>CBDDKM010000001.1:0-281650 GCA_965230225.1 Parvicellaceae bacterium
AACGAAACGATTGCAGCTGGTGATACTGCCTTCTCATTTGCAGCTCACTACAAGCCAATGGGACTTGATTGCTGTTCAATGTTTAAATACGAATGGTTAGATGTAAACGATAACAACAATGTGGTTGCTACTGTAATTGTAAGATACGACCACACAAGTGCTTCTAGCTGTACTGTTGATGTGGCAGAAATGGAGTTGAGCGCAGAGATTAAAATGATGCCTAACCCAGCTAACGAAGAAGTAAATATTCAACTAAGCGGATTAGAATCTGCAAATCAGGTAATGGTTGAAATGCACGATTTACTTGGGAAAAAGATTGAAAGAAGAGTAGTTAACAGTACTACTAACATGGTAAATGTTAAACACGGCTGATTATAATAATGGAGTTTACTTTGTATCTGTAATTGCAGATGGTCAGGTAGTTAAAACTTCTAAATTAGTTGTTAAGCACTAATAAAGTACTTTACTTATTTAATATAGAAAGCACCGTTTTAACGGTGCTTTTTTTGTGGTACATATTTAATAGCAAAATTTAGGATTACAATTTAAACTGAATTAGGAGAAAGTATTAAGCAACACTTCTCTTTGAATCCTAGTTTAACTCAAAAACTTAAATCTTATTATGAAAAAACTATTCACCACTTTATTAATGCTTACTATCTCCTGGTCGGCTATGTCTCAGATTATCATCGTAACGGCAACAGATACCTTAACAGATCAAAATGGGCAAACAATTACGGTATATGGTAACACAACTGATGAAATGATTCAGTACATGAAAGTAAAGAACATGGGCTCTTCAGATATCGACTTAAAGGTAAGAGCGACTGAGGAAGATGTTTGTTCAACTACTCAAAACACCACTTGCTGGGTGTTGTGTCCGGCATTTAAGGAGGCAGGAGTGACCCCGGTTTTTGTTAGTACTTATGCGTCAACACTTACTCCAGGTGTTTTTGATACCACTTTTGCGGCTCATTATGAACCGGAAGGGCAAGTTTGTTGTTCACAATTTTTATACGAATGGCTAGACGTAAATAATAGCAGTAGTGTTGTAGGTACTCTTAGGGTAAGATTTGTACATACCCCGGATAGTGTTTGTACGGCAAGTGTTGGAGAAAACTTTAATCGAGTGAACATTGAAATTGCTCCTAATCCGGTTTCCAATCAGATTAATTTTACATTAAATAATCTAGAAGAGTTTAGAGATGTTACTTATGAGGTAATGGATCAATTAGGTAGAGTTGTATACGAGCCTAGAACATTAAATGCATTTGCAGTAAGTATAGATGTAAGTACACAACCTGAAGGGGTTTATACCTTATTATTAAAGAGAAATGGAGAGTTAATTTCTTCCAAGAAATTGGTGATTAAGCATTAATCATCGCTTTAATCAAATTTTGAGCTGCTATTGGTACTCCAATAGTGGCTTTTTTATTGATGTGTGTTAGGTTTTTAATGTCTCTAACATGTAAATCATCAGAAGGATCTACGATGTATTTAGTGGCATGATCAGGAGCCGAATGTATCAATCCGGCTGCCGGGTATACATTTAAAGAAGTTCCAACCACCATAAAGATATCAGCTTTAGAAGCAATTTGTTGAGCCTCAAACATCATTGGTACTTCTTCCCCAAACCATACAATGTGTGGTCGAAGTTGAAACCCGTCCTTACAATGATCATTTAATTGGATGGGTTGATCTCCAATATGGTAAACGGTATTGGTGCCAATACTTCTGGCTTTGGTTATCTCGCCGTGTAGGTGTAGCACATTTTTGGAGCCGGCACGTTCATGTAAATCATCAATGTTTTGAGTAATCACTTGCACGTCAAAATGTTTTTCCAATTGTGCAATTTCAAAATGAGCAGAGTTAGGTTCAGCGGAAAGTGCCTGTTCTCTTCTCTTGTTGTAAAACTCAAGTACCAGGCCGGGGTTTTTCTCCCAGGCTTCGGGAGTCGCCACCTCCATAATGTCATATTCTTCCCATAATCCACCAGAATCTCTGAAAGTTTTAAGGCCACTTTCCTGGCTAATTCCAGCTCCGGTAAATACAACAAGTTTTTTCATGACAATTTGCGAGTGTTCTCGAAAGTTAAAAAAAATTAACGAGACAAGGGTAACATGTTTGGAATTGATATGGGGTAGTGGTGGACTTAAGAACATATTGTTACCTTTATCGGTTCTAAAACTGCTAGGCATGAAAATCAGGAAGAAAGAAGCGTTGGATTACCATAGTAATGGTAGGTCAGGAAAGATTGAAGTTGTCCCCTCAAAACCATATAGTTCGCAGAGAGATTTGTCGTTGGCATACTCTCCAGGTGTGGCGGAACCATGTATAGAAATAAGCGAAAACAAGCAAGATGTATATAAGTATACTGCCAAAGGTAATTTGGTAGCTGTTATATCTAACGGAACAGCTGTTTTAGGACTTGGAAATATAGGCCCTGAAGCTTCTAAACCGGTAATGGAAGGGAAAGGACTGTTGTTCAAAATCTTTGCAGATATTGATGTGTTTGATATTGAGGTAGATGCATCCAATGTGGATCAGTTTGTTAATACGGTTAAGGCTATATCGCCAACTTTTGGAGGGGTAAATCTGGAAGATATTAAGGCGCCGGAAGCTTTTGAAATAGAAAGAAGACTTAAAGAGGAGCTAAATATTCCGGTAATGCACGATGATCAGCATGGAACTGCTATAATTTCTGCCGCAGCTTTGCTAAATGCTTTGGAGATTGCCGATAAAAAGATCGAAAAGGTTAGGATGGTGATCAATGGTGCTGGAGCGGCAGCCATATCTTGTGCTAAATTATATGTGTCTCTTGGTTTGAAAAAGGAAAATATTTTGATGTTTGATTCCAAAGGCCCAATTACAACAGATAGAGATAATTTGGACGACCAGAAACAGCAATTTGCAGTAAAGTCAAAATATGCTACTCTGGAAGAAGCAATGGAAGGGGCAGATGTCTTTGTGGGATTGTCCAAAGGGAATATTGTGTCAAAAGAGATGGTTGAATCAATGGCAGTGAACCCAATTGTATTTGCTTTGGCGAATCCGGAGCCTGAGATTTCTTACAATGACGCAATGAGTGTTAGAGAGGACATTATCATGGCCACTGGACGTTCAGATAATCCAAATCAGGTGAATAACGTGTTGGGGTTCCCTTTTATATTTAGAGGAGCTCTTGATGTAAGAGCCACAAGTATTAATGAGGAGATGAAATTGGCAGCTGTAAAAGCCATTGCCAAGTTAGCCAAAGAACCTATCCCGGAAGAAGTGAATGAGGCGTACGATGAGAGAAATATGTCTTTTGGTAGAGAACAGATTATACCAAAACCGCTTGACCCAAGACTAATCTATTGGGTAGCTCCTGCAGTTGCCAAAGCTGCAATGGAATCAGGCGTAGCTCAAGAACCAATAGAGGATTGGGAAGCTTATGAGTTAGAATTGATGAAAAGGTTAGGGTTAGACAATAAGCTCATCAAGAATATTACAGAGAAAGCTAAGAGAAACCCTAAGCGTGTGGTATTTGCCGAAGCAGATCACTATAAAATATTGAAAGCCGCTCAAATTGCTTGCGACGAGGGAATTGCTTTTCCTATTTTACTTGGTAAAAAGAAGAGAATCGAAGCAATGATCGAAGAATATGGGTTGGAGTTTAGCGATTGCCAGATAATCGATCCAAGAGAAGATGAGGAAAAAGAGCGTAGAGAAGCTTATGCGGATATCTTGTTTGAGAAAAGAAAAAGACGTGGTTTAACCCTGTATGAGTGTAGAAAGGCAATGCGCGAAAGAAACTACTTTGGTGCTGCCATGGTTGAGATGGGAGAGGCAGATGCCATGATTTCCGGGTTAACCCGGAATTACCGCGATACAATTAGGCCTGCACTTCAGGTAATCGGAATTGATGAAGGAGTGAACAAAATAGCAGGAATGTATATTTTGATCACCAAAGAAGGTCCTTTCTTCTTTGCTGATACTACTGTTAATATGAACCCGACGGCAGAGGAATTAGCGGATATAACTCTTCTGGTAGCTAAAATTGTAAGAAGATTTAGAGTTCAGCCAAGAATTGCCATGCTAAGTTATTCCAACTTTGGGTCTACGGAAGGGGAAGACGCAATCAAAATGAGAGAAGCGGTTAAAATCTTACACAACGAACATCCTAATTTGGTGGTGGATGGAGAAGTACAAGCCAACTTTGCATTGGACAAAGAGTTGATGAGTGATTTCTTTAGTTTCTCAGAATTAGCAAATAAGAAAACTAATACATTAATTTTTCCTAACTTGTCCGCCGGAAATATAGCCTACAAACTTGTTCAGCAAATGAGTGAAGCAGAAGCTATTGGACCAATTCTCTTAGGGATGAAAAAACCGGTTCACGTACTGCAAATCGGATCGTCGGTAAGAGAAATATTGAACATGGTTACCATAGCGGTGGTAGATGTTCAGACTAGAAAATAAGAAAGGTTTATGATAACATATATTGATGGGATTCTGGATGAAAAAAATCCAGCCTATGCAGTTATTGATGTAAATGGAGTAGGATATTTTTTGCATATCTCATTATCCACCTACTCCGAATTACCTGAAAAAGGTAGAGTAAAGCTTTTTACTCATTTATCCATTAGAGAAGATGCTCATACTCTTTATGGTTTCGCAACCAAAGAGGAGAGAGAAATATATCGACACCTAATCAGTGTGTCGGGTGTTGGGCCTAGTACAGCAAGGATGATTCTTTCATCCCTAAATGCAGGAGAGGTAGCTAATGCCATACTTTCTGAAGATGTAAACTTGTTGAAGAAAGTAAAGGGAATTGGAGCTAAATCAGCCTTAAGAATCATCGTAGATTTGAAAGATAAGATCGATAAAACTGGTCATTCTATGGAAATTTCAGGGGTGATGAACAATACAATCAGAAATGAAGCGTTATCTGCATTGATTGTATTAGGAATCGACAAGAAAAAAGCCGAAGTTGTGATAGACAAGACCATAGCTAAAGCAGGTTCGGATGTTTCTGTTGAAGAATTAATTAAAATTACGCTAAAGAGTTTGTAGATTCGCAACAATTTTTGAGCACCTTGAACCCAAAACAGACGCTGAAATACCTTATCGCTACTACCGTTCTGACAGTATTTTTTGCTGTAGGTAACGCGCATGCCTTTAATCCACTAAAGGAGTATGTAGCAGCATTGGATTCTCCGGAAACCAATCTGATCTACCCGTTGTCTGATACCTATGATCCTACTTCTACAGGTGGAGGTATCATCGATTTTGAGGATCCGTTAAACATTAATCACTCTACCGAATACGACCCTCTCACGGGGACTTATATATTTTCTTCCACTCTAGGTGATTCTCTAAACTATAGAAGCCCAAGTTCAATGACCTTGGAGGAGTACCTTCAATACATGAATGAGCAGTCCATGCAACAGTATTGGAATGATCGAGTGGATGAGCAAGTTTCTGTTAATAGAAATAAAGGAGAGGATTCACCGGGACTTCAGTTTGGAGGAAGTAGGAAAGGTGGAATTTTTGGAAGTGACCTGGTGGAAATTAGACCACAAGGATCTGCCGAGCTAAAGTTTGGAGTTAATATTTCCAGAACAGATAATCCGGTTCTTCCAGAAAAACAAAGAAGAATTACCACATTCGATTTTGATCAGAAAATTCAAATGAACCTAACAGGTAAGATTGGGGATTTGATGAAAATTGGATTCAATTACAATACCGAAGCGACATTCGATTTCGAAAATGAGTTGAAACTGAATTATGCGGGAGAGGAAGATGATATTATTCAAAAACTTGAAGCTGGTAATGTAAGTATGCCACTTAACAGTACCTTGATTTCTGGAAGTCAAAGTTTGTTTGGAATCAAGTCTGAACTAAGGTTTGGTAGACTTACTGTAACTTCTGTATTGTCTCAGCAAAGAGGTCAGAAAAAGGAAATTGAAGTTGCTGGTGGAGCTCAGGTAAATGATTTTGAAATATTTGCTGATAACTACGAAGAAAATCGTCACTTCTTCCTGAATTATTATTTCCGTGAGCACTACGATCAGGCTATGAGTACTTTGCCTCAGGTAACTTCCGGGATTCAAATCCAGAGAATGGAAGTGTGGGTAACCAACCGTACCAACGATTATGAGGATACACGTAACATTATCGGATTTACAGATTTGGGAGAGGAAGATGCAGCCAATTTAGAAGGTGCAGGAATTACAGTTACTGGGTCCAATTTACCGGATAATAATCACAATAGTTTATATGGCTCGGTTCAGAATAATTCGAGTGTAAGAAATTATGTAAATGCTTCTAACGTACTTACGGGTACATACGGAATGGTGCAAAGTGTGGAGTACGAAAAACTGGAAAATGCAAGGTTGCTAAATTCCAACGAATATAGTTATAACTCCATCTTAGGTTTCGTTTCGTTAAACCAGTCCTTAAACAATGATGAGGTACTTGCGGTTGCTTATCAGTATACTTATCAGGGTGAGACCTATCAGGTAGGGGAGTTCTCTACAGATGGTATTGCTGGGCAAGAAGCTTTGTATGTAAAGCTATTGAAAGCGACAGTTCGTAATCCGAAGAAGAAGCTTTGGGACCTGATGATGAAAAACGTTTATTCATTAGGAGCCTATCAAATTGACCCTCAGAATTTCCGTTTGGATATTTGGTACAACAACCCGAGTACGAGTATTGATATTAACTACATTCCGAAAACAGGAATTGACAATAAGCTATTGACTCAGGTAGTTGGCTTGGATCGATTGAATCAGCAACAGGCTAATTATCCTGATGGAGTATTTGATTTTATTCCAATTTCAGAATCAAACGGTAGAATTGTAAATGGAGGGACTATTAACCCAAGAAATGGTAGGCTATATTTTACCACCGTTGAACCATTTGGTACTACTATCGATGAGGAAATGGAGGCCAAAGGAATTTCTCAGGCTGTTAGAAATACTGTTGTGTTCCAACAGTTGTACGATAGTACGAAAACAGCTGCTCAACAAATTCCAGAGTTGAATCGATTCCGAATTAAAGGAACCTATCAATCTTCAGTAAGTTCAGAAATCTCCTTAAGCGCACTAAATATCCCACAGGGATCTGTAGTTGTAACCGCTGGAGGTGCACCATTACAGGAAGGAACGGATTATACGGTTGATTATAACCTGGGAAGAGTAAGAATATTGAACGAAGGAATTCTTACCTCAGGAACACCAATTAAAATCTCATTGGAGAGTAACTCTTTGTTTAGTATTCAAACAAAGTCCTTATTAGGGACGCATTTAGATTATCGCATTAGTAAAAACGCCAACATTGGAGCTACCATGATGAGGTTAACAGAAAAACCTCTTACCCAAAAGGTAAATATGGGAGATGAGCCAATTGCAAATACCGTTTTAGGTTTAGATGGAAGTTTTAGAAGAGAGGTTCCTTTCTTAACCAAATTAGTAGATAAAATCCCGTTTATCAATACCAAGGAAAAATCCATGTTAAACTTCAATGGAGAAGTTGCGACCATTATACCCGGAACCAATAGAGCCGTAAATGGATTGTCTTACATCGATGATTTTGAGGGTAGCCAGTCAGCCATTGATATTAGAACATTTAACTCCTGGGTATTGGCTTCTGTTCCACAAGGACAACCAGCTTTATTCCCACAGGGAGCACTGTATAATGATTTGGAATATGGACATAACAGAGCAAAAATGGCCTGGTATGTAATTGATCCATTGTTCCATAATGACAATAACCTTACACCAGATCACATTAAGGGACATCCAATGCAGGAGAATCACATGATGAGACAAGTATTGGTAAATGAGGTGTTCCCTAATCAACAGTTGTCAACTGGTCAGTTAACCAATATACCGGTATTGGACTTAGCTTATTATCCAAGAGAAAGAGGACCGTACAATTACCAAACAGATAATCTTACACCAGATAGTGGTTATTTCAGTAATCCGGAAGAAAACTGGGCCGGGATTATGCGTCCGCTTACTACAAATGATTTTGAAGCAGCCAACATTGAGTTTATTCAGTTCTGGGTTATGGATCCTTTCCATAATACTACCTCTAACAGTATGGGAGAACCTGCCTCTAACGAAGATTCGTATAATACAACTGGGGGTGAATTATACTTCCATTTAGGAAATGTATCTGAGGATATTTTAAGAGATGGACGTAAAGCATTTGAAAATGGATTGCCGGTAGATGGACAGTTCGATCCTGACAATATGGAAACTACCGAGTGGGGGTGGGTTCCAACCTCTCAGGTAATTGTAAATGCTTTTGATAATGATATTACTACAAGAGAGTTTCAGGATGTAGGTTTTGATGGGTTAGGAGATGATGAAGAGGGAACTTATTTCGATTCTTTTTTAACTACTGCTGCTGGAGTTTTGGCGGCTGGTTCTCACGGAATAAATAGACTTACAGAAGATCCATCTTCTGATAACTACCACTATTTTAGAGGTGATGATTATGATGCAGCGGAAGCTACTATTTTGGAGCGTTATAAAGACTATAACAACCCTCACGGTAACTCTCCAACATCTGAGATGTCGGCTGCGCTGAATAATGATGGTTATCCAACTTCAGCATCGACACTTCCAAACGTGGAGGATATTAACCAGGATAATAACCTGAACGAGACAGAAAGTTATTTCCAATATCAGGTAAACATGAAACCACAAAACATGAATGTGGGGTCTAACTACATTACCGATCGTGTTTTAGGAACTGATAACAAGAGTGGAAAGCAGGTATATTGGTACCAGTTTAGAATTCCGGTAAGAGAGTTTACCAGCAAGGTAAATGGAATTCAGGATTTCAGATCGATCCGATTCATCAGAATGTGTATGAAGGGATGGGCTGAGCCAGTTGTTCTTCGTTTTGCCAGATTAGAATTAATTAGAGGTGAATGGAGATCTTACCTGGGGTCGTTGTTAACGGACGGAGAATATTTACAACCGGAAGAATCTAGTACTACATTTAACATTAGTGCGGTAAATATTGAGCAAAACGGAAACCGTGAGCCAATTAACTATGTTCTTCCAAATGGTATTCAGCGTGAGATTAACTATCAAACTGCCAACCTTGCACAGCAAAATGAGCAGTCGTTAGTGTTGGATGTTTGTGGGTTGCAAGATGGAGATGCCCGAGCAGCATATAGGAATGTCAATTTTGATGTATTAAACTACAATAAAATTGAAATGTATGTGCACGGGGAGTCTAATGATGAGGTGTACCCTGTGGGAGATGATGAAGTAACTGTTTTTGTCCGGCTTGGTTCCGATTTCATTAGTAACTATTACGAATACGAGATGCCGGTTAAGATAAGTGACTGGTACAACCATAGCCCCGATGATGTGTGGCCGGTTGACAATAATCTGGTGATTGATTTGAATGCACTGAAGCAGGTTAAGATTGATCGAAACGGGGATAATGAGGCGTCTACTTTAGAAAGGTACTCAGTGCCAGATCCAACCACTAGAGATGATGGTACTCCAAATTCAGATCGAATGATTACCGTATTGGGTAATCCAAATTTACAAAACTTAAAAACCATTATGATTGGGGTGAGAAATCCTAAGCACGATGATCCTAGTAATCAATGGAAGCCGGATGATGGATTGGAAAAATGTGTTGAAGTTTGGGTAAATGAGTTGAGGTTGTCAGACTTTAATGAGTCTGGTGGATGGGCATCAGTTGGTCGATTGAGTGGTAATGGAGCAGATTTCTTTGATTTCTCTGTGTCAGGTAATTATTCCACACCGTACTATGGAAGCATTGAGCAAAGTGTATCGGAAAGGTCTCAGGAGTGGGTGTCTGGAGTGGATGCTTCTACGACTGTTCAGTTAGGGAAGTTTTTTGGAGATCAGTCTGGAGTTAGAATTCCAATGTATTTAGGGTACTCCAAGAACGTAATTAAACCTCTATTTGATCCATTGTCGGGAGATTTAGATTTAACCCAAAATCCAGGAGAAACGGTGGAAGAATTTAGAGAGCGTTTGGATGCAGGTAGAGACTTGACCCAGCGTAGAGCCATTAACTTTACCAATGTTCGAATTGAAAAAGGAATGGGGAAAGATGGGAAGTCTAAAAAAGCACATTTCTGGGATATATCTAACTTCTCGTTAACCTATTCTTATAATGAAATATTCCACAGGGATATCAACATAGAAAAAGACAGTACTGCGAACCACATGGCCGCGATTAATTATGGATTTAATAATAATCCAAGGCCATGGGAACCTTTCAAGAAGGTGAAATTTATGCGTAAGTCGAAATGGCTACGTCCAATCAGAGATTTTAATTTGTATTTGGCTCCAAAACAATTAGGGTTTAGATCAACCATGTTACGTAGTTACAATGAGTATCGTGTAAGGTATAACTTCGAAAACGGGCCAGATCCAATTACGCAGTACAACAAGAACTTTAACTGGGATAGAGATTATAATTTAAAGTATGATCTAAGCAAGAGCCTTAAGTTTGATTTTACAGCCTTGAACAGAGCATTTGTAAACGAACCATTTGGGAAGGTTGATTACGGAGCATTTGGGTATGAAGCACAAACTGCTAGAGATTCCATTAATCAGAGTATCGCTAGCATGGGGGAAAATATGAACTACAACCATAGTTTCAACATTACCTACAAATGGCCATTTAGCAAGTTCCCGTTAACCGATTGGATTTCTTTAACCACCAGGTATAATGCTAACTACGATTGGACCAGGGCTCCATTAGCTTTGGATCAGGTAACGGTATACGATAACAATGGAGATTCCATTACTTCTACAACTGTAGGTAATGTTATTCAAAACTCCAGAGTAGTTTCCTGGAACGGTAAGTTAAACATGACTACCCTATATAACAAAGTGCCTTACTTTAAGAAGGTAAACAAAAAGTATAGCGGTAGAGGAAGAGGTAGGAAGAATTTTGGTGCAAGTGTAGGTGGAAATAAAGGAAAGGGTAAAGGAAAAGGAGCTGATAATAAAGAAGCAGAGGGGGATACCACCAAAAATGGTAAAAAGAAAAAACCGGAGTCTGAAAGGTTCAATATCTTAGAGCAGGCTTCTAGGTTAGTAATGTCACTTAAAAATGTAAGTGGTACCTACAATACTAACGACGGTATCTTATTGCCAGGATTCCAAAACACTACTGAAATGTTGGGAATGAGTGCTGGGTTCAATAGTCCTTCGTGGCAATTTGTAGCAGGAGGGTTCCAGGAAACAGATATATTCGGTAGGCCAACTAATTTGAATTTTGCACGATATGCTGCTCAACAAGATTGGCTGGTAGATACCAATGGGTTAAACATCATTACCAGTCAGTATGCTGTTAGCCACATGGAGAAGTTGAACTTAAAAGCTACTCTTAAGCCAATTACTGGGCTTAAAATTGACCTTAACGCAGACTTTAATATTACTCAGAATACTAACTCAACATTGGGGTGGGTAGATTCATTAAATAGTGTAGATTTATTAGCTTCTCAATTTACCGGGATGCAAAGTAGATCCATCATTACCTGGAGAACTGCTTTTGTAAGAGAGCAAGTAGACACCGAAGCGTTATTTAATAAGACTTTTGATGATATGAGGAATAGTACCGAAGAGGTTTCGAACCTGTTCGGGCAGTTGAACCCAATTACAGCTACGTTAGAGAATGATACAAATAATTATTCTCCTGGTTATGGAATGACACAACAGGATGTAATTATTGGAGCATTCTTAACGACGTATATGGGTAATCCGGTTAACGAGAAAAATGTTAATCCATTTAGCAAAATGCCGCTTCCAAACTGGAGAATTAACTATGATGGATTAAGTAAGGTGAAGTTTGTAAGAGAAGTACTTAAAATTAAAGTATTGTCCTTTAAGCATGCTTACCGTTCTAATCTGAATATTGCTAACTATACCACTAACCTGAATGCAGATGTGGATAATCAAACAAATCTTCCGGTGTCGGTTGATTTGGCTGGTAACCTGATTAGTCCAAGACAAATCTTAACCATGTCTATCATGGAACAGTTTGCACCTTTATTGGGAGTGGATTTAACGTTAGAGAACAACTTAATGGCTACCGTAGAGATTAAAAAGGACAGAAACATTGCCTTAAGTTTGTCTAATAATCAAATTACAGAAATTAAAGGTTCTGAGTTGGTAATTGGTACAGGGTATACTTTTAAGAAGTTAGAGTTGCCAATTAAGTTTAACGATAAGCAAATTGAGCCAAGCGACCTTATTTTGAAGTGCGATGTATCGATTAGAGATAATAAAACCATTACCAGAAAGATTGTGGAGAATCAAAACCAGGCTACTGCCGGGCAAAAAATGATCTCTATTAACTTTAGTGGAAGCTATTCATTAGGTAAAGGACTTTCAGTAAGAGCTTACTTCGACAGAATCGTTAATAAGCCGTTTATCTCGACATCTTTCCCTACGGCTAATACCAATGCTGGTTTTGCTATTCGATTCATGTTACAATAGTTATTCCTCAACATTTTATTCTAATCCTGTTTAATCTCAGGAAAAACGTTTCCTGTATGTGTAGGAATTAAGAAACAAATTACTAGCTTCGTAATTCATATTAAATCAAAGCTATTACAATGAATATTCCAGCTGAATTAAAGTATACCAAAGATCACGAATGGATCAAGGTTGAAGGAGATGTTGCCACCATTGGAATTACCGAATTTGCTCAGGGAGAGCTAGGTGATGTAGTATACGTTGAAGTTGAAACGGAAGGTGAGGAATTAGATAAAGAAGAAGTGTTTGGTTCTGTTGAGGCAGTGAAAACAGTTTCTGATTTGTTTATGCCTGTTTCTGGAGAGGTTATTGAGTTTAATGAGGAACTTGAAGCGGATCCGGAAACTGTAAATAAAGATCCTTACGGAAACGGTTGGATGATTAAAGTCAAAATGTCTGATAGCTCAGAATTGGAAGAGTTGTTGGATGCTGATGCATACGCTGCATTGATTGGATAAGAATCTATCACCTTAATGTGGAAGAAATACAATTTTAGCGGCCTAATATGGACCGCAATAATTGTTGTTTTGTGTTTTTTGCCAGGACACCGCTTGCCCAGTAAGAATTTAAATATTGTTGGTCTGGATAAGCTGGTTCACTTTGTGCTTTATTTTATTCTTTATTTATTACTTAAAAGAGATTTAATGAGGCAGTCGAGTTTTGGTATGCTTAAAAAGAACTCCACAGCCATTGTTTTCATTTATTGTTTGGTGTTAGGTGCCATTGTAGAATTGGTGCAGTTGTCCTTAGTAGAATCCCGTCAGGGAGATTGGGGCGACATGTTGGCCAATCTGATTGGTGCTCTGGTTGCACTCCTGTTATTTAAGAAAATCTTCCCTGGGCTAAGTAAAGCTTAAAACAGGTACGATTTTTGTGTTAAATCAATAATAAATGATAGAACGGCATGAACCATTTAGGGAATGGCGTGTAATTAAGTTTATAGATCGAAAAATTCTTATTAATTTAGCAAAAAACCAATTGCCATGAAAGCGAAAAAATCAAAAGCTGCTGACATAGACAATGTATTTACCCGAATTGGGTACATTGTTATGGGAGGAGTTATAGTGATGGGTATGACTCTGTCGATGATGGAGTACACCAACATTATACCACCTTCCAGCGACTTGCAAGCAGGGTTGGAAGAACTGGAAGATGAAGAAATTCTGGATTTGCCGGACAATGCTCCGCCACCTCCGCCACCTCCACCGCCACCACCACCACCGCCAGCTCCACCAGAAGAAGTGGATATTGCGAAGGATGAGGACGACGTAGAGGAAACTGATTTCCAGGTTCAAGATGACGAAAACGATGAGATTCCAGATCCAATTGAGGAAGTAGAAGAGGAAGAAGAGCCAGAAATCGAAGAAACATTCGAATTTGTTGAGCAGAATCCTGAGTTTCCTGGAGGGGAAGAGAAACTTTATGAGTTCTTAAGTACAGAGGTAAAATACCCAGAAATGGCAAAAGATGCTGGAGTACAAGGAACCGTTTATGTGAAGTTTGTTGTTAAGAAGGATGGATCCATTGGAGATGTAATCGTTTTAAGGAAGGTAAATAAATTACTGGATAAAGAAGCGGTTAGAGCTGTAAAGTCTATGCCTAGATGGACGCCAGGAGAGCAGAGAGGTAAGAAAGTAAACGTATGGTTTACACTTCCTATTAAATTTAAGATCGGATAATTTTATCGATATAAATTAAAAAGCCCTGACGATTTCGTCAGGGCTTTTTTGTTTGCTTATTGTTAAGCAATAAAAAAGGCTCAGATTATCTCTGAGCCTTTTCTATAAGTAAATAGTAATAATTAAATAATCATTCCAGCACCAACAGTATTGTTAGTTGCTTCATCGATTAGTATAACACTACCGGTGTTTCGGTTTCTTAAGTACTTATCCGTAAATAACGGAGAGGTAGTCCTAACTGATATTCTGGCAATATCATTCATTTTGATTTCCTTGTCATCTTCAGATCGATGTAAGGTGTTTATGTCGACTTTATATCGAATATCTTTAACCAGACATCTTACATCCTTAGAGGTGTGCTTTATAGCATATTTACCTCTTGGGTTAAGCGGCTGATCACCTAACCAACATACCATCATGTCAATATCTTGCTTGGGTTCGGGAGAGTTATTTTCTCTAACAATCATGTCACCTCTGCTAATATCGATGTCATCTTCTAATCTAATCGTAACCGACATAGGCGCAAATGCCTGTTCAATTTCTCCATTAAAAGTGTCAATAGATTTTATTGCGGAAGTAAATCCTGATGGAAGAACCATTACTTTATCTCCTTTCTTGAATACTCCACCTGCAATACGACCAGCATATCCTCTGTAATCAGGGAATTCTGAAGATTGAGGACGAATTACGTATTGTACCGGGAATCTGCAGTCGATATGGTTGTGATCCGATGCAATATGCACAGTCTCTAAGGAGTGCATTAATGTGCTCCCTTCAAACCATGGCATTTTCTCAGAACGGTGAACTACGTTGTCACCATATAATGCGCTAATTGGAATGAAACGAATATCCTTAGTTTCTAGTTTGGCACTAAAAGCTTCCAAATCATCAGTAAGCTTCTCGAATACCTCTTTGTCGTAGTCCACAAGGTCCATTTTGTTAATACAATAAACAATGTGAGGTATTCCTAAGAGTGAAGCGATAAACGAGTGTCTTCTTGTTTGTTCAACAATCCCGTGTCTGGCATCCACCAATATAATAGCAAGGTTGGCAGTAGAAGCCCCTGTTACCATGTTTCTGGTGTATTGAATGTGGCCTGGAGTGTCGGCAATAATAAACTTCCTTTTTGGTGTAGCAAAGTATCTGTAAGCCACATCAATTGTAATTCCTTGTTCTCTTTCAGATCTTAAACCATCTGTAAGTAACGCTAAGTTTACATGTTCCTCACCCTTTTTCTCACTAGCCTTTTCAATGGCTTCCATTTGATCTTCAAAAATTGATTTACTATCGTAAAGTAATCTTCCGATCAAAGTACTTTTTCCATCATCAACGCTTCCTGCAGTAGTGAACCTGAGCAGGTCCATATCTAAATATGATTTTTCCATTTCGTCTAAATAATATAGTTGGGTTTAGAAGTATCCTTCTTTTTTTCTGTCTTCCATTGCAGCTTCCGATCTTTTATCATCAGATCGTCCACCTCTTTCCGTAACTCTGGTAGAAGCAACTTCTTCAATAATCTCTTCAAGTGTAGATGCTGTTGATTCAACAGCTCCTGTACAGGTAGCATCTCCAATTGTTCTAAATCGAACAATCATCGGTTTAACCTCTTCACTGTCCTTAGTCTGTACAAAATCAGTTTTACCCATTACTACTCCATCACGGATAAAGCAATCTCTTTCGTGCGAAAAGTAAATAGAAGGGATATCAATTTTTTCATGTAGAATATATTGCCATATATCCATTTCTGTCCAGTTACTAATTGGGAATACTCTAAAGTGTTCTCCCATATGCTTTTTACCATTAAAGATGTTCCATAGCTCAGGTCTCTGGTTTTTAGGATCCCATTGACCGAAGTCATCTCTGTGCGAGAAGAATCTTTCTTTTGCACGTGCTTTTTCTTCATCTCTTCTGGCTCCTCCCATAGCACAATCAAACTTGTGCTCTTCGATAGAGTCTAACAGTGTAACAGTTTGTAGTTTATTTCTACTGGCGTTAATTCCTTTTTCTTCAACAACCTTTCCATCATCAATCGATTTCTGAACTGATCCAACAATTAATCGTGCCCCAGTTTCTTTTATTAGTCGATCTCTAAATTCTATGGTTTCCGGGAAATTGTGTCCGGTATCAATGTGCATTAATGGGAAAGGCACGCTTGCTGGATAAAAGGCTTTTCTCGCCAAATGGTAGCAAACGATAGAATCCTTACCTCCGGAAAACAGTAACACCGGATTTTCAAATTGAGCAGCAACCTCCCTCAATACAAAAATTGCTTCTGCTTCAAGCTCTCTAAGATGTGTTAAATTGTATGAATCCATTTATTGTTTTATTTTTTTGATCACGTAGTCATATAACTCCTGACCACTAACTTCAATTGGTTTATTCTCTGTTTTAATTTCTAGATCAGCCTTATTAGGGGCTTCAAATGGAGCGTCGATACCAGTGAAATTTTTAATTTCTCCTTTTCTGGCTTTTGCGTAAAGACCTTTTACGTCTCTTTGTTCGCAAACTTCCAGCGGAGTATTAATGAAAACTTCTATGAAATCGTCACTTCCAATAATGTTTTTTGCTTTCTCTCGAATGGCAATGGTAGGGCTAACAAAACTGTTGATGGTAATGATGCCGCAGTTCAAAAATAATTTTGAGACCTCAGCGATCCTTCTAATATTTTCCGAACGATCTTCTGCACTAAACCCAAGATTGTTGTTTATCCCAGTTCTAATGTTGTCTCCATCCAATACCTGAACTAGAAAGCCTTCCGAATGTAGCTTTTTTTCCAGCCAACTAGCAATGGTTGTTTTTCCGGAACCGGACAACCCTGTTAACCAAATAACCTTGCTATTTTGCCTGAGCAACCCCTCTTTGTCACTTCGGTTAAGAAGTTGGTCAAATGTGCTATGTATGTTGTTTTGTTGCATTAATCTACAAATATGTGAAAATCGATATGAAAATACTGGATTTTAGTAATGAAAGTGCTATTCACTTTCAAATCCTAACTCAATCTGTTTAAATGATTGATAAATAATGAGTGCAGATACTAGCAACAACAATGAAATGTTGAAGTAATAATGCCTTTAACCATCCAACTCTGTTTAAGTTGAAATATCTGTAGTGATGTGATTTGTCGATTCTTTTTCATCTCATTCATTTATATTTTCCTGTTTAATCAGGATAGGAATTGGCACCGTTCTCACGAGGAGTGGAGGTTGCCAGAGGATCACTGAGCCTATTCTCTTACCTCTTCTTTATAAATGATCAATTCTGTTCCCAGAAATAATCGGGGGCAAAGCTAGTTAATAGTTCATTACAAAAACAAAATTATTTCAAAAAATATTTTAAAGCATGAATATTGGAATCCTAAAATTGCCCTATTGATGAGGGGTTTCGAAGGGTGTTTACTTAACTTAATGTCATCGGAGTCATCGAAAAGTATTTTTTATCATACATTTGAATTGACTTTTGGTATTAATAAAGTATGAATTCTAAAAACTATTTAAATTCTCCTTGCGTAGATCAGGTTGGTATTTTGGATCGGGTAAACCGAATAACAAAAAGAAGTGTGAAGAAAGAAGCCAAGATGCATGGGCTTCTTATGACGTTGAGCATGATCGATTTAACCACTTTGGAAGGAGCAGATACTGTGAATAAGGTCAAACAAATGTGCTATAAAGCAAGACATTTGGATGATTCTCTTGAAAATCTTCCCAATACAGCTGCTGTTTGCGTATATCCAAATTTCGTGAAAACAGCTGTAGACGAATTAAAAAACTCGGATGTTAAGGTGGCTTCTGTTGCAACAGCCTTCCCTTCCGGTCAAAGCAGCCTGGAGATAAAGTTAATGGATACAAAAATTGCTGTTGAAAATGGCGCTGATGAAGTAGATATGGTCATTTCAAGAGGACGATTTCACTCAGGTGATTACAATTACGTTTTTGATGAAATTGCCGCAATTAAAGAAGCTTGTGGAAGTGCCAGATTAAAAGTGATATTAGAAACAGGTGAATTAGGAACGCTGGATAAAGTAAGAAGAGCAAGCGATATTGCAATTGATGCAGGAGCCGATTTCATAAAAACCTCCACTGGTAAGATAAAGCCTGCTGCAACTTTACCAGTAACTTTGGTCATGTTGGAGGCCATAAAGGATCATTTTTATGCGACTGGAGAAATGGTGGGAATGAAACCAGCAGGAGGAATTTCTAATTCAAAATTGGCATTACAGTACCTAATGTTGGTTAAAGAAACACTAGGTGGAAAGTGGTTGGATAAGCACTGGTTTAGATTTGGTGCCAGCAGTTTGGCTAATGATGTTTTGATGCAAATTGCTAAACAAAGGTCGGGTAGATATCAGGCCAAAGAATATTTTTCAAAAGATTAAAAAGAAGATGCAGAATATAGATTACAGTTCAGATTGGGGATTGGATCCTGCTCCAGAGAGTACAGATCATATAAGGATAGATAAAAAGTATGATCTGTTCATCAATGGTAAATTTGTTAAACCTAAATCCGGGGTATATTTTCCAACCATTAATCCAGCTACGGAAGAAGTATTAACAGAGGTGGCGGAAGCCGGACAAAAAGATGTGGATGCCGCAGTGAAGTCTGCTAGAAAAGCGTATGATACTGTTTGGTCAAAGTTGTCTGGAAAAGAAAGAGGAAAGTACTTATATAGAATTGCCAGGTTAATTCAGGAAAGAGCAAAAGAATTTGCTGTAATAGAGTCGCTGGATGGAGGGAAACCAATTCGCGAGTCCAGAGATGTTGATGTGCCGTTAGCAGCAGCGCATTTTTTCTACTATGCAGGTTGGGCAGATAAGCTGGAATATGCTTTTCCCAATAGTAAAGTAGAGTCCATAGGAGTTGCTGCTCAAATTACACCGTGGAACTTTCCACTTCTAATGGTGGCCTGGAAAATTGCTCCTGCTTTGGCAGCGGGAAATACGGTAGTACTGAAACCAGCAGAAACAACTCCTCTTACAGCTTTAAAATTGGCAGAGTTAATACGAGATGCTGGGCTTCCGGAAGGAGTAGTTAACATCGTAACAGGATTTGGGAAAACAGGTGAAATGCTTGTAAACCACAAAGACGTTAATAAGATTGCCTTTACAGGGTCTACCGCAGTAGGTAAATTGATCATGAAAGCCATAGCGGGAACGGATAAAAAATCCACTATGGAACTTGGAGGTAAAGCAGCTAATATCATTTTTGAAGATGCTCCGTTAGATCAGGCTGTTGAAGGAGTGATCAATGGAATTTATTTTAATCAGGGTCATGTTTGTTGCGCAGGTTCCAGGCTATTTATTCAGGAATCCGTTTACGAAGTGGTAATGCGAAAGCTAAAGGATAGAATGCAGTCTCTAATTGTAGGTGATCCATTGGATAAGAATACCGATATAGGAGCCATTAACTCTAAAGAACAGTTAAAAACCATTACTGACTACATTAAGATAGGAAAAAAAGAGGGAGCAGAGATTTATCAGCCTGAGTGTAAATTGCCTAAAAAAGGATTTTGGTGTAAACCAACCCTGTTTACTAATGTAGCGCAATCCAATCGAATCTCACAAGAGGAAATATTTGGGCCGGTATTGGCAATTCAAACCTTTAGAACGGTGGATGAAGTAATTGCCAAAGCGAATAATACCCCTTATGGATTATCAGCAGGTGTTTGGACTGACAAAGGGTCGAAGGCATTTAACCTTACATCCCAGTTAAATGCGGGGGTGGTTTGGGCTAATACCTATAATAAATTTGATCCAACATCCCCATTTGGAGGATATAAAGAAAGTGGACATGGTAGAGAAGGTGGAGTACACGGACTTGCACCATATTTAAACATTAAATCCAGGTAGGATGTCTAGAATTGAAGTTTTGAAAACGTATAAATTATATATCGGAGGAAAGTTTCCAAGAACAGAGTCAGGTAGGTATTATTCGCCGGAAGCTAATGGAAAGTCGTTGGGTAATATTTGCTTGTCCTCCCGTAAAGATTTAAGGAATGCTGTGGTGGCAGCCAGATCTGCTCAAAAAAGTTGGGCTGCCAGAAGTGGATACAACAGAAGCCAGATATTATACCGGATAGCTGAAATGCTGGAAGGCAGAAGGTCTCAGTTTGTAGAGGAGTTGATGTTTCAGGGAAGTAAAAAGGCACAGGCAGAGAAAGAAGTGAACAGTGCGGTAGATAGGTTAATCTATTATGCGGGTTGGTGTGATAAATACACTCAGGTAGAAAGTACAGTGAACCCTGTAGCAAGTAGTCATTTTAATTTTTCAGTCCCGGAGCCAATGGGCGTTGTTGGGATTCTTGCTCCAGAAAATAGCTCTTTAATTGGGTTAGTAACACACATTGCACCAATTATAGCAGGAGGAAATACTTGTGTTGTTTTGGCTTCTGAAGGTCTGCCGTTGAGCTCTATTACTTTTTCGGAAGTACTGGCAACTTCTGATGTTCCGGGTGGAGTAGTGAATGTTTTAACCGGTAACCGAGCTGAGTTGTTGCAACATTTCGCATCTCATTTGGATATTAATGGAGTAGTTTATTGTGGAGATAACGATGAGGAAATTAAAAGCCTACAAATAGGGGCGGTGGAAAACCTTAAGAGAATTGTTGTTTATTCTGGAGAGGAACAACCTGAGTCTCTAAGTTTGATTATGGCTTGTCAGGAAATAAAAACCACCTGGCATCCAATCGAAATTATATCAGAATCTGGAAGTGGATATTAGTGTTTTGGTAGGTTGAATTTGAAGGCAATTTTTCATTTTTCAAATAAAAACTTATTTTCGCCCAACTTTTAACCAAAAAAACAAGACATGAAATTGAATCTAAAGAAAGTAAGCGTTATGCTTATGTTAGCTGTAGCTACTACTGTTTCTTTGAACAGCTGTGGTGGAGAAAAAGCTGAAGGTGATGCTGAAACTACAGAAGCTACTGAAGGTGGATCTGAAGAGGGGCACAAATGTGAAGAAGGAAAATGTGAAGAAGGGAAGTGTGAGCACGGTGATGCTGAAGAGCACAAATGTGAAGAAGGAGGAGAGAAGTGCGAGGCTGGAGAGCCTGCTGATTCTACTACTGTAGAAGAAGTTGCTCCAGTTGAGGAGCCTGCTGCTGAAGAAGCTCCAGTTGAAGAGCCAGCACACTAAGAAGTTATTAAATTGACTGAATAAAGAGCCGTTCAATGAACGGCTTTTTTTATGCAGATATTTTTAATTTTACCTCATGAGTAAGAGTGCATCTCATCACGAAGAATTAGAGTTATTAGAAGATCAAAACTGGGAGCTTTCGAGAAAAACTTTCATACGGTCTATGCTAATGGCTGGTGCTGCAGTGCAAATTCCGTTTTTAAATTCTTGTGGTGAGGTGGAAAATGAGACCATTAAGTTAGGAAAGACATCTCCGCTATCGGAAAATCAATTTCTAGTAGTTCGCCAAATTCAGGATCATCTTTTTCCTGAGGATGGAAACGGACCTGGAGCACTCACCGTAAATGCGGATCGATACCTGCTATGGGTATTAAAAGATCCGTTACTAAATCCAAAAGAAGCAGAGTATATCATTAAGTACCTCGATAAGTATAGAAATGTTTGTAAGGATACCCATAACAAAGAGTTTACTCAATTGTCTCACGCAGATCAGGCTGTATTTATAAAAGCGATATCCAAAGAAGGCTGGGGAAGAAGATGGATGTCTCGACTGTTAACATTGATATTTGAAGCTCTGTTGTTAGACCCTGTGTATGGTGGTAACCCTGATGGAGTAGGTTGGAAGTGGCTCAATCACGACCCAGGTTTACCACGTCCAAATGACAGTAATGTTTATCCTACTATTATGAAATCATGATGTACGATGTTTGTGTAATAGGGAGTGGAGCTGGAGCTGGTCCGGTCATATATGAATTATCTAAAGCAGGGTATAAAGTTTTGGTGCTGGAAAAAGGTCCATGGCTAAAAACAGAAGATTTTGCAAAGGATGAAATGGTGGCCACAAGAAGAAGTGTGTATGCTCCCGACAATAAAGATGAATGTCATGTGTTGGTGAAGCAAAATGATGAAGGGAAGTGGATGCGTCAAGCTACTCGGGATTCTGGGAAGGATTACTGGAACGGTAGCTGTGTGGGAGGTTCGTCTAATTTTATGAGCGCTTATTTTCATAGGTTGAAGCCCGTAGATTTCAATCTTCTAACTGAGTTTGGCCCCATAGAAGGAGCAAATGTGGTGGATTGGCCAATTAACTATGAAGAGTTGGAGCCTTACTACGAAAAAGTAGAACGATTGGTAGGTGTTTCGGGTAAGGTAGTTAATCATAAATACCTCGAGCCTAGATCAACTCCACAATACCCTTATCCACCGCTGGCGGAGAATGTCTTTTCCTCTTGGTTGGATAAAGGAGCAGATGAATTGGGAACTGAGATATTTCCTACTGCAAGAGGAATTATTTCTGAAGCTAAAGAGAAAAGAAAGTCCTGTTTTTATTCCAATTACTGTGGGAGTTATGGATGTGCTTCTGATGCTAAAGGTAGTTCCAGAGTTGCATTAATAGAAGATGCACTAAGCACAGGTAATTGTACAATTTTACCTCATTCAAAAGTATTTCATCTTACTACCAATGGAGCTGGAAAAGTAGTGGAGGCCAAATACTATAACCTAGATGGAGATGTAGAGACGGCAAAAGCAAAAATCTTTGTGATAGCAGCACAAGCCATAGAAACTTCTAGATTACTATTAATGAGTAAGAATGATGAATTTCCGGATGGGTTAGCTAATAATTCTGGTCAGGTTGGGAAAAATATAGTGTTCTCAGGCGGTGGAATTGGCTCTGGTCAATTCTATTATAACGACCTTAGTAAGGAAGAAGCAGAGCAATTGGCGGCTCCTGGTTTGTTTATTAATAGGGCTTCTCAGGAGTGGTATGTGATTGATGATCCTGAGTTAGGGAGAATGAAAGGAGGAACCATCGATTTTGTATCCGAGCATGCTAATGCAGTGACCAAAGCGGTAAAACAAAAGTACAATGGGTCAGACTTACTTTATGGTTCGGCACTAAAAGAAAAACTGAAGTCTTATTTTACTGAGCAAAGAAAACTGAAGTTCGAAATATTTGTAGACTGGATGCCTAATGATAATTGTAAGGTGGAACTGGATAAAGAAGTGAAAGATAAATGGGGCGACCCGGTGGCAAAAGTTTGGTTAGGCTATTTGGAACATGATCTAAAAGTAGGGAGGTATCTGGCGGATAAGGCCGAGCAATTGTTTGAGCAAATCGGAATGAAAAATGTATCCTCTTCCATTAGTGGTTCTGTTTCTCCAAACCTACAGGCCGGAGGTTGTCGTTTTGGGAATGACCCTGCTAGTTCTGTGTTGGACAAGAACTGTAAAGCACATGATGTTGAGAATTTGTATGTTACTGATGGTAGCTTTATGCCAACTGGGGGGAGCGTGACCTATACATTTACCATTTACGCTAATTCTTTTCGTGTGGCAGATCAGATAAAAAAAGAATTGAAATCGATAGAAAAAGATGTTTAGTCGAATGCTTTTGTTTGTAAGTTTGCCTCAAATTTTTTCATTTGATGAAACCAAAAGTTAGTAGAAAAAGACACATTGCCAAAACCATAACCTGGAGGATAATAGCCTCTGTCACCACATTTATTTTGGCTTGGTTGTTCTTTAGAGAGGATGCCAATGCAATGGAAAAGGCAGGAGGAGTGGCCATTGCCGAATCAATAATTAAAATGTTATTGTATTATCTTCACGAAAGAGCCTGGTACAATTCTAATTTTGGAATAGAACATAGGCATCACGAAAAGTAAGAATTATGGATTTACAACAATTACTGGAAATTGCTAAGGAAGCTGCTTTAAAAGGAGGGGAAGAGATATTAAAAATTTACGATACTGAATTTTCAGTGGAGGAAAAAGAAGATAATTCTCCCTTAACTCAGGCAGATAAAAATGCAAATACAGCGATAGAAGAGCTGTTGTTGCCAACGGGGATACCTATCTTGAGTGAGGAGGGAAGATCAATTCCGTTTGATGAAAGAAAAGAGTGGGAGCACTTGTGGATTGTAGATCCATTAGATGGAACTAAAGAGTTCATTAAACGAAATGGAGAGTTCACCGTAAATATAGCTTTGATTAAAAATGGACTACCCATTATGAGTGTAATCTACGTTCCAGTAAAGGATTGGTTGTATTATGCATCCGAAGAAATTGGTTCCTTTAAGGTAGAAGAAGGTGAGTTGTCTAAATTGCCTAAAGACATCAAAAAAGACAAGTTTGTAGCTGTTGGAAGTAGGTCCCATAAAAGTGCTGAAACAGAAGAGTACTTCAATGAGTTAGCCAAAGAGCATGGTGATATTGATGTAGTATCCATGGGGAGCTCACTTAAAATTTGTTTAGTGGCAGAAGGTGTTGCTGATGTATACCCAAGATTTGCCCCTACCATGGAGTGGGATACTGCAGCTGGTCATGGAATTGCAAAGTTTGCCGGAAAAGTGTTGATTGACCACAAAACCGGAAATGAAATGATATACAATAGAGAAGAACTATTGAATAATTGGTTTATCGTAAGGTAAAATTGAATCCTTTTCGTTCGAAACACTGATTTCTAAAGATTATCAGTGAAGTCCCTGCTTCAATCAAATTGAATGTTAACTTTGACGATTAAATTTTTATTTTTCTCGAATGAAAGTAGCATTGATTACAGGGGTAACCGGACAGGATGGAGCATATTTAGCAGAGTTTTTATTGAATAAAGGTTACGAAGTTCACGGAATCAAGCGTAGAGCATCGTTGTTCAATACGGACCGTATTGATCACCTGTACAAAGATTTACACGAAGAGAATGTTAAGTTTACTCTTCACTATGGAGACCTCACCGATTCCACTAATTTGATACGAATTATTCAGGAAGTACAGCCTGATGAAATCTATAACCTGGCGGCTCAGTCGCATGTTCAGGTGTCGTTCGAAATGCCTGAATACACTGCCAATGCAGATTCTATGGGGGCATTGAGAATTCTTGAGGCCATTAGAATCTTAGGACTTTCTGAAAAGACTAAGTTTTATCAAGCTTCAACTTCAGAATTATACGGTAAAGTGCAAGAGGTTCCTCAATCGGAAACAACGCCGTTTTATCCACGTAGCCCTTATGCAGTTGCAAAGCTTTATGCCTTTTGGATTGTAAAAAACTACAGAGAAGCATATAACATGTATGCATGTAACGGAATCTTGTTTAATCACGAAAGCCCAATTAGAGGGGAAACGTTTGTGACCAGAAAAATTACCCGTGCTGTAGCAAAGATTAAATTGGGGTTACAGGATAAGTTATATTTAGGAAATCTAGATGCCCAAAGAGATTGGGGGCATGCTAAGGATTATGTGGAGGGAATGTGGCTAATGCTACAACAAGACCAACCGGATGACTTTGTATTGGCAACCGGGGTAACTTATTCAGTTCGTCATTTTGTTGATTTAGCTTTCGCAGAGGTTGGAATTTCATTGAACTGGGAAGGAGAAGGAGAAGAAGAAAAAGGAATTTGTAAGGAAACGGGAAGAGTACTGGTGGAAGTAGACCCTAAGTATTTTAGACCAACCGAAGTGGATTTGCTTATTGGAGACCCTTCTAAAGCAAAGAAAGAATTAGGTTGGGAGCATAAGTACGACCTTAATGCATTGGTTACTGAAATGGTACGCTCTGATGTAAAGCTATTTCAAAAGGATAAATACCTTAAAGATGGAGGGTATCAGGTCTTAAATTATTTTGAGTAAGAATTAATGGAAAAAGAGGCGAAAATATACGTAGCCGGACATAATGGAATGGTAGGATCTGCCATTGTTCGAAAATTAAAATCAGAAGGATACCATAATTTACTGTTGAGGTCATCTAAAGAAGTTGACCTTAGAAACCAGCAGGAAGTAAACGATTTTTTCCAGTCTGAACAACCTGATTATGTAGTGCTTGCCGCTGCTAAAGTAGGTGGGATACACGCTAACAATGTTTATCGCGCTGATTTTTTGTACGATAACTTGATGATTGAGGCAAATGTGATCCATGCTTCTTATGTTCATAATATAACTAAGCTGCTCTTTTTAGGCTCTTCTTGCATTTACCCTAAATTGGCTCCTCAGCCATTAAGGGAAGATTACCTTTTAACCGGTCCGTTGGAGCCTACTAATGAGCCTTATGCAGTTGCCAAAATTGCAGGAATAAAATTGTGCGAGTCATACAGGGATCAGCACGGATGTAATTTTATATCTGCCATGCCAACTAATTTGTACGGGCCAAACGATAATTACGATTTGAATAATAGCCACGTATTGCCGGCTTTGATTAGAAAGTTCCATACGGCAAAAGTCAATGGAGATGCCTCTGTGGAAATCTGGGGAACCGGATCTCCTATGAGGGAGTTTTTGCATGTGGATGATTTGGCTGATGCCTGCTATTACTTATTGAACAACTACAACGATAAAGAACTAGTGAATGTAGGGTGTGGAGAAGATGTTTCCATTAAAGAGCTTGCATTAACCGTAAAAGATGTTGTAGGGTTTGAAGGAGAATTGAAATTTGATACATCCAAGCCTGATGGTACTCCACGAAAATTAATGGATGTAAGCAAATTAAATGGTTTAGGTTGGAAACATAAAATAGGTCTAAGAGAAGGAATTACTAGTGTTTATCAGGAAGTATTGGACGGAGAATTAATCTTTGAATGAGAATCACTCTAAATAAAAGATCAAGTGCTTTTCAGTTTTTTAGATTGGGGCTGTACCTTTTATTTATTCCATTATTTTCAGTTGCGCAGAACGGAAACCTACCACTTCATTTTCAAATATCGCAAGAGGTAGAATCAAACCTTTACACCAATAATCAAATTGAGCACTCAGCAGTAAAGCCTTACGTTAAATCTATTGTTGGGCATGATAACTATGCTTCTTTGTATGCAGATTCCAATAAGTATTACTACGACTTTACCTTAAAGTTGTTTAAAGAAAACTTATTGCTCATCGATGAAAAGGATGTTCATTTGGAGGCGGACCCATTGTTCAATTTTGTTTATGGACAAAGCAATATTGGAGATAGTACCTATGGGCTGTTTACCAATACCAGAGGGGTAAGAGTGGCAGGAGATATAACCAGTAAATTTTCTTTCGAAACTCGATTTTACGAAACTCAATTTTATTTTCCTCAGTATTTAGATAGCATTGCAGATGCCAGAACCATTGCCTTTGGAATGGGGAGGTCTAAGACGTTTAAAGATGTAGGGCACGATGTAGGTTTTTCTAGTGGGTATATTAGCTATTCGCCGAGTAAAAATGTTAATGTTCAGTTTGGTCAAAACAAGCATTTTTTTGGTAATGGGTATCGATCGTTATTATTATCAGACAACAGCTTTAATTACCCCAATCTGACATTTACTTTAAAAATGTTCAAAGGAAAATTGCTGTATAAAAACGTTAATGCCTGGCTTCAATCTTTGCAAAGAATTCCGGTTTCTTCAACACCGGAATCCTTGTTTAAGACTAAGGGTGGATCGTTTAGGTATCTGTCGTTTAAACCCTCTTCTAATTTGGAGTTAGGAATTTTTGAAGGAACCATTTATAAGCAATACGATCAAGAGCTTGGGCAAATTCCATTACCAACTTCCTTTTATATCCCCATAATTGGAGCTTCAAGTTTAATGAATGGGTTTGATAGTGATAATAACTTGTTGTTGGGAGCAAATTTTTCGTTTAATGTAATGAAAGATGTGTTGTTATATGGGCAGTTTGCATTAGATGGATCAAGTAAGAACGGAATTCAATTGGGAGGAAAGTGGTGGAATCCATTTGGTTTGAAAAAGTCCTGGTGGCTATTCGAGTACAATCAGGCATCCACTTATATGTATACCCAAACAGAAGATCGAATCTTACAAAACTATACCCATACCAATCAGGAATTAGCTCACCCAATTGGTGCTTCATTTAATGAAGTAATATCCATGTTTCATTTCGAAAAAGAACGTTTTTTCGCTAATGCCAAATTAATGTTTGCATCAAAGCTTAGACACTCAGGTGGATACGGAGAAAATATTCTATTGCCTAATGATGCCATGTTAATTACAATTGCTCCTGAAGAGATTGATTTATGGAATTATGGAGTGGAAGCAGGATATTCATTGAATATTCAAACCAGAATGCAAATGTTTTTAAGCGCGTATAAGCGTTCTGAAATGTCTGCGAACTGGAGAAACGATGAGTGGTTTTGGCAAGTTGGCTTTAGAACCACATTAAATAATTTTTATTACGACCTGTAGAATTATGAATTGGTGTAAAGATTGTTTAAATATCTACCGAATCATTTTACCTTTGAATCGTTAGAGCAATTATGGTTGGGGCAAAAATTATATGGCTAGGTTTTTTAACATCATTCTTTGTGGTGTTATTGGCTACACCTTCATTAATCAAGGTAGCTAAACTTAAGCACCTGGTAGATGAGCCTGGAGAGGAAAGAAAACTTCACAGCCGCAGTGTTCCTACCATTGGAGGGATTATCATATTTGGAGCCATATTATTCTCTTATTCCCTTTGGTTCCCTGAGGATTATCATCATATAGATAACATGCTTACCACCTTTAAGCATTTGATTGCGGTACTGGTACTGCTCTTTTTTGTTGGGGTAAAGGATGATATTATTGGTACTGCGCCAATGAAAAAGTTGGCAGCTCACATCATTGTAGGGTTCATTTTAGTCATCATGGCAAAGATTCGAATTCATAGCATGCACGGATTATTTGGTATTGAAGGTAATCTGGAAGAATGGCAGAGCTATTTGTTGTCTTTGTTTGTATATGTGGTAATTGTAAATGCGGTTAACCTAATTGATGGAGTAGATGGATTAGCAGGTGGGGTTGGTATGATTGCATCCGGATTTTTAGGTGGTATTTTCCTATTGTCGGGGAATATCCCTTTGGCCTTACTGGCCTTTGTGTTGTGCGGAGCACTATTAGGTTTTTTAGTTTTTAATTTCTCTCCTGCCAGAATATTTATGGGAGATTCCGGTTCGTTAGTAATTGGAGCCATATTGTGTGTGTTAGCGATTAGTGCTATTAATCAGCCAACAATAGTATTGCCAGATTGGTTGAAGGACATTAATATGCCAATTCTAGTAATGGCCATTATGGTTTATCCGCTGGTGGATACCATTAGAGTATTTACTTTAAGAGCTATTAAAGGGGTGTCTCCTTTTACAGCAGATAAAAACCATATCCACCATCGCTTTATTGCATTGGGGTTAGGGCACAGAAAAACAGTGTTATTCATTTACCTCTACAATATTGTAATGGTAATCTTAGCTGTATTTGTACGTTTAGGAGATCCTACGTTGGATTTTCTTGTTACTATGGGGCTAGCACTGGGAATAATATCTGTCCCATTCTTTATAAAAACTCCGGAAGAAAAGACGGCAGTTAAATGATAATTGCGTTGAAAAAGGTTCTGTCAATATGTTTTTTGCTCTTGTCTGTTGTTGGTTTAACACAGCAGGATGTGCTTTTGCAGAATGGGGAGTGGTCCTATTTTGTGGAGTCTCAAGTGTATCAAACAGATAGTAATGTACACACTTCCGTACAACCATATCAGGTTCCTGAGTTGAATCAAATGGGAGTTAGTACAACTTTGGAGTCAGATTTCTTTCTGGATAAAATCATATCAAAAAGTAGAAAGAATAGCAATGGCTTTGCGTTAGCTCCTTTGATTAGTGGTATTGGAACCTTCCAAATGCCAGAAGGCGAAGTGTTGGGGATGTATGGGGCAGGTCTGTTAATGCAGGGCCACTTTGGTAGTAAATTTTCGTACAGTGGTTTCGGTAGAGCAGTTGGCGAAAAGTTGCCTAATTATTTAAGTCAATCTGTTTATTCCAGGGAGGTAATTCCTTCTGTTGCCAGGGCTACAGATACCACAGCCATGAAAAATGGTTTTCATTGGGGTGGTAATTTATCATACACTCCTAATCAGTATTTCAATTTTATGCTTGGCAATGGAAAGCATTTTTGGGGAGATGGATATCGTTCTCTGTTGTTATCTGATAACGCTTCAAACTATCCTTATTTCCGAATTGCAAGTACCTTTTGGAAGGTGAAGTACATAAACCTTTACTCCTGGCATAAGGATTATTATAGCATGGATAATGCGAATAAATTTTCTGCAGCACACATGTTGAGCTGGAACATTACTAAGAATTTAAACTTGGGGCTGTTCGAAGCGGTAATTTGGCAAGGGCAAGATACGCTGCACAATAGAGGGTTTGATGTTGGATATTTGAATCCGGCCATCTTTTATCGAAGTGTTGAGTACTCCAGAGGTTCTAGCGATAACTCGTTGTTGGGAGCCAATATAAAATGGGAAATTGATGATAAATATGTGCTGTACGGGCAGGTAATCCTGGATGAGTTTTTGTTGGAAGAGATTCGAGCGGGTAACCAGTGGTGGGCCAACAAACAGGGAGGTCAATTAGGAATAAAAACTTTCGATTTTCTTGGGGTAAAGGGACTTGGAGTACAAACAGAATTCAATTTAGTGAGGCCATTTACCTATTCCCACCTTACTTCATTACAAAACTATGCACATAACCAGCAGTCGTTGGCACATCCGGTAGGGTCAAATTTTAGGGAGTCGGTGAGTTTTATTAGGTATCAAAAAAACAACTGGTACTTTGAGGAGCAGTTCAATTTCTTAACGGTTGGATTGGATTCTTCAAGCATTAGTTACGGAGGAGACATGTTTGTAAGCTATGTTCAACGAGATGGAGAATATGGTCATGAAATTGGGCAAGGTGAAACACATAAGGTTTTTTACAATAGTATAAAAGCCTCTTACTTGCTAGTAAAAGAGCTAAACATGAGGGCTTTCGGACAAGTTATTTATCGTCGTGATCGTTACAACGACCTCGCAAATAACACAGTGCTATTCAGGTTTGGAGTTTCTACTGATCTTTGGAATCAGTACCGTGATTTTTAAAGTTGGTCGAAAAACATGATCGAAGTCATAGTTTATACTCTTTCCAAATAGTTTGAATCCAATATTTTCTTACTTTTGCGCTCTAAATCATGTACTCAGAAGAGATAAATATTGATAAGGAAAAGGTTTTAATCTCAGATAAAATCAAAGGATTTACTGCTTTGATGAAATTGAGGTTGGCTTCTTTAGTAGTGTTTTCAGCTATTTTGGGGTATATGTTGGCTCCAGGTCAAATCAATGTTATGGAGCTGGTTTTCCTTTCTTTAGGAGGAGTTTTTGTAACTGGTTCATCCAATGCTTTTAACCAAATTTGGGAGAGAGATCTTGATAAGAAAATGGACAGAACTAAAAATCGTCCAATACCTCAAGGGAAAGTAACTGTAACTGAAGCTATCATTTTTGCTTCTATCGTAGGAGTGTTGGGAATTGCTTCTCTTTGGATGCTGAATCCATTAAGTGCTATTCTTGGTTTACTAGCGTTAGTAATGTATGTAGCAGTATATACACCGCTTAAAACGATTACTCCTTTGAGTGTTTTTGTTGGAGCTTTTCCTGGAAGCGTACCGCCAATGTTAGGGTATGTGGGAGCAACAGGAGTATTCGGGTTGGAGCCTGGAATATTGTTTTTAACGCAGTTCTTTTGGCAGTTTCCACATTTCTGGTCAATTGCCTGGAAGTTACATGAAGATTACCAAAAAGGAGGTTTCTGGATGTTGCCTTCGTTAGGAGGAAGAGATAAAAAAAGTGCCTATCAAATATTGTTGTACTCTGCAGCACTAATTCCGGTTGGAATGTTGCCATGGGTAATCGATATGACAGGGCTAACATCGGCTATTATAGCGATAATATTTGGGGTGATAATGTGCATTCCTGCACTTAAGTTGTATCGAACACTTGATACTAAGTATGCAAAACAAATAATGTTTTACTCCTTTGCGTACTTGCCTCTCATTTTGATTGTTTACGTAATCAACCAAGCTTAAAATCATGGATACAGAAGAAAGTGTCGAAACAATGGAGGAGATTGTGGCTCAGGAAAGACACGAAAAGGTGATGAAGGGAATTGCCTGGGTGAGTGTTATTGCAAGTTTCATGCTGTTTGCCGGGTTAATTAGTGCTTATATAGTAAGTAAAATGGATCAGTTTTGGGCAAACATTGAATTGCCTAGTGCCTTTTACACCAGTACAATAATCATATTGTTGAGTAGTGTAACCATTGTATTGGCTCTTAGTTCCATCAAGAAGAATAATCAGCAACAGGCTAAGTTGTTTTTAGGAAGTACACTGCTATTGGGTGTAGCTTTTATGGTGTTTCAATTTATGGGGTATAGCCAGTTGTTCAACAGTGGAAATGCCACCAAAGGAGATATCTTTTTTAGCTATGGTGCTTACGGAAGGGATTATGTGGTGCTGGATCAGGGGCAGGAAATTTACTACGATGGTTACAAGTATCTAAAAAATGGAGAAGAGCTAACAATAGATGAGGTGTCTAACCTTAAGCAGTTTGTTTTTCAGATTTGTGGTCATAACAGAAGGGCAGAGATTAATGCTTATAAAGTAGAGAACTATAACAATCCTTATACCATTAACAGGGTGGCAAAAGATACCATCAAAGGTGGTGAGTTGAGCTTTCAGGGGAAATTTGCTCTGTTAAATGGAGATACATTGTCTCCAGGAGAACAAGGTGACCTATTTAACTTTGCTTTCGGAGTGTATAATGACATGCCATACTTTATGATCAAGGGAACTTATGGCGAAGACTTCACCATTAACCTGAATAATGAAGAATTAGAGTTTGAAGACAGAAAATTGTTTTTCCCGGAAAGAAAACTTACAGAGCAGGAAATACTTGCTGTAGAAACCAATGTGTATCAGGAAGGAACAGAGTATAATGTAAAGGATGGTAAGGTGTATTCCGGAGGGCAGGAAGTCAACCTTTCCGGATTGGAACTTTACATGATGTTGAATGATGGTATTGAAGTAAGAATTAAAGATGGAGAATGGGTGCAATTGAGACAAGAATTGAACAATGCACAATACGCTAAATTTTATGACGCTCAAAATATTGCAAGCTCGTACATTTATGTACTTACTTTTCTTCATTTAATACATATTGTAATAGCTTTAATAGTGCTCTTAGTGGCATTAATTAGAACAATTAAAGGACGTTATAATGCGCAAAAACAAACTGGGATTCGTGCTACCGGAATAATCTGGCATTTTTTGGGAGTATTATGGGTTTGTTTGTTCGTCATTTTACAATATTTTCATTAAACTTGCATGATCTAAATCACAATATAATATGAGTGGACAAGTAGAAAATGTAGATGCAGCTACACTTTGGGGCGGAAATGGCTCCCCGTTTAGACTGAGTTATGGAAAACAAATGATGTGGTTTTTCCTTATCTCGGATGCGTTGACTTTTGGAGGATTGTTGACCGCCTATGGTTTTTTCCGTCACCAGTATGACGAATGGCCAATTGGTGAGGAGGTATTTAACGCAATGCCTTTCCTTGGAGAAGGATATCCTTTATTGTATGTAGCGTTAATGACGTTCATTCTTATTGTGAGTTCTGTAACCATGGTACTTGCGGTAGAAGCAGGGCATCGTTTGGATAAAAAAGGAGTAATTAAATGGTTAGGACTTACCGTTGTTGGAGGTCTTTTCTTCGTTGGTTCTCAGGCTTGGGAGTGGTATCACTTCATCCATGGAGCAGGAGGAGCTGAAATTGGAGATACCATGATATACGGAGCAAATATGATTGAAAATGAGTATGCTCCAATGATACCTCAGTTTGGTAACTTATTCTTCTTCATTACAGGGTTCCACGGTTTCCACGTACTTTCAGGAGTAGTGATTAACCTAATTATCCTTATCAATGTAATTAAGGGAGTATACGACGAAAGAGGACATTTCGAAATGGTTGAAAAAGTTGGATTGTACTGGCACTTTGTAGATTTAGTGTGGGTATTCGTATTTACCTTCTTTTACCTGGTTTAATTTTAATACAGTATTGAGTTATGTTAAGAGACGATTTAGACTTAGATCACCAATATTCATTAGCTGCTAATCACAGCGAAGAACACGGGGCAAAGACCAGAAAGAAAATTTGGATGGTTACCGGTATCCTTACAGCAATTACAATTGTTGAGGTACTTACAGGAGCATTCGTAAAGCAATTTGTAGATGGATCACCAAACCCGGTTTGGCCATTTGTAAAATGGGGATTCATTTTACTAACCATCGTTAAGGCAGGATACATTGTAATGTCTTTCATGCACCTTGGTGATGAGCGTAAGAACTTCAAACTAATGGTATTAGTACCATATATCTTATTTATCTTGTACCTGGTGTATTTGATGCTTGAAGAAGCAATGTATCAAAACGATATGCTAGACATCTTATAATGAGAGATGAAAAATAAAGTAGGATTAAAGATTTTAATATTTGCCGGAATGATTGGATTTCCGGCTTTTTTTATTCTGTTCCTCATGTTAGGGGAACCAACCTTTCATCGTTTACCTTACTTTGGTGAGCATAAGATCATTACCAAAGAAGTAGATGGTAAAACCGTTAATGATACCATTTGGTACAAGGTAAATTCATTTTCATTTACCGATGTAGAGGGGAAACCGGTTACCGAAAAGGATTATGAGGGTAAGATTATTCTAGCCAACTTCTTTTCCGGGAACTGCCCGTCAGATAGTATGAATGAATGTCCAATGAACTTTCTGGAGTTTGAAAGGTTTATCTATTCAGAATTAGAAAGTAATAAAGGGTTCAAGGATGTTCGAATTCTATCTCATTTTATTGGAGAACAGGATACGGTTGCAGAAATGAAATTGATGTATGAACACCATAACATCAATCCAGATATCTGGAAGTTTGTAAAAGGTTCTGAGAATAGCATATTTGATGCGGAACTTGGTACAGGTAATTACTGGCAGAAGAAAGATACGGTTTACGGAAACGAAAGAGAGGCGTACATCATAACACTACTTCTGGATAAGGAACGTCATATACGAGGTAAATACCTAACTACCCAAAGCTCAGAAATTAGTAGAATTACCAAAGAGGTTAGTTTGTTAATTCGAGAAGAAAATAAAAATGAAAAAGAGAGTCATTAATGGTTTTGGTGTTATTGCTCTATTGCTCTTAATAGGGTGTGGTGGTTCTTCAGAAGGAGAACAAACTACCGATGGTCAACCTCAGGCAAGTCATACATTGCCAATTATGGGGCAAAAAGAATTCATCGAGGGTGTAGATGAGGATACTTTATACCATACGATACCTTACTGGAGTTTTACCAATCAGGATGGAGAGGTTGTGTCTAAGTCAGATTATCAAGGCTCCATTTATGTAGCAGATTACTTCTTTACCCATTGCCCGGTGGTATGTCCAATGCTTACCAAGAACATGAAATATTTGCAATCTAAAACATCGGATTTAGATATTAAATTGATTTCTCATACTGTAGACCCACATAACGATAATCCGGATCGGTTAAAGTGGTATTGTAGAAAGCACGAAATAGATAATTCTAATTGGAACCTGGTAACAGGAGAAAAAATGGATCTGTACGAGTTAGGAGTAAATGGATATTTAGTACCTAATCAGGAGGATGCTACCGCACCAGGGGGATTTTTGCATTCTGAAAAGTTTATCCTAATTGATAAAGAAGGTAGAATCAGAGGGATGTACAATGGAACCGAAATGGAAGAAGTTGATCAATTGGTGGAGGATATTAAGAAATTAAGAAAAGAATATGAGTAATATACCCGAAGCGGAACTCAAATACAGAAAGTGGATTGTAATTCTTTCAGTTGCTATCCCATTAGCTGTTGCAGCATTGTTTGGTGTTAACTTAAAACGAATGGGAGTGGATGTTGAGCCATTTACATTCCTGCCTCCAATCTATGCTACAATTAATGCCTTGACAGCTGTAGGTTTAATAGCTGCGGTATTTGCTATAAAAAAGGGAAACAGAAAATTGCACGAAGGGCTGATGAAGATGAATGTTGTTTTGTCTGTTCTTTTCCTTTTAGGATATGTAGCTTATCACATGTCTTCTGAATCTACTCCTTATGGAGGTACAATGGGAATGATATATTATCCGGTGCTATTTAGTCATATCATTCTTTCTGTAGTGGTTATTCCTTTTGTGCTGATCACTTATGTTAGAGGAATTGCAGGGAGCTTTGAAAGGCATAAGAAAATGGCTAAAATAGCTTTTCCTTTGTGGTTGTACGTGGCTGTAAGTGGGGTGATTGTCTATTTAATGATTTCTCCATATTACGGAGCTTAGCTTATCGTTTCAAATTGATTATCTTTGTGTTATGTTAAAGAAATTGCTGGCATTTGTTGTTCTATTAATGGTAAACCTGACTTATCTTGCTCAGGGGTGCTCCACGTGTAGAGCTCAAATTGAGTCCAGTAATCAGCAAGATTTTAGTGTTGGTCAAGGATTAAATGCGGGAATCATATTTCTAATGATTGTTCCTTATATCATTCTTTTTCTGCTATTTAGGAAAAAAATAGTTTCTTTTTTGAGGGACTTTAAAAAGCTTCAGTAAGTCATAATAGCGTCAAGCACTGTTCTTCCCTTGGAAAAAATAAATCTATCCTGTAAATTTGTACTCAAATCTGGTATTCGAGCGAGAATACAGGGATTGAAATAATAAGATGGAATAATACTTATCCAGAAAGGTGGAGGGAAAGGCCCTTTGAAACCTTGGCAACCTCTCAGCAATGAGAAAGGTGCCAATTCCTATTCCGGTTTAACCGGATAAGATAAGTCGAAGATATTTAAATGAAAATGCAAATCTCTTTCGACTAGGTTGAAAGAGATTTTTTTTGCTCTATACTTTTCTACAGAAGTGTGATATATGGATATTAAAGAGATACTAAAAGAGCGAATATTGATATTGGATGGAGCCATGGGTACCATGATCCAACGATATAAGCTTGAAGAAGAAGATTTTAGAGAAGGATGGTTTGAAGATCACGAAAGCCCGTTAAAGGGAAACAATGATTTACTGTGTCTAACTCGTCCTCAAATAATAAAAGAGATTCATGCCAAGTATTTTGAGGCTGGGGCTGATATTGTAGAGACCAATACCTTTAGTGGTACCACAATAGCTCAGGCAGATTATAACCTGGAGAAGTACGCTTATGATATCAATTATCATGGAGCCAAAATAGCTAGAGAAGTGGCTGATGAGTTTACGAAAAAAGAACCGGGAAAACCGAGATTCGTAGCAGGGTCCATTGGTCCTACTAACAGGACAGCATCTATTTCGCCAGATGTTAATGATCCCGGTTATCGTAACGTTACTTACGATGAGTTAGTAGAGGCGTATACCGAACAGACCATTGGGTTAATTAAAGGTGGTTCGGACATTCTTTTAATCGAAACCATTTTTGATACATTAAATGCAAAAGCAGCATTATTTGCTGTTCAAGCAGCCTTTGACGAAACTGGGAAGGAGTTGCCGGTAATGATTTCGGGTACGATTACCGATGCAAGTGGGAGAACATTAACTGGTCAGACTACTGAAGCATTTTTAATTTCAATGTCTCATGTGCCATTGTTAAGTGTAGGGTTGAATTGTGCCTTAGGAGCAAAGGATATGAAACAGTATTTACAGGTTCTATCCGATAAAACAGAATTCTTGGTTAGTGCTCATCCAAATGCGGGACTACCAAACGAATTTGGAGCTTACGATGAGACTCCTGAAATGATGGCAGATCAAATCAGAGACTTTCTTAACGAAGGGCTGATTAACATTGTTGGTGGTTGTTGTGGTACAACACCGGATCATATAAAAGCCATTGCCGAAGAGGCAGAGAAGTATCAACCAAGAATTCAAAAAGAACTTAAAACCATTGCTTAATCATGAGCTTACATCCAGATTATAACGGAACATATCAATACAAATGGAGCAATATTCCACACCTTAGGTTAAGTGGATTAGAGCCTTTAGTAGTTACTCCGGAGCTTAATTTTGTAAATGTTGGAGAGAGAACCAATGTTACCGGATCCAGAAAATTCTTACGATTAATCAAAGAAGAGAGCTACGAAGAAGCTCTTGATATTGCTAGAAATCAGGTTGAAGGTGGGGCACAAATCATCGATGTTAACATGGATGAAGGGATGCTGGATGGTGTTGCCGCAATGACAAGGTTTTTAAACCTTATTGCAGCCGAACCGGACATTAGTAAAGTTCCAATTATGATAGATTCTTCCAAGTGGGAGATCATTGAGGCAGGGTTGAAATGTGTTCAGGGAAAATGTGTGGTTAACTCCATTAGTCTGAAATCAGGTGAAGAGGAGTTTAAAAGACAGGCGACCTTAATTAAGCGTTATGGTGCTGCTACCATTGTTATGGCCTTTGACGAAGAAGGACAGGCAGATAACTACGAAAAGAGAATTCAAATGTGTGAGCGATCTTATAGAATCCTTGTGGACGAAGTAGGTTTCCCTCCACAGGACATTATATTTGACCCTAACATATTCCCGGTGGCTACTGGAATAGAGGAGCATAACGACAACGCTATGGACTTCTTTAGAGCCACCAGATGGATTAGAGAGAATCTTCCAGGTGCTCATGTGAGTGGGGGGGTAAGTAATGTTTCCTTCTCGTTTAGAGGAAACAATGTAGTTCGTGAAGCAATGCACTCAGCATTCTTGTATCATGCCATTAAAGAAGGTATGGATATGGGAATCGTTAATCCAGCGATGTTGGAGGTGTATGATGATATACCAAAAGATTTGTTGGAAAGAGTAGAGGATGTACTTCTAAACAGAAGACCGGATGCTACTGAACGATTATTGGATTTTGCAGAATCTGTTAAAGATACCGGAAAGAAAGAAGAGAAAACATTGGAGTGGAGAACCGGTTCTGTAGAGGAGCGATTAACTCATGCATTGGTAAAAGGAATTACCGAGTTTATTGATGAGGATGTTGAAGAGTGCAGGCAAAAATTTGATGAACCGGTAGAAGTGATAGAAGGTCCATTGATGGATGGAATGAATGTAGTAGGAGATCTTTTTGGCTCTGGTAAAATGTTTTTACCTCAGGTAGTAAAGTCTGCTCGTGTAATGAAAAAGGCAGTGGCATACCTATTGCCATATATTGAAGCAAGCAAGCAAGATGGTGCAACTTCTAACGGAAAAGTTTTAATGGCTACTGTTAAAGGTGATGTGCATGATATCGGGAAGAACATTGTTTCTGTTGTTTTAGGCTGTAATAACTACGAGGTAATTGATGCCGGAGTAATGGTGCCTGCTGCAGAAATCTTGAAAATTGCCAGAGAGAAGGAGGTGGATATCATCGGTCTGAGTGGGCTGATTACACCGTCGTTAGACGAAATGGTGTTTGTGGCGCAGGAAATGGAGAAAGAAGGAGTGCATGTGCCTCTATTAATTGGAGGTGCTACAACTTCGAGAGTACATACTGCAGTTAAGATTGAAGAAAACCTGAAAAGTGCACAAACTGTACACGTATTGGATGCTTCCAGATCTGTAACCGTGGTGGATAGCTTGTTGGGGTCTAAAAAGGATGCATTTGTATCTAACCTAAAAGAAGAGTATCAAAAAGTAAGAGATAATCACGCTAAAAAACGTCAGCAAAAGGAATATCTTTCTATCGAAGCTGCCAGAGAAAACAGAATTAAGCTTGATTGGGATACTCAACAAATTGTGCCTCCTAATTTTATTGGAACTAAGGTATTGGAGGATTATTCTTTGGAGGAAATCAGAGAATACATTGATTGGACACCATTCTTCCAAACATGGGAGTTGTACGGTAGGTACCCTAAGATTCTTGACGACGAAAAAGTAGGAGAAGAGGCTAGGAAGGTGTTTAGTGATGCCCAGGCTATGTTAGATACCATTATCTCAAAAAAATGGTTAACTGCAAAAGCAGTGTTTGGAATCTTTCCGGCAAATACGGTTAATCACGACGATATTGAGATTTACAGCGATTCTGATCGTTCCAATGTAGCGATGACCTCCAATCATATGCGTCAGCAGTTAAAAAAGGCTAAGGGAGCTCCTAATAACTGCTTAGCTGATTTTATTGCACCAAAAGAAACCGGAGTAGAAGATTACATTGGTGGATTTGTAGTAACTGCCGGATTAGGAGTAGAAGAACACATCGATCGGTTTAAAGCTGATCACGATGACTATAACTCCATTATGCTTAAAGCTTTGGCTGATCGTTTAGCTGAGGCATTTGCTGAGCTATTGCACGAAAATGTAAGAAAGGAACATTGGGGGTACTCTGCATCAGAAAGCCTGCAGAATGAAGAGTTGATTAAAGAAAAATACATCGGTATTCGTCCTGCTCCGGGTTATCCGGCTTGTCCTGATCACACAGAGAAACCAGGTTTGTTTAAGTTGCTGGATGCAACAGAGCAAATAGGAGTTTCATTAACAGAGTCCTATGCCATGTATCCGGCTGCGTCAGTAAGTGGTTGGTACTTTGCTAATCCAGATTCCAAGTATTTTGGAGTAGGAAAAATAACCATGGATCAAGTGGAGAGCCTGGCAGATCGTAAGGGAATGGGAGTAGAAGAAATGAGCAGATGGTTAGCTCCTAATCTTAATGATTAAGGCTCAACAGAAAAGCTATAATTAACCTCTTCAGGAACGCACATGCTTTCGCTACATACCATGTAATAGATGGATCCCTCCAGCATGGTGTTTTTAGGTTGTGCTAACGTTACGTTTTGTACAAACCTGGTTTGTCCTTCGAAGTAGTTGACCACTACACCAAATGCATCATCCATTTCGGAGTGAGGTTGCTCTTCCTGAATATCTCCGTAAAGATTAATGTTTTCGTTTTTGGTGTGAACAAACTCAGTAGGAAGTGGTCCGGCATCTTCGCTGGCCAGAAACTGAGAGTATAAATGCCAACCATCGCTGATGTTGGCATGATAAATTAGTTCGTATTCCCCTTTTTCTGAATCTACTTGATTAACTTCAAAGCTCCAGGATACAGCATTTTGCTGCGCCATAATTGTGGAGCAAAATAAAATCAGAAAAAGGGATAATACAGCTTTCATGTTATTCTTTTATAGTGATTTCGATTGGAGCATCTTCTGGTGGAAGACATGCACCATCTTTACAAACAATAAAGTTAATGTTTCCTTTCAGTACAAATTCCTCGCCAGAATTCACTTTAATCTTTTGTTTGAAAATAGCCTGATCAGAAAAGTCAATGATGTCCATTTCCCAATCTTCATCGAAGTGTTCATGTGCATTCTCTTCAACTAATTCTCCAACCAGTTCGAAGTTTTCGTTTTCCTCAAAAGTAATCCAGATTGGAAGCGGACCTTCGTCGGTCATTTCCATCTTAGAAGAGTAGGTGTGCCATCCTTCTGCAATAGCCCCATCGAGAGTTACTTCGAACTCTCCGTTCCCGAGAGGAGTAGCAGAAAAGCTCCATGTAATTGGCTTTTCATCATTAATTACCTTTTGCTCTCCATCTTCAATCTCGTCGATATTGATATCACCACTTTGAAGTTTGTTGAAGGCATCAACACCACATTGCAGCCACTCTGCGTATACTGTTGCATCCGGAGTATAGGCAACCGGGTTGGTTAATAGCACTTCGTCTGGGCTTAATAGTACGTAATATGGCTGAGATACTTGCTTGAATCTTAAAGACTCAAATGTTGCCCATTTATCACCAACTGTTTTAATTTTCTTTTGTTTTTTGGTTCCGTCACCTAAGTCAATGGTAACTTCTCCCTGAAGTTCCTTTGGAAGCTCCACTTTATCATCTACGTAAAGAGATACAATAACGTATTCGTCGGCAAGTATCTTTTCAACCACACCATCGGTCCATACGTTTTCTTCCATTTTTCTACAGTTTACACAAGCGTATCCTGTAAAGTCAACAAGAAGTGGTTTGTTCTCTCTTTTGGCTTCTTCTAGTGCCTCGTAGTAGTCAGTATGGTGCTTCTCTCCACCATCGTACCAACTATACCATTGGGATGGAGGGAATCCACTTACTGCACTTGTTTCCCATGGTTGACTTTCTTGTGGAAGAACACCAGGTGTAAGGTATACCCCAACCGCAAGGAATAGAATAGCTAATATTTTTCTAGGAGTGGAAATCTTCTGATTAGGGCTATCGTGCGGGAACTTAATGAACCCGAATAGATAGGCCGCTGTTGCAATGGCTAGTATGATCCAAACCAGGAAGAATGTTTCTCTCAATACAATGTTGAATCGGTATACGAAATCTGCATTACTTAAGAATTTAAGAGCCATTCCTAATTCAATAAATCCTAATACCACTTTTACAGAGTTCAACCACCCACCAGACGATGGTAATGATTTAAGTAATGAAGGGAAGGCAGCAAAAATGGTAAATGGTAGTCCAAGACCAACACCAAATCCAAGCATTGCCATAGTAATTGGAACAGGTCCGTCTTTAAGTGATCCCGCTAATACAGATCCCAATAGAGGTCCTGTACAAGAGAACGACACGATGGCTAATACTAATGCCATGAAAACAACACCTAAAAACCCTCCAAGATCAGCTGCTTTATCTGCTTTATTTGCCCAGCTACTTGGTAAAGTCAACTCGAAATATCCGAAGAAGGAAATCGAGAATACCAGGAAGATGACAAAGAAGATAATGTTCAGCGTAAAGCTGGTGGAAATTTGATTTAATATTTCAGGGTCAGTCCCTGAGAAATAGAATGGAATACTCAATGCTACATATACCCCAACAATAGATAATCCATACAATAATGCTTTAGCAATACCTTGTCCTTTTTGCGAACCTCCTTTGGTAAAGAAACTTACCGTTAAAGGAATCATAGGGAATACACAAGGGGTAAATAACGATACCAATCCACCTAGTAATCCAAATAAGAATAATTTCCAGTTTCCTTTTTTCTCTTCACTGTTTCCTTCTCCACAATCATTTATTGGTTTTTTTAGAGTGGTTCCATCTTCACTCATGGCATTTTTTACCGGAGGAATAAGGCTTAAGGTAGCAGAGTCTGTGTGCTCAACAAATTCTTTGATTACTTCGCTTCCTGCTTTTAGGTCTACTTCCAAATCAATAGCTGTTGGAGGGAAGCACATTTCTTCATTGCAAGACATGTAGTAAACCTCCATTGAAAGCAGTGTAGAATCTGGATTCAATGCTTTAATTTTTTGAAGAAATAAGGCCTCTCCACTAAACTGAGCAATGTCCATTTCCCATACCGGATCAAAATGAGAGTGAATACCTACTTCTTCAGCTTCTCCAACTAATTCGAAGTTTCCGTTAATGCGGAAAGTCAACTCTGTCGGAGCAGGTCCTTCATCACCAGTAAGAAACTGAGAATATACATGGAATCCTTCGTAGATGCTCCCTTTAATTGCAACTTCGTAAGTGTCGTCTCCAATAGACTTTGAGCTAACAGACCAGCTAACAGGATCTTGAGCAGATTGTCCAAAAGTAGTAAGGGAGATAAATAATAGTAGAATTCCAAAAAAGTTCTTCATGTTGAATTTAGCTAATTAGTTTGTAGATTCTTATCCCAAATTATTTGCGATGCTCAAAAGTAATCAAATAGATGAATAATAATGGGTTAATCCGAGTTTTTAAATTGGAATCCTATAAAGGGTGTAAAATATTTAAGTTACTGATTAGATGTGTGTTAAATGTTTCAAAATTAAAAATTCATGCATAAAAAAGCCCTGACGATGAATGTCAGGGCTAAATATCTTGATATGATAAATTAGTTATATAATATCAATAATCCTTGATATTGGTATTATCACACCTTTTTTGAGAATGATGTTCCTGTCTCCAACTGCCCAAATCGTAGTTCTCACTTCTTTTCTTCCCTCTTCATCTTCAAAAATAATTCTCATCTTGGTTCGATGGATATTACCCAGAACCATGGATCTTCTTAATTTGTGAAGTAATAATTTTGTTTCTTCTTCAGTTCTTTCAACTGGCGAGGACGGAAAGGATAGAGACGGTATAGCCTCCTTCTCAACGAGATAATTCGTTTGAAGTGTATTCATTGCAGTAAAATTTAAAGTGTAAGTATAACAGCGTAAGTTCCCTAACGTTAATCTAAACAAAAGGTTACAACGTTTAGAACTTTTTTTGTCTCGTCAGTAATTTTATAACGATCGTCCATTCTGTGTCCTACAATCCAAACGATATTTTCATCTGAAGTTAACAGCCAAATATTGTCTTTTTCTACCCTCGAAATCCTCTCGTCAATAAAGTAGTCACTCAGTTTTTTTTTGCCTTTCATTCCAAGGGGGATAAACCAATCGCCTTCCTTCCATTTTCTTAGGGTTAACGGAAACTTTAATTGATCTAAATCAATTTGTGTTTGAAGTTTATTATTGGAAAAAGGAAGAGGAGAGTTTAGTTCTTTCATCTCCAGTCGAATTGGGGTGGAGATGTTTGTTGGTTCGTTGATATAAACCAGATGGTCCAGTTTTTCTGAAATTGGAGATAATATAAGTTCAGTACGATCCACCAATAATTGGTGACTGGATGAGAAGAATTGACCACCAATTACTGCATGTTGTATATCCTCCACCTGAGCTGAATTGAACCCGTACGGTGCAAGCATTTCGAACAAGAGAAGTTGTGGAGTTTCCCTTTTGATGTGAATTCCACTTGCTTTTGTTTCCGTGTACCTTAATACGTCCTCTTGAATCTTTAGCTTTAGGTATTCTTCTGTAGAAGCCAAGTGTTCCATCGACTTTAAAATGGCTTTTTCAGCTTGTGAATCAATCCGATTAAGAGTAGGAATTAGTTGATGTCTAATGGAGTTCCTTTTGTATTTTAAAGAGTCATTACTGCTATCTTTTCTAAAGGGAATATTATGTGTAGTGATGTACTCAACGATTTCCTCTCTACTAACAGAAAGCATCGGGCGCAATACTTTGTTGTTAGTTTTAGGGATGCCAGTTAGTCCTTTAATGCCTGCTCCTCGAAGTAAGTTGATGAAAAAGGTTTCGATGGTGTCATTAGCATGATGCGCAGTAATGATCCAATCGAACGAGTGAGTTTCTGTTAATTGATAAAACCAATTGTATCGCAATTGGCGCGCTGCTTCCTGAGTAGATAATCCATGCTCTTTAGTGTAGGCATTAGTGTCTGCTGTGTTAATGTGAATAGCAACGTTGTTGTTTTTACACCAGGTTTCTACGAGCAATTGATCTCGATCCGATTCCTCTCCTCTTAACTGGAAATTAAAATGAGCCACTTCAAATGTTAGCTCAAGTGCTTTAAAGCAGTTCAATAGCACCATAGAGTCTATTCCACCGCTTACAGCCAATAAATACTTACGGGTGTCATAGTTTTCCGCCAGCTGGTTAAGTTCCTTTGCTATTTTTTGTTCCAGTTTCATGAGCTCAATGCCTCGAGCATTGCTTTTGCCTTAATAAGAGTTTCAGTGTACTCATCTTCCGGATTACACTGAGAGGTAATGGCACTACCTACCATGCAAGATAGATATTGATTTGATTGATAGTATAAAAGAGTTCTGATAATTACGTTAAAGTCGAAATCTCCATTGGGGTCAATGTAGCCAACCGCTCCGGAATATACACCTCTTTTGGTGGTTTCATATTTTTCCATCAATTCCATTGCTCTGATTTTCGGAGCACCGGTCATGGATCCCATCGGGAAGGTGGCCTTAAGGATGTCTGTAACCTTCGTTTCTTCCTCCACTAAACAGCTTACGGTAGAAATCATTTGATGAACTGTTTCGAATGTGTAGATTTTGCAAAGTTCCTCTACCAGAACACTCCCTTTACTGGCAATTTTGGATAAGTCGTTTCTCACCAGGTCAACAATCATGATGTTTTCACTTCTTTCCTTCTGATTGTTTTCCAGATCCTTAATTAGTTGTACATCTTCTTCTGGCGATGCACCTCTTTTGGCAGTTCCTTTAATGGGTTGCGAACTTACTTTGTTTTCTTGTTTTTTGATAAAGCGTTCCGGGCTTGCACTCAGGATAAATCGATCGCCAAGTTGAGCATAGCAAGAAAACGGAGCTTCGGTTAATGTGTTAAGTTTAGGGTAAATCGTTTGTGGGGTAATTTTAGCAGAGTTGTTATAGAACTCATAGCAGAAATTGGTTTCGTAAATATCTCCCTGATGAATGTGTTCTTTGATCTTATTAATGATAGAAACATATTCTTCTTTAGATATTCTTGGAGTCAAAGTAGATTCATTTAGCCCTTCAGAAGTTGAGGCAGCACGAAATACATCAAGTACCTTTTCGTTTCCATAAACCAATTTTGGAGTGTGATTCTTTATCTCGATTAAAGTGGAAGGAACAAAAAAGTGAAGCAAGGGAAAATTAAGCTGATCTTGATTGTTGGAGCTTAAGTCCTCCAGTCCATTTTTTAAATCATAACTAAGGTATCCAAACTTCCATCCAGGATTGGAATCAATAAATGATTGAAGTTTCTCAAATGCTCCAATGGGAGAGTCTATTATTAACTCATTTGTACTGCCAACTGCTAAATATCCCTGGTTGGAACGATTGCCATTTAAAAATATAATCCGTCCCTGATCTAAGAGGATTTTATGATTAAGGTCCGGAATTTGATTTAATATGTTGGTATTTGCTGACAGTTAAAGTAATTTTGGAATCAAACGTAATAAAAATGATACAGATGAAACGAATGTTTGCCGGATTTCTGATGGGGGCTCTTTTTTTAGGGGGAGTAATGTTTTTTTACTCTGCCAAGAGCACAAATACGAAATCGAAGGTAGGCTATCTTAATACCAATGAATTGTGGTCTAAAATGCCCGAGAAAGCTCAGGCAGATACTACCATTGAACAAATGAAAAATGAATTCATTGTATACCTACAGAAAAAGCAAATGAACTTTGAGAACCAGGTAATTGAGTTCAGAAAAGACAGTGCCTCTTTAAGTGAGTTAATTCGAAAGGAAAGAGTAAATGAATTGATTAAAGAACAAGAAAGCATTCAGAAGTTCCCAGAGCAGGCAGAACAAGAGCTAATCAAGAAAAGAGAAGAGCTTTATGATCCTATTAGAGAAAAAATGCAAAAGGCCATTGATGATGTGGCTATGGAGCAGGGGTACGACTATGTTATCGATGCATCTTTTGGGAACATCGTTTTTGCCAGAAATAAAGAGGATAATGTAATGGCCCTGGTGGAGAGTAAGCTTGGGTTGAAATAAAAAGGTGTTAGATATAAAAAGAAAGGCTCCGATTTCGGAGCCTTTTTCATTTATGCTAATTTGTCTTTAAAGTCTTCTTTTATGTAAGCGCCCACTTCTTTTTCCATGGCTTTGAATTTTCTCTGTACTGTAACCAGATAAATAATAATCGGAATTAATACCCCCAATAGAAGGATTCCCATTACAAATAGCATTTGCATCCCCATGGTAGCAAAGTTTCCGTTTACAATAAGGCTTTTCTTTCTTACCAAAATAGTAGCTCCAACAGTTTTGTTTTTTGCTACAACAATTAATTTGGGGCTTCTAAATGTTACAGTGTATTCTCCCGCGAATTTCTCTTCCAATGCTGCCTTTAATTCATTGGGATCAATCGAATTTTCCTGAATTTTAATTCTCATAGTTGGTGATTTAATTTCCTGAAAATTAATAAAATCCAATTAAAAACAAAAAGCCCCAACGCAATTCGTTGAGGCTTTCGTCTAAAACTACTACACACGCTTATTTTGTCTCATCGACAACTTTAGCTTCTTCAACGTTATCGTCATTTGTTCCTTTCCCGAAAGCAGCTTTTGCTTTGTTCGTGATGTCTTCAGTAGTTTCCTTTGCCTTGCTGGTGAAATCATCTTTTGCTTGCATGATTTTCTCCTCAAGGTCTTTTAAGAAAGGAAGCATGTCTTCTAACTTTTCTTTATTCTTTTCAAATTGAGACTCCAGGTCATCTTTTGTAGACTCCATGGTTTTAAAGAAATCACCTACATAGTTCTTTCCTTCTGAATCTAATTTTTTACCTGCTTCTACCAATTCATCAAATTTTGACTTGGCTTTGTCTGTTGCTTCGTTAGCAAGTCCAAGACCTGCATAAGCTAATGTTTCAATAATGTTCATATCTGTTATTGTTATGGTTAAGTTAATCTTGCCGTAGCAAGTGTTTCTGTTCGATTAAGTATATATGTTTTAAGCTTTCTTAGTGGTTGTAGAAGCCTTTTTAGTTGTGGCCTTCTTAGCCGTAGTGGTCGTTTTACTGGGAGCTGCAGCTTTTTTGTTTGCTTCGGCCAATTTGGCTTCCAGTTCTTCAATTTTCTTTTTTAATTCGCTTACTTCATTCGACTCCTTATTAAGAAAATCAAAACCACTGCTGATTTTATCTGTTACTGATTTGATTTTTGATTCTAAATCTTCTTTGGTTTGTTCCGTTGACTTAATAAAATCATCGATGATCTTTTTCCCTTCTGTGTCAGAGATTTTTCCTTTTTCTACCAGGTCATTGATAGTTTCTTTCACTTTATCTGCTGTTACTGAAGCTAAACCAACTCCTGCGTAAATGACATTCTTAAGTGTTTCCATTTTTTTATTATTTAAAGTTTTTGTGTTCTAAATTTCTGACAGGGGTTAGTCAAAAGGTGTACCAAAGTAATGTTGAGGTTGGGTGTTGAGGGTCGATAAATGCTTGTTTACACTGTTTTTAAAGGGGTTTAGTGTAGTTTTGGTGTTTTTCAAAGGGTGAACTATATCTGTTGTTGGGGTTCATTTTTTGAAATATAGTGGGCTGACATAGGTGCACTACTCTGGCAGCATTAGTTCAGAAGTGTCAGATTAACTATATTCGCGGCTCAATCATGACAGATGCAAATCCATATTATATCATTACCGGTGCTCCAAGTACAGGTAAATCGTCTGTGATTGAAGCAATACAGGATCATGGTTTTACTTGCCATTTCGAAATTGCCCGAGAGGTGATCAGGGAGAATCAGGAGAATGATATTAATATTTTTCCCTGGTTGGATATGCGTGAGTACAGTGATTTGGTATACGATAGAATGAAGGTTCTTTATTCAAGTTTAAATGGGGAGCTGGCCTTTTTCGATAGAAGCGTTGTGGACCTGATTGGCTATTTAGAGTTTTCCGGAGATTCTGCACCAGATTTCTACAGGGACCTGGCCTTGAATACCGATTTTAATAAAAAGGTATTTGTAATGCCTGTGTGGGAAGAGATTTACACCAACGATAAGGAGAGAAAAGAAACTCTGGAAGAGGCTAGAAAAATAGATGCTGCGTTGCGCAATGCTTATTCTTCTATTGGATTTGAGTTGGTGGAAGTACCTGTCGGAACAGTTGAGGAAAGAACTTCCTTTATTTTGAATCACATTGGGGTGGTTCCTCAAAAATCAGTTTAAATATCTAATTTTAATTGTGCCGGAAGGAGTTGAAAACTCATTCGGTGATGAGGTGTTGTGCCATGTTCTGCAATAGCAGATCGGTGTTGTTTAGTGGGGTATCCCATGTTTTTTGCCCATCCGTATTGAGGGTGATCCTCATGCAACTGTTTCATTATATCATCACGATACGTTTTAGCAAGAACTGAAGCAGCGGCAATGCTTAAATATTTTCCATCTCCTTTAATAATGCAATGGTGAGGAATATTCGGGTACGGATTGAATCGGTTACCATCCACCAAAATGCTTTCGGGAGTAGTGCTTAACTGGTCAATGGCTCTGTGCATGGCTAGAAAGGAAGCGTTAAGAATGTTGATTTCGTCAATCTCTTCGTTGCTAACAATTCCAACACCCCAGGCAATGGCCTTTTCTTCAATTAGCGGACGAAGTTCGTATCGTCTTTTTTCCGAAAGCTTTTTTGAGTCGTTAAGAACCTTATTTCTAAAGTTGCTGGGTAATATAACAGCAGCGGCCACAACCGGACCGGCCAAACAGCCTCGCCCGGCTTCATCACAGCCAGTTTCTATAAGTCCTTTGGTATGAAACTTAGCTAAAGCCAATTAGCTAAACACTTTGTGGAACTTCCTGATTCATGAACAATTTGCTCATGCTTACCTTCTCCCCAATAATTCTTGGTAGTTCAGAAATGGCAATACGCTCCTGGTCCATAGAATCTCGCTCTCTTATGGTTACTGTGTTGTCCTCTAATGTTTGGTGATCAACAGTAATACAATATGGAGTTCCGATAGCGTCTTGCCTTCTATATCTTCTTCCAATAGCGTCTTTTTCTTCGTAAGCGCAGTTGTGATCAAACTGAAGAGTCTTTAAAATTTCTCTTGCTTTTTCCGGTAATCCATCCTTTTTAACTAGCGGGAGCACAGCAACTTTGGTTGGTGCAAGAGCAGGAGGGATATTAAGAACAACTCTTTCTGATCCATCTTCAAGCTTTTCTTCCTTAAATGCTGTGGATAATACCGCCAGGAACATTCTATCTAGCCCAATAGAAGTTTCTACGACATAAGGAACGTAGCTTTCGTTATCTTCTGGGTCAAAATATCTTAGTTTCTTACCAGAGTGCTCTTCGTGTTGAGACAAATCAAAATCTCCTCTTGAGTGAATCCCTTCTAATTCTTTAAATCCGATTGGGAAGTTGAATTCAATATCAGCAGCAGCATCCGCGTAGTGAGCCAACTTAATGTGGTCGTGGAAGCGGTAGTAATCTTCTCCAAATCCAAGTGCTTTGTGCCAGTTCATTCTAGCTTGTTTCCAGTGTTCGTACCACTCTTTTTGAGTGCCAGGCTTAACAAAGAATTGCATTTCCATTTGTTCGAACTCACGCATTCTGAATATGAACTGACGAGCAACAATCTCGTTTCTGAATGCCTTACCAATTTGAGCAATTCCGAAAGGAATTTTCATTCTTCCGGTTTTCTGAACATTCAGGTAGTTCACAAAAATACCCTGTGCAGTTTCCGGTCTTAGGTAAATCTTAGCTGCATCTCCTGCAACAGATCCTAGTTCCGTTCCAAACATTAGGTTGAACTGACGAACTTCTGTCCAGTTTTTAGATCCACTAATCGGACAAACAATTCCAAGGTCTTCAATTAGTTGCTTAAACCCTTCTAAATCCTCTTCTTCCTGAACTTGCTTTAAGCGGTCGTTAATTTTGTTTATTTCTCCTTGTCTTCTTAGTACATTTGGGTTAGTGGTAACAAACTCTTCTTCGTTAAAGGCATCTCCAAAACGCTTTTTAGCTTTTTTGATGTCCTTATTAATTTTTCCTCTGATTTTTTCAATGTGATCCTCCACTAAAACATCAGCACGGTATCTTTTCTTAGAGTCCTTATTGTCAATTAAAGGATCGTTAAACGCATCTACGTGCCCGGAAGCTTTCCAGGTGGTAGGGTGCATAAATATAGCTGCATCAAGGCCGACAATGTTCTCATTCATCTGAACCATTGCCATCCACCAGTACTTTTTGATGTTGTTTTTCAACTCCACACCATTTTGAGCGTAGTCGTAAGTAGCACTTAGTCCATCATATATTTCTGAACTTGGAAATACAAATCCAAATTCCTTAGCATGAGAAATTACCTTCTTAAATCTGTCGTCATTTGCTGCCATATCTCTAGCGTTTTAATTAAGTCTGCAAAGATAGAATTTGTAAGTCTCTTAAAACAGTATTGCCATAAAATTTATACTTTGGACTTGTTTTTGAAACAACAACCATAAATTTAGAACGATGAAGTCAATACTATTACTACTTACTTTAGCTCTATTTGTATCTGTAGGGTGCAAGAATAAGCAATCAACAACTGCTACAGCTGAAGAGCCAACTGCAGAGCAAAAAAGAGAAGACGAAATTTTAAAGGCGGGTTATGCTAAAGGGGTGATAGAGGACTTAAGAAACCTGGATGGTTGTAAGTTTGGAATTAAACTCGATGAAAGTGGTGATTACATTCAGCCAATTAAATTGGAAGATCGATTTAAAGTGGCCGGAACCAAAGTTTGGGTAAAGTATCATCCGGTTAAAATCATGAGTAATTGCATGAAAGGAATTCCGGTAGAACTGGATGAAATAAAAGTAATTGAGTAATTAAACACTTTGTTGGTGAACCACTTCTAATAAGGTTCTGAAAGCAGCAAATTTCCCTTGATATTTTAGGGTGTGTTCCCTTTGTAGTTTAGGAGCAAAGATTTCCTGATACTGATTGTATTCTGCCCAGCTTTTAGCCAGGTATTGAATACTGTATGATTTCCCTCCTTCTTCCTCTGCATGGATTCTGCACATTTTATTTTCTAGAAACAAACCGGTGGCCATAACATCCGGAATGTGTACTTCCTTCATCCATTGTAGCCATTCGTCGTGTACACTTAAATCTATGTTTACGGTTACGTTATACAGTATCATGTTAATCGTTGTCTATGCTATTAATTTTGATGTCTTCACCATCATCCTGAAACTTCAGGGTTCTTTCATTTCCTGAGCTTTCGTCCACATCGTTTGGTGATTTTCCTTCAAAGAATAATTCTTCGTCGCTCATGGTGCTTCTCAAAGCTCTGAATTTCTTTCTGGCTTCCACGTTGTATAAGCTTCCAGGGTGTTCAAACATCAGTTGTTTGTAGTATAAATAGGCCTGTTTCTTATTGTCCAAGTTATGTTCGTAGATGCCAGCCATTAAGAATAGTGCATTATCGGCCAGAATGTCATCTCCATAGTCTGAAACGATTTCTTCTAAAAATCCAATTGCCTTTTCAAATTGCCCTTTCTTGATGGCTATTTCAGAGCGCTTCATTAGCATATCATCGTTTAGAGTGTGGTAACCATAAGCAGCGTTGATAGAATCGAAAATAGCCTCAGCATCCTCGTACTTGTGCTGAGCGATCAATAAATCTGCATGAGCAAACATTTTTAGTACAGCATGAGTGGTGTCCATATCAAGCCCCGTGTTATCGGTAATCAATATGGAAAGTTCCATAGCATCATTCGCAATTAGTTTCGATGTGGATGCTTTCAATACGTCCAGCATGTTTTGGGAAAATTCAAAATCGCCGGCGTAATAAAAAACCTTAGCGTTCTTGAACTTTGCTTCATGACCAATAGCATCGTGCTTAAAATCCTTTTCTACCTGATAGTAGAGTAGAGAGGCATCCCAAATGTTTTCATCTAGTACATATACATCAGCCAGGTCAATTTTTACCTCGGCAATGGTTTTCTTATTCAAGCCGGCAAAGGTTAAGGCTTCTTCCAGTAAGCTGATCGCTTTTGCAGAATTGTTTAAGTAATAAGCCTCCAGGTTAGCTAGTTCCAATAAAGCTGTAAGAGAGTAGGCGTTTTTACCAATCTGTTCCAGGTATTGGTTGTAGTCGTTTTTAAGACTGCTTAATTCCTCAGGAGTAGCGGTTCCTTTCACCGTAATTTTTCTTTTAAGTGTATTTAGACGACGCATTTTAGCAATGCGATAGTTAGGCTTTTTATCTCCAAGGTCAATAACGTAATCATAGCACTTAATGGCTACATCAAACTCCTGGTTGTTGTTACAGGTAGTGGCTAAATCCAACAGCCTGTTACCATTGTTTTTTCCTTTTTTATCTAGCGCCTTAATTTGCGTAAAGGCACTATTGTAATCTCCTTTTTGAGTAAAAAGCCATGCAAGAGCTTCATTGTATACCGTTTTCGATGGGTTTTTCTGAACTCTTTTTAGTAGCTCAACCCTTACCATGTCTACCTTTTTAGGCTCTGTTTCGAAGTCGATGGAATTGCTAAGTGCACTTTGAACCTGATACAAGAATCCTTCGCTTTTGTCTAGAATATTAAGCAGAGTATTGATCATTAACTCTGTTTTTCCCTGACTACCATAAATCTGTGCGATATTACGGTTGTATACATACGAATTAGCTGTGGAGTATTTATTTCCTTGTTCGTAGGTTCTAATGGCGTAATCCAATAAGTTTTCCGCAATGAATCTATTGGCTAACCCACTAATGGTTACGTGCCTGCTTTCCCGATCAATTCCATTAATGGCTTTTTCGTATTGTTCCTTCGATTTTTCTTCCTTCTCTTGTAGTTTGTATACTTTTCCCAAATCCACTAATAAGCCTAAGTTGTCAGGTTTCTGGCGAATTTGACGCTTACAAATTTTTTCTGCCTCCTTAAGGCGATTGAGTTCTACAAGGGTTTTGAAATAATAAGTGTAGTTAGAGAATAAGGGCGATTTCTCGTAAATTTTTTCAAAATACATGGCTGCTTTTTCATACTCACCATCATTGTAGTATTGGATGGCCAGTTTACGGTCCATTCCTCCACCCGGTTGAGCCATTGTGCTCAACGAGCAAATGGATATAAGAATAGCTGCTATGTATTTTGTTATTGTCATTTAGTATAGCTGGAAATTACGAAGTTTTTTACTTCTTCCGAAAGCGAGTCGTGAATTTCGATTGCATAATCACAGTCTACAACAAACGAACCAATCTTGTCGCTAAGCATTTCCAACTTAGTTCTTTCAAATTCTATAAATGCCTGTACGGAATCTTCCGGAATAAGTTCATTTTCCAGGTCCTGAATTAAGTTATTCAGGTGAATTTGCATGTTTCCAATGTTGGTGGAGTGAGTTTCGAAGTTCGAATCAAAATTCTTGGTGGACTTTTTGATCCCTTTGTACTTGTTCATTAACTCCGCAAATTTCGGATCGATAGTATCAGGTACAACGTAGTATTTGCTAACGTTTTCCAGATTGTCGTTGTAAGCTTGTTTCGCCTCCTTTACTCGGTCGTAGTCCAGGCTGTTAAATGTTTGGCTAAGCTCGTTTAGTTTGTACTGAAGCTCACCAACCTCTTTTATTTCTTGCTCATATTTTCCTTTGCAGGAAACCAAAATAGCTGTTGAAAGAACAGCTATCAGGAATAATGAAAGTTTAAATTTCATCATAAGATATGTTTGATCAATTTAGTTTATAATGTCAAATCCAGTGTATTTCCTTAATACTTCTGGAATAACGATTCCTTCAGGTGTTTGATTGTTCTCCATTAAAGAAGCAACGATCCTAGGTAAAGCCAAAGCACTACCATTTAATGTGTGCGCTAACTGAGGCTTTTCGCCACCTTCTCTGTATCGAAGTTTTAAGCGGTTAGCCTGAAAGGATTCGAAATTAGAAATAGAACTCACTTCTAGCCACTTTTGTTGTGCAGTAGAGTAAACTTCCATGTCGTAAGTTAAGGCAGAGGTAAAACCTAAATCTCCTCCACACAATCTTGCAATTCTGTATGGTAAGCCAAGTTGGTTTAATAGTCCTTTAACGTGCTCTACCATTTCGTCCAATACTTCGTAGCTATTGTTTGGGTGTGCTACCTGAACAATTTCTACTTTATCGAATTGGTGTAATCTATTTAGCCCTCTTACATCTTTACCGTAAGACCCGGCCTCTCTTCTAAAACAAGGAGTGTATCCGGCCTTCTTAACGGGTAAATCATTTCCGCTTAGAATAACGTCTCTAAAAATATTGGTAATCGGAACCTCCGCAGTAGGGATCAGGTATAGGTCATCCACTTCGCAATGGTACATTTGCCCTTCTTTATCTGGCAATTGCCCGGTACCATACCCAGAAGCTTCGTTAACCACGAGTGGAGGAATCACTTCAGTAAATCCACTTTTTTCAGCTTCGTCAATAAAGAAATTAATCAGTGCTCTTTGCAATCTGGCTCCTTTTCCGATGTAAACAGGGAACCCTGCACCGGTAATTTTCACACCAAGTTCAAAGTCGATTAAGTTATATTTCTTAGCCAGTTCCCAGTGTGGTAATGCTCCTTCGTGTAAGTTAGGGATGTCTCCTTCTTCAAACACAATTTCGTTGTCCTGATCTGTGTTTCCAGCAGGAACAAGGTCATTCGGTACGTTAGGAATCTGATATAATAATTCTCTTACTTCGTTTTGAAGAGAGGTTAAGTCATCGCTTAAGGATTTGTTAAGGGTCTTCAACTCTCCGGTTTTCTCTCTCATGGCATTGGCTTCTTCCTGCTTTCCTTCTTTGAAAAGCTGTCCTATGCTTTTAGAGATTTTGTTCATCTCTGCCAATTGATTGTCCAGAGTGGTTTGAGTGTTTCTTCTTTTTTCATCCAACTCAATTACTTTTTCTATAATTGGAGCGGCATCAAAGTTCCTCACTTTCATCTTCTCGATGATTTGATCTTTCTCCTCTCTGATTCTTTGAAGTTCTAACATTTTTTAGGTTTTATTTAATGCGGTTGCTAAAGGTAGAAAATAAAAAAACTCCCTCGGAAAGACCGAGAGAGTTTTTGCTAATGTGATTTATTCAAAAAAAGACTATGCTTCTGCTTCCGCGAAAGGAACAACAGATACATAAGATTTGTTGTTTCTCTTTTTTCTGAATTCAACAGTTCCGTCACAAAGTGCAAAAAGAGTATGATCTTTACCCATTCCTACATTTTCGCCAGGGTTGTGTACTGTTCCTCGCTGACGTACAATAATGTTTCCAGCGATAGCCAATTGGCCTCCAAATATTTTAACCCCAAGACGTTTCGATTCTGATTCACGTCCGTTTTTCGAACTACCAACACCTTTCTTATGTGCCATTTTATTTTAGTTTTATAGGTTAACGATTCTAACCAAAGAATTTTTATTCTTCAGTTTTTGGCTCTTCTTTAGCTGGAGCCTCTTCTTTTTTAGGAGCAGCTTTCTTTGCAGCAGCTTTTTTAGCTCCACTTGCTTTAATACTATCGATAGCTATTTTAGTAAATCTCTGTCTGTGACCGTTCTTTACTTTATAACCTTTTCTTCTTTTCTTTTTAAAGACGATAACTTTATCACCTTTGGCGTGTTCTACGATCTTTGCCGTAACTACCGCTCCTTTTACAGCTGGGGCGCCAACAGTAACTTTTCCGTTGTCATCCAATAGAAGAACGTTAGAGAACTCAACTTTGTCTCCTTCTTTTCCTTCTAATTGGTGTACGAAAATCTGCTGATCTTTCTCAACTTTGAATTGTTGCCCTGCTATCTCTACAATTGCGTACATGTTATTACTTTTTTATAATCTTAAATTTCACAAAGGGCTGCAAATGTATAAAAACTTTCTGAAAATAGCCAACGTCTTGCAAAATAACCTGTTTTAATATATAAATGATGTTAATTCTAATCCAGATCACACCAATGTTGCTACTTTTATGCTGGATATAGAATAGAGGTAAAACACCTTTAAATTATAAGATATATGAAGTTTAAAAATCCTTTATCCCTTAAGGAAACAGCAGATTTACTTGGATGTCGATTTGTTGGTGATCCTAACCATAAAATTACTGGAATAAACGAAATTCATCAGGTTGAATCCGGTGATTTGGTTTTTGTGGATCATCCTAAATATTATGACAAAGCATTAAATTCTGCAGCTACAACTGTTTTAATTGATAAAGAAGTAGATTGTCCGGAAGGGAAAGGGTTGTTGATTTCAGAATCTCCATTTGATGATTTTAATTTTTTGACCAGACAGCACAGTCCATTTCAACAATGGAACGAAGCCATTTCTTCTGATTTAGTTAAAGGAGAAGGTACTATTATACACCCTAACGTAACCATCGGAAAAAATGTAGTTATTGGTAATAACTGTATGATTCATTCTGGAGCAGTCATTTTTGACAATACAGTAATAGGAAACAACGTTGTTATTAATGCCAACTGTGTTATCGGTGGAGATGCTTTCTATTATAAAAAGAAAGCTACAGGTTATGATAGGATGCACACTTGTGGAAGAGTGGTGTTAGAGGATCGAGTGGAAGTAGGGGCTCTTTCTTCTATAGATGCAGGAGTTACCGGCGACACCTTTGTTGGAGAAGGTACTAAGTTGGACAATCAGGTTCATATTGGTCACGATACTTACGTAGGGAAAGGCTGCTTGTTTGCAGCTCAGGTAGGAATTGCAGGATGCGTAACCATTCATGATAATGTTACCCTTTGGGGACAAGTTGGTGTGCCAAGCGATATTGTAATAGGAGAAGGGGCTGTTGTATTAGGACAGTCGGGAATAATGAAATCCATTGAGGGAGGGAAGACTTATTTTGGTAGCCCTGCCGGAGAAGCAAGAGTGAAATATAGAGAATTAGCCGCTATTAAGAAACTACCCGTTATTATGGAGCGGTTATAATAAATACTAAACATGGGAGAGATTAAAGTACATCGATTATTAGAGAAGCTAGAACTGAAGGAGTTTAAATTATCCTCCCTGTTAGAGATTACCCAGGCCATTAACGAAAATTTTTCGACTGAGAAATTACTTAATATATATGAGTATATTCTTAGGGAGCAATTGGGTATTTCAAAATTGGTGCTTTACAATTACAATCATGAAGAGTGGGTTTGTTTATTGAGATACGGAGCCAAAGGAAAGGCAAAGAAAATAGATGTTGAAAAGGACCTGAATCACATTTCGGAGATTACCGTAATTGAATCATCTTCTAGTGTTTCATTAGATGCCTTTGATATTGCTATTCCAATTTTACATAAAGAAAAGCCGTTAGCTTACTTGTTGATCGGAGATTTGAATGAGGATGAAATAAAGATTAGTCCAACGATTAAGCACATGCCTTTTATTCAGACGCTTACTAATATTATTATGGTGGCCATTGAGAATAAAAGGTTTGCAAGGGAAAGTGTTATTCAGGAGAGAACTAAAAAGGAAATGGAATTAGCTGCTGAAATGCAGAAAATGCTGTTTCCTGCCAATTTACCCTCTAATAATAGAATTGATGCTGCGGCTAGCTATGAGGCGCTTCACATGATTGGTGGAGATTATTACGATTTCATTCAGTTAAATAACGAGGAGTATTTCATGTGTATCGCAGATGTATCTGGAAAAGGAGCCTCTGCTGCATTGTTGATGAGTAATTTTCAGGCCAATCTAAGAGCTATCCTTAAGTACAATCACATGAACATGACGATGGAAGAGTTGGTTCGTGAGCTGAACATGAAGGTGAATAAATCTGCTCAGGGAGAAAAGTTCATCACGTTCTTTATGGCTTATTATAATTGTACCAAAAAAATATTGAAGTACGTAAATGCCGGGCATAATCATCCTGTTCTTACCGACGGAAAAAATGCACGTTATTTGAATAAAGGGTGTATCGGATTGGGAATGTTTGATGAACTTCCAACAGTGGAAGTGGAGGAATTAGAAATAAAGGAAAACGATACTTTAGTTTGCTTTACGGATGGGTTAGTTGAATTGGAAAATACTGCCGAAGAGCAGTTTGATACAGACCGTTTAGTAAACATTATTCATGAGAACTTCCATTTACAAATGAAGGACCTGAATAAATTGATTTTCTTCCAGTTGGAAAGATTTAAAGGAGAAGCCGAGTATATGGATGATACGGCATTAATGAGTTGCCGATTCTTCTAACCCTTTTGATTTCTTATTGTGGTATAAGTCGATGCTTACAATAATGGCGGCCATTCCCCAAATAGGTACTGAGGCTTTATCCGTATCCAAATAGTTGTTCAGGATTCCATGAGTGAAATAAGTCACCAGACTTAATATTACCATCATTACGATTCTTTTCAGGGCTGGGTCATCTAGTGCTATATATAGTTTAGAAGCTCGATAAAAAATGGTTCCTACAATAAAGAATATGGCTAGCATCCCTAGTACTCCCTGCTCTGATAGTGGTCCCAGATATTCACTATGTGCATTTCCACCGTCACCAAAATTGGTGCTAATAATAGTCAGGTCAGCAGCATCCTGAAAAGGAGCGTATTGAAACATGTATGTCCCGGGTCCCCAACCTACCATTGGTCTCTCTTTGAACATCTCAATGGCACAGTTCCACCTATTTAACCTTTCTAGGTTCGAAGCATCAGAACTTACATTACTCATGGATTCGATTCTTTCACCGAAATCCTCAGTGGTATGCTCTGCATCGTTCTTTTGAATCATGTAACTCAACTCGGTAAAGTTGGCAACGATAAAGCTTCCTACAAATAGTCCCAAAACCATTAGATACTTGAATTTAATCTTGAATACAAATAATAGGTAAACCATACCTGCTCCAAGTACACTTAGCCATGCTGCTCTGGTATAACTATAAAACAGAGCAATGGTAAAAATCAATGCCAACACAAATAGTAAAGATCTTGTAATTGGGCTCTTCGATTTGTCGAAGAACATGCTTATTACAATGGGATAGAACAAAGCGATGATCGCTCCATAAGACGTATGATCCTTAAAGAACGGCGACATGATCCAATGGCCTACCTCTTCGCTAAAACCGTGAGAAGCATGTTTAGCAACCGTTACTAATAATACTATTGTTAGTGGAATGATGTAACACCAAAGAAATAGGTTCATGTTTTTAATGTCCTTTCTAAAGAACCAAATTCCAAAGAAAAAGCAAGGCACTACAAACCACAATCTGGATAATAAAAACTTGAACGAAACCAATGGCATTTCACTGGTTAGCGAGGTAAGGAAAATCCAAACCAAATGAAACAGTATGGCAAGTGTTATGGGGTGAGTAAGGATTCGCTTATCTCTTTCGAATTTACCAAACGATAACTTGTAGAGGTACATGAACATGATTACCAGTAACACAGGTTCGGTTGGTAGGTAGAGCCCAATTCCTTCAACCCCAAGCTCTTGTAGGTTGATGGAGATAGGAGTACAAAAAACAACAAATAGAAATAATTTATCCAAAGCAAAAAATGCTGCATAACCTGCCAGCAGTGCAAATGGAATAAAGTTAAGGTAGTGATTATCGTTGTAGGTAAGCAAAGCATTAGCTGCCAGGAATAGTATTCCAAGTATGTATACCCAGCTATGTTGTAATGCTTTAGGCATCTATTATGCTTTCGCTTTAATTTCCTTTAATTTTTCAAGGAACAATAGAGCGATGATGGCAAAAAATACAGTGGCAAACGTAGAAACAGCAACAATTAACCAACGAATTGGATAGGCTTTTTTCTCTGCCTTTGCAGCCATTTCCACCACGAATTTGTGAGAGATGTTAGCATGGGCATCTGTTTCTGCTTGCTCATAAGCAGTACTCATGGTTGCGATACGCTCAGCAAGGAATTCTACTTTAACCTGAAAAGACTTTAGGATACTTCCGTATTTCTCTGTCATTTCTAGTTTTCGTTTGTATTCATCCTTAGTTTCAGAGTCATTAGCAGCAAGCATGGCTTGAGTTAAACCTTGATACGCTTCGTCTGTTACAACTCCCATAGACGTAAGCTTACTCATGGTATCTCGAACCATATTCATGTCTTGTTGAAGTTTTTCAAGTTTTGCTTTTTTAATCTTAAACTCCTCCAGGGCACGCTCGTGAATAATGTCGTTTTTGATTTGGTCAAACAAGTTGGCAATGTCGTTTGCTATGAGCATAGCAGTATCTGGACTTCTATCCAATACATTGATAAGTACAGCACCTTTGTTGTTTCTTTTAAAGGTAATGTTGTCGGAGTAAGTTTCCATCAACTCGGTGTATTTGTATTCTCCCGAAGTGTCGATGTCATAATGCTCCATTAAGTTGTACTTAGCGATGATGTTGTCTCTAACAGCAGCCGACTCCAATATCTGAAGCATTTGCTCTGCTTCTTCTTCTTCACCAAATCGCGAAACACTTTGATCTTCGGTAATGATTTCTGAGAAGGTAACGGAACTGGATTTAGAAGGGTACAGCGTTACCGTAGATAGAAACTTCTCTTCCATCATTAATGAAACAATGCTTGAAACAACTGCTGCAAGGAAACCAAGAACGATTAGAATCTTTCTTTTATTCCATAGAAACTCCAATAAATCCAGGGAGTTAAATTCTTCGCTATTTTTTGTACTCATTTATGGGTGTTTTAAGGTGGGCAAAGGTAAACTTATTTTAGAAATTCCGTAATAAGCTTAATCTGCACTACCACAAACCTTAAAATTCTGGTTTTATTGCTTTTCTCCCAGAATTTTAATCAACCCTTTTGGGTTAACCATACCAGAGAGTAGAGCACCTATTCCACCAAGGCCTAATATTAAAGCAAATTTCAATGGCCATTCTATGGATAATGGCTCAACGGCAAAGCATAGTAGGATGATAATTCCGGTGAAAACAAAGATTTGAATAAAGTCTTTAAGCCTAAATTGAATGGATATAATTTTGAAAGAAAGTGCTACTTGAAATAATGCTGTTAGCCCTTGAGTAATCAAACTTGCCAACGCTGCTCCGTAGGCACCCCATCGTGGAATGAAAAACAGATTGAGAACAATGTTTGCCACCAGACTTACACCGGCCATCCAATTAAGCGCCGTCATACTTCCATTGGCAGTTAATAAGGTTCCAAAAATATAAGTGACCGAAGTACTGATGAAACAGAGCATTAGCATGCTAAATGACAAGGTAGAGTTAGTGAGCTCCACACCCGAAACTCCAAACCTCCATTCAACAATGTTTTCGCTAAAAACAAATGCCGCAATCCCCACAGTTATAGCTCCAGATAAAATGATTTTAAGCGATAGATAAACCATGTCGTCGGTCTTTTGCTTCTCCTTTAACATTCTGGCAAAAATTGGAAGGAGCAGTCCTGCAAAGAGGTACCCGATCATGGTAAAAGCTTCAAAAAATCGAAAACCCTGAGCATAAATAGCCGCTTGGCGAGCCCCATCTGGAAGCATCCTTTCTAGCATTACACTGTCCGCCCGATAAGCAATGGTCATCAACAATATTAGCAAAGCGTAAGGAAGGCTATTTTTCAGGATCATATACGAAAAAGCCTTTTCCATTTTTAACTTCAACTTTCCGGTCTGCCTAACAACCAATAATCCTGCAGTAAGAGCAGCAGTTCCATAGGCAAATGTTTGGGCATAGATAAACCATTCAATTTGGAAGGGTTGATCCGTTACTCCTCCCCAGAGTAATACAGAACAGATAATAATTAGTAGAATCCTGTCTAAAACAGAGATGAAACTATCTTGCTTAAATAATAATAGGCCGCTTAGGTTGGACCGAAAGTACAAAATGAAGGCTACTAAAGATTGATTGACGGCCAAGATTGATAGCAGGTAGAGCTGGTGCTTACTATACCCAAAAAAGAACCCGCAAATTAAAACCAGTCCGATGTACCCAACCGCTAGTAATCCCCTTAAGGTGATAATTCCAGAGAAGTGCTTTTGCAGCAATTGTTTGTTTTGAGCAATGTTTCTGGTGTTAAAGTTGGTAATCCCAATGTCCAGAAAAATATTTAGAATAAAAGATAGACCTAGTAATGAAAAATACTCTCCGTAACTACCTGGAGAACCGGCTTCTACTTGTTTTAATATTTCTGCATCAATACCCAGTACATAAAATGGCTTCACCAACAAGTTGAGTAGAAGGATCAAAGCCAAATTTGTAAGGAATTTTTTTTGCATGTATCAGAATTGGTTGCCGTTCTGGTTCCCAAATGTATGCTTTTTGCAACAGATTATTCTAGTTTAAAAGCAGAAGACCCAGGTTTGCGTTCCGGAATAGGTTTGGTAAGCATTAGTTCTAAATGAATACTAATGATGTCTCCCATTGTATTGCACTCATTAAAAACGTTGGTTTGGTGGTATTTATTGAGTTCTCCTTTTAGTTGTTCGGTTTTTTCAGGAGAAGAAAGCTCATCCGTTTTAATAGCCGATAGTAAATCATTAATTCGGTACCAGGCAGAATCGTAACGTTTTTTAATCAAGATTCGCTCTTCGTATTGGTATTGAGTAACTGTTTCGGGCGTCATTACTTTCAAACAAAAATCTACAATAGGGTTGTTTTCCTTGAAAAATTGAGGCAGGTACATGTTTTTTCTGCCTTCGTAGCACTGCTGGTCAAAATCTATGGCTCTAACACGGTATTGTTCTTCTTCAAAATCAGGAGTAATATCAATTACGTAGTTGTAGGATCGCATATCTCCCAGCAACCTTACAAAGCAACGCTCGTTGAATTTTACAAATTCCTTGGCCAATCGAATCTTACTAAAGTTGGGCATAGAGAGAAATCGATCGATAAATTGGTCTCCTGGAATTCCGGCAATGTGCTCCTCAATTAATGAATTTCCATCTACAATGTAGTTGATTCGGTTAGGGCTTAGTATGTGTTCAATCTCCAGACCATAAACCCTTGAGGCATCAGCCGTTTTTACATAGAAATAGTCGTAGTTATCGTTAAACAGGTTGATGATTCTGATTCTAAATGGTTTGGAGTTTCCAAAGTGACAATAATCAATTCTGTCGACTCTAAGGTGTTCCATCACAGAGATGTCTCCATCGGTTTTTAGCAAGGCATAGATTTGCGTTAAACCATCGTTTAACTCCTCCATGGCTCCTTGATCGTACATAACACTTTCCCAAAGGGTGTCGTTTCCCATCTTGTCCATTATTGGAAATCCCCCTTTCCAGCGAGTAAGGTCTTCGTAACTAACCGGAAGTTTGGTCTCTCTGTCGTATTTCTCCAAATAGCTTCTCAGATTGTCGCTAATTAGGTATGATGGTTTCTTTTTGGAAATGTGCATGCTCTATCTCTTGTACATCAAAAGTATTAAAAAAGCTAGATTTTGCAGTCTGTTTGATATGTGTTTACTTGTGTAACAATCGTTACCCTTATACTGCCTGGATGATCATACATTTGTAAAAAAATACGATATGGGATTACTGGAAATACTAGGATTAAAGGCGAAAGTAGACTACAAAGAGTTGAAAAGTAATGGGGCGCTAATTGTGGATGTTAGATCTCCTGGAGAGTTTAAGCAAGGACACTATTCTGGTTCAGTAAACGTGCCATTAGACCGCATAAATCAAAAGATAGGAAACATCAAGAAGAAGAAAAAACCAGTTATTGCCGTATGCCAAAGTGGAATGAGAAGTGGGAGAGCTGTAGCCATTATGAAACAGAATGGGATAGAGGCTTATAACGCTGGTTCCTGGGCTGGTTTACAGAGTAAATTAGGGTAGTTAGAGGGGAAGGAATTGAAAATGGTATTATATTTGTTTTATTCAAAGCAAATTTTTAATTGAACGCCATGAAAACAATTTTGAAATCAACATTAGTAGTTTTAGCCCTTTTAGTAGGAGGAGTTTCATTTGCTCAAGAGCCGGGAACTCATGACGTTAAAGTTCAGAAGTTTGAAGAACTTGTTAAGGGAGGAAAAGGAATTATTCTTGACGTTAGAACGGCAAAAGAATTTGCAGAAGGACACTTGGATGGAGCGGTAAATATCGATTATTTCGATCCGGCTTTTAACGAAAAAGTAGCAAAATTGGATAAAACAAAACCAGTTTATGTTTACTGTCATTCTGGAGGAAGAAGTGCTAAAGCAATGAAAATTATGAACGGTGCAGGATTTAAATCCATTTACAATTTAGTTGGTGGATACAACGCCTGGAAGAGCGTTCACAAATAAACAGAACCGTTTTGGGTTCTGATGAAGTATGAAAATTAACATCACAGATTGGAACCTACTTCGAATAGTAAGATTAATATTAGGCTTTTTTTTAGTCGGGGATGCCATTGCTACTAAGCAATGGTTTTTTCTTGGTGTAGGTGTATTTTTACTTTATCAGAGTGTTTTTAATGTAGGGTGTGCTTCTTGCCCTACCGATACTTGTGAAATAGAAGAGGATAAACAGAGTTCCTAATTACTCTTCGGTATATACCCTTACCACTCTTTGGGAAACAGAAGTCATTACCTCGTAAGGAATAGTACCCATCTCTGTTGCCAAATTTGATATAGGTCTGTTAGGACCAAAAATCTCCACTCGATCTCCTTCGTTTACCTCAATATTAGAGATGTCAATAGCTGTCATGTCCATGCTAACTTTACCAAACACAGGAGCTAATGATCCATTGATCCAAACGTGCCCGTACCCATTACTTAAAGATCTTCTGAATCCATCTGCATAACCAATAGGAATAATGGCAATTTTCATATCATTTAAAGCAAATTGACTTCTGCTATAGCCGACAGATTCTCCTTTTTTAATTTCTTTTATTTGAGAAACCGAAGTTCTCAAAGTACCAACAGTTTCCAGGTTGTTCAGTGCACTGGATTCGCCATACATTCCTAGTCCTAAGCGAACCATGTCCATTTGGTACTTAGAGAAACGTTCTATACCAGCCGAGTTTAGTACGTGTTTAATAAAAGAGTACCCTAAAGCACTTTCTAATTGATGTGTGCAATATTGAAATGTTCTGATTTGTTGCTGGGTAAAATCATCGTGCATAGGGTCGTCGCTTCCTGCCAGATGGCTAAATGCACTTTTAATTCTCACCTCAGGTTGGCTGATGAGGTTTGCTATTAAATCGTGCATTAAATGCTTGGTAAATCCTAATCTTTTCATGCCCGAATCAATTTTAATGTGAATCGGGTAAGCCTTCAATTTCATATCAATAAGTGCCCTGATGAAATCATCCAGTTGCTTAAAACTGTAGATACTAGGCTCAAGGTTGTACTCAATCAATTCGGCAAAAGATCCTTTTTCCGCATTCATCACAATGATGGGAGTTTTTACTCCATCCTTTCTCAACTCAACCCCTTCGTCGGTATAAGCAACCCCTAAATAGTCTACCCCGGCCTGATGAAGTGTAGAGCTAATTTGTTTGCTTCCGGCACCGTAACCAAACGCCTTAACCATACAGAGTAGTTTAGTGCCTTCATTAAGTTTGTTTTTGTAAGTCTTAATGTTTTTGGCAAGTGCACTTAGGTTAATTTCCAGAACCGTTTCGTGTGTTTTATCATCTAAGGATTTTCCAATGCTTTCAAAATGATAATCTCGCGCTCCTTTTAATAGGATAACAGAGTTTTTTACCTCTTCTGGATCGAAGTTGGTGAGAAATTGTTCTGTGTTTTCATAGAAAAAACCGGTGGAGAACAAGTGTCTATGCTTCACCATTTGCGAACCTATTCCTATAAATCGATCCACTTTTCTTTGGTTGATCAAATCGGCAATTTGTTGGAACAGTTCTCTTGCAGGTAATTTATCTTGTTGTATATCTGATAGAATCAGAAATTTGCTCTTGTTTGTATCTTGTCTGTCCAGGTAGTTCAAGGCAATTTGCAATGAGCTAATGTCAGAGTTATAGCTATCGTTGATGATAACATTGTTGTTTTTTCCTCTTCTGGTTTCTAGTCTTAACGCAATTTGAGGAAGCGTTTCTGCTCTGGATTTTATGATTTCAGCCTCAATTCCAAACTTTAATAAGAAATGAATACAGGTAGTTGCATTTTGTATAGAAGCATCATCCGCAAAAGGAATAACATAATCGTTGTTGTTTATGTTAAGGGTGGTACTTCCGTTGTGGGAGTCAATGATGTAATTGGTGTCTCCTAGTTTGTTGAATTTGGTAACTGAGGAGCAGCCATCAAAAAGAAGTTCCTTCTCAGAAGTTAAGTGCGAGGAAGATCTAAAGTTTTGAGAGTGAGCTGTTCCAATATGGGTAAGAATTCCATGAGTTGGAGCAATGATTTTATGAAGTTTAGACATTTCTCCCGGATGGGATATCCCAGCTTCAAAAATGGCCAATTGGTGCTCATTATTCATTTCAAACACCGATAGTGGCACACCAACTTGAGAATTATAACTTTTAGGGCTTCTCACCACATTATATTCCTCACGAAGAAAATGGTAAAGCCATTCTTTAACAATTGTTTTTCCATTACTACCTGTAACGCCTATTACAGGAATTCCGAAATGACCTCGATGGTATGCAGAAAACCTCTGCATTGCTTCCAGCGTGTTGTTTACCACAATAATATTCGCATCAGAAAAGTTAGCGTCTGCTTCTTTCGAGAATAAGCGAAGTTTGGAAATCAAGCTTTTTCTGGAAGAGCGATCAATCATGAAGTTTCTAATGCCTTTTTGATACAGGTCCAGTAAATAATTGTGTCCGTCATTGTATGGTCCTCTAATGGCAATAAATAAAGAATTGTTAGGGTTGATGTGGTTCCTCGAGTCAATGAAAACGCGGTGAATATCCTCATTCCCATTCCCTCTTAATGTTCCGCCGGTTACCCTGGCAATGTCCTCTATTTTATAGTTTAAATTCATTAATTACTGTTGTAGCACTTTCTGCAAAGTGGCTCATACTCTTCAGTTTCTCCCAATAAAACTAACGATTCATCTTTGGTTTTTCGATAAGAATATTGAGCTAAATCTCCACATCGCATACAGATGGCATGAACCTTTGTAACATATTCAGCTCTGGCCAATAAGGCTGGTATTGGGCCAAATGGCTTTCCGGAGTAATCCATGTCAAGCCCTGCAATGATTACTCTAACTCCAGAGTTGGCCAATTGTTCGCAAACTTTTGGGAGGCCTTCATCAAAAAATTGAGCTTCGTCAATTCCAACCACTTCCACATCATTGGCAAGTAGGAGAATGTTTCCGGATGATGGTACTGGTGTTGATCGAATGGAGTTTCCTTCGTGGCTAACAACGGCTTCCTCATCGTACCTCACGTCAATCGCGGGTTTGAAGATTTCTACTTTTTGTTGAGCAAACTCAGCCCGTTTCATTCTTCTGATCAACTCTTCCGTTTTACCGGAGAACATCGATCCGCAAATCACTTCTATCCACCCTTTTCTTTGTTGTTTGTCTCCCTTTTGCTCTAAAAACACGTTTGCTTAAAATTGTTGCCGAATGACCAAATAAATAAACCTTTTAATCGTTTAATTATTCTAATCTTCCTGTTAATAAGTTCGATAAATAAATTAGCTGATATAGGACAAATTTATTGAAATTTGTGTACCATTTTCAATTAAATTCGGAATGAGCAAGAATAGTTCATACAAAAACATAAAGGATTTGATTTCGTCTTTAGAGAAGAGAACAAATCAACTGGAATCCGGTAATCTTAATTCTGAGGAATTAGGTAAAATGCTGGAAGATGCAAGAAATTTATATGAAAGGGTAACTGTGCTTCAGTACCTGGCTTTCGAAAAAGATGTAAAAGGAGAGGAGAAACCTGTGAAGAAGGCTGCTCCAAAACCTAAAGTGGAGGAGCCAAAGGTTACTCAGGGATCTTTTATGCTCAACTTTGGTTCGCCCGAGGAGGAGGTAGAAGAGGAAGCTGTTGAGGAGCAATTGGAAGATGAAGCACTTAAGAATCAGACCAATTTGTTGGATGCCATTGAGGAGGAAGTGGAAAGCCAGGCAATGGAGCAAGAGGTTGAGGAAGTAGTGGAAGAGACTCCAAAAATGGAAGAAGTAATAGAAGAACCGAAACCTGAAGTAATTCAACAAGCTCCTGAGGTTAAAGAAGAAGTTAAAGAAACAGTTGCTGAAGAACAGTCTCAGTCGATAAACGATAAGTTTGCTACCAATACAGAAAAACCAACATTAGCTGAGAGGTTAAGTAAAAAGCCAATCGAAGACCTTACTAAAGCAATTGCGGTGAATCAGAAGTTTTTGTTCATGAATGATCTTTTTGAAGGAGAGAATACATTGTACAAAGAGGCTTTGGAAACCTTGAATAATTTCATGAGTTTTTCGGAGGCCAGCGAATACATGTTTAACGAACTTCGAACTAGGTTCGACTGGGACATGGAAAGTAAATCGGTTCAAACTTTTGCCTCTCTTGTGGAAAGAAGATACCTATAATTACTACGCCTATGAGCGTTTTGAAAAAATATACTGCCCTATTAATGTTGGTTTTTCCAGCATTACTTCATGCTCAACAGGAGTTTGGAAAGGATATTCTTAAAACACTATGTTCTCCCGAGTTTCATGGTAGAGGATATGTGAATGATGGGCACATCATAGCTTCTAAGTTTATCGCTTCCAAGTTTGATGAATTTGGACTGGAGAAATTTGAAGATTCTTACTTCCAAAAGTTTGACATTAAAGCCAATACATTTCCCGATTCTGTTTCGGTTGCTATCGATGGATATCAATTGGAAACCGGTAAAGAATATATTGTAGATGCGGTTTCCGGGTCTGCTAAAGGAACCTATGAATTGATTTGGGTGAATACTAAGAACATAGGAGAGGTTCTTGGTAAGGTTCAGGAAACAAATCAAAAAGGAAATGCAAACATTGCCTGGGTGGTGGATACCAAAGGAATTGAAAATAGAGATAGTATTTCTCAGTTCCATCAGTTGGCTTATTACATAGCAAGTGCAGCTCCTGTGGTTTGGATTACAGATACCAAATTTACCTGGTCTGTAGGAAGAGAAGAACTGACTTACCCAATCATTGAAATCAAAAGAGAAAACATTCCCTGGACTTCTGAAACAATTACTTTAAACATTAACAATAAGTTTCATGAAAAGCTGCAAACTCAAAATGTAATTGGGTATGTAAAAGGTAAAAAGAAATGCAAGTACCTTGTTATTTCAGCACATTATGATCACTTAGGTAGAATGGGGGCAAATACTTATTTTCCCGGAGCTAACGATAATGCTAGTGGGGTAGCCATGCTATTGTATTTAGCCAAATATTTCTCAGAGCATAAACCAAAGTACAACATTGTGTTTATGGCATTTGGAGCTGAGGAGGCCGGTATTTTAGGGTCAAAGCATTATGTGGATAATCCTTTGTTTCCACTTAAGAAGATTGAGTTCTTAGTGAATTGTGACATCATGGGAACCGGTGATGAAGGTATTACTGTTGTTAACGGAACCCTGCACAAAGAGCAATTTAAAAGATTGGCAATAATTAGCAACGAAAATGAGTATCTCGCTAAGGTGAAAGTAAGGGGGCAGGCAGCCAATAGCGATCACTATTGGTTTACTCAAGCTAAAGTTCCAGCCATATTTATGTATACCATGGGAGGTATAAAAGCTTACCACGATGTGTATGATAAATCAGAAACTCTTCCTCTAACGGAGTTTAATGATCTTTCGAAATTATTGATTGAGTACCTTCAATCGTTTTGATTAAATCATTTGTTTAATTAGCCTGTACAAGGTGTGGTCCGTTACCAAACATCCTTTTTCAGTCATCTCGAATAATTCAAGCTCTCTTTGCTTGCTATATTTCTTGGAAGCGGTAAAAACTTCGATGTTTTTAAAATCATCGGCCGAGAACTCACTTAAATTAGTCAGATCAACCGTAGTAGATTTAAGGGCAATTAGATCAATTTTATCTTTATCACAGAAGAATAATTTTAAATCTGTTGGAGTTCTGTGTTCTAGATATTCAATTCGCTCTAACGATTTTTGCAGTATTACCTGGCTAAACTGTTCTACTAGTTTGTCTGCACTTTCCGGTTCTTCTGCTTTAAACTTTTCCCACATCTCAGCATCAACTCCATTTGATACTAAATACTGGATGAATTCCTCCTTTAATTCCTCCAGTTCCTCGTTCGTTAATTTTCTATATTCCATTGGAATGTTTGCGCTCTAGATTAATCGGTCCTGCAATACCTTGTCGATAACCTCCTGGCTTTCCAGCGCTTGAATGTATTTATACCTCTTCGAATCGTTCTCGCGAATAATGGTCAATAACTCCTGAAAGACCTCTTCACTGATTTCAGAATAGCCAAGACGCTCTAATAGTGTGTTTAGAAATTCCTCTCTATTGAGTTCAATGGCATTTTTTAGTGCATCAGTTACTTCGCTCATGGTTGCAAAGATAACAAAAACGCAGGCAAAGTATACTGTATAAGCTAACGATGTAAATAAGTAGTGAAATCCCTAAACCCCTTTTCATTGAAAAATGAGAGGAGTTCAGATCTGGTTGGTGCAGCCAGATAAGTCTTAAATCCATCCAGTTGTTTGGACTCGATGTCTTTGAATGCTAGAATTTGTTCCATAACCGGGTCGTGGTCGATGGAGTAGAAAATTGCTTTTTTATCAGAAAAGGCTAGTACCTCTGTAGAGTAGTATCCATTGTCCTGCTTGTAATTTAAAAAGTATAAATCACCTTGTTTTTTGAGCTCTTGATTTTCGGATGGTTTGAAAATGATGTCGTTTTGAACAAGAACTACGAATAATGTATCGTGTCTTTTAGCATAAGGAAGTCCCTGTTTTTTTCTAATTCCATAGATTTTATCCCCTTCTATGTGGTACTTTTTCGATTTTCTTAATTCCTTTTTAGTAACAAATGTGATCAAGCTAAAACGGGAGTATATGCTATCTGTGGTAACAATGATTTTTTTTAGGGTATCTTCTTCATATAAGTATACACCACACACTTCGGGTTCAAATTTATTTTGTAAATTTTCACCTTTCGGCTGACTTTCCTGAAAGTAAAACGAAGTGATTTCGTTCTGACCAAAATACTGACCCACACCCAGGGTGAAAAGCAGAAAAAGAAGTGTTTTCATAGCTCTAATTTAAAAAGATTAAACAAGACGTTTAGTAATAATTAACTTTATATGCTCAAAGGTTCAAATTTGATGGTGGAAAAAAGGTGGTCGATAATAGAAGGCGAAAACGCCAAGTTGATTGATGATTTAAAAGAGCGGTTGCAGGTATCTGAAACCATAGCAAAATTGCTCATAAATAGAGGGGTTGATACTTTTGAAAAGGCAAAGTCTTTTTTTCGTCCTTCGCTGGATGATTTACATGATCCGTTTCTGATGGAAGACATGGAAGTAGCGGTTTCCAGATTAAGCGAGGCAATAGATGAAAATGAGAAGATTCTGGTTTATGGCGATTACGATGTGGATGGGACTACTGCGGTAGCCTTGATGTATTCCTTTTTGAGTAAGAAAACAGAGCAGGTGGATTTTTATCAGCCGGATCGTTATACCGAAGGATATGGTATTTCAATGCAGGCGATAGAGTGGGCAAAAGATGAGGGCATTGGATTAATCGTTGCTCTGGATTGTGGTATACGTGCCATAGATCAAATTGCTTTAGCTTCCAGTTATGGAATAGATACTATTATTTGTGATCATCACAGACCGGGAGAAAACCTACCAGAAGCTTATGCCATATTAAACCCTAAGAAAGAGTCTTGCGAATATCCTTATGGAGAGTTATGCGGATGTGGAATTGGGTTCAAGTTGGCTCATGCTTTAAGTATTTACAGAGATGAAGCGGAAGAAGAAGCATTCGAGTTTTTGGATTTGGTGGCAATAGCCGTGGCGGCAGATATTGTTCCAATGACAGGTGAAAATAGAATACTTACAAGCTTTGGAATAAAACAATTAGAAGATACTCCAAGAGTTGGTATTCGAACCATGTTGGAGTTGGCTAATAAAACCGGAAAACTATCCGTTAGCGATTTGGTTTTTGTAATCGCACCCAGAATTAATGCTGCCGGAAGAATGGATAGTGCCAGAAGAGCTGTGGAATTGCTTATATCGGAGAATGAAGAAGAAGCAAAATCATTTTCGTTAGTAGTTAATACCCTGAATAACGAGCGCAAGGAACTAGATAAAATGATTACCCTCGAAGCTCTTGAAATGATAGCCAAAGATGATTCAAGCGAAGCTTCTGTTACAACGGTTGTATCAAGTAAACATTGGCACAAAGGAGTGGTTGGTATTGTGGCTTCAAGGCTTATAGAAACCCATTATAAACCCACTATTGTTCTTTGTGTTTCTGATGGTGTTGCCACTGGTTCTGCCAGATCGGTAAAAGGGTTTGATGTGTACGAAGCGATACATGAATGTGCTGACCTGTTAGAGAAGTTTGGTGGACATAAATATGCGGCAGGGTTATCTTTAAAGGAAGAGAATCTGGATCAATTTAAGGTGCGATTTGAAGAAGCGGTAAAAAAGAGAATTTTACCTGAACAATTAGTGCCTGAAATTAAGATTGATTCCACCATTACATCAGATGAGTTAAGGCAAGATAGTGCTTCCAAAATGTTTCCTAAACTGTATAGAATAGTAGAGCAGTTTGGTCCATTTGGTCCGGGGAACAGCAGGCCTGTTTTCCGATTAAATAATGTGGAAGATCCCAATGGCTGGACCAGGGTAGTTGGGGACGATCACTTAAAGTTTTCCGGAAGAGAAATAGGCAAGCAAATGCCACTAAATGGGATTGGGTTTGGTCTTGGGAATAAGCTGGATTTGGTGAAACATCAAGACAGTATTGATCTTGTATTTACTCTGGATAAGAATGAATACATGGGCAATGTATCTCTTCAGCTTATGATAAAGGATCTGAAGTAGGTCCGGTAGGTGTTTCTCTGTAATCTGAAACAATGTGTAAGTCTCTTTGTGGGTAAGGAATTTTGATGTTATTCTCTCTAAAAGCTTTGTCAATAGAAAATCGAAGGTCACTTTTAATTATCATAATTTCCCACGTTCTTGCAGCCCAGAAATAAAGTTCGAATTGTAGCCCATTATCGCCAAAATCATTAAACATAATAGTGATGTTTCGTTGCTTGTTTACCAATGGATGTTTAAGTGCACAATCGTACAGGAGTTTCTTTACTTTTTCTGTATCGCTTCCGTAGGCTACGCTTACTTTAATATGGAATCTGGTTACTTTATCGCTAATGGACCAGTTGATTACATTTTCCTCCGTTAATTTAGAGTTAGGTACGATGATGATTTTACCATCCATTGTTTTTACATGGGAGGTACGAATACTAATCTTAAGTACCCTTGCAATCATATTGTCTAACTCAATAACATCACCAACTTTTACGCTACCATCAAATAATAAAATGAATCCGGAAACCACGTCCGTAAACATTTCCTTTAACCCTAAACCAAGTCCAAGCAACAGGGCAGAACCTGCCATAATGATCGAGTTGATTTCGAATCCAAGGCTCTTAATGATCATCATTGTAAAGATGATATAAACCACATACTTAGTCAGCTGAACAATGGTGTACCTTCTTCCTTCATCAATCCATTCTTTCCCTTTGGTAACACGGAAAATGACGATTTTAGAAATGTTAAGGATAAATCTGGTTAGGAAAATCAAAAATGTAACAGAGATGATTTTCCAGATGGTAATAGGGTAGTATGTTTTGGAGGTAGGTATTCTGAATAGCTCATATCCGAATAGATTAGAAAGTGAGAAATCTTTATTCCCAATACCCAAAGCACCTATAACGAGAAAAAAACCAATTACCCAAATCAGTTGATTAAGAAGCTTTTGAACTGTGTTTTCCTTACCGATTTTCCATTCTTTTTCTTTCAGGAATGGTTCTAGTCTGGCTTTAACTACTCTTCGGAGAAACATCATTCCTGCTATTACCGACAGTACTAATGCCAGATTAAGTAGAGTGAAGTTTTGATCGAAGTATTTAAACAGTATCATCGAGTAATTATTATCTGTAGTTTATCTGCAAAGATATTTCTAATTTGAGTAAGCTGACGTAACTCCTGTAACACTTCATCAATAGCACTATTATCCTTTAAATCTTTAAGGGAGGTTTGCTTATCGATGATCATGTTCTCAGAAAGTCTTAGCTTAAAGATATAAACAGATTCGGTTGCAGCTTGTTTCAGCTTGTGTTTTTCTTCTTGTGGGTAGATGTGGTGTTTTTTCTCCCAGTTTTCACTAACCGTGTCTTTAGGAATGGTTAAGTCAATTACCAGATTACTAATGCTGTTATCCTCTTTTTGGAAAAAATGTTGGTCGTTAATGATTAGCCCATTCTCAATACCCTCTAAAAACTCCTCAAATACTTTTTGATAAGTTGGGTTATTGTATTTCATGTCGTCAGTAATCAACTCGTCAACAATGAACTGGGCCAGAGGAATTTCTTGCTCCGCAGGCTTACCTGTTTCATCTTCAATTTCGATGTTGATCCCCATTGAGCCGTAACTCAGCATTAATCGAATCAAATCTTTTTCCTGAATTTCAAGAGCGTGTTTCCCCTTGTGATCGGTTCGCTTTTCCATTACTGCCGGGGGCAACCCTTCCATAGCAGCAAAATCTTCCGGTGGTGGGGCATACGGATCCGCACCTGGAGGAGCTTCGTACGTGTTTTGAGGTGCACTACCTGTGTTACTGGCTTTCTTAGCTTTCTTCAGAAGAAGTTTGTTTACCTCACTCAAAAGAGCTCTTTCAGCGATCTCAAACCTTTCGCTAGTGGCAGAAATATATACACTTCTGGTAATCTCATCCGGTATAACCGAAATAGATTTTACAATGTCTTTTATTGTTTCAGCTCGCTTGAGCGGGTCACCTTCGGTATCTGCCAAAAGAACACCTGCCTTGAACTGAATAAAGTCCTGCGATTTTTTGTCCAGGTACTCTTCCAGCTCTGAGATTCCAACCTTCTTAGAGTAACTATCTGGGTCTTCACCTTCCGGGAAAAGAACTACCTTTACGTTCATACCCTCTTCCAGAATAAGATCGATTCCTCGAAAAGATGCTTTAATCCCAGCCGCATCCCCATCGTATAAAATGGTAATGTTGTTGGTGTACCTTTTAATGAGTCTTATTTGTCCTTCTGTAAGTGCCGTACCACTTGAGGCAACAACATTTTCTATTCCGGCCTGGTGTAAGCTTACTACATCTGTATACCCTTCTACCAAAAAGCACAGATCATTTTTAATGATGGCATTTTTGGACTGGTACAACCCGTAAAGAATTTTACTCTTGTGGTAGATCTCACTTTCAGGAGAGTTAAAGTATTTAGCAGTCTTTTTATCTTGTCTTAGTGTTCTTCCTCCAAAACCTAGTACTCTTCCCGTAATGTTGTGGATTGGGAACATAACCCTTCCACGGAAGAAGTCAAAACTTCCTTTCTCGTTGGTTTTACTTAGGCCAGTTTTTTCAAGGAATTCTAGTTTATATCCAGAACTTAGGGCAGCTTTTGTAAGTGCGTCTCTATTGTCTGGGGAATAACCCATCTCAAACTTCTTAATGATTTCATCCGAAAAGCCTCTCTCTTTAAAATAACTTAGTCCAATTGCTTTTCCTTCTTGAGAAGTATGTAATTGTTTTACGAAATAGTCCCTGGCAAATTGATTGATGAGGTAAAGGCTTTCTCTGGCACTTTGAGCTGCAATTTGCTCAGGTGTTCTTTCCTCTTCTTCAATCTCAATATTATACCTTTGGGCCAACCAACGAAGAGCCTCAGGATAAGTAAAGTGCTCATGTTTCATTAGGAATGAAACAACAGTTCCACCTTCCCCGGAGCTAAAGTCTTTGAAAATCCCCTTCGCAGGAGATACCATAAAAGAAGGAGTCTTCTCATTAACGAAAGGGCTTCTCCCCTTGAAATTGGAGCCGGACTTTTTGAGGTTCACAAAATCGCCAATAACGTCTACAATATCTGCAGCATCAAATATTTTCTCTATGGTTTCTTTTGGTATCAAGGCCTGAAATGTATTACAAATATCGTATTAACCTTGGGTTGACGCAAAAAAAAAGACCGCAAACGCAGTCTTTCCTTTTATTTGAATATAGTTTATTAGTTACTAGCTGGGCTGTAGTATACCTTAACACCTCCGCTTTCCAATCCTAATTGATCGTTTTTAAGCAGAAAAATAGTTGCTGTTGAGGTGTTGTTGATGGTGGTAGATAACTCTGATTTGTCATCGTTGAACTCCCATGTTCCAGTCGCTGCAACGCTTCCTAAGTGTTCGATGTAAGTTCCGTCTTTTTGAAACTCGTAGTATACATCTCCTTCGTTGAATTCAAGAGAAAGTGATCCGGTTTGTGTTTTGGAGATGTACCATTTGTTGGTTATTCTCATTTTTTTAGTCAACAAAGAGTATGTTCCTCCCTCTTCGTACTTTGTACAAGATGTGCTGGCAGATGCAAAGATTGCCAGTACAGCAAATAAGTAGATTATTTTTTTCATTGTGGTTTGAGTTTAATTTGCACAAACATAAAATAATCAGGTAGATATGGCAAGATAAAATGTACTAAATAGATTTAGAAAGTTTAAAAATTATTTTCCTTTTACCTGAATTCACTTAAGTTAAGGAACCCGAAATAGGAATCTAAGCTAAAATCCTCATAGTGAGGATGTGAGGTAGCTCATGAAATTCAATAAGTTGTAATGAAAATAAACAGGCGTCCAATTATATGTTAAAAAAACAACAGGTTAATTCTGGACAAATACTTACATTTGCAATCACTAAAACAGATACTTATGAGTACAGATAGATATCAGGCGCACGATTATTATCTAATGGATGAGATGCTTACAGAAGAGCATAAATTAATTCGTGACACTGCTAGAGCGTGGGTAAAGAAAGAGGTTAGCCCAATCATTGAAGAATATTATGAAAAAGCTGAGTTTCCGAAGCAAATTGTTCCGGGACTTGGAGAAATAGGAGGTTTTGGACCATATATTCCGGTGGAATATGGTGGAGCAGGGTTAGATCAGATTTCTTACGGATTAATCATGCAAGAGCTGGAAAGATGCGATTCAGGATTGAGATCTACTTCTTCAGTACAATCTTCTTTGGTAATGTATCCTATCTGGAAATTTGGATCGGAAGAGCAAAAGCAAAAGTACTTGCCAAAATTAGCTACCGGAGAATTCATCGGTTGCTTCGGGTTAACTGAACCTGATTACGGTTCTAACCCTGGTGGAATGATTACCAATATTAAAGACATGGGAGACCACTACTTGCTAAACGGGGCTAAGATGTGGATTTCTAACGCACCTTTTGCTGATGTTGCTGTAGTTTGGGCAAAGAATGAAGAAGGAAGAATTAAAGGATTAGTGGTAGAGAGAGGAATGGAAGGATTTGAAACTCCTGAAATGCATGGGAAACATTCTCTTAGAGCTTCTGCTACGGGTGAGTTAATTTTTAACGATGTTAAAGTACCAAAAGAGAATATATTGCCAGGAAAAGATGGGTTAGGAGCTCCTTTAATGTGCCTGGATAGTGCAAGATATGGAATTGCTTGGGGAGCAATCGGAGCAGCTTTGGATTGTTATGATTCTGCCTTGAGATATTCTAAAGAAAGAATTCAATTCGATAAGCCTATTGCTAGCTTCCAGTTAGTGCAAAAGAAATTGGCTGAAATGATCACCGAGATTACAAAAGCTCAATTGTTAACACTTAGATTAGGAGAGTTGAGAAACGAAGGGAGAGCAACTTCTGCTCAAATCTCAATGGCGAAAAGAAACAATGTGGATATGGCGCTTAAAATAGCTAGAGAAGCTCGTCAAATTCACGGAGCAATGGGAATTACAAACGAGTATCCTTGTATGAGACACATGGCTAATTTAGAGTCCGTAATTACTTACGAAGGAACACATGATATCCACTTGTTAATTACAGGTATGGATGTAACAGGAATTCCAGCATTTAGTGGAAAGTAATATTCAACTATAGATAAAGAAAAAGGGGTGCTGAACAGCACCCCTTTTTTTATAATGTATCGTCTGTCCACTCAAACGTTTCTATCAAATGTTTGATGTCCTCTTTAATGAATTCGATTACTGGTTGTAACGAGTCGTAGTTAGGCGCTGCCTCAAAGTACAGGCTTCCTGAGAAAAAATTGTCTGTGCTGTCCGTTAAGTAAAAGATGTAGTTACAGGCAACATCACCTTGAATATCGAAGGTGGTTCCGTACACTCTTTTTTCAGGATCAATAAATTCCAATTCCTGAATACCACTTGCCTTAATACGGTGTTCCATTACCTTTCGTTGGTACTTTTCTGTGTGAACATACAAGTCGTTAGAATCTAATTGGATATGGGTGCAATAAATGGCAGCTTTGTAATAAGGAAATACGATGTTTTGAAAGCAACGTCCTTCATCTTTACTTTCCTTATCCTGAATATAGGTGTAGGTAGGACGTTCGTATGTGGCTCTGCACTTTTTAGTAATTTCTTCGTAGCTTCTTTCTGGAAAATCAATTCTAAAATATCCTTTAGGTTTTGGGATATGGTTTACCTCTTCTCTACAGGAGGAAACAAAAATGGTAAGTATGAATAATATTCCTAACAGCCTCATGAATCTCTTTTTTCTATAACTCAATCATCAATAATGGTTACTTTAATCTGTTTGATTCTTCTTTTGTCGGAAGCCTCAATAGTAAAGGAGTAATTTCTAAAGACAACCTTTTCATTTTTCAATAGGATTTTACCTGCTTGCTCTATGCAAAAACCGGCAATGGTATCAGATTCTCCTTTTTCTTCTTCAAATATATCTCCATCAATTCCAAGAACCCTATACATATCCATTAAAGGTGTTTTACCTTCAAAAACAAAGTTCCTTTCGTCCAGTTTTGAGTAAACCAAATCGTCGTCGTCAAATTCGTCGGTTATATCCCCAACAATTTCCTCCAGTATATCTTCAAGAGTTACAATTCCGGAAGTTCCTCCGTATTCATCTACAACAATAGCAATGTGCTTTTTTTCTTCCTGAAATTCTTTCAATAAGTCGTCGAGCTTTTTGTTTTCAGGAACAAATTTCGAGGTGCGAATTAAGTTCTGCCAATCCAGATTCTCATCTTCAGAATCCAGGTGCATCAACAAATCTTTAACATACAGAATACCTGCAATTTCATCTAGTGAATCTTTGTATACTGGTACTCTTGAGTATTTGGTATCTATGATATGTTGTTTAAGGTCTGGGAAACCATATTCCACTTTGAACGCAACAACGTCCAAACGAGGTGTCATGATTTGTTTAACATCGGTTTGCCCGAACTTGACAATTCCCTCAAGGATTTTTTTTTCCTCGTCCGATTCCACAGATTCTTTGGTAAGGTTTAGGGCCTCTTCAAGATCATCTACCGAAATGTTTTCTGCTTTTTTTTGAAATCGTTTGTCGATAAAAGAGGTGCTAGAAACCAAAAGTCTGCTAAGTGGCGAAACCAGTACGCCAATAAGTGATATTGGACTGGACATAAACTTGGCAAACCCTGCTCTATATTTAGTGGCATATACTTTAGGGATAACTTCTCCCAGCAACAGTATAATGAAGGTAACCGCAACTACGTTAATGAAAAATAATAGTCCAGGTGAGATGGCATTTTCATTGATAACTCCACTCATAACATAAGTGGATACCATTACTATTGCTACATTAATAAAGTTGTTTGCAATAAGGATAGTGGCCAATAAATTCTTTGGCGACTCTAGTAGTTTTAAAACTCTAAGACCAGAGGGAGTTCTTTCTTTCGAAAGTTGATCTTTATCTGCAGCATCCAGTGAAAACATGGCTACTTCAGAACCAGACATAAGGGCAGACAAGAAAATTAAAACAACCATGATGATCATGGTGAAAATTACTCCGGTATCCGGGGTAACAAAGATATTAAAGATGGCCCCTAAGGGCATGGCCTGCGGAGGTTCCACAATCTATTGTTTTAGTTAGAATGGTAAATCGTCTAATTCTTCTTCAGGAGAAGAAAATTCAGTTTCATTTTTTTTCTGAGCTGGTTCTTTAGTAGGAGCGGGAGCCTGATTTTGCATTCCTTCTCCTTCACCAACTCTTCCTAACATTGTCATATTGTCTCCAACAACTTCGGTAGTGTATCGCGTATTTCCATCCTGATCTTGCCATGATCTGGTACGTAATTTTCCCTCAACGTAAACCTTAGCACCTTTTTTAAGGTACTTTTCTGCTACTTCTGCTAATCCTCTCCAAAGAACAACGTTGTGCCATTCTGTTTGAGACACTCGTTCTCCAGTATTTCTGTCTTTGTACGATTCGCTAGTAGCGATTGGGAAATTACAAACTGCAACTCCACTTTCTAAATATCTAACTTCAGGGTCTTTACCCAGATTTCCGATTAAAATTACTTTGTTTACGCTTCCTGCCATTTATATAATATTGCTAGAACAAGTAAAGGTAATGATTTTACTTGATATCGTTCAGATAATTTTCGATCAACTTGGGTACAGCAAATTGGTGTAACTCCTTAATTGGTGTGCGAATGAGTCCTTTTGTGTTAGGAACATTGGCTGCACTAAAAGACCAGAATTTTGCCAAAATAATACGATGACTAAGTATGTGTTTGTACTGGTGACTTACCTCATTAAAAGTGAGGTTCTTAAGAAGAGGGTGCTCCAGTTTGTCTGGAGAGTCAATTTCCTTCTTGCTTTCCAATAATGGAAATTCATGAAGGTTTTGCCATATTCCCTTGCCTGCTCTTTTGTTTAAAAGACAAAACTCATCGTCAGTAATGTAGAGGTAATTAAAATAGACTGTTTTTTGTTTTGTCTTTTTCGATTTTATAGGTAGTTCTTCAACTTTGTTGTTACCATAGGCCCAACAGGAGTTTTTCAATCCGCAAGACGAACAGTTTGGTTTTTTGGGAGTGCAAAACAAGGCTCCAAATTCCATAATGGCTTGGTTGTGCTTGTCTGGCTGATCGGGGTTAAGTGAAGTATTGGCAAGTTCCTGAAATTGTTTTTTTCCCTCTGTAGAATCTATAGGTGTAGAGACTCCATAGTACCTAGAGAGCACTCTGTAAACATTTCCATCCACAACTGCCACCGGTTCTTTAAAACTAAATGAAGCTATGGCAGCTGCAGTATAGTCTCCAACTCCCTTAAGTTTTTTTAACTCTTTAAAGTTGTTGGGGAATTTACCTTCCAGTTCAGATACAATATACTGAGCAGTGTAATGTAAATTTCTAGCCCTGGAATAATATCCCAGCCCTTGCCAGTTTTTTAGTACATGGTCTTCGTTGGCGTTTGCTAAATCGAATACAGTGGGATACTGATCAATGAATTTTAAATAATAACTCATTCCCTGATCCACCCGTGTTTGTTGTAGGATAATTTCGGATAGCCAAATGCGATATGGATCGGTTGTTTGCCTCCAGGGTAAATCTCTAAAATTAGAGTCGTACCAGTCGCATATGTATCTCGAAAACTTCAATTCGTCTAAAATCTTGACAAATGAAAGAAAAAAAAATAGATATGATTTTCAGAATTGAGAAATAAACCTATCTTTGCAGCCCGATTTTTAAACCTAATTAACTGACTTAAAATAATATAAGAGCTATGACAAAAGCGGATATAGTTACAGACATTGCAGAAAAAACAGGAGTGGAGAAAGTTGCGGTACAAGCAACAGTTGAAGCATTTATGTCATCTATTAAGGGAGCCTTGGAACAAGGTGAAAATGTGTATTTGAGAGGCTTTGGTAGCTTTGTAGTGAAGGAAAGAGCAGAAAAAACAGGAAGAAATATTTCGAAAAACACCACGATTATTATTCCAGCTCACAACATTCCTTCATTTAAACCTTCTAAAACTTTCATCGAGAGTGTAAAAACTAAGGTGGAGGTTAAGTAAAAGGTTAATGATTAAGAATTAACGAATTAAATTATAGTATTATGCCAAGCGGTAAAAAAAGAAAAAGACATAAGATGTCGACTCACAAGCGTAAAAAACGTTTGAGAAAAAACAGACATAAGAAAAAGAAATAAGCATTTAATTGCTAGCTTGTAATAACACATGTTATCACACAACTATTGGTAGTGTGATGACATGCGTTGTTGTACTTGTTTGTTTCCTATAGTGAAATTCATTTAAGTAGCTATAGGTGTTTCTGGGTTTTATACTTGAGAAAATAGTGAGTCTTCTGTGAATTATGAATTGTATATAAATTCCACTTCATCAGGAGTTGTCCTTGCATTGCTGCGTGATAAAAAGCTGATTGAGCTTCACGACGAAAAGCAAGATAACGACTTTAGTGTGGGGGATGTGTATCTTGGGAAAGTTAGAAAAATTGTCCCGAGCCTGAATGCTGCGTTCGTAGATGTAGGGTACGAGAAAGATGCATTTCTACACTATTTGGATTTGGGGCCGCAGTTTAAATCATTAAACCGGTATATACAGAATTCCATTAAAGGAAAACAGCAAGGCCCTTCTATTGCAAAGAATAAAATTGAACCGGACATTGATAAAAATGGAAAAATTAAAGATGTAATTTCTTCCAATCAATTGATCGCTGTTCAAATTGCAAAAGAACCTATTTCCAGTAAAGGGCCAAGGTTAAGTACTGAAATTACTCTTGCCGGTAGATTTGTTGTATTGGTGCCTTTTACCAATAAAATCTCCATCTCTCAAAAAATTAAAGATCCCGAAGAAAGAGATCGTCTAAGAAGACTACTTTCTAGTATTAAACCAAAGAATTTTGGGGTAATCATTAGAACGGTTGCGCAAAATAAAAAGGTAGCCGATTTGGATGCCGATTTGCGAGATTTACTTTCTAAATGGGAGCGATTGCACAAAGGATTAAGAAATTCAAAGCCTCCTAAAAAGGTGTTAGGGGAGTTGAATAGGACTTCTACTGTGTTGAGAGATATGCTTTCTGAAAAGTTTACAAGTATTCATGTAAATGATGAGTCGCTTTTCGAAGAAATTAAGAACTATGTAAGAACAATTGCTCCACAAAAAGAGTCTATTGTAAAGTTCTATAAAGGAAGAGTTGGTTTATTTGAGCAATTTGGAATAGAGAAGCAAATCAAAGCTTCCTTCGGGAAAAAAGTATCCCTTCCTTCTGGTGCTTACTTAATTATTGAGCATACAGAAGCGATGCACGTAATTGATGTAAACAGTGGAAACAGAAAAGCATCTGAACAAAATCAGGAGCAAAATGCTATAGAAACCAACCTTGAGGTGGCAGACGAAATAGCTCGAATACTTCGTCTTCGTGATATGGGAGGAATTGTGTGTATCGACTTTATTGATATGCACCAACGTGAGAACAACCGAAAACTATACGATCACCTTAAGAAGGCTATGTCTTCTGATCGTGCTAAGCATAACATTGTTATGCCTAGTAAGTTTGGGGTGGTGGAGCTTACAAGGCAAAGAGTTCGTCCTGAAACTGAAATTAAAACAGCAGAGGTTTGTCCATCTTGTAAGGGGACAGGTGAAGTACAAGCTTCGGTATTGTTTACTGATGAAATTGAACACAACCTCAGGTTTTTAATTGAGTCGGACCCAAAGAGAAAGATCTCTCTGGAGGTACATCCATTTGTTGAAGCATACCTTAAGAGAGGGGTGAAAAGCATTCAGCGCAAATGGTTTATGAAATATAAAAAGTGGGTGCCTGTAAGAGGAGTGTCCAAATTGCAGATGTTGGAGTTCCATTTCTATGGTGGAGACGATGAGATGATAGAACTGTAATTTTTATGTCTCATTTTATTCCTGAAACTACCCTTTCTAATCAAAAGTTGTAAAGTATAGAGTTGATAATAATTTATCAATTCTCTTCTGGTTATTTCCAATTTAGTAATGTAATTTAGGTGGATAATATCTATCCTATGTCAAATCGGGCAAGTGACCATCTGTTTAAGCTAATCAAATCTCTTACGAAAACGGAGAAGAGGTATTTTAAGGTTTATCAATCAAGAAGTTCGGGAGATGCAAAAAACAATTATATCCGGTTGTTTGATGCTATCGATAAACAATCTTCTTACGACGAGGATCAGATTAGAAAGAAATTTAAGGGAGAGTCTTTTGTTAAATCCTTTCCTATAACCAAGTCCAGGTTGTACGATTCAATCCTTAGGTCCTTGGATTCATTTCATTCGAATAGTTCTGTAGATGCACAACTGAAACGAAATATACACTGTGCAGAGATTCTTTATAAGAAATCCTTGTATTCTCAAAGTGCTAAACTGTTAAAGAGCTCAAAAAGAATAGCCTATAAATACGAGAAGCACACTACACTATTGGAGATATTAGCCTGGGAGAAGTTGTTGTTGGAAAAGGATAATTACAGCGGAATTCTGGAGGAACGGCTGCAGGAAATGCTGGAAGAAGATCGTTTGATTCTAGACAAGATTTCTAATTATTGCGACTTCTGGAACATAAAAAGTAGGCTGTTTTCAATCTTGTATAAGAAAGGGAAGGTAAGAAGTGAGGATGAGCTGGAGAACTTTAAAGAGATCATTGATAATGTACTGCTCAATAGCGAAGACAAGGCACTTTATTTTGAAACCAAATACCTGTATCATCACATTTACAGTGCTTATTTCTTTGGAATAGGAGATTATCCAAATAGTTACGAGCACTTGAAGCAAAACATTGCTTATCTGGAAGAGAATATCGATAAGTTTAAAGAGGAGCCAAATGTGTATTTCTCATTATTGTCAAACATCATCTATGTTAGTTCTCAGTTAAAGATGCATGATCAAACTTTCTTGTATTTGGATAAGTTGAGAAGCCTCCCCGAAACTATGTTGATTAACTCTAATGAGGATCTTGATATAAAACTGTTCTCTAGTGTTTACAGTATTGAGTTAACCATTTTGGCTAACACCGGGCAATTCTCAAAAGGGTTGGAACTAGTGCCGATTGTAGAAGAGGGATTAAGGCTTTATGGAGAAAAAATAAACAATGTTAGAAAAGCCTATTTGTATTATAACATCGCTATTCTGCATTTTGGGGAAGACGATTTTTCTGGGGCATTAAAATGGGTGAACAAATTGTTGAACGATGTGCCAATTGATAAATCAGAGGATATCTACTGCTTCACTCAAATTTTAAATTTGGTTATTCACATCGAATTGGGAAGTAACCGCTTGCTGCCTTATGCCTTAAAATCAGCTCAGAGGTATTTGTCTAAAAGAAACCGTGCTTACCGATTTGAATCTGTGATGCTTAAGTTTATTGGGAAGTACATCAATGCAAAATCCCCATCGGAAATAAAAGAGTTATATACAGGATTACAGAAAGAGTTAGAAGAATTAGGGGAGGATAACTTTGAAAAAACAGCATTTGAGTATTTCGACTTTGCTGCCTGGGCAGAGAGTCATCTATCGCCTAAGTCTTTTAAAGAAGTGATGCAGGAAAAAGCTATGGCTTAGCTTTTAAAGCCATCCCATCCCTGAGCCTGTAATGACATTACTGAACCACCACTGGAAATGAAGTTAACTCCAGATCCTTTGTCTGTCATGTGGCCAATTACCGTCATGTTCGGGTTTCCCTTAATCTTGTCGTAATCTTCTTGTTTTACAGTGAATAATAATTCATAGTCTTCGCCTCCATTTAAAGCACATACTGTTGGGTCCAGGTTAAAGTCTCTGGCAGTTTGATAAGTTTGGGGGTCTATAGGTAGTTTCTCTTCGTATAAATTACATCCTACTTCAGATTGTTTGCAAAGGTGCTTAACCTCCGAAGCTAGTCCGTCAGAAATATCTATCATACTGGTTGGGACTAAATTCATTTCAGAAAACATTTTAATAATGTCTCTTCTTGCTTCTGGTTTTAATTGTCTTTCCAGAATATAATCGTGTCCGTCTAAATCCGGTTGCATTTGTGGGGTGGCTTTCCAAACTTCCTTTTCTCTTTGGAGTACGGTTAAGCCCATATAGGCTCCACCTAAATCTCCGGTAACAACAAGTAAGTCATTGTCTTTTGCTCCCGATCTTTTAACCACTTTTTCTTCTTCAACTTCACCAAGGGCAGTTACACTTATTACAAGTCCTGATAGGCTCGAAGTGGTGTCTCCTCCAATTAGGTCCACACCATAAAAGTCGCAGGCGAGTTTTATTCCCGAATAAATTTCTTCAATGGCCTCAACCGAGTATTTGCTAGAGATGGCCATAGAAACAGTGATTTGTCTTGGATGAGCATTCATGGAGTAGATATCACTTAAGTTAACCACTACTGCTTTGTATCCAAGGTGTTTTAATGGTGTAAAAACCATGTCGAAATGAATTCCTTCCACTAACATGTCGGTAGATATTACAGTGTCTCTGTTGGAGTAATGTGTAATTGCAGCATCATCCCCAATTCCGAGTTTAGAAGAAGAGTTTTTGATCTCAAATTTTTCAGTCAGTTTGTCAATCAAGCCAAACTCTCCCAGGTCCTTCAGTTCAGTTCTGTTATTTTGGTTTTCATTCATGTTGCAAAAGTAGAAAACCATGTGGAATAAACGAGGTTGCCACTGTTTTACTTGGTATTTTGAGTGCGCTGCCCCAAGGTTTATTGATCTTTTCGTGACATAACTCAGTTAAAATAATTCGATTTATTGTTGTTGCAATACCACAAAAAGGGTAATTTTGCGTCTGTTAATAATGCTTATTTGTAATTAATCTAAATAAGAATAAGATGATCACAGTAACAGATAAGGCCAGAAATAAAGCCATTCAGCTGATGGAAGAAGAAGGACAAGTCGGATATTTTATTCGAGTGGGTGTCGAAGGTGGTGGATGTTCTGGATTGATGTATCAATTGAAGTTTGATAATGAACTAAAAGATAGCGATAAAGAATTTGATAGCAACGGGATAAAAGTTGTAGTTGATAAAAAGAGCTATTTGTACTTAGTAGGAACTACCCTAGATTTTTCCGGAGGATTGAATGGAAAAGGTTTTGTGTTTAGTAACCCTAATGCAGAACGTACGTGTGGATGTGGTGAAAGTTTTTCACTTTAATTAAACGGATATGGGATACACTGAAGATGATTTAAAGAAAGACCTGGAGTCGAAGGAGTACGAGTTTGGTTTTACCACTGATGTGGAAACCGATAAAATTCCTAAAGGATTGAATGAAGACGTTGTTCGTTTAATTTCAGCAAAGAAAAATGAGCCGGAATGGCTTTTAGAGTATAGGCTGAATGCCTTTCGAGTTTGGAAAGAGATGGAAGAACCGGATTGGGCTCATGTCAATTATGAGAAGCCTGACTTTCAGGATGTCGTTTATTATGCCGCTCCAAAGAAAAAGAAAGAATTACAGAGTCTGGATGAAGTAGATCCGGAGATTCGTAAAACGATGGATCGTTTAGGGATTTCTTTGGAAGAACAAAAACGATTGTCTGGAGTTGCTGTAGATTTCGTAATGGACTCTGTTTCGGTGGCAACATCGTTTAAAGAAAAATTAGCTGAATTAGGAGTAATATTCTGCTCCTTTAGTGAAGCAGTTCAGGAGCACCCTGAATTAGTTAAGAAGTATTTAGGTACAGTTGTGCCAACTACAGATAATTTCTACGCAGCATTAAATTCTGCAGTGTTTTCGGATGGTTCTTTTTGCTACATTCCTAAAGGGACTAAATGTCCAATGGAATTATCCACTTACTTTAGAATTAACGAAGCTGGAACCGGGCAGTTCGAGAGAACGTTGTTAGTGGCAGACGAAGGTAGTTATGTAAGTTACCTTGAGGGGTGTACAGCACCACAGAGAGACGAAAATCAATTGCACGCTGCAGTGGTGGAGTTAATTGCTTTGGACGATGCAGAAATTAAGTATTCTACCGTTCAGAACTGGTTCCCAGGAGACAGTGAAGGTAAAGGAGGGGTTTTTAACTTTGTTACCAAGCGTGGCGTATGTCATACTAATTCTAAAATCTCCTGGACACAGGTAGAAACCGGATCTGCCGTTACCTGGAAATACCCTTCTTGTGTGTTGAAAGGGGATAACTCGGTAGGTGAATTTTATTCAGTTGCCGTTACTAACAATTATCAACAAGCAGATACAGGAACCAAAATGATCCATGTTGGTAAGAATACCAAAAGTACCATCATTTCTAAAGGGATTTCTGCCGGTAAAAGTCAGAATTCATATAGAGGGTTGGTTAAAATTGGAAAAGGAGCGGATAACTCGAGAAACTTCTCGCAGTGTGATTCTCTTTTAATGTCAGATCGATGTGGAGCGCATACATTCCCATATGTAGAATGTGAGAACCCAACTGCTCAGCTAGAACATGAGGCCACCACTAGTAAAATAGGAGAGGATCAATTGTTCTACTGTAAACAAAGAGGGATTGGAGAGGAAAAGGCCATTAGCTTAATTGTAAATGGTTACGCAAAAGAAGTGTTGAATAAACTCCCAATGGAATTTGCGGTTGAAGCGCAAAAGTTATTAGAAATAAGCCTGGAGGGGAGTGTAGGATAAATAATATTAGACTTAATATCTCAGAGTAATGAGTAATACAATTATAAAAATAGAAGACCTTAAAGCTAACGTTGGCGATAAAGAAATTCTTAAAGGAATCAACCTCGAAGTTAAAGCAGGAGAAATTCATGCTATTATGGGGCCAAATGGTTCAGGAAAAAGTACCCTTTCATCTGTGTTAGCAGGTAGAGATGAATACGAAGTAACTGGTGGAACTGTAGACTATTTAGGAAAAGACCTATTGGAACTTGATCCGGAAGAAAGAGCTTGGGAAGGAGTGTTTATGGCATTCCAGTACCCAGTTGAAATTCCTGGAGTTAGTAACATCAATTTCCTGAAAACAGCATTGGCTGAGCGTAGTAATTATTTCGGTGAAGAAGCTATGTCTGCAAAGGATTTCTTAAAATTAGTAAAAGAGAAATCTGCTCTGGTAGAGCTAAATGATAAGTTGAAAAACCGTTCGGTAAACGTTGGGTTTTCCGGAGGAGAGAAAAAGAGAAATGAAATCTTCCAAATGGCAATGTTGAATCCAACACTTTCTATTTTGGATGAAACAGATTCTGGATTGGATATCGATGCTTTAAGAATTGTGGCAGACGGTGTTAATGCACTTAAATCGCCGGAAAATGCATCTATTGTAATTACTCATTACCAAAGGTTGTTGGATTATATTGTGCCTGATTTTGTGCACGTATTGTACAATGGTAAAATAATAAAAACAGGAGATAAAAACCTGGCTTTGGAGTTGGAAGAAAGAGGGTATGATTGGTTGATCAAAGAATCAGTTTAAGCATTTGAATCATGGGAGTAGCATCACTAAATAACGTATCGGAGTTGAAACTGTCTGAAGTTAATGCAGAGGCAACTCAAAGGGCATTGGGAGCGTTGGAAAAGTTAAATTTTCCCACCAGAAAGACAGAAGATTGGAAATATACTCGAGTAAACAAACTTGTAAAGAGAGAGTATGCTCAATCGTTTGAATCTACGGTTTCTTCTGTGGATGAGTTTCTTATTCCTGATCTGGAAGCTCACGTAGTTGTTATCGAAAATGGGGTGGTGAATAATGCTCTATCTACTTTTGTAAACGAAGGTAGTTTTTATGTTGGTACACTAAGCGATGCGCTTGCCAACAGAACTGATGTTTACGCGCAGTATTTTAATAAGCTGGCTAATAATCAGGAGGAGATTTTTACAGCGATTAATACCGCTTATAATAATGACGGTATTTTGATTTGGGCCGGTAAAAATCATCAGGCTACTAAAGCTGTGCATATTATTCATTTGTCTACTGGAGAGCAAAAATTGGCCAATAACAGAATCGTTGTTGTTGCTGAAAGATCTTCGGAGTTAAATGTGGTGGAATCATACGTATCAAAAGATTCTAAGAATAACCTTGTAAATACAGTGGTAGAAGCATTTGCTGCAGAAAACTCAAAGTTGCTTATTGATAAGCTTCAGTATGCGTCGAATGAAGATGCATTCATTTGTACAGATCAAATGGTGCAGCAACAAGATAGCAACTTGATTGTAAATACTTTTACCTTATCAGGTGGATTGGTTAGAAATACTTTAACCATTGATGTTGAAGGGCAAAATGCCTTTACCGGAATGAATGGCCTGTATATGCCAAAGGGAAAGCAACATGTAGACAACCATACGAAAGTAAATCATAAGGTAGCTAATTGTGTGTCTTCTGAGTTGTATAAAGGAGTGTTGGCGGATCGATCTACAGGTGTATTCAATGGAAAGGTTATCGTATTTGAGGATGCTCAGAAAATAGAAGCCTATCAACAAAACAAAAATGTTTTGGTTTCTACAGATGCTACCATGAATGCAAAACCGGAATTAGAAATTTACGCGGACGACGTTAAATGTAGTCATGGTACTACAACCGGGCAGTTTGATGAAGCAGCTGTATTTTATTTGCAAGCTAGAGGTATTAGCAAGGCAAAAGCAAAAGAATTATTGGTGTCTGCATTTGCAAATGAGGTGATCGAAAAGATAGAAAATCCTGTTGTTCAGAATTTTGTGTTTGGTTTGATGCAGTAAGTTTAAACGTTTTCGTTTAACTTTACGTGTAAACCACACAGAAATGAAGCGTTTACTTCCCTTAATTGCCCTGTTGTGCGCAACCAATATCTATGCGCAGAACTATCTTGGGCTTCGTCAAAGTAATTATTCCGGAATTTTAGGAGCAGACCTTAATCCTTCAACAATTGTAGATAACAGGTACCAATTTCACATGACTGTGGTGGGTGCTAATGTTGATTTTTACAATACCTATTTCAGCTCTGATGTAGGTATGTTGGGGTCTATGAATGCATTCTCGGATTCTACATTTTTTGATAATCACATCAGTCAGAACACATCGCAGGATATTCATTCTGTTTATTTAAATAATGAGATTAATGGTCCTTCGTTTCTAGTAAGCTTGAGTGATGTAAGTGCTTTGGGATTTACTTATAAGCTTCGTACGTATTTTAATTTGGATGGGGTAGGAACACCTATTGCTCAGCTGGGATTAGAGGAGCTAAAATACGAAGACCTGTGGAGAATTAGAATTCAAAATGAAAGCCTTAGCTTACAAACCATGAGTTGGGCAGAGTATGGAGCTAACTATGCCAGAGTAGTGTACGATGAAAATGAGCACTACATTAAAGTGGGGGCCAGAATGAAATTGCTTCAGGGAATTCAGGCGGCTTATTTATTTGTGGATGATCTTGAGTATGAGTTTACCAATAATGATACGCTTAGTTTATTTGAGTCCGACATTGATTATGGGCATTCCACGAATTACGATGTTGGAGATGAGAACATTAAATATCGATTTGAGTCTAATCCGGGAGTAGGTATTGATATTGGAGTGGAGTACGAATGGCGCCCTGATTGGGAAGAGTATAAATACAAGATGGATGGAAGGGATGATATTTGGAGAGCGGATAAAAACAAGTATAAGTTAAAAGCCGGATTCAGTGTATTAGATATTGGTCGAATTAAGTTTACCAAAGGTCAATACAGTAGAAACTTCCATGCTGATATAGATGATTGGGATATTAGTAACCTGGGCATTGAGTCTGTTTATACTTTCGATAGTATAATCAACACTACATTCTCTTATTTAGGTGGAGATGTGGGTGAGTTCAAAATGAATTTACCAACAACAATTGTTCTTAACGCTGATTATCATATCTGGCAGGATTTTTACGCCAACGGGATGGCATATATGGCTTTCCAGTTCAATAAGGATAAAAACAAAGTGCATAATTTCTCCAATTATACCCTTACTCCAAGATTTGATCATAAACACTTTGGAGTATCAGCTCCATTGTCTTATAGCAATATGGCAGGATTCAGAATGGGGTTAGGGCTAAGAGCAGGGCCTATTGCTTTTGGAACGGGTAATTTATTCGGGTTTATTGGTTCAGGAAACAATTATGGAGCGGATGCCTATTTCATAGCTTCTATTCCGGTATATAAGAAGATTCCAAAAGATAAAGATGGTGATTTTGTATCCAACCCATTTGATGATTGTCCGGATGTGAAGGGAGTTTGGGAGTTTAGAGGATGCCCTGATACAGATAATGATAGAATTCCTGATACAAGCGATGAGTGTCCGGCAGAGGCGGGATTGATTGAGTTTAATGGTTGTCCTGATACCGATAGAGATGGAATAAAGGATTCTGATGATGAGTGTCCAACCATTGCTGGAACACTGGAAATGAAAGGTTGTCCTGATACCGATGGTGATGGGGTGAAAGATTCAGAGGATAAATGCCCTACAGTACCGGGTGTTCAGGAATTTGCCGGATGTCCTGATACCGATGGTGATGGAATTATGGATAGAGCTGATAATTGTCCTACAGAGCCCGGGCCATTGCATAATTATGGATGCCCTGATAATGTAAGGTTGCACCTGGTTGATGAGTATGGAAATGTAGTAGCCACCGCGGTTAAAGGTGAGGATGGTTTTGTGTTTAAAAAGATTCCAACCGATAGAAGCTATATGTTCCTGCTGGAGGGAGAAGATGAGGAATTTCCAGCTCAGTTGTATATTACTATTGATAATGATGGTGAGAAAACAAAAATTCTGGCTCTTCTTAACGAAACTACTGGATATTTTGAATACAAGCATATCGATAGTATTGACGAAGAGTTAGTGATTCTTGAGGCTGAAGAAGAGGCTGTGTTGTTGGCTAGAGAAGAAAAGGAAATTTTGCAAACAGCATTTGATCATTTAGAGTTTGAAACCGGTAAAGCAATCATAGCCGATGGTTCTTATGAATCGTTGAATAACCTGGTGGAATTACTGCTAAAGAAAACGGATTGGAAACTTTCTGTAGAAGGGCATACCGATAATGTTGGTAAAGCTGCTTCGAACTTAATTCTTTCTAAGAAAAGAGCAGAAGCAGTTAAGTTTTATCTTGTTCAAAGAGGTGTTGGTGAAAGTAGGGTAGTAGTAAAATACTTTGGTCAAAGTAAGCCTATTGCAGATAACGAAACTGAGGAGGGTAGGCAAAAGAACAGACGAGTTGAAATGGAAGTTATTAAATAGAGTTTAAAATAGAAAGGCTCCGGATTACTCCGAAGCCTTTCACAACAAACAAACAAAAACAAACTTCACAAATCAACCGCTACCTCTTTAATACTTATTTCACTGAAATATTGTTGTTAATTTTATTTAAGCAAGAGTTTTTGATCTTCTAATGGCTCAGTTCCAGGTACCATTTTGTTCTTCTTGTACAGCTTCTTAAGCTTTATACCGTAAAGCTGAGAGATTCCTTGCATTGTTTCTCCCTTTTTCACGATATGAGAATCAATTCGTGCTTTGTTTCGCTTGGGTTGGAGATAGATTACATCTCCTGGTTTAATATAGTCTTTAGAACTTAAATCGTTGTATTTGTAGAGTTGCCAAAGTCCCATTTCGAACTCTTTCGCAATCTTGTAAAAAGTATCACCCTCTTTTACTACAACATATCTAATTTTATTCTGATGCTTTTTCACAGAGTGAGTAGCTAATGTAGGCTTAGAAAGAACTAGCTGTAAGCTATTGGTGTTAGATACTGTAGGTGATGTTTCGTTTACGGCCAGAAGAGCGTTGTCGTATTGGTGTAAATCGTGCTTTTCAATGAGGTATATAAGCTTTTTAGCATATTCTGGATTAGTAGCATATCCTGCTTGTTTTAATCCTTTTGCCCAGGCTTTATAGTTAGTGATATCATAATCAAATAAGAATTGATATCGCTTTCCATTGGCTAAAAACTTAGAGTGATCCTCGTAAGATTGCTTGGCATTGTTATACTTTCTGAAGCACTCATCTTTTTTGTCATCATCCTTGTAAACACCTTCACCTCCCCAGTTGTGGCATTTAATTCCAAAATGATTGTTTGCTTCCTTAGCTAGCATTGAATTTCCATCTCCACTTTCAAGAATACCTTGTGCTAATGTGATACTTGCTGGAACACCGTACTTAACCATCTGAGAAATGGCTTCATTTTTCCAGGTGTTAATGTATTCGCTTCTGGAGATTTTCGTGTCCGGCTCTCCGGCATATCCCCATACAGATAGGAACATGGCGATTAGTGATAATATTGTTTTGTTTGTTGTTGTCATGATTTCCAAGTTTTCAATTTCGAAATCACAACCTCTAACGGTGAGTTATTAACAATGGTTACAGAAATTGTTGATAACTTTGAGAATTTGTTTGTAAGTGGTAGTAAATCAGTTGATTGAGTCGATGTTTTTTTTAGCAGAAATAAAAACCTCCAGAGGGTTTTTGCCTGAATTCCATACCGACCCAAGTAGTGCAACACCAGAAAATCCGAGCTGTTTAAGTTCACTAAATTTAGTTTCATCCACTCCGCCAAGTGCATAAACCAATAGGTTGTTATCTTCAATAATACTCCTGATCCCCCTTTTGCTAAACTGACCTGCATGAGCTTCCTTTGAAATACTATCATATATAGGGCTCAGAAAAACGTATTGGTAACGTTTGGGGTTTTCGGTTAATGAGGATAACCGGTGGCAGGATCTGGTAATTACCCATCCGGGATGTTTAATTCGCATTATGAGAAACTTCCAGATTGAATTATACTTCTTTTTTCGGTGTGCCCTACTTATGTGTACGCCTTTAATCTTGTATTTCTTACCTAGTTTGTGATGCGAATGAAGAATGATTCTAGGGTGATATTTAGAGGGGATAGAGCTAATATATTCGTCTAGGTCTTTAGTGGAGAATTTTGGCTTTCTTAGGTGTAGGGTCTCCAGCCCTTCCTTAAACATTTTCTCTACTATCGGTATCTCTGAGTGAAACTTGTCGTTACTGGAAAATACAACTAGCTGCATATTGATTCTCTTATTTCGGCTAATTCTATAGCAAAATCTGGATTTTCTTCTATAGCAGTACCTACTACAACCATGTCTGCTCCATGGCTCCATGCATCCATAACTGCTTGTTTAGTACGCAATCCTCCACCAACAATTATTGGAGTGTCAATGGTGTTTCTTACTGCTTTAATCATGTCGGTAGAAATGGCTTTTTCGGCGCCGGATCCACCATCCATGTATATCATCTTGTGGCCAATTTGTTCTCCGGCTAAAGCTGTAGCACAAGCAATTGAGCTCTTTCCGTAAGGAATGGGAGAAGTATTGCTCATGTATTGCGCAGAAGTGGGAGCTCCACAATCAATTAACAAGTAGCTGGTGGATATGACCTCCAGCCCGGATCTTTTGATGTCAAATGCCGAAAGGACATGTTGACCAATTAGAAAATCTGGATTTCTACCTGATATTAATGATAGTAGCAGTATAGCACTGGCGGAAGAAGAAATTTGAGAGTAATTACCAGGGAAAATAATGGTGGGGGAGATGTCGCTTTTGGCTAGAGCTTGGGTAACGAACTCGAAATGACCATTGCTAATAAGGCTTCCACCTACCATAATAATATCCGGGTTGGCTTTTCTTAGTGCATCAATGATCGATACTAATTGATCTTCGTTGTTAACCTTATCAGGGTCTACCAGCACAGCGAACATTTTTTTACCCTGTTCGATATTGGATATTATTTTCTCGTAAATACTCAAACCGTTCTATTGTAAAGTGTAAACTAAATAATAATTTTTGATTCTTGCTACTTCCAATTGATATTCAGCCTTATAATCTAGATGAACGATTTCAGCCGATAATTGATTATCCTTTTCCCCTTTGCGGATAACAATGTGCTCTTTGAAGAATATTTCCGGTTCGCCATTGATTTTGTAAATGGCTTCCTTAGCACACCATAATATAGTTAAATCGTCAATGTTGTTAGAGTTTGCGTATAGATCATCTGGGTGAATAAACTTGTGTTTAATTCTGAGAACTTTATTGCTGATGCTTTGAATGTCAATTCCACATGGAGAGTTGGAAACAATTAAAGTGGCAAACTCTCCATCATGACTCATGGAAATGTGTTGGTTTGAGTCTTTTATAAGGGGTTTCCCGTTTGGTGTTTTTTCGATTGAAACATCTCCGAAAGCCTGTTTTATCAAGGCTCTTGAGGCAACGAATTGCTTTTTTCTCGTCTTATTATTAATATTGGCAATTCCCTCAATTAAATTTGTATTATCCCTCAGGTAATCAGATAGTTCGTGTTCGGACTCTGTGATTTCCCACAGTAGCACCTGTTCGTTTGTTAAGGTAGAGTTATTAAAAATTGGCACCTTTTATGATCTTAACGGTTGGCTGTAAAATTAATTTATTTATTTTAGTCAGATTATTATACACCAGAAAACCAACAAAAATTATTTAAAATGAAACTCTACTCATTATTAACTTTAATGTTTATTTCGGTCAGTATTTTTGCTCAGGATTTATACCGAGTAAGAATTGATCGTCTTGAAGGATTTATCGATAAAACTGGAAGTGTAAAAATTAAACCACAATTTCAAAAAGTACATAATTTCAGCGAAGGATTATCTAGGGTGAAAACTGCTTCTAAGTATGGTTTCATTAACTCTTCGGGGAAAATTGTTATTTCTGCTGTTTATGATAAAGCTTCTGATTTTTCGGAAGGATTAGCATGTGTTAAGAAGGGAGATGTATGGATGTACATCGATAAATCAGGAAACAAGAAGTTTGAGGTTAAATGTAATTTCGCATACTCTTTTAGAGAAGGAATGGCTAGATTTCAATTAGGTACTCAATTTGGATACATTGATAAGACAGGAAAGCAAGTTATCGAACCTAAATTTGATGGTGCTTACGATTTCTATGAAGGAAAATCCAGAGTAAAAAAGAACGAAAAGTGGGGGTTTATAGATAAGAAAGGAGTGTTTGTAATCCAACCTACTTTTGATTTTGTTTGGGATTTCAGTGAAGGAATGGCCAACTTTAGGAAAGGAGATGAAAAAACTGGTAAATGGGGATTCATCGATAAGTCAGGAAAAGAAGTTGTTAAAGCTCAATTTGATAAAGCATTTCCGTTCAGTGAAGGAAGAGCCCTAATTAGAGTAGGGAACTTTAAAAGTGGAAAGTTTGGTTACATTGATAAAACTGGAAAAGTTGTGGTAAAAGCACAGTACGATGGAGCTTATAACTTTAACAATGGTGTAGCAAATGTGGCAACCGGAATGGGGAAAGAGAGAAAATGGGGATACATCGATGCCTCTGGAAAAGTAATTATTGCAAAACAATTTTCTCGACCTTCTGATTTTAATAATGGATTAGCGTTAGTTAGAATCGGTGATTTCAAAACTGGAACGGAAGGATATATTAATAAAAGTGGAAAATTCGTTTGGAAAAAATAATCATACCAATATCATAAATAAAAAAGCGGGCTTGTCCCGCTTTTTTTGTTTTAAAGATTAGCCGCTTGCAAGTAACCGTGGGCATTCTGACTTAACTTGTTGAATTGTCATCATTATCACTTTTTTCAATTATTGAATTCCGTATATTTACAGCCTTTTGTAATAAAATTGAATTTTGGAAAGTAAGAAAATCGAAAATATTGGCGAGGATCATATCCTCACTTCCATAGATACTCCCCTAAAGAGTAATGCCTTTGATTTGTCTGATGAAGAGAAGATAAAAATCATCACCGGACATTTTGAGCAAATCATGGATACACTTGGACTGGATTTAAAGGACGATAGTTTGGCAGGTACTCCTCAAAGAGTTGCTAAAATGTACGTTCAGGAAATCTGTAGTGGATTGCATCCGGATAATCAACCTTCCATTTCGTTATTTGATAATAATTACAAATACGACGGAATGTTGGTGGAAAAGGATATTGAACTTTACTCGTTGTGCGAGCACCACTTTGTGCCGATTATCGGAAAAGTTCATGTGGCTTATTATGCTAATAATCATGTAATTGGATTGTCAAAAATCAATCGTATTGTTCAGTATTATGCAAAAAGGCCACAGGTGCAAGAAAGATTAACCATGCAAATTGTTCAAAAGCTACAAGAAGTTCTGGGAACGGAAGATGTGGCTTGTGTGGTTGATGCAAAGCACCTTTGCGTTAATATGCGCGGAGTTCGCGATAGTAAAAGCAGTACCATTACTTCCAGATATGGAGGAGTATTTAATGAGAACGAAGTGAAAACGGAGTTCCTGAAGCACATTAGTCTGGATTCTAAATTAGAAATCTAAATGAGCAAAATAGAACAAAACGAAATTTTGATTTATAACTCTCTTAAGGGAGAGAAAGAGGAGTTTGAACCTGTAAACGAAGGACACCTTGGAATTTACGTGTGTGGCCCTACCGTTTATAGTTATGTTCATTTAGGTAATTGCCGTACTTTCCTAACATTCGACTTAGTGATTAGGTACTTTAAGTTTTTAGGTTACAAAGTACGATATGTGAGAAACATCACCGATGCAGGTCATTTGGAAAGTGATGCAGACGAAGGTGAGGATAAAATTGCTAAGAAAGCAAGGTTGGAGCAGTTGGAACCTATGGAAATTGTTCAGCACTATACCTTGAACTTTCATAAAGTGATGGGGCAATTCAATGCCCTTCCTCCTAGCATAGAGCCAACTGCCACTGGTCACATTGTTGAGCAAATAGAAATGGTTAAAACCATTCTCGATAAAGGATTGGCCTATGAGGTAAATGGTTCCGTATACTTTGATGTGTTAAAATACAGAGAGCAAGGAGGAGATTACGGAGAATTATCCGGTAGAGATATTGAGGAGTTAATAGCAGGTTCCAGAGAGTTAGATGGTCAAACTGATAAAAAGAATTCGTTTGATTTTGCTTTGTGGAAAAATGCTTCTCCAGAGCATATCATGCGTTGGCCTTCACCTTGGGGTGTTGGATTCCCTGGTTGGCACTTGGAGTGCTCTGTAATGGGAACAAAATACCTGGGAGAACAATTTGATATTCACGGAGGAGGAATGGACCTTAAATTTCCTCATCATGAGTGTGAAATTGCACAGGGGAAAGCAGCTAATGGAGTAAAACCGGTTAACTACTGGATGCATGGTAATATGCTTACTCTAAATGGGCAAAGAATGGCTAAATCCACAGGGAATACCCTTTTGCCGGAAGAGTTATTTACAGGAAATAATAACCTGTTGGATAAAGCATATCATCCAATGGTGGTGAGGTTCTTTATGTTGCAGGCTCATTACCGCAGCACATTAGATTTTTCGAGCGAAGCATTATCGGCTTCAGAGAAAGGGTTTAATAAGCTGATGGGTGCTTTAAAAATTCTGAATGAGGTTGAATATAAAACTGGTTCGGTTATTGCATCCGAAGATGATCAGGTAAAAGCGTTGTGCCAGGAGTGCTATGCGCACATGAACGATGATTTTAATAGTCCTAAAACAATTGCAATTTTATTTGAGCTAGTATCAAAAATCAATACCTATAACGTAAATAAATCCTTCGGTTCATTGTCGGAATCCACCTTCGAATTACTGAAGGAAACATTTAATGGATTTATTATTGAAGTTTTTGGCTTGTTACCACTCATGGAAAATAATTCAGAAAAATTGGATGGAACAGTTAACTTGCTAATCGATATGAGGGCTGAAGCTAAGAAAAACAAAGATTATGCTTTGTCCGATAAGATCAGAGATGACCTTGGTAAACTTGGTATTCAGCTAAAGGATAGCAAAGACGGGACAACATTTACAGTAAAATAAATAGGTCTTAATTGACCCCAAAATATATATAAGGAAAAACCAATGAATATGAATAAAACAATCAGAACGGGATTGATGGGAGTAATGCTTTCGGCAGGACTTTTCTCATTCGCACAAGAAGATACCTTTTCTAACAAAAAAGGAAGTGATTACAAGTTTACAATGATCAAAGATCTTGAGGCTACTGAAGTACAAAATCAAAATAGAACAGGAACATGTTGGAGTTTCTCTTCTCTATCTTTCTTCGAGTCTGAATTGATTAGGATGGGGAAAGGGAAACATAACCTTTCTGAAATGTACATTGTAAGAAACGCTTATATCGGAAAAGCTGAGAATTACTTAAGAATGTATGGAACATTTAACTTTGGTCAAGGTGGGGCGTTTCACGATATTCCTTGGGTAATTGAGCGTTATGGAATTGTTCCGGAAGAAGCTTATAAAGGATTGAACTACGGATCAGACACTCACTTACACGAGGAGATGGAGTCTATGTTGAGAGCGATGGTTGAGCAATTAGCTAAAAGACCACAAGGAGGAAAGTTAACTCCAAACTGGAAAACTGCTTATGCTGGAGTAGTTGATGCTTATTTAGGAGATGTTCCTGAAAACCTGGAGGATTTTAAATTTACAGTTGATGGAAAAGAGTACAATCCAAAATCTTATGCTTCGGAGTTAGGGTTAAACATGGATGACTATGTTTCTTTAACTTCTTATACTCACCATCCATTTTACAAGCCATTTGTTCTTGAAGTACAAGATAACTGGGCTATGAAAACAGGGTATAACCTTCCAATTGATGAGTTCATGAAAGTGATGGAAGATGCTATCATGGATGGATACACTTTTGCTTGGGGAGCTGACGTTTCTGAGAAAGGATTCTCTTATAGAGATGGATTGGCTATTTTACCTAAGGATGAGTCGACTATTCAGAAAAAAGGAGAGGATGATAAGTACTTCAATTCTGCTGGAGCTGAGAAAGTAAGTAATGCATTTTTACAACCGGTTGAAGAAAAAGTAGTTACTCAAGAAGAAAGGCAAATGGCATTTGATGCTCAAGAAACTACTGATGATCACGGAATGCACATTACAGGAGTAATGAAAGATCAAAAAGGAACCAAGTACTTTATCGTTAAGAATTCTTGGGGTACTGAGCACAATGAGTGCGATGGATACTTTTATGCATCTTTCCCTTATGTGAGATATAAAACAATGAACATCTTAATTCATAAAGATGCATTGTCTAAAGACATGAAGAAAAAGTTAGGTTTGAAATAAGCCAGAAAAACAATAATGAAAAAGCACTGCAATAGCGGTGCTTTTTTGTTTTTAATTATTTGGTGTTCCGCTATCAATCCAGCATTCCATTTTTTGAATCAAAGTGTCGTGCAATTGTGCCCCGCCAAAAGGCATCGGAGAAACTCCAGCCTCGTGTTTTATTGTCTGAAGAATGATGGAGGCGTTGTTAGAAATATCAGAATAACTCTCCAGAATATATCCATTGGCAGCAGATGAGGTATTGTGGCATCCGGAAGTAGCACAACTCTGTAGAATGAATGGTTGAATCCCGCTGGAGAACCCTGTGTTTAAAGAGTCGCATATGGTTGCTTCCGGTATAGTTACCACTTCTTCTGATTTGTCTTTAGTACAAGATGAAAGCGCTAGTGATACTATAGCTGCGGAGATGATTATTCTTTTCATGTGAGCTAAAGTAATAAAATTTAGGATTCTAATATTTGTTGGAATAAAATACTTGTTGCAACAAGTAAAATGCAAAATTTGGTTATATTTGGGATAAACTAATACTTTAATCAATGAAAAGAAACACGCTAATTTTATCTGCGTTTTCCATTGCAACACTGGCTTTTTACTCGTTTACAACCCAATCGGCCAAAATGGAAAATCTGGAAAAATCTAATTTGTTTAGCAGCACTCCTCCCGCAGGGAAAACAGGAGCGCCTAACGAAAACAATTGTACTCAATGTCACATGGGTACTCCAAACCCTGGTACAGGTGTATTAAGTTTAACGTTCTCCGGGGCAAATGACGAATATGTTCCAGGATCAACTTATACCATGGATGTATCTTTGACAGGAGCTGGTGCTAAAAATGGGTTCGAAATTGTAGCCTTGAGAAATTCAGACGATGCTCAGGTTGGAAGTTGGTCATTAACCAATTCTACAAATACACAAATTCAAAATGCATCTGGAAGATCTTATGTTAGTCATACTACTGCTGGTAACTCTAGTACAAGCTGGAACTTCGATTGGGAAGCACCTGCTTCAAACGAAGGTGATGTTACCTTTTACTTGGCATCTTTAATTTCTAATAATGATGGGTCAACTAATGGAGATAATGTTTACCTGACGGAACTAGTAGTTTCAGGAACAAGTGGTGTAGGGATTAACGAGGCTGTTGTTGATATGGATAACAGTTTAAATCTTATCCAATCTGGTGAGAATTTAAATTTATCAATGCAACTGGCTGAAGCTGGGGAGTTGGAAGTAGTGCTAACTGATTTATCAGGAAAGCAGGTGTACAATAAATCGTACGGAAGCCAAATTCAGGGAGAAATGGTTTTTAACCCAATTAATACTAATGGATTATCCAATGGATTATATGTCCTTTCTATCAGATTGAATGAAAATCTGGTAACAAGAAAAATAAAACTTTAAAAAGTTTTATCATAGCACAATTAAGCCTCTTTGCATTGCAGAGGGGCTTTTTTTTTGCCTTTCATAAAGATTTGGAGCATATAAAATGCAAAATCTATTATCTTGCAACACCTTATAAAAATGAGGCAAATCTTTAAGAAAATAGCAATTCTTCCAGTAAGGCTGTATCAATGGATTGTATCTCCGTTATTTCCGCCAACTTGTCGCCACACGCCAACTTGTTCGAATTATACAGTAGAGGCAATTAATGAGTGGGGTGCTTTAAAGGGAGTGTGGCTAGGATTGAAGAGGTTGTCCAAATGTCACCCATGGGGTACTCAAGGATATGATCCAGTGCCAAAAAAGGGAGGGGAAAAAGATTGTTGTGATCACCATAAATTTAATACTCACCAAATATTATAATTGGATATGTTAAAAATTGATATGCATACCCACATCATGCCTAAACACTTACCTCGTTGGGCTGATAAGTTCGGATACGAAGGGTTTATTCATCTGGATCATCATAAACCAGGATGGGCCAAGATGATGCAAGGAGAAAGGTTTTTTAGAGAAGTAGGAGAAGATTGCTGGGATGCTGCAGTAAGAATCAGAGATTACCAAAAACACGAAACCCAAGTTCAGGTAGTGTGTACCATTCCTGTTTTGTTTGCATACTTCGCTAAGCCCAAAGATGGATTGGAAGTTGCTAAATTTCTTAACGACGACATTGCTAACCTGGTGAATAAGTATCCAAAGAATTATGTTGGTTTGGGAACGATTCCTATGCAAGACATTGATTTGGCTGTACAGGAGCTGCATAGAATCAAAGAGATTGGGTTGGTTGGAATTCAAATTGGATCAAACGTCGATAACAAAAACCTTAATGAACCAGAGTTTTATCCTATTTGGGAAACTTGCGAAAAGTTGGGCTTGGCCATTTTTGTTCACCCATGGAACATGATGGGTAAAAAAGATATGGAGAAATATTGGTTGCCGTGGTTGGTAGGAATGCCAGCGGAAACTGCAAGAGCCATTTCTTCAATGATATTTGGTGGGATTTTTGAGAAGTATCCGAAGTTGAGGGTAAATTTTGGTCATGCGAGTGGTTCTTTTTTAGCGACCATCGGAAGAATTGAGCATGGGTTCAATTGCAGACCGGATTTAGTAGCTGTAGATAATAACGTTAACCCAAGAGAGTACTTAGGTAAGTTTTGGGTAGATTGTATTACGCATGATCCACTGATGTTGGAGTATGTATTAAAGCTGCAGGGATCGAAAAGAGTTACTTTGGGAAGTGATTATCCATTCCCTCTTGGAGATTTAGAAATTGGAAAATTTGTAACCGAAATGGGGTTAAAAGAAAATGTGGTTGACGACATTTTCTGTAATGCTACTTTGGAATGGTTGGATTTAGATAAAAAGATGTTCTTATAATATGAAAAACTTTTGTTTAGCTGTAGTTGCGCTTGCTTTTACTTCTTGTGTTGCACAGGAAGGGTATTGGCAGCAAGAAGTAGATTATAAAATGGAAATAGACATGGATGCCGAAAAGCACCAGTTCCATGGGAAACAAACTCTTGTATACGTGAATAATTCGCCGGATACATTAAGTCAGGTGTTCTATCATTTATACTTCAATGCTTTTCAGCCGGGAAGTATGATGGACGTAAGAAGTAGAACCATTAAGGATCCTGATCCAAGAGTGGAAGATCGGATTTATCATCTTTCTGATGCTGAAATAGGGTTTCACAAAATTAAATACGTAAAGCAAAATGGTAAGGACCTTGATTTTAAAGTAGAGGGAACCATTATGCAAGTGCAATTGGCTAAGCCAATTATGCCTGGAAAGAAAACAACTTTCGAAATGGAGTTTGATAGCCAGGTGCCATTACAAATTCGTAGAACAGGGAGAGATAATAAAGAGGGAATTGATTTTTCAATGACTCAATGGTATCCTAAGTTAGCGGAATACGACAAAGATGGATGGCATTCGAATCCATATATAGGAAGAGAGTTCCACGGAGTATGGGGAGATTTTGATGTAACCATTACCATGGATAAAAAATATGTAATCGGGGGTACAGGATACTTACAAAACCCACAAGAAGTTGGTTACGGGTACGAAGACACTAATAAACCACTTAAGCTTCCTGAGGGAGATAAGTTAACCTGGCATTTTAAAGCTCCTATGGTTCACGACTTTGCCTGGGCAGCAGATCCGGATTATACACATACAACAGCAAAACTGGATAATGGAACTGTACTTCATTTCCTTTATCAGGTAGACTCAACTGAAAAGAATTGGAAAAGACTTCCAGATTATGCAGTTAAGTGTTTTGAATACGTAAATGAAAACTTTGGGGAATACCCTTACAAGCAGTACTCGGTGATTCAAGGGGGAGACGGAGGAATGGAATATCCAATGTGTACTCTTATTACCGGAGAAGGAAGCTTCGGTGGGTTGGTAAGTGTAACCGTACATGAATCTATCCACTCGTGGTTCCAGGGGTTGTTAGCAACCAACGAATCTAAATATGAATGGATGGATGAAGGATTCTGTACGTTCGCACAGTACAGAGCGATGGAACATTTATTTAATAAAAACTCACTTAATCCTTTGTCGAGGCAATATGGAGGTTATATGAGATTGGCAGTTACCGAGAATGCAGAGCCGCTTACTACTCACGCAGACTTTTATAAGTTAAACGGAGTATACGGAAGCAATGCTTATTCAAAAGGTTCTGTTTTTCTAAATCAATTGGGCTATATCATAGGAGAAGAAGCTTTGATGAAAGGAATGAAGCAATACTATTATCAATGGAGATACAAGCATCCAACTCCTCAGGACTTTAAAAGAGTTATGGAGAAGGCTTCGGGAATTGAGTTGGATTGGTATTTCGAGCAATTTGTTGAAACCACTAATATAATAGACTATGCAGTTAGCGAAGTAAATGAGGTGTCAGGAAAAACAGAGGTAGTGTTGGAGAGAGTAGGAGATATCCCAATGCCTTTGGATGTGGTAGTGAAGTTCAAAGATGGATCGTTAAAATGGTACTACATTCCGATGAGAATTATGCGAGGTGATAAAGGTGCTGATATGTACGAAATTGATCGTGTAAATAAAGAGGATTGGCCATGGGTATATCCACAGTATAGTTTAAAGTTGGATGTTCCGTTAAGCGAGATTGAGGCAATAGAAATTGATCCATCAACAAGAATGGCTGATGTGGATAGAGAAAATAACTCTTACCCGATATTGGATGATAAGCACAGTGTAAAGTTTGGTGAGTAATTACCAAAAGTACCGTGCAGTTAGGCTTAGGCCTTTTAACAGATAGAATTTAGGCACAATTACCGGTCGGGTGGTTGTGCCTACGTTTTTAAACTCCCTGAACATTCCTCCTCCTGCTCCGAATTCAGAAGCGATAGACCATTGGTCGTTTAAGCGGTAGTTGATTCCGAGGTTGGGTGCAATTCCCAGTCCATAGTCGTCAGTTACCCAACTTCCAGTGCCCAATTGAGCTCCTCTCAATGAAACTGAGAAAAAAGCGTCTGCTCCCGCAGTTAAGGTGAGTTTGTTAATGTGTTTTTGTTTTTCTATTCCACAATACACATGTAGAGGAACGAAGTAATAGTTTCTTATGCCTCCAATTCTTTCTGTGGAGATATTGGAACCAATACCGATTCTGTAATAGTAATCGTTTAGATGTTCCTCTTTGTATTCAACTAAATATTGGGCAATTGAGGAAAACGTATGATTTCCAGAACTTATTTCGGTAATTGTTGTTCCCAGGTTTCCTATTCCAAATCCAAGAGATTGTGATTCAGTAATGATTGAGTCTTCCTCCTGTGCTGTAGAAGTGAAGCATAGAATAGAGGTGAAAACAAAAGCTATTGCAAACTTCATAAGTTTGAACCTTAGTTGTAGATGTGTAGCGTATTGTTGGCTGGATTGTACGATGTTCTGTACTGATGTAGTGAGTAGGTAGCGGGGCCGTTAATTACTGCTCCATCATAAATCTGATATTGACTGCCATCACAATCACAGCTAATAGTTAGGTTAGTAGAGTCAACGCTGGCTGCACCACAAGGGTTGTCGATGTTGTAAGTACAATGCCTGTCGTAAGCCATAAATGTTTCGGTTGTTTGTCGGTAAACTATTAGCCCTTTACTACCTCCGTTTATATAAACCCAACCACCAACAACATTTAAATTGGAGTAGAGGGGTAAAGAAACATTTATATATAGGTCAACTGGAACGTATGGAACCGCTTGGTTACTTTTTCTACATGAAGCTGACAGCAGAAATAATAAAAAAGAAGGAATTAACAGGAGTGTAGCTATTTTTCTTGTCATTGGGTTTAAACATTAAATTAGGAACGATACTTGTTTTCCGTAACTGTAAAATTACTTATTTTTACCTAAATGAATTTTTTATCCAGATACATAACGCTTTTATTGCTTGCATTGTTGCCTGCGGTTGGTTTAACTCAAAGTAAGCCTCCCAAAACAGGAAACACTAAACAACAGATGAAGCGTTTGGAAAAGGTGGAGAAGCAAAAGCAAAAAGATCAGGAGAAAGCTGAGAAAGAGCTGATTAAGCAGCACACCAAAAATCAGGATAAAGAGACTCAAAAAAGAATGAAAAAGACGAAGAAAAAATCCAAGCGTCACAAAAATGGGCAGTATCAGGAGCCATTTTTTAAGAGGTTGTTCAGGAAAAAGTAGTCTTTATAATAGTAGGTAAATACCTCATTTACCGATACCTTCTATTTCAACATTTACCGAAAAATCATTGGAACTGACCTTTAAATCATTAACTGTTTTTTAAAATAAATGGTTGATATACATTAGTGTAATGGTTTAGTAATCTAGCGTTAACATTGGGATTCAATATTTATTTGAAAAAAAATGTTAAAAATTCACAAAGAATCGTTTTCTTTGTCTGCTAGTCTCTGAAATTACAGATGTAATTGAAGGTACTAAACGGGCTTTGTATTGAGTGAGTCGTAAAATTTAATTTTGGTCTATGTTGAGAAAAATTACTCTTTCATTAGTAGTAACGCTGTTCGTGGCGTTAAGTTCCTTTGGACAAGGAAGTATTAAAGGTAAAGTTTTGGATGAGAGCGGAGAGCCAATTCCATTTGTTAAAGTTGTTCTTTATCAAAACGGGAATCTTAGTTCTGGAGCATCCACAGATTTCGATGGTAAGTATAAAATCAGCAACATCACACCAGGTAGTTATGATCTGGAAGTGAAATATGTTGGTTATCAAACTTACAGAATTGAGGGCGTTATTGTTAAAGGGTCGCAGTTATTGCCACTAGACGATATTGTTCTTGTAGAGGGTACTGCCCTTAAAACAGTAGAGGTTGTAACCTATAAAGTTCCTTTGATTGATAAGGATGGGGGAGCTTCCGGAGGAACAGTAACCCGTGATGATATTGCTAGAATGCCTGGTCGTTCTGCAACATCCATTGCAACAACAGTTGGAGGGGTACAGTCGGATGCGAATGGAAACATTACCTCGGTTCGTGGTTCTCGTGGAGATGCGAGTTACTACTATATTGATGGAATTAAAGTTCGTGGATCATCATCACTTCCAAAATCAGCGATTGAGGAAGTAAGTGTAATGACAGGGGGACTTCCTGCAAACTACGGGGATGCAACAGGGGGGATTATCTCGATTACTACAAGAGGAGCTTCTAGCTTCTTCTTTGGTGGTGTTGAGGCAGTAACTTCAGGATTCAAAGTAGGAGATAACACTTACGGATTAGATAACTACGGTTATAACTTGATCGAAGGTATTTTATCTGGGCCGCTATTAATGAAGAAAGATTCATTAGGTGAGAAAACAGAGCCATTAATTGGATTCTTTATCTCAGGGAATTTTACAAACATTGTAGATCCAAGACCTTTCGCAGTACAACAGTACAAAATTAAAGATGACGTTAGAGCAGCATTGGTTGACCCAGAGCAGTTAGGTCCACTTAGACCAACTGGAACTGGATTTGGTGCATTCTATAATACTGATTTCTTGTCCGAAGATGATTTCGAAGCAGTTAAGTTTAGACAAAACAACCAAAGAACTAACGCTTCTCTTGCAGGAAAGATTGACTTCAATGCTGGACCAAACGTAAACTTTACAGTTGGTGGATCTGGTAACTATAGTACAAGAATGGCAGCTGATTGGAGAAACTCTCTTTTCAACTACGATAACTACCCACAGGTTACTGATGTGGATTGGAGAACTTACGCTAAATTCACACAAAGATTCCAATCTGATATGGAAGATGGAGAATCTTCAAAGGGAGGAATTAAAAATGCATTCTACACCATCATGGTGGATTACTCTAAATCTGGACAAAGAGTACAAGATGCAACTCACAAAGACAAAATCTTTAACTACGGATACGTAGGGAAATACGAAATTTTACAAGCTAGATCTTATGAATTTACCGATATCGATGGTAATGGTGTAATGGACAGAGTTCATAACGGATTGAACGACGTTATGGTAACATTTACTCCTTCTGCAACGAACCAGGAACTAGCGGCAATCACTTCTCAGTACTTTACTTTATATGACGAGGTGGTTGATAACTACGAGAACTTTACTCAGTTACAAGATGGTAGAGCACTATTAAATGGAAATCTTCCACAAAGTGTATACGGACTTTGGGATAACATTGGTACACAGTACAATGGATTCTCTAAAACAGATAACACTCAGTTCCGTTTAACTGCACAAGGATCTGCTGATATTGGAGATCACGCAATCTCAATCGGTTTTGAGTACGAGCAACGTAACGATAAATTCTTTAGTGTTGCACCAGTTGGTCTTTGGACTTTGATGCGTCAGTTAGCTAACAACCATACTGATGATGCGAGATCATTGGATGAAAGTGATGTTACTATTACACAATTTGGATCATTCTTCCAGTACGATTACGGAGTGTTGAATGCAGCACCGGGTGAATTCTCTGGAGATGATGCTCAAGCATTCTTTGATTATAACGTAAGAAATGCAATTGGATGGGATCACGACGGTACTAACTACTTAAACATTGATGAGCTTGATCCAAACTTATTCTCATTAAACATGTTTAGTGCAGATGAGTTATTGAATCAGGGTAGTAACTATGTTACCTACTATGGATACGATCACGCTGGTAATAAATTAGGAAGCAAGCCAACATTCGATGACTTCTTTACTCAGAAAGATGAGTTTGGAAACTTTACTCGTCCGGTTGGAGCATTTGAGCCTATTTATATTGCAGGTTACATCATGGATAAATTTGCATTTGATGATTTGATCTTCAACGTAGGTCTTCGTGTTGACCGTTTTGATGCTAACCAATCTGTATTGAAAGATAAATTCTTATTATACCCTGCACAAACTGCTGGTGAAGTAACAAACATTGGAGGGAACGATGTAACTCACCCGGATAACATTCCTTCTAATGCAGTTGTTTATGTTGATGACATTAACAACCCAACTGGAGTAAATGGATACCGTGTAGATAACCAATGGTATAATGCAAACGGTATTGAGATTAACGATCCGGAGCAAATTTATACTAGCTCAGGAATTGCTCCATTATTGGTTCAAGGAGTTGATCCACAGGACGACATTAGTTCTATCGCTTTTGAGGATTACAAGCCTCAAATTACAGTAATGCCAAGGGTTGCTTTCTCTTTCCCAATTTCGGATGAGGCATTATTCTTTGCTCACTATGATGTTCTTTCTAAAAGACCTACAACAGGAAACAGACTTGATCCATTGGATTACTTCTACATGAGAAATAGAAACGTAGTAGTTAATAACCCGGATTTGAGACCTGAGAAAACAATTGATTACGAACTTGGATTCCAACAAGTATTGAGCAAGAAATCATCATTAAAGATTTCTGGATTCTACCGTGAGATGAGAGATCAGGTAACAATGATTAACGTGTTAGGTGGGTATCCTAGAACTTACAGAACTTGGGGTAACATTGACTTCGGTACTGTAAAAGGATTAACATTAGCTTACGATTTAAGAAGATCAGGAAATATTACTCTAAGAGCATCATATACATTACAGTTTGCTGAGGGAACTGGATCAGATCCAAACTCTGCTGCTAACTTAATTAACTCTGGAGAGCCTAACTTAAGAACTATCTTCCCATATAGCTACGATCAAAGACATCAGATTGTAACTACAATGGATTACAGATATGGAGAAGGAAAAGATTACAACGGTCCTGTAGTTGGAGGAAAACAAATTTTCAAAAACACAGGTGTAAACTTAGTATCTAACTTTGCTTCAGGTACTCCTTATAGTGCACAAGAAAACATTACTGCTGCCGCACCAATTAGTCCTCTTTCTGGGATGTTGGATGGAACTGTTAATGGATCTAGAAAACCATGGCAGTTTAGAGCAGACTTGCAGATTGATAGAAACTTTATCTTAAGCTTCGGTGAAGAGAAAAAGAAATCTGCTAACTTGAATGTATACTTACTTGTAAATAACCTGTTTGACAACTTAAATATTTTGAATGTATATAGAGCAACCGGTAACCCAGATGATGATGGTTATCTTAATGCTGCTGCATTCCAAAACTCTATTGCTCTTCAAAACGACGAAGAAGCATTTAGATACTACTATAGCTTAAAAGCAAACAATCCATTTAACTATTCAATGCCTAGAACAATTCGTTTAGGTGCTAAACTGGATTTTTAATTGTTGAACACACTAAGAATTTTATTATACCATGAGGAATATGAATAAAATATCAGCTCTAATTGTAGCATGTGTTTTTATAGGGAACACTGCTAATGCCTGGTACGACTGGTCCAAAAAAGGAAGTACAGGTAATACGGGGACAGGGAATTCAATTCAGGCTAAGGCAGCCAACTGTTCTCCAGCTTCTACATTCTCCTACCTAGAATTGAATAACGTAAGTGCGTTAATTGAAACAGGTGGAAGTATGTGGCAAGATCGATCAAGAGGAAATGCAGCCTACGAGGTTCCTGCTGGATCAAATGAAACAGTAATTTACTCAGGAGCACTATGGCTTGGTGGTGTGGATGTTAATAATCAGTTGAAGATTGCAGCTTTAACTTTCCGTCAGGGAAATGATTTCTGGACTGGACCGTTAACGTCAACTCCAGGAACTGGTAACATTGCAATCGGGATCAAAGATTATGGTCCTGCAGAGATTGATCCAGAAACATGTTTGGAGTATGATAATTTCTACGTTACTGAGAGAAAAGAAATTGCAGAGTTTAATGCTTGGTGGGAGTGTCAATTGGATCCTGATTGTGACTTGAATGAAAAGTTCCCTAGTTACTCAATTCCTGCAAGTATAACTAACTGGCCTGCTCACGGTGACGTTGGTAAATTTCAAGATTTTTATTTAGCTCCATTCTACGATAGAGATGGTGATGGTGTTTATAACCCTGCTGGAGCTGGTGACTATCCATGGTATGACTTAGATAATTCTGTAGATTGTAGAACTAGCCGTCAGGTAACTCTATTTGGAGATTACAACATGTGGTGGGTATTCAACGATAAAGGTAACATCCACACAGAAACAAGTGGAGATCCTATTGGTATGGAGATTAGAGCTCAGGCGTTTGCTTTTGCAACAAACGATGAGATTAACAACATGACTTTCTATAACTATGAGTTAATTAACCGTTCAACTCAAACTCTTACTGAAACTTATTTCGGTGTGTGGGTAGATTCAGATATAGGATGTTCTGAAGATGATTACGTTGGATGTGATGTTCAAAGAGGACTTGGATACGCGTTTAACGCAGATGCAATTGATAATGACGGGTGTAATGGTGTTCAACCTATTGGAGCAAATCCTCCTGCAATTGGAGTTGATTTCTTCGAAGGACCTTACCAGGATAACGATGGTTTAGATAACCCATTAACTACAGATATTTCTCAGGCTAATGCTGATAAGGGAATCCCTTACGAAGGATTAGGAATTGGATATGGAGATGGAATTATCGATAACGAGCGTTTCGGAATGAGAAGATTCGTTTACTTCGATAGAACACTTCCTGCTAACATTTTTGGAGATCCAAGTTTCGGTATTCAGTACTATAACTACTTAAGAGGAATCTGGATCGATGGTACTAAATTCTCTTACGGTGGTAACGGTCACGTTTCCGATCCAGCTTCTACAGGTATTGAGGCAGCTTACTGTTTCCCTGGAGATACCGATCCATACGGATGGGGTGTAGGTGGAACTACAGTTACTGACTGGTCTGAGATCGGTGAGTCAAATGCGAAAGGTGATAGAAGATTCTGTCAATCAGCTGGACCATTTACATTAGAGCCTGGAGCATTAAACAACATTACAATTGGTGTTGTGTATGCAAAAGCTACTTCTGGAGATCCATTTGAGTCTGTTGAGTTAGTAAGAAAAGCGGATGATAAAGCGCAAGCATTATTCGATAACTGTTTCCGTATTTTGAACGGACCTGATGCTCCGGACGTAACAATTCAAGAATTAGATAAAGAGTTGATTCTTTATATTTCTAACCCTTCTACATCTAACAACTACTTAGAGCAGTACGTAGAGGTTGATCCTATTATTGCTGCGTTGAGCGATACACTGGATAACCAATACAGATTCCAGGGGTATCAAGTATATCAATTAGCGGAAGAAACTGTTGGTCCTTCTGAGTTGAATGATCCGGATAGAGCTAGATTGATTAGACAATGTGATATTAAAGACGGAGTTGGACAATTAATCAACTTTGTATTTAATGAAGACTTAGGTGCTTCTGAGCCAATTGAAATGGTAAACGGAGCTGACGAAGGAATTACTCATTCTTTCCAGGTAATGGAAGATGACTTTGCTCAGGGAGATAGAAGATTGATTAACCACAAGAAATACTACTTCATGGTATTAGCTTATGGTTACAACAACTATAAAGATTATAACCCAACCGATCCTACTGCATTAGATGGACAACAGTTCCCTTACAAAGCAGGTCGTAAGTCGGCTTCTGGATCAATCCAGTCGTTTGTTGGGATTCCTCACATTGTATCTCCTGAGTTAGGAGGAACTATCCAAAACTCTGTTTACGGTGATGGACCAGCAATTACAAGAGTAGAAGGAAGAGGAAACGGAGGAAACATCCTTGATTTAGATGAAACTTCTGAAGCGGAAATTGTAAGCCAGTACACTCCTAAGAGAGTAACTTATGTAAACGCTAAGGGACCAGTTGACGTAAAAGTTGTTGATCCACTAAACGTTAAAGGTGGAGATTACGAAATCAGATTCATTAAGGATGGAGCTAACAACCTTGATTCTGCAACCTGGTACTTAGTAAGATTTGATAACGAAAATGGAAACGATACTATTTTCTCAGATGTAACTATTGAAGTTGGAACTGAGCAATTAATTCCAGAGTGGGGTATTTCTGTAAATATCCAACAATATCAATACCCACAAGTTGGAGATATTGGAGGGGATTACTCGACTGAATTATTAGAGTCAGGAATGGTATTCGAAGATTCATCACTTCAGTGGTTATCTGGAGTAGAGGATGTTGATGGTAACTTTGCTCAAAACTGGATTCGTTCAGGAACTAGTGAGGAAGAATGTGATACTGATCTTTACCCAGACGTATGTGAGGATGGTGATCCATGTTTCTTTAACGATGAGCTAGGATGGGATGACTTAGAGTACTTCGAAAGTGTAGTAGAAGGAACTTGGGCTCCTTATAGATTAGTTGCGGATGGAGATTGTAACCATACTCCAATTAGTGGTCAGTTTGGATCTACTAAAGCAATGAATGATATTGCATTTGCAAGTAGTGTTGATATTGTATTGACTTCTGATAGAAGTAAATGGACAAGAGCGGTAGTTGTTGAAACTCAGGATAACTCAGATTTATCTTGGGATGGACAAACCAATAAAATGGAAGTTAAGTTAATGCCTTCTATTGATAAATATGGTAACCCAACATCAAGCCCAGGTACTGAGAGTACAAATCCAAATGATGCGAACTTCATGTCTGGTACTGGAATGGGATGGTTCCCAGGTTATGCTATCGATGTAGAGTCTGGTGAGCGTTTGAACATTGCTTATGGTGAGGATTCTTGGTTAGGAAATGAAGGAGGAAAAGACATGGTATTTAACCCTTCAGGAAATATGTATACTAACTTTGGAGATCCATTATTTGGAGGTAAACACTACGTATACGTATTTAAGAACTCTGCCAAAGATCCAGCTAACTTATCGACTTACCAATCAGGAATGCCTGCTTATGATAGAGGAGCTTTCTTAAAAGAGAAATTGATCGATAGCCAAAGTTCAGGTAATGCGATTAAAGTTTGGAGATCTTGTATGTGGGTTGGTATGCCGATGTTATCAGATCTTTCAAACGGATTATCAGATGCTAATGACCCATATTCTTACATTGAAACTGATGTTAAGATTAGAATTAGAGTTGGAAACAATTATGAAAGACACTCTGATGCAGGAACTTGGGTTAATGATGCAGGAACTCTAGGGCAAAGCGACAATGAGTGGTACCCACTTTACGAGTTCAACATGGATGATTTAGCAACAACAACTGCTGATGCTTATTCTGCAGATTCTGCAATGGCTTTAGTAAATGTTGTTCCTAACCCATACTACGCTTACTCAAACTACGAGGAGACAAGGTTAACGAATCTTGTTAAGATCGTAAACTTACCTGATCAGTGTGAGATTAAAATCTACACAGTAAGTGGAACATTAGTAAGAACATTTAATAAGGATACTCCAATCACTTCTATCGACTGGGATCTTAAAAACCATGCTGGAGTTCCAATTTCAAGTGGTATGTACTTAATTCACGTTAAGGCTACTCTCGAAGATGGAAAAGAAGTGGAAAGATTACTTAAATGGTTTGGAGTTGTACGTCCTCCAGATTTGGATAACTTCTAATCAAACGTATAACACAAACATTAAGAATCGCATTTAAACAAAAGATATGAAATTGAATAAAAGCATATTAGCAGGAGTTTTAGCAGCAGGGATGATCTCTGTTGCAACTCCAACCTTTGCAGGTAACGAAGATAGAGCTGGTTCTGCCGGAGCTACTGAGTTACTTATCAATCCTTGGGCAAGAAGTTCTTCATGGGCTGACGCTGGTGTTGCTTCCATTAAGGGATTAGAGGCTATGTTTACTAACGTTGCAGGATTAGCTTATACCGATAAAACTGAGATTAGCTTTGCTAATACTAACTGGATGGGAAGTATCTCTGATATTAGCCTTAATGGATTTGGTTTAGCGCAGAGAGTTGGTGAATCTGGTGTATTAGGGGTTTCCGTAATGTCAATGAACTTTGGAGATATTCCAATTACCACTACTGAAATTCCAGAAGGAAATATTGGTACTTTCAGACCTAACTACATGAACTTTGGTGTAGCATACGCTAAACAGTTTTCATCTTCTATTTCTGGAGGATTAAACTTGAAAGTAGTTTCTGAAGCTATTTCTAATGTTAGAGCTCAAGGTGTAGCCATTGATGCTGGTATCCGTTACGTTACCGGAGAGAATGACAACATGAAGTTTGCAATTAGTCTTAGAAACGTTGGGCCTCCAATGACTTATAGTGGAGATGGTCTTTCTTTGGAAATGATGAATACCAGTACGGGTATCTTAATTACTTCTGAGCAAAGAGTTTCTAAATTTGAGTTACCTTCTCAAGTTCACATTGCAGCTGCATACGATATCTTGATTAACGAAACTAATACCTTAACATTAGCAGGTACATTTACTTCTAACTCTTTCACTAAAGATCAGTGGAGATTAGGAGCTGAGTATACTTTAGATGGAGGAAAAGCAATTTTTCTATTAAGAGCTGGGTACGTTTACGAAGAAGGAATTTTTTCTGAAACTCCAACCAATGCTTTAATGGGGCCAACAGGAGGATTAACTGTTGATTTCCCAGTAGGAGAGAATGCAACTACTATCGGTTTAGATTACTGTTACAGACAGTGTAGACTTGGTCCAATTCATACAGTTGGAGCAAGAATCAACTTGAAGTAAGAAAGAAATAATTATTATTTTTGTGGAAGAGAGTCCTTAGGGATTCTCTTTCTGCGTTTAATAAAGTAAGAGATGGCAAAGATTAGTTATTATACAAAAGAGGGCTTACAGAAGCTAAAAGACGAAGTTGATCACCTTGAGAGAGTAGAAAGACCATCAATCTCTAATCAAATTTCTGAAGCTAGAGATAAAGGAGATTTATCTGAGAATGCTGAGTACCATGCAGCTAAAGAAGCTCAAAGTCTTATGGAAACCAGATTGGCTAAACTTAAGGATCAGTTGGCCAGTGCTCGTTTAATTGACGATTCAAAGATGGATACTAGCAAAGTATTGATCTTATCAAAAGTTAAAATCAAGAATGTTAAGAACGGGATGGAAGTAGAATATACTTTGGTTGCAGGAAATGAAGCTAACCTAAAAGAAAAGAAGATCTCCATTGATTCTCCAATTGGAAAAGGTTTACTTGGTAAACAAGTTGGTGATATAGCTCCAGTGCAAACTCCTGCAGGAGTAGTTGAGTTCGAAATCATGGAAATTTCCAGATAATGGCTTCTATTTTTACAAAAATTGTAAATGGAGAGATACCTTGTTACAAGGTTGCTGAAAACGATAAGTTTCTGGCTTTTTTAGATATTAATCCATTGGCTTACGGACATACTTTGGTTATCCCTAAAGAAGAAGTAGACTACATTTTTGATATAGAAGACGATCTATTGGGTGAATTAATGGTATTTGCCAAGCAAGTTGGTCGTAAAATTGAAAAGGTAATTCCTTGCGAAAGAATTGGAGTTACCGTAATTGGTCTTGAAGTGCCCCATGCGCACGTTCACCTAATTCCAATAAACAATGTAGGAGACATGAATTTTGCAAAACCGAAACTAGAGTTTTCTTCTGAGAAGATGCAAGAACTAATTGCAAAGATTAACGGGTCCGATTAGGATTATCCTTAACAAAAGCTTCCCAACCAGAATAAGATTTAGATGTTCCAGCCTGTTTTCCAGATTGGAAATGATGACAAACTGCTGCTGCCAACCCATCAGTAGCATCCAGTTTTTTTGGTAATTCTTTTAGGTTTAATAACGATTTAAGCATTCCAGCTACCTGTTCCTTACTTGCATTACCACTTCCTGTAATTGCCTGCTTAATTTTTCTTGGAGCATACTCTGTAATGGGAATATCTCTAGTAAGTACCGCAGCCATAGCAACACCCTGAGCTCTCCCAAGTTTTAACATGGACTGAACGTTTTTACCAAAGAAAGGAGCCTCAATAGCTACCTCGTCAGGAAGATACTCTTTGGCTAAAAAACTAACCTTTTCAAATATCTTCTTAAGCTTTAATTCGTGATTTTCTAGTTTGTGTAAATGGATAACACCTGTGGTAACCAAGCTCATTTTCTTTTTACGGATCGCAATAACACCGTACCCCATTGTGGTAGTACCGGGGTCCAGACCAAGTATTATTTTATCTGCATCTATCAAATCAAAAAGCTAAATTTGTTCTATCGGTCAGTCAAAGATAAATAAGAAACTATTATTCATTTTCCAAATCCTGGTATTTATAGGAACATCCTATGTTATTTATCTCAAATTTACCGATTCAAGTACGGATCAATATTTCAATAACTTAAAAGAGTCCTTAGCTTCTACTCTTAACATCACTCTTTTGTTACTAGTGGTGCTATTGCAGTTTGTAAACTGGTGGCTAGAAGCAATAAAATTAAAGTTTATCTTATCCAAGTCGCAGGAAGTAAGTTTGAATAATGTTATTAAAGCAGTTTACGCAGGAAATGCCGTAGGTTTTATTACTCCAGATAGAATAGGAACCTTTATAGGGAGATCTTTATCCTTAAACATCAAAAAAAGCAAAACCATTTCCGCCACTTTTCTGGGAAACATGGCTCAATTAATAACCACTATACTTATGGGAGGGGTTTCAGCCATATTGGTAATGGTAATCAATCATAATTTGAATCTGGAATTTGGATCATACTCAGTAATAATTGCTGTACTTCTGGGAGTGTTATTTTGCGTGTTGTTCTATTTATTTTGGAACCCAACAAAAATTCACTGGTTAATTAGAAAGATTCCATGGCTTAAAAAGGTGGAAGCAGATTTGGCTTATTTTAACCATTTGTCCAAATCAGATTTGGCAGGAGTTCTGTTGTTATCCATAAGTAGATACATGGTATTCGGTTTTCAGTTTTATGTACTATTACAGGTCTTTGGAATTCCGATTGCACCTTTGGAAGCTTTTGCTTTTGTAGGTTTTTTATATGTCGTAATTACTTTTATTCCATCTCCATTTTTGGGTAATTTGTTTACTAGAGAGGCAGCTGCAGTTGTACTATTAGCACATTATGATTTAAATTTAATGGTTTTAACAGCATCGTTTTTTCTCTGGACAATTAACATTATGATTCCTGCTTTGATAGGGAGTTTTTATATCAAAACCAGACAAGTCGTTAGTGAGTAGTGTAATCATCATATCAGCAATAATAGTAGGTTGTTATCTGGTTTTTATGACTGTGCTAATGGTAGGTTGGTTTAAACTAAGTAGAGGAAATGAAAAGCCAAATGCAAGAGAGGTATCGGTTATTATTCCTTTTAGAAATGAAGCTGAAAACTTGAGGGAACTCTGTAATTCACTGGGTAATATTCGATATCCGAAAGATAAAGTAGAGTTCATTTTTGTAGATGATTATTCCACGGATAATGGTGTAGAACTGTTGGAACAATTGGTGGATAAACTTGACTGGAAGATCAAAGTACTAAAAAATGAAAGCCAAATAGGTAAAAAAGTAGCCATTGAAAACGGAATAAAAAATGCCTCATTTGGAATCATCGTTACCTTAGATGCCGATTCAAGGGTAAATGCTGGTTGGTTAGAGGCAATTAGTAAAACTGAAGGAGATTTAGTAATTGGTCCGGTAGTAGGAAAATCCGGTAAAGGGTTTATAAAGAGATTTCAGGAAATTGAGCTGTTGATGTTGAGTGGAATTGCTGTTTCGGCAGCAGGAGTTAAATTACCAGTGTTATGTAGTGGTGCAAACCTTTGTTATAGGAAAGAGGTTTTTAATCAGTTACAACCATACAAGAATAACCGCGAAGTGCTTTCTGGTGACGATATGTTTTTATTGAAAAGCATGGTAGATGGTGGGAAACATATTGAAGCTACGAATCACCCAGAAGCTTTGGTGGAAACAGAAACAGAAAACTCCTGGAAAGAACTATTTAACCGAGCCAAAAGATGGAGTGGAAAATCTGGTAAGGTTAAACTTTTTACTACTAATGTAATTGGACTAATTGTTATGCTAGCTAATTTGATAAGTTTGGCTTTGTTGGTGATTTACCTGTTTAATCCCGGGATTAGTCAAATAATATGGATTTTACCAGTTTCAAAATTTGTTTTTGATTTTTTGTTTTTATTTTTGATGGTTAGGCGTTATCGAAAGAGCGAATTATTATTATTTGCTCCTTTAATGGTAATTACCTATCCGATATATCTCGTGGTTGTAGTTTTATATTCGTTCGGATCATCAAGTGTTTGGAAAGGGAGAGAAATTACAGCTACGTAATTGTTTGAATGGCAAAGAAAGACAATAATAGAAGTGACTCATTGTATGTTGAGGCCTGGCGTAAACTAAAAAGGAAACGCCCTGCTATGATAGGACTATGGGTAATTATCTTTGCCGTGTTAGTTTCTGTATTAGGTGCAAATATTCGTCCAGATGATACTCCTGATGCAAATGATCAAATTTCTCAAATCTCAAGGCAAAATCCAGGGTTTTCTGTTCAGCACTTACTGGTAAAAAGAAATAATCCCATTGAGGAGAAAGGTTTTTTCTCTAAGCTATTTTTTGGAGGAGAAGATCGCCCTGATAAATATTATCCTATCTACTCGTATAAATTTGAGGGAGCAGATATCGTTATTGAAGAATTTACCGGGTTTAAGGGAGCAGAGGGATATGAACCGCAATACGAAAGGAAGAACATTGCCAATGTGGTATATCCGTTAAGCGTTGATAAGGAAGAGAAGTTTAAGGTAAACCTGAACGGAACGATTGATATTTGGTTGTTGGATGGAACTATGATTAATAGAGATATTCAAGAACTGAGGGATGAGATTGTACAAAACAACATTATCGAAGAAACCTACTTTCTAGGTACAGATAAACAAGGAAGGGACATGTTAAGTAGACTAATGGCTGGTACTATTGTATCCTTGTCTGTTGGACTTATTTCTGTAGTGATATCTCTTATTATTGGAATATTAATGGGGGCATTGGCTGGTTACTATAGAGGATGGGTTGACGATGTAATCATGTGGTTCATCAATATGGTATGGTCCATCCCAGGATTATTATTGATTATCTCATTTACTCTATTGTTTGGAAAAGGATTTACAACCGTATTTATAGCAGTTGGATTAACTATGTGGGTGGAGTTGGCAAGAGTGGTAAGAGGTCAAATTCTAAGTTTAAGAGAAAAAGAATTTATCGAAGCTGGTAGAGCATTAGGGTATACCAATAGTCGAATTATCTGGAAGCATGTAATGCCTAATGTGATTAGCCCTGTAATTGTAATTTGTGCTTCGAATTTTGCTTCAGCAATTTTGATCGAAGCTGGTTTGAGTTACCTTGGAATTGGAACACAAATTCCAATGGCATCCTGGGGGTCTATGATTGAGCAACATCAAGGGTTTATAACCAGCCCGGATAAAGCCTATCTAGCTATCCTTCCAGGAATGTGCATCATTATTCTTGTATTTGCATTTATGATGTTTGGTAATGGGCTGCGAGATGCTTTAGATACTAAGTCGGTAGATGTGCCGGATGCAATGTAGAACTAATAAATGTTCACTTCTCGTTCAAGAGAAACCCCGTACTTATCTCTTACAGATTGGATAATATCCTCACTTAAGTCAAAGATTTCTTTTCCTGTAGCACCACCATAATTTACTAGCACTAAAGCCTGGTTCTTATGCACTCCGTAATTATCTATGGTTTTACCCTTCCAGCCAGCCTGATCGATTAGCCAGCCAGCAGCAATTTTTGTTTGAGAATCTCCAACCGGATAAGAAGCAACATTAGGGTACTTGGATTTTAATTTCTGAAATTGATCATTAGAAATAACTGGGTTTTTAAAAAAGCTTCCACCGTTTCCTATTTCTGCCGGATCCGGAAGTTTACTGCTTCTAATGGCAATTACCGCATCGCTTACATCTTTTATTCCAGGAGAAGAAATGTTCATGTTTTCCAATTGTTGCTCAATAGCCCCGTAAGAGGTATTTACGTTGGGGGCCTTGCTCAATTTAAAAGCGACCCTGGTAATAATGTATTGTCCTTTTTTTGTTCTTTTAAATACACTTTCACGATATCCAAACTCACATTCGGAATGATGGAATCGGTGAATTTCTCCAGAAGAAATATGATAAGCTTCTAACCATTCGAATACATCTTTAATTTCCACTCCATAAGCTCCAATGTTCTGCATGGGACTCGCTCCAACACTTCCCGGAATTAATGACAGGTTTTCAATACCACACCAATGTTCTTTGATGCAATGAAGAACAAATTCGTGCCATACAACTCCCCCTCCACTAGAAACAACCACATCTTGTTCTGTTTCCTGCTCTATTTTAATTCCACCTATTTGGTTGAGTAGCACTAACGAATCCTGATCTTTGGTAAAAAGAACATTACTACCACCTCCTAAAATGAGTAACTCTTCGTTTTTGAAGGTATCATTGCTTAAAATGGAGTCTAATTCCTCTACAGAAGTAAATTGACCAAATAATTTAGCACTTACGTCAATCCCAAATGTGTTGTAAGCCTGAAGCGAAATGTTGCTTAGAATATCTGCCATATCTCAAAGTTAGATGGATTCTTTATACACCAGTTGCTTGTTTTTAAACGTTATAAAATATGAAATGTGGAATTTGTTCAATTGAACTTCTATCCATTAGTTATATTCGTGCTGCAAAAGGCCAGGACTTGAAAAGAATTGTTGTATCGGTAATTAATGATCTTTCGTTTGATCAAAGGGTGGATAAGACTTGTTCTACCCTTCATAGTATGGGATATGATGTTTTGTTGATCGGTAGAAAACTTCCTGACAGTAAACCATTAAAGCGAGCTTATGCAACACATCGAATGCGATTATTATTCAAAAAAGGTGCTCAGTTTTACGCCTTTTATAATATCCGATTGTTTTTAAAACTTTTGTTTACCAAAGCAGACGCTTTACATGCCAACGATTTAGATACTCTGTTGGCCAATAGACTTGCCTCCAGAATTAAAAGAGTACCATTGGTTTATGATAGTCATGAATATTTTACGGAAGTTCCGGAAATTCAGAACCGACCAATTGTAAAAAAGACCTGGAAAAAGATAGAAAAGAGCATTTTTCCAAGATTGAAAGATATCATTACCGTTAATGACTCCATAGCAGATTTGTATAGTAAGGAATATAACAAAGAAGTTAAGGTACTTCGGAATTTGCCTTCTTCGGTAACCATCGAAAAGTTGAAAAATAGAGAAGACCTTGGAATGCCACTAGATAAAAAAGTGGTCATCCTACAAGGAGCCGGAATTAATATTGACCGTGGTGCAGAAGAACTTTTGGAAGGAATTGCCCTCATGGAAAACACCGTGTTGTATGTTGTTGGAAGTGGTGATGTAATTGATCAGTTAAAAGACAGAGCAAAGCAAACGGATTTGCTGAATAAGGTGGTTTTTATTGATAAACAGCCTTTTGCAGACATGATGCAGTATACTATGAATGCTGATGCAGGCGTAACTCTTGATAAAGACACGAACCTGAATTATAGATTTAGTTTGCCCAATAAAATATTTGATTATCTAAAAGCAGGAATTCCTATACTGGCCACCGATTTGGTAGAGGTAAAAAAAATAGTGGAAGGAAAAGGTGTGGGAATTGTAATCCCAAATTTAGAGCCCGAATCAATTAAACAAGGATTAGAGGCAATTTGGGGAGAAGAAGCTAGTTATAATAAGTACAAACTGAATGTTGTAGAAGCTTCTAAAGAGTTGAACTGGGAAAAGGAATCTGGGGTAATTAAGGAGATTTACAATCGATTATTGAGTTAGTGGAAAGAGCATTAAATATCATTTCTTTTGACGTTCCATTTCCTCCAAATTATGGAGGGGTGGTTGACGTATTTTATAAGCTGAAAGCATTACACGCTCTTGGAATTAAAATTCACTTGCATTGTTTTGAGTATGGCAGAGGGGAGCAAAGTGAATTAAAAAAGTACTGCGAATCCGTTACCTACTACAAGAGAGATCAGCGAAAAACGAAGTTATTCGATAAACTCCCATTTGTTGTTTCCACCAGAAAAAATAGAACCTTACTTCGTAATCTACAGGCTAATAATTACCCTATATTAATAGAGGGACTGCACAATGGCTGGTACCTGAAGGAACTTCAGGGTACAACCAGAAAAATAGTTATGCGTACTCATAATGTAGAACACGACTATTACAAAGGTCTGGCAAAGGTGGAAAGATCTATTTTTAAAAAGCAATTCTTTAATTCAGAAGCATCTAAGCTAAAGAAGTTCGAAAGTATCTTGTCGGATGCAGATGTGTTACTAGCTATTTCTCCTAACGATTTTGATCATTTTGAATCCAGGTATCACAATGCTAAATATATCCCTGCATTTCATTCGGGTGAGGAAGTAACATCTAAACCAGGTAAGGGGTATTATTCGCTGTATCATGGTAATCTTTCTGTTGGAGAAAACAATGAGGCCGCTATGTACTTAGTTAAACAGGTATTCGCAGGCTCAGCGCATCGGTTAATCATTGCCGGCAGTAATCCATCTCAAGAATTGAGGAAAGAGGTGGAGCAATATCCGAATATCGAGTTAATGGCGGATATAGAATTTACCGAATTGGAGGAGCTTATTGCCAATGCACACATTAATGTTCTGCCAACATTTCAGCCAACCGGAATAAAATTGAAAATGCTTTCCGCCTTGTATAAAGGGAGGTTTTGTTTAGTCAATAACTTTATGGTAGACAATACAGGCCTTGAAGAAGCTTGTGTTTTAGCAGATAATCCAGAGGCAATGAAAAATGCCATTGACGAACTAATGGAAAAATCATTCACTGAGGAAGATTTAGAAATTAGAGAAAGAGTATTAAAAACAAGTTTTAATAATCTGGAAAATGCTAAAACGATTGTTGAGTCAGTTTACAATTAAAAGAAATTGATCTTAAACTCTGGAGCTTCCGTTAAGTTAATTTCAGTTAGTTTCTCATCTTCACATCTCAATGTTCTGGAAGGAAACTTTTGCATCATTTCATAATCATGAGTAGCCATTACTACGGCTTTTCCATTGTTGCTTATTTCGAACAGGAGCCTCATGATTTCTTCCGTAGTTTCGGGGTCCAGGTTACCGGTAGGCTCATCTGCCAAAAGTAAATCCGGATCATTGATCAATGCTCTGGCAATAGCAGCTCTTTGTTGTTCTCCTCCCGATAACTGATGAGGAAACTTATAGCCCTTGTTGGTTAGACCAACTTTCTCAAGAAGTTCGTTGACCTTCTCGTTCATTTTTTTCTTGTCCTTCCAGCCGGTAGCTTTCATTACAAATTTGAGGTTGTCTTCTATACTACGATCGGAAAGAAGTTGAAAGTCCTGAAAAATAACACCTAGCTTTCTTCTAAGTGCGAGGATTTTTCGGCGTCTTATTTTTTGTAAGCCAAAACCGGCTACAGTTGCTACTCCTGATTTTACTGGAAGTTCGGCATAAAGGGTTTTAAGTAAACTACTTTTACCACTCCCGGTTTTACCGATTAAGTATACAAATTCGCCTTTTTGAACCGTAAGGTCAACGTTTCGGAGTACGAGCATATCTCGCTGATATACGTCAATTCCGGTTACAGATATAATATTTTTCTCGTTCTCCAAAGTTTGGTAAGATTGTTGATTTACCGATCATAAAGATCATAAAAAGAATTTCTGATCCTTTAAAATCAACACAATACTTTTAACAGATTTGCGTTGAAAATTAATCTACTGCTCAAAGACTTTACCTTTTCGCCTTACTACCTTTAACAAGTTATAATTTAGGTATGGTATATCTCATGGAGAAATTTAGAAAGTCTTTATCACTCATCATATTCATTGGGATTTGTGTTTCATATACAGCACAAAAGACCCAGGTTTATACCGACAAGTACCGTCCGTATTATCAGGGACAGGATTTGTATGATAAAGAAAAATTCAGCGCGGCTCAAGATAAGTTCAAAGAAACGATCAATAGCTTGCCGGATAAGCAAGACGAAATTCGTATCAATTCGGAATATTACTATGCAGTATGTGCACTTGAGCTATTCCATAAAGACGCCGAGTTTTTGTTAAACAGGTTTGTTACCGAACATCCTGATCATCCAAAAGCCAAAACAGTTTACTTCCAGTTAGGAAGACAGAATTACCGATTGAGAAAATCGAAAAAAGTAATAGAATACTTTAAGAAGGTTGACCCCCTGGATTTATCAGCAGAAGAAAGAGTGGAGTACTATTTCAAGTTGGGATATAGCTATTTCAGAGAAGATGATTATGCTAATGCCAAAAAGAATTTCCACGAAATTCTGGATAAAGAGTCAGAGTATAATGCTCCTGCAACCTATTACTATAGCCATATTGCTTATACCGAAAATAACTTTCAAACAGCTTTAGAAGGATTTCAGAAGATAGCTTCTGAGCCTATGTTTAGCCCTATTGTACCCTACTATATTACTCAAATTTATTACAAACAAGGAAGGTATAAGCAGCTTTTAGAATATGCACCTCCGTATATGGATTCTGTAAGTTCTAAAAGAAAGTCGGAGTTTGCCAAACTTATTGGAGACTCATATTACCACGAAGGAGAGTTCGAAAAATGTATTCCTTACCTGTTGCAATTCAGAAAAGGATCTAAGGCTAGCAGAGATGATAACTACCTGTTAGGGTATGCTTATTACAGAACTGGTCAATACGCCGATGCAGTAACTTATTTAAGAAGAGTAGCATCTAAAAAGGATGGGATGTCGCAAACAGCCTATTACCACATGGCCGATGCTTATCTTAAATTGGATCAGAAGGATTATGCTTTAAATGCATTTAATGCTGCCAGCAACCTGGATTTTGACCCCGAGATAAAAGAAAACTCATTGTTTAATTATGCCAAGTTGGCCTACGAGCTATCTTATAACCCATACGATAAAGCCATTGAGGCATTTCATAAGTACATCGAAACTTACCCGGAATCTCCACAAGTGGAAGAAGCCTATGAGTTTTTAATTAAGGTGTACATGACCACGAAAAACTACGATCAGGCTTTAGCTTCTTTAGAGCGAATTAAGAACAAAGACGATCGAATGAAAGTAGCTTACCAGACAATTACCTTTAATAGAGGGGTGGAGTTGTTTCATAATGGTCAGTATACCAATGCGATTCAAAAATTTAAGGATGTAAAAAGGTACCCTGTGGATAAGAGGCTAAATTCAGAAAGTGTATTTTGGATTGGAGAAGCTCATTATCATTCTGGAGAGTACGATAAAGCCATTGCCCAATATGTTAATTTTAGATTGGAGCCGGGGGCAGCACTTACATCTGTGTTTCATGATGCCGACTACAATGTAGCCTATTCCTACTTTATGAAAGCGGAGCCATTTAAGGGGAATTCTAATGAGCACATTGGACTGGAAGCTCGTAAAATTCAATTGAAAAATAGTATAACGGCTTTTAGGAATTATACTCAGTTGGAAAGCAGAGCGGATAAAAGAAAACTTCAAGATGCTTACTTAAGATTGGCAGATTGTTACTTCCTTTTAAAAGAGGATAAAAAAGCTGTAGAGTTTTACACTACTGCAATAAGTAAGGGAGAAGGAGACCTGTCCTATGCATATTTTCAAAAAGCTCAATCTCAAGGGGTGTTAAAAGATTATGAAGGAAAGGCAAAAACCCTTAAAGGGTTATTGGAGAGGTTCCCTAACTCAATCTATAAAATACCATCCATTAAAGCCCTGGCCAATACTTATAGAGCCAATAACGAAAACCAAAAGGCATTGGCAGTATACCAGGAGTTTGTAGATAATTACCCACAGAACAAATTTGTTCCGGATGCCTATGTTAAAATGGCAGGAATTCATTTGAGTGATCGTCATTATGATAAAGCAGAGGCTAAACTGTTGTACGTACTGAATAACTATCCTAATGCTGAAACGGAGAATGAAACGGCAGTGCTCTTAATGAAAGATGTGTACGAGGGAAGAGGTAATCTGGAAGGATATTACGACTGGCTGGAAACAAGAGGTATTAGCGTTGCTGCTAACGAATTAGATTCTGCTCTTTGGGGACCTGTTGAGCTAGCCTGGGGACAGGGAGACTGTAATACAGCCATTGCTAAAGCAGAGGCCTATCTTCAAAAAGTACCTAATGCTAAACATGGAACAGAAGCTAACTTTTATATCGCACAGTGTGTGTATAATGCCGGGAACTTAGAAAAGGCATTAATGCATTACAACAAAGTAGTAGAGAAGGTTAATAATAACCATTATGTTGAGGCACTAAGACATGCCGGGAACATCAGTTTCGATCTAAAAGATTACCGACAAGCTTCCGGACATTACACCACTTTAGAAAAAGTGGCAGTAACACAGGAGAATATTCGAGTATCCGTAATTGGTCAGATGAAGTGTTTCTGGGAGCTTAAAAATTACAGCGCCGCAGAAACCTATGCAGGTAAGGTATTGAACTTATCGGCGTTAGATGAAATGTTGGAAGTTGAAGCTCTGTTAATCAGAGGAATTTCACTAAAAGAAATGAATCAGTTGGACGATGCGTTGATCTATTTGAAAGAGTGTAATGATAAAACGAAGAGCATCAAAGGAGCTGAAGCTAAGTTCTACGAGTCGGAAATCTACTTCTTGAAGGGAGAGCATGAAACTTGCGAAAACTCCATCATGGAATTGGTTAAACAAAAGCCATCTTACCATTACTGGATAGCAAGAGGCTTGATTCTTTTAGGAGATAATTTTATTGCGGTGGAAGATTATTTTAACGCCAGAGCTAGTTTACAAAGTATCATTGATAATTATGATGGAGTAGACAAAGCCGAAATCGTTACAATGGCTCAGGAAAAACTAGATTACATTACTGAGTTGGAAAACGGAGGAGAAAAGAGAGTCCAACAAGAAGACGAGGAAATTGATTTTAACGGAATGGACGAAAAGGATAAGCGTTTATTCGACGAGACTGATGATACTCAGAAGGAAAAGAAAAAGAAGAAAAACGATAAAGAGGAAGGAGGATCTAATGGAGAGCAGGAATAAATCATCAATAAATAAAGGAACTATGAAAGGATTTAGAATCATATTATTGTTGTTGAGCCTGTCTGTTGTTAGAGAGGCTGTATCGCAGGATATATTTGTAGAAGCTAGTGGTGATAAATTTAGAACCATTACCAAATCTCAAAAGGTAGGTCAGTTGCCGGGATCGTACGATTCTATCATTGATATTCCGCCGGTAACTTATTATTTAGAGCCGGCAAGGCACACGGTAAAGTTTGCTACTAAGCCAATTAGCCCAGCTAAGTTAAAAGTTGTGGAGCCATTAGAGAAACTCTATTCGGGATATGTAAAAGCAGGAATCGGTAATTACACATCTCCATATCTGGAAGCATATTATAATTCTCAACGATCAAAAACCAACTCATGGGGGCTAGATTTAATGCATCACAGTGCACTGGGAAGTATCAATGATGTTGGAGTTAATAAGTACAGCGATAACCACTTTGGAGGGTTTTATAAGCATTTCCTTAGAAAGCACACTATAGAAGGTGGATTAGATTATGATCGCAACAACTATTATTACTACGGTTTTTCAACCTTGGATACATTGATCCCTGCAGCTTACAGAGAGTCGGAAGATACCATTCACCAAACCTATAACCTGATAGCCTTTAACTCTCAACTAAAGAGTAGATACAAGGATAGCAGTCAGTTAAATCACACCATTGATTTGGGGTATAAGTACTTATCCAGTAGAACAGGAATTAGCGAACACAACTTGTTGGTTTCTGCAGACATGTTCAAATTCATGGAGAAGGAAGAAATTGGAGGGATGTTCTCGTTGGACTTTAATGGAGCAAAAACACCGTTCCAGCATTTTATAAATCCATTGGCAGACTCTGTGGCAAATGCTCCTGAGTTTTTGACGAACAACAATGCGATATTAAAACTGAATCCATACATCCACTCCAGAGGTAAAAACTGGGAGGTGAAGGCAGGGCTTGGAATTCACGCTAATATCATGAATTCAGCTAAATTTCATTTTTATCCGGATGTGCATGCAAGCTATAGCTTATTCAATAATGTATTCGTTCCTTACCTATCTTTATCTGGACAAATTCAGAGAAATTCGTACAACACATTGAGGTTGGAGAATCCATTTGTATTGTCAAATGTTGATTTAATGAATACCAATCAAAAGATCAAGTTTCAGGCAGGTGTAAGAGGTTCTATTAGCTCTACAATTTCGTTTAATCTGGCTGCTTCGCAAGAGAAGTTAGAGGGAACGCCATTGTTCTTTAATGACACTGCTTACTCTTACGAAAATAAGTTCGGAGTGATATACGATACTTTGGTAATGACAACGGTTAGTGGGCAAATTGCTTATCAGAAATTAGAGAAGATGAAGCTCTATGCAAAAGGAGAGGTATTTGGATTCTCTAAACTGGATGGAGAGCAAGCCTGGTACAGACCAAAATGGAGATTTACTGTAAGTGGAACCTATGATCTAGCTGACAAAATATTGGTGAGAACTAACATTTTTGTGGTTGGTAAAAGAACTGCATTTAGCTATAGAGAAGTGGAAGGAGTTACTCCAACAGAAGGTAAATATATCTTTGATCTAAAGCCTTATGTAGATGCTAATTTAGGGCTGGAATACAGATACAATAAAAAGCTATCTCTGTTCCTGGATGTTAATAACCTTACTACAGTTAAATATCAACAATGGGATAATTACCCTGTGCAAAGCATTAATGTAATTGGAGGACTGACTTATAGTTTCTAATCTGAAGTGTTCAAGTTGCTTGAACATGAGTTGATTACAGTGGTAAGACTAAACTGGTGTAGCGTTTTCGTATGAAATTTCTGTTTAGTTTTTGCAAAATTTTATCGTTCAAAAATTAGCGAGAATCATCTTTGTTAGTAATGTTGAAAAATGTTGATAAATCCCTTAATAAGGGCGTGTTTCAGTGTGTTTTAACGTGTCAATAATTTTATCTTTGTTACTTCTCTAAAAATGAATAATTAAGTATGAGCGAAGACAATAAAAAAGAGAATGGATATTCGGCTGATAGTATACAGGCGTTGGAGGGTATGGAGCATGTTAGGATGCGTCCTTCCATGTATATTGGAGATGTCGGTGTAAGAGGGCTTCACCACCTTGTATACGAGGTAGTGGATAACTCTATTGATGAGGCTCTGGCCGGACACTGTAACAGAGTTGAAGTATCTATTCTGGAAGGAGACGGAATAAGAGTATTGGATAACGGTAGGGGGATTCCGGTAGGGATGCACGCCAAAGAAGGAGTTTCTGCACTACAGGTAGTAATGACTAAAATTGGTGCCGGAGGTAAATTCGATAAAGATTCTTATAAAGTATCCGGAGGTTTGCACGGGGTAGGTGTATCTTGTGTAAATGCATTGTCCAGGAATCTAAAAGCAACGGTTTATAGAGAAGGAACAATTTACGAGCAGGAATACCAAAGAGGTAAAATTGATTATCTGGTTAGAGAAGCTGGTGATACTGATAAACGTGGTACTGAGGTAATCTTTTACCCGGATCCGGAAATTTTTGATGAATTAGTTTATCACTACGATACCTTGGCTACAAGGATGAGAGAGTTGGCTTTCCTTAATAAAGGATTAACCATTGTGATGACTGATGAAAGAGAATCTTCAAAAGACGAAGAAGGAAATTCTCCTACAGAAACGTTCTTCTCTGAAAAAGGATTGTCTGAATTTGTTGAATACTTAGATAGTACACGTGAGCAACTGATTGAAAAGGTTGTAAGCATGGAAGGAGAAAAGAATGGAATCCCTGTTGAGGTTGCTATGGTTTATAACAACTCTTATGCAGAGAACATTCACTCTTACGTAAATAACATTAATACCCACGAGGGAGGTACTCACCTTTCTGGGTTTAGAAGAGGGTTAACCAATACCCTTAAAAAGTATGCAGAAGCATCGGGAATGTTGGATAAATTAAAATTCGAAATTTCTGGAGATGACTTCCGTGAAGGGTTAACGGCTATTGTGTCTGTTAAAGTAGCTGAACCTCAGTTCGAAGGACAAACAAAAACGAAGCTAGGAAACAGAGAAGTTACTGCTCCTGTTAGTCAGGCGGTAAGTGAAATGCTTCAGGATTATTTGGAAGAACATCCAAATGACGCCAAGCAAATCGTAAATAAAGTAATCCTTGCTGCTCAGGCACGTCACGCTGCTCGTAAGGCACGTGAGATGGTTCAAAGAAAAAGCCCAATGGGAGGTGCTGGTTTACCAGGTAAGCTTTCTGATTGTGCCTCAAAAGACCCAGAAATTAGCGAGCTATTCCTTGTGGAGGGAGATTCTGCAGGTGGTACAGCTAAGCAGGGGAGAGATCGTCACTTCCAGGCTATCATGCCATTGAGAGGTAAGATTCTTAACGTAGAAAAGGCAATGCAGCATAAAATCTTCGATAACGAAGAGATTAAAAATATTTATACTGCATTAGGTGTTCGAGTTGGAACAGAAGAGGATTCAAGAGCACTAAATCTTGAAAAATTAAGATATCACAAGGTAGTCATCATGTGTGATGCCGACGTTGATGGTAGCCATATTCAAACTTTGATCATGACTTTCTTCTTTAGATACATGAAAGAAATGATTGAGAATGGATATATATATATTGCTACACCTCCGTTGTATCAAGTTAAGAAAGGAAAGCAATCGAAATACGCATGGAGCGATGAAGAGCGAGATGGTTATATTCAGGAAATGAAAGGTGCCGGTTCTGAGTCTAGTGTACACGTACAACGTTATAAAGGTCTTGGGGAGATGAATGCTGAGCAATTATGGGAAACAACCATGAGCCCGGAGAACAGAACCCTACGTCAGGTAACTATCGAGAATGGGTCTGAGGCCGATAGAATATTCTCAATGTTGATGGGAGACGATGTTCCACCTCGTAGAGAGTTTATCGAGCAGAACGCTAAATATGCAAACATTGACGCTTAACCAATAGTCAAAAGCAATATAGAAAGCCATTAGTTTAACGCTAATGGCTTTTTTTATGTCCAGTAATAGTGTGCACAAAAAAAGCCGGAACAAATCGCTCCGGCTTTTAAAAATAGAATAGTTTGTGGTTATTCTATGATCAATTTTCTTGAAACATTAGTTGTTCCTGAGGCAATGTTTACAAAGTAGATTCCTTTGCTCAACTCATTAACAGGTACAGCGTATTGTTGCATTCCCTTTTGGATAGAACCTTTATAGATGCTAGAAACACGTTTACCTAACATGTCTGTAATCTCAATCGATCCATTTTCCATTTCCTCTAATAGGTTAAATGAAATGTTTACCATGTTATTAGCAGGGTTAGGATAAATGGATAAGTCGGTCATTACATCTAATTCTTCTACAGAAACATTCGAGTTAGGATCAAAAATGTTAATGTCATCAATGTAAAGGTTGTTTCCTCCGCCCGCAGTAAACTCAAACTTAAATCTGAAGTTCTCCACTAGGTAAGAAGAGGTAATATTAGTAATGGTTACAGTTTCCCAGTCGCTAGCGGAAGGAGTAAAGTTCCCGTTAGTTGTTGATGCTGTTGCAATTTGCGTTGCAGAAATATTCTTTCTAACAGACCAAGACTCTCCACAGGTGTTTGAAACCAATACTTGAAGTTTGTCTGTATTAGATGAGTTTCTTTGAGCAAATGCATATTTAAATGTCATGGTAACCTGGCTTAATCCTGAAAGGTCATAAGTGTTACTAACAATTGCATCTACATCACCCTCCTGATTAGAGTAGTTGTTTAATCTTAAAGATTTACTTCCAGTTGCAGCAGCAAGGCTTGAAACCACAAATGTTGTACTGTTATCTGGGTTTTCGATAAACCAATCAGAACTTGGTACGGTAATAGATTCAAATCCTTCTACCACAGGAGGAGCGTATCCTGTAGCTGGTAAAACTGTGATGTAAGCATTTTCTGTGGTGGAAACTGTATTAGATCCATCAGTAGCCTGTAATGCAACCGTATAGTTACCAGGAGTGCTGTAAGTTACTGTTTCTACATCAGATGTAGAACTAGCTGGAGATCCTCCCGTAAAGGTCCAGGTTCTACCTGTTACATTATGATAAGACTCATCAGTAAACGTTACTGTTTCTCCGGCACAAATGATCACTCTGTCAGAAGTAAAAGAAGCTTCACATAATGGAGCATTTCCGTTGGCTCCAACTGCATTTAGGTTAGAAGTTTGCCAAATGTTGTTTCTTCCTCCAACTGAAGAGTTAAGCGCAGCTCTCATTCTCGTTACCTGTCCTGGAGTAAACATCTTAGAACAGTAAGAATAATCCATATAGTTTTCTACGTTAGCAAGAGGTCCGCATGAAGACTCCGTTAAGTTACATGAAGTAACACCGATAGTGTTAGGAGTATCATTAACTCCATCATCAGAACTACAGTTACTTGCAATTCCTGGGTTATTAGTTCCTCCCCATGGGTGCTCTAAGTTTAACCAGTGTCCCACCTCGTGTGTAAGAGATCGGCTAGTGTAGTTAGAACTAGTTCCTATTGATCCTACATAGTTGTGTAGAATCCAAATTCCATTGCTCATCGCAGCCCCCATCCAGTTACTTGGAGTGGTAGTATACCCTGCAGCACCATCAGCTTCATTTACCACAAAGATGTTCAAGTATTCATCACCAGGCCATGTCCCCTGGTATACATCATTACCGTTGGCAATAGCATTAACCTGTGCTCCTCCATTACTTCCATCATGGGTAAGCGGGCTAACCGTTCTGGTAATACCACTAAAGCACTGTCCATTTGGAGCGATAGTGGCTAGAGTGAATTCGATTTCTGCATCAGCAGGTAACCCCTGAAATGCGGAAACCACATTGTTGGCATCTGAATTTTGTAATCGATAATCACGATTCAAAATATCAACAGCGTCAAGAATTTGTTCTCTTGAAATGTTTTCAGATCCGCCATTGTGTAATACGTGAAATACTAAAGGGATGGTATACACTTGCCCTTGAGCACCACTTTTTTGGTTAAGAAGATCTTCTTCAGCTTGTTTTAAAATAGCCTGATCCGCAGCATTTATTTTCAAAAAAGCTGGGTTTTTCATCAGTTCTGCCATTTTTACGTGTGAACGACAATACTCCACCGTTTCTCCCTCTCTACAATTCGAAGGGTCTACAGGTCTTTGTGCAAAGACACTGCTTAAGCTAGACAGCATGAGAGCTGCTAGTAATAGTTTAGGTTGTTTCATTTTGTAGTGGTTTAACAAATTATACGTAGTGCAATAAATGTACTAACACGATCATTATTAAGGGGTAATAGATTGATGAGCGGTTAGACTATTTACCTTACAATAGTCTTAATAATTGTGTAACAATTATTAAATATCAAATAATAGACCACGCAGTTTATACTATAGTTGTCTGAGCGGAATAATATTTTTATTCCACGATCAATTTATTTGATACCGATTGCTTGTTACAAACGATTCGCAATTCATAAATCCCTTTGCTTAATGTTCCAACAGGGATTTCAAATCGGTTTATTCCAATATTCATTTGGTTGCCTTCAATTCTATACACTTGTTTACCAAGCATGTCGAATAACACAATCTCTCCACTTTCAGGTTGGTCCTTCAATTCGAATAACACAGTAGTAATATCATCCGAAGGATTCGGGAATACACTTAGTTGGTTAAATATCCCATTCTCCTCAACCGACACCTGATTAGGGTCATATATATTAATGTCATCAATATAAAGGTTGTTACCACCACCAGCTGTAAATTCGATCATGAATCTGAAATTCTCAACAAGGTAAGAAGCACTAATATTGGTAATCGTCACTTCTTCCCAGTCATCAGCAGATGGAGTGTACGGTGCATTGGTCATTGAAGCCGTTTCAATCTGTGCACTGGAAATGTTTTTTCTTACGGACCAGGTTGCACCACATGTATTGGAAACTTTAACCTGCATGGCATCCACGTTTGATGGGTTTCTCATGGCGAATGCATACTTGAACGTCAACACGACACCACTTAAGCCACTTAAGTTATAAGTGTTACTAATGAATGCATCAACCTGACCTTCATCGTTATTGTAGTTATCCAGTTTTAACGATTTAACTCCTGTAGCACCTGCTGAAGAAGTTATTTCAAACGTATTCGCATTGTCCCAGTTTTCCACAAACCAATCCGTTCCTGGAAAAGTGATCCATTCAAACCCTTCTACAATTGGGGTATTATCACCCGTACTTGGTAGTACAGTGATGTAGTTAGTTTTTGTTTCTGAAACAGAGTTGGTCCCATCTGTTACGGCAAGAGTTACAGAATAGGTTCCTGGTGTAGAATAAATTACCGTTTCATTTTGTGAGGTTGAAACAGAAGGGCTTCCTCCCGTAAATGTCCAATCCCATCCAGATACATTATGATAGGATTCATCAGTAAAAATAACACTATCTCCAGCACATATTACCATGTGGTCTGCTGTAAATTCAGATTTACATAAAGCAGCATTTCCGTTAGCGCCTACAGCATTAAGGTTAGAGGTTTGCCAAATGTTATTTCTTCCTCCAACAGAAGAGGTAATCGCGGCTCTCATTCTAATTCTTTGTCCATCCGTAAACATTTTAGAGCACCCTGAGTAGTCCATGTAGTTCTCAACATTATCAACAACATCCGAACTCCAGTAACCATCATTAGCATCATTACTACATGAGTTTAAAGCGTACAAACAAGAAGTAGTACCAATACACCTCGGAGTGTCGTCTACATCGTCATCGTCGGTACAGCTAGAAGCATTTCCTGGGTTATTGTTTGGTCCCCAGGTATGACTTAAGTTAAGCCAGTGTCCAACTTCGTGAGTTAGAGATCTACTGGAAATACTTGTACCAACTCCCCCCATTTGAGCATTTCTAATCCAAATACCGTTTCCCATACTATTCCCAAGCCAGTTGCTCGGTAAATAGGTGTATCCACCAGCTCCACCGGCATCATCAACAACAAATATATTCAGGTATTCGTCTCCTGGCCATTCGCCCTGATAAACATCATTACCATTTTTGATGGCATTTAATTGTGCCTGTCCACTACTTCCATCAAAAGTTAAAGGAGAATATGTTCTTGTTACCCCATTAAAGCATTGTCCGTTAGGAGCAATGGTAGCTAAAGCAAATTCAATCTCAATATCAGCAGGCATTCCCTGAAAAGTAGGTTGAACAGTGTTAGCATCTGTATTTTGTAATCTAAAGTCTCTGTTTAAAATATCTACAGCACTTTGGATTTGCTCCATGCTGGAGTTTTCTGGACCATTCATGTGAAGAACATGAAATACTAAAGGAATAGTATACACTTGTCCTTTTCCCTGACTTTTCTCACTTCTAATTTGAAGTTCTCTTTGTTTCATAATGGCCTGATCCGCGGCCTGAATCTTTAAAAAAGCTGGGTTTTGTTTTAATTCGTTCATTCGAATATGCGTTCTGCAATATTCAAAATCTTCCCCTTCTCTACAGTTGGTAGGGTCTATGGTGTGTTGTGCACTAAAACTTAAGGAGCAGATAGCGGCCAATCCAGCCAGTAATAGTTTAGGTTGTTTCATTTCGGTGGATTTATCTAAAAATAAGTTGAGTTGTGCCCACAAAATAGTAATTAATTTGAGTATGAACTGTCTGCAAGATGTCATTAACCTCAAATTAACGTGCTTTAGAAAAGTAAGAGTACGGTAATATTACGCTTTTGATTATCTTACTTAATAGAGGAGGCTAGGAAAGAGCTTGAACAAGGTCTTCAATTAAATCATCTCCATCCTCAATCCCAATACTCAACCTAATCAAGGAGTCAGTTACTCCGTTTTTTTCTCTCTCTTCTTTTGGAATAGCTGCATGAGTCATGGTGGCCGGGTGACCAACCAACGATTCAACACCTCCTAAAGATTCAGCTAATGAGAAAACTTTAACTTTTTTCAATATCTCAAGAGCATCTTCCAGTTGATCTCCCTTAAGGTTAAATGAAATCATGCCACCAAAATCTCTCATTTGTTTTTTGGCTATTTCATGATTTTCGTGAGTTGGTAAGCCGGGCCAGTAAACTTTATCTACCTTAGGATGATTAGATAAAAACTCAGCTACCTTTTTACCATTTTTACAGTGCTCTTTCATTCTTAAGTGAAGGGTTTTAATTCCTCTTAGTACTAGAAAAGAGTCCATTGGGCCACAGATGGCTCCACTGCTGTTTTGAATGCGGTACATTTCCTTTGCCAGGTTTTCATCATTAACCACCAAAATCCCCATAACAACATCCGAATGCCCTCCAAGGTACTTAGTAGCAGAGTGCATAATAATATCCGCTCCTAAATCTAGTGGAGTTTGAAGATAGGGTGTGGCAAAGGTGTTATCCACCGCAAGCAATAAATTGTTTGATTTGGCTACTTTAGACATTGCTTTAATGTCGATGATTTTCATGGTAGGGTTAGTGGGAGTTTCCACCCAGATTAATCTGGTTCTTTCGTTAATTTTACTCTTAACGGATTCAGTGTCGCCCATTGGTACAAAGTGAAACACGATGCCATATTTTTCGAAAATCGTTTTGAAGAGACGGTAGGTACCACCGTATAAATCGTTAGTAGAAATAACTTCGTCGCCCGGGTTAAGCATTTTAATGATGCAGTCGATTGCTGCTAATCCCGAGCCAAAGGCGGCACCATATTTTCCATTTTCAATGGCGGCAACATTTGCCTCTAAAGCGGCTCTTGTGGGGTTGCTGGATCTGGAATATTCAAACCCCTTATGGTTTCCAACTCCATCCTGAACATATGTTGAAGTTTGATAAATAGGTGTCATGATTGCGCCTGTGGCAGAGTCGGGTTTTAATCCTCCATGAATGGCTTTAGTTCCAAATTTCATAATTCAAGATTTCTACTAATTATTTTATTGTAGCTTTAGTCATACGAAATTAGTATTAAAAACTATATGAGTTCTCCCTTTAGATCATCCATAAGAAGAAAATCTGCCCAACAGCTTTTGAATATGATTTCGGGGGACATTAAATGGACGAATGATCAGCTAAAAGATCTATTGGAAGAGATCGAAAACAGAGGGATTGAGAGTGATGAAGTACATGCACTAAGAGCACAATTAGGTGGAGCTAGTGAAGAAGATATCCTGGAATCTGAAGACAGTGATTTTCAAAATGATCTTTCCATTATTTATGACAGTGAATCCAAAGAAGGAAGAAAGAATTTCCATCGACAACTTGCCTTAATTGGAGGTGGAGTTGTGTCGGTATTGTTGCTAATGGTTTTGGTAGCGTTGGGAATAATGACCGAAGTTCAGGATGATTATTTAACCTCTCTTATGTATGCTTTTTTTGATTTTGCCATTTATTTCTCAGTAGGATTCCTGGCCATTTGGGCCTTTTTTGTGGCGAGGTTATATCTGGTTTCGTTCGTAATAGCTTGTGTATTCTTTGTGCTACTAATGCTGGCAACATTTGTTGAGCACTCAACCGTTGGATGATGTTTTCTGAAGCCAGTTAGGTAAAATCACCGATCCAATAATGAGGTATGGATAATAACTGATTAACCTCCACACAACAGCAACTATTCCTGCAAGCCCGATTGGAATAAAACCTTCCATGAAAATACTAAAAGTGTATTCTGCAATTCCACTTCCACCAGGAGTTGGACTAACCAACATAATGAGCCACATGCCAAGTTCTCTCGCCAGGATCTGCAAATGTTCGAACAGGGATACATGAAAAAATGCCTGGATGATACAATTGATTACAAGGTATCTGGCAGTCCAGGATAAAAAGGTAGCTGCTGTTGCTTTCATCCAAAATAAAGGAGTTTCTTTCCTAAGCATTTTACCTGTATTAATCATTTCATTACCGGTAGTTATAGATTGGTTTTTCCATCTTCTTAGAAATGGTAAGGAGAAGACAAGGGTAATCAATTGCTTTAACCAATTGGGTTTAATTAATATGCCCACTAATAATAAAATGAAAACGGAGGCAATGATTCCATATGCCACCCAAAACAAGTTGGTTATTTCAGTGCTTAGCGAATCTGGAAGAAATATGTGTGGTCCTACAATTAATAAAAGAGCAGGAACCGTGATAATATAGAATAAGTTATCCAACATGGCAGTAGATAGTACTATGGATGTACTCCTGCCCATTTCGATTTTTTCTCTTTTCAGAAGAAACATTGCTACAGCGGCGCCACCCACCACACCTGGTGTAAGAGCAGAAATAAACTCCCATATTAGGATTACATTGAAAGACTGTTTCCAGTTGAGGTCATTCTTAGTAAGAACCCTTATTCGAATCATATATGCAAGATCTCTTATTAGCATCATGATTAACGCAAGAAATAGCCAAAAGAAAGAGGAGTTTCGCCATTGAATTTTATTTAATCGGTCCCATCCGGTAATCTTTATATAATTTCCATTGTTCGACGGAATAAACTCATTTTCTAAGTGGTAATCGATGACCTCGTTGTGGTTGGTGTCTTGCCAAATAAATGTTCCAATTCCATCTTTTACCTGTTCATAGGTAGGGGTAGATAAGTTGTTGTTAACTAGCCAAAAAGAAATGGAAAGGCCAATTATAATAGGAATGTAAATTTTCCATCCCGTGAACCTTCTTTCAATATTTTTTTGTTGATCGCTCAAAACAAAATGATACTTTCGTGCAGTTCGAATTTAATAGCAACAAAGATGAAGAAAATATATTTTTTAGGTACCTGTACTACTTGTCAAAGAATAATGAAGGAGCTAGGAGTAGATAATTCCTGGGAGCAACAAGACATAAAAACGGATGCTATTACGGAATCTCAATTGGAGGAAATGGCCAAAGTAACAGGATCTTATGAGTCTTTGTTTAGTAGGCGTGCTATGAAGTATAAGTCAATGGGATTAAATCAAATGGATTTATCTGAAGCGGACTATAAAAAATACATTTTGGAGGAGTATACCTTTTTGAAGCGTCCGGTAATTATATTGGATGAAGAAGTGTTTGTAGGGAACTCCAAGAAAGTTGTTCAGGCTGCCATAGAAAAATTGAATGCCTAGTAAGTACTTACCATACCTTGCCTTATTTGGGGCTAATCTAATCTATGCGATTAATTACGGATTAGCCAAGGAGGTAATGGGAGATGGTTACTTACAGTCCTTTGCATTTATCATGTTTAGGGCAGTGGGGGCAGTTTTGTTATTCTGGATGGTATCTGTTTTTTCAACTTCCGAAAGAATTGAAAAAAGAGATTTTATCAAACTCGCCCTTTGTGGTATGTTTGGTGTGGCTTTAAATCAGCTAATGTTTTTCGAGGGATTGCATCATACTTCTACCATCAATGCTTCTATTATTATGGTTACCAACCCCATTTTGGTGTTGGTAATGGCAACCATCATTTTAAGAGAAAGACTCAGTTGGAGAAGGGTAATTGGAGTGGTAGTAGGACTTACTGGTTGCATTGCTTTAATATTGTTTAAAGGGGCAGGAGAGGGCAATGAAGCATCGTTAAAAGGAGATTTGTTTATCTTTTTTAATGCAGCATCATACGGAGTTTATCTGGTTTTGGTAAAGCCACTGATGCAAAAATATACTCCGCTAACTGTAATTAAGTGGGTATTTACCTTTGGAACCATATTAGTACTGCCTTTTGGTATGAGTCAGTTTGGAACCATCAATTGGGAGATGCCAATTGACATTATTCTTAAAATTCTGTTTGTAGTAGTGTTTACTACCTTCTTTGCCTATTTGCTAAACATTTATGGGCTAAAAAAAGTGAGCCCAACAGTGGCTAGTTCATTTATTTACTTGCAACCTATTCTAACTTCATTAATTGCTGTTGGAGTTGGAACAGAAACAATAACCTGGCAGAAAATTGCTTACGGAAGCCTTATTTTTATAGGAGTTTTTATAGTGTCGTATCCGAATAAAAAGCTCAACCCCGAAAAAGTCGGAAGCAGTAAAGGATAGCTAAATCAGAATCCTTACTTTTGCTGCAAATCTGTATGCATGATTAAATCAATGACAGGCTATGGAAAGGCCGAAGGACTTGTAGGAAGTAAGAAGATTACTGTTGAAATCAGATCCTTAAATAGTAAGTTTTTAGATTGTAATTTGAGGATTCCTGGTTTGTACAGGGAGAAAGAAATGGTAATTCGTAGCCTGGTTGCAAAAGAAGCCAATAGAGGTAAAGTAGATGTTACTATTAGCTATGATGCTCTGGAAAGCGAGCAAAACTATTTCGTGAACAAATCTTTGATAAAAAGCTATTACGAGAGCTTATCGGAACTTTCTGGTGAAATTGATTTAGCGAATGTTGATAAGACTGATTTTCTGGGTACGTTGATGAGACTTCCGGATGTAATGAGGTCGGAAAAACCTAAGTTAACAGAGGAAGAGTGGAATGGAATTGAAGCACTACTAGTTGGTGCACTTGAAAAGTTCAACCAATTTAGAGTAGAAGAAGGAGGGGTTCTGTCAGAAGAATTGACTAATCGTGTAACAAGTATTAGTAGATTATTAGAAGATGTGCTTCAGTATGAAGATAGCCGTATTGAAACCGTAAAAGCAAGAATTAGAAAGAACCTTGAAGAGGTAGTGGAGAAGGATAGCATCGATAATAACCGCTTCGAGCAGGAGTTGATTTATTACCTTGAGAAATACGATATTACGGAAGAGAAAATTCGCTTAAAGGCACACTGCGATCATTTTATTAAAACGGTAGATGAAGAAAATGGACAAGGGAAAAAACTTGGTTTCATTTCTCAGGAAATAGGTCGTGAAATCAATACCTTAGGTTCTAAGGCTAATCATGCAGACATGCAACGCATCGTGGTGCAGATGAAAGATGAATTAGAAAAAATTAAGGAACAAACCTTAAACGTGCTTTAATTTCGATATGAGTGGAAAAGCAGTAATATTTTGTGCTCCTTCAGGGGCTGGAAAAACCACTATAGTACATCACTTACTTTCATTGGGTTTAAACCTGGAGTTTTCTGTTTCTGCCTGTAGTAGAGAACAGCGACACATGGAGGTGAACGGAAAAGATTATTATTTCTTGTCTGTAGAAGAGTTCAAATCGAAAATTGAAGAAGATGCCTTTATTGAGTGGGAAGAGGTTTATACCGATAACTTCTATGGAACTTTAAAGTCTGAAATAGAAAGAATCTGGTCGAAAGGAGTAAACGTCATTTTTGATGTAGACGTTGAAGGAGGTTTGAATCTGAAAAAACACTTTGGAGATAAAGCGTTAGCTGTCTTTGTTAAGCCACCATCTATTGAACATTTGGAAGCAAGGTTAAGAGGGAGAGAAACTGAAACTGATGAGTCTATTGCCAGAAGAATGGGGAAAGCAGAAGTAGAGTTGGGGTATGCAGAGCGTTTTGATTACGTTTTGTTAAATGATGATTTAGAGAAGGCGTTTACTGAAGCCAATGAGGTAGTAGGTAAATTTTTGGAAGCATAAACATGAGAAAAGTTGGATTATATTTCGGAACCTTTAATCCTATACACGTAGGGCACCTGATTATAGCCAATCACATGGCAGATTACACTGACTTGGATGAGGTATGGTTGGTAGTATCTCCTCAGAACCCACTAAAAGTTAAAGCTTCATTACTTCAAGATTATCATAGGCTGGCATTGGTTAATATTGCTATTGATGATAATGATAAGCTGAAGGCTTGTGACATAGAGTTTAACCTACCTAAGCCATCTTACACAGCAGATACCTTAATTCATTTAGTAGAAAAATTTCCAACTTATCAATTCTCACTGATAATGGGAGAGGATAATCTGAGGTCTTTTCATAAATGGAAGAATTATGAGGAAATTCTTAACAACCATTCCATCTATGTTTATCCAAGAGCGTTAACCATTCAGGAAAAAAATGAACAGATAGATGTAAGTAAGGATAATAAGCTTGCTGAACATCCTAAGGTGACCTATTGCGATGCTCCTGTTATGAAAGTATCGGCAAGTTTTATAAGGAATGCTATTAAGGATAAAAAAGATGTAAGGTATCTCCTTACTCAGCCTGTTTATGAGTACATTATGGAGATGCACTTTTACGAAAACTAGCCTAATTTGGCATAGTTATTTCAAAAATGCTGTAGCTTTATAGGCCTTAACAATCAGAAACAGCATGAAAAAAAGCATAAAAATAAGCGCAATATTCATCCTTTCGGCTACAATTTTAACTGTTAGTTGTGGTAAAAGGAGAGTCAATCGATCTACAGTAACCAGTCAGGATAATGCTATAGCCGAAATGGCTTTTAATGATGTTTTCAAGGTGACAGAAGATGCTTTGAAAGAAGAAAATTTAGAGAAGGGATTGTCTGATATGTTTTCGGGGTGCGCAACTATTACTGTTAACCCTCCAGTAACTGATCCAACTTTTCCTAAAACAGTAACTGTGGATTTTGGTGCAACTAACTGTACTGATGCTTATGGTGTAGAAAGAAGGGGTGTTGTGGAAGCTGTTATTACCGGGTTGTACAGAGATGCTGGAACTGTAATTACTGTTACTCCTCAGAACTACTACGTTAATGATTACAAGATTGAAGGAACAAAAACTGTAACCAATAATGGCCAAAACGCAAGTGGAAACACTTATTTCACAATTGCTATTGATAATGCTAAGATTACTTACCCGAATGGAGATGAAATTACCTACGAAAGTGATCGTGTTAGAGAATGGGTTGTAGGTGAAAACACGCAAGGGTTATTGGGTATTTATGACGATGAATACGATATTACCGGAACCGCTTCTGGAGTTAATAGAGAAGGAAGAGCTTTCGATCTTACGATTACAAGTCCACTAAGAGTAGCTGTAATTTGCCACTGGATTAAAAGTGGAACCATTGAAATTCAACCACAGGATTTACACCTAAGAACAGTTGATTTTGGAAATGGAGATTGCGATGATGATGCAACAGTTACCATTAATGGTAATGTTTATAATGTAAATATGAATTAAACGATATCAATAGAATAAAAAAAGGGGTGCTAAAACAGCACCCCTTTTTTTATTGAATAGGTAATAATTACTTCACCCAAATCTTGTGAGATTTAGAGAAGTTGTCATTTCCAACATTAATTACGTAGTAACCGGCAGCATTTCCGTTAAGATCCAACAGGTAGTTAAACGAAGAACCTGAACGTACACTTTCGATTCTTTTAACTGTTTGTCCTAATGGATTGGTAACCGTAATGTTAACCGTCTCATTCATGTCTCTGATTGATAAATCAAATATGTTGTTACCTGAGTATCCTACAACAAGTGTTTTACTCATGTATTCGTCTTCAATGCTAACAAACGAAGTAGGCATTTTTAATGAGAATACTCTTGTTTTAGTCCCTCCAGATACGTACTCTCCTGTATACCAGAAAGTCTCATCATCCGGATCGATAGTCATTTGAGCATAATCTCCATAACGGTTTCCATTACCCGTTTTAGAAGAAGTACCATCAATAGCTGTTTGCTCGAAATAAGTCATTTCTCCTAACGTTTCACCGGCCCATCTTCCTGTGTAGCGGATAGAAGGGAAAGTGGTAGAGCTGGATACAGAGTATGCAAGAGCAATGTTTCCATATTTGTCCATACAAATACTTCCCAGCCATCTGCTGTCAGAATCTGGCGAGTAAGTTCCTTGTTGGTAAATAGACCATGGACCACCGTTAGTTTGTCTCAATTCGTACCATCTGATTCCTGCTCTGTTTGCACCATTTACATCAACTGTGTGGTTTATTACAACAGAATTATGGTCGTTGAATTCTCTATACTGAGCCATGTACATCAAAGCACCTGGTACACCATCTAATTTTTGAGAGGTTCCAGGTTGTGTAATGTCATCCCAAGAAGCTGTAAATTGGCTATCGAATGGAGCTGTTGGAAGCGTATAAGGAGAGGTAATTGAACTGTTAGATGGAGTATCCCAATCTACATTAATGTCCCAAATTCTCAATGCATCAGTAGAAACTCCTGACCATGAATCATCCTCAAAATAGATAATGCTACAAGGAGTTCCTAAGCTAGGAAGAGTAGAACTTGCGTGTAGAGGAAGTGCGCTAAAGAATCCATTTTTCTTAAGTTGAACTAAAGAAAATCCGATCATTTGTGCACTTTGATCTCCTGCTAACATTTTGTCCCTTTCCATAACATAGCTATGGTTACCCGATTTGTTAGCAGTTACGTAGTAACCGTCACTCCAAATAGAATATTTAGGATAATCAGGGAAACTAGATCCAACGTTAAATGAGTATGTGTAAAATGAACCCATTGGATCTGGTGTTTCAGAAATTGCAACCCATAAATTGTTGTTAAAGTCAAATTGACTCATGAACCATCTGTCTGCAAACTTATCGTACATTACGATAGGGTCTCCGGCGTTACCTCCACCTAAGATAGATCCCAGACTTCCAGTTTTTAGTATGGTTCCTGTTTTGTCGTAAACTCTATACTGTGAGTTTACCATTTGTACATAGTGGTTAGGGCCAGCTGCTCCACTAGGGTCAGGTGGGTTACCTCCACTTAATGCTTGCCAGTTTTGTTCAGGAGCACGGTTGATTCCTGTTCCCGGAGTTTTTTGCCAAACTGGGTCTTCTCCTTGAGGAAGTGCATTTGTTGCATCATATTCTCCTCTTTCGAAGTTGTTTCTAAATTCTTTTTTGTCTTCGTAGGTCTTTTCCTCCTCTTCCGGAAAATCACTTAATCTTTCTGAAATAGAGAAAGAAGATGCAGTAACAACAAAACTAGGTTTAATTGCTTCTACTTGATTATCTGGTTGTTGAGCAAAAGCTGATAATGAAAGGCACACAGTACCCAATAGTAAAGCTCTTTTTTTCATACAGTGGTTAATTTAATAGTTGTTTTAGTGGGGAACTCCAAATATCGATTTTTTTTTCCAATCCATCAAATAGGAGTTTCCTACTGCAAAGAATCCCAAATTTATTGTTTGGTTGTCTTATAAAATGTCAAAAAAATGATAGTTTTGGGGTTCACCATCATTTGATCCTAGATAGTTTATGTTCCTGATGCGATTGTTTCAAGTGGGACTTTTTGTCCTTTGTTTTCAGCTGGTTACAGTTGGGCAGGGGCTAACCCCTAAGCAAATGAAAGGGAAGTGGGGGTATGTGAATAGCGCGGGAGAGTGGATCATCAAGGCAAAGTTTATTCAAGCGAAAGAATTTCATGAAAATCTCGCTGCTGTTCAAAAAGGTAAAAAATGGGGGTATATCAACTCCGCTGGGAAATTTGTGGTTAAACCACTGTTTGGGTACGCTACAGATTTTAGCGAAGGAAAGGCAGCTGTATTATCCCTCAAAGTACTGCAAGGAACAACCAAAGCAGATTATTTAAAACAAAAATGGGGGTTCATTAATACCTCTGGTGAGCTAATTATACCTTATACTTTTAGAAATGTAAATCCCTTCAAAAAAGGAATTGCCCTGGTTGCCAATTGGGGGCAACATGAAAAAGAACTGTACATGATCAATGAATCGGGTAAGTCAATTTCACCTCCATTTATTGGTAAAAGGCAATACGCAGAGGACGTGTTAAAATTATCGAATGTTAGGAAAGAAGGAGATAGTGTGTATTGCTATGTAAAAAACAATGGAGATAAAATAACCGAATGGTACCTTAATAATTTTGAGTTCAAAGATTTTCCTGTAAAAGTATACCGCCCATCCGATGTGGATAATCATACTAAACCAGCAAATGCGTTTGAGGGAGATCCGAAGGTAAAGGTCTGTGCCATGATGAATAAAACCGGAAAACTATTCACTCCATGGTATACCGAAATAATGCCATTTAGTAAAGGTTTTGCACCTGTACGGTATAACCACCTTTGGGGATTTGTAGATAGCAGTTATGAATACGTTACCCAACCGGTTTATAGAGATATTGAGTTTTTAAAGGAGGGATTTTACAACGCAGATAAAGATGTGTTGAGAAGTGTTTTGGTCAACGAAAAAGGAAGGGCAATTAGTCACGAGGTAGAAAACGTGGCGGTGTTTAACGATACTTTTTTTGTGTCCCGAATGACACTTAAATCCAATGATAAAGAGAGGTATTATTATGCCTTACTGGATTCGCTTGGAGATCAGCGCACAGGGTGGTACAATAAAATACACCCTTTCGAAAATGGAATTTCCAGAGTAGAGGAAACCAGATTATATCGGGTTAAGAAAGACTCAATAGATTATGGTAATTGGTACAATTATGTGGTGGATTCTACTGGAGAAATACTTTGTTTCTGGAGATATGGAACCACTACTACCTGGGATGGAAGTAAGCGAAAATATAGAGACAGTGTGTTGAATTACTTATTTGCTCCAAAGGTAAATTATCATCTTACAGAAGAGTATTTTAGAGAGGTTTATCTAAAAGATTTTGCTTTTGACAAGCGTAAGGGGATTATGAACTTCAATGGAGGAAACTTTAGTGAAGGAATGGCTCTGGTGAGTAAGAAAATGAAGAATAATACTTGTACTATTGGTGAATTAGAGTTCGAAGAAGAAGTAGTTCGATATGGGTATGTGGATTGGTATGGAGATTTGGTGATACCCTATAAATATAAAGAGGCAGGGAGTTTTACAAATGGAAAAGCCATCATTAGTGATGGTAAATCTTATGGAGCTATTGATTATAAAGGGAGGGTGATTATAAAACCTCAATATCAATTGATGGGGAACTTTGGAAGTGGCTTGGCGCCAGTGTTTAAGGATAGTACCTGGGGCTATGTAAATAGCAAGAATAAGTTGGTGTTAGATTATCAGTATGAGGATGTTAGACCTTATAAATTTGGATATGCAGCTGTGAAAAAAGGAAAAAACTGGGCTTTAATTGATACATTTGGAAATATTGTACTAGATTACAACTACAGAAAACCTCCTAAAATGATCTCCAGAAATGTAGTGGAAGTCTTAAAAAAGGGGGTTGGTTATGTTAAAATGGAATTAAACGGATCTTAATTATGAAATTCATTATTGTTATAGCAGTTTCTCTGATGTTTATGTCTGAAGGAGTTGCATCGGAAATAGCTGATTTAGGTCGCTTAACCTTAATTGAGGGAGCTAAAAAGTTTAAGGATGTAGAAGGTAAATTTGAAATTAAGTTTGCCGGAACCCCTACCATTACATCCGATGAGGTGGATACGGACCTTGGAAAAATTCAAATGAAGTCTTTTATGTATGAGATTACTTCTGAAGAAGTTCAGATGGTAGCCTATAATGATTATCCAAAGGATATGATTACAGAAGACTCCAGAGCAGAAATGCTGGAAGGTGGTAAGTCTGGCGCACTAAGTAGTTTAGGTATTGAGAATTTGGATGTGGATGAAGAGATTACTTTGGGTAAGAACAAAGGAATTCGCTTTGAGGGAAACAACGGAACGTATTACGTGAAGTATAACATGTATCTGATAGAGAATAGACTTTATCAGGTGGCAATTTTAAAAACAGAAAGTTATCCGGATAAATCTACATCCGATGCTTTTTTCAAATCGTTTAAATTAACCAAATAACATATAAAGAATAGAAATGAAAAAAATCTTATTGTCAATGATGGCCATCTCTGTTATGATGGTGTCTTGTGGAGAAAAAGAAGCTACGAAGGAAGATTCAGATACTACAGAAAAAGAAGCGGTAGAAAACCATGAAGAAGGGGTAGTTGAAGAACCAATAGTAGAAGAAATAGAAAATGCTATTTTCCAATCTGAGGATGGGAAATTTGAAATTAATTTCTTTGGTAAACCATCGGAGAGTAACGAAACAGTTGCTACCGAAGTGGGAGACATTGAAATGATGACGTTTATGTATGAAAAATCTGCTACAGAGGTATACATGGTAGCGTATAGTGATTACCCATCTGCTATGGTAGAGCTTTCATCTGCTCAGGATTTATTAGAAGGAGGTAAGAATGGAGCTGTAAGCAGCCTTGGTATTTACGATTTCGAATACGAGGAAGAAGCAGAGAAAAATGGTAATCCTGGACTGAGGTTTAAAGGGAATAACTCCAATTATTATGTAGAGTACGAAATGTATTTAGTTGGAAACAGATTATACCAGGTGGCTATTTTGAGAGACGGAAGTTATGCTACTCCAGAAAGAGCAGATGCTTTCTTTAGCTCATTTGCATTGAATGAATAAAATAATGTATCTCAATATAATTAAAGCTCCTTTTTAAGGGGCTTTTTTTATGTTACATCGTAGGCAGAAATATACTTTGGATGCTCAATGAAAGACTGAATTTCATCTTCATTGTAGTGCATAAATCTGCCAAAGATGATTACATCATGCGATTTTTGCATTTTGTGCATGGTGCCCAATAAAGGGTGGTTGTTTAATATGGGGTATAGTGGGTCCTTTGTGTCCAGATAGATAAACCCTTTATAGGATCGCTGTGCATTAAGAGCATGCTCCATTAACTTTAGTAAAGCATCGGTTCTGCCCGGTTGGCAATAAATACCTTCAAATGCCAGGTAGTTGAAGTTTTTACCATTTGCAAGTCTCGAAATGATAGGTGTATAGGGAAATACATTAATAGTTAACCACCCCATTAATCCCGGTAAATTTTTTAACTTCCAGGTGGTATTGATGGCTTGAACCCCTGCTACAATTTCTCCATTTTCTTCTAATACATAGTAAGCATTTTCATACCCAATTCGATGAAGCCAAACGGTGGTGTGATCCGAGTAAAACTCTTTTAATAATGATTTGATTTTAGGAACTTCACTTGAGGAAATCGCTCTGCATCGTTGATCTTTTTTAGGGAAGAATCGACTAAAAAAGATGGTTTTCATGATGCCAAGAGTTTGGTTGTTTACTGAGTTGGAAACCCCCATTGATCGAAAGTTCTTTTTTTCGATATTGGCGTAGTAAACAGATTTTCTTTTTTCGTGTTCCGTGTAATAGGATTCTATTTGAGCGGCAACCATCTTGCCCAACCCCATATTTTGGAACTCTTCTTTCACAGAGAAGTACCTGTAATAATAAGCGTTCGAAACTGTTTTGTGGTGCCAAACCTCTCTGTTGCATTGAACTGCAACTGCCAGTAAGGTGCTGTCTTGCCACAAAGTATGAAAATGGGGTTCGTGTAACTCCAGAATTTTCTTTTCAGTGTCCTTGTGCTGAAGCCTCAATCCGTCGGTACCATAAGTGGTATTGGAAATAAGCGAAATAATTTCTTGAGAGCATTCTGTGATGTGGCGATATACTACTTTGTTGAGGTCCAGTTTCATAGTTGCAGTGTTAGGGTGAAAATAATCAATAAAATGTAAATTGAACTTGAGGTCAGGAAGAAGTTGTTTCTCATGCACCTGTAGATTACCTTTGTCGTTATGATTGAAGTAGACGATAAGCTAATTTCATTAGACATATTTGAAGAACGATTTGTGTGTGACCTGAATGCCTGCAAAGGAGCATGTTGTGTTGAAGGGGATGCAGGAGCTCCACTTACTATGGAGGAAGTAGGGGAATTGGAAGAAGTGTATGAAAAAGTGAAGCCATACATGAGAGAGGAGGGAATTGAAGCTGTAGATAAAACAGGGGTGTTTTACATGGATCAGGATAATGAACCAGTAACAACTTTAGTTAATCAAAAGGAATGTGCGTTTGTATACTTTGATTCGGAAGGTATTACTAAGTGCGCTATTGAGAAAGCTTACAAAGAAGGTGAGATTGCCTTTAAAAAGCCTATCTCTTGTCATTTGTACCCAATTCGGGTAGCGAAATTAAGGAAGTATCAGGCTATTAATTATAACGAATGGAACATTTGTGGAGGAGCCTGTAATTTAGGTAAAGAACTCAATGTGAAAGTGTTTCAGTTTCTGAAAGAACCTATTATCAGAAAATGGGGTGAAGAATTTTATAATGAGCTGGAGCTAATAGATCGCGAATTGCAAAAGAATAAGGGAGGATAATGTTAAGCAAGGTGTTGAATTTTAACGCCTTATTTACATTGAGATTTTTTAATTTCCATTTTGAAATTTAATTTTAAGATAAGCATAATCTTGCCTTAATTATTCTTTTAATATCGATTGTTGAAAAACTTTGTTGTTTTTAACATGGGTATATGGAAAACGTATTGTAACCACTTTTCAATACTTCCGTAACTTCTTGTAATTTAGAGACATCTGAAAGAGGATGAAAGTTCAAAATGTTTTGACGAGATTTGATTTTTTGTAGATTAACACCTCTTAGCCTTGAATTTCAAGGGCTTAAAGGACTTATTAAAGTTGCGTGTTAATAACTTCAAAAATTGTGGATGAAATAGACTTGTTCTGTGATACTTTTTTTTGAACTTTTGTATTCCTCAAATTAGAGAACTAAAAACAAAATTTTCCGACTAATAGGAGTAACAATTTACTCTCAATTTAACAAAAAAGAAGTGCTTTTTTGTCGGGGATTTTTTGTCTCTAATTTATAGTAGAACGGAATAGAAAGAAAAACATATTAGAAAATAATCGCCCATGGAAGATCAAACTAAAACTACAGTAGAAGACGTAAAGTTAGACGGAGTATTGCCGGAGAACACTGGTATTGTTGAACCAATTTTGGTAGACAATCCAAACCGATTTGTGTTGTTTCCAATTCAACACGAAGACATTTGGCAAATGTATAAAACACAGCAGGCGATGATTTGGACTGCTGAGGAGTTAGATCTTGCATCTGATATTAACGATTGGGAAAATAAATTGAATGACGATGAGCGTTTCTTCATTAAGCACGTCCTTGCTTTCTTCGCTGCTTCTGATGGTATCGTAAATGAGAACTTAGCAGAGAACTTTTTGAGTGAAGTTCAATACACTGAAGCAAAATTCTTCTATGGGTTTCAGGTAATGATGGAGAATGTTCACTCTGAAACTTATTCTCTATTGATTGACACTTATATTAAAGACGCTAAGGAGAAAGATTACTTATTCAATGCTATTGAAACATTCGAGCCAGTTAAGACTAAAGCTGATTGGGCTTTAAGGTGGATTGAGAATGGAACTTTCGCACAAAGATTAATTGCCTTTGCAGCGGTAGAAGGAATTTTCTTCTCAGGATCATTTTGCTCTATTTTCTGGTTAAAGAAAAGAGGGTTAATGCCTGGATTAACTTTCTCAAATGAGTTAATCTCAAGAGACGAAGGACTTCACTGTGATTTTGCTTGTTTATTATATAACAATCACCTTGAAAACAGATTGGATAAATCAGAAGTAGAAGAAATTATTACTTCTGCTGTTGAGATCGAAAAACAATTCGTTACTGAATCATTACCAGTTAGATTGATTGGAATGAACGCAGACTTGATGAACCAATACATCGAATTTGTTGCTGATAGATTATTGATGGAGCTTGGAAACGATAAAGTTTACAATGCTACCAATCCATTTGACTTTATGGATATGATCAACTTGCAAGGAAAAACTAACTTCTTCGAGAAGAGAGTAGGTGAGTACCAAAAAGCTGGTGTAAAAAACAGCAGTGATAGTGAAGGTACTACGTTTAGCCTTGACGCTGACTTTTAAGAATAAATTTTTAGAAAACATATTGCATCCGATTTCTGCGATAGGGAATGTGGTTTAGAAATAAAATTGGATGTCTGAGTTTTCCCTGTAATAAATTATAAAACCACAAAACGAGTATGTACGTATTAAAAAGAGACGGACGAAAAGAGGTAGTAAAATTTGATAAAATTACTGCCCGCGTTAACAAATTATGCTACGGATTAAACCCATTGGTTGTTCCGGAGAAAGTGGCTATGCGTGTAATCGAAGGATTATACGATGGAGTTACTACAAGTGAGCTGGATAACCTGGCTGCTGAGGTAGCGGCAACTAATGCCATTACTCACCCGGATTATGCTTTGTTGGCATCTAGAATTGCGGTATCTAACTTGCATAAAAACACAAAAAAGTCCTTCTCAGATACAATGAAGGATCTTTACGAGTACATAGATCCAAAAACGAATGAGAAAGCTCCATTGTTGTCGGATGAGGTATACGAAATCATTAAAGAGAACGCAGAGACTTTAGATTCGAACATCATTTACGATAGAGACTTTAGATATGATTTCTTTGGTTTTAAAACGTTAGAAAGAGCTTACTTACTTCGTTTGAATGGACAAGTTGCAGAAAGACCTCAGCACATGCTGATGAGAGTTGCAGTTGGAATCCATAAGCACGATATTGATGCTGCTATTTCTACGTACAATTACATGAGTGAAGGATGGTTTACCCATGCTACACCAACTCTTTTTAACTCTGGTACTCCAAAACCTCAAATGTCGTCTTGTTTCTTGTTAACCATGAAAGAAGATAGTATTGGAGGAATTTACGATACACTTAAGCAATGTGCTCAGATTTCGCAGTCTGCTGGGGGAATCGGTTTATCTATTCACGACATTAGAGCTACAGGTTCTTATATTAAAGGAACTAACGGAACCTCTAACGGTATCGTTCCAATGCTAAGAGTATTTAACGATACAGCAAGATACGTTGATCAAGGTGGAGGAAAAAGAAAAGGATCGTTTGCAGTTTATGTTGAGCCATGGCATGCAGATATTCTTGACTTCCTTGATTTGAAGAAAAACACAGGGAAAGAAGAGCAAAGAGCAAGAGATTTATTCTATGCGCTTTGGGTTCCGGATTTGTTCATGAAGAGAGTAGAGGCCAATGAAGATTGGACTTTAATGTGTCCTCATGAGTGTCCAGGTCTTTCTGATACTTACGGAGAAGAGTTTGAAAAACTTTACTTACAATACGAAGCAGAAGGGAAAGGAAGAAAAACAGTAAAAGCTCAGGATATCTGGTTTAAGATTTGTGAATCGCAAATTGAAACAGGAACTCCTTATATGTTGTACAAAGACGCAGCAAACAAGAAGTCTAACCAGAAGAATCTAGGTACAATTAAGTCTTCTAACTTATGTACTGAAATTATGGAGTATACTGCTCCTGATGAAGTAGCTGTTTGTAACCTGGCTTCTATTGCCTTACCTAAGTTTGTTAACGAAGGTGTATTTGATCACGATAAATTATTTGAGGTAGCTTATAAAGTAACTAAGAACCTTGATACTGTAATTGATCAGAACTTCTACCCTGTACCAGAAGCTAGAAATTCTAACATGAGACACCGTCCTATTGGAATTGGTGTACAAGGATTGGCTGATGCATTTATTTTGATGAGATATCCATTCGATTCAGAAGAAGCTGCTCAGTTGAATAAGGAGATTTTCGAAACAATCTATTATGCTGCAGTAACTGCATCGAAAGATTTAGCTAAAGAAAACGGAGCATACGAAACCTGGAAAGGATCTCCAATCTCTAAAGGAGAATTCCAATTCGATATGTGGGATGTTACTCCTACTGATAGATGGGAATGGGATGTGCTAAGAGAAGAAGTAATGGAGCACGGAGTAAGAAACTCATTGTTATTAGCTCCAATGCCTACGGCTTCTACAGCTCAGATTTTAGGAAACAACGAATGCTTCGAACCATATACTTCTAATATTTATACTAGAAGAGTTCTTTCTGGAGAGTTTATTATCGTAAACAAACACTTACTAAGAGATCTAGTAAAACTTGGATTGTGGAACGATAACCTGAAGAATAAATTAATGGCGACTAATGGGTCGGTTCAGAATATCGATGAGATTCCTGATAACATCAAGGATCTTTACAAAACAGCATGGGAGATTTCGCAGAAAACAATTGTAGATATGGCTGCAGATAGAGGAGCTTATATCGATCAGTCTCAGTCGTTAAACATCTTTATGGAGAACGCAAACTTTGCTAAGCTAACTTCAATGCATTTTTATGGTTGGAAAGCTGGTTTAAAAACGGGTATGTACTACCTAAGAACCAAAGCTGCTACCGATGCAATTAAGTTTACTCTTGACAAAAATGCAATGGCAAATCCGGTGGCTAAAACGGAAGAAGAAAGAATGGCAGAGATTGCTTGCTCTTTGGATGATCCGGATAGCTGTGAAATGTGTAGTGGATGATACATCCCACACTTATGTGCAGAGGATGAGTTATTTGACTTTAAGTAGAGTAAAAGTTCATTTTAGCACGAAATAATGTTTGGCTTCTAGCAAACAAAAACAAATAAACTTTTAAAAACGCCTTCCAATTATTGGGAGGCGTTTTTTGTTTGTTAATCGATACAAAATAATGTTTCGTCAGTATTGTCTGTAAAAAATTGATTTACAAACAATTACACAAATCTTCCAAAAAACTATTAAAAATTTAACAATTGGCTTATGGTATAATGACCTCGTTTCCATAGTTTTGCGCCACGAACTAAATACACCATATAAATGAAAAGAAAAATCACCATTCTATCATTTGTTTTGTTCGGATTGGCCACATCAGGTTGGTCACAGACCACAACAAATAAGGTAGAGAAAGAAGTTTCTGAAAAAAAGGAACAGACTATTACTTTTACATCAGAACAAGAAAGAGCAAAGAAAATGGCTGCTATCCAGGAAGTCATCGATGCTAACAAGAACAACCCCAAGGCTGATCTAACTCAGTACTACAAAGAGTTAGAAATCTACAGAAAAGCCCCAATAGTAACTACTACTGAAAAATAGACCACACCATGAAAAAAATTTTACTTTTTGTGGCTGTTGCTTTTGGATTAAGCAACGGCCTGAATGCGCAATGCACTATCACAGGATTAAATTCTACTTACTGTGATAATGAAGCTGCAGCAACCTTAACAGGAAGCCCTGCCGGAGGAGTATTCTCTGGACCTGGAATTACAGGTAACTCGTTTAACCCTGCCACTGCCGGAGTAGGTACTCATGCCATTACTTACACATGGTACGATTATAACGTAGCAGCAACTACCTATGGACCTATTGATATCTCTGCAGTTGGAACTGATGTTCCTTTATCGGATGATCAGGTTTCCGGAGCTTTACCAATTGGGTTTAGCTTTGATTTCTTTGGAAACACTTACACTGACTTTTACATTTCTTCTAATGGATTTATTACCTTCTCTACAGGTCAACCAAGTGGATGTTGTACTGGTCAGGTATTACCAAATGCAACTACACCAAACAACTTAATTGCATTTGCTTGGGAAGATATCGATCCAGGAAATGGAGGTCAACCTGCAATGAATGTTGTAAGATATGCAACCACAGGTGTTGCTCCAAACAGAGTTTTGGTTGTTGAGTTTTTCAACGTAGATCACTTCTCTGCTGGAAACAATATCTATACACACTTACACTTGTACGAAACGAGTAATGCTATCGAAATGCACTTAACTAACATGCCTTCTGATGGTGGATCTCACACTCAAGGAATTGAGAATATCGATGGAACCATTGGTATTGCTACACCAGGAAGAAACTCAACTAACTGGAGTGCAACTAACGATGCTTATTCTTATACACCGGTACCAGGGTCTTGCTCCACTACTCAAAACGTAACAGTTAACCCTACTTATAACACTACGGATGCAGCTACAATTTGTACGGGAGACTCTTACACTTTTGGTACTCAAACTTTAACAACTGGAGGTACTTATACAGAGGTATTCACTGCTGTAAATGGATGTGACTCTACTGTTGTTTTAACTTTAACTGAGAACCCAACGTATAACGAAACGGATGCAGCTACTATTTGTGATGGAGTTACTTATACATTCGGAACTCAATCATTAACTACTGCTGGTACTTATACGGAAGTGTTCTCGTCAGTAGATGGATGTGATTCTACAGTAGTATTGACGTTAACAGTAAATCCAGTTTACAACGAAACTGATGCAGCAGCAATTTGTGATGGAGCTACTTATACTTTCGGAACACAATCTTTAACCACTGCTGGTACCTACACTGAAGTGTTCTCGTCAGTAGATGGATGTGACTCAACGGTAGTGTTAACCTTGACTGTTAACCCTGTGTACAACGAAACAGATGCAGCTACAATTTGTGATGGAGCTACCTATACTTTCGGAACACAGTCTTTAACAACTGCAGGAACATACACTGAATTGTTTACATCAGTAGATGGATGTGATTCTACGGTAGTATTAACGTTAACTGTAAATCCAGTTTACAACGAAACAGATGCAGCTACGATCTGTGATGGAACTACTTATACTTTTGGAACACAATCATTAACCACTGCAGGTACTTACACAGAAGTATTTACATCGGTAGATGGGTGTGATTCTACAGTGGTGTTGACCTTGACTGTTAATCCAACGTATAACGAAACAGATGCAGCTACAATTTGTGATGGAGCTACTTATACTTTTGGAACACAATCATTAACCACTGCAGGTACTTATACAGAATTGTTTACATCAGTAGATGGGTGTGACTCTACAGTAGTATTGACGCTAACTGTAAATCCAGTTTACAACGAAACTGCCTCTGCTAGTTTTTGTGCAGGTTCATCATACACTTTTGGAACACAAACATTAACAGCAGCTGGAACTTATACAGAGTTGTTTACATCAGTAGATGGATGTGACTCTACTGTTGTTCTAACTTTAACTGAGAACCCTGTATATAACGAAACAGCTACTGCCGATTTCTGTTCAGGAACTTCTTACACTTTTGGAACACAAACATTAACAGCAGCTGGAACTTATACAGAGTTGTTTACATCGGTAGATGGATGTGACTCTACTGTTGTTCTAACCCTTAATGAGGTGACTTCTTATAACGAAACTGCTTCTGATAGTTTCTGTGCCGGATCATCTTATACATTCGGAACTCAGACATTAACTGCAGCAGGAACATATACAGAGGTATTCACTTCAACTGGAGGATGTGATTCTACAGTAGTACTTACATTAACTGAGAATACAGTATATAACGAAACTGCTACCGATTCTATTTGCGCTGGTGAGTCTTATACTTTTGGTACGCAAACATTAACAACCGGAGGTACTTATACAGAATTGTTTACATCAGTAGATGGATGTGACTCTACTGTGGTATTGACTTTAATTGAGCATGCATTACCAGTTATTACAGTAGTATCTGTTTCTGACGAAATGTTAGGTTCTGATGGAGCTATTGATATTGATGTTACAGGTGGATCTACTTATTCTTATGAGTGGAACGGAAATTCTGCAACTCAGGATCTTTCAGGATTGACGGCTGGAACTTATACCGTAGATGTAACTGATGACGCAACAGGATGTGTTGCTTCTGAAACTGTAACAGTAGGTTCTCAGGTTGGAGTGATCGAAGTGATCGAAAATGCTTTTGATATTTATCCTAACCCGTCTAACGGAATCTTCAATATTGCTGTGAAGCAAGTTCAAGATAACATGAGAATTCAGATTCTTAACTCTATCGGACAAGAAGTATACTACCAGTCTGTTACTTCTACCGTAACTGAGGTTAACATCAACACTGTTGAAAGTGGAAACTACTTTGTAAGAGTAATTTCTGAAAATGGTATTGCTGTTAAAGGAATTGTAATCAAGTAATTTGAATTACACATAATAGTTGGAAACGCCTCCCAGAACTGGGGGGCGTTTTTTGTTAAGTAATGTTAAGCTCACAACATCGAATGCTAAATGGGGTTTTAGTTATAAAAGCCCAAATGAAAACTCTATTGATCTTACCCATTGCTGTATTATTGTCTTTAAGCTCTATCGCTGATCCGGGAGACATAAAAGTTAAAGTCAAAAACATTCGTTCCTCTAAAGGGAATATTCTTATCTCAATTTATAACAAAGCCTCTCAGTTTCCACTAAAACCTTTTAAAACGGTGCGCTTAAAAAAGTCCAAGTTGAAGAACGGAGAACTGTACTATACAATTAAAGGGTTAAAAGAGGGAGAGTATGCCATATCGCTCCTGGATGATGAAAACATGAATGAAGATATGGACTATACATGGTTGGGGATACCAAAAGAAGGTTATTCCTTTTCTAACAAAGCCAGACCAAGTGGCATATCTGCACCTACTTTTAATGATGCTTCGTTTAAACTGGGGAAGGAAAATAAATCGGTAATTCTGGATATTGAATATTGGTAGCCTACTGTTTCCTGATCTCACCATCGATAGGATTGATCAAAATAGCATTGTACTCCAGTTCCATGTCGAATAGTTTATCTACTAGCTCCTGGTCGTCTTCGTAGTCGCTGTAGGACAATTGTATCTTAATGTCCCTGTCATTTTCCGGAAGTTGGATATATACCACCGGCGATTCAAAGAATGAGGTAGGAAACTCATCTTGAATGTCTGTAGAAACAAAGTCGCCTAAGTTCCAGGATCTTTCAAGTGGGGAGAATTGTTCAATACCTTCTTTGCTGTGCAGGTAGAATTCCACAGAAGACGATTCGCTTACCCATGTATATTCTGTTGTTGCAAGTGCTATAATTCGGTCTCCATTTGGTTGTATCCAATAAGTAATTTGATAGTTCCATTCTGTTTTGGAGTCTCCATCCCACTCAGGGGGAGTGTTTTGCGTTGTAAAAGCGATAAAACCTTTATTTACGTTGAAAGTATTTAGTACATAGGCTTTATTCTTAAATGCTTCTTGATAATCAAGGTTTTTAAACTCTTTTAAAGGAGTGTCGAAAAAATAATGGTAATAATCAACAATATCAAAAGTGTCTATTGCAGCTGGTTCATCATCAATAATATTAGTTAGAGTAACTGTAGATGTGTCTATGGAGGTGCTGGTATCTGGCACAACATTTATATGATCGTTTTCTTTTGGGGTATTTTCCTCTTCATGAGAACAGGAAACTAAAAACATTATTACCAAAACAAATAGGGGAGTTCGCATCTTGTTAACTAAAACTTTGCATTTCTGTAAGGCGTTTATAGGTACCTCCCTGTAGGATCAGCTCCTGATGTGACCCACGTTCCACTACTTCTCCATCCTTCATAACCAATATTTCATCGGCGTGCTGAATGGTAGAAAGTCGATGAGCAATAACCAATGAGGTTCTATTTTGCATGAGGTTGTTAAGGGCATCTTGTACTAATCGTTCACTCTCTGTATCCAATGCAGAAGTTGCTTCATCTAATATTAATAAAGGTGGGTTTTTGAGAACTGCTCGAGCAATGCTTAAACGTTGTCTTTGCCCTCCAGATAGTTTGCCACCTCCATCTCCAATATTCGTATCGTAGCCATTTTCAAGTTGTTCAATAAACTCATGAGCATTGGCAATCTTAGCAGCATTGATTACTTCTTCCAGCGTTGCATTTTCTACTCCAAATGCAATGTTATTAAATACGGTATCATTGAATAATATGGATTGTTGAGTAACAATTCCTAGTTGATCCCTTAAGCTATGTAATGTGATGTCTTTAATGTTCTTACCATCCATTAGGATTTCACCCTCTTCAATGTCGTAGAACCTCGGTAATAAATCTGCTAATGTAGATTTACCAGAACCTGACTGCCCAACCAATGCAATCGTTTTTCCGCTGGTTAGGGAAAAACTCACATTGTTAAGAACATACTCTTTGTCGTATTTGAAGCTAACATTCTTGTATTCTACTTCCTTTTCAAAGCTGGTTAATGTTTCAGCTTTAGGAGTATCTTTAATGGTAATTTCTGCATCTGTAATTTCCCTTACTCTTCCCATTGCAGCAAGACCTTTTTGTGCATTAGAGTAAGCTGTAGTAATGGACTTGAATGGCGAAATGAGTTGAGATAAAAATGCAATGTAGGCGATGAAGTAAGAACCATCAATGTTTCCTTCAAGTGCTAACCTTCCTCCATACCAAAGCACAGAAGCAATTAACATTACTCCCAAAAACTCACTCATCGGAGAGGCCATATCTCCTTTTCGGTACATTCGAACCATAATTCGATTGTATTCCTCGTTGTGTTTTCTAAAACTCTCTTTCGATTTTTCTTTAGCGTTAAAAGCCTTGATGATTCTTAAACCGGAAAGAGTTTCTTCCAGATGAGAGATGAGTTCGCCCAATTTTCCCTGCCCTTTGGAGGCACTCCTTCTAAGGCTTTTTCCTACCATACCAATCAATAAACCGGCAATAGGGAAAAAGATCACTAGAAATAGAGTTAGTTCTGGACTCATCCAGATGAGAACGATGAAATAAGCTATGATATTAATTGGGTCCCTGAAGCATGCTTCTAACGATCTTAAAACAGACCATTCAATTTCCTTCAGATCGTTGGTCATTTTGGATATAATATCTCCTTTTTTCTCTTCCGAATAATAGGAGAGAGGAAGCTCGATTATCTTATGGTAAATATTATTTCTATAATCCCTGATAACTCCATTACGGATAACTGCTATAAAGTATAAGGCAAAATAGGTAGAAGCATTTTTAAGAAGAGTAGCCAAAACAACAATAACACATACATACAGAAGAACCGTATTTGAACCATGCTCACTAATTTGTTGTGCCAGGTAATAAAAACCATGGTCCTTTAAAGAGTATCCTTCCGCCCAAAAATTGGTTATAGGTGGTGCTGATAATATCTCATCAATCCTACCGTTTTGGTTGAATAGAATTTCCATAATCGGGATGAGCATCACGATGGAAAAGACGGAGAATATCATGGCCATTAAATTGAAAAATACATTCAAAATGGCGTATTTTCTGTACCCTTTAACAAGGGTTAGTATTTTTAAGAATTCTCTCATTGAACGGGAGCAAAGATATAACTACCTTGGTAATAAGACGTAAATCGGCTTCTCAAATTGTGTGGATGCTTTTTATTTTGCAGGAGATCGATTAAAAAAACTATTTTTGTAGCCCTTATGGCATCAATAAGACAAGAAAAAATAGCAGGTGTAATCCAGAAAGAATTAGGAGCAATCTTTCAGAGAAATGCAAGAGAATTATGCATGGGAGCTATGGTTAGCGTTACCGTTGTTAGGGTTTCCCCTGATATGGGTAATGCCAAAGTTTACCTGAGTATTTTTGGTTCAAAAGATAATCAGGCAGTATTGGAGAACATCCGGCTAAACGCTAAGCAAATCCGACATGAATTGGCTCAGATTGTAAGGAACCAATTGAGAAAAACTCCTGAGTTATCTTTTTATCTGGACGATTCTTTCGATTATGCTCAAAAAATTAACGAGCTATTGAAATAGACTCTTTATTTAATGAAAAAACTATATAAATACTTACTAAATACTTTGCCTCGACCAATGTTGATCAGGTTGAGCTATATATTTAGAATATTTGCCCCTTTAGTTTATAAAGGGAATAAGGTAGAGTGTCCCGTATGTGAGAAATCTTTCAAAAAGTTCCTTTCGTATGGTTCTGATGTTGCTCACAGAGATAATGTATTGTGTCCTTATGACCTAACTCTTGAGAGACATCGTTTAATGTGGGTTTACCTGAAAACTAAATCTAACTTTTTTACAGCAGATCATTTAGATGTGATGCATATTGCTCCGGAGCAATGCTTCCATAGTAGATTTAAAAAGCAAAAGAATTTGAACTACACTACAGGAGACCTATTATCTCCAATTGCAGATCTTCATTTTGATTTACATGATATTCCGTTGGAAGACAATAAGTACGACGTTATATTTTGTAACCATGTATTAGAGCACGTAGATGATGATCACCAATGCATGAAGGAACTTCATCGTATTATGAAGCCAGGAGGATGGGGTATTTTTCAGGTGCCAATTGATTCTTCCAGAACCGAGACTTACGAGGATCCTGCTATTACCACTCCTGAAGAAAGAGAAAAGCACTTTTGGCAATATGATCATGTTAGACTTTATGGTTTAAATTATCCAAAAGAGTTAGAGGCAGCTGGATTTGAAGTGGAGATGTATGATTATCATAAAGACATCGATAAAGAGAAGTATCAGAAATACAGATTTCAGGAAGACGAAATGCTGTATGTGGTTAGAAAGAAATAGAAGATGAAAGCTTTCGATCGAGTAGGCATTGAAGAATTAAGTCAGGTAGCTGATGCTATTGCCGAAATTTGTAAGAATTATCCCGTAATTATTTTTGATGGAGAGATGGGGGCTGGTAAAACAACGCTTATCAGTAAAGTTTGTCAAATTCTTAAGGTAGAAGACGAACCTTCTAGTCCGACTTTTTCCATTGTGAATACCTATTTGTCGTCTGAAGTAGGAAACTTACATCATTTTGATTTTTATAGAATTGAGGACGAAGAGGAGGCTATGGCTAGTGGTTTGGACGAAATTATAGATAGCGGAGACGTTTGTTTTATAGAATGGGCTGAAAAAATCCCGAACCTTTTACCCGAAAATTACGTAAGGGTTGCGATCGAAGTTGTTGATCCTAACCACCGTAAAATAACCATTGAAAAATGATTACATCAGGGGATGCTTTAAAATCGCTTGCACATGAGGCAGCAAGAACACCTCAGGAAGAAATGCTTGAGGTAGGAAAGAAAAAATCAAGTTTATATATTGGTATACCTAGAGAAACGGAGTTTCAGGAGCATCGTGTAGCATTAGTGCCCGAAGCTGTAGTTGTTATTGTAGCTAATGGTCATCGGGTAGTGGTGGAGAGTAATGCAGGGAAGGATGCCAATTTTACAGATAGAGATTATAGTGAAGCGGGAGCAGAGGTGGTGTATTCTCACCAAGAAGTTTACGAAGCAGATATTATTTTAAAAGTTACCCCTCCATCTCCAAAGGAGATTGATATGATGAAACATAAGCAGACATTGTTTTCTGCGCTTCAATTAACGGTTCAGCCGGAGAATGCTCTTAGGGAGCTCATGAAGAAGAAAATCACTGCTATTGCCTGGGATTATATTAAGGATGAAGAAGACATTTATCCAATTATTCGTTCCATGGGGGAGATTGCAGGAACAACATCTGTATTAATTGCAGGAGAGCTACTTTGCAATGTTAATGGAGGAAAAGGGTTGATGCTGGGAGGTGTTGCAGGAATAACCCCAACAGAGGTGGTAATTATAGGGGCAGGTACCGTAGGGCAATACGCTGCAAAAAGTGCCTTGGCATTAGGAGCATCTGTTAAGGTGTTTGATAACTCTGTGTACAGGCTAAGGCGTTTACAAAGAGACCTGGGACAAAGAATATTTACTTCCGTAATTCAACCAAAAGTGTTGCAAAAGGCTTTGATGAGAGCAGATGTAGCTATTGGGGCATTAAGAGCTCCACATGGTAGAACGCCTTGTGTGGTTCCGGAAACCATGGTAGAAACCATGAAGGAAGGAACTGTAATTGTTGATGTAGCAATTGATCAAGGGGGGTGTTTTGAAACATCCAGAGTAACTACTCACGAAAGACCTACTTACGAGAAGCACGGTGTGGTGCATTATTGTGTTCCTAACATTGCTTCCAGAGTTTCCAGAACAGCTTCTTATGCATTAAGTAATATCTTCTCCCCGTTGGTAATGGAAATTGCAGATGGAGGAGGTTGTGAGAAGCTAATAAGAGCAGACAAAGGATTCAGACATGGTGTGTACATTTATAATGGTACACTTACATCTTCATTTTTAGGGGAGAATTTTGACCTTCCTTATAAGGATTTGGATCTTTTGATAACTGCGTTTTAACAGAAACAAATAGAATGACATAAAAAAAGCTCTTCAATTTTGAAGAGCTTTTCTTTTATCTATATAAATTCTGTTTAGCTAACGTACATAGTATCCTTTACCGCATCAATAATTCTCTTAACATTTGGTAGTGCTTCGTTAATTAATGTTTTAGCAAATGGGAATGGAGTATCACTTTGAGTTACTCTTTGTACAGGAGCATCTAAGTAATCAAATGCGTAACGTTGTAAGTGGTAAGCCAATTCACTGGAAATAGAAGCTAATGGCCAGCTTTCTTCCACAACAACACATCTGTTTGTTTTCTTAACCGACTCTACAATGGTAGCGTAGTCAATCGGTCTGATACTTCTCAAATCAATGATTTCGCATTCAATTCCTTCTTTAGCCAATTCCTCAGCAGCCTCATGAGCTACCTTGATAATTTTTCCAAATGAAAGAATGGTTACGTCAGATCCTTTTCTTTTAATATCTGCTTTTCCAATTGGAATTAAATACTCTGTCTCAGGAATTTCTCCTTTGTCACCGTACATCTTTTCAGACTCTAATACCAATACCGGGTTGTCATCTCTAATAGCAGACTTCATTAGTCCCTTAGCATCGTATGGGTTGGAAGGTGTAACAACTTTAAGTCCTGGTACATGAGCGTAAAAAGCCTCGAAACTTTGTGAGTGTGTTGCTGCCAATTGACCAGCTGTACCGTTTCCACCACGGAAAACAATAGGACAATTGTATTGTCCTCCACTCATTTGAAGCATTTTTGCCGCACTATTGATAATTTGATCAGCAGCTAAAATGGCAAAGTTCCAGGTCATAAACTCAACAATAGGACGAAGACCATTCATGGAAGCTCCAACTGCAATTCCTGCAAATCCAAGTTCAGCAATCGGTGTGTCGATAACCCTGTCAGGACCAAATTCAGCAAGCATACCCTGGGAAACTTTATAAGCTCCATTGTATTCTGCAACTTCTTCTCCCATCAGAAATACGTTTTGATCTCTACGCATTTCTTCGCTCATTGCTTCATTAAGCGCTTCTCTAAATTGAACTGTTTTCATTTTCTAGCGAGTTTTAGTGTGGCAAATCTAATGTTTAAATCCAAATTTCAAAAACCCGAAAGAATCATTTCGTACAGAATTCATGGAGTTTTACCTTAATATTACATACAGATGCAAAAAATGACTTTCATGTACTGGATTTTTGACACAAAATGACAATTTTAACAGAAGTAGGGTGAATGTAAATTAAAAAGTATGCATGCATAACATTTTTTATTACATTTGATCGTTTTAAAGGAACTTTTGGCTACATTTGTTAGCCTTAAATTGAAGATATTTAAATCAGTAAAAAGTAAATTATGAAATTATTAGTTTGTATCAGTAAAGCTCCCGATACAACCTCAAAAATCGCTTTTACCGATAACGATACCAAGTTTGATGAAAACGGTGTTCAGTACATCGTAAATCCTTATGATGAATGGTATGCTTTGGTACGTGCGTTAGAGTTGGTTGAAGCAAACGGAGGAACAGTTACCACTATTACAGTTGGAACGGCGGCGGATGATCCGACCATCAGAAAGGCACTAGCTATTGGTGCTAACGATGCAGTGAGAGTAGATGCTGAAGCAAAGGATGCCTATTTTGTGGCTAAGCAAATTGCAGAGTATGCAAAAGATAAAGGGTATGATATTGTTTTAACAGGAAAAGAAACTATTAACTATAATGGAGCACAGGTTGGAGCATTATTGGCAGAGATGCTAGATACTCCTTTCGTTTCATTGGCTCAAAAACTAGAAGTTGCCGGAAATACAGCTACATTGGAAAGAGATGTTCCAGGTGGTGTTGAAGTGGTAGAAGTAAATACTCCTTTTGTATTGAGTGCTGCTAAGGGAATGGCTGAGCAAAGAATTCCAAACATGAGAGGAATTATGGCCGCCAGAACTAAACCATTAAACGTGGTTCCTGCTGTTGATTCGCCAGAGTTAACTTCGGTTGTTGGATACGAATTACCACCTGCAAAAGCAGATTGTAAATACATCGATCCTGAAAATGTAGCTGAACTAGTTGATTTATTACATAACGAAGCAAAAGTAATTTAAGATGTCAGTATTAGTATTTGTAGAAACAAAAGGCAAAGTTTCAAAAGCAGCTTTTGAAGCAGTGTCGTACGGAAGCAAAATTGGACCAGTTACAGCAGTAACATTTGGAGATGCTGATGCAGCTGATTTAGCTAATCTAGGTAATTACGGAGCTTCAAAAGTTTTGGTAAACAGAACATTGAACGAAGGAAATGATCAGCAATTAACTAAATTGATTGCTGCTGCTGCAAACGAATGTGGTGCAGAAGTAGTGGTGATTTATCAAAACCAATTAGGGAAATCTGTTGGACCGAGAGTAGCAGCAAGATTAGAAGCAGGACATGTTTCTGGAGCTGTTGAGGTACCAGATACTTCTAATGGATTTGTAGTGAAAACAAATGTGTTTTCCGGAAAAGCATTTGCAAAAGTTCAGGTAAATTCAGCTAAGAAGGTAGTTTCATTATTGCCTAACTCATTCTCTCCTGAAAATGTTGGAGGGTCTGCAGAAGTGGTTGAATTTAACGCTGATCTTGGAAGCGCAGGTATTACAGTTAAGGAAATGAAATCTCAGGGAGAAGGGGTTCTTCTACCGGAGGCGGAGTTAGTAGTTTCTGCAGGAAGAGGATTGAAAGGTCCTGAGAACTGGGGAATGATTGAGGAGTTAGCAGACTTATTAGGTGCTGCAACAGCATGTTCTCGTCCGGTTGCAGATATCGACTGGAGACCTCACCATGAACACGTAGGACAAACTGGTTTAGCGATTCGTCCAAACCTTTATATTGCAGTTGGAATTTCTGGTGCTATTCAGCATTTAGCTGGTGTTAACGGAAGTAAAACAATTGTTGTAATTAATACCGATAAAGAAGCTCCTTTCTTTAAAGCTGCTGATTATGGTATAGTAGGTGATGCTTTTGATGTTGTTCCTAAATTATTGGATGCAATGAAAGCGTTTAAAGCTTCTCAGAACTAGAGAAAACATAACTTTATATAGAGCCCCTGTTCGGTTATCCGTTCAGGGGCTTTTTTTGTCTATATTCTCCATTGGGGATATGAATTCACCATATATTTTTTTATTTTCGTAACTATAATTAAATTGGGGTGAAGAAGGTGCCTGATTTAAATGGAAAAAATGGAGAAGATTAAACTCGATATAGTAGGGTTATCCTACAGTCAGACACAATCCGGAGCATATGCACTAGTTCTGGGAGAAGCAGAAGGAAAGAGAAGGTTGCCAATTATCATTGGAGGATTTGAAGCACAGGCCATTGCCATCGAGTTGGAAAAAATGACCCCAAGTAGACCCCTAACTCATGATTTGTTTAAAAACTTTGCTGATGAATTTGATATTCATGTACAGGAAGTGATTATATATAACCTGGTTGAAGGAATTTTCTTTGCAAAATTGGTTTGCGAAAAAGATGGCCAGGAAGTTGAAATTGACTCTCGTACTTCAGATGCAATAGCACTTTCAGTTAGATTTGAGTGTCCAATTTATACCTATGAATTTGTCTTAAGTTCGGCGGGAATTGTGTTGGATGATGAAGAAGATTCGGCTAGCGAATTAGTAGAGGAAGAAGTTGACTTAGATGAGCTAACTCGGGACCCATTAGAAACTTCTTCGTTAGAAGATCTTGAAAAGCAAATGCAGGAAGCATTGGATAAGGAAGACTATGAGGCAGCTTCTAAGATCAGAGATGAAATCAACAGAAGAAAATCGAACTAATTTTCACTAATTTATTGAATGAGGTATTTACTGTTTCTCTTACTGGGTGTAGCCTTATTTTCATCTTGCGAAACTGAAAAAGAGCACCCGCTAAATGGGAAATGGAGCCTGATATCTATCGACTTGCCAGGAGGTAATGTGGAAGAAGCTCAGGATAGTCTTGACTTGCACATTTCATTCAACACTGCTCAGGGAAATACGTTTACAGAAAATTTCTTAAATGAGTCTCCGGTAAAAGGAGAGTGGACCAGTACAGATACCTCTGTAGTGATCACATTTGTGCCGCCAAACGTAATTAATACGGTTGACTCCGTTTTTATCAATAATGATTCATTAGGTGGAGCTTCTATTGTTTTACAAAATGGAAATACCAAGCTTGGAGAAGTAGTAGATGGAACTGTTGTTCCCGAGAAGTTTGAGGTTGATTTAGGTATATTGTCCATCAGCGATTCAGAGCTAAGACTGGTACATCAGGGAATTGTATTTAACCTCAAGAAGGAAATCATTACTGCACCTCCTTTTTCAGTTAAGTCTTTTTTTAGAGGACTAATTGGAATGGCTTTCTTAATTGGAACCTGTTGGTTTTTTAGTGCCGATAGAAAAAACATTGATTGGAATCTGGTTGTTAAAGGATTGCTATTACAAGGAATTATTGCTGTTCTTGTTTTAAAAGTGAGCTTTGTGGGAGTGGCGTTTGATTGGGTTAGTGACAAGTTTGTTGCTTTGATAGGCTATACCGATTTTGGATTTGAATTCTTGTTTAAGAATTTAGGTACAGGAGTGGTGGAGTCACCAATGTTTAACTTTGCTTTTAAGATACTTCCAACAATTGTTTTCTTCTCGGCCTTGGTAAGTTTGTTTTATTACTGGGGAATCTTACAGAAGGTGGTATACGCTTTTGCCTGGGTGATGAAGAAATTTATGAGGCTATCGGGTGCCGAAAGTTTAGCAGCTGCCGGAAATGTCTTTTTGGGGCAGACTGAAGCTCCATTATTGGTTAAACCTTATTTACTTGGTATGACCAAGTCGGAAATTATGTGTTTGATGACCGGTGGAATGGCCACCATTGCTGGAGGTGTATTGGCTGCTTATGTTGGTTTTCTTGGAGGAGAGGACCCGATACAACAGGCCTTTTTTGCTAAACACCTATTAACAGCTTCTATTATTTCGGCTCCTGCGGCAATTATTGCTGCTAAGATTCTTATTCCTGAATCGGAGAAGATTAATGAAGATTTATCTGTCCCAAAAGATAAGATTGGAGCAAATGCTCTGGAGGCAATAACTAACGGAACAACAGATGGTTTGAAGCTTGCGATTAATGTAGGGGCCATGTTGTTGGTTTTTATTGCGTTAATGGCTTTAGCTAATGGAGTTCTTGGTTGGGTAGGGGATGTAACAGGGGCAAATGAAGCCATTGCAAGTGGGGGAGTGTACGATAAGCTCTCTTTTGAGTACATTTTAGGAAACATTGGTAGACCAATTGTTTGGTTGATGGGCGTAGATTGGGCAGATTCCATTTATGTTGGAGAGTTGTTAGGAACCAAAACTATTCTCAACGAGTTTGTGGCTTATCCGAGACTTGGTGAAATGAAAGAGGCAGGAATGCTTAGCGAGAAGTCTGTTATTATGAGTACTTACATGCTTTGTGGTTTTGCTAATTTCGCTTCAATTGGAATTCAAATTGGAGGAATAGGTTCTCTAATTCCAACAAGAAAAGGGTTGCTTTCTAAATTGGGAGTTCGTGCCCTAATAGGTGGTACAGTAGCGTGTCTAATGACTGCTGTGATCGTAGGAATGATGCTATAATTGAAGCAAGATTCTAATTCAATTTTCTTATCAACATTTGAATTTATTTTATTAACCCATTGGTAATTTTTGCAGAGGAATAAGTTATTTTTGGGTTCCAAATTAACAAGCATGCAACAATACCTTGATTTACTTGATCATATTTTAGAAAATGGGTCTCAAAAAGGAGATCGAACCGGAACTGGTACCATCAGCACATTTGGTTATCAAATGAGGTTTGACTTGAGTGAGGGATTTCCTGTTTTAACTACAAAAAAACTACACTTAAAGTCAATCATTCACGAGTTGCTTTGGTTCCTTAAAGGAGAAACAAATATCAAGTACCTAAAGGAAAATGGAGTAAGAATTTGGGATGAATGGGCAGATGAAAATGGTGATTTAGGTCCCGTTTACGGACATCAGTGGAGAAATTGGAACAGTGATGGGATAGATCAGATTAAAGAGGTTATAGAAACCCTTAAGAACAATCCTAACAGTAGAAGAATGTTAGTTTCTGCCTGGAATCCTAGTGTATTACCAGATACTTCGGTATCGTTTGCTGAGAATGTAGAGAATGGAAAAGCGGCCTTACCTCCATGCCATGCCTTTTTTCAATTTTACGTTTCTGAAGGTAAGTTATCTTGCCAGTTATATCAAAGAAGTGCAGATACGTTTTTAGGGGTACCCTTTAACATTGCTTCTTACGCGTTGTTAACGATGATGGTCGCTCAGGTATGTGATTTGGAGCCTGGAGATTTTGTTCATACGTTTGGTGATGTACACCTGTACAATAATCATTTGGAGCAGGCAAAATTACAGTTGACCAGAACACCTTCTGAATTACCTACAATGAAAATTAACCCTGAGGTTAAGGATATATTTGAATTTACTTATGAGGATTTCGAGTTGATTAACTACAACCCTCAACCACACATTAAGGCAGCCGTATCGATATGATAGTTTCTATTATAGTTGCAATAGGGAAGAATAGAGAGATAGGTAAGGATAACGACCTTATTTGGCATTTACCTAAGGATATGAAGTTCTTTATGGATACCACCAAAGAGCATCATGTGGTAATGGGGAGAAAAAACTATGATTCAATCCCGGAGAAATATCGTCCTCTAAAAGATAGGACCAACGTTATTGTTACCCGACAAAATCAATTAGAAGCTCCAAGTTGTGATGTGGTAAACTCTATCGAAGAAGGTATAGAGTTAGCTAATTCCAGAGGAGAGAGGGAATGCTTTATTATTGGTGGTGGACAGATCTACAAACAAGCTTTAGACAGAGGTCTGGTAGATAAGATGTACATTACCCACATCGATGAAGAATTTGATGCTGATACATTCTTTCCGGAGTTTGATTCGTCAGGTTGGAATACCAAAGAGATTATGATTCACTCTAAGGATGAAAAGAACAAATACGATTTTGTGGTTCTAGAGTATTCTAAGAATTAATCTTTGTTGAAGTGGGCCTTAGGAAAGCCTTCAACCCAGTTTCCATTCTTATCCTTTCGTTTCCAGTATTTTTTTTGGTAAAAAAACTGATGACAATCTTCCAGGTTCCAAATGATTCCCCACAGGTGTCCTTGGTTTTGAATAATAGATCCTTTAACAAAGTAGGGGATGTTTTTTAATGTGTTTGTGGCTGATTTCTGTGTTGTTTTAATAACAGGAAAATCTGTGTCTGCAGTTTGGAAAAACAACCCATCTATTGTAACATGTCCATTAAAGTCGAGGTGAATCCCTGCCTCCAATGGTGTGTGCTCCATATGAAAGTTTCTGATGGTGAATAAATGAGAAATGCTATTCCCTTTATTAGTTACGTATACGGACTTTTTAATGCCTCCGTAACCTTCGGAAATAATATCTTCAAGGGTAATTCCATTCGATCCTTCTACATAATAGGCTGTATTAGCCCCTTTTTTAGCATATACACGGCAAGCTTTAATATGGCTGTGGTTCGATTGGCTATTAACACAATTACCACCCCAATCTGTTCCGCATCTTAACAGGAAATTATCTTTATCGCAAAGTGTGGCCATACAATTTTCAATGGTTGTCATTAATCCGAATTGAATATCAATAGCCGCAACCTTTTGCTTTAAAAAGCTGCAATCGGTTATTTTACTACCATAAGTAGCTCCCAGGTTAATGCCTTTGTCTCCTTCCTGAAAAGTAAAGTGCTGTATAATGAATCTTGTGTTCATCATTTTATTGAGCGCTTCCTTTTGATCTTCCGGAATTCTATTGAAAATATGGATACCATTTTTCCCTTTCAGTACACATCCGTTGCCCTCAATTAATACGATTCCGACCGCGTACCTTGGAAGTTCTATGTTTTTGTTAATGACATAAGTTCTTGCTCCATCAAACTCCAATTTTCCATGGCTTTTCTTTTCTAAAAAGTCCATGGCAGCCTGAATAGTTTCGGTGTCGTTCATGCCTTCCTTGCGGAAGTCTTCTACTTTGTACTGGGCTTTTGCTTTAAAAGAAAATAGCACCAAAAAAGGTGCTATTAAATATAAAATATTGCGAGTCATATTGAGTCTTTAAGCAACTTTGAGTTGGCTAATTTTTGAATGACTAAACTTCTCAGTTGCATAACTTAATGTAATGTCAAGCTTTTTAATGTTCATGCTTGGTGCTTCAAACATTGCGTCTGTAAGAATAGCTTCACAAATAGATCTTAATCCTCTTGCTCCTAGTTTTAGTTCTAGAGCCTTATCAACAATAAACTCCAAAACTTCTTTCTTGATGTTTAACTGAATACCGTCAATTAAAAATAGCTTTTTGTATTGCTTAATTAATGAGTTTTTAGGCTCTGTAAGAATTGAAATAAGAGTTTCCTTATCTAATGGGTTTAAATAGGTCAATACTGGAAAACGGCCAATTAACTCAGGAATCAATCCATATTGTTTAATGTCCAGTTGGTTAACATAGGACAGTAAGTTGTCGTTAATGTCTGTAAGGGCATTGTCAGAACCAAACCCAATGGATTGAGTTTTAACTCTTCTTTCGATGATCTTTTTAATACCATCAAACGCTCCACCACAAACAAATAGAATGTTTTTGGTGTTAATCTGAACCATTTTTTGCTCAGGGTGTTTTCTACCTCCTTGAGGAGGAACACTAACAACAGATCCTTCCAGAAGTTTAAGCATCGCCTGCTGTACCCCTTCTCCCGAAACATCTCTAGTAATGGATGGATTGTCGCTTTTGCGAGCAACTTTATCTATTTCATCAATAAAAACAATACCTCTTTCAGCTGCATTAACGTCGTAATCAGCAGATTGTAGTAATCTTGATAAGATACTTTCAACGTCTTCACCAACATAACCAGCTTCTGTAAGTACAGTTGCATCGGCTATACAGAATGGAACATTAAGCATCTTAGCAATGGTTCTTGCAAGAAGTGTTTTCCCGGTACCTGTTTCTCCAACTAGAATAAGATTCGATTTTTCAATTTCGATTTCGTCTTCATCTACCTTTTGGAGTAGTCGCTTATAGTGGTTGTAAACCGCAACAGAAAGAACTTTCTTAGCTTCTTCCTGCCCAATAACGTATTCATTTAAATGCTCAAGTATTTCGGCTGGTTTTAAAAGTGTAATTGTACTTTCAAGATCCGACTTTACTTTTTGCCCAAACTCCTCTTGAACGATTAGATTAGCCTGACTAATACACGAGTCACAAATATGACCGGTAATACCAGCAATCAATACGTCCACATCTTTTTTATGACGTCCACAAAATGAACATCTAATATCTTCGTTTTTCATTAAGAAAATCTAGTTAGTCAACGCAATGCCAACTATTGGCCGCAATTATCAAAGATAACAAAATAAAAAAAACCGATGATCAATAATTGACCATCGGCTTGTTATTCCGTTTAATTGATAGCTAATTTAAGCTACAATTATTGTTTTCTGGTAAGTACTTCATCAATCATACCATAAGCTTTAGCTTCTTCCGCTGTCATCCAGTAATCTCTGTCACTGTCTTTCCAAACGTCGTCGTAAGGCTTCCCGGAGTGGTTAGAAATGATTTCGTACAATTCCTTTTTCAGTTTCTGAATTTCTCTTGCTGTAATTTCAATGTCAGAAGCTTGTCCTTGTGCTCCACCTAATGGTTGGTGAATCATCACTCTTGAGTGTTTTAGACCAGTTCTTTTACCGTCTGCACCAGCACAAAGTAAAACAGCTCCCATAGAAGCGGCCATACCAGTACAAATTGTAGCAACATCAGGGTTGATATATTGCATGGTGTCGTAGATTCCCAAACCTGCGTAAACAGAACCACCAGGAGAATTCAGGTAAATTTGAATATCCTTTTGTGGGTCAAGAGATTCAAGGAAAAGTAACTGAGCAGTAATAATATTGGCTACGTAGTCGTCAATCCCAGTCCCAAGGAAAATAATTCTGTCCATCATTAACCTTGAAAAAACGTCCATCACTGCTACGTTCATCTGACGTTCCTCAATAATATTTGGAGTCATTCCCACTGGTACTCTTGCAGTTGCTGAGATATAATCATCCAGAACAAGGCTAGAAATACCCATATGCTTTGTGGCATACTTTCTAAATTCGTTTTTATCCATATTATGCATATTGTTTGCTTGTTAATTTGAACTTAAAGTTAGTATTAATCTAATTGAATCAGAATTGGGGGCAAAAAAAATGTCCAACAATCAATTGTTGGACATTAATACCTGTTATTGGTAAAGCTATATTATGCTTTAGAAGCTACTTTTACAAAATCATCGTAGCTTACTTCTTTCTCGTTAATCTTTACAGTTTCTTTCAAGAAGGTAAGAACTTTTTGATCGTAGATAGAATCATAAATCTTCTTTCCTTCTTCCTGATTTGAAAGAACATTTTGAGCATAATTGGTTAGCTCTTCATCAGAAGGAGTAGGCATTCCGTATTGACCATATTGAGTAGCCAATAAACCTTTAGTATACTCCATTACCTCATCATTCTCAACTTTAATTTCGTTATCCTTAATGATTCGGTTTTCGATTAATTGCCATTTAAGGCTATCAGAGTATCCGTCGAATTCGTTTTCAACTTGTTCTTCAGTTGCTTCTTTGTTAGATGAAAGGATCCATCTTTTAAGGAAGTCATTTGGTAACGAAAGATCAAGTTTTTTCATCAACTTGTCTGCTAAATCTCTTTTAAATACTCTGTCGCTATCTCTCAAGAACATGTTTGAAAGTTCGTCGGAAATTTTTCCTCTAAACTCATCTTCAGAAGTTACAATACCTTCTCCGTAAATTTTATCAAACAATGCCTGGTCAATTGCAGCTGGCTCTAGTCTTTTTACATCAGTAACCTTAAGCTCAACATTGCAGTTGTATTCTGCAGCTTTCTCTTTAGAAATTTCAAGCATTGCCGCCATATCGGCTTCTCCCCTGGAGATTGCTTTAGGATCTACGATTAAAGTATCCTCAACTTTAAGACCGGTTAATTTCTTCTTGATTTTTTTGTCTTCAACAAATTCAATCGCAACGGTAGAAGAGTGGTGGAATCCACCTTCAACTGGCTTGTCGTTTTCATCTAGTTCAGTAAAGGCAGCCATTAGCATGTCTTTTTCTTCACTAACATCAGTAGAGGAAAGTTTACCGTATCTTCTTGCGAAATCATCAACTTGTTTGTTGATCAAGTCATCATCGATTTTTACCTTGTGGTAAACATATTTTTCTCTTCCAGGTAACTTTAACTCAAACTCAGGAGCTAATCCTAGTTCATAAGTAAACTCAAAATCAGAAGGGTTGACCCAATCAAATTCCGTGTCACTTTGAACAGGTAGTGGGTTTCCTAATACGTTTAGATTGTTCTCTGAAATGTGCTTGTATAAAGCTTCATTGATCAATTTGTCTAATTCTTCTGCTAAAATAGAAGGTCCGTACTTTTTCTTTACAACTGAAGTAGGCACTTTCCCTGGTCTAAAACCTGGGAGTTGAACCTGTTTTTTGGCCTTTTTCAAAGAGTTTTCGTAGTTCTCTTTGTAATCCTCATTTTCAATCTTAATGGTCAATGTTGCATTAAGATCATCAACATTATTTTGTGTAATGTTCATGTTAACAGTTTTACAATTTCATTAATTGATTAAAACTAAAAATGGCATAAGTAGGAACTTATACCATTTTAGCATTTGGTGCGGATAGAGAGAGTCGAACTCACACGCCTTGCGGCACTAGATCCTAAGTCTAGCGTGTCTACCAATTCCACCATATCCGCGAACTATTTCTAGTTGATTTAGCTCTTTTGCTAAATTTGGAGTGCAAAGATAGGAAAAGAATGTAAAAGAAAAAGCTTTCTAAAAAAATATTTTGGTTTTTTTTTGACCCGCATATTGGTTGGACCAGTTAGTGGATAACTATTCGTTTATCCAGGTATTTATCATAAGCAATAATTTTACATTTGTTTCCTCAAAATTGAATTATGTTAACAATAGATACATCGGTTACTAAAAACCCCAAATTGCACCACTATTTATTAGGGGCTGTAGGGCCAAGACCAATTTGTTTTGCTAGTACCATAGATAAAGAAGGAAACAAGAATATAGCTCCTTTTAGTTTTTTTAATGTATTTAGTTCAAATCCACCAATTGCTGTTTTTTCTCCTGCCAGAAGTGGAAGAACTGGAGCTACTAAGGATACACTAAATAATGTAAAAGAGGTAGCAGAAGTGGTTATTAATATTGTTAACTATCCGGTAGTTCATCAAATGTCGTTGGCTAGCTCTCCTTACGAACCAAATGTTGATGAGTTTATAAAGTCTGGCCTTACACCGATTGACTCCGAAATGGTAAAACCTGCAAGAATTAAGGAATGTCCTGTTCAGATGGAGTGTAAGGTTAATGAAGTGGTAGAGCTAGGTCAGGACGGAGGTGCTGGTAACCTGGTAATTTGTGAGATATTGAAGATTCATATAGATGAATCGATATTGGATGAAAATCAGATGATTGACCAAAAGAAAATTGATTTAGTAGCCAGAATGGGAGGTAATTGGTATTGTAGAGCTGACGAGAACTCTATGTTCGAAATCGAAAAACCAGTTACGACATGTGGAATAGGTGTTGATAACATTCCTTCCGATATTCAAAACAGTTCCATACTTTCGCCGAATGACTTGGGACAATTAGGAGGGATAGAAGAGTTGCCGGATGAGACGCAAGTGAATGATTATAAGTTGGTTGAGCTGAGCGAATTGTTCATGGAGTTTGAAGATGATGCTACACAGTTAGAAGTTAAGCTGCATAAAAGAGCTAAGGGATTATTGAAAGAAAATAATTTGGAAGAAGCGTGGAAAACGTTACTTTCATTTAACAATTAAATAAATAAAGTACGATCTATAAGGATCGAAGTAAAACAAACAAAATGAGTGAATTAAAAATTAACGGAAAAGTAAAAGTGATCATGGATCTACAAACTTTCGATAGCGGTTTTCGAAAAAGAGAGTTTGTAATTACAACCCAGGAGCAGTATCCGCAAGATGTTAAACTTGAGTGTACGCAAGATAGAGTGTCTTTAATAGATGCTTTGAATGTTGGAGATGACGTGGATGTTTCATTTAACATTAGAGGGAACGAATACAACGGAAGATATTTTGTAAACCTTCAGGCTTGGAGAATCGAAAAAGGAGGAGCGGCTGAGGCACCAGCCCCAGCAGCACCTGATACTACTTTAGAACCACTTGGGGATGATGAAGATGATCTTCCATTCTAAATAAGTAAAATCGTATTGATTAGAGCCGAAACAGATTCTGTTTCGGCTTTTTTTTACCTTTATCCCATGTCATTCACTGATAAGTATACCAAAGTCTTTCGTGCTCTTTTGCCTGCTCCATTTACTATTGCTGTTGCACTAACTTTTGTTACTTACTTTATTGCACTTACCTGGAATGTCGAAATGCCTAAGACAGAAATTTCTGTTCAGGAGAAAAAAGAAGGATACCTACTTACCTCAAAAAAAGGGAATGAATTTGAGTGGCAATTAATTGGCGAGGAAGAAGAAAAAATAGTAAATGATACCTTGTATCTTGAGTATACTACAGAGCTAGTAAGTTTGAACGCCTCTTCAAAGAATGCTGATAATGGGTATGTTGGGAATGTTCAATTTGATATTACCTATGAAGATGGAGAAATTGTTGAGTTAATTCCTAATGATGTTTCTAAGAACAAACCTTCTCAAATATTAAATTTTTGGTACAATGGCCTTTGGGGTGAAAAAGGGCTTGCCTTTGCGATTCAAATGATGTTAATGCTGTTGCTTGGGCATGTATTGGCACTTAGCAAACCGGTTGATTCTTTTCTCAATAAGATTACGCCACTTTGTAACAATACGGCAAATGCAGCAATGTATGTTACTCTATTTACAGTTATCGTAAGCCTTTTTAATTGGGGGTTAGGTCTAATTTTTGGAGCTGTATTTGCCAGAAAAGTGGGAGAATTTGCACTTCAAACTGGCAGAGAAATTAATTATGCTTTAGTAGGGGCTGCGGGTTATTCCGGGTTAATGGTTTGGCACGGAGGGGTATCAGGATCATCACTAATTAAAGTAGCAGAGCCAGGGCATTTGGAAGGTTTGGTGAACAATAAAGAGGTATTGGATAAGTTGCCAGATGTGATCCCGTATACGGAGACTGTATTTTCTAGTATGAACATAACGGTTTCTGTGTTGTTGATCTTATTATTACCACTATGTATGTTCTTTTTAGGTAAAAGAATTAAGCCGACAAAAATGTCTGCCATGTCTAAAATGAGCCTTACTACTTCTGATGAGGGAGGTGGCCTGGTTGGGGCTGAGAAATTGGATCATTCTAAAGTAGTGGCGTATGTGTTTGGGGGAGTGATATTGCTGTATGCACTTTATTTGGCTTATAGCCATCCGGAATTTTCTAAGTTAAAGTTCATTAATCCTAATTTCATCAATTTTTCATTGTTTGGATTGGCCATTGTGCTGCATGGCAATTTCTATAAATTTCTTAATGGTGTTGAAAAAGCAATCTCAGGAACTTCAGGTATATTAATTCAGTTTCCATTGTATTTTGGAATTATGGGTATTATGAAGAACTCGGGATTAATTGGTGACATTGCCTTGTTTTTTAGTGGTGTGTCGAACGAAACTACTTATCCTATTTTAACCTTTTTTAGTGCCGGTTTGGTTAATGTTTTTGTTCCAAGTGGAGGAGGGCAATGGTATGTGCAAGGTCCGATTGTCTTAGAAACCGCCGTAAATATGGGGATGTCCGTGCCGAAGAGTATTATGGCGCTTGCCTATGGTGATCAAATTACTAATATGCTTCAACCTTTTTGGGCTCTTCCTTTGTTGGGGATAACTGGCTTAAAGGCAAAGCAGATATTACCCTATACTTTGTTCTTAATGGTCATAGGGTCCATCATCTTTATATCCGGTTTATTGATCTTTTAACATGTAAAAAATACTTAAGTATTTTTTTGATTTTGGTTTTGATCCTTTATATTTAGTATCGAAAAAAGAACTACCTGTTTATGTCAAGTATCCCTCAAACTGTTACAACAGACAAGTATGTCATGTCCTTACGAGAAGGAAATTTTCTGTGCTTAAGGTTTGCAGACAGAAAGGTAATTGGGGTTAATGATGCCAAAGAAATAAACGGAAAGGCCCTTGAAATGGTTCAGGGGCAACATTTTTTACTGTTGGTCGACTCTTCTGATTCTTTAGTTTCTGTTACTGCAGCTGCAAGAGAGTGTTTTGCCGCAGATAAAGAGGTTAATAAACTAAGAGTAGCACAGGCATTTGTGGTAGATAATACTCCAAATAGAATATTAGCGAGGTTTTATGCCTATTTCAATTATCAGGCTAGTCCGGTGGAGATTTTTGAAAAAGAAAAAGAGGCCAGGAATTGGCTGTTGAAGCAGTGGAAGGAACGATTCGCCACAAATTGGTAAAAGGAGGATTTTTTAACATTACTTCTTCGTTTAAAAAATTACATTTGTAAGCATAAAATTTACCGATGAGTGCACTTTCTTTTATTAGCTGGAATGTAAATCCTAATATTATCGAGAACCCATTAATGATTAGATATTATGGGTTGTGTTGGGCTGTTTCATTCATGGTAGGGTACTACCTGATAAAAAAAATGCTTTTGAACGAAAAGCAAGATGCTGAGTTAGCAGATAAATTTCTAATGTATACCTTGATAGGTGGTGTTTTAGGAGCACGATTAGGACATGTGTTTTTCTATCAGCCGGAGGTTTATTTAGCGGATCCAATTAGTATATTGAAAATTTGGGAAGGAGGATTGGCAAGTCATGGGGGAGCTATTGGAGTAATCATTACAACCTGGTTGTTATCCAGAAAGATAAAAAAACCAATGCTCTGGTCTTTGGATAAAATTGTGATTACAGCAGCTATTGCAGCTTGCTTTATTAGGGTTGGTAATCTGATGAACTCAGAGATAATTGGAGCACAAAGTGAATCTGGTTCTGCTTTTTTCTTTGAATATCAGGCAGAGCATAAAATTGCTGGTTTCTTCGATATTGATCAATCTTTGGTAGATATTCAGGTGGGAGATGAAACCATTGAAGTGGATGGCTTTAACTATCCGAAGGGAGAGTTGTATGTGTCGCTCACTCCTCAAGATAGGCAAGATGCGAGTTTAATTGCAGCTTCATTTATTGAGAAAACAAGCGAATATTATTTACAGGAAGATGAGCATTTCTTTGGAATAGGTGGTGATTATAGCATGGATGAAAACAATGTGCTAAAACTTCCTATTGCTGTTATTCCTCGTATTCCAACCCAGTTGTGGGAAGCCATCAGTTACCTGGCGATTTTCCTGATTATGTTTTGGGGATATTGGAAAAAGCAATGGTATAGAAGAGAAGGAATGTTGATGGGGGTGTTCTTTGTTACCATGTTTACTGCTCGATTAATCATCGAATTTTGGAAGGAGCACCAGGCATTGTCCGAAGAAGCTACATTAAATATGGGGCAATGGTTAAGTCTTCCTGCAATTATTGCTGGTGTATTGATAATGATTTATGCACTTAGAAAACCCCTTAAACAAGAGTAAAATGAAAGTATATTCTGCTTTGTTAGCGTTGTTATTACTAGCATCATGTGCAAGTGAAACAAAAGAAACCAAAGAGTTAAATAATGAATCACCTCAATTGGAGCAACAAGACACTATTGTTGAGGATGTAATAGAGGAAACTTTTATCCCTTTGGATAGTTTTTTTACTGAAGTAGATACCAATTTTTTAACCCAAGATTTGATCTATCCATCAAATATGGATATGACCATACTTTTTACTGAAAAAAAGGATCAGGTAGTTACTCACGATGGGCAAGTAGCTCCTTCAAAAAAGCATCATGATTTCTTGGCCTACTTACCTGAAAATGGTTCTAGCGAACAGGGTTGGCTTTATGTTGGACATGAAACAGGAGCGTATAAAAATGAAATCCTTGGAGACGGTGGTGGTGGAACCATGTTTGAAGTGAAACTAGAGGATGGTAGTTGGAATGTGGTTTCTGATTACCATAATGTAGATTTTAGTACAGTGCGTGGAACTATTAGAAACTGCGGGGGAACAGTCGCTCCAAATGGAATGATTTATTCTTGCGAAGAGTCTGAACCAAGAAATAACCGTGGATTGTATGTGAATGGAAAAGGGTTTAGAGATACCTCTGATGTTGGGGGTATGAAGTTTAATGAACATTTTGGTTATATAGTCGAAATTGACCCTACTACTCGAAAAGCTACCCAGAAGATGATTCAGATGGGAAGGTATATGCATGAGGATTTAGAGTTTATGGATGATCGTAAAACTGTATACCTCTCTGATGATCATGAACCAGCAGTATTCTTCAAGTTCGTAGCCGATAAGGAGGATGACTATTCTAAAGGACAATTGTATGCTTATAAGCAAAGTTCAACCGGAAATAGTGGAGAATGGTTAGCTATGCCAATGGATACAGCGTCGTTGGTAAAAGCGAGAGATGTAGCTATAAGTTTAGGAGCTTCGATGTATATGAGGCATGAATGGTTTACGAGAGTTGGAAATAAAATTTACATAGCGGAAACTGGACATGACACTACTACCTGGGCTCATCGATTGGATCAGGGGGGAACTCTACCTTATCACATGGAAAAAGAGCACCACCATGGTAATGGAATTTTGACCGATTATTGGGGGAGAGTTCTCATATTTGACACAAGTACCGATGAAATGAGTGTTTTAATAGAAGGTGGAAAGTCTACCGATGGAAAAACAGTGTTTTCAAATCCAGATTGTGTAACTTCCGTAAATCTTGGTGGAAAGGATTATCTGGTGCTGCACGAGGATATTAATGGGAATGGTTATGGTAGAATCCCTAAACATGCATACGATAGAAATCACTGGTATAATGAGGTTTATTTTCTTGATTTAAGTATCGAGAATCCTACAGTAGAAGATCTAGTTCGATTTGCCTCTAGCCCAATGGGCGCTGAGTTTACAGGAGGAGTGTTTACTCCGGACGGTAAATCGTTCTTTTTAAATGTTCAGCATCCGTTTTACAAAAACAAGGCTCCATTTAATCGATCTTCAACAGTGGTGTTTACAGGATTTTAACTCGTTTAAATGATATTATAACCCTTAATGTAATCAGAAGAGGCTCGAGTTTAAATTTGGTTATATTTGTTCCTCTTGCATTAATCCCATGCTTAAAACAACTAATTTATCATATCAATACAACGCAGAAAATAAGCTGCAATTTCCCGATTTGGAGCTTGAAAAAGGGTCTCAGGCTTTGTTGCTTGGAGAGAGTGGTTGTGGTAAAACAACATTGCTTCATCTGTTGTCAGGATTGTTGAATCCAACAAACGGATCTGTAGAAATAAATGGAACTGCTCTAAATAGTCTAAGTGGAGCAAAATTGGATCTTTTTCGCGGACAACAAATTGGAATTGTATTTCAGGTGGCCCATTTTATACAGGCACTTACGGTACAAGAAAATTTAGAACTTGCTCAAACTCTATCAGGAAATCCAAAAGATCCAAAGCAGATTTATTCGGTTTTGGAAGAGTTAGGAATTGGACATAAATTAAAGTCGAAAGTTAGAGCATTAAGTGTTGGGGAAAGGCAAAGGGTTAGCATTGCTCGTGCATTGATTAATTCACCAGCGTTAATATTGGCAGATGAACCAACTTCAGCCCTTGATGATTCTAACTGTGATTCTGTTATCAAGTTACTAAAGGAGCAAGCTCAAAAGCATAATTCAACATTGCTTATCGTAACACACGATACAAGGCTTAAAGATCAATTTGATAAATCTATTGAGTTATGAGTGGGGTAAAGTTAAGTTGGAAAAATATTATTCATAGGCCTTTGGCGAGTAGCCTTTCTATACTGTTATTAGCATCTGGTATTAGCATTATTCTAATTACATTGTTGAGCTACCGACAAATTAACGAGAAGTTTAATAACAACGCTGGTCAGGTAGATTTGGTAATTGGGGCGAAGGGTAGTCGATTGCAGTTGGTGCTATGTAATGTATTTCATGTTGATCAACCAACTGGAAACATCAATTATGCAAGAACTGGATTCTTAAGAATGCACCCCTTTGTGGATAAAGCAATACCACTTTCCTTAGGAGATAACTATAAAACATACCGAATTGTTGGAACTACTCCTGATTATATTGATTTGTATGGAGGGGAGATTAGAGAAGGAGAGCTTTGGACAGAACCATTGCAGGTGGTTATTGGAGATGGAATTGCAGATAAACTAGGGCTTAAGATTGGTGATACATTTATTGGAGGGCATGGAATAGGTGAGTCTACACATACTCATGATGAGTTTGCCTACACAGTAGTAGGAATTTTGGAGAGAAGTAATACCGTGTTGGATAATCTCCTGTTGACTGACTTTAAGAGCGTTTGGATTGTGCATGCAGGTCATGGTCATGAGTCTGAAGGTTCTTTTGATGTGGTTACTCAAGCAGAGAAGGATTCATTGAGTTTGTTAGAACCTCAAATTGATACATTAGTTGAAGTGGTTGAGCCGGAAGTGGAAGAAGATCATCACGATCACGACCATGCTCATGACCACGGACACGATCATGGGCACGATCACGGACATCATCATGAGAAACTGGATTATGACGAAATTCTTAAAGGAATTGACCCTAAAACAAGGGAAGTAACATCTGTATTGGTAACCTATAAATCAACAAGAGGAAGGTTTACTATACCAGGAATAGCAAATAATACTGAAGGAATGATGGCTGCAGAACCCGCAATAGAAATTCTACAGTTAACTCAGTTATTGGAGCCTGCTATTGGTGTGATGGGAATGATGGCCATATTTATTATGGTGATAGCCGCTGTGAGTATGTTTATTTCGATGTTCAATTCCTTAAAGGATCGACAATACGAAATAGCTTTGCTTAGGGTAATGGGAGCTTCCTCTGGAAAAGTCTTTGGAATAGTGTTGTTAGAAGGGGTATTACTTTCTATACTGGGCTATGTGTTTGGAATACTTATTAGTCATCTGGGTATGGAGTTATTCTCAGGGTATTTGTCAGAAAGGTATCATTATGACTTTACCGGTTGGATGTGGATCAATGAAGAGTGGTGGATTTTGGCAGGAGCAATTGTTCTTGGCATGGTGTCTGCTTTATACCCTGCATTCAGAGCATATAAAACGGATATCTCTGAAACTTTGTCAAAATAGGTTTAAATTTGCAGTATGAAGAAGTTGATAATTATATGTGGCTTGTTTTTGGGGATGATGCCCTTAGTAAAGGCTCAAACCATTATTACATGGGAAGTGTGTAAAGATGTTACCTTCACTGAAGAGTGGTCGGAGGAATTTCAAGCTTATTATCAAGTGCCTAATTTTGGAAAAAAGATTTCTGCATTAGATGGTAAAGAGGTTCAAATCAGAGGTTATGTAATACCAGTTGATATTGTTCAGGATTACTATGTTTTGTCTGCAAATCCTTATAGCTCATGCTTCTTTTGTGGGCAGGCAGGTCCAGAATCGGTAATGGAAATACAATTGAAGAAACAATATTCCGGATTGAGAATGGATCAGATTTTAACCTTTAAAGGTAAGTTGAGGTTGAATGCAGATGACATCTATCAGCTCAATTACATTTTGGAAGATGCTGAAGTGGTAGAGTAATTTTACTTGAGCAATCGAATTACATCAGTCATAACTTTGTTGCTAGCTCCACTATTGGAAACTATAAATTCTTTAGCCTTTTTCTGATGTTTTTTTAGGTCTTCAGGTGCGCTAATAACCCTGTTTAAGGTTGAGGTGAACTCCTCTTTGTTGGCAATTTCAATGCCTCCGCCAAAATCGATCAATTGTTGAGCTTCGGGGTATTTAGAGTGGTTGTTTCCAAATAAAATTAGGTTATCGAATATTGCAGCCTCTAAGGTGTTGTGAAGAGCATTGTTAAATCCTCCTCCTATCAGGGCAATATCACCATATTGATATAGGTTAGATAACATGCCGATATTGTCAATAATGACAATTCTACTTTGATTTAAATTATTGTTGTTAAGCCTGGAATATCGAATTGTATTAGGGATTCTGGCTTCTATTTGAGTAAGATGTCTTTCTGATATATCGTGTGGAGCAATGATGATTTTCAATAGGTTATCGGGTTGCTCTAAATAGTGTGAGAGTAGGTTCTCTTCTTCCGGCCACGAGCTCCCAAGAATTAGGGTTAAATCACTCTGTTTGAATTGAGCAATTAGTTCAATTGGTTGGCTGTTCTCAGAGTTAGTTATTACCTGGTCAAATCGAGTATCGCCACCAACCTTAGCGTTAGTAAAATCATATTCAGATAGTAAATCTACGCTTGATTGATTCAGGGTTTGGATAATGTCTATTTTCTTCATGATTGACCTTTGCCAATCACTACTTTTTTTGAAGTAAAATTGTTCCTTTCTAAAGTTACAGGAAAAGTACAGGGTAGGAATATTTCTTTTTTGAAGTTCTGAAAGGAAATTGAACCAGAAGTCATACTTAACAAAAATGGCAATTTTAGGTTTTAAAATGTCCAGAAAAATCCTTGCATTTTTTTTAGTGTCTACCGGTAGGTAAGTAATGCCATCAATCTGATCATTTTCGTTGATGTATTCATACCCTGATGGGCTAAAAAAGCTAACAATGATCCTATGGCTTTTGGTTTCCGGGTTAGATTTTAAATCAGAAATTAGAGGTTTTGCCTGTATGTACTCTCCTAGCGAGGCGGCGTGAATCCAAATAATCTCCTCATTTTTACTAGCGAGATTATCAAGTTTCTGTTGCCAATTTTTTCTTCCCTCTACCCACTTAATGGCTTTATTATTGCCAAACATTCCGGCTGTAAGTACTGCTAAAGAATAAGATCTAATGCCTATGTTGTAGAGGAGTTTCAAGCTAGTTGATGTAAAATTCGTTTGGTGCTCTTCTGTATACCGGAACAATCCATCCTACTCTAATTCCGTACATTAGTTCAAATCTGTAGCTTCGGTATGGTCCCATTAAATCTATCTGGTAATCTCTCATCCCCTGGGTAAAACCTTGGTAAAATTCAAATCCAATATTAAAGTTGGTCAGGTGGTTGTTACTTAAGTGTTGGTATCCGATATACTGTCTAAGAGTCATACCCAAAGTAAGGCGATCGTAGAATGGAAGTTTGTCGATCTGTAAAGCAGGAACCAGATTGTCTTTTACATCAATTCTAATTTTATGGCGCATCATTCCAATTCCAAATTTGGCCACAATACCGGAGTTTGGGTTAGGGCCAATAACGGGGAACAACTTTCCTATGTTGGCAGTTGCTGTCCACCCCCTTTCAAAAACCAATACGTTGGCATAATTGCCATATTGATCAAGGATATAATTGTCTGATGTAATCAGGTTGTCAAGAATCATAGTGTCTCTGACATCTTTCCCGAAAAAGAAAGTTCCGTTTAGCTCAAACAGCCAATTATTGGCCGATTTAATTCCTCCACTAAATCCAATGTTACTATTAGCTCCGTAGCTATTAGCCAGGTCTGCTCCAGGTAATTGGTAGGCGTAGCTTAAGTTGAAAAGTGGGGTAAATATGGAAGTGTCCCTGATGTTTTGGGCAAGCGTCCAAATCGGTAAAAAAACAAGAATAAGTAGCTTTATTTTCATATTGCGAAGATAAATTAAAACTGAAATACACGAGAATAAACTACTTACTTATCATAAAATTGCTTAAAGTAGAATAAAATAGCAATAAAAACAGCCCAGATATGTTATATTCGCATCCATTATAATTGATCAGAAGATGAAGAAAATAAATATGGTTGATTTGGTGGGGCAATACCACAAAATTAAACCAGAAGTAGATAAGGCAGTTGAAGGGGTGATGGAAAGTGCTGCATTTATTAAGGGGCCTGAGGTTAAAGCATTTCAGCAAGAATTGCAAGAGTATTTAGGAGTAAAACATGTTATCCCATGCGGAAATGGTACTGATGCTCTTCAGATTGCTTTGATGGCTTTGGGACTTGAGCCTGGTGATGAGGTGATAACTTCTGATTTTACATTTGCTGCAACTGTAGAAGTGATAGGGTTATTAAGACTGAAACCGGTTTTGGTGGATGTAAACCCAAATACTTTTGATATAGATGTTGAAGCGATTAAGGCAGCAATAACTCCAAAAACAAAGGCAATTATTCCAGTTCATTTATTTGGGCAATGTGCTAATATGGAGCCAATTCTGACTTTGGCAAAAGAACATGGTATTGCAGTTGTAGAGGATACGGCTCAGGCCATTGGGGCGGAGTATACGTTTTCCAATGGAGATGTGAAAAAGGCTGGAACCATGGGAGAAATTGGAACCACTTCATTTTTTCCATCAAAAAACCTTGGATGCTTTGGAGATGGAGGAGCTATTTTTACGAATGATTCTGAGCTGGCAAACCGATTAGAAGCGATTGTTAATCATGGAATGTGGGTAAGATACTACCATGATGAGATAGGAGTTAACTCAAGATTAGACTCCATTCAGGCAGCTGTTCTTAGAGTGAAGCTTAGACGTTTGGATGAGTACAATGCTGCTAGAAGAAGTGCAGCAGAGTTTTATTCTAATGCTTTTGCTGATGTGGCCGAATTAGAAACACCGGCTATTGCTAAAAACTCTACCCACGTTTTTCATCAGTATACCCTTAAAACAACAGGAGTTGATCGTAAAGAATTACAAGCCTATCTTAATGAAAGAGGTATTCCTATGATGATTTATTACCCTGTTCCGTTGCACAATCAGAAAGCATATAAAGTAGAAGGGGTGAAAGATGAATCATTCCCAATAACTAACCAGCTATGTGAGTCGGTAATTTCTTTACCCATGCACACAGAGTTGGACGAAGAACAATTGAATTACATAACCAATGCAGTAAAAACATTTATTGCTGAAAATAAATAAACACCAGACAATATGAAAATTGCAGTAGTAGGAACCGGATACGTGGGGTTGGTAACAGGAACTTGTTTCGCAGAAACAGGTAACGACGTTATTTGTGTGGATATCGATGAGAAAAAGGTTCAACAAATGCAAGATGGTGTAGTACCCATTTATGAACCCCATTTGGATGTGATTTTTGAAAGAAACATCAAAGATGGAAGATTAAAGTTTACTACTAGTCTTGAAGAAGCTGTCGAAGATGCAAAAATCATATTCCTTGCTTTGCCTACCCCTCCCGGTGAAGATGGATCAGCTGACTTATCGTACATTTTGGCGGTAGCAGATGAGCTTGGAAAAATGATAAAAGATTATAAGATTATCATCGACAAAAGTACAGTTCCGGTAGGAACCGCTGAAAAAGTAAGTGCAGCTGTAGCAGAAAATGCCAGTGTAGATTTCGATGTGGTATCTAACCCAGAGTTTTTAAGAGAAGGGTTTGCTGTAGATGATTTCTTGAAACCGGATAGAGTGGTTATTGGAACCAGATCAGCAAGAGCTAAAAAAGTATTGGAAGAACTATATGCTCCTTTCGTGAGACAAGGTAATCCAGTAATTTTTATGGATGAAAAATCTGCTGAGTTAACCAAGTACGCTGCAAATGCATTCCTGGCTACTAAGATTACTTTCATGAACGAAATCGCCAATTATTGCGAATTGATTGGTGCGGATGTGGATATGGTAAGAATGGGAATTGGAACAGATACTAGAATTGGTAAAAGGTTCTTGTTTCCGGGGATTGGATATGGAGGAAGTTGCTTCCCTAAAGATGTACAGGCATTGGTGAAGTCGGGTAAAGAAGCTGGGTATGACTTTAGCATTATCAATTCGGTAATGGATGTAAATCACAAACAGAAATTTACATTGGCTGATAAGGTGAAAGAGTACTTTGGAGAAGACTTATCTGGTAAAAAACTAGCTCTTTGGGGATTGGCATTTAAGCCAGATACAGATGATATTAGAGAGGCTCCGGCACTTTATTTAATAGATGAATTAACCAAAGCAGGTGCTTCTATTACAGCGTTTGATCCAGAAGCTATGGGTAATGTAAAGAACCTGATTGGAGATAAGATAACTTATACAGAAAACCGTTATGAAGCTTGTGAAGGGGCTGATGCTCTTCTAATAGCAACTGAATGGTCTGTATTTAGAACGCCAAACTTTGAGAAGTTGGCAGAGCAGCTGAATAACAAAGTGATTTTTGACGGTAGAAACCTTTATGAGCTGGATGCTATGCGCAAATTGGATTTCTACTATAACAGTGTTGGAAGAGACTTGATTGATCCTTCGGCAGAATAATATTGATATGAAAAAAAGAGTATTAATAACAGGAGCTGCTGGTTTTTTAGGATCCCATCTATGTGACTTTTTCTTTAATAAAGGTTTTCATGTTATCGGGATGGATAACCTGATAACAGGAAGATTGGAAAATATTGAGCACTTGTTCAAAGAGAAGCACTTCGAGTTTTACAACCACGATGTTTCAACCTTTGTTCATGTTCCGGGAGATTTAGATTATATTCTTCATTTTGCATCTCCTGCAAGCCCTATTGATTATTTGAAAATCCCGATCCAAACTTTGAAAGTAGGATCATTAGGAACTCATAATTTACTTGGTCTTGCAAAAGCCAAAAATGCTAGAATTTTGGTGGCATCAACTTCAGAGGTATACGGAGATCCATTAGTTCATCCACAAGCGGAGGATTATTGGGGGCATGTAAACCCAATTGGGCCTCGAGGGGTGTACGATGAAGCAAAGCGATTTCAAGAAGCCATGACAATGGCTTATCATAGATATCATGGAGTGGAAACAAGAATCGTAAGGATATTTAATACTTATGGTCCTAGAATGAGACTCAATGATGGTAGGGTGTTACCGGCATTCATTGGCCAGGCTCTAAGAGGAGAAGATTTAACGGTGTTTGGAGATGGAAAGCAAACGAGATCATTTTGCTATGTAGAAGACCTTATTGAAGGAATATACAGGTTGTTAATGTCGGGTTATTCATCACCTGTAAATGTTGGTAATCCTGACGAAATATCAATTGGCGAATTTGCGGAGGAGATCATTAAGTTAACTAATAGTGATCAAAAAGTGATTTACAAACCACTTCCACAAGATGACCCTATGCAGCGTCAGCCAAATATCACACTAGCAAAAGAGATTTTAGATTGGGAGCCACAAGTACCTAGAAGCGAGGGGTTGAAAATTACCTATGAGTATTTCAAATCTCTTTCTGAAGAGGAGCTTTACAAAAAAGATCATAATAATTTTGATGATTATATTCGCAAGTAATGGGAGAAGGCTACTTTGCACATGAAACAGCAGTTGTTGATGATGGCTGTGAAATAGGAGAAGGGACAAAAATCTGGCACTTTAGCCACATTATGCCCGATTGTAAATTAGGGGAAAACTGTAACATTGGTCAAAATGTAGTGGTATCTCCAGGTGTCGTTTTGGGTAAAAATGTTAAGGTTCAAAACAATGTTTCCATCTATTCAGGAGTAACTTGCGAAGATGATGTTTTCCTGGGGCCATCAATGGTGTTTACCAATGTTGTAAACCCTAGAAGTGCTATTAATCGAAGAGGTCAGTATACTAAAACTGTAGTAAAGAAAGGTGTTTCAATTGGAGCAAACGCAACAATTGTTTGTGGGCACGACATTGGAGAGTATGCATTTATTGGAGCAGGAGCGGTGGTTACCAAAGCGATTCCTCCTTATGCATTAGTGGTTGGTAACCCAGCTAAACAAATTGGCTGGATGAGTGAATATGGTCATCGCTTGGAGTTTGATGAAAAAGGAGAGGCTCAATGTGAGGAAAGCGGAGATAAGTATGTATTAAATCAAGGAATAGTAACTAAACTATAATATGGTATCCATTATAGAAGATAATAAAAAGGTAAAATTTGCAATTGTAGGTTGTGGCCATATAGGTAAACGACATGCAGAGATGGTGGCTAGGAATGAGGAGTCTGAGTTAGTTGCATTATGCGATATCCGTAAGGAAAGTGAATTGGGAATAGATCACTTTGAAGCACCTTTTTTTGAGTCAGTAGAAGAACTATTGGCAAGTAATATTGAAGTAGATGTAATAAATATTTGTACTCCAAATGGACTACATTCAGAACAGGCCATTTTAGCATTAGATGCAGGTAAGCATGTGGTTGTTGAGAAACCAATTGGACTTTCCAAAGCTAAATGCGAAGATGTGATATTTAAAGCATTACGAAACCATAAACATGTTTTTGCAGTGATGCAAAATCGTTATTCACCTCCATCTGTTTGGCTAAAAGATATTGTTGAGAACAAGGTTCTTGGGGATATTTTTATGGTTCAGGTTAATTGCTACTGGAATCGAGATGACAGATACTATAAGAAAGGTGGTTGGAAAGGAACAAGTGACCTGGATGGGGGAACTTTGTTTACTCAATTTTCTCACTTTATCGATATTATGTATTGGTTATTTGGTGATATCAAAAACATCGAAGGGAAGTTTAAGGACTTTACTCACCAAGATTCCACAACATTTGAGGATTCAGGATTCGTTTCATTTGACTTTGTTGATGGCGGAATGGGGTGCTTGAACTATTCTACAGCAGTTTGGAACTCCAACCTGGAGAGTAGTCTTACCATAGTAGGAAGTAAAGGAAGCGTTAAAGTCGGTGGACAGTATATGAATGAAGTAGAGTACTGTAATGTTGAGAACTATGATATGCCGGAATTAGCAGAATCTAATCCGCCAAATGATTATGGTCCATATAAAGGATCTGCAGCAAACCATGTTTACATAATTGAAAATGTTGTGGATACTTTAAAAGGAAGAACTACAGCTACTACCAATGCTCTGGAAGGGTTGAAGGTGGTAGAAATAATAGAACGAATTTACGAAGTAAGAGATAAAAATGGATATGTACGATAAGTTAGTAAATAAGGAAGCGAAATTGGCTGTAATTGGATTGGGGTATGTAGGACTTCCAATCGCATTGGAATTCGCTAAAAAGATAAATGTTATTGGTTTTGATATCAATGATAAGAGAGTGGAGATGATGCGTAATAACATCGACCCTAGTAATGAGTTGGAAGCTTCAGATTTCGAAGGTTGTGATATTGAATTTACTTCATCAGTAGATGACCTTAAAGAGGCTAATTTTTTCGTAGTTGCAGTACCAACTCCTATTGATGAAAGTAAAGAGCCTAATATTAGACCACTAATCGCGGCATCAACTACTGTTGGTAAGGCATTAAAGAAGGGAGATTACGTAGTATACGAATCTACAGTATACCCTGGATGTACAGAGGAAGATTGTATCCCTGTTCTAGAAGAAGTTTCAGGTTTAAAATGGAAAGAAGATTTCAATGTAGGATACTCACCGGAAAGAATTAATCCGGGAGATAAGGTACATACTCTGGCAAGCATTGTAAAGGTGGCATCAGGAGATACAGAAGTATCTGCTGAGAATATTGCAAAAACCTACGAATTGGTTGTTGATGCAGGTGTTCATAGAGCCTCCTCTATTAAAGTTGCGGAAGCAGCCAAAATTATTGAGAACACTCAAAGAGATGTGAATATTGCATTAATCAACGAGCTGTCAATCATCTTTGGTAGAATGGGGATCAATACTTATGAGGTGTTGGAAGCAGCAGGCACCAAATGGAATTTTCTTAAATTTTTCCCTGGGTTAGTTGGAGGGCACTGTATTGGTGTTGATCCTTATTATCTTACCCATAAAGCAAAAGAACTTGGATATCATGCTAAGATTATCAATTCTGGAAGATATGTAAATGATACCATGGGATTCTATTTAGGAAAACAAACTGTAAAGAGAATTCTTGCTAAAGGAAAGAGTATTATTGACTCAAGAATTCTAATTATGGGAGCAACCTTTAAAGAAGATGTATCCGACATTAGAAACTCTAAAGTGGTGGATGTTATCAAAGAGATAGAGTCTTACTCATGTAAGGTGGAGATTGTTGATGTTCATGCTGATTCAGATGAGTATCACGAGGAGTATGGTTATCACCTGGCTCCTGAACCAACTGGAAAATACGATGCAGTTATCGTTGCAGTAAATCATAAAGAGTACATGGAACTTGATGAGGCATATTTCAATAATCTTCTTACAGATAAAGGAGTGTTTGTGGATGTGAAAGGAGTGTATCGCAATAAGTTTAAATCACTAGATTACTTTAGTTTATAACCCCTAAACGATAAAGATGAAAAAAACATTATTAATAACCGGAGGGTGTGGATTTATTGGGTCTCATGTGGTTCGATTATTCATTAACAAGTACGATTATAACATTGTTAATCTGGATAAGCTTACCTATGCCGGGAACCCAGAGAATTTAAAGGATATCGAAGCGCATCCGAATTACACATTTGTAAAAGGGGATATTAATGATGATCAGTTTATCTTTAAGTTATTTGAGGAGCATCAATTTGAAGGTGTAATTCACCTTGCAGCTGAAAGTCATGTTGATCGATCTATTTCAAACCCCAAAGAGTTTATTTTAACCAATATAGTTGGTACGCTGAATTTGCTTAATGCAGCCAGAAACCTATGGAAAGATGCTAAGGACAAAATTTTCTATCATATTTCAACCGACGAGGTTTATGGGTCTTTAGGTAAGGAAGGGTTTTTTGTAGAAGATACTCCATATGACCCAAGAAGTCCATATTCTGCCTCTAAGGCAAGTTCAGATCATATTGTAAGAGCGTATTACCATACTTATAATATGCCTATAAAAATCTCCAATTGTAGTAATAATTATGGATCACATCAGTTCCCAGAGAAGTTATTGCCATTGATGATTAATAATATCAAGCACAGTAAGCCACTACCGGTTTATGGTGAAGGTATAAATGTTAGAGATTGGCTTTGGGTAGTGGATCATGCCAGAGCAATTGATGATGTATTCCACAAGGGAGAAGTAGGGGAGACATACAATATTGGAGGTCATAACGAGTGGCGAAATATTGATATTGTTCATCTGTTATGTGATGTAATGGATGAGAAACTTGGGAGAGAATCAGGTACTTCCAGGGAGCTAATCACTTTTGTTAAGGATAGAGCAGGGCACGATATGAGGTATGCCATCGATGCTACTAAAATTGAAAAAGAATTAGGATGGGTTCCATCTGTAACCTTTGAGGAAGGATTAAACCTTACTATTGATTGGTATCTTGAAAATGAAGAATGGATGGATAACATTACTTCAGGTACTTATAGAGAGTATTACGAGAACCAATATCACAAACGATAATACTTAATGGGGTTATTTGGGAAGCTGTTTGGAAAGAAAGTACCGGAATTAGAACCGGTAGATCTTTCAATTCTGAAAGTGGATGTACATTCTCATTTTATTCCTGGTATAGACGATGGTGCAGCTACTATCGAAGATTCTATTGAGTTAGTAGCAGGTATGAAGAGTCTGGGGTATAGTAAGGTTATTACAACTCCCCATGTTATGAGCGATTACTATCGCAATACTCCTGAAATTATATTATCTGGATTAGAAAAGGTAAGAGAGGCTTTAAAAGTTCATGGAATTGACATGGAAATTGAAGCTGCTGCAGAGTACAATGTAGATGCCGATTTTGAACCAAAGATCGATAAGAAAGAACTGCTAACATTTGGCGATAATTACGTTCTATTTGAGTTGCCATTTATGCAGGAACCTCCAATGCTAAATGATGTGATCTGGAAGTTGCAGACTACTGGTTATAAGCCGGTACTGGCGCATGTGGAGCGTTACGGCTTTTGGCATAATAACTGGGATAAAATAGAGGAAATAAAAAATAGAGGGGTTTATTTACAGTTGAATATTGGTTCTCTAACCGGTGCTTATGGCCCTGAAGTAAAAAGCATTGCTGAGAAGATGGTGGATGAGGGAATGGTAGACTTGGTTGGCTCAGATTGCCATCACTCCAGACACATCAGTATGATTAAGGAGGCTAGAAAACTTCCTCATGTTCACAAAGTTGTTGAGTTTCCCAATCTGATAAATAAACACGTATAAGAGTGTCTATTGGGTTTCCTAATGTAAATGATTACTTGGGAAACCGGAATACTACCTTAGGAAATACTGATCTGTATAGGGGTAAATTGGTTGCTATGTTTGTACTGAACATTTAGCTGACCAAACAATGAAAACATTAACCCCCATTATATTAGCGTTATTTGTAGCCCTGTCATCATTTGCTTCATTTAACCCATCCGAAGCTTCTGCAAATAAGGAGTTTCATTTGAAGTGTACCATTAAAAATTCATTTAAGAAGCTGAAGCATGTTAAGCTTTATATATATGAGGATGGAAAGAAGATAGATGTAATTACTGCTCACAATGGGAAGTTTAAGTTTTCCTTGCCATTGGATAAGGAAGTGATGCTGGAGTTTAATTGTGATAATTATGTATCAAAGAGAATAGCTTTCAATACTAATTTGGAAGATGAAAATATTGATTTGCCCGTTTTTTCAATGACGTTAAATTTGTATCAAAAAGACAATCTTTTCATGTCTGAACAAGATGAAGATCTACTTGATTTTCCGGTAGCTTACATCGCTTTTGACGAAGAAAAGCAGGAGTTTTATGATAAGAATGACTCTTATTCTAAAGTCCTTGCAAAAGAGATTGACAAAAGCATGGAGAGTTTTAGTTATAATACAGAGTAAACGTGGTTGTTTATCAAAGAAAAAGCTCCGTGGTATTAACCATGGAGCTTTTCTAGTTTATATGGTAATCGTTACTACGATTCAACTGAAACGCTAGCACTAGCGGTTTCAAATCTTCTGTCAACTTTTTTAAACATTCCCTGAAGAGCTCTTCCAGGCCCAACTTCGGTAGCGCTGGTTGCTCCATCGTTGACCATGTTCTGCATAGTTTGAGTCCATCTAACCGAAGCAGTAAGCTGAGCAATTAGGTTTGTTTTTATTTCTTCCGGAGAAGTGGTAGGTTGAGCGTTTACATTTTGGTATACCGGGCAACCTGGTGTGTTAAAGCTAGTAGCTTCGATAGCTGCTGCTAATTTAGTTCTGGCAGGTTCCATTAAAGGAGAGTGAAATGCTCCTCCTACAGGGAGTAACAATGCTCTTTTGGCTCCAGCTTCTTTTAGCTTTTCACAAGCGGCTTCAACTGCTGGTACAGCACCCGAAATTACCAATTGTCCTGGGCAGTTGTAGTTAGCAGGAACTACAATTCCTTCAGTTTCTTCACATGCTTTTTCTACAACATCGTCTTCCAAACCTAAAATTGCAGCCATAGTTGAAGGTTCTGCTTCGCAAGCTTCTTGCATTGCCAGAGCTCTTGCAGAAACTAATTTCAATCCGTCTTCAAAGTTAAGGGCTCCACTTGCAACTAAAGCGGAGATTTCTCCTAACGAGTGTCCAGCAACCATCTCTGGCTGAAAATCCTCTCCCATCACTTTTGCAAGGATCACAGAATGAAGAAAAATAGCTGGTTGAGTTACCTTAGTTTGTTTTAATTCCTCTTCTGTTCCTGAGAACATGATATCTGTTATTCTGAAACCAAGAATCTCATTTGCCTTTTCAAACATTTCCTTAGCCTCTTCCGATTGATTGTATAGGTCTTGTCCCATTCCAATGAATTGAGCTCCCTGACCTGGAAATACATATGCTTTCATTCGTTTTAATTTTGATGCGAAATTAAAATAAAAAAAGCACCCCTAACAGAAGTGCTTTCTAAAGTAATTCACAATGAATCTTTTAGTTTCTATCTCCTAAAAATCTTAATAAAGACATAAATAGGTTAATGAATAAGATGTATAACTGAAGACCTCCGATAATGGCTAGTTTAGATTTTTCAACTCCGACAAGAGCAGGGTCTTTAGCAATGTTCTTTAAGTTTTGCATAAAATAAGCCGTTAATCCGGTAAATACCAGAACACCAATCATAGAGATGATGTAATCTAGACTTTCACTACCAACAAAAAAGTTAATTAGTCCGGCAACAAAAATTCCCCAGAATCCCATCATCATGATGCTACCGAATTTAGTTAAATCTGTTTTGGTTGTGTATCCCAAAAGAGCCATTCCGCCAAAGGTAAGTGCTGTAACTCCAAAAGTAATGGCTATCGAAGATGCAGTGTAGATTAATAGAATAAAGCTTAAGCTCATTCCTAATAAGGCAGAATAGGCAATAAGTAGCCCTATTAGCACCAGTTTGGAGAACTTTTGATAAGCCATTTGCATGACCAATGAAATAGCAAGTGGAGAGAACATAACTATATATCCAAGTGTATTAAGTCCACCTGATTGGGTGTTGATTAGATTAATGATTAATCCAGAATCTACAAACCACCATGCAACAATGGCAGTTACTGTAAGAGCAAGAAACATGTATGAGAACACATTCGCAATAAATGAGTTCGAAATAACATTTTCATTGATTTTTCTGTCGATCGATTTTTCGTACATATTATTAGTTTTTTATCCGAAGTACTCTACATAATTGTTTTCTGTTTCGCACAGTTTTACACAATGTAGCGTAGCTCCCAGTTTGGTTATTTGGTTTTCTATTTGTTCCCAGATGGCAATTGCCAGGTTTTCTGTACTGGCAAGCTTCCCTTTCATAAACGAAACATCAAGGTTGATATTTTTATGATCTAGTTGTTCAATTACATTTTCTTTTATTACACTACTCACTTCTTTCAGGTCTACACAATATCCCGTGTCCTCTTGTGGTGTGCCTTTTACCGTAACGAATAATTCGTAGTTATGACCATGCCAGTTCTTATTGGCACACTTTCCAAACACTTCAAAGTTTTTCTCGTCCGACCAATTGTGGTTCCACATCTGATGAGCGGCGTTAAACCTTTCCCTTCTTGTTACAAAAATGGTTTTCATGGTTTCAAAAATACGAGAATTAGATTCGCTAAAACAGTGCCGATCTAAAAATTACGACAGAATGTCATTTAATTTGACGGTTTGATTAAAGTTCGTCTTTTATTTCAAGTAAGAATGACTTGATTTGCTGAAGCTTCTTAACAATTTCGTGGTGCTGAACGGTTTCGTCTTTATTGCTTTTAAGCTTGTCTTTAGCTCCTTGAAGTGTAAAACCTCTTTCCTTTACCAAATGATAGATGAGGTGTAAGTTTTCTACATCAGCCTTGGTGAACATTCTGTTTCCCTTCTTGTTCTTTTTAGGTTTGATGATGTCAAATTCCTTTTCCCAGAACCGAATAAGCGAAGCGTTCACGTCAAACATTTTCGCAACCTCTCCAATGGAGTAGTATAATTTGGATATTTCTTTATCGAGTTTGGGCACAATAATCAAATGTTAAGCTAAAATACTTAAACCGAAATGGAGTTTCAACATGGAAGAGTAAATCTAAGTAACAGAATAATGTTAATTCCTACATGGATTGAGTAGGTTGAGATGAAATTTCGATTACTCGTTCATACTCTTCTGGAGAAAGATCGTTAAAGTAGAAGTTGATTGGGTTTACAGCTTCTCCGTTTTTTCTTACTTCATAATGTAGGTGTGGCCCAACCGAAGCACCTGTATTTCCTACAAAGGCAATTACGTCTCCTCTTTTTACTTTTTGCCCCACTTTTACATTGTAATCATTAACGTGAGCATATCTGGTTTTATAACCAAATCCGTGATCAATAACAACAATTTTTCCATAACCACTCATCCAGTCAGTTTTTTCCACTACACCATCTCCTGTGGCGTAAATGTCCGTTCCAATGTCTGCGGTAAAATCCATCCCAGCATGCATCTTCATGATTTTGTAGATGGGGTGCATTCTATATCCAAATCCCGAGGCCATTCTTGTTAAATCGGCATTAGAAACCGGTTGAATGGAAGGAATGGATTGAAGCATTTTCTCTTTTTTCTTAATAAGGTCAATTACTTCATCGTAAGATTTGGATTGAGCTACTAGCTTCTTCTGAATAACTTCGATCTTCTTTGCTATTTCGATCACCATTTCATCATGTGCAACACCTTTGTATTTGTTGTACTTGTTTGGGTTTCCTCCTGTTCCTAGCTTTCTTTTATACTCAGGGTAGGGTTCTGCTTCGAAAATAGATCGGTAAATATTGTCGTCCCTTTTCTGAAGATCTTCTAATACCAATAGTATTTCGTTTAGTTTCGGATCCAGGTCACTTTCCAACAAGTGAGCCGTTTCTTCGTTGTTCAATTGAGCTTCCTTTACACCCTGTTCTTTGATGTAGGGATAAAGTATGGCAACGACGATAACTGTGAAAACAATTGCAGAAATGGTGTGGTAGGATACTCTTTTTAAGTGATCCCTCCAGGTTAATTCTACCTCTTCGTAACTTAAAGTATCCGGATTATATTTAAATTTTGTTTTAGACAAAATGTGCCCTTCTTTTCTGTTTTAGAAGCGCGAAATTACTCTAAAAAGCGTAGATTTGCAACCTTCTACATCGAGCCCGCAGGGTGCTTTGTCGAGAAATAACAAAATTTAACAGCATGACTTCGAAAGAAATACGTCAACAGTATCTTGATTTTTTTGAATCTAAAGAACATAAAATTGTTCCTTCTGCTCCAATGGTGGTTAAGAATGATCCAACGCTGATGTTTAATAACGCAGGGATGAATCAATTCAAAGATATTTTTCTTGGAAACAAGGAAGTAGAGTCCCCAAGAGTGGCCAATTCTCAAAAGTGTTTGAGGGTTTCTGGAAAGCATAATGATTTGGAAGAGGTTGGGGTTGATACATACCATCATACTATGTTCGAAATGTTGGGTAACTGGTCGTTTGGTGAATACTTCAAAGAAGAGGCCATTGCATGGGCATGGGAGCTTTTAACGGAGGTGTATAGAATCGATAAAGATAGATTGTATGTGACCATTTTTGAAGGAGATAAAGTAGATGGTACGGAGGAAGATAGAGAAGCATTCGAAATTTGGAACAAGATTGTTCCTGCCGAAAGAATTTTGAGATGCGATAAAAAAGATAACTTCTGGGAAATGGGAGAGACTGGTCCATGTGGTCCTTGTTCAGAGATTCACGTGGATATGAGAAGCGATGCAGACCGAGAGGAGATAGATGGAGTGTTATTGGTGAATAAAGATCATCCACAGGTAATCGAAATCTGGAACCTGGTATTTATGCAATACAATCGTATGGCAGATAAAAGCTTAGTTCCTTTAGCCAATAAGCATATTGATACCGGAATGGGGTTTGAGCGCTTGGCGATGGTTATTCAAGGAAAACAAAGTAATTATGATACAGATGTTTTTCAGCCATTACTTCAGAAAATTGAAGAGATTTCAGGGTTGAAGTATCAACCAAAAAATGAGCAAGAGCACAAGCAGGCATTGATGATCAATATTGCGATGAGGGTAATAGCGGATCATGTAAGAGCTATTTCGTTTTCCATTGCAGATGGGCAACTGCCTTCTAATACTGGTGCCGGATATGTGATTAGAAGAATTTTGAGAAGAGCGGTTAGATATGGGTACCAATCATTGGAGTTAAAAGAGCCATTTATCCATCAGCTAGTTCCTGTACTTGTTAATCAAATGGGAGATGCTTTTCCAGAACTTAAGAGCCAACAAGAGTTAATCGGAAAGGTAATAAAAGAAGAGGAAACCTCTTTCTTTAGAACATTAGAACAAGGATTAAAAAGAATAGATAATATCTGTATTCAGCTGAATGCTGATAAAAAAGATGTTGTTCCTGGAGATGCTGTTTTTGAACTTTACGATACGTTTGGTTTCCCGGATGATTTAACCAGGCTGATCGCGGAAGGGTATGAAATGAAGATTGATCAGGAAGGGTTTAAAAAAAGGTTGGCAGAGCAAAAAGAAAGATCAAGAAAAGATGCTGAATCTACTGCTGATGATTGGGTGGTGCTTCTTGAGGACGATAAGGAAGAGTTTATTGGGTATGATCATACAGAAGCAAATGTTAGGATCACTCAATACAGGAGAATGGTGGTGAAAGAGAAGGAGCAATACCAATTGGTGTTTAACTTTACTCCTTTCTATGCAGAAGGTGGTGGTCAGGTAGGTGATACCGGGTATATTGAATCTAACGGAAAGAAAACTTCTATAATAGATACTAAAAAAGAGAATAATTTAATTGTTCATTTTGCTAAAGAATTGCCGGAAGATCCTTCTGCTCTTTTCAAGGCAGTAGTGAACAACGGGAAACGAGTTCAAACTGCAAATAATCACTCAGCTACGCATTTATTGCACGAAGCCCTTAGAGAAGTTTTAGGAGAGCATGTAGAGCAAAAAGGTAGCTTGGTGAACGATAAGTACCTACGTTTTGACTTTTCACATTTTGGGAAAATGACCAAAGAAGAAATGCAGCAAGTAGAGGCTCAGGTGAATCAAAAAATCAGAGAAAACCACTCATTAGAAGAAGAGAGAGCTGTTCCTATAGAGAAAGCCAATGAGATGGGGGCAATGATGTTGTTTGGAGAGAAGTATGGAGACTTAGTAAGGGTAATTAAGTTTGGTTCTTCGGTGGAATTGTGTGGGGGAATTCATGTAGATTCAACAGCTCAAATAGGTTCTTTCAAAATCATGAGCGAAGGATCGGTGGCGTCTGGAATTAGAAGAATAGAGGCTATTACCGGAGAAGCGGCTGATAAGCATTTAAATACTCAGCTTGAATTATTAAATGAGTTGAAAGAGTTGCTAAAGAACCCTAAGGATCTTAAGAAGTCAGTAAATGATCTAATTGCCCAGAACAATCAGCTTTCTAAAGAGGTTGAAAAGATGAAGAAAGAGAAGGCAGGAGGTTTGAAAGATGACTTGATCAAATCAGTTGAGAACATAAATGGAGTAAATTTCATAGCACAGAAAGTTGAGTTAGACAGTAAGTCCATTAAGGATTTGTCTTTTCAGCTTAAGTCTCAGGTAGATGATTTGTTTATGGTGTTGGGGTCTGATGCCGGAGGAAAAGTAAGTATAACGATTACTTTATCTGATAGCCTGGTGAATGACAAAGGGCTCCATGCTGGAAATATGGTTAGAGAACTTGCCAAGGAGATTGGTGGAGGCGGAGGAGGTCAGCCTTTCTTTGCTACAGCAGGTGGTAAAAATGCAGCTGGGATCCAAAATGCACTTACAAAGGCAAAAGATTATTTGAATTAAAAGCGCTGTTAATTATAAATTGAAAAGCTCATCTTAAAGATGGGCTTTTTTTGTACTTGCTATATTTCAATAGTGTAAAATTGGCTTGGTTTTTTGATTTTTTTGATGTCGATAGCAATTAAGTCGACTGAAATTTTCTTTTGATTTTATCATTAATAATGAGTGGTTTATCTAAAAAATGGACTTGCTTAGCTCGAAATAGAACAAAATTTTATTTTCTGAATTTGTCTAATGAGTGTTTAGGTCTTGCAAATCAGCGGAATATGCCGGTTAGAGGGGTGTTGGGTTATGGTTTTTAAATAAAATAACTATCTTTGCAAAAATAGTTGAAACCAAAAATTATCTTAAAAAAGATAGGTTGTAGCTAAGAAAATAAGGTGTTCGTCTATAGTTTGGAGTTGTGGTTTATCATTAAATGTAGGCTTCGATTCACAGAGCATCGTATTTTTAGACGATTTATATTTTTTAAGTATAAAACTGACTTATGAACCGCCACAAACTACTAATTGCTCTCTGCTTACTAGTAACGGTGTGTCAGGCGCAAACCACTGACCAACCAGCTAGAGTAAGCACTATCAACAATTCGGGTGAAGACCGAATCATTTCAGTTAAACTAGAAGAACAGTTAAGCTCAATACTGACCATTGATGTTAGTGAGTTGCCTAACGATTTTCCAATTAAATCTCAAGATCAATCTGCTGATCAATATAGATCGGTAGTTGCAAGCTATGCAAGGATTAATCCGTCGTTGTTTACCAGGGGGTATTTGGAGGAAATCGGTTATGCTCCAGAGAGAGTAACTGAATTACCACAGTATCATACCCATGCAAGAATAAATACAGAGTGGGTAACTGAGAAATTGGCCGACGAAAATGTGAAGATAACTTTTGAGGTAAAACCATTTGGAATTAACCAGGCTCAATTGTTGTCTGTTGTGTCTCAAATGGACGGGGTAAAAGATGCTCAGATTCTCTTGGGAAATGATGGGTTTTACCTGTTGTCCTTTGTGATGAATCGCCAACAGGCAAAAACGGTAAACGTAAAGGTGTTGCAAAACCTAAACTGCTCGGAGTTTTTCTTAAACGGACAGAAGAGTTCACTTTCTGAAGTGAAGAATGCTGTGCTTAAGGTAGAGAAAGACAAGAAATAAACCACCACAACTGCTTAACATGAAAAAAATCTTACTATTTGCTTTTGCATTCATCTCTTACGTTGGGTTTTCTCAAACTTTTAACGGAAGTACAGGTGCAATTCCAGACAACGCTGGTCCAACATGTTTTAATGTAAATGTTACCGGGTTACCATCAATCATTGAACCGGGTGGGCTTGGTTTAACTTCTGTTTGTTTGGATATAACCCATACTTATGATGGAGATTTGGATATCTATTTATTCGATCCTTATGGTAATTCGATAGAATTATCCACCGATAATGGTGGTGGAGGAAACGATTACACAGGTACCTGTTTTACTATTTCTGCCACCAATTCTATTACCTCGGGTGCTGCTCCGTTTACAGGGGACTTTACTTCTGAAGGAGGGTGTTTAAGTAGTATGACGCAGGGGCAAGATCCCAATGGAGTTTGGCAATTGTGTATTACAGATGATGCAGGTGGAGATGTTGGGACTTTGAATAGCTGGAGTCTTGATTTTGGAACGATTCCTTTTATCGCTGCTGACGTTTGTGCCAATGCAACTTCAATTTGTAACCTGGATGGGTACTATGGTACAACCTCTGCTTGTTACCCTGTAGATGGATCAATGACATTTTGTGGATCTATTGAGAATAATTCATGGCTTTCATTTGAAGCAGATAATAATGGTGCTGTTATTAATGTTCAAACTTCCAATTGTGTGAATTCTGGAGATGATATTCAAATGTCTCTTTATGAAGGAACTTGTGGTAGTTTAGTTTATGCAGGAGGTAATTCTTCTAACTGTGTTTCCCCGGTTAACGGAATGGGAGCAGGAGGTACAGATATTACTTTCACCGGATTAACTTCAGGGCAAACCTATTATTTGATGATTGATGGGTTCGCAGGAAATGTATGTAATTATAGTGTTACTGCAGTAGATGGAGTCGCTGTTAATGAAATTGAATCCAGTCAGGGAGATACGGTCTGTCCTACAGAAACAACTGATTTAACAGTCGTCTCGGTGGGGGCAACGCCCACTTCATATTCCTGGTCCAGTGTTCCTGCAGGAGGTCCTTATCCTGCAACGCCAACTATAACTGTTACTCCTGGTGTTACAACAACATATACTTGTGTTGTTGGTGGGTCCTGTGGGTCTAGTACAACCATATCTACCACAATTGTAGTGCAAAACCCAAATGTATTCTATACAGGTTTACCTGCAAATATGCAATGTTCAGATGCTCCTGCAGATCTTTTTGCAGATTCTGAAGTGACACCGTGTATTTATGTAGAGATATTCCCAACAAATACTCAAAGTACACCCGTTCAAACTCTAACTCTGGAAGAGGGGGGAGTTGCTTATTGGGGTACAAATACAGTAGCTCCGAATGTGAATTCAACCATGACTTTCTATCAGGTTTCTCCATCATTGGGACATCAACTTCAATTGTATGGGAATACTTCTACCGATATGAGCTTTTCTGTTTACGATTGTGCAAACCATAATTTGTTAACTTCCGGAACATGGACGGCTCAGGGAACTCCACAAACGCAAACCGTTAGTGTTCCCGGACCAGTAACTGGTTTGGCTACATGGACCACTACTTGTGGAGGTGGATCTTTATTTACAGATGATTGGGGGTATGCTCAATTTGATCCTGGAGCTGTTCCAGGGCCATTTCCTTATAGTTGTGATATTACTTATAACTGGGATTCTGAAGATGGATGTTCCGGATCTGAAACACAAACCGTAACAGTTACCTCGCCAAATAATGCAGCATTTAATTATGCTTCAGCAACCTATTGTCAATCTGGCCCCGATCCTACCCCAACAATTACAGGGTCGGGTACTGGATCGTTCAGCTCTACTGCGGGGTTGTCAATAAATAGTTCTGGACTAATTGATGTAAGTGCAAGTACTCCCGGAACTTATACCGTAAGTCATACATTAGGTACAGGTAATTGTCAGGATATTCAAACGTTTGATGTTACTATCGATCCTTCTCCAACAGCTACTGTAAGTGGTGGTGGAACCATTTGTGCCGGAGACCCTATCCCCGATGTTACAATAACCTTAACAGGTACAGGTCCATGGTCGGTGACCTATTCGGATGGAAGTACATCCACAACAGTTAATCCAGCTTCATCGCCTTATACTATAAGTGGAGGGGGAGACGGAACGTATACAGTAACTGCCGTTTCTGATGCTAACTGTGCAGGAACATCCAGTGGTTCAGCAACCATAACAACCAATCCATTACCAACTGCCACCGTGAGTGGTGGTGGGACAATCTGTGCAGGAGATCCAATTCCAGATGTGACAATTACATTGACAGGTTCTGGCCCTTGGTCGGTAACTTATTCTGATGGAAGTACATCAACTACTGTTAATCCAGCTTCATCACCTTATACTATAAGTGGAGGGGGAGATGGAACATATACAGTAACTGCTGTTTCCGATGTAAATTGTACAGGAACATCAAGTGGTTCAGCCACTATAACAACTAATCCATTGCCAACAGCAACAGTGAGTGGAGGTGGGACGATCTGTGCAGGAGATCCGATACCTGATGTAACAATTACATTGACAGGTTCAGGTCCATGGTCAGTAACTTATTCAGATGGAAGTACCTCTACAACAGTTAATCCAGCTTCATCACCTTATACCATAAGTGGAGGGGGAGATGGAACATATACAGTAACTTCGGTTTCAGATGTAAATTGTACGGGAACGTCAAGTGGTTCTGCAACTATAACAACTAATCCATTGCCTACTGCTGTAGTAAGTGGTGGTGGGGCAATCTGTGCCGGAGACGCTATTCCTGACGTAACAATTACTCTAACTGGAAATGGCCCTTGGTCTGTAACTTATTCTGATGGGAGTACATCAACCACTGTTAATCCAGTTTCATCACCTTATACTATAAGTGGAGGTGGAGATGGAACATATACAGTAACTGCTGTGTCTGATGTTAACTGTACAGGAACATCAAGTGGTTCGGCTACAATTACAACTAATCCATTGCCAACGGCAGGAATTACCCCGGATCCAGCAGAAGTATGTGAAGGAGTGAATTTAACCCTGGATGGAAATCCAGCCGGAGGGGGTGGAAGCTATACGCATTTATGGTCTGGTACAGGTGCTGGCTCGTTGGGGACTACCAATTCTGCTTCAGCAACATTTAATAATGGAACAGCTGGAACTTACAACTTAACCTATACAGTAACAGATCAGTTTACCTGTTCTGCAAGTGATAATATTACAGTAACCGTTCACCCAACACCAACAGCAACTATTTCTGGTGGAGGAACTTATTGTTCAACTTCAACGCCAGGAGATTTAACAATTACTTTTACAGGCACACCTCCTTTTGATTTTACTTATACCGATGGGACAACTCCTGTAAACATTACGGGGCATAATGGAATGACGTATACTATTGCAGCTCCAACCGCAGGAACATATACAGTGTCTTCGGTGTCGGATGATAATGGTTGTGCAGGAACAACTTCTGGGTCTGAGACGGTAACCATTTATACAATGCCTGCTGCTCCAACAGCTGGAACCGATGCCGTGTATTGTAATGGCGACGTGATTGCAGACTTGTTTGCGGTAGGTACGGGAGGTACATTAACCTGGTATGATGATGCTGGTTTAACCAATGTGGTTGGTACTGGAACTTCATTAACTCCTTCGGGAGCAATTGGCACGACAACATATTATGTTACCGAGACAGATCCATCAGGAACTTGTGAGGGGCCTGCAACTCCAGTAGTGATTACAGTGAATGATACACCAACAATTGTATCGGCAACATCAACAGATGTTACTAATTGTACAACTAATGATGGTACAATTACAATTGATGTAACTGGTGGAACAGGGTCTTATAGTTACTCTATTGATGGAGGAGCTACTTATACTGCTTCAGGAAATCCTTTCAATGCTACTGGTTTAGGAGTGAATTCTTATCAGGTTATGGTGGATGATGGTAACTGTGTTACATCGGGGCCATTATTAACTATTGCTGGTCCTGGTATTCCTTCGGCACCAGTTGCGGGAACTAACGCAACCTATTGTGATGGAGATGTAATTGCAGATCTAACAGCTACTGCTGTATCAGGAACTTTAACCTGGTATGATGATGCTGGTCTTTCAAATGTTGTGGGTACAGGTGGAACTTACTCTCCGTCTTCTGCAGTAGGATCATATACATATTATGTAACAGAAACTATAGCTGGTTGTGAAGGTCCTTCAAGTCAGGTAACAGTAGATATTAATCCTACTCCAATAGCACCTTCTGTAACGGGAGGGAATACTTATTGTGATGGAGATCCGGTAGCTGATTTACAAGCTTCAGCTGGAGGGCCAAATTCAGGTGTTTTCTATTGGTTTGATGATGCAGGGTTGACCAGTAATGTTGGTTCTGGTCCTGTGATGTCTCCTTCTTCTGCTGTTGGATCGTATACTTATTATGTAGTGGATTCATTAAATGGATGTGTTGGACCTGCCGCTATGGTAACAGTTGATGTAAATCCAACACCGGTGTTTGCTGTTGTTCCTACGGATCCATTAACTTGTGGAGGGACAGAAGGAGAACTCTTGATTACTGGCTTGTTAAACAATACTTCTTATGATGTAAGTTATTCTGATGGAGGAGTTGGTTCTGGAACCTTAACTATGACTTCTAACGGAAGTGGTGAAATAGCAATTACAGGGTTGGATGCTGGAAGTTATACTGTTGTTACAGTAACTCTTAATGGTTGTTCAACAACCGATGGGGGTACATATACTTTAATAGACCCATCAGCTCCAACTTTTACAGTTGGAACTACAGATCCAACAAGTTGTGGTGGTATGGATGGAGAAGTAATTCTTTCAGGCCTAACTCCGGGAACTACCTATTCACTTTCTTATACTGATGATGGTAACTTGATTAGTGTTTCTGTTACTGCAGATGTAAATGGTGATATTATTATGGATACTTTAAATGCTGGAACCTATGCAAATTTTGATATTACCTTAACAGGTTGTACTTCGTCAATGCCGGGTCCGTATACTTTATCAGATCCTAATGCACCTGTGTTTACAATTGGTGGAACACAAGATCCAACTGGTTGTGGAACTGCAGATGGAATAATAACCCTAACAGGTTTGACTCCTAGTACTTCTTATAATTTAACATACAATTATAATGGTTCTACTGTTGGTCCTGTTTCAATAACGACAGATCCATCAGGTAATTACGATATTACTGGCTTAGTAGGTGGTACCTATGATAACTTTAGTGTTGATCTGGCTGGTTGTGTTGGTAGCGATCCTGGAACCTATGTTCTTGCGCCAATATATCCTGCTGCGCCGGTTGCAGGAACAGATACTTCTTACTGCGTTGGTGAAACAATGGCAGATTTAACTGCAGTACCTGCGTTTGGAGGGCAAATTAACTGGTACGATGATGCTGGGTTAACAAATAATGTAGGTGCAAATTCTACAACATATACTCCAACAATGTCTGTGCCCGGAACTTATACCTTTTATGTGACAGAGACATTGGCAGGATGTGAAGGTCCGGCTTCGAGTGTGACTATTACCATTAATCCTCAGCCTGGTGCTCCTGTTGTTGTTGGGGATACCACTTATTGTGAAGGGGAAACAATAGTAGATTTAACTGCAGTGCCACAAGGTGGAGGAAGTATAGTTTGGTACGATGATGCTGCATTGACTAACCAGGTGGGGACAGGGAATACCTTCTCTCCGGCAGGAACATTAGGGGTAACTACCTATTATGCAGTAGAAGTTCAGGGAATTTGTGAAAGTGTTGCTGATAGTGCAATAGTTACCGTTTCTTCAGGACCTATAGCTTCATTTAACCCGACACCGCCATCAGGTAGTGTGCCTTTAGATGTGTACTTTGATAATACATCCACAGGAGCAAATACATACTTGTGGAGTTTTGGAGATGGAAATACATCGTCAACTTTTGACCCTAATAACGTTTATCAGGATTGGGGTACGTTTACGGCTTCATTAACGGTAACGGATACTAATGGTTGTTCAAGTTCCTACTCTGTAGATATAATAGTTACAGGAGTGTCTGAATTGATTATCCCGAATGTGTTTACTCCTAATGGAGATGGGATGAATGAGGTATTTGCATTGTCAGGAACTAACATTGTTAGTGTTGAGGGAATTGTGATGAACAGATGGGGGCAAACACTATTTGAAATCAATGCTCTTCAAGCTGGGTGGGACGGAATGACTCTCGCAGGTAAGCCTGCCGCTGAAGGAACTTATTATTACATCATAACAGCGGAAGGTGCTGATGGAGTAATTTATGAGTATCAAGGTAATTTCCAGTTAGTTAGATAAAATACCCTAAATAAGAATTGAAAAGCTCGGAATTTCCGGGCTTTTTTTATTGGTTGTTCATCAAATGAAGAGGGTGGTTTATCCTAAATGCTGCTAAAATTTCATTGAAACTAGTCATGATTTGCAACTTTTTTTGGGATTCTGTCGTCAATAGTTAGATATTTGTCTTGCTAAAACTGTGTTTTAGCGGAGAAATATAGCCAATACCACAAAAGAAAACACCATATGAACAACCACAATTTAAAGAGGTTTACTCTTGTTTTGACCGTTCTGTTTAGCTCATATTTGAGTTTTGGGCAGGAAACCGTGAAGCTAAAGCAGATACCAGATCATAAGGAAACTGCAACTTTCCACTCTACTTCTGATGACAAGCAAATCGTAAAGCAAAGTCTGGAAACTTCTGTTGAAGACGATGTTAAGCTAGTTTGTAATACAGATGGAATGTCTGAAAACCAAATTGAGTTGAGAAAGATTACTAAACTGGAATCCGATATCGCGAATCTGGAAAAATCTGGTTCGAAAGATGTTCAACAACTTAGCAAGTATAGAAGCATGAAGAGTCAAAAAGAGAGCAATTTAGTTCACTCAATGACACAAGAAGACTTTATGAAGCTAAATGTTGAAGAGCAAAAAACATTTCTCGAATTGGTAAAAAATCGAGATGCTGATAAAGCAGCTGAATATTATTCATACTACAAAGAAGGCTTAAAAACCAAGTAGTATTTTTCACCACGGTTGGTGTATTCTGACCACTTCCGCCAAATTATTACCATGAGATCAACCACAAAACTATTCACTACACTATTGCTATTGCTGTGCACCACCATAGCTTTTGCACAACCACCAGAAAATAATGACGAACCATGTACTGCAGTTCCATTCCCTACGGGAGGGACATGTGGAGAAGATGTTGTTATTTCGAATGTTGGAGCAACTAATTCATCAATTCCTAATCCATCAAACTGTAACCCTGGGTTACCAAATGCTGACTTACCATACTCTGATATATGGTATACTGCAAATGCAGATGCTTCTGGATCTATCTTTCTAGAGGCAATTGTTGGTCCAGATGATCCAGTTATAGCTGTTTATACCTCAGATGATAATACCTGTACAGGTAACTTTACATTTATGGGGTGTGATGACGATGGAGGTCCTGGTCTAGATGCGAACTTAACAATTAATGGATTGACTCCCGGGCAACCTGTTTGGATTCGAGTTTGGGGGTATGCGTACGGAGGATCAGCCAATGAAGGTACTTTTATTATCGCAGCAACGAGTGGGGGAACTCCTCCAGCTAATGACGATTGTGCCGCAGCCGATCCTGTTGCTGTAAGTGTTACCGAATCTGGTACGACCACTTGTGCTACATTGGGGGCAGGAGACCCTACAGGAGGTTCTTGTGCTGTTACAACAGAAAACTCAGTGTGGTATTCATTTACACCAGCAACATCTGGTAGTTATGATATTTCATTTTCAAACCTAAATTGTATTGGTGTTAACAATGACCTTCAGTTTATGATTGGAACCGGAGTTTGTGGTGGGGCATTTACCGAAATAGCTTGTAATAGTTCAGTTGCTAGTTCAACTAGTTTTAACGCAACTGCTGGAACGACCTATTATATAATGATTGATGGTTTAAGTGGAGCAATGTGTGATTTTGATTTTATCATTAATCCAAACTGTAATTTTACTAATGAGTTGTGCGCAAATGCTGCTACTATTCCTGGTTTATCGGGGAGTGATGTTCAGCAATGTTTGTCTGCTTGTAACGAAGGGGTGCCAACTCCAAATATTAATACTGCGCCTTCTGCTTGTGGAGATATATCGGGTCCTGTTCTTTGGTATCAAGTTACAACCGATGCGTTGGATGAGTTATTGGATGTGTCGGTAACAAGTTCTGATTTTGATCCGCATATTTTATTCTGGACAGATTGTAGTACCTACATTACAAATACAGGGTATTGCGATGTTGCTACTGCTGGAACAGCTTCAATGTCTGCTCTTCCTGTTACTGGAGCAACTACATATTATATTAGTGTATCTGCAGCAGCTGGATTAGGTACAGGAGATTTTGATATTTGTATGACTTCTTATCCTAACCCATGTACACCAAGCGATGATTGTAGTAATCCTACAGATATTGGTGGTGGGGCAGCGTTGCCTACCAATGTTCCAACTTGTTTAACGAATGAGTGTAATATCGGGGCCTTAGGAGGAATTACTGCAACTCCAAACTGTGGTACCGTTCAAGGAGGGGTTACCTGGTATGAAATGACACTAAGTGGTTCGGATGATATGGTAGACATTACCGTAACAAGTGTTGATATTCCAGATCCATTAATTGTAGTTTGGTCTAATTGTGCTACTTATTCTAATATTTTCTGTGCTTCCGGAACAGGAGGAACCGCAACTTTAAGTGGATATGATGCTGGATATGGGGGAACGGTACTGGTGTCAGTTACTTCTGCTAGTGGTGCTAATACAGGAGACTTTGATATATGTGCCACCGCATACCCGAACACAGACGCATGTAATATTGATAATGACTTATATATAAATAGTTCTACACCTGCTGCAGATGGGAATGGGAATTATTTGCCTGGAACAACGGTTGAGTTTTGTTATGACATTAACCAATACAATCAGGTTAACGTTAACTTCTTACACGGGGTTGTGCCTACTTTGGGGAATGCTTATGATGCTTCCACTTTAACGGCAACTGTTACTCCTGCACCTGCAGCGGATAATGAAGTGGGGTCAGCATGGACCTGGCATCCAGCTGGAGATGTTTTGTATAATGATATTTTTGCTACCTACGGGACCGCAGGGAAATACCCTGATGGAACCCCGATGGGAGAAGGGTGGTGGTTTCATAGTGTGAATTCACCAAGCTACACACCTCCTATTGGATCGGTGGATCCAGATGATAGTTGGGGAGATGGATGTTCTATTCAATTGTTTACTGTAGCTAATGCAGCAACTTGTATTGGTGGAGGTGGTACTTGGCTAGGTGGTGCAGTAAATAACTGTGCCCTTGGTTGTGTGGGTAATCCAACCACTGGGATGGGGTTAACCTGGCAATTCTGTTTCTCAGCACAAACCCTCGCTTCTTATGATTGTACACAACCTATGGATTTTGGTGTGTCTGTAGAAACATTTGCAGATGGAGAGACTGGTATCTGGGATGATTTAGGTTGTATCGTAGATGCTCCTACTCAATTATCTGTTCCTGCTCCTTCGCCAGCGCCGATTTACATTACATTAGATAATGTAACCGATATTACTTGTTTTGGAGATGATGATGGTGAGATTGATGCAACAGCAACCGGAGGATATGGTACCTTGTTGTTTAATATAGATGGAGGAAGTTATTCCGCTACAGATGTGTTTAGTAACCTTACACCTGGAACACATACAGTTGGTGTTATAGATGATTTAGGTTGTACTGCTACATTGGATGTGGATATAGTTGAGCCAGCAATGCCATTGGCACCACCTTTAGGGTATAACAATCCAATTTGTGTTGGGGCGGATCTAGATTTAACAGCAACTCCAGGTTCTGGAATTACAGCAACTAATTATAGTTGGAGTGGTCCTGCTTCATTTTCGTCTACTAGCCAAAATCCTACAATTACAAATGTAACTCTTGCAAATGCAGGAACATATACATTAACAGCAGATATTAATGGATGTCCATCGCAACCTGGAACTATTGATGTGGTGGTAAATGATTTACCAACCGCTACTGTTTCTCCTGATCCTGTTACGGTGTGTGTTGGTAGTACAGTGAATGTTTCTGGAAACCCAACTGGAGGTTCAGGATCTTGGGTAACTCATGCGTGGACTGGTACTGGTTCTGGAGATTTGGATGATACTTCATTAGAGAACCCTGTTTATACAGGGAATTCTGCCGGAAACTTTGCATTGACTTACACGGTAACTGATGACTATGGCTGTGTGGGAAGTGATAATGTGAATGTAACTGTTAACCCATTGCCTACCGCTGTTGTAAGTGGTGGTGGTACAATCTGTGCCGGGGATCCAATTCCTGATGTAACAATTACTCTAACTGGAAATGGTCCTTGGTCTGTAACTTATTCTGATGGAAGTACATCAACTACTGTGAACCCTGCATCATCGCCTTATACTATAAGTGGAGGAGGAGATGGAACTTATACTGTAACAGCAGTGTCGGATGTAAATTGTACTGGAACTTCTATGACTGGTTCAGCAACGATAACTACTAACCCATTGCCAACTGCAACGGTAAGTGGAGGGGGGACCATTTGTGCAGGAGATCCAATTCCGGATGTGAACATTGCATTAACTGGAAATGGACCTTGGTCTGTAACTTATTCTGATGGAAGTGCATCAACTACTGTTAATCCAGCTTCGTCACCTTATACTATAAGTGGAGGAGGAGACGGGACATATACTGTGACTGCTGTTTCTGATGTCAACTGTACCGGAACCTCTAGTGGTTCAGCAACGATTACCACTAATCCGTTACCAACTGCCACAGTAAGTGGTGGGGGAACCATTTGTGCAGGTGATCCAATTCCAGATGTAACAATTACTTTAACTGGAAATGGTCCTTGGTCTGTAACTTATTCTGATGGAAGTACATCAACTACTGTTAATCCAGCTTCATCGCCTTATACCATAAGTGGAGGAGGAGATGGAACGTATACCGTAACTGCAGTATCCGATGCTAACTGTACTGGAACATTTAGTGGTTCTGCAACCATTGCTACTAATCCGCTTCCAACTGCGGCGGTAAGTGGTGGTGGAACCATTTGTGCTGGAGATCCAATTCCAACTGTGGTAATTACGCTAACTGGGACTGGGCCATGGGATGTTACTTATAATGATGGAACTTCTAATACAACAATTAATACCGCTACCTCTCCTTATGTAATATCAGGAGGAATCGATGGTGCTTATACTATTGTAAGTGTTAATGATGTTAATTGTACAGGAACCTCAAGTGGTTCGGCAACTATTTTAACAAATCCTATTCCAACTGCTACAGTAAGTGGTGGTGGAACAATATGTGCTGGAGAGCCGATTCCGGATGTAAGTATAGCATTAACAGGAACTGGGCCATGGGATATTACTTATTCCGATGGTTCGTCAACGACAACAATTAATACAAATTCTAATCCTTATGTGATAAGTGGTGCAGGCGATGGTACTTATACTATAGTGTCTATGAATGATGCTAATTGTACTGGAACTTCTAGTGGTTCAGCAACTATAACCACTAATCCATTGCCATTGGCTCCAACAGCAGGAACCGATGCAACTTATTGCGATGGAGATGCTATTGCAGATTTATTTGCTGCAGGAAGTGGAGGTGCTCTTACCTGGTACGATGATGCTGGTCTAACTAATGTGGTTGGAACAGGAACTTCTTTAACTCCATCTGGGGCTATAGGAACTACTACCTATTATGTAACAGAAACTTTGCTAGGTTGTGAAGGGCCTGCTTCGATGGTGACTGTTACGGTGAATGCATTGCTAACTATTGATGCCATCACTTCGGGAGATGTGTCTAATTGTGGAGCAACCGATGGTTCGGTAACCATTACTGTAAGTGGGGGAACAGGTTCTTATCAATTCTCCCTTAACGGAGGAGCTTATGTTGCTGGAACCTCTCCTTATACCTTTAGCTCTTTAGGGGTTAACTCTTATGTGGTAGATGTGACTGATGGAAATTGTACGGTAACTAGTTCTTCTGTAACAGTGTCCAATCCGGCAATTCCACCTGCTCCTGTAGCAGGAACGGATGCTACTTATTGCGATGGAGATGCAATGGTGGATTTGACTGCAACAGCAGGAAGCGGAGGTACTCTTACCTGGTATGATGATGGTGCTCTAACCAATGTGGTGGGTACTGGGACTACTTTAACTCCTTCTAATACCATTGGAGCGACAACTTATTATGTAACTGAAACGGTTGCCGGATGTGAGAGTCCTTCTACTCAGGTTACAGTTACTATTAATGCTTTGCCTTTAGCTCCAGTCGCTGGAACTAATGCTGTGTATTGCGATGGTGATGCAATTGCTGACTTAACTGCTACAGCTGGCAGTGGAGGAACGTTAAATTGGTACGATGATGCTGGTTTAACCAACAATATTGGAACAGGAGCAGTGTACTCACCAGCTACAGCAGTTGGAAGTTATACTTATTATGTAGCAGAAACGGTTGCGGGTTGTGAGGGGCCTGCAAGTATGGTTACAGTAGATATTAATCCATTGCCATCGTTTACAGTTACTCCAACTGATCCAATCACTTGTGGTGGAGTTGAAGGAGAGTTGTTAATTGATGGGTTGGATAATAATACATCATATAATGTTACCTATACAGATGATGGAAACGCTGTAGGGCCAACTTCTTTAACGTCTAATGGGTCTGGGCAAATCCTGATTTCAGGATTGAATGCCGGAAGTTATACTAATATAATAGTAGAATTAAATGGATGTAGCACAACCGATTCAGGGCCATACAACTTAAGTGATCCAAATGCTCCGGTGTATACTGTGTCTACAACTGATCCAGCTACCTGTGGAGGGATGGGAGATATTACGCTAGTTGGGTTAACTCCTGGAGCTGCTTATAATGTTACTTATGATGATGATGGAACTACTGTTGGTCCAACTTCTATGGCGGCAGATGTAAATGGAGATATTTTGATTTCTAATCTGGATGCAGGAGTGTATGATAACTTTGTTGTGGAAGCTTCTGGATGTTCTACTCCTGATGCTGGCCCTTATGTGTTGTCAGATCCAATTGCTCCAACCTTTACGGTGAGTACATCGGATCCAACCTCTTGTGCTTCGGCTACAGGAAGTATTACATTGAGTAATCTAACTCCTGGGGCTACCTATAATGTTACTTATGATGATGATGGAGCTACTGTTGGTCCAGCTTCAATGACAGCGGATGTAAATGGTGATATTTTGATTTCTAATCTGGATGCCGGAAGTTATACCAATATAACAGTAGAAGAATTTAACTGTTCTACAACTGATCCATTGGGGTACACTTTAAGTGATCCGGGAGCACCAACATACTCAGTGTTGCCAAATGATCCTACTACTTGTGGTGGGAATGATGGGTATATTGTATTAACCGGGCTGAACCCAGGGGATACATATAATGTTACCTACAGTGACGATGGAAGCGTTGTTGGTCCAACTGGGATGACAGCTGATCCGTCAGGAATAATTACGATTAGTAACCTTGATGCCGGAAGTTATACTAATATTGTTGTAGAACTGTTAGGGTGTACAACTCCGGATGCTGGTCCATACACTTTATCTGATCCTGCTGCTCCGGTTCCTCCAATTGCATCAGCTGATGCTTCTTATTGTGATGGTGATGTTGTGACGGATGTATCAGGAGCCGCTAATGGAGGTGGTACCTTGAACTGGTATGATGATGCAGGGCTAACCAATAATATAGGAACAGGGGCTACCTATACACCTGGTTCTACAGTAGGAACTTATACCTATTATATAACGGAGACTATTAATAACTGTGAGAGTCAACCTGACTCAGTTACTGTAATTGTTAATTCATTACCTGCTGATCCGGTGGCTAGTGTAGATGCCTCTTACTGTCCTGGTGATACAGTTGCAGATGTGTCGGTAACGGGTGCTGGAGGTACTTATATCTGGTATGATGATGCTGGTCTGACAAATCAAGTAGGAACTGGATCAAGTATAACTCCTTCGGGGGTGCAAGGAAGCACTACCTATTACGTGATAGAAGAAGATGCGAATGGATGTCAGAGTGGAGCTGATGATGTAGTGGTAACTGTAAATGCAGGTCCGACTGCTTCGTTTGTGCCAACGCCGGACAATGGAAACATTCCGCTACAGGTGTATTTCGATAATACATCGGTGGGTGGAAATACTTATGGATGGGATTTAGGAGATGGAACAACCTCTTCTCAGTTTGATCCAACTAATACTTATACAGAGGTAGGTACTTATACAGCTACATTAACAGTAACTGATACTAATGGGTGTGTAAGTGTGTATTCCGCAGACATTACGACCGAAGGAACTTCTACTTTGATTATACCTAATGTATTCTCGCCAAACAACGATGGAGTAAATGATGTGTTCAATTTATCTGGTACTAATATAGTAGAGGTAGATGGTGCCATTATTAATCGTTGGGGGCAGGTGTTGTTCACTATCAATGCGTTACAGGCTGGATGGGATGGAATGACCCTATCTGGAGTGCCGGCTGCAGAAGGGACTTATTACTATATAATAAAGGCAACAGGTGCTGATGGGACACAATATGAGTATGAAGGCCCACTCCAATTAATTAGATAACTAGTACTGAATATTTTATAAAAAAGCACTCCTTTTTAGGGGTGCTTTTTTTTTATTGACAGAAATAAGTTAAAAAAAGGGATTGCCGGATTGGATAATAAAAATATTCTATTACCTTTGCAACCCCTAAAAATGACTTTAGGGTAAAAACATTTAGAATTATTAGAATATGCCTACGATTCAACAGTTAGTTAGAAAGGGAAGACAGTCTAAAGTAAAGGTGAGTAAATCAGCTGCTTTGGATTCATGCCCTCAACGTAGAGGTGTTTGTGTAAGAGTTTACACAACCACTCCCAAGAAACCTAACTCTGCAATGAGAAAAGTTGCTAGGGTTAGATTAACCAACGGTAAAGAGGTGAATGCCTATATCGGTGGTGAAGGTCACAACTTGCAGGAGCATAGTATTGTATTAGTAAGAGGTGGAAGAGTAAAAGATCTTCCAGGGGTTCGTTATCACGTAGTACGTGGTGCCTTAGATACCGCTGGTGTAGAAGGAAGAACTCAACGTCGATCTAAATACGGAACTAAAAGACCAAAGAAAAAATAAATTTAAGAGAAGGTCATGAGAAGAAGAAAAGCAAAACAGCATATCATATTGCCTGATCCAAAATTTAAAGATGTTCAGGTTACGAAATTTGTAAACAACTTGATGCTTGCAGGAAAGAAAAGTACTGCATTTACTATTTTCTACGATGCAATTGAGATCGTAGATGAGAAGTCAGGTGAAGAAGAAAACGGTCTTGATGTTTGGAAGAAAGCGTTAGTAAATGTTACTCCAGGTGTTGAGGTAAAGAGTAGAAGAGTTGGTGGGGCAACTTTCCAAATTCCTACTCCGGTAAGAGAAAGTAGAAAGAATTCTATGGCAATGAAATGGTTAATCGGATTTGCTCGTAAGAGAAACGAAAAAACCATGAGTCAAAAGTTAGCTGCTGAGATTTTAGCTGCTGCTAAAGAAGAAGGAGCTGCTTTCAAAAAGAAAGAAGATACTCACAGAATGGCAGAGGCAAACAAAGCATTCTCCCACTTTAGATTTTAATAGTTAACCGTATTTACCATAGAACAATGGCAAAAAGAGATTTAAAATACACAAGAAACATTGGAATTATGGCTCACGTTGATGCCGGTAAGACAACAACGACTGAGCGTATTCTTTATTACACGGGAGTTTCTCACAAAATTGGTGAGGTGCATGATGGTGCTGCAACCATGGACTGGATGGAGCAGGAGCAAGAAAGAGGGATTACTATTACCTCTGCTGCTACCACTGTATTCTGGAATTACAATGATGAAGAGTTCAAGATTAACATTATCGATACTCCTGGTCACGTTGACTTTACTGTTGAGGTAGAGCGTTCACTACGTGTATTAGATGGATCTGTTGCGTTGTTCTGTGCTTCTAGTGGAGTTGAGCCGCAATCAGAAACAGTTTGGAGACAAGCTGATAAATATAAAGTTCCAAGAATCGGATTCATTAACAAAATGGATAGAATTGGAGCTGACTTCTTTGGTTGTATTGAGCAAATTAAGGAGAGATTAGGGGCTAATCCTGTTCCTGTTACTATTCCGATTGGAGCAGAAGATGATTTCAAAGGAGTGGTTGATTTGATCAAAATGAAGGCGATCGTTTGGAACGATGAAACCAATGGAATGGATTTCGACGTTTTGGATATTCCAGAAGATTTAGTTGATGAGGCTAACGAGTGGAAAGAGAAATTAGTTGAAGCTGTTGCCGAAAGCGATGAGTCTTTGATGGAGAAATTCTTTGAAGATCCAGATTCAATTACAGAAAGAGAAATGTTAGATGCAATTCGTGTATCTACAATTAATATGACTATCAATCCAATTATTTGTGGTTCTGCCTTTAAAAACAAAGGAGTTCAAACATTATTGGATTACGTAATGGAGTTCTTGCCTTCTCCACTTGATATTGGAGCTGTTGAAGGAACTGATATGGATTCAGGTGAGCCTGCTACTAGAGAGCCTCAAAATTCTGAGCCAATGTCAGCATTAGCATTTAAAATTGCTACTGATCCTTTCGTAGGGCGTCTTTGTTTCTTCAGAATGTATTCTGGAGTTCTAAACGCAGGTTCTTATATTTTCAACCCAAGAACAGGGAAGAAAGAAAGAATCTCTAGAATTTTCCAAATGCACTCAAATAAGCAAAATGCTTTAGATAAAATCGAAGCTGGTGATATTGGTGCAGGTGTAGGATTTAAAGATATCCGTACCGGAGATACTCTTTGTGATGAAAAGAATCCAATCGTTCTTGAGTCTATGGAGTTCCCTGATCCGGTAATTGGAATTGCAATTGAGCCAAAAACTAAGGCAGATGTAGATAAAATGGGAATCGGGTTATCTAAACTTTCTGAAGAGGATCCAACTTTCCAAATCAAAACTGACGAAGATTCAGGTCAAACTATTATCTCAGGAATGGGAGAGCTTCACTTGGAAGTATTGATCGATCGTCTGAAAAGAGAATTCAAGGTTGAGGTAAATGAGGGAGCTCCTCAGGTTTCTTACAAAGAAGCTATTACTCAAGCTGCTGATCATAGAGAGGTTTATAAGAAACAATCTGGTGGACGTGGTAAATTCGCGGATATCGTTGTTAAAATTTCTCCTGCAGAAGAAGGTCAAACTGGACTGAAATTCATCAACAGTATTAAAGGTGGTAACGTTCCTAAAGAATATATCCCGTCTGTTGAGAAAGGATTTGAGCAAGCAATGAAGAATGGGGTTCTTGCTGGATATCCAATGGATAGCATGCAAGTAGAGTTAGTTGATGGGTCTTTCCACGCAGTGGATTCTGATTCATTGTCTTTCGAGCTTTGTGCAAAAATGGCTTATAAAGCAGCGGCACCTAACTTAGGGGCAAAGATTCTTGAGCCAATCATGAAGTTGGAAGTAGTTACTCCAGAAGCCAATATGGGGGATGTAGTAGGTGACTTGAACAGAAGAAGAGGTCAAATCGACGGAATGGATGATAGAAACGGAGCTAAGGTTATTAAGGCGTTAGTACCACTTTCTGAAATGTTTGGATATGTTACTCAATTGAGAACAATTTCTTCTGGTCGTGCAACTTCTACAATGGAGTTCGGACACTATGCTGAATGTCCAAGAAATATTGCTGACGAAGTAATCGCTAAAGCAAAAGGAAAAGTAGAAGCTTAATTGATATAAGGGATCGAAAATGAATCAAAAAATTAGAATAAAGCTAAAATCATACGATCACAACTTGGTTGACAAGTCAGCTGAGAAGATTGTAAAGACTGTAAAGACAACTGGTGCTGTAGTTAGTGGGCCAATTCCACTTCCAACTCACAAAAGAATTTATACAGTATTGAGATCACCACACGTAAACAAAAAGTCGCGTGAACAATTTCAGTTATGTTCATACAAAAGATTAATGGATATCTATAGCTCTTCTGCTAAGACCATTGATGCTTTGATGAAATTGGAATTGCCAAGTGGTGTTGAAGTAGAAATTAAAGTGTAATTATATAACGCTAAGCATTATGGCTGGTATCATAGGAAAAAAGATAGGGATGACTAGCATCTACAGTGCCGAGGGTAAGAATTTACCATGCACGCTGATTGAAGCTGGGCCTTGTGTGGTTACGCAAATCAAAACCAATGAAAAGGATGGTTACGAAGCTGTTCAGATTGGTTACGATGAGCGTAAGGAGAAAAACACTCCTGCACCATTGAAGGGTCACTTTAAGAAAGCAGGCACTAGCCCTAAGAAAAAGCTAGTAGAGTTTGACGGATTTGAAGACGTTAAACTAGGAGATGAAGTTACTGTTGAGATTTTCTCTGAAGGAGAATTTGTTGACGTAGTTGGAACCTCTAAAGGAAAAGGATTCCAGGGGGTAGTAAAAAGACACAACTTTAGAGGTGTTGGAGATGCTACTCACGGACAGCACAACAGAATGCGTGCTCCGGGATCTATCGGTGCGGCTTCGTACCCTGCTCGTGTTTTCAAAGGAATGAAAATGGGTGGGCAAACAGGAAACGCTCGAGTTAAACAAGGAAATCTTCAAGTAGTTAAAGTTCTTGCAGATCGCAACATTATCGTTGTTAAAGGATCTGTTCCAGGAGCTAAAGGTTCATACGTAATTGTTGAGAAATAATGGAAATATCAGTATATAACATAAGCGGAAAAGAGACTTCTAAGAAAGTTAGCTTGAGTGACGATATTTTCGGAATCGAGCCTAATGATCACGCAATCTATTTAGACGTGAAATTGTACTTGGCTAACCAACGTCAAGGAACTCACAAAGCTAAAGAAAGAGGAGAGATCACTGGAAGTACAAGAAAAATTAAGAAACAAAAAGGAACTGGTACTGCTCGTGCGGGTAGTATCAAAAATCCTTTGTTCAAAGGTGGAGGTAGAGTATTTGGACCAAAACCAAGAAACTATAGTTTCAAGTTGAATAAAAAACTTAGAAAAGTTGCACGTAAGTCAGCGTTAAGTTACAAGGCAAAAGATAACAACATCATGGTATTGGAAGACTTCAGTTTTGAGGCTCCAAAAACTAAAGAATTTGTTAATGTTTTGAATAACCTGAAATTGAACGATACTAAAACCCTTTTCATCTTGGGAGAAGAAAACAAGAACGTTTATTTGTCTTCAAGAAATATTAAAGGAAACAAAGTAGTATCGGCTGACAGCATCAGTACTTACGATGTATTAAACGCAAACCAAGTAGTGATTGCTGAAAGTGCTATCTCTAAAATTGAAAACCTTTTTTAAAGATTTAAGAAGATGAAAGGGATTATTCATAAGCCAATCTTAACTGAAAAAATGACTGTTTTAGGTGAAAAGCTAAACAGATATGGATTCATCGTTGACAAGAAAGCCAACAAGATTGAAATTAAGAACGCTATCGAGAAATTGTACGGAGTGGCAGTTGACTCTGTGAACACAATGAATTATGGTGGTGGAAAGAAAAAAATGAAGTATACAAGTAAAGGAGTTGTTTTCCAAAGAAACGCTGCTTACAAAAAAGCGATTATCACCTTGGCTGAGGGAGATGTTATCGACTTGTATGAAAACATTTAATTAGACAAACTGAATTAAAATGGGATTAAGAAAATTAAAACCAATAACACCAGGACAACGTCACAAGATCGCTAGTGATTTTGCTGAAGTTACTGCCAAAAAACCGGAGAAGTCTCTTGTAAAAGGGAAGACAAAAAACGGTGGTAGAAACAATACCGGTAAAATGACGATCAGAAACGTAGGTGGAGGTCATAAACAAAAATTAAGAACTGTTGATTTCAAAAGAAATAAAGTAGGTATTCCTGCAACAGTTAAAACAATTGAATACGATCCAGGTCGTTCTGCAAGAATCGCATTATTGGCATACGCTGATGGAGAAAAACGTTACATCGTTGCTCCTGAAGGGTTAACAGTAGGTCAAAAAATCGTTTCGGGAAAAGATGCTACTCCTGAAGTAGGAAATGCAATGTTCTTAGCAGATATTCCACTTGGAACAATTATACATAACATTGAGATGCAACCTGGAAAAGGTGGTGCTATCGCAAGAAGTGCAGGTTCTTTCGCTCAGCTTAACGCAAGAGATGGAAAATATGCAATTATCAAACTTCCTTCCGGAGAGGTAAGAATGATTCTAACTACTTGTATGGCTACCATTGGGTCTGTTTCTAATGGAGAACACAGTCTTACTAGATCTGGTAAAGCAGGTAGATCAAGATGGTTAGGAAGAAGACCTCGAGTTAGAGGTGTAGCTATGAACCCAGTTGATCACCCAATGGGTGGTGGTGAAGGTAAATCTTCAGGAGGGCACCCAAGATCAAGAACTGGATTACCGGCAAAAGGATTTAAAACTAGAAGTAAAACTAAAGCTTCAAATCGATTCATTATCGATAGAAGAAAGAAATAATTGAGAAATGGCTAGATCGTTAAAAAAACCTCCATTTGTTCATTACAAACTTTTAAAGAGAGTTGATGATGCTCAGGAGTCAGGAAGTAAATCTGTGATCAAGACTTGGTCAAGATCATCAACCATTACTCCAGATTTCGTTGGACTTACTATTGCAGTTTACAATGGAAAGAAATTCATCCCAGTATATGTTACTGAAAACATGGTTGGGCATAAATTAGGAGAATTCGCTCCAACACGTAACTACAGAGGTCACGGAGGTAAAAAAGATAAAGGCAGACGTTAGAACTGGCTTATAAAAAGTTAAAGAAATGGGTGCTAGAAAAAGAAATACAGCAGAACAAAGAAAGGAAGCCAAGAAAACTGTAGCTATTGCTAAGTTGAATGGTGTTCCTACCTCTCCTAGAAAAATGAGATTACTTGCTGATCTTGTAAGAGGTGAGAATATTTACACTGCATTGAACATGCTAAAATTTAGCCCGAAAGAGGCTTCAAGAAGCATGGAAAAACTTTTACTTTCTGCTATCAATAACTGGGAGCAGAAAAACGAAGGAGCTGATGCTACGGCAGCAGATCTTATCGTAAAAGAAGTTTACGTTGACAGTGGAAGAATGCTAAAAAGAGTGCAACCAGCTCCACAAGGAAGAGCGCACAGAATTAGAAAAAGATCAAACCACGTTACTATCATTGTTGATAGTGCTAAATAGTTGAGTTAATGGGACAAAAAACTAATCCGATAGGAAACAGATTAGGTTACATCAAAGGATGGGAATCGAACTGGTACGGTGGAAAAAATTACACCGAAAAATTAGTTGAAGACAACAAAATCAGAAAGTATCTGAAAACTCGTCTTCGTAAAGCCAGTGTATCTAGAATCATTATCGAAAGAACACTTAAATTGGTAACTGTTACTATTAATACAGCTCGTCCAGGTGTGATCATTGGAAAAGGTGGTTCTGAGGTTGATAAATTGAAAGAAGAGTTGAAGAAACTAACTAACAAGGAAGTTCAAATCAACATTTTTGAAATTAAAAGACCTGAGCTTGATGCTCAATTGGTAGCTGATAGTATTGCACGTCAAATCGAAGCAAGAATTTCTTATAGAAGAGCAATCAAAATGGCTGTTGCCTCTACTATGAGAATGGGAGCTGAAGGAATTAAGGTGAAAATTTCAGGTAGGTTAAATGGAGCTGAGATGGCTCGTAATGAGACTTACAAAGATGGAAGAACTCCTTTGCACACTTTCAGAGCAGATATCGATTATGCATTAGGTGAAGCACTTACTACTTACGGATTGATCGGAGTAAAAGTATGGATCTGTAAAGGAGAAGTGTACGGTAAAAGAGATTTATCACCAAACTTTGGAATGGCTAAGAAATCTGGTGGTAAAGGATCAGGATCTAAGCACAGAAGAAGAAATTAAGAAGCTTAAAAGTAAAGAGTTGAATCATGTTACAACCGAAAAGAACAAAATTTAGAAAACAGCAAAAAGGAAGAATGAAAGGGAATGCCCAAAGAGGTAGTCAAATCGCTTTCGGATCTTTCGCTATCAAGACTTTGGATGAGGCGTTTATCACTTCTCGTCAGATCGAAGCTGCTCGTATTGCTGTAACTAGATATATGAAAAGACAAGGGAAAGTTTGGATTAGAATCTTCCCAGACAAACCAATGACATCTAAACCAGCAGAGGTAAGGATGGGTAAAGGTAAAGGAGCTCCTAGTCACTGGGTAGCACCTGTTAAACCTGGTAGAATTATGTTTGAGTGTGACGGTGTACCTTTCGAAATCGCAAAAGAAGCGATGAGATTAGCTGCTCAGAAGTTACCGGTAAGAACAAAATTTGTGGTTCGTAACGACTACGTTGAAAACTAATTAAGATGAAAGCATCAGAAATTAAAGAATTATCTCAGGAAGATTTGGTTGAGAAATTAGCTGAAAACCAGGCGACTTTGAATAAGGTGAAAATCAATCACAAAGTTGCTGAAAGCGAAAACCCAATCGAGATCAGAAAGATTCGTAGAGATGTTGCGAGACTAAAGACTGAGTTAAGAAGTAGAGAACTTCAAGCTAACAAGTAAATAAAGCGATGAGAAACTTAAGAAAAGAAAGAATTGGGGTGGTAACCAGTAACAAAATGGAGAAATCCATTACTGTTATGGTTGAACGTAGAGTAAAGCACCCTAAATACGGAAAGTTCGTTAAGAAGTCCACCAAATTCGTTGCTCACGATGAAAAAAATGATTGTAACGAAGGGGATACCGTTCGTATCATGGAAACTCGTCCGTTGAGTAAAAGAAAATGTTGGAGATTAGTTGAAATTATCGAAAGAGCTAAATAATAATTTACAATGGTACAACAGGAAAGTAGACTTTCAGTAGCAGATAATAGCGGAGCTAAAGAAGTTCTTGTAATACGTGTATTAGGAGGAACAAAGAGACGTTATGCTTCTGTAGGTGATAAAGTTGTTGTTACAGTTAAAGATGCAATGCCTTCTGGAAACATTAAGAAGGGAGCAGTATCTACAGCTGTAGTAGTAAGAACGAAAAAAGAAGTAAGAAGAAACGATGGTTCTTATATCAGATTTGATGATAATGCCGTAGTTCTTCTAAATGCTGGTGGTGAAATGAGAGGTACTCGTATTTTCGGACCAGTTGCAAGAGAGTTAAGAGAAAAGCAATTCATGAAGATTGTTTCTTTAGCTCCAGAAGTATTATAAAATAAAGAAATTAAGATTTTTGTTATGCAAACTAAATTTAAGATCAAAAAAGGAGATACAGTGAAGGTTATTGCTGGTGCTGCTAGTGGTCAAACCGGATCCGTATTGGACATTGATCGTAAAAACCAGAGGGTTTTTATTGAAGGTTTAAGTGTAGTCAACAAAAAACACGTTCGACCACAAACCGATAAAGCCAACCCAGATGGTGGGATTATCGAAAAAGATAGAAGCATTCACATTTCAAATGTGGCTTTGGTAGACAGTAAAGGAAACCCTTCTAGGGTAGGACGTAAATTAGATGAGAACGGGAAACTTGTTCGATTCACAAAAACCGACGGGGAGGTAATTAAGTAATGAGCTATCAACCAAGATTAAGAGAGCAATATAAGAACGAGGTAGTTCCGGCTCTTCAGGAAAAATTCGGGTACAAGTCAATTATGCAAGTACCAAAGATTGAAAAGATCGTAATCAGCCAGGGTGTTGGTGATGCGGTGGCTGACAAGAAATTAGTAGTTAATTCTGCTGAGGAATTGTCTATCATCGCTGGTCAGAAAGCATTGGTGGTTAACTCAAGAAAAGATATCTCTAACTTCAAATTACGTAAAGGAATGCCAATTGGTACTAAAGTAACTTTACGTAGAGAGAGAATGTACGAGTTTTTGGACCGTTTGATTGCAGTTGCACTTCCAAGAACCAGAGATTTTCAAGGTGTAAAAACCAAAGGAGATGGTAGAGGAAACTTCACAATTGGAGTTACCGAGCACATTATCTTCCCTGAAATCGATATTGATAAAGTAAACAGAATAGTAGGAATGGATATTACCTTCGTTACTTCGGCTAATACAAACGAAGAAGGTAGAGCTCTTTTAGAAGCATTCGGATTCCCATTCGCAAAAAAATAAGAAGACATGGCAAAAGAATCAATGAAAGCTAGAGAGCGTAAAAGAGAAAAACTTGCCGCTCGTTATGCAGAAAAGAGAGCAGAACTAAGAAAAGCTGCTAATGAAGGTGATTGGGATGCAATGTTAGCGTTACAGAAGCTTCCTAAGAACTCAATGGAAATTAGAAAACACAACAGATGTCAGTTAACTGGTCGTCCAAGAGGATACATGAGACAATTTGGAATTTCTCGTGTAACTTTTAGAGAAATGGCCGTAGCTGGAAAGATTCCAGGTGTAACTAAAGCTAGTTGGTAAACATTAGAAATTGAAATCATGAAGGTAACCGATCCTATAGCAGATTACTTAACAAGACTTCGTAATGCTATCAAAGCAAATCACAAAGTAGTTGAAGTACCTGCATCTAATATGAAAAAAGAGATTACCAAAATCCTAATGGAAAAAGGGTATATCTTAAACTATAAATTTATTGAGGACGATAAACAAGGGGTTATTAAAATCGCCTTGAAATACAATCCTCAAACTAAAGTTCCTGCAATTACCAACTTAACAAGAGTTAGTAAGCCAGGTCTAAGACAGTATGCTGGAGTAACATCAATGCCTCGTGTATTGAATGGTCTGGGTATTGCAATTTTGTCAACTTCCAAAGGTGTTATTACCGATAAGGAAGCAAGAAAAGAGAATGTTGGTGGAGAAGTTCTTTGCTACGTTCATTAATTTTAATAGAAGAAAGAAATGTCAAGAATAGGAAAAGCACCAATTAGTCTACCGGAAGGAGTCGAAGTAAAGGTATCTGCGGATAACGTTGTTTCGGTGAAAGGTAAGCTAGGAGAATTATCTCAACAGGTTAATGCAGATATGAAAGTTTCTGTTAATGATGGTGAACTAACCGTAGAAAGACCATCTGATTCAAAAGAGCATACTGCACAACACGGGTTGACAAGAGCTTTGATCAACAATATGGTTGAAGGTGTTTCAAAAGGATACACCATTGAGCAAGAGTTGGTTGGGGTTGGATATAGAGCTAAAAACTCTGGTCAATTATTAGAGTTGGCTTTAGGGTACTCTCACCCGATTGTATTCCAAATTCCAGACGAGGTTAAAGTAACCACCGTTAGTGAAAAAGGAAAGAATCCTGAAATTAAATTGGAATCTGCAGACAAACAATTAGTTGGACAAGTTGCAGCTAAGATTCGTTCGTTCAGAAAACCTGAGCCTTATAAAGGAAAAGGTATCCGATTTAAAGGAGAAGAGATCAGAAGAAAAGCTGGTAAAACAGCAAGTAAATAATCTTATTTAAACCAATAATCATGGCTTTAAACAAGGAACAAAGAAGACAGAGAATTAAACGTAGAATTCGTAAGACTGTAAATGGAACTGCTACTGCACCAAGATTGGCTGTATATAGAAGTAACAAACAAATTTACGCTCAACTTATCGATGACGTACAAGGAGTAACTGTAGCTTCTGCTTCTTCTCTTAAAAATGGAGAAGCACAAAAAGTGAATAAAGTAGAACAAGCCAAAATGGTAGGTTCTGAAATCGCAGATAAAGCAAAAGGTGCTGGTATTACTGAGGTAGTTTTTGACCGAGGAGGATACTTGTATCATGGTAGAGTTAAAGCTTTGGCTGAAGCAGCCAGAGAAGGAGGACTTAAATTTTAATTGCAATGGCAAAGTCAAAAGTAAAAAACGTAAAATCGAACGACATCGAGTTGAAAGACAAATTGGTAACTATCAACCGTGTAACGAAAGTAACCAAGGGTGGTAGAACATTTAGTTTTTCTGCAGTAGTTGTTGTTGGAGATGAGAACGGAACCGTAGGACACGGTACCGGGAAAGCAAAAGAAGTTGTTGAAGCGATTGCAAAAGGAATTGATGCCGCTAAAAAGAACTTGATCCATGTACCAATTATCAACAATACTGTTCCTCACGAACAATATGGTAAGGCTGACGGAGGAAGAGTATTCCTTAAGCCTGCATCAGAGGGAACTGGGGTAATCGCCGGTGGTGCGATGCGTGCAGTATTGGAGAGTGCTGGTATTCATAATGTATTAGCAAAATCACAAGGATCTTCTAACCCACATAACGTGGTATTGGCAACTATCGATGCTCTTTCTAAAATGAGAGATGCAAACATGGTAGCTCGTCAAAGAGGAGTTTCTTTAGATAAAGTATTCAACGGTTAATAATATTACCATGGCGAAGATTAAAGTAACACAAGTAAAAAGTGCTATTAATAGACCTCAAAGACAAAAGCTTACTTTGCAAGCTCTTGGACTTGGGAAACTACACAGAACTGTAGAGCACGAAGCCACTCCACAAATTCTTGGAATGGTAAAGAAAGTTGAACATTTAGTGAAAGTTGGAGAATAATCGCTACTAAAGAGTTAATAAGAAATGAACTTACATAATTTAACACCAGCTAAAGGGTCTACCAAAAACAGAAAGAGAATTGCCAGAGGGCAAGGATCTGGTCACGGTGGAACAGCTACAAGAGGTCATAAAGGTGCTAAATCTAGATCTGGATACTCCAGAAAGATTGGTTTCGAAGGTGGTCAAATGCCATTACAGAGACGTGTACCTAAATTTGGTTTCAAAAACATTAACCGTGTTGAGTACAAAGGAATCAACTTAGATTCTATTCAAGCATTGGTTGATGCTAAAAAAGTAACTGATATCACTCCTGAAGTTCTTGTTGAAAACGGACTAGTAGGAAAGAATGATTTAGTTAAAATTTTGGGAAGAGGAGAGCTAAAATCGAAAGTTAGTATCAAAGCCAACGGATTTTCGGCATCAGCGAAAGCTGCTATCGAAGCTCAAGGCGGAACTGCTGAGATTGTTTAGTACTGAAAAAGATTTTTAGATGAAAGGATTGATTACAACTTTAAAGCACATTTGGGCGGTAGAAGAGCTTAAAAAGAGAATTCTGTTCACACTGGGATTAATCCTGGTATACAGAATCGGATCTTTTATTGTTCTTCCGGGTGTTGATTCGAGCGAATTAACGAAAGCTTCGAATGATGGAGGTATTTTGAGCATTATCAACATGTTTGCTGGTGGTGCATTTTCTCGTGCGTCAATTATGGCATTAGGTATTATGCCTTACATTTCTGCTTCGATTGTGATGCAGTTATTAGGGATGGCTGTACCGGCTGTACAAAAGATGCAAAGAGAAGGGGAAAGTGGTAGAAAGAAAATTAACCAGTATACCCGTTACCTAACAATTGTAATCTGTCTGTTCCAGGCTCCTACTTACATCTATCAATTCGTAATTAACGCCAGCCCTAACGCTGTGCCAGATCCAAGTGTATTATGGTGGGTACAAACCTTAGCCATTTTAACTGCAGGAACAATGTTTGTTACCTGGTTAGGAGAGAGAATTACGGATAAAGGATTAGGAAACGGAATCTCTTTAATCATTACAATCGGAATTATTGCAAACCTTCCAGCTGCCTTCTTCCAGGAATTAGGTTCTAAAGTAACCAACGGAGGAATGGTATTGTTATTAGTTGAAATGGTAGCATTATTCTTTGTGGTCCTTGCAACAGTACTGTTGGTACAGGGGACAAGAAGAATTCCGGTACAAACTGCAAAAAGAATTATTGGAAGAGGAAATCGTCAGGCTATGGCAGGGGGACAAAGAAGTTATATCCCTCTTAAAATTAACCAGGCAGGTGTAATGCCAATCATCTTTGCTCAGGCATTGATGTTTGTTCCTGCGTTAGTTTTTAGTAGTCCTGAAGTAACAAATCCAAAAGGATTTATTTACAACACTATTTTCTTTTTCCTAATTGTAATATTCACTTACTTCTACACAGCTATGATGATGAATCCAAATCAGATGGCTGATGAGTTGAAGAGAGGTGGATCATTTATTCCAGGTGTAAAACCAGGAAGAAAAACTGCAGAATTCATTGATTCATTGTTATCAAGATTGGTACTACCAGGATCTATTTTCTTAGGTATCATCGCGATCTTGCCAGCATTCGCAATGAACGCAGGAATTGTTCAATCATTTGCTTACTTCTTCGGAGGAACTTCTCTTCTGATTATGGTTGGGGTTGTATTGGACACTTTACAGCAAATTGAAAGTCACTTGTTGAATCGTCATTATGATGGATTGATGAAGGGTGGAAAGATCAAAGGTCGTTCTACATCGTCGGCTGTATCAATGCAACAAGCACTTTAAAAGCACTTTAGTCTAATGGTTTTTTATAAGACTGAAGAAGAAATTGAATTAATAAGAGAGAGTTCTTTACTTGTTGGTAAAACTTTAGCAGAAGTAGCTAAGCTAATCAAACCGGGGATAACCACCCTCGATTTAGATAAAGTTGCTGAAGAGTTCATTAGAGACCATGGAGCAGTTCCAGGTTTTAAAGGATATGGAGGATTTCCATATACATTATGTACTTCAGTAAACGAGGCAGTAGTTCACGGAATGCCCAACGATAAACCATTGCAAGATGGTGATATTGTTTCGGTAGATTGTGGAACCTTACTGAATGGTTTCTACGGAGATTCAGCTTATACTTTTGAAATAGGTGAAGTTTCTCCTGAAGTTAAAAAGCTTCTGGAAGTAACTAAAGAGTGCCTAAATAAAGCTTTAGAAGTAGCAGTGTCCGGAAAGCGTATTGGTGATATCGGTTATGCCGTTCAAAACCACGCAGAGGATCACGGTTATGGAGTAGTTAGAGAATTGGTTGGTCATGGACTGGGAAGAAACCTACATGAAAAACCGGAAGTTCCTAACTATGGTAGAAGAGGGAGAGGCTTAAAAATGAAGAGAGGATTGGTATTGGCAATTGAGCCGATGATTAACCTTGGAAAGAAAGAAGTTAGACAGTTGAGTGATGGTTGGACAATTGTTACTAAAGATGGACTTCCTTCTGCTCATTTTGAACATGATGTAGCCATTAAAGAAGGGAAAGCTGAAGTATTATCGACTTTTGAACATATTGAAGAAGTATTAAAGAATAAAAACTAGTATGGCAAAACAAGCGTCAATAGAGCAAGACGGGACCATCATTGAAGCATTGTCTAATGCAATGTTTAGAGTAGAGCTTGAAAATGGGCATATTATTACTGCACATATTTCAGGAAAGATGAGAATGCATTATATTCGCATCCTTCCTGGAGATAGAGTTAAGGTGGAAATGTCGCCATACGACCTAACAAAAGGGAGAATTACATTCAGATACAAGTAATCTGAATTTAATAATAGACTTTAAAACAAAGAACGATGAAAGTAAGAGCATCAGTAAAAAAGCGTTCAGCTGAGTGCAAAATTGTACGAAGAAAAGGTAGGCTGTACGTAATTAACAAGAAGAATCCTAAATTCAAACAACGTCAAGGTTAGAAAACGTAAATTATTATGGCAAGAATTGCAGGAATAGACATACCGAAAAACAAAAGAGGTGTAATTAGTTTAACTTACATCTACGGTATTGGAAGAAGCACCGCATCAAAGATTTTGAATAAAGCAGGTGTAGACGAGAACATTAAGGTTAATGACTGGAACGACGACCAAATTGGATCTATCCGTAACGTTATTAGCGAAGAGTACAAAGTTGAGGGAGCATTGCGTTCTGAAGTTCAACTAAACATCAAACGTTTGATGGATATTGGTTGTCAGAGAGGAATCCGTCACAGAAATGGATTGCCGTTGAGAGGTCAAAGAACCAAGAACAACGCGAGAACCAGAAAAGGAAAGAGAAAAACTGTTGCAAACAAAAAGAAAGCAACTAAATAATAAATAAGCTTTTTTAAAATGGCAAAGTCAGTAAAAAAGAAGAAGAAAGTAAAAGTTGACGCGGTTGGTCAAGCACACATCCAGGCAACTTTTAACAACGTTATAATTTCACTATGCAACGGAACAGGACAAGTTATTTCCTGGTCGTCTGCTGGTAAGATGGGGTTTAGAGGATCTAAAAAGAACACTCCTTATGCAGCTCAGGTAGCAGCAGAAGATTGTGCTCGTGAAGCATATGAGTTCGGATTACGTAAAGTAAAAGTTTACGTTAAAGGTCCTGGATCTGGTAGAGAGTCTGCTATCAGAACAATTCACAACAACGGAATTGAGGTTACAGAAATTATCGATGTAACTCCAATGCCTCACAATGGGTGTAGACCTCCAAAAAGACGTAGAGTTTAATATTGTATAATCATTATTTGAAATGGCAAGATATACAGGTCCAAAATCGAAGATTGCAAGAAAATTCAGAGACCCAATTTACGGTCCTGATAAAGTTCTAGAAAACAAAAATTATCCTCCAGGAATGCACGGAAACGGCAGAAGAAGAGGAAAGCAATCGGAATATGCTATTCAGTTAGCTGAAAAGCAAAAAGCTAAATATACTTACGGGATTTTAGAGCGTCAGTTCTCTAACTTGTTTAAAAAAGCAAGTGCAAAATCTGGAATTACTGGTGAGATCTTACTACAACTTTGTGAGTCAAGACTTGATAACGTAGTTTACAGATTGGGAATTGCTAACTCTAGAAATGGAGCTCGTCAGTTGGTTTCTCATAAGCACATTACCGTTAATGGTAAAGTATTAAACATTCCTTCTTACTCAGTAAGAATTGGAGATGTTATCGGTGTACGTGAGAAGTCTAAATCTTTGGAGGTAGTTACTAGCTCTTTAGCTAATCGTACAAACCACGATTGGTTAGAATGGAATGGTGCTGAAATGACTGGTGAGGTGAAAGCTATACCGACCAGAGAACAAATCTCTGAGAATATTAAAGAACAGCTTATCGTTGAATTGTACTCTAAATAATAAAGAGTACTTGAACTAAAAAAAAATTAAAATGGCAATTTTAGATTTCCAAAAACCAGATAAAGTAATTATGGTAGATTCTACTGACTCTCACGGTCAGTTTGAATTCAGACCATTAGAGCCGGGATACGGTATCACTGTTGGTAATGCATTAAGAAGAATTCTTCTTAACTCCCTTGAGGGATTCGCGATTGCTTCAGTTAGAATCGAAGGTGTTGACCACGAATTTGCTTCTATTAAAGGGGTAGTGGAAGATGTAACTGAGATTATTCTTAACCTGAAACAAGTACGTTTCAAAAGACAAATTGAAGATACCGATTCTGAGAAAGTAATGATCAGCATTTCTGGTCAAGAAACTCTTACTGCTGGAGATATCGGGAAATTTACTTCTGCATTCCAGGTACTAAATTCTGATTTGGTTATCTGTAACATGGAGCCTTCAGTTAAGCTAAACATCGAAATTAGCATTAACAAAGGAAGAGGATATGTACCTGCAGAAGAAAACAAGTTAACCAATGCTCCTGTTGGAACTATTTTCATGGATGCTATTTACACTCCTATTAAGAATGTAAAATACTCTATCGAAAACTTCCGTGTAGAACAAAAAACAGATTACGAAAAATTAATCTTGGATGTCGACACTGATGGTTCTATCAACCCTAAAGATGCATTGAAAGAAGCAGCTAGAATTTTGATTCACCACTTCATGTTGTTCTCTGATGAGAGAATTACTTTGGATGATGATGAAAGAGCTGAAACTGAAGAGTTCGATGAAACTTCATTGCACATGCGTCAGCTTCTTAAAACTAAGTTGATCGACATGGATCTTTCTGTAAGAGCATTGAACTGTTTGAAAGCTGCGGATGTTGAGACATTAGGAGAGCTGGTTGCATATAACAAGAACGATCTATTGAAATTCAGAAACTTTGGTAAGAAATCTCTTACTGAGTTGGAAGACCTTATCGAATCAAAAGGACTTTCTTTCGGAATGGACGTAGCGAAATATAAACTAGATAGAGAATAAAAATGTTTAAAAGTGAGGTTCGCCTCAAACTATAAACAGTAAACAATACCAAAATGAGACACGGTAAAAAGGTAAACCACTTAGGGAGAAAAAGCGCTCATAGAAAAGCAATGTTAGCTAATATGGCTTGCTCTCTAATTGAACATAAAAGAATCAATACCACTTTGGCTAAAGCGAAAGAGTTGAAGAAATTCGTTGAGCCGTTGATCACCAAATCTAAGCAAGATACTACTCACTCAAGAAGAGTTGTGTTTAGATACCTAAGAAGCAAGCAAGGTGCAGCTGAATTGTTCAGAGAAATTGCTCCAAAGATTGCTGATAGACCAGGTGGTTACACCAGAATCATTAAGCTTGGTAACAGATTAGGAGATAACGCTGAAATGGCAATGATCGAGTTAGTTGACTTTAACGAGTTATTATTAGCTGGAGATGCTCCTAAGAAGAAATCAAGAAGAAGAAGAGGTGGAGGTAAGAAAAAAGCAGCTCCTGCGGCTGAAGCGGTTGTTGAAACTGCAGAAGTGGTGGAAGAAGCACCAGTTGAAGAAAAAGTTGAGGAGCCAAAAGCAGAAGAAGTTGCTACTCCTGAAGCTGAAGCTCCAGCTGTAGAAGAGGCACCTGCTGCTAAAGAAGCTGAGCCAAAAGCTGAAGCTAAGGCGGAAGAGCCAGCAGAGGAAGAGAAGAAAGAAGAAGAGGGAGACGCTGAAGAAAAGAAAAAAGAAGAGTAATTGAAATCATTACTTAATATATTAAAAGGGATGTCGGAAACGATATCCCTTTTTTATTAACAAAAATTGCCATCTTGTTTAAAGAAAAAATATGGCAATCATAACAGAAAAAAAATACTTAGAATTACTTTTGCACTTATGATGGAAAACAATAAATCAGCAGTCCTGGTTTTAGCAGATGGAACTGTTTTTTATGGAAAAGCTTGTGGAGCGATCGGAACAACCACAGGAGAAATTGCGTTCAATACCGGTATGACTGGTTACCAGGAAATTTTTACGGACCCGTCTTACTTCGGGCAAATCATCGTAATGGCAACATCACATATTGGGAACTACGGAGTTCAGGTAGACGAAGTAGAATCTGATGGTGTTAAGATTAGAGGATTGGTAACTAAAAAGTTCTCGGCAGTAAACTCTAGGTATAGAGAATCAGGAACACTTCAGGATTATTTGGAGAACGACGATATCGTTGGAATCAAAGATGTGGATACCAGAGCATTGGTAAGACACATTAGAGACAATGGTGCGCAGAACGCAATTATCTCGTCTGAGATAACCGATATCGATGAGCTTAAAGCTAAGTTAAAAGAAGTACCATCCATGAAAGGATTGGAGTTAGCTTCTAAAGTATCGGTAAAAGAAGCCTATACTACAGGAAATGAAAATGCAGCGTACCGAGTTGCACTTCTTGATTTCGGAGTAAAGAAAAATATCATTAGATGTTTAGAAGAAAGAGATTGCTTTATTAAAGTATTCCCTTATGATACTTCATTCGAAGAGATTAAAGCGTGGAACCCGGATGGTGTGATGCTTTCTAATGGACCTGGTGATCCGGAACCATTAACACAATGCATCGACACAGTTAAGCAAATTATCGAAGCAGATTACGCAACATTCGGAATTTGTTTAGGGCACCAAATCCTTGCTTTGAGCCAGGGATTGGTTACTGAAAAGATGCACAATGGACATCGTGGAATTAATCACCCGATTAAGAACATGAACACTGGTAAGTGTGAAGTAACTTCTCAAAACCACGGTTTTGTAGTTAACATGAAAGCGGCGGAAGAGAATGAAAACATTGAGGTAACTCACATTCATTTAAATGATGATACATTGGCTGGAATAGCTGTAAAGGATAAGAGTGCATTTTCTGTACAGTATCACCCTGAGGCTAGCCCTGGACCACATGATTCGAGATATCTGTTTGATCAGTTCATTCAGAACATAAAAGCAAAGAAAGAAAAAGAACTAACCGTATAAGTTAAGGCCGCGCAAATCTGCGCGGCTTTTTTTATTTAACATCATAATACAACATGGCATATATTGCAAAAATTCAGGCAAGACAAATTTTGGATTCCAGAGGAAATCCAACTGTTGAAGTAGAGGTTTATACTGACAATGGAGGATTTGGGAGAGCAGCTGTTCCTTCAGGGGCATCTACCGGTGTTCACGAAGCAGTGGAGTTAAGAGATGGAGACAAAGGAATTTACCTTGGGAAAGGTGTTTTAAAAGCAGTTGATAATGTAAATTCTTTTTTAAATGATCAGTTAAATGGAGCATACGTGTTCGATCAAAACCTGATCGATAGAGTAATGATCTCTTTGGATGAAACTGACAATAAAGCAAAGTTAGGAGCTAATGCCATTTTGGGAGTGTCTCTGGCTGTTGCTAAAGCTGGTGCAGAGGCATCAGGACAGTCTCTATACAGATACATTGGTGGTGTTAATGCAAACACCCTTCCGGTTCCAATGATGAACATTCTTAACGGAGGTTCTCATGCCGATAACAAGATTGATATTCAGGAATTCATGGTAATGCCATTCGGAGCCGAAACTTTTAGTGAGTCTTTAAGAATGGGAACTGAGATTTTCCACACTTTGAAATCAGTGTTGAAGTCGAAAGGAATGAGTACTAATGTAGGAGACGAAGGAGGTTTTGCCCCAAATCTAGGATCTAACGAAGAAGCTATTGAAGTAGTTATCCAGGCGATTGAGAAAGCAGGGTTTAAGCCAGGAGAAGATGTTTATATTGCATTGGACGCTGCATCATCTGAATTTTACAAAGATGGAAAATATCATTTCGAGTCTACGGGAGATGTATTAACCTCAGATGAGATGGTTAACTTCTGGAGTGATTGGAAGAAAAAATACCCAATTGTTTCCATTGAGGATGGAATGCACGAAGATGATTGGGCAGGATGGAAGAAACTTACTGAAGCAATCGGAGATCAATGTCAATTAGTTGGTGATGATCTATTTGTAACTAACGTAGATCGACTAGGAAGAGGAATCAATGAAGGAATTGCTAATTCGATTTTGATTAAAGTAAACCAAATTGGTACACTAACCGAAACCATTGATGCAGTAAATCTGGCTACTAAGAATTCTTATACCTCTGTGATGAGCCATAGAAGTGGAGAAACAGCCGATACAACAATTGCTGATTTAGCAGTAGCATTGAACACAGGACAAATTAAAACGGGATCTGCTTCCAGATCTGATAGAATTGCTAAGTACAACCAACTTCTAAGAATTGAAGAGGAGTTAGGTAAGATGGCTTACTTCCCAGGAAAGGATTTCAAGTTCATCTAATTGGTAATTAGACATATTATTAAAATCGAAAAAGGCGGTCAATTGACCGCCTTTTTCTTGAAACAACTCTACTTTGGGATATTTATAAAACTCAAACCTATGGTAAGAACGGAATTATTTTAATTCGTTCATTATTAATTGGATGACCTGAACAAAACTTTATTTAAATGGCAAGTTTATAAGGATTAGTATTTTTTATGGTCAACATAACTAGTTGATAATCATTCACCCTTAGGATAACAACAACCAATTAAATTCTGAACCCATTGATCAATTAACTAAAACTATATTCATCTATATTTGGTTTAACGAACTGTGAAGAAACTATTTTGTGATGAGTAAACGCTATTTCATTAACTACCTCTTACCCTTAATTTTAATTTCCCTCTTGTTTGGGTGTGTTAAAAAGAAAATTGAACTTGATAAAGTAGAGGCACCTGTGCTAGATCCGAGTTTTGCTGCTCCATTGGGGCAAGTAAATCTAACCATGAGTGATATAGAACAACAGGTAGACGAAGACGACTTTGTGTACAATCAGGCAGACAACGCTTTTGAATTAATCTACCCAGATCGATTGTTCGAATTTGGAATCAATGATATGCTTAGTATTCCAACTCAAACATTTAGTTATGGCTTTGGTATGCCAGGTGGATCTCAGGGAACATTTACTGGAGGTGGAGTAGGAACACAGGTTACTTTTAACGATCAAAATGACTTTGTATATAGCTCTTTTACCAACGGCGAACTATTAGATAGTGTAATTATAGCGAATGGCCAGTTAACCATTGACCTTAGTTCCGATTTTAGCCATAGTGGAACCGTAACCATTTCTATTCCTTCTTTAACCAATGGAGGAGTACCATATCAAACCACATTGAACCTAAATTATGGAGGATCAGTTCCTGTTACTGATAATGCAATTGTAGACATTAGTGGTTATACGCTGGATCTAACTAAAGGAGGAATAACAGATAATACTGTTGAAGTAGCCTATTCTGCTACAATGACCAATAGTGGAGCAGGAGTATCAGGAGGAGAGCAATTAAACTTCACTTTTGGGTTATCCATTAATCAATTTAGTTCTGTGTGGGGATACTTCGGTCAATATGTTAATATATTAGATCAGGATACCTCTTATATTTCCTTATTCGAAGATATTCAAGATGGTATATTGCACTTTGCTGATCCGAGAGTAGAGTTGTTTATATACAATACTGCAGGAATAGAGGTGCATACAGACTTTAATGCAGTTTGGGCACCAGACAATAGTGTAACTGTGAATTTGGGTGGTTCCGGATTGACTTCTATACCAAACATTGTTGCAGCTCCATCACCGGGGAATGTAGGCGTTACCACACATATAATCAGTAATGCCAATACAGTACCAACCCTTACTGATCTTTTGGATGAAGGACCTTCTAATGTGGTTTATTCGGCAGTGGCCACCACTAACCCAAATGGAGTAACTCAAAACTTTTTGTTAGACACTAGTAAAGTGTGGTGTGATGGTAGAATCATACTTCCATTTTATGGGTATGCGGATAACTTTACCCTTGTGGATACTACTGATGCAGACATTGAAGAAATGTTGGGAATAGACAGTTCATCTAATATTTCAGTTGAAGATGTAGAACAAGTATTGGTTAGGTTAATTGTAGATAATGGATTACCAACGGAAGCAGGGGTTCAACTTTATTTTGCCGATACTAATGGAGTGATAATAGATTCATTGTTCCAGCAAGTGGGATACGAAAACATCTTTGAACCAGGGTTGGTTAATTTCAACTTGCCGGTTAGTGATCCAAATTATGGTAAGGTATATGAATCCACCAGAAAAATAACCGACATAGTAATTACTCAGGATTTATTGCAGAAGTTATTGGATAACGAATCCAAGAAGATCATTTACAAAGGGATAGGTTATACCAGTGGTGCAGGGTCACAATTGGATGTAAAGATATTCCCTGAGTACACTATTGGAATTAAAGTATCGGCCAAGGTAGACCTAATGGTAGATTTAAATCAATAAGAGGAGAGAGATGAATTGGAAAAAGACACTGATTATACTACTAGCAGTACTAGGTGGAAAAAGCTGGGCACAGCAGGACCTCACCTTGTACTTCATGGATAACATTACGCAGGTTAGCTATACTAACCCATCTACCCGACCGATGGGAACTGTGAACATTGGATTACCTGGAATTTCTTCGGTATATGGTAATACCATGAATACCATTTTTACTCCTAAAGATGTATTTGATGTGGGAGACGATGGTGTCCCAACATTGAGAGTAGATCATCTAAAAAAGATGTGGAAGAAGCGAAACTACATTGGAGCTCATGTAGAGGTAGACTTGTTATCGTTTGGGTTTGCTGCAAAAAAGAACTATTTCAGTTTTAATGCTACCGAAAATGTGTTTTTTAGAGCAACATTACCTGGTGATATGCTTCGCTTTCCATTTACCGGAAATGCAAATTTTGACCAGTTAGAAAACGGAACTCTGGATTTTTCAAATTTCCGCATTGACTTTAATCACTACCGGGAATACTCTTTTGGTATGTACCGACAGTGGAATGAAAAACTAGAGGTAGGGGCCAAACTAAAGTATTTATATGGTATGGAAAACATTCATACCAAAACGAGTGATATTACCTGGAGAACAGATGAAGAAGAATTTGATTGGCACTTGAACGGTCAATTGGTAGTAAATACTTCAGGGGTGTATCCATTGTTGGACTCCATAGATGGTAATTCTGAGCTGGAGAATGAAGAGTATGTAGATTACCTGTTAAAAAAGAAAAACCATGGATTAGCAATCGACCTGGGAGGAACGTACACCTTAAGTGAACGGTTAAAAGTTAGCGCAAGTCTGATTGATTTAGGGTTTATTCGCTGGAACGATAATAACAGGAACCTAAGGTCGAATAAAGCGGAGTTTATATTTACGGGAATAGACTTTTCAGATGCTGTTTTTGTACCGGATTCTCTTATGGCTGATACCATTGAATCCATAACTAATGATCTTATAGATGAAGTTGCTAATACTTATGGAGTAGAAGACAATACGGATAAGTATGCTAATATGCTGGTTAGTAGATTTTATCTGGGAGCTACCTATGAGCATTACAATAAAGACAACAAGTCCAATACCATTGGAGCTTTGATCCATGGCGAAATTTATCATGGAAAAATTCGACCTTCACTAACTGTTTCCTACTCTTATCAGTTAAGCAAGCACTTGCAAACAACATTATCCTATTCTCTTGTTAACAGAGATTATAAAAATGTAGGGTTTGGTATGAGCTTGAATCTTGGTCCTCTTCAGGCGTATGCTGTTGCTGATAATGTCTTGGCAGGAGTAATGTCCAATTTAACCTACACAGAGAGTGGTGCGATATCTCCTTCAACAGATATTCTGTATCCGTACTACAGTAAAAATATTCATGTAAGAGCCGGAGTTAATTTAACCTTTGGAAGAGATCCGGATAAGGATGGAGATGGGATCAAAAACAAGGTGGATAAATGTCCTGAAATACCAGGATTAGCTGTGTTTGATGGGTGTCCTGACACCGATAACGATAGCATACCGGATAATGTTGATGCTTGCCCAAGAGTACCGGGAGTAAAAGAATTTGATGGGTGCCCGGATACAGACAAGGATGGAATTCAGGATAAAGTGGATGATTGCCCGGAAATTCCCGGAGTGGCTGAGTTTAATGGATGTCCTGATACAGATAAGGATGGAATTAAGGATGAAGAAGATGAATGTCCAGAAGTTCCGGGTATTGCAGAGTTTAATGGATGCCCGGATACTGATGGTGATGGATTAAAAGATTCTGAGGATGATTGTCCTGAATTGGCAGGGCCATTAAAGTATAACGGATGTCCTGATACAGATGGTGATGGATTGTTTGATCCTAATGACGGTTGTCCAACCGAGGCAGGACCATTTGAAAACAGAGGTTGCCCTTGGGGTGATTCAGACTCTGATGGATTAAATGATAATGAAGATAAATGTCCTTACGTAGCAGGACCAGTAGATAATCAAGGTTGCCCTATTGATGATACAGATAAAGATGGTGTACCGGATAAAGTGGATAGATGTCCTACCGTTCCTGGTATTCCGGAAAATCAAGGTTGTCCTGAAATTAAGAAAGAAGAACAGGAAATTTTAAATACAGCTTTCGAAAATCTGGAATTCAAATCTGGAAAAGCCATTATTAAAGAGGTGTCTTATGCGTCATTAAATGACTTGGCAGAACTACTCATTAAGAAGCCGGATTGGAGATTAGAGATTTCAGGACATACCGATAATGTAGGAAGCAGTAGTAGCAACTTATATTTATCTAAAAAACGTTCTCAGGCAGTGGCAAGTTATCTCGAATCAAGAGGAGTTAATTCTTCCAGATTTATTGTAAAATGGTTTGGAGAAGATAAACCAATTGCAGATAACAAAACTGAGGAAGGTCGTCAACGAAACCGAAGAGTGGAGATGACCATCGTATTTGAATAATCTATTGTTGGTCCACTTTCTTTAGGAAGGTGGATACAGCAGTATTGTATTCATTAGTGTTGTCCATCATGGAAGAGTGCCCCGCGCTACTGATCATCACAAACTCGGATCCTTCCACCATATCTCGAAATTTCTTGATGGTAGATGGTCGTGCTTCGTCAAATTCTCCAGTTAAAAACAAAGTAGGAACATTTATGCTTGATAAGGCAGAAGCGTTGTCGTAATCTTTTAGAATTCCGGTGGCAGTAAATTCGCTTGGTCCCCACATGTAATTATAGATAAATGAGTTGGAAGGAGTTGGAATTGTATCCATCCAATGTGGTGGTGGGGAGGTTCTCAAACCGAACCTGCTCCAATAAACCGAGTCAGCAAATTTGTAATCATCAGTTCCAAATTCGTTACTTTCTTCTGCAATTCTAATGTATTCCTGAACACTATCTGGAAGAGTACTAATCAGCGTATCAGCATCTTCGGCCCAAATAGGAGTACTTACATAAGGGCTACTAAAAACTATTCCCTTAATTCCTTGAGGATACTTTTGATAATATTCTAATTGAAGTGCCGCTCCCCACGATTGCCCAAGAATGTAATATTCATTTAACTCCAGATGTTCTTTTAAAGCGTGTACTTGTTCCACAAAATGTTCTACGGTTAGTAAGGTCGTGTCTGTGTGGTGCCCAGATCTACCACTACCCAATTGATCAAATAAAATGACTGGTCGCTGTTTGCTTACTTCTTCCAGGTAATAAAAGTATCTATGAGTTCCCCCGGGGCCACCATGCATGCACAACAATGGAGTATTTTCTCCCTCTCCAATAATTTGATACCAGATTTCACCACCTTCTACTTCTACATAACCTTCTTTAGGTGTAAGAGTAGGTTTTTCTATTCCCTGTTGAGGAGTTGAATTATCAGCTTCAGGTTGAGTATTGCACCCATATAGAACGGTAAGGAATGGGATAATGAAAATTACTTTTCGCATGATTAAATTTTGAAACGAAAATAAATAACTTATTGGTATTGGGGTAATAGATAATTAGCACTGTATAAACTATTGTTTTCAAGTAAGTTAAAAAACATGGGTTTTTGTGAAAATCTTCTTGTATGCATAGAATCATTTTCTATTTTCGGAAAAAATCACCACAATGAAATCATTCTACTACTCATGTCTTTTATTGACATTAACACTAATTAATTCTAATTTTTCCGCTCAAACCACCTTTAGCGATATTGCGGATGTACTTTATCGAAATTGTACGGATTGCCATAGGCCTGGAGGAGGAGCACCCTTTTCGATGTTAACCTATAGTGATACCTATCCCTGGTATCATGCAATGGAACATGCTTTGTTGGATGGAGATATGCCTCCATGGGGAGCAGATACCTCTTATATGCATTTTGTAAACGAAAGACCCATTACTCAATCCGATATGGATGCTATACTAGACTGGATCGATGATGGAGCCCTTGAGGGGAATCCTGCCAATTTACCACCAGCACCAACTTATCCACAATACCTGTTAAACGGTACACCAGATTTAATTCTTCAAATGCCGCCTTTTGCAAGTAATGCAGATACCGCTGATGCTTATAATACAGTTGTAATACCTACAGGTTTACAGCAAGCGAGATACATCAGAGCAATTGAAATTGTTCCTGTAGATCCTGAACTAACACATCACATTGTAATTAATGCCGATTCTGCTGGGCATGTTGTAAATGATTTTACAGGAATTTCGTTTGATGTGGAAGGAGATATTGCCATTGGTGGATATCAACCAGGTTCTAATCCAATTGTATTCCCTAATGCTCCACAACTTAAAATGGGGATAGAAATTCCTGCAAATGGAGATTTGATTTTGCAAATTCATACACCTCAAAATACCTTGGGACAAATGGTAGATTTGCAGGTTCGTATGTATTTATACCCTCCAGGAGAAACTGGAATAAGACCGGTTTATACGTTTGTTCCTTTGGAGTATTGGGGAAGCGATTTTTGGTTTGCTCCCGAAGAAATAAAAACGATTTCTACAGAACATAATCCATCTTCATATATCCCAGTTGATATATCAATTTATAGTGCTTTGCCTCATTCACATCAAATTTGTACAGAAGTACTTAATTATGCTTACGATGGAGCAGATACCATTCCTCTGATCTACATCAACCGATGGGATTTTGAACATCAGGTATATTACTATTACCAAAATTTAGTTAGGGTTCCGGTGGGGTATACCTATCATGCTGATCATAAGTATGAAAATACAAGCGATAACCACCACAATCCATTTGACCCTCCTCAAATTATAACAGTGGGAACAAATTCTACAGATGAGATGTTGTTTGATGCCTTTCAATTTATCGTGTATCAGGCAGGAGATGAAAATATTAATGTGGATAGTATATTGACTAATGATCCGTTGTTAAATTACCCAACAGTGGGAGTGGAAGAATCTTTGGCAAGAACTCGTTTCAAACCTTCTTATTCTGTTCCGAACCCTATGTCTGAAGTAACAAACATTTACTTTGTTCACCCACATCAACAGTGGGAAAAGTATCAACTTAGACTTTGGAATATTGAAGGAAAGAGAGTACGAGCATCTTATTCAGTAAAAGAAGGTTTTATCCAATTAAACAGAGGAAACCTGAATAATGGAGTGTTATTTTATGAAATATTGAATGACGGTGATATACTATCATCAGGAAAAGTAGTTGTCTCTAACTAGTTTTAGAGTCAGTTGTCATACTTTGTTGATTGTTATTTGGACCATTTGGTTTATTTCGTTTTTTTTTCTCAAATTCAAACCAATTTCGCAGGTTATTTTTTCCATTGTCTTCTGATCAGATGATGAAATGAAAACGAGATTATTGGATTTAGGATTCCTATAAACGAAGCTTTAATTAAAAACACTAAACAACCTATTAGATAATGGAGAGTTCATTATCCTAACAGTAAAACAACCAACAAAACACTATATGACACAGAGATTTACACTTGTATTTATTTCCATGCTGATGATGGGAGTTGCTACAGCTCAGGATTTCCTGGGGATTCGCCAAAGCAACTACTCAGGGGTGATGGGGTCTGATTTAAATCCGGCTGCAATAGCAGATAATCGAATGAAGATAGATGTAACCTTAGGTGCATTTTCATTTGCAGGATACAATAACCACTTGTACATGAATACCCGTTTAATGCCATACTGGTGGGTAGAATCATTTTCTTCAACGGAACAAGCTGCGGAAGATTGGAGATCCGATCAGTACTTTGGAAAAATCATTGAAGCGGATTCTACAGCTTATTTTACTGGAATTAACAAGGGGAATTTCTTTGAGTTTGAAAACCCTAAAGGGAAACCGAGAAAAGGTTTTGTAAATGCTAATGTTGACCTCCTAAATGCGATGGTATCAATAGGAGAGGGAAGAGCGGTAAGTTTACAGGTTAAACACAGAACTTTCTTCAATGTGGATCATTTGGCACCTGAACTATTATTGTTAGCTCAAAACAGCTTAGAGTATCCTGATCTTTGGAACTTAAATTTAAGTGATCAGCTATTAAACTTATCATTCAACTCCTGGATGGAATATAACCTGGGGTATGCACAGGTTTTTCAAGATGAAGGAGAACACTTTATCAAAGCAGGTGGTAAACTTAAGTTTTTACAAGGACTTGGATCACTTTACCTATATACAGACGAAATCAAGTATAATTTCTTAAATGCTGATACAGCCAATTCGGTTGAAGGTAATTTTGATTATGGTTACTCTTCTAATATTGATCAATTTTTTGATGCTAACAATTCTACAGGGTCTGCCCCGGTAAGCTTTAACGACGTATTCCAGATGGCTTCTAAGTTAGGAGTTGGACTCGATATAGGTGGGGTTTATGAATGGCGTCCAGATTGGAAAGAGTACAAGTACGATATGGATGGTGAAACTAACCTGTGGAGAAACGATCAGAATAAGTATAAGTTAAGAGTAGGTCTTGCTATTAACGATATAGGAGGGATGCGTTATACTAAAAGTGAACACAGTAGAAACTTCCAGGCTCATGCAAGTATACTTGATTTAGGAGAGTTTGAGGATACTGATGGATTAGCTGATTTTAATGATAACCTGGATACATTGGTAGCTGCAGGTGGAGCATCATTTATTGATGATAAGGGAACATTTTACATGAACCTTCCAACTCACATGAACCTTAATGTGGATTATCATATTGCCAAAGATTTTTATATAAATCTTCACTCTATGACTGGTTTCCAAAGAAACAAAGATCCTCATAAGGTAAGATATCCAGGAAGCATTGCTTTAACTCCAAGGTATGATCATAGGTGGTTTGGTGTTTCTATACCAGTATCATACAGTACTCTATATGGAATGAGAACTGGAGTTGGACTTAGAATGGGACCAATTGTATTGGGAACAGGAGATCTAAAACCATTAATGGCTCCAACTAAAGATAAGCAAGTTAGAGGTGCAGACTTTTATTTTGCGGTTAGGGTTCCAATATTGTACGGAAAACCAAAAGATCAAGATGATGATAAAGTTTCTGATAAATTAGATGAGTGTATTGATATTGCCGGAGTATGGGAATTCAAAGGGTGTCCAGATACCGATGGTGATGGAATTAAAGATGTGGAAGATGCTTGTCCTACAGAAGCTGGATTAAAAGAGTTTAACGGTTGTCCTGATACGGATGGAGATAAAATCATTGATTCTAAAGATGATTGCCCTGAGGTAGCCGGATTAGAAGAGTTCAACGGATGTCCTGATACGGATGGAGACAAGATCATTGATAAAGAAGATGATTGTCCTGAGGTGGCTGGGCTAGCTGAATTTAAAGGTTGTCCTGATACTGATGGAGATGGGTTAAAAGATGAGGATGATTTATGTCCGGAGCATGCGGGACCAATCGAAAACGAAGGATGTCCTGATACTGATGGTGATGGTATTTTCGATTACCTGGATGAGTGTCCTACTGAAGCTGGTCCTGTAGAAAACAAAGGGTGCTCATGGCCTGATACTGATGGAGATGGATTATTGGATAAAGATGATAAGTGTCCAAACAATGCTGGACCGGTAGAAAATGAAGGTTGTCCTTACAAAGATACGGATGGAGATGGTGTTCTTGATAAAGACGATGAGTGTGTAAATACTCCTGGGCCAGTTGAGAACAAAGGATGCCCTGTAATTGAAGAAGAAGAGCAGGAAATTTTAAATACTGCATTCGAAAACCTTGAGTTCGAATCAGGGAAGGCGATTATTAAAGAGGTTTCTTACCCTTCATTAGAAGAGTTAGCTGGATTATTGATTAAGAAAAGCGAATGGAAAATCTTAATCGCTGGGCATACTGATAATGTAGGTAAAGCTCAATCTAACCTAATTCTTTCTAAGAAGAGATCGGAAGCTGTAAGAGACTTCTTGAATCAAAGAGGAGTGAACGAAGAGAGAATCATTGTTCAGTACTTTGGAGAAGAAAAACCAATTGCTGATAATGAAACTCCGGAAGGAAGACAGAAAAACAGAAGGGTAGAGATGACTATCCAGTTTGAATAAGCAATGAAACAACCAAAATAGAAATGGGGTGGGGATGTTTGATCTTCACCCCATTTTTTTGATTAAAAATGCCAAAGGTCGTGTTCTGTTTTAAAAAGATCAGCCTTAATTCTATCCGCCTCTAATAATGCATCTACACCGTCCCAGCTTGGAAAAATTCCACGATTAAATACGTTACTTTCTTTAGTAATATAGCTAGAGAATTTTCTCTTCCAGAATAAGTCATCAAAACTCATTTTTTGAGCATCGTTATGAGGGTTAAAAACCATAAAATTCTGGAATACATATCTACACTCCGGAAAGTACAACCAAAATAGGTTTCGGGTACCCATAACGTCTCCTGTCTGAGGATTGGTATAATATACCACCGGAGAAATACCAATGATTCTAACATCCATTACAGATCGTTGTTTATCGAAAAACCAATCTTCCTTAATCTCATATCGAATAATATCTCTTGGTTCGTACTGAACAGTAAAGTCCTGGAATACCTGATCGCCATTGTCGTCGATCATTGGTTCGTCATTTTCGTCCAGCATAGGAATAGTAGAGGTCTCTCCAAAAAAGCTTTCCAGTTTAGCTACATAAGCAGAGTCATTTGGATTGCCGGAAGGCTTTACTGGAAACCTGAATTGATCATCAAAATCAGGACCTAGTTCATATATGGTTAGGCTTCGTTCTTTAAGAGTGGCACATCGAATTACATCCCAAAGAGCCATATAATTAACCGTAGATTCTTCCGGGTAGAACAATGGATGATTCATTTTTTCTCTCAAATCGATGGAGCGCCAAACACGTTTACTCCACATCACATCTCGTTCCGACAGGTGGGTGTATTGAATGGTTGGTTTGGTAACTACATTTTCTTCAAAGAAGGTACCGTCAAGCACTGAGTTTTCCAATACCTCATGACAATTTTGAGCGTGTAATAAATTGGTTGAAAGGACTAAAAGGGCTAGTTTACAATAGTTTAAATAAGTTTTCATCTCGATCGTTTCTTTCATAATGAAGAAAAAACCGAAAGGTTACATCGAAGGAAAAATAAACTATTTAACTGCTACTTTCTTTTCAAATAACAATACCGTTTTGGTATCTGATATTTTTATCTTACCCCTTATTGTAGTGGAGTCTTCGTCTCCGGTGTAATAAACAACAAAGTAATCTTTATTTTTTTGCGGGTAAATGATTCTACTGGGAGATAATGAAAGGTGAAGTTTATCTTGTGGAATAGTCTCTGAAGAGAAGTAAATTTTCTGTGCTTTGTTTCGTCTAATATAGTCCTGACCTTTTTCAATTTGGAAGTCGTAACTAATGTCGTTTTGGAAAAACGTAAACGCACATAAAATTAGGGTGGAGGTAGCGGTTAATATTAGTTTGGTCAATTTGGTCATGGGAATCTCAGTTAATCCAGTTTAAATTATGAAATATTGACCTACGGTAAATATGAATGTGATTATCAGAGGGATAGGTTTGCTGAGTATAGCAAAAAACAGGATTATCAGAATTTAAATCTCAGTTGAGCTCTGATTTCGGTTTTAGTATTTCCTTCTATTTCGTTAAGACCGGACCCTATGGTTTCTACGTTGTTGTAGTACCATTGTCCCCATCTAACCCAAAGGTCGATTCCTCTTTTAATTTTATACCTGGCGGTAATGTATGTACGCGATCCTCTGTTATAGTAGGCTGGTATGGCAAAATAATACAATACATCATTTTCGTAAGCATATAGCCTGGAGTTATAGCTGTCTGTATCGAATAGTGCATACCTGAAAGTAAATGAAAATGGGCTAGAGAGAGGTTTATACATTACATCCTGATAAATCATAAAACCATCCTCTTTTACGCTACCACCTCTATGATATGTGGTGTATTCTACTCTGTTTCGTAATCTAAGAGACTCACTTATTTTGTACACGATATTGTAGCGAATATAGAATTGATCTACATTAACAACATAATCGATGTCGTCTAGCTCTAAATCCGTATTCTTAGGTCTTTGTCTTTTTCTAACTCGAATGTACATATCCAGATTTCTGCTTGGCTTGTATCTGGTTTGTATTAAATAATCAAATCCTGTGGTATTTGGTTGGTCAGTCAAATACCTCATCCACGGAAACTGAAACTGATCCATATAGGCATTAACAATAATATGCTTTATAGGTTTCGCTTCGAACCCCAGAAAAAGCCCTTGCTCGTTAGTGTTGGTGCTACTTTCGGCAAAAGCAGCACTTTTTAATGTTTGGTAGTCGCGTTGGTAGTTTCGGTAAAGTGCAGAAAGTGCAAATTTAGGGTCCAGGGATGCCAGTAAGCCATGCATTTGAGCCATACCACCATTATTGCTTCTGGATACCTCTCCGTAAAAGTTGAAGTTTTGATGTAAAACTCCATAATCCATTCCCATTACCAGGTTTTCGTTACTGTTAAACTGAAACTGGCTGTAAGGTTGTAATGTTCTGTTTAAGTTTCCGTCTAGAGTAGAATATGCAGCAGTGGCACCTAGTTGAACTTTTCTGGAGTTGTATTGTAAATGACCTCCCAGGTGAGTCTCTTCAATGGCGTCTTTATCTTCTAATTCTCCTATGGTAGAATGCAATCCGGTCGTTTGTAGAGAAGTAACACTAATACCGTCAATAGTAGAAATGGTGTCTTCCTGATTTATATTAGCATCAATCATTTTTCTACTTCCAAATGCCGTTAAATCTAATTTCCCTAACCCAATGGTTACAGCACCACCTCTCATAAAATTGTTCTCATCTACAGAAGAGTATGGCCTAATTCCGAGAGCATTCTTTTTATTGGCCATAATATTGGTAGATTTTCCAAATCCCATTCCGGACCAAAAGGTAAGACCTTGCCCAAATTGAACGTGATAATCACCAAGGGCCAGAGCTTTGATGGAACCAATGTTCTTGATGTAAAAATGAGCAGAGTAAAAGTCAAATCCTTTTTGTTGTAGTATTCCAAATAAATCTGTAGCTCTTTGATTTCCAAAAAATGATTCTCCCGCATCTTTCTCTGCAGTGAATCCAATACTTAGGTTGGTTAGAAATTTAAAGCGGTACCTCATGTAGAGCTTGTCCTGTTCTCCCAGTGTTTTGCTATTCCTACTGTCTTGCCATGCAGAGTCCGTTAATTCCTGATAGCCTTTTTGATCTTCCAGAACACGACTATACCTAAGGTACAATTCGTTGGAAGCGCTCTTAAACAAATCCTTAATCGAGATATGTGGTGAATAGAGTTCTGATGTAACCTCAACAAAAGGCATGATGTTCCTGATGGTTTGGGAATCAAAACCTTCGATGGATTGAAGCTCATAAATGGACATTAGTTTTCCATTTTTTTCAATATGAGCCATTAAGTGGTCCACCTGAAACTCAGTTAAGAGAAGCAGTTGCATCAAATCTTCTTTAATGTCGTTTCGGTTAAGGTTAATCGGCTTTTCGTAGTAGATGTTTAATAAGTCGAAAAGGTTAGTATAGTCGATGTCTTCATCTTCCAGGTTTTCAGCAATGGTTTCAATGCTTTGCTCCAATATGAAGTTCTTTTGTGCTTCGTATTCCAGTTTTTTCTCACTTTGTGAAACAGCATGCAAGTTGACCAAAAGTCCAATTAAAAGTAGCCCTCCATATTTTTTTAAAAACAACACTGTTATTTTTTGTCGATTTGGTAGTTCAGGGAAATCTCAGGAGTAAATCCTAAAACCTGATGGTAGGTAGAGGCAATGTCTATTTTGAAAGATTGATGGTTAATCCCTACACCAAACGCTGCAAGAGTAGGGTTGGTGCCAATACCTCCTCTAAAGTAGATTTTATCGTTTGCCTTGTATTCTATTCCTGCACGAAATACCGGGTTAAAGTCAATATCTTTTTCCGTTTCTATAGCCAAAAATACTTTATCGGAAAAGGCATAATTTAGGCCAAGTCGAATGATGGTTGGAATACGTTCATCGTTGTAATCGTCTAACTTACTTTGGGTAGGGTTAAAAACATGACATCCAATGGAAAGTTGTTGAGTGATTTTAGATTGTAAACCTAGTTCAACACTGGCAGTATTTCTTGATCCATAATTATTTCCCAACCTGATGCTATGGTAATTGACTTGAATACCTCCAGCTACACGATCACTGAATTTCATTCCATAGGCTAATCCGGTTTTGCTCTCTCCATAAAGTGAGTAGCCAAAATTAGAATAGGATAACCCGAACGTACCACTATTGGTAGGAAGAGCAAATGCGCCTCCCATATAACTCATTTCTTTTATAAGAAATCTGTTTTGATAAAACACTCCCATTTCTGGATTGGTGAGCCAACCTAACCCTGCTTGATTATGGTGAGTACTCCATACATCACTCAAGGTAACCGAAGTATGTCCTAACCCCGCAGATCTACCTCCGTGATGGTTATTATCGTTACCGGCCAAAAGGACCGTGGGAAATAGTAAAAGGGAAACAAATATTGATCTCATTTAATGGACTTGTACCACTAAAATAGTTAGAATATGTTAAACCCCCAAGATGCTAATTTTAAGATATTGAGAAGAAATGACAGAAACAGGTTTACTGTATTTGAAAACGGCAATATTTGATGATTCTTCCTTCTTCCAGCCACTTTTGCTCGTAAAAGGTTTTGATGTTCATCAATTCTTTCAATGTATCGTCTGCTCGGTTAACCAGTTCGCCATAAACATCGAATGATTTTTCTTCCAGTTGATACCCATGTTCTTCTACTTGTTCTAAAGTATATTCGAATAAAAGGTCACTATCACATTTCATGTTAATGGTTCCATCAGAAGTCATTATTTGTTTATACCTGGCCACAAATAATGGGGAGGACAGCCTCTTTCTTGGACGCTTTGGCTGAGGATCAGAAAAAGTGAGCCAGATTTCAGAAATCTCATTAGCTCCAAATAATTGATCAATGAAATCAACTTTAGACCTAACAAAGGCCACGTTTGAAATATTTTCTTCCACACAGGTTTTTGCCCCTCTCCATATTCTGGACCCTTTAATGTCAATTCCAATAAAGTTTTTGTCAGGAAACATTCTGGCCATTCCAACGGTGTACTCTCCTTTTCCACATCCTAATTCAAGAACAATAGGATTGTCATTTTTGAAATGATCAGAGTGCCATTTACCTTTCAGGAAAAAACCATCCTGCAATTCTTCCATTGTAGGTTGAATGACATTATCGAAAGTTTCAACTTCCGCAAATCTTTTCAATTTATCCTTTCCCATGTCTATTGATCAAACTTACCAGTAGGTTGAATAACTCTCATTTTTTCTCCAAAGAACTCAGCAAAATCTCTCATGGCATGTGCCATTTGATCCTCGCTGGTAGCACGTTCAAATGTTTCGGCCATGGTAATGTAAGTTTGGAAAAAGAATTTACTCATTTCTTCAACGGTCATTTCTTTCGTCCAAAGGTCAATGTGCATGGTTTCTTTGTCCTTACCATCCCATAGTGAAAGTAAGAAAGCCTTTGCCTCTTTAGATTGTTTTGAATCACTCGAGTTCCATCTAATTTTTTCGGGGATCAAATTATCGTCAAGGTTAACAGTGATGTTAATGTTGTTTTGTTTCTTACTCATCAGGATTATAAGATTTTAAAATTTTACGTGCATTTTTTTCCTGCAGCAAATCTAATACATCGAGATCATTTTCTTCTACATAATCTCTAACCATTTGCCAACCGAGCCAAACTCCAACTCTAGAAGGAGATTCTTCCGGTAAGCCTTTAGTAAATGGTCCGTCCGAGATGAATTGCATCACGAGCGCCTGATTTTTATCGTATAGTATGTCCTGATCTACAATGGTGGTCCAAATATTTAACTCGTTGGTTTTACACCATTCCAGCTCTTCTTGAGTATATCCCATTTTAATGTAGTCCTCTGTAAATGGCATCATGGCATCCAACAGATACATGATTTTACCAAGAGCTATACATTCGGACAGAAAATCGTCACCAATGTCCTCAGCAAATCGATTGAGTAGCCAATATTTCATACCATCTGCCACCATGTATTTAGCATCCATTTTGTTTTTAATAAACTGAGGAATTTGCTCAGGAGGAAGGCTTTTTACGATTTCACTGTTAGTACCCATGTACATATCCAATCCAATACCAAGGGTATATTCTGTGGGAAATACATTCGAATTAAAATTGGAGTAAAAGGTGGTAATTTCCGGTAAGGTACTATCCGGGAAATAGTATTGGTAATAAGAAAAAGCTTCTTCAAATTGAGATTCAAATTCACTGAAATCCGAGAATTTGCTGTTAATTTCCTTATAAATTTTTTGCATTTCAGGATTTGACACAAATTGTTCAAGGTAAATATGTGCACGAGCATCTTTTACAGGTCCCTCTTGAATCATACTCTCAAAAAATGCCTGATACAAGAATCCATGCTTTAGCAATAATTCGCTATGAATGGTTTTAATGTTGTTAGGGTCTGCAGAGAATATTTCCTGCTCCATTCGATTTACTTTTAGGTCAGTTTCTATGTCCGAAATGTCCACATCCAATCGGTTGCTACCGCAACTCGAAAACATGATCATTAATGAGATAATAATCAGGTTAGTATAAGTTTTATATCCTTTCATCATATACTATAACTCTCTTGGTTACTTCTGCATGAAAATTGAAAGGTTGAAGTTAAAAATTGATTATTATTGCAAAACTTAATTACTCAAAAGTTATGAAGAAGATTATTTACACAATGTGTGCGATGGCGCTGTTATTTTCAGCTAAAGCTCAGGTTTCAGTGTCGGAGGATAACAATATTAAAAACTTCCGTTTTGGATTAAAAGGTGCTCTTTCTGTAGATTGGATGTCGCCGGATAATGAGAAAAAATTCCAAAGTAATGGAGCTGGTGTTGGATACGGATGGGGAGCTCAAATGGAGTTTAGATTGAACAGTGTAACCTCAATCTCAACAGGATTTGGATTGTATACTAACGTTGGAGGATTGGACTTTTTAAGTGCCTCTTCTGCAGATTCTGCTTACTACCTGTTAAACCAAGATGAGGAGTTCGTAGCTTTTTCTGATAGCGCAACCAATGCTGGTTTTGATAGCTACCTACTTAAAAGCAGAAACTATAAAATTAATTATGTTTCTATTCCATTCGCAGTGAAAATGAAAACAAAAGAAATAGGTTACTTAACTTATTTTGGAGAGTTTGGAGCTAACATTGGGGTGAAAACTAAAACAAGAGTAAATGATGAGGTTTATGTAAATGGTAGTAGTTCTGTATCTGAAGTGAAAGATCTTGATTTGGACGCTGGAACACAACCGGTTAGACTTGGACTTCTTGTAGGTGGTGGAGCTGAGTATAATTTCTCTGGATCAACTTCTATGTTCTTCGGATTACATTATAACCACTTCTTTACTAATGCATTGAAAAAAGAAGATCCATACTTAAGAGAAGATATCAATGCTTCTACTGGGCAAGGTACTGCCATTACTCAAAAGGCAATTCCAGGTAGCATAAGCTTAACTGTTGGAATCTTGTTCTAAGAAAAACTTAAAATATTTAAATTTGTCCCGCTTGTGTTTCATAAGCGGGACTTTTTTTTGAGTGTATGAGAACAAAGGAAGTGATTGATCATATTGTAGATTGGTTAACTGACTATACCAATCAGTCAGGAGTAAAAGGTTTTGTAGTTGGAGTATCGGGAGGAATCGATTCTGCTGTTACATCAACATTGTGTGCCAAAACTGAAAAAGATGTGATAGTGGTAAATATGCCTATACTTCAACCACCTTCACAATACGATAGAAGTAAGGAACATATCATTTGGCTTAAGGAAAATTTTCAGAATGTATCAGATCATGATATTGACTTAACCAAAGCGTTTCAGCAGATTGAAAATACTTTACCAGTGGGTATTCAGGATCATTTAACCATGGCCAATACCAGAGCAAGGTTAAGAATGACCACCTTATATGCATTAGCGGGGCATCACGGTTATATCGTGGCCGGAACAGGAAATAAGGTGGAAGATTTTGGAGTTGGCTTTTATACTAAATATGGAGATGGAGGAGTAGATGTGTCTCCTATTGCCGATTTGATGAAAACCGAAGTTTACAAACTAGCTGCAGAATTGGGAATAATAAATTCTATTCAAGAGGCGAAGCCAACAGATGGGCTATGGGATGATGACCGAAGTGATGAAGACCAGTTGGGAGCTACCTATCCTGAGTTGGAATGGGCAATGGAATTTGGTGGAGATGAATCTGAGTTGGATCAAAGACAAAAAGAAGTTCTTACCATCTACCGAAAGTTAAATAGAGCCAACCAGCATAAAATGGTACCTATACCGGTTTGTGAAATACCAAAAGAATTAAAATAGAAAAGGCATCCCTCGGGATGCCTTTTCCATTCACAAACGTTGGAAATTATTGCTTAACAAACTGTAGTGTTGTTGCAAAATCTCCTTCCATAGTTCTAAGGTTAACCATGTACATTCCTTTTGGTAGTGTAGTAGTCTCCAGTAGAATATTATTGTTACCTGCAGATAGAACTTCATTATTAGTAGAAATAACTTTTCCAGTTAAGTCAAGAATAGAAATCAATACTTCTTTATTATCTAAAGCATTGATTTGAAGAGTAGCGTTTTCTCTTACCGGGTTAGGGTATAGTGAGTTAACAGTTACAGTTGTCACTTCTTCAACTCCAACAGAACCAACTTGAGATTGATCAATAACGTTAAGTGTGAATCCACTTACTTTAGCATAAACAGTTAGAGTATCACAGTATGTATCTGTACATCCAGCACCATCGTCAATGGTTAAGCAAACAACATACATTCCAACATTTGAGTAAACATGTACTGGGTAAGCTCCCGTTCCTGTTGAACCGTCACCAAAGTTCCAAGTGTATGTTAAGTTGTTTCCTGTTGCAGTATTTACAAGATAAACATCACTAGAGTAAGCCCCTGTTAAAGAATCTTGAGGTTGCCACCAGTAAAAATTTGCATTACAATTAGCTGCGCCTCCACCTAAACCGGAAATAGCCACAGAATCAGAGTAAGTATGACTAGTCATTAACGAAGAGTCAATAGCCGTTAAGGTCACTGAATACACTCCATCTTGTGTGTAAGTGTGAGATGGATGCTCTGCATTACTGCTTCCTCCGTCTCCAAAGTTCCAGTAATAAGTAGTTTGAGCTGTTGTACCAGTAGACGTATTTGTAAAATCTACATCTCCATTATTAGCACCTGGAGCAGATGTAAAGCTAGCATTTAACTGACCGAAAGCAGTTCCGGTAAGCAATGCTGCAGCAGACATAAGAGTAAATAGTTTTTTCATATTCATTGATTTGTTTTGATTTCTTATGGCTAATTTCAGGAATGTTTAATGGGAGCACAATAAAGAAATAATAATTCTTACGTATTCAAGCTTCATTATTTGTTCTTCTTTTATTGTTTAATCTGTCTTATGGCTTGTTTAGTCTTACATTTTATACTGAGACTTTCCAAGTTGTTTTAGTTTGATTACATTTGTTTTCAAATAATTAGAAAGGCCACAACTCATGAAAAAGCTCCTGACCGTATATATAACAATCACCCTTTTTTCACTGAATTCATTTGCTGGTGGTTTTCAGGTTAACCTTCAAGGGAACAGACAGTTAGGAATGGGGCATTGTGGGATAGGAATGTTAATGGGTTCTTCTACTACCTTTTTTAATCCGGGAGGAGTATCATTTCTAAAATCAAACTCATTCTCATTTGGTACATCATTGGTATTTGCCAATACTGTTTATCAAGAACCTTATCCGGGAATGTATCAAACAAGAACTTTACCAGGTGTGGGAACTCCGTTTTATGTGTATGGGAATTATAAACCAAAAGAAGATTCTAAGATAGCATTTGGATTGAGCATTAATACTCCCTTTGGAAGTACCATTGCTTATGAAGAAGATTGGGCAGGAGCACCGGTTTTACAGAAAATGTCGCTTAAGGCATTCTTTTTTCAACCAACGGTAAGTTACAAGTTGAATGATAAAATAGGTATTGGAGCAGGGGTAGTTTATGGAACAGGATCCTTTTTACTTCAAAAAGCAGTACCTGTTCAGGATCAAAATTTAACCTATGGGCAAGGTACACTTACCGGTAGTGCTAATGGACTAGGTTATAACGTAGGGGTATACGCTCAAATTTCGGATCAAATTTCATTAGGAGCTACTTATAGGAGTGGTGTTGCCGTGTCTACTGATCAAGGTAATGCTGAATTCAATGTTACCGAATCATTGTCAGATTATTTTCCAACAACTACTTTCAGTACTACGTTAAATATGCCATCGGTAGGTAATATTGGATTAGGATATAAAGTAAATGAAGAAATATCATTTGCTCTGGATGTTAATTATGTGGGGTGGAGTGCGTACGACTCATTGAAGTTTGATTTTGTAGATAACACAGATAAGCTAGAGGATATAGCTTCTCCAAGGCATTACAAAGATGTTTTTATTTATCGTCTGGGAGTAGAATATAATTTAAACGAAAAAGTATCCTTGAGGGGAGGTGCTTATTACGATATGACACCTGTTCAGGATGGTTACATTACTCCGGAAACTCCAGGGTCTGATAAGCTGGGAATTACCTGTGGAGCATCTCTAAACCTTGATAAGTTAACCATCGATTTTGCTCTGTTATATGCAGAAGGGGATCAAAGAACAGATACTAATCTTGAAACTCAATTTGGAGGAACCTGGAAAAGCAATGGAGTAGTTGCTGGCTTAGGGTTGGAATACAATTTCTAGAATAAAGGGATTGCCACCTTGTAATAATTGAACAATATTTCGAATTCACCTTTAATTACTGCGGTTTGTTCTATCAAATTAGTACCTTCGCATTCTGAAAACCTGATAATGAACACGGTTAAGCTGCACGATAAATTATTTAAACCTTTTATTGGAAAGGAGAAAATTCAATCGGAGATAGAAAAGCTTGCTGTGCAGTTGGAAGAAGATTATCAGGGCAAATCACCCTTGTTTATTGGAGTTTTAAATGGATCATTTTTGTTCGCAGCAGATTTGATACGAGAGTATAATGGCGAATGTGAAGTGAGTTTTGTAAAGATGGCCTCTTACGAAGGAACTCAAACAACAGGTGATGTAAAACAATTAGTAGGAATTAACGAAAATCTTGAAGGTAGGCATGTGGTAATCATTGAGGATATAGTAGATACTGGAAATACAGTAGAGAAACTATATGAAATGATCAGTGAACATAAAGTTGCTTCGGTAAAAATTGCAACACTTTTGTATAAACCAAATGCTTATAAAAAGGATATTCCTATTGATTACGTAGCCATGGAAGTAGGAAACGAGTTTTTAGTGGGGTATGGATTGGATTACGACGGACTTGGAAGAAATTTAAAAGATATTTATATCATAACAGATTAATTATAGTGGTATGTTAAACATAGTTTTATTCGGCCCTCCGGGAGCAGGAAAAGGAACACAAGCAGCAAGATTAATAGAAAAATACAACCTGGTTCACTTGTCAACCGGAGATATTTTTAGAGCAAATATTAAAGGGGAAACTGAGCTGGGGACACTAGCAAAAAGTTATATCGATAAAGGAAATTTAGTTCCTGATGAGGTAACCATTAGTATGCTGGAAAGCGAAGTGGATAAGAATCCAGATGCAATTGGATTTATTTTCGATGGTTTTCCAAGAACAACACCACAAGCTGAGGCTTTAGAAGTATTTCTAAAAGGAAAAAACACTTCTGTTAGCGTAATGGTTGCTTTAGATGTTGATGAGGATGAATTAGTGAAAAGACTTCTTTTAAGAGGAAAAGATAGTGGAAGAGCTGACGATTCTGATGAGAGTATTATTAGAAACAGAATTAAAGTTTATAACGAGCAAACAGCAGTAGTATCTAATTACTATAGTGCTCAAAATAAATTTAAAAACATTGATGGAGTAGGAACTATCGATGAAATTTCTGAAAGATTATTCGAAGCTATTGAGTCTAGCAGACTTGAGTTAAATAGCTAAATAGCCTTTAATAGATATGGCCGGATCGAGTTTTATTGATTATGTCAAAATATGTTGCCGCTCCGGAAAAGGAGGGGCTGGGTCTGCGCATTTCTACCGTGATAGACTAACCGCGAAAGGAGGTCCTGATGGAGGAGATGGTGGTAGAGGCGGCCATGTTATCATTAGAGGAAGCCGTAACCATTGGACCCTTCTGCACCTTAAGTACAGGAAGCATGTAATTGCAGAACATGGTATGCCTGGTGGGGCCAGTATGAGTACAGGTAAGCAAGGTAAAGATGTTGTGCTTGAGGTTCCACTTGGAACAGTTCTTAAGGATTTTGAATCTGGAGAAATCATCGGAGAAATCATTGATGAAGGGGATGAAATCCTCGTGGTAGAAGGAGGTAGAGGAGGATTGGGTAATAGCCATTTCAAATCTTCTACTAACCAAACTCCAAAGTACTCTCAGCCTGGAGAAGATGGTAAAGAAGAATGGAAGATTCTTGAGTTAAAGGTATTAGCAGATGTTGGATTAGTTGGTTTTCCAAATGCAGGGAAATCTACTTTACTATCGGTAGTATCGGCAGCCAAACCGGAAATCGCTAACTATCCGTTTACCACTCTCGTTCCTAACTTAGGTATTGTAAATTACCGAGATTACAAGTCCTTTGTAATGGCCGATATTCCCGGGATTATTGAGGGAGCTCACGAAGGGAAAGGACTTGGGCATCGTTTTCTAAGGCACATCGAGCGTAATGCCTTGTTATTGTTTATGGTTCCGATCGATGCCGACGATATTAAAAAGGAGTATGAAATACTGGTAAATGAATTGCGCCAGTATAATCCTGAGTTGTTGGATAAAGATCGAGTTTTAGCCATAACTAAAAGCGATATGCTGGACGATGAGTTAATCCAGGAGGTGAAGAAGGAGTTACCGGAAGGAGTTGAGTCTGTATTTATTTCTTCTGTTAGTGGATTGGGAGTACAAGAGCTAAAAGATGTTCTTTGGAGCAGATTGAATAATGATGTAAATGCCGATAAACCAGAGCGATTCAGATAATTAAATGACATTAATAGAGCAAATAGAAAAGTGGGATAGAGAACTGCTATTTGCCATTAATGGAGCCCATTCGGAATTTTTTGATGGGGTAATGTGGTGGGTGAGTGAACCTGTTTTTGGAGTGCCCTTTTACCTATTCTTTGCTTTTCTGTTCTATAAGTATTATGGGTTAAAAAATGCTTTAATTATGGTACTGGCTGTTGGAATTGCTGTAGGCCTTTCCGATTTAGCAGCTAAACATTTGTTCAAAGAAGTATTTGAAAGGTATAGGCCCAGTCATAACCTAGAGATAAAACACTTATTGCATTTTGTGAATGGAGAACATGGAGGAACCTATGGTTTCGTTTCCTCTCATGCTGCCAATATGTTTTCCATTGCTACTATAACCGGTTTATTGTTACTACGGAAGTTGAAATACTTTATTATCCCGGCTTTGTTATGGGCTGCATTGATTGGATATAGTAGAATATACCTTGGAGTACATTATCCATCTGATGTATTTGGAGGAGCTATGCTTGGAGCATTTATAGGAATACTTGTTTATCAGGTAGTGATAAAATCTAAATTGGTTAACTTTAGTACATGAATGTTCTAATAGCCATATTTGTAGGAGGAGGACTAGGTAGTCTTTCCAGGTATGGAATTTCATTATTGGGTAAGCAGTGGTTTGATACTAGCTTTCCAGTTGGAACATTAATCGCTAATGTATTAAGTTGTATTGTACTTGCTCTTACGGTTGGATTTTTTCTGGATAAAATAACCTCAGATAGCCTCAAAGCTTTTATCCTAATTGGTTTTTGTGGAGGGTTTAGTACGTTCTCTACTTTTAGTTTTGAAACCTTTCAGTTAATGAAGGATGGTCAATTCTGGATGGCAGCATTAAACGTTCTAATCAGCGTATTTACGTGCCTTCTAATTATGTATGTATTGGTACAACGATCGAAAGGTTAGGGCATAAAAAAACCTCTCGATTTCTCGAAAGGTTCTTTTATATAAAATTCTAAAAAGAATATCTTATTCAGCAAGTCTTAATAGGTCTTCAACAGCTGCAAGTCCGTTGCACTCAGCCATTTTAGTTCCCATTTTTTCACCTTCTTCTTCGCTTCCTCTAGCACCTTTGTAAGTTTCAACCCATGCGTCAACACATTTAGTTTTTTCTTCACCTTCTTTCTCGATGCAGGCGCAGTACTCGTCGGCAGCTTTTTCACCGTCAATTCCTCCACATGAAGCAAGAGAAAGTGATCCAGCGATAACAGCAGCTCCTAATAAAAATTTTGCTTTTTTCATGTTCTAATAATTAATTAATTTGTAATGAGTAGCTAATGTCAGTATTATACATTTTATATCCAAGAAAAAGAACAATTAAATTAATTGATTCCTTCATCTCGGAAATAATGACCTTTTTGTTCGCTTTCATAATAGTAGATATAAATTTGAGCTGTATCGTTTAAGAAATTGACCTTTCCAATTTCAAGTCGACTGATTTTTATACCGGTTCTAGTCTCTAAGTCCTGAACCAATTCATCGTGTTTTTCAGGAAGAATTAAGTCAATCTTTTCATAGGTAATGACCTTTCTGGATTCGTGCCGGAGCAGCCAGACTTTTTCTATGGAGTAGGTAACAGCAATGATAGCTACATTGGTAAATACCAACTCAGTATAGCTCATCTTTTTATTGGCCAAAGCATTGATCACGGAAACCCCGATAACAATAAAGAGGTAAGTCATTTCCTTAATAGGAATGGCATCTGTCCGGTACCGAATTATTCCGAAAATGGCAAATAACCCTAGAGCCATACCCATACCCATTTCGAACTTTTTTAGGGTAAAGCAGATCATGAAAATCAATAAACTGATCATGATATAGGTAAACAAGTAATCCTTTCTCTTTGCAATAGGGTAATAAATGGCCCTAACAATTATCATGATTACACTAAAATTGATGAAGAATTTAAAGAGTAATTTCCAGAAGTCATCGTCAAACAACTGCATCCCTAAAAAGCTTTTTTCATTGGGATCTTCAGTTTTTACAGCGTTTTTTATGTTGTCAGCCTGCTCTTCAATCGCTTTAGCATATCCTTTAATCGCATCCTGAGTTTCTGAATCTGTCAGAAAATCAACGGCTGTATTGATAAAGTCAAATTGATCCAATATCCAGTTCATTTACTTATTTTGTTTATGTATAAATGTTTTGCTTTAAATCTGTTTTTCTTTAAGTCGGGGTAAAGCATTCCGGCCCCGATGCAATATTTACTCATTCTTAATGGCCGTACACCATTCTTTTTGAGTAGTACCATAAATGGAGAATGTCGATCTACTCGCTCCTGTTTTACTTCTCCAATAATAACTTCACCCAATTGTAATTGTTGATTTTCCCAGGAAAATCCAAGCCCAATATCCAATGTTAACCTTTCTGTATCAACTTTATTAACCAGCGTAATTCGATGGAAATGATTCCAAAGTTTCGTGGTTAACACATAAGGGTGTGGAATCACATCTTTAATGAAAGTATCTGATTCGCTAGAAAGGTTCTCTTCAAAGTCTTCGATTCTAATTCTACTCTTTATGGTTCTTCCCTTTTTTTTGTGTTTGATTTCCAGAAAGCACAGTTCAGAGTCCACATATTTCCTCATCCTTACCTTGTACCTGTCCGGTCTTTCGTTGTGGTGATGATTGTAAAATAAAAAGTCGGGAGTATCAAAATACAGGGTTTTATATTTTGCAATTCGCTTACCTTTTATTTCAAGTGTTTTATAAAAAGGATTTAACTCTGGAAGTATCTTTTCAAAAACGCTTCTTTTAATCACAAATTTAGTGTCGGTTCTGTTGAGTAGCTTAACCGAATCCATCTCCTCTAAAGTGATGGGTTCAAATTGATCTAATATGGAAATGATTTTATCCAAAGTGTGTCCTTTTTAGCTGGTTAAGCTTCATCCTCGTGAAATTAAACAATCAACTCTCAGGAAACCCTACCCCTTACATTTCTTTCCATTATTCCATTGTTAATTACCGAGTTTCAAAAGAATATTAAATTTGTTGTAGAATAACAAGAAATGAGACAGGAGAGCTTTAAGGTTAATTACAAAGTTTACGATAGCTTAGAAGAGATTCCAAACGATGAAAAAGAGTTGCTTGAAGCGGCCCAAAAAAGTTTGGAAAATGCTTATGCCATATACTCAGGGTTTAGAGTGGGGGCTGCATTGTTGTTGGAAAACGGAGAAATCGTAACCGGAAATAACCAGGAGAACATTGCTTTCCCTTCTTCGTTATGCGCAGAAAGAGTGGCGCTTTACTATTGCAAAGCCAATTATCCGGAGGTTAAAGTGACTAAAATTGCCATTACCGCCAAATCTTCCAAAGAGGTGTTAGATGCACCGGTTACTCCATGTGGAGCGTGCAGGCAGGTTATGCTGGAGTACGAGAGAGTACAAGGGGGGCAGATGGAAGTTATTTTATACGGCCAGGCAGGGGAGGTATTTGTTTTTGATAATGTTGGTGAGCTTCTCCCATTAGCGTTCGAAACAACGGCTCTCTAGTTCAATATCCCGAAATTTGTCAAAAATCTGTTAGGATTTCGATAGTATAAACAATCCTTTAGACGAATTAATTAGGGCGTTTCATTAATAGATATATATTTGTAAACTTCATTTTAATTAGCATAGAATGACAACTAAAACTACGAAAGCAAGAAAGACGACCACAACTAAGGCATCTTCTAAGTTGAAATACAGCAAGAAACAATACCTAAAATGGTATGAGGACATGCTTGTAATGAGAAAAATTGAAGAGAAAGTAGGTCATCTATATATCCAACAAAAATTTGGAGGATTTTGCCACCTTTATATCGGTCAGGAGGCATTAGTAACTGGTACGGCATCAGCTTGTAAAAAAGATGATAAACACATTACCGCTTATAGAGATCATGCACACCCAATCGCTTTAGGTTTACACCCAAAGTATATGGTTGCTGAGCTTTATGGAAAAACTACTGGGATGTCTAAAGGTAAAGGAGGTTCTATGCACATGTTCCATAAAGAGATTAACCTTATGGGAGGACATGGAATCGTAGGTGCTCAAATCCCAATGGGAGCAGGTATTGCTTTTGCAGAAAAGTATAAGGGAACTAAAAACGTTACTTTTTGTTCTTTTGGTGATGGTGCTGCAAGACAGGGAGCCCTTCACGAAACATTTAACATGGCTATGAACTGGAAACTTCCGGTGGTATTTATTATCGAGAATAATAACTATGCAATGGGAACTTCAGTGGGTAGAACAACCAACGTTGAAGACATGTCCGAAATTGGAAAATCTTACCATATGCCATCATTTGTTGTTGATGGAATGAGTGTTGAGGCAGTTCACGAAGCTATCGCTGATGCATGTAAGCATGTAAGAGCTGGAAAAGGTCCTGTATTGTTAGACGTTAGAACGTATAGATATAAAGGACATTCCATGTCCGATCCTCAAAAATATAGAACGAAAGAGGAAGTTGAAGACTACAAAAAGGAAGATCCAATTACTAAAGTATTGGATACCATCAAGAAGCATAAACTAGCAACTGAGAAAGATTTGGAAGCGATTGTAACTCGTGTAAAAGCAGTGGTTGAAGAATCGGTGAAATTTGCTGAAGAATCTCCGGAGCCAGATCCAAAAGAGTTGTACGAAGATGTTTATGTAGGAGATTATCCTTACATCATAGAATATAAAGATTAATAATAGAAGTTTAACTTCTCGTTTCAAACCAGATTTAAATGGCAGAAATTGTAAGAATGCCCAAATTGAGCGACACCATGGTTGAAGGTGTAGTTGCTGAGTGGCACAAGAATGTTGGAGATACTGTTGACTCCGGTGATTTATTAGCTGAAATCGAAACTGATAAGGCTACAATGGAATTTGAATCATTTCAAGATGGTGTTTTATTACACATTGGAGTGGAAAAAGGAGCAGCAGCTCCCGTAGATTCTATCTTAGCTATTCTTGGTGAAAAAGGTGAGGATATCCAACCTTTATTAGAAGCTGAAGCTAATGCAGAAGTAAAAGAAGAACCGGTAGAAGAGAAAAAAGAAGTTACACCATCTCCTGCTCCTGTAAAACAAGAAACTCCGAAGCCTGCACCGGTTGCTAAACCTGCTGCTAAGCCAGCAGCTAATAGCTACCCTCCTGCTAGCGCTAGCGGAGATAGAGTTAAGGTTTCTCCTTTGGCTAAAAGATTAGCAGAAGAAAGAGGAATCAATCTTAACTTCCTTCAGGGAAGTGGAGAAGGAGGAAGAATCATTAAGAGAGATATTGATAACTACCAGGGTGGTGGAACAAGCTTTGTTGGAGTTGAAAGCTCTAATGATGTACCGGTATCTCAAATGAGAAAAGTAATTGCTTCAAGGTTGGCAGAAAGCAAATTTACAGCGCCACACTTTTACTTAAATGTATCCATCGATATGGATAACGCAATTGCTGCCAGAAAGTCAATCAATAGCATGATTGCTCCGCAGAAAATATCTTTTAATGATCTTGTAATCAAAGCATGTGCAGCTTCGTTGAAAGATAATCCGGATGTAAATGCAGGTTGGTTTGGAGATTTTATTAGATACAATGATCACGTTCATATTGGTGTAGCAGTTGCTGTACCTGATGGGTTATTAGTTCCTGTAGTTCGTTTTGCCGATGGTAAAACACTAACTCAAATTGGAGCTGAAGTAAAAGATCTGGCTACAAGAGCAAGAGATAAGAAACTTCAACCTGAAGATTGGGAAGGAAATACTTTTACAATTTCTAATCTAGGGATGATGGGAATCGAAGATTTTACTGCTATTATCAACCCACCAGATTCTTGTATTCTTGCAGTAGGAGGAATCAATCAGGTGCCGGTTGTCAAAAACAATGAAGTTGTTCCTGGAAATGTAATGAAGGTAACTCTTAGCTGTGACCACAGAGTTGTAGATGGAGCAGTAGGAGCAGCATTCCTTAAATCATTCAAAGAGTATATGGAGAACCCGGTATTGCTATTGGGGAAACAAAACATATAAAAAATCAATTTGTAAATTTAAAGGGTCGGTTTAACCGGCCCTTTTTTGTTTGCCCACATTGATGAAGTCTAATAAGCCATTACTAATATCTTATTTATTCCCGTTAGCACTGTATCTGCTTTTTGGTATGTTGATGGGAATGGGAGTATTTAATGGAACTACTCTAGAGCATTTGCTATTTTCATTTTTGTTAGGAACTAGTTCGCTTGCATTGGGAAAAAACAGGTGGCTGAGGTTGCTTCATTTAGTTTTCTCTGGAGTACTATTGTCTTTTTTGTTTTTAGCTGAGTTATCCATTTATCATCTGTACGAGAGCAGTATTGACACTCCTACCATTTATATTTTATTAGAGTCCAATTATCAGGAAACCAAAGAGTTTGTTTCATCTTATTCCGACGGCTTTTTTATACTGATGGTAGTAGGCTATATCATAGCTCTTATGGTTCAGGTATACCTCTGGAGAAGAGCAAGCCATTTCATGTCCGTTTATACTATGAAGGGTAAGCAATTATGGGGGTTCCTGGTGGTCTTTGTTGTATCTGTAGGTGGAGAAATTGTTTTAAAAGAAAGGAATTTTACATTCTTAACGTATCGAGCCTATTGTGATTATCAGGATCAGTTTAAAGCAGAATCACAACAACTTAGTACAAGTACTTCAGACTCTTTTAAAGGAGCTAGTTGCAGCTCCGAAAAAATAACTGCTGTGATTATCATTGGTGAATCATCGAGCAGAAATCATTATTCAATATACGGGTACGAGAGAAATACAACTCCTGAGTTGAACAAAATGAAAGACGATTTGGTAATTTACAATGATGTGATTAGTCCCCACTGCCACACTAGAGAATCGCTAACAGAAGCATTTACACTTGCCAATAGTACAGGAACCCCAGCATTGAATGGCTCGATTATTCAGTTAGCTAATGAAGCTGGTTTTGAAACTTACTGGATTTCTAATCAAGTGCCCATTGGATATTTCGAAACATCAGTAACTCGTTTGGCACACGCTGCAGATCAGGAAGTATTCATTAACAGGAACCACAGCAATGAAACCACTCCTTTGGACGAAGAGTTATTACCTCACTTTAATAAGGCATTAAATGATCCTGCTCCTAAAAAGTTAATCGTAATTCATTTGTTGGGGAATCATGCGATTTATTCTAATCGATACCCAGCTCAGTTTAACTTGTTTCAAGATCAACCAAATACACTTTTTAAGCACGAAGAAGCCTATCAAACCATTAATGAGTACGATAATAGCATTGCATATACAGACAACATAGTTGCAAATATCATTCAGCAAACAAGAACTCAATCGGAAAATGGGTTTGCCCTATATTTCTCAGACCATGGAGAAGATGTTTATGAAACCATAGATAACTTTGATCATAATGATCTTAAGTGCACCAAACCGATGTGTGAGATACCATTTGTTTTATGGGCTTCCGAAAATATAAAGAACAAGTGTTTAACGGATCCATCCAGAAAGTATATGACAGATGACTTGTTTCATACTCTGGCAGAACTGTTAGAGATTAAATCTGAGGTGATAGACGTTACTAAAAGTGTGGTTTCCTCCAACTTTATTTATAAGGATAGGATTATTCCTTCCGGCAGTAATTATGAATCCATAAAAAAACCGGATCATTGACCCGGTTTTAAAATTTTATTCAGCTTCTTCAGAACTTGCTTCTGGTTCAGTTTCCTCAGCTTCTTCTGTTTTTTCTTCTTTCAGTTTTAACATCTCAGCATCGTGAAGGAAGTTGTACCATTGGAATAATTTTTTGATGTCTGATCCATAAACTCGATCTTCATCATATTCCGGTAGTATAGCTCTTAAATAGTCTCTAAGTTGGTTGATATCATCTTTATGACTTGGTGCCTTTCCTCCATCTTCTTTTTCGTAAATCGAACGATAAACGTCAGATAATAGTTCGTCTCCTTCGTAAGTATATATACTGATATCTTCTAATGCACTAATTCTGTTCGAGGCGTAAGCAGGGAATTTTTTTCCATCTGTTACTGATTGTACGATAACGCTGTTTTTACTTTGTCCAACAACAGTGTATAATCCACCTTTTCCTGAAATTGCAATTATTCCTGATAAATCCATTCTCTCAATTTTCAATTATGACGTACAAAAATAAAAATATTGACTATTCCAGCACTACAATTTTATGAATATCGGTAGTACCATCCATAACCACTTGAATATAGTAGGTTCCGGCCTCTAAATCTTTTACAGAAATTAATGCAGTTGAGGTTAGGTTGTTCTCAACTTGAATCAGTTTTCCGATACCATCAAAAACTTTAAGATTCCAGTTGGGATGATTGGCTGTTATGGAGAACGACCCGTTGTTAGGGTTAGGAAATACAGAAGAATGATTTATCTCCGAATTGTGGATGCCAACCGAGTTAAAATCAAAATTGGTTGAAATAGAACTGCATGAATTAATATCTGTTACTTCTACAGTGTAGGTTCCATTTTGCGTAGCAATGTGAGTTTCTGAATTTGCACCAGCAATTGGGTTACCATCCAGATACCATTGGTAAAATGCCATTCCTCCGTCAGTGCTTAACGTATCCAGGCTCGCATTAATTGTAGGAGTTGTTGGAAGTGGGTTTTCGATAACGTTTACTACACATAAACTATCGGTAGTACAGCCATAATTGTCGATTCCAATAATGTAACCATTAAATGGTGTGGTAAATGTTCTTGGGTTTTCCGTAGAGCCATCTCCCCATTCAATAGAATCAAAGAAACCTGTAACTGCGATGCTTAAGCTATCATTCTCACAGAAATAATAATTGCTGGTTATGCAGTTTACTGTTGGTGGAGTAGGCTCAAACAAACTAATGAATAATGTGTCACTGCTGCACCCGGAAGAGTCGATGGTAGTTACATAAGTGTCTATGCTATCCGAAAAATACTGGTTAATAGTTGTGTCTCCGTTTTGCCATAAGAAGTACTCATTGTTTCCTAAAATAGTGATGAGTGTACTATCGTTTTCGCAAATGGCATTGTTTCCTGAGTAAGAAGGAGTAAAGTTAGAATGTATTAGGGTATTCAGTCCATCTGCTTTTCCATAACCGTAACTTGGATTGGGGAGGATGCCTGTATATCCATCGGAATAGGTGTTGGATGTAATGGCGTTCTTAAATTCATCTGAGGTGGCCTTGGGGCATTTTTCCAGATAAAGTGCAGCAATTCCTGCCACAACAGGGCTAGACATTGAAGTTCCTCCATTGGATGCATGAAGCCCACCATACCCCAGTAATGTGTCTTGAGGGGCATTAGCATTGATATCGTCAATCAGGTTCATTGGGTAGGCACTTACCGTAGTTGCACCAGAGGCACAAACATCCGGTTTTATCAATCCGGTTCTGGCGGGTCCTCTACTTGATCCAGCATCAATTTCCCCTCTGTTTAATCCATTGGGTAACCAATTATTGAATTTATTTACATAGCCACTGTCGTTTACATAATTACCCACGGTTATTACGTGTGGTGAACATTGAAATGAACTCACAATGGTTTGAAGAGAATCGGGAAATACATAATGTGCCAGTTCACTAGCTGGTAGAATGGTATCTGCTCGATCTTCCATGTGGGAAATTCCAAACCCCAAATGAGACCAAACATTAAAATTACCGGTACCGTAAGTTTCGAATCGATAGAAGTATTGGTTCGAATCTGGAGTAGGTAAGTAGGCTTGAACTAAATATTGACCATCTCTTAATTCGGTCCAGTATTGTATAGTAGCCAGAATATCATTATTGGAGTTTCTAATGGTATCGTGAACCAGAGTGTTCAAATTTGGTTGTACATTAAAGAAATTTCCTCTCGCTCTGAACTCATGTGCAGGAGTTATTTTATCAGCTCCCATTCCGAAGTAAACATTGTTAAAGTCTGCTGTATCTGCCCATAGTTCAAGAAATCCTGCTGACCCTCCAAAAGCAGAAGAAGGGTTAATTTTAAACCAGGTAAAGGAGGTGTCAGTTGCAACATCTGTATGAAGGTGGTAATTTCCCCATGCTCCTGAATTTCCAGCAGAAGCAACGTATAGCCTTCCTCTTTTATCATTGATCAAACTATCTATATATAACGCATAAGGATCTAAACCATCATGCGATCCAAGATAAGTACCAACACTAGCATTTATAACACAAGGTTTACCAATGGAATCGGCAATGTGATAAATGTATTCTGTAGCATCAACAATAGTGGCTAACCAATCTGGAGCACTAAAGTTGCTTTCTACCATAACAATATCTGTATTAGGCGCTACTCCTTTATGAGTGCCATTGGCAAATGCGTTTCCTGACCCCGCTCCGGCCACGGTGGTTCCATGCCCCCACTGATCAGAGTGGTTAGGGATATCCAGATTTATGGCAGCACTATCCCAATGTTGACCATATCCATATTCTGCAGGAGTATCACCGTTAACAGGTCTGGTTTGATCCCAAATGTATAGAATTCTGGTACTACTATCAGGATGCATAAAATCAGGGTGCTTCCAGTCAATTCCTGTGTCAATGTACCCCATTAACACACCTTGTCCGGTGTAAGCAGTATCTAACGGAGCTTGTCCGCTGTGTACAGGGTTAATTCTATTGTTAACCCTCATAGTATCGTTCATGGGGTGCCCCTGGTAAGTTCTGAAGTTAACCGATGTAATACACTTTTCCTGAATCATTCCTTCCAGCTTATTAGAAGCAATTCTAATGTAATGCCACCCTTTTACTGAACCCCTGTATAACCCATTTCTAGACTCCAGTTGATTTTGGATTTCGGATAGGTTCCCTTTAACAAACAATCCAACAGGAACATCAGAGTCTCCATTGTTTTTTAGGTAATGTTGTAGGTAAAAGTTACCGTGTTCCGTCTTTTGAGCCAAACTCTGAATGGAAATAATGAGGGTAAGAAGTATTATGGGGAGTGAAATATATTTCATAGAAGTTATCTTATTCTACCAAATTTACTTCATTTCATTGTAATCCGGAATATCGTTTAAATAAGAAAAAGAGGCATTCGAAAAATTAATGTGACCACAATAGATGTCAATTCCGTTAGTTAATAATAAATATGGAGCCTGAATAATGGAATTGTACCTAAGCGCTTGATGTAGAGTAGATTCGTCTATTTTTACCTCTGGAGCCTTACATTCAATTAGCATAATTGGTTTTGCATGGTTGTTGTAAAGTACAACATCAAACCTTTTAGGAAGGTTATTTACCAGTAGCCCCTTTTCAACTGCAATTAGCGACTTAGGGTAGTGTTTCTGTTCAATCAGAAACCAGATAACATGTTGTCTAACCCACTCCTCAGGTGTGAGCACGTACCATTTTTTTCGGATAATATCGAAAATGTGTACCTTGTCTGAGTCTCGTTTAATGTTGAATGGGTATGTAGGGAAATTTAAATTTCTCATGTGTTGAATACAAAGTTATTAAAGAAATATGAAGACGAAAAAAGAGATTGTTGAGAACTGGTTACCAAGGTATACCGGAGTGAATTTAGAAGATTTTGGTCAGTACATTTTGCTGACCAACTTTAATAATTACGTTGATCTGTTTGCAAAGGTCAAAGGCGTAGAAGTAAATGGTAAGGGAAAGGCGATGCCTAGTGCTACCGCTGATGGAATTACCATGATTAATTTTGGGATGGGAGCTGCCAATGCAGCCACCATAATGGATTTGTTATCTGCTATAAGTCCAAAAGCAGTATTGTTTTTAGGGAAATGTGGAGGATTAAAAAAGAAGAATAAATTGGGAGATGTCGTTTTACCAATTGCGGCTATAAAAGGAGAAGGTGCTTCCGACAATTATATGCCTCCTGAAGTTCCGGCATTACCTGCTTTTAATCTTCAGCGAGCAGTTTCGCATGCAGTTAGGGAGCACGATTTGGATTACTGGACCGGTACAGTTTATACGACTAGTAGACGAGTTTGGGAACACGACATTGAATTCAAAGAATACCTTAGGAAAATTAGAGCAATGGCAATAGATATGGAAACATCATCCATTTTTACAGGAGGTTTTGCGAATAGTATTCCTACTGGAGCTTTATTACTTGTTTCGGATCAGCCAATGGTGCCGGAAGGTGTTAAAACAGATAAGAGCGATGAGAAGATCACCACTGATTTTGTCACTAAACACATTATGATCGGAATAGATGCATTAAACGAATTGATCAATAATGGTCGATCTGTTCGACATTTAAGGTTTGATTAATAAGCTAATTCCTTCCTAATTAGAATTTAGATTTTAATTTTGTCTCATGACTTATGAGGAGATACTTTCGGATCTGAAAAAGGGGAACTATAAACCCATCTATTTTTTACAGGGAGAAGAAGGTTATGCCATAGATAAAATTACCGATTACATTGCGGAAAATGTGCTGGATGAGTCCGAGAGGGACTTTAACCAAACGGTATTTTATGGAAGAGATGTAAATATTCTGGACCTTATAAGTGCTGCAAAGCGATTCCCAATGATGGCACAACACCAGGTCATCATCGTTAAAGAAGCTCAAGATTTATCAAGAACGATAGATAAGTTAGAGGATTACGCTAAAAATCCCATGGAATCGACGATACTTGTAATCAATTATAAGTACAAGAAACTGGATGGAAGAAAGCCTTTGAGTAAACTCCTAAAAAAGGAGCAGATTTTATTTACTTCCGACAAGATTAAAGATTATAAGTTACCGGATTGGATTGTTGCTTATTGCAAAGAGAAAGGGTTGTCCATTAGTCCAAAAGCTTCCATTTTAATGAGTGAGTATTTGGGAAATGACCTTAGTAAAATTGCAAATACCATCGAGAAACTATTGGTTGTATTAGATGGCGATACGGTAATTGATGAAAAGGTAATTCAGCGCAATGTTGGAATCTCCAAGGATTTTAATTTGTTCGAATTAAATAATGCCCTGGCAGAGAAGAACGTTTACAAATCCAACCTAATTGTAAACCATTTTGCTCAAAACCCTAAGTCACACCCATTGGTGGTAACACTTAGTTCTTTGTATAATTACTTTACCAAGTTAATGAAGTATCATTTTTATGCCCCTAATGTTGGTGAGCGGGAGTTGGCTGGAATTATAGGCGTACATCCATTTTTCCTTAAGGATTATAAAATTGCTGCAAGAAATTATACCAAGGGAAAACTAGCCAGAATATTTGGCTACCTAAGAGAGTATGATTTACAAGCTAAAGGTGTAAATAATGTATCTGCTAACGATGGCGAACTTCTGAAAGAGTTAGTGTTTAAAATACTGCACTAAACATTACCTGGGAAGAATTCTAGTCCGAAGGTTAATCTTGGCAATTCCGTGTAAAAGTCCGAAGAGAAAATATTCGAAACTCGATACTTGGTATAAATTGCCCAGGTATTTTTTCCAACTCTTACCAATGGGCCATACTCTAACCTTTCAATATTATCTAGTTTTTTACCAATCGCTTTTGTAATATCTCCATTGGTGTATTCCCAATGAGTTACATGTCTTCTTCCGAAATTATAATTAGCAAATCCTCCTAAATCCAGATAACTTCCTAATTGGTTTCCCCTTCTAGGTTTGAAGTTGATTTGCAGATAGCCTGATGCTCCAACTTTGTAGAAAACATATTTCTCCTTTATCAATTCCGGAGAGATACCAACAGGATCTCCAACTTTGACTCTGTGAGATGATAAACTTAAATCAAAGTCTAAACCAAGAGCAAGTAAATTGTTTAGCTTAAAGTGCTCTCTTGTCCCAGATTTTAACTCAAAGGATTTTCCATGAATGATATCAATGTGATCTTCATCCAAATGGGAAATGCCTCCAATATGCCAACCAACTCCAAAGTAAGGGTAGTAGAAGAATCCTCTATTAGGACCAAAATTATTGTCAATTTCTGCAAAATCTTCAGGTACAGTTTGCTTGAGAAGAACAGTTTGTCCAATGGAAACGATCGAAATCGAAATGGCTAGTAGTGTGGTTAATACTTTCATTATTCTCCTATTTTAATGGTTTGAGTGGTTCCTTTGTAAAAGAACCTATAGGTTTTTCCAGAGTTTCCTTTCTTCTTAATTTTTAGAATTTCCTTTTCGTAAACCGATAAAACGAAATATTCATCTAAAAACCCTTCTACATTTTCAATGTGGTAATAAAAGAACCCAGGCAAATGGTGTTTAATATTACTATCCATGGTTCCATACGAATCTGCCAGGTGCAACCTGGAAATAAAAGGAAGTTGCTCTGAGATTAGAGGGTAGTAATCTAATTTAATTTGATCTTCTACTGTAAAGAAGTCGTCGTTGATGATCACTTTTACATAATTATCGGACTCTTCAATTCGAATGGTGGGTAAGGAGGTTGTTTCTTCTTCACCTGTAAAGTAAGTCGCCTGTGGAACACCATACCCATGAGCATAATCGAAGTAAGGGTAGAAGTTACTTGATTTTTCGATCTCTTCAAAGAGTTCCATATTGGTTAAACTGGTGTCTGATTGCCACGCACAGGCAGCAAATCCTGCCGTTAATGGAGAGGCAAAAGAAGTTCCCTGGGTTTCGTGTAGGCCTAATCCCGGGCCATACCCCATAACATGTCCAAATGCACTAACATTGGGTTTCATTCTGTGATCTGCGGTTGGTCCATAAGATGAGAACGCAGTATGCACCCCTGTCCAAGGGTTGATACCTCCAATGGTTAGAACACTATCCGCATCAGCCGGAGCTCCTACATATTTCCAATAACTATCGCCATCATTTCCAGCAGCATTAACCACAAGAATCCCTTTTCTAGCGGCAAGGTTTCCGGCTCTTGTAATGATACAGGTTTTCCCGTCCATTTCTTCTTTAAAGTGTCTGGCAGTGGTGTATCCCAGTGAGCTATTGATGATATCTGCACCATTTTTATCTGCCCATTCAACTGCCATTAGCCAGGCTTCTTCTTCAGCTTCACCCTCGTACATGATTCTTTCTGTTCTGGCCAATAAGAACTCCGACTCAGTAGCCATTCCAACATTTACTCCGTCAATTTTACCGGCAATACAGGAAAGTACAGTTGATCCGTGAGAGTTGTATTTGTATACGTCTTTTTTATTCTTTTTGAAGTCCCAGGTATCTATGATCTGTTTGTTTTTTCTCAAGTGTTCAAAAATGCTGGATTGATCAACCCCAGGGAATCCTGCATCGATTACGCAAATTCTAATTCCCTTTCCTGTAAGTCCGTTTCTGGAAAATTCTTTTCCCTTCATCCAGTCAATTTGCCCGCGTAATAAATCCTTTTCTCCTCCGTGCAAATCATCGTAATCATATCCATTGGTAATCTCACCTATAGTAGATATCAATTCAATACTTTTTACAAATGGAAGTTCTTCTATTTCCAAAAGTTGATTTGGAGTTAATTGACATGCCAGAGCATTGAACCATCTGGAGTGTCCGCATATAGTGTCTGCTATGGATCCCACCTGTTGTTGGTAGTCCTCTCTAATTGGTCGATCTGTATAGTGGTTTAAAGGGATGTTGTTTTTAATCCTTCTATTGATTGCCTTCTGGTCAAAATACTCCTGTGGATCAAATTCTACTCCGTCCTTGTCGGCTAAATAGACCCAGTATTTGCTTTGGGAAAAACAGTTTGCAGATAAAAAGAATAATCCTAAAACAAATAGAATTTTCATGGATGTGTTCATTGTTGTTCAGCAAATAAAAATAACTAATTTTAAACCAATTCAAGCAAATTATATGATAGACTTACGAAGTGATACAGTGACCAAGCCAACGGAAGAGATGAAAAGTGCAATGTGGAATGCAAAGGTTGGTGATGATGTATTTGAAGAGGACCCTACGGTAAATGAATTGGAGAGTAAAATTGCCAAAATGTTTGGGATGGAAAGTGCCTTGTTTGCTCCTTCCGGAACCATGACGAATCAGATTGCCATTAAAGTTCATACGGTACCTGGAGATGAGGTAATTTGTAGTAGAGAGTCGCATATATATTGCTATGAAGGAGGAGGGATAGCTTCTAATTCGGGTGCATCGGTTAGATTGATTCCTGGAGAAAGCGGTTTAATCAATGCCACTCAAGTGAAAGCAGAGATTAACGACGATAATGTTCATTTTCCTCGAACCACTCTTGTGAGCTTAGAAAATACTTCGAATAGGGGAGGAGGATGTTGTTACAATTTTGATGAAATACTAAAGATCAGTAAGGTTTGTAAGGAGAATAACTTAAAACTGCATTTGGATGGAGCCAGGTTGTTTAACGCTATCGTAGCAAATAACGAAAGTCCTGTTAACTATGGTAATGCATTTGATTCCATTTCCATTTGTCTTTCCAAAGGGTTGGGAACGCCGGTAGGATCTGTTTTATTGGGGACTAAAGATTTCATTAAACAAGCCAGAAGAGTTAGAAAAGTGTTTGGAGGTGGAATGAGGCAAGCAGGATATTTAGCTGCCGCAGGAATTTATGCATTAGATAACCATATTGAAAGGTTAGCCAACGACCATAAAAGTGCAAAGTTGATGGCAGAAGCAGCTAATCTTAATTCCGATGTTAAGGAAGTGATGCCGGTTGAAACCAATATAGTTGTGATCATTTTAAACGAAGGGGTGACCAATACTGAGTTTCTTAATAGATTGGAGCAGAAAGGTGTAAGAGCAGTTCCTTTTGGGCCTCGACGTGTAAGGTTGGTAACGCACCTGGATTTATCTCAGGAAGATATTAATACAGTTTGTGATTTATTGCCCCGAGTTTAAGTAATAATCCGAAGCATGTTTGCAAGCCTCTTTGATAGGGGTAAATTGATAATTCAATACCTCTTTGATTTTTGCATTACTAAACTTGTATTTTTCATGACTGGATTTCGAAGAGGCTTTGGTTAAACCAGGCTTCGAACCGGTGAAAACAGAAGCAAGTGCAGCCAGTCTCCATCCCAACCCAGTGAGGAAAGGTGAGGCATAAGTAGGTGGTTTCTTCTTGTTTAATCCCTCTGAAATATAATTTAGAACTTCTCTATGACTGAGGTTTTCTCCGGAACAGATGTATCGCTCTTTATTAACTTCAGACTCCACTAATTGCACGATACAATTAGCAACGTCTCTAACATCTACATATCCATTTTCTCCCCTGGTGTAGAATGACAAGCCATCATTAACTACTTTAAACAAAGTAGAGCTTCCCTGATTCCAGTTACCGGGTCCAATTATGATGGATGGGTTTACGATGACTGCTTCTAGTCCTTCTTCTGTTCCTCTCCATATTTCTCTCTCTCCATTGTATTTGGCAATGGAGTAGTCAGAATTCTGTTTAGAAATTTTCCATTGATTGTTCTCATCAATTATTTTGGAGTCTTTACCTGGCCCAAGCGCAGCTATAGAACTAATAAAACCAATCTTTTTTACTTCTGTTTTTAAAGCAACATTAACTATGTTTTGAGTTCCTTCAATATTAATTTTAAATAGTTGTTCCCGATTCTTTTTAGTGAAATCAACCATCCCTGCAGCATGATAGACGTTGGTAACATCAACCATCGCGTTCTCC
>CBDDKM010000002.1:0-922940 GCA_965230225.1 Parvicellaceae bacterium
ACCTGCTTTTCTACAGAAGTAACTGTTACTTTGCAAAATCTCGGAAGTTCTAACCTAACATCCTCCACCATTCAAATTTCGGAAGGTGGCAATTATATTACTTCGTATAACTGGGTAGGCAACCTTTCCACTTACGAAACAGAACAAGTATTTATTGGGCATGTTTCAGTTATTGACACCGCGGATTTTATCATAGAAATTATATCTGCAGATGACAATCCACTTGATAATAGGCTAATAAAACAGCTAAAACCAACCATAGAGGCTTATAGTAACTCACTAATAATCTCCATTCAAACTGATGCTTATGGTTCTGAGACTACCTGGGAAATTAGAGAAGAATCTGGAGCTACCGTTATTTCTGGCGGACCTTACAATGATTTAACTGCTGCTGGCACCACTCCACAAACACCAGTAAACGTAACATTACATCCTTTGCAATCCACTTGCTTTGAGTTTATCATTTACGACTCTTATGGAGATGGAATGAATACCGGTTACGGTTCAGGAAGCTATTCTGTAAAGGATATTACGGGAAAAGTTTTAGCCTCTGGAGGAGATTTTAAGTTTGAGGAGAAAACTTACATGAATGTTGGAAATTTCTGGTGCTACAGCATAACAGAAAATGAGCATTTAAAATTTAACACCTTCCCTAACCCAGCAACAGATCAAATTACAATTGAGCCAGAAATAGAAATCGGCACTCCTTTAAGTGTTGAATTATCCAATTTACAAGGTCAGGTTATCTTCAAAACCCAATTGGATTACCTAAGAAAATCACAAAATATTAACCTAAAAAACCTCCACTTGAGTCCGGGAACTTACTTCATTTCACTAAAGTCTGAGAATTCCACTACAACGAAAAAAATAAACATTGCTAATTAGCTACTACCCAAGCAGTCAAAATCGATACAACCTAAGCTAACATAAAAACATCTTTAAACACTGTTTTTCAGCTGCTTACATTTTTTAAGTCTATTTTTCCTTTCCAATAATAGCTCCAATATAAAACGTTAAAAATGATAGAATAGCTAAATAACTATATTATCTTTACGAAAGAATCAAAAATGGTTTGGTTTTTGCCAAACACTAACCAAATCAAAAAAATAAGACAATGAAAAAATTACTTACATTAAGTTTAGCGTTATTGGCCACTGGTATTATGATGGCTCAAAATGGAAAGAAATTACCATCAGTGAAGTTGAAAACCTTGGACGGTAAAACGGTAGATATCTCTCAAATTAAAAACGATGGTAACCCAATCGTAATTAGTTTTTGGGCAACTTGGTGTAAACCATGTAAAGCAGAACTAAATACGATTGCTGAAGAATACGATGATTGGGTAGATGAAACAGGTGTAAAACTAATCGCAGTTTCTATCGACGATGCCAGATCAAGTGGAAGAGTTGAGCCTTATGTAAATGGACAAGGGTGGGACTACACTGTATTGTTAGATCCAAATGGAGATTTAAAAAGAGCGATGAACGTAAATAATGTTCCTCATACCTTCTTAATTGATGGAACGGGAAAAGTAGTTTGGAACCACAATAACTATGTAAGTGGTGATGAGCAAAAACTACTTAAGGAAATTGAGAAAATCGCTAAATAATATATTTCTAACGAAACACAAACAACCCAAGTTTTGAAGAAGAAAATTTTTGTAACGTCAATGATACTTGCTTTCTCCGGAGGGCAAGTATTTTTTTCGCAGGATAACGGAGAAAGAGACTTAGGAACCATTAGTGGTAATGTTCAAACCATTGCTCAATACTACCAGGAAGATTCGACCATTAACGCAATTCTTCCGGATCATAAAATGGGGATGAACTCCTTTGCAAACATTAACTATACACGTGGTAATTTTGCTGCTGGTATTCGGTATGAATCTTACTTAAACCCGTTAGAAGGATACCCTACAGTATTTAATGGAACTGGATTAGGATATCGATACGCCAGCTACCGTGATGACGATGTTGAGGTGGTAATTGGTAACTTCTATGAGCAATTTGGAAGCGGAATGATCCTAAGAGCTTATGAGGAAAGAAACCTGGGTATTGACAATGCCTTAGATGGAATCAAAGTGAGATACTCTCCATACAAGGGAATTTCTTTGAAAGGACTTGTGGGTAAACAGCGTTACTACTTCCAGGATGGGTTACATAATGGAAATGGTATTATCAGAGGGTTTGACGGAGAAGTTGACATCAACGAATTGTTTGATAGCACCATGGCTGATTCTAAATTCAGAATTAGTTTAGGTGGTAGCTTTGTTAGTAAATTTAATAACGACAACAACACACCTGACTTTATCTTACCTCAAAATGTTGGGGCATACGGAGGGAGACTTTCTATGCGTTATGGAAAATTCAGATTCTTCGGAGAGTATATTCTTAAAGAAAACGACCCTTATGCAGATGTAATTGATGAACGTTTCAACTACATCTACAAAAACGGAGAAGGAATCTTACTTAACTTAGGTTATTCTACAAAAGGACTCGGTATTGATTTTAGTGCAAAGCACACGGATAACATGCTTTGGAGATCGACCAATGCCAGTGTAGGACCAACAGACTTATTGGTTGGGTTTTTACCAGCACTTACCAAACAACACACACATCAGCTAGCTTCTACTATGTACCCTTATGCAACCAATGCAAGAGGTGAGGTAGCTTTTCAGGGAGACATCATCTACACCATTCCTAAAAAGACAAAGCTTGGTGGAAGGTATGGAACAAAGATTTCTTTGAACTACGCTACAGCATTTGCTCCTGAAAGAACTTATCTAGATGATATGGATGGAGCCAGAAAAGGATACACTACTACTCCATTTGCCATGAGTGATAGTATGTTCGTAAGAGATTTCAACGTTGAGATTAAGCGTAAAATCAATAAGAAAATCAAAATTGGAGTTAACTACTTCAACTTCATTTTCGACGATAGAGCGGTTCTTGTAGCACAAAATCACGAACTAATCTATGCTCAAATTGTAGCTGCCGACTTTACTTATAAGCTTAATAAGCAACATACCATTAGGTTTGATGCACAACATCTATCAACTGAACAAGATCAGGGAGACTGGGCATTTGCACAAATCGAATATACCATCAGCCCTCATTGGTCCTTTGCAATATTAGACCAGTACAACTACGGTAACGAAGTGGAGTCTCAACGACTACATTATATCTTAGGTAATCTTGTTTATATTAAGGGGCCTCATCGATTTAATTTGCAGTATGGTAAGCAACGTGCAGGAGTTTTCTGTGTTGGTGGAGTATGTAGAGCTGTACCTGCATCGAATGGTTTAACCTTTACATTTACTTCTAGCTTTTAAGGATATGAAAAAACTACATTTTAAAATATTGGTTCCTTTTTCTTTAGTTATTGGAGCATTATCGTTAGGATTATTTTCTTGTGACAGAATAGAAAACCCAATTCCTGTTGAAGAAGGAGGATTAGACTGGGATCTTTTCCCGGGAGGTGACTCGGCAGATTACAATTGGCCAACCTGGAACGCTAATACAAACACGCTTAAAAACGTATTATTGGAAGATTACACCGGCCACCGTTGTGTAAACTGTCCTGCCGCGGGAACATTGGCTAAGCAACTTGAAGATAATAATCCTGGAAGAGTATTTGTTGCTTCTATTCATGCTAGCCCAAGTAGTGGGTTTCAAGCTCCGGTTCCGCCAGAGTTTGTGATGGACTTTAGAACCGAAGCTGGTACTGCATATACTACCGAAATGCTAGGGACTTTCCCAGGTAACCCAATTGGATGTATTAACAGAACGGAAGTAAATGGAATGGTATGGCAACCAACTCCTTTTTGGGATGCAAATACTACTGCCGAACTAGCAACTACTCTTGATGTTAATTTACAGGTTCAGTATAGCTACCACTCTGCAACCAATGGATTATTCGTACATACTGAAACAGATTTCATCAACTCGATTAGCGGAACTTATAACTTGATTATCTTCCTGGTTAGGGATGATGTAGTTGCTCCTCAGGAATTACCAAGTGGTCCAGATCACCATTACCATCACCATAGTGTATTATCTGCCAATATTAACGGAACTTGGGGGACTCAAATTGTAGATGGTGCTGCTGATGTAAGTGAGCCTTATTACAATCATTATTCTTACGAATTACCGGATCCAATTGCGGATACCACATACGATATTAATAACTTATCTTTGATCACATTCTTATGTGACCGTAACTCTTTTGAGGTTAAGCAAGTTATTAAAACACCTTTGTCTGATTAAACCTACCAGATAAAATTTGACAAATTAAAGGCGGACTTGATTCCGCCTTTTTTTATGATCTAAAACAGGTTTTAACATGTGATTTTTTGGGCATTCAATAATGACCTTGTTTAAGTTTGGTCAAACCAGACTATAGCCCTATATTTAATTCATTATCAATGAAACATTTACCATGAAAACCCATACCTTAACCATTATACTAGTAGTTGTTGGATCACTATTATTTAGCTGTAAGAAAACAACTCCTCCGGGAACTGCTACAGAGCCACTTGTATTTCACAGCCTAACTTCGGAAGACACTATAAAGCTTCATCAAACTTGTGATGTTATTGCAGATGCTTCAGGTACTGAATTAACTTATTCCTGGACCCAGGATTTAGGAACCTTAATAGGATCTGGAAGTACGGTTAACTTTAATGGTTGCTGTACCGGAGATCACATCATTACTTGTACCGTTACTGATGTAGAAGGAAATCAAGAAATGAAAGAGATTAACATTTTTGTTAAACCATAATTCGGGTTCCATGAAGAAATTAGCCTTTGCCTTATTAATAGGGTTATTACTTCCTAAATTTCACCATGCACAGTGTTGTGCTCAGGGAACACCTATGGGAGGTTCAAGTAACCAGGGAATTCTTGGCAAAGGTGACGCGAGGATTATTTCTTTCTTCACACATAGTGAATCCATAAAGCAAAACCCAGAATCCAATTACTTTTTAATACTGGATGCCAACTTTAACTTTGTTGGAACCAATGTGCAATATGGACTTACCAATAAGCTTACCGTTGAAGCAGATGTAGGATACTTCATTAATAAAACTCAGCGATTCGATTTAACCCCCGTATATACTCAAACAGGTTTTGGTCTTTCTAATGGTACTGTTGGTGTTAGACATCTACTATACAAAAATAAAGAACGAAACATCGAGATTACAGGTGGACTTGGACTTAAGTTTCCATTCTCTATGGAATATCAAAAAGTAGACAATGTGCAGTTACCTGTAGATAACCAACCATCTACTTGTGCTTTTGGTATTGTTCCGAAGATTTTGATTTTCAAAAAATTTCCAAAACAAAAAATGGGGATGTTCTTCATTCATAAATACGATAAGAACTTCATCAATCAACAAAACTACGAATACGGTGCAGGGTTTATTTCTGCTTTGTTTATATCCAAATCGCTCAACTTTATTTCTTGTAACACCTTCGGGGTACTTCAATTTAGAAATGCTTATCGACTAAGTGATGTGTCGTATACTCATGACATTGAAAATGTGATTACCTCAACGGGTAGTAATTCTGTTTTTATAGCTCCGCAATTTGGGCACACCTTTAAAAGTAAATACAGTATCGCTGTAAGTTACGACTACCCTATTTATCAAAAATTCAACACCGAAAAACTTAAAAATAAATACGCCATTACACTTAACTTCATTGCTGATTTAAATGGCAATAGTGCCACTTGTGAGAAACCGGCAGAAGGAGATTTTACCAAAGAAAAATTTAAGGTTTACGGTAATTGTTCCATGTGTAAAACCACCATTGAAAAAGCACTTAATGGCCAGGAGGGAATTGCTTCTGCTTCGTGGAATGTGAACAACAAAAAATTATACATTCAGTACGACAAAGCTGTTATCTCTCTGGATCAAATAAAGCAAAAGTTAGCAGACGTAGGATACGATACAGACACTCACAGAGCAAAAGACGAAGTCTACAAAGGATTGCACTCCTGTTGCCAGTACAAACGTCCAGAATAGTCTTATTTTACCTTTAGAGGAAAGTATTCATCGTACACTACCACATGTTTTGGGTAATCATTGGATAGTTGATTATACTCTACCAACTCCTGAGTAGTTCGGTACTTAGAAACCTTAATGTGCAACTGAAGGTTATTTTGCTTTGGAAAAATAAATGGCAAATCAAATTTTCTAGACTCTCCAGGCTCCAAATTATTATCAGATAGTTTCTTGGCTTCCGGATACCACTCCCATTCTTCTCCAATTCGAAAAACTTGCTCTTTCCATATTTTATTGCTGTCTGCACTCAATACTTGCATTTCCACCAAAATAAATCGTTCTGGATTTCCGGTAGGCACCTTATGACCAGCCAAAGAATTGATTAACACAACAGAAAAGATGGTCTCCTCTTCTACGTGGTATAGTTTCTGAATAGAATCTGGGATAATTTCAAATCCCATTAACATTTCGGGTATAATGTCATTATACTTCGGAATACCTGACCCTGCAAAATAATGTAAATGAGAGGCTCTTGATTCATAACCTGGCACAATTGCTCTGGAGGTATCCGGCATGTGACAACTTTTACAATTCTTTTCTCCGTAAAATGGTCCCGATTTCCACTCATCCCCTGTTTCAAAAGAGCAAGCCAATTCGGGAGTCACCACAGCAACGGCATTATGGCACGATATACAAAGGTTCTCTGATAAATGTTCTGGATCTTTTTTGGTTTTGTGAGGAGCATTTTCGGCTCCTGTCATACCAATCACATAGCCATCTCTTACATGACAGGAAGCACAATTGATTCCCTCCAGTTGCAGTTCTTTGTCGAAATGAGGGTTCTCTTCCTGCACTGGTCGGTATACATCTCCATCCACTAAACCACTCACAATATACTCCTGCTGATTTTGCAATGGAATATGGCAATTGATACATAAATATGGGCTACTTTCCTTCTTCAATTCTCCTTGAAACTGAGGATCTGTCCATGCATGAGCATGGGTTGATTTCCTCCATTCCTGATAATGTTCCTGATGACAAGCTCCACATGACTCAGAACTTAAAGAAGTTAACCCTTCTGGTATTTCCTGGTGCGGGACAGCCTTTTCCCAACTATTAGAAAGAGGCACAATATTAAGGTTTTCCTCAATCTCTCCTCTTTCATTACTACATGACCACCAAAACGTAGCCATTAAAATGAATACAGTAAACAATATGCCGCTTGGTTTAATTCTCATTTAGACCAACCGTTGTAACCTCCAATTAGATTATACACCTCAACGAATCCCATTTCATTTAGCTTTGCCATAGCTCCGGCACTCCTTCCTCCAGCTGCACAATACACATATACAGGTTGGTTTTTGTCTAGCTCACTTATTGCTTCGGAAAACTGAGGAGAATTATAATCTATATTAACCGCATCGCCTATATGGCCAGAATTATATTCTGATGGAGTTCTAACATCCACCAGTATCCCTTTTCCTGAATCAATCAATTCTTTAAATTGATCAGCAGAAACATCTTTTGCAATTGTTCCTTCAGCAGGTTCAGAAGAACTGGAACAAGATACTAACTGTAACGACAGTAATAATAAAAGTAAAAACGGTAATTTATTCATGACTTAAATCTATACTACAAAGTAAGTCAAGAATGTATTCTGTAATGGTAACAATTGTTACTTCATTAAGACAAACCTCGCATTATTCCTTTGGTGGAACTTCTAATAAAATCCAGGATAAGTGCTTTCTCATCAGAAACAGGCAACTCCAATTCAGCTACACTTAAAGCTGTTGTAATATTACTGTTCTGCACATAGATTACACGATAAATATCCTCGATATTCATAATTTGCTGATCGCTAAACCCTCTTCTTCTCAATCCAATGGTATTTACTCCCACATAAGAAAGAGGCTCTCTAGCAGCCTTTACATAAGGAGGAACATTTTTTCTAACTAACGACCCACCAGCAATAAATGCGTGTGCACCAATATGAACGAATTGCTGAGTACCAACCATTCCTTCAATAATTACCCAATCATCAATAGTAATGTGTCCGGCTAGCTGAGTACTATTGGCAATAACAACATTATCACCTATCAGGCAATCGTGAGCAACGTGCACATAGGCCATTAATAAACAATTACTACCCACAACTGTTTTATGCCTGTCGGAAGTTCCTTTATGAATGGTTACACACTCTCTAATGGTCGTATTATCACCAATATGAGTAGTAGTATATTCTCCTTTGTATTTTAAATCCTGTGAAATGGCAGAAATAACTGCTCCCGGATAGATTTTACAATTGTTTCCAATTCTAGCACCATCCATAATTACCACGTTGGGACCAATCCATGTCCCTTCGCCTATTTCTACATCACCATAAATTGTCGCAAAAGGATCTATGGTAACATTCTTACCAATTTTTGCGTCTGGGTGAATATATCTTGGAGCGTTATCCATTATTCTGTTTTATCTTTTACTACCTGTGCCAGCATATCTGCTTCTGTACACAACTGTCCATTTACATAAGCTTTCCCTCTCATATTTACCAGACCTCTTCTGATTGGAGAGATTAACTCTAATTCAAATACAACGGTATCTCCAGGTATTACTTTTCTTTTAAACTTTGCTCCATCAATTTTCATGAAATAGGTGGAGTACAAATGAGGTTCATCAACTTTACTAAGTGAAAAGATTCCTCCTACTTGTGCCATTGCTTCTAATAGTAACACTCCCGGCATAATAGGGTTGCTTGGGAAGTGCCCTGTAAACTGAGGTTCGTTCATGGTAATGTTTTTCACTCCAATGATTCCATTTTCATGAATATCCATGATTTTATCCACCAATAAAAACGGATATCTGTGTGGCAACATTTTTTCGATATCGTTAATGGTATATACAGGCTCTTTATCCAGATCAAAGTACTTTCCTTTCTTAGCCTGTTCCTTCATTATTTGCTTAATGATCTTTGCATAAGAAGTATTACCTGAGTGCCCTGGTCTGGCAGCAAGAATATGCCCTTTAATCGGCTTTCCTACTAAAGCTAAATCACCGATTACATCCAGCAATTTATGTCTGGCCGGTTCATTGATAAACTTAAGGCTAATGTTATTAAGGGTATTCCCCTGAATCTTAATATCCAAATCTTCTTTCCCTAGAAGTTTTGCTAACTCATCTAACTCCTCTTGAGGAACATTTTCTCTTTCAACCAATACTATGGCATTATCAATGTCTCCTCCTTTAATTAAACCAGCTTTAGCCAACATCTCCAACTCTCTTAAGAACACAAATGTTCTACATGGAGCAATGTTTTCTTTAAACTCGCTAACCTCATACATATTGGCATGCTGAGTACCCAATACTGGAGAATTATAATCTACCATTACAGTTAATCTGAAATCACTGTAAGGAATTCCTAGCATTTCCACCCCTTTTTCCAGGTCTTCAAAAGGCTGATTTTCCTTGAACTCGAAGAAATCGCGATCTGCATCCTGCTCTTTCAATCCTACTCTCTCGATTTCCTGAACAAAAAGCAATGCGCTTCCATCCATTATTGGAATTTCCGGACCATCCAACTTAATTAAAGCATTGTCTACCTGCATTCCATACAAAGCAGCTAATAAGTGCTCAGTAGTGTTAATTTGAACTCCTTTTTTCTCTAATGTTGTTCCACGATCAGTAGAAACTACCAAGTCTGCATCTGCAGGAATAATTGGTTCTCCTTCGATATCGATTCGTTGAAACTTGTAGCCATGATTTTCGGCTGCCGGTTCAACAATTACTTTTACGTTCTGACCTGTGTGTAATCCAACTCCTTCTAGTTCGATTACCTCATTTAGGGTGTGTTGTTTCGTATACATTTCTAAATATATTCCGAGAAATTATCTTTCTAATTCTTTTAATTTATCTTGTAATTCGATGATTTGAGCACGAAGTTTAGGTAAACCTCTAAACAATACATAGCATCGTTTATAATCTCCAATCGAGAATGCTGGTGATCCTTGTACAATTGCTCCTTCCTGCGAAATGTCCTGACCGATTCCGGATTGAGCAGCTATTTTAACTCCATCTGCAATTTTAAGGTGTCCAACTATTCCTACCTGACCTCCAATCATCATGTTCTTTCCAAGTTTGGTAGATCCAGCTACCCCAGTTTGCGCAGCAATTACCGTATTCTCACCGATTTCCACATTATGAGCAATCTGAATTAAATTATCCAGTTTAACTCCTTTCTTAATGATGGTAGATCCCATTGTAGCTCTATCTACAGTGGTATTAGCACCTATCTCCACGTAATCCTCTAATATTACATTTCCTATTTGAGGAACTTTCTGATAGTTATTAGCTGAATTTGGAGCAAATCCAAACCCATCAGAACCTACAATGGCACCAGAATGAATGGTACATTGTTGTCCAATTTTGCAATTCACATACACCTTTACTCCTGAGAACAAGGTACAATTGTCTCCAATTTCAACGTTATCCCCAATGTAAACATGAGGATATATCTTTACGTTGTTTCCAATTTTCACATTGTTCCCCACATAAGCGAAAGCTCCTACATAACAATCATCTCCTAATGAAGAAGAATCAGAAATGAACGATGGTTGTTCAACTCCCTTTTTATTCTGAGTGGCCTCATCATAAATGGTTAGCAGTTTAACCAAACACTCGTAGGCATTATCCACTTTAATAAGTGTTAAGGATTCCGGTAGCGCTTTGATGGGTTCAAAAGTTTTATTTACCAGAGCCAAAGTAGCCTTTGTACTGTATATATACTCTTCGTATTTAGGATTTGCCAAAAAAGTAATAGAACCGGGTTTCCCCTCCTCTATTTTCGACATCTCGCTAACCGCAGCTTCTGGGTTTCCTTCAATGGTTCCATCAAGAAGTCCGGCTATTTGTTGTGCTGTAAATTCCATCGGCTCAAAAATAACAAGATTTTATACATTGAGCCCTAAAATTAAAAAAAGGGATAGCAGAACTATCCCTTTTCCAAATAGAAACAAATTATTATTTAATTCTTCATAAATTTTCTGGTTACAGACTTCCCAGAATCCTGATCCACCAGTGTAATTAAATACATTCCTTTTTCAAATTGAGAGCAATCGATCGAAAGGTTATTCTCTCCTTCTGCAATCATCTCAACCTGATTTTGAATTTGCTTTCCTGTAATATCAAATATTGCTACTTCGATAGCAGTTCCTACCATTGAAGAGAACTCAATTGTAGCCATGTTTTGAACAGGGTTAGGATAAACATTTAGGCCCTGAATTCCTGTTACTTCCTTAACTCCTGTAAGAGTATCCAGAAATACAGTATTGCAAATGGTATCAATACAGGTGTTTCCTGTACTATCGGTACCCCAAACTGTCATACAAGCAACGTATTGCCCTGTAGAAGGGTAAGTGTATACCGGGTTTTCTTGATTAGAGTTTCCTCCATCTCCAAACTGCCAATCGTAGCTCATTCCAGGAAACGTTCCTGTAGAAGTATTAGTAAATGATACCGTTTGACCTGAAACAGAATAATTAAAATTAGCATTCAAATTACACGGATTTCCTGAAGTTCCTTGTACTGTTACTGATTGACAAATGGAATCATAACAATAGTTTTGAGTAACACTATCGTACTCCATTAAGGAAAGGCATACCTGATACGTACCTGAAGAAGCATAAGTATGGGATGGACTAGTTGTAGAAGATGAGTTCCCATCTCCAAATCCCCAATAATAAGAAGTACCAGAAGTAATTCCGGTAGACAAATCTGTAAAGTTTGCCGTTAATCCTGAGGTGGTGAAAGAAAAATCTGCTACTTGTGGACACTGTCCAAAAGTAAATAGGCTAACTAAAAGTATAGCAGCCGTTAATAAGGGTTTGTGTGTTTTCATGGTATTTAATTAAAGTTTTAACGGTGCAAAACTTCTAATTGACTACCACATCATAAACCTGAAATATTCAATTCTTACGCGGCAAACTAAAACTCCCCTATTGGAAGGCTATATCCTTGGGTAACAGAGGAAATATTTTCTTACGGGTTTAGCTAACGCCTGAACATTTAAATTATCTGCTGCTTCGGACACATCTTTAATAGTTCCATCTTTGAACAAAAGATTAATTCCATTGCTCTCAGAATTATAAGCGTTGTTCTCTATGCTTTCATTGAATACAAAATAGGCTGCTTCTTCTTTAGAGATTCCCCAGGTTTGAGAAACCTTTTCCAATAATGGTTCAATTTCACCTGAGGCAAACTGTTCGTGCTGAATTTTAACCTTCAACAAATTTCTGTCAATCAGCATAGCGCTTAGCATAGAAAGAACTTTATCGGAATGATTACACCACTCTTTAATGGCTCCGTAGATGTCAAAGTCGTCTAATTGACTAAAGGCCTTAAGTATTTCTGATTTCTGAAAATCTTCCTTTTTTACGTCGTTGTAAAGAAACAGTCTGAAAGAAGGGCTACAAAAAACATCTTCTCCCTTTTGCGCCAACTCCTTTGCTCTTTCCAACACTTTTACTAACAGAAACTCCGCACTTAAAACTGTTTTATGTAAATAAACTTGCCAGTACATTAATCGACGCGACACAATAAAGCTCTCGATAGAATAGATCCCTTTTTCTTCCACCACCAGTTCGTCATTTACTACATCCAACATTTTAATAATACGTTGGTTACTCACCACTCCCTCTGATACTCCAGTATAAAAGCTATCTCTTTTTAGATAATCCAATCGATCCATATCCAATTGGCTGGATACCAGCTGGTGCAGGAATTTCTTTTTGTAGGTATCGTTAAATATTTCTATGGCCAACGACAGTTTTCCATTGAACTCCTCATTCAACTTATTCATGAAGAGGGAGGACATATCTTCGTGATGTACTCCTTTTACAATAGAGTGTTCCAGTGCATGAGAGAATGGTCCATGACCAATATCGTGTAGTAGAATTGCCAATAGAACTCCCTGTTCCTCCTCTTCGGTTATTTCATTTCCTTTGCTTCTTAATGTTTCGATTGCCTGGGTCATCAAATGAGTACACCCCAATGCATGATGAAACCTTGTGTGCAAAGCTCCCGGATACACAGCATCCGTTAACCCCAATTGTTTTATTCTCCTTAGCCTCTGAAAATAGGGGTGATCGATTACCTCTAAAACAATATCGTATGGCAATGAAATAAAACCATAGATTGGATCGTTAAATATTTTCTTCTTATTGGTTGTTGAATTCACAATTGATCATTAAGTTCGAACAAAGCTAATTAATTGTTGGAGGTATTGTGTTTACTGCGATTGCTTTTTTACACGCCTCTTAATTAACAAACTGAAAATATGGCAAAAATTCTTTGGGCAGATGATGAAATAGATATCCTGAAACCACACATTATGTTTTTGGAATCTAAGGGGCACGAACTAACTACTGTTGTAAGTGGCGATGATGCTATTGATGAAATTGATGAGAATAGTTTTGACATTGTTTTTCTGGATGAAAACATGCCTGGACTAACAGGACTGGAGACTTTAGAAAGAATCAAGTCTTCACATCCTTTGGTACCCATCGTAATGATTACCAAAAGTGAGGAAGAGTCCATTATGGATGAAGCTATTGGAGGTAGAATTGCCGATTATCTTATTAAACCGGTAAACCCAAATCAGATTTTATTAGCTATTAAAAAGAATCTGGAGGGGAAAAAATTGGTTCAGGAAAAAACTACCTCTGATTACCAAAGAGAGTTCAGGCAAATTGCAATGGACTTGCAAGACAACATGGACTTTGATGAATGGACTAGCATGTATGAACGCTTGGTTTATTGGGAATTGCAATTGGAAAAAAGCAACGATGATGGGATGAAGGACATCCTAACCATGCAAAAAGCTGAAGCAAATGAATTGTTTGCCAAATTTATTTCCAGAAATTACCTCAATTGGCTCAATGGTGTGGAAGAAGCTCCTGTTATGAGTCATAACTTACTGCAGAAAAAAGTATTTCCTCATTTAAATAAAAAGACCTTCCTGATTGTTATTGACAATTTAAGGTACGATCAATGGAGAATTTTACGCCCTATTTTGGCAGAGCGATTTACTATTGAAAAAGAAGAGAACTTTTATAGTATCCTTCCAACGGCAACACAATACGCCAGAAATGCCATTTTTGCCGGATTAATGCCTCTTGAAATATCAAAAAGATTCCCTACCATGTGGAAAAATGACGATGATGAAGGAGGGAAAAATAATTTCGAGAAAGAATTTTTAGAAGCTAACTTAAAAAGAAACGGAGTTAATCAACGTTTCTCCTACAACAAAATAACCAACCTTAATGCTGGTAAAAAGCTGGTAGATCAGTTCTCTAATTTGCTTCAGAACGATTTGAATGTAATTGTATACAATTTTGTGGATATGCTTTCTCATGCACGAACCGATATGGAGGTGATCAGAGAATTAGCAGATGATGAATCTGCTTACCGATCGCTTACTCTTAGTTGGTTTGAACATTCACCGCTGTACGACATTTTTAAATTGATTGCAGACAATGGTTGCGATGTAATTATTACAACGGATCATGGTACGGTACGAGTAGATGAGCCAAGTAAAGTGGTTGGTGATAAAAACACCAATACTAACTTAAGGTATAAACAAGGGAAGAATCTAAATTATCAATCTAAAGAGGTGTTTGATGTAAAGAGACCTGAAGAAGCATTTTTACCTAAAACAAATGTTAGTAGTACGTATATTTTTGCAAGAAACTCAAAATTCTTTGCCTACCCAAACAACTACAATTATTACGTAAACTACTATAGAAACACCTTCCAACATGGAGGTATTAGTTTGGAAGAGATGATTATTCCAATTGTAAGATTGAAAGCAAAATAGGTCTTTACTCTACAAAAGAGTCTAGCATAGTTAAGTAACCTAAAATAAGCTCTTTTTCTTCTTCGTTACAATCCGGACAATATTGGTAAGCCAGTGATGTTACCTTATCGGTAGAAGCATTCTCCTGGGTTTGTAATAGGTTACGAAGCTCTCCGGCAAGAGCAGTATTCCAATAGTTTCGTTGTTCAAAATCCATCGATTCTAATTGCTCCAAATATTCTTGAGGGAAATGAACAAAGTAGGTAAAGATACTTGTCCCACAATATTCCAAGGCCGCACTATCGATATCAGCAATAAAAAAGTTAAGGGTTTGAAAATAAGTCTCGCGCCAGTTGGTATCTGAAGTAACAACACTATCTGCAAGATCATAAATAACCGTTTCGCTAACGTATAGGTCTTCTGTTTTTCCTTCAAGCCACATTCTAGCAGCTTTTCGGGCACTCATTTCACCTTCCATGTCTGCTTTATACTCATGTCCATCTATTTCAGAAATGAGTTCAATTTTTTCTTCATCGTTCTTGCAGGAAACGAATGCAAGGGCAAACACAAAAAAGGTTAAAAATATTTTCATGTTCCAAAAATAAGAATTTGAAATCGGTAATTCTACAATTCCGATAAGGCTTGATGAAGAATCTCCTTTACTTCTTTAGCAAATGGTTCTATGGAGGTATTTCCCACAATAGATAATGCTTCTTCAGGATCCATGATGGAAACATCAACGGTTCCATTTTCGTTTTGAATAATGGTTACATTACATGGCAACATAATACCTATCTTCTCCTCTACCTGCAACGCTTCATAAGCAAAGTTGGGGTTACAGGCTCCAAGTATTTTATACGGAAGAATATTCTTATCCAATTTATTCTTCATTGTAGCCTGCATGTCTATTTCTGTCAATATCCCAAAACCTTTCCCTTTAAGGCTTTCTCTTATTTTCCCTTCAGCCTCTTCAAAGCTGTAGTTGGTTTTCTTGTTCAAGTAATACATCATTTACTATTTATCGTTAAACACAACCTCCGTAGATACTTTAGCAAACTGTCTGAACATCTCAAACACTCCACAATACTTATCTACGGAAAGAGAAACACATTTATTCAGTTTTTCATGATTTAGATTTGTTCCTTCAAATGTGTAGGTTACATGTACATCAGTATATACTTTTGGGTGCTCTTCGGACAGGTTAGCGGTAACATCAATTTTAAAAGAATCCACCTCTAACCTCATTTTTTTCATTAACGATGCCACGTCCATTCCGGTACACCCGGACAACGCAGATAACATTAAAGCTTTAGAGCGAACCCCAGTTCCTTCTCCTCCAACAGACTCATCTGCATCCAAATCAACTGCTCCTCCTAAAGTATTGGAAGTAAATTGCATTTTCTCTTTCCAAACGGTTTCTATTTTATGCTCCATAATTAATCCTTTGATACAAAGTAAAGAACTATTCCATTGAAATTCTGTAACAAAACTGACATAGTATTATGAGCCAGCTCAGTTAAAAGGCTGCTTTAGCCCCATTTTCCTGATAAAGAAGAAATTTTTCTTCTATCTGCATGACATTTCTATGACATTTTACTATACCTTTGTTGACAGAAATACTTAAAACCAAATAATCATGAAATTAAAAGCATTGAAATTATTCGCGGTAGCAGGGGTTATGTTCATGTACTCTTGTGGTGGAGAAACTAAAACAGAGGATAAGAAAACGGATGATTCTAAAAACAATACAGAAGAATCAGCGGATGCAGGTCACGATGCTGCAGCTGATGATCACGCCAGTGATGCTGCTCCAGCAGCTGACACTCAAAAAGGAGCTGATTTGTTTAAAGGAAGCGGATGTGTTGCTTGTCACCAATTAGACAATAAAGTAGTAGGACCATCTTTGGTTGAAATTGCTGCTGCTTACGACGGAAACAAAGATGGAATGATTGCATTCCTTAAGGAAGAAGGAGACGCTATTGTAGATCCTAGTCAATACGCTGTAATGCAAGCTAACCTTGCTATTACTAAAGGTATGAGTGATGAAGATCTTGGAGCATTAGCTGATTACCTACTTTCTCCTCAGTAGATAATACTTAACTTTATATAAAGAAGCTCTGACAACATTGTCAGGGCTTTTTTTATGACTCGTGAATTAGGTATAAGGTTGATGAAAGAACTAATACAGCCCCTGCCTGATGAATAACTCCCAGCTCCACAGGCACTGAATACAACAATGCTAAAACTCCCAATAAAAACTGAATAACCACAGAAACAAGCAAGAAGTTAGCAGCTTGTATTCTCCTCCCCGTTAATTGTAGTCCTTTAGACTTATACCAGATGTAAATGGCAAAAAGAAAAATAGCTATTGCAAGGTACCTGTGCATAAACAATACAGTAAACCCATTGGTTAAAATGCTTCCAAACTCATAAGGCATAGCAACAACACTCGATAGGGTATGATTTCCAAACCCTGCTTTTAATCCAGCTACAAAAGCTCCATAGATTAATTGCACTCCTACCATAGAAATCATAATTACCCCCAACTTTCTTATACCGTCGTTGGGTCTTTCTTTTTCTTTTGGGTAAACCAAATCCAGAACTACCCAGAGAATATACATCATAACAAACAGGGCTGTGACGAGGTGTGCTGCCAAACGGTAATGACTAACATGTGGAATTTGATCCAACCCACTGGCCACCATGAACCATCCCAACACTCCCTGAAAACCTCCCAAAATAAACAGAATGATCATTTTCTTAAGGAAAGGGCGATCAAACTTCTTCTTGAACCAAAATATCAGGAATGGAATAAAGAATATCAGCCCTATTAACCTTCCTAAATCTCTATGGATAAACTCCCACCAGAAAATGGTTTTAAAATCTTCTAGCGTAAAGTCATTGTTGATGATTTTAAACTCTGGTGTTGCTTTGTACAACTCGAATTTTTCCATCCATTCGGCCTCATTCATTGGAGGCATTGCTCCTAGTATTGGTTTCCAGTCTGCCATGGAAAGCCCACTCCCAGTAAGACGAGTGATACCTCCAATCACCACCATTAAATAAACGAGAAAAAAACCTGTAAGGAGCCAAATAATAATGGGACGATTGTTCTTCATTTCGATAGAGTTAAGCGCTACAAAAGTAGGCTTAAAAGCAATATCAAAAGTCCTTTTTATTACGAAAAATTAGCGATTATTTATTTTTCTCAATCCTTATTCTAGCATCCACTGCTACTACACTATCCATACTTCCCATCAAGGGGTTTATATCCATCTCAACAATCTCGGGAGCAGTTTCCAACAATGCAGAAACCCTTAGAATAACATCAGTATAGATCTCTTCATTTACGCCTTCCTTGCCTCTTACTCCTTTAATTAGGGGATATCCTTTTAACTGATGCAATAGGTATTGAACTTCTTTTCTGTTGAGTGGTACCAACCCACTTTGTACGTCTTTTAATACTTCAATGAATATTCCTCCCAGTCCAACATAAACCGCATGCCCAAAACTTTGTTCGTGTACCCCTCCAATAAACAATTCCACTCCTTTGGTCATGGCTTGAATTAATACTCCGGTAGCACCATCAATTTTCATTAGCTGATGAAAATTAGCCACTACTACTTCATCACTCTTCACATTTAGTATAACCCCTCCAACATCTGACTTATGAACCGGACCAACCACTTTCATTACTACAGGATAACCCAATTGGTTAGCTGTGGTAACTGCTTCCTGTTCGTTTTCCACTACCTTATCCGCTACTCTTGGTATTCCGGCAGCATCGAAAATTTCGTTTAATTGGTTTCCTTCCAAATACCCATCCTCTGCCTCTTCTATTACAGCTCTGATTTTTTCTCTATCCAGGTCAACCTCTTCTGTAACCGCATTAAGCGGTTTAGTGGTATTGTATACTTCTGCCAATGCATTTCCTAATACTACTTCATCCGGAAAGTTGACATGACCTTTAGACAAAAAGTATTCTATTTCCTTTTCTGCATTAATTACAGATGGAAGAACCGGTAAAATTGGCTTTTTACAGATGTCTAGTTTTACACTCAATACTTTATACACGTTTTCTACATCGAATAACCCAGGACTTCCAAACACAACAACCATAGCATCTATGAAGTCGAACTTATGTTCGCAATAATCGATAATGATTCCCAGCTGCTCAGCAGTACCTGTTGCCAGAAAATCTATGGGGTTACTTACCGATGATCCGGAATACAAATAGCTTAACAGTTCATCTGCTTCTTTACCTTCTATTGGTGGTACTTCCAGCCCACCTTTTGATAAAGCATCCGTTAGCATTACTGCCGATCCACCAGCATGGGTGATAACTGCCACATTCTTTCCTTTTAACTCTTTATAATTGAATATAGAAGCTACTGTAATAAGCTCTTCTCTACTGCTACAGTATACTACTCCAGCTTTTCTAAACAATGCTCTTACAGCCATATCCGAACTGGCAATGGCACCGGTATGAGAGGAAGCAGCACGACTTCCGGCCTCTGTTGAACCAGATTTGATAGCTGCAATCTTACAACCTTTATTAACCAACGACGAAGCATGTTTTAAGAATTTTTGCGGGTCGTTAATGTTCTCGATGTACAACAACTTAATTTTGGATGATTCTCCTTCCTCATAGGTCTCATCAAAATATTCCAATACATCTTCTACAGATGTTTGAATGGCATTTCCTACAGAGAATACATTCCTAAACTTTAAGCCCAACGGAATTCCCGCTTCCATAATAAACACTGCAGTTGCTCCGGAAGAGGACACCAGGTCGCATCCATCTTTATGTAATTTCGGAATTGGAGTGGTAAACACTCCTCTATAGTTAAGGTTTAATACTCCAATACAGTTGGGGCCGATAAGGCATCCGCTTACCTTGTCTATTTCTTCTTTGATCTTTAACTCCAGTTCTCTTCCTTCTTCATTTACCTCCCCAAAACCGGCCGTAATCATTATAAACGATTTGGTATTCTTAGTCTCAATCAATTCTTTTATAATCGGCAAACAGTACTTAGCAGCAACGGCTATTATGGCTAAATCGGTATTATCTAACTCAGCAACAGACTGAAATGTTTGTACATCCTGTACATTATTCTCCTTTGGATTGATGACCGATAATTGCCCTGAAAACTCTCCATCCACAAGATTTTTTACCACTTTTCCTCCGGGCTTCTTTAGGTTATTTGAGCCCCCTACCACTACTATACTTTCGGGATTAATTAGTTCTTGATTGATCATATCTTAGAATTCTACCACAAAAGTAGGCTTAAGATCAGGGGCTTATTATGATAATAATCAGTTGAATTGATCGATTATTTAATAAATGTGATGATTTGTCAATTTAATTGACATCGATTTTCACCCTCCATAGATTTCGGTAATCAACTGAATATCAAAAGATTGTTTTAAACACCTGTTGATAAATACTAAATTATGTTAAACTACACCCATTTAGCAATATCCTTAGGGCTGAATCGTTCCATATTATAGACCGAGGTTGTTAATAACTTTATTGACTGTTTCGGTAATTTTATCTATATTTATGCTTCCTTCATCGAAGGAAAAAATTAATTCATATATGTTAGACTTAAGCAAGAAAGTTTTAGAAAAAGTTAGCTTCGACAGGGCTTTGTTCCATAAGGAGTTAGTTAAAGCAATTAAATGGCTTCAGCAAGATGAATTAAAAAACTTAAAAGTTTGGTGTCTGGCATCCTTTGCGATGTACAGCGACGTTATCACAGACGTTTTTGATTCCATCTAAAAAAGAAGTTACAATTTTATTAACCCTGAGCCCTCTTATTTCGATAAGGGGGTTTATTTTTTTAGAAACTCGATATTTCTCTTTAGCCCTTCAAACTTAGTTCGTTTTACAGGTGATTTCCTGAATACTTCACTAAATGTTTCCTTTTCTAATTGCTCCCAATCGAATTTTGTGAGTTTAAGAAGATCCGGATGAGGATTGAATGCTGGCTCATTATGAAGTAATGAGAACCTGTTCCATGGACACACCTGTTGGCATATATCACATCCATACATCCAATTATCGAACTTCCCTTCTACCTCTTGGGGTATAGCTCCTTTTAGTTCTATGGTGAAATAGGATATACATTTGCTTCCATCCACCACATAAGGTTGAATAATTGCTTCCGTTGGGCAAGCATCAATGCACTTCGTACAAGTACCACAATGATCCTTTACATTAGAATCGTACTCTAGTTCCAGGTCCAGAATTAACTCAGCAACAAAAAAGTAAGATCCTTGCTTTTGATTAATCAGGTTGCCATTTTTGCCCATCCAGCCCAAGCCGGATTTTACAGCCCAGGCTTTATCCAGTACCGGAGCCGAATCCGTAAAGTATCGTCCCTCAACTTCTCCTATTTTCTCCGAAATAAATTGCTGTAAAGATTTTAGCTTCCCCTTTATAACATGATGATAATCTTCTCCGTAGGCATACATTGATATCTTAGGGGCACTTGAATCTTCCTGTACCTGATCTGAATAGTAATTGTATAATACAGAAATAACAGATTTAGAGCCTTCCACCAACTTGGTTGGGTCCAATCTTTTATCAAAGTGGTTGGCCAGATAGGCCATTTCTCCTTGATAGTTGTTGTTGAGGTAATTTTCCAGCCTGGGTGCTTCCTCTTCCAGAAACCCTGCCTTAGACACACCTACAAACGAAAAACCCAGCCTCTTTGCCTCGGCTTTAATTAGATGAGTATAGTGCGATTTTGACAATTATTTTTTCTTGAATACCACAAATCGAATGATCAATAGCACAACGACCAATCCTAGCCACCACCACCATTGAGTAAATACCAAAGGAATTTCTTCTGGGGTTTCTGTTTTAGTGGTATCGGATTGTGCAACTGCGTTAGTGATGAAAACTAACAAAGACAATATGGAAACGATCTTTTTCATGCGATTAAAATAATCCTCCCTGCATATAACCCTTATCTTTTCCAAGGTGCTTATAGGCAAGTTCGGTAACTTTTCTTCCTCTTGGTGTTCTAACCATGTACCCTTCCTGAATAAGAAATGGTTCGTATACCTCTTCGATGGTTCCTGCTTGTTCGGCCACAGCTGTAGCTAATGTTGTAAGCCCTACCGGACCACCATTAAATTTTTCTATTATGGTATCCAATATCTTATTGTCCATCTCGTCCAATCCGTGTTTATCTACATTCAATGCCTCCAAAGCAATGTCGGTTATTTCGGGCGAGATGGTACCATCTCCTTTTATTTGAGCAAAATCCCTAACTCTTCTCAGTAGAGCATTAGAAATTCTTGGAGTACCTCTACTTCTACTAGCTATAGAATAGGCTGCTTCGTACTCAATTGGGATATCTAATATACCGGCAGCACGTTCAACGATGTCTGTAAGCACTTTAGTATCGTAATACTGTAGTCTACTACTAATTCCAAATCGTGCTCTTAAAGGGGCTGTAAGCATCCCTGAACGGGTAGTTGCACCTATCAGAGTAAACGGGTTTAAATCGATTTGTACCGTACGAGCATTTGGCCCAGTATCAATTACAATATCAATTTTGTAATCCTCCATTGCCGAATAGAGGTATTCTTCAATTACAGGACTTAAACGATGTATTTCATCAATAAAAAGTACATCACCTTCTTCCAGGTTGGTAAGTAAACCAGCCAAATCTCCTGGTTTATCCAACACCGGTCCTGATGTTACTTTAAACCCAACAGCCAATTCGTTTGCAATGATATTAGCTAAAGTGGTTTTCCCTAATCCGGGAGGTCCGTGTAACAGAACATGATCAAGAGATTCGTCTCTCAATTTTGCCGCTTTTACAAATACCTGTAAGTTATCGGTAACTTGTCTTTGCCCGGCAAAATCATCAAACCCTTTTGGTCGAAGTACTTTTTCCAACTCCTTATCTGAGCCGGAAAAATCATCTCCCCTTAAGTCATATTCCTCGATCATAGGTACAAATATAACATTGCTTCCGCTAGATTATTGGAGAGCATCAGACAATTAATTCACAATGTTTTTAATTTGCTCCTTGTATAAATCTCCAAAATAGATTTTAAACCTGAAGAGGTACACCGGAGATGTGAAGGTTTCATCTATTTCTCTGGAGGTTTTGGCCACCAAACGAAAGCCTACCCCACCACCTATACCAAAATACCTTAAAAAGCGATACTCTATAGCCATGGCAGGCTCGTAAATAATGGTCCAACTGGAGCTAAGAATTTCTTTTGGGTCAAAGTCTTTGTAATTGGCTTTTCCTACCCCAACCTGAAGTTGAATTTCGGCAAACCATGGGTCGGATTTGTAAAAATTATACTCCATAAATGGAGCCAGATATCCAAACTTTAATTTAATAGCGGAGGTGGTATCGGTTGCAGGTATCTTATCCCAATCTCTCGACATCCAACTATAGCCAATTCCCAATCGGGTTGTATTATTAAAATTAACTCCCACCTTAACTCCATTCATCTTGGCATAGGTATTTCTAATAAAAGAGTTTCTGGTATCTAATTTCAATAAGAATTTAGGATGATAATTGAAACTATTGGCTATGGTGTCGAACATTTGAGTATGTCCTGGCTTTGATAAGATCAGGGCCAATAACAAAGCTGGTATTACAAAAAAAGTCCGCACCTGACTAAGGTACGGACTTCTATTAATATCTATTGAGCAAGAACTAATGTTCTTCTTCATCATCTCTTAATGGTACGGTTTGCGGAACAAAATCCTCATCCCATCCTGGCTTACTGTAATCGTATGGCCATCTGTGTACTACTGGTAATTCTCCCGGCCAGTTTCCGTGGATGTGTTCTACTGGAGTTGTCCACTCAAGTGTAGTAGATTTCCAAGGGTTTTGAGAAGCTCTTGGTCCTCTGTAAGCACTGTAGAAGAAGTTCCAGAAGAAAATGATTTGTCCTAGTACCCCAACGATCGCAAAAATTGAGATCAATACGTTTAGATCAAGGAAGTGATCAAACATTGGAAAGTTAGTGTTCTCATAATATCTTCTTGGCATACCACCTTCTCCTAAGAAGTGCATTGGAATAAATACTCCGTATCCACAAATGATTGTAATCCAGAAGTGAATGTATCCCAATTTCTTGTTCATCATTCTTCCATACAATTTAGGGAACCAGTGATAGATTCCAGCAAACATTGCAAGAATTGCAGACATTCCCATTACAATGTGGAAGTGACCTACTACGAAGTAAGTATCGTGCTGGCTAATATCCAAAGCAGAATCTGCAAGGATAATACCTGTAATACCTCCGGAAATAAAGGTAGATACCATTCCGATTGAGAAAGTCATTGCTGGTGTAAACACGATGTTACCTTTCCAAAGAGTAGTTAAGTAGTTAAATACTTTTACTGCTGATGGAATTGCAATTAATAATGTTGTAAAGGTAAATACACCTCCTAAGAATGGGTTCATACCTGTAATGAACATGTGGTGACCCCATACGATGAATGAAAGGAAAGCAATCGCTAGGATAGATCCAATCATTGCACGGTATCCGAAAATTGGTTTTCTAGAGTTGTTAGAAATAACCTCAGAAGAAATACCTAAAGCAGGTAATAAGATAATATATACCTCAGGGTGACCTAAGAACCAGAATAAGTGCTCAAACAATACCGGGCTACCACCTGTTTGATCTAAAGCTCCACTAGAAGTAGTAATTTCAGATAGGTAGAAGCTAGTTCCCATGTGTCTGTCCATAATTAATAGTACAGCACAAGAAAGAAGTACTGGGAAAGAAAGAAGACCAATTACAGCTGTTGTAAAGAACGCCCAAATAGAAAGTGGCATTCTAGTCATTTTCATTCCCTTAGTTCTAAGGTTTAATACAGTTACGATATAGTTAATACCTCCTAATAGTGCAGATGCAATAAATATTGCCATAGATACTAACCAAAGAGTCATCCCCATTCCAGAACCTGGTTGTGTTTCTTCAAGAACACTCAATGGTGGGTAGATCGTCCAACCAGCCATTGCAGGTCCGCTTTCAACAAATAAAGAAATCGTCATGATCAAACTAGACAGGAAGAACAGCCAGTAAGAAAGCATGTTCAACATTCCTGATGCCATATCTCTCGCTCCAATTTGCAATGGAATAAGCAAGTTTGAGAAAGTACCAGACAAACCACCAGTTAGTACCATAAATACCATAATGGTTCCGTGCATGGTAACCAATCCAAGGTACATGTTACTATCCAGCATTCCACCTGGAGCCCAATCAGACCCAAGAAGAGTTTGTAAGATTCCAAATTCAGTATCCGGCCATCCTAGTTTTAATCTGAACATTGCAGATAAAGCAATACCAATGATTCCCATAATGATTGCAGTAACCAAATATTGCTTTGCAATCATCTTATGATCCATACTAAAGATGTACTTCGATAAGAAGCTCTCTTTGTGATGATGATGTGCTGCGTGATCGTGACTTGACATATCTATATAAAATTTATCTGATTCTTTACTTAATTTCTACTTCTCTTACAACTTAGCAACTTCTTCCTCTGCCTCAGTTTCAACAGCTGCGTTAGATCCCCAATACTTAACAGATCCTCCGTCTAATTGTTTTTGAGACTCAATCCACTCTTTAAATTCTTCTTCGGTTTCAACGATAACTTTCATTTGCATGTTGGAGTGACCACCACCACAAATTTTGTTACACATTAATACAAAGTCGAACTCTACTAATTCTTCCGGTTCACCAATGCTTTTCTTTCTTTCATTGTGAATTTTGTTGATGTTTTGATAATGAGTTTTAATGAACTCATCTTCTCTCATCTCTTTAGTTGTTTTAGTAGGAGTAAAACTAAATGAAGTAGTCATTCCAGGTACACAGTTCATTTGAGCTCTGAAGTGAGGGAACCAGGCACTGTGAATAACATCTTTTGATCTGAAGTAGAATGTATAAGGTTGGTTTACTACTAAGTGAAGCTCTCCTTTTACTACTACATCATCGTTTGCAATAGCATCGGCTTCTTCTCCGTTTCTACCTTTCTCTACACCTTCCTGAATTCTGTATTTCTGACGCTTAAGTCTTTCTAATTTTTCTGTTAATTCATCCACCTTAACATCAGCAATAAGATACTTCTTAGTCTTTTTATTGTCTTCGTAAGTTTCGATGGTTACAGACTGTAAAGTAGAATCTAAATTATGAATCTCTTTATCTAACTTTTCGTAGCTAGCTGTAATGTTATCAGAAGTAATAACACCTAGAGGATTTTTTCCTGTAATCAATTTAAAATCAGCTTTTCCAAGCTCATTGTTTCCTCCTGCGTAACGTCCAGTCCAGCTAAATTGCTCAGCATATAATTCAATCACCTGACGATCTTCAGCATCTTCAGGATTCATGATGAAATTCCAAGTTTTCAATCCGTAAATAATGATCGCTGAAAGAGCCATCGCAGGAACAACTGTCCAGATCATTTCCAACTTATTGTTGTGTGGGAAATAAACAGCTTTTCTATTTGGGTTTTCTTCTGTAGATGAATGCAAAAACAAATAAAACAGTATTACACAAAAAGAATACTGGAAGGATGATCCACCAGTTAAAAACCAATAGAGTATCTGTCTTTTCTCCGTGCTCAGAAGCAGCAGGTCCTAATCCTCCATTTCCGTATTCGAACATTAGCCAAATGATGAAACCAAAGTAAGCTAACATAAAAACAATAAAGCTTGCTGCAACTACGGTGTTCTCACCTGGTGATACAATTTCTTCACTTTTTACGCCTCTAACTTTATAAGCTAATTCATAAACTCGCACAAGTTGAATTATGGCTAAAACACCTAAAACAACTATTACAAAAATTAAAAACTTACTTTCCATCTTTTGTCTTTTCTAATTACTATTTTAAATGACCTGCGTCATAATGTTCTATGACCATCCGCATTTCGCCCCAAATATAGCAGAATCTTTCCAATCAGGAACGAATTTTAGCTATTTTTTTAGGTAAAATTACAGCTTGCAATCGCTTGCATTCCAGAGAGTTACAAAGCAATTCAATTATTTTGAATGATTCTACAAAAAAAAAGCTCCAATTGAAGTTAAAATACCTCAATTGGAGCTTAATATTTTTAATTTATCAGTACGGAAATTTATCCGTGGTGATGTTTACTTTCTTCTAAGTATGGGTGATTCTTCTGAACCAAAGAAGCCGAAGCAAGTCCTTTGAACATAAGAAGCATAAATCCTCCCAAGAATAACATGAACATTCCGATCTCTAAGATTCCGAAGTTCCACTCTTCGAAAAGAGTTCCTGGCATAACCATACAGAATACATCGAACCAGTGAGCAACGAAAATGATCAATCCAATTACGATTAGGTAAGGCCAAGATTTCTTAGTGTCAGCAGACATGAAGAAGATCATTGGTAATACGAAGTTCAATACGAACATTCCGAAGAATACGAACTTGTAGCTTTCAATTCTTGTTACATAGTAGATTACCTCTTCCGGGATATTTGCGTACCAGATTAACATGAATTGTGAGAACCATAAGTAGCTCCATAGGAAGCTCAATGCAAACATCCATTTTCCAACATCGTGGATATGAGATGAATTTACAAACTCAAGGTATCCCTGGCTCTTTAAGTAAAGTGTAACCATCATGATCATCACCATAGCACTTAACCAAATTCCAGAGAATACATACCATCCGAATAATGTACTAAACCAGTGTACATCGATAGACATGATGATGTCCCAAGACATAGTAGAAGAGAATACTGCGAAGAATACCAAGAACAATGCTGATCTTCTATACATTAAGTAGTGAAGTACTGTTCCTCCTTCTACGTCTTCTCTTTGTGAAGTCTTTCTGAACCATCTCATGAAGTATAAGAATACAGCGAAGTAAGCAATAATTCTAATCCAGAAGAATGGCTTGTTCAAGTATCCTCCTTTGAAATATACTAAATCATCGTGCGCTACTACATCAGCATCCATCCATGGGTAAATGTGGTTCATTCCAAATGTAGCTGCTAAGAATACGATTAGAAGTGCTACCATACCAAGTGGTAAAGCAGACGATACTCCTTCCATAACTCTTAACAATACAACTCCCCATCCAGACTCTGTAGCATAGTGAAGTGCTAAGTAGAACAATGCTCCTAAAGCAATTCCCATAAAGAAGAATCCGTTTACCAATAGGTTAGACCAAAATCTTCTGAAAGTAGAATCTGACATTGATAATGATCCACATTCGAATTTAGCAGCAATTACTTCTGCCGGTGCTGTAGCATCTCCATGTCCATGACCGTGATCTCCGTGTCCTCCTTCTGCGTGTCCACCTTCGTGCTCTTCGTGAGTATCTTCAGCCCCAGCTTTTTGGTGGATATCTACTTTCCAAACAAATGTTGGAACTTCATGGTGCTCTTCGTGCTCTCCATGCTCATCGTGTCCTTCTCCGTGATCTTCCTCTCCACCTTCGTGCTCAGCGTGATCGTGATCTCCTTCTGCATGTCCGTGTCCATGATCTTCATGACCTTCCATTAGGTCGTGAACTTCTGCAGTGAATCCCAATGCTTCAATTTCTGCAATCATTTCCTCTTTCAAAGCATTTTGTTGCTCTTCTGATGCTCCTCGCCAGTACTCAACCACTAATGTGTGATCATCAATTACCGTTGGGAATGCATAATCTTTCTGAGTAAAGAAACCAGCAATAAGCAATACTAGTCCTACTCCCATTAAGCCGAAAATGACCTTTTTTAATTTACCAGAGATTTGAAATTCCATCTTCCTATTTATTTCGTTGAATTACTAAACTTTAATTCAGTAATAATTTTACTTCTTAATTTTGTATTACAAGACTATCTGTTACCAATGTATCAGCAACTACTGTATCTGCAACTGGTTCAACAGTATTCAATACAAACTCTCCATGTTGTAGTGTATTTACATACATTACAATTTTCCATCTGTCTTCTTTACTAATTTGGCTAGCATGAGATCCCATTGCACCACCTGTACCGTGTGTAATAGTGTGGTAAACGCTTCCCATTGTTCTGTCTTTATAGGCAGCATTGTATGGTGATGGCGGGTTAAATCCTCCAACAGTTACAACACCTCCGTCTCCTTGTCCTTTATCTCCGTGACAGTGCTTACAGAAAATATTGTATAATCTCTTACCTTCTTTGATGTTTCCATCAATGTCTTCTGTGAAGTACTCAGGTAATGGATTATTAGCTGCTTCTTCCTTTTGCTCTAAAGCGTAAGGGTAAGGCATGTTCAATGCAGCTTCTTCCTTTGTAGCTTTAAATGGAATAGTTCCATCTGCTGGAATTCTAGCTGAAATGGTATTCTTTCTTGCTATAACGTCTTCTCCTCTTTCGTCATCTCCTACTAATCCGTAATCAACGTATGCTTCAATTGCCTGAGATCTATACATATCCGGCACATACTCATAACCAGGGCTATCAGGACTCTTTGTACAAGAGGACATTACCAATGCACCCCCAATTACAGCTGCTGAAATATATTTTAAGTTAAGCTTCATGCTAACAGTTTGTTACGTTATTATCTAATTATTTTCTCATCAATCTCAACGATTCCAGTATCTTTTACCATCTGGGTTAGATCGTCGATTGAAAACTGACTATTCTCTTCCAATTTAATCTCTACTACAAAACGGTCGTCGGTAGTTCTTGGATCCGGATTCCTTGGTGGCATACCAGGAAGTGTTTTGTTTCTTAAGAAGTATGTAAGTGCCATTCCGTGAGCAGCACATAATACTGTAAACTCAAACAAAATTGGAACGAAACCTGGAAGGTTTTCCAACAGACTAAAGTTTGGTTTACCTCCAATGTTTAACGGCCAGTCATCAATCATAAAATACTTTGATGCTAACAATGCTAAACAGCATCCTGTTAATCCATATAGGAAAGCAGTAATTCCTAAACGAGTATGCTTAACTCCAATAATTGGATCAATTCCGTGAATTGGAAATGGAGAATATACGTCAGCAATGTGAACACCTTTGTCAACCAATGCTCTTGCAGCATCTTTGGTTACATCGTCATCGTCATACATTGCATATATTACTCTTTCTGCCATAGTATATCTTTTTAGTCAGTTCTTAATTTTAGTGATCGTCTCCGTGAGCGTGGTTATCATAATAACCTTCTCCATGTCCAAATCCTTGTTTGTAGTTCTCTCCAGAAGATTTCAGAATAGTTTTCAATTCTGCAATCGGCATTACCGGGAAGAATCTTGCAAACAATAAGTACAATACGAAGAAGATTCCCATTGTTCCTACATACACACCTATATCTACCCATGTTGGGTGGAAATAGCTCCATGATGACGGAACGAAATCTCTGTGGATAGAGGTTACGATAATTACGAAACGCTCGAACCACATTCCGATATTTACAATAGCCGCAAGGATAAATGTAAATGTTAGGTTAGTTCTTAATTTCTTGAACCACATTAACTGTGGCGATACAACGTTACACGTCATCATTGCCGCATAAGACCACCAGTAAGGACCTGTTGCCCTGTTTAGGAAAGCGTATGCTTCGTACTCAACTCCAGAGTACCATGAGATGAACAACTCAGTGATATAAGCTACACCTACGATAGAACCTGTAACCATGATTACAATGTTCATGTATTCGATGTGCTTAACGTGTAAGTATGCTTCTAGTTTAAATGCTTTTCTAAGGATCAACATCAGTGTTTGTACCATAGCAAACCCTGAGAATACCGCCCCAGACACGAAGTAAGGAGGGAAAATCGTGGTATGCCAACCTGGGATAACCGATGTCGCGAAATCGAAAGATACAATAGAGTGAACTGAGAATACCAATGGTGTTGCTAATCCAGCTAATACCAATGTTACAATCTCAAATCTGTTCCATGCTTTAGCATTTCCTGTCCATCCAAAACTTAGAATTCCATAAGCTTTCTTCATTAGAGGTTTAGAAACTCTATCTCTAATGGTTGCGAAATCAGGAATAAGTCCGATGTACCAGAACACCATACCTACCGAGAAGTAGGTCGAGATTGCGAATACATCCCAGAATAATGGGGAGTTAACGTTTAGCCACATTGATCCAAATTGGTTTGGAAGAGGGAATACCCAGTATCCAACCCATAGACGTCCCATGTGAATCAACGGGAACATTCCTGCCATCATTACCGCAAAAATTGTCATCGCCTCAGCAGCACGGTTAATGGCCATTCTCCATTTCTGACGGAAAAGCATCAATACTGCAGAAATCAGCGTTCCTGCGTGACCGATTCCAACCCACCAAACGAAGTTGGTAATGTCCCATGCCCATTCGATGGTCTTGTTCAATCCCCAAACTCCAATACCTGTTCCTAACAAGTATACGATACAACCTACACCCCAAAGAGCGAATATTCCGCAGATCGAAATTAGAATGTACCAACCCTTAGGAGCTTTACTCTCAATCGGACGGATAATATCATCCGTAATGTCTTTATAACATTTGTCTCCTTTAATTAAGGGAATCCTGATGTCTGACTCTTTATGCATCTAATTACTTTTTTGTTCTATACTTATGCCTTGCGGCAAAATTTCGTTCAATTAATGTGCTTCTTCGTGCGATTCTTCAGCTACTGTTTCAACAGCATCTTCGTTTCTCACTTTCACCTGGTAGTAAACGTTTGGTTTAATACCCACTTCTTCAAGAGCGATATATGCTCTGTCTTGCTCAGACTTAGCTCTTACATTAGATCCTGAATCGTTCCAGTCTCCAAATACAATTGCATCACTTGGACAAGCATCAGCACAAGCTGCTACTACATCTCCGTCTACAACTGGACGAGCCTCTTTCTTAGCATTAAGTTTTCCTTCCTGAATTCTCTGAACACAGAAGCTACATTTCTCCATAACCCCTCTTGATCTAACAACTACGTCTGGGTTTAATACCATACGAGCCATTTCGTCTTGAGCTAAGTTTACTTTGTTAAATTTCTTGTAATCTCTGTAATTGAACCAGTTGAATCTTCTCACTTTGTAAGGACAGTTATTTCCACAGTATCTTGTTCCGATACAACGGTTATAAGCCATCATGTTCAATCCTTCGTTACTATGAGTAGTTGCTGCTACCGGACAAACTGTTTCACATGGAGCGTGGTTACAGTGGTGACACATCATTGGCATAAATACCACTGATGGGCTATCTTCCGGTACCTCAAGATTAGCATAAGTCCAATCCCCATTTTCAGGGTTTCTCTTATCCTTATCCCAGGCAGCTCTCTTATCATCATCAATAGAAGAGAAGTATCTATCCATTCTCAACCAGTGCATGTCTCTTGATCTTCTGATCTCATCTTTACCAACAACTGGTACGTTATTCTCAGAGTGACAAGCTACGATACATACACCACATCCGTTACAAGCAGTCAAATCAACAGACATTGCCCATCTATGACCTACGTATTCTACCGGATGCTCTTCCCAAAGAGAAACGTCAGTAGCATTTACATGCTCTCCATGTCCTTTAGTATGAATATGCAATTCGTGTGCAGGGTTAAATGCATCTTTATTACCAGCCATAAAGGTGTTCATATCAGTTTCTCTAAGAACTGATGATCTTCCCATAATGGTGTGGTGAGTTTGAGTACACGCCAAGAAGTATTTTTCATCTGCATCGCTTACTTCAGCTCCAGCGTAATACTTAATAGCTCCATCCTCAAAAGATGTAAATTTAAATGAGTTCTTCCCGATTGGTACTTTCTTACCATCTTCAATAATATACTCTCCAGATTGGTCAAGTTCTACTTGATAAGCAGCCTTTCCAATTTTCTCTTCGTTTTCTCCACGTCCGTATCCCAAAGAAACACCTACTGTTCCGTGAGCTTGACCTGGTAATGGGTAAACAGGAAGTTTTAATGTTGTTTCACCAACTTTTACATTGATCATGTTTACAGGAGTTTCCTGCTCAATGTACAATCCATCCCATTTCGCTTTTTCACTTCCATCAATATTGAATAGCGTATAGCAATCTGCCGGCGAAAGTGTAGCGTAGTTATCCCAACATACTTTGGTTAATGGATCTGGAAGTTCTTGCAACCATGGGTTAGCAGTGTATTGTCCTTCTCCAATTCCAACTTTTTGGTACATCACTACTTCCCAGCTAGAATCAGAAGCGATTCCTTTTACTGAAGAAGTTGTATCGTTATATTGAACAGGTGTGCTTGGTACAGGTGCAGATTCTGCACTTCCGTTATGCACTGACCAATTCCAGTACTCGTCAAATGTAGAGTAAGTGTTTTGCATTGGGAATCCGTATTTTTCCCAAGCTTCTCTCATGTAATCGTAGAATACCTGACTTTCTCTATCAGATCTTTCTGCTTTTCCTGCCCATACTAATAATGATTCTTGAGCCTGACGAGTATCGTAAAGCGGACGAATCAATGGTTGTTGGATAGCATATTCCCCAGCTTGTGGGTTATAGTCGTTCCAAGCCTCAAGGTAGTTGTGGTTTGGACAAGTATAAGTACATTTTGTAGCAGTTTCATCAGCGAACTCTGAAGTAGAAACTGAAAGTTTCATTCCTTCCAATGCTGCTCCAAACTCTGCTCCGTTTGGAAGAGTATAAACCGGATTAACACCAATCATAATTAGTGCATCCACTTTTCCTCCGATTACGTCATCAACCAATTCTTTTACTTCAACATCATCAGCTTGTTTAATCTGAAGTGTTTTATCAAGATCGATTGTTTTTCCGTAGTTGTTCAATTGGTGGTTAATTGCATTTACAATAACCTGAACTCCTTTATCGTTAGCTCCGGCAACAACCAAAGATTCACCTTTATGTTGTACCAAATGCTCTGCTGCCTTCTTAGCGTAAGCATCAATTTGTTCAGAAACCTCAATTCCAAGGTTCTTTCCTCCAATGTGCTTAAGAATTGCTGCTGCTACTCCTCTGTGTTCAGATGGCTTAACCATACATCTTACATCGGCACTAGCTCCAGTAATAGACATTACCGATTCGAAGTGATAGTGTCTTGACATCCATCCTTCTTCCGGCTTTCTAGTCTTAGAATAATCTACATTGTGTTTTGTATGAAGCAACCAGTTAGCTAAGAAATCAGCATCGATACTTACGATTGATTTAGCTCTTGAGAAATCGTAAGAAGGAATTACTTTTCTTCCAAACGACTCTTCGTTAGCTGCTCTCATTCCAGACATTGAAACTGCATCGTATTGAACATGTTTCACATCTGCAGTAGCAGTAGGTTCTTCTACAACAGCATCAAGAATAGGAGCAACATCTGCAGGTACTGCATCTGCTACAACACCGTTTAAGTCACCTTCTGCTCCCGCAGGAACAGCAACAGGTGCGGCAGCTTGCTCAGGAGCTCCCATAGGAGTAACTTCTCCTCCTAAAGCTCCAATGAAATCATTGATTGCCATTTTTGTAGAAGGGCTAATAATGGTATTGGTCATTAATCTAACCTTTCCTCCATTAGCAGCAATAGAAGCCAACTGTGACTTAATATCACCATCAACTCCTCCTTCTCCGCTCCAGCTTACCTCAGTACCATCTCTCTTGATAGCACCTTGTAATCTTTCGCTATTGTATAGGTTCAATACAGAAGCTGTCATTCTTGGAGTAACACCTCCTCCTGTTAAACCGTAACTTTTATTTCCTTTTAACCAAATTGGTCTTCCTTCTCTGGCTTTAACCAACACGCTTCCATAATCATTTCCATCATAGAAGGTACTTGCATACCAGTTAGCAACACCTGGCGTAATGTCTTCCGGCTTATTTACATAAGGTATAGACTTAATTACAGGAGCTTCACACGAAGCTAAAGTTGCAGCGGCAACACCAAATCCTAAATACTTTAGGAAGTCTCTTCTTCCTGTTTTGAATTCACTTACAGCTTCACTACCAACAAACTCGTCAACCGTTAAGTCTTCTGCAAATTCTTTACTATTGTTTTCAATAAACTCAGGAGTTTGATGCTTTTCTTCAAATCCTTTCCAGTATGTTTTGTTCATACTCATGTTTTTGATTGATTCAATTCGATTAATTAATAGTGACATTTAGCACATTCCCATCCTCCAAGCTCTTCTACAGAAACTTTATCATCTTCGGTAATCTTACCTAAGAATTCCGGACGGTTCTTCAGACGATTGTGTAATTCCTGATAATATCCGTTATCAGATCCAATTACATCAATCCCTTTCTCTTTATGGCATTCGATACACCATCCCATTGTAAGCAACGGCTTAGTTAATGGAATAATTGATGGATCGTCTGCAGCTAATGCGTTAATTTCTTCTACTGTTGCCACACGACCAAGACCAAACGTAGCCACATCTCCGTGACATTGTTTACAGTCTACATTCCCAGTATTTGGGTTAACGTGCTGTGCGTGACTAAAGAATACGTGATCCGGTAAGTTGTGAGCTTTGTTCCAAACGATTGGATCTCCTTGAATCACATTACCTTCTTCATCCGTATTGTATTTCATGTTCTCACCATCGTATCCGGCAGCAGCATGAATTTTAGAAATTTCTCTTGTCCCTGTTGTAGTACCTTCAGTAACCATATTATGGCAGTTCATACAAACATTTGTTGAAGGAATACCTGCATGCTTGGAAGTTTCAGCAGAGCTATGGCAGTATTTACAATCAATACCCATATCACCAGCGTGCAACTTATGAGAATAAGCAATTGGCTGAGATGGTTGATAATCTTCAAACACACCTACTCTTGCCAATCTGGTAAATACATCTGCTCCTCCTGACACAACGATCACTAAAAACAGCACAAGTGTCAACTTCCAGTTTCTTACAATCCACTCACCAATTTGTTGTTGAATAGACTTGTTAACATCCTCATGGATTCCTTCTCTTTCGTTTACAACGTGAGCAAGTTGCTTCTTAACTCCAATTCCAGCGAAAATGATCACTAACAACACACAAAGAAGAACAACAACCCAAATTACCATTGAACCATCATCTCCAGAATCTGCGCTTGCTACTTCATCACCCCCACCTGTTTCTTTTACAGGAGCAACATAGCTATCAGCATAAGATAAAATAGCATCCATCTCTTCTCTAGACAAATGTCCTTGTGGTGTCATTGCACCAGAGAAAGCAGCCTCTACCTCTTTTGCTCTTTTCGATTTACCGCTACTCACCAAAGCAGCTGGATCTGCAATCCATTCATAAATCAACTCTCCTTCGCCAGCTTCTTCCCACAACGCCTTAGCCCCTTGAAGTTTAGGACCAACAGACGCCTTATCCACTTTATGACATGCCTGACAGTTTGCTTTAAACAGAGCCTCTCCATCCTGAGCTTTCACTCCGGTAGACGAGAACATCAAAGCAGCAAAGAAACCAAGGGTTCCCAGCTTTTTCATCCAATGAAATTTCATCTTATTTTTCATTTACGGTCGCTTTTTAAGCATTTTTAACAAAGGCAAAAGTAGCATTTGACTTTTTTCTACCTACCTTTTTGTCACTAAAATGTAAACTGCTGTTCTAATTTATAATCATTCTAAATAAGAGGTTGTACAACTCCTTTTTCAAGGTCATTTTCATCGTATCTATAACTAGTTTTATATATAAAAAAGAGGTCTTTGTCGTTTATTGATTTTAACTTATGGCACGGTTTTTAAAAGTAAGTTCATAGACACACTAGTTTATTTTAGCTTACTTTGTAAGCGCAATGCAAATCTAATTTCATGAAAAGCAAACAAATACTTTCACTAACCTTACTATTCATTATGATCTCGCTCATAAGCACAGGGCAGGATGATAACAATTGGAGACTGTATAAAGGAAAAAAAGAAAAGGTTGTTAAACTATCTGATGCACCAACTTTTGACAGCACAAAAAAAGAACTTAACTACAACAACCCTGACGGTAAAGTAACAGTTAATCAAAGCTGGAAAATTGACTCTTTGGATCATCAAATTGCTAAAAAGCCATTTATCTACGGATACACCATTCAGATCGAAGTAAGTCAACAAACTTCTATTATCAAAGATTCCAGGTATAAGTTTAGAAAGAGATATCCGGACACTCCTTTAGACGAAAAATACAATGCCCCTAACACCTATTTATACGCAGGGAGATTTTATGACAAGAACAGTGCTTACGAATTTAAAAATGAGATCAGGAAGTATTTTCCGAATGCGATTGTTATCCAAAACAAAATGGAACTTCCTCCATTGAAGAAAAAAGAAGCTCCTACTGAGAATATACCAAATGACGGAAACTCCCAATAACAACTTATTATAGCAACTAAAAAGGGCCGAAGTACTTCGGCCCTTTTTTATTTATGTGATTTGATAATTATCCTTTCAAGGTTCTTGCTACCTCTTTCTCTTCGTAAGACTCGATAACATCACCAACTTTAATGTCGTTGAACTTCTCTACGTTCAGACCACATTCGTACCCTCTAGCAACTTCTTTCACGTCGTCTTTGAACCTCTTAAGAGAACCAAGCTCCCCAGTGTAAACTACAATACCATCTCTAATAACTCTAACTTTGTTATTTCTGATGATTTTACCTTCAGATACAAAACATCCGGCGATGGTTCCAACTTTCGAAATCTTAAACGTTTCTCTAATCTCGGCAGTACCAACAATTTCTTCCACAACATCTGGAGACAACATCCCTTCCATTGCTTCTTTAATTTCTTCGATAGCCTTATAGATTACAGAATACAATCTGATATCAATTTCTTCCTTCTCAGCAAGTTTTCTTGCTCCTGCAGAAGGTCTTACCTGGAATCCTACGATAATTGCATCAGAAGCAGATGCTAACAATACATCAGACTCGGAAATCTGCCCAACTGCCTTGTGAATAATATTAACTTGAATACTTTCTTCAGATAGCTTTTGAAGAGAATCAGAAAGTGCTTCGATAGATCCATCCACATCACCTTTAACGATGATATTCAATTCCTGGAAGTCTCCAAGTGCAATACGTCTTCCAATCTCCTCTAGAGTCATGTGCTTAGTAGTTCTAAGACCTTGCTCTCTTTGTAACTGCTGACGTTTAGTCGCGATTTGCTTCACTTCTTTCTCATCCAACATTACGTTGAATCGGTCACCTGCATTTGCAGCTCCGTTCATACCCAGCATAGAAACCGGCTTAGAAGGACCTGCTTCCTCTACCTCTCTTCCATGCTCATCGTGCATGATTTTAACCTTACCGTACTGTGTACCTGCCAAAATCATATCTCCCACTCTCAAAGTACCCGCTTCCACCAATAGGGTAGTTACGAATCCTCTACCTTTATCAAGCGTAGCTTCTATTACTGTACCAACTGCACTTTTCTTAGGGTTAGCTTTCAGCTCAAGTAATTCAGCTTCCAGCAATACTTTTTCTAACAATTCATCGATACCCATTCCGCTTTTTGCAGAAATTTCCTGGCTTTGGTATTTACCTCCCCAATCTTCTACCAGAATGTTCATGGCAGCTAACTGTTCTCTTAATCGATCTGCGTTAGCCTCTGGACGATCACATTTGTTAAAAGCGAATACCATTGGTACTCCGGCAGCTTGTGCGTGATTGATCGCCTCTTTCGTTTGAGGCATCACATCATCATCCGCAGCAATAATAATAATTGCAACATCTGTTACCTGAGCACCACGAGCTCTCATCGCTGTAAACGCCTCGTGACCTGGTGTATCTAAGAATGAAATTAATTTATCATTGTGATGAACACTATAAGCTCCAATGTGCTGGGTAATTCCTCCAGCCTCTCCTTCTGTTACCTCAGTGTTTCTGATGTAATCCAACAAAGATGTTTTACCATGATCAACGTGTCCCATTACCGTAACAATAGGAGGTCTTGACTCTAGTGAAGCCGGATCATCTTCCTCTTCCACAATTGACTCGGAAACTTCAGCACTTACGAATTCAACCTCGAATCCGAATTCCTCAGCAACCATTTTCAATGTATCTGCTTCTAATCTTTGGTTGATGGAAGCAAAAATACCAATAGACATCAACGTTCCGATGATTTCTGTTGGCTGTTTACCCATCATTGTAGCTAACTCAGAAACGGTTACGAACTCAGTTAATTTCAGAACTCTTTCCTGAAGTTCTGCCTGCAACTGCTCTTCTTCACGTTTGGCACTAAACGCCATACGCTTTTCTTTTCTAAGCTTAGCTCCTTTATTCTTCCCTTTGTTGCTCAATCGAGCCAGGGTTGTTTGGATTTTCTTTTTGATTTCTTCAGCAGAAGGCTCTTCTTTTTTAGGTTGAGATTTCCCTTTTGCTTTTCGGTGTTCCTGAGTTGCTTTTTTTCCAGCCTTCTCAACATTTACCTTCTTAATTCTCTTTCTCTTCCTTCTCTTCTTATCATCTTCACTCTCCCCCTTTTTCTTATCCGATTTAGCGGACTTTTGAGGTGTTTTAGGCAATTCAATTTTACCTAATACAGTAGGACCTGAAAGCTTTTTAACCTGAGCTTTAATGGTTTCAACCTCTTGCGGCTCTTTCTTCTCTTCCTTTTCAGGTTCAGAATCTTTAGGAGCTTCCTCCTTCTTTTCTTCCACCTCCTTAGGCTCTTCTTTTACTTCCTCTTTAGCTTCCGGCTCTTCTTTTACCTCCTCAACAGGCTCTTCCTTCTTCTTTTCTTCCAGATTGATTTTACCAACTACAGATGGCCCACTCAACTTATTTGCCTGAGCTTTAATGGTATCTTCCTTTTCATCCTTCTCCTCTTGAACCTCTTGAGCCTCCTCAACAGGAGCTTCCTCCTCTTTCTTAACCTCTTCAGCTTTTTCTTCTGTTTGTACAGGCTCTTCGGTTACCACCTCGGCTTCAGCAGCTTTTTCCTTATCCATGGAAATTGCTTTCCTTTCTTCGCGCACAATACGAGTCTCATCCACTTTCTCTTTTTCGAATTTCTCGCTAGCGAACTTCTCCAAAAGAATGTTGTAGATGTTATCATCCAGTTTAGTGTTGGGGCTTGGGCTAATTTCTTGCCCCTGCGACTCCAGGTATTCAACGATGGTTGAAATCCCCACATTAAACTCTCTTGCTACTTTACTAAGTCTTTTAACTCCGGCCATTTATCTTTTTTTTTACTACATCAAAACTGTAGTATAATTCTGGCTAATTATACCAACATGCGATATGTTAGCCAGAACTGGGTTACAAGTTTAGAAAAATCTTCTGTTCGGAAAACAATTTCTAATATTAAATATCTACATTTTGTTGTTCAACGCCCAACAAAAAAGCTGAATTGTTCTCCTTATTCAAACTCAGTTTGAAGGATTTTTCTAATCTCCAATACGGTTTCTTCTTCAAGATCGGTTCTCTTAACCAACTCATCAGCACTTAGATCAAGTACAGACTTAGCTGTATCACAACCAACTGCTTTCAATTCGTCAAGAATCCAATCATCGATTTCATCTGTAAACTCGTCCAGATCAACATCATCAATATCTTCCGCACCTTCACGGTAAACATCAATTTCGTATTCTGTTAGTTTAGATGCCAATTTAATATTGTGCCCTCCTTTACCAATTGCAAGTGAAACTTGATCTGGTTTAAGGAACACACTAGCTCTTTTTTCTTCTTCGTCCAGCTCCATAGAAACTATCTTAGCTGGGCTTAATGAACGCTGAATCAATAACTGGCTATTTGCAGTCCAGTTGATCACGTCAATATTTTCGTTTTTAAGCTCTCTTACAATTCCGTGAATTCTAGAACCTTTCATCCCTACACATGCTCCTACCGGATCAATTCTATCGTCGTAAGACTCTACTGCTACTTTAGCTCTTTCTCCTGGCTCTCTAACGATTTTCTTAATAGTAATTAATCCATCAAATACTTCTGGAACCTCCAACTCAAACAATCTTTCAAGGAAAGTTGTAGCTGTTCTGGAAAGAATAATAACTGGCGAATTGTTCTTAAGATCTACTCTTGCCACAACTGCTCTGATTGCTTCTCCTTTTTTGAAGTAATCCGAAGGAATTTGCTCTGATTTTGGTAAAATCAACTCATTCCCTTCATCATCAAGAATAAGAATTTCTCTTTTCCAGATTTGATATACTTCTCCAGTAATAATATCACCAATTCTGTCCTTGTAAATTTTGTAAACGTTATCTTTTTCTAATTCAAGAATTCTTGATACAAGATTTTGACGTAAAGCCAAGATATTTCTTCTACCAAAGTCTACCATTTTAATTTCCTCAGAAACTTCCTCCCCGATTTCAAAATCAGGCTCAATTTTAGTTGCATCTGTGTAAGAAATCTGAGTTCCCGGATCTTCAACTTCTCCATCAGGAACAATTTCTCTGTTCAACCAGATTTCCAAGTCACCTTTATCAGGGTTAATGATGATATCTACGTGATCGTCTGTACCATATTTCTTGCGCAACGTGGCACGAAAAACATCCTCCACAATTCTCATCATGGTTACCCTGTCAATGTTTTTCATTTCCTTAAACTCGGAAAATGACTCGATTAAATTCAATGCATTCATTTTATTCTTATTTAAACGAAATTACTATTTTGGTTTCTTTAATGTTTTCAAATTCAATTTGGTGTTGTTTTACCACCAACTCTTTCTTTTTCTTTCCTTCTACTCGTTCCTTAGTTTCAGTTTCAACTACAATATTGTTATCCGAAACATCCACCAGTTTCCCTTCAACACTACCATGATCGGCAAACACCACTTTAACATTTCTTCCAATGTTTTTGATGTATTGTTGGTGAACTTTAAAAGGTTTATCCAACCCCGGAGAGCTAACTTCAAGCGAAAAATCTTCTTCTTCTCTATCCAGATTATGCTCTACATTTCTACTCACCGACATACAATCTGTAATAGATGTACTTCCCTCTAAACAATCCAACTCGATATTAATTCGATTACCCGGAGCAACAATAACATCTACCAAATAAAGCCCTTTATCCAATTCATCAATCCTCTCCTGAGCTAACTTTATTACTGTATTTTTACTGATCATGAGTACAAAAAGAGGGGACTTGCGTCCCCTCATTTGTTTGTTATCTTTTATTTTCGATGCACAAATATAGTTATTTTTTTTTGTTTACAAAATCTTCTTATCCTCCTATCTCTTTTCTATTTTTACCGTGTTGATGAATCGTGAAGAAACATATTATCATATTGCCCTGCTGGAGGTAGATGGAATTGGACCTACATTGGCCAGGCAAATGATTAACCATTTAGGTTCGGCCAAAAATGTATTCGAGGAATCTACGGCTACACTTTCGAAAATAAAACTAGTTGGAAACAAGCTCGCCGCTGCAGTTTCTAAAGGTGATATATTTAGAGTTGCTGAAGAAGAACTGGCATTTTGCGAAAAGAACAACATTGAAGTACTATCTTACAAGGGTGATCGTTTCCCTAAACGACTTAACCATTGTCAGGATGCTCCATCGCTCTTATACTACCAGGGGAACTCCGATTTAAATCAATCAAAAATTGTTTCCATTGTTGGAACCAGAAACGCAACCAGCTACGGCAAATCTGTCTGTACGGAAATTATCGAATCGTTAAGAGATCAAGATGTTCTAGTGGTAAGTGGACTTGCCTACGGAATAGACATACATGCTCACCAAACTGCACTGGACCATCAATTGAATACCGTTGGTGTACTTGCTCACGGATTGGATCGTATATACCCAAAAGCACATACCGCAACTGCCAATCAAATGGTAAGGCAAGGTGGCTTGCTTACTGAAAACAAGATCAACACCAGACCGGATAGAGAAAACTTCCCTAAGAGGAATAGAATTGTTGCAGGCATGTGCGACGCAACTATAGTGATAGAATCTGCCATTAAAGGTGGCTCCATGATTACTGCTAACCTTGCCAATTCTTACAGTAGAGATGTTTTTGCCGTTCCAGGAAGGAACAACGACCCTCTTTCAGAAGGTTGCAATCATCTTATTAAAACAAATCAGGCTCATTTACTTTCATCACCTAATGATATTGGGTATCTGCTAGGGTGGGAAAAATCCTCCTGTCAGCCAAGAGTAGTGCAAAAGGAAATGTTTATTGATTTGAATCCCGAGGAGGAAGTGATTGTTTCCAACCTGGATAATTCGGAATCTACCAGTATAGACGAACTGGCCAACCGAATAAAACTACCAATTAGTAAGGTAGCAACTCAATTGCTAATGCTAGAACTTAGAGGGATCATTAAACAATTACCAGGAAAAAAATATCAACTTACTTGAACACTCCATTTTACATAGCTAGAAGGTATATTTTTTCCAAAAAATCCCACAGTGTAATCAACATTATTGCTGCAATTTCTTCTTTTGGAATATTTGTAAGTACAACGGCAATGATCATTGTTCTTAGTGGGTTTAATGGCATTGAAAACCTAGTGGAAGACTTATATAGTTCTTTTGATGCGGATATTAAAATTACCGTGGTAGAAGGAAAAACTTTCCCAAAAAATGAGGCTTTAGAAAAAGAGTTATTGGCCATTGAAGGAGTTGATCACATTACTCAGGTAATTGAGGAAATTACCATGATAAAGCATGAAGAGCGTTGGATAACTGCCACTATGAAAGGGGTTGAAGATAGCTACCTGGACATTTGTAATTTACGAGATGTACTTTATGAAGGAAGTGCCAGATTGAATGAAGATGGCTTTTACAAAACGGTAATGGGAATTGGCCTGGCGAGTAGTCTTCAAACCACCAGCGACCCAAGGTATCACGATTATATTACAGTATATGGCCTACTTAGAGATGAAAAAATAACTAGAACGAATCAGGATGCTTTTAAACCTGAACTAATTAGTGTGGGAGGAATATTTACCATTAACCCGGAATTTGACAACAACTACTTTTTGGTGCCAATCGAGTTTTCCAGGTCCTTACTTGAATACGGTAATGATATCACGGCCTACGAATTAGGACTAGACAAATCCTATAGTGCTGACCAAATTAAAAACCAGATACAGGCAATTGTAGGAAGTGACTTTGAAGTTAAAACCCGATACGAGCAAAATGAAATGATTTTTAAAACCAATGAAACTGAAAAGTGGATGGTATTCCTGATTCTTGGCTTCATACTTTTGCTTTCTACCTTTAACATTATCGCTTCATTAACCATGCTAATCTTTGATAAAAAGCAGGACATTAAAACACTTATTAGTATGGGAGCAGACACCAAGCTGATTAAGCGAATATTCTTCCTGGAAGGATTCTTTATTAATGTAATTGGAGGTATTGCAGGTATATTAGTTGGGCTTGGTATTGCCGCATTGCAAATTCAGTTTCACTTTGTTAAACTGGAAAACTCTGTTATTGATTACTGGCCGGTAAAAATCGAAATGTATGATGTGGTAATGATTTTTCTTACCGTTCTGATAATTGGAATAGTATCCTCCATGGTACCAGTTAATATTCTGGTAAGAAGACATTTTAAAGACTACTTTAAGTAATTACTCCTCCTGATTGATTCTTAGATAAACCATTTCTATTCGGGTATTGGACGACTCCTTTACTGTGATGATGTAATCTCCAATAACAATCACTTCTTCTGGCTTCGGAATAGATTCTGTATTACTAATGATAAAACCGGATAGTGTTTCGTACTCTTCACTCTCGGGAATATGTAATCTGAACTTCTCGTTAATGAAGTCAATTTCTGCTCTACCAGATAACTCAAACTCAAATTCATTAATCATTCGATTCGAAATATCTCCATGATCATGTTCATCATCGATTTCCCCAAAAATCTCCTCGATCACATCTTCCATTGTAATCATCCCAGATGTTCCTCCAAACTCATCCACCACCAAAGCGATACTTCTGTTCTTCTTAATAAGTTCTTCCAGGATTTTATTTGCTGTTATTGATTCCGGAATAATGCTTACCGGTAATAGAACCGATTTAATACTATCCGGCGATTTAAACAACTCGTAGGAGTGAACATACCCAATTATATTATCGATGGAATCTCGATAAATCAAGATTTTAGAAAGTCCAGTTTCGATGAATTTTTGCCTTAAATCCTCTAAAGAATCTTCTAGTTCAAAGGCTATGATTTCGTTTCTAGGCACCATACAGTCCCTGGCAATAACCTCTGAGAAATTAAGTGCATTATGGAATATCTTTACTTCGTGCTCAATTTCTTCTGGATTCTGAACCGCTCTATGCTCATCTAAATAGTTATCCAAATCTACCTTTTCGAACACCACCTTATCTTCCCCGTCATCTCTTCTGATGAAGATCTTAAGCAGCAACTCCGCAATTCCAATCGTAATCATTGTGGGAACCCACAACAGAACATATATGGTAATCAAAGGATACACCATTACCCTCAAGGCTCGATTCGGGTTGATTCTGAATATTGCTTTTGGCAAAAACTCAGCAAACAACAATACGATCAGGGTTGTAATAATTGTTTGAATTAACAGTACTAACAGCTCATTGGCGGTAAGATAATCTCTAATAACTGGCTCCAACAGGATGGCCATCAACATAGAATAAGCTACAATTGCGGCATTGTTCCCCAGCAACATCGCTCCAATAAATCGAGCAGGCTTTTTATCGAAATAAGAAAGTATTCTTGCACTTATTCCACCTTGTTTATCATCGAGAGCAATTTTTAATCGATTTGCAGATACAAAAGCGATCTCCATTCCCGAGAAAAAAGCAGAAAATACTAGGGTAATAATTACGTAAATTGAAAGAATAATGACCGAGTCTCCGTCCATTTGGGCTTATACTAGATAATCAAAGATAGAAATTATTTTTTGCGTTTGGGTGGAGGAGGCATTTTCTCGATGCGTTTTCTCACACCTCTTCGGATCAAGTAGATTCCCCAGGCCAAACCACATAGAAGCAAATAGATCTTAATTCCTTTAAAATCGTCAGTAAATCCAATGATGATGGTTAGAATAGTGGCAATCGATGCCATGAAGAGCCAAAACAGCTCTAACATTCTATTCATTTTCTGCATTTTGCTCATCTTCTTTGTTTTCGTTAAGATAGTAATAGCTATCTGTGATATTAAGTAATTCGTATTTGGTAAAACTACTATTAGCCACCAACCCTGTTCCCGAAATTACTCCAAATTCTGTAGCAACCTTCACAAATTTATCGGTATACAAGCTATCCTTATCAAAATAAATGTGCAGCTCCTCAGTATCCAGTCGCTCTCCCTTATTGTTTGTAAAGATAACACTGTCTTTAACATGCATGTACTGAATATTGGATTCTAGCACTCCATACTCTGCCTCAAGCACCGATTCAACTTGCTGCAACGAGTCATAAAATGTTAGCTCCATTCCTTCTGGGCACTCCAGTTTCATTTCATCTTCTGCCTGAACATATCGATGCACCAATGGACTAATCAGTTTCAGTTTGGATTTCCCCATGTCTGTAAAATACATGGTTACTTGCGTAGTAACCTCATCTGGCCCGTCCTTATCGATGGAAATGGCTTTTACCTCATCCAGGTTATTACCACACGAGGTTAGAAATAACTGTATACAAAAAAACATCCCGGTTACCAGAACCGGAATGTTTCCTATATGATTTAATATGATGTTTTTTTTATTTAGCACGAAGCTTTGTCTTCTCGTTCTTCCAACAAGGAACAGTTACTTCTTGTCCAACTGTTAATCCTTTAAAGAAGATATCTTGCTCTGTAGAAAGTCTACCTTTCCAGGCACTGATTTCTTTAGAACTTACTTTACCTCCTGCTTTCTCTGCATAATCCAAAGCTAAACAGTAAGCGAAACTTCTTTCGGTATTATCAGCACCACAGCTATTGGCTTTACTAGCAACAGCTCTTGCAGTCGTAGCATTTTTCTCGCTACTACCAATCATACCTGCATATTTAATGGCATCGTTCCATTTTCCTTGCTTGCTGTATACACTCATTAGGTATGGGTAAAGCTTAGCTTTCTCTGCTTCGTCCTCAGTAAGCGTTAAAGCTTGATCCAAGTATTTCGCCGCATCCTTTGTTTTCCCTTCATTGTAATACTTCATAGCAATTCCTTTTGCCGAAGTAAACGAAGGCTCTTTGTCGTGTAGTTTAACAACTACATCAAAGTAGAAATCACTATCGGTACATTTTCTTCCTCCCATCATGTTTACGATCTTTTTCATTAGATCGATATTTTCTGGGTCAGCCTCAAACTTAGGCTTGAACAACTCTTCTAACTTATCGCAGCTTGCACATGGAGCAACTAACTTATCAAGGTATTCAATGGCTTTAGAATACTTTTCTCTGTATTTCTCTACTCCTTCTTTTGTATTTTTCTCACAAACAGAAGCTAACTTATCGTACTTTTCCAATAATACATCACACTCTGCTTTTCCATTTTTAACCATAGTGTAAGTAGCTTTCATGTACTGTTGCACCTGAGTATGTTTCATTGAATTGATATCGCAAGCTTCAGCTTTCACAAACAGGCCATAAGCCTTTTCGTAATCTGAAGATTTGTACATCATGATGTCTGTAGCGTACTTTTTCTGAATTCCACAGCACTCTCCCAAGTTCTTCATCCACTCATCATAAATCATGTAAAGAGTATCTGCTTTTGCCGTTTTTGCCGCCTTATCTGTTTCAGCTTTGATCAACTTTTTATAGATGTACACTCCATTTTTATAGAAGTTGGTTTTGTACGCCGGACAAAAACTATGTGCTTTCCACCAGTTCAAAGCAGCTTCGTGATAATCCTTTTGTTTTAAAGGCTCGGTATATAACGAAACATACTTCTTACAGCTTGCTTCATCCGAACCAAAGTTTGGTTCTTTTTGATCTACACATTCCTGTCCGTAGGAGAAACCGAACGATGCAATTGCTAATAGTGTAAATAATTTTTTCATTTTCCTTTAGGTTTGGTTCAATATTTAATTCTTACTAATCGTATTGACGTTTTCTAAACCAACGGTCATAATTAGAAGGTGACAATGATACTCCGAAGTAAAACTTAACGTAGTTGTCTTGAATCAGGTTGTTATCGGTTGTCCCCATCTGACCTGCTTCAACTCCTAAATTCAACGTGCTAGTAGAACGTGAACTAATCAGCGGTAATGACATACCAAAACTCATGCCATAATCCGTTAGCTGTGTATTTTCAATTTCAATAGAAGTTTGAGAGTATCTCAACCCCAGTCTATAAGTAGATTTTTGAAACAGGTTTTTGTTCTTATCTCCTAACTCCACCTTTGGTGCTATTTCGGTTCCTAAAATAATCGAGCTGCTTTGTTTAACCTCCTCTGCAGTAACATCCTCTCCTCCAAACACCTCTGAATAATTTTGCCAATTGGCCATATTGTATTGCGCCCCCAGAGTTAATCTTTTCATAGTTACAGATACTCCACTAGAGAATGCTGTTGGGATAGTAACCGTTCCCTCCAAATCTTCATAAAACTCCAATGTATCTTTTTCTGACTCTACAATTCCAAAATTGTATTTGAAACTGTAAGAGTAAAAGTCTTGTCTTGCATTTAGGTCTGAATTAAAAGCATAAGTCGCTCCAAATTGCCAGGATAGGTTATCATTAATTTTTTGCTCAAAATAAGTTCCTGCATCAAATGCCACCCCACTAACCGTATTTCTATTATAAATTCTGGTATTGTAGTAAGTAGCATCGGAAAACAATACACTACGTTCTCTGTTTAGTGTCCCAAAAATGTATGAGGCATTAACTCCTAAAGAAAGTTTTGTGGTATCTCCTTTATTGATCACATCCCATCCGGTTCCAAGAAAAATTCTATTTAAGCTACCAGTTCCAAAGTAATTGTAACTCATGGTATCTGATTCATTAATCAGTTCTTTACTGGTAATATCGTACCCACTTGTGGAGTATGGCATAATCCCAAAAGCAACTCCCATTTTTTTAGCCACCGGTAATCCAAGCCCAAAATTTCTAAGAGCGGATGAATTGTTACTAGATGACTGAGTAGAGGTTTTAAGTTCTGAGAATTTTCCATAAACCCCAACATCAAACACAGGGTTATACTGCCTAAAGCTTGAATAGGTAGCAGGATTTGAAACGTTTAAGTATCCTGAATGTGACATTGGAACTGACAACCCACCCATTCCGAAGTAAGGGGAAGTTACGGTTCCAGCAATTTCTCCTAAACCATATCTGGTATATGGAGAATTATTAAGTTGCTGCGTCCATCCTGTAAAAGAAAGAGCTACTGCCAATGAAATAAAAAACAGTTTAGTTCTTTGCATTATAATCCAATATTGTGTTCAATCCTTTTAGGGTTAACAAATTGTCTGCAAAGATGCTATTTTTTTGCGATAATTCAACATGTTGAAAGTAAACTAAATCTCCACCTGTAAGAAAGAGATTCAATTCTTCGTAATCTTCTTCATATTGTTGTATCCTATTCCGCATTTCTGCTAACATTCCCTGATAAACCCCTACCTGAATTGAACTGGTTGTGTCAACTCCGATTTGCGCATCGGTTTTTACTTCATCAATGAACGGCAATTTATCGGTAAAAGTATGTAAGGATTTATAACGCATCATTAATCCGGGAGAAATACTTCCTCCCTGATACTGATTTGAAGCATCAATTAGATCAAATTTCAAGCAGGTACCCACATCGATAATCAGGTTATTTTGATTGGGTTTTATGTGATAAGCCCCAACAGCATTGGCAATTCGATCCTTCCCCAGAGTATTTGGGGTTTGATAATTGGATCCGATAGGCAATGGGGTTTCGTGAGTAAGAACTAATGAATCCTTTAATGCATTTTTAACATTTTTTGTAAACTCTTCTCCCCTTACTGAACTTATGATACTATTGGCTACTGAAAAGGACTTCAGATACACCAATAGTTCCTTTTCATTTTCGAAAGATTCTATACGAACTGAGGCGGCATTAAAAACAGCCACCTTTGTTCTGGTATTCCCTATGTCTATGATTAAATTCAGCGTTGGTCAATTTGACTCCCAAAAGGGAACCAAATTTACTGTTTTATCAGTTCGGTATAAAACTTCACCTCAACAATATTACCAACCGAAGTGGTTTCGCTCATTCCGTGCTCGGTACGATCAAACACAAATTTACCTTCGAAAACAGCAATTTCCTGATTATTGTCGTTAGTACCTGTTCCTTTGTACAAAAAGTGTACAGCTAGTGGCTTCTCAGTCCCCATCATGTTAAAGGTCCCATTGGCAACATAGCTGGTATCACCTAGCAAGAACTCGTTAGAACTAAACGTAATTTGTGGGTATTCCGCCACATTAAAAAAATCTTTTTCTCTCAAGCCTTCATCCCTCATTCTATTGGCAGTGTAAATACTTGCAGCGTCAATAACCACATCCAATTGCGATTGAGTATAATCTTCCGGCACCGTTAGGTCTATGTCGAACTTTTTATATCTTCCCTTAGTACTTTCAATCCCATCAATGAAGAAGGCTATCTCAGAAGATTTTACATCTTCCCCCTCTTCGGATTTAAAAGTTCCTGTCAAGTTGTTCATGTCGCTCAACTCTACACCAGATTCAGATTCTACTTTAGGAGCGTTATCCTGAACCTCTGTTTTTTCTAATTGACTTTCTGCCTGTCCCCAAAGCCACTTTATACCAAAATGCCCCAGAAACATTCCTATTACAAACACCACTATGTAGGATGATATTTTCAATAATATTTTCTTCTTGGATTTCATATCTCTCATTTTACATAGACAAAATTAGAAGTAAAATTGCAATTTACATGTTGCAACATCTATTTTAACTTTATCTTAACTCCGAAAACAAAGGACAAAAAAATTCCGGACTATGCCGGAATTTCTTTTAGTATATTTTATTACTTCTTATCTGATCTCGAAAGTATTTTCCTGATTCAGGCTAGCTGTCTCAGTTCCTTCTTCAGTTGCAGACTCGTCTACCTTCTCTTCCACAGGAGCTTCCTCCTCGTGGTGAGCAGTTTCTGTAGTATGCCCTCCTAAGATAGGAGCAATTACAAGACCTACTAAACAAGTTAATTTAATCAAGATGTTCATAGAAGGTCCAGAAGTATCTTTAAATGGATCACCAACTGTATCTCCAGTTACTGCTGCTTTATGAGCGTCAGAACCTTTGTAAGTCATTTTTCCATCAATCTTAACTCCTGCTTCGAAAGATTTCTTAGCGTTGTCCCATGCACCTCCGGCATTGTTTTGGAAGATAGCCCAAAGAACACCAGAAACAGTTACACCAGCCATATAAGCTCCAAGAGCTTCAGCTCCCATTAAGTATCCAACAATAATTGGAGAAATAATAGTGATCAAACCTGGCAACATCATTTCTCTTAACGCGGCGTTAGTAGAAATCTCAACACATTTATCGTATTCAGGCTCATTCTTTCCTTGCATAATTCCAGGAATTGTTTTGAACTGCCTTCTAACTTCAATTACCATTGCCATTGCAGCTTTACCTACAGAGCTCATTGCCATTGCAGAGAATACTACAGGGATCATACCTCCAATAAATAAAGCAGCTAGTACTTTAGCTTTAAAGATGTTAATCCCATCAATTCCGGTAAACGTTACATAAGCTGCAAATAAAGCCAAAGCTGTAAGAGCGGCTGAAGCAATTGCAAATCCTTTTCCAACAGCTGCAGTTGTATTTCCTACAGAATCAAGAATATCAGTTCTTTCACGAACTTCTTTTGGAAGCTCAGACATTTCTGCAATACCACCGGCGTTATCAGCAATCGGTCCGAAAGCATCAATAGCTAATTGCATAGCAGTAGTTGCCATCATTGCAGATGCTGCAATAGCAACTCCGTAGAATCCTGCACAAGCGTAAGCTCCCCAGATTGCTCCGGCAAACAATAGAATTGGTGCGAATGTAGACATCATACCAAGAGAAAGACCTGCGATAATGTTTGTAGCAGCTCCAGTAGATGAGTTTTGTACTACGTTAAGTACTGGCTTCTTTCCTAATCCTGTATAAAACTCAGTTAAGATAGAAATTAAACCTCCTACAGCTAATCCAATAAGTACTGCAAAGAATACCATAATTGATTTAACTTCTTGTGGTTCGGCTTCTCCTAAACTATTTAGATTCTCACCAAAGAATTTCATCATCATTACATCTGGAAGCATCCACTTAATAACAAAGAAAGATGCAATACCAGTAAGAATAATACTTCCCCAGTTACCAATATTCAATGCCGTTTGAACTTGTGATTCTTTAGCAGAGTTATCTTTAATTCTAATGAATAGAGTTCCGATAATCGAGAATATAATTCCAAGACCTGCAATTAGAATAGGTAAAAGGATTGGCCCCATACCTCCAAATTTATCATCTAGCAATGTACCACCCGTCATATCGTCAATAACGTAATTACCAAGTACCATTGCAGCCAACATAGTTGCAACATACGACCCAAATAAATCTGCTCCCATTCCGGCAACATCACCTACGTTATCTCCAACGTTATCTGCAATAGTTGCAGGGTTTCTTGGATCATCCTCAGGAATACCAGCTTCAACTTTACCTACAAGGTCAGCACCAACATCGGCAGCTTTAGTATAAATACCTCCACCAACACGGGCAAATAATGCGATAGACTCAGCTCCTAAAGAGAAACCTGCTAATGCTTCAAGAACCATAGTCATGTTATCTCCAAAAGCTTTTGGCTCATCAGTCATAAATACTCCTACAAATACAACAAATAAAAGGCTAAGTCCAAATACCGCCAATCCGGCAACACCTAATCCCATTACTGTTCCCCCTTTAAAGGCTACTTGTAAAGCATTTGGCAAACTTGTTCTTGCAGCTTGAGTTGTACGAACGTTAGCAGCAGTTGCTACTCTCATCCCAATGTTTCCTGCCACAGCAGAAAATACCGCTCCAATTACAAATGCAGCTACAATAAAATAAGAAGTTGTAGGCACAACCGCAGCAATACCTCCAAGAGCTGCTCCAGCGATTACTACAAAAATTGCTAGCATTCTGTATTCTGCTTTCAGGAAAGCTAAAGCTCCATCTGCAATATACCCGGCAAGTTTTTGCATTCTAGCATCACCTGCATCTTGTTTCTTAACCCATCCGTATAGATACCCCATATAGGCAAGCCCTATAAGCCCGAATATCGGTAGGATGTAAATCAAATTTTCCATAATATTATATACTTGGTTCTTAATTTAGGTCGGCAAAAGTATCTTTTTCAGTGATACGATGCAAATTTCATCAGATGAATTGCGAAAAGATAAGAGATGTGAGTGTCTATTATTGAATCAAATACATTAATTATTGTTCGGTATTGGCATCCAAATGCAACTTACTTCCTGCGATTAGAAAATATTGTCCGATTGCGTAAGTACTCATAATTAACAATTGTGCATTCCACAACTCTCTGTTATAGATAAACTGATTGAAAGCGATGATTGAATCAGATACAATAAACAGCATTGCTCCCAATAATACTGTTTTAAAACTTTGGGTAGATACCCTACCACTCCTCATAGCAGCGGTTACTCCCATAAACGAAATCGCCAATCCATATAGCATTACAGGAACAAGATAATCACCAAGGTGAGGAAACAAAATGAACATTAACACTGAGTAAAAAATCACAAACCAAATGGCAATTAACACATCGGTCTTATCCCATTTATATCCATCGCTGTTTCTAACGGTTTGTAAAAACGCAACTCCATAGAAAAGTTGAGCTACCAGAAAAGAAGCCAACCCCAATAGAAAAAACAACTCATTTTTAGGTACAAACATTAGTAGAGTATCCCCTCCAAATGCAAATACGATTGAAAATAAGATTAAGGTTTTAAATCTTGGAGAAGTATCTCGATTCGCATACTGATAGAACCATATAAACAGCACCACCATCAATAGCGGTTTTGTGAAGTAAATAAAAGTTTGACTCTGAATAAACTCAGCTACCAACTCCATAATTACCAAAACAAAATATATGGTTAACAACAATCTACTATTTAGCATTTGCGTAAGAAATAACTAAAAACAAAAGTCTGAGAAATTGTTGTACCGAGCAATTATTTGATTCTTTTTTGATGGGATCTTTTTACCTGAATTAACTTACCTTTTTCGTTATACTCCTTAATAACAGAGGTTTTACAATCACATTTATCTTTTTGTAGCAACCTTAATTTTCCGTTATCATGGTATTCTTTGTAAACGTACTTTATTTCATGACACGGTCTTCCATAAGTAGCATGCTTATAGCGTTGTTCACTATGAGTTAGCTTGCTACCGGAATTACTGTACTCAATGTAAACTTTATCCCAGCGTTGATAGTGCTCATGCAAATTAAACTCCTTTGACTTTTTACTCTTCTGACTTAAATAGGTTTTTACGCCTCCATTAGGATAATTGGTGGTGGTTAACGAATTGGTTTTCTCGTAAGACGAACAAGAAATCAATCCAACCAATAAAACTATTACAATCAAATACTTCATATTTACCATAAACATAAGAAGTTTTCTAAGGTTATTCTTTAGTTTTGGTTCAATCTGCTGCATATTTCCATAAAATGAACTTTGATCAGGTTATAAAAGAATTAGAATTCAGGACTTCCAAAAGTGGAGGCCCCGGAGGACAGCATGCCAATAAATCCGAAACAAAAGTTGAGTTAATATTTAATGTAATACACAGCAAAGGGCTCTCAGAATCGGAAAAAAAGAATCTATTTAGCTCATTAAAGAACAAAATATCCGTTGACGGATTTATCCGACTAACCAACTCTGATAGCAGGAGTCAGATAAAAAATAAGCAACACTGTATTGACTTGCTTTACAAACTACTTAAAGAAGGAATTATTCCACCCAAAAAAAGAGTTCCAACCTCCACCCCCAGGAAAGTAATTGAGAAAAGAATAGAACACAAAAAAAGAAAAAGCATTACGAAGTCCAGAAGAAAAAAAATAGACCCGAATGACTATTAAGGCAATTCTACTTTCCATACTGGTTTCTATTTTCTCTTCCTTATCGGGACAAGAAACTCCCAGGTATTATAGCGAACTTAAAATTGCATTGGTTAAAGATTCTCTCCTTAACGAATTTGGTTCCAATAAGAATTTTTATCCCAAATATGAACTAGCCTGTCTTACCGCCCTATCTCATTATCCGGAACTTAAAGAAACTCCCATTACGTTTAAAAGAAAAAACATTAAAACCACGATGGCAGCGAGACCAACCGGTTTTCAGGTATTTAGACGCAAAGGGAAACGGCATTATACCATTTATATTAACGATTTTCCATCTGCCAAAATCCATCCGGATAGTGCTCAATTTAATGCGCAAGTGGGTGTAATTGGACATGAATTAGCCCATATTGCTGATTATGAAAATAAATCATGCTTTAAGCTAATAATGAATGGATTAGCTTATTTCCACAAAGGATTTAAACGAAAATTTGAAAGGAAAACAGATTTATCTGCAATTCGTCATGGTCTTAGATGGCAATGTTATGATTATAGTGTATTTGTTTATCAATATCAACATGCTCCAAAAGAGTACATTGAATTCAAAAAGAAAATCTACTTATCTCCTAATGAAATTCTCATAAAAAACTAATATCTCAAAATTAGTTCGCTGAAATTCACTTCATATTTAACACTTGTAAAGACAACTGTTAAATTAACAACAGATCTTACACCTAACCACTTAGCTATTAAGCACTTTCGTAACCAACAGCAAAACATTCATCATCAAAATCGACACGTTCGTCAGTCGCCAGACAACTCTTCTATAAATGCCTATTATTTTTTCGATTTTAGTGGCAACCAAACTGATTTTTACAGTCTTACACATGTAAAATGACGATTTGATCAGAAATAACCACAATTTCATCCAAACACTACGGACGTATGAAAAAACTACTACTTATCGCAATAGTGTGTATTGCCTGCACCTCTTTTGCACAGTCTCCAACCACCTGGACACAATACTACCAATCTAATGGAATCACAATTAGCTATAAATATGCCGACTGTGATCTTGAAATGGGATTCGATGAACAAAGAGTCCTGATTAAAATCGAAAATTCGACAGATCAAAAAGCTCATGTTATTTGGGACGCTCATCAGTACTACAACGAAGAATGTAGAACTTGTGAGGATCCGTACGGAGAGTATAGAAGAGAATTTAGCATTGAGCCTGGACTGACCATCGAGGGTAAATGTTCTGTTTATTCTGACAACCGACTAGTTGTATTCTCAAAATGGGTGAGCCAACCCAACAAAACCACATTAACAAAATTTGAGTTAAGCAATTTAATTGTTGAACTCCTGTAACCACCTGTTACTACTACTTTTATTAAACGAACACCATCTACCAAACTACCATGAAAAATTTCATCTTAAGCTTTACCTTACTGTTCTTGACCGCACTTACAGGTACAGCTCAAACTTATAATATTGACACCGATGGAGGTGCAATAGGAACTGGTGCAACCATCAACGGATGTTCAGGAACCATTTCTGAAGGGGTTGGAAACTATGGAAATAGTGAATCATTTCAGATTACCTTTTGCGCTCCAGCCGGACAAGCTATTCAGCTAAACTTTACAACATGGAACGTAGAGACATGCTGTGATTATTTAACTGTTTATGATAACTCCACCAATAGTGGAACCCAATTGTTTTACGGACACGGAGGAAGTAACCCTGGTGTTATTACATCAACGGGATCTTGCATTACCTTAACCTGGACAACAGATGGTTCTGTAACATATGCAGGATGGGAAGCTGCTATTTCTTGTTATACTCCTGGAACTTGTTCGGACGGAGTACAAAATCAGGATGAAACCGGAATTGATTGTGGAGGTACCTATTGCTACCCATGTTCTTGTTTTAACGGAATTCAAGATCCGGGAGAAGATGGTGTAGATTGTGGTGCAGTTTGCGGAACTCCATGCCCTTGTGATGTTACTGTTACTCCAACCCCTGCCAGCTTACCATGTGGTGGTGGTCAGGTAACCCTTGTAGCTGAGGGATCTGGTTCTGTTTTTTATGCATTAGATAATGATTTTAATGGAGGTTCAGCCGGTGTAGGTTGGAACGTTTCTCCTGCAGGACAATTTGACAACCCTTGTGATCCATCTGTTGACGGTGGTACATATATGTGGATGGGGAATACAACTGCAGCTCCAAGAACACTTGAAACTGCACCTTTAGATGTTTCTTGTGGTGGAGATATTTGTTTCTATTTGGATTTTGCAACGCAGGGTGGACTTGAGCCATGCGAGGGGCCTGATTTAACTAACGAAGGTGTGTATCTGGAATATTCAATTGATGGAGGTACTACCTGGGTAACCATTAACTATTTTGAACCAGATGCCGGTGGTACAACTGGTCCTTATTTATCCTGGGCCCAATACTGTTTTCCTATTCCGCCAGCTGCTCAAACTGCAACCACTTTGTTCCACTGGTTCCAAAACGGAAGTTCTGGTACTTGCTGTGATCACTGGGGAATTGACAATGTAACCATCTCTAGTCAAAACTGTAATCCTTATTACTACAACTGGGATCAAGTTGCGGGTAGTGGTCCGGATGATTCCACTCAAGTTGAAAATATTGTGACCACAACTGACTTTACTGTGTGGTACACTAATGGTGTAGATGATAGCTGCTCTACAACAATTACGATTAACGTAGGAGCATTGGACCCAATTACTGTAAATGGAACAGATGAAATCTGTATAGGAGATAACGATGGAACCATTACCATTGACCCTGCTACTGGAGGAACTGCACCTTACACTTATGAAATTGACGATGGGACAAACACTACCACTCAGGTAGGTTCAGGAGCATTTACCGGTGTTGCACCGGGCACTTATGATGTTACCGTAACAGATGCAGCCGGTTGCCAATCCTTTGGAACCATTACTATAAACCCAGGTATTACTTGTTGCCCGATGACGAATACAGAAGCATTTACGGATGTGACTTGTAACGGAGCAAATGACGGAACCATTACTCTTACGGAAAACCTTGGTGCCGCACCAGTTACCTTTAGTATTGATAACGGTGCTACCACACAAACCAACGGAAACTTTACAGGATTAGCTCCTGGAACTTATAACATATTAATTACAGATGCTAATAACTGTACTTATACATCTGTGATCGAAATTGACGAACCACCAGTAATTACCATTACTCCAACTGTAGTAGACGCTACTTGTGGATTATCTAATGGATCTATTGACCTCGTTGGTGGAGGTGGATCAGGTTCTGGATATACCTATAGTATTGATGCTGGGGCTAACTTCCAAGCTAGTGGATCCTTTACCGGATTACCAGCAGCAAACTATGATGTGGTTGTAGAAGATGGTACAGGATGTCAGCAAACTATGGTAGTTACCATTAACAACGGTGGAGCACCTACAATAGACAATGTAGCATTTACAGACCCTACTTGTGATGGAGCTTGTAACGGTACTATTACCATTACTGCTTCCGGAGGAACTGGTGCAATTACCTACTCTATTGACAATGGAACTAACTTCCAGGCCAGTAACAACTTTACCGCATTATGTGGAAACACTTATGACATAGCTATTACGGATGCCATGGGTTGTCCGGCATACTCTTCCGTAACATTAACAGATCCAGGTCCGATTGTATTCGACACTAACATTACCAATCTATTATGTAATAGTGTTTGTAACGGTTCTATCGATATTATTTCGGTTACTGGTGGAGATGGAAACTATCAGTATAGCTCGGATAATGGAGCTACTTTCCAGGCTGGGTCTTTATTCGGAAACCTTTGTGCAGGAACTTACGACCTTGTAGTTGAAGATGGAAACAACTGTGTTGGAAACATGACTGTAGCAGTTACCGAACCAGCACCTCTTACTCTAACAACCAACAGTACTGATCCATTGTGTAATGGTGCTTGTGATGGAACAATTGACTTAACTGCCGGTGGAGGTATTCCAGGATATAATTACAGTATGGATAACGGTGTAACATGGTTTCCTACTCCAAACTTTATCGGAGTTTGTGATGGAACTTATTCTGTTGTGGTTGAAGATGCCAATGGATGTAAAGTATACGATAACGTTACATTAACTGATCCTCCCGTTGTTTCATTCACAACTACGCCAGTTGACGCTACTTGTGGAAATGCAAACGGTTCGATCGATGTTACTGCTGCCGGAGGAGATGGAAATTACCAATACAGCAATGATAATGGTGTTACTTTCCAGGCAAGCAATCAATTTAACGGGCTAATGGCAGGTAACTACGACATCGTTGTGATTGATGGAAATGGATGTGGAGACACAAACACCGTGGCCATTAACAACCTTGGTGCACCACTTATTGATAGTATTACTACTACTGATCCATTCTGTAGTGGATCTTGTGACGGAACAATTACCATTTATGCTTCGCAAGGAGCTGGAGGATTCCAATATAGTATTGATGGTGGAGCTACTTTCCAGGCTAGTAATGTATTTACTAACCAATGTGTTGGCACTTACAACGTGGTGGTGGAAGACATGAACTTATGTCAGGTAAACGGTGTTACTAACTTAGTTGACCCAGCCGCTATTGTATATAATGTAAACATTACTAACCTTGATTGCTTTAACCAGTGTATTGGTGAAATTGAAATCACCAATGTGTTAGGTGGAAACGGAACTTACACTTATAGTATTGATGGTGGAGCTACTTTCCAGGCAGGGAATACTTTTACTACGCTTTGTGCAGGAAACTACGATGTGGTTGTAATGGACGGTAATAACTGTACGGCTACCAGTACTGAAACAGTGACCGAGCCAACTCAGGTATCGTTTACATTTACCACTACTGCCAACTCTTGTAACCAATTAAACGGAGCTTGTGACGGTAGTATTGATATTACGCCTTCAGGTGGTACAGGTGCTTATACATACAGTATAGACAATGGAGCTACCTTTGTTGGAACCAATGTATTTAACTCTTTGTGTGCCGGGAACTACGATGTAGTAGTAATGGACGCCAACAACTGTACTTCTACTCAAGTCGTAACAGTAACTGAGCCTACTGCTCTAAGTTTTACATCAACAACAACCACTACTTCTTGTGGTCAATCGAACGGATCGATCGATTTTACCGCCGTGGGTGGAACACCGGGGTATGAGTTTAGTATTGACAATGGAGTAAGTTACCAATTGGGAACTGTATTTAACGGTCTTCCAGCAGGAGCTTACGATTGCTGTATTAGAGATGCGAACGGATGTACTTACTGTGCAGTTGTTAACATTAATAACGATGCCGCTCAGTCGATAGACAACATTGCCTTTACAGATCCTTCTTGTAATGGTGCTTGTGATGGAACAGTAACAGTTACTGTTTCCGGAGGAACTCCACCTATTATGTATTCTATTGACGGAGGACCACTACAAATCAGTAACGTATTTACCGGAATTTGTACTGGTACTCATAATATCCTAACACAGGACGACAACGGATGCCAGGCACTTGGAAGTGTTACTTTAACTGAACCAGCTGCAATTACCTATACTCCTGCATTAACTCATTTATTGTGCTTTAACCAGTGCATTGGAGTTATTGACCTAACCACAACAACTGGTGGTGATGGAAACTATCAATACAGTATCGACAATGGAGCTACTATGCAAGCCTCTCCAATTTTTAATGGATTGTGCGCTGGAACTTACAATATCTTAATTCAAGATGGAAATGGATGTATTGGTACAGGTACTGAAACAATTACTGAGCCTACTGCTTTAACATTAGCATTTAGTACAGTGGACGCTACTTGTAATACCTATTGTGATGGATCTGCAAGTGCTATTGTAGGAGGAGGAGTAACACCTTACGATTATCAATGGTCTGGAGGTATTGCAGGATCACAAGACACGGATGCCAACAATCTATGTGCAGGTACTTACGACCTAGTTATTCTAGACGATAACGGATGTCAGATAGACACCATGGCATTTGTAATCAACGAACCTGCTCCATTTACTATCAACAACCTGGTTGTAACGGATGAACTTTGTAACGGAGATTGTTCCGGAACCATTATGGTAGATGCAACGGGAGCTACTGCTTTTAGTATTGATAGTGGAGCCACTATGCAAGCTTCTCAAAACTTTAACAACTTGTGTGCTGGAACTTATAATATTTATGTAGAAAACGCTGCAGGATGTATTACTACATCTACCGCAACTGTTAATAGCCCGCCAGTTTTAACATTAACTACAGATGCAGATACGACCATCTGCCTTGGAGGAACTGCTACCATTTGTGGGTACGCTAACGGAGGTACCGGAGCTTATACTTATGACTGGGATATTCCTGCACAAGGTCAATGTCAGACGGTTAGCCCAACTGCCACATCCTTGTATCGAGTAATGGTGACCGACGCCAATGGATGTACAACAGCTGAAATGGATGTCAATGTGATTGTAAACCCACCTCTACAAATATTTGCTTATCAAGACGAAAGCATTTGTCCAGGAGACACTGCTCAAATTGAGGCAAGTGCAATGGGAGGAAATGGAGGACCATATACTTACACCTGGATCAACGATCAGGATGGAACAATAATGAATGGAGAGCTTCATCAGGTAGACCCAATGGTTACAACAACTTATACCGCTATTGTAAACGATGGTTGTTCGCCTCCTGATTCAGCTTCTATTACAATTACAGTACTTCCTACTCCAGATTTGCAATGGACAGCAAGTGCTTTGAGCGGATGTGATCCATTAACGGTTGACTTTACGAATAATACTGATCCATTTATGACAGGTTCGTGCCAGTGGGATTTTGGAAATGGAGTAATTTCTAATGATTGTAACCCAACTTACACATTCGACACTCCAGGTTGTTACGATGTTACCTTCTCTGTGTACTCACCGGACGGATGTAAGAGCGATACAATCTTAACCAACTACATTTGTGTATCAGAGGTACCAACTCCAGACTTCTCGTTTGGTCCTCAACCAACCACGATTCTTGATCCGTACATTGAGTTTACCAACTTATCTACCGGTGCTACGAATTATGTTTGGGACTTTGGATACAATGGAGACATTGATACTGTAGAAGTTGATCCGGGGTATTTGTACCCAGATGATTCTGCCGGTAACTACCAGGTTTGTTTAACGGCCATTAGTATTGATGGTTGTGATAGCACTATTTGCTACAATGTATTGATTGAAGATGAATTCTTGATGTACGTTCCAAATGCATTTACTGCTGATGGAAATGGTGTAAACGACGTGTTCTTACCTAACCTTCATGGGTACGATCCATTATCTTACGAATTAATGATCTTTAACAGATGGGGTGATTTAATCTTCCAATCTGCGCATCCATCGATTGGATGGGATGGAACTTATAAAGGAGCTCCTGCACAAACAGATGTCTACGTATGGAAAATACGTGTTAAAGACCAAATTGGTGGAGAATTCAAAGACTACATCGGACATGTTACCTTGTTAAGATAGGTACCACTTTTATTAACATAAAAAGAAGGGGCGATCATTACTGGTCGCCTTTTTTTATTTTTATGCGATCGAATGGGTTTGGTTAGAAAACATATTGGGCTTTTAGTTGGGTTGGTATTAATCACTTTAGCATTATATCCCACCCTCAATAATGGAATGCTTTTCTGGGACGACCATGCTTATATTCTGGAAAATGAACTGGCTCATTCTTTATCAACCGACAACATTAAAAATGCTTTTAGTACTTCTTCGGTTAACTCCAACTATCATCCTTTAACTCATTTATCGTGGGCAGTGGATTACTCCATAAATGGCAAAGGACCTGGATTGTTTCATTTGCATAATTTATTGCTGCACTTGCTAAATTCCATTTTGGTTTACTTGTTCATTTTTTTGCTTTCTAAAAACACTAAAATAGCCACGGTAGCCATTATTTTGTTCGGATTGCACCCTATGCATGTAGAATCTGTTGCATGGATATCGGCGAGAAAGGATTTGTTATACAGCTTCTATTTCCTTCTAGCTATGATCGTTTATTCTTTGCGATATCGAGGAAACCGAAAAGCCATCTATTACTTAACAGGGGCCTATTTATGCTTTCTGCTTTCTCTACTCTCCAAAGGAATGGCTATAACACTCCCACTTATACTACTAGCAATAGATTATTATCACCACCAAAAGGATTGGAAAAAACTAGTACTGGAAAAGATTCCATTCATTATAACAGCATTATTCTTTGCGTACATCGGATATCTTGGACAGGGAGAAGGGCAAGCACTTAATGATCTTGAAGAAGTTTCCTTTATCAAACGAATATTTGTTGCATCCTATGGTGTGGTTTTCTACATCATTAAGCTGTTTATTCCAGAGGGTTTATCAGCATTCCATCCCTACCCAGCAGGAGACTTACCCTGGTACTTTTATGTATCTATAGTTCCTGTGCTACTATTAATTTATGGAATTTTCAAAGGCATTAGAAAAAATCGCACCATGTCATTTGGTGTTTTATTCTTTCTAATTTCCATTGCTCCAGTAATTCAATTAGTCCCTTTTGGTCTGGCTGTTGTTGCAGAACGATATACCTATCTTCCTTACGTTGGACTAATATTCGTTTTGGCATTTTGGTGGGAGAAGCTCTTAAAACAAACCCAGAGAAAGCCTATTATTTATGTTACCTCCTGTCTTTATGTAATTGGTCTAGGCACCATTTCATTTCAGCAAAGCCACATTTGGAAAAATGATAAAACTCTTTGGACTCAGGTAATAGAAGAATATCCCGATCATTATTTTGCATACGCCAATGTAGCAGACTATTGTCTGGAATACGGAAACAATGATTGTGCCCTTGAACATTATAACAAAACCATTGAAAGAGAAAACCGATACTATTTGGCCTATAATAATCGGGGGCTAATACACCAAAGCAATGGCAATTTGGACCTGGCTCTTTCTGATTTTGAAAAAGCCATAGAACTAGGGAATTATACCAAAGCTTATATTAATGCTGGAGTAATATACTACAATAACAATCAGGATTCGTTAGCCTTACTGGCATTTAACGAGGCAATTAAACACGACTCCACTTATGCTTTAGCCTGGTTTAATCTGGGGAATATTCATTTCCGTTCTGGTCAATATGAAAAAGCTTTGCAAGATTTTAACAAGGCTGAATCAATGGGGTACCAACATTACAATTTCCTGATCATTCGTTCAAAAGCTCACCTCCAACTTGGTAATGTTGAAGATGCTTTTAATGACTTACAAAATCAAACGGTAAAGTACCCAAAACCTAACAGTTATATTGAGTTTGGTTGGTTTTACCACCAACGAAAAGAATACCAAAATGCTATTCAGCAGTATAATTTTGCACTGCTCGAAGGTCCTAACAGAAACGCATTTGTTAATCGTGGATTAGCCTATTATTTAATTAATGACTACTCTTCAGCACTGAATGATTACAACGCTGCACTCGAAATGGACAGCAACTTCTACCCTACTTATCACAACAGAGCTTTGGTGTATCAAGCATTAAATGACACAACACAAGCTCTACAAGATTTTAATCAAGCCTTGAAATACTCCAATAGCTTACCTAATATTGTTAAGGACAAAACAAAATTATTAATAGCAATAGAGGACTTTGAAAGTGCCTTAACCAGTATCAATTCAATTACTGACAATCAAAAAGATGGAGAGTCCTATTTTCTTCGATCCAAAATTCATGAAGCATTGGGCAATGCAAAGCTTTCTCTAAATGATATTGATCAATCGAAAAAACTGGGCTACGTCCTTCAATAATAAAGTTTCAATTCCCAGCTTTTATCTATTTTAGCGAAACCGATTCACCTCCATAATGAATTCCTTCGGAGAAATAATTAAACTCATCAGAGTACACCAGTGGACCAAAAACCTTTTGATTTTTGTTCCAGGTTTTTTTGCGGGTACGCTAACAGCCGAATCCCTCACGACATTAACCATGGGTTATTTTGCGTTTTGTTTCTTCTCCAGTTGTGTATACATCTTTAACGACTATCTGGACAGAGATGCTGACCGGCTTGATGAAAAGAAAAAAAATAGGCCTCTTGTAAGTGGTAGTGTATCTATAGGAACAGCTTTTGGAGTAGCTGGAGCATTAGCTATAGGAGGAGGAGTATTAGTGAGCTTATTACCGCTGTATTTTATATATGTAATTGGAAGCTATTTATGCATCAATCTATTGTATTCCATTTGGTTAAAACATGTGCCTATTGTGGATGTTGTAATAATTGCTGTTGGGTTCTTACTACGTGTATTTGGAGGAGGATTCTTAATTGAAGTAGAGCTTTCCAAATGGTTGATATTACTTACCTTTTTTGTTTCATTATTGATTGCTTTCGCCAAACGGAGAAATGAATTATTAAGTCCTAACCCGGAAGCCATACGACCTGCCCTAAAAGGCTACAACATCAAATTTACCGATCTTAGTATTACTGCTTTATCAGGGATATGTGTCATCTTCTATGTTATGTACACCATAGACCCTGAAGTAACCGTACGACTCAACTCATCCTACATTTACTTAACGGTTATTTGGGTAATTCTTGGTTTTTTACGCTACTTACAACAAGTATTTGTAAACAATAATGCCGGTGCTCCAGCAGAGTTACTTATTGAAGATCATTGGCTCAAGGGAATCATCATACTTTGGCTGGGCAGTTTCTACTATTTCCTGTATGTCTGAAAAAAGAAAAATAGCTAATTGGGGAAATTACCCGAGTATTGAGTCAAATGTTCTTGAGGCGGACAATTTAGATGCATTGCAATCCATTATCAATAAGAATCAGGATATTATTGCTCGGGGAAACGGAAGGTCTTATGGTGACGCCTCTTTGAACTCAACTGTTTTTTCTACCCTTCAGCTTAACCAAATTATCTCATTCGATGAGGATAAAGGCATTATAGAATGTGAATCAGGAGTGATGCTTTCTGATATTTTGGAGAAAACAATTCCTAAAGGATATTTCTTAGAGGTAACTCCCGGCACTAAATACATTACTGTTGGTGGGGCCATTGCTTCGGATGTACACGGGAAAAATCATCATCACAAAGGGTGTTTTAGCTCCTGCTTAATGGACTTAAAATTACTGGATGAAAATGGCTCCATTACAACCTGTTCAAGAGAAGAGAACCAGGATCTATTTTATCATACCATTGGAGGAATGGGATTATCAGGAATAATTATAAGTGCCAGATTTAAACTGCAGCCAATTACTACTTCATTTATCACTTATCATAATGAAGTAGCTAACGATTTAAAAAGTTTAATGTCTTGCTTTACCAGACATCAGGAAAGTCCATATAGTGTTGCCTGGATAGATTGCCTATCCAAAGGAAGAGGCTTTTTTATGTCCGGAAGGCATGCAGATAATCATGAGTTACCAGAAAAGTTCAGAACAACACCTCTTAAAGCGGGTTTCAAAAGCAAATTCAATATACCGTTTAACTTTCCTTCATTCGCTCTTTCCAGATTTACCATCAAATGCTTTAACTTCTTATACTACCATAAACAAAAGATCAAAAAGGAAAAGGGAATAACCACATTAGACAAATTCTTTTACCCGTTGGACAGCATCAATAATTGGAACCGCATTTACGGCAAAAAAGGATTCATTCAGTACCAATGCGTTTTTCCTTTAGAATCTTCAGAACAGGGATTAGAATCAATATTAGACCTAGTAAAAAAGCATTCTACACCTCCATTTCTAACTGTTCTTAAATTAATGGGAGATGCAGACCCGAAAGCACCCTGGTCTTTTCCTATGAAGGGTTACACCTTAGCAATGGATTTTAAGGTTCATTCGTCTTTACCAAAGTTGGTCCAACTGATGGATCAAGTAGTTAGTAAATATGGCGGTCGAATCTATTTGGCTAAAGATGCCATGTCTGGTAAAGATGTTATCATCACTCCTCCATCGGGTAAAAAGTTTTCATCCATACAATCAAAAAGATTAAGTTAGCGGAATGAAAGCATTGATTTTGGGAGGAACATCCAGTGTTGCAGTAGAAACGGCTAAACTACTTTTAAATGATGGTTGGCATTTAACACTTTCTACTCGTAACCAGGGGAAAATGGAAGAAGTTGAAATGGAACTTCAGGAACATGCCATGAACATTGACACCCTGATATTTGATGCTGCAAAAACGAAAGAGCACATTTCAGAAATCCGAACTAAAGCTTTGGAATATGATGCCGTACTATGTTTCATAGGATACCTACCTGATGAATCCACCCCTTTTTCTTCTGAAGAAATACAAGAAGTAATGGATGTAAATCTTACCTCCATCTTAAAAATACTGGACATCTTTTCAGAAGCATTTGAGAAAAGGGGCAGCGGATCTATTCTGGGGGTATCATCGGTTGCTGGAGATCGTGGAAAAGCTAAAAACTTACTCTACTCTAGTGCCAAAGCTGGGTTCACCGCATACCTTTCAGGACTTAGAAACAAACTTAGCAAAAAGGGAATATCAGTTATCTCAGTTATCCCGGGCTATATGGATACAGAAATGACCAAAGGAATGGAACTCCCCAAAAGTTTAACTGTTTCTCCAAGACAGGCCGCTACTACCATTTTTAAAGCTTTTAAAAAAGGAAAAAGTGTGGTATACGTTTCCTGGAAATGGAGATGGTTAATGCTCATCATTAAGCACCTACCTGAAGGGGTTTATAAAAAAATGAATTTCTAATGAAGTTAGTGCTCTTTGATTTCGACGGTACTCTTACCACAAAGGACTCCTTCATCGCTTTTGCTGAATTCACTTCTGGTAAGAAGAAGGTAGCAGGACTGTATTACAAACACCTTTTTAAGGTCATCGGATATCGTATGGGCCTGTATGATGGTGGTAAGCTAAAAGAAGCTATCCTAACGGATTTATATAAAGGAAAATCGGAAGTAGAAATGATAGAACTTGGTCAGTCTTTCTACGATAATGAAATGACCAAAATTCTTCGATCAGATACTTTGGAAAAATTCAATCAACACAAAAGTAACGAAGACGAAATATGTTTGGTTTCTGCTTCATTGGACGTTTGGTTAAAACCCTTTTGCGATACTCATAACATCAAACTTATTTGTACGGAAATGGCATTTAATAATGGTACATGTACTGGCAAGCTTGCTACTCCAAACTGCAACCATGAGGAAAAGAAAAAGAGGGTGCTTGAAGAGTACCAGCTAAGTAATTATGATGAAATTATTGCATACGGGGACTCGAAAGGAGATGAATTCCTTTTCGAGTTAGCCCATAAAAGTTTTAAAGTATAATTACTCTACCAGAGAAGACTTCTCAGTATTAGTATCCTTGCAAAGCTTAATTCCAAGCATGATCTCGTGCGATCCTGAAGAATACTGAATTATTCCATTACCCGGTACAGCATAAGCATACCCCAGGTAGAACATATCTTTAATATTAGCGTGTAGCTGTGTCATTAAACCAGAGTGGGTTCTGTATCCCAACCCTAGTGAAACTAAATTATCGTACGTTCCTACCACATTAAAATCGATCTGTGAGAGTCCATTTCCGACTGTTTTATACAAGAAGTTAGGCTCTACAGTAATGATATCCGAAACTTCATACTTATAGCTTCCAAACACCTGGAAATTTCTTCTTAAGTAGTACTCGCTACTTAATCCTTGAATATTAAAATCTACCTTTCTCTGGAAAATTTCAGGAACAGATACTCCAAATTGAATTCCGTTCCAGGAATAGAACGCTCCAAACTCAGAACTAAAAGTTACTCCTCTACTAGCACCCGACAATACAACATCATCATTCCCATCTAATACAGTAGCCTGAGAAGGGTCAGCATTTACCTGGTACATTCCTCCAGATAATCCGAATCTCAAAATCTGTTCGTTTCCTAAATCAAGTTTATATCCATACGACACAACAGCAGACAAACGATCGATCATATCCGTACGATCCATCACAACCTGCCCTCCTACCGACATGTTTTCATTTAGCGAAGGGATTCCAGAGTGAACCATAAAGTAACTGGTTCTTGGAGCTCCTTCAAATCCTCCCCATTGAGATAAGTTACTAATGTACCCTTCGGCACACCCATTGTATCCTGCGTAAGCGGGGTTAATAGAAAACTTGTTTAACGAGTACAAGTTACTTTCCGGCATTTGTTGTCCATAAGTGGTCATCAACGATGCGACCATTAGTGTTATTCCAAATATCTTTTTCATCGTTAATTCGTTTATTTAGATAATCTCATTAGGGTTACTGGGCCTTTATAAGTGACTTCTCCATCACACTCGATTACGTAGAAGTAAGAACCATCCGGTAAGTTTTTACCATCTTTAGTTCCATCCCACTCGTTTTGGTATGAAGTAGTTTCGTATACTTTTTGTCCCCATCTGTTATAGATAGAAACTGTACATCCATCGATGTATTGAGTTTCTTTTACTTTCCAGGTATCGTTCTGACCATCACCATTAGGTGTTAATAGGTCTGCGATTATTAAGCTTTGCTGACAACCACTATTGTCATCCATTTCAATGCTTAAATTAACCAGACAAGAATCAGTATTTCCATTAATATCTTGAGCAGTAATCCAAACTTCCATGCTTCCAACCCCTGTAAACATCTCACCAGCTGCAGGAGACTGAACAATAACTGGGTTAGAATCACAATTATCGTTTATGGTTAGGATTTGTGCGTAATCAGGTAATGATACTTCACAGTTCTCATCCAGATAAACCACATCAGTATCAATACAATCAATTACTGGTGCAGTACTATCACCTGGAATCACATCAAACGAACAAGTAGCTGTATTTCCACTAGGGTCAGTTGCGGTTAAAGTAATTGTTGTTGTACTTGTAATCAATGTTCCAATTGCAGGAGATTGAGTGATTACAGGAGTACAGTTATCAGTTACTACTGCATTCCAACTTAAATCAGGCAATGTATAACTACATACTGAATCGAATGGTACTGTTAGATCCCCTGAACAAGCTATGGTTGGGATTTCATTATCGTTAACTGTTACTGTGAAACTACAGCTATCAATATTTCCAGCTTCATCCTGCACGTAGTAAGTAACTGTTGTTACCCCTGCAGAGAAGTTAGATCCATCAATATCTCCTAATCCAGCTCCATTCATAGCTCCTGTTAGGCTATATGAAATAGACAGGTTATTAGGGAAAGTACAGTTATCAGATAATCCTGTTGGAGTTAAACCGGTTACAATAGCTCCACAAGTTCCAGGGTCAGCATCAAATGTTGCATCTCCAGGACAAGCTAATGATGGTGCAGTTGTATCGCTTACAATTACCGTTTGTGTTTGAACTGTTACATTTCCATTTCCATCATCGTAAGACCAGTTTACAGTATAAGTTCCCTGAGTACTGTAAGACAACGGATCTGTAGTTGTTGCTGTAATTGATCCTGAACAATTATCAGTTGCTGTAGGTGCCGTTACAGATGCACTACACTCTCCATATACATCAGCTAATGTAGCAGTATCTGGAACTGGAGAAATGGTATCCATTACTGTTACCTGTGCCACACAAGATGCAGAGTTTCCAGCACCATCAGTTACTGTTAGAGTAACGTTGGTAACTCCAAGGTTAAAGCAATAGAAATCCGTTTGAGATGCGCTATAAGTCATTCCCGAACAGTTATCCGTACTTCCTCCATCAATATCAGTATCAGCAATAGAAACTGTACCAGCTCCATCTAAATAAACTGTTATATCCTGACAAACTACTGTAGGAGGAACAATATCAATTAATGTTACATCAAATGAACAACTGTCCAAGTTTCCGTTTCCATCATCAGCAATCATCCAAATGGTTGTGTTTCCAGTTATCACTGTTCCGGCCACTGGGCTTTGAGTTACTGTGATGGATGCGCTACAGTTATCAGTTGTTGTCACTAATCCTGTGTAATCTAACAATGTAAATTCACAGTTAGCATTCGGGTTCTCTGATTGATCTCCAGGGCAAGTAACCACAGCTGGAGTAACATCGTCTACAATCACGGTTTGTGTTTGAGTGGATGTATTTCCATTCCCATCATCGTATGTCCAAGTTACTGTATATGTTCCTTGAGTATTGTATGTTGTTGGATCAACCGTTGTTGCAGTAATTGCTCCAGAACAGTTATCTGTTGCTGTTGGTGCAGTAAGCGTCACTGAACACTCTCCTGTAGCATCTGCTAAAGTAGCCACATCAGGAACCGGTGCCAATGTATCCATTACTGTTACATCAGATGTACAAGTTGCTGAGTTACTATTTCCGTCGATAACAGTTAATGTTACAGAAACTACTCCCAAATCAGCACAGCTAAATGCTGTTTGAGACGCTGCAAATGTTAATCCTGAACAGTTATCCGTACTTCCTCCATCCAGGTCAGCATCATTGATGTTTACATTTCCTGTTCCATCAAGGTAAACTGTAATATCCTGACAAACTGCTGTTGGAGCAACTGCATCACTCAATATTACATTGAATGAACAACTGTCTAAGTTTCCATTTCCATCATCTCCAATCAACCATACTTGAGTAGTACCTGTAATTAAAGTACCTACCGCTGGGTTTTGAGTAACGGTAATGGTTGAACTACAGTTATCTGTTGTAGTTGCTAATCCTGTATAATCTATTAAGGTAAACTCACAGTTAGCATTCGGATTCTCTGTTTGATCTCCTGCACATGTTACTGATGGCGCAGTAACATCATCTACAATCACTGTTTGTGTTTGAGTAGATGTGTTTCCATTTCCATCGTCGTAAGTCCAGTTTACAGTATAAGTTCCCTCTGTATTATAAGTAGTTGGATCAACTGTTGTTGCTGTTACAGTTCCCGCACAGTTATCTGTGGCAGTTGGTGCAGTAACATTTACGTTACACTCTCCTGTTACATCCGCTAGTGGAGCTACATCTGCTACCGGTACAATTGAATCGATCACTGTTACATCAGATGTACAAGTCGCTGTATTGCTATTTCCATCCGTTACTGTTAAAGTAATGGTGTTAACTCCTAAGTGAGTACAATCGAATGCCGTTTGAGAAGCACTAAAAGTAAGTCCAGTACAGTTATCCGTACTTCCTCCGTCTAAATCAACTCCATTGATAGTAGCATTTCCTGTTACATCAAGGTAAACATCGATGTCCTGACAAACTGCTGTTGGTGCAGTTGCATCATTTAGAATAACATTAAATGAACAGCTATCCAGGTTTCCATTTCCATCATCTCCGATTAACCATACTTGAGTAGTACCTGTAATTAAAGTACCTACCGCCGGGTTTTGAGTAACGGTAATGGTTGAACTACAGTTATCTGTTGTAGTTGCTAATCCTGTATAATCTATTAAGGTAAACTCACAGTTAGCATTCGGATTCTCTGTTTGATCTCCTGCACACGTTACTGATGGCGCAGTAACATCATCTACAATCACTGTTTGTGTTTGAGTAGATGTGTTTCCGTTTCCATCGTCGTAAGTCCAGTTTACAGTATAAGTTCCCTCTGTATTATAAGTAGTTGGATCAACTGTTGTTGCTGTTACAGTTCCCGCACAGTTATCTGTTGCAGTTGGAGCAGTAACATTTACGTTACACTCTCCTGTTACATCTGCTAGTGGAGCTACATCTGCTACCGGTACAATTGAATCGATCACTGTTACATCAGATGTACAAGTTGCAGTATTGCTATTTCCATCTGTTACAGTTAAGGTTATGGTATTAACTCCTAAGTGAGTACAATCGAATGCCGTTTGAGAAGCACTGAAAGTAAGTCCAGTACAGTTATCTGTACTTCCTCCGTCTAAATCAACTCCATTGATAGTAGCATTTCCTGTTACATCAAGGTAAACATCGAAGTCCTGACAAACTGCTGTTGGTGCAGTTGCATCATTTAGAATAACATTAAATGAACAGCTATCCAGGTTTCCATTTCCATCATCTCCAATCAACCACACTTGAGTAGTACCTGTAATTAAAGTACCTACCGCTGGGTTTTGAGTAACGGTTGGACTAGCCACACAGTTATCTGTGATCGTTACTAATCCTGTATAATCAACTAATACAAACTCACAGCTAGCATTTGGATTCTCCGTTTGGTCTCCAGGACATGTTACAACCGGAGCGGTAACATCATCTATAACTACATTTTGAGTTTGAGTTGAAGTATTTCCATTTCCATCATCGTATGTCCAGGTAACAACAGTCGTTCCCTGAGTTGAGATTGGCAATGTTGCATCGTTAGTTACTGTAACCGTTCCACCACAGTTATCTGTTGCAGTTGGGTCGGTTAATGATGTAACTGAACACTCATCTGTAACATCTGATAAAGTGGCTACATCAGGAACTGGTGCAGTAATATCATCGATAACTACATTTTGTGTTTGGGTTGAAGTATTTCCATTTCCATCATCATAAGTCCAGGTAACAACTGTAGTTCCCTGAGTTGTGATTGGTAATGTTGCATCGTTGGTTACTGTTACAGCTCCTCCACAGTTATCTGTTGCAGTTGGATCAGTTAATGATGTAACTGAACACTCATCTGTAACATCTGATAAAGTGGCTACATCAGGAACTGGTGCAGTAATGTCATCGATAATTACATTTTGTGTTTGAGTTGAAGTATTTCCAGCTCCATCAGTATAAGTCCATGTAATGGTATAGGTACCTTCTCCTGTTAATGTTGTAGGATCAGTTGTAGTTGCTGTGATTGCTCCATCACAATTATCCGTTGCAGTTGGAGCAGTAGCTGTTACTGTACACTCTCCAGTTAAATCAGAAAGTGAAGCTACATCCGCTACTGGTGCTACTGTATCTGCTACAGTAACAGTTGCTGTACAAGTAGAAGAATTACCTGCTCCATCAGTTACAGTTAAAGTAACTGTATTAGCACCAATCTCAGCACAAGTAAATGAGGTAATGTCTGCAGAAAGCGTTACTGCACTACAAGCATCTGTTGATCCGTTATCAATATCCGCTGCAGTAATCGTAGCATTTCCTGATCCATCTAAATAAGTTGTAATGTTTTGGCAAGAAGCAGTTGGTGAAATGGTATCCAACACTGTAACTGTTGAAGTACAAGTTGCAGTATTTCCTGAACCATCAGTTACAGTTAAGGTAACTGTATTAGCTCCTAATTCAGCACAAGTAAATGAAGTAATATCTGCTGATAAAGTTACTGCACTACAAGCATCTGTTGATCCGTTATCAATATCGGCTGCTGCAATAGTTACGTTTCCAGATGCATCTAAATATGCATTAATGTTTTGACAAGTTGCAGTTGGTGAAATGGTATCCAACACTGTAACCGTTGAAGTACAAGTTGCGGTATTTCCTGAGCCATCCGTTACGGTTAATGTAACTGTATTAGCTCCCACCTCTGCACAGGTAAATGAAGTAATATCTGCAGCAAGTGTTACTGAACTACATGCATCTGTTGACCCATTATCAATATCCGCTGCGGCAATGGTTGCATTACCAGAAGCATCTAAGTAAACATTGATGTTTTGACAAGAAGCTGTTGGCGCTACGGTATCCAACACTGTAACTGTTGAAGTACAAGTTGAAGTGTTTGAAGATCCATCAGTCACAGTTAATGTAACTGTATTAGCTCCAATTTCTGAACAGGTAAATGAAGTAATATCTGCCGATAAGGTTACTGAGGTACAGTTATCAGTTGATCCGTTATCAATATCTCCTGCTGTAATGCTCACATTCCCAGAAGCATCTAAATAAGCTGTCATGTTTTGACATGAAGCAGTTGGTGAAACTGTATCTAACACCGTAACTGTAGATGTACAGGTTGCTGTGTTTGAAGATCCATCAGTTACAGTTAAGGTAACTGTATTAGCTCCTAAATCAGAGCAAGTAAATGAAGTAATATCTGCCGATAAGGTTACTGACGAACAATTATCAGTTGATCCATTATCAATATCTCCTGCTGTTATGGTAGCATTTCCAGAACCGTCCAAATAAACAGTCATGTTTTGACAAGATGCTGTTGGTGCTACCGTATCAAGTACCGTAACAGTAGAGGTACAAGTAGAAGTGTTTGAAGATCCATCAGTAACAGTTAATGTAACTGTATTAGCTCCAATTTCTGAACAAGTAAAAGAGGTAATATCGGCAGATAATGTAACTGATCCACAATTATCCGTAGACCCATTATCAATATCCGCTGCTGTAATTGTTGCATTTCCAGTACCATCTAAATAAACTGTAATGTTCTGACAAGAGGCTGTTGGAGAAGTTGTATCGGCAATAGTTACAGTTGAAACACAATTAGCAGTATTTGATCCCGCATCCGTAACTGTAAGAGTAATACTATTAGCTCCAATATCTGAACAAGTAAATGCTGTTTGTGACGCAGAGTAAGTTAAACTACTACAGTTGTCACTTGATCCATTATCAAGATCAGCTCCTGTTATGGTAGCATTTCCAGAACCATCCAGATATGCTGTAATGTTTTGACAAACGGCAGTTGGTGTTACAGTATCCAATACAGTAACGGTAGACGTACAAGTTGCAGTATTTGAAGATCCATCTGTTACGGTTAAGGTAACTGTATTAGCACCTACCTCTGAACAAGTGAAAGAAGTAATGTCTGCAGACAATGTTACTGAACCACAGTTATCCGTTGATCCATTATCTACATCTGCTGCAGTGATACTTGCATTTCCAGTTCCGTCCAAATAAACCGTGAGGTTTTGACATGATGCCGTTGGCGCAACAGTATCTAATACAGTAACGGTTGCATTACAGTTATCACTATTTCCTGCAGCATCCTCAACTGTTAAGGTTACCGTATTGGCTCCAATTTCTGAGCAAGTAAAAGCTGATGTGTTAATACTGTACGAAGTGATCCCAACGTTATCTGTTGAACCTCCATCCACATCTGCAGCGGTAATGGACACATTTCCTGTTCCATCCAAATAAACCGTAATGTTTTGACAAACTGCTGTTGGAGGAGTTACATCCACAACAGAGAATCTCTGCATGTATATTCCGTAATCATCTCCATCATGAGTAGAACTGGAAAACCTAAGTCCATCTTGCCAAACAACAACAATATCATCTTCTGAATAATGGCTAGCAACAGCAGGCAGTTGTTGGTAATCGTTAGTTCTGGTGTTAACCTGAAACTCCGATCCCCACAAAGAACCATCTGTATTTAATACTTGTAAGTAAACTCCTGCTTTATCTCCATCCTGATCGAAACTAGTCCAGGTTACCATGTACTTTCCATCGTAATCCACAGACACATCTACGTTGTCCTGAGTTCCTGCTGTGGTTGAGTTAATAATAAACTCACTTCCAACTGTTGCTCCTGAGCTATTGTACAATTGTCCGTAAATACCAAAATGATCACCATCCTGATCCATACTTGACCAACAAACTAAAAAGCTTCCATCACGAGCCATTGCAATTGAAGGCTCTTGTTGGTTACCAGCAGTAGTTGAATTAATTTGAAACTCACTTCCTATTGCAGAATATGAGTCATCGTATCTTCTACCAAAAATTTCTAATCCGTCAGTACCGTCTCCTTGCCAGACCCAACAGAAATTACCCGCAGAGTCCATAGCAACATCTGGCAGTCCCTGATATCCAGCAGTAGTTGTATTAACTACTCCTTCAGCAATTTGAGCAATTCCAGAAGAATTGAACGGCTGAAAACTAACTGCTGCACCATCACCATCTTGTCCATCATCGGTATAACCAACAACGAAACCACCATCATAATCCATAGCAACAACCGGATCCGTTTGTTCATCAGCCAACGAATCATTCACTCGGTTTCTTTGAACTAAAGTTCCCGTATTATCGTAAAGAGCAAACCAAACACCATGTCCATCTCCATCTTCCAAATACGATTCCCAAACAATTACAAATCCTCCTCCAATGGTAGCTGCAATATCTGGTTTTCTTTGTCCGTAATCGGTGGTATTATTTACCAGGGTTTCCGAACCAATTGGTGTCCCAGTGTTATCAAAACGCTGATAATACACCCCGTAATCACTTCCATCGTTAATCAAAGAAGCCCAAACTACGATATAGTTTCCGGCCGAATCCATAGAAACAGCAGGCTCAATTTGATCATTGGCAGTGGTGGTATTTACCCTCGTTTCGGAACCAGAATAACTAACCTGGGAATAGGTGATACCTCCCAGGGTCAAAAGAGGCAAGAGCACTAAGACTCTCAATAAAATATTTTTCATGGTGTTGAATTAAACAATCTCAAACAAACTCATTTTTCAAGAAGGGCCAATTTTAGTGAGCTTTGGATCGATTTCAGCTCGCAAAAGACTTCTTCTCCAAGAAATCAAAGATAAATAAAAGAAATACAATTCCTAGGGTTAACAATTTTTTAATGTGGGGCATTAAATTTCCTATCGTTTAGGAAATGAAAACGTTTGCAAAAAACGAGTCAAAATTTACCCATTTTGGAAAAATTTGGAAATTGCCTCGGGAGACTGACCAGAATTAATCGCATTTCGAATTCTGTTTACAAAATCATCCTCTGGCCATCGATTTAAAAAACCATTTACATACTTAGATAAACCTTCAATATCTCCTGCCATTGCGGCTGTGTGCATGGCCATTCTGTATGCTTTATTGGCATTGGGCCATTCACATTCCACCAATTTTTTAGAATGAGAATTAGCACCCACAAAATCGCCTAACATAAATTTATTTATCAGCTGGTGATAAGGAATTTCACAATCTTTTTCAGCATGTTTCGCTGCTTCATCATAGTAAACCAAAGAAGAATCGAAAAACTTGTTTTCGTAATAGAATTTTCCAATTTTCACATTTAGCAGAGCGTAATATTCACTTGTACCCTGCAAGGTATCCTTGACACCTTTCGCCACCATTCTTAGGCTATCATTGGTTAATTTATTTTGATTTACAAAAGTGGCTAAGTTGACAAAATCGACGTTTTGAACTGAAGTATCCGAAACTACTGAGAGTTGATTATCCGTTCGTGGTACACCTCCAAAATAAACACTTGCATCCTCTCCGTTTACCAATGCCGCCTGCACTTTGGTTATGAAAGGTTCTTCAGGATAAATCTCCAGTAATTCATTGCAAAGTTTCAAAGCTAACTCGTCTTCTCCGCTAGTAAGAGCAACATGTATGTAAGCTTCGTAAGCTTGTATTTGCGTCGGAAATTGACACAACACAACCTGATCTCCATGTGCCAGAGCTTCTTGATACTTCCCCACTTTGTAGTAAGCATCAATTAAGAAGAAATGGTTCTTACAGATATTATCATAATATCGATCCGATAGCTCAAAATACTTTAGGGCAATTCCCGGGTTAATGGAGTCCGTAGTATAATAGAGTCCCGTTTGGTGTAAAAGTTCTGCATATTCAAGATCTTCACCCTCAACCGCATAAGGTTCTAACTCCTCAATTACCTTTAACAATCTGTTATGCCTAACCTTTTCGTTTTCTTCCAGTTTTATCCCCTCCAAAATAGAAGAACTGGACCCGATCCAATAGGTCTGAAACTCCCACATCCCTTGATACTCTAACTTTCCAGAAAGGGCAGATGGAACAGCATTTGTAACAAATATCATGATACTCAATAACGAAAACGACAATACGCCTCCTGTAAGCTCTTTGGGCAGTTTTTCTCCTTCAATTTGTTGTATCAATAAAAGTACAAATACCAATAAAGGAATGGCTGGCATCGAGAACAAATCCCAATCGTTAGGCATGCTCAGCAATGGGTTCATTATGAAGAAAAATCCAAAGTAAATAATCAAGGTGTACCCGGTAACTAGCAGCAAAGGTTGATTCCAATTAATTCTTTTTCGATAAATAATCACAATACAAACCAGAATAAACAATCCAGCTGCTGACCAAAGAAACATTTGATTTAAATAGTCAAAAAAATGAGCAGGACTGATTAAGCTATAACGATCTAAAGGTGCTTCCTCGGAAGAAACAAACGGGAGAAATACCACCTCGGCAAGGTCATCCTGAGTATAACTTCTTTGCCCTTTAAACCCTCCCATAACGACATAAAGAGCTCCTCCAATTATAACTATGGGAGCCATAATAAACTTCAAACTATTTTTCAAGGTGAAAAAGCTCGATGTTTTTTCGCTCGTTTTCCAATAAATAAATGTCAGTATCAAAGAAGGTGCAAGGAGGTAGATGGTAACGTGAAATTTTAGCACCAGGAAAAACAATGGCACTAATATGAAAAGGTACTTCGTCTTTTTCGTCTGGAAGAACTGAATTAACACATAAAAGTAAGCAGCCATTCCTGCCAATACCGGCGCATAAACCTCGTAGTGACCAAAGAAATTTTGCAAAAAAGGAGCAGTGACCCCTAAGATAACAGCAATGGTTTTCCAGCCGTCTTTCTTGACCAATAAACTGACAATTCCCAACCAAAAAAACACGAATACTCCACCACAAATCGCATCCCAAACCCTAAAAACTTGCTGTGCAGAAACATCCAGTAAATAGGAAAATAACGCCACTAATGACAAATTAGTTCCTGTACCAATTTTTGGATCGGTATAGTCAAAGCTATACAAAGGAGCCAGCCCTTCCCAGGTAATATCCTTTATTATCTGGTTTTCCGATTCGAAAAGAAATGCTGCATCCCCATAAATATCATAGTAAATTGGAAACAAATAGAACAACACGCACATAACCAGAGCCGCTGCTAATTTCACCTGCCACCTATTTAAGTTTGACAATGGTTTAAGCGCTGTTTCGTACAATGGCTTCCCCTCATTACGAGGATAAAAAAACATTAGAAAACCAATGCAAATAAATACTAAAGGAATGAGTATTGTTGGCAAAAAATACAGATGATTCATCCCCCAAAAAGCCTTTGGAAAGATCAAAGCAATCACGAATAAAAACAGGAAGATGATTCCTATATCTCGTATTTTTTTTGAGTCAGTATTTAGTGGCTTATCCATAGGTCTGATTGGGATCAGAAAGGGGTTAAAAGTATGAAATGATTAGGAATCTGATAAATTATTTTTTTGACCTGACATTTCTGAGAATATCCCTTTGATGGAAACTACGTTAAGCGGAAATTCTACAAAGACATGCAGAACACTTAAAAATAGCACTAAGATGAATCCCGTTTTAAAATCATACCAATAAAAGAAAACCGATGCCGCCCAAAATGCAGCAATGACTGAGATTTTCTTCCAATTGAGTTGCTTGTGCCAACCAATAACACTGGTCTTTGTAAACCAATTGAGGTAATGATAAATATAAGCGAAGGCCACAAACATTTGTATTTTCAAATCACCAACTTCGTAAAAGAAAAAACCAGTTCCATCAGAGCTACCTACCAATCCGGCAAGATTGGCATTAAGTACGTGAAATTTGTTTTCAATAAACACAGATTTTATTGAATCCTGAAACTCATATTGGGAACTATCCAATGGTATCATCTGTAAAATAAATGGCACTAATATCATTAAAGCTACATTCAAATAACCCACCTTACTTTTTACCTTCATGGTTCCGTACAACATAAATAATAGCGTAAACAGATAAACATGAATGATTGTCGGCAAAAACACTCCAACCCACTGATTATAGAAAGCATTATCCCTTAGAAACACAACCGTTAGAGCAAATACAACTAACATTATTATACCAACATTTCTTTTCCCCGTTAAGACAAATCCAATTGCAAGACCAAGGGCCCCAATCGTAACTCCATTTATCCACGGTTGATATTCTTTGGCAACGTGCTCCATTCCAGAAAGAAATGGCAACTGAAGCAGATACGGCAATATGAATACTAAAGTCAATCCTATCGCCCACCACTTAAAGCCATGTTCTTCCTTTAAGTAATACTTCTTTTCATCTAACCAATTGATCTCTGTTAAATAATGTAAAGGTCCCAATATAACGTAGCCATATAGAAAGGTTTTGAAAGGCAAAAAATAGGCTAAAATCAATGAAACAATGATTAGAAAAAAATTTAAAACATCTAGCCTCTGTATGGTCTTCATAATTACGTTAATCAATGAAATGTATGCTCAAATTCGCATAAGTCAAAGCTACGGAAATCATAAGGCCGTATGTTAATTCTTAATTATTTATTTTCGTCAAAATGAATTAAGTCAGAAATTAATTTATATTTGTCTTTACTTAAGACCCTATATAACGTTTAAGTCATCATGAAAAAAATATACCACTTTGCCCTTGTTGCTTTGGCTGTAGCAGCTTTTACAGAAGGAAAAGCTCAAACTTTGAACGAATCACAAGGATCAGGAGCATTGACCAACATTTCTTCCGGAGATTATAATGTGGCGTTTGGAGATTCTGCTGGACATAGAACCTCTTCAGGTTCTCAGAACACCTTTATGGGACGTAATGCTGGATACAATAATACTTCAGGACAGCAAAACACTGCAATTGGTGAACATGCAGGTTTTTCTTGTTCAACAGGACAGGATAACACTTATCTTGGAGATAACGCAGGTTACTCGAACACAGATACGGATGTTACTATTATCGGTGCTCACGCAGGATACTATAACACTACCGGGTCTGATGTAGTATTTATTGGAGAGGAATGTGGATTGAACAATACAACTGGAGATGACTTAACATTTGTTGGTGAGGATGCTGGATATAATAATACTACTGCAAGTGACAATACTTTTATTGGAAGTACTGCTGGTAGAACCAATACTACAGGGTATAGAAACTGTTTTGTAGGTTCTGAAGCTGGTTACGATAACAGAGATGGTCACCACAACACTGCATTAGGAGATTCTGCCGGTATTGATAACTCAACCGGAGATTGGAGCACCTATATTGGAGCTGCTGCTGGAGCGGGGTCTGAATACTCATCGCACGTAACATTTGTAGGAGCGTATGCTGGTTATGATAATAACAGAACAAATAACTCTACACAAGCATGGTATAATACTTATGTAGGTTCAAGATGTGGTTATACCAACAGAGAAGGAAATTGGAACACAGGAATTGGAGCTTATGCGGATTTCTCAGGTGACAACACCTGTTACCGTAACACTTTTGTTGGAGGAGATATTTCTATTGAAGATAACGATGCTGCTGCATTTGGATATTATGCCTGGGCTCAAGCGAATGGATGTATGTCTTTTGGAAACTATTCGTACACAGACAATACAAGAGCAATTGCATTTGGATATGACTCTGACTCAAGATTTAACAGAGCTATAGCATTTGGAGCAAATGCTTATACCGGAGGAAACTACTCTCTAGCATGGGGAGCCTCTTGTAGTACAAGTAATGCTAATTCAATTGGTATGGGGTACACTACTACTGTAGAAGAACAATATGCAGTAGGTATCGGACACACAGTTGATGTGGATTCTGCTTATGCTACTGCCATCGGAGCATCTTCGATTGCTAATAATGCTTATGCTACAGCACTAGGGTATGGAGCTAGTAGCACTGGTAACAACTCTATGGCATTAGGAAATGGGGCCACTGTTACAGCTGATAACGAAATTTATTTGGGTAACGCATCTGTTACATCAATTGGTGGAGCAGTAAACTGGACCGCTACTTCGGATGGACGATTTAAGACCAATGTACAGGAAAATGTTCCAGGTCTTGACTTCATTACTCAACTAAGGCCGGTAACCTATAATTACGATGTAGATAAGATTAATGGTTTTAACTGTAGCGAATCGCCTACTGGTTTTGCCGACAAAAAGAATATTCAGTACACCGGGTTCATTGCTCAGGAAGTTTATGAAGCTGCCAATAAGTTAGAATATAACTTTAGTGGTGTTAAGGTTCCAGAGTACCCAGAGCAAGAAATGTACGGTATTAGGTATGCTGAGTTTGTTGTACCACTGGTAAAATCTGTTCAAGAGCTGAACGAGAAAATTGAAAGCCAACAGATGGTCATCAACTCACAGAAAAAGAAGATCGATAATTATGAGCAAGCCTTCCTCGATTTAAGTAAGCGAATGGCTGCACTAGAAAACAAAGTTGCCAAAGAAGAAGAAACGGTGACGGTTGAACTGAACGATTAAATCATCAATACATATTAATAAAAAGGACGCTTATAGCGTCCTTTTTTGTGAATAATGAACAATTCTACAACTGCCAATAAAGTATTTCTAGGATTAAATGATTATCAGCTAATCGGGCTAATTTTTATTGGCTTGTATATTCTTGGAATTGCTCTTCCCGATGTTTTCTGGACCTCTCATTTTCTAGCTTTCTTTTCTCCAGTAGTTCAATTCATATTTATCGGTTTATCTCTTTTACTGCTTTTCTTACCCTCCAACAAAATTCCGCCAATTAACATCTCATCCTGGTCAGGAATTGGAATTATTACTATTGTTTATGGCATCATCATGGGGAAACTTCCTATTCTTCACGATTACTATGGTGATTCTTTCAAGTTTGTTGAGTTTCTGGACCAAGTACCTAAGGGAATTCCTCCAGCAGCTAAAGAAGCTTTATTTAGCTTCAAATTAGGTACTTCGGATGGTCAGGATACTATACTATCCCTAATTACTTACCTTGCTCATTATGGTGAGATGACTTATCGAGAATCCTTTTCTGTATTTGGAGTAGTATTTGGTATGCTCTATGTACTTGTTTGGCAATTGTTCATCAAAGATGTATTAACACAAAAGACAAGCAGATTAGTGGGGTTGTTAGCTGGTTTAATTGCTCCATTTCTATTAATATTCTTTGGTCATCAGGAAATTTATGCCCCAATCTTCTTTTTTGATTTGTTATGGATGGTGATACTCGTAAGATTCATCAATAAAAAGTCTACTCCAGCATTAATTGCACTAGTAATAGTATGGATAGTTTGCCTCAAAATACACCCCATTGCTGTCATGTATCTGCCTTCGTTGGCTCTGGCAATAATTCTATTCATTCCATCACTAAGAGAAAAAGCAACTCAACTTATTAACTGGAAAAACACTTTAATTTGGATCATTACTCCAGCCATATTAGTTGGAAGCATTGCCTATTTTTTCATTTTAGAAGATTACAACGACCCAAGGAACATGAGAGAAATGGTGATGGGAATTGATCGACTTTTCCTCCCTTTAGTTTCGCCAGAGGCTCCACTTGACACGTACAACCTGTTTGGAGTGCAACACATATTTGACATCCTGGTACTACCACTCATGTGGTCGCCAGCTGCTTTGTTTCTTCTTACCTACCTAATTGTGGGTAAAAGAAAAAGTATCAGGTGGAACGACAATAAAATTATACTCATTGGATTGATCCTCCTGCTAAACTTAATGTTATTCTTTGCAGTTAACCCACTTCTCTCCATGCCAATAGATTGGGATTTGTTTTCTATTCCGGCAATTCCATTGTTGGTTTTTAGCATGCTCATTTTAAGTCAGGTTGAGAATAGTGCTTCATCTTTAGTACTACCATCCGTATCCATGTCCTTAATGGTAATTCCATTTTTTGCTATCCACTCTTTTACTGAGCCTACTGCGCAACGCTATGAAGCACTTTCCATGAGGATTTATGATTCCTACTTCGAATGGACGCATAAATACCTAACCTATGGCTTAGAAATAAGAGGAGAAGATTACCAGCAAACCTTTGAGCGAAGAGAACAGTTCATAAAAAAGCTCAGACCTCATGCTAATCTAGGTAACGATTATGAATTCACTCAGATACTAATTGATCAGGGGTGTTCCTTAAACAGGGATTTTCATCAGCCAGAACGAGCCTTACCCTACTTTGAAGAAGCCTCCAACTATAAACAAAACGATCCACTATTGGTTCTATATCGAATGGAGTCGAGATTTGCCTTACAACAGTTTGATAAAGCTGTTGACGATGCATTAATTCTTGTTTCTCTTTCCTACCCAGACGAAGAAAAGGCTCATTCCATCACTATTCATTGTGCCATTAAAGCCAGAAATTTTGATTTAGCAAAAGAGTACACAGGTAAGTATCTACAAAAATGGCAAAGCCCCGACATTATAGAAGTTCACCAGCACTTGCTAAATGGTACCCAGCTAGACAAGCTTCATTTATACTTTGAAGGTGGAGGCTAATCCTTTACTTTACCTTCAAAGTATTGTTCGGTAAGTTCTACGGCAGAAACTGCCACTTTTTCTCCTACAATTCTACCTTTAATATCATCTGCAGGAGGATGTATTCCTCCCCAAACTCTGGATAAACAAGTTTCTTCTGCAGCATCTCTAAATGTGGCCCATTGTAAAGTAATATCCTGACTTGGTCCTTCTTCGAATATTAAGAATTCGTTTTTCTTGGCTGTAAATTCTGCAAGACCTCCTGGGAAATAAGGGTTACCTGTAACCAATGTCAATACATCTGCAGCTGCAATTGAAAAGGTAGAGTGCCCGGAAATATAACCTGCAAATGGAGGAGTTGCAGACGAATACCTCTGATAAGGCCACCAGTTTTCCACTAATATCCAACCTACACCAGCCATATCTGTGTATTGATCCTGAACATAGTCAGGTCCTCTCCAGGTATAGATTTTAAGCTTACCAACGTGCTCCTTATTCTCTCCTGCCAACGGATCTTTTTTAGTCACCATTTCAATTCTTCCTTCAATAAGCGGCAATCCCGCCGGGTGGTAATGATCTTTCTTAGGGTCAGAACATTGCCCCAATTGCCCCATTAATCGAATTGCAGAAATTGGCCTAACATAATCATACCATCCTTTAGCACCCCAGGCACTAATAGCAGCATCGTGAAGAGCTCCCCCCATTGCCAAATGTGTTTTAACATCCCACTCTAACTGGCTTAAAGGCTTACCTTTTCCTTTCCACTTTCTTTCACAAGATGGATGCAAGTTAACATCGTGTAATAACTTTACCCAGTGTCCAGGTGGAGTGTAAGTATTAATTCCATCTACCCAATATTCTGCTATTACTCTGGAATAATCCCCTCTATTTACAATATTAGGTTCGTAAGGTTTTCCAGTTACTGGATTAACTTTATGAGGTGTTGTTTTACATCCACCCTCCATTAAATTGTATAGGTTTCTGTAATCAGAATACTCTTGAGGAAGATCTCCAACTGCTCCAATAGCACGTGGAGAAATATCAATCTTTACGGAATCTTTAGGATCGTGATGAGCAGACCAAAGCGCCACCAATAAAAATCCCCATTTGTATTCTTCCGACATTTCATCTAACGGATTTGCCTTCAAATCAATGTATGGAGGTGGTCCCGGATCATTATACACTATATATTCCCAAGCCTCTCTAGGATACACTTTAGCCTCTTCTCTTTTTAACGAAAAAGGAAAAACCGACCCCCACTCTGGACTTAAGAAAACATCCTGTTTTAGATTCAATACATTTACATTCCATTCCAGCAAATCCGGTTCAAACCCTCTTTGATCTGTATACTCTCTAATAGATAGTGGCTGCCATCTGTTAGGATCTTCTATTTGAGTTCCAGGGTGATTAGGCTTTAAAGCAGTATTTACAGGTTCATAAGTAATTGGCTCGTGCTGATCATCTTCATTCGATCCATCCTGACGAGAAAAGTTAATCATGCAATTAGCTATATAATTACCTAAAGCAGCCGGTGATCCTTTAGTATAGTCAGTAGAAGTAAACTTCCTATCGAACCCTAAACTTTCGAATTGATCCTCCAACTGAATAATGGTTCTGTTTTTACTGGAATATTGATTAAATCGGTTATTCAAAAAGGTAAAGGCAGCATAATTCATGGTAACATACCTTGCACTGTCCTTATCCATTCCGGAAAAATCCATTGGGTTCTCATAAGGAGAATGAACTCCATTTACCGTTTTCCCCAATAAGTACAATTCGGGCTTTTCCTCATATACAGCCCATGCATCATACATCACCACCGCAGCATGAAATATATTTCTGGCATGAATGGTTGGTCTACCCTCATCATCTCTGATGGCCTCAAGCATCGCATCCATCCAAATGGTTACGCAAGTGGTGTCTTGTGCTTTAGTGTTTAATGTAGCAAAAGAAAACATTGCCACAATTAAAAATTTATATCTCCCTACCATGGATCTGGTCTTAAATTTAAGCTAGTAAAGGTAAAAGAATCCCCTCTTTCATCCTTCAAATTCCCAGTTGATTTTTTACATTTATGCTCCTTCTCAGTCATTCTTTAAATGATTGAGCATAATGTACAATGCAAAAGGCCGACAAAGCATACATAGTGGGAGTTCTACTCTCCATTTTATTCTTGATTGGAATGTTGTTTCCTGATCGTTGGTGGGGAGTTCACTCTCTTGCATTTCTGCCAACTGGTATCAACTGGTTAGTGCTTGCTATTGGATTCTTTTTGATCCTATACCCAAAAATCAAACCATTTAATTTTAAAACCGATGGCGATTTAAGTACTGGCATTATTGTGGCAATAGCAGCTATATTAGCTTTCATTCAATATAGTTTACCTATTGCTCTGGACGATTATGGCGATGCCTTCCAGTACCGACAGCATCTGGATCAAACCATCACAGAATTACCTACCAATTTCTATTCGGATTTGTTTTCTTTTAATCTTGCCCCATCTGGTGGAAGAAAAACCATAACCTTACTATACACCTATTTTTCCTACATAAGCGGGGTAAATTATGGTGTTATTTTTAAGTGGATGGGGATCATTTTTGGATTTGGGTTTTCATTGAGTTGGTTACTATTTGTACGATCCTATATTACCAAATACAAGTGGCAATTAATATTGGGAGCCATTGGTCTTTTCTCTCCATTTACTTTAATTTATTACAACCATACCGAAACTTATGCTCCCATTTTCTTTCTTTTCAGCCTTTGGTTAATGGGACTACTAACGCTGTTAAGGAAGAAGGAGAAAAAATGGCTTTGGATCCTATTAGCCGGGTTGGTACTACTGTTTAAAATACACCCTATCACCTTGCTGCTTTTGCCAGGTTGGATAATGGCATACATTACCATCTCTAAAGACGATCAAAATTATTTAACACTAAAGAAATCATTGTATCAGGTAATACTGCCCATTGTTTTAGTAGGTGCTCTATTGTACTTCTTTATCATCAGAGACTTTAATGACCCTCGATTTTTAGACAATGTAAAAGCCAGTGAAAGATTGTTCTTACCAATCGTTTCTCCAGAAGCACCGCTGGACCGATACAATTTGCTTAGCATTAACCACATTTTGGACTATTTTAATGCTACGCTTTCATGGTCTGCTCCTGTTATCTTTTTGATAATATCGACCATCATTTTATTCAGAAGAAAAGCTAAACTTACTCAGCCAGAAATATTGATTCTGGGGACTACTGCAATACTGTTTATCCTATTGTTATTCATGATTAATCCATTGGTTTCTATGCCTATGGATTGGGATTTATTTTCATTTCCTGCACCAGTTCTATTATTTCTGTTAGTAGCTCTTATCAGGCTAACCGAAAATCTGGAGTGGCCATCCTACTCCATTCCAACAACAAGTGGGTTATTAATCTTAACGCTCCCAATCTTTTTAGTAAATGCATTCCCATCGATGTTAACCCAGCGTTTGGAATCTGTAGGGAAACACGTTTATAGAACTTATTATCTCCACTCTAACCGGATCATTATTACCGCCCTACAGATGGATGAAGACATGAACAGCTACCTGGATAGGAAAGAGAACATTTTAATGCAACTAAAAAAGGATGCCTTACCCGGAAACGACCCTATGTATGCCAATCTGTTAATGGATGATGGCTTCTTCTTTTTAAGGCATTCCAAAGAATATGGCAAAGCTGTAAACCGATTGCAAGAAGCTGTTTATTACAACCCCAATCAGAAGGACATACAAGAACTTTTGTTAGAGGCACAAGGCGCTCTTTCCATCAGTTCACCTACACAACCAATACAAGTAGATCCAAACATTGAAAAGGAAGGCATACGCCTACTTAGAGAAGCTCAAGACTTCGAACAGGCCAGAATGCACTTTGAAGAAGCTCTAGCTAACCAACCGAACTCTCCGGTTTACACTTTGTATTTGATGGAAGCCTGTTTTATGCAAGGGGATTACAGATCAGCTTATTTTCATGCCACCAACCTCGTAAAGTATAAATACCCTGATGAAAGAAAGGCTCTTCGTATTGCAGTACATTGTGCTTTAGAGGCGGACATGTATGCTGAAGCAGAAATACAGAGTAAACTGTATTTAGAAAAGTATCCTGAGGACCCAATTATCGATTTTGTATATCATAAACTGCTACTCAAAGAGGATCTGGAAGAGCTTAAATTACACTTTCGATCCAACTAATCATCCAATCTGACGTATTAGTACATTCATTCCACTCCATTAAAATAAGGAGGAATGATGTTCTTGTATTATTTCTAATTTTATTGGAACAATATGCTGACCCGACTATTAATTATACTATCACTTATAGCGATAGGAGTTTCTTCTAAAGCTCAACACCATGATACATTGTGTAAAACAATGTACCAGCACATTGCTGTAAAAGAGTACAATGAGGTCATTTCTATGATTAACGATGGTGCTCCTTGCGAATGTTACGACAGCTATCGCTACAAAAGAAGTGCACCCAAGTTTTGGTTCCCAGGTTGGTTAATAGCCACTGTAGCACATTCCTTCTCTCGAGGTACATTAGTGGAATATTCCCTCACCTCCAAAACCATTCAACAGCCTGTTTCTCCTGAGAGAGATTCCTTGCTTATGCTACTCACTAAAAAGAATAGTAGATACAACTCCACCTCAGTAGATAATTACCTACGACTCTACCTTAAATCCGATCCCTACAACTCCAATCCAGAGTTATTTAACACCATGTATAAAAGGGCTACCTATACCCATAGAAAAGAATCTTACAATGCAGCTGTTTCGGTAAGACACAATGCATTTATTAAAAAATTCATCCCTACCGTAAACTGGAGAAAAGATGGGCTAATGGTCTTAAAGGCCACCATTAGCCACGACACAATAGCTCTATTGGATGAAATACTTGAGTCCAAAAAAGTATCTGTAAATGCCAAATACGGACATTCCTACAATACCCTTCTGCACGATCTAATTAACCCTCATCACCGAAGGAATGGTTTTACGGACCAACCGGATAAAATGGAGAAAGTATTGGCGGTTCTAAAAAAACATAAGTACAATTTTGACTTGACCAATGCAGATAGAGAAACACCATTACACCTTGCTATAAGCTGTGAAAGCAAATTCCTATTTGACTGGTTACTTCAACAAAAAATAAATATTCATAGAACCAATGAAGCTGGTATGACTTACCTCCACCTTGCGGTTAAGAAAAATAATTACCACATGGTACAGCAACTGATAGAACATGGTGTAAACATTAACAAAAAAGACCGTTATGGAGATAAAGCTGTTGATTATGCCTCCCAATACCAACCAAGAATATTAAAAGAGCTGGGAGCTCCTTACGACACCATTCAGTACAACTCTCAATACTTGCTAAGAATGGCTTCTTTACCGGAAGTACCTGAAGTAGAAAAACCATCAATAGAAAAGATAATAAGTGACAATGAATACTCTCAACATGTAATAACTAAAGTATATAAATCCAACGGGTACCAATCTTCGATAAACATTATATCCAGGGCTTTGGATTCCAGAAACCTGTACATGATCGATTTACTGCTGGATAAAGAAGATATTGTTCTTGAAGATAGAGTTGAGTGGGAACTGAAACAAGTTTACAAAGAGGTATACTCTAACAACCAATATGGTCTATTAAGGAAGCTGATTAAAGTCTGCCCGGAATGTGCATCTGATCTGGCAGATAAAGTTTATAACTCTCTTGGGTATTATTACAAGTCCTATAGTTCAAGAAAGAGGCCCGCTTATCTGGATTCCAACATGAGTGTTTTGAACGACACCAGGTACTTACCATTTAAAGACAGTAATGGGCTGTGGCATTACGGAGCTAATACCAATTACAAAAAAAATCATCTTACTTACGACTCCATTGTACCTTTTAATGAGGCAGGTTTCTCTCTATTTAAGAAAAATGGAAGATGGGGGATACACGATATTAGCCTAAAGGAAGTATTGCAATACAAGTACGATGAGATTGTATACGTAAATAACTATGAGGGTTTTATGGGACCTCATTTCGTTTTTTTAGGGAAAAGTGGAAATCAAACCACCATTGTAGACATCGAAAAATTTATTTCTTACGATGTAGAGTTTGAAGCTCAACTTCCACCCCACCATGAAATCGAAGAGTTTAAATTTGGTAAGCACCAAATGCTGCTAAAAACCAGGTACCTAAATGCAAAGGGATTAAGTATTATTAGAAGTAACTCGATAAAAGTGATCTACGAACCGGAATACAACGAAGTGGAACTACTTCCAAATTCCATAGTTGCCGTTAAACAATTAGACAAATGGAGTTTACAGGAAGCCCGGTACTATACCAAACTTAAATTCAAGTGGCACGAATACCGTGTAACCAAAGATGATTTAATTGAGGTTAGAAAAGGTAAACGATGGAAACCTTACAAATACAAGTAATTTACTTACTCTCTAATTTGAATCCTTCACCAACTACCTTAAATGCAGTTCTACGGTTTTTCTGGTGAAGTTCCTCCTTTTTAGTATTGTTAGGCATGCTCTTGATGTACTCCGGTGTTAGCTGGATTTTTTTACCATCGGTACCAATAACAGGGTCTTTATTCTCGTCTACTAAAAATGCTGGCGATGACTCACCAAACCCTTTAGACATTAATCGCTCCTTAGCAATACCTTTTCCAATTAGATAATCCACACAAGATTGGGCTCTTCTTTCCGATAATCCTAGGTTATATAGGTCATCTCCACGAGCATCGGTGTGCGAATTTATTTGTACTACCAAGTTATCATTCAGGTTTAAGAATTCCACCAACTCATCCAGAATTTCTTCTGATTTCTTTCTTAGTTTATGAGAATCAAAATCGTATTCAATACCTGGAATTTCGATCTCTTCCTTAGGTATATTTCTCAAAAAGAAATCCTGAGTTATAAAAGTTGTTTCAGTTATACCACGTGTATTTGCACTGGCCGCATCGGCAAAATAAGATGGCTTAGTTGCCTTAATAAAGGTTTCAATGTCTTGAGATAATTCTGTTTCGTAGAATCCTTCTTCATCAGCGGTTACTTCAAATGGTTCAAACTGAAACTCAACATCTTTAAATGTAATCGTTGCATTAGGGATGATATCATCGGTTTTAGCGTCATAAACATACCCTTCAATGTAGATGTGAATCGGTTCATTTTGCACCTCGTAGATATCGTAACAATGTCCTGTTGGGCAATCTTCTCTATCACTTGAGAAATAGCCTTTCTTAAGGTATTTATCCCAAATCATGTAAGCATCATCCTTACTCGAGTTAATTGGCATCCCCATGTTTACAGGAGCAGAATAGTATTCGCTATCTCTGTTAAATGCACTTTTAAAAATATCCAACCCTCCTATGGATTTATGTCCGTTAGAACTAAAGAATAAAGTAGACGTTGTTTCGTGAAAGAAAGGGGTTACTTCATCGTATTTAGAGTTTACCGCCGGTCCTAGGTTTTCCGCTTCTCCCATAGGCTTTCCAAATGCATCAATTTGCACCTTCCAGATGTCCATTCCTCCATGACCTCCAGGTCTGTTACTAGAGAAATAAAGCGTTGATCCATCCAAAGTAACAAATGGGTTAATGCTTTTATGACCAGGGTAATTCACCACAGAATCCAGAGGGTAAGATTCGAAAAACTTCAAATCAATCATTCTGGCTAAATAGATTTTTTGCTCTCTGCTGTCTGCTCCACTCCATCTGGTAAAGAACATTACATCGTTATTATTAAAACATCCTGATGCATCGTGTTTTGCAGAGTTAAGCGGACGACCAAAGTTATGAGGTTGTCCCCAGGTAGCTGAATCTATTTTTTCCGTCCAGTACAAGTCCAATAGAAACTCAGACTGTTGTTCTACCGGATCAAAAATCACCCCACCTTTTCTGGCAGAAGTAAATAATAGTTTTTCTTCGCTTCCCCACCACATTGGTGCAAAAGCTGCAGTTCCACTATTGAAAACAGAATCTGCCATTGTCACCACTACTTCTTCCTTACGATTTTCAGGATTCATCGCGTAGTAGCATCCAGACATGTTCCACTGACTTAGCTTAAGCAACGAATCAGTATGATTTTCCTGCTTTACATAATCTTCAAAAATTGCTAATGCTTCTTTGTGCTTTTCTACATTCATTAAAGCAACTCCATAGAAGTATTTATCATCCTGAAATGCTCCAGACTCCGAAGACAGTTTAAAATGATCTACAGCATGATTATAGTCGCTGGTGTAGTAATAACACATAGCCACCTGATGATGTAAGTAGTCTTTTAATAAAATAGTAGAGCTATCTATTTGAATTTCTTTGTTCTTCAATTTTTGGTTGGTTACCGCTACCTCATAAGGCATTACTCTGGTGGATAGAATTAACGAATCGTCCAGTGTTTTTAGGTAATACTTTAGGGCTGAGGGGTAATCTTCCAAAGCATAATAATCGTCTCCATTATGCAACCACTCCACTTTTGACTGACCGAAGGCACCGGTAGTGATCAGCACCATCAACAAAACAACATATTTCCTCATCGAATTCAGTGTCATTGGTTTAGTTTATAGCCTTGGGCAAATTTTCTTTCTTCTAGGTTCCACTTTATACATCATGTAGGTAAAAGATAGCTCAAACCCTCCTCTACCTGTTGATACCGGAGCTAAGGATGATGTATTAATATCGTAACCAACTTTAGCAATGTATTTCTCTTTTCTGGCTCCGATGGAGAAGATCATCGCATCTCTATTTCTATACACCAATCCGGAAAGTAAATACAACTCTGCCGAGCGCATATAGAATCCTGCATCAAGCGCATAAGTTTGTTCTCTAAAGTTCTCCTGCATCATTACAAGCACTTTAGGCAACACGTATATTCCTTCGGTAATGTTTACTCTTACCCCTGTGTGCAAGTAGTACCTCATTGGAAGATTATTGTTGGCTTCAAAAAACGACTCTTTAGGCTCTAACAAATTGAAAACTGAGAACCCTACAAATGGGTTTAACAAGCTTTGCTGACGAGAGTAATAGTACATCAGCCCAGCATTAATGTTTGGTAATATGAATGACTGTCCTCCGAAAGATTCTCCCGGGTCAACCGTATTGTCAAATCCACCTCCATTTGTGGTGGTATATTGATTATCGAAAGTGTGCAATTGATACTCAACAGATTTTTGAGTTAAACCTCCCTGAATACCCATCGATAAATTATGGAACTTATCAGCATCCAAAGGGGTGGTATAGGCAGCAGAAAATGTTCCCTGTAATGCTCTATAGTTCCCAATACCTGCTTTGAAGTTTATGATCTGACCTCCAAATCCCCATTTCTTGTATGGCATATCGAAACTCACTAACGACGTAGTATAAGGCTTAAAATTAACCGACTTCCATTGTGTTCTGTATTGAGTATGCAACCTCCAGTCACCCTCAAACACCCCAGTCATGGAAGGGTTCAAAAACAGCGGAGAAGAATCGTACATGGAAAGGTGAAAGTCCTGAGATTGAACACTTCCCAATGTCATTCCAAAAAATAATATGGTAAAAAGCTTTTTCATGTCTATCTCATTAAGGTTACATCACCAGATTTACTAACTATTCTACCTCCTATCACTTCCACCTGGAAGGTCCAGGTATATACTCCAAGAGGAGCTTCAGTTCCTTTATAGGTTCCGTCCCATCCAACATCGGGATCATCTGATTCAAAAATCAGCTCTCCCCAGTTGTTATATATCTTAAGATTGGCTGCATTAAATGGCCCTCCTCTAATAATGAACTCATCGTTTTCACCATCTCCATTAGGAGTAAATGCCGAAGGAAGAACCGGTAAAAGAGCAATGGTTAGGTCCACTTGAGCGGTATCGATACACCCATCAATATCTGTAACAGTTAGGGTTACTGTATAATCACCCCCATCTGCATAATTATGAATTTCGTTTTGTTGGTTCCCTCCGGATTCATCTCCAAAGTCCCAGTACCAATTGGTTAACTGGTTTCCAGTAGATTGATCGGTGTAAAACACATCTTCTAACGCTAAAGCCGGGTTAGGTGTAACTGACAATCCTGCATTAGGTCCAGGAAGTACATTAACAACATTAGTTACTGTTCCTACACATCCTTGATCGGATGTTACCTGAAGGGTAACCGAAACACCACCCGAAGTTAAGAATGAATAACTTGGGTCCTGATCTGTTGATGAACCTTCTCCATTATTAAAGTCATAATCCCATGCAACGATACTTCCGCTAGCAACAAAAGATTGATCCTCAAAATCAGTTGGCAAGTTTAAACAAGCTATTCCATTAGTAAATTGAGCAATTGGGTTAGGGTGAACAGTTACTGTATACTCCGTTGTATCATAACATCCATTGGTAGAACCTGCAATTAGTGATGTAGTGTAAGTACCACTTGCCTGGAATAGGTGAGATGGATTCTGCGAAATAGAAGAAGTGAAATCTCCAAAATCATAAGTCCATGAATTGATGGTTCCATCAGAAGTGGTAGACAAATCCGTAAATGTTGTATTCTGTCCATCGCATGATTCTGTAAACGTGAAGTCAGCTACCGGAGAATCTTTAAATGTAACCTCCAATGTATCGTTGGTAGGAATACACCCGTAATCTCCCGATGACGTTAAAATCAAATTAACTCCTCCATTAGCTACATCCAGAGCAGATGGGAAATAGAAGGTTGACAGTATAGCTGTACTTGGGTTAAATACACCTGTACCTGTAGAAGACCAGCTCACTGTTGAATTTGCTCCTCCAACAGCTCCATTTAATTCTATCGGCTCGTTATTACAGAACGCCTGATCCAATCCAGCATTAACCGATGGAGGGTCGATAAATGTGATTCTAAGTGAGTCTTGTTCTACCGGACAAATACCTCCAGTAGTGGATAAGAAAATATCTATAAATCCACTTGTAGTATCCAATGGACTCATATTATAAGTAGTATTTAATGATCCAGGAGCCACAATAGATCCTGCTCCATTTACTACCCAGTTTGTAGAGAACCCAGTTGTTACGGTACCAGTTAAATTAATGGCAGACAAATTAGAACACAACGAATCCGAAGTGGTTATTAGAACTTCCGGCTTATCTATAATGGTTACCACCAAACTATCCTGAACAGCTAAACAATTAGCATTTGATGTAGAAGTTAACGTAAGTGTAACTGTACCTGAAGCAGTATCTGCACTACTTACTAAATAATCTGTTGTTAACTGGTTTCCTGACGGGCTAAAAGCTCCAGAACCTGTTGTACTCCAAATTCCAGTTGTGGTAACACCTGTAATACTTCCTACTAAATTTACATCAGGATCGCTTGAACAAACCACCTGATCTGGTCCGGCGATAACCGTAGCTGGATCAGTGAAGTAGATCACAACTGTATCCTCATCGTTTGGACAAGAATTTAAACTTCCGGCCGATGTAATAAATAAAGCGACACTATCCGCAGCTAAATCTGCAGGAGATGGTGTATAAAATGTACTTAAACTTCCTGAGTTACCAAAAGCCCCTCCATTACCACCAGACCATGAAGCACCAGCAGCGTAGGATAAAGTTCCATTTATAGGTACATTACCCACATTGTTTTTACAATAAGTATCATCTGGACCAGCTGTAACCACCGGGGATTGAATAAAATCAACCACCATGGTATCGTAAACAGGGTCACAATTTCCAGTTGATCCCAACACAAAAGTTAAACTTCCCTGGCTGTAGTCACTAGCACTAGGGGCGTAAGTGGTAACCAGATTGGTTGGCGTGTTTAATGTTCCTGTACCATTTAAAACCGACCAAACACCGGTTGTTGCTCCACCAGTAACACTTCCATTTAGGTTAACCACAGGCTCTCCATTACACAAGGTGGTATCGTTTCCTGCTTTGGTATACACTCTTCTGATAAACGAAGACATGTAGTGATACAAACATCCCCCTGTTGCCGATCCATTGATTATTCCCAACGAAAATAGGTCTGTTGAGTTAGTAATAGAACTAGCTGTTCCAACTGGTACGTCAGTGGTATTAAAGCTTATCTGTGCTCCTACCCATGCTCCCCCAGTTCCAGGAACCGGGTTAAACATTCCTGCGGTAACCAAAGTGGTACTTCCATTCAAAGTAAAATTCCCTTCAGACCCTGCTGGACAAAGAATATTCAATAAGAAACTAACCGGAGTTGAACGAGAGAAATTAACCTCATTCGATCCTGCACAGTTCAGTGGAGGAAGAATTGCCTCTCCCATTTCACATCCATACCCAGACATGTGCCATACATATACTGGTTTATCTGAATTGATATACGTTAACGCCTCAGTTAAACTATACTGATAAGTATCTCCTTGATTTAAGATGGTATTAGTTACGGTAATTCCGTTGTCGATACTAACGGATGTAAAGTTTTCGGTTGCAACGATAAATGCAGATTCGTTAGAGCCTGGATTCAAAAATCCAAGGTTCACGATGTATTCGTTTCCAACTACATCAGTTGGTACAATTTGATCTCCCATTAAATCGTAACATCCACCTCCTCCAGAAGGGTTTACAGAATCGTCCGATACCGTAACAGCTACTTTTTTATCAGATACTACCACTGTACCGGAAAGGTTGTTCCCTAATACCGATGTAGCCTGAGTTACATTTTGTCCGGTCCAGGTATTCCCTGCCTTGGGCAAGAACACCGAAAAGGTAACATTGGCCGGATGCCCAACAATAGGACATCGGGGGGTTATATAAAGCGTTGTACTATCTTCTGCTGCAACTACATTAAATTGTTGATACGGCTGAGTAATGGTTCCGTCTCCATTAAAATCTCCTGGTAGTGTTTTGGTATCCCAAAGAGTTTGGAACGGTAATATGAACTCTGTTCCCAATCCATTCTGCCCTTTTAACGAATAAGTTTCCGGGTTATTAGAGCTTGGTCCTCTGGTTACCACATCGTATACAACAGTAATTGGAAAATCCGAAGAGATTTTAAACCCATGGGTGTGCACCAAATCTGCCGGCTTACACTCTAACGAGTCCATCATAAAATGTACCCACTTCGAAAACTGAGTATTAGGACCAATATTAATTAGGGTATCGTAAGTCGACGAAGGTTGTTGAATTCTAACGGTGGTGGGGTTATTAAAGGTAGCTATGTGGAATGCAATCGGATCACGGTGATCGTGATCTGGAGTTACCCATGGTGCTGCAAACCAAAACGTGGTGTCTACCTGTGCTTTAGACTCTTGTAATCCGAGAGACATTAAGCCCACAACCAGAAATATGTATTTAAGTAGTTTCATGTTTTTTTCTGTTTCGTTAGCCTATCACTTCTCCTCTTTCTTCTTTTCTTTCATTCTTTTTTGCATCTCTTCCATAATGCTGTTGTTCAGCTTATCATCCTGATCGTCGAGGGTTGGTCGATCTGGTGTTATGTTGAAAGAGAGTACTATTTCGTGAGATCCAGATTGATATTGCCTAATTCCTGAAATAGAATAGTCGTAACCGTATCCAATATCCAATCGATCCATCAATTTATATCCTAAACAGATACCTGCCGCATCTTGCGAACGGTAAGTTAAACCAGCCCAGTATTTACCTTGATAGGTTGCCTTTATCATTCCGGTAAATTGCATTGGTACCGGAGAAGCATATTTTAGCATTAAACTTGGTTGAATTACCAAATCCTTGCTTTCCAGATTAAAGTTATATCCACCAATCATGGTAAAGTGTTTAGACAAGCTTGAGTTATAAGGGGTTAATGTGAAATTCTGACCTAATAGGTGCTGAATGGACCCCATTACAAAGAACTTTTCTGAGTATAAATTGAATCCGGAATGAAGATCAATAGCATTGGCGGAAAGAATGTTTCCAGTTAATACATCATCTCCCTGATCTGCTAGTTGAGCATCGTATAACTTTACTCTGTATTGAAGGAATCCCGGTTGAACTCCAAAACCTAATTTTATATCGTCGTTCAACTTAAAGTGATGTGCATAGTTTAGGTAAAAACCAGTGTTTTGAGTTAAACCTGTTTTATCAGAAATAACAGATATTCCATACCCCATTACTCCTTCATTTTTAATGGACCCATAAACACTTCCTAACAATGTTTCAGGAGCATTTTCAAATCCTGCCCATTGGTTTCTATACGCCATATTAGCCATAGTAACTTTCTTACTTCCGGCAATGGCAGGGTTGTAATAGTAGTCGCTCATCAGGAAGTTCGACATAACAGCTTGTTGTTGCCCCACTCCTGCTTTAGCAACCACAATCAAAATCAATATTTTAATGTATTTATTCATGTTAGTTGCCTTTTCTTAATACTAATAATGTTCCTTTATATGGAGGAGAATTCTCCGCATCGTTTAGGTTGATGACGTAATAATAAGTTCCGTCTGTAACAGGTTCTCCCTGATAAGTTGCATCCCATGGATTTCCGTACCCAATAGAATAAAACAATTGTTGCCCCCAACGGTTATAGATTTCTACAGTAGCATCAGGGTACAACAGATTTACAAACTCAAGCTTCCAAACATCGTTCTTCCCGTCTCCGTTTGGTGAAATTGCATTTGGAATTAGTGTACTAATTTCTGTAGTTACCGTGTTGATGGTAATGGCAACGCTAGTACTATCCATACACCCAAGAACTCCTGTAACCACTTGAGTTACGATATAAGTACCGTTTTCAAAGTAAATGTTTTCAGGGTCTTGCAAGGTAGATACATTACCATCTCCAAAAGTCCAGCTATAGCTAACTGAGTTTAACGAAGTATCTATAAAGCTAAATTCCGCTCCAATGTTCAACCCATTAGAGGTATTGTAATAGAATCCTGCCTCTGGTCTGTCTGGAATATTGACCTCAATTACCGTTGTATCTGTACATCCATTATCGGTTCCAACAATGTGAGTGATATCGAAGTTTCCACTTCCGTTAAACAGCTGCGAAGGGTCTTCTAATGCAGATGTTCCCTGTCCATCAAAATCATAGAACCAATAATTGATCAAATCATTATTAGTATAAGAACTATCGGTAAAATTGATGATCACCTGAGAACCACTACAAATAGCATCGTAAGTAAAATGAGCTACCGGAATTTCAAATACCTCAACTGCTTGTACAGCTGTATCAGAACATCCAACGTCGTCGGTAACTATTAACTCAACATTATAAATTCCATCATTAGCGTACAGATGAGTATCGTTTTGAGATGATGAAGTTGATGCATCACCAAAATCCCAATTCCATGAATTAATAGTTCCATACCCATCCAAAGAGAAGTCTGTAAAGGAAGAAGCTACATTCAAGCATTCTTCAGTAAAATTGAAATTAGCAAAAGGTGGTGCTACAAAATCAATTTGAACTACATCGCTTTCTGCATTACAGTTGGTATTATTGGTGGAAGTTAGTGTTAAGAACACACTTCCAGAGCTAACTTCTGCAGCAGATGGTGTGTAAGATGCATTTAAATCCTGATCATTAGGAGTAAATGTTCCTGCACCTCCCGACCAAACACCGGTTGTGGTTGGTCCACTTACCAATCCTGCCAAATCAACCTCAGAGTCATTGGTACATGCTATTAGGTTTACACCCGCATCAACAGATGGCGAAGGGGTAAACTCTATTACCAGGCTATCCTGAACAATGGTACAGTTTCCATTATTGGTAGATTCTAAATAAATGGTAATGAACCCTGCATTAACATCCAACGGACTTGGTTGGTAAGTTGTATTTAAGCTCAAGTTATCCGGAGTAAACAATCCGTTTCCGGTTGTTATCCATTTCCCTGTGGTGGTCGACCCAGCCACAAACCCTGATAAAGAAACATTTGGGTTATTGGAACAAACCGAAATGGTATCTGCCCCCGCATCAACCGTTGGTGCTCCTGAAATGGTAATGATCATGGTATCTGTTTCCACATTACACGAACCAACACCGGTAGAAGTAAGAACAAGTGTTACTAACCCCGCAGTGGTATCGGCATTGGATGGCACATAATCAGCATTAAGCGTGGTAGCATTTGGCACAAAGGATCCTGACCCCAGTGTGGTCCAAACTCCAGTAGATGCTCCTCCGGTAACACTTCCGTCCAGCGTTACGATGGCATTGTTAGCACATACAGACTGGTCTGCAGAAGCATTAACAATTGGCGCAGGATCTACTGTAATGGTTATGGTATCTCTCTTTACAGGACATGGCCCCGTAGAGGTTAATATTAATTCGATTGGACTAACCAAAGTATCTAGTGGACTTGGTTCATATACGTTAGTTAAAGAAGTTGACCCGTTTTGAAAAGTTCCAAACCCAGTACCACTCCAATAACCTGTTACTGATCCACCACCTACAACTCCGTTTAAGGCTAAAGTTGTATTAGCACAAATTGTAGCATCCGAACCAGCATCCACAAATGGATACGAATTAAATTCAGATAAGTAAGCATATCCACTTCCTTGTCCATCCTCACCACTTAATACTGCTAATCCAAATACATCTCCGGTATTGGTTACTTCGTTATACGAGTTAACAGGCACATCCGCCAAATCAAAATATTTAATGGTGGCAACAAATGCCCCTCCAGTTCCAGGAACCACATCAAAATCTGATGCCTGAATTAGAGAAGTGTTACCGTTTAAAGCAAACATTCCTTCAAACCCAGATCTGGTGTATAACAATACCCCAATAGAATCGGAAGCTGTTCTGGTAAATGCAGTAGAATAACGCCCTGCACAATACAAATTAGGAACCTGCGCTCCACTTAAATTACAACCGTAACCGGAAGCATGCCACACATAAACCGGCTTACTGGCTTGAATATAGTTTAATGTATCTGTTAATACATACTCATACGTTTCTCCCCAGTTAATTAGAGTAGAAGTTGTAGTAGAGTTAGTAATATCTATACTTGTTCCATTTTGAGTAGCCATGATGTACACACGGTCTCCCAACGCATTTCCTTTGTGTAAAATAAAATCCTCTCCAGTATAAGATTCCGAAGTAATTTGATCTCCCATAGAAGAGATACACCCTGAATTACTTAATGCTCCACTAAACACTGTAACCGAAATAGGTTTATCGGATGACACAATAGAACCTGAAAGAGTGGTTGCAGCAGAAACATTTACATCTCTGGCACTATAGGTTTCTCCTTCATTAAGAGACACACTATAAGATACATTAGCTACATGACCAACAACATCGGTTCTTGGTGTAATTAATACAGTTGTTCCATTTTCAGTAGCAACAATATCTATAGAAGAAAATGATGCCGGGGTGGTAGAACCATTATCCCACTGATTTTGAAATGGAGTATAGAAATTAGTTCCAAGTCCTTTTTCTCCTTTTAAAGAAAATAACTCTTTGTTATTGGTAGCATCTAACTCATAAAAAGCAGTAATTTCTGCATCAGAAACGATCTTAAGTCCATTATTGGATACGGTATTTGCAGCAGGGCTTTCAATACTTGCCAAATATGGAGTTAAGTTAATACTGTCTACATCGTTTGCCGGAATTGATATGGTAATGGGGGTAAACCCTCCATTAGCCGGCTGAGACACAGTAATATTAGCTGGATCGTTATAAGTTAAAAATCTTAAAAATATTGGATTGTCACCAGCAGAAGCGGAAACTTCTGGAGCTGCAAACCAAAATAAGGTATCTTGCTGAGAATAAACACCTAACGGCGCAAACAACGCAAGAACAATAAAGTATCGGAAGATATCACAAAGTTTGTGGCGCAACATTTTTTAGGGTTGTAGTGTAAGTTTTATTTAGGACGTGGTTTAATCAAAAAAGGTTGTAGTAGTGTTCGTTGCGGCCAAAATTAAGGAAAAAAAATATTAATTTCCAGTTATTTACGGCATTGTAAACGCATAGTACACGGTATTTTGAACCAAATCCCTTACTAAACAAGGATGTACAAAAAATCAACAAAATATTGTTAGAAGACTAAAACATGAATTTTTGACAAGAAAAATGACAATTATTGCAAACCTAAATCAATTTACCCATCAACGAACAAACTTCAATTTAACATGAAAAGCAATTTTTTTATCTTTTTTGCTGCGTTTTTTCTATTGCTAATTAGCGGTTGTGATGATCAACCGAAAATCCCTGAAAAAATACGTCTTCAAACCGAATCAATTCTAAAGGAACAAAATGAACTGGAATTTGACGAACAAGTGGGAAGGATTGAATGGCAAAACGAGATAGACACCATTGCGGATACTACCATTTTTCATTTCAATGTTGTTTGGAAAACCCTAAAAGGAAAAGATGCTCCTTTTAAATACCGAACCTTATCCCTGGCTGATTCAGTTTACGATGTTCAAAAATACTGGACCATATTCAACAATTGGCAATCCATTCTACCGATTGTATATTCACCAAAAAACGAACCGTGGTGGGAAGATCTAGAAAGTAAAGAAGACTTAAAACTTAGCTATGACCATACCAAATTAGTAGCTCCTGCTTCTAATTTTGGGAACTACCAACAAACCTACTGGAGCAATGTTAGTTTTAAACTTGGAAACACTACCGTTATCTGCGATTCATTAATCTGGAACCCTAAATTAGACTCCATAAGTATACCCGGAACAGTGTCGGTTATTGAAACTAATTTGGAGGGAGACACCATGACCATTCTTAACGGAAAGGACCTCCGGTCTAACTCGGATTTTTCCAGCTGGAAAATATCGAACCTTACCGGATCATTCTCAAAAGGACCTGAACAATAATCACCTTATCCCCTCAATAACAGACAACTAATATTCATTTTTTCGTCTTAAGACATGACGAACATCATGTTCATTCGTTCTTTTTTTAACGAAATTTGTTTGTTCCATGCTCTATAAACTACTCATACTAACTGCTTTATTCATTACTGCTACCGGAATTTCTTCGTGCCGAAAAAAAGGCTGTACCGATCCTGACTCTGTCAATTATGATCCGAATGCTAAAAAAGACGACGGTTCCTGTGCTACCCCAACTCCTTATAATCTGGAGATACCTCCTATCATGCAGCAATACCTCCCACCGCCTTATCTAGACCCAGATAACCCATTAACCGAAGAAGGTGTTGAGTTGGGAAGAAAATTATTTTATGACGACATTGTTGATGGAACAAGTGGAGCAACTCCTAAAAGCTGTGGTTTATGCCACCGACAGGAAACAGCATTTGGTTCTGCTCCATCTGCCACTCCATTAATGAACCTGGCGTGGGCAGATCAATATAAATGGAACGGAAAAGTAAAAGGATCTACCGAGGACTTAATGGTTTTTGAAATGGAGGTATTTATGAATACCGATGTTAACCGACTGAATGAGCACCCCGAATACCCTGAGCTTTTCAGAAAAGCCTTTGGAGTTAAGAAAATTACTCAAAAGCATGTAGAGTATGCTATGGCACAATTCTTTAGGACATTGATGTCTGGCAACTCTAAGTTCGATAGGTATTTATTAGGCCAAGAAACCCTTACCCCAGAAGAACTAAGTGGGTTTGATATATTTATGGACGAATCCGGTGGAGATTGCTTCCATTGCCATGGAGACCCAACTAACCCGTTATGGACTGATAATAGTTTCCACAACAACGGGCTTGATACCAGCCCGGACAATGGACTGGCAGGAGTAACCGGAGATCCTAACGACATTGGAAAATTCAAAACTCCCACTCTCAGAAACTTAGCCTTTACCGCTCCCTATATGCATGACGAAAGGTTCAACACTCTTGAAGAGGTAATTATGCACTACAGCATCGGGCTGCAATCTTCTCCCACCATTGATCCACTGATGAAAAATGTAGATCAGGGAGGGGTACAATTATCACCACAAGAAATTAACGATCTAAAAGCATTCCTACTTACCCTAACGGATAGCAGTTTTATTGAGAACCCTAATTTTTCTAATCCTTTCGAATGATGGATAGAAAAGAGTTTATACAAAAAGTAGGAATTGGTGCTGCAGTGGCTCTAACTATAGGGTGTTGCGGAGCTTGCACCAAAATGGCTAATCCAGATCCACCTGTAGACTCCATTGATGAGCCGGAACCAGAACCAGTTGATTTCACTTTAGACCTTACCGAACCTTCTAATGCTGCTCTTCAAAACAATGGAGGATATGTAATTATAGACAATAAACATGTGGTTGGAAGAGATAACTCCGGGCAATATTGGGCATGTACCAGGTTATGTAGTGACCAAAACCTATACGGAATAGTATGGGGAGCTACCGAAAATGAATGGGTATGTACCGAACACAATGCCACATTCGATACCTTAGGAAATGGGACCACCACCTATAACAATTTGGGAGTAAAAGGTATTAGAACTTACAACACCCAACTTAACGGTAACCTGCTTCATGTATACTCATGAAAAAATGGATTTCCATAGCATTTTTTATTGGCCTACTTCAGGTTTCCTGGGGACAGAATTGGTTAACTGACTTTAACCTTGCCATAGATCAAGCCAAAGAAAAGAACCTCCCGATTCTGATCTATTTTTCTGGGTCAGACTGGTGCGCACCATGCATCAAATTATCCAAAACAGTTTTTGAAACTAACGAGTTCGAAACCTTTAGTAAGGACAGTTTGATTTTACTCAAAGTAGATTTCCCTAAAAGAAAATCCAATCAGCCACCTCCCGAAGAACTAGTAAAAAGAGAGTTACTGGCCGAAACTTTTAATCCAAGTGGAGCATTTCCTTCTGTTGTTATCATCGACCATAATGAAAACGTTATCGCTAAAACCGAATATCGCCATTCTACCGCTAAAGAATACATTCTGCACCTAAAATCATTACTACAGAATTACCCTTATTCCAAGGAGTCCACAGGTAAAGTACACAAAGAAGAGTTGCTTCTGATGGGTTCCAGGTTTGAATTGGCCGCCATCCACCAAAACAAAAAGCTAGCTCAAGAAGCCTTGCAAAAAGCAATTAAAGAAATTGAAAGAATTGAATCACTCATTTCCTCCTGGAACCCAACATCCGAAACTTCTTTGATTAATCAAAATGCTGGAATTAAACCAGTACAGGTTAGTACTGAACTCTACCAACTGATTAAAAGAAGCTTAAAGGTAAGCCAGCTCACCAATGGTGCTTTTGATATCAGCTTTGCTTCGATCTCTCCTTTATGGAAGTTTGATGAAACTCAAAAACAATTACCAGATTCAATGGCCATTGCCGAATCAGTTCAACTCATCGACTTCAACAATATTGTACTAAATGATTCTACTCAAACGGTTTACCTGAAAGAAAAAGGAATGCGAATAGGGTTTGGAGCCATAGGTAAAGGTTATGCGGCCAATAAGGCTAAACAAACAATGGTGGAATTAGGAATTGAAAACGGCATGATTAACGCCGGAGGAGATTTGATTGCCTGGGGAGATAAAGAAACGGGAGAAAACTGGAAAATAGGTATTGCAGACCCCACTAAAGAAAAGGAATACATTTCGTGGCTGGTGGCAAACAACAGTGCTATTGTAACTTCCGGAGACTACGAAAAGTTCGTTGTTATTGACGGCATTAGGTATGCTCACATCATCGACCCCAGAACCGGTTACCCCACTACAGGAATTAAGAGCGTAACCATTGTTTGCCCGGATGCTGAACTGGCAGATGCTCTGGCCACGGCCGTTTTTGTAATGGGAGAAAAGAAAGGGCTCTCTCTCATTAACCAAATGAAACAAATTGAATGCCTCATCATTAACGATCGTAACGAAATGATTACTTCTGAGGGAATGGAACTCATTAAAACCAATGGCTTATGAGACTAGTATTTTTCACCATCGTCTGTTTAGCCTTTATGAGCTGTGAAGTAGTAAAACCTTACCAAAAGGTTTTCCTCAATGACGAAGATATGAAGGAGGGAAAACGACTTACGGATGATTGCGAAACGGCCTTTGAAACTTATCGGGAAGGAGCATCTGGCGGAGGAAGCGAAAACATTGGAGGAGGATGCGGATGCAATTAAAACTCTACATAGTTGCTCTCCTTATTCCAATTTTTGGTTGGTCTCAAAGCACGGACTCTATTCACTTGGACTCCACCGAAATTCCTTTGGACCCTGTTGTAGTTAACTTTATTTATAGCTATTACGAACAGGATGGAGTTCACTCTCCTGTAACAGGAGGCATTGGAGATGAGGAACTTCAGGATCATGTAGGTAAAATCCAGGTTTTGGTTCCCACAAGTTCATCTTTTAACCTGCACTTATCCGGAGGTATGGACTCCTACACTTCCGCTTCAACTGACAATATTGACAACGAACATGATTTAATGACCACTGAAACCTCTGCCTCATACAAAGACAAAAGAAAATACGGTGGAATTGGTTTTGACAAAGCCTCCAAAGACGATAAAAAACAGTTTGGTTTTAATTTGGGGTACTCTACCGAGTGGGATGTTGAATCCATAAATGGAAGTGCATTTTTCACTAGATTTTCGAAGGATGAAAACACCAATCTTAAAGTAAAAGCCAGCTATTTTAACGATCGTTGGGAGTTAATTTACCCCTACGAATTAAGACCAAACATTTACCCACTCCAACACAATCGGAAAGAAACGTACAATGCATCGGTAACAGTTGCACAGGTAATCAATAAAAAGCTAAGAGTTGCAGTTAGTCTGGAAAACATTTACCAAAGAGGCTTACTATCCACTCCGTTTCATCGAGTGTATTTTACCGATACCACCCACGATATTGAGCGATTGCCCAACAGCAGATCAAAAATGCCCATTAGTGTTTTTGCTGGTTATTACCTTTCAGACCGAGTAATAGCCCGAGCTAGCTACCGATTTTACTTCGATAATTTCGGAATAAATGCCCACACTTTAAATCTTGAAACACCTATTCGATTGAGAACAGAATTTAGAATCAGCCCATTTTATCGGTTTCACATTCAATCGGCTTCCTGGTATTTTCAACCATTTGCCATGCATGAGCTAGGCTCGGAATTTCAGACATCGGATTTTGACCTCTCGGCCTTCCATACCCATAAAATTGGAATCGGAATTAGGTACACCCCTATATTTGGATTTAACAACCAGTTTGACCTTAAAAAAGAGGAACGAAAAATCCGGTTCAAAAAACTTGAGTTTAGAACTGCTCGCTATTATCGAGTTAATCAGGACGGGCTTATTCTTAGAGCGCACATTGCTACACTGGGTGTATCTTATACTATTGATTAACTGTGGCATGTGGTTTGTCCATAATATCATATCTGCCAACCAATTAGAAATCAATTTTAGAAAGAATCGCTTATATTTGATGGCCTCTGAGAAAATAATAACCGACCAACATGAATATTAAACCACTATTATTTATCACCACACTACTTGTTTCTGGGTTCTCTTTTGGGCAAGATGGATTCCTTGGAAAACTACAAACCACCTGGAAACTAAAAGCGGATACCTCTCAATTATTGATCATCGAACAAGACAACTGGTCTTTTCACACCAATGGTGATGAGAAAAATGCAAAAAAATATAAATGTGTAGCAGAAATTGACAAACCATTTGCCGGCAACCGTGCTGAAAAGGTGAACTTTGTAACACTTTATGGCGAAGACACTTTAGAGTATTGGGTTCCAACTTGCAACACAAAAATGATGAACCTTACCGGAGCTAACGACGAGCCCACTTTGGTTTACTATACCGCCAAGTTTTTAAGAGACAAAACCATTCACCAAAAGGACAGAGAAGATGTGGTAAGAACGTCGGTTAAGCTATTGGACCTGTTAGAAGCGGGAGAAGCTAAGAAGTTTACTTCGTTGTACCCACCAGAAAAAGAATACATCGAATATGTAGCTAAACTAGATCCTAGAGGAGAGGAAAATGCCGATAAGAAAAAGCTTAAAAAGTTTTATAAATCCTATTATAACGATGCCATTATCAACATGGCGGAACAGCTAATGGAAGCAGCCGAAGCTGAAAGTTTTGACTGGTCCAAAGCCAAGATTACTAAAGTTAGAAGCAAATTCCCTGAAAATGCTTCTCCTAAAATTTCTAATGTAATCATTATCCTTAACCAGGAAAGCTCCAGATTAAGTCGCTTAGAAATCTCGACTCAAATGGTTGAGATTAACGAAAAATGGTATCTGGCTCCTGTGTTGAGTAAAAGGTAATTTTAAAAAAAAGGGCTACTCCACTACGAGTAACCCTTCTAACAACTCTACTAGCACACTACCGCTAGTATACCACCAGTTTTTCAGTTACTCTCTTCGCTACTTTACTACTATTTATTTGGACTATATATACGCCCGAAGAAAGGCTAATAGCACTGGTTCTACTATACTCTTGTAAATTTTCGAAATAGATTCTTTTACCACTTTGATCATAAATGGATAACTCTCCTATTAAATCTGTTCTGATTGTAAACTGGCCATTGGAAGGGTTTGGATATAAGTTTAACAAACTTTCCCCTATCCATTCTACCGATCTCCATTGTGAGTAATGCACTTCTTCGGTAGCAGTTTCGATTACTTTAACCCTATAGTAAGACACTCCCTCTAAAGGATTATTATCTATAGCATCAAAACTTTCATTTTGAAACGGGTGCACACCATTTTCCGAACTATACACCGTTTCTAAATCTTCTCCATTTGAGGAACGTTCGATTTCGAATTGAAGGTGGTCTTGATCTGTATTCAAACTCCAATCCAATTGCACCACACCTTCGTTTAATTCAGCTTCAAAATTTAATTGAAATAAAGCCAAGGAGCTTCCGAATAATTCGAAAGCTCCTATGGTTGGAGCAGCATTTCTCGTGGTGGTGTTTATATCGTCAGAAATTCCTGATACTGCTACTCCTGCTCCAATAAGTGATGAAGTACTTAATAAATCTAAATCTGCATTTGGCGCATCTTCGTACTGAGGGTCCACCTCGTTAGAAGACACATCTCCATTATTTGCAACGGAAGAATGGTTTACTGCCTGAAAATTGACAAGTGCAGCTCTGGCTCCTCCATAATAAGCGCATCTGGCCGAATTAGGATGATAATAGGTATTATTGTCTATGTCGTCAAATTTTGAAGAACCTGCTACGTATAAGCAATAGTCGGAAGAACTGGTGGAATTATTATAAAAAGAATTATTCTTAACCGTCCAGTTAGCGTTATTTCCAGAATTATAAAATTCTACACAATGATCGCTTACTACATAAAATGAATTGAAATATAACTCGCCATTGTTCCCGGTGGTTTTGTTCTGAAACCCTACCGTAGAACTTCCCTTTCCGATTATATAGTTATTGTAAATCTCTGTTTGATCACCTTCTTGCAAGTAAATACACATACCACCAGTAGAATAAATCTTGTTGTGATGTATTTTACTATTATCCCCGTAGCGAATTCGAATTCCTGTCGAGTTCAATGCTTTTATATCGCAATATGCAATTTCTACATCATCGCTAGTAGCCGGATAACTCATTAATACTTCTATCCCATACCATGAATAAGAATCGATATAACTATTAAGTATGGTAATATTATTCGCTACAGAACCCTGAATTTGGATATTATCTCCATCTCCATAAAACCAACAGTTGGTCATGGTTAGATTTTCACAATCGTCTATAATGGTTAAATCGTCGTACGACCCTCCTTCGTCTACTTTAATATTAGCTATAGTAATGTTACTTACACTATTCATTTGCCAGGTATGCGCCACCGACCCTGATGGAGAAAAAATGGTTTGAGCAGAGTCTACTCCCTGAATTACAACCGGACTACCTACAGAACCCCCATCATCGGTTCCAATATTAATAGCATCTGTATAAGTTCCTGCACCTACAAAAACAGTATCGCCCCCGCTTAACGAAACGCTCGATAATAAATTAGATAGTGTTGCCTTTGGAAAACCAGATAACCCAGAGTTAGAATTATTACCTCCATTTGCCGGTTTTTCAACGTAGTAATTAGTTTGGCTAAAGCTTAAATTTGTTGTAGTAGTAAGTGCCAAAAACAGATAAAAAATAGTCCAAATATTCTTCATGGTTCCTGAATTTTCATCCAAGATCATGTACCTTTTTTAAACACACAATAGCGGTGAGGCCAACTACTACAAAAAGACCTGTATTACTAGGTTTTGTGGCGAATGGTTATGATTTTTTGGTGAATGGTTAACCTAATTTTCGATGGTTTTCACATCAAAATTTCGAGATACGGGAACTTTAACTTCCATTAAGTGCATTCTTAATTTATAAGCTTGAGACACCCCCGTTATTTTTTCAACCTTATCCTGATTAACCAGGTAAGATTTATGAACTCTAACAATTCTGGAATTTTGCGGTAAATTGTTTTCTACTTTTTTCAAGGTGGTTCGAATCACCTCTTTTTCCAGGCTTCCTTTACTCTCGAAGTAAACAGTTACATAATTATCCGAAGATTCCATACAAATTACATCACTCTGATTAAATGAAGAATGCTGCTTATTGTTATACCATGGAACATTAATTTGAACTGTCAACACTTCTTCTTTTGCCTCTTCTTCAGAAGGCACATCAGGAGATAATAATTTTTCACGCTCTTTTATTAACCCAATTGCCACTGGCAACAGCGCCGCCAATAGAACCACAAACCCAACACTTGCCAGCGATATAAAAGGAAGATCGTACCTGCTAAAGGCTATAAAAAGAGAGAAAATGAGCAACGCAATTCCCACAACAGTATTTAGCAACACCATACCATAAATAGCCGAAATGGAAAGTTTAACATTTTTAATTTTTATGTTGATGAACTGGATATATAATGAAATCGAAAAACTACACAGCCCCAATACCAGGTAATAATAGGAAAGGCTCATACCTCCTTTAGCATGTATAAAAAAGGGATCCAAAAACCATAGCACTAAAACAAAGTACAACGCAATTAAGACAGATGTTCCTGCAGTTCTTGCTATGCTGTATGGCTTATTATTACCCATTCTTATTCTTTAACACTTTATAAAGGTTATAGCCTATTAACAACAAAATAACTCCCACAATCACCATTAAATACTTAATGGTTCTATCCGAATAAATTGAAGTAAGACTATTCAATTCGTTTTCATGTTTAAGTTGCTCTATGGTTTTTTCACTTTTTGCCTTTTCGTACTGAAACTGCAACTCCTCTATCCTCGAATTAACCATTAAACTATTGGATTTTTCGAACTCTGAGAAATACTGACTCAACACTTTATAAGCTTCCGCATAATTCTCTGCCATTTCAAATGCTGTTGCCAAATGATACAACAACTCTAGTCGGTGAGTACTATTATCTACCTGTTCGCCAAAAAATATTCCAGATTGATAATAAGCAACGGCAGTTCCCCAGTCTTCTTGTTGTAAAAACAAATCTCCTAACCGTAGGTTAATTAAAGGAACAGCAGCATTTATTCGTTCCGAAGCAGCAATTTTCTCAGCATCATTTAAATATTCCTGAGCATCTTCTAGCTTATTATTCTTTAAGGCTACATTACCCAACCCTATATATGCATACATAATACCTTCGTTACTGTGCATGGTTTCCTCAATTAACAGGGAGTTCAGATAGTAAGCTTTTGCTAATTTTAAACTATCCAGTTCATCATAAGTTTTTCCAAGGTTATAATACCGAATGGACAATTGAAGAGGCGAATCTAAACCTTCTTCGAGATCAATGGCATCCAAAAAGTATTGAATAGATTTTTGATAATTTTTTTGTTGCTGATAGATGATTCCGATGTTATTTAAACAAACAGATTGTCTTGCTTTATCATCCAGTTCATCGGCTAGCTTTAAAGCTTCTACATACTCCGATGCCGCTAATTCGTAAAACCCTTTGTTCTTATAGAGTATCCCCTTTATTGTATGGGAATTTATAAGCGGGCTTTTTAATTGATGTTCTAAAGACAAACTAACAGCTTGGTTTACTGTTTCCTCTGCCTTTTTCGGATCACTATCCACCAACTCAAATGCTTTATCGTTTAGCACATTAACAGAGTCCAACATGGTTTGAGCCCCAATGGTAGAACCAACTAGAATTAATATGAAAAATAGAAATATTCTCATCTACACTGATATTGTAAATGTAATGAATTGAACAGACTATTGCACCAAAGCAACCAGCAAATCAGGGTGTATGAACTTATAATTCAACTCATTAATAAGTTTGGAAGAATCAATTTCTTTCCATGGCTTAGTTGCAGAATCAAACAATGGAGTTTCTTTACCAACAGCCTCAGCAGCCTTAGTATAAAACTCCTTACGAGTAGGGTGATGGGGAGCACAAGCATTGTAAATCTCTGCACGCTGATCTTGCTCTATTATAGCCTCTATAACCCCAATACAATCATCCAAATGAATCATATTTACCACTCCATTAGGGTTGGGAATTGACGGTTTGTTTTTAAAAAAGTTACCCGGTTTTCGATCTCCTCCAAACAACCCTGCAAAACGAATAATGGTTGATGGTACATCAGATGTACAAAACAATTCTTCGATACTTGCCATGGGGTGTTTATTGACGGGGGTTTCTTCATTTACCCGTGCATTATTGGCATCGTACACTGCTGTGGAACTAATGTATACCACATGAGCAGATTTGGCCACTTGCAATTCCTTAACTAAAGGCTTGAACAAATCGATTTCCTTAGAGGTAATAGAAATTATTATCACTTCCGACTTTAATAATTCGGCAGGTAAAGAATCACCCAACTTCCACTGGTAAGGAATTATATCTGACCGCTCCAGCAATTTCATCTTTTCAGGACGTGTTGTGGTACCCGAAACAGTATATCCTTTTTTAGAAAGATGAGTTCCCAATGGTATTCCTAACCAGCCACAGCCTAATATGGAGATTTTAGAGCTCATTATTACCCACCGTAAGCTTCTATTTCACTTCTGCTTGACGATTCTACATTAAATCTAAACCCCGTATTTAACCAAACAGCATTATTGTACATTTCTACAAAACTAATAGGATCAAGTGTAGAAGATGTATAGTCATGTTGCCCCTGAATTTCAAAGAACCCAATGATTCCTTTGTTCCCAAAGTTAACGCCAACAGCATAGCTAATTCCATGGGTTAATCGTTCAAAATCGTCATTACTTCTTGTATCCCACGCATGTTCGTTTTGAGGTTTAAACCCTAAAAAGTAATCCATTCTGGGACCAAACTTAAAGTAAAAATGATCTGATAAATCTACCTTTAACAAAGGAGCTATAGAAAGATAATTAACGGTTACCGGATAACTCTCCTCTCCCACCGCCAACAACTGACCAAACTGATTATAAAGGAAAACATTACCAATGTTGTAGCCTCCTTTTTGCAGAAAAGACAAATTGAGGTCAATTCCTGTTTTTTTACTCTCTCCTAATTTTAGAACATTGGTTTCTAGTCCAAAGCCCCAACCTATTTTCCCGCCGGGCTTTTGATTTATTTGACTTTGATAACTATAAGTAGGGCCAACATGCACAGAAATTTTTTCCGGCCACTGTGCCATTACAAACATGGGTAAAAACAACAGGATAGTACTTAACCGCTTCATAGTTTTAGATTATTACTCAAAGATAAGCCGAATACCAAATAATTGTATTTTTGGCCGGTGCATTTACATATCATCCATATAAAAGTAATTATTGGCCTTGTGCTTGGTCTTGCCCTGTGCTTTGTGGTGTACAAAAACCGAAAGAAGAAAAAAGAGTTAATTACCCTTTTTGTTTCAATTCTAATCTCCTTATTCCTAGCCGAAGGGATGATCCGAATTTTCTTTCCGCAAAAAATGGATGTGAAATCCATATTTGAGCGAGACGAAGAGTTGGGCTGGAGATTTGTTCCAAATAAAGAATCCTGGATATCCTACGCCGAACTGGGGCCACATCATATTAAAACCAATAGCGACGGTTTTAGAGATGGAGAATTTGACTTAAAAAGTGATCGTAAAAAGGTATTAGTAATTGGCGATTCTTTTGTATCGAATATTGGGGTAAAAGACGATGAAGTGTTCACTGAATTGATGGAGCAAAAAACAGAAAAAACTTCTTTCTTCAACCTGGGGGTAAATGGTTACAGCCCATTGCAGAGTCATTACCTGCTGAAGGAGTGGCTCCAAAAAACCGACTCTAAAGAAGTTCTATTTTTCCTCTACACCAGAAACGATTTTACCGATAACACCGGTACATCGTGGCTCTTACCAAGACCTACTGCCAGTATCGACAGCACCTCTGGAGAGCTAATTATTAATGAAATTCCAAAAGAGTTTGGAGAAGATGGTCACAGGCCATTTAGTTTGTACCAATACTCTCATTTATATGTTCTTTTTGACCGAACATTGAGGAGAATTTTCCCGAATGCAGATCCCGAACTACCTTCGGCCCCAGAACTATTGGTTTGTAGTAAAAAACCTATCTATCAGTGGAACGAATTAAGCACCATACTAGAGAAAATAATAGTGGAGGTACAAGAAACCTGCAATGAGGCAGGAGCTAACCTCACCTTTGTTATTGCTCCTTCCATCTTCCAGGCCAACGAGGATAAATGGGATGAACTGCTGGAAATCCTTCAAAAAGACCCCAACGATTTTGACCGCTATTTCCCCAATAAGTTTTTATCGGAAGTATTCGAAAAGCACAACATCGAGTACATCGACTTATTGCCTTCTTTAGAAAAATACAACTCGCTACCGTTGTACAACGAAACGGAACAACACTGGAACAACCTTGGAAACCAAGTGGTAGCCAACACCCTACTAGAGGAGTGGCATCAGAATAAGGAGTAAATAAACGGTGCTATTACCGACGATTCCGTAAGGATTAGCAATACTCCCACCAGTACAAATACAATGATAATTGGAAACAGCCAAAGCTTTTTCTGGCGCCATAAAAACGTAAACAACTGGGATATGGTGGATTTCTTACTCATGCTAAAATTGTTGGTCAAAATTAGTTTTTTCATCGGTTTTTACCCATCCATTACCCGGGTTCTTTTTCACGAACAACCTGGAAGGCACTATTCCAATAAAATAAATAAGTCCTAAAACAATGGGAGAAAACAATTCAGACAGCAACATTCCCAACAACATCCACCCCAACAAAACAGGCTGAATTAACTTAGGAAAAACGAAGCTCAACAACAATAAGCCTCCTCCAATAATGGCAGGAATGTAATTGAGATTATCGTCCCAAACTCCATAGCCAAACACCCCAATAAAAAGGGCAGCAAACAACCATAAGAATTGCTGTTGCTTCTTTTTTTGAGCAGCTAAATGAGCCGATATTTTAATCTTCTTATTAATCCAGCTCATAGTTTTTTATTAAAGATTCTATTGTTTTCTGATCCTGATCTTCTTTCAGCAAAATCACATTTTCCATCACCAACACATCCATATCGGTACTGCAAAAACACTGTATAGCATCCAATGGTGTACACACAATGGGCTCGCCCCTTACATTAAAGGAGGTATTAATCAACACCGGTACTCCACTAAGCTCGTTGTATTTATTGAGTACATCATACACCACCTCGTTATCCTCTTTTCTTAGCGTTTGCACACGAGCAGAATGGTCCACATGAACACACGAAGGAATTTTATCTGGCTGAATACACGGATAGGTAAACAGCATAGCCCTGGATGAGTTAGGCATATCGAACCACTCTTGGGCCGATTCTTCTTTTACTATGGGAGCAAAAGGTCTAAACCCTTCTCTTTTCTTAATCTTTAGGTTTACATGCTTTTGCATGTCGTCGAAAGCTGCACCTGCTAAAATGGATCGGTTTCCCAATGCTCTTGGGCCGAATTCCATTCTGCCTCTAAACATTCCCACCACCATTTTTTTATGAAGCAGATTTGCTACCTCGTTCACCAGTTCCAATTGCTCCAACGAACGACTTTTTAAACCATGTTTTTGCACTTCTTGCTCGATCTCTTCAGCACCAAAATGTGGCCCCAAATAAGAGTGAGCGATTAAATGGTTTGGTTGATCCTTCTTCTCATTACCTAAATCCTGATGCCAAATTTGCAAGGCAGCACCCAATGCATTACCTCCATCACCTGCAGCAGGTTGAATCCAGATTTGATCGAAAATCTTTTCTTTTTGCAAGATCCCATTAGCCACACAATTAAGCGCTACTCCACCTGCCATGCACAGGTTGTTTAATCCCGTTTCTTGCTTTACTTTTTTGGCCAGGTGTAACACCACTTCCTCTGTAACTTTTTGGATAGACGCTGCTACGTCTTTATAGAATTCTGTCATTTCCGATTCGGGCTTTCTGGCTGGAGCTTCGAACAAGTCGCAGAATTTTTGATTGATCATTTTAAGGGAATACTCATACCCAAAGTACTCCATGTTTAGGGCATAAGAACCATCATCGTTGAGTTCTATTAACTGCCATACTTTATTGGTATATTTTGGTTGTCCGTAAGGAGCCAACCCCATTAGTTTATACTCTCCGGAATTTACTTTAAAACCACAGTAATAGGTTAATGCAGAGTACAACAACCCCAACGAATGTGGAAACTGAATTTCTCCTAATGTATGTAACGAATTTCCCTTAGCTATACCGTAAGTGGTGGATGATTTCTCCCCCACCCCATCGATGGTTAAAAAAGCCGACTCCTGAAACGGAGAGGTATAGTAAGACGATGCCGCATGACTTTCGTGGTGTTTGCAGTATTTAATCTCACCACTAAACCCCAGTTCCTTTTTAATTTGAGAACCTACCCAAAGCTTCTTCTGCAACCAACTTTGCATGGCCATTTTAAAAGGAATAAATCCCTTAGGTGCATGCTGAATAAAAGTATTTAGTATTCGATCGAATTTCTGAATGGGCTTTTCGAAATAAGCTACGTATTGCACTTCATCAATGCTAATTCCTGCTTCTTGCAAGCAGTATTGAGCTGCCTGTACCGGAAAAGACTCATCGTGCTTTATTCTGGTAAACCGTTCTTCCAAAGCTGCTGCTACCACTTCTCCATCTTTTACCAAACAGGCAGAAGAATCGTGATAGAAGGCAGAAACGCCCAATATGTATATTGGTTGATGAGCCATTTTTTAGGATGGCTAAAGATATATAAAAAGGAATTTTAAATGCCTAAAGTGACTAAAATGCCTTAAATGCCTAGAGTTGCGAGTACATGACTAGAACAACTCCTTTCCCGTGAATCCCAATAGCTATCGGGAGGGAAACTTATCAAGTTAGCACTTACATTCATGAGATTCCCGCGCACCTCATTCAACATTATACCTTGTACCTAATACATAGTACAGCAAAGCCACAGGCTTTGCTACGACCTTACCCCAAATACCAACCCTAATTTTAGAGCAGCGTACCAGTTAATTTTTCTACCTGCTTCCTGGAACATGTAGGTATCGAAATTAAAGCCGGGAGTAAACCCAACCTCTGGGTTGATGGTATAACCGATCCATTTACGGGGCACAAAATCGGAGACTTTATATCCAATATTCAAACCGGGTCCTCTGTAAGAGCTAAAGCCTCCTCGTTCGGATGGTTCTTCGTGGTATACATCATATTCGCCGGGCTCTATTAGCTCATAGGTAAACGGAGAGGCCAGCCATTGTGTTATCCTCATATCTTCCATGGCAAAATACACTGGTAGAATAACATTAAAGTAAAACTCTGATTGTTTCATGTTTCCACGGTAATAGGATTGACTTTTGTACCTACGGATAAGCATATTATTGATTTCTCGATAACTCATCCCAATATTGGCAGTAACTGCAGTTCCATTGGTGTGATAATAAGCATCGCCTTCCCACATATTGTATGGAAACCATACATTACCTTCTGCTACCATATTGATCAAAAAACTATTGCGGTAATTGATGTAGGAGCGTTGGTTATAATGGGCACCAAAGTTCACTGCCCAACTGGTTTCTATTTCGGAAGGCACCCATCCGTATACCGAATAAATATCAGTTACTTCTCCTCCCATTCGGTGCTCCCAGGCCTTGTGCTCCACTTTTTCGTTGACGTTATACAGCTTAAAGGGTAAATAATCTTCTACCGATTTCTTAGAGAAGATATAAGACACTTGTCCTTTCATCCCCTGGTTAGGAATGATTTCGTTAGCCGACAATGAACTCTTTTCGGCACGCAATGCGATCTCATCGATTTTATTGCTTCCATAAACTTCAGCTCGTACAATGAACTTGTCTTTTACATAAGACTCTGCAAAAAAGTGGTAACTAAGCTGAAAAGGAGAAACAGCACTGTTCTGTACCTGAGAATAGGCTCCCAATTGGGTTTTGTACTTGGAACTTCCTTGATATTCGACAATTTCGTAAGTAAGTGGCCCTGAGATTCCAGGGTATACGAGGGTATCTCCCACCTGACCGTAAGATAGGGAACACCCCAGGGCAAATGCCCCCAGGAGTAAGGTTTTTTTTCTAATCATGGCAATAAATTAGCGTTGAAAATGTAGCAAGAATCGTACCTAAATACATAATACTCAATTAAAACAACCGTTAACTAATTTCAGTTGTCTTTAGAGTATAATTTAAGTAACTTTAACTGACCTAAACAACCAGAGCCATTAACCCCTTGAGAAGAATATTACCCCACCTTTTTCTATTGATATGCTATCAGAGTGTTGGCCAATGTCCATTAGACATTAACGAACCCTCTACACCACCTACCAACAACCTGTTGCTTCACTTACCGCTAAACAATAATCTGGATAATTTAGGTTCCGGCAACTATTCATTTAACCTATCGGGAGCTAGCTATGTAGGCACCCAATGCGGACAGGGATTATACTTTGATGGAAACGATGATTTTTTAAAAGTAACGCCATCGATGAATCTGGTAGACGACTACACAGTTACGGCTTGGATAAGTCCAGACTCGCAAGTAGATTGGATGGGCATATTTTCTATTAGAGAACAATGCACCTCATCATATAGAGGCTATTCGATATCAGAATTTGGAATAGGTAATTACAATGTTCCTACATTAAGTAATCAGGTTAACAAACATCAAAACTGCGTTGGATATTCGGGTGGAGACAGATATACAGACCCCAACTCCAGCATTACCAATGGAATTGAAACTTTTGTAGCTCTAACGGTACAAAACAACAATTCTGAAAATAGAATTATTAGACTATACATCAATTGCGAAGAATTGAATGTAGATATGATAATGGACTTCCCTTCGATGACTAGTTTTGATCCATTACTTAACCTTACCACCACTATAGGAGCAACATCTCCAATACCTGGACACACCAGTACTTTTCATGGCACAATAGACGAGGTAAGAGTTTACAACGAAGCCTTATCACATGAGAACATTACGGAAATTTACAAATCCTGCCTACCAATTACTGTGGAGGCAACAACATTTCCCAATTGTTCGAACGATTCTGCTCAGATCATACTATACGATTCAGAACTAGATATAGAATACCAATTAATGAATATCACAACAGGAAATCCCGTGGGCCCAATTCAGAACGGAAACTGCGGGCCACTCGTTTTTTCTACAGGAGTGTATTCGGATCCTACTCAATTTCAAATATTCGCTACAAACCCAATATCCAACTGTACTATACCTCTAGACACTATCTTTAATTTAAATGTAAGTTCAGGAAGTATTTCCCATACCGAATCCATCGAAATTTGCGATGGCGACACGATCATTATCGGCAATCAGCATGTTTTTAACGAAGGTACTTACACCGACACCATAGTACATTCTGTAGGGTGTGATTCAATAATATACTACGATGTATCTGTATTGCCAGAAATAAATTTTGACTTGGGTAATGATACTACCTTATGCCACGGAGATTGGATAACACTGGTACAGCCAAATCCAAATTGGAATACCGAGTGGTGGAATGGTTCTACACAGAATTCTGCTCCTATTACTCAGGAAGGAGAGTACTGGTTAACTGCCTCCAACAGTTGCGAATCATATACTGACTCTGTTTACATCCAGTTTGAAGACTGTGAATGTTTTGTTTACCTACCCAATTCATTTACCCCTAACTCGGATGGTCTAAATGACACATGGCACCCTAAGTTTAATTGTGTTTTCAAGAAATATAACTTAACCATTTTCAACCGATGGGGAGAAATCATTTTTAACACAGACAATCCTTATGACCAATGGAACGGAACATACCGAGGTACAGATTGTCAAAATGGTGTATATATTTATGAGTTAAAATACTCTTCGTTTGGACAACATGAAACCATAAAAAAGGGACATGTTGTTCTAATAAAGTGACCCACCAAAAAACATGAAGAAATACCTCATAAACTGTTTTCTTCTTCTTATTCCCATCTTTTTGTGGAACTTAATTTTGGCTCCCTATTTACCAAAAGGATACAGCCCGGAAGTGTTTGACAGCAACATTCCTTTTTGGATTGTTTACCCCGAAAACATTCTGAGAATGATACTTTTCATTTATCCGTTGACGATGGTACTGTCTATAAAAACAACTTCACAAAAACTAGGACTGTGTTTGTACATTTTTGGAATAGTGTTGTACTTCTTATCGTGGGTGTGGGTAATTGCTTACCCGGAAAGTGATTGGAGCACTAGTTTAGGAGGGTTTACAGCTCCTGCTTACACACCAATACTGTGGTTAACTGGTATTGGGTTGATTGGGAAAGAGTCTTTTTTTAGGACCAAATTCAACACGGTTGTTTATGTTCTACTTGCTGTTGTTTTTGTTTTGGTTCACACAAAACATGCAATGTTGGTTTATGCTTCTTTTTAAACCTATTCATTGCATTTGCACCCACTCACGATAGCATCCTTTCTATCTGAAAAATAAGAATCCGATTGATAATCAACCTTCCAGCCTTTACCTGCAAACAACCCAAGTGTAATTAATTTCCCTGATGTACACTCTACAACGTGATAGAATTTCGCTTTTCTTTTACCAAAAAGAGATTCTCGATAATCTACACGCTCAATATAGAATGCTCGTTTTGCAAGATTATCTGGAACATACCAAAAAGTGTAGTCAAGCCTTTCGTCGGGGGTATCTTGTACAAGAGCCGTTTTAAATGCCTCGTTAGAGGGAGGGTTGGAAACGTACCAGTTATCTCTTTTTATCTTTCCAGAAACTTTCAAATTAGGATCAAGGGATTTGAAAATTGAAGTATCTAACAGAGAGACAGATTGTTCAGGATTTATCCTGGTTGAATAATTTACAGGGGAATTGACTATAATAATCTCTCTGGCATAAGTTGAAGTGGGTTGGTCATTACCAATTGTTTTGATTTCCATATGAAACTGGGAATAAAACTTCTGTAAACTATCGGGGTTCCCATTCTTAGCATACCCCAAAATCTGATATTCATCCGATGAGCTTTCTCCTCCAACTTCAAAGAACCCGTAACCATTGGCAAAACTCCCTTCACACTCTCCTTGCCAGGCATAGAATCTACTATCATACTTAAACTCTGTTCCCGACATAGAGTTAGCAAATAATATTCTGCAAGGCCTGTCCGCAGACATCATCTGTGTTGCATACTCATTAATAGTGAGTAAATTTTGATAATTGCTCCTTACGAGCCCTCTATAATTTGCATGAAGCTCTACGTTAAGCACATGGCAATTGGTAGTTACGTTGAATTTTTTCTTCAGCCTTAATCGCCCACCATAATTAAAGTATCTGGGAGAGAGGTACTTTGCAATGAATTTAAATTTATCAGGTTCAATCCAATAAAAATCAGTATCGTCGTTTTTAAAGAATGGACGAATATCCTCTCCCTTTTGTTTGATCTGGAACTCCCCTTTTCTTCTGAATCCTTTAACCATGTGTGCTCTATTTTGATTGTCCAGACTATCTGTATTCATGTGAACAATGAGGAGCACCTTGCCTTTTTGCTGACTAGATTCAAGCTTTTTAATTGCTACTTCGTTCTGCGTATTTCGCTTTATGAAAAACCAACCATTTCGACTAAACTTTTGAGTTAACATCAGGTAGTCAGTTTCTTCATTGTTAACTACATCCATTAGCGTAAATGGACGCTCAAAATCGAAATCAGAAGTGGGAATTATTGGTGAAGATTTACTTGGCTGATAGTAAACAATTGTAGTATCCGGAAGGTTTATGCTTACTTGACTGTATGTTGTGGACTGGAATAGTACTATACAAATAAATGTTTGTATTATAAGCAATAAGTAATGTTGTCCTTTTCTAAGCATTATGCATAAAGATATGCGTTTATTTCCCTCTCTCCATGGAAAAAGGGTATATCATGATTAGAATACATTCACATGTTTTCCATTGTACTTTATTCTTGATCCCCAGCCTACGCTTGGGGCAGAAGTACCAAACAATCAAGCTGCGCGAATAACATTGTCCTCGTGCCGGACGGGCATTCCATTTTTTTCTTGATAAAAAAATAGAAGAAAAAAATCAAGGCTGTCATAGAAATAACGCCTCAACCTTCACAAATAACAAGTTCGGCCGAGTGATCTCAACGCATTCGCTTATGAGCTTCTCTGTCTCTCTAGGTATTCGTTTTGATTTCAACAACATTTCTCTGAAGGCCAGTAACATCATGATTTGGAACACATTCATGTGACTTCATCCAGTCGTGCCATTGACTAATCAGATACCGATTAACGAGCGCAAGTCTTTAGTGCATCTTGGTAAAAGATACCCATTGAACCTGCTCAGAAGACCTTTTGAAGTCACTAGATTTTTGCTTCTTTTCATCAATGGAAAAGAAGAGAAAAACATAAATAATAAAATTATCTTTCTGTGAATATTACTCGTTTCTAAAAAGTTCTTCAAAATCATCAGGGCCAACAGTTGCTCCGTAACTGTAGTTATCTTCAAACCTAAAGTTTTCTATGTTCGCTCCTTTGAACATAGTGGATTCAACTGAGCAATTTGTAATTAATGCGTTCTTTAAATTCGCACCTCTAAAATCTGCCGTCTTAATATTGCACCCTATAAATTTTGAATTAGATAAGTTCGAATCCCTGAAGTCTAAATACAAAAAACAATTGGTAAATTCTATTCCTGTTAAGTTCATACCCCTAGTTGAACCATCTTCTCTAAAATCCCAATTATCAAATTTCCTTTGCCCTGCCTTATATGCAGCTAATAATTGCTCAATTGTTTTATACTCAGAATCCTCCATTCGATAACCGATTAGCTATTGTAAAGTTTACTTAAGAATTCAAAAACGTCTTAACCTCTTTAGTAGCAGCATCTACCACATAATCGGTATTACGAGTTCCATCTAATGTTGCGTTTAAGTTTCTGGTGTAAACAATCCAACAAGGATTAGGATATTCATAAATACCGGAATAATGAAAATAAGCGTGCTTTACTTTAACATTGCTGAGTTGGTCTCCCAAATGTTGTTTAACTACTTCGATGCTTTCTTCTTTGGTGAGGTTATTAGTTACTTGATGAGGGTATACCACCTTACCATTGTTCAATAGTCCTTCAACCTTTTGCCCGGCAATGGAAACCAATAACTGCAAGCCAGGGTTATCTTCTACCGGAAAAGCAAAGTATGCTCCTTCCAATCCCTCTACGGCATCTAGCTTTTCAAACTTTTTCGAACTGATTCTAAACCCAAGGTTCAGATCTTTTATATAATCCTTTCCTAATTCGTAAGCCTCAAAATCTGAAACTGGATTTTCCTTTTTGTAGTTGTTATAGTACTCCTGAAATTTGATAATGAAATCGGTTAAGTTCCCCTTTACCAGTTCAGGGCTAATCTTTTTAGGATTCTTTTGAGTAACGTATTCTCTATTTAGAGCTTGAGTAAACTTATCTTGCCCTTCTTTATTCATTGCTTTTGTTAACGACACAAACTCAAAATGCAATTCCTTTCCAAATTTTGGATGGTCAAATTCTTTTACGTCTTTAATCTCATCCCATCCAAAAAATGCTGCATCCCAACCTCTTTCGTTTAACAAAAAGCCATCTTTATTAAGTCCGTAAGATGGGTATTTTTTATTTCGCTGAAGATAAGAAATTAATGGTAATATTGGCCCTAACAGCATTCCGAACATGGCCACTCTTGTACCCATTTTAGTATAAGGAATAGCAAAACCCAAATACACTTTTGAAAAGAAATACAGCCCAAAACAAACTACGAATAGAATGGCTAAGAAGATGTAAGTTTTAACGTATCCTTTTGCGACTCTCATTAAGGCATGCTTACCGAAATGACTAGGCCAGTGTTTTATTTCGAAATTTTCCATAACTGTTTGTGATGATGCTTAAAGTTAGGAATTTATTCATTTGATAGAATTGACATTTTAAATGCGCAATTGTTTACTTTCTGTTCTTGGACATCAATCTAAACTTCTCCATTCTGGGGTCAGTTAGATTATACCTATAAGAAAGTTCAATTGGTATTTGTTTATAATGATCTTCCGGCATTCTTCGTTTCTCCAAATCGACAATACCTATTCCAGAAGACTTAACTCTTCTAATGAACGGCTCATATAACTCCTTTTGAGTTTGATCAACCAACAATCTACTTTGCCTTGAGAAACTAGGAGTTCTTCCACACAACTCTTTTATATCTAGTTTTGAGATTTTCAAATTCTTGTTAGCAAAAACATGAAGCTCTACGAGGCTTTTCATCAACTTTAAGTCGATTTCAATATGCTCTAAACGATTATATGACAGATTAAGCTTAACTAACTCTTTCAGAGAATTTATTTCAACTGGAAGTATTTTTAGCTGATTATCGAATAATGAGAACATTTCTAACTTAACTAAACCTCCGATGGTGGGAGATATTTTTTCAATATGATTAAATCCCAACTCAAAGTATTCCAGTTCAGAGAGATTACTCATATCAAAAGTTAATTCCTTTATTTCGTTATTAAAGAAATTTAAATGAGCTAAACTTGTCAGTTTACTAAGACTATCAGGCAATTGAGTTAACTCGTTAGAATGTGCATATAATTGCTCAAGGTTAGATAAGTCTCCCAACCGATCCGGCAATTCAGTTAATCTATTATTAGAGATTTTAAGCCGTTTTAAACTTGCACAATTGCTAATTTCATTATCAAGATTCTGTAACCCATTATCATCGAGATTTAGAATTTCCAAGTTGTTCAGAGAGTAAAATTCTTTTGGCAGTTCTTCTATTTTATTTCCATCCAGATAAAGAACTTTTAGATTTTTAAGTCGACAAATTTCTTTAGGAATTTCACTTATTTGGTTACCCCTCAGGTTTAGATTAGTTAGATGCTCTAAATCGAATACCTCCACAGGGATAGTGGTTAAACCCTTCCTAGACAAACTTAATAATGCCGATTTTTCAGTTTGTACTTGCTCTATTATTGAAAGAATTTCATCCATTTGCTAACTCTTCTACCATTAAAAAATCTACCAGAATTTCTACAATTTCTCCTTCCTCACTTAGTCCCCAATAAACTGGGTATACTCCATCGCCCCAACCAGTTGAAAACACAAATATTTGATGCTTTGCACTACCTCCCAAGTTGTGTATACACCAATCACCATATCCACTTGCCAATGGATGATTACCCGATTGTCTTTTCATATCTCGATCTATTGGGCTTGGATAGTCGAGGTACCCTTCCTTTTTCTCAACTTTGAAATAGTACTCAAGAGAACGCTCATCAAGTATACATGCAGTTGCGGCATCTACAGGAACCCCAAAATAATCTCCGGGCTTCATGTTGTTTATCTGAGCTTGGGTAATTTCTTTACTCAAAGCCATCTCCCAGACAACTGGTTTTTTGGAGGAGAATTCTACCCTGGCAAAAGCCACTCTCCCTTCTTTCATTACAACTGCAGTTTTATAATATCCAGGAGACACACTTTGCCTACATGGTTCAAGACCCGGATACAGGAATGGCTGATTAACAATTATATTTCCAGTTGGCAGGTATAACTCACCTACATTAACTGTATCAAGCTTCACTCCCTTCAGTAATTTATTGTAATCAAATTTTAACATATCTCCTTCTACACTTCCTTTTCCTCCAATAAGTGAATCTTCCATTTCTGAATGTTCGTTTTGAACACAACTAATTGTTGTTATACATAGAAGAAATATGGGAAGCAGCAGTTTAACTTTCATTTTGGTTTTAGGTTAAAAATTAAAAGGTAATAGATAATTTACATAAAGATATATCTTTATACACACCTAGAAACCTATAGAAAATGAAAAAAGTAATCTTACTTACATTCTTGACTTCAATGTTATCCTGTAGCGAAAAAAAATACACCTGCACAGGAAGAAACAACGTACACAAAGGAGGAAGCGAATCAAATCATGATTGAAAGTGCTGACGAAGCCGAAAAGATTTTTGAATTTAATTATTTCTCTTCTAGTCAAGAGTCTGCGAAATTATTGAAAGACTCCCTCCAAAAAAGAGAAATGGAGGAGGTTACAATCATTCAATTCGAAGAAAATTTATGGGCAATTAACGGACTTACACCAAACAAGATTAGTATATCAGAAAAAGATATTGAGCATTGGGAAAAAGAAATGACCAGCATCGGTACATTTTTCGAATGTGATTTTGAAGGTTGGGAATATGAAATGAAAGAATAATCATCTACATTTTAATCTCTATGTACTTTATTCTTGATCCCCAACTTTCGTTTGGGGCGGAAGTACCAAACAATCAAGCTGCGCGAATAACCTTTAAAATTGAACTCCTCATCGCTAAAGTGATGTAAACTCGCAGCTTATCAGCCACTCAAACACACATCACTTTTTAACCCTCCCTGCGGGCCAATTTTTAAAAGGCCATTCACGAGGCGACAGTATCATGATTTAGAATACCTTCATGTGACTTCATGCAGTAGTGCCACTGACCAATCAGACACCGATTAACAAGCGCTAGTCTTTGGTGCATCTTGGCTAAAGATACCCATAAAAGCTTCTCAGAAGACCTTTTGAAGTCACTAGATTTTTGCTTCTTTTCATCAATGGAAAAGAAGAGAAAAACAACAAAAAACTACTCTTCCAAACTACAACTCAACTCAAAAAGAGTATCCACCACCAACATAATTTCTGATGATTCTATAGCTGTATGCTCGTGCTCTACATGATGCAACAAATAAATTGCTTGTTTTAAACGGTTGGCAATTACACTTGTATCTCCTTGCCAGCGGTCTTCTATTAACTGAGCTAATTGGTCCAGATTTGTCATAGGGTAGTTTTAGGTTAATAATATATTTCCAATGTGGGTTCAAATATAAAACTATATTACGATATATCTTAACCTATATGCATTAATTTCTTAAGACCTTTCCGATTATGACGGAAAAGGAGTTCCTGAAAAAACTAGGTAAAAAGATAGCTGACATTCGCAAAAGCAAAGGAATGACTCAAGCTGATGTTTGTGCCCTGGTAAACATGGAAACTACCTATTACTCTTCTATTGAAAATGGACGTCAGAATACCTCAACCACTACTCTTTTTAAGATTTCGAATGCGTTGGGGGTTAAGGTTAGGGAGTTTTTTTGAATTACTTTTCTGGAATGATAGGAATAAGCTAATACTTATTTTTCTAATTCAGTGTATTTCCTATTCGAGCCTTTACTCTTTTCAACTGGATATTTCAATTTATTCAGTTCGACTTTTTTTCTAACTGCAGTTTTAAGATCAATATTATACTCGTCACAGATATAAGTTAGGAAAATAAAAATATCTGCAATTTCATTTTCAATACTTTCCTTTTTTATCTGCTGTATCTCTTCATCCGACTTCCACAGAAAGAGCTCTTGAAGTTCTCCAACTTCTATATTTAACCCAATCAACAGGTCTTTAATTTTATGAAACTGTTTCCAATCTCTTTCTTCTCTAAACTCGATTATTAATTCTTCTATACTCCTACTCATTTCTGTATTCAAATTGTTTATACTTCAACGCTTTTTTAGATGGATAAAATTCTACATTGTTAGGAAGATTAATATATCGGCCATCGTATCCTTTGTAATATTCGGATTGAAGCTGCGGGCTAATATGAATCCTATAATTCTCATCAATGTACATCAAGCCACTATCATAGATTTTATGGAAATCCACCCTCATTAATAAGCCATTTCTAACATGGTTTGAATTTTCATTAATATATGGCTGGATATGAGAAGCTTCCAAAAGTTCAGAAGTACACTCACCTGTAATACAACATTTATTATTATAAGCAAAAGTAAGCTTAGCTCTAAAATTACCTTGACCTTTTCGTTCAGTCACCAACCTAGCTTTTTTGAGTTTTTCCACACTTGTTGGGAGCAACTCAAAAACAGATGGAAGTTCATTTATTTGCTCATGAATATGTAATGGATCTTCTGAATTAAAATATTTGATTTTAACAATGTGCCTTGAAAAGTCTATTTTAAATTTATCCAAGTCCAAATACGAAGTATCATCGAAGAAAACTACGTTTGTTAAAACTATACACCCTATTTCAGATTCCAAAATACCAATTTCATCCGTACTTCTTTTGGATTTATACTTATCTAATTGCTCAGTAAATTCTTTCTTACTTCCACATCCATTTTTAAGTCCAAATTCATTCCATGCCCTATCTACGGAAGCATTCTTATATCTTAAAAATTGTCCATACCCACCTATTTTTCTAATAGGTGACTTTAACATGAAGTAAAGTCTATCGTTTACTGAAAGTTTTGAGATATTCCAAGGGGTTGGTGTCCAAAAGTTTACTTCAGTATTTAATCCTTCATTTTTAAGAAATTTAAACCAATTAATATCGGTAGGGGAAATTGCAAACACAATATTTTATTTTTTTATCAGATCACAACTTTTCAGGTTATTACTATCCTAAAGATAGTACTTCTTGCAATAGCGCCATTTTTATAACTCTAGTTTTCCTTAAGATTTACAATCTTCTACTTTAACCTACTAAAGTAGGTGCTATTTTAAGAAATATAAGCATGCCTAACCAACCTGTCTTAACCAATCTCGACAAATACTTTCAATCCTTTCAATTTCAATTTCAGGTAAAACTCCCGTATGCATGATTATATTACGTGACATTTCAAGATCGTTAAACCTCGAATTAATCCAATGCTGATCTGGGAATAAATCTGAAAAATCATCCCAATTGTTAATTATTATTTGGCAAAGCTGCCCAAAAAAAGTATAGCCAATATTATTGGCTGATCGCTGAGCATGATAACGATTATGTTTTTCCTTATCTTTTAGTTTTTCAACCCCATCTTTTATCCTCGTAGGTATCTTTTCATTCCACCAAGTTGGGCCATACCTTTCAGAAAGTCTTTCTTGTATCAACTCTCGAACCGCATTTTCAAGACAAAAGAACACCGTAAAAACTGAAGACATCTTAACCGCACTGTGAATAATTCGAGGACTAAAATCCGTCTCTTCTATTCTTGAAACCCCCTTAATTTTCTGACCATCTCGAATAGAAATCCCTGACTCTTCTAACCTATCCAATGAATCATCCAACAGCAAACCGTTAAATATAAATTCCTTAAGCTTTCTACTATGATTCATTTACATAAGATTTTCTTTGATACTTTTAAAAATGGCGTTATAAACCGCAATGTCCGTTGTTGCTGGTAGGTGTATTTGTATATTATAATGAAAATCCGGTGAATTCACATTCATTGCAGGTAATTGAACTTTAGAAGAAGATTCTTGATTTTCTTCATTCTCTTCAGTTAGTTCTACTTGTTCTTCCTCTACTGTTAGCTCATCAAACTCTGCTATATCAGTTAAAGTTTTATATGTTGCATAATATCTTCCAACCGAAGTCTCATCCTTTCCAGTAACTCTACTAATTGCACCTTTAATTTCCTCCTCACTAGCCTCATGAATTGTAGTATTTATAGCATAAAGATCCGCATATAGTACTTTGACTTGTTCACCTAATGCATATCGAAACCTGGTCGAGTCTCTTAAATCCTTATACTTCTCGGTAGGAGTGCTATCATCATTTAGAAATTCTAACTTTTTTAACAATGGTATAACAGCTCGGTCATTTGTACTTGCAAAACCCAACTTTTTCAAAAAGGAATGTGTAAACTTAGGAGGTTCTGCCGCTCTCTTAATCTTGTCTAAAATCTGCGAGATTTTTCCATTCGCCACCATGTAAGGATATGTTTCCGCCATTTTGCTATGTTTTAATTATCATCAATATCGTATCTAGTATTTATCAAAACCACCTCATTAAATAAACTCATATTTGAAGCAATGAAAAACAGAAACTGGTTAATTCAGATATCAAACCTGATTTGGTCGGTAGTTATAATTCTGGTCATTAAAATTTCCATTTGCTCAAGGGTACACTTACTAGCAAATAGATTTCTAATATGTTGTGTAATTTCTTTAATGTCGCTTTCATCTTTTACAATAATATAGGAGATATCCTCAGGCTTGAAATCAATAACAATATGACCCAACGTCTTATTATATTTATCCTTATCCTTATTATATAATTTTTCAGAAAGAAATGGTTCTGCTCCTCCTAACGTAGCAGCATCTGGAACATACCTCCACTCCTTCTCATCATAAAACCTATAATTTTTAATTGTCTTACCTTTTCTTGTCAAATCGGCTTCGTAATTTTTCGAATAACTTAGAATTTTAATCAAGTGCTCAATGTCTTCATATTCGATTTCCTTATTATTTTTTTTATTATTTAAGCGTTCAAATTCACTTCTGAAATAATTTATAAGCTCTGAATCTTGATCAAAATATAAAACTGGATTTAATCCCTTTGACTTTGCCCAGTCTTTGGTCAATCCAATACCATAATGACCATAAGAATCTAAATGTTGCTTTACTTGAGCTAGAGGAATATCACAAAAACTAATCATCGGAAACACAGAATGTAAATATCCTTTTTTACTGGAGAGAACTTTTTCATAGCAGTAAAACACCTTAAAACCATTTTCTAAAATGCCCCTTAGATATTTCAACTCTTTCGTATAATGTATGATTGAATTAGTACTTATTGCCATTTTGGGTTTACGTTATTAATCTTCTTAACTTTTCCTATCCAACTAAAAAGCTATAGAAGGGAAGTTCTATACTATATTCATTAAATCTAACAACGATTCTAATAGCAAAAACCAGAATTGCGGAACCCACGTAGAAAATGGGTAATTATACCCTAGCCAGAAATAGGAAGGTGAGTTATTCCAAGATTGGCAGGAGTTTACTTGATAAGTTTCCCGCCTCCGCGGGAAAGGACGAGACATGTGGGAAAGGACGGATTCTAGAGTTTAATTATTCCTCAAAATCGTACACTTCATCCTCGTATCGATTTTTAAAGTCTGCACCGCTATTGTACTCAGCCGGGTTGACATAAGAGATTACCCCAATTTTGGAATTGAGGAAGTTTTTTAAGCTTAGGTAATATTTAGCTTCGGTTTCGGGAGTGCCATCTATGGTTAGGCTAAAAACAATTTGATTATCGGTTGTGATGTTGGCACCCACCATTATTTTATCTGGATTGTCTTCTTCCTTGTTCCAATAAAAGGTTTGGTTAACATTAGGAGTATCGATGTATGTACTTATCATTTCATCTTCCGATTCGAATGTATAATCCATATCATCTGGCTTTCCGGTATAATCCAAATTAAGTTTGGTGTATCCTGGTATGTACTTATTTAGAACAGAATAGATTAATTCTTTGGATTTTTTCTGAACCAACACCTGACAAACAATGTCTCTTATGAATTCTTCTTTTGCCATTTATTTCATTAAAAAGAGGCGTAACTTATTCATTAAAGATACATCATATTTCTCTTTCAATAAGGCTTGGAGGGGCTACAATATCATTTTAAGAATGGCAGGAGAAATGCTTGATGAGTTTCCCGCGTCCGCGGGAAAGGAGGGATTCTATTCGTGGGGACGTAACACAGCTTTTAACTTAACTTCTTAACCATTCAACTTTTTAACTTCTAAACTCCTCAACTTCCCCAAGCAACCCTTTTCCAACCCCTTGCATCAAGAAAAAAAGAAGGCGTAAAGTAACCAACCACACACTTTATGCATCGTTTATACAATAAGAACAACAAAAAACAGTTTTAAGACTCAAATAAGATTACCCACTGAAAAATATCTACCCTAACTTTAATTTATAACATCATGAAAAGAAATAGTATAAGCGTTGGGCTTTTGGTTGCCACGTTGTTTATTGGTGGTATAACCACCAGCTGTAAGAAAAACAAACAAGACATCCATTGGGGAAGCACAACAGGCAGAACGGAACTACCAAACGACTTACAGGCTAAAATAAGCAATGGTAATTTATCGCCCGAACTACAGGCAGTTGTGGATGCACTAACCATTGGAGAGCAGGTATCGTCCGTTCCTTTTGGACTGGATGTAGACGGCGACGAAACACCGGACCTTACTTTCGAAATCATTGATTTACACCTGTACAATAACGATTTACCACCATCGCTAGATAGTAGCGCTGCAAGAGTAATTCCTAACGGAGTAGAAATACTGGATAACTCCACCTGGAAATACTGCGATGCGTTAGATGGTGATGCCCTTATTGACGGATCCGGCAACTGGACCGATGCCACTTGTGTATTGGGAACTTTTGCCAATGCCGGACAGTTCCAGGGAGCAGGATTTAAACATTTAGCATTTAGAAAAGCATCCGGAAGCGGATACAAGTATGGTTGGGTTAAGCTCAGCTGCGATCAAACCAACGAGTTGGTGGAGATCGATTCTTATGGAATCAATCAAACAATTGATGGTACCATAGATGCTGGACAAACGCAATGATCCGATTGTAGTTTTACTGTTAAAATGGGGCTTAATGCCCCATTTTTTATATCGACTTGTTCCAAGTCTTCATTTAACAACTGAATTCCGGGCTGTGACCCGGAATCTCATGACGTTTAGTAGTAACTTGTTTGGGGTACTTTCTATTAGATTATCTTGCCCTCTTGCCGGGCAGGCATTTCTTTTTCATTGCCAAAAAGAAACAAAAGTCTAGTGACTTCAAAAGGTCTTCTGAGCAGGTTCAATAGGTGTCTTTTGCCCAGATGCACTAAAGACTTGCGCTTGTTTGCCTGTATCTGATTGGTCTGTGGCTCGACTACTTGAAGTCACATGTAAGTATTCCAAATCAAGATACTACTGGCCTTCAAAGAAATGTTGCTGAAATCAAAACTGTTACTTAAGGAGACCGAGAAGCTCATAAGCGAATGCGTTGAGATCACTCGGCCGAATTTAGTAACTGTGAAGGTTGAAGTGTTATTTCTTTGACAGCCTTGATTTTTTTCTTCTATTTTTTTATCAAGAAAAAAATGGAATGCCTGCCCGGCATGAGGGCATAATACATATGTAAAAAGGCAAATGATTTATGTACTCCAAATGATATTATATGACAAATAAAGAAGGGGCTGAATAGCCCCTTTTTACTTTAATCTCTTAGTTATCTCTGTCTTCGAAATCCTCCAATTTCTTCATCTTAACTCTTCTGAAAATGAGAAAAATTATGATGATGACACAAACTCCAAAAAATGCTCCTTCAACTCCCAGGATGATCCTGGTTAAGCTATCCATTAGAAGCGAGTTTAACAGCAGTACCGTACGCCAGAATTTCTGACGCGCCCTGCATTACCATGGAGGTGGTAAAACGAACATTTACAATGGCATCTGCTCCCAGTTCGGCAGCATCTTCTATCATTCTTTTTAGGGCTTGTTCTCTGGATTGTGCCTGAAGTTTGGTGTATTCGTCAATTTCTCCACCAACCAGATTCTTTAATGCGGCAAAGATGTCTCTACCAAAGTTTCTGGCCCTCACAGTACTCCCCCTTGCAATACCCAAAATCTCGGTTACTTCCCGATTAGGTATTGTCTCTGTGTTTGAAATTATCATAGCAATAAGTAATAAGCGTTTAGTACCACTAAATTACAACACCAGAGGCATTTTATTGTTACCGCTCAACCCAATTTACAAGAGCTACAGCATCGGCATATTGCTCACTCACAGCGCCATCTGTTTCAACTCCTGTTAACGTTTCCAGATTAAACAATAGTTCTTTAGCAGATGGATTATTCATAAGGGCTAAAACTTCTAGATTGGCTATTAAATATGCCCACTCTGTACCTTCTACTTCATCCAAATTTATCTGATCCAGGTACTCGTTTTGCTCCTCTAGCGAAATATCCGGAGAAACAAATCGAGGGTGTAATCCTAACGAGGTTAGCTGATCTCCACTCATCACAATCAACTCTCTACCAATAGGTACCCAATCAAAACTACCACTCATGGAAACAGGCAAATATTTCAACTCAATAAGCTCCAATGTATCACTGTTAAAATTGGCTAAACATGTTTGTAAAGCGCCATATTCTTCCGAAACTCCATTGCCTTCCTCATCCAACACAATAAATTCGGATAGCAAACTATCCTTAGCCCAACCACATATCATAGCCACCTGACCGTTCGAAAAGGCATAACATCCCTGAGTTAGCTCTCCATCCAAACTCATATCCAATGGACAATGGCAATGAACCTCCTTAGGCTCTTCTACCTTCTCCTCTTCCTTAACTTGCTCTTTCGGTTCTTCTGTTGATTCAGATTCCTCTGCATTGTTGCACGATACAAATCCAAACGCCATAAGGGCTGTTGCAATAAATAGCTTATTCAGGTTTTTGATGATCATAACTCAATACTCTTTTCAGTTTCCATTGTTTATTTTCTAATACCCACAGGTGTGTATACCTAGCGGCACTAGTGTGTTCTAACTCTTTATTTCCTTTTTTAAGATAAAATTGATGCATGCCCGATTGAACGGCTCCATAAAGCTTTCCATTTTGATACATTGGATATACCTCCATGGTGTTTTCCACCAGTTTTCGAATGGGCTTTACATCGGTATCTGAACAGATATTTTGTTCGAATATTTTTAAGAAATCGGCTTTGGATTCGGTTATTCCTGCCTCGTCGTGGTAGAACTCAAAGTTGTCGGATACGGCACTGGCCATTGCCTCCAATTGGCACTGGTTAAACCCTGCATCGAAAATGATGCTATCCATTTGTTTGATTTGCTCGTAGAAGGAATCCTGCTGTGCATTTACAGCTCCAAATAAGAGTACAAAAAGGGTAAACAAAGGAATTCTAATCATGGTTTTCTGAGTTAAACAAAGAATCCCAAAGCTAATTATTGTTTGATTAGTTGTCCGGTTTTTAGCACCCCTTTTTCTCCAACTACCTGATAAACGTAAGTACCTGTTACCTGATTTTCTATGTTAACCACAGTAGCATCTAATGCCTTAACGGAAGTAATTAACTGCCCCATCATGTTATAAATTCGAATTTGAGCGGTAGGATCGTTTAAGTTTTCGAACTGAAAATTAAAAATACCTGTAGATGGGTTAGGATATACTTTAGACTCCAACTCCTCCACTTCCGTGATTTCAGTCTGCTTGGTCTCTACCTCATCCGGAACAATTTCTTCAACTAATAAGGTTAGTTCTTCCTCTTCAACAACAAGCTCTTCGATGTCGATGTATGAGATCTCGATAGTTTCGAAATCAAAATCGCATTTACAGGCTGGCTCTACAAGTTCCCAGTCAACCACTTCTGCCTGTGGTTCTGGCTCTTCCATTTCGCGCTCGTGCTGAGGAACACTTTTTTGAGGCTCTCTGGCCAATGGTTCGTGTAGATTAAAATCTTCGGTGTAAAGAGCATCTTTAGAAAACTCTAAATCTTTAATGCATCCATTAAAATAACGCATGTCTAAATCACCCCACTTACCTACAAATGTATGATCGGATACACTAGCAGTTGCCTTAGTGTGCGGATGAGTTCTGTCCTGCAGTTTACCGTCTAAGAAAAGCATCATTCCTTTCTTTGGGTGGATCACCGCTGCCACGTGGTACCACCTGTTGGCCTCCCAGGTATTGTTATTGGAGTAAACCGACTTAACCGGTTCTTTACCGTCTATATCGAACCTTAATGTACCGGGATTCTTTACATAGTGTGGTTGAAACGAAAAGGAAAATTCGTTTTTATTGTTGTGCAAACTAATTTCTCTGGCCACCAGAGTAGAAAAGTTAGCTAACGAAGGATCAATGGGTTCGTTGAGCATGAACCACATTTCGATGGTTCTTAATCCGTTTCCAATGTGAGCACCCAGATCTTTAGCATCCGACTTTCCATTAAAACACATCATCGACTGTGCCTGCGATATTAAACTAACTATAAGTACTAGAGAAAGGAGTAACGTTTTTTTCATAAGCTCAGAATTGGGGTATGATACCATTGCATTAAATTTAATCGAAATAGAATACAAAGTCAACTCAAAAAGGTTCAAAGGGTACAGATATTATTTTACCCCACTGCACGATTAATTTTTAATTAATAAAACCAGAGCACTCCACTAAGAGAGTACCCCGGCTTTATTGCCCCAAAAAAAGCGATATATATTGTTATGAAAGAAAAGCCTTAAGGTGCATAGTTATCTACTACAGTAACTCGAGTGCCTACGTGGGAGATGAGTTCGCTCAAAGCAGTAGAAAAATCAGAAGAATTAGATAAAAAAGTGTATCCGCTTTGTTCTCCGTCTACTCCCACTACGTAGGGCTCTATCAAGTTGTAGTAATTATTGTATGTGGTGGTCATGTTTGAGGTATTAAAATGATTATCTACAAAGTCTCTTAGGTGGTTTTTGTATTGAGCTTCGTATGTAGCGTCTGTAAGCAAGTAACTTATCAATGGCCAATCCGATCCAACATCACTTCCATCAATTTCTATCGCACCTCCCATTTTTCCATCCTGAAAAGCTTCGTTATTATCCCACGGAATCCATTTTAGTTTAGAGTCTGCAGGATCGTTATACATATAGTAGTTGTGAGTCATTCTACCATAGGTATCCCAGTTCTGGATGGTATTGTTTACGGCAAGGTATTTTAAGAACCCATCCACATCGAAAACACTTTCCAGGTTAGCTCTCCATTGGGTAGGATTAGTAGTTCTATCGGAAGAGTTGATGTAATTGTACAACGCTTCTACATCGCTCCAATCTGCTCCTCCGGTTTTGTTTTCCAGTTCGGTAATGTCGTATGTACCATCTGCAAAAGATGCTGCATCACCATCGGGCTTATAGCAGTTACCGGAACTTGAATTAAAGCAGTTATCCAGTGGTGTATCAAATACTACTTCCAACATAGTGTACAAACCAAAGTACTCCGCTCCTTCTCCGTAATCTACATATACTCGGTAAAATGCCGATCGAGCACATGGAACTCCAAAATCCTTGAACAAATCTGACGCTGCTTTTTCTCGCATCAGGGAATGATCGTCGTAGTTACTAGACATAGACAACTCAGTAAACCCATAAAAATCCTGCCCTGTTATTTCTGGGTACTCATCTTCGTATTTATCGAACTTTAAACGAAATGGTAATTTTCCTATTCCCTGATTATATGGGCTCTGAAGGCTAGAGTTTCCTTTGTACCTTATTCCTACATTGTACCATTGTATATCGTTGTAATAAAACTGGCAAGGAACATATACAGGAGTTTCATCCGAAAACTGCCCGGGTCCACTTGATGACCCTCCGTAAATGCTTTCCAGATCGTCTTGCATAGTTTCCCAATCTGTAGGATCAATTACCACATCTATTCGGTGTACTTTACTATCGTCGAACACCACCCCGTAGTTGGGTATAGGAGAGTTGTGTGTTGCTGTAGTCCAGTCTTCTCCTCCGGTTAGTACTACTTCTTTTCTACATCCTGCTACGATCATTAAAACCGATAGCACTGCTACTATTTTTCCATAAGTCATTTTCATGTCCATCAGTTTTTAAAGGTTATATCTTAATTTAAGTCCTACTATGTAGGTGGTTTTGGGGTAAGTTGTTCCCAACTCTCTTTCAATTCGGTAAAACCCACCCAGGGTTCCAAAGCCTTTTAGTTTATAGTTGGTTCCTAAAGTAAATCGAAGGTTATTGTATATAGGATCGATGTCTTCTTTGTTCTTTCTAAATAGCTCTGACGACAGATAAGGATCCAGCTTCCAGTCGGGGATGTTATATGCTGCTTTTACTCTAAACCTGATGTAATTTACCGCTTCGTCTCCCTCGGCTTTTGAAAGGCCTATTTCGTTTTTGGTTTGAAGTCTTAAACGGTAACTCAATGCCAATCGATCCAACTTGTGTTTATAGGTAAAGTCTGCATTGAAACGCTGAAGGTTTTCGTAAATACCAGACTCTTCATCTTTTTCGGCAATGTATCGGTAACCAGCACTAATCTTAAAGCGTTTGCTTAATTTATAGTCTATGGATAAATCCGTAAGGTACTTTGCTAAGTTAGTGGAGTTATAATCCAGACGAAACTGCTGATCTAAGGTTACCTTAAACTGATCTCCAAGTTTTTTAGTTAACCCTACTGTAGACCACGACTCAAGATCGCCGGTAACAATGGTTGTTTGTGCTTGGGTGAGGTGGGTAGAAGCCACAATGGCCAAAAGGCAAAATAATTTCTTCATCACTCGTGTTTTTTTTTGGGTTCATAAAAGAGGTCAACAACCGGGCAAGTTATTGTCCCTTCTACTTAACAAACACAGTGAGCAAAAAATACCCTACTTTATTTTAGATTTTTTTTGAAAAGCCGGGAATTACGCTACTTTGCTTCTACAAATTCTTTGAACTGATCCAGCCATTTTTGCACCTGTTTTCTGAACATTCCTGGAAATAGAAATTGCCATTAGCTTAGGCATAAGCCCATTAAACTTAGTGTACTCCACCTCGGCCGTATATAGGGTTTGTACCGAGTTAAGTGCTTTAAATTTGTTTCTCATGGTATTCTCCATGTGGGAGTGTACGTAAGTAGCACTTAGTTCGTAAGGAAGATTATTTACGATAATGGTTTCCAGTAATTCAATTTTCCTTTTGCCTTGTTGTAGTACAATTTCCGCTTTGGTTCCCACCAAGCCTCGTTCGCCACTAATTACCTTATAACTCTGAAACCCATCCTGCCAATGCTTATAGTTTTCCGGGTCATCGAATAATTCCACTACTTCGTTAATGGGAGCATTAATGTCTATTTCGCACTTAAATTTCATACAGGGCTAAACTAATCAAAATAGCTAAATTCTCTTTCCGCCAAAAAGATCACATCGTTACCACTTTTAATCTTACGCGACACCCAGTTTTTATGTCGGTCGTATTTATACTCTATGGTGTGTCCTCCTTCCGGGCTTTCGTTTTGATCTATATAGGTAAACAATACAATGTTGTTATGCTTATCGTACTCGTAGTTGAGCTGAACCACTTCTTCCTCATTTTCCAACACTACTACCTGCATAAGGTTTTCCCCTTCGTAAGTGTAGGAACTAGTGTATTCCATTCCTCCCATTATATGAGCATTTTTAACCAGATGCCCTTCCTCATCGTACCAATCAACTGTTCTGGATAGTTCTTCTCCATTTCTAAGAGATATAGTTACTTCTTTTAATAAGTTATCTCCTTCCTTTTCGTACTCGTACTGAATTAAACCAACGGAATCTTTCCCCTTCCAGGAAAGGTTTACTCTACGCCCATATCGATCGAACTTAAAGGTGGTGGTGGACCAAATAAAACCATCCGAAAGCACGTACATAACCACCTCTTCTTTAGCAGAATCTACCACATATAATTCTTTTCTTTCTATCGGAAATTCGTAGCTGTTAAACTCCTCCAGGTTGTAATTATTATCGTATTCAAAACCCCATTCGGAATCCACCTCCCCAAGAGTATCGTACCAAATAGCACTGGTCATATCGCCATGAGTATTGAATTTGGCAAAGTAATTAGAACCTTTACCTATAAAACCATTGTTCTTTTTCTGAAGCTTTACACCATCCCTCATCATCCATTCGGTTTGCTTAACCGATTGCACTTTTCCTTTTAGATTGTACTCCTTTAAATTAACCGTAGCCGGATTCATTTGGGCAAGGCCAACCCCACCAAAAAGGCATACGATTATCAGGGACAACAACTTCATCGGTATAAGAACGGACTTTTCTTTATTGTGGATTTATTTTTTCCTTCAATCCATACAAAACCATTCTTACTATATAGTTAAGATGGATGAATGATTTAAGGGTCATTTTTTCTCTTTTCTGATCACATCTCCAATCTTTCCATCTTCGTACATTTTTAACACTACATCTTTGGGTAATTGAACCGACTCTCTGTGGTATTTTGAGGGTGAATCCAGCTTATCTAATTTGGAGTTCCTCTCCTCGTAATACTTGTTGTATTTGATCACATAATGGTCTTCTTCTATTTTCACGATCTTGAATAAACTCCAATCGCCATTTCGATCTTTGTATTCGTACACATCGCCCACCATTGGTTCTTCGATATAATCTTCGGTATAACCGCTTCTTATTTGTGCCTGAAAAATTCCAAATACAATGGCACATCCAAAAATGATCACACCTAAAAAGTGCCACCACGGAATAGAAGTTCTCTTTTCCAGGCTTTTTTTGGCAGCCATCATCTCATCGGTTTTGGCTCCGTTTTCTGCACCACATTGGTTACATCTAATTTCGGAGTGTTTTCCGGTGGTTACGATCGGGATGTACCAAATATGAAAGTACTTTACATAGGTAGAAACAAACAGTTGATCTTCCTCGTGGCATGCTCTACACATTCCTGTAACCGGTTCTGACTTTACATGTTTGGGGTCCGACGTTCCAAATACAATCATATTACTGTTTTAAGATATGGGGTGAGGTTAATAATTACCTAAACTCTAAAGTTCCGACAAACGAATATACCTATTCCGATTTAAGTGATGAATTGAATTATACAAACGTTTAGTTTGCACTGACACCCAGTTCCATTCTTGCTTTCTCGCTACCCAAAGCTGCAGCCTTGTTTAAGTAGATTTTAGAAATGTTCTTATTACCAAGAAATTTGTAGGACATTCCTAAATAGTAATAAGTGTTTGGGTAATAAGGCAGGGCCTCTAAGTGAATTTCGAATTGATCGATGGCACCAATATAATCTCCGGACTGGAAACGTTTTAAGCCTCCTTTATAGAAAAATCCTTCTGGTTTTATATGTCTTTCTTTAAGTCTCAAAAGGGTCTAAAAATTGGTGTCGGGGAATGCCCAAATATAGGGCGCATTTTCGGGAAAAGCAATCCGAAAAAATACTTAATTTAAGTTTTGGATCAAATTGTACTTTACACCTCATTTTAGTACGTTCGGAAATAGAAATAAAACTTTAGTATATATTTGGCGTACAACTAATTGGCCACTAACTAACCATCTATAAATGACCTATTCACGACCACGAATTTCTTCAGGTATTTCGTATCTGTTAGTTTTCTGTATGAGCATAATTGGAGGATCCGTATTCGGAATAACTCCCGATCATCAGATAGACTCCTTAAACAATGTTTTGAGGAACACGGATAACGACACCGTAAAGTTTGAAACCAACATTAGGTTATGTGGTATTTTCCACGAAATAGATGCCGAAATTTCCCTAACCTTTGGGTTGAAAGCCTTAACTATTGCCAACGAACACAGTATTGAGAACTGGAGAGCTGAAGCATACACCTATATGGGAAGAGCTTATTGGGCCAAGGGAGAAACATCGAGAGAAATTAGCAGTTATTACCGGGCATTAAACATTTATAAAACCACACAGCACCTACCCAAGTTGGCCGGCTCTCACATTCATGTTGGAAACGTATTACTTAACTATGGTGATTATGACGATGCCTTTGAACACTATAAAGCTGCCGAAAAGATTTATACTAAAACAAAGCCCGAGGATCTTTCCACGCTCCAGATACAATTCGGAAATTACTACAGTGCCGTTGGGAAACTAGACAGCGCTGATTATTATTTCGATCTGGCACAGCAACACCTGAAAGAAAACGGCAATTTTTCTAAACGAGTAATCATATTGGGGAACATTGGTTTGGTTTGTGCCCAAAGGCAAGAATATGAGCGCGCTGTAAACTACCTTACTCAAGCCATCGATCTTAGGGACAGTACACACAACAGGTATTTAATTTCTGGAGCAAGAGTAGAGCTTGGAGGGGTTTACCTTAAAATGGGAATGTTAGACAAAGCAGAAATCGAGTTCCTAAAAGCATTGCACCTGGCCAATCAACTAAGAACCGCCGAATGGCATCCGGAGGTGTATTTGGGATTGTACAAAACAGAAAAAGCCCGAGGTAATTTATCGGATGCATTAGAGTACTACGAATTTTATCACGAGCTAAAAGATTCCATCTCCAAAAGACACAACGAACATGTTTTTCAATTGGTAAAACAGCAATACGAAAGCGACAAAAAGGATCAGCTCATTTTAAACCTCAAACAAGAAATTAGAACCAACAACGAAAAGCTCAAGCAAGCAGTACTTTCGAAAAGGATTATTGCCCTAATTATTTTAATCGGAGTGCTGATTACATTGTTTGTGGTATACATACTACAAAAACGGAAAAAGGATAAAGCAAGGTTGGAGCACCTTGTAGATCAGAAAACAGCTCAACTTAAAGACGCTCTTTCCTTTTTAAAAGAGGAGCACATGCAGGCCATGAAATTTCATTCTCTACTCTTGAGTTCGCAAATGAATCCTCATTTTATTTTTAATTCACTTAACTCTGTTCAATTTTATATTCTCGATCAAAATGTAGAGCCTGCCATCAACTATATTTCAGAATTTTCCGGACTCATGCGCCTCACTTTAGATAACTCTAATAATGAAGCAATTAGCATTGAAGACGAGATTGTATTTCTGGAAAAATACATGAAACTGGAGCAAGAACGGTTCAGTCATAAATTCGATTACGAGATTACCATTGGTGATGATGTGTTTGAGGACGAGGTGATGATTCCGCCTATGCTATTACAACCCATTATCGAAAACACCATTGTACACGGAATCCGAAACAAAGAGGGGAAGGGAATGATAAAAATTGAATTCGATGATGATGAAGACACACTGATTTGTGCCATTGAAGATGACGGTGTAGGTAGAGAAGTGGAAGAAATGAAAAAGCAACTCCGTAGGGGAGATAACTTCAGTACCATAGGTATGAACATTTCTCAGACCAGACTGGACCTACTCAACAAGATTTACAACAATCAGTTTAGCATGAGCATCGACGACTTAAAAGACGACGCAGGCAATGCTATTGGAACCCGCATTGAACTTCGATTCCCAATAGATCTGTACACCAAAAAAGATTAATCAGCCAATTCCTGAATCATTTGCACCAGGCGAGTAGCATTATCCTCACCTACTTCCAGATCGATGTCTTTGAATTTGAAATAAATGGTTTCCAGTTCGTCTTCGTCTAGCAGGGTTTCTGCCAGCACAAAAACCTCATCGTTTTCGGCTCCTATATGATCCAGTAAATCTTGTAAGTATCGATACAATTCTTCGTAAGATTTTTTGTAGTTTTTATTGGCTAAAGCTTCTAAAATTTCTTCGGTATACTCTCTAAAATCTTCGTGGTGTTGCTCCAGTTCATCAATGATATCTTCCAGAATAAAATCCGGATGGTTTCTGATGGCAGGAAACAACACTTCCTCTTCTTTTCGATGGTGAATTCCATCGGCATATTTTCTAAAGAATAAAATCAGATTTCGTACTGCTGATTCGTACTCCTCCTCGTTTGTTTCCCATTTTCCTTTTAAATCTTCAATTATGGCCTCCGCCCCCTGTATAATCTCATGCTCTTCCAGCATGGTTTGTATCGGATTGTTCATACATTAAAAATTAAAGGGAGCAATGCTCCCTAATTCGTTATATCTCTAATAAATCAAAGCTCCTATTGAGGTATACTTTGATCATCTCTCTTCGGTACTTTCTGGAATACATGTCGTTATCCACCGCACGTGATCCTTTAACCGCCTGCTTAATTAATTGAGCTTTGTCATCTCCTGCTTTCCCTGCTACCACAACCGGTTTAGGATCTACTCCCGAAAGAGCTATTTTTAAGTTTCCTTCCGCATCCAAAGCAATAGCAGATGTTAAAGAAGTAAACTCCAGGCTCTCTCGCTCTCTCAATTTGTAATAAGCAGTTTTAAACCCTCTTTCTAATGGTAATAGTATAGCTGTTAGTATAGCTGTTTCAGGCAAGTTTCTTGGGTAAACTCCATCTCCGGTATAGATATCCTCCAACGGAAGAATTTTAGTTCCATCCTTGTCTACCACTTCTATTTGGGCATCCATGGCAATTAATGCTGGTGCAGTATCCGAAACCAACTCCGAAAAACAAGCATTTTTTCCCTGGGTGGCAATACAAATATCACCATCACATTTTAAGCAATACCCTACCGATTCTCTCCACCATTCCGACTGGTTATAAAACAAGCAACGGTTTTCGCAAAGTACATTACCTCCAATGGTAGCTGTTTTCCTTAACAAAGGAGCTCCTACCACCAATGCCGCTTCAATCAGCATTGGAAATTCTTGTTTTAACTCTTCGTTAAACTTTAACGTTTCCAATTGTTCGAGGGCTCCAATTCTCAGGTATCCACCTTCTTTTCGAATTCCCTTAAGCGCTTCAATTTTGGTAATGTCTATTAAACAAGGTGATTCTTCATTTCCCTGATACCGGTTGACCATTACATCAGTACCTCCGGCCAGGTATTTAAATGATCCTTGGTTAGCAGTAGCTAAACTAATCGCCTCTTCTACCGAAGTGGGGATTAAATATTTCTTCTCAGCAATCATTTTCCCTTATTTAATCGTTTCTAATTCTACTTTGTTATTGATCTCTTTGAGCACCTCTTCAGAGGTAATTGGCAGTGATGTAACTCTAACCCCAACGGCATCATACACTGCATTTGCGATGGCTGGTATTACCGGATGTATGGCTCCTTCTCCACATTCCTTAGCTCCAAATGGTCCTTCAGGATCGATGGTTTCAATTACATCGGTATGGATCATTGGAGTATCCTTAGTAGTTGGCACTTTATAATCGATCAGATTACCATTTACCAATAGGCCATCTCTATACTTCATCTGTTCGGATATGGCTTGTCCTAACCCCATGTGCCAGGATCCCTCTAACTGACCTTCTACCGCCAATGGATTTAGTGCTTTACCGGCATCGTGTGCTCCCCAAATGTTCATCAGTTTTACATGCCCGGTTTCCTTATCTACTTTTACTTCGGTAACCACCGCACCAAAACTGTAAGAAGGACTCAACCCTGCTCCGGCTCCTTTAAAGTCTCCACCTAATTTTGGAGAATTATAGGCTCCAGAAGTGTTCAATGCCCCCACTTTTCTGGTGGCATTTTCTATGGCTTCTACCCACGTTAAATCAACCGATCCATCGTTGGTAAACACACGTTCGTTTTGAATGTTCAATTCTGATTTCTCTACCTCATTAACTGCCGCAACGGCATCCAGCACTGTTTCTCTTAATCGCTCTGCAGCTTGCTTTGCAGCATTACCTGCCATAAAGGTTACCCTACTGGAGTAGCTTCCTAAATCGATAGGTGTTAGAGTGGTATCGGCTGCAACCACAAAGATGTTATCTAAGCTCAAGCCCAGTACCTCTGCCACAATAATGGCCAACATGGTATCACTACCCTGACCAATATCGCTAGCACCCGAAGTTACCAGTACTCGTCCGTCCATGTCTACTTTAAGGTGAACAACAGACTGAGGGTACTTGTTCCAATGTATTGGTAATGCACTTCCACTAATGAAGAATCCGCAGGCGACACCGAATCCATGTCCTTCCGGTAACTTGCCATACTTATTTTTCCAGTCAGAAAGCTCCATTACTTTTTTCAACGATTCTACACTTCCGTTAGAGGTAATTCGATACTGACCAACTGTAAGTGTATCCGAATCCAGGAAGTTTTTCATTCGCATTTCACATGGATCCATTCCTATCTTTTGGGCCATTCTATCGATAATGGTTTCTACGGCATACCTGGAATTAACTGCACCGTGTCCACGCATGGCTCCGGACTGAGGTTTGTTGGTATAAACTCTTCGGGTTCTGAATCCGAAATTATCCAGTTTATAAGGTGCTTGTAGCAGTACTCCATTGTAATAAGAAGTAACTACTCCAAAACTACCGTAGGCTCCTCCCTCAATAATTATGTCTGCATCCAGCGCCTGGAAAATACCATCGTTGTTTACTCCAAACTCCATGCTTAGAGTAGTTGGGTGCCTTCCGTGGTTGGTAAGGAACACCTCTTCTCGGTTAAATCTTACCCTAACCGGCTGCCCCAATAATCGGGAAAGATGGCAAATGATAATCTCATGTGGGAATGGATCAGATTTCCCTCCAAAACCACCTCCAACATAAGGTTTAATTACCCTAACTCTGCTCATTGGCACCTCCAACACTTTAGCTAAGTATCGGTGCAAATAATGAGGTACTTGAGTAGCGGTGATAATGGTTAATCCGTTTTCGTCCCACCACGCAGTGGCGGCATGCGGTTCGGTAAACCCATGGTTGATTCCTTGAAAATCAAAATCAACTTTTATTCTGTGATCAGCGGAAGACAGCCCTTCCTCTTGGTTACCGAACCTCAACTCCGCCTTTTTATGAATGTTATTATTGAACTTGCAGTGGTCGTGAATTTGCTCATCTTCGCCCACATCCAAAGTGGACTCTTTCATGTCGAAAAATGCTCTAAGTGGTTGGTATTTCACTTTAATCAATTGACATGCTTCCTGAGCAATTTCTTCTGTATCTGCAGCCACTGCGGCTACAATTTCCCCAATGTACCTTGTTTTTTCTACAGCCATTGCTGTTTCGTCCTGCGAAATAGGCAATACCCCAAATTTGATGGGCAACTCTTTTCCGGTAACAACAGCTCTTACTCCCGGCAACTTCTCTGCAGCCGAAGTATCAATTTCCAATATTCTGGCATGGGCATGTGTACTTCTTAAGAACTTACAATGCAGTGCATTTTTAGTTTGAATATCATCGGCATAATCTGCAGTACCCTGTACTTTGCTTTTGGCCTCAATGTACGGGCGACCCTGCCCCACCATTTTAAATTTATCCTCATCGGTTACTACTACCTCTTCACCTTCTACATAGGCTTCTACTGCTTCAACAATTTTCTTATACCCTGTACACCTACACAAATTACCGGATAAAGCTTCTTTAATTTCATCTGTGGTTGGCTTTGGGTTTTCTTCCAAATAATCCAGAGTGGTCATGATCATACCCGGAGTACAGTATCCGCATTGGATAGCTCCTTTCTCTACAAATTTCTCTTGTAATCGGTGCAATTTGCCTTGATCTGCCACTCCTTCGATGGTGGTAATAACACTTCCGGCAACACGCATAGCCGGAGTGATACAACTCTGCACTGCTTTACCATCTACAAATACCGTACAGGCTCCACAGCTTGCCTGTTCACATCCTATTTTGGTTCCGGTAAGGTGAATTTTTTCTCGAAGCACCTTCGACAGGGTATCGTGTGGCTCAACAATAACCTGGTGCTCTTTACCATTAACCGTTAATTTTATTATTTCCATTTTATTGGGTTTTTCTCCATATCAGGAGATATTGGTTTAACTCAGTTATCAATTCCGCAAAGGGGAAAGCATCACCCATCGACCTTCGATTAGGTGAAATAGAATTGAACCGGTATAGCTATAACTGTGTCATGATTATTCCCTGTTTAATTTTTACAATCCTGCTCCAATGCTTTTTCCTCCATCAACATAAATGGTTTGGCCCGTAATAAACTGTGTTCCTTCGCTACACAAGAAGGCTACGGCATTGGCTATATCCTCAGGCTTACCCATAGTTTTGGTAGGTTGAGCCTGTATTAATTTATCCTGTACATCGGCGGGTAGTTTTTGGGTTAAAGGAGTATCAATTAACCCGGGAGCTATGGCATTAACCAACACTCCATATTTCCCTAATTCCAAGGCCAAAACTCTTGTTAACCCTACCACTCCGGCTTTTGATGCCGAGTAATTGGACTGACCCCTGTTACCCAACCAGGCTCTTGAGGCAATGTTTACAATCCTTCCTCGCTTCTGCTCTCGCATAATAATCCCAGCTTGTTGGCACATCAACCAGGTACCTTTCAGATTAATGTCTACCACCTTATCAAAATCTGCCACCGGCATTTTCCAAATCACATTGTCTCTAATGATCCCAGCATTATTAACTACTGCATCTACGCTTCCAAATTGCTTAAGCACATTTTCGAATAGTCTTTTAACATCATCTTCGTTGCTAATATCGCATTGGGCATAGTCTGCCCAGCCTCCCAAATCGTTGGCCAGTTTTTCTCCATTCTCCTGATCAACATCCACCAAAATGGTTACGTAGTTTTCTTCTATAAACCTGTGGGCAATGGCTTTACCAATTCCTTTGGCAGCACCTGTTATGATGGCAACTTTATTTACACTCATTTTTAACTTGTATTAGTTTGGCCAATATGCTTATGGCTATTTCTTTAGGACCTTCTGCTTCAATATCTACCCCCATTGGCATATCAATATTTTCTAATTGCTCCTCAGTTGCAATTCCTCCTTCCAAAAACATTTTTTTGGTCAGTTTTACCTTTCTATTGCTTCCAATCATTCCCAAATAAGCATGGGGCTGACCAATGCAGTAAGACAAAATATCCCTGTCGATACTATGCTCGTAGGTTAGAATGACCGCGTAAGTATTTTCGTCGAACGGAAGTGCAGTTAATACCTCACTATAGGAAGCATGAAGCTTATTTACCTCTTGGTTAGTTACCTGATCCAGGTACTCTTTTCTATCGTCGATCATGAAAATTTCGAAGTCCATAGAAGAGGCAAAATCTGCCAATGCAACTCCGGTATGACCTGCTCCAAAAATGTATAGTCTCTTCTTTTTCATAATTGGTTCGATATAAATAGTAACCGTACCTCCACAGCACATGCTATGTTGATGAAGCAAATCGTGTTTGAACAATCCCGGCTCATTTTTTTTGATTTGCTCGATGGCATTTTCAATTACCTTCTTTTCCAAATTCCCTCCTCCAATGGTGTCGTATATGGAGCCATCCTCATACACGATCATTTTTGCACCAACCTTTCTTGGGGTGGACCCTTTGGTTTCCACAATCAGGCAATAGGCGGCTTTTTTATCCCCATCAAACGCAAGCTTTATTTCCTCTACAAAATTTCTCATACTTGCTGTAAGGAAGGAAATGAGATATCAATTCTGTTTTTATAATCTTCCGGTGTATTAATGTTCCAAAGAATTCGCTCATCTCCCACCTCAACATTCATTCTTATTTCACCAGCCAACGCCTCCTTCAATATTTGGTTCCATGGACTCTTTATCAATGATGCCACACAAGAAGAAGTAAGCAATATAGGATGCCCTCCTCTACCTTGAAACACAGGGCACGCATAACCACTTTTAGAACGATTTTCGTACAGCGATTCCAACAGCGATTGATCCACAAACGGATTGTCGACATTTTGCACAAAAGTATACTCCGAATCCAGTACTTGCTCTAGCCCTAACTTTAAAGAGTATAACCTCCCTTTATCCGGAAAATGATTCACTACAAAATCAACCTTAGCCTCTAATGGTTCTACTAGGTGGAGCCAATCATTACAATAGTTGTGGTTAATGACTACCACTATTTTTTTACACCCAATTTTCTGATACTGACTTACTATTTGCTCTAAAAAAGAAAAGCGACGATTAAATGGCAACCACATTTTAGGAAACCCCATTCTACTAGAATGTCCTCCTGCCAATATCACTGTAGACAAATTTTTATTTTCTATTTCAAGTTTATTGTAGATCATTATTTCTCGGGATGGTCTTTTTTCCAAACATTAAAGAAATGAAACTTACAACTGAAATCTTATGATCTGAATCATGACCTGGAGTGAAGTTTTACATACTCAACTACTTAATTATCAATGCAGTGAGGTGCTTTAATCATTTTTGCATAATTTTATAGCTCTCAAAATCGAACTATGAAAAGAATAATCACCGCCGCAGTTGTCTTTGCTACAATGATTTCTGCCACTGCACAACAAACCATTACTTCAGTTACCAACGGAAATGCCACTAACCCATTTACCTGGGATTGTACCTGCTTTCCTTCCACCAGCGATCACGTAATTATTGCACACGATGTAGTAATGAATACCGATTGGCTAATTAACGGAGGAGGTTCTGTAACGGTAAACGCAGGAGCAACATTTGTAGAAGATGTACAAAACCGATCTATTTTAGTAGATGGTACAGGATCGATGTTTACTAACAATGGTACTACAGAGTTAACCGGAATGGCCTTTACTAACGGTGCAGGAGGTGGAAATTCTTCTTCGTTTGTATTGGATTCTGCATTGTATTTAGACGCCTCAAGTTCTTTCGATAATACAGGGGCCATTACCAGTTTAGATAGCCTTTTAAATAGTGGAACTTACACCAACTCTTCTTCAGGAAGTTTAGGTTTGGGAGACCTGTGGAACGATGGTTCCTTTACCAATAACGGAAGCATCACGGCAGATTCTCTTTTAAACACAGATTCTTTTACCAGCACAGGAATAATGTCTTGTTACGATTTTGCGAATAGCGGAACATTTGGTCAAACTGCTAATTTTAATGTTGCCAATAATTTCTATAATGCCGGAGACATCACCATTGGAGCATCTTCTACCGTTTTAGTGGGTAATGATATGGCCTCTGGAGACACATTAGGAGGAAGCGCCTCTTTAACAAACGATGGTTCTGTTGGTATTGGAAATGATTTTCTAAACACGGATGTTCTGGATGGATCCGGAAGGTTTTGTATTACTAATGCTTCTACCAATACCGGAAATGTTTCTGGAACTCTTGATGTATGTGATCAAACTCCGGGAGCCGGATTCGATGTAAACCTTGGATCTATAGGAGCTAGTGTTACATTTTGTTCAACTCCATGCGATGTTGGAATTGCTGAGATTAATTCAATTAATGTACTATTATATCCTAACCCTGCCAGTACTGAAATTACCGTCGAATTAGAAAACTCTTCAGCCATTAACTCTCTTTTAACCATCACTGATATCTCTGGTAAAATAGTTACTGTTCAACAAATTAACGGAGCCATTAACAATGTAGAAATTGGAGATTTAACTCCAGGCATTTACTTGTGTAAGATTACTCAGGAAAATCAATCCATTTCGGTTCAGAGATTGGTTATTGAGTAACTGGAAAATTTCTTTTTTTAAATAGTTACCTTTGTGATATGGAGCAAATAAAAGGTAAACTAACAGCACATGGACTTAAGTATACTTCCAACAGGCAGCAGGTACTGGAAGTATTCTTGAACAATGAGTTTGCCATATCTCAGCGCTTTATCCTTAATCAGTTATCTAATTTTGATCGGGTAACGCTATATCGGACGCTCAAAAACTTCGAGGAAAAAGGATTAATACATTGTATTCCTGACAGTGATGGTGAAATAAAATATGCCATTTGTGTACACAATTGCTCACCGGAAAAACACCTGGATTCTCATGTGCATTTTAAGTGTGAGAAATGCGGCAATACGAGTTGCTTAACCAACGAAACTATCCCGCCAATTAAGCTTCCGAAGGGATATGAAGCTAACAAATTATCCCTGTTGGTGGAGGGCATTTGTGATAGTTGTAGCTAAACCTTCATAACCAACTGATAATTTGCCACTTAAAGGCTATCTAGGAATTTTTTTTGAAATTTTATTTTGTAGAACTGATTTTTTTTGTTCTACCTTTGTAGCTCTCAATGAACGAGTTGCACACATATCTAATTGATCGATCCGAAACTGCTATGCCGGTTTCCGATTTCCCGTGTGCTTTAGTTTCTAGACCTAGGTCACCTAGACGCCTGTAGGCGTTATATTTTTTATGCGGAGCTCCGTGCCCCGCCTTCCCAAATTACATGTTCCAATTATTATCTAACTCAACGAATCTTTAACCCTATTCGTAATGAAATTTAATGTTATGGTGGCCAACAAAGGTCATCATCAGTACGCCGAATCCATCTGCAAAATGATGGAGGAAGCAGCTAAAGTACGCGGTACCGGAATTGCAAAACGCGATCCTGAGTACATCCGAAATAAAATGACAGAAGGCAAAGCTGTTATCGCCCTAAACGACAATCTGGCGGTAGGTTTCTGCTACATCGAATCCTGGGAGAACAAAAAATATGTTGCCAACTCAGGGCTCATTATCCATCCGGATTATCGAAAAACCGGACTGGCAAAAGCAACGAAACAAGCCACTTTTGAGCTTTCTAAAAAGAAGTTCCCGGAGGCTACACTGTTTGGAATTACTACCAGTTTGGCAGTGATGAAGATCAATTCTGACCTGGGATATAAACCTGTTACTTTTTCGGAATTAACTCAGGATGAGGCCTTTTGGAAAGGATGTCAAAATTGTGTTAATCACGACATCCTAAAGCGAACTCAAAACAAAATGTGTTTGTGTACAGGAATGGCCTGCGACCTAAAAAATGTATCCCTCATCACAAGCGATTATGCCAAACGTAAATCGTGGGAAAACTTTAAACGATTCCTGCTACTTCGAAAACGAAAACTACAACGTAAAATGAATCAATACTCACTACTCAAACCTGTAAAATAATGAAAAACAAAAAAGTCATCTTAGCATTTAGTGGAGGTCTGGATACCTCCTATTGCGTAAAATACCTCTCTAAAGAATTACAACTAGAGGTACATTCTGCCATTGTAAATACTGGTGGTTTCTCTCCTAAAGAAATTGATCAAATTGAAGAAAAAGCGAAATTCTTAGGAGTTGCCAGTCATGCTACACTGGAAGAAACAAATAATTATTACCAACAGATCATCAAGTATCTCATTTACGGAAATGTTCTAAAAAACAATACCTACCCACTTTCAGTAAGCGCAGAACGAATCCATCAGGCAGTTGCACTAGCCAAATATGCAAAAGAGCAACAGGCAGATTACATAGCTCATGGAAGTACAGGTGCTGGAAATGATCAGGTACGTTTCGATTTGATTTTCCAACTCATTGCTCCTGAAATCGAAATCATCACTCCCATCCGAGATCAACAATTATCCCGAAAAGAAGAAATCGATTATTTAGCTCAATATGGAATTGAATTGGACTGGAAAAAAGCTCAATACTCCATTAACAAGGGCCTTTGGGGCACAAGCGTAGGTGGAGCAGAAACACTAACCTCTGAGCTACCCCTACCGGAAAATGCTTTTCCAAGTCAATTGGTTAATCACAAACCAACCACCATTTCTCTTCAATTTAATAATGGAGAACTAAGTGGGCTAAACAACCAAACCATGGAACCAATTGAAGTAATCAATCAATTGGAAGAAATAGCCAACAAATATGCCATCGGCCGAGACATTCACACAGGAGACACCATTATCGGAATTAAAGGGCGTGTTGGATTCGAAGCAGCTGCAGCCACCATCATTATTAAGGCTCACCACTCGCTAGAAAAGCACACTTTAAGCAAATGGCAATTGCACTGGAAAGAACAACTGGCCTCCTGGTACGGAATGTTTATACACGAAGCACAATACTTCGATCCGGTGATGCGAAACATTGAACAATTTTTGGAAAGTACCCAAACCACAGTAAACGGAACGGTTAACATCGAACTACACCCTTATCGATTCATTGTTCAGGGAGTTGAATCGCCTAACGACCTTATGAATTCGAGTTTTGGAGAGTATGGTGAAATGAACAAAAACTGGAGTGGTGACGATGTAAAAGGATTTACCAAAATGCTTGCGAACTCCATCAAAATATACCAACACGTAAACCAGGAACTATGATTAAAATTGGAATAATTGGAGGAAGTGGTTATGTGGCAGGAGAACTCATGCGATGCCTGCAACAGCACCCGAACACTACCATCGACTTTGTTTACAGTCACTCCAAAAGTGGCATACCAGTTCAGGAGGTTCATCAGGATTTGTTTTGGCTCAAAGGGCTAAATTTTACTGATGTCATTAACCCAAATGTAGAGGTGATCTTCCTTTGCCTTGGACATGGTAATTCGAAACAATTTCTGAAAAATCACACGTTTTCGGATCACACCAAGATCATCGATTTAAGCAATGATTTTCGATTGGAGGAAAACTCAGTATTTCAGAATGATCAGTTTGTTTACGGACTTCCGGAACTCAATCAAGTTGAAATAGTCAAAGCCAAAGCAATCGCCAACCCGGGGTGTTTTGCTACTGCTATTCAACTAGCTCTTTTGCCACTGGCTAAACACAATTGGCTCAAAGATGAAGTACATGTGCATGGAATTACCGGTTCCACTGGTGCCGGAGGTTCGTTAAGTAATACCAGTCATTTTAGCTGGCGAAACAATAATGTTTCCCTGTACAAAGAGTTCTCTCACCAGCATTTGGATGAGATCAAAGAAAATATCAATCAACTTCAGCAATTTGATAATGACCTCAACTTTTTACCAGTTCGAGGGGACTTTACCCGTGGAATTTTGGCAAGTATTTACACTAAAACGGATCAGTCAATTGAGGAATTAATGGAAGCTTACAAAAGCTATTACTCCAACCATCCTTTTGTTGAAATTACCAATCAAACGGTGCACCTAAAGCAAGTGGTAAACACCAACTTCTGTTTGTTACAAATTCAAAAAATAGATGGAAAAGTGCTCATTACCTCAGCAATAGACAATCTAATTAAAGGAGCTGCAGGGCAGGCCATTCAGAACATGAATTTAATGTTTGGCTGGGATCAAACTCTTGGGCTTCAATTTAAACCAACCTACTTCTAAGCTATGAAAACATTTGATGTATATCCTCGATTTGATATTACTCCTAAAACAGCAAAGGGAGTATACGTATACGACGAAGAAGGAGAACAATACCTGGATCTTTATGGAGGCCATGGTGTTATTTCCATTGGCCATGGGCATTCGGATTACCTGAAAAGCATCACCGAACAGGTGCAACAAATTGGGTTCTATTCCAACTCCATTAATATGCCTATTCAGGAAGAGTTGGCTCATAAACTCTCTTCGCTAAGCGGTTATTCGAACCACCAATTATTTCTTTGCAATAGCGGAGCAGAGGCCAATGAAAACGCCCTCAAACTCGCTTCTTTTCACACCGGAAAAAAGAAAGTGATTGCTTTTAAAGGATCCTTCCACGGAAGAACTGCTGGAACGCTAAACGTTACGGATAATACCAAACTATCTGCTCCCATCAACCAGAATAATTTTCCTGTGGAGTTTTTGGAACTCAACAAAAAAGATCAATTAATAAAAGCTCTGGAAAACAAGGATGTTTGTGCCATTATTGTTGAAGGAATCCAAGGAGTTGGCGGATTGGATTACCCTACTAACGAGTTCCTTCTGTTGGTGGCTGAACAATGTAAACAAGCAGGAGCTCTATTAATTCTGGATGAGATTCAAAGTGGATACGGACGAACAGGAAAATTCTTTGCCCATCAATATGCAGGCATTGAAGCCGACATAGTAACCATGGCCAAGGGAATGGGAAATGGCTTTCCTATTGGAGGGGTATTGATCTCGCCCAAAATTAAATCCTCTTACGGTATGCTGGGAACCACTTTTGGTGGTAACCACTTAGCTTGTTCGGCTGGACTTTCGGTACTGAATGTAATCGAAAAAGAAGGTTTACTAAACCACGCCGAGAAAACCAGCAAAGCCTTAGTCTCTCTTTTAAAAGAGATAAAAGGAATCAAACAAATTAAAGGGAAGGGATTAATGCTGGGAGTAGAACTTAATACTCCAGTAAAGGAAATTCGGAAACAACTACTGTTCGATTACCACATTTTTACGGGAGCTTCAGCAAACCCTAACCTATTGCGAATCCTCCCTCCACTGAACATCACCACTCAACAGCTTCAACCCTTTGTTGAAGCCTTAAAACAACTACTACCATGAAACAATTTACTTCAATTAAAGATGTATCGGACCCCATGATGCTCATCAATCTAGCTCTTGAATTAAAAAAGAGTCCACTCTCAAAAGAACATTTAGGAAAAGGAAAAATGCTTGGTTTACTGTTTTTCAATCCAAGCTTACGTACCCGTTTGAGTACTCAAAAAGCTGCTCAAAATTTAGGCATGCAAGTAATGATGATGAACCTGAATCAGGATGGATGGGCCATTGAACTAGAAGATGGAACGGTGATGAACAAGGGTACTCAGGAACACATTAAGGAAGCAGCAGGTGTCCTCTCCCAATATTGTAATATCATTGGAATTCGAACCTTCCCTGAATTAAAAAATCGAGAAGAAGATTACAATGAAATCATCCTCAACAAGTTTATTCAGCACACAACTGTTCCAATCATTTCTTTGGAAAGTGCCACGCTACACCCTCTTCAATCTTTAGCAGATTGCATGACTATTTTAGAGCACAACATTACCCGACCTAAAGTAGTACTCACCTGGGCGCCTCATCCTAAACCACTTCCTCAGGCAGTGGCCAACTCTTTTCTGGAATGGATGAAGCAAATGCCAGTTGACTTGGTATTAACTCATCCCGAAAAGATGGACCTATCACCTGAATACACTAATGGAATTACCATTAACTATAGTCAGAAAGAGGCTTTAAAAAATGCTGATTTTGTATATGCAAAAAACTGGTCCTCTTACTCCAATTACGGTTCTGTTGGTGACCACCAAGACTGGACCATAGACTCCAACAAAATGAACCTCACCAACAATGCCAAGTTCATGCATTGCTTACCGGTTCGTCGAAATGTAGTGGTAACGGATGAAGTTTTAGACTCCGATCAATCCATTGTATTACAACAAGCTAATAATCGTACTTACTCTGCTCAGGCAGTACTACACAACCTTTTACAACATGAAAACTAAACTTAAAGTCGTTAAGATAGGCAGTGGAATTATTGATGACCCATCAAAACTAGAAGCCTTTTTAAAGGATTTTTCGGAATTGAACGAACCCAAAATATTGGTTCATGGTGGAGGTGAAAAAGCCACTCAATTTAGTGGGCAATTAAACATTCCCACCAACATGGTAAATGGTCGACGAATTACTTCGGCCCAAAACCTGGAAGTGGTCATTATGGTTTATGCCGGACTAATTAACAAAACCATTACTTCCATGCTTCAAAACCTGAACTGCAATGCCATTGGATTAACCGGTGCTGATGCCAATTGCATTAAAGCCCAATTACGACCTGCAACACCAGTTAATTATGGTTATGTGGGAGATGTAACTGAGGTGAATGAAGAAGTCATTACCAACTTTATAAACATGGGGTTAACCCCTGTTTTCTGTGCCATAACTCACGATCAAAATGGGCAACTGCTTAACACCAATGCAGACACTATAGCTGCTGAAATTGCCATTGCTATGGGTAGTAAATACGACACCCAACTACTCTATTGTTTTGAAAAGCCCGGAGTTATGTTGGACGTAGATGATGAACACTCCACATTGGCTGAATTAAGTAAAAATGAGTACCAGAATTTGGTGATGAAAAATCAGATTTTTAAGGGAATGATTCCTAAACTGGATAACTGCTTCAATGCGTTAGAAAAACAGGTTAAGCAAGTTGGAATTGGCAACGAAAACTCAATAAAAAACACGGGAAATTATACTTCCATAATCTTGTAACCATGAACACCGAAAAACTATATCAATCGTCCGTAGAGTTACTACAAAATTTGATTAAAACACCTTCTTTTTCGAAAGAGGAAAGTCAAACTGCTTTGATCATCGAAGAATACTTGAGCAAGCATGCAATTGAATACGAACGATCAGGCAATAATGTTTGGGGCAAAAACCTGTATTTCGATCCATCCAAACCAACGGTTTTACTCAACTCTCATCACGACACGGTTAAACCTAACGAATCCTACACCCGAAATCCTTTCGATTCGAGTATTGAGAATGGAATATTATATGGACTGGGAAGTAACGATGCGGGTGGAGCGTTGGTATCTTTAATGGCACTATTTATCCATTTTTATTCGACCGAAGGACTACCCTACAACCTCATCTTTGCCGCTACTGCAGAAGAAGAAATCTCCGGAAAAAATGGAGTTGAAAGCATATTAAAACAACTTCCTCCAGTAGAGTTTGCAATTGTGGGAGAGCCTACTTTAATGAACATGGCCATTTCCGAAAAAGGGCTATTGGTAATTGATGGGTATGCTAAGGGAAATGCCAGCCATGCAGCCCATGAAAATCCGAACAACGCCATTTACAATGCACTTAAGGACATCAATCTTATTAAAGAAATTGAATTTGATCGCTCCTCGGATCATTTGGGAGAGGTAAAATGCAGTGTAACACAGATCAATGCAGGCAAACAACACAATGTTGTGCCAGATAGTTGCCATTTTGTAGTTGATGTTCGTGTAAACGAACACTACACTAATGAGCAAGTATTTAATACACTGGATCGACTTACTAAAAGCCAATTGAAAGCTCGTTCTTTCCGTTTAAACTCTTCTTCCATTCCGGAAAATCATCCGGTAGTTATGATGGGGAAACAACTTGGGTTAACTACTTATGGTTCTCCAACTCTGTCGGATCAGGCCTTGTTACCCTACCTATCACTAAAAATGGGACCTGGAGATTCTAAGCGATCTCACAGCGCAGATGAGTTCATTTACCTACACGAAATAGAAGAAGCCATCGAAACATACATTAACCTATTTAACAAACTATTTAAAACAGCATACCATGAAACTTTGGGATAAAGGATATACCACCAGTAATGTAGTAGATAAATTTACGGTTGGAAAAGATCGAATATTGGACCTACACCTTGCCAAACACGATGTAAACGGAAACATAGCACACGCCAAAATGCTCCATAAAATCGGCATCGTAAATCAGCAAGAACTTGATGACCTGCTAAAAGGATTAGCGAGCATAAGCAAAATGATCGAAAATGGAACATTTACCATAGAAGAAGAATTCGAAGATGTACACAGCAAAATCGAATTTGAATTGGTAAAATTAATAGGAGAAACAGGGAAGAAAATTCACACTGCTCGTTCGCGAAACGATCAGGTTTTAGTAGACCTCCACCTATTTGCTAAGGAGGAAATTAAACAGATCAAAGCATTGGTTAAAACACTATTCGATACGTTATCCGACTTGAGCGAAAAATACCAGTCGGTACTTATGCCTGGGTACACCCACTTACAGGTGGCCATGCCCTCTTCTTTTGGATTATGGTTTGGAGCTTACGCAGAAAGCCTTATCGACGACATTATTTTACTCAACAGTGCCTATCAGGTTTGCGATCAAAATCCTTTAGGATCGGCAGCAGGATATGGTTCTTCCTTCCCTATTGATCGAGAACTCACTACTAAGTTGCTGGAATTTAACACCATGAAATACAATGTGGTTGCAGCACAGATGAGCCGTGGGAAAATGGAAAAAACAATTGCTTTTGCTCTTTCCTCCCTTAGCGCAACATTGTCCAAATTCTCGATGGATATTTGCCTGTACATGAGTCAGAATTTTGACTTTATCGGGTTCCCAAAAGAACTGACTACAGGGTCCAGTATTATGCCTCATAAACAGAACCCTGATGTATTCGAAGTAATGCGTGCAAAGTGCAATAAAATCCAGAATTTACCCACCGAAATTTCAATGATTATAAACAACCTTACTAGTGGGTATCACCGAGATTTTCAATTATTAAAGGAGGGCATTATGGAGGCCATTTTTACTACTAAGGATAACCTTGAGGTATTTAACTTTATGCTAAAGCATATTGTTGTAAAAGATTCCATCCTAAACGACTCTAAATACAAGTACCTGTATAGTGTAGAAAAGGTGAATGAACATGTAATGAATGGTGACACTTTTCGAGATGCTTATAAAAAAGTTGGTGCCGAAATATTTAGTGGACAATTTGAACCAAACACCTCCATTAATCATACGCACGAAGGGAGCATTGGCAACCTGTGTACCAAACAAATCAAAGCTAAAATGGAACAGTTTTATTGATACGACACTAATCCTTTGTCACTTTATCGGCTAATATGGTAATTAAATCATTCCGTTATATTTGCCGCTGAAATACCCTCTACAAAGTGATTAAAAACTGGTGGATCATATTACTTTTATTTTGCTACTCCAATACAACATTGGGGCAAGAACCCTTTAGTTTTATTCTGGGGGAAAAAGAGTTATCTGCAGTTGATATTTACGACATTAAGCAAACTCCTGATGGTGTATACTGGATTGCTTCCAACAACGGATTGATGAGCTACAATGGGTACGAATTCACAAAGTACTCTCACTCTGAAATGAGAAGTAGTTCTTTGTTTAACCTACAGGTAAACTACGACGGGATTATTCATTGTAACAACCTGAATGGTCAAATCTTTAATGTAATTGATGGTAATATGAACCTGATACATGAGGTGGAAGATTCACTGCTTACTCCTTTCATCAGTTACAATTTCCTACCCAATAACGACATGGTAATTCATTCTCGCGATTGTTATAAAGTGAGCAATGGAGTTATTACTAAACTGATTTCATTTTGTAAAGGTCACTGTTTTGAATCGGCCATCAGCAGAACACCGGAAGGTAAATTGCTCCTGCAATTTGAGAGAGGAACTCTATATACCATTTCCGAAAATGAAGTAAAAAAAACCAAATTGAATTTTATTGGTGAAACAGGACCAGATCTGGCAAAAGCGTTGACATTTTATTATCACAATGGAAAGCTCTATGCTAATGGAAATGGGAACGAGTTACTGCACATTATAGACTCAACTGAATCGGTAATCTCCATGAAAAAATTGTTCGTAACGGAAAATGTGGTAAGCCGATTATATCATAATTCCATGGGACTATGGGTTGCCAACAATATGTATGGAATTAAACTCATAAATAGTCAAATAGAATTAATTCGTAGCGTAGACGAAGGAGAAAACCTACTATTTAAAAATTATTTTGCCTCTAACTCGTACGAAGACCTTTATGGTAATATAATGATTGGAACCTTTGGCGATGGGATCATCGTTATACCCAACACGGGTGTAACCAATATTAGTTTGGGAGAAGACACCAAAATTTCCAGAATATGCAGCGATGGAAAACAAACACTTTTCATTGGTGGGTTTAACGGGAGTGTTTTTAGCTATAAAAATGGCCAAATAGATACCATTTATAAAAATGGGTCTAAAATGATCGAATTTCTGGAATGGTTGGAGTTGGAAAAAAGTGTCCTGTTCGATCAAGATGTTGCCAAGTTGGTTAACCTGGAAGATATGTCGGTTACATCTAAAAGGTATGGAGCTATGAAAGGCCTTTCCAGAATGCAGGGAAACATTTTTGTCATGGCCACCAATGTTGGAGCTTATCAGGTTAATGTAAGTCCCGACATTTCCGACACGAACCAAAAGCTTTTCCCTGGAAGAACTTATGACGTTCACTATACCCCACAAACTCAAGACTTGCTCATAGCAAGTTCTAAGGGGTTGATCCATCAGAAACACCTGAACGTAAACATCAATGAAGAAATCCTTTATCAAGGCAACTCTCTTTTAGTAAAAGGATTTGCTCAATTTCAGCGCCGAGTTTTTCTGGGCACCAAACAATACGGGCTGCTCGAGTGGGACAATGGAAAATTGATCCCTTTTATCGATGAATCCAATGGGCTTTTATCCAACAACATTACAAAGGTTGAAGTACATAAGTCGTGGATTCTAATTGCTTCAGATAATGGATTCCAGGTTTTTAACCTTTCGGGAGAATTGGTTAAAACGTTGAGTTATTCTGATGGGTTAAGCAACAACAAGATTACTGATTTTGCAGTGGATGAAAAACTTCTGTGGCTGCTTCATCAAAATGGACTTCAGCATGTTAATCTTAGCTCTTTGGAACAGGAAGAGTATGTCACCACTCTACAAAGCGTTGAGATTCTAAATAACAACTCTAAGGTAAACCTATCCGACAACTTCGAATTTGATTACGATCAAAACAAGTTTCTTTTCAGAATACTGGCTCCAAGTTTAGAGCGCCAGGAAGACATTACTTACGAGTACCGATTATCCGGCATTGACGAAAAATGGAACATCCGCCCATACGACCGAAATGAAATTGAATACAAATCCCTACCTCCTGGTAATTACACCTTCGAAGTTATTCTTAAGTACAAAGGAAAAGTTCAGGATTCTTATAAGGAAAAGTTCACGATAGACAGCCCATACTGGCAAAAATGGTGGTTCTTTTTGATCATTATACTTGGTTTGGTGATCGTCATGTACCTTTTCTACCGAAGAAGGTTAAAATCTCAAGAGGCAAAAGCAAAACAAGTTAACGAACTAAATGCCTCAAAACTTACAGCTATCCAGTCTCAGATGAACCCCCATTTCATCTTTAACTCGCTTAATTCGATTCAAGGGTTGGTACTGAAAGGTGACATTGACAATTCTTATACCTACATCACCAAATTTGCCGATTTGGTGAGAAGAACACTGAATTATTCTGACAAAGATTTTATCGATTTTGAACAGGAAATTAAGCTTCTGGAGCTTTATCTTTCGTTAGAGAAACTAAGATTTAAAAAGGATTTTGAATTCAAAATTATCAATCATGGTGTAGAAGACATCAAAGTACCTCCAATGCTAATTCAACCTTTCATAGAAAATGCTCTGGTCCATGGTTTACTTCACAAATCCGGGAATAAAGAAATCGTTATTGAGTTTGAGCTCAACGATTGTTTAAATTGTACCATTACCGACAATGGAGTTGGACGAGACATGGCCCGCGAGATTAAACAACGTAAAAAGACAGAATACGAGTCATTCTCTGTAAATGCCATCAAAAAACGATTCGAAATTTTAGAGGAACACTTTGGTGGTGAGCTTGGATTTGAATACTACGATATGATGGAAGGGAATGAACCATCGGGAACAAAAGTGGTCATGAAAATTCCGGTTAGAAGGTCATATTAGTCCATTCCTGAACCAATTTGTCTATTGCTTAAAAATTAACGGAAAGATTAAGTTAGAAAACTACCTTTGCGACAGTGGAAAAAATCAGAGCCATATTAGTTGACGACGAGGAGAGTGCAAGAGATGTTTTGGAGAACCTGTTAAGACGTTTTTGTCCTTCCATCGAAATTCTGGAGAAATGCAATGACCTACCCAAGGCTGTTCAAAAGATCAATGAATTAAAACCAGACTTGGTTTTTCTCGACATTGAAATGCCAAACTATGCAGGACACGAAATTCTTAACTTTTTTGATGATATCAACTTCGAAATCATTTTCGTAACGGCTTATGATAGCTATGCCATAAAAGCATTTGAGGTGGCTGCAGCAGATTACCTACTAAAACCTGTAGACATCGAACGACTGAAAGAGGCCGTTTGTAAGGTCCAGAAAAAAATTGAATCCAAAACCATCTCCAAACATTACGAAGTACTAAAAGAATCTTTGGTGTCTAACCAGATTAAAAACCTGGTTATTTCTGAACGCGGAGATCAGGTTATCATTCCGGTGGATCAGATTATTGCCATAGAGGCACAAGAATCCTACAGTAATATTCACACACCCGATAAAGTGTACGTAGCCAGTAAAAACCTAAAGCACTTCGAAGGAGTATTGGAGCACAATAAGAACTTTTTTAGAGCTCATAAAAGCTGGATCATCAACTTGAACGAGCTCATTAAATACAATAAATCAACCGGAGAGATTCAACTCGAGCATAGCATCAATGCGAAACTTTCCAAGTACCGTAAAGAAGCTTTCGAAACGGTCATCATTTCAATCTAAAACTTATAGCATCATTTATGCTACCCTATAAATAACAAAAAAGCCTCAACTTATGAGGCTTTTCTATTTATTCGAAATACAATCCTTTAGTGGCTGCCTGCTCATGGATGGCTTTTATCATTACCGCATCCAGCGACAATCCTTCTTCTCCCATTTCCTCTCTCTTCTTCTCTATATAGGCTACACGTTTCACATTAATATCACTTATTTCTTTCTTGATCTCTTCCCTTTCTTTTTCTTTCTTGGCAATGTACGCCAACTTCTCTTCCTTGGTCATTCCCTGCATCTCTTTCGGAAGGTTTTTCTCTTTTACATCCTCTATGTTAAACGACTCACTTTTTTGAGCATCTACCAAATCCCAATCTCCGTTAAAGTAGTTATGAGAACTTTTAGAAACTACTCTTTCTGCAGCGTTAGCTGAACTGTAAAACTTGGCATTTCCATCTTGCGCCAACTGATTGGATTGATAAGAGAAACCATTTACTCCATAAGCAATATATGTTCCGTTTAGTCGATCATTCAATTTCTCCAAATCACTATCGTAAGGGGTTTCGATATAAGCCGTTTTTAGGTCAGAATCAATGTTCATGTACTGCCCATTGGTTAGGTCTGCACCTCTTTTCCAAAAGGTTCTTACCCCTTCATCGGCATTACCGCAAAAAATGGTATTTACAAAAACTCCCTCCTTTTTAGCTCGCTTACAAATTACCTTGTAATGCTCAGGGTTTTCATCTCGATCTTCTCTTGTAGTAACGTTGTTTTGAATAGATGTTCTTTGCTGTGCTACTGCAGGGCCTGCGGCATTATTATTTACAGCCGGGGCAGCTTGTTGCTGTTGTACCGGAGCTGAAGCCGAAGCAGAAGAAGTTATTTGCTGTTGAATTGGAGCATTGTTATAAGTTTGATTTAAGTTAAGTTGTTGGATATTATAAATCCCTCCTAACATATCTCCTCCCGTTACCGGATCCTGATTAAAAGGCTCGTTTCCAGCAATAAAAATCATTTTTAGGTCCGACTCATCTTGTCCCCATTCCAATTGGTCCAGTGATGCTTCAATCACTCTTCCGCAATATTCACTTCCACCATTGGTAGTCAATTCGAAAAGTTTCTCTGAAATCTTGTCCAAATCATTAGTCAATCCTACAATCTTTCTCACATAATGCACCTTACTGGATATTCCATCGTTACCATACTCATACAAGGATATAAATAATGAGGCAGGAGTTCCATCTTGCGATTTTGCCTTGTTTAGCTCATTTACTATTTTCCATAGTTGAGATTTAGCTTGTTCAATAAGGCCATCCATACTTCCGCTGGTATCCAGCAAAAGGGCTATTTTAATTTTTGTTGCAGTTGGTGGTACCGGAACAACAACGGGGTTTGGATCTGTAAGTGGTGCCGTTGCTTTTAATGATCCTACAAACAGAAAACACAAAAGCATGGAAAGAATTCGTTGGTATTGACGTATATATTTCATAGCACAAAATTTAGTTTAGAATTAAATTTATCGACTACCTATTTAATACTCAACCCCCACTTAGCGAACGATTCATTCGGCTTAGTAAATCGAACTAAATCTGTTCTAATACTTCATTTTCACTCCATAAATTGGCAATCTTATGGTTCATTTTTAATTAATTATGGGATTCTCAAATGCTAATTCCCTATCAATTAACGCACCAAATCAACTATTTACATTAGAGATTCTTCATTCAAAAGTCATTTATTCCTAAAAAGTGGAAAACATTGTTATTAAAACCTAAACAAACGCTAGATACAGTCGGGAATAACAGTACCTTTACAAATTCAACAACAAATGTTTGCATGAACACACCGGTAGTAAAGTTTAACACTAAAGATCAGCCTGGATTTTTCAAAGATTTGCGTAAGAGAGTAAATGCTCATTTTAAGGAGAATAACATTACGAGATACGCCAATCTCAACATGAAAATCAAGACTGGATTCATGATTGCCCTGTATTTCACTCCATTAATTTTTATGATCACAGGCGTAGTTTCTTCTTCTGTATGGTTAGTAATGTTAATGTGGGTTTTGATGGGGCTTGGAATGTCTGGCATCGGATTATCCATCATGCACGATGCCAACCATGGAGCCTATTCTAAAAACCAAAATGTAAATAAAGTATTGGGGTACTTGTTAAATTTTATTGGAGGTTACCCTGCCAACTGGAGAATCCAACACAATGTATTGCACCATTCATTCACTAATGTGGATGGGTACGATGAAGACATCCAAACAGGATTAATGCGTTTTTCACCAACTCAGGAAAGAAAACCAATTCACAGATTCCAAATTTTTTACGGTCCGTTTTTATACGGATTAATGACCATTTATTGGGTAATTAGTAAAGACTTTGAGCAACTAATCAGATACAATAAAATGAATCTGTTGGGAAGTCAAAAATTGACTTTAAAAAAAGGAATTACAGAGTTAATTTTCAATAAAATTTGGTACACAGCAATTACCATTGTATTGCCAATTATTTTCTTAGACATCCCTTGGTGGCAAACAATCTTAGGGTTTTTATTAATGCATTTTGTTTGCGGAATAATACTAGCTTTGATTTTCCAACCAGCTCACGTTATTCAGGAAACTGATTTCTTCGAAATCGACGAAAACGGTAGTGTTGAAAATAACTGGGCTATTCACCAAATGAAAACCACTGCGAACTTTGCAAATAAGAGCATTTTCTTTTCTTGGTTTATTGGAGGATTAAACTACCAGGTAGAGCATCATCTTTTCCCAAATATTTGCCACGTTCACTACAGAAAGATTTCTAAAATCGTGAAAGAGGTAGCTGATGAGTATGGTGTACCTTACCATCAACACAAGACCTTTTTTGGTGCATTGAGAAGTCACTTTACGTTGCTTAATCAATTGGGTACCGGAAAGTGGGACAAAAAGATGGCTAAAGCTTCTGCCAGCTAATTCGTTTTCTTAAATCATTAAACTACTTTTTTGGAAGAGGGATTTATGAAAAACCTGTCTCCCATAATGTTTGTTGGAACCGGCTCAGACGTTGGTAAAAGTCTGATAGCTACAGGAATTTGTCGCATCTTAAAACAAGATGGTTATGTGCCTGCACCATTCAAAGCACAGAACATGTCTTTGAATAGTTTCGCTACACCGGACGGGTTCGAAATTGGTAGAGCTCAGGCTGTTCAGGCCGAAGCTTGTGGAATAGCTCCACATACCGATATGAACCCCATTTTGTTAAAACCTACCTCGCAAAAATCCTCTCAACTGGTACTCCACGGTAAACCCGTAGGAGATCAATCAGCCAAAGAGTATTTCAATGGTAGTAGACGCACCAACCTATTTATAGAAGTTCAACAAGCTTTTAACCGACTAAAAGAAAAGTATTCTCCTATAGTACTGGAAGGTGCCGGAAGCATCTCGGAATTAAATCTTAAAAACAGGGACATTGTAAACATGACGATGGCAAAATTTGCTCAGGCCAATGTTTACCTTATAGCTGATATAGATCGTGGAGGAGTTTTCGGTAGTGTATACGGTACAATAGAATTGCTAGAGCCCTGGGAAAGAGAGCTCGTTAAGGGAATCATTATTAATAAGTTTAGAGGAGATGCTTCTTTGTTTGAAGAGGGGAAGAAAAAACTAGAGCAAATTACTGGTTTGCCAGTGGTAGGAATTATTCCTTATAACACAGATATTTACATTGAAGAAGAAGACTCAGTTTCTATCAAACAGAAAAACATCACTGCTAAATCAGATACGATAAACGTTGGAGTAATACTATTACCTCACCTATCCAATTTTACCGATTTTAACTTATTGGAAAGAGATGATAGAGCTCACCTGTTCTACTCAAAAGAAAAAGGAGAACTAGAAAAAGCAGACATTCTGATTTTACCAGGGTCTAAGAATACCATATACGATCTTCAATTCCTTAGAAAGACAGGTATTGCTAAAACCATATTAAATGCTGTTGAAAATGGTAAAAAGGTAATTGGCATTTGCGGTGGATACCAAATGATGGGAGAATTGATAAAAGATCCCAACGAAGTGGAAAGCAATATAAACCAGATTCCCGGATTAGGTATATTCCCGCTGGAAACAGTACTTACAATCAACAAAACCACTGAACAAAGGGTATTCTTTTACAAAAACCATCCAGAACCCTGTAACGGATACGAAATACACATGGGAGAAACCACTACCCACCTACCCTCTCCATTAGTATCCTATAATGAAACTTCGGAAGGATACATTCGGGGTAATTGCTGGGGAACCTATATGCACGGTATTTTGGACAATCAGGTGGTGATAGATGACCTTCTTGAAGGTATTAGCCAGGAAAACAAGCCCTCTTACAAAGACTTTAAAGAAGCTGAATACGACAAACTAGCAGATCATTTAAGGAGTCATCTCGATATGGGGCAAATTTATCGTGATTTAAATCAGTTATCTGAAGTTTAGGATGCTACTTCACCCTCAAACTGAATCGATTCGTATATTTGCTGCGTGGTTTCCAATTGGAACTAATAGGGAATCCTGTGTAAATCAGGAACTGTCCTCGCAGCTGTAAGCTTCAATTAGTTTTTATCGAACACCACTATTTGCTCAAGCAGATGGGAAGGTGATAAAAAAGAAGCAAGTCAGAAGACCTGCCACAAAACATAAATCAAGGCTTTCGAGTGAAAAAGTAATGGTGAAATCTCTATAGAATTCTCAATTATTGTACTGGAAAGTGATTAAGTTAAAACTAATGAGAGCAATACATTGGTGCATATTTTTGGGACTGTTTCTTCTTTCATGTAAAAATGAAGAACACCACGAACCTGATCATTCTGAAGGGCAACAGGTGGAGTTAAAATACACGAAACTTTTTACCATTTCCAAGCATACGGAATACACTAAAATAGTTCTGAAAAATCCATGGAACCTAGAAAAGACTTATGCTACTTACGCATTAGTATCTAAAGACAAAGAGGTTCCCTCCAACTTGCCCGAAAACAGTATTTTGGTTAGAACTCCAGTAGATAACTTAGTTACGTTAGCTTCCCCTCACATTGGGCTGTTTAGTGCCCTTGGTGCCGAAGATAGAATTACTGCTGTTGGTCAAACCCAATATGTATTCAATGAGAAGCTTCAGGAAAAAATCAAACAAAACAAGATTGACGAAGTAGGGATCGATCAAAATTTAAACATTGAATTACTGATCGATCTGGAGCCAGACCTGGTAATGGCAACAGGAAACCAACAGATTCACGACAACCTTAAGCTAGCTTCTAAATACGGTATTCCTATCGTATATATTATAGAATGGCAGGAGCACTCTCCCCTCTCCAGAGCAGAATGGATTAAGTATGCCGGAGCATTTCTAGAAAAAGAAGCAGAGGCAGATAGTATCTTTTCTGAAATCGAAAATGCCTACCTAAACATGGCGGAGTTAACCAAAACGGTAACAACTAAACCGGAAGTGGTATTGAGTAAAAAATTTAAAGGCACCTGGTACATGGCTGGCGGTGGCAGTTATATCGCCAAATACTTAAATGATGCCGGAGCAGATTATTACTGGAAAAATGACACTACTACAGGTAGTTTGCCTTTGAGCTTTGAAGAGGTAATTGACAAGCAAATGGATGCGGATATTTGGCTAAACCCCAGTCAGGCATTATCCCTATCTGAAATCATCGAAGAGGATGAAAGACATCTCCATTTTAAAGCTTTGAAGAATAAAGAAGTCTATAATTTCTCCAAACAAATTAGCTCAAATGGTGCCAATGGTTACTGGGAAAACGGGTTTCTAAATCCTCATTTAGTTTTGGCGGATATGATTAAAATATTTCACCCGGAATTAGTACCCAATCACGAATTTGAATACTACGAAAAGCTTCAAGACTAGTGTCGCTCAAACAAAGTAAATATTATCTGTTCTTCCCTATTGCCATAGTGCTATTGGCTCTTCTATTTCTGATGAGCTTGATGTATGGAACAGTTGACATTCCTTACTCTGGAGTTTTTGATGCTTTAACTGGTAATCCCACCGAAAAAAGAACCTGGGAGTTTATCATTTTGGAATTTAGACTACCCAAAGCCATAACCGCTGTTCTTGCCGGTGCGGCTTTATCGGTTTCCGGTTTATTGATGCAAACCTTATTTAGAAATCCACTGGCAGGACCTTATGTGCTTGGAATTAGCAATGGAGCCAGCTTAGGAGTTGCCTTACTGGTACTAACAGGTGGTGTCTTCTTTGGAAACCTCATCCCCGAAGGTAGTTGGGGCGTAGTTATCGCTGCAGTATTGGGATCGGCCATGATCCTTTCTTTAGTAATGCTGGTATCCATTAAAGTAAAAGACAATGTGTCTTTATTAATCATTGGATTAATGGTGGGAAGTGCCACCGGAGCAATTGTAAGTGTATTGCAATACTTTGGTGATCCGGAAGTGATTCAAGCTTACCTTGTATGGACATTTGGAAGTTTGGCTGGAACCAATTGGGAACAAATGGAAATATTAGTTCCGATTGTATTGTTCGGATTAATACTGGCTTTCCTTTCTCAAAAAGCCCTCAATGCTTTATTACTTGGAGAAGAATATGCACGTGGATTGGGAATTTCGGTAAAGAGCTCCAGAGCTGTAATCATTATTTCAACCTGTTTATTAGCCGGGGGGATTACTGCTTTTTGTGGCCCGGTGGCGTTCATCGGACTAGCGGTACCACACATTGCTAGAGCTGCCCTAAATACCTCCAACCACAAAATACTCATCCCCTCTTCTATATTAATAGGCTCCATTCTTTTATTAGGATGCGATTTAATTGCACAATTACCGGGCAATGTAAATACACTTCCAATTAATGCCATTACTGCTTTAATTGGAGCACCTGTGGTAATATGGGTAGTCATTAAAGCTCGTAACATTAAATCATCCTTCTAATGACTCAGAATACCATTTTACATACCGATAACCTGAGCATTGGATACGAGAAAAAAACGCTGCTTAAAGAACTTACTCTTGACATTAGGAAAGGAGAAATGATATGCCTCCTGGGGCCAAACGGTGTGGGAAAATCTACACTCATCAAAACCCTTATTGGAACATTATCTGCCATAGAAGGAGATGTTTTTTTAGAAGGTCAAAGCCTTAAACAGCTTACCCCAAGACAACTGGCCAAACTTATTAGTATTGTGCTTACACAAAAGCTATCAACGGCTAACTTAACAGTAAGAGAACTGGTTGCAATGGGTAGAATACCACACACGAATTGGCTGGGGCAATTAACCAAATCAGATCTTCAAATTGTAGAAGAATCCATGAAAATGGTTAACATCACCCATTTTTCAGAACGACAAATAGATAGTTTAAGTGACGGCGAAAAGCAACGAGTTATGATTGCTAAAGCACTAGCTCAAGACACTCCATTTATCCTATTGGATGAACCTACTGCTCACCTAGATGTTACCAATAGAGTTGCGCTATTATCACTACTCAAAAAGTTAGCTAAAGAGACCAATAAAGCCATTTTACTTTCTACTCACGAGCTGGAAATGGCCATTCAGGTGGCCGATAAAATATGGTTAATAGATAACCACAATCAACTCATAAAAGGAACCCCCGAAGACCTGGCTCTAACCGGGGTATTCGAAAAAACCTTCGAAGGAGAGTTGGTTAAGTTCGACAACCAAACGGGGACGTTTAGATTGCAATACACTGGTAACAAAAACATTGCCCTAAGAGGTTCCGGAGCACTGGCACACTGGACCAAACAAGCCCTGGAAAAGGAAGGGTACAATATCAGCAATGAAGCAAATATCACTGTAAAAGCTGAGAATGATCTGGGCCTTTGGATCATTGAAACTAATCAGGGGTCAGTAGAGTGTACCAGTATAGAATCTCTAATGGCACAACTCAGTGAAATGAACTCATAACAATACTCACCAGACATAAAATATCATGAAAATATACACTAAAGGAGGCGACAAAGGAAAAACTGCGGTAGCGGGAGGTCCTAGAGTTTTTAAAGACTCGGCACGAATTGAGTGCATCGGAGAAATTGATGAAGCTAACTCTTCCATTGGCCTGCTAAGAGCCAAGCTCGGACCAGATCACGAATGGCAATCTAATTTGCACAAAATTCAGAAGGACATGATGGATGTTATGTCTTATCTAGCAAGACCATCTGACACAGGCCGTCCTAATTCTAACCCTAAACCAACTGACGGACCGGAATTCTGCGAAAAGTGGGTAGATGAAATGGAAAACAACATGAGTTCTCCATCGGATTACTTCATTCTTCCAGGAGGGAATGAAATCTCTGCATTATGCCATGTAGTAAGAACTCAAATGAGAAGGGCAGAAAGAAGGTTGGTTAGCCTAATGAAAGAAGATCCGGAATGTGTTGAAGACTACATAAGTGCCTACATCAACCGTCTATCGGACCTATTTTTCACCATGGCCAGAGCTGAAATGGACAAGCATGGAGTTCCGGAAGAAAAGTGGAACTTATTCATTTACAAGAAAATAAAGTAGATAAGGCAATGTGATTAAAATCATAAATCAGTATTGCAATTAATGATTACATTTGCCCCGATTTTGGTATCCAGCCTCGGCTGGATTTAAAAGGGAATTCGGTGAGATTCCGAAACTGTACCCGCAGCTGTAAGCTTCAACGCTTTTAGCTAATACCACTGTCCGCCACTCGGAGGATGGGAAGGAGCTAAAAGGGAAGTAAGTCAGAAGACCTGCCTCAATCAGATTTATTAATCAGAGCTTTCGGGTGAAAGGCAATGAGGACAATCTTTATTTCAACGAGATTTATCCAAATTAACTTACCAGGAAGTTCATAGTTTTTAATTTATTAAACACTTAAACTATGGACAAAAAGTATGTACCATTGAAAAAGTTGAGCAGTCAACTTGCAAAAAAGACTGCAATTCTTGGGGTCGGTTTAATTACCTTCTCTGCAGCTACAGCTCAGGAAAAAGAGCTAGACTTAAAAGAGGTGGAAATTGCTACGGCAAGAGTACAGGCAAAAGAAAAAGATTTACCTCAAAAAGTTCAGGTAATCTCTGCCAAAGAAATCCAGCAATCTGGAGTTAACGATCTAACAACTCTACTAAAACAAAAGGCGGGAGTTGATGTTGTGCAATATCCAGGTTTGCTTTCCGGAATCGGGATGAGAGGATACAGACCTCAAACATCAGGACTGAACCAGAGAACTTTGATTCTTGTAGATGGAGTTCCTGCCGGAGCCTCCAACCTTGCTTTGATCGACCTGGACAATGTAGAGAGAGTTGAAGTAATTAAAGGAGCTTCTTCTTCTTTATATGGTTCTCAGGCAATGGGTGGAATTGTAAACATCATTAGAAAAAAATCTGATGGTGAGATCAAAAAATCTGCTTCTATTGCTTACGGTAGCTACGATGCGTTAACTGTTGGTTTCAACGCTGGAGGTTCATTAGATAAGAAGTTTGATTTTGACGTGAACATCAAGCATGTTCAGCAAAACCAAAACATCCGTTACGGACACGACAACATTTTTAGAAATAAATTTGGGTGGGACGAAGTAACCAGAACCTACTTCGATCCTGAATTTAACGTAGACTCAACTGTTACGACCTCTGACGTTAGAGCAGATGGAGAAGAGAGAGCATTTACTCGTTTCCAGTACCAAACCGGAGGAATCCGTTTCGGGTACCAAATCAACGAAAAATGGAGAGCAGATTTAAGTGGAAACTTCTTTTCCGGAACTAACATTGAAGCACCGGGAGATTATGCCTATGGCGAGTTTAGCCAAAGCGTTAAAAACCCATACAGATACGGAACTAATTTAGCCATTAAAGGACAAATTAACGACAATAACCAGCTTACCATTAAAGCTTACAATAGCTCTGAATACTCTGATTACAGGTCAGCTTCTGCCGGAACTATTTCTGACTACGTTACCTTCAAAAGCACTAATAGTTGGAGAGGGTTCCAAATTCAAGACAACATCAAACTAGATGAACATGCATTGGCATTTGGAGTAGATTACAACAAAGCTAACGCAAGGTCGCAGAGTTTCAATAGTGTAGATGGTGCAGAGCAAGCTCCATGGTCGCCTAACTACGGAATTTATTCTACAGCTATTTTCGGGCAAGCCTTCCTTAACTTCATGGATAACAAGTTACATGCAACTTTAGGAGCAAGAATAGACAACATCACTTTCGATGTTCAGGAAACTGAATTTTTAGACACTTACAATGCCGGAACAGAAGCATACAGTGTATTTAACCCAAGTGCAGGTCTTAAGTACGATATTTCGGACAAATTTAATGCTCATGCCAGCGCTGGAAGAGCCTTTGTTACTCCGCATGCATACAATGTAGCAGGATATTCAGAAACGGGGTCTGGAGTAGGAGCAACAGTAGGAATGGTAAACATTACTTCTGGTAATCCTGATCTTAAACCTGAAACAGGAATCACTTTCGATGCAGGTGTTGGGTATTTCGATCGTAAAAGCGGATTGGATTTAGACGTTACTTATTTCTCTACCAACGTTAGCAACAGAATTACTACTGGACAAACTGAAGTTCTTACAGATGTTGAATTGACTCAAAACGGTGATACCATTGCATCAAGAACTACTTACGTAAATGCTGACAAGGGAGTAATGGGAGGAATAGAAACTAACCTTTCATGGGATCTTGGAGCTTATGCAGATTACAACTATTCATTTAAACTATTTGTGAATGCTGTAAAATACACTCAACTGGAGGAAGAGTTTAGAATTACAAGTTTTTCCAGTGAAGATAAATTTGGAACCAGAAGCGTTTATAACGTAGCTGACCTACTATTGACTTACGGAGTAGCTTACTCTAACGATAAGTTCAATGCACAGCTTTCTGGTCGTTACATGGGTAACCGATTCGATACTGATTGGACGGATTACATTAACCAACCACAAATCGAATATGCTTCGTACATGGTACTGGATTTTAGTTTTGGAATGCCTGTGAAAGAAAATTCAAGCATTAGCTTAAACTTGAACAACATTACCGACGAAAACTACTACGAAAAAAGAGGCTTTAACATGGCGGGTAGAAACTTCCGAGTTCAATACACGCATAGATTCTAATAATTATAAGCCCTGGCGAAAACGTCAGGGCTTTTTTATATACTAACGAATGATATACTACATCACAGGAGGAGAAAGGTCAGGGAAAAGCAGTTATGCACAGGAGTTGGCACTGAAGCTTTCTAACTCACCTGTCTATCTAGCCACTGCCAGAAAATGGGATGGCGACTTCGAAAAAAGGATTCAACGACACATCAACGATAGAGATGAACGTTGGACCACCATCGAAGAAGAAAAATTTCTGGGCGATGTAGATATTGATGGTAAAGTTGTGGTTCTGGACTGCATTACCCTTTGGATTACCAATTGGTATGTAGATACCAATAATGATGTAGAAGAATGCACCCAACAAGTAAAACAGCAACTGGATAAGCTTTTTACCAAGAATGCCACCATTATTATTATTTCTAACGAAATAGGAATGGGAGGACACGCTGAAACAGCTGTTGGAAGACGATTCACCGAAATTCAAGGAAGAATCAACCAATACATTGCAAAACGAGCAAACGAAGCCACTTTGATGGTCTCGGGATTACCGCTAATGCTTAAAAGTACTTGAAGTTAGAAATACTTGAAATTAAAAATACTTAAAGTGCCTAAAATTGGAAGTACTTAAAATTGGAAATACTTGAAATGTCTAAAATATTAAATGATGAATAAAGAGTTTGGGATAAAGTTGGAGAAAAGAACTAAAGAATTTGCGTTAAGTATTCTTCGGTTATCCACTCAAATTCCAAATTCAGTTGAGGGAAAAGTGATAAGAAATCAAATTTCAAAATCTGGAACTAGTGTGGGAGCAAATTATAGAGAGGCAAACAGATCCAGAAGTAAAGCAGATTTCAAGCACAAGATAAAAATATGCGATAGCGAAGCCAGTGAAACGGCTTATTGGTTAGAGCTAATTGAAGAAATGAATTGGGTAGACAAAAAGCATTTAGAAACCCTTTTTAAAGAAAATAAAGAGTTATTAGCATTGTTTACATCAATAGGAAACACCCTAAAACTTTAGGCACTTTAGGCACTTTAGGCACTTTAGGCACTTTAGGCACTTTAGGCACAAAAAAGAAAAAGACATGAAAGTATTAAGCTCCTGGAGCGGAGGTAAAGATAGTTGTTATGCTTTGGTAAAAGCTAATCAAGAAGGTCATACTATTTCCGGCTTGTTAAACATGATGAACGAGAATGGTAAGATTTCCAGATCTCATGGTTTAACAGAGTATATTCTGCACCAACAGGCTAATGCCATTGGTGTTCCGATACACGCTGAACCAGCTAGTTGGTCCGACTATGAGCAACAATACATCAAAGCACTTAAAAACCTGAAAGCAGAACTAAATCTGGAAGCTGTAGTGTTTGGGGACATCGACCTCCAACCCCACCGAGATTGGGAAGAAAAGGTATGCAAGGAAGCTGAACTGGAAGCCATTTTACCCCTTTGGCAAGGCGATAGAAAAGCACTAGTAATGGAAATGATTGATGCAGGCATCGAAGCAATCATTGTTTCCTGCAACCTTGAAATGGGAGAACGATTTCTGGGACGATCAATCACAAAAGAATTAGTGGAAGAATTAGAAGAACTGGGAATAGATGCCTGTGGTGAAAATGGAGAATATCATACCGTTGTAATCAACTGTCCATTATTTAGTACTCCTGTTAACCTACCTAAATTTACTACTCAAACTCATGAAAACTATTGTTTTCTGGTTTGGGACAACATTAACATTTAAAAATCATAAGTATCATGGAAACTACTATATCCAACTTCAATATTGAATCTGTTAAAACAGAAATAAGTGATAACATTCAGCATAAAATCGATAACAAAACCAAGCCTCCAGGAGCATTGGGTAGATTAGAAGAAGTAGCTCATAAAATTGGGTTAATTCAGAATACTTTGTCACCTCAGTTAACTCAACCTACCATTGCTGTGTTTGCAGGAGATCATGGTGTGGCAGAAGATGGAATAGTAAACCCATTTCCACAAGAGGTAACCTGGCAAATGGTATTCAACTTCTTAAGCGGAGGAGCTGCTATTAATGTGTTTGCTAAGCAGAACGATATTGATGTGGTTGTTGTGGATGCTGGAGTTAAGTTCGATTTCGAAAATCATCCTGACCTGGTACATGCAAAGATTGCAGAAGGAACTGCTAACTACACCAAAGAAGCTGCAATGACAACCGAACAATGTTCAGCTGCTATTCAAAAAGGTGCCGAAATAATTGAAAACATTCATTCCAAAGGAAGTAATGTAATTGGCTTTGGAGAGATGGGAATTGGAAACACTTCTGCTGCCTCTTTGTTGATGAGCTCATTAGCAGGGATCGGAATTGATGAATGTGTTGGAAGTGGAACCGGATTAGACTCTGACGGAGTAAACAGAAAAAAGGAAGTTCTTAAAAGTGTTCTTGCCAAATATCAGGTTAAAGGTGATGCACTAAACTGCCTGGCCACCTATGGAGGGTTTGAAATAGCCATGATGACAGGTGCTATGCTAAAAGCAGCTGAGCTTAAAATGGTGATGATTATTGATGGATTTATTGTTACTTCTGCTCTTTTAGTAGCTTCCAAAATTAACTCAGCGGTTCTAGACTACTGTGTATTTGGACATACTTCGGAGGAAAAAGGACATCAAAAGCTATTGGAACACCTAAATGCTAAACCATTATTAAATCTTGGAATGCGATTAGGAGAAGGAACTGGTGCTGCAGTGGCTTACCCGGTGGTAAAATCGGCAGTAAACTTCTTGAACGAAATGGCTAGCTTTGAAAGTGCCAATGTTTCCAACAAAGAATAAGTGCTAAAAAACGAGATTAAAATATTCTTTTCTGCATTGATGTTCTATACACGAATTCCTTGCCCTAAGGGTACTGGAGGCAATTCGGAACATCTAAAAAAATCCATCAGATACTTTCCATTAATCGGGTGGATCGTTGGGTCTGTTGCAGCAGGAATATTTATCGCGTCTGATCTTGTTCTTGATGAAGTCTTCACCATGTTTATTCCTGTTCTGGTAAGTGTGTTGCTTACCGGAGCATTTCATGAAGATGGCCTAGCAGACATCTGTGATGGGTTTGGTGGAGGATGGACCAAGAAAGATATCCTCACCATCATGAAAGATAGTAGAATTGGCACCTACGGCACTATTGCTGTTGTGCTCTCTATCTTAATCAGAATTGCAGGATTTGCCGATTCAATGAGTAAGGTTCAGCCTACTTTGAATCAATATTTAGCCATTTTTGCCATATTAATCTCTGCCAATAGCGTTAGTAGATTAATGGCCTACTTAACCATGATCAATCGCCCTTATGCTCGGTTAGAAAACAGCAAATCTAAAGACATTGTTACGGAGGTTACCTGGGGATCAAAAGATACTTTAATTGCCATTTTATTGGGTATTTCTCCATTGATCCTATTTATGGAACCTACGGTGTTTCTTGTATTGATTCCTATGGGAATTACCACATACCTTCTTGGTAGGTATTACAACAAAAAAATTGGAGGATACACAGGTGATTGCTTAGGAGCTGTACAACAAATTACCGAAGTGGTATTTTACTTAAGTTTAGCTGTGATATGGAAATATATCTAATCAGGCATACCACTCCAGACATTGAAAAAGGAATTTGTTATGGCCAAGCCGACATTGGTATTACCGATACCTTCGAAGAGGAGTTTCTATCCGTAGAAAAACAAGTCCCTTCAGGAATTCCCATCATCAGTAGCCCTTTATCCAGGTGTAAAATTCTGGCCGAAAAACTATCGAATAATGTCACTTTCGATGATCGATTAATGGAGTTAAACTTTGGCGATTGGGAACTAAAAAAATGGGATGATATTCCCTCTTCAGAAATAACTCCTTGGTTTGACGACTTTGTAAACACTCCCTGTAAAAATGGAGAGAGCTACACTCAATTATACAATAGAGTAATTGAGTGTTATACAGAAATTAAACAAAGTTCTCACCTAAAAGTGGGTATTGTAACCCATGCAGGAGTTATGCGTTCCATTCTGGCTCACCACGAAGGTGTTGCACTAAAAAAGTCCTTCGACTTTAAATTAGGATACGGAGAGGTGATTAAAATTACTAATGGTGCATAGAAGTTAACTCTTGCAATACTTTGCTCTTTCTATTTCTGGAAATAGCTACACAACTTCCATCATCCATCACCAAATACCCTCCATCTTTTTTCACAAAGGATTGAATGTAATTGGAGTTAACCAAATGCGACTGATGAACCCTCAAAAAGTGGTAATCATTTAACATGGTTTCGTATTCCTTAAGTGTTTTTGAAACAAGGTAATTCTTACCATTTTTGAACTCAATTTGGGTGTAATTACCTTTGGCTTCTAAACGCAAAATTTCGTTTACCGGAACAAAATTAAGTCGGTCCTGAGAAGGCAATGGAATTCGCTTTTGCGATTCGTCTTTTACTTTTAAATTGTTAAGCAAATTCTTGATTTGTTCTTCCGATTGATTAGTGCGTTTTCGCAAGAGCCTGTTCATAGAAGAAACAAAATCTTCTGCCAAAAGAGGCTTTAACAGGTAATCAAATGCCGAAAACCTAAATGCTTTTATGGCGTACTTATCGTATCCGGTATTAAAGATTAATTGATAATCGAAATAAGTTAAGCGCTCCAATACATCAAAGCTGGTTCCTCCTTCTATTTCTACATCACATACCAGTAGATTCGGTTTTAAAGAGTTGATTTTAGCTGCTGCATCTTCCACATGAGAGGCAAAGCCACAAATACCAATTTGAGGAAAATATTGTTGGATCAGTTCTATTAAATAATCGCGTTGATCGGGCTGATCTTCGACGATAAAGCAGGTAAGTTCTTTCATGGGTGGGTAGGATTGAGTTGTTTCTTTTTAACGCTAATTATAACGCTTTATTCTGTAAGAGTTGTTTGTAGGATCACTTCATTTTTTTTATCGGTTACTTTTTGATCAATTTCGTAAACTATTGGTAAGCAACGGTTCATAGATTTTATCCTTTGATCTATTAAGACACCTAATCGTTGCATTTGGTTACTTTTTAGGTCACCAATTCCACCAGAAATTTTTATCCTACAGGAAAATGGATCTAAGTCAACTACCTCAAATTCGCCAATAACTCCGTTCAATCTCACCTCTTCACAGCTATTAATGATTGCCTCCAGTAGGGTTCTCAATAACATTGAAGGAATATAGATATCTCCACTCTCAAAATCCTGAATATTTCGAATATCAAAACGATCTATCTTTCCTTTTTGAATCTCAATATTGGTATAGGCCTCAATAAATCTTAACTGCCGAGATAAAGGAGTGTTCACCTCATCTTCCGATTCCAACTCATTTCTAAGTAGCATCGAGATTTGATTCAGCCCTGAAACTGCTTCGGGAGACTGATTATTAGCAACATTAACCTTTACTTTTTCCAATACAAATGGGAGTAGTTCCTTCTTTACCATGGTGTTCTTTAGTTGATCGCTACCTCTCCATTTTCGATCCACCAACAGTTTTACTCCTATAAAACTTACCAGTGCTTCCAGTGCCGTTCCAAATAGTGCTGCATTCCACAATAACCAATGATCGGATATAAAGCTCCCACGCGATAACAAGGAAAGAACAATACCAATAAGAAAAACCAATTGCGACCAAAAAAAGAGTTGGTCTTGTTGATAATTCTGACTCAACACCAGAACCATAATGTGGCTCATCAGCACCAAAACAAAACATCCATATATCCCAAACTGAATTCCAGTAAATAGGATTAATAATGTTTGAATAATTCCGTAAAAGAATAATCGCCGACTCAGATACTTTCTTAACCCAAATTGCAAATGGAAAAACTCCATCGACATTAGAAATAAAAGAGAAAAATAAAACTGTTCATTTCCGCCATTTATCAGCCAATCGGGAGAGTATTTTAAATCGACCACCCATAAACCAATACCACCAAACAAATAGGTAATATAGTACAACAGGTTTCTATCTTTTAGCTGCAAATAATGATAAATTTGGTAGATACCCAATAGACTCATTAGGCCCACAGACAGACCTTGAACAACGCAAAAAGGGGCATTAATCTCCATGTTACACAGGCTAGAAAGTGACCGCAATTTACATTTTATGACCACATATTAATAGGAAAAATTACTTTTGTTTTGATTAAAAAATTAAAAAATCGTGTTTGACTCCGAGAGTTTATGGGTGTTTCATGGCACTTCCATTGGCGTTATTTTGCTAATGGCACTAGTTAATGTATACCACTATGTTATCTCCAGAGAGAAATTTATTCTCTATTATATCCTCTTTCAGTTATTTTCTGCCTCCATGTGGATCAGAAACATCTGGTTGTTTGATGATCTGGAACCCAATTTTGATCTGCCTGTAAACTCGATAATTATCTATACCACTTTACTTGGGTTTGATATAACCTGGGGACTATTTATACAGCATTTCTTTAAAACCAAAAAAACTTCGCCGGGCATTCATATTACCGCCTCTGTATACATTTACTTCCTTTTACCAGGAGCTCTATTATTTGGTATAATATGGCAAGATCTATTTCTGGGACTACAAATTCACAGAGCTATTTCTTTTGCTGCTGTGCTAACCATACTTGGTTTTAGCATTAATATGACCATCAAAAAATATGCTGGTGCATTTTATTTCATGTTGGCTAACCTATTATTGGTAATAGGTACCATAGTTACCCTGCTGGCCAATTTATACATCATACCGTTGTCTCTTTATACTTTCTTCGCCATACAAATTGGTTCAGCTTTGGATGCAGTCATTTTTTATTTTGGGATATTGAGCCTGCTCAAATTCCATAAAGACAGGATTAACAAAAACCAACGAGCCATCATCAACTCTTCTAAGCTCAACCATCATTTTTTGTTCAATGCGCTGGAATCCATTCGAACATATATTAAAAAACACCCTGATCAGGTAAGCGAATACATAGACAGCTACGAACATGTAATGACTCACTATGAAAACATGTGCTCTCAACACTATGTAAATCTTCAGGACGAGATTGATTTCTTAAAGGCCTATCTGCTCATAGAAAGTAGGAACCGCAAAGTTCCTTTTAGCTATGAATTCATTGTTTCGGAGAACATTAATACTAAAAAAGTAAAGATCCCCTCTTTGGTTATTCAACCTCTGCTGGAGAACGTGATCAAACACTCCTTCCACCCGGAACAAAAGCAGGATCACATTAAAGTAACCATCAACTCCTCAAAAAAAGGAAGTATAGAGTGCTCCATTTCCGACAACGGAGCGGGTCAAAAAAAAGAGGCTCCGAAGAGCCTCTATAAAAATAAATCGATGGGGTTAGAATTGATTGAAGAGAGGATGAGATTGTTATCTAAGCAAAGTTATCCATCTAGAAAAAATATTCTCTTCAAAGAATATTCGGACAACAATCCGATTGGACATTCTACAATCATTGTAATCAACTACCAATAAATCAAGGACTATCAAACCTACCTTCTCCAGATCGATCAATTTTATCCTCATGAATCTGTAGAATTCCCCTAATAAATATAGTATCTTCTTTGTCCTGCAATTCGTGCTCCACCGACCCATCCTGATGAGTATAGATTTTTTCATGAAGGTACCATACTTCAACTTCCTTGTTAGCTCTATTCCTTACCTTTCCTTTCTTCATCACATATTCCATCTCTCCAAAAAAGCCTTCCCCCGTATGAGTATCAAATTGTGAATTTGTGGATAATACCTTAAACTTTACTGTTGTATTATCTAAATAAACAACATCTGTAGAAACCATAGCAACATGTGTATTTAGGTGCTTAATTGTTGGTTTGAAAAGCAAAACATCTCCAATCTCAACTTTCTTAAATAAATTATTGGTATGCCTTGTTAAAAATGAATGCCCTCGATTTTCAGCTCTAGTTGCTTTATCATTTGCCAAGTCCCCAAATTTCACATAATTATTTGTGTTTATCTTTTTATTCCCTATTCTTTTCTTAATATATCGCGCAACTTTCCTATTTCCATTCATGAGCAACATTGCAACGGTTTGACCACAATAAGCGGGTTGGCCACAAGCACTTGCTATTTCGCTGTCACTCATATTATCATATTCATTAAATTTTGGGGTAGCTCCATCAGACCAAGTCATCTTTGGATTATTAAGCAAATTTTTTCTACCCCATCTTACAGCAGATTCGTATTTAAAGCCACCCTTATCAATACCATCAATTGGTCTATTCATAGCATACATATATCTGCCAGCACCATAAATCGTATAGGAAATCGGATCTACAGATAAAAACCTCCCCACTCTTGAGTCATATATCCTAGCACCAAAATCATAGCTATTGTTTTCACCTTTGATTTTATCATCCTTCTCCATACCATTAAACCCATAACGGTAATCTCCTCCTGTTCCATTTAACCCTGGCATGGTCCAACCAAACGGATAGTAGTTGTTGTAACTCAACACCACTGCATCCTGCCCTGTTGGAGCACTCTGTCCTGTACCTTCTGGCTCGCTGTAAGCAGCTATTACTGTTCGTACATTTCCTAGATGATCACCCAACTCGTACTTTCGGTTTCCGATAATACGATAGTCTACTCCACTGGTGTTAGGCAAATAAGTGATCCCACTTCCTACTCCTCCATTGTTGGGGGTTACCTTGTAGTATAGTTTGGCGTCTGGCTCATGCAATCCTAGCCTTTTATTACCCATAATACTCTGCTCCTTCACCACCAGATCCTCTGTGGTATTGCTACCATCATCCAGTACAGTAAGTTCGTAAGTACTCAACGTATTCCCATCGGCTGCACGGGCATAAAACAAGGTCTTTTCCTCGCCCGATGTAGGTAAATACTCCTTCTTGATTCGGTTTCCGATGGCATCGTAGGTAAACAAGATCTCTTCATTGGCTTTTACAACCCGAGCCACTTTCCCACTCACATTCCACTCTATGGTATCAACCCCCGAAGACTCATCACGTATCATATTCCCGATGGAATCGTACTCGTAATTATCAGCAGCCTGGCTGGATAAATCTCCCAGATTAGCAGATCCATACCCATCTGTAATGTGATTCAACTTGTTGGTTTCAGCCTCATAATGATAAGTTAACTGATCCATGTTCTGATATGTTCCATACCCATTTCTGTTCAACTGAGTAATGTTACCATTAGGATCGTACTCATAAGAAGATAAATAATCGGTGGTACTTTGCCAGATATTATCGGCTGGGCTATTCTTGTAATGGTAAGTGGATAACTTTAAACGATTCATCCAATCGTATTCATACGTATGAGCCATCACCTTCTGAACCTCATTCTCATCTGAGTAACCGGTGGTCCAGGCTGCTATATTTCCATTGTACAACTGGTTAGTGTTTTCCTTTATGAACTCCTCATCTCCAAATATATCCGATGGGTGTACAAAATCGTTGTCATGGTAAAACAACGTACTGCTGAACACATCCTGTGGGGCTTCATCTTCGCCAGGATCCAACTGGGTATTAAACGATGGGTGGTTGATGCTCTTTAACCAGCCTTGTGGAGTATATACATAATCTAATCCCTGGATACGATCTTCTCCCAACACCATTCTGCGCATAGGTCCATGTTGGTAATAATCGTATGTTGCTTCCGTCTCCCAGTTGTATCCATCAGTAGAGGTCTGAACCTTTTCAATACGGTTCTCAGAGTCGTAAGCATACTTATGGATGAACTGACCTATCTCGCCTCGTTCAAAAATAACCTTATTGATGTTTCCATTTACCAAATTGTATTCGTACTCCGTTTTCTGCTGACCGGATAACCCTGGTAAGTCCTGCACCACCCACTCTACATTACCATGAGGATCATAACTATAGTAAGTCTTGACTTCCTCGCCATGGTAGGTCTCATGGGTAGAATAACTAATCCTGTTTCTCAGGAATCGCTGTCCTGTTACATCGCCCGAGGCCTCATTGTATACCGTTGTGGTTTTCTCACTGGTAGTTTGATTAATCGTAGGAAAACGATCCTCTACAGACAGAGTACTATAGGAAGTTGTATCTAACACAACGATGTTCTCACTTCTAAGGGAGGCAAAATTGGGTAATGAATAACCCTGATAAGTAGTATTTAAATCCACCTTTCCTCCTTCTACTGAGCGCCCAAGGGCATCGTACTTAATATACGTTGCGGTATTCTCCTCTGCTCGGTTAGCATCCTGAGAGAACCTTGCTTGACCAACCAGGTTGTAGATTACCTGACTCTTCCCTCCATCGGGAGTCTCTGTAATGGTTACATTGTTAAAGTTATCATAAGCATAAGTTGTTTGATAGGTGTGTACTGGTTCCACTTCTCTGGAAATACTACCTTCAGGTATTGGATTTACGCCATTTGGTGGTACAGTTCGGGTAAGCCTTCCAGCCATATCGTAATAATACAACGTATAGTGCTGTTGATGCAATGGATACTCCAGATACATCGTATCCTGAAGCGTATAAACATCCTGACACTTCTCTCGCACATCTACCGCAGCAGCTTGCTCGGCGACCAACTTACAAGCCTCGATCTCGTCTTCGATTGCTTTCTGCATATTCAGGCTCTCTCCCAATAATTTATCATCTGGTTCATGATGTTCCTGTGGTGTATAAATAATGCCTGAACGCCAACGCATACAGATATTATGAGTTCGCGTGCCTTGATGGGGGGTAATGTACTCTTCTAAACTGGTAACACTGCAACCATTGGCATCCGTAACCACAGCATGGTAATGGGTACCTTGCTCTAACTCAAAAGGAGCTTCGGCATAAAGGTCTCCTCCTATTACTTGTGCTTCATGGCAGTCTACTTCAGAAGTCAACTCCACCGGAACCAACATTGGATTTCCAGAGATATCAAAGTGCATCTCTGTTTTGGTGTATCGTTGGTACCAGCATATCTGGTAATCAGGTGTCCCTCCTACTCCTACAATGCTCGCTGATAAGTCGCATCCAGACGAACTCAACACTATACGTCCAAGTGATGGTGGCTCCTCGATCGTAAACTCAAGGTAATAAGGATCGTTCTTATAACACTTCTGATCGTATACTTCTACAAAGTAACTTCCGGGAGCAAGGTTAACTGATAATATCGCCCCTTCATTATTGTCTAAATCATTGTATAAAAATGATGTATTCTCTCCCATTCGTGTGTAATGGGTCTCGTAAGGAGCAAAGCCTCCGGTAATCATCAACTCCACCTGTCCGTTATCCCCTCCAGAACATGAGGAAGGTGTAGTCGTGGCCTCTACCAGCATCGATGAGAGTTTTAAGGTATAATATCCATAAGCCACACACGAAGGATAGTCCGGATGGTTCACCGTAGTTATCGTTCGATACTTCCCAGGGGTGTCCACGTTTGGGAAACTAATTGCAGCTCCACCATCCGATTCTGCAAAAAACTCCCACTGGTCAGTATTTTCATTGAGAAACTCAATCAAGTAGTGAAAACTCTGTATCCAACTCTCACATAATGCTCCATCAAAGTCGGTCTCGATGGTTAATGGGGATAAATCCTCATCGCAAAGCAACTTGAAGTTATCATGGCTAGTACTTAAAATAGCTTTTTCCGGCATTAGCTTTATGGCTTCTTCATAGCAATACTGCTGTGTACTGGCAGATGTTATTTCAAAATAGTAGTTGTTGCCTATAGTATAGGAAAAAGCAACCTGTTCTTCGGTATTAAAAGTTCCATTACCTTGTTGGATCGAACTGCCATTTTCGGTAATCTGATAGGTATAGGTTCCTCCTACCTGGCCGTACACGGTGGCAAAAGCTTTTACATTACTGGTGCCATTGCCTCCAGAACAATCTAATTTATTGATACAAATCTCCGGCTCCTGTACACTCTCCTGGATCTCTTCGATTGACTGGGCGGTACAACCTCCTTCCTCGATTACCCGAACGAGGTAATTACCCGCTGGCAGGTTACTAAAGGTATGAGTATTGGAACTGATATAATCAGTGGACTGGATCAACACATTGTTCATTCCCTGATACAAAATGTACTTTTTGTTGGTCGCTGTGGGAATTGCCAGATCAACCTGGATACTGCCATTTGGATAGACCGCACAATCCGCATCGGTAACAATGGTGTTTAGTGCCAATGCTTCTTTGTAATAGACCCAGATACGATCAGAGCATTTTTCGATGATCGACCCATTCTGATTGTATTTAAAATAGGTCCACAACAACTCATAATCGCCCACCCCGGGAAAAGTAACTGTTACTTGCTGGGCATGTTCGTCTGGACTAAAGCTCACCACCCCGGGAACCGATTGATTAAACACAGACCAGGTCCCTTCTTCTACCTGAGGAGTTAGCTCTACCGGGGCTTCCAACACCAAATCATTATTACATATCGTAATGTCAGGTCCAAGGTTACACAACTCACTATAACCATCCACAACTATATCGTCCAGGGCCATATCTCCCTGATAAGCACTTAGCGTTTTTCCTTCGAACTGAAGAATCACTTGCTTACCTACATAGGCATCAAGGTTTTGGTGATGGTTGTGCCATTCATCTCCTCTATTGCTACGGATGGACCAGAGTGTAGTCCAACTATAGCCTTCATCTTCACTGATCTTTAACTCCAACTCTCCTATACTACTACCATACATGTGGTACCAAAAATTAATGGAGGCATGGTCCAGATCGCTAAAATCATAACAGGTACTTTGCAAGCGAGAGGTCTTGCTGTAACAACTCGAAGCTTCGGTATAAACATAATGTCCGCCTCCTGTGTGATCTGCAGATGGGCCCGTTCCTCCACTTGGTGTTGCTCCTGTTCGAGGAGTCCAATCTTTATCGTCGGTTGAAAGGTTACGCCAAAGTGTACTATGCAAGGATATACTTGAAGTACACCCCGTACTTCCGTTCACCTCAGTATCGAAACTCTCAATACTCGGAAATGAACTCACCATACCATAACAGGGCTCGTTAATGATACTGATCTCATCCAAAGCCATATCGCTACGATAACCTGAGCCTGTTACTCCCTTAAAACGAATACGGGTAGAACTGCTTGAATAGGTGGATAAGTCTACACTGGCCTGATGCCAGCTGTTACCCTGATCGCCACTCTTACTCCAACCTGCATTACTCCAACTATTACCGCCATCTTGGCTTACCTCTACACTCAGGCTTCCCATGTTGGCTCCGTACATGTGGTAACTAAAGTTCAACTTTGGATGACTCAGGCTGCTAAGGTTCAAACACCCAGAGTTTAAATAACCAACCTTATTGTAACAACTCGTAGCTTCTAAATACAAATAATGTCCATTGCCTGATACGTCGGATGAAGGACCGGTACTCCCTGAGTTGGTTGCTCCAAGCTTAGGTAACCAGTCCTTGTCATCGCCTCCTATATTGTGCCATACACTGGATGCCAGCGTAGCACTACTTGAACATGTTTGACCTCCTGTGGTCTCATTATTAAAATTGCTAGACAAAGGAAAACTGCTCGATACACTGCCACAGGTATTATAAATACTTACATCATCAATCGCTATATCACTCCGATAAGCACTCCCCGTAATCCCATTAAACAAAACCCTGATGTTATAGTCCTTATACGCACTCAAATCGATCGTGGCATGGTGCCAACTCGTTCCCTGATCTCCACTTTTACTCCAGATAGCACGCGTCCAGGTACCTAAATCTTCGTTGATGATCTGCACACCTAAACTCCCCATATTGGCACCGTACATGTTGTACCAAAACGATAACTCAGGAGACTCCAGTCCCGATAAGTCAAGACAGGGACTAGCTAGCTGACCGGACTTGTTGTAACATCCAGATGCCTCAAGGTACAAATAGTACCCACTGCCACTATGGTCCGAAGTAGGGCCGGTACTACCACTTGGAGTAGATCCGGTACGCGTAGTCCAGTCTTTACTATCTGAAGTGAGGTTGCTCCAACCAGACTCTGCAATCGGTACTACTGAACTACATCCGGTACTACCGTTTACCTCCCCGTCAAAATTAGACGTAAAAGGATAAATAGAATTGGGTGTTGTACATTGCGCATTAAACCAAAAAGGAACTAATAACAAAGGAATCCATGCTATATGATTAAATCTTATTATCATTTTATTAGGGGTTTAAGGTTGAGTGTCTACAGTTACAGTTTTAGCTGGCGAATAGGCATTAAATGTTTTATTATTACTCTGTTCTGAAACAGGAACATTGGTTTCGATAGCCTTTTCGTATTCTGACCTTTCCAAATAGGTGTCTCCTGTTGTAGGATCAACTCCAGGAGGACAGCAACTAAAAACCATTTCTCCTTCATGCCCTGGACACATACTTGGGATACTTAACTCCATTGCCCAACTATTGGCTTGCTGGTGCATCGTATATTCGAACCAGGAATAATTTGGTTCTTCTGGAATTACTCCTGGCAATCCTACTTTTAAAGGGCAAGTTTGCAATCCGGTAACCGAACCTAAATCTTGCCCACATTGGGCGGCATCATCAAATGTATAAGTTGTTCCATCACAGTCTCCGATAATTCCATTTTCGGAACCAGCCATACCGTACTCAATTCTAACTGCATTTCCGGTTTCACCGGTATCATCCCACCCTTTTGCAATTACACTTCTACAACCTATTTCCTGACAGCCATAGGAGGTCATACCGCATTGATCTTTACAAGCCTGAACAAGCTGATCAACCATTTGATCGATCTCAGAGTTGGTTACAACAGCTTCATTGGAACCATCGTAACACCCTCCAACATCGTAACAATTATCGGCAAACAATTGAACCAGTTCATTTCTGATATCGTGTCTTCTTTGTTCGCAATTAGAATTACAAATGTTTACTTTGTTTTGTATTTTAAAATCGAAATAATTGAATACGCTAATGTCTCCCCCCTGCCCATCGTTAATTTCAATTGCTGAACTATGTATAAGCTCTGGGGTTACCCCTAACATATAGTTTAACTCATTTGTGGAAACAATGTCGTGAGCGGAAGGAACCCAATACCAATTACCTGCTGTACTTAATGACCCGCAATCTCTAACAGGTGCATTTATTGGAGGTGTTGGAGGGTCCATAACGGGCATATTTTTCAGTGCCAAATAGAAACTAAATCGTTGTCCACAGTCCCAGTCCTCATGATCGTATGGACATTTCATTCGCCCTTCACCACAAAATTCGTTAACAATGTATTTGAATTTTTCTCCACCAATACCTTCGTACACCCCCGGATCTCCAACTTCCATATTTTCTAATCCCGGATAATCATAATCTGGATAACAAAATGGATCATTTTGAGGCAGGGTATTACCATTCGTACAACACTCTGTATAAACTGGTTTTCCGCCAGACATTTCAATCTTACCATTTCCATCCAACACGTAACAATCGTTAGGGTCTCTAAAACAATGGATAGTTTCCAGCGGAAGCTGATACTCTTTCATATCATAGTGGTAATACTTATAGGCGAAAAGAGGGTTACTGATTAAAGTAAATAGGGGTTTTTCCAAATTGCCTGCTTCTGCACACTCACCATCAAATAACAAATCACAAGCAAGGTCAGTATCTGAGGTAACATACCAATCCAGTGCTATGAAATAGTATCGTTGTTCAGAACTAATAAAATTGGTTGGGTCATTCAGGAAATCATCCAGACTTAAGTCTCTTCTGCTCATTTTCTTAAACACATCTGGATAATCATTAGTAGGATTCTTGCTATATGGATACCCACTCTTTCGATCATCTGATTCTGGTTTTCGACTAAGAGGGGTTATGATTTTGGCAAATTTATACCCAGTACAATTAAAAAACTCTTCTACCAGATGTGGCATTTTAACATTTAGATTAGATGAGTTTTGTTCTGCCTCCTGAAGACCACTATCTTCAAAAATGCTATTCAATGCTTCTCCATCAATATTTGAATCTTCATAAGGACTATCCGGTCCCATACCACCAGGAACTGTCTCCTGATTTTGTTCAAACTCTTCCGTTGGAGTACCGAAATTCAAATCCAGATTATCACTAATCAGGATATCCCTGAAACTCCTAACAGTACTGGTCCAACAACCAACAAGATCACTACACAAATAAACATTGCATCCGTTGGCATCACAACCGTAGGCTTCACTTTTCGTTTTTACGTTTCCACATCCATCTACATAGGTATCTTCTTCTTGTTCGGTATACATTCCAGATGAATTAGAACAATCGTATTTATCTTTTAGCATTTGGTGCACCATCATATTAAAAACACCTGGGCGGTTCCATCCGGCCAAAGGCCCTTTTTCGTGATACATAAAATTGTTGAATTTCTGAAGATCGAACTCATCGTTGGTTTGAAATACATCCAAGTCCTTTAGAAATGCTATCATCAGCCCTTCGAAATCTACTTCGGTTTCTTTTGTGTTTCCTGTAATCCCTTCGTAATAAGGTGTTGGTAAACGATCGTTTTGATGGTCGGTAAAAGCAACGTCTTCGCTACAGATATCCGGCAACCAAAGCACTTCAATCTCCATCGGATCACAACAAGGTAAATCAATTACTAAATAGGAATACGGAGGTCCATCTCCAAGGAAGTAAATGGAATAATTCCCTTTAAATTGCTCATCAAGGTAGATATCAGACTGAATCAAAGAATTGATAGCATTAGCAGGGAAATTTGGATCATCAATTGGAAAATTCTCTAAATCATTGTTATTACCTCCAGGACAATAGGATGCCAATTCTTCCAATCTGTCCCAAAATAACGGTAACATTTCTTCACAGGTAACCAAACTCAACCAATCTCCAACCATTATTGCTATAGCTGTTTGAAGGTTTACATTTTTTCCATTGGCAGCAATAATAGCTTGAGGGTCACCAAATATTAATTCTTTTTCGATAATGTAATTAGTAAGTGGTTGGAGAACGAAAGTCTGAGTTGGTATAACCTTCATCTCCTCGTTTCCAAATGGTTGGCATTGAATCGCAGCATTATCATTTCCCAGATCAAACTCACGGATTAATGTATCTACTACATTTCCCACCTGATCCAATTCATATAACCTGATGTAGAGGGTAAAATCACAATCCAATTGGGTAACAGTACAAATGTTTTCCAGTTCATTACATTTGATGGAATAATCTACATGAACAGTGGTTTCTTCAGTGAAAACTACCTTTTTGTTACTTCTAAACCCATTCTTAAGTACTTCGTTTCTGTAAACCTCATCAGTTACCGTAACTGACGAACTATTCTCATCTACAGGTAGTAACCCAGGGTTTACCTGATCATAAAATGCCAGGCAAGTTGCAATTGGCTTATCATCCAGGTTGATGTAACTTACGGTTGCTACATTATTGGGATCGACCGATATTACTTTTTTGATTTGTTCAGATTTTGGAGCCTCATCTCCAAATAGCATAATTAACTCCTCCTCCGATGGCATACTGTAATAGGTTCTGGTAGTTCTTCCTTTTCCGTCGGCCTGATCTCCAATAGCATAGGTTTTTCCAATACCAGAAGTTTCTACTGTTCTACCTTGATTATCGAGTAGATTTCTCGTAAATGGATACCCCTCTGTATTTGCGATTGTTGGATCGGGGTTATTATAATAATAACCTGTTTTTAAATGATCCTTGTTTGCCTCAGGAGAGTTATAATTTTCGTCTGCATCAAAATTATTAGCATTATAAACACCATTATCAGGAGCAATAACCATCCCTTTTTCGTGTCGATAATGTTTCCCCGAATTTTGAAGCGGTACAGGAACAGTACTCAATAATGCTCTTCCCTGAAAATCTTTTATTTGGTTGGTTACCAAAGTTACCCCCTCAGAAGGAAGGTATACGGTTGTTTGGGTTGGTGTTGTTAAGGAAGTTGCATAAGTAACTGATTCTTTTGGACTGTGCGATTCATCAAAAAACAAATCATGCGACCAGTTAATGTCTTTATCGGGGTCATCATAATAAAATATCATAGATCCGGCAGGTTGGGCAGAAGCATCGATGTAAAAATCTGCGTAATCATTATCCACCAACCATTGGTCTCCTTCATATATGGACCATTTACTAAAATGTTTCTCATGTCTAAAACCATCATCCGCTAATGAAGACATCGCTCTAAACCTACAGATATACACACCCTGCCCTTCTGCTATAGGAAACTTAAGCTTTTTTTGAGTCACTTGAGGAACCGGAGGGTCTAAAGAAGGAGCTTGCAAATTACCTGGTGTAGGAGTTGGATCTGGAAAATTCCCGCCATTATTTACCAAAAACTGATTGGGAGCAACCAATATGGATTTACTTTTTAACTCATAGGTAACGGCTTTATTCCAGTCTATTTTTGTTCTTACCTGCTCTTTAGGCAAAGGAGCTCCGATATCCAAATGCTCCACCTTAAGCAGCTGAACTTCATATAGTTTTGTTTTGTAATCATCATACCAGGTTAATTCTGCCTGTCTGGAATCTGGTTGTATCTGAAGAGATACATCCCCCATATCTGAAAAATAAGGAGAACTACTTAAATTCTCTCCAATATCGGCAGTTACTTTGGTGGTGATTCGCAAATTGTTTTTTACCAATTCGGTTGCATTCTCTCCTACTTGAACAATGGCAACTTTGACCTTATTAAAGATTAAATTATCATCAATCAAGTTGGTAATTTCTTTATGGAACAAGGCTTCAGGCTGGGCATTTGTTACATGGATGGTGAAAGGGTCAAGATCGTTACCACTCAGGTGTTGAAGATTATTGTAAAATGAGATGGTAATGTCCAGCTCTATGTCAAAATCGTAATCGTTATTTTGGAATCCATAGGTATATTTATTTCCAAAATCAGCTTTCAAAATCAAATCCAGAGCATGAATATCATGTTCGTAATTTGACTCTAAATCAACCCAAAAAACATCCTGTACCGGATTTTGACTGGAAAGATCAGGATATGGAAACTTTGAGGAACTATTCAAAATAGTATTGGTAACCTGTGCTTTTACTGAAACAACAGATACAGTTGCTATTACTAATGCTACAATTAATCTTTTCATAGTAGTCTAGATTTGAGTAAGGTGATAATTTTGATAAGCATCTACCAACTCTCCCTTTTTGTTTTGATAAAGCTCTTTTATTGATTTTGGACCAGATCCGGATTTTTTAATCTCCAATACATGAACAACAATGTGTTGGCTTTGCTTAGCACCATTAATGACTTTGGAATGAAAAGAATATTCTTTAACTCTACCAGTCTTTTTATTCATTATCACTTCTATGTAGTCCAAGGCATTTGGCTGAGTTTTAACAGCCGGGATTAGTTTTAAAATATACTCATGTTTATCCTCTTCTATTATCTCAATTTCAGCATTTTGAATGATACTTAATTGTTCTGAGGAAGATTGAAAAAAATCCTGTTTTGTATTAATATCAGCCTCACTAAGGAAAACTTGTTTAGCCTTGTGATCTACATAACAAAATTGTTTGTTTCCTATCAACATATCGAATAGGTTACTTCTAAAAACTCTAACGTGCTTATTGGCACTCATTTCCATAGTAAGGCTATCTTTTGTAAAGCTTACATTGTTCTGCTCTACAACGGAAAACATCGAAAACTCAACAAAAACTGACTGACCCGTTTCTTTTATGATGGAATCTGCCTGGGTAAACAGCCTAAACTCATTTAATACTTCGGTTTTAATTTTTTCTTCTGATTGCCCATAAACCAATCTGGTTGAGCATATCAATACGATGATCAATATTGTTCTCATGGGGTAATTTATTTGGTAATTGTTGGTACGTTAAAATGACTCTGACGAACTGTTTTAACACCATTCTCAGTTTCTATTTTTAACGCTCTTAAAACTCCCTTTTGGTCGTACACATAATGTTTTGCAAAATGTTGTTCATCCATTTGGGCGAGTAAGCGATAGTTGTTTAAATCATACACATAGCAGCTGGATTCCGAATTATAAGGAGCAATTTTCACATCATCCAGATAAACATCTTCCTGGTTAAATAAATCACCTGTACTAACATGAACCACGGGATTTATGTAGTCGTTTATAGCTGGTAATTGGTTATTATCTAATACCACTTCATACAATCCCCAAATCCCTACTCGACCCTTCAAATTCAACACATGATTAGTTCCATTAACTTCTAATGCAGGCAGAAATTCGAATCCTAATTCTTCGCTATACCCTAACCACAATTGAACTAGTACACCTTCATCCTTCATTCGCTGTGTGCATTTTATCGGGTTAACCAGCAAGTCCTTGTTAAGTTCACCTTCGAATGGTCTGGACTTATGACCTGTGTGTGCAACATTTTCACTAGCTAAATCATCCGATTCAAAGTTTTCGAAATGAATGGATGTCCAATCGCTATTTACTGCTGTAATCGAGGGTAGTTTCTGGCCAGACTCAGAAGAATAGAATGCCGAACTTGGAATATTCAATGCATTTTGCTCTTCCAACACGTGTCCATTAATGGAGTAAGTAGTAATTCTATTAGATTCTACCCACTTTTCAGAATTATTTTCAGGTGAACTCCAGTGGAAATCTTCGGAGATATCGAAATAGCCAGACTCGTATACTTTTTTATCTGCTGATGAAACAGTCTCATTGGCATTATAGATATAACTTGACTCCGGATACCAAATCTCGTTTAATTGATCCATCAATATCACTGGAATATCAGGGTACCCCTGATTATCTGCAATATCCGAATTATACCATCCATTCTTAAAGCTTTGAATACTACTTACTAAAACATTACTTAGTGTATTTCCTTCACCAGTAAACCATGATGGTTGTGGTTCTTCTCCATAGAATTTATAAGTTCCGGTATTTGTGGTGAGCTGATTAGAGTTGTTTACATCGCCACTTTTTGCCCCCATTTGAGGATATTTCCAGTGTGCAGGAATATTAACTGAATAAACGCTCCCTTTATGCGGGCTTTGGTTATTGGCCAGTTGCAATCCATCGTAAGCTCCATTTGTTCTTACCAATATTGGTGACCCAGTATTATAATCAAATGCAAGGTTCTCTACTTCCGAATAAATCCCATTTTCAAAAGACTTTACTTTTTTAACAAAGGATGGCACCTTTATTACTTTAGTTTTTGTAACCGCACCATATTTTGATTCGGTTTTGTTTACATACGGGAAAAGGGTAACAAAAGGAATTGGAAGCGGACCAAATATTCCAATACTTGCATCTACTTCAAGGCTTAAATCAAACACATCATCTTCAATTCTTTTAGCGGCCATAGCAACCTCCTGAACTTCTCCTGGAATGTAATTTGTAATTTCTACCGGATTGTTTCCATTATCCAGTTTCCATGTTGGTATAGGATCATTGGTATCGAAATATTCATACTCAGTAGAACTCAACATTACCTTAAGAGGATCGGTATATACCCCAGAATAATGAGAAACCTTTCTGGTTTGGCCATGCATGGAATTCAGAATCATTCTAAACCCTTGTGATGAAGCGATAGTTGTTCTATTGTATTTAACAAATGGAAGGTTAACCGGAATCTTTACTTTCCTGTTATTATCTCCACTTAGCGAAGTCATTCTAAACGATCCACCAGAAAACAATTCATCTTCATCATCATTCAGATAAAGCATTTGAGCTGGGAAGTCTTTTGCAGTATAATACTCGTTTATGGTATGTCCGCTGTTGGTGGTTCCATAATGTATCGACTGTGTAATTACTCTTGAATAACCAACAGACGGACTTGGTAATACAGATTCCCCTACAGGGCCTTCAATCTCATTTCTTTCTACACCATGGTACATTTTGTCCCAAACTGCCTGTCCTTTTGATGGCAAGAATCCAACCAAAGGATTTTGATTTCTTGTAGAATTTGGCTCGTTCAATGCAACTCCACTACTGCCTCCATCTTCTAATTTATAGATATACTCCGTACCGTATATCCCTATTTCTTCGGAGCCATTATTATTCTGATTTCCAGGCTCTCCTTCTGCTACCGCATCGTTTCCTCTATCAACTGTAATTACTCTTTTTACACGTAATCCTCCACCTTTCTTATCCCTGTCAAACATTGGTAACTTCAAATAGGAAGAACTTTTTATTAGTGTATTACACACCTTTATTTTATCAATTTCCAATGCTGCCTCAGCATAGGAAGCAAATGAGTTGAGAAACGAAAATGCCTTTTCAAACCCCATACCAATAGCAATCGCATCTCCAGACATCATACTAGTAAAATCTGCAGGGTTAAAAACATCTTTAAATCCATCTGCCTGTTTTAACCTACAGTTATTCGCGTAAAACACTTTACAAGTTTCTTTAGGGTACTGGAAAGCATCTTTCGAACCATAATCAGATTTGGTCAGATAGATTCTCACATTATCGATTCCATCTGCAACTGCTTCTTTAAAAACAGCATAACCTGTTATAAGTTCTTTATTTACCGCATCATCCGACATATGCGCTTTATTCGCCTTGAGCTTATACATTAACTCGAAGTAGAGCTTCTCATCGGATTCTTCAAAGTATTTATTAAGCTTATCAGCCATGGTTTGAGCCTGTCCAGCTAATCCCAGTTCCGTCGAGGATACTTTAAAATAGTAATTCCCTTCTTCTTCAACAGCTTCTTTTACTTTCACCAGATTCATTGGAATTTTATCCTGTACATATCTATAATCATCCTGTTCATACTGAAAGTACAGCTCTCCTCCTGTAGGTAATTTTACCCACTTTAGGTGCCAGGCTGCAGGGTCGTATTTCTTATTTGTTGTAGATGCAAACTGATTGATCCAGGGTTTTTCCTCTTCGTATCTCTCATCTCCCATGTACAAGTTTGTTCCCCACTGGTCTGTACTTGTGGCCGAATAATTGGGGTTTTCCACCTGTCGGTTAAATCCTTGATACTCTTCTAGTGCCTGATAGGAAGAATGATCTCCTAATTGAGCAGAGAATAAAGTAACTTCTTCTGATGCGGGATAGTAATAGTTAAACTCGTAAGGACTGTAATTGGCACTGTTTACTCCTTCATACTCTGTCCACACTTTTCTTAAAGTTAACTTCCCATTTTTGTATTCATCATCCTCATCTTGAGCGGGATACATTTTACCCCCAAAATTGAAGGCCGAATTAATGTTATCTGGTGTATAAGGGAAGCTACTATAATCGTATTCAAAATGAACAGTTTTCAGTGGGCTACCGTAATCTACTGACCCATCATCACCTTTAGCAAACAACACAATTTTTTCCAGGTATTGTAGCTTCTGTTGTCCGTGAGCAATTCCATTATCTAGATCGTCAATGTCAGTTTTCTCAGACTTATTCTTAAAACTGAATGATCGAGAATTAAGGTTTTCATACCCTGCAGGAGATGCTACAGCACTATGGCTATCATATCTTGTATCACCCGAACCCTGTAGAATTTCCTGATTAAATCCGCTTGCTCCAAAATCGGAAGGACTAGACTCATTGCACACAAAATAGGCTATATGTGTTTTAGTTTCGACAGATTTTAATAAATAAACTTCCTTCTCCCCACATGAAAAACTTCCAATATCATCTTTTTTAGTATGTACCTGATTCTGATCGTAGTACAGACCTGCATAAGGTAATCTCCAACTATACCAGCTATCGTTTCCTCCCCACAATTGTTTATAGTCAAATTTGGTCCATGCTCCCCAATCTCCATCGTTTACCAAACCATCAGCATTGGCATCTACATAATTGTTTCCTACTATAGACGTAAGCAAATACTCAGAAACAAACTCATTATTATCATAAGTTCCATTTAGGGTATGGAAATCCAAAATTTGAGTCACATCATATGGTGTATTGGGTGTATTAGGTGTATTAATAAATGCCAAATGGTTTTTATATACAGAATAGTCATATTCTCCGCTAGACAATCCTATACTCATGCTTTTGTTGTTTCTCTGATGAACATTTAGCCCATATGAGTACTTCATTCCATTTTCTGTGGTTATTTGGTATTCATCCAGGTCTTCATCCTGAATTCTTTCGATATATTTGCTTCTAACATTTGCATGATTGTCAATAACCTCCGGGGCAAAATCAATGTGCTTAACCCACGAATCTGAAGCGTTGGTAACTGTTTCCTGAGTATTTAAATCAACAGGTCTTTTTACATCTCTGGAAGCGTTATTGCCATAAATTACTCTTCCTGCCAAATCTCCATGAAACCTAGGTGAAAACACTACGTCATTACTACCTGCTCCCCATCCGTCCTGAGCCAAAACAGCGTCGTATTTAGCCACATGAGTACCTCCTCCATTATCTCCTCCGGCCATGATTTCTGCAGAAGCTTTCATTATTTTTGTTTTACTTTCTCCTGCTTCCGGTTTAAAAATTAATTCCTTGTTCGGGTAATACTGAAATGAACCTCCAAGCCCTTCTCCACTTACCATGAACTGATCTGGGTTACCAAAGGGCACTCCCAGAAATACACTTTTGTTCGAAAAAGAGCTTTCCTTTTCGTAATAATAATCCATCAATACATTATCTGAAGTTATTCCTGAAGAATGGATATAACCATAAACAGATTTATGCTTAATTGGATACTTATTTTGCTTGTATGTCATTCCTAAATTAGATCCTACTTCTACCCCAACAGGAGGTGGAATTGTTGGTTCGAAGGTGATAGAACCTGATACTCTATACCCTTCCTGCGGGGTAAATCCAGGGTTATAACCAAATTGATTAAGGGACATCCAGGTAGAAGAATTGGCATTTGCCATCAGGGAACCTTTTCCTTCTTTTGCAAACTTGTTTATTACATGTTCCTTTTTGGTTACTTGTTCTTTCTCCGCATGATCCTGATTCTTAGATTTTTCCGGTTTCCAGGTTTCATTCTTTATCGATGAGAACATAGCCATGGGGTTAACATTTGGCTTGAATTGCCAACTTGACGGATCTTTTGCATTAACAAAATCAGTATTAACGTTAAGACCAATTCCTCCACTTAAAGCACTTAATCCAAATCCCCAGGAAGATTGATATCCGGAATAATTGTTAATGGCAAAATACCTGTCAATTCCTATTCCTATAGAAAATACTTCCAACCCCAAATGATGACCTCCATCTACCGAGAAAAATGGTTCCTGCTGATTAATATGAGTAATTTGCTTTCCGTCATAATCATCTACAATTCCTCGAACTGCACGATTTATTGAACCCGGGTTTAAGCTCCACCCCAATCCGACCCATGAGGCTTCAGAATCTGCATTTACCCCACTTTCGTATGATAGGGAAAGAGCATAACCTCCACCATGCGGTCCCGGGATTTCGATTACAGGTAAATTGTAGTTTAAGTCTCCCGTAAATGGGTTCACCAATTGCCCACTCGAGTATGGAGTAAAGGACCCAAATTCCGGCGATTCCGGACCACCTGGAGCGGGCATTGGCTTAGCCCAAGTTGTTATGGGTAAAAATATTTGAGCAAATAAACTACAAATGGTAGTGGATGAAACTACTTTAATGGCATGGCCATTCCTGATTCTTTGTATCATAACAAACTTGGATTAGGGGTATCAAACGAACGTTGCCTTTGAAAGCCAAAACCTGTTTGACAGCATCAAACAATTGCTTTAGTATTGGGGTAACTTTCATTGATAATCGTTTCAGTAAAAAACTAATTCACCAATAAAATTACCCTGTACATGTTCCATGTCGGGTTATGAATGTGTAGTTGGTTGTTTCAGATGATTAAACTGTACAAAAAGACAATTATTTGGCTTTCGGAAAAAGCATGCCTTTAAGGAAGCAAATTTCTCCCCTTTAATAGATTAAAAAAGGCTGTTTTATAAGAGTCACTTATGGGGATTAACTGATCTCCTATTTTGATTCTTTGCTTTTCGATGGACTCTATTTTGTTGATGGATACCACATAAGAATTATGTACTCTAACAAAGTTATCGGGTAAGAGATTTAGCAAGGTTCCAAAGGTCATTAAGGTCATGATCTTCCCTGAACTGGTGTATATTCTTAAATACTCCTTTTGGCCCTCTACAAACAAGATTTCCTTGAAATCAATGCGCTGAATTCTATAATCGGTTTTAACGAAAATATAGTCTCTTGAACTTACAACACCAGATTCTCCTTCAGGTTCTTTATTAATAAGTGTATCATAGACCTTGTCGGCTGCCTGTAGAAATCGCTCAAAAGAAATGGGCTTTAACAAGTAATCGGCCACTTTTAAATCGAATGCTTCTAAAGCGTAATTAGCATAGGCAGTAGTTAACACAATTTGAGGGGGCTCTTTTAAAGTCTTTAAGAATTGAATCCCGGTAAAATCCTCCATTTCAATATCCAAAAAAATCAGATCCACGGTGTTCCCTTTCAAATAGGTAATAGGATCTATGGCATTTAGAAACGATTGCTTGAGGTTCAAAAATGGAACCTTCTCTACATAGGAAGCAATTTGCTCTAACGCCAACGGTTCATCTTCTATTATAATGCAATTGATTTTCAATCCAGGTCAATTATTAATTCAACTTTAAACTGCTCTTCTACTTTCCCTACCCTTAATTGATGCTTTTCTGGGTAAAGAAGGGCTAACCTTTTTTTTATGTTATCCAATCCTATTTCTCCACTGCTTTCTTTTTCGCTTTCTGAAAGATCGCGAAGGTAATTTTCGCATTTAAAAAGTAGCTGATCGTTAGATACTCCAATATACAGATAAATGGCGTCTTCAAAATTCTTCTTACCATGCTTAAATGCATTTTCTACAAATGAGATAAAAATTAAAGGAGCAATTGATACCTTATCTGTATTTCCCTCTACCTCTAGCTTAAAAGTATCTTGATCCACTAAACGCAAGCGCTGCAATTCTAAATAATGATTGATGTGTTCGATTTCCTTATTCAAGGGCACTTTCTCCTGATCTGACTCGTATAGCATGTACCTCATTATTTCGGATAATCTGATCAATGAAGCTCCTGTTTTATCAGGATTGCGATGTACCAATGAATGAATGTTATTGAGCACATTAAACAAAAAGTGCGGATTGACCTGAGACTTAAGCATGGACAACCTCATCTTTACGTTTTCCTCTTCCAACCTCTTTTGCTGTAAATGACGGTAGTACCAGTCTACCGAAAGGAAGAGTACCAGGGCATACAAAGTATGAAGAATCGTATGCCCTATACTCGACTTATAAATCATAAAAAAACCGTCAACCGAATCAATTCTCCCAGCCCAATTGTACACCCATCCCCAAGCGAAACCAAATAGTCCCCAGTAGAGAATTCCAATCAATGTTAGCACTGAATTTCTTTTTCGGATCATCAGAGGAATCAGCCAAAAATAAAACACAGAAAAGGTGATTAAATCAAGCGAAAAAGTAATGGCAACGGTTTGGAGATGATAATCTAATGCTTCTCCTTCAAGAAATGGGATAGCTCTTATTAGATTTATGCTAAGCAGTAACAACCAAAAAACTGCTGCAACAATCCAAACCATTTTCGATTTCTTTATCGACATGGCACAAAGATAAGGAGGAAGTGCTCCAAAATTCCTACTGTTCACACCTACTTTAAACCGTTCCTCCTATTGCTTCAACAGTTCAGTTATTTCTATCTACGAATCAGATTAAGGCCCATTTTGCCAAGTTGTTGATGGAATTTCCCGATTCATCGATTTGTTTTTGTAAGCCCCTCAAACCTATATAGTTTGGCTTCAGAAAAACATTCATTATGAACCGTTCTATTCATCTCTTACTTCCCTTTTTATTCCTTTTTGCATTGATAAATGTCTCTGCCAATCCTCCGGCAAAAGCTACACTAAGTGGAGTGGTTTTAGATATGGAAAGTAGTATGCCTTTGGAGTATGTTACCATTTCTATTTTAAACAGCGACTCTTCCCTGTTTACAGGTGGTTCCACCAACCAACAAGGTTCCTTTAACATTCCAGATCTTACCTTAAACGAAAAGTATTTAGCCAAAATTCAATTTATTGGGTATCAGGCAAAAATGATAGAAGTTGAGCTTACAACTAAGAACACCATTTTGGACACCATTTACCTGGTCAAAGACATGGCATTGCTAGATGCTGTTGCAGTTACTACAGAAGCATCAGAAGTAGAAAATCATATTGATAAGAAAGTATACAATGCCGAACAAATTAATGTAAGTGGGAACAATGGACTAGATCTATTAAGCAGTATTCCTTCTGTACAGGTAGATGAAAACGACGTCATCTCATTCAGAGGAAGCGAGAATGTAACCATCCTCATCAATGGTAGACCCACAAGCATGTCTGCTGCACAATATCTAAAAATGCTCAGTTCCACCTCCATCGAAAAAATAGAACTTATAACCAATCCTTCTGCCAAGTATGATGCAGAGGGAATGTCCGGAATAATAAACATCATAACCAAAAAAAGTAAAGAAAAGGGGAGTTACGGCTCACTCAACACTAGCATAGGCCTCGGATTTCAGGTTCGAAGTAACTCTTCTTTTTCTTTTAATCATAATCAGGGCAAACTCAGGGTTTACTTTAGGTACGGACTTAATGATTATAGAGGAATTACTACCTCCTATACAGAACGCGGATTACTTGACAACAACGAAATTACAGACCTTCTTCTTTCCACTGGATCCAGCATTTCCAAAAGTTTGTCGCACACAGTTAATGGTGGTGTCGATTACTTTCTTAACGATAAAAACACCTTGTATTTTAATGGAGCATTTAATACAAGATTAATGAAAAGAAACAACGAAGTAGAATACTTAAACTACGATGCCAACAATTCTTTAATCATGAACTCTTACCGTACCGGATACGAAAATGTACCATTGGGAAGCAAAGAATTAAATGTAGGCTGGCAGAACACTTTTGGGAACCAAAATAACACTCTTGATCTCGACATTGATTGGGCTCCTTACTTTATGAATGCCACAGAAGAAATCAATGAAAACATTTATAACGAAACCGACTACACCACACTTACCTCGAGTACCGAAGAAAACAATCTTTTAATCGCCAAATTAGATTTTAAAATACCCATAAACGATTCCACCATAATAGAAACTGGTGCCCGCAGTACCTTAAGAGGGCAAACCAGTGGTTTGAATGTTGAAACCACAGAAAATAGCAATCCAATAGATAGTAGTTCAAACAGCTACTTTACTTACGACCAACTAGTTTTGGCATCCTATTTTAGCTTCGAAAAACAATTAAACAACTTTGGTTTCAAAACCGGATTGAGAGCCGAGCAAACCTATACAGAATCCAATTTACAAGGTGAATCTCAAGTCTTCACCAATGATTATTTCCACCTGTTTCCTTCTGTACACTTATCCTACAACACATCGGAACAATCTAATTTATCCTTGAGTTATGGTAAGAGAATTAATCGCCCCACTTTAACCATGATCAATCCGTTCAGGTATTATTCAGACCGATTTTTAGTGGAGTATGGTAATCCTTACCTACAACCAGAAATCATACACGTAAGCGAATTGGGATATTCCAGGTTTGGAGACAAAATCAATTTTAATGGTTCCCTCTACCATCGTTTCATCTTAAACAAATTGAGAAGGCACCTTCAACAATTGGATCAATTATCGGTCATTACCTACAAAAACATTGCATCCGGAAACTTAATTGGCGCAGATATGTCTGTGGTATACAAGTTAAATAAATCCATTCGAATTACCGGAGTGGTAGATGTCTGGAACGTACATGTAAGCGATAGCATAATAACCAATAATGAGATGGTAAGTACTTATGGAATTAGCACTAACCTAAATCTCGCTTTCAGACTAAAAAGTGGGTGGAGCATTCAGGTAAGAAACCGATTTAGACCCAAATACAACATTCAGCAGGGGCACATGCTTGCCAAATATGCCACCAACATAGGTATTAAAAAAGGGATGTTGGACAACAACCTGGTGTTCAATGCTTCTATTACCGATGTATTTAATACACTAGGGTCTTACCTCAGAAGTAATGATAATATGCCTTACTTGTTTAACGCAGACTGGGAATGGCAATCCAGAGTTCTCTACCTGAGTGTTACCTGGAACTTTGGTAAAAAGACAAAATCCAAATCGAAAAGAAGATCAGTAGATATCGATGCATCTGATCATGGTAAAAACACGGATATGTAATCGCTATGAAAAAAATTGTATTCATCATGTTATCCATCATTCAACTCAACTCCTCTGCACAAGTTCTGTCGGATGAGTCATCAACCATAACATTTTCCAATCCTGCCGAGTTGGTAGATTCGCTCTACCAAATGATCAGCTTTCCGAAAGAAGAAGTTCCCAATTGGAGTATGGTTCGGCCATTGTTTCTAGAGGAGTGCGTTATTACCCTCAGAATGAGTTCGGATAGTTCCGCCATCTTTACAGTTGAAGAGTGGATTCAGGATTTTAAAGACTTTATCATCAACAAAGATGTTGAACTTACGGGGTTTGAAGAAAATGTTCTAAAAATGAGCACCACAATATGCGGAGATATAGCGCAAATTGCTGTGCTCTACGAAGCCAAACGACCGGGAGAATCATCTGGTAGAGAGGGAATAGATTTCTTCCATTTATTAAACACCAAATCTGGCTGGAAGATTGTTTCCATACTTAACGAAATACCCCGAAAAAATGTACCTAAGCCAAAATGTTTGAGTGATTAAAAACAGCGTTTAGTTCTCTTCTTTGAAGTACTGTAAGGTAGTGCGATTATTCAGTATTATTTTTTTCTCAAAATCGAATCGTAATTTTTCGATGATCCGAATGGATGCCTTATTTTCTTCGTAGGCGATGCACATAATTCGAGGAAATTTGAATTCATGAATTCCCAATTGAAGAACAGCCATAGCTGCCTCTGTTCCATAGCCCTGCCCCCAAAACTCAGGATTATACCTCCACCCGAAATCCATCTCATCGAGGTATTCCATATAACCGCAAAAGCCCATGAACTTTCCGGTTTCTGCATGTTCTACTATAAACCTGGTCCAACCATTTTTTTTATTGTTGGCAACACACTTATTAGCATAAACACCTGCTTCTTCAGAAGATAAAGGTAATCCGTTACCAACATGCTGCATTACCTCTGGTTGTGCCACCATAGAAGTAAAAGAAGAAATATCATCTTTCTCCCAGTCCCTTATAATTAATCGATTTGTTTTGGCTCTAACCATAAGCTATAAACGAATGTTATTTGCGTGGTGGTATGGAAAGAGAACAAGATATGCAATGATGTAATTCGTTCAACCCTGCTTTATAATATTAACCTCTGAACCTAGAAATGTTTGATTTTTCACAGCTAATTACTGTCCAAATTGAATGGGAACGTATTTTCCACTTTTAAATTGATATATGTAATTCAGGAGTCCATTTTCGTCGTACTCATAAAAGTGACCATCCCACAATTTACACACCTCTTTTCCATTAATGGTCACCGTTTTAAACAGGGCATCCGAATTGACAAAAATCTGCTCATTTACTTTATTAATCTTCGAACAATCACAGCTTACACCTTCAGAAGTAACCGGATAAGTTTTACCATTCTCAGCTTTTCTGGTTTTAATCCAACCGCAATCTGGTTTTGGCTGCCCATAAAGCATCCCAGAACATAAAAGGAATAATATAAGTACGGTATTCTTCAATTAAATTCGATTTAACCTTTGAAATAGTTCTTCTCTAAACGATTTACTAATGGGCAAGGATTTATTATTTACTACGACCGAATGATGATCAAGTTTCATAATCTGCTTTAGATTAACCACAAACGAACGATGTATTCTGGCAAATTCCGAAGAAGGAAGTTTACCAAAAAAACCTTGAAGATTCATGGAAAGTACATATTCATTTTCCGAAGTAAAAACAGTGCAATAACTTCCGGCTGCCTCTACATAGGTTATATCTTCCACCCTCACTCTATGGTAGTAAGTACCACTTTTTACAAATACAGAATCTACTGTTTCTACCTCCTGAGTATCTTCATTTAGATTCTTAAAAGCAATTTCGATGGCTGCTTTTAAATCCGGTAAACTATAAGGCTTAGACATAAAAGAGCTAGGTTTGGTTTCCAAGGCCAGGTTCATGGAATAAGGATCGGTATTGGAGGTTAAAAAAATCACACCTATAGCTGGATCTATTTGCCTAGCCACTTCTATTCCGGAAAGATCTCCCTGAATTTGGATATCCATTAAAACAATATCAGGAATGGCCTTATCTAGCTCCGCAAAACACTCATCGGACGAAATGGCTATACCTGTAACATCGAAGCCAAAATCCTTTAAGTCTTCAGCCAGATTCTCCGCTACTAGCACCTCATCTTCTACAATTAACACCTTAACTGCCATAAATTATTTTTTTGCTGGTATTACTATTTGACAAACCAATCCTTTACTTCTTTTTACTTCAAACATGGCTCCCAATTGCCGGCAAAGAGAACGAATCAATTTCATTCCAAAAGAACCATCCTTCTGCACCTGTTCAGGCACTCCTTCCCCGTTATCATAAATCTCCCAGATTTGTTGGTTCCCATCCACTACTCTACTAACTTTTAGCAAAGGTTCCTCTACATCCGCATAAGCATGTTTTATGGCATTTACCACCAATTCGTTTATCATCAACCCTAAAGGAACGGCAGTATCGACATCCATTTCACAATCTTCCACATCCACCTCAAATTTGATGTTCAGATCCTTTGACCCCATAGTGGTTATTAATCCCTCTATTAATTGGGTAATATAGCCTTTCATTTCTATGCTGGAGAACTCATTGTTCTGATAAAGGTGTTTATGAATTAACCCTATCGATTGTACTCGGTCTCTTCCTTCCAGAATAGCTTCTTTTGCCTTCTGATCGGATATATTTCTCTCCTGAAGACTTAACAAACTGGAAATAACCTGAAGATTGTTTTTAACCCTGTGATGAATCTCACCCAGCAAGAGTTCATTCTCTTCATTTTTCTCTGCAATAACCTGTTTTTGACGATTACTAACGCGCAACCTTAAAGCAATAACCACAATAAATACAGCCAGCATGATTAACCCAATGGTTGAACTCCAAATGATCACTGTTTTTCTTCTACCATCTGCCTCTTTTAAAGCCATTTCTTTTTCGTGATCTGCTGCTGCTAAAGCTTCTTTCTTTTCAAATTCATACTTCAATTTTTGCTCCGTAAGTGCATTCTGAACTTCGGGGTTTTCAAGGCTATCTCTAAGGAAAATAAATTTCTTGTACATCTCCAGTGCTTCCATTCCTCGTTCCTGATCAACATAAACTCTACTTAGCAATTCATAAGCCTCCTGTTCATTTTTAGGGTACCCTTTCTCCTTAGTTATGGATAAACTTTTTAACCCTGCTTCTTCCGCTTCATCCAATTTACCCATTTCACGGTAAGTCATTCCCATATTATAAAGTAGCAAGGTTTCCTCCATAGAATCTTCCAGAATTCTACTCCACTCCATAGCTTTTTGATAATACTTTATGGCATTTTCGTAATCATCCTCTGCATAGTAGATAGCAGCTATATTAGCATATCCGGATTGCAAGCCTCTTTCGTTTCCATTTTTCTCTTCCATTTCCATGCTCTCCAGAAAGTACTTAAGAGCATTATCCATATCATCTTGCTGATAATAGATCAAGCCAATATTGTTAAGAGTTAAAGCAATCTCTTCGTCTTCGCCCACTTCTCTTTGCATTGCCAGTGCCTCATTAAAGTATTTCATCGCCTGGTCATAATCCTTAAACTCATAATAGACATAACCAAGGTTGTTCAAACTCAACCCTATTCCGGATTTGTTCCCAATTTCCTTATCCGTTTCCAGACTTAGATGAAAGTACTTCAGGGTGTTTTCTATATCTCCCTGATTAAAATAAATAAGTCCTGTATTGTTGTAAGCCCCTGATTTAGACTTCAAAAAACTAGCTCTTTCCTTTTGGGATGGTGAAGCAGCCAACCCTTCTTCACATATCTCAATTACCCGATTACACAAAGGCACAACAGTGTCCTGATTTGACATATAGAATTGCTCAGAAAGCACTAAATAAGCACGAGCTAATGTGGTATCATGATGCTCTTCCGGATGCTCTACAATCAAACTTAAGCTGTCGATCTTATGTTGAGTTTCCTCATCCTGGGCTATAGAAAATACTCCTGTAAGAAGAATGGTTAAAGCAAAAATATACTTCATGGTGGAGGGTCGGTTTTTTCATTTACAAAAAAAGAGGGCTTCTACACAAAGCTAACACATTCATTCACAAAAACTGGCATTTAACCACTACGAATGTCATGTACTTTCGAACCAAACTTAATGCCTTCGTATTCAACATGATAATTCACATTGATTAATAGAAGGCTATTCGGAATACCGAGAAACAAAAAAAGCAAAATTTGTTCATTAACTATGGCCTACAGAAGACTTCCCAATACCGATAAAGCCAGAATTAGAGTGCTCAAAATTCTTCTGGAGCGATTGGAGAATTCCGCACACTCCGATATGATCAGCTCATACCAACTAATAGCTATTAAGGAACTGCACCATGAATTTTCGTCCAGAACCATAAAGAGACAACAGATAACCGAACTCCGAAAAATGGAGAACCAACGTAAAAAAGAAATTGTACAGCAACTCAAACTCTCCATCTCTCATTTCTTTCAGGTTCTGAATTTTGCCATCATTAGAGGAGAAATAGATAAAGTAAGAAGAAACCTGTACCAACAAGAGGAGAATACAGGAGTTATCCCTGGCCTTAACAGCGAATCGCAGATACAACGATGGGGGAAAATTGTTGTTCGGGGGGAAGAAAAAAGAATTGCCTTTGGTGAACCTGAAATCTCACATCCCCATTATAAGAATGTAGAGTTACTACTTGCTCAACTAAAACATTCCAAACAAAAGTTAGAAGCTCTGGAGTTAGAGTTAAATCAACTGCAAGAGTCCATCAAAATTCACCGAACAAAACTAGACGAGCTCATCAAAAAAACCTGGGACGACATTGAGTTCTATTTCAAAGATAAATCGAAAGAAGATAAACGTGAGTTAGCCGCCAATTATGGAGTGGTATACGTAAACAACTAATCATGAAAAATTATACAACAATAAAACCTTTTAATATGAAAACAACATTTATTCTACTCTTGGGAATATTACTTACAACTACTGCATATTCCCAAAAACCCAAGAAAACACACAACCACGAAAAATTTGCTAAAAAAGCCATGATGAGCATGGCCTATATTGAAAAAATGTGTGCTGACGAAGCGGCATTGAACTACGTTCAGCAAAATACTGGTACTTCATTGGAAGAACTAAAATCACAACAAGAGCAATATTTAAAACAGCTCAAAGCAGATGTTAATTTCATCATTGACAATGGTATTTACGGTACAATGGGCGCCATCGAACTAACCAATGTAAAGGAGGGAGCACCCAAAAAAGCCGATATAGTAGTGAACTATAAAAACAACAACGGAAACTACCAACTCACCCTAACCAATTGCATTCAAACGAATATTAGTTGGTACATGGGAGATGCTATTATTGCCTCCGGCGAGGGAATAGAAGGAATTATTGCTAAAAGAGAAGAGAAAAAAGAAAAGGCAGAAAATGGACTTTGGGGAAAGTTAAATGAAATGGACCAGAAACAACAAGCCAAAATTGAGGAACAAAAGAAAGCCCAGGCCAGATTAGACTCAATTAATGCTCTTAGAAAAGGTCATTTAGCCAAATTGTTCCCTATGCAAGGAACTGATGAATCATCAAAATACTACAAGCACGAGCTAACCAACATGCCTCTTAAAGGGTATTATGTTACCAACACCAACGAAATCGTAGAAGCAGTAATTGCCTATCAAAAGCCTGAGTTCTTAGTAGGAGATATTGCCGAGGCCACAAGCTTATTTATTTGCAAAGATGCCAATGGAAAAAAGGTGGATGTTCTGAACAGTAATCAGGAACCTAATTTCAAAAAATTTGTTCAGAAAAGTAGCCTTAAAGCATTTTACGTAGGAGATCAACTATATGCAAACGTCCCAAATGTTGGGTGGAGAATTGTCACTTCGGAAGGAGCCATCCACACCTTTGTAAGCATTGTGAAAATCGACAATAAAAATGGGGTGAATTACCAGGCCTTTGAGCAAACCCAAAAGATGAACGAATCCGCGGTTGGGTCTGTATTCGGAGGCCCATCTTCTAAAGTTGTACTAGAAATGATGGACGATTGCCCCGAAATGGTTGAGCGATATAATAGTGGAGAATTAACCCTGTATGAAACCATTGTAAAATACAACTACTGGTACGATTTGGCTTATCCGGAAAAGGTTAAATACTTACCATTACCTAACAATAAGTAAAGTTTAATAGGTACCTTCAAATAAACATTTGAAATGCGAACTTTACTTTACCCTACACTTATTATTGCATTGATTAGCTGCTCCTCTCCAAAAACCGAAGAGGAGCCAGCTACTCCGGAAAAAGAGGAATTAATTCTTGAAGAAGTTCCGGAGGAAGATACACCTCTTCCTAACGAAGAAACGGTAATTTCTGATCCCTACGATCAATTTGATCAGGCTTTTGGGATGGATGGTTCTCCTATTGAAGAAGCTACTGTGAAGGCTATATTTGGAGATGCCTACTTACCTCAACCACATCCCGTAAATAAGGTTCACAGCATCAATCGCAACCAATACTTTTATGTTTTCGAATCAAGCTTTATTTATTACATAGCCTATATCAATCAGGAAACCAATGAGCTTTATGAGCTAAAAGAAATTTCTGAAGAAGGTATTAAAGGAGTGGAGTACCATCACAGATATGGAACAAACATGGTGTTGGTAGAAATGAGAAGTACCTACGACGATAAACCCCATTATACATTGTACATTGCCAATACTGACGGAACTATAGCTACCATCAGCATCGAAGAACTAGCTCTTCTTGAGCATGACGAAATGGGTATTTTTGAAACCATTTTTGAAATTAAGGATGATCGATGGATGACCACCTTTTCTTCTACGGATATAATTGGTGGACTGAAAATATTTGATTTGAAAGAAAACAAATTAGCGGGAGATTTTCTGGTACCCACAAGAGATTATTTCTTTACCAATGACTCCTTATATTTTTCCACCATTGGGGAACACATAAAAGATTCTTCTAGTTTTAGTTTGTACGAAAGAACTGAGCATGTGTTTAGCAATGGTACTCTTACAGAAATTGGAGTAACATCCCCTTTCCTTATGCACTAGAATTCCTATTTTTACTCTATGAAACCATGGGGAATTATTTGTGTATTACTTCTCACCTTATTGCTAGGCTGTGCAAATAATAAGCAGCCAGATGCCACTACCCGAACTTATTATTATGATTCGGAAATCAACCCTAAAGATATATACTCCCCTCTGGAGGTGGAAGGTAGAGATTTGTATATTAGAGAAGGGTGTTATAACTGCCACTCCAACATGGTTAAACCTCTAAAATTTGAAAATAACCGATACCCAGAGTATTCCAAAAGAGGTCAATTTATTTACGATCACCCCTTTAAATGGGGATCAAAAAGAGTTGCTGCTGATACCATTACTCGTATAGAAGAAGAAAATTCAGCCTACTTTTTATACCATAAAATCATCCATCCGAGGTATTCGGACTCCTCCACCATTATGCCATCCTATTACTTTCTGGCGGAAGAAGCATTGTATACAGAAACCATAAAAAACAAACTGGAAGCGCTAAAAACACTAGATTTACCTTACAGCGATTCCGTGATCGAACACTCCAAAGAAATATTGGAACATGAACAAGAAAAAATAGCTAAAGAACTATTGGCTCAAGATCAAGACTCCTTGATTTTGGACACCTACATTGAGCTAAAAGATCAGGAAATAATTGCACTTGTTGCCTACCTGAAAAAGGTTCGAAAAAGGGTTAGATAATCTAAGCTCAATATTTAAAGAAAAACATCCTCTTAACCCAATTTGGGAACTAATTACCCCTAACACCTGCACCTAAAAAATTCATTTTTAAAGGGTCGTTTGCTCCACTTTCAGAACAAAACTTAAACTATCTAAAACTACTGAGTTTACTGTAACTGGACACTAACTGGACAAATCCTCATTTTTGACTGGACAATCGTTTCCGAGCACATATAATTAGGTTATATCTCACCTAGATTTGCCCCATGTTTAAATAATCCCTAAAACATGAAATATATAACAACTTTACTACTTTTTGGATTTTTAAGTCTAACCACACAAGCTTCTGGTGTAAGTTCTGAAAAAACAGAATTAAGCATCGACAAAGAAGTAACAACTCTTATACAAAAGTGTGAGGAGCTTAAAAAACTGAATTACGAATTCAACCAACTTCTTCACAATTCTACAGATCATCAATTGATCATGCAAAAGAGAAATGCAAGGCTTCAATTTAAAAATGATCTTATAGAGGCATTAGACTCGGCTAACCTAACCGACGCTTCTACAAAAGAATTAGAAGAGCTTAACCAACTAAAAAGAGAGCTTGGAATTAAATAAAACTCTACAACTTATTAACCACAACCCCTAAAAGGTATTCCGCCACCATGAAAACCATTAAACTACTTTTTATCACCATAAGTAGTCTGCTACCCGTATATCAATATGCGCAGGTAAATGTAGACTACAACAACACCAATTTCCCCGTAGAAGACCTCGTAGACACTCTTGTAAGTGGAGGTTGTATTAGCATTAGCAATGTAACTTTTACAGGACATAACAGACAAATTGGATATTTTACAGACGCAACCTCAAGTGTAGGATTCGCATCTGGAATTGCCATGAACACAGGACACGTTGATGACATTTCTGGAGACCCAGTAACCGGAAACGATGCAGTATGGGACTGGGGATTAAGCGGAGGTCCCACCATTGCAGGAGACACTGATCTTGACGTTCTGGTATCGCCAGAATTAACTGAGGATGCCGCCATACTTGAGTTCGATTTTGTTCCTCAAAACGACACAGTTGAATTTGAATACGTATTCCTGTCCGAAGAGTACCCTACCTTCGTATGTGGAGCTTACAACGATATTTTCGCATTTTTTATTAGCGGACCCGGAATTACCAACGACCCTGGAGTAAGCGGTAAAAACATTGCTCTTATACCTGGCACAACAACACCTGTATCAATTAACAACGTTAATCATGGAAACAGTTTTGCCGTTGGTTGTACACCAACCAACGCTTCCTACCACATTGTAAACAACAATCTGGATGGTGGAACAGTGGTAAACACGGCAGTCGAATATCATGGCTACACCACTGTCCTAACCGCCAGAGCGGTTGTAACACCGTGCCAGACCTATCACATGAAACTAGCCATTGCCGATGTGGCTGATGGAACAATGGATTCTGGGGTATTATTAAAAGCAAATAGTTTTACTACTGGGTCTAGCGTACAGGTTTCTACCGCCTCTCCTATGGTCGATTCTACTGAAGTATATGAAGGATGTGGAGGTGCAGGATTTGTATTTACATTACCCCAGGCTGAAGCAACTCCAACCACCATTAATTATACAATTGGAGGAACAGCAGCCAACGGAACTGATTATACCACAATTGGAACAAGTGTTACTATACCTGCTGGACAACTTTCGGAAACAGTTTATATCAACCCTATTGCTGATGGTTTAACAGAAGGTACTGAGATTGTAACATTAACCATTCCCGGTGCTTGTTCTTGTGATCCATCTTCAAGTGTTTCGTTAGACATTGTAGATTATGTCCCCTTAAATGTAACTGCAAGTTCAGATGTAGACATTTGTTTAGGAGACAACACCAACTTAACCGCCAGCTACACGGGAGGAAGTGAAAACATTACCTACTCCTGGAACAACGGAGGAGGAACGGGATCTCCTGTAAATGTTAGCCCAACCAGCACCACTACGTATACCGTAACAGCAACCGACGTTTGCGGAAACACCGATACAGATCAGGTAGTTGTTGATGTGCAGGATAACGATGCAAGTTGGACCACACCAGGTTCTATCTGCGAAGCTGCAGGAAGCATAAACCTTAACCCAACTATTACTGGAACTACCGGAGGTACATGGTCCGGTTCAGGAGTGAGTGGAAATACATTTAATCCTTCTGGCCTTAGTGGAAACATTGCCGTTACTTATTCGGTAGGAACAGTTCCTTGCGTGGAAACATTAACTCAAAACATTAATGTAGTTCCAGATGTTGATCCATCATGGACCACACCAGGAACCATTTGCGAAGCTGCAGGAAACATCAACCTTAACTTAATCATTACGGGAACTACCGGAGGTACATGGTCAGGTTCTGGAGTAAGTGGAAATACTTTTAACCCTTCAGGGCTTAGTGGAAATATTGCTATCACTTATACTGTGGGTACAGCTCCTTGTGTAGAAACATCCACCCAAAACATTAACGTAGTACCGGATGTTGATCCATCATGGACCACACCGGGAGACGTCTGCGAAGCTGCGGGAAACATCAATCTCAACCCAACCATTACTGGAACTACCGGTGGAACATGGTCAGGTTCTGGAGTAAGTGGAAATACCTTCAACCCTTCTGGACTTAGTGGAAACATTGCTATCACTTATACTGTGGGTACTGCTCCTTGTATTGAAACATCCACCCAAAACATTAACGTTGTACCAGATGTTGATCCATCATGGACCACACCCGGAGACATCTGCGAAGCTGCGGGAAACATTAACCTGAATTCGACCATCACAGGAACAACAGGAGGTACATGGTCTGGATCAGGAGTAAGTGGTAATACTTTTAACCCTTCAGGACTTAGCGGAAACATTGCCATTACATACACCGTTGGTACAGCTCCATGTGTAGAAACATCCACCCAAAACATTAACATTGTACCAGATGTAGATCCATCATGGACCACACCAGGAGCTATTTGCGAGGCCTCCGGTAACATCAACTTAAACTCAACCATTACAGGAACCACTGGTGGTACATGGTCTGGTTCGGGAGTAAGTGGTAACACCTTTAACCCATCAGGGCTTAGTGGAAATATTGCTATTACCTACACCGTTGGGACAGCTCCTTGCGTAGAAACATCCACTCAAAATATCAACGTAGTGCCAGATGTTGATCCATCATGGACCACACCGGGAACCATTTGTGAAGCTGCCGGAAACATTAATCTTAACCCAACAGTTACCGGAACTACTGGAGGAACCTGGTCCGGTTCGGGAGTAAGTGGTAACACCTTCAATCCTTCTGGACTTAGCGGAAACATTGCCATTACCTATTCTGTTGGAAATGGAAGCTGTTTAGAAACGCTAACTCAAAACATTAACGTGGTACCAGATGTCAATCCATCTTGGACCACACCTGGAGCTATATGCGAGGCTTCTGGTAACATCAACTTAAACTCAACCATCACAGGTACCACAGGAGGTACATGGTCTGGATCAGGGGTAAGTGGAAACACTTTTAACCCTTCAGGGCTTAGCGGAAATATCGCTATTACCTATACCGTTGGAACAGCTCCATGTGTAGAAACATCAACCCAAAACATTAATGTAGTGCCGGATGTTGATCCATCGTGGACCACACCGGGAACCATCTGCGAAGCCGCTGGAACCATTAACCTTAACCCAACCATTACTGGTACCACAGGAGGTACATGGTCCGGTTCCGGTGTAAGTGGAAATACATTTAATCCATCTGGACTTAGTGGCAACATTGCCATTACATACACTGTAGGAACTGGCTCTTGTCAGGAAACCCTAACCCAAGATATAACTGTAACCCCAGACGTAAACCCTGCCTGGACCACTCCCGGAACAATTTGTGAATCTGCCGGAAGTATAAATTTGAACAACTCAATTTCGGGAACCATAGGAGGAACTTGGAGTGGCTCGGGGGTTTTAGGAAACACATTTGATCCCACAGGATTAAGTGGACCTATTTCTGTTACCTACACAGTGGGTACAGCTCCCTGTGAAGAAACTTCTACTCAAACCATTACGGTAACTCCAGATGTTGATCCTTCATTAAATCAAAGTAGTTTTAACTACTGCGAAGCATCAGGAACTCTAGACCTAACCACATTTATTTCTGGTACAACAGGAGGAACCTGGAGCGGAACAGGAGTTACAGGAAATAACTTTGATCCTTCGGTTGGAACTCAAACACTGACCTATACTGTAGGAACAACACCATGTCTGGAATCATCTACCATAACCATAAACGTAACACCCGATGTGGACCCCACCTTAACAACCAACAACCAAAGCATATGTGAAGGGGACGGATTGCTAAATTTAGCACCCTTCGAAGCTGGAACTACGGGAGGTACCTGGAGTGGAACGGGAGTTTCAGGTACTTCCTTTGACCCTCTATCCGGAACACAAACACTAACCTACTCGGTAGGAACTGGTGCTTGTGTTGAAACTGCTAACTTAACGGTTACAGTAGACCCGGAAGACGATCCATCGTTCAGCTTCACCTCTTCTACATTTTGCTTAACTGGTGTTAATCCTACCGCAACTATTTCTGGAACAAACGGAGGTACATTTAGCATCTCTGCACCGGGAGTATTAGCTGACAATAGCACGGGTGAAATCAACTTATTATCATCAGGAGTGGGAACTTATTGGATCTATTACAATACCGCATCTGCAGGTAATCCATGTCCAAATATCGATTCGGTACAAATTACCATTACCAGTGCTCCATCGGCATCTTTTAGTTACGATGCTTCAGCATATTGTCAATACGACTCCGACCCTGTAATCAGTTTCGGAGCAGGAGCAAGTGCAGGTGTATTCTCAACTTCTCCGGCAACATTGAGTGTTAATCCAGCAGATGGGTCAATTGACCTTTCATCAAGTACTGCAGATACTTATTGGGTATATAACTTCATTGCCGCTTCAGGAGGTTGTGCACAAGCCATTGATTCAACTCAATTAATCGTTCACCCACTGGATGATGCTACTTTTAGTTATGCAGCTCCGTTTTGTGTATCAGGGACCAACCCAACTGCCAACATTACCGGAACAACAGGAGGTACCTTTAGTATTTCTGCACCGGGTGTTCTTGCCGATGCTAACACTGGAGAAATTGACTTAGCAGGATCGGGAATTGGAACATTCTGGATTTACTACAACACCTCGTCAGCAGGTAACCCATGCCCTGTCATCGATTCGGTACAAATTGATATTACCACTTCTCCGGAAGCTACTTTCAATTACTACAGTACTGTATACTGCGAGGCGGATTCTAATAGCATATTGCCTCAATTTGGCAGCAATGCCTACCCGGGCGTTTTCTCTTCCAATCCATCAGGAATTTCGTTTATTGATCCTAATACCGGAGAGATTGACCTGATCAACTCTACCCCGGGAAGCTACTGGGTAGTTAATTACCTGGCAGGGGCTAACGGTTGTGCAGATCATACCGACTCAACTCAAATAACCATTAACCCTATTTACTTAACTCCTTTAACCGTTGATATTTGCCAGGGAGACAGTACTTTCCTGGAAGGAGCTTATCAAAACACTAATGGGGTTTATTACGATACTTTAGTAACTGTATCCGGGTGCGATAGTATTATCGAAACCACCCTAAATTTATTGCCGGTCTATTTAACCAACGTTAATGAAGCAATATGTAATGGCGACAGCTTATTTGTAGGAGGGGCTTACCAACTTACCGCTGGTACTTACTATGATACTCTATCTACCACCGTTGGATGCGATAGTATAATTGAAACGGTATTAACCATTAATCCTACTCCGGTTCCTCCTGTTGTATTTGATACCATTGTATGTTTAGCAGATGGAGATCCTGTGCTATTTGCCAGCAGTTCTGGTGGCACCATTTACTGGTATGACGATGCCGGATTGACAAACCTATTAGACAGTGGAAATACGTATCAACCATCCATTAATGCCACAGGCACTAATACTTATTACCTGATAGAAGTCCTTGGAAGTTGTATAGGAAACCCTAACTCCATGGATATAACCATACAAGATCCAAGTGCAATTATTTCCACAGATCCTATTGTTACATCTGGCTCGGTTCCGTTCACCATAGAGTTTACAGATTTAGGTACTGGATCTACCTCTCAAACATGGGATTTTGGAAACGGAGACTCTGACACAGGATCATTGGTGGAATACACTTACACCGACGAAGGTATGTACGAGGTTATCCTTTCTGTTACAGATAACATTTGTTGGGCTTACGATACCGTTCAGGTAGATGCCATTGTTGGCGAATCGGTAATTTTTACTCCTAACGTATTCACTCCTAACGATGATGGGGTAAATGATGTATGGTTCATGAATGCAGAAAACATCGAAACAATGGATTGCCAAATCATGAACAGATGGGGGCAGGTAGTTTATCAAATTACAACAGCCAAAGGCGGCTGGGATGGAATGTCTGTAACAGGATCACCAGTGGCAGACGGAACATACTACTTCTTTATTAAAGCAACCGGATTAGACGGTAAAGAATATGATATTACAGGGTCAATACTACTGACCCGATAAAAGCGCTAGCTCTGGGGTGGTGCCCAGCATTAGTAGTAGTTTATATGGTAAGGGTGCTCTTCGCGGAGCACCCTTTGGCTTTTTATACGGTTACTATTCTTTGATCCAGTTGAGCCCATTCGGTCCAGGAACCATCGTATACCGACTTCTCTCTTTCCAGAGCCATCTCACTAGCTAATAGAATAATGCATGCTGTAATTCCCGATCCGCAACTAAAGGTTAATGGTCTGTCATCAGTAACCACTTGGCTAAACACCTCTTTCAACTCCTCCACCGATTTAAACTTTCCATCCGATAATACCTCCGTATAAGGCAAACTCACCGAATTAGGCATCGACCCACTTGGTAGTCCTTCTCTAGGTTCAGGAGCTGTTCCATCGAACCTCCCCTTAGAACGGGCATCTAAAACAAGGTGATTTTGATGCTCCAAATTGGAACACATAAACTGGTAATCCTTAACAACAGAAGCATTCAATTTTGCTGTGAAATTTCCGCTGGCATAAGATGCAGCAACCGGTTTTTCTGTTTCAAACCCTTGTGCCTTCCACTCGGGTAACCCTCCGTCCAATACGGACACCTTTTGGTGCCCCATGGTATTAAACATCCACCAAACACGAGGACTGGAAAACACTCCTCTACTATCGTAAACTACGAGATGGCTATCCGAATTTATTCCTAAAGCTCTGCATCCAGATTCAATTTGTTCTTTACTCGGAAAGGTATTTGGAAAATCGCTGGAAGTATCGCTAAAATCATTTTTGATGTCAAACTTCCTTGCTCCTGGAATGCGCTCCTCCACATTTACCGGTTGGCTGGCATCTAGTACAATTAAATTGGAATCGTTTAAGTGTTCGTTTAGCCACTGGGCAGATACAATTAATGGGTTCATGATAGTAAAATTGATGGGATAAAGTTAATGCAAAATTGCATTAACTCTTCCTAATTTACCTTACCTATTAACTTCTGATAAATCGATGAATGGCCTCGTTGGCATTGTCTTGAAAAGCAGTGTTTTTAAGATCTGGAAAAATGGTGCTTTGATCCACTACTGGGCCGGTAAGCACTTTTTCTTTACTGGCGTAAAACACCCCACTTTGGTACACCGCATTGTTGATTCCATCCACAAAACGAGCGGCTCCTTTACTTAGTTTATGAGATAGTCCCATTAAAGGCATAAAAATGGGCATCCCAATATACTTAAACATAATTCGTTGGAAAAACGGTAAATCATCCATTCCCTGGGTTCCTCTGGTACCTCCCGGACTCATACTAATGAACTTAATAGATGGGTGCTTTCGAGCCATGGACGACATCCATAGTGTACCACCGTATTTAATTACTCCATATACCTGCAAAGCATCAAATTTATCGAAAGCGGTTCCGTTAAACACTTTTTCAAATTCGTCTGCCGAGGAGGTTTTCAAATCCGGTCGTTTCATACCGGTTGGTTTTATCCCTCGGGCAGCTTCAGAACTTGCAAAAAGAACTACATTATTAATCAGGTTTTTCTCTAACATCTCATCCACCAACACTACGTGGCCCAGCAAATTAGTTGCAGTAATACTAGTCACTCCATCTTTGGTTAACTTTTTAGGGTCCTTACCTCCCATTCCACCAGCATTCATAATCAATGCATCCACTGGCATGTGTAATTTCTTTACTGCTTTTCTAACAGAATCAGGGTTGGAAACATCCATTATGATTATTTCAAAAATCTTCCTTCCTGTGGACTCTTCCAGTGACTTTTTTGCCAACTCAGCCTTTGTTTGATTTCTACAGGCCAGGTAGATTTTTTTTACCGTTTTATCTTCTGCCAATTGTCTGGCTGTTTCTTTTCCAATACCGGCATTAGCACCGGTAATCATTACTATCTTGTTCATCGAATTACTTTTTATATTGTTTCTTAATGGCTTTGAAATTGTCTTGATTAACATTTTCTCCCGTTTTTACATGGTGCTCTACCGCCAGTAAATAATCAGCAATGTCCCCCATAAATTGTTTTTTAGCCATACCTCCCATAAATGCCGGCTTGGTTCTTACATTCATCTCCATGCTCAGTTTGCAAGAGTTCTCATCAATCGGTTCAACTTTGTACACTCCGTAGCTGTAATCTGTATTTAAAGGGACTCCACTCGCATGGTTAATCAAAACTTTAAAGGTGTAGTTCTCTGCATCAAAATTGATTTGCGTTTCCTGTAAGTATTTAGTTCCTTTTTCGTTGAAATTGCAGGTACGAGATACATTCTCTCCTCCTGTCATGTGTCCTTGATTAAACTCAGAACTTACGATTTTCGGATGGGAGTTAGCAATGGCTCCAAAGTCTTCTCCTACTACATGCCATACTTTAGATGCGGGCATATCTATTGTCCTTTCTACCGTAAAGTTAACTACCTTTTTATCTGTTTTTTGAGCACTTACTTGTCCTACAAATACTACTAGTAGTAGTGCTACTGTGTTTCTAATAACTGTTTTCATAATGATTCGTTTTAATATGATTATTGATTCTTTTCTTTATTCATGATGAGCAATACTGCTCCGATTATTCCTAATACAAACTCCAGCCCTGTTGCTTTTACTAATCCGTCTACCGGCATTCCATCAGCTATGATGCTGACTAGTCTTCCTGCCCCTAGAGAGAGAAATAAAACAGATACCATAAGAGTAGAAGTAAAGCGCAACCTGCTTTTAAAAGCTCCCAGAATTGAGATAAGCGCAGTAGATAGAATTAATGCACTGGCTGCTCGCACATCGTTTAACACACTGATGTTTCCGGAAACATCAATTCCAGCACTCGCTTTCATGGCTACAGGTGCTAGTAATGTTGCACCACCAATAAAAGAGAGTAATAACCCGGCCACAACCAGGTATCCATTTAATACTTTTGAATTTTTCATAACATTGTTTTCAATTGTCTGATACAAATGTCATGAAAGGAAAAGGGGTGGGTTTCTCGATTTAGCTCAAAGGCTTATCAATTTAGCTCAGGCGATATTCTGAAGGAGATTTTCCGTACTGAGATACGAAATTTCGATTAAATGTGGCCAACGAATCAAAGCCTACATCGTACGCAATATCAGAAACACGATCCTTACTGGAATGAAGCAATTCCGCAGCTTTTTCTACTTTTTTACGGGTGATGAACTTCTTGGGGCTATCTCCAAATACTTCGGAAAATTTTCTTTTAAAAGAGGATACACTTAGATGGCAAAGAGTAGCTAATTCGTCCAGAGAAAGGTTGGCATATAGATTATGCTGAATTACCGACTTAAACTCTACCTCATTGGGTTTAAACAGTGCAGCCAGAAAATCCATTTGAGAGGGGGCCTCCTGAGATTTAGCCACCAGCAAAACAAACTCTTTCAATTTTGTTTTTACAATGCTTTCATCAGCTAATTCAGGGTTATCTAAAAGAATATCAATACTCGCTCTGTAGTTTTCCAGCAATCGATCGATCTGGATTTGTTTAATGTTGTAGTCTACCGTATGATTAGAAGTGGTAACATCAAACTCAAAAATATCTTTTACCAAAGAAGGGGATAAGAATACACCTACAGATTCAACTCCATCCTCGCATTTTTGATTCTTATCAACCGGTTCAAAAAAGTAGTTTAGGCATTTTGCCAGCATTCCCCGATCTTTATTTAATTGCAGGTATTCGTCGGCAGAGCGTACGTTAACCTCTCCTTTGTTAACAAACATAAAGCAAGCCTCGTCCTCCACGTACTGTTTTAAAGTTCGGTTAAACGAAGGCATGGATATTCTCATAAATACCACACGCCCTTTATAGGTTATTACTTGCTCTTTAAATTCCATGTTTAATTAAACCAGCCAAAAATCCAACTACCCAAACCGGAAAAAATGATGAGCCATATAATTCCTTTTACTAAGAAGAATATAAAACCGGCCCAACCAATCCGTTTTAACCAAACTTTCAATTTATCCATTTACAGTAGTCAAAATACCTACAGCAAGATAATGAATTTTACATCTGAATGTTATTTGGGTTATCAAATTGCTCTGGGATATTTTCAGAATCCTCTTCTATAATCTGCAATATATCTCTGGTAATTCCTCTTGAAATATTAGAAATAGGCACATCATTTGGCGATCCTTCGAATGGATTCTCCCCTGCCAATCCAATTCTTAGCATGGTATTAAATACCCAAATTACAATAACAGTAAACGGAATATTTAGCCAAACAAAGTGTTCTCCGATCATTGGGTTAGATTTGGCAATTTCCAATCCCATTTTAGCAAATGCCGGAATAATTGCCATTGGTAATAACCACATAAAAATATGTACAAAGTGATACCCGATACTTCCGTATTGTTTAGGATAAGGGAAATTCTTAATACGCTCAGACTTACCTTGCAACGCAGTTAATTCCTGCAAAATTTGCTGAAGGTTTAGTAAACTGAAATCCCACAATTTCTTCTCGTCCGTCAATCTTCTAAAGTGCTTGGACTGCAGACTAATTAATGCGTTAGGTTTATTGTCTTTAGACATTACATAGTTAAACTCCTCTTCCGACAATAATGGTTTTAACTCCTCCTCCAACGATGTTTTGGTTTCCGGAATATTATACTCAAAATTCAACTTCTTTTTAGAGGCCTGATAAGTGGCTTCCCAAACCTTTTTAGTACGCATAGCATACCTTAAAGCAGTTAACCATGCAATGTGTCTGTTGGTTATAATTTTCAACTCTTCCGATTCGTCTTTAGAAGCTTCTCGGTTGTGCATGTAAAAGCTATCCTTAACCGTAATGATTAACGTTCTGGAAGTATTTACAATTCCTCCCCAAATTTTACGTGCTTCCCAAATACGATCGTAAGCAGCATTGTTTTGAAAACCTACCATAAAAGCCACAGCGGTACCAATTAACCCCACCGGAGTAAGGGGAACCTGAAGCCATTTAATGTTCAGTACTTCGTATAGTACTGTTACTAAAGTGGCAAAAATGAAAAAGAAAATAATCTCTCGTTTGGTCCAGATCAGAACACTTCTAAAAGGAAATCGTCTTTGTATATACATGGTTTAAAATTGTTTAGTCAACTAATGCAAAATTCATGTTTCAACATCAAATTGCAGTCATGCAAAAGTAACATTAACCACAAGATTATGAGTTCACAAATTTATTCCTAGGTATACGAATCAGACCAGAGAATATTTTGATTCGGGAATATTTCTTCAGAAATTGATGGAATAGCTATCCAATAGGATGTGATCAGTAACTGTTGTATCAATGGGATTATAGCTAATCTCCTCTACCAACCCAACATTTTTAGCAAACTTCCTTTTATAGTACGGCCACGGAAGAGGATCAATAAAATAATGTACTTCCATTACAGAATCGTAAAAGATATTATTTACCGTCATGGTATCATCTAACGCCACGATGTTACCTTCTAAATCATCTCCCTGGTATATTTTAACACTGGTAAACCAGCTACCGAGAGTTGGGGTATTAGGGAAAAAGGTTCTCCATTCGTGGTAATCGAAATTACTTAACGGAGTGGTGCTACCACGATTAACCACATTACCTTCCCATACGGGAGCATAAAAAAGACTGGAATCGTAAACGGGATAATAATCGCTGTACCTGGCAAATAGTTCGTAATTCGGGTCAGTTGTATATATTACGTTAAAACCACCTGGCCTATCGTAAGTCCAGGATGAACCGGGGTAAGTAGGAAAATAATCGTGAGGGAAAATAGTATCAATATGTACAACCGGAGTAGTCTCTGGCATTTCTGCCGAATCTTTGGTACAGCTTGAAAAGGTAAAGAGCCACAGCACTATAACAATCAGAATAGCAGGTAGGGATTTAGTCAGTTTCATGGTTTAGGTTTAGATGCTTTAAATATCGCTCCTAAATCATTAAGATTCAAGTGCCAATTAGGGAACGGTGATGAAGGTATATTTCTGCTATTTGACCAATATCCACCACCTCATCAGCAGATTGAGGTTCATGCTTCCAAACTAGTTCACCTCCCTTAACCAAAAAGGTAGCTGCCATTTGCCAGCGAGTACCGGATGCTTTTCTGTTTCTAATACCATGAGGAATGAGTTTAGCTACACCTAGTAGTGATTTCCCACCCAAAAAATGACTTAGACTAGAATACCCTACACCAAAAGCACCATATATTTCTCGGTTGGGATCATGCACTCTATTGATGTTTTCAATCCCTCCTATTTCGCCTAACCATTGTTCGCAAATGGCTTCCTCTCCATGAGTAATGATGTAAATGCCCAGATCATTAAACTGACTACTTAGCGCACATAATTCTTTAACTGTTTTTTCGGCAAATGGGCATCCAGTATGCCTTAAAAATGAGATTAACACCAACTTGTTTTCCCCAGTGGGTGTAAAAATATCTTTGTGTGGAATCGTATTCCCAATTTGTAAGGGTGAACGCACTTTCTGTTGTGGTGGTTTCGAAAGTCCTATCATCCTCTACAAACAGAACTTGCCCCGCTTTTACCGGCCAACATACTTTCTACCATGTACTCAGCAACATCTGCTCTGGTAATATCTCCATTGGGCAATTTTCCTTCCTGATCTATTACCTTACCTGTTGCCTCTCCATTTTTCAGCGCTACCGGACGTACAATATGATACCCTCCTTTGTTTTGTTTAACGGCATCTTCCTGCATTTGATGATCCTTCATGGTTTTTCCCAAAAACAGTTTTGACAACAGTTTTTCGTGCCATTTTAACCTGCTCCAACTTTCAGAAACTCCGTGAGCACTGACCACATGTACTTTGCAGTTAAGGTTGTTTTGGTTCAGTACCTCAACAATGTTCTTTGTTCCAATGCTTCGAACACTATCTGCTTTTAAATCCCTACTGCCCAGAGCTACAATTACATTTGTAAAATCGCTGCTTTTTAGAGCTATTTCAATCTCCTCTTTATTAAATACATCTCCGGCAAGAATGTTGGTAGATGATGTATTTATCTTTCCTTCGGAACCCTTACGAACAAAGGCAGAGTGCTTAAGTTGTTTAGAAGATAATACCTTACAAATCTCAACTCCGGTATTTCCTGTAGCTCCAAATACTATTATGTTTTTTTCCATGGTTACTCTTATAGACGACTAACCACAAAGATTATTTTTTACCCCATCAAAAACCATGAATAAACTCAGCTTATGAACTCATATCCGTCATTCATCTATTTGCATTACCCAACCAAGTAGATCATTTTTTAAATTCGTTGCCAGACTCTTCTAATACACTTCGAATGAAAATTATAATTATTGACGATGAAGCCAATGCCAGAATTCTATTGAGAAACATAGTACTCAAGTACTTTGGAGAATCTATGGATATTTTGGAAGCAAAAAACTTAAAAGAAGGAGTTGAATTGATAAAGCAACATCGACCTCAAATTGTATTTCTGGATGTAGAAATGCCCAACGAACAGGGAGTAGAGATTTACAAGTATTTTGAGGGAGAGTCCATCGATTTTCATTTGGTATTTACCACAGCCTACAGCCAATACGCTCTAAAAGCATTCGAGCTTAACGCCATCGACTATATCCTTAAACCTATACGTCCCACCAGAATACAAGAAGTTATAGAAAAGGTGAAAAAGTCCGAGAGCAGTAATAACATTCAGCAAAAACTGGAAGAATTAAAACGAACCTTACGCCAAAACGATTTCAATAAAATAGCCTTACCGGTTAAAAATGGAATTTTATTCACCCCGCTTACAGACATTATCCACCTGGAAGCTGATGGTAGTTACACCACTGTATACCAGGCCAACGGAGAAAACATTTTGGTTTCCAAACCGCTTAAATTCTTTGACCATATTCTGGAAAAAGGCAGCAGTTTCTACCGTCCACATCGGTCTCATATTTTTAACCTGAAGTACCTTAAAGAATACGTAAGAAAAGATGGCAACTATGTAATTCTGGAAAACGCCAATGTAGTGCCCATCTCCAAAGAGAAAAAAGAAGAGTTTTTAGAAATCGTAACCTCTATTTAGTTCATTGCGCCTTGCGGTAGTCATATTATTAGCTTTTGTACATGTTTTAACACCTGCACAACAGTATAACTCGTATTCTTTTAATGAGTTATACCACTTTTCTGAAAACACCATCTACGATATTTCTCAAGACGAAAAAGGCTACTTCTGGTTAGGCACCTCCAACGGGCTATTTCAATTTAACGGTAACGACTTTACCAACTACCAATACCCTGATTTTGCCAAAGAATACACCAACATTAAAATTGACAAAAAGGGACAGGTCTGGTTTCTAAATTTTGGAGGGCAGGTTTTTTATTTGAAGCAAAATATACCTACCCTGTTTACCGATTTCGAAAGTGAGGGGAACTTTGTTCAAGATTACTTTTTTGAAGAAGACTCCTCCATACTATTCTTTAAACAGGAAGGAGAAGTAGTTTATCGGAATAAAATGGATTCTTCAACACCACAAGCACTATATCAAACCAATGATAATTATAAAATCATCTCTTGTAAGCAAAATGGCACAACACTATTGCTATATACCATCGGAAGAGCTAACCTATCGGATGGAAGCAAACCCTTGCGGGTAGTTGAGTTAAACACTTTAAGCAAGCAATCTACCATCAAAAAAGAATATACCATTCCGAAAAACAATAACTCTCTAATGGTTATTCATGAGAAGGATAAATCATTCCTGCTGAACACCTCTCAATTCATTAAGCTTTATGAATTAAACGAGTCTCTAAGTTTAGTACTAGAAATTTCTACGGAATCAGTATCTGGAATAAACGGATTACAGTTCACTAACGATCAATATTGGCTACTCACCAAAAATGGATTACTGGTGTATGATTCTAGTGGAACATTGAAAAATCATTCCTTTAAGCATTACAGCATATCCACCATTTTTCGGGACATTGAAAATAATTTATGGGGTTGCTCCCTAAATAAAGGAATTGAAATAATTTCCAATCAATCCATTCGATCTCAAAAATTAATTGGAACGGAGGTACTCCACACCACCTATACTGAAAATGGAAATTCATTCTACTCCGATTATGATGGTCATTTTTACCAACTAAAACCCAATGGTGAAGTCTTGCAAATTAACCATCCGGAAATTGTAAAGACTCATTTTTCTTACAACCAAAAGGATGGTTTTATCTATTTTGATCACAGCAATCACGCCTACAACACCACAACCCAGACATTCGAAAAAATTGACCAGCCCATTGTATTTAAAGACATTACCCCGTTAAACAAAAACGTTGCAGTAATTACTACTTCGGTTAAATCGGCCTTGATGTATAAAAACCGATCGAACCTGATAACAATTAACGATCTGTATCATTTGGGTATTGATATAGGTACCGAACAACACTTTCCGGAAATCAGAAACAAAAGGTGTACAAAGTCTGTAGCAGTACAAGGAAAGAGTCAATTCTATATAGCCTATATAGATGGGCTATATGGGTATTCGAACAATCAAAATCCTGTTGAAATTCTATTTGAGGGCAGCCCGATTCTGGTTACTGAAATGATAACTGACAACTCCGGGATTTGGGTAACCACCAAAAACAACCAGGTCCTCTTCATTAATAAGAATAAGGTTATTAAGCACTTCCAATTGAATCAATCCTATCATAATTTAATTCTGCAAGATGCATTTTTGTATCTGATCAATAAAGAGTCCATTTCCAGATTAAACATTAATAATGGACACATCGATACATTTGGTGTGGAAGATGGTTTATTGAACGAACCCATATTAAATGCATTTATACACAACGATACGCTTCAAATTCTTAGCGCCCATCATGTTCAGCAACTACCGTGTAATTATAAAAAACCAGAAGGGCATGCACCACAAGTTTTCATCTCAGGAATCAGGGTTAACAACAATGACCGGAACCTAAAGGAATTGCAACTGAACTACAACGAAAATAATCTAACCATTGTATTTCATGGCATGTCTATTAGCAGCAGAAAAAAGCAAGTATTTGAATATCGATTAAACCATTCGGAATCCTGGACAACAACCCTTAATTCTGCTCCCTTTGCACAGTTCAATAATCTGGCTCCGGGCTTCTACACCTTCGAACTTAGGTGCAAAGGCATCGATGGTCAATACTCAGAAATTCGATCCATAAACTTTTCTGTACTTCCCCATTTCACACAAACATGGTGGTTCATTTCCATTCTGGTTTTATCTGTTATAGCCATTGTTTTTGGACTCATGCGTTGGCGAATGCGCATGGTAACTCAAAAAAACAAACTCAAACACGATCAGAATACTTTGAAGAAAGACCTTTATAAATCTAAAATTGCTGCCATTCGATCTCAAATGAATCCTCATTTTATGTTTAATGCGTTAAATACTATTCAGCAGTTTATCATCGCCAATCAGCAAGACATTGCGAGCGAGTATCTAGCAGATTTCGCCGATTTAATGCGTAAATATTTAGATCAGAGCAAATCGGAAAGCATACAGCTGTCGGAAGAGATGGATACACTTAATATTTACCTCCGATTGGAACAGTTGAGATACAACCACGAACTTAATTTTTCAATTACATCAGATCCGAACATCTCTATTAGTCATACCTATATACCCGTTATGCTCATTCAGCCATTTGTAGAAAACGGCATCAAGCATGGGTTACTCCACAAGGAAGGGATGAAACAATTGTCCATTCATTTTTCCAGAGAAGAAAACCAAATCGTATGCACCATCATCGACAATGGTATTGGCCGAAAAGCTTCCGGTGAAATAAATGCAGCCAAAAAAATTCGTCATACCTCATTTGCAACTTCTGCCATTGATGAAAGAGTTAAATTGGTAAACAAAGGTTATAGCGGTCAGCTTTCTATTGAAATTGAAGACCTGTACGAAAATCAAAAAGCATCAGGAACCAAAGTAATTCTAAGAATAACTCCCGAATCACTTTAATCCCCACCATTACAATTTCATAGGTTCATATCCGACATTCATGAATTTGGTTAACAAAAAGCATTACTGCTTCAGTTACTTAGCCAAAAAAATTACTCATGAAGAAATTATATCTGGCAATTAGCTTACTGCTTAGTATACAACTCAATGCCCAATCGATTATTTATGTAAACGCAAATGCAACAGGAGCCAACAACGGAAGTTCATGGTCGGATGCATACATAGACCTTAACGATGCAACCAATAGTGCTACTTCCGGAACTCATATTTATGTGGCTCAAGGAACTTACTACCCGGGGGTTAATGGAACCTTATCTTACCCAGCATATATTTTGGAACCTGATGTTTCGTTATTTGGTGGCTTTCCGAATACCGGCAACCCTACTCTAAACGATAGAGACTGGGCAGCAAATCCTACCATTCTGGATGGAGATATTGCCGGTGATGATGATGGAACTCCAGCTACCCGAACAGATAATGCCAGAAGAATATTGATTACTAATACTCAGTATTTATTAGATGGATTTACCCTGCAAAACGGTGGTGATAATGCTAATGCACCTGGAGCCGGTATTGCCATGGGAGGAGCAAGCGAAAGAAACGGAGCCGTAAAAAATTGCACTTTTAAAAACAACTGGGTATTGGTTAATGGTGGGCCAGCATCAGAAGGAGGAGCCATTAGAGCCTCGGCAGTTTCCGACACAGATTCTTTAATTGTAGATAATTGCTCTTTTATAAACAACGTTGCAATGCAAGGTGGTGCTGTTATCTTTAACGGAAAAGCAAAAATTACCAACTCCAGGTTTATCAAAAATATTTCCGGAAGAGGTAGTGCCATATTTGCCTATGTACCAGGTAACGGAACATCCAATACCAATTCTGAAATTTCAAATTCAGTGTTCTATAAAAACCATGTGGTAGAGGCAGGACTTGGTAGCCCAAACAGTGGGGGTACCATTCTTAGGTGGCAAGGAAGAGAAGGATACCTTACCATTAACAATTGTACCTTTAAAGAAAACAATTCATCGCAAACCAATTATGCTCATCGAGCTAATATTTATACCAATTATGAATTAACAGAACATACGGAAACCTATTTCAACAACTGCCTTTTCGATGTTATTCCTGATCGCAATTTTAAATCGCCAAACAATAGCGATCTATTCTTTAACAACTGCATATACAACGGAGATGCTACATTTTTTGACGTTTCCAATTCCATATTAAATTCTGCAACTGCATTTGGTAATATCACTTACATGTTGGAAGATACTGTTAGTGGAACTTTTATTCTTGATTGCGCTTCGGATGGAGTTGATGTAGGAGACAACATTTACATCAGCAACTACTCCGAAGATGCCGATGGTAACCCACGCTTAAGTGGAACCAGTGTGGACGCAGGTGCGTTCGAAACCCAACAAACCATAAATACCACCACAACACTAAACGGTAACACCATACAAGTGGACCAAACAGCAATAAGCTACCAATGGTTAAGTTGTAATGTATCGAATGGAACATATACTGTTATTTCTAGTGCAACAGCGCAAAGTTTTACAGCAACCTCAACAGGTAGCTATGCTTGTGCCATTGATTATGGATGTATGCAAGACACCACAGCTTGTCAATCCATTACAGTTGTGGGCATAAATGAGCTATCAGAAAACAGAATCAACATTTATCCTAACCCTACCAAAGATGTATTAAACATCGAATCTGATCTCAATATCCGATCCATTTGCATTACTAACCTTATGGGTAAAATAGTATTTCAAACCAACTTACCTAATTTGGCAATATTAGATTTGAGTTCTTACCCTAAAGGGTCATACATCATTCATCTGGAAACTCCGGCAAGAAGTTACAATAAGCAAATTATTCTACAATAAAATCGTTGTACTTGCCAATAGCCTCAACAATAGTTGGGGCTTTTTTATGGGGTAAAAATTACTCCTTATATCGAACAAAATAAAACTTGCTCCCTCTCACTGATATTTCAAGTAGATTATTGTCTTCTTTCAGCTTGTACCCAAAGGAAAATGGATAATGCATTCCACTCATAATTACTGCTTCGCAATCTAGAGACTCTCCATAAATGGTTCGTTTATCCACCAATGTTTTAAAAGTGAGTGCCACCATAAAATACCCATCCATTTCCATGTACGAAATGGTACTTGGAGTATCCTCAGGATGAAAAAGTAAATACCTACAACTTACAATGATGGAATCCGGAAGCCAGGCATCTTCAAAATGAGCCTTGAATTTATTAGAGTCGATTGATTCGCTAATGATTTCAAAATCTTCCATCCCTGGGTGCTTGCTCTCATCTAGCATCCAGGCTCCAATTAGGGGGTGGTCTTTAGATAACGCTTTGGCCGATTTTCCTTGAGTAAAGGAAATGGAAGAAATACAGATACAAATGAGTAATGATGTAAAAAGCTTCATGATGAAATTTTTCGATTAATTATTGTTCAAACTCTCTTGAAACCATTTTTGAATGTTCATCTTATTTTTGAACCCTCTGGTACAATACCTAACAACATCATTTTTGTCAAAGGTGATTCCAAATATTTCCTCAAGTTCCTTTATTAAAGTGGGTAAATTTTCAAGATTCGGCACCTGAGAAAGCTGAAATTTTCCTTTCCTGCTTCGAACAAAGTCTTCAGTAGAAAAATCATCCCAAGTAGCGTCAACAACATAATCTCGATCCTTTAGTTGAATCTCAAATGAAGATCCATCTCCCTTTGGTTCATTTCCAAGTACAACTATATGGAGATTATCCACCGGGTTGGCTGATTTTCCAGATTCAAGTTTTCCACCAAAACCCAATCGAAATTCCCATTGAAAATTGTCCGGAGGAGTCACGTCCAAAGAATCCAACCACTTATAAATCTTAGTATTCTTATTGTGTTCTTTAAAATAGTCTTCAACAGTTTTAAGCTGATGAGTGTACACCTTATTATTGCAGAAATGAAGAACTCTTCTTGCTATAGATAAATCAGGATTTTTATTCTCAATCATGGTGTTCACCATTTGCTCAATAGTGGCTTCAACTTTGTCACTGTACAATAGAAGAGTAAATAAATACCAGGAGTCTTTTATGTCATAATTGCTCAACCCCAACTCATCCCTTCCGAAGTCATTTGTACTTTCGAAATAATCAATCAATGCTCCATTTACAAACTCTACGATCTCCGGCACTCTAGCAAAAGGCTGCATTCTTTTAGTATGCTTTTCAGAAGTTGGCGCATGCCATGTAGATTCGACTTTTTTAATTAACTTATCCAAATCCTTAGGATTCCCCTTGTAAACACTCTTCCTTTTTTTCAGTAACTCCAGTACGTACTCCATAGCCAACTATCATTAATCAAATACCTATTAATTAGGTATTCCTACCATAAATATAGCAATCAACTTAATATTAGGATAATTCCACAACAAGTCAGATTTGAAATAATTGCTATGTAAGCTTTACTTTTTCAATTATTACCTATCTTCAAAAAGGTAATTCACATATTAGTGCAATGAGACTTAGAACTTACATCTATATCATCACTCTTTTTTTCATCTCCTGTAAGGGTTCTAATGAGGAAAAAAGCCCCGAAATTGAAGGGACATTTACACCCGAAGATGCAGAAGAATTAAAGCAGACCATCAACTCAGCTACCGACACTAACAGCACAAGTATTATTGAAGAGCATAAAATAGGTCCAGATTCTATGAATTTATAACCAACTGAGCCCTGATCTTTCTAACGGATAAATAGACTTTGAATAAAAATGGCCCAAACTGCATTTGCAATTTGGGCCATTTACCAGTTAAATTAACTACAATCTAAATCCAATATTCTTAGAAGTGAATATCGAATTGTAAACGATACATTAATCCGCTATCATCACTTCCTTCGGTCGTTAAATAGCTTACATCCGATTGTACTTTCAATTTGTGTCCAACTACATACTTAGAAACTCCTAAAGTATATTGTTCCTGCACATCTTTTTCAGTAATTTCTTTATCTAAAGCAATGTTTGTATATCTACCTGCTAACTCCCAGTTGTTTTCGAATAAGTACCCTAACTGAAGGTTTAGTCCGGTTCCAACACCTACTATTTGTCCGGTAGCAGATTGATCAGAATTAAGAGCAATTGGTTGGTCTGCTGTTCTATCAGCATACTCAGCCATGAAAGACCACCCTTTATACTTTGCCATTGCATCAATGAATATAGTATGAATGTTTGTTTGGAAGAATCCTAAATCATTCACCATATAACTACCCATGTTACTTCTTGATTTAACCGCTCTATCGTGGTAATCGTAAGTAGCAGCCAAAGAAACCTTTAATGATTCTTCTCTTTTAATATCAGATGCAGAATAATCTCCTTTGCTCTTGAACTTTCCAAATGGAAGTAACTCAATTCTACCGGTATATTTATATCCTCCTAAGTTGTCTCCAACAATGTTTCTTCCTTCTCCCTGACTCAAAGAAAACATCTCTCTTACAAGAAAGTCATCTCCAATAGTAAAGTGGTGACGCAATTGAACACCCATATCACGATCGATGTTAAAGTTCTTGTTTAACATAGAACGATCAACAAACTGCAGATTTCCAGACGAAATTACACGCTCTCTGTTTCCAGGCAGTTTTGTTTGTCCTCCCCAAATGGTGAAATTTTTGTAGAAATTCCACTTCAATACCGCATCTAAAATTACACGTGGTGCTCCATTTGTAAATTCTGATGCTCCTCCAATATCTTTATTGGTTAATCCTAGCTCAATCTTGTAAGTTACTTTAGGCGAGTATGCAAATCCTCCAAACTTCAACCTTGCTCTTCTAATTAAGAATTCAGAAGAACCTCCATTAATACCAGTGCTGTCATTAATGTTCCACTCTCCCACGTACAACGTTTGAAATCTCGTACCTAGCTTCATGCTCCATGAGCTATCTTCGGCAACTACATTTAACAAACCTTTTCCAAATTTGGAATCTACTTTAGTTTGTGCAGTTAAATTTAATGTTAACAATACTAAACCTATAAAACCTAGCCTTTTCATAATTGTGTGTTAATTTTTGTCGGTGCAAATATGAATCAAATTAACACTAGGTTAACATTATGATAATCTGATTTAACTATTTCTTAATATTAGAGTAATCTATTAACATTTACTTAACATTGGAATTGGATTAATTAAAAAGCAAGGTGATACTTTCGCAAAAAAATATTCTTAATTCAACTTAATATGAAAAAGAACTTCTTTTCATTAATCGCTATTTTACTGTTAACAACAGTATACTCAAGAGCAAACGATTCCATTCCGGCAATGGACTCTGTTCCGGAAATCGTAAATGAAACTTCTCTTAACGTTTCTGGATTATCTACAAGTCTTTTAAAGAATCACAAAGACAAAGATGACAAACCAATGAAAGCTGGAGCAATTGAGTTTTCGTGGGGAGCAATTGACCAGGGTAACTTATCACTTAGATATAAGTTCGATGGACAAGAGAACTGGAACTATGTTAACGATATTAATGGAAGTGAAACTTCAGTAACGGTTGACAGCTTAAAAGAAAATAAATTTGGTGTATGGTCTATTGGATCAAACAACAATTGGAGTGATGAAGTTGAATTCCACACTCTTGGAACCAATTTATTCGAAAACTTCAATGCAAAAGCTGGTGAAGGAAGTGTTAAATTAACATGGAGTATCAACTACGGTGTTGCTAGTATGATGAAGGAACATGATGTCCAAGCAGTTATTATGTATAACACCGACATCGGAAAGAAAAGAGATAAAAAAGGGGTTTCAGGAGGAGAGTGGATGTTTACAGATCCTTTTTCTATTACCAAGAATAAATACGAGTTTAAGGAACTTGCAGGTAACGAGAAGTACCACTTTAAAATTGGTTTTGCTCCTAAAGGAGATGTATCTCAGTTAAAGGATGACAAATCGCAAATGATTTGGTCGAAATCCATTAAAACTAAAACGAAAAGAAGCTGGGGTATTGCCAAGCTATTAATTCTTATTGGTTCTCTTGGGTTCTTCATCTATGGAATGAAAATCATGAGTGAAGGGTTACAACAAGCTGCCGGTAGCAGATTAAGAACCATGCTTGGGTCCATCACATCTAATAGGTTTAAAGGTGTTGCTACAGGATTCGGAATTACATCTATTGTTCAGTCTTCTTCTGTAACAACGGTAATGACGGTTAGTTTTGTTAACGCCGGGTTAATGACACTAAGACAATCTGCAGGTGTAATGATGGGAGCCAACATCGGAACAACCATTACTGCATGGATTGTTGTATTCCTTGGATTTAAATTAAGTATTGCAAGTTATGCTTACATGCTTATCGCAATTGCAGCTCCTTTAATGTTTATTCAAAAAGGAAAAGCTAAGGCATGGTCTAGCGCAATTCTTGGATTCTGTATTCTATTTATTGGACTTGATGAGTTAAAGCACGCTGTACCTACATTAGATGGTAACTCTGCAATTGTACAATTCTTCCTTGATTACAAAGACCTTTGGTTCGGACCAATCATGTTTGTATTCTTAGGAGCATTAGTAACAATTGTTATTCAATCATCATCTGCAGCAATGGCATTAACACTAGCAATGGTTAACACTGGAGCTATTCCTTTCGAAGTTGCTTGTGCCATGGTTCTTGGAGAAAACATCGGAACAACAATTACTGCCGAAATAGCTTCATTAATTGCTAACGTTCACGCAAAAAGATCTGCAAGAATTCACTCCATGTTTAATATTGTGGGGGTAACCTGGATGATCATTATTCTACCATTCTTCCTAACATTTATTGGATCATTAGTAGGAGGAGACAACTGGGATCCTACAGACAAAGGAATGGCCTCTTCAGGTATTGCATTGTTCCACACCTTGTTTAACTTATCCAATGTACTTCTATTAATTTGGTTCGTTCCATTCCTTGTTCGTATGGCCGAAAGAACAGTTAAATCTAAAGGTGAAGCAGACGAAGAATTTAAGCTTGACTACATTGGAGGACCTATTGGATCGACTGCTGAACTTTGTATTTTGGAAGCTAAAAAAGAGGTTGCAAAATTTGGAGACATTACCGCCAGAATGAACTCATTTGTTAAGACATTGATTAACTCTTCCGATAAGAAAGAGAAAAACAAGATGTTCAGCAAGCTTGAAAAATACGAGGAAATCACCGACCGTGTTGAAGTTGAAATTGCAGGATACCTTGGAAAAGCGGCGAGATTGGAAATGAGTGATGATGCCTCTATTAAAATGAGAGGAATGTTGAACATTACTACAGACCTTGAACGAATTGGAGATATCTTCTACCAAATTGGTAAAACGATCGAAAGAAAAGAATCAAACAAACATTGGTTCTCTCCTAAACAACGTGAAGGGATCAACAAAATGATCAAGGTAACCGGAGAAGCATTCGACATAATGAATAGTAACCTTAAAGCTGAATATGGAACCATTAACGTCGAAAAAGCAGTTGAAAAAGAGAGAGAAATTAATCAACTCAGAAACGATTTAAGAAGAGAACATTTAAACTCAATTGAAGAGCCAGAGTATAACATGCAAAGCGCAATTATATACAGCAATCTGTTCTCTTCATTTGAAAAGGTCGGCGACCACATCATAAATGTAAGTGAGGCCGTTGCCGGAGACATTTAAAACTAAATAATTAAAAAGGGCCGTGAAAACGGTCCTTTTTCATATTGTATTAACTCACACTATGAAATCAAGAAACCTAAAGGAAATAGCTACTGTATTTTTTAAACTCGGATGCATTGCTTTTGGAGGGCCAGCGGCTCACATAGCAATGATGGAAGAAGAATTAATCGAAAAAAGAAAATGGATGTCCAGAGAACACTTTCTGGACCTAATAGGAATAACCAATTTAATTCCAGGACCAAACTCAACAGAAATGACCATGCACTGTGGGCACGAAAGAGGAGGATGGCCAGGATTATTTGTTGCGGGAATAAGTTTCATATTTCCAGCAGTAGTTTTAACAGGCCTCTTAGCCTGGTTATATGTAAGCTATGGGAATTTACCGGAAGTTGAACCATTTATATTTGGGATTAAACCAGCGGTAATTGGGATCATTATTGGTGCAGTATACAAACTCGGTAAAAAAGCACTTAAAAATTGGGAACTGGGTGTAATCAGCATTATTACTGTAACTATCTGCCTTATTGGGGTTGATGAAATATCAGCATTGTTAATTACAGGTGTTGTAGGAGCATTATATTTTAACGTCAAAAACAGAACTCAGAATAAATCTTTCCTGTTTCTCCCACTCTTTATAGCAAAATCCGGAGGTGTTGCAACCGCGAAGTTTGGAACCTTTAAAATATTCTTATCATTTCTAAAAGTTGGGGCCATTCTTTACGGTAGCGGCTATGTGTTATTTGCCTATTTAGATGCTGAACTAGTGGAAAAAGGACTTCTTACCCACTCTGAACTAATGGATGCTATAGCAGTGGGACAATTTACTCCAGGACCGGTTTTATCTACAGCTACATTTGTTGGGTTTCAATTAGGAGGTGCTTCTGGTGCAATAGCCGCAACAGTGGGGATGTTTCTACCATCCTTTCTATTTGTATTGCTTCTAAACCCTCTAATTCCAAAAATGAGAAAGTCTAAGCCACTTTCCTACTTTTTGGACAGCGTAAATGCAGCAGCCGTTGCAGTAATGGTTTCTGTACTTATAAATATGTCGCTTGAGTTTACAAACGACTGGAAGTCCATGGTAATTGCCGCAATTAGTATTGCGGTAGTATTTCTATTCAAGAAAGTTAGTTCTATCTGGTTGGTAATTGGAGGGTCAATTCTAGGATATGCACTTCAATTAATACCTTGATTTAACGCAATAGTAACATACATTCAACTCAATGTTAATCTTATCTTAACATTTAACTTTGCTGATCGGAGTTAGACTGTTTACACTATCTAACTTCACACACTGGGACTCTAACCAAACATCTCTGTACTGCCCATAGAACCAAGGAAATGCATTTTTTTCTTGAAGCCATTACCTTAGAATTGCATTGGTTAAACCGATTTTAACAATTACTTAATGGCTTTCAGTGCGATAATTATTCATGAAGTCCTGAAATTTGCACTTCATGAATTCATTAAGTCCCAATAAAATATTAATTATTAACCCATCTTCTATTGAAGCAGATTTGATGAAAGGGTTATTTGAGGATAATGGATTTGATGTAATTCTCGCTGAAACAGGCTCTCAAGCTTTATCCATTATCCCAGAGGAAATGCCTGATATAGTTCTAATCGATCTTCACTTAGATGATATTGATGGAATTGAATTGAGCCTTGAAATAAGGAAAGACAATAGAGCTACAAAATCTTTGATTGCATTACTTTCAGATAGGAACGAAGACTATACCAAAATAGCGGCTTATCAAGCCGGGGTGGATTCGTTTCTAATAAAACCAATTCGAAATAGAGTCCTTATTGAAGAAGTGAAGGTACTACTCAGAAGAAGGACCAGAGATGAAGAAAGTGCTTCTTTAATAACCTTAGGTGACCTAAAAATTGATCTGGACAAAAGGATAGTTACCTATAATGGTGTAGCACTGTTCCTTACTAAAAAAGAATTCGATTTAATTGTAATGCTGAGTTCTAAACCCAAAAAAGTATTCACAAGAGAAGAAGTTTACAGAAGAGTTTGGGGAGAAGAAATTACCGAAGGAAACAGGATTATTGATGTATACATCAGAAAACTTAGAACCAAACTTGGAGCCAATACCATACAATCTGTTAAAGGAGTTGGCTATAAATTTATCGCTCAAATTCATGATTAAATAGAGCTTTACTTTAATATTTCTAAGGTCAGGATTTTCTGTATTCGTTTAACACTCACATCTTGAAAGCCGGTATTACTGATTCCTTCACTTTCAAATATACCACAAATCTTAACCCTTTTATTTAGATAGTTATCGGCTATAGTTTCGGAATTATATATTGGTAATTTCTGGCCTCTTCTAAGCTTAATTTCAAAATCAAAATATTGAGCTTGTCCACCTTTACCACTCCCTTTAGACTCAAATTCTTTTAAAATTCCTTCAACTATAACGGTGTCCCTATCATTTACGTTATTTATATCTTCTGCATCCTTTATAATTGAGTATTTATTCTCACTAGTTGTATCTGTATTTTTAGAGACACCACATCCGACAAGGAATATAAATATGCAAAGAGGTAAATGTTTCATTAGTCTTGTCGTTTTTAATCACATATGGTGATATGTGCAATACAAGTGTTGTTATTTCCATAAATATACGGAATTCAAGTTGCACACCTCTGAGTGGATTGATCAAAAAGACTCTGAAGGACTCACACCGAAAATAAATTTCTATATCACCTATTTATTAAAAAAATAAAGCTACCCCAGAAGGAGTAGCTTTAAAATCGTGCCCCTTTTTAAGCTCAGAATTTCAACCCTCGTAATCTACAAAGCATAAGCTCTTTCCACAGGCCAATTATCCTCATGACCTAATCTCCATTCTCCCGACTCTAACTCTTCATCAGTTGCCAAACAGGCGTCAAGATCAGATTTAATCAGTTCTTCGTTCATATTTTGGCCAATGAAAACAATTTCATTTTTTCGGTCACCAAAGGTACTGTGCCATGTGGCCTCAATTTCTGCTTTATTCTCGATAAACGCAACGTATCGAATACGATTTTCAAATGGCATACTACTCCACCAAACTCCCGCACTATCAGCTTTCAATGATCCTCCGGCCTGACCCCAAATTAATGCTTGTTCAGGACGAGAGTTTAACCAGAACATTCCTTTACTTCGAAGTACCGTTTGGGGAAACCTTTGTTGAATATACGCCCAAAATCGTTCGGAATCGAAGGGTTTAATGGAACGATAAACAAAAGATCCTAGCCCATATTCTTCCGTCTCAGGGGTGTGCTCATCCTTGTTGAGTTCTTCTATCCACCCAGCGCTCTGCTCAGCCTCCTCAAAGTCAAAAAGTCCTGTATTTATAATCTCAGAAGGATCAACCTTACTATAACTAGACTCAATAATTTTGGCAGATGGGTTTAGTTTATGAACCGTAGCTTTTAAAATTCCTAAATGCTCTTCCGAAACCAAATCAGCCTTATTAAGAATCACCACATTGGCAAATTCTATTTGATCGGTCAATAGATTAACAATGGTTCTATAATCTCCTTCAATATCGGTCATTTGTCTATCCATCAAAGTTTCAGGACTACCAAAATCTCTAAAGAAGTTAAAAGCATCCACAACTGTTACCATGGTATCTACATAGCTATACCTAGAAAGGTCAATATCGTTCTCTTCATCAACAAAAGAAAAAGTTTGAGCTACTGGTATAGGTTCACTTATTCCCGTGCTTTCAATAAGCAGGTAATCAAAACGGTTTTCTTTAGCCAAACGTTCCACCTCTACCATTAAATCTTCTCGAAGTGTGCAGCAAATACAACCATTACTCATCTCTACCAATTTCTCCTCAGTTCGCGATAGTGTATTCTCACTTTTAACCAAATCGGCATCCACGTTCACTTCGCTCATATCGTTTACAATAACAGCAACTTTTAAGCCTTCTTTATTGTGTAATACATGATTAAGAAGTGTTGTTTTTCCCGCTCCCAAAAACCCACTGAGTACGGTTACCGGTAATTTATTGTTTTTTGACATTTTCAGTTTTTTATCTATCCGCGCTAAAGGATTTCATGGAAATGTTACCGCAGCGGCAGACAAAAATACTGAAATTTAATCAATTGCAACATCGTTGCATTTATAAGCAATTGAAACTAGCCATATAAAACATCATCAACATTTGGGGGATTTTGTTCGGCCCAGCTTACATAAGCTTGGTTTTCCTCTATTGCAGGGCAAAAAACCGCAGAAAAAGTTCGTAGGTTTTTATTTTGTTGAAACTCTGGACATTCCTTTAATTTTTGCATTTCATCAATTACAATCATTTCAAGATTTTGAAGTTTTGAAACAAATTGTAACGATTCGGTCTTCCTATCTCTTGTAATTCTCAGCTTTTTCAAACTAGTCATGTTACCCAAATAAGAGTAATCCAAGATTTTTGGACCAAAATTAGAGAAAGATGTTAGCTCTATGTTTTCCAAACAACTTAAATCATTAAGTTTTACTGATGTCAAACGCAAAGTTTTGAGGACATTAGCAGATTGAATAAGTTGATCCACATTTTTATAATTCCCTACAACTCCAAGAGACTCTAATTTTGAACTAAATTTTATCAAACCAGACACATCAATACGTTTCTTTACATCAGGCAGATTGATTTCAATAACATTATCCAGGCATGATAAGTGTTCTATAGATGCGTTAAATTGATCTTGTGTGGTTTCATAACCTCCAACGTGCAGTTTAACTCTCTCTACTGTTGGAGTATATTTCAGTAAATCCGTACGAGGGATAAAGAAATCGAAAAGAACATCTTTCCTTTCTCTGAAAATAATGTTAAGCTGCTCAATGGTTTCGTCATCCAAATCGTAATTAATGGGATCTTTACCATACGTGTCTTGCATTAAACTCACTACTCTAAAATGAGGATTGGAGATCAACTCCCTTAGCTCTTCTTCTGAAAAAGAGATACACTTACGTAGCTCTAAGGCTCCACTCGATAATTCTATCATATCATTTATTTTGGTGCTAGTGCTCCAATAAAATTACATCAATTAATAGATTATTCATTAAACTGAGAGCTTTTAAATATGACTATTTAAGTAATAAGGATGAAAAAGGATCAGAAAGCCATATTGAACGATAATATAGATACCTAACGTTTTGGCTAAACTACTTTTATTCTCAAATTATTCAGAAATTCGGATAATGAATTAGCCACTTTAATGAAAGGTATTCTATCAATCTCAAACTTTGCTTCTTCACTAATTGCGGAGTCGTGTATTGAGACAAGTTTATGTTTTTTTAGAATCTTATTTGTTTTTAATTCGTAATAATCCTCATCTGCTGTGAATGCAGGGTTGAACCATTGCGAAAAAAAGAAATAAACCGAACCATAATCCCTTTCATCTAAACCAATACATAATAAATCTCCAGCATCAGGTAGAGTGCAAGTGGCAATGGGCATCATTTTATCTGGTAAAAAATCATATTCAAATTTCAAATATGCATAAGCTGCTATCAAGTTAGGAACGGTATGCCCCTCGATAGTTGGTTTAGGAATTGGCTCTGAAGTCCAGCCACCAAAGAAAGCAAATATACTAGGCGTCCAATTGTCTTCATCTTCCTTCAAAGGAGAAGTAAATACAACCTCTTCCTTTTTTATACCTTCATTAGTATTCTGAATATATCCAGGGGTAACGAAACCTCCATTTGATTGAAGCAAAAAATCTATATAGTCATTTGGCAATGGAGGTAAATTAAATTTTTCCGATAGAGTATTTTCTAATTCTTCTAACAGATTCTTATCAAGCTTTGGGAACGATCCAATTATTTTCATTTCTATATTTTTATGACCGACAACATTCGAATAAAATCTATTGGTTTTTATTCCTTTTAAAAGGAATAAAGTTACTTCGATTATTTTAACCCCAACGAAAAAAGATCAACCCCAAGTGGGTTGGCTATTAAGCCTTGGCTACGATAGGATTACTTCGTGATCCTGTTTGGCTACGAATGTCAAAAGCAAAGTCCAAATTGCAGTGCAATTTTACTTTTTTGTTTCTCCGAACTGCCTCGAATAAATTCGGGCTGTTCTCTGAAACAAAAAAGTCCAATGAGTTTTTACTCATTGGACTTTGCTCTCTTAGTGACCCCGGCAGGATTCAAACCTGCAACCGCCAGAGCCGAAATCTGATGCGCTATTCAGTTGCGCCACGGGGCCAAGTAAATTGACTATGGTTTAGCCAAATATTTTCTTTTAATATAATCTCTACCAATTCCAGATTTTAGATACTTCTCTCTATCCAAAGCTTCTTTTTTAGTTGAGAATTCTTCATAAAACAATATCCTCCATGGTCTATAACCCTTAGTTGATTTTGTTTTACCACCATTATGCTCCTTTAACCTCTTTTCTACATCAGAAGAAAAACCAACATAGTTTCTTTCAAATCTAATACTTCTAAGAACGTATACATAGTATTTCATAATACTATCGTTTTCAATTTCCGAAATCTAGTGCGCCCTGCCTGCCGCAGGCACGGTATTCAGTTGCGCCACGGGGCCATGTTCTGTGGCAAAACTAAATTTCCATCGAAATTAGTGATGCCACGGGGCCAAATCGGCTTTTATGCTAACAAAAATATTATTTATTCTTACAATAATTCATTTTTTATTTAGTTTGTACTGTTCAATGCTTTACAGAATGAAAAATCTAATCTTTTTGGTACTTACCGCCGTTATTACCACTGGATATTCGCAGGATTTTGGCGTGGGTTCCTGGAGAGAACACCTACCCTATAAAAACGTAATAGACATTGCCCAAATTGGAAATAAAACTTATGGTGCTACCAATTACGCTGTTTACTACCACGACGAAGATGATGGTAGCCTAAATAGAGTAACTAAAGTTAACGCTCTTTCTGATTTTTCCATTAATACCATGCAAGCCAACGACTCAGAAGATGCTGTAGTTATTGGTTATGCTTCTGGAAACATTGATATTATTAAAAACGATCGGGTTATTAATGTCTCTGCTATAATAAACAGTAATATTGTTGGAGACCGTGCAGTGTACAACATGCACAACGAAGGAAGGTACGCTTACCTTGCCTGTGGGTTTGGCATAGTGGTTTTGGACGTTCGTAACGAAGAAATAAAGGATACTTACATCATTGGTAGTGGAGGAAGTCAGATCAAAATCAACGACATTGCTATAGACAACGACTCCATCTATGCTGCAACCAATATGGGAATCTATCAAGCCCATAAAAACACTCCATTTTTATCAGATCATACCAACTGGTCTGAGGATACGAATTTCCCTCATTCGGGCGACACCGTGAGCATGATTGCCTGGTACCAGAATAAACTATTTGCCAACTTTAGAGAGGTGGGCTATAATACAGATACCCTTTATTATAAAGACGGAACCTGGAATGCCGTTCCAAATCTGGCCTCAAGCGATTATCACGCTATTGAACCAAAAGATAATAACATTCTTATTTCTCATAATACCGGTGTAATCGAAATGGACGGTGCTTTTCAGGAAGTAAAAACGTTATTCTCTTATGCAGGAGAAGGGTCCATTGCAGCCAATACTTGTATTTGGGATGGAACTTATTTTTGGCTGGGTGATAAAGCTCTTGGAATGAGCAGGTTTGTAAACAACTGGAACTACAGCAACTACCTGTTACCAGGACCTAATAGTAACGAAGTGTTCCACCTGGCTACTAAAGATGATATGCTTTGGGTATCTACCGGAAGAGCTTATAATACTGACTGGAATAACTCATGGAGAAAAAGCGGGGTATACAAATACGACCAATACGATTGGAGCAAATACAACTTTACTACCCATACAGGAATTCCTCCCGATTCGGTATACGACTTTGTACATACTTCCATTCACCCTTCCGATAAAAACCATGTCTTTGCAAGTACATTTGGTGGAGGGTTAATCGAAATTCAAGACAATCAAATTGTTAACCGATTTACCTATTACAACTCTACCCTTCAAGAGTCTATTACCCATGGAAATAATCAGGTTAAAGTTGCCGGAAGTGACTTTGACGATGATAAAAACTTATGGATTTCCAACTCATTTACCAATGAACCTCTTTCCGTTTACACCAAAGATGGAGAGTGGTACTCTTTCGATTGTGGTAACACGGCTAAAGACAAGGTTTGTACTGATATACTAATCGACAACAACTACAACTATGTGTGGATGGCCGTAAAAGGAGTTGGATTATTGGTATACGATTTCAACGACACTCCTTCCGACCCAACGGATGATCAGTACAGGATGCTGACCACTAGTGAAGGGAATGGTAATTTACCCAATGCCACTGTAAATACCATTACGGAAGATAGGGATGGTGAAATTTGGATTGGAACTAACCACGGTCCGGCTGTTATATACAATCCTCCTGCTATCTTTGATGGAAACGGAAGCTTCGATGCTCAACAAATTCTTCTGGAACAAGAGGGAGTTATTCAATTGCTTCTGGAAACCGAGGTAATTACAGAAATTCTAATTGATGGGGGAAATAGAAAATGGTTTGCCACACTGAGCGGGGGGCTTTTCCTCATGTCTGAGGATGGAACAGAATTGATCCATTCTTTCACAACAGAAAATAGTCCTCTATTCTCAAACGAAGTTCTGGCACTTGCCATGAACGACATTACAGGAGAACTTTACGTCGGTACCGATCTTGGAATAATGGGCTACAAAGGAGAAGCAACAGAACCAACAGAAGGATTCCAGGATGTTTATGCCTATCCGAATCCCGTAAGGTCAGATTACACTGGACCAATTGCCATAAAAGGACTTATGGAAGAATCTGATGTAAAAATTACAGATGCATCGGGTAACCTGGTATACAGTGGCACCTCTGTAGGAGGTCAATTTGTATGGAACGGACTGAACTTACAGGGCGAAAGAGTGCAATCTGGAGTGTATTATGCTTTTGCTGCCAGTAGAACAGGATTATCTAAATCCTCCACCAAAATTTTGTTCATTCACTAAAAAACATCTTAAAAAGCTGTTACCTTTTTGCAGGTTCTACATTAATAGTATATAACCAATACTTATAATGTGATGAAGAATGCAGTGTTTTTACTATTAACTTTCTTTTCTGTTCAGCTATTTGCTCAACAAAAAGCTCCATTTGTTGTTTCCGTTACGGACTTTAAAAACGTACCACTTAAAGGAGAGCAAATCCTATTCGTAAGCAAGAACAATGGAAATACCTACAAAGGAGTAAGCGACGCTACCGGAAAGTTTAAAATAGAGGTACCGGGTGGAGACATTTACGACATAAGAATTAAAAGTGTTGGTGATGCAAAAGACTACAACACCATGGAAATTCCTGCCATTGGAGAAAACGAATATTACGTGGAAGGTCAACTTACCATCATGATCGAACAACCTAAATACTTTACGCTCGATAATGTTCATTTCGACAGTGGTAAATCCACCATCAAAACCTCCTCGTTTGCTGAGTTAAATGAACTGGTAGAATACCTTAAACTAAAGCCCAATCAGAAAATCGAAATTGCCGGGCATACCGATAACATAGGAGAAGAAGCTGCCAATGTGAACCTCTCTCAAAAAAGAGCTGACGCCGTAATGAACTACCTAATTAAAAAGGGAATATCTGCTGGTAGATTGGTTGCAATTGGTTACGGAGAGACCCGACCGGTAGCTGATAACAGTACAGAAAAAGGTCGAAAATTGAATCGAAGAACCGAAGTTCACCTTAAATAAACTCAATGTATTTAAACAGAAGATAGTGGAAACAAATTAGACGCATCCTCAAAAAAACACGCCATACGGGGTAATTTTGAACTTGATGAATTATCTCGACATCATATTCATTGTTCCATTAATTTGGGCAGCTTACCGCGGGTTTAACAAAGGACTAATTATCGAAGTTAGTAGCCTGGTTGCCCTTGGTCTTGGAATATGGGGAGGAATTCACTTTTCGGATTACATTGCCGACTTAATTACCGGAAAGGTAGATTCTCAATATATTCCACTAGTTTCTTTCAGCTTAACTTTTATCATCATTGTTGCCACGGTATTTGTTCTGGGAAAACTACTGGAAAAAGCAGTTAATCTGGTACAACTAAAGTTGGTAAATAAAATCTCTGGAGCAGGCTTTGGTATTGCAAAGGTGGTATTGATCATTAGTGTTTTATTGGTCATCATTAACTCTTACGACGATAAGCTAAACCTCATCCCACCAAAGGTAAAGGAAGAATCCTTGCTTTATAACCCTCTTACAGAAGTCTCATTAACAGTTATTCCTGCTTTAGAGAAAAGTGATCTATTCGAGAAAGAGGAAGAATTGATCCCATCTGCAGATACAGTTAAACTGGTAATGAACCATTAATTGAACCTTCTTTTATTGCTTTTCTTTCGTTACATTTGACGGCGAAATGCAGTTCGACAAAATCATTGGTCAGGAAGAAACTAAAGCCCACCTCATTCATACAGTTGAGGAGGACAGAATTAGTCATGCCCAATTGTTTTTGGGACCTGAAGGAAGTGGAACGCTTCCACTGGCAATTGCATTTGCTCAGTATTTACTTTGCTCCAACAGAGGGGAGAAAGACGCCTGTGGAGAATGTCCTTCTTGCAAAAAAGTTCAAGGGTACAATCATCCCGATTTGCACTTCTCTTTTCCCATTCACTTATTGAAAAGCGTTAGAACATCTAACGATGCTCTTACTGAATGGAGAGAACAACTAATAGAACAACCTTACTTTAGTCTCTACCAATGGAACCAAAAACTTGGTGCGGAGAACAAGCAAGGTGTTATTGGTAATGATGAGAGTTTAAGCATTGTAAAAAAGATCGTTCTGAAATCATTCGAAGGAGGATATAAAATCCTCATCATGTGGTTACCGGAACTGATGAATGCAACAGCTTCTAACAAGCTTTTAAAAATCATCGAGGAACCACCACCAAAAACGTTATTCTTATTGGTGGCCGAGTCTCAGGAAAACATTATTACCACTATTCTTTCCAGAACACAGATAGTAAAGATTCCTAAACTGAAGGAAACTGAACTGGCCGATCATCTTGAGCAAAGAATGGGATTATCCCATAACGAAGGAGTCAATATTGCGCACCTAGCAGAAGGAAACGTATGCAAGGCTCTAAAACTGGTTAGTGAACAAAATGAAACCAGTTTCAACCTGGAAAACTTTGTTACCTGGATGCGTCTTTGTTATCAAAGAAACATCGCAAAAACCATCGATTGGGTAGATGTAATTTCCTCGGCAGGTAGAGAAAATCAAAAGAATTTCCTCAAATTCAGTTTACACATGTTCAGGCAGTGTATTGTAGGTCATTACGCCGACGATCAATTGGTAATTCTTACCAAAGATCAAAAAGCATTTTTGAGTAAGTTTTCTCCTTTCATCAACTACAAAAACATTGTTGGCTTAACGGAACAATTTAATGATGCCTACTACCACATTGAGCGAAATGCCAACCCTAAAATCCTGTTTCTGGATCTTTCATTAAAAGTTTTCGCGCTGCTAAAAGTGAAGTAAGCCCTCCACAAGTTAGAGAAGCCTAAAAATTGCTAACTTTGTAGTTAGGATTTAGAGGGGAAGGAAAGCATAAGTTGATTTACACAACTCTATTATATATTTAGAAAGTCTGATTTTAAAAGGCTTTCAAACACATACGAACGAATGGCTTGCCTTTACTCCCAAAGTAAATAGAATACACTATGGGATGTACAACGTGTACAAACAATACAGATAGTCAAACAGCTCCGGGATGTAAAAGTAACGGAGATTGTGGCAGCGGTGGATGCGAAAGAATGTCAGTCTTTGACTGGTTAAGCGATATCGAAATGCCAACCGGTAAAAAGCGCTTCGACTGTGTTGAAGTGAGCTTTAAAAACGGGCGAAAAAACTTTTATCAAAATCAGAAAAATTTCAACTTATTCATGGGGGATACCATCGTAGTAGAAGGTAGCCCGGGATACGACGTTGGAATTGTTACCCTAACCGGAGAATTGGTTCGTCATCAGATGAACAGAAAAGGGGTTAAAGGGAATACAAGAGACCTAAAAAAGGTTTACCGAAAAGCAAACGAAGCAGATATTGCCAAATGGAAAGAAGCTCGTTCGTTGGAGTACGAAACCATGCATAATGCCAGAACCATGGCCTCTAAACTGAACCTAAAAATGAAACTAGGTGATGTGGAGTACCAGGGTGATAAAACCAAGGCAACATTCTACTATACTGCAGATGAGCGTGTTGATTTTCGTGAGTTGATTAAAGTAATGGCGGATTCTTTTAAAATAAGAATCGAAATGCGTCAAATTGGAGCCAGACAAGAGGCTGGAAGATTGGGAGGAATTGGTGCTTGTGGTAGAGAACTTTGTTGCTCTACCTGGCTGTCTGATTTTAGATCAGTTTCCACTAGTGCAGCTCGATACCAACAGTTATCCCTAAACCCTCAAAAATTGGCGGGGCAATGTGGTAAACTAAAGTGTTGCCTAAATTTCGAACTGGACCAGTACATGGAGGCACTTAAGTCTTATCCAGACACTAAAGTTCAGCTTAAAACTCACGGTGGAAACGCTATACACATCAAAACTGATGTATTTAAGCGTACCATGTGGTACCTTGTTCAAAAGGAAAAGGGAGGTAATTCAATTATCCCTCTTAGCATTGAGCGTGTATTTGAGATCATCGAAATGAATAAATCCGGAGAAAAAATCGAAAGCTTACAAGAGTTTGTAGACTATCCGGAAATTGAAGAAGAACCAGATTACACCAACGTGGTAGGTCAGGACGACCTTACCCGATTTGATCAGAAATTCAAGAAAAAGAAAAAGAAAAAGAAGAAAAGAAGACCAAATCGAAACCAAAAAGGAAAACAGCAAAAAGCTTCTGCTCAAGGAGGAGGTCAGCAAAAGAAAGGTGGCCAACAAAAAAACAGCGGGCAGCAAAAGAAAAAGCCACAGGCTAAGAAACAAGGTGGTAATGCGGAAAATAAAGGAGGGGGAACTTCTCGAAACAATCAACGTAGAAAGGGAGGAAACAATTCCAAAAACCGTAATAACAACAGGAAAAAACAAAACCAACCAAAGAAAGGTGAATAAACTAATTTACTTCATACTTGTTCCGGTCCTCTTTTCCTCTTGCAAAGGAGAGGACGTTTACTTTGAAGAAAACAAAGCAATAGATGGTAATAGCTGGCACAAAGACGAGTCAGTTAGCTTTGAGTTTGATGTAGAAGATACGGTATCTCTTTACAATTTCTACTTTAATGTAAGAACAAGTACCGATTATGAGTGGTCCAATTTATACCTGTTTGTTTCTCTGGAAACACCTAGTACTAAAATTGGAACAGATACAGTTGAATTACCTTTAGCAGCACCAAGTGGCGAATGGTACGGAACTAACTCTGGTAGTATTGTAACCAATACTGTAAAATTCATCGACAGACTTAAATTCAACGAATTAGGAACCCATAAATTCACTTTTAATCAGGCAATGAGAGTGGATGACCTACCGGAAATTATGGATGTTGGAATTAAGATGAAACAAGTGGAATAATTAATCCTTGTAATTGTTTTCTTCCAAACGCTTTTTGATCTCTTCCAGGTGAAGCATCTTCTTGTGCTGCCTTAGTTTAATAGAGGATTTTGTAAAGTACTTGTGCATGGTTAAGAACTTAACCTGAATTTCGTCCCATACCCTGTCGCTATTTATCTTACCATGATCCCTCAACTCCCTTCTAAGCGTGTCTGAAATTTCATGGAAATCATCCCTACCTAAATAGTCCAAATCGGCATCACAGATAATCTCCTCCAAATGAGACTTAGGATTGTGCGGAATAATGGTCGCGTAAATTAGCTTATGAACCACTTTAACCTGCTCTTCGGTATATCCGTACTTAGGTAGGATTTCCGTTGCCATACGCGCTCCTACAGGTTCATTTTCGTCATACTGCTCTACAAACCCAGCATCGTGGTATGTTGCTGCAGATTTAAGCACAAAGATATCCTCGTCCAATACTCCCTCCATAATGGCAATTCGCTCCACAGCTTCCACCACATCCAATGTATGATGAATCCCATGATAATGCAAATTAGGAGATAATTTAGACTTCAAAATTCTCATAATATGTCGCTCTGCTTTTCTATAGTTAATACTACTGTAGATATGCAGGTTAACATAGTCTTTAAACTTCTGGTTAGGTACTATTCCTTCTCCACCTACCGATAAATGAGGTTTGATTCGATCCACAAAATACATGTCAATCTCACCTTTATTTTTTGCCGGGATTTTACCTCTATAAGTACAGTCGAAATATGGTTTTACCAGTTCGTAAGTAGAACCTGAAATATTTACCTTATTGGGCTCCCCACTCATCTCCATACGATTAGCTACGTTTACCGTATTCCCCCAAACATCGTAAGCAATACGCTTGGTACCAATTACCCCTGCAATTACATCTCCAGTATGAATTCCAATTCTCAGCTGCCAAATGTCTTCTTCAGCTGTATTCTCCTGGTGCTTTTCTTTATATTGCTTCATGAAGGATTGAATCTCCAGAGCTGCTAATACGCTATTAATTGGATTTTCTTTATCTCTCAATGGAACACCACCGGCTGCCATATAGGAATCTCCAATGGTTTTAATTTTCTCTATCTGGTGTTTCTCCGTAATTCTATCGAACTCCCTAAACAAGTTATCCAGCCTTTTTACCAAATCACTTGGTTTCATGGTTTCAGCAATTCTGGTAAACCCTTTAATATCGGTAAACATTACCGTTACCATTCTGTAATACCTTGTTCTAGCCTTCCCCTTATTTTTAAGCTCTTCTGCAGTTTCTACCGGTAAAATATTGGCCAACAGTTTGTCTGCTTTTTCCTTCTCCACTTCCAGAGCAAGTTTTTGAGCTTCCATTTGCTCTTTTTGCTTGGTAATGGTTTTTGTTCTTCTCTCTACCAAATAAGCCAGTTTTCTTTTCTGGGCTTTCATGGTTTGAATACGAACAATATAGCTCACATACACCACCAATAAAATAAAGGCTACACAAATGGTAATGAACCACCAGGTTCTCCAAAATGGAGGAGTAATCGTAATGTTTATTTCTGTAGGTTCACTTACCCAAACTCCATCGCTGTTTGATGCCCAAACTTTAAATGTATAATCACCTGGAGAAAGATTAGAGTAATTAATTTGTTGAAGGTCTCCCAACTCTATAGCTGTTTCGTCAACTCCTTCCAGAATCACTTTGTACTTGTTTCCCTTAGAATAAGTATAGTGCAACGCAGCAAACTTAAACGTTAGGTTATTTTGCTTATGAGATAAAGTTAAATGCTTTAAAAATGAAATCTCATTAAGAGTATCAATCTCATTCTCAATTGGTTTATTGAATAACAAAATATCGGTAATAACCGACCTTGGAGGAACTTCGTTCGATTTAATTTCCGTTGGATAAAATGCATTAAATCCATTGATCCCACCAAAGTATAACTTACTGGTTTTGGATCTGAAATAAGCTCCATTATTAAACTCATTACTCTGAATTCCATCACTTTCATAATAGTTCTGGAATCTTTTGGTCTTAATGTCAAATTTAGATAGTCCAAAGTTGGTACTCAACCAAAGAGTTCCAGGCTCTCCTCCCAATACTCCATAGATAGAGTTATTACAAAGTCCATCAGACTCATCATAACTGGTAAAGCTTTCTGTTTCTTTATTGAACTTATTCAATCCTCCTCCGTAAGTACCGAACCATAAATCTCCATTATCTTCTTCCCAAATAGACAGGACAGTATTGTTACTTAACGAAGTAGAATCATTAGGACTATTTTCGTACTGAATAAAAGTATATTTCTCATCTCCACCACTAACGCTTCTCTCTATTTTAGTTATTCCTCCTCCAACAAATCCAAGCCAAAGATTGCTCTCCTGGTCGGCATATACAACCCTGCATTCCTCTTTTGGTATACGGTGATAGTTATCTCTGTTGGAAAAGAAATGGTACTCGAGAGTTCTTAAATCAATTTCAGAAACTCCTTCCCTACACGCCAACCACAAAGTAGTGTCATTTTCAATGAACATACTAAAAACACGGTCATCGGAATTGGTTTCTATGTTGTCTCTGTAATCTACTTTCTCATACTCCACACTGCTCCAATCTGCTGATGGTTTTATAAGATATAACCCACCCGTAGCGGCAGCCCAGATTCTCCCGGACGAATCTACTTTAATATCGTAAACACTATGGTTATTTGGCTCGTATGGGTTATCAGAAACATACGGATAATGGTAGTATTGATTATTACGAGTATCAATCCTTGTAATTCCTTTTCGGGTTCCTGTCCAAATAATATTGGGTGTTTCCTCAAAAATGGACCAAACATTCTTGTCGTTCAAGCTATTGATATCGCCATATTTATACCTGTAATGACCAAACCCTTGCTTAACCGGATCGAAGTATAACAACCCATCCTGAGTACCGATCCAAATGATTCCGGTGCGATCTTTAAACAAAGAGTTAATGATGTTACTAGAAAGGGAATTAGGGTCGTAATCGTTGGTTTGAAAGTTATTTACAAGTGTATCTCCCTTAACAAAATTGACACGAAACAATCCATCTCCCTGGGTACCAAACCACACTTCACTCTCTGAGTAAGTAAGTACCGAACTAACTACATTAAACTTATTGTTCCCACTACTATACTTGTTTTTAAACTCGTAAAACTCAATGTAGTCTTCGTGCCTTTTGGCAAAGTTAAGGCCGTTGTTGGTACCCACCAACACGTATTTACCAGGCCCTTTTCCTAAGGTTCGGATGTTATTGTCCGAAATGCTATTGATGCCGTTGATGTGCTTGTACACTTCAATATCATCTGTTTCCCGATCAATGAGGCAAATTCCACCTCCATCGGTCCCCACCCAAACAAAATCTTCATCCAAATAAAGGCTTGAAGTTTTATTGGTGCTCATTCCATTATACGACTGAAATATTCTATGTTCTTTTTTCTCAGGATCATAGTGAATTACACCATTCTTTCCGGTAGCGATCCAATAGGTTCCATCATAATCTTTCTTAACATCCTTAATATCAAATGAATTTCCTTTTTCGGAAATATTAACTTGCTGGAATCGCTTTAACCTGGGGTTATAAATGTTTAATCCTCCGGTTTGAGTACCGATCCAAATTAAGCCATCATCATCCTGATACAAGCTATTGATAAAGGAATTGGAAATGGAATTTCTGGTGTTGTTGTCTTGTTTAAACTCTTTTACATGATACCCATCATACCTGTTCAGCCCATCCTGAGTACCAATCCACATGTACCCTTGCTGATCTTCCAAAATACAATTAACAGTACTTTGAGATAACCCATCCTTAATGGTAAGTCTGGAAAAACGGATAGTTTTTAATTGCTGTGCTACCCCGCTTAGTGAAATTAAGCACAGAACAATGAGGTGGTATTTTTTGAAGAGTTTCATGAGAAAGAAACCAGAAAGCCCCAACTTCGTAAAGTCAAGGCTTTTGTTTTTCAATTCTATGGAATATTATGATTTATCAAATTATCTTATTCTACTATTTGAGCATCTTCACTGGCGTCACCAGAATTATCTGCCTCTTCTTCTTTCTTGTTTCTCAAATAGCTTGGTAGTTCCATTCCTGCCATGTTAAACATGTCTTCTAATGGTGGAACTGATTTATACAATCCGCTTAAGAAATTGGCCGTAGAAGTTTTCTCCCCGTTACCATTTCCGTTACCACCATCCCAAACAGTAACTTTATCAATTTTAATGTTCTTAATAGCTTCTGCTTGAGTCTTAACCAATTCAGGAAGTTTATCTACAACTAATAATAGTACAGCATCTTTGGCATTATCACCTGCTGCAGCCACAACCTGTTGTAAACCTTCTGCTTGCTTGGTAAGAATTTCATATAAACCTTTTGCTTCCGCTTCTTTCTTATAGAAAATCGCATCTGCCTCACCTCGAGCAATTCTTCTGATATTTTCTGCCTCAGCTTCTGCGTTAATCTCTATTCTGGATTTCTCAATTTCAGCAGGTATAACGATGTCTGCATACTGAGAAGCTTTGTCTCTGGCAGCACGTTGGTCCTCCGCTTTCTTTTCAGATTTATAGGCTTCTTCTAATGCCTCTGCAGACTGAACTTTCTCAGCTACAATTGCTTTTCTCTCAGCCTCTGCTTGCTTCTCTCTTCTTAATGCATCGGAATCGGCAATTTCAATTCTCGCCTTGTTCTCCCCATCAATTGCTTCTGCGTTGGCTGCAGATGTCTGAACACGTTCATCTCTTCCTGCTTCTGCCTCACCAATTTTCGCTTTCGCATTGGCAGCAGCTACTTGAGTACGCTCTGTTTGTTCTGCGTTAGCCTCTCCAATTTTTGCTTTTGCATTGGCTTCAGATACTTTAATACGTTGATCCTGTACAGCGTTAGCTTCTCCAATAGATCCATCTCTATTTTTTTGAGCAACACTTACTCTCGCCTCGTTAATTGCGTGAGCTGCAGCCTCTTTCCCTAATGCCTCAATATATCCGGACTCATCTCTAATATCGGTAATGTTTACGTTGATCAGTTTCAAACCAATCTTCTTCAACTCTGCCTCCACACTGTGAGATACATTAGCCAGGAACTTATCCCTGTTACTGTTAATCTCTTCAATTTCCATGGTAGCAATTACCAACCTCAACTGACCGAAGATAATCTCTTTTGCCACTTGCTTAATTTGCTCGTTCGTTTGTCCTAACAAACGCTCAGCAGCGTTATTCATAATGGCAGGCTCCGTTGCAATACCGATGGTAAAGCTGGAAGGAATATCCACACGGATATTTTGCTTAGAAAGTGCATTTTTTAACTCAACATCCAACGAGATAGGAGTTAAGTCCAGAAAAGCATAGTCCTGAATTACAGGCCAAATGAAAGCGGCACCACCTTGAATACACTTAGCGGATTTACCATCTCCTCCACCTACTTTTCCATAAACCACAAGGATTCTATCCGATGGACATCTTTTATACCTTCTGATCCATACAACAATAATTACGAATAGCATTAATACACCGGCTACAATAGCAACCAATGCAAACGGAACTCCTCCAATGCTATCAATATCTGTTTGTAATAAACTCAAATTTCTCATAGTTGGGATATGTTATTTTTTTAATTTTTCTACTAGTAATATTTCATCATTAATGACCTCAGTCACTTTAACCACAACTCCTCGCTGCAGATCTTCCATATCATCTGTTAAAGCTTCTAACTCTCTTAATGCTCCTTGAACCTTCACCTGAATTTTCCCCATTGTTGCACGCTCTTTACCTATTGGTAAATACACTTCTCCAATAGCTCCAATGGCATTTTTCATGTTTAGTGTTCCACTCTCCACCATTTTACTCATACCATAAAACAATAGAGCCATAATGGCCATCATCACAGAACCACAAATGATAGAAACAATAATAGTAGTTGCGGTGCTATAATCGGCATGAATACAGGCTAAACCTGACCAGGAAAACACGGTAAAAAATCCAATAAGGTTTTTTACGGTGAAAAACTGAAAATCCATTCCCATATCGCCAGTTACATCGGCATCAGGTCCTCCCATATCATCCACGTCACCACCAATAAAGGTCATGAGTACAATAAAAGCAAAGAAAAGTGATGAGATCAGGGCCATTACCCAATAGATCATTTCAAGCGTGTCGAGGGAACTCCACCATTCTGTCATAGTCAAATGTTATTTAATTTCAACTCCAATTACAAGGATATCGTCCACTTGTTCAAAAGAGCCTTTCCACTCTTCTATTTTAGCGTCCAATATGTCCTTTTGTTCATCCATTGGCAACTCCTTAATGGAAAGTAAGATTTCGCGGAATTGTCTATACATGAACTTTTTACCTTTTAGCCCTCCGAATTGATCGGCGTAGCCATCTGTAAATATATAAATGGAATCTCCTTTTTGCAACTGAAATTCGTGATTTGTATAAGCCTTTTCTCCATGCTCAAAACTAGCAATGGCCAGTTTATCCGCCTTTGTTTGAATCAACTCTTTATCGCGAATGATGTACAAAGGATTATTTGCCCCGGAAAACTCAAGCATTTTGGTTTCCTTGTGGATAGAACAAATGGCTACATCCATACCATCTCTCACATTGCTACCCTCTTCGGATTTGTTAAGAGCATCAGACGATAGCCTGTTCAGTTCATTCAAAATTTCAGAAGGTGTATCTTGTTTATTCCCATTTACAATTTGGTTCAGGGCATTAGCTCCAATCAAACTCATAAATGCTCCGGGAACACCGTGCCCGGTACAATCTACAGCAGTAAATACCACTTTATCTTCTGTTTCCGAAAACCAATAAAAGTCTCCGGATACAATATCCTTGGGCTTAAATAACACAAAACTATGTGGTAGTATTCTTTTGATATAAGAATCCTGAGGAAGAATCGAATCCTGCAATCTCTTAGCATATCGAATACTATCTGTTACGTCCTTATACAGTTCTTCCAGCTTCTCACTTTGTCTTTCAATCTCTTCTTTCTGACGAACAACCTCCTTCGTTCTTTCGATTACCTTTTGCTCTAGAATTCGCTCACTCTCCGCCAATTCATCACGCATCACTAATAAGGCGTGTCCTAAAGTGTCTTCCTCACTCAATGGCTCATAGTGGGCATCGAAATGACTCTTACCTACCTCATTAGCGAAATCGGTTGTTTGCTTCAAACCATTTACCAATTGGTTCATGGCCACCGACATCTCTCCAATTTCGTCGTTACTCGGCTTAATTTGCTTTTTAGGAAACACCCCTCGACCAAGTCCTATCAAAATTCCTTTTAATTCCTGAACCGGCCTGGTAATGCTTAATGTAGTAACCATTGCAATGATTACAGTACCCAATGTAAGCACTGCTCCTGCAATTAATATCCCGAGAAAGAGCCAACCAAAATTATTGTTGGTGTATTCGAAATTCTTCGACATCTGTTTCTTTTGCTCTTTCGCATCCAGATTCTTTCGATGAAGAAGATCCTCTAACTCTGTAAGGATATCGTGTGTTTTTGGTTCAATTTCGAGGTCCAAAGCATCTCTTGCAATAAAGGCAATGGTTGGATCCTCATAACTAATAAAGTCTACCAGCATGCCTCTTACATGATTGTTGTAAAGGCCAAAAAGTTCTTCAATATCTGCCTTAATTTTTCGAAACTTAAGGTGATCATCATTCTTGGTTGTATCCCATCTCAACACCAGTTCTTCCAAACGATTTAAGTTTTGAGGAACGATGGTATCAATCAATTTCCCAGCTGCAATTTTAGAAGCTTCATCCTCACGACTCTGGCGATTAACCCAGTCTTGAATATAATTCTGACAATTAAGGATATTTTCTTTTAAGGTATTGAGTTCATCTACGGTTGGCTGACCAACCTCTACGTAGACCTCGTTGGAATTAATGCTTTCCTGCAAAGTTTGCTCAGCATCAGTCACTACATATAATGTAATACCAAATATGGAAAGGAGGAGGATAACTACAATACCAAACCCCAATCCTATTTTTTTTCCAACCGTAAACCTCATTATACTACAAAAGGAATCCTTCCGGATTCCTCAGTTTAATCATTCTTTTCTTCGTCGTTCTGGCCTCCGCCTCCCTGTTCTGCTTTCTCAATCTTCTTCAATTCATTATCGAAAAACAGGTATTTTTCCATGTCGTTCATGGTTTTATATATTCCTCGGAAACCTTCTATAATTTCTTTGCTCTTTCTAAGTTTATAAGCCTTTTTCAAGTAAGGCAATGCCAATATACAATTCTCTAATAGTTTCTCTTGTGCATCAATTACATCCTTAAGATCTGTTTCATCATCCAATTCCAAAATCAGATCTACTCCTTTGTTGTAATAGATAATTCCAATATCAAATAGTGCCGTATAATTGGTGCTGTCTATAGCCAATGTTTTCTGGTAGGAAGCAACTGCTTTATCCAGATATCCAACATTGTTTTTACGATCGTTCTCGTACATTTCTTCGTAAACTCCTCCAAGTGCATTGTTAAACATAATGTCTTGCGCCGTAAAGTCATAATCAGGTTTTACCTTAATCATCGTAGACTTAAACAGATCGTACATCTCAATGGCCTTTTCGTAGTGGTTAGTATCCAGTCTATTTACTGCATCGTTCTGATACTTAATAGCCATACTTTTAACTCCCTTAACGTTGTTTACTTTAAATTCATCAGAAGTGTCAAGCTTAAGAGAAGTCATGAACGACTCAATAGCACATTCTCTCGATTTTGCATCCGCCACTCCCAACTCTGTGCTTTTATATAAATCTCTGCAAATGAATCCTTTTACGTGCCATGCATAAGAATCATTATTTACCTCTTCGCAAAGAGCCATTGCACTATCCATTAACTCCAGTGCTCTAGCGAAATCTTTATTTTGATATGCTTCCAGAGCAAGATCATCGTACAAACAATACTTATTCTGAGCAGTAACCCCAAGCGTAGAGACCAATGCAACAACTAACGATATGTATTTGATCCACTTCATCATAACACGTTCGTTGCTAATTTGGTTAATGTTTGTCCTATAACAAGGTTGGATTTTCCAGCATTCTTCTTGCTGATTTCGAATGCAATTTTACTGTCCTTAACCAGGAAATTAATCACAGCTCCATCTTCTAATGATCCAGAATCATTGGAAACAATAAGCGTTTTATTCTTGGTAAATTTCTTAGACAATTCGTTTACTTTAGAACTATACTTGTTCGCAATATACAAAATATGGCAAGTACTTATACCGGAAACAGCATCAAAGAATTTAACTTTAATAACCTGACTACCAATAGACTTACCTGTATACGAAGCCGAAAGTTGTTCGTATAAATCACGATCTCCGTAAACACCAATTACAAAATCTCCGGTCTTATACTCCTTTGGCCAGTCCACATTTTTGGCAAACTGGTATACATAAATACCTTTAATCTTATTATTGGCTTTATCGGCACTCTGACCATAAGAAAATCCTCCTAGAAGGATTACAAACAGTAGTATGCTGAAAAACCGTGTCACTTTCGGGTGATTATTTCTTTAGTTGGTTACGCAAGATAAAAAAAATTACCTTACCTATTTGACTGAATTGTTGTTATCGCTCAATGGAATGACGAAAACCATGCCAAAGGAGATTGACGTACCAATTATCAAGATTTTACAAAGCCTTTTTTCTTCTTTTTACCCCCCTTTGGTTGAGACCTGGACTTATTCTTTTTCTTGTTGTACTTCTTATTGTACCCTCGCCCTTTATTCTTAGTAGTAAAAGAGTCTTTTTCCTTTAGTTTCTTTTTTGATCGCTTTGGGGGCTTAGTCTTTTTATTCTTTTTGAGTTTAAGCTTCTTTTTCTTTTGCCTGTCAGGTGGAGTACCACTGTACTGGGATCTCTGACGTTTCTTTTTATTCCTCGTTTTAAATGGATCCTCCGTTGGTTTCAGTTGCCCTCCGGCCCTTTTAAACCCAAACAACCCCTTCTTATTGGTGTTTTTCTTCTTCTTTTTCTTTTTTTGAGATGAAGGGTCTCGATATTGCCCATAGCAATCATAGGTAACAGCCCCAGAGGCCATTACCAATGTAATTGCTAATAATATTCTGACAATAAATTTCAAACTTAATATTTGCTATTGAGCATCTTCAATTGCAGACATCACATCAAGGTCTCTGTCGAACATGTACAGCCCACCTTTGTCTTCTCCAATCATGTTTAGTTTATCCAAAATAGTTCTGGCCAAAGCCTCCTCTTCCAATTGCTCTGCTACATACCACTGCATAAAGTTATAAGTTGTATAATCTTTTTCCGTCAAGCAAAGGTCAACAATGTTATTAATGCTGTCTGTTACATTTAGCTCATGCTCCAATAAACTCCCGAAAATATCAGCTAAACCATTGTAAGTTGCTGGAGGAGCACTTAGTGCAGGCACTACTGCAGCACCACCTCTTTCATTAATGAATTTTACCAGTTTAAGCATGTGCATTCTTTCCTCATCGCTATGAGCATAAAGGAATTTAGCCGTTCCTGTAAGTCCTTTTGTTTCTGCCCATGACGCCATGGAAAGATAAAATTGAGAAGAAGAAGCTTCTAACTCAATTTGTTTATTTAATGCTTCGTGTATTGTATCTTTTAGCATAACCGTATTTTTAATAAGCTTTCAAAGATAAATTTTTCTGTGTTTTATGAATCAAATATTCTATTGAATTTTCATTAAAAAAATGCACCCAAAATCTACCATGAACTAGTAAGAAACAACGATCTTCATCATAACAGCTAATAATCATAAGGCAAATTTGTTGCCATACTTATATTTCAACCAGTTAGAATAGTTAATCAAATCATGGGCCTGCTTAAACTCAGAGTCTTCAATAATCTTAACCATCTCATTTCTTAACGCCTCTTTATCTCCACCTAAATCCGAATAGATTAACTTGGAAATAATGGTCACCATCGTAAAGTCTCTATCAAAGTCCGGCTCATCAATCAAGCTATCATATTCTTTACGAATGTTCTTTATCAATAACTCGATGTAATCGTAATCGTCCAACTCAAACCTAATGAGTAATTCTGCAACAGAAATCTTAAGCCTTAAACTCTCTGCCAAAATCGAATATCCGTCTTGAATTTTTAGTTTAGACAGGCTTTTTCTTGCCTTTTTAAACTCACCAATATTGAAATAAAGAATCGTAAGATTTGCGTAAACAAAAGTGATATTAACAGTGGCTTTTAGAATAACAGGATGCTGCTCAGCTTCACATAATACATCGATAGCTTTATTTGGGTCGGTAGTGGTAAATATGTTTACCTGACTGCTGTAATAATAAAATAAGTACTTGTCGTAATGGAGCTTATTGAACTCCTCCATTTGTTCGTACAATTTTTTATTAAAGGTTAAAGCCTCATCAAACTTTTGGTTCTTTACCAAACTGTTTACCAAATAGGTATATATCTGCAATTTAGTATCGTGATTATTCTTTTCGAATAAGTTTTCCTTCTCAAAGGCCAATAAGGTTTCTTTCAAATAAGCTTCCAGAGAAATAAAGTCCTCATTTTGCAACAAGATCCTACTAATGGCGTGATAAATTCTAAAACGCAAAACAGGATCCTTTCTCAATTCATCATCCGAAGCATACTCCTGAATGGTACTGTCCAAAAGACTTAAAATTCCTTCATCTTTTGCCGCATAATTTTGAGACACTTTGATTTTGTATGTTAATACCGACAGTATCTCATCTATCTTTTGCAAACTCGCCAGGTGTTTCTTGTTTTGCTTTCTTTTTTCAATGTATTCTATGGGATTGATCAAAGCCGACTCTAACGAAATTTTGATGTAATCAGAGTACAAAATATCCAGCAATTCGTAATTGTGCGTACGCTGAGCTTTATTCTCTGCTTTCCTTAAGTAGGCATAGCATAAATCAATGTTTCCTTTAGATCTAAACAGCCTCGCTAAAGAGATTAAATGTAAAATGGTGTTCGATTCCTCCAGATGGAAATGCTGTGCCACCAAACTTTTGTTAATATCAGTAACCAAACGGTTCTTTAATCGATAAAGCGTGTTTTTTTCCAGACTCCCGTACAACTTTTTCGCAATATCTGCGTCTGACAATTCAGAGGGTGACTTCCTGATTAAATCAAATAACAAGATGTCCTTTCTGCTTTTAGAAGGATTGGTTCGATTGAGGAACAACTTAACATTTCGCACCTCTTCTTTACTAAGTCCTTTAATTAAATTATAAATCAGATTCATATTTTGAACGCGTAAGATTTATACGAAGTTAAGTATTTTATTTTTTACTTCTAACGTAAGTTTACTGTTGCAAAGTATTTCTAACACAGAAAAACAAGCTCATGAAAAACTCAATACTACTAACACTACTTTTTGGTCTGATTAACATCGGAACATTTGCTCAACAGCATTTATTCATCAGTGCTAACACCATTCCTGATACCGTAACCATTGATAACTCCATTTCCTTTACAGTTACCGTGGATCTTACCCAAGGTGGTGATTCTCTTCTATCCAGCGATGTCATCATCAACATAGGAAGAATAGTACCTGTCAACACAGTAGATCCGCTTATGGTAGACACCATTTCTTCTGCTACCATTTTACCCGGCCTTACCGCAACTAAAACCATTACCTACGATTTCCCTTCGGCCAAGTTCATGCCTGGAAACAACAATACCATTGTAGTTTGGCCTGCTCATCAGGACTTTGAAAGTGATACACTTTACAAAAACATTTACGGCATTGAAGCTACTTCCATTAACGAGTTTACAGAAGTAATCATCGAATCATACCCTAACCCAACAACAGATTACTTACACATTAACTGGAACGATCCATCATTAAACCCAATTGCCATTAACGCCTTTAACATGAATGGTCAGTTGGTAAGAAAATACCGGCCAAATAGTTTACTACACGTGGCAGATTTACCACTTGGCAGCTATTTGTTCAACATAGAATTTGAGAATGGCTTACAAAAAACATTCAAAGTTTTGATTCGCTGAATTTAGATTTAGGCAGGAATCTGTGCTCCTAAATGTTGGAACTTTTCTGGAATAAATGTATTTTCAGGCCCTCTAGAGAAGTTCATGAGTAATAAGCCACTATTAGAAATTAAAAATCTGACCACTGAATTCCGAACAGAATCGGGAACAGTAAAAGCGGTTGATAACATTAGTTTTACCCTACACAGGGGGAAAACCATTGGAATAGTTGGTGAGTCCGGATCTGGGAAATCGGTTACTTCGTTATCTGCAATGCGTTTGGTGGCATCACCTCCGGGTAGAATTGTGAATGGAAAAATTCTTTACCATAGCGACGACTATGAAGTAGATTTTGCAAATATTTCTGAAAGCCAAATGAGGAAATTTCGTGGAAACGAAATTGCCATGATCTTTCAGGAACCTATGACTTCTCTTAACCCTGTATATACCTGTGGGCAACAGGTAATGGAAGCCATTACTCTCCACCAGGAAAACTTATCGGGGCAATCAAAATTCAAAGACATATTGGAAAGTGGACTTTCTATCGTTTTAAATTCGATTATTCCACTAGCTAAAATAGCCACTTTGGGCTTAGTTCCTCCTTTTAGAAAAAAATGGCTAACCAAAAAGAAAAGAGAAGCCAAGAAAAGAACCATAGAACTGTTCGAAAAAGTTAAACTTCCAAGGCCGGAAGCCATATTCGACAGTTACCCTCATCAACTTTCCGGAGGACAAAAACAAAGGGTTATGATTGCCATGGCTCTATCTTGTAACCCTTCCATTTTGATTGCTGATGAGCCAACTACAGCACTGGATGTAACCGTTCAGAAAACCATACTTAAACTAATGCAGGAACTGCAGAATGAGTTTGACATGGGAATTCTGTTCATTACACATGATTTAGGAGTAATTGCTGAATTGGCAGACGAGGTCGTGGTTATGTACAAAGGTAAGTTGGTGGAACAAGGAAATGTGTTGGACATTTTTACCAATCCAAAACATCCTTATACCAGAGGATTATTAGCTTGTAGACCTCCATTGGACATTCGAGTAAGAGAGCTTCCTACCCGTAAGTATTTCATGACCGAAAACGAGAAGGGTGAAATGGTGGAAACCGACAAAACCGTTCAAGAGGTTATTCAGGAGCTCGAGATTACAGGAAAAGAGTTGGCCATCAGGCACGATATTGTTTACAATCAGGACCCGTTGTTGGAGGTTAAAAATCTGAAAACTTATTTCCCACTTAAGAAATCATTCTTAGGAAAGGTTCAAAGTTGGGTAAAGGCGGTAGACGATGTAAGCTTTGAAGTATACCCAGGCGAAACGCTTGGTTTAGTTGGTGAATCTGGTTGTGGTAAAACCACATTGGGAAGAACCATTTTAAAACTTATCGAACCTACCGAAGGGAAGATTCTATTTAATGGAAGAGACATCAGCGGACTTTCTGCTTCACAAATGAGGCCATTAAGAAGAGATGTTCAAATCATTTTCCAGGACCCGTACTCATCCCTTAACCCTAGAATTACAATTGGAGAAGCCATCGTAGAACCAATGAGAGTTCATGGAGTGTGCGACAGCGAATTACAACGTAAGCAAGAAGTAATTGAACTGCTTAAGAAAGTAGGTCTTTCCGAAGATCACTTCTACCGTTATCCGCATGAATTTTCCGGTGGACAACGGCAAAGAATCTGCATTGCAAGAGCCATTGCTTTGAGACCTAAATTCATTATTTGTGACGAGTCTGTTTCTGCATTGGATGTATCAGTTCAGGCTGATGTGCTAAACTTGCTAAACGAATTAAGAGATGAATTAGGATTGACTTACATCTTTATTTCGCATGATCTTTCGGTGGTTAAATTTATGAGCGATCGTATGATCGTAATGAACAAAGGGAAAATTGAAGAGGCAGGAATTGCTGATGAAATTTATGCTAACCCTAAATCGGATTACACCAAAACCCTTATTAACTCTATTCCAAAGGGGAGAATTGAGGACATTAAAGCCAACCTCAACAGAGATAGAACTACCAATAGTTCAGTTGCTTAGAAATTGGCAAGTTAACCTCGTGTTAAATTATTTTAAATTAAATGTACCTATTGCTTGTTATTCCATGGGTTTATCGATCTTTGCGGCAGATTTTAACACATGAATAACGCACTTAAACACCTTTGGGGTAAATTAGGATTGAGGTATCAATCTCACCCATGGCACGGAATACATATTGGAGAAGATGCTCCTGAAACAGTAATGTCTTTCATCGAAATGACTCCACACGATTCCGTAAAGTATGAAATAGATAAAGAATCGGGATTCATTAAAGTGGACCGTCCGCAAAAATTCTCGAACATTGTACCTGCATTGTACGGATTTGTTCCTCAAACCTATTGTGCCGAGGAAGTAGCAGAATACTGTATGGAAAAAAGTGGAAGAACAGGAATCCTTGGAGATGCTGACCCACTTGATATTTGTGTACTAACCGAAAGAAACATTACACACGGAAACATCATCGTTCCTGCTATTCCTATTGGAGGGTTTAGAATGATTGATGATGGTGAAGCTGACGATAAGATTATTGCTGTTCTTAAAGGAGATGAAGTATACGATTCGTGGAACGATATTAGCGATTGCCCAAAATCCATTATCGATAGAATAAAACATTACTTCTTAACTTATAAAAACATCCCGGGAGAGTCTCAGGATAAGGTATACATCGACGCCATTTATGGTAAAGAAGATGCCATGGAAGTAATTAGAAGAAGCCAGATAGATTACGAAAAACACTTCGGAATTATCGAAGATGAGCTTTCTAAAGCTACTATTGGAGTTATCCGATCTGGAGAGTAGGATCAATTTAACATTATTAGTACATTAGAGGAGAATTACCAATCGTTCTCTATGGAAACGCTTCTCGAAAAAATCAAAGCCTCTACTCAGGATGGATCTCCCAGTGTAACTCAATTAATTGAATTACAGGAGCTAGCTCGTACTCTAAAGGTTACTAAAAGTCAGTTGGATAAACTTATTGAACAAGAAATCCAGGCTAACAAAGAAGTTAAAGAGGAGAAAAAGGAAGAGCACACCAGAGAAGATTACGACGCTAACCGAACTGATTTTGGTTCGGCCAGAAATTCGTTTGAAGAGGAGATGAACCAAAGGAGACAAGAGGTCTCATCTTCCTTTGATCGCGAAGAAATTGTATTCGATCGTCCAGAGATTACCTTCGACCCTGTTGAGGTAAATTTTGACACTCCTGAACCGGAAATTGAGAAGAAAGAACCGGAACCAATTTCACCACCTGAACCGATAGTTGAAGAGACTTCTGAACCTATCGAAAACATTGAAAGTTTTACTCAACATGTGGTAGAAGAAGTTGAGGAAGAGGTTCAAAAATTCCAGCAAGGAGAAATAAGTCATACTGAACTGGAAGAAACCATTAAAAACCTTTCAGAAGAAACGAATCAATTTCAACAAGAACTGGAAAACCAGCAAGAGGAATTAGAATACATTGTTGGAGAGGAAGAAACTTACGAAAACAAAGAAGAAGACCTTGGGTTGGATGAACATGATGGCTTCCTATCGGATTTCATTAAACACCGTGAAAGAGAACTTAGAAATGAGGTTAATAGAGAAGAAGAGCCTGTTGAAGAACCACAGGAAGAGCCAGAACCATATAGGGAGGAACGCTCCTACGAGCCTGAGCCTTCGAGAGAAAGTTTGTACAACAATTCCAACTCTAAAGCAGCATTTAAACAGGACCTGGAAGATGATCAAAAGATATTCTTTATGGGTATTGGATCCATTATCCTTCCATTTATCTTCGGAGTTATTGGAGGAGCACTAGGAATTTACACCTTATCTCTGGTTAGAAAAGCGGAAGAGAATTACAACTTAGCTCCTAACAGCTACCACGACGATTCCTTTAAAAAAGTAAAGTCTGGTAAAACCATGGCTGTGATTGGGGTGGTAATTGCAGCCTTAAGATTACTGTCTTTTATTACAATGTTCTTAAGACTAGGATTCTAATTTCTTAGGGTTTAGGTATAACCTTTGCAAGTGTCCTTACGTTAAGGAGTTTCTGCAATGGGAAAATTAAAACTAATCATACTATTCCTTCTGGGGTGGTGTATGTTCGGACATGCACAAACAGTTTTTCTGGGAAAACCGTACGATCTTGGAATCATCGATAAATCGTCTCAACGTTATGTGGACATCCCCATTAAAAACACGAGCGATAAAAAAGTATTCATTTTTCGGGCAGATGTAGACGACCGCTTTTTTGTTCGGTATTCCAGTAAAGAAATAAAGCCGGATAGTACAGTGTACATGAGGGTTCAGTTTACTCCCACTCAAAAAGGTATCATCAACGAAGAAATTAAGGTACACTTTAGTTGCTATACTGAACCCAAGACAGTGAAAATTAATGGGTATACTCAGGAGGTTCCCAACAATCAAATATCCTGTCCGCACTTTAATGAACAAAGTGTAAATACTTCGCTCGATTTTGAATTCGAGGTAAAAGTAATCGACAAACAAACACGCGAACCTATCCCAAAGGCCAATGTACTAATGATTCATAACGGAATACCTGCTCATGAGCTAACCACTAATTTTAAAGGAGAAGCAGAAAAAGTTGTGGAGCTTGGATTGTACTATTTCGTTACCACAGCAGATACTTATCTACCAAAAGAATTTCCAAAGTATATCAATAGAAACAACAACTATGTACTGGTGGAGCTAGAAAAAGACCCTAATGAAGAAATCATAACAGAGGTTATAGATGAACCGGAACCTGAGCCAGACCCTGAACCAGTTCCGGAAGATACAATTACAGACATTGCCATTACAATTCCAGATGAGCCGGACTCCTCTACGGTGGAAATTATTGAACCTCCAATTACGCATGAAGAGCTTTACCCCGACTTTCCTCTATCGAAGTACAAGCCTACCAATGTGGTATTCCTTGTAGACGTTTCCAGTTCGATGCTTTATACAGGAAAACTTGATCTGCTAAAAGCTGCTATGATTGAATTAACTGGCATGTTACGACCAGTAGACAAGATAACTCTAGTTTCGTATGCAAGTAATGCTAAGGTACTGTTAGAAACCATGCCTGGTGATGATCACGACAGTATTGTCAGCACCATATCCAGACTAAAAGGAGGTGGTTATACTGCTGGAGGAGAGGGAATGAAATTGGCGTATAAAAAAGCTGAACAAGCTTTTATAAAAGATGGAAACAACATTGTTATTATGGCCACAGACGGAGGGTTTAACCGTGGAGATGGAAACCCTAAGAAGCTTGCTGCCAAATATCAAAAAAGATGCATTCCTATTTCGATTATTGGAATCAGAAACAGGCAAATGGAAGAAATGACCTTAAAGAATGTGGTGGACCAAACTTCTGGTGAGTACGTGCGAATTGAAACGTATGATGAAGCCAAAGGAGCGCTGATCGACGAGATCAAAAGAAGCGCCAAATGGTAATCTCCCTATCCAACTGTCAATTAATGTTAAATTAAACTTTTGGAGCAGATGGTTTGAGCCATCATTCTTCCTCATTGTCGGGAATAAAATTATCTTTGCCGTTCATATTTGAGCGTATTATGGAATTTTGGATCAAAGCAGCTCAGTTAGTTCTGAGTTTATCGATATTAATTGTACTTCATGAGCTAGGACATTTTATACCAGCTCGTTGGTTCAAAACAAGAGTAGAAAAATTCTACTTGTTCTTCGATGCTGGATTTTCTTTATTCAAGTTTAAAAAGGGAGAAACCGAATATGGTATTGGGTGGATTCCACTTGGAGGGTATGTAAAGATATCCGGAATGATCGATGAAAGTATGGATAAGGAGCAGATGGAGAAACCAGCCGAACCGTGGGAATTTCGCTCAAAACCTACCTGGCAAAGGCTAATCATTATGATTGGTGGTGTTACCGTTAACCTTATTCTTGGGTTCATGATTTACATGATGATCTTGTTTGTTTGGGGAGAGAAATACATTACTCCTTCAGAAATGGATCACGGATACAACGTTGCTCAGGAACTGGAGCAATACGGTTTTCAAGATGGAGATAAAGTACTTAAAGTAGAGGGTGAAGAATTGGACAATGCCTACGACCTGGATAAAATGATTATGCTTCGTGGAGCAAGAGAGCTATATGTAGAGCATCCTAATGGAGAAACGGAAACCATTACTCTTCCGGAAGACATCGATTATACCCTTTTCCAAAAAGACCAAAGATCATTTACACTTCGCGTTACCCCATTAATCGACACGGTGGTGGCGGATTCGCCGGCAGAAAAAGGAGGACTACTAAAATACGATTCTATCGTTGCAGTTAACGGCCAGAACATAGCTTACTGGGATGAGTTTACAGATGTACTTCCTGATTTTAAAAATGATACCATTACGCTAGATGTAGTAAGAGGAACCGAGACTGTTCATTTATCCGTTAAAACAGATAGCCTTGGAAAAATTGGTGTTGCACCAGAGGGGAAATTCAATCGTCTATACGACATTCACCAACGAGACTATTCTTTTGGAGAAAGTATCACAGCAGGATTTGCATCCGGATACTGGACATTACACGATTATGTTGCTCAGATGAAATTTGTTTTCACCTCAAAAGGATCTACCTCAATTGGTGGTTTTGGAGCCATTGGAGGCTTGTTTACTCCTAAATGGGACTGGAGACACTTCTGGCAAACTACAGCTCTTTTAAGCATCATGTTAGCGTTTATGAACATCTTACCAATTCCTGCACTGGATGGTGGACATGTAATGTTCTTAACCTACGAAATGATATCTGGTAAACCACCTAGCGACAAGTTCCTTACCAGAGCTCAAATAGTTGGTATGATCCTATTAATCAGTCTATTGCTATATGCCAATGGATTGGATATTTACCGCTGGATATTTGGGTAGTTTTCAACTCCCACACATTAACAAGTAACTCCTTCTTACTCAGAAGTTAAACGTGTTGTCTGTAATTTTGAATTACATTGAACAACTAGCGTATGCGTTACATTTTACCCATCCTCTTAATCATACCCTTCCTTTCCCTGGGGCAAGATAAAGTGCCACAAAAGAAAACTGATCAAGAAGTCTATAATGAAGGACGAGATAGTCATTCCAAAGTACTGATCATTCCATTTGAACCTAAAATGTACATTTCCAGTGCCGATAAGGACATATCCATGCACACTGGACTAAATCATCAGCAAATAAGAGATAATATGCGTTATGGTATCTCCGATCACATGTTAAGATCAGTGGGAGGAAACCTAAAGGCAGTTTCTTTGCTTCATCTGGATACCGGTTCTGTAGCTCAGGACCTCAACTATATCTACAACTCCATCGGATATAAATACAAAGACCTACCGATAGAGGATGTAGAACAAGCAAAAAAGGCCGAAGAAGACTCAAAGGCCATCAATAAAGTAAAAGGGCAGTTTAACAAACTCATTAAGAAAGATGAAAAAGCGACTGCTGAAGAATCGGGCTCAAGAATTAAGGATGGACAAATACATACGGTTAGAGATAACCGCGAGAAGTTCATGAACACCAGCATCCACAATCCTAACTTACTAAAAACCATTGGAGCAAGGTACGAGGCTGATGTATTTCTCTTCATCAATGAATTGGACATAGAAGAAGCTGCAGAAGGAGATCGAGTTGGTTTATCCAGTTTATCTTACAAAAGAAAAGTTAAAATGCATTACACCATCTTTGATATTAATGGTAAAGAAATACATGGAGGTGCAGCTATGGTATATATGCCTGCACACACTAACGATATGAATCGTATCATTAATGGATATTTTCCCAAAATTGGAGAATCCATGTCCGGCCATTTACCTGCTGCACACACTTCTAAAGAAGATCAACAGCTACAAAAAGAACAAGAGCAAAAGGCAGAAGAGCAACGTAGTGAAATCGAGAAACTATAAGTAGTTACTAACATTTTGAAGAAATGACCACAGAACCAAACTTTTGGTTTAACTACTTTAATTTTTTGATAAATGAATCTATGCCTTGACTTTAAGCCATTTCTGGCCCCGTATTTGTTAAAAACTATAATAACAAAGCGTAACAAAATGCGTTACATTAGTTATACCTAAACCGTGATGGATCAATTTAACACCATATTTAATAAACATTGCAGGTTCCGATTAAAGTCCGGAAAAGAAGTGTTTGGTATCCTATGGAAAGTTAATTCTAATGGTGAAAGCAACTACTATTTTACAGCTGCTTCTCTTAAATCCAGAGTAGAATCTTCTCACAACAGGTTTGAGCTACTTCAAAACACAGGTACACTTATTGATTTAAGTGATATTATTCTTGCCGAAAAGCTAGCTTCTTAGCACTTTTACTACATGTCCAACTTGAAAAAAAGCCTATCTACGGGTATTGTTTCTGGGGTAATCTTCGGAACTGCATTTGCATTATTTGCAAAAATTCTGGGAGATGAGCTTGGGATAATTCAGGATGTTTATATTGGATTCGGGATTACCTTTCTTATGAAAGTTGGTACACTGATGTTAAGTAACAGGTACTTAAAGAATCATTGCAACTACACTCATAAGCTTGTTTCAAATCTACTGGGAAGCTTAATTGCAATACTCACTTTCATAATAGTGATATCCGTTTTTTTCGTGGATCGATTCCCAGACTACTCAACATTTATAGAAATTGTAGTAGTGGGATGGGGAGTTCAAATTCCTCTGGATGCTATTATTCCATTGTTCTACAAAAAGAAATCGGACACTAAAATAACGGAAGAAAAAATCCTCGATGACATTGATTTTCAGGACCGTTAACAAATAATTAACAATTGGCATGGTACTTGTTGCTTTTTAAGTGAATCAATTGCCATGATTCGTACTATTTTTTTGATGATGCCCGGAGGAATTTTTCTCCGGGTATTTTTATGCATAAAAAAAGCCCCATCGGTATGATGAGGCTTTGTATATAGTTAAGACTATATTATTCCTTAAATCCAACCAGAACAGATACACAACCCTGGAAATCCAGGTCGTGGGTACTTTCTGATTCCGGCACATGAACTGATACAATTAGCTGTTGAGTAGATGCCACTTTAAAATCAAAAATGTTGTTCTCTTTGTCAGAACTATCAAATATCACGTTCTTATCAATATCAGAAACCGTATAAGTTACGTCTCCCAATTGCTCCTGAGCACATACCAACAAACGATAGTTTTGTCCGCTGTAAAAAGTCAACATAATATCTGCTTTATCTCCGGGAAAAAGAACAGCATTGTTCAATTGTCCATTATGCACGTAAGGCTCAATTTGAGGTCGACATTTCTTCTTTGTAAATCCTCTACATTGTGCATCTGCCCCAAAAGGAATCAGTACGCACAAAATCAACAGTAGTCTAAGTGTTTTCATACTAATTAATAATATCGTTTCTAATCTCTGCTATCTTCTCGGTAATCTCCGTTAAAACTTCATTAGACATGTCTAGAGAAATTTTCGTGCCAATTACCATTACACCATCTTCATCAACATTGTTTTCTCCTGGAGTTTTAGATTCTGTAATCTTATCAAACATCCCTTCAAGATCTAACAATTCGTTTCTAATATCTTCAATTAAGTCGTTATCAGGGTATGATCCTAACAACCCATTTAAATTTGCAATTGAGTACTTCTGCTCAGCAATTCTTTGTTTCAAATCTGCATTATCCGGGCTTAATTTAGCCAACTGTGTTGACAGGTACACTCCTTCTACCCAACCACCAGCAACTATTAAAGCAGAAACGCTCTCGCGATCATCTTCCTTAAGATAAGTATCCATTCTCCAAAATGTTTCCGAAATGATTACTTGCATAGAATCATCGTCCTCCACGTTATCTTCTATTCTCCCTACGGTATATTCGTCAAAAATCTGCTCTAACCCTAGTTTTTTACCAAGCTTTTGTGCTGCAGATAGGTACATCATGGTTTCCGTAGTTTGATCGAAAACACTTGCGTAGTTTAAATCTGCACCAAAAACTCCCATGTTTAATGATTGTTGCGCTAGCGATTGATAATCATCAGCACTTTTAGGATTGTTCGGTAAATGGAATTCATAGCTAGCCCCTGCATCTCTCAAAATATTGGAAGTTTCCATTGGAGATGGGATATTGAAAAATATGTTTTCAATTTTTTCGGTACGATCTTTTACTTCTTCGTCAACAGTAGTGGTATCCTGGTGATCGATCACCACTTCTTCCTTTTGCTCTTCACCACCGCAGGAAACTAGTATAGCGGCAACTAAAAAAGAAGAAAGGAGTAATTTTATATTCATGGTCATAACTTTTGTATCAAATATAAGGTTTTTAGTAATGTCCGGTTCAAGTATTCTAAACTAGCGGCTTAATGAGCTTCTAACCAGTTGTTAGCAATTCCATATTCTACCTTCAAAGGAACCTTCAGTTTTACAGCGTTCTCCATTTTAGTGGTTACCAAATCGATTACTTCTTCTTGCTCTGTTTTATGTAAATCAAACACCAATTCATCGTGCACCTGCAACAACATTTTGGTTTTCAAATCCCTCTTCTTTAACTCATTGTGTACATCAATCATGGCTATTTTAATGATGTCGGCCGCAGACCCCTGAATTGGTGCGTTAATCGCATTTCGCTCAGCAAATTTTCTCATGGTTGCATTGGCTGAATTGATATCTGCCAAATACCTCCTTCTTTTCTTAATGGTCTCCACGTACCCATTTTCTTTGGCTTTCTCGATACTATTATCCATAAAGCTTTTAATTCCAGGGTACTTACCAAAATAACTTTCGATGATCTCTTTGGCTTCTCCTCTCTTTATGTTTAATCGCTGAGCTAATCCAAAGGTCCCCATTCCGTAAGCAAGTCCAAAGTTTACCATCTTGGCCTTACTCCTCATTTCTCGGGTTACCTCATCCATGCTTACATCAAATACTTTAGAGGCTGTGGCTGAATGAATATCGTGTCCATCCACAAAGTCCTGGATCATTCCTGCATCCTCACTCATGGCGGCTATAATTCTTAGCTCTATTTGAGAGTAATCTGCCGCTAGAAGGGTAAATTCATCATTTCGAGGAATAAATGCTCTTCTAATCTCTCTACCCATTGCTGTTCGAATTGGAATATTCTGAAGATTCGGGTTATTAGAACTTAATCTACCGGTTGCTGCAACCGTTTGCATAAATGTAGTATGAATGCGATTGGTTTCAGGGTTAACCAATTTTGGTAAGGCATCAACATAAGTTGACTTCAATTTCTTTTGCTGCCTGTACTCCAGTATTTTCTCAATAATATTATGCTTACCGGCTAGATTTAAAAGGGTTTGTTCGTCCGTTTTATACTGACCGGTTTTGGTTTTCTTTGCCTTCTCATCGATTTTCATCACATCGAACAGTACTTCTCCTAACTGCTTCGGCGAATCCACGTTGAACTCAGTTCCGGCATCCGTTAAAATACCACTATGAAGAGTTTTCATGCTTTCCTCCAGCTCAGAAGAAAACTTTGATAATGCATCAATATCCAAGTTAATCCCTTCGTGTTCCATGTGCATTAACACATTGCTCAAAGGCATTTCAATATCATGAAACAATTCTTTAATGTGATCGGCCTCTACCTTATCGGCAAATACTTCTTTCAATTGATTGGTAATATCAGCATCTTCACTGGCGTAATCAGATACTTCAGATGGAGCAAGATCTTTCATGCTCTTCTGATTTTTACCCTTTTTGCCAATAAGAGTTTCTATGGAAACAGGGCGATAGTTCAGGAACGTTTCCGAAAGGAAGTCCATGTTGTGCTTTTGATCCGGCTGGAACAAATAGTGAGCAATCATGGTATCGAATGTCTCCCCTTTTATCTCAACTCCATACCTCAACAATACCGTAGCATCAAACTTAATGTTGTGAGCCACTTTCTGGATAGATTCACTCTCAAAAACAGGCTTGAATAAAGCTACTCTAGCCATCGCTTTTTCCTTGTCTTCCGGAACCGAAACATAATACGCTTCTCCCTTTTTCCATGAAAAAGACATTCCCAATAATTCTGTTGTTTGTTTATCCAGACTACTGGTTTCCGTATCAAAACAAATGGATTTCTCCTTTAACATGGAAGCCACCAAATCATTTGCAGCTTCATCAGTTTCTATCAATTGATACTTATGATCCGTATTCTCCAATGTTTTGGCCTCTTCGGCTATCACCTCTTCCTCAACTGCAGAGCCTTCCTCAATTGGAGCTCCAAACAGATCCATCTGCCCGTTAGCCGAAACTGGTGCTGCTTTCTGAATGGTAATTTCCTCGCCAAGAATTCTCTTTGCTAAAGCTCTAAACTCCAGCTCCGAAAACAATTCTCTAATTTGATCTTTATCTGGGTCTTCCTTGATGAACAATCCTTCATCAAAATCCACTGGTGCATCCAATAAAATGGTCGCCAGTTTTTTTGAAAGTAATCCCTGTTCAGCAAAGTTGATCACGTTTTCCTTTTGCTTTCCTTTTAACTCATGGGCATGCTCAATTAATCCTTCTACACTTCCGTATTGCTTGATTAACTTCTTGGAAGTCTTTTCTCCAATTCCCGGTATCCCCGGAATGTTATCTGCTGCATCTCCCCACAGTCCTAAAATATCAATTACCTGTAGTGGGTGTTCCACCTCAAATTTCTCACACACTTCTTCCACTCCCCAAATCTCACGTGGTTTTCCACTTCTACCTGGGCGATACATAAAAATGTTTTCAGAAACCAACTGACCAAAATCCTTATCAGGGGTCATCATATAGGTAATGTATCCTTCCTTCTCTGCTTGTTTAGCCAGGGTTCCTATCACATCATCTGCCTCGTATCCCTCTGCTTGCAGAGTTGGAATATTCAAAGCTTCACAAAGTCTTTTGATGTACGGAATTGCAATTCGGATATCCTCCGGCATCTCTTCTCTATGTGCTTTGTACTCTACATATTCCTCGTTCCTTACACTTCCGCCCGGTGCATCAAACACCATGGCAATGTGAGTGGGTTTTTCTTTCTGGAGAACATCCAAAATAGTCATGGCCACTCCAAAAATGGCGGAGGTGTTCATTCCTTTAGAATTAATACGAGGTGTACGAATAAATGCAAAGTGCGATCGGTAAATCAATGCAAATGCATCCAATAAAAAGAGTTTCTTTTTTTCCATAATATCTATAACCTGCTAAACGGCAGGCTTGAGTGAATTATAATTGCTTATAAACAACATACAACACGGTTTGCCCAACTGCTTTTAAAGTTTCGGCATCTATAATATCCATGTTATCTTTATGTGTGTGATGAAAATGACCAAAATCAAAATTTGCATGTCCTGCATTACTACTTGGCCCATAGTGAACAATATCTAAAGTTGGTATACCTGCTATTTGGTTCACATAAGTATGATCATCTGTAATTCCAGGAGCAAGCTTCTTTACAAAGTATTTTCCATACCCCAGATTTTCTGCTACTTTCCAAATGGTATTTACTTGCTGTGGAGCATATTTCATAGAGTAACCCTCCTTATAAAATACTGCATCCTTGGCACCTACCATATCCATTAAAATCCCATATCGTGGGTTGTATCCTTTTATTGGTTGGTTTCTAGACCAGTACTGAGATCCTAAACACCAGGTATCTGCAGTAGAAGCAATGTCCAACATCCCTCCCACAGAAACACTTCCGTAATCTTCCGTATCAAACAGAATAATGTCTACACCTGTTTTAGGGTCGCTTAAGCTGATTTGTCTTGCTATTTCCAATAATACCCCCACTTCGCTGGCTCCATCGTTGGCTCCCAAAATTGGTTTGGTTTGTCGTTCTGTATCCCTATCGGCATAAGGCCTGGTATCCCAGTGCCCGCACAACATAATTCGATTGGTCATTTCCGGGTTATACTGAGCAATGATGTTTTGAATGTTTAGCATTTTTCCCATCCAGGCTTTTGCTTGCCCTTCTTGTACCATCACCTCAAATCCATAACCTTCCAGCTTACTCACTAACCATTTCCCACAACTATCGTGCTGAGGAGTATTGGGAACTCTAGGCCCAAAATCTACCTGTTTTTGAACAAATGCATAAGCAGAATCCTTATTGAAATCCGGAACTGCTACAGTTGGTTCTTCCACATGTTCCTTTTCCCCTTTATTAGGATCTGTAGTTACATTGGGTTCTTCTTCCGGCCCACATCCAATTAGCAGCATGGAACACATTACTATTCCTATGGTTTTTCTCATTATATCCAGGTTTTTCTATTGTATAAGTACAATAAAACCAAAAATAAAAAAGGTTCAACAGAATGGGGTACGTTTTGATACTTATTTTCGATTGATCACCAAAACACCAACAATCAAAGTAAGCATTCCCAGTAACTGAATGGGTGAAACTTCTTCTCCATAGAAAATGCCAAGCAATATAGCCACTACCGGTATAAAATAAGTTACAGAAGAGGCAAATACAGCGGAGCTCAATTTGATCATATTATTGAACATCAATACTGCCAGAGCTGTACCCAAAACCGCTAAAACCGCTACAGCACCAACTCCTTCGTAAATGTTTGGTTGTGTACTTAGTCGGGTAAAGAAATCTGTAAACGCCAGATAAATCATACAGAAAGGACCAACAAAGGCAAATGAAATGGTGGTAATGGCTTTAGAATCCACCTCTCCCAACTTGTATTTAATTACATTAAGACTCGTAGCATAACACATGGTAGCAGCTACAACCATCAACAATGCCGGAACATCCTCCTTCGAAAACTGCACTCCAAAAAGCTTGTTGTATACAATTAAAACGGCTCCACCTACCCCTATGGTAATCCCAATTATATGATTGGTTTTAATTTTAAATTTAAAGATAATGGCAGCTATCAGTATGGTGAATAAAGGAACCAGGGAATTCAACATCCCGGTAATGGAGCTGTTTAACCTCGACTCAGCATAAGCAAACAAAAAGGCTGGTAATCCATTTCCGAATACACCAGACATGATTAGGAAAATGATGTGCTTACGCTTAACCAACTTAATGGATTTTATTAGAAACGGAGTTAGAGCCAGAAAGGCAAAGCTCATTCTTAATGCCCCCAACTGTTCTGCGGGTAATCGCTGATTTCCATCACGATCTTCCAGAGCAATTTTAATCAACAAATAGGAAGCTCCCCAAATAATGGACAGGACAACTAAATAAATCCACGCTTTGACTTTTTCCTTTTTCACGCTGCGAAGGTAGAATTATCCCTTTGATTATGAATAGCAGTTATAAGATTGTTAAAATTATATGACATTCAGACTTTAGAATTTTTCTTTTGTACATTTGCTCCCCTCATAAACTTAACACTATGACTATAAGAACTTTACCCCTAATTCTTGCTTTCGGATTGTTATTAACCAATTCATGCGGCAACTCAGAAAAAAATGATTCTGCATCTACAGAAATCACTACCAACTCCAATTGCAAACTTGCCATTGAGGGTATGATGTGTGAAAAAGGATGTAAATCTACTATCGAATCCAGAGTTTCCGAAAAAGAAGGTGTTACTGAGTGCAAAGTGGACTACGAGGCAAAAACTGCTTCAATCGATTACGATAATTCCGTTACCTCTTGCGATGATATTATCGAAACCATTAATACCATGGTGGATGGTCAGTACAAGGCTACATTAATTGAGAAGAAAAACGTAACTCCAGATGCAGCTAACGATGATATGGAGCAATCTGGAGCTGATGACGAAATGAGTGTTTCTAATTATGACTTAGACTTACCAAGTTTAACTGATGCATTTACCAACTTGATTTAAAAATACTTTACTCCATAAAAAAAGGCTCTGACATAAATCAGAGCCTTTTTTGTTTATAGTGCTGTTCTATTAATCTTCAACTGGTGCTGACTCTCCGCTTTCTATCTTAGCAGCTGTAGCTTCTACCTCTTCCTGAGTCATCTCCTTAATGTACACTTTAGAGAAATCCATGTACTCCATAGCATTGTAGTAGAAGTTTCTTACTTCTGAGTGATACAGTGTATAGTTCTCCTGATACCAAAGAATCATTAATGGAGAATCTTCCATCATAATTCTTTCTGCCTCAGCAAACAAATTATAGCGTTCTGTTTGGTTAGCTGTTTTTCTTCCCTGTAAGTACAGAGAATCAAAAGCAGCGCTTGTATATCTCATCGTGTTAGGGTGAGAAGGCTCATCCATAGATTCAGGAACCTCTCCTCCGTAGCAAATGCTCAAGAAAGACTCAGGCGATGGGTAATCAGCTACCCATGCAGAACGGAACATTTCAGATTTACCATACTTAGAGTGTTCAACCTTATCCGCAAAGCTTACTGTTTCAACGTTAATGTTAATACCTAATGTATTCGAAAGTTGACGTTGAATCTCGCTAGCCACTAATTTGTGAACGTTACCTCCTCGGTTAACCTCTAAACGAATGGATGGGAAGTTCTTTCCTTCAGGATACCCTGCTTCAGCCAATAATTGACGAGCCAATTCCGGGTTATATTCATACCCTTGAATTTTGTTGTAATCGTATCCTTTGAAACTTCTAATTTTAGGAGTGATCCCTTTATTTCCAACTGTTCCTTGTCCGTTTAATACGTTGTTCAACAACTTCTCTCTGTTAATTGCATAGTTAAATGCCTGACGAACCTTTATGTTGTTGAATGGCTCCATTCTTACGTTAAACTCATAATACTGAGTAGACATTTCCGGCTCTCTAACCAAAATTGTTTTTGGAGGCTTATTCTTAAAGTTCGCAATATTCTCAGCTACTACCTCAGCAATTCTGGAAGTTGGTAATCCGTGAAGAACAGATAAATCTTTTGTTCTAAACATTTCTAACTCCGCTTCTTTAGTAGGCACATAGTGGAAATTAACACTGTCTAAATAAGGCAATCTGTTTCCTTCCTCATCTACCATGTAGTAGTTTGGGTTATACGCTAAGTACAAGTTCTCATCAGTATCTTTTTCTTTGATATAAACAAAAGCACCTGCACCAACGGTAACAGCTTTACCATATTTATCGAATCCTTCTTTAGGAAGTACTACAGAGTTTGGAAGTGCTAAAGCATAAATAAATGATGACTGAGGTTCGATCACTGTAATTTCAAGTGTGTGATCATCAATTACTTTAATTCCTGAAATTTCATCTGCTTTTCCTTCGATATAATCGTTAGCTCCAACAACTTTGTCTTTAAACAAGTGAAGTACCTGACTGTACTCTGGGTTCATTAGTAACTCGAAAGAAAATTTAAAATCTCCTGCCGTTACCTTTCTTCCTTTTCCATCAGCGAAGCAAGGATCGTCATGAAAAAATACGTTATCTCTTAATTCAAAAGTGTAAATGGTTTGATCATCGCTAATTTTCCAGTCTTTGGCAATGGCTGGTAAGATGGATAAATCTTTTGAATCAAATTTTAATAACCCATCATGGATTTGAGAAATTATTTTAGACGAAAATGCATCAACCACATCCGGCGGAAACAAACTCACATATCGATCATTATCAGATATTTTTAGGGTATTTCCATAAACAACGGTAGAACCTTTCGCTACCCTCTCATGATTTCCATCAGCCTCATTACCAGCAGCTTCCTCCGAACCTCCGCAAGAAACTAATGCCAGTGCCAAAATTAAAGCTCCGAAAAATTTAGTCATAATAAATTTGTGTTTATAATCGAAATTATACTTCTAGATACAACTTACAAGGATACGTACTTAAATTAATATAACAAAAGAATAATTTAACTCTCTATATTTTTATCTCATTTATCTAAAAAAAAAGATAATTAATCGTAATTTTGGCTGGTGTAAAACGAGCAAAAAAGAGTTATTTTATTTTGATTTTTGTAAAATAGCTTTTATTATTGCGCTTTCAAAGTAAGAATGTTTACTAGGTTAATTGTAGATAATGAATAGATTATTACTTATAGGACTTTTCTTGTTATCCGTTGTAGCCAACGCGCAGAACAACGAAACAAGTATTATACATGAAGGGCACTACCAGGGGAAGAACCTTTATGTTCAAAATCCATTTGCCGGATCCGGAGTTGGATTTTGTGTAATTAAAGTTACTGTGAATGGCGATGTTACTACCGATCAGATTAGTTCTAGTGCATTCGAAATTGACTTTACTAACCTTAACTTAAGTGTTGGGGACCCTGTAACGGTTAAGATTTTTCACAAGTTGGATTGTCTTCCAAAAGTATTGAACCCTGAGGTATTACGTCCTAGAAGTACTTTCGAAACAGTTAGTATCAATGTTGACGATAGTAAAATCCTTAAGTGGAAAACAACTGGTGAGCAAGGAAAACTGACTTACATTGTTGAGCAATACAGATGGAACAAATGGATCAAAGTTGGAGAAGTTGACGGTGTAGGTACCGCTGGTGAGAACAACTACGAGTTTACCATTACTCCACACTCGGGAGAAAACAAATTCAGAGTTAAACAAGTGGATTACACTGGTAGACCAAGAATTTCTCCTAACACTAAATATATCGACTCTAGTATTCCTGAAGTGGAAATCTTATCTGATAAGAGTAAGACCCTGGAATTCTCTGGAGAGACATTATTTGAAATCTTCGATACCTTTGGAAACTTAGTTAAGAAAGGATTCGGACAAAACATTAACGTTGACAACCTTAAGAAAGGATTATACTACGTTAACTTCGATGCCACTACCGGACAGGTATGGAACAAAAAATAAAAAACACATTCTAATTATATCAAAATCCTTTCAGTTCGCTGAAGGGATTTTTTTTTGCCAAACACACATGAAAAAGATTGAACACTTAGGAATTGCGGTTAAAGATTTACAAGCTGGTAACGAACTTTACACTAAGCTACTTGGCGTTGAACCATACAAAATGGAAGAAGTAGAATCTGAGGGAGTGAAGACTTCATTCTTTCAAATTGGCGAAAGTAAAATTGAACTACTAGAAGCCTCCAATCCTAATAGCCCAATTGCTAAGTTCATAGAAAAACGTGGAGAAGGTATTCACCACATTGCGTTCGAAGTAGAAGATATTGAAGCCGAAATAGAACGATTAAAAGGAGAAGGGATGGTAATGATTCACGAATCACCTAAAGATGGGGCCGACAATAAAAGAATTGCCTTTTTACATCCAAAAAGCACAGGAGGTGTACTTATCGAATTATGCCAGGATAAAGGCTAACTCTTTTTAGAATAATCGAATTATATCTTCCTCCGGTTGTAAAAAATGGGTTCTCAACCCTACTTTATTTGCTCCGGTTAAATGCTGTTCAGAATCATCTATAAAAAACGTTTCTGAGGCCAGTAATCCATTTTGTTGAAGTACGTACTCAAAACTATCTGCATTGGGCTTTCTGTACCCAATTTCCGAGGAATAGTAATGTTGCTCAAACAGATCGTTGAACAATTCTTTATAATAGTCTCTTTCTACAATTTGATTAAACGCATCTATGTGTATGGTATTGGTATTGCTCAACAAGAAAATTCTATACTCCTTAGAAAGTCTCTTCAATAAATCAACTCTGGCTGATGGTATTTGAAGCAACATGGCATTCCAGGCATCGTCGATTTGATCGTTAGTTGCATTTGGAATAAACTCTTTCATGTAATCTCTAAATGCCTGTGGTTCTAACCTACCCGTTTCCAATCGGTCAAATACATCATTTTGTTTTGCCTGAGAATAAATATCATCAAAATTACTGGCTCCCAATTGCTTAAAAGCATCCGATGTTAATTGATAATCAATGTTTAAAATGACTCCTCCTAAATCGAAAATGATGTTTTTTATCCCAGTTAAATCAAGCATTCCGGTTTTTTATTGGTTTATTGAATACAAATATGTAAAATTGCAACCGCAAAACAATCAAATAATTTCCCATTGTAGAATTTGTTTTGCGCTCCTAGCAGCTTGCGCTGTTTAGGGCCTATACTCATCCCGAAAGCGTTCGGGAGGTTAGAGCACAGGGGGAAGAAAGAAATTAAACTCTTCTTTAGGAAGAGAACAAACACACTTAGCTTGATAGCTAAGGGCCTATAGCTCAGTTGGTTAGAGCACCTGACTCATAATCAGGGGGTCCCAGGTTCGAGCCCTGGTGGGCCCACACACAAAAGTTCAACAGCAATGTTGAACTTTTTTTATACACTTTATATTCCATTAAATAATTATATGGTCCCAGTCCCGATAGCTATCGGGACGAGCCCTGCCTGTCGACCGAAATGAAATGTAGGTTGAGTGGGCCCACACACAAAAGTTCAACAGCAATGTTGAACTTTTTTTATACACTTTATATTCCATTAAGTAATTATATGGTCCCAGTCCCGATAGCTATCGGGACGAGCCCTGCCTGTCGGCCGAAATGAAATGTAGGTTGAGTGGGTCCACATAATTGATACTGGATAATTCGTAATTTGTAAAGCAATTAAAATTAACCTGACCTAATTAGCTTAAGAAGATATCATGAATTATAAAATTACGGCCTACTCAACAGCACTTTTCTCCACATGGATCAATGTTGAAGAACTGAACCTACTAATTGATGCTGGAGATGGATTAACGGCAGGATTACTCCAGAAATCACGAAAGATTAAAAATGTATTCATCACACATCCAGATAGAGATCACTTGAATGGTTTACCTCAATTTGTCCAACTCAATTCAAGAGAAGGATTACCTAAAATTCATTACCCAAAAGATTCTGGGTCTTTTCCTGCCATGAAAAACTTTCTTGAAAAATTTGATCCTCATGTCTCATCCTGCTCTTGGATAGGTATTGAGGATAAATCCAGAATTGAAATAAAAAACAATATCGTAATTGAAGCAATACGTAATGAGCATGTAAAATGTCCTGTAGGAGTACACAAAAGTTTAAGCTACAAACTATATGAAGTAAAGAAAAAACTTAAGCCTGAATTTCAGGATAAATCCAATAACGAGATTAAAGAAATCGTTGGTAAGTACGGTCGTGATTTTGCTACTGAACAGGTTGAATCTAATATTATATCATTTTCTGGAGATACTCCAGTGGATGATTATTCGAAATGGGATGGCTCCAAAATACTTATTCATGAATCGACATTTCTGAAAAATGAAGGAGACTCACAAATTGAATCGAGAGGTAATAAACATAGTAGGATCGATGAAGTACTAAAAATGGTCAAAGACATTAATATTGAAACATTAATTCTAAATCATTTTTCAAGTCGATATAGCAAAATGGAAATTGATCACGCGGTGAGAAAACTTCTAGCAGAGTACAAAATTCAAATTCCAGTATTTCTTGTATATCCCGGTGAACTTCACAGAGATATTTTGAATACAAGACCAATAAACGAATAGATCCGATAGTAGACCGATATCCCATCTTTTCCCTATTTTTGATTAGCAAGAATCAAACATCAAAAACATGAAAACGTACAAAAAAGAAGATGTAGAAATCATCTGGAACTCTGAAAAATGTATCCATGCAGCATACTGCGCAAAAGGACTTCCGGCGGTATTTAAACCAAAAGAACGCCCATGGATTCAAGTGGAAAATGCAACTAAAGAAGAGATTATTGATCAAGTACGTAAATGCCCTTCAGGTGCACTGTCTATTAAAGAAGAAAATAGTTAATTACCAATCATAAGTATTGAACAAAAAAGCCACTTGTAAATGCAAGTGGCTTCTCTATCGCTTAATCAACTTGTAAACTATAAACCAGATTTCATTACAAGTTGCGAATACCTCCTATTCTCTCCTAATATCGAAAGGATATAGGTTCCTGGCTGAAGATCAGGCATCAAATTCAGTGTCAAATTATCTTTTATATCCGAAAAGGTTTCTGAATGCACCAATTGCCCCAAAGTATTTCTCAATTCTACCTTCAACTCTTTACTTAAAAATAAATCAGTCCTTATATTAAGTTCAGACTCAAATGGATTTGGATAGGTATCAAATAAAGGAGCAATCCCACATCGTGCCAATATGGTTTTATACACGGTCTCATCCCCATTATAATCTATCTGTTTCAATCGGTAATAATTAATATCTGTACCTGACTCATCTAAAAATCTATATTCCTTATGAGAGGTACTATTACCTGCACCATTTACTTTGAATATGGTATTCCAGTTATCTCCATCTGAAGATTTCTGTAATTCAAAGTAATCACTATTTATTTCTAGTTCTGTTTGCCACTTTACTTCTACTCCTTCATTAAAGCATTCTGCTGTAAAATTGTTAAGTTCTACTGGCAAAGGTGTATTCGTAAAGTTGACAGACCCCAAGCTAAAATAAAAACCAGAAGCACCTGAAAAATCATGCTGAAACTCCACCAAATTAGTGGTATTATCATATGTTGAAGGAGCTATGGATAATGCTCCTGAAGTAAATACCCCATCTGCATCCACCAGTAACCTTAAATGAGCTAAATCATTTGTTCCAACACCAGACACCCCAACAACACTACTCATGTCAAACTGTAGGGTAACCGTTCCCATTGTGCCTTCTTCCTGTACTTTCCAGGAACGTTGAAACAATGATTGTATTCCCTCCGAATTTGTTGTGGAAAAGGTTGGTGGTGGCCACGTTCCGGCAAGGGGAGCATTGTTGTGCCCCCAAATTATACTTGATCTATTTGTACCAATAGCCGCAGGAGCTGAAAAGTGAGAACCATTGGCCATGGTAATAATATCATTATAGTTTCCACTTGTTTTATTCTCGCTACGAGACTTTCTCTGATCTAACACGGTATTATCATCTCTTCTGATCCCAGCTATATCATAATTGTATCCGGCATTAGCAGATTGATCCCAGATTACATCACTATTGCTTCCAAAATAATTAGTAGAAGTTCCATTGTTTCCCAGAGTTATACCATACTTAAGGGCAAGATAAGACTCAATTCTTCTCCCTCTCCCTGCACCAACCCCTGACTCAATAAATATCACTTCCATTATATCTCCATCAAAATTAGCTACATTACTTCCAGAACCATTTCTTCTTGCACCTATTTGAAGCCTACATGTAGAAGGTAAATCAGCACTACCTCCCACAGCGGTAAAACCGCTTGATATTGACCCAGTAGACAGTAAATCATAACCTTTTGCAGAAAGATTATAATTCCCAAAATTAATTGATCCAGTTGAAGCTCTTCCAGTAGCTAAAACTGGTTGTCCTGCGTTAGAATGGTTTAACTTTACACTTCCACCAACATTCGAACCAGATCCTGCTGAATGAACTCCATCAAAAATAAATACTAAAGAATTCTTCTTCCCTCCAAAACAAATGCTTTCGTTATAATATGCAGTATTGCCTCCTACATACAATACTGCCGTTTGAACATTCGAATTACTTTTAGCAACATAATAAAATGTTCTACCAGAGGATCCATTAAACGTAGCACTTCCTCTATTTAATACATCATTACCATCAAACCTGAGTGCCGGATTAAAATTGGCAACATCTTGAACCAAAAATGGTCTTTTACTTCCTGAAGAGGATTGATTAACTGAGTTTCCAGTAGAAGATTGATCTACCCACGTAACCGCTTTACCGGCAGCATTTAGCGTAACTCCCTGATCTGCTTTCAACCAAACCTTAACGTTGCTTAAACTTCCCCCAGGGCCCTGAGTAAATATTAGTAGCGGAACACAGAAAATTAAGCTTATTATTACTGATAATACCCTAAATACATTTGTAGTCATAATTATTGTTTTAGATGAGTTGGTACAATATCAATTGAGCAATATTTTAATGAGTTTTGCTCGGTATTGACTACTTCTAAGTTCAGGGAAAAGGGTTGTTCCACCCTAATTGTAACGGCTATTACACTTATTGATTTGTGAATCAACAATAACTAAACCTTGCATATTTGAAATATAATTACCAGAGCCATCCTGTCAGGTTTTACATTCAACATCAATTAATGTCGATTCAACCAGAATGAAGGTTCAATCACACAAACACACCCATTTCCCTCTATAAATAAGGGTTTTAGAAAAAAAGTGTGCATTTAATCAAATTTCTGAGAACACATTAATTACTGTAAACGACACTTCGCCAATAACAAAATCCATTTAAGTAACTTTATCCTAGTCCAAGTGATTGAGAATACAAAACAAAAGCCACTCATTTTTCAATGAATGGCTTTGTTACTACTAAATCATTAGGCAGAACTACTAACTAGATTTTACCACTACTTGAGTAAACTTTCTATTTTGCCCAATGATTGAAAGAAAATAAGTACCGGATTGAAGATCTGGTGCCAGGTTGACCACCACAGTTTCCGTAACATCAGAAAAGATTTCTGAGTGCACCAATTGACCAAGCGCATTTCTTAACTCCACTTTCAATTCTTTACTCAAAAACAAATCTGTTCTGATCTTGAGCTCAGTTTCGAATGGATTTGGAAATGCATCAAATCCGGCATTATTTCCACACCGCGTTAATATGGTTTTAGATATTATTTCATGCCCGTTATAATCTACCTGCTTTAATCGGTAGTAATTCATTTCTAAAGTTGCTTCGTCTAAAAAGCTATACTCTTTAGCAGTAATGCTATTACCGGCTCCATTAATGGCTGCAATCGAACTCCAGTTCTTACCATCCAGAGACTTTTGTAATTCAAAATAGTCGCAATTGATCTCTAGCTCTGTTTGCCACTTGACTAAAACTCCTTCATTAAAACAATCAGCAGAAAAATCATTCAGTTCTACAGGTAATGGTGTATTTAAATAATCTACCGATCCTAAACTAAAGTAGAATCCTGTAGCACTGGAAAAGTCGTGCTGAAACTCCACCAAGTTGGTTGTGTTATTGTAGGTAGATGGCGCTATGGATAAAGCTCCGGACGTAAACACTCCATCGGCATCCACCAATAACCTAAGGTTGGCCAGATCATTGGTTCCGGAACCGGATACTCCCGGTATATTATTCATATCAAACTGAAGGGTTACTGTTCCCATAGTTCCTTCTTCCTGAGCTTTCCAGGTACGCTGAAATAGTGATTCCATTACTTCCGAATTGGTTGAACTAAAGGTTGGCGATTGAAACACTCCAGAAAGGTTTCCGTTATCGTGCCCCCAAATAACACTTGATTTGTCTACCCCAATCATAGTTGGAGAAACAAAGCTAGTTCCATTGGCCATGGTTAGAATATCATTGTAATTCCCACCGGTTTGGTTTTCACTATGGGATTTTCGTTGGTCCAATTCTGTAGCATCATCTCTTCTGACTCCGGCAATGTCGTAATTATAACCAGCATTAACGGATTGGTCCCAAATCACCGCATTATCCGACCCATGGTAATCGATAGAAGTACCATTAACTCCCAATGTAATTCCAAATTTAACGGCCAGGTAAGACTCTATCTGATCTCTTTCGGCTGCTGTACTAGTTCCTTGTAACACCACTATTTCACTTACATCTCCTAGCCAATCTCTGTCCGGCAAACAGGTTTGTCCTCCTAAGAGACGGTCTTCATAGGTATCCATGTCTCCCGAGTTAGCAACAGCACTTACCACTTCATGAACTCCAGAATATCCATTGGTATGAGTAGCCGAAATCCCGTTGTATTTCCAAACTCCTGCACCTTCAAACTCTGGACTATAAGTGGTTAACTGATAAGCGGCATCTGTTCCTGTAATCCCTCCATGTAGCGTACCATCAGCATGCGGACCGGCACACATATTTTGCCAGGTAGAGAGGTGAGAATATACTCGTGTAATATCCTCTAACTCCACAACAGCATAGATGGAGCCCATAGTCACACCTGAATGCCCCAGATAGTTTCCATTGCCATTAAAGTGAATTTTAGGGTTAAAGTTATATCCGTTGTCATCGTAGGTTGGTGAACCAAATATGGTTATAGCACCTGCAGCCCCACTATTTCCCCAGGCGGTTAAAGTCCCCGTTCCTGTAGAAGGAGTTGTGGAGTTTCCAGCTCTGAGCCATACATGTACAGATTGGGATGTTCCTCCGGGAGTTCCATTACACACCACCAAAGTTCGTTCTCCGGCAGGACTCGTTACCGTCGGTGTCTGATTAGAGCCATCTACTGTTACTCTGGTACAACGGGCATCCAATACATTTCCGATTGTAGCTGTTCCGGCAATGTCGTACACCAACCAAAAATAGTTGGTTCCTGAAGAAAGTGTTTGTGTTCCGTTGATGAAGATATTCGTTCCAACAGCTGCCGGTGCTGCACTTCCAAACAAGGTGGTTGTGGCAAAGGTAGAAGACGTTCCGGTATAGTATATATCTATGTTTGAAATGTCGTTCAATGGATCATCGCTATCGTTGGTTCTAACTCTTAGTTGAGTTAAATCGATAGGAGAAGTAGTTCCGGTAGTGGTTACTTCAATTCCTATGATTTCCTGATTGGAAGCACAAGTTGCTACAGTAGAAGTATTGTTTTGTGTTACTGTAGAAGATGAGTAAGCCATTGGAGTTGCTGCTGTATAAGTAACAGTTATGGTCCAGGTTCCATTGTCTACTTTATTCTCGCCGGTATTACAACCTGCAGCAGCGGTCCATGTTCTGTAGGCACGCATTTCGAATACCAATGCCGTACCACCTGCATAAGTGTTATTGGCCAATGTTAACCCTGTTCTTGAGTAGGAGTAAGTTCCTCCTGATAATCCGGAACCTGAAGAGTACCCACCTTCATCGGTAGCAGTATTCTGACAGTATATTTGAGATTGTTGCTCTGACATCCAAGCTCCTCCGGCAGCTGTCATATCATAAGATACATCTACTCCAGAAACAATATAAGGGCCTCCTGCCGGTAAGTTGATGGTTAAAGTGGTTACTGGTCCGTTACAGGTCGAACTATAAGAACTGTTATTTGTGGGAATATCTCCTGCGGTGTAGGTCCCAGAAACGGTAGCCCCAAACCCAAAAAGGGGAATTAGGATACTTCCAATGATGGAAAGTGTGGCGTGGTAGAAATACATGTGGCGTGGTTTTCTGCAAACGTAAAACCATGAGCCTCAGAAGTTTCAATTAACAGGGTTAACTATGGGTTAACTCACCCTTAAAAACAGCCTAAAAATGGTTAACCACATTCTTCAATTACCCTTATTTATCAACAGATACAGTGAATTAGTAGGTTAACTCCAGAACAACAAGTTAAATTGGTAAAGATCAAGCCAAATTAATGATGAATTGCTGCAAATCTTCCTCCGGTTGGAGCCCTAATTTCTTTCTCAACCTCGATCGAAGTACTTTAACAGAATCGGGAGAGATGCTTTTAATGGTGGCAATTTCTTTGGAGGAAAGTTGAAGTCTAATTAGCGAACACAATTGCTTTTCGTTATTGGTTAAATCCGGAAAACGATTTGTCAATAATGACATAAACTCGTGGTTGACCTTATCCACATTATCCTGAAACATTTTCATGTTCTTGTTAATGATTTTATGTCCTTTCGTAAACTGTAACAGCTCCTTGTAAGTTTGATCTTCGATGGTGGATTTATGTGTTTTTAGTTTTTCTAATAGTACCTCCACAAAGTCATCTTTACGAGTAATATCAATAGCAAAATCGGTTAGGTCCTTGTTCTTATTACTCAACTCCTGAGAAAGCTGCTCACTCTTCATTTTTTGGTTCTCCAGCTCTGCTTCTTTCAGTTTGTTTTGCATTTCGGTAAGGGCCACTTTTCTTCTTTGGTCTTTTCGGTATTTAAAGAACAAGATCAGTAAAATAACCACCACAGCTCCCGATATTCCCAGAGTTAATTGCAATTGGAGAGAACTAATTCGTTCGTTGTTCTCACGTAATTGTTGTTGTAGTTCCAGCTCTTTTTGAATACGATCGGTTTGATAACGCATAAAGTCATTTACTCGCCTATTCAACTGTTTCTCCTTCTCTATTTCCTGTTTCGCCAGTAACACTTCTCTCAAGGCCTCAATAGCCATTTGAGCATCTCCTATAGTCTCGTAATAGGACGACATGATTAAGTAATACTCAACGGTGTGTGCTTTACTATTGGCGATATAAGGTTCTACCATTTCTAATCTGGATCTTGCTCCTTCCACATTGGCCAATTTAACCTCTACCCCAGCCAAACGAATGGAATTTTGCACCCATAAAGATTGATCTGTTGGTTGAAGTACTGAATCTGCTTTGGTAAACCATTCTAATGCTTTTTCCAACTTATTTTGATCCATTTCCACCTGACCAATGTTACCTAATACAGCTCCATATAGGATACTATCTCTACGTGTGGGAGTTCTTTCCAAGAAATGATCGATGGCTTGTTGGTAATAAACTCTGGATTGCTCCTGATTGCCCTGTATGTAATAATTGTGCCCCATGTTATTGAGGCAATGCATTACCCAATTATCTCTGTTTTGTTCTTTAGCAATTTTTAATGCCTCGTGGTAATAGTAATTGGCGGAGTCAAACTCCTGCATGTCTGCAAAGAGAAAGGCGATGTTTTCTACCGGATAATAGGGATTATCCCTATCATGGCGTGTATTGATGTCTACCAGTTTTTTACGGTATTCTATGGCCAGTTCGTAAGCCCCTAGCTTAGTCAGTGCAGTTCCAATTAAACCAATCACCATAGCACTATCTTCCACCATGAGCTCTACACCCGAATACAGCACCTCTAAGGATTGATCCATGGATTCGTTCACTCTGCCATAAGAATCGTCCATAAATGCGTGGAGAAGCTTTCCTTTTTGCTCCAGGTCTTGACGTTCAGCTCCAATGGCAGTATTTATTCCTTTATCGGTGTATTGCCTTGCTGTTAATGAATCACCTTGCTGAAAGCAAGTGTTTCCTAGCTCAATCAACAATTCTGCTTCCTCTGCTCCGTTGGCAGATTTTAACTCGTGCTGTAAACTATCTATCCTGGCACTTTGGGCCAAAACTGAAAAGGGAACTATAAGTAATATGGTGATGAAAAAGCGCATTGTGGCAAAATGCTTTAGACAAACTTAATGGAATTTTTGGACTTGGCTTGCTCTTCTGTTTAATGAAACTATTAACCAGCTATATATACGCAGGTCCTCCGGCATTGATCGGAGGCTTTATGAAGTGGATGAATAATTGGATTTATAACTTATTGATAAATTGGATACTCATCGTTAATGTCAAATGAATATTCATTGCCTTCCTTTATTACCAATATAAAGTTGTGATAATCCCTTAGTTTCAACGACTCTCGAATTATGGTGTCACAATAATTTATTTCAATTTTATGATTTCCTTTTGTTGTTAGCACAGAATCCAATTCATATCTAAAGGAAGAAACTACATAATCATCAAAAACAATTTCATTATCAATTCTCACCATAATTTTTGTGCTATCTCCACACCTTACTTCATCGCCAAATAAACATACAGTATTATCCAAAATAAGTCTTACTTCACATTCTTCATCTACTGAACATCCCGTAGTAAATACCAGTAATACAAAAACCAAGTATAAATCACTTATTAATTGTTTTATATAACTAATATTTTGAATAACTTCTTTCATGTAGAATTTCCGAAGAGGAATAACTAATGTTAATCTTTATTTTTTTGTTGTAAACAACTAACTTTTAACTCTTCCAAGTTTTTTTCTCCCCATACATTAACAAAATTATTTTTTAATGCATTTTCATAATCCATACATGCTTTATCTAACTCTCCTAGACTTAAAAAGATCAGTCCTCTATTCCTATACGACCAAGGATTTGTAGGCTCATTTGAAATCGATTTATTAGCTATCTTTAAAGCTTTGTTTTTCTTGTTCACCTTTAAATAGGTATAGCTTAAATTATTCAAGATTACCACATTTTCTGGATATAATTCATTTGCCTTCTCCAGATATTCCTTAGATTTTGAATAATTCTCCTTTAATATATAAACATATGAAATCCCCGCTAAACCATCCTTATAAACCGGGTTACACTCTAATGATCTCTCATAGTATTTGGTAGCAGAATCAATATTATCAAAAACATAAGTATTTGCTAGATTACAATATGTAGTATCCTTAGGTGCACCTAAGGAAATTGATAACAAATAAGACTTTTTAGCATTTTTTATATCTCCTAAATCACTAAATGCGTTGCCCATTTGAAAGGGATATTTATAATTCGTTCCATCTATTTTTTGAGCCACGATAAAATCCTTTATTGACTCTAGCTTTTTACCCATACGAAATTTGGCAAGCCCTCTCCCAAAATAATACAAATCATGGGTAGGCCGAATATTAATCAGAGAATCATAAATACTAATTGCATTTTGAAATTGATTAGACTGACTATATATCACCGCTTGCTCATATAATCTCTTCTCAATGGTCGTATCCACCTTTTGTGAATATATTAGACCAGGAAAGACAAGAATTACCCAAAAGTATATTATTCTACTGTTCATATTCTATTAATTGTTCTTTAAAATATTTTCTACTGCTTTCAACCAATCATTCCAGGCAGCTGAGTCCATGGTGTCTCCATCCTCTTCCATCGTCATACCTCCTAAAAAACCTCCAAGATCATCAGAATTAGTTCTGAAGTATAATTGTTCTAAATATTCAAACATAGCTAAGTAAGCTTCCTTTACCGTTAGTTTATCATTCATCCCTCTAAGTTAATTATTCCGTATTATTCTTTTAGATTCAGAGTCATTCAAACCTCCCCAAAAATAAATGCCCAATACTGCTTTCAGCATTAACTCCTTTTTTGATCCACATATAGTCCTTCTATTTAATCTTTTAACGTGAGTACGAATAGTTAAATTCTTTCTCTCTATATGATTGGTCCCTCTTTTTCCTACTTGATGAATCTCTTTAGGAATTAATGAAGTATAAGTTCTGTAACCATCTGTAATTATTTTTCTTGCTGAAGCCAATAATAACGTATCAACCACTTTACTCAAGTTTCCCTTGTTTCTACTTCCAACAATAAAATCAACCACTTCTCCTGTTTTTCTGTCTAAAGCATAAGCTATACACACTCTTCTTTTTTTATTACCAATGTAAGTGTGCATTTCATCTATCTCATACTCTCGCCCTATTTTTATGGTTGGTCGGCTTAACTCTCTACTTATTTTTAATATCCTCGATGATACCGTATTTGTAGAAATGTTTAATAACCTGGAAATGCTTCTGGTTCCACAGCCTTCTTTTAGCAGAGCAATAATTTGACTATCTGTGCTCGAATAGCAGGCGTAATTCACATATTCGTTTTGCATGGTCGTTCCACATGTTTTGCAACGATATCTTTGAATTCCTGTTTTAGATTTACCGTACTTTATCACAGTTCCTTCACACCTACTACACTTCATCTCTTTTATTGTTTAGATTGATGGTTTTTGTGATCGTCACATGTTAAAATGAAACATGCTGTATAGTAATAGCTACACTGAAAATCGCATCAAATATGCTCGATATATATTGCGCTTGTCCCGATAACTATCGGGAACTACGCGCAGGAATATACTTCATTTTTCCACCAACACTTTTGATACACGTGGAACGACTTTTCCTCGTTAGAGACCTTTTAAGAACATAAAAAAGGCCTAAGAATACTTAGGCCTATCTAATATTTTTCGTTTTTACAGTTTTTGAATTTCCTAAAAATTGATTTTCAATAACTTACAAAAATCAAATTAAAAACCAACTCTTTTGATACGTTACCGCGAAAGCATCAGGAAATTGAGCATTTAAGATTTACTTTATATATTTTACTTGAAGGTTACTTATAGATTACTTAAGGGATTATAAACCTCCTACAAACCAATGAAAACAACACTTCCAGAAAAACACCTAACAAGCCAAGGTGTCAATATGGACAATCCAGCTTGTCAAAAATGCAATTCAGGTTGTCAATGAAGCAATTTGGATGATTTTGGTATAATGATAACTACAAATTATACTGATAAATAGCTTCGTCTATTAATGTACAAACCTATGAACATAAAAAAACCCGCTCTAAGAACGGGCTTTAGTTTTATTTTTGATTTGGTTCTGGATAAATATCATGATTTCCCCACATGTTAATCGGATAGGTATAATTAAAATACTTTGTTAACAAAGTAGAATAATCAGTTGTATCAAAATAATTAGACAATTCTTCAAAAGTTATTTTATCTGACAAATTATAGTCAATGCTCTTAGAATATTCTCCAATATACTTACCTGAAGAATTATAACTGAACTTACTTTTATATTCTGAATACCCACGATGTAACTTAATTCCGTACAATGGTTTCATTGAAATATCAACTTCAATTATCTCATTAACACTAGATAAATCCGACTTCCCGTAAAAATCAAAATAGTACATCCGATTCGCAACTAAGTCTAAAATGAACAAATTGTTACTCACAGAATTATTCTTTTTAAATGGAACTAATACAAAATTATCATCCTCCAAATAATAGAAATACAACTTCAACTCTTCAATTTGTGAATCTTTATTAAAAAAAGAACATGATTGTACGTAACCACTCGTTTCATCATTTTCTTGTAACACTTGATAAGTATTATTAAAGAGTTGGGGCATTTCTTGTCTAGGAGTCATCAACGGTAACGAATATACTTCTTGAATAACTCCCTTTTTCAGATCACAGTTCTTTACATAAACTTCAAAATCAATAACTCGAGCTTGGTTCAATAGGGCATATATAGAACTATCCATTACTATCTCATAAGAATTCTCATTTCTTCTTTCAGTTTTCAAATTATCAGAAAATTCATCTTCAACATTATGATTACTCTCCATGCTATTGCACGAATAGCTATTTACCACAATAAATATTAATCCTAGAATTCCGTATCTCATATAATCTACAACTTTGGTGAATAATCATCAGAAGGGTCATTTCCTTCTGGAGCGGTATACACTTCTTTTATATCTCCATTAAATTTCACATTCAAATTTAGTTTTTTCTGAATAAACTCAGCATCCCCATTAGTAACTACCGTTTTAGTAAATCCTCCTTTTTGCCATTGGTGAGGAGCTACAATCTCTCCAAGCAAACTAAATCTCCTTCCTCCATCTCTGTTCATATATAAACTTCCTGTTCCTTTTTCACCAAAGAAAAACCTTGAAAGAGTCATTGATAAATTTTTATCAACTCCAGAATGACATGATGCTATCACAACCGAAGCATTATGGTCTAAATAACCTGATATATTCGAATATGCATCCAATGTCCTATATCTTAAACTCTTTGACCCAACTCTTTCCTGTTGATCATATTCACCTGCCATATACCAAGCAAAATCATACGCCTTTAATTTAACATGACCAAAATCCTCCTTAAATGCGTTAGCAAGTGCATCATCCCACCAGATAACACCTATCCATTGTTCATTACTTTGATACCAGCCTCCACCACCATGGCTATGCATAATTAGATTATTTATCTTTTTATTATCCTTACCATAGTTATTATCTAACCACTCAGAAGCTTCTTCCAATCGATTAACAAAAATATAATCCCAATTAGAATCGAAAAGGTTAGTATAATCATCCAACCCAAATAGTTTTGGGTTACTTTCAATATTAATAATTTGCACATTACCAGTCCCTTTGTAATTACTCCTTTTTAGGTTTTTCAAATCAGATAGTACAGTATTAGTATTCTGCCCATCTCCCATCATTCCAGGAGAGCTAGGTTCTCCATCAGCTCCAGATGGATCAGCCCAATAAATTGGGTTATTATCAAACCCATTGTATGGACTCATATGCGGATGAACAACCGGATCCAAACTCAACCATCTACCCAACCTAGGATCATATTGTCTAAACTGAGTAGTGAAAGAGTTTCCTTGTCCTTTCACTTCATCATCCTTCTCCATACCATTGAACCCATAACGGTAGTTTTCACTGGATGCGTGGCGGTTTGGCATTTCCATACCAAATGGGTAGTAGTCGGAGTAAGACTGTACATCTGGCTCGTAGTAGTCTACAATGGCATCTGTACCTGTAATTAGCTCATAGTCTCCTGCACTTGGTGTATAGTAGTATACATCTAATCCAGAGTCGTAAGAGTAATCTTCTGTTGTTCCACCTACATAGCTGTACTTTTTGGTATCCATAGCTAGCTTCTTATCAGACACTACTGCTAGTACGTTTCCTAAGTGGTTAGAAAGCTCGTACTTCTTGTTCCCCACTTCTCTCTGGTAGAATCCAAAGTCTTCTTCGGTTCCTTCGTCAGTTTCGGTAATGTCATAATCGTCAAACCACCCATCAGAAGTGTAACTACTTACTTCCATTCTACGGTAATAAATCATCTCATCGTGGTCTTTTAACCCTTCTCTACTACTTCCGTAAATTGGATGATCCATCAGTTTAGTGGTTTCTTTAATGTCTCCTGCTGCTACTTCTTCGTAAGTAGTTTTATAGGTAGCCATTGGAGTTCCTGATGCATCCATTACATAGTGGGTAATGGTCCAACCTTCCTGATTGGTTACTGCTCCACTTTCTCTGTCTTTGGCCACCTTCATTACACGGTTGCCCATGTTACTCTACTAGATTGTTTGCAGCTTGTTGAATCTCTGCCCGTTAAGAGGTTACTTTTCAGTGGTAGTATTGGGCATTCAGAAGTGTTTGGGCAATTTAAGCAGTTGGTTTAAGAAAATCTAGCAAAATGGGTGGTTTTGAAGTACGATGGTTTGTAGCTGTCTCACATCTTTCCTTCTGTAGCTTTCTGTACTTGAAATAAAGCGATGTCCGGCATTGTATTGAACTTGCCTTAGGTTTTCATGCTGTAGCCAATTGATGATCACAGATTGCCTTATTTGCCTTACACTGTCAAACCTTGGTACTTCCTTCAGCGCATTCACCATCTTTCTTACTATTCCTTTGTAGTCTTTACCTCCTTTGAATGTTTGAAACAGTAGTGTGGTAGATGGGTACTTTTGCTTTCTACACCTGCTTTTGTGTTGGATCAGTTCCATGATCTGAAGTGGATGAATTGGCAGACTTCGATCATTACTTCTCATACTTCCTACAATATGAATCTTTGCTTTGTTCACATCTATCTGGGCAAGGGTTTGTCGTGGGAGTTCAGAGGTGGTAATTCCCTGAAAGATGAACAGCCCTGCAAGAATCTTATCTCGCTTCTCAAGTAAGCTGCTATTTGGGATTGTTAAGTACATCTCTTCCAACTCTTGTGGTGTTAGCATTCCTTTTCTCACTTTCTTCTTCTCTCCCCTAACCTTAATGGCTACAAATGGGCAGGTAGTTTGATGGAAATTGAAGTAGTGCTTTAAGTGTGGAATGCAGAGGTTGATTGTCAGGGGTTGTAAGTGGCATTCTTCCTGTAGGTAGCTGATGTATTCAACAGCATTTTGGTAAGTCATGGTGTCTATGTTTAGCTGTTGCTGCTCAAGCCATTTATTGAACCTTTCAATCTTGTACATCGCTCCTTGGATGCTGGTTTGGGTGTAGCCTTGTTTTTCCAGGTACTCTTCAAATGTTTTCATGTTTCAGGTTTTACGTGGGTGTAACATTGGGTAGATACCAAGCTATGATGTCCAAGGAATTGGGAAACTCTTTCCAGTGGTGTTCCAGCTTGGAGTAAATGGGTAGCTATGGAATGTCGAAGCAGGTGAAGTGTTACTCTCTTTTGTTGGAGCCTTTTGTTTTCTGTTCGTTCAACCAGCATCCTTAGTCTCTTCTCAAAAGTCTGATCATTCAGTAGATTACCTTTCTCGCTTAGAAACAGTGCTTTTTGGTATCGTTTTCCATTTTGCAAAAGTGGTCTTGCTTTGGCTAGGTATTGTTTCACATCGTACACTACTCTTGGCGGAATGGGTACTTGTCTCTCCCGATTGTTCTTTCCATGTACTACATGAACAAAACCACGTTTCAGGTCAACATCCTCTACTCTTAGGTTAGCCGCTTCTTTTCTTCTGAGTCCTGCTGCATAGGTCATTCCAAGCATCACTCTATCTCTAAAGCCCCATTTGGTGTTGTCGGTAGCTTGGTAGAGTAATTCAACTTCTTCTACTGTCAGTGGTCTGATTTGCCTTGGCTCTGGCTTCACATTCTTGATGTTCCCCAATGGAAAGTCTATTTGGTGCATTTTCATCAGGTATCTACCAAAGATTCTAAGTGCGCACAATTGGGTATTGATGTAGTTTCCAGAAAGGCGTTTTCCGGCAATCTCTCTGGTCTTTTGGTGAGTCACAAAGGTCTGAATATCCAAAGCGGTTAATTGCTCCAGAGATTGCTTCTTTGCATGCTCAAACAAGCGTTCTACTATTCTTGGGTACATCTTTAACGATGCTTTGCTGTACCCCATGGTTTGAAGCCATGAGTGGAAGGATTCTAGGTGTGTACTCATGATAAATTGGTTTAGAAATTAGAAATACGTAGACAATTCGTGTTCAGACTATTACTTGTGGAATAGGTGTTGATAAGATTCCTTTGAAATAGAAGGGTTTTGGGGTAAATTTGAAGCTACAAAAAACTTCTAAAACTTATGAGATATAATAAATTTGTAGTCGCTTCAAAAACAACAGCTGCAAAAGGATTAACACCAATCAAACTTGATAAAAAACATCTAGGTGAAGTTATTGCCCTTGTTGGTAAAAATGGTGCAGGAAAATCAAGGGTACTTGAACTAGTTGAATCTTACCACAGATTGGTAAATTCTGAAAACATCGTGGATGAATATATTACCAACATACCTAAAGTTTTAAGAAATAATGCTCACTATGATAGGTTAAAAATCTCAATCGAATCATTGAGGTTGCAACCAGATAATCCTACCGTACGAAATGGTGCCAAACAATTAGCTAAATCAACTGTTGATAATATTCAAGCGAAAGGACATTTATTTGTTTTAAGAATTGATCAAAAAGACTTTCTAAATTTCAAAAAGAAAACAGGAGGCAATTTGAATTTCTCTCAGTTTATTAATGGCCAAAGGTCAATTGATCAAATGATTAAATCTCTTAATAGTGAAAGTATCTTTGCTTTTTTAGAAAATGTGACAACTGATGTTTTTGCTAAAAATGCTGAAGCATACAGTAGACAAATGAAAAAACCTTCGAAAAAAACTACTGATAGAAAAGAAACTGTTGAGGATCAGTATATCGAAAGATTTCAATACCTTGTTAAAGAATTTCTTGGCATATCATTTGACTATGAACCTAGAATTGATGGAAGAACCATAGGAAGTACTCTCTTATTTGATGGAAACCCAATTATTTTCGAAAACCTATCTCCTGGACAAAAAACGTTACTTGCTTATGCTACGATGCTCTTTTTAATCGAGTTTAACAGTGGTATCCCGCTTAATGAATGTGTAATAATTGTAGATGAACCGGAGGTCCACCTACATGCGGAAGCACAAATCAAAATGGTTAATGCACTAAGGAACATTGTTAAGGACAGTGGCCAACTATGGATTGCAACACACTCCCTTCCAATAATCACCCAGTTAAGTTATGAAGAAATTCTATTGGTAAAAGACAATAACATCCTTAATCCATCTATTGATAACCATGACAAATCATTCGAAGAAATAGTTGGAACTTCAAATAATTTGGAACAAATCAAGGATTTTCTTATTTCCAATCACCTTAGAACATTTAATGAATTTACTTTACAGTGTTTCAAAGAACCTGAAACAATATTTTCAATTGATACTTCTGACCCTCAATATGAATTATTCAAAAATGCAATTATCAATAATAACAACATCGAATTATTAGATTTTGGAGCTGGTAAAGGCAGGTTAGGGCATACTTTAAACAATGATCTCCATACAACTAAAAAAATCTCGTATTCTGCCTTGGATATTCAACCTCCTGAAGAACTTAATAAAGTACCCAACATCAAAAGAGTAGAAACTTCACTTGACAAACTTAAAAATGAAGAATTTGATGCTATTGTTGTATGTAATGTATTACACGAGATTTCACCAACAGATTGGACTACGCAATTAAACAAACTAGGAAATAAATTAAAAAATGATGGTATTTTAATAATAATCGAAGATCTCCACCTTCCAAAAGGAGAAACTGCTCACAAGTATGGCTATAACATACTGGACAACAAAGGAATTGAACTACTTTTTGGAACAGACTCAATACTTCACTTACGCCATAAAAACAAAAGATATTCGGAAAGATTGGTCTGTTCAATTATCCCTAAAAAGCAGGTAAAAACTGATATTTCAAAAATAATGGACGCTATCAAACATATATACGAAAGTACATGGGAGCAAATCAAAACTATAAAAGAAGAATCTCGTAAAGATGCTCGCATGGGTAGGCACTTAGCAAACCTTACTCACCAGCATTTAAATGCCAAACATTTTCTATTAGACAATTATACAGAACCTATGTATGAAATACACTAAACTGGTTTTTCTCATAGTCCTAGATAAACGTTTCTTATCTCCTGCTCTCTGATGCCCAAATACCTTTTGGTAATAGCAACTGATGAGTGGTTAAAGATTTGTCCTAAGAGGATCAGAGATTTCTCCGAATGGTTGTTCTTCTCCCATATTCTTCTACCAAAAGCCTTTCTGAAACTGTGGGTACTAAACCGGATGTTCAAACTGTACTTTTTGGCTATAACCTTTAAGTGTCTATTGATATACTGTTGTCCATAAACTGTTCCCCAACTACTTAAAAACAAGTACTGTTCAGGTTCTGGCTTCTTTTTCTCCGCTACCCTACTTACAATCTCTCGAAGTTCATCGTGGATGTGGATTGTTCTAGTTTTACCTGTTTTCTGTTCAGTAAGTGTCAATTGTTCTTGTTGTACATCTACCCACCTAAGCTTCCTTAAGTCGGACAGTCGTAGCCCTGTGTAGCTACCTGTGGCTATCAGTAAAGCAAATGTATGTTCACCATCCCTGAGTAATTTGTGTACCAGAGTTTGCATCTTTGACCACTCTAAGTAGTCGGCGGTTGTAATTGATCCTTTTAAACTCATGTTGTGTGTTTTAAGTGAATATTGAAATGGGGATAGCCAAATATTTCTCTTTAGACAAAAGTGATACTTTCACCATTTCCCGAAACTGTTGCTCTCATTGGGATTCTGGCGAAATGATTAATTATAATATTAACCCTAAGTTTTCTTACAATTTTATATTGATAAAAGAGAAACAATTCTACTCTTACAGTAGAATAATTACCTTTAGTATGAATCATCAAAAAATAGTTATACATGTCAAAGTTTGGAATTAAAAATCGAAACATTGTTCTAACTCATGCCTTACTCTTAGAAAGTATGGCATCTGCTTTTCTAGCCAAACTTTTAGGTATTGAAGACCATAAATCAACGATTTCCTTCAGCAATAAAAGCAGTAGTTTATCTTTCAATCATAAAATCGGTTTACTAATAGATATAGGTGCAATTAATGGTCGAGATAAAACCAAATTCAAGAAATTCATGGAGATTAGAAATCAATTCATGCATAATTTAGATGCCGATTCCTTTTCTTCCTGTATAGAACTACTTGATGGAACCGAAAAATGGCTTCTACGTAATTATCCACAAAATGAAGAATCTTCAAGAGAAGAAAAGTTGAAATCCGCTACAATGGCATTAGGTAATGATCTACTATCTATCTCGAATACTGTTTTAGAAAAGGTTCTTCAAAAAATTCGAAATGATGCAACCGATAGTATTCACAAATGCTCGCATGAAGCAGCTCTCGTTGCATTGGATAAGGTAGAAAGTGAACTTAACGAATTTATTCAGATAAACTTACTTGAGAAAAAAGATGTAAGTGTTGAATCATTGAAACAATTGGGAACTACAACACGTGAGATATTTGCCAAAACCTGGAAAAAAGAATTAGACCGTTTGATCTCTGAAAATGATAAATAGCGAAATACTCCTTGCTGTCGTTCGGAATTGTGTGTGGGTGTTTAAGAATATTACAGAAAGAGAATTACAAGTGACGGCAAAAAGGAGAACGGCAGCAAGGAGTATTACCTTCCATGCATTTCCTCATGGTGATGTTCACACAAAACTTCAAAAAATGAATTGGGATATTCCCAAGGAAGCTTTCTTGAATTATAAGAAGGATGATGAACATGATTTGCTTTATCTTCCTTTCCACAAACTTTGCATTTGTATAAGTTTTCTAATAAAACTTCATCCCTCTTATCCCTCCATTCTTTGGTTTCCAACATTTCCTCGTATGATAACATCTCACTATTTCTCTTTAGCTTTTCTACATAAGAGGGATAAAAGATTGAACTTCCCATATTATTGGACAACCTCCTTTTTTTCGAACCTTTTACCATAACATTTCAGATTGATATTTATGATCTAAAGTTAAATACATTTTTCAAATTATATAGATCATAACTTTCTTCATCAACTTCCAAAAACTCCAACTCTGGATAGGTAGATGCATATTCAGGTGTAGTCACTAAAAACAATCCTGTATCAGAAAGGATGTACACTTTTGGGTCTTGGGTCATTTGATCAGTGGCTCCATCCACCAATTCGGCAAAAACTAGATTTTTCATAATTGTAAGTTTTGAAAGGTTTGACATTTTGGAGGTGTTGCAAGAATCCTTTACACCATTGCTGCTAGCTCACAAAAGTGCACAGAGAAACAAAACACCCCAGAAAACAGGCAGGGGAGCCAATGAGTATAGGTTTGCAGTGCGGATATAATATTGGATGGGGAAAATAATATGAAGGGGGGGCTAAATAGTTTGGGGATGGGGGTAAAAAGAGACAATCTCTGCCTCATTTACCATCCTTGAAACACTCTCCTATCGGTAAGGTGTAAACAGTACTAGAAATCGTTTCTTTTGGCAAATACCAAATTTAAAACTCAAATCGGCTAAAATAGGTCCGGGCAGACCTGTTTGAAATTATCCGGTTTCCATGCTACCATTGGCAAAGTGGGAAAATGACCAAACGAAGTATAAGGGGCAAGCTCCTACAGGTAACTTCCTAGCCGCATTCCCCTTCTCCCTTTCGTGAGTACCCCATTGGCTATACTATCTTTTCACTTTTTGTTCAAAGTTGAAAAAGGATGTGTTTCCTTAAACTCATTTTTCTCCAAAACAGGTCTAAAGTGACCTGATTCTTTCAAACTCTTTTCCGATAATTGAGTAATGGTTCAACTGGGGACAAAGGGAAGGCTAGCTACCTTCTCTCCTGGTACTAAATGGGCCAGCTAAACATACGAACCATGAAAATTGAAAATACAAAGGAGCGAAATCGAATTCGTAGAGTAACTCAAGAAATACACGCATACAACATGAACATGCATACCGTTATCACAGAGTTTGAAATCACCAAGCACATTGGTAAGTTAGTACTAATTCAGGCATTCAGCTACATCACTTCACAGCTAAAAATTGGGAAGTGTTCTCAGACAATCAATAGAATTGTTCTTGACAGTACTTTCAAAAAGAGAATGGCTAGTACATTTGGTCACTCGGATGCTTCTAACGTTCGTAAGTACATTAAGGAGTTGGAGAACCTGGGCTTGCTCCAAAAAGTAAATAAACACACCTACCTTGTTAATCCTCTCATTGCCTACCGTGGCAGTCTGCGTCATCGTCTGGAAGTAATTGACACCTTCTACCAAGACATAGAGCAACAAAAGGGCTTGGTTTGGGACAAGTTCGTGAGTGCTTTTGAAAGTGTGGAACAAGTAAGACAAGACATTGAGCACCACCACAAACTACAAATTGACAGGGAGTTTCCTCCTAAGCCAACGCAATCTTTCAGCATTCAAAACATCTGAGTCAAAAACAATCAATTTGCGGGCTTTTCTGTGTCTCAGTAGTAGAAGAGTGAGCAACAGGTTAAACAGTCTCAGAGGTGGCAACTACGGGCAAAAGAGACTGACTTTCCGTTTGTCTGGGAAGGAATAAAATAAATGTCAAATTCTTCCGACACTTTTTGCCGATTCTTATTTCTTCTACAAACCAGAATACTTAAGGGTTTTATTGCTATCTACTATTCATTCTGATTCTTTTCTACTACTAAAAAGAGAAGCGCGGAAAGGTTTGGGGCGATTTTTCTACACTCTGCCGCTACTCGTTTCATTTTGGAGGTTTTTAGCGGTATTTTTTGGCATTATATTTAATATTATTATTACTTATTATGCCCATTTTACCCGCCATTTTTCTCCAATTTCAACACTCCTGCCCCAGACCTGTCTCTTTTCTGTTTGTAGTAAAAGAGAAAGGTGCTGATTTTGTCTTTAGCCCTTATTGGTAGTGTGAAAGCAATTGGCAATTTTTGGCGGACTTTTTTGTCATTTATTTTTATTCCTTCTCTACTCTTTTCTGCACGGTCTGATTTCTGCTGCTCTCTGCTACTTTTTTCCGCTATTGATGGTTACTCCTTTACCGGATGGTTTGACGTGACCTATGGGTCAGATGTCGAGCAACTCCAATGGGTCTTCTCCTTCTTCCTCTCTCTTTTTCTTTCGGTAAGCTGCTTGTTCTTTTTTTGTGAGCAGGTTAAAGTCAAAGTGTGGTGTGATCTTGAGTTTTGCAAGGTCTCTGGCTATTTCTTCTGGTGTGTTAAGAATTGTTTTGCTGATTTGGGATGGGTTCTGTCCTATATTGTGAAGGCTCCTTAGTTTTCTGTTGTACTGGTCCCTGAACCACTTCTTCTGTTTTCCTTCTATTTGAGCATGGGCCTGTTCAAAACGTAAGCGCATTAGTCTATTTTCTTCTTGCCTTTCGGCTTCCTGTTGTTGTAGTTCTTCCTGAGTCGGGATTGATTTTGGGCTAGCTTTAGCTTTTATGTACTTGTTCAGAATGTCTCGAACTGTCCTATCTGACATGTTTTTACCACGGAACTTCCCTACTCTTCTGGCAATCTCAGCAGCATTAGTTATTCCTGATTCGTACAGTTTAAATATTCTTTCGTCTCTCTTCTGTTTCTCCAGTTTGGCACCCAGTCTTTTGACGGCTTTTTTATCCTTCTCATTCTTTGCTTCTCTCTCTTTACGGCGTTGCTCTATTTCTGCCTTGTACCGTTCATTGAACCATTTTACGTACACACCAATTAGCGCTTTACCATGTCCAACAGAAGTGACCTTCAGAGTATGCGTTGTTCCAAGAGTCTTATTAGCAATTTTCCACCTTCCAGATGCATTGATGTAGGTGAAGTTATCATTCGCCTCACCATCTAGAAAATACAAACTGTACAGCCATTCTCGTTTCCTTTGGATGGAGACTATCTGCCTCTCAATTTCCTTTTTGTTCTTCTTGTACTGGTATTGGGTTATTCCTTCTTCATTCCTAGTCCAAACACGTTTACCATCTATTGACCTGGTCGAATATGTCTTTAGCTGATACTTTAGGTTTTCGAGTTCACCCTGAAGGGTTACCAGTGGATCCTCATCGTTTGAACTACCCCAAAGTTCTTCTTGAATGATGAGTCTTGGAGGGTTATTTTCTCTTTTGTACACTAAAGCCGGATGGGCCACGTTCAAGATTATGTCTGTCACACTCAGTTTCCCGTCTTTCTTTGGGACTACTTTATACTCTGAGAGTTCACCTTTTATCCCCTTTCTATACCTCTCCGCCTTCTCTGCTTCAATTGCATAACGTTTAATGGCTTCTTTGTTAACATGGATTCTGAACTCTGACTCTACATCACTCATCATATACAGAAACATGTGAAGTTTCATTGAGTAGTAGTGAACCAAATCTTTTTCCTTGATCTCCCAGAAATCAGCCAATTCCTGATCCCAAATACCGTCATAGATCATTGCCAACATGGCCCCATTCCGTCTCATAGTGTGGTCTCGTTTGCTTCTACTCTCAAGCTCAAACTCTCTCACTATCTGTGCGGAAGCCAACGCCGCGTCTACTCTGTGTCTTGCAAATCCTGATCTGGACTTGAAACGTTCAATCTCCAACGAGAATGGTTTGTCAACTGCTCGTTGTTCTATCAACGTCTCAATTCCTTTTACTCCTGTGGCGTACTTCTTTTCCATGAAGATTGTATTACTTTACAAAAGTAAGAAAACATTAGTGGCGAAGTCCCTTTAATATTTTAAGGAATGTTGTTTCCCTGAATTGGAATGTTTTGCTGAAAAAGTAGGAGTCTGGGGTAGTCAAACAGCCTCTACCTGCTTAAAACAAAATGATGAATATGAACAGTACTGGTTGGCGTTCTCTGCCTCTTACCTTGTATCAAAAGTTTACCTTCTTCAAATTTGTATCGACATTGAATCACGTTAGTAGAACGAGACTCAAAGAGAGTAAGCTTTAGACTATCCTTTCCAATCAATTTCCACTCACCATCTTGAATTTCATTTCCCACTCCAATCTTCAGGAAACCAAGGTCATTGAACTCGATAAAAGCACTATCACCTTCCTTCACATATTCCTTTGTGTTATCAGAAAACCGTTCAATTTTCCATCTCCCTTCAAATGTATTCTCCTGGGAACAAGAAAAGGCAGTAAAGAGTATTATCGTCACAAAAATTAGATTCTTCATTGTATTGTTTTTTTTTTATTGGTTAAACATTCCTGCTAGTTTGTACATCACCACATTCCCATTTTCATCCATCAGGGAGAGTTCACCGCCACGTTCATCTGCGATCAGGTCTAACAGCCATACTCTGCCATGAATCTGGACTTCTGTGGACATGTTTTGGGGTTCCTGTTCTCCAACATTGAACTGCTGCTGATCTATCCAGAGATTGCCGCTTTTGTAGTGAATGAATTCCTTCCGACGATCAGAAAGGTTGGATGAGTAGATTACATTTAAGTTTTCACCTTCTAGGATTCTTACCTCTACTCTATCTACTAGGTAGTAGGTGGTGTCTTGTGCTTTAGTGTTCCATGCCATGTAGAGGAACGCCATTAGGATTGTGTACTTCATATTTATTGATTTTTAGTTTACAATTTTAAGTATTTATTTCTCAACACGGACATATATGCCGATTATTTAAGCTGCTGTAATACCACCTTTGTTAGGTGATCAATCAAACTACATTCAAAAGAATAGCGGAAATCCTAAATCAGGAATACCCCAAACACTTCAACTCCAAATTGGCTTTTGCTGGTGCTGCAGATGTAGACGAGAAAACAATCAGACGTATTCTGAAAGGTGAACAGAACATTTCTCTTGATTTGCTTATCCAAATCTGTAAAGTACTAGAGCTACAACCATCTGAACTACTTGCCAAAGCAGGTGTTTGATCTTATTATAAATGTTGTATTGTAGAAAAGGTACAGGAAAGAAAAAACCCGCTCTAAGAACGGGCTTTAGTTTTATTTTTGATTTGGTTGGTTGATCATTTTAATTACTTAAACCTCCACAAACTTGGCTTTTCCTCTAAATCAATAGATTGGTCCTTCCAAATTAATGTATACAATGGTTCTTCGGGAAAATCATTCAATCTTAATGACAGAGTTTGATTTTCAACCTTTGCGTAATAATACCCTTTTCGATCTGGATGGACCAACCATTCCAATTCGGTTACTGTTAAGTCTTCAATTCTATTAATCATTATTTATCCCAAATTTTTTGTTTACTTCCTTATTCGTTTTCTTTCCAACATTGATAATCTTCTCCCACAATGCTGCCCCTTGATATCCTTGCTCAGAATATTTATTCACATAGAATTCAAAATCTAAAATTGGTCGATCAACATCCAATTTAGCGGCTGTTTCTCTATCCGCCATTAAATCCCTTGCTTGTTGTTTATATAGGTTTCTTTGTCTATTTATTTTTCTAGCATTTAATTCGGTTGGAGCAACATCAGTATTCATTTTATTAACTTTTTCATTATACCACTGTCTCACCTCCAAGTTACTCATAGAACCATTTTTCGGTCTATTCCTTGAATTAAATAACTTATTGAATCCTCCTTTTATGAAGTTAGTAAATTTTCCAAAAGTGGAAACACTTGCGGTTGATTTTATCTCAACAGCTCTAAGGTTAATAGTTCCTGACAAACTTCCGACTGTCACAGTAATATCTGCCCAAGCTTCAGCATCGCCACCAAACGCCTTGCTTAACATAACCCCAGTTGACAATGTATTAGAAGCTTGTCCAAATGTTACTATATCAGCTGCATACATCTCTGGGTTTTCCATTGCTGTTGGCATGTTCGCTACCCCTTCAATCAATGCTTTTCCAGTAGCATGGTCTTTTATTCTTCTAATATAATCTCCTCCCCAATTGTTTCCATAACCAGAAGCATCAAGTTGCTTTGAAGCCATAACAACAGGGTTATAAGTCCCTATTGCCCATTCCAAACCACCCAATATTGTTTCTGGTGGTGGCTTTATAGCATCAGCTCCACTAGGATCAGCCCAATATATAGGGTTATTATCAAAAGCACTATAAGGACTAAAATGATGATGGGTTACAGGGTCCAAACTCAGCCATCTACCCAACCTTGGGTCATACTGTCTAAATTCTGTAGTATAAGAATTTCCATTCCCCTTCACTTCATCATCTTTCTCCATACCATTGAACCCATATCTATAACCTTCTTCATTTCCGCTTCTATTATCCATTACCATTCCGAATGGGTAGTAATCAGAGTAAGACTGTACATCTGGTTCGTAGTAATCTACAATAGCATCTGTACCTGTAATAAGCTCATAGTCTCCTGCTGATGGTGTATAGTAGTACACATCTAATCCAGAGTCGTAAGAGTAATCTTCTGCTGTTCCACCTACATAGCTGTACTTTTTGGTGTCCATAGCTAGTTTCTTATCAGACACTACTGCTAATACATTTCCTAAGTGGTTTGATAGCTCGTACTTCTTGTTCCCCACTTCTCTCTGGTAGAATCCAAAGTCTTCTTCGGTTCCTTCGTCAGTTTCGGTAATGTCATAATCGTCAAACCACCCATCAGAAGTGTAACTACTTACTTCCATTCTACGGTAATAAATCATCTCATCGTGGTCTTTTAACCCTTCTCTACTACTTCCGTAAATTGGATGATCCATCAGTTTAGTGGTTTCTTTAATGTCTCCTGCTGCTACTTCTTCGTAAGTAGTTTTATAGGTAGCCATTGGAGTTCCTGATGCATCCATTACATAGTGGGTAATGGTCCAACCTTCCTGATTGGTTACTGCTCCACTTTCTCTGTCTTTAGCAATCTTCATTACACGGTTGCCCATTTCATCGTACAGGAACATTACATCATCTTCTCCATCTACATCTCTTTGTACCTCTCTTACTTTTCCATTTTGGTACCAGGTAATATTACTAATGCTTTCTGCATCGTCTGAGATCAGACTTCCTCGAGCATCGTACGTGTAGTTAGCACTTGATTGATCGTCAATATCATCTGTCCAGCTTCCACTGGCAATGGCATCATCCACATACTCCAGCTGGTTCGTTCCAGCTATATAATTGTAGGTGAATTCATCCATTTTTCTGGCAGATGCTGAGACTCCATGAGCATGTCGGATAATCGATAACAGGTTACCGTTACCATCGTAAGTATACCCAGCATTGTAATCTCCATTGTTAGACATCCCAGTGAACGCACTTCCTAAGTAAGTTGCCACGGTATCGATACGCTGCAATTGATCGTACTGATAGATACTGGCATTTATGTCCTGAACTACCTGACTGGTATTCATCAATGCTGTTGCCATGTGGCGGATATTTCCGTTGTATAGGTTTGCTCCCAGGTTGGAAGCCCCCATATCATCAATATCATCAAAGAATTTATTAGAATTAATACCTCCAATACTTTCATAATCGTTTTCGTGGTATCCAAGGGTAAATCCAAAGGCATCTATTGCAAAGTACTTGTGCATTTGACCAGAGCCGTATACTCCCTCAATGCTTCCATCTCTTCCCATGTCTTGCTCAGCTATTAACTGGTTTCCATTGGTTCCCTTAAGCCATCCATTGATGTTGTAGGCATAATCGATTCCCTGTACCTGATCTTCTCCAATTTCTTTTCTGGCCAGTGGCCCGTGCTGATAGTACAGGTACTTAGCATCCTGATCCCAGATAATTCCATCCTGAGAAGTTGAGGCGGTTACCAATCGGTTATCCGCATCGTAAGTATAACGATGCATGAACTGATCTACTTCTCCTTTTTGGTAAGTTACTTCGTTTACATTTCCGCTAATCAGATCGTAATCGTAGTCCAAACGCTTTAAGTGATGACCTATGGCCTCCAGGTAAGCATTTTCTTTGTACAATACGTCAACATTTCCGTGAATATCGTACCCGTAGAACGATGCAAACAGGTAATCAGGATCGTCTTTAGTGGTACTCCAGTAATAGCTTGCCGCTACCCTGTTTCTTAAGAAAGAACTCTCTGCAGCTGTAAGTGGAGATGTTACTCCAGCTCTTACAGCATCGTAATCCGTTGCTGTTACTTCTTTGTAGTAAGGAACAGAAGCTCCATAGGTCCAGTCGTTCCAGTTATCCGGATAGTTATCTGCATTTATTTCTGTTTCTGTTGGATCGGTATCGGCATGTAAGATTCCACTCTCCACCAATCTTCCTTGCTCATCGTATTTTACATAGCTATACTCTGCTTGAGTGAAACTAGCCTGGCGAGCATCTTGTGATGCCACCAATCGACCTATGTTATCGTACCAGAATCGGCTAGAATAATGCCCTGCATCTACCGATGAGATCTCATATCCTCCAACAATCAATTGATTCGTTCCTATACCTGCAATGGCATTAATGGTTCCTGTTACCGGTACTGTTTGAGACTCCCAGGTAGTGGCTCCATCGTTAGTGGTTTCCATTACACTGTTTCCACCAATGTACCCATCTTGCTCCGTACTAAAGTGAAGGTCCAGAATAGACGTCCCTGCTGTTGTATTGCTGTACACATTGGTCCAGGTTGATCCATCATCATCCGAATAATAAGCGTAGGCATTGTTGTTAGCAGAAACTACTTTAATTCCTCCCGTGTAAATGTCTCCACTTGGAGTAATCGAAACAGCATATCCAGTAAACGATCCGTGGAGTGAAGTAGCAGCAGCTACCGTCCAGCTTCCCGAATAGGTCATCTTAACTGTTCTTCCAGATGCTCCTACTGCAAACCCTTTTGCATCATCAACAAACGCAACATCTTCTAAATTATCCGTGATAGATCCACTAGAATGATTTGAAAAACTATAACTCGTTCCGTCAAAATCAATTTGAAGGATCTTTCCTGAATTCCCTACCGCCATGGCACTATTTCCATCAAAATATCGAACAGCATTTAAATCTTGCCCTACTCCGGTTATGGTTACCTGAGTCCAGGTACTTCCTCCATCACTCGTTCCATAAACCAAAGGTTCTCCCGATTTTTTGTCTCCTACCAATATTCCATGAGTAGTATTAACAAAATCTACTCCGTTTAATTGTTTCGTATTTCCGGTAGGAGTTATATCTGTCCAAGTACTTCCTCCATCGGTTGTCTTATAAGCTTTTCCATCAATACCGGTGGCATATCCTAAATTGGTATTAACCATATCAATGGCTGTAATTTGAGTAGCAGAAGATCCTCCTGCACCAGTGGCATAGCTATAATCCCATGTTCCCGTGGTTTCTGTATCAGGTGTGTTTTGAGATACTAACTGGTTCAATGAGTTATAATAATAGTGGGTCACCATGCTGTGCTGTGCTTTTACAAAAGCATGTGTTGGATCGGTTGGATCCTCTCGGTACTCCGCCGTAGCATCCAGTTCTGCACTGGTTAGTAAGGTTACTCCTTCCGGTGGAACCGTTCTGGTTAGGTTACCTGCCTGATCGTGATAAAACAAGGTATAGTGGTACTCATAGTCTTTGGCTGTTAAGTCAAACGACTCTGCAAAATTACTGCTCCCATCTAAATTGAAACAGTGAGTAACATAAGCATCAATAAAGATTTGAGTATACTCTTGAAGCATTTCGTAGTACTCTGCTGAAGCCTGTGCTGAAGCCAATCCTTCTACTCCGGTTGAATCGCACGGATCAAACTCCGGTTCACAATACGACAATAACTCTTCGTAGTTGGCTCGGATGTTATTCATGATGGAAGTCGAAAGGGTATTGTCATTGTCTTTACAATGGTCCTTCCACAACTTTAATGTGTCATCATCTACCGTAATTCCATACATCACCAAATATTCGGCTTGCATCTCAGTATACACCTGAGCCGATGTTGGCGTTCCAGATCCGGACCAATCGTAGTAAATCTCATCGTACATGGAGTTTAACTCCTCACACATACAATCAGGAATATCCGGACAGAATAAGTCCATCGTTCCCAATGTTACCGAATTAGTTCCATCGTCTAACTTAATGGTTTTCCCATCCAGAGATACATCGTGTACCTTAACAATTAATTCTGTTCCGTTTTGATACACATATAACCCAGGATAAGAATACTCCGTTAGCTCAACAAAAATAGAATCTGCCCAGGCTCCCGATGCAGGCTCCGGATTATCCGTACAATCTAAGTTTACCTCTCCACTAACTATAGTGGTTCCAATGTAGATTCTTGGATTGACAATATTAGTAGATGTACCACAAACGTCAATTGTCTCTATATCAAATGTATCCGCTACATAACAGTAATAATATTGGTTCGACAAATCATCGTGCATATCGTTCAGGTCAGTAGTATCGCCTGCGTTTCCGGTGGTATAGGTCTCATCTAAATGATAAGGATCCTGGAAGTGTAACTGGAAACCTTCGTAATCTCCATCACATCCTGTTATGCCCGAATCGTCGGCCACCATGTCTGGTAAATCTCCCGAACCGGTATCAAACTGATCACACAGGTATTTACATCCATCACTGATTTTCTCATCGGAAATCATCTCTTGTTTTTTATGGATGTAGTAATACTTCCACATGTTCCAGTAATCGTCCATCGTCGGGCTGGTATAAGCTGCATCAGTGGCATCCACAGCATCTTCCCAAATGCTATTGGCTCCGCTCACCGCCATAATTCCAGTGGTGCTTTCATTTAATAACATGGCATCATCTACGTCGCCCAACAGAGTATTTCCAGACATGTAATCGTTATCGATAATTCCTGTAGCATCCGTTACGTTGGCAGGATCAGTTACGTTTTGAACCCATCCATTTTGGTAAGCGGTACTCCAGGTAGTTACGTTGATTAACTCATGGTTATAAGCCTCCGTTGCTGCTTCTGCTACGCACCACTTATAGTGGCAATATTCCGGGTGAAAATCCACCAGTCCGTAGTACACAGTACCGTTATCGGCTGTGGCACTTTGTGGTAAGGTATCTGCCCAGGCTGGATCCCAGTTGTCAATGACTTCTTGCCAAGTATCAACTCCTGTTGGGAATCCAAAATCACTCCAGAAACTCCCTGAAGTCTTTAAGGTATTGTCCCACAGGTCTACAACATTGGCATCAAACCAATCGTCATTGGGTGTAGTAGATGCTCCAAACTGAACATTATCAAAATACTGACCTCCAGGACTCATGTCCTGAGCTAGAAGCACCTTAATGTCTTCACATGAGTTTTCAATTCCATCAGAGTCCACCGGATTGAAATCAGCACAGTCAGCAGAATCACACAAACCAGTTAGTTCACAATATTCCTGACAGGTTAAACAGTTGCTCCAATCAATAGAGTCCAAAGCAGCATCGATGTAATCCTGCTCGGTATCAAAACAAGTATTCGCAGCAGTACCTAAAAAGTCCTGAAAATCGGACACTGCCAAATCCAGGGCATCCTGATTCAAGGATAATTTCTTGTAAACAGTATAAGTTCCTATTTCGGTAAAATTGATGGTGAAATCTACTGTTAGGTTTGCTCCTCCTACTTTTAATCCAGTATAGGAATAAGTAGCATCTGCCGGGGTATCATCTTTTACCAACTCCCCACATTCATCTCTTACTTCGATCAACAAATCGTACTCGCAATCGTAATCATCGGTATCTCCACACATCCCTTCCAATGTTTCAGGAGTTAGGGTGTATGAAAAATCATGATCGCCAGTACTCTTTACAAAGTAAGGAGTGGTTAATATATAAGCTTGTTCTGAGGTACTGTATTCGTTAAATACAATAATATCATCGGTAATCGTACTTGCTACACCAGGATTACTGGTAATGGCTTCTAGTCCCGTTGGAGCCTCACCAATTAATGAGGTGGCTTTCGTTTTTCCACTTAAATCCATATAGGTCATGGACAGTTGTCCATTGGCATCTTCTACCGCTTGTACAGTATAATGCTTAGCGTGTCCGGCTTCGTTTCCGAACAATCTGTCCAACTCTTTCTGTAGTGGGCGACCCACGTAAAACTTCGTCTCGTGCCCACTTCCGATATTGTGATTGTCTCCTGCTCCTCCCTGCATTCGAACACGTCCTTTACGATCGTAAGTAACACGGGTATAAGGGTATTCGTTGGCATCCGGGATATAGGCATTCATTCCCGTCTTTTCTGAGTTCTGGTCCGAGTAATAATTACTCACTCCTGATCCATTATCCATCTTGGCATCGCTCGGCTCACATACATCGGTGGTATTATCTAAATCAAAATCTACCTTACTAAATCCATGGGTACCTGCACCATTCATGTTAAAGTTATCGTAAAACTTAATGGCCCCATCTCGGGTGGTGGAAGGACTTGGTAATGCCTGCACCGTTGCTCTTCCTTCAAAATCGTAGTAAGATTCTGCTATAATACTTTGGTCTTCGGTATTCGACTTAGTAACACTCTGACGGTTTCGCTGTGATCCATCAAAGTAACTTACCACTTCTTTTTTCTTTCCACCTTCTGCATAAACGGCACTATAGGTCCAGTTCTTCGAAGCTCCTGATCCGGGCATCTCATGAGGACTTACCGTAATCACGTCTGCCGTTTGATCACTCCAAACTCCTACTTTACGCTGATCAGGACTTTCAAAATACCTCCCCACAGGGCGTACTCGATAAAACAGTTTTCCTTCTTCGTAAATCAGGTTCAATTTATAGTCGTTATCTGTAACTGTTACTCTAGTAAAGTCTTTGTCGTTAATATCCGATGGTAAAGTATAACTGCTGTAATTGGCTGAGTACTCCGATAAGAAGTACCACTCCACATCATACTCTTCTGCTCCGTCTATCAGGTTCCAATACAAACGAACCTCATTATCGTTAAGAGAAGTGTTCTGAACATTGTCCTCATGTTGAACATTCACTGCTATTAAATAATCAATATCATGAATTCGATTCACCACCATGCGGTTTTCCAATCGAACATCCGATGGCACTACTCCGCCCAACCCCGTAGTAGTAACACTAATATTGGTTAACGTTACCTTTAATGCTCCTGTAAAGGCATATACATCCTGAGGAATGTAAGTCACATTCTCATCTCCATCGTAATCAATACTCAGGGTAATGCTATTCCCTCCATTGACCTGAAATACGTTGTTATTCGTATCGTATGCCACCACATCAAAGGTGACATCAATGCTCCAGTCTCCGGTAGAAGGGTTGTAATACTTATGATTATCTCCGGTAAATTCCAAACTGATCACATTCTGGATACTTTGATTTTTAAAATCAGAATTCCAGCCTCCTGTGACAATCTGAGACCACAGAGGGTCTTCATTGTCCAATACACTATTGTTCTGCATATCGGCTCCATACCAATAGGAACTCCAGTCGTATTCGATAGCAGATACGCTACTGCTAAGAGCCATCAAAATGACAACAAAGATTTGCCTCACACGAGACAGCGTTGGGTATATTGTTGTTTGTTTCATCTTAGTATTGTTATTAGGTTCTAATTTCTTTTTCATAGTCCTGCAACGGTTAAGGTGTAGTCTTTATAGGACTCTGCTAATTCTGTTTTCTCGGCGCGTTTACGGATGTATTTCTTTAAATCGTATACTGATTCCGAAGGGGCATTTTGACTAAAACGGGTATAAATCACTTCCGATTTATACATCCCCATGTTCGCTTTGGTGTCTTTCTGGTTATAGTAATAAACTACCTTGCGCAGGTAATGGGTCTGGGAATCAAAAGTGATGACCGTGCGCTCTATCAATTCCAATGGATTGTGAATGATGTAGGTAGTTCCTCCATTCTTCTGACCCACATACTCCACCGAGTCGATGTTCTTCTTGAGTTGATCCAACTCACTGTTCAGATCAAACTGCTGGCTCTTTTTACTTTCGTGGAATACAATCACTTCTTTGTTTAAATGATCCACCAGAATGCTTTGTGTTCCATCGGAAATGGTTTCTCTACTTCCTGCCTTGGAATAGTACTTATCGCCTTTCTTCCTCAGCATGGCATGAGAATAAACCTCTCCCCTTGCCTGCGAAGATTTATACATTTTTACTTCCACATCTACCGTAAGGTATTTACTGGTAAATTGTTCAGACACTTTTGATATGTCTTCAAAATAATCCTGGGCCTGAACCATCTGACAGGACACCAGCAGTAATAATATGTTTAGTAATTTCTTCATTTTAATCTTCGTGACTGGTTGATATTCTTCCCTCCTGAATGCTCTTGATTCCTTCGGCGGTCTCTTTCTTGATCAGCACCAGGTTACCCTCATCATCATAAATGTAAATGGTGGCAAAATTGTTCGCATCCAATTCAGCTTCCAGTTTGTAATTATTCTGGTTGTATACATAGCTCGTCATGTTCCCTTTGTAAGGGTGGATACGCAAATCATCAAAGTATACATCTCCAGTACTATTGTTCTGGAATACCACATCGATCTTGTTTAACAACTCAGGCAATTCTATTTCGCCATAAATTCGTTGCCATCCTTCGATCACTTTTCCGGATGGAGATAGTGGTACTGTTACCGTAGATTGTCCATCTTCGTATACATTGACCTTTAACACCACATCGTTGTAAGTGTAACTCTCGGTAGCTTCTTTTACCCAGGCACTGAATACGTACTTGTATTTTAGTGCTCCACGCATTGGTCCGAACTCTCCGATACAATCACATCCCTCCACCGTATAGTATGGGCTTGAACCGCTAGTAAATGTTGGTGAGTGATTCAAACAAGAATCTCCAATGGTATCGATGGCTACTGTAAGCGAGGTTCCGGTAGTTAATTTCAGTGAATAATCTCCCGTGTGGGCAATTTGATCTTCCAAAGAGGTAATGCTTGCTCCAGCAGTTCCGTCCACATCGATCACAAAATGATCATCGGTACATTCTCTTGGGTAATCTTCAAAACCATCGAACACCATCTCCGTGTAGCGCATATTGGCTCCAACGGCTACCACCAATGAATTGGCATATCCATAAAGGGCTGCTGAATATCTTCCTAGTGCATCTTTCTCCTCCAATTCAAATCCGTAAGGAGAAAACTTGGTTACTTCTCCGGCTTTGATCCATTTACTGCTTGAAGAAGATGGACTCGCCCAGTTAAACTGCGCATAGTCCTCATAGTAACCATCGGTTTGCTCATTATCGTCGTAAACACGATCCGTTTTATAAGCATAAGATGATTTTACGCGCCAATGACCTTTTACTCCGTTGACAAATGGGTTGGCAGCATCGCCAATGGCATTGTCCAATGGGTTTCGGCTATCCTCCTTGCTACAACCTTCGCAGTCCAGTTGCCATTCATCAGACAGCTCTACTGCAGAAGCAGATAGGATCTTGTCTTTGGTAAATGTGGTAGCACTGCTGTGGGTATCTTCATCAAACCCACTAAGCTCTCTAAAGCTCTCCGATCCAATGCTCGCTAGCAGCATGTTGCGCTCTACAGGACGTACCATGTGAACATCTATACTTCCTGTATAGGTACTTGTGGCACTTCCGTTATTGGTGATACATTTAATCGTATTGTTCCCCGTATGTACATCAATAACGTGAGCTAATTCTCCAGTTTCTGAACTAGTATAATACAGATATACTTCATCTCCAACCGAATACTCCGAAGCATCATGTCCGGCATCCAGATTAACTATCCCTCCTGTAGAAATGTTGGTTGCATCACCTCCCCCATGATAACGATCGTACACAGCTCCCGTTCCACCATACTCCCAGTATGCTGGGATGTTATAGGCATACAATGGGTCACTAAACTCATTCGTTACCTTCGTTAACAGGGCATTCCCTGTATATGGATCAAAGGCCATGTTTTCAGTCTCTATTCGGCTGGCATCCGTAGTTACCACCGTTTTCTTTAATATTCCTGAACGGTGGATGACTTTATTGGTCACCACCGATTTGTGGCTCACCTCACTGGTGTAAAACTGTGGTAATGGAATCGGAATTGGGATATAAGGCGCTGCTGTTATCACTCCAAACTCCAGGTTCAGGTTCACTCCTTTGGTTACTCCAGAGTTCTTATTCTCATTTCTGTCGATGTGAATATCCACCGTTTGGGCCATGATGGCACTTTGGTACTCTCCATTATCCGTAAGCACCTGAACTTCGTTGTCCAGCTTGTTCACCTTATCATCCGAAAAGGCTTCTTTAGTCTGATAAATGTATTCCGTTCTGGTAATCAAGCTTCCAGGACTAGACACCCTTTTACCACCTACATCACTGTATTCTCTGGTATAAGACTCCACCTTTTTCATCTTACCTGCCATATCGTTGAGTACAATGGAGTACCCCTGGCTCTTAGCTCGCTTTGCGCGATAATCAATCGTGATTCCAGGAATTGGCACAATCCTGAACATGTTCGGCTCTGCTTCTATCGCTGTAGCATCACAATACACCGGGAAATCTTTACCGGTATAAAATTCATACACCGCAATTGGAGCACTGTTAGCTGCCAAATGAATTTCATCTGTCCCATCTACTCCCTCACTGTTCCTGATATCCTGAGCCTTATCCGCCTCTTCAGGAGCTATACTACTCACTGTTACTTTGCTATAACCCACTGACTGACCAGGGTAATAAGAGTTTAAGATCGGAAGTACCGACATCAACGAATAAGCCGATGCCAATGGAGTAGATTCAAAATAGGGTTCGTACTGTGTTAAGGCATTTTCCTCTTTTCCTACACTTGGTTCATAAGCCACTCCACTACTGATCACATTTCCATCTTTATCGGTAGTGGTATAATCGTACTCCTGACCATAAACCGATTCTGTGGCCCATCCATCACTCAAAGTAAACTTCTTTACTCGATCGCCTCCTCCGTATTTGACCCCATCAGGGTCCTGCAAGCGAATGATCGAACGCCCATTTAACTCTACGTATTGGCCCCAACCTTGTGCCTTCGCCCAACGGTTGTAGCCGGCGATCATTCCTACTACATCATTTAAAGAATTAATTGCAATATGTGAAATAGAGACAATATTATCTACCGCTCCTTCATCTGTTACGGTATGATCATGTGCTATTTCTGACCTATTAATTCGCAAATGTTCAATTGCAGCCTTCTGAAATGGACTCATTTTAGGAGTTCCATCTTTGGTAACAGACACTGGTTTAACTGTTACATAACCCACATTATAATCTGTGGACCCATCCAACTTAACAGCTCCAAAAAACTTGAAATAGTTGCGATCTGATCCTGATCTAAGCTCCGCATAACCTTCTACATAATCTTTAAGTTTATCTTCTCCACTTGTCTCTTCCCTTAAATAAGTATAATTCTTAAAATACAAGTAATCCATATCCCCAACATACTGGTCTCTGATAATCGCGTTTACCTCTGCATCAGTGGCGCTGGATGAAATCTCCTCTTCCAACCTAAAATAAACACGAAAGATTCGATCCTTATAATTCGTACTGTTATCGTCATCAAAATTCGAAGCATTGGCCAACCTTACCGAAGAACTTCCCAAATTTCGAACTAAATCTTCCATCTCAATATCTGAAGAAACTTGTGTCATTATTCCATTATTCAGGTAATAATATGCGCGATCTGGTCCATAAGCTCCCGCTGTTTCAACATCTCCTATTCCTACAATGTCGAACATTCTGGTAGCTTTTTCCGCCTCGTTGTAAGCATAGTCATCCGATTCATACTCTACATTGAAAACTCCACCTGTAGGAAGATTTACCGATTTTAAACACCATACTCCAGCATCTGGTCGTGATGTTGAACCTGTAGTACTACCATTATTATCCATATACTCTTCTTCTCCCTGTTCTGAATAAGGAAAGTTAACGTATGGATAATAACAACTACCTGCTGTATACTGATCATTGTTTTTGTAATTCCCCCAACGGTCTACATTTCTAGAATTGTAATCAGGATTACTGGTACCCGTTGAAGCATCGTAATCGAATGTATATGGACTTAATTCTCCTCTTGTGGAATTCTCATAGGTAAACCAAACCTTCTCCAGGGTTAATTTCCCTCCTTGATCACTCGACTCATGAGAATCTAGAGTTCCTCCGGTTGGATTATTCAGCACTCCCTTACACAAATCGTAATTGTATTTAAAATGAACTGTTTGAAGCGGAATCGCTGATGTATTCACATCCCCATTTTCATCATAATATTCTTTTTTAGTGTATAGTTTAATAGTGTTAAGTTTCTTCAACATATCTGTACCTGTACCATCAGCAGTTTTAGCATATTCGCTGGCCGCTTCGTAACCATCTTTTCGATCACTGGTCGCAAACACTGCTATGTGAGTCTTTGTTTCAATCGTTTCGATGTAAAACACCTCTTTTTCTCCGTAAGTAAAGAAAGCCCTGTCATCATCATTATTTCCTGGGTTTCCTTCTGCATACGTAGCTCCTTGAAACGGCATCCTCCATGAATAATCCGTAATAGCACGATCATAAGTAAACTTGGTCCAGTAACCTAAATCTCCCTCTGATGGTCCTTGAACACCGTCAATGTCTGCATAGTCTGAAGACAATACACTTGTTAGCAACCAGCTATGGGCATAATCTGGAATGATTGATTTATTAAAATACTCATGGGCGGTTCCTACTCCTGGTGCTAAATAGTCATCCGCATCAACATCAACTATATTGGTGTTATAGTCTCTGGCTACATTATCTCCTAAGGACATGGACACATTATTGTGCTTCTTATTATAAGCCGGTAACCCATAAATGTATCTTAACCCATCTTGCTGAGTGACCTGAATCTCCGAAATGTGATCATCTTTTTCGGTATCGGAAAATGACTTATTGGTCTCTTGATAATAACCAAATAGCTCTGCCTCTGTTTGAGATAAGGTACGAATCATTTTACCTCGCTCCTTGGTGGTTTTAGTGTACTTCATATCGGTAGTTCCGGCATCATAGTCATTACCGTAGTACTCGTTGTAAGTAGTAAACTCATCGGTAATGGTGTAATGACCATCCAACCATTTCTCTATAGCACTTCCTGTGGTTCCATTTTCATCATCTAACACTGGCTTAATGGCTTCATCTCCTGCCCAGGCACTTGTTAACTTATCGTTCCCCACTAAAGTCGCTGAATGCTCTCCATAGGTTTTAAAATATGGCTCGCGATCCGTAGCGCTTGTACCGAATGTAGCATTATTGTCCGTTACCCCATCAGACCAATCTCCAGACGATTGTTTACTAATCCCTTTTACATAGTCTAGTCCCAAATGCCATTTTGCAGGGTGAGCTGCAACTGGGGAAGCTACTTCGACTCCTAGATTATAATTGGTGGAAACACTCTCCTTATAATTACTAGACAAAATACTTACAGAGTTTCTCATTGGACGAAAAGTTCCTCCTGTTCCCTGCCCTGTGTGCATGAAATGATCATAGGTATAACGGGAAGGTGCTAAATACCTCGTTTTTTTTGTTTCTAAAATCCCTTCTCTTTCAAAATCCTTTAAATCGTCGCTTCCAGCTGATTCTTTATACAAATAACCATACCCCTCAACTGATGATTCTCCATTATCTATTTCAAAGGAGGTATTGTAATGCCCTGAAATATTTAAATGTTTATTTGCTCCCCATTTGGCAGTTCCCTTCATATCGCCAACCTTTACCGAAAAAGGAAATGACACTGATTTTGTTGGAATTCCTACGGAAGGCAAATTCCCAGTTGAAGCAACGCTTAGACTTGATGAAGCCAAATGTGAAAAACGAGTCGTTTCTGTCCTCTCATAATCTACCTCTTTTTCCTTATCTCTATTAACACCTGTTGTAAAACCAATAGATTCTAATCCTTTTCTTGGAGAATAAGATAATGAAGTCCCGAATGATGTATGCAAAAATGATAAACTAGAATTAGCGGATATTCCTACACCCTCCTGCGAATCCAATGAAATCCCAAAACTTGCATCAACAAAATTTTGGCTTTTACCCAATTTTCGAATCCCAAGGTTCACACGGTAACCTAACCCTCTATAGTTATTAAAATATAATTGCTGACTCGGTGAGATCCTCCACTCCGAATCATCCCAATCAGAAGTGGTAGAATAAGGAAAACCCCACCACTCTGAATCTTCTACTTTACTTAAAAGACCATCCAGATTTAAGCTTGCACTCCAACTCTTACGCATGTGCTGCTCATACTCCACCTTATCTCCATTGAAATCATCCGGAAGACCTTGCATGGATCGATTGATGGCTCCTACATTCAGGTTCCATCCCAATCCTACCCAACTGGCTTCCTGTTCCATTCCAACTCCACCATGATAAGCCAGGTTCAATGGATATCCTCCATTAGGACCGGGTACGGATAGCAACGGAATATTATACGTAAAATCTCCACTGTATAGATCCACCATATCACTCGTGGTGGCGGGCTCAAAACTGCTGAACTCCTCCTGCCCCGGACCCGATGTAAGGGCATAGGACGTGGTTGGGTACATCAATTGAAATAATACCGTACACGCAGTAAAAGCAGCTATCGTCTTTGCTCTGCGAGATTCTCTAAATTTTAATGCACTAAATCTTTTCATATCATATCGTGATAAGGTCAGGAATGCTTTCCTGTGATTCTTTTTCTATCGTAAATTTTATCCGACCGGCTCCAAATAACCGCTCTTCTAATACTATTTGTAATTCTTCCGGCTCCTCTGCCTTGCGTTCAAACCCCAATACAAAATCTACATAAGGAGCTACTCCATGGGTTCGAACAAAATTGAACAGTTTACAAGGCAACGTGTCTGTAGCTGTGACCAGCTTAAAGTCCTCCTGCATGCCATAGGAACAGTAATTCACTCGCTCGTAATATTCCTGCTCCTGAGTTAATCCGGTTAGCAATACATCTCCTTCTGTATTGCTCTGCATTCTAAAATTGAAGTAATACATTCCCTCCAGAGCCTTTTTACGTTCCTCTAACTTTTCCTGTGATAATTCATCTGTTCGCTCTTCGTTGGCCACTATGTATTCCAAAGGCTTATATTGCAATGAGTAAGTCACATCACTCATCGTCTTTTCCACCTTTAATCCGTTGGATGCATCATTTACCCATTTCACATAGGCAGAGGGCTTTAATTGCTCTTTTCTTCCGCAACCAACCAGGGCCAACAACACGAATATGTAACTCAACTTTTTCATTAGGCTCCTTTGTATTTTTCGTTGATAAAGGCAATTACCTCAGCCGTTACATCTTCTCCTTCTGATGCGTACATCAAGTTTCCATTGCCATTGGCTCCAAACACGTAATCGTACTGTCCTTCTTCTCCAAAGGATTTGATGTACTCATTCATCTGGGTTGTAATTTGCTCGTGGTATTCTACTCTCAGTTGCTCATGACCTTTGTAAAAATCTTCCTCCAGGTAGTTGAACTGTTGTTTTAATTCTACAAACTGCTGCATCTGAGACTCATCATTGGTCTGCTCAATGCTCTTAGCCAAAAATTGTAATCGCAATTCTAAACTGTCCAATACAGCTGATTTTGAGGTAACATATTGCTCCAGTTGTGCGTCCAGCTCCTTAGTCATTTCAAAAGAGGTATATACCTGAGCATTTTGAATATAAGCTACCTTCTTCTCCTGTACTTCAGGTTGATTCGTTCCAAAATAAATTACCAGGGCAATTAAGCCTGCTAACAATCCGATTATTGCTACTTTAAACTTCATTTTTAATCCAATTTAAATCGTAAATAACTCTTCTCTGATTTATCATTCTCGATGGTCAGTACATAGTACCCACTCGTAAGTGATGGGCTGATATCATCCAAATCAAGGGTGTAAAAACGCTCTCCTACTCCTCGCTGAATCGTACCAGAATAAGTATAGCTTGTATTGCCATCGTCGGTAATGGTGATATCCAATGCTGTATTATCCGGAACGTACTGCTCATCATAGGTAAAGCGCAGCTCGTCTTCCTTCAAATGGTAATAGGACCCCGAAACTTTTTTACCAGTGCGCGCAAAACTTTGTAGATTTAGATGGGTGCTCAGGTTGAGTTTAAGGTTAGTAATTTTGACAGAGCTTGTCCAGTAATTTAATCCATCCGCATACCAGTCTTCTGTTGGAGGAGTAATGGTTTCCTCATGCAGAATCACTCCATCATTTTTCCAATAAACTTTATTTCCAATTCGCTCTATTCTCAATACATCATTGGCTAAGTATTGATCTATATAATTTTGGGTACCATTAAGTATGTAATAAAGGTTTTTATTGTTTGCCAAATAGAACCCATACTCTATTTCAGATATCGTTGTAACTGTATTTGCTCCATTCGCAAATCCAATAACTTGATTGGCATTAGTTTGAACCGCAGCATACTCTATAAACCCATCTTCGGCCGGAGATAACCTTTCTTCTGAAATTGCTTCACTATTCCATCCTGCAGTAGAACCAGTTTTGTACATGTGAGTTGCACTAACCGTAGCATTATTAAGATCAGTCCAGGTTACAAAACTCTTACTATACACCGGATATTCCTTCACATAAGTACTGTCCAGCGAATCGGATATGGTTAAAGTATACCTTCCCTGAGGAACTCCTGAAATTGACTCTGTGGTATCTCCATTTGACCAGGAATAGCTATAAGGCTCTATTCCTCCTGTATAATTAACATCGATGGTTCCCAATCCATTTCCATCTATCGATGTAGTGGCCATAGATTCCTCTCTAAATCTTCGATCATGGAAGCTTACTTTTGGCCCATCAAAATCCCTACTATTTGAATAACACATAGCTTCGACCCACCATGAAGAAGTTGGAGCTGAAATGTTCTCAGACCAAATTTCTCGTTGATTGCGATACCATTTAACAGTATTCCCATTTCGTTTAATAGATACCTCATCTCCAGCCCTAAACACATCAACGGCACTATACGTTCCATCAACTATTATATACAGCCTATAGTACCCTACAAAATAAAATCCATACTTAATGTCTGAAAACGTTTTACTATTATCCTGATCAGAAAATCCAATAATATTATTGACCAAATGGCTCCAGGAGTTTACTGTATAAGTTAACTGGCCATCATAAGTTGGTTTAAGTTCTCTTGCCGATTTAGCCTGACAATTCCATCCTCCTGGTGCATTTCCTCCTTTTTGAATAATGGTTCCATTCGGATAAAACCCAATCAAATCGGTCCACTCAATTAAACTATCCGGATATACCGAGTACTCTCGAACCAACGAATCTCCCAAACTATTTTTAACAGTAAGTTGGTAAAACCCAAATGCAACACTATCTAAATCCTGAACAGTATCCCCATTCGACCAATTATAGGTCAATGGAGTATCCTCACTTACAAAACTTACATCTATCGATCCCTGCCCATTTCCATGATTTGTTGTAGAATATGTTTCTGGTTCATGAAACGATTCTTTATCGAAACTTATTCTCATATCAGAAATCCCTCTTGAATGTCCATAAATTAAAGCAGCTGCACACCACTCTTTAGTAGGAGCTGATATTGTATCTCTATATAACTCAATGTTATTCTTTTTATAAATGATGATACTATCCTTCCTATAAATAGAATATTCCGCATTATCCACTTGTCGATCATCAATTAACACATTCACTCCCTCATGTCTAACCCACACTCTTTCCCAACTAGCCGTATAAAAACCATATTTAATATCGCTGTGACTTGTAGAAGCTTCCAACACATCCGTAAACCCCCACATTGTAGCATCATGGGTGTATCGCTCACTGGTCATTTTATAATAAATCTCCCCATCCTTATCTGGTTGTAACGCTTTGGAAGAAATTGCTTCGGCATTCCAACCTGCTGGGTAATTTACCTGTTTGTATAATTTATTATTTGTTGAATCCAATGCAATGAGTTCATCCCACTCTACCTTGTGCCGAGGAAACAACCCATATTCCTTTACAATTGAATCTCCTCTGCTATCTTTAATGGTTAATGTATAAAAGCCTTGAGCTACACTATCAATGTCTTCAATAGTATCTCCATTGGACCAACTATAGGTATAGGGACCAACACCTCCGATGTATGTAACGTCTATCTTTCCTGAATCATTCGCATAAACAGTAGTTACTGGCATAGATGACTCTCTGAAACGGAGAGTATTAAAGTTACTCCTGATATTCTTCATCCCAGTATAATAAGTGTATATAAGCCCATCCACATACCAATCCTTTGTTGGCTGGTTAATTTCAACAGTATGAATAACAGAATCATTGAACAAGAATGTTACTGTTGTATCCATTCTATCCACTTTTAATGTATCACTACTTGTTACCGTTCCTATAGAAGTGTGAACACCATCCACAACACGATATGCAGTATTATTACTTATCGTATAAAACCCATAGTCTATTCCAGTATAAGAATGTCCTTCATCGTATTCTTCTGCAAATCCAAATGCTTTATAATTACCAAGATCACTAACTTTATACTCGATATACCCATTACTATCCGGTCTCAGTACAGTAGATGAATAAGCTTCTGCATTCCATGCATGGTCATGATAATAAGTCTTAAACAATGCACTATCATTAATTCCCAAATTCAAAGCATCTGTCCATTGAATTGCATAGTCCTGCGTTCGTCCAATAAAACAGACTATCACCAGTAAAAATGTTATCCCAACTCTATTTATCTTTTTCATAATGCCTCTAATTTTGTGGATTAATGAATAAAACTGATTTTGAAATTGCCTCCGATGTTGTTCCATCCAGATAGTGCAGTTTTACATTAAAATATTTATCAAACTGTGGGAAATCTCCCAACTCAATTGTTGCTTTCGATTTAGCCTCATTTAAGGATACATCTACATAGGTTGATATATTAAACTGTGCATTCAATATATCATCACCAAGTTCAGTTGTTCCTACCTTCAACTCTATAAAATCCACACTTTCGTTCACATCAACTACGCAATTAATGCTAAAAAGAGAATCTCCATCTAGTGGATCAATCCCCGAATAATTATAGTTTACTTCATAATCAAATGAAGCACTCTGACTCCAACCAAATGTGATCATTGCCATGAAAAAGGCGGTCAATATCAATTTCATTTTGTAGTGTTTTTTAAGGTTATGATTGCTCTTACAATCTCCGAACGAAGCAAGCCTTTCAACTCACCTGTTCGGATTAGTATTCTATTTAGGTTTTAGGTTCTTTGTTTCTCGTTTACATAGCAAATATCTCTACCTGCTACGTAAGGTTTTTATGGTTTAATTTTTCTTTTTTGCTTTGCTCATTTTTGACAAAACGTACCTCTTCCACCTGAAGGGTGTTGCTAACTTCCTCCAGTAATTTTTCAATTAACATGTGGTGTACTATTTATCGGTTATTGTTCTCAGGACTAAGGGGTAGCCCGAGGGAGTAATCCGTTTTCAATAACCATATACAATATTAACGACATATTGGCAAAATGTTTCCTACTGGTTCATTTTCTTTGTAAGTGGTATCATTTTGGAAACCAGACGCCACTTTCAGCAATAAACGGTCATTCGACTTTTGTATTTTTGAGTGTAAAAAATTGGCTCCAAGATCATTACAATTGAAAACCTACCGTATTTATACCTAGATATTTTTTACGTAACAATACATTAAACATACTTAGATAGAAAACTTTTTCGCTGATTTTCAGCATATTACAAGAAGGAAAATTTCTTGACTAGGCTCTACATTCTTGAAATGCCAATTTTTTTAGCAAAAAATTTCAGATTGGAAAAATGTCACTCTTTTGAATTTCAATTACTTGGAATGTAAAAAACAAAATCTCATGTTTGGAATATTTGCATTATATCCCGATAGCTATCGGGAGGGAAACTGATCATGTCCAGACTAACTTCATAAGTTTCCCACTTCCTTGGGAAAGGAGTGTTTTACTTAGATGGAGTGCAAAAGAGTTAAGAAAGTTAGAAAACAACTTAGTACGTAATACCTAATACTTTAGACTTCCCAAAACCTCACATCTCAAACTCCAACCACTTAGAGTCTAGCAATGCTTTACCCAAAGGAACCGAAAGCCTGAATTTGGCGAATAAGCCTCCTGCAAAACTTCTTTTTGAAGGGGATGGATGATAAAAATGAAACTGATCCACCTGAGTAAAATCTTGCCAACCGGCCTCCAGGTACAGGTAATTTCCTTCTCCCATCTTAATTCTGGATTGTGTACTGAATCGGAAATCGGTTTCTTGCAAGGTAATTAAGCCTGGTTCTATACCACTAAACTCTGTAGCGTGATTGAACGAATGAAAAGACACCACCATATCTTGCTTAAACTTCTTAGAAAACTTATAAGTCAACTTTGCCTGAACAGGAAACGTTAAGGTATAGCTCCATTGGTTGTTCCATCTGTGGTTTAGCATAATTACAGGTGCCGGAATGAACCGATTCCCAAACCAGGTAGCATAACCCCCAAATACAACCAATGTTTTTAAATCAAACAAACGAGCAGTTCCCATAAATACAGAAGGATTAACACCCGCTCTTCCCAAATCATCATACCGATCTGTAATGCGAACATTGGTGTTTAGTAAAAATGATTTGATGCGCTTTTTCTTTACCGACATCCATACTCCGGTTAAACCAGCCTTAGCTGTTTGAAACGACCCAAAATGATCCGGCAACATGTAATCCTGATGCGACATTCCCACCTCTCCAAATAACTGGTATACCTTAGGATGAATTTTATTAATAGCCTCCTTAATGGACCCCGAAGTCAATACATCTTTCCAATCTGCTTTTACATCCAATTGTCCTGTCAATGGGAACTGGACATTTACTCCAGAATTCCAATAGGACAAAGAAGAGTCTGATGTAGCGTGAACCCATTCTCCCTGCATGGTCATTCTGGGTTTAAACAAATTAAGGTCAATGAACTGCCCCACAGAACAATTGAGGCAAAAACTACCTAACACCACTAATAAATATTTATACCTAGCCGCCATTTATCTCGTTTTCAGACACTTTCGTCAATCTTTATGCCATTTACTCTTCTTAGAGCAGTGGTTTGATTAAATTTACCTTAATCAAAATTAAATATATGAAGAAAACTTTACTGACCCTTAGTGCTGTAGCTACCACACTGGCACTAAATGCTCAAATCACCATCACCAGCAACGATGTAGTTGGTCCTTTAGACATTGTGATTCAGAACTCAGACACTGTACCTTCTGTAGCTATCGGATCTGGTGGAGCTAACCAAACCTGGGATTTCTCAACAGGTCTTGTAGCCCATGAAGAAGACACCATGGCTTTTACTGCTGCTAACTGGTTACCTAACCATTCTTCGTTTCCCAATGCTAATTTAGCCGTGGAGCAAGATGGAATGGAAATATATTTAGAAAAATCATCTTCTGCACTTAGTGTTATTGGTTTTGCAGGGGATCCATTTGGTCTAGGAAGTCCAATCATTTCTCCAATCAACCCCGGAGATGTTATCATCAACTTCCCGGCAAACTACAATGATTCTTACAACAACTATTCGATGCAAAGAATGTCTTTCCCGGGATCGGCCATTGGTTTACCGGTAGACTCGGTTGTAGCGATTACTCACACTACGAAAACAGGAACTGTTGATGGATGGGGAACTCTTACTACTCCGCTTGGATCATTTGATGCTTTGAGGTTTAATACCATGTCTGTTTCTACAGATAGTACCTGGGGATACACTTTTGGAATTGCGACTTTAATGGACGACGGTGGAGATACCACTTATACTTACAATTATTGGTCGGATGCACCGGATACCGGTTTCCCGTTGATGGAAATTGACCATGATGGAAACGATAATCCTAACCGCATTACCTGGCTTAAAGTAAATCCAATAGCAAGTATTACTGAAAATAAAGTAGAAATCAATTTATATCCTAATCCGGTTTCGGAAGTATTAACTCTGGAAGGAACTACAAACGGAACTTATAATTTAACCGATATTAATGGAAAATTGGTAGCGTCTGGGACTACTAACCCTGGTCAAACAACCATTGATGTTCAACAATTAGAAAGTGGGCTGTACTTGATCTCTCTACAAAATGCAAATGGCACCATCATTTCGAACCAAAAGGTTGAAGTGAAATAAGATATAAACTACTGCTTATTGCAAAAAGAAAAAGCCACTGGTCGTGAGATCAGTGGCTTTCCATTTTTATATCATTATTCTTACTCTTCTGCTTCCAGAGCAGTTTGTAAATCATCCGTCATTCCCAGGTTGTGATATACGGTATTCACATCATCAACATCTTCCATTTTATCTACGAATTTTAACACTTGCTTAGCATCATCTACCCCCAACTCTTTAGTACTATTTGGGATGCGCTGCAAATCCGCACTTTTTACTTCCAAATTCATGGACTCCAAATGCTTTTGCATGTTTCCAAAGTCATCATAGGCAGTATACAAAATCACTTCTTCTCCCTGATCCACCAACTCTTCCAACCCTCCGTCGATCAATTCCATTTCTAACTCATCCATTTCCTTTCCGGCGAGGACCTCTTTATCCAGCACAAATACTCCTTTTCGGTCGAACACAAAACTTAAAGAACCATTGGTTCCCAGCGTCCCTCCATTCTTGTTGAACACGGAACGAACCGCTGCTATTGTTCTATTATTGTTATCTGTGGTACACTCCACAAAAATGGCTACTCCATTATTAGCATATCCCTCAAAAGTTAGCTCTTGTAGGTCTACCCCATCTCCACCAACTCCTTTTTTAATGGCTCTTTCGATGGTATCCTTAGGCATGTTGGCTCCTTTACCATTTTGAATGGCCAATCGAAGTCCTGGGTTAGTGTCCGGATCACCACCTCCATCTCTGGCAGCAATGGTTATTTCCTTAATGATTCTGGTAAATATCTTTCCTCTTTTCTTATCCTGGGCCGCTTTACGATGTTTAATATTGGCCCACTTACTATGTCCAGCCATCTTTCTAATTTTAGGTTATACTCTTTAAAATTATAAATTACTTTTTACTTGCAGACATTTCGTAGTTCTGGCAACTCAATTAACTTTGCGTTCTATGGCAGAATCTATATTCATCGATCAATCACTTACCAAAAAAGAGAAGTACGATACAATCTACTCTCAAATAGTTGCCCTAACAGAAGATGAACCGGACCTAGAGGCTAACTTGTGCAACATCATGTCTGCACTTAAATACGGACTTGGATATTTTTGGGTAGGGGTGTATAAAGTGGATGGTAACGATTTGGTACTTGGGCCATTTCAGGGAACCGTTGCCTGTACCAGGATTCCAAAAGGAAAAGGAGTTTGTGGAGATTGTTGGGAAAAGAACGAAACCATAATTGTTCCCAACGTGGATGAATTTCCCGGACACATTGCCTGCAGCAGTGCCTCCAAATCGGAAATTGTAATCCCTGTAAGAAATAAGGCAGGAGAAGTTGCGTTTGTGTTGGATGTAGATAGTGACCAGTTAAATGATTTCGATTCTGAGGATGCTAGGGGCTTACAACGAATCGTTGATTACATGGAATCTCTTATTTGAAAAATTTTGGATACATATCAGCTCTGCTTCTGATGAGCATATTCTTTAGTAGATGTGCACAGCAGGTTCCTCCAAGTGGAGGTCCGGATGACCTGTACCCACCCATGTTGGATACCACAAAGGCAGAAAATGCAATTCCGGCTAACTTCTCAACCGAATTTAACTCTAGCCAGATTACCTTGATCTTCGATGAGTATTTTCAAATTGACAATCCCAATAAATCGGTAGTCATTACTCCTCCTTTAGAAAACAACCCAACTTATTTGATAAAGGGAAAAAAGCTAATCATTTCACTAAACAACGAATTAAGAGCCAATACCACTTACACTTTTAACTTTGGAAGCTCCATTAAGGATGTTACCCGAGGAAATAAAATGAAGGACTTTAAATACGTTTTCTCCACAGGTACATTTATCGATTCTTTATCGTTTACCGGAACCATACACGACGCTTACAGCAAAGCAGCTATGATGGATGCCACCGTTCTGCTCTACGAAGAAAATACTGATTCTATTGTGTACCAGAAGCCTCCGGTTTACTTTACCAAAACCAATGCCTCTGGTGGGTTCAAAATGGAGTATTTAAAGGCCGGAAACTACAAAGTAATAGCTCTGTTAGAAGAAAACGACAACTACCTTTTTGATCGACCAACTGAGATGATTGGGTTTATCGATAGTACTGTTTCCATCACAGCTTCGGATAGTATTCCATCCATTGATTTGGTTTTGTTCCTAGAGGATTTTAAAACGCAATTGGTGGCTGAGAAGAAATACATACACCCAGGGAAAGTTCAACTACTCATGAATCGTCCTTCGGATAGTATTTCCGTATATGCAGTAGATGGATTCCAATTGGAAGAGGAAGAGGTTTTCTACTCGTTAACTGGTGATACCATAGAGTTTTGGTTGGATACAACGGAATGGAATAATTCTGCCATTTCCATTGGCATCAAAGATATTCATAACGATTTCTACGATACCATTAATCTGGGAATTCGACTTCCTAAAAAACCGGGAGACTATAAATTATTACCTAAGCACAATACAGGAAAAGGTCTGGATATTGGAAAAAATGTAATATTCTCGTTTGATTTCCCAGTAGGTAAAATGGACGAATCCAAATTGAAAGTACTACAGGACACCCTGGAACTGGATTATAGCTTAAAGCAATTAAATGGGAAACAGGTAGAAATGATTTCGAAATGGGAAATGGATCAACGTTATTCCATTCAATTGCTTCCGGGAGCATTTACAACCAATTACGGCTTTACCAACGATTCTTCTACCGTTAACTTAAAAACCAAATCGGAAAGAGATTACGGTAATCTTATTTTTGATCTGAAACTAGAAGAAGGTGATTATCATTTATCTCTGCTCAATGGACCTTACGTGGTTCAGGATACTTCTTTTAGCGGTAATTCGTTTCATCAGGTATACGAGAAGTTACCACCAGGTGATTATGGTTTTAAATTGATCTTCGACCACAACAAAAATGGAAAGTGGGATACAGGGAATTACCTAAAACATCTACACCCTGAAAGGATAGAATATTACCAGGAAGGAATTAGTATTCGACCGGGCTGGGATATGGAAGTAAACTGGGAGATTAAATAATCCTGAATTGATCTGCATCCATGCTTACCGGGAACTTCTTTCTAAACTCTTCCAAGTCGTTCCAATTCAGTTCAATTACCTCAATTTGGTCCCGATAGGGCTCAATTTGGTCCAATCGCTCTCCTTTTGGTCCAAATGCTGCAGAATGCCCCGAGTAAGGAATTTCCTTTCCATCTTTTCCAACTCTGTTCACTCCTATAACATACGCCTGATTCTCTATAGCTCTGGCTTTAAGCAACGAAAACCATGCATCAGCCCTTGCCTCCGGCCAATTGGCAACATAGATCAGCACATCGTAAGCAGGCCCTTCTGCCGATTCCTGACTATTTCTACTCCAAACCGGAAAACGAAGATCATAACAAACCTGAGGGCAACATCTCCAACCAGAAAGATTAGTAATTAAACGAGACTCCCCCATCGAAAAATGCTCGTGCTCTCCTGCCATTCTAAATAAATGGCGCTTATCGTAAGTTTGAACAACTCCATCCGGGCTTACCCAACAAAAACGATTGTGGTAGTTTCCATTCTCTTCAATAATCAAGCTACCTCCAATAACAGCATTCTTATCAACTGCCATTTCTCTCATCCATGCTACTGCTTCTCCAGACATTTTCTCCGCCACTTTCTCAGATTCCATCGTAAAGCCGGTAGTAAACATTTCGGGCAATACAATCAAATCAACGGATTCCAGATTACTCAGTTTTTCTGAAAACATTTCCAAATTTCTAGTTTTATCCTCCCAGTGCAGGTCAGATTGAACCAGAGCAACTTTTAAGTTTTTGTTTTGCATAACACAAAGGTTAAAAATCTATTTATTCCTCCTCCTCTTCGCGCTTTTTAATTTCTTTTTTCAGGCTTGAAATGTTTCTCTTTATGGTAGATTTTGCCCCAGAACTCCCTCTTTTTATTTCTTCCAGTTCATTCATATAGGTTTTGTACCTCTTTTGCTCTTTTCTTAAATCAAACTTCAGCCTAACATTTTCAGTACCTGTTTCGTAATTCAAGAATTTATTCAACTGAGCTAATTGTTTGGCATAGCCTTCTAACCAACCCATCATGACATCGTTTCTTGCATACTGTAAACCATATAGTTTAGAAATGGAAGAATTATTGCGAATGATGATTTGATTGAGTTCCTTCAGCTTTGTTGCCTGTTCGTCTACTGATCGAGCAGAAGATAATTCTTTGACCATACTGGCTATTTCTTTTTTGTAACTAGCCAATTGAGAAGTGTTCTTTTTGAGTTGGGTGAGCAACATTTTCTCTTCCTTAATGAACTTCTTAAAAAGCGAATCGGTTAGCACCTTTAAATCCAAAAACTGTCTGTTTACTATGGTTCTATTAGCAAAATAGGTGGAGTCCAGATTATGGTCGTACTTAGTAACTATTAATTGGTTCAAGTTGGTACCAGAAGCCATGTTAGAAATGGAATCAACAACACTTTCCATTATGTCTCCCATTACAGTATCGTGGAGGAATTGGTATTTATTCATGATCTTTGATTCCTCATCATAAAGAGCTGATGCCAAAGCCAATTTAGTTTTGATCCCCTGCTCCAATTGGGCTATTCTTTTTTCTTTTAACTCTAGATTTCCGTTGGTTTTAGGCTCCCATTCTCCCAACTTCTCGATTTTCTCACCTAGTAATATCAGTTTATCATCCAGTCGTTTGTTTTCTAGTTTTAGCGATTTAGAATAGGTATTCGAAAAATCAATTTTTGATCGTACATAATTGCCAATTCTTCGGTTTTCCTTATTGACTTGCTTATTTCTACTGCGGTGTACATTATTAACGTCTTTGTGTACTTTTTTCTCCACCTGTTTGGCTCCGGCAATGTATTTTTTGGTTTGATCAATGGAGTAAAACAAGGTATCCCATTTCTCAATTCTTTCTTCGAGGTCTTCTATTTCCTTTGGAGCAAGACTACCCAATTGGTTAACCCTGTCGATCACATAATTGTACTCACCAAAAGACAAACAACGATAGTTAGTGTCGTTAAAGTGATTACCGGATTTCCCTTCCCATTTTAATTTATGTTGCTCAAACTTATAATTTCTAATGGAGTCGTTGTATTGGTAATTACCCTCAAAGGTGTTCTTTACTATGTGTTCTCGCTCCCACCTTTTTTTCCTAAAGGTTTCTACCCCTATAGTATCCGATTTTAACTGCCACATAGGCGAGGTTGGGAGGTGAGTAATCACCATCTGATCCGGATCAGGTTTATAATACTCTCTGGTGGGCTGAAACACAAATCGGTATTTATTCATGATATAGGGGATCCCAAATACCTGCTTCAACAGTTTCCTTGGCCTTCTTTTTTTCTTTTCTACATAACCAGCATCGAAGGTGGCATCTAACAAATACCAACTACCATCAATTTTTACTGCATTCCATGCATGATCCGCGGCATGGTAGGACCCGGGGTCGTAATCCTCCCACAATTCGGCAGCAGAATAACCTACCACCACAGCCGACTCTACTTCTGCCAGTTCGCACATTTTATGAAACAAAGAAGCGTAATGAGAACAAACTCCTTTTCGTCTCCGAAGGGTTTTTCGGACAGACTGTTCCTGGTAATTCCAATCGCTAAACTGCTTTACATCGTATTTAATGTTATGAGTAATCCAGGTATAAATGGCCAACACCTTTTGCTCTTCACTTAATCCTTCTGTGAGGTATTTAGTAAGCTTTACAACTCTATATCTCTTTATTAATCCGGCTCTTTTAGAATGCTTAATCACCTCTACATCGGTTTGGGCTGAGAAGCCAAACAAGGAAAAGAGGAATATGATCAGGAGCCAAAATCGAAGCATTCTATTAAGTGTAACAACTCAATAGTATAAAAGTAACATTAGTTCAACATAACTTAGCCAATTGGTAAAATTTCCAAATTCTTACTATTAAGTAAAAAACACAGCGATTTAGCTAAAACTTATCTTCATCAACTTTTTGGCAATTTTCATCAAGCATTTTGATTTTTGGTCCAATTATTTCTTATTTTGGCATGTTCAAGAAAACACTGATTTTATGCCTAAAATATTGTCATCCTTATGCTTAATAGCCGTTCTATTGTTGAGTGGTTTTTCTGGGATTGCTCAGGATAATCAGCTCGATGATCAAGGTAAAAAAACCGGGTACTGGGTAGTAACCGGTGAAATGAGCGGAAAGCAAGGATATGCCCCCGACGCGATATACGAAGAAGGTGAATACAAAAAAAGCCGAAAAACAGGTATTTGGAAAAGGTATTGGCCCAACGCAAAATTAAAGAGTGAAATCAACTATGTAAACGGAAGAGCATCCGGAACATTCATCACTTACTACGAAAACGGTAATGTTGAGGAATCTGGTAACATGGTTGGAGGTAATTTAACCGGAGCATGGGAATTAAATTACCCGGATGGAACTCCAAAACAGCGTAAGAATTTTAACGAAAGTGGTGAAACAGAAGGAACCGTAGAGTACTATCACCCTAACGGACAATTGGAGCTAACTTTCGAAACGACTAATGGAAAAGAGACCGGTAAAGCAACCTGGTTTTATGCCAATGGTAACGTAAAAAAAGAGAAAACATTTGTTAATGGAGAAGCTGATGCCTCTCTTACCAAAGAATACGAAAGAGTTGACCCTCCATACAATGACCCTAATGCTGAGCCTATTAAGAAAGGTCCAAAAATAGAAGGAGACTTTAATGGTGCAACTGGTGGTTTAGTAGATAACTATGGTAAAACCTACGATAAGGACAAGAATATTCTTATGGATGGGGAGTTCAAAGATGGAAGACTTTATAACGGTCGTCATTACATCTACGATGAATTCGGATTACTTGACCACATTGAAGTTTATAAAGAAGGAGAGTTTGCCGGAAACGGTGTAATTGGTGCTAAAGACAAGTATTAAGAACTACCAAAATACATTAGTAAAAAGCCATTTGTTTATTGCAAGTGGCTTTTTTGTTTAATCAAACACCGGACACTCGTAGTCGTTGTAATTATTAGGACAAGCTGAAATACCTATGATTAACTCGTGAGTATTAGAGCTTCCTAATCGCATGGATGAAGTGGTTAAATCAAAAGCATATCCCAAAGAGAAATACTTTAAGAAATTGAATTTAACCATACCTGCAATAGCATCAGTGTTTCTCCAGGAGGCACCAATTTCGAAATTTGGATGAAGCTCCAACAATACATTTAAATCCAGTGCAGGGAATGTAAATCCGGTATATTTTAGCATTGCAGAAGGTACCACATTGATTTTACCAGTTCTAAATCTTTTTCCTCCCACTAAAAGGTAGTGCCACCTGTTTCTAGTTTGGTCAGTTCCTATAATCGCCCATTTATTACGTACAATTTGACGGATACTCATTCCTGCAAACCAATCTCTATGACTTAAAAACAAGCCAGGTGTAATATCAGGGATTAAAAACTTGCTCCCTGAACCTTGAATCAGTGGATCATATCCTGTTGCCAGTGTAATGGCGTTTGCATCCAACCTAAATTGCTGAAAACCTGCATAAACCCCAACCGATGCCATTACATCTCTTCCAAACGGAAAATGGTAGGCATACCCAAGATTTAAAGTCGTTCTTGACGTTGCTCCAATGGCATCACTTTCCACGTGTGCTCCCAAACCGTGTTTACTTCTTACAGTTCTTTTCTTTTTAAATTTTAGTTCGGTTCCCAATGTGCCAAAGGCTGTTCTTGGTGCGCCTTGAAGTCCTAACCATTGGGCTCTGTAACCCAATTTCAGGTTCATGCATTTCTGACTACCAATCACTGCAGGATTAATGGCCATGTAATTGAATACATACTGAGTATACTGAACGGTTTGTTGTGTAAATGCAAATACACTGCACCCCATCAACATTAATATTAAAATCCCTTTCCTCATCTTAATGAATAATCATTACATAACCGGTGTAAACACCAGAATCTCCTTTAGTATTTAAATTGATGTTGTAAAAATAAGTTCCTGAAGGTAGTCTGGCACCTCTATGGGTTCCATCCCATTCCTTTTCTTCAGTATACCCCACTTCATTGAACAGTCTTTGTCCCCAACGATCGTAAACCTGAACTTTAGCACTTGGATAGTTCTCAATGTTTTTAATCCGCCAGGTATCGTTATGCCCGTCATCGTTTGGAGTAAATGTATTTGGAATTTGTATCGGATCACTCACCACAACGGTTACCTCATCGTACGATTCGCAACCGGAAGGAGAAGTTACTGTAAGCTGGTAAGTAGTTGTTACCGAAGGAGAAGCCAGTGGTTCTGCCGAGGTTGTGGAAGAAAGCCCTTCTGATGGTCCCCAACTATAAGTTCCGTTTCCACTTCCCTGAAGCACTACCGATTCTCCCGGGTCAATTTCAAAATCAGGTCCGGCATTTGCCATGGGATCCTCCACATTCATGGTTATGGAATTTGAAGCACCTATATTTGGACAAGTCGTATTACAGGTATAAGTAGCTGAAACTTGAGATTGATCGGCCAAACCTGTCATGGAAAAAGTATTGTCAGTTCCTGAGCTTACAGATGCCCCATCCACAAACCACTCTATGGTTGCACTGGTATTACACCCGGAAGTATCAGCCGTAAACGTTACCTCATCATTCACACAAACATCTGTAGTTGGAGTGGTTACTGTAACTGTTGGTGGCGTTTGATCTACTGCAGTTCCACTTACCATAATGTCCATTGTTACCTCAGCAGGATCTGTAACTCCTACTCCTGTATTGTCTCCATCAATCTGAATGTAATAAGTCGTATTGGGTGAAAGTCCTGTTGCATTTAAGGTAAAATCACCCGAAATAGCACTTTCACAGTTGGATACCGCAGTATAAGTACTTTCATCACAAGGGGTTCCTGCCTCAATAATTACCGCTTGAATTTCTGTATCAAACCCTCCGTTGGTATTGAAGTTTAAATTGGAAAGGTCAACTTGTGCATCACCTCCAGTTGCATTGGTGGTAAACGAATACCAAATGGTATTGTCTAATCCAAAGCAAAAATTTCCTGCAGCACTGGCTCCATCAGAGCATCCTGGGCATGCATCAACTGTTGCTCCGGCGTTGGAAGCCTGAACACTTTGGTTGGCACATAAAACAGTTGCATTCATGCAATCGTCATTGCCTGGCTGTGCTTTAACCTTTATCGTAACACAAAGGAATATCAGTATGAAAAAATATGTACTTTTAGTCATGGCTTGCCAAATTTAACGAAATACCATCAATTTTCGTGTATGTTTGATAAGTCTTACACGTGGTTTTATCCATTTTTTTACTTTTGAGCAACATTGGTACGAATAATGCTTTACACCACATGGATTAGAAACAAGAGTGTTATGAAAAAGAATTTTTACTTACTCATTATTTTAATGTTTTCAATGATTGGGTCATCCCAGGCTCAATACATTAATTATGAAGACGATAACGGATGGAATCTAGGATTCAATCTGGGAGGAACCTGGCAGGAACCTAAAGATCAATTAGTGCCTTACGCAGGATTTAGCGGAGGATTTACATTTGGAAAATCCATTTACGAGAAGGAAGGAAGGTTTTTGGCCTTCGACCTTAGGTTTAGATACCTAAGAGGAAAAAGCTATGGATGGAAAACCACAATGGATTCTTTATCCATCGAAAATCAACAATTGGGAATCGACACCACCATAATGGGGTTTGATAACTACAAGTTGGATTTAAATGAGTACACTCTTGAAGGAGTACTAACGCTTAACAGATTAAGAGAACGTACAGGAATTATCCTTTACGGTTTTGGTGGTGTTGGTTTAACCGATTACCGAGTTAAGTCAGACTTCATCAACAATGGTGAGGTATACGACTATTCGACAGTAAACACTAATCAGTCGGACAAGCAAATTGCAGATGACCTGAAAGATAATTTCAACGATTTCGATTTTGAAACAGATACTTATGGTGAAGGATCTCAGCTTAAGTTTATGCCTTCTTTAGGAGTTGGACTTGGTTATCAAATTACAGAGCACTTTTCTGCCGGATTAGAGCATAAAATTACTTTCCCATTACACGATAGAATTGATGTGGAAACAACTGGTCCTAACGACCGTTACCACTACACTGCTTTTGTAATGAGATGGAACCTGTATAGCAGATATAGAGAGACTTATACTGTTGATCCGGAACCAACTGACCCTACTGTTTATACTAACCCTACTCCAGATCCGGTAACTACTACTGTGGTGCCAACGGGAAATAAACCATTGGTAAACATTGTTAACCCTGCGGTAAACAATCATGTTACTCACAACAACACGTTTGTGATCAAGGCCAACATTTACTACGTAGAAAACTCAAGTAAAGTTAAGTTCAAACAGAACGGTTACCAAACTACCAACTTTACATTTAATCCTTCTACCAACCAGTTTGTGGCCAATGTAACTTTACAGCCTGGAAATAACATTTTTGAAATTGTAGGTACGAATGATTTTGGAAGCGATCAGGACTCTAAGATTGTTATTTACGAACCACAGCAGGAGATTCTTCCTCCACCGATCGTAACAATAACTAATCCTGCAACTTCTCCTCACAGTACTGAGTCGCCAAACTTTTTGGTTACTTCTACTGTATTGAATATTGCTGCAGCTAACCAGATTGAGTTTAGAGTAAACGGAGTGGTTAATAATAACTTTAACTACAACGTTAACAGCAAAGTATTCAGTGCTAATATTCCACTGCAATTAGGAAGCAATACGATACAGATTAAAGCTACTAACCCTCAAGGGTCTGACAGTAAAACTGCCGTAATACAATACATCAGAGAGAGCATGTCTCCTCCGGTGGTAACTATATCAAACCCGCCTTCTAGTCCTCACAATACCAATTCGCCGGTGTTTAATGTGAACGGGAAGGTACATAACGTAGCATCGAAGAATCAAATCAATGTGAAGTTCAATGGATCTAACATTAGCAACTTTACTTACGATATTAATACTTCTAAAATTTCGTTCCCGGTTAACTTATTACAAGGAACTAACATTGTACAAATTACTGGTACCAATGCAGCGGGAACTGATTCTAAATCGGCAACCATTATTTACACTCAGCCGGAAGTAATTCCTGCTCCAATTGTAAACTTTGTGGTGCCTGCAACAACTTCACACAATGTATCTATTGCAAATATGACCATTAGAGCAACGGTATTAAATGTATCCGGACACTCTGATATTACGGTTAAGCACAACGGAAACAATGTGGTTAATTTCTCTTACAACGGATTCTCTAAAGAGGTTAGCTTTAATGTTAACCTAATTGATGGAGCCAATGTATTTACAGTTAAAGGGGTGAATCAGGCTGGTAGTGATGAGAAAACAGCTACAGTTGTTTACTCTAAGCCAAACAAAGATATCCCGCCGGTAGTTACAATTACTTCTCCAAATGCCAACCCTTATGCAACAGGAAGCGACAATGAAGTGATTACTGCAACAATTGATAATGTACACCACAGAAGTGGAGTTAAGGCAACTTACAATGGAATTAAAGTAACAAACTTCAATTTCGACGAAAACTCAGGTAAGTTCTCGTATAGCGCACAATTATCGGGAGGAGCGAATGTACTTACAATTACAGGTACTAACTCTGCCGGAAACGCTTCGAAAACACAAACGATTATTTATACTCCAGAAGCGTGTAATCCACCGGAGATTATTGTAAAAGCTCCAACGGATAACCCTCACAATACTAAAAACTCAAAAGGGTATATCGAGGCAGACATTATCAATGCTTCTACTGTAGGATTTAAAATCAATGGAAAGAATGCGCCAGGATATAACTACAATGCTAGTACAGGTAAATTCTCTTCTTACATCAATAAGTTGGATGAAGGTGCTACGTTGTTCGAAATTGTAGCGGTTAACCAATGTGGAACAAGCTCTGAAACGATTACAATCATTTACGAAGCTGAAGCTCCATGTGATTTACCTGCTATTAACTGGGTAACTCCTGCAACTACGCCATACGCTTACTCTTCGAGTAATAACAGTATGCCTTATGCGGTAAATGTTCTTAATGTTCCTTCAGGGAAACCGGATATTCAGGTTAAACACAATGGAAACCACATTGATTTCGGATACGATTCTAATACCGGAATGGTGAACGGAAACGTAATCTTAACTGAGGGACCTAACACCGTTGAAGTAATTGCTACTAACGAATGTGGTACCACTTCAAAAACAGTGGTGATCAACTACAAAGGAATTCAACCAATTTCTCCACCGGAGGTATTATTGAACTCTCCTTCCAGCTATCCTCACTCTCAATCTGGAGCATCGTTTAACATTAAAGGAAAAGTTAAAAATGTAAATGCTAAGAAAGATGTACAAGTATTGTTAGATGGTCAAAATGTAACCACATTTACCTACAACAAAGCTAACTCTGATGTTAATATTTCATTGAACCTGGGAATTGGAAGTCATACACTTTCTGTAAAAGGAACTAATACCGCAGGTGAGGATATTGAAACTGTAGAATTGATTAGAACTGGTCAGCCACCGGTTGTAAATTACAACAATATTTCGCACCTGACTTCGGCAACTAATCCTAAGATTTTCTCAGTGCAAAATATTCAGTTGAGAGGTAGTGTACAAAACTTCAATGGAGCTACTTTAACGGTAACTATTGATAATACCCCTACAAATACATTTACTTATAATTCTTCTAATGGTATGTTTATCGTACCGGTAAACTTTACGACGAATAACCAAACCATTAAAGTAAGTGTTACTGCTACTAATGCAGCTGGTTCGGATACTAAAACAGCCTACGGTAGATATGTAGATGTAAATACCGGAGTAACTACTGATCCCGGAAACGTAACCGGAGGACAAATTGGTGGTGGAACCGTAGGAGGTGGAACCATTGGTGGAGGAAATAACTCTGGAAATAATGGTAACAATACTGGAGGCAACAATGGCGATAATGCCGGTGGTAACAATGGCTCACATGCCAACGAAGCAGCAAAAACTGCACAGTACAACACCAACATTAAAAAGGCAGACATGTACTACAATTCTAAGAAGTGGTCCTCTGCTAAGACTTATTACCAAAAGGCCCTTACTTACAAACCAAACGATTCTTACGCTAAGTCTAGAATTGCTGAGGTAACGAATAAGATGAAGTCCAATGTGAACATTAAGCCAACCGGAACAATTACCAAGCCTGGAGGGTCTAAAACTAATACAGGATCTAAATCGAGTGGAAGTAGCTCTTCGGGGTCAAAAACAACTAGCGGCTCTAAGACGTCAAGTGGTTCTAAATCATCAGGATCATCAAGTGGAAACAAAGCACAGGATCATAACTCCACAAGATCAAACAGAACGTCGAAAGATCCTAAAGGAAGTGGAACTGGAACAGAAACACAGTCTAAGTCAACTTCCGGTTCGGGAACTTCAGGAGCAAAACCAACTAAGATTCAACCAAAAGTAGGTGGTACTTCTAAAACCACTAGCGGAGGTAAATAAATTAGATAAACTTTATAAAGAAAGAGGCGGGAAATTTATCCCGCCTCTTTTTATTTTTTCTTCTGTGGTTGAAGTACGTTACTATGTAATTCTTTATGCTGTTTCCGATTTCTGAAGATATCGGTAGCCAATAAAACGGCATTTCTAAAGGATTCTTCAGAAGCTTTTCCTTTACCAGCAATGTCGTACGCTGTACCGTGATCCGGAGATGTTCTAACAATCGGCAATCCTGCTGTATAATTCACACCTGAACCTGCTGCTAAAGCTTTAAAAGGGGTTAATCCCTGATCGTGATACATGGCAATAACACCATCAAATTTGGTATAATTACCAGACCCAAAGAATCCATCTGACGGATATGGACCATAAACAATCATTCCTTCTTGCTCTGCTTTTTCAATAGCAGGAACAATGATCTCAGCATCTTCCTCTCCAATCATTCCATTCTCGCCGGCATGTGGGTTTAATCCCAATACTGCTATTCGAGGGCGAGCAATTCCAAAATCCTTTTCCAATGCATTTCTTAACAAGACAATCTTATCGTAAATCTTGTCCTTGGTCAATTCTTTCGGAACATCTTTGATCGGAATATGATTAGTAACAATTCCAACTCTTAAGCTGTCCTTTACCATAAGCATCAGAGACGCATCAGCATTAGACAATTTGGTTAGGTATTCCGTATGTCCTGGAAAATCAAAGTTTTCACTTTGTATGTTCTTTTTGTTAATTGGTGCGGTAACCAGTACATCAATCTTTCCCGCAGCTAGATCTTCTGTAGCTGCTTCAATAGATTTTAGCGCATATTTACCCCCATTGGCTGTAGACTCTCCTACTTCCAATTTTACTTCTTCATCCCAAATGTTAACCAGGTTGGCTTTCTTTTGCTTGGCTTTGGTAGCATCATCAATTTTAAAGAAATTAAAATTCTGAGCATTTATATTCTTTCTGTAATAAGAGGCAATACGGGTTGATCCGTATACCACCGGAGTAATGTTTTCCATTATCCGATTATCCAGAAATGTTTTAATGATGACCTCCATCCCAACTCCATTGATGTCACCAATAGAGATTCCTACTTTAATATTGTCCATCAATTCTATTTTGGTGTTAATAGTTCTTTACGAAATCAAAGAATAGTCTTACTCCTGATCCCGTTCCTCCTCTTTTTAAGTAACCTGAATCTTTATCCTGCCAGGCTGGTGCAGCTATATCGCAATGGATATATGGATAGTCTGTAAAATGTTCCAGAAATTTCCCCGCAGTAATTGCTCCTGCCGTAGGCCCTCCAAGGTTTTTAATATCTGCAATGCTCGATTTGATATCATCGCCATACTCATCCCAGAAAGGAAATCTAACTGTTCTTTCGTAGGTATTCTCTCCTGATTTTTCCAGCTTTTGGAATTTATCTTCAGAAGCATTACCCATTACCACAGTTCCAGGAGAACCAATGGCTCTCATAGCTGCTCCTGTAAGTGTTGCAGCGTCCATCACCAATTCCGGCTTATACTTTTTAGCATAACTCAAAGCATCTGCCATGATCATTCTCCCTTCTGCATCGGTATTCAAAACCTCAACGTTTGTTCCATCAAACATGGTAACCACATCACCAGGAGCATAAGCATTTCCTCCAGGTCGGTTATCGGTAGAAGGAACTAAACCAATGATATGTACAGGCAATTTAGATTTTGCTATGGCATAAATTGAGCAGGCAACTGCTGCAGCTCCCCCCATATCACACTTCATAATATCCATAGAGTTTGGAGTTGGCTTCAAGCTCAATCCCCCTGTATCGTATACTACTCCTTTTCCTACCAAAACGATAGGCTTTTTGTTTTTAGCATTCTTTGGTTTGTACTCCATAATGCTAAACGTAGCCGGATCTAAACTTCCCTGGTTTACCGCTAGTAATCCTCCCATTTTAAGGGTTTCGATTTTCATTTGATCCAATACCTCAACTTTGATATCGGCCTTTTTACCCATTTCTACAATTTGGTTGGATAATTCTACTGCGTTTAAGAATGAGTAAGGCTCATTTACCAAATCTCTGGCCCAACAAGTAGCTTCTACTACATTGTTTAGATCACTTACATCGCCTTTAGAAACAGAAGAACTTTGAACAAATACATTGCTCAAGGTGTTCTTTCTTTTCTTAGCATCTTTGAAGTACTTAATGAATTGGTAGTTGGCTAATGCAATTCCTTCTGCCACTGCCAAAGACCATTTTCCATTAGTTTTATCATAAACGGCAACTTCTTTTTGCTTTTCCTGATTAACAAGAGTACAAATGGAAGCACCAGCTTTTCTCACTTTTTCTTGTTTCAAGTGGTCCGAATCTTTTGATACTTTAACCACAAATACTAACTCATCGTATCGATTTAAAGTTTTGAAAGTGAAATCCTCCTTTAAAACATCCGATAAATAGCTTTTTTCTTTTTTATTTACCTCCGTATTTGTAACCTGTTTCAGGTCATTTACGATATATACTTTACAGGTAAACTTTTTCTTACTATTATGTTTTATTTGAGTCATCTTTTTTGGATTTAAGAGGCTAAAAATAGTGAAATTAACCTCCTCATCAACCGGAATGACAATAAATAAAATTAGTATACCGTTTACCCATTTGTTAGCAACGTTTCTACAGTAATGAACGTCAATGAATAGAATAGTCTGAAATACTACTATGTTTAAGCAACATTTTAAGTATTTTAGTGTTTTGTAACAGTAGTGAGCTCACCATTTTTAAGACATATTGTATTATTGCTGCTATCCCTATCTCCGATATGGGCATTGGCCACTCACAATAGAGGAGGTGAAATCACATATACACACATTTCCGGATTAACCTATGAGTTTACCATAACCACTTGTACCGATGTTGGTCCTTCTGCTCAGGCAGACAGAGACGAACTGTACATAGATTATGGAGATGGACAGGGAGATACCCTAGCCAGAATTAACTCATTGACTCAGGGAATGCCGATGGATCATCAGAAAAACGTGTACAAAGGGATCCATACCTTCACTTCGCCGGGAACCTACGTTATCTGCATGGAGGACCCTAACAGAAACGAAGGAATATTAAATATTTATCCTGGAACAGGAGGTTCTGACAATGTAGTTTTTTCTCTACAAACGCAATTAATTATTGATCCTTTTTCGGGTAATTCTGGTGCTAACAATTCGGTAGCTTTTGATGACTGTCCGTGCCCGGCACTAGCCTGTGTAAATGAACAATATTGCTACAACGCATTAGCTTACGACCCAGATGGAGATAGTCTTTCGTATGAGCTAGTAGCTCCATTTGGGAGTAATTGCTCTCCTCTACCCATGCCTACTGTCTACCAATTTCCGCATCAAGTTGCTGGTGGGACTATGACAGTTGACCCCGTTTCGGGAACTATGTGCTGGGATGCCCCTGCCATGGTTGGTGAGTTTAACTTTACCTTAAAAATTACCGAGTGGAGAAATGGACATGAAGTGGGATATGTTATTCGAGATATTCAGCTTACAGTAATGAGTAACTGTAGTAATGATGCTCCCGAAATTGACCCACTACCAGATACTTGTGTTATTGCTGGAAACACGATTCAATTTAATGTTCATGCTGAAGATGATAATGCTAACCAAGGAATTGAATTAAGTGCATCCGGACTTCCATTTAATGTAATAAGTCCTGCTAACTTCCCTACAGTTTCTGGAACGGGATCGGTTAACGGAACGTTTACGTGGAGTACCACTTGCGACCACATCAAACCTGGGCCATATCAAGTATTATTTGGAGTTACTGATAATGGAAATCCATCCTTCTCAGATTACGAATCGATGTTAATCAGTGTAATTCCTCCCAAAGTTACCGGAGTAACTGCCAATGCCTTTGGAAATGGAGTTAACATTAACTGGAATGCAACGGGTTGTGCCAATGCAGAAGGATATAGAATTTATCGTACCTCTAACCCATCGTTTAATCTACCGGATTGTTGCTCTAACCCAGACCCTGAGGATCATGGATTTACTCAGGTGGGAGAAGTATTTGGAGTAAGCACTACTTCTTACACTGACGTAACGAGTTTAACATTGGGTATTGACTATTGCTATTTGGTTACTGCATTTTACAATGTAGGTCAGGTGGAAAGTTGTCCTTCGGATACTTCGTGTGCACGATTGCAAAAAGAAGTACCGGTAATTAGTCATGTTACAGTGGTTCAAACGGATGCAACCAATGGAATTGATTCTGTTATGTGGTCCAAGCCAACTGAACTGGATACTAACCAATACCCTGGGCCTTATTCTTATAAGATCTATCATGGTACTTCTATTAATTCGGTAAACACATTAATAGGGCAAACAACTTCATCTACATTTCTTGGAACGAGTGATACTACTTTTACTCATTTTGGTATTGATACTGAGAATCAACCGAATTATTACCGAGTAGAACTATTCTTTACCAATAGTGGTACAGAAGAGCTTGTTGGAACTTCTAATGAAGCAGGTTCTGTTTACATTACCACTACTCCAAACGACAATGAAATTACCATTAGCTGGAACGAAACTGTTCCATGGATTAATACAGATTATGAAGTATACAGAGCAACTAACTTTGCCGGGCCATATACTTACGTAGGAACAACTACTCAACAGGAATATACCGATACCGGATTGGTAAACGGAGTACAATACTGCTATTTCGTAAAAAGCATTGGATATTACTCTTCTCCGAGTATTATCTCTCCTTTAGAAAACTTGTCGCAACGAACCTGTGACTCTCCAGTCGATTTAACACCTCCTTGCCCTCCTGTACTTTCCATTGATGGTGATTGTGCCATTGGGGAGAATCTATTAACCTGGACCAACCCTAATAACTTCTGCGCAGACGATGTAATGTCTTACAACTTATATTTTACTCCTGTAGAAGGGACTCCTATGGAGCTTATAGCGACGTTTGATAATAATGGAGATACTACTTATGTACATAATTATGATGGTTCTGTTGCAGGGTGTTATGTAATTACTGCAATCGATTCTGTTCAGTACAGTAACGAAAGTGATTCCAGTAATGTGGTTTGTTTCGATAACTGCCCTTCTTACTGGTTACCAAACGTGTTTACTCCTAATGGAGATGGATCGAACGACTTCTTTATTCCACTTAACCCGTATAAGTACGTGGAAAGTATTCAAATAGAAATCTATAACCGTTGGGGACAAGTGGTATTTGAAACCACTGATCCTGATATTAATTGGGATGGAATTCATAAGGATGCGGGGACTATGGTACCAGATGGTGTATACTATTATTTATGCACGGTAAATACTATCCGCCTAACTGGTATTGAGCCAATAGTTCTTAAAGGCTTTGTACATAAGTTTAGTCAAAACGGTGGCCCTGCAAATCAATAATAGGGCAATCGACCAATTAAACTACTTCTTTTTATTTAGTTTACTTTATTGATAAACAGCTCTTTAAACTGTTCAAAACCTGTTTTTTTGTTGATAAATGAGCATTTTTAGACGAAACTCTTCATTTTAGTCTTCGTTTCTTTATATATGCACAAATCTGTAAAGTCGGTCATAGAATACGCAAACAAAAAAGGAACTTCCATCAGAGTTCTTCAACGTTATTTTCAAATGAAGAGAAACATTTCGTTTGATTACGAATCGTTGAAACGTAGGGTTAAGTTGATGGATACTCAATTGAATTGATCTTAATTCAACCTATTTTTCTCTCTGTTCCCAGCTTGAATGGAGGGGATTTCTGTGCGCAATAAACTGAAGTATTCATATATACCGTATCTTTCGAGTAAATATTAAATATGCTACAGGGATTAGATCTTTCGAAAGTATTATTTCTGGACATCGAGACGGTACCACAGGTGTACGATTATAAAGAGTTACCAGAAAGAGGGAAAGAACTTTGGGACAAAAAAACCAGGTTTCTTCAAGAGCGTGATGGGTTAACTTCGGAAGAGGTATACGAAAGGGCAGGAATCTATTCTGAGTTTGCAAAAGTTGCCGTTATATCCGTTGGCATGGTAGTACAAAAAGACGGTGAATACCAAATAAGATTAAAGTCATTTGGAAGTAGCGACGAAAAAGAAGTACTACAGCAGTTTAACGACTTACTTAACAGCTATTACAACAGAGATAACTATTACCTTTGTGCTCATAACGGAAAAGAATTTGATTATCCTTTCCTGGCCAGAAGAATGCTCATTAATGGCTTAAAATTGCCTTTACTTCTCGATATTGCCGGAAAAAAACCATGGGAAATCAAGCACCTTGACACCATGGAACTATGGAAATTTGGGGATTACAAGCATTATACTTCCCTTGAGTTATTGACCTATGTATTTGACATCCCAACGCCTAAAGACGACATTGATGGTAGTCAGGTAGCCAGAGTATTCTATGAAGAAGGAGACATTGATCGCATCATGACTTACTGCGAAAAAGATGTTGTAGCTACTATTCAGCTCATGTTGCGCTACCTTGGAAGAGAATTGATTCACGACGACTTTATTATTTCTTCATGAGGGTAGCATACTTTCTCCTTTTTTTCCTACTTATTTCATGCAATAACACCACAGAAAACACTCCAACTGAGGATGCTCCTCCAGTGGTTAACACCAGCTATTTCGAGAGGATTTTTTTGGATACTGAAACATTGTTTCGTGGGTATCAACTTGAGGATACTTTTGATCTCGAAAAAGAGGAAATCATTGCATTAGACAACGAAGATAAGGCACAAATTTACTGGCAAGCTAATGATGGTATTTTGGAAAGTATTAGGATAAGAGTTACAGTAATTGATCCTACCCAAATGGAGCAACTAAAAGAGGCCATTCTATATCACTTCAACTCCTTTTTCAATGCCAATAAACCCAACTCCAACTTTGTTAGTTGGAGCTTTACTACTCCTAACAATCAACCAGCAGAAGTGGTTTTTATTCAGGAATCTGACCGTAATTTAATCTCAGTTTTGATCAATACCAGAAGTCACCGTTAGTTCTCCACCAACTTCAAATCTATCTGCTTCTTAAATATGTCGGTATTGGTCACTTTTACTTCTACCTCTTGTCCTAAATGAAAGGTAACATCTGAACCATAAGACTCAAGTTTTTTAGTTTTATCGTTCAAGAAAAAATCACCCGGTTCAATGGTTGATATGTGTACCAACCCTTCGCATTTGGTTTCGTTTAACTCCACAAAGATTCCCCAATCGGTTACTCCGGTTATCTTCCCTAAGAACGACTGCCCTACTTTGTTACTCATGTATTTTACCTGCATGAATTTGGTGGATGCCCTTTCTGCTTCTACCGCTTGTTTTTCGGTTTCTGAAATGTGCTTGCACTGGTCGTCTAACTTTTTGTTATTCGGGTAAGTTCTATTGTTCAGTTTTTCGAACAATATTCGATGCACCAACAAATCTGCATACCTTCTAATTGGAGAGGTAAAATGAGTGTAATACTCAAACGCCAATCCGTAGTGCCCTATATTCTGAACATCGTATATTGCTTTAGACATGGAACGGATAATCATGGGTCCAATTATGTGCAATTCGTCCTTTTCTTTTGCCACATCCATGGTATTATTTAAAGAGTAAGAAATAGGTTTCCCTTTTTCTCTCTCTATGGAATAACCAAATTGATCCAGGAATATTTTCAAATCCGAAATTCGGTCTTCATCGGGTTCATTGTGCACACGGTAAACAAAAGGAATGATCTTCTTATTCTTTTCCGGTTTACCAATAAAAGAGGCTACTTCTCTATTAGCCAAAAGCATAAATTCCTCAATAAGCTTATTAGCATCTTTCGATTCTTTTAATACTATACCCAAAGGCCTTCCCACTTCGTCTAATTTGAACCTTACCTCCTGACTTTCGATATCCAAAGCTCCTTTGCTAAGCCTATTCTTACGTAATATTTTGGCAAGACCATCCATTGTTCTGATCACCTCATCGTATCCATCTTCATCTTTTCCTTCAATGATTTCCTGAGCTTGCTCGTAAGTGAATCGTTTATCAGATAAAATTACCGTTTTTCCAAACCAACGGTTCAATACTTTCGCCTTTTTATCAAGTTCGAAAACAGCCGAAAAAGTCAACTTTGTTTCATTTGGCCTTAGGGAACAAAGTTGATTAGACAGTACTTCCGGCAGCATTGGGATTACTCTATCCACCAAGTAAACAGAATTTCCTCTTAGGTAAGCCTCCTTGTCCAGGTTAGTTTCTGGATTTACATAATGAGATACATCTGCAATGTGTACACCTACTTCTATGTTTCCATTTTCCAATTCTCTATAAGACAAAGCATCGTCAAAATCTTTAGCATCGTGAGGATCAATGGTAAAAGTTAGGATCTCTCTAAAGTCTCTCCTACTCTTTGCCTCATGATCGTAATCCGGCTCTTTAATCGATGATGCTGCTCGCTCTACAATCTCTGGAAATTTCAGTGGAAATCCATATTCCGCCAAAATAGAATTCATTTCGGTATCCATTGACCCGGGCTGACCAATTCTTTCGATCACCGCTGCCAAAGGGCTCTTTGCTTTGCTTGGCCAGGTAAGGAATTTAACCACTACCTTTTCGCCATGAATAGCTCCTTTTAGATGTCCTTTTTCGATGAAAAAATCAACCGGCATGTATTTATCATCAGGGCGTACAAAAACTGAGCTAGCACTCCTGTCAACAGTTCCAACAAATTCTCTTTTAGCTCTGGATACTATCTCTATTACTTCTCCTTCTAACTTACCTCCTCGCTTAAAAAGTTTTATTCGAACTTCATCATTGTTAAAGGCCTTACCAGTTTTAGAGTTGTGTATGTACACATCCTGCTCCATCCCCTCAACAATTACATAAGCAGCTCGTCTTAGTGTAAAACTGATTCTTCCTACTACTTCATCATCGAAGGTTGCAAGTAACTTATATTTTCCTCGCTCCACATGTTTCAACACTCCATCATCCTCTAATTCCATTAAAAGCTCATTGATGAGCTTTCTTTCGGAACTGTCTCTTACCTCCATTCTAGCAGCCAATTGTTTATAATTGAACTGTGTATTGGGGTTTTGTTTGTATATATTGATGATAGCGTTGGCAAACCTTTTTTTAAGTGGTAACCCACCTTTCTTCTTCTTTCTCGCCATATAATTTAGTCCTATTTTACTATTGCAATTTCTTCATTATTAGTGCAATAATTTTGCCGCTTCGGTAGAAAGTTACACAAAGGAACGTGAATAAGTTTTATTGGTTCAAAAATAATTTTACTCAAAATATATGAAATTCGACACTACTCAACCTATGTTGAGGTAATTACGTCAAATTATTACGAACGTATACTTACGATTGTAGTAAATTGGATTAACGTTACGAACTATGAGAATACCTACGAAGTCTTTCTTTCTTGGAATGATCTTTTCCACCCTTGGTTATGGGATGGTTTCGGCTCAGTGTACTCTGGACATAACAGATGTTCAGGAAACAACTGCCGTTTCCTGTAATGCAAGTTCTGATGGAGAAGCTACAGTTATCTTTACCGGAGCTGTTGGAACTGCTAGTTTTCAGTGGTTGGATGAAACAGGGCAAGACTTAGGGATTAATAGTGATGTGGCAACAGGTCTTTCTGCAGGGAGCTATACGGTAATCATTACCGATGCTGACAATTGTACTGCAGATACTTCCATCAATATTTCTGAACCTACTCCGGTTACCTACACGGTTACCCGAACAAATACTCCATGTGGAGCAACATCGGGTGAGTTAGATGTTACCGGTGTGAACGGTTGTGGAGGTAATTTTATGTATTCTATTGACGGAGGACCAATGCAGTCTTCCGGAACATTTTCCAATCTGGGAGTAGGGTTTTATACCATTACGGTTCAGGATTCTTGTGGATGTACTTCATCATCTACCGAATTTGTGAATACCACAAACGGACCCTTATTGGTTAACTTAAACTTTATCGAGCCATTGTGTAATGGTAGTGATAATGGATCAATTACCATGTTTGCATTTGGGGCAAACCCATTGCAATATAGTATTGATAGCGGTGCTACATTTGCTTCTACTAATGTATTTACCAATCTTGCTCCTAACAACTACCATGTAATTATTGAAGATGCAACAGGTTGTCAGACCATTGGGTTTATTCAAATGACGGAACCTGAATTAATTGCTCCTGATCCGGTATTCATTAACGAATCTTGTGTGGGAAACAATGGTTCAATTACTTTGAATCAGACGGGAGGTGTAACCCCATTCCAATATAGCATTGATAACGGAGCTACTTTCCAATCGTCTAACTCATTTACAGGGCTTACGGGAGGAACTTATGATTACATATATTTAGATGATAATGCTTGCTCCGCAACAGGACAAATTACACTTACCACCGGGGCAGGACCGACTATAATTGACAGTACCATTTTACAGCCTACATGCGATGTTAATTGTAATGGGTTTATTATGCTGGAGGTATTGGGTAACGGACCAATGTCTTATTCTCTTAATGGAGGAACTCCACAGGCCGACTCTGTATTTTCCGGTTTATGTGATGGAACTTACACTGTTTCGATTGAAGACGCTGATGGATGTACCACATCTCAAACAATAACACTAACTGCACCGGTATCACCAACCGCTGGATTTAGTGCTGATGTAACAAGCGGAATTTCTCCACTAACAGTAAACTTTACCAACTCTAGCATTAATGCTAACACCTACTCCTGGAATTTTGGAGATGGAAGCGCTATAGATACTTCAACCAATCCACAGCATATTTTTAGTGGAACGGGAGTATATTCAGTAATGCTGGTAGCAGAAGCAACGCCGTGCTCTGATACAGCTTATCTAACCATTGATGTTACCGGAGAGCCGGGCCTAACTGCTCCAAATGTATTCACTCCAAATTTTGATGGGGTTAACGACGTGTTCAGACCTCAAGCTATTGGAATGGATTCGGTACAAGGAGAAATCTACAACCGATGGGGAGAGCTAGTGTTTGAATGGTGGGGTGTAAACGGATACTGGGATGGATATACTAAACCATCGGGGCAAATGGCACCAGCAGGAACTTATTTCTATGTAATTACCGCTACCGGTATGGACAGCAACTCTTTTGTTGAAACAGGAACCGTACAATTGATGCGTTAGGACGGATAATCAACAGCTTCTAGCGAATAGTATTTCTTTCACTTTTTCTGATTTCAATTGTCGATTTTGCAACTTGTAAAATCCGGCTCTATGAAAATCATCACACTCTTCTTTATCTCCATTCTTTTATTTTCTGCCTGTGGAAGCACTTCGCACGACCAATGGGAAATCAATTACCCTGAGCACTTCACTACAGTGAAAAATTTGGAATTAGAGGAAAAACTTAATTCTTATCAGGGCCTACGTGATCGAGTTAAACTAAAACAAGATGCGTTTAAACTGGATTATAGCAAAGCTGATGATGCTCATAAACAAGGACTCATTGCTCTTTCCAGAAAATACCTTTACACTACCCTAACGGACTCTATTTTTCCTTACTGGTACAATACCGACTGGGATTATTATGGGACCACAGAAACTCCAGGTAAAGGAAGTATAGCCTGTGGGTATTTTGTTACCACCACACTAAAACATTGTGGGTTTAACATTAATCGAGTAAAACTAGCTCAACAAGCATCTTCCGTTCTCATAAAAACCATTTGCGGTAAGGGAAAAACCAAGATTATTGGGCACAATAATACCACTGCTTTAAAGGAATACCTACTCCAACAAAAAGATGGTTTATTCATTATTGGACTGGATAACCACGTTGGGTTTATCCAAAAAGACGGAACAGAATTATTTGCCATACATTCTAACGGAATTAGTAGTTGCGATAAGGTCATAAAAGAGCCCTTAGCCGATTGTAAACTCATCAACAGTTCGCAAGCATTTTACGTTGGAAACATCTTTGCCAACGAGGATATTCTCATCAAATGGATAAAGCAAGAAAAGATCGATATGGTTAATTGATCGAACCGTAAGCGGATTACTTTCATCTATCATTAAAAAAAATGGTCTGGTAATTGTCTACCATGGGGCATTAATATTGTTATTATCTTTCTAAAAATTTATGACCATGAGAACCCTATTTGTAGCATTAGCCACACTTATTTCTACCACAATTCTAGCAGAAACAGTTAAGTTAAAAATCACTTATAATGGCAACGGAGTTGCCGGACATAACATTACTGTTGTTACAGCAGGTGGGTCCGGAACGGGAACTACCGATGACGATGGAGAAGTTTCTATTAGTGTTGGTTCATTACCTTCTAAAAGCATTGATGTTTACGGTAAAAAGACCTGTAACAACTCTAAAAAGAGTTTTGAGTTGAAGGGCTATGTTACATTGGACAACAACAACTACGCTCACGTAAAAATGGAAGAACCGTTAAACGAAATGAGTGGAGCCATGGGACTTAGCCCGAGCATGATCGCCAATAGCTGGGGACTAGTTTGTTCAGGAAGTTCATCAAGCTCAGAAAAAGAATCCGGTTCGTCAGGATCATCTGGTTCATCAAGTTCTTCTTCTGAAACATCATTGCCTAAACCAAAAACGAGGGAAGAAATGTTGGCTGACCGTCAGCAGGGAATCAAAAACAGCATTGCTCTACAAGAGAATAAGGTAGCGAAAAAAGAAAAAAAGCTAAACAAGGATGCAGATAAACTGAGTGATCAGGAAAAAGAAATGCTTCGACTTGAAATTGCAGAGCACAAAGCAAAGGTTCAATTGAACAAAATAGAGCTGGAAGAAGTAAATAAAGACATTGCTAACAAAGGACTAAACAAAGCCGAACGACAAGCTTTTAAAGAACGTAAAACTGCTGCTAAAGAGCGCATTTCAGATTTAAAAGATCAGCAAAAAGACCTTAAATCTGAAATGAAATCTGGTAAGGCAAGCAAATCTTCTGCATCTAATAAGAAAGAGAAGGTGGTAAAAGAAAAAAAGGAAGAGGCTGAACCTATTAAAGAAGAAGCAAAGAAAGAGGTTTCAGAAACCGGTTCTAGCGTTGAGCTAAGCGAAGATGAAAGAAAAGAGTTGAATGTTGAGAAGAACAAAACAAAAATGAAAGTGGAGTCTTTAGAAATGAAACTCAACATGAAAAAGAAAAGCCTTAACCGTAAAAAAGAAAAAGGAGATATCTCCGAAGAAGAAATTGCTGAAAAAGAAAAAGAAATTAAAGAGACAGAAGAGAAGTTAACAGAGGCTAAAACCAAACTGGAAAAGCTTAAGACTCAGCTTGGTGACCAATAGTTATTATTTGTTAAAATAATTCCTTTTCTTATTCTAATGCCCTAAATTACCATCTGTAACATGGTTGTGCATGGGCATATTCCACCAAAAATAACCCTATGAATTCTACACAATACTTGCTCGATTTTACCCAAAAAATCGAAGGTAAAAATGTCGTATCTGCGGAAACTGCAGTAAGAATCAGAAAATTCATTCACAAACTGGAAAATGCTTCTCCCTGGGAGTTGTTTATGATCATTTCGGGTATTATGGGAGCTCTTTTTGCTTCTGCCGGAATCTTTGCTATCATATCTCACAATTGGGATGATTTTCCTAAGCACATTAGGGGAGCTTTAAGTATCGTACCTTCTCTAGTCGGATTGTACTTCTATTATCTGGCCCTTTTTAAGCACAAAGATTCAAAAGTCTGGATCGAATCCAGCTCCATGTTTTTAATGTTAATGATTGGAGCCTCCATTGCTTTGGTTAGTCAAACTTACCAGATGGATGGGGATTTTAACAAGTTTATTAAAGTTTGGGCTGCACTTACTGTACCCTTATTTTACTTTGGTAGAGCTTCTGGAATTACCTTGCTGTATTTTATCCTAACCACCTTCCTGTTGGTTGAGGTAAGAATTGGTTTCTTTGGTATTCCTAGTTTTAATACTAACGAGAACTTCTATTGGTTCTGGATCTTTTTTGCCGCTTTTCTGCCCCACTACTATTTACACCTCAACACCGAGAGCAATAAACAAAGCATACGAATGATTTACCTCTCCTATTGCTTGTTTTTAGCTTTCTATATTGGTTTGGGACTTACTGTAAAAAGTAACTATTTACTATGGCACTCTTCTACCATCGTATTGTTCTACCTGTTGGGTAAAAAATTCATGGGTGGGAATTCTACTATTTTCGGTAGGCCATTTCAGTTATTTGCCAATCTTATTCTTTCTATAACAGCTTTATTGTACACATTTAAACCGGCTGTAGAGGAAGTATTTGCATGGGATTCTTTCTTTAACTACCCATACTGGTGGACCGAGCAAAAGGTATATTTCTTTGCATTATTACCTTTCCTAATAGGAATCTACTTTATCTTTTTTATGTACCGAAAATCTTTCGAACATGTAAACTACTTAATTGTTTTTGCACCTGCTTTATTTGTTATTGCTTTCGTCATGGAGCATGCATCACACTCCTGGTGGATGCTTTCAGGCCTGATGAACTTGTATGTATTAGCACTTGGAATAGCAGCTATGATAGTAGGTAGTGACCATAAAAACACTGCTCAAATGGCGTATGGATTAATCTTGATCTGCATCCTGTTGTGGTGGAGGTATTTTGATACCAGCTGGCATTTTGTTGTAAAAGGCTTGGTGTTCCTTGCAGTTGGAGGTGGATTCTTCCTGATTAATGGACTTGTAAAAGGGAAAGTAGAAGAAATTGAACGACATAAAAACATGAAGGATGAAGAATAAAAAACTTTTCTTTTTTGGATTTGCATTGCTTATCCTCTTGATTCCGGCCTATCTGGTTTTTAAGTCAGAATCAATACTTACAGATGGAACTTTATACAAGTTTAGACCACAAGCTTACGACCCATTTGATCCATTTAGGGGAAAATTCCTACGGATGAATTATGACACAGGTGATATTCCTTGTAATGAAGATGTAGACGAAGATCAGACAGTATATGTTTCGGTTGGAGTAGATGAAGAAGGATATGCTTTTTTCGAAGAGGTATTTACTAAACCTCCTAAAGACAAAGACTATGTAAAGTCTGTGGTTAGATATACTCATGGTAACGAAGTAGACATTGAAATTCCGGACAACATGAGAAAATACTTTATTAATGAAGACAAGGCGCTCGATGCAGAACATGTATTTTTTGAGGAGCGAGATAGCATTTACATTGGTGTTAGAATCCTGGATGGGGAAGCAAGGCTGGAAGATATCTATGTTCATAACCAACCCATATTGGAATATCTTGAAAAGCATTAATAACCTCCACTAAGGTTTTCTCTAAGTATCTTGGCTTTTGCTTTACCTATTAGGTCTTCTATTTCGTGAAATGGAGCTTCTTTAATTCGTTTTACCGATTTGAAATGACGAATTAATTCGGCTTGAGTTTTTGGACCTATTCCTTTAATCCCTGCCAACTCAGATTTACTCAAAGTATCTTTTCTACGTTTGCTTCGGTGGTGAGTAATTCCAAATCGGTGAGCCTCGTTTCGGGCAAATTGAATCACTTTTAAGGTTTCCGATCTCTTATCTAAGTAGATAGGAAGAGAATCGCCCGGAAAGTATATTTCCTCTAACCTTTTGGCAATTCCTATGATGGCTACTTTACCCATAATTCCCAAAGTCTTCAAACTTTTTACTGCGGCGCTTAATTGCCCTTTCCCTCCATCAATAATAATTAACTGAGGCAATGACTCCTCTTCGTCTAACAAGCGCTTATAACGCCTGTAAATAACCTCCTCCATACTGGCAAAGTCATCGGGGCCAACTACAGTTTTAATATTAAAATGACGGTACTCTTTTTTTGCCGGCTTAGCATCTTTGAATACTACGCAAGCTGCTACAGGGTTTGTTCCTTGAATATTAGAGTTATCAAAACACTCTATGTGCCTTGGCCATTCTTTTAAGCGAAGGTCCTGTTGCATGGTTTTAAGAATACGTTCGGAGTGCTTTTCCGGATTGGTATTCATCACCTGCTTCTGTTTCTCTAGCTTGTAGTATTCCGCATTTCTAAAGGAGAGTTTAACCAGTTCTTTTTTATCTCCTCGTTGAGGAACAATAAATCGTACTCCTTCAATTTTTAAATCCAGTTTTTCGGGAACAATAATCTCTTTCGATTTTCCAGGGAATCTATTTCGGATTTCAATGATAGCAAACTCCAATAGTTCTTTTTGAGTTTCATTCAATTTCTTCTTCATTTCCAGGGTATGGCTCTGGATAATGGCCCCATTCATGATCTTAAGGTAGTTAACGTAGGCATTGTTCACGTCAGAGTCTATGGTGTATACATCAACATTGTGCAAACTGGCACTCACCACCATCGATTTGGCTTGATATTTCTCGATTAAAGCCAACCTTTCCTTAATATCCTGTGCCTTTTCAAACTCGTATTTTGCAGCGTGTTTTTTCATTTTAATCTGCAACTGCTCAATCACCGATTTAATGTTTCCCTTGAGGATTTTTCGAACGTTCCTGAGTCGATGATCATACTCCTTTTTAGACACTTCTCCCTGACAACACCCTTTGCAATTTCCTATGTAGTATTCTACCGAAGTTTTATACTGATCCGACCCAATATTGTTCTCTGTTAGTTTGTGGGTACAATGCCTAATATCAAAACTCTGTTTAAAGAGGTCCAGCAATGTTCTGATCATTTTTACCGAGTGAAATGGCCCGAAGTATTCATCTCCATTTTTAGATACTTTTCTGGTATAAAACACCCTTGGATAAGGCTCATTTTTAATGCAAATCCAGGGATAAGTTTTATCATCTTTTAGTTGGATATTGTACTTGGGCTGGTACTTCTTAATTAAGCTATTTTCCAAAAGCAGGGCATCCATTTCGGTTTTTACCTTAATGGTTTTAATGTCTCTGATTTTGCTTACGAGAATGTGCGTTTTTCCGCTTTCGTATTTGTTTTTATTGAAGTAACTGGAAACCCTGTTTTTTAAACTTTTAGCTTTTCCAACGTAGATAATGGTACCGGATTCGTCTAAAAATTGATATACCCCCGGTGTATGCGTTAGGGATTTAACAATTAAGTCTATTTTCTCTGTTCGTTTCAACGGCAGTTTTGGGTTTTGGCAAAGCTTTTGTAAATTTAACAGTCTAAATCAGTTATACTACAAAAACATCAAATGAAAAACTCAACCAAATTAGTTAGCTTCTTTATTGTGGCGTTGATGATTTGCACCACTTCGTTTGCACAAGCACCAAAGAAAGTGCACCCGAAACATCAAGCCGTTGTACAAAAAGACGTTAGAACTGTAAGTAGAAACAAGTTAAAGAGAAATGTAGAAATTCTTAAACATGCCAAGAAACAAGTTCAGGCAAACAAGAATTATACGGGGGACTTCTCTAGAGCTGTAAAGCATCAAAAATTTGCTTATCGCTTACACAACCAGGGAAAATTTAAGCAATCTATTCACCACTCTCACATGGCTAAGAAATTTGCAGTAAAAGCAATTAAAGCCAATAAAGGAGATGTAAACAAAGAATGGAGTGCTTCTAAAGATGATATGAAAGGTGCTCCAACCGAAGCAGAGTTAGAACAAGAACTTCCTGCTGAAGAATTGAGCGATGAAGAAGCCTTAAACATCACATTAGAAGAATTAGGATTTGAATAAAATCAAATACTTTATAAAGTAAAAGCCATGACGCAAATGTCATGGCTTTTTTTATTCGTATTTCTTTCGTTGTTTTCGATGGTAGGCATTCAAACCGTAGGTTATTCCGATGGCAAAGCCAAGTTGCATAAAACCAATGAACAAACCTGTACCACGGCCGGAAGCATAATAATCAGTAAACATTAGTATGGCCAATACCAGAAAAAATGTTCCCAGACCTATAATAAACTTACGTCCTGTTTTGGGTAAATATGGCAAAAAAGGTTTCTTAAGTCGTCCCTTTTGAACCACCTTACCTCCCTTGTCCATACCATCTTTGGAGGAACCAGATGTTGGTCTTCCGCCAGAACCCATGGTTAGAAGCTCCAGTCGTGTTGATCTAAGTTTTCAAGACATTTACCAAGCAGGTCAATACTACTTCTGATGTCTTGCTTATGTGCCATTTCGATTACCTGATGAATGTGTCTGGTTGGAATTGAAATTGCACCCGCTATAGAACCTCCAGCAGTCATTTGCTGAATGGCCATGGTATCTGTACCTCCTGCAGTTAGAATTTCCGGTTGCCAGGTAATTTCATTCTTATCTGCCACATCTTTCATGAACTGAACCATTCTGTAATCGCAAATGGTTCTGGAATCCATAATTTTAATGGCAACACCTTTACCAAGCTGGGTTACTTTCTCGTGCTCTGCAGCTCCCGGTACATCAAATGCAATGGTAGTATCCAATCCAAAACCAAAATCTGGCTGAATGTGCTGTGCTGCAACAGTTGCTCCTCTAATTCCTACTTCTTCCTGTACAGTAAATACTCCGTATACATCATGAGCAGGATCTTTCAACTCACGGAACATTTCAATCAATATAAATACTGCTACACGGTTATCGATGGATTTGCAGTTAACGCAATCTCCCATCTCTATTAACTGTCTGTCTCTGGTAATTGGATCACCCACCTTAATGTACTTTTCTACCTCTTCTTTAGGCATCCCCATATCGATGAAATAGTCGGTAGTTTTTGGAACTTTATTTCTTTCCTCAGGAGTCATTACGTGAATAGGTTTAGACCCCATTACACCAATCAAATCCTTTTTACCGTGTACAATAACACGTTGTGCAGTTAATGTTTTCGGATCAAATCCTCCCAGGGTATGGAAGCGTACAAATCCATCTTTATCAATGTGCGTAACAATGAACCCAATTTCGTCCATGTGTGCACCAATCATTACTTTTTTGGAGGAGTCCTTTCCCTTTTTAATAGCGGTAACGTTCCCCATATTATCGATGGTTACTTCATCAACTAACGAAGTAACTTCTCTAAGTACAATTTCTCTTACTCTTTGTTCAAAGCCAGATGTTCCGGCTACTTCGCATATTTCAGCGAGCAGATCTACATTAATCATTTATTTACTGATTTTGATTTTTTGATTAACACAATATTAATCAATATAGCTCAATTTAAGCATATTGGTTTTACCACTTTCCTCAATTGGCATACTAGCGGTATTGATAATCAAATCTCCAGGTACTACAAAGCCTCCTTTTTTTAGCATGTACTTAATATCTGCAATGGTGTGATCGGTACTTACTGTTTTGTTGTAATAAAAGGTTTTTACTCCCCAAACTAACCCCAACATGGTAAGCAATTTCTTGTTTCCTGAAAATACCATAATTTGTGCCCTTGGGCGCTGGCTGGAAATCTTATAAGCTGTATAACCGGAGTGAGTCATGGTAACAATTGCCTTTGCATTTACACGTGCAGATAACCCGCATGAGGTAAAACAAATGGAATCTGTAATGTACCTATCCTGGTTCTTTTCAGGCTCTCTTTCTTTAGCATATAGTTCGTCGTAATCGGACTCTACCTTATCAATAATTTTTCCCATTGCCTCTACGGCATTAAAAGGAAATTTACCTACGGATGTTTCTCCACTTAACATTACGGCATCAGCTCCATCCATTACCGCCGTAGCAACATCATTTACCTCGGCTCTCGTTGGAGAAGCATTGGAAATCATACTGTCCATCATTTGTGTGGCAATGATTACCGGCTTAGCATGCTTCAAACAAATGCTTACGATCTGCTTTTGAATTAGTGGCACATCCTGCATTGGAATTTCCACTCCTAAATCTCCACGAGCCACCATCACTGCATCTGTTTGTAAAACGATATCTTCGAGCTCTTCCAAAGCCTCCGGTTTCTCGATTTTAGCAACCACTTTGGTTTGCTTATTCTCAACAGCAATCATGTGCTTTAACTCAATAATGTCTCTTGCAGATCTCACGAACGAAAGTCCTACCCAATCCAAACGCTGCTCAAGTACCAATTGTAAATCTTTGCGATCCTTCTCGGTTAAACTTGGTTGAGATATTTTAGTGTTTGGTAGGTTTACTCCTTTTTTAGAAGTTAAGAATCCTCCATGGATTACTTTCAAAGTAACCTCATCCTTCTGATTGGATGAAACTACCTCCAACATGATTTTACCATCGTCCATTAATATCTTTTCTCCAGGATTAACATCCTTCGGCAATTCCTGATAAGTAATGGAAACTCTTTCAGCAGTTCCTTCTACTTCGTTGGTGGTAATGATGATCTCGTTTCCTGATTTTAACTCAGCACCACTTCCTTCCATGTTTCCAATTCTAATCTTTGGTCCTTGCAAATCCGCAAGTATCGAAGTATGGGTACCCAGTTCTGTATCAATATCTCTAATGTGTTCTATTACCTGAACGTGGTCTTCGTGTTTACCGTGCGAGAAGTTCAAACGACATACGTTTACTCCTGTTTGAATCAGTTTCATCAACGACTCCCTCGACGAGGTTGCAGGCCCAATGGTAGCAACTATTTTTGTTCTTCTATGATTCATAATTTGTGTAGTGTTGTTAGTGCATACATCCTATATAAACGTCTGTGCGTTTAGAATATGCGTCTCTATAATAAGTTTTAGTCTTTCTTAACGTTTTCCATAGCTCTCTTGATCGTGGCTCCCCACTTCCTACAATTACAATGTAGTACCCGGGAGTAAACCCATCAAAGGCATCGGAATATTCAATGCTCACATAACTTCCATCATCCCACCTTCCTCTGGCAATGTAGCAATGATCGCTTCCCCATTCATCCTGACACTCTTCTTCCGGCCAGGAAAGTCCATATTGTTCATCTTCCTCCAAACCTCTCAGGTCCAAATCCAATTTTAGCTTTTGGGATGCATCTTCTGCTCTTTCCAATGCTGCACCATAATCGGTGGTGGAAATAATGATAATGAATTCTTTTTCTACCATCATTTCAGACATATAATCATCCTGTCCGTAAACAAAGGAAGTTAACATCATCCCTATGTAAAAAAGATATTTCTTCATCATTAAAAAATGAGGTTTTCTTTGGATTTAAGTTGGAACACATCCACCTCAAATGCTGTTAGAATAAATGGTAACCCCTTGATTTGCATGATCATGTCTTCAAAGTTAATGGGATAATTTTCTTTTACCATTAATAAATAATCAGCATGAGCTTGTTCTGGCACCAAATATCCCATATTACTTCTATTACTCAAAAGAGAATACTCATTTTCTGTATCTTCATTGTAATAGGTATACAACGTATGGGTACTATACCTGTTGGATTTTTTACTAATTACTTCGATGCTCTCTTCTTCCCTCGCCAAATCAATCTTTAGTTGATTGTTGAGCCCCCAGCAAATCCGGTAGTCCTTTTCGTGACAACTAATCCCAATCAGTCGGAAATCATATTCGTATTCGTCGTCCAGAACATACTTCATAACACCAAAGATAAACCAATAGCCATGTGAAAATTCATCGCTCTTTTGACGTTATTGTAAACGAATTGTTAACAAACGGAGATTACCCCTTCTTTTCGATGCGGATTTTTGTTCCGGTCTTAAGATTATTATAGTTCAAATGACTATTAAGGCGCTTAAGGTCATCCACACTCACACCACGGTGTTTATTAGCAATATCCCATAGCGTATCTCCCTTCTGGATGGTGTAATAAATGTATTCTCCTTCGGAATAAGTAGGTATACTTTTCTTGGATGAAGAAGAGGACGAAGACGAAGAACCAGATGGAATACTTCCGGGAACATATACAATCAGTTTTCTTCCTGCCTTTACATAGTTAGATGTTCTATTGTTCCAGGCCTTGATATCCTGAACTGTACAATCGTACTTTCTAGCAATTGAATGAATAGACTCACCCTTCTTAATGTAGTGGGTCTTTTCTATTTTCTTTGGCTTATTGGCCGCAACAAGGTATTTGTACTCCAATGAAGAGTACTTGTAGATAGAATCTTCGCTCATGAAGAAATCTCCCATTAAGTACCTTGGGAGGTATAGAACATTTACAGAATCCGGCTTAGGAATTACACTTCCTGTAAACATGGGGTTAAGGTATTTTAAGTTTCCTATGTTATAACCCAACCATTCTTCCAGTACCTCAAACTCCACTCTTTCACACACATGAATGGTATCAATTTCGAAGTTCATGTACCTTGGCTTATTAGGGTACAGATTGTGCTCGCTGGCGTAATTCATGATGTAGTTGGCAGCGATAAATGCCGGAACATAGTTTTGGGTTTCTTTCGGTAAAGCAGATCGGATAGCCCAATAGTCCACTTGTCCTCCCATTCTTCTAATGGCTCTATTTACATTTCCAGGCCCAGCATTATAGGCTGCCAGTGCCAAACTCCAATCTCCATAAATAGCGTGTAGTTTTTTTAGGTATCTACAAGCGGCATCTGTAGCCAAATATGGATCAAATCTTTCGTCGTAATACGAGGTAATTTCCAGACCATAGCCCTGTCCTGTTTTAGGCATAAATTGCCATAGTCCTCCAGCTCCCGCATGTGATTTTGCCGTTGGGTTTAATGCCGACTCAACAATTGGCAAGTACTTCAACTCCAAAGGCAAGTCATACTTAATCAGGTATTCTTCGAAAATTGGGAAGTAAAGTTCACCATAGGCCAACATTCTGGAGGTTAATCGTTTCCTCTTATAAGCATACAGCTTAATCATGGCTAAGGTAGACTTGTTGAACTTGAAGTTAAATGGAGTTTGTTCATCCATTGCTTTTACTCTGGCTTCAAATACTTCGTCGTCGTATTTTGGTACGGAGTCTTCCGGAAAGTTGTAAATGTTTAGTTCGTTGGTATCGAACGAAAACTGACTAATTGCTCTGTAATGAGCCACCAACAAGCTATCGTATCCATCCACAAAACTGAGGTCCGGTTCTGGTGGCAAAGTATCCTTTACCAGCGAATCAGATTGGGCTGAAATACCAACCAGGAAAAAACACAGGGTTATGTTCAATAATAATTTAAGCATGTCTCTTTGTTTTATCCTCCAAATGGAGAAGTAATTACCCTTTGTAGGTGAGTATACTACTTCATCATCTGATTTGAAAATGCCAGTAGTTTAGCATCTTCAAAAGATCCTGCCATCAATTGAATCCCAAAAGGTAATCCATTGCTGTGCTCTCCCATAGGTAACGAAATAGCAGGAATACCAGCTAAATTGGCATGAACCGTAAATATATCCTGTAAATACATTTTAATTGGATCATCGGAGTTTTCTCCTACTCCAAACGCAGTTGCAGGTGTTGTAGGTAATAATATCAAGTCGAAATCCTTCAAGATTTCTTCTGTTTTTTGCTTAATGATTCTTCTTACTTTAAGACCTTTGGTATAGTAAGCATCGTAGTATCCAGCACTAAGAACAAACGTTCCCAGCATGATTCTTCTCTTTACTTCCTCTCCAAATCCTTCGGTTCTTGAGCTAACGTAAGTGCTATCTACATCATGAGCATTTTGACTTCTATACCCATAATGAGCACCATCGTAACGTGCTAAATTGGAAGAAGCCTCTGCTGTGGTAAGTACATAGTAGTTAGGTACCATATAATCCAAATACGGGAACTGCACCGGTTCTACTTCATGTCCTTCTGCTTTTAATTGCTCAATCACTGCTTCTGTTTTGGCTTTGATTTCAGGATCAATACCATCCATATCTAAACAGTCTTTGATGTAAGCAATCTTAAATTTCTTTCCTTCAGTACTACCTAGTTTCTCGGAGTAATTATCCACCGGTTTCTGAGAGCAAGTACTATCGTACTGATCTCCTCCGGCCATTACTTCCATAATCAAAGCGGTATCTTCCACAGAATTGGTCAAAGGACCAATTTGATCAAAAGAAGAAGCATAAGCTAAAAGTCCGTATCTGGAAACTCTTCCGTAGGTCGGTTTATACCCTACCACACCGCAAAATGATGCCGGCTGACGGATTGATCCTCCTGTATCTGTACCTAGAGTTGCTAAACACAATCCAGCTTTAACCGCTGTAGCAGATCCTCCTGAAGATCCTCCAGGAACTTTATCTGATTGAACCGGATTTTTTACTGGTCCGAAAGCACTGTTTTCGTTAGAACTACCCATTGCAAACTCATCGCAATTGGTACGTCCAATTATTATGGCATCCTCTGCTAATAGCCTTTCCACGGCAGTAGCATGGTAGATGGACTCAAATCCTTCCAGAATTTTAGAAGAATTAGAAACGTGATGCCCTTTATATGCCAAGTTATCCTTAAGACCAATAACCATCCCAGCTAGCTTTCCGGCAGTTCCATTGGCGATTTTTTCGTCCACCAAACGAGCTTGCTCTAAAGCGCTTTCCTCAAATACTTCTAAGAAAGCATTAAGGTCTGAATCATTGATTTTTTGGATATAGTTTTTAGTTAAATCGGCGCAAGTTAACACGCCATTATCTATATCCTCTCTCACTTGAGTAAGGGAAGTATAACTTTTCAAGGCTACTGATTTATCAAATTACTTTTCTATCAAATCTGAATCTCCAGACTCTCCTTCTCCTTTAGAAGCATCTTTGAATTCTTTGACTCCTTTTCCTAAACCTTTCATTAGTTCAGGAATTTTCTTACCACCAAATAATAGTAGCAAAGCAAATACAATAATCACTACTTGCCATGGTCCAAAAGCACCGGCTTGTATTATGTCTGTTGAAGCTAACGTCATTTTGACTGTTTTTAAATCGACTGCAAAGTTACGAAAAAAGCTATGAGAACATGCAGTTTATGCAATTATCCTCATGATTCTTTCAGTTTTAAAAATTCTTTCTTTCCCTCTGGAGTTAAATATGGGTACATCGCATCCATCATAATACCATGGTTTTGAACCACATATTCCTCCCTTGTATCCTCATGGTGGATTTCATCAAAGGCTATCCAGAAATTACCGTATAGTATCAGTCTCTGAATCAACCTATCATACTGTCCTTCAAACTCTTCCGGCAGCATTACCCCATGTTGAATCAACATACCAAAAAGCATTTTAAACTCATCTTTGCGCTTTAATTCCAACTGCCTGTAATGATCTCTAATGGCTTTATTCTCTCTGCACAATTGGTTAAAATCAGTCATAATGAACCGATAATTGTAAAAGATCTGTGTGGCTGCAAGAGTGGAATCATGAATAAATTTCAAATCAAAATTAACTTCGGATGCCATGATCTCTTGCATCTTCACATTTACCTCTTCCACCACCTGATAGTACAGCGCCTCTAGTATATCCTCCCGCTTTTTAAAATGATAGTTCAGGTTTCCCTGACTAATTCCCATCTCATTAGCAATTTTTCTCAAGGTAACATTTGCTATCCCGTACTGGTTAAACAGTTGGTGTGCAGTGTTTAATATTTTAATTTTTGTTTTACTCACGAAAAGACAAAACTACACTTTTTTAGTATTGTTGACCTAACAAGGTAAGCATTGCACCATTCAGAAAATATGATCCTAACTATTTTCCTATCTTTGATATGATAGCCTACCTGATTAATATCACCAGATTTCAACAGATATTTTGCCACACAACATGAATTTCTGGGATGATTTTTGATGCAAAATTGAGAAAATAACCACTTGAAATACATTGTTCTATATTGCCTGATCATTTTGTCCAACCTAACTATTGGACAAAGAGTTACCCAAAAACATCAACTGGATTTTGCCGATCAGTTGCTGAAAAAAAAGATCATTTCTACCGAAAATTATCAGCAACTCGTTAAAGATATTGAGCAGAAGAAACTCTCCAAAGGGATATTGGAGTTTCTCCCCTATTGCGAGAATGCTAAAGTGATTAAACTCTCTGAAATTGAGAAAAACACTGAAAACAAAGCCCAATATCTGGCAGAGATAATTAATCAAATTGCATCCATTCACCCTGATATACAATACTCCAATTTCTATACTTGCATTAATGGGAGCGGTCCCTGCCCTATACCTGATATTACCTACAATTATTCCGTTAGCTTTGAGCACAATCATGTTTACTATCATAGCTATCTGGATACCGAAATAGGAATTCTCTATATGCTTAACACTGTATTAAGAGACAATAAGTCCAACTATCAGATAGTATTGGTTTATAATGAAGATGCTAATTCTGGAGCTGTTGATCAGGAGGAGGATTTTCGACAATTTGGAGTCATTGCCCTGAAAAAAAGTCAACTGGATGGGTTGGTTTACTATTCGGAAAAGACGGAATTATTTTCCGCAGCATACTACCCAAGATACATTACATCCTCTAACAAGAAAAAAGCCATTGCTACCTACAAAGAAATTGGACTTTTTGATCATTTATCTGTACCGGAAATAAGAAAAGCTACTTACAAAGCACTCAATACAAGGGTTACTAATTTTAACGATATCATCGGGTTTTTCCCTGGTACCGTGTGGCGCTCTAGCTATCAGGAATTGGAGAAACAGCAAAAAATGTATGTTTACCTCACTGACCAACTCATGAATCTTAGTAAAGGAGACCTACAGCTAACCGAATTAGATGATGATTGGGAAAAAGCAAAAAAGCATTATCAAGATGGATCGTTAAGTTTTAAATGGGGAGATAAGTCCTACCATTATCCATTTGAAGAGTACTACTTTAACACTCCAGACTACCTCATTTTACTCAACAAACTTTTAAGCGATCACAAAATAAACAAAGGTTTTAGAAGGCTCTACATTACGGTCACTGACGAACAAAATCAGCACGACTTAAGTATCACCTACCTAACCGACAAACAGTATCAGGTTCTATCGGAAAAAGACTATTTATCATTTCTACCTGAGGACCATGTTATGGAAGAACAATGGTATGACTTTGAACGAGGAATTAGAGGTTCGTGGGAGCAATTTTACCCTAAAGAGAAAGAGATAAAGTACCACTATGATTCTGATGAATTTTATCCGCAACTGGAATGTAAAAGCATTGGGGAGGCACTAAAAGATCCTGAGAATGTAAAAACCCTTTACCTCAGCCGGAAAAATCTTAGAGAAGTTCCAAAAGAGGTTGGTCAATTGGTAAACCTAAGAAACTTGTATTTGGAAGGTAATCAGCTAACAACTCTACCTCCTGAAATTGGGAATTTAAAAGAGCTTCGATATTTAAACATCTGGCGAAACAACATCGATTCACTACCAGGAGAATTGTTTCAACTAAAAAAACTACGGCAACTTATACTTAGCGAAAATAACTTGACCACTCTACCTCCAGAGATTGGTCAGTTAGAGAGTTTAGATCAACTTTTCCTTTACGAAAATCAGTTAACATCCATCCCTCCTGAGTTTGGGCAGTTAAAGAATTTAACCTGGTTAAAACTAAACGACAATCAACTAACCTTTCTACCTCCTGAGTTTGGAGATTTATACAAACTCCACTGGTTAGATATTTCGAGCAATAAGCTCAAAAAACTGCCTCTGGAATTTAATCGATTATCGGGAGTAGATAGCTTTACCTATGGTAATAATCTCTTTGATGAAGAAGAATTAAAAAGAATAATGGCCTGGCAGCAAAAGCAACTGGAACGCATGTTTTGGACCAGGCCATTAGTGGATTAGTTCAAAGTAAGGGGTAGACCTTTGATGTAAATACTGGATAATCTCAATTCTCTGTATTGAGCCAGTGTAATAGAAAGAATAACTTGTCCTACCTTAGTTTGAAACTCCACTTTGTTGTTGTTTTTAACCACTTGAAGTTGTTCTTCGTGATCATCCGGGGAAAACATATTCATTAAACTCATACCCCAAATTTCAGGTGGCAGAACATCATTTTTTTACGCTTTGAAATTTATTTGATTTGTCTACGATTTGTCTATGGCAAAAACTCTTCTACCAACCACTGGATGAATACCTTTAGCCCACTAAATTTTAAATAAGCACATTTATTTGATTAAATAATGAGCTCATTATATACCCTCTACTTTTATTTATAAAACCCTCGCTACCCACTAGTTGAGGGTTTATTTTTTGGCAAAAAAAAGCCACTCACTAAATGTGAATGGCTTAATTAATCACTGTTAATCTAACTACATACTTGCTGCATCTCCCTTCTTACCAGGGAGTTGAAACTCAAGATAAAGTTCGTGTGTTCCCACCGAATAATTTCGAATATTCGAAGTGGTATAATCGTAGGAATAACCTATTCTAAACTGATCTCTTTGAATACCGAACATCATTACCACCGACTCTTGGTTTCTGTAAGATAATCCGGCCCAAAGGTTTTCTTTGTAAATCAATCTGGTATTGATATCGAATTGAACAGGTGAAGCCGGTGCCATTTTGAACAATAAAGATGGTTCAATCTTATAATGATTACCTGCCTCGAACGTATATCCACCAGACAAATAGTAATGCCTTACCTGTCTGTTTACCCCCTCTACAATATCTCCAAATTTATACTTGTTCTGAAGCAGTTGGGGAACTGATAATCCAGCAAAATAATTCTCTCCGAAATAATACATTCCAAATGTTGCATCTGGGTTAAACGATTTCTGAGAAGCTCCATTTAAGGTTTGATCTGTTGCTTCATTAAGTACAAAGTTACTTCCATCCAAAACGTGCTGACTTAAAGTAGCTGAAAGGCCAAAGGCCAATTTGGATGCGTCATCGATTTGTACGTGGTAAGAATAACTCGCCTGAAATCCAATGTTTTTTAACGGTCCAGTTACATCGTTATAAAGAATTCCCCCTACACCCATATTGTCTTTCAACTTACTATGGGCACTGATCATTTGCGTTCTGGGAGCATCTTTAAAACCTGCCCATTGTTGCCTAAATGAAGTGGCTATTGGAATAAAATCTTCTGTACCTGCCGCTGCCGGATTGATCAGGAACTGATTTAACATGTATTGGCTATTGAACGTTAGCTGTTGAGCGAATGCACCATTGATTAAAAACAAGGTGAACGTTATTAAAATTGCTTTTCTCATTTCTAAATGTTTTTAATTGGTGATTATCTTAATACTGTTATGGAGCCTGTATACGATTGGTCTTCAGATACCGTGACGACGAAATAATAAACTCCTGCTGGTAAATCCTTTCCTTCGTAAGTTCCGTCCCAATCGTTTTGATAGTCGTTAGTAGAATACAACAATCCTCCCCAACGGTTATAAATCTCTACTTGAGCATCCGGATAAATGTCCAACCCTTGAATCACCCACACATCATTTGCTCCATCCATGTTTGGAGATATTGCTGTTGGTATAACAATACAATCAATATTTTCCGTCAGAATTGGAATCAACATGGTCACTCCACATCCGTCATCGTCGGTTACCACTAATGTATATTCACTGGCCGTAAGTCCAACTATCACCCCTGTTGAATCTCCAGTATCCCAGTTATACGCATAAGGAGGTGTTCCCCCTGAAACCGAAGTAGCGATGCTACCGTCTGCCATATCAGTACAACTTTCATGAACCACATCCACAGTTACTACTAACGAATCTGAATCAACAATGGTCACTGCATCCGATAATGTACATCCATTATCGTCGGTAATAGCCACGTTATAAGCGCCTGCTGCCAGGTTAATTGCTGTTGCTGTAGTTTGCGATGCTGCATCATCCCACGCATATGAATATGGAGGTGTTCCTCCAACTACATTAGTAATGGCCACACCATTATCCAAGCCACAAGTGGTAGAAATGACAGAGTTTGTATTTACTAATGCATCCGGTTCGTCAATGTCTACTGTTTCAAATGCTATACAACCTGCAGCATCAATTACCTGAACGGTATACGTTCCAGTAGTCAGGTTAAATGCTGTATCTCCTGTTTGTGTTGATGGGTCATCCCATGTAAAGTTATATGGTGTAACTCCTCCAATTGCACTTGCCACTGCCATCCCATCGGAATCTCCATTACAGCTTACATCGTATCCAACCACTATAATGGATGGATCACCTATGTTTCCAATGTATACTGAATTAGTAGCTGTACAGTTGTTTCCATCGGTTACCACCACCTGGTATAAACCAGCGTAAAGGTTAGAAGCTGTTGCTGTTGTTTGCGCAGATGGATCATCCCATAGATAAGTGTAATTTCCATCACCTCCAGTTGCTGAAACAGTTGCACTACCATCGTTTTGAGTACAGGTAGCTTCTACTACAGACATTACAGTAGAAATTGGCGCAGGATCTGTTAAAGTAACTGTTGCCAGAGTTTGACAACCAACTCCATCTTCTACTACAATGTTATAAGTTCCGGATGTTAGCCCTGTAAAAGTTCCGTTCGCCTGGAAAGTTGAACCTCCATCAATACTGTACTGAAGAGCTCCTGACCCACCCGAGGCAACAACTGTAATGGCTCCATCTGAATCTCCAAAACATCCAGGATCAGTTCCTGAAACCAGGGTAATTACAGCTCCACCTGCACTACCAACAGTTTCGGTTCCGGTAGTTTGACAACCTGAGGCATCTTCGATGACTACATTGTATACTCCTGCACTAAGACCAGTAAATGTTCCTGATGCCTGGAAATTTGCTCCTCCATCAATGCTATAGGTTAATGCACCTGTACCACCAGATGCGGTAATGGTTAACCCTCCATCTCCTGCTCCACAGTTTTCATCTGTAGCATTAGCCGAGTAAGTAATTGCAGATGGTTCTGTTAATGTTACAGTATTGGTAACGATACATCCGTTATTGTCTTCAACAGAGATGTTATAAGTTAATGCTGTTAATCCGGTAAACAAGTTACTCGATTGCCAGTTAGTACCTCCATCAATGCTATACTGTATTGGAGCAGCCCCACCGGAAACAATAATTTCGATCGAACCATCACTTCCTGAATTACAAGTAATGTTGGTGCTATTGATATTAGAAATAGTCGGACCTCCTGCTCCATTCACTGTTTCAGTTCCGGTAGCCTGACAATTGTTGGCATCCTCTACTACAATGTTGTAAGTGTTGGCTGATAAGCCGGTAAACACACCCGAAGATTGGAAGGTTGTACCTCCATCAATACTATATTGTAATGATCCTGTTCCACCTGCTCCTGTAATGGTAATTGTTCCATCTCCAGCTCCGCAATTTTCATCCGTAGCAGAAGAAGTAAATGATACAGCTGCCGGATCAATTAATATACTTGTTCCGGTAGATTGACATCCTCCAGCATCTTCTACCACCAAGTTATAAGTTCCCCCCGGTAAATTGGTCAATGAATTTCCAGCCTGGAAGGTTGTTCCTCCATCAAAACTGTATTGAAGTGGTGCTGTTCCTCCAGATGCGGTAATAGTAATTGAGCCATCTGTATCTCCATTACACGTTGGGTGCACTTCAGTTACTCCGGTAATAGTTGCTCCACCAATACTGTTTACACTTTCACTACCGGTAACCTGACATCCATTGGCATCTTCGATTACAATGTTGTATATCCCGGCACTTAACCCGGAGAACACATTCGAAGCCTGAAAGGTTGTACCCCCGTTAATGCTGTATTGTATTGCCCCATTTCCATTACTTTGAGTCAATGTAATTGATCCGTTTCCTGCTCCACAGTTCTCACCGGTAACAGATGCTGTGTATGTCATCGCTGCCGGGTCTGTTAGTGTTGCAGATGAGTTGTCTTGACATCCATTTCCATCTTCTACAACAACACTATAGACTCCTGAAGGAGCTGCAAAAGTACCAGATGCCTGAAAGGTTGTTCCTCCATCGATACTGTATTGTAAAGGACCTGATCCACCACTTGCGGTAATCACTATCGTTCCATTGCCTCCATTACATAATGGATCAGTTTCTGCAATGTTGGTTATGGATGGCCCTGCACCGGTACCAACTGTTTCTGTTCCGGTGGCCTGACAGCTATTTGCATCTTGCACTACAATGTTATAATTACCAGCACTTAATCCGGTAAATGTGGCTGATGCCTGGAAAGTTGTTCCCCCATCAATGCTATACTGTAATGTACCTACACCATTACCGGTAATGGTTATAGTTCCATCCGATAATCCACAATTCTCAGGAGAAGTAGTAGCTGAATAAGTAACGGCAGCAGGATCGGTAAGTGTTACAGTTCCTGTTGCCTGACATCCATTTCCATCCTCTACAACTACATTATAAGTTGCTGCTGATAACCCGTTAAACGTTCCTGACCCCTGGAAGTTAGAACCTCCATCAATACTATATTGGTAACTACCATCTCCACCCGCTCCTGCAAGCACTATTGATCCATCTGAAGCTCCATTACAAATAGGATCTGTTGGTGTATCTGTATAAGATACAGAAGTTGGGTTAGACAAGGTAACTGTTCCCATTGCCTGACATCCGTTTCCATCTTCAACCACTACATTGTAAGTAGCAGCAGATAATCCAGTAAACGATCCTGACCCCTGGAAGTTAGAACCTCCATCAATACTATACTGGTAGCTTCCATCTCCACCTGCTCCAGACAATACAATAGATCCATTAGATGATCCATTACACAACGGGTCTGTTGGTGTATCTGTATACGACACTGCTACCGGGTTAGAAAGGGTTATTGTTCCTGTAGCCTGACATCCATTGCCATCTTCTACCACCACATTATAAGTTGCGGCAGATAATCCGTTAAATGTTCCTGATCCCTGGAAGTTAGAACCTCCATCAATACTATACTGGTAACTACCATCACCACCTGCTCCTGCAAGTACTATTGATCCGTTAGACGACCCGTTACAAAGTGGGTTCGTTGGAGTATCCGTATACGAAACCGCTACTGGGTTTGTTAACACTTCCGATGATACAGTAGATTGGTTTCCTCCATCATCTTCTGCTATCACATTATATGTTCCTGCCGAAAGACCTGAGAAGGTATTCGACGACTGCCACGTAGTTCCTCCATCAATACTGTATTGATATGGAGCTGTTCCACCTGAAGCGGTAACTACTATACTACCATTTGATGCTCCATTACAAAGTGGGTTAGTATTTACAGTTGTGTGGGTAACAGTTACCGTAGTAACGTTGTATATCCCTACTCCAAACCCCGAAAACCCATTGGTAAATGACGCGGTGAAAGTAACATCGGAGTTAAACGCTCCTAATGTAGCTGCAGGATTGTCGATAGTAAACGAACCATAATTGGCTGGTGTTACATCATTAATTCTATTGTTTCCTGCTACCTTAATTACCTCAGCATTATTTCTGTTATTTCCTGTAAATGTTTCCCAGGCCTGTACTTCAGCTTCTTCGTAATAAAGGGTAACATCAAATGTTCCACTTGGGTTATTATTAGTTGGAACTACCGTATAAGTTTTAGAGTGTAGGTAATCAGCTGTATTGGTACTTGCAAATTGTAATGCCGTAGGAGTTGAACCATCTCTATCTACCTCAACCGTAACACATCCATAATCATGAGCCGAAGTATTGGCAATGGTCATCATTACATCCGACGTTGCAGGATCGTAAAAGTGAACTGTTTCGTTAGGTCCTAAATTGGCTGTCATTCCCGAACCAGTATTAACCGGAGTTTGAATACTAATAGGAGAATCTCCATTAATCACAATGTTATCCACTGCCAACCCATATAACCAACCTGTTCCATCGCTATAATGGAAAGCAAATTGAACGCTAGCGTTACCTACATAAGGTGTAATATCAATGGTGTTTCCTACCCAGCTTCCATCAATTACAGAGGCATTTACCGTTGCTACGGTAGTGTATGCACCTCCACCAATGGAAACCTGAACTTCTGCATTTTCGTTATCTCCGTTGTAAGAATTAGCTTCATAATAAGAATCGAAGGTCATTGTACCACCGGTATATGCCGTTAAGTCTAATACGGGCATTTCCAACAACACATCATTCTGAACACAGTTACAATCATCATCATCAATCCAGGCAAACTCTGTTGTATTATCTGCCGGAATAGCATAGGCTCCATTAGGAGTAGTACCCACATTTCCAATTTGGAAAGGAGTATCTCCTGAAGGGTTGGTAGTAGTGAAAGGGGCCATCCCACTTTCAAAATCTTGTGTTAATATTACGGATGATGTGGTCATCGCCGCTGGTGCAAGGTCATCATCGTTAATGGTTACTGTAACAGTTTGGTTGATCACTCCATTGGTAGCGTCTCCCCCATTGGCATTTAAAGTATAATCTAAAGTGATGGTTTCTGCACCTTCTACATAGTTGTCGTTATACACCCAAATTTGAACAGTTCCCGATAAAGTGGACCCATCGAAAGTAAATGAGGTATTGTTAATGTCGAAGTCGACTCCTTGTGTTGCTGTTCCTCCACTTACGCTTACAGTTACATCGGCAGGTTGAGATGGGTCAGCTCCAATCGAAATTGGCACATCTAATACATAGTAATCTAAACACCCATTAGACACGTTAGCATCTGGTTCGTCTACCGAATAAGTATCGGCACCAAATTGAACCATTGGGGTACAAGATGCAATACTAAATGCTGCCACTCTGGTGCTCCACTGAGAAGCCGGGTTGTACATCCCTGTAAACCAAAATGTTTCTCCATCAGAAGGATCAAGCCCCATCGCATTGTAGTCTCCATAACGGTTAGATGCATTTGCAGCTGAACCTGCTACAATTACTGTTTCTGGCTCCGTCATAGTCCCCAGGGGGTCACATTCTTTTCTTCCGGTATATCTTAAAGATGGGTAAGTAGTACCACTGGATACGTTATAGGCTAATCCGATCTGACCTGTTGCAGAAATTCCGATAGACGGCATCCATCTGTTATCTGTATCCGGCGAGTAAGTTCCTTCCTGATAGATGGCCCATGAACCACCTGTTCCTCCGGTTCTTCTCAACTCATACCAACGAATTCCTGCTCTGTCTGTTCCATCAACATCGGTTACATGGCAACAAACAATAGATTCGTGAGTTCCAAAATTTCTGTAGTGAATACGGTTCATTAAAATCTCTCTCAGTGGATCCAATGTAGTTCCGGAACCTGGTTGTGGAATACAGGCAAAAGAAGTGTATCCACAAAGCTCAGAATCGTGAGGTGTTGTAGCCAATGTAGCGGTTTGAGTTAATGTGGTATTGGCTGGTGTTGTCCAGTCAATATCAAACTCCCAAATTTCCAATGCATCGGTTGGTGCCCCACCCCAGGCATCATCTCTCATTCTCATTACCATTGCCGGAGTACCGGTTGGTGGATCTACTGTACCATTTAAACTAACCGGGGTGGTTAATTGAAATCCAATGGTTCCGAAGTGAGAAACAGTAAATCGTTGTGCTGCTGCTGGAGTTCCTGCTAATAAACTGGTTCTATCCAAAGCGTACACTCCTGAAGCTCCTGTTTCGTTGGTTGCAATAAGATAAGAGTCTTTCCAAATAGAATATTTTGGGTAATCCGGAAATGAAGGAGCATTAAAGGTATAGGTGTAATAAGTTCCTGTTGGATCAGGCGTAGTGGAAATGGCCACGTGCATGTTATTACCGGTTTGAGAAAACTCACTCAATAACCATCTATCTGCTCTTTCGTCGTAGAGTACGATTGGATCTCCTGCTCCACCTGGCATAGACATGAAGTTATCGAAATAGACTTGCCCTCCAATAGGTGATCCTGTTTTATCGTACACCTGAATGTACGATCCTGATCCGCCATTGATCATTTGAACCACATGGTTCGGCCCAACATCTACACATGGATCAGCAGGGTTTACTCCCGTATAACCCATTCCATCGTAATTAATAGTTAGTGCTTTATTGGCTGCCATAGGTGGATACTTTGTTTGTAACGCGGCATCCTTCCCCTTAGGTAAGGCGTTTGGATTATTGTGTGTATTCAATGGCCAATCTCCTTTCGGATGATACCCTAATTTTTCGGTTTTGGTGATTTCATTTACCGTGTTTGGCGCTTCTCTATAATCCAACAATGGAACGGTTTCTCCATGGTAAGTAATAGGAATTACATCTGGATTTAGAAAAATAGGATTGGCTTGGTTCGTTTGACTGTCTTGCGCACATGCAACGACAGCATACCACAAGACTGTGGCTGTCAGTACAAGGTTTTTCATGGTGGTTGTTCTCGGTGCTCAACGGAAATACACAACAAAAAATGTTATGTATTTAACAATTGAGTTGGTTCATTGCTGAAATTTAACAATTATTCCAATACGTGATTCTTCAAACTGAAAAAAAATTCAGTTTTCTAAAAGATTCGACCTTATAAATGAACTTATGAAAAAGTAGGTTGTATTGCATCAGTACTAAGACACCTCAAAAAAGATGAAATTTAATACTATACCTATGAAGAATTTACTAACCTTAACTATTCTACTTCTTGCTGTATTGACTTCCACAGCTGGAGAGAAAAAAGTTAACTCCAAAATTAAAGATGTAACTGTATTTTTAAGTGGAGCACAAGTTAATCGCGAAGGAAGCGTAACTGTTCCCAGGGGACAATCGGAATTAATTTTTACCGGTATCTCCCCTTTATTAAAGAGAGAGAGTTTACAAGCCGGCTCTAAGTCTAACATTACCATTATTTCTGTTCATTACGAAACAAAGTACCATGAAAAGAAAAAACCATCTGGTGATTTGGGAAAACTGGAATCTCAAAAAAATGAACTTCAAAGAAAATTAACCAGGCTTCAAGCTAAAATTCAAGTTATCGGAACGGAGGAAGCAATGATTGAAGGGCTAAGCCGAGTTCAGGGACAAAAAAAGGATTTTACCATTGATGATATTGTAAAAGCAAAAGCTGTTATCTCGGAACAATTAGAAGCCATTAAACTAAAGCGTATTAGTACACAGGAGGAGATCAATACCATTAACAAAGAGATCAACAAAGTATCTCAAAAAATTGCTGCTTTTGGGGTTTCTTACTCTAAGTTGGAGCCAAGAATTGTGGTTAAAATTAAATCGGAAAAGGAGCAAAAAGTAAGAATGAGAATTAGCTATTTTGTGGCGAATGCGCGTTGGTATCCAACCTATAATTTAAGAGTTAAAAATTTAGATAGCCCACTAGTAGTAGACTATCAGGCCAACATATCTCAACAAACCGGAGAGAACTGGAAAAATGTTAAATTGACATTATCTACCAACGACCCTAATCTTGGTGGGCAAAAACCAAAATTAACTCCATGGTATTTGGTATTAAACCAATATGTTCAAAAGTATAACCAAAACAATAAGAGTAGGTATACCCCAACTCAATTTACCCATGTAAGAGGAAGAGTTACCGACCAATACGGAGATGGATTACCTTTTGCAAATGTTTCGGTAATTGGAAGTACTGTAGGAACTATAACCGATGCAGATGGTTACTACAACCTTAACCTACCACATGGGAGAAGACAGGTTCAGGTATCATACATTGGTTACAACACTGTAAACTTTAACGTTTCCCAGGAAATGCACAATGTGGTATTAGCTGAGAAATACTTATCTCTTGAAGAAGTAACCGTTGTAAGCGACATGAAGCTCTATAATGAAGTTGAAATGAGTGCTTCTGGAAGTTCTCCTGCTACATTAAATGTCACATCTGCCGATATATATGACTCAAGGGATTTGATAGACATTGCTCAAACGGAATCGATAACCATGTCGACCGTAAAAGCAAAAAAATCAGGTAGAAGTATAGGTAATAAATCTGTTACGCAAACTGCTACCAGATCTGTACCATTACAGGTTACTAAAAAGGAGAATGTGGTATCTGCAGAGTTCGAAGTTGATGAGGTATTTACCGTACCATCCGACTCTAAACATTACACCGTTTCGATAGAAGAGATTGAGAAGAAAGCACACTATCAATACTACTGTGCCCCTAAACTAGACAAAGATGCCTTCTTAACTGCTCAGTTAGTAGACTGGGAGGATATGAATCTATTGGAAGGACAAGCAAATATTTTCTTTGAAGGAACTTACGTTGGTTCAAGTTTGTTAGACGTAAACTTTGTGGGAGATACGCTAGACATTTCGTTAGGAAGAGACAAGAGGATTATCATTGAGCGTGAGAAAGAAAAAGAGTTTAGTAAGAATAAAATTCTTGGAGACAAAGCCACCAAGTCCATTAAGTGGAACATCTCCATCAAGAACAACAAAAAATCTAACATCAACTTAATTGTGGAGGATCAATTCCCATTAACAAAAGATGCAAGAATTGTAATTGATAGAGATGATGTTTCTAAAGCTAAAGTGGACGACATCACAGGGTTTATTACCTGGGACATGAAAATTGGAGGAGGAAAATCTGAAGAGATCACCTTCAGGTATAAAGTGACATACCCGAAAGGAAATGAAGTTTATTTAGAATAGAACCATAAATTTGTAGATAACACTGACCCCTTCTGAATCAGTTGGGGTCTTTTTTATACTATGAAAAAAATATTGGTTCTACTTTGTATCGCTATTACCCTCCATGGTTGCCATGTTGGTCGGTATTTCATTTACAATTTTGCCAACATTAAAGACTACAAAAAGTTTCAGAACAGGCACATAAAAGCTTCTTCAACCCCCTACCATTTTGCCGAGACTAATGATTATAATTACATGAATTATGTCTTTAAAAAGATGGGATATTCAGGGACTGAAGAGGTAGAAGAGTTAATGGACAAGAACAATACTGTGGCTTTAATGGTTATTCAAAACGACACCATTAAATATCAATGGTATTCGGGCAAACACGATGCTTCATCTCAATTTACTTCTTTTTCGATGGCTAAATCCTGGATCTCTGCCCTAATTGGAATTGCTATAGAAGAGGGCCATATTAAAAGCATCAACGAGCCAATTACCAACTACATTAAATCCTTTAAAAATCCAGGCTTCGAAGAAATCACCATTGAGCATGTATTAAATATGCGAACTGGTATCGACTACGTTGAAAACTATTATAGTCCCTTTGGAAATGTAGCAGTAGGATATTACGGAAGAAACCTGGACAAACACTTGAGCAAAATAAAGATTAAAGGGCCTCCGGATCAGGAATTCGAGTACATCAGCATTGGAACTCAAATATTAGGTGTTATTCTGGAAGAAGCAACAGGAAAGACGGTAACCGAATATTGTCAGGAAAAAATTTGGGAGCCTTTAGGAATGGAATACGATGCCAGCTGGAGTTTGGATCGAAAAAATGGCAGAGAAAAATCGTTTTGTTGCCTTAATGCAAGAACCACAGATTACGCCAAATTTGGAAGGCTTTATCTAAATATGGGGAATTGGGAAGGTACACAGGTGATTCCGGAAGAGTGGGTACGTGCATCAGTTATTAAAACGATGCACTCTAAAGACTCGGAATATGGATATCAATGGTGGCACGAAGGCCCAATGACCTATAATAACCCTGGTATTGTTAATTATATGGCTCAGGGACATTTGGGTCAATACCTCTACATGTGCCCAGAAAAAAACACCATCATTATTCGCCTTGGAAAAAACAGAGGAAACATGAGGTGGAGATCATTTTTTATGAATATCTGTAGAAGAATTTAGTTTTTGTAGATACGTTTTACTTGTCACTTTTTCTTTATTCACAGTACTTATATGACATGATTAACCCTTTTTAAAAATACGTATTTTTTCGATTCCCGTTTCGAGGAGCTATCAACCCTCCCTAGGTTTGTATCAGAAATTTTAATCAAACCAAATGGAGAGCGACCCTCTCAAAAAAACGGAAATCATGAAAAAGATCATTATTATTAAAGCTTTTATATTTTGCCTCCTTCAATTAACTGCTCAAGAACAAAAATCTGCAGCAGTTATGGGAATTTACACACAAGGAGTAAGAGTAAGCCCAAGTATGGCACAAAGCCTTCTTAGAATCGAATTAACCAAAACCAATTACTACAATGTACTGGACAATCAAGACATGCTGGAGGTAGTATCGAAAAATGGAATTGACATGAGCAATTGCTACGGAAAAGAATGTCTGGGTAATGCCGGAAAAGCTGCCGGAGTAGACAAAGTATTTACCGGATCGATCGAAAATCTAGGTAAAAAAATCGTAGTTACCGTAAAAATTCTTGATGTTGCCAGCAATAAATACGACAAAACTGCGATTCAAGAATATGTTAACCTCGACACTGAAATTCAGTTAATGATGCAGATGACCCTTAACCAGGCTCTTGGAATCGATAACGATAAAGAGCTAATGGAAACATTGGTATACTACAACGAGCCTCCACAAACTCCGCAAGCTTACATTAAGAACAGCGGACCAAGAATGGGCGCCACTTTTGTTGGTGGAGACTTAAACAAAGTATTAACCGCACCGGAAAGTGAAGGGGGATACGATGTAGTACCAGTATTCTCTCAATTCGGATATCAATTTGAAGGAGCATATTTGAGTGCAGGAAACTTTCAGGCATTGGTAGAGGGAATGGTATTGTTTACTGGAGTTGAACAAAACTTATTTAACCCAAGCTTTACATTTATGAACGGATTCAGAAGTTCTAAAAATGGTTGGGAAGTTGGATTTGGACCTACTTTCCACTTCACCAAGAAAGCCAGAGGGTATTACGATGACAATAACAACTGGCACTTACAATCGGACTGGGTACACAGCGCTACCTACTATGATTCGATCCAGGGACAGTATGTATATGAGCAATACGAAAACCCTTACGACATTGTTGAGCGAGTAGACAAAAGAGGTGATGTAAGATTGGAAGCTGGATGGGTTTGGGCCATTGGAAAAACCTTTCACTCCGGTTACCTAAACATCCCGGTTAATGCTTACTTCTCTCACAACAAAAATGGATGGCAAACAGGATTGTCAGTTGGATTTAACATTGCTAAAAAAGATTAATACTATGTAAACTAATAGGTCGGCAGATTGCCGACCTTTCTTTCTCTATCAATTCTTTGTATTTTTGAACTTACCCACATGAAAAGCACACTATACATCACTCTTATCCTGCTAACAGGATTATTCATTACTTCTTGTAATAGCTCAAAGGTTGTTTCGGGTGGGTTTCTTCAAGCAAGAAAATACAATAAAGGGGTTCATTTAAATCTTAAAAAATCTCCTCTTCCTTCTATTGTCAAAAATACTTCTCAAGGAATAGAGCAAAGCACTTCGAAACTTTCAGAACCCATTTTAAACGAAAAGGAAATTGAGATTCTTCAGCAAAAAGAAGAGCAAATTACCCCTCCCGATGACTCCGTAAAAGTTATCCTTTACAATGGAAAATCATTTGAAGGGGTTATAACTAAAGAAGAGAAAACAGGCATTTTTCTTAAAACCGCTTCGGATAGGGTTATTTACTTAAGCCGATATGAAATCAAGGAAATAGTTATCGATGAGGGAGATACGGAAAACGATTACTATGTTAAAAATCACTCCAAAAGAAAGGATACCAAAATAGAAACGAATACGGTACCTAAGTCTACCAAATGGGCCGAAGGACTGGGAATTGCCACTCTTAGCACTTTGTATTTTGGAATATCAATGATGTTCCTAATTCCAGGATTAATTCTGAGTATTATTGGTTATCGTAAAGCAGCTGCATTCCCAGAAATTTTCGATGTTAAACGAGCGGAAAGAATCAAAAAAACCTACGTAATTACCTCTATAATTCTTGGTGTCGTAATGGTGACATTAGCCATTCTTATCATTATTTTATTTATTTGATTTCCTTTTTATTTCTTATTTTCAGCATGTTAAACAACTCATCATGCTAAAATTTAAATCACTATTGCTTACAGCGGTATGCGCTGTGGCGACCTCAAATCTGTTTGCTCAATGCCCCGCAGGAGAGGTGGAAATCACCATCGACGTTCACACAGATGATTATGGTTATGAAACCTACTGGGAATTGCTCCCTGCAGGGAACCAATGTGGAAACGGAACTATCTTTAGTGGAGGTAACCCAGCTGTAGGATGCAACGGAGCCGGTGCTCAAGTTCAACCAACAGGAGGGTATGCCAACAACACCACCTATAATGAAGGGCCCTGGTGCCTTACAGAAAACGACAACTTTTCCATCCTCTTCAACGATGATTGGGGAGATGCAGGACTTGTTTTTGACGTAATGGTAAACGGGTATGTAATTGCCACTTATACTGGGGACGGACTAGGAAACGTCTTCACCTTTGCAGCAACAGAACCAGTTGCGTACGATCTACAAACCACAGCAATTGTAGAGCCATTCACCTATGTAAACCCAGGAAACAACAGCATTATTGCAACAGTTAAAAACCTGGGAACGGCAACCATTACTGACATGGATGTACACTACCAAATTGATGGAGGAGCTATCGAGACCATGAACCTTACTGGTTTAAATATTGCCAATTTTGAAGAATACACCTATACCCATCCAACACCCTGGAATGCTTCTATTGGGAACTACAACATTAAGGTATGGACTTCTAATCTTAATGGTAATGCAGACATGAATACTATTAATGACCACTTATTTAAAGACTTTGAAGTTGGACCTGGAATTCCTAACCTTATAGATCAATACTTAAGTACGGCTGTTACAGAAACTGAAATAGGAAATGCAGCAGACGGACTAGACATGCCAAGAGATTTAGATTTTCATCCGGTACTTTCCAGAAAAGAACTTTGGGTGGTGAATGAAAAAACTGAAAATAGCGGTGGTACCACAGTAACCTATACCAACACAGGAGAGCCAACTCAAACCAGTGAAGCAAAACAAGACGGAAATGCATGGCACTTTATGTCTTTACCTACAGGAATCGCATTTGGAGAAAACGAAATGTTTGCCACTTCGACCGGGGTATTTGATGCTAACCACCAGGGATCTGGTAATCCGTTTACCGGACCAACGCTCTGGTCGAGTGATCCGATAATTTATGCGCAACCTTCGGGAGGTAATGGTAGCCACATGGACATGCTGCACGTTAGTCCATATTGTATGGGAATAGCCCACGAAAAAGGAAATGCCTACTGGGTAACTGATGGATACAACAGTGATGTAGTTATGTACGATTTTGTGATCGATCACGGACCTGGTAATTCAGATCACTCTGATGGAATTGTAAGAAGATACGCAGATGAACCTGTTTTAAAAGATCCAAATAACAAAGTACCCAACCATCTGGTACTGGATAAAACATCCAACTGGTTATATGTAGTAGATTACGGAAATCAAAGGGTAATTCGAATTGATATTACTACCGGAACTCAGGGAGCTACTCCATCGTTTGGACCATTCGAACCTCTTGCCGAATACAGCTCGATTACTGGATATACATGGGAAGAAGTAATTACAAATGGACTTATTGAGCCAAGTGGAATTGACATTATTGACAACAGGCTTTTGGTGAGTGATTATGCTACCGGAGAAATAATTGTTTATGATATTTCTTCCATACCCGCCACAGAATTAGGTAGAATTAGTACCAGTGCAGTTGGAATTATGGGAATTAAAATTGGACCTGGTGGATACATTTATTTTGTAGATTACGATACCGACAAGGTAATGGAACTTTCCGTAGAAAACTTTGCCAGTATCCAGGAAGAAGATGCTTTTAGCTTAAACCTTTACCCTAATCCAACCAACGATGTTTTTTCCATCCAAACCTCTATAAGTGGAGAGTATGAGTGGAAGGTAACCGATGGACTTGGAAAATTAGTTTCCAATGGTAATTTCACGGGAAAATCTGTCAATATTGACACTGAACTAAGCTCGGGAATATATCATGTAATGGTTAGAAACACTAATTCAGGATCTATCGAAAACATCAAATTGGTGGTGAACTAATGATGAACAAATTCATCTTATTTCTTGTAATTACTTTTAGCTCTCTATGTGGCTACAACCAGCATTTTGACATGCTGTACGGCTCCGAAAATGGAGATCAAGGCTGGCAGGTAACCCCAACTCAAGATGGGAACATTGCTCTTTGTGGCTATTATCAAAACGACGGTCTTGGAACAGAGCAGTTCTACCTAAGTAAAATTGACACCAACGGAAACACCCTATGGTCCAAAACCTTTGGCCATATAATAGACACTTCCGCCATTGCACCCATAAATTTTGAAAAAGACTTTGGAACGGGAAACAAGGCGTTTGATATGATTGAACTAGCAGACGGAAGTATTGTAATGACCGGGGTTACCCATAATTTTGGTGCAGGAGATGAGAACATTTACACTGTAAGGGCAGATGCAAATGGGAACCTGGAATGGTCATTTGTTAATGGGGGAAATCAAGAAGATTATGGCTACGGAATATGCCAGTTACCTAATGGGATGATCATTATTGCAGGAGCAACCCAAAGTTTTGGTGCAGGGCAAAGAGATGGCTACGCTATGTCCATTAACGAACAAGGAGACACATCATGGACAATGCTTTGTGGAGGTCCTGCACTGGATGGGCTATTCTCTGTTACACCTTCTTACGACGGACAAATAATTGCCACCGGATATACTTTTAGCTCCGGTGCTGGAAATGCAGATGTGTATATGTGTAAGATCGACACGCTTGGAAACCTCATTTGGGAAAAAACCTTTGGAGGGCCTAGCAATGACCATGGGTATAAGATTATTCCTACTTCCGATTTTGGCTATATAATGGTTGGAAGAACAGAGAGTTTTTCTTCCGGAGGGCAGGATGTTTACATCATTAAAACAGATAGCCTTGGAAATCTGCTTTGGTCAAGAGCCTATGGTGGTATCGACATGGATGGGGCCAACTCTGTTATTGAACACTCTAACGGCAACTTCAGCATTGCTGGATACACCAGAAGTTATGGCCACGGACAAAATGATATGCTTCTACTCACAGTAAATGCTCAGGGTGATCTCATTTCATCCTACGCCTATGGAGGTGAAGACTTTGATTATGGACAGTCCCTTAGTTTGATCAATAACCAAATCTACCTAATTGGATACACCAATAGTTTTGGCAATGGGTCGGACGATATTTATGTGGTAAAACCAGATGCTAATTTGAGCAATTGCCACTCCATGGAAATCATCCCAGATGAAACTCCAACCTCCGATTCGTTAGACACTCTTACCTCGCCTATAAAACGAGGTGGATACCTCATCCTTTCTCAAACTCAAAGTGGCAATACTTATGCCGAAGATTTAGATGCATGTCAGTTTAATCACATCGACGAAACAACTCATTCCGATATAGAGCTCTACCCTAATCCAGCCACAGATTATATAAACGTAACATGTGATGGAGCATTTGGTTTTGAAGTATACAATTTAAATGGCCAAGCAATAATTCGAGGTAATGGCAACAAATCAAAATATATTGATCTCACCGATTTCAAATCAGGAGCCTACTTCTTAAGAATTCGACAAGGGGAAAAGGTACTCAATCGAAAGATTATCAAATTGTAATTCACTTTCTAAAGTACGTATTTCAGGTTCCGACTATTAGGAATACTGCCAATATTCACAACTTTTAACATTTCCTAAAAGCCCGCATTTTAAAATAAGTGGTCGTTTTCTTTGATTTTTCCGGTGCATTTTTACCCTGCCAAACAAAGACAAACACGACGATAATAAGCTAATTCCATGTATTGCTATTGTCGCAAAATCAAACAAAAAATCACTTTAACATTCCTTAAGAACCTTTTTTAAGCTACCCCTCGTACATCGAAATTCTTAAAAACCATGCCTATGGAAAATAAAAGAACAAGCATCAACGATTTGTCGATGCGTACAGATTTCATGTGGGATAGATTGAGTTCTTTCCAAAAAGAGTTGGAAAAATTAAAGAACGACATCGCCTCTTTTATGATCAAAGAAGAGGAAGTTCCACAAGAACCCACACCAAAGGTAGAGCAGCAGGAAATTGTTGTGTCACCTATTAAATTAACCAGCGAGGAGACTCCACTTACTCCTCCCCAAACTCAACCAAAACAACCCAAAGTGGCACCAGTACAGAAAACGGTAAACAAAGTTCAACCAAAACCTCAAAGGGAAAAAGATGTAGAAAGTTATATCGGGAAAAATATTATTTCCAAAGTCGGAATTCTCATCACCATATTAGGGGTTGGTATTGGAACCAAGTATGCCATTGATCATCAATTGATCAGTCCATTACTAAGAATAATACTCGGATATGTCTTCGGAGGTATATTGTTCGGATTTGCAGCAAAACTGAAGGAAAAGTATATTGGTTTCTCTGCCGTATTGCTAAGTGGGTCCATGTCGATCTTCTACTTCGTAACCTATTTTGCATTTGCCTATTACGATTTTATCGGAAGAGAAATTGCATTTGGAATGATGGTAATCTTTACCATTTTTACCGTTCTTGCAGCATTGCGATATGATCGTCAGATTATTGCTCACATTGGGCTTGTAGGTGCTTACGCTATTCCATTTCTTTTGAGCGATGGCTCCAATAATATTGGGTTATTGTTCACCTATATGGCTATCATCAATACCGGTGTATTGGCCATTGCAGTTAAAAAGTATTGGAAATCATTGTTCTTTTCAGCTTTCGGATTTACCTGGCTTATCTTCTCCCTGTGGGATGTATTTATGGGCGGATCCTCCGGCGACTTCAATTTGTCATTGACCTTCATGAGCATCTTTTTCCTGATTTTCTATGCCACCATATTGGCGTACAAACTCATTCATGGAAAAGAATTCAATGCACTAGATATTGTTTTAATTTCTGCTAATGCGTTGATATTTTATGCCCATGGAATGGACCTATATATAGGAAGTTCAATGGAAAGTGCCCCTGGCACATTCACCTTGATCAATGCAGGGATACACTTTGGAGTATATTTCATAACCAGACAATTGTCTAACGCCGATGTTAACCTAAAGTACTACACATTAGGACTGGGAATTACCTTCCTAACGGTATTCATTCCTGTTCAATTTGATGGGAACTGGATTACTGTATTTTGGTTAGCTGAAGCCGTTGCATTGTTTTGGATAGGCCGATCTCAAAAGGTTAGTTTTTATCAAGTGGCATCTTCTGTTACTTTAGGGTTAGCTCTTCTTTCACTTCTAACCGGGTGGGGGAACTATTATGGGCAAAGTTTATCCATCTTCTACCCAATAGGGTCTATTGAGTTTACCATTTCTATGATTTTTGTAGTTGGACTCGCAGCAATGCGTTGGATTGCTCATAAATATCAAGATGATAAATTCGCCTGGATGGATCATACTCTAACGGCACTGTTATTAGCAGTTAGCTATTTCAGCTTTTTACTCGAAATAGTTGGGTATTGGAATCAGGAAATAGGATTTACAAATGACTTTAGCCTATTTAGAGATGGATACGACGAAGGATTGAAAAGCTATAGTACTGCACTAGCCTATCAGAAACTTTGGATCATTAATTACACTATGATTTACCTGGCCGGATTAAGCTGGCTGAACATTAAAAAGTTCAAGAGTGCTGCGTTAGGAGTAATGACTCTATTAGGCAATTCCATTGCCATGAGTATGTTCCTATTAGTTGGACTCTACGAATTAAGTATTGTAAGAGAAATCATGTCGGAAGGACAGTTTATGATGAGGTATAGTTCTGTTGCAGCTTTGTTCTTGTTACTGTTTAGCTCTATGCAATTATCTAAGCAAGAGTTCATGAACATGAATTTGGGTAAGGCGACACATCTGATATTCCATGTGGTATTGCTTTGGATCCTTACCAGCGAAACCCTTACCTGGTTGCATTGGTTCGAAAGTAAATCTACCTACAAACTTGCTTTGAGTTTATTGTGGGGAGTGTATGGTTTCTTCCTGGTAATTTATGGAATTTGGAAAAGACAGAAGCACCTAAGAATAGCTGCATTCATTCTTTTTGGAGTGTTGATTCTTAAGTTGTTCTTTTTCGACCTTACCCACCTGGAAACAATTGCAAAAACCATTGTAATGATCAGTATTGGAGTCATTCTCCTAATAGTATCATACTTATATAACCGATATGTGGGAAGGATAGTAGATGAAGAATAAAAACAGGGGAGTAGTTTCTACTCCCTTTTTTTATGCTCTGCAATTTCATCTTCAAAAGGATTGAACAACCAATTCCCATTAATATCTACGTATCCTACTTTACCGTTTCGCCTTAACTGAAACAATTCCATTCCAATGTATTCAACATGTTCAAATATTGGCGGTGCAATTTCACGACCACTACCCGAATAAACCCCTCTATTGAGAGAGTACTTTGCTTGATAGACATTTTTACCTAATGGTTCCATTTGATGAAAGGAAGGAACATTAACTTCTTCTCCCATTGTATTAATTAAACACCAACCTTTGCTTGTCTTAACCGGAGCTAATTGGTGTTCAAAAGAGTATCCCGAAAGAAATTCACGGTGAAATATATTTCGATAGTCTTCATTTAAATAAATGTATGAGTCCCTACCCTTTCTACACATCATGAATCCATCAGAAAATTTCTTTATTTCAATGTATTGACCTTCACAAAGAGTATCACCCCCAGAATTAACAACAAGTGCGGTAATTCCAGTTCCGGCATATTCACCAGGTTTTACCTCCAGAACATCTCGATACTTTGCTTCAAGTAAAACTTTTCCTGAGGAAGTTATCAGTCCGTATTTCTTCTTAGTTCTTACCGTATAAAGAGAGTCTTTAAACAAGGTAATCTCCTCAAAACTGGAAGTTAACTGCTTCCCTTTTAAATCCAATAACACCTCTCCTCTTCCATCCTTTGAAAACGCTACAACACAATCTGAATATGCATTTTTACCCCGTACCCCTTTTAATTTAACCTTATACTTAATGGGTCGGTTTTTAATGATGGTATTTCCCTTTCTAGAAAACATCAAGTTCCCAGTACTTTCATCTAAATCTATTCGATCATAGCGAGGTTTAATAATCAACTCTCCTTCAAAATCAAACATTGCATTTCCAACTAATATTCCCTGTTCTGTTACCTTAACCTCTTTGTATTTTAAAGGAACAATTTCCTCGCCAACGGAATTTACCACACCATATTTTTTGTTTTTCTCCACAATAAAGCACCCCTGTTTATAATTAGATATTCCTTTGTACACTGGGGGTACAATATTGCTACCACTCATAGAAGCTATTCCTACTTTGTTCTTTGATCGATACACCATGTAATCTTGAAAAGCATCAATGATTACCGGAAACTGAGGAGTTAACTCCCATTGCAACTGATCATTTAATACGCCCCACCCCTCTTTCGTTCTAGCAGTAATGAGATCATCTCCAATTCGTTTTACATTCAGAAACTTTTTAGGAATTGGTTGGCATAAACTATCAACCAATCTGGTTATTGGTTTGACATCAGCCATAACAACAAAAATGGTATCTCCACAATCAGTTAATCGCTTTATGGCTTGAAACTCCAATGGTATAGTAACAGTATCCTTGTCCACCAACCCTATCTTTCCCTTAGACTCAACCAATGCATATCCAGATTGATAATCATGTGCAAAATCAAATTGTCTTGGAAATTTAATTTTACCCTCGCTATTAACGTATCCCCATTTGGCTTCGAGAAACGAAACGTTTATTTCTCTGGGTAGTACCGGATATCTCATAGGGTTTTTGAAGTAGAGGAAATCATAATACACACCCCAATAGGCAAACGCATCAAATGAGTAGTCATTAGCCTCTTCTGTATAAAGTGGATATTTCGAAGTGTAGCAATACCGCATCATATCATCCGAATAATCTGCTGCGTAACTTATTTTATCAATAATAACCCCCTCATTATTAATTAAAACCAGATTCTTTGGGGTACGTGCTCTTGCCACTGCCCCATTTTCAAAATCATTTTCATTCAAAGAATAAAACAAGGTCCTTTCTTTTTTTTCTCTGTCCTCATGATTAACAACGTCAAAAAACTCATAAAAAGGGAGGGAATACTTATAGTTTAGCTGCAACAACTTGTCATTATCTCGCGACAACCTGGACATATATGCCCTCGTTAAGTTGCTATGTGGCAATAATTCAATTTGCCTATACTTAGGTTTAATAGCTATGGAGTCCCGATCATATCTTAGCCCCCACTTCATTTTAAAAACATTTTTGTTGGCACCATAAAAAACAGTGTCCTGAAACCAGCAATCGGGAAAATGGGTTTGATTAGAGTACGATACATTATACTTTACCTTAATCTTGTTAGTTGGGGCATTATACTCAGGAAAATGAAACTCCTTGGTCTTCCCATTTCCAAAACCATAAGCCACATTTTCTTTAAACTTAAAATGTTTGAATTTAACCTCAGCTAATTTGTTTCCACGTAAATCGTACAAGCCAAATAGACCACTGTTTCCAGGAATGTATGCCATATCATTTTTGTCTATTGTTTCAAATTCGCACGGAACCATCAAGTTATATGAAAAATCATACAAGCCAACTGAGTCATTTCTCATAGCCAGAATTCCATTTTCGGAATAGTCTAATCTGTCATACTCAATTGGAATTCTGATTGCACCTTCCATATCAACAATACCAACTTTCTTATTTTTTCTTACCAAAAATTTACCTCGTGCAAACTCACTAATTTCACTTACCTTATCAGTATATAACCATTCTGATTGCTTCAGTGAATAAACCCCCTGTTTTCCGTTTTTCTGATTGACAATACAATTGGATTCAGGATACCTGTCAATTTTTGATGAATTGATAACTTCTTCTCCATCCTTGTTTAATAGTATTTTTTGAGTTCTACCTAAATCGAGTATTAAATGTCCTAGTTCTTCTTCAACTCCATTAAATTCTCCTTTCCACAATTCCTTCCCTTCCAAATCATAAATTACTTGCATTTGATCTTCAACTACAACTATGAAATCATCGCCAACATAATTCAAATCCTCTATATCTTTCAGAACTATTTCACCCTTTCTTAAATGAAACACGACATATTTACCCTGAATGCTACCAACCGCCATATTTGAATTTGCCGCAGTCACGATGTCAAATTGCAATGGAATAATTTCATTACCAAAGCAATCTATAATCCCAGTACCGCTTGTATCATTGGCAATCAATAATGAATCGGAAACACTTACTACATCACTTTTAAGGAAGTAAGATTCATTAATAGTTGCTCCCAACTTTACTCGTTCAAGGTGCTTATAATTTGCCGGAGTAATCCAACCTCCCTTTTCATCCAGCACACCATATCTGCCATTCGATTTAGCAATGGCCATGTTATTTCGGTAAGAAGATAAAAACTCAAACTTAGGGGATATGATAATTTCGTTCTGGACATTAACAGCTCCCCAATTTCCGTTTTCGATAAATGGCAAAAGAGTATCCTGAGCATGCACTTCATTACCAGTAAGAGATACCAGAGCAAATAGAAATGCTTTAAAGCCTCCATAACAATTCAAAAGGCCAGAGAAATGTCTTAGTGGGTAGAACATTATAAATTTTAGGTTGTGGGAATATAACCAAATAATGTTTTTTGGTTACGGAACAGAAAACAAAAAAAGCCCTGACGAAATCGTCAGGGCTTTTTACCAATCATGAAATTGAGCTAATGATTACATAGCTGCTTTTGTAGCTGTTAAGCTAAATTCAATTCCTGCTTTAGGATAAGGACCTTCGTTCTTTTCCTCTTCAGGTAATGCTTCGTTTTCGTCTAAAATTGGGAAGTGGTGAGGTAATAAATCTAACTCGAAGTTAGCATCTACAGATACACCAGCCTCATCAACAGTGATGTTAGCAGGGAAAGTGATTTCCTGATCAACACCAATGCTTGAAAGAGTTCCTGTTACGTTTCCGTCAGCAACACTTGCAATAGAGAAAGTTGCAGTTGGGAAAGAAGCGGTATTAAAGAAGTCTGGCATTTTAAAGTGCCCTTCTAAAGTCCACTGCTTAGTAGTATCAGTACCAGGCTCTAAAATTTGGTTCATATCAAATACGAACTCACCTCCTACTACATTATTGTTTTCAACTACGATAGACCCTTCTGTAACGTTTACTGTTCCAGAGTGTACGTAATCAGCATCTTTGTAGTGACGTCCGTGCCACTGGATTTGGGATCCTTCTGCTACGTTAAAAGTTCCGCTTACACCAGTTTCTTCTTCAACTACTTCTTCAGTTGTATTTTCTGTTGTAGCTGTTTCTTCTGTTTTCTCTTCTCCACCACAAGAAATAAAGAACATTGTGCTCATGGCGAAAATAGATAATACTGTCTTTTTCATTTCTAATTTTTTCAGTTATGAGATCACGAATGTATTACTCTAAATCCACACCACCAAAGGTTTTGGAAAAATTAACTTCGCAATAACGTGTTGCAACATGTATTTTTCGCTTGTTGCAACACGTTTTGATTTTTTAACCAATTTTCACAAGTCATCGTTAACATAATTTAGCACCGCCCACCTCAAACAAGCCAAAGAATCATCTATTTTCGTTTTGTGAGCAAATCGAATCAAAAAAGAAGAAGAAGCATAACTGGTATATCTACAGTGGTAGGTATTTCACTATTGCTTTTTTTATTAGGAATCTTTAGCTATATCCTTGCCCTTTCCACCAGTACTGCCGAAAGTATTAAAGAACAGTTAATGGTAGACATTGACTTTCGTGAAGATGCACGAGAAGTAGATATACTTAAAATGGAAAAGGAATTGGCAGCCAAGCCCTACGTTCTCTCTGCCCAATATGTCTCTAAAGACTCTTCTAAGGCATTAATGATGCGTCAAATGGGTGATGAAACTTTTGACATTCTGGATGGGTCCAACCCTATTAAACCCTCAATAGCGGTAAACCTATCTGCCGAATATGTTAATGTGGATAGCGCTAAAAAATTCGAAGAAAATATAATGAGTGGTAATGAGCATTTGATTGAAGATGTTTACTACAACGAAAAGCAATTCATGGAACTGAGTGACAACTTTAAAAACATTAAAGTGTTCATCCTCATCCTTGCCGGGTTGCTTGTACTAATTACTATGGCACTTATTAATAATACCATTAGACTGGCGGTTTATTCCAAACGATTTACTATTAAAACCATGCAATTGGTGGGAGCCAAGCCCGGGTTTATTCGAAGACCGTTTTTGCTCAGTGCTATTGGTCAAGGCTTTTTATCCGGAATCATTGCTGTACTACTGCTAATTGGTTTTGGATACTTATTGCTGGAGATAAATCCGGATTGGGGCAAAAGTTTGACTCGTTCAGAAGCCCAACTTCAAAAAGAATTTCAGATATTTGCCTACCTATTTGGCGGAATTGTTCTGATTGGAATGTTCATTAGCTGGATTTCTACGTATTTTGCCCTGAGCAAATACATCTGGATCAAAACCGACAAATTATATTAACCCTTCCCTTCTTAACTAGTAGACGGGACAAACATTTAAACAATGGGAAAAACAAGAATGCCTTTAAATAAGCAAAACTACTTATTCATCATTATTGGATGTGCTGTGGTTTTACTAGGTTTCATCTTAATGGCCGGTGGAGGTTCTGAAGATCCAAACGTGTTCAACACGGATGAATTATTCAGCTTCAGAAGAATTACTCTGGCTCCATTTCTTGTAATGACTGGATATGGTGTTGTACTTTACGGAATTCTTAAAAGACCAAAAATTGAGGAATTCGATGCAGCAGAAGACACAAACGAGATTTCTGACGATAAAGTTATAGACACCCCAATTAAGGAGTAATTAAGTGAATTGGTTAACGGCCTTAATTTTAGGTATCATCCAAGGGCTAACCGAGTTTCTTCCGGTTAGTAGTAGTGGACATTTAGAGCTTGGAAAAGCAGTTTTAGACGATATTCCGGAAGAAGGAATGCTGATGACTGTTGTTCTGCATTTTGCAACTGCTCTAAGCACCATTGTTATCTTTAGAAAAGACATCATTGAGATCATCAAAGGATTGTTCCAGTTCAAGAACAACGAACAAACCAGGTTTTCTATCATGATCATTTTATCCATGATTCCAGCAGCATTGGTTGGAGTTTTATTCGAAGATCAGATTGATGCCTTTTTTAGTGGAAATTTATTACTGGTAGGTTTTATGTTGATGCTTACCGGAGGGCTTTTATTTTTAGCAGATCGAGCTAAAAACACGGAAGGTAAAGTTACTATCTCGAAAGCCATTATTATTGGAATTTCTCAAGCCATTGCTATTCTTCCAGGCATATCGCGTTCCGGCGCCACCATTGGTACATCAGTACTTCTGGGTATAGATAAAACCCGAGCAGCCAGATTTTCTTTTCTTATGGTAGTTCCGCTAATATTTGGAGCTATGGCTGTAAAAACTAAAAAGTACCTGGAAATTCAAGATTTGGAAAAAGCTGATCTGGAAGCCAGAACTGAAATGATCATTTCAGAAATGGAAGAAGAAATCGGATTTGAAATCACTAAATCAGAAGATTTTCATGTCGCAGTTTTGGAAAAAGAACGTTCATGGGATCTTATTAAAAAAGAAGATTACTCCGGCGAATTGACTTCCGAAAACATAGAAAAAACCTATATCGAAAACCTTAAAACAGCCAACATTGGCGATGCTCAATTAGAAACTGTCTTAGAAAATGACTTTGCAAAAGTCAGGCCTCATCAATCTACACCAATGGGTTCTATTATCATAGGGTTCTTAGCTGCTTTTATTACAGGTTTATTAGCATGTACCTGGATGATTGCTCTGGTTAAAAAGAGTAAGTTGGTTTATTTTTCAATCTACTGCTTCATTGTTGGGATTGCTGCTGTAGTTCTTAATTTTTAATCCATGTCAGACAAAATTTACGAGTTCAGAAAGGGAGAAGTGCTGTTGGTGGACAAGCCCCTTGAATGGACCTCTTTCGACGTTGTAAATAAACTAAGGTTTCCACTCAAAAGAAAGTATAAAATCAAACGATTTAAAGTTGGACATGCTGGTACTTTGGACCCTTTAGCTACAGGATTATTAGTTATCTGCACCGGAAAAAAGACAAAGGAAATCTCGGGTTTTGTATCGGACGAAAAAGAATATACCGGTACCATTAAGTTAGGGGCAACTACACCTAGCTATGATCTGGAAACCGAAATTGATCAAACCTACCCAACCGAGCACATTACCCAATCATTGGTGAATGAAATAAAGGAACAATTCATGGGAGAACAGAATCAAATTCCTCCTGTATTTTCTGCCAAAATAATTGATGGTAAAAGAGCTTACGAATCAGCTCGTAAGGGAATCAAAATCGAAATGAAGCCCAACCCAATCACCATCAAAGAACTTGAATTAGAACTTGAAAACGATGAAATAAAATTCAGAGTGGTGTGTAGCAAAGGAACCTATATCAGGTCTTTGGCTAACGATATTGGACAAGCTTTAAACTCAGGCGCTCACCTAATTGAATTACGCAGAACCCGTTCTGGAAAGTTTAAGATTGAAGACTCTAAATCGGTGGATGATTGGATGGAAATAATTAGGGAAACAGAGCCGGAGTCAATGGATTAAACTCCTCCAAAAAGGTTTCTCAGAACTGTTTTCGGATTTCGGGTTTTATTTAGTACTTTTGCCGCCCCGAAAGGGTTTTTCATTAAAAAAATATTATGAAATTATCTCAATTTGAATTTGATTTACCGGAAGACTTAGTAGCAGAATACCCAGCTCCGGAAAGAGATGAGTCTCGTTTATTAGTGGTTCATAGAGACACTGGTAAAATTGAGCACAGAATGTTTAAAGACGTTCTTGATTACTTTGATGAAGGTGATGTTTTTGTATTGAACAATACCAAAGTATTTCCAGCAAGAATGTACGGAAATAAAGAAAAAACCGGAGCGAGAATTGAGGTTTTCTTGTTGAGAGAATTGAATCGCGAAAGCTTGCTTTGGGATGTATTGGTTGATCCTGCAAGAAAGATCAGAATTGGAAACAAATTATACTTTGGAGAAGATGATGAATTAGTTGCAGAGGTAATTGACAATACTACTTCCAGAGGAAGAACTTTAAGATTTTTATTCGATGGTTCTTACGAAGAGTTCAAAGCTACCATTACTAAGCTTGGAATGACTCCACTTCCAAAGTACATTAAAAGAGAAGCTGAGGCATCTGACGAAGAAAGATACCAAACTATTTTTGCTAAAAATGAAGGAGCAGTTGCTGCACCAACAGCAGGACTTCACTTCAGTAAGCAATTGATGAAGCGATTAGAGATTAAAGGTGTTGATTTTGCTGAATTAACACTACACGTTGGTCTTGGAACTTTCCGTCCTGTTGATGTAGAGGATCTTACGAAGCACAAAATGGACTCTGAGCAGTTAATTATTACTCAACCTACTGCAGACAGAGTTAATAGGGCTAAAGACGAAAAGAAAAAAGTTGTTTCTGTTGGAACAACTGCAATGAGAGGATTAGAATCTTCGGTTTCTGTTGAAAGAAAACTTAAACCATTCGAAGGGTGGACAAATAAATTTATCTTCCCTCCTTATGAGTTCAGTTTAGCAGATGCAATGATTACTAACCTACACACGCCAAAATCAACATTATTAATGATGGTTAGTGCGTTTGCTGGATACGATTTAATGATGGAAGCATACAAAGAGGCTGTAAAAGAAAAATACAGATTCTACTCTTATGGTGATGCCATGTTAATTTTGTAATCTTTATTGATAACACGATATTTAAAACCTCGTTCGCAATAGCGGATGAGGTTTTTTGTTAAAAGCTGTGGAAAAGAAAACCGACATACGACAACTAACTCTAGAAGAGTTAAAAACCTATTTCACCGAGATTGGCGAAAAAGCATTTCGTGCTAAACAGGTATACGAATGGCTATGGAAAAAAGGAGCTACCACCTTTGAGGAAATGACTAATCTTTCCAAAGCCACGAGAGATTTGCTCAACGAGAAGTTCGAAATCCGTTTTCTTACCATTGCCGATGCACAATACAGCTCTGATCGAACCATTAAAAATGCTTTCAAGCTGGCAGACGATGCAGTAGTAGAAGGAGTTCTTATTCCTACCTCTAAAAGAATGACTGCCTGCGTATCTGTTCAAGTGGGCTGTAGCTTATCTTGTGCTTTCTGTGCAACCGGAAAGTTAAAGAGGGTAAGAAACCTTAACCCAGATGAGATATACGATCAGGTAGTGCTAATTAACAACCAGGCAAAAGACAATTATGATATTCCATTGTCCAACATCGTTTTTATGGGAATGGGAGAACCTCTATTGAACTACAAAAACGTATTGGAATCTATCCATAAAATTACCTCCCCTGATGGGTTGGGAATGTCGCCAAAAAGAATAACTGTTTCTACTGCCGGAATTGCCAAGCAGATTAAGCAGTTGGCAGACGATGAAATACGATTTAATCTGGCACTTTCGCTACATGCTGCCAATGATGATAAGAGAAGTAAAATCATGCCTATTAACGACTCTAATACACTAGAGGCATTGGCTGATGCTTTGATCTATTTCAATAAAAAAACCGGTACCAGAGTTACCTTTGAATACATCATTTTTAAAGGGTTCAACGATAAAATTGAAGATGCCAGAGAGCTAGCAGAGTTCTGTAAAAATGTTCCTTGTAAGATCAATATCATCGAATACAATTCTATTGATGATGGTGAGTTCCAGCAGGCGGATAAAGAAAAAGTAGATGCTTTTGCCAACTACCTGGAAAAGAAAAATCTCATTGTTAATGTAAGGAGAAGTAGAGGTAAAGACATTGACGCGGCTTGTGGTCAGTTGGCTAACAAAAACGACGTAGCCAACTAAGCTTCCTCATCAAACATATCTTGGTTTCCATCTATTGTTCCTTCGTAAACTGTTGAAGGAGATTTTGCTTTATCAAAATAGTCTATAATCTTATCGTTTTCCATGGGGTAAAAAGCATGGCGATATAGGGTCAATGAATAAATGGCAGACATGGCAATTGCCACTGATCGAATAACATTTTCTCCCTGAGAATAAGCATAAATAAAATCCCCCACCAACATAATTGCCAGTAACCAAAAAAGCATTTTAGGCTGAAAGGTAATGACCACAATGGCTCCGTAAAAGAATATAGCGTGCACAATGATTAGAAGCAGAAAATCGTTGCCTTCATCAGACATAAAAAGAAGGATCAGCACCAACAAAGAAAGCAACATATAAAACCCTCTGAATAACTTCTGATTTTGATCAATTTTTACGGCGGCTCCAGTAATTGTCCTTTCCTTTTTTACGGGTTGGTTGTACACAATTGTGAGCACGATAATATTAATAACGGGAATCATCAAGAGCCAATGGATAAAGAACGGTTGCCTTCTTTTGGCCATTACAAATGCCAAATTAATCTTACTAATAAACAACACTGAAAGAATGATAGGAATCAAACTGAAAAGGAGTGTAATCAGGTTGATATAAAATTCCTTTCCCGGTGCATATTCATATGGGTAATGATCCAATAGGTTAGAATACTCTCGAATAATGAAATAATAAATGGTGTAACTCCAAGCAAAAAAATAGGGGTAATTAGATTTCTCTTTAAACCTAACGGGAGCATTAATATCTATGAACTTTTTAAAATGATCTTTCCCTTTGATAAAGAATTGATCCAACAGCCAAACAGAGAAGGTATATACCAGAAAACTTACACCAAAATAAATGGCTACGCCCGCATGATACCTTGATTCCCACTCCCACCTTATGTCCGTTACATCTCGTAGCAAATCTCCAAACGTATCCAACAATTGAGTTGAACTAAAAATATGGCTGAATCCAAGCATTCCGGCCGATGCCACAACACCAGATATTATAGCCCTGCTATTACCCTTTGCTGCGCCTCTAAAGAATGAATAAACCAAAAAAGGAGATATAAACCGGGTTATTGTCCAATAATCTGCCAGTTCATTATGATACCAAATCCCAATGGTAATCCATGTACCGCTAAACAGCACTGCACCAATAGCAAAAGCTAGTTTACTCTTACCGGAAAAATCCACAAATGCTATGCAAGAGAAAAGCAAAAAGAAGATAGCAGGATATATCCACTGATAAGTGATATAAGAATGGGTGGTTTCATATTCTGAAACAGTGTTGATTACGGTATAGGTTCCAAAGTGAATTAAAGCAAAACTAACCGTAGTTAGAATTAACGAAACCCAAATGGTACGTTTAACTGTATTTATATCACCTTCTTCCAGCCATTTTTCCATGGAGGAAAGATAATTAAATCAACTCACTATCCAGAACCTCTTCTTTAGGTTTTGCAACCTCCAATCGGTTTAATCCTCGCATCAGGAAGTAATAACACACCACAGCAGCTAATACGTCTGCCATAGGAAACGAATACCAAATACCTTCTAAATTGTAGAAATAGGGCATGATGAACAAAATGGGTATAAGGAAAAACCCCTGTTTCGTTAAAGTAAGTAATAATGCTGGAATACCTTTTCCAATGGCCTGATAATATGTAGCTCCAACTAACTGAAATATCAAAACAGGAGTGGCTAAAAAGATCCAGAAAATGGCTACAGAAGTGTTTTCTCTAAGTAAAACCTCTTGATCTTTGGTGAATATTTTAGGGATGTAATCCGATTCGTATAGCAACAGAAAACAGAGTACCGTAGATAGTAAAAAACCAACCTTTAATGATAGGTAAACCACTTCCTTTACCCGATCATATTGCTTAGCTCCATAGTTATAACCTACTATGGGCATCAGTCCCTGTGCTATTCCAATAAGTGGGAAAAAAGCGAACATAGCTATACGGTTTACAATTCCATATACCGATATGGCATCCTCTCCTCCTATTCCGTTAAGGTTACCGTAATAGAACAACAAATGATTTAGTATTATGGTTAGAATACTGATGGAACCTTGTCTGAAAAGACTAACCATTCCAATAGATATAATCTCTTTAATAATGACCCATTTCATTACAAAATAGCGGGGAATCACCTTTAGTTCTGTTTTACCCGATAAGTAGTAGAATATCAGTAATGAACCACCCAATATATAGGAAAGGGATGTTGCCCAACCTGCTCCAGCCATTCCCCAATCCATCTGAACGATGAATATATAGTCGAATATAATGTTGGAAATGGACAAAATAAGCATCACCATCATGGGCATCTTAGCTTTCCCCTCGGCTCTAAGGTTACTGTTGGCCATCATTGCTCCAGTTAAGAAGGGCATTCCCACCAACAAAATGGAAAAATAAATATCGGAGAATTCCATCAACTCTCCTTTAGCACCAAACAGTTGAAGGATGGGTTCTTTAAATAAAAACCCAAGCGCAATAACAATGGTAGATCCAATGGTGGTTAAGCTAATTTGATTGTTAAAAGCCAGTTGTGCTTTCTCGTCCTCTTTGGCTCCTAATGCTCTGGAAACAATGGATGATCCACCAATTCCTACTGCCATCCCAAAGGATGAAATCAGAAATGAAATAGGCATACCGATGCTGATGGCACCAATGGCCAATTTACCAACGTGTTGCCCTACAAAATAGGTATCCACTACCATGTTTACGGACATTACCATAAAGCCAATTGCAGCCGGTAAAGCCTGCTGAAGTAGCAGTTTACTTATTTTTTCGGTACCAAGTTTTTCTGATTGTAGCATTGAAGGCACAAAGCTAACATTATAACTTCGTTTAATGCTGTTTAGATGTTGAAACAAGTATTTTTTAACCAAAGATTAACATCCGGCAGGAATTGCAGTGGGTTCAGCTAAATTTTAACCCCTATTACGCACACGTCGTCAATTTGCTCGAATTCTCCTTTCCACTGAGTAAATGCTTCATCAATAGCTGTTAACTGCTCCTCCATTGTTTTGTCATTGATGTTAACCAATAGCTCCTTAAAGGATTTATACTTGAACTTCTTTCCTCTTGGACCACCAAACTGATCTGCTAAACCATCTGTAAAGGTGTACAGTATATCGTTAGACTGAAGTTGAACAAGATGAGTTGTAAATGGCACTCTATTGGAGTACTGTCCGATTGGCTGACGATTACCTTTGGTCTCCATCAACTCTCCATTTCTAACTAAATAAAGTGGGTTGTTGGCACCAGAAAATTTCATTTCGTTGGTGGTAGTATTAATGGCACAAAGTGAGATATCCATTCCGTCTTTCACAATGTCAGATTCTCGATCAATATCACCTCTTTGCTCAAATGTTTCTACAACTAATTCAGTTACCTTATCCAAAATCTGGCCTGGTTCGGTAATTCCAAACTCTCTGACCGCCCGGTTAAGTGCATTATGACACACTACACTTACCATAGCTCCAGGAACACCATGTCCGGTGCAATCTGCAGAAGCATAGATAATGGTATTATCCACCACCTCGATCCAGTAAAAATCTCCAGCAACTATATCCTTCGGTTTATACAAAACAAAGGAAGTAGGCAATAACTGTTTAAAGTATCCATCGGCTGGTAGAATGGCATCCTGAATTCGCTTAGCATAGGTGATGCTATCCATGATTTCTTTGTTCTTTTCTTCCACAATGGTTTTCTGGTGCTCCACCTCTTCTTTTTGTTGAGAAATGACCTTGTTATCTTTTCTTTTTTGAATAAACCCATAAGCAATCACACCTACCAACAACAAGGCTACCACCAGAATGGTAACGACAAAATTGATGAAGTTCTTTTGACGATCAGATTCTGCATTCTTTTTAGCAATCTCCAGCTGGTCCATTTCCTTTTGTTGTTCCAATAATTGGATTTCGGCTTTTTGTTTGGCAGAAATGGCCTTTTGCTTATCCGATTCGTATTTTGCCTCCATCTCAGCAATGGCTTTTTCACCTTCCTGTACAAAAATGGAGTCCTTTACTGATACCATTTTGTTTTGGTAATCAAATGCCTCCTTGAATTTCCCTAAATCATAATGTGCCTTAGAAATAGACATGTACAATTCCTGCAACTGAACCAAATCCCCAATTCTCTCATAATACTCCTCCAGCCCATCAACAATTTCTAACCCCTTAGCAAAATTCCCCTGATTAAATTCGATGGTTGCCAGATTCTGTTTAACCAGATTAGCGCCATACTCATCGCCCACATTTTTACTGATCTCTAATGCTTTTCCAAAAAACTGCTTAGAAGTAGTATACTCTTTCTTTAGCAAGTGAATTTTTCCTATGTTTTGATAACAATGTCCCAAAGAAAAGTCTTTTTTGAACTCTTTAGATATGGCCTCCGCCTGATAAAACCTTTCTAAAGCTTCCGCATACTTTTCCTGGTTTTCCAGTACTAAACCAGAGTTATTGTAAATGTTTATGGTTAGATCAGCTGTTTTAGCAGACACTTCATCCAATAGGTCCAAAGCATGGTTATAATGTTCCAATGCCTCATCCCACAATTTTTGCCTGTAATAAACAAGAGCAATATTATTGTACGACGAAGCAACACCGTAATTGTCTCCTGCTCTATCTCTATATTTTAATCCCTCTATGTGGTAGGCAATACTTTCTTCGAACTGGCCAAGGTTAAGAGAAACGATACCCAAATTGTTGAACATGTTTCCTTTGTTCTTATCAGAGAACTTGGAGGTGTCTGCATCAAAACAAAGTAAGAAGTACTCTAGTGCTTTTATGTTCTCCCCCACCATTCCATAAGTAATGGCAATCTCATTTCGGGCAATAAAAATGTACTTTTCTACTGCCAATTCCTCCGCCAACTCCAGTGCATCAAAAGCCAATTGTCGACTCTTTTCCATGTCCTGCTGACGTATGATTTTAGAAATATCAATCTGAGTAAGGAAAACATTACTGTCTCTCTTAGCTTCGTTATTTTCCAGATAGGTATATAGGGAATCAAGTACCTTATCTTGCGTTACTGCATCATTGGCAACAGCTATAGACAGGCACAAAAAAAGTTTCAGCGCGAATGAGGTCAATTTATTCACGCTGAAATTTAAGGTTATTTCTTTAAAAAAGAGTGTCTTATGGAGTATAATTTGATTAGCTCAATACTGTTGAACCTACCAAATCATTCTCTACAATGTATTCTGCTATTTGAACTGCGTTAGTGGCAGCACCTTTTCTAAGATTATCTGCAACAATCCACATGTCCATTGTATTAGGGTTGGATTCATCTCTTCTGATTCTTCCAACAAATACTTCGTCTTTATCCTTAGCGTAAAGCGGCATTGGATATAGGTTTACATCTGGATTATCCTGAACCACAATACCAGGTGTTTCTGATAATTGCTTGCGAATATCGCTGATTTCAAACTCCTTTTTAGTAGCTACATTAACTGCTTCCGAATGCCCTCCAAATACAGGAACTCTCACAACAGTTGCAGTAACTCGAATGTCGTTATCTCCAAGAATTTTTCTGGTTTCATTCACCAATTTCATCTCCTCACTGGTGTAACCATTGTCATCAAAATCTCCTCCGTGAGGTAAACAGTTCTTATCTATTGGATAAGGATATACCATTTCTCCTTTTACTCCGGCTCTTTCGTTATTCATTTGCTCCATCGCTTTAACTCCTGTACCAGAAACAGATTGGTAAGTAGAAATTACCAAACGATCAATTCCGTAGTTTCTGTGAATTGGAAGTAATGCTAATACCATTTGAATGGTAGAACAGTTTGGGTTAGCAATGATTTTATCTTCTTTGGTTAACTCTGCTGCATTAATTTCAGGAACAATCAACTTCTTATCCGCATCCATTCTCCAGGCAGATGAATTATCGATTACTGTTGTACCCACCGCAGCAAATTTTGGCGCCCACTCTTTAGAGGTAGCTCCTCCGGCAGAAAAAATGGCAATATCCGGTTTTTGATCAACAGCATCTTGAAGGGTCATAATCGTATGCATCTTCCCCTTCCACTCCTTTTGTTTTCCTTTGCTTCTTTCTGAAGCTACCAACATTAACTCACTTACGGGAAAATTGCGTTCCGCTAAAACTTCTAGCATAACGCTGCCAACTAAACCTGTGGCTCCAACTACTGCTAATTTCATTTTAAATAATTTGTAATTTCTTAATAATTAGTCTCTTTAAAAAACTATTCAAATGTACTATATTAGCCCTTCATGCAAGGCCGAATACCCGAGAAAAATAAACTCAATTATTATTTGCTGTTTATATTATCAATTTTCGTTAGTAATTTAACAGTAAGCGCCCAATTATCAGACGATTTCTCTGATGGTGATTACACCTCTGGGACCGTATGGTCGGGCGAAACTTCCAAATACGAAGTGGATGGTTCTAATCGACTACATTTGAATGGACCAGTTGTTAGCGATACAGCTTATTTATCCACTCCGGTAGGCAATATTGATTTTAACCAAACCATCGTTTGGGAGTTTTTAGTGGAAATGAATTTTGCTCCCTCCAATAGTAATAATGCCAGAGTGTATTTAGTTTCAGATCAAGCTAATCTACGTGGATCCCTCAACGGTTATTACCTGAGAATAGGTGAAAGTGGAAGTACCGATGCCATTAAAATCTATTCACAATCCGGAACATCCGGAAGTTTAATTTTTACCGGAACTGCGAATACTTTTGGAACGAACCCAATTGCCAGAGTTAGAGTAACCAGAGATGGAGCTGGAAATTGGACAGTAGAGTCTGATGCCACAGGAGGTACAACGTATGTAAATGAAGGTAGTTTTACAGATGCTTCCATTACTTCAACAGCTTATTTTGGAGTCTATTCCAAGTACACATCTTCCAATTCAGCCAATATTTACTACGACGACTTTTCCATTAATGGAACCACCATTATTGATACCACCCCGCCAGATATTTCAAGTTTAACAGTGGTTTCCAGCACCGAATTGGATGTGTTATTTAATGAGCCAGTAGATCAAACTACTGCAGAAACAATGAGCAATTATTCCGTTAATAATGGTGTGGGAACAGCAACCGGTGCTTCACTTGACGGAGGGAATCCAGCTCTGGTTCACTTAACCTTTTCTGCTTTTACTAATGGTTTAACCAATACGCTTACGGTTCAGAATGTAGAGGATCTTGCCGGAAACGCCATGTCTACCAGCACAGAGGATTTTGTCTATTTTGTTCCTTCTACACCTAATTACAGAGATGTAGTAATCAATGAAATTTTTGCCGACCCCACACCACAAATTGGACTACCCAATGCAGAATTTATTGAGTTACACAATGTCTCATCATCTATTTTTGATTTATCCGGGTGGCAATTTTCGGATGCTTCTTCTACTGCTACTTTAGGAGGTTATATCCTGCAACCAGGAGAGTTTGTAATCATTGCAGACGACAACTATACCTTTGATTTTTCCATCTACAGCAATGTATTATTCGTAACCACATTGCCTTCCCTACAAAATTCTGGAGATGATTTATTTCTGGAAGATAACTCCAATAACCTGATCGATCAGGTAAGCTATTTAGATTCCTGGTACCAGGATGCTATAAAAGAGGATGGTGGTTATACATTGGAACTCATTAACCCAGAACTCGATTGTTCAGATGCCTCCAACTGGATTGGCTCCAACGAGCTAATCAATGGTGGAACACCGGGGCTGCAAAACTCTGTTTATGACAATACTCCCGACACTGATGCTCCTTATGCCACCAACGCAACCATATTGTCCAATACTTCAGTAGAAATCTGTTTTTCCGAATTCATAGATACTCTGGGGTTAAATGCTTCACAATTTTCTATTTCGGGAGGAATAACTGTTTCGACTATTGTACCCGGCTCAACAGGATGTTTAGAACTAACTGTTTCACCCGCTTTGGACACTGGAATTGTATATACCATCAGCATTAATGGAATTACAGATTGTTCAGGGAATAGCACTAGTGGAGATCAAATAGAAATGGCTGTACCTCACTTACCACAAGCCGGTGACTTAATCATAAACGAAATCTTATTTAACCCTTTTACCGGTGGAGATGATTTTGTTGAGGTTTACAATCGATCTGAGCGCTTGATTGATTTGTTTGGATGGAAACTGGCTAACTGGGATGATGGTGTTGTAGATAATATTAAATCAGTTGAAGATCATCGTTTGTTATATCCGGGAGATTATGTTGTATTGACTAAGGATTCTACCGATATCAAAAATAACTACATCAATGCTGTTGAAGGTAGTTTTGTACAACTTAGCACATTGCCTACTTACGCCAATGATTCCGGGACTGTTTATCTTATCTTACCTGGTAACGATACTACCCTGAGCGATGCATTTTCCTATTTGGAAGATTACCACTTTGCTCTAATTAACGACCCGGATGGAGTATCTCTTGAAAGAATCGATTTTGAACGCAGCTCATCAGACCCAACCAATTGGCACAGTGCTGCAGAAACTGAAGGGTGGGCAACGCCAGGCTATGAAAACTCTCAGTATTTTCCTGAAGAACTATCGGATGTAGAGCTTAATGTGAGTCCTGAAATCTTTTCTCCGGATAACGACGGAATGGATGATGTTGTTAATTTATCTTATACCACTGATCAAGCAGGCTATGTGGGTAACATTACCATTTTTGATGCTTCAGGGAGAATCATCAGACACCTTATGCAAAATGAACTGCTTGCCGAAAGTGGAACTATTTCCTGGGATGGACTGAATAATAAAAAAGAGAAAGCCAGAATTGGGATGTATGTCATATATTTCGAAACCTTTAACTTAAATGGGGAGTTAAAAGCCATTAAAAAAACTTGTGTTTTAGCGGGGAGATTGAATTGATGTTTTTTTGGTAATAAATGACGAGCATTCTGAAATACACCACAGTATTTCTACTTATTTTATCGGGTTTAACAGGGTTTTCTCAAGATCCTAAACTGTCCAGAAAAAGTGGAAACAAAGAACTGCGTAAAAGCCAGTTCGAACTCGCCCTTGAAAATTTTCTGAGCATCGATTCCTCTAATTTAAGCGAAGACGATTATTACAACATTGGACTCTGCTACTACAACATTCCAAGAAAAAGACACCTGGGAATTCCTTATTTTGAAGGCTACCTTTCCAAAACTGATACTCTTTCGGTAGTTTACTACTTTCTGGGAAACCTCTACCATGAGAATTATCAATTTGATCAGGCTATAGATCAATATAACACCTTTAGAACCCGACTGGAAAGGGACTATAAACAGCGAATTATTCAGGAAGAGGTATTTAATGAAATATTTGGCAATCTGGAACGAAACATTCAGTACTGCAAGAATGGAAAGGTAATGCTGGACAACCCAAGAGAAGTGGTAATTGAAAACCTGGGAGATTCTGTTAATACCTTGTACAATGAATATGCTCCTGTTGTATCCTATAATGAAGAGCTACTATATTATACTGCAAGAAGGCCCGAAAACAGCAAAGGCAAAATAGCTCCTGATGGAGATTTTTACGAGGATATATATCAAACCACTCTTCTAGATGGAAGCCTGTTTGACGAGAAGTTGTATCGCCAAATTATGGAACAAAGTGTTTTCTTTAGTTTAATTACCCCATTGATCTACTCTGAGGGGGTTCAACTCAAAGGAGAAATCAATTCCGAAGGACACGATGCTTCTGTATTAATCTCAAAAGATGGAAAAAAGCTCTATTTCTACAGAGATTCGCACATCTGGACAGCCGAAAAAACCGAGAATGGATTTGGTAACCTCACCATGCTTACCGATGAAACCAATTCGGGAGTTTACGAGCCTTCTAAAGTTATCTCCTACAAGGAAGACATCCGATTTATTTCCAGCGAAAGAGAAGGTGGATATGGTGGCTTAGATATTTACTATTCTAAAAAACAAGCCGACTCATCCTGGGGGCCATTCGTTAATCTGGGAGAAAATGTAAATACTGAATTTGATGATGACGTAAGTTATTTCGATGAACGAACTCACACCCTATACTTTTCCAGCAAAGGGCACTCGGGAATGGGAGGGTACGATGTGTTCAAATCGTTGCTAAGAGATAAAGAATGGTCTGCAGCTATGAATCTGGGGTATCCGGTAAACACACCTTTCGACGATGTGTTCTTTTCCATGACTCACCGCTATAACAGGGGGTATTTTGCCTCTTCCAGACCAAGTGGATTTGGAGGTTTAGATTTGTATCGACTCACTTTTGCCAACGAAAGAAGTCCACTTGCAGAAATAAAGGGACTGGTACTTAAAGGAGACTCTCTGCTACCTGGCTTTTCTAAAATGACCATGTTAGATGTTAGCGAAAAAGCCATTGTACAGCAAGAATCGGATTCCTTGACAGGCGACTATTTAATGCTCCTTCCTCATGGAAAAGAATATACCATGCTCGTAGAAACCGAAGGTTTTATTCCTTACACCTGCAAATTTATTGTACCTCCTCAAATGGAGTATTTTCAGCTTTATCAGGAAATTCACCATGTGCACTTGTACGATAACGAGGGGAATATTATTGGTCAGAAAGTCTCTTTACACAACGCATTTTTTGAAGGTGGAACCGATCTGGGAACCGACACCTTAACCATTATGTTTAACGACAATGATTCTCTGTACAGTAAATACAAAGATCGAGTGGAAGGGCAAACCGGTTATAAAATGTACTCCAACGTTAAGTTTTACATGACGCAGGATTCCTTAAGTAAACTAATGGCTACATCCGACCCGAAGTTAGAGTTTGACTTCCCTGATAACAGTACCTTCTCCTTCCTAAAAGATAGTACCGGAGCAGATTATCATTTATTAAATGATTACGAAGAATCCAACATTACCTCCATCAACTTTGTGGATGGAAACATTGTAATCGTTAACGATATTGAAAACAAAGATTCGCTCATTACAGAATTGGAGCAGGTGAAAAAAGAGGAGTTCCCTAAAATTATTGTCTATTTCGATTTTAACTCCACCACATTAAACATTACCGACGAATTAGAATTCTTTTCGAAGTACCTGTTGAAAAACGAAGAGATCAACTTTACCATTGTAGGGCATACAGACAACATGGGAAGCGATAAGTTTAACCAACGATTTGGTTTACAACGTGCTAAAATCATTCAAAAATACCTAATCAAAGAAGGAGTTGGTAAACAACGACTTCAAGTAGAATCGAAAGGAGAATCAGATCCAATTGCCCCTAACCAAAACAAAGATGGGTCGGACAACCCTGAAGGAAGAAAACTGAATAGAAGAGTTGAATTTATTATACAGCCTTAAAAGAAACGAGCCCGTTCTACCTGATAAGGAACGGGCTCAACCAATGAAACAACTCAATAAAATCAGGATTTATAATTATTGTGGAAATAATTGCCTTTTTAATACCTTAAATTCTATTCTTACTTGTTCGTTTTGAATATTTATTTCTAAGGTTTATGATTAATCTCGACTGTTTGATTTTGGAAGCGTTAATAAGGTTATCTCTCTGATTTCCTTCTAGTATGTTTAACAATTCCTCTTGTACAGAACGAGAAATTTCTTTATTCATTTTTGCGGGGTATTTGTGGTCATTTAAATTTTCGACAAAAGTATTATGTTTTATTCTTCAACGCAAATACTTTGCTAATATTTTAATCTTTTTAACAAAAAAGATTTATTCTTCTACCATTGTTAATAATTCCAATACATTATTTTAACAAACTGGTCATGGAAATTGATTAGAAAAACAATCTTTCAAATTTTTATCGGGTCAATCTTTAATTTGGTCTACAAAATTATACCTTTTATGGAATTTCCAACTATTTTTTCAGAAAATAAATGATGTGGATGTATTTATTTTTGCCTTGAGCTCATGGAGCAATGCAAACAGACCAAAATAGGTGCGGTTAATGTATAGAATATGCTTTGATCCTCGAGCAACTCCATTTTTTCTAATGTCCTTTCTTTTAGATAGTTCTTCTCCCTTTTGGTAAATCTGATTAAAGTAATCTTCGTCGGCAAAATCGAACTCTCCTGCTTTGAACGGGTGAATCAATAAATCCATTGATTCCTTAAACACTCCAAAAAACAGTTCTACAGCTTCAGGTGTATCTTCTTTATAAAGGAATTCTAACTCATAGAATAGAGCTTTTAGCTTCTCATCATCTTCATGATACTCTGGATTTAATAGCTGAAAGTAAACCTTATAAAACTCATCCGGAATCCGTTTTACGCACCCAAAATCTATGATGCCCACTTCTCCATTTTCTCTAAACAAAAAGTTCCCTGGATGAGGGTCAGCATGAATTGCTTTTACCTTGTTTACTTGAAAATCATAAAAATCCCACAGGTTTTGACCAATTCGATCTCTCACTTCCTGAGAAGGATTAGTGGCAAGAAAATCTTTCAAATGAACTCCATCAATCCAGTCCATCGTAATTACTCTCTTACCTGAATATTCCGGATAGTATTGAGGGAACACTATTCCTTCGAGTTCTGCACAAGCTTCACCAATTTCCATGGATTGTTTTATCTCCAACTCATAATCCGTTTCTTCCAGCAACTTATTCTCGATCTCGGCCATGTATTGTTTAATCTCGTGCTCTCTTAGGTTAAGCATCCTCATGGCAATTGGCTTTACCAATTTTAGATCGGATTTAACACTATCTGCTACTCCAGGGTATTGAACCTTTACAGCCAGTTTTTTTCCATCTTTTTCTGCAGCATGTACTTGCCCTATTGAGGCAGCATGAATGGCATTACGGCTAAACGTATCAAAAATGCCAGTGGGAGGTTTACCAAACATTTCTCTAAATGTTTTTACCACCAAAGGATAAGACAAAGGAGGAGCACTGTATTGCGCTAGAGAAAATTTATCCACCATAGCCTTAGGAAGCATGTTTTTATCCATGCTCATGATCTGAGCCATTTTTAAAGCACTCCCTTTTAACTCGCTCAAAGAAGAATAAATATCCTCAGCATTATCCTTCTCTAATTGTTCTCTGGCGTTTTTATCACCTACAGCTTTCTTTGCATAATACTTTACGTAATTACCTCCTACCTTGGCACCTGTACCTATGAGCTTAGCAGCTCTTTTAACCTTACTTGTTGGTATTTTATTTTGCTCCTTCATAGTAAAGGAATTTTAGCAATGGTCTTTAGTAAGCTTTATTCTGGTAAGCAAACTTCAAGAAATCAATCATCAGATCCACTGGTCCTTTTTTCATTAATTCAAATAATAATGCGCTGGACTTTTCTATGGCTGCATCCGTAACTTGGTACCCTTCACTTTCATCTTTCACCCAAACTCTAAAAATGTATAAGAACTGACCCCACAGTACTTCATAATACTTTGCAGAAACCAAAGGTCGGTTTACAATTTCATCGCTGGCAAATCCATCCCCAAGTACTTCCTTTATCCACTGGTTAAACTCCTCTCTAAAAGAAGCCAGATACCAGGGTCTAAAGCTTTTTACGTTTAGTTCTGCTCCCCGAAAAGAAACAAAGCTTCTGTTTTGTTTAAACACCTCAACAATGGTATATAAAAAGGAAAGAACTTTTTCGTGAGAGGTATAATTAGGAAATTCCTGATCATCTTCTAATGCAGCAACAGTGGTTTTAAAAAAATCAACCCAAATTTGTTTCTCAATTGCTCCAAAAGAATTAAAACGATCGTAAAAATCAGATTCCTCTAAACCTAAATCTTCACAGAATCTAAAAACGGTAACAGGCTGCTCTCCGGTACGGAGTAAATGCAACATATATTCCCGTTTTAGCAAATCACCTACATCAATATTTTCCTCCGGATTAGTCACTTATACAAAGGTAAGTCCATCTATGGAGAAATACTATTTTCCAACCGAATTATTGTCTCACCATCCACTTCTTAATATTATTTAACAATTCCGGTAAATAACTTTCAACTTCCTGTACTTCAACGCTTCAAAATGCGGTAGCAGATCTTAAGGCAAATACCCCATAGAAAAAAGGGATTTTTTCGTTATATTAGTTAGCACAAAACAAAAAGATAAAACGATTAAATAAGATACTGTTATGAGCATGAAAGATAATGACTACTTATGTCCTAAATGCAAAGGGCATTTGAATGTAGACGGACACCTGGTTTTTGCCACCCGTACCAAAAGAAAACACAAAGGGTTATTAATGTTGGACGCTAAAGTTGGAAGCTATGAATACAAGCACCACGATAAATTCCAATTGGAAAAAGGAGAATTAGTGGATTTTGAATGCCCTATTTGTCAGGCAGACCTCACCGCAAACAACCGTAAAGATCATGCTATGATTTATATGATTGGAGAAGAAGATAACTTCGAATACGAGTTGTACTTCTCTAAAATTGCAGGAAACCAAAGTACCTACGTTGTTGCACACGATAACGTAGAAATGTTTGGTGATGATGCTCTTGATTTTGATGACTTATACTACGAATAGTATCTAATCATTCCATATTTGAGAAACCTGGTAATCATTACCGGGTTTTTTTATACACTCTCAGACAACTAATGGATTCCAATTTGGTTCTCTTAGTGAAGATTTTTTATCGAAATTATAGGTTTATTTCAGGTTGTTGCATCGATTACCTCCTGTTAAAAAATTTTGAATCCTGATCTAAACTGTTTAATTTCAAAGGCTAATAAACACTCAACCAATGAAAAAAACAACCACCGTTTTATCCTTCCTTTGGATAGGGCTAGCATCGATTGCGCAAGTTTCTGAGCAGTCGGTTACCACACAAGACAAGGGAGAAACCACAATCGAAAAACAACTCAAGTATAGTAGAGCCAGAATTCACTACAATGGTAACAAAAACCTTATGTTGCTAGGCAATCAGGGAGTTGTAATAGACCATGGTAAACACAAACTAGGCACGTATATCGAATCTGATTTCTCTGAAGTGGAAATCGGCAAAGCGAGAATGCTTGGAATGAAAGTTGACATCTTAATTGATGATGTACAGGAGTATTATGTAGAACAAAACAAGGGTGCTGGTAAAGCCTCTACTGTTCAGAAAAATGCTAACTGTAATGGTTCTTCCGGAACTCCTAGTTACCCAACTCCAGCTAATTATAATCATGGATCAATGGGAGGTTTTCTAACTTATTCTGAAATGCTTCAGGAGTTGGATGATATGGCCGCTGCATATCCTAATCTAATTACCGTTAAATCCGGAATATCAACTTTCCAGACACACGAAGGACGACCAATTTATTGGGTAAGAATGTCGGATAATGCTAATACCGACGAAGCAGAACCAGAAGTATTATACACCGCCATCCATCATGCCAGAGAACCGGCATCCATGCAACAATTGATTTATTACATGTGGTATATGCTGGAAAACTACGCAACAAATACTGAAGTGCAGGCTATTCTGGACAATACAGAATTGTACTTTATTCCGGTTATCAATCCAGATGGATACCTAAGAAACGAAACTACTAACCCTAATGGGGGGGGAATGTGGAGAAAAAATAGAAGAAACCACGGTAACGGAGATTACGGAGTAGACAATAACCGTAATTACGATTATATCGACGGTAGTGGGAACAGTGTGTGGGGAACATCAGGAGTAACTATGAACACCGGCGCAGATGATTATCCTGGAACGGGACCATTTACGGAACCTGAAAACTTAGCTATTAAATGGTTTGTGGAAAACCACGACATTAAACTAGCACTTAACAATCATACCTACGCTGATTTACTGCTTTACCCGTTCGGGTATGCAACCAATACCTATACTACAGATAATGCAACTTACGAGGCTATTGCTCCAATGATGACTTCTCAGAGTTCAATGGCACCTCAAATTAGTGCTGCTCTTTACCCTGCGGCGGGAGATTCTGATGACTTTATGTATGGTGAGACAAGTACTCATAACAAGATCTTTGCGTTTACACCGGAAATTGGAGGAAACCAACATGGTTTCTGGCCTTCTGTAAACGACATTGATCCATTGTGCGAGAGTATGGTTCATACTAACTTAACGGCAGCACACTTAGTAACTAACTATGGTGTGGCTACCGATTTAACTCCTTTGGTACTAGAAGATTTAAATGGATATTTCCATTACGACATTCAGCGCTTGGGATTAGAAGATCCAGCAAACTTTACCGTTTCTATCGTGCCTATTACTACTAACATTACTTCTGTTGGATCTCCAAATAGCCATAGCAACATGGCACTATTGCAACAAGATCAAGATTCTATCAGCTATACTCTTGATCCGGGAATTGCTCCTGGAGATGGAATCACTTATGTAATTTCTTTGGACAACGGACAGTACGTTACCAACGATACAGTAAACAAAATTTACGGACAGGGACAGTTAGTATTAGCAGACCCGGCAAACAACCTGAACAACTGGGATGTTTCTCAAACATGGGGAACTACTGCAAGTACTTACTACAGCCCAGCTACTAGTATTACTGATTCGCCAAACGGGAACTACAGTAATAACATCAATAAGACGATCACGTTAACTAATAATGTAGACCTTTCTACAGCTATTGCAGCTACCATGTCTTTTTACGCCAAATGGTACATTGAAGATAATTATGACTACGTGCAAGTGGAGGTTTCTACTAATGGAGGAAGTTCATGGATTCCACAGTGTGGTAATTACACCAACCCTGGAGTATCAGACCAGGAATTGGGAGAGCCTCTTTACGATGGTGTTCAAAATACATGGGTAAAAGAAGAAATTGACTTGAGTGATTACATCGGGGAGTCAATTCTTGTTCGATTCCAAATTGTATCGGATGGTGGAGTTAGAGATGATGGATTTTTCTTCGACGATTTTGAAATCAATGCAGTTTATGGACCGGATGGAATTGCAGAAATGACTGAAAACGGAATGTACATTTCTCAAAACATTCCAAACCCTAGTAACGAAAGCACAATTATAAACTATGTTCTACCTCAGGGAATGAATCAGGCTTCGCTAAAAATTACCAACGAGATGGGACAAATTGTAGATGTAATTAACCTGGGAGCAAACTCTCAAAAAGTTGAAGTATCTACAGTAGGGCTTTCTCAGGGAGTTTATTATTACTACCTGGAAGGAGAAGATACCAGATCTGCAACCATGAAAATGATTGTAGTTAGATAAGATTATTCATTTTAAGTAAAATTATGACCCCGATGTAATTTTTGCATCGGGGTTTTTTAGATATTTACACCTGCGATCTATGTCGAAGGTGGTAAAACAAATAAAAGCTCCAATTGCTGAAGAACTGGATTTATTTGAGAAGAAGTTCAAGCAATCAATGAAAAGTGATGTTGCATTGCTGGACAAGATAACCCACTACATCATTAAAAGAAAAGGGAAGCAAATGCGACCAATGTTTGTGTTGCTTACGGCAAAAATGTGCGGAAAGATAACAGACGTTACCTACATTGCCGCTTCATTAATTGAACTGCTACATACTGCAACTCTGGTACACGACGATGTGGTGGATGATGCCAACATGCGACGTGGATTTTTCTCCATTAATGCTCTTTGGAAAAACAAAATTGCTGTATTGGTAGGAGATTATTTGCTTTCGCAGGGGTTATTGCTTTCGGTTAACAATAACCAATTTGAGCTTCTAAAAATAATGTCTACCGCTGTTCAGGAAATGAGCGAGGGAGAACTACTTCAAATTGAAAAAGCGAGAAGACTGGACATTACAGAAGATGTTTATTTCGATGTAATTAGAAAGAAAACTGCCTCCTTAATAGCAGCATGTTGTGCATGCGGGGCCCACTCTGCTGAGATGACTCCAGAACAGGTAAAAAAGATGGAGAAATGCGGAGAGCTAGTTGGTATTGCTTTTCAAATTAAAGACGACATTTTCGATTATGGTTCCGGCGACCAAATTGGTAAACCAACCGGAATTGATATCAAGGAACAAAAGATGACCCTACCTCTTATTTACACCTTAAACAACGTAGATAAGAAACAACGTAGAAGAATCATTAATACAGTAAAAAATCACAACCAGGACAAAATAAGAGTTCAAGAAGTGATTGATACTGTTATCACTACCGGAGGGATCAAGTATGCCGAAAAGAAGATGCTAGAATACAGAGATCAAGCATTGGATCTATTGAACGAATTTCCGAAAAACGAATCCAGAGATTCGCTGGAATTACTTATTAATTACTCCATAGAAAGAAGCAAGTAATTAAAACATTTTCATGCTTACGGGTTCTTCCACGTCAATCGGGAAAGTCTTTCCAATTCCGTAAACTTTTGCCTTAATATCTCCTTTAATTCGAACGGTAATGTTTCCTCCACCAAATATAGAACCTAACGATCCCAGAGCAGTCTGTAACACCTTTCTTCCATCCGTTTTCATATAAATAGGATATACATCTTCGGTTTTCTTTTTGAGTTTGATGTCGTTCATCATCTTAGCCTCTCCAAGGTACTTCCCATTGATATAAACGTCCAACGTAGATTTTTTAATCTTAATGTTATAGGTATTTGGATTCTCCACCCTTAAATCCAATCTCACTTTGATATTATCCGCAGTTCGATCTTCAATTTTAAACCCTTCCATTCCCTTAAACTCCACGTCTTCATAGTCGAAACATGAAGTAAGCAATACTGATGTAAGCAGTACCACTAAAGTATTTCTCAATGCAATCATAACTATAGGTTTAATATGGGTATTAACCACTTAAAGGGTCTGAATATTGCCTATTTCTTCAATTCAGCATAGTGCTTATAGAACAAAGGAATGGTCTCAATTCCCTTCAAATAATTGAATACACCATAGTGTTCGTTAGGAGAGTGTATCAAATCTGAGTCCAAACCAAAACCAAATAATAAAGTTTTCAGCCCCAGTTCCTTCTCAAACAAAGCTACAATTGGAATACTTCCGCCACTTCTAACCGGAATTGGTTTCTTTCCATAAGTCTCTTCCATGGCCATACTAGCGGCCTTAAAACCAGGAAAATCTGTAGGTACTACTGCAGCCTCTCCGCCATGGTGTGGAGTTACCTCAACTTTAACAGAATCCGGTGCGATAGATTCAAAATGCTCCTGAAACAGACGAGTAATTTCTTCTGAAGACTGATGAGGTACTAAACGCATTGAAATCTTCGCAAAGGCTTCGGACGGAAGAACTGTTTTAGCTCCTTCTCCGATGTATCCTCCCCAAATACCATTCACATCTAAAGTTGGTCTAATGGTAGCTCTTTCAGGAGTAGAAAATCCTGTTTCTCCATGTACATCTCCAACTTTTAAATCCGCTTTATAATCTTCTTCGTTAAAAGGTGCCTTTGCCATTTCAGCTCTATCTTCTGCACTTACTTCCTCAACATCATCGTAGAATCCTTTTACCGTAATGTGGTTGTTTTCATCGTGAAGGGATGCAATCATATCGCAAAGGATATTAATTGGGTTTCCTACAGCACCTCCATAAAGTCCAGAATGTAAATCTCTATTTGGTCCGGTTACTTTCACTTCAACGTAGCTTAAGCCACGAAGGCCAACTGTAATCGATGGAGTATCGTTAGCAATGATTCCTGTATCGGAAACAAGAATAACATCTGCCTTTAATTTTTCTTTGTTTTCCTTAACAAACACCCCCAGATTTTCTGAACCTACTTCCTCTTCTCCTTCAATCATGAACTTCACGTTACAGGTTAGGCAATCGTTCTTAACCATGTACTCAAATGCTTTAACGTGCATGTACATCTGACCTTTGTCATCACAGGCTCCTCTGGCAAAAATGGCTCCATCAGGATGTTTATCTGTCGCTTTTATTACCGGATCAAATGGATCAGAGTCCCATAATTCGTAAGGATCGGCAGGCTGAACATCATAGTGCCCATATACCAAAACAGTTGGAGCATTTGGGTCAATTATTTTTTCTCCATAAACAATAGGGTGACCAGCGGTTTCACAAATTTCTGCCATATCTGCACCTGCTTCCAGCAATCTCTTCTTAATTTCTTCAGCTGTTTTAATCATGTCCCCCTTAAATTTTGGGTCTGCACTAACAGATGGGATTCTCAACAAATCCACCAGCTCATTTAAAAATCGATCCTTATTGTCTGATATATAATCCTTTATGTTATTCATGGGTGTATATTTTATTCTTAGCCGCTAAAGATAAGCATTTGACCTTGCCGGGGAAAACCAAGATTATTTAATTTCCAAAGCAACCTCTTGGAAAGAATATAAGTCTAATTTTACTGAAACAACATTATAATTAAGCATGAAAAGATTACTAACTCTAATGGTTGCTCTACCATTTTTTGCATCAGCACAGGTTACTGTAGACAATGCAACAATGACAGTAGAGCAATACATTCAAAATGTACTTCTTGGGGGTGGTGTTACCATTTCCAATGTACAGTTCAATGGAGGAAGCGCTGCGGTAAACAACACGCAGGTAGGTTCCTTTACTGACGCCAACTCTGACGTGGGATTCGGAAGTGGACTCATCATGGGATCGGGAGACGTTACCATGGCTGAACAATTAAACACCGGTGGAGGTTCCAGCTCAGGAGGAACAGGTGCCACAGGGGTTGATACTGATTTAGCCTCCATTACTCCTAACCAAATCTACGACGAATGTGTTATCGAATTTGATTTCGTTCCTACGGGAGATACCATTTCGTTTAACTATGTATTTGCCTCCGAAGAGTATGATGAGTACGTATGTGGAACAGTAAACGATGCCTTTGGATTTTTCCTGACAGGAGTTAATCCGGCAGGAGGAAATTACACTGCACAAAACATTGCATTGATTCCAGATCCTGCTAACCCAGGATCATATACTTCGACTCCGGTATCCATTAATACAGTAAACCTTGGTGTAGCTGGATCTAACGGTACGTTATCTAACTGTACCAACATCGACCCTAATTTCGCTGCATACAACGTATTCTATACTCAAAATACTACCAATACTTACGAATACGATGGAAAAACTGTTGTTCTTGAAGCAAGAGCGGCTGTTGTTTGTGGGGATACATACCACATTAAATTAGCCATTGGAGATGGAGGTGATGGAGCCTTTGATTCGGGAGTATTCCTTGAAGCAGGAAGTTTTGCGTCTGCAGGTGTTGCCGTAGAAGCCGGAATTGCCAATGGTGATACCCTACTATACGAAGGATGTAATAACGCTTTCTTTGCTTTTTCTCATACAGACACAACTTCTGATTTTGTTCTGTTGTTTGAAATGGCAGGAACTGCAACTAACGGAATTGACTATGATGCTATTCCTGATAGTATTGTTATTCCAGCAGGACAAATGCACGATACTGTATTTGTAAACCCAATTATTGATGGTATTGATGATCCGGATGAGACTGTAACTATCTGGATTCTTTACGAAAACTGTAATTCGTGGGATACGTTGGAAGCATCGCTTACCATTACGGATTATGAACCTCTTTGGATTACTTTGCCTGATGACAGCATTAATGTCTGTATAGATGACAATCCTCTCCTCGATCTGGATGCCAGTTGGGGCGGCGGCTTGCCTCCATACAACTTCCTCTGGAATACCGGTCAGACAACGGAGGATATATCGGTTATAACGCCTACTGAAAATACATCGTTCCTGGTAACGGTTTCGGATCAATGTGGACAACCGTTCTCCGATTCGGTCATGGTCTATGCACAATGTGAAGTAGATCCTCCAAACATATTTACGCCTAATGGCGATGGGATGAATGATTTCTTTGCTCCTCTTAATTTGGATGATTATCCGAATGCCCATATCATCATCTACAACAGATGGGGGCAAGTGGTATACGAGAAAGAAGGATACATGAACGATTGGGATGGTACCCACTATAAATCAGGTAACGATTTAAATGATGGTGTTTACTACTACGTGATCAATCCGAACTCTCCAAAATACGACTATACGGAAACGGATGATGTTGAGCTTAAACCTACTCTTGCAGGCTTTGTTCATATTGCGAGATAACATATATGGTTAATTTATAAAAAAGCCCTGACGGATTTCGTCAGGGCTTTTTTATTACGCAATAAAAGGATCTTTATATCAAAGCAACACCTGTCATTTCTGCCGGCTGCTCGACGTTCATCATTTTTAGAATAGTTGGAGCTACATCTTTTAATGCTCCCTCTGCGATCTGACTATAATCGCTATCAATTAGTATACACGGCACAGGGTTTACCGAATGTGCTGTATTGGGTGATCCATCTTCATTCTTCATGTTGTCTGCATTACCATGATCGGCAATTACAATAAAAGAATAGTTATTTTCTAACCCGGTCTCAATTACTTGCTCTACACAACCATCAATGGCTTCGCATGCAGAAATAATAGCTTCTGGAACACCAGTATGTCCAACCATATCTCCATTGGCATAGTTCAAACACATGAAATCAACTTCTCCCTTTTTCAGAGCATCACATACTTTATTAGTTACCTCCGGTGCACTCATTTCAGGCTGCAAATCGTAAGTAGCTACTTTAGGAGAGTTCACTAATATTCTGTCTTCTCCCTCGAACAACTCTTCTCTACCACCGCTAAAGAAAAAAGTAACGTGGGCATATTTCTCCGTTTCCGCAATTCTAATCTGGTTCAAACCAGCATTAGCAACAACTTCTCCTAAAGTCATCTGTAAGTTTTCCTTATCGTAAGCCACATGAACCCCTTTAAAAGTCTTATCATAGTTGGTCATGGTAAGGTAGTATAACGGCATAGTACTCATTTCAAAATCTGTAAACTCTTGCTGAGTTAAAACCGTTGTAATTTCTCTACAACGATCAGTTCTAAAATTAAAGCAGATCACTACATCATCCTTCTCAATAGTTGTAATTGGATTTCCAGACTCATCGGCGATTACTGATGGCTCAATAAACTCATCAGTTATGTTCTTATCGTAATGAGCTTTCATTACTTCGGTTGAACTACTATATGAAGCTCCTTTCCCATGAACCATTAAATCGTAGGCCAGCTTAATTCTTTCCCATCGCTTATCTCTATCCATGGCATAATATCTACCTATCACAGATGCTACTTTGGTATTAGAATTGGCAATTTTATCTTCTAGTTCGGATAAATACTCAAGTCCCGACATTGGGTCACAATCTCTACCATCCGTAAATGCATGAATATACGATTCTGTTACACCTTCTTTTTCCAGCATTTCGCAAAGTGCATATAAATGTTCCTGAGATGAGTGCACCCCCCCTTTAGAAACAAGACCTAATAAGTGTACCTTTTTTCCATTGGCTTTAGCATATTGAATAGCTTCTAACAATGCTTCATTTTTGTAAAAGCTACCATCTGTAATGGCATTATTTATTCTAAGTAAATCCTGAAATACCACTCTTCCTGCACCAATATTTAAATGCCCAACTTCTGAGTTCCCCATTTGTCCTTCCGGTAATCCAACCGCCTCTCCAAAAGTGGTAAGCGTGGAAAAAGGATGTTTTTTATACAAATTATCTATATAAGGGGTATTAGCCAGAAAAATCCCGTCTGTTTCATTCTGCTTTCCCATTCCCCATCCATCCAGGATCATCAATACTACTTTCTTACTCATTACTTAAATTTCTATTTCAAATATGCTTCCTTGCGGTGAATTATCTTTAATTACTATTGTTCCGTTGTGCAAACTTACTATTTCATTTACCAAGTACAAACCAAGTCCAGTACCCTTACTTTGCCTAGTGTTTTCATCGCCAACACGATAGAACATTTTAAAGATTTTATCTTTTTCTTCCTGAGGAATCCCAGGACCTGTATCTTTTATTCTAAGACAAACAGAATCTCCTTTTTTCATTCCCTCCCAAACAATTCCGGAACCGGAATACTTCATGGCATTCTCTTGTAAATTCTGAATCACTGAAGTGAAGTAAAACCCATCTATATGAACCATTAAATCGTCTGGAATATTTACTTCAGTATCGGATTCTCCACCCATATTTTCCACAATTGTTTGTACAAATTGCCTCAATCTTACATCACTTTTCTGAATGGAAACTGCCTGCTCTTCCACTTTGGAGACCAATAATATGTTTTCTACCAGTTTGGTCAGTCTATTTTGATCTTTACCAATCTTACAAAGTAAGTCTCGCTGTTTTTCCACCGGCAAATCTCTGTTTAGTAGGGTATCCACAAATAATTTGGAAGAGGCAATAGGTGTTTTCAATTCGTGAGTAACAGACAAAATAAAGTTCTTTTTCTCCTTATTTAATTGAAGTTCTTTCTTGAAACTTTTTCTTACGTAAAACACCCCCACTACCAATACCAAGAGAAATACAGAAGCTTCTCCTGCAATCATCATTACCCTACGATGTACGAAAGCATTATCGGTTGAGGTCTCTTTAGTAAGAGAGATGATATGGTAAGCCCACCAACAAAACTGCAGAATAACATAGCCTACCAAAAAATAGAATATTAATAATGACCGGTTCTCGGCTCTGCTTTTCATTGGTTTTCAATTGAACAACAAAATTAACCAAAAAGAAAAGATAATTCTTATCCACGAGAACTCTATTTAGGAATCCAATAATATTGCTTTTCTATGAACAATGGGCAAACAACCCAAAATATCTACGCCGTTATGCTTGTACACTACTAATATAAACTATGAACATAAAATCTACTATCGCAGCTGCCGTACTGACCATTGCAGCATCAACCACAATTGCACAAAACAAAAGTGTACTATTTATTGGAAACAGTTATATCGGATCGAACAACCTTCCGGTTATGGTGCAAGATCTTGCTCTTTCTTTAGGAGACACACTAGATATTGATTCTAATACTCCGGGAGGAACTACTTTTAATGGACATACTAACAATTCAACCACCATGAATAAGATTGCTCAGGGTACGTTTGATGTTGTTATTTTACAGGCTCAAAGTCAGGAGCCATCATTCCCTCCTTCACAGGTAGCTACAGAAACATATCCTTATGCTGAAACTTTAGCCAACGCGGTTAAAGCAGCAAACCCTTGTGCAGAGCCAATGTTCTTTATGACCTGGGGAAGAGAAAACGGAGATCAGGTAAATTGCCAGTTCTACCCACCTATTTGTACCTATGATGGGATGCAGGCAAGGTTGAGAGAGAGCTACCTGGAAATGAGTGTAGATAACGAGTGCTCGGTTTCCCCTGTAGGAGCAGCTTGGAAATACATGAGAGATAATTACCCTTCTTATCAACTATACACCAGCGATGGAAGTCATCCAAGTATTTACGGAAGCTACCTTGCAGCGTGTGTACATTACGCTTCTATTTACAGAAAATCTCCTCAGGGAGCTACTTATACATCCAGTCTTTCTGCTTCGGATGCTGCTATTTTTCAAGATGTAGCCAACATGATTGTTATTGATAGTCTGGACAACTGGCGCATTGGTGCTAATGATGTTACTGCTGACTTTACTTCTTCGGCAACCGGAGATGTAGTTGACTTTACAAGCACTGGTGATAATGGAACCAATTTTAACTGGAATTTTGGAGATGGTAATACCAGCACATCTGAAAACCCAACTAATACTTACGCTTCATCTGGAACTTATGATGTTACTTTAATTGCTGACGATGGATGTACTTCTGACACTACAACACAACAAGTACAAATAACTATACAGAGTATAGAAGAGTTTGGATGGGAATATTCTCTTACCAGATCAGAAAATCAATGTAACATTCAATTTGATGACCTAGCTGACCGAACTTATAAGCTTTTTGACAGCAAAGGAGCATTGATCTTTACTAAGTCGATCAAATCAAACAACTTAGAGTTCGAAATTCCTACAACTGGAATCTATTTCTTACATGTTATCCAGGGTAATCAGGAAGGGATAGTTAAACTTTATTAGGGTTTCGGCGTAATTTTTTTGTTCTCCAATTTGTGATAATGAATTTATTTATATATTTGCCGACCAATTAAGGTTGGTGCCTTAGCTCAGTTGGTAGAGCAATGGACTGAAAATCCATGTGTCCCTGGTTCGATTCCTGGAGGCACCACTAAAATTTTAAAAAGACTCTGACTTTTCAGGGTCTTTTTTTCGTTTATGAGCTACTCCGTTTATATCATATATAGTCAAACAATTGATAAGTATTACATTGGTGAAACTGAAAATATCAAAGTCAGATTGGAGCTACACAACAATGGGCATTTTTCAAATTCTTACACTAGCAAAGTAAAAGACTGGCGACTGATCCACTCCATCAATTGTGAAAATCGAGTTCAAGCCAGGAAGATTGAGGCCCACATTAAGAGTATGAAAAGTAGAAAATATCTGCAAAACTTGTCTAAATACCCTGAGATAACTGAAAAGCTTCTTAATAAGTTCACCTCCATTGGTTCGTCCCGATAGCTATCGGGACCTGGAGGCACCACTAAAATTTTAAAAAAGACTCTGATTTTTCAGGGTCTTTTTTTTGTTTATGAGCTACTCCGTTTATATCATCTACAGCCATACAATTGATAGATATTACATTGGTGAAACTGAAAACATCAAAGTCAGATTGGAGCTGCACAATAATGGACATTTTTCGAAATCATACACGAGCAAAATAAAAGATTGGCAATTGATCCACTCCTTTCCCGTGTACACGGGAAACTCCTGAAGTTTGGTTATAGACATTACTTTATTCTAGACTTATCTAGTCCCGATAGCTATCGGGACCGGATCTCCGTCCGGAATGAGGATGAAAGCGTTGTTACTGTTAAATTTCAATTACGGGGTATTATTGCTCCTCTTGATATGATGCAAGTACCACAGCATTACAAATACTGAGAATATTTAAGCGAAGTTTAAAACTTCGCTTTGAATCTTTCGTCTTAAAATCTTTTGTCTTTTATCTCAACTACAACACTATTCTTCTGGATGTTACCTTACCTTGAACAGAAATAAAACGAATCAAATAAACACCTTCTTCCAAATCTGGAAAGCTCAATTCCATTTTACTAGCAACCGGCTCTTCCAGTTCCTTTTTAAAAGCTAGTTTACCATTCATATCATAAAGGTAAACACGCTTAATATCCAGAGTTTTAATTTCAACAGTAATTTCACCATTAGAAGGATTCGGGTAAATCTCAATTTCGTTTTCCTCAGCCATTCTGATTCTATTAATGGACAAAGTAGAACAATTACCAGGGTTAGCTTGCTTCCATTGATCATACCTGGATTGAACTACATTAATTGGCTCCACACCTGTTGCGGTTCCTGCAACGTTAATATCTAATTTAAGAGTATCCGGGTGATCGTTTGGATCAGCAACTCGAATAAATGCGCTTAAAGAACTTGTTCCTTCGGATGTACATCTGGAATCTGCTCCTACAACATTTGCTCCTTGCAAAGCTCCCATTAATTTGTCGGATAAACAGCCCGATGTATTGTTAAACCCCTCTTCCATCGAATCCAATATTTGCTGATTTAACAATATGTTTCCCTGAATAGCATAATTGGGACCAACAATGTGGTTTTTATAATCCATACAATTCGTTCCGGTGTAAGCCGCCGCTCTTGGACTACCTCCATTATAATCTACAATACCATATTGCCTTTCTGAAGGGTTAGAAGCCACATCATTCTGAGTTAGCCAATCGATTATTTCCTGTGGAGAATCTCCCTGATCCATTCTGTTATTCGCATTGTTTTGGTTTGCCGCCAAATAATATGATTGAGTATGGATTGCTCCTACTCCAGGAATAACATCACTAATGATGTAAGCTCCCGGTGTACCTGGCCAAATGATACTATCCCCACAGGTAGCGCCTGCACTACCAATTTCACCTGTAACCGAGTCAACCGCTACGATAGAAAAAGTATGTTGGCCAAAAGTAATAGACGACAATAAACACAAAGAACAAAAAATGGTTAGAGCTTTCATAAGAGTTGTTTTGGTATAGAATAGTCGACTATATATTTAAATACACCTACTCTTAAAACAAAAAAGCCGAATCCACTATAGATTCGGCTTTCCAATTTTAGTTAAAAAAGTTATTGTTTGCTCAGTTTTAAAACTTGATATCCTTCTTCACTCCTAACGTGAATAAAATAAGTTCCTTCGCTCAAATAATCTACTGGTAATTCTACTTTAGAGGTATTTGCAATATTTACTGCAGAAACCTGCTTACCGGTAACATCAAGAATTTTGATTTCCAGATTCATTAAGTTTTCTAGCTCCAGAGTTACCATTTCATCGGCAGGGTTCGGATACATCGAAACAAGATCCATTCTCAACTCATCAATTCCAAAACCAATGATCATCACACAATCAGAAGTGTCAGTACAGTTCCCTTCCGTTACAATTACAGCATAATTTCCATCAACACTAGCAGCAAAATCCTGATTGGTTTCTCCAGCAATAGGAGCATCTCCATTGTCACAATCGATCCATTGATAAGTAGCTCCTGTTGCGTTAGCTGTAATAACATTACCATTTTGGGTAGTGGTTACATCTACCGTTTCGATGGTTAAATCCAAAGTAACAACAGAATCACAACCTACAGCATTGGTTAAAGTATGTGTAGCAGTATTGTTACTTGCAGTATAAGTATTTCCATCAATCCAGGTATAGCTATCGCAAGCCGTTTGTACGTCAGTACCAGTTGAAGATGAATTAATGGTAAGGTTTAACGTAACAACAGAATCACATCCTACAGCATTAGTTAGAGTGTGCGTTGCAGTACTATTATTTGCAGTATAAGTATTCCCATCTATCCATGTATAGCTATCACAAGCTGTTTGTACATCTGTTCCGGTTGATGGAGAATTAATAGTAAGGTTTACAGTAATAATACTATCACAAGCTGCTGCATTCGGAATGGTATCGTTGTATGATCCTGAAGAGGTCCAGGTATAATTTCCACTTGGAGAAGTAAAAGACACACAAGCTGTTTCAGAAACAGTGGCATAAGTATCGCAAGATGGAGTACAGGCATCGTCTGCAGCACCAGGGCTTCCATATACATCTTGCCCATTAACCACAATTCCCACTGATGTTGCTGAAGCAACCCAGTTAGCTGGTAGTGTATTATCTGAGTTTGGATCACACAATACCAAAGAAGGCCCACCTCCATCAGGACTCGTTGGCCATGAATTAGCGTCATCGTATCTTAATGTATCAATGGTATTGTTTGACCCATCCGCAATTCGAATAGGCTCACCTCCGTTAGATAACCCTCCAGATGCCCATTCATAAGCTCCTGAATATCCATAAGTGTTAAACATTGCCATAGAATCTACAGCAATAACCATATAGTCACCAGCAGATAAGGACATAGACGGAAAACTGAACACGACTCCATTAGTTATGGTGTATCCTGTTAAATCAATTGGAGCACTTCCATTATTGTACACCTCGATGTACTCTGTGCTATCTGTACCAGATTCTGCCGGGTTATAAGAAATTTCTGTAATAACAAGATCTGATTGGGCCTGAAAACATCCAAAGACTCCTATTAGTGCTACAAGGGTTAGGTAAATTTTTTTCATAGTAAATATTTAAGTTTTTCTATTACAATTGGTTTAAACTTTTGTGGCAACAATTGTATAAAAACATGACATTTTAACCAAAGTTAGAGCATTAAATTAACATGAAATTAAATCCCCTTTACTTTTTACGACAGAAAGAAAGGGATTATGATGACTCTTTAACTTTCTCGTTTAAACCCTGGTTTTTTCCTGTTCATTTATATTCGTTTCGTTTCCAATTTACCGAGGATTTCCATTCTATAAATGCTCAAAAGATTCTTATTTTAGTGGGATGAATAAAGCTTTGGCCATTTTATTATTGTGTTTCGGTTATCTCAATAGCTGGGCAACTGTACAACATGATACTCTCTACATTAATCGACAGATTAATACAGTAGCCACCTATTCGGTTCACTACTGTTCTTTTAATAACACGGATACATTTCAGGTTAAAAATCACGATTTAACTAAACCCATCAACGACACCATTGATCTGGTAGTAATTAACAATGATTCGCTTTCACATACTTTTACCATTGATAACTATATCACATCAGGCAATACCATTGCCGCCGGAGATACTGGTCGATTTGAAATAACCATTAATACAGAAGGAACATACCGCTACTATTCTGATGTACCTTATGGACAAATGCTTGGAGCTTCGGGTATTTTACAAGTGGGATACGATTCGCAAATCCCATTTTTTTGGAATTTATTCGATTACCAATCGGTTGAAGGGGAGCAAATAGCATTGGGAAATGCTACTGGTTATACCATCCCTTATTTACCTGAGGTATACTCCTTCAATAACCTTCCTTATCCGGATATCTTAAATGATTCCACATGTTACCTAAATGCCTCAGTAAATGATAATATTGTTATTTCAATTGTTAATTCCGGTAACATGAACCATATCCTTCATTTTCATGGCTACCACGTTACCATTTTACAGGCACACATTTCTGACCAGGTTGGTTGGTCGAAAGATACTTTCCCTGTTTTAAAAGGGGAGGCAATGACCATACAATTAGTTCCAGACCAACCGGGAATATACCCTGTTCATAGCCACAATCTGGCAGCTCTTAACACCGGTGGGTACCCTGGAGGAATGCTAACCTTACTAAACATTACACCATGAAAAAGCTTATTCTAATACTCGTTTTAGCTATTTCTTCTGGAGTAATAGCACAAGAAAAACACTTTTACACCTTTGCCAAAATGAATGGTAACTTACCTCTGGAAGGTGGTGGATCAACCACTTACTGGGGCTTTGGAACCTATCAACCAAGTATTCCGAGTAACCATAAAATAGAGTACCCTTCTCCAACTTTGGAAGTTAATCAGAATGACTCTGTATTTGTTCACTTTTGGAATGAAAGTGCTGAGGATCATACCATTCACTTGCATGGACTAGATGTTGATCAGGCCAACGATGGTGTACCATCCACTTCTCAACCAATTGCCAACGACGATAGCACTGTTTATGCATTTAAAGCTAAACATCCAGGGTTATTCATCTACCATTGCCATGTGGCTACACCGCAACATATCAGTATGGGGATGTACGGGATGATTGTTGTACTCAATTCACCTGAAGTCAATTTGATTTACTCAGGAGGGCCATCGTTTAATAAATCTTACAACTTTCTTTCTTCTGATTTTGACCTGAACATCAACAACAACCCAACCTCTCCGGGGCCATTTCATGAGTACGATGCAGATTATTTTATGGTAAACGGTAAATCTGGTGTTCAGCTTTATGACAATACAGAGAACTTAATTGAAATGGCAGCAGGAGATTCTGTACTTCTGCGAATTGGAAATATGGGGTACACGGTGGCCAATTATATCTTTCCATCCGAAGCCAATGCAATTATTTATACTTCTGATGGAAGAGTTCTGCCCAATGCAGTTGATTCTGACACAGTGACTTTATACCCAGGAGAACGATTTGGAGTGCTGCTTACACCTACCACAACAATAACAGATTGGTTGGTGGTAGAAAATCAGAATATTACTGACTTAAGCCCTATTGGAACCAATTACATTGGAATTAACCGATACAATCATCCTAATTCGATAGAAGAACCGGAAAACCTTGCAATGGAGTTATATCCTAACCCAACTACCGATCAACTAAACATTCAGGTAGAACACAAGGAGTCGCCTTACACTTTAATTAATCAATATGGTAAAGTGGTTAAAAGAGGTACTTTCTTTAAAGGGTTAAACAGCTTTTCCTGTGCTGATTTGGATAATGGAATTTACCTTCTTTACACCCCCGAATCAGGTGTTCAGAAAGTAGTGGTTTCCAGATAAATATTAGGGTGCGAATAACGTGCTTTAAAATTGAGTATCTGCCAATGTTTTTCTACTTTTGCGCATTCAATTATAGCGTAAAATGAAGATTTCTTATAACTGGCTAAAACAATACATTAATGTTGACATGGATGCTGAACAAGTTTCGGACATTCTTACCGACATTGGACTTGAGGTTGAAAAGACTGAACAGGTTGAAACTATACCCGGAGGTTTAAAAGGATTAGTGATTGGTGAAGTATTGTCTAAAGAAAAGCATCCAGATGCTGATCGATTAAGCGTAACTTCTGTAAATATTGGTGCTGAACAACCACAGCAAATTGTTTGTGGAGCTCCAAATGTTATGGCAGGCCAAAAAGTGGTTGTTGCCACTCCAGGAACTACCATTCATCCTACGGAAGGAGATCCATTTAAGATTAAGAAATCCAAAATTCGAGGAGTAGAATCCCTAGGGATGATTTGCGCTGAAGATGAAATTGGATTGGGAAAAAGCCACGACGGAATTATGGTTCTGGATGCTAATGCAAAAGTTGGGTTAGCTGCTAATCAGTATTTCAATGTAGAAGACGATATCATTTTCGAAATTGGATTAACTCCAAATAGAGCAGATGGAATGAGCCATATTGGAGTTGCCAGAGACTTAATGGTAGCGCTAAAGTTCCGAAATCTAATTGACGAAAATGCAACATTAAATGTTCCTGATATAAGTGGGTTTTCTGCAGATAACAACAATTTAGAGGTAGCTATATCTGTTGAAGATTACGAAGCTTGTCCTCGTTATGCAGGGGTAACTATCAGCAACGTTAAAGTGGAGGCTTCTCCAGAATGGTTACAAAATAGATTGAGGTCAATTGGTCTTGGGCCAATTAATAACATAGTAGACATTACCAATTTTGTTTTGCACGAAATGGGACAACCATTACACGCATTTGATGCGAAAGTTGTAAATGGAAAAGTTGTTGTAAAACAATTGCAGGAAGGAACTAAGTTTACTACACTAGATGAAGCAGAAAGAGAGTTGAGTGATAAAGACTTAATGATTTGCAACGAGGCTGGTGGGATGTGTATTGCCGGTGTATTTGGAGGTATCCAATCTGGAGTTACAGAAACCACTACCGATGTCTTTTTGGAAAGTGCTTACTTCAATCCGGTTAGCGTTCGTAAAACAGCTAAAAGACATGGATTAAACACAGATGCTTCCTTTAGGTTTGAAAGAGGAATTGATCCTAACATTACAATAGAAGCACTAAAAAGAGCTGCTCTTTTAATTAAAGAAATTGCAGGTGGAGAAATTTCATCTGAAATCACAGATTTATATCCAAAATCTATCGAAGATTTCACTTTTAGCATCAATTTAGATAGAATTAGAACCCTTTGCGGTGTTCAGTTTAAGCAAGAAGAAATTGAAAAGATTTTAACTCTATTAGAAATAGAAATTCTAGAGAAGAACGAAGAAGTATTTACCATCAAAGTTCCTTCTTACAGAGTTGATGTTCAAAGAGAAGCAGATATAGCCGAAGAGGTGTTAAGAATTTACGGATTCAACAACATTCCAATGCCTGAGAAATTAAATAGTTCTCTGGCTTATCGACCAAAAATCGATAAGGAGTGGTTACAAAATATGGTAAGCGATATGCTGGTTTCTGCCGGTTTATCAGAAGCGATGTCTAACTCATTAACCAAGTCTGATTACGTATCTAAGGCAAATGCCAGTCATCTTAAAGAGGAGTTTAACGTGGAAATGCTTAACCCATTGAGTTCTGATTTAAATGTAATGAGACAATCCTTATTATTTAATGGATTAGAAGCTGTACGATTAAATCAAAACCACGGTAACTCCAGAGTGAAGTTATTCGAGTTTGGTAAGATTTACCAAAAGTTTGAATCAGGTTATCAGGAAAATCAAATGCTTTCGGTTTACCTAAGCGGAGCAAGAAACGAAGAGTCGTGGAACGGGAATAACTCTGAGGTAAGTTTTTATACTCTTAAGAGCCTTGTTGAAGGAATCCTTAAGCGTTTAGGTGTTTGGAAAAACTACAGTATTGGTGGAACTAAAAACGACCTGTTAGAAGATGGTCTTACCTATAAAATTGCCAAAAAGAAGGTAGTAGAAATGGGATGGGTTAGAAACAACCTGAAAAACCAATTCGACATCAAAAACGATGTTTTCTATGCTGAGTTTAATTGGGATGTTTTGATGGAACTTACGGTAATGAATAAAGTTAAGTTCAAAGAACTACCTAAGTTCCCTGCTGTAACCAGAGACCTTTCTTTACTGTTAGACGACACAGTTCGATTTGAAGAGATTGCTGAAATTGCAACTCAATGTGATAAGCGATTATTGAAAGAAGTGAAGCTTTTTGATGTTTACAAAGGGAAAAACATGGAAAAGGGAAAGAAATCTTACGCAGTTCGATTTGTACTTCAAGACGAAAACAAAACTTTAAGAGATAAAGACATTGATAAAGTAATGGGTAAAATCCAGGATTCTGTTATCAATAAACTGGGTGCTCAATTGAGATAATTAGCCATGAGAATTAACAATTGGAGTGCTCTTTACACATTTGGATATGCTTTGGTATCTGTTGGTGTTAAAACCTTTTACAAAAGGTCTGAGGTTACAGGTAAACAACACATCCCTAAAAACAAACCGATACTATTTGCAGCCAACCATCAGAATGCCTTTATGGATCCTGTTGTGATAGCAGTAAATCTTTCCCGACCTACCTACTATTTGGTAAGAGCAGATGTTTTTAAGAAAAAAACCGTAGCCAAAATATTCGATAGCATCAACATGATGCCTGTGTATAGACAAAGAGATGGAGGCGATCCAATTAAGAAAAATGAAGCTATTTTTGCCCGCTGTCAGGAACTTCTGTCTAAGAACAGAACCATTATGATTTTTGCAGAAGGAAATCAGGGTAAATTCAAACAACTTAGACCCCTTAAAAAAGGAGTATTTAGAATTGGATTAGGGGCCCTGGATAAGTACTCAGATGACCTGGATGTACACATTGTTCCAGTGGGCATAAACTACAGTGACTTGTACAATATGGGAAGTACAGTGCTAATCAATTTTGGAGAGCCCATCCGACTTAAGGACCATTTTGAAAATTTTCAAAAATCAGATAGTAAAACTTACGCTGAATTAACCAAGGTTCTAACTAAGAAAATGAGTAGCTTGATGATCGACATCAAGGAGATGGATTACTACGATTTAATCCATAATTCTATGATAATGTTAGAACAAGACATTCTTCAGTTAGAAGGAATCAAAGAACGATCATTAAGCAAAACTTTTGTCGGGCAAAAATCTTTTATTGAAAAAGCTGAAAATCATATTCGACAAAATCAAGAGAAAGCTGATGACTTAAAAAGCGTTGAAAAGGAATTTACTGAAGGGATGTCGAAGCACGATCTTAGGTCGTGGTTATTCGAAAAAGAAAGTCATAGTACCGGGGGCCATTTGCTTGGGTTAGCTCTATTATCTCCCTTACATTTGTACGGCATGATTAATAGCTACCTTCCCTACCGAATTCCTGCAAGATTTGTTGAGAAGAAGATTAAAGATCTACAGTTCCATAGCTCGCTAAAAATGGCAATGGGAGTATTCTTGTTCTTTACCTTCTGGATTATTCAAACCTCATTAGTGGCATTATTTACCGATCACTACATCTGGTTAATGTATTTAGCTTCTCTAATAATTACAGCTCCTATTAGCTATAGATATTGGATTTCTTTACTGAAGTTTAGAGGAAAGAAAAGGTACAACCAATTAAAGTCTGAACAACCGGAAGAATTTAATCGATTGCGAAGTCACTATTTATCATTAAAGACATTTGTAAAAGACTTATATCAATAAAAAAAGCCCTGACTTAATTGTCAGGGCTTTTTATTTGTAAATGTGGTTGTTTACTAAAGTACTCCGTTTCCAACGTATTTTCCGTCTTTGTAAACCTCAATTCTCTCAAGTAGTCCGTTCTCATCATAGATGTAATGCTTACCGTTCCATAAGTTTCCTTTCTTGAACTCACCATCCATTAAGATGTCTTTGTTCTCGTTGTAGGTCTTATGGTATCCATCAGTAATGCCTTTATCATCTTTAGGGTCGAATATTTGTCCATCACCGGCAACACCGTCTCCTTCTCCTCTATCTTCTTCTAAAACTACAGGTGGGTTAACTCTTGGCTTTTCAACTCTCTCTGCAACTACTCCTTCTTCTCCGTATTCAATTTCTTCTTTAATGTCTCCGTTTGGATAGTACCTGGTTGCTTTTCCAGACTCAACTCCGTTTTTAGTTCCAAATTCCAACTCTAATTGTCCGTTAGAATGATAATACCTTACAGTACCATCAGTTTTTCCATTCTCATTAAAGTTCTTCTCTTGTGCTAACTCTCCGTTGGCATGCCATCTTTTAAATGAACCAGTATAAGCTCTTCCCTTCCAACTACCTTGCTCCTCAACCTGTCCGTTTTCATAATAGGTAGTAAAATCTCCACTTGCTTTTCCGTTCTTAAACTCGATTTCACTTTTAACATTTCCATTTGGATAATACTTCTTCCACATTCCAATTTTTCTATTGGACTTGTAGTTACCTTCTTCCACTTTATCGTTAGGCTTAAAGTCAGGAAGGTTTCTCATGTGGGCCCAGATAATCCAATACCCTTCTTTTCTACCATCCACTTTTTGATTGATGGTATCTTTTTCCTGACCACCTGGGGGATCAGTTTTTGTCATTGCTGATCCACTTGTGGACAACAAGCAAAGGGTGAATAATATCGCGTAAATCTTTTTCATCATAGCAGTACTAATCTAACTATTATACAAATACGTTCTTTTTTTTTTCGACAAACTCAGCACAATATCAACATTAACACAAACGTTGCAATATGTTAAAAGGTTCAAAATTGATGATAAACGACTCTTTTAATCATTTTAAAAGAAGAATTTACTTTACAAACTTTAATTCTATCAAACCTCCAGACGCTTCGATAAATTTTCCAACATGCTGGAAGTCATAGCATCTATATCAAATTTTGAACTCCAATTCCAATCTTTTCTCGCAACACTATCATCGATACTACCAGGCCATGTTTTTGCAATTTCTTCTCTAAAATCTGGACGATAAGTAATATTAAACTCTGGTATCTCCTTTTTAATTGACGTAGCAAGTAACTTTGGAGTAAAGCTCATCCCCGCCACATTATAGCTTGATCGTATGGTTATATTTTCTGCCGGAGCCTCCATTAGTTCAATGGTCGCTCTAATGGCATCGTCCATGTACATCATAGGTAACTCAGCGTTTTCACTTAAAAAACACTCATACGACCCTTGCTCAAGGGCCTTGTAATAGATATCAACTGCATAATCTGTAGTTCCACCACCTGGTAAAGATTTATAGCTAATGAGTCCGGGGTAGCGAATACTTCTAACATCCACTCCATACTGTTTGAAATAGTACTCGCACCATCTTTCACCAGCTTGTTTACTAATACCATAAACAGTTGTTGGTTCCATAATGGTAGTTTGTGGTGTATTATCTTGAGGTGTTGTTGGTCCAAAAACAGCAATAGAACTTGGCCAGAATACTTTCTTTAACAATCCATCTTTTGCCAGATTAAGTACATTAAACAGTCCATCCATATTCAGTTGCCAGGCAAACATTGGGTTCTTTTCTGCCGTTGCGGATAGTAATGCTGCAAGCAAATATACCTGACTTACTTTATGCTCAACGATAACCTGCTTCAGGGCATCTCCATCCAGAATGCTTAATTCTACAAAAGGCCCACTATTAAGTACCTCATCATTTGGTACCTTAATATCCGAAGCAATTACTTTTTCGTTTCCAAATCTTCTGCGTAATTCCAATACCAGTTCAGTACCTATTTGGCCAGAGGCTCCAATCACCAGAATTGTATCTTCCATATCCTATTGAGTTGTAGTTTTAGTAAGGCAAATGTACATATTAACAACCTTATATTTTAATGGCAGAAAAATAAAACTTATATTTAGTTTTTGAACCCGTTTGGCCCATCCACCACATGACAGAGGAAGAAATTGAAATACTGAAGATTAAAGTCGCTCAGTTAGAAAACGAAAACCGTCTATTAAAGGAGGGGATCACTAGTTTTCTAACTGTGGGTAAAACTGTTACTGTTCCAGAACAATTTCAACCTATTTTTGATGAAGCTGAAAAAACAGTAGGTTCCTATTTCCAAGAACTTAAGGCTGACCCTTCAAAGGGGTCTATTGAGATTAATGATGAGCGTTACGTCTTGCTTAGGGCGTCTTCTCTATCGGTAGATTTTTTGAATAAAATAAAAAACCTTTACGCTGATAAAGGAGATAAAGAAGCTTATTTAATTGGGCGTAAATTCCTTTTTGATATTGCCCATGTATTGGGAATTGAAGATGCAAAAAATTTCCACAAAAAAATGAACCTTAAAGACCCGGTTTCTAAGCTTTCAGCAGGACCGGTACACTTTGCCTATAGTGGTTGGGCGTATGTTGATATACTTCCTGAAAGTAACCCTTCACCAGATGAAAATTTCTACCTCAAATACCACCATCCTTTTTCTTTCGAAGCAGATGCCTGGATGAAGGAGGGTAAAAAGTCGGAATTTCCGGTTTGTATTATGAATGCCGGATACTCTTCAGGGTGGTGTGAAGAAAGCTTTGGAATACCTCTTACGGCAGTGGAAATTACCTGTAAAGCTAAAGGAGATGAAAATTGTACCTTCATCATGGCTCCACCAGAAAAAATAGAGTCTTATCTGAAAGAAGTAGACCCGGTTCAGAGTCAATCTTCTGAATACGACATACCTTTATTCTTTGAACGAAAGAAGGCAGAAGAAAAGATCATCTCGTCGCTTAAGGAAAAAGACATTCTGTTAAAAGAGGTTCACCACAGGGTTAAGAATAACCTACAAATTGTTTCTAGCTTTTTGAACCTACAATCGCATTTTTTACCAAGTGATGAGGCCAAAGACATGTTTAACGAAACCAGAAACAGAGTGAAAGCTCTGGCCTTGGTTCATGAAAAACTCCATGGCTCCAGCGATGTGCAATATGTAGATTTAGGGAAGTACATTCAGTCCATTATCGACCTATTGGAATACTCTTACAACAGCAAACATCGAATGAGTGTGGAAATTGATTGTAAGAGCATAGAAAAGTTCCATATCGACATTGCTATCCCTTGTGGACTTATCATCAATGAGTTAGTCTCTAACGTATTTAAATATGCATTCCCTGATGAAAAGGAGGGAAACATTCATGTTTCTTTAACTGAAAAAGACAAGACCTGCAAAATTGTGGTTAAGGATGATGGGGTAGGTTTTCCTAACGGCTTAAATTATCAGGAGTCTAATTCGCTCGGGTTAGAAATAGTTAATTCATTGGTGGAACAGCTAGATGGAGAACTTCAACTTAACAGTGAATCCGGTTCGGAATTTATCATCGATTTTACCGTATAAAAAAAGAGCCACTCGTTTAAGTGACTCCCTTTGTTATTTAATCAAGTTTTTACTTTGCAAACTTAAAGTCGTGTCTGGATCCTTCCGAGATTAAACTAACGAAGTATACTCCTTTAGCTTGATCACTCATATCGATCAACCTTTGACCAAATGCATCATTTAATTTTTCTTTAAAGATCATTTGACCTACGCTGTTAACCACCATAATCTCAACATCCATCGTTGCTTCAAAATCCAATACGATGTTTTCTATATCCGATCTGAAGAACACTGTTGCTCCTTCAAGAACATCATCATTAACACCTAAAAAATCACAATCATCCACGGTTATGGTTTGAGTAATAATATCATTATCTCCACATCCATTTTGAACCTCTAATTCTACCGTATAAGTTCCATCAGCAGAGAAACTCACATACTCAGTTGCATTGGTTGATGTAGCAGGAGATCCACTTGGGAACGTCCACGAGTACAAAGTGGCATTAGAAGACAATACTGCTCCATCAAAATACACCGGTTGGTTATAACAGATGTTGGAAGAAGGTGTAAAGTTAAAGTCCGCTGTTGGTGTTTGCTCCACTACAATAGAGACATCTGCTGCTGCCGAACATGAACCATCCGTACCTACAACAGTATAAGTTGTATTTGAAGTAGGAGAAGCTGTTACAGTAGTTCCGGTACCTGCATTTAACGATCCAGCTGGAGTCCATGTATACGAAGTAGCGCCGGAGGCAGTTAAATCTGCCGAGCCACCAGGGCAAATGGTTGTCGCAGTGGCCGAAACACTTACTGAAGGTGTAGCATTTACCGTTACATCTAACGAATCAATATTATAGAATCCACAAGAATTAGAAGCCACTAAATAAGTGGTATATATACCAGCCACAGGATAACTAAAGCTAGGTGCTGTAGCAGTAGAATAACCATTGGTTACTCCATTTACGTACCATTCATAAGTTGCTCCATTTACCGATCCGGAAGCATCATACCCAATCGACTCTCCTTCACAAACGGTAGTTGGGTTAGCAGCTAAATTTGCTGTAACCGGAAGAGATGTGGTCCTTAAGTACATGTGCATGGCATACTTTGGAGATCCTGATAATGTGGTTCCGAAATCATACCAACCTGCAGGGGCTCCAAAAGTGTTAGAAGCACTTAAGTACATCCATGAATAATTAGGTCTTCCAGATACATCAAAGTTAAAATCGTGCGTATACGCAATAGCCGCTTCTTCTCCTGCAGCAGCTGCACCTGAAACTTCAATTCCAACGTAAAAATCTCCCGTAATCTGGAAGGGTGCAGAAAGCTCCACCACTGTTGGATAGAATGCATTCGGGTTTCCAGGAACAGTTTGGTTATCCTCAATTTCCTGCATATCCACATCCTGACTAAATATTACTGACCCAGGCTCTCCTGCATTGTCATTCCAGATAGACATCGTAACAGTATTCCCCGGAGTGTTTGTTGCTCCCTGTGTAAAGTACACTACAATATCTTGTATGTAAGTTCCGGCAGGGTAAATATTCTGAAAATAATCGCAATAAGCAGTAACACCATTAGAGTTGGTTCCTCCTAAGTAGGAGGCTGTTGCCCAACTTCTCGTATAAATAGTATCATTTGGTAACGTATGGGTGGTTGTATCACACCCAGTAGTTGGGTTTACCTGAATATATCCTGTTTTTGTCTCCAAGTCATTCCCGTTAGCATTGGTTGCCGTTAGAGTAACTGTGTAAGTTCCCGGCGTATTAAATAATACTCCTGCCGGATTTTGTTGAGAAGACGTATTTGGAGTACCTCCTCCACCAAAGTTCCACGACCAACTGGTAGGATTGTATTGAGATAAGTCTGTAAAATCGATTGTTCCTCCAGCCGAAATAGTAGTTACGTTAGCAGTAAAGTCCGCACTTGGTGCCCAGGCTAAAGTAGCGGCCACACAGTTCATTGCATCCTCTGCATTAATTCTTCCTGCCCCCATAAACGAAGCATAACTTCCTGTAACAGGATCAACATTAGACTCTAAACATGTTTCAATATCATCAGGGGTAAGTTGATCGTTCAACGAAAGCATTAACCCAGCCAATCCAGCTACTAATGGAGAAGCCATGGAAGTTCCTTGTTTATAATCGTAAGATCCAACGGCTACCGGTACGGTAGATAAAATAGAGGTACCAGGAGCAGAAATATCAATCCATCCGCTTCCATCGTCATAATTAGAGAAACTTGCTTTTGCATCACTACCCTGCGTGGCAGCTACGGCAATTACATGATCATAACCGGCAGGGTAGAAAACGGAATTCACATCATCGTTTCCAGCTGCTGCAATCATGGTTACATTGTTTTGGTATCCCCAATCAATAAGGTTTTGATAGGTATTACTATGAAATGAAGAACCATAAGACATGTTTACCACATTGGCCCCATTTTCAATTGCATATAACACTCCCTGATAAGTGGAAGTAAGAGAACTAGAGTTATCTGCACAACGCAAACTCATCAGACTAATACCGAATCCCATAGAAGCCACACCTACTCCATTGTCGGTAGCAGCGGCAGCAATTCCAGCTACGTGAGTACCGTGAGTAAAGTCAGCTACCGGAGAACCAGGTCTTGGGTCTCCAGATCCATTGGCTACATCTGCCCCGTTCACATCATCAACATATCCATTGTTATCATCATCCTGACCATTACCAGCTATCTCACCAGAGTTGGTCCAGAGCACCGGTGATAAATCCGGATGGTCAATATCTACTGCATCATCTACAACAGCCAATACAATATTGGAATTCCCCAACGAAGCGTTCCAGGCTTGTTCAGCATTAACCTGTGCCAAAAACCATTGAGAACCCGGTCCATAATTTGGGTCGTTAGGCGTTACCGTTCTGCGATCCAAAGGAACTCGTTCGGCATACTCAATTTGTGGCTGATCTTCCAATACTTTGATCAATTGATCTACCTGTTGGTAATTACTGAAGTTCAACTCATAAGTTCTGGATAATTTCGGACTTCTGGTATACACTGCAAATGGCTTTAATTCCTCTACAGTAAAATTTTGAAATATGTCATCCAATCCACCTAGCTCCAATCGGCATTTTTGAGTGGTAGAAAGATTAGATTGTTGTCCTTTAAAAGTGTTGATTCGATTCAAGACTACATCGTCTTTCACTTTGAACCAAATCTTACCATCCTGACAATTTTGATAGATGGTTTGAGAGTAAGAAGTAAGGGCAAGAAATACCCCCACCAGTGGCGTAAAAAGTTTTTTCATAGTTTAAGCAGTTACATAGGTTGCTGCTTAAGATACATATTTTATTGCAATTCAGGTAGATAGAAATCACCTGCCAAGATTAAAAATAACAATATCGAAACTTTTTGTGATACCCTTAAGAGCCTGTTAAAATAGTTTCGGCTACTTCCCGTCCACTCAAGCCTGCTCCATGTACTGTTGACCAATCATTTCTCTGTAACGCCTCTCCGGCAAAGTACACTTTACTATCTAGCGGAGCAGAAAGAGCATCCATAATTTCTGCATAATCGTTTCCATAATGGCTGTACGACCCTAATACATATGGCGATTTAGACCAGTTTTGAATAATGTGGGATTGATAGTGTTGAGTTGCTTTTCCATCAAAAATCTCATCCAACTCTGCTATAATGGTGTCTATGATTTGCTGATCGGTTAGGTCGGTCAACTGATTAGCATTTTCGCCTACATAAAACAGAGTTAACAAATTATCATTCGTGTCCTTCTTAAACGCACCATCAAAATACAGTTTTTCCATGGCTTCATCTCCGGTTAAACCTCCCATAACCAGTATGTCTGGATAGAACTTTTCTGCGAACTTTATAAACACCTTAATCCCCGGTGGCATTGAAGTTTTGTTCAACGCATCTACCTTACTCTGGGGCCAGGAAGGAATGAAATTAATCGAATCGTTTTTCAGTACATTTAATGGTACTGTTACAATAACTTTATCACATTGGTGAGCGACACCATGTATATCATCTAACTCTACACGATCTCCAGTATAATTAATTGATGCTACCGGTGCATCATAAATAATCTTATCGGCAAATTTTGGAACGATAAATTGTTCAAAAAACTGATACCATGTAGATGATTTAAACTTATACTCACCATAAAAAGTATCTGCCCAGTTGATGGCATTCAATTGGTTATTGTTCCAGGTATACATGGTTTCCAACTGGTATGGAATTAAATCCATAGATCCTTGAGCATTGCTATCGTTAATCAGTTTTCCTAAAATGGATGGTTGTTCATGAATCCATTCTGCCCCAATATCTATTGGAAAATCACATAGCGAAGTGTTCTGGGCTACCCTACCTCCAAAAACTGAAGAAGCCTCCAGAATAGTAAAATCAATACCATGTTGGTACAAGGTATATCCTGCCATTAAACCAGCAGCTCCAGCCCCTATTATGATTACACTTCCATCAAAATTGACTTGTAGTTCATCTTCTTTAGAACAAGAGGTCAATAAAGAAGGCATCAAACCAACACCTATTCCCATGGCTGCCGACATTCTTAAAAATTCTGCTCTGGTCATACTATTCCTGATTTAAATTAAACTTAACTCCTGCCTCAACGAAAACAGCTCCTGCACCCTCTCTGGCAAATGAAATTCTTCTACCAACCGATGGTTTTATGTACCAACCCCAGGCATCATTAACTTTTCTACCGTACTCATAACTGATGGTTGGAACCAAATACCCGCGGTGTTCGTGTTCTCTATTAGAAATCTCTCCATTAAAATTGACCGTAAACGATATTAACTCGAAGTTGGATAAATAGGATAATCCCAATCCAAACTGAGAGTAACCTTTCTTTTCCGCCTTTTGTCGGTGGATACCTCCCTCAATTCCCAACATTATATCTGTATGGTAATTGGGTTTAATATAACTCCCTAAATGGGGAGCCAGATAATAAGTGTTTATGACTTCATCCTTCTCGGAAGATTTAAGATTCATCTGAACCCCCACATTTAATCCGGGTTCGATTCCAAATGGGCCAAAATATCCTATGGATAAGGAATTTAACTGTCCGATGGCTTTACCAGACAGCATTAATACACTGGATAAAACCAAAACTTTAATACATCTAATCACGCAATTGTTTTATTGGTTGGTTTGTTAATGACAACCTGAGACAAAGAAAGTTGCATTGAAATTCCTTCGAATGCAACTTTCTTCATAATTATATTTGATATTCCTAGTGGCTAACAATCAGTTTAACCGTTCCAGAAACTACTCCATCTTTCATAATATTAAGTACATAAATTCCTTGCGGTAATTCTTTTACGGAAATTTCTTTTTTATGCTTTCCTTCGAACAACGATTCCTCCTCTAAATATTGAACAACTCTACCGCTTAGGTCCATTATTTCTAATCGAATATTTGAAGCTTCATCTACCTCAAATTCTATAGTTACAATATTGTTTGCTGGATTAGGGTAAGCTTTAACATCTAACAGCTTATTCGTTTCAAACTCCGCCACGTTAACAGGATTAGGAGTATCATCCTCAAATGGACCTACACCAGGCTCTAGAGCCAAAAATGCAGTATAATCAGACAACACCCTTTTTTCAATACTTGTATTTATGATTTGAGAAGTGACGTTATTTGTTTGAGTATATGTAGATAGCTCATTTAAATATTGTCCTACCCATACCGACTCAGCTAAAGAGTCTAATGAGTGTACATCAGCAGAATTAATTAACAAACTATTAGAGTGTAAGGTCCCATCAGATAATTCTCCAATTAAATTTATACTCATAGGAAAAGAACCAGTCATTTTTCCCACAAGCCGTATATTCTCATCTGCATTTAAAAATCCATCGTTATCGGAAAGGTTATATTCTCCATACACAAACCCTCCTGTTGAACTCGAATTAACGGTAAGATTTGTAAAGTAGTCTCCTATATAATCATGCATAGTTCCGAATAGAGCCTCAAAAGAATAATCACGAATAGATAGTCTCTGGCTATTTAATTGACTTGTTAATGTCATGTACAAATAATCATTTCCTCGGAAATATTGTCCTCCTATCCAATAATATGGGTAATATGAATCATACAAATCAATAACGTTGATAGGTATTTCATTACCTCCCATTAAGTCAATAATGTTGGTAATAAGATTATTACCTGAATTCAAGTCTCCATTCGAATCGTCATTAGATATTAGGATTATCTCTCCTTCATTACCATGATCTTGAATAAAACTGATTCCATCTATCAATAGTGGTTGCAAGTTGGAATTATTATTAAAATCACCCGAATCAAATTGACTAAACAATTGATTTAAATCTGAACTATTTCCAGAAACCCAATCTCCTCCTACATCATTGGTAATAAAACCAGAAATCATAATATTAATCGAATCGATCAGCCCGAAATGATCCATGACGTAATCTTCCAATTCATCATATAGTTCACTATCTGTTAATGAGTTTGTATTTGATTCATCAAAATCAATTAAGAACAGTACCTTTTTAGGGTTACTAATTTGAAAAATCTCTTTCGGGGAAATTTCTAAATGAAAAATATCTGTTTGTCCTGCAGGAGCGGCATATTGACCAGCGAAAAACTGTGCCGTGTTATTGTTTACTAAATCTAATTCTACATTGAAAGGAAATGAACCAGAAGTTAAATCTGCTTCATAAAAAGTGTTTCCAAAACTGTCTTGCATTGGCACAAATATGTTACTACCCTCAATAGTTGGAGAATCTAGATTTTGCCCTGGAATATATTGTACTTTATAACTCAACAGAGTCATATAAGAATGTGATAATATATTACCAGGCAAATCAATAGAACTGGTTAAGTCCGTGAGACTTTCTATAGGCACCTGAAATGTCATTTTAATTTTCCTAGGCATGGTCGTTAATAGAGGAAAAACTCTTAGGTCATAGCGATAATTTGAGTTATAATAGCCAGGTTGTCTCTGTAACAGGGCCGGGTCAGTTCTTCTGTCAACAATATCTTCATAAACTTGAGTTGCGGTCCATTTGTCATATATATCGGCAACAATAATAGAATCATTGAACCATAACCATAAATCCGTTACTTCTACATCTTTAGGAAGTTCAAAATTCATCTGAACCTCGAGGCTATCTATGGGATCATAATAAGATGTACCTCTAGTAGAAAAATCAAGGTAAACACCTACTTCTGCGTATAGTCCTTTGGGTTCGACTGTTACCAAAGCTGAATCTATCGATCCATATTGCCATGCCCCCCATCCATTTACGGATACGATTTTTAATTGGGCTGTGCCTTGCAAAACCCCTATCAGGAGGAAGGCAATTAATAAGAATTGTTTTTTCATAGTATTGGGGTTATTTAGGTTTGCTAATTAATAGTTTACCGGTATACTCCGGCTTTGAGTCAAAAGAAATTTGGTAAACGTACATTCCAGCTGGGTAAGTTGACACGTCCATTTCTATCCATTGATTCCCAAATAGGCCTTGTTGCTCATAGGATTCTATAAGCTGTCCGTGTACATTAAATAATTGTAAGTGGATTAAATACTTTTGTGGTAAGGAAAGTTCAATCCTTAAAAAATCATTTGTGGGGTTGGTAAACGGATTAGATATTAAAATCTCATCTAAACCATGTAACTCATTGAACCCCTGAAAAGAACAATCATTTGGTTTCATATAAAGTCCATACGTGTCGGTTAACCAAACACTATTGGAATGATCAACATATATTTTACGGTAACCTCCAGGAATTTGTGAATCATACTGAACTTCACTCCCATCAAATGTATATACATCACCATCTTCATCTATCATCCAAATACACCCATTTGGAGCTCTTGACATAGACTCCAAATCTTCGGGCCAATTAACCAAATCTGAATTGAACCCGGGAAATACTGGAATTCTTAAAGTATTATTGTTTTCGGCAACTAGAATATCATGCCCAGTAGGACTGTAGAGGTTTTGAATCCAGGAAGATGTTACAAACTCCTCGTACCAATAGTCATTGTACTCGCTATACGTATATAATTCCCTCCCGTTGCAGAACCATATTCCCCCACCAATGTCTTCCATAAAAAAACGAGAACTACTATGATTAAATAGCAATCCATCCTGATAGTTGTATGTAGACCAACCATTTCCATCATATTTACTTATACCATAGTAATGAGCTACCCAAACATTTCCTCTAGAATCACAAAATATATTATGAGATCCAGTAGCATATAATCCATTTGCTTGATGAAAATGATGCCAATCATGACCATCAAAAAGATGAACCCCAGAACCTGCAAACCAAACATTCCCACTCGTATCTACATCCACTGTTCTACTTGCTGATATCCCAGTATTTTGGTGGGTAAATTGATGCCAAATCTCTCCATCATACATCGAGATACCAGGGTTACCATGAGCTACCCAAATATTACCTTCCTTATCCTGAGCAATATCACTGCAATAATTATTTATCATACCCAAATTGTTACCAATTTTTTGATAGGTAAACCCATCAAATAAATCTACTTTACCTTCGGCGTAACTTATCCATAATTCCTGACCTTGTGTTTTGAGATCGTAAATCTCATTTCCCGAAAGTGCTCCTTGAATCGTTAACCACGACCAGGAATTTCCATCATACACTCCCATGCCATTCTCAGTTCCGCAATAGATTTGGTTGTTATATACTTCTATTGCATAGACAAAATCAGATTGTAAGCCATTAGTAATTGTGTAATTGGTCCACGTGCTTCCATCAAAAGAGGAAATACCCTCTATAGTAGAAAACCACATCGTTCCATCAACAGCTTGTGTAATTCCTGTTACAGTATTATTCACCAGGCCATCCGAAATAGTAAAACTACTCCAAAGTCCATTCTGATATTTGGAAACACCATCATTGGTACCTACCCAAACTGCCTGATCACTATCTTCAAAAACACTATAACAGAGATCTGAAATCAAACCATCAGATTCATCAAAATTTTGCCAGTTAGTATCATCAAATCTGGATAAACCACCTCCGTAAGTTGCAAACCATTTTACATTATTATCATCCACAAAAATGTCTTTAACCATGTTGGAGGCTAAGCCATGTGTTGTGGTATAATTTTGAATTATAGTTTCAGTTATTGCAGTTACACCATTAGCAGTTGCTGCCCAAATAACTCCATTCTGATCCAGCTCAACTTCATAGACTGCGTTACTTCCTATTCCATCAGAAACATCATAGGTGTTCCAATGCCCTAACTCCACTTTGTAATTGATAAGCCCCTGATTGGTTGCAAACCACATACTGCCATTGTCCAAACGAAGACTACTATGAACCGCACTGGCTGATATTCCGGAAGTACTTTGAACATTGTAATGGATCCAATCCTGAGAATAGGAAAGCTGAAAAAACAACAGGCAGGTCAAAATAATGGTCAGTGGGGAAGCTGTTTTGGTCATAACAGGTTTTGGGTTAGTTATATTAAACACTCCAAACCTTTACTATGCGTTGCCTAAAATTTTAATCAATTAGTAAACGGTAGTAAAATTGAGTGATTAGGAAGGAAACAAGCAAGTTCTTCACTTGAACCTTTGTGGACTTCGTTCTTGATTGGGATTACCAGCCTGGCGGCTGGTGATCAGGGTGGGAGGACTTTCAACACCATCCCCCTTATTCTTCCAGAATAATGTGGATTTTTTTATTCCTCCCCTCCCTCAAACTGCGTCGGACTTCGTTCTTGGTTTGGGATTACCAGCCTGGCGGCTGGTGATCAGGGTGGGAGGACTTTCAACACCATCCCCCCTTATTCTTCCAGAATAATGTGGATTTTTTTATTCCATTCCTCTCTCAAACTGCGTTTGGTTCGGGCTGGAATAAAAAAATCCCCACTGATTACATCAGCGGGGATTTTGGTTGAGGTCTCTGGCGGATTCGAACCGCCGTAGATGGTTTTGCAGACCACTGCCTAGCCACTCGGCCAAGAGACCCTTTGTCCTAAACGGACGCCAAAGTTAATAATTAGATTCTATTCCTCAACAACAACGGCCACAAATTTTACATCTCCTTCAATTGGAGGGTTCAATTTGCGAATTTCAATACTGGCCTTTTCCAGCATACTATACTCATCCTTAAGTGCATGAATAATGCGGTATGCCACAGTTTCGATTAATTTGTTAGGAACAGCCATTTGCTCTTCAACAATTTTGTTTACTCCAACGTAATCGATGGTTTTGGATAAGTCATCTGTTTTTGCTGACTCCGAAAAATCACACCACAAATCTACATCCACCTCGTAGTAGCAACCTATTCTGGTTTCTTCCGGTAAACACCCATGAAAACTATAGGTGCGAATACCATGTACCTTAATAATGTTCATCCCCCGAATAAAAATTAAACGGCTTCTTGCTTTAGAGCAATAATTCGATCGATCCCTTCTTCCATTCTTTTAAGAGTTTCCTCTTTACCTAGCAATTCTGCTATGGCAAACATCGAAGGTCCCATTCCTAAACCAGTAACCAATACACGGAAGTTTGGCAATACTGCTCCCATTCCTAATTCATTATCCTCAAGGAATTTTTTGAATACAACTTCCAATTCATCAGCATTCCAATTCTCGGTAGATTGGTATACTGCTAACAGTTTTCTCATTCTTTCAGGAGTTTCATCCTTCCATTTTTTACGAACTGTTTTAGCATCATATTCTGCTGGAGCTTCGAAGAAATATTTTCCTTCTTGCATTTCCTGAATAAAAGAAGCACGTTCTTTCATCATCCCTGCTACACCAGCTAAAAATGAATTAGGGTATTCTTTATCTAAATGAGGTGCTAATAATTGACCTAACTCATCGTCGGTTTTAGCTCTTAAATATTGCTGATTAAACCACTTGGTTTTATCCGGGTCAAATTTAGCACCACTCTTCCCTACTCTTTCTAGAGAGAAAGCAGCTACTAATTCTTCTAGTGTAAAAATCTCCTGAGCTGTTCCAGGGTTCCACCCTAAGAAAGCCAACATATTAATGAAAGCTTCCGGAAAATATCCTTGCTCTCTGTATCCTGAAGAAATGTTTCCTTCCGGCGATTTCCACTCCAAAGGGAATACCGGGAACCCTCCTTTATCTCCATCTCTCTTACTAAGTTTTCCGTTTCCGTTTGGCTTAAGAATTAGAGAAAGGTGAGCAAACTTAGGCATGGTATCTTCCCATCCTAAATACCTGTATAACAACACGTGTAAAGGAGCTGATGGCAACCATTCTTCTCCTCTAATAACGTGAGTAATTTCCATCAAATGATCATCCACGATGTTTGCCAGGTGATAAGTTGGCATTCCGTCTGCCTTGTATATCACCTTATCATCCATGTTGTTGGTATTTACTACCACCCAACCACGAATTTCATCGTGAAAACGAACTTCTTCGTTTCTTGGCATTTTCAACCTCAACACAAATGGATCACCTGCATCTAATCTCTTCTGAACTTCATCTTCAGAAAGTGAAATCGAATTCTTCATGGATCCACGAGTAATCGAGTTATATTGCCAGTTAGGCATTTTTGCCTGCTTAGCCATTTCACGCATGTTCTCCAACTCTTCAGAAGTATCAAATGCGTAATATGCATAACCATCTTTTACCAGCTGGAAAGCATAGTCTTTATATATACCGGCCTCTTTTCTTTCAGACTGTCTGTAAGGGCCAAGATCACCTCCGGCACCAACTCCTTCGTTAGGGTTAATACCACACCAGTTCAATGCTTCAAGGATATAGTCCTCGGCACCTTTTACATATCTGGTTTGATCCGTATCTTCTATTCTCAATAAAAAGTCTCCTCCATGCTTCTTAGCAAAAAGGTAATTGTAAAGTGCTGTTCTTACACCTCCAATATGAAGTGGTCCTGTTGGACTCGGTGCAAATCGTACTCTAACTCTTCTATCGCTCATGACTTAATAATTTGGGCTGCAAAAGTATCCTAAAATCCGCATATTTCGAAATATGCATTTGGAAACTTTATAATTCGGATCAATTCTCCTCCAAATTTGTCAATTCAATGTCATAATTAGCTTACCTCCTATGTACCATGACATTCATCAGAAATTCCTCCCAATAATCGTTGCAATTTTGCGGTTGTATTTGAAATGACAAAGCATTTAATCTACATACTGGCAATCATTTTTACAGGCATTATCCACTCCGGTAATGCTCAAACGATTGAGCAAGATCTTAAGGGAGTAATTACCGATCAGTTTACCGAAAACCCCGTTAAAGATGCTTTGGTTTCCTTAATTGCAGATGGTAAAACAATTGCTGAAACCACTACAGACCACAAGGGAGTTTTTACTTTCGAAAAAGTACTGTTGGGTACCTATAACATTTCAATGTTGCATCCCGATTACATCCCGAACATTGTTACAGATATATCAGTTCAGGCCAGTAGAAGTACCCACATCAACCTGCAAATGGAAGTGGCTTTTAAAAAACTGGAAGCTGTCGAAATAACATCTACAGCAGATCGAAACACCCCCATGAATCAAATGGCCACCGTAAGTGCCATTCCGGTTAGAGTGATTGATGCAAAGAAAATTGCAGGTAGTCTTGATGATCCAATTAGAGTCGCAGGAACAAGACCGGGAGTTACTTCCGATGCTGCATTCTCCGAAAATTTTATATCCATTCGAGGTAATTCGCCAAGAGGATTGAAATACCGAATTGAAGGAGTGGAACTGATGAACCCAACTCATTTTGCACGAATAGGAAGTTCTGGAGGAACCTTTACTGTATTCAGCATGCAATTGCTAGGTAATAGTGACTTCTATATCGGGGCCTTTCCTGCAGAATATGGCAATGCTCTTTCTGGAATTTTTGACGTTAACTTTAGAAGAGGGAATGCTGATAAAAATGAATTTACTCTGCAAATAGGAACATTGGGTGTGGATCTCGCCTCCGAAGGGCCAATCAATAAGGATAAAAACTCCTCTTATCTGGTTAATTACAGGTATGCCACAGTGGGTATGGCAAGGTTTATCGGATACCCTACCCAACCAACTTATCAAGACCTTTCTTTTAACCTCCAATTTCCAACCAAAAGAGGTGGCAATTTTAAGTTTTTCGGGATTGCCGGAATGAGCGATAGAGAAAAGTGGGCTGTGGAAGATAGTACACTTTGGACCAGAGAACTGGACCGATATAACTTAACCATGGTGAGTAACATGGCAACAGTAGGGCTCAGTTATACAGAGCTATTAGGAGAATCTACAGTGATTAAAAGTACTGTATTGGGTTCTATGGCGGAGCAAATTGACAACAAAAATTACCTTCTGGAAAACTATGAAGAAGTTAGCAGGCAAGTGAATGAATATTCCTGTGCTCCGGTGGCAATAGCCACTTCTATAAAACACCGATTTGGCTACAGGCACCAAAACAAAACAGGTGCTACCTATACCAAAACCAACCATAAATGGAGTGCTCAAAAGTACAACTTTGAATCGTCATCAACAGATACAATGGTTGCAGGTGATGGTCATTCTCAAACGGTCAATTTATTTTCACAATCCAGGTTCTTAATCAACGAAGACCTTGCCTTAAATGCCGGAGTACACTTTGTTCATCTGGATATCAATGATAAAAGTTCTATCGAGCCAAGAATTGGCCTTTCGTGGAAAGCCAATCATAAAAACAAACTCTCTTTAGCCTACGGTAAGCACAGCCAGATCGAAAATTTTGCCACTTACCAATATAGAACCAATGATAGTTTGGGGAATGTACTATATCCTAATCAGGCCCTCGACTTTATTAAAGCTCATCACATTGTAGCAGGATGGCAATCGAAATTAATCCGAAATCATTTTCTAAATGTAGAAGTTTACTATCAGTCTTTATACGATATTCCAGTAGAACAAAATGGATCGTTTTCTGTGGTTAACATTGGAGAGTTAGACGATATGCGACCCTTGGTAAATGATGGTACCGGAGAAAATTATGGTATTGATGTAGGACTACAACGCTATACCGAAGATGGGCTATACTACATGATTAACACCAGTATCTTCGAGTCGCACTACACCGGAGGAGATGGAGTTAAAAGGGATACTGAATTTGATCAAAACTTCAACATTAGGTTCCTTGCAGGTAAGGAATACCTAGTGGGAGAGAAAAAAGGCAGAAGAAACTTTGTTGGGTGGAACACCAATCTGGCAATTGTAGGAGGTAGGCCATATACTCCGGTTGATTTAGATGCTTCCAGAATTGCTCATGAAACCATACTGATGGAATCCATGGCATACAGTTTGCGCGAAGAAAACCTAATATTTGTTGATGCTACGGTAACTTTTAAGACCAACAGAAAAGACAGAACAGGAACATGGAGCCTTCAAGTTAAGAACCTATTCTCGAACGGAAATGCAATTTACAGAGAGTATGATTCGTTATTAGATGAGGTAGTTACTGTACCTTCTTCCAGCTTTTTTCCAAATTTAAGCTACCGTCTGGCATTTTAGAATTAACTTTAACGTATATGAAAATACTACTCTCCTTCATATTGTTACTAGCCGTATTTTGGGGCTATGGTCAGATTGACGTAACAGACAAAGCCAACATTAATTGGGGTCCTAAAATCCCTCAAGAAAAAAGGGCTTCTTTTGTAGATATTATTAGCCACGATGAAACCGGATATTACATGCTTAAAAATGTAAAAAACGGTATGGCCCTTGAGAAGTATAATTTAGATTTATCGCAGGCAGATAAGTTTCAATTGCCCTTAAAGTATCAGGGGGACAATCTGTTTTTTGAAGGAATTACCGAGTTTAACGATAAGTTTTTACTCTTAAGCTCCCATACCGACAGGAAACTTAAGAAGAACTCTTTGTTTTATCAGGTTATCGACAAAAAGAATCTTAGTGCCGAAGGAGAAGCTACTAAAGTGGGTGAAATCGGTTATGAGAAGAAAAGGTTTCAGGGAGAATTTGATTACGAAATATCCCTTGATAGTACCAAACTATTATTGTTCTTTAGCAAGCCTTATTTAAAGGATGCTCCTGAGCAGTTTGGGTTTAAGGTAATGAATCAAAAGTTGGAGGAACTGTGGAACAAAGAAGTGACACTTCCATACAAACAGCAATTGTTTACAGTGAAGGATTATCGTGTTTCCAATAATGGAGATGTATACATATTGGGAAAAGAATTTTCTGAAGACAAAACCAATGTAAAAAAGAAAGGTACCCGTAAATACAAGTACCACATTGTAGGGTACTTTGACAATGGAACCAGAATTAAAGATTTTGAAGTAGATCTGGAAGATAAATTCATCTCAGAAATCACCTTTAGAGTTAGAAATAATGGAGATATTATCTGTGCAGGTTTCTATTCGGAGAATGGGAGTTATGGTATAAAAGGAACCTTCTTCTTAGCCATTGATGGGGAGACCAAGAAAATCAAGTCCTCCAACTTAAAGGAGTTTGAAGAAAACTTCATCACACAAAACTGGACTCAAAAACAAATTGATAAGGCCAAGAGAAAAGAAGCAAAAAAGGATCGAAAAATTGAGATGTACAATTACGATTTGAGAAACTTTATTCTTAGAGATGATGGTGGTGTAGTATTACTTGCTGAGCAATACTATGTTTATGTAACCACACACACTTATACGGATGCTAATGGGTACACCAGAACAACTACTACCTACCATTATAACTATAACGATATTATTGTGGTTAATGTAGCTCCTGACGGAAACATCGACTGGACCACAAAAATTGAGAAAACACAACACTCCACTAACGATGGAGGGAGGTTATCATCTTATGCATTACAAGTAAAAGACGATCAGATGTATCTGGTGTATAACGAAAGTGCTAAGCGCTATTTTGATAAAGAAGAATTAAAGAAACTAGAGAAAAAAGAGAAAAAGGCTTACCTAACTCTACTGGTTTCTATTGCCAATAACGGAGAATATAACAAAGAGATTTTGTTCAACAATTCCAACGACAGAATTTATACTGTACCTAAATTATGCGAGCAAATTTCCGATGATCAAATGATCATCTACTCTGTATCCAGAAAAGGGCAGAAGTTTGGCAACATGCGATTAAAATAAAAAGGCCCGGTACTAAACCGAGCCTTTCCATATAGAATAATTCTGTTTTTATTGCTCTACTTCCTGAGTAGCATACTCTAAATTGAAGTTAGTCAACTCAGCAAACTCAAGAACTCTGTCGCTAATTTCTTCCATGGTTAATTCAGCCAATCTTTCGATTCCGAATTTTTCTACTGTAAAAGAAGCTAAAGCAGATCCCATAATGATTGCATTTTTCATGTTCTCCCATGAAAGGTCTCCTGTAGCAGCTAAGTGACCGATAAATCCTCCTGCAAAAGTATCTCCAGCTCCTGTTGGATCAAATACATCTTCTAATGGTAATGCCGGTGCAAAGAAAATTCGCTCTTCATTGAACAATAATGCTCCATGCTCTCCTTTTTTAATGATTAAAGTAGTTGGCCCCATATCTAAGATTCTCTTAGCAGCTCTTACCAATGAATGCTCACCAGAAAGTAACCTGGCCTCTTCATCATTAATTGTCAATACATCGATTTCCTTCAATACTTTCTTTAAATCAGGCATTGCTACATCCATCCAAAAGTTCATCGTATCCAATACAATCAACTTCGGACGAACTTTCATTCTGTTAATCACTTCCAACTGAACAGAAGGAGTAAGGTTTCCTAGCATTAAGTATTCACAATCCTGATAGCTCTCAGGAATCATAGGGTCGAAAGTCTCCAATACATTTAGTTGAGTGTCTAATGTATCACGGGTGTTCATATCATTGTGATATTTCCCTGACCAGAAAAACGTCTTCTCTCCCTCTTTTACTTGTAACCCTTCAGTTTTAATCCCTTTAGATGCCATCATATCTAAAGTATCTTGTGGAAAATCATCCCCTACAACAGATACAATTTTAGACTCCTTTGTAAAATAGGATGCAGCTAAACTGATATAAGTACAAGCTCCTCCGATAATCTTATCCGTTTTTCCAAACGGGGTTTCAATCGCATCAAATGCAACTGTTCCAACACTTACTAAACTCATTTTTAATTTTTATTAATTTTTTGACAAAGATAGTTGTTTAATTACAAACTTTGCATTAATATTGCACCCCGATTTAAGGATGCTTCTTTAGCTCAGCTGGTTAGAGCACCTGACTGTTAATCAGTTTCCGTAGAAGATGGAAACAACTAATTGTCAGAGAGTTACAGAGAAATTGAAATAGTGAAAAATAGAATTTGCAAACTTTTTGCAAACTTTTATAAAAAAATTAATTTTGTCAAAAAATTGATTCTCCCTTAGCTCAGTTGGTTAGAGCATCTGACTGTTAATCAGAGGGTCCTTGGTTCGAGCCCAAGAGGGAGAGCTTCTAAAGCCGCTAATTTAGCGGCTTTTTTTATGCCCAAACGATACATGCATTTTTATCTCTAACCCTGAAAGTTTGCAAAAATGTTTGCAAAACAGACTTTACAAACTTTTTGCAAACAAATACTGCCCTTTTTCAAACAATTATTACGTCAATTTTAATAACTATTGAAAATCTTTCATTTTACTCATCTTTGGTAATCAATTTTACCTGTAATAATCCTATCTTGCGATAAAGACATAAACCCTACTTTGATCGCATGATTAAATTCTTGAATACTGACAAATTAAATGTTGCGATACCTAGATTGTTTAAGGAAGCAACTAAAGAGATTTTCATTGTTGTTCCTTATATCAACCCTTCCGACAATGTATTAACTGCCCTTCAAGAAGCGGATAGAAAAGGGGTTGAAATTAATCTCGTCTGTCAATACGAAACTTTGAAAAGCGAAACCAAAAAAGCGCTAACATCATTTAAGAACATGACGGTTTTTAATCATGCTTTTCTTCACTCCAAATGTTACATTAACGAGAGGAGAATTATCATCACTTCAATAAATCTATTAAGTCACTCGGAACAGAACAATAGAGAAATGGGTGTAGAAATTGCGGAGTTTTCTGATAATTGGGAGTTGGAAGATTGGGCAGAGGAAAACGAAGATAATGATGAAGGATACGTATCAACCAAATTCTACGACAATTTGATCGAGGAAATTCAGGAGATACTTAATAGTAGTGAGATCGTACAGAAGTCTAGCGGTCATTCAAAGAATGGTTTCAAAACAATCCTTAAAACCTCAAAACAAAACTTAGCAGAACAGCTAATTCAGTTCAATAAAACCTTCTCCCCGAAAAGATTTGAAATCAGTAAAGATCACACTTGGGATGAATCTATTGTTTGTAAGAACTTTGTCGACAAATTCAATTTAGTAGTAAAAGATTGTTTTGAAAGGATAGAACTTATTCCTATAAAAGGAGATATTGAGTTTTGGGAGGGCAAATTAAATGAGCTTCATCAGAATAAGTTTACTATTACCAGCAAAACTAAAGAGTATAAGTTCACATCTTACGTTAATAGTGGATGTAAGATTAATTTCGTGACCTACGATTTATACGACATGGAAGAAAATCAGCTTCTCGAAGTTTGGGGACTTGTGTTCAACAGAATATCAAAATACTTTACTAGAGAAAGAACCAAGCTTCCTTATTAATTTAGCCTTAGTCAAAAAGTAATCAATTTTCGGATTCGCATTTTTTTTAGTTTCGTAACTAAAACGCCTCCGAATGCCACAACGTTTTTTATATGCTTTACTTTTCATACTCCTACCTCAAGGTTTGTGTTCTCAAAATGCCTATCAAACGTCACAGCTAAATGTAAATGATGGCTTACCAAGTAACTTTGTTTACACCTCCTTTCAAGACTCAAAAGGTTTTTTATGGTTCGGAACAAACAAAGGGGTATCAAAATATGACGGGCAACATTTCATCAATTATAGTCTTGCCTATAATTCAGTATCGAAAATAACTGAAGACCGATCAGGAAATATATGGTTCATCGGGTTCAATAAAGTTTGTTACCATAATGGAGAGCAAATAGTATATCCTAAGTTCAATTCTGATCTACAACAAAAATCCAAAACAAGAAGAATCATTGATCTATCATTCGATCTTGACTCCATAAAGATTCTAACGACTGGAGACAACTATTCATCGACACTTAAAGATAGCATTGTATATATATCAAACTCTCCTGAAAGTAATAGTCTAAATACCTTTAAAAGTGATATATATTTTCAATGCAATAAAGGCAAATACCCAATCACTCGCACACACCCTTCTTATCTCCTGTCACCAACAGCTTGTTTCAAAGTAATTCCTATTTCAGTTAATGAGTATCTTCTTTTTCATGCCAATACGATTTATTCTTTTAAGAATAATGAGCTATCTATACTTAAAGCCCTTCCATTTCAGATAAGGGACATTATTATTGGTACGAATAATAAGATATTAGTTGCTACAGAGAAAGGTGCATTTATTTTGCAGGATGAAAACTATACCAATGCAACAATCATTCTTTCTAGCAATTACAATACTTCCAGCCTCCTACAAGACCATGAGGGAGGGCTTTGGATCACCACATTTGAAAATGGTGTGTTCTATATTCCAAACCTTACTGTAAAGAAATTTGATCTTAACCTAAATGATTCCGAAGTAATTAAAAAGGTAGTGGGAGACTCTTCCTGCATCTATTTGTTTACCTCAAAAAACTCAATACTTACTTATCAGAATAACCTATTCTCAATAGCTTACTCATCAGATAATATGATCCGTGATATGGCACTGGATCACAGGGGAGATTTACATGCCATCATTCATCACGAACATTTGAGAAACATTACTCAAAGCTCAATACATGATTTTAAATGTAGTGGAAGGCAATTAGTATTTGGACATGATAACAAACCTTATTGGACATCTCATATTGGTGTTATCTCTGAAGATTTTCGATCTTCCGATTATGGATATAAAGAGAACACATACGCTATACAAAATGGAGCAGGTAAAAGCTTTCTACTTGGAACAACAAATGGCTTATGGCAATTCAATTACCAGGACACATCATTCGTTAACCTAAGTATTCAAAAACCATTACTTTCTTATGAATTTACCAACATACACCGTTTCAATGATAGCACCTATTTTCTCTCTTCTCCTAATGGAATAGTAGTGTGGAAAAATGATACTTGTTTCTCCATTAATGAGTCCAATGGATTAACTAGTAACGCATGTCTGCATTCGATTTATGATCAAGATTCTATCCTATGGGTCAGTACAAACAAGGGGCTAAGCAAAATCACTTCTCTTTTTGACATAAAAAATAGAAGGACAGAACAAATTACGGTCACCAATGGCTTATGTTCGGACATGGTCTATAATACCTACATAACAGGTGATATGATTTGGGTAGCAACTTCTGAGGGTGTAAACTACTTCAAAAAGGATGAATTTATTCAAGGTGGTAAGCCCTTCTTGTACCTTGACAAAATAGAGATCAATAACACGCATAAAGAACTACAGAATAACTACTCCCTTGCTTATCATCAAAACAATATTAAAATTGAATTAGCAGGTATTTCCTTGGGAAAACATAACCAAGTTAGATTCCAATACAGATTGGATACAAGTGCTAGTTGGAAGACAACCACCAATGATTACCTTTTCTTTTCTTCGCTTGCTCCGGGAGAATATCAATTACAAGTAAAAGCTATTGACAGACTAGGGAATAGCTCGCCTGTTCAATCCGTTTCTTTTGACATTTCATACCCCTTCTGGAGAGAAGCTTGGTTCTACCTTTCAATTATCACTTTCGTACTAACAAGTATTTCTCTTATTGTTCATGTAAGACTAAAAAGAATGAGGAATAGACAACTGTTAATGGATGAGTTATTTACTTCTAAACAGAAAGCGCTGAGTTCTCAAATGAACCCTCACTTCATTTTTAATTCTCTTAATGCCATCCAACGATTTGTATTGAAGAATGATAAGAAAAGCTCCAATAAATACTTATCTCATTTTGCTACTTTAATGAGATTGGTTCTTGATAATTCACAAAGTAAACTAATCCCATTTGGGCAAGAACTGGAAGCATTGAAAGTATATCTTGATCTTGAATCTTTAAGACTAAATGAAAAACTAGAATATGAAATTCAAGTTCCTGAAGAAATAGAAAATGACACGACCATAAAAATACCTCCTCTCCTTCTGCAACCTTATGTAGAAAATGCTATTTGGCATGGTATAATGAATAAGAAGGGAAAAGGAAAAATAGTAATTTCGGCTACCCTAAACAATAATCGAGTTCTATGCTGCATTCAGGATGATGGTGTCGGGAGAAAAAAGACAATGGAATTGAAGGAAAAGAATAAATACCGCAAGTCTCTTGGGAATAGCATTACTGCTAAGAGAATTGAACTTGCCAATAAGGTTTTTAATCAAACCATTGAAGTCAATATTATTGACTTGATTTCTCCTGAAGGATCTGCACTTGGAACTAAAGTTGAATTAACTATACCTAAACTAATATCTCATAAATGAAAACATTGATTATTGATGACGAGCCATCAGCAATAGAATCATTAGAATTAATCATTAAGGAGTATTGTCCAGAAATTGAAATCATTGGTACTGCTAACTCGATACTGGAGGGAATTAAATTAATTAATGCTACCAAACCCGAACTTGTATTTCTCGATATTGAAATGCCTGGGGGAAGTGGTTTTGATTTGCTTGAAGCACTAGAGAACAAAAGCTTTCGATTAATCTTCACTACGGGACATAGTGGATATGCTATCAAAGCCATTAAGTTCAGTGCGCTGGATTATCTATTAAAACCAGTTGATATTGATGAGCTAATTGAAGCGGTAGAAAAGGCTATTTTGGTTAATCAAAATGAGGTTAATAACAATCTCCTTCACAACCTAAATGAAGAGGAAAACGGAAGAATTGCAATCGCTACTGGTAATGATTATCATTTCGTAAATATCAATGATCTTCTATACTTAAAAAGCGATGGACAATACACGCATTTAGCCACAATAGACAATAGTACTATCTCCTCAAAACACCTAAAGGTATATGAGAATATGCTTGATGAAAATGACTTTTTTAGAATCAATAATCAATACTTGATTAACCTGAAGAAAGTTGAAAAATACACCAGTAAAGAAGGTGGTTCGGTTATGCTGATTAACAGTGAAACCATATCCATCTCAAGAACCAAAAAGAAAGAATTGAAACTTAGACTTGGAATAGGATAATACCTTCAGTAATTTATGAACCTAACAAACACCACACATGGAATACTCCAAATATTTCGGTAAGATTACTAAGGAAAAAGGACAACCCCAATTAAACGATGTTCAGTATGTCAGAATGCAAAATATCATTCATCAAGAAGGCGTTTTACATGGAATAGATGTGATTCTAAGAACTTTTGAGGACAGTTCCATTTATGATAAACATACTACTTTAAGGTTCAGACATTACAGTAGATTAACGGATTTAACAAGTAACCTAAAGCCTGAAGAATTATTGAATGAAATGATATTACTAAGTGACTTCCCTACGCAAAAGGATTGATTTGGTTTTCTTATAAGTCATTTTTAATCTATATCAGGCATAAAATTAGTATTTTGCATATTAAATTATACTGGATACGAATCTGTTTATCCAGTAGTTGTGCCTTATTAGAAAACTATGAGTGATAATTACGAAATAATACCTTCTGATGGTTCCCAAATAGATAAAAGTGGTATTCAAACAGTTTTAAATAAAATAAGACCTGTATGGAAAGGTAAAAAACTAATTCAACGGGTAGAAAGGCTATTACCTGTTGACGCCAGCAGTGCATGTCAAAGATTATTTAATGCTGCCACCCATGATTTAAAAGAAAAAATCATTGTAATAGGTGTTGATTTAGCTAAAGAAGTCGCTACAAACTATAGACTCCCTCCAATAAATAGAGAAGAAGATATTCTTGATTATAATGTATCTAAAACAATAGATTTAGCATATCGAATTGGAATTCTTACTAGACCTGAATGGAGAAGAATACATAGATGCTATGAAATTAGAAGAGACCTTGAACATGAGGATAATGAATATGAAGCCGTAATAGAAGATTGCTTTTATATATTCAAATCTACCATTGACATAGTTCTTTCTAAAGACCCTATAGAACTTTTGAAAGTTGTGGATGCAAAAGACCTTGTTGAATGTGATACAAATATTACTCCTTCAGAAGAATTTTTAGAAGATTATAAAAGTGCTCCTAAACTTAGGCAAAAGGAAATTAATCAATTACTAATATCATATGCTTTTGACGAAGATAAGCCAGATATTGTTAGAGAAAATAGCGTTGAATTAATGAGGTCTATTAAGTCTTTAACAATTAATACGGTTACTATCGAACTTGCTGGTATACTTGAAACCAGATTAGGTCGTGATAAATTAGATTTAGTTACAGCCAAAATTGGACAGGCTTGCGGTGCAATCGGTTACTTCAAGAAAGTAAAACTAAAAGACTTTTACACCACTCTATTAGCTGAGTTAGAAGATGCAAGTGGTGATTGGGAAAGTCAAGAATCAATTTGTTCTAAGATTGAAGATGTTGGAGGGCTTACTCATTGTCCAAAAGAGATATATAAAGATGTCTTAAAGAAGTTGGTTGAATTTTACATTGGAGAGAAAAGTTATGGTCAATGGAGTAGTTTCCGACCTGTCTTTTTTAGTGATAGTGCTGCGCCAATAATTGCTAGAATTATAAAGAATGATTCAAAAGGAGCTGCGGAGGTAATTGAAGAATTGAGAAAAGATAAAGCTATTGAGCGCTCTATTAAGAATGGACATATATTAAGACGTTTTGAGAATCTAGTAGACCTTACAGAAATATAATAAACAAGAATAGTGAATTGAATTATTGAGTTGTTTTCTCACACAAACGGGTTAATTGCTGGTTTCTTACCACCATACCCCCAAGCTACATATTGTGATTTGGACTCATCATTATCTACATGCACAAAAGTATTCCCTACTCCAATCCTTTTAAACCCTACTTTCTTGGCTGCCATTACTAGGTTATTTCTAATGGTCTTATTGGATGCTTTTATATCAGCTGCTTTGCATGTTGGTATCTTATGTGATGAGTTCTTTACCCCTCCAACCTTCTTGTTCCAGTACTCACTTCTAGCACCTGAATTAATCCAATCAAATATTGGGTATCCTGTTTCCTTTTCTAGTTTTAGGAGCAATCTTAAAAAGTCTTTATCCATACATTTTCCAGACCCCTTAATATCAGGACTATCAAACTTGGATAAATCGATTTTCTCAAGGTCTTTATCTCCCTTGTTTGTATAAATTACTACTCCAGTAAGTGCAGAAATTCCAATTGCGATTCCTACACCGATCCATACTTTTTTAGACATTAATACTTTACTTCTTTTCCTTACATGTGCAGCTCTTATTTCGCTGCTGACTCTGATAGAGACTAACTGAAATATTTACAATGGATAAGATCATAAACGTTGTTGTCAATAATGCTATCACTTTGTTATCCTTCATTGTCATCCTCCCTATAATTATTTAGTAGTTGCTGATATTTTGCTTCTAGCTTTTCATTGATGACTTCCAATTCTTTAATCTTCTTTCGTTGCTTCTCAATGATCTGTTCTAGTAAGTCTGTGTTATTCTCAAATTCTCTGATTCGTTTCTCTAAAAAATCTGACCACTTTATCCATTTCTCAACAATGTTCTTTTCTGCTTGTGATTGCTGATTTATGGTTTCTGCTCTCTTTAGTTTTTGGTCAAAAAACTGCCTAAACAATAATTCTATCAGCTTCCAAAAACCTGTTGCTCCCAGAGCAATTGTTATTAACTTTAATACTTCTCCACTCATTGTTAAAAAGGTGTTGCCTCAAATTCAATTGGGGTTTTAATGACATACGGGTTAATGGTTATGGGTAATGTATCGGTACTGGAGTTAAACATTCCATTCAGAAGAAACTTACCATTATGGTCAATCATATAGGTAAATTTTTCTCCTTCCACGCTCTGCAATTCTCCTGAAGGAAGCATAGTTCCATCAAAGGGTTTTGGGAATGCCATTACATGTGCTTTGTACAATACCCCGTTATTAGCGGTTTGCATGATAGTTAGGTTTCCTGGTATTAGTAAAATTCCACCAATAAGGTCTAGTCGGCTATTTCCACCTGAGTATGCGTATGATGAATGGATATTAGTACTAGGTAGAATAAGAGGCGACCAGTTCATTAGTTGGTTACTAAGCTTGTGATTCAATTGCTCCACGGATACCATCAAATCATTAGCATTTCCTGAAACGGTTTCGGTTGAATTGGCAAATCTTGCTACCCCTACTTGGGCTTCCGTTGCTACCTGAGTAGGAAGATATAGGTTAATGATCTCAAATGATCTTCCTTTATAAACCAGTATATAGGTTCGTCCACCAATTAAAACTCCTTCCGGAAGAGAAACATATTCGCCTTCTCCTAAATGAACCAAAATATCTACAGCTCCTAAACTGTCAACATTGATGGTTGGATCAGATTTGTTTGTTTGTTCAAATGTTACCCATAGGGTAAGCCCGTTTTCATACGCTGTTATTGGTGTTTCTAGGTTAACAGTATAATCCTGATCTTCTCTTGCATCTGTTCGTCCGTGTCCACCTGTCATTGACATTAGTGGTAAATCTCCTGTAATTATGCTTTCACTTTGATAACCTCCCATTTATTGTTGTTAAACTGCTATACATAGTACCATCGATACAAGTGCTCCTACTACCATCAGCACTTTATCCTTTTTCTGTTTTCGAATTTGTTTTTGGTAGAATAATACATCGTTGTTGATTAACTCAATTTGCTCTCCCTTCAGACTGACCTGATCTTTTAGTGCGCCTACTTGATGCTGTAAATACTTCTCTTGATCTCGTTTAATCGTTAGTAATGAATCCTGTTTCAAAACAATACTGTCCAGTACCATAATTATAGAATCATTCAACTGATCATTTCTAATGTGCTTTGCGATCTCCTTTGATTGATCTGAAGTAAAACAGTAATAAGTGATACCATTAATCTGTCTTACTTTCGGTGTCAATCCCTGAGAAAAACTCAAATAACTCATCATCATTATAAGCATCAATAAGAAGTACTTCTTCATGTTTTTTCTTCTTTAATCTGTTCAGGTTTCGTTTGCTATTGTTGATATAGGTAAGTAGACTATCTTCCTTTGCTTTACTCTCCTTCAGCTTCACTTCCAACCCCTCAATGACACATTGAAGAGAGTCGTTATTTACCTCCAACTGGAGAACCTGAGAGGAGTCCCGAAAATCTATTTTCTCAACGCTCTCAGTGTTCCTTATCCACCAAAATGAAAAGGCGAATAATACCAGTATGGCTATATTGATAATGTCCCTATACTTCTTCATCTACAGGAGAGACTTTTCGATGAATAAACTTCACCAATGTATCTACTAATAGCTTGTGGAAGACCATTGCGAAAACGAAGGATTGAAATAACCCGTCTACATGGGAGATGTCATATTCTCTCACGAAATAGAGGGCTATCGCATACACAAAACCGATGATCAATATTCTGAATCGTTTCGGTAAAGTGAATTTGAAGACCTTCTTAAACTTATTAGCCACGGTGGTATTATTTAATCCGTATCCAATAATGATTAGGGTAAAAATGTACGTCCAGTCTAACTGGCTAATGTAGCTCAATAAAATACTCGTTGTTTCTTGCATCATTCTGTTTTGTTTTAGTTTGGTAATTCTATGATTTGTAATTCACGAATGCCTGATTTCATAATGGAGTCGTTTGCTTTGATCTCCTTCATGATAGTGGCAAGTCGTTTCATGTGTTTCTCTGAAGGTGTATTACCTTCCTTCCTGCTTTCTCTGATTGGTTTGCTCACAATAGTTAATCTCACCAGTAATTCATGCCCTTCATAATCAATTTCTGATAGTGCACTTCGAATCTTTTTCGAATTGAGTTTTTGACCTGAAAGCTCCGATAGGCTTATCCACTTTTTCTCCAAGTATCGACCTAATACGGTCTTACCTACAGGTGTACTTACAAAGGCGACATAACTTGCCCCTGCAAAAACCGAAATGCCAAATAATATCAATGCTGTTTTCTTCATTTCCTATCCTGCTACTTGTGTGTTCTGATTAACTATACTTCTCACTCCAAAAACCATTACGGTTATGACAAAAGCGGTTCCCAAAGCATAGGCTGATACTCTAAGCATCGTTTGATTGGTTACTGTAATCTTGATGTCGGTTTTTAATCCGTCCTCGCTGAATACGGTGTCCAAATACCCCTTTATCCCTTTTTTCTTTTCTTCTTGCTGACTCATTGGTTTATGTACTGACTTTTCTGTACTTAGGGAGTTTGTCTATTTGCTTTAGTATCCCACCCACTTCTTCGGGCATATACCAGGTTAAATCATCAATCAAATTGTTATTCTTTCCATTAGCCCAATATGCTTTAGCTACTTGTGAAACCTGAACATGATCTTTCAAGGATCGAAATACTCCTCTAACCTTGGCTTCATCATCATTAATCCAACCCCATGAGGCTTTAATTTTAGCTGCTAGGTTCTCGGCAGATTTATCGGTTAACACAATAAACCTCTTTCCTTTTAGCTTCTTTTTAACCTTGTCTCGGTAATGAATATCAAACGCATCACTACTAAGGATTCCTTCAATAGCTGGTCGAATCTCTTTCTTTAGCTCTATCATAAACTCGGCAGCTATACTGGCTTGCCTACGTTTGTGTGCTGAATAGACCATTGGTGTTACACACAATAGCCCTGCTAAAACTCCGTATCGTATTTTTTCTCCTTGACTTAGGTTCATCCTGCTATTGCTTTTTGAAGTTGTAATCCTTTACCTACTGGGGTCATCTGTACTACATCCTTGATGTCGGTGTTTTTTACTGTCTTGGCTGCAAACAGAACAACAAGTAGTAATATGATTCCTGCGGTTACTGGAATACCTACTTGGATCATCTTGGTAATATTCTTACCCAATCCTAACAGGTTTCCTCCCATCTTTGAAATATCTGCTACTGCTCTTGTGGCTGCATTACTTACATCGATGTCATGGCGTTTTGCCCACTGGTTAAACTCTGCATCGGTGGTTAACAGGGTATTTCCATTTGCTTGCCATGTTACGAGCCAAATCTGTTTGGCATTAGCAAACCCCGTTACTTTTCGTAGCGTGTCTAGGTAAATCTTCCACTGCTCCTTGTGACTACTTGAGTCCGGGATTAAATAGGTTTTATTTCTGACTGTTATTTCTGGCATTTTACTTTTGATCTAATTGGAGCCTAAACCATTCTCTTCCATAAAATCAGTGATCTTCCTTTTTATTCTGATCTCTTTGGCAAGTGCTTCCTCCTTACTGGAATTGATATACAATTGTCTACCCAGCCATACGCCAAGTACGAACGTTGCTATTACTCTCATAATCTGATTTTAATCTCCTGAACCCTAGCAATTGCTTTGCAGGGTAGGCTTTAATACACACTTGGTTATTTTGATTTCCCCCCAAGCAATAGATATATTTCCTGTCTTCACTGTAGCCTACAAAGATTCCTACATGACCTTTCCAACTGGTAGGTGAGCTTCTCCAGAAAATAACTACATCGCCCATTTGTGGTGTCTTTATTTCTTCTCCTATCTTCAGCCAAGAACGGGCTGTCAACTTCTTAGAGCGTTCAAGACCTACATGCATAGCACACCAGTTCATAAAAATGGAACACCATGCGGTTTCATCATCAATGATTCCACCATATCCGATATCCTTACTATAACCTACAATGGTTGGATTATGTAATGAACCTTTGATTTCCTTTACCCCGTATTGTGATAGGGCTATGTTTAGTAATTTACTCATGTAATAAATTGAGATTAGACGTTAGCGATTTGCCCATTAACAAATGACATTAAATCCATTTGCCTGTAGTAGAATAGGAAGGTGACTGAACTATTGGGTGGTAGTTCCATCTCCCACTCGGTATGCCTGTCAATTATCTGTCCTTCCATTCCAAATAGTTCCAATACTCCAGCTTTGTTTTGTGGGCTACGATAAGGTCCAAAAGAGAAAGGTGATTCTTTTACCCTTCCTGTTGGTTGCTTGTCTTTGAGCCTCATAGAATGGATATCAGCTATATCACATGAGATCATCTTAACATGCTTCATCATTATGGGACTTTGCTTAAACTCTTCCCTCAGCTCGTTATACCCATCATCAAAAACAATAGCACTGTTACCAACTCCCCATCCTATCAAGGTGACTCCATTATCCGCAAGTACATATAGACTATTCTCGGATGTAGATATTTCAATTTGTGAAGGGATTTCTTCTACTAGGGAGGATAACAATGTAACGGTTTGATCAGGTGCGATCATTAGCAGATCAGTACCATCAGGGTTAGTGGCAAACAAATGATTGTTATGCTCATTGTAAGCGAGCGAAGTCATAGTCATTCCAAGATCAACATCGTTAAAGGGAACTGGAATAGCTGGTGGTGGATTATGTACCCCATTATTGGAAAAAGCGTCTTCTACTTCTAAAGTGTCAAATGAATGTAGAACGGTTGAACCGTCTATAATCAAGTACACCTTTTCTTCTCCTGAATGATAAACGGCTTCAAGTATTGGGCTTGGTGGATACTCAACTTCTAGCTTTCCTTGATGAAGGCTATCTACTACGGTCATGTGGTAATCTCCCTCGCAAAAAGTATAAACACTTCCTGTATCCGAATCAATCAAAATCTTTAGCGGATCTTCTCTTACTTCGATTGTATCACTTACCGCTTGATTTACCGTATCAATTACCGATATGGTATTGTCTACTAGGTTAGCGACATATACATTTTTGTTAACGTGGTTGTAGGCAACATCAATCGGTCTTGTACCAACATCAATTATGTTCTCAATCTCATGGTTTGGATTGATAACAAACACTGTATCGGAAACGGAGCCTACTACATACACATAGTCCGTATCGGTATCAAAAGCAATCGCACTTGGAGATATAACTCCAGGGAATACATCACTAAGTATGATATCTGTTATTGACTCTCCTGTTGATGTGGCGATCTCAATACTGTTGGTCAGTTGATTGAGCATGTAGACATTTCCCGTATTAGGGTGAATACCGATATACCTGTTGTTATTAGAACCAACTGCATTCGGGTTATAGGTTGGCATATTAAAGTCATTATTCGGATTCTCAAAACCATTGTTGGGACTATCCAAAGCACCGTTTGGGACATTAATACCAGCTCCTATTGATTCAGATTGCCCAAAAGTTGTATTGCTATTAGTCGCATTGGTATTCTGGTTGGTAAGATTCGTTTGCCCTGAACCTACATTATGTGCATCCATAAAAGTACTTACTGTCTCATAAGCCGGCTCTTTTGATGAAGTAACTTGACTGCTCCACAAGTTTACAATACTTGACTCCTGAGAGGTATTCTTGATTAATACTTGTGTCTTTAGATAGTCTCTTTCTAAAATTTGCTGATAGCTGCGAAGTGCTGTTCCGGTAGTGTACATTTCGGATTGGTTTTTACTATTAATTGTTGAAGCGGATATAGTCTGAATACCCACTATCATTATGGCTAGAAGTACTAGCCCTTGTTGAAATAATTTCTTCATGCTGCTTTTAAATTGTTTTGTTGTTGGATTCCGTGATTATTGATAAAGTCTATGATGTCTTTTGCCCTGTCTACATGAAATTTACCTACGCTTTCAGGATGGGACTTAAATACTTTTGTACAGGCATAAATGGCTTCAATCTTTGGATAACCTAAGTCGAGATATAATTGCAATGCAGCTAAATCCGCTGGCTTCTCCTGCCTTGTTGGAATTTGGAAATGCTGACGCTCGTGCATTAAAATGAAAAAGCGTACAGGAATGGTATATCCTTTAAACATTCTCTTGGATGCTTGTATCCTTCCTGTTCCTCTGTTAGTTCTTGCTGGCGTAACTAAAGTTTTCCCAAACTGATCTCGGATTTCAGGCATGTATTGAATCAAAAACTCCTGATCTTTACTATCGTAAAAACCTGTTTTTACATACCCTGCTTTCTTGGAAAAGTCTTGTGCAAAATCAATGAACCGATGTAATTCTCTTTGCGCCCAAACTTCGGCTGGAGGGAAGGCAATTTCTTTGATTCCATTTACCTGCACTCCGTCTTTATTTCCTCCCAAACTGAAAATCTCCAGTACGGCATTTCTTGGTGAAATAGGAAGGTTTATTACGATCTTTCGCTGGGCTTTCCCTTCAGCAATATCCTTCTTCTTAAAGGTTAATTTACGTCTGAAATAATCACTACTGTGATGTTCAACATCAGTAAGTCTAATAACTACCTCCATTGGGTAGGGAGCCATTAGACTGACCTCAATTGCCATCCTTCTATAATTGGTATGTATAGGGATAATCATTAGGCGGTAACGGTTGCTGGTGTGGGTACTGGAACGGCTTTATTACGGTTGGAATAAGCATATACTCCAATAGCTAATGCCAATACTGTAATTCCTCCAATTACCCATACTTCTGTAGAGATGCCCTTTTTGGCGGTGTCATCTTCTTCTGCCTTACCTTGATCTCCACCAACATCAATATCATAATCGGCTGGTGTATCATCTTTCCACCAGTTACCGATATTCCCTATCGTTCCCATAATTCCATTGAGTCCTCCTGACTCATTGAAATTCTTCTTTTGGTTACTAAACCAAGCTTTCCTTTTTTCCTTGGAAGCTTGTTTTTCTTTGTCTGTTTTTTTCTTGAAAAATGAATCGTAACGCTCGTAGCCTAACTCTTCATTTATGCTTTGTTCCAATTCTCCTACAATCATTTTTTCTTATTTACACGATGTATAAAATTCGAAGTGTTGAGCTTTGAGGGTCATAATTGACATCATGGTATCCCTTCCCTACAAAGGGGTAGCTCTTGGCTTCCCCTTTCTTGAGTTCTACACTATTTACTGTTGCGTTATCTTCACCTACATTCTTAATGCTGGCGAATAAAAAACCGTTCGGGATAGTCCCTGCTTGGGCTGTATCTTGCTCGGTAATTGATGCTAATGCGGACATGGTTTATTGAACTGTGCTCACTTTGGGTGCTTTCATGGATTTGATCATTTTTGATCCTGCATACAGAAGGCCAACAGCTGTTACTCCAATGACCATTATCTTTATAGCTCCCATCAAATCATTTTTAGACTCGATTTCTTTCTTTTTGACATCCTCCTGGTCAACCTTCTTTTTGATCCCTTCGGTCTTGGCTACTTCCTGTTTTACTTTCTCTTTCTCCCGAAGTGTCATCAGCTCTTTTTGTCTTGCTTCATGAACTTTGGTGTTGACTTCAGCAGCCTTGATAATGGTGGAAATGGGAACTGGTCTTTTTGAACGGGCTGAAGGAGGAATAACAACCTTCCTTCTTTCCATTGGAGCAATATCTTCCTCTTCCGGTTTCTTTTTTCTTTTCAGAAAACTAAAAGGCTTTCTTTTTACCCTGTCCTCTTTGGGCTCTCTCTTTTTTCTCCTGAAAAATTCATCCTCATCTCTTCGGTAAACTCCGCCTCCGTATGTTCTTCTTTCTAAATTCATATTGTTACTTGGTGATTGGTGGAGCAACTACTACTGGTGCTGGTTTTTTCTTCATGGCCATCATTGCCCCTCCAAGTAAAACCAGTACCGTCACTCCAATGATTATTGGGTTCATTCCAGCTTTGTTAGGGGTGTTATTCCCACCTCCGTTTGATGGTGGTTGTGAAGCTGCTGGTGCTGTTTGCACTGGGGTTGGATCAATGATCGCTTTGGAGATACTTGTATCTGCTCTTAAGGATTCGGTTTCTGCTCGTCTTTGATCATTCTTCAGGGACTTCTTTTCATTCTTCAGCTTACGTCTTGTATCCCTTTTTTGCTGACATCTCTTATTGCCTAAACAAAAGAAATTGTCCCAATCTTCAGATGATGGTTGCCCCGATAACCCGTAATTGATTTGATGTGAAATACTATTACTGTACATAATTTGTTTTTAAGCGGTTAGTACTGCGGGTGTTGGATTTTGCTTCTTGTACACAAACTGGTAGTAACCAAATCCTATCAAAGCTGAAATTCCCAATATGCCTAGAATAATTCCTAGTCCTGATCCTCCCTTTGTTCCTGATCGGTGCTTGGCTTTTTCCTTTTCGGTTTTATAGGCGTAGATACTTGCAATAGTCTGTTGTTGGGCTTGCTGTTTTGCCTGCTTCTGTGCTTGCTTTTGTCCAACGATTTGTGAAGTCAAGCCCGCAAGCGAATCAACAGCTCCAGCGATTGCGGACATAGCAAAGTTGTCTTCTCCCTCATCAAAGGAATTAGGTGGGAGGTAATTAGTTAGGAAAGCTGATAGGTCATTGCGAAAAGCATCTGTTCCTGAGAATAATCTATCTATGATGATAGACACTAATTTTTCACCTCCCACCGTAGTAGGGATATAGTAATTGTGATGGGCTAATAGCTCAATAACCTTTTGCTCATCTTCAGCTAGAGCAATACCCAATAAGGCGAAGATTGCTTTGGAAGACTCGTCTAAAATGAAAGGCTTTAGCTCCTGTTTTGGAACTTGCCCTTGTTCTCTTTTTCTTCTTTCTGAATGAACTATTCTCAGCATTACTATACTATGATTTAATTGTTAACCCTATTAATATTCCTGAAATGACCGCTACTGCTATGGTCAATCCTTGTGAGGAAACAAGTCCTGTTGACTCCTTGTCTTTAGATTCTTCTTTCTTCTTTTCGGTGATTTTTCTCAACCTAAGTTCACCCCAAATCTGCTGAACTTCATCAGCTAGTTTTGAATTACCAGGATTTGCATTTGCTTCCTTCAATGTCTGATCATACAGAACTTCTAATTCGGTTGTGTCTAACTTTGAAATGGCTGATTGAAAACTTGATAAATCGGCTGGTGTATCGTAGTTGCTACAACCACATCCACCGTCATAACTCACCTCACCACACTGACCACAGAAACTATCTTCTTTCTCGTCTATCAAAGACAAAAACAACTCTTTCTCTGGGTGTAAATCCAATAGGTCTTTGATAAACCCCTTTTCCTTTTTGACCAACTGTTTTGTGGCAGCTACTACCTGATGAATACCCTTTGGAACATGATAGCCATAATCGTAGATCAATTGCTTGACCTCTTTAGGATTATGGTATACGATGTAGGATATTTTGTTTTGTGCGAATTGCTTTGAATCCATTGTGATTAATTAATGTGAAACAACAAATGAGATAAACAGCCATAGGCATTGCTATGGCTGTTTTACTATTGCTATCTTCTTCTTAATAATCTTGGTCTTTTCTTGAATCGTTTGCGCCCTCCTCTTACCGGACGTCTAACGATCTTTCTTCTTGGCTTCAAACCAAAAGCCGATGGTCTTTTCTTTCTGATTAAGTCCAACTGTGGAAGACCTGTTGTTCTTGGAGTGGTTGACATCTCTGCAACGTTTTGACCAGCTAGTAGGTTAGACATGTTGGCTCTTGCTTTGATGGTCATGGTAAACACTACTGTTGTTCCAGCCTTAACCATAAACCTCATGGAGTCTCTTCCAGTAACATCCATTTCGAAGTTGTCATCATCAATTAAGGTCTTATCGTTGTTCTGAGGTGATGTAGCTGACCTTGGTTGGTAAACACTTCTTGTTTCCTTTCCAGTGGATGTTCTGCTTACAATTCGGATTACATTATCAAACTGTAAAGCATCGGAAACACTCATCTTCATTCCCGCAATCTTGAACGGGTTGGATTGAGATTCTTCTTGTACCTCTGCGTGAGATGACTCCTGCACATTTACCTCAATACCCTGTGCTTGGGTAGGACGCTGGTTAGCTGCAAAGATGATTGCTTCTTTATCCTCCTGAGCTGTGTTCTTAACAACGATGGTTAAGGTTCTATCATTGGGATCAATCCTACCGATAGATGCTCTATCGTATGAGTCATATTCATCTTCATAAGCAGGAATATAACTTTCCTCATCTTCGTAGTAGTAATCGTCCTCTAGTCCTTCGAATCCAGTATCGAAATCTTCTTCGTAATACTCTTGATCGAAGTCGTCATACATATCTTCAGCCGCAGCTTCGTATGCTTCTAAATCTTCGTAATAATCGTTTTTCATAAATTGGGTTAGTTCTTCTTTGAATTGTGTGAGTGGGGAGAAACTAGGCTTGTTTCTTCTCGTCCTTGTTGGCGTTTCTTTTAGCTAAGGCTGGGAGGACTACTTTTTGGGTTGTGATCTCACATACCACATAAGTCCCTAGTGCGACTAATGCCATAATCCCAACTGTTTTCATGTTAATCAGGCTAACATCTTTCCCTTTTGATTCCATTTAATTTTTGTTTAAGTGTGATTGTGTATTCAGGCGAGCGATCTTGAAATCATTCGTGGTCTTCAAACCATTGATGGGTGCAAAACTCAAGGGATTATTCGGGAAAAAGAAGGTAGATTTTGGGTACAGAAGAACCATCCAATGTTGTAAAACATTGATTATCTAATAATTAAAAATGTAAGATGCGTTACCAAAATAGTACAGTAATATTTTACCGAACCTCTACTTCAACTTACCATTGATATCGTCTGACACAACCTGACATTAACTGACACAGTCTCACTCTTCTAGGAATATTGCAACTTAATAGTGCCAGATTGACATTATTTACTGTAAGAATTACACAAAATCTCAAATGGCATGGTACATGATCAATTGAATGCCAAACATTTACACCCCTTTTTTATTAACCCCGTAAACTACCTTTTATATGGCTAAACATTTACAAACAGAATTCAACAAGTTTCACGAGAACATTAAACTCCACGACAAAGAAGACAACAAAGAATTAAGAGAAAAACGAGACATGCTAACTGATGAACTCAGGGCATACTTTAAGAAAAAAAGAGAGGAAGATGAAGATTTTCCAAAAATTACATTCACCGTTGAAAACCAAGGTAGCTACTCAATGCAAACTGGAATCAAAGCAATTGATAATGGTGACTATGATATAGATGTAATGGTACTCTTTAATATTAATAAGAAAGATTATGGTAATCCTGTTGAAGTAAAAAAATGGGTTTTTGAAGCATTAAGCAAAGGAACAAGAAAAGTATTCTATAAAAAACCATGTGTTAGGGTTCAGTATTACAAAGATGGAGAAGAAGAATTTCATGTTGATCTAGCTATATATGCAAACGATAATGATGACGAGAAAACATATCTAGCATGGGGAAAACCAACATCTGCTAAAGAGGATAAAAAATGGGAGGTTTCTGACCCAAAGCTGTTGAAGAAAAAGATTAACGAGAAACACAAAGATGCTGATGATCGAATGCAAATGAAGCGTGAGATACGTTACCTTAAAAGATGGAAGGATTTAAAGTTTAAGAATACGGATAAAGGGAAACCTACCGGAATAGCAATTACGGCATTGGCCTATAATTTATTCAATCCTCAAATTGAACGTGACTTTTTTGCTTCTACCGTTGAGCCTAATGATCTGCTTGCTTTAAAAAATCTAGTGTCATCTATTATTGGTCAGTTTAGAGGATGGCCTACAAAAAAAATATCTGTTCAACTCCCCGTGGAACCTTACAATGATCTGTTTGATAAAATGACCGATAAACAGCAAGAAACATTTAAGGAGAAGCTAGAAGCACTAAAAACAGCATTAGAAGATGCCGAACAAGAGCCTGATCCACATGAAGCATCCAAGATTATGCGAAAGCAATTTGGTGATGATTTTCCATTGGTAGATAAAGACAAATCAGGGCAAAAGCGAAACTTGGCGTTTCCTGGAAAAAGTGAGAGTGCATAACTAGATGGACAAGGCTACCATACTACAGTACATTGATGAAACCGATAACTTAACATTTGTTTCTTATTTATCAACAAAAGAGCTTCAGAGCGAGATTGAACATCTTACTTACGTTCTTTGCAATACTCGTGTAGGTAATCAAGATATTGCCATTAAGGTATTTGTCCCTAAAAGGTTCCCTAATGAATTACCCAAATTCCTTTTGGAACAATACGACATACTTGGTTTCCTACCTCATATAGCTCCAAGTGGTTCGGTATGCTACTTGGAAAAAGAAAGTGTATATATTAACATTGATAATCCAAAAATTGTATTTCAGGCATCATTCGAAGAAGCATTGAAGACAATAAAAGATGGACTTAGTAAAGCAAATTACAAGGACTTTAGAGAGGAATTTCATGTGTTTTGGGAAGGAAACAAACATAAATCGCCATTATTTGTTGTTTCTTTTATCGATGTCGGGAATGAGCCAAAAGAAATTCGCATATTACGAAATGATAAGAAAGCTATCATTTTTGATAAAGATGTTGATATTGAGAGAAAAAAGAAAGCTTTCTTCGAGTCAAAACATCCAACTGCAAAAACTGGTATTTACATTCCATTACTAGAAGATTGTGAAATAATGCCTCCAAAATTTGATGAAGCTTGGGATGCAGATTACTTCGTGGAATGGTTGAAACCTAAAGTATCTTCAGAAAATTGGAGTACTTTACAGACCTCCATTTTATCAAAGAAACCATCACGATTTGAGTACATAATTTTTTCAATACCTAGAGAGACAGGAATAACGATTCTTGTTGGTGTACAGCTAAAACCAAAAGAAAAAACGAAACATCCACTACTAGAAACAGACAGTGGGTGGGGGCTTAAATATCTGTCTATATCAAGGTTAGATACCCCATCAATTCTTCCAAGAGGGGGTGCGGATCTTTCCTTTCAAAAAAAGCTAGTTCTAATTGTTGGTTGTGGTTCTGTAGGAAGTCATATTGCCATAAACTTAGCCAAAGCAGGAATAGGAATAATTGGTTTAGTTGATGATGACTTAATCAAATTAGAAAACCTACAAAGGTTTGCTCTTGGGTTTCAGTATTCAGCACAAAAAAAAGTTGAAGCTCTTAACCATTATATCACAAAAAACTATCTTAATACCTCAGTCATTTCTTATGATAAAAAACTAGAGGAACATCTTGAATTGGGAGATGATGCCAAACTAGAACTATTCGATTTGTTTATTTCAGCTACCGGTGATCCAACTATCAACTTTGTATTAAACCAAAAGGCAAGGGAACTAAACAAACCTTTGATAGTTGGATGGAATGAACCATTAGGAATTGGCGGACATGCTCTTTTAAGTATACCTCCAGAGCAAGGATGTTACAAATGCTTGTACGAAGACCTGCATAACAAAGCTTCTTTTGCAAGTAAAGATCAACCAAAACCATTTCATTTAAAACATTTGGGATGTGGTGAAGTGTACACTCCTTATAGTGCTATGGATTCTATTCGTACAAGTGAATTGGTTACCCGATTAGCAACAGGTTATTTAAGTGGAAAATACACCATACCACAGGTCATTTCGTGGAAAGGAGAAAGCGAAGAGTTCACCTCACAAGGTTTCAATCTTTCAGACCGATATATGAAGCAAACCCAAGATGAAATGGATAAACATAAACACAATTTTATTAATAGCGATTGTTCGCACTGCAAGTAGGAGTTATGATTGTAACAACGTCAAATAAAGGTCTATTCAAAATCAGTGATGAGCCATTTGAAAGAATGAATTTGTATAAGCAAGATGATAGAAAGAAACTTGAAGCTGGAGGAGTGCTTTTAGGTCGTCTAATTACAAATTCCAAAAACATAATTGTGGATAGAGTTACTGTTCCAATGATCGGAGACAAAAGAGGAAAATATGAATTTATTAGGGGAGAGAAAATGCACCAGCAAGTGATAACAAACGCCTGGGAAAAGAGCAACGGAAGATGCAACTATCTTGGGGAGTGGCACACTCACCCTGAAAGTTATCCTTCACCATCGAGAAAGGATTATGAAAACTGGCTAAACATCCTTGAAAACAGAGTTTATGATAGTTTCTTTCTATACTTTGTAATAGTAGGAACACGTGAAACAAGAATATGGGAAGGCAATAGAAAAGAAGGAAAAAGAGGAATCAAAAGAATCAGATAATTATGGCTAAAAGTACAAGACCAACAATACCACCAAGAGTTAGAATCAAAGTATGGACCGAAGCAGCAGGACGCTGCCAATTTAGAGGTTGTAACAAACCTCTATGGTATAATGAGTTGACTCTAAACAATACAAACTTTGGAGATATGGCACATATCATCGGAGCAAGTGAGAAAGGACCAAGAGGAGGAAATCGTTCCAAAGAACTTGCGAAAGACCCTGACAATATACTGCTTGCTTGTAAACCATGTCATAAAGAAATTGATGATGGAATACTCAGCAAGTTATATCCAGTTGAAGAGTTAAGGAAAATGAAAAAGGAACATACAGATAGAGTAAGGTTATTACTAGATCAACCTTCCAAAAAATCACGTCCCTTTATCCTTACTTCACAAATTGGAGGACAAAATACCATGTTTGGAGACAGAAGCATTCAAAGTGCAATTCTTCCGGATTATCCAGATGGCATTAGTGATAACTGGTACAAAACAGAAATAGGAACACTTGACCGAACTAACCATGCTGATTGGGAACATGCAAAAAATAAAGTCGTTCAGGAAATGGATAATGTTAATAGGTCAATAACTAATGGTGGCATATCCCATTTATCCGTTTTTGCTCTTGCACCTATGCCACTTCTTATGTGGTTGGGAAGGCAATTAGGCGATAAAATAACAGCCCAAGTATATGAGCCAAGAAGAGAGGATGATCTTGATAAAAAATGGAAATGGAATGAAGAAGATGGTAAAAGTATTAATTACCAGTTGTCCAAAGTATCCGATGGAGATTGTGATCAGGTTATCTTGCTTTTAGCTCTAAGTGACTATTTGAGTGAAGATAAATATCAAAATATGTTATCTGAAAATGCACATGTTTACCAACTAACAATTGATAAACCAGTGCAAGGGTTTCTAACTAAGAAGTCAGAGAAAGTTGCTTTTATTCAATCATGTAGAAGCTTGCTTAACCAAATTCAATTTGAGGTAGGAAAAGATTGCACCATACATGTATTACCAGCTATGCCTGCATCTCTAGCTACAGAATTTGGAAGGTTACTTCAACCAACGAAAGACCCTAAGATTTGGGTTTATGAGAATGTTGGGAATGGAAAGCCTGAAAAGATTTTTGAACTAATTTAATTACCAGTTCTCTCGCTGATTGTTTATTGGTTTCGGGAACAAGATAACCTCTCCCCCCTTCAGTTGAAACCCTTTGGCAATTGTTCCCTGTTCGTTCCATAAAATTTCAACAGTGGTATTGCTAACATTGTGTCTGAAAACACTTCCATCATAGGAATACTCATAGTTTTCAAACATCAGTCTTTGTAATGGGCTTATCTTTTCACTCATAGCAGAGTTCAAAAATAATGTGATTTAATTATAGAAAAAAAGAAAAACCAACTAAGTATAAATACGTAAGCGTAAACACGTAATAAAATTATCCAACCTTTGCTCTTATTGCATTTATATTGTTGCGCAGATCCTCTAGCAGTTTATCCACCTCATTAATATCATAAATCAATGATCGAATGTGTGCCCTATCAAAAAATAAATGCTTTTCATCCTTGCTCTGCATGGTAAGTATTTCTTTTCCTTCTTTGGTAGCGTATCCTAATTCGAAAAAGGCATTTTTATTAGGCAATGTGGTATCAGCAAGAATAAACTCACTTTCCTCTATTTGCTTATAAATAGTCTCAATTATTACATCATTTCCATGAAAATCATCTGCCCTATAAATATCAATGCCCATTTCATTTTTCAAGAATGGACGAATATGTTCCTGGTATAAACCATTCAAGCTATCATCTCCAAAAGGCATAATCATAAATGCTTTATCCTTGATTACCATTTGTGGTGCATCAATCCTTCGAAGAATAAAAGTAATTGGAGAATTAGTAGTTGGAAGGATTTCTACTGGTTGGTACAGTGTAACTCCATCAAAAGAAAGATAATATGGTTTTCTATCCCTATAGTCACTAAATACCGAATAAGAATAATGGTAATCATAGAAAACATCTTTCTTAGAACAATGACCGACATGTCCTTCAATAAAGTTATTGTCTAATCGGTTTTTTAACTTGAAGAAGAAAGAAGGCATTCCTCCCCTCAAAGGTTTGTTGTTTTTGATTATGTCATTTTTTTCACTCTCTGAAACAAACCAACATGGCATTGTTCCTGTCGGCACTTTCCAATTTAAAACACTTTGTTTACTCTCCATAACATCTATCTTTTCAGATAAATTTAATAATAAAAGAGAGAGATGAAATGATTAATCCAAAGTTATTTGATACATAAAACAGTCTGTTTCCGCAGAAATATTTACCGTATTCTTAATTCTAGCATCAGGAGTCCTATCACCGTAAGTAGTATAAAATAACAATTCAATATCTATTTCTTTTTGTTCGGAAATTCCTACAAATTCTATTATTTTTTTACTTGAGACATAACCACATTCCGGCACTTCATTGTGATATATATCGTTAGGAATTCCTAAATAATACATTACTAAGCAATCATCAAAGTAAAGCTCCATTACAGTGTAATTAAGCATTGTTGAATCAAAAATACTTTGATCCCACCAAACGTTTAACTCAACTTCATACATACAAGTACCATCATCGTTTTTTTCTTTTACTTCAGAATCATAGTTTGTTGCGTACTGATTTGTACACCCTTCCTTTCTCTTGCATGAGTTGAATGTAATCAGAAGTAGGATTGCCAGTGTAGTTAACAGGGTATTTCTCATTGTAATTCTTTGGTTAAAGCAACGACATAGACTAAATGGATATTATATAATCATCTTAATAGTTGAACAGTGTTTTTCTTCTCAATTGTCTCTCCTGCACAATTTCGAAAGGATAAATGATAGTAATATGTTCCATCATTTACTTCACTTCCATCCCAGTGGTTTTGAGGATTATTTGTTTTCCAAATAAGTTTCCCCCAACGATTATAGATTTCCAATGTGTATTCATAAGAGTTACCATCGTAAATAGTAAATAGATCATTATGACCATCACCATTTGGAGTAAACACATTAATTGGGGTGTATACTTCTTCTGACCTTTCAAATTTCACGTCAAAGGTTGATGTCACCTTGGAACATTTGTTTTCTACTTTTACCTCATATTTTCCTTCTTCTACGACTTTTATGGTTCTTGTTTCTTCATTAGTGTTCCATGTATATTTATCTTCATTCATTATAGAGTACCCTGCATCCAATGTTACTTGTTCTAAATTGCAATACAGGGAGTCATAAGAAACTGAATGAATATTTGTTACTTCTGATTCCAACACAATTACATTAATTGAATCAGAAGTGTAGCTACATCCATTATACGCCTCTACCCAATAAACGCCTGAACTATCAATTGTAAACAGCGAATCACTTGTTTCAAGTAAATTATTCCAAACGTAAATCGGATTATTAGGTAAAAGGGAATCAAAAATTAGTTTTTGTCCTTCACATAAAATTGTATCATTTCCTAAATCAATTTGAGGCATTGAATCGGTAGGTACTACTTCAACATGAATATCATCTAGATAAACATACGAAGATTTGTAAGTGCCATTATTAGTACCATTTCCTTCAAATCGAGCTATTGTATTTGTATTTGACTCAAAATTACCTAGCGTGATATACTTTTCACCTCCTTGAGCTACGTAATAACGCTCTATTTTTACCCAATCTTTTTTATCATACATCCATTGATTCACCTCAATTTGAGGGGAATAATTTAATTCTTCCACATGCCATATGCTCCCCGCTGACGGTATTGAATCTGTAAAAAGAATGCCGTAATTGAATATTGAATAATCTGAAGTCTCACCTAAAGAGTATTTAAAACTAACCCTATAACATTGATTATACACAAGAGGAGTAGATAATTCTCCAGTTAAATATTCTCTCTCACTATATTGAGGATGTGTAGTATATATAATAGTTCCCGTATAGCTATTTCCCGTACAAGTATCTTGAAACCCTGCTAAATTATTTGGGATACCCCTACTTCCATTACTACAGGTGTGAAAATGGTCAGATGTCCCCCAATGATTAATTGGTAATGTCCAATCATTAAGTGTTGCATTTATAAATAATCCATTTGGACAAATAATTGTATCCTCAAAACTTGGATTCAAAACCAGATTCTGACCAATAGCAAATGATGAAATGTAGCAAAGAGCAAAGGGTAATATGTACTTAAATGATTTCAATGATAAAAGAAGTTCTCCTTAGAAATCTAAGGAGAACTTTTTCATTATAGAAATACCAATTGATATCTATGGTAAAATCTGTAAATGCTGAATGTCCATTTCATTCCCCTTAACCACACAAACATTATACGTTCCTAATGGCAAATTACTAACGTTTATTGTTTCAACCAAATTGTATGACTGCACACTTTTTCTAACCACCCCATATATATCGGTAATATCAATTGTTGCCATGCTTCCATCTCCCTGTGGAATGGTTACACTTAATTGATTACTGGTTGGGTTAGGTGCTAATGCAATACTAAATGAGCCACCTCCTCCGCAGCCATTATAAACAACTGCTGTTTCTGAGTAAGTTTCAATTGGTGACGTCACACCAGTACAATTTCTTGAATATACCTCCAAATCAAAAGAAGCAATTTCTCCATCTCTTGTCCCATTTGGGTTAGTTATATCACTTTCTCCAAAATAAGGAGTGTAGGTAAATTTATCCAAACCACATACAGGGTCAAATAATCTAGGAGAGCCATCAACATCAAGTACATTTTTCATGTGCCAACAATATTCATTTCCTGTTTGTTGATAAAACAAATCTATCTCAAAGGTATTACTAAACCCTCCACAATAATCTGCGGGAGTTTTAGCTACAATAACGGGTTGTATTAATGGCTGTACTTGGCTTTTTAAAGTATTGATAGTCTCTACAGGAGTTTGATCACAAATATTTTTAGCGTAAACCTCCAAACTAAAAAGAATAGTTTGTAATCCGGTAATATCCAATGTTGCAGTATTATCTTGAGTCTCCTCTTCATCTACAGGGTTTTGCAAATTATCGTATGCCTTCCATACATAAGCATCATGAGTAACCGAGCTTGAAGTTTCCAAATTGATGATTTCCCCATTTCCTTGAGTATTACAATAGTCGCTACTGGTAATTTCAAAATAGGTAAGAGGTACTAAACTTTGAACAACATGGGGTTGTAAATTATAGGTGAATTTTCCAATATAATCAGCAACAGGAAGTGACATATCAGAATAGCCATCATTGGGAGAAGTAGAAGCATTACTTCCATTTGAATAGAAATATACATCAATAGGTATGGTAGGTTCTCCATTAGTATTCATACTTATTTTATTATCTATCTTACTTCTAAGTGCCTCTGTACCTGCTATAGTAGTATAGCCATAATTTACTGTAGGTATTGGTTCAGTAAAAACGGCTGAATTACCTTGCATTGTTCTTACTTCATACCATGCATTGTTTGATATATTATTATTTATATCAGCTTCAAAATCTGTTTCACCCACACACCAATCATGACTTAATTGCGGTCTATTGTAATCCGTATAATCTAATCTTAAATTATAGGTTCTAGTACATCCACCAAAGTAAGAAACTTCTACTCCCGTAACACTCTCATTTGAATATGAATTTGTTTCATAGGTTGCTACATTTGTACCCTGACCATTATCCAATTCCCAAGCTGAACCAAACCCTCCAATTCCTTGATTAAGCAGTTCTTCCCATTCAAACCCAAAGGCGTAAGGGTCTTGTATCGTAAAATCAGCCAAGTATGATTGACCAAAATTCAAGACAGTAGGGTTATCACTATTTATAACTGTACCATTTGGTAAAGGTTCATGAGGTTGAGCTGTAAATATTGCATTTTGGCTTACTCCACAAACTCCACCGCAAGTGTTTACGGTTGCAACGCTTATCACTCCATTTGGTTGATTGCCCCAAGTCACATCTATTACATTATCGTCTGCCAATACAAATGGGCTAGTAACAGGACTTCCATTTATCTCTGCCGCCCCAATAACCGTCCACAAAACACTTCCAGTAGTACAATTTCCAATCCCTCTAAGCCTATATGTATATTCGTCTCCCGAACAAGGAAGTGCGCCATCAAGAGGGTTAGAGCCAACATATTCAATTCGAGGATTACATATTCCACCACTAAGGGGTACAACTCCTCCTGTAGTTCCTATAATTCCTTGACCTGATGCCCTAACAGTTATATCAATATCCAAGATAACTCCACCTTCATGATTGTCAATCTTAGGAAAATCCTTCAGGGTAAATTTGTTAGTATCTATCAGCACTATTGTATCATACCCTATCGAATCAATAAAAGCTATTACCTCATGCTCTCTTACATACTTGATAGGTTTAAAGCTTATAATACTATTAATATCCACGTTTGGGTCATCGATAAATCTATCCTTCAATTGTGTAGTTTCCGTAACCACATTGGTAGTTCTGAAGATTGAAACTTGACCATAAGGTCCAGTGTTAGCATCTACAATTGCTCTTACTGTAACTCTATAGTTGGTATTATAAAATGCTCCTTCAGAAAGTTGTTTTATTTTCAAATTCCTGTTGTTAGAAATGATGTTTTCAGTGTATCCATCATCTATATTGGTTACTTCAAATTCATAAGCAGTAGCACCAATCACTTTATCAGCTTGTAATGCTTCATCCATCAAAACATCTGTCCTACCATTTACGGTTTTATCAATTCCCGGTGCAGGGATGTTTTCGATTGTAATTTGACAAGCTGTTCCATACGGTGTTGTAGTAGTTCCATCACTTGCTCTAACAGACACATCGTAAGAAGTTCCATATTCAGGTAGGGGAACTACATTTTTCAGCTTTACCCTGTTATTTGGGCTTACGTGTGTGAATACGTTTCCATTTCCATCATCAAATCTAAACTCATAGCTAGTTGCTCCATTAATTCTTATACTCTTTATTCTATCATCTAACCCCAATTCAACATCACAATATTCAGGTTGCAAATTAGGTGTTGCCATTACTGGAGTAGTATATTCCAAAATCAATCTAGGATGTTTTGTAGGGTCTGTATAGTCACTACTGAAGTAAGTTCTTCTTCTATAGAACTCTTCGGTAGCTAAACTTATCTTAATACCGTGTCGATCATTAGGATTATCCATAAAGTGTTGAACAATATTAGTGAGATCAACCGAGGCATCCGATTGAATGTTTCTAACTCCAACTGGATTATCTGTTGGTAATTGAACTCTATCAACTGTAGTTGTTGGAGGTTGTGTACTCCATGCTACTGTTGCTCCGTCCCATGCTTGTGTAATCCTTTCTACCCAAGCTTCGTTTGTTCCTGCCTCAGTGCTATTACCAGTAGAGGAATTTGTATTGTGGAACAACTGCAGAGTTGCACTTTGAATTGTACTCCCTGTTGGAATAGACGAAAAGTCCCATTTCATTAATGAACGGGAAACTTTGAGTTGTCCACCACTTGTCCAAGCATCTATCAGTAGAACACCACTTTGAGAAAAGTTAGCATCTTGGGTAGTTGGGTTTCCGTTGTTAAATTGAACAAAGGCATCAACTTCTGCACTCACATTTGGTGAAATATACAGCGTATCAACCTGTTGTGCGATACTGATAACCCCACAACATAGTGCTAGGGCGAGTATCATTGCTTTTTTTAGGCATCTAATCATAATATATTGTTTTTCAGTTCTTTATTAATTTCCGAGATATAATTCGTTTTCCAACACAATTTCTCGCCAACTATATATGCTGCTTGTTTCAGCGAATAGATTGACGTTTTAAGCGAATAACCTGCACATTAAAAAAGGGGCTTACTTCATTACCTTCTAGCAATAAAAACATAGCCCCTTTTTATTTCCTGAAAATTTCTTCTGCCCAAATAGAAGAATATTCAACCCAATGATTCACCTAAATTAAAATCAGTTTGTAGAACACAAACTCATGACAATTCAACACCTGGCATTCAATTATCACACTCCCAATATTGAAGATGGTTTTGATTATTCAAAATAAAAAATGCAATAATTAGCCCTTTGTCCGTATAAATACGGACACATTTTAGGGTATAAATGAAAAAAGCCTGACTAAATCAGGCTTTTCATGTGTGTGACAAGAATAATTAGGCAGCAAGTTTTTGCTCTTCCGGAAGAGGGTTTTCTTCTCTTGGTTGATGATGCTCCAAATATTCAATTATTAGGTGAATAGTCGCTTCTCTTCGACTAGCGTATTTCGGTTGATCATTAGCATCCAATTCGTCCATCATCATATTGATACGTTTCTGTTGTTCCATATCAATAAACTTCTTGGCTGCTCGAATAAAAGCTGCCTGACTACATCCTTGAATTTTGAGTTTACGCATGTCTACATAAACAAAGAAACTTCTTTGCTTCTTGTACTTGTATTCACTGATCTCACCTTTGCTCCATGCCTTGTTTGCCAACTTGTACTGCTCATCCACGATGAAAGTAGCAATACGAACCAAGAAATAATTTGGGATACGGTTTTCATATCTTGATATATCGTCCACTTGATGATGTATTCTAAGCCATGTACAATTTTGCCACTCAGTAGTTGTAATTTTTGCAATGGATTGGTGACTGATCATTATATCCAAACCATTATGCCTGTTGGTGGTTAAAAGTCCAACTATAGATTGGCCTTTTGCACCTGTCATATATTTGTCAAGGTCTTCAGTAACCAATAACCCATCCTTGAAATTATGAATCATCTTCTCAACCACTTCCCTCTTTTCATCAATGGTCATATTCTTTCCTTCAGGAGTAATCGGTCGTATCCTTCTAGCCTGAACACTTTTCAGCTTATGAATATGATCAGGACTTACAGTATGGAACATTGGATAATCATCATCGTTAACGTCAAACATCAATGCCTTACGTGCTTTCTTTCCTGTTCGAGGAATCTTCATAAGGTATTGATAGATCGTAATAACATTTCTAAAGGTTTTACCTACTCCTGTTTCTCCAACTACTACCATCAACATGGGTTGACGAGCAGTTTTCTTTTCGTTCTTTACTACTTCCATCTATGCTGCTATACTTTCCTCCTGGTAACTGATTGGTTGCTCTTGTTTCGGTTCCTCTACAACCTCTTGCTGTTCGGTTGTAACTTGAGTGGTTGTTTCTGCCTGTTCTTCGACTTCCTCTCTTTTCTCCAAAGTCTCTTCCTCTTCTTGCTGTTCACCTCTTTCTGCTCTTATGATATCAAGGATACGTGCTGTTAGCATTTCATTCTCTGCCTTGATTTCCATCACTACCTGAACCTTTTTCATAATGATGGATAGTGCAGCTCCTATTAGCTGCTGTTCAGGTGTAAGTTTCTTTGCTTTGCGTCTAAGGATCTGTATTAGGATTGGACGAAGTAGAAGCTTGTCTTCCTCATCTAGTTTGATCCTGTTTACATTTTTTATATTCTGATCATCTATAACTTGGATAATCTCGTCAAAATCGAAAAAGTCTTGGTGCTTCTTGATCTTAACAAAGAACCCACCACCAACAGCCAAAACATTATTTGCCATACCAAGCATAGTATCTGCTGCTTGTTTGGCATGTGAAAGTGGTAACTTAAATTCTTCTTCAGAATCCTGTTTAGGTTGTTTCTGACCAATGTTCTGAACAGGTGCATCCTTTGGTGCTGCGGTTGCAACAGGAGGCGGTGAAATAACTTCTTCCTCTTCTTCAATGGGTGGAGCAAATTGTTCTTCCTCTATCACAGCAGTTGAAGCATGACCAACCTCTTTTTCTAATACCGGTTCATTAACTGGACTATCCTCTGCACTCTCTAGCGCTTCAAATTCAATCTGATCTTCGTCCTTATTTAGGACGTCCTCAACGTTGGTAATTTCTATCATTTAATTATTTACTTTTCCTAAAAATTGAATCAGTTGTTTTTCCAAAGCATAGTGCTTATCGAAGAACACTTTATAGAAGGATTCTATACTTAGCATCTCTTCGATTTTCTGATGGTAATACACTACCTTTCGTTTACTGGTGTTGAACTGAGATGCAACCCTACCGTAACTCATTGAAGTGTACTTCTTGAACAGGTAGTAACAGATCATTCTAACCTCTCGAAACTCTTTGCTATTGTCATTATAGAAACTGTTTTCTTGTAGTTCAGATAGCTCACAACTTTTGGTAATTAGAAAAGCTTGTATGATTGAAGGAGAAGATGGTTTTGCAACTTCTAACTCTTCTCCTATGATACTTTTCAGTAGTGTTATGGCATTGGAAACTCCTATTTTTCCAACTACTGCATCTACATTTTTTTGCAGCTCTATGTATGGTGATTGTGCTATGCTATTTCTTTCTTCCAATAATTCAAAATTACGTTTTGCATACGGCAACGGTGTTACCTCTAAATGTCTTGTTTCTATAACTTTATGAACCCTCAGTTTCAGATTTTCTCAATTCTAAAATTGGCATGAAACAGGGATATTCTTGTTAGTTTGTAATTCGTGAATTTGATCACACAAACATGCGTTGAAGGCTTAAATCCTTTCTTTACTAAAATTTCAGGAGAGACAATCTTAATTCCCTCGTTATAGAGTTCTTCTAGTATTTTTTCATCTTCGGAAAATAGAGATTTAGGAGCCACTTCTTTCTTCTCTGACTTCGTCTCTAACTTCCTTTCAACTTCTTCAACAATTTCATTATTGTCAAGGTAGTCCTCATAGAAATCATGCAACTCTTCTTCAATATCCAAATCTAGCTGCTTTAAGACGGGGGTTAACTCTTTCTGATCTGATTCATCTCCTTTGTTATGAGCTTCTTCTATTTCCTCAAACGCTTTAATCATTTCATTGATCTGTTCAGGAACTTCAGGAACTTCTTTACCCTTAATCTCTTTTAAAAATGCCTTGTGCTTAAATTTCATCTGTATTTTATTCTATTTCTTTTTGCTAATTGGTTGCTGTTATTAGAGTGGGTTTATCAGGAATGGCATTTACAATAACACTTCCGATTCCTGCTGCCAATAGATTGGTCAGTAAGACAACTCCTAATGTTCCTCCAAACTCTTTCAATGGAGGAAATCGAAAATGAAATTCTCCATCCTGACTTTTACCTTTATTGTAATGCCATACGGCTTCAATGATGTCTAGTCCTAACCCCACACTGGTAATGATCAGGACTTGTTTACTAATAGATGGTAGTTTCATTAAGCTGCTGCTTTCTCCTGAAGATTTTCGAATTTGTCATCTATCTCTTCCTGAATGGAACAGATTTTATTCATCTCCCATATTTCCTTGATCTCACTCAAGAACTTGTTTACTGCTCTCTTGGTCTGCTTTATTTTTTGTTCGTCCTTTTTCACCTTTTCGGGCATCATATTCACGATCTTATTTAAAGCTTCTTTTAGCTTAGTAGTGAGATACTTTTTCTTTCTTGGTTTAATCTCCCCAGCTGCAATTTTTCGTTGCCTTTCCTTTTGCCTTGCTATTTTGCACTTCTCACAGAATGCTATGGCTTTGTCAACTTCCTCCCTTTTCAACTTTGTCTTTTTCTCATCTCCTTTCTCTTCAATGGCATTCTCTGATTTCTTTTCAGGTTTCTTGGTAGAAGCCTTCTTTGGCTTTTCCTCTTTTACCTCTTCTTCAGTTTCGGACTTAATAATTACTATGGCTGCTTTTCCGATCTCTTCAGCCATATCTTTTAGTTTTTTATCATTAGGAAATTCCTTTAGTTCCTCGGCTGTTTCATCATAGATTTCAATTGCCTCCTTTACCTTATCTGATATATTAGCTTTAGGTAAATTCTTTAATAGTTCGTGAGGATTATTCTTAATCATTCTTATCTCTATTTTATTTCTGTTTAATTAGGCTGCTTTCAGTTTTTCTAGTCTATCTAATTTCTGTTTCATGGATTTAAAAGCTTTTCTCAGCTTTCTCAATTCATCAATTCCACCTTTTTTGCTTTTACCATTTTGCTTTTCCGGATTAATTGGAATGATCTTCACTCCACTATTCTCTAATAGTTCCATAAAAAGCTTGTCAGCAATCTTCCCTTTCTCGGTTTCCTTAGTGAAATTTTCCGTTTCCTTTTTCAGTATTTCAAAGTCCTTTACGGGGTCTAGTTTCTCTCCTGTGAATTGAACTATCTTGTCCTGGGATTTTACCTTAATTTTTGATAGTTCTTCAGTGGTTATGTTAGCTATACTATACATTCGTTTGCTTTAAATATGTTATGCTGCTAGGGCTGTTTCTAATTTGTAAATAACAAGATCAATAGGCTTTAATTCTCCTATCATATCCTCATAACAGGCTTGTCCTAATTCGAATGTGTCGTACACACCAAAAACATAACCCATTGAATAATCCCCATTATCCTCATGAGGATTACTTGCCATATATTCACCCAATGTTTCAATGGCTTTATAAGCTGACTGTGTTTTGGCTTTTTCTATTACTTTGTGGAAGTCAGGAGAATATAAATCCTCAATGTATTTCTTCCATTCCAAGTAAGGAATTTCAACATGTGTGAATAGTGGGATTAATCCATGTTCCCCCTTTTCTTTACTGGACAACCTTCTACTATAAGTTACACTTCCATAGAGGTGATTGTTATCGGGTGGGGTATAGGATATTACTCCCTCTTCAGGATAAGGTTGTTCTTCCTTATCTTTAATCAACTTATAACTATACTGCTTTCCATCCTCTTCATTATTAACCTCTACTCCCTCGATTTCCCATTCTTCCAGTTCCTTTGGTTCTCCCAAATACATGATGCCAAATTCATCCAATCGTTTTAAGAATGACTCAAGTTTGTCAATGTGTAATGCTGCGGTCATATCTCCAGCATTTTGAACAAAATCAGCTAGTTCATCTACACTTTGACCTTCAGCTTTCCTTATCAAGGATCTCAAAGTGTCATCGGTGATTAACTTGAGGTTACTCCTCTTATAAATATTAACCTGATAGTAATTAGAACTCTTTCTTGTAAACGAGATTTGGGCTGTATTCGTGAAAAACTGATGATCTATAACAAGCCCTTTTAGTTCCTTCAGTGCATTTGAAATAGGCAAGGTCGCCCTAATAGTGCTAACCCCATTTTCGTCTTTCCCATACCCTCTTTCCATTAGTATCCCGTTCCTGATTGAACCGTCCTGAAGGTTATACTTAATCAATCGGTTACTTGCTCCAATTTTATCTGATGCAATAACAATATTTTCAGTAAGGATATATCTCTCTTCTCTTTTGGCTGCTGCTTTCTTTATTACTTCATCCCAATCATTTCTTATCTGCTCTGCTTCCACTTCAACAATCACCTCACTTTTGGTTTTGATTAAGGATAATTCTCCTAATTGGGGGGGAGTAAGATTGTAATACTGAATACCTCTCGAATCTGAAACAGCAAATCGGAAGAAGATATTTGAGAAAGTATATGGGTTCTTACTTCTTGTCTTTATTGAAGCGCCTAAGAATATTCCATAGGGTAGATCAGCATCGTTAAACATGTATCCATTTGGTATTTTTACTACCTGACCAACTTTCCATTTCTTTACCTCATTGATAATAGTATCTCCAATTACTTGTAACTCCTTTTCCATTCGAGAGAGCTTATTCTCTTTCTCATGTAGTCTTGCTGTAATTTGAGTTATCTTATCCCTTATTTTCCCTCCATCCTCTTCAGATTCTATCTCCTTCTTCTTTATCTCATCTAACTGTTTTTGAATTTTGATAATGGCGGGCTGTCTATCCTCAATTCTTTCCTTTACAATCTTTGGATAGGTAGCTTCAAACTCTGTAATAAATTCCTGTTGCTTCTCTTCAGGAGTTTTACCACCTAATTCTTCCTTTATCTTTTCCTCAATGGCATCTTTACTCAAAGGACGCTTTAGGTTATTGATAATCGTTTTATCCAAAACACTATCTCTTCCAAATGGTGAGGTTCCACCATGCCCTTTTATAAATAATGAACGTCTTTTTACATCCGCATCCAGTCGCAAAAATTCAGTCTCCAAGTCATAGGTTCCTCTCTGCTTTTCATAGTTGATTTGATCTTCATAACTTTTGAGCAAAACATTATAGAGTTCGTCTTGTTCTTCTACGGTCAAAAGTCCTGCTCGACCTGTAAGCTGACGCATTGCCCCTTCCTTGCTTTCCTTCCTTTCTAGTTCTCCTCCCCATGATTTTTGATATGTAGGGTTACCAAGTTTTCTTGCCATGACTGGGTTTTCATCCACCCATTGCCATGCAACCATATCTCCATATTTATTGAAGAAATCAGGAGTTTCTAAGGTCTTTTCACTTGTCTTTTGGTTTCCCGTAGTATTTGCATCAAGAGCTTTCAACTTACTCTTTAGCATATTCATCAAACGCAACTCTGTAGGAATATCACTAGTGATGTAATAATATTCAGGCTTCACAACCTGACCTGTTCTATCTATACGCCCTCTTTTCTGAACTTCTGTATTGATGTCTAATTCAAACTGGTGGATAAGCATGGCTCTTTGTCGCTGATCCTTAAAATCTTTTGAAGCATGAGCTGATGACCCTGTACTTCCACTTTGGTTGATCAATAGGACATCTATTTCACCACTATTAAATTGCCTGAAGGATTTCTCGGTATTTGATCTGAAAGACTCTACAACCGCATCTCCTCCCTGAAAACTTACACGTTGGTTTCTTCCAGTAACTTCGCCAACACGGTAATGCGAACCATCATGTCCCCCTACTGTGGATGGCTTCTTAGCATGCGTAATTAAGTTTATTAACTGATCAATCGGAGACAATGAAAGACCCGTAGTTTTCTCTATTAGGTTCTTAACGATCCTGTCATACTCTTCCCTTGCTCCCGGTATTCTATCAATATCTAATTTCTCTCTTGTCTTTTCTCCATGAATATCACAATAATTGTAATACAACATGGAGTCTATTCCTTTCTGAAGACTACGGGCAAAATCAAACTCTCCTTTTGGAATAATATCACCACTTAATAGATTCATTTCCTTCAAGAATGCACCCATTGTGGATTTAAATGCTATTACTACTTTCTTATTATCCCTTAGTAGATCAATAGCAAGATTTGCAACATTCTCAACCTTTAATGAAAAGAGTAGTTGATCAATTACATTGAATACTTTTGAGAAATATGGAGCTTGTTTTACTCCTAAACCTCTTGGCTTATTTTCAACCTTTTCACCATCGTTTTTGGCTTCGACATGAATACCGTGTAACTCAGGAAGAATGTAATTGTGTTCAAAAGAAACAATCTCATTCATTAAGGAAATTACGGTATTGACTCTCTCCCTGTTCTTGGTTCTCTCAGGTTCCTGATTTAGAGTAATGTATTCTACTTTAACTCCTTCACTTGATCGTTGCCTCCTTATAAGCTGACCATTCTCAGCTAGGTTAGAAGCTACAATTTCTTGAAGCGCCAATCCTCCCGAACGCATGGCATAAACAAATTCACCATCATGTAATTTGGTTTCTGCAATGGCTGTCTTCTTACCATAGAAGGGCATTACCTCTGGATACTTGGCAAACGTAGCACTCAAAAAACAACAGGCTTTGGTTTTAGGTAATACCTGTCTCATCCATGTGCCAATTATCGAATCGTATCCTCCTGCCATGTGACTTTCATCCAGAATGAATACTACCTTCTTTCGTTTCTTGCTTCCCTCTATTCCATTTTCAACCAATGATCGTAGCCAGTCTCTCTTTGTATAATGCGCTGATTGAATTTGAGAATAGGTAGCCATTACCACATTGTACTCCTGTGATAAATAGTCTTTGGTTTCGGTTAGTGTAACGGTTGGATTTTCCTCTACACTTGGTAATTGAATGTTGTGATTTCGATGCCACTCAATGGATTCGCTGCTATCAGTTGGAAATATTTTTTCGTCTACCATGAAGCTATATTGCTCCTTTGGTTTTAAAGGTCTAAAGACAATGTTTCCTTCCTGATCTTTAATACTGGAGTTACTATCGGTATTCAAGATAAATGGCTTTATCTCATCAAAATTGATTGCCTTTAAATCTCGATACATATCGGTAAATAGATCGGGCTTTCGGGTAATGAATACAGGCAAGTAGTCATTAACTATGGCATGACGTATTACTGCTGCTGCTTGTCTACCTTTTCCAATTCCTGTTTGATCTCCGATAATAATACCTTGCCCTTTCTCAAAGTTCATCAGATATAACCCGACTGCGTCTACTTGCTCGGCTGCAAGTCCCTTCCACATTTCTTCTTTGCTTGCATACTTCAATTGGGTAGTAACCAAATCATCAATATCTCCGTGTTTCTTCACGCAGTTATTCAAGGCTTTCTTCATTTCAAAAGCCATGTTACCAGGAACTAAAGTTTCAAGCGTAAATGGTGCTCTCGACTTTGGAATATATGGAACTAATACCTCTTCCTCCTGCTGCTCTAATTCTTCTTTCTTCATATACAAAACAAGTTTGAAAGGGATTCTAAATATGTTCGAAGAGTTGTCTTTGAAAAGATTTCTTCTGCTTGCTTCTGACTGTAACCTTTACTCGATAACTTCGGGTAATCACCATCAAGTACTTTGTCATGATTGCTCCAATTCTCTCGTAGCTCCTTCAAGGCACAAGCCATGTAATCGCTGGACATAACAACTGTGAATATTTCTTCCACTCCATTGCATGTGTAGCAACTAACTCCTAAATACTCTTTTAATAATTGCGCTGGGTTTTCTCCCTCTTTGAGAGCTACCTCTATTAGATCGGAAATACGAAAAACCATCCCTGCTTGATGGTCTTCAAAATTGGTATATGGTTTTGGATTGGAAACCATTGCTACTACAGCAAGGCTCTCACTATCCATTATCTGAGAATTATAAAAAATCATACTATTCTGAATTGTTGTTATCAGATTCTATCTTTAACTTCTTAATAAGGTTATCCATAGCTCTATGGGTTATGAGTGGTTTTACCCTATCCCATAGCTCTATAAAATCATCAACCACTTCTTCTAAATGTGGGGCTTCATTCTTCTTAGGTGATACTCCTTCTGCATGTGGTTTTCTTCCATTGATCAGAATCAACATCGTTTTAGCTACAGCACCTTGTTTGCTATACATTTTGTAGCTATTCATGCTAATAATATCATCTATGTAGTAATGGCGACATAACCAGTTAAAAAAGGGACGGTACTTAGCTATTAATCCATTATTATCAAAGGAGATATGCCCCATAATAATGATGCCTGCTTTACCATTATCTTTCATAGCATCCAAAGCGATACCCGCCATTAAATGCTCCAGCTTCATGTGCTGAACTAAGCCTATCTGATTGCTGAAGTATTTCTTTACAATGGCTTTCTTGTCGTACTTTGTATCATCCCATTTGGCAAAAGGTGGATTGGTAACTACCACGTCTTGGGTTCTGCTCATATCCTTTGGAAATGGCTGTGTTGCATTCCAGTTGGTTATGGTTTTGAATCCCTGAAACTCTAATGACTTGAGTCTACTTTTGTCAATCTCATTTACATGTACATTCTTCGGGTTTGCACCTAGTACAAGTAGACCATTTCCGGCACTTGGTTCAAAAACAGCTTTTGCCGTTTTCATCCCTGTATATTCTGCTACAATTGCTCCTATTGGACATGGGGTGGAGTATTGTTTGTAAATCTCTTTGCTACTGTCACTATATTGGTAAGTGGGTTGAATCTTATCCCAAAACTCCTGCATGGCCACGATCTTCTTTTCGAAAGAACCGCGTTGCTTATACAATCTTTTATACCATAATAGCCAGCTAAGTTCTACCGCTTCCCACATTTGCCCCATGTTAGGAACACCTAGTTCTTTGGATAATTTGGTGATCTGCCCCGTGGTTACTCGCTTACCTTCCATGTAAGCATCTTCCATGTGGGCAACAACCCTATCCAAATAATCTAAATAGCCTATCTTCAGTCCAAAGTCATCAAAATCATTTAAGTCAACCTCGGCTTGAATAAGTGAGTTGGTTTCATTGATCAGGTCTAACCCGTAAACCTCCTCACCATCTTTAAATGCTTTCTCCGCTTCCTTTTTGGTTAGCAGTTTCCATTGGAAATTATCTTTAGTTGTGTAGATATCATCCTTCTTTGATTCTGGTTTTTCTTGCCTAGAAGAAGTACTCTTTTGAGTTTTTAGATAGTCCTCAACTACCGATTTACTTTCAACTAATCGCTCCTTATCCCACTCTAAACTTCGGTGTTCTTCTTTGCTTTCCTTATCGGATTTTACTTTACCTGTTTTAGGATTCGTATAAGACCGTTGGGCAACTTCAATTTTGATAATCTCCTGCTCGATAATCTCAATTGCTTTATCCATATTAGCAATTGGTCGGTAGTGTTCCATTACCGACCACCAATGAGCATGATTTTCATTGATTTCTTTACCTAATGAATCTACTGATCCATAACCAGTATGAATATTCACATAAGGATAATTTCGGTCAATTGGAAACCCTAGCTCTTTGAACAATTCCTCACCTCTATTCTCCCATTCTCTCAATAACTCACCTCTACTTATTTTTATCCCATAGTCAATTGGATGGGACATTTGGGATAAATAAAACATCTCTAAGGCATTGGTACTTGGTAAGTCTTTATTAGTTAATTTCCATAAGGCTGGAAATTGCTTCTCTAACTTTTCTCCATCCCCTACGTAAAGACTTCCAGATACAAAAGGTTCTTCCCCCTCTGAGGGAATTAATACGTTAGGAATTTCATTCCCTCTTGAAACAATATCTTGTGGAATAACCTTCTTATTTCCCTCCTTTTTTAGGTGGGTTTCTCCTACCTTTTTAGGTGTTTTTTTCTCCTTCTTTAATTCACATGAACAAGTAGCTGATTTAACGCCCACCGTAACTGGAGCATCATGTTCCAAGTCATAATAAAAGTCTCCCTTTTCTAATTGATTATTACCCTCAGATTGCTTTACAATCATAGGCATGGCAACAGCAAAATCAGTTGTTCTATCTTCTAGATTACTGTTTGTCTCTACTGGACTCAACACCATTGGTTGACGATCTGAATTAATTCCTATATCAACTCTTTCATGCCCCAATGACAACATTGTCCTTACAGCAGGTTCCAGAACCAAGACATTAAAGCCAATTATATGATTACCTCCTTTTAGAAGGATGGACTTATATTCATCAGGATAAAACTTGGATTTTTTAATTGCTACCAAGTAGGTTAGTAATGAGGTTGTTTGAATGGTAAATACTTCCTTAAATCCGTATGCTATGGCTACCTTATAATCTGGATACTTGGTTGTATTACGAAACTCTTCTGCTCTTTTCTTATCAACCGCTTCCCATTTTTCCTCATTTGGCTGGATCTGAATGTTATCAAAACATTTTTTGGTCATGCAGTAAACACCTTGATCTTCTTCCTTATTTGGGTGATGGATGAATAACAACTTATGCCTATCGGTAGCAACTATCCCATGCTCGTCAAAGAACACTCCCATTTCAGCTTCATGCTCTAGGTCTTCTCCTGTAAACTTGCTTACTAACTTCTTTAAGCCTTCATCTTTTGGTGATGCTTTCCAATTAATTGATTTTACTCGTACTTCCTTTTTGTATTTCTCCGGAATCAAATCCCAAATGGGAACAGGTAGGTTCTTGCAAAAATCTCCTGTACTCAGTAGACCGGAATAATCATCCCATCCTAGAAGGGACATTTCACCCCTTACTTTGGGTTCATTGGCTTTCTCAACTACAAAGGGTAATTGGTTGTAATGAAAACCATCTTTGATTTGTTCAAGTAGTTCATCAAGATGTTTCGCAACCTTGGCATATTCTCCTTCTTGTTTTGCTTCGGTTGCTTTTTCTAGTAGGGTAGATTCATTTTCTTGTTGGGGTACTTGCTTACTTTCTTCTGAAGTTTTAATCTCTTCTGGAAATAACTCCGCAGGCTCCTTGCTTGTTCCTTCTTCCTCTAAAAGAATTGCTGCTACATTTTTAGCATCTACAGGAGTAGGTTTTTTGATGGTTATGAAATATTGACTTGTTATACTCTCATTCTCATTAGCCATCATTATACCCTGAGCATCAGAACGGGTTAATCCACCTCGTACCTCCATCTGATAAAGAACATCTGATTCGAACTCATGGTACTCTTTGTAAATGTAATCGTTTGGACGACCCATTACTTCCGAATAAAATTCTTCTGACTTTTCTTCTTTGGTAGGTAGTGGTTCTGTATTAGTGGAATCATCTAATTCTTGAAAATTAGATATACTTGTTTTCTGCTCATCTTTTAGGTTCTTGAAAATCTTTACAGATTCATCTACTACAACAAGTATTTCTCCTACATTAAACAGCTTTCGGGACTTGCCAATTTTGCCTTTAGGGGTTACCTGAATTTCATAATGGTATCCTTCCTTTTTCCTTGCATCAACATAGTGCTGGGCAATTGCTTGTGCAATTACTTCATCAGGATCAAATACGATAAACTCATCTCGAATGGTTTTGCCCTCCTGATCACTTGAAACAATAGCCACATGGCTATATAATTTGCTGACTAAGTTTTCTTGGTCAGGATCAAAAGAAGGCTCTACGGCAATTGTTGGACTCAACTGACCAGCTTCAACAGCCTCTTTTAGTTTTTGGGCAAATCCAATTCTTGATGAATTCTTTTTGGCTTGATAGTGGTTTTTGGAAGCTATGAATTTGAAACCAACCTTTACTAGTAGTTCCTTCACGGATGTCGGTACTTGCTCGTCAAAGGTTAACCGAATTTTCTTCAGATGTTCTAACCCATTCTCTGAAACAGAGATGCTTACTTTCATAACTATCAAACTTTTGGAATTTCATATTCACTTCTCGAAAAGTGAAGGGAACAGGAGAAGTTAATTTGTCGATCTTGAAAGCGACTAGAGGATTAGTTTCCTTTTGTTTCCGGTTGTAAAAGTAGTAGATCACACACCCCAAAAACAGGTACATTTTGGGAACAGTGGTACAAACAATTTTGTGTCTTTCTAACTATCAGTTAGTTAAAAAAAACTAATCGGTACCAATTTAGATTTTGTATCATGTAGAAATCTACATCTACCCATTTTTTACATGATACAATTTGGTTTTGTACTATGTAAAAACTTCATTCAATCTTTTTTTACATAGTATAATTTCATTTTCTACTATAGTACATTTTGCATAACACCAATTTCTACATGGTACAATTTGAATTTGTACTATGTAAAATTCTAAAACAGGAAAATTATACATGATATAATTTCATTTTATAGCATGTAGAAAATCCAGTAAAACATTTTTTACATGGTAAAATTGGGTTTTGTACTATGTAAAAAAGATTGGGATACTGAATTATAGTATAGTACAATTTTGATCTGTTTGCTGAAAACGACAGGTTATTAGTTCATTCTATCCACCTATATAACCAACCTGAATATGCTTGGTGACAATTCAAGTTTTCGGCTACTTCGCAGAGCAAAACAAGACAAAATTTAATTCAAAAAATGAAAAATTATTCCGTTTTAATTGTTGACAATAGCCCCATTATTACCCAAGCACTTTCAAATCTTCTTCCATTTGATCCGGAAATTACCATCTCAGGATTCTGCTCAGATGGATGTCAGGTAATGGACTATCTGAAAAATAATTCGGTGGACACCATCATTATGGACGTCCAAATGGAAAGCCTTGACGGAATAGAAACCACCAAAATCGTACACCAAACTTTCCCCCATATTAACATCATTGGTTTTTCAACTTTTGATGATAACTACACCAAACTCAAAATGTTAGAAGAAGGTGCAAATTACTATCTCAATAAAGGTTGTGATCTGGAAGTGTTACTTGATGCCATAAAAAGCCAAACTCAACCTGAAACGACTGAATTAGCAGAATGCAAAAAATGATGTAAATCATCCAATTCATTTATGGACTTATCCTTGCATTTACCTTGAAATTTCTACTATTTCACGCGCTTTGAAAAAAGCTACTACTACTAACATGATTTACATTACTAGCGAGGATACTAAGAGAATCCTCATGGAAAACCACACGCATATAAATGTTGAATCCGAAGACTTTTTCCTCAAAGAAATTACCTCTTCATTGGATGACACCATCATAGGGGAAAAAGGATTATGGAATGCAATTGAAATCAGAAACGAGATCGTTATCACTGACATCAATCTAAAACTGAAAGAACCAATAGAAGTTGAAAACAAATACCCTGTTCCATTGGTACTTTTCTGCTTCATGAGACAGGGTAATATCTCTGCAACTAACAATGGAAAGGAGATCGCAAAAATTGCTCCTGGTCAATGTGCAATTATGACCATTCCAGCAGGAGTTACTAACTACATATATTCTGACTTAGAGGTTGAAAATAATTTGACGCTCTTTGTCTTTAGCAGACCATCATTTTACAACTATGCAAGCTCCTATGTTAGTAGATTCCCTAAAGAAGTACAGGATGCCTTAATGGATAAGGAAACAGCATTTATCCATAAGTGCAAAATGGACCCGCCAACCAAGCATACTTTATCTCAGCTCATAGAAAGGGATTACAACAATTTAAGCCACCAGTTTCACATCGAGCATGAAATGTTCTCATGCTTCATGTTTATACTAAATGATATTGCCATGAACATTGAAAAGGAAAAGGAGAAAAGTACTGAAGGATTACACGATGAGAGAATGGGAGAGATTTATCAAATCTTAAAAAATAAATACGCTAACCCACCTTCACTAATGGAACTGGCAGCTACGTTTGGAATCAATGTAACTCATATTATTTCTGCGTTCCATAAAAGCTATGGTATTACTCCATATCAGTTTGTAAAGGAGAGAAAACTTAAGGAAGCAAAAAAGCTACTTGCTAAAAGTAATATATCTATTAGCGAAGTAGCTTATGATGTTGGTTATAGTACTCCCGGTAGTTTTACTCGTGCCTATAAAAAGTATTTTGGCACAAGTCCTAGCGAGATATTTTAGTAGACTGGCAACTGAAACATTTCACAAAGAATAGAAGTGTTTTCGTTGGTGTAACTGTATTTAAGCCAAGAGTCTTTTAATGCTCTTTGTCCAATGGATTGACGCATTTCCTTGTTATCAATTAACTCGGAGATTCGTTCAATCCATTCTTTGTTTGTAGAAGCTAACACACCTGTATCTTCATGGTCAATAACATGATCAAAAGGATACTTATTTGATGCCACTACAGGTATAGAATATGCCGATAGTTCCAAGTACTTGATAAAGGATTTACCTTTCGTATTGAATGCAGTATCCGCAAATGGAATAAGTGCCATATCAAGGTCTAGTCCTAATAGTTTTTCAAAATACTTGGTGAAGGTAACGGGTTTCACATGGGTGAACTTTACACCTTCTATTTTCTGATCTTTTACTTTTCCATTCCAGCCAAACAAAACGATCTCTATCTTATCCTTGTATTTGTCCTCAAGCTCCTTTAGAACTCCTTGTATGCTCAAAACATCTTCTTTGTTATCGTTGGCACATATTATTCCTATTCTCACTTTATCGCTTGTTGGATTATCGCTTGCCTTAACATCCTCATAACTGAATGGAGATAGCAAATTTGGGAAGTACACTAAATCAATATTATCTCTAATCTTATTGTGTTCTATGATACGGTTTATGTACTCCAAGAATGCTTGATTCGGTGAAGTGATTACATCCATGTGAAACAGGTTCTTCAGAAGGGTTTGTTTCTGCTTTTCACTTATAAGATTATACTTTGGGTGACTCTCTCCAATTAGCAAATAGTTCTCATCGACATCCATTACGAACTGAAGAGTTGGATTAATGTTATCCAGTGAATCAATGATGTATTTGGCATCCGTTAGCATGGGCGGTAACACCACATAATCTGCCCAATGAATTAATCGTGCATCCAAGGGTGAATCATAGTCATCAAACTGTTTATTGAAGTCCCATTTGTTAATTCCTGAAACGATAGCTCTATGGGTTGTTGTCTTGTTCAATTGTAAAGCGGGTAGTATCATTCTATAATACCCTTGGCCATTCAAACAAGGTGCTAAATAAAGCACGTGCACCATGTTGTCTTCCATCTTGTATTCAGGGTACTTATCCTCAAATGGAAGATCACTATTTAAACGATTATAAAGTGTTTTTACGGTTTTCATCTTTTTATATTCTTTAATTAATTTCTACTTGTTGTCCTTCAAAATATTTCTCGATCAGCTTACCTGTCTGAAGGTCATATATCTCGATTACATCAGTTGATGTGGCATAGCGTTTAACTATCCGATTACGCAATTGTCTTAACCCAAATTCTCTATCTCTCACTTTTGAATACTTATGCTTCCAGTCCCATGAATAAAAGGTTCTCTTATTGCCATCTTTGAAATAAACACGAGCCACACTAAACGAGTCTCTTTTTTGTTTCCATCCTCCTTTTGGTACAACCATTATTTGAAATACTTAATAAGCTCCTTGATCTGTAAGTGCTCCTGAAACTCTTCACCCCTGTGAAGACTTACTACTACGTTTTCTACGGGTGAAGAAATCCTCACTATAGTTAGTGGTAACGGAATGCTGTTATGATCGGATTGATCCATTAGGTACTTGTGAACTTTTTCCTTCACCTGGTATTCCATGTTCATCGTTTGGGCTAGAACTTCTCCCATAAAGAAGTTGACCAGCTCTTTAATGGTTACCTCTCGTATGAAGTTGTTAAAGCAATACAAATGGGCTTGCGGTATTGCATTCCCTAAATTGGTAGATATCCGAACATTTACACCTGATCTATGGATGTTCTCACGTATCGAAATTGTATTCGCATAGATAACAATGTTCTCCTTTACTTTTTGTTCGTATCCAAAAATGTCGATACTGAAATCTTTCATGTAATTAGTTAGATTTTCCTTAATGGATGTTTTGCCTTTTTTCCTTTTCTTCTTTAGCATTGATGATTGTTTTTATGGTTTATCAATTTCGTGTAGCCTTCAGGAGTAATTACCATTCGGTAAAATTGCTCCAGCAGTTCACGATCTTTTAGTTTTGAAATCCTTAGTTCTGCTTCTCTAAATACCTCCAATGATGACCGTTGAAGGTGTGCGGGTTTAAGAAGGTTATTGGTGTACTTCCTGATTTGTGCCTTCAGGATGAGTTTCTTTCTCGTGACTACCTTTTTCTTTTGTTGCTCCTTTCTCCAAACCTTGGTAGCTGTAAATCCAGTGGCGTTTTCAGGATCAAAGAATTGATAAGGGAAAGGAACGAATCGAGTCTTTGGAGACTTCTCTACGTACTTCCTTACAATCTCTATCCGTTCACAGTATTGTTGGTGGATTTTGGCGAGATGTTTATCGGCTACAGGTTCATACCATTTGTAAAGTAGATCCTTACCAACTTTCACCTGATTATCGGTTAACGGAACTTCCCTGTACAATGTGTTTTGCGCCAAGTTCCAAAGCAGACTCACGTAGGTGGCTAGAGAAGCGGAACGGGCGGAATCTTCCTTTTGATTGGTTTTTTCCACCCATTCACCCGCTTTTCCTTTAGCATCTTCAATTTTTTCGCCTGTTTTTCCTTTAGCGTTTCCAGTGATGTTCCCAGTAACGTTGCCAGTTTGATTATTTATGTCCTCTAATTTTTCACTCTCCAGAGAAGGGTCTGTATTCCTATCAACATCTATTATTGTATTATTAAAGTATCTATTGTTACTAGGGTACGTATGAGGACATTTTGTCGTATTTACTTTTTTAAATAATTGGTTTTCAGCTTCATCTTTTTTTGCGAAGTCAATGACCGATTTTTGGCTATCAACAGTCTTTTTAGGGCTTATCAACAAGATATCTGGATTTACCAACAACTCATATCCTCCATTCGTACCTTTAAAAGATTTACCCGTAATTATTCCTGCTTCTTCTAGGCGTTTTAAATGCCGTTGAATGGTTCTTGAACTGGACTTAGTAAGTTTGGCCAGTTGAACATTATTAGTCCTTAATGGAGGTATCTTTTCCCTATTCTTTGCTATCTCACTTAGGGAGGTGGTCTTCAGTAAAGATGCACCGTAAACCCTTATGATCTCTTTGGCAGTAAGCAGTACACTTGATTTAATCTTACCACATGATTCCTGGTACTCGTTATAGTTGTCTACAAAGTTGTCTAGTGCTTTGTAGACTCTTGGATATTGAATTATTAGCATTTTCCTTAATTATTAGGCACAACTATCCCATTACACCTCGAAAGGTATTTAGCTGTTCTTCCTATGATTATTGATTTATTCCTCTGCTCTAATGAGTAACTATGTTTGATTCCAAATACTCATATAAGCTTGATTTCAGATATAAAATATTCTTACTATTCTTCTCCTGACTGAACTTAATCTTTAACTCATCCCTGAGTTGTTGAAGCTTTCCACTTCTACATTTCAAAATGTCCATAGCTCCATCTTTATCCACCCACTCTACATCTTCCTTTTTGGTAAGTTTTAGAGCCTCCAACTTAGCTTCTTTCACCACTTCCCGAACATCCTTTTTTATCTCCGAAAGCATCTTATAGTATGCTTCTTTTTCAAATACAATTACCTCCATTTTCTAAGCTGTTTTCATTTGACCAATTTGACCACTTAACACAGAAGCATATTTGTTTTTTATGAAGTCAGGACTGGCGTCATTCTTTTCGATTATATCCAAAGCTGCTTTTATAATCCGCTTGGCATAAGGACGTCTTACTGATTCACCTCTTAAACAGCGATAGATGGTAGCACGTGAAATTCCCGTTTCCTCTTGTAAGGTGTTGATCCCATCAAGGGGTAACTCCTCACGTATGGTCACAAGTTGTTCTTTGGTTAACATTTCCGTTCTCAACAAATCGCTATTCATATCTCTATTTTTCTGTTGTTAAAAATGATGACACAAAACTATTGTCACTTGACTCGACATTTGTATTTCTCCATGTCCTTGTTGTCTCACCTAGTATTATTTCGTCTCAGTTTTAAAAAATGATGCTACAATGATAGAAACCTCTTTTTTTAAAGACTTATCCAAAATTTAATAATGCACTTAACCAAAATTTATGAACATGGTAACACCTTATTAAACAATGCTATACCAATACATTTTTTTACTTATCAAAGAAAAATAGTGTGTAAAAACTTACTCTTTTTTCAATCTCCACTTTGATTATGATATATCTTTATACAAACCAAAAAATGGAAATAAACAAAGGATTTAGAGTTTATAACATATATGATTTAGCGTAAAGCTAGATTCTTGATGAAGAAAATTAGGACGTTCCAACAATACAAGAATTTAAGCAGTACGCCCCTTATAGGGGGTGGACTTGACTTGTTTGTATTGTGGGTGCCTAATACCTCTTCATCGATAAGTTTAAAGCTCCATCCCTTTTAAACTAAATTATGTAATCGGAAAAGAGAGAGAATAACAACATATAGTATTCTGTAATACTGTAATTTTTTAGAAGGAAACTGGCAATTTCAAAAAACCAAAAATTACAAGTAGTACATCCCGAATGGGGTGACTTTGCTTGTTTTTGGTTTTAGGGTAGCCAGTCCCTCTTCTAAAGGATGAGTCGGAGTTCACCCCTCTTTTTTTAAAAAAAGGAACTATGAAAAAATCAAAAACAATCCTCTCCTGGAATTTGATTAAAGATGAAATTATTGGAGAATTAGGAACCCCCAAAAGAGATGAGCATGAAAAGGAATTTGCTGACAATTTTATCAACCTATCAGAAGAAGACAAAGACTTCTTTACTCAAGTATTTGAAGAAGGGGAAATAAAAAGTCATAAGACCTATTGGTATTTAGAAAAACTAATGAAATCAAATGGGTTCTTGATGGCCTCTTTATTTTCGCCAATCGAAGATTACAAAGAAAAACTTATTCAAAGTTACGGCTACAAACTTCTTCATGACTACGAGGACAAAATGAAGGGAGAATAAAAATCAAAAAAGTTATGAACCAACTAACTGAATTAGTACAGCCCTAAATATTAAATAGTTACGTTTTTTCCCTAAGTATTTTTTACAATGACATATCCTTAGTTATTAACTATCACGGATTTTGAAGTTTACTAGCTACTAATTAACATTGCAGTAATTAATAGACACCCAATGTTTAGTTGACAACTATGAGTTGAACTACCCAAGTTCATGACCATATAATTCACCACAAGATATTTATTTAAACACCCGCAGGACGTAATAAAAGTATGTTCCAACGGTATATATTTAATGTGAATGAAATATGAAGAAAAGAAACAAACTTACAGAAAGGTTTACCTGTCACGAAGGTCTAAAACAGGCTTCTCAAAATACTTGTAAATCAATGTTGAAGCTGTGATTACAATTGTCCAATATATGAGGTAAAAGATTATTCCTTCGGTGGCTGTCTCAGGTATGAAATTCTTTGAAAAAACTTGTGCAACTAACCCAAGATTAATCAAATACATGGAATAGGAGATTAAACTAATATGTGTGATCAATTTACCAACCGTAGGAACTCTAAAATCTTTCTTACCATCAGCTAATGGTAAAAGTAAACAGGCTGATAAAGGAATGATTGAAAAGTAAAATGATTTGTAATAGAAGTGATTATAATCAATATGAATATTACTACTTACGATAATAGCACTCAAACCAAGTATAAAGGCAGTCAGTTTGAAATTTCTGCTCTCCCAAATTTTGGGGAAGTAATGTTTTATAAACGCTGCCAAAACCCCATAACCAATAGAATCCAGTCTAAACAAAACGACCTTCCGGAAGTTCACTTCCCACCAAAAATGATCTACCTGAGTGTCGGCAAAATAAAGTCTAACCAACAATGGAACGAAAATCAAGGCCAAAGCTGTAATGAAAAAGGCTATTCTTCCATTCAAAAACCTTAAAAGAACAATGAAAAGAACAGGGAATATGATGTAAAACCATTCTTCAATTGCCAAACTCCATGATTCCCAAAAGAAACCCGTAAACCCATTGATAAAGTTTTGTGTGAACACAAAAAAGGAATAATTGATTGAATCAAAGTTCCCATTTATCCAACCCAATTGTAAAAAGACAATATTAAGAATCAATATCAAATAGTAGTTGGGCAATGTTCTAAACCATCTTCTCTTCCAAAAAACAAACAGAGAACCTAGAACATTTTTTTGCCCTTTATTAAAACTTCGAATTATGATACCTCCAATAAGAAACCCACTTAGAACAAAGAAGAGTTCAACCCCATCCATTAATGGAATCCAAGGGAAATCAGGTAATGCTTTTTGTATTAAAAAGTTGCCATGAACCATAACAACTAATATGATAGCGATTGCTCGAAATACATCAAGACCATAGACTCTCTTTCGATAGTCTGTTTTTGTATCAAAAATGGGTAACACGCTCTAAAAGTAACATTTTATTGCCATCTGAAGGTAGCTATTCAGAACATCAAGAATCAGTTTACAACTTGATTTATATCAGGTATATCTGATCTTCAGCACATAACTTCAAAGGATATTCGATCCATAAAAACGAAAATTTAAAACCTATATAAAAATGAAAACTAAAAATTCAAAAATTCAAAAAACTATTCCATTATTCGCTATGGCAATTGCTTGTCTAGGCACTAACAAATCTATTGCACAGTCAATTTCATTTAATCCATCTACTCATTATCATGAAATAGTAACTGACTACCCAGGAGTAATAAACATTGGATGTGCTAATACCTTAGATTGGGCACATATTAATACATCGAAAACTAAATTCTTTATCGGTAAACCAATACATGTTAATGGAGGTATTAGTTCTTACAACACTCAGTCCTTACAATTAATGACGAATGGAATTACAAGAATCTTTGCTAATCGTTATACTGGTAATGTTGGTATTGGGACAACAGCACCTTCCTATAAATTAGATGTAAATGGGAATTCGAGAGTAAAAGGTGATCTTAGACTTACGGATGCATTAGCAACTGGTCAACTAAAACTTGGCTATAACAGCAGTTTAACTGTAGGTTTCATGGACTTTGATCAAAAACTATATTTTAGAGATAATAATAACAACAATTCTTCTCCTTTACTTTTACAAGATAATGGAACTGTTGCTATCGGTACAGTACCAGATTATACTCCCAATACCTATTTTAATACTTTAAACTCAAAGCTATACGTAGAAGGGAATACTCATATTAAGGGGGCTTTAAATTTCTCTCATCTAGGGGCAAGTAACAATTGGAATTCTTGGGAAGCAACCATGGTATCTCCAAACGGAGGAGCGTGGATAACCAATGAACTTGGTACTAATAACATGTATAAAAGTTTTGGTATGACAAGCTCTGGGTGGTATTTTGGAGTAAGTGATGAGGTAATTGGAAGTGCAACTACTGACATAAAATACGCTGCATACTTAGAAAACAGTGGAAAGTTTATTGCTCGAGAAATAGAAGTTACTCTTAGTGGTTGGGCTGATTTTGTATTTGAAAAAGATTATGATCTTTTGCCTTTATCAGAAGTGGAACAATACATTGATGAAAATAATCATTTACCCGGTGTACCTTCTGAGGAGGAAGTACTTGAAAACGGAGTGAATCTTGGTGAAATGAACGCAATTCTACTAAAGAAAATAGAAGAATTAACGCTATATGTTATTGAACTAGAGAAAAAAGTTGAACAAAATAATAACAACCAATAATGAGATATTTATTAATAACAATACCTATTCTTATCTCTAAGGTTGGAATAGGGCAAGAAACCTATGGATGGTATAATCCATTTTTAAATGGGTGCTACGACACTTATTCACCTCCTGGTGCAACTACTGTTCATGTAGATAATAATACCGCTTTCTTCTTTGTGAATGATTGCCTTTATTTTGATGAAAATGTAGAATGTTCTTCAGGGAAAAAAGACCTTGATATTAATAGCACCGATTTAAAAACGATATATTCTAACGGAGGTAGTATAAGACTTCATCCCGGAACAACAATAACACCTTCTTCTGAACCAACTCGAATAATTAGTATTGAAGAATCTTGTCATAAGAATGTGTATGAAGTAAGTGGTTTACCATCTGTATCAAACCCATTAGAAAAATCGGGTTGGAATTTGGTATTTAATGATGAGTTTGAAGGAACAGAATTGGACACAAGTAAATGGAGATGTGATGTAGGCCCATCACCTTCTGCAGCAAATGGTCCTGCTTGGTTTACTGAAGAACCTGGAAGAACTTATTCAGAATATAATACAGACTTATCTCATGGAAATATCACAGTTGCAAACGGAGAATTATCCATTAAAGCAATAAATGAAACTTATCAAGGTTCTTGGCCTGTTTGGGACCCAATTTATACCTATACTTTTTCAACCACTTCAGGAAGAATAGTGTCAAAAGAAGAGTTTCATTATGGTTATTATGAAGCTAGAATGAAAATACCAACTGGGGATATTCATTGGCCTGCATTTTGGACTTTTACTTCTCCTTGGCAAGAAATTGATATTATGGAGAACGTAGGAAGTGAGCATGGAGTTAATAAAATTGGAACTAACTTTCATTATATTGGTGATCAATCTGTAGATTCAAGATTGGATCAATACCAAGTCACTGATAGAGATGGGGACGGTGTTATTGATGATGAATTAATTGTAGATTATCCAGCTTCAATTGAATTAGACCCAGCGTATGATATTTCACAAGATTGGATAACAGTTGGATGTCTTTATGAACCTGGAAAGGTTTCAATTTATGTTAACAACCAATTGGCAAGAGTCTTTAGATGTATGTTCGATTATCCTTCCATTTCTGTTGATAATGGAGGTATTGATTCTCCTATGCACGTAATTTTTAATTTGGCAATGCACACAGGAGATCAAACCGCGTATGATAACTTAGTTACATCAGGAGATTTATCTCAACCCTTTATCATTGACTATTTTAGATATTATACTTCGAATGATATTGATTTCATAGCACATCAAGGAGGTTATGATCATATTCTATCTGGTGATATTAATTCTTCCGATCAAAATGATATGGATGAATTGGTGTTTGTAAACACAAACTATCAAAATGGAGGTATTAGAACTTATGATGCTTTGAATGACCAAATCTTGAACACATTCCAATATTCTTTGCATCCTGAATATGATCAATTCTTGGATTCGGAAGATGAATTTTTAATGTATCAAGATGCATCAGGAGATAAAAATTTACTTATCATCAATAAAGATGGTGAGAACACTCTTCTTACGGTAGACCTTTCTAATGGAAATCAAATAGACAAGTTCCATTATGACAATCGTTTTCTTAATTTCTTAGAGTCAGATGATAAGTTTTTTGTCGCAAATTATGACGGAGATGTTCTAGGAAAAGATGAATTAATAATGGTTAACACAAGTGCTGAACCGTGGGAAGATGTAATTAAGATTATTAATATAGATAATGGAGAGGTTATTAAGTCTATTAACAATTACGACTATACTCATAATAGCTCACCAGGATTGTGGGAATGGCTTGATCCAAATGATAAATTATTCGTTAAGGATGTAAATAATGATGGAAAGAGCGAAGAGCTTGTTATCGTAAATAGTGAGTCAGTTTCAGGAGTGAATGAGCATATTAGAGTGTATAATATGGCATCTGAATCATACGACTTTACTGATTTGTTAAACTCTCACCTAGTCAATTGGATATTGCCTGATGATAATATTTCTATTGGGAATATAGATAATGCTGATGATAATTGGGAAGTAGTTGTAGTTAAGAAAGATGTAAATGCTTCTGTAATTATAAAGGCGATTGATCTTACTACCGGTACCTTGGATGCATCTGTAGCTTATGATGCTCAACTAGGAGATTTCTTAGATTATTGTGATGTAGTTAAATTGACAAACGTGAGAGGAGATTCGGATGATGAACTTGTTTTTGTAAATACAAATGGTGATCCATCAACTGGTCAGAAAACGATTCAGATTTATGATTTTGATGTTCCTAATTTATCTCAAACTTTTCCATTTACTACTTTCTCAAATGAGAATTATAACATGTTCTTAAATGAGTCAAACTCTTGGCCATTTGAGGGAGATAGAATTATGGTTGCTGATATTAATCAAGGAACAACGGTCAGCAGAAAGAACCTATTATTTATCAATACAATGAGTCATGTAGATCCTCAGTACAATTACTTTGGTCTAGCAAAACTTGATGCAAACAATTTGACTAGACAGATGGAATATATTTCTAATGGAATCCCTTCTCCTAATAATTCAAGTCAATTTCAACATCAATATACAGAATGGGTAGAAGGAATTGATCCATATTTATCTATTTGTAGTGGTCATAATTCCATTTATAATAAATCAGCAGATCAAGTGGAAGAAATCATAGAAGAGAGTTCTTTGCTATATAAAATTTACCCAAACCCAACGAACAATAATTTATTTATTGATTTTGAATCCTTAGATTCAAGAGTAACAATTAGTCTTTACAATTCCGTTGGACAGCAAGTAGGGCAAATTCAAAATACTGAGGAACCTAGATTAATGGTTGATTTATCAAATCTGTCATCAGGAGTTTACTTGATCAAGATTGAAGACTTAACAAATAAGGAAATTTATTTTGAAAAAGTGATAAAAGAATAGTTATCATTTTTCCATAGTGAATTGAAATTAACTCATAGCGCAATAATTCATCAAAATAATTTGAATTATTGCGCTTATGGACAACTTATATTCTATGATTGTGTTTTATAAAAACCAACCTAATTAAAAACCTAACTATGAAGAATCACATCGCATATTTATTAATAATAGTCATTGCAGCCAGTATGACAGGATGTTCAAAAAAAAGAAGAGCTATGAAGGATATGCTTGGGGAATACTCTGTTACCATTTATCGAAATCATCCAGATTCAACATTTTACATCGACACCTGTTATTGTGAAGGTGAAATGATAAAAGTAGAATCAGATAAACATAGAGTGTTGTTTAACCATGAGTGTTATGAATACGATATACTTTATTATATGTCTATCAATAAAGAAGGAGATTTAGAGAGAATACATGATCAGGATTATGTAGGTACTTATTCTTGGGAAAATGACACACTAAGGGTAAATACATACAATGAATTCTATTTAACAAATGGTTACCCTAAGGTAGTTGCTGTTAAGAAATGATAAGCCTTTAAAGATGCTAGAAAAAAAGCCTGTTCACTTGAACGGGCTTTTTTTTCGATTAACTATTTAGATTTTTCAAACTTTTTTCTACTATTTGATATAATATATAAACTAAAGAAAATAATTATGGATTGGTTTGAAGATTTTATAGAAGAAACACGCCAGTTATGGCATGAACAAAAAGAAGAAATAAGCATTGAAGGCGAGGAAGAAGTTCAAAGATTTAGTGAGACACTTAATGAAGTTTCCAACAAAGAATCAGGGTTAAAAGGTGAAAAAGTAATTGGACATATTCTTTCGAAATTCAAGTATATAATTGGATATCCTCAAAACAGTGAAACACCTGCTGATGTATGGGGCATTAGAGAGGAGAAAAAATTTGTTCACATTGCTCTTATTCAAGTAAAATCAACTAGGTCTGAAAAGGGTAATGCTGACACTCTAAGTGATAATGATAAACAAGAGCTTCGAAAACTAACAAAGTTTGTTTTGGATAGACTCAAGGAATCGACTTTTGTACCTGCGGAAATTAAAGCTAAAACATTAGTAGTTAGTAATGGGTATACCAGTATTCGTTTGGCTCCAAAAAAGAAGGAGATCATTGAGTCCATATATATCTCATTTTGGATACCCCAAAAACATGAAGAGCTATTAAAACTGTATAAGGAATTTATTGAAACTGTACATAAATTAAATAAGTAGGCAATTCACAAATATTATCCAATCATGTACTGGTGATAGTAATGAACTCATCAGCATATTGTTGGGCAATTGAACCATCATTACAATTTGTTTCTGTAAGCATAGCTACAACAATATCAGTTCCAGTAAGATGATCATTTGTTGATTTCAAACTATTCAGGAATTCTTCAACTGATACCTTCTTACCATTGTCTTTAAGTACAATCTTTTCACTCAATAACACTGATTCTTGTGGTTTGTTTATATGACGACTTACAGCTTGTCTAACCAGTTTTGCATTGTCCGCTAAATGCTCCTTTTTAAACCCACTTAAATATGTTTCTGTCGTTTGACTTCCTTCATGACCTGCTAATTCGCTTATCTCGGCTTTAGGAACACCATTCTTAAGGGCAATAGAAAAGAATGAGTGTCTTCCAACATAAGTACTAATATTGGATTCAACTCCAGCCTTTTTTGCAATGGTCTTCAATCTTCTTATATGATTGCTTCTACGATCCTTGTATTTTTTATGGATAAGTTCATTATCCTTACAGTCCAAAATATCTTCCAAAATTGGGAAAACTACATCATTAGGTTTCTTTCCTTGTATATAATAATCGAGTATATCGAGTGCTACATCTGATAGTTGTATATCGAACGGTTTGGCATCAGCAGTCCATTTCGTTTTTCTTCTTCTATACTTTAAAACACCCTCATCAATTTGGTAAACTCTCAAGAAGGCGACATCTGCAAAATTCATCCCCCAACATTCAAAGCAAAATTTCCAGTAGTTCAAATGATGCCAAAGCTTTGTCCCTTTAGTTAATTGAAGGTTCATAATTTTTGCCATTTCATCTTCGGTAAGATCCCTATTCATTGTCTTTTCTTTTCTAATAGTATATCCATTTCTTCCAAAAGGATAGTACTCATTGGAAAGTCTGTTGGATTTATCTTTAATGGCAAGATTATAAAGTCTACGTATTTCTCTCATTCTAAAGCCTAGACCATTAATCGTATTCTTCTTTCCTCTACTATTGAATTTTGACAAATACCATTTATCATACTTTTCGAGAAAATCTTGATCTATATCTACAAAGGGAAGTTTGGTTTTTGATGTAAATGCTTTCAAACTCTTCATCGTATCCTTGATCGTACTGGCAGACCCTCCCCTATCATCTTCATAGAACTTGGCAACCATCTTATTGCAGTATTCAAAAAAACAGGTATTGTCAGTTGAGATTCGACCTGAGAGTATTGCATCCACTGAAGATGCAGTAGATTCCATTTTACCTTCTAACGTTTCTTTGATTTTTAGTTCAGCAGCTTCCTTAATTTGATCCACGTCAAGGTGATCCAAATGTCCCGTCAGCATATCAATAACATCTTCTACAACTGTATATTTTTTATTGATGCTCTTATTTGCTCGAGTCGAATTTTCAAATGATGATTTTATCTTCTCTTTATTCTCATCCCAATCTTTTATAGAAACCTTATATCCAGTAGAAATGTACCTGGTTTTACTCTTATGAGAGATTGCTATTTTCACAGGGAATTTATCAGCCTTTTTATTTCTTGTATCCAATATTTTTTTGAACCTTGCCATAATGATCATTTTAGTAGTCAAATCAAAGATAACAGATTTTTGCAAACTTTTTTGCAAACTTTCTATGATTTATAATGATCTAAACCAATGTATAACTAAAACTAAAAATAACTTAAATCCTCTTAAAACCTCGATTAACAGTGCTTTTTGAAGGTATTTTGAATTATTTTGATTCAAAAGACATACTGACTGTTAATCAGGGGGTCCTAGGTTCGAGCCCTAGAAGAAGCGCAAAGAGAAGGAAAAGAGTTACTAGAAATAGTAGCTCTTTTTTGGTTTTATTAAGTTTTTGTTAATCAGTTATTTTAGGGAAATTCAAAACTACATCGCCCTCACCACATCTTCCAGAACTTCCTCTGGGTTTAAGTTCAATTTACTTCTTAATCTTTGCCTGCTTTTTCGAGCACTACCAATAGATACTCCGGTAATACCAGAAATTTCTGCTGTGGTAAAATTCATTTTTAGCAATAATATCAATCGTTCTTCTGCCTGAGTTAAAGTAGGGTGCTCGTCTCTAATTTTAGTTAACGCACCTTTATGTACCTCATTAAACAGTTCTTTGAATCTTTGCCAATCTGCTTCTGTTAAGATTTTTAGGCTATACAATTCTGCCATGGCTTGTTCCTTCTGCTTCTGGCCATCTTCTGTATGAATGGATATTTCTTTCAATTGAGTTTCTAATTGTTCTATCAGACTATTCTTTTCAGAAATATTCTTTGTAAATGACTTTAGGTCTTGTTGTAGGTTTTCTACTTCCCGCTCAGCGTGCAACAATTCCAATTCTTTAATTTCCTGATCTGTTTTTAACCTCTTCTCTCTTTCTATAAAGATTTCCTTATTCTTTTTATTGATGGTTCTTTGGCGAAGTATAATCAATAAGCTCACTAATAAAAAGGCTGTCAAAGATATCCCAATAAGGTATTTTCGATTAGCCTCCTGCTGCTCACTTATTTCTAGCTCCTTTATTTTTAGATCCTTTATTGCTGCTTGTTTTGCATTCTTTTCTTCCTCCAATTTGAGTTTAATATCTCCTATTTTTTTCTCCTCTTCTAAAGAAAGGACCGACGATTTCAATTCGGAATACATCTTATAGTATTTCAAAGACTGCTCGTGCTTTCCCCATGCTTCGTATAATTTACTATACTGGTTATAATACCTAAATCGAATGGGTTTAAGCTCCAACTTATCCACCAAAGCAAGCCCCTCATTTAGTTTCTCTTCCGATTTTTGGTATTCTTTTTTACTAGTCAATATCGCCCCATAAGCCAGTAGAGCAGATGCCATTCCATTAATGTTATTGCTTTCTTTATAATGGGCATAAGATTGATTTGCAAAATATAATGCTGTATCCAATTGACCTAGTTTATTGTATACAGCTGCCAGATTTGTTTCTAACAAATACCAATTGTAGTAATTATTGGATTCTGCCAGGATATCGTAAGAACGATTAAAATTCTCTAATGCCAGGTTCATACTATCTATAGACATGTAAATGATCCCAGAGTTTTGATAAATCATCCCTAGCATTCTATCATTCTCCACTAACTTTGCATAGTACTCGGCTTTAGTATAAGCATCGATTCCTGCCTGATACTCTGTCATGTTTACATGAACTCCCCCAAGGCTAAAGTATATTCCCATTCTGGAATCATTTTCCTCAAACGCTCCATCATCCAGTAAATTCAACGCCTTGTACAAATGATCCACCGCCATACTATATTCGCCCATATTACCATAATGGCCACCCAAAGCTTTTAAACTTTTCACCTGACCCAAGGTATCTTTGTTCATCCCATCTATTTCCAACGCTTTTTGAAAAGCAGGTATACCATTTCCATAATCACTAGCTGTTTCGGAATAGCAATACCCTAATAAACGATAACTGGAAGCAGATTTTTTGTAGTTCTTTAAATCGTAATATAATTCTGCAGCTTCCTTTGCATATTGAACTGCTTTACTATCCAATTGCCTGTAATAATGAAGAGCCAAATCAAAAAGTGCCTCTGCTCGATCTGCTCTCTTTTGATCAGTTTGAAGCACATTGATTAAGCTGTCTTCATACGCAATATCCTGAGCATACATAGAGCTCATAAAGGCGATGAATGTGGTTAGTAGTAGTATGATGCGGCGCATTTTTCAAAAATAGAGCGCTTTTTTATCATTTCCTTTTAAAATTCATGGCTACAGTAGGATTCTTATCTATTTGTACGCATAATTGTCCGTAGGTTGAATTTTAAACAATTCGTTAAGTTATAGGAACTTGCGCTCCACTAACTACGAACTGTACTACTAATGATCAACTGTTTAAAAGCGCTGTTGTGTCTGACCACCCTCACAATAGCCTTCGCCACCTCTGCACAAAATGTAGGGATTAATTCTACCGGAGCTACACCAAGCTCCGATGCAATGCTAGATATTTCATCTACTAACAAAGGATTACTGATTCCTAGAGTAGCATTAACCGGAACCGGAAGTGCCACACCTATTACTTCACCCACAACAAGTTTGCTCGTATATAATACAGCAACTGTGTCGGATGTTGTTCCAGGATATTACTATTGGAACGGAACTTCATGGCAAGCATTTCTAATTAGCGAATCCGATGATTGGACCACTAGCGGAAATGCAGGAACAACTGCTGGAACCAACTTCATAGGGACTACCGATGCTACTGATTTCGTAATAAAAACAAACAATTCGGAGGTAGCCCGGGCTACATCAGGAGGAAGAATAGGTGTTGGAACCACCAACCCATCTCAACAAATGGTTTCCATCGACGCATCTACCTTTACACTGGCTGGAAACGCCACCGGAGTAGACAATTTATACCTGGAGGACCATAGCGAGGGATCTGGACAAAATAACATTGGAGGATCCATCTCTTTTTCCGGACCATACAACGGTGGAGGTGGAGCACAAAGAAGGCATGCTGCCATTGCTGGTGTTCAAACCGGAAGTACTGAAAACGATTACGTAGGACTAAGTTTTTATACACATAACTCATCGGTTAGTACTGGAAACATGCAAGAATCAATGCGTTTAACCCACGATGGCGTGCTTAGCGTTGGTACCAATAGCCCCGGAACCGGAGCACTGTTGGACATCAACTCTACCAATAAAGGTGTGCTATTTCCTAGAGTAGCTCTATCATCAACAGGAAGTGCAAGCCCTGTTACTTCACCTACTACCAGTCTATTAGTATACAATACGGCTACTGTAGCTGATGTTACCCCTGGCTTCTATTATTGGAATGGAAGTGCATGGACTGCTCTGGCAGGTGGTGGAGGTGGTTCTGGATGGGAACTAACCGGTAACTCAGGTACAACAGCAGGAACCAATTTTGTAGGAACTACAGATGCTACTGACCTGGTATTTAAAACGAATAGTTCAGAAAGCATGAGAATAGCCAATGGTGGCAATGTTGGTATTGGAACAACAACTCCAGATACCGAATTGGAAGTAATTGGTGAATATAGTCAAAGCGCCTTCTCGACTTCCAGTGGATTAACCCAAACTATAATCAATGGAAGTTGGTCCGGTGGAACCGGAAGTGGAGCATCGGGAGTTATTGGAACCATGGGATCACACCGTTCATGGCATTATGATGTAATTGTAACCGCCCACGATGTAAACTCATGTACCAATAGGAGAAATGTTCACAGAGAGTTTATTGTTTACAGACAATGGACCAATACACCTGTACTTCAGAACCTAGTTACTCATTATGATCAAACAACTGGCGCTGCCATCACCGTAAATTTTGCGACCAATGCCAGTAACGAGATAACGTATACTTTAACACAAACCTCGGGAGGGTCTACCAATATAAACTACAGAATCCTAGTTAGGTTGATTGAGGCCCGATAGTTGAGTCCTGAGTTGGGGTAAGGGTAATAGAGTTGTTTAGCTATAAATTGTTATTGTGGTGGTAATTTAAATTATAGTAGCTTTTGCCCTTATCCCTTTTTTTATTTGTCAGTAATGAAACTAGATAACTGAGGATATATTCTGAAAACGAATTCTCAGAAACGATCGAAATCATTGTTGACCCTATCCAGATTTCAACCTTCATCCTCAGCTAAACTCTTCAGAAATTCAGTATACAGTTGAATACACCATAATCAATTTGTTCAACTAAACTTTACAATTCTTGATACTGATTTCCTGAATAAAAAATAAAGACCGGGAAATTATTCCTAAACTTTTAAAGAACGAACACAAATCGGATTATTACCAATTATTGAGTAGAAATGAATGTTTTGTTCTGCAAGTTCTTTTTGTGGAAACGATTCGCTTAAATCGACCCTCTATACGAATCTTCTTTCCCAGTCTTTGACCCCTCGTTAAATATTATTTTAATTGTTAGTTATAATCATTGTTGCTTGATCGTGACATCATACAACCCCATAAAACTCTATATTATGCACTGGAGATTTGGGGACCTAATGACACGAAACATTACTTAAAATCAACTGTTTCGTTTGTCGATTTCTCTTTAGACTGAGAAATCATTATTAGGTCACAATTTTTTTTAAATTTTTTCTGATAAAGCGGATTTGACCAATTATAAACCTTAATAAAAACGAGAAGAGCCCGGTGATACCGGGCTCTTCTATTCAAAGCAAGAAAATCTAAACAATCAAATTTGTTCAGAGTATTTTATTATTCATTTAATACCATAATAGGCACTGGAGAGTGCATGGTTAACTTCTTAGAAATGCTCTTGTGGAACAATCTTTCAAAGAAATTGCGTTTTCTGGATACCACCACCAACATGGTTACATCTCCTTCTCCAATGTAGTTCAAGATACCTTCTTCAATGTCTTTATTCTCAATAAACTTAAAAGAGTGGTCAATTCCGGCAAAAATGTCGTCAACATCAATGGCCTCGGCAACAAAGTTGGTTGGGTCTACCTTAGTAAGGTCCTCCGAAATATTAATTAGATGAACGGTACCACCTTCTTGTTTCACCATTTTCTTCAATGGATTAAAAACATTGGCTGAGTCCAGGTGACGTAAATCCGTAGAAATCGCAACATGGAAATCATCCGTCATGGTAGAAAATGATTCCGGTACAGCAATCAAAGGAACATTTGTTTCTCTGATTAAAGAAGCTGTATTACTACCTATAAAAGTTTCTTTTAGGCCTGTTGCTCCGGTAGTTCCCATTACAATATAGGCTATATCCTCTGTAGAACATACATGAGAAATAGTGGGCACTGCCATTCCATTGTGGGCACGAGCTTCTAAATTAACGCTCCCCAAAGATGCTTCAACACGATCAACTTCTTCTTTTAACTTCGTTTCAGAATCTTTTTTAAGCATATCTGACACATCAATCATAACCGCCGATCCAGAACGAGGCATTGAATAGGCATTCAATAAAAGAACATCCAGGTTCATTTTTTTTGCCAGGCTTATGGCGTAATCTAGAGCGTTGTTGGCAGCTTTAGAAAAATCAGTAGGTACTAATATCTTGTTCATCTTATAATATTCTTACTATTAATAGGATTGGTTACCAGGAGTAGACAATCTCAAACTCTGAAACAAAAGTATCTCGTTTGGATCGCAAACATCATGAGTTCCTCCTAGTTTTAAAATGACTTTTATCAGATTTACCAAATTTTATGTGTTTGAACTTAGATTGCTGTTAATCAGCAATTACATTCTTTGTTAACACAATAAATAGTGGATAAATAGCCTTCTTTCCTCTCTGGAATATCCATCAACAAATGTAACTTTGTAGCCACCAATTAGGGGTATTCCATGACTACATTACTGAATTATAATCCATCACTTAGATCTACCAATATAGATCAATGGGTATTAATTCCGTTAGTAATTATTCTAATTGTTTTGGCTGTAATTAAGTCTAAGGAAGACAAAAAACTATCCTTAGTAGTTAGGTCCTTTTTTATATATAAGGTATTTCGTCAGACCATTCGAGAAGCCATGCTCCTTAAAAGTCTTACCATTAAGTTGCTCATATTCAATGCCCTGTTGGGAATAAGTCTCGTCATCTTTGGAATTCTCCCGCATTCGGTAGATTTTATTCAGCAACTATTGTTGTTTGGTATAATTATGGGCGGAGTTGTACTGTGGTTTTTAGTCAAACAATCGTTGGTTACTATTGTTGGGTACATTACAGATACCTCTTCCATATTAATGGAGAATCGACACTACTCTTCCTTTTATTATCAAACCATCGGGATTTTGATCATTCCAGGGATTATTGCCTTGTATTTGTTTCCCAACTTAATAAACCTGCCATTTGTTGGTCCCACAAAAATATCGGGAAATCTGGGGCTGATTTACATCTCTTGCGTAATGATTGCGGCCTATTTAATCAAGCTATTTCAGGGAATCCGACAAAGTTCCAAACTAAAAATTTCGTGGTATTATATTATTTTGTACCTTTGCACCCTCGAAATTATACCTTTGGTCGTAATTTATATGGCATACATTGGTCGAATTTCGTTGTTTAACTAAAAATTTAAATGTAACAACTGTGGCAGTTAAATCAATTTTAGTATCCCAACCGGAGCCGAGTGGTAAAAACCCATATACCGACTTAGCTGATAAGTATAAGCTTAAAGTCGATTATAGATCGTTCATACACGTAGAAGGTGTTGAAGCGATGGAGTTTAGAAAAGAACGCATTAACCTTTCTGACTATTCAGCTGTTGTGCTTACTTCAAGAATGGCAGTGGATCATTATTTCAGAATGGCAAAAGAGACAAGGTATACCGTACCTGACGACATGAAATACTTCTGTATTTCTGAAGCGGTGGCGTATTACCTTCAGAATTATGTGGTTTACAGAAAACGTAAAATTTTCTATGGTAAACAACGTATTGCTGATTTGATCGACGTGTTAAAGAAGCACAAGAAGGAGAAGTTTCTGGTTCCTTGTTCTGATATTCAACGTAAAGTTATTCCTGAGCAATTAAACAAAGCCGGGATTGATTATACCAATGCTACACTGTACAAAACAGTTTGTAGTGATTTATCCGATCTGGAAGATGTAAAATACGACATGTTGGTATTCTATAGCCCTTCAGGAATTCAGTCTTTGTTTAAAAACTTCCCGGATTTCACCCAAAACGGAACTAAAATAGCTGTATTTGGACCAACCACAGCTAAGGCAGTTGAAGAAGCTGGACTAAGAATTGATGTTCATGCTCCGATGCCAAATGCTCCATCCATGACAATGGCCATTGAGCATTACTTGAAGAATAATAAATAACCTTCGGTTAATAATATTGATGAAAGGTCGGATTGTTCCGACCTTTTTTTATGATCTTTGATTAGGTAGGTACCTGATAGGAAGAATGAATCAAACATTTAAGAAATACGAACGATTAAATAGTAAGACTACCATTTCCGAACTCTATCAGTCTGGGAAACACATCAATGCCTATCCGATTAAAATTGTATGGAAAAAGGATCAGTTTGACGACCCTGCTACTGTAAAAGTGGTATTATCCGTGCCCAAAAGAAGATTTAAAAAAGCTGTTGTACGTAACCGAATTAAGAGGTTACTTAAAGAAGCCTACCGAAAAAATAAAACTGAGCTAATAAATGAACTCAATAAAAGGGAACTTAATATCTCAATGTTCGTTATATACCACGGTAAGGAAATACCTAACTATAAAGAAGTTGAAGAAAAAATAATTTTACTTTTAAGACGTTTAATTCAAAACACCGCTAACACATAGCCATATCTCGATTATGTCCAAAAAAAAGAAACTAATATACCTTTCATTATTTGCCGGATTATTCATTAGTGCAACCACCGTAACTACTACTGTTATGGTGAATCAAAATGATGACAATTATTTTGAGATTACTAAGAACATCCGCATCATGGCCGCCATCTACGATAAAATCAACACCTATTATGTTGATGAACCCGTACCGGGAGACCTTATGAAAAAGGGAATTGATGAAATGTTAAGGTCTCTCGACCCATACACTGTATACATTCCTGAGAGCGATATTGAGGACTACCGATTTATGACCACAGGGCAATATGGTGGAATTGGAGCTATGATTAAAACTCAAGGAGAACATGTTATTATTTCTGACCCTTACGAGAACTTTCCTGCCCATAAAGCAGGTTTAAAAGCCGGTGATAAGTTACTTAAAGTAGATGGACAATCTGTAGTTGGTAAATCAACTCAGGAAATGAGTACCTTCCTAAAAGGAGGTGCGGGAACTGAACTAACCATTACCTACGAAAGAGCTGGAGAGGTTAAAGATGTTACCCTAACCAGAGAAGTAATTAAGGTTCCGGACGTACCTTACTATGGTATGTTAGACGAAGAAGTTGGATACATTAAATTAAATTCGTTTACCAGTTCTGCATCTTCAGAAGTGAGCAAAGCTCTGCACTCATTAAGAGATAGCAGCGGAATGAAGAAACTGATCTTCGACCTTCGTGGAAATGGAGGGGGACTGTTAAAAGAAGCCGTTAGCATTGTTAACTTCTTTGTTCCTAAAGGTGAATTGGTAGTGTACACCAAAGGGCGAATTCAGGACATGAATAACGACTACAAAACCAGAAATACTCCGTTTGATACAGACATACCTGTGGTAGTGCTAGTAGATGGTTATTCTGCCTCTGCCAGTGAAATTGTTTCTGGAAGTTTACAAGATTTGGATCGTGCAGTAATTGTTGGAAATACCAGCTATGGAAAAGGATTGGTTCAGCAAACCAAAGATTTGAACTTTGGAAGCAAAATTAAATTGACTGTTGCCAAATACTATACACCTAGCGGACGTTGTATCCAAAAACTGGATTATGCGCACAGAGATGAAACCGGAAAGGTTCATGAGGTAGCTGATAGCTTACTTAAATCGTTTAAAACAAAAAATGGAAGAGATGTAATGGATGGAAGAGGTATTGAGCCTGACATTCACATCGATGAAAGAGAGTTTAGTCGTCTTACCCAGGTACTGGTAGTAGAAGATCACATCTTTAACTACGCTACAGAATTCGAAAGAAAGAATAACTCCATTGCTAAAGCAAACGAATTTCATTTATCCGATAACCAGTACAACGACTTTGTATTGTATCTGCAAAACAGGGACATTGATTACACAACCTATTCTGAAGAGTTACTTAGAGAGTTAGAAAATGTTGCCAAGGAAGAAAAGTATTACGAGGACTCTCAAAAAGAGTTTGAAGCTTTGATGAAAGAGCTTACTCCAAGCCTGGATGCAGACATTGTTCGTTATCAGGATGAAATTATAGACTTGTTGGAAGACGAAATTATTTCCAGGTACTATTATCAAAACGGTAGAGTTGAAGCAGCTCTACACAAGGATGATAACATCTTAGAATCTCTAAAAATCCTGAACAACCAAGAGGAATACACTAAGATACTTTCCGGAAAGCAATAAGCTGTGCTAAAAAAATACTTGCCTTACGATAAGATCTACATTGCCTGCTATGTATTGCTGGTAATTGGCCTTTCTACGAGCAAGTTTTTAATGTCGGTATCGTCCATTGCTTTAGCTTCGGCCTGGGTACTGGAAGGAGGTTATCTGGAAAAGTGGAAAAGAATCAAAGAACTCCACTATGCCCCCCTTATCATATCATTAGGTTGGTTTCTATTAGCCATTTGGTTTTGGAACACATCTAACCTAGATTATGCCTTTCACGATATCGTACTCAAGCTTCCACTACTAAGTTTCCCCATAGTGATTGGTTCAAAACCGCCTTTATCCAGAAACCTATTCAAGATTATTCTGGGCTTTTTTGTCGCCACTACGGTTACCAGTACACTAATTAGTTTTGGAGTATATAAGGAGTGGGTACCTACCTCTAAGGACTTAAGTGAAATTAGAAACATTTCCATATTTATTTCTCACATTCGGTTGAGCCTATTGGTTTGTACTTCCATAGTAATATTGGGGTACTATTTGGTTCGGTCGGAGAGTAAATACAAATGGTTCTTCCCAATTATAATTCTTTGGCTTCTGTACTTCCTTATACTCATTCAATCTGGAACGGGAATCGTAATCCTCGGTGTGGTAGGTTTATACATCACCATACTTTTAGTGATTAAAGTAAGGTCCAAATTGATTAAAGGAGGAATACTACTTCTTGGAATTGCAACTGCTATTTTAAGTGGCAATTACATTGCTAATGCTTATCAGGATTACTTTGAAGTAAAGGATACTGCCAACAGAGACAATCTGGAAACAACCACAGCATTGGGCGAACCCTATGTTCACAACCTGGAACTAACGGACCTGGAAAATGGTTACTACACCTTTTTGTATTATGCTCCCAATGAAATGTGCCAAGCCTGGAGCGAACGATCTAATATTCCGCTAGATTCACTGGACCAAAAAGGACAAGAGATTAGAGGTACTGCCATTCGTTATATTACATCTAAAGGGCTTCGTAAAGACAGGGATGGAGTAATGCAACTCACCGATAAAGACATTAAAAAGATAGAAAGTGGAACGGCTACATGTGTAGAAACCTCTGGAATTAAAGCTCGATTACACGAAATCTTTTTCGAGTTTGATCAGATGCAACGAGGAAGACCTGCCAATGGGCATTCCGTAGCACAACGACTAGTTTTTTCCTATACTGGCTGGAAAATATTTCAGGATAATTGGATGTTTGGTGTAGGTACTGGAGATGTTCCCGATGCCTTTGAAAGCAAGTATCAAGAGTTAAACTCTAATCTCAACCTGGACAATCGACTTAGGGCACATAATCAACTCTTAACCATCCTCATTACATTCGGAGTATTTGGTTTTGTAATTTGGTGCTTTTCGGTGTTCTACCCCATCATTAAGCTAAAAAACAAAAGTTTATTGTTCATCGCCTTCTTACTCATTGCATTTGTAAGTTTCTTTAGCGACGACACCTTCGAAACCCAGGCAGGAGTTACCTTCTACGCCTTTTTCTTCAACTTTTTGTTGTTTTCCTATTCCCCCAAAAAGACTCTAATTAACGAGTAACAAAACCACGAAATATTCTAATTTTTTTAGAACGTAATAACTTTACGTTCTGCTAATAGAGATTTGTATCGTAATCATTAAGCAACTGTGTTATGAACGCGATTAAATCTTTTGAAGCATTAAACAGATACGACAAAATCACCATCAACTATATGGTGTACGAAAAGAACGATGATGGGCTATTATTGTCTTGCACCGTTTGTATCGAAAACAAGTGTTTTGACACTAACATTAGTGTTGATTTTACAGAGTTAAACCACTTGATGGGAGCCATTGCTTCTGAAAACAGATCAGAACTTTACGATTTAATTTCTAACGACTTACTAGGATCAAATGATTTTATCAGCGAGTTGAACTTGCTGGACAAATTTGGGTGCGGATTAGTTCTAGAAGATCTAAACCTAATGGAAGAAGAATTAAGCACATCAATTGCAGCATAACTAATACTTATCATCATGAGACAATTAAACCTTTCACAGCCCTCTATTTTACCCCAAATCGGATTATTAACCAATGTTGTTGAGTTACCACACTACGATATGATCTATACCCACAATAACATCAAAGAAGATGCTCGGTTGTTATTGAAAAGAGAAAGCAATCACATCTTCGATAAAAACGCTATTGAAGTATTCCACAATGGATTCAAGATCGGATACATTTCACCAAAAGTAAATGCCATTTTAGCCAGACACATGGATGCAGGAAGAATGGTAATAGCAAAGGTCAGAAACATTCATAAGCAGCGTTTCTCCCCTATAAGTGGGTTAGAAATTAGAGTAACTGTTCTTTAACGATAAATCCAAAGAGAAGGATTTTCGGTACCCATACTGGAAGAAGAAATTTTCCAAATTTCGAAATGAGCCTCCGAGTTCTTACCGGACTCACCTGGCAATAGCTTACCAATAGCTTGCTTGGTACTTACCTGATCTCCCTTGCTTACGTACACATCCTGAAGATTGGCATATACTGTACGGTACGAACCATGGCTAATCATCACTACCTTTCCTGCTCCAGGGATAACAATTATACTAGTTACTTTACCGGAAAAAGAAGCTCTCATTTCAGCCCCAAGTGAGGTGGTAATGTCAATTCCTTTATTGTCGATTTCCGTTTCACCAATTCCTGTTCGGTGCTTACCATAACGTCCAGTAATCTCTCCTTTGACCACAGGCCATGGTAGTTTTCCCTTATTACTGGTAAATGATTTGGATAACGCTGCTGCCTCTGGAGCTACTTTAAATCCACCCGAAGATGAATTATTCTTTTTGGCTGCTTCGGCAATCTCCTTTTCGATGGCTTTTCGAACGGCATTCGCTATTTCATTGCGTTTCTTTTCCTGTCTATCCAGCTGGTTTTTAAGCTTCATTTCATCAGCTTTTAAACTGTTTAACGCTTGCCTTTGCAACTCTTTATCTGCTAAGAAATTGGCCTTTTCTAACTCCTGTACTTTTGCTAAATCCTTCTTCTCCACCTTCTTTACCTCCAGCTCCTCCATAATTCCCTGAAGCGTAATTTTGGTTTCTTTAATCCTTTCTACCTGTCGTTGTCTGTACTCCGCATATTGCTGAATATACTTCATACGGTGGTAGGCTTCATTATAAGAATTAGCCGAGAAAATATACATGAACTGATAATCGGCATTCCTGTTTTTATAGGCATACTCAATCATCTTAGCATATTCATCTTTTAACTCTTTTAAGTTATTCTCAAGCGATAGGATTTGCTTTTGTTTGTCTTCCAACTGCTCATCCAGCTTACGCATTTGATAGTTGATATTAGAAACCAGTTCCTCTCGATAAGCAATTTGATGATTGATAATGGCTAACTCAGCTATTGTAAGTTGCTGAGTATTTCTGGAGTTCTTGATCAGGTTTTTAGTGTTCTCAATTTTCTTCTTGAGGTCCCTTTCCTGTTGTTTGAGTTTATCACTTTTTTTCTGAGCAGATAATGATAGTGTTCCAATTAGAAATACGAACAATAACCATATTTTCTTATTCTGTGTCATCCAGTTTAAACTCCTCGTAAGCATCAGTAATTTTAAATGGGAATGTTTGTGGATCATTCACCTTAATTCTGTTGCTATACTTTAATTCCATCGAAAGTGTATCGTACGGTGTGGTAACATTGATCTCCGATTGAACCGGGAACAGTTGGCCTTCAACTTCCAACCAATCTGAAAATACCACCTCCAGTGTCGTTTCTTCTGAGAGTAAATTAACCTCAACCTTAGCACATTTAAAGGTTTCCGGGTCAATCCAACACCTGTACAATAATTCTTTCTTTGTGTTTTTTCCTTTATTTAAAATTTTATCTATTCGCTTCGATTTACCAGTAGACAGTATGTACATTCCACTATCGATATCTGACTTGTATTTTCCTTCGTAATCAAACCCAATGGCATTACCGGATACAAAGTCCTGGAAAATCATATAATCCAGTTCGATGTTGAACAACTTATTGATGTACTGATAATCGCCCAAAAAGTATTGTTTTTTAGGCATCTTAAGTAAGAACTTTACAGAATCTTGTGAAAGTATAGATGTTAATATCTGGATGGAACTTTTAGAAATATTGTTCCAGATAGCACTGTCTTTTCTTACTCTAAAATTGACTTTAACACTCTGCTTCTCTTCTTTAAAATGGATTTTAGCATTTCCTTTTGTTCTCAACCATTCGTAATCAAACTGGTTTTCTTTTAAAGAATCGAGTATTACTTTGGTAGGGTAGTTTTTTATCTTTTCTCCTGAAGCGGTTCTCCTTCTGTTTCCACATGCAAACAATAACGACACCACCAACAGCAGGCTAAAATATACTCTGATTGTCATTCCCCCTTTAATTTATTCTATTCGAAATACGACTTCTCTTCAATCTTCTTGTCAATCATATCAGAAGCATCGCCGGCATTTTTTGCTCTGTTCCAATAGTCCAATGCATCTGTTAATCGATTGAGTTTATACATTACATCTCCGTAGTGTTCCAAAATTGTGCCACTACTGTCTCCTCCATTGTCTAATGCTTTCTGTAACCAAACTTCAGCATCCATGTATTTTCCTCTCACAAATAGCACCCATCCATAAGTATCCAGAAAACTTGGAATATTCGGAGCCAACTCATTGGCCTTTAAAGCCATTTCTTCTGCCTTGTCCAGTTTTTCTCTTCTCAGAGACAGGTAAAAACTATAGTTATTCAGAACATAAGGGTTTCGGGCATTGTACTCCAACGACTTGTCGTAACTCTCGTCGGACATAGCATGATTAGAATTACCATGATATGCATCTCCCAAATACTGATAAAACTCCGCTAATAAATCCGGATTATCGAACACTAATTCCTTTCCTGTATTTAGCACTTCAATAGCAGCATCGTAGTTTTTTAGCTGACTGTTTGCTACTCCATTGAAAAAGAAAAATGTTGGGTGAGTTGGGAACAATTCCATGGCTACTTTACTGTCTTCAGCCATCTGATCAAAAGCTTTTAAATCAGATTCCAAAAACATGATCTGGCTCCAAATCGGGAACTTACTTTGATCAATTTCTGCGGCCTTTTTGAACATCTCCAGTGCTTTCTCCAGCTTGTCATCTCTCGATAAAAAGTCTCCATACATAGAGAAACTCTTGGCTTCATCAGGATGAGTATTTACCAATAGTTCCGACAGTTCATAAGCTTGTTCTTTCACTTCTTCGTTTCTCTCCGAATTATTAAAGAACTGCAACATGATTTGCATCTTGGTATCAATATCAACAGTACCATTCCCAAAAGCTAACTTTAACTCTTCAAAGGATTTCTCCTTATTCCCATGGTATTTATAGTACTCGTATAACGACAAATGAACATGACCATTTTCCGGTTCCATCTCCAAGATCTTATTATACAACTCCAGGGCTTTTTCAGGCTCTCCTTCGTTTTCGTATAGCTCCGCTAATATTCCGTAGTAACGAACCTCCTTAGGGTTCTCATCAATTAACTTCTGAACTTCCGCAACCGCTTTTTCAGGTTCATTTAACTGTAAGTACAATCGGTGCTTGTGTAGGGTTAACTCTTCCGTTGCCCCAAGCTTCTCTTCTATTTTGTCGTAAATCTCAATGGCCTCAGAAATCTTTCCCTGATATAAGTTGGCCTCTGCCAATGTAAACAGGTACTCCGATCTTGCCGGATGCTCTTCCACCAACTGTTCGTACAACTCTTCAGCCTTGGCATAATAACCAAGTTCCTTGTACATCACAGCTAAATTGGTTTTATACCACTCGTTAGAAGAATTTAACTCTACTGCCTTTTCGGCCGCTGCCAAAGCTGCTGTGGCATTACGTTGAAACTTATAAATCCCTGAAAGCTCGAAATACACTACCGCACTTTTGGAGTTAATTTCAAGGCATTTCATGAAAAGTTTTTCTGCCTCTTCATAGTTACCCAACACCTTTTCTGTTGTGGCCTGTACCAATCGACTTCTAAACAGAGCTTCCTTCTGATCCGACATTTTTGAGGTACGACCATCTTCGGTAGATGCATTTCCTTTTCGGGCTTTACATCCGGTAACCACTATGGCTAATAGAGCTATGTAAACAAGGTATTTCAATTATTCGTTTATTTCTGTGTAATCTCCAATACTTAGGTCTCTGCTAGACCCGTTGTATTTAGCATTGTTTCCTACCATACTATCCGAAATATTGGCGTTTGTTACCTCAGAGTTGTTTTGGATAATAGAGTTTTTCACCAAACTATCCATCACTTTAGTTCCTCCACCAACAGACACGTATGGCCCAATAATACTGTTTTCAATGTGCGCATCATCACCAACAAAACACGGTTCGATAATAATAGAATCGATGATGGTTGCTTTTTTAGAGACATTGTCTTTATCTGCTTCCAACTCAAATTCTAACACACGTTGATTAGAGTGTACCGTCGCATTTTTATTTCCACAATCCAACCAGTCTGTAACCGCTCCGGTTTTAAACTTGGTTCCTTTGTTTTTCATATTTTCCAACGCATTGGTCAACTGATACTCTCCTTTTTCTTTGATATCATTATCGATTAAGTACTGCAATTCATTTGCCAAATACTCTCCATCGTTGAAATAATAAATTCCAATAATGGCTAAATCAGAAACAAAGGTTTCCGGTTTCTCAACAAAATCTGTAATAACGTTTTCTTCGTTCAATTTTACTACACCAAAAGCACTTGGATCGTCAATTTGGTTTACCCAAATAATTCCATCAGCACTACTGTCCAAAGTAAAATCAGCACGGAACAAGGTATCGGCAAATGCAACAACAACGTTACCTTTCAACGACTCCTTAGCACAAAGTATTGCGTGAGCAGTTCCCAAAGCTTCTTCCTGATGGTAAATGCTTCCTTTGGCACCTAAATCTTCAGCCACTTTAACCAGGTCTTTTTCTACCTGATCTCCAAAATCACCAATGATAAACGCAATCTCTTCTACCTGCTCACCACAAACTTTGGTAATATCTTCTACCAAACGCTGAACAATGGGTTTTCCTGCAACGGGTACAAGTGGTTTTGGAACTGTTAATGTGTGAGGTCTTAATCTTGAACCTCTTCCTGCCATGGGTACTATAATTTTCATCTCTTAATCGTTCTTTTTCAAATATTATTTTACTCCGGTGCTTCCAAATCCTCCTGCACCTCTTTCTGTTTCTGATAATTCTGCTACCTCAACCCATTCTGCTACTTCGTGTTTAGCAATCACCAATTGAGCCACTCTTTCTCCATCTTCTATGGTAAAATCTTCGTTAGATAAATTCACCAAAATCACTCCTATTTCTCCTCGGTAGTCAGCATCAATGGTTCCAGGAGAATTTAACACGGTTATTCCCTTTTTGTATGCTAATCCACTTCTCGGTCTTACCTGAGCTTCGTATCCTTCCGGTAAAGCAATAAAAAGTCCTGTTTTTACCAGGGTTCTTTCCAATGGTTTCAATACAACCGGTTCGTCCATATTAGCTCTCAAATCTACCCCCGCCGACAACGGTGTGGCATATTGTGGAGTAGCGTGTTTTGATTTATTTATTATCTCTATGTTCATAGTAGTTAATTAGTTAAAAAGTTAATTAGTTAAAGAGTTGGTTGATTAAAATTACCCAACCAATTTGGTCATTTGGCTTTTTCTCAACCCATTTAACATATAACTTATCTCGTCAATCTTTTCCCTTATTGAAATATAATCTTCATTCTTTAAATAGTTCAAATCTGATGCAAGAATTATCTGATTTAATAACTCCATCAAACTACCATATGCTATTTCATTATATCTGGCCTTTTCCTTATACGAATCTCTGGAACTTCCTTCTGCTAGATTCGAACAAACAGATACAGAAGCCCTTTTTAACTGGCTAATTAGCCCAAACTTCTCTTCTTCCGGAAAACTTAAAGTAACAGAATACACCCTTTTAGTAAGAGCTCTTGCAGCCTGCCATACTTTTAATTTTTCAAACCCGAATTCCTTCATTCTTAACTTTCAACTAATTAACTCCTCAACTCTATAATTCCGCCTAATTTACCAAATTTTTCGAGGGCTTTTCGAAAAAATATACCACTCCTACAAATATCATGATTAAGAAGAAATGATAGAAGTAAACCCACCAGGAATACATCTCATCCGGTTCAAAGCGAATGCGAATTACAAACAACAATCCAGTTAACCCTAAATAGAGGGCTGCTTTCCTTAAATTGTAAGGGATCGGATAGTGTTTTCTTCCCAAAAAGTAGGAAATAATCATCATGGATGCATAGCAAACCAAAGTTACCCATGCAGAAGCCACATATCCAAAAAATGGAATAAAAATAAAGTTCAGCGAAATGGTTATAACTGCTCCAACAACAGAAATCATTGCACCATAATTAGTCTTGTTTGCCAATTTATACCAAATGGATTGGTTAACATAAATACCCAAACATATGTTTGCTGCCATTAAAATTGGTATTACCTTGAGTCCTTCCCAATATGCTGGGTTCGGAGTAAAGTATTTAATTATTGGAAGGTAGAGATTGATCCCTAAAAACATTACGGCCACAACAATTATGAAGTAGGTCATTATCTTCGCGAAGATGGTCTTGGAGGTTTTATCCCGATCCTGTTTAAAGAAGAAGGGCTCTGCCGCATACCTAAACGCCTGAATAAACATGGTAATAAACATGGTAATCTTGTAATTGGCTCCATAAATCCCCAGTTGGGTTTGGGCCATACTCAGTGCCTCTTGCGAATTAGCTGCTGTTCCATCTTCGAGGTATTGATTGAATAGCATGGTTTTTAGCATACTTCTGTCCAACGTTTCATTCACTATTCCTGCCAACCCCACAAACAGCATTGGGTACGCATATTTCAACATGTGTTTCAGTAGCTCCCAGTCGAACTTTCCTTTAAAATCCATTTCGGGAACTAACATGATGAACTTTACAATACTTGCGATCAAATTAGCGATAAAGACGTATCCAACATTAATTTCTGGACTATAAAACCAACTAAATATCCCTCTAACTTGCCCACTCTCAACGTTATAAACAATCTCTGCCCACCAACCAAAATCACTTAAATCAACATCACCATTCTTCACTAGATATGTACTATAAATCAATGATGCAAAGAATAAATTCAAGAATATATTTACCCCAACATTTGCAAATTGAATCATTGCAAACCTTTTCGCCCTCCCCTCTTGCCTCAATTTAGCTAGCGGAACTGATCCTAATGCGTCGAGTCCGACGATGAATGCAAACCAAATTACATACTCGGAATGGTCCGGATACTTTAACCAATCTGCAACACTTTGAGAAAAAATGATGGCAATTAGGATAAAGAATCCAGTTGTTGTTGTAAGAGAATAAAGAGCATTAGAATAAACCGGTTTCCCCTCTTCAGACTTTAGGGTGGAATAACGAAAAAATGCCGTTTCCATTCCATAGGTCAGAAACACTACCAAAAATGCTACATAAGCGTACATTTCTGTAATGATCCCAAATTGTTCTGTGGTGTAGATTGCTGCAAACGTATACAACGGCGTCAATAAAAAATTTAGAAAACGCCCAATCATGCTACTTGCTCCGTAGATGACTGTTTGTCCTGCTAGTTTTTTTATAGTGCTCATTCGTTCCTGATGGAATATAGAGATTCCCTCTTAAACAAAGTAACGAAGAAGAACAAAGCGATACCCGTTAAGAAATGTTAAGTTTTAACAAGGAAATATTAAGAAGTAGAGCAGCTATTCCAGGGGTTTTCCTTCCTGATCTATTTTAATCCATTTCTCCCCCTCCTTCACCAGTGCATATTCCTTCACAAATCCTCCTGCATTCTCATACTTTGGAGGAATTACAATCTCCATGCAGCGGTTTACAAAGCCATATTTTCCATCGGAATAAATCAAAGCCAACCCATTGGAAAACACACCTAGTTCATTCTTCTGCATAAAAGAGTATGTTTTACTCAAATTTTTGAACTCCTTTACTCTTTGCTCAGGATCAGCTATCATTTGCATGATTCGAACAATTAGCATTTTATCCGGCAACTCACTGTTAGAGATCATTTCGGTAAAATCTTTCTCGTGTTCTTTGGAAAATCGGGTTTGCCTGGATCCAGTAGAATCGTAATATCCTGCAATGGAATCAATTTTACCCTCATTCCAGGTTCCTTCCAACAAAGATCCATCGTTAAAAAAGAAGGAGTGAATATTATCTCCTAAATGCAAGTATCCATCTGATAAATGAATCTTCCTTTTAACGATTTTATGAGATTTTCCGCAAATGAAAAAACCAGACTCAGTTTTCCCCTCTTGAGCAAGTATTGAACAAGAAATTAAAACACCGAAAAGGAAGAACGGGAACCTCATTACTTCCCTGTAAACTCTGGCTTTCTTTTCTCAATAAAAGCCGTTGTTCCTTCTTTGAAATCAGCCGTTCCAAAGCATTTTCCGAACTCCTCAATTTCGGTAGCAAAACCATCGTTTCCTTCTGCATACTGTGCATTAACAGCAACAATTGCACTAGAGATCGCCTTAGGAGAATTCTTAACAATTTTAGAAGCTATTTTCTCACAAGCCGGCATTAATTCTTCTTGAGTTACAACGTTGTTTACTAATCCCCATTTCAAAGCATCTTCGGCACTCATCATACCAGCGGTCATAATTAACTCAAAAGCTTTACCTTTTCCAATAAGCTGAGCCAAACGCTGAGTACCTCCGTATCCAGGAATTACACCCAACGATACCTCTGGTAAACCTAATCTTGCATTATCTGAAGCTACTCTAATATGAGATGACATCGCCAACTCAAGTCCTCCACCTAAAGCAAAACCATTTACTGCTGCAATAACCGGAGTAGAAAGGTTTTCTACCAAGTTAAATAGCTTATTATGTCCTTGTGCAGATAAATCTCTTCCTTCTTCTATCGAGAAATGAGCAAATTCCTTAATGTCAGCACCTGCAACAAATGCCTTTTCTCCAGACCCTGTTAGGATAATTGCACGAACATCGCTATTAGCCTCAGCTGCCTTTAATGCCTCGCTAAGCTCTGCAATGGTTTCTGAATTAAGCGCATTCAATTGTTTAGGGCGATTAATAGTGATGTATTCTACTTGCCCTTTAGTTTCTGTCAGGATATTGTTATAACTCATTTTAATTCAATTTTTGGAGGCATAAAGGTAACTAAAATAGAAATTGGAAAGCTTCTAATCCCTAATTTTGTACCGATGAATTTTGAACTGGAAAAACGCTGGAGAGCTACCGTAAAAGAAGCTTCGAAACACTTTGGGGAAGAGCTTGATCTTAAAGCCATTTTATTTCTAATTGGCGTACAAGAACTGAACAAAGGGTTTCAGGAACTTTCTAAAGACAGAAAGGTAGAAGTGATGCACATTGCTGTTTGCTCCATTCTAGAGCCCTACGGCTATTACGAATTTATTGGTAGAGATGAAGATGGGTGGCCCCATTTCGAAAACAAAAAAAAATTGCCCCAACTCAATGAGGTGGAGCAAGAGCAGATGATGAAAGAAGCCATCATCGAATATTTTGTAAAACAAAGCGAGTAAACTAGAACACTACCGTTTCTGTACTCGTTGTTTCTTCTTCTATTTTGATTATGCCAACAACCTGACCCTGGATATAAATGTCTAACACGGCAAAACCTGCCTGACCAGACTTATATAGGTCGTTAAAATTAAAATTGGCGTTACCCGATGCATCTGTGGTAGCTGTCTGTTCTATTCTAACTTCACCGGAATTACTATCCTCGTACGTTAGAGTTACCTCCTGCCCTCCTTGCGGAGCATTGGCAGCATTAACAACCGTTACAGTAGCAATGGTATCTTTCTTTTTGTAACAACTAGTTACAGCAACCAACATTACCAGTAATGTTGATAGCAATAGGGGTTTTCTAAGTAGTTTCATGATGTGGGGATGGGTTATATGACAACAGTCTCTTCGCTGGTAACTTCCTCTTCAATCTTAATAATTCCAACAACTGCTCCATTTACATAGATATCAAGTACAGCAAATCCTGCCTGACCCGATTTGTATAAATCATTAAAATTAAAGCTTGCCACACCTGAAGCATCCGTAGTAGCCGTTTGGTCAATTCTTACTACGTCCTCATCAAAAGAACCTGTTGTATCGTAAGTTAAACGCACTTCTTGTCCTCCAAGTGGGTTGTTATTAGCATCAACAACCGTTACAGAAGCAATAGTATCTTTCTTTCTATAGCAGCTTGAAACAGTAAATACCATTACCAATAAGGCCACTAAAAAAAACGCGTTTCTATAAGTATTTTTCATCTTTAGTCAGTTAATTCGATTATACAAATTAGTCTTTGGGTGTATACAAAGCCCTTCTTAAACTTCGAAAAACCCTTATTTGTTTCATATAGACGTAGAAAAATTATAAGAGTTGTTTAAAGCAAAAAAGTATCTTTGCAGGCTAACAAAGCTATAAAATTAATGGATATGTCACAATTTAAGGCAATTAGACCTTTCATATTTGTCCTTTTAATGGGGTTTTTGGTATCGTGTGGAGGTGATGCTAAAGAAGGTGAAAATGGTGAAGAAACGAATCAGGAACTTGCTGATTTACCGAATGTTGAAGGAACAAAAGTAAAGATCGAAACCTCTATGGGAGACGTCTATGTGGTTTTATACGACCAAACTCCTAAGCATAGAGATAATTTCATTAAGCTGGTGAAGGAAGATTTTTACAATGGAATCATTTTTCATCGAGTAATCAAAGATTTTATGATTCAGGGAGGAGATCCTAATTCGATTGATGCACCTGTTGGAGCACAATTGGGTAATGGAGGTCCTGGATATACTATTCCGGCGGAAATAATTCCTGGACTATACCACAAAAAAGGAGCTTTGTGTGCTGCCAGACAAGGAGATCAGGTTAACCCAGAAAAGGCATCAAGTGGGTCGCAGTTCTACATTGTTACCGGTAAAATTTCTGGGGAGGATGAGTTAAACTATATCGAGTCTATGTGCAATCAGCAAATTGAATATCCATTGATTGATGCATTTATTCAAGCTCCTGAAAATGTAGACTACTTGAATAGACTTCAGGAGTATCAAGCCATGAGACAAGATCAAGCTTCTGCCATTTTGAGTGATTCATTGATCATGAGTTTAGTGGACGAGATCAGACCTTTAGCACTTAACGGAGTGGAGACCTTTAAATACACGGATGAGCAAAAGAAAACTTATGCTACTATTGGTGGGACTGCCCAATTGGACAACCAGTATACCGTATTTGGGGAGGTAATTAAAGGGTTAGAAGTGGTAGACGCAATTGGAGTTACACCAACCGCACAAGGAGATCGCCCAATTGAGGATGTAGTAATCAAATCGATGAAAATAATTGAGTAAGATGCTTAATAAAGTAGAAGAAACTCTTCAAGAAGTTGAGGCATTCAATAGTACTGATGCCAACGAAATTGAACAATTCCGTATTAAAATGCTTGGTAGAAACGGGGCCATTACGGACCTGTTAAAGGAATTTAGAAATGTTCCGGTTGAGCAAAAAAAGGAATTCGGACAAAAGATCAACGGCCTAAAAAAAGTAGCCGAAAACAAAGTAAAAGAACTAAAGGATCAGGCAGGGTCATCTGCGGGAACAAAAAAGGGAGAGCACGATCTTTCCATGCCAGCAGAGCCGTGGGAACTTGGATCAAGGCACCCTATTTCTGTAGTTAGAAAGGAAATTCTGGACATCTTTGGAAGAATCGGATTCAACGTATCTGAAGGACCAGAAATTGAAGATGACTTTCACAACTTTACTGCACTAAACTTTCCTGAAGAACACCCTGCAAGAGACATGCAAGACACGTTCTTTATTGATAAAGATATTGCACTAAGAACACATACATCTTCGGTGCAGGTGCATGTAATGGAAAACGAAACTCCTCCTATTAGAACTGTTTCTCCAGGAAGGGTATTTAGAAATGAAGCCATTTCTGCAAGAGCTCATTGTATATTCCATCAGGTTGAAGGATTGTACATCGATAAAGACGTTTCGTTTGCTGACCTAAAACAAACCTTGCTGTATTTTGCACAGGAAATGTTCGGGGAAAAAGCAAAAATCAGATTACGTCCGTCTTACTTCCCATTTACCGAACCAAGCGCTGAGGTGGATGTAAGTTGTCAGATCTGTGGAGGTAAAGGGTGTAACGTTTGTAAACACTCTGGGTTCTTAGAAATTATGGGATGTGGAATGGTAGATCCTAACGTATTAGAGAACTGTGGAATTGACAGTAAAGTTTATTCCGGATTTGCATTTGGTATGGGTATCGAGCGTATTGCCATGTTAAAGTACCAGGTAAACGATTTGCGTCATTTCTTCGAAAACGATCTTCGATTTCTCAACCAATTTAAATCTGCTTACTAAAGTTTAATATTCTCATTATAGTTAAAGCTCGTCGGAATGGCGAGCTTTTTTTATACCCTTCTAATTCCATTTAGGTCATTTTAGGTCTGATTTACAGCCTACTTAGCATGCTTTTTGTTTCAAAAAAGGCATGAATAGATTTTACCTTTTCCTAATTCCAATATTATTTCTAGGCTCCTGTTATCAAAATGAGGACGAATTATCGTTGAGCCTTGGAACTAAAAAATCTCGATTAACCAAAACCTGGTACATCGAATCTCACGAAACAGATAATGGGCTTCTGTATGTAAAAGATCAGGGAGATTACCTGGATTTTGATCGGGACTACACCTTTACAGTTTACGATGGTTATTCCTGGAACCAAATGCAGGGTACCTGGGAGTTTTCGGACAACAAAAAAGAAATCATCACTAAAATCACCATTCAAAATGGCACTCAAGAAATTGTTCATGAGGATACTTACGAGATTCTGGAGCTGAAAAAAAATAGTCTAAAGCTACGTACCGACTTTGGCGAAATCTGGCATTTGACCCCATAATTTAAAACCACGCGTATGAAATCAATATTTACTCTTTTATTAATATCAATCTCCACTTGTAGCTGGGCAACACACCTAATGGGAGGAGAAATAACCGCCAAACAAATTGGTCTACTAGAATACGAAGTAAAACTAGTGCTTTATAGAGATATGGCTGGTATCGACATGAGTTCAGATCAAGAATACTTTGTGTATGATCAGCTAGGAAACCTAGTCGGGAACTACTCCTTTAACTTTGATTCTCAAAACTCCGGTCAACAAGTACAAAACTTTCCTTATGCTGTAGAACCTTACTACTTCTATGATGAGTTAACTCTTCCGCAAGATGGAATTTATTCGATTGTTTTTGATCATTGTTGTAGAAACGGAGCCATACTAAACCTCACTTACCCATTGCAGGAAACCATGTATTTAAAAACGGTGGTATCTACGTTTACCAATAGCCATAATTCGACACCTGAGTTCCTGGCTCCTCCTGTGGTTTATCTTCCTGTAATGTTTCCATGGCAATACAATCCACTGCCTTATGATAGCGACGGAGACTCCTTGCACTGGAGTATTGTAGAAGTTAGAGGTAAAATAGGGTCTGTACCAACAACTGCAAGTGCAGCTTGTACAGGATGGCAACTACCTGCTTCCATTCCTAATAACCCCTTCTCCATTGATGCTCAAACCGGGGTAATATCCTGGACAGCCAGTACCCTTGGAAATTTTGTAGCATCTGTGTTTGTTGAAGAATACCGAAACGGAATAAAAATAGGAGAAATAAGGAGGGACATGCAATTCATTGTAGTTCCAGACGATGGAAATGGAGTTCCTACCATAACAGGCGATGAAACGTCTAACATGAATTTGCAGGGTAACCCACAAATTAACCTTATTCCGGGAGAACCATTAACGATAAATCTGGTAGGAGAGAACCCAGATCAATATTGGAGTCCAATGCAATTACATGCTTATGGAGAACCCTTATTACTTGATGATAATGCTGCAGAATTCATGGTAACTAACACTTCTACTTTAAATAGAATAGAAGGAGTTTTTACCTGGACACCAGATAGTTCTCACATTAGAAAGCGACCGTACATTGTAAACTTCAGGGTATCCGACGATCGTTGGAGTTTCGATAAAACTCTATTGATTGGCATTAATAAGAAAAAGTTACCGGTTACCTACGATGATCGAGAATTATACCTCTACCCGAACCCGGCGAAAGATCGATTAACCTTACTCTTCAGCAGCGATCGAAGAACCGAATTTACCATGGAACTCATGGACATTCAGGGGCGTTTGATAGAGTTTCAAGAAAACCTTTACGCTGAGACGGGAAATAATCTCATTCCGGTGCAACTTCAAGCTCCTCCCGGCGTATATTTAGTTCGAATAGATTTACCGGGGCAAATTCAACTGGTAAGACGATTGGTAATCGAATGAAAAAATGGATAATTATATGGGTGTTGTTATTGGTTGGAGCTGTTCATGCTCAGAACTATTACAACACCAACTCTAAACTCTTTTTTGAGCAGTATCCAGTTGTTAACGATACTGCTCACCTGGAGTCTTTAAACCTCCATTTATTACAGGCTGCTGTTTTTCACAAGACCAACTTAAAACGGAAGAAAAAACTCCAATTCGAGTACAATGAGCAGTTAGAAAAAGGTGCTAAGTTCCATTCGGACGAAATGCTGAACCTGGGGTTTTTTAATCACGTTAATCGAAAAAACAAGAAGTTCAAAACTCCGGCTTTACGAGCTAAACATTTTAAAGCACCGTTTACCATTATCGGAGAAAACATTGTTGAAGAAATTGCCATCAATTATAAGAGCAACTCCCTATACGATACCAAAGAGGTAAATGGGAAGTATACTTTTTATGATTACAATTCAGGAAGAAAACTAACAGAACTTACCTACGAACAACTTGCCGATAAGATTGTAGAATCGTGGATGGACTCTCCACCTCATCGAGCTAATATATTGGATAAATCCTACTCGCATCTGGGTGTAGGAATCTCTATTATGAAAAATCCTTATGGGTCAGATGACCCTCCCGTTTTATTAGCTACTCAACTATTTGGAGGAAATTAGCCCTATTCCAACTGCAAAATCCCTTTTTGTTAATACTTATTACTTTCGATTAGTAAAATTTAACTCTTTTGTTAAAGCGTTAGCAACTAAATATTAAAACACCTCTAACAGCTGTTTATCAGTAACTTACATTTTTTCAATTGGATTTAGCAACCCTATAAGTGGCCAATTTTCTATTGGTAAATCCAACACATCATGCGACATTTGAATAAGATTAATGTAATAATAGCGTTAATCCTGTGCCTTCCTTCGGGAAGCTCCAAATGTAAAAATTTTGGTTTCACACATGTGAAAAATTAAAAGCCGGGGATGTTGTGGTGGTTGACCCGGCTTTTCTTTTGCCCTATTCCCAAACCCATTCTGAACTATTTGTATCTTCGTTGTACAATAATGAACTATGCGAATTATCCTTTTTACTGGTAAAGGAGGTGTGGGAAAAACCACTTCTGCAGCTGCCACGGCAATACAAACTGCTAAAACAGGTCAGAAAACCCTTCTCATCTCCACAGACCCAGCTCACAGCCTTAGTGACGCGCTAAATAAAGAGCTTTCGCCAGAACCTATGCAAATAAGCGATAACTTATGGTGTATGGAGTTTGATGTTTATTATTCCATGAAAAAATACTGGGGGAATATGCGCGAAATGATGCGCGCCATCTTTAAGTTTCAGGGAGTAGACAATGTAGTGGCAGAGGAGCTATCTGTACTTCCCGGAATGGAAGAAGGTGCGGCATTCTTGTGGTTAGAGAAATTCTATCGCGAAAAAGAATACGACACTATCATTATTGACAGCGCGCCAACCGGAGAGACACTTACATTATTGAGCTTACCACAGGTTACCCAATCATGGCTTACTAAAGCTTTTCCGGGGCAGCGATTAGCAGTAAAAACGCTAGGAAAAGTTGTAAGAAAAACCACCGGAATTCCTCTGGATAAGGGGTATGATGAAATGCAGGGCTTATTTGATAAGCTGGAAACCATTCAAAAAGTATTTCTGGACCCAAAGGTGTGTTCTATCAGAATTGTAGCCAACCCAGAAAGAATGGTTATACAAGAGGCCAAGAGAGCATATTCATATCTCAACCTATATGGCTATAATGTGGATGCTGTAATCGTTAACAGGATACTACCGGAAGATAGTAGTGATTTTTTTAGTTCGTACATTAAACAACAGAAGGAGTACCTAACCGAAATAGAAGAAAGCTTTGAGCCTCTTCCAATTTTTAAAGTTCCTCATCAGGGAACTGAAGTGTTTGGAACAGAACTATTGGAACAAATTGGTACAGCCATTTACGGAGAGCAAGATCCTACTTCTATCTTTCATCTCGAGCAGCCACTAGAAGTTGAAGACATTGAAAATGGGTACAGAGTAAAAATGAAAATCCCCTTCATCAAAGAAGAGGATTTTACACTTAAAAAGTTTGGTGATGAATTAATCATTAACCTGGCCAACAGAAGGAAGAGTCTGTTTTTACCAAAGTTTGCTAATTACATGAAAATGGACGATTTTCATTATTCAGCACCATGGTTAACGATTGATTTAAAAAAGGAGTAATTATTTTCTTTTGATTTTACCCAGTCCGGAATTAGATACTTCTGCTTCCGCTTCTCCTTTGTATTTCACATCTCCTATCCCCGTATTGTTAATGTTATATTTCTCTTCTGCGTAAACAGACACATCGCCTATTCCTGCATTGTTTAGAGTTAATTTTTTTGCTTTTAAATTATCAGCCATTAAATCACCAACCCCAGAGTTATTCAATATTGCATTATCTACCTTACCGGAGATTAACACATCTCCCACCATGGTTAGATTTCCTTCCACATTTTTGCAATCCAGCTTCAAATGAGTATCTCCAACACCTGCAATTTCAAACTCAAGGTCATCTGCCTTTAAGCTATTTTCGCAGCTAATGTCTCCCACACCTTCCATGTGTAATTTCTTAAGCTCCACAATGGTAACGTAAAGTACCATCTTTTTAGATTTTCTTATTTGAGTTCCTTCTTTTAGCCCAAGTATCAATGCTTCTCCTTCGTTCTTAGCGGTAATATACTCATGTAAATTATCGTCGGTTTCTACTTCCAACTTAGCTTTACTACCTTGTATCAGAACCACATCAAACACTCCTTCAATTCCCAATCGGTTAAAGTCTTTAATGGCTACTTCTTTTTTAGTTACTTCTCCATTTCCTTTTACAGGCTTAAGTTTGCCAGAAGATTCCATTTCGATAGGGTCCGGAATTGGTGGAACCTCTAATTTTTCGGTATCTTCTTTCACCGGCATTACCTGAGGAATTGCCAATTCCACCGGCCCAGCCTGAACAATTTTTGGAGAGATTGGATCTATCTTAACATACTGTCCTTTTACCTTTTTATACACCTGGACATCTTCGAATATCGTTTCTGGCTCTTCTGTGATATCTTCCACCGGTTGAACAACAGAAATTACAGGCTCTGTTTTCGTTGGTTTTACTTCTTCTACGCTAATTGGAGCAGGTTCTTCTACCTCCGAGTTAAGCTGAACTACAGCTGTTGTTGTGGTAACTGCTAAACCTGCAATAGCCACTTTTTGAACGATGGAAGCTTTTCCTAGTAATCCCCCCAAAGAAGGTAAAAAACCAGCACTATATCCCGAAACTGTTGCCACCGCAGCAGCCTTAGAAATAGGTAGTTGTGCTACCTTTGCAGCTTCGAAATAAGGTTGTAATTGAACCGCACTTCCGGCTAACATATCCTTGGTACCAACTACAGCGGCCAAAACAGCTGTTCTTTTTAAGTTTTCTCCTAAAAATAAGGTTGCTAAACGTTCTCTTCCGCGCTTTATTCTTTGTTTTACTGCCGATTCTCCAGCTCCCTGAATCTCCATAATCTCTTTAATGGAAAACCCACTTATTTCGAACAGAATCAGTGCTTCTTTTTGGCTTTCCGGCAATTCCGACATGGTTTCGTATAATACGTTAGCATCGTATTTTGACTCGATACTCACCCCAGTATCCTCCATAGCAAAGGCCTTCTCTTCCTGATAGACTCCTTTAAATTTCTTTCTTCTCAATTGAGTAGTACATATATTATTAGCTGTACTGAACAGGTAGGATAAGAATGCTTGTTTATTTCTCAACTTATGAAAATTCTCCAGCGCTACTAATAATGTCTCATTGGCTAAATCCTCTGCTTCCATGATTCCATAGCTCTTTGCTATACAAAACCTCATTAAAGGCTCATGAGCCTTTTCATACAGACTTAGAAACTCTTGTTTACTCTTCTTATTCATAGTCAAATTTTTGTGTATCTATTCTGTATGTAGGTTTAAGCTACAAAAAGTTACATCACAAATAAATTTAATCAATTCTTCTATCCGTTATCTTAGCACAACATTTGCATTATTGCCCTGTACACCAACCATATAATTATGAAACTATTCCTGGTTACTTCTTTTTTTCTTCTGAGCACATTTTTATTAGCTCAAAAACCCGAAGTGGTGGTTAGCACCGGGCATGCCGATCAAATCAACACCATCGATATGAGCAAAAATGGTAAGTGGATTGCCACTGGGGGTGTAGATAAGCTCATTAAAATAATGGACACTCACACCGGTAAAGAGTTAAGAACACTTTCCGGAAATGATGGTAGAGTAAATTTCGTAAAATTTGATGAATCTGGAAAATACATTGGTGCAGGACTCAACCATGGCACTATTAAATTGTGGGAAATAGAATCGGGAAATGTGGTGTTCGAGTTTCCGGCAAGTACTTCCGCCATGGAGTTTGACTACTGCTTAAAAAATCAGGTTATTGCTTATATCGACAACGACAATAACCTCTCTACCATTAACTACAAGGATGGCTCTAACGAGAAAAAGTACGATCAGAATATCTTGTTCCGAATTAAGGCAAAACCAAATGGCAAAACCGTTTTTGGATACGACTACAAATCCAATTTAGTTGAGATCGATCTTACCACAGGAGAAGTATTACAACAGGCACAGTTGTTTAAAGAATTTAAATATGTGTCTTGTAGAATGGACATTGATCATAAAGGAGATTACATTGCCATTGCGATAGATGGTGCCGAAAATGGTAAAAAAGGAGAAGTGCACATCTATAAAACCAAAGATTTGTCCAAAGTAGGCGTATTAAAAGGTCATGAGGGGAGAATATTTGATTTGAAATTTGATGAGAAATCTCAAACCTTACTTACCACGGATCATAGTGGAGCCACTAAAGTTTGGAATCCGGCTAAAATTAAAGAGATTAAAACACTAAATCTTAACACGTTTTCGTCGTTCGCATTGGAGACACACCCCAAACAAAACATTTTTCTGATGGCGGAAAATAATCAGGTACACTATGTAAATCAGGAAACCGGAAGAATTGTTAAAACTTATGCCTCCAAAGGAAATAAGATTGTAAACATGGCTTACGATCAGGTAGGGAAATACATGGCTACTTCCACTTTAGACATGCAAATTAAAATTTGGGACCTGGAACAAAACAAAGTAATCAGAACGGTAATGGGACTTTGGCCGGTAGCTTTCTCTCCAGATGGAGAAAAACTCGTAAGTATGGCCAGTGCTACCGAACTGGTGGTGTGGAACCCCAGAACCGGAGAAAAAATGCACTCTATGCCTACTGACTTTGAGCTCATTCAAAACATCAGTTTTAGCAAGGATGGAAAGTATTTATCTGGTGCAGGATTTTATGGAGTAGTCAAAATATGGGACATGGAAACCCACCAAATTGTTAAAAGAATGAGTGGGCATGCTGGAGGAATATACGGTACCAGTTTCAGCCCGGATGGCAAGTTACTAGCCTCCGCAGGAATGGACCAAACGGTTCGAATTTGGGATGTGGAAAAGGGTAAAGAGGTTCACCAAATGAAGCCTCACGAAGTAATTGTGAGTGATGTGAAATTTAGCCCGGATGGAAAAATATTAGCTTCTGCATCGTGGGACAAAACCATTAAGCTATGGAATACTTCCTCATGGGAGGTAATTCATACTTTGGAAGGGCACACCAACATGATAACCACCATCGACTTTAGTGCAGATGGTAAATACCTTGCCAGTGGCGCAGGAAACAATGCAGTTTGGGAAGCCGACAATACCGTTAAGGTATGGAATGTAAACAATGGAACGCTTCAATGTCAGTTTACGGGGCATATCGGAATTATCAATAAAGTAATATTTGATAAAACAGGAGAGCTGGTATATAGCTGTGGAGATGATGGTATGGTAAAAGTCTGGAATCACAAAGATTGTCAGGAGGTGGCTTCTATGGTATCCGTAGGATTAAATGATTATATCATTATTACTCCGGATCATTATTACATGGCTTCTAAAAACGCACTGGAAGCAGTAACCTTTAGACTAGGAACCAAATTATACCCATTTGAGCAGTTTGATCTAAAATTAAACCGACCGGATGTAGTAGCTTCCAGATTAGGAAAAACAAGACAGGGGTTGATCAACGCCTACGAGTACATTTACCGTAAACGATTAAGAAAAATGGGATTTACAGAGGAAATGTTAGGTGAAGATTTTCACCTACCAGAAATTGAAATCCTTACCGAAAATATTCCACTTACCACTAAGGATAAGGACTTAAAGTTTAGGGTAAAAGCCTTTGACGAAGAGTACCAACTTAACCGTATCAATATTTATGTAAATGATGTTCCTGTACATGGATTAAAGGGAATAGATCTTACCAGGCATTCGGTAAAATCCATCGAACACGAACTGGATGTTACCTTAATTCCAGGTATTAATAAAGTACAAGTTTCTGTGCTTAACGAAAAGGGAGCTGAGTCCCTGAGAAACACTTTTTCCATCATCTACGAATCTGAGTTTCAGAAGGGAGATTTATATGTAATTACCATTGGTACTTCAGAGTATAAGGATGATCGTTTTAATTTGAAATACCCTTCAAAAGACGCCAGAGATATTGCCGAAACATTCGATCAATCGAGAGAATTATACCATAATGTTCATCACAAGGACTTGAAAGATCAAGAGGTTACAAAAGAGAACATTAATGCTTTGGAAAAGTTCTTGAGTGGGGCAAAACCTAATGACGGGATTGTAATCTTTGTAGCAGGACACGGGGTTTTGGATGCTCAGTTGGACTATTATTATGCTACCTACGATATTGATTTTGATAATCCTGCAGAAAGGGGGCTACCCTATGAAGCACTTGAAAAGCTATTATCTGAGGTAAAAGCATTCAGAAAATTACTCATCATGGATACCTGCCACAGTGGTGAACTGGATAAAGAAGAGGTGGAAAAATCGAAAGATATGGAAGCCGAGGTTGGAGATGTAGAATTCAGGGCTGCCGGACAGGGAGTGAGAGCAAAAGAAGGATTTGGAGTTGAGAACTCGGTGGAATTAATGGAAAGCCTTTTTTCTGATGTTCGTAAAGGAACTGGAGCAACAGTAATTTCTAGTGCAGGGGGAGCTGAATTTGCCATGGAAAGCGACGAATGGAAAAATGGTTTATTTACATTTTGTTTCCTTTCAGGATTAAAGTCTAAAAAAGCAGACCTCAACCACGATGGGGAAATTCACATATCAGAAATTAAGAAGTACGTTTACGATAATGTTAACTCCAGGTCGAATGGAAGACAACGACCAACGGCTCGTAGCGAAAACATTAGTTTAGATTATAGAATTTGGTAAATAGCCTATTATTTTAGGCTTCAGCCAATAGCTTGAGTTCTTCTTTGAGCTTTTTAGTTAATCCCTTCACCACTAAATCATAAGAATCTCTAACCCATTCTTTTAAAAGATCATTCGGGATACTTCCATCAGTTTCTACGGTATTCCAATGTTTTTTACTCATGTGATACCCGGGCTGAACAGCAGGGTATTGTTCTCTTAATTCCAAAGCAACTTCAGGGTCGCATTTCAGGTTAATCCCGGAATATTCGCTCATGCTGGTTAAGGCAAACATTTTACCCATTACCTTAAACACCAAAGTATCCTCATCAAATGGTGTATCTTCTGTTGTTCCAGGAAATGAAAGGCAATAATCTCTAAACTCTTCTATGTTCATTTAAGATGGGCTGGTATAATCAATAGGTAAAATGTGACTCTTCTTCACTTCCCTAAGTACTACCATTGTTTTCATTTGACCAATTTCTTCAATGACGCTCAGTTTTTCTGAGATCAATCGATCAAACGCAGGAATATCCTGAACAATTATCTTAAGTTGATAATCGTAATCACCAGTTAATTGAAGGCATTCTACAATTTCTGGTATTTCGTTAATCTGCGCGGTAAACTTCTGAATGGCGTTTTTAATTTGTCTGGCCATAGAGACCTGAATTAATGCAGAAAACCCTAATCCTACTTCCGTTGGGTCTACAATAGCATGATAACTTTTCAAGAAACCTTTCTTTTCCAGTTTCTGAACTCTACCAAGGGTTGGCGCAGGCGATAACCCAATCTTTTTACTGAGTTCGATGTTTGTTATTTTGCTGTTTTGTTGTAGTTCTCGGAGTATTTTTAGGTCTGTCTGATCAATTTTCATTCGGTCTTTTTTTTGGGTTGGCTCGAAACTAATATAAATAATTTCAGGCAATAACCAAAGAATGTTTTAAACTTTCCTATCTAATTAAGTAAATATTAGTAGATTTTATTCTAAACTGAAAAATTAGAAAAATGCTCTAACAGCCAACATAAAGCTTCTTCCAGGAGCACTCAAACCAGATGAAAAGGGCTTGTAGTGGTGATCCAGAATGTTATAAATGCCTCCCTGAATAGTTAAGTATTTCCCGATGGAGTAATGCCCCTTTAGATTCAATGTATACCACGATGGTGTTCCATCCGCAGTTGCCTCCTGAGGGTTATCGGTAGAACCTCCGTAATCTTCAATGCGCTTCCATCCGTTATAATCCGCAAAAAACTCCACTCCCCATTCCGGTTGTTCAAACACCACAGAAGATGAACCAAATAAAGGTTGAATGTGAGCAAATGGCTCTTTGGTTGCAGTAATGGTTCCTATCGTGTAGTTGATGCTTGATCTTACACTCAAGTTTTTATTAAAAGATAATTTGAAATTTCCGGATGCTCCATATACCACAGCTTGCTCTGCATTTACATTGGCATTAACCCTCAAGTTTTCTCCATCCACCAATAACGAATCTTCACCATTTAGGGTAAATTCACTTCTAACAATGGCATTATTCAAAAGTGTATAAAAACCGCTTGCTCCTATTGTAAGCAAGTGCATTTTATTATTTCTGGAGGTTAGGGTTTTATAATTTCTTTGGAACGACTTAGATATGCCAATCTCTCCGTTGTACGCATATTCCGGTTCTATCTGATCATTCGGAATCACCACATAATCATCCTTCTCGAAAACCTTTCCAAAATCGTCTATGTTAGGCGATCTGAATCCTGTACTAAAGTTAACTCTGGTTTGAAACAATTCGTTAGGTTGATACACCAGTCCTAAACTACCTGAAAGCGCACCATTTTTGGCAATGATCTGATCGAATGGAAGTGGAACAAATGCATCGTTGATAAAAGTAGCTGACAGATCCGTATAGCTATATCTACCACCAAGGTTGGCTACAAAGTTTTTAAAGGAGTATACATAGTTAGTGTAAAAAGCTGCTGAACTCATGGTACTTCCTCCATCCGGGTATCGTGTTGCTTCTGCCCCTTCTTCCCCAGTTTCTATGTCTACTGTTTTTGCAGTAGAAACCACATCGTTATGGGTTAGTTCAATTCCATAGTACAAGTTTCTCGAACTATCTATACCACGTGCAAAATCGGCATTCAATGCATAGACATCTACATTTTCCAGGTTATAGGATTTGGATGTATTTCCAAACCTTCTGCTAATTCTATCCTCCTGAATATTTTGGTAAGAAGCGATAATAGAAGCACGTGAGAAAAAGAAGTTAGAGTCTGCAATGTCTGCCCTTAACGCAGTTAGAATTCTTTGTTGGGGTCCATAATACCATTCTGCAAACTTAAGGTTATCTCCACTATAGTCATTTAGTCGATCAAAACGCGGCACATCTGTGGAGTTAGAGTACTGAGTATTGAGTCTCAAGGTTAACTTATCCGAGGCTTTGTAGACTACTTTTTGGAGTATATCCATCTGCTTATATCCAGTACCTCTTTGCAAATTTGGGTCGCTGTTTACCACCATCGAATCTTGCCCATCGATGCGTTGAGCATAGTGGAATACCTTCCCAAAATCTTCGTATCCATGTGCTCTAACAGAACCGGTTCTTAAATCGCCAAAATCATTGGCCGAAATGGATGTTAAACTCCCCCATTTTCCATTGGTTAAACTCACATCTACATGGGCTGTCTTTTCCTGATTGGCACTGTTGTACCTCCCTAGAACAGACCCTTTTACTAACGTAGTTCCATCTTCCGAAAACTCAGGATCTTTAGTATGAAAATGGATCACCCCTCCAATTGCATCACTACCGTAAACCACGGAGCTAGGGCCATAGTTTATTTCTATTTGAGAAAGAACATTATTATCGATGGTAACACTGTTCTGCAAATGCCCATTACGATAAATGGCGTTGTTCATTCTAACCCCGTCTACCACTAACAAAACCCGGTTGGCCTCAAATCCTCTTACGATTGGGCTTCCTCCCCCCATCTGGCTTTTCTGAACCTGTACTCCTTCTGCCCTTTGAAGTGCATCAGCAGTGGTTTGCGCATTTATCTCCTCCAATTTCTCTGTGGTAATTACCTCTTTTTCCAGGCCTGGCTCATTAACCTGCTCTTGCTTATCTCGCATAGGGGTTACAATGTTTACCGGTGCAAGTATTTTAGTGGAGGTTTGCATAATGATCCAACCATCGCCATCAATAATTTCTGCTACGGTAAATCTTACCGGTTTATAAGATTTGTGAGAAAACACTAACGTATCTTTTACATCAAATTCGTTTACGGTGGCTTTCCCGCGATAATCGGTTGTAATGTGTTTGGTGTGTTCCGTATTAACAATGTTAACCTTAGAGAGTGGTTCAAAGTTTTGATTTACCACTTTAACCCTCTGCGAAAAACCAATCATCGCAGGAAGCAGAAGTAGCAAACTCAATACTATTTTCACCTTAACTAAATTCATTGTTACCCTTTACTCTTCAAATACCGCCTCCAGGATTTTGTGCGAAGTTATCATATCCTCTCTTAAATCGAGCTGAACCTCGTAATATTTCACTAACGCCGAAAGCAAATGTTTTCGTCTTTGATACGGTATTAAAAGACCGTTGCTATTATCAAATTTCGTGCCCAATAGTGTTAGCAAATCTCTGGAAACCTCTTCAGATAAATTGTCTGGAGTAAGACGCTCGGGAAACTCAAATACTCCTTCACGCAGGTTGAAATATTTTTTACTTGGTCGGTCTGGAAGCCCCGGATAAAACCCAAGATACCTGGAAAGCTGAAGCAAAAAAATCAAGTGAAAACTTTTATCAAACTCTTGCTCATCATACAAGGTCACTGCTGTTTCCAAAAACCTATACAACTCCTCGTTAGGTTCTTTTTCTTGTATGGAACGGTACATTAACTCGGTTAAAAATATGGCTACAGTACTTTTTCTAATGTCCAGGGTTATGGAACGATTAGGTCGATACAACCGAATTTGCTTAGCAAAGTTTAACTCCTTTTCGGGATTATAATTAGTGGATATTTCCAACAAATGAAAAGGCTGAAGGTTTGCCATCAGGCCCTTTTTCTTCTTAGCTCCTTTTATCATGAAGCTACACATCCCTACCTCAGCCGAAAAAACCTTAAGGATAACACTGGTATCGGAATAAGATAAATGATTGAGGTATATGGCATGAATGACCTTCTGCATGGATACCCGCAAATCTAACCAAGATTTTCTTTACACCGGAATCAAGAATGCTTTTCTCTTTCGTTCGATTTGAACTCTTCGTCTTCTCTGTAAATCTTGGTCCACAAATACAACCCAATAATTAAGGACAAAGTAGCGCCTATGTACGAATAAACCGGAACTCCATACCAATGTGGTTTTGTTCCTGCTATTATAAACACAGTAGAACATAAAAGAAGAGCTGCCACTAAGACTACGGCTACAATTTGTTTGCCCACTTTATTTAATGAGTGTACAAATGGGTCCATTCCCTGATGTTGCATAGAGACCTTCAGTTTACCCTTTCTAATGAGCTTCATCATTTGCCTTAGGTCCGATGGGAATTCTTCCATGTAATTCCCCAAATCATACATAGAGTTTAAGATTTTTTCGCCCGTAGAAATTGGGTTTCTATCCTCAATAATTCTCTTTTCAATAATGGGTTTGATCTCAGCCATTAGCGAGATTTCCGGATTCATATCTCTTACCAGCCCTTCAATCGAGAACATAGCTCTGGTAAGTAAGAAAAAGTGAGCGGGAACATGCAAGTTATGATTGCTCATAATATCCGTCAAGTCCGTCAGCATCTTACTAATTTGCAGATGAAAATCCTGAGTAAAAGCATAGGCATTGATGTACTCTATTAAGTCATACTCCAGTCGCTTTCTATTTTCGAATACCACCACCCCGGTAAGATAGGATATGGCATTCATCATGGTTTTTACATTTTGGGTTTGAATGGCCAACACCAAATTACCCAGGTGCTCCATGTCTTTCTTAAGGATGGTTCCCATCATTCCAAAGTCGATGAAATAAATCCTTCCATCCGGACAAACGATAATGTTTCCAGGATGTGGATCAGCATGGAAAAAACCATGTTCAAATACCTGAACAAAAAAGGAGTCTACAATTTTGCGAGCAATTTCCTTTTTATCCAACTGGTACATATCAAACCGATCTTCTCTCGACGGTTTAAATCCATCAACAAATTCGAGGGTTAATACTCTGGAAGAAGTTAAACGATCGTAAACCGTTGGAAAGCAAATTTCTTTTTGTTCCCGGAAGTTATAGTTGATCCTTTTAAGATTAATGGACTCGTGTATAAAGTCCAATTCGTAATGGATACTCTCCGCAAACTCGTTGACCAAACCTACTGGGTCAAAGTGGCGAATGGAAGGCATTCTTTCGCTCAACACCTTTGCCAATTCTTTCATAATTTGAATATCCTGCTCGATGGTTTTTCGAATGTTAGGACGCTGTACTTTAAAAACCACTTTTTCTCCTGTGGCTAATTTTCCTTTATGCACCTGTGCCATAGAGGCCGATGCAAAGGGCTGTTCCTCAAATTCTACAATTTCACTTCTTGAAAACTCACCAAACTCCCTCTCCAATATTTTTCTTGCATCCTTACCCGGAAAAGCAGGAACATTATCTTGCAACTTAATCAACTCCTGAATAAGCTCAGGAGGCATTAAATCACGCCGGCTGCTGAGCAACTGACCAAACTTTATAAACGTGGGGCCCAACTCCTCGCAGACCTTTCGCATTTTTTCCCACTTCGATAATTGAGCGGACTCTTTGATTCTCTTTTTAGAGATAAAAAGCTTCATAAAGGAGAACCCTTTTTTATCATTAAAGTGAGATACATAATCATCAAAACCATATCGCATCAGCACTCGGAAGATTTTATTATATCTTCTAAAATGCCTGAATTGCCTAATTATGAAAGTCGTTAATCCCACTTAATTATCCTTTAAGATTATTCACCTCTTCTTCCAAAGCTTTTATTCTTTTTTCCAAGGCTTCAATTTGCTCTGTTGTAGCCACATGGATGTTTTTTAATATGTCAGTAGATTGCTCTTTAAACTTATCTTCCAGGTCAGTTTTTACGCCTTTGGCTTTTTCCACCAGATCTTCCACAAACTTTCTTCCCTCCTGTTCGGTCATCTTCCCTTTTTCTATCCACTCGTCTACTAAATCAGAAAATTTATGATCTTCCGGGGTAAGCAAACCTACTGCTAAGTAAGCCAATTTCTTTAATGTTTCTTTGCTATAATCCTCCATAATGTTGATTTTTAGTCAAATATGTCCAATAATTTCCTTTTGGTGCATGATTTAACTCACATCCGCTTTTGAGGATTGTCAGAAAACCAAAAAGATTTCATAATTTCGAATAAAGCAATAATTATTTCAAACTAAATTAAGATTATTGCGTATCAATCGGTTAATTAGCCACAATGAATAGAATATTATTTCTCATTATACCACTGTTCTTTTGCTCTGTTGTATTCTCTCAACGTATCGAGCGAATTAACACGCTGGAAGTGGCTTTGCAAACGGAAACTGAGCACGATAAACTGGTAGACATCTACCATGAGCTGGCCTCTCTTTACAAATCTTCGGACCCCATCAAGGCTCGTGATTATGCCCAGAAAGGACTAACCATTAGCAACAGTATCCACTACACCAAAGGAACCATTAGTGCTCTAAATCAAATTGGAGTGCTGGAAAGGGATTTTGCCAATTACCCACAGGCTTTGGATGCCCATTATGAGGCTCTAAGAATAAATGAAGAGAAATCTGACAAAAAAGGAGAAGCCACCAGTTATATCTACATTGGAAAAGTATACGAAGAGCAAGGGGATTTTGAATCAGCACAGGATTACTACAACAAGTCGTTGGCCATTGGAGAAATGACCAAAAACCTACTTATTCAATCTCAGGCTAATTCTGCACACGGAGAACTTCAGTTGGTACAAGGTAAAAACTACCTTTCGTTACAATACTATCTATTAGCTCACGACCTAATTGAAACCACTAACGAAACTAAAGAAAAGGCCATCGTTAATCAGAAAGTGGGAGACATGTTTAAGCTTACCGGACAACCGGAAAAAGCAGAAAAACACTACCACAGCTCTCTGCGCTTTTTTGAAGAACTGGGATACAAAGAACGACAAGCTGTATTGAATTTTGAAATAGGGAAACTTCATCAAAATGCAAGGCGATATGATCAGGCATTGATCTCTATTAAAACCAGTTTAAGTTTAGCCGAAGAAACCGGATTAAAAGCCTACATAAAAAAGGGTTATCAAAGCATGGCAGAGGTTTACGATGCCAACAACGATCATGAGCATGCCTATGAATTTTTGAAGTACTACACTGCCATTAAAGATACAAGAGAAATTAACCATCTGGAAGCGCAATTGGAACTGGAGAAAAAAGAGCGTGAAATTGAATTATTAAACAGGGAAAAATACTTCCGTTTGGAGTTATTGGAACAGGAGCAATTCATGAAATACCTTGGATTTGGGTCCGCCATTATTGTTCTTATTCTTGGGGTACTGGCTTTGTTATCATTAAAACAAAAAAACACCCTTAACAAGCAGCTTCAAATTGCCACCGAAGATGCTAACAGATCTCGAAAGGAAAAGGAAGAGTTTTTCGCTTATACCAGTCACGAAATTCGTACTCCTCTTAATGCAGTAGTGGGAATGTCCAAACTGCTGGCAGAAACAGATTTAAAGCCCAACCAACAAAAGTACCTAAGAACCATTAAATCCAGTGCTCAAAACATTCTGTTCCTGGTAAATGATGTATTGGATCTTTCTAAAATTGAAGCTGGTTCGATAGAGTTAGAAAATGTCGATTTCTCATTGGAAGATATTATTGATGAGGTAATTCATAGCTTAAGCTTTAAGGTTAGAGAAAAGAACGTAGAGTTAAAGTCGGACATTGACCCAAACCTTCCAGAAGTAATTAAAGGTGATCCGGTTAGGATCAACCAAATTATCCTAAACCTGGCAGATAATGCCCTCAAGTTTACCAATACAGGAGAGGTAAAAATTAAAGTAAAAAAGATAGGTGACTCTGAAAAGAACATCAAACTTCACATTGCTGTAAGCGATACCGGAATTGGAATTAGAAAGAGTAAAATCAACTCCATCTTCGACAGTTTTAAGCAAGAAACCGTGCACACAACCAGACAATACGGTGGTACCGGACTAGGGCTTGCTATTACCCAGCAATTGATCCAGTTAATGGGTGGAGAGATTCAGGTGGACAGTACGTATGGCGAAGGAAGCACCTTTCATTTTGAACTGGAGTTTAAGAAGAGTAAGAATACCAAGTTAAGGGTAACCATTAATCAAGATCAACACATTAACCTGAAAGACCTTAAGGTCTTAGTGGTGGACGACAATGCATTGAACAGGGAGATTTTCTTCGACCTCATCAACGACTACAAAAACAATGTTGAGGTAGATATGGCCGACGATGGTAAAATGGCTGTACAAAAAGTAGAAAAGTCTGATTATGACGTAGTTCTGATGGACATTCAAATGCCAAGAATGGATGGTTATGAAGCCACAAGGTACATTCGTAATGAAATTAAAGGGCCAAAGTCTAAAATACCTATTATTGCAATGACTGCGCACGTTCTAGAAGGTGTAGCAGAAAAATGCGACGAAGCAGGAATGAACGACTACGTAGCTAAACCGATCAACTTGAAAGTCTTGACCCAAAAAATCAGGCAATATGTTTACGCCAAAGGGAAAGAGACCTCCGAAGAAATTCAGGAAGAATCCACTGACCAAAATTCATTTAACACTCAATACGTACACCTGGATGAGCTTTCTGCCCTGGTAGGAGGAAACCAGGATAAGATTGAAAAATACATCAATATTTTCTTAAAAAGTGTGCCCCAGGACCTGGAAGCTTTAAAGGAAGCACTAGAGGCAAGAGACTGGGAAACAGTTGGTAAAACTGCACACAAAATGAAAGGGAATGTGGGGTACATGGGAATCGTTTCAATTAAGGAAGATTTACTCGAACTAGAAAAATTGAAAAAAGAGGTTGGAGATTTCGATGAAATTGCTGATATTGTCGACAGAGTTGAAGTTGTAATAGAACTATCGATAAAAGAACTAAAAGAATTAAAGAATAATTTAAAACAAAAAATATGAGGTGTTTAATAGTAGATGATGACGAATTATCAAGAAGTGTACTGGAGGATTTAGTGAATGAAACTGACTCATTAGAACTAATTAAATCTTGCTCCGATGCTATCGAAGCGTTTAATACCATTAAGGATGAGCACATCGACTTGGTATTTTTAGATATTGAAATGCCTAAAATGGACGGAATGGAAATGTTGAGAAACCTTAACCCTTTACCTCAGGTTATTTTGGTTACTTCACATGCCGAGTATGCTGTAGAATCTTATGAGCATGATGTTACCGATTTCGTTCACAAGCCAATTTCGCATGCAAGATTCTTGAAGGCTGTAGATAAAGCAATGAAGAGATTCGAAGCGAATAGAGCTGATATCACCACAAAAGATAAAACGATCTTCATTAAAGCCGATTCCAGATTGGTACAATTAAATACTGAAGATATTCTTTGGGTAGAAGCTTTAGGTAACTACATGAGAATTTACACTCCAAATGGAAAGTACACCATTTTGAGTACTATGAAAGATATTGCTGCTAAATTGCCTAGCTCTGATTTCGTTCGTGTTCATCGTTCGTTTATTATCAGACTGGACAAGATTGAGTCGATTGAAGATAACTACATTTTAATTGACAAGAAACAGATTAGTATCGGAAAAGCCTATAAAGAGGAGCTTTCTAAGAAGCTTAACCTACTATAAGCCATCCGAATTAACGCTGGGTTAATCAAATGGTAACCCAGCTTAATCACATAATCTGTATCAGAATGCTTATTGTTGTGTACTTTTGATTACACCACAACGAAATGAAATCAATATTATTCATATTAGCAATACTGATTACTCAAGTAGGTTTTGGACAAAACCAGCAAGTGGCTGCCATCGTAGATGAGCACCCAGACAAGTTCGATCTTGTGTTCTTTAGCAAGGTAGTAGTCTTGTTTGTAATTGCTGTAGTAGCTATTATTAGCTACGCCAAGTACCATAAACACGAAAGAGAAGAATCGTAATCACTATTTATTTAGTAGGATCGAAATGATATTCCTTTTCGCCTCGCTTGGCCTTATTGTAGTCCGGTGGGGTGATTAGTTTGTTAATCTCCTCCAATTTATCAGTAGACAACGAAAGAAAGCCGTAGAGATACGCTTCTTTGTTCATTCCATCCCAGTGAATGATGTTCAATCTTTTTTGCTGAGTCTGTATCAGGTTCAATGCTACCAAAAACACCACTGCTGTAATTCCCAAAATTTTAGGCATTAGGTTACTTCTACCTATCAACAAAATAAACTCCGCAAGAGGTATTGCCATTAACGCATAAGAATCCACCATTGGCCTCATACCGAAACTTCCTCCATACCACCAACACCACCAACTAAACATTACATAGGAGTTAAGCACAAAAAAGATCATCACCGGCCAAAAAAACGACCTTTTATGCTTATACAGCAAACCAATACCTATTATAGCAAAAAACATAATTGGAGTATAGAGTAACCACCCTTTTCTAAAACTAAAAAAGCCTTCCAAAATCTTAGGGTCGGTAAAATAAAATGCCTCCCCCTGATAAGAAAAATAGAGCCAACTTCCTGTTACCAACTTCCAGTAGATCAACTGTGGAATCCAAACTAAAAATACACCCCCTATTATGATTAGTAGGTGCTTCCATTTTTTTCTCAGTAAAGAAACCCTCTCTCTGATCGTATCTCCATTGAATACTCCATATAATAAAGGAATTAAGAAGACCAGAATATTAACCGGTCGAATAAGAATAATCAAGCCTCCCAATAGGCCAATATAAATGGCATGTTTTAATTTTTGATGACCTAACCAGTTAAACCCATGGTGAAGAAATGCCGCTATGAGAGCAAATGAGTAGGCATGCGACATTGCTGGCTCTGTGGTAGTGTAATAGAACAAGTTGGTACCCAATACCACAATAAGGAGCATTAATGCCGTTAATCGATCGGAATAGAATCTCCTGAGTAGCTTACTAAAGAAAATCAAGCCAAGAATAAAATAGAATACCGAAGACAGGTTAATGAAAAACTCATAGGGTGTAGAAAACCCATCAGCCTTATATTGACTCGATGAAGAAGCATAACCATGAGCCATTCCAAAAAAAGGAGCATACATCAACGACATTCCCATTGACATCTTAACCACCTTTTCTCCTTCTTCATTTTCTAATACCCAATAAAGGTCTTCTTCCGAAGTTTCTCCACGATCTAGAAAACTAAAGGTAAGGTCCTTTTTTACAAATGCTGCTGGCAAATACGTATAATAGGCCACCACATCTGCTTCGATTACATTTCCGTGCTGACTGGAGTTGTTCCACTTTTTAAGATTGAACATGGTAATGATACAAACGACAGATAGAATCAGTATCGCTCCTAACGACCAACTCCATTTATCTTTTGTCCATTTCATTCAATAGGTTTAACGTGAAAACCAACCGTATTTTACAATACAATACACCGCTCTAACACCATCTTTCCAACCAATCTTCTTTCCTGCATCCTGTGTTCTTGGAATATAAGTAATCGGAACTTCTTCCCATTTTAAAGATCTGTTCTTCGCTAATTTGGCGGTTATTTCCGGTTCAAAACCAAAGCGTTGCTCCTTTAGTTTTAACGATTGAAAAACTTCGGTGGGAACCAGTTTATAACAGGTTTCCATATCGGTAATCTTTATTCTAAACACAAAATTACTCAGTCGGGTAAGAAACCCATTAGCCATTTTGCTCAAAGCCGAACCTCCTTTTTCTTCTTTACCTAAAAACCTGGAACCATAAACAATCTGTGCTCTGTTGGTTAATATCGGCTCCAATAGAATGTTATATTCATTCGGGTCCAATTCCAAATCGGCATCCTGAATAATGGTGTACTCTCCCGAAGCTTCTTTAATACCGGTATGAAGTGCCCCTCCCTTACCTTTATTAACTTTATGATCCACTAGTCTTACTTGTGGGTTTGCTTCTACAAATCGATTAATTTCTTTCAAACTAGAGTCTGTAGAACAATCGTTAACTACAATAATTTCCTTTTCGATTCCATCTCTGAGGTCAACTTTATTTACCAACCCCAAAAGTTCATGAATGGTACTTTCTTCGTTGTAAACAGGGATTATTATTGATAGTTTATTAATCATTTCTTAATTCTTGGGCACAAACACTTCAACTTTAAGGTCGTCAATATACACTTTTCCCTGACCTCTTAACCATCCAAAGACCTGTAATTCATCCTTCCAATGCCTAACGGTTGGGGTGTGCACATTTAATTCTATATGAAACCACTCACCAGGTTGATGATGGGAATAACTATTTTCTACTTCGGCTACCTTGTGATGATAGGCTTTGTCTCCATGTAAAAATTTAGCCACTATCGATGGTTTAGTATCTAGAAATTCTCCTTCTGAATAAACCCACATAGAAACTTTGATCAAACAATGATCTTTATCTGTAATCTCTTCATAAGGAATTCTGATATCCGGGGAATATATTCGGTCAGAAGTTAACAGAAATGCGTTTTCGCCACTATGTACCACCTCACTAACACAACCATCGCACGATTCAAAACCTTCTTCCCCCATGGTTATTCGATCGTACTTATCCAACCTTTTCATGTGTTCTTCGGCCGGAATAGACTTATCAATTAAAAGTAATTCGTCCAGATTAGGTATTCTTTCGGTAGCTAAAAAACTGGCCCAATATGCCTCCCCCGTCATTCTGGAATAGTGTAAAATTCCATTACGCGCTTGCCAGGACTGAAACAGGTTTAAGAAAATACAGATAGCAAACACCAGCCCTGTAATAATCGACTTAACACTTATCTTATCGAACACTGCCATGATGAAATACCCCAAAGGAATCAACATAATAGGGTAAGACTGCACCATAGAACGCATTCCAAAGCTCTCTGCATACCACCAACAGGTCCAACTGGAAAGGATGAACAAATTGATTACAAAAAAGATGATCAAGGCATTTCCAAATTGCTCTTTCTTTTTCCAAAGGAAATAAAATCCTGCAGTAGCAAATAGCATTAACGGGGTATAAACAAACCACCCTTTTCGGTAGCTAAACAAAAAGTCCAATGTATGTGGGTGAGTAAGGTCAAAGCCTTCTCCAGGGTTCTGATAACTGTCTACAAAGAAGTGCCCCGAAACTAATTTCCAGTAAATTAACTGTGGTAACCCACAAAGTATATAGGTTGCTATTACTGCTAAAAAAGCTTTTCTATTGGATTTCAAAAAGGCTATTTTCTCTTTTAAAGCAGCTCTACCCGTTACATTCCAAAACAATGGAATAAGTATCGCCAACACTTCAGAAGCTCTTGCTAATGCGGCAATCCCCATTACTAGCCCCAATAGTACCCCCGTTTTTACACTTGGCGATTTATGCCAACGAACCGTTAAGCTAATGGTTAAAGAATAAAACAAGAACAAGTACCCATGAGGCATTGCCGGCATTTCCAGAATGATGGAATAGTAGTTGGTTCCAAAAAAGAGTAATAATAATAGCACCGCCACCAACTTATCCTTAAAGAATAAAAGCAACGTTTTTCTCAAAGATAAAAGTCCCATTACTACGTAAAACCAATGTCCAAAGAGAATAGCATACTGATAAGGCCTGGAAAACCCATCTTTTGGGTATCCTAACCAATCGGCAAAAAAGTGACCTATCCAAAAAAACGGAGTAAACAATACCGAAAACCCCATGGGAGTCTTTAACAAAGTATTTCCCGTTTCTGTAGGGTACCCTAAATAAAAGGTTGGTACACTTTTGTATGTGTCTATGGCTTCCTGAATAGGAGAAAAATCTTTCAATAATGGATCGCCATGAATAAATGTAGCTGGTAAATAGAGGTAATAGCCAAATACATCCCAGGACAAAATATTGTTGGGCAAATTAAAAAAGATCAAAATGCTAAAAAGGACAATTAATCCTGCCGTTGTTGCCTTAGAAAATGTGATCTTGCTTAGCATGATTACTTTCTGCTAAATACATTGTATTTGATGATACAATAGATAGCTCTAAACCCATCTCTCCATCCAATTTTCTTCCCTTCTTCGTAGGTTCTACCGTAGTAGGAAATACCCACCTCGTAGATTCTAATGTTAGGTACTCTGGAAAGTTTTGCCGTTAATTCCGGCTCAAAACCAAATCGATTCTCCACCAGATTTAACCCTTGTGCTACGTCTGTTTTTATTAGTTTATAACACGTCTCCATATCCGTTAGGTTCAGGTTAGTGAACATATTAGACAGGAAGGTTAGAAACTTATTTCCGATGGAATGCCAAAAGAACAAGATTCGATGTGGGTTACCCCCCATAAACCTCGATCCGTATACCACATCTGCAAACCCTTCTACTACCGGCTTAAGCAAATCGTTGTACTCTCTAGGGTCATACTCCAAATCCGCATCCTGAATAATCAAATACTCTCCGGTAGCCAATTCCATTGCTTTATGGATGGCAGCTCCCTTTCCCATATTAATTTCCTGATTAAACAATCGTATGTCTAATTCAGAATTCTTTTGTTGGTAATCTTCTATCGCTTTTACTGTGTCGTCAGAAGAACAATCATTAACAATAATGATTTCCTTTTGGATGTTGTTAATCAGCTGTACTGCCTTAACCTTGTCTAAAATAAGATGAATGGTTTTAGCCTCGTTATAAGCCGGAATTAATATAGATAGTTTGGTGAGTTCCATTGGATTGATCCCCTAAAATAGTATAAGGAAACGTAAAAATATAAATTACAGTATGTATACAAAGGGATATATCAAATTACTTCGAAAAAGTAAATTTCATATTTGTGCCCACCTAGTACTTCTATGAAAGAATCCGGTTCAAAATGTTTTACCATTTTTAATCTTGGGTCGTTCATCATTAACTCCAATGGTAAGCCTCCCTCATTGGGCCCAAAATGACCATCCCAAACTACCATATCTCCAGGTTTTAACCATCTGGAAGGCTGTTCCCGGTCCAATGACCAGAGCAATATACATCCATCCTCATCAAACGGATTGATATCTGCTTTAAAGGCAAAGTAGGGATCCAAATAAGATACCTTCCCTTCATGCTCCTGATCAAGATACCATTGCGCAGCTTCTGTTGTTAATTCTTGTATTCTATCTTGTTTTATAGGAAATGGAAGAGCTCGGGATGAAAAATTTATGACGTGCAAGCTAAATCCGATGAACAAAACATGGAATGCCAAAAGAGATTTTGCCTCATATTTTTGCTTCAAATATTGGTGTACAACATTTAGTCCAACCAATGCCAATAACACTAACAATGGAACCACTGTGGTGATTACTCGAATTAAGCCCAACGACCCTTTCCAACCCATCCACCAAAGCATGGAGTGAACAGAAAATACGGCAACCAAAGGACCTATTACTATAAGAGTCCAAAAAAAGAACTCGTTGTACTTTTTGCTTTTTAGACTACTATACAATGTGAAAACCACTCCTAAAGACCCGGCTACAACCAATAGATTCCCAAAAATGTCTTTGTACTGGTCCACAAAATAAGTTAAAGGGCCACTACCATATAAGCTGGTTTCGTTTGGATAAGGGTCTTCGGACATAACCCACCAAAAGTTATCCAGTGCAAAATACCCGATTGTACTATAAATGAAATAACCGGTAGTAAGGTACGGTAAGATTTTCCACTGCTTTATAAGAATAAGGTAAAGCCCAATAAAAGGCATCACAATTGCGCCTTCAGGTCGGCTAAAAATCAGAAATGAAGCTATGATACTACCCCAGGCATATTTTTCCTTTACAAAACACCAGATAATAGCCACCAAAAGGGTACTAAACAACACCTCGGTCATACCACAGTTTACCATTCTGTAATACACCGGAGCACTCATTAACAACAATGGAAGCACCCACGAAAAACTTAGCTTAAAGTGCTGCGCAATTCGCCACAATAAAAAACAACTTATGGTAAACAACAATAGGTTAAAACAGGTCATTCCGATATAACCAAATTGAGCAAACGGAGAACTCAATAAGGTAAATAGGGGTTTTCCCCAATGGTCCAGTAATAATATTGGCTTCTCCCAGGAGTGATGGGCAATTTGATAATGCATAATACCATCGCCTGTTTCCCAAACTCCGTCGGACTCAACATTCCAGTACCACAGGTAGATACAGTAACCCAATGTAATAACAATGAGCAACAATAGGTTGATTGGTTTATCTAATTTAACTACCCTGGATAAATTCATGACTGAACTAAGTTCGAGGGCGAAATTTAGAAATTATGATTGAATAATTGGGGTTTATAATTTCTCCATCCAAAGAATTACATCGTGATCTCCACCAATTTGCTCAAACACAGCATTATTTATTTCTCCATCTTCTATAGCTGTGTAATTAAAGCTTCCCCTGTATTTTCCTCCCAGGGTGGTACATTCTTCCAATGTTAGGTAATATTCTCCCCAATAGTCATCCAGCCAGTAATCTTTAGAGGCCGAACCATTAATGGTATAAGTTACATCGGAGGTAAAATGAAGGGTATCATTGGGGAATATTGGAGTAGAATTATCAAATACATCGTATCGGGTAATAACCCAGGTAGTTCCACTTAAGTCAGAAATGTACTCTACGGTTGGTTCATAGCTCCCTCCCGAGGGTACTGGCTCTTTTACACATCCAACGATCAGTAAAAGACTTGCCAGGTATAATATCCAGGTTTTCATACCGGGCGAAACACAAAAACTATTCCTAAAATGAAAGCACAAAAAAAGCCCCGAACCAAAAACGCTCAGGGCTTCGAATATGATTAAGCTAAATGCTTTATAATTTCATTTCCGGTACATCACCATCGATGATTAGTTTTCCTGCAGTTGCAGCTTTAATATCTTCCACAGATACTCCTGGAGCTCTTTCTAATAGTCTAAAACCTCCTTCTTCGGCAATTTCTAATACTGCAAGGTTGGTTACTATTTTCTTTACACACTTCACACCTGTTAATGGAAGAGAACACTCAGAAAGCAATTTACTTTCTCCTCTTTTGTTGGTGTGCATCATGGCTACAATAATGTTGTCTGCACTGGCAACAAGGTCCATTGCTCCACCCATTCCTTTTACCATTCTTCCAGGGATTTTCCAGTTGGCAATGTCTCCATTTTCAGAAACTTCCATTGCTCCCAACACTGTTAGCTGAACGTGCTGCCCTCTAATCATGGCAAAACTCGTAGCAGAGTCAAAGTAAACCGCACCTTTCATTGCGGTAATGGTTTGCTTACCAGCGTTAATTAAATCTGCATCTTCTTCTCCTTCAAATGGAAATGGTCCCATTCCAAGTATTCCATTTTCCGACTGGAACTCTACTTCGATTCCTTCGGGTATATAATTAGCTACTAACGTTGGAATTCCAATTCCTAAGTTTACATACCACCCATCTCTTAACTCCTGGGCGATTCTTTGTGCTATTTCGTTTTTTCCTAAACTCATAATGTTAATTTTCAAATCAACTAATTATCTCTGGCGAACCGTTCTTTGTTCAATTCTTTTCTCGTAATCCACCCCCTGGAAAATTCTTTGAACGAAAATTCCCGGTGTATGAATCTGATTTGGATCTAACTCCCCTGCAGGAACCAACTCTTCTACCTCAGCAATGGTAATTTTACCCGCCATGGCCATCATTGGATTAAAGTTTCTTGCTGTTCCTTTATAGATAAGGTTACCTTCTGTATCTCCTTTCCAGGCTTTTACAATGGCAAAATCTGCGGTAAGTGCCGACTCCAAAATATGAGGTTTTCCGTTAAATATTCTCACCTCTTTTCCTTCAGCTACCTCGGTTCCATATCCTGCCGGTGTAAAGAAAGCCGGAATACCTGCTCCTCCTGCTCTACATCTTTCTGCCAGGCTTCCTTGTGGAATCAAATCTACCTCTAACTCTCCACTTAACATTTGTCTTTCGAACTCATCGTTTTCTCCAACATAAGACGAAATCATTTTTTTAATTTGACGTTGTTGTAACAACAGTCCCAAACCAAAATCGTCTACACCTGCATTATTAGAAATACAGGTTAATTCTTTCACGCCCAACTTAACTAATTCGCTAATGCTATTCTCTGGAATACCGCAAAGCCCGAACCCACCAAGCATGATAGTCATTCCGCTTTCAATTCCTTCGCAAGCAACGTGTGCGTTTTCTACAACTTTATTCATACGTCTGTTTTTTAACGACCTACCAAACATCGTCAGAATCACCTTCCTGATCCCAAATGTTTAATCCGTCATTTCCATTAAAATCTATATCTCCAGGCATACCGTTGTCTACCTGATTACAATCCAGCGGATCGATTATGATACTGGCTGGCTTAGTGAAGTCTCCCTGAGAAATATCTAAGGTAGAATCAGCATATACTTTTTTCATGTAATAAGCCCACATTGGAAGTGCCATATTGGTACCCATACCCAACTGTAAGCTTCTAAATCGAACGGCACGATCTTCTGCACCAACCCATACACCTGTTACCAGGTCAGGGGTTAATCCCATAAACCAACCATCCGATTGATTTTGAGTAGTTCCGGTTTTTCCTGCAATAGGAGTTTTAATTCCGGCGTAAGGCCTTTTCTCAGACTCTTTTCCTCTAATTCTAATAGCTGTACCACCTACCAACGGTCGTCCATTCTTATTCTTTAATGTTGGATGCTTGGTTCCGGTAGTTACTTTTTTCATTAACTCCAATACCGTGTAAGCTGTTTTTTCTGTCCAAACCTCTTTCGAATAAACCTCCGGCTCATAAATCACATTACCGTGTTTGTCTTCTATTTTAAGAATGTAAGTTGGTTGAATGTAAATTCCGTTGTTTACAAACGAAGTCATAGCTCCCACCATTTCGTAAACTGATAAATCGAATACTCCTAACGACATGGATGGTACCGGCTCGAATGCGGAAGTATCCATTCCCAATTGAGAAACCCTGTCGAACGTTTCATTCAGGAATCCCGGTCCTCCCATTTTTACAATCTTGGCTGTAATGTTATTCATAGAAGAAGCCAATGCAAACGGAATAGGCATAGGTGCATAAGTAAACTTGGCTCCTGAGTTACTTGGGCACCACATCTTTTCTCGGTACTTGTTGTAAGGCACTTCTATACAGTGTTCTGCATCCAATATTTCATCGCAAGGAGTAACTACTCCCAACTCCAGGGCTGTTCCGTATATAAATGGCTTAAAGGTAGACCCTACCTGCCTACGCCCCTGTTTAACCATGTCGAACTTAAAGTGCTTAAAGTATGGACCACCCACCCAGGCTTTTACGTGCCCATTATGAGGGTTAATGGAAACCATACTTGCCCGGAGCAAACTCTTGTAATATCGAATGGAATCGATGGCTGTCATCACCGTATCCTTTTCGTAGTCCGGCGATTGCCAATCGAAAATTCTCATTGGACGAGCTTCGTTGAACTTAGCCATGATCTGATCCTTTGTATGTACTGGAGTTTGATGTTGACAGTAACTACAGGTGTAGTGATCGTCTTGTAGGGAAATAAATTTCTCTGGTCGTTCGCAATAACCACAAACCTTACCAGTTAGGATTTTGTACATCTGCGAACGCCTCATGGCTCTCGACATCAAGGTATCAATTTCTGCCTCGGATAAATCGTTAGAAAATGGAGGGTTTTTCCATTTTGCGTTGTTCTTAAAAAACGCCCCCTGTAAATAGTATTTTAAATGCTCTTGTACCGCCCACTCCGCATATTCCTGCATTCTGGAATCGATGGTGGTATAAATTTTCAATCCATCCGCATAGATATCGTAAGGATTACCATCAGCATCTACAATTTCATAGTTACCATCGGCATCCTTTCTGGCTAATATTTTTGAAACCTCAGCCCTTAGCGACTCCCTAAAATAAGGAGCTAAACCAGTTTGATGATCCACTCTGGTATAGTTTAATCCGATGGGTAACTGACGAAGAGAATCGTATTCTGTTTCTGTTAAGAAGTTAGCCTTTACCATTTGGCTCAGTACTACCTCTCTCCTTTTTAGTACATCCTCCGGTTTACGCAATGGGTTAAATAAAGAAGGGTTTTTTGCCATCCCTACCAACATCGCTGCCTCCTGTACTTCAAGATCAATTGGTTTCTTATTAAAGTATACTCTCGAAGCCGAATTTATCCCAACGGCATTGTTCAGAAAATCAAACTTGTTGAAATACATGGTAATGATTTCCTCTTTGGTATAAGCTTTCTCCAAACGAACAGCCAGAATGTTTTCTCCAAACTTCTGCTTTAAACGTTCCATTTTATCCTTGGCTACCTTGGTAAAAAGTAGCTTGGCTAACTGTTGCGAAATGGTACTGGCTCCACCACCATCTTCTCCCACAATTTGTCCATAAATGGCTCTTCCCAGTCCTCTGGCATCTACTCCAGAATGAGAGTAATACCTTGCATCCTCGGTAGCAACCAGTGCGTTAATTAGGTTCGGAGATAATTCGTGGTACTTGGCATTGGTTCTGTTTTCTTTATAATACTTCCCCAACTCTACGCCATCTTCAGAAAACACTCTGGAAGCTAAATTACTCTGAGGGTTTTCCAATTCTTCAAACCCTGGTAGGGTACCATCATCTACCTTGTTTAGCATGTAGTAGATCGCAATGAAAGGACTCATTATCCCGATCCACATGATAAGAATCATGGTCCATTTGGCCCACGTTTTAATTTCTTTTCGTTGCTTTTTTGCAGGTTTACTGGTGGTTGATTGATTTTCTTCCTGTTCCATTTATTTAATAAATCGATCTCAAAAGTAGCAAAATTTACCCTTCGGAATATGCCGAGAACAATTATATGTACTTCGCGAAATATTATTTGAAATCAATTGACCCGAAAGACAATTTATCTGAATGCTTTTAACAAGGAGCGTGGATTATATAAAAACACCAATGTTAACAATTTGTAAATGATTACCACCGTACAGATTAGCTTGTTTTTCAACTGATTTTTATCAGAAAGGTATTTTATTTTACTCCCACCCCTTGTATAGTTATTAACATTAACTACCTTTGCACCGATTTTTGAAACCGTGTAGTAATTTTTACGTCAAAAATGCAGAGAAAAAACACACTTAAGTCGCTTATACTGTTAGGGTTAACAACAATTTTGTCGTTTAACAGTTTTGCGAGCAGCGAACACGCTGAAGAGAAGAAAGAGTTCAACACAGTTGACATGGCAATGCATCACGTTAAAGATGCACACGAGGTTCACTTAATGGGAGAAGGAGAAAGTGCAGTGGTACTTCCTTTACCTGTTATCGTTTTTGGATCTGAAGGAATGGCAGTATTTATGTCTTCTGAGTTCCATCACGATGATCACGGACATCACATCGTAGAAAAGGGTGGGATGAAATTCGTGAAAGTTCACGAGAAAATCTGGGAACTTAACGCTGGTCAGGAGCATGCTTATGTAAATGCTGACCACACAGTAGAAAACGGAGCTTTAGTTTCTGATTTCTCTATTACTAAAAACGTAGCAACCATGTTTCTGGTTTGCTTCATTATGCTACTTATCTTCTTTAAGGTAGCTAAATACTACAAATCTAACGGTGCTGTTGCACCAAGAGGAATTACTTCGTGGATGGAGCCATTAATTCTTTTTGTACGTGATGATATTGCAAAAGACAACATCGGACATAAATACAAGAAGTTTATGCCTTACCTGTTAACGGTATTCTTCTTTATCTTAATTGGTAACTTATTAGGACTTATTCCTTTTATCAGTAACCCTAACTTAACTGGAAACATTTCTGTAACTCTTGTATTGGCGTTCTTTACGTTAATTGTACAATTGATTTTCTCTAAGAAAGCATTTTGGGCGCACATCTTCACTCCTCCTGGAGTACCTGTTGCACTTTACCCAATTCTTGTACCGATCGAGATTGCAGGTATTTTTATTAAGCCAGCTGCATTGATGATTCGTTTGTTTGCAAACATCACTGCTGGTCACATTATCGTATTAGCATTAGTTGCGATCATCTTTACTAACGAAAGTATTGCATGGTCTGGACTATCAGTTCCAATGGCATTGTTTATCTCTGTATTGGAAATATTAGTTGCCTTCTTACAGGCTTATATATTCACGATGTTATCTGCGCTTTTCATTGGAGGAGCTGTTGCAGAGGATCATCATTAAACAAGTAAATAATTAAACACAAATAAATACAATTATGGAAGAAGTAACGTTACACGTAGGTCTTGCCGCTATTGGTGGAGGACTAGCTGTATTAGGTGCTGGTTTAGGTATTGGTAGAATCGGTGGATCTGCGATGGAAGCTATCGCTCGTCAGCCAGAAGCTGCTAACAAAATCCAAACTGCGATGATTATTGCTGCCGCTCTTGTAGAGGGGGTTGCATTATTCGGTGTGGTAGTAGCAATGCTACAAGGATAAAAACCTTATTTAAAGAGCTCTCTTTAGGGATTGCCTAAGGAGCTCTTTAATTTTTATTTGTTGATTAGAAAATTTAGTAAAAAAGATAAGAAATGGATTTAGTAACTCCCAGTATTGGATTAATATTTTGGACTTCGTTAGTCTTTATTATTCTATTGGCTTTATTGACCAAATTCGCTTGGAAACCAATTTTAAGTGCAGTTAAAGAAAGAGAATCTAAAATTGAAGGTGCTCTAGCTGCAGCTGAAAGTGCAAAAGAGGAAATGGCTAAGCTTCAAGCTCAAAACGAAGACATGAGAAAAGAAGCGTTGGCTGAGAGAGATGCTTTGATGAAAGAAGCAAGAGAATTGAAAGACAAGATCATTTCTGACGCGAAGAAAGAAGCTTCTGTTGAAGCTACAAGATTGGTAGAAGATGCAAGAGAATCTATTAAGAACGAAAAACTTGCAGCAGTTACCGAAATCAAAAACCAGGTGGCTACATTGTCTATCGAAATTGCAGAGAAAATTGTAAAAGAGCAATTGTCTTCTGACGATAAGCAAAAGGCATTGGTTGATAATTTGGTGGATGAAGTAAACCTTAACTAAGATGAAAGGAGCACTTGCAGCAAGCAGATATGCAAAATCGTTAATGGGTCTTTCTATCGAAAAGAATAACCTGGATGCGGTTTATGCTGACATGGAAAAAATTGCGGCTACTGTTGCTGAGAGCAAAGACTTCGAGCTATTGCTTAAAAGCCCAGTGGTAAAAACGCATAAAAAACAAAGCATCTTGCAATCGGTATTCGGAGGCAACGTTTCCGATTTAACGAATGCATTTCTTCAGTTGATCTCTAGTAGAAAAAGAGAAGCAATTGTTGGAGATATTGCTAAGTCTTTTATTCAACAATACAAAGTGTTGAAAAACATTATTGTAGCAGAGGTAACTACTGCAATTCAGTTGGATGATACTCAAAAACAAAAGATTTTGAATCTTTTGAAGAAAGATGAAACTTCTACTATTGAGGTAATCGAGAAAATCGATTCTGAAATCATTGGTGGATTTATCGTTAGAGTAGACGACAAACAAATTGATGCTAGTATAGCAAGAGAATTAAGCGATTTAAAACAGGAGTTCAATAAGAACCCTTATATAGCAGATTTTTAATATCAGATAAACTTTTATAAAAATGGCAGGAATTAAACCGGCAGAAGTTTCAGCGATCTTGAGAGAACAACTTTCAGGATTTAAAACTGAAGCAGAATTAGAAGAAGTAGGTACCATCCTTCAGGTAGGAGATGGTATTGCACGTATTTATGGACTTTCAGGAGTTCAGTACGGTGAGCTTATCGAATTTGATGGAGGATTACAAGGTATCGCTTTGAACCTTGAAGAGGATAACGTTGGTGCGGTACTTTTAGGAGCATCTACGAACTTGAAAGAGGGTGACACTGTAAAAAGAACAGGAAGAATTGCTTCCGTAAAAGTAGGTGAAGGTCTACTTGGACGTGTTGTTGACACATTAGGTAACCCAATTGATGGTAAAGGACCTATCGAAGGAGAGCTTTACGAAATGCCTATCGAAAGAAAAGCACCAGGTGTAATCTTTCGTCAGCCAGTAAACGAGCCACTTCAAACTGGTATTAAAGCGATCGATTCCATGATTCCAATTGGAAGAGGTCAGCGTGAGTTGGTAATTGGTGACCGTCAGACAGGAAAGACTTCTGTTTGTATCGATACCATTATTAACCAAAAAGAATTTTACGACAAAGGTGAGCCAGTATTCTGTATCTACGTTGCTATTGGGCAAAAAGGATCTACAGTTGCAGGTATCGTTGATAAACTAACTAAAGCAGGAGCTATGGACTACACAGTAGTTGTAGCTGCAAACGCTTCTGATCCTGCTCCAATGCAGTTTTACTCTCCATTTACAGGAGCGGCTGTTGGTGAGTACTTTAGAGATACAGGAAGACCTGCTTTGATTGTTTATGATGATTTATCTAAACAAGCAGTAGCTTACCGTGAGGTATCATTGCTACTTAGACGTCCTCCAGGACGTGAGGCATACCCAGGAGATGTATTCTACCTTCACTCAAGATTATTAGAGAGAGCTGCTAAGGTAAACTCTTCTGATGCTATTGCTGCTCAAATGAACGACCTTCCGGAATCTCTTAAAGGAGTTGTAAAAGGAGGAGGTTCTTTAACAGCACTTCCAATTATCGAAACTCAGGCAGGTGACGTTTCTGCGTATATTCCTACCAACGTAATTTCGATTACTGATGGACAGATTTTCCTTGAGGCTAACTTATTCAACTCTGGGGTACGTCCTGCGATTAACGTAGGTATCTCTGTATCTCGTGTAGGAGGTTCGGCTCAAATTAAATCAATGAAGAAAATTGCCGGTACACTTAAATTGGACCAGGCACAATATAGAGAGCTTGAAGCTTTCGCTAAATTCGGATCTGACCTTGATGCAGCTACTATGGCAGTACTTGCAAAAGGAGCTAGAAACGTGGAAATCCTTAAACAAGGAGAAGGATCTCCTTTCCCTGTTGAGGAGCAAGTAGCTATTATCTACTGTGGAACTAAAGGGTTAATCAACAAAGTACCTGTAAACAAAGTAAAAGACTTTGAGGAAGCTTTCTTGAGCCTTATGAGAAACAGCCACGCAGATGTATTAGCTGACTTAAGAGCTGGTAAGCTTACTGATAATGTAACAGGAACTATCGAGAAAGTTGCTGCAGATTTATCAGCGAAATACGAAATTGAAGATTAATACAATTTTTAAAAGGCCCTGATTTATTCAGGGCCGTCATAACTTCTTATGGCAAACTTAAAAGAAATTAGAAATAGAATCTCCTCTGTAAACTCAACCATGCAGATTACCTCTGCCATGAAAATGGTATCGGCTGCAAAATTGAGAAGAGCTCAGGATGCCATTACACAAATGCGTCCGTATGCTGAAAAACTTCAAGAGATTCTTGGGAACTTATCTTCTTCTTTGGATACAAGTGAGAACGAATATGCTCAGGAACGCGATATCAAAAATGTATTGATCGTAGGGATCAATTCTAACCGTGGTCTTTGTGGTGGATTCAACAACAACGTAACCAAGCAAGTAAAAAGAATTGCTGAAGAGCATAAGGGACAAAATATTACTGTACTACCTGTAGGGAAGAAAATGGCTGATGCTATTAAAGGTTCTGAATGGTTGTACACTGGTGATTTACTACCGAATAATACTGAAGAAGTTTGGGGTGATTTAACTTTCGAAAACTCTTCTAAAATTGCTGAAAACCTTATGGAGCGATTTACAGAAGGATCTTTCGATAGAATTTACATTATTTACAACTCATTTAAAAATGCAGCTGTACAAGAAATCAGAACCGAACAATTCCTTCCTATTATTCCTATGGCACAAGAGGAAAGCACAAGTAGTGCCGACTACATTTTTGAGCCATCGAAAAAGGAGATTGTAGAGAACCTTATTCCAAATTCTTTGAAAACACAATTTTATAAAGCTTTGCTTGATTCTCACGCTTCTGAGCACGGTGCTCGTATGACTGCCATGCACAAAGCAACGGATAACGCAACAGAGCTTAATAAAGAGCTTAAGATATTCTACAACAAAGCAAGACAAGCTGCTATTACTAACGAGATCCTTGAGATTGTTGGTGGTGCAGAAGCTTTGAATAACTAAAAGCAATCTGATATTAAAAGGAAAGGGCGAATGTTTATTCGCCCTTTTTCTTTGCCTTATGTTTTCCTAACCAGTTGTTATAGCTTTACCATTAGGAATAAAAAAAGGCCCACTGTAATGGACCTTTTGCACTGTATGAATAACTTAAACTTATTATCTGTTTAAGGTTATTGTTCCTTTATGTTCGTATAGCTTACCATCTACTCCTTTTGCGTAAATGATGTACAAGTAAGTATCATCCGGAGCGGCTTTTCCATACACATCTCTTCCATCCCATCCATCTTCCATCGATTCAGTAGTGTATACTGTCTCTCCCAATTTGTTCAAGATGTTCAACTGGAAGCTTTCGATGTTATTCCCTTCTACTGTAAATACGTCGTTATATCCGTCGCTATTTGGTGTAAAAATGTTTGGTATATTAGTGATAGAACTGTTTCCTTCTACCACTATTACTTTAAAGTCTTTTTGGGTGTTTCCATCAGCATCTGTTACGGTTAACTCCACTGTATACTTACCATATTTTGTAAATGTATGAGATGGATTTTCTTCGTTACTTGTAGTCCCATCACCAAAATTCCAGTGTACTTTTCCTTCGCTTTCTACTCTCGAGAAGAAAACATCTAACGGAGCATATCCTCCTACCGGTGATGCCACAATAGAAGCTATTACCTCACCTTTATCCACCTGGGTAATGATGACCGGAATATCCGACTGAATTTCGCTCAGTTGCTCCTCTATCGTTTTCTCTTCGGTAACATCATTCTCATTAGCAGCAGCGTCGTTACTGGCATCCAACTGCTGCGGAGAAGAGAACATTAAAATGGCCTCGTAATCTTTAATAGCATTTTCAGGATCGTCCGACTTATCGTCTACCACAAACTTCTTATCCTCTACTTCTTCAACTACCTTTTCAATAACCGGATCGTTTTCGTCGGTAGGTAAGCTTGTTATAACGTTATTCGCTGCAACTACCTCATCGGTTGGCACCTCAGTAAGGTCCTGTTCCGGGGTGGTAATTACCTCTTCTTTTACAGTTTCTGTAGCAGGAGTTGTTGGTTCGCTTACTGTTGTGTCTTCCGACATAATAGCAAAGGTTAAAGCCGCTCCTACAACACCTGTAGTAACCGCAATACCTGCTGTAGCCACCCATTTAGACAACAACGTCTTTCCGGCAGTAGCTCCGGCAGAACCTGCACCCGACTGAATACCTTGTGAAATATTACTCCACATAGCATCATTTACAGGGGCTTCAAAATTCTCAAACTGAGATTTGAATAATTCTTCTATGTTATTATCGTCTAACTTCATGGCTGGTGAATGCCTAATTCTTCAATCATTTTTCTTAATAATGCTTTGGCCCTGGAAAATTGTGATTTGGATGTACTTACTGTAATGTCCAGCATCTCCGCAATTTCTTTGTGAGAATATCCTTCTATTACATACAGGTTAAATACTGTTCGATATCCGTGAGGTATCTGCTGCAGTACTTTTAACAGATCTTCTGCTGCCAGACTCTCCAATATAAAATCGTTCGATTTAAGGGAATATGCAACATCTTCTATCTGTTGGTTCAGTTTAAGGTTTTTATTCCTTCTAATGGCGTCTAAAGCAGTATTAACAAATACTCTTCTTGCCCATCCTTCGAAGGAACCTTTGCCTGTATAAGCTCCCAATTTTTCAAAGACCTTGATAAACCCATCCTGTAACACATCCTGCGCCTCTTCCAAACTGGAGGAGTACCTTAAGCAAACCCCCATCATTTTAGGACCTAATTTATCGTAAAGCATTTTTTGTGCCCGAGCATCCTTTTTCAAGCACCTATCGATCAATTCCTGCTCAGTCATATTTTGCTTTTCTGTAGTCATAGACTTAATCCTTTCAAAAAAGGTTGCATTAAGGTATGCAATTGATATAAATCCTTAAAAATATTGGAAAGCTAATTTTTAACACCTCTGTTAAGGTCGTGTTAATACGTTAAAAAATAAGGTAATATTTACTACTTTTATCGTGCACAGGAAAACGACCACACCGAAGCATGAAAAGATTATTTATTTTGTTCTCGCTATGTGTATTAACACATGGGTGTACCACCTATGGGGATACAAATAAGGAGGGAACAGCTACTCAGCAGGATACAACCAGCTCAGAGCCAACGGAATCATACATTCTGGAACAAGGTTACTGGCTCGGACAATTAAACATTACCCAGGGAATCTCACTCCCCTTTAACCTGGAGGTAAGCGGGGATTCTATTTACTTTATTAACGCCGAAGAAAAAATTGGATCGGTGATCACCAGTACAGAAAACCAATTGGTAATAGAAATGCCGGTTTTTGATTCTGAATTCCGATTCTCTAAAACCGACGAGGGGTTATTTGGATTTTGGCACAACCGTGCCAAAGGCGACAAATACCTGGTAGATTTTAAGGCCGAACATTCAGGAACGGTTCCTGATTATCGATTTAATACCTCCAGAAATGTACTTTCCTCTTCTTTTGATGGAAAATGGGAAGTAAGCTTCAGCCCAGGTACTGACGACGAATACAAAGCACTTGGAATTTTTAATCAAGACGGAAAAGAGATTACCGGAACCTTCATTACCGAAACAGGAGATTATCGATTCCTCCAGGGAAATGTGGTTAACGACTCCGTTTACCTTTCGTGTTTTGACGGATCCCATGCCTTTTTGTTTACTGGAGAATTGGTGAATGGAACCATCAATGGAATGTTCTATTCTGGAACCCACTGGTCGGAACCATGGTCGGCTAAAATGAACGAAGAGTTTCATCTAAGAGACCCTTTCCAACTTACAGAGCAGGTTAATGGACAAAACATCGAGTTTTCTTTCCCTAACCTCGATAAAGAAATGGTTACATATCCGGACCCAAAATACAGTGGTAAAGTAGTCATCATTCAGTTACTTGGTTCGTGGTGCCCTAATTGTATGGACGAAACCAAGTTCTTAACGGAACTTCATAACACTTATGGCGATCAGGGATTAGAAATTATAGGTCTTGCTTTTGAAGCTCCTAAAGAAATGAGCAGAAAAATAGACCGGGTTACGGAGCTTAAAAACCATTTTGGAGCCGAGTACGAGTTTTTAATTGCAGGTAATGCCAGTAAAAGAGAAGCAGAAGAAGCTCTACCATTTTTAAATCAGGTAATGTCTTTCCCAACCACCATTTTTATCGATAAAGATGGAGTGGTTAGAAAGATTCATACCGGGTTTTACGGACCTGGAACCGGTCAGTATTACATTGAGTACGTAAGCCAGATGGATCAGTTTGTGTCTTCTTTGCTTAAGGAATAGAAAAGGGCCTCATACTATACGTACAAAGCCCTTTATCAACCAATGTGAACACTACATCCACCAAGTTTTACAACTCGAACTGCTGCTAATTTATTCGGGTAATTTGAGCCCCACAATTCAATTAAACCTTTCGAGCCCTACTTATTAATGAGGGAAGTAATGAACTCATGTATTACCGTAGGTGGATAATTCTGCATTTCCTTGGGTTCCACAATGTGCTTGTGTCCCGTAATTTTATATACTTCGTTCAATACCCAATCGCTGGAATTGAAGGTAAATATTCGATTAATGTTATTCTGCATCTGTCGCTTAGCCCTATCTATTAAGCTATCTACTAACTGCTCGTTACCTTGATTTAGGTTAATCACAATTTCTAACAGTCTGGACCAAACTGCCAAATAAGGGTTAGAGCAATAAGACACATCCAATAACAAGCGTTTTGCCTTTTTCAGGTCTCCATTTCTAACTGCACCAATGGCTACCAACAAATCTTGCATGTATGCCACTTTTGGAGAGGCAAAATACCCCTGATATTTTTCCAACAATTGGTCCGTATTATTCCCTTCCAGAATTTCTATCAGGATAAGGTAAAAGACAATTTTTGGATCTTCGTTTTGGTATTTTTCATTAATGTCTTGAGCCTCTCTAATTAATGCACGCAGCACATCATACGATTCTCCATAATGGAAGGCATAAAGGAATTTTAAGAATACAATTTTTCTTCTAACAATGTCCTTGGTTTTTCCCTCCTGGCATTTCTTCTGTAGCTGTTCTGCTTCTTCAATGTACAACTTGCAGTGCACAGGGTTTTCAAAATTAAATCTGGCCTGTGCCAATTTATACCCAGTGGCTTCCGAATACCCAATAGCTAGCTTGATCAATGCATCAAAATTGTCGTTGCTACTAATGTAATCTCCAAACTCGTCCAATGAGGTTTTATCATCTAAAAAAGTGGAGGAAACAAAATCATAAATCTGAGCCATTTCCAGTTGGTAATACCACTGTACCAGGTGTCTTTTTTTACCTACACTCTTTCTAAACTCCTTGATATCATTTACCGTTTGATTTTGAAGTGTGGTTTTTAATCGGTGCTCCAAAAACTGTCGTTGTACCCAATAATCATTATCCTTTAAAGCATAAGTATTCGCCTTACTTAAATATTCGTTCTTTAAACGCTTGGTTTCGTTCTGATCGTAGCTCAAAGAAAGAAGATAGTTTCTCAATTTTAAGTCCTTTCCTAACAGTTGCTTTAGTTTAAGGTTTTCTATTTCTTTTGCTGCGAAATCAACGAATCTTCTCAGGTTTTTCTCTCGCTCCTGCTCCGATACTTCACTCTCTTTTAACTCTTTTCCAATCTTGTTAAGTGTTTTTACAAAAGATGCCTCACTGGTATTCTTAGCTCTCAACAACCGATCCAACTGGCCGTGTCTTTTGTCGTCAGAACGCTTACAAATGTTTAAAAGGCTTCTTCTTTCCGAGACCGAGAGGTCCTGTAATAGTTGGTGTAATTTTTTTCCGATCATAGCTTCAAAAGGTTGGTGGCACAAAATTATGCCCTATTGGAGTGAAACAAAAGTTAAACTATAATTATTTGCCCTACTTATAAAGATAGTCATATTCGATATTCATAACTAATATAAAGCATTATAAATTGATTTTGCCTTATTACTACAATGCTTATTTTTAGGACAAAACCCCACCCAAATGGCTCTTTTTAAACAATTTTTTATTCATTTTTTACTCCGTAAATAGAATACGATCTGCTCCATTATTTTTACTTTAGCTAATAGATAACAAATAAGAAATGCCAGTAATAAAAAACGCCCTTTTAAGATACCGTGTAATTGATCGCTGTATCCGTAATGCCTATCAACCTTACCCATCGAAAGCAGATTTAAGAGCTGCCTGCGAAGAAGAACTTTATGGTTCGAGTATGGGAGACAACATTTGCGACTCCACCATAGAAAAAGACCTTTTTGCCATGCGAATGGAGCACGATGCTCCCATTAAGTACAGCAAGAGAGAAAAAGGATATTACTACACCGACGATAGTTATACCATCGACGATGTTCCACTAACGGAGGATGATGTGGACGCCATTAAAATTGCTACCAACATTCTGTCGCAATTTAAGAACACCGAATTGTTTAGCGAGTTTGAATTTGCCATCGATAAAATTCTCGATCGTGTAAACATTTCCTCTAACGTGCAGGATAAAGCCATTGAGGAATTCGTACAGTTTGAGCGTGTAGAAAAATTTGGAGGAAGCGAACACCTGCAAACCATCCTAAAAGCCATTAAAGAGAAAAAGAAAATCCAGTTCGAATACAAAAGCTACACCAGCAATGTGGCTAAAACCAGAAGGGTACATCCTTATTTACTTAAAGAGTATCGCAACCGTTGGTATTTAATTGGTAAAAGTGAGTTAAAGGATAAAACCATCACGTTTGGTTTGGACCGTGTAGAAAACGTAGTTCCTTTATCCGACAGTTATCAGCCGGATTCGTCTTTTAGCCCGGATAATTTCTTTAAATATTCCATCGGAATTACCGCCGATTATGGTAAACCTAAAAAAATTGTGATCGAAACTGATGAGTTACTTTCCAAGTATATTCTTTCTCAACCTTTGCACCAATCGCAAGAATATTTAGGCGGGGTAAATGGCAAACATCAGTTTTCTTACTTTTTACTGACCACTTATGAATTAAAAATGCAGATCTTGGGCTTCGGAAAAGAGATAAAAGTTCTGGAACCGGTGGAATTGCAAGAAGAAATTAAAGCCATTTCCAAGCAGGTTTCGGAGTTATACCAATAACGAATGAATAAACTCGCAAACGAATCCAGCCCCTATTTGCTGCAACATAAAAACAACCCTGTAGAATGGTTTCCGTGGGGGGAAGAAGCTTTTAAGAAAGCCAAAGAAGAAAACAAACTGGTACTGGTAAGTGTTGGGTACTCTGCCTGCCATTGGTGCCATGTTATGGAGCACGAGTGCTTCGAAGACGAAGAAGTGGCAGCTCTTATGAACGAGCACTTTGTAAACATTAAGGTAGACCGTGAGGAGCGCCCGGATGTGGATCAGGTATACATGGAGGCAGTACAGCTCATTACCCAACGAGGTGGTTGGCCTCTAAACTGTTTCACCTTGCCTAATGGGCAGCCATTTTACGGAGGAACCTACTTTCCTAAACCAGGATGGATGGATGTGCTAAACAAGCTTGTTTCGTTGTACAAAAACGATCCGGATAAAATTAAAGATTACGCATCTAACCTAACGGACAGAATACAAGAAGGAGTACACATTTACCAGAGTAAACCTGATCAGGAATTTACCACCCAACTGTTGGACGACATGACCAACAACTGGAAAAAGTATTTTGACCGATACCGTGGGGGGATGCAAAGAGCACCTAAGTTTCCGCTACCGGCCAATTACTCCTTTTTGCTTAATCAGGCATTGTTGAGTGGCGATGAGGACTTGAAGGATTACGTGCAATTTACCCTACAAAAAATTGCTCGCGGTGGTATTTACGATCATATTGGAGGTGGATTTGCCCGTTACTCGGTAGACGAATTTTGGAAAGTACCCCACTTCGAAAAAATGCTGTACGACAACGGTCAACTCATCGAACTATACTCCAAAGCTTACAGCATATATGGCGATGATGAGTTTAAAACAGTGGTAGAAGAAACCATTTCGTTTTGCTGCAATGAGTTATTGGACCCATCTCATGGTTTTTACTGTGCGCTGGATGCCGATAGTGAAGGGGTAGAGGGTAAGTTTTACGTTTGGACCAAAGAAGAACTACAAACCATTTTAGGAGATAACTATAACTGGTTTGAGGAGCTGTTTAGCATTAACGAACACGGGTTTTGGGAAGGAAATTACATTCCTCTTAAAACTGGTTCGGACGAGGAATTTGCGCAGAAACATGGACTAACCACCGAAGAGCTAAAAGCGAAGGTATATGCAGCAAAACAACTGTTACTCACCATCAGAAATGAGAGAATAAGACCGGGACTGGACAACAAGATTCTGTTGAGCTGGAACGCTCTAATGATTTCCGGTTTGGCAACTGCATATAAGCACTTTGGCAACAAAGAGTGGTTAACTCAAGCTGAGCAAACCACCCAATATTTACTAAGAAAACATTTAAGCCCTGAGGGAACTTTATACAGAACCTTTAGAAATGGAGAGCCTATTGAAGGGTTCCTGGATGATTATGCATTGTTCATTAAAGCCTTGATGGATTTGTATAGCGTAAACGGAAATGAGCAATTGATGGACCAAGCCAAGCAGCTAACCGATATGGCCATCGATTTGTTTTACGAACCTCAGATTAAAAGCTTTTACTACACCTCTATTCGAAACACGGAGGTGGTGGTTAGGCAAACCGAAATGTACGACAATGTTATTCCGGCTTCTAACTCGGTAATGGCCAATAATCTGTTGGACCTATACTACATTTACCACAATCAGTTTTACCATAAAATTGCTGTTGGTCAGTTACAATGTGTAAGTCAATACCTGGTACCTAACGGATCTAACTACTCCAACTGGGGTGTATTGATGCAAAAAATGGTGTATCCACACCGCGAGGTGGTTATCTCTGGTAAGGGAGCTATGGAAGCCGCTGAAGAGCTTTCTAAAGATTTCAGGCCTAACACCTTGCTACTGGCATCAACAATGAATAGTGGACTACCTGTTTTTAATGGAAGGCAGGAAAATGAAGAATGCACTATTTTTGTATGCGAAAACCAATCTTGCAAGCTTCCGGTACAACAATTGGAAGAGGCCAGAGGTTTGTTAGCATAACATGAGGCTATTATTTTTATTCATATTGATCCCTTTTTTGGGAAGTGCGCAACTCATCGACAATAGAGGGTGTAACGCCTTTACGGACGATCCGTTTTTTTACAACGACTTTATTCGTTCTAACAAGGTAAAGAGCATTACAGGGCACATTTCTACCAAAAACGACCTGCAGGTAATTAAAAAGAGTGATCTGGTTACCCGCTACGAGTTTGATACTACGGGAAAGCTTACCAACCAGTTTGGGTCGTTCAATTTAATGGGTAAAAAGGACACCACATTTGTATCTTACATTTACGATACAGCTAACCACATTCTTACCAAAAGAACCAACGATAGCTACGGGTTTTTCTCTTACAACTACGTATACGATACAGCCGGAAATGTACTTTCGAGAACATACTGCAGAGACGAAAACAAAGGCTCGGATCGATACCACTTTAAGTTGGCCAGGCAATACACCATTGTAAAGGAATCTTACACCTACTCTTCTTCCGACTCGGTAATCGAAAAGCAAGTGTTTAACAACCATGGGCGGGTGTACCAAAAAGAAAAGTATTTCTACAACCAACACGATTTATTGAGCAAGGTGGTGAAAAAACTCATTATGAACCACAAGCGCTCGGAAGTTACTTACGCTTACAATGATATGGGGCTAGTGGCCGAAAAAAGAACTCAAAAAGACATGTCGAAAGAGGATTTTAACAAAATCGCTTATTCTTACGATGAATTTGGAAATCTGGAGTTCATAGATGAATACAAAAACGGCAAGAAACACACTCATAAAGAGGTACTTTACGACAAGTCCACTTATTTAATGAAGGCATTATTAGTTCAGGATGTAGCCACCAATCACATCACTATTTTGAAATTCTCGTACGAGTTTTTTGAGTAAAAGCCGGATAAAAACCCCATCTTCCTTGGTTGTTTCAGAAATGTTTATACATTTGTTATCGAAGTATAACCATTAAACAATATTAAAATGAAAAAGTTTTTTATGTTTTTAGCTGTTCTTGGTTTCTTCTCTATGTCTACAATTTCTTGTGGAGGTGAAGAGAAAGCAGAAGATGCTACAGAAGAGACTACAGATGCTGAAGGTGATCACGATCACGCTGAGGGTGAAGAAGAGCACGCTCACTAAGAATCTGTTATCAGAAAACTTAAAAAGCTTGAATTGGATTCAGGCTTTTTTTGTGCCTTGTTGTTTCGTTTAAAACCTGCTTACAATACTTCTTACCTGAGTTAAATACCCTCTACCAAACAAGTTTACATGTACCAATAGCGGATAGAGATTACAGATCTCTACCCGGCTTTTCCATCCATTTTCTAGCGGATATATTTCGTGGTAGTCTTCGTACATGGCCTCTCCAAACCCTCCAAAAAGTTTAGTCATGGCCAGGTCCATTTCTCTATGTCCATAATATACCGCGGGGTCAATGAGAACAGGATTTCCTTTTTGATCCACCATGTAATTGCCATTCCATAAATCTCCGTGCAAGAGCGTAGCCGGTTCTTCCGGAAAAATCTCTCCAAGCCGCTGAAACAAACGCTCAAAATACTCGTCCGTTTTGGATGAAACATAACCCTGATCGTAAGCCAACTTAAGCTGTGGACGCAAGCGTTCGTGCTCGAAAAACTCAGCCCAGGTGGTTCGCTGTCCGTTTTGTTGATGCAAGGAGCCAATGTAATTGGAATGGGACAATCCAAACTGATCACTGGTTTGCCAGTGCAAATGAGCCAACCGATGCCCAAAATCGCTCCAGAAGTGCTGTTTTGGGTCTCCGGGGTAGATGTATTCCATGAGCAAAAAAGAAAGGTCGTTATAACTTCCTTTTCCGTACACCTCAGGCACTCTAAAACTACTGCTTTGGCGCAGTTGATCCAACCCTTTTTCTTCTGCCTCAAACATGCCCGGAAACTTGCTTTCGCTGTTTACTTTAATGCAAAAGTTACCCTGTTTGGTTCTGATCCGATAAACATCGTTTATATCTCCACCTATGAGACGCTTGGTATCGATTACCTCCACAGAGGTACCCACCAGACGTTCTAGCTCGGGTATAAACTGATTGATCATGCTTAAAATTAACCATTTAAAAAGAACGGCAGAAGTTTTCCCTTTACAGAAACATTAAATGTGATCAGACTCTGATCTGGATTCGGGTTTAGGGTTCTTTGACTTTTTCTTAAAGAAACCTCCACGTGAGAATCGTTGCAGGTTATACCTGGCTTTATCTCTACCGTACGAATCCTTATACTGAATATCGTACCCCAGGGTTATTTCGTGCGAACCAGACTGTACCGACCTCAATACAGAAATGCCAAAATCGTAAGAATAATACAGGTATAAACCACCAAATGGGTTGGCACCTATGGTTCCGTAAATTGCGTCCTGATGACGATATCCTGCCCCTAAAAAGAAGGTAGCCTGATAATCGTACAAAGTATTTACCTCCCACCAATTGGGCAACCCTTTCACAGTAACTACTTTGGTTGAGAAAGAAAGTACATCTCCTGTTCCTACTGGTAGGTTTATTCCTCCCATTCCTACTAAATGCAAGGCTGGCAATAGTGTTGCTCCCTGATACAAATCGAAGTTTTTAGACAACAAATTCAACCCCGAAAAACCGAGGTAGAAATACTCGTCAAACAAATACACTCCGGCATCGGCATTGGGAGTCCAAACGGTTTGACGCGAAGTAAGGTCTATGAGGTTATCTTGCTGATTGTCTAGTATAATTCTTTCGTGGAGGGTTCGGTACTGTTGCATTTTACCTGCTAACCCAAACGATAACATGGTGTAATCTCCCAAAGGTACATGGTAGGCATAATCCAATCGAGCACCGGATTTACCGAGTATACCCAACCGATCGTTGTACAAATAACCTCCTATGGCCGAGTTGGAATTGGCAATGGAAGAGTGTGCCGAAAGCAATTGTGTATTGGGTGCATACTCAAACCCCGACCATTGGGTGCGCTGTAATAGCCTTACTTGCACATAAGGCAATGAACCGGACACGGCAGGATTATACACCATGTTGTTTTCTCCTACGGTAGAAAGTACTGGCACTTGCTGTCCATAACCCCAAAGGCTACACAACACAAAAATCGATATGTACCATTGCCTCATCATTGTTGCCTTACTATGGTTATGGTTCCCTTTTGGAGGGTTCCTCCGTTATTAAAATCAATAACGTAATAATAGGTGGTAGCAGGTAAGCCATCTCCGTTCCAGTCGTTATTGTAATTGGTGGCTTCGTATACGGTACGTCCACTACGATCCAGTATAGTTACTTTGTTGCCAGGGTAACTGTATATGTTGCCAATGTTCCACACATCGTTGGCTCCATCTCCGTTAGGAGTAATGGTGTTGGGCACCTGCTCATTGTTGGCACAACCAATTACTTCCACCTCATCGTCGTGGAAACAGCCCTGAGTATTTTCGATGGTAATTTGGTAGGTATCGGGTTCGTAAACGGTAATGATCTGGGTATTCTCTCCGGTGGACCAACCATAAGAATTTGCGGGTCCAGCATCCAGTTCTACGCCTTCGTAACTACAAATTTCTACTGGACCACTAAAAGGGCTGATGTAGGCATCTACAGTAACGTTTACCGTATCGGTAGTAGTACATTGTCCACTTCCGGCCACTACCCAATAGGTACCAGTTTGCGAAATGGTAATTTCCTGTGTGGTTTCTCCCGTGCTCCAATTGTACTGGTTAGATCCTGCTCCGGCATCCAAATCCAATGTTCCACCATCGCAAAGGGTTCTATCTGGACCAAGGTTTACAGTAATTACAGGTACTACCTCTACATGGATGGTATCGTAAAAAATGCACATACCATCGTCGGTTCCCACCCAGTAATCTCCAGTGGTGGAAACGGTAATTTGTTGGCTGGTAGCTCCTGTGCTCCACTCGTAAGTTCCTGTCATGGTTGCGGTAAGGGTTAAGGTCTCTCCCTCACAAATAATAGTATCTGCGCCCAAATCTTCTTGAGGATTACTGTAACAGGCTTTATTGGCTATTCTACTGCCATCTAAAGCAGCATCGTAGGCCACAATACCATCGGCACCTGGTGTGGCTCCCTGAGCCAGTCCTGCGCATGGGGCATAATCCGTATTGGAAACAATTCCGTTTTGTCCTCCGGTTACATCGGTGGTAAAATTACCCGGAAAGGCCGATTGGCTCAACCAAATTAACCCTCCGGAACCTCCTCCCCCCGGACCAAAACAACGGTTTCCGTTGGCCAGTATTTGAGAGTCTCCGTCACCATCTCCACCATCTCCTCCGGTGGCATAGGCAGTAAGTGGGCTACTGTAGTTCTGTACTTCTAAAAATATCGTTCCTCCGGCACCACCGCCCGATGCTCCATCTCCAATTCCGTTACAACCATCAGTACCATTGTTTAGTATTTGGTGGTTATTTCCCTCTACCGTTCCGGCCTGGATCATTACTATTCCACCACCGTCTCCAGCAAAGTATAGTGCGGGTGTTCCATTGTTACTGTGTCCGGCTCCTCCTCCACCTCCCATAAAGATTCGTTGAGCGGTATAGTCCAGTGCTTTTCCTCCTCTACCGGGGTGGTATCCTTTACATAAGTATTGTCCGGGATCGTCGTTGTCTCCTCCATTACCTCCGGGAGTTACATTGGCTCCTCCAGCCCCACCGGAGTTATGGTCGTTTCCTCCTCCTCCACCGTTGGCCAGAGCACCTTTACCCAGGTTATGGGTGGTATAAGGGGCTATTCCCTCTCCTTTCATTCCTCCCAGCATGGTGGAGGTTTCGTACTCGTACTGGTCGTAATCGGTTAAGAAATTACACATGTTAGTGGCCAGTATAAACTCACCTCCCCTAAACCCTCTTCCGTTTAGGTCAATATCTGCATTAAAACTCAGGGTTCCATCCACTTTAAAAATGAGCACTCCTCCTGCACTACCATCCCAAGTTTGGGCCGTAAGCGTTCCGTTAATGTTGGCATTGGTATAATAGGGTATGGATACCAACTGTACTGATCCTCCAGCGGAGAAATCGTACTTTAATTTCTTCTTGAGCACCACATCGTTTCCGATTACCTCGCAAATCTCTACCTCTTCAAAATTCCCTGCTCCACCATAGTCAGTTACATCTCCATAATCGTCCGAAACGGAAAGGTCGATGGTAGCGCCTTTCATTTGAATGAGCAACAGAGTGTCTCCCTCGGTAATTCCTGAGGTAGTATTAAGAGTTAAGCGAGTAGAGGGTACATTGATGGCACTTACGGAGTAGTAGTTATTAATTACACCGGAAATATTGGTTTGCGCCATACCGGCCAAAGCCAGCAAAGTAGCTAATATGAAACTGAGGATGTAGTTCACGTTTTAAAAATACGTGAAAGGGCTCTAAGGTTGCTTACAATTTTGTCGAATAGCGGGTAGTTATTGACGAGTTTTTGTTAGCTTTGTTGCAACGCGGGGATGTAGCTCAGCTGGCTAGAGCGCATGACTGGCAGTCATGAGGTCGTGGGTTCGACTCCCATCTTCTCCACTTTTTGTTTTAAGGGGTTATAGCCTATCTGTTTGATGGGGCTATAGCCCTTTTTTTTGTTTATTAATTCAATGTGATATGAAAAAAAAGAATTTCGGAATTATTTTTCTTTTATTGCTTTTCGGTTGCTACGAAAATTCCGAACCAACCTCCAACAATCATGAGGGTTCAGAAGAAGAAACAGTCGAAGATAATCTTATCCCCTTGGAAAGTAGTACAAATTTAGATTTGATAGCCCCTATAGAAGGGTATAACTACCTCTATTCGAAAGGTGAAAACTACGTTATCAAAGATTATCTTCCAATATTACCAACTGACCCAGAAGCAGAAGAATCATACATTGGGGCTGATGGAAGTTTAAAATTACTTCCAGGATCCATAGCAAGAATAATTAGAAAAACAAGGTGGCTAAAGCAACCAGCATACTTAATTGAATTTAAAATTGAATCAACCAATGTAAAAGATACATTATTAGCTGGAATTACAGCAAGAAGGGTACTAGCTAGTGACGTAGAAGAAATATCGGTAAGACCAGCTACTCGTGAAGAAAGCAATGAATTCCATGGTTTCAATTTCCCTTAAATTACTCGTCATAATAAGAACAAAACAAAAGTATGAATCATAAAAAGTACGTTCATCGATATGCTGATATTATACTGAATTCAGATTATGAATTGAGAGAGGAATTGGAAGACATATTAAACTCTATTTCATACGAAAGCATAAGTGACCTATTTAATTCCAAGAATAAAGAAAAAGCACAACAAGGCAAGAAATTAATGAAAGGAAAGCAGTCTATACTGAACCAAAGGTTTAAAGAAGAGTTCTTAAAAAAGGGGTGGGAAGAAGAAAAAAATGTATTTGGACCAGATGAAGACAATAACCTTAGAATCGATTTTTGGAAACGAAAAGTTGGAGTTGATATAGCATTTAACCATAGGTCATTTATTGGTGGTGATTTATTAAGGTTTCAGGCGGCTGCCGAAGTTGTAAACACCATGAAATTAGGTGTTTATGTTTGTGCCACAAAAAATTTATTAAATGAAATTTCACCTTTTCCAAGCTCACTAGTGAATTTCGAACGAACTCAATGGTATTTAGAAAAGTTTTATCCTGTACTTACAGTTCCTATTTATTTAATAGGGCTGGATAAATAATTATGAGGTGTTATACCAAAAAAGTACTCTAACAAATACTATATTTCCACAACCCTCTTCAATGGAACCTCCAAAGCAGTAGCCACTTCTAACAAAGAATAAAGTGTAGGATTCACCTTCCCATTCTCTAGCTTTTCAATGGCTTGTCGGTCTTTGTTGCAGGCTCTAGCAAGGTCAGATTGGCTCCAACCTTTTTGAGAGCGGAGCTCAACGATTCGTTGACCAATTTTTTGTTTTAGTTCTTCTTTAGTCACTAAATCAAATGTCAGCTTATTGTACGACATTTTTGTCATACTTTAATTTGACAAATCAAATTCATTTGCTATGTTTGTCATATAGTAATGTGACAATATTGCCAAGTGAAAAAAATCAAAATCCAGCCCAAATTCCGTAAGCGCAGGTACGACGAGATATTTGTACCAGAGATACGTTTAGAAGGGAAATGGCTGGAAGAGTTGGGCTTTGAGCATGGCAATATGGTACAGGTAGAGTGGAAAAAGGGGAAGTTGGTAATTACCGCAATTTGAAAATTTGATTGGGCTGTTCACAACGGTGTAAAGACTACTGAAATCTATACTCATGCTAGCCAGAAGCATATTGCCAATGTCTATAATCCACTTGATGATATTTTCATAACTTAGAAGGATAATGAATATAACGTAGCATTTTGTTACGATTAGATAATCGTTGTAGCACATTACCAATAATGTCTAGATAAAATGGGAATTTTTAGTCGCAAAAAGAAGTCATCAGAAATAAAAAATGAGATAGAACATCTCAACATTGAGTTAACTGAGGCAGTTGCTAACGAAAAAATTGCAAAAGTAAAATCTTTGTTGAAGCAGGGTGCAGAAATTGATCATATCAGTAGCATGGGAATAACAGCATTACAACATGCATGTAATCATAAAAGTAAAGAGATGATTAGCTTGCTAATTAACCAAGGTGCTGATCTGTTTGTAATTGATGAGAAAAGTGGATTTACACTATTACACACAGCTGCTTCAAAGGGGTACTTATGGTTGGTTAAGCTATTAGTTGAAAGAGGACTGGATGTCAATGCGAGAGATAGCGAGGGCAACAGTCCACTTTGGAGAGCAGGAAATAAGCATGAAATAGGGACCTATTTAATGGAAAATGGTGCAGATCCAAAAATGGAAAACTATCATGGAAATTCACCTTTCAATTCTAATGCTGTTGCATTCGATTACATAAAAGACCCCAAAAAGAAAGATGATGGTAAACGCACCGATAATATCTTCGAGGCCATAGAAAAAAAAGACTTAACGTCTATTGCTCTTTTAACAGTTAAAAAGCATGACTTTAACCAGGTAAATGAGGATGGAAAAACTCCATTAATTTATGCAATTGAAAATAATTATGTTGACATCATTCTTCTACTAATTAAGAATGGAGCAAAAACAAACCTCACAGATAATGAAGGAAATACTCCACTTTCAATAGCTAAACAATTGGGACACAAAAAAATAGAAGAGATATTAACTGAATATAACAATTAGCCCGACAAATGGATAAACGCGCTACAGCAAAGAGTAAACGTAGTTTATCCAAGCTGCTAGCAAATATATTATTCAAAAAAACTATATCGTATGGAAACAGACAAAACATTTCTTAACGGATTCATTGAAAAATATGTAAATAAGAATAGAAAAATATTCACAATAGCGGGTATTATTTTACTCTTTATAGGTCTTGGAATATTAGCTTTATTTATCAATGATGGTTTATCAAAGGATACTGGTGATAATATTGGAGGCTTATTCGTTATTCTTGTTTTCTTATTATTGGGTCTATATTTTTTAATTCACAGTTTTAGAACTAAAGTGGAAAAAAATGAAGTTTACAACAGCATAAATGGTGATACGAATGATGTTGTGTGGATATATGATTCCGTAACTAATAGAAGCGGTCGCTCATTTTATGAAGTTAGTATCGGTATGAGAACAGGAAAAACAATTAAGTTTACTGTTAACGGCCAGGAAGAACAAGTTTTAGTAAGGAATCATTTTAGAAATGTATGTAAAAATGCAAAGGTTGGATATTCTACAGAAAGAGAATTAGCATTTAAAAAAAATCCGACAAACTTTGAGTAGTACCATTTTACCAGTAAAGCAACAACACTGTCGACTACTGTTTAGCCCACCTACCGCTATTTGAAAATTTGATTTATCTATTGTCTGATTTCTTAGGCTTCTCTTTCCTTTGCACCGCTGGATTCTTTGCCTCTTGCACCTCTAGACTCGGTCCCGATAGCTATCGGGACACTGCGTTTCGTCTGGAGTGAGGGTGTGCTCGTTATTTAGGGAGAATACGGCTATTGATTAACTAGTTGTTTTATTGGTGTGATGTAGGCTTTGAAAAAGGAGTTGGAAAATGATTAATTTAGTGGAAGCCTAAAACCAATTAACAAAGCTAAATGAAACTATTCGTCCCTAGCATTATATTAATCTTATTAATCGGGTGTAATAATACGCCTTCTGGATCAAATCAAGAAAGTGCAAAAGTTGACCTTTCATTAGAGTTTAAGACGATTCCTGATAATCCCATAATACTGGATTCTTTAATACAAAGCGAAGGTGGGGACACAACTCTATACTTTCAATATTATATTCACCAAAACGACACTGCAATTCATGGAATATATATTGACAACAGAAATGGATATCGTGTTACCGCAGATTTTGAAAATGGATTTCCATCTGGGAAAACCTCCATATTAAAAGATACTGGAGTCCCTGTTATTACAGCAAACTTCAAGGATAGTTTGTCGGTCGAAGAAATTAAATTTCTCCTGTTCGAATTAGAAGTTATTAGAGAAACTCGAGATGATACCACTGGCATTATTGGAGTACTAAATGAGTTTATTGATGGCAACCCATTTTTTATAGATTCATTGTACATGGTTGGGTTTCAAGATGGATATTATACTAGTTTTTATGACAATGGAAAGCCTAGCTATAAATCCTTGTATACTTCACCTGGGATGTCGGAATTTGTTGTGTACACAATTAGATATGACTCATTAGGAAATATAACTGATACTATTTTCGAAACTAACTACCCTACCCCAGTAAGGGTTAATTATTCTGAGGTAAGTAAAAAATGAAAGAAACAATGGATAGATTTCTGTATAATTAAACCAAACAATGCTAAAAAATAGAATCAAATACGGAAAGAATATAGACTCAAGAAAAATAACTGTAAATGGGAACTCCTATTACATAGAGGTGGCCAAGTTTAACAGTTACCAAGAGTCTATTAGCTCAACGTACAAGGTAGTAGATGATGTTGGAGAAGGAGAAGAAATACTCGAAAATAAGTGCGATTTGTACGATTGGACCAGTACCATTATGAGATTTAATAACTCAACTGTTGTTATTAGAAACATCCGGCCGGAACACAAAATTATTCTGGCAGAAAGCTTAGTACCATGCTCTATTGAAACAATAGAAAAAGACAGTCCAATCTTATCTTATATAAGAGGGTTGAAAAGGTGAAAATGATTAACTTAGGGGATACCTAAAACCAACTTTTCTATTTTTTTGAGCTTGCATAATGATTACACCAAAAGACGAAGATTATAAAGAAACCAAGGCTGTTTTAAACGGAGAAATAAAGGCCAACAAAACTATTATTAAACTATCCAAATGGATAGAACAGCAATTTGATATTAAAGTTCTTCATGTAGTAGAAGATTTTCTAGACACATTAAACAAACCAAGATTAATTGTTGTTTTGGAAGAATACAATAATGTTGATTCTTTCAAAGATAATACGCACAACTACGATGGGCTAAAGCAAAGCATGATTTCATCCAAATACGAAGAAATTTGTGGTGATCCTGTTCAATCAGATTTCTCTCTTTTCAGAAAAAAGAAGAAAGACAAATATTTCGTGTGCTTCTCTGCCTATAATCCAGTCGCAAAATCAGAAATTGTATCCAAAATAACCCCTGGTATATTGGCTGGGTTCAAAAAGAAACACTCGATAAAACCCATTTGGCAAATACATGATACTTCAACAGGAATGATCGTGTTCGTACACAAAGATTCAGAGATTGAAGCGTTTAGAAATGATCCAATAATAGAACAGTTGAAAAGTGACTTTTACAAATTAGTTGAACCACATGACAAAAACAATCTATTTTCCGAAGCAGAAATAGGCGTATATGTTGATTCTAAACAAAACTTCGATGAAACCTACGAAAGCAACTGGTTCTACTATTATCATTAATTAAAATGCCAAATGAGAGATGTAAACCGCATACCCGAAATACTAAAAACACTGGAAGAAATCTGGATGAAAAACCCGGATTATCGATTGGGTCAATTGCTTACAATTGCAGCTCGACCGGTTACTCCGCACCCCACAACTTTTTATAAAGAAGATGATGAAATTTTGGAAGGTTTAATAGCTTTTGCAAACCCAGATAATGAACAACATTCTACAGTAGCCTTTTGGGAGAAATACCCAAATGTTAGCATGATTAAAGTGGAAGAAATAACCATCGAAATGGTTAGAGAATACATCGCTATCATCAAAGAAGACAAAAGCAATTTCGTAATTACCCCTGTTAAATTGATGGAGTTAAACGGAGCTCCCGTTGATGATGCCAGTTGGCTCAGTAAACAGCTACCAAGAATCGAAAAATTAAAGGGCATTCTACATCAATTGGAAATGAAAAACGAGCTTGAAGTGGTTCAAATTGGGTACAGAGTGAAAAATGAAATATAAAGAATCACTGCGCATAGAACTCGAAAAAAGAACATTTGAACTGGTTCAGGTTTTTGATTCATCCGATAATTTACCTTGGTGGATAGAAGAAAAATGGGTTGTGAAGCAAATCAATACAAGTATCTATTATGATAAACTCATCTTTACTTTTCTAACTGAACGTTCCTGGGAAAATGGGACAAAACTGGTTGAGCGTATCTCCGTTGGAACCAAAGAAATGTCTGACTACTCGGACACAGAATTTGAATTGTTAAGTATAGACATGAGAAAAGGTAATTTTGATGATAAACTAGAAGTTTTCTGGCAAGAGTTTAATGAAATGTTAATCCAATGACTCAGGAACAGGCAAAATATATCCGTTTACATTTTTCAAGACTGCTTACCGAAAAAGAGCAATTGGCATATAGTCACTCCACCAACTTTGATAGTCTCATGGACAATCTAAAAGACGCTTCACCGAAAACACGCCACAGGGTATTAGAAAACTATTATAAAAGCAAAATGATCACAAAGGATAAGTCGATACTGAGTCTTTTGGAAGATGGTAGAGATAACTTTATGATTAATATGGCTGAGAGAATCATGAGCGAATGTCCTGAGAAGGTATTTTTTAATATCTGCCCCAAATGTGATCAATTGGCCAGAACTCCTTATGCCAAACAATGCAAGTGTGGTTATAGCTGGAGAGAAATTGTTTCTGGAGTATTTGAACATAAGCAAACCATTAAGGCTCAAACCTCTAACCTAATTACTTTAAGAGGAACTGTACATAAAGGAGAAGTTCAAAGAGGAATGAAAGTAGACCTAACCTTCTATGGTTTAGGAATAAAGCCCATTATTGAAAGAATTACTCCTCCTGAGTTCAATAAGGAAGAGATCATAGATATTGAATTTTACTTATACAACGAAGAGGATTATGAGTATTTATCTAAGTGTTCCACCAGAAACATTAATATTGAGAAGTATTAGTTAGTCCCCATTTTTAACAAAACCAACTAACCTCGTTTGGCAAAATAGAGGTAAAGATGAGGTAACACCAATTACCATAATTGCCCCAACCCTTTGTACTTTCTCGCTTTTAGGTTTCTGATGCTTTATCAAGGTATATCACCACCAATGCAAAATACTTACTTGCTAAGTAAATAGGTGGTTTCGAGTGTATTTTCACATTTGATTTTGGTTTGGAATGGACGAGTTTTGCAGCTTATTAAATACCTAATGTATGCGAGCTAAAAGTCTATTAAATACAGTACAAACACACCTTTTTTTGAGTTGTTTACTTTTCTCTTTGTTGGCTAACCAGGGGGTAAGTCAAACCAACCTCATAACTGTTAACCCAGATTTTATAACCGATATAAATAATTGGAGTGCGAACGGGGCTGGAGTTTTGTCCCATGATACTGCCGGAGCTATAACTCCCGGTTCCATGAGTCTTTATGTACCTGTTTCCGGTAGTCATTCAAGCTCTCAAATTAAATCAAAAAGCATCGCTATTCCTGATTCATTAAGAGGTAAATTATTGTCTATATCCTTTTATTGCAAATCGCCGGAGGATAACGAATTTAAACTTCGTTTATGGACCAAGGATACCACCAATACTGTAAATAATATCTTCAACCAAACGTATAGTAACGATACTAATTACATTAGAAGAACTCTACCTTTTCAAACATCCGGTTCGGACTCCATTATTCTCTTTTACTTGCAATGCGGTGCCTATGTAGGAACCTACAACTTTGACGACCTTACAATAGATTATTGCGAAGTTGATCTGAAAAATATTAATCAGTTTGACCATTGGGAACCAAGAGTGTTAAACATACCCGATTCTGTTGCTTCGCAAACATTGAGCACCGGAACTTCCAGTAATCAATTCTCACTAAACATCTATGATACGTTGGCACCTGTTATGAGAACTCAATTTGGAGTAAATGCCAATTTTAGAAGTGGGCCAAGTATGGTTGGAAGAGCACCGCTCTACGAAGAGTTTGGAGCATTCAGGTTTCCTGCAGGAATTGGATCTGATCAATATTTTTGGGATTGCAGTTATCCTAGCCTTCTTATTAATCTTTCTGGCGGGTCTATATGTGGTACCGCAGGAAACAGATGCAGTCCCAGTCAATTTGTTACTTTCAAACAAAATGCTCAGGGAGAAGCCACAGTAGTAGTTAACTATGGGTATGCAAGATATGGTTACACCCCTTCTGGAACTCGCGAAGATAGAGTAGCTCAAGCGGCCTCTTATGCTGCCGGATTTGTTCGCTACTTAAATGTAGACCTAAATGCAGATATTAAATACTGGGAAGTTGGAAACGAAAACTACAACTCTACCGAACCAGGAAGTAATGTTAACGGAAGCATTTTAAGCGGGCAAGAGTATGGTGAAGATTTTCGTGTATTTGCAGATTCCATGAAAGCAGTAGATCCAACTATTAGAATTGGAGCAGTTCTATCTCATAATAAATTTGGTTGGAACGGAGAGGTATTAAAAGAGGTTCAGGATCATGCAGACTTCCTTATTTTCCATCATTACATTACCAACATTAATAGTGCTTATTATTCTAAAAGAGGAGTTAGAACCATTACCAGAGATATTGAAGAAATGCAGCTTATCGCAAAAAATGTTACTAATAAACCATTAGGTCATTTTCCGGTGGCCATGACAGAATACAACGCCCAGGGAGAGCAAACTACCACCATTTCGAACGGATTGTACTTTGCAGATTTATTGGGTTCTTTTGTAAAAAACCGAGTAACTCTGGCAACAAGTTGGGTAAACGAATGGGGACTGGATGGAACCAATAATTATAACTCCCATGGACTATTGGCCAGAAACGACCCCAACCAGGCTAACTACACCGCCAGACCGGTTTTTACACCCTATTATTATTATGGGAAATGCTTTGGAGATCAAATGGTTTCATCTAGCATTACCGGAACAGGAGTTGATGAAATTTCCGGATACGCTTCCACTTTTAGCGATGGAAACATAGGAATCTCGCTAATCAATTATGCAGATTCCAGCCAAACCATTTCGCTCCAATATCAAGATCTTTCCGATAAAGATACCTTGTATTGGTACACCGTTCATGCAGACAATAAAAACTTCGGGAACATGAAGTTCTATATTAACGGTTTAACAAGCTCTACCCCCGGTGGAGGTCCTGATTTAGAAAATGTTCCGGCCAATATGGCCACCATTAATGACTCTGCCTTTCTTACACTACCGAAATTTTCCATGACGTTTATCTCCATCAAAAAAGCCGACATACACCCTCCAACAATGGGTACTCTAAACGATACCATTGTAACAACAGACTTTAATGATTGTTTTGCTAATAACATTACCCTTGGAGCTCCAAGTGCTTCGGATAATATCGGAGTTACCTCCATTATCAACGACGCTCCAACTTCGTTTCCTATAGGAAGTACAACTGTTACCTGGACGGCTTCGGATGCAGCAGGAAATACAACGACAACCACGCAAATAGTAACAGTTATCGATACAGAAAGCCCAACCATTATTGCTCCTGCGGATGTTACCATAAGTGCGGATGTAGGGTCGTGTCATGCAACTGGTGTTGTATTAGGTTCAGAAACGGCTTCGGACAACTGTACCTTCACTGTTTCTAATGATGCGCCTACTACTTTCCCAATTGGAACAACAACTGTTACCTATACCGTAACTGATGCAGCTGGAAATACCGCCACTTCAACACAAATTGTAACGACAACTGATACAGAGAGCCCTGTCATTTTAGCTCCGGCCGATGTAACTGTAGATACGGATGCAGGGTTATGTTACGCAACTGGTGTTATGTTAGGTTCAGAAACGGCTTCGGATAATTGCTCCTTCACCGTTTCCAACGATGCACCAACTACCTTCCCAATCGGAACAACAACTGTTACCTATACCGCAACTGATGCTGCTGGAAATACTGCTACTTCAACTCAGATAGTAACGGTAACTGATACAGAGAGCCCTACTATTACTGCTCCTGCGGATATAACGGTAAACGCAAATGCAACAGGATGTACTGCAGCTAATGTGATGCTTGGAACTGAAACGTCTTCGGACAACTGTACTTTCATGGTATCTAACGATGCTCCAACTGTATTCCCAATGGGAACAACAACAGTAACCTGGACCGCCACTGATGATGCTGGAAACACAGCAACAGATATACAAACCGTTATGGTAATATCCGATTTAGCACTTTCTGCTATTACCACCGACGAAATGAGTGGAAACGATGGAAGCATTGATCTTATGGTAAGTGGTGGAAATGCCAGTTACCAATATTCCTGGAGCAGTGGAGAATCTACCGAAGATTTAACCGGACTGGAAGCAGGAACATATACAGTAATAGTAACAGATAGCATTGGGTGCAGTGATACTCTGGAAGTGATCATCGACTCACAAGTAGGCTTAGTTGAAGCTCATTTGAAAGAACCTCGTATTTACCCTAATCCTACCGATGGGGTTTTAACTCTGGATATGCCTGAAGTAGAAGGAATAGTTGTGGTTCAAGTAATTGATATACATGGTAAAGTGGTTTACGAAGAATCAACGACCTCCAACGGAACACCATTGCAGTTAAATCTTGAATCAATTGCTACCGGTAACTATTTGTTACAAATCAATTCCGATAACCTAAAGCACACATTACAATTTGTTAAAGAATAGAGGTAATATAATATTTGGCTACCCCTAGTCAGCAATTACCTTTAAAATCAGGAAAAGCGACTCAGAAATGGGTCGCTTTTTTGTGAAATGATTATTTTGGTGGTGTTAATGTCGATCACCGTTAATGATCAAAGAGAAAGACTGTATATCATTATTCGAATACCCACTGTTTACCATTGTAAACATGGAAACTCCGTCGCAAGAAAATCTTGATTTACCTTCTGATGCTTGTGTTGCCTATATCATTGAAGGAGATAATCAAGTCTTTTCCGAGTCGAATAACATCACAGCAAAAACAGGACACAATATCGTTTCGTTGTGTGGTTTAACCCTGGGAAGCCTGCTTTCTAATCAACCGGAAGGAGGAGTGTATACTTTGGTTATTCACTTTAACCGAAATGTACTTAACAAAGTGTTTGAAGGTGAAAAACCCCAATTATGGGAAGAGCTTCAAAAGCCGGTTACCCAATTTGTAGTACAGTCTGCCACCTCCAACATCATTAAGCATTATTTCGATTCTATCATCCAGTTCTTCCAAAATAAAGAAGCTCTTTCAGAATCCATTTTAAGGGTAAAATTAAAGGAGATCATTTTGCTCCTACTTCAGAGCGACAACTCTGAATACGTAAAGCAAATTGTTCGAAGCCTCTTTTCAGAAAGGGAGTTTACATTTAAAGAACTGGTGGAGGCAAACATCGAAAACACTTCTTCAGTAGAGGAATTGGCCATGGCAACTAATTGTTCAATATCTACTTTTAAGAGGAAATTCAAAGAGTGTTTTAACACTTCTCCGGCCAAATACCAACTCATTAAGAAAACCGAAAAAGTAGCCAAAAAACTAGTCACTACCGACGATTCCATCAGCTCTATTGGTTACCAGTGTGGATTTAATAGTCCGGAGCACCTTTCCAGAGTGTTTAAACAACATTACGGTGTTTCGCCTAAAAATTATCGGCTGAACCAAACCATCAAGTAATTGAACTTTTAAGTCAAGACAAGGGGGTATCGTTTCCTCAATTTTGTTCCAGAAATTTAAAAAACAGAATTATGGAACAGATTACACTAAGTTGGAAAAATGAACGATTAAAATTATTCTCCCTTTGGCTATTTATTCTATTCAACATCATTTTTAGAGACATCCACCAAATGACTCTTAAGTCCCATTTAGAAATGCTGCTTACGGGTTACTACAACGGCATGGAGGTAACAGAAGCCATCATGCTATTTGGAGCTTTTGTGGTAAACATTCCCATCATTATGTTGTTGGTGTCTTTGTTTACCAAACAGCGAATCAACAAAGTAATTAACATCATTGCCGGAATTCTCATGCCTTTGATCTTACTTACCTCTCCTCCTACCGACATGGATGACGTGTTTCACCTCACCGTTGAACTATTGGCACTTATTTGCATCGTTTCTACTAGTTTTAAGTGGAGAATGGAAAGCTAGTTTTGAGGATTGACCCAATAAGATTGGGTCAATATCATTCTTTTCGTATCAACCTCTTTACCGTCTACAATTAATGAATAAATAAACATTCCTGCATTTAATTCAGATCCGTTTATCATTATGGTACCATTGCCTTTTTGCTCCAAGTCAAATGTTTTAATTAACGTTCCCTGCATATCAAACAACAAGATTGAAGCGTCATTGATATTCTCAGGAATATAGTACGCTATTTCGGTTTGAAGGGTAAATGGGTTGGGTTCATTTTGGAACAGTTTCGAGGTTTTTATATTAGCTTCAACAGGAATATTATTGATGGTTGTAGCTTCATTTTCCTTTATTTTATTGACTTCCTCCTTTAAAAGGGTAATCTCCTGCTGCTGTTCTTTTATTCCCTCTATAAGAATTCCGATTAGATCCAGGTAAGCAACAGACTTTGTTTTATCAGGCATAGTTTTTACCAAATCCGGTAATACTTTTTCTACCTCTTGTGCAATTAACCCATATCGAATAGGGTTCTTATCTCCTTCAGGTACATTGATCACTTCGTCTTTAAACTGATATGAAACACCATCTAACTTTGTAATAATACCCATTGGAGACTCTATTGGTTCAACATTCTTTTTCAGATTAATATCCGAACCAAAATAACCTCCGGTTCTAGTCCAAAGCCACCCCTGGGCACAAACAAAAAACTGAGCCTGGTTATTATAGTTCAGGTTATATGCACATGCAGATCCGTTATAAACATTTGTAAGCATGGCACTTCCCCAGGCAGGGGTAGTAGAATTTACCTGTGCACTACCATCCTCGTAAACTTTAAATTGTGCGACAGCACTATTAGAAAATGTAGTATAAAGAAAAAATATGATTGCTATTATTGTCTGTTTCATGATTGTAATTTTTTAAAATTAATTTGGGCAAGCCCCATAGACTTTTGCAGTTAATGATCCTCCAGGAGCAACTTCAAACCCACCTCGAAATTCTACATAGTCGGTGCTGTGCAGGTAAACATTGTCTGTGCTTTGAATAATGGAACTTCCACCTAAAGAGTAATACTTTTGCACTTTAAAATTGTGGGTTTGAAAATTAAAATTGTTAGAATATATTCCTTGCAAGCAGTCCGTTTTCAAAGTGTAATGCTTCAGGTTTTTAAACTTCCATTCTAATGAGGTCCACAACGGTGTTTGCGATTGAGGATCGCACCCAGGGTGTGTTGATGAACTACTCACCTGAAAGGTAAGAAACAGATACATTGGGTGAGATGGAATTTTGTTCGGATCTCGAACATCCAATACTCTGCCTCCTTCATAAAAAACCTCAACATGGTTAGGCATCCAGTTTAGGGAATACTTGTAATACTGAGATGACAGGTCTGGTAGGCCTTGCACATCAGAAGTTTGCCAGGTATGACAATGACTAACGGTAGTAGCACTTGAACCACAATTAAATCCGGTTCCTGATTCAGTATCGCATCCATCAGGTTCTACCACATCTATTTCTTCCCAGGCAACAGGATTGGTATATCCGGGTGGAGCACTCGCACACTGTACCGGGTGGTCGCCAGTATGCATCCAGAACCCACCCCAGGGGCCTCTATTACCACTAACAGGGAACTGACTTTCTATTTCGAAATACCCGAACGAATAAGATTTACTCTGTGGTGACCCGGTATGACAACCTCCTGAATAATACCCTAAACCATTCGATGCCTGCCACTCATAATTACAGGTTAATGTTAACTCTCCTGTAATCGGATCGACTGCAACATTGTTTGGGTCGTATGTTTCCTGCCCCCAACCCCAACCAGCAGGCCAAAAATTAGTATTCCAGGTAGATGTATTGAGGTAATTGTGCACTGGGTCAAAATCTTCAAAACTGACCTCATAGTTGGGATCGTTTCCAGGAGGCTGCCCTACAATTACCACAGAATAAAGCAACAATGAAATGATTAATCTATTTTTCATCTTTATAGGATTATAAAATTGGATAATGAATTATTGTAACACGACTTTTTCCATGTGGGTTTGATCTCCCACTTTAACCAACACCATATAAACACCTTTTGGGTTATCCTTAATGTCGATGGTTAATCTGGAGTCTAAGCTACTTGCGTTCAGAACCATTTTACCTACTAAATCATACACTTCAACAAAAACCTCATCACCTGTATTTTCTACTACAATGTTAAAGAGGCCATCGTTTGGATTAGGTACAATATTAATTGCAAATGGAGAAGAGGTTTCCTCTTCTTCTGCCTGTGCACTGCGGTTAAAGTTTCCGTCTTTAGACATGATAAATGCATAGTCATGAGCTTTAGAATCCAACATGTCTGGAGGAAAAATATGATCTGTATCTCCATTTCCATCAGTTATTACAGTGATGGTAGGATTACCTGGAGGAGAAGTTAATCCAGTGGTTGTATTCTCTCCAAGAGTAGTATACCACCGAATGGTATATGAACTGGCTGGTTTTAGGTTTCTGATGATAAAAAAACGGCATGTTTGCGCCCATCACACTTTCCTCATATTGCTGAACATCCTGTGTTACATCATCCTGATAATCAGCACCACCACTGAAGCCTACATAATCCAATCCATTGTAATTATAAGAGTTCGGGCTGGTAAAAGGTGGTAAGGGTAATGGATCAGTAGTATACCCATTTAAAGATTGATATCCATCTATCCAGGCATGACGATAATCATGATTACCCCAGTAGCTGGATCGATTGTGCACCCAACCAGTCGCTTTAAGCTGATCATCAGTAACCAAACTAAACGCTTCCAACGCATCATAATTGCTATAAGGAGCAGAATTGGCAGCATCGCAATTAGTATACTCCACCTGCGCTGCTGGAGGATAAGACTGAGCACGTACACCATTTTGGAGGTAAAATCCATTATCATTCAAGACCACATTCATAAACTCTTTTAAGGTTTTTAAATGATGCATAAAATCTGGAGTAATTGGATCATTATAATTGTACATATCTGTCCAGGGGTATGTGCTTACATCCTTCCTTATTTCGCAATTACCCTCAGATATTAAATACCACCAGGGCCAAAATCGGTCCTTGGCCACGACCGGTGATTCTTCAAACATTCTACCTTTATACCCATACTTATTCGATTTATACATGGTACTATTATCGTTATCCGTGGCCTTTCTCAATCCTATATCGGAAATGTAGCCCTTATAAAAATATGAGCCAGACCCAATTGACCCCATAAAAGCACTCGACCAAAAAGCATTGTGTACAGCACTTGGACCGTACATTTCATGTGCATGATCACCAAAATGACCCATTTCCAATATTTCTACTGGTTTATTGCCAGGATTAGGGTTTACACTATTGCCTGGGATGGGTAAGTTGTTTACCAACTTATCTGTTCTTGGTGCTCTAAGGGAAAGATTATGATTTCGACTAGAACCATAATCATCAAATGAAATATAATCCAGTTCATCTATTTCGAAAATATTGATATTTGGTGTTGGATATATTTCCGATGCAAAGGTACATATGGTCCTCAAGTGATTGGGGTCATGATCCTTCAGAAAATTGGCCATATCCTCTACCCAGTTATAAACAGTAAAATGCAATCCCGTTTCGGCCTCCTGAGAGTAACTTGACCTTACTGGGCGCCGTTTTTTCGACATCCTCATTAATAGAAACTTCGTGTGGTAATAGGGTGTTATCAATCTCGCCAAAAATATCGTAAGCTGAAATGTTTGTGCTATAACCCCATCTGGAAATGATGTATCTTAATCTGTTTTTTAGCAAGGTTCTGGAATCTTGTTTACCAAAAAAATCAGACAATGGCCCCATTGGAAGTTCCTTGTGTACAATTATCATCAATTAATCCGCACTCAGTAGCAAACTGATCCCCCAATTGGTAAGGTTGTCTGTAAGGATGTTCTCCAAAAAAGTCTCTTGTTTCGTTTGTTCCATCATTACTAAGAAAATCACCTAAACTTGATGCTGGAAATGATTCGTTAAGATCTTCTCCTGCCCAAAACTCTTCCCAAATCATTAAGGACATCAATAAATAAACATCATTTTCTTCTGCCGTATTAATCAACTTGTCCAACTCTCCCATTTCTGCCTGGTGCACCTGATAATTACCCGGCAAATCATATTCCACCCAGTACCCGTTAACATTAATCGAAAATCTGGCGTAATTACCTCGATCATTTAAATTCTTAACATACTCGTTGTTAAGGTAATACTCGCCCGGATAGCTGGTATATTTATTGAGGTCCATATCCGATATGAGGTTATTTCCAATAGGTACAAATGCCTTGGATTGGTCCTCTTTAAACGACATGTATTTGCTTCCGTTTACAAACTCGAGATAACCATCGTTATTAGAAGCCTCAACATTAAAAGAAGTCAGGTTGTTTAACATAACAAGGTGTTCATTGGCTGTACCCCTATAGGTAGTAATTTTTACATTGGCAGAATATGAACCTGTCCATGGTGGTGCAAACCTAATTCTCCAACCATCGCTGCCACTAATGTGTGTCCAGGTTTCTGGTAAATTGTCTACCGCAAAAGGATCCTGAAGAGGAGTATATTCAAACCCCTGGTAATAAAATGCCCAGGTTTTACAGGTGTTTCCAGACGAGTGGATAAACGTTACTTCTATGTCTATGTCGTCCGGGTCATAGGGGTTAGTATGTGGGTTAGGAAATATTGCATCACTCAAATAATCCGCAATATCCTGACTAACCTCCACCGTCTTTACAGCTGGACTACTAGGAAACCACTGTGCCGTGGAATAAGAGTAATCTCTTCTATCTGCCAAAATAACCGGCAAATCCAGACTAAATTCTACTTTCTCATATTGCGGGTAATATCCTGTAGAAGGGTTGGCTGCTGTTAAAATGGTTAGGCTGGCTGCATTATTAATGCTTGCATGAAAATTATTATTTCCATTAAACTCTCCTGCATGAAACCCAGGAATCATATGAACCTGCGTTGCAGATGAATAATCTACCAATACATTACCTGAATATTCTATTCCTGAACCATTTGATTGCAGTGTTCCGGCACACGATTTATTGATATTTCCCGATGTGATAACACCCGTATTGTTATCGATACAAGGGGGTAATTGAGAATGGCCTGTTTTGTAAGCAGCTGTCGCAATAAGTACCAAACAAAAGAGCCTTCACTTGTTGTGTTGTGTTTTTCATAACAATTCATTTTTAGCTCTTAATAATTACTGATTATCCCTATCGGTTAGTTGCTCTATTTCCTTAGCCATTTTTTCGATCAATTTCTGCTGTTCTATGGTATATAAAGTCAACTCCTCAATTTTCTGGAGTAATAACACATTCATTTCAGAAACATTAATTCCTGCCTCCAGTATCTCTGCTTCCGATGGTATCCCCGGTAGATGATTATTCTCCTCAATAAACTGCTCGGTTTCTTCGAGTGATTTTAATTCATAATCCTTCTTAAAAACATAATCAGGCCACACGTCAGTCTGAACAAAAACTTCCTTTGCATAAAGGATATTATCTATTCTAGTAGTCCCGTCTCCTTGTACCCAAAAGCTATAATTCCCATCGTTTTTTACTGCATAAGCCAATAAGGTGTTTCTAAATTCGGGATCCTGATATTGCGGGTCAGCGGACTCCTGAATATCTACCTCCATTCCCACTTTCCAGGTACCTATAGGAGTAGGTTTTAACTGCACTCCATGATCTCCTGATTCGATGTTTAACCTGAATGGGGACTGATCCAAAATTGATGTTGTGAGTCCTACTCCCAGCTTCCCCTCGGCTGCAAAATTTCTTTTAATCTGCATGTCTCCATTGGTATTCAATGCTGCAATTGGTGTAGAGTTATACGGACCCCAGGTCCACCCTCTATTACCATTGTTATTCATTTTCATTTTTATGGAATAATCTGTTACGGGGCCGTAGGTGTAATTTGCACTATTCCAAAGCTGAATTCTATAGTTAGGGTCGGTTCCCCACAATCCAAAACTGTAACCATTCCATCCATCTACATTTACATCCTGAGCTTTAGTAAAGCTCACAACTGTACCCATAATAAGCAGGGTTAATAATATTTTTTTCATAACGCTATATTCTTTTAGGTTTTCATTTACACTGTTAAATTACACCTGTATTTTTCCCAATAATTTGTGAATGTGCTCATGGCATCGCACAGTGTCTGCATGGTGCACTTGATTGAGTAGCTGGTAAAGAATGATTAATAAATAATTGGCAATATCGAATGGAAAAACAGCTAGGGAGAAATGATTAACTTAGCAATAGACTGAAACCAACCATTTTAATCGAACTAGATAAAAGTTACATTATATTAAATGGTAAAGCACCACATTATATAAACCACTAAACCACCTAAATTATGGCAGAATTAGACGACCACACCTATTCTCAAATTCAAGATTTATGTGCTAAAGGAGATGAATTATCCGAACAAGGCAATTACGGAGCAGCACTGGAAAACTACTGGAATGCATTTGATCTGGTACCGGAACCCAAAACCGATTGGGACACCACCACCTGGATCTTAACAGCCATTGGCGATGCCAATTTCCTGGGCAACGATTTTAAAGCTGGGGTAGACAATCTAAGCAATGCTATGCATTGCCCGGGTGCTATTGGTAACCCTTTTATACACATGCGCTTAGGGCAATGTCAGTTTGAGGTAGGAAACCTGGACCGTGCTGCCGACGAATTAACCAGAGCATTTGCCATTGAAGGTGAAGACATTTTTAGCGAGGACGACCCTAAATACCTTGCTTTCTTAAAGTCGAAAATTCAAACAGAGCCAGAACAGGAACCAGCAAAAAAGAAACGTTGGTGGAAAAGGTAGAATATGGAAATAGCAAAAACATTAGCAGAAAGCCTAAACGAAGTACTTCTCGATGGGAAATGGGTAACAGGAACCAACGTTAAAAAGGAAATTGAGCATCTGGACTGGCATACTGCCACTAAAAAGGTTCACAACCTTAACTCAGTTGCTGATCTCACCTTTCATTTGGATTACTATCTGGATGGTGTGCTGAATGTATTTAACGGAGGTGAGCTGGAAATAAAAGATCAATACAGTTTCGATTATAAGCCCATTACCTCTCAAAAAGAATGGGAACAACTCATTGCCAAGTTCTGTAAAGATGCAGAGCAATTTGTAGCTGCTGTGAAGAGCATGACCAACGAAGAGCTAGAACAGAATTTTGTGAAAGAAGAATACGGAACTTATTTCCGAAACCTAACTGTAATGAGCGAGCACTGCTATTACCATCTGGGGCAGATTAAATTGATTAAAAAATTGATTGGAAAGTAAACACAAAATGAAAAGACTAAAAACAGCCATAATTATAGTAGCTCTTTTTGGGCTAATAAGTTGCAGTGAAAAGAAAGAAGACAAAGGGAAGGAGTTACCACAGGTAGAAGAGTCTTATCAAATCCCTGTGGAACACATTGACCCAACACCTGATCAAGCCGAAAGAAGACAGCACTCTGAAGAAATTTGTAAATCCTATGGTATTCCAATTTACACCAACCCAAACGCTTTATTTGTAAACCCAGAAGATAGTGTCGAGATTAGACTAAAAGATGAAGTCGTAGATCGAGTTTACGCTTTACTGTACCAAGGGTTGAAAAGTGAAGGGCTGGAACAAGAACTACTTGACCAGATATTTCATGAATACAAATTAGGAGAAGTCTTTACCCCTAATGAAAAGAAATATGTATTCAATACATCACCAACAGAACAACAAATTATAGATGCAAATTGGCGTTATGAAAGTATGCATGTTCTCCTTTGGTCATTGGGGTATATCGAAGAGCTTTCATACCCATCGGATGTATGTAACGTTGCCGAAGATGTAAAGATTATATACGATTTAGGGCCAATCAAATTTAGGGAGCAAGCCAACCTTAGGAGCAAAGAAGAAATTCTAGATGAAGCAGACCTGATTTTACGTTTTGATTGGGCTTGTGTTAATGCAAGAGTAAATGGTGAAGATGCACCTGGGAATTTAAATTCAAGTGTGGTATACGAAAGGCATTATTCATTAAACTGGTTAATCAACTTTTACGATTTGGACTGGGATGATGTAACTACTGATACATAATATGTTAACCATTCATGAGTACCCAAATCAATATAATTAAAACCTTCAAAGGCCATTTCTCTTATCTCTATTTTGATGAACATGGAGAAGCAATAGAAGGTGACCATGTTAAATTTGAAATGCAACTTGAATTTGATGGAGACAACTTTCATGGCTCAAGAGTAGATGAAGAATCAGAAGGATTATTTGATAAACCCATTACAGTAAATGGATTTATAGAAGGTCATCTAATTAGCTTTATCGTAAAGTATCCATATGGTTACTACTTCGATGAAGAAAAACAATGTTTGGTAGCAGATAAAAAAAGTGAATACCCTGGTTGTGAATACGAGGGGTATTATAACGAAGAACTTGATTGCTATATTGGTAGATGGATTATTATTGAGGATGCTCAAAATGAGGGAACCTATCAAACTGATCAAATATTAGAAGTATCTGAAGGGTGCTTTGAAATGAAAGAAGTAAAACAATGACTAACCTAACCATAAACATCACCCCACAAGCCAAGACCAAATTGGCCAATTACCCCAACCACATAAAAGCCAAGTTGGAGTACTTAAAAGATCTGGTAACTCAAGTAGCTGAGGAAACAAAAGAAGTACAACAACTAGAAGTCACCCTTAAGTGGGGAGAACCTAGCTTTGTTACGAAGCACGGTAGTACCTTGCGCATGGACTGGAAAGAAAAAACACCTCATCAATACGCCATGTATTTTCAATGCTCCAGCCGATTGGTAGATACGTTTAGAATGGTGTTTAAAGACCGGTTTCAATTTGAAGGCAGTAGAGCCATCATCTTTCAGCTGGATGATGAAATACCCGTACCGGAGCTAAAAGAGTGTATAAAAGCAGCTTTGAGGTATCACAAAGTAAAAGATGAAATAACTTTGGGAATATGAAACATATTCTGGTAGAAATCTTATCTCAAATGACTCCTTTAACCCAGGAGGAAGAGAACTCCATCGAAAACAGCTTTCCTATTAAAACTTACCCCTCTGGAACTTTTCTGTTAAAAGAAGGTCAGGTAGCTCGCGATGCCTACTACGTTATTAAAGGCTGTGTTAGGGAGTATGAGCAACTGGATGGAGAAGAAAACACCACCGGTTTTTTTACCGAAAATATGTCGCTGGCTAATTTCCAAAGCATGGCCTCCGGAGCTCCATCCAGAAAATTCTTTGTGTGCAACGAAGAAACTACCGTGGCAATAGTTAATTCTGAAAAAGAAGAAGAGTTGTATAAAAAACACCCACGATTTGAGTCTTTTTGTAGAGCAGGGATGGAACAAATGCTCGGAGAAAAGCAAGATCAATTAGCCGAAATGATTTCTTTAAAACCGGAACAACGGTACCTCAAACTGCAAAGCGAAAGACCCGATTTATTAAACCGGGTTCCACAATATCAAATTGCCAGTTATTTGGGCATTTCGCCGGAAACTTTAAGCCGAATAAGAAAGCGAATGGTCAAAAATTAATGCCAAAATACAACCCAGGTTCACCTAGAAAAAAGCTTGGAAAACGATCTTCTTGCACCTGAAAAGAAGCAGGTAAATTGGTGTTGATGGGCCAAAAAGTACAAGCAATGGAAGGCTCCAAAAAAGCTCTATTCTTCCAAAACCTTAGTTGATAACCTAGTCTAACTGTATTGAACAATTGAAAACCCGTTTGAATTTTTTGGTGGTGTTCGTCCAGATAATTCTGATGCAAAGCAGTTGAATGTATTTGAGCATAGGTTTGCTTCCACAAAAAGCGCTTATAGGTTAATCCCACTCCATAAGCCTTTACTTTGCCTGGAAAATTAGATTCGGGGTTTTCAAAATGCTTTCCATAAGGCCTGCCTAACGGCCCATGGTAAACCCAGGTAATTGCCTCTATGGTCATCACATCTTTAGGGGTAAATCGATACCCAAAATTAAGTTGGTAATAATCGGCCGGATTAGGGGCTAAATTGGCCAGCATAAACAAACTACTTCCCATAAAGTGCTTTTTGGCAATAGTATCGTTTTGAGCTTTGGTTGATAAGGTAGTTAGTGTGTATAACCCTAACATTAGGTATAATCTCCATTTCATCATTTCTCATTTTGAAACAAAGTTCTGTTGGAATAAAAAAGCATCCATTGACGATCGTCAAGAAATGAAATCGATACCTTTACAACCTTATGAAAAATGACATTGCTACCCTTTAATAATCTTATCCCGATGCATGTTTCCCCATTTCTCCAATTCGAGAAGAATTGCCTTGCATGACTCTCCATAAGGAGTAATCTCATATACAATAGAAATAGGTTGTGTACTCACCACAACTCGTTCTACTAACTGATTAACTTCCAACTCTTTTAACTCCTTAGAAAGCATTCGAGGGGTGATCTCTAACATGTTCTGAAGCTCAATAAAACGTGCTGATTTAAAGTGGATTAATGCCCCCAAAATGGGAATTTTCCACTTGCCACTAAGCATATCCAGAGAGTCTCGTATGGCTAATAAGCTTCTACTACAATCGGGTGTGTTTTTCAATGTTTTCATATCAATCGCTATACTTTAGTATATCACTATACTTTAGGAAGTTGATATTAAAAGTATATAAATTTGCTCACATAAACTTAAAAACATTACAAAAATGAAAATACTTCTTTTAGGAGCCAATGGAGGAATAGGAACTCATATTCTTAAAATAGCCTTAGAAAATGGCGAAAATGTAATTGCTTATGTACGTCGAAAAGAAGCAATCGATATTAAACATGAAAGGTTATCTATAGTAGTAGGAAATCTTCAAAACGAAAAATTACTTGAGCCACTTATTAAAGATGCAGATGTGGTAATAAGTGCTCTTGGGCCTGCCATGGATATGTCCAGAAAAGTAAAGTCTACTCCATTGGCTGACGCTCATGAAATGGTGCTCAGAATTATGAAAAAATGGGGTAGAAAACGTTTCATTACCATTGGAACACCAACGGTACAAGGTAAAGATGATGTAAAGCACTTTAGTAATACCATATTACCTATCATCCCGAAGATACTATTCCCTACTGGTTACGTTGAATATCGAAAAATGGGAGAAATAATGAATCAATCAGATCTGGATTGGACAGTAGTTCGTTTTCTAGATCCAAAGGCAAAACATAAAAACGATAACTACCAGGTAAGGCTGGATGGTAAGTCCACCAAGTTTAAAATATCGCGTAAAAACATTGCCAATTTTGTTTACAAAGTAGCTTCCGAAAATTTATACATTCGTCAAATGCCAATAGTGTTTCATTAACATTTTCTTTCTGTTATTGAAATGAGCTTTATATTTAAAGCAAACCTGTTCTATGGCACATCATACAATCATATACGGTCGAATAAGTGGAGCAACCTGGAAAACGGAAGATTATTATAAGCTTCATAGAATGAATCTGGAAGTAATAAATGCCTTATCCGAAAATGATGATGAATTTCCATGGATTAACCGTAGCATGTTTTCGATACCCAATCAACAAGGTGTTTTTAGAGATCAGGTAATCACCTTTGGGGCCAGTTATAAAACGCTCGAGTATGAGTGGCACATTTGGTTGGAAAAATTCGAAAACCTACTTAAAAAGTTATACTGGTATGATGTTACCATTCATGCTGAGTTTGAAGTTATGGGTGAATATAAGTACGAGTGGATAACCAGTATAGAGCAAATGAAAGAAAAGCTCTTTATTGACTCCCCTCAGCCGATATCGGAATGGGAGTTCAAAAGTAATGGGCCAAGAAGCTTTGAAGAGTTTCTTTAATTTTGTGCCACAACATGGAAGAAAAACCAAGATTATCAAGGCTAACGGCCATTCTTACTCAATTGCAATCCAAAAGAGTAGTTACGGCCACCTACCTTGCGGAAAAGCACGGTGTAAGTGTTCGAACCATCTATCGTGATATTCGTACACTGGAAAAATCTGGTATCCCCATTGTTACAGAAGAAGGAAAAGGGTACTCTCTAATGGAGGGATACCAACTCCCACCTGTACTCTTTACAGAAGACGAAGCGAATGCTCTTATTACTGCAGAACAGCTAGTGCTAAAAAGCAAGGACCAATCTTTTACAGATCATTACTCCAGTGCCATTACCAAAATAAAATCGGTACTTAAGTATTCACAAAAGGATAAAGCAGACTTATTATCTGATCGGGTGTATTTTGGAGGAAATAACAGGCTCGAAAAAACCAGTAACTACCTGATGAAACTCCAGTCGGCAATTACCAACTTCCAATTGATGGAGGTCCATTATCGATCTTCTGAAAACAAGGAAACCAAAAGAACCATAGAACCTTTTGCTCTGTACAACAACAGGGGAAATTGGTTGCTAATTGCATTTTGCAGATTACGAGATGAATTTAGAGCTTTCCGCATTGATTATATAGAAAATCTAATCCCCCTTGATGATGTTTTTACTCCTCATAACATGACCATAGTAGATTATTTTGAAAAATTTGTAAAAGACCAAAAACACCCCTGACATACCCTTGTCACCATCCCATTTTAGTTTTGCCTCAGTATTAACAATAAAGCAATTTTAAAATGGAAATTATCAAAATTATTATTCTATCATTATCAAGTTTATTACTAGTATTTGTAGGTCTTTCAAGGTTAACTAACCCTATCAAAACTTATCAGAAAAATTCCGGTATTACCCTTTCAAACGATGTTAACCTACTCAACGAAATGAGAGGAGTGGGAGCAGTTATGTTGTGCGCTGGTATCATTACTGTCTTAGGAATTTTTATTCCTTTACTCACCTTTACCTCTTTTATAGTAGGAACCTTAATTTTTATAGGGTTTGCCATTGGTCGTTTTGCCAGCATTGCCTCCGACGGTAAACCAAACAAACAAATAAGCCAGGGAATAGGGTTTGAACTGTTTTTAGGAGCTGCAAACATTGCCGGGTTAGTAATAATGTTTGCTTAAATGGCCGAAGTGAACGCGGATGAAGATGGTAGCAATTATATTGCTACCTTTACTTTAGTTCTTATTGAGAACCCCAAACCTTCAACCAAGAGTATGGAAGAAACCCTCATTCGTTCAGAAGAAGCCAATTATTTACCAGGTGTTAAAATGATCATTGGCACATTAATGCTAACCAACCAACGCTTACTTTTTTCCGGAACACAGTTTCATATTAAAGAAGAAGAGGGTACCATAATGTACCACTTTGACAAGGCACTTAACATCAACCAATTTTCGGAAGAGGAATATATAAACCTACCCCTTAATGGCGTAACCTGTGAAATAAAAAGGCATGGACTTACGAAAGTGGTTTTGGTAACCGATCCTGAAGGGAACAGATATAAATTGGCCGTTAAAAAAAGCCAACGACAAGAGTGGGTAGATGCTATTAGTAATGCAAGGGATCAATTGGGCAATAAACACTAAAGAATGGAAAATAGATTCAAAGATGTCATCAATAATGGGATAAAACCACTGTTAAAGCAAGCCGGGTTTAAGAAGAAAGCTTTAAACTTTTACAAAAGTGTAAATGACATAGTATACATCCTCAATATTCAAAAGAGTCATGGAAACTCCAGTCAGGAACTAAGGTTTTACATCAATATTGGTATACACGATAACACTGTAGAAGAGGAAATCAATAACCGCGTTCTGGAATTCCCAAAAGAATACCAATGCCATGTTCGCCTACGCATCGATAATGAAGAAGTGGATTTTACTATTAACAGTACTTCTGACGATGATGTTCTAATAGAAACCCTAACAAGGTTAATAGAACAAATTCTTCAATTTTTTGATGACATTCCAAACCACGAAGCTTTTCTGGAATATATCGCCAAAGAAGGAACATTAAAAGAGGATGAGTTGTTTCGATACTTTATTAGAAAGAACCTTCAGGAACACGCAAACTCCATGGTTAAATATTATAAGAAAGCATTTAGCAAGAACGACGATCGATGGGAGGATGTTTTTAAGGAAATGTTCGCCGACATTGTTGAAGAAGAAAACTCACCCATTCAAATACCTGAATTACAATAGTTGACTCTACCCCAACTACATATCGAAACTGAAAGGTTAATTATTCGCCCATTTACCCGAGAGGATATTGAACCCTCCTATGCCATGAATTTAGACGCCGAGGTAAGCAAATACACCGGAGACGGAGGTGTGGTTAGCCGAGAAGAAACTGAAAGAAGAATCATAGAAAATGTATTGGGCGACTACCAAAAACACGGCTATGGCCGATTAGCAGTTGAGCTAAAAGGAGAAAATAAATTCATCGGTTTTACTGGTTTAAAATACCTGGAAGATCTTAAAGAGGCAGACCTTGGTTATCGATTCATGAAAAAATATTGGGGCAAAGGAATTGCTACAGAATCTGCCTTAGCCAGCCTTAAATTAGGGTTTGAAACTCTGGGTCTAGACCGAATCATAGCTATGGTACTACCGGAAAATCATGGCTCTGTAAGAGTGCTAGAGAAACTCCATTTTGACTACGAAAAAGATATCATTGAAGATGGCTTAACAGCAAGATACTACTCTTTGAATAAGGAAACATGGCTGAAGCATAACAGTTAGCCCTTTTACACACAAACCACTAAAGCTTGGTTTTCAGCTGTTTAAAAGATTTTTTAAATTTTTTTCAATCATTTTTTTACTACGCAAAACTATTGCGCACCACCCCTATACCTTTGGATTGTAATTAAAATTCAGGCATAGGTAGTTCCTATAGATTTTTTTAAAGAAAGCCGTACTCCCCGCTAGGATTTTGATTACAAAAAATAGGTAAAAGGAGTTCCTATATTTTCCAAGACAGAATTACTCCTCACTTATTAAATTTACAGAAATGAAAACATTAAAATTATTCAACGCGGTTATTGCCAAAGAGTCTAACGATAACACTTATGTTTCTGAAAAGGGGTACATCATAGAGCCACAGGCATTATGGGCAAAAAACAAGATTATTCGTTATTACGATAAAGAAAAGTTGGATGGTTTAGGGTTGAATAAAACCTTCCATAAATCGTGGAAAAAAATACTAAACAGCTCTCGAGAAGAATTATGGATAGAGCAAGTTCGTCACTACTACTCTACCTATGGTAGCGGTTTTCAGGATGAAATCTATATCCCTAAAGAAGTGGTAAATGTACCAGGAGAAAAATTGGTTTTTAAAATAATTAAAGCCTATTCTAAAGAGGAGATGACGGCCAAATGTTTAAACTTATTGCAGTCCGGTATTGCTTTAAAAGAAGAAACCATAGACGATATCTTATCTATTTTGGTAAGCGAACTTTCCTACCAATTTACCGGTAACGAGAACATCAAAAACAAAGAAGCTGTTGTTAAAATTGCCGATTTATACGGTGTATTACCGAAAGACACTATGGAGTTTTTCCGTTACATCATTTACCGAGCTACGGGAGATACCTTACTAATCAAAAGCAACGATGTGATAGAAGCTATTAAAGCATCTAAATACAACCCATCTGTGCAATTTGAAAAGTTTGGATTAGAGAAACTGGCCGAGATCTTTAACCGATTCAAGCCTTTGTTTTTAGCCTTTAAACCAAAGTGTTCCGGGGTGATTAACAAAATCTCTAAATTGTCTAAAACGCATCATAAACCAATGGTGGCTAACCCATTGAACTTTGTTACCAATGTTGTTCTTTCAGAAAAAGATAAGCACTGGTTAGATAATGCTACTCCATTTGCTTTGTTTAAAGCTTTATCGGCGTGTTATACCCGAATGAATGGACAGTATGCATTTGCCTATAGAATTCGAAACGGTAAATCGTTCGTTAAAACCAATAAGTCCTCAGGTGTGGTTTGGCCTAACTATCAATTCTTGATGGACTATATGAAAGAGCGTTTTGACCTTTCCGGTAAGAAGTTCTATTTGCCAATTGATGTAGAGTACGCTTTACCTACTTCTGAAAAAATGTACGTAGGTAATATTCCAACAGGAACTAAGTTCTACGGTAAATCTCTTGCAGTAGGAATCTACTGGGAAAACAAGTGGGGTGCCCACGATTTGGACTTATCCGGATTAAACATTGGAGGTAAAGTAGGATGGAATTCCTACTATAAGCAAGGTAAAGGAGACTTAATGTACTCTGGTGATATTACCAACGCTCCTAACGGTGCTTGTGAGTACTTATATGCTCAAAATGGTCTTGCTGAGCCTACTTTGGTAAACAACAATGTATTCTCCGGTAAAGGAAACTGTGAGTACAAAATTATCATAGGTAAAGGAAGCCGTATCGAATACGATTATATGATGGACCCGAACAACCTTTTTGCTGAAGTGAAATGTCATTCTGTTCAACGCCAGTCTATATTGGGTATGTTATTGCCTGAAAAAGACAAGCAATGCTTTGTTCTTTTAAATTTTGGAGCCGGTGAAAGCCGAGTTTCCGGTAATTCTGAAGTATCCGTATTGGCTACTCAAGCATTGTATCAACAGTGGAACAGCCCAATAACGTTTGAAGAGTTAATCACGGAATTAGGTGCCGAAATTGTGAAAAAACAAGAACGTGCCGACTTTGATTTTTCTTTAAACAAGCTTCAGAAAGATAGCTTTTTGAAAGTGTTCAATAAATAAGGTGTAATAAAAACGGAGTAAGAATAATCTTACTCCGTTTTTCATATTCATTAATTCGAATCGATATAACCCCTATCTTAGTATAAGATTAAAGAAACATGGACTTAATCATATCAATAATAGGTTTTGGAAACGTGGGTAAAACCATAGGTGGCTTATTGCTTCCAATGGAAGAGCAGAGCATCCATCTAAACATTATTGATACTGACCTAGGTGTAGAGGGAGCTATACTGGATTTGCAGCATGGGGCAGAGCTATACCCAAAACATCAAATATCCCATAACAATCAGGAGTTGTTAAACGAGTCAGACTTTGTCTTCCATTGTGCTGGCGCTTCTGTTCCCAAGGGAATGTCGAGGTTGGTAACGAGCCGGGCAAGTATTGATATTACCAAAGCCATTTTTAAGGAATTTAAGCCCACAAAAGAACCTTTTGTTATTGTGGTGGCCAATCCTGTAGAAATCATTGCCTACATTACCCAAAAAGAAACTGGATTGCCCAAACAAAACATCATCGGTACCGGAACTTATCTGGATTCCATCCGAATGAATTACGTAGTAAAAGAGCATGCAGATAACATCTCCTCCATTAATGCCATTCTACTTGGAGAACATGGTTCTTCTGCCTTCTTAAGTGAGCAATTATCTACTCTCAATGGGCAGCCATTTAATTCAATGTTTGATCAGGGTACATTGGATAGTCTCATGACTCAGGTAAAAGCTTCTGCCGGAAAAATTAAAGAAACACAAGAGGCTACCATATTTGGAGTAAGCTATTGTGCCATTCGAATTTTTGAAGCCCTGCTTTCTGATGAGCCAAAACAAATACCGGTAAGTACTTTCATTCCCGATCATCTAACTGCCAAATTGGATGAGTCCGATATTTACCTAAGCCTGCCTAGCGAAGTTTCTGACAAAGGAGCTATTCCAACAGAGAATTATCAGCCTAACTCCAATGAACAGGAAAGGCTAAAAGAGTGCATCAAAGTAATCAGAAGTTATATTCCTGAATAGATGATTTATTATTGGTCCTCGGCTAACAGCAATGACTCTGTTCTATGGAGAGAAGAAGATGGAAACTTCAGAATTCATGAGTGGGGAAAAATGAACCCTTTACTTATCCGTTTTGACTATACTTTGATCAACTCCAAATACGCTCACCTATTTGAAAACCTACCAGGCGATCAAATTGAATTAAGTCCGGTAATTATCACTCGAAAAGCAACTGGTGAGGTTTGGAACAACTACCTCGAATTGATCATTAAAAAAGAAATCAATCCTGAAACCATTCATTTAATTACACCAAAGGGAATGCAAATATGGGCATTCAACCACTCTCCATTCGTAAGTGAGGAACTCATGGTTAAAATTGAAAAAGTTAACACAGGCGAGTTTAGGTTTTCATTAGGTTTTTCAGAATGGGCCTAATCAATTATGGAATTGTTCCTTTTTAGGGTCCTTGTATTTACAGTTTAAAACATTATGAAATTAATCTACCCAGCCCTGGCAATTCTCCTTTTCAGCTGCACCTCACCTGAAAAGGCCGAAACAACCAAAGAACCCGCACAAAACACCTCCATTGTACAAGATTCAGTTGAGGTAATAGAAAATGATTGGGAAGACGAAGAAACCATCATCCTGAAAAACAAGGAAAAACTTAACCAACTCATGGAGGAAAAGAACTTCGAGTTTATATGTACAGATAATTGCAAATCTGGAGCAGCCTCTCACGAAGATGTATTAAACCATAAAAACAAAGCCTATTTCAAATTCGAAAAAGTCGTTTCTGACTCCTCTGTTTACATTCAATACCGCTTTGTACAAAGCTGTTGTATGGAATTTGGCGGTGATTACAACATCGAAAACGGCACCATTAAACTGGTTCACTACCAAATTAACGAAAGTGCTTGCGATTGCCGGTGCGTTTATGAATATGCATTTAATATTCAAAACCATGAGTACGATGATTACGTCATCACTCTTAACGGAGTAGTAATGGAATAAATCATGCGTTTCCTATTCATTCCATTCGTTTTTTGTTGCTCTATTTGTTGGGGGCAAAGCAGCGACAGCATTCCTGTAGGTAAAGCTTTTGCCATAATTACCAATGCCATTGATATCCACGGCGAATGGATTCGTTTTGAAAGCGATTCTACCTGTGTTCATACCTATGGGTCGCTGGTTTGGGGAACAGAATCGGATACACTAGGATGTACCATCAACCAAAATCAAATTACCATCGAAGGAGCTGCAGAAAACACCATTTTATCCAATTTAGAATGCCTAAAAGTGGTTCTGGTTAATCAAAAGAAGTATGCTAAAAAAGTAAAGAAATATAGCTACCGACAGAAGCATTTTTTATACAATCGATTTTTATATCCTGAAACTATCGTCGGGAAAGATAAATTAATTATTACCTTGAAAATTGTTGAATAGAAATAAAGCCTCCCTTAATGAACATCAACTATCACAATCGTAAATTCAAGCCTGTTTCTAACTCCGATAATGGAGAGGTATCTAACGATATGGTGTTTCATTACCAACAAGAAGATAATGTACTAACCTGTACTTATACTGGAGCTAATATTGTTTCAGGTCATTTGATTGGGCTAGTTAGCGAAAGTGGTTCGATTGATATGAGATATCACCAAATTAACACCAATGGTGAACTAATGACCGGAACCTGCCAATCGACTCCTGAGATGATGGAAAATGGTAAAATCAGATTGCACGAGTCCTGGCAATGGACATCCGGAGATCAATCAAAGGGTAACTCCATTTTAGAAGAAGTATAGGCAGTATGAGAATTTGTGTGGCACAAATGAGATCGGAGAAGGGAGAGGTGGAGAAAAACATCAATCATCACTTAGAAATGGTTGATCGTGCAGCTCAGTGTAATTCAGATTTGATCGTATTTCCAGAACTTTCCATTACCAATTACGAGCCCGAATTAGCCAACAAATTGGCTACTACTATTAATAACAATTTATTTGTTCCATTTCAGGATACAGCAAACAAAAAAGAAATAGTGATTGGTGTGGGAATGCCCACTAAAACTGAGAATGGTATAAACATTAGCCTCCTCATTTTCTCTCCAAACCAACCATCAAAAGTATACTCAAAACAATTATTGCATTCGGATGAACTACCTTATTTTGTTGAAGGTCAAGAGCAAACCATATTAGAAATTAAGGGACACAAAATAGGGTTGGGAATTTGTTACGAATCGCTTCAACCAGAACACTTTACCAGCTGTAACCAACTTGGGGCTGAGGTATACATTGCCAGTGTAGCCAAACCACAAGGTGGAGTGGAAAAAGCCTACACCCATTTCCCTCAAATTGCAAAAGAATATTCTACACCTATACTAATGGCCAACGCTGTTGGAAAATGCGACAATTTCCTGAGCATGGGGCAAAGTGCTGTTTGGAGCTCCAAAGGAGAATTAATGGAACAATTAGATACTAATACAGAAGGACTAATCGTTTTCGATCTGGAAACCAACACCGTAAGAAAAGAGCAATGAAGCAAATCGCCACCTTTATTCTTGTTATGCTTTTAACTCTTTCCGGGCTTTCCCAAACCGGAACGAACAGTTTTCAGGGCTTGTGGGAAACCCATTGGACCAAAACCGTTGCTGCCAGCCCGTATGCAGATGCAGCATATCATTATTATCATTACAGCAACTACCTTTATGTGGAAGACGATAGTATATGGGTTCTGGATTATCCTTGCGAAAGAAGATCGGTTAGCCCATTTACGACTGATGCCTTTCAAATGATTAACGATAGCACCATTAAGTATGGTGGTCGAGATTATTCCCTCAATAAATGGTGCGATACCGCCGCCATTTCGAATTTAAAAAGCCATCAAATTAACCCGGATTGTTACCTGGGTAAATGGCGTTTAAACTATGTGGAATCTGGAGGCGACGGAACAGGGCACCATGTCATCTATCCCTTCGATGTAGATACTGTTATAAACATAACTGAAGCCCTTTCTGATGGAGAGTTTCTTACATTAAGGACCGGAAAATCCGAAAGAGAATTTCAGCTAACTCTGGAACATGATAACTTTGTTTATTGTCTGGTCTTAACTCCAACTGATTCGTGGGATGAAAAAGAAAACATCATGTGGAGAAGGGATTGGGACCTACCTACTCCAAACAAAAAAGAGTTAAAGGAAATTAGAGGAGGAAAAGGAGAATTGCCTTCTAAACTCCGTTTAGAATACAGCAGATGGTAAACATTAACCAAATAGCACCTAAGTTTTCTCTATTTATAATAGGGCTTATTGGCTTGTTTTCCTGTAGCAATGATCAGCCCACAGCAGAGCAATTGAACGGCTACTGGACAGTAGATTCCGTTTGTCAATACAATGGTTACGACCCCGAACCATTTTCATGTGATTTTCTTTCAGGAGAAGGCCTGAAAGGAATAAGAGGCATGTACTTAGTGTATTCCGACAATGACCCTTGTCCACTGAGTATTTATGTTACGGATAAAGGCGAGATACTGCGAAAAGAAGTTGCTAAAATACAGCAGGATTCAATGATTAGAGGTAATAGTTGTAATGAACTGATCTATTCGTGTGGTTGGAAATTGGAAAATGAAGAAGTTATTGCAATCTCCCAACAAACAGATCCTAAAGTAGAATTGATCTACTATTATTCCAGAAAACAAGGAGAAGTTGCAACGTCTATTTTAAATGATATAAACAATGAAAACTACCCTCAATAAGAAGCAACTAGCCACCTACCTCTTATCCATTTTCTTGATTGGGGTCGTAGCATTTTCCAGTGCTTGCAAGAAAGAGCAGTCTTTTCCATTTAGGGTCATTAACAATTCCGGTTACGACATTTCTCAGCTCTCCTTTTCAGGAGCAACATCCAGCGAAGAAGTCTCTATTAACCATGGCGACACATTAGAGAATATCATTGCTTCATACCCAAAAAGGTTTCGATTAACTCCTAAACTGTTATGCATTACTATACACGAGTTCGATCAACAGGGAGCGACCTTTAATGTGGTTCAAAACAAGCCCTGTATTCCATTTTCGAAAAAGGATTTAAGCGAAGTATCGAACACCTTAACAATTATTAGCACCGTTAATTCCGACACCATTACATTTGAGTATATCTTAGAATAGATTTACTTCACTTCTATGAACTTCCGTGGTCAACATTCATTATCTGCTTCTGAAAAGAAGGGTCTTTTCCTGCTTTGGAATGCCGAATATCCCAAGCAACTAGGGTATGCAACGGCACCGGATTTAGAGAGTTATCTGGCTACACTGGAAAACCCATATCATGTATTATTAAAAGATAAAAACCTAAGAATTGTTGGGTGGTATTTCGATTTTGAAAGAGAAGGCAAAACCTGGTTTGCCATTATTTTAGATTCGAGCCTTCAGGGAAAAGGAACAGGAACGCAACTACTTAATCGTGCCAAAGAGAACCATAAAGAGCTCAACGGATGGGTTATTGACCACAATAACGACAAAAAAATGAACGGAGAAACCTACCTCTCCCCTCTTGAATTTTACACTAAGAATGATTTTAAAATAGTACCTTCAAACCGCCTTGAACTTGAAACAATTTCAGCTGTTCAAATAACATGGACAAAACATCAATCTACATGAAAAAAAACCTACTCCTACTGGCTTTTGGAACTCTATTTATTACCCCTTTAACCGTTGCTCAAAAAACATTTAATAAAGAGCAATTAACCGGGGTTCTATCCAAAGAAACCAAAAAAATTCTGGAGGAAACAGGCATTCCTTCCATTTCCATTGCCGTGTTTACTAAAGATGAATTAGTATGGTCCAATGCCTTTGGTTATACCAACGTAAAAAAGCAAGTTCCTGCTACAAGTAGCACCATTTATAGCACCGGCTCCAACTTTAAGTTTGTTACGGCAACCTGCATCATGCAGATGGTGGAGTCAGGCAAGATCAAGCTGGACGACCCCATTAATAAATATCTTGGTGATTTATCCATTCCTGAGAATGAAGAGCCGGTTACTTTCAGACACTTGTTGTGTCATCGGTCTGGGTTAATTGGACCTATCGAAATCGTTCCTCTCTGGGAAAAGAAGCTTCCCAAATCCATTGAAGACATTCCTGCAGAAATTAAAGCAGAATCCAGACCGGGAGAGAAATACGAATACTGCAATCATTGCTATGCTCTAGCCGGATTACTGATAGAAAAAATCACAGGACAAACCTACGAGGAATACTTACTGGAGCATATCTTTAAGCCACTCAAAATTCAATCGCAAGGACCCATTACACCCACTGCTGAAATGATAGAAGAATTGGCCCTACCTTACGACTTAAAAGACAACAAATCTATTCCTTCATTGCAATATCGATTTGATGTATACCCTGCCGGAGATGCCTATTTAACTGCAGAGGAAATGGCTCATTTTTACATGGCACAACTCAATAGTGGGAAATATGATGGAAGCACTCTACTAAGCTCTGAATTAGTAACCGAAATGCAATCTCCTCAGTTGGGTGGAGACTACGGCTTAGGCATTGGTCTCGACAGCACCATATACATTGAACATACTGGAGGTGTACCGGGGTTCTCTACCTATTTTATTGGGGACCTGGAAAATAAAAACGGAGTATACATTGCCTGCAACGCCACTGGAGGCCACACCCCAATTATGGCACTAGGAGACCTTGCTATAGAGCTAATGGCTGGTAATACAGATGTTGAGCCCTTACCTTCATTTGCGAAAGAGGATCTGGAGATTATTGAACTGGAAGAGTCTTACATAAAAACGCTAACTGGTAAATATAAATTTACAGACGATTTCATTATTTCCATTTTTTTGGAAGATGGACAAGTATATGCTCAAGCCACCGGACAATCAAAACTGAAAATATTCCCAAACAAAAAGGATTTGTTCTTTTTTACCATCATCGATGCTCAAATTAGGTTTAATATGGAGGATGGAAAAGTGGTTGGGATGACCTTAATTCAGGGGGGAGAATCGGAAGGGATAAAAATAGAATAACTTTGCCTATGTACATTCCTAAACACTATCAGGGAAAACAGAAAGACGCTATCAAGTTCATGAAGCGATTCAGCTTTGGAACCATAATTACATCAATTGATAATGTTCCTGTTGCAACCCATCTGCCCTTTGTGATTTCAGAACGTGATGATCAGGTAATCATTACCTCTCACTTATCCAAAGCCAACCCACACTGGGAGCACCTGGAGTCGTCCGAAAACCTAATTATCTTCTCAGAGCCACACGCCTACATTTCTCCTAAAAATTACGAGAAAAAAGAAAATGTTCCCACCTGGAACTACCTGGCGGTACACGCGTACGGTAAGGCTAAAATTATAAAAGGACTAGACAACAACGTAGCTGTTTTGGAATCCATGATCCAACAGTTTGAACCGGAATACCATAAACAATGGTCTACCCTATCGGATGAGTATAAGCAAAGAATGGTAAAGGGGATCGTTGCTTTCGAGATACAGGTGTCGAAACTTGAATCGAAGGAAAAGCTGAGCCAAAACAAAAAGAAACCAGAAAGAGAAAGTATTATTGAGTCTCTTTCCAGAAGTTCTGATTCGAACGAAAAAATGCTAGCCGAATACATGAAGTTAAAGGAAGAGTAGCAAAGGCTTGACTGTTAATTCTCCTCTTCAAACCTGATGATGATCATTGAATACGTTATTGGTTAAAACTACCTTTCATAATAACTAAACAGAAAATCATGGCAGAGCAAATCACCATATTAGATATTGACGAATCCAATGTTGCAGAAGCGGGTGTCTACTGCATTAAAAACAAGAAATCCCCCGGTTATAAAGCCAAGGTAAAGTGGTTTCAATCGGAAATAAATAGAGGGTTAAAAATCAAGATTGCTGTTAATGACGAAGGCAAGCAATTGGGGTTTATCGAATACCTTCCATCCGAAATAGCATGGAAGCCAATTGCTGCTAAGAACTATCTGTTTATTCAATGTATAGCCCTATTTGTTAAAGATGCTCATGGAAAGGGAATTGGATCCCAATTAATAGAGCAGTGCGAATCTGATGCTAAAGCGCAAAACAAGAATGGTATTTGCGTTATGAGTAGCAAAGGTGTTTGGATGCCAGATACTCGCTTGTTCGAAAAAAATGGATTTACCAAAGCGGATGAGCTGGAAAGGTTTGAGCTAATGGCTAAACCATTTGGTAATGCTTCAGCTCCACAATTCAACAACTGGACAGAAAATAGAGAACAATACCAGGGCTGGAATTTAGTATATGCTCAACAATGCCCATTTCACGAAAAGTCAGTCAACGACCTGATAAAAGTGGCTAAGGAATTTAAGATCGACCTCAAGGTTACCGAATTCGCTACGCCACAACAAGCACAGAAAGCTCCTTCCGGGTTTGGAACATTTACCCTCATTAAAGACGGTAAACTACTGGAAGATCATTGCATCAGTGGAACCCGATTTAAGAACATTATTAGGGCTAATAGCTAACCTACCTTTCCAATAAGTCTCTTATAGTTTTGTCTATGGTCTTTTTGGAAGAATTAGAAACTCCTGATTCTTGTGCAAAAGTCTTCCAGTTTGATACGGCTTCTTTTACCTCTTGAATAATTAACTTTCCATTTCTAACCGAAAAGTGATCTGCGAGGCTCATCAATTCTTTAGTACCAGGATCGATCCCATTTCGAGCACATGTTGTACTATGCTGACCTTGTGAAGATGATGAAAATGTAAGGTCATAAGCAGGAGCAAAACTCCAATTTCCCTGTTTATTCATCAAAAAAGCAAAGTTTTTAGAATGATCATCTCGATTGTGAGCAAATACATTAAACGCAGCTAACCTAAGAATTTGTTCATGAACTTCTGCGCTACCCACCAACTTAGCTCCTTCGTGCATTAATGTTCCGTAGTCCAATTGGCTCTTTTCATAGTCATCATGGAGTAATCCAGCTGCAGATACCATGTGGACTCTATCATTCCCAGCCCTATCGAACCTCTTGGTTCCAAAATATTGTTGGCCTGAAGCTCCCTCAAGCAATTTACACTCTGTCATTTTTATCCCTGCAGAAACAGCCATATGATGGTATGCCATCTCAATATTGGCTATATCCTTTGGATCTACCGCCGCAGGAAATTTTACAATCCAATTATCGTATCCATCAGGAAGGTTATAATGCCCATAAATTAAACTGTTTGGAGCTTCTCGATACCCAACATAAATTTTTGGTCTGGCTCCCCCCGGGCTTCCTCCATTAAGAACTAATTGTTCTATTATTTCGGAGGGCTCCCCTTCTAAAATTTTGGAAGCTTGATGGTTAAAATTATCTAGATCCAGTTCATTAATGGTATTTTGTTCTTTCTGGTAGCAGGGAGTGTAACTTAATGCTCCTAATGCATTATTTCCAACAAATGCTAGTTCCTCTAAAGCATTTAGCGTCTCTATTGCAATCTGGTTTTTACTTAAATGTTTTCTCATTAATAAATAACCCCAGGCATCTGGTAGAGAATCTGCAAAAACTCCAAACAACCCTTTAAAAGGTACTGGGCCCGCTTTCTGAACACTATCATTAAAGCGCAACTTTAGAGGAGAAATATTAAACTTACTGTTGAGGTATTCCTGACTATATTTAAACAAGACATCCTTCTCACTTAAGATCATTTGCCCAACCAACTCTCTCCCATCATTGTTCAGCCATATATTTAACTTATTAATTCTGTCCATTATACGTCAAACATGTTTTGGGTGTTGCTGCTCTGGTCAGGTTCTAGTATGTGTTCAAACTCACTTAACCTTCCTAAGGCATTGCTTAGTTTCAACAATGATTCCAGCGAAATGATTCCAGTTCTTTCAAATTTTCTTAGACTACCGTAAGCTACTCCAGACTTAATTGATAAATCTTTTTGAGACCAGTTATTAGCTCTCCTAATTGATTTAATATTGGTAGCCAAAATAAGCATCACCTCTTTGGGTGTTTTTTCTAATCCGTACCCCATAAATTGCTACTATAATAGTCAAATATACGAAATTTAACCACATATTGCCACTATAGTAGCGACTAAAACAACTAGCTAGTCAAAAAGAAGTGCTCCAAATATCACTTCTAGCTCTAAGATTTCTTAACCCTTTGAACGTACTTTTCTGCAGGAAGCCAATCCTCTAAAACAGAACTTCTGGCGTATACTTTTTTGTTTTTGTAATCCACCTTAAAGGAACAAATATGCGATCTAAAGTTTCCGTCTATTTTCTCCAAATCTCCGTAAGCTTCACCCTGTTCATCCAGCATAACATATTGGTTGTTTTCATTTCTCAGGTCGTATCCAACCTGATCCACAACCACCTTAGTTCTGTGCCCGGATTTATCCATAAATTCCAAGCTGGTTTTAAGCTTTCCACAGTCGCCCAAAGGCATTACTACCTGATTGTATACCAGGTTTTGAATTTGATACTTAAAAACGGAATCTGCAACCGCTACAGAACGTTCTGTAACCTGAACTTGAAGCTCTTTTTCTTTTTTTGTAGTAAAGCTTGCCAATGTTATAATGGCTCCGGCCAAAATGATAATACCAGTTTTCATAGTGTTTATTTTAGTGAGTTTCTATAGTTATTGATAAAGGTTTTTGCATCTACCCATTCATCAAAGGCAGAGGTTTGAACCAGTATTTCTTTTTTGTCGTAAAATACTTTCAGGGTATATAAATGGTGCTCTCTATCGCAATCTCTTTCCACAACTCTCGCTCCCACCATTTGATTCTTATAAAAAGGTAGGTCCTTCTCCTCCTCATAGGAGTAATTGAAGTAAAACTTATGGTCAAAACACTCCGGTACTTCAGAACCAAATTGTGCCAACCTCAACTCCATAAATGGTTTCACTAGTTCCTCTTCCACAAATGCCTGAACATCACCCTTATCATTGGTCTCAGCATCCATCACTCCAATTTGATTGTCGTAATCTGCGGTAAAATTATTCTTCGCAGAAAAGGTCATTACCAGAGTAAATACAATAGTAAGCGGAAACAGAATTATGCTATGTTTAATCAATTTGCTCTTTCTCATGATCTTTGTACCGTAAGTGCCGAAGCAAGTTGATGTATACTATTGCGTTTTAAGTAAATGATTGTTTCTGCCAGACCCCAGTTAAACATCCAGGGCAGATAAGCAGTAATGATAAATGTTGTGTCATAACTCCAGTTCAAAAAGTAAATACCAATTGGAGTCATTATTCTAAGAGTTACCCCTGCCAAAGTCATAGAATAGCTTCTTATCATCCATTTGTAATGTCCATGAACATCGCCTTTAGAAACTTTGTAAACAGATATAAAAGTTGGAAGCATCCATGCTACACTCATTCCAATAAAACCTATGGTTGCAAGGTAGCCGGCTTCTGCATAAAACCCTAGATATAGCCCTGTAGGCCCTCCAAAAAACATAATGGCAATAAAGTAGATTTTACCCATTATTTTATGAGTCCGTGAGCTGGGTTTGATCCACTTTGTAAAAAACAAAGCAGTACCCATGAGCACAGCAACTGCACCACCGGCAAGGTGTACGTAAAAAGCAATTACCCATGTTAGGTTATGCAACATATCCTGCTTAACCACCAGAAACTCATAATCGGACTGGAAACCAAAATACGGAACGGCTATAGCGACTAATCTGATTGCCAATAGAACAACAATTCCCCACAATATTATTTGAACAACTCTCTTCATGATTTCGGATTTCAATTTCAGCAAATTCAAGGCCAAAACCAATTTATATCCCACCCACTTGGCGAAACGTCCGTTTGAATGAGTAAACGAACCAAAACAGACAATAAACTCTCATTTTAGCGTTAACTCATAAACCTTATCTTTGGCCACTACATTAACAATTCGCTGAAAGCAGAGTTAAAATATCTACTAATTGGGCTTATTTGTTTAACCCTTCCTTTTCTGTTCAGAGACGGAATGTTTATGGATGGAATTATTTATTCTACCGTTAGCAATAATCTTGCAAATGGGTACGGAACACCTCTGTTTCCAATGTACACAGAAACCTATGTTCCCATATTTAATGGACACCCACCTGTTGTTATTTGGATGGAGGCCATTTTCTTTAAATTATTTGGAAGCGGGTTTTGGGTAGAACGATTATACATGTTTGTAATTCTACTCTTCAATTTATTGGGGATTTACAAAATACTTCAATTGGTACATCATCAAAAAAAAATGATATATAGTGCTGTGCTGTTCATTTTTACACCTCTAACCCTATGGTGTTTTCAGAACAACATGCTGGAGTGCACCATGATGATGTTCTCCATGTGGAGTGTTTACATTGGGCTCCTCATCGCTCACAGGAGAGTTCCTTATCTGCCTGGATCATTAGTAATGGCTTTATTGTTATTGCTCTCATTTGGGTCAAAAGGTTTTCCGGGATTGTTTCCACTGGGGACATACGTCTTCTATGCTATAACCAATAAACAGTATTCTCTCAAACGCGCATTGGGCCATACCCTAACCCTTCTTGGTTGTTTAGGATTGTTAGTAGGTATTTTGTCTTTAAATGAAGAGATTGTTGCCTCCGTTAAAGGTTATTTAGAAACTCAGGTATTCAGTAGTATAAAGGGAGAGCTTGGCACCACCAACTCTACCCGATTTAGAATCCTGGTGGACCTCGTTTCGGAGTTTGGTATTCCGGTAGGAGTTTTGGTAATTGCCTTCTTTGTTAAGCGCAAAAAAGGGCTCTCTTTGTTTTCCAATAAAGCAGATCAGCAGTTGGCGGTGTTTTTGATTCTTTTGGGGTTATCTGCATCTGTTCCATTAATGGTAAGCCCTAAGTTGCGAGCATTTTACGTGTTTCCTGCCCTACCATACTTTGTAATTGCTGCCACATTATGTTTACCAGAATTAAACCTTAAAGAACAAACGCATAAGCTAACTAGATACTTTGGTATTGGACTATCTGTTCTCGCAATTGGGCTAACCATTGCCTTATGGAACAATCCTAAACGCGATACACAATTATTAGAGGATATTCACAACATAGCAGAAGTAACCACAGAAAAAACCATCATTGGGTGCGACCCCTCACTGAACAGCCATTATTCAGTCAGAGCCTACTTTATGAGGTACCACTTCATCAGCCTAACAGATACTCCAAAAAACCCTAAGAATGGTGAAAATATTGAGTATTATATTCAACCTTCAAAAAACCCAATGCAGGGATACCATTTAGTGGATTTAGGTTCTAAAGAGTTATTTCTTTTTCAGAAAAATTAAACGGTTTTAACACCGTGCATTTTACACAACCACCCCAGATGCCCAATATGGGTTCCCTCGTGTCGTATACAGTGTCTAATTGCTTCTCTCACTGTTTTTATTCCGGCAAACTCCATTTTCGCTGGCTTATCCAAGTCCTCATCAGATAAAGAAGCTATGTGTTTCATTGTGTTATCGTGAACCGCATTGAACTTTTCCCAAATTAATCCATAGTCTGGGTAATCCTCTTTTGCAGGAGGAGTCATTCCTAAACCAAACATCTTAAACCAGGATACCTTTTGGAACTCTCCATGAGTAAGGTAAACTCCCAGAAAGTTCTCAGAATTAGCCAAATGGCCAATTTCCCAGATTACCGGATTGAATTTTTTACCTTCTATTTCAAATGTTTTATATACGTCAACCTCTTTTAAGCGCAATAAGTACCACCTCGTTAATTCTCTGGTGCTATTCATCATTTCTGCGAGAACTGTAGCTTCTGTTTTCATCATCTTTACGTTTGGAAAATTAAATCGTAGCAATGTTAAAAATAACATTTAGATTTGAATATAAATTAGCAAAACATGAACATACTAGTTACCGGAGGAGCAGGATTTATTGGGTCGCATACGGTTGTAGAATTAGTTGCTAATGGATTTAACCCCATTATCATTGACGATTTCAGAAACTCTGAACGATTTATCATTAATCGAATTGAAGAGATTACCGGAAAAAAATGTAAATCTTACGATGTAGATTGCCTCGACATCAGCGCAATGGAGAAGATCTTTGCCATTGAAAAACCAGAAGGTGTTATTCATTTTGCTGCCTACAAAGCAGTTGGGGAATCTGTTCAAAAACCTGTAGAATATTACGATAACAACATTGGAACTTTAACCAACCTGTTAAAGTTAATGCCAAAGTACAACACTAAACACATTGTGTTTTCTTCTTCTTGTACAGTATACGGGGAACCTGATGTAATAGCAGTAGATGAGAGTTTTCCAACCCAGCATGCAGCATCTCCTTATGGATATACCAAGCAAGTATGTGAAAGATTACTAATGGACCTTGCTAATACTAATACCGAAATTAAATCCATTTTGTTAAGGTATTTTAACCCCATTGGAGCCCACCCTAGTAGCCTAATTGGAGAATTACCTATTGGTGTACCCAACTGCCTGGTTCCTTACGTTACCCAAACTGCCGCAGGTATTAGAGAGGTACTAACCGTTAATGGGCAGGATTATAACACTCCTGATGGTACTTGCATCAGAGACTATATTCACGTAGTTGATTTAGCCGATGCACACGTTAAGGCATTGGAATACCTTAACGGAATGCAAGAAAGCATCGATATTTTCAATGTTGGAACCGGAAAAGGAACTTCTGTAACAGAGGTAGTGAACCTATTCGAAAAGGCAACAGGAGTAAAGGTTAATCATAAATACGGACCAAGAAGGCCGGGAGATGTGGAGGCTATTTATGCCAACAACAAAAAAATTGTTTCTAAACTAGGTTGGGAGCCTAAATACACAGTTGAAGATGCATTGCTACATTCCTGGAAGTGGCAAGAGACATTTTAGTTGATTCCTTTTCCAATTTCAAATTGTATCTTTGTCCCAATATGAAAAAGGCATTGATCATCATTAGCTTATTTGTTAGCGCTTCCTCTTACGGGCAAGGGTTGTTTGAATATTTCAAATTAACCGCAGATGACGATGGTCCGGAAAAATTCGACAGAATTATTTTCGATGCCAATTTCAACAACTGGGTTTCTGCACCAGCAGGCATCAATCAAGGGAACTATTCTCTTGGGTTCAGTGCTTATTGGATGAAAGACATCCCTTTGGGAAAAAAAAGTAATGCTGCCTTTGCTTTTGGAGCTGGATTTGATTCTCATAATGTACACAGCAACGGGAGGTTTATCACGGATATTTTACCCGATGGAAGCACTTATACTAACCTAGTTCCATATCCGGATAACTACCATTACAGAAAAAACAAAGTTTCGTTTAACTACATTGAGGTTCCTGTAGAGCTAAGGTTAAGAACCATGAATAAAAGCCGAGAAGAAAGAAGAGCTTTTAACATGCGTGTATACCTTGGTTTTAAAGCGGGATGGTTGATCAGCGACCACACCAAATACATTGATGCTGAAAGCAAGTACAAAGTGTTTTATTTAGACAATACGATGGACTATAGATATGGCCCTACGTTAAGAATTGGGTTTAACAAAATAGCTTTTAATGCTTTCTATTCGCTTACTCCTGTGTTTGAAGAGGGAAAAGGAGTAGAATTAATTCCATTCTCTGTTGGGCTTTCCTGGATGCGTTTCTAGTGAAACCAATAGCCGTTGCTTACCACCAAATACTCCACTCCAAAGCCTAAAATAATTCCTGCCAGAACCTGGTTGGTCGAATGTGCTTTTAGTATTAACCTTGAGGTTCCAACTATTCCAATAGAGGCAATGAGAAGTACGTTGATCATTACCATTTGATCAAAATTCTTAAAGGGATATAACAACTCCGTCATCCCAACAAATGCTCCCGCCAGGGCACTAATACCGATGGCATGTAAGCTTATCTTCCACTTTAAGGTAATCAGGATACTCAATACAGATATAATCAACCCTCCAGACAGGAAGGACATAAAAGCTCCAAATACATTTACGGCTTCGCCATTAGCTTTCCAAAATAAGTAATAGGTAAACAAGTAATACATGAATACCAATAACATTACAGGTATTCGCTCTTCTCTATTGGGCAAGTGCATCGAACTTACGATGGCCGACTTTTTCATCACAAACAGGCTAATCAATGGAATAATAGTACAAACAATGATGATCACCACCAGAAAAGTGTTGTAGAAAGTGGCTCCGTTAGGGCTTCTTAGCAAGTAATTGGTATTATCCTGCAAAAAGGCATAAAGCAAATAAGCATATACCGGTAAAAATAGCGGCTGAAATACAAGCGAGAAAAAGTTGGCGATAAACTTCATGCAGGAACCAATGTTACAGTTCTTTTCTTAATCGAGCAACAGGAATATCTAGTTGTTCACGATACTTTGCTACCGTTCTACGAGCAATGTTATACCCTTTCTCTTTTAGTAAAGTGGCTAGCTTTTCATCTGTCAACGGCTTCTTTTTATCCTCACCATCGATCGCATCCTGAAGAATTCTTTTCACCTCTCTGGTAGAAACCTCTTCTCCTGTATCGGTTGAAAGTGATTCACTGAAGAAATACTTTAACAGATAGGTTCCATAAGGAGTTACCACGTGTTTACTGTTTGCCACCCTGGAAACAGTAGAAATATCCATACCAATAATGTCCGCAATGTCCTTAAGGATCATTGGTTTCATTTTAGTCTCATCACCTGTAAGGAAAAAATCTCTTTGGTAGTTCATGATGGCATCCATGGTAACCAGAAGCGTTTGTTGCCTTTGTTTAATGGCGTCGATAAACCATTTCGCAGAATCAATTTTCTGCCTTACAAACATAACAGCTTCCTTATCTTGCTTGGTTTTTTTACTTTCTGCATAACCACGAAGCATTTCGGCATATTGCTTACTTACCTTTAATTGTGGAGCATTTCTACCATTCAACGTAAGGTCAAGCTTCCCATCCTGTTCGGTAATGATAAAGTCCGGAATAATTTGCTGCATCGCCTTACTGGTTTCCTTCATGGAATTACCCGGCTTGGGGTTCAGCTTAACAATTTCTTCGATGGCCTCTTTCAGGTCATCTTCCATTATTCCCAGCTTCTTAACGATCTTGTTGTAATGTTTCTTTGTAAACTCCTCGAAGCATTGGTCCAATACCGCTTCAGCTGTTTTTATCTCAACAGTAGATTGTTTTCTACCCAACTGAAGCATCAAGCATTCTCTCAAATCTCTTGCAGCAACTCCAGCGGGGTCCAGCCCCTGAACCATGGCAAGAACTTCCAATACTTCCTCCTCCTCAGCCATTACATTTAAGCTAAATGCAAGATCGTCTACTAAGTTTTCAACTTCCCTTCTGAGGTATCCTGATTCATCCAGATTACCTATGATTTGTTTAGCAATAATTAATTGCTTTTCATCTTTAATTCTAAGAGCTGCCTGATCTTCTAAAATTTCCTGAAAGGTAGCTCCTCCTGATAATGGAATAGCTTTTTCATCGTCATCTACCCCTTTATTCTTAACCGATGTTTTGTAAGAGGGAACATCGTCGTCCAGGTAGTCGTTAATATCGAAGTCTTCTCTGGAGTCCGTTAGGTCCTCCGAAGAATAATCATCGTCAAAATCGTCTTCTTTGCGCTCGTCAACTTCTGCTCCTTCCTCCAGGGCTGGGTTTTCAATAATTTCTTGCTTAATTCTCTGCTCCAACTCTACTGTAGGCACCTGCAGTAACTTCATCAGCTGAATTTGCTGAGGAGAAAGCTTCTGTTGAAGCTTTAAGTTTAATGATTGTTTCAATGCCATTTTCTCGTTCTCTAATCTTAATATATTAAGCCCTGTAAAAGTACATGATATTATCAACTAATAATCTTTCTATGCACTACAAAGACTAAATATAGGTAGTTTTTTTACTTTTACAAAACCCCACAAATGATAGTATGATTTTCTCTTTTATACCCATTTATCTGATTTTGCTTTGGGCAGTCTTTGCCACAGTATTTTATCGATTCCGATACAAAGATGTTGCCTTACTTAAAAACTATTGGGTATTACTCATCATATTTGCTATTAATTTCTTCTTTTTTGCCTGGGGAATTATCCTGTTTCTAGTACTAGAATTTATCCGATCAAAAACAAAAAATGATCCATCATGAAAAAACTATTTTTATTACCTCTAATCTCCCTTTTATTTACCTCTTGCTACGTTAGTAAAACGCTAGACAGAGAAGTAAAAATAACCCTCGACGAAAGCTTTGAAATATCCATGCAAAACAATGGTAACTCTAACTTTACAGGAGGCTTTACCGCCGATGAATACAGGGCAGCGTTTATTGAGGGAATGAAGGCCGAATTTGCCAGCAGTAAAATTGTTATTGTACAAGACAACCCGGAGTTCATGGTTTCTATTTCTGAACTTAAAATAGAAGAGTCCACTAAAACAGAAACAGTAAATGACACTGAATCTGACGACCATGGAAAAGAGTTTGAATTAACTACCATAGACATGAACTCAAAAGGGCTGGTGGATCAGGTGGAAAAGGAGCACATCAAAGAATGGTACGCAGAAAAAGAAAAGTCTGAAAAAGTAACCAATAGCCGATCTGCCGGACAAGTTATTACAGGAGATAACAAAGACAGAAAAACCTATCGAGAAAAAGAATTTGACTCCAACGAGGCCTTAGATTTAGCCGAAAAATGCGGACGAAGATCCGGTGCCAGAATCATTAACGATATAATAAAGGCCATAAAATAATTTATGGCCTTCAATACTTCAGTAATATCGTTTATTAAAACTCTGCGTTCTTAGGTGTTCTTGGGAACGGAATTACATCTCTAATATTGGTCATTCCTGTAACAAACATTACTAGTCTTTCAAATCCAAGACCAAACCCTGCATGCGGAGCAGTACCAAATTTTCTGGTATCTAAATACCACCACACGTGCTCTTCCGGTATATCAAAACTAGCGCACTTCTCTTTCAGTACATCCAACCTTTCCTCACGCTGAGATCCTCCAATAATTTCTCCAATTCCCGGGAACAATACATCCATAGCAGCAACAGTTTTGTTATCGTCGTTTCTACGCATGTAAAATGCCTTAATGGTTTCCGGGTAATCGTAAATAATTACCGGTTTCTTAAAGTGTTTCTCCACTAAGAATCTTTCGTGCTCACTTGCCAAATCAACTCCCCACTCTACCGGGAATTTGAATTTCTTTTTCTTAAAAGGTTTTGACCTCATTAAGATATCAATGGCTTCTGTATAAGTAATTCTTTCAAAGTCATTTTCCACCACAAACTTCATTCTATCCACCAGGCTCATTTCGTTACGCTCTGCTTGTGGTTTTTGTTTGTCTTCGTTGGCTTCTCTTTGAGCTAAGAATGCTAAATCTTCCTCGCAGTGCTCCAATGCATAGTTTACACAATACTTCAGAAAATCCTCACCAAGGTTCATATCGTCGTGGATATCAGCAAATGCAATCTCCGGTTCAATCATCCAAAACTCTGCTAAATGACGAGAAGTGTTAGAGTTTTCAGCCCTAAAAGTAGGACCAAAAGTATATACTTGACCCAATGCCATAGCTCCTAACTCAGCCTCTAGCTGACCTGATACAGTTAGGTTTGTTTCTTTCCCAAAAAAGTCTTGTGAGTAATCTACATTTCCTTCTTCGTCTTTAGCAATATCTTTTAAATCCATGTTGGTAACATGAAACATCTCTCCGGCTCCTTCCGCATCCGAACCAGTAATTATTGGCGTATGCAAATAGAAAAAACCATTGTCATTAAAGTATTTATGAATGGCGTAAGCCATGGCATGTCTTATTCTAAAAACAGCTCCAAACGTGTTGGTTCTAAATCTTAAGTGAGCTTGCTCTCTTAAAGTCTCAAGACTGTGCCTTTTAGGCTGAAGAATCGTTTTTTGAACCTCGTCTGGATTGGCCTCACCAAAAACCTCAATGGCCTCTGCTACAACTTCTACTTTTTGCCCTTTTCCTTGAGATTCTACTAAATCTCCAGAGATAGAAACAGCCGCTCCAACAGAAACTTTTTTTAATAATTCTTCTGGAAAGTTTTCATAATCAATTACCACTTGAATATTAGCTAAACAAGACCCATCGTTCAAAGCAATAAACCTATTACTTCTAAAAGCTCTTACCCATCCTTTTACCAGAATTTTTCCTCCTGGCTCTAATTTCAATGCATCAATAATTTTTGTTCTCTCCATCGTTGAAAATTTTCGAATAGCAAAAAAACGAACTTTTCCCTATAAATGATGCTTACAACAAGGAAAAATATCTATCTAACCCTATTATGTGTTGCAACATGTATTTTTTTATCTATCTTTGAACAACAACAAAACACCATCATTAATATCATGGAAAAAGGAAAATCCACCCAAAACACCCCCTACGTTATGGAAGTAGAAGCAGGTAAAAAAGCCTATTGCACCTGTGGTTTAAGTAGTAATCAACCTTTTTGCGACGGACAGCATAAAGGATCTTCATTTACTCCAGAAATAGTAGAATTTGATTCCACCAAAAAAGTAGCCTTTTGCGGATGTCGTAAATCCGGAAACGGAGCTTTCTGCGATGGATCACATGCTAAAGGTTAATCCTAACAGATTGGTTAATAATTAGTTGTAAAAACCGACACCATTACCAGATTCATGACAATTTCTATGGTATTGGTATTCTTTGTACGTGAATCGGGCGAAAGAAGCCGAAAAAAACCGGTTTTTTAACAATAAAGTCGTAATTTGGCACAAATCGTAGCCCTCTTACGAATAATACCATTTCTGAAAATAATGACCGCATGAAAATAGAAGAGGAAATCCAGAGTAGATTTAGGAATGTCCGTCAGAAAGCATTGGTTAATTTGCACTACACACAATTGGCAATTGATTACCGAACTGGGATGATCTTTAAGGAATATGATATTTCTGGCCAGCAATACAACGTACTTAGAATTCTACGAGGGCAATATCCTAAGGCAGCTAGTATTGGACTAATTAAAGAGCGAATGCTCGATAAAGGGTCTGATGTTAGTCGAATCATCGACCGGTTGGTTAAAAAGTCTTTAGTAAGTAGAAAAGAATGTAAAGCAGATCGTAGACAAAAAGATGTTTTAATCAGCAAAAAGGGATTAAGCTTGTTGGAGTCTATGGAGGAAAAGAACGAAGACCTGGACGGATTATTGGGAGCATTAAGCGACGATGAAGCCGAAATTCTAAACGGCTTGTTGGATAAGCTCCGAGACGGGCTTTAATCAAACAAAAAATAAGGGAACAATTGCCGCGGCTAGTACTGTTGTAAATGCCAGAGCAACTTTTAAATTGTCTTTCCAGCCTCTGGATTGAACTACCATCTCGTACCAGAAAAGCCTCTGAAACGGGAACAAAACCATTAAGGCAAGGAAGAATAATGCAACCATATCCGCCCAAAAGCCGGATGTACTTGTTCTTATGGACATGTTACTCCCAATAATCATAACATCCCAAACCACTGCACTTCCAGTTCCAACATAAAACATAATGAGCCAATTGGCCAGTTTGTTTCTTTTTTCAGAAACCGGTTTCCCTTGCGATTTGGACCAATAGGCTACTTCAGCTCCTAGCCCACCCATACACAATAACATTAAGCTAATACCAATTATATCTGCATAAGTTGGTATTGTTTCGTGGGCGCCATAAATAGAAGTTAAAGCTACAAAAAGCATCATCATGTTTCCTCCCATGGCAAACAGGTATAGCAGCCCAATGAAAAACTTTTCGAAACCACTCATCCTACCGGTTAGTTGTTGCCCCATATATTTACTGCGAACGATGCTAAAATAAATGCCGCTTATAAAAGCTAACAGTATAATTATTCCATATACCGTATCTTTGCCCTCAAAGATCATTTTGTTTCTTTCCTGAAGCCAGGGAATACTCAACACAATAATTGTGGCAGTAATGAGGTTAGAAAGGAAAAACCGAGTGGTTAATTTATCCATAACGGAAAAAAATACAATTTTTTTAACTGAACTTAAAATATTTCTAAAACACAGCCGTCTACCAAATTGAGATGGAGATTTCTACAACCATAGCAACCGATAAACAGAACAAAGAAATCGGAGAGAAGTTCGAAAAAGAACGCAAGCGATTGTTCGGGTTTATCAGAAAGAGGGTAAAAACAGAACTCGATGCCGAGGATGTTTTACAGGATGTGTTTTATCAGTTCGTTACACTTTATCGAAATTTGGAAAACGTGGAGAAAACAACCTCCTGGTTGTTTACTGTTGCCAGAAACCGAATTACAGACCTTTATAGAAAAAAGAAAAATGTGAATTTTTCTGAACTAAATGGAGGTTCTTATTCGGAAGATGAAGACAGCCTTAAACTAGAGGACATATTTACCAATTTCGAACAAATTCCAGACGACGAAGTTACCAAAGACCTGTTTTGGGAAGAACTGGAAGAAGGATTAAACGAATTGCCTGCTGAACAGAAGGAAGTATTTGTGAAACACGAGTTCGACGGAAAATCATTTAAAGAAATAGCTGAAGAAACCGGATTGACGGTGAATACGCTCATTTCCAGAAAACGATATGCCGTTCTCCACCTCAGAGAAAAGTTAACTGAATTGTATAACGAGATCGTTGCCTCTTCTGAGTATTAGGCAAGGCTTTAAATCCAGACGTTATGTGTGCAAAGTACAGCCCAAAAAAGATGGTCCTCATGTGTATTCTGGGATCGATTATAGTGGTAGCCATGGTTTGGGTATTCCAATTACTTTGGAATTGGTTAATGCCTGTTATCTTCGACTGGGGAGAAATAACCTTCTGGCAATCTGCCGGGTTAATTTTCATGGCAAAAATACTTTTCGGATTCAGACACTTTGGAAAACACCAATGCCATTCGCACGGATGGAAAGGAAAATTCAAAGACAAATACCACCAATTATCCGATGAGGATAAAGAGATTTTCAAAGAAAAATGGTCTAAATACTGCAATAAAAACAAAGAGGAACATTAAATGTTTCCTCTTTTTGTTTTTTTAACATTTCCCTACAACTATTAATTTTACTGGTGTTTCAAGCATTTCACATATTCTTATTAGAAACCAAGGAAACGTTTTTTATATTTTTTGTTTCCAATGAGGAAAAAGTACATACATTTGTACCATGGAAAATAATATAGATCCAAAAGACAGAGAATTATTATTAACAGTATCAGGCTTATTTATGACCTATGGAATAAAGAGTCTGACCATGGATGATATAGCCAGGCACCTTGGTATTTCCAAAAAGACACTTTACAAATCAGTTAGCGACAAAAAGGATTTGGTTAAGAAGTGTATGAAGTTGGCCATCGAAAATGACGAGTGTGCCCTTTGCGAAATAGAAAATGCTACTGGCAACGCTATTGATAAGGTTTATTCCATCAATAAAATGGTTAGCCTTAAATTGCAAAGCATACAACCTTCGGTTATTTATGATTTACAGCGCTATTATCCGGAAGCCTGGGGAGTAATGGAAAATCACAAAAAAGATTTTATCCTCAACCAAATTGAATCCAACATTCTTGAAGGTATTGAAGAAGGTTTATACCGAGATAACCTTAATCCGAAACTGGTTGCCACCATATATGTAACCTTAATTGATGCCATTTTCGATTCAAAACTCTTTAGAGATACTAAATATTCGTTCGAAGAAATGCACGTGGAAATTGCCCGCTATCACTTAAAGGGTATCGCCAGTGAAAAAGGTATTAAATACATCAAACAATTATTTGACATAGATAAAAAAGAAACACCATTTAACCCCTAACTTGAAAAGTAACTACTTATTATGAAAAGAATAATCATAACGGCCTTGTTGTTCGGAAGCTTCACCTCATTTGGGCAAGATTCCTTCTCTTTAAAACAGGCTCAGGAATACGCCATTCTGAACAATGGTAATTCTAAAAATGCAAAACTAGACCTTGAAATTGCAGAAAAAAAGGTTTGGGAAACTACTGCAATTGGTTTACCACAAATATCTGGTAAGGTTGACTTTCAAAACTTTATAGATATTCCTACTACTGTGGTTCCTGCTAATACATTCAACCCAATGGCTCCGGCCGACGAGGTGATGGAAATGCAATTTGGTACAGACTATAATGTAAACGCTACACTACAAGTTTCTCAGCTTATTTTTAGTGGAAACTACCTGGTAGGTCTGCAGGCTTCTAAAGCGTATACCAATACCTCTAAACAACTGGTTGAAAAGTCCGAACTGGAAACCAAAGCTGCCGTAACAGAAGCATACTACACTGTACTTGTATTGGAAGAGAATAAACGAATCATGGATTCTACTCTGACCTCTACCGAACAAATTTTTGAAGACACTAAAATATTGGTGGAAGAAAAAGTAGTTGAGTCTACTAATGCTGCTCAATTAGAGCTTTCGGTTCTGCAGGTTCAAAATGGTATTACTCAGGTAGAAGCACAAGTAAGAGTAGCTAAAAACCTTCTTAAAATGCAAATGGGAATGGATCTTACAAAAGATATTACCCTAACCGAAACGCTAGATGGGTTTATTGGAATTGCCGAGGGAATTACTGCTCCAGAGGTATACGACGTAAGCAATAATATCGATCACAAAATCCTTGAATCGCAACTAACCTTAAATGAGTTATCGTTGAAAAACACTAAAGCGAATTATTTACCAAGTTTAGCAGCTTTCTTTTCTCATCAACAAGTGGCTCAAAGAAATGAAATCAACTTTTTTGATTCAGACTACAGCTGGTATCCAACTACTTTATGGGGGTTAAACCTAACCATTCCTATTTTTAGTAGCGGACAACGTGCTTCTCAAGTTAGTCAGGCTCAATTGGAGGTAATGAAATCCCAAAACACCATGGAGCAAGCAGACAAGGGAATTAAGCTTCAAATGTCGCAAGCAGTAGCAGATTTCAATAGTGCAAAAGATGTATACAACACACAGAAAAAAGCCATTGATGTTGCCAAGTTGATCTTTGACAATACTCAGATAAAATACAAAGAAGGAATTGTTTCAAGCTTGGAATTAACTCAGGTTCAAACGCAATATTTAACAGCACAATCTAACTTAACATCTGCCGCTTTCAATTTAATTAAAGCAAAATTGAGCATAGATAAACTATCAAATAAACTATAACCCCTACCTAACAACTAGAATAATGAAACTGAATAATATAAAAATGAAAAATTACGCATCTGTTGCACTAGTTACCCTGGCACTGGCTTCATGTTCTGCTCCTGTAGAGGAAGAAAAAGAAGCGGTAGAAGAAAGCCTTCCTTCTATCACAACCATCCAAACAGAAAAACAGGTTTTTGATCACTACTTTGAAATACAAGGAGCCATCGAAGCAGAGAAAAACGTAATTGTGGTACCTGAAGCAGGAGGTTTAATTAAAACACTTCCTGTACAAGAAGGACAAATAATCACTAAAGGGTCTACCATTGCCACCTTCGATTCTGATGTAATCGCATCGAATATGAAAGAGTTGGAAGAACAAATTGAATTAGCTCAATACATGTACGATAAACAAGTTGCTCTTTCCGAAAAAGGTGTAGGAACCGAAATGGCTCTTAAACAAGCCGAAGGACAATTAAAAACCTTAAAACAAACCCTTCAATCGGTTAAAACCCAAAAGGGAAAGTTTGTTCTTAGCGCACCATTTACTGGGTACATTGAAGAAGTTTTTCCTGTTGTTGGTGAAGTTGCCGGGCCGGGAAGTCCAATTATTAGACTTATCGACTTAACTAAAATGAGTGTTAAAGCAGATATTTCTGAGTCTTATTTAGCTAAAATTAACCAAACAAGTATCGCCAACCTTTCTTTTCCTGCTTTGGGAAATGAAGAAATAAAAGGGCTAAACTTAAAGCGTGTTGGAAAATTTGTAAATCCTGTAAATAGAACCATTACAGTAGAAGTTGAAATTCCTAACCCGGATATGCACCACGTACCTAATTTAATGTCGGTTATGAGGATTAGAGACTATGTAGATTCTAATGCTATTGTGATTCCTTCCAGAACCATTTTAAGAGATGTAAATCAAGAACCATTTGTATATGTTTTTGAACCTGGAGATACTAAAGAATCTGAGTCTGGTGAAAAACAAATTACCGGGCATGTAAAACAGGTTTCCATCGAAATTGGAAAATCTTCAGGAGATTATACTCAGGTTATTTCTGGTCTTACCGAAAACGAGCAAGTTGTTGATAAAGGATGTAGAGGTGTTAAAGACGAGCAGGAAGTAAGAATTAACGAAAAGAAGTAAGACAGAATCAAACTAAAAGAAACTAGAAATGGAAAAAAATAAACCTTCGTTGAAGGAGTTTGCGCTGTCTACTCTTTCGGTGAAAAACCGTAAAACGGTTTATCTGATCCTCGCCATTTTGGTATTAGGTGGAGCTATGGCTTACCAAAGAATGGCAAGGGAAAGTTTCCCGGAAATTCAAGTTCCGGAGATCTATGTAAATGTTCCCTACCCTGGTAACTCCCCTGAGATTATTCGAGATAAAATTGTTAAGCCTCTTGAAAAAGAGTTGAACAAGAAAAAGGGAATTGATAAAATTAAATCAACAGCCATTCAGGACTTCGCAGTACTGGTAGTTACATTCGAATTTAGTGTAACTCCCGACGATGCAAAAGATCTGGTAGAAGAAGCTTTGTCTGATGCGAGAAGTACCAAATCTTTTGCTCAGGATTTACCTGTAGAACCTACCGTAGCTAAAATGGACGTGAATGAGTTTCCTATTCTGAACATCAACTTATCTGGTAACTACCCAGTTCAGTTCCTAAAGGAAAAAGCGGAAGATTTAAAAGATAAGATTGAAGCCATATCGGAGATTAGTTCCGCCGACATTAGGGGGGTTCAGGATCAGAAGATGAAAATTGAAATGAAAAAGTACGCGGCAGAAGCCAAAAAAGTAAGTTTTCATGATGTTGAAACAGCGATCCAAAACAACAACTTAACCATTGGTGCTGGTAACATCAGTGTAGATGGTATTGATCATTTCGTGATCATCGATGGTAAATTCAAAACGGAAGAAGAAATCAGAAACTTAGTGGTAAAACACGAAGGGTCTGATGATGTTTTCTTACACGAAGTAGCAACGGTAACTTTTGGAGATACAGATACTACCAGTTATGCTCGTCAGAACGACAACCCAGTGGTAATGATCGACATTAAAAAACGTGCTGGATCTAATATTGTAAACGCCATTGATAATGTAAAGGAAGTGGTAAAAGAAGCTCAATTGGATGATTTTCCATCCGGAATGCAAGTAACTTTTACCAACGACCAATCAGTTACCATTCGTTCGCAAGTAAGTAACCTGGAAAACTCTATCATTTTTGGAGTTATCCTGGTGGTTGGAGTACTGCTGTTTTTCCTTGGACTAAGAAACGCATTGTTTGTGGGAATCGCGATTCCTCTTTCGATGGCAATGTCTATGATGATCCTAAATGCTGCAGGTGTTACCCTAAACATTATGGTGCTATTCTCTTTGGTACTAGCCCTGGGAATGCTGGTAGATAACGGTATTGTAGTAGTAGAAAATATCTATCGTTTGATGGAAGAGGAAGGCATGACCGGAATTAAAGCGGCCATCTATGGAGTTGGTGAGGTGGCCTGGCCGATCATTGCCTCCACTGCTACTACTCTTGCTGTATTTATTCCTCTGGCCTTGTGGCCCGGAATGATGGGAGAGTTTATGCAGTACCTACCTATTACCTTAATGATCGTACTTGGATCCTCTTTATTTGTGGCATTGGTTATTAACCCTGTGTTAACAGCGGTGTTAATGAAAGTAGATCAAAAACAACCTCGTAAAAAGAGAGTATTTATTTGGTTTGGTGCCTTTGCTACTGTTGCCATTCTCCTATACCCAACCGGATCTTTTGGGATGGCAAACATCTTTGCAACCATTGCTCTATTAATTTTAATTAATGCCTTCTTCTTTTATCCGGCTACCATTTGGTTCCAAAACAAGTTGCTACCAATTTTGGAAAATGCTTATAAAAGATTCTTAACTGGAGCAATTAAAGGAAAAAGACCTATTTGGGTATTTGGGGGAACATTTGTAATGCTATTCCTATCATTTGTATTGATGGGAGTATTCCCACCAAAAGTGTTGTTTTTCCCGGATAACCAACCAAACTACATCAATATTTTTATTGAGCACCCTGCCGGAACTGATATCGCAGTTACCAATAAAACTACCGAAGAGGTAAAAGATGTAATTGATGCTGTATTAAACAAAGAGGTAGATGGTAAACTGGACGGTAGATCTGCCACCTACTCTTACAACTCGGTATTTAACGTAAACCGCTCAATCGATAAAATTGGTCAACCTGTTTACGATACAGTTCCATTTATTGAGTCCATCATTGAACAAGTAGGTAAGGGAACATCTGATCCTATGGAAGGACCATCTTTTGGAGAAACTCCAAACAAAGCTAGAATTACAGTTTCTTTCTGTGAGTTCTCTAACCGTAGAGGATTAAACACTGCAGATGTGATGACCGCTCTGGAAGATACCCTAAAAAACTGGTCGTACGCAGATGTTAAAATTGTATTGGCAAAAGATCCTGCCGGACCTCCTCAGGAACCACCAGTTAATATTGAAATTAGTGGTTCTGATAACTATAAAGATATTGTAGTTGGAGCTGAATTGCTAAGAAAATACCTTGCAGCATTTAATGTAGAGGGAGTACAGGAATTAACTACTGATGTAAAGCTTAACAAAGCAGAAATCAGAATTAACCTGAACCACGAATACCTTCAGTCGAATGGAATGAGCAACGGTCAAATTGCTTCTACTATCAGAACGGCATTGTTTGGTAAAGACATTTCTACTTTCGAATTGGATGACGAAATTTACGACCTCAACCTTAGATTAGGTACTGAGTTCCGTGGAGGTATTGATGATCTGTTGGATCAGAAAATTATGTTCATGAACAACAGAGGTCAGAAACTGGATATTCCAATTAGATCGGTAGTGGATGACATAGATATTATCTATAACAACAGCTCCATTAAAAGAACTAACCTGGAAAACATGGTTACGGTATACTCCGGTGTTGAACAAGGAGCTAACCCTACCATGGTGGTGGATTCGTTAAAAGCTAAAATGGAAGGTTTTTACGATTCACCTGAAGGAGCTGAGTTCAAAGAACTTGGTTTGGACTTCAGATTCTCTGGTCAAATGGATGAGCAAGCCAAAGAAATGGAATTCTTGAGTTCGGCTTTATTAATCGCTGTTTTCTTAATTCTATTGATCATTGTAGCACAGTTTAACTCGTTCTCTACACCTACCATTATTTTACTTTCGGTAGTGTTGAGTTTGGTGGGTGTATTCTTTGGAATCATTCTCACCGGCGATGACTTTGTAATCATCATGACCATGATTGGTATTATTTCCCTGGCAGGTATTGTTGTAAATAATGCCATTGTACTGGTGGATTATACCAACCTTATTAGAAAAAGAAGAAAAGAAGAATTAGGCCTTAATGAAACACAACAATTGCCTATTTCGGAAGTAAAAGATGCAATTATTCAGGGTGGAAAAACCCGTCTGCGTCCGGTATTGTTAACAGCAATTACCACCATTCTGGGATTATTACCATTGGCAACCGGAATGAACATTGATTTCTTCTCGTTGTATTCTGAATTTGATCCGAGAATATTCTTTGGTGGAGACAATGCCATTTTCTTCGGAGCAATGAGTTGGACCATTATTTATGGATTAACATTTGCCACCTTCTTAACCCTGGTTGTAGTACCTGCTATGTACTACTTGTTATACAGACTAAAACTTTGGTTCTATCGCATTGCGAACTGGGAACTGAAGAGCGAGATATAGTTGTTGTTGGTTGTGCAACTTAGTGGAAAGCCCTCTCTGATTATTTCAGAGGGGGTTTTCTTTTATTTAACAGGTTTTGAACTGATAATCTTCATGTTTCTACCCTACCCGGTTACGTAACTTTAAGTAAAAGTTAAAGCGATGAAGATTCACATAGAAGACAACGTTAGTACGGAAGACATTAAAAAGAAATTCAGCAGGGTGTATCCTTATTTAAAATTGGAATTTTTTACCAAAAAGCATGCTGAAGGAGAAGGATCAGGAAAAGACTCCCTGATTAAGGAGGATGTTAAAATTGCCGAAATCAGAACCAAGCACAACGAAGGTGATTTTATCATTACACCGGCCAGTACGGTTACGGAAGTGGAGCAAGGTTTTGAAAGCAAATTCGGGATAAATGTTCAAGTATTTAGAAAAAGCCATAACCTGTGGTTGGAAACTACAGCTACGGATAACTGGACACTTAAAGAACAGAACGAAACCGGAATGGAAATGGATTCATAATTAAAAAATAACATAGAATGAAAAGAAGAGAGCCAATTTCTAAGATCATGACAACAGATCTTTTGAAGTTAGATGTAAAAAACGGTAATCTATATGATGCCCAGAATTTATTGGAGAAAAACAACATCAGACACTTGCCTGTTGTTGAGGGAGAGTCCTTAAAGGGAATCATTAGCTTAACGGACATTAACCGAATTAGCTACGGTGGTAATTTTGGTCAGTCTGAAGTAGACAATGCCATCTTTGATATGCTTAGCATTGATCAGGTAATGCATCATCATCCAACAACTGTTTCACCGGAAGATACCATTAAAGATGTAGCAGAAATATTAGCCACTAACGAATTTCATGCTGTTCCTGTAACAGAAAATGAAGAGTTAGTAGGAATTGTAACTACAACTGATCTAATCAACTATTTGCTAGATCAGTATTAATCCGATTTTTCATACGAACGAATTGTTCGTAAGGGGGCAAAAGAAAAATCAAACGATTAAGCTTAGATTTAGATAAAAAACAAGGGGCGCAATGCCCCTTGTTTTATTCTTTATTCATAATCTTCGTTTGCTGACCTATCGATTCTTTGTGAATAATCTTTAGCAGCTTATCGGTAAAATCATCCGACAGACCTAAGGCAGATGCCAGACTTTTTCTTTTTCGAATAATTTCATCCCAACGACCCACTTGTAAAATGGTAACGTCATTGTCTCTTTTATACTTACCTATTTCGATGGCCACTTTCATTCTGGCAGCTAATTTCTGAATGATTTCTTCATCAATTTCATCAATCTTTTCTCTTAACTCACCAAGGTGATCTATGAAGTCTTTATTGTCTGTACTTCTAGAACGAATTATAAGCTCTTTTAACAGCTTATCTAAGTTTTTTGGTGTAATCTGTTGTGCTGCATCACTCCATGCTTCATCGGGCGTTATATGGCTTTCAATCATCAATCCTTCGAAATCCAAATCCATAGCTTTTTGAGAGATCATAGCAATTAAGTCTCTATTACCACCAATATGACTTGGATCGCAAATAATTGGAAGCTCCGGGTACAAACGTTTTAACTCAATTGGGTACTCCCATTTTGGAATATTTCGGTAAGCCGATTTATCGAAACTGGAAAATCCTCTATGTATTGCGGCTAGTTTATTAATTCCGGCCTGATTAATTCTTTCCAGGGCTCCCAACCACAATTGCAAATCCGGGTTTAAGGGATTCTTCACCATTACCGGAATATCAACACCTTTTAAAACGTCGGCAATTTCCTGTACAGAGAAAGGGTTAACCGTTGTTCTGGCTCCTATCCAAAGTACATCAACTCCTGCCTTTAAAGCTTGTTCCGTATGCTTAGCATTTGCAACTTCCGTTGTAACCGGTAATCCAAGTTTTTTACCTGCATTAACCAACCATCCCAGTCCTTCTTCTCCTACTCCTTCGAACGAATTAGGTCGGGTTCTGGGTTTCCAGATTCCTGCTCTCAGGTAATCTACTTTTCCGGATTCTGCCAGAGCAGTAGCAGTAACCATAACCTGCTCTTCTGTTTCTGCACTACAAGGTCCGCTTATTATAATTGGTCGCTTCCCTTCTTTTAACCATTGGTCAGCTGGTAATATATCTAGTTGTTTCTTCATTTTCCTAATTTTTTGTGTCTCCTTTTAATATTCTTCTAATGTCGTTGGCCTGCTGCATTAACAGGTAAATATCTTCTGATTTATTGTGTTTTAAAAATGTCTTAAAATCGTGAAGCTGATCGATGTACTCCTCCAAAGCCGGAACAAGATACTCAGAGTTGTGCTCAAAAATGGGTTTCCACATATCCGGCGAACTCTTTGCCAATCGAACAGTAGAACTAAATCCCGATCCTGCCAGATCGAAAATGTTTTTCTCGCTCTTTTCTATATTCAATACGGTTAAACCAAGAGCAAATGAACTGATGTGAGATAAGTGAGATACATACGCAATGTGCATATCGTGCTCTTCTGCCCCCATGTATTTTATGTTCATTCCCAATACATCGTACACATCTTCTACCATTTTTAAAGCATCAGCATCCGACTTTTCTTTCTCGCAAATAATCCCAGTTTTATGATTAAACAGGTTATTAATTGCAGCTTTTGGTCCTGCATTTTCAGTTCCTGCAATTGGATGTCCGGCTACAAATCGATTCCTTTTAGGATGATCGGATAATACTTTACAAATTCCAGATTTGGTTGAACCGACATCAGTTATCACTTGCTTTTCAGTTATCAATGCTAACACTTGTTCCACCACTTTTCTGGCAGAATCTACAGGAATTGCCACCACTATCAGATCACATTCCTGAACAGCATCATTTAAGGATTTAATCTCATCCACCAATCCCAATTCAAATGCCTCATGTGAGTGTATCGGATTATGATCTACTCCAATTAGTAAGTCGGCAAATCCTCTTTTTCTGAGATCTTTGGCAATACTACCACCAATTAATCCCAATCCTATTATCGCTACTTTCATGCCTTTACTAATAAATGTTTATTCACTCTGTTAATTACTTCTTGCAGTGTTTCTTCGTTGGTACACAAAGATGCTCTTAAGTATCTTTCTCCTTCTGTTCCGAATATTTTTCCCGGAGTAATAAACACTTCTGCTTCCATGATTAGTTCATCTACAAAATCTTCTACACAGGCCACCGACTCCGGTATTTTTGCCCAAACGAATAATCCCACTTGACTCTTGCTATATGTACATCCCAGCAAATCAAAAAGCTGGTGCAATAGCTGCTTTCTTTTACTGTAAACTTCATCCAGTTTTAAGAACCATTCTCCTTCCAGTTCCAATGCTTTTATGGCTGCCTTTTGCAAACCATAAAACATCCCGGAATCCATGTTCGAACGAACGTTTAAAATAGTATCAATGTAAATGGATTTACCACTTATCCAACCTATTCTCCAACCTGCCATATTATGAGATTTACTTAGAGAATTTAACTCCAATGCCACCTCTTTGGCTCCGGGAATTTGAAATATACTAAACACTTTGTCAGTAAGTATTCTACTATATGGATTATCGTTGATGATTAAAAATTCGTACTGGTGAGCCAATTCTACCAATTCGGTTAACACAGCAATATCTGCATCCGTACCGGTAGGCATATTTGGGTAGTTAATCCACATGAGTTTAACTTCTTCCAATGGTAACTTTTTAAGCTCTTCAATATCGATCTGAAATCCGTTATTCTCATTTAGCTTGTACTCCAACACCTTTGCATGAGCAAGATCCGCCACCGACTTATAAGTTGGGTAACCAGGATTTGGAACCAATACAGCATCTCCCTCATTAATAAATGCCTGAGTAATGTGCATAATTCCTTCCTTGGATCCAATTAACGGGAGAATTTCTTCATCGTTTAATTTTACGTTATAAAATCGTCCGTAATAATCTGCCATGGCATGCCTTAACTCATCCAATCCTCTATAGCTCTGATATCCATGAGTATTAGCTGTATTTACTGATTTACACAACTGGTCTAACACACTTTGATGAGGCGCCAGATCAGGATTACCTATACCAATGTTAAGGATGTCTTTTCCAGACTCATTTAACTCCTTAATCTGCTTTAATTTTACAGAAAAGTAGTATTCCTTAACAGCATTTAATCTATTTGCCTTTTTAATGATCATTACTTAATTATTTAAACTGTATTCTCCTTTTTTATATTCCCCCAACAAACTGAATGTCGAAGCTTTCTTAATTACTTTGTTTATTGCATATTGATAGTTTTCATAATCCCCCCATTCAATATCAATATGAAAATGATATTCGTAAGGCATTCCGATAATCGGAACACTTTGAATTTTGGTAAGATTAATCTGATTTTCCTTAAAAATGTGAAGGATATCTGCTAAACTTCCCACCTCATGCCCTAATTGTAAACTCAGAGAAGCCTTGTTATTTACTGGTTCTTCAATTGCTTCTCTTCCAAGTACCAGAAACCTGGTAAAGTTTTGTTTATTGGTCTCTATCCCCTTCTCTTTGATCTCCAAATCATAAATCTCTGCACATCTTTCGGCTGCTATAATTCCACGATTAAGATCTTTAGAATCTGCCAGGTTTTTAGCACTTTCTGCCGTATCGTTTGACTCTCTCATTACTGCATTTTGAATTCTTTCGTAAACAAACTCTTTACATTGTTGAAGTGCAATAGGATGAGATTCTACCACCTGAATATCTTCCATGTTAACTCCTGGAATGGTCATCAAATTCATTTTAATGTTCAGATATACTTCTCCAATAATTCTAAAACGATACTCCCTTAATAAGGCATAATTTGGCAATAAACTACCGGCAATGGTATTCTCTATAGCCATTACAGCATAATCCACATTTTGATGATAAAGCTCATCGCAAAGAGATTTAAAGGTAAAGCACTCCACTACTTCGATTTCCGCGTCAAAAAACTTCTTAGCTGCCACCTCGTGAAAAGCTCCTCTAATTCCTTGTATTGCTATTTTCTTCATCGTTTTTAAATTATTTTGTTCAGTTTAAACCAAAAAAAAGCCCTTCTGAATATTCAGAAGGGCTAATTAGTATCCTATATTTTAGTGTACACACATTCAGCCCTTCCTCAGAGAGAAAAAATAAAACCAAAAATATGTGTTCACTGTTCTGTTCATTTTGCTAGTGTTGGACAAAGGTTATTTTATTTTTTTTATAAATCCAAATTATTATTACAAAAAAAGAGGTGGATTTTGCCCCACCTCTTTTTTTAAGACTACTACCTCTTACTTTTTCTAACTACTACCTTACGAAAAAGATTTATACATCCTTAAATGTAAATATTGTTACGCATATAATGATATTTTGGTAATGTTTTTTAAAAATTTTTATATTTTTATAAATAAATCCATATTTCAATTATTAATATTTCAAAATATGTATCAAAAAAAGGATGTACATTACGAAATTGATGATTTAGATAAACAAATCATATCCATCTTAATGAAGGATGCTAAGGTGCCTTACACCGAAATTGCTAAACGATTAATTGTTTCTGCGGGTACCATTCACGTTAGAATTAAAAAACTAGAGCAATTAGGCATTGTAAAGAATTCGGTACTAATTGTAGATCCACATAAGTTAGGATACGATCTATCTGCATTCCTGGGAATACATTTGAAAACCGGAGCTATTTATCAGGCAGTAATTGAAGATTTAAAATTAGTTCCTGAAGTGGTAGAGGCTTATTATACTACGGGTGTGTACTCCATTTTTGTAAAAATATACTGTCTAAATACACAGCACTTATTTGATGTATTGAACCATAAAATACAATCCATCAAAGGGATTCAAAGAACAGAAACCTTAATTTGTCTGGAAGAAAGTATCAAGCGTCAAATCGTTATCTAGACGATTCTACTGTGGGGGTTTTAATCAAATTATTCTCCCACTTTTTTATCATAAACCTTTTAAATACCAGATTAGTAGATAATTCATTTCCAGGTATATATTCTCCTCCTTTATACTCTTTATTGATGTGACTGGTTAATATTTTTGCCGTACCTCTAACTGCATATTTTCTACCGTCACTCAACATCATTAACTTGCGTTTATTAGGCTCAATTCCCTTAATACAATCCACATCGTACAAGAAAGAAACCTCAGCAATGGTATCTCTATCCACATCCGTTAACTCAATGGATTCTATAACATGATTGGCAAATGTAAAATCGGTACATAGCTTTACATAATCAGTAAGTTTTCTTACCAATTCGTATTTACCATCTACCATTCTATAATGATAAAAATATAGGTGTACAGTTTCTTGTGCTACAGTATCGGCATCCAAAACCACTTCATTATAGCTACATCTATCGGTTCTGATAAAGAAGTTTTCTCCGGTCTTATCTTCCCAGGTAAATGCATCCACTACTTCTCCCCATAAATCTAATTGGTCCTTAACAGGAAACGGATCGAACGGATGCAACTGAAAAATACTATTAGGGCTAGAATCGTAGGTTAAATTACCCGATGCTACTTTGTGCTTTTTTACTTCGATATACCAATTAAAGTCCACCAAAGAATCCAGGTTAATATCTCCTCTTACCAGGTTAAAACTATCCGGAAACATCACTCTACCCCAATGATCATCTTCCACATCTATTTCGGACTCGAAAGTGGCCTTTTGATTGTGCATTACAAACCTGGCTTCGTACCCACCTAACTCTCCCCACTGATCACAAACAGAAAATTCGTAATCGGGAGTAATGGAGTATTTCCAGGTTTGGGTAGCTCCTTGAATGCTTAAAATAAAAAAGCCAATAGTTAACAGAAAACCATTGGCTTTAGAATATAGTTTCATGATAACTTAGATCAAATTAATTCTTTTTACCAGGTCATCCTTATAAGATCCTCCAATAGGAATGATCTTCTTGTTTTCTTCCAAAATAAGGTTTGGTTGTTCAATTTGAGCAATTTTATCCAACCTAACAATGAAGGAACGATGCACCCTAAGAAAATCATCAGAAGGCATTTTTCTTTCGATGTCTTTCATGGTAGAGTGGATAGTATATCTGCTATTTAAGGTATTAATTACAACATAATCCTTAAGGGCCTCGATAAAGTAAATATCCTTGGTGTTTAGCTTAATTAATCTTGATTTGCTCTTTACGAAAATAAAGTCTTTGGTTTCTTTATTTTCTACAATGTTGTAAAGCATATCTCTTTCCTTCAACACCTCTAATTCTTTACCGTGCTTGTACAACGCCATTTCGATAGAAGTATGCAAATCGATCTCCTTAAATGGCTTAATGATATAAGCATAAGGTTCGGTTACTTTAGCTTTGGCTAATGTATTTTCATCAGCATAGGCAGTAAGGAAAATAATCGGAATATTGTATTCTTCTTTAATACGGGCAGAAGCCTGAATTCCATTGATATCTCCTTTCAACATAATGTCCATCAGAATGATATCAGGATTTACTGATCCAGCTAACTCAATTGCCTTTTCACCGGTGGCTGCAGCTCCAACTACATTATACCCCAATTTTTTAAGGCTATATTGAATATCTTTGGATACAATACTTTCATCCTCTACTACGAGAACATTAATTTTACCCATAAAAGATGTTTTTTTGTCGATTAATTAAATAAGCTTTGTAAAGTTAAACAAAAATTTAGTTCCATTATCATTTATAACTTCAATATCTCCGTCCAACTGGTCGATTAACGTGTACACCAGCTGTAATCCCAAGGTATCTGTCTCCTCCACATTGAAGTTTTCCGGTAGCCCAATTCCATTATCTGCCACTGTAAAATGAAGTTTATTTTCCACTTCTTTTAGCTTAACAGTAATCATTCCTTCCTTTCCTTTTGGGAAGGCATATTTTATAGAATTTGAAACCAATTCGTTAATAATTAACCCACATGGAATGGCTTGATCCAAGCTTAAAGCATGTTGTCCCAGGTCTAATTCTGTATTCACGTTATCGTGATCCAACATATAAGATTGAACCAGGTTTCTAACTAAATTTTCGATGTATTCTGAGAAATTCAGAGAAGAGAAATCCCTAGCTCTATACAAGCTTTCGTGAATAAAACTCATAGATTTTATCCTGTTCTGGCTCTCTCTCAATATGTTCAATGTCTTTTTATCTTTTACATAAGAGGATTGCAGGTTTAGTATACTTGAAATTACCTGCAAATTGTTTTTTACCCTGTGATGCACCTCTTTTAACAGCACTTCCTTCTCCTGCAAAGAAGTAAGCAATTTGTTTTCTGCTTTTTTCTTTTCCGTTACGTCTCGAATAATATCTCTGGATCCTTCAAACTTTCCATCATTGTAGAAAGCTTTACTGGAAAGTTCTACGGTTTTTCTGTTTTCCTTACCGGTTATTACTTCCAACTCTACTCCCTTTACAACACCTTTTTGAATGAGCTCCCTTGCTCTCTTTTTAGCGTAAACCAGGCTTTCTTCAGCAATAAAATTATAGAGGTTATAAGTAACTCCCATACCGTGTTTAACCTCCAATAAACTTTCGGCTGCCTCGTTCATCTCCAGTAAATTATTTTTAGAATCTACAATGATAATAGCATCGGTAAGGTTTTCGAAAAGTTCCCTATACCTCTTCTCACTGTTAATGATCTCCAGTTCAGCTTTTTTTATTTCGGATATATCTCTGGAAACCCCCATGTATCCTAATAATTCACCATCAGGATTTTTAATTGGCGACGCTGATAAATACGAAGTAAATAATTCACCGGACTTCTTTCTATTGGATATTTCACCTATGAAAAAACCTTCTTCCTCAATCTGCTTTTTTACTCGGTAATACTCATCTTCATCTCCGTAAAGTTGAATCGGAGATAAACCAATAAACTCTTCTTGGGAGTACTCAAAAATAAAGCAAGCCGATGGGCTTACATTTGTAATTACATCTGCAGCATTGGAAGCAATTATCATGTCCAGTGAACTGTTAATTACACTGTCGTTAAACTCTTCTTGTTTTTGTAATTTATGCTGAGTTTTCTTGTGTTCCAGAATTTCTTTTTCCAACTCCACATTGGCTTCTTCCGCCAATTTCATTCGGATATTTTGTCGAGCAAAATTCTTGTGTATTTCCAGATTGGTTAAGATGGATATTGAAGCCTTTTTACCTTCAAAAGTATCACCCACAGTTTGGATGGAAAACGAGATGGATTCCCCATCTTTACTATTAAATTTTACGTGTTCAATCTCCGGTTCTTCACCCCTTTCAAAACTCTCCACATGGTTTTGCACCATTTTCTGATAATTCTCATCTGCCAGATCGCAAATGAATTTACCAATCACCTCTTTTTCCTTAAGCTGTAGGATATTCAGAAAGTATGGATTGACGTAAGAAATTTTACCATTGTAGTGAATTACAATACCATTTGGAAGTTGATTAATAACGGATCTAAAATTTCTTTCCGCTTCGTTAATTTCCTCAATTTTACTGTCCTTTTTATCTACTTTTCTGGAAGTAACTAACAGGTATTCACCAACCTCATCAGAAATGATGGTGATGCTAATTTCCCCGATAAATTTATTTCCCTTAAGGCTTTTGGTTTCTACTGTTAACACGCAGTTTCCTTTGTGCTCAATCTCTGCAAATATAGCAGTAAGCTCAACAGCTGTTAACTGACTTAATTTACTGGTTTTAAACTCAGTAAATGGTCTTCCTAGTACATTTTGAGGGTCACCTACTTCGTACAAATCTATGGTAGCCTGATTGGCCTTAACTATTACAAAATCGCTTTTTCTAATTAAAAAAACAGCATCTGCATATCTCCCATAAAATGTATCAAAGTTCTTTTCTATCATGGTATTTCCAGGGCAGGCTTAATCTTATTACCGTCCAATTTATACTCTACACCACGTCTGTAATAAATGGTTAATACAACTTTTCCTTCTTCATCAAACTTTCTCCACTCTCCTTCTTTTTCACCATTTTCATACTTCCCATCCCACTTTTTTCTTCCACTAGGGTAGTAAAATTTATGTTTACCGATTGGCAAACCGTTTAAATATTCACCTACAAAGTTAATTTTTCCATTATCATATTTAAATGTCCACACTCCATGTTTTCCACCATCACGGTATTCTCCTTCTTCAGTGTGATCATTTACATGATAATACCATTTCCCTTCTCGGATTCCATCAATAAATTCTCCGTGGGTAAGAATATTACCTAAAGTATCGTATTCAATCGACTCTCCATCTTCTTTTCCTAACCTAAACGTTTCTTCACGATGAAGTTGCTTATTTTCATACCACCATTTCCAGTATCCGCTGGCCAGACCATTTTTATAACTTCCCTTTTGTTGAATCACTCCATTTTTATGGTAAAAGGTCCATTCCTTCACTTTCTTTCCATTCTGGAATTCACCTTCTGCTTTCAACTCTCCGGAATTATAAAAGTACTTCCATTTTCCCTGCTCCATACCAGCTGTATCCAGCAATCCTTCAGCCAGTTTAACACCATCCTTGTACTTATAAGAATTAAGCAATTTTCCATCTTCGCTATATTCTCTGAAGATACCTTGCTTCATGTCTTTGGCATATCCACCAACCAATACAGATCCATCCGGTCTTACTTCTTTTTGTAATTCAAAAAACTCAACCTCCTCAGCATTCTCATTTACTTTTCCTTCCTCATACATCTCGATGGTTTTCAACCCACCTTTTGCAGTATACTCTCTTACAATTCCATCAATTACTCCATGTTTGTAAACACCTTCCCACTTTACTTTTCCGTTATCGTGAAATTCTTTCCACCAACCGTCTTTTTTTCCATTATCATCCATTCGGTTGATTTCCTCAATGCTTCGCATAAATCCACCTGTATACTCAATAATGGAAATGATTCTTCCATCTTTGGCATATTCATAAGCCATTCCGTTTTCCTTATCCTGGTGAAAAGGAACTAGTTTTTTCAGCTCGCCGGTTTCATGAAAATATTTTCCTTCTCCGGAGCGAACATTGTCTGCAAAGTTGATTTCCGAAACAAGCTCACCTTTGGCATTGTATTTTTTTGAAATTCCGTGCTTCTTGTTTTCCCGGTACTGAATTTCATTTTTCAGAACTCCTTCTTCCGTGTAAAATTTCCAGATGCTGTCCAATTGAAAATCTTTTCGACTTCCTTCTGATTTCAAATTCCCATTCTCGTAGTAGGTCTTCCAATAACCAATTGGTTTCCCATCTTTCATTTCACCCTCACTGCTCTTGTTTCCATTTTCGAAGTAAAAAACATTGTACCCATTTGGATCTACCTTTCCTCCAGGTTGAGCAAAAATTTTCGAAAATTCAGGAAAACAGAAATGAACAATAAATAATAGAAAAAATAAAAATGATTTAAATCTAAAATTTCTATTACTATTAATTGCTTGTTGATATTGTGAATATAATTTGTTCAATTTTCTTGTATTTATAGTTTATCAGATATTAATAACATTTAATTAACAGTTTTTAGTATCCGAAAACACTGATTATAAAAGTATAAAATACTTTATTAACAATTTTATTTTTCCCGTTGTTATCCTTACAAACGAATAACTTTTTTAGGAAACGGTATTATTTAAATATTAATTATCTGTTAATTAATCCTGTTTAAAAAAGTCAAAATTAATTTGCAGGATAAATATCTATGTTTGTATATACAGAAACTTATAATATCCTAATAAAGTTTCAGAGTAAAAACTAACAATTAATGTACCGTTAAATAAAATAATTGTTGATAACCTTGTATTTCATTAATACATAGTAATTTTGCAGCTAACAAACGAATAAATATACACCAATGAATATAGCTATAGGATGCGATCATGCAGGATTTGAATTGAAGGGGAAAATTATAGAATTTCTTACTAGTAAAGGACATGAAGTAAAAGACTTTGGATGCCATTCTAATGAGAGTATTGATTACCCGGATTATGCACATCCGGTGTGTGAAAGCATTGAAGGAGGAAATAGCGAAATGGGTGTATTAATTTGTGGAAGTGGTAATGGAATTAGTATGGCTGCAAATAAGCATCAAAACATTAGAGCTGCTCTTAGCTGGACACCTGAAATTGCTGAGTTAGGTAGATTGCACAATGATGCTAACATTGTTTCCTTACCAGCAAGATTCATTTCTGAAGAAACAGCATTAGAAATTGTTAACGTATTTTTTAGCACAGATTTTGAAGGTGGCAGACACCAAAGAAGAGTTGAAAAAATAGCTTGTTGCTAATCATTATGCTAAAAAACTATATTTATTTGTTGGTAGTTGCACTACTGCTGTCTTCGTGTTTTCTAAAAAAATCGACCACCAAACCAAAGTCTGATTTAGTATTAGAAACGTTCAAGGATAGTACTGCCGTACAGTATGCCGCCACCATTACTCCTGAAGATTTAGAAAAACATTTATCTATTATTGCTTCTGATGAATTTGAAGGACGCGAGACAGCTCGCCCGGGTCAAAAGAAAGCAGCAAAATACATTTCGGATCAGTTTAAGTCTTTTGGTTTAACTCCTGGAGCTGAAGGAAATTGGTTTCAAACATTTCCGGTTGATGCTAAAAACCCTTCTAATGTTTCCATGACCATATCTGGTAAAGAAATTACATTCTTAGAGGATTACTACTACATTGGAAACATAAAAGATACCTTATTAAAGGAAAAAGAAATCGTTTATGCGGGGTATGGAATTGACGATGAAATTTACTCAGACTACAAAGGTATTGATGTTACCGGAAAAGTTGTACTTATAAAAGAAGGTATCCCGAAAGAACAATCGTTAGATGATGAATGGGAGAACTGGAGAAATAAAGTAAGAGCTGCCAGAGATCATGGTGCTGTTGCTTTGTTAACTATTAAACCGGATTTTGATAACCAGGTGGAAAGGGTAAAAGTATTTCTTGGAAACCCTAGTATGCAAATGCACAATAAAGGAAGAAGAAAAAGCGATGTAATGCCAAACTTCTATATCAAAGAAGGTGTATTTAAACCGGAAAGTTTGGTAAGAAATAAATCGTTGGGTACTGCAGATATTTCTATCGATATAGACGAAGAATTGGAATCTGATAATGTACTTGGTTTCATTGAAGGATCAGATTTAAAAGACGAAGTATTAGTAATTACTGCTCATTATGACCACTTAGGATACGACAATGGAGAAATTTGCAATGGAGCTGATGACGACGGAACGGGTACAGTGAGTGTAATAGAATTGGCAGAAGCTTTTCAGAAAGCAAAAGCTGCAGGACATGGTCCGAGAAGAAGCATATTGTTTATGACTGTTTCTGGAGAAGAAAAGGGACTTTGGGGATCTAAATATTATACAGATAATCCTATATATCCACTAGAAAATACCGTAGCAGACCTTAATATTGATATGGTTGGAAGAAGAGATGATGAACACGACCATGATAATTATGTTTACTTAATAGGAGCTGATCGAATTAGTTTGGATTTAGACGAAATAAGTACTCAGGTTAATGACCATTTTGTAAACTTCGAAATAGATTATACCTACAATGACCCTAAGGATCCAAATAACTTTTATTACAGATCCGATCATTACAATTTTGCAAAACATGGAATACCGGTTGTATTTTACTTTAGCGGTGTTCATAAAGACTACCACAAACCTACAGATGATGTAGAATTCATTGATTTTAATAAATTGCATCGTACAGCAACTCTAGTTTTTTATACTGCCTGGGAAATTGCTAACCGCGATCAACGATTAAGAATTAAATAAACTATGGAAAAAGTAGTTCTTGTAGATAAAGACGATAATGTTTTAGGAACAATGGAAAAAATGGAAGCTCACGAAAAGGGGCTTTTGCATCGTGCTTTTTCAGTTTTTTTATTTGATTCTAAAGGTAGGATGTTACTACAGCAAAGGGCTTTTTCTAAGTATCATAGTGGAGGTTTATGGACTAATGCATGTTGTAGTCATCCTAGAGAAGGAGAAACTTATATAGATGCTGCCCATAGAAGATTAGTAGAAGAAATGGGCTTTGATTGTGAAATAAAAGAAGCATTTCATTTCATCTACAATAAGAAACTGGATAAAGGATTAACAGAGCACGAATTGGATCATGTTTTTACCGGAGTTTACGAAGGAGAAATCAACTTCAATACAGATGAGGTAAATGCTTATAAATACATTTCAACAGAAGATTTATTGGCAGATCTAAAACAACATCCGGAAAACTATACAGAATGGTTTAAAATATGTCTGGATGAGGTATTAAAGAATCAGGATAAGATCTAAACCCTGGTTAATTCACTTATTATATCCTGATGCTGAGGATATTCATTGGTTAACTGATCTCTTTCCGCCAATTCAAAATCATCGAAATCAAACCCAGGAGCTACAGTACAACCTACTAGTGAATAGTTATTTTCGTTCTTAACACTGGAGGCAAACCAACATCCGGCCGGAACAACATATTGAGGAACCTCTCCCGCATCTAAATCCATTCCCAGACTTATTTTGTGGTAATTACCTTGTTGATCGATTACATGTACGTATAAAGCAGATCCTTCATAAAAATGCCAGATTTCGTCTTGTTGAATTCTGTGAAAAGCAGAAAAATTCTCAGAGGTTAATAGAAAATAGATACTGGTGCAATAGCTTCTATCGCCAGAAAATCGCTGACTAAGAGCTTTGTGATTGATGATTTCGCTGCTGCGATAAACTTCTTTATAGAAACCACCTTCCGGGTGTGGAAGTAGTTCAAGTTTCTCTGATAAATACTTTATTCTGTCGGTATTCATTTAGATTTCTTCTTCAACAGGTTTATAAACAAATCCGTACCCATCGTCGTATCCGTTTAATTCAATTTCTCCATTTTCAGTAATCCATAAATAGCTATTACCATCGTCGAAAGAATTAGATATATCCGGTTCTCCGAAAATAGTATACACGATATTGTAGATGGAATTCATATCCGTATTGGATCGAATAACACTTGCCTGATTGAAAAAGAAATTGTTTTCTACCATAGCCAGTGTTCCATCTGAATTAAAAGAAAAAGTATTAACGCACCTAAGAGAACCAAAATCCTTTTCCTGAGATAAGTTATCTCCTTCCTCTTCTAGTGAGTGCAATTTTTGAATTTCATCTTTGGTACTGGAACCAAGTTGGTAGTTGGTTTTTATGTTGGTTATTAACAATTCAACTTCTTGTGTTACCTCGTTGATTTCCATCGATCCTTTATTGGCAATTACGGAAATGGTATAACCATTATTAAAGTGTTCTAATGCTAATTCAAATTGATTTTGATCCCAGAAAAAAGCAGTCATGGTGTTACCGTTGTACGAGTCGGTTGGCTCCGAGTACATAGAGGAGAGGTTATTAAGAAGTACCTGATAATCTTCATTAATTCTAGCATCTGCAGTATCTGCAAAAATGAAATCGTAGAAGATTTTTTCTAGTTTATCACCTTTAAATTCGAACGTAGAAGAAAATCGAAAACCATCGTAATCTTTCCCACTTCTAAAAACACCTTCAGATTCTACTCCATCAAATAGAGAAGAGATCTCCTCTATGCTGGTAACTTTTACTTCAATCTTTCCGGATTGTATGTGGTTTAACAATTCATCTACAATTTGGAATTGTTTTGCCAGTTCAACTGTTTCAGATGATTTTTCTTCAGTTTTCGCTTCTTCGCAAGAAGTAAAGTTTATCCCAAAAAAAATCAAAAGGGAATAGAGGAAATACTTATTCATGTTATCCAATTTTGAATAACGAATATAAGGGATTATTACCTTGAAGAAATCCTGCCAGAGCTAATTCTTGTTAAAACAATATTTTGTATTGCATAATTGGCAATAATCCAACCTGGTAAGTAGTAGAAATGGATTGCGAACCTGGATCGTAAGTTTGGGTAAAAATGTTGTTACGGTTGGTCATGTTTTGAATGTTTAAGGACCATTCCTGAGTAATCTTTTTACTATTTAATTTATACCCAATTTTTAGATCAGTTCTAAAGTAACTGTCGTATTGTTCAGTAAATGCATTATCAAAATCGTATACTGCTCTACCAGCTGCATTACTGGCATCCAAATCTATCGGAATGTATCTCTGGCCACCATTAAGCGTCATTTTTATATCAACCACCAATGAGCTCTGGTATTTGGAGTTTTCCGATTTTGGTTTAAAAGTAAACTCCTTACCTGCTAATGCATTGAAAGTATAATTACCGTTAAAGGCTGTGTTTCGTTCTATACCATCATTTCCTTTGTAAGTAGACTGATAAACAGAAGTGGTAAGCAGGTAGTAAAACCCTTTGTTTAAGAATCGTTCAATGGTTAATTCTGCCCCATAGTTCGTTCCGGTACCATTGTTAATTAAAGTATCTGGAAATACCAGATCAAAATTGGCCCCATAGTTTAATACAGAGTAGTAATTAACATTAAAATCTACAGGAACCTGATCTAATAGTTGGTAATACGCTTCTACTTTTATTCTGGTATTTGACCCTAAGTTTCTGTCGTAACTGGCTACGAAGTGCTGACTTTTAATCATATCCAGGTTTTTATTTGGAACAACCACTTCGTTATTATCGTCATAAACCAGATCTCCAAATTGATCAGTTTGTTGATAGAAAAACAAACGGGTAGGAGGCAGTTGATGATGAACCCCATAAGCAAAACTGAAGGTATTGTTATCGTTCATTTTCCACCTTACACCTGCTCTTGGTTCGATTGCATAAGTATTGTTGTAGGTAAAATACTGGCTGTGTAACCCGGTGTTTAAAGTGGTTTTCTCATTTATTCTGTATTGCCACTGTACAAATGGTTGAATAAAATAAGTGGCACCTTCGAAGGAGGTTAACTGCCTCCATTGTGGCTCTATTATGGTGTAAGTTCCGGTAAATGGAATGTAAATACTATCTAGTCTTTGGTGTACACTATCCTGCAGGTTAAAGAATTTACGTTGTGAATAAACACCTGCTTTAATCAAATGACGTGCATTAATTTTACTGTTGTAAGTAAGGTTAAATGACTGTTTTCCTTCAACGCTTTTATTCCTGTAAAAGGCATAATAGTTTTGGTCAAAAGTATTGAGGGTATCATTAATAATACCATTATAAGTAGCATCAATAGATAAACTGGTTTTTAAATAACTGTTATCGTTTAATCGATAGGTATTAGAAACACCTGTTGCACCAATTTTCGAAGTAAACCAAAGGTTCTCTCCTCCTTCGGAGAAAAGGTTATTTCCTTCATCAGTATCGTTGAGCATGGCTATGGTACTTAATCCTCCTAACCCCCAGAAAACGGTTTTACCCTTTTTGTTGGGTAAGTTGATTTTAAATGTTGCATCCTTGTATTGTGGAATGGCAGTACCAGTACCAAAATTGAATCCCATTTTCTGAAATAGTTCCAGGGTAGAATATCTACCATTTACAATGTACGAAGAGTGTTTTTCTTTATTGATAGGTCCTTCAGCCATAAACTCGAGCCCATTAAATCCTATCTGTCCCAGAAACTCATGGTTTTCATTGTTACCATTTCTCAGTTTTAAATCAAATACACCAGCAATGGCATTACCATATTCTGCAGGGAAAGCTCCTGTCATAAAATCTGAATTATCCAGTACGTTATTGTTGAGCATACTAACCGGGCCTCCTGTGGTTCCATTTAAAGCAAAATGGTTAGGGTTTGGAATGTCTACATCTTCTAATCGATAAAGAACACCAATGGGCGAATTTCCTCTAATAATAATATCATTTCGACTATCATCTGCGCCTTGAACCCCTGCAAAGTTTTGAGCCATTCTTGCTACATCATTCAAGCTTCCTGCATATCGGGAGGTTTCTTCAATAGAAAATGTTCTGGCACTAACCGTAGCCATTTTATTGATGGTTTTATCTTTATCGTCTTTCGCCTCTACCACGACTTCTTTCATCATGATGCTCTCTTGTAACTCTATGTTTAGGATCAGCTCTTTTCCGGAGGTTAATTCTACGTTTTGAAGCACCTTATTTTCGTAACCCACAAACGAAACAATGATGTTATGCCTTCCGATGGGAACTTCTTCCAATTTAAATCTTCCATCAATATCGGTAACAGCTCCTTTAACCGGATCTAAGCTTGTAATTACAACGTTAGCTCCCGGTAGAGATAATTTAGAATCTTTATCTGTAATAACACCTCTGATATTTTGGGTTATTTGTCCAAATGAATAAATGCTAATTAGGCTAAAAGTTAAAAGGGATAAAATTGATTTCATCTGATAAATGGTTATGGTTTAATGACAGCTTCTTTCAGGAAGGTTGCACATTTTCGATAACGAATTACCGAACATTTTTTCAATTCGAAAAAGAAATGGTATTAATGGCAATAATTTGGGATAAAATGCAAAGCTGGGATAAATGACAGTTATCCCAAAACCCATATTATAAAAGGGCTTTAACCAGTTCAGTTTTGTTTCTGGAAACAGGAACGAAATAATTGGATTGATTGTAAAATAACCTAAACCCCTGAGCATTTCCTTCTACTTTACTCACCAAATTTAGGTTGGCAATATATCCTCTATGCACCCTTTGAAATTGCTTGAGAGAAGAAAGTTGTTTCTCCAAATTAGTAAGTGAACTTCGAACGATGGTTTTAGATAGTTTATCTCCTTCGGAAAAGTAAATTTCAGAGTAATTGGAGGATGATTTAATGTAGAAAATGTCCTCGGGAGTAAACGAATAAACTTCCTTTTTACCTTCCCCTTCTATTTTTAGTAGGTTATCTTCTAATTCTATTTCAGAGTGTTGCTCAATTCGTTGGTTAATGTTTTGAGCTTCGGTATAATATTGTTTAAGTAATCTGTTTTGGTTGTAAAGAACAATTATTGTAATGGGTATTATACCCAGAGTAATGGTTAAATAAAAGGTTTTAAATAGCACATTGAATATAGTGGCATTAATGAAACAGAAGTACTGATTCATGTAGTAACTATATACCATGTTGAGAGAAGCTATTAATAGTAACAAAACCAGAAATTGAGTAAGCTCTTTCCATACCACCCAGGAGTTCTCCTTGAACACTTTTGGAAGTATAGAAGGAAGAAGGGTGGTCATAAAAAGTGCGCTAAATAAGGTAATTACCCCATAGCCAAAGCAGATCATTAGAGCTACTTGCCATTCCATTTGATGGTCTCCAAATGGTTGAACTATGAACAAAAACAAGAAGATAAAAAGCGATACCAACAGTGATTGTCGCTTAGCAAGGTGTGGATCTTTGTTTAATGGATATGGCCGCTTTAAAAAGAGTAGCATGCCATAAATTTATGCTATTTCTTTTATTCTAAGTGCACTTTGATACCTCTCTATTGCTTTCTGCTTAGATATTTTCAAATTAACCATTGGATGAGGGTAAGTAAATTCGTTAAAGTCTTCGATCCAATGCCTAATGTATTGATAGTTTTTATCGAATTTTTCTTGTTGAAGTTTGGGATTAAAAACCCTAAAGTAGGGTGCTGCATCACAACCACTACCAGCGGCCCATTGCCAGTTTCCGTTGTTCAAAGCTAAGTCATAATCCAATAATTTTTCGGCAAAATACGATTCACCCCACCTCCAATCGATAAGTAAGTTTTTGCAAAGAAAAGAAGCACAAAGCATTCTTACCCTTCCATGCATGTATCCGGTTGTATTTAATTGTCTCATTCCGGCATCAATAATTGGGATACCGGTATATCCATTTCTCCATCGTTCAAATTGCCCCTCGTCATTATCCCACGAAATAAGATCATATCTGGGTTTAAAACTCTTGTGGACCACATGTGGGAAAAAGAACAAAATTTGAGTGTAAAACTCCCTCCAAATTAATTGAGAGAGGAACTTTTCGTTATTGTTTTTAGCCTGTTCTACTAATCGATAGATACTTGCGGTTCCATACCTTAAGTGAGTAGAAATAAGGGAAGTGGTATCCTTAAATGGATAATCTTTACTGTGGTGATAGTTCGATAGTGAAGTACTTGTTAATTGGTAGGGTTTTACTTGAATAGTTGATTCAATAAGGCCTATTTCGTTTCTACCAGGAAACGGAGTACTTTCTGTGGTGAATGAACCCCACAAATTATCTATGAAAAGATTAAGCAACGGTGTATAAGCTAGTTTTTGCAACCACTTCCTCTTATATGGACCAAACACTGAATAAGGTTTGTTTTGATTGGTTAAGACATCTTCTTTTTCGAAAATTAGCTGAGAATTGAATGTTTTGACTTCAACGCCAGAGGCTATTAGTAACGTTTTAATCAGATGATCTCTTTCTATTTCGTAAGGTTCATAGCAGTGGTTGAAGAAGACCTTTGTTACGTTATATTTTTGTAGTAGGTCCTTAAATACTTCCAGTACATTGCCTCTGTAAATGGATATTCCTCCTTTTCCTTTTCTTCGAAGAGTTAAGTTGAGCTTTTGCAGAGTATCGTACACAAACGAAATTCTTGGGTCGTCTGTTTTTTCCTTACCTATTTCTTCGTTGTCAAAAATATAAATAGGAAGTACCTCTTTGGTTGATTTAAGTAATTGGTAGAGGCCGGGGTTATCGTGAAACCTTAAGTCTCTTCTGAACCAGAAAATGCTAATTTCTTTTTTCATGATAGCTGATTTTAATCGTAAATACAGAAATCCAAAACAGCAGCACAAAACCATAAAAGATGTCCTCTACAGGAATGGTTCCGAGTCTAATTCCTAAATTTTCAGAGTTATTGTACCAAACCACTTCTTCGGCAATACCCGTTCCGGTTAGTACTCCATTAACCAAAAAAAATGGTAGCAGTATTACCACAAAAGAGACGTAAAAGACCGACAACAGTTGAGCAAAATACTGTTGGGCACAAAGCAAGGTTATGGCCAACGAGATTGCCGTAAAAGAAGTGTATGCTCTGCCTGAAAAGATTAACGCAATAAATAGGCAGAGCACAAGCAACGAATAGGATATAATTTTAGTTGCTGTTGGGTTTATTTTTAGAACGGTAAGGTGATAGATATTATAGAATATGAATACACTAGAGTAAGGGATACAAACAAAGAACAGAAGCTCTTCGAGAGGTAGTTTTAGAAAGGAAGCACTGCCGATGTATAGGTCGTTAAATCCCCAAATTCCATGATGGGTAAAGATAGCGTCCCAGGCAATGAATATTCCTCCTATAATGAGAATCCCAGTAAACAACCCCTTCCATACCTTGTAATATTCAATTTTTGGATGGAAAGAGAACAAAAAGGGAACAGATAAAGACAATATGTTTATTGTTAGGTAGAGAGACATTATCTGGATTTTAATTGTTCCATGAAGTACTTAATTGGAACGATCAACATCCCAAAGCATTCTCCCTCTTCTTTTCTTCTGTTTTTATGATGAACCTTGTGAGCTTTCCGAATGGACCTGAAATAAAAATTGTTAATGTTTCTGATCCACTTTAACCGTCTGTGAATGTAAACTTCATGTACTAGAAAATAGGCTATCCCATAAATTAATATGCCCAGCCCAAACGGAAGAAAATAAGAAAGCCCAATACCCCAAAGAATAAAAAAAGTCATGGACGGAATGGCAAAGACCAGAAAGAACCAATCGTTTTTTTCTAAGAAACCTTCGTTTTCATTCGTATGATGATCTTCATGCAGGTGCCATAAAAAACCGTGCATAACATATTTATGGGTAAACCACGCCACGAATTCCATTCCAATAAAAACCGCTATGATTATTACAATAGTCATTATTTCTTTTCCTTTAATTGAGTTAACCGCTTGTTGGATAGTCCACCAGCATGCAATAAGTTATCGATGATAAACTCTTTATGAGGATGACTTTCTAAGCTCTTGATGATGAGGTTATAGTCTTGGTCTATTTCTTTGTTATAGCCCAAAAAAGAAGGTGCGTTAGCCTGAATCATAAGTCGAATGTGGCGCAGCTCTATGTTGTTAGGCTCGTTTTTGATGGCTAATTCTAAATCAGCTTTACCCTTTTTAAACTGGCTAAGTTTGCCTGTAGGCATAAGTACATATTGTGCGTACGTAGCTTTGAATAAACCACGATATCCCAATAAGGTATTATCGGTAGTTCCCCCCAAAGAAGCAATGTTGTACCACAGCTGTTTTTCTGAGTCCATTATACTTCTAAAGTCGCTTCTGATTTGTTTAACAGGAGTACTTATAAGAACAGAGCTAAGAGAGAGTAAAATAAATAGGTTCATCTTATAGTACGTTTAGTTTGTATTTGATGTATGCATTGGCAAAAACCCCCATTTTTCTGGCGTTAGCCACCCTGACTCTAGTTCCCATTAGTTTTTCCGGGCTGGTTCTTTTCAGTTTCTTAAGAAGAATAGAGTAATATTTGTAAGCTACATATACAGCCAATTTGGCATCAGCCGGTAGATTAACAATGCCCTTGTAAGCTTCTTTAAAATCGTTTTCGATGTCTTTAATAATTTCATCTTTATCCTCTTGCGAAAACTTATCGAAGTCTACATCCGGGAAGTATTGTCTGGCCAGAATTCCAGTATCATCTTTTAAATCTCTCAGGAAGTTTACCTTTTGGAAGGCAGACCCCAATTTCATAGCGGAATGGGATAACTCTTCGTATTTGGCTTCATCTCCCCGTAGAAAAACCTGTAAACACATTAGTCCAACTACGTTGGCAGATCCATGAATGTATTGTTCATACAATTCCTGGTTATAGTCCTGTTCATACAGGTCCATTTTCATGCTGCTTAGGAAGTCGCCCACAAGGTCTAATGGAATATTGTACTTAATTACGGTTTGGATAAAACCATTTATAACCGGATTGTAGCTAATTTGCCTTTCCAGGTCATGATAAAAACGTTGTTCGAATTCGAAGATTAACTCTTCCTGGTTGTGGTTTAGGAAGGTGTCCACAATTTCGTCAGCAACCCTTACAAAACCATAGATATTATAAATCCCTTCTCTGGTTTCTTTAGATAGTAGCCTTACTGCCGTAGAAAAGGAAGTACTATAGTTTTTAGTGATTAATCGGTTAATCTGAAATGTGGTGGAGTGATAAAGTTGATAACTCATAGTGGTAACTTTTTAGTGATCATATCTGCCGCCAATTTGCCTGAAATTAATGCTGGAGGAACCCCAGGCCCGGGGACGGTTAATTGCCCGGTGAAAAACAGGTTTTTCAGTTTTTTACTTTGAATTTTGGGTCGTAGAAAAGCTGTTTGGGTAAGAATGTTGGCTAATCCATAAGCATTACCTCCGTAAGCGTTGTAATCCTTTTTAAAATCATTAACGCAGTATGATTTATAATACTCAATATCGTTTTTGGTAATGTTATTTCCTGTTAGCCTTTCAAATCGTTCTAATATATGGTTGAAATACTCTTCTCTTATGGATTCGGTATCTTCAATATCTATGGCCAATGGAATGAGGAATACCAGGTTTTCCATTCCTTCTGGAGCTGTTTTGTCTGTTAAGCTGGAGCAGCTCATATAGAACAAGGGATTTTTAGGCCAGCCGGGATTGTCGTAAATGGACTTGGCATGCTCATCAAAATCCTGATCGAAGAACAGCATGTGATGCTTTAAATTATCTAACTTTTTGTTGACCCCCACATAGAATAATAATGAAGAAGGAGCGAAAGTTCTTTTGCTCCAATAAGCTTCAGAATATTGGCGGTATTCTAAAGGTAAAAGTTGTTCTGTATGATGATAGTCGGCTCCACTCAATACAATGTCGTACTCCAGCTGGTGAAAACCGGTTTTTACCCCAACAACCTGATTGTTTTCCACCAGGATTTGATCGATGTTAAAATTGGTTCTGATGGTAACTCCCAGATCTATGGCTAGTTCCTCAATAGCATCAACAACCGATCTCATTCCACCCTTCGGATACCAGGTACCTAAAGAAAGGTCGGCATGATTCATAAAGCTGTAAAATGCCGGTGTGTTTTGGGGTTTGGACCCAAGGAAAAGAACTGGAAACTCCAGTATTTGTTTAAGGTAGGAGTTTTTGATTTTTCGTTGAACGTCTTTTCGAATGCTAGTAAAGAAAAGACTTAGTTTTTTGATGGTTTTAAAGCTTACTAATTCCAGGAATGATTCTCCTGGTTTATAAACTAAATCTTTAATGGCTACATCGTAGTTGTTTTCTGCAGAATTAAGGAACTTATTTAATCCTTTGGAACTCCCTTTTTCGTATTCTTCGAACAGTTGATTAAGTTTTTCTGGCTCTGCAAATACATCTATTTGATGACCCGCTCCAAAAACAACCCTGTAACCTGGTGATAATTTATCTAATTGGTAATAGTCGGATGTTTCTTTTCCAAAGTCTTGAAAGAACCGATCAAATACATCTGGCATCCAATACCAGGTTGGGCCCATGTCAAAAGTAAACCCGTTTGCTTTAAGCTGTCTTGCTCGTCCTCCTGTTTGATGGTTTTTTTCCAGAATATCTACCCGGTAACCAGCTTTTGCGAGGTAACACGCTGCCGATAAAGCAGAAAAACCAGATCCTATGATACATATTTTCTTCATCTTGTTTAACAAATATAGAAATAAGTTAAACAAAATAAAAGAAATGTTTAAGAAAAATTAGATTTGATTAAACAAAACTAGTTGTCGATGAGCTGATCCAGATCTTTCAGATAGTGTAAAATTTTGATTTGTCGGTAATTAATTTCTAATTCAGGAGCTTTTCTACCACCAAGAATCACAAAGTCGTTATCGTTAACCAGTGTATTAAGCTGCTCGATAAATAATTTCTTTCCTTTTTCGTCTGGTTTGGTAGTAAGGTAAGATATATAGACCACTCTGGAATTATCTAATTTTTGAATGGCATTTAAATGCTCTATTTCAATACTGGACCCCAGAAAGATTGTTCTCTTTTGTCTTGCTAATAATTCGTATTGCAAATAAAGAAGACCAATATCATGAATCTCATTAAGTGGCAAAAACAATACGTAAAGAGTATCGTCACTCCAATCATTAATTTGAAGCTTTTCGATGTGGGAGTATAGTTTCTGACGAATTAGATTAGAAATAAAGTGTTCGTGTGTAGGGTTAATGGAACTGGTTTGCCATAGCAGGCCTACCTTTTCCAGTAAAGGAATAAAGATGTCTGTAAATACTTCCGTAAAAGAGAATTCTCTGATGCAGTTGTTATAGGTTTTTTCGAACAATACCAAGTCATACCCCACCATAGAAAGAATGAACTTATTGACATATTTATTTAGCTCAGTATCTTTCGACTCGTTAAGTTGGTTGGTGGCTTTAACAATTTCACTTTCCGTTAATTCGGCAATTTTAGAGACTTTAAATCCATTGTTATTGAGCAGGCTAATATTCAATAGTTTCTGCAATTGAACAATGGAATAACTTCTTATGTTTGAATCGGAACGATTTGGCTCAAGCAGTTGATACCTTTGTTCCCAAATCCTGATTGTATGCGCTTTTACACCTGAAAGGTTTTCAAGGTCCTTAATTGAAAATTCTACTTTAATATAATCCATGCTCTATCTGCTCTAAAAATCAAACTGTACTCCAACTGATGGTAAAACTGTTCCGGAAATATTGTCGATATATTTCCAATCGTAGGTAGAAGGGTTATTGGAATTTACAACAGGGTTTCCCTGAGTGTCTTTAACAACAGTAAAGTACGGCTGCAACTGGGATTGAAAATTATATACATTTTGTATATCTACATAGAAATTAAGAGAAGATTTTTGGAAATACCACTTTTTATCTATCCTGATATCCAGCCCATGCGCTGCAGGAAGTCGCTCTGTATTGAGTAATGAATAATCCAATACCCCCCTTTGAGTACTGTTCCAAACGGGAATTAAAGAAGAAGTATACAAATCGTATGGAGTGTATGGAGCTCCTCCAGAATACCTAAACTTTAGACCTGCTTCCCAGTTCTTTTTGAACTTTTTACCTGCGGTTATTGTAAGAATATGTCTTGCATCCCAGGCCGATGGAACGTAGTTTCCGATCTCATTTTGAAATTCAGACCTAACTAAGGTATAAGCGAGAATCCCGTAAAAGTCTTTTTTCATTTTTTGTTGAGCAAAGAACTCTACTCCATAGCTTCTACCCTGTGAACTGGAGTTGGCCGGAGAGTTTCCTATTACACCAAAATCACCACCTAGGTTAGCTAGAGAGATTCCTTCGTTGATTAAGAAAGGGTAGTTATTGTATTTTTTATAAAACCCTTCGACAGAGATTTTTGCGAATTTACCAGGTCTGTATTCCAGGCCAGCGACGAGGTGATCCGCTTCAATGAATTGTATTTCATTTTCTTTATTCACTAAAGCTCCTTCGTTGTTTCTAAACCCTAAAATGGTGTAAGCAGGGAGTTGATAATATCGTCCGATGTTAGAGTTTAAGCTCCAGTTTTCATTTAGAGCATAGGAAAGGGATAAGCGTGGAGAAAGCTGGTCTATTGGGTTGTTCATCTGATCCGAATAATTGTTAAAGTCGGTTCTTACACCTAGAGAAACACTTACTCGGTTATTGAAAAAGGATTTATTGGCGTTTCCAAAAAAAGCAAACTTAATGAAATCCAGGTCTGATTGATAGTTGATGGTGGTAACTGAATCTCCTATTGCAAGCTGTTGGGAGGTTGAGTTGTAATAGGAAGCACTTTCTATACCGGTTCCTCCCTTAAGTTTCCATCCTCTGGTTTTTACAACGTGCTCAAATCTGAATTTGTTCTCTGTTTCTGTGGAGGTATAGTTGAGCAGTTCATTATTGGTTTCGTCGTTGTTTTGGTATTTAACCGAATTGTTTTGCAGGGTGTTTCTACTGAAAACAATGTTTTGAAAACCCTTTTCTCCAAAGTGGGTCCATTTTAGTCCGGTTGTATAGTTCCATTGTGTGTTTACAGGAAGATAACCAAGTATGTATTCATTTCTTTCAATGGTCTCAGGATCTGTTATGTTATCATTAACACTTTGGTTTAATTCAAAGTCGTCTATAGCAGCTAAACCAAGAAAAGTTAGCTTATTGTTTTCATTAATCTGAGTGGTAGTTTTCCATTGAAAATCGTTATAAGTTGGGAGAAATGGAAGCCCAAGAGCTTTAAAAAGATATTGTAAGTAAGACCTTCTGGCAGAAAAGATAAATGTGGTTTTGTTACTAATTGGTCCGTCTAGTGTAATTCCAATATCACTAGAACCCAAAGTAAGTGAGCTGGTCAATTTTTCTTTGTTCCCTTCTTTTTGTGTAAACTCCATAACAGAGCTTAGAGAATTACCTCTGTTTGCAGGGAAAGCACCAGTATAAAGGTTCACTTCATTAATGAAGTTTACGTTGATCATCCCCACTGGCCCTCCGGAAGATCCTTGTGTTGCAAAGTGGTTAATGTTAGGAACTTCAATTCCATCCAGGTAAAAGCGGTTTTCATTGGGGGCTCCTCCCCTAACAATGATATCGTTTCTGAAAGCTACTGTAGAACCAACTCCGGGAAAGGATTGAATTACTTTAGAAATGTCTCGGTTTCCTCCCGGGTTTCGCATAACCTCGGTAGAGCTAATGCTTCTTAAGCTAACTGGACTCTCTCTGTTTAGCGTAAACTGATTGGTAGAGATTTCTACTTTTTTGAGTGTTTTTTCGTTAGAAGTTAATGCAATATTTAACTCGGTTGATTTGACGTTGTTTACATTAATCTCAGTAATGGTAGCAGGTTTAAATCCAACCGCACTGATGGTTAGGTTGTAATAGCCAGGGGTTAGCTGTTTTAACTCAAAGTTTCCATCAAGATCTGTAGTAGTACCGGTGCTGGATCCTGTTACTTGAACCTTAGCAAACGGAATAGGATCGTTGTTAATGTCCTCATATACCCTACCTACAATGGACGCTTGTTGTGAACAGATAGGAAAAGAAATTAATAGGGTGAGAAGTATTAAAATCGTTTTCATAAATAATGTTTAACTAAAACAAAAATAAGTTAAACAAAACTAAAATCAAAATACTTATCACATAGAAACAAAAAAGCCCTGGTAAACCAGAGCTTTTAAACAATTATTTAGGTGTGGTTATCCTTTCTTAAAAGAGATAGCAACACTAGTTCCTTCTGCCATTTTAGCTAGGTCCATTCCTTCCGGAGCACCTGCTAATGCCATTGGAGCTTGTTTTTTGATTTCGTTAAGGATGTACTCTCCAGTAAGAGCAAGAGTTAATTTGTCAGCAGTAGACTCTTGAATATCAAGTTCTACCTCGAATTTTTGTCCTTCAACTTCTCCGTTAATTTTTAGTTTTTCACCATTAACTTCCCAGTCGAATTCGAACGTTTCTTTTTCTCCTTCAGCGCTAACGACCATTTTACCGTCGTCTTTAAATTCGAAATTAACTTTGTTAGCTTCTCTGCTAGCTTCTTCAGTCATTTCCTTTTTTCCTTCGTTAATCATGGTTTTGTATTCTTCAGGAATACCGTCTCCAAGGTTAATTTCCAGGCTTGATGGGTCAACCTTCCAATTTCCGATAAGGTTGTCTTTTGCGTTGCTTCCACACCCGATCATGAATAATGTGATGGCAACAAATAGGGTTAATTTTGCAAGATTTTTCATGTTAAAATATATTTTTAGCTAATGTATGATTTTTGTTGGAAGTAGAGAGGTTATAAAGAAATAGCTTAATTTTTTGTGTTAAATTTACCTCTTACAATGATGAATACGACAAATAGTATTGCCATAATAGGTGGAGGAAGTTGGGCTACGGCGATAGCAAAAATGTTATCTAATAATTTGGACAACATTAATTGGTGGATGAGAGATAAGAACCAGGTGGATCACCTATTAACTTATGGCCATAACCCAAAGTATTTACAATCTGTTGAGTTTTCTCAAGATATTATAAGCCCTTCTACCGATATAAAGGGAATAATAGATTCTTCTGATATTATTGTGGTAGCTACTCCTTCGGCTTTTATAGAGCAGGTTTTTGAAAGGGTATCAAATAATGATTTAAAAGACAAGGTGATCATTTCTGCAGTAAAGGGAATTGTTCCGGAAACGAACGAGGTATTGGCCACTTATTTTCATAATAAGTATGATTTGCCTTATGATAAAATAGGAATAATTAGTGGCCCTTGTCATGCAGAAGAAGTGGCTTTGGAAAGGTTGTCTTATCTAACTATTGCTTCTCCAGATGAAAAGATTGCGGAGGAGGTAGCGGAACTTCTTTCTTGTAGGTATATTAAATGTTCTGTATCTGATGATTTAATAGGAACAGAGTTATCTGCAGTTCTAAAAAATGTTTACGCTTTGGCAGGTGGTATTTGCCATGGATTGGGATATGGAGATAATTTCCTTGCGGTATTGATGAGTAATGCTCTACAGGAAATAAGTCGATTTGTAGATGCCGTACATCCAATTCATAGAGATGTAAAAAGTTCAGCTTACCTGGGGGATTTATTGGTTACCGGTTATTCTCCTTATAGTCGTAACAGAACCTTTGGAACTATGATCGGTAAAGGATACTCTGTTAAAGCAGCGCAATTAGAGATGAATATGATCGCAGAAGGCTATTATGCCACAAAGTGTATCATGGAAATCAACGAAAATCATGGTGTTGATTTGCCAATTACTAAAGCAGTTTATCATATCCTTTATGACAAGATTTCGCCTATGGTGGAAATGAAAATATTATCGGATCAATTGACTTAATCAGGTTCTGTGTTGGGTAGCACTGCGTGTTTCATGAGTTCTTGTTTGATGGCTGTAAGAGGATAATATTCGTATAAAATGGTAACTCTGGAGTTGTTTTGTTTGAAAGAGTATTCTCGGTAGTTTATGTTGCCGTCGGGGTGATAATAAAAGTCTTCCTGTACTTCACCTACTGCTTCGGATTTAAGATCCTTTTTAACTAAGAAGTCGCCGGAGAAATGTAAAGCTATAGTATCCATTGTTTCTTTTTGGTCTTGCTGGTAGTGAGTTACGGTTACGTATTGTTTAGCAGTTCCTTTTTGATGGAACCGTACTTTTTTAATTAGGCTGGTATCAGTGTTATAAAGTTTTCGAGTTAATTGGAAGCCCTGGTCAAAATACTTCCAATTTTCTGTTTCGTGTTGCAAATGGTTGAGAGAATTGAAATAGTCGAAGTAATAAAGATTAGTATCGCCACTGTAAGAAGTTATGTTACCCCACAGATCTGTTTGTTGTTCGAAAACGGTGTCGTTATTCGAAACATAGTAAATGGCCTTTAGTAAGGTTAAAGAATCTATTTCATTTGGGTAAATTATTCCTGCTCCGTTATACTCTTTCATGCTATAGTGGCTTACAGAATTCTCATCTTGATAGGTATCGGTATAATGGTTTTTTGGAGATAAAATGATGGCGTGAATACCATTGTTTTGAGCTTTTAGCTTTAACCTGCTTATTAACACGTCATCACTTTCAGTTTCATAACAAGATGCTGAGATGTACTTTACATGTATGTAGGGCTTGTTGGGCTGCTTTTGCCCGTGGAATATTAAAAGTGGATCTCTTGTTGTAGGTGGGCTATTGTAAAAGGAAATAGGAGTTTGTATATGTTCATAGCTGGTATAGGTAGCATAACAGCCTTGCAAGGCCAATAGTGAAATGGCCCATAAAATAGAGGTAATAATTTTTTTCATGGCAGTATGGAAAGCACAAGAAGTGTACCATAGGTAGAGAAATTGTTAATAACTGTTGGATATATTATGGAACCTAACTCAATACTCCTCGTAGCTATACTGTTCCCTCTTTTTCGTTAACCAAATTATTTGTTATGGATATCTTGTTATATCTATCCCTGTATGTTGTTGTGCATTTATTGGCTACGTTAGTAAGGGCGTACTTTAGAGTTCTTAAATATAAAAGTCACTATATGGAGTATAATAGAATGAAAGGTGCTTATGTGAGAGGAGTAAAAAGAAGAGTACTTAGATGGAGGACATTTCTTTTGTCGGTTCCGACTTTTTGTTTTTTGATTGTTGTTGGAAATATGCTCTTTTAGTTAAAAAACTAACAACAAAGCTTGTAAATGGGCTAAAGTGCTGGGTGACAAAGGATTACGTGTTGTTTTAGGTGGCTTTAGGAAATGCTGCTTTAAGCTATTTTTGGAAATAATTGACCCAATAATACCTAAACAACCCCAAAAACCTCTTAGAGGGCTTTATTTAGCCTTTTTTGTTCTTTATAACGTAGATTTGGCTGGAGTATTGGTTGTTTTTGTTGTTTGCAGCTAAATTTGACTTCCATCCGTTGTAAAATCCAGACATGATATTTCCTCCTTTGTATTTTTCAGAAATCATACTGATGTAGTACGAGTCAAATTTCATAGGAAGAACTTCGACTACTTCCATTCCAATTTTATTAAAAAGTGCTTGCATATCTTTTGGGGTAAAATGATACAAATGAATAGGAAGATCATAGGCAGCCCAATGTTCTTTATAATGCGCAGCATCCTTACTTGAGCAATTAGGAACAGCAACTAATATTGTTCCATCAGGTTTAAGTATTTTTTGAAACTGAGCAATATCTTCATTTAAATTATAAACGTGTTCTAGTACATGCCACATGCTTATTATATCAAATGAGTTTTCATTTAATTGATACAATTCTTCTAATGGCAATGCGTCGACATCGTTTTTCGATTTTGCAATTTTTCTGGCGTCTTCATCTGGTTCAAGTCCTGTTGTGTTCCAACCTTGTTGTTTGCAATATCCAAGAAAATCTCCGGTGGCGCATCCAATATCTAGAATAGATTTTCCTCTAGAATGTTTTTTGGCCAGGGCTTCTTTTTGCTTAATTGCCCTATTACGAACTACATGATAAATTTTATTTATGACCCCTTTTTTTGTGTCGGAATGTGAGATGTAATTTTCGGATTTGTAGTATAAACCGATGGTCTCTAATGTTGGGATTGGAGTAGTAAATTTAAAGTTACAATCGCTACATTGAACGATGGTAAATTGATCGTGACTCACATTATGATCTTCAGCACTAATGAATTTTTTGTGGTTTTCAGATCCACAAATCGGGCATTTTTTTATGTCTACTAATTGATGTTCCACGTGAAACAATTTATTAATTATGTATTATTTTCGAGGTATGTTCCACGTGGAACAATACCAATTTATCTTCCTAAAAAGATCATCAAAACAGAAACATCAGATGGTTTTATTCCACTAATTCTTGATGCCTGTCCCAATGTTTCAGGTCTAATGTTATTTAACTTTTCTTTCGATTCATTCGATAAAGAAGAGAACTGAAAGTAGTCTATGTCTTCCGGAATTTTTACATATTCCAGCCTGGATAATTTATCTGCAACTTCTTGTTCGCGGTCTAAGTACCCTCTGTATTTAATCAGAATTTCGGCTTGCTCTTCTATTTCTCTTAAGTCGCCTTTTACTTGTTCCAGGTATCCAACTAGTTTTTCGCTGGCGTTTTTCATGTCTTCCAAACCAATGTTTGGTCTGGCCAAAACACCATCCATTTTTACTTTTTGTTTGATAGGAGAAGAGTTCTTATCTGCCAAAATTGGGTTCATAAATTTAGGGTCAACAGAAGTCTTTTTTATGAAGTTGATGAGTTCATCTGTATTCCTTTTTTTGTTCTCTACCAGCGTCATTCTTTCTTCAGAAGCTAGTCCGATTTTGTACGATTTTTCCGTCAGTCTTAAATCCGCATTATCCTGTCTGAGTAGAATTCTATACTCTGCTCTGGAGGTAAACATTCGATAAGGTTCTTCAGTTCCTTTGGTAATTAAATCGTCTATTAATACTCCAATGTAAGCTTCACTTCTTGATAGAGTAAACTCTCCTTCTCCTTTAATTTTTAGAGCAGCATTTATACCTGCCATCATTCCTTGACTTGCCGCTTCTTCGTATCCGGTAGTTCCATTTATTTGTCCACTAAAATACAATCCGGAAACTAGTTTGGTTTCGAGAGTGTGCTTTAATTGTGTTGGTGGAAAATAATCATACTCGATAGCATATCCTGGTCTGAACATTTTTACATTTTCAAATCCAGGAGTAAGTTTTAAGGCTGCCAATTGAACTTCCTCTGGTAAGCTCGTGCTAAATCCATTGATGTAATATTCGATGGTATTCCACCCTTCAGGTTCGGCAAATATTTGATGTCTTTCTCTATGAGCAAATCGATTTATTTTGTCCTCTATAGAAGGGCAATATCTTGGTCCTACACTTTTAATTGCTCCGTTAAACATTGGAGATCTATCAAAGCCGGTTCGAAGCATTTCGTGAACAGCCGAATTGGTGTAGGTAATGAAACAACTTTTTTGGTTAGTCAGAAAATTAGTTTCTGGAGAGTAAGAAAATTTCTTTGGATTTTCATCTCCCGGTTGCTCTTCCATTTTTGAAAAATCAATGGTTCTTCCATCGACCCTTGGAGGGGTTCCGGTTTTCATTCTACCAGCTTCAAACCCTAATTTTTCCAAATCTTCAGTAATTCCTATGGATGCTTTTTCACCCATTCTTCCACCTCCAAACTGTTTCTCTCCCAGGTGAATGGTTCCATTCAAAAAAGTTCCACTGCTTAGAATTACAGCTTTGGTTCTTACTTCTAATCCAATGGAGGTTTTTACTCCGGTAATCTGACCATTTTCAGTTGTTAATCCAACTACATTATCTTGCCAAAAATCAATGTTAGGGTTTTGCTCCAGGGTTTCTCTCCAGGTTCTGGAAAACAACATTCTGTCGCATTGAGCTCTTGGGCTCCACATGGCCGGTCCTTTGCTCAGGTTCAAAAGCTTAAATTGAATTGCAGCTTTATCGGTAATGATTCCTGTATATCCACCTAAGGCATCAATCTCTCTAACAATTTGCCCTTTTGCAATTCCCCCAATAGCTGGGTTACAACTCATCTGTGCCATGGTTTCCATATTCATGGTAATGAGTAGAACCTCTACTCCAAGATTAGCTGCTGCACTTGCTGCTTCACATCCTGCGTGACCAGCACCCACCACTATTACATCGTATTCTTTAAGCATTTTTATCAACTGTAATCAACATAAAACACTGGTAAACAGTTGTTTAAGTTGTAAATTTTCGCAAATTTAATGCATATTCTTCCATTTGTCGCATCTCATTTGCTTCTTTTTCCGTTTTGTCTTTGTAACCAAGAAGGTGTAAAAGTCCGTGAGCCATCACTCTGTGAAGCTCATTTTCCTGCGTTTTCCCGAATTCTTTAGCATTTTCCTTAATTCTATCCACAGAAATAAACAAATCGCCTGAAACGGTTCCGTTTTCGCAATAATCAAATGTGATGATATCTGTATAATAATCGTGGTCCAGATGTTCTCTGTTAACCTGTAATAGGTATTCATCAGAACAAAAAATGTAATTCAGATCGCCGGGGGCCTGACTTTGATCCTCAATAAGATCAGCTAGCCACTCTCTGACTTTCTTTTTATGTTTTAGGACAAACGATATTTCTTCCGAATGGAAATATATGTTACTCATATCGAGTGCAAAGAAAATTAATTTTTACCACCGATAGGTAACTTTAACAAAGATTAGGTGTGGAACAACCGGAAGAATACCGGAATCCAGATACACTTTAGTAGAAATTTAAATTAGAAAACAACTGTTAGTTGGCAGAAATCTGGAAGCTAAGCTCCACTACTCTACCGTCTTTTTCGAAATTGATTTCGTCTGCCAGGTTTTTCATTAAGAAAATACCACGCCCATTTGGTTTTTCGATATTTTCCGGATCAGTTGGGTCCGGTAAATTATCAAAATCAAACCCAGGTCCTTCGTCTTCTATAACAAACTTTAGAACGCTTTCGGTTTCTACACCGCAAGAAACGGTTGTTTTTTTATTGGGATCAAGCTTATTACCGTGGTGGATAGCATTGTTAACAGCTTCTGTCAACGCGATAAGGATGTTTCCATAATTATCTTCGTGAACTTTGAACTCTTCACATACATCGTCAATCAGCTTTTCTACCAGATGAATATTATCTGCACAAGATGGAAAATCAATTTTTTGCATTGTAGGAAGTATATCTTCAGTCATAAGGTTATTTAGTCATCAATGTGATTAAAGTACTCGTTAACTTTATTTTTGTAATATGGTTTCAAAGATGGAGGTATAGTTTTTAACAGCTCTACCTCTTTTTCTTTCAACCTCTTATACTCCAAATATTCGTTTGGGTTACTAAAAAGTTGATTTTTTGATTCTTTTGATTCCCTCTTATTATCGTATTCCCTTTCGCGATCTGCTTTTTCGTGCTCTAAGAGCCTTGTCATAATGTCTTTCTGGCGGTTCAAAGTTTCTTGAGTAATTCGTTTATTTACGATATCCTCCTCCACTTTTTCCATTTGTTTGGCTATTTCTTTTAAGCCATTACCCATTCCCGAACCATCTTTATTTAGTTCTTGAGATAGCCTTTGAATTTCTTTACGCAGAGCTTCTTGTTGAGCAGCCATTTGGGCCAATTCCTTACTCATCATTCCTCCCATTCCTGGGCCACCTTCTGTTCCTCCAGGCTTCTGTCCTCCCGGTTTTTTACCTCCGTCTTGTTTTCCTCCCGGTTTTTTGCCGCCATCCTTTTTGCCTTGTTCCATGGCTTTTTTCATTTTTTCTAGCTGTTTCTGCATTTGTTTTTGCATTTGCTTCATGCTAGATGGTGATGGAGAACCACTTCCACCAGGCTTGCTGCATTGACCAGTACCAGGCATTTTGTTTTTCATGGCCTGTTGCATCTGCTTCATGGCTTCGTCAAACAATAGAGCAAGATTATTGGTAGAAGTCATTACGTATTGCTGTTTACTTACAGCCATAGGTGTTTGCCTTTCAGAAATGTGCTTTAATGAGTTCTTGATATTTTTATTCATTTCAGCCACTTCCTTGTTAATGTAAGGGCTGAGCTGCATGATTCTTTTACTAAGCGCAAAAAGAGAATCCTCTAACACTTTGGCATCATCTTGCAGTTTCCTTTGCTGTTGTCCAAGCTTTACATATTTAGGGTCATTAGGGTTAAGTCCCATAAATTCATCCATTACTTCTTCCTGCTCAAATGAAAACTGAATTAAGTTTTCCAGAAGTTGTCTTAGAGCTTGCATGTTTTCCTGATCATCCTGCTCTTGTTCCTTCTGCTTCATGTTTTTCATCATTTGAGAAAGTTGCTCCATTTGCTCCCCTGCCTCTTGCTGTTTCTCAGAAGCTTTTTTATTCTTCTTTTCCCCCAAATCATCCTGGCTATTTTTCATGTTTTCCTGAATATCCTGTTGCTCCTGTTCAGTATCTAACATGTTTTTCTTCTGTTCCAGATCTTCATTAAGTTCTTCTAGTTCATCCATTTCTTGTTGAATGTCCGAGAACTCTTCATTCAATTTCTCTTGTTCCTTGTTCAGGTCAAAGTTGGACTTGTTCTTTTCTTTAGTGTCTTCCGAAAGTTGCTTTTGATCTTCAGCTAATTGATCTAATCGCTCTGTAATATCGTCCAGCTTTTGCTCAAACTCCATTTGCTTGAACATTTCAATCGAACGGTCTAGTTCTTTTTCAATTTGTTCCTGGCTCATTTCGATTTCCTCCATCTTATTTAATAGCTGGTTTTTGTTCATTTCTTCCAGCATTTTTTGGAGTTCTTCGTAGAGCTTTTTCATCTCTGGAGTCATGAGTTGATCAAACAACTCATTAAGCATTTCCTGCTTTTTAAGGATTTCAGGATTAGGTTCTTTGTATTCGTTTTGCTCATTCAGGTTTCTTTGATTTTCCTGCTTAAGCTCTTCCAGTGTATTCTGCAAACTTTGTTGTTTCTGCAGGAAGTTTTCAATCTTATTTTTGTCTTGCCAGTCTGGGCTTTGTTTTTCCAGCAAGTCTTTTTGGATTTGCTTTAATTCATCTTTTAAGTCCTGAAGTTCCTTAGCACTTTCGGAAAAGTCGTCTTTAATTTTTTCGCTCGATTGATCTGCTTTATCAGCCAATTCTTGCTTGGTTGGAGCTTTGTACAGCTTGGTTTGAGACCGGGCAGACTTTGGTCCATTAATCCCATCGTTATCCCATACCGTAAAGTAGTACTCTACTTTATCTCCAGGGTCCAGATTCAATTCCGAAAGGTCGAAGTAATGAAAGAACTGCTCTTTATTGTAGTTCTTGGCTATCGGAATGGTGGCGGATTTATAACCTTGTCCTTTTCCATCTACAATAATCTGATGGGTAAATACTAACTTTGTAAATCCATAGTCATCATTAATGTTTCCATTGAAATAACGAATAAAGTTGTTGCCGGAATCCAGCTTTTCTTCTACTTGAATGGTAGGAAGAATATCGCTAACCACATTTAGGAAATACGAAATAGAGTCTTTATTGGTGGTGAATTCATTTTGTGTAGAAACCGTATACGAAGAACTTTTGAACAGAGATCGCTCATGCTGAAAAGTGTTTTCTCCTAACGGATCCAATTGAAGCATGGTGTCTGCAAAAGACATGGCCACAATCCTGGTGTTTTTGGTATCAAAAAACCATTTGGCTCTTGTTCCTTCCGGTAGGGTAAGGTCTCCAACATTAACTAGCTTTTCATCTTTAAGACCTGTATAATCCGGATAATCCAATACAATTTCAAACCCTTTTAGGGTTGGTTTTGGAATGGTATTCAAAGTGTAGGTTTCAGACTGAACATCTTCTGCTTTTAATTGAAAATCTTTCGATTCCTGAACGTTTCTGAAGGTATACGAAAACTCAATGTTGTTAATTTTTTTCAGCTTATGCTTACGGTTATCCACTTCAATGTAAACCTCGTTAGGAACCTGTTTTCCCTCTACTTTTACCGTAAGTTGAAAATCCTCCTGTTGCAAAACAGAAAGCTCATCGTTTTGAATTTCAAATTGATACTTCGCTTCTACAGGAATGTAAGTGTCGTGGTTAATGATATTTCCCGCACTGCTGGTAATGATGTTAATGTCCCAAACACTAATTAACAGAAGAATTAAAAGCGGAATAATGAGGTATTTCAAGTACTTTTTGTTTTCCGAAATATCAATAGCAGTGGTAAAAGGAACAGGTGTAAGTTGCCTTACTCTTTGATCTATACTTGCTGCTACTAGCGCAGATTGTTCGGCAGATACGCTTCTTTGATTAAGCTGTAGCGTATTGATGATTTTATCTTTAATATCACCGAAGTGATTTCCTACAATTTGAGCAGCTTGTTCGTAAGAAATAACATTTCCCAATCGGGTTAATTTGCTTAAAGGAATGAGTACGTAAAAGACCAAAATAGAAATACCTGCTGTTAGGTAGCCATAAAAAAGTACTGACCTACCGATGGTATCAAACTTTCCGAAGTATTCCATTAACACAGCCACTAAGAAGAATGAACAAAGCAGGGTAAGACTATAAATACCACCTTTTACCAGCTGGTTTTTATAATACTTACGAATAAATCCGTCCAGTTTCTGTATGAGTACGTCTATGCCGTTCACTTATCGTGTTCTGTAATAATCCTTTAGGTGTCTATTTGAAAGGATAGTCTTTCAAGAAGTAACCCCCTAAGATAGAAAAGTTCAATTAATACGTCAAAAAACCTGAATAGTTGCCCGATTTTTAAAGTTTAACATTCTTTTAAGAACCTGATGAAACTCCATGGTTTTCTAGTCTTTAGGTACAATGGGTTTTGATCGTTTGCAAAAGCTTCTTTTTCGAACGAAATTCTTCGGTAGGCTTGATGGTGCGAAAACCCTTTACTTCTTTGGGTTAGATATTCGATAGAGTACCACAAATAGAAAGGGATAATTAGCAGTTCAAGTTGTTGCATTAGGTGAATATTTTCATGATTCACCAGCCTCGGGTTGGCTCTTGCAGAGCGGGTACGAAAAAAAACAAAAGGGAAAAGAGTTATGGCATTTTTTCCTCCAGTAATTGTAGTTACCAACCAATTGCTTACGATTTTCATTCTGTGTCTTTACGGTCTCCTAGAATGACTATTTTTTGCCATACTTTGTTGCTTAACCCAGTAGTTAAATGTTCAATTTCCTGTATGGCATTGAGCACCACCTGATCCTTAAACCCTTGTGCATACAGGGCAGATACTTTACCGGTTAAGGATAACATTTCGCTACAGTAGTCAAGGTATCTGGCCAACTCATACCCCGTTAATTGTCTTTTTGGTGATGATTCTGTGTTTTTCGTATTATCACCCTTAGGATCTTTGGTTAATTGGTGCATATCAATTACATGGGCAATGGTTCTAAGCTCATGCAAGGCATCTAGTGCTCTGGAACGCTTAATTCTGGTTTCGATGGTAACCAGGAAAAAGATGGCAGCACCTATTAGAATCAAATCGTTGATGGAGGCCTCCATTAGGGTAATAACATCCACTAAGTTCAATTTATTAGAGGTGAACTCAAAGGCGGTAATTGAGAAGAGCAATGTGATGACTCCCAGTCCAATAAAAGCAAATACGGAGATTCTTAACCACCAGATAGGTTGAGAAATCCAATTGATTCTGGAGCGACTTTCGTCGGCAAATGCTTCCAACTCACTACACACTTTGGAAAGTCCTGAATCTGGGAACCGCTCCTCGATTCGATTGTTTAAAATTCGAATGGTGCTAATGGTTTTGTCGATGTCCAGAGATCGATACATGGCGCTAAAGTTACACTTTTACACCAATCACGCAGATGTCGTCCAGCTGTTCTAATTCTCCTTTCCAGGATTTGAAACTTTCAAACAAACGCTCTTTCTGTATGTCCGGGGTTAGGTGAGCGTTTTTCAAGAGAACTTCTTTAAACTGTTTGTACTTGAATTTTTTCCCTTTCGGCCCTCCGAACTGATCAGGTAATCCATCGGTAAATGAGTAGATCATATCTCCTTTTTGGAGATCAAATTCATGGTTGGTAAAAGGTGCAACTTCAGCATTGGAGCCAATGGGTTGTTTATCCGCTTTTAATTCAATCAACTCATCATTCCTGATAATGTAAATAGGGTTTTTAGCTCCCGCAAACCAAAGTTTTAACGAATTGAAATTAATGGCGCAAAGAGACATGTCCATACCATCTCTAATGATATCGTCATCCCTTTGGTGGCGATTAACAGTTTGGTAAACCTCTTTGTTTAAGAAATCCAGGGCTTCGGCTGGTGTGTTTACCCCTTTGTTTTTTATGGATTGGTTGAGAATTTTAAGTCCAATAATGCTCATGAATGCTCCTGGAACACCATGTCCTGTGCAGTCGGCAGCACTGAAAACAACCATTCGATCATTGTCTTTTTCTTCGAACGTGGTTTGTAGATCAGCTACCCAATAAAAATCTCCACTTACAATGTCTTTTGGCAGGAATAGTACAAACGATTCCGGAAGTATTTCTTTGAATACATCAATAGGAGGAATCAAAGCTTGCTGTAATCTTTGGGCGTAATTAATACTGTCTACAATCTCTTTGTTTTTTTCTGCCAAATGATGCTTTTGCTCTTCAATTTGATGTGTTCTTTCCTTTACCTGGGCCTCAAGAATTTCATTTTGGCGATCCATCAACTGGTTTTTTTCTTCTAGATTTACTAGAGCAATTTGTTGTGCTTTCTCCTTCTCCTGCTGAATTTCCCTGTATTTATTAGCCATGGATATGCTCAGGATGATAACCTCTAACCCTGAGCTAATTTTTAGCGCATACTGGTTAATGAATGAGTTGTTGATGACATGAATATCTGTAAGAATAAACAAAATGGCACCTGCAATTAGAACAGTAAAAGCAAGAGTAAAGTAGTTGCAGATTCCCATTCCTCTGTGCCTAAGCCTGAAAACAACACCTAATACTAGGAGAATAACTATTAGGCTAAGAATATTCACAACCGGATATGAAATGGTATATAGTTTTCCTGTGGTTAAAGACAGTAACAACCAAAGCATTACCATTCCCATAGAACCAATCAAAACTTTTTCCAACAGAGGAGCTCTTTCCTTTGTTTTTAGGAAGGTTTTGGCATACAATATCAAAAAGAAAACAGTTAAAGATGCTGAGGATAATACAATGTGGTCTGCCCAATAAGGGGAGCTGGGAAATAGGTATTGATAAGAATATCCATTAAGAGAAAATTGCAGTAGGAAAATACCAGCTACGTATAGGATGTAGTATAAAAAGGATCGATCCTTAAGGAAGAGAAAGAAGAAGAAGTAAATAATGACCACTAAAAGCAGCAAACCATAGTAAATACCATGGATGAACTCAATTTTGCTTTCGTTCTCCCAGAAATCTTCAACAGTATTAATAATTAGAGGTAAATGTATGATTTCACCATCGCTTTTAATCCGAATGATTATTTCCGCAGATTCATTAGGTTGTAAAGAAAAGGGCAGCAAGTTTTTTCGATGTTGAATGGCTCTTTCTGAAAGGGGAAAATTATCTCCAGCCCCTTCTTGTTGCTGGATATTACCTTGTTGATCCAGCAAAAAATACTCTACTTCGTTAGTGATTGGTCCTGCAGATTCTAGTATAAACTCTTCCTGATCAGTTCCATTTTTTACCTTGAGCCTAAGCCAATAAGTGGAAGTGGTAAATTCAATTATTTCTGAAGAATGCTGAATGGTCTTGAATTGGTCCTGCTCCGTTTGAAGTACTTCTTCGATGGTAAGAACACTTTCCTTATCCTCCAGTATTATTGCTTGATTTGCCTGAGATGTACCAAGAATTACCTCTGATAACTCAATGGTTTTTTGTCCAAACAAAGGAATCATTAAGGCAAAGGAGAAGAAGCAGAAACAAATCAATGATTTCATAAAACGAATATAAATCAATTTAACTGGAAGTAAAAAACGTTCCACTTATGTTGATGGTTATCTGCGGTTTATAGCCTGTGAAGGGGATATTATCCAAAAAATAGAAACCCTATGGAATATGTTCCGTTATTAGTTCAACCTTAAATGACCGACTATGAAGAAATCTTTACTCCTGTTTTCACTGGTAATGAGTGGTGTAGCATTTGGACAAGGAACAGTTGATTTACCTCAAATTGACGCTCAAATGCCTAAAGTATTAAGATATCACCAGTTAGCCCAAAACAAATCTCAGGCTTGTGCAGTAGATACTTTGTATTATACCGATGCTAAAGCCAGTAATCAGTCTACCAAAGTAGCATTTACCACAGGAAGTACTTCTACTGGGTTTGTTATATCTTATAGTCAGTGGTTTAAGGGATCAACAAACTTAAGCGTCTCTGGTTTTAAATGGTTTGGGAAAAGCAATGACCCTAACTTAACTTCTAATCCAAGTATTTCTGTGGTTTGCGAAATGTATGCTGCTGGAATAGACGGTTTACCAACTGGTGCTCCGTTGGCTTCGGAGACTGTGGTGGTGGATACCAATAGCTCAAATATAGAGCACGATGTGGTTTTTTCTACTCCGGTTGTTACCAGTTCAGACTATGTTATGGTGGTTACCAATAATCAGGCAGATCAGTTGTTTGTGATGAGTAATGATGAACAGTCTAATGATGGGGCAGGGGAGTCCTTGTGTGGAGTGTATTATGAGCCGCTAGGTATGTGGAGAAAAAGCTTTGACCTGTTTGGGTTTGGAGATTTTGATATGTTGTTTTACCCATTTGTGGAGTATACAATTGATGCTTCTTTTTCTCCTCCTGCATCAGGGTGTCAGAATGTTGCCAGCTCTTTTAGCAATACATCTTCCAATCACTTTACCAATAAGTTTTTAAATGTGGATGTATTTAACGGTAACAGTAAGCAACACGATTGGGATTATGGAGACGGAAATACCTCAGATAATGTAACCACAGGTTCTAATGCTTATGCAGCAGCGGGGACTTATAACATCACACTAACTTCTACCATTAATGGTTGGACTATGAATTGTACGGACTCTGAAATGAATTCGTTTTTGGTACACCCAACTCCAATAGCCCCAACATCAACCCCACCAGCTCCGGTTTGTGAATATACTACTATTGGAGATTTAACTGCCAGCGGAGGTGCTTCAGGTAATTATAATTGGTATGATGATATTGGATTGAGCAGCCAGTTAGGATCAGGATCTCCTTTTTCCTCAGGTATCCAATTGCCAGATACGGTATACGTAACAAACATTGAAAATGGCTGCGAAAGCGCAGGAACTGAGGTAATATTAACGTTTGACCCTAACCCAATCCCAACCTTTACCATGAATAATTTAGGGAATAATGATATTCAATTTGCCGGTGCCCCAGTTGCTACCACTTACGCATGGGACTTTGGAGATGGTAACACAGATAATGTTCAAGTACCTACCCATACTTATACCGCAACTTCTACTTATACAGTTTGTTTGGATGTTACTTATGCTAACAGTTGCCAGAACCAGTATTGTGACAATATTGCCATTGTTGGAGTAGAAGAGAATGAGTTGGGTAGCCAGGTAAAAATGTATCCTAATCCGGTTTTTGATATATTGCATGTTGATTTTAGCTACTTCCCGGAAAACACTCAAGTGGTGCTTTATGATATGTTTGGGAAAAAAGTGCTTGAACAAAAAGCAGAGATGTACTATCAATTAAATGTACAGAACCTAAGGTCAGGAGTTTACTTTATTATTCTGGAAGTAGAAGGAACAGAGGTTTTAAGAAGAAAGATGGTTAAGAAGTAACCTCTTCTTTTTCGACTTTCTTTCGCGGTTGAGGTTCGAATTTACTAAGCCATTTTAAAGCTTTTTCTTCGTCAGCAAATAGCTTCGTGGGGATATTTAGTTTAAAGAACTTTAGAAACATGTTACCTACAAGCCTTGCCAGCAAAGACTTTCCAATCATAGCTGATGCAACAGCCATAGGCTCATGGTTGGAATAAAATTCAATAGCATCTTTTTCAAGCTCTTCAGATGAAAGAAAGTTCATCATAGGATACAAAGTATCGCCAGTGAACTCCTCAATGGCTTTCATGTTTTCCTTTGCATGTTCTAAGGTTGATTTACCACACCAGCCTCCTAAAGTTCTGGTTTCTATGATGTTGTCACTCCTTAAAAGAATACGCAAATTAGATGTTTGTGTTTCTTTAATGTATTTCAAGTCCCCCTTAATTTAGATTAAAAATAAGGGATTGAATTTAAAAAGTCAACATAAAATTGATCGAGAACTATTTTCTATTTTTTTGTTTAAAAAATGTATCTAGTTGATATACAGGTGTATTACCAATTCATTAATACCACAAAAATACCTGCAACCACCAGAAACAATAAGCCAACAACAATTACTATCAACTTCTCATAAATAGATACATCTTCAGTGTTGTTAAACATAATGGAAAAGATAAAAGAAATAAATCGCTGCATAGAAAGTTAGTTTTGATTGAAGTTGAAAGAGAGCATTTCTTTATCAAGGGATTGTAAGACATATTGACCGCTGGTTGAGCACCAACTGATATAAGTACTTTCCATTTTTCTTAGGGTTGAATTTTGTTCAACATGTATGGGGTGCCAATCGTGTGAATGACCATGGCAATTGGGGCAGCGAAATTTGATTTTAGATAATATCGCATCCATAGTTTAATAGATTATTAATGATTGAGTTATATAGGAGGAGCTGCTATAAAATAGAACTTGATAAACACCTTTGGGAATACCTTGAACATCAAAATGATAATGCTTGTTGGAGTCAAAATCTGAGATATTCATCGACCTGATTATCTTCCCGAGAGCATCTACCAGGTTAACACTTAATTTTTGATGATCGAATTGATCTGAATAAAAAATGAAATGGTCGTTGGCAGGATTAGGGTATAGGTGAAACTGGCTTGATCCACAGTTACTGTATTTAGTGGAAGAGTAGTTGTAATCTCCGTTATAATCGAATTGTTTTAATCGATAATAAGCCCCTTTTACTGGGTTTTGATCAATAAATTGGTAATGAATTGAATTGGAGCTATTTCCTGCTCCAGATACCTTTCCGATTTCTTCAAAAAGGACACCATCCGTACTTCGTTGAATAGAAAAATAGTCGTTGTTTATCTCCGAAGAAGTTGTCCAGACAAGCTTATTTGAGATACCATTGCACGAAACATCGAAGCTACTTAGGGTTACCGGTAGGGATACTCCGGATAATCCATTTATTTGAAAATCACAACCTGCAGCACCAAACTGATCCACCATTAAATGGTAGTTGTTTCCAATGGTTAAACCATTTACTGTAAATACTCCCGGAGCCTGCTCGTAAAAAGGATCATAGCACCCCATTTCTGTAAATGTATTACAGTCGGATGTTTCAAAGACAGAAACTTCTACTCCTGAACCGGGACAATTGCAAATTATAGCTAGTTCTGCTGTGGTAGAACTAGCCTGAAATTGTAGCCAGGAGTTGCCATTAATAAAATTTAAACCATTGCAGGTTTCTGATTGTAAATTTCCCGGAATATCTGCAGTATATCCACCAGTGGTTCCGCAAATACCATCTATGCTGTTTAAAAGAGGGGCGTCTGCACATTGGTCTTCAGCACTCGGGTTTACACCACATACTCCCGGATCAAAGCAAGAAATATCTGCAGCCCACCCTCCTTTATTAACACAGCAATCAGAGTGAAACTCAAAAGTTAAACATGTTCCGGAGGAGATAATGTTTACCGGAACGGTAGTTGAGTAAGTTCCAATAAGGGTAGAAGAAGTATTTGCACCATCATAAATTCTTAAATAATCCCATGTGCTTTGCAGGTCAAAATAGGTAAAGTCGAAACGCAAATTGTTTCCGTTGTTGGAACAAAAGGTTTTAGTAAAATCTTGATCGTCAGAATAGTTGGAAGCACTTCCTCCCGGGTCGTAAAATTCTCCATAACAGGTGCTTTCTGAGGTGTTGTCCATAAGGTAAATTACAGGTACAAGTGGAATTTCTCTATTACCTCCCGGAGCAGTAACTGTTGGTGTTTTTGCACCTATTCCTCCTGTAAGGTTGATCTGAGAGCACTGAGCATCGACAAAATTACCCAGAGTTGCTCCTGCCGCAATGTCGTAAGCTATCCAAAAGTAATTGGTTCCCGAAGCTAAGGTTTGAGATCCATTTACGGTAATGGTTCCTGTTGCTGGAGTTGCATTACCAAATAAGGTAGTTGTGGCAAAACTAGAGTTATTACCGGTGTAATAGATATTGATGTTAGTAATATCATTGGTACCATCTGTACAACCGTTCATGTTAAACTGGATTTGATCTACATCGAATGGAGATAAACTTCCGGATGTAACTACTTCAATTCCTACAATTTGTTGATCTGTAGACCCAGGAGGTACATCAGAAGTATTGGACTGTGTTGTTGTACTTGAGACATAGGTCATGGGTGTTGTTGAAACAAATTCCAACTGAATATTGGGCCGGTATGATTTAAGATAAGTGGCAGTGGGGGGTGAAGCAGGGTCAGGGTTTGTTACATCGTTTCGATATACCAATGCTTTATTTCCGGTGGAGGAAGTGCAATACCAGTCATCCCCACTTCCATGATATCCACTTTGGTTTTCGTCAACAGCTACAATCAGGTTGTCTGTATTGTTGTAGGTAAAATTGGTAATGTCTATTTCTATCCACCCAGGAGTTGCAGTTGTGGTTATAGGGCCATTATACACTTGGGTTAGGGATGCTGAAGAAACCCAGTCCGTAGTGTTGGCAAAGGTAGTTTTTGTAGTGTGCCCTAAATATATTGCTACCGGATTATCAGTATAAGAACTACTACCATCACAGTAAAACCTGATTTTGTCTATATCGCCATTAGTTGATATTTCGCTTTGATCAAATATGCTTTGGCTATAGGTGTAACCGTAATATGGCTCAATTGGCAACCCTTGATCTACGGTTGTTCCGGTTCCGATTGTTACCGTTTGTGATACCATTGTTTGCACCATAGAAAGTATTGTAAAAACGATACCCCACTTGTTTATTTTTTTGTTCACCATTGTAGCTTGAATTATGGTTCGATTCAAAGCTAGATGATCGAAGGTGTGCCTATGGAAAATACCAGCTAACGTTACTTATACAAATAGTGTTTACAGCTATAAATAGGTGTGTTTTACATATACACGAGAAACTATAACAAAAAGAAAATCAGCACCTTAAGTTTTTTGGGGAGATATACAGCGGGTTTTTAAGCCTAAGAATTAAGGTTATTTAAAAAATCGGACAAAACTTCTTCATTCTGTAGCCCGATTTTTTTTCTTAGACGGTACCTTGCCATGGTAATTGCACCTTCTGTTACTCCATTTAGTAAAGCAATTTCTTTAGAAGAAAGGTTAAGTTTTAGGAGAGCGCAAAGTCTTTTTTCTTTTTCAGTAAGGTCCGGAAATTTTTCCCCAAGCAATAGAAAAAAGGTTCCATTTACTTCATCAACTCTTTCGCGAAATTTCTCCAGCTCTTTATTCACTCTAAGAGATTGATTAACCTTTAATCGCAAGTCATTTATTTCTTTATTTTTTGATTCAGATGTGGGTGATATTTTTTTCAATCCCTTTTTTACATCTTCCAGAAGTTCGTTTTTCTGTACTATGTGAAGAGCAAAATTTTGTAGTTCGTCATTCCTAAAGGTCAACTCATTTTTTAGGTGCTGTTGCTCCAAAGTTGAGTTGATTAACTTGGCTTCAACCAATTTCTTTTGACTTTTATTTCTGCTGTATAAAACGATTATAAGTAGGATTGAGAGAATTAAAAAGCCGGTAGCGATGTACCATTTCATTCTGGATATTTTCTGTTCTTTTTCGAATAGTTTGGTACTTGCTTCTTTTTCGTGTTTTAACAGTTGTAGTTCTATCTCTTTTTCTTGCTCTAGCTTTTCAATGTCATATTGCATCTGCATGTGAGTGAGCTTGCTGAGGGTTTCATTTTTGGCTACGCTATCCTTTATTTCACCGCACTTTTCCTGATACAATAATGCTTTTTCGAGTTCTTTTTGCTCTTTATAAATATTGCTTAAGCTGCGATAGCTTCTTATGAGGTAGTGATAGTCGTTGATGCTTTTAAAATATTCGATTGCATCAAGGTAGATGGAGATTGCCTGTGTAAAGTTTTTTCTTTGTTTTTGTACAGCTGCAACACCAACCTTTGTATGCCATATTCCTCTGGTATCATTTTCATTTTCAAAAGATTCCAGAGCCTCAGTAAAATACTGTTCTGCATTAATCGTTTCTCCAAGATCCAAATACAGTTCGCCAAGGTTTACCTGAACAGCTCCGAGTTCTTTTTGTAATTGATGGGTAATGGATAGCTTGTATGCTTCCTTATAGTACAAAATGGCACTATCTGCTAAAGAAAGGCTTTTATAAGCAACACCAATGTTGGTATAGCAAGCCATGAGGTATTGCTCTTTATCTTCTAGACTTTCATAGTAGCTTTTTGCTTTTTTTAAATACTCAAGCCCTTCGTTAAAATCAGTCGCTTCGATGTAGGTTGTTCCTATATTTAGAAGGAAACTATTGTATTTGTCGAGGCTATTGGTTCCTTCCAGTTGCTTTACTCCTTCTAGAAAGAATTTTAAAGAATTTTCGAAATCGCTAACCAAAGAGTATATAACTCCAATTTGCTCCAGGTGAGCAATGGCATTTTGATCATCATCAAGAGCCTGATAAACTGTTAATGCTTGTTTTTTGTAGTTGATAGCTTGGGGGTAATTCTGATTTTTAAAATACAAACTTCCAACGTTAGATAGGGTAGAAGCTCTTTCTTCAGGAGGTAATTGAAGATTATTCAGTTTGTTTTCAAGGCTATCAATCTGCTCCGAATTTGCTAAAAGGTAATTCGGGACGTTAATTAGAATAACGAATACGAGATATGTAATCCATTTAAACATACGGAACAGAGTGTAAAATTACAGAAATCTATTACCGTACAGCTAAATATTACCTAGTTTATTGTGTTAGATAACTGCAATGTAGCCCCACCCCATTCGATGAGAGTAAATCCGTTTCTTTTGAATGGCTTAAAGGTTTGAGGAACAACATCAAATGGTACAGAATAATCGTCTAACCCAGACAGAAATAGAAACACTCTTTTTGAACTTTCAGGCGCAGGAGAAACAGCTAAATTTGCAATAGAAGCATCATAATCATCATCTAATATGAATTGCATAAAGGCAAAGTCTTTTTGTTGAATTATTGGCCCCCAGTAGGTAATAAAATCGGCCGACTCTCTGTGGTTTAACCCTATTTTGCTTAATTGATTTTCCAGAAAAGCAATAGTAGTGTCGGTACTGATAATAAACCCTTCTATTCCATTATGAGAAGTTTTATACTTCATATCATCACGTGTTCCTTCCCAAAATAAGTAAGGGTAGGTTTTGTCGCCTACTTTAATCTGCCCATCAGGTTGTGCGGTTACTTTCCATGAACCGTTGTACTCCGGATATGTAAAGGTGAGTTCCCCCTTGTTTTGAACAGTTAGTTGAACGTTTTCTTCCTTAGTGGGGTAGAGGTATATCACGGGTTTTCTTTGGAGGTTATTGTGGTTATTTCTGGTAGGATAGAAATCAATAGTTACCACATGCTGACTCTTAAAGTCGTAATTGTAAATTACAATTTCTCTATAACCTAAGGCGTAAAAGTAAATGGCTGAATCTTTATCCGATACCACTAGCTCATAGGTATTATCTATTTGGGTTCGAGCCATTTTTTTGTGGTTAATGGTAGAGATTTCGCCTAAGCCTTTTTTATCGCTGTACACAGTTCCTTTGATAATGCAAGTACCTGCTTTTACAGAGGTGTCTAGGCTATCGGAAACAATTCTATAGCTCATTGCCTTTCTGGCAGAAGCAGAAACTGAAGCAATAAGGCATATCAGTATTAGCAAGTATTTCATTGGACTAATTTTCAAGTTGATTCAAATTAATTTGACTTCCTCCCCATTCAATAAGCGTTAACCCAGAACGATGAAATGGCTCAAACTGCTGAGGAGAAACCACTAATTGTTCAGGGATATCATGGGTAAATATCATATAAACTCGCTTAGACGAAGTTGGAGCCGGTGTTATGGCGATGGAAGAAACATGATTGGTATATTCTTCATCTACTAAAAATTGAATCAGCACTTGCTCTTTTTGTTGCAATCTTGGCCCCCAGTAAGTAATGAAGTCGGTTTGTTCTTTATGGTTTAACCCTAACAGAGAAAGGTTGTTTTCCAGAAAACTGATGGTACTATCCGTATCAATAAGAAAACCATCAAAAGCAAATGTTGGAGAGGTGAATGAGATATTGGATTTTCCTTCCCAAAATAAATAAGGGTATTTTTTCCCTGTTGATGTGCTGGTGAGCTCACCATTGGAGTTGGTAGTAACATTCCATTCGTTCTTGTATTCAGGGTAAGTAAAAGTTAGTTCTCCTTTGGTGCTCATTTTAATATTGACGGCTTGTTCTTGTTCAGAGTATAAGTAAATAACAGGTTTTTCTTCCATGTAAATCATGTCATTTTCCCTTAAATAGAAGTCCAGGTGTACACCATATCCACTTCGAAAATTGTGAGGTTGAGTTACAATTTCTCTAAGCCCAATTTGAAACATATACAGTTGTTTAGTTCCAGAGCTGATGATTAATTCAAAATGCCCGGTACTGTCGGAGGTGGTGGTAAATGCTCTATCTGTAGTAGCAACTTTGCAGTTAGGAACCGGGACTCCATCTAGAGTAGTGGTACCATAAATTTTGCATTTCCCGGAAGGGACAGATGCATCAGTACTGTCGGATATAATCTGATATTCTGGTACCACTTCTGCAAATGCAGGTAAAGCAGCAACAATGATTAAAGCGAGAATAAAACGTTTCATAAATTTAAATTAACTGTGGTATATAGCTGGGTTCCTCCCCATTCAACAACGGTAAACCCCTTTCGCTCAAATGGTGTAAAATGCTGTTGGGAGGTTTGAGGTAAATAGTGTTTTGGCAATCCGGTAAAAATCAAAAAAACTCTTTTGATGGATTCCGGTTGAGGAGTAATGTCCAGGGAACCAATGGTGTTATGATAGTCCTCATCCAGAATAAATTGTACCAAAGCATACGAAGATTGCTGAATACGTGGCCCCCAGAAGGTGATAAAGTCTGTTTTCTCTTTTTGGTTTAATCCAATTTGAGTTAATTGGTTTTCAAGGAAAGTAATAACCGTATCCGTTTTGATTCCGAATCCTGGTATTCTGCCATCCTTAATGTTTTGGTATTGAATTCCCTTTTGCTGTGCTTCCCAAAATAAATAAGGGTAAGTTCGTCCGTTATGGTCTAATAAATCTCCATTTGGTAGTGCAGTAATGTTCCAGCTTTCTTTGTATTTAGGGTAGGTAAAAGTCAGTTCACCCTTGGGCTCTATACTTACATTTACTTTGGTTTTGGTAGTGGGGTAGAGGTAGATAACCGGCTTGTCTACAATGTCCATACTCCCAATAGTATTAAAGCGGATGATTACTTTATGCCTTCCTTTAAAGTCGTATGGCTCAATGATAATTTCATCGTAAAACCTTTTGAACATGTATAACTTGGTTTTTTGTTTGGGGATAAGCATAGAAAAATGCCCTGAGGAGTCCGTTTTAGTTTGGAATTTTTTATCAATTGTGGAGATTAACGCTCCCTCTAGTCCAGTTCCATAGTAGTCAACAACCCCTTCAACCAGGCAAAGGTTTGAGGGCACTTTAGCACTAATGGTGTCCGATTCGATGGTGTAGGGAACTACTGTTTTAGTTCCACCGGCAAATGAAACAAGGTGAACTATCGTAAACAAACCAATAAAAATTGACTTCATAGTAGGTGATTTAGAAAGGTATACACCCTATTTTGGAATAAGTTCAAGTTAAGACTTTATATCCAAATTAAACTTTTAAGATTAATTGTGGTCAAATTAGGAAATAACACAAAAAAATTGTCATGAATAAAAGTATTGTAATTACCATTTTGCTGATATTTTCCTTAGCCTTCGTTGCTCAGGCACAGCATAAGCCCCACCCCAAAAAACAAGTAAAAAAACACGTGAATAGCCCTAAAAAGGTAAAATCAAAAAAGATCAAACATGTTCACGTTCACAATAAAAAATACCATCACCTTCCTAGACGAGGCTCTGTTGTAAAAGTTACTCCAGGAGGAGCTGTGGTGATAAAGCACAGAGGAACAAATTATAGATATCACAATGGTATTTGGTATAAACCACACGGAAATAGGTTTGTGGTTTGGAGGCCGTATCGAGGACTAAGAGTTAGAGTTCTTCCACCAAAGCACAGGGTAGTAGTTGTTCAAAACAGAACCTATTATTATTACAACGGAACTTACTACAATTCGGTAGAAGGTGCAGATGAGTATGAAGTAGTTGAGGCTCCGATAGGTGCAACAGTTGAAGCTTTGCCGGAGGATTATACCACAGAAGAAATTGATGGAGAAGAGTTTTATGTTGTGGATGATGTTTATTACTACTACGATGAGGTAGAAAACCTCTATGAAGTAGTGGAAGTAAACAAGTAAAATGAAAACCTAAAAAAAGCCGAAACGATTAAGTTTCGGCTTTCTTGTAGTAGTAGTAAAAGTAGAGTGAATCTACTCCATGTAGATCTCGGTTGGTCGAAAATCTTAACCTCTTAACGACTACTTAATTGTGTAGTTGCCAACAGCTTTGATTAATTTTCAAACAAATTGTTAAGTCTTTATTCTGTCATTTTTTTAATTGCTCCGGTTACCCTGTAGTTTGTCATATTTTGATTGGATTCGATTTTCCTACCTTTGCGGAAAATTGAAGGAAATGAAAATTCGCATTACCAAAGAGTTTGATTTTGAAGCAGCCCATGCTTTAGATGGGTATGAAGGGAAATGCCAGCATATTCACGGTCATTCCTACCACCTTAAAGTAACTTTAATTGGAGAGCCACTTGAAGATGAGTGCTTGTCTGATTGTGGAATGGTAGTAGACTTTGGTGATATTAAGAAAATTGTACGAGGGCACGTTTACGAAGAGTTTGATCATCGTTTAATTATTAGAAAGGACTCCCGATTTAAAGGAATTGAGAAAACAGATGGTAGGGTTAGGTATGTAGATTACCAGCCTACTTGCGAGAACATGTTGGTGGAAATTGTACAAATGATCCAAAAACAATTAAAAGGAGATGTGACTTTGCATTCTGCTTTTCTGAGAGAAACCGCTACGAGCTATGCAGAGTGGTATGCCAGCGATCAATAATACCTAAAAACCAGAGAGAATGTATTGGAAAAAATTATCTCATGTAGAGATCAATAAGAGAGTAAAGGAGGCACTTAGGGAAAATGTAAATTACAGAATTACACCTCTTTTGGGAGTTCCCGGGTCTTATTTAGATGAAGAAGAATTTTATCCGGATGCCCCTTTTTTGGAGGATTCACCATTTTTAGAAACGTTAATAGCTAACCCAAATCATATAGGTTGTCATACCCATACCAAAGATAAAGGTGAACCCTTTTTTCAAGGGACTCAAAAATTGGAAATAGAAGTCATTAAGGTTTGCAGTGAGCAAATTCTTGGAGGAGAAGAAGATGGTTTTGATGGGTACATTGCTCCAGGAGGAACGGAGGCCAATATTGAGGCCATGTGGATTTATAGAAATTATTTCTTCAAAGAGTTTGGAGCGGATATTAGTGAAATTGCGCTTGTGTATTCAGAAGACTCTCATTATTCTATGCCAAAAGGAGCAAACATTTTGCACTTAAAATCTATCATTTTAGATGTGGATACCGAAACCAGAGAGATTCTGAAGGAAGACATGGAACAAAAGTTTGCTCAGGCAAAAGAGGATGGTATTAAGTACTTTGTTGTGGTGCAAAACATGGCAACAACTATGTTTGGATCTATTGATAATATTCAGCAAATGACCGACTTTTTAGTTGCTGAAAACATCAACTTCAAATTGCATATCGATGCGGCATTTGGAGGGTTTATTTATCCATTTACGGCTAGAGACGAAAACTATACCTTCAAAAACCCTCATATTTCTTCGGTTACTCTTGATGGGCATAAAATGCTTCAAACTCCTTACGGGACGGGTATTTTTATTGTTCGTAAAGGAATGATGGAGTATGTACAAACTGATGAAGCAAAATATGTGTATGGTAAGGATTACACCATTTGTGGAAGTAGATCTGGAGCTAATGCTTTAACCGTATGGATGACTTTGATGATTCATGGAAGTGCAGGTTGGCAGGTAAAAATGGAGCATTTGCTCGATAAAACGTCAAGGGTTTGTGCCAAACTGGATAAAATGGGGGTGGAGTACTTTAGAAACCCTGCCATGAATATTATCACCATCAAAGGAGAGTATATTTCCGAACGATTGGCAAAGAATTACCATTTAATACCAAGCAATTCTGAAGGAGGAGCAAATTGGTGGAAAATTGTGGTGATGCAACATGTTAAACAAGGTTATCTGGATGCTTTTATAGCCGATTTGAAAGCAGAAACAGTTCATTAAAACTTACATTGTGGATATAGAGTTAATTAGAAAATATAATGTTCCCGGTCCTAGATATACATCTTACCCAACAGTTCCGTTTTGGGATAAAGAAGGGATTAGTAAAAATGACTGGATTAGCACATTTCAACGTGCTTTCGATGAGAGTAATCAAAAAGAAGGGATTAGCCTTTATATCCATTTACCGTTTTGCGATAACCTATGTACTTTTTGTGGTTGTCATAAGCGAATTACTACCCGCCACGAGGTAGAAGAACCTTATATAGATACTGTTCTAAAAGAGTGGCAATTATATCTGGATAAGTTATCTGAGAAACCAAGAATTAAAGAAATACACCTTGGTGGAGGAACTCCTACATTTTTTAGCGTGGAGAACCTTACTAAATTGATGAATGGGATATTAGAAAACTCTGAGGTAACCGAAGATTACGAATTTAGCTTTGAAGGTCACCCTAACAGTACCACTAAAGAGCAACTTCAGGCTCTATACGACCTTGGTTTTAGAAGGTGTAGTTTTGGTGTTCAGGACTACGACCCAATCGTTCAGAAAACCATCAATAGAATTCAGCCTTTTGAACACGTTAAGCAGGTTACTGACTGGTCTAGAGAGATTGGTTATACTTCGGTGAGCCACGATTTGGTGTTTGGATTACCCAAACAAAACCTTCAAAATGTAATTGATACGATCAATAAAACAAAGGAATTAAAACCGGACCGTATTTCTTACTATAGTTATGCTCATGTTCCATGGATTAAAGGAGTGGGGCAAAGAGGTTTTGACGAAAGTGACCTGCCTAAAGACGAGGAAAAAAGAGAACTGTACGAAGTTGGAAAACAACTGTTTGATGAGCTGGGATACGTGGAAGTAGGAATGGATCATTTTGCTCTTAAAACGGATTCTATGTACAAGGCAATGGAGAATAAAACGCTCCACCGAAACTTTATGGGATATACTTCTGGTAAAACCCATTTAATGATTGGATTGGGGATGTCTTCCATTAGTGATAGTTGGTACAGTTTTGCTCAAAACTCTAAGTCGGTTGAGGAGTATCAGGAAATTGTAAACAACGGTGAGATTCCTATTTTCAGAGGGCATTTACTTACCGACGAAGATTTGGTGATTCGTCAGCACATATTGAACATTATGTGCCACTTCGAAACCTCCTGGGAAAAGGAAGAAGAACAGGTTCCTGCTTTTATAGATGGGCTTTCGAAATTAGGCGAGATGATTGAAGATGGTATTGTTGTGGTGGAAAAGAATAGGCTTTATGTACCGGAGAAGGGTAGACTATTTGTTCGAAACATCTGCATGTGCTTTGATGCCAGAATGATTCGTAATAAGCCGGAAACTAAGATTTTTAGCCATACGGTTTAATTTTCTGCGTATCGAGGATCTTCGATCAGGTCCTCTTTATACATGCTATCCACTTCCAAACTGTAAAAATCAAACTCTTCTACCACTTTGCCGGTAATGGAATAAACGCCGGTACCTCTAAATGGAAAACGAGCAGCTACATTGGGGAAATGAGTAGTGTCAAAAAAATCTCCTTTACGATCTAAAAAAGTTCCAAAAAACATGTTTTTGTTGCCGGAGGTGGTGGTTCTTTTTCGAGTTACCAGATAGCCCTGGATAGTAATGGTTTTATGAAGGTACTTTTTCAGATTACAAGCAAGAACAACTAGTTTAGGCTGTTTCTTTATCAGGCTAAATGGTGATGTTCCTGAGAACCCAAATAGCTCCAACTCATCGAATGCATTTTCGTTTCCGGATTGAACTAGGGGAGGAAGGTCAAATGTTTTTTGTTCTACTCTTTGGAACAGTGTTTTTACAGGTACAGAGGCAATTGTTTTTTTCAACGAGAAGTGGGCCTCCCAAAGTAATTCTTGCTTGTTTCTATTGGTAAACCCAAAAGCACCTGCTCTGATGAGCAGAGTTGTTTGCTCTAATGAAGCATTGGTGCGGTTAATAAAATCATTTAAGGAGGAGTATGCCCCTTCTTCTCTATCCACCATAATTCGCTTGATAAGTTTGGTTTCAATGGAGTCTATCAGGATAAACCCGAGGTAAATTTTCTTGCCGTAAATGGTGGTAAACAGGTTACTTTTATTGATACAGGGGAAGTGAATTTCTGCTCCCAGCATGCGGGCTTCATGGATGTATATACTGGTGTGGTAAAACCCTCCAAAGTTGTTAATGGTGGCCACCATGTATTCCAGGGGGAAGTGGGCCTTGAGGAAAAGGCATTGGTAGCTTTCTACTGCGTAGGAGGCGGAGTGCCCTTTGGAGAAGGCATATCCGGCAAAGCTTTCAATTTGTCGCCATATTTCGGAGGTAAGTTGATCTTTGTATTTTCTTGCTTTGCAGTTTTCGAAAAAAACGTTTTTGATTTGCTGAAACTCCTCTCTCGACCTAAACTTACCAGACATTCCTCTTCTCAGATGATCTGCTTGAGCTAATGTTAATCCTGCAAAATGGTGGGCCACTTTTATTACGTCTTCCTGATACACCATAATGCCATAGGTGTCCGGCATAATGTCTAACATTACCTGATGAGCTTCTTTTCGTCTTTCTTTATGCCTAAACCGAAGTATGTATTCCCTCATCATTCCCGATTTGGCCACACCTGGTCGAATAATAGAACTGGCTGCAACCAGGCCGAGGTAGTGATCTACTTTTAGTTTTTTCAGAAGCATCCTCATGGCTGGGGATTCTACGTAAAAGCAACCTATGGCTTCCCCTTTCCGAAGAATACTTTTTATGTCCTCATCTTCTTTAAACCGTTGTATGTCGTGTATATCTATTGGCGGTAATTGGGGGTGATTGATTTTGATGATTTCCAGAGCGTCTTTTATTTTTCCCAGCCCCCGCTGACTAAGGATATCAAACTTATGGAGGCCCACATCTTCGGCCTCCAGCATACTAAAATGGGTAGTGGGATAGCCTTTTGGAGGAATAAAAGTAGAAGTATAGTGGTGGATGTGTTTTTCTGAGATAACAATTCCACTGGGGTGAACACTTAAATGGTTGGGAAGCCCCTGAATTAGCTTTGAGTACTTAAGCACCAGCATGGAAACATGATCAAGGTTGTTCATGTTATGGGTTTCGTCGCTAAGTTTATCTATCTCGTGTTTAGGAAGCCCGAATACTTTCCCCAGTTCCCGAACCACAGCTTTGTATTTAAACGTGTTGTAAGTGGCCAGTAAGGTGGCCTTGGGGAATTGCTTAAAGATGTAGTCGGTAATATCATCTCGGTCCCGCCAGGAAAAATCGATGTCGAAATCCGGTGGGTTTTTTCTGTAGAGATTAATGAACCGTTCGAAGTACAGGTCCAGCTCAATAGGATCGACATCTGTTATGCGTAGTAGATAAGCTACAATACTATTGGCACCACTTCCCCGACCTACATAGTAGTATTCGTTTTTTATGGCGTACTGAATAATTTTCCAGTTAATCAGAAAGTAGCTAACAAACCCTTTTTCCGAGATAATTGAAAGCTCTTTTTCCAGGCGAGTTAAAATTTCCGGGCTTGGGTTAGGGTAGCGGTATTCCATCCCTTTTTCGCACAGCTCCCGAAGCAGTTTTTTATCTTCCTCTTCCGATTCCGTAAGGGTTTGTTTGTTTTTGTGAGGGTATTGGTCGCCAAATTCAAAATGAATGGAGCATTGGTTGAGTAAACCTTCTGCATTGCGTAGTAAGAATGCAAAATCCTGATAAATGGTTTCGATGGTTTTTTTGTCTAAAAACCGATCAGATTCTTTTCCTTCTTCGCTTTTAGGAAGTTTACTCAAAAGAGTATTGTTATCGATAGCCCTTAATAATCGATGAGCATTGTGATCTTTTTTATTTCTAAAGGTTCCCGTAGGAAAAGCAACTAGTTTTTTGGGGTCAAACTCTTGAGAAGAAAACCTGAATTTGGCTAAGTCTTTTGGAGTAATCCCCAATCTTTCGTTTGATTTTAGAGTGCGCTTTTTGTTGTTGGAATATGGGTAAATAAAGAAGACACCTTTTAATGCCGGAGCATCTTCTGGAAAATCAATATTCTGGTGTAGATGCTCGGAAAGAAACTGGTTTAATTCAAAGAATCCTTCATTGTTTTGAGCTATTCCCACATAGCATTGGTTAATTCCGTTTCTAAAATCAACCCCAACCACAGGAGAAATATGGTGCTTAGGTGCCTCTCGAATAAAGTCAATGCAGGCCGAAGTAGTATTAATGTCTGTAAGAGCAAAGTTATCGTAGCCCTGACTGAATAATAAAGACAATAGGGGCTTTACCTTAAGCAAACCATATTTTAAACTATAACAGGAATGGGTATTGAGGTACATGACTTACATTCTTCTATTGGCCAATATGCTGGTGGGCTGCCCATTAAAGGGGTTAAGACCTCCAATGGTTCTTGCTTCCATTCCAGATGCTCTTACAATTTTTCGTTGCCCAAACCGGTTTCGGATATGATCCAATGCCTGATATAGGTTGATGAGTTTATCGGAATCATCGAATAAATTGATTTGATATCCACCTCCCACCAAATGGCTAAATCGCACCCCTATAAGCCTAACCAAAAGCCTACGGTTATAAAGCTTTTTAAAAAGGTCCATTACCATGGGAATTAGTTGGTGATCTGCAGAAGTGTACGGAATACGCTTTTGTAAAGTATGTGTATTAAAGTCCGAGTACCTCACTTTTACGGTAACACAGGCAGTGAGCTTTTCGCCATTGCGAAGTTGGAAAGCAAGGTTTTCTGCCATAGCAGTAAGAATCCCTTGTAGTTTTACAGTGTCGATGGTGTCTTTATCAAAAGTCCTTTCGGTAGAAATAGACTTCTTTTCGTTGTATGGAACCACCAAACTGTTGTCTATTCCATTGGCTTTTTTCCAGATTCCAACTCCGTTTTTTCCCAAAGCAGTTTCCATCATGTCTATGGGCATTCCCTGTATGGTTTTAATTTTTTTAAGCCCCAGATTACAGAGAGTTTGGTAGGTTTTAGATCCCACCATAGGAATTTTACTGGAGGATAAGGGAGCTAAGAAAGGCTTCTCATCTCCTTTTTGAATGTTTTTTGCGTTGTTGGGCTTGGCTTCGCCAGTGGCTACTTTAGAAACCGTTTTACTGGTGGAAAGGCCGAATGAAATAGGCAATCCGGTTTCTTTAATAATGGTGTGGCGGATTTCAGAAGCCAGTTTAAAGTTTCCGAAAAATCGATCCATTCCCGTAAGGTCAATGTAAAACTCATCGATGGATGACTTTTCGAAAGTGGGTACTCGTTCTTCAATGATTTCAGTTACCATTTTAGAGTACTTGCTGTAGGTAGAGGAGTTTCCCTTAATAATGATGGCTTCCGGGCACAGTTGTCGTGCTTGTTTCATGGGCATGGCCGAGTGTATTCCAAATTTTCGTGCTTCGTAGCTACAAGAGGCAACTACTCCACGATCGGAGGTACCTCCAATTAGAATAGGTTTGTTGTTTAATCGGCTGTCAATTAACCTTTCGCACGAAACAAAAAAGGTGTCAAGATCCATATGTACAATTGATCTGTTCATAACAAAGTGGCGTTTTAAGTGGTGCAAAAGGTTGGGAATTTGGAACGTAAATTATTTACGTATTTAGGGAGTTGACCCCCATATTTTGCAATAAAACACAAAGTTAGCTACAAAACATAGCTATTCTTGCTTATATTTGTAGCAATGAGTAAAGTTGGAAGAAATATCAGGTACCTGAGAGGGTTGAAAGATCTAACTCAGGAAACACTGGCAGAAGAATTAGGAGTAACCCGAGCCAGAATAGGGTCTTACGAAGAGTTAAGAAGTCAGCCATCTATCGAAATGTTAATTCAGTTATCGGAGTATTTCAATTTACCAATAGATGTGTTGGTAAAGCATGATTTATCGGTAACGGTAGGGAACTCTTACATTGATATTGGGCAAAATAGGGTGTTGTTTCCCATAGCAGTGGATGGAAAAAACGAAGACCTGGTAGAAATTATTCCACTTAAAGCCTCTGCAGGGTACTTAAATGGGTATTCAGATCCTGAATACATTGAAAGCTTAAAGAGCTTTAACCTTCCTTTTCTTCCAACCGGAAAACACAGAGCATTTCCGATTAAAGGAGATTCCATGTTGCCACTAACCGATGGGTCTTATGTAGTAGGAAAATTTGTTGAGGATATTAAATACATTAGGAGCGGAACCACTTATGTGGTACTTACCCTAAATGATGGTTTAGTATACAAGCGATTGTACAATGAACTCGACGAAAAACAAAGCATTCGATTTGTGTCGGACAATACCGTTTACGACCCATTTGAATTGCCTCCTTCCGAAATTTTAGAAGTGTGGGAGTACAGTTGTTCCATTCGCATGGATGAGTACGATGGAGCTGACTTAAAAATAGATGGGATATTAAGAATGCTTCGGGACCTTCAGGTAGAGTTGGAATCCTTAAGAAAATAGATAATAAAAGTCATTTTTAGAACCGCTCAATTGAGCTACCTTTGTGGTATGAGTACAGAAGAAAGCATCTGGAAATTGTTAGAAGAGGTTCCGGACCCGGAAATCCCTGTATTGTCGGTAATCGACTTGGGAATCATTCGAAAAGTGGAGGTACTACCGGAGTTAGTTGAGGTAACCATTACACCCACCTATACAGGGTGCCCTGCAATGATGTTGTTTGAAGATGACATCAAAGCCAAGTTGAAGGAAAATGGAATAGAGCCGGTGGAGATCAAAACCACCTACGATCCACCCTGGACTACTGATTGGTTGTCTGAAGATGCCAAGCAGCGTTTGCAGGACTATGGAATAGCCCCTCCAGAGCAAAAAACCACCGATAAAAATGCTTTACTGGTGGACGCCAGAGAGTCTGTAACTTGTCCGCAATGTAAATCAACCAATACAAGAATGATTAGCCAGTTTGGTTCAACAGCTTGTAAGGCACTTTACCAGTGTAATGACTGCATGGAGCCTTTCGATTATTTTAAATGCTTATAGGGCTTAAAAAGAGGGTTAACTAGCCTTTGAAGATTCCATCGGTTCTCCGGTAACAGAAAAAGTAGAAAGCCACGTTCTGGCAGACTCCAGGTTATCGAACATTTTAGTTGGAATTTCTGGTTTGTGAAACCGCATAAAGAAATTAACCACCAGTTTCATTGCCAGAGAGTTTACCAACAAAGCATCTGCCACACGGTATTTGTTGTATTCTGAATCGGCGTAATACTCACGAGCTTCTTTAGATGTTTGCACATGGGCACGGGTATCAACAATCACAGCGTATTTACGATATCCAACAAAGTCAACTGCTTCTTGCAGAATCTTTTCCATATCTTCTACTTCCAGAAATAGGTTCTCTTTTATGCTCACTAAAAGAGTATGGCCATCAAATTCGTAGAAGGCGTATTCGGTTTCCAGGTTTCTCAAGTTGTGGTAGCTTTGCCGCTAATGTATGAAAAATAACGATAAAACACTAATAAGTAACGACTAACAAGCCCTGTTAAAAGTCTAGCTTTAATTGAACACTAATATCTTCTTTCGAAGAATCAGAGTGAAGATTTGAGACAGAAATACCCAATAAACGAACCGATTCCTTCATTTTTTCCTGATAAATGAGTTGTTCAACCACTGGAAAAATGTCCACTTTTTTGTCCACATACTTTTCTAAAGTTTTGCTTCTCGTTTGCTGAGTAAAATCACTGTATTTGATCTTAACAGTAATGGTTTTTCCTCTGGATTTACTCTTAGACATTCTTCGTTCAAGCTCTTCAGCTATTTGATTTAGTTTTTCCAGCATGAAGATCTCGGAAGTAAGGTTTTCGCCAAAAGTCCGTTCTGCCGCAATAGATTTTCTAATGCGATTAGGTTTAACAACGCTGTGCTGTATTCCTCGAACGATATTGTAAAAATGACTTCCCGACTTTCCAAAATTGAGGGTTAGATACTCCAACGAACATTGCTTTAAATGTAGGCCATTGAATATGCCCAATCGATTCATTTTTTGAGCAGTTACCTTACCCACACCAAAGAACTTTTCGATGGGTAAAGTCTCCAAAAAAGAGATAACATCTTCTGGGTTAATGGTTTTTTGGCCATTGGGTTTATTAATGTCGCTGGCTATTTTGGCCATAAACTTGTTAATCGAAATTCCCGCAGATGCTGTAAGTCCTACTTCATCAAAAATTCGTTGCCTGATTTCCTGTGCAATTAAACTGGCCGATGGGTTGTTTATTTTGTTTTCAGAAACGTCTAAAAATGCCTCATCCAGAGCAAGAGGCTCAACAAGGTCTGTATAGTCAAAGAAGATGCTTCTAATTTGTTGCGAAATCTCTTTATATCGGTCAAACCTTGGTTTAACAAAGATGAGGTTAGGGCACCTTTCCTTAGCAATTGAACTTGCGAGAGCCGATCGAACTCCAAACTTTCTCGCTTCGTAGCTTGCAGCAGCAACTACTCCTCTTTTTTCTCCACCACCAACAGCAATTGGTTTTCCTTTTAACTCCGGATTGTCCATTTGTTCTACAGAGGCATAAAATGCATCCATATCTACATGAATTATTTTACGAATGGGAAGTTCCTCTGTCATGATAAAGAATAGGTGTCTTGTAAAATTACCTATTTATCTGCCCGAATGGTAAAAAAGAAAGTTGTGCCTTCATTTGAAGTGCTTTCTGCCCAAATTTTTCCGCCCCCTTTTTCAACAAACTCTTTGCACAATGTGAGACCAATTCCAGTTCCTTTTTCATTTTGTGTTCCTTTGGTTGAAGCACCAAATAGGAAGAGCTGATCTAATTGCTCTTGACTCATGCCAATACCATTGTCTTTAACCGAAATAGAAATAAAATCATCCTGATCTAACTGAGCAGAAACGATTACTTTTCCGTTAGGACTGGTGAATTTGATTGCATTGGAAATAAGGTTCCTCAGCACGAGGTTAAGCATATTAAGGTCCGTATAGCACAAGGTGTCTTTTCTAATTTCAGAAATTAGATCAATTGATTTTTGGTCCGCAAATGTTTTTTGATGCTCAAAGTTCAATTGAATAATCTCGTGCAGGATGATCCTTTCAGGTTGGAATACAATACCTTCCTGATCATTTTTGGCCCAGGTGAGCAAATTTTCCAATAGAGCTAAGGTGTTTTTGGAGGACTCTAACGAAACTGACGAGTACTCCTTTAACTTGTCGGAAGAGGTTTCCATACTTAAATCTTTAATGATTTGAAGCATGTCATTCATTGAACTAATTGGTCCTCTTAAATCGTGAGATAGTAAGTGGAAAAATCTGTTTTTAGATTCTATTAGTTCATTGAGTTCTTGATTTTGAAAAATCAATTGAATGTGTGTTTCAATAACATCTCTAAATTGTAATAATAACCTTTCAAATTGCTCTGAATAATGGTTTTCTTTAGAGTCTAACACACAAATGGTTCCAAACATCTCTCCATCTGGTTGGTGTATGGGATACCCCAGGTAGGATATCATGTTTAGTTTGATATCTGGGTTAGAGTCCCAGTTTTTGTCGATTAAGGCATTAGGAACCAGTAGTTTGGAGTTGGAGTTTAAAACAGTTTCACAATACAGCCCTGGAAGCTCTTCGGAATCACCAACGTGATATGGATTATTGGCAGTTTTACTCGATACAAAAACCTCAATATGTGGATGCTCGACCCGCATAATCAGGGCTACAGGTACATTCATAACATCGGCAATGATGTCAGTAATGTTTTGCCATTTGCTGATGTAGCTTTGAGGGATTTCAATGGTGTGCTTCATGAGGTTAAATACAGGTTGAAGAGGTGAACCAAATAAAACCGTGGAAAAATTAGTAATTAATCTTATTCCTGCTTAGAATATTATTCGGAAGAATTTGAATAATAATTAAATACTCATCTGCAAATCAGAGAGATGAGCTAATATTATTGCAATCACCTAATTGTTTTAGTGACCGTGTTTTTATGATAAGAAACTATTTATTTAACAGAATAAACAGAGTCGATAGTGTTCCAAATTTCTTGATGCCCATGGTCATATCCCAATGCCCACAAGCCTGTACCGGCTAGATTTCGGTTTTTCAAATACTCAAATTTGATGCGCATGCTTTCTTCGCTTTCGAACCAGCATTGCCTAATGGTGTTGGTTTCAGGATCAGTATAGGCATAATATGCACTTTTGCTGGTGTCATCCATTTCTGGTGGGTAATCGAACTGACTTTTAATTTGAGCATAGGTAGTTTCCTTTATTCCTTTTACCGATTTGGCCCCTTTTTCTTTGGATTCGGTTTCCCAAATGGTTCCGTACAGTGGTAAGGCCACCATAAAAGTTTCTTTTTTATATCCTTTACCTAAGTAACCATCAATGTTAGCAACCAGGCTGTATTTTTGCCAAAGGTCTCCGTGGTATAATGGCGAAATAGGCCCCGCGTGCGAACTGTGTAAGTGGTAGTCTGCATAACCCATCATGATGTAATAATCTACTGTGCTTATTAAGGTGTCCGGGTTTAGCACGTTCTCCTCCGCATAAATGGGAAGAACAACGATGATTTTTTGATTATTCGGGTGTAAGGCAGCGGCTAAATTAGATAGAAACGATTGATAATTAGTTCCCATTTTGTGAGGTACTTCTTCAAAATCAACACAAATACCCTGAGCAGATCTTTCAGATAAAAGCGATTGGGTTTGCTGTATTAATGTTTGTTGTGCAGAGTCGTTTTGTAAAAACTCTGTTGTTTCTGATGGCCCAAAACAGCTAATGGTAAGGTAAACATCGCAATGGTTAGCTTCGGCAGAGTCGATGGCGGGAACATTACTCCAGTTGAATTTATTAAGGGAGAGCCCATTTTCCGGATTTACTTTGTAGGAGAAATAGGCAAACATTGAAATTAAATCGTAGCGATACTCCTTGTACCGATCATCGTTGGTAATTCGTTGCCAACCGAGTACATGGCCAGCTAAATTTTTGTGAGGTACCAAAGGTGCTGGTGCTATAGTATCCGGTATATTTATTTGTGCAGAGTCTTGTTGAGTTGATACATCATTAGATGGCTTTTCTTGCGAATTATTGGAGGTACAACTAATAACAAATACGAATAAAAAAAGGGGCAGGAGTTTAGTCATTACTATTATTAAATTTTGGCTTGAAGGTAATGATATATTCCAATCCGTTATCCTGATTTACGGACATTTCTCCATGAAGTTGTGCCACCAATAGTCTTACTAATTCTAATCCCAGAGTATTAAATTCTTCTATATCAGATCTGGAGCCTAAACCGATACCATTGTCTTTATATTTTACTTTAAATTTCCCCTCATTTAAAGGCTGAACAACAATGCTAATAACTCCTGAACTACGGCCTTCAAAAGCATATTTGCATGAGTTGGTAATTAGTTCGTTTAAAATTAATCCGAGAGGAATAGCCTCTTCAATATTGAGCTTTGTTTGGTTGGTACTTATTTCTGTATCTAATTGAAGTTTTTCCTGTTTCATAGAGGAAACAACCTGTACAGATAAATCCTCTACATACTTTTGAAGATCTATTTTCCCAATATTTTCTGTGGCATAGATGTTTTGATGTACCAATGCCATGGAAAGGATTCTACTCTTACTTTTTTCAAGAGCTTCAATTGCATTTGGGTCGCTTACTACGTTTCCATGAAGATTTAATAAACTGGAAATGAGCTGAAAATTGTTTTTAACTCTATGATGTACTTCTTGTAGGAGTATTTCTTTTTCCTGAAGAGAGTCTTTAAGGCTTTTGGCATCCTTTCCTCTCTGTATCATTAGAAAAATAACGATGAATAAAAGAACAGCAATGATAATAATACCGATAATTAGTCCGTTTTTTAAAGAGGATTGTTGCTTAGTAGCATTCTTCTGAATTTGATTCATCAGCTTTAACTCGGCTATTTCTCTTCCATCTTTTTCTTTTTCGTATTTCGCTCTTATTTCCTGTACCGCAGACATGTCTTCTCTACCTACAAGTGAGTCTTTTAGGTGGGCGTATTGTAGTATAGTGGAGTAGGCTTGTTCGTAGTCTTTTAATCCAGCAGAAGCTTCTGCATAATTGTAGTAGGCCTTTTTCAGTTCCTGTTTAGAATCAATGTTTTTTGAGATATCAATGGCATTGTGAGCTACCTGAATGGCTTCTTCATATTGCTTCAGCTCCAAATATAGGCTTCCCAGACCATTGTAGATTTGTGTTTTCTGATAGTCATTTTGATACACATCGAAAGTCTTGAGAGCGGTGGTCCAGTATTCTTTAGCTAAATCCAGTTTTTTATGATCAAAACTGGATTGTGCCATGCAATTATAGGCATCTACATAAAGTCGGTCATCTTTCAGGTTCAATGCAATTTCTATGGCAGTTTGGTAGTTTTCTACTGCCTGGTTGTACTTGTCCATTTGAGACAATACGTTACCAATATTAATAAAACCAACAGCCACACCGGAAGAGTCTTTTAGTTGCTCTTTAATCAGAAGAGACTGTTCATAATATGGGTGTGCATTTCTAACATCACCCATGGTCTCCAGACTGGTTCCAATACTGTTTAGTGTTCGAGCAATTCCTATGGAGTCGTTTCTTCTTTCGAATATTTTAAGAGCCTCCTGATATTGAGTAACAGAGCTGGTGTATTGCCCCTGTTCAAAAAAACAGATTCCTAACCCCCTGTACGCTTCTGCCAACCCGGTTTCCAGATGATACTTATTTAGTGTAACAATGGTTTTGCTATAGTAAAGTTTAGCACTATCGTAATCCTGAAGCATGTAATGGAAAGTGGCCACATTTCTGAGAACACGACCTAATTGCTCGTGTTGATCGTTTTCCTGAGCTTCTTTTGCAGCCAGTTTAAGATAAATAGTACCCGAATCTATGTTGGAAGGGTAATAAGTAAAGGCTAAATGTTCGTATAGGTTCGATTTCTCCTCTGGTTCAGCAGAGAGAAAAAGGTTGTATAAACTATCTCGTTTGTTCTGTTGCCCGGCTATTGAAAATGTAAGAACAATCAGTACCGAAGTAATGAGAAATCTTAGCCGGTGGTTTTTTGGTTTTTTTTGGGTGGTAAGGGCCAGCATGCTGTTAAGTTAAATAATTATTTAACTGACAGGCAGATATGAATTAATTATTAGACCAATTCCAAAATTGTTCAGACCGAATTTAGTTGGTGGAAAAAGAAAATGGGTTCAAAACATTGAACCCATTTTCCTTGTAGTAGGACAGGAAGTATTACTCAACAATCAATTTAATGACTTGTCGTTTTTCTCCGTGTCTGAATTCGGCGAAGTAAACTCCGCGTTCGTAATGGCTTACATTTATTCGAGTAGTGTTGGATAAAATTTGTTGCTCGTTAAAGAGCTGTTTACCACTAATGTCGTACATGTTAAACTCAATGTCCTGAATGGTTCCATCTAGTTCTATAGTAAATTGATTTCTGGCCGGATTCGGATATAGTTTAATATGGTTTTCCAATAATAGTTCAACAACGTTTACATTGTTTACATTATAGCAAGCAGAAGTATCAGAACACCCTCCTTCGTAAATAATTACTGCATAATTTCCATTTGCTGTGGCTACAAATACCTGATTCGTATCTCCCAGTATCGGCTGGAAGTTATTATCACAATCAACCCATTGGTAAGTAGCATTGGCATTATCTGCTGTCAATTCAGGTCCATCCTGAATAACATCAACATTTTCGGCGCCAATAATCAGCATTAAGTTTACGGTAGAATCGCACCCATGAATGGATTGGTAAATGGTTCCGTAATTTCCGCTTTGTGTTAGTGTTTGACCGCCAAATTGATAGGAATCTCCTTCGCACATGGTGTGGGTAATGCTTGTATTGTATTCCTGACCAACTGTTAAGGTAAGTGTTACAATAGAATCACACCCGGAAGGCAGCGGAAATACTTCTGTATAAACACCGGTACTATCCAATAATTGAGTTCCAAACGAATAAGTATCCCCCTGACAAATAGTAGCACTATCGGTATAATTTACGGAAGTAGTAACAGTTAGAGTTAGTACTACCGTAGAATCACAGCCACTAATAGAGGTAAACACTTCAGTGTAAGTTCCGGCAGTGGTTAACGATTGAGTTCCGAATTGATAAGTACTTCCAACACACATAGATGCTGTGGCTGTTTCGTTGTAAACAGGGTATTCTGTTAACGTTAGTACAACTGTAGAATCGCAACCACTTACAGAGGTAAACACTTCTGTATAAGTACCTCCGGTTGTTAAGGTTTGTGTTCCAAATGTGTATGAGTCTCCAGAACAAATGGAAGCAGAGTCTACCTCATTGTAAATTGGGTTAATCGTAAGGTTAAATGTGCATGAACTTGAGTTTCCTGATCCGTCGGTTGAGGTAATGGTAATGATGTGTATCCCTGGAGACAAAATAGTTCCAGCTACAGGTGATTGGGTAATGGTAGGAGTTCCACAATTATCTGTACTTATTGCACTTCCTGTATAATCAGCCAAAGTGGTGTCGCAAGAGGATTGATCCGTTGGGCAAGCCAGTGCGGGAGAGGTGGAATCGGCAATGGTAACCACTGTGCTACACATTGCAGCATTTCCTGAAGGGTCCGTTACGGTAAAGTCAACGTTGTTGGCTCCAATGTCTGCGCAGGTAAATAAGGTTTGCGATAATATATAGCTCATTCCGGAACAATTATCTACAGATCCATTATTAACGTCATTTGCATTGATGTTTACATTTCCGGAAGCATTCAGATAGGCAGTAATGTTCTGACAGTTGGCCAATGGTGCAATGGTATCTAATACGGTTACCACGGCAGTGCAGCTGGAGGTATTTCCACTGGCATCAGTAGAAGTAAGTGTTACGTTGTTAGGCCCTACATTTCCACATCCAAAAGTGGTAGATGAAGCACTTAGCGTTACTGAACCACAATTGTCGGATGAACCGGCATCTATATCAGCAGCAACAATGCTTGCTGTTCCAGCTCCGTCTAAGTATACGGTTATGTTTTGACAGGAGGTAGTAGGAGAAATGGTATCCAGCACAGTAACTGTACTTACACAGTTCGACGAATTTGAGCTACCATCGGTGGCAGTTAATGTTACACTATTGGCACCAATATTAGCACAAGTAAATGCTGTCAGAGATGCACTAAGGGTAGGAGAACCACAGTTGTCTGTAGAGCCTCCGTCAATATCCGCTGCTGTAATGGTTGCGTTTCCTGTTCCATCCAGGTATGCGTTAATGTTTTGACACACCACTGTTGGTGATGTGGTGTCTGCTACCGTTACTACTGCCACACAAGTAGCTGTATTGGTATTTCCATCTTCTACTGTTAGGGTAACGTTATTAGCTCCTATATCGGCACAAGTAAAGGAAGTGGTAGATGCACTTAATGTAACTGCTCCGCAATTATCGGTTGATCCTCCATCGATGTCTGCAGCGGTAATGGAAGCATTTCCTGAAGCATCAAGATAAACAGTAATATTCTGACATGCAGCAGTTGGAGCTGTAGCATCATTAATGGTTACATCAAATGTACAGTTACTGCTATTACCCGTAGCGTCGGTAGCTGTCATGGTAATGGTTGTGGTAGAAGATATAATAGTTCCTGCTGCGGGTGACTGAACAACACTTGGAGAAGGATCGCAATTGTCTGTAACTGTTACCAATGATGTATAATCAGGTAATGTTACCTGACAAGATGCATCAGCATTTTCGGTTTGGTTACCAGGACAAGTAATCACCGGGTCAGTTACATCTTCTATAGTTATCGCTACGTTGGACGAGTTCGGGCATGAACCACTTGTAGTATAAGTAACGGTATACGTTCCATTAGTGCTTGCTGAAATGTCAATTTCTCCGGTAGAAGGCGTAATGCTCAATCCTGCAGTGCTAGAAAAAGTACCTCCGGTCAATCCTGTAATAGTCGGAGTAGGGTCAGTAGCATTCGGACAATAAGTTGAAGCACTGTAGCTAAAAGAAGCGTCGTCTAATGCATTAATGGTTACCGCTACGTTCGAAGAGTTCGGGCATGTTCCAGCCGTAGTATAAGTCACAGTATATGTTCCCGGAGTTGATGCTGAAACATCGATAGCCCCAGTAGATGGGGTGATGCTTAACCCTGCAGTGCTTGAAAAAGTTCCACCACCTAAACCGGTAACAGTAGGGGTAGGATCAGAAGCATCCACACAGTAGGAGGCAGCGCTATAGCTAAACGAGGCATCATCCAAAGCGTTAATAGTTACCGCTACGTTCGAAGAGTTTGGACATGAACCAGCCGTAGTATAAGTTACGGTGTATGTTCCAGGCGTAGAAGCTGATACATCGATCGCTCCAGTAGCAGGCGTAATGCTCAATCCAGCAGTGCTAGAGAAAGAACCACCACCTAAACCAGTAATGGTAGGTGTAGGGTCTGTATCATCTACACAGTAAGCAGCTGCAGAGTAGCTGAATGAAGCATCATCCAGAGCATTGATAGTCACAGCCACGTTCGAAGAATTTGGGCAAGTCCCAGCCGTAGTATAAGTTACGGTGTACGTTCCAGGCGTAGAAGCTGATACATCGATCGCTCCAGTAGCAGGCGTAATGCTCAATCCAGCAGTGCTAGAGAAAGAACCACCACCTAAACCAGTAATGGTAGGTGTAGGGTCTGTATCATCTACACAGTAAGCAGCTGCAGAATAACTGAAAGAAGCATCATCCAGAGCATTGATAGTCACAGCCACGTTCGAAGAGTTTGGGCAAGTCCCAGCCGTAGTATAAGTTACGGTGTACGTTCCAGGCGTAGAAGCTGATACATCGATCGCTCCAGTAGCAGGCGTAATGCTCAATCCAGCAGTGCTGGAGAAAGAACCACCACCTAAACCGGTAATGGTAGGTGTAGGGTCTGTATCATCTACACAGTAAGTAGCTGCAGAGTAGCTGAATGAAGCATCATCTAGAGCATTAATAGTTACTGCTACGTTCGAAGAGTTTGGGCATGAACCGGCCGTAGTATAAGTTACAGTGTATGTTCCCGGTGTAGAGGCCGATACATCGATCGCTCCAGTAGATGGGGTGATGCTTAACCCTGCAGTGCTTGAAAAAGTTCCACCACCCAAACCAGTTATAGTAGGTGTAGGGTCTGTATCATCTACACAGTAGGCAGCTGCTGAATAACTAAAAGAAGCGTCGTCCAGTGGGTTAACAGTTATGGTAATGGAGCCACAAAGACCTGTTGATTCATCTACACATCCAGCTCCATCTTCTCCTCTTATGTAATAGGTAGTGGTAGAAGCTGGTGAAACCACTAAGCTAGTTCCAGGTTGTGAAGTAAGCAATCCCGTTCCACAGCTAGTGGTGTAAATGTGCCAATTAGTGGCATTGTTTAAATTTGCACCAGACCAATCCAGTGTTGTGTTTCCTCCTGTGCATATAGTGGTGCTACCTGCTGTAACAGTAGGCACATCAGGATCAGTACAGGGTGGAGTACAGTCAATGGTAATATCAATTTGCGTCCAAAGAATTTCGTCACCCCAACCATTGTCCAAATCATCCGAAAACTCGATGGTCCAGGTCCCTGTTCCATCCTCTCCATCAAAAGCGCTTAAAGGTTCCTGTGGTTGCCACGAACCGGTAGCTGGAACAACTGTTCCTTCAGCAGGAGAAGCTGCTTCATCATCGAAGGTAGTGGTTAATGGACCGAAATCATCCATGCTCGGGTTTTCGTAGGTAGAATTTGGTGCACTGGGGTCAAAAGCTCCCCAAATATCATAGACTAAATCTACAGAGGTTCCAGCAGGACTGGTAATTCGCATAGCGAAATCTTCCATAATAGGATCGGTTCCACCCTCCCAATTAATGGATACGTTAACATCAGACATGGAAGTGCAACCACCTAAATCAATGGCTGTAAAAGTAATGTCTCGAGAGTCCTGAAACCCGTTAACAGATCCAGGGGTAGTATTTGATTTAGTAACTTGAGCGTTGGTATATATTCCAGCAAAGAAAAGAAGGAATAAGGCTGAAGATAATTTTTTCATAGGGATACAATTAATTATTAGGGGTAATTAAAATTATGAAAATCAGTATCATCCACTGATAATCTTTTTCCCAACGAAGGTAAATGGTTGATTAAAAGGTTGAATTTGCCTTTATAGGCTAAAAAAATTGATTCTAAAAACGTTACATTTTTACTATTTCTTACACTTCTTCAGTTAAGGAACCGGTAAGTTCATGGTTTTGTATTACAGGAATAATTGGAAGTTTTTGAAGAAATAGACTGTTCGGATAAAGTCAAAAAAAAGAGGTGGAGAAAATCCCCACCTCTAATTCAAATATTATTTAGTTCATTATTGAACAGTAAGTCGTATTACTTCTCTGTCATCTCCATAGCTAAATTCTACCAGGTAAATACCTCTTTCGAATTGGCTAATGTCGATCATAGTTTTATGATCCGAGATGTTATTTTGAGTGTATACTAACTGACCAGACACATCGTACATCTGGATGTTGATGTCTTGAATGTCATCACCAAGCTCAACAGTTACTAATTCGTTAGCTGGGTTAGGATACATGGTAATGTGCTTACCAAACTCATTAGATATGATGCTAACGTTATTAACGTTGTAACAAGCAGAAGTATCAGTACACCCAGCCTCTGTAATGATTACAGCGTAATTCCCATTGTTGGTAGCAGTGTACATTTGATTGGTTTCTCCTGCAATTGGAGCAAACCCGTTGTCACAATCCACCCACTGGTAAGTTCCATTGGCATTGTCAGCAGTCAATTCTGGTCCGTCTTGAGTTATATTTAGGTTTACAGCTTCGGTGGTCAAAATAAGGTTAACTATGGAGTCACACCCATTAACCGATTGGAATACTTCAGTATATGTACCTGCCGCAGTTAATGTTTGTGTTCCGAATGTATAGTTATCTCCTGCACAAAACGAAGCTGAAATTGTTTCGTTATAGGATGGTAATTCGGTAAGGGTAAGTACTACCGTTGAGTCACACCCATTAACCGATTGGAATACTTCAGTATATGTACCCGCTGTAGTTAATGTTTGTGTTCCGAATGTATAGTTATCTCCTGCACAAAACGAAGCTGAGATTGTTTCGTTATAGGATGGTAATTCGGTAAGGGTAAGTACTACCGTTGAGTCACATCCATTAACCGATTGGAATACTTCAGTATATGTACCTGCCGCAGTTAATGTTTGTGTTCCGAATGTATAGTTATCTCCTGCACAAAATGAAGCTGAGATTGTTTCGTTATAGGATGGTAATTCAGTAAGGGTAAGTACTACCGTTGAGTCACATCCATTAACCGATTGAAATACTTCTGTATAAGTTCCAGCAGTGGATAAAGACTGTGTTCCAAATGAATATGATGTCCCCGAGCAGAAAGAAGCAGAATAGGCCTCATTGTATATCGGGTTTTCTGTTAATGTTAATACCACTGTAGAATCACAACCATTAATAGAAGTAAATATTTCTGTGTAAGAACCTGCAGTGGTTAACGTTTGTGTTCCAAAAGTATAGTTATCCCCACCACAAATTGTTGCGGTTGCAGTTTCATTATACTCAGGAACAACTGTTAGTGTAAAGCTACAATCGCTTGAATTTCCTTCAGCATCTGTAGAGGTTAAAACAATGGTCATTGTACCTATTGTGGTTGCAGATCCTGCAGCAGGCAATTGAGTAATTACCGGAGAAGTATCGCAGTTGTCGGTTGTGGTTGCCATACCTGTAAAGTCAGGTAGAGTGGTTGAACAGGTGGATTGTGATCCGGGGCAGATAATAGTTGGAGCGGTTGCATCTGAAACCGTAATAGTTATTGTGCCACAAAGGCCTTGTGATTCATCAACACATCCTGAACCATCCTCTCCTCTAATATAGTAGGTTGTGGTGGAGGTGGGAGACACCATTAATGTGGTTCCGGCTTGTGAAGTAAGTAGGCCAGATCCGCAACCATTGGTGTAAATATACCATTCGGTTGCATCATTTAAATTAGCTCCGGTCCAGTCTAGTGTAGCATTATTACCAGGGCAAATAGAAGGAGTAGTGGTTGTTATGTTTGGAACGTCTGGATCTGTGCATGAAGATGAAAGTAGAGTAATGTGAAGTGCAGTATCGGTAAACCCCATCGATGAACATCCTTGTCCATTAATTATGGCATTAATTTGTATGTCGATGGCAGTTACTCCGGCTGGAATGACTATATCAATTGATGCATCATCTCCACAAAAATCTTCATTGAAACCTATTATATTATTGGTTCCTGCTTCATAAATAGTTAGAGAAGTGTTATACATAGAGTTAGCATAGAATATTCCGGCACCATTATCTTGTTCACAAAGATCTATTCGATACGTTTCGCTTGAAACCAGATTGGTTATTGTGAAATATTTTCCTAAACTGATAGCGGTTGATAACTCTGTTCTGACTCCAGGAGCCAAAGTGGAGGCATCATAATATTGACTAGAGAAAGGGAAATGAGGGCTTCCTTTAGGACATTGTGCATAGTTTATTCCTAAGATTAGCACCCCTAGAATAAAGGTAAATAAGTGTTTCATAATAAATGTATTGAAATGGTTCAACATTGCTTTTCTAAAATGTATGAATTCAAATTGCAAGTACCACAGGGTTTTAATGCGTTCATCGATTGATTTGTGAATCAACCAAACTTAGCTGAAGTAATGGAATGTTTTAGTTGGGGTAAAAAAAGAGGTGGAGAAAATCCCCACCTCTAATTCATTACTGTATTTAACTAATTATTGAACAGTAAGTCGTATCACTTTATTATTATCACCATAGCTAAATTCTATCAGGTAAATACCTCTTTCGAATTGGCTAATGTCGATAGTTGTTTTATGATCCGAGATGTTACTTTGTGTATAAACTAACTGACCAGACACATCGTACATTTGGATGTTGATGTCCTGAATGTCATCACCAAGTTCAACAGTTACTAACTCATTAGCTGGGTTAGGATACATGGTAATGTGTTTACCAAACTCGTTAGAAATGATACTAACTCCAGTAACGTTATAACAAGCTGAAGTATCAGTACATCCGGCCTCTGTAATGATTACAGCGTAATTACCGTTGTTGGTAGCAGTGTACATTTGATTGGTTTCTCCTGTAATCGGAGCATATCCATTGTCACAATCCACCCACTGGTAAGTACCATTAGCGTTATCAGCGGTTAATTCAGCCCCAACTTGCGTTACATCAAGGTTTTCAGCCCCAACAATCAACGTTAGATTAACTGTAGAATCACAACCATCTACGGAAGTAAATAGTTCAGTATAAGTACCGCTCATAGTAAGAGTTTGCGTACCGAACATGTAGCTATCACCATTACAGATGGTTACTGTAGCTGTTTCGTTGTATACTGGGTTTTCAGTAAGCGTAAGTGTTACTGTCGAGTCACATCCGTTAATAGCCGTAAATACTTCAGTATAGGTACCACTTGTAGTAAGTGTTTGAGTACCGAAAGTATAATTATCACCACTACAAATAGTAGCTGTTTCCGTTGTGTTAAAAGCAGGCTCTACTGTTAGAGTTAATACTACTGTAGAATCACATCCTCCTGTTGAAGTAAATACTTCTGTATATGTACCGCTAGTGGTTAACGATTGCGAACCGAATACATAAGGAACATTGCTACATGTAGTTACAGCGGCAGTTTCATTATACACCGGATTTTCAGTTAAAGTAAGTACCACTGTAGAATCACAACCATTGATTGAAGTAAACACTTCGGTGTAAGTTCCAGCAACGGTTAATGATTGCGTACCGAAAGTATAAGTGTCACCTGCACAGAATGTAGCCGAAACCATTTCATTGTAAACAGGGTTCTCGATAAGTGTAAGTACTACTGTCGAGTCACATCCGTTAATAGTGGTATATACTTCCGTATAAATACCTCCCATGGTTAGTATTTGTGATCCAAAAGTATAACTGTCTCCACTACAGATTGATGCTGTAATGGTTTCGTTATATGATGGGAACTCGGTTAGAGTAAGTACAACAGTTGAGTCACACCCATTAATAGCAGTAAATACTTCAGTATAGGTACCACCTGTAGTAAGCGTCTGGGTACCGAAGACATAGCTATTACCACTACAAATAGTAGCTGTTTCCGTTGTATTAAAAGCAGGCTCTACTGTTAGAGTTAATATTACTGTAGAATCGCATCCTCCTGTTGAAGTAAATACTTCAGTATAAGTACCGCTAGTGGTTAACGTTTGCGAACCGAATACATAAGGAATATTGTCACAACTAGTTACCGCAGCTGTTTCATAGTAAACAGGGTTTTCAGTTAAAGTAAGTACCACTGTAGAATCACAACCAACGGTAGATACAAATTGCTCGGTATAAGTACCTGCTGTAGTAAGTGTTTGGGTACCGAAAGTATAAGTTTCACCCGTACAGAAGCTATCTGAAACAGTTTCATTATATGCTGTTACTTCAGAAAGGGTTAATACTACCGTCGAATCACATCCATCAACAGAAGTAAACACTTCGGTATATGTACCTGCAGCAGTTAATGTTTGCGTACCGAAAGTATAGCTATAACCAGCGCAGAAATCAGCAGTAGCAGTTTCATTGTACACTGGGTTTTCCGTTAAGGTAAGCACTACCGTAGAGTCACATCCGCCAACAGAAGAGAATACTTCGGTATAAGTTCCAGCAACGGTTAATGTTTGCGTTCCAAAAGTGTAGTTATCACCAGCACAGAAAGAAGCTGAAGCCACCTCATTGTAAACAGGGTTTTCAATAAGGGTAAGCACTACAGTTGAATCGCACCCGTTAATAGAGGTAAATACCTCAGTATAAGTACCACCAGTAGTAAGTGTTTGCGTACCAAAAGTATAGCTGTTTCCGCTACAAATGGTGGCTGTAGTTGTTTCGTTGTAAGGTGGGAACTCAGTAAGTGTAAGCACTACCGTAGAGTCACATCCGTTAACAGTTGTAAATACCTCAGTATAAGTACCTCCAGCAGTAAGCGTTTGCGTACCGAAAGTGTAACTATCTCCACTACAAATAGTAGCCATGGCTATTTCATTGTAAGAAGGGAATTCAGTAAGCGTAAGTGTTACTGTCGAGTCACACCCATCAACAGTTGTAAATACCTCGGTATATGTACCACCAGTAGTAAGTATTTGCGTACCGAAAGTATAACTGTCTCCATTACAAATAGAAGCAGTAGCCATTTCATTGTAGACAGGGTTCTCAATAAGCGTAAGTACTACGGTCGAGTCGCACCCGTCAACAGAAGAGAATACCTCAGTATAAGTTCCTGCAGTTGTAAGTGCTTGCATTCCGAATGGATAGCTGTCGCCATCACAAATGGAAACTACTACTGTTTCGTTGTACTCAGGGTTAACGGTTAATGTAAAGCTACAGTTATCAGCATTTCCTTCGGCATCCGTAGATGTTAATACAATGGTCATATTACCAACCATTGTTGCAGACCCTGCAGCTGGAGATTGAGTAATAACTGGAGTAGCATCACAGTTATCGGTTGTAGTAGCCATTCCTGTATAATCAGGCACAGTAGTTGAGCAAGTTGATTGATCACCTGGGCAGGTAATAGAAGGAGCGATATCATCCATAACGGTTACCACTGCTATACAGTCGCTGCTATTTCCACTAGCGTCAGTAGCAGTAAGAGTTACATTGTTAGCTCCTAGATCAGCACAAGTAAATGCAGTTTGTGAGGTAGAAAGAGTAACAGTACCGCAGTTATCAGTAGTCCCTCCGTCGATGTCCGTAGTAGTAATAGAAGCATTACCAGTAGCATCTAGATATACTGTAAAGTTCTGACAAACGGTTGTTGGAGCCATATCGTCCATCACGGTGACAACTGCCACACAGTCATCAGTATTTCCATTCGCATCAGTAACAGTAAGCGTTACGTTGTTTGCTCCTAAATCAGCACACGTAAATGTGGTTTGAGAAGCAGTAAGTGTAATAGCACCACAGTTATCGTTGGAACCATTATCAATATCGGCAGCAACGATAGAAGCGTTACCCATTGCGTCAAGAGAAATAGTAATGTTCTGACAAACAGCTGTTGGAGCTGTCCCATCACTTAAGACAACATCAAAGGTACAATCATCAGTATTACCATTTCCATCATCCGCAGTAAGAGTAATGGTAGTAGTACCAGAGATTAAAGTACCAGCAACCGGCATTTGAGTAATAGTCGGGTTAGCAGTACAGTTATCCATAGCAGTTGCTAAAGAGGTATAATCTGGAAGAGTAAACTCACAATTTGCATCTGGGTTTTCAGTTTGGTTACCTGAGCAAGTAATAGAAGGATGAATATCATCTATCACAGTTACCATTGCCATACAATCACTTGTATTTCCACTAGCGTCAGTAACTGTAAGCGTTACATTGTTTGTTCCCAAATCAGCACACGTAAATGCAGTTTGGGAAGCAGAAAGAGTAACAGCACCACAATTATCGGTAGAGCCACCGTCAATGTCTGCCGTAGTAATGTTTGCATTACCCATAGCATCCAGATATACCGTAATATTCTGACAAACGGCAGTAGGAGTAACACTATCGATTACAGTTACTTCAGCAACACAATTATCACTATTTCCGTTAGCATCAGTTGCTGTAAGAGTTACGTTATTCACTCCCAGGTCAGCACAGGTAAATGCTGTTTGTGAAACAGCAAATGTTAAACCAGAACAGTTGTCAGTAGACCCACCGTCTATATCGGTATCAACGATAGTAGCGTTTCCAGTAGCATCTAAGAACACACCAATGTTTTGACACACAACAGTAGGAGGTGTACCATCACTTAAGATCACATCAAAAGTACAATCATCAGTATTACCATTTCCATCATTTGCAGTAAGAGTAATGGTAGTTGTACCAGAGATTAGAGTACCAGCAGCTGGCCACTGAGTAATAGTTGGGTTAGCTGTACAGTTATCTGTAGCAGTTGCCAAACTGGTATAATCCGGTAGAATAAACTCACAGTTTGCATCTGGATTTTCAGTTTGATTACCAGAACAAGTAATAGAAGGGTTAATATTATCCACTACTGTTACCACCGCTACACAGTCATAGCTATTACCATTTCCATCAGTAACGGTAAGTGTTACGTTATTAGCACCGATATCAGCACATGTAAATGCTGTTTGCGAAGCAGAAAGAGTAACAGCACCACAGTTATCGTTGGAACCATTATCAATGTCATTAGCAGTGATAGAAGCGTTACCAGCAGCGTTTAGAGAAATAGTTATGTTCTGACAAATAGCTGTTGGAGCTGTTCCATCACTTAAGATCATATCAAATGTACAATCATTGGTATTACCATTTCCATCATCCGCTGTAAGCGTAATGGTTGTTGTTTCTGTAATTACAGAACCTATTGCCGGCGACTGGGTAATAATTGGGTTAGCAGTACAGTTATCTGTTGCAGTAGCTAAACTGGTTAAATCTGGAAGAATAAACTCGCAGGACTGATCTAGGTAATCAAATATATCACCTGAGCAAGTAATGCTTGGTGCAACTACATCTTCAATAGTTATGACAACGTCAGAATGGTTTGGACATGGCCCATTAGTAGTATAAGTTACTGTATAAGTTCCATTAGTTGAAGCTCCAAGATCAATTTCACCTGAAGTTGGATTAATGCTTAGTCCTGCAGTACTTGAGAAGGTCCCTCCAGCTAAACCAGTAGTTGTAGGTAAAGGGTTGGAAGCACCAGGACAATAAGTTGAAGCTCCATAGCTAAAGGAAGCATCATCCAATTCATTGATAGTAATTGATTTAGAAGTGCTATTAGGGCACGTGCCTGTTGTAGTATAAGTAACTGTATATGTTCCCGGAGTAGAAGATGATAAATCAATCTCTCCGGTAGAAGCAGAAATACTTAATCCGGCAGTGCTAGAGAAAGAACCACCACCTAAACCGGTAATTGTAGGTGTAGGGTCTGTATCATCTACACAGTAAGCAGCTGCAGAATAACTGAATGAAGCATCATCCAGTGGGTTTACAGTTATGGTAATGGAGCCGCAAAGACCTGTTGATTCATCTACACACCCAGCTCCATCTTCTCCTCTTATATAGTAGGTAGTAGTTGTAGTAGGGTTTACTGTGATAGATGTAGAAGTGGTTGAAGTTAATAGAGTACCTCCACAACTGTTAGTATATACTTGCCATGTAGTTGCATCGTTTAAATTGGCTCCGCTCCAGTCTAGAGTAGCGCTACCTCCTGTACAAATAGTAGGAGTATTTGTGGTTACATTTGGAACGTCGGGATTGACGCAAGGTGGAGCCATTAGCGTAATATGAAGTGCGGAGTTTGTAAATCCTGCAGATGAACACCCGTTATGGTTTAGTTGTACATCTATACCTGTAACACCTGCTGGAATAGTTAAGTCTATTGATGCATCATCTCCACAGAAGTCATCGTTATAACCTAGCACGTTCGTGGTTCCTCCTTCAAAAATGGTCATAAAGGTATTATGAGTTGCGTTAGCATAATTAGTTCCAGACCCATCCTGTTGTTCGCAAGCATCTATCCTATAAGTTTCACCAGGAATAATATCAGATATTATAAAATACCTTCCTAAACTCATAGTACCAACTAATTGTGTTCGAACCCCTGTAACCAGGTTTGTTGCGTCATAAAGGTTTATAGAACTGTGAGGTGTGCTTCCTTTGGGACATTGCCCATAGGCGGTGCTCAGAAGTATTATTCCAAGACAAAAAGTAATTAAATATTTCATAAATTTTAAATTGGTTTATTAGTTATTAACCCTTCTAAATTGTCTTAATTTGGAGGGGTTTTATGCCGCAAACATATTAAGATTACACACCAATTTCCAGAGAGTAAATAGGCGATGGATAAGGCTCTAAAGCGCAGTATATCAGCTGATTAGATAGTGTTTGCTTGCGAATCTTTATGCTGTCTTAACAGATAAGAAATGAGTAGTGAATCCAAAATGTTATTCTGTTGATTTAAGAAACAACAACAGTTTGTTCAGAAATGAAAAGTTTAAAATTTTGGGAAGGCCTAATCAGTATAGGTTCCAACTGTTTTATTTAATAAGGTCATTAAAAATGATCTTAAAAGATAAAGGTGAATTATGGTAAAAAGTGAGAATTTCGTATTTCGAAATTAATAAGAATAGAATTCTGGTTAATCGTGAAGAATGACTTAAAGCCCCATATCGATTTAGGTTTTACTGAAATGCTCTTATTAAAATGGGAAGACTTTCTTACTCCGAACTTTCAATAGAGTGGAGTTATTAAGAGCGCATTTTCTGCATAAGATAAAAGTGGATTTAACCTTCTTACACTTTAATCATTTCCTTCTCTTCTTGGGTTAAAGTGCTCGGGGTAATATATCCTTCTTCTGATGATCTTGGATCTCCGGAGTAGGTATTTATTCGGTTATCCATTACAGAAATATTAATGTTTCTAATATTGGTAAAAGACTCTATTTCTTTAATGGTTTGTTCTGGATTTTTTACCAGATTGTTGTAATCAACAAAGTGAATATAGTCCGGATTGGACATACTTTTTAAGCTTTCCAGATTTTGATTATAGATCTCACAGAAGTACTTGGAATCTTCAGGTGTGTTCACAATATTAACGGCTTTAGCGGAGCGCAAGCAATCAGCTAAGGGTCGTTGGATATAGATTACCTTAAGATTGGGGATGGTTTGTTTTACCATGTGGATATGGTTTCCGTTCCAGCCCGGTTCTTTGATTCCCCAGTAGGATCGCCCTTTCTCCAAAGCATAGTTCTGATAGTATTTAAAAAGACCAAAACAAGAATCTTCCAATGCTTCAAAATAGCTATCTAATTCTGGAAGTAGGTCTGGGGTCCAATCGTTGTTGTTTCCGGATAAAGCATCTCTAAGCTGATCATCTCTCATTTGTTGACTACTGCTCAGAAATAGTTTTTTTTGAAGGTAATAGTTCGTAAAATGGATCAGTTCGCCAGCAGCATTTTCGCCAAAAATTAAAGCCTCGTTAGAGGAGTTTAATAACCTAACTAACAATGTTGTTCCGGATCTTCTTGCGGGTGAGGTGATAAGAATTGGATGAATTTCTGAAAGAATAGATTCCATGAGTTGGGGGGATATAAAAAGAGGTGGAGAAAACCCCCACCTCTAATTCAAATATTATTTAGTTCATTATTGAACAGTAAGTCGTATTACTTTTCTGTCATCTCCATAGCTAAATTCTACCAGGTAAATACCTCTTTCGAATTGGCTAATGTCAATCATAGTTTTATGATCCGAGATGTTGTTTTGAGTGTATACTAACTGACCAGACACATCGTACATCTGGATGTTGATGTCTTGAATGTCATCACCAAGCTCAACAGTTACTAACTCGTTAGCTGGGTTAGGATACATGGTAATGTGCTTACCAAACTCATTAGATATAATGCTAACGTTATTAACGTTGTAACAAGCAGAAGTGTCAGTACACCCAGCCTCGGTAATGATAACAGCATAGTTACCATTGCTCGTAGCAGTAAATGTTTGGTTGGTCTCACCGGCAATCGGAGCAAATCCATTGTCACAATCCACCCACTGGTAAGTTCCATTGGCATTGTCAGCAGTTAATTCCGGTCCGTCTTGAGTTACATCCAGGTTCTCAGCACCAATAATCAATGTTAGGTTAACGATAGAGTCACATCCATACATTGATTGGTAAATAGTACCATAGAATCCACTTTCAGTTAATGTTTGAGGACCAAACTGGTAAGAATCTCCTTCACACATGGTATGTGTAATATCGATATCATAAGTCTGCCCTACGGTTAAATCAAGATTAACAATAGAGTCACATCCTGATGGTAGTGGGAACACCTCTGTGTACGTTCCTGATGTAGTTAATGTTTGAGTACCTAGTACATAAGTATCACCATCACAAATAATAGCAGACTCGTTGTAAGTTACAGAAGAGCTAATTGTCAAGGTAAGAACTACAGTCGAGTCACATCCACTAATAGAAGTAAACACTTCGGTGTAAGTACCGGCAGCAGTTAGTGTTTGTGTACCGAATTGGTAAGATGATCCTGTACAAAGGGTAACTGCATCTGTTTCGTTGTACACAGGGTTTTCGGTTAGTGTAAGTACTACCGTTGAATCACACCCATCAACAGTAGTAAACACTTCGGTATAAGTACCACCAGTTGTAAGCGTTTGTGTACCGAACGTATAGCTATCTCCACTACAGATAGAAGCAGTAGCAGTTTCGTTATAAGATGGGAACTCAGTTAGCGTAAGAACTACAGTTGAGTCACATCCGTTAGCCGCTGTAAAGACTTCTGTGTATGTACCACCTGTAGTAAGTGTTTGTGTACCGAAAGAATAACTATCACCACTACAAATAGTAGCAGTTTCTGTTTCGTTGTAAGCAGGGTCTACTGTAAGTGTAAGAACCACTGTAGAATCACATCCATCAACAGAAGAGAATACTTCGGTATATGTACCACTAGCAGTTAGTGTTTGAGTACCGAATACATAAGGAACGTTACTACAAGTGCTTGCAGTAGCCGTTTCGTTGTATACTGGGTTTTCAGTTAACGTTAAAACAACTGTCGAGTCACATCCATTAACAGAAGTAAATACTTCGGTATAAGTACCGGCAGCAGTTAATGATTGTGTTCCAAAAGTATAAGTATCACCTGCACAGAAAGAAGCCGAAGTTGTTTCGTTATATACTGGGTTTTCAGTCAGAGTAAGTACTACCGTTGAATCACATCCACCAACAGAAGTAAATACTTCGGTATAAGTACCGGCAGCAGTTAATGATTGTGTTCCGAAGGTATATGTATCACCTGCACAGAAAGAAGCCGAAGCCGTTTCGTTGTAAACGGGGTTTTCGGTCAGAGTAAGTACTACCGTAGAATCACATCCATCAACAGAGGTAAACACTTCAGTATAAGTACCAGCAGTAGTTAATGATTGCGTTCCGAAGGTATAAGTGTCACCTGCACAGAAAGAAGCCGAAGCTGTTTCGTTGTATTCTGGGTTAACCGTTAATGTGAAGCTACAGCTGCTAGAGTTTCCTTCAGCATCTGTAGAAGTCAATACAATGGTCATAGCACCAACAGTTGTTGCAGATCCTGCAGCTGGAGATTGAGTAATTACCGGAGAAGCATCACAGTTATCAGTCGTAGTACCCATTCCTGTATAGTCAGGTAGAGTAGTTGAACAAGTTGATTGTGCTCCAGGGCAAGTAATAGATGGAGAAATAGTATCCATTACCGTAACTGTACTAACACAGTTAGAAGAGTTGGTGTTTCCATCTGTAACGGTAAGTGTTACGTTATTCGCTCCAAGATCAGCACAAGTGAATGCTGTTTGAGAAGCACTTAGAGTAACAGAACCACAGTTATCGGTAGAACCACCATCAATATCAGCAGCAACGATGGTTGCATTTCCTGAACCATCAAGGTATGCCGTAATGTTTTGACAAACGGCTACTGGAGAAATAGTATCCATTATGGTTACCACTGCAACACAGTTATCGCTATTGCTGTTTCCATCAGTAGCAGTTAATGTTACGTTATTTGCTCCAATATCAGCACAAGTAAATGCAGTTTGAGATGCAGATAAAGTAAGTCCAGAACAGTTATCTGTTGAACCACCATCGATATCGGCAGCAGTGATTGTTGCATTTCCAGCACCGTCAAGGTATACCGTAATGTTTTGACAAACTGCTGTTGGAGCTGTTCCATCTACTAAGGTAACATCGAATGTACAGTCATTAGTATTTCCATTGCCATCATCAGCAGTAAGCGTAATGGTTGTTGTTCCTGAAATTACAGTTCCTGCAGCCGGCGATTGAGTTATCGTAGGGCTAGCAGTACAGTTATCTGTAGCAGTAGCTAAACCAGTATAATCAGGAAGTGTAAATTGGCAACTTGCATTTGGAGTTTCTGTTTGGTTTCCTGGACAAGTTACAGTTGGAGAAATAGTATCCAATACAGTAACCACAGCAACACAGTTGTCTGAATTGCTATTTCCATCAGTAACCGTAAGTGTTACGTTATTTGCTCCAAGATCAGCACAAGTAAATGCAGTTTGAGAAGCCGATAAAGATGCAATTCCACAGTTATCAGAAGATCCTCCATCAATATCTGCAGCAGTAATGGTTGCGTTACCAGCACCGTCTAAGTAGGCATTGATGTTTTGACAAATAGCTGTAGGATTCGAGTTATCATTTAATATTACATCAAACTGGCAATCGGCAGTATTAGAACTTGCATCTGTTGCTGTTAAGGTAATAGTGGTGTTAGAAGAAATTACAGTACCAGCTGCCGGAGACTGTGTAACAGTTGGGCTGGCAGTACAGTTATCAGATACAGTAGCAAGAGATGTGTAATCAGGTAAAGTAAACTGACAACTTGCATCTGGTGTTTCTGTTTGGTTACCTGGGCAAGAGATTGTTGGGTTAGTAGCATCCGAAACTACAACATCAAAGTTACAGTTAGCTGTGTTAGAACCTCCATCAGTTGCCGTAAGAACAATATTAGTAGTACCAATTCCAACGACGGTTCCTGGAGCAGGCACCTGAGTTACAGTTACCCCCGGACAGTTATCGTTAGCAGTAGCTAAACTCGTATAATCAGGTAATGAGAAGTTACAAGAAGCATCTACGTTACCAGTTTGGTTTCCTGGACAAGAAATAGTTGGATTAGTAGCATCCGAAACTACAACATCGAAGTTACAGTTGGCTGTGTTAGAACCTCCATCAGTTGCCGTAAGAACAATATTAGTAGTACCAACTCCAACGTTAGTTCCTGGCGCAGGTACCTGAGTTACAGTAACACCTGGGCAGTTGTCCGAAGCAGTAGCTAAACTAGTGTAATCAGGTAATGAGAAGTTACAAGAAGCATCTACAGTACCAGTTTGATTTCCTGGGCAAGTGATTGTTGGGTTAGTAGCATCCGAAACTACAACATCAAAGTTGCAGTTAGCTGTGTTAGAAGCACCGTCGGTAGCCGTAAGAACAATATTAGTAGTTCCGGCTCCCACGTTAGTTCCTGGAGCAGGCACCTGAGTTACAGTAACGCCCGGACAGTTGTCAGAAGCAGTTGCCAAACTCGTATAATCAGGTAATGAGAATACGCAAGATGCATCAACAGTACCTGTTTGGTTACCCGGACATGTTATAGTAGGGTTAGTAGCATCTGAAACCACAACATCAAAGTTACAGTTGGCTGTGTTAGAACCTCCATCGGTAGCTGTAAGCACGATATTGGTAGTTCCAATTCCAACGATAGTTCCTGGAGCAGGTACTTGAGTTACGGTAACACCCGGACAGTTGTCTGAAGCAGTCGCTAGGCTAGTATAATCAGGTAATGAGAAGTTACAAGAAGCATCTACGTTACCAGTTTGATTACCAGGGCAAGTGATTGTTGGGTTTGTGGCATCCGAAACCACAACGTCAAAGTTACAGTTAGAGGTGTTAGAAGCACCATCAGTTGCTGTAAGAACAATATTAGTAGTACCTACCCCAACATTAGTTCCCGGAGCTGGCACCTGAGTTACAGTTACACCCGGGCAGTTATCGTTAGCAGTAGCTAAGCTTGTATAATCAGGTAATGAGAAGTTACAAGAAGCATCAACAGTACCAGTTTGATTACCTGGGCAAGTAATGGTAGGGTTAGTAGCATCCGAAACCACAACGTCAAAGTTACAGTTAGAGGTGTTAGAAGCACCATCAGTTGCTGTAAGAACAATATTAGTAGTACCTACCCCAACATTAGTTCCCGGAGCTGGCACCTGAGTTACAGTAACACCTGGGCAGTTATCATTAGCAGTAGCTAAGCTTGTATAATCTGGTAAAGAGAATAAGCATGATGCATCTACATTTCCGGTTTGGTTACCCGGACAAGTAATGGTTGGGTTGGTTACATCGCTAACCACCACATTAAAATTACAGTTTGCAGTATTTGATGATCCATCGGTTGCGGTTAAAGTAACCACAGTAGTTCCGACACCAACGTTAGTTCCAGGTGCAGGAGATTGAGTTACTGTTGGAGAAGCGGTACAGTTATCAGAAGCTGTTGCTAAACTTGTATAATCTGGTAAAGAGAATAAGCATGATGCATCTACGTTTCCGGTTTGGTTACCCGGACATGTAATTGTTGGGTTAACAGCATCAGAAACAGTAATAGTAATTGACCCACAAAGGCCAGTAGATTCATCTACGCATCCAGCACCATCTTCACCTCTAATATAATAGGTAGTGGTTGATGCCGGTGAAACAACCAAACTTGTTCCCGCTTGGGAAGTAAGTTGTCCTGACCCACAGTTGGTGGTATAAATATGCCAGTTTGTGGCACTATTTAGATTAGCTCCAGCCCAGTCTAAAGTAGTACTTCCTCCTGGGCAAATACTGGTACTACTTGCCGTAACAGTTGGTACGTCAGGATCAGTACAAGTAACAGGAAGCGTAACCAAAGTAATGTGCATCGTGTTATTAGTAGCATAGTTTCCACACGCATTAGTGTTTACCTGAGGGTGCAAAGTGGTAACACCAGCAGGAACAACAAAATCCAATTGTGCATCATCTCCACAAAAGTCATCGTTAAATCCTATAACATTGGTGTTTGTTCCTTCAAAAACCGTTAGGAAAGTATTTTGTGCGGCATTTCCGGCACCGGTTTGTTCACAAAGGTCAACTCTGTAAGTTGCACCGGGAACGGCGTTGGAAATTGGAGCGTATTCTCCTCCCCAAACTGTTTGAGTAACTTCTGTACGAACTCCAACTGTTAGGGTGCTGGCGTCAAACGTTCCAACCGCAGCAGATCCTTTAGGGCATTGCCCATAGGAGGTTCCCAGGATCAAAGCCCCCAGGAAAAAGGTAAATAAATGTTTCATTTTTTCAATGTATTTTCGGGTCAAATACCCCTCACGGTCAAGCGAATTAGGGGGGGATTTAGCCCACAAACATAATAAGTTTTTTCCTGATCAGGAAATAGGTCGTATTCTAAACTGTTTTATATCATAACCTTGAACCATTTTTCTATTACCCGGCCTACACCATTTTACCAAAGTTAACCCATGTTAATTTTGATGGTTCTATGGTATAATACATAGCAATTTGTTAACATGGAAATGGACACTAATCATCAATATTTCATTGAACTGATTACTTTTATGCTGAAATAAAATTAGATTATGACCAAACATTGGCTTACACTCCCGCCTTCACTAGCCATTTTAGTTTCATTGTTTCTGTTTGCATGTGGTACAGAACAACCGGAGCAAACAGAAAATGAGGATCAAATTCAAAAAGAGCAAATATCTGTAGATGCCAGTTGGCTCCATCAGGCAAACATCGTATTGGAACAGGATATAGTTCACGATTTTTTCTCTCCACCAGTGGCTAGTAGGATCTATTTATACCCCAATTTAACAGCTTACGAATTGATTAGCAAAAACACTGATCAATACCATTCTTTAATTACAGTAATTGATGACTTCCCGGTTTTTCCTGAATTGAAAAATAAGGAAATGACTGAGATTGCTGCTGTATATAGTTTTTTGTTAGTGGGTAGAGAATTGGTATACACCAGCAACCACATTGATGAAGAACTAGAAAAATTGGATAGTATTTATGCTAATCAACCCTTGTTTGAGGAAACGAAGAAGTACTGTGAAGAGGTAAGCCAAATAATGAAAAATTGGTTGAAGGAAGATCAGTACAACGAAACCCGTAACATGGGAGATTATGTATTGTTAAAAGAGGAGGACTCATGGGTTCCAACCCCACCGGATTACATGGAGGCATTGGAGCCACATTGGGAAAAAATCAGGCCGGTAACACTTGATTCTGCCAATCAGTTTTTTCCTCAATATCCTACCGAATACAGCATGGATAAAACGAGTCTTTTTTACGAAGAATTGATGGAGGTGTATGATGCTGTAAAAGTTAGAACAGACTCTACCGAAGCAATTGCCAAATTTTGGGATTGCAATCCAATTATTCTTATGCATAAAGGGCACATTACCTATTCCGAAAAGAAGTTAACTCCAGGAGGACACTGGTTTAATATTGCTCGAATGGCAGCAGAAAGAGAGAATTTAAACATGGAAGAAACAGCTTACATGTACGCAAGCCTGTCTATTGGGATTTTTGATGCTTTTATTAGCTGTTGGCAGGCAAAATATGCTACTAATTATATTCGCCCGGTTACAGTTATTCAGAATAAAATTGATCCTACCTGGAGTCCGATATTAATTACACCTAACTTCCCAGAATATCCAAGTGGGCACAGCGTTGTATCCAGGTCTGCAGCAACGATTTTAACCGAACAGTTTGGAGGTGAATTTAGTTTTATAGATTCTACCGAAGCTCCTTACGGAATGCCTCCTCGAAGCTTTAATTCTTTTATAGAAGCATCCGATGAAGCTGCAATAAGTAGATTGTATGGCGGAATTCACTATGCTCCTGCCATTTACAATGGAGTGAAGCAAGGGGGACAAGTAGGAGAGCATGTATTAAAGACCATTCATAAACTGAAGAAATGAGGTTAAATCATTACTTATTATTGTTACTGAGCTTAGCATTCACTTCTTGTGATGAAACGCAGGAAACAGAAAAACAGGAGATTAAAACACAAGAAAAATCAGAGCCGAAGGAGCTTCCGTTGTTTACTAAACTGACCGAAGAAGAGAGTGGTTTTTTCTTTCTGAATGAGATTAATCAAACCAGTGATGTTAATGTATTGGCTTATGAGAATTACTATAACGGTGGTGGTGTTGGAGTAGGAGATGTAAATGCCGATGGGCTACCGGACTTGTTTCTTACCGGAAATATTTTTGGAGGAAGGCTGTACTTGAACAAAGGAAACCTTCAGTTTGAACAAATTTCTGAATCGGCTAATGTATTTACCACTGGGTTTACCACTGATGTTTCTTTTGTGGACATTAATCAGGATGGTTATCAAGATATTTATTTGTGTAAGTCCCTTTCTGTTAATCCAGAGGATAGAAGAAATGTATTGTTATTGAATAATGGAGATAATACATTTACAGATCAGGCAGAAGCGTTTGGAATTGCAGATAATGGATACTCTAATCAGTCTTTGTTTTTCGATTATGATAACGATGGGGATTTAGATTTGTACCTGATGAATCATCGAGTGGATTTTGACAATGCTCAAACCATTCATGATACTAAAGGAAACAAGGGAAACATCGTTCCATCAGATCAGTTTTGGACCAATCACTCTGCCGATCGGCTATATGAAAACAAGGGAGACTTAACTTTTGAAGATGTTACCGAACTATCTGGGATCATTAACAATGATTTTAGCCTTAGCGCAGTTGCTACAGACATTAACAATGATGGTTATACTGACCTTTTTGTTGCCAATGATTTTACTTCTAAGGATCATGTTTATATCAATCAGGGCAATGGAAAGTTTGTGGATGAGGTAGAAAAAATATTCGGTCATATAGCCAAGAGTTCTATGGGAAGTGATGTTGCAGACTTTAACAACGACGGATTGGTGGATGTAGTTAATGTGGATATGACCCCTGAGGATAATTACAGACAAAAGCAACTAAAAGGAGCAAGCCCATACGATTTGTATCACATGGCCAAAGACTATGGTTTTTATCATCAAATAAGCAGAAATATGCTCCAATTGAATAATGGAGATGGAACCTTTAGTGAGATCGGTCAGATGGCTAATATGGCTTATACCGACTGGAGTTGGAGTGCTTTGTTTGCGGATTTTGACAATGATGGCTGGAAGGATTTATTTATTTCTAATGGACACTATAAAGACATTACAGATTTGGATTACCTTAAATATAAATCGGTAGAAGCAGTAGATGCTGCAGGAGGGTTGGACCATGTCGATATGTTGGAGTTAATTGATTTAATGACCAGTACTAAAATCAGGAATTATGTTTTTCAAAATGATCAAAACTTAAGGTTTAATGATGTATCTGAGAAGTGGGGAATTTCAGATCTAACTCACTCTAATGGTTCTGCTTATGCTGATTTGGACCTGGATGGAGATTTGGACCTGGTAATAAACAACTTTAATCAGGAAGCCTTTTTGTACAGAAACAATGCAGTAGAGCTGGGTAAGGGTAATTATTTAACCGTTCAGCTAAAAGGAGATAAAGGAAACTTGTTGGGATATGGAGCAAAAGTAATTGTAGAGTCTGATGCCGGAACTCAATTACAAGAATGTAGCCCATACAGAGGCTTTTTATCTTCTTTGGAATCTTCTCTTCATTTTGGTTTAGGAGGGCAATCTGAAGTTAGTTCCGTGTCGGTAATTTGGCCAAATGGAAAAAAGCAAACCATTAATAATGTAAAGGCTAACCAATTTATTGAATTTAATATTTCTGAAGCTACAGATCAGCATGTATATATCTCTTCTACGAATGATGGTATTTTGAAAAGTTTAGCCAGTAAAATCGACTATAACCATAAAGAAGACCCATTTATTGACTTTAAGCAGGAGCCGTTATTGGAGCACATGTTTTCTAACCGTGGGCCAGTTATGGCAGTAGCAGATGTTGATGGTAATGGAACCCAAGACCTGTACATTGGAGGTAGTGCCGGGATATCTGGTGAACTATGGTTACAAGGTAGTAATGGAGAGTTTGGGAAAAGAGCAAATTCCGATTTTCAGAGTGACTCTAAAATGGAAGACGGCGGTTGTGAGTTTTTTGATGCCAATAATGACGGACTATTAGATTTGTATGTTTCCAGTGGAAGTAATCAGTTTGATGATGGAGCAATGTATCAGGATAGACTATATATAGGAGATGGAAAAGGAGGGTTTAAGAAGAGCGAAGAAGCTTTGCCGAAGATAGAGTCTTCCACCTCTTGTGTAGTTCCTATAGATTATGATAAAGACGGAGATTTGGACCTGTTTGTAGGTGGATTTGTAAAGAAAAATGCTTTTCCTCTAACGGGTAAAAGTTGGTTGTTACAAAACGAAAATGGTGCTTTTATAGATCAGTCTGGTCAATTACCAGAGTCGGGACAATTGGGCATAGTAAATGATGCGATTACCTTATCAGAAGACGAACTAGTTGTGGTAGGAGAGTGGGTGAAGATTACTTTCTTAAAGTCCAATGGTGTTGGTTTTGAAGAAAAGGAAATAGCAGGGTTGGAGAAATCCGATGGTTGGTGGAATTGTGTAAAAGCCAATGATTTTGACGGAGATGGGGATTTAGATTTAGTGGTTGGAAACCGAGGACTGAATACCATGTTTAAGGCATCTGCGGAGCACCCTGCCAAATTGTTTTGGGGAGACTTTGATGACAATAGTGATTTAGATGCTTTTCCGGTTTATTACTACAAGAACGACCAGGCTTATTTTCCTAAACATGGGCTAGATCAGATGTTTATGCAGATGAAGGGAATACGTAAAATATTTAAGAGTTATGAGGCTTATTCATCAGCGAGTTTAAATGATATTATACCGGATCAAAGCAATAGTCTTACAGTTCACTGGCATGAGTCTGTGTACATTGAAAACAATGGTGATGGAACGATGAGCATTATTCCATTACCCATAGAGGCACAATTCTCTTATGTTCAGGATATATTAGTGGAAGACCTGAATAAAGATGGGAAGGATGATATAGTAGTTGTTGGTAATAACTATGGTGTGGACATAGAAATGGGTAAAAGTGATGCCTCTTACGGGTTGGTTTTGATCAATAAGGGGGGTGGAAATTTCGATCCACTATCTGTTAAAGAATCCGGTTTTAGTACAAAAGGTTTAGACTCCAGGTACATTAAATTGGTTGCAGAAGGAATAATTGCGGTAGCCAATAATAATGGCCCTTTGCAATTATTTGAAATTCAGGAATAGTATAAAACGAAAAAAGGGAACCAAAAGGCTCCCTTTTTATATAATAAGCTTTGTTAGGCTTAGTTTCTTGATGGGAATGTTCCAACAAGTGCAATGATGTAGTTAATTGCTAAAAATGGTTGCATGTTGTTTACTGCCTGGTTTCCTCCTGTGTTTCCAACAGTAACTTGCACTCCATTTGGGGCAGCTGTATCATCAGTTGAGTTATTCCAGTCACTGATTTGAACATTTCCTCCTGCTCCTGCTCCAGACATTACTCTTCCAGAAGCTGTAGCTGGGTAGTTACCTGCAGGATCTCCAGAAGTTCCTGTGCTAGAGGTTTTTAATGTTCCAGCTGCAGTATGATTATGGGAAGGTATTTGAGTAACATTAAGAACATTGTGATCTGTTCCTCCTCTTTGACCTAATCTATAAGTTGGTAAACCTGGTCCTGTTCCTGGTTGAATAGGAGCACGTCCTCTTAAGTCCGGTAATCCGAAAGTTGTTCTTCCATCTCCTCCGTAAGTAGTTCCCAAAATTGAGAATAAAGCTTGGTTTTGTGCAATTGATAAAAGTTGACCTTCACAGTAAGCCCATCCTCTTGGGGCAAAATTTCCTGCAAACATAACTACTTGTCCAATAAATGGTTCCATTGTAATAATAAATTAAAGGGTTAATAATGGGCAGAGGTCGATTCTGCCTTTTGCATAAAGATATTTGGAAAAGAACACGACCTGAAAATCAGTCGTGATCAATTCGTAGACAGGGGGTGTTATTAAATTATAAAGAGAGTATAAAGACTTGTAAGTCAGTAGACTTATCAAGCTTCATTTTCTTTTTTAACCGATATTTGTGCGTTCTTACACTGTCTTGATTGATGTGTAAAACATTGGCAATTTCCCTATTAGACATGTGCATTTTTAGGTAGGCACAGTACTTCAAGTCTTCGTTGGTTAACTTGGGAAATCGATTCTTAATTTCGGTAAAAAAATGAGGGTGTAACCGCTCAAACTGAGATTTAAATTCGGACCAGTTATCTTTCTCTTTCAAGATGCTTCCAACCAAATTGATCACCGATTTTAGTTCTCTTTTGGTTTCTCCGGAGGTGTGGACCAGGATTTTTTCAATTTTATTTTTGATATCGCTCAGGGCACGATTGTGCTGACTGAGTTCAATCAACTTTGCATTGAGTTCAAGGTTGTTTATCTCCAACTTCTTATCCTTCTCGTCAATTTCTAACAACAGGTCACTCAGTGCATGTTCATCAGAATCTGCAAAAAAATGTAACATGGGGGGCATGTTTATGGGTGAGTATTACTCAAATATAATACTCGAATCCAATCTACAGCTATTTTAGTTGATAAAAATTGAAGGGGGAAATCACCCAAATTTAGGGTAATATTACCCTTTTTCACAGTAAATTTCCTTAATTAACGGGGCTTGTAGCTACTTGATTTCTTCGTTATAGAAAACCTTGTAATACATCATTTGCTTTTCCTCATCATAACCTTGTTCCACAAAATGATTCATGGAATCCACATCATTAAAATCTAGTTTAATCTGGATGTGCGTGTCTAGTTTAATGGAGTTTTTGATGGTTCTTTTTTGCTTTTCCAGTACGGTTTCGGAAACATCAAACTGATCGGCAATTTGTATTTCGTATTCCTGCTCGTAAGCTTCTTTATAGTGGTTAAAGTCTTCTTTGATTTCTTCATCTGCAAACATGGCATCACTGAACTCTTCCACCTGAACATTTTCGTTTTCCTCGAAGTATTTTACGGAATGGTTTACAAAGTCGATTTCATCCTTCTTGGTTTCTTCTCCAATCACATCTCTAGCAAACGACTTGCACAGATCCAGAAAATTGTCCGTTTCAAAGTTCTCATCTCTGATGTGATCAATGTTTAGGAAGTCTCTTTTCCAGTATTCAGCATCGTAGCTGTTGTTGTCCACAGTAAGAACAGTTGTTCCGGATTCTGTATTTAGTATTAAAGCTCCCTTATCCAGTTTTTTAATACTAATTCCTTTTTCGGTGTTAAGGATTAGTTTTTTGCTTTTTTCCTCCAGTTGGAAAAAGGAATCTTTGCGCTCAGATTTAAAAATTCCGATGGCTTGTACCTCTTCTCCCTGCAGATACATCTCGTTAAAATAGGCTACAAAAACGTCTCCTGATTTAATGTGTGGATGATTAGATTGATCGTAAAGGTGTCTTAATATCTTAATGGAATTTTCGTAGAAATCGCTTTTGTTTTCAAACGTTTCATCGGCAACTCCTTTAAGCACATTATAACTAAGTTCTACATCGTGAACGAATTGATATTTCTCGGTTATTTTGGTAAATGGTTTAAGAAAGTAATCCATTAGTAGATCACTCATCTCTTCGTTTACAGTGGTTAGTTCCTGAGAGATGAAAATGTTTTCATCCTTGTGTTTGTTACCAACCCTGTGTATGGCTAATTGCCCAAGTTTAGACGACTCTACGTTAATCATAATCTGCCTGATTTAATAGGCACAATGATACAAAAATGAAATGAAAGAATACAGAAAAGCTATGCCCAGATTTTAGGGCAGGATTTGCATGACTTTTTACCTTTTTTGAACTTTTTACAGCACTTTTTTTTCTTCTTGCTCTTGGTTTCTATAGGAGCACAGAAATCCTGAATAGGAAAAGAAAAAAATGGTTTATCTGTGTTGTTATGCATGTTTGGTAAATCTGATTCCAAAATTAGGGTTGGATCAGAAACCAAACAATACCATAAATCAGGTATATTACTGCTATAATGCAGTACAAAACACCCAATAGTACCCGTATCTGCTGTTTTTATCATAAAAAACGCCTATTCCTACCTTTCTGCTGGAAGAGTTAAACATGTTTTTATAATGCCCTGGGCTATTGTACCATTGGTTGTATGTTCTTTCCGGTTCAGAATTACCTGCTGCTATGTTTTCGGAATTGGCAAAACTAGCGGTGTAGAACTTTCTGATTCGATCAAAGGTTCCAGCCACTTCCACCAATTTACCATTGATTTTATCGTGAGAATTATGGTTGAAATAATTTTGTGTAGCCAGGTCGCATGCATGATATCGAGCAGCTTTTGCCAGGTTCTCGTCCCATACCAATGGTTCCATACCCTGAGCTTTTCGTTCTTCATTGATCAATGCAAGTAATTGAATTTCCCCTTCTAGATCTGCAGATTCGATAATCTCATTTCCGGTTGCAAGACCAAAGTACTCCCCATTTTTAAATTCTGACTTAATGGTAGCTATGGGCTTGGTTTCTTTCTTTTTAGTCTTCTCAATGGGTTTATCCATAAGTCGGTTGTACTTTTTTTCTAGTTTTACAACCCTTTCATTTAGTTTTTCTCTATTGAGTTCATAGATCAACTCCAATGCGGATTTACTAAGTTCATCTTTGTAATATTCCCATTGAACTTCTTCCTTAAGAATATCCACTGGTTTTTTGTCAAATCGATAGGCGTAAGACATGGAACGAGAAAGATTAGTGTATTTGGATTTTATGGTATTTGCTTCCGAAAAGCGATCTTTATAAATAAGGGTAGCAAAGTAGTACGGTTCTGCTCTGTCCGGACGCTTAGAAATGTGTTTTTTGGCTATTTCCAGACATCTATCAGAATTTTTCTGATACATTTTGTTGAGTCGGTTGTACATGTTGGAGGCCTGGAAAGAGATAGGTAGAGCCAGGCTCAGGAAGGTTAAGCTGATGATTTTCATGGCAATAAATGGTTTGGATTCTATTATATAGAACTTCAAAAACCAAAAAAGATACAGTTCTGAGTAAAAAAATATTTTAGGCTCGATTTTTGTATAATTTCACCACTATGAAATTAACCATTTTAACCACTTTATTAACCTTAGCCTTTAGTGTAACATTAGGGCAAGTTCAGGTAAAATCCTTCGAATTAAGAAAAGGGAAATTTACGGAGAAACAAAAGTTTGGAATAGAGATTAAGCATGCCTATTGGAAAGATAGCGACTACCATATTTCCTTTTTAAAAATGACCGGAGCCAGTTATGAATTTGATGGAAAAGTGGAGTTTAAAGATGGGAAATTGAATTTAATCTTTGACCGAAAACGACCAATCCCACCGGATGATGCCATTCCTGCCTGTAAAGAGTTTAGGTATGTAATTTCTGGATTAAACACCAAAGAATTTAAATTGAGGTTTAACGGAGAAAGACAATCCTGGTATCCAATGGAAAGGGATGAAGAAGTAGTTTTTTTAGAACCTGAAATCGAAGCTCCTCCTGTATACTATGATAAAGAACCTGATCAGCAAGAAGAGGTATTTCAGATAGTAGAGGAAATGCCTTACCTCAAATCTTGTGTAGGAAGCGACAACACTGATATGTGCAGTCAGAAGAAGCTTATGGAGTTTATCTCCAAGAACATTGAATATCCACAAATGGCCATAGAAGCAGGAGTGCAAGGTAGAGTTTTTGTTCAGTTTACCATTTTTAAAGATGGTTCAACAGGAGATCATAAAGTATTAAGAGGAGTACTCGATGAAATGGATAAAGAAGCTTTAAGAGTGGTAAAAATGTTGCCAGAGTTTGAGCCTGGGAAACAAATGGGACGACCTGTAAACGTAAGATACATCGTTCCTATTTCATTTAAGCTTAACTAGACTATAACATACCTCTGGACTTGATCTCCAGGTATTTGTTAATGGTGTCCACAGACAGGTTTTCCGGCTTGGTTAGGATACTTTGAATACCGTATTTTCTTAATTCGTAAGCAATAAGTTCTTTCTCTAAAGAGAATTTACCTGCCAGTGTTTTAACGTAAATTTCTTTAACGTTTTTACTTTCCATTTGAGAAGCTTCTTTCAGCTCGGAGTTCTCGAAGAAAACCACCACCAAAAGGTGTTGCTGGTTAATTCTTCTTAGCAAAGGAAGGTTCCTTTTAAGTGCATACATGCTTTCGAAGTTGGTGTACAGTAACACCATACTACGCCCCTTAATAACGTTTCTAAGGCCGTAATACAAACCTTCGAAGTTGGCGTCCATAAATCTGGTTTTCTGGCGATATAGCACATCCATTATTCTTCTTAGCTGAACGGAGGTACTTTCGGCAGGTAATCTTGAACCCAATTTATCCGAGAAGGTAACAACCCCTACTTTATCTCCCTTACGAAGAATGATGTTGGATAATACAAGTGCAGAGTTAATAGAATGATCCAGCAAGGTAAGCTGATCGAAGGGCATTCTCATGGATCGGCTCTTATCGATAACACAATAAACTTGTTGCGATCGTTCATCCTGGTATTGGTTAACCATTACTTCACCTCTTCTACTAGTGGCCTTCCAGTTGATGGTACGGAAATCATCTCCCTGAACATAGTTTTTAATTTGCTCAAACTCGTTGTTGTTTCCTAACCTCCTAATTTTCTTAATACCCTGGAATACCGCAGTTTTGGAAAAAACCTGCAACTCGTATTTTTTCATTTGGAAGATAGACGGGTATACAGCCACTTGCTGTTGAGCATTCACCTTTATTCTTCTTTCTGCAATTCGAAGAACGGTAGAAACATAAACGTTAATGTCGTGGAACTCGTAGGCTCCCCTCTTATTCGGCCTTATGGTATAGGTAATTTCCTTACTTTCTCCTGGCTTAAGAGTCATCCACTCTTCAAAATCTCTTACTTGCAATTGGTAAGGGAGTTCATCGATAATTCTTAAACTCACCGGCATGGTGTATTTGCTGGTAACGATAAGGTGAACTGTGTTTTCGTCGCCTAGAGAGAGTTGAGCGTTCATTTTACGCCTTGCTTTTATTCTTGATTTGGTGAAGAACAGAACAAAAATATCTAATAGCGTAACGGCTAGTAAAACTACAAATGCAACTTGAGCAATTGGGAAAATAAAAGGCATAGGATAGCTCAGCACAAAAAGTACTACAACGATTAACCAGTAAAGGAAAAATACGTTTCTGAAATACAGTCCTTTGAAAAAACGAAGTATAACCATTTAACTATCTATTGCCTATTGTTTTTATCTAGGTACCTCTACTTTTTGTAATATTTCCTGAATAACGATGTTGGCATCCATTCCTTCCATTTCGGCTTCCGGAGTAAGAATAATTCTATGATTCAGTACATGGTATGCTACGTATTGCACATCATCTGGAATAACAAAATCTCTTCCTCTCATGGCAGCCATTACCTTGGATGCTTTCATCATAGATAATGATGCCCTTGGGGAGCCTCCAATGTAAAGTTTACCGTGGTTTCTGGTTTCGTTGGTTATTTCAGCGATGTATCTGATTACAGAATCTTCAACTCTTACTTGTTCTACCGTTTCCTGAATGTTCTGAAGGTCTGTTTTGCTAAAGATGCTCGAAACGTTGGCCAGATCAACCGTATGATTGTTTTTAAATCTTCTTAAGATTTCTTTTTCCTCCTCTAGTTTTGGGTATTGAAGATTAACCTTGAATAAGAAACGGTCCAATTGGGCTTCAGGTAAGCGGTATGTTCCTTCTTGTTCAATTGGGTTTTGTGTAGCAATTACCAGGAATGGAAAATCCAATTTATAGGTCACTCCATCGTAGGTAATTTGTCGTTCCTCCATTACCTCAAATAATGCTGCCTGAGTTTTTGCAGGTGCACGGTTAATCTCATCAATCAAACAAATATTGGTGAAAATCGGTCCTTTTTTGAAGGTAAATTCACTTGTTTTCATGTTAAACACAGAAGTACCAATTACATCCGAAGGCATTAAATCCGGAGTAAACTGAATTCTGGAAAAATCCACCGAAAGTGTTTTTGCCAATACTTTAGCCGTTAAGGTTTTTGCAATACCCGGAACCCCCTCCAGTAATACATGTCCTCCACTAAAAATACCAATTAGCAATAGGTCTACCATTTCGTGCTGACCAATAAGGTACTTGGCGATTTCGTTTCTGGCATCAGTTACCTTTCTATTAATGAGCGATAGATCGATTCTTGGTGCACCAAAACTTCCAACTTCCGGAGCGGAAGAGGTAGTTGATGTTGGGGGAGGAGGAGTGGTAAATCCAGAACCAATCTCGGGCATTTTAGGAGGTTCAATACCTGAACCTTTAGGTTCATTCGACTCATTTCCCGTTGGGTTTTCCGGATTGTTTTCCTTGTTTTCTTCGGGGTTTATATTATTGTTTTCTTCCATGTCTTATCCAATTTTACAAGGTTGATATCAATTACAATTTTTATAAAAATACTCTAACTCGTTGTAGAGATCAATTAATTCTTTCTGGCTTATGTTTCTGTTTGTTTTTCCTCGCTTAAGGGAAATAAATATGTTCTTCACTTTATCTTCTTCTATCCCTGATTTTTCAGATACCTTTTTCACAAAATCTTCAGTTACCTTAGGAGAAGAAATGTAGTATTGATGTCTGATAAATGAGAGTAAAATTTGCTCTTTATGCTTGATGAGTTTATCATGTCTTCTTTGTTGGAAATAAAGTTTACTAACCGTTTCCACAAACTCCATACTAGTATTTTCGTTCGATTCTACCGGAGGTATGATTCGTTGCCTTCTTTTACTTCCCATAATCATGTACAATAACACTCCTACCATAAGTAGAATTAATGCAATGGTTAACGAAGGGTGTTTTAGAATGAACTGCAGTGGGCTGGATCTTGGAGTGTTTGGTTCATCCGACCCGGAATTCCCAGAAGATCGTTTAGGGTTGGTATAGCCTCTGTATTCGGAGTAATTTCCAAAGTTCTGGTGCCAGTATATGTTACCTTGAGGAAGGTGTGAAAGAACGGTTTCTGCATGAATTTTACCCGACTCTTTCATCATATTTAAATTCGAAAATGCAGGTGGAATGGTATGAATAATGAAATATCCTGCTCCATATTTTAATTTTACTGCTACCGGAAATTGAGGAGTAGATACGTATACAATTTTGATAGCATCCAGATTGAGGTTGGAGTTATTAAAAAAGCCCCATGTTTTATACCTTGGAAACCCATGACTATTTAAATCTCCATTTCTAATGGTAAGTGGGTCATCTTGCTTTAAGTTGGGATGATAAAAGTTTAATACTACGGAAGTGTCGTAATAGTTGTCGTTGAAAACAGAATAGCTATAGTCGAACAGTGTGCTTTTAAGAGTTCCATAAAGTTCATCCGAAGCAATAAAGGCACAGTTTCCTTCCTCGACAAACTCCAATAGCCACTTGTTATCTTCGTAATTTAGGTTTTGGTTTTCTACAATACTCATGTAGATGTTAGGCAAACCATTTTCCGATGTTTTTGGAAGTATATCGCTCAGTTCGGAATTTTTAGAAGTCTGAATTTTCTGTAACGAAGCCGTAATGGTATAATTTCTCAGTAGTTGATATAACAAGAAAGTACCAGTTGAGTTAACCGGTTTTCTAATGATCAATGAATCCTCCTGAGCAACTTTATCTTCGGTGGTTTTCTTTTCAGAGTTTCCACCGGAGCCCATCATGAAATAGAACAATACCACAAAACCAATCAGTACTCCTCCCAATATCAGATATTTCGTTCTATTGCTCATCCAGTCCTACTTCTCGCTATTCAGGCTATTGATCAGGTTTTTAAATTTTGGTTCTATTTGTTGGTAATCTTTAAGGGCTACTTTATAGTTCCCGTACCAAACTATTTCGAATATGGAAACCACTTCGTTAAAGGAGTTGTATTGCTTTCTGCTGCGCATTTCCATGAGGTAAGAAATATTCGTTTTTCTTTTCTCCCAGGTAATCCAGTCCTTTTCGCTCAAATCTTTGATGATAAAGATGAAGTAAATACGAACCGCAGCTCGGTAATCTTTGTTGGCCAATGCTTTTTCCAGCATAATCTCCAATTCGGATTTAGGAATTTCGGTTGGTTCCAGATCGTCCAGTTCTGTAACCACTTTTTGTCCCTTATCGTCCATGGAGACATTCATGAACAAGTAGTACAACAACACTCCTAATCCGATGGCAAGCAGGATAATTAAAAACCATTGCAATAACCCCATACCAGCTCCTGTTCCGGTAGATACGTCTGGAGATCTGGATGTTCGATCCCGTTGCTTATTGTAGTTGTAGTCTTCGCTTCTGGGACGATCTTTAGAGTCTCCGTAATCTATTTCCCGGTCTTTTCGGTTGTATCCTCCAAACCCATCGTTTCCACCACCTGAACCATATCCATCTCCAGATTCTCCATTTCTTCCTCCGCCAGAGCCTTCTTCGTAGTATTCATAATACTCATCATCGTACTGATACTCACTGTACTCTCCATTGTAATCTTCCTCTTCGTAGTCGTAAAAGCTCCCTTCTTCACGGTCTTCCATGGTATAGTCGCCCGGTTGAAGGTTATAATCTGAAGATTCGTTTGAGGAAGGAGTACCTGTACCTTGAGATCCACCTCTGGATTCTTTGATCATGGTTTTTCTTAGCTTGTCCCAATTGTTTTTTTGGAATTCTTCTTTACCCTGATCAGAATTAATGTATCGATCCTGTTCCGAATCAAACTGAGCATTGACTGTGATACTACAACAGAAAATCAAAATTGCTGATATGTATTTCAACCACTTCATTAGTATTCTCCGTCGTTTTGAGATTCGTAAACCTTGCTTTTGGTTCCGAATGTTTTTAATTTTTCGAACATTCCATAAGCTTCTTCCTTCTCAACTGTGCTATAATATATCAGTGAAAAAGCAATGATGAACAGTGGAAATATCATCTGAGAAAAAGTAAGATATACCACTGCATCGATGTAATTAAGAACGTATTGGAAATTGTCCACCGTAGGCAGAATAAACCATTCCAGTATATCATCCTTAACCAAGTCTATTGGTAACGACCCATAGTTGTAAAATAAGAATAAGATAAACAGGAAAAGGCAGAAAATTCCGAGCCCTGTTCCCCATCCTTTAGCAGCTTTTGAAAATCCACGTCCAAGGTTTTTAAAGAAGTTCCCTTTTTCCAGTACTGTGGGTAGCATAAACATAAACAGGAATGGAGTAACAAATAGCTCTAACAACATTAATGGGAATGGAGAAAAACAAACCATTAACCCTATAACAGTGAAAGCCAGAATCATTTTCCAAAGGTTCAGCAACATGAACCTACCAAGTTCCTTTACGCGTTTTACAGGAGTTCTTTTCTCTTTTATTAGTCGGATAAAATACAGGAATACAGTTGCGTTAAAAGCAAACATGAGCACTTGTACAAAGAATAAAGACCACTCAAAATAATCGTTCCAGGTGTACATTACCTCCAGGTTTTTTACCATTTTTTCCGAACGCAAATAAATCAAGTGCATCCAGGTCCAGGCCATATCGGTTACTTTGTACTGATAGTGATGTACGGGAATGTGCTGAAACAGAAAGAAAACATAGGCAATGTTAACCGGAATAATCAATAATAATCCAAGAAAGAATCGGTTGAAATAGGTTCTAAATACCGTAAATGTGTCGGTAAATACTTCGCCAACGTCTCTGATTTTGTAAAGAATAAGTTCCTTTTTGGGGATGTAAATGGGTTTTTCTTCAAACTTTCCGGTAAAGTTGTATTTGCGAGCCACCACAATGGGGTAAATCACAAAGTACAGGATCATGATGGCAAAACTGGTTAGGATAATAAACCACTTCAGCGCATCGGGCCATTCCGTATGTCTGGTGGCGTATCCCTCCAAAAAGGCGGCAATTACGATTACCGGAAATAAACCAATCATGATTTTTATTCCCCGTTTGGCGGATATGGAGAGGGATTGAGCTCTGGTGAGGGTGCCGGGAAACATGAGACCATTACCCATGGTCATTCCTGCACCTCCTGCTATTACAATAGCCGATATTTCAAAAGCTCCGTGAATCCAGATGGTTAGAAACGAGGTTAATAATAGCCCTCTAACCTTAAAAAACCACTGAAAAGCCCCAACCATTATTCCGTTAAAGAACATGAAGAAAGCAGATCCAATAGAGAAGAATAGCCCCAAAACAAAGGCCATCATGGAAACCCGAAGGTTGTTTTGAGCAATCATGATGAAAGAACCAGCTTCATTATCACCTCCGTAAACATCCATAGGTCTTCCTTGCTCAATGTTGTACTCGGTCATGTCCACGTATTCATAACCAATTACAGCTCCCAAGAAATCTGGATCATCCGCAGTAGAGATAATCCCTATCAGCATTCCTACCGTAAAAACAATAAATGATGCAAACAAAGCTTTTCTGGATCGATACAGTTCCAATGGTAAACTGGTGGTCCAAAAGCTGATGAACTTTCTGATGGACTCCCTTTTTTTCTTGTAAATACCGTGAAAAGACTTTTGCGCCAGAGAGTTGAGGTAAACCCTTACCGATCTTTTAGGGTAATGAGTTCTGGCGTATGCCAGATCGTCGGTTAACTCCACAAATAAATCGCTCAGTTCGTCAGGATCGCTTTGACTTTGCTTAGACATCCTTTCGAACTTGGCCCATTTTTTCTTATTTTGTTCAATGAAAGTAGTTTCTTTCATGTATCGGGAGAGCTCGGTTTTAACGGTTATTCAAACTACCGAAAGGGAAAGTTTATTTTCCATCGGTAAGACCATAAATGTAAAAGTATTTCGTAATATTACCAATCAATAGGTGAAGAAATGAAGACAACAGAAATCGTTACTGCACATAATGTTGTGATTCAGTATGAGTTGGCACCCTTAATGAGCAGGGCACTGGCGCTATTGCTGGATATTGTGATCATTTTCTTCTATGCTTTATTGGTTCTTCTGGTTGTTTCACTGATGGCTACTAGCTTTACCCTGGGAAATGCTTATACTTCAGAAAGTGCTATCTACTTGTTTTATGCTCTTTTTATGTTGCCTGCATTTTTCTATTCCTTTTGGATGGAAGCCTTTTTTGGTGGGCAAACTGTCGGAAAAATGGCTTTGGGAATTAGAGTGGTAAACATCTCAGGTTCTACTCCGGGGATGGGGGAGTTATTTTTAAGATGGTCCATGAGGTTGTTAGATATCTGGATGAGCATTGGTGCTCTGGCAGCCATTGTATCTTCTGCATCGGAAAAAGGGCAGCGTTTTGGAGGAATTGTGTCTAATACCTGTATCATTAAACTTCAGCCTTCTACCCAATATTCTATTAAAGATATACTTACCATTAAGAGTAAGAAGGACTATGAACCACAATATCCACAGGTGGTTCAGCTTACCGACGACGATATGCTTCTGATTAAAAACTCCATTGAGCGATTGAGAAAATACCCAAATTCGCGGCATAAGGAGTTAATTGTTCAGTTGGCACAAACAGCAGCTGATAAACTGAGTATATCAGGTATTCCCAAAAACAAAGTTTCTTTCCTGAAAACATTATTGCAGGACTATATCGTATTAACCAGATCATAAAATGGGGAAATTAATTCTTGTTCCTACACCAATTGGCAACCTGGAAGACATGACCTTTCGTGCCATTCGAATGCTAAAAGAGGCAGATTTGATTTTGGCGGAAGATACCAGAACCAGTGGTAAATTGTTAAAGCATTTCGAAATTGAAACTCCGCAACGGTCTTTTCATTTGCACAACGAGCATAAAATTGTAGATCAGTTAACTGATGAACTAGAGTCAACCGACCACACTTTTGCTATGGTAAGTGATGCCGGAACTCCGGCTATTTCGGATCCCGGCTTTTTGCTGGTGAGAGCTTGTATTGAAAGAGGGATAGAAGTGGAAACGTTGCCTGGAGCTACTGCTTTTGTGCCTGCTTTGGTTAATTCTGGATTACCTTGTGATCGATTTGTTTTTGAAGGCTTCCTACCCCATAAAAAGGGAAGGATGAAAAGAATTGAGGCATTGACTGAAGAAACAAAAACGATGGTTTTTTATGAGTCCCCATATCGAATCATTAAGGCTTTGGAGCAGTTCATTGAGGTGTTTGGTCTGGAGAGAAGATGCAGTGTAACTAGAGAGTTAACTAAGTTATACGAAGAAACAACAAGAGGAACTCTTGAAGAAGTTTTAGCTCATTTCAAGCAAAAAGCCCCAAAAGGAGAGTTTGTGATGGTGGTTGAAGGAAAGAAGTAACTACTCTTCAAATCCTGGTTCCCATTCTGATCCTGGGAGTGCTGAAGCAATAACCAACTTATTTTTGTAAACCCAGGCACAAACATCAAATTTTACCTTATCGTTTGCTTTAAAGATCCACTCTTTACCTTTAAAGTTTGGTGCTCCAAAGAACTCTTTAGCAATGGTTTCCGGCTGGTAATTATCATTGATAATCAGGATGATTTCGTAAAATTCAGTTTTGCCATTTTCTTTAGTGAAGTATACTACTGCGTTATCGATTCTATCTGATATTTTTCCCAAAGAATGAATTTGTCGGAAGGAATCTGCATCAGACTCCATTTTACTGTTTTCGAATTTGCCTAAGAATTCATCTTGCTGCATTCCAAAATGCAGTTTATACGGTTCTAATTCTGCCTTGAAGAAGTCTTTTTGTGTTGAGCAAGAGGCTAAACTTAAAACCAGTAAACAGATAACAAATAGTTTTTTCACGAAATAGGGTTTTGTAATTGCAATGGTCAAATCTAAGAATTAGTTCATTTCGGTCAAAATTGCACAAAACAAGACAAAATGACATGTGTTTTTTCTAAAAAACAACCAAAAGCAGACAAAACGGCAGTTGTTTTTGCTGAAAATAGCAACGGCATATCATTTGACCTGACCCAATCAAACAAAATTGAAAACAATTTGCTGCGAATTTGAATATTGAGCTCACTTCATTTTTAAAGCAATCAAACATTAAAAATTAGAAAATTATGTCATTAGTAAAATTTAATACAAGACCAGCATTCAATCATTTTTTCGACGACTTTTTTGCAACAGAAGCACTTGACGCAAAGTTCAATAAGATGTCTGTTCCGGCGGTTAATGTAAAAGAGAACGATAAAGGGTTTTTAATTGAAGTGGCTGCGCCTGGATTGAATAAAGAAGATTTTAACGTGGAGTTGGAAGAAAACAGGTTGAAAATCTCAAGCAAAAAAGAAACAGAGAAGGTAGAAGAGAATGAGAAGTTTACCCGAAAGGAGTTTTCTTACAGCAATTTTGAAAGATCATTTACCCTTCCAAAATCCATTGACGCCAAAGGAATTACCGGTAATTACGAAAGTGGAGTACTAACTGTAAGTATTCCTAAAAAACCGGAAGAGTCTTTAACCAAAAAAATAAGCATAGGTTAAAATAATTAGTAGTTTTTTTCATGGTAAAAAGGCCTGCCCGATTAGTTTCGGAGCGGGCCTTTTTTAGTTAATGACCTATAATGAATTATTGTACAATCAGTTTTTTTGTGGAGTTCATTCCACTTTTTGATTGAACAGTTACGAAATAAATACCCCCAATTAAGTGAGATTGGTCAAAGCTAATATTGTAGTTTCCTGTGGTTTGATTTTCTGTTTTAAGCACATCAATTAATTGTCCTATAGCATTGGAAATGCTTACTGTAATTTCGTCGTTTGAACTCAATGAATAAGACAGGTTAAAGATTCCATTACCCGGAGAAGGATAAAGATTGAATTTGAACTCTGGTGTAGTTTCATTGATCCCAACCGGAGCATTTCTTACCAATCTTGAATAGTTAAAAATTCTTATCACATCACCCTGTGGCCCCCATCCGTTGGGGTAGCTGGAAGGGTTTCCATCTTTTGGATCACTTCTTTGAGACCCTGCTCCATGCACATCTAACAATGTATAGGTTCCTGAACTAGGAGGCATTTCCATAAAACCAAGTGCTTCTCCAAACGATAAATAAACCGCCCAGGCCCCATTAGTCGCAGAACTGGCATGGGTCGTATTGGTCCAATAAAAAGGATAATTATTGCTCCCTCCTTCATCTGTCATTACACTCGTGTTGAAAATAGGATCTATGGCCGCCGAGTTAGTGGTAGAAGGAGAACGACTATAATCGATAATGCTTTGCAATTCTTTAGCATTGGGCATTCTCCAATCTGAGTATCCGGCATAAGTTAAGTTTTCTGCCCAATCCAGGGCATCTTCCCAGTTCATGGTTCCGTCGCCAGAAGATCCTGCCCCTTCGTGTCCACTGTCGTTTTGCATCCACATTAGTCCAGTGGCTTGATCCGTAACGGTTCCATCACCGTTATCGGCAAAATTATTAATTCCGTAGCTAGTATTTCCTCTTACGTATTTTACGAAAGTGGCCGTGGTAGTTTGATTGCCCGGAGGTCCTATAGGTCCATTGGGATATCCCTTAATTCTTCCGTCGGCAAAATTAACTCCAAATGTAGTTGGGTCGCCATTCATAGTGGTGCTTACATACTCTGTACTGGACCAGTATTGAGCATCGATAATACGGTCGCCAATGGAAACATCTCCGTACATAAATGGAAAGTAATTCATATCTATAAAAGGAATTGCTCCTATGGTATCTTGCCAGCTACTTACATCATATCCCGAAAATTGGATTAGCGAGTATAGTTCTTTAATGGTTGGTAAGCGCCAATCAGTGTGTCCTGCCAGGTTAAAAGTAGAGGCTTCCGATACCGCCTCGGCATAGGTTTTTTCATAGTTAAAACCTTGTTGCCACATTAGCCCGGTATTTAAGTCAGTAATGGTTCCATCTCCATTATCCTGATAGGAAGGTGCGTTGCCGCTGTATTGTGCATCTTGCCCGTAAAAGGCACTTCCACTGGATGGAGCAGTGGTTACACTCGAATTATCATAGCAATTGGATTGGTGAGTGTCTACAATGGTATAAGAGTACTGAGAAAAGATTAGTGTGGGAAGAAATCCCAGAACGAATAAGATAAGTGCTTTCATGGTAAGCGGTTTTGGTTAAAGGGGAATCGTATATTCCCAACAATACAATTTAGAAGCTAAATGTTCTTTTTTCTTGCGGTATCATCTAAATTAATGAAGATTTTGGCTCTTATGCCTATTTAATTGGGTACCTTTACTTCATAATTGTTGGTGTAATAAAATCTAGAAATTATGAATAGATCAGTTCATTTTTTACAACAGCTTCTACCCCTGGGAATTCCTTTATTGATTATTGGTTCGATGATTTTTTTAGCAAGATCGTCCTGGTTTGAAGCCCATCCGGAAGAATTGGCAATGGGAATTACATTTGATTTAATCATAACCGTTCCGTTTGTATACTTCTTGCTAATTAGAAAAAGGGAGATTCCCAAGATAACAGTAGTTCCATTTTTTGTAGTAGGAATAGTCATCGCCAGTTTTATTATACCAAAGGATCACCAGTTTTACTTGTCTCAGGTTAAATATTGGGTGTTACCTGTTGTTGAGTTAGCAGCATTGTCTTTTGTGATCTATAAGGTGCGAGCAACGGTAAAACAATTTAAGCAAGAACGATTGGGTAATCCTGATTTCTTTACGGCCATTAAAAATGCGGCTTCTGCTATTTTACCGGATAAGGTAGCTCCTTTGTTTGCGACCGAAATAGCAGTAGTTTATTATGGTTTTATCCGATGGAAAAAGAGAAGGCAAGAAGCTAATGAGTTTGCCTACCATAAGGAAAGTGCAAGTGTAGCTCTATTCAGCATCGTAATTGTGATGATTTTAGTAGAGACTTTTGCTTTGCACTTACTGATTCAGCGATGGAGCGAACCGGTGGCATGGGTGCTTTCGATATTGAGTTTTTATACCGGTTTACAGGTGTTCGGAATAGTTAGGTCCTTTAGTCAAAGGCCTTATATTGTGGGAGAAAAGAGCTTGTATTTAAAGTACGGAATACTAAGTGAAATGGAGGTTCCTTACCATCAAATAGAGTCCATTGAAGTGTCAGATAAAGAGTTGGAATGGGATAAAAAGACGAGAAAACTATCTCCGCTAGGACAAATGGAAAGCCATAATGTAATACTTCGGTTTAAAGAAGAATTGACGGTTGCAGGATTATATGGTATTAAGAATAACTGTCGTACGTTGGCACTTCATGTGGATGATAAAGAAGGGTTGGTGAAAGAAATTGAGCAAAGAATGAAATGAGGTATTTGTACTTTCTATTGTTGCTATTTCTTGGTTCTTGTGCCCCATTTAATCATGCTCCCGGGCATTCTGAGCTCAATTCATTAACGGAAGAGAACTTATCCAGCTTAAATGGAGAATACTCTATTTTTTCTACCGATACAACCTATCGAACTCTGGAGTATTCATTGATGATGACTTCTAATTTCAATATGTTAAAACATCCTGAAGAAGGAGATTATATTGGGATCAAATATTTAGGAGACAATACAATCGAAGCCAATTTGTTTGTGGGAGATAGTTTAGCCCAGACGGAAAAGCTAAAAGGACGAATTAAAAATGGTTACTTCTATTTAAAGCCCATGAGATCAGTTTCTCCGTTTTATCTTTTGTTGAATGGGTATACCAGCCAAAGAACGAGAATAGGGCTGTTAGAGAACAATAATTTGATATTGGATAATTACAGCGGTGGTTGTGCTTTCCTGGTTATTTTCCCCATAATGTGTGCAGATGGTGGAGCATATAACGCAGAATATGCTAAAAGGTAGGAGATACCAGTTGATCATCTTTCCAGGTACCTTGCTCCAGGGTAGTTCCGTCTGGAGCATATAAAGTTCCCTTTCCATTTTTCATGTTGTCTTTCCAAATTCCCTCAAATCGGGTGCCATCCAGCCATATAAATTGACCCTTTCCGTGCTTTAGTCCGTTTTCTCTTTTGCCGGTATATCCTATTTCCGGGTGCAATTCGAATATTTTAGTAGGGTGATTTTCAAATCCATGTACATAGATAAACTTTCCTTCGTGATATTGAGCTGCTGGAAACAAATACTCTTCGTAAGAGCTGTATCCCAGTTCGTCAAATACCACATGAGTTACTCCTTTATCTATTAAGTCCTGTAGAAATTCGTCAGGGCTTTTAGTAAAAGCATAGGGAGTAACTTTTCGGTTGCTAAACAGGTAGAACAAGGTTTGTTTTCTACAACAAATCACTGCGTTTTTGGGAGTGTTTTCTTTCGCCCATTTTGCCAGATCAATGTAGCGTTGTTGGTTTTCCAGGTAGGGCTGCTCTCCCTCTTCGTGTAATTGGTTAATAAATGGAACGGAAGGAATAATCATTACTAACGAGCAATAAACGATGCCCGCTTTCATCTTTTCATCGGTGATTACTTTGCTAGCAACAAACTGTACAGTGGTAACCAGAGCAAAAATAAAAATGGGGATCAGAGGAATGATAAATCGAGGCCCAATCCACACATCCGGCCAGAGTAATAATATGAAAAATGTAGCCAGGCAATAACCCCCAATGAGCCATTTCCATTTACCCATCTGAAAGATTCCAAACCCAATGGCTGCAATTAGAACTATTCCAATTATCCAATCCAAAGCTGTACCTGAAATACCATAATCTATTTCGGAAGGGAATAAGGAAACTCGTATTTCTTTAGTGAGATAGCGCTCCATGTTTCTACTTATTCTTGGTAGCCAATCCTCCGACTTCATTGGCCCTAGTTCTGGCCTTAGTGAATTATACGCCAATAAGTTTTTAACGTGGTTACTCCCTCCTAAGGATTGTGTTCTCAATTGCCATGGAATGCAGAGCAGGATAAAGCCGATAGGAGTAATTGCTAATTGTTTCCAGCTTTTGTTTATCAGAAAGTACAACATGGCACCCCCAAGCAAAGCAATTCCCATGGTTCGCATGTGAAAGATGAATACCAGTGTAAGCAGGAATAACCAGTAATTATAGTCTTTCCAGTTAAAAGAGGTTTTGCTTTTGAGTAAAAAGAAGAGGCTTAAAATGAAGAAAAACAGGAACGGAATTTCGCTCATCATTACTCTTGAATATTCTAATAACTGAAAGTTAAACAAGCAGATAACTCCCGTAATCAGGGCGATATGATCATTGCTTGTAATTGTTTTAATGATAAAAAACAACAATAAAACAGACCCCAAAAGGAATAGGTAGTTGAGCACTTTAATGCCGTTGGTTTCGGCACCTGTAAGTTTTATGGTGGCAGCAATAATGTAAGGATATCCTGGAGGAAAATGATTGGCAGGAGATTCCTCCACCATGTGGATATTAGTATACCCTGAGCCTTCTGCTATAGATTTACCTAAGGTGTAGTAAGTGGCATTATCTCCCAAAAAACTTACCTTTTTATCGAAGGTGTATTTAGCAATACCGATAAAAACCAGCAGTAATATGGCTAACATCCATTTGGTTTGGCGGTCGATATGGAGTTTCTTTTCCAACAGAATTTGATTGAAGATCAAACTTAGAAAAATCCTTTCAGGATCATGGCTTAAAGTTGTACCTTTCGCACCTTCAAAGTTTACCACCTTGAACCATCAACAGCAAAATTCGAAAGTATTAATCATTGGAGCAGGCCCTGCAGGTTTGAGCTGTGCTTACGAACTTGTGAAACAAGGGGTGGAAGTTGAAGTGTTTGAATCGTCAGAGAGAGTTGGTGGGATGTCCGGAAGTTTTGATCTCTGGGGACAACGGGTAGATATTGGTCCTCATCGATTTTTTTCGAAAGAACAACATGTTAACCAATTCTTCAAAGAAGTAGTAGGTGATGATTTTACTTTGGTAAATCGACTAACCAGAATTTATTACCGAAACCGGTTTTTCCAGTATCCTTTAAAAGTGGGGAATGTGTTGGGTAATTTGCCATTGGGAACCATTTCCAGAATCCTTTGGGATTATGGAATGCAGAGAATAAGACCCATTAAAAATCCCGAAACGTTCGAAGATTGGGTAACTAACAGGTTTGGAAAAAAGTTATTCGAGATATTTTTTAAAAGCTATTCTGAAAAGCTTTGGGGGATACCATGTTCTAAAATTGATGCCGATTGGGCAGCTCAACGAATTAAAACTCTGTCTTTGTTTCAAGCCATTTTGTTTGCCATTAAAGAAAACCGAGGGAAGCACAAAACATTGGTGGATCAGTTTGCTTATCCTAATAATGGAACAGGTCAGTTGTACGAACAATGCGCCCAAAAGATAATTGCAAAAGGTGGTGAAATCCACTTTGGAAAAAGGGTGAAGCAAGTCTTAACCGAGGGTAAAAATACCACAGGAGTATTATTAGAAAATGGAGATAAAATACTGGCGGATGTGGTGGTCTCTACTATGCCGGTAACCAATCTGGTAGGTGGTTTACAGCCATCCGAAGAGGTAAAAAAGGCGGTGGGTGAGCTATACTATAGAAATACCATTTTAGTCTACCTCGAAATAGATGGTAAAAACTTGTTTGAGGATAATTGGATTTATGTGCACTCCAACGATGTAAAACACGGGCGCATCACCAACTTTCGCAACTGGACCCCACAATTGAACAGAGGTTGTGAAACCACCATATTGTGTATGGAATATTGGTCGTTTGAACAAGAAGAACTCTGGAAAATGACTGATGAAGAATTGGCCTCCCTTGCCAGGAAGGAAATTAAGAAACTTGGCCTTATTCCCCCAAACATGGGTGTTTTGAAACATCATGTACTGAGAATTCCGAAGTGTTACCCTGTGTATGAAACAGGATATCAAGAGCACTTAAAAGTGGTAGAACAGTTTTTAGATGGCCATAAAAACCTTATTCCCATTGGTAGGTATGGAGCCTTTAAGTACAACAATCAGGACCACTCTATTTTAATGGGAATTTTGGCTGCTCAAAACATATTGGGAACGGAAAAGGTTAATTTATGGGACATCAATACAGATGTTGAGTATCAGGAAGAGGGAAAGATTAAGGATATTTTGATCCAATAAATTCATTAGATTTATAGAAACCAAATTCATTTAACCTGAAGCCCAATTTAAAAATCTATCTGGTAATAGTACTGTGCTATTTTGCTCAATTTGCTATGGGACAAAACCTATTTAGCCCGGAGCCCAGATGGATGCTGGAGCATTACCTGATGGGGTTGGATACTAACGAGTTCAATTATAACCCTAATATCAAAATACAACAATCCATTACCTGGGATTATTTTGCTAAAAGTAAAGACGCAAAGCGTTGGAAGAAGGAGTTTGGGCCTGATACCTTAACCTATTATTGGAGCAAAGAGGGGTTGTTGGATAAGGTCACCATGAAAGGGCCATCCTACCAAATGAAAAAGACAACTCGAAAAAAATCGGGGACCTATCTTTCTCAGATTGACCTTGTGTATGATGATCGAGACCGCCTTACGGAGTTCGTAATGGGACATTATGATGCTATGATGGCTACCATTGTTGAAATTCACTTTACCTACGATGAAAAGGGGAGGGTAATAAAACAAGTGTATAAAGACATCGGAATTACCGATCACTACGAAGACCCTAATATCAAACAAAAACACATGGTAACCGGAGAGCTGGGGGTAAAATACAACGAATTATCCGATCCGGAATGGATGGATGATCTGCATTGGACCGATTATTTTGAGAACGATTCCTTAGTGGATCATTATAAATCTGATTCGGTACACATTGCCTTTTATTATGATATTCCGGGTAATACTATTACTCAGATTGCTACTTCTGTAGATGGTGATCCGGATACAGTGGTTAACCCTTATGATGTGATGCATTGCTGCGATTTTCTATATCCTCTGGGAAGTAATGATTACATCAATCATCCTGGAGGAGGATCAATAAAATTGGATCATAAGGACCCCTGCTCACTTTGCTACGAAAGCTACGACTTCATTACCGATTGTAACGACTGTAAAATAGTAAAGGGAGGAAAAGAAGATCAGTACCTGATTCAAAGAACAGAGCAAACCTTTAAGTACGAAGGAGATCGTCGATACTATAAAACAGTGGTGGATTATCGATATGAGTTTTGGGAGGAATAAGTGTGGAGCCTGAAGAACAAATTAAAAATATTATTGCTCAAGTAAGAGAAATAGCCCAATTATCAAGAGGGTTTAATTTACGTGGTAAACAAAAGCATTCAGAGGCATTTTTAAGTAAGTATTCATCCATGCGGGATTCAATTCATGCTTATGATGGTGACTTTTCAAGCGATATCTCCTATATGGTTAAATCCTTACCGAAGCCAATTGAATTAAAGGAGTCATTTGATAAAGCTGACAAGGGTATTAAATCAAATTCATGGCTATTTTACATCACTTTTTTTGTGTTTGGAGCTGCTGCTGCATACGGTGTTGTTGTTCTGTTTGAAGGAGTTGAATTAAACGGAAAGCTTGTAGGTGTAATTGGTGTGCTAGTAGCTTTGGCTGCTAGTTTTATTCAGTATTTGTACAGAAGCAGGCATGATAGGCATGAGGAAAAGTTTGAACTTCTAACAGTAGTTTCCACCGAGTTATATGTCCTATTAAAAGAGGAGTATGAGACCTAGTTTCCTACCTTCTTAACATCAACCACTTTTACAGGAACAGGAAAGGAACCACAATTAAGCAGTGTTACCATGTCCGATATTTCTTTATCGCTAAATTGCCCTGAAATATGAGATTTCCCACCTGAAATTTTTTCGTTAACGATAGGAGCAGAATATACTTTGTTGTCGAATACCATTGCAATTGGTTTCCCTACCACTTCTTCTGTCCAATCTTCCCAAATCATAGCACCTTCGGCATTCATATAGATTTCTATCGCAGGCATTTCACTGTTGGTGGTTGTCACATGGGCATCCACAATTTCATTTCCCGTAAGCCTTGGCCTACCTCTTTCCGGCAATTGGATGCAATACAGGAAAAAGCAATCTGGTTGGTCAATGTATTTATCCGGGTGAGCTCCCCATAGTAATAAGGCATCATACGGTAAATAAGTCTTAGCCAAATCGGAGTGAATGATTTGGTTGATTATTGCGGTATCTTTTCCCTGTGCGAACCCCACTTGAGCAGAGTACCCCATATTTCCATCATGGATCATTAAGTATTTAAACAGCTGGTTCTCTGTTTCTACAGGGGCGTTTACTGGAATTAATTTTTCGGTAAGGGTGTCCATTTCCATTTGCGTTTTGGGGCGCGAAGTTTCTTCTCCCAATGCTGCCAACGACTGAATGATTCTTTCTGAAGAATAGGTGTCGTAAAAAATAAGGTTAGCAGAAGATTGAATGAGTCTCATGGCCTGATCAGAGCTCATAGAGTTTTCCACTTCAACTGTAATGATGTCCCTTCCTTTGGAGTAAACATTAAAATTAAGTTCTGGAATGCGAACTAATCTGGCTTCCAAAATCACTTCGGTATGTTCTATGGCATGATAGAACTCTGAAAGGAGTTGATCTACCACCTCGTCATTGGTAAGATTGGCCGGAAAAAGATCAGGGCTGCTGATATTAAAGAAGCGAGAAAGCCTTAAATCTGGGTGGTTTCTACTATATGTCCTTAAGTTTTCTATTCCTTCATGAGCACTGTTACTGTTGTCAAAACACTCGTTAAGAGCAAGCTCAAAATCGTGGTGCCTTGGTCTTCCCGCCAGTTGGTTTACCAAGCCCTTTGCATCCAGTTCAACTAAGTATCTGGTTCCTCCATCTGCCTCAATGTTAAGGGTATGATCTCTATCCAGGTCAGCATGTTCTCCATTGCCACATGAGCTAAAAAGCAGCCCAATAGGAACAAGTAAGTAAATCAATTTCATAAGGTAAAGGTATCAAATGTTTAACTGTAATTGATACCTGATAGGATATAAGAGTATCTTTATGGATATGAAGTTTGAAGTTCTCGCCATTTCTGCTGGTTCACTCTTGGTTCTGGCGCTTTTTATAGTATTTATTACCAGATATAAACGATGTCGTTCGGACCAGTTATTGGTCATTTATGGCCATATAGGAAATGTTCCTTCTGGGAGTAAGTACAAAATAATTCAAGGAGGTGCAGCTATTGTGTTTCCTGTGGTTCAGGATTATGCTTATTTGGATTTAACTCCAATGGAGATTTCCTTTTCGAAAGAGATTTACGAGAGAAATTCTATTCCTGTAAGTATGACCTTTGAGATAAGTTTTGGAATAACCACGGTACCTGCTTATTTAGATAATGCAGCAGAAAGGCTTATAGGGCAGAGTCATGAAGAGATAAAGCAAGTGGCGAATGAAATTATCATCGGAGGTATCAGATCTGTTTCTCTAAGGATGAGCATAGTGGAAATAGTAGGGAATAAACAAGCATTTGTAAATCATGTTGAGAAAGCAATTCAATGGGATTTTGATAAGCTTGGATTGAAACTATTGAATATTAATTTAAAACAGATATCGAGTTTTGATGATATTGTTAGCAATGTTAACAGTAGTATAAAAGACCTTTCAAATAAGTCTGAATATCAAGATGAGGTAGAGAAAAGATTAGTGGAGATTAATGATAAATTATCAGAATTAAACCTTGCAAAGGCTAAGCTAATTGAAGAACAAGTAAAGCTTTTTCATGCATTGAATAAAACAAGATAAACATATACAGTATAGAATTGGGTTATTCAACCACAAAAGGCAAGCTTTCTTTTAAACTCTCACCTACTATTTCCAGTACGTAATTTCCAGCTCTTAGGCTTTCTACATTAATTTCTCGCTTAAAGTACCTGCTACTTTTGGCGTATTCCATGGAGGAAACCAAAGCACCTTTAGCATTGTAAATATTGAATTTTAACTGACCGGAAAACTCATTGGAAAATTGGAACACAAAGCTGGAATGTGCAGGGTTGGGGAAGAGTTTCATCCTATGGTTTGAAATTCCGCTAATGGCTAGTGCATTTAAATTATACAGCACAAATGCTTCCTCATAGGTTTCGTTACCGGAGTCGGTTACTTTTAATCGGATGTTGTAAATGGTATCGGCATTTTGAAAGTTGATTCCTAACCCAATGGCATCTCCATTTACAATGAATTGGTAGTTGTCATCGCTTCCTGGTCCTGAAACCAATTCGTAGGTATGATTGTCGTTATTGTCTTCGTCCACTACAGAGGCAAAACTTACACTGGTTCCAACAGGTAAATTTCCATCAAAAAGAGTGTCAGATAACATAAGGTCTGTTGGTAGGTCGTTTTGATCAGTAACGTTTACCACAAATGTTTCTTCGTAATATCCACCTTTATTATCTACAGTGAAAATGGTAATTGAATGGCTAGTATTGCTTTCGTAATCAAGCAGTGCACTGTTGTTAACATACAATCCATTACTATCAATCAAAAAGCGTCCGTTGGCGTTATCGGATAGCCCAAATTGATGCGTATCTGCCGAGTTATTATCAAAGGCAGTTAATGTTCCGATAAGTGATCCCTGGGGAGCATGCTCACCTACAGATAGATTAGTAACGCTAATGTCGTAGGGTAATTGGTTGGGGATGGAGTTAGAAGCTGTATTAAACTGATTTCCCCACTGGTTGGAACCATAAATGGTTTGAAGTGCTTTTCCCAGATTTTGATTGGAGGTAGGATTGAGTATGTCACAATACCAAATTTCCGCAATAGCGTTGGTCATGGATAGGTCCAGAAGAGCATATCCCTGATCTACAAAGTTGCTGTAAACATGATGTGAGTTAACCAGCATGCTTTGTGCTTCTGCCACGCCGGCAGCAAAACCATATCCCATTTCGTCAAAATTTCCTCTGGTTACACTGGCTGGCATCAATTCTACTCCAACGGGGTCTCCCTGATGTTCCAGGTTCATCCCTATTGTAACATGTGCATCTCCCGAAAGCACAATGGTATTGTTGATGTTGAAGGTGTTGAGAAACTGATAAAAAGCATCCCGCTCACTGGAATATCCATCCCAGGTATTACTTTGGTTGTATGGTAAGCCGGCTATTAGGTCCCAGCCTCCCATTGGTTTTTGCTCTGCCAATATGTGCCACCTACTGGTGGATTGTTGCAAGGAGTTTTTTAACCAACTGTTCTGATAATTACCCAGCATTTCGTTGGGGGTATCCATGTCTTTATAGTTCCACATGTCCACCATGTGAATGTCCAAAAAGTTTCCGTATTCTAGTTTTCTAAATAGCCTCATAGAGTCTGCTTGATCTGGCATTCTTGTGGGGGTCCATTCTAAAAAAGCCTTAATGGAACTTTCTGTATCACCTCCTCGAATAATGTCGTGGTTATCCCATATTATCATAAAGGGATGCATTTCTAAGGCAGCTCTAAAATCGATGTCCATGTGGTAAAGGTTGTGTATATACCTCCATTCGTTAATAGAGTCAACCGATTGTACACCCCCTTCAAAAAAGGGAAAACTACTGGGAACCCTAACGTGTTCATCAGAATCCACAAATTCATAAATGTAATCTCCCATATGAATGACTCCTGAAAGATCTTCTCGTTGTGCAAGGAATTTGTATGCATTTAAGTACCCACTGTACAAACTGGTTCCATAACAAACTCCAAACCTCATGTGCTGATTGTTTAAGCCGTCTGAGGCCGTTCGTGTTCGACCTTTCGCTGAGTAAAAACCATTGTCGTCTGAAAATCGATACCAATAAGTAAAATTGGATTGTAGGTTGGTTACATCCACTTTGATGGTCCAGTCTATGGAATCACTGGTTTGAAACTGTCCTGACTCTACTACTTGATAAAAATTAGAATCAATGGCTACTTCCCAGTTTACATTTAAAGGACCTGTATAACCTGCCGGAGGTGTTATTCTCGACCAAATAATTACCCTGTCTTTTAGTGGGTCGCCGGAGGCTACACCATGCAGAAATGGGTCATTTTGTAGGTCGTATTCCATTCGGTCCGGCCATTGGGAATAAGCTAAACATGGGGCAAGAATTAATAATAGTAGAAAGGATTTCATGGTTAGTGGCTAATAATAAGTTGATGGTGGAGCTGGTTTTGTCCGTTGTTGATGGTTAATAAATAGACTCCATTGGGATACTGACTTAGTTCCAGCTGAATATTTGTTGCAGTTTCGTTAGTGTTATAGAGCAATTGACCGGAAATGGAGTAGAGAGAAATTTCTAATTCTTCATCCGAATTCTGATTTTCTATATGAAGTATATTGTCTGCCGGATTAGGGTAAACTAATAGATTTTGGAAGGTGTTTTCTTCCTCTCCTACGGCTCCAAAATAAATTACGTTAGAGGTGTCGGTACATCCCATTGTTGTTACCACTTCGACATAATAATATCCATTTACCGGAGGAACGAGGTCTTGTCCGGAAGAGCCGATGTATTGGTTGTCAAAATGCCAGCGGTATTCTATGGCATTGTTAAATGTGGTGTGCAAATAGGTGTTGTGATTTTCTAAGCCTACCTGACTAAACCATGAGGGAATAACATCTTCATGAATATTCAAAACCTCTGATGTATCAGCGCATGAGGTCATGAAAGGATTATTTAGAATAATGTAATATTCTCCGGCATCCTGAATGTTAAGTGGGTTGGTGGTAGGACCCATTGGGTTCCCATCCTGATACCAAAAATAGTTGTACCCTAATGGAACGGTAATGTCGATTCCGTCTTCTGTACAAATGATCGTATCTACCTCGCTCATAAAGGAAGCATCTGGTGTTTCATGTACTTCAATAAGAATACTATCTGCATAGTGGTGAACCGTTTTATAGACAGTGTACTCGAAAGTGGCACCTCCAAGAGTTGCAGTTAAGGTAATGGGGCCTTCTTCGTTAACTCCTGGCAAGATCATAGCAATGGGAAATAAATCTTCGCTATCGTCAATGCAGTTGTCGTCAGAATCGGTATCGGAATCCATGATGGCTACAGAATAGGGAGGATTGTTCAATGGAATGTTTAGTCCGTTAAAGTAAAGAGGAGGAAGTTGATCACTGGTGTGTCCGCTGTGGTATACAATATTACCACTGGCATCGTACAGGTCGAAGTAAACATCTGGATCTCCGGCCCCAAAAATTCCTACATCCCAGCAATTGGTACTGGTAATGTGGATGTCTGTTAATACGAACCCTGATGTATCTACTACAGCCGTATAGTTAGCATAGTAACTCCCAGGCATTTGGTAGGTATGGATCGGACTTTCCTGTACAGAAGAGTTTCCATCTCCAAAATCCCACTGGTAAACAAAGCCTTGAATAGGAAGCCAGGGATAAGCACTAAAACCGTTTGAGGGATGTAAGTTGGTAAATTCTACCTCCAGTTCCTGGCACCCGCTGGTGGGAACAGCATTGAACCCTGTTTGTGCCAAACTCGTGTTTAGCATCAATGCAAGCAGTAGTAGAAATAGTGATCTCATTTTGGTCAGATTAATGAGCAAAGTAATTAAACAGGTTAATATCCAGTTCTTTACAGGTGTTAAGTTTTGGTTAACTTAATAAGCTAAAATAGTATAATTCTAAAATACCTACCTTTAAGTTCTAATCAAATTGTTGAAATGAGAGCTCAATTAACGTTTCTATTTGTAATTGTAATCATTCTTAACTCGTGTAATACGGCGCAGGAGAATAATGTAGCTAATGATCATACAGAAGCTGTTCAGCCCAATATTGATTCTACCTATGTTTTAATAGAACAGTATGGAAAAGAAGGAGTAACATTATTTGCTAATGGGGACTTTGAAGGGGCGTTGGCTAAATTCGATCTGTTGTTGGAATTGGATAGCGCCAATGTAGAAGCGCACCTAAGAAAAGGGGATTGTTTGGGGTCGTTGGGTAAGTATGATGAATGCATCGCCAGTTATTCTAATGCCATAAAGTTTGACTCTACTTACAAAATTGCCTATTTCAATAGAGGAACTACCTATCAGGCAGGAGGAGATTTTGAGAAGGCAGCTAGAGATTATTTTACAGCCACAGAAATAGATATACCCAATATGCAAGTGCCCGACAACAAGCAGGTCTTCTTCAACCTTGGAGTAGTTAGTGGGCAAATCGATGAGTTGGACAATGCTATTGATGCTTTTACCAGTGCGATCGAATTGGATCCAACATTTGCAGCGGCATATTTTAACAGGGGGCTGGCATATCAACTTCGAGAAGAGTACGAAATTGCATTGGAAGAGTATCAGGAGGCCATTAAATTGGATTCGGTGCCACAACATTATCATGATGCTGTAGTTGAGGTTAAGAAACTGATGGGAAAGTAATGTTACACTCTAACGTTTTTTTTCCACGAAAGTGGGAAACTTCGTCTTTCGAAGACGAAAACAAAATAGGTTGTTTATTGCCCTAAATTTCGACTAAAACCAACCAATTTTCCTACCAGTTTGTAAACTGGCAATACTCGGAATAAAACCATAAGTGATATTCTATTTACTTAGCTAGGATAGAAACCTATTACGTATATATCACTACTAATACTCGAAATGGAGTATTATACATTGGCTTCACCAATTCATTAACTAGAAGGATTCATGAGCATTAAAAGGAAAGCTTATCAAAATAGCTTTTCTGCAAGGTATAATCTCAATAGGCTGGTATATTACGAAGAACACGCAAGGTATACCGAAGCTTTAAATAGGGAATATCAGATGAAAAAGTGGAACCGACAATGGAAGATAGAGTTGATAGAATCCTTCAACCCAAATTGGGAGGACCTTTCTGAGGGGTGGTATGATTAGAAAGGTTTGTTTTAAGCCAAATGTTGAGGTGAGGACTAAACTAGTCTGAGTTACCCGATTTCTCGGGTAAGGAGTGTCTTATAGGGAGGTAATACCAAATGCTAACGTTTTTTCCCGAGAAATCGGGAAACTTCGTCTTTTGAAGACAAAAACAAAGTAGATTACTCCTCCTTCTAAACTAATTACTCTCCACTCATTCCTCCCAACTCTACTTTCCCTTCCATATCTCATCAAAACTCCCTACTTTCGCAAGCCTAAACACAGAACAATGAGCGATTATAATCACGTAGCCATCGAAAATAAGTGGCAAGAGAAATGGAGAGAAAACCATACTTACCGTGCTGTAGAAAACACGGATAAGGAAAAGTTTTACGTGCTGGATATGTTTCCTTACCCTTCTGGGGCTGGGCTACACGTTGGGCATCCACTCGGTTATATAGCATCAGATATTTATGCCAGGTATAAAAAGCACCAGGGGTTTGAAGTACTACATCCAATGGGGTACGATAGCTTTGGTTTACCTGCAGAGCAATACGCTATTCAAACAGGGCAACATCCTGCTATTACAACAGAGGCAAATGTTGCTCGTTACCGTGAGCAGTTGGATAAAATTGGTTTCGCTTTCGACTGGGAAAGAGAAGTGAGAACCTCTAGCCCTGAGTATTACAAGTGGACACAGTGGATTTTTAAGCAAATCTTTAATTCGTGGTACAACAACGATACTGATAAGGCGGAAGACATTGACTCCCTAATTGCCAAGTTTGAGACAGAAGGAAATGCCAATGTTAATGCTGTTTGCGATGAGGTTGAAACTTTTACTGCTGATGATTGGAACGGTTGGAGTATTGACGAGCAGAGAGCGATGTTAATGCACTATCGATTAACCTTTTTGGCAGATAGTTGGGTAAACTGGTGTCCGGCTTTGGGTACGGTGTTGGCTAATGATGAAATTAAAGATGGAGTTTCTGAAAGAGGAGGACACCCTGTTGAGCAGAAGTTGATGAGACAGTGGAGTATGAGAATTACAGCTTATGCTCAGCGTTTGTTGGATGGGTTGGATAAAATTGATTTTTCTGATTCGTTAAAAGAGCAACAAAGAAACTGGATCGGTAAATCTACCGGAGCATCCATCAAATTTGAGGTAGAGGGCTGCGAAGATACCATCGAAGTATTTACAACTCGTCCTGATACTATTTTTGGAGTAACTTTTATGACCCTTGCTCCTGAGCATGATTTGGTAGATAAAATTACTACCGAAGAATACAAAGAAAAGGTGGAAGCTTATAAGGCTATGGCTGGAGCTAAAACCGAGAGAGAAAGACAAGCCAATGTAAAAGAGGTAACCGGACAATTTACCGGAGCTTATGCAACTCATCCTTTTACAGGAGATAAAGTTCAAATCTGGATTGGAGAGTATGTATTGGCAGGTTATGGTACAGGAGCCGTTATGGCAGTACCGGCAGGAGATCAAAGAGATTATGATTTTGCTAAGCACTTTGAAATTCCAATTCCAAATATTTTCGAAGGAGTAGATATTTCTGAAGAAGCTTGTGCAGATAAGGGTGCTATTCTTGCTAATTCTGATTTCTTGAATGGATTAACCGCTCAGGAAGGAATTGCTAAAGCCATTGAGGCAATAGAAGCCAAAGGAATAGGGAAGGGAAAGACCAATTACCGATTGAGAGATGCTATTTTCTCACGTCAAAGATACTGGGGAGAGCCATTCCCGGTATACTACAAAGGAGATACGCCATACTTGTTGGACGATGATAAACAAGTAACTCTACCGGAAGTAGATAAATACTTGCCTACAGAAGATGGTGAACCACCATTGGCAAGAGCCAAAAAAGAATCCTGGAACGTGTTTGAAGGAGATAGAATGGAATACAACACCATGCCTGGTTGGGCAGGATCTTCGTGGTATTTCTTGCGTTATATGGATGCTAACAACACTGAAGAGTTTGTGAGTAAGGCAAAAGCAGATTACTGGAATCAGGTAGACTTATATATTGGAGGTTCTGAGCATGCTACAGGGCACCTATTGTACTCCCGATTCTGGACCAAATTCTTGTTCGACAAAGGATACATCAGTTTTGATGAGCCATTTAAAAAGTTGATCAATCAGGGGATGATATTGGGGAATAGTGCTTTTACCTATAGACTATCAACGGTCTTATTCAGTGCAAAGAAAGAAGGCTTAACATTCGAGATTAATGGTCAAAATAGGGCTGAGTATAACTTTTCAAAATCTTTTGTTTTGTCAAAATCAATTGCAGACAAATTGGTAGCAGAGGATGAATCTGTTGAACAAATGATTAAGGAAAAGCTAGATAAAAAGTACAAAGAGATACATGTAGACTTCAACGAAAATGTTTTGGGAGAAGACTATGATATAAGTTTTATTTCCTCTCCTTCAACCAAAGAACGTGTAATTAGGCGTCATGTGAATATTGAATATGTTGATGGCAAAAATCAGTTAGACTTATTGAATGTAGATAGAGATGCCGCTGGTTCATTTGAAGGAGCTGAGTTTATATTAGATGGGGAAAACTTTGTTTGTCTAAGAGAAGTAGAAAAAATGTCCAAGTCTAAATACAACGTTCAAACTCCTGACGAATTGGTTGAGAAATACGGAGCAGATACTTTACGTTGTTACGAAATGTTCCTTGGGCCTTTAGAACAAGCTAAGCCATGGGATGTTCAGGGAATCAATGGAGTAAACAATTTCCTTAAGAAACTATGGAGGTTATACACTGTTGAGTTGACTGATGGTGAGCCAACCAAAGAAAACTTAAAATCTCTGCATCAGGCGATTAAGAAGGTAACTGAAGACCTTGGAAGATATTCGTTCAATACGGTGGTAAGTACGTTTATGATTGCGGTAAACGAGCTTACATCTCAAAAATGTAGCAATAAATCTATTTTACAAGACTTAGTTGTATTGGTTTCTCCATTTGCACCGCACATTGCAGAAGAGTTGTGGGAGAAGTTAGGTAACACGGGTAGTGTAACTGTAGCCGCGTGGCCAACCTTTGATGAAAAGCATTTGGTGGAGAATAACTTTGAATATCCAGTATCCTTTAATGGTAAAATGAGGTTCAAAATGTCATTACCGGTTACTCTTTCTAAAGAAGAAATTGAGCAGGCATTGATGGATCACGAAAAAACAGCTGGATATTTGGATGGAAAAGACCCGAAAAGAGTCATTGTGGTTCCTAAAAGAATCATCAACGTAGTGATTTAATCAGGAAATAGATTCATTTTTCAACTTTTCTTGTTCCGTTAACCCTTTATTTTGACCGTTCCGTCAAAGTAGGTGGTTAGCTGTGAAGTAACTTTAGATGGTTTTTTTATCAAAAAGATCAATTTTCAGGCAACATGTTTTCGTTAGTAAACATAGGTGTTTCGAGTCTTTTTGTAGTGTTTTCTTCTGTTGAATTCTCTAACTTATTTTTGATAAATATTTGCTCTTGAACGAGTAAGAATTGAGGGTTCTCTGGTTTCCTAATGCTCAGCCCTCCTCTAATTTTGGATCGTTGTTTAATCTTTAATACTTCGATTTATGAAAAAGAGAATTTTTGTTTTATGGGCACTAGGAATAGCATTTGCTTCGGCTAATGTAGCATGTATAAAAGAAGCAGAACCAGAATTGCTTGAAATAGCAACTCCAAATAATGATAGTACTGGAATCGATTCTACCGGAAATGGAGGAGGAATAGATACTACTGTTACAGGTGGGGGTAATGGGGGTGGAAACCCTATCGACACTACTGGTAATGGAGGTGGAACTCCAATTGATACTACCGGCAATGGTGGTGGTAACGGATCTGGAGGAGGAAATCCATGGGATACAACCGGAACAGGAGGAAATCCGTGGGATTCTACAGGAATTGGTGACTCAATTCACATAGGAAACTTACATTTTTAAGATATCCATAGCAGAATTAGGGGAGATACGGTAGTGGTTATTACGTATTTCCCCTTATTCACAAAAAAAGACTGTCATTTAAAGACAGTCTTTATAATTGGGGTCAAGGTTTAGGTTTTTGATCTCTTCGGTTCTAAACGAACAGTCAAATAAATGCCTTTTTCAGGGGTTACATCTTTGGTAATACAACCAAATCAACTCATAACCAAACTTACGTTAAAGTTGTCTCAAAAAGGCAGTAAAAACAGGCTAAAGTGACGAATCCCCCCTTAAATAGTGACGAAAATATTGAAGTCAAATGAAGCTATATTTGATGTTTTCCCAAAAAATAATTTGCCTGTTGTTCTCAGCAGGCAAATTTAATTTTTAGATACTAGAACACTATTTGACTTAATAGTTCTCCAGACCCAAATTCTTAGAATAATATCTTCTGAATCTCGTTTTTATAGGATTCTCCTACTGGAATTTCGGTTCCGTTAATTTCTATGGACTTATTGCTTTTCTTTTTGATCTTATCTATTCGTACTATGTAAGATCGATGTACTCTTAGGTACTCCATTTGATCGGGAACCATTTTAAGGAATTCACTGATTTTACATCGAATCATGTGTTTGCTATCTGTGGTATATACCTCCAGATAATTTCCTGCGGCTTTGATGTATAGAACTTCTGATGATTCAACCCTAACTTCTTTGCCATGTTCTCTAAATACTATGTAAGAGCTTCTTTTAAGTCGCTTAACTACTTGCCTTAGTAGTTCTCGAATTATTTCCCGATTATAGGAGAGTATTCTAAATCGGAAAAACAGGTAAATGATAACTAACCCCAGCGCATTAATGGAAATCAAGAACCACCATGTACTGTAAAAAGGTGGGTGAATTTGAATGGGAATGCCTAACTGATTGTCGTTCCATGGTTGGTTTTCTCCTCTTACCTGAAGCTCAAAAGTGTACTCACCTGGAGGGATAGAAGGATAAGTGATGGATAAGTTGTTGGTGTAATTCCAGTCCTTTTCCAGACCCTTTAATCTATACCTGTACTCTAGTTTGTAATTGTTTTTAAACGAAATGGCCAGGTAGGAGAATTCCAGCCTGTTTTGATAGTAATCCAGATCAGAGAGCATATTATCGGATTGTTGCTGGTCGTTTACTAATAAACCGGTTAGGGATAAATAATAGTCGGGATACTCAGAATGTTCATGTTCCAGCATGGACTTAGGAAAAGAACATAAGCCTTCTCTTGTGCCAACCCAAACTGTATTGCCAACCACTTCAACATCTGTTACCTCGTTGTTAATTAGCCCATCTATACTGGAAAGTCCGTTTACCTGATAACCACTATTGGTAAATACAATCCTATTGAGTCCGGCATTGGTACATGCCCAAACAATAGTGTCATTTTCTGCATAAACTTCTGTGCAGTGGTTGCTATACAAGCCCTGTTCTCTTCCAATGTTATAAACGGTATCTTCACTATAAACGATAATTCCAACACCTTGTGACCCCAGGTACCAGAATTCCCCGCTTTGATCAATATCATCGATTCTGTATTCGAGCAAAGGATGAATGCGTCCCAAAGTATCCAATACATTGTTTTGATAATGAAATAAACCTCTGGTGGAGGCGAAGTAAAATCCAGAATCTGATGGAGCAATATCATGTACTCTTAGCTTTACATTGATATCCTTCATTTGGTTGTCTTCATAAATTCCATACCCTCCGTAATGCCCAATAAGCGGTTGTTTTTTAGCATCGTCGGAAAATTTAAGAACACCTCTATGAATAAACGTGCTATCCGGTCGGTCCAGTAGGAAAAGGGTTTTGGAAGCAGCCACCAAAACATCGTTAAGTTGATCGTAATACTGTACTTGTGCCGGCATATTATCGGCAGATTCGTACATAATTTCGAATTGATCATTGGACCATTTCAGAACTTTTCCATTGTAATAACCGGAATAGATAGCTCCCTGATCATCAACAGTTATGTTTTTTACATACTCTTTTTCGTTCGAAAAGCGATGACTAATCAGCTCTGTATTTTTAAAGTAATAAACTCCTGAGTTAAGCGTAGAGGCCCACAACCCTCCTTCGTGATCGTAGTATAAACAGGTGACTGATTTTCCATTTAGAATGGTTTTAACAAGCTCACCTTGTTTGTTGTAAATTCGCGCTCCTCCATATCGGCAACCGATCCAGAAATGATTTTCGTCAAACACTCCAAGTTCTACCGGCAAGATATTGGTGTCTAATACCATTGTTTCGCCATTACCACAGAGGTAAGCATTGTTCATGTCAATAAATATGGATTGATTACCTATGGCTTCTGTTTTATAGAAGAAACTGTTTTCTGAAAGAATGGAGTTGGTTTCTTTACTAAGCGGTGGAGGTTGATCATCAAGATGCTCTAAAGAATATCCTAAACTATTGCCATTATTGCCTATGTTATTAACGATGTACCGATTAGGAATAGCTTTTTCTAAGTTAAGGCTAGCTTCTCCTTCTTTGGTAATGGTGGCATACCCCGTGCGGTTCAGAAACCCCAGGTAAATGGTTTCTTCCTCATCTACATAAATGTCTGTTATTACAGCGTTAACCGGAAATCCATCGAACAAATGGTTGTTTTGGTAGGGGGTAAATTTTGCATCAGAATTAAAGCGAAATAGCCTGTTATTGAGGGTTGAGCACCAAATTTCTCCGCTCGAATGCTGGAAGAATTGAAACACAGTGTTATCAGTTAACCCATCTAAAAGTCCGAAGGACTCAAATCGATAACCATTAAATCTGCAAACTCCTCTATCGGTTGCAAACCATAAGTAGCCTTTATCATCCTGAATAATATCATAAACCTGAGAACTGGGCATACCTTCGTTCACCGTATAATGTTGGTGGTGTAGTTGTTGTGCGTTGACCCAATTGCATAGGATGGCCAACAGGTATGTAACTCCTAATTTTCTCATGTGGTTTAGCATCCTACATCGCTAATGCAGTTGTAGCTAAAGTCAGTCACTAGTTTTTGAAGTTGTTTCAGTTTAATCTTCTTCCCTTTTCGGGAGATGTAAGTTTCGAGGTAGATGTAAAAGCAATTTTGTTCGTCGTAGGTGTTTTCTTTATCAATGTCCCAGTTTTCGGGTAGTAGCTCCACATACAGCATGCTTTTTCCCTGATCATTTTCTTCAAAGTAGAAATCTCCAACCATATCCATTCCATTGGTGTTTAGAATGGGATTAATGTCTAGCGTTAAAGTATCTCCAAGTTTATATAGTTCATTAGAAGAGATGGTTTTGGAATAATGAACCTCACCTTTACTGTTCTCATGTTCTATAACCACAGGCTTTTCTATTGGCTCTGCAGTTTTTTCTGTTTCAACCGTTTGGGTAGTTGGCTCAGGTGCTTTTTCTTCCTCTACAGATTTGGTAGGCAATTCTTGTTCACCACATGAGTAAAGAAACAAAAGCAATATGATAGGTAAGTATTTCATTAGCAGCCAGGTTCGTTCCAGTCAATAAGTTCTTTTGCAATTTCGTCTAAGTCTTCAATGCTCAGTTCGGTTCCTTTTTCATTAATGTGGTTATCCAGCAAAGAATAGAAGTAATTTTGAACCGTCATTATTCCTTCGTCATCAAATCCATAGGCCCCTTCCATTAGGGTAAAAGAGGTTAATTTTCCTTCACCGGTATTGAAGTCGTATTCCATATTGGCTTCAGCAGCACAACAAATAGCACAAAAATCTAAATCATAATTATATCCTGTGCTAAAATCGCTGTAGGCAAACAAATCTCCTGTGGTAATGTTAACTGAGTAAATTAGCTTACCGTCCCTGAAATCGCTACCAGCCAGACCTCCATTACATCGGTCTCCCCCAGAGAAAGCATCAATCTCTTTAAGAACACCATCATTTTCTTCCATTACCTTAATGTGAGTAAAGATTCCGGTTCCGCCACCGCTTTCTACAACAGATGCGTAGTAGATGTTTTCGTTAGAACCTAAAAAAGTGTACTGGAAAAATGGAACCCTCATCATTGGCTCTTCATCGTACTCAAACCCCATAGTATTAGCAGGTTCATCTCCCGGTTCATACATGATAATTCCATCAGTGTTTATTGGATCATTTAAGTTCACATCTGTTAAGGTACCTTCCCAGTTAGAAAGCTTTTCCACTTGTCTTGGATGAAAAGGAACGAACTCGTTGTACCAAACAAATAAATCTTTATTCCCCTCCAGAGAGAATGGCATTTCTTCTCCGTCTTCATCATCAGAGTATGCACTCCAATTACCGGAGAGGGAGTAATCATTGGCTATTCTTCCTCTAAACGTTCCAGTTTGCATTCCATCTGCATCGTATTCGGAAAGGGTAAAAGTGTTGTCTTTGGAGTTGATTTGCCCTTTTAGAACAATCTGCTTTTCGTATTTGGTGTAGTAGTAATAGCCATGTAATACCTGGTTGTTTAATCTAAGGTTCATTACAATTTCGTATTTCTCATTGATAAAACCTTTGTACATTTTATTGAACTCTTCCAGTGCTATAGGGCTTTCCTGATGGGCAGATTGAGAAGATGTTTCTTGATCTTTTTCCTCTTCCTCCTCGCAGGAAGAGAACGAAATAAGCATGAAAAGGGATAGAATTAAATAGTGAAATTTCATGGTTGTGATGAATTATTGAAGTAAATATAGTGTTTTCTGGATTCCAACATTAAGTAAAAGTTATTTCGCAGTGATCACCTATTATTCGCCTTAAATTAAACTATATTTGCTTTGATAGTATGCAAAGGTTACTGCTCTGGATATCAATGTTTTTCTTGCTAAACCCTGTTGAGGCACAATCTCCTCTGGTTTATAACCAATCTACTTTGTTTGTTGGAGATAGTTCATTGGTGCATGTTAATGGAGATATTCAAAACACAGGACCATTAACTTTCTTGGAAAATAGAGGAGAAGTTTATACCAGAAATGATGCTAACCCCGGACATTTTGAATTGAGCAATGATGCTACGGTGAGTGGAGGTGGAAACTACTATGTTCAGGGAGACTGGGTCAACAGTGCCACGTTTGTTTGGGATACTTCCCACGTTACTTTGGATGGTGATCAACAATTAATTACAGGAGACAGTATAACTACTTTCTATCAATTAGAGTTGGACGGGACAGGAGTTAAAACCCAAACCATACATTCCAATACAGCAGAACAGTTAATACTTAATAACAGGGAGTTGGCAACAGATGTTTATACCATGTATGTGTTAAACGCAGATTCGACGGCAGTAACCAATGATCAAACTTATGGTAATGAGGGAATGGTGAGTAGTTTAAACGGAGGAGCCTTAAACCGTATGATGGATAGTACTCAAACCTATCTCTACCCTGTTGGGTCATCTTTGGGAGTACTGCGATACCGACCGGTGGAAATAACACCTAATGTTGATGCAGCCCAATCATATTCCGTTAGAATGGTAAACCATGGTGGATCTACTGATGGATATGACGTAACCAATCATGATTCTACCTTGTGTAGAATTAATTCAACTTATTATCACCAAATAGATCGGACAGGAGGTGCAGATCCGGTAGATATGGCCATTTATTATGACCTTGCCAATGATTCGTATTACAATGAAATGGTGCAATGGGATACCCCACAAAATGCAATTTGGAATGGGATGATGGGGCAAGATGTTAATTCAGCACCTTACCGAAATGTAGGGGTGAATAGCTGGAATGATTTTTCCTCAGTACCTTTTGCTTTAGCCATTAAAACTCCTGATGCCCCTCAGTTAATAGGCGACTCTGTTTTATGCGATTCTTTGGAGTTGGCCGACTATGAAGCTATCCCGAACGATTTATCCTCTACTTATGTTTGGAGTGTTCCGGGAGGAGCTTCTATCCAATCAGGCCAGGGTACCAATTTAATTACCACTAATTGGTCCGGTAGTGGGGGAGGAACCTTGAATTTGTACTTGATAGATTCGTTGGGATGTTCTTCTTTTACCACCAGTATGGAGGTGAGTTTGGGAGGAATAAATGCGGCTTTTGATACTTTATGGAACCCATTATTTGGTCAGTTTACCTTCGATAATCAATCCAGTGGGGCGGATTATTATGAGTGGGAATTTGGAGATGGAGGAACATCTATGGATGAAAGCCCAGTGTACGACTATTCTAATGTTGGAACCTATGATGTGGTACTGATTGCAGAAGATTTACTTGGTTGTACCGATACAGCTTACCTTACATTAGAGGTGTTACCCGGAGTTAGTGTGCCCAATGTAATTACGCCTAATGGAGATGGAATGAACGATCGTTTTGTGATTCATTCTGTTGGAATAGAGGAATTCGAATTGTTTGTGTACAACCGCTGGGGAAATGAGGTGTTCAAGAGTTTTAATCCTACTCAAATTTGGGATGGAACCAATATTTGGAACGGGAAACCACTATCCGAAGGGACTTACTTCTTTTTATATCGAGGCCATTCGGATTCTAAAACTTACGAGTATAGTGGCCCTGTAATGCTATTGCGTTAGTTCTTTAGCTCAATTTTGTACTCTTCAAAACCTGCAGGAACCTGAAACTGATTATCGGAAACAGTTTTTTCCTGTTCGGTAAGGGTTACCACATATTTTTGCTGAGGTTTGTCCACTACAATTTTTCTTACAGAATTGGTAATTCCAAAATGATCTATTATTTCATATACAGGATCGTCCATGTATTTAGAAAGCCCTGATAGATTTGCTTTTCCGGTAGTACTTGCCCGTAGAATAACAGCCCCCAGGTTAGTACTCATGCTATAAACAGAGCATTCTTCTCCATCTATCTGTTCGGTTCCCTTCTGGTGAGAAGAAAGCACTTTAATTTTTTTGTTTTTTGAGTGGTCCACCTGGAATCTAAAATATCCTTTGTTCTCAAAATAAGGGCTGTCCATGCAAATCAGAAACTCATCTGTACTTCGATCAATAATTACCTTAAAATACCCTTCGTGGTTGGTTCCCTCCACAGCAATTTTATCACCCTTAATGTAAATGTCGAATTCTTCTACTTTTCCATTGGTGGTTTTAACTCCATGTATAACCCCTTCGAAAGCAAAAAGAGGAAGGGCAGATATAATTAATATTAGTGTAATTAAGCTTTTCATAGTGTTTAGTTTTCTACAGCCCCTCTCAACTGATAAGTTTGATAATCTCCATCTAACACATTGATGGTGTTTCCGTTGTGCTTGATGGAGTAACCTCCTACACCGGGAACTGAAGAGTTAACAGCGTTATTAATGCTGTTGGCAATTGGGTTGAGAATCGGCCCCAGTGGAATAGGAATAGTAATGTCTCCCACAAATGGGATATTAATTACAATATTTAACTCCGATCCTGTAAAGTCTATTGGCTGAGAACTGCCTGTTCCATCTTCACCAAAATCTCCACCTCCACCTCCGTGAACCGAAATGACAATTGTTCCGGATACCACTGGAGTTGGAATGTTAAACGATTGTGTTTCGCTAACCGGAGCACCTTCGTTATCATCGTATTCGGTTCCGGCATCATTACCCGGTTCCCAAATACCAATAACGGTTGTACAAGTTCCTCCTGAATTAGAGCCGCCACCTATTCCATCAGGCATACCAGCACCGCCACCGGCTCCTATGGCAAAACAAACTGTGATAGGTCCTATTCCGGCAGAGGTAAAAGAACCTACGGTAAGACCTGATCCACCACCTCCGTAAATCATTCCATTGTTTCTTATTTCAGTATCGCAGGTTAAATGAAGAGCTCCTCCTCCGTCTTGTCCGTCTTCTCCCATCAATAGGGGGCCATCGCCACCTTTTCCGTATATGTATCCGTTGTTTAGAATACCGATGTTACACCCGGTTAAAGAGCCGGTTGTGAAAGCAGGCATGGTAACATCTGACGAACGTACTCCAATGTTTTCGTTTACCGTTACTACGATGCAATTGGATCCATCAGGCCCGGCAGTTGAGAGATCATAGTTAATTTGATCTGCAGATAATACCACCTGATCACAAAGAGAAGCATCCACTTGAATGGACTCAATAAATAAACTTGTTCCGCACGAAGCGATAAAGGTAATGGTGTGTATTCCTCCTGTTTCGAACACATTGGTACTAATGTCTAAAGAGAATTGACCGGTGGTATTCAAAGAATCTTTATTAAGAGCTAATGTGGTCTCATGACTGAAGTTGGAAACAGCGGTAATGTCCATGGTGGTAGAGTTTCCACTTGCAACTGCAGTACCCGGTATATTGATGTTTAGTGTATTTACACGATCAATTACATAAGATGATTGGGTAAATTGTAGGTCAATGTTACAGGCATCGCAACCATCCTGATAAGCAGGAATCCAGCAAGTTCCATCATAATATTCCACCACACTATCCGTGGTATTGTATATTACCAATCCTTCTGCTGGACTTGAAATAGCGTTGCGTTGTATATCTGTTAATCTTGGAGGAAGAAATCCTTTATCGGTAGATTCCAGGTGCAGTAGTGCTGAAGAGTCGGGAGTGTTGGTGTTGATCCCCACATTGTTTTGCGCTTGCGAACTTAAGCAGATCACCGCTAAAATCAGCAGTAAATAGAGTTTCATAGATCGTAATTAAACTATTTTATGCTAGAAAGTTAGCAATTAATAAACAGGATTCAAGATCGAAACATGATGATTATGTTAATCCTAACTGGTTAAGCTCTAGCTTTTTTTATGGTAAAGCCAAAAATTCTTAAATAAGTAAAGTAGGAGGGAATGATCCCCAAATACATGCTAATGTCCCACCAAATGGAAGAATTGAAGATGGGCTTACTGGGGAAAAATGAGCCAAATACAGCTGAAAAAGGAGAAATGAGTGTAGTTAATACAGCCTGTATGCGAATCGTCATTCTTTGAAAACTACTGAGGTCGTGAAACTGGTGTCCCATGGTATATCCAGCATTGTATAAACCGCAGAGCAGAGTAATCATTAAAACCGCCAAGATCAGATATATAATGCTAAACCTCTTCACTTTGTAAAGGTAAACACAGAAACGAATATTTATTGGATTAAAGCGATCAATCGTAGTTAAATAGCAGATAAAAGAGCGAGGAAGTTTTGGGTGGAGAGTAAGTTATATTTACTGTAAATCAATGGGTTTATGAGATACAGTTTGTTTTTACTTTTATGTTTTTCGCTTTGTTTTTGCACCATGGAAAAGTCTGAACAACCATCGGCTTCGGAAAATGATGTAACTGAACTTCATTCTTCAGGAAATCAATATCGGTTAATCAGAGATGATTTGTACGAAGGGATAGATGGAAAGCTGTATCATAAAGTGTTGGATCGAAGTGCAGCTGATGATCCTAAAAACCCTGAAAAGGGATTGGTTATTTGTTATAATCGCTACATGTACAAGGATACTTTAGTGGATGGGGAAGTTACCTTCACCACGCCATTGTTGGGTGATGTAATTGATAAACATACTTTCAGAAAATTAGACAGTGCAAGTACCGACGGTAGGTTTAGTTATTACAAGGACACGAATCACCATTATCATCTATTTCATGTAGCCGATGGTGGGTTACTTCATTTAGGGCTGGAAGAATGACTTCTAAAAATGTAATACGACTGATCATTTGCTTCATTTCTACTACTGTTGGAATGCTGTACCTCAACGATCAGGTATACCAATGGATTTTCCCTAACCCCTGTATTTATCACCTAAAACCGCTGCCGGACAACGTTTGGTTCAACCTGTTTTTTTATGCGGACATTAGTACCAATGGACACCCTGCTCAAAGTAATTTTAACGTGATGTTTACGTTTGTGCTTGGACTGATTTTCGGGTGGATGTTGTATCAGCTACTTTTTGGTAGAAGAAATAAAAAGGCTTTTTCGAAAAATTAGCCCTTCTTCTGAAACCGACCAAATTATTCCGCTAAACAGGACAACCATACAACTGTTAAGTTGTTATTAATATAACACCAATCGTCATTATTGTAACTTTTTCAACAAAACCGAAGTAATCAAACTGAGTGTTCAGTTATGACTTTACTTCTTTTTGTCTACCCATAGGATATGAGTTTAGAGACATTAAAAACCTGTTATGAGAAATTTACTTTTATTGATTTTTATTCTTGTACACTCTTTGTTTTTGGGGCAATCTCCTGATGACGATGTATTTCATAAAGTGTGGAATGATTCTACTTTGTTGACTCCAATTCAACTTTTTAATGCTGAAAATTTAGGAGTTGAAAACAACTCTTATCATGAAGAAAATGAAAAGTTTTTCAGAGCAAAACAGCAATATGAAGAAGCCAGGGAAAAGAAAGATAAGGAGAAGATGAACCTGAACCTACAAAAAATGGGTAGGATTTGTGCAAAAAAATGTGATTATGCTAGTACTGTAAAATATTACTTTGAGGCTCTTGATATTCAGGAAGAACTGGGTAATCCAATAGTAAAGGGGGAATTGATGTATAGAATTGGTTCTGTGTTTGCTCGAATAGGTTCTCATGATAAGGCAATAAAATATTGTAATGGGGCCTTAGAAATAGGCCGTCAATACAAAGATTCAACCATAATATTATCTGCACTGATTAATTTAGGAGGTGTTTATTCATTAGAAGAGCGCCCTGAAGCTTTAACAATGCTTAATGAAGCTTTGGTATATGCCGAAGGCCTTGGTGAAAAGCGTCTCTCTGCTAAAGTGTTGAATAATATTGGTTGTGTTTATTCTGTTAAGAAACAATATGATAGCGCCCTGGAGTATTTTTATAAATGTCTTAAAGTGTGTGAAGAAGTGCATGATACAACTGTAATAACCAGAGTGCATGCTAATATTAGCGGGGAATATATTGAATTAGAGGATTATGAAAAAGCGGAATACCATTGTGTTGAGGCATTTAATTATGCCTACGCGATTAAATCATTCGAAAATTTGGATCAGTGCTTAGAGTTGGTTTATCAAATTTATAAAGCACAAGGGAAGTATGAAATGGCACTGGTTATGCAGGAAGAGTTTATCGTATTAAACGATAGTTTGAATGGGGTAAAAAAACGTGATGATTTGTTAAATGAAGCATTTAGGTTTGAAACAGAAAAAATGATTTTGACTGACAGTTTAACTAATCTTCGAAAACAGGAAATTGGGAGAATGCAGCGTCAATATGATCAGCAGCAGTCTAAATTCATTTACCTCTTTCTGGCCATGTTGTTGTTGTTACTCGGTTATATTTTGTTGACAATACTCAGAAAATTCAAAAAGGAAAGAGAAAACCTACTAAAAGAAATAAAGCTTCTACAGCTAGAGCCTTCCATACTTGATTTAGGTAGTCATGAAGAGACATTGGACAGAGGCAAAATTCAGGGTAGCATTGATGCGGTATTGAACGATACTGACTGGAACGTTATACGAGCATTGTATAATAACCCAACCATAAGTAATCAGGAACTGGCTTCTGAGATTTCTTTGAGTGTTGGTGGTGCCCGCTCCTCTCTTTCAAAAATGTATCAGCTTTTTGATGTCAAAACTGGTAGAAATCAGCGAATGTTACTCATCATGAAAGCCATTAATCTCTCTAAAGAATAGTCCTTTCCTAATAATTTTTTCTGGGGTAATATTATTCCATATTACCCTGCCTTCTACCCAATATTTTGCTTAATGAATTGTTTTCTATTGGTTCATTTATAATGGACCTGAACATTCAATTAGTAGAGTCAATTCAGTTTTACTTAGAAAACAAATTAAATCAACCTCCTCTGGGAAAAGAATCCCCTTTTTGGTTCAGCACATGTGCTGAATCCCCATAAAACCTGACTTTTCAGCGCATGTGATGATGGATAAAATGGTAAAAAGGGTTCTGTTTGTACCACGATGTTTACGAATGGAGTTCACCATTCTTATAGATGTCATGAGTAATGTTTAACTAAATAAAACTTGATTATGATTAAAAACAAACTACTAATTGTATTATCTGTGTTTACTGTGCAAAAGGCATTTGCCCAATTGCCAGTAAGTACTACCCCTGAAAATAAGAATGTAATTTTGGAAGAGTTTACCGGTATTTACTGTGGGTTTTGTCCAGATGGTCATGTTGTTGCCGATGGAATAGTAAGCAATAACCCTGATGATGTATTTGTTATTAATATTCATACAGGAAGTTTTGCGAGCCCATCGTCAGGTGATCCCGATTTTAGAACGCCTTTTGGATCTGATATAGCTAGTCAGTCTGATCTTGCAGGATATCCAGCAGGAACGGTTAACAGGCATTTATTCACAGGAATGTCTATGAACTCCGGAACTGCTATGAGTAGAGGAGATTGGGCATCTGCTGCCTCAACCATTTTGGGAGAGCCTTCTTATGTAAACATAGCCTTAGAAGGAAATCTGGACGCTACAACCAGAGAACTAATTGTAGATGTAGAAATGTATGTTACCGGTACAGCTCCATCAACCTTTAATCTAAATGTAGCTTTATTACAGGACCATGTAGAAGGGCCTCAAAGTGGAGGAGCAAATTTTAACCCTTCAAGTGTATTACCAAATGGTAACTATGATCACAAACACATGCTACGACATTTACTTTCAGGTCAATGGGGAACTGTGATCAATGCTACTCCAGGAACTGTTATTACGCAACAATATACCTATACTATTCCTCCAGATTTAAATGGAGTAAGTTATGAGTTGGGAAACCTGGATTTGGTTGCTTTCATTGCTGAGGGACAACAGGAGATTGTAACTGGAAATACGGGGCCTATTAATGTGATTTTACCAAATGGTATAGACAACATTGATGTAGCAGCCTCTACCAATATGACTTTCCCAAATGGACTATGTGATTATAATGTTACTCCTGAGGTTACCATTACCAATAACGGTAATGATGTGTTGGACACCATGGAGGTATCTTATACTTTAAATGGAGGAACACCGATTACAGAAATGGTTTATCAGTCCATCAATGGAGGGCAGTCTTATACACATTCATTCAATCCTATTACGGTTAGTGCTGGAGCGAATAAGATTACTTATGATGTGAATACAGACGATGATTTATCCTCATTGGATATCTCTTTAGGGAATAATTCAACTGTTAGCGCAGAATGGTACAATGTGTCTGCAACTGCTTTTGCAACTTCTCATACTGAAGGTTTTGAATCCAATGTTGGAGGTGATGTTGCTCCGGCAAATGCAATTGCTATGAACCCTGATGGGATAGAGGCAAGAGTATTAAATCAGGCCAGTGGGTTTGGAAACAGTACCAATAGTTTTTTCTGGAATTTCTTTAGTATCTCCGATGGAAAAGAGTCTTCTTTAGTATGGGAGAAAATTGATTTTAGTTCAACGACAGGAGCTGAGTTAACCTTTTCGCATGCATATGCTCAATATACCAGTGAAGATGATCAATTGGAGATTTTAATATCTACAGATTGTGGAGCAACCTGGACCTCAGTATGGATGCAAGCAGGTTCCCAACTTGCCACTGCTTCGGCTTCAACCTCAAGTTTTTTCCCAACGGCTAGTCAGTGGGCAGCAAATACTGTAGACCTTTCTGCTTACGATGGGGAGTCTGAGGTAATGGTTCGATTCAGTGGAACTTCAAATTATGGGAATAACCTGTTTATTGATGATATCAATATTGGAGCTGCCTCTGGACCTAACGGAATTCCATCTTTTGAAAACGATTTGGTGCAATTGTATCCTAACCCGGTATCAGATGTACTTATAGTAGATGTTGATGCACAATTAGTCAATGTTAAAGCCATCAAAATAATTAATCTATTAGGCGAAATAGTGTATAGCTATGATCTTCCATCGCTTAACGGAGGTATTAATTCTATTGATGTTAGCAATTTGAAAAACGGTGTTTATCATTTCATACTTGAATCAGAAGAAAAACAAGTTGCTAAAAAGTTTTCAGTGCAACACTGATAAAACATTTTCCAAGCGAGGAAAATACTATTCTATGAGAATAGAAGCTTTTCGATTAAAACGGTTTGATGTGGTGTTAACCAGTTCTTAGTCCTGATGTAGTTGGCTTCTATAGTAATGGATTAGTTACATTGATGAGAAAAGGCAATTGCAGGTAATGCGATTGCCTTTTCAATTTATATATGGTTTAGTTTCATATTCTCAGAAGAGAAAAGAAAACAATATATTTGGGAAAGGAACCCTTAACCTAAACTACATCTATGACTGATCCTAATTCAACCACCATTTGGGAAGGCCAGGGAATTGGCAAAAGTTATTCTCCCAATGGATTTCAATTAAAGGACATCAATCTTCAAATACAGTCCGGAGAAATTACCGGTGTTGTAGGAGAAAACGGAAATGGAAAAACCACACTTCTTCGAATCATAGCCGGCGATTTAGACTCAGATCAGGGAGTGATCAAATTTCAGGGTAATGCAGTAACTCCTAATCAATGGAGAAGCTTTAAAGAGCAGATTACCTACATTCCTCAAAGAATACCAAAGTGGTACGGGTTTTTGAGAACAAACCTGGTGTTTCAAGCCAGTATACATGGTATCCCACCTAACGAAATAGACGAGCGTTTAGACATCCTTCTCAAAGAGTTGGGATTGGAAAAATATGCCGATTTAAAATGGTCCGAAATATCTACCGGATACCGTTTGAGATTTCAGTTGGCAAAGATGCTAATCGGAAAGCCACGTTTGTTGGTATTGGATGAACCCATTGCTAATCTGGACATTAAAGCTCAAGAAAAGTTTTTGAACGACCTTAGAAGGGTAGTTTCTAATGAGCAATTTAACACAGCAGTTATTTTAAGTTCTCAACAGTTGCACGAGGTAGAAAGTTTCTCAGATAATGTGGTTTTTATAAAAGATGGTGCTATCGAGTATAGCGGAAAGGTAAAAGATGTGGGAGCAGATAGGCAAGAGAACACTTTTGAAATGGCCGGAAGCTTCACCATTGACGAGATAAAAATGCTTTTGGGGGAGCAATTGTTAAGTGTTGCCTCTAGCGGTCAAAATGTTGTTCTTTCTGTAGGAGTTGGGCTTACTTCTGAAATGATTTTGAGTAAGGTAATTGGGGCAGGGTTTACCATAAAGTACTTTAGAGATATTAGTTCATCCACTAAAAAAATGTTTGCGTAATATGAGTTTTGTAGATCGATTTATTCCGTCATTTTTGAAGAAATTGGATGATTATTTATTGAGGAATTACCCCAATTTATGGGTTACCAATGTTCATTATGTGTTGTTTTATACATTGATATTGGATGCCATTTTATTTGGGTTTTCGTGGATGTTTGGTTTTTCCCTAAAAGATCCAGTACCGGAAATAGAACTGTCCTTTGCACTAATGATTGTACCAGCCATTTTGGTGCTTGTTTTTTGGTTCATTAAACAGGCCAGGTATAATGTAGATAAGAACTTTGGGAAGCTGAGTTTATTGAGGGATTTTCAGAATTACCTGGTGTATTTCGTAGTTATTTTTGCCATCTATACCGTTGCATCAGTTATACCTTTTACATTGGTTTCTAAGGTTAAAAACTCCATTACAACCGAAGAGTTAATGGAAGATGTAAAAACCCTTAATCAGGGTTACGTGTATTTCGATGGTTATGGAGTTTTTAGTGAGTACGGAGAAATTACGCTTCACAGAATGGAGTACGTTTATCTGTATGATTATGAATACGGCTATGAATCCAATGATATGTATGGTAGCGAATATGGAGAAACTACTATTTCCAGAGGTCAGGCGCTACATGAAATAGAATCTTTCATTAAAACTTATAATAAGTACACTTATAACGAGTTGGATTACAGGCCCGAAGAGGTGCTGGATGATGCTTTAAGTGGATACTCTGTTGGAATATACTTCGATGATTATCGAGAAAGTGTGGACTATAAATTAGAACAGATTTATTACATGAAGGAGAGTCCATGGGCCATTATGCAGTTTGAAGAGGCTTATTTGAAGTTAATCTTTGCCATTGTTGGGGTATTAGCTCTAATAACCTGGATGTTTAAGAATGTTCATTGGAAGAACTTCCTATCTGCAATGTTAACAGTTATATTATCTCCAATCCCAATGGTGTTAGTAGGCTTAATATTGTTTGAGTTATTGAATGTAAGTCAGGATGTGGAACCTGTTCTAGGTGTGATTATTGCCGTCAACTTAGCAGCTATACTCATCACCATTATTCCATGGGTTAATCAAAAGTATTCGTACATGGGAGTAATTTGTGGAATGTTGCTACAGCTATGGACACCGTTTAGTGTGTTTATTTATAGTGTGATGATTATTGAAGTAAACAATTACTACTGGTATAACTGGGAAGATTTTCTGGAGAATACTTATTGGATTGGTTGGGGAGTTATGCTTCTATCCATCGTAATAATGAAACCATATTACAAGAGAATGTGGGCATTGCCCAAGAGGAAATAAAAAAAGGCGCTTCCATTACGAAGCGCCTTTTTTGTTGAGGTCTTTGACCTTATTTGATAATGATAGTTTTTACTCCTGCAGCAGTAGCTGTAGAAACTTTGATGTGGTAAACACCTGTTTCCAGATCAGAAAGATCAAGAGTTTGTAATCCATTAGTATTTAATTGCTGGTTGTATACAACCTGCCCAACAGCATTGGTTATTTCTACAGTTGTAGCTTCGGTAGGAAGTTCGATGTTTAGTACTCCATCAGTTGGAACCGGGAATACGTTGAACTCAAGTAATTCGAATCCTTCAATTCCTACAGTACTGTTAACCAATACAGACAAAGTGTTAACACATCCGTTCATATCAGTAACTGTTACAACGTAGGTTCCTCCGGTTAATCCACTAATATCTTCGGTAGTTTCTGAGTTATCCCAGCTATAAACATAACCCGGTGTTCCTCCAGAAACTGTTAAATCAATTGATCCGTTTCCTGCTACAGTTTCATCCACTGTTGTAGCTGTTAAAGAAATTGAATCCGGCTCAGAAATAACCACACTACCAGGGTAAACACATCCGTTAGTATCTAATACATCGTAGGTGTAAGTTCCTGCAGATAACCAGTTATTTACAAATGTAGTGTCTCCATCCGACCAGTTAATGGTGTAGTTTGGAGCAGATCCATCTACCATAATTTCTGCATAACCAGTACTGTTTCCATAGCATAAAGCATCGCTAGTAGAGTCGGTAATGGTTGGAGCGTAGAACAACGCTATATCAATAGTATCAGTTCCAACACATCCGTTGTTGTCAGTTACGTCTACACCAACTAATCCGGCAGTTGATACAGTAGAAGTTTGAGTGGTATCTCCTGTAGACCATGCGTAGTTTGTATACCCTGCACCTGCATCGATTGCGATGGATGCATTAGAACAAATAGTAGTGTCTACACCAAGGTCGATAACCGGGCTAGGGTTAATAGTAATATCAATGGTATCATTAACTACACATCCGATAGTATCAGTTACCTGAACAAACATGGTCCCGCTTGTATCTGAGCTAAAGGTTTGGTTAGTTGATCCATCGTGCCACAAGTAGGCAGCACCAGCATTAACAGCATCAAGAGTAATCGTGTCTCCAGCACAACCATTAATGTCCGCTCCTAAGTCTAAAGCGATTCCTGAGATATCTACAGTAATCGAATCCGTCATAGTTGCACAACCACTTGCTGTTACGTCAACTGTATAAGTAGTGGTAGATCCAGGTGTAACAGTGATAGATGGGGTTGTAGCTCCGGTACTCCAGGCAAATGTGGTAGTTACCACAGGTACATAATGGATGTTCCCGTTCCAAACTCTAGGAGAGAATGCACTTCCAGAGAATGGATATTCTATACCAACTCCTTCGTGAAACTGAATGTTTCCATCTGCTGCAAATACAGCACCGGCAGTAGTTCCATTGGTATAGTTTTGAGAAACACCTACGTTAGAAGATGTTACATAAAACGAATAAGTTTGACCAGCTGGAATTACAATGTTTACCGGAATTGGAAGCGGAGTAGCTGTACCCATTGGTTGAGCAACTACACCAGTAGCCGACCCAACTAAAGTCCATGCTCCTGGGGTGTTTTCCGAACCTAAATAAGTTCCGGTTTTGTAATAAACTTCATAATCGGTATTACCCATTGGGTGTGCGTCAAAAGAGGTAATCATCACGTCGTTAATGGCAGTAATATCGAACATGTTTCCTCTGTGATTGTTCCCACCAGCTAATGTGGTAGCTAAGGCATTTTGATTGGGAACAGCGGTAAGGGTTACCGTGTCGCCAGGGCAAATTAGAGTGTCCCCCACAACATCGAGGGTACATTGGGCATAGGTGCTAGATGCTCCAAATAGGCCCATAGATACAAATAGTAATAGTAACTTTTTTTTCATGTTAGTAATTGATTAGGTATAATAAAATCTTGATTTTCTTTCGGGAAAGATGGGTGTGGTCAGTTCTTAGATATGGTGTAGTAGTTTAGGTAGTTCGTTTATTTTCCGCAAATATAGGGTGGTTAAATGTTAATTTCAATACAAAAAAAGACCGTTCCCTAATTAGGAAACGGTCTAAACAAAATTGACTAAAAGTGTTGTATTTTAGTTAGTTACTCTTTGATGGTCTAAACCTCCATAAGAAGGAGGTAAGCGGCATTACCTTTCTGGTTTGGATCCAGACTCTTCCTTCGCCCGAGAATCTACAAACGAACCCCTCTCCTGAGAAGAATAAAGATTTGTAGTTAGTAGGTTTGGTTACCTTATATTCTAATCCTTCTGTAAAGGCAACAATATGACCAGTATCTACTACATATCCGTCTTTTACATCGATAGGAATAATTCCTCCGTAGCTATTGAACCAAAGATCTCCGGTTCCGGAGCATTTGATTAAGAATAGTTTTTCTCCAGAGAAAAACCCTTTAACCAGCCCTTGAAATTTTGTTTCAATTTTTACGCTTGGGTCAGATGCTACATAGGCAGAGTTTTGGATATAGATAACTTCGTCGTTAAGGTGTACATGCTCCATGTCACCGGGAGCTGCAGGAGCAATTCCTATTTCTCCATCTCCGTTTTCTGCTGTAAACTCGTTAATGAATAAAGACTCTCCCGTAAACAAACGTCCAAGTCCTCCTTTCATTTTGGTTTTCATATTAATATTGGTGTCCATGGTTGCCATGGCAGACGCTTCTACTTTAAGCGTTTTTCCGGATGGAATTTGTACCGTTAGGTAACTGTAATCCGGTTTATGATCAAAATTAAATTCAAATTTTTCCATTTTCTTAAGTTTTGGTGGTTCTATCTTGCTCTTAATTTAGGTCCAAGGGTAGACCCAAAGCTATTAGGGTTATGGGATTGGCACCAAATGGTACCTTTACCTTTAAATCGGGCCACAAACCCTTCTCCTCCTAAAAAGGAAGAAAAATAGCTGTTACCCACCTTACTTACTTTCCAATCTAATCCTTCCGAAAAAGCTACAATGTGTCCCGTATCAACCACGTATTCACCATCCACTTCCACAGGGTAGATTTCACCAAAAGCATTAATTACTACTTTACCGGTTCCGGTTAGATTAACCCAAAAGAAATTCTCTCCGGAAAAAACGGACTTAAATCCTTGCCAATCAAGGTTTACCTCAATGTCGTGAGAGCAGGCCACGAATCCACCTCCGGATACCACCAGTTTTTCATCGTTAAGTTCCTTGGTAAACATATCACCTGGAAGAGTAGCCGAAACCCAAACATCTCCACCACCTGATCCAGCAGTAAAATGGTTGATGAAAAACCCTTCACCACTCAACATTCTTTTAAGTCCTTTTCCAATACCACGTTTTCCCTTTTTATGGGTAGTGGTTTCAATTTGCATATCAGGGCTCATGGCAATCATTGCTCCACCTTCTGCTGTTAGTACTTCGCCCGCATCCAACGACACTTTAGCCACTGAACTCCCCGGACGCATTTGTATATCTACATTCATTTTAATTCGCTTTAATTAAGTTAATACTCCGGTTACAGGTTTCTGTTTACCCATCTGGCCAAACCAGTCATACTTCTTGTTTGGATAATGACTTTCCCTTTTCCTTTAATTCTCATCACAAACCCTTCTCCACTAAACATGGAAGAGAAAATTCCTCCAGAAAGTTGAGTTTTGATTTGCATTCCCGGGTCGTAAGACACCAGGTGGTCTGTATCAACGATTAGTTCTCCCTCTACTTCTTTTTCAATAAGGCCCCCATAAGCACCGAAAATAACTCTTCCTGTACCCGATACTTGTAATCTAAACAACCCTTCTCCTCCAAACCAGGAGTGAAATCCGGCCCATTTAAGCCCTAGGTTTACTCCCGGCTCCGAACAGATATATGCTCCCGGTTGAAGAAAGTATTTATCTCCATTTAATTCTTTGATCATGATGTCTCCCGGAAAACCTTGTGTAACGGTTAAACGAAGTGTTTGATCTGTATTGTTGGTGTATTCGTTAATGAACAGACTTTCCTTTCCGAAGAACTTCTTTCCGAGTCCTTTAAAGAATCCTCCGTTGAATTTGGGTTTTACATCCAATTCTGCAGCCATGCTGGCCATAGCATCGGATTCGGCGATAAATTTTTCTCCTGGAGCCATGTCAACGTGAACATAGCCAAAAGCAGGAGTACCTTCAATTTTTAAATCCATAGGGTCTTTATTATTTGTTAATGGTTGGCGAAATACACTTCTAAATCCTTTTGAAATTGCTCAAAGTCAATATCGATGGTGGTGTATTCTTTATTTTTAATTGTTTTTTGTTTTAAATTGTGAATTCGATCACCTGTTCCTGGGTGAGTACTTAAAAAGTCCAGGTCATCCATAGCACTTCCATGGTGCTCGTGGAGTATTTCGAAGAAGGAAATCATTCCCCTTGGGTCGAGATTGGCTTTTTCCATTAGTTCCCATCCCGATTCGTCAGCTTCCGTTTCAAAATCTCTACTGTACTTTAAAGATTCCAAAGAAGCTCCTAATGCTGTAAGCTCACCCATAATTCCTGTCCCATCTCCCAATAATCCTCTAATGAGAACAAATATTCCTACCTGACTAACAATTCCTCTTATGTGATGTCTTCTGGTTACATGAGATATTTCGTGGGCCAGTACTCCTGCTACTTCCAACTCAGTAGTAGCTTGTTCGATTAAACCGGAGTGAATGACAATGGCTCCTCCCGGAAGGGCAAAAGCATTAATAGTGGGGTCCTCCACTATCGTAAAACTAAATTTAAAGTCCTTGTTTTCTACTGCATTCACCAGGGGGGTAGTGATTTTAGAAAGTTCATCGTAAATGTGATCGTCTTCCACAACTGTTTTACCAGCGGTTGCTGTTTCTAACATTCCACCGGAGATGTCCTGCTCCCAACTTACCGGAACAGCCATTGCAACATGTTCTACAATGGTTCCTCTGAATAAAAATATGGCAACAAAGAAAGCAAGTGTAAGCCCTGCAATGGAGTAGGTAGTTGCCCAAAATAATCTACGCTTGTTTTTAATCTTTGAAATGGACCCTCTTAACTCCGTATGGTCCTTTACATACTCGTTGTTTAGGATTTTCTTTTCGTCCGTATAAAAGGTCCAATCAGGTTTGGATTCATGTTTAAAGTAAACATATCGGTTTCCTGCTCCACCCAGAGTGATGCTAATATTTCTTAATGGCAACGAAACAGATTGTTCACCATCGTTAAACAAGATCTCATTTCTGCCAACAGAAATGGTTCCAGATTTTCTTCCTTTGGGGTATTGCTTGTGCAATCCGATTCCTTCGTATTCCACTAATGATCGATTAATGAGTTAAGCCGTTATGAATATAACAATTAATCCTGCAAGTGGTTGGAAGGGGGTAAATTATATGATGAGTGGATCAATAACCTAAATCACTCATCTTTAACTCTAATTGAGATAAGACTTTACCTCTTTTACTTTTGATTTGAATCAATAGTTTTCTTTCTCCATCTGCTCCAGAGATAGATGCCAGTCCGTAATTGTGTTTGTTGTGAAAAGTTCCTGGCAATCGGTTGTCGCATTTTCTTTCTTTTCCACAGCCTCTAAAAGGATCTCTCCAACTGCTCATAGCAGAACAGGTAATGTCGTAAAAAGGGTAGAAGTTATCGTTTTCCAATTTTTGAATTTCGGTGTGATGGCGATCTCCTGTGAAGAATACCACTCCTTTTATTTGTTCGTCTTTGATGAAACTGAAAAGTTCATTTCGTTCTTTAGGGAACTTGCCAAAAGATTCGTGCCCTTTAACCACGTTAAGTACCTGACTTCCCATTACAATGATTTTGAATGGTGCTGTAGATTCCTTTAGGGATTCTTTTAACCAGTTTAATTGTTGCTCCCCAAGCATTTGCTTTTCCTTTATTTGGTACGTTCGATCATCAATCATAAAATATTGAATATCTCCCTGAGTGAAGGTAAAGTAGATGGCATTAGAATCAGGAGAAGTAGGGTTACACCAATAATGGTCGAATGCTTTTTTGGTTAAATGTGCATTTTCGAAAGTACCATCTGTATTATCGGGGCCAAAATCATGATCATCCCAAATGGCATAATGCAACATGTGACTGGAAAGTATTCGGTTAAATTTTTTGTTTTTTCTGATGCCTACATATCGTTTATTAATGTTCTTTTCATTTTTCATGTCGTGGTTAAACATGAGGTAAATGTTATCGCCCATCCACAACATGTGTTCTGCGTTTTCACGTGTCATGGTTTTATAGATGTGGGTTTTGTTAATAGGTTTGTAGATTCTGGACCAACCAGAACCAATGTAAGCACAGGAACCAAATAAGAAACTATAATCTTTTTTGTAGGTTTTGTTAACTGGATGTAGGTGAATAGTCGTTTTTTCACCGTGGTACATCCCAACGTTAAGTTGATAGGATGAGTCTGGAAAATTGCCGGTTAATAAGGTTTTTACATGGTATTTCCCTTTGGTATAGTCAGCCAATGTAGGTACATGAGAAGAAGAAATGATTTTGTTTCCCTTCAGGTCAATTAGTTCGAACCTTACGGAATCTACTTCACTGGTCATTATCCAACAATTGATTTCCGTTTCGGAAGCGTGTCCCACGATCGGTCCTGCAACCATCTTGGGTTGAGATTGACCAAAGCATTGAAACAATACCAAAAGAGAAAAAATAGTGGTAGCCAGCCTCATGAGTTAACTGTTGGCGGTTTCGTTAGAAACAGTAGTGTCCTGATTTTCTTCTTCCTGAAGAGATTTAGGGTTTTTTCTGAAAATGTCGAAGTTTCCTTTTCCACTTCCAAAAAAACGTTTGTTGAACAAAATAATGATGACTACTCCGCAAGAAATAGCAGCATCAGCAATGTTAAATACAGGGGGGAAAACTTCTTGTCCACCCAAGCCCCATGGCATCCACTCTGGCCAATAGAATTGGAAATGAATCATATCCACCACGCAACCTTGTAAAAAGCCTGCATAGCCTTCGAAATTGATTTGTGAAACACCATCGTATGGTACCCACATATTGGTTGCTACGTCGTAAGTGGTTCCACTGTCGAACATGAAACCGTAAAACGCGCTGTCCAGAATATTTCCAAGCGCCCCTGCAAATATCAAGGCAACTGAAAACTGAAGTCCTTTATGAGCTTTGTTGTTAATCAGGTTTCGAATAACAAAACCGATTAGAACAACAGCAAAAAGTCGAAAAAGGGTAAGGGCAATTTTACCCCAAACTCCACCTCCAGACCAACCAAAGGCCATTCCAGGGTTCTCGATAAATTGGATTTTAATGAACCCAAATTCACCAACCATATCATGCAACAGGGTGTTCGATTTTACCCAGATCTTAATGGCCTGGTCAATAAATAGGACCGAAAGTATCGTTATAATTGCGTTTCTCATGAGTAGCTAAACGAAAGATCTTGCTTTCGATTGCATTGGGAGAGTATTATCCCTGAGCTTTTTTAGCTTCGATACTCAAAGTAGCGTGAGGAACTAGTTTTAATCTTTCTTTTCTGATCAAGTTTCCTGTTACACGGCACACTCCATAACTCTTGTTCTCAATTCTGATCAAGGCGTTTTCCAAGTTCTTGATGAATTTTTCCTGACGAGCGGCAAGTTGAGCCATTTCCTCTCTCATCATTGTCTCAGATCCATCCTCCATCATGTTAAAGGTTCTTCCGGTATCATCAGTACCGTGATCTCCTTTGTGAGAAAGAGAATCTCTAAGCAATCCTAAATCTTCTTTCGCTTCAACAAGCTTAGCATCAATGATCTCTTTGAACTCTTGTAGTTCATCATCACTGTATCTGTTTTTTAGGTGTCCTGACATAATTCTAATTTATTATAGTCTTTTATAGTTCGTTAAACTTTAGTTAGGGCCAATTCGGTAGAAACTCCTTCTTCAACTTCAAAGGCCAATTTGCTACCGGAAACTTCGTCTACAAGATTTAACGAATTTGCTAAAGTTTCCGAACAAATATAATTTAAATTCTCATTTATTGCCTCGTTAATTTTATCATCGGATTTAATCATTAAATCGATGCGGTCCGTAACCTCTAAACCACTCTCTTTTCTTAGGTTTTGGATACGGTTTACAAATTCTCTGGCAATTCCTTCATTTTTAAGAGCCTGACTAATGGTTACATCCAATGCAACAGTAATGCTTCCTTCAGAGGCTACTAACCAACCAGGAATATCGTCTGTAGAGATTTCAAAATCTTCAAGGACCAATTCAACATCAAGGTCATCAATGTTTCCTTTCCATCCATTGTTTTGTTCTACCGCTTGGATTTCTTCTTGCCCCCATTGGTTAACCATTGCAATTATGGCTTTCATTTGCTTACCGTACTTTTTACCGATGGTTTTAAAGTTCGGTTTGATTTTCTTAACCAATACGCCAGTGGTGTCTTTCAGTATTTCCAGTTCTTTTACGTTCACCTCAGAAAGAATTAAATCCTTAACAGCTTCGATTCTTCTTTCAAAAGTAGAATCTAGTGCTGGAACCATTATTTTCTGTAAAGGTTGTCGAACTTTGATGAACTCCTTTTTTCTAAGGCTTAATGTCATGGAAGACACTTTTTGAGCAATACTCATACGTTCTTCCAGGTCCTGATCAATATAAGATTCGTTGGCTTCCGGGAAAGTTGCTAAATGAACCGAAGTAACTGTGTTTCTTCCTGAAACTTTGTTCAAATCACAATACAATTGATCCGAATAGAATGGAGCAATTGGAGAAGATAAAACAGCAACCGTTTCAAGGCATTGATATAGGGTTTGATAAGCAGCAATCTTGTCAGATGTGTATTCTCCTCGCCAGAATCTTCTTCGGCACAAACGAACATACCAGTTGCTTAACTCATCCGTTACGAAATTCTGAATTGCTCTTCCCGCTCTGGTAGGTTCAAGACTTTCGAAAGCATTCTGAACTTCCAGAATAAGTGAGTTTAGCTTAGAAATGATCCAACGATCAATTTCCGGTCTTTCGCTTAATAGAACTTCATCTTCAGCAAATGTAAACCCATCTACATTGGCGTAAAGAGAGAAGAAGCCGTAAGTATTGTATAGAGTTCCAAAGAATTTTCTTTGAGTCTCTGTTATTCCTTCTTCGTCGAACTTAAGGTTATCCCATGGCTGAGCATTGGTAATCATGTACCAACGGGTAGCATCTGCACCATACTTGTCCAGGTTTTCGAAAGGCTTTACAGCATTTCCAAGACGCTTAGACATCTTTTGTCCGTTCTTGTCCAGTACCAATCCATTAGAGATAACACTCTTGTATGCTACTCGGTCAAATACCATGGTAGAAATTGCGTGCAAGGTGTAAAACCAACCTCTGGTTTGATCTACTCCCTCTGCAATGAAATCTGCTTGCCCAAATCCTTTTTCGTCAATTAAGTCTTTGTTTTCGAAAGGATAATGACGTTGGGCAATAGGCATAGAACCTGAGTCGAACCAAACATCAATCAGGTCCGCTTCTCTTTTCATTGGTTGACCACTGGCCGAAACTAAGGTAATGGCATCCACATAATTTTTGTGGAAGTCAAAAGTATTGTAGTTGTCATCAGACGTGTCGCCCACTACAAAGTTGGCTAATGGATTTGCATCCATTAATCCTGCTTGTACAGCTTTTTCACACTCTGCTTTCAATTCTTCTGCTGATCCAATACAAATCTGTTCTGTACCATCTTCTGTTCTCCAAATTGGAATTGGAATTCCCCAGAATCTAGATCTCGAAAGGTTCCAGTCATTGGCTCCTTCCAACCAGTTTCCAAAACGTCCTTCTCCAGTAGATTTTGGTTTCCAGTTAATGGTTTTATTTAGTTCTGCCATTCGCTCTTTAACCGCTGTGATTCTAATGAACCAAGAATCTAGCGGATAATAAAGAACAGGCTTGTCAGTTCTCCAGCAGTGTGGGTAACTGTGCTCGTATTTTTCAACCTTAAAGGCTTTGTTTTCTTCTTTTAGTTTGATGGCAATCTGAACATCTACCGACTTTTCAGGAGCTTCTCCTTCGTCGTAGTATTCATTTTTAACGTACATTCCTCCAAACTCTCCCATTTCTGGTCTGAATCGTCCTTGTAAATCCACAAGAGGAACAAGGTTTTCGTATTCATCTTTAACCAACATTGGAGGAACACCTGCATCTTTGGCCACCTGGGCATCATCCGCACCAAATGTTGGTGCAATGTGCACAATACCAGTCCCATCTTCTGTAGTAACAAATGCTCCCGGAATTACTCTGAAAGCTTTTTCCGGTGTTTCATCCGGTAAAGCAAATGGTAATAGTTGTTCGTACTCGATACCAACAAGGTCGGTTCCTACAAATTCTTTCTCAACCGTGTAAGGGATTTTCTTATCTCCAAGACTGAAACCGTTCATTGGGAATTCTTCGCTAGCAGCAACGTATTTACCAGAAAGTTGTTTTCCCATGAGGGCCTTAGCAAGAACCAGGTTTACAGGAGTACCGGTATACTGATTAAATGTCTTTACCAATACGTACTCGATCTTAGGTCCAACACAAAGAGCTGTGTTAGAAGGCAGCGTCCATGGAGTAGTCGTCCATGCCAAAAAGTGAGTATCTTCCGGTAGAACATCGTTAGCTTTGGCCTTAAACTGAGCTACAACGGTGGTATCCTTTACATCTCTATAGCACCCTGGTTGATTAAGCTCATGAGAACTTAATCCCGTACCTGCTTTAGGCGAATAGGGTTGGATGGTGTACCCTTTGTACATCAAATCCTTGTTGTATATCTCTTTAAGTAACCACCAAACAGACTCCATGTACTTATTGTCATAAGTAACGTATGGGTCATTCATGTCTACCCAATATCCCATCTTTTCGGTAAGGTCACTCCAAATGTCAGTGTATTTCATCACTGCCTTACGACAAGCAATGTTGTAATCCTCAATGGAGATTTTAGTACCAATGTCTTCTTTGGTGATTCCAAGTTCCTTTTCTACGCTAAGCTCAACAGGTAACCCGTGAGTATCCCACCCGGCTTTACGATTAACTCTATACCCTTTAAGGGTTTTATATCGGCAAAAAATGTCTTTAATGGTACGTCCCATTACGTGATGGATACCAGGCATACCATTCGCCGAAGGAGGTCCTTCAAAGAAAATAAATGGCTTGTTTTCGTCCCTGGAAATAATACTTTGCTCAAATGTGTTTTCTGATTTCCATTTCTCCAGAATTTCATTTGCAACATTAGGTAGGTTTAAACCTTTGTATTCCGTGTATTTCGTACTCATTTTAAGCGCTTAAATTTTTAAGGATTGCGAATTTAATGAAAAACTGCTTTTGATTTCCTCACTTGGGCTTTTTTATTCATTTTTGTGCGAATTATCATAATCTATTGAAAATGAAACGAGTAATATTTGGAGCATTGGCAATTATTTTGGTTGCATGTGGTGGTGAGGAGCCTACTCAGGACAATCAGCAAAGTGAAGGAAGTGAAACTGCTCGATTTGATTCGGTTGGAGTGGATTCAGTTGAGGTAATTGAGGATACTATTGTTATTGATACATTGCCGGAACCAATAGACTATACAGCCTATCTAAATGCTCCACAATATTTCATGGTGGAGGAAATTTCAATACTGAAAAACTATTTTACCGATTCGTTGATTTGGGCCTATGATCATTGTATTGTTACCTTGGAAGAAGCTGATACTGACACTGCTTTTTTGAAGGCTTATACTGGAGCATTGGAATTAAAATTGGCTCTTTCAATGCACATTCAGGAATTAAATTTATTCAATGAAAACAGAGAAGGAAGTTACTACCCGGACTTTGTAATCAACGATTTGGCTCCAGTTGATAATCAAACCATGGGGTTTTTCGGAACCTGTGTAGCCGAGTGTACTGAGTTTGACTTCACATTTTCATTGACTGATTTTGAAAATAAAGCAGCATCAACCATGGGAGAAATGGATGACATATTTATTACTCTTCTAAGTAGTGCTGACGGAGAGTATGGTGGAGATGCTATGGGGTGGATGACCTGGTTTGCACGAATGTGGGATTATGGTGGAGCCGTTCAAATGGGAACCGGAAGAATTGAAAGCTTTCTTAAGTCTTCTAAAGCCTTCATGGAAGCGCATGATATGGCAAATACTTTTCCTAAAATAAACGATTTACTATTGCAATACAGAAGGAATGCATTGGGCGATATTACCCATGGTATTTACATGCAATCGGCAGAATTGGTAAGTGGTGAACTAGATCGAATTATTGAGGAACATCTGTTTGAAAATGAACTGGAAAAGATGGTCAACTGGAACAATAAAATCAAAGCAGGAGATTACCAGTGCGAATGCGTTGGAGGAAGCATGCAATTTGATTGTGAGACCGGTGATTGTGACTTTGGAGGCTAACTAGCTGTAAATCTGTTAAAAAGAAAACTATTCACCTTCTTTTTGTACAAAAACTAAAACGTTTTAGAAAATTTTAGATCAGTAAGGCAACCTTGCTGTTAAAATGCGTTATATTCGAAAAGCTAAATCGATTTAGTAAAGTTGTTTAGTTTCTTGTTTACCCATAGTTAACCCAATTTATGGGAGGTGCAGACAGAAATAACAATTTGCCAACATCATTTGAATAACCACGAAATGACCAGATTATACCACACACTCCTATGGGCATTACTTCCTGTATTCTCTTTAGGACAATACCAGATTAATGGAAATGCTTACCAAACTTCTTGTAATTGTTATACACTTACAGATAATGCAACCACTCAGGTTGGGTCGGTTTGGAACGTTAATTTAATAGATTTAAATAACCCGTTTGATTTCAACTTCGATGTATGGTTAGGGTGTAACGATGGTGGTGCCGATGGAATTGCATTTGGTCTCCAACCGGTAGGAACCGGAATTGGTGTAAATGGAAATGGAATGGGGCTTGGTGGTGTAACCCCTTCATTTGGGGCATTTATCGATACTTATCAAAACAGTGTTCCGGATAACGACCCGTGGGAGGATCATATTTCCATCAGTTCGAATGGAAATGTTGCACATGATGGTGGTGCAGATGATTTGGCAGGTCCGGCAACCATTCCTAATATTGAAGATTGTGCATGGCACACTTTTCAGGTGGTATGGGACCCTGCTACACAAACCTTTGAAGTTTATCTGGACGGAACACTATATTTAAGCTATACCGGAGACATTATCAATAATATATTTGGTGGTAATCCTAATGTTTATTGGGGGTTTACAGGTTCTACCGGAGGGCTTTCCAATGAACAACAATTTTGTACACAACTTCAAGCGTTATGGCAAACAACTGTAACTTCCACTTGTGCTGGTCAGCCAATTCAATTTAGTGATAATAGCTCTTCGTTTGGTGTAATTACAGATTGGGCATGGGATTTTGGAGATGGTAATACCGGTACAGGGCAATCACCTACACATACTTATAATGCGGATGGGACTTATACGGTAGAATTAACCATTACTGATGCCAGTGGATGTACTGATACCTATTCTTTTCCTGTGGTTATTTCTTCTCCCTCTGTTGTGGCAAGTGCTTCACCTGCTTCCATTTGTGCCGGACAAACATCTCAATTAGATGCGGTTGTAACAGACCCTATTGCACCACCTTGTGATTGGAGCATAACCTTATGGGATTCCTTTGGAGATGGTTGGAACGGAGGAGTTGTTGAGGTTTTTGTGGATGGAGTTTCGGTTGGAACTTATGAAATATTAGCCACTGGACCTACTAACGGAGATGGCCCGGAATCATATTCTTTTCCGGTAACAGATGGGGCTACTGTTACTACAGTTTTTACAGCAGGTAGTTATGCATCAGAGGTATATTATTCCATATATGATAACAATGGAGTGGAAGTATTTCAGGATGGACACGCCGGTGCTACACCAACAGGTGGTACAGCAGGCGTTGTAAGCTGCCCAACTCCGGTTCATACCTACGATTATGTTTGGACACCAGACGTTAACTTGACGGATGATCAAATTAGTAATCCGGTAGCCAGTCCAACATCCACTCAAACTTATACCATTACTGTTACTGATCAAGCTACTGGGTGTACTGCAACCGATGATGTTACAGTAACTGTAAATACCTTAACAGTAAACGATGCTTTTACCAATGAAACTTGTTTGGGAGATAATGATGGTACTATTACGTTATCAGCTACAGGAGGAACGGCACCATATACCTATGATATAGGAGTTGGCCCAACCAATACCACAGGAAACTTTACCAACTTAACTCCAGGAACCTATAATATTACTGTTTCTGATGCGGCAGGTTGTCAAGGGTTTGCTACAGTAACCATTGCACCCGGACCTGTTTGTTGTCCAATGACCAATACAACAGCCTCCACCAACATTAGCTGCAATGGAGGAAACGATGGAACCATTACGTTAACAGAAAATTTAGGTGCTGCACCGGTTACTTTTAGTATTGATAATGGAACGACCAACCAAGCGAGTGGAACCTTTACAGGGCTATCTGCCGGGACTTATGATATACTAATTACAGATGCTAATAACTGTACTTTCACGGCACAAATTACTTTAACAGAACCAACCGCATTATCTGGGTCAATTACTACCCAAACCAACGTATTATGTAATGGGGGAAATAATGGAAGTGTTACTATAGTTGCAGCGGATGGGACTCCGGGATATCAATATTCCATTGATGGAGGAACAACCTATCAGGCTTCAGGAACTTTTGGAACGTTAACTGCTGGGAGTTATACCATCACCATTCAAGATGCTAACTTATGTACAACTACTGTTCCAGTTACCATTACTGAACCACTTGCATTGGCAGGGTCACTGGATGGTATAGTGGATGCTACTTGTGGACAAAGCAACGGGTCAATAACAGTTAGTGCAACCGATGGTACTCCAGCTTATCAATATTCTATTGACGGTGGAGCTAACTTCCAGGCAAGTGGAGTATTTGGAACTCTTGCTCCTGGTGCTTACACCATTATAGTAGAAGATGCGAATGGATGTCAGGACAACATCAATGCAACCATTAACGATTTAAGTGGAATTACGGCTTCTATTACCGCTCAAACAGATGTGGATTGTAATGGAAATAATACAGGGTCTGTTACTGTAACTGCCTCCGGTAGTGTTGCTCCTTACGAATACTCTCTGGATGGAGGACCTTTCCAGGCTTCAGGAACATTCAACAACCTTACAGCAGGTGTATATACTGTAACAGCACAGGATGCTAACAACTGTCAGTTCCCAGTTGCTGTAACCATTACAGAACCAACTGCTTTAACGGCTTCTATTACCCTTCTGGCAGATGTACAATGTAATGGAGGAAATGACGGAAGTGTAACCGTAGCTGGTGCTGATGGAACTCCAGGATATCAATATTCCATTGATGGAGGAACTACTTATCAAGCTTCTGGAACTTTTGGAGCATTAACAGCCGGTAACTACACCATTACTGTTCAAGATGTTAACCTATGTACTACTACAGTTCCGGTTACTATTACAGAACCAACATTATTAACAGTTACCGAAACACACGTAGATGTGGATTGTAATGGAGCTTGTAATGGAACAATCGACATAACAGCTACAGGAGGAACTTCTGGTTATGGCTATAATTGGACAGGAAATGGGGGGCCTTATACTTCGGAAGATTTATCCGCTTTGTGTCCTGGAACTTATGATGTAACCGTAACGGATGCCAATAGTTGTACTGCTCAGGTGTCTGTAGCGATCACGGAGCCAACTGCCATTGTGCCTGTAACTTCAACGGTGAGTTCTAACTGCGGAGCAGCAGATGGGGAAGTTTCAGTTACAGCTACCGGAGGAACGGTGGCAACGGATTATTCTTATAGTTGGGAAGATGCATCCGCAAACGTGTTAGGAACAACTGCTACGGTAACAGGATTAACAGCAGGGATCTATACGGTAACGATAATGGATGATGCGAACTGTGTGATTACAGCTACTGCTACCATCACAGATGTGGGAGGTGGTACTGCAACTACAACAGTTGATCAGGATGTATCCTGTAACGGACTTTGCGATGGTATGGCGAGTGTTAGTATGGTTGGAGGAACAGCTCCGTTTCAATACACCTGGAACAGTGGAACAACTCCAAATGCTACAACAACTGGTGGGTTGTGCGCAGGAACTTATTCCGTAAATGTGGTGGATGATGTAGGTTGTATTTCATCGGCAACTGTTGTGATATCAGAACCTACTGTAATTGTATTGGACATGATTGACTCAACAGCTGTTACCTGTTTTGGTCTATGCGATGGTACTGCTCAGGTACAGGCTACTGGAGGAACGGTGGGCGTGGATTATGCCTATAGCTGGACCAGTGGAGGAACAAATGCTTCGGAAACAGGAATGTGTGGAGGAACCTGGAATGTAACAGTTACTGACGATAATAACTGTACTCAATCCATAGATGTGATTATTGATGAACCAACTGATCTAATTATTACTACCACCGAGGGAGCAGTATCGTGTTTTGGTTTATGCGATGGTTGGGGAACAGTAGAAGCAGTAGGAGGAATTGCTCCATACCAATACACATGGAGTAGTGGGTCTACGCCAACACAAGATAGCACGAATGGCTTATGTACAGGGACTTTTACAGTAGATGTGGTGGATGATAACGGATGTACTGTACAAGGTAATATAAATGTAAATACACCAACAGCTTTAACGGCTACTGCAACGGTGGTAAATGATGCTTCCGGAGCGGGATTGTGCGATGGTGAAGCAACAGTAACAGTAGGAGGTGGAACACCTAATTACACTTACGAATGGCAAGATAATTTGGGAAATCCAATTGGTCAAACCACCCAAAATGCAACGGGACTTTGTGCCGGAAATTATTGTGTTTTGGTTACCGATGATAATGGTTGTACAGCTACTTCGTGTATTGTGATTATCGAACCGGGAGCAATCGGAATTACTTCAGCAACAACCGATATAGATTGTTTTGGAAATTGTAATGGAACCATAGATGCAACCATAATAGGAGGGGTATTGCCTTATACCTATTCCTGGACAGGGCCTAATGGGTACACTGCTAATACTGAAGATTTAACCGGAATTTGTGCTGGAACATACGGTTTAACTGTAATCGACGATAATGGAATAGTTGCCAATCATACGGTGGTTATTTCTGAACCATCCGCCTTAGTGATTACCCTAGATGCCATTTCCGATGTTACCTGTAACAGTCTTTGTAATGGATCAGCGGATGTGACGATATCTGGAGGAATGACTCCATATACTAATTCCTGGACCAGTATTTTAGGGTATACTTCTTCTAACGAAGATATTACTGCGCTTTGTGCAGATACTTACGACTTAAATGTAACAGATGATAATGGTTGTATTCAAACGGTGCAGGCCATTATAACAGAACCATTAGCCATTACTATGATAACTGATTCGGTTCCATCCAATTGTAATCAGGCTGATGGAGAAGTTTCGGTGGTTGTTTCTGGAGGAACAGTGGGTGTAGATTACTCTTATATATGGGAAGATGCAACTACTAATGTTGTTGGCACCACAGCTACAGTTACTGGTTTAACAGCAGGGATGTATACTATTAAAGTTACTGATGATAATGGATGTATAGGTCAGGGAAGCGTTACCATAACCGATATTGGAGGAGGTACTGCTTCCACCACTCAGGAGGCTGCTATTACCTGTAATGGAGATTGTGATGGGCAGGCATCTGTTGCTATGGCTGGAGGTACTGCTCCATTTACCTATAGCTGGACCAGTGGAGGAACCAATGCACTGGAAACAGGTATGTGTGCAGGAACCTGGGATGTTACCGTAACTGACGATGTTGGATGTATTGCTACCGCTTCTATTACCTTAACCGAACCAACCCCAGTGGATGCTCAAATTACCACTATTGATGAGGTTTGTATTGGAGATTGTGCGGGAGTAATTGATATAACAGGATCAGGAGGAGCGGGAGCATTTAACTATTCTATTGACAATGGGTTAACTAGTGGACCAGGGTCGGTATTTAACCAGCTATGTGCTGGGAACTATGATATAGAAGTAGAAGATGCCAATGGTTGTAAGTACACTACAGTGGTGGCCATTTTGGATGGAGCTCAATATGCAGATGCTACTATAGACCCTGTGGCAGATATGTGTGTGGATGGTGTAATCACTAATTTAACTGCCGCCGAAGTTGGGGGTTCCTGGAGTGGGAATGGGGTGTCTGGAGGGACTTTTAACCCTCAGTTGGCTGGTGCCGGAACACACACCATAACCTATATGATTAACACAATTTGTGGTGATACTGCAACCTATGATATAACTGTATTTGATTTACCGATCATTGATTTTTCTGCCGATGTTAATTCAGGGTGTGAACCATTAGAAGTGGAGTTTACCAATAACAATGGAGCAAGTGTTGATTGTAATTGGAACTTCGGAAACGGAAATACCTCAACAGATTGTGGTCCTGTAAGTAATTTATATTCTGCCGCAGGGCAATACGATGTATCCCTAACCATGACGGATACCAATGGTTGTACAAATACTTTAACTGAAGTAGCATATATTGAAGTTTACCCTAACCCTGTGGCAGAATTTGTATTTGGTCCCCAACCAACCACTATTACCAATCCAGTAATTCAGTTTACGGATCAATCCATTGATGCTTACTCATGGAGTTGGAATTTTGGAGAATTGGGAAGTTCTTCCTCTCAAAACCCAACATTTACTTTTGATGAGGTAGGTACCTATATGGTAGAACTGGCAGTAGAAAGTACACATGGATGTGTGGATACGGTGGAGTATCCAGTACTCATTGAAGATGAATTTTTAATCTATGTTCCCAATGCATTTACTCCAGATGGAGATGGGCAAAATGATGTATTCTTGCCAGTTATAAGGGGAGAAGATCCGTTACAATACGAGTTTTATGTATTCAACCGCTGGGGGCAGTTAATTTTTGAATCTTACCATCCGCAAATAGGTTGGGATGGAAGTTTTAAAGCAGTGCCATCACAAACGGACGTGTATGTTTGGAAGGTGATTGTTAAGGATCAGATAGGAGGAGAAACACATGAGTATATAGGTCATGTAAACCTTCTCCGATAGATACGGATTCACCTTTCTTGACACTTAAGAAACATTCAATTGTTCTTATTTAGAGTAATTCTAATTACTTTTGCGGCATGAAAAAGATTGAGTTAATGGCTCCTGCAGGAGGTTTTGATTCTATGCAAGCTGCATTAGACAACGGAGCCGATTCGATATATTTTGGGGTAGATCAGTTAAACATGCGTGCAAGAGCCACCATGAACTTTACTCTGGGAGACCTTGAAGAAATTGCTGAAAGATGCTCTGCAAAAGGAGTTAAAACCTATTTAACCCTTAATGCAATTATATATAATCACGATTTATCTTTGATTAAAACAGTAATTGATCGGGTAAAAGAAGCCGGGATTTCGGCCATTATTGCTTCCGATCAAGCTGTTATTGGATATGCCAAGTCTCAAGGAGTTGAAGTACATATTTCTACTCAGTTAAACATTACCAACATTGAAACAGTGAAGTTTTACTCCTTGTTTTCTAATGTGATGGTATTGTCTAGAGAGTTGAGCTTACGTCAGGTAAAAGAGATTTGTGATGGTATTGTAAAAGAAGATGTAAGAGGACCTGATGGGGAGTTGGTTAAGATAGAGGTATTCGGACATGGAGCTTTATGTGTGGCCGTATCAGGTAAGTGTTACATGAGCTTACACACTCAAAATTCATCTGCTAACAGAGGAGCATGTATCCAAAATTGCAGAAGAAAATACAAAGTAATTGACCTGGAAGATGGGCATGAGCTGGAAATTGATAACGAGTACATTATGTCTCCGAAAGACCTTTGTACCATAGATTTCCTTGATCAATTAGCCGATACTGGAATTAGCGTATTAAAAATTGAAGGTAGAGGAAGAGCACCGGAATACGTTGCAACTACTATTAAATGCTATAGAGAAGCATTGGATTCTATCGAAGATGGAACTTACTCTCAGGAAAAAGTAGCAGGATGGATGTCCAGACTGGAAACGGTTTATAACAGAGGATTCTGGGGAGGATATTACCTTGGACAAGAGCTTGGTGAGTTTAGTGAAGTAAGTGGATCAAAAGCAACTGTAAAGAAGGTATTCTTAGGAAAAGGTTTGCATTACTACGGAAAAGCTAAGATTGGAGAGTTCAAAATTGAAGCACAGAGCCTTAAATTGGGAGATAAGATCTTAATTACCGGACCTACAACAGGAGTTCTTGAAACAGAAGTGAAAGAACTTAGAGTAGGAAACGAAGTGGTGGAAGAGGTCAAAAGAGGAGTAGATTTTACCATGCCAATTGATGAGGTAATCAGAGCATCCGATAAATTATACAAAGTAGTTCCTGCCGAGGAAGTAAAGGATTAGTATGGTTATCATATCACATCAAAGAAAGCGTTGTATAGGTTGCAACTATTGTGTGGAATTAGCCTATGATCAATGGAGAATGTCTAAGAAAGATGGAAAGGCAACTCTGTTGGGATCTAAGGATAAAAAAGGCTTTCACACTGCTCGAATTGATGATGATGAAGTATTTGAAGCCAACCAAAAAGCGGCTGTTGCTTGCCCTGTTAATATTATTCAAGTAAAGAAAATCTGATTCTGGTCTATTTTTTTTGAAAAATTTGATCGAAAATGAATAGTTTTGTGTGGTAACAAAAAGAATTAAAAAACAACTATAATGGTTAATCCAGAAGCATTAAAATTGGTCGACAAAATTCTTGGAGATCTTGAAAGAAACGGAATCATCATCAATACGCTTATAGAAGACTTAAAAGCACTTCGTCCGTATGCTATTGAAGAGCAAGACCCGACTTTAACCAAGGTGATCCGATTAACTTATGAGCACGTTGAGGAACACAAAGGTTTTAACATTCCAATTCCTGAGGATGAAGAAATTGAAGAAGGAGTTGAATTGGTAAAAACTGAAGTTACCGATGAGTCTAAGTTGGAAAGCTTGACTTACCTTGTTCAAATCATGAAAGATGCTCAAAGAAAAAGCAACAGAGCAGATTTGATCGAGTACCGTGATGCTCTAATGGAGTACTAAAATTATACTAACAAAATTGAAAGAGGTTGTTATCTGAACGAGTTGAAGAAAACAACCTTTTTTTATGCAAAATAATAACCTATGTTCACAGGAATTATAGAATCTTTAGGAGAAGTAACTGCTCTTAAGGCAGAACAGGATAATTTACACATTACCGTAAAATCTGACTTTACCAATGAGTTGCAAATTGACCAAAGTGTGGCGCACAATGGTACTTGCTTAACAGTAGTAGAAATTGATGGAGAAGAGTATACTGTTACCGCCATTGATGAAACACTGCAAAGAACCAATCTAGGAGAGTTGGAAAATGGAAGTAAGGTTAATCTGGAAAGATGCACCAAAATTGGAGATCGATTGGATGGTCACATTGTTCAGGGACATGTGGATCAAACTGCAGTATGTACCAAAGTGGAGGAGTTAGAAGGGAGCTGGAAGTTTCACTTTGAGTACGAAGCGTCCGAAAACGTAACCGTAGAAAAAGGATCTATAACCATTAATGGAGTAAGTTTAACCGTAGTTGATTCTGGTGTAAATACTTTTTCCGTAGCTATAATTCCTTATACCTATGAACACACTAACTTCCATACTTTTAAACCTGGAACTAAAGTAAATCTGGAGTTTGATATTGTAGGAAAATACGTAACAAAATTGCTAAGTCTTAAACAATAACATGGAGAACATAATTGACAGCCTTAATTGGAGGTATGCTTGTAAAAAGTTTGATCCTTCTAAAAAGTTAACCGAACAACAACTGCAAACCTTAAAAGAGGCATTGAACCTTACCCCAATGTCTTATGGACTTCAGTTGGTTAAATTTCTATTTGTAGAAAATCAGGAATTGAAGGATCAGTTAGTTGCGCACTCATATCAGCAAAAGCAAGTGGCAGAGGCATCTCATGTTATTGTGCTTTGTGTTCAGGAAGAAATTGGAGATAAGGATGTTGAGGAATATATTTCTATTACTGCCGAAACCAGAGGAGATTCTTTAGAATCGTTGGAGGGATATAAGAACATGATGAGTGGTACTGTTGCTCGAATGTCTGAAGAACAAAAGAACCTGTGGGCTTCAAAACAACTTTATATTGCTCTTGGAAATGTAATGACAGTTTGCGCTGTAGAAAAGATAGATGCCTGCCCAATGGAAGGTTTTAGCCCAGCTGGAGTAGATGAGGTTTTGGGACTCAAAGAAAAAGGATTAAAATCGGTTTTAATGCTACCAGTAGGGTTTAGGTCGGAAGATGACCCTTATATTCAAAAGAAAAAGGTTAGAAAACCGCTTTCCAGAATCGTAGAAGTGATTTAATTACAAAGAACTACTTCGTTTACTAAACTGTTCGATAAGTAGGAATACACTAATGGCAAGAACGCCAAGTATACCGTAGATAAACAAGTCCATGTTTTCGAACATGCCAGACATGTTATCGGTCATTTTTTCTACTCTGGATAGGTTTAGTTCGTAAGTGGATTCGGAAGGTAAAAATCCAACCAATAAAAGTATCCCAACCATAGCAGCAGCAATAGATATCCAACCAATTTTTCCAATAATTGGAGTAGGTTTTAACACGGGTTTATGAGCTACTTGCTTCATTATGTTGGCCGTAAAATCAACAGAAGGCGTTTCTGAGGTATGCTCATTTAAAATGTTTCCTAAGGCAGTGTCTTCCTGCTTAATCTGAAACATTAGCTTTCTGGTAAAGTCGTCCGATGGAGACTCTAATCCATGTTTCCAGTTTTTGTTCTTCTCTTCACTCATACAATTCGTTTCATTTCGTTGTACAATAGTTTCTCCAGCTTAACCTTTAAAGCTTTTCTGGATCGGTGTAGCTTAACCTTTACATTAGATTCTTTAAGTTCGGTAATCTGGCAGATTTCATTAATAGAGCACCCCTCCATGTAAAACAAAGTAACAATTACTGCATCCAGGTTAGGTAAGGATTGAATAGCATCACGTACAAATTGCTTCCTTTCTTCCAATTGCAGTTGATCCAAGTCCGGTAATTCTTCTTCCGTGTCCAGTAAAAATTCTTCGTTTACTGTATCCAGTTTCTTAACCCTCGTTTTAGTAATGGCTGTTCTATAGGCTATGGTATATAACCAGGTAGAAAATTTTGAGTCTCCTTTAAACGAATGTAGTTTATGGTAGGCTTTGATGAATACGTCCTGAGCTATTTCTTCTGCATCTTCCCGATCCGAAATAACTCTAAGAACAATGGTAAATACCATGGTTTTATATTTATCCACCAAATGGGTATAGGACGAGCTTTCACCGTCCAATACCTGCTGAATGTATATGTTGTCGTCTAATGAGACCATTTACATTACATCCTTTTGTTCTTCTCTCTTCATTACGAAGTGGTTGGCAACGAGCCCCATTCCACCAAAAAAGAATACCATAGACATGGTGGCAACTTCTTCTTCCAGAACAGTAGTGGCAGCCAATACCTGCCCAATTAAAATACCCAATGCAATTCCCATGGCAAGCATTCCTATTTTCAACCCTATTCGCCTGGGCTTAGTAAGAAATTTGTTAGGGTCCACATCTTTTTCAATCATGGCCATTCGTTCTTTGTTTCTGGTAATCAGAAATACATAGAGAACTCCAAAAATGGCCATAAACATGGTAATTGGGATGAAAACTTCTGCGTGCATATATCTGTTTTTATGATTCTGTAATCTTAGACAACATGAAATATTAAGAGGTTACAAATTATTTGAAAATAAATTGAATCCATAAAATATTACTAACTCAGAATCGTCTACATTCGTGATATGTCCAAAAAGAAAATAACCATGGCCAAGGTGTTTAAAACCATCATTTGGCCTAGAAAAAATATCATATTAGTTGGGTTATTATTGATCGTATTAAGCAGGTTAGCAGGCTTGGTAATTCCGCGTGCAACCAAGTTTCTTATTGATGATGTAATCAATCAGCCCGAGCAGGATTTCGAATTACTTAAATTGATTGTAGGTGCTGTAGTTATTGCTGTGTCGGTTCAGGCCATTACCTCATTCCTCCTTACCAGGATACTCAGTGTAGAAGCGCAACATTTAATTTCGAAGTTGAGAGCACAGGTACAAAAGAAGATACTTTCGTTGCCTATTAACTTCTTCGATAATCATAAATCAGGAGAGCTGGTTTCGAGGGTGATGACGGATGTAGAAGGAGTTCGAAATCTGGTAGGAACGGGGTTAGTACAATTAATAGGAGGCTCCATTACCGCCATTGTATCCTTAATTTTACTATTCAATATCAGTTGGAGCATGACTGTAATGGTACTGGTTCCGGTAATTATATTCGGAATAGTATCCTTAAAAGCATTTGGGTTTATCCGACCAATCTTCCGGGAAAGAGGTAAGATCAATGCAGAGGTAACTGGGCGACTAACCGAAACGCTGAATGGAATAAGAGTAATTAAAGGGTTTAATGCAGAGAAGCAAGAGGTAAAAGTATTTGAGAATGGTGTAGATCGTCTTTTCAAGAATGTTAGAAAGAGTTTAACTTCTACTGCTTTAATAACAAGTTCTGCCACGTTATTACTAGGAATGGCCAGTGCCGGAATTATGGGGTATGGAGCCTATATGGTAATGGAAGACAACATTACTCAAGGACAATTCTTCGAGTTTACACTATACCTCGGATTTATGATTGCTCCAATTGTTCAAATGAGTAATATCGGTAGCCAGTTAACAGAGGCATTTGCCGGATTGGATAGAACAGAAGAACTCATGAATATGGAGCCGGAGGATGATGGTACCAGAACGGATGAGTTAAATAGCATTAACGGGGATCTTAAATTTGACAATGTATCCTTCTCTTACGAAGAAGGAAAAGAAGTAGTCCATAACATAAGCTTTGATGCTCCAAAAGGTTCTGTAACTGCCTTAGTAGGTTCTTCAGGATCAGGTAAATCTACATTGGCAGGGTTGGCAGCATCTTTCATTTCTCCGCAAGGAGGGGTGGTGAGTATGGACGGGCATGATATCTCCAAAGTAAAGCTGGACAGTTATAGAAAATATTTGGGAGTGGTGCTACAAGACGATTTCTTGTTCGAAGGAACCATTAAGGATAATATCCTGTTCCCTCGTCCGGATGCTAACGAGGAACAATTGCAAGAAGCCATTAAAGCGGCTTATGTGGATGAGTTTACCGATCGATTTGAGGATGGAATAGATACAGTAATAGGTGAACGTGGAGTTAAATTGTCTGGAGGTCAGCGTCAGCGTATAGCTATTGCGAGAGCAATTTTGGCTGATCCGAAAATTCTGATTCTGGACGAAGCTACTTCTAATCTGGATACCGAAAGTGAATCGCTAATTCAGAAAAGTTTGAACCAATTAATGGAGGGTAGAACCACTATTGTAATCGCTCACCGATTAAGCACCATTAGAAAGGCTAATCAAATACTAGTAATTGAAGAGGGGAATATTGCCGAACAGGGAACTCATGATGAGTTAATAGAAAAGCAGGGGAGGTACTACGATCTATTTACTTATCAGAGTAGAATTTAGTATGTGTAGAACCTATTTTTTAAATAAAGCACATCCCTGTTGCCCAGCCCTATTTCGAAACAAGATTGCTCGGTTTGTTGTTGTTTAAGGAGGTCGTTGTTCTTATTTAGTATTTCGTAATACAATTTAGGTTCGCCTATCGCTTCCTGATAATAATCGTGAAACATGGCATAAAAAGTAGGAGAAACGTTGCCTTGTTTCACCTGCTCCAGAATGATGGGTAATAGCTCTTCTATGTTCTCATTTGGTAAGTAACTTATTAAACGATACAGGAATGACCTGGTTCCTTTTAAACGTTGCATGTTCCAGTAGTTTTTGTCGTTTACAGTATTAAAAAAGCTAATGGCATGTTGTTTTATAGAATCTGAAGGATAAGGAGGTTCCATAACAAAAGTGGTGTCTCCGTTGGTATACTTAAAAACCTTTCTATACCTGAAAGGAGCATAAGCCTTTTCTACCCATTCTTGCATTTCTGCTGGCTTTGCTACTGGTTTAAGCTGAATCACCATACAAGAATCGTAGATTTGTTCAAACTCTTCTTCCAGGACGTATTGGGTCCAAAAATCTTTATCCTGAAACAGAGGTAATATGGCCTGACCTTTCCAAACTGATCGATAAATGAGCTCTTTTGCTTCTTCCACCCTATAATTAGCAGCATAACAAAGTGCAAGTGCATACATTTCTTCAGGAAAGGGATTAAAATTCTTAACACATGGCTCCAGATAATCCTGAGCTTCCTGATATCGTTGTTCCAATATGAGTTGGTGTCCAAGAATGGCCGGTTGGTGATATTCGGTGATATAATTTTGCCCTTTAATTAGTAGGGTAAAGAGCATCAAAGTAGACAAAATGAGGTGTTTCATAGCAGGGGCTTTAGGTTTAAAATTATAAATCAATTTAATATTGAGAATGAATCATCAATTATTCCTCATGGAATTCGTTTTCCATGGTTAGTTTAACATAGTTCCACTCTAGGTTTAACATAGGGTTGGGGTTAAATCCTCCAGATTCACTTCTCATATCGTAAACAGTTGTAGAGGTAACAAACCCATTGTTGTCGTATTCCGACTCTACAAAGTAAACAATGGTATCGTCAGCTTTGTTCTTTTGCTCCTGACGAATCAAATTGTTTTTTTCATCGTATTCCAGATTCACCACTATCCCGTCGGAAGTTTCAAGCCTTTTTTCTTCTCCGAAATCGGTGTATTCAATATTCATGGCCCAGGTTAAGTTTCCTTTCTCGGTGTAAACATTTTGGCGAATGCACTTCCCTGAGTCATTTAGAAGATACTCTACGCGTCTCATAAAATCATCATTATAGCCGTATTCGGTTTCTTCTGTTTTGTTCCCGTTATCGTCGTATTTGTATTCAAATCTTTTTTCTACAATGTTTTCCCAGTTAAAAACGACTTCTTCTACAATTTGATTTTGGTCGTTTCTTACGGTAACTTCTTTCGAGTCAATTTCACCATCTTCATCAATAGTGGTGGCTGTGTAGCTATTGCCTTCCCGATGAATGGTTTTTGTTAAAACTGAGCCATCACCAAATGTCTGGATCACTTCTTTGGCTGTAGAGTCATCGAAGTAAGAAAACTCAAACCGGTTGATTAACGTTTCTGCATCTGAGTAGTGAGCTTCTAAAATGAGGTTGCCTTTCTCATCAAATTCAAACTCACTCCAATCCTGAACGTCTCCGTTCTTTCCATAATCTACCGATTTGATTAGTTTTCCGTCTTCGTTTAGTTCTTCTAATTTCCCTTTATAGGACTCCAGAATATTATCATTTTCGTCGATTAGGTGTTTGGTAGTAATTACTGATTTAATTTTTTTCATCTCAGAGCTTTTGCTCAAAGATAATTATTCCATTACCGACAGCTTTTTGGAAGCAACAATATTTCCATCAACAATAAGAGAGTATAAATAAGTTTGTCGTTCAAACAAAGAAGCATTTAGTTGAATGGAACCTTCTCCACGTTCCAGAATAACTATTCTTCTTACTACTTGCCCTGCCAGATTAGTTACCAGTAGTTCCGCAGATTGAGATTTATTGGGTACAAAGAAGTTAATCACCGTTAGGTCGGAAAATGGGTTAGGTGCATTTTGGTCCAGTCTTGGGCCTAGATCTGTAACAGTTTCGAGGTATTCATTTTCTTTTGTCCAATAATCATCATTATTTCCAAGTAATCTAATATCTACTCTTCGGTTAACCGATTTTCCTTTGCTGTTGTCGTTGGCTGCAATAGGCATCGTTTCTCCTCTTACATTAATGATCATTTTCTCTCTGTCAATACCATTAGCTTCGAGGTAATCCAGCACAGACTCTACTCTTCCTTTTGCTAACTTAAAGTTGGCCTCGTCCGATCCGTCACTATCAGTGTTTCCTGAAATAACGATGGTTTCAACTCCCCTTTGTTTCATGGTTTCAATTACCTCATCCAATAAACTATGATCTAATTGATCCAACTTCTTTTCGTTGGTATTAAAGAGAACACTAACTTCTTCATGGTAGCTTACAACACTTCTATTTTCGAAAATAATTCCTGAATCATATCCATTATCTCCCACATCGGCAATACAAAGTTTAAGATGATATGTTTCCATTGGTTTAACTTCCTGACGAATCTCCAGCAAGCGAGTAAAACCATTGTATTCGATGTTCATTCCGGTATTGTGCAAATAGAAAGAAGTATTGCTTTTAGGGCATTCTGCACTTTCGGGGTTACCATCATTTACATTATTGATGCTAACGGGAGTATTGGTTCTTGGTAAAACCGCCATGTTTTTTTCCCCCTTAATTCCAGGACCACTAATGAAAAAAGCAAATATGTCGTTGTATTCTGAGCAAACGAAGTCGTCGTACTCTTCCGATCCGAATACATAATTGAAGGATAAAGTATCCGCAGTGGCTACAATATCCATTTCTAGTACAAAACCATCATAAGTAGTGTTGGAACCGGTTAGGAGCCTTTCCAATTCTGGAACTCGGTCTCCAGAAGGAGTTTCAAGGTGAGTACCTTCCCAAACTTCTTCATCGGTAGAGGTCATGGCTTTCATGTCATTGGGCCCTGCTACATGCATAATGGAACCGGTGGTGGCAATTACTCCTTTCTCTATTCCTAAGCTTTTTCGTTGGTCCTGATAAGAACCAAAAGCCAAAGACTGTTCGCTTTGATTAATGGTAAAATTCTTAATAATAATTCCATCTCCAATAAGGTTTTGTAGGGCCTCCTGAATGTTGTTGGAGACCGTTTTCATTGGTTTGATGGTAATTTGACTATGGATATTGGAAACTGTAAAGGTGAGAAGGAAAGCAATGGTAAATAGGTTTTTCATAGTTGTTTTTACTTATGGTTCAAGTATATAATCCCCATAATCGAAAAAAGTAACATCCTCATCGTAAATTAATTACAAGCTCAATAAAACTTAGTAGGCTTTTTTTAGATGAAAAAAATACCTATTCGTAAATCAGAATCGACAATTTGTAATCTTAATCAATTGGTTTGAATAGAGTTGGAAACGTGGTACAAATAAAACTCGTTAATTTAATCAGTTGGAGCTCCCAACAATATTTTAAATGACCCATTTGTGATCTTCACAAAAAATTAAAATACTGACCATGAAAAAGACCCTCATACTACCCTTAGTTTTACTTGCTTTTACAGCAACATCACAAGAAACCATTAGCCAGTTTACCTGGGAAACAGACGTTACCACAGCAGATGTTGGACCCAATGCCACATCAGTAAGTGGCTCAGCAAAAGTTGATGGTGGTGGAGCCACCCTAAATGGACTTAATGCCGGAACACCAAAAGCTGATTTGGAGTTAACCTTACCTGGAGCATCTTTCGATAAAGAAGGGTGTGATATCTCAGTAGATTATCATAGAGAAGAAGGTACAGGATACTTTTTTAAAAGAGGAAACAGCCTGGAATTTGGACTTTCTGGAGGTAAATTAAGAATTAAATACAGAGTGGATGATGGAATGGGAGGGTGGACCCAGGTAACCGCTACCAATTTATATACTATCCCAAACGATGATACTTATAGAAACTATCGATTTTATTATGATCCGGGAGCGGGGTTTGCAGAAGTATTGGTGGATGGAGCCTCCGTATGGGATAACTCAGGAAGTGAAACCCCAGGGCAAAACATGTATTGGACCAGTGCAGGAGACATGATAGTAGGTAACAAAATGGATGGAACCGGTTATGATGATACATTTATGGATAACCTTTTGTTTATTGATTTTCCAAATAATCCACTACCCGTTACCCTTACGGATTGGACAGCAGAAGTAACCCCGCATGATGAGGTGGAACTTTCCTGGACCACATCAAGTGAGATTAACAACGACTATTTTGTAATAGAAAGAAGCACTAATGGATTAACCTTCGATGAAATTGGAAAAATTGGAGGTGCGGGAAACAGTACGATTCAACGTTCATACTCATTTATTGATAGCGATCCGGCAAAGGGAATGTCTTACTACCGTTTAAAACAAGTAGATTTTAATGGAGAAAGTGAAACTTTTAATGTACTGGCCATTGAGTTTGTAAAGTCGCTTAGCGAAGCTTGTGTACTAAAAGTTTATCCTAACCCTTGTGTGGGTAACTGTACCGTTTCTTTGGAAGACTGTGAGATGCAAGGCAAAGAGATTGAAATGGAGATGTATGACATGTCCGGAAACCTGGTGAAAAGAAGAATGAAACACTCGGATAGTAATACCAGAACACGTTTTGATATTGATGCTACAAACAATTTAACACCAGGTGTTTACATTGTAAGAGCAGGATCTGGAGAAATGGCTACATCCGAAAAAGTAATTGTACGATAAATCACTACCTTAATACCCTAAAATAGATCTATGAGACCCACCATCATGGCCACTTTGGCAGTTTTATTACTAGCATTTTTTAGCTGCTCCGAAAGTGAAGAAGAGACAAAGCCTGAACTGAACAATGTTGAGAAAAACGCGGTTGATTTAGCTGGTTACCTTGAAATTCAGGATGGAGAGATGAAAATCTTTACCATGCCAGCCCCCCTTCAAATTACTACCATATTAAGTTTAAATGGTGTCGATTACGACGATGATTTAGTGGCTCCTCCACCATCAGAAACAGAAATTTCCACTTTTAAAGAAGCTATGTCTTTAGGGATGCAGATTGTAGATATGGGGTATGAAACAGTTTATGGTCATCATGATAAAAGCTATGAGTTTGTTGCCAGCATTCAGCAAAGTTTAGGGAACTTGCACATTAATCCACCTATTACTGAAGGGTTTGTTGCTAGATATGAAAACAATAAAGGAAATATAGACTCCTTGTGTGTGATCATTTTGGAAACTTATGAAGCAGCTCATGGATACTTCGAACGAAATGAACGAGAGGAGCTAGGTTTAGTTATTCTTACTGGAGCTTATATTGAAGGTTTATACATCGCTACACATGCCAGTTTCCCTCCATCAGAGTTTGAAACTTATAACGAAATGATGATTCAGCAGAAGCTTTTTTTAGGAAATTTTATTCAACTTATGGGGGCTTTTAATGGAGACCCTGATTACGATAAGCTATTGCTTCAATTGGTGAAGATAGAAACTGCTATGGAGGGTATAGAGGTGGTATTTAACGAAGACAAGGATAAGCACTTGCTCAGAAGACCAATTATGGATAACGTAAAAGAAGAATTAAAAGTAGCAGTGACTCAAATTCGAGATGAAATTCTTTCTCAGGTAGAGTAAGATTGAATTAGCTTGATGAGCGAATTTTGATCTAACCCAATGGATTGATAAAGTTCTTCTCTAGACCCATGCTCAATGAATTGGTCTGGTATTCCAAGCATTTTTATAGAAGAAGCATAGTTGTGATCATTCTTAAATTGTAGTACACTACTTCCAAATCCTCCTTGGATTACTCCATCTTCAATGGTGATAATGTGTGCGTAATTTCGGAATATATCATGCAGAAGATCTATGTCTAAAGGTTTGACAAACCTCATGTCGAAGTGTGCACAATTTACTTCTTTATTTACTTCCAATACATTGGAAATTTGATTACCAATAGGTCCAAAAGATAAAATAGCTAAACCTTTACCAGATGTAAGTTGCCTTCCTTTTCCAGTTTCAATGTTCTCAAACGAGCCCACTGATTGTATAAGGCTCCCCTTCCCTCTTGGGTAACGAATTACCACAGGGCCTGTTGGATTAAGTTGTGCTGAGTACAACATGTTGGCAAACTCCTGCTCATTAAGTGGAGACATAATGGTTAGGTTGGGTATTCCATTTAGAAATGAAATATCAAACGCTCCATGATGAGTTGACCCATCTGCTCCAACTAATCCTGCTCTGTCTATGCAAAAGATAACCGGTAAGTTTTGAAGTGCTACATCATGTATCAATTGATCATATCCCCTTTGTAAAAAAGAAGAGTAGATTACGCAGAATGGAAGCTTCCCATTGGCTGCTAATCCTGCAGCAAAGGTAACTGCATGTTGTTCCGCAATTCCAACATCGAAAAATCGATCTGGAAATTCATTTTGAAAGTCGTTTAGCGAAGATCCACTAGTCATGGCTGGAGTAATAGCAACAATGTCTTTGTTTTCTCTTGCCAACTTAACCAATGTTTCACCTAAAATATGTTGGTATTTTTTAGGGTATTTCTCTTCCTCAGTTATTTGTTCTCCACTTATAGGGTTAAATTTTCCAGGAGCATGCCACGTGGTTGGATTACCCTGCTCGGCAGCAAAGTACCCTTGTCCTTTAACTGTTTTTACATGTAGAACCCTAACCCCCGATAGCTGCTGTTGCTCTTTCAGTGCAGGTAATAATTCGTAAAGATTGTTCCCGTCAATTTTGCCGTAATAGTCAATTCCCAGAGCTTCAAAAAAGTTTTGGTCATATTGCTCAATGGTATTCAAATGTTCCTGTAAAGCTCCCACATTGGGGTCGATCGACATTTGATTGTCGTTTACAATGATTAGTGCATTAACCCCTAATGAAGCGGCGTTGTTTAATGCCTCAAATGCCATTCCTCCGGTAAGAGCTCCATCTCCAATAACAGCAATATGCTGTTGTTTAAAATCTCCATTAAGCTTGGCTGCTGTAGCCATTCCTAAAATTGCTCCTATAGAAGTAGAGGAGTGCCCAACACCAAAAGAATCATAAATACTTTCAGACCTTTTCGGAAACCCGGAAAGGCCTTTATATTTTCTAATATTTTCGAATTCTTTATTTCTACCGGTTAGGATTTTATGCGCATAAGCTTGATGACCAACATCCCATACCAACTTATCTTCTGGTGTGTTAAATACAGAATGTATTCCCACAGCTAATTCCACAGCTCCTAAACTAGCACTGAAATGTCCTGGGTTTTTAGAGATTACATCAATAATGCGTTCACGTACTTCAGAGCAGACTAATTGTAGCTCTTCTGTCTCCAAATGCCTCAATTCTGAGGTAGATTTAATCCCTGATATGATTTGGTTCAGCGTTTCCAAGACCGCAAAGATAAGCTAATCCAAGGCATTTCCAATCGAGAAATGGAACTGAAACCTTTCTTGACTAAATTGAGTATAGAATTTCATGAAAAAACTCTTGTTCCTTTTCCTCCTTACATTAGTTTCTTATTCTGGTAAATCTCAATCTGCTTACGGCGATTCTACAGACACTACTGAATTGTATCTCTTTGTTGAAAATGCAAAAGGAGTTTACATAACCGGGCAATTAGCCAATTATTCTTTTTTGGAAGTAGGGTACCATAGTACTTCTATGAGCGAAGCTTTTATCGGTTGGGGACATTCAGTTGGAGTAATGTCCAATTTAAACAAGAATATGATAGGAGGAGTTAGAGCTGGGTTTTGGGTTCAGTTTTTGGCGTTCCATTTCGAAAATTCTTTGGTGTACTACAACAATTTTAATCAGGAACAAAGCTTTCACTGGCAGCCAGAAGTGTCTATAGGACATCCGTTGGTTAAAGTGTCTTATGCTTATCAATTACCGATTGTAAACAAAGAGATGTATGGTTTGTCGAGGCATAATGTAAAACTGGTGTTACGCTTACCACTTGTTACAAAAGGGGAATAAAAAAAGCCACGACATTTATTGCCATGGCTTTTCAATATAGTATCAATTAAATTTTATTGACAGTTTTCTGCAATGCTTGCTTTTACAGTAACTTCTACATCTGGCCAAAGTACGCTTTCTCCATCCTCTCCTTTGTGAAGTTCAGAACATACAGCATTTAATGCGTCCAATGCTCCTTGTGCATCCCAGTCTGGTACATTAACATTCGATTTCATCAAGATTTCACCATTTTCCCAGTTCCATAGGAAATCAACATCATTGGTGTTACCGTTCATGGTTAATGAAACAACACACGATCCCTGGTTTTCATGCTCTCCCATTGCAGCAGAACTAACAGTTCCTGTAATTACTTCAGTGTCTGCCATAGTTCCGAAAAAGCTATCCTTAATTTTTACATCTCTTTCGGCATTGCTGGTATTGGTGCTGGAAACGTACATATTTAGTTGTACTCCAACCAATGCGTTAGCAAGGTCAGTGGCCTCTGTATTAAATCCTTCTACTGTTACAGAGTCAAACCCTCCTCCTACACCAACTTTTTCGGTTAGTTTGTAAGCTGTCCAGATAACGTTAACCGAAGAAGCATCTAGTTCGTAATGACAAACTGCTTCTGGAGTTGTAGTTTCAGGTTGGGTTGGAGTTTCTGATTTAGGTTCTTCTTTTTTTTCTTCTTCTCCACCGCATGCAGAGAAAAGGGTAACACCTCCCAATAGGAAGATCATGAATACTTTTTTCATCTTTTTTAAAGTTGTGAGTTACTGCTGACGAATATAACTGAAAATTATGGCTTACAAAAAACTTCCTTTGTCAAGGATTGGTAAGATCAATGATAACTTCGTTTAAGATGATTTCCTGATTGAACAATGCAAAGTATTCTTCGCTAATTCCTTGTTTTTTAGCGAGCAATACATCCGAAATTTTATACTGCGGCTGCACCACAAAATTATAGAGCTTTATTTGCACAATTTGATGGTCTTTGTACTGTGGTCTAAGAGATTCTAACGAGAACCGATATTTTAAAATAGCAGAATTGTCAGCTAATATTTTAATAGAATCTTCTACTTCGGTCCAGCCTCTTCCCAGGCCATTATAGATGGGTTTAGAGTTAGTGGAATCCAGCCAATGTTGCCCATTAGCACTTCTGATTCTTGCTCTGTGAGCTGGGATCATAAAATTTTGGGTAGTAGGATTGCTGATTTTTAGCTGTACAGTTATTATTTGACCTTTTTCGGTATGCTTAATTACTTCCATGGTTAGGTTGCTAATTGGGTCTACTCGCATTAGGGATATTAATTCATCAAATACATCCTGTTTTTGGTCAATGTTGAAATCGTATAGCAAACTTTTTATGGTAGGGTCCGAGTAATAGTTTGGGCTAAGTTGAACCGACGACAAGCTATTGTTAATTTTATAATATTTCCTAAGAATGGTGGATAATAACTCTTTCTTATCCGGATCCTGTACATCGATTAACGTAAAAGAATTGCTGAACATGTTGTTCTTGTATATTATGGTTCCAAGTTCTGGACTCCAAAGGATATCCAATTGAAAAGCCTGTCGGCCACCTATAAAACCATCGTTGTACGAATAATGAAACAGAGAATGTTTAGTACCATTATGAAAAAAATGAGTTTCGAATTCGTTGCAATATCCATTGCCCGATAGGACTAAAAAGTTATTTTGACTATTACTGTCGCAAGGACGGTGAGGTACGTGCCCAAAGGGAGTTAGTAGCTGCTCCTTTGTTTTTAGAGTGTCTATCCGATTGGTTTTAATCACTACCCCTTTTTTCATGTCAAAGTGAGTATCGAATTTTCCTTTTAAGGTGGATGTTCCTTCGTATAGGGAGATCGATCGATATTGGTTGGAGATATAAGTAACTTGTAGAGTAGAATCGATTGAAAAACTCCAAATAGCAATTACATTGACTAGAATAAGGAATACAGACTTCATGTTAGCAGATTTAGAATCTGCAAACTAATTCATCTTGTAAATAGTAACCAGAAAGAATGGGTCAGTAGGGGTGTTCAATAACTGAGTTCCTTTTTTCGGAGAGTAAACGAATTATTCGAAGTTAACTAAAACACGGTTTTTCTCTACCGTATCTCCTTTTTCGATGTTAACAGCGCTTACGATACCATCAGATGGAGATTTAAGCATGTTTTCCATTTTCATGGCTTCCAATACCACCAATGGGTCTCCCACTTTCACCTCATCTCCAATGTTGATTACAACATCCACCACAACACCTGGCATAGGAGCTTTTAATTCATTCACCTTCTGAGAAGAGGCAGCATCCATACCCAATGAGTGTAACAAGTCATCATACTTATCACTAAGCTTAATTTCAAAACGATTACCATCAATTTTTAGTAAGATCACTTTGTTTACCTTATCAATATCTAATAATCGTGCTTCGTGCTTTGTACCATTTCTGGAGATTACAAGGTTGTTTCCATCGCGACTAATGATTTCTAACTCATAGGCATGCCCGTTGATTTCTCCTTCAAGTGGGTGATGCAATTTTGGTGTAAATGAAATTGAATTGTCGTTAAAAGTCCCTTTAATTTCCATTGTTCTCGAAATTTGAATTACCAAAAGTATAGAAAATCACTCGCTAAACAAACATTTCTGCCAGACATCCATACTTAGTTTGAACTTCTGCATGAAATATCCATATTTGTAGTAATTATAATAATACAACTAATGAACACCAATCGTATTGCTTTATATGCCCTAGTTTTATTAGGCTTTGTTGCATGTAAGCCTAAAAAGCAAACAGCCACAACCTCTTCAACAGCTCCTCCGGTTGCAGAATCTTTTAAATCTGATTTGCCGGTTACAAGAGCCCATTATAACCCAAGTGAAACCAGAAAAAATGATATTCTACACACCAAATTAAAGGTAAGTTTTAATTGGATGGAGAGAACAATGGATGGAGAGGCAGAATTAACTGTTAAGCCCTATTTCTATTCAGTAGACAGCTTAATACTGGATGCAAAAGCAATGGATGTCCATCAGGTGCTGTTAGGAGATGCTAACAGCACAGTTAAATTAGCTTATAAAAATGATAGTCATTACCTAAGAATTAAGCTGGATAAGGAGTATAAGAGAAATGAAAACTATCAGGTATACATCAAATACACTGCTAATCCAGAGAAAGTAACACAAGAAGGAAGTGCAGCAATTTCCAGTGCGAAAGGATTGTATTTTATTAATCACGATGGTTCTGACCCTAAAAAGCATCAGGAAATCTGGACTCAGGGAGAAACGGAAGCTAGTTCTTGTTGGTTTCCGACGGTAGATTCGCCAAATGAAAAAACAACACAGGAAATTTATATCACGGTAAAAGATAAGTTTACTACTCTTTCCAACGGTAGCCTAATTAGCTCTAATCAAAATGGAGATGGTACCAGAACGGATTATTGGAAAATGGACCAACCTCATGCTCCATATTTATTTATGATGGCCATTGGGGAATTTGCTGTGGTTAAAGATTCATGGACCAGAAAAGATGGATCGGTAATGGAGGTAAACTATTACGTAGAAAAGAAATTCGAGCCTCATGCAAAAGCAATATTTGGAAAGACACCTAAAATGTTGGGTTATTTTTCGGACTTGTTAGGGGTAGAATACCCATGGCCAAAGTATAGCCAGGTGGTGGTTAGAGATTATGTTTCTGGTGCCATGGAAAATACTTCAGCCACTATTCATGGAGAGTTTTTGTACCAAACCACCAGAGAGTTAATTGATGGAGGTAATGAGTCGATCATTGCTCATGAATTATTTCATCACTGGTTTGGAGATTTAGTTACTTGCGAAAGCTGGGCTAATTTGCCATTGAACGAGTCATTTGCAAACTATAGTCAATACCTGTGGGATGAGTTTGAGTATGGTAGAATGGAGGCAGATATGAATGCCTATAGCGAAATGGAAGGGTACTTCCTATCCGCTCAACAAGGAGGACACGTAGATATGATTCGTTATGACTACAAGTCGAAAGAAGACATGTTCGATGGCCATTCATACAACAAAGGTGGTAGAATCTTAAACATGCTAAGAGCCTATGTTGGAGACGAAGCATTTTTTGAAGCATTAAACATTTACTTAACTAAGAATAAGTATACTGCTGCCGAAATTTCTCAATTGAGATTGGCATTTGAGGAAGTAACTGGTGAAGATTTGAACTGGTTTTTTAATCAGTGGTTTTTAGCTAGTGGACATCCTGTAGTTAAAATCTCTCAGGAGTTTGATGAAGCTAATAAGCAGTTAAAAGTAACCATACTTCAGAAGCAGGATTTCGAAAAATGGCCGCTGTACAAACTTCCGGTTTACATAGATATTTATGTTGGAGGAAAACCAAGAAGAGAGCTGGTTTGGGTAGATCAGGTAGAAAATACCTTTGAGTTTTCTGTAAGTCAAAAACCGGATTTAGTAAACGTGGATGCGCTAAAAGTGATGCTTTGGAAAAAAACGGACAAGAAATCACTAGAACAATGGGTTTATCAACTGAATCATGCAGGATTGTGGTTAGATAAAAAGGAAGCTATATCTAAAGTTTCCATCAGTTCGGACCCAATGGCAGTGGAGGCAATGATCAATGCGTTAAATGATCCATTTTGGAACGTTAAGACCATGGCCATGAATAAGATTAAAGCTGCTTATGTATCTAAACCAAACGAGGTGAAAGAGAAATTGAAGCAATTGGCTTTAAAAGATTCACATCCGAAGGTTAGAAGTAATGCCATTAAAACACTTAGCAAACTTTGCGAAGAGGATAAGTCACTTATTTCGTTATATGAGAAAGCTGCCGCCGATTCTTCTTACAGAGTATTGGGAACGGCAATTAACGCCATTGCAGGTTTAGATGCTAACAAAGGGTTAGAGTTAGCAAGAAAGTATGAAGATGCAGAAAGTGCTGCTGTAAACAACTCTATTGCTGCTATATATGCCGAGAATGGAACAGTAGAGGATCACGACTATTTCTTGAAAACGGTTGGGGAATTGAATGGAATGAACAAATTAGGCTTTTTGCAGAGCTATAATACTTATTTGCTAAGACAGACTGATGAAGAGATAGATAAGGGCTTAAAAGTGTATAAGAATGTGGTAGAAACAGAAACCATGTGGTTTGTAAAGCTTTCCGGATACAATCTCCTTGCGGGAGTTCAAAATCACTACGATAATAAGGCTCGTGAGTTATCTGCTAAGATTGAAAGTTTAAGAACAGAGGGAAGTGAAGGGTTAATTCCTCAACACGAAAAGCAAATGAACTATTGCAAAAGTAGAAGTGCTCAAATTGGGAAAACATTGGATGAGTTAAAAGCGAAGGAAACCGATTCTAATGTGAAGAAGTACTTGAGATAATACAAAAAGTAAATACTTATAAGGGGAGCTGATCAGCTCCCCTTTTTATTTTGTTATTACGATACGTTGTTGTTCCTGTAGTATTTTATCCTCCGATTGAACAAAGAGATAGTAGGTACCATTTGGTAATGATTGATCTATACTAAAATCGAATAAGTTTTGCCCGCTGGAAGCATTTTTGATTTCAGAGAAAATGAATCTTCCCTGAATATCCTTAAGAGTAATGTATAATGGTTGGCTGTTTTCTGTTTTTAGCTGAAGACTAAAATTCCCTGAGTTTGGATTAGGGTAAACCTCCAGTTTGGATTCGGTTTTAAAATTAACCGCCTTTATTTCAGAATAAGATGATTTTTCTCCAGCTCCAATTATCTTGATTCTGTAGTAAGAAATTCCATCTATAGGATCAACATCGTAGTCCGAATAGTAATTATTCGAACTACTGTAGGTAGCTGGGTAAGCCACCACAACTGTCCAATTGCTACCATCTGTTGATCTCTCTACTACATAAAGGTTATTATCGTTATCTGATGAGGTTTCCCAGGTAAGGTAAACTTCATCGTTTATTGGTTGTGCATCAAAGCTTAATAAGTTCATTGGAAGAGGAGTGTTCTCAAAGTCGATGGACCCCAAAGTGAAATATGCTCCACTAGCTCCGATAAAATTGTGCTGGAATTCTACTATGTCGGTTGTGTTATTGAAAGCGGATGGTGAAATCGACATGGCTCCTGAAGTAAAATCTCCATCAGCATCCACTAATAATCTTAGGTTGGCTAAATCGTTTGCTCCTGCAACTCCTCCAACACCAGAAATACTACTCATATCAAATTGAAGAGTTACTGTTCCTACTGTTCCTGTTTCCTGAGTTTTCCAGTGTCTTTTAAAAATGGTTTCTATTGTTTCCGAATTGGTAGTTAGTACAGTTGGTATACTGTAGTTTCCTTCCAGAACTCCATCATTATGCCCCCAAATTAGATAGCTTCTATCGGCGGTTAGCGATGAAGGAGAGGAAAAGTTAGTACCATTTGCAATGGTTACAATATCTCTGGAGTTACCACTCCCATCCAGGTTTTCTGTATGTGATTTTGATTGGTCTAATCCTGAGGCATCATCTATACCAATTCCTGTAATGTCATAATTGTATCCGGGATTGGCAGAAATATCCCAAACCACATTGCCATTGGTAGCAGCGTAGTCTTGAGAGGTTCCATTAGTTCCAAGAGTTAAACCATATTTCACAGCTAAATAGGTGCTTACTAATTGTCGTTCTGCTGCAGTATGGCTTGCGTCGTAAATGATAACCTCCGCAAAATCTCCGGTAGAAGAAAACCCATGATGATACAGCCTACCAACACATAGGGGAGAGGTAATAGCACCACTAAAATCAAGAACAGTGTTGCTGGTATGTGCAGCATTTAGATCGTATCCTTGCAAAGTATTATTTTCTGCAACAATGCTTTTCAAGTATGGTTGAGTGGCGCATGTACCATAGTTTGCAGGATTACTGTTAGATCCATCAAAATAACATCCACCACTGGAGCTCATAGCGTATTTATTCGGTCCCCCATTATCATCCCAGGCAAAAAAAGTAGACCCCGCATCCCTTTTTGCTACCATATAAGAGGTAATTCTATCTCCATTAGTAAAAGCTGAGTAAGAAACAAACGAAGAATAAATAAAATCTCCTCCATCTAAGTAAATTGCCGGATTATAGTTAAATCGATCGTCGTAATAGGTGGGTTTATTAGCAGCGGTAGTTTGAGTAAAGGTTGTAACCGATGGGTTTCCACTTTGCTCGTTCCATTGTTGTACGGCGGTTCCATTAGTTGCTGCTGTTACTCCTGCATCTGTAAAAATGTCTTTACCCGCGTCTAACCACACGGTAATATCTGCTGTTATTCCTCCCGGAGATCCTTCACATGCAACTATTGTTCTGCTTCCAGCCGGAGAAGTTACTGTAGGTGTATAGTTTGATCCTCCTACTGTGATTTGCGTGCATTGTGCGTCAAGTACATTGCTAACCGTTGCTCCACTGTTGATATCATAGGCTACCCAAAAGTAATTGGTACCGTTAGATAGTGAAATGCTTCCGTTAATTGTTAGAGTTCCTCCTCCTGGAGTAGCTGTTCCAAAAAGTGTTCCGGTAGAGAATGAAGAACTGGTTCCTGAATAAAAAATGTCTATGTTGGTGGCATCTCCAGTGTTAGAAGAGCCATTCATGTTCATCTGAATCTGAGTTAAATTCAGCGTTCCCGTAGATCCCGTCACATCAACTTCTAATCCAATAATTTCTTGATTGCTACCGCAGGTATAAACACTGTTAGTATTGTTTTGAGTAGTGGTACTAGATGAATATGCCAATGGTCCGGGTACATTGTAATATACTGTAACTGTCCAACTGTTGTTGTTTACATAGTTGTAGTCCGTTCCACAGGCAGGTGTTGTTCCGTAAGTTCTATAAGCATGCATTTCGAAGGTTAGCGTGCCTGTTGCGCTTACCCCATTTGCAAGAGTTAATCCAGCTCTGTTATAGCTATAAGTTCCTGTGGAGTTTCCAACTCCGGCCGTATAACCTCCTTCGTTGTTTCCAGTTTCCTGACAATAAATTTGAGATTGCTGATCAGACATCCAACCGCTTCCTACTGCAGTCATATCGTAAGAAACATCTACTCCAGTTACAATACTTCCTGCTGGTATGTTAACCACCAAAGGGGTAACCGGTCCATTACAAGTATTGGAGTAGGATAAATAATTAACTGGGATGTTTCCGGAATTATAGGTTGAAGAAGCGGATTGCCCAAAATAGGTCATTGATGTTAAGATGGATATGGTCAGTATCCATAAGTGGCGTGGTAGTGACATGTTAGTGGTGTAATAGTTCGCGTAAATAGTTAGTAATGGCCGCAAGGTCTTAAAAATTAGAGGTTTGATTCCAAAAAGAGCCTTCTTGTAGGGTGTCTACAAAAAGACTATATTTGTGAAATAATGTCATATTTGTTAAAAATAATAGCTCTGATTTTCTGTCTGTTAAATGTTATTACAGTTAGTAGTCAGTACCCGAAGGAGATTCAGGAAAAATTGAAAGGATTATCTACAGAAGATCGAATAGGGAAACTTCATCAGCTGGGATACAATAAAATGGTTGCTGGAGAATGCCCATTGGCTAAGAAGTTGATTCAAGAAGCATTGGATCTATCCATTTCTATTGGAAGCATCGAAAAGGAGGGTAGTAATCGACTATTATTAGCCAAGCTTTATTTCTATAATCATCCTGAAACGAAGAACAATCAATTGGCTGTAGAACAGATATTGCTAGCTCTTGATCTTAAGTACGAGAATGAAAACCAATTAAGAGCTCCTCTTTTTGCATTATTGGCCTCCATATTTAATGAGTCCGGAGCATATCAAAAAGGTCTGGAAAATCAGCGGATAGCGTACAATATTTATAAAGAAAAAGAAAGTGGGTACTCATTGTTTTTGTGTTTAGGTGGTATGGCTCACTCATTTCAAATGTTAGAGCAATATGATTCGGTAACACTTTATTATAAAGAACAAATAGAGGTTGCTAAGAAAAGTAGTAATGATGGGCTGGTTTATCATGCCTACAATAATCTGGGGGTAGGGTATAAAGTAGCAGGAAAGCTGGATTCTGCTTTATACAGTTACGAAAAGGCATTAACATTATGGCATCTAAAAGAGAAAGCAGGAAGGAGTGATAGCCTAATGTATGGTTTTATCCATGGGAACATTGCAAGCGTTTACGAAAAGTGGGAGGAATACGAACAAGCCCTGGAGTTTTTGGAGATAGATTACAACATGTGTAAGTCTTATGGAACTAAAACTAATATTATACATACAGGAACTCAGTATGCTAGTTTGCTAATAATGGTGGGGGAGCTTAGAGATGCCCGAAAACTACTAGATGAACTTTGGGAATTGGCCATTCAGGAAGAGGATTATAAGCAGTTAATGGAATTGAGCAGAGAATATGCTACTTTGTTTAAAGAAAAAGAGCAAACATCCAGAGAGTTGGAGTATAAGCAATTGCAATTGTTGTATCAGGACTCGTTACAAAAGTTGGAATTGGAAAAGCAGCAAACAAGTGCCGAGGCGGTAGCCAATTATTTAGTAGTAAGTGTAGAATCTCAATTAAAGTTAAAGGATCTTGAAGCAGAAAAAGCAAATCAGGCTTTAGAAAATGAAAAAAGAAATCTGGAGAATTCACAGCTGTGGATAGTTATTTCCAGTACAGCTGCCTTATTGGTTATAGCTATTCTCTACATTATTTACCAAAGAATTGTAGCCCGAAGAAACCGACAAATTCAGCTTCAAAAATTACGTCAGATTCAGTCGGAGAAAGTACACCAAAACCTTAAGGAAACTATTGCTTCGAAAAATAAGGACCTTACCAATTTAGCCATAGAAATAGGTAGGAAACATGATTTTTCTACCGAAATTATGAGCAAAGTGAAAGCCATGCGTCCAATGGATGAAGATTCTAAATTGAAAAAACTGGATCTTTTAAAGTTTATTCGGGAGCACATGCACATTGATGAAAACTACAAAGTGCTACAAGAGAACATTGATAAAGTAAATGAACGATTCTTCCAGAATCTTAGGCAGAGATTCCCTTCGTTAACCCATAACGAAATGCAGGTATGTGCTTTGGTTAGATTAAAACTCAGTAATAAAGAAATTGCCACCATTAAAAATGTAACTCCAAAGGCAATTAAAATGAGTAAATATCGTTTGAGAAAGAAATTTGATCTGCCTCCAGAGGAGAATTTTGTGGTTTTTTTGGAGAGCTTTTAGATAAAAATCGGTTTTTTTAAAATATTTTCTCTTAAAAATCGTTAAATAAGTTTAGTAAATCCATACATTGATCAGAGAGTTTAGCTTTTAAACTATTTTTTTGATAGGTTTACTGCTAACGAAAAATTAACGAAGAGAGATATGGGAAAAGGTAGACCTTCAACAGCACCAAAAAAACTACGTGATGGTTTTTACGTAGAAATTTTTAATAAAACCGGAGGAACCGGAGGGGGGATTAAAATCCGTAGAGATTCCAAGGAAGAGATGATGGAAGCTGCCAGAGAGTACGAAAAAACAAAACGTGTCGTAATTCTGGGAGAATCGAAAAACGGAAAATGGGTAAAAGAAAAATAGTTACTGCAATTCCTCGTAGTTTTGATATAAGAAATCATTATAAGGAAATCTTGTAATGTGTATCTTATGTATCTCCCTATAAAGAACTTTTCTTAATTCATCCACATTAATTTTCTTTTGGGCAGAGATAAAAATGCAATTCTCACCCATTTTTGCCATCCAGGTTTTCTTTAAATCTTCTAAGGTTGGTCTGGAGTTTTCTCCTTCATCAAACCCACCTAGTAACTCGTATCTATCTACTTTGTTAAATACTAATAAAGTAGGCTTATCTAAAGATTCAATATCCTTTAAGGTTTCATTAACAGTATTGTACTGATCTTCAAATGCTGGGTGCGAAATATCCACCACATGAATTAGAAAATCAGCTTCACGCACTTCGTCTAACGTAGACTTAAATGATTCTACTAATTGGTGTGGGAGTTTTCTTATAAATCCAACAGTGTCTGAAAGCAAAAATGGAATGTTGTATAATACAACTTTTCTAACCGTAGTATCTAACGTTGCAAACAGTTTATCCTCTGCAAAAACATCCGATTTACTCAACATGTTCATCATAGTAGATTTCCCAACGTTCGTATATCCCACTAAGGCAGCTCTTACCATTTTACCTCTGTTTCCACGTTGAGTAGCCATCTGCTTATCGATGGTAGCCAATTGTTTCTTAAGACGGGTAATTTTATTTCTAATGATCCTTCTATCCGTTTCAATCTCTTTCTCACCGGCACCACCTCTTGTACTCGTTCCTCCACGCTGACGCTCAAGGTGGGTCCACATTCTGGTTAATCGAGGAAGTAAGTACTGATACCTTGCTAATTCTACCTGAGTACGGGCATGTGAGGTTCTTGCCCTCTGCTGAAAAATCTCCAGAATTAATAAGCTTCGATCATAAATCCTCACTTTGCAATGATTCTCTACATTTCTCAATTGAGATGGAGATAAGTCATCATCGAAAATGATCAGGTCGATCTTGTTTTCTTTTACGTACTCTTTAATCTCTTCCAGCCTACCTTTCCCAACAAATGTTGCTGTATTTGGAGTTTCAAGCCTTTGGGTATACCTTTTAACGGATTTTACCCCGTATGTTTCTGCCAGAAATTGTAGTTCATCCAGATATTCATCCACTAATTCATCAGTCTGGTTCCTGGTAATTAAACCTACAAGAACGGCTGTTTCCTGAACTTTTTCTGTTTTAATGTGTTTACCCATAGGTTTTTAGGTTGATTGGTTTTAGAAATATCCAGACCAAGGATGCCCCATAAATGGCCATGGAATTGAGATAAAGATAACAAGTACTGCAGCTAGAAACCAAACAAAAGTCTTTCTAAACTTAGCACTATCTTTAGTAGCTTTCTTTGCTTTGGAATATCCAATAGTAATAAGGATTACTGCTAGCATCATTCCGATAAGGTGTTCAACGGCAAAAAATCTGAAGTATTTTTCTCCCATATGAGCAAAGCCTGTCCATCTGCTTTGAAGAATGTACAGAATAATACCAATTAGGGCTTGTGTATGAGTGAATGAAAGGGTAAGTACACCTAACATTTTGTCTTTAACACCAAATTTAGCTCCCGATTTCCACTTCATAAATGAGTTTACAAGGGTAGCAATGATTAGAATCAAAAGAATCCATCTGATTCCTGAGTGTGCGTGAATTAAACCGTTCATAAAATAAGTTTTCTGCAAAGCTAAAAATCTACCAACTTTATAATGTCATAACAATGATTATTTTTGTCTGCATATTCAACACCAAACATGAGGATATTTCTACTTGCCACTTTGTTGGTCGTATTTTCAGCGACTGCACAAGATGATTTTCCCGTAAACGGAACCAGAAAAAAGCACTTTAATCATCACGCCTTTATCAATGCTACACTACACATTGATGCCGAAAATGTAATGAATAAAGGGTATTTGATAGTGAAAGAAGGGAAGGTGGTTTACGCGGGTCATAAAACTAAACTGCCAAAGGATTGTGTGGTTCACGATCTGGATGGCAAGCATATTTACCCATCTTTTATTGAACTTTATAGTAGCTATGGGATGCCAGAGGTGAAAAAGTTAAGTGGACCAAATCCACAATATCATACCCTCAAAAAAGGACCATTTGGTTGGAATCAAGCCATTAAGCCGGAAGTAGATGCTTATGAGCTTTACAGTAAAGATGAAAAAGCGGCCAAAGAATTGAGGAATCAAGGATTTGGAGTGGTGTTGAGCCATCAAAGGGATGGAATTGTAAGAGGAACCTCTGTGTTATCCTCATTAGGAGATCAAAAGGAAAATAAAACATTGATTTTACCAAAAGCTGCTGCTCATTACTCATTTCAGAAAGGAAAATCTACTCAGGCTTATCCGGGTTCCCTAATGGGGTGCATAGCTTTGCTTAGGCAAACTTACCTGGATGCGCAGTGGTACGGAAGTACGCAGGAAGAGCACCAGCAAAACATGTCGCTACAAGCTTTTAATAATGCACAGGAATTACCCCAAATATTCGAAGCTAAAAACAAGTATTCTGTTCTAAGAGCAGACAAAGTTGGAGACGAATTTGGAGTGCAATACATCATTAAAGGAAACGGAGACGAATATCAGTTGATGAACGAAATTAAAGCAACACAGAGTTCGCTGATCATTCCTGTAAATTTTCCAAAACCGTATGATGTTGCTGATCCTTACGATGCCATGCATGTAAGTTTGGAAGATTTAAAGCATTGGGAGTTGGCTCCATCGAATCCTAAGTTTCTCCACGATCAACAAGTAACCTTTGCATTTACTTCGGATGGGCTGAAGAAAAAAGCTACATTTCTAAAGAATGTAAGAAAGGCAGTTAAGTTTGGATTAACCAAAGAACAGGCTCTAAAAGCACTTACCCAAATTCCGGCAGAATACCTGAATGCCTATGATAAGGTAGGATCGTTGCACGAAGGCAAATTGGCCAATTTTATCATTACCTCAGATGAGCTTTTTGAAAAGGGAGGTGCGATTTACGAAAATTGGGTACAAGGGGATCAATTTGTTATTAAAGACGCCAACATCATTGATGTACGAGGAGAATACAACTTGAATGTTAATCAAAAGATTAGAGTCCTTAAGGTGAATGGTACAGTAGAAAAACCAACCGCTAAGTTGTCATATAAAATAGTTGCAGATAGTGTTAGTAAAAGTGGCGATTTGGTAATTGATCCGTCTACCGGACATCCGTTTAAAACCACCAAAAAGAAGAAGGTTAAGGTAAACATAGAAGTAAAAGACAAACTCATTACTCTATCTTATAGTCTAAAAGAAGGTCACTATAGTTTAAGCGGAAACATCAACTTTGATTCTGGAAGCTGGGATGGAAGAGGTCAGCAACCCAATGGAGAGTGGGTATCCTGGTCTTCTATTAGAAGAAAGAAATTTGAGAAAAAGAAAGAATCAGAAGTCAAAAAAGACTCTGTAGAAGTGGGTAAATTTGCTTTCCCTCAAATGGCTTTTGGTTGGGATTCGTTACCAGAACAACAACCTATTTTGATTAAAAATGCCACGGTTTGGACCTTGGAAGAACAAGGTACCATGCAGGCCACTGATGTTCTGATAAGAGGAGGTAAAATTGTTCACATTGGAAAAATTGCAGATGTTGTAGATGCCAAAACCATTGTAATTGATGGTACCGGAAAACATGTTTCTCCAGGGATAATTGACGAGCATTCTCATATTGCGATTGAACGAGGAGTAAACGAAGGAACCCATGCGGTTACTGCAGAGGTAAGAATAGGAGATGTGGTTAAATCCAACGATATTAATATTTATCGTCAACTTTCAGGTGGAGTAACTACTGCCCAACTGTTGCATGGTTCGGCTAATCCGGTTGGAGGGCAAGCTGCTTTAATCAAATTGCGTTGGGGGTTAGCTCCAGATAGTATGAAGGTGGAAAATGCTCCTGGATTCATCAAGTTTGCGTTGGGAGAAAACGTAAAACAATCTAACTGGGGGAGCCACATGAGAAGGCGTTTTCCACAAACCAGAATGGGTGTGGAGCAAGTGTATTATGAGGCTTTTATTAGAGCTAAGGAGTATGAGGCAGAGTGGAAGGCTTTCAATGAATTGCCTAAGAAGAAAAAGACAGATGCAGTTCCTCCACGAAAGGACCTACAGATGGATGCTTTATTGGAAATCCTTAACAAGGAGCGATTCATTTCCTGTCATTCGTATGTGCAATCCGAAATCAATATGCTTATGCACGTGGCTGATTCGATGGGATTCACATTAAATACTTTTACGCATATTCTGGAAGGGTATAAAGTAGCTGATAAAATGAAGGCTCACGGAGCTGGGGGATCAACATTCTCCGATTGGTGGGCGTATAAATTTGAGGTGAACGATGCTATTCCTCACAACGCAAGTTTACTGAATCAAATGGGAATTGTAACTGCCATAAATAGTGATGATGCAGAGATGGGAAGGCGATTGAATCAAGAAGCTGCAAAAGGGCTAAAGTATGGAGGTATGTCAGAAGAGGAAGCATTAAAAATGGTTACTCTGAACCCTGCTAAGCTATTGCATGTTGATGATAGAGTAGGAAGCTTAAAAGTAGGTAAAGACGCTGATATCGTAATATGGAGCAATCATCCGCTTTCGGTATACTCTAAGGCGGAACAAACCATAATTGACGGAATTATTTACTACGACCATCTAAGAGATGTGGAGATGAGGAAGGAAATTCAAAAGGAGAGAGCAAGAATCATTTCTAAAATGATGGAAGAGAAAAACGGTGGAGCTGCTACCCAAAAGGTGAAAAAGTCACCACCTAAAGTGCATGTTTGTGGAACTTTCGGCGACGATGGAAATTAATTGACCATGATGAAACAGATTATATACATAGCAATTTTGGCTCTTTTCTGTGGAAACGTGTACTCACAGGAAACACCTGGTGCTGCACAGTCTCAAAAGATATTATTGCTAAATGGTACAGCCCATTTAGGAAATGGTAAAAAGATTAACCGTTCCGCCATTGCCATGGAAAACGGAAAAATTACCATGGTAGTAAATGCTTTAACACATACACTTGACCTTACCAAGTACGATACCGTAATTGATGTAAAGGATCAACACGTATACCCTTCATTTATTGCTGCTAATTCTACACTTGGATTACAGGAAATTGGAGCGGTAAGAGCAACGAAGGATCAATCGGAAGTGGGGAAGTTTAATCCGCATGTAAGATCCTTAATTGCCTATAATACGGATTCTGATGTTACCACAACGGTGCGTACAAATGGAGTGTTAATTGGGCAGATTACACCTCGAGGAGGAACCATAAGTGGTGTTTCTTCTGTGGTTCAGTTTGATGCCTGGAACTGGGAGGATGCGGTAATCAAAACCGACGATGGAATTCACATGAAATGGCCGAACGATTTCTCTCAATCAGGCTGGTGGGCAGAGCCCGGAGAAACTAAGAAGAATAGCAAATATGTGAGCAATGTTAAGGCCATCAAAGACTTTTTTAACGAAGCAAAGGCCTATTGTTCCATAGATAAATACGATGAGGTAGACTTAAGGTATGAGGCGATGCGCGGAGTATTTGACGGGTCGAAAAGACTGTATGTAGAAGCTTCTTATGCTAAGCAAATTAGTGATGTAATCAACTTCAAGAGAGAGTATCATATAGAAAACCTCGTACTTAAAGGAGGATATGATAGCTGGATGGTAGCAGAGCGGTTAAAAGAAAACCACATTCCTGTTATGCTGCAACGTACGCATAGCTTACCACTTCGACCGGAAGATGATATTGATATGCCGTATAAGTTGCCTAAAATATTGCAGGATGCTGGTGTGCTTTACTGCCTTCAGAATGCCGGAGATATGGAGCAAATGGGAACCAGAAACCTTCCTTTTTATGCCGGTACTGCTGTTGCTTATGGGTTAGAGTACGAAGAAGCTGTTTCTGCCATTTCATTAAATACAGCAAAAATTATGGGAATGGAAGATCGTGTAGGATCGATTGAGGTAGGAAAGGATGCGACCTTATTTATTTCGTCGGGAGATGCATTGGAGATGAAGACCAATCAGTTAACCATGGCCTTTGTAAATGGTAGGGTAATGAGTTTGGATAATCACCAGATTAGAAACTACCTTAAGTATAAAGAAAAGTACGGTTTGGAATAGGGTTATTTAACCTCTTTTCCGCTATCGTAAATAACTTCCTTTAACTGTGTTCCATTTTCGTTGTAAAAGGCCCATACGGCGTCTCTTTCACCGTGTTTGAAGTATCCTAAATACATCAATTGCCCGTTAGGGTGAAAAGTAGCAGTTTTTCCGTGCAAAACTCCGTTGGAGTACGTGCTTTCACTTTGCTTATTACCATTGTCGTGAAACGAAACCCAAAGACCTTCTTTTCTTCCATTTAGTATTTGCCCCTGGATGCTTAGCGCACCATTTTCATGGTATTCCACGTAATCACCATCCGGAATGGTTTTTTCCTGTACAGTTGGCTCAGTGATAATCTCGGCTTCATTTTTTCCTTCGGATTCAGCGTTTTGATCGCTATTACCGCAAGAAAATAAAAGGGCAAGGCTCAGAAAAGGAATAAATATTCGTTTCATAACTAATCAATGGAACAACAAATGTAGTACTTCTTAAATTCCGTACAAGGGGCAATGAGGGAATGGTTAATCCTCCCGAATCATGTCATTCCGATGGCCCACCGAGTATTGATCCGTTCGAGCAATAAAAACTCTTACTTCATCTACTTTGGCAACATCACCTCCGGGCATAAATACATTGATGTTTCGGAAGGTTAGAATTTGCCCTTCTTTAATATCGTACATCTTGTTTTTTAAACCTATGGGGAATTTGCTTCCTCTAACATGAACGCTATCTTCCTCACCGGGAATAAATACATCATAAGACATAACAGCTGGTATTACATCTGATCCTTTTAGGTCGGCATTGAGTGCACCTACATAGGTGAGGTGTTTTATGTCAATAGCAGAGTCGCTTTTAACACCACAAACATATACCGTTGGTTGAGGTGGAGCCACCACCTTAAAAGCTTCTGCTAATCCAACTCTGGTGGTTCCCTGAGGTGTTTTTTCGAATACTTTTATAACTGTTTCGCACGGTTCTTTATAAGAAATTTCGAATCGGTTGTTTGGAAACCTTCGTACCGTTCCCTTGAGCGCAATTACTCGATAAACAGTGTTTTTTCCTGTAATCTCAACATAAATAGGGTTCTTTTTGTTGGTATGAAAAACGGTGTCTGCAGTATGTAGGGTTATGTTAGATGCCGGCCGGGATATTTTGAGCACCAATGTATCTTTCTGACCGTAGCCAAAGTTGATATTACACAATAGTAATCCACTTATTAATATGAAATACAACGATTTGATCTCCTTCATTATATCATTCCCAGCAATTTACGAAGCTCTTCTAAATCTGTTACCTTTTTGTTAGAAATATTCATACTCAAATCTACCTCACCCCCTTTAGCCAGCTGTTCGAACTGTGCCGGTTTAAATACCGCCAGCTTATTTTCGGATGTTACTCCCCACATCACCGTTTTGTTATTTGGGTTGTAAGAAATGGTGGGAGATACCCATACTTTTTCCTCTCCTTCTTTTTGTTCTCCCCAATACCCCCAAATGGTATACATGGTGTTTTTATCCAATTCCGCCAGATAAATGTTTGTAAAGCATAGTGTGTCAGTGATCTTTTTCAGGTCTACAAATAAAGGTTCAATCTCCCTTCCTTTTGGTAGGTTTTGTGGGCAATCTGAGTTAAAGAAACCAAATTGATCTACTTCAAATACCCTGGTTACTTTCGAAACCGTGTTGCCAATGGCAATTTGACGTTGATATTCATCAGAAATGTAATAGTTCAATTGTTCAACGGAGTCGGTGATGGCTCTGAATGTCATTTTAAGTGAGTCGCGCTTGTTTTTCTCGGCAGAAAGCTTCCCTCCTAAGGTTAAATCGTATTGTTCAAATAAAGCCTGATATTGTTTTTGGGCCTCTCCAATGGTAGCCTTCGAAAATACAGGTCTTACAAACAAAGTTTCTTTTTTAGAATCTTTGTAAAGCGTCATTTTATAACCGGATTTATTGTGCTTTTTCATCACCATATCATCCCACTCTAACTGCATCATTTCGGCCGAAAAATCTTTGTTTTCTTCAGTAACTTCAAACAATACATTCTTGAACAATTCTAGCTCCGGAAACTCTTCTTTTCTGGTATCAAGTACAAAAGAATATAGGTCGTTATTGGCTAATCTTGGTTCAGGTATTAAGTTCCCATCAATTAATCTTTCTAATGCTTTGTTCGATTTATCGATTTCCTTTTTAAGGTTTTTCTTTTCTTTTTCTAGTCGCTTAATCTGGTCCGGAACATTGGCCAATTGCATCGTATCAGCCATAAAGCTTGGCGATCCATGAGCAGTGTCTTTTGCTATAAAATGCCAATCTCCTTTGTCATCTAAAAAATAGAGGTTATAATGATTTCCTTGCTGATTGGAAGCCAATTCTACTCTAATTGGAGCATTGGGGTTAGCTTGTAGTTTCTCCCCATTTTGGTAGGCATCAATTTCGAACATTCCAGCCGATTCGAAATGGTATTCAACTCCTGCAGAATCATAAGTCATGGGGATTCCAGAAGCAAATATTTCTGCTAAATCATGAAACTCTCTAAACCTTAGTTCTACCTCTCCCGATACAGGATCTCCATTTTGATCCAAAAAACCATGTGGAGGTACTTTTACTACTGATCCACCTGGGAAATCAATTTCACCTCCCTGATCGGCATTCACCATGTTTGAAGTCATGGCAATGTCTAACCCATTTAATGGTGGGTTGATAACCTTTGTTTCTACCACTTCATTGGTTTGGTTGTTCGCCTGTGTGGTTTGCTCTTCCTCATGGTTATCTGGTAAAACAAATATGGTTATTGCACCAAGTATTAGGGCAACTCCTACGTAGGTGCCATATTTCTTTAAGAAACTCGGTTGCGAAGCTTTGTATCGCTTCATCACATCCTGAAAATCCTCTGCTGCCTTTACTTCTTGTTCAGTAAGTGGCTTTCTATCGTGATTGATTTTTGAATCTTTCATGGTATATGAATGTTTTTAAAGTCTATTTAATAAAGAGTTTGATCATTAATACTAAAACCGCAGTTCCTACTGCCATCAGTTGCTTTAGCTTTTTAACTATTCGATAGGTCTTTACCTTGGCGTTGTTCTCTGTTAAATCCAGAATTTCACCAATTTCCCTGAAAGGGCGATTTTCAAAAAATCGCATTTCCACCAATCGAAACTCTTCTGCTGATAATTGCTTGAGTACCCTACCCAGCTTTTCTTTGTTTAGAGCCAATTCCTCATCTTCTGTTTCTTCTGCCAACTGACCTCTAATGTTGTCATTCAGGTTAATGGTTCTCATCTTTTTTTCCTTCCGGAATAGTTGATTGAGTTCATTAATCGCGATCCTGTACAACCAACTGGAAAATGGGTAACCTCTGAATTCATATTTCTTTAAACTCTGCAATGCCTTTAAAAACACTTGCTGAGTAATATCAATAGCCACTTCCTTATCATCTAATCTTTGATAGACAAATTGTAAAATTGGTGCGTGATATTTTTTATAAATCGGCTCGAACGACTCAGGATTAACCTTCGCTTTTTCAATGAGCTCATTTTCCAGTTGTATGGCTGACTTACTTTGATGATAAATTGAGTTCCTTGCTTTCATTTTGTGCCGATTTTGCATTCATAATACAAATGGAAGTTAAAAGATACAAAAAGGATCAAATTATTGTAAAAGCAGGTGGGAATTAGCAAACAATTGTACTTTTGAATCGTGGCAGGAATCTATATACACATACCATTTTGCAAGCAAAAATGCCATTATTGCGATTTTCATTTTAGCACCTCACTAAAATTGAAAGAGGATTTGCTTGTTTGTTTGCTAAGAGAGATTGAATTGCAAAAAGAGTATTTGGATGAGGTAGTAGAAACCATCTATTTTGGAGGAGGAACACCGAGTTATTTGGAGTTTGAGGAGTTAAAACAAATACTGGACAAAATTCGGGAAACATTTACCATTTCTGACGATGCTGAAATCACACTGGAAGGTAATCCGGATGATTTATCCAAAGAAAAAATTGAAGAGCTGGTTCAATTAGGCGTGAAACGTTTGAGCATCGGAATACAATCTTTTAGAAATGAGGATTTGGAATGGATGAACAGAGCTCACAATCAACAACAGGCGGAAGAATGCGTGCGAAATGCTCAGGAGCTTGGAATAGATAACATAACCATCGATTTGATTTACGGATTACCGGAATTATCCAACGAGCAATGGATGCAAAACATTCAAAAAGCTCTGGCCTTAAATGTTCCTCATATTTCGGCTTATAACTTAACTGTAGAGGAAGGTACAGCCTTACACCATTTTGTGAAAACTGGGAAGTCTCGCCCTGTAAGTGATGAGAAAGGAGCTCAGCAATTTGAAATGTTGAATAAAGAGTTAAAGGCGAATGGATATATCCAGTATGAAATTTCTAATTACGGAAAAGAAGGGTATTTCTCGCAACACAATACCTCTTATTGGTTGGGTAAAAAATACCTTGGATTAGGACCTTCTGCTCATTCGTTTAACGGAGTAAGCAGACAATGGAACATTGCCAATAACAGAAGGTACATTGATCAGATTAAAGAAGGTCAACTACCTTTTGAAGTAGAGGAACTCTCCTTGGATGATCGATATAACGAGTATATTCTTACCGGTTTGAGAACCATTTGGGGGTGTAATTTTGAACACATCCAAAAAGAGTTTGGAGGTGAATACCTAAATTATCTGAAAGAAGGATTAATACAGTTTAAGGATTATATTATTCCTTCGGAAAATGAAGTTATATTGAATCAAAAGGGTCGTCTTTTGGCAGATGGAATTGCAAGTGATTTGTTTAGGTAGAACTCTTATATTTACGAAAATTTATTTCTGATGATTGCTACCATTGAACATGCCGGAAAGACCATTTCCGTTGACTTTTCTAAACCGATCGATATTTCAATTCCGCTTAGAGCAGGAGTGGAAAATGTAAGTGCGTGGTACGTCAATCCAATGGAAATTGAACCCGTTAGAACAGATCAGTTTACCGGTAGTGTGGCCGAAGGAGGAACCGTAAATTTCAGAAATATTTCTTTTAATCCTCATGGTAATGGTACGCATACGGAGTGTGTGGGGCATATTTCGGAAGAAGTATATTCGGTGAATAAAGAACTAAGTACATTTTTCTTTACTGCCGAGGTGGTTACCATCGAACCTGAAGTGTTTAATGGAGAAGAACAAGAGTGGAGAAAGAAGGGAGATAAAATCATCACCAAAGAACAAATTGTTAATGCATTTAAATCAGATGCAGAGGCAATTATTATCAGAACTTCGCCTAACAATAGAGAGAAAATCAACCATCAATATTCCAATACCAACTGGGCCTTTCTGGATGAGGAAGCAGCACGCTGGATTGCGGATAAAGGAATAAAACATTTGTTAATCGATTTACCTTCAGTAGACAAGGAGTTTGATGGAGGAAAAATGTTGGCTCATAGAGCTTTTTGGAATTATCCGGAGAATACTCGTCATGGTTGTACCATTACGGAAATGATTTATGTTTCTGATGAAATAAAAGATGGAGAATACTTATTAAACATCCAGATGGCAAGCTTCGAAAATGATGCTTCTCCAAGCAAACCGGTATTGTATCAAATAGGGTAATTATATCTTAACCCATAGCAATAGGATTTCACGTTTAACTGCGAAAACTATCTGGTAATTAAGCTCATTCAAGAGGGAATAATTATATTCGTTCATGAGATTAACTACACTACTATTTTTATGCTCTGTTTCTGTTGCCACCCTGGCACAAGAAAAGAAACAGATCGACCACCACGCTTACGCAGATTGGAAATCTTTATCGGAGGAAACTATTTCCAGAAAAGGAAATGTAGTAACCTACCACATTGCTCCACTAAAAGGAGATGGAGTACAATACATTGAATATAAAGGGAAGCAACTTACTTTTGATCGTGGATCGAGAGCAAAAATATCAGCAAGCGAATCGTTTGTTGCCTTTAAAATATCAACTCAACATGATAGTTTAAGAAAACTGGAATTAGACAAAGTTCCCAAGAAAAAATGGCCAAAGGATTCATTAGCAATCCATTTGTTAGCTTCAGATACTACCATCTACTTTCATAAAGTAAAGTCGTATAAGATTGGAGAAAAAGGAGGTGAGAAAATAGCCATCCACCGCACAGATAAGTATGAGTTACCTAAGCCAGCAGTAAAGAAGAAAAAATGTAAGTTTTTTGGAAAAAAGAAAAAGGAAGAAGCTCCAAAAGAGAAATACAATGGAAGTGTTTTAACCTTTTACGATGCATCGGCTGGAACAACCGGAAATATCGAGGGAGTTAAAGAATATACTGTGAACAAAGAGGGGAATGCCTGGAGTTGGATAACTTCTAAAACCTATAATGACTCTATCGACTCATGTTTTATTACAGTAAACATGGATTTGGAGAATCCAAAGACCATTTGGAAAAATGCTGGAGAGGCTATTAACCTATCATTCGATGAGAAAGGTAATCAATTGGCATTTTTAGCATCTGCAGATACAGGAGATGTGAAAGTTCATTCACTTTACTTATGGAAAAAGGGTTGGGAGGCTCCTAAAATGATTGTGGATTCTCTATCAAAGGAATTTTCAAACTATTACTCGGTTAGTAAGAACAAACAACCATACTTCTCTAAAAGTGGTGGCCGCTTGTTTTTCGGTGTAGGAAAAAAGCCGGTTAAGGAACCAAAAGATACGCTAACCAAAGAAGAGAAATACAAGTTGGATTTGTGGAGCTGGACAGATGGTAAACTTCAACCACAGCAGTTAAAAGAAGTAAACAGACAAAAGAAACGTTCTGATTTGTATGTATATCATATTGAGGATAGTAAAATAGTTCAATTGAGCGATAGTACGCATCAGGGAGTGTCTATACCATTTCACAATGATGGGGAGTACGGACTAATTATGACTCAACACCCATACCTAAAGGAAATGACCTGGGATGGTTGGTTTTACGATTACTATCGAATTAACATTAAAACAGGAGAAAAGGAGAAAGTATTAGAGCATCATTCGTGGGATGGGTCACTATCGCCTTCGGGTAAATATTTTACCTGGTACTCCAGAGAAGATTCCACCTGGATGCTTAAAAACCTGGAGAATAATACAACTGTAAACCTTACAGGAAATAGCGATGGAGTATTCCACCAAAAGTATCACGATGTTCCCGGATTACCTGGTCCAAGTGGAGGAGTAAGATGGTTGTTAGATGAACAGAATGCGTTGGTTCAGGGGCAATACGATGCCTGGGTATGTAGCCCTACCGGAGGTAAATCTTACAGGTTAACCAAAGGAAAGGAGAAGAATGTATCTTATTATTACAGCAAATTGGACTACGAGGAGGTTTACATTGATTTAACCAAAGAGTTATTCTTTAGAACGTTCAACGAGATTACTAAAGAAGAAGGAATTGCCAAATATGATTTCAATGGAATTTCGGATGTGTTTTCTGAGCCGTATAAAATTACGCTTTTCACTAAGGCAAAAGAAAGCAATAAAGTTATTTTCAGGCAGTCTAGTTTGCAGCAATACCCAGAGGTTCAATTAACTGATTTAACCTTTAAAAAGCGAAAGGTATTGAGTTCTACTAATCCTCAACAAAAGGATTATAACTGGGCCTCTGTAGAGTTAGTTTCGTGGAATACTTATGAAGGAGATTCATTATCCGGATTGCTATACAAACCGGAAGATTTTGATTCAACCAAGAAGTATCCTCTAATGGTATATTTTTACGAAAGGTATGCGGATAACATTCACTTCCATTACATGCCAAAACCAACTGCTTCGATTATTTACCCTACTGAGTATGCGAGTAACGGATACGTAATTTTTATTCCGGACATTGCTTATAAAACAGGGCACCCAGCTAAGAGTGCATACAATTGTATCGTTAGCGGTACGGAAAGTATGGTTAAGCAATTTCCATTTATCGACAGTACCAGAATGGCACTACAGGGGCAAAGTTGGGGTGGATACCAAACAGCTCAGTTAATTACCATGACCAATATTTACCAATGTGGAATGGCAGGAGCTCCGGTAAGTAACATGTTTAGTGCTTACGGAGGAATTCGTTGGGGGAGTGGAATAAGTAGAGCATTCCAATACGAAAAAGGGCAAAGTAGAATTGGACAAACTATTTGGGAAGCACCGGAATTGTACGTAGAAAATTCTCCAATTTTTCACCTTCCAAAGGTTCAAACCCCTCTTTTAATTATGCATAACGACGGCGATGGAGCAGTACCATGGTATCAGGGAATTGAGCTTTTTGCCGGGTTAAGAAGGTTAAACAAACCGGTTTGGATGCTGAATTATAATGGAGATGAGCACAACTTAACTCGTACGGCAAACAAGATTGACTTAAGCATTAGAATGCGCCAATTCTTCGATCATTATTTACTGGATAAAGAGGCTCCACAATGGATGGAACAAGGAATTCCAGCCATCAATAAGGGAAAAGATAACGCTTATTAATCCTTTGTTTTAACCCTCAAAAAAGAACATAGATTGCATTAATCAAAATATTGATTCACGGACGGATCAACTTGTTATGTTTGCAACATAACTGAAATAGATATCGTCTATTAGCAAAACTTCGCCATGAAAAAATTACTTGTTTCATTGACCACCTTATTTTGCACCACTTTTACTTTAGCTCAGGTAGGCCCTATAACAGAGATTTGCCTGGTAACGGTAGATAGTACCTCTACCCATAACATTGTTGTGTGGGAGAGAGCAGCTCAAAACAGTGTAAACCCAATTGATAGCATTAAAATTTATCGTACCGGAGTATTAACTCAGGATACTTTAGTAGGTGTTGTGGCATGGGATTCATTAAGCCAATTTCACGATTACAGTGCCGATCCAATGTTGAAGTTTCATCGTTACAGAATTTCCGGTGTAGATGATCAGGGAGTGGAAGGACCAATGAGTTTACCACACCAAACGATACATTTTACCATTCTTGAGCAAGGAGATAGTATCCGCCTAAATTGGACTCCGTATATTGGGCATGCCCTTAACTTTTACGATTGCTGGATCGATTCTGCTGGAAGTGGACCTGGGTTTGAATGGGTTAATTCCACAAGCAATAATATTGATACCTCCTGGTGGGATCACGATACACCACAAGACTGGACAGATCTGTGTTATCTGGTTACCACTAACTGGAATCATCAGTGTACATCCACCAAAGCACAAGACCACAACTCTACCAGGTCCAATAGAGCTACTGCTGCCAGTGGAGGTCCATCCGGATTGGGTGAACAAAAAATCATTCACGATTTAAGTCTTTTCCCAAATCCTGCTGAAGAGTCGTTAAATATAACATTCAGTTCAAAAAATTGGACACCAATTGAAGTCTCTCTGGTAGACATTACAGGAAAAACGGTTATTCAACAAGATAAGATTAAGGTCTTTGGACAGTATAACGGAAACCTCAGTTTGGAGGGGTTAGATACGGGGATGTATTTTGTCGTAATCAAAACCAGCAATCAGGTGGTATCCCGACCGGTTATGAAAAACTAAGTAAGATATAACTTTCTTATTACAGATGCTTTCGGGATACCGAAGGCATTTTTTTTATTTTTGTTTCTTGTGCAATTCTTAAAGTCCATATTTCTTGGGTGCCTGATGCTGATTGGGATGTTTGCTTCTGCTCAGCAGACTAGTGAGCGTTCGGCAGGGGCAGTAGCCTTGCAGAATTACTATCCTCAGGATTATGGTGCTAACCCTCAAATCTTCTTTATCCTTCAGGATAACAGGGGCTTGATGTACATTGTTAATCAAAAAGGGGTGTTGGAATACGACGGGGTTTCCTGGCGTACCATTCCCATTAGCGATGGGGAAGTAGAATTAAGACCATTGTGCCTGGAAAAAGATGAGAAGGGTATTATCCATGTTGGAGCAAATGGAGAGTATGGAGTAATCTTACCCAATACCAAAGGGCAACTGGAATATCAGTCGTTGGTGCAATCTACCGGAATTGATAGTATTGGAAGGGTAGCGGAAATCCTGATTAAAAATGAAGTTAAATACCTTCGAACCACTCGGGAATTGTTGGTGATTAGAGGAGAAGAAGTTACTCGAATTGGGGTAGAAAATGACTTGCAAAGAATTTTTTGGGTAGATGGAAAGCTATATGTATCTGAAAAAGATGCTGGGTTATTTACTCTTAATGGAGACCAATTAGTACCGGTAGAAAATGGTTATCAATTTGCTAATAAGGAAATAGAATTAATCTCTGAATTTGATGGTAGAAAATTGGCCGTAACTGTTCAAAATGGAATTTTTGAATTGAAGTCCAATGGAGATATTGTAAGAGTTTTTGAATACACGGATGAAACACTGGTTTCTTGTTTGGTGCTTAATGATGAGTACCTTTCTCTGGGAACTTACTCAAAGGGAATCATTGTTTTGGATAAGGAGTTCAACATTGTAAATAGAGTTGGATTAAGTAAAGGAATTACCGATGCCTCCATTAAATTTCAGTATCAGGATTATGAAGGAAACCTATGGCTGGGAACCAACAATGGTCTTAGTAAAGTAGAGATTAATGCTCCAATATTAAGCTACGCTAAAAATGCTGGTTTAAAAAGTGGAATTGAGGATCTTGTAAGATTTAACGGGAGCATTTTTCTGGCAGCTCAGGATGGAGTTTATCAAATGGGAAAAGATGGTTTTTTAAAAGCCATTGATGGAATTGAAAGGGATTGCTATGGGATGCGAGAGTTTCAATTGAACCCTGATACCCTCTTGTTTATTGCAGAATTGAACTCTGTATTAGGTTTGGATAAGAACTTTAATGTAAAAGAAATTCAAGGAGGTGGGCCTTATGATTTTAAATCCCTACCAGGAAACAAGAACGAAATTGTAGTACTCCACTATGATGGTATTGCCAAGCTAAATTACAACAATGGAGAATTTACGACGACTAACTATATCCGTAACTTCTGCGATGCAGAACCTTTCAATTTTTTAATTCAGGAAGATGGAACCATTTGGATTGGAACCATTGCTGATTTGGATGGAGGAGTTTATAAAACTCATCTGGATGTATTTAAGGATTCTACCGTGGGGTTTGATCGTTTTTATCAGGAAGAAGGAATTCCTGCCGGAGCCACTTACATGGTAGAATTGAATGATCACATCTACTGTGCAACAGATAATGGATTGTTTAAATATGAAGATGGAAAATTTACCATTTCCGATGAGTTTGGAATAGCATTTTCCGAGACCCAACAAGGAATTCATCGAATTAACATCGACCACGATGGTAAAATATGGATGGTATTGTTCGATAATGACAATAACTACGAAATTGGGTATTCCCGTTTGGTTGATGGCCAATACCAGTGGGTAAATCAACAGTTTATACCTTATTCTAAGGAGATTGTACACGTAATGTATCACGAGAAAAATGGTATTACCTGGTTAGGTGGTCCTTCTGGCTTGTTGAGGTATGATAACAATCAGGTGAACAACTATAACATGAAGTATCAAACTTTGGTAAGAAGCGTGTTGTTTGGAGATTCGACCATCTTTGCCGGATCATTTGGAGATGAGAATGGTGTACAGCTTCACCAACCAGAAAATCTGGTTTATGAGTTGGACTATTCTTCTAATAAGCCCATAGAATTTCAGTTTGCATCAACTTCTTATTTTGATGAGTCACTTACTCAATACAGTTTCATTTTGGAAGGGCACGATGATGATTGGTCTGAATGGTCCAACAGAACCATTAAACAGTACTACTTATCGGAAGGGAAATACACTTTTAAAGTAAAAGCCAGAAACATTTACGGAAATGAGTCCGAAGAAGCCACTTTCAGCATTATTGTACTTCCGCCATGGTACAGAACCACATGGGCCTATGTATTGTACATCATCGGGTTTATCATAGTTGTTTATTCTGCAATTCGTTTGAGTATTCAGCGAGTTAAGAAGCAAAATATACGCCTGGAGGGAATCGTAGAAGAAAGAACAAAAGAGGTTGTAGCTCAAAAGGCAGAAGCTGAAAAACAAAGAGATATTGCCGAACACCAGAAGGAGTTGATTGAGGAAAAGAACAAAGAAATTCTGGATTCTATATCCTATGCTAAGCGTTTGCAAGAAGCCATCTTACCACCTGAAAAGTTTGTGAAGCAAAACCTACCAAACAGTTTTGTTTACTACAAGCCTAAAGACATTGTAGCAGGAGACTTTTACTGGATGGAAAAAGTGGGAGAGGAAGAAGTGTTCTTTGCCGCTGCTGATTGTACAGGGCATGGTGTGCCAGGAGCCATGGTAAGTGTGGTTTGTTCTAATGCCATGGACCGAAGTGTAAAAGAGTTTAAGATTACCAATACCGGAAATGTATTGGATAAGGTAACTGATCTGGTTATTGAAACCTTCGAAAAGAGTGAGGATGAGGTGAAAGACGGGATGGATATTGCACTTTGTAAAATGAAATATTCTGCCGATAAAGAATCGGCCACCATCGAATTTGCTGGAGCCAACAACCCATTCTGGGTGGTAACCAGACGCAGTTGCATTAACGAAGGTGAAGAAGCTAATATGGAAATTGGAGGAACATTCCTGCATGAAATCAAACCAACTAAACAACCCGTTGGTCAGTACGATAAACGAGTTCCTTTCCAAAGTCATACCATTACTCTGCAAAAAGGAGAGGTATTCTACTTATTTACCGATGGTTATGCTGACCAGTTTGGTGGTCCTAGAGGTAAAAAGTACAAGTACAAACCATTCAAGCGATTCTTAATTTCGATGTTTGATCAGAGTATGAATGATCAGGCAAATCTACTGAACAAAGAGTTCAATGCCTGGAAAGGAGATTTTGAACAAGTGGATGATGTTTGTGTGATCGGTGTAAGGGTGTAACACTTTGATCATTAATTATTGAGCATACGTCCTTTCTGGGTGTTTAAGGCACAGTAACTTCGGGAAATAGTCTTCATATTTGGTGTTGAATAGTACTTTAAAAACGAATGTGCTATTTTTGTTCAACCAACGAACTGACCTTAACCAATGAAACACTTAGCATTTTTTGCCATTTTGGTGGCAGGAACTATCAATTCCACAGCACAAACTACCTTTCAAAACACGTTTGGATCGTCTAATGGATCTCAGTTTAATGATGTTGTTATCAATTCTGATGGCACTTATGTTGGTGTAATGGCTACCAACGATTACGACATGATGATGATGACGGAAGCTACCGCTTTAGTAAAGATGGATGCCAATGGCGATACATTGTGGACCTCTGCATTTGATGATGGTGGAATGCTTTCTATGGTGCCTAATTCAATAGATACCACATCAGATGGGGGATATATTGTTGCAGGAGATCATGGAGGTGCTTCACTTACCAAGTTAGATGCAACCGGAACGGTAGAATGGAGCAAGCAATATGCAATGGGAACAGGGGCGACCACAGGTAAATCAGCTCATCAAACTCCTGATGGTGGATATTTGCTTGCAGGAGGAGCTTTTGTATCCGGAAGTGATTATGAGTTTTATTTAGTAAAGACCGATGCTAATGGAGATACCCTTTGGACAAATCATTACGGAACAAGCGAAAGGGAATATTTAGAGAACATGATTTTAACTTCTGATGGAGGTTGTATGTTGGTTGGGTATAGGTCCTTAACTTCTAGCACAAACGAATACTCTGCCTTATCCATGAAGATAGATGGAACAGGTAATTTGGAATACTCTAAAACTTATCATTCCAATTGGTCCGACTTCCATCATATCTGGGATAACTTAATTGAAACTTCAGATGGAGGATTTGTTTTTGTTGGACGTGGGTTTAACCCGGTGGATAATTTTACTTTTCCTTTTGCAATGAAAACTGATGCATTAGGAAATGCCATTTGGAAAGGAGATTACCGTGATGTTTTTGCCGATTTTATTACGGTTGTATTCAATGGGGTTGATGAAACTCCTTCAGGAGATCTTATAGCCGTGGGTAGATCTAGTTGGTTGGCAGGAAGTGTATCCATAACCAAAATGAATGGTTCTACAGGAGTTGCTGAATGGAGAGAAGAATATACTAGCCCCGGAAATGATGAAGCACATGCTGTAAAGGTGGCAGCAGATGGAAGTATAATTGTAGTTGGAAGTGGAGGATTTAACAATCCGTATAATGGTGCTTATGCTATAAAAACGGATAGTAATGGTATTGCAGAAGATTGTTTTAGAAATAGCCGTTCTGTAGGATTTCCTAGTTCAGGATCAAATAGTAACCTAGCTGTTTCAGCTACTAATTTTGGAGGAACGATTAACTCGATATCCTATTTCGAACACAGAGGGATTGAATTGCATAGATTATTACTAACACTGGATATTGATGGATCGGACCCATTGTGTCATGGCGATTGTAATGGTTCGGCTACAGTATCGGTATCCGATGGCCAGGGACCATACAGTTACCTTTGGTCCACAGGAGGTAATTTAGACACTGAAATAGGTTTATGTCCTTCTACATTTTACGTTACAGTAACTGATGATGTAGGGTGTTCCAGATTGGACTCTGTATCATTGTCGGAGCCATCTCAATTGCAATTGTCATCAAATGTAAACCATGTGAGTTGTTTTGGGGCTTATGATGGAGCCATCGATATTTCTGTATCGGGAGGAACACCAGGTTATAGCTATTTATGGCCTACACAGGATACTACAGAAGATATTTCTGGACTTTCAGGAGGGTTTTATCAGGTGAGCGTTACTGATACCAATGGCTGTGAAGCAAACACAGGAGTTATTGTACAAGAACCACAACAATTAGTAACGGTAATTAGTGGAACGGTAAACGCTAGTTGTAATGGGGTCTGCGATGGAGAACTAAACAGTATAACACTTGGAGGAACATCACCATATACTTTCCAGTGGAACGATCCGCTAGCTCAAACAACTTTTGATGCTACAGGTTTATGTGTAGGACAATATTTACTTACAGTTACAGATGATAATGGATGTGTGGCATTGGCCAATGGAACGATAACAGAACCAGCTCCGTTAACGTTAAGTGTTAGCACAGAAGCATCAGAGTGTTTTGCTTCAAATGGATCGGCAGATGCAATGGTATCTGGAGGGACATCACCTTACCAGTATAGTTGGAATGGAGCTGCTGCAAGTGCGGTAGATTCAGTAGAAAATCAAGCGGTTGGATCTTATGTTCTTGACGTAACTGATGATAATGGATGCACCATTCAAGAAACTTACGATATCAACTCATTTACCACTCCGGTAGAAATCTGTGTGGTATCTGTAGATACAAGTATGAACAAAAACCTTATTGTTTGGGAGAAGCCGCAAGTAACCAATATTCAAGGGTTTTACATTTATAGAAACATTGCCGGAGCGTATTCTCAAGTAGGGTACCAACCTTACGATTCTATCAGTCAATACGTGGATACCGACTTTGGAGTGGACCCACAAATTACTTCTTATCGATACAAAATTTCGGTATTAGATAGTTGCGGAAACGAAAGTGCGTTGAGCGATTTTCACGAAACCATTCACCTAACTTCTAGCTTAGGAGTAAGTAACGAAGTAAACCTAATTTGGGACGATTACGAAGGGGTGGCTTTTAACGAATACGAAATTTACCGAGATACTACGAACATTGGAAACTGGGAGTTGATAGGAACCGTGTTGAGTACCAACTTTACATTCGTGGACAATACAGTTCCACTAAATGCAACAACTTTAAGGTATTCTGTGGAGGTAGTACTACCATCCACTTGTTCTGCAGAGAAAGCTCAGGACCATAATTCAACCCGTTCTAATAGAACATTAATGGCCGGGCCGGGTGCTGTAACTTCTGTAGAAACCAACATTTTGGAAAAGGCCAAGGTGGTTCCAAATCCTGGTAATGGATTATTTACTATTTGGATTGGTGCTCAGGAATGGAGTTATGAGTTGTTTGATCTTTCCGGTAAGAGAATTTTAGGAGAAGAGAATAACACTTCTATGAAACAACCGATTGATATCAGACACCTGGAGAGCGGAGTATATCTGCTAAAACTAGAGGTGAATGGTCAAAGTTCTTTCCAAAAGGTAGTTAAGCAGTAGTGATATCGCCTGTATCATTTTTATGTTAAAAGGCTAATAATCAATTACGAAAAGTTGCTTTGTGATATACTTTTCGGTTACTTTTGTGCCACATAAATACGGACTTCATGAAAACCTCTAAAATTGTTGCCTTACTGGCATTTACCCTTACTACAATTTTTACCAGTGCACAAATTTCGTTTACAGCCGATGTAACATCAGGATGTGCGCCACTTACGGTTAACTTTACTAATACCTCAACAGATCCTAATGCGGTTACTTACCAATGGAACTTTGGAGATGGAACCCCGTGGCAATCTGGAACAGATCAAACTCACACATTTACCAACGGTGGAAGCTTTACAGTTTGGCTTCAGGCTTACGATGCTACCAGTGGATATTTGGGAGATCATTACGTAAACATCGATGTACAGGGGCAACCATCAGGATTTAATGTAAATACAGATTCTATTTGTCCGGGTGATGTAGCTAACTTCCAGGTGTATAGCTCAGGAAGTACTTTTGAATGGGACTTTGGAGATGGAACCACTCATACAGAATACAGTTCATACAATGGTGCCAGTCATACCTATAACACACCGGGAACTTATACGGTAACTGTTGATGTTACTACTTCTTGTGGGGTGTTTACAGTAGATACTAGCATTGTGGTGGCTCACGGATTAGCCTTCGAAAACCAACCTTATCATGTGGTTCATGCAGACACTTCTTGTCCTGGTGGAATTGTTTCTATGTATACTGATAATAGTTATTCATCTTACTATTGGGACTTCAACGACGGTAATTCATCTACCGACTGGGATACGCAACACGCATTTACCAATGCAGGATGGAATTATATTAACTTAACGGTTACCAATGGTTGTGGATCAAACATAGTTCTTACAGATAGTGTTTTTGTTGGCAACAGTGTTCCTGTTTACAATCCATACATTTGGGAAGTTGATTCCGTTTGTCCGGGAGAAGAATTTAATATTCAGGCCACCTCTAATAATGGAGTAAACTATTCGTGGGATTTCAACGACGGTAATCCACCGGTTATTGGAAGTAACATTAACTACTCAATAGCTAATGCCGGAACTTATAATGTCAACCTAACCATTACTAACGATTGTGGTGTTGATTCTATCATTCCAACAACCATAGTGGTTACTCCAAACGCACCATTAAATAATGTAAGTTTTTGGGTTAGTAATCATTATATCTGTCCTGGAGACAATGTAGAGTTTGGAAACAATGGACATTACCATAGTTATTACTTCGATTTTGGAGATGGTACCGGTTCTTCAAATGTTTGGAACCATACTTATAACAATGTTGGAGACTATGTAGTTTCTGCCACCATTCAGAATGCCTGTGGTAACAGTGTAACGCTGTACGATACGATTCACGTTCAGAACAACTTGCCATTTACCGGAAACATTAATGCTTCCATGAACATGGGACAGTCCTGTATCAATTCGGTAACATCGTTTTATGCGTCTTCAGGATATGCAGGATACCTTTGGGATTTTGGAGATGGAAGTACTTCTACCAATAGAGAGGCAGAACATATCTATAACTCTCCTGGGAACTACAATGTATCGGTAACAGTTACTAACGGATGTGGAGCAACTGCTGTTCAAAATGTTACAGCACAAATTGTAGATAACATGCCTATCCAGCAATTGGATTATGAAATCCTTGGAGATTCAATTTGTCCTGGCGACAATATCTTCTTCACTTCAGACGATAATGAAGGAATTAACTATACATGGGATATGGGTGATGGTACAGTAGTGAATGACTTTGATTTTACTCATTCTTATTCTACTACAGGAACATACTATGTAACTATTACCGGAACCAATGGGTGTGGTAATGATACAACGTTAACTGATTCTGTAATTGTAGATAATAATACTTTCCCTAGCCCTAATAATATGCAGATCTTTACCCAGCAAGAGGGATGTATTGGTGATGATTTATACTTCGTAGCTGGACCAGGAGGAGCTGGTACTTACCTATGGGAATTTGGAGATGGAAACTCTACCACTCAAACAGACCCTGTTAACACACCTGAGGGAATTGTATTTGATGTTGCTCAACACTCTTATTTAAATACTGGTGTTTATGATGTATATTTTACCGTAACCAATGGGTGTGGAAACTCTTACCATGATACATTACAAGTAGAGGTAGGGACTGTTGGAGATACTGTAGATATCGATGTTTCTTTTTGGTGGGATGAAGAAGTTGCTTCTTGTCAGGGACAGCCAATTGAATTTGCTGCAGTGGGAGCATCTACCTATGCCTGGGACTTTGGAGATGGATCAGGAACCCTTATTACCCAAGGTTCTTTAACACCTGTTTATCATACATTCACAAATCCTGGAACGTACAATATTGTTGTAACGGGATTGAACAATTGTGGAATTTCAGATTCGAGAAACGAAGAGATATTTATTCCTCAATCATTAATTACACTATCTACAAATACCGTTCAAGATGCTGATTGCGGTTCGGATAACGGAATGGCAGTAGTATCTGCTACTGGTGGTTTACCTCCATATTCTTACTCGTGGAGCAACGGAGATAACTCTGTAATTGCTGATAGCCTAACTTCTGGACTTTACATCATAACCGTAACTGATAACAATGATTGTTCTAGCGAGGGTATTGTAACCGTAAGTGATAATCAAGGACCTACTATTTTATTGGATAACATTGTAAATGTGGATTGCTATGGACAGGATAATGGAAGTATCAGTGTTACCATCCTTGGAGGTGTTGCTCCTTATAGCATTCTATGGTCTAATGGAGATCAAACTGAGGATATTTTTAACCTGGTAGCAGGTCCTTATGAGATTTTCGTTACTGATGCAAATGGATGTCAGGCAATGCAAAGTTTTACGGTAGAACAACCAACTGAGGCGGTAGTGTCAGTTATTACTCAAGATGTAGATTGTGGAGGAGGAAATGGTGGTGCTATGGCTGTAATAAGTAATGGAGCCGCTCCTTATAATTTCATTTGGCCAAACCAAACAGGACCTTCTAACCAAACAGGAGGATTAACAGCAGGCATATATAACCTAATGGTGATTGATGCCAATACTTGTTTACACCAAAAAGAGTTTGTAATTAACGAAAGTACTGCACCAATTATCTTAACAGATTCGATTGTTACCGGAACTTGTTCAGGATCGTTAAGTGGTATTTACATTAATACCATTGGAGGTCAGGGACCATTTACCTACACCTGGTCGGATGGTTCTTCTAACCAGGACTTAACCGGAGTGTTACCGGGAAGTTATTCGGTAGAAATTGAAGGAGCTAATGGATGTAGCTCATTTATGCCATTTGAAGTGGAAATGACCACGCCGGACGAAAACCCAATTTGTATTGTAACGGTAGATACTAATACGAATACCAATGTAGTTGTTTGGACTCCGGTACAAACAACTGATATTGATTACTACAACATTTATAAAGAGAGTTCTCAGAGCGGGTTGTATTACCTCATTGGAACAAGAGATGCGGATAGCTTAAGCTTCTACGAAGATGTATTATCTGACCCTACCATTAGATCATGGAGATACAAAATTGCGGCAGTAGATGATTGTGGAAATGAAGGAGATTTGAGCGATGAGCACAAGACCATTCACTTAACAGCCAATCTTGGTGTTGGTGGTGTGGTTAACCTAATTTGGGATAATTACGAAGGATTCTCTTATGGTTCATTCCATATTAATCGTTACCACCCAACTACGGGATGGCAACAGATTACTACATTGCCTTCTAACCTGAATTCATTTACTGATCAAACTCCTCCGGACGATAGCTTGTTGGTATATACTGTGGAAGTAGATGCTCCATCGTTGTGTAGTGCAGTAAAAGCGCAGGATCATAACTCAACCAGATCAAACAGAGCAACCATTGGAGCTCCTCAGGATACTACAGGATCAGGTGGTGGAGATAATTCGATAGAAGAATTATTACTTCAAAATGCTTCTGTAATTCCTAATCCGAATAATGGAATCTTTACCATAATGGTAAATGCTGATAACTGGAGCTACCAGTTGTTTGATATGACCGGAAAGCAAATTGCTCGTAAGCAAGGGGTGGTAACTGGAACGGAAACAGTTGATATGACTGAGGTAGAAACAGGAATATACCTTCTGAAAATTGAAATGAATGAACACGCTGTTTATAGGCGAGTTATCAAACAATAATACTATATTTGACCAAATAGTATAATCAATATTGAATACCATGAAAAAACTAAGTTTATTTGGATTAGTAGCCATTTTAGGAGCATTTGTATTTGTGGCTTCTTGTAAGAAAATTAAAGAGGCCCCAGCTATTACTATAACTGGTGATAATCCGTTTACCATTGGATTGGGAGAGACCTATTCTGATCCTGGTGCAACCGCAGAGAATTCTGATGGGACCACAGCGGAAGTAACCGCAGATTTATCATTAGTTAATACTAGTGAAACGGGGTCGTTTACTGTAACATACAGCGCCACTAACGAAGTGGGAACACAAACTGCTACAAGAACTGTAAATGTTGTAATGAGTCAGTCCAACTGGCTTGGAGATTGGGGTGTTGTAGATGATTGTGGAACAGCTGCTTCTTTACAGGATGTTCAAACCATTACTGCCGGAGCAACCTCTTCTGACCTATTAATCGACAATGTTGTTGATTTGGTTGGAGGGCAATTAACTGCTACCATTAGTGGAAATAACATTACTGTTCCTCAACAAATTATCGATTTAACAGTTGGTAACTTAACTATTTCTGGTACAGGTACTGTAAATGCTACAGGAGATGTTATTACGCTAAACTATACTTATGATAATGATACTCCAATTATCGGAGGGTCAGGATCTTGTGTTGCTACATACACCAAGCAATAATTTATTAAACCATAGGATATTTAAGGCGACCAACTGGTCGCCTTTTTTTGTCCCGAAAATTGTTAGATTAAACCCCAAAAAGTGAGGTGCGGGCTAAAACAGGAAACCTCTTGTGTGGATTTGCGTATTTTCAACTACCTACTTAATAAATACACCAAATTTAACCGCTCTTGCTACCAATAAAAAGAATAATCCACACGGCAATTATATTGCTTACCTGTATAGCTATTGCTCCAACTGCAATGGCACAGTTACCACGAGAATTTGTGGCCACCCATTTTGGGTTAGCCAGCTCTAAAATCAATAACAGTGCTCCACGCTACGATATGAATCGTACTGTTCAAAGTTTTGGGGGGTTATACCTAACTTTTGATATAAGAAACGAACAATCATTTTTCGAATTCAAGACTTCATCCATGTTTTCCGATATGATTGGAGGTAGAATTAACTCCAGTGCCCATCAGGGAATAAATGACTTGGTAACTGGAGGGATTATAGGTAAGTTTTTATCTGGAGTTCACTTTGTTTCCACGCCAAATTTTAGAATGGGTGTGGGTGGAGGACTATCGGGGTACCGAATCGATTGTTCTACTGCCGATGTAGGGTTTTATGCTACTGTTGGGCCTGCTTTGGTAACAGATATTACCATGGGTAAAGGAGCATTTATTAGTTTAAGCGCCAGATATGATATACCATGGAACCACTACATCCCAACAAATGTGGAGCACAGGGAAGAGATGATGCAAGAAAAAAATGCTCACTGGATGGCATTTAATATCAACCTTTTTTCCAAGCCAAGGTTAAACATGGGGTTTGAGTATTGGAAAATAATTGCCCGAAATGGTTCCGGTCTGGAAGCTAATCGAATCATGGCTTATTTTGCCATCAATATTTTCCGCTTTGGAACCAAGTGGAACTCTGAAATTATCGGGGAATAGACCTATAGCGCAAGCTTCTTTAAATACTCGAGATTTGATACGGAAAAAACGACTGATTTTTTCTTAAACTTAATTCCGATGGTTTGAACTTTATCTTCTTGAATCATTTGAATAAGATCATCTTCCAAGTCAATATCAAATTCAGTAATTCCCAATTGATAAGATTTAGAAAAATCGGTTTCAATCTCCAAAGAGTCTGATTCAATTTTTAAAGTTTTTCCATGACCACTAAACTCGATATCGCAACCTTGGTATACTTTTATATTAAGTGGGCTTAATATTTTAAATCCCAAAAACTGAAATCCGTCTACTTCTCTAAATTCTGCACATAGTATTGAGTTTTCTCCTCTGCCAATTACTGCACCTTTGAAGTTTTTAATTTTTTCTACCATAAATGCTTCTGCATCTATTTCCATTTTTCTTCTTAATAATCCTCCTATCATTGCTTTATACTAGGTAACCAAAATTAATTAATCTTATTCATTCACTAACCTCCAGTAGGAAGAGCCAATATAAACCATTCTTCTTTTAAGTTTACTTATTTCTTTAGGGGTTCGAATAAAAATTAACCCACCGTGTTGTTCTCTTACTTCTACAAATCCATGTACCGGAACTAGCTCAATGTTTTCCCATTCGGTAATGTCGTGTCCTGTGTTCTTAATCAAATTCATATCCACAAGAAACGATCTCACTTCGTAAAGGATTTATGTTACTTCTTTCTTTTAATCAAATAAAAACCAATAAATAATAATGGAACGATGAGTGCAGCCATTAGGGCAAACATTTTAACCAAAAAGGACAAGAATAGAATGCCCAACAAAAAAATGGCTATGAAAAGAATCGCAATGTGTACATTATCTTTTCTGTTGTAATCCAGAAAAATTAAAAAGACAGTACATAAGGATATTATGCCCAAAATAGAAATCACCCGATTAAGTTAATCAATTTCTAAATTGTATCCACCTTCCAAAGGGAGAGTTCTTTCCCCTTAAACTCTTTTGTAAAGCCTTCAGGTACACTTTCCGGAATAGAGTCCATTGGAGTTGGAAAACTGAATGGAGATCGCTCTAAATTAATTGGTCGCCAATCGCCAGTGGTGATGTCAAAATTGACTTTTTGTTTCGAAAAAGAAGTGGTTAATAAGTATGAAATACCGGATTTTCGAATGTTGTCAATGGCGTTTTCAATGTCTTCATACGAGAAATGAACAAAGCAATCTCGCACCAAAATAAGATCAACTTGAGGTAATGAATTGGTTAATAGGTTAAGTGTTTGGAAAGAAACATTAGGAGCACCAAAGTTGTTTTGGTTTTGAGTAGTTAACTCTTCTACAACATCTGCCCCGATGTATGAAATTCCCGAAAGATCGACCTTTTTCATCCAGTTAAAATCTCCGCATGGAAGGTCTAATACCGATGTAATTCCATGTTGATTTAAAAATGGCCTTAGCTGTTGAATAAGATTATCAGCAAGTTTCAATGTAGATCCAATGCCCGAAACACTTTCATCGCTTCCCCAATTGTTGTTTTGATAGATGGATGTAAACACCTCCTCTGCGTTCATGCCTCGATATGGAGAAGCATTTTTGTCGTACTTGAGTTTTGCTTTTAGCTCCAACAAATTTGAAGGGATGATTTTTTTTAAGTGTTTCTTCATTAGTCACACTAATGTAGTGTATTTGATCACAAATGCTTGCCCTAATAATCGAAAAAGGGAAGCCTACTACAACTTCCCTTTTTATGAAACAACTCAATAGACACCACTTCTATTGATGTAGTACTGCTACTTTTTGGGAAAAAGTGCCTGTACTACTCACCGAAACCACTTGATAAATTCCAGACGGCTCTTGGCTCAGATCAACCGTAATTGGCTGATCGTTTAAAGGGTTAACCCTCCTTACAATTCTGCCTTGAGCATCTAAAATTTGAATGAATTCTATTTGCTTATAATTTTCTGTTCTAATCTGAAATATCCCATCATTGCTAGGATTAGGAAACAATCTGATCTCACTCACTAAATGATTGTTTTCCAACATGATAATTTTGGAGTAGGAGAAATTCCCATCAAAGTCCACTTGTTTCAATCGGTAATAAGTTTGCTCACTTTCCGGGAAATCATAATCAAAATAATACTGACTGCTACTGGAGTTTCCAGCACCATTGTGAATGCTCAGTTGCTCAAACTCCTTACCATCCGTAGAAGACTCTAACACGAAATAATCATTGTTGATTTCACTAGATGTTTCCCAATTTATTCTGTTTCTTCCATTGTTTAATGCCTTACCCGAAAAGTTAGTAAGGGTAATGGGAAGTACCCCGGAAATAGGGGTGTAGGAGTAGGAACAAAGGTCACCTGCGTACCCATCTGCTCTTATGTAGTAAGTGTCCCCGATGGTTAAGTTCGAAAACGTCCAGGTTCCATTACTGTTGTTGGCTGCATAGTTTAAACAACTACCTGGAATTAATGTCATTGAACCGCAACTACCACTAAATGCCGATAATTGAACCCCGTTTCCGTTGGAGCAGTTAGAAACAGAATAGTCAATAACTGCAGTAGTTTCATCCGCTATAAACTGAATCCAGGAGTCATTCTCAATGGTTCCACAACTTCCTGGACTCCCTGTTGATGCGGTGTAAGAACACCTTGTAGACCCATCGTAGGGCAGCGATAAATTCATATTCGGTGCTGTAGCACATTCATCATCTGGTATTGTAATAGAATATTCCACGGTAAAATCGATGATGTCAAAATCAAGGTCCTCACGGCTAAAATAATCGTTGGTTACCCCAATGTAGTAGGTGGTGTTTGCGGCTAATCCTTGTGCGCAAATACCAGAGATATTGTCAAAATTGTAGTAGGCAGTAACACAGTTTCTTAAACTATCAGCAACACAATCGGACCAAACTCCAATAGAATGTGATTTATCCGAAGTGTAATCATACTCAATGGTAAAATAAATGCTTTCTCCAGCTGTTGCTCCTGTGGTATAAGAGTATAGCTTAACGTCACTATCCTCAAATTCGGTATAATCAGGTTCATATAGCCCACCAATACCACAGGATTCTGCTTCGGTAACCCAATCATCGGCTCCACCGGTTCCCGGAGTGGTAATGTTGGATTGTGTATATCCATCAGATAATACAGTTGCGTTTCCGGCACAAGGAGTAGGGCAGTTGGCAGTTACATTGGTGTAATCTGTTTCGCAAGTGTATGATCCAGACCCAGCTGCTACAATAGTTACCGTGTAGTTCGTTCCTTCTGTTTTTCCGTTTAATTGTGATCCTGCTACATCCAATACTCCATCAACATATATGGAAGATGAAGTTCCACTCCCATTGTTGATTCCGGTTACTTGTATATCAAAAGTGTTGGTGTTACAATCCAAATTAGATGTAGCTACTGTTGCCGTGGGGGGAGTTGCGCAAGAACATTGCTCGCTCACGGTATTGGAGTTAACACTACATGTTCCATTATCTACAGTTAGTGTAACGGAAGTACCAGCGGAGTAACCCGAAAAGGTAACAGTAGTTGGAAAGCTTGATACAATTTGATCGGCCAATATTCCTCCATCATCCACTGTTACTGACCCTCCCTGACCATCTGAATTAATGGTTAATTGAACATCAAATGTTCCGGAATTACAATTGGTTGTTATGGTTGTAGCTGTCCCGATACTAGGAGAAACACATGGGCAGGTTACACTGAATGCTTCCGAAGATTCCAGATCAACCGAATATTCTCCAGCCCCCCAGGTAGAGGTAGCGTCGGAGTCAGAACCATCATCCGGGCTGCTGCCAGCATTATTAATAATAATTGGCCCGGATGAAGTTTCTTCAAGTATATAGGTAGTACCATCCCATCCATCATCGTAACGATCGAATGTGTTTAGGTAGTAAGTGGTACCGCAGTTAAGCGAAATAGCTTCGTCGGTTAATAATCCTGCACTGGTTCCGATGCTTCCTCCACCTTGCTCCCAAACAACTGTTCCGGTTCCATTAATTCCAGTGGTGATATTAGTCCATTTTTCACTGTGGTAACTTCCTCCGCTGGTAGTTAAATACACCGTAACAGTTTGGGTGTAGGCATTCAAAAGAATAAACAGGGGTAGTATGGTTAATACCTTTTTCATTGTCCCTTATTTATTTCATTTACTATCGTATCTTCAACATCAATCAGGTTAATCAGTTTGGTTTGCTGAATCATTAATTCAGCTATTTCCACTTGATTGTTAGATTGGCTAATCTGTTCATCCAAATCATCCATTACATGATGATATTGCTCATCGAACAGAACAATTACATTATGTTCTAATTCATACCACTCTATTCCCAAACAAATTTTCTCTGTAAACTCAACTCCATATTTGGAGAACAGATAATCCAACCGAGGATTAATTTCTTGCTGATGTATGATGATGGAACATTCGGGGGTATCTTGTGCAATACCACTCCAGGAGGTTAACCCAAATAAAAGGGTGAAAACGATGAGTTGTTGTTTCATAACTAACTAGTGTTTAGTATTCATTGGTTTCGGTGTGGTGCAATGGTAGGTCATTAGGAAACATCAATGGTTTCAATTCCTGAAAGCGAACCGGAAAACAGTTCCAATACATGAATTAGAACTAGAAAAATGACTGAAATAGAGGGTTTTGGAGTAAATGGATGAACTTTGCAGAAAATGTTGAGTCATTTATAAAACCGGAAAGTTTATTGACAAACAAGAACAAATAAGGTTGTAATTTTGATTTAAATGGAGGAAGTAAATTTTAGTTTATTAAACGTGTTGAGCATTCTGTCGCTTTTTGCTGCCTGGATGTTTATCTTCCAAATTACCCTCCTAAAAAGAAGGCGGTTAGCCAATCGTTTGTTTTCCTATTACCTGTTTAACATTACTGTAATTGTAGCGTTTTTCTTATTTCTTGACCTGGGAAAGATAGGCGTGGCCATGGTAATCTTGCCAGCTTGCAATGCAGCTGTGCTATTGATAGGTCCATTGCTATGGAGTTACGTTAAAAGTTTGGTCCGTGAAGGGGAGAAGCTTCGATATTGGCCTCATTTGCTGTTGCCAATTATTATTGGGTCAATATCTTTGATTCTGGTTATTCTAACCCAATCAATGCCAGGTTCGGAGCTGGGGGCTAATGCCAGAAGAATACTGTTGTACCTCACAATAGGATCGCTTACAGGGCTATTTGTATTGCAAAACATGTTCTACATCTATAAGTCGATTGTAGAGTATAACCGACATACCAAAAGAGTTAAAGAGGTTTTTTCTTACTCGGAAAAAGTAGATTTAAGCTGGTTCAAGCTACTGTTGATTGGATATTCAATGTTTATTGTTGGTTTGGTGGTGGCTAACTTGGTGGATGATTCCATTTCAGACTTGGTGTTTAATTTGGTATTACTGTTATACGTTGTATTTGCCGGTTACCATGGTTTAAGTCAAGATCCCATTTACTCGGAAGTGCCCCAACTACAACCAATAGAGAAGTCAGAGATTGAGGTATCCAACCCAGTTTTTGATGAAATAGACCAGCGATTAGTGACAAAAATGAAAGAGGATAAGCCTTATCTGGATCGATCATTGACCATACACGTATTGGCCAATGCATTAGAAACCAATAGCAAGTATTTATCGCAGCTCATCAACAATAAGTATAAAAAGAGCTTTGTGGTATTCATTAACGAATTCAGAATAGAAGAAGCGAAACAAATGCTAATGGATCAAAAGAACCAGCATTTAACCATAGAGGGAATTGGTTACGAGGCAGGATTCAAATCTAAGTCCACTTTCAACACCACTTTCAAGAAATACACAGGTGTTACCCCAACCACTTACGTAAAAAACAACCAAGCATAGACAAGGAATTACCCCATACTACGCACTCTCTACTCAAAACTCTTTATTCAAGACTCCAATCTCCCTACTCCTTTCTAACATACTTGTCTTCATAGTCTTTTACTATGGTTTCGTTGTCATAGTGTCTTTTAATGGGTAAGCACAGTACGCCGTTTTCAATTTTGTACTTCTCGTGAGCTGTTTTTACTACTTTCCCGTCTCTTTTTGCTTCGTAAGAGATGTACTTAAAGCCCTTTTCAACAGAGGTATGAAAGGTAATGTCTAACCCTTCTGTTTCAGGGTCTGGATTAGATACATATACCAGTTCCATTTTTCCATCTTCGTGAAACCTAAACCCTCTGGATTCTTGCATCCAAAGTCCGATGATTTCAGGGTCAATATCTTTTGGTGCATTATTGGCTGGGTCGGTACAACTAGAAAAAAAGAGGCCAAATAAGGTGATAATGATAAATGCTCTCATACTATTCGGCGGCTCCCTGAGGAAACCAAAAACTACAGGATTCTACATCAATTTGGTGCTTGTCTAAAAAGAGTTCAGCAACTTTTTCCGCTTTAACATCTTGCATGGCCACTGGTTCACGATCGGCTTTACTAAGCCTTGGAATAGGGATAATGCTTTCTTCTTTAGCCTTTATTTTGGACACTTTATCGCGAATGATGGCAACATCTTCTGCTGTATAACTATGATTAACTTGTTGTTCCAATAAAATGAAATCCATAGCTAACAAGCTAAAGAAGTGGTTGTTAGCCTTGTCGTAATAAAAAACCTCGTTTAAACTATCTGGTTCCTGTCTAATACCAATGACTAGCCAATTGATGAAATTTTCCCTTTTTGTCATGTTTCAAAAATAACCATACCCACAGAAAATGGAAATAAAATGCTCAATACTCATAAGATTGACCAATTAATAAGAAAAAATGGATTTCAATGGGGATTACCTTAAATTGCCGGACTAGTATTTAAAAATTAACCATATCATGAAAAAGACTTTTTACATTTTAACCATGGCGGCATCAGTTATGTTAGTGTCGTGCGGTGGAGAAAAAGAAGAAGAAAAGAAAGACGAAAAAGTAGAAACTACTGAAAACCAAGCAGCAGCTGAAGAAGCTCCTGTGGTAGAAGAGGTAGAAGTAGAAGAGGCAGCATCTGTTGTTGGAACATGGCAAGCTGTATCTATGGATCTTGGAATGGAAATTCCTGAAGAACAACAAGCTGAAATGGAGCAAGCTATCCAGGAGCAGGTTGCTCAAACCAAGTACACTTTTGGTGAGGATGGAACCATGACTATGGTTTCTGGTTTGGGAACTGAAACTGGTTCTTACACAGCTGGAGAAAGCTCTATTGAAACTACTATTAATGGTCGTACAGAGTCTGTAAACATCGTTGAGCTTTCTGCTACAACTTTGGTTCTTGGTGTAGACGAAGAAGGAATGACAATGACCATTACTCTTGAAAGAGAGTAAAACCAGCCACTTTCAATTTTAATTTCGATTGTTGGTTAAAAGCAAAATTAAAATTGCAGTCATAAAAAAAGCCGATGGAACTCCATCGGCTTTTTTGTTTTAAGGCTTGTAGCTGGTAATTTCTTTATTCTCTTTGATTAAGCTGAGGTAATATTTGCACCTGTCCCAGTAGTCTTCCCAGTGAGAAGTAAGACCGTGATTACCATTCTGGAAGGTTTCCAGATAGACGTCGATATTTTCTTCTTCCAGTTTTTGATGGAGTTCAACTGCTTCTTCGTAAAAAGTTTTTTTATCATTAGTCCCATGCATAATAACAACACTAGTATTCTTTGCAAATTGATCGGGCCATAAAACGGCTGACCTTTGGGTAAGAATTGAATCTCTATTGGCCCAATAATCATCAATGAAATGAGGAAGAACCACATTTTCCATTTCTGGCTGTTTTTTTATGTTGGTATACAAGTTATAGGCACCATACATGAGTAGAGCTAGATTAACTCTCTTTGTTTTAGTAATGGCTCTGCAAGTATTTATGGTTCCTCTGCTGGATCCAATCATAACTATTCGGGAAGTATCTACATTGGCCATTTCATCGATAATTGGAAACAGGTTCAAAACGTCGTTTAAATCTCTTCCTCCTACTTCGTCTTGTCCCTCACATCCTTTACATCCACCCCTGTATTGAGAAGCGATTACTACAAACCCCATCGAAGCATATTCAATTAATCGAGCTGTATAAATATCAGTCATTTCCCCTATTTCTCCATGTCCCCCCCGATTAAATATGATGCAAGGGTAAACGCCTTCTTTTTTTGGTTGAATCAGGTAGCCTTTTATTGCTAATGAATCACTTTGATAGGTTATTCTCTTACAAATAACTTTCTCACAGTTTTTTCTAAGTTCTGGGTAATACTTAATTCGAGCTACCATCATGGAGTCGGTTAACTGATAAACCTCTTCTTTCAAGATAGAACCTTGTGCATAGCTGGTTGCAACACCTAATAAAAGCAGTATAATCAGGATGGTTTGTTTCATTGTATCACCTCACAGGCTTTTACAAATATATCCACCTCTTCGGAAAGTATCAATGGAAAGTTAATGAGTTAAAAAGTTAATGGAGTTAAGTAGGTTCTATTCACCTTCAAGAAATCAAAGACTTTAAAGAAGTACCTTTTTCCAACCCCAATTTCTTTCGTAATCGATAACGGCTAACATCTACCGACTTGGAGGAGATATTAGACAATGAGGCAATCTCTTTAGAAGAAAGGTTGAGTTTAATTAAGCTGATTAATCGAATTTCATTGTTGGTTAACTCAGGGTATTTGGATTTCAACCTGGAAATAAATTCTTCGTTTACATCTTCAATTAGCTCATGAAACTTTTGCTGATCCTTACTGATGTTCATCACTTCAGTAATCTGAAAAATAAGTGTGTCTAACTCAGATTTATGTTTAGAGTCTGTTCGCCTGATATTTCTCAATTCATCCCTTAGTTTGGAAAGTAGTTTTTTGTTCTGACTCATGTAAATGGCCAGTTCCGTCAACTGATCTTTTTTAACTTCTAAAGTGGAGGAAAGCTGATCCGCCTTGCGTTCCATTAATTCGCTGCTGATTTTAGCCTGAATCATTCGCTTACGGAAATAGAAAAGAATAATGGTAAGTAAAATAGCACCAATAATGCACCAGGTAATAACTCGGTACATGTTGCGCTCGTAAGTTACAATCTGCTTACTTTGTTTTTCCGAGTCGATTTGCAATTGCTGCTGATCCACTAACAATTGATGATTCTTTTTCTCTGCCTTCGAAAGTTTTTCGTAAGCCTCATACTCATTTAAGCTTTGGGAAAGCCTTAGAGAGTCTGCAATTTGATTGTGGAGGGTATTGTAAGCAATGTATTGCTCCAGGTTTTCTGTAAGCTCAAAATAATCTCCATAAACCTTGTATAGTTTTAGCTTTTCACGGGTTAACTCTGAGTTTTTTATCAGCTCTTCTATTAACTCTAACTTTTCTTTTGCAGCAACATCTTGTTCAAACTGAATGTATACTGATGCTTCGTCCAGGTGATACCTTATTTTGGTGGCAAACCTAACTGAATCGATCAAACTGGAAGATTTATCAAGGTATTCGTTGCTCAGCAATTCATCCCCCTTTTTAGCAAATACAATGGCCAGTTTACCATACCCCATTAAGAGTTGATCCTTATTTTCCTGAAGAAGAGAGGTTTCAACGTGCTCTTTTAAATACAAATGAGCATTATTGAGATCATCAAGGTGAAGGTAGCAGATGGCCAGATTATAATAGGCGGATACCGTAAGAATTTCATTCTCCTTGGTTATTTCTATCACTTCCTTTAATTGCTCAATGGCTTTGGTGTATTCTTCGTGCGAAATGTATACAGAGGCTATATTGTTAGCACAGCTAAGTGCCAGAAAATGATTGTCGATCAGTAAGGCTACTCGCTTGGCTTCTTCAAAATGGTGTAAGGCCTTATTGTTGATTCCTAGTTGGTAGTAGTTCTGTCCAAATTTGTTTTGAAAGAAGGCGTAATTGTGTGAGTTGATGTCTCGCTCCAAACTCAACAGGTGGTTCAGAAACTCCAATGATTCGAGGTACTTACCATTCTCGTAATAGATTTTGGCCATACTAAAGTTAGCCTCAATTAGAAGTACAGTATCCTTTGTTTTTTCTCCTTCAACTTTAAGTTGATTGGCCCATTTTATGCGTTCTTCAAGGGATAAATTTCCGTCTTCACTTTTCAGTAATAACTGTTGATGTTCAGGGCTGATTTCATCTTGTCCAAAAACAGAAAAAGTTCCCAGTACAAACAGAACAACAATATATTTAAATGAAAACCGTGGCACGATTCAAAGATACAGATTTAGGAGTGATGGGAGGGCTATAAAAACAATGAGCTGGATAACCACCACATTATCCAGCTGCATTATTCACACTACGTATCTGATGAAAGCTACGTATTCTTAACCACTCGTATAGTTTGTGTAAAGTCTTTATTAGCCACCTGAATAAAGTATAAACCAGTTTCAAGGTGTTCAATGCTCATGTTAAATAGGGTAATGTTGGTTAGGTTAATAGACTGAGTTGATATCAATTTCCCTGTCCCATCTAAAATAGAGATAGAGGTATTGTTCCCTAATGGCCGGTCAAACTGAAGTTGAATTTCAGATTGTGCCGGGTTAGGGTATACTTGAACGGTTGGCTTTTCTAATTCATCCACAGATACTGATGGAGTACACCCAACAGCAATTAGGTTACTGGTACTCCAAAGGTTGTTTCTTCCTGCAACGTTGGAGTTTAAAGCAGCAAGCACCCTTGTTTTTTGTCCTTCGGTAAACATGCTTGGGCAAGGTGTGTAATCCATGTAGTTTTGATCGTTAACCATGTTAACACCGGAACACATAGTACCTAACTGATCGCAATTGTTCGATCCATGGTAGTATACCGGAGGAGTGTCGCTAACATTGTCTCCCGGTGAGCTACAATAGTTTTCGAAGGTATGGTGCAGGTTGAGGTAATGACCAACTTCATGGGTCAGTACTCTGGCCATTTCTGCTTGCCAGCTAGTTGGTCCATCCACATCAGAAGACCCCACATACCCCAAATAACGGTGATTGTACACAATACCATCCAAATTGTTGGATGCCACCCAGCTGTCTGGTAAAAAGGCCCATCCGGAGTTGTACAAACTTCCATCATCTTCCGTCTCGTTTACCACCCAAATGTTTAGGTATTGATCTCCGGGCCAGTATTCAACCCCTTTTACAGCAGAACCGTACCCATCTGGTTCCCTTCCGTTGTAATTGTTCGTATGATAGGTAATACCTGTCGTGGCATTTCCCTGTGGGTCTTTAGTAGCCAAACAAAAGTTAATGTCCATGTTGGCAATAATTCCAGAAAATTCAGGTCTAATGTTGGCAATATCTGAATTGGTAGCCGTAAAATCTTCGTTTAAGATATCCAGCGCCGACTGAATTTGAGCAGGAGTTACCTTTTGCGGATTGGTAGGATCGTTAACATGAAAAACCACTGGAATAGTTATTGAAGCACTTTTGGTTAAGGGGTTGTACTTATCAATAAACTTAGTGGTAAAGTTTTCCAGTTCGTTTCGCTCCTGAACTACTTCTGGGTGTGCTTGTAGGTGTTGGTGATAGTAGTTGTCACTTCCACACCTAAATGTGCCCCCATTTTGTGCCTGTGTGCTCCCCATCAGGAGAAGAGCACCGAAAAAGATAGTTTTTTTCATACGAGTACTGTGTTATATATAGAGTTGTTTAATTGGTTCATCTCACTAGGCTAAAGGGGCCATTTTTGGAGTGTTTTACATCGTATTTACCTGTTGCCTCAACCAGGTAATAGTAGGTTCCTTCCGGAGCAATGTCTCCATCTATCAGAGTTCCATCCCAGAATCCGGTTAGCCCGTTCCAGGAGTAAAGCTTTTGCCCCCAACGATTGTATATATCAACCTTTACATCAATAATATTGGTTCCTGAAACCTTAAATTGATCGTTGTTCCCATCGTTATTTGGAGAGAAGATATTCGGTATAGTTACATACGAGTCTTCCTCAATTATATCCACCATTAGTGTATCGGTTCCAAAACAGATGCTGTCGTTTACTGTTAGTACCACCGGATATGTTCCAGGTGTATTAAATACATGTGTTGGGTTTTGGGTAGTATCTGTATTTCCATCTCCAAAATTCCAGTTGTAGCTCAATGTTCCGGTACCTGTACCAGAGCCATTAAAATCTACAGGTAATGGGGGAGTTCCGGAAGTAGAAGATGTTGTATTGATTTGAGCTGTTACGCTTCCAACTGTTACATTAAGGGGTGCAGGTAAACTGCTACAACTTCCGTTAGATTGAGTTACGTAGAAAGTTACCGGAGCAGTTGAACCAAGTACAGGAGAATATACTGCTCCTGTATCCAGTAAATTGGTTCCTAGTGGATCGTCGTACCAGTTAATGGTACCGGAATTACCAATAGCGGTTAAATTGAAAACACCGGTGTTTAAGCACAATGTAGTATCCAAAACTACCGGAGGTTCGGGAGCATTAAATGTTTCTACCGAAATGGTATCGGTGTATCCGCATAGCCCTGGTATAGTATAGTACACTTCACAAACTCCCGTTCCGGCATTAGCAGGGGAGTAAACACCTGTAGCAGTATCAAAGTTGCTGCAATTAGATGTTAGATTTCCTCCCAGTCCTCCGAAGAAAAGTACCGTATCCGGGTCGTTAGAGCAAAACAATAATGAAGTATGCTGTCCATCAGGATCAGCGGGTGGAACGATTACCGAATAGGTACAATCCTCGCTTAAATTGATAATTTGGTTTACCTCAATATTGGTATAATTACAAATGGTTCCCGAAGGCCACTGAACCACTAACGAGTCGATAACAGTAGCTGTTTCCAATCCAAAATGAGCACGTTGCATGTTATGAGCTACTTTAGAGTTTTGTGCACTAACCCAATGGTATTGCCATTTATCCACTCCACCAATGTTGGCTTTAACAGCTATTTTTGCTCCAATTCCATCGTGGTTAGAGGCAGTTCCGGTTAGGTCCATTTCGATCCATGCCATGCAATCAGTTCCATCGTTTCGGTAGAAATAATCCGGGTTGGAAATGCTTGGATAACTGATGTGCAGGTCCATCCAGCCATCGTTGTCGAAGTCTGTAAAACAGGCTGATGTGGACATTGAACCAGAAAAGGCTGTTGGTAATACATTGCTTGGGTTAATGGATGTAAAACTATTTCCATCATTACGTAAAAAACGATTGTCGGTATTTCCATTAAACCCAAGCGAAATAAGGTCTAAATCTCCATCATTATCAAAATCTGCCCAGTTCGAACACCAACTGTCGTCCGAGAAGTTCCCCATGGTGTGAACATCTGTAAAGGTCATGTTACCATTGTTTTGGTACAACCTGTTTTGTCCATTTTGGTTAGCAGCAAAAACATCTAAGTAACCATCGTTGTTAAAATCGATTAAGTTGATTTCCCTGGTGTCCTCGGCATCGGTTAAAATGCTTCCTGCTCCAGTAAGTGTGGTAAAGGTTCCGTTTCCGTTATTGACATAGATTTTATTTGCTGTTCCACTGTAGTTCCCTACCACAAGATCAAGGTCGTTGTCGTTATCTAAATCTCCCCAAATACCGGAAGAACTCCAGGCAGCATCCGTAACCATTGGCCCAGATGTAATTTGGGTAAACGTTCCATTGCCGTTATTGTGAAACAGTCGGTTGGTTTGAACATTCCACCTTACAATGTACATGTCCAGGTAACCATCGTTATCGTAATCTCCCCAGCTAACGGTTCCTTCAAATGGCGAAGTAACACTAGGCGTAAGCCCTGTTGTATTATCCATGGTAAAGGTTCCCCCGTTGTTCACATAAAATTCGTTGAGGTACCCCCAATTATGAGTCTTTGCCAATAGGAGGTCAATGTTTCCATCGTTGTCAAAATCCCCAAATCCATGCCCCATGGAGCTGTTTACCGACTGAATTTCATTAGTAGGAGAGAAAGTTCCGTTTCCGTTATTGGTGTATAAAACACTCATGGGAAGAGTAGCTCCCAATGTAGCATCGTAGCCGTTGTTTCCACTTAGGTAAACATCCAGATCGTTGTCGTTATCAATATCTACCCAGGAAATTCCTCTTACATAGTCTCCTGTATCCAGAAATGGAGCAGGAAAGCTTGTAAAGGTTTGAGATATACCACAGAGAGGTACAATAGATATAAGCAGTATTGTGTAGAGTTTGTGCATTTGTGGTTGAATTTCGTTCTGTAATCGTTGGTTGTGTTATTGCTTGAGTAGTAGCGTGCAATAAACGAACAGTACAAATGGATCGAAAAACGAAGAAAAACCGAAAAAAAGCAGGATTCAAAATGTCTACTTTATCAAAATGTGGAGCATTACAAACTATACAATAGAGTATAAAAACCCTATAAATAGGTAGTTCTAATCAATACAAAAGCCATATTTGTTAAAATTCTATTTAAATTGTTAAATAGGCTTTTGAGTAAAACATTTCTAATTGGCTGAGGTAGAAAGAGACGAAAAATTGGCATAAAAAAAGCGACTTTAAAAGCCGCTTTTCTATTTAGTAGGTTATTTTCTCACATCCCAATAGGCACATACTTGCCCAAATTGGAAGTGGATCGGAACGTGTGCCGGATCATTTTTCCATAAGTACAAATTAGGGTTCTTTTGGAATAGTAAAATGGTATCAGAACCACCAAACATAAATTTACCAAACTCATCACCTTTCTTTACTTGTTTTCCTTTTAGTTTGGTATACATATCTACACCAGATACCTGAGCCATTCCAATCGGAACAGAGGCAATTAAACCAACCTCTTTACCGGCATCTACTACAAATACTCCTCTCGATTGCTGAAACTCGTATCCATTTTTAGCGCTGTCCGGAGCATCAAATTCACCATCGTCGGTCAGTTCTACATCTAGAAATACTTTTCCTCTTACCACTTTACAGGCTTTAACAGTTCCGTCCGCAGGAGAGTGGAAACGGTGGTAATCGAAAGGACTTAAGAAATAATGTACAAAAGTACCACCATGAAAAGCCTTAGCTAGTTTTTTGTCCTGGAGTAATTCTTCTACCGTGTTTATAGGATGTGTTTTTTTCAGTTTCACGCTGGTTGGTGTACCATCAATTCCAACTACAACTCCGTTTTCATCAATATGGTATTGAGCTTTAAACGTACAGTCTGCCGATGAAACAATAGCCTTGTTGTTTCCTGGCTCAGCAATTGGTCTTAGAGGGGTGTGTCCTTTTTTATCGGCACCATTAAACTCACGATAAAAGAACTCATTAAACGTTTTCCATTTACCTGCATTATCGCTGTAAAGTGGAATGTTATACATAGGATCTGCCATAAAAGAGGCCAATGCAGATAGCGGTAACGACTCTTTAGTGTCCAAAAATTTACCCCAGTCTACAGCAAAGTCGCGAAGCCAATCGGCAAATACAAACTTTCCTTTTTTGTAAGACTGTAGGGTTTCGTTAGTATCCGGTAATACCTGATCTACTAAAAAGTAGAATTGGCATAACAAGTCGTATACTTTTTGGTTGTACCCATTCTGAGCATTATTGCTTTTCCAGGCGTTGGGATACATGGGATCATCGATCTCATTGGGAATAAGTACCAGATACTTTTCAATGTACTCTAAATAAGCATCTGGTGTAGTTGGCCAACCATCTCCATCGAAAACATTATCGATGGCGTTGTACAAGTCTGAGTGCAATTCGCTTTTAGCTCTGTTTTGAGCAATCATAAGCGAGGTGTAAAGGGCCAGATCAAAGGCTTTGTCGGTTTTAATTTGGTTTTTAAGCTCTTTGTAGGCTTTAGTGGTTTTTGGCCACTTGGGGTTAGATAAATGCATTTTTTAAATGATTTAGGGTTATTAATTAATGATATACAGGTTAGGAGTAAAGACACTGTCTTTTCTCTTCTTTTTGCCAATAGAAATCATGAAACGGGGTAGTTTCATAGAGGGGGTCATTTTAGTTTGAACTAAAGTTATAAATAATCTTGAGATAGGTTATGAAGCTGAACAGTTAAGAAATTATTGTGTTTAATTAAAGATTGTAGATATTAGACAATAGACTTTGTATATCACAGTACTTACATCATACCTTTAATGGAGTATTCACCCTATAACCCAAATCATACTTATCAACCCGGATTCACCCCCATTCCGGACGAAGATCTGGTCCCGATAGCTATCGGGACCAGAGAAGCCAAAGACAGAGAATTAAGCACAGAGAATTCAGTGTGGATAGCTAGGTTATAAACTTAGAATATAGTCAGCCCTACCTCAACAACTCCAAAGCCTTTTCCAAAACAGGATCTTTTCCTTTTTTACTCGCTTCGTAAGTATTCAAAATATGGTAATCAGGTGGTACACCTTTTCGTTCGTAGTTAACCATTTCTTCGGAGTAATATTTTTGAGTAGACAAGGTATACTTCCATCCGTTGGGGAGTTTGTGAGCATATACATCCGAGAAAAAACCTGCAGTGCGATCTCCTACAAGAGTTACATGATCAAAATTGGAAAGTGTTAATGCAAACACGTCTGCGGCACTAACGCTATAATCGCTGGTAAGCAGAATTACTTTTCCGGTGTAATTATGTTTTGTGTTGGCTTTAACCACAACCTTTTTTAGTTTGGAGTATTCATCTTTTCCCTTTTTACGAGTGTGTTTGAATACCGATATTTTGTCTTCTGCGGTTAGGTATTTTGCTATGCTGTAGCCCTTTTTGTCGTATCCTCCTCCGTTGAGGCGAATATCGATAATCAATCCTTTTCGGGTTTGAAGCGAATCTACAATTTGGTGCATGGCTTTATTGAGTTTGTAGTTGCTAATGCCTTCCATGGAGTTAACCACTAAATATGCCAGAGAATCTGAAAAACAATACTCCATAACCCCTACATTGGCTATGTTGGGTTTTAGAATGGTAAATTCCGAAAACCCGCGAGAGTAAAGAATAGAGTCGTTTACTGTTAACAGCCTAAATGCCCTTGCACTATCCGGAAACTCAGTAAAAAACTTCGAAGGCTTTCCACTTTCTATAAAGTTAAGTTGGTACTTGCTATTTCTGTCTAAAACAACGTGCATGTCGTTGAGTTCTTTTAGCAAATTACCGCAAATAGCAAATAGTTCGTCGTTAGTGGTACTGTCGGTTACCTGCTGGCTATAATGTTGGTATCGCTCATTCCAATCTATATCTACCTGATCGAAATTGCAGTATTCATCTCTGGTGGTTTCCCAGAGTTTATCAAAGTTCTTTTTCGGATTTTGAATTCGGTTATCCTGAGCAAAACAAATGTTGCTAATACCAATAAACAGTAAACAAATGAGGGTTTGTGGTGTTTTCATATACTTATACCTAACCAATAAGATTTCATGAAATGAGGTAGTCATGTAGCTTTGGAATTAGGTGTGGTGAAGGTAGGAAAGATTTCTATTTACATCACCAACTCCTATAATGTACCCCCGGATCATCTCCTTTAAACCAATCTCCGGCAGTAAGGTATAGATACCCCCAGCGAGAAAAGAAGGTATAATCTCTTTTTTCACCATCAGTACTTATCCATAAGGTCATGCCTTCTTCCATCCCTTTAATTAATTCTTCTCGGGTTATTACAATGGAATCTTGCAATTCGTGTGGGAAATCTAGTTCGTATCCTTCCGAGCCATCGTCGAAACTATCGAACCTAATGAGGTGCCAGGTTCCGGCCAACTCTGGGTAGTTAACTTTTTGGGTCATTAAGATATTTACGATGCTATCGTTAAATTGGGTTTTGATGTATCCCTCTTTATTGTACTTATTACCAAAAACAGGTTTGTAGATAAACAAAGTATCGTTGGTGTACTCTACTGGGAAAGTATTTTCAAACCATTTATGCCCAAAGTGCAGGTAACCGGAGTCTACGGCGTATTTCCACTGGTAAGATACCCTTCTTGGGTAAAATAGCTCGTAAACAGAATCCTGATCAAAAATCAAATCCGGCCCATGGTACGGAGGTTCAGGATCCAATGCTTCCTTTGCCGGAACATTAGCTTCGGGGTAGTGCCTTAAAAATGGAGTGTCTTCAGCTTCCACAACGGATACAAATTCCCAATGCCCTTCCAATTTCGGTTTTTGCCACCCCTTTTCCTCCTGTTCAATTTCCTGACCTTGTTGATCTTGCTGTACGTTACAGCCAATAAGCAGCAGCAGTGATGTTGAGAAAAGAATACGAAGCATAAGGTCGGTATTGAGATTGGAGTTTTGTGTGTGCTATTAAAGATAGCATTTTTTTAGTTTGGAATTGAGGGGGAGGAGTTGAAGAGTTTAGGAGTTAAGAAGTTGAAGAGGGGAGAAGTTTTGTTTTGGTGTAGGATAGATATTTTTTCATTTACTATCGCCTTGCTTACATCACAATCAATAAATCTCGATATACGAGGTGAACGGAATTTAGGGCTGTTGTCAGCAAAAGGGATCGTAGGTCTGGAATTGCGTTTTGGAGCGCAGCGGAGAAAAGGAGCATGTAAGACTGGAGACTCCCGGTGCGAAGCATTTGCCTTTAACAGCCCTAGCATTTTGGTTCTTTGTTGCAATGACAAAGAACAATGAAAAATAGGGAATTTTACCAAAGAGCATTAGCTCAAACAAGATGAGTTTCCGTGTCGCTGCACGGAAATTGGTTTTCCATTCATGTTTCGTATTGTAAGAAATAGACCTAAAAGAACATCAATCTTCCCCAAACAACTCTTTTAAATCCAACTCAACAGGCTTATTCATAAACGCATGTTTTCCATCTTCATAATAACTCAGCTTAAAGCGATGTAACTCCGGAATGTATTGCATCATCTGTACATTATCCCAAAACATGTCCTCGCAATTGGAGCTATCACGTAATATTTCCCAATTTTTTTCAGCACTTATGCCTTTTCCTGTACCAACGGCATTAATCGTAGATTCATATCTGCTACAGTAGTTATTGGCGTCTTTCCTACCAATCTGATTGTTGGCAGAATACAAGTTTTGCCCAGGCAGTTGATCATCTCGTTCGGTAGATCGAATACTAATATGAGGTGCACCGGGAGCAATTTCAGCCACCATAGAAATTAAGTGATCCTCTTTCTCGGTGGAAGGAGCGATAGAGGTGATGATATACCCATCCGCATAACCCGAAGTGTTCTGCTTAATTTCGTGTTTAATGTCTTCTACATTGTGTCGACCATCTTGGTTGGGGTCCTTTTTTTCGAGCGCATCTCTTAGTGTAAACCAAATTGGTTCGTATTGTTTCCCAAAACTTGCATTGCCGTGGTTGCCATCAATTACTACCTGCTGGAAGGCTCCTAATCCGCTTTTATTAACTCCCGAAAGAACCCCAATTTGCCCTGCATAACCCACCATCATCCAGGGTTGTTCATCTTCTTCCGAGGGGATGTGTACCACAATGGCATTGTTATTTACCAGAGCAGGTTCTGCTCCCCAGTCTACGTGGCGAGAGATAACTGATTTTCCATCCAAATCTGTTCCTCTGGTGGCTTCACCCCAGTTCATAAGACTGGAGCAACCATTTCCCATTTGCTGAAACTGGTATGCAAAGCCAAACACATCCAACAAACTGTTGAACAGAATCAAGTCCCATTCGTCCATTTCGTCTACATCAATACCGGCGGCTTTCATGCCCTCCAGCATTGCTTTAGCTTCTGTTAGGTATTTCTCCTCTATTTTAAAACTTTCGGGGCTTTTAACGAGCTTTTTAGCCATGGAGTAGTACTTACCCAGGTAAGGTTGAGCATAGCCTGTATAAGCTTCTTCAATTTCCTCGGCCATCAGGTAACCATAAGCAAAACCACGTTCTTCGTGTGTACCCCAAACCTTAATCACTTTTAAATGATCGTTAGTTTGCACCACTGTTCCGTTAACTTCCACTTCTTCTGCCTGATTGCAGGAGAAAGCAGTTATCAATAAAAAACACGATAAGAAAACTGTAAGGCTTTTCATTACGACTATTCTACTCATAGGATCACGTTTCTAATGTAACAACAATTGGTTACAAAAGTTACGCCATAAGCTCCTAAAGCCCTTATTTAACAAAGTTTAAGAGAGTGTTTACCTCACTTCGCCACCAGCTTCCATTTCTCTGGTAGGAGAAACAAATGCTAATTTACCTTCTGCGTTTTCAGCCATTAAGATCATCCCTTGAGACTCTACTCCTCTAATTTTTCTTGGAGCAAGGTTCATCAGGATAGATACCTTCTGTCCAACAACATCTTCTGGTTGGTAGTGCTCTGCGATTCCGGAAACCACGGTTCTGGTATCTAAACCGGTGTTTACAGTAAGTTTTAGCAATTTATCTGCTTTCTTAACCTTCTCAGCACTAACAATTTCACCCACTCTAATGTCCATTTTCATGAAATCATCAAAGGCAATTTCTTCCTTCATTGGAGGAAAATTGTTTTCCTCTTCTCCTGCCGAGTGAAGCTTTTCAATCTGCGTTTCAATGGCATCGTCTTCGATTTTGCTAAATAGAATTTCAGCCTTGTTAATCACATGCCCAGCCGCCAGCAATTCATCGCTTCCTGCGCTTTCCCATTTAAGCGTATCAATTCCAAGCATGTTTACCAATTTAGCAGCAGTAAACGGTAAGAAAGGTTCGAATACCACCGAAAGGTTAGCAGTAATTTGCAACGCAATGTTCATGATAGTTTTTACGCGCTCTGGATCAGTTTTGATCAGTTTCCATGGCTCTGTATCCGCCAGGTATTTATTACCCATTCTAGCCAAGTTCATGGCCTCTGCCTGAGCTTCTCTAAAACGGTATGCTTCTATAGATTTAGCAATAGAACCAGGGAATTCTTTCAACTTAGATAAAATCTCCTGATCGTAATCAGTGGTTTCTCCGCGGGCAGGAACCTCTCCATTGTAGTATTTATGGGTAAGTACCAAAGCACGGTTTACAAAGTTCCCGAAAATAGCAGCTAACTCATTATTGTTTCTCGCCTGAAAATCTTTCCAGGAGAAGTCACTGTCTTTATTTTCTGGTGCAATAGCACATAAAGTATATCTCAACGGATCTTGTTGCCCTTCAAAATCTTCCAGGTATTCATGCCCCCAAACAGCCCAGTTTCTGGAAGTACTTAGTTTCTTTCCCTCCAGGTTTAAGAACTCGTTGGCCGGTACATTATCTGGTAGTACGTGATCTCCAAAAAGCTTTAGAATAATCGGGAATATAATACAGTGGAAAACAATATTATCCTTAGCCAAAAAGTGAACTAGTTTAGTATCCTGATCTTTCCAGTAAGGCTCCCAGTCTATTCCTTTGTCCTTGGCCCATTGCCTGGTGGCAGAAATATATCCCAATGGAGCATCAAACCAAACATACAGCACTTTTCCGTCTGCACCTTCAACAGGTACTTTTACACCCCAATCAAGATCACGGGTCATAGCACGTGGTTTTAACCCGGCATTGATCCAGCTCATGCACTGTCCAATTACCTGATTTCTCCACTCCTTAGGATAGTGATGCTGAACTCCATCTAATTTTCCATTCTCAATCCAGTCTTTGATCCATTCTTCGTGTTCGTCCATTGGTAAGTACCAGTGAGTAGTCTCCCTCAAGCTAGGTTTCTTACCACTCAAAGTAGAAATTGGATTAATCAAATCCAGTGGACTTAAGTCGGAACCACATTTTTCGCACTGATCTCCATAAGCTCCTACGTTACCACATTTTGGGCACTCTCCGGTAATGTATCGATCTGCTAAAAATTGGTTGTATTCTTCGTCGTAGTATTGTTGTGTTACTTTCTTAGTAAAAACGTCCTTATCGTTTAACAGTTTAAAGTAATCAGCTGCGGTTTCTTTGTGCAAGTCAGAAGAAGTTCTGTGATAGATGTCAAAACTTACTCCTAGTTTTTTAAATACTTCGGTATTGATGGAGTGGTACTTATCTACAATTTCCTGGGGAGTAGTACCTTCCTTTTTAGCCCTTAAAGTAATGGCTGCTCCGTGCTCATCCGACCCACAAATAAACGCTACATCTCTTCCATTCGATCTTAAAAATCGAGCGTAAATATCACTCGGAATGTAAACACCAGCAAGGTGTCCAAGGTGTAAAGGTCCGTTTGCGTAAGGAAGTGCAGCAGTTACAGTATATCTTTTTGGATTGTCCATCGAAGTATTATTAATAAATTTACCAACGGGTAAAATTGAAGCGCAAAGATAGTTTTTGAAATGTGATTTTAGAAACATTTCCAAGCGAAACGCCTAAAACAAAATTACATGAACACCTTAACCGTTCCACCGGCATTAAAATCCGGAGATAAAGTAGCCTTAATTTCCACTGCCAGAAAAATTGATCCCGATCATTTGGAGGGTGCTGTTAACCAACTTAAAAAATGGGGATTAGAGGCAATAGAGGGAGAAAGTTTGAGAGCTGAACAAAATCAATTTTGTGGCTCCGATTTGCAGCGTGCTGCCGATTTACAATGGGCCATTAATGACCCTGAAATTAAAGCGATCATTTGCTTCCGTGGAGGATATGGAACAGTTAGAATTTTGGATAAGGTAGATTTTACTCCGCTTTCCATACAGCCTAAGTGGATTTGTGGATATAGCGATGTAACCGCACTTCACAATAAATTACATGGCGTTTGTGGACTACAAAGCTTGCACTCTACTATGCCTGTTAATTTTGGAACCAACACCCCCGAAGCCTTAGATAGCTTTAAAAAAGCTTTGTTTGGAGAGTCTTATTCCATCGAAATAATGGGGGATCAAAGAAACCGAATAGGAAATGCCGAAGGACAATTGGTGGGAGGTAATCTTTCGATGTTGTATAGCCTTTCAGGCACTAAATATGACCTGGATACCACCGATAAAATTCTTTTTATAGAGGATTTAGATGAGTACCTCTATCACATAGATAGAATAATGTGGAACCTAAAATTGTCTGGTAAACTGGAAAATCTGGCTGGGCTAGTGGTTGGAGGAATGACCGATATGCACGATAACGACACACCGTTCGGAAAGGATGCTGTGGAGATTATTTTGGATGCTGTAAAGGATTATCACTTTCCGGTGTGCTTTAACTTTCCTTGCGGACACATTGACGACAATCGTACTTTGATTCTTGGAAAAAAGGTAAGGTTAGATGTTGGATTTACGGTGGAAATCTGTTTCTAAAGCATAAAAAAGGCCTCAGTAAACTGAAGCCTTTCTCATTTATATCAAGTTGATTTTATCTTTCAAACTTAGTGTATCCAGCAGGTACCTCAAATAAAGCTTGCTTAAGATCTTTATCAGAAACTTTAGTAGCTTTCAATTCAGAAACTACGTCTCCGCTAGAAAGGATGTACTCTGTACTAAGCATTGGAAAGTGTCCTGCAACACCATCAATCTTTAAGTAGTACATGGCTTGTTTCTCTTTTCTGTTTAATGTTTTAAGCATTGGAATAAAGAAGTTGTACTCTCCTTTTGTAATCCAGTAAACAATTTTTCTATCCTCTGCTTTGTTAGTTACCACATACTCGTAGCATTTGTAACCAAGAACTTCTTTAGATTTTCCGGTTTTCTTAACATCTACACTCAACTCAGCAGCTGGTCTTCTGTTAGGAGCTTCCATGTAAAGTTTTCTTTCAGGACTCAAAGCGTATACCTTGTTTTCCTTTAAATCCATTAGCTGGATTCCATCAATCGCTCCATCATCACTAACTTCTTCTACTCTAACCTTGTCACCTTTCACATAGTACTTGTAGTTTACGTGAATGTTCCCTTTGGTTTTTTCAAATTTTATTTCTCCTTGAAACTGAGCAAAAGAGCTTACGGTTAATCCGATTGCAAGAAGTGATAGGGATATTTTCGATACAATATTTTTCATGTTTATCAATTTCTAAAAAAGTTCGACTAAGATACAAAATTTATAGTTAAAGTTGTATTTTTTACCGAGTTAACCAAGATTCATACCAAATAGAATGAAGACTACCCAAAGTACAGGAAGAAGTGGAGAAAATATAACAGTCAATTACCTTCAAAAGAATGGTTATACTATTCTGGAAAGGAATTGGAGGTACCTTAAATCGGAGGTGGATATAATTGCTTCCAATAAAGAGTGGGTTGTATTTGTGGAAGTAAAAACCAGAAGCTCTGATCAATTTGGTAACCCTGAAGACTTCGTAACCGACAAACAGCAAAAAATGATCATCAATGCCGCTCAGGAATACATCGAGCGAAATGACATTGATTTAGAAGCGAGGTTTGATATTGTAGCCATTGTTGAAAAGGGCGGAAAGCATAGCATAGAGCACTTCGAAGAAGCTTTTTATCCAACTTTATATTGAGGGTTCCATAATCTTTTCCGACTTTTGCAGTCATCCTGTCGTGAGGATAGTATAAAGCAATAGCATGAAAAGACATTCTGAAGGACCAAGAAGAAAGAGGTCTAACCAAGGAAAACCTTTTAAGAAGAAAGGTAAGGGAACTGGAGAGAAAAGAACTACTCAACCAAGTAAAGAATCCGAAAACGGTACTAGATTAAACAAGTATTTAGCTAACGCCGGAGTTTGCTCCCGTCGTGAAGCGGATAAACTTATTGCCAATGGCGAAGTAAAAGTGAATGGCGAAGTGGTTGCTGAAATGGGGTTCAAAGTACAACCTGGCGATGAAGTAAGGCATTTAGGTAAGCTATTAAAGAAAGAACGCTTTAAATATTTGTTGCTCAATAAACCGAAAGATTGTATCTCTACAGTTAGCGATGAGCAAGGAAGGAGAACCGTGATGGACCTAATTGACGGAGCTTGCCCGGAGAGAGTTTATCCGGTAGGTAGATTGGATAGAAACACCACAGGGTTATTATTGTTTACCAACGATGGAGACCTAACTAAAAAGCTAACTCACCCTAGTTATAACGTCAGAAAAACCTATAATGTAGAGTTCGAAAAAGGAGTGTCTGAAGAACACCTTAACCAACTAGTAAAAGGAGTAGAGTTAGAAGATGGTTTTTCTAAATTCGACAAAGCTGAATTTGGAGAAAATGGTCATAACCATAAAATAGTTGTGGTAGATATCCACTCTGGAAAGAACAGAATTGTAAGAAGAATGTTCGAACACCTTGGTTACGAAGTAAAGAAACTAGACAGGGTTTATTTTGCTGGTTTAACCAAAGGAAAGTTAAACAGAGGGAAATGGCGTTTTCTGGATAAAAAAGAAGTAGGTTTCTTAAAAACAGCAGCTAAAAAGGATTAGTCCTTCTTTAATTTTTCGAGCACCATGCGGGCAGCTTCTTGTTCTGCTACTCTTTTGGATTGCCCAATGGCAGATTCCTGAAGTTCATCGTTGATAAAAATACCCATGGTAAACTGTAGTTTACCTTTTACTTTCTCTTCTTTAAGCTGCCTGAACTCGAGATTGAGCTTATTTTTCTGAGAGTGTATGAGCAATTTACTCTTAAAATCGATGTCTGTTTTTTCAAGAGCTTCCAAATCAATGTAAGGAATCAACACTCTTTCAATCAACACTTTCTTGGTTACTTTATACCCTTTGTCGAGGTATATAGCACCAAACAGGGCTTCAAATACATTACCTAGCAGGGATTTAAATATGGCATTGTTTTTCTGGTACTGAATAAGTGGTTCTATGCCAGTTTTTTCTCCAAGATGATTCAAGCTCTTACGGCTAACTATTTTGGATTTCATTTGGGTTAGAAACCCCTCTGGCTTGTGTGGGAACTTCTCAAACAAGTATTCCGAAACAATGGTTCCAATAACAGAGTCACCAAGAAACTCCAGACGCTCGTTACTTTCTTTAAAACCTTGTTCGTTTACTTTGGCTACAGACTTGTGTTTAAACGCACGGATGTACACCTCGGTATTCTTAGGTCGAATACCAAAAGATTTTCGTACAAAGGCTAGTAGTTCGGGATTTTCCGGGTGAGATTTAGTTCCGAATACCAGCAGTTTAGCCATGAAATTTATTCAGTGTATTTCTTAACGATTACAGAAGTATTGTGCCCTCCAAATCCGAATGTGTTACTCAATGCAGCATTAACTGTTCTTTTTTGAGCTTTATTGAAAGTGAAGTTCAAATTGTAATCAATGTTTTCGTCCTCGTGTTCGAAGTTAATGGTTGGAGGAACAATGTCTTCCTGAACCGCTTTAACACATGCAATAGCCTCAATAGCTCCGGCAGCACCAAGTAAATGACCGGTCATAGATTTTGTTGAGCTAATGTTAATGTTGTAAGCGTGATCTCCGAATACTTTTTGAATGGCTTTTGTTTCTGCGATGTCTCCAAGTGGAGTAGAAGTTCCATGAACATTTACATAATCAATGTCTTCCGGACTCATTCCTGCATCAGAAATAGCCAATTCCATTACTTTAGAAGCTCCAATTCCGTCTGGGTGTGGAGCAGTAATGTGGTGAGCATCTGCCGTTAAACCTCCACCTACAACTTCTGCGTAGATTTTAGCTCCTCTGGCTTTAGCATGCTCTAATTCTTCTAAAATCAAACATCCCGATCCTTCACCAAGGATGAAACCATCACGAGTTGCATCGAATGGTCTGGATGCTGTTTCAGGAGAATCATTTCTTTTAGATAGAGCTTGAAGAGCGTTAAACCCTCCAATTCCTGCTTCGTTAACTGCTGCTTCAGATCCTCCGGTAACAATAATGTCTGATTTACCAAGTTGGATGTGCATTAAAGCATCAATCATGGCATTTGTAGAAGATGCACAAGCAGATACAGTAACGTAGTTAGGTCCTCTTAATCCGTATTTGATCGAAATATGCCCTGCAGCAATATCTACAATCATTTTAGGGATAAAGAAAGGATTGAATCGAGGAGTTCCGTCTCCTGTAGCAAAATTACCACATTCGTCCTGGAATGTTTTTAGTCCTCCAATTCCCGATCCCCAAATAACTCCAGCTCTATCCAGATCAATTTTTTCCAGATCAAGCCCTGAGTCTTCCATTGCTTCAGCAGCAGTGGCCATAGCATACTGTGAAAAGAGGTCCAGTTTACGAACCTCTTTTCTATGCATAAAGTTTGTTGCATCGAAGCCTTTTACTTCGCAAGCAAATTGAGTTTTAAACTTAGAGGCGTCAAAGTGTGTAATTGGTGCACAGCCGCTAACTCCATTAATAAGATTGTTCCAATACTCATCTAAAGAATTTCCGATTGGGGTCAAAGCCCCCATTCCTGTAACTACTACACGTCTCTTTTCCATAGTAATACCTCTAGGTTAAAATAAATTTGTCTTACTTGTTCTCTTCAATGTAAGAGATTGCTTCTCCAACAGTTCCAATTTTCTCTGCCTGGTCATCTGGGATAGCAATATTGAATTCTTTTTCGAATTCCATAATAAGTTCTACTGTATCCAATGAGTCTGCACCCAAGTCGTTAGTAAAACTTGCTTCAGGAGTAACTTCTCCCTCGTCTACACCCAATTTATCTACGATAATTGAGATAACTCTTGATTTAACGTCTGACATTTTTTTTGTTTTTATGGTTAATTCAGCCTGCAAATAAAATACATTTCACTTACCCCACAAAATTCTTTTCATGAATTTCGATTAAAGTTGACTCTTAACCTGATTAGTATTATTAATAATTATGATGCTTAATCGTAGAAAACGGTTACATCTTCCAGCGGTTTACGGTCTAAATCTGGCACCATTGCACCTTCTTTAGGATAACCTACAGGAAGTAATAAATATGGGCGTTCGTTTTCTGGGCGATCCAAAACTTTAGCTAAAAAGTTCATCGGACTAGGTGTATGGGTTAATGTTACCAATCCTGCATTGTGGATAGCAGCAATTAAAAACCCACTGGCAATACCCACACTTTCGTTCACATAGTAGTTGTTTACCTTGGCATTATCTTCCTCCACTTCGTAAACTCTTTTCATTACCACTATTATATAAGGAGCAATGTCTATAAATTCTTTTACCCAGGTGGTACCAAGTGGTTCAAGATCTTTAATCCATCTGTCGCTCATTCTTCCACCATAACTTTTTTTCTCCTCAGCTTCTGCCGATTCGCGCATACGATGTTTAAGTTCTTTGTTGGAGATCACGCAAAAGGTCCAGGGTTGTTTATGTGCCCCTGATGGTGCAGTTGACGCCGTTTTTACTATGTCCTCAATTACTTCTCTTGGTACCGGACGATCTGAAAAGTCTCGTACACTCCTTCTGGTGTCCATGTGCTCAAAAAATTGTCGAGCTCTATCCTTCATTTCTTCCGCTTCTAGTACCGGAACGCTATAAGGAATAAATGGGTGAGTTTGTTGTTCCATGTTTCATCGAAATTTCCATAAAGGTAATCATTCAACAGTTTCGTTTGGTCTATTTTATAATATAATGTTGAGTTTACTTGTTTGGGATAAAAAAATGGCTTTACCTTTGCCAAAAATTTAGAACAATGAAGAGTATTAAAATAGCGTTATTTGCCTCAGGTACAGGGAGTAATGTTTATAATATTATTCAGCATTTTAAATCAAATGCTTCTGTAGAGGTGGTGGCTGTATTATCCAACAAGCCGTCCGCTGGAGCACTTAATCATGCCAAAAATGCCGATATTCCAACATTGGTATTTAATAGAGAAGAGTTTTATCAATCTAATAAGGTAGAGAATTACTTAAAAGAGAAAGAAACGGATTACGTCATTCTAGCAGGATTTTTATGGAAAATTCCTGAATCGCTAGTTAATCAATTCGAAGGAAAGATGCTTAATGTTCATCCTGCATTGCTTAAAGAAATGCCTCAGTTTGGAGGAAAGGGAATGTACGGAATGAATGTGCACAACGCTGTTATAGCATCAGGGCAGACCATGTCTGGTATTACTATTCACCAAGTGAATGAGAAGTACGACGATGGTGCCATTGTAGAATCTTTTAAATGTGATATTACCGCTGAAGATACTGCGGAATCTTTGGCGCAAAAAATTCATGGTCTGGAAAAGACGCATTTTCCTACAACCATAGAACAGTTCATAAAGGGATAAATCATTTAATTTTTTAATAAAGCAGTTTAGCCCTTTTGAATAAGAGGGCTAGGTTGCCGTGTATTCACCATTTTAAAACTTAAAATTATGTTCGGATCAGTTTTCAATCAGTTCGATCTAAAAGAAATCGGAGTAGCAACCATGGTATTATTTGCAGTAATCGATGTGGTAGGGTCTATTCCATTAATCATTAAAATCAAAAAACAAGCGGGAGAAATTCACCCCCTTAGGGCAACAGCTGTGGCAACCGGTATTATGGTGGCCTTTCTGTTGGTAGGAGAGAGTATTCTTGGAATCATTGGTATTGGTACTAACGAGTTTGCCGTGGCCGGTTCATTTGTGCTGTTCTTTATGGCATTGGAAATGGTACTTGGGATTGAAATCTTTAAACACAAACAAGAAGGGTCTTCCGGTAAAGTAGCATCGGTGGTGCCATTGGCATTTCCATTAATTGCAGGTGCAGGTACAATGACATCTATTATCTCGCTTCGTGCCGAGTTCCACCAAATTAATATCCTAATGGCTATCTTGATTAACCTGGCAGTGGTATTTATTGTTCTTAAAGTAACAGCCAGAATTGAGAAATTTTTGGGAGCTGGAGGAATAGCAGTACTTGAAAAAGTGTTTGGAATTATCCTATTAGCAATTGCAATTAAGCTATTTAGCAGCAACATTAAGTTCTTGTAGTCACTTAAGGCAAAACTTTTTCTTAATTTAACCCCCAAATGAAGGTTGAACAGGATAACTACACGCAGCTTTCTCCATGGAGAAGAAAAATGCACGAGATAATTTTTGAGGCGGATACTACTGCCGGAAAGTTATTCGATGTGGTGTTATTGGTGATGATCGTTATTAGCATCGTTACCGTAATGCTGGAAAGTGTAGTGCCCATACAGCAAAAGTTTGGGGTTGAATTAAACATCATCGAGTGGGTTCTTACAGTACTTTTTACTTTGGAATATTTGGCTAGAATTCTTTCGGTGGGTAAGCCATTAAAATATGTTTTTAGCTTTTATGGGTTGGTAGATCTGGTATCTATTATTCCTACATACCTGGGGTTATTTGTTACCGGAACACAAACGCTGGCTACCGTAAGGTCGATTCGTTTACTGCGTGTATTCAGGATATTAAAGATGGCCAGGTTCCTTAAGGAAGCTTCTACGTTGAGAAGGGCTCTGGTAACTGCCCGGCCTAAGATCATTGTGTTTCTGGTAGCGGTATTTTCTATTGTGGTCATCATGGGTACAGTGATGTACATGATCGAAGATCCAAAGGATGGGTTTACCAGTATACCACGTAGTATCTATTGGGCCATAGTAACTTTGACCACCGTAGGTTATGGAGATATTGCTCCACAAACCGTATTAGGGCAGTTTTTTGCATCCGTTATTATGGTTATTGGTTATGCCATCATTGCAGTACCCACTGGTATTGTATCGGCAGAAATTGCTAAAACACCGGGAAGTGAAAAAGTAAGTACACAGGCTTGTCCTTCGTGCTCTAAAGATGGACACGAGCATGACGCGGAGTACTGTAAATATTGTGGTAGTATATTAAATCAACACGGGGATTCATAAAGAAATGGCGAAGAAGTATTATGTAGTTTGGGAAGGAAAGAAGACGGGAGTGTTTAATTCCTGGGATGAGGTGAAGCGATTAATACAGGGATATCCCGGTGCCAAATACAAGTCTTTCCCATCTTTAGCTATTGCCCAAAAAGCATTTGCTGACCCGGATTCGGTAGAAACGAAAGTAAAAAAGAAAAAACCCAGGTATTACGTTATCTGGGATGGAGATAATTCAGGGATCTATACCGATTGGGAGGAAGCCCAAAAGAAATTGAAAGGATTGCCTAAGAATAATTTCAAAACTTTTGGAAGTCGTGTATTGGCGGAGCAAGCTTTGAAAGAAGGCCCTGAAAAATACATAGGTAAGGATTTCCGTAAAACGAAAGACCTTACTGAAGCTGAGATAAAAGCCATTGGTGATCCTATTGAATTGAGTTTTTCGGTGGATGCTGCCTGTAATGAGATGACGGGGATAATGGAATACAGGGGAGTTTGGACATTTGATTACGAAAGTGAACTCTTTAGAATGGGACCATACAATGGAGGAACTAACAATATTGGAGAATTTTTGGCTTTAGTACACGCATTGGCATTGTTTCAAAAACACAAAGACACCCGATTTAGGACCATGCCCATCTACTCCGATTCCAGAATAGCAATGGGATGGGTTAAAGCAGGGAAATGTAGAACCAACCATAAAACCACACCAAAGGTTCAGGATCTGATTCGCAGAGCCGAACTATGGTTGAGCAATAATAAATTCAAAAACCCAATTTTGAAATGGGAAACCAAGGTTTGGGGTGAAATTCCGGCAGATTTTGGTAGAAAATAAAATTTCAATGAAAGCAGCAGTACTCGTTAATAAAGGAAACCCTCTAAAAGCATTCGAAATAAGAGAAGTAGAAAAACCTTCTATTTCCGAACTAGAAGTACTAATTAAAGTAGAGGCCTTTGGGTTAAACTATGCCGATGTAATGGCTAGAAATGGTCTTTATAAAGCAGCACCACCAATGCCTAGTATTTTAGGGTACGATGTGGTAGGAGAGGTAGTAGAAGCTGCCGGAGAAGAAGGAAAAAAACTGTTGGGAAAAAGAGTAGTTGCCATGACCCGTTTTGGTGGTTACGCCGAATATGCCAAAACGGATTACAGAGCATGTGCTGTTGTTTCTGATGAAATGAATCCTGCTCAGGCTACTGCACTGGCTACGCAATATTGTACCGCCTACCATGCCGCTTACGAATGTGTTCAGGTGTTCGAAGGAGATAGAGTATTACTCCACGCCGCAGCTGGAGGTGTAGGTACAGCATTAACTCAACTATTAAAATTAAGAGGTTGTGAAGTGTTTGGATTAACCAGCTCTGATAAAAAATTAGAATACCTTCGTCAAAATGGGGTAGATCATCCAATAAATCACTCCAAAGGAGACTATGTATCGGAGGTGTTTAAACGTTCCGGTGGGCAACGAATGGATGTAGCTTTCAACTCTGTTGGAGGTTCTACTTTTAAGAAAGATCAAAAAGTGTTGGATCAGGGAGGGAGACAGGTACTGTATGGTGCGGCCGAATTATCTGGCTCCAAAGGGGGTGCTTTTGCTAAGTTGAATCTGGCCAGAAAGTTTGGACTATTATCGCCCATTCCTCTCATGATTAATTCGCAGGCAGTAATAGGGATCAATATGCTTGCCATAGCCGATCACAAAAAAATGACCATCAAAAGATGCCTTGAAGAAGTGGTGAAAATGACCGAGGATGGAAGATTAAATCCTGCTATCGGAGGGGAGTTTGAAATAGAAAAAATCGGTGAGGCACACGAATTTTTAGAAAGCCGTAAATCAACAGGAAAGATTGTTGTAAAATGGTAATTCAGCATTTTTTAAGACAAAAGTCATTTTTTGAATCTTAGATTACTCGGAATTTTGTAGCCGTTTAACTCAAATAATTGTCTAAGGATAAGTCATATTGCTATCACTGCGGTGATGATTGCGGTTCAGCTCCGGTAGAATTCGACCAGAAAGAGTTTTGTTGTAATGGATGTAAATCGGTATACGAAATACTGAATGCCAACCAACTTAATAAATACTACGATTACGAAGATAAACCAGGGGTAAAACCATCTTACGTTAGTTCGGAAAAGTATAAGTTTCTGGAAAGCGAAGAAATTGCCGATAAACTCTATCAGTTTAAAGAAGGAGATACCCGAAGAGTGCAATTATTCCTGCCGGAAATTCATTGCTCATCCTGTATTTGGCTTTTAGAAAACCTTCATTTGCTCAACGATGGGGTAATTAGTGCCGAAGTAAACTTTGTAAAGAAAGAGGCTTCCATCAATTTCAACGTAGAAAAAATCTCCTTCAAGGAATTGGCTTCTTTGCTGGATAAGATCGGTTACCCTCCAAAATTTGGAGGAGGAAAGAAGGAAAACGCAAGAAAAATACCACGCAAATTCTACCTTAAATTGGGAGTAGCGCTATTTTGCTTTGGAAACATTATGTTGTTCAGTTTTCCGGAGTATTCGTACACCGATGCTTCTTATCTGGAATTTAGACCATTTTTCACCTATATCATATTGGCTATGTCAGTACCAATGTTGCTCTTTTCAGCCAGCGACTATTGGATCTCTGCGTATAAAGCCATTAGAGCAAAAACATTGAACCTGGATGTTCCAATTACCATCGGAATTGCAGCATTATATGGAAGAAGCCTCTACGACATCCTTACCAATAACGGACCGGGGTACATGGACTCCTTTGCCGGTTTTATTTTGTTCCTGTTAATCGGAAAATGGTTTCAGAATTACACCTATCAGGCACTTTCCTTCGAAAGAGATTACAAATCTTATTTCCCTTTGGCCGTTACCAGAATGGTGGATGGTAAAGAGGAAATCCTGTCCATCGAAAAAATTCAGGAGGGGGATGTACTGCTAATTAAGAACGAAGAGATTATTCCTGCCGATGCCGAATTGGTAAAAGGAAAAGCCAATATTGATTATAGTTTCGTAACAGGAGAATCAAAAGCCATTTCCAAAAAGGTTGGAGATCAGATATACGCCGGAGGTAAGCAGGAAGGAGATGCCATAGAGTTAAGGGTGAATAAAAAGGTAGAACAGAGTTACCTGACCCAACTTTGGAACCAAAAAACCTTTCAAAAAGAGTCTTCAGATACCCTAACAGATTTTACCGAGAAGTTGAGTAGAGTTTTCATCTTAGGAGTTCTTATTGTGGCCACAATTACCGGGTTGGTTTGGTACTTTATTGATCCTTCCAATGTGGCAAATATTGTAACCGCAGTGTTGATCGTAGCTTGCCCATGTGCGCTGGCATTATCAATTCCATTTACCTTCGGAAATGCCATGAGAACAGCCGGAAGAAACAAGCTTTACCTTAAAAATACTCAAGCTGTAGAGCAAATGGGTAAGGTAACCGATATTGTTTTTGACAAAACAGGAACAATAACAACGGGGCATTCTTCCGAAGTAAGGTTTGTGGGAGAACAATTAGATGAATCGCAATACCTTTTGGTTATTTCTCTGGCCAGAAACTCTGCGCATCCATTAAGCAGAGCAGTATATCAAAGCCTGTACAAAGAGAGTATAACACCATTGGATGTGGAGTCGTTTGAAGAAACTCCTGGAGCGGGAACTGTTGCTATAATTGATGGGGCAAGGGTAAAAATGGGCTCTAATGTCTGGGTGGGAGCTACCAAAGAAGATACTTTAGAAACCAGAGTTTATTTAAGCCTGAATGATCAGGTAAAGGGGTACTTCGTAATTGAAAACAAGTATCGACCGGAGTTTACCGAAATCATTCAAGAATTAAGAGATAACTATAATCTACACGTTCTTTCCGGAGATAATGAAAGCGAGAGAGAAAATCTACTCAGTTATTTCCCGGACGAAGGCCAGCTTCACTTTAATCAGAAGCCTATTGATAAGCTTACTTATATCCAAAAATTAAAGGATCAGGGTAAAGTGGTAATGATGATGGGAGATGGTTTAAACGATGCAGGAGCACTGAAGGAAAGCAACATTGGAATTGTGGTGGCAGACGATGTATACAACTTCTCTCCGGCTTGCGATGGAATCCTCGATGCTCGCTACTTAAACAAGCTTCCACAGTTCTTAAAATTGGGGCAATACAGCATTAAAACATTACGCATTAGCTACATCTTTTCTCTGATGTATAATACCGTAGGGTTGTCCTTTGCTGTATTCAACTTCTTAACTCCATTAGTGGCGGCCATATTGATGCCGATCAGTTCCGTCTCTGTGGTGGCATTAACCACCATTCTTATCCGAAAATTCGAATCAGATCGATTTTAAACCCTTAAAATCTTCCAAAAAGAAGATTTTGAAATCGCTGTTTTTCTCTCACAATGATAGATGAGGTGCGTTATTCCCAATAATATCGCGGGTCATAGGAAAATCTGATATAAATCATAAAAAATAATGAGTGTTTCTTCAAAATCATTGGTTTTTGGGGTCTAATTTTGTCACGAAAATGTCACCATGGGTATAATTTATTTAATGATAGGAGTAAGTATGTTGATTGCGATCATCTTCTTGTTGTCTTTCATTTGGGCAACCAAAACAGGACAGTTTGATGATGACTATACTCCATCAGTACGCATGTTGTTTGATGATGAAGAAAATAAAAATAAAAATCAAGAATAGATGGAATTAGAAAAGTTTAACTATGACAATAAAATCGTAAAGAAGTTTGCGTTTGCCACATTGATATGGGGTGTTGTCGGAATGTTAGTGGGGTTAATCATTGCGCTGCAGTTGGCTTTCCCACAGTTTTTTAATGATCACCTAGGGTTTAGTTTCCTGTCGTTTGGTAGGATCAGACCATTGCATACTAATGCTGTGATCTTCGCATTTGTGGGTAATGGAATCTTTACGGGGGTTTATTACTCATTACAAAGGTTGTTAAAAACCAGAATGTGGAAAGATTGGTTGAGTAACCTGAATTTCTGGGGTTGGCAATTTATCATTGTATGTGCAGCGTTAACATTACCATTGGGTATTAGTACCGGTAAAGAGTATGCTGAGTTAGAGTGGTGGATCGATATTCTAATTGCTCTTATGTGGGTAGCATTTGGAGCTAATATGATTGGAACTATTTTAATTAGAAGGGTTCAGCACATGTATGTGGCCATCTGGTTTTTCATCGCAACGTTTATCACTGTTGCCATGTTGCACATCTTTAACTCGTTCGAGTACCCAGTATCTTTCTTTAAAAGTTACTCTTGGTATTCTGGTGTACAGGATGCATTGGTACAATGGTGGTACGGACACAATGCGGTGGCATTCTTCTTAACTACACCATACTTAGGATTGATGTACTACTTTGTTCCTAAAGCAGTAAATCGTCCGGTATACTCTTATAAACTATCCATTATTCACTTCTGGGCGTTGATCTTCCTTTACATCTGGGCTGGTCCTCACCACTTGCTTTACTCTTCTTTACCAGATTGGGCACAAACATTAGGAGTTGTATTCTCTGTAATGCTTATTGCGCCATCTTGGGGAGGAATGCTAAACGGTTTATTAACCATGCGTGGAGCCTGGGATAGAGTTAGAGACAGTGTAGTACTTAAATTTATGGTGGTTGCACTTACCGCTTACGGGATGTCTACTTTCGAAGGACCACTTCTTTCATTGAAAAACGTAAACATCATCTCTCACTTTACTGACTGGACTATTGCTCACGTTCACGTTGGTGGTATGGGATGGAACGGAATGTTTACCTTCGGTATGTTATACTGGTTGTTCCCTAAATTATGGAACACTAAATTATACTCTCAGAAAATGGCAAGCTTCCACTTCTGGATTGCTACTGTAGGTATTTTATTCTGGGTATTACCGATGTATTTCGCAGGGTTTACTCAAGGATTAATGTGGCAAGAGTTCAACGCAGATGGAACTTTAGTTCATAAAGATTTCTTAGATACTGCTGGTCAGTTATTACCAATGTTTGCCATGAGAGCATTTGGAGGACTATTATTCTTAGTAGGAGCTATTGTTGGGGTAATTAACCTATTCAAAACTGCTGCTGCCGGAAGCTTCGTTGCAGAAGAAGCTGCAGAAGCTGCTCCATTGAACCCGAACCACAAATTCAAAAACGAAGGAAAACACAATGTTCTGGAAAGAAAACCTGTTCGTTTCATGATCCTGGCTCTTATAGCAGTAGCCATTGGTGGGGCCGTTCAGATTATACCGGTATCCATTGTAGATTCTAATATCCCAACCATTGCGAGTGTTGAGCCTTATACTCCACTTGAATTGGAAGGACGTGATATTTACATCAGAGAAGGGTGTTATAACTGTCACTCTCAAATGATTCGTCCAATGCGTTTCGAAACGGCACGTTATGGAGAATATTCTAAGGCAGGTGAGTTTGTTTACGATCACCCATTCCAATGGGGGTCTAAACGTACCGGACCTGACCTGGCAAGAGAGGGAGGATTAAGATCTGACGATTGGCACTACAAGCACATGAAAGATCCTAAACTGGTATCTCCAGGTTCGTTTATGCCTTCTTACACATGGATCATCGACAACGATCTTGATGTAAGCTTGCTAGAGAAGAAAATCTCTGCAATGAGAACACTGGGTGTACCTTACCCTGAAGGATACGAAGATGTAGCACTGGAAGAACTGGAAGAACAATCCAGAACCATTGCAGAAAACATTGTAAATAGTATTCTTTCTGATGAGTCGGATGAAGTTAAACAAGCTGAAATAGATAAAGTAAGTAAAAGAGAGATCGTAGCATTGATCGCTTACTTACAACGATTAGGAACAGACATTAGCGCTGAACCTAAAGAAGAACCTGTTGCAGAAAAATAATTAGAAACCATGCTTAGATACATTAAAGAAAATATGACCACCATTGATGGGATTGAGATTTGGCCCATTATATCATTGGTAATATTCTTCAGCTTCTTTGCTGGGTTACTGTGGTGGGTATACAAATCCGATAAGGATACAATAGAAGAGATTAAACAAATTCCACTTAAAGAAGATTAACTGAAATTATTATGAAACATTCAAAAAATACAACTAGAAAAGTCGCTGTACTGATAGCCGTACTTTCCGTATTCTTTCTTGGAGTAAAAGCACAGGATGGAGCCGGGTTGTTCAAAGCGAATTGCGCAGCTTGTCATAAAATAGATAAAGCTTCAGTTGGTCCAAAACTAGCAGGTGTAAAAGCCAAGTGGGAAGAGGCTGGAGAAGCTGAAATGTTATACGAATGGGTAGCCGATCCAACGTCGCTGTTCGAAAGCGGGAAGTCTAAAATGGCCAAAGAAATTTGGGATTTTTCTCCTGCACCAATGACTGCTCAGGCACACTTAACCAGAGAAGAAGTAGATGCTATTTTCGAATATGCAGATACACCTCCACCGGCACCTGCTGCTACAGAAGGTGGAGAAGGTGAAGGAGGAACTGCTGAAGTAGCAGAGGAAGAGTCATTAATCAGCCCTGCGACCTATTACATGCTTATTACTATTGCTTTAATTTTGATTACCGCGTTAAGCGTTTTCAAATACGCAAAAAGAGCATTTAACGGAGAAGATGAAGCTCAAGGTGAAAACGCAGTTGCCAAAGCATTAACAAATGCAGTAGCTATCGAAAACGAAGATTCAATTCTATTGGATCATGAATACGATGGAATTAAGGAGCTGGATAATGCCTTACCACCGTGGTGGGTATGGATGTTCTATGCTACCATCGTTTTCAGTTTTGCTTATGTTGGAATTTATCACGTGTTTAAGTCTGCTCCGTTGCAGGATGAGGCGTACGAAATTGAAATGGCTCAGGCAGAGGCAGAGGTAGAAGCTTATAAAGAAAGTGTAGGTATGACCATGGATGAAAATACTGTGGAATTACTAACCGAAGCGGGTGACTTAAGCTCAGGAGAAACCATTTACATGGATAACTGTAAAGTTTGTCACGGTGAAAAAGGAGAAGGTATTGTTGGGCCAAACCTTAACGATAACAGCTGGATTTACGGATATGATATCAAAGACGTATTTAAAACTGTTAAGTATGGAACAGACAAAGGGATGCCACAACACGAAACGGTGTTAAATCCACTGGAAATACAACAAGTTTCGTCTTATGTATTAGCTCTTGAAAAAACTGAGGGCGGTAAAGCCGCAGAAGGAGATATTACAGAATAAAATAATTAATCAATTTGTAGAACAAGAAGGCTATCCAACACCACGGTAAGGGATAGCCTTTTTTAGCTTCAGAAGGTGATAAAACTCAGGTTTATATGTCACCAAAGTTACCAAATTGACTAGCATTCAGCGCTATTTTTGTAGTGTAGGATGCATTAATAAAAAGCATGGAAAGCGAAGAAAAATTTAGGGATAAGATTTCCACCGTTGATGAGAGGGGAAAACGCGTTTGGCTCTATCCAAAAAAGCCAAAGGGGAAGATGTATAACCGCAGGTTGATCTTCAGTTTTTTCGTGTTGGCATTTCTGTTTGTAATGCCTCATATTTACATCAATGGAGAACCCATCTTGTTGTTTAATTTGATGGAGCGAAAGTTTATCATCTTTGGTAAAGTTTTCTGGCCTCAAGACTTTCATTTATTTGCTCTGGCGATGATTGCCGGAGTGGTCTTCGTAACGTTGTTTACGGTTATCTACGGACGATTGTTTTGCGGATGGGCCTGTCCTCAAACCGTCTTTATGGAGATGATTTTTAGACGAATTGAGTACTTTATTGAAGGGGATTGGACCAAGCAAAAAAAGCTGAACAAGAAACCCTGGGATGCTGAAAAGATCTTTAAGAAAACCACTAAACACATCCTTTTCTGGGGAGTGTCATTTTTAATAGCCAATACCTTTTTGGCCTATATTATTGGAGCAGAAGAGCTTTGGGAAATCCAAATGGATAACCCAGCCAACCACGTAGGAGGCTTGGTAACCATTGTCATATTTACTACAGTGTTTTATGGCGTGTTTGCATTTCTGCGTGAGCAGGTATGTACCACTATTTGTCCTTATGGAAGACTACAAGGAGTGCTGTTGGATTCTAAGTCTATTGTTGTAGCTTACGATCACAAAAGAGGAGAAAAAGAGAAGGGGAGAAAGAAAATCAGAAAGAATGAAAACAGAGCCGAATTAGGGTTTGGAGACTGTATAGATTGTAGCCAATGTGTTCATGTTTGTCCTACCGGAATTGATATTAGAAATGGAACACAATTAGAGTGTGTAAACTGTACTGCGTGTATTGATGCCTGCGACTTCATGATGGATAAAGTAGGGCAGGAAAAGGGACTTATTCGTTTTGTGTCGGAAGAAGGGATTGAGAAAGGTACAAGGTTTAAGTGGAACAGAAGAAACATTGCATATTCGGTAGCATTAGGATTAATTTTGGGGGTATTGTCCTTCTTAATTGTTACCAGAACAGATTTTGAGGCCAACATTACTCGTTCCAGAGGAACACTTTACCAAAAAGTAGATGAGACTCATTTAAGTAATATTTACGATATTAGTTTGGTAAATAAAACCTACGACGATTACGAAATTGAGCTTAAGATAGAAGAGGGAATAGGTGTGATTCAGTCGCCAAAAATCCTTCTTAAAGCACAAAGTCAGCTTACCAAAAACTTCCCGATCATAATCGAAAGGAAAGACTTTACATCCGACGAGATAAAGTTTGTAATTGGAGTTTATGGTAATGGTGAATTAATTGAAACAGTAAAAACTACCTTTGTAGGACCAAGTTTATAGCGATATGAAATTTAATTGGGGACACGCAATAATAACAGCATTTGCACTATTTATAGGGTATATCCTATTCATGGTAATTACCATGGCTACAACTCATACAGACATTGTAGAAGAGGATTATTATGCCCAGCAAATCGATTATGAAACGAAAAAAGTAGCAACGGAAAACGCAAATCCGTTTGCCTCAGATATTAATTTACATCATCAATCAGAAAAGATGGTTGTAGAGTTTCCGGAGGCAGCTAACATGGAGCAATTAAACTCAGGTGAATTTTGGTTTTACCGTAAGGAGAACAAAGCTTATGATATGAAGTTTGCTTTCAATCCGGAAGGTAAAAATATACAGGTGCTTCCTCTGGAAGAACTAAAATCAGGGAACTACGAACTGCGTATATCGTGGAAAGCTGGAGACAAAGACTATTTTACTGCTAAAGAAGTAATAATAGAATAATGGAAATGATAGCAATGGCAATAGCAATGGGGTTTGCAGGGAGTTTTCACTGCATGGGAATGTGTGGTCCTATAGCATTTGCATTGCCATTAAACAGAACCAATACCCTAACAAAAATTATGGGTATTCTATCTTATAATGCCGGTAGAATATTTACCTACACGGTATTAGGAGCTTTAATCGGAATCTTTGGAAAAGGCCTTCGAATGGGGGGAGCATTACAAATTGCCAGTATCGTGATAGGTGTGGTGATTTTAGCTTCCGTATTAGTGCCAATGGTACTTAAAAAAGTGAAATTTAGCAGTGCCTGGTACCTAAAATTAAACCAGTGGGTGAAAGAAAAGTTGGCAGTTTACCTGAATAAAAGATCTAATTCTTCGCTTGCAATTTTAGGGTTGCTTAATGGTCTACTTCCATGTGGATTGGTATTCTCAGCACTGTTTGCTTCCGTAGCATTTGGAGGAATGAAAGAAAGCATATTGTTTATGGTAATCTTCGGTTTAGGAACCTTGCCAATGATGTTTGCACTGCCATTTATTTCTGGTTCAATTTCCCTTTCCATTCGCAAAAGAATGACCAAAGCGGTGCCATTTGTTATGGCCTTTTTTGGGGTGTTATTTATCTTACGAGGAATGAGTTTGGACATCCCTTATGTTAGCCCTCCGGCATCAGAAGACAACACTGAAATTAAGAGTTGCTGTCATTCTGATGATCATTGTGCCGCTCCTGAAGAATAAAAGAGTCCAATTCCCCTTTATCGTTTTTTGATTGAATAAAAGATAAGATTTGTCATTGTTTTATCCGCAGGATTGTCGTTTCTTTATTCTCATAATATTGAATAGACCGAAATTATATACTCGATGAATAAGATTATTTTCCCTACCGATTTTTCCGAATGTGCTGGAAATGCCCAAAGAATTGCCGTTCAGATGGCAAAAAAGTTTGATGCTTCATTAACTGTGGTTCACGTAGTGCCGGATACCATCTTCAAGTGGGAGTCGGTGGAACACATGACGGAAACCATTAACATGTTACCGGTAGATTCCTCCAATGTACACGTTAAAACAGTACATACCGGATTAGAGCAGCTTACAGCTAAATTGAAAGAGCTGAAAGAACAAATTTTATTGGAAGGGGTAAATGTTTCTACTGAGCTATTATTTGGTGAGCCTCATACTGAGTTATTGGAGTATGTAAAAGCTGAGAAACCAGGTTTAGTAATAATGGGAACCAATGGAGCGAGTGGATTAAGAGAAGAGTTCATCGGTTCAAAAACTCAATGGTTAAACCGATATGCAGATTGTGCAGTAATTAGTGTAAGATACGCAGATGAAAACCCACTAGAGATCAAAAATGTGGTTTACGCTTCAGACTTTAAAGAAGCCGGAGCTAATAATAACATTGATCAGATCGGAATTTTCGCCAGAAGCTTTGGAGCTAAAATTCATCTACTATTCATCAATACACCTCATCAATTTGAGGAATCTATGTCTTGCTATGATAGAATTGAAGCAGCAGCTCAAAAACATAACCTGGAGAATTTTGATATCCATATCTACAATCATTTTACAGCAGAGGATGGAATCATTTCATTCATCAATAAATTCGATACAGACTTGATTAGCATTTCTAATCATGGTCATTCTGGAATTAAAAGGTGGACAGAATTTAGAACAACAGAAACCCTTATAAATCATTCAAGAATTCCTGTGTTGAGCATGAATATTGAATAAAACAGTATATTATGGATGCCTACTCTCATTTATTTTACGGACTTGGTCAGGTAGCTTATGCTGTAGCCATGGCAGATGGAGGAATTCAACGTGAAGAGGAGCAGAAGCTACAGGAAATAATCAAAGAACACTTAGCTAAGCACGAGATCGAATTTGATTATTCGGATATCATTTTCAAAATCTTAAAAAGTGATGATATTTTAGATTCCGAATCGGCCTATAAAGATGGAATCTATAGCATAAAGCTGGGAGGGAATCATTTAACCGATGAGTTAAGAAAGACCTTCGTGTCTATTATTGATGTAATTGCAGCATCTTTTCCTCCTAAAACTGCCGAAGAAACAGAATTATTAGAAAGATTTAAATTAGATTTGAGGGCAATAAATTAAAATTTATAGGCCCATCAAACAAGAACACCATCAGCTCGAGTTGTACAAAACCCTCTTTGATAACACAAGAGAAGGTTTCGTATTGACAGACAAAAAGGGGATCATTCAGTTGGTTAATCCTCGTTTTGTAGAGATGTTTCGTTATGGTCATCAGGACGAAGTAATTGGTGAACCCATCGAAATTGTAATTCCAAGAGAATACCACAAACAACATGTAGGTAATCGAGAAGGTTTTGCCAAAAACCCAAAGTCAAGGGACATGGGTATTGGGATGTACCTGTATGGTCAAAGAAATGATGGTACCAAAATACCTGTTGAGGTAAGTTTGAGCCATTTTAAGAACGAAGACGGTGAGCTTCAAATCCTTGCTCTGGTATCGGATGCCAGTATCCGAAAAGAAGCAGAAGATACTATTAAGCAGTTGAATTCTGAATTGGAGAAAAAGGTTCAGAAAAGAACCCGTGAGCTAAGGCGTAGCTATGAGTTGTATAGCGAAATTGCACGTAATTTCCCTAACGGAACCATCAATGTATTTGATCAGAATATGAACTATGTATTCGTTGATGGTAAAGAGCTGTTTAAGATGGGTATTGATGGTAAAATGCTTATTGGAAGTAACTATATTACGAGGCTTCCAAAGGACATCGCACCAAAAATTAAAGATGAGTTATTAGCGGTATTTCAAGGTAAACACAGATCGTTTGAAATACAAGTTGCCTCTAACGATTACGAGTTAAATGCTGTGCCATTGGTAGAAGATTCAGGAGAAATTAATCAGATTTTGGTGGTGGAGAGAAACATCACTGAGGAAAAGAAAATTAAAGAAGAAATTAAGCTGGCATTGGAAAAGGAAAAAGAGCTCAATGAGTTAAAATCCAGGTTTGTATCCATGGCGTCTCACGAGTTTAGAACACCTCTTAGCTCTATTTTTTCATCGGCAACGTTATTGGCTAAATATACCGAGACAGAACAGCAACCCAGACGAGATAAGCACATTTCTAGAATTAAAAATTCTGTGATTAGTCTTACTGGAATTCTAAACGATATATTATCCTTAAGCAAGGTAGAAGAAGGTAAAATAGAAGTACAGGCAGAAGAGTTCGTAGTGGCTACATTCTGTGGCGAAATTTGCGAAGAAATACAGTCCATAGCCGCAAGAGGACAAGTAATAACACATTCTCATCAGGGAGAAACCATGTTTAATACAGACATTAAGTTGCTCAAAAATATTGTGTTTAACTTGTTGTCCAATGCTATTAAATATTCGTACGATAAAGGAGAGATCATCCTTACCGCAACAGTAACTAAAGCGATGCTTAAGGTAGAAGTGAAAGATTTTGGAATAGGAATTCCTCTTTCTGATCAAAAAAGAATGTTCGAACGATTTTTCCGGGCAGAGAATGTAGTAAACATAGAAGGAACAGGTCTTGGATTAAACATCGTCAAAAAATACATTGAATTGTTAGAAGGAAATATTACCTTTAAAAGCGTCCCCGAAAAAGAGACTACCTTTACAATTGAAATTCCTCACCACTATTAATAATTAACGAATGAAAAAAAAGATTCTTGTAATTGAAGACAACTTCGATGTTAGAGATAACATTGCTGAAATTCTAGAACTGGCCAATTATGATGTTGAAGTAGCCGAAAATGGTAAAATCGGTGTTGCAAAAGCTCAGGAATATCTACCTGACTTAATTGTTTGCGACATTATGATGCCCGAACTAGATGGGTATGGAGTACTATACCTACTGGGTAAAAACCCCGTTACAAGAGGAATACCATTCATATTCCTGTCTGCCAAAGCTGATAAACAGGACCTAAGAAAAGGGATGAACCTTGGTGCTGATGACTATTTAACAAAGCCATTTGAAGAAATGGATTTATTAAATGCTATCGAAGGAAGAATTAAGCGAAATGAAATTTTTAAAACAGACTTCTCGAAAGATGAAGAAGGTTTGGGAGATTTCATTAGCGAAGTGAAAGGATCTGCTGCAATGGAAGAACTTTCTGAAAACAGAAAGAGCAAATCCTATAAAAAGAAAGAGATGATCTACCTGGAGGGCAATTATCCTCATGCATTGTTTTTTATAACAGAAGGTAAGATCAAAACCTATAAAACCAACGAAGATGGTAAAGAATTAATCACCGGAATTTATGCTCAAGGTGATTTTATTGGATATTTGCCATTGCTTAAGGAGTGTGAGTATCAGGACTCTGCAATGGCTATGGAGCCAACTACTGTTACCATTATTTCTAAAGAAGACTTTAATCACCTGATCCATACAAATAGAGATGTATCTCATAAGTTTATTAAAATGTTGTCTGGAGACATCATGGATAAGGAAGAAGAGCTAATCAAATTTGCGTACAACACTGTGCGTAAAAGAGTGGCAGAGGGATTATTGAAAGTGGCAGAAAAGTACGAGAACCCTGAAGTAAATGCATTCCCCGTATCCAGAGAGGATCTGGCAAACATTGTTGGTACAGCCCCGGAATCTGTTATCCGTGTATTATCGGAGTTCAAAGACGATGGTTATATCTCTACTGAAGGAAGAAAAATCAAGCTCGATAATAAAGAGGCTCTGGACAAAATCAAGTACTAGTATCTGCTTGATTTAGGTCAGAATTCTATGTGAGTGATGTCATAGTAATTTAAGAGGTTAGATGGTATCTTGGTATCAGTAAAAAACTGATATTATGAAAACCATATTGTTACCCACCGATTTCTCGTCAGTTGCTTCAAATGCAATGGATTATGCTCTTACTGTTTATGGTGATGAGCCGGTTCACTATATTTTATTGAATGCATTTGTGGTGCAGCCAGGACCTGAAGGTAAATCCTATCAGGAAGAGCAAACTGATCATAAGGCGAAGTTAGATGAAGAAGAGAAGATTTGGGCAGCCAAAATAAACGATCAAAGCAAGGTTTCTACCATATTACACCTTGGTAATATTGATTACCTGTCTAATGAGTTATTGGAAGAGAATAAGGTAGATCTTGTTATCATGGGGACCGAAGGTGTTGGAGAAGTAGAGCGATACATTGGTAAATCTCATGCTGGAGAGTTTGTTTCTCACGTAAACAAAAATACGTTGGTAATTCCCTCCTGTGCAGATTGTAAAACACCACAGAACATTCTGTTTACAACCAATTACAGAAATGTTAAAAATGATAAGACCCTGGGAGTGTTAAAGCACATTTTAGATAAATACAATGCCAATTTATTTGTGCTATATGTTAATAAAGAGGGTACAGAATTAACATCTTACCAAAACGAAGTAAAAGGTAATTTAGAAGAGTATTTTAATGGAAATAAAGTCTCTTTCCATGAGTTTATAGCAGGAAATGTAGAAGACCAGGTGGAAGATTTTATGAATCAGTACAACATCGATATGGTGTCTGCAGTACCTCAGCACAATACATTCCTCGAACGAATATTTCATAACAGTTTAGTAAAGCGTTTAGCTGAACATTCTACTAAACCAGTAGTAATTTTAAACGATAAATAACAATCGATTACCCAATAGTAAAATGAAAAAGATCCTTGTACCAACCGATTTTAGTGAACTGGCCGATATGGCCATGAACATTGCAGTTAATCTTACTAAAGATTCTAACACAGAAGTTCATTTGTTGCACTCTATAGAGATGTTACACGTATACGACGAATTATCTAACGACCTGATGGTGGAAGCTAAGGGAGAAGGTTATTCCTATATGCATGTTGCAACCGACAGAGCTAAACAAAGAATGAACGAGTTTAAAATAAAGCTGGAGGAGAAGGGAATAAACTGTTCGGTAGAAGTGGTTAGTGGAAAACCGTACAGTGCTGTTTTGAATTATGTAGATGATCACGATATCAATTTAGTAATCATGGGAACTAAAGGGTCTGATGGATTGGCAGAGATCATCATCGGTTCCAATGCTCAAAAAATCATCAGAAATTGTAACTGTCCTGTGCTTACGGTAAAAGAAGGTTCGGACAATTTTGAATTTAAAAACATTGTTTTAGCCTCTGATTTTAATGAAGCTTCAGCCATTAATAACATTTCGTACATCGGGAGGATAGCCGAATATTTCGAAGCTAATGTAACACTGCTATTTGTTGCTACACCACTTAATTTTATTGGGCAAGAAGAGTTGGAGAAAAAGATTTTTGATTTGGGAGAAAAAGAAGGGTTGACCAATTTTAATGTGGAAATATTTAAGGCAGAATCGGCAGAGGAGGGGATTACCGAATACAGTCAGCTTAAACAACCAGATGTAGTAGCGATATCAACCCATGGGAGAGGCTTTTTGAGAAAGCTCTTTATCTCTAACACTACAGAGTATCTGGCTAATCATTTATCAACCCCTTTGTTGAGTATGCCGCTCGATTACGAAGAAATGGAAAAATAACTTACCTCTGCTATGCAGATTAACTTTAAAAAACACAAAAGATGAAAAATATATTAGTCCCCGTAGATTTCTCGGAAACATCAGCTCATGCAGCAGAAGCCGCTGCCAATATTGCAAAACAAATAGGCGCAAAAGTTTGCTTGTTTCACGTTATTGATATTGCAATTTTACAAGATAATACCCCGGCACAAGTGCTACATGATTTCGAAATAGGAAAAATCATGCTGACCAATGCCACAAAGGAAATGGATGAATGGAAAAAGAAAAGTTGCTTTGAAGGATTAGAGGTAGAGAGCGACATCAATTTTGGAAATACATTTCACACCATTACGGACTATGCAAAGAGTAAAAATGCGGATTTAATCGTAATGGGAACAAAAGGAGCAAGTGGAATTAAGGAGATCTTTATTGGTTCCAATACAGAAAAGATAGTTCGTTGGTCAGAAGTTCCTGTATTGGCAGTAAAAGAGAAAATGGAAAACATCAGGTTTGATAATATCTTGTTCATATCCAATTTCTACGGAGAAGTGGATAGCGCCTTCGAGAAAACGGCAGATTTCTTTAAGAGGTTTGATGCCACGTTCCATTTGTTGAAAGTCATTACACCCGCTAATTTTGAGCCTACCCATCGTAGCCACAAGATTATGGAGGATTTTGCTGATAAGTTCAGCATTGAAAAGTATACCGTTAATGCTTACAACGATGCAACAGTAGAGAAGGGAATCAAGCATTTTGATTCGCTGTTAAACCCCGATGTGGTGGTGATGCCAACCCATGGAAGAACGGGGCTTTCGCACCTGATTTACGGAAGTAAAACGGAGAATGTAATCAACCATTTAAACGCTCCAATTATGACCTTTAAGATTGATGAACCTGAGGTGGAATATGGAGTGATTTTTCCTGATATGAGATAATAAGAATAGAGCTTTTGAAGCTTCTATTTTACTATCTTTGTGCCGCATAAAAAGGCACATGAAACAATTAATTGCAGTAATAATTATAGTGGCAATCGGAATGTCGATTGCCATTTTTATGATAGCTGAAGAGCAGGAGAAGAGGATTTTACCAATTATAAATCCTACAGACGTAAATCCGGCTTTGGTGGATTCCAGCTTACACAACAAAGGGGTAAATCATACCATTTCTCCTTTTTCGTTGATTAATCAAGATGGACAGCAAGTTTCTCAAGAATTGGTGAAAGGGAAAATTCTAGTAGCTAATTTTTTCTTTACAACCTGTCCAACGGTTTGTCCTAAAATGAACAATCGATTAAAGAAAGTTCATGATCATTATCAGCCAGAAGATCAGCTAATTATATTGTCTCATACCGTGTGGCCAGAGGTGGATTCTATTCCTCTTTTAAAAGCCTATTCAGAACAATACGAGGCTAATAATAGCAGGTGGCAATTTCTAACTGGAGATAAAAAACATTTGTATGATCTTGCCAGAAAAAGTTATCTGGTGGCTCCATCGGTAAATGATCCATTTTATGACCATGGAGGAGAAGGTGATTTTATACATACCGAAAACATCGTTTTGGTGGATCAAAAAGGTCGAATTAGAGGCTTCTATGATGGGCTGAGTGATCGAAAAATTGAGCAGTTAATTGCAGATATAGCCCTTTTATTACCTGAAAATTAGCCGATTGAAGAATTGGCTCATTGATCGTTTTTTTTCATTCATCAAGGAAATGATGGTTTTCAACCATTCGCTATTAGTATTTAGGCAACAATAGTAGGCATAACTACGTCAAAATGTATACATTCAACAGTTAAATTGGGTGGTTTGAATAATTCTCACCCAAAAGGAGAACAAAATGAATGAATGTCCGTAGGACGTAAAGCTGTAATTGAACCTAAAAACTTATTGTTTTGAAAATATTTACATTTCCCACCAAAACGCTGACCCTACTGCTGGGGTTTTTGATTACCAACTTTATTCATGCTAACAACTACTATTGGGTAGGCAATTCCGGTAACTGGAATGATGCCTCTCATTGGGCTTCTTCCAGTGGAGGAGCCGGCGGAGCTGGAGTTCCAGGAATAAACGATAACGTATATTTCGACGGAAACTCATTTTCCATGGGTTCAGTTGTTACCATAAACAGTACAGCTTCTTGTAAAAGCTTCATTTGGGAAGATGGAGTTGGAGAACATGAGCTTGCTGGGAACGGGACATTAAATGTAAAAGGTTCATTTGTAGTAGAATCAGCTCTGGATAATAACTATACCGGTGGAATTCACTTTATCGCGAATTTGGGAAATCACGATATTGATGCAGATGATGTGCAATGGAAGTCTGATTTTTGGTTCGAGGGAAATGGAACCTACAATCTAGCTAATCATTTTGCAACTACCAGAACTAATACAATTACAGTTCAAAAGGGAACATTAAATACCAATAATTTTATTCTTTACACTGGTGCATTTAAAACCGCATCATCAGGAAACAAAGATATTAATCTTGGTTCATCCACTGTTCATATTCACGACGAGTGGGATGTGGAAACCGGAGCAAACATTGATCTGGATGCTTCTCAATCTGAGCTTATTCTTTTAGAAAGCATCCAGCCTGAAAAAATTAAAAAGGGAGGATTTGATTATAACAACGTTAGTACAAAAGCCGCTTGTGCTACTCCAATTCCAATAGACTTTACAGTTACTACTACCTCCAACTATAACGGATCACAAATTTCCTGTAACGGACAATGTGATGCAGAGTTAACCATTACGGTGAACGCAGGAGGAGGAGGTCCTTATGGATATGAGTACGATGATGGAAATGGCCCTCAACTATCTACTTCTAACGTAATTACCGGATTATGTGCCGATACCTATAACGTAACAGTTTACGATTCATCTCAAGTGGTATTTGGAAACATCTATGAGTCTTGTACAGAGTTTGGTGTAGTAATTACAGCACCAGCTGCCATTGGAGTAAACGTTCAGGGGTTCTTAGATCCAACTTGTCCAACTTCTTGTGATGGAGCCATTTTTACAAGTATTGGTGGTGGTACAGGTGTACTTACTATCGAGTGGCCTGGAATTGCACCTAACCCATTTGTAGGTGAGGATCCGGTAGGTGTTTGTACAGGAACTCACACAGTAAATGTTACTGACGAAAATGGATGTTTTCATACAGAAGATGTTGTGCTAAATGATCCTCCAGCAATTGTATCAAATATTGTGGTGGGAGATGTTAGTTGTACTGGTTTGTGTGATGCACAAGCTTATGTTACTCCAAGTGGAGGTAATGGAGGGCCATGGACCTACGATTGGACCGATAGCCCGGCAACAACTACACTTAGTATTACCGATACATTAAACGGAATGTGTGAGAACACTACTTACATCGTAAACATTTTTGATGTAGATGGATGTCAGCACACTGAATCATTTACTGTAGGTGATATGCCTGATATATTCCCAAATGTTGATTCACAAACCGATGCAACCTGTTTCGGGGTATGTAATGGTGAAACAACGGTTTCAGCGACTGGAGGGAGTGGAACATTTGTTTCTTACGAGTGGTACCAGGGAACTTTTGGTGCTGGAGTATTACATGGTAACGGACAAACCATGACTGACCTTTGTGCATTTACAGATTACTATGTGGTGGTAACTGATGATAACGGATGTCAGGACAGTATAGCAATTCCTCAATTATCTTCTCCACCGGACATTGTATTGGATACAACAGTTACAGATATTTTATGTTTTGGAGATGGTAATGGTGCAATTGACTTATCAGTAGTAGGTGGAACACCATTTATGCCTGGGTCAACTTATAACTACACATGGAGTACAGCTGATGGATCAGGATTGGTTGTGGGAACTCAAGATCAAAGCACGCTTGGAGGAGGAACTTACAAAGTTATTGTTGAAGATGCCAATGGATGTTTGGATTCTTTAGAGGCGGTTTTAGTTGTTGAGCCACCGGAAATATTTGCTAACGGAATTACTACAGATAACTCTTGTTTTAACATTGTAGATGGAACTATAGATTTAAGTACTACTGGAGGTGTTGGAGGATATACCTGGACATGGATTTCAGGGCCAACTGGATTTGTTGACCCGGGAACAGAAGACATTAACCCTGCGGATTCCGGTTGTTATACCGTAAGAATCGAAGACTTAAACAACTGTCAGTTGGATACAACATTGTGTTTGATCACTCCTGGTGAGATTTTCGCAAATGGTGTGGTAACGCCAATTACCTGTGGAGGAGCGGATGATGCAGATATTACCTTAAGTCCTTCTAATGGTGTTGGTGCTTATACTTTCGATTGGATTTCTGGAGGAGTAGGAACAGGACCTTTCCCTTGTGCCGGACCATATACAGATCCACAAGATCAAACAGCTCTTAGCCCGGGAGACTATCAAGTTTGTATTCAGGATGGAAATGGATGTGTAAAAGACACCTTATTTACCATTACTGATCCTCCTGCAATTAACATTTCAGAAACCCATGTAGACCTTACTTGTTTCCAGGATGGAACGGGGTCTATTAATATTACAGTAACAGGTGGTACAGGAGCTTTAACCTTTACATGGTCAACTGCAGATGGATGTGGTTTAGTTACTAATGATGAAGACCAAACAGGTCTTTGTGCCGGAACGTATACTGTGTTGGTAGAAGACGCTAACAACTGTACTGAGACTATGGACATCACCATTACTGAGCCGGATGAAATTTTTGCAGTCGGTACTCATACTGACGTATCTTGTTTTAATACTTTGGATGGTTCTATCGACCTATCTCCAACTGGAGGAACAGGGGTAATTACAGTGAGCTGGACCAGTACAAATCCTGCATTTGTTGATCCGGGAACGGAAGACTTAACCGGTTTGGATTCTGCTACTTACTGTGCTCGTGTTGAAGATGCAGTTGGATGTTTCATTGATACCTGTTTTAACTTAATTAAGCCGGGTGAGATTTATGCCAATGCAGCAATTACACCAATTCAATGTAATGGAGATAACAACGCAATGATTGATTTAACTCCGCTTAATGGAGTTCCTGGATACGGATTTGATTGGACCAATAACGGTGCAGGACCATTCACTGACCCTGAAGATCAGGGGCCTTTAGGACCTGGAACATATACCGTATACATACAAGATGCGAATGGATGTGTGAAAGATACCTCAATCACCTTTACAGAACCACAGGCTATTGTTCTGGATATGGATAGTATTGAATCTACTTGTGGAAATGCTGATGGACAAGTTTCTGTTGCGGTAACGGGAGGTACTGTTGCTGTTGATTATACCTATTTCTGGACAGATAATGCTAGCGGATTACAAGTAGGAGGAAACTCAAATACTGTTACCGGATTACCTGCCGGATGTTATGATGTATTAGTTACTGACGATAACGGGTGTACCGAAACAGGTCAGGTTTGTTTCAGTGATCAGAATGCTCCAAGTGCAACTTTAACCGTAACACACAATTCATGTTATGAATCCTGCGACGGAGCTATTACTGTTGTTATAACAGGAGGTGTGGCACCATTAACAACAACCTGGACTACAACACATCCTACCTGGACTGATCCGGGAACAGATAATATTTTTAACCTGTGTGCGGCAGATTATACTTTCCAAATAGTAGATGCCAATAACTGTGTATTTACTCAAACAGAAACTATCACCCAACCGGATTCGATTATTACTCCTGTAGTGGTTACGGATAACCCATGTTTTGGAGATGCTGTTGGAGCAATTGATTTGGATGCTGATGGAGGAACTGTAGCAGTAGCAGATGCTTATAACTTTAGCTGGACAGGTCCTGGAGCATTTAGTGCTAATACAGAAGATATTTCGAACCTGGTTTCAGGTACTTATAACCTTACCATTACTGATGATAATGGTTGTACAAAGGATACTTCTATTGTTGTATCAGAGCAATCGGAAGTACAATTAACTACTTCTGCTATTGATGCACAATGTGGTGTTTCTAATGGTTCGGTTACTGTAGTAGCTACGGGAGGGATTGTCGCTACCGATTATCAATATTCGTGGGTAGATAATGGAACTGGTGGAGTAGTAGGAACTACTGCCACAGTTGTGAACTTACCTGGAGGAGCTTATACCGTAACAGTAACCGACGACAATGGTTGTACTGCTACAGCTACACAAACCATTAATGAAGGAAATAGCCCAACATTAACAGTAGATAACTTTACAGACATTACTTGTTTTGGTGCCGATGATGGAACAGCAAGTGTAACCGGTTCAGGTGGAGTTGGTATTTTAACTTATTCATGGGTAACAGTGCCGGCTGGTGGTCCTGCACCAGGAAACGAGCAAAACCCAACCGGAATGGGGCCTGCAACTTACGCAGTTACTGTTACCGATGCCGTAGGGTGTTCTTCTACTGAAGTACTTACCATTAACGAACCTGCTGCTATTTCAGTTCCTGGAATTGTAACCGATGCAACATGTAACGGAGCAACTGGAACAATAGACATTACTCCGGCAGGTGGTACACAACCATTCACTTTTGACTGGAACAATGATGGAACAAATGATTATGATGATAATGAAGATCTGATAGCTACTGCAGGAAACTATTGTGTGGTTGTTCAAGATGATAACGGATGTTTAACAGCTAGTACTTGTTTTGATATTCAAGAACCAACTTTGATTACAACAACAACATCTTCTGTTAACTCAACTTGTACACAGAGTGATGGTTCTGTTACCGTAGTTGCTGCCGATGGAACTCCTGGAACACCTCCAAACGAATATACTTACGAGTGGTATCCGGCTGGAACGATTCTACCGGATCCAGGAGCTCAATTAGGAAATGCTGCAACGCTTTCTAATCAACCGGCTGGATGTTATGATGTATATGTAACCGATTTTAATAGCTGTGTTGTAATGGCAACGGAGTGTGTCTCTGATGTGAACGGGCCAACATTAAGTGCTGTAGTTACTGATGTTACTTGTAACGGAGGAGCTGATGGAGCAATTGACTTGACAACCTCTGGTGGAGGTGGTGGATATTCATGGGTATGGACAGGTCCCGGAGTGACTCAACCAAACGATGAGGACCAAACTGGCTTAACCGCAGGAGAATACTCAGTTACTGTAACTGATGCAACTGGTTGTACATCTGGATTAACAGATACGGTACAAGAGCCAGCTCCGATAACAGCAACCGCTGTTCTTACTAATCCATTGTGTGATGCTTCGGCTGATGGAGCGATTGACATTACCATTAACGATGCTGTAGGTGTGCCTACATTTACCTGGAGTACTTCAAACGGATCAGGATTAGTGGTTGGAGATGAAGATCAAACAGGGTTAACTGAGGGTACTTACTGTGTAAATGTTCAAGATGGAAATGGATGTACGTTAGATACTTGTTTTACTCTAACTGACCCTATACCACTGACCATTACTCTGGACTCTACTAACTCGGCATGTACTTCAAGTACTGGAGAGGTGAGTGTAGTAGCTACAGGAGGAACTGTGGCAGGAGCCTATATTTACGATTGGTCTCCTGATGGATTCACCGGAGATGGAACTGATACCTACTCCAACTTACCTCCGGGAACTTATGATGTTACTGTGACTGATGATAATGGTTGTACTGCAACCGGTCAGATTGGAGTTGGAAACTTAAATGCTCCTACAATTACGCTAGCATCGACTAACGATGTGGATTGTTTTGGAAACTCAACTGGAAATATTTTTATCGATGTAACGGATGGAACACCTCCATATACATTTGATTGGACCAATGGAGGGGCAGGGCCTTTTACTGATCCTGAAGATTTATTAAATATTCCGGCGGGAACTTATGATGTAACCGTTCAGGATGATGCTGGTTGTACAGCAACATTAGCAGGAATTGTAATTGGAGAGCCTGCTGCGGTACTAGATGCTACAGCTGTAGTTTCAGACCTTCTTTGTAATGCGAATAATGGAGGTACAGGTTCTATCGATTTAACTGTAACTGGTGGAACAACTAATTACAACTTTGATTGGCAAGATGGTGGAACAACTTTCTTTACTGGTGAAGATCCAACAGGGTTGGCAGCTGGTACTTATGATGTATTTATTACAGATGCCAATAACTGTACATTTAATGATACTTATGTTATTAATGAGCCAACAGAGCTTGATTTAACTGGAGCTTCCGTAGGGTCTACCTGTGGAAATAGTGATGGGGAAGCTAGTGTAACCGTAACAGGTGGAACGGTAGCTGGTGCATACACCTACTCATGGACCGATGTTTCAGCTGGACAACCGGGTACTCCTTTTGGAGGGAACAATGCCACTGAAACAGGATTACCGGCAGGTGCATATCAAGTAGTGGTAACAGACGATAATGGATGTCAGGACTCTGTGGTAGTTAATGTTTCTGACGTTAACGGACCTGCTTTAACATCTACTGTTACAGACGTTAATTGTTTTGGAGACGCAAATGGTCAAATAGACCTTACCGCAACGGGAACACCAACCATTACATTTAGTTGGTCAGGACCGGCATCATTGCCAGTTCCAACTACATCAGAAGATATTTCTGGAGCTGAAGCAGGAACTTATACGGTGGTAGCTACAGATGGACTTGGATGTACATCCACAGAAGTGATTGTTATTGGAGGGCCAGCAGGGCCAATTGATGCAGCTGGAACGATTACCGATTTAACTTGTTATAATGATGCTTCAGGAGAAATAGCTGTTACTCTGTCAGGAGGTACTGCACCTTATGCGTCAACAAGCTGGACTGGGCCAAACGGATTTACATCTTCATTAGAAGATATTGTTGGGCTTGATTCTGGACAATACGTATTAACAGTGGTAGATGATAATGGTTGTTCGGCACCATTTACATTCGATTTAACCCAGCCGGACTCGTTAATTATCACACCAACTATTACACAACCAACATGTGGTTTGACTGATGGTCAGATATCAGTAGCTGTAACAGGGGGTACCGCTGCAGTTGATTATGGTTACCAATGGGAGAACCTTACAACTTCAACTGTATTGGGAACAACAAATACAGAGTCTAACCTGGGAGCAGGAAACTATCAAATTGATATTGTAGATGATAATGGTTGTACTGCTACACAGGTAATTCCATTATCAGAATTGAATGCGCCACCTCTAACATCAGTTGTAGTAGATGTTTCATGTAACGGTTTGGCAGATGGAGAAATTGACCTTACCGTTGCCGGAACCAACACATATACTTACGACTGGGATAATGATGGAACAGGAGATACGGATGACCCGGAAGATCTTACTGGATTAACTGCAGGAACTTATAATGTATTGGTTAATGATGTTACTACCGGATGTACCGCTGCATTGTCTGTAGATGTAGATGAGCCAGATGTACTTGCTGTTACAGGTATAACAACAGACTTGTTCTGTAATGGAGATGGTTCAGGAGAAATAGATATTACAGTAACGGGAGGAACATTAAACTACTCATTTGGGTGGGGTACCGCAGATGGTTCAGGTTTGATTGTAAATGATGAAGATCAAACAGGATTAGGAGCTGGTACTTATCAGGTAACCGTAACAGATGCTAATAACTGTCAGCAAATTGAACAGTTCGTTCTTAACGAGCCAAACCCAATGAACCTTGGAGCAGTTGTGGTTAATAACCAATGTAACGGAGAGTGCCTGGGGTCAATTTCTTTAACGGTAACTGATGGTGTTGGTCCATATACATTTAGCTGGACTGGAGACATTACTTCATCGAACGAGGATTTAACGAATTTATGTGCCGGGACGTATAACCTAACTATTACTGATGATAATGGATGTACGAAGGACACAACTATAATAATTACTGAGCCTAGCCCGGTAATATTTGATGTAACTACTGTAAATGCCGATTGTGGATTTACTAATGGTAGTGCTACTGCAAATGTGTCAGGAGGTACAATTGCTGTTGATTATACTTATGATTGGTCTCCTGATGGATTTACCGGAGATGGAACCAATGCTTATACTAACCTTCCTTCTGGGATTTACACATTAACAGTGGTTGACGATAACCTTTGTCAGGTGGATACAACCGTAACTATTAATGATAACAATGCACCAACCGTAACTGTGGACAACATAACTGATGTTACCTGTTATGGTGGAAGTGATGGAGGTGTAGATGTAACAGTTTCGGGAGGTAACCCAGGATACAATTTTGTTTGGAATCCTAATGCCATTTCTTTACTAGAGGATTTAGCGGGAGCCCCTGCCGATGATTATATCTTGCAGGTGACAGATGCTTCAGGATGCTCTGTATTTGTAAATGCTACTATTGATCA
>CBDDKM010000003.1:0-688527 GCA_965230225.1 Parvicellaceae bacterium
GAGTTCTGGTTCTCCTCAAGCAATCCTTGGTAATGATACCATTACGATTCTTGGAGCTAACGATGAAAACGCAAAGAAGAAAATTAAAGCATTCTACGAGCAAAAGTATCTTACAGATCATGCTAGTGATCCTGTTTATCCGTTATTCGGAATTTCTTACCAGAAATGTAAAGATCAGGCCCTTACATTAGGACTGGATTTGCAAGGAGGGATGAGCGTTACGCTTGAAGTATCTATTCCTGAACTAGTAAAGAATTTAGCTGGAAAAAGTAAAAAACCATCTTTTACAGAGCCTTATGACAATGCATTAAAATTGTATGCAGAGGGAGCTGGAGATGATTTTGTTCAATTGTTTGCTGATGAGTATAAAAAGTTAAATCAAGACAAACCAATGTCTTTCTTTAACGTGGCAAATAAAGAGTACTTCCCTGCAGAAATGTCTAACGAGGAGATCATTGCTAAATTGAAAGAGTTATCTACTGATGCAATTGATAAAACTCAAAACATTATTGAGGCTCGTATCAATAAATTTGGTGTAAGCCAACCAAACATTCAAAAGCAACCTCTATCAGGTAGACTTCACATTGAATTGCCAGGAGCAAAAGACAAAAACAGAGTAAGAAACTTACTTCAATCTACTGCAAGCCTGGAATTTTGGGATTGTTACCACGGAGAAAGCTTCTTTGCTCAGTTTAATACCTTAAACTCAGAATTAGAAAGAGAAGCTAATAATGAAGAGGCTGCGATAGAAGAGGATAAAGTTGAATACGACGATGTTGTTAAAAACTGGATTCCGTTAGATTCAGCTGGAAGAGCTGCTTTAGATTCTGCTGGTATTGCTAGTCACGATTCAATTGGAGCTTTGTTCCTTGAATATAAAGCTAGTCAAGTTGCTGAAACTACTGTAGAAGAGATTGATTCAACTGCAATTCAAACTAAATCAGGACCATTATTTAGTATTTTAAATTGGAAACAGTACGATAACTCTCCAATTATCGGATTTGCTAAAGCGAGTGATACTGCTAAGATCAATAAGATGTTAAAGCACCCATCGCTAACAAGTTCTATTCCTCAAAGAATTAGTTTCTTATGGACAGCTAGTGAGGAAGCTCAAAATCAAGAGAAAACTGAGTTTGGATACACATTAGTTGCTATCGAAAAAACATTGGATGGAGTTCCAAAATTAGGAGGTGAAGATATTAGTGAGGCTGTTCAAGACTTTACTCCTAATACCAATAAGCCTGCAGTTAGTATCCAAATGAAAACTCAAGGAGCTAACATTTGGAAACAATGGACTGAGAATAACGTTGGGAAACAAATTGCGATCGTATTGGATAACGAAGTTTATTCTTATCCGGTAATTAACGAAGCTATTCCAAATGGTAGTACCATTATTAGTGGAAACTTTACCATTGAAGAAGCTCAGGATTTAGCAAATATCTTGAAAGCTGGTTCTTTACCTGCTCCTGCAAGAATTGTTGATGAGGCAATCATCGGACCTTCACTTGGAGCTAAGAACATTCAGGCTGGATTGATGTCTTTCGTTATTGCATTGATCATTGTATTAATTTACATTATGTTCTATTACAATAAAGCTGGTTTAGTTGCAGCCGTAGCGTTGGTAGCTAACATCTTCTTTATTTTCGGAACACTTGCTTCTATGGGAGCAGCACTTACACTACCTGGTATTGCTGGTTTGGTACTTACCATTGGTATGTCGGTAGATGCTAACGTACTTATCTTCGAGCGTATTCGTGAGGAGTTAAGAGCAGGTAAAGGAATCAAGTTAGCAATTGCTGATGGTTATAAGCATGCTTATTCTGCTATCGTCGATGCAAACATTACATCGTTGTTAACAGCAATCATCTTAGCATACTTCGGTTCAGGTGCAATTTTAGGGTTCGCAACTACCTTGATCGTGGGTGTATTTACTTCTTTATTCTCTGCAATTTTTGTTACAAGATTGATTTTCTCTCATATGCTAGACAAGAAGAGAAGTATCAAGTTTGCTAACAAGGCTACTGAGAACTTATTTGTAGGGTCAAAAGTTAATTTCCTTGCGAAAAGAAAAATTTACTACATCGTGTCTGGATTAATTATCGCAGGTGGACTTGCTTCTCTTGCAACTAATAAACTAGATGGTGGAGTTGAGTTTACAGGAGGTAGAGCTTATAGAGTTGAGTTCTCTGCTGATGTTGATCAAACTGAAATGCAAAATGCAATTGCTGCAGTTTGTATTGATGAAAACGGAAAAGAAGTTGCTCCAGAGGTGAAAACTGTAGATGGAAACAGAACATTAGAGATTACAACAAAGTACTTGTATACTGATAAGTCTAAAGAAGCAACTCAAGTGGTTGATTCATTATTGACAACTGCATTTAATGGGTTAGGTTATGTTAAGTCTGATATTGAAGGAGCGATTAATGAGGGTACTTTCCATATTGGATCTCAAAGAAGTGTAGATGCACAGATTTCAAATGAGTTCATTCAAAGTTCAATCTTTGCAATCATCTTCTCGTTAATTGCAATCTTCTTATACATTGCATTCCGATTCAGAAGATGGCAGTGGGGATTAGGCGCATTGGTGGCAATGTTCCACGATGTACTTGTGGTACTTGGGCTGTTCTCAATCTTGTACAAGATAATGCCATTCTCGATGGAAATTGACCAGGCGTTTATTGCAGCGATCCTTACCGTAGTAGGTTACTCTATTAACGATACCGTGGTTGTGTTTGATAGAATTCGTGAGTACATAACAGATCACAAAAGAGAGGATCAGGTTAAGGTGGTAAACAGAGCATTGAACAGTACTTTAAGTAGAACATTAAATACATCGTTAAGTACTTTCTTGGTATTGTTCATCATCTTCCTATTTGGAGGAGAGTCAATTCAAGGATTTGCATTTGCATTAATGGTTGGTGTTGTAGTAGGAACTTACTCTTCTATTTGCATCGCTACTCCATCTGTAATTGATCTTACTAAATCAATTATGCCAGTTAAAACTGATAAGAAGTAAAAACAACTTTTTGTTAAAATATATGAAGCCTTTTCGATTCTTTTCGAAAAGGCTTTTTTTATGTTAAGGAGTCACTATCTTTGTGGTCATGACCTTTTTATTGCTCGATAGCATCAGTGGGGGAGAAATCCTGGTAATACTACTAATAGTGTTGATGGTGTTTGGAGCGGATAGTATTCCGAAAATTGCAAGAACATTTGGAAGAACTATCAGGCAATTTAAAGATGCGACTCAGGAAATTCAACGAGACATTCAGGAGTCTGCAAAAATCTCTACCAAAGATTTTACTGATGTTCGTAAAGGAATTGAAGAATCTTTAGAGAATACTTCTAAAGAAGTGAGAAACATCGGAAAGGATATTGAAGATTCAGTCGAAAAATAGAAATCTTGGATACATTACTATTATTATTAGGGTTGGGAGTTTTAGTGCTAGGAGGTGAGTTCCTGGTTAGGGGAGCTGTTGGTGTTGCCCGTAACTTAAGCATTTCTCCTTTGGTAATTGGAATGACAGTGGTTTCGTTCGGAACTTCTGCACCTGAGTTATTAGTAAGTCTGCAAGCCGCAACAGAAGGTAATCCGGAAATAGCGGTTGGAAATGTGGTGGGATCTAATATTGCCAATCTTGCTTTGGTGCTGGGGATTACCGTTTTAATATTTCCAATTTTTGCTGAAAGACAAACCAAGGTAGTGGATTGGCCCATGATGATGTTGGCCACAGTGCTATTTGGAGCATTTGCGTTAAATGGAGTGTTCGAAGCGTGGGAAGGTGCTGTGCTATTCGCTATATTGATTGGTTTTACTACCTGGTTAATTAGAAAGTCTAGAAAGGAAGGGAAACTGGAAGTGGAAGATCACGTTAAGAAAGACTCAACGGTGATGTCCTTATTATACCTTTCTCTTGGGTTAGTAGGGTTGTACTTTGGTTCAGAGTGGTTTGTTGGAGGAGCTGTTGGAATTGCCGAGTACTTTGGAATGTCTCAGACATTAATTGGTGTTACCATTGTAGCTTTTGGAACATCTGCACCGGAGTTGGTGGCGTCATGCGTTGCGGCTTACCGTAAGCAAACGGATATATCAGTAGGAAACCTAATTGGTTCCAACATTTTTAATATCATGGCAGTTATTGGAATTACCAGTATGGTTACTCCAATTAAAGTTAGTAATGCTATTTTAAGCTTTGATATGTTTTGGGTGTTCGGTGTGGCTCTGCTAATGATTCCTGTATTGTACTTTGGTAAAAAGGTTGGGAGGTTAAAAGGAATTGTGCTATTATCTACCTATCTAGCTTATATCGGGATCAATATCGCTTTGGCGAGTTAATCCTGATAAGAAAAGTCTTTTTCTAATATTTTTCAGAAAAATGAGGGGTATATTCGTTAAAAACGCATTTATTTCGAAAATCACCCTAAAAAAATAGGGGGTGTTGATAAAGTTTTGATAAAAATTTCACAATCACCCCTCTTAAAAGAGTATCTTTGCGTCGAATAATTGATAAATTCATTTAAAAAGATACTAAAATGTCAGGTATTAGATTCAAAGCACTAGATGATTTGTTGGCAAGACAACCAAAAAAGGTGCAACATCCAGAAGGTAAAGTTTCCGATTATTATGGAGAAAATGTGTTTAACATTTCTACCATGAGAGAATGTTTAACCAACGAAGCTTTCAAAAGTGTAAGACAAGCTATGGAAGAAGGAACTAGAATTGATCGTTCTATTTCTGATCAGGTAGCTACTGCTATGAAGGATTGGGCAATTTCTAAAGGAGTTACTCATTACACTCACTGGTTCCAACCATTAACTGGTTCTACTGCAGAAAAGCATGATGCATTTTTTACTCCAATCGAAGGAGGAAGAGCTATTGAACAATTCGAAGGACAATTATTGGTTCAGCAAGAGCCTGACGCTTCTTCTTTCCCGAATGGAGGTATTAGAAATACTTTCGAGGCAAGAGGGTATACTGCATGGGATCCAACTTCACCAGCATTTGTTATGGGGAAAACACTTTGTATTCCAACAGTGTTTATTGCTTATACCGGTGAGGCTTTGGATTATAAAATGCCTTTATTGAAAGCATTACATGCTATTGATGAAGCTGCAACAGAAGTGTGTCAGTATTTTGATAAAAACGTAACAAAAGTAAAAGCTACCCTTGGATGGGAGCAAGAATACTTCTTAGTAGATAAAGCATTGTACAATGCTCGTCCTGATATTATGATGTCTGGTAGAGCATTAGTTGGGCACTCTCCTGCTAAAGGTCAACAGTTAGATGATCATTACTTCGGGTCTATTCCAGATAGAGCATTGGCTTTTATGGAAGAGTACGAAGTTGAGGCTCTAAAACTTGGAATTCCTGTTACCACTCGTCACAACGAGGTTGCTCCAAACCAATTTGAATGTGCTCCTATGTTTGAGGAGGCTGATTTGGCAGTAGATCATAACCTGTTGTTGATGGATGTATTGGAAAAGGTAGCTCGTAAACACGATTTTAGAGTGTTGTTACACGAAAAACCTTTCTCTGGATTAAATGGTTCAGGAAAACACAATAACTGGTCGCTTTCTACAAGTACTGGAGTGAACTTGCTTTCACCAGGTAAGAATCCAAAATCTAATTTACAATTCCTGACATTCTTTGTAAATACGATTAAAGCAATTCACGAGCATGCCGATGTATTAAGAGCGAGTATTGCTACTGCTTCTAATGATCACAGATTGGGAGCGAATGAAGCGCCTCCTGCTATTATCTCTGTGTTTATTGGATCTCAGTTAACAGCTATGTTGGATAAGATCGAAGCATCGATTAAGGCTGGAAAAATGACTCCAGAAGATAAGACAGAGTTGAAACTGAACATTGGGAAAATTCCTCAAATCCTGCTGGATAATACAGATAGAAACAGAACGTCTCCATTTGCTTTCACCGGAAACAAGTTTGAGTTCAGAGCAGTAGGGTCTACAGCTAACTGTTCTTCTGCAATGGTGGCAATTAATGCAATTGTAGCTAAGCAATTAAAAGCGTTTAAAGCAGCGGTTGATAAGAGAATTGCTGGAGGAGTTAAGAAGGATGAAGCTATCTTGAAAGAACTTCAGAAGTTGATTAAAGAGTCTAGAGCAATCCGATTCGAAGGAAATGGATATGGTGAAGAGTGGGTGAAAGAAGCGGCTAAGAGAGGATTGAACAACTTTAAAGATACTCCAAGAGCATTGGAAGTAATGAAGACCAAGTCTTATAAGGACTTGTTTAACGGGTTAGGGATTCTTTCTGAACGCGAAATTGAAGCTCGCCATGAAGTAGAATTAGAAAACTACGTAATGAAACTTCAAATTGAAGCTAGAATTTTAGGTGACCTTTGTAAAACTCATATCATTCCATCTGTTATCAGATACCAGTCTGAATTGGTTAAAAATGTTCAGGGATTGAAAGATGTGCTAGGGGCTAATGGAGGTAAGAAAGCTTCTAAGGTTCAGGTAGAGTTGATTGAAGAAATTTCAGAACATCTGGCAGCAATCAAAACTGATGTGGATGCTATGGTGGAAGAGCGTAAGAAAGCAAACAAGATTGAAGACCCAGAGAAGAAAGCATTTGCTTATTGCGATAAGATTAAACCGTACTTCGATGATGTAAGGTATCATACTGATAAATTAGAGCAATTGGTTGATGATGGATATTGGCCATTACCAAAGCTTAGAGAATTGCTTTTTACCAAGTAATTAAGCAACGTTTTAAAGGAAAAGGTGTTTTGTATGTCGAAACACCTTTTTTTGTTGCATGAAGCTTCATTTTATGGGTGATAAATGAAGCTTGAATTTGTGATAAATGACTCTGTTTAAGTGAAAAAAATGTGTAATTCGTAGACGAATAAAAATATTTGATTATTTTCGCATGAATAGAATCTATTGGTTTAATAAGGAAGATAAATAAACCCGTTATGAAAATAATAAGACTAATTGCTTGTTTTTCAGTGCTGTGTGGAATGACTGTAAGTGTGTCGGCACAAAAGGATTTCACGAAAGACGCTGATAACGCCTTCAGAAATGAATCATTTTTTTCTGCTACAGAATTGTATAAGAAGGCAGAGACAAAAGCAAAACCTGCAGAAAAAGCAAGAATCAATTACCAAATTGGAGAATGCTACAGGTTGTTGATTGAACCTGCTCAGGCGCAAACGTACTACACCAGAGCAATCAAGTTGAAATACGATAAAACTAACCCAGATGTTTTGTTGCACTTGGCTGAAGTATTGAAAGAGCAAGGTGAGTACAAAGCAGCAAGAGAGAACTTTGAAAAATACTTGGTAGTTAAGCCAGGTGATAAAAGAGCTCAGGCTGGTTCTGAATCATGTAAGAAAGCTGTTAGTTGGGTTACTTCTCCAACGAGACACAAAGTTCAAAACGAGATTCAGTTAAATACAGATCACTTTGATTACGCTCCAGCATGGGGAGATAGAAAGCATAAAACACTTATCTTCTCTTCTTCTAGAGAAGGATCTACTGGAGATGATGTAGATCAAAGAACAGGAGAAAGCTACATGGATCTTTGGATTACTACTAGAGATAACAAAGGTAAATGGGGTGAGCCAGTAATTTTACCAAGCACTATTAATACAGAAGATAATGAAGGTGGAGCTGTAATGAACTCTAAAGGTTCTAGAATCTACTTCACTAGATGTCCTCGTCAAAAGAAAGAAAACATCGGATGTGATATTTTCTTCGCTGATAAACAAGGTAGCAACTGGAAGCAAGCTGAGAAAATTGTTTTCAAACCGGAAGGTGGAGATTCTCTTTCATGTGGACACCCTGCTGTAGATAAGACAGAAACTTTCATGATCTTTGCTAGTGACCTTCCAGGAGGACAAGGAGGAAAAGATCTTTGGTTAACTGAGTATAACAAAAGAGAGAAAACTTGGGGAGCACCTAAAAACTTAGGGCCAACCATTAATACTGCTGGAGATGAGTTGTTCCCATATCTTGCTGAGGACGGAGCGTTATTCTTCTCTTCTACAGGACACGTAGGAATGGGAGGATTAGATATCTTCAGAGCTGAGAAAGAATCAGATAAAAAATGGAGTAAAGTAGAGAACTTAAGATATCCATTAAACTCTGCTGAGCACGATTATGCTATCGTATTCGAAAGAGGTTCTACTACAAGAGGTTTCTTCACATCTAACAGAAATGGTGGGAAAGGAAAAGCTGATCTTTGGAACTTCAACCTTCCTGAAATCAACTTTACTCTTGAAGTATTCGTTAAGAATAAAGAAACTGGAGATCCAATCCCAGGTGTAAACATTACTCTTACAGGAACTGACGGATCTCAAGTTATTAAAACAACTAACGAAGAAGGATCTTTCAAGTTCGATCAGGAGAACGGAAAAAGATACATTCTTAAAGAAACTAACTACAACTTCGAGGCTGCTAAAGATGAGTATCTTGTAGCTAAGAACAGTATTAGTACTAAAGGATATGATCACGGGGTTAACTTCGTAGAGGAAATCTTTATCCAGCCAGCAACGAAAGAAACTGTTATTGACTTCCCAGAGGTACAATACGCTTACGATAAATCTGAGTTATTAGTTAATGAAAAGACTAACGCAAAAGATTCATTAGATTACTTATACAAGACTCTAACAGAGAACCCAACTATTGTTATTGAGCTTCAAGCGCACACTGACTGTCGTGGGTCTGATTCTTATAACATGAAGTTATCTCAAAGAAGATCTCAGTCTTGTGTTGATTACTTAATTTCTAAAGGAATCCCTGCAGATAGAATGGTGCCTAGAGGATACGGAGAAACTACTCCAAGAGCTGAAGGGTTAGAGTGTAAGACTATCGATAAGATGGCTACGAAAGAGGAGCAAGAAGCTGCTCATCAGAGAAACAGACGTACTCAGTTTAGAGTATTAAGTTTCGACTATAAGCCTGCCGGAACAAGTCCTAAATAGATTTAAATAAAATATTAAAAGCATCCTGCCGATTTTGGTGGGATGTTTTTTTTTGTCCCTAAGTGAAATATTGTTCGAAAAGTCTTGATAAGAAAAAGGTATTCTCTTTTATCATTTCAAAATAAGTCCGAAATTTGCCCGTCCATATAAAAAATAAGAATGGCTGTAGAAACTAGATATAATCAAAGAGGCGTGTCTGCTGGAAAAGAAGACGTGCACGAAGCAATCAAAAATGTAGATAAAGGATTGTTTCCAAAGGCATTTTGTAAAATTGTACCTGATTATTTAACAGGTTCAGAAGATCATTGCATCATTATGCATGCTGATGGTGCAGGAACCAAGTCGTCTTTGGCTTATATGTACTGGAAAGAAACCGGTGATCTTTCTGTTTGGAAAGGAATTGCTCAGGATGCGTTAATCATGAATATTGATGATTTATTGTGTGTAGGTGCTACGGATAATATTTTGCTTTCATCTACTATTGGTAGGAATAAAAACCTTATTCCTGGAGAAGTTATCTCTTCTATTATTAATGGAACAGAAGAACTATTGGAAGAATTGAGAAAGCATGGAGTTTCTATTCGATCAACTGGAGGAGAGACAGCAGATGTAGGAGATCTTGTGAGAACCATTATTGTGGATTCTACCGTAGTGGCCAGAATGAGAAGAGAAGATGTGGTAGATAATAGCAATATCCAGCCAGGTGATGTAATTGTAGGATTGGAATCGTTTGGTCAGGCTTCGTACGAAACTGAGTATAACGGAGGAATGGGAAGTAATGGGCTAACCTCTGCAAGACATGATGTGTTTAGTAAAGTACTGGCTTCAAAATACCCAGAGAGCTTTGATCCTTCTGTACCGGAAGACTTAGTTTATTCAGGGACAAAAGGGTTAACGGAGAAAATTGAAAACACTCCAGTAGATGCAGGAAAGCTGGTGCTTTCTCCAACAAGAACTTATGCGCCAATTATTAAGGAGATTCTTAATAAATTTAAAGGGCAAATCCACGGTATGGTTCACTGTAGTGGTGGTGCTCAAACCAAGGTGTTACATTTTGTAGATAATGTGCATGTAATAAAAGATAATTTGTTTGATGTCCCTCCATTGTTCGACTTGATTCAAAAGGAATCGGGAACAGATTGGAAAGAGATGTATAAGGTCTTTAATATGGGGCATAGAATGGAAGTTTACCTGCCACAAGAGATTGCTGAAAAGGTAATCGAGATTAGCAAATCTTACAATGTAGATGCAAAAATTGTTGGTAGAGTAGAGGCTTCTGATGAGAAGAAATTGACCATACAGTCCGATAAAGGGACATTTGTATATTAAACAATAACGTTTTATAGAATGAGTGAAAACGGAATATTATCTAAGCTAGAAGCAATTAACATTCGATATGAAGAGGTGGGGAAACTAATTGTTGACCCGGATATTATATCGGATATGAAACGCTACGTGAAACTAAATCAGGAATACAAAGATTTAGAGCCAATCGTTAAAGCTTATCACGACTATAAAAACGTACTGGGAAATATTGACTCTTCTAAAGAGGTAATCAAAACGGAAGATGACCCTGAGTTTGTAGAAATGGCTAAAATGGAGCTAGAAGAGCTACAAACCAGAAAGGAAGAGTTGGACGAAGAAATTAAGTGGTTGCTAATACCAAAGGATCCGGATGATAATAAAAACGTAATTGTTGAATTGCGCGCCGGAACCGGAGGAGATGAGTCTTGTATTTTCGTAGAAGATGTTTACAGAATGTATACCATGTACTTCAAAGAGAGAGGTTTTTCTAGTTCTATTGTAAACTCTAACGAAGGAGGGACAAAAGGATATAAGGAGATCGTGATGGAGGTAAGTGGAGAAGAAGTTTATGGAACCTTAAAGTTTGAATCGGGAGTTCACCGTGTGCAAAGAGTGCCTGAAACAGAATCTCAAGGTAGAGTTCATACATCCGCAATAACTGTTGCCGTATTGCCAGAGGCTGAAGATGTAGATTTTGATTTGGACCTGAAAGATGTGAAAAAGGATACTTTTAGATCGTCCGGAGCAGGAGGTCAGCACGTAAATAAAACAGAATCTGCAGTTAGGTTGACTCACTTGCCGACTAATACTGTAGTGGAGTGTCAGGATGGAAGGTCGCAACATAAAAACTACGAAAAAGCCTTAAGCGTACTTCGATCAAGATTGTATCAGGCAGAAGTAGAAAAGGCTGATAAGGAAAGAGCAGAGCAAAGAAAATCATTAGTATCTACGGGAGATCGCTCTGCAAAAATCAGAACTTATAACTATCCACAAGGAAGAATAACAGACCACAGAATAAATAAAACAATGTATTCTCTTAATTCATTTATGAATGGAGATATACAAGATATGATTGATGCATTGAAAATGGCCGAAAATGCAGAAAAACTAAAAGAAGGAGGAGTTGAATAAAATCAAAACATTGAGCCATGACGAAACAAGAGTTGTTTGAGGAAATTAAAAGAAAGAATTCATTTTTATGTGTTGGTCTGGATACAGACCCTGAGAAAATTCCTCAACACTTATTGGAACTGGAAGATCCAATATTCGAATTCAATAAACAGATCATTGATGCTACTAAAGACTACTGTGTAGCGTATAAACCAAATATCGCATTTTACGAAGCGTTAGGTGCAGAAGGTTGGGAGTCGTTAAGAAAAACACTTGAGTACATTCCGGATAACATCTTTACCATCGCCGATGCAAAAAGAGGTGATATTGGAAATACTTCCAGAATGTATGCTAAGACATTCTTTCATACTTATCCATTTGATTCTGTTACTGTAGCTCCTTATATGGGAGAAGATTCGGTAACTCCGTTTTTGGAGTTTGAGAATAAATGGGTAATTCTATTGGCTGCCACTAGTAATTCTGGAGGGCTTGATTTTCAGTATAAGCAAATTGATTCTGGTAAAAGAGTGTTTGAGGAAGTACTTCAAAAATCTTTGGAGTGGGGGAATGATGAGAACCTAATGTATGTGGTTGGAGCAACAAGAGCAGAGATGTTAACCGATGTTAGAGCAATTGTTCCTGATGCCTTTCTTTTAGTCCCTGGAGTAGGAGCACAAGGAGGAAGTTTGTCTGAAGTTGTAAAATACGGAATGAATGGCTCTTGTGGTTTATTGGTTAACTCTTCCAGAGGAATCATATATGCTGGTAAGGGAGAAGACTTTGCAGAAAAGGCTGCTGAAAGTGCTGTCAAACTACAGAAACAAATGGAAGAAGAGCTAGTTAAAGCTCAATTGATTTAAACTATTTTGCTATCCCTCAATGACAGAAGAATACCTTCACTACGTGTGGAAGTATCAGTTGTTCCCTATCGCATGTCTGAGTACTTTCGAGCAAGAATCAATTACTGTTTTAAAAGCAGGAGTTCATAATTTTAATTCCGGTCCGGATTTTTTAGACGCCAGAGTTAAAATTGGAGATGCCATCTGGGCTGGAAATGTAGAAATACATGTTCGGTCTTCCGACTGGAATAAACACCGGCACCAGTATGATGTGGCCTACAATAATGTGGTTCTTCATGTCGTGTATGAAAATGACTCACTGATCTACAACGAAGCAGGGAATATCATTCCTGTTTTGGAACTAAAGGAGTTGATCGATCATCACCATTATTTTAATTACGAGCGTTTTGTTGCAAGCGAATTATGGGTGCCATGTGCTAATCAAATCAAAGAGGTCCCATCTATTGTGTTATCTGGTTGGAAGAGTCGTTTATTATATAATAGACTTGAAACTAAAACTGAGGCAATTTTAGATGAATTACATCGAACCAGTGGTAATTGGGCAGAGGTGTTTCATCGATTTTTGTGTCGATCCTTTGGTATGAAAGTTAATAGTGAAGCAATGATGGAGTTAGCGCAAAAGCTTCCGGTTAGGTTGTTACTAAAAGAGGGGAGTGAGTTAATCAAATTAGAAGCATTGTTTTTTGGTCAGGCAGGATTGCTGAATAATTCTCTGGAAGATGAATATCATCAGGAGTTGAGAAAGGAATATCTCTACCTAAAGCAGAAATATCAATTGCAATCCTTAAGAAAAGTACAATGGAAATACTCAAGATTAAGGCCTCCAAACTTTCCTACCATAAGATTGGCCCAATTGGCAATGCTATATAGCATTAATGTTAATATGTTCGAATTGATTCGAGATAGGCAATCTTTTGAAAACATCAAGATGGTTCTCGAAACAGGTGTTTCAGGATATTGGCAGAGTCATTACAGGTTTGGAGTAGTTGCTAAGTCCCGAATAAGTTCTCAGGTCGGGCAGTCTTTAATTGATAATGTGATGATTAATGTGGTGGTACCAATCACCTTTGCTTATGGGAAATCTATTGCTGATCAGAACTACATGGAATATGCAGTGGAGTTGATCGAAAACATAAAGACAGAGGATAATAAAGTAGTAAGAGGTTGGGAAAAAATTGGGGTGGATGTAAACGGAGCGCAAGAGTCTCAGGCAATGCTGGAACTTTATCAAAATTATTGTTCTGCAAAAAAATGCTTAAATTGCAACATCGGTGTTCGATTACTGAAGGATGCCGGTGGTTAAATAAGTTAGAGAATAGTATGATTCAGAGAATACTAGATTATTTTGAGAAGCAATCATTCGGTGTAATGGAATGGTGGGGGAAGAAGCTCGGTGTCCGGGCGGCTCGTATTCGTCTCTTATTTATTTACGTTTCCTTTCTGACTTTTGGAAGTCCACTAATTGTTTATTTAATCATGGCTTTTGTTTTAGAGCACAAAGAGATGTTTAAATTTGGAACCTCGAGAAAAACAATTTGGGATTTATAATAAAAGAGGATGTTACTAAACTTTAAGTTATTTTCCAGGATATACTATGCCATTGGATTGCTGATTGCCAATATAATTGGTGGTACCATAGGTTATATTCTTGTTGAGGGATGGTCGTTTCTAGATGCGTTTTATCAAACCATCATTACGATCTCCACAGTAGGGTTTAGCGAAGTTGGGCCATTGTCTGATTCTGGTAAGCTGTTTACAGCATTTTTGATAATTACAAGTTTTGGTACATTTGCTTATGCGATTTCCTCAATTACTACCTATATTGTAAGCGGAGATTACAGAAGATATTTTAAAGATTACAGAGTTTTGAAAGGGATATCCAATATTGAAAATCACGTAATTGTTTGTGGTTACGGAAGGGTAGGGTCGCAGGCGGTGGAAACACTTAGAGCCCATAAAGATGATTACCTGATTCTAGAGCAGAGCGAGGAGATTATTGAGCAGTTTCGAACTGATGGGACAGTTCTGTATATGCAAGGAGATGCCACCAGGGATGAATTGCTGATTCAGGCGGGAATAAAAAAAGCAAAGGCTTTAATCACTACGCTTCCATCCGATTCAGAAAACCTGTTTGTGGTATTGAGTGCAAAAGAATTAAATAAGAATTTAAAGATCATTGCCAGAGCTTCTAAAGCCTCTTCTGTAAAGAAGTTAAAAATTGGAGGTGCAGATAATGTTATCATGCCAGATTCATTAGGAGGGTCTCACATGGCTCAGTTAGTTGCTACACCTGATGTGGTTGAGTTTCTGGATCAAATCTCTATTCAGGGAGAAAACGAAATCAATTTAGAAGAGATAGATTTTACAGATATTCCGGAAAACTGTCAATTCAAATCGTTGTTGGATTTAAAGAAAATGTTTCCATTCTGTAATATCATTGGGTATAAGGATCCAGGTGGGGAGTATATCATTAACCCGTCTGATGACACTAGTATAGTTCCTCAAAGTAAGCTATTTGTCCTAGGGAAACCGGAAGAGATTAATCATTTGAACGAATTGATTGGTATCAATCAATAATAAATCAGAAACATGAAGAAGAAAGTATTAGTTACTGGTACCAATGGGTTGCTGGGGCAAAAATTGGTGCATCAATTGAATGATCATCCCAATTATGAATTGATAGCTACTTCAAGAGGGGAGAACAGGATAGAGGCTATTAAAGGGTTTGTTTATGAACCTCTTGATATAACTAACCAATCGGAAGTTTCTGAAATATTTGATAAATACCAACCCGATGTATTGATCAATACCGCAGCAATGACCAACGTTGATGCGTGTGAAAAAGAGAAGGAGGCTTGTTGGAGTTTGAATGTAGATGCAGTAAAGTACATGATTGAAGCTTGTAAAAAATATAACACTCACATGATTCATCTTTCAACAGATTTTGTGTTTGATGGAGAGGAAGGCCCATATTCTGAAGAAGATGTTCCAAGCCCACTGAGTTATTATGGGGAGTCTAAATACGAAGCTGAAAAACTAATGCAAAACAGTGGGCTTAAGCATTGGGCAATTGCCAGAACAATTATCGTATATGGAATTGTAGAAAAGATGAGCCGTTCTAATATTGTTCTTTGGGCCAAGTCTGCTCTGGAGAAAGGCGAAGTGATGAATGTAGTAGATGATCAATTTAGATCGCCTACTTTGGCTCAGGATCTGGCTAAAGGATGTATTTTAATTGCAGATAAGTCTGCTACAGGAATCTTTCATCTAAGTGGGAAAGATCAAATGAGCATATTGGAATTGGTGTACCGGGTGGCAGATTATTTTGAGCTAGATAAATCAACCGTCAACCCCATTAAATCTGCTACCTTGAACCAGGCTGCAAAGCGACCACCTAAAACTGGATTTATATTGGATAAACCAATGAAAGAATTGGGGTATGATCCGGTAAGTTTTGAAGAGGGATTGGCGATTGTCGCCGCTGAATTAGATTTGGTAGAATAAATTTTTATTTTTGTCGACAACTCTAAAAAACTTGAGATGAAATTTAAATCTATTGCCCTAGTATTGAGTCTGTTTACTTTCTTAAGCCTTCAGGCAGAAATGAAGGTTGAAATTAAAAAGTTCAATAACATTAAAGAAGTTAAATTGAAGAATGGAGAAGCGCAAGCCATTGTTACTGGTGGAACTGCTCCATATACTTATTACTGGTCTAATCAATCTACTTCACTAGATAGTTCATACAGTAGAGGTTTAACAGAGGGGGTAGAGTATCAGCTTGTAGTAACAGATGCTACCGGATTGAAGGATACTGTTAAATTTGAAATTGAGCCCGCTAATGCAGGAGAATCCATTAATAAGTTCTTTAAACCAGTAGTTGGTGCAATTGGATCATTTTTAATGTTTGATCCATTCGCTGCTGTAGGTCTTTACGATAATAAAATTTATGATGATAATGGAGAGATAGTTCTTCATGCGAATGGGGATCCAAAGACCAAGAAAATTCCATTCATCGTAATCTGGTTAGTGTTAGGAGCAATCTTCTTTACCATCAAGATGAAGTTCATTAATATTAAAGGAGCTAAGCATGCTTTTGAGTTGGTTCGTGGAAAATATGATGATCCCAACGATAAAGGGGAGGTTTCTCATTTCCAGGCATTAACCACTGCATTGTCTGGTACAGTTGGGCTTGGGAATATTGCCGGTGTAGCTGTTGCAGTTGCGGCAGGAGGTGCCGGAGCTACTTTCTGGATGATTGTTGCTGGATTAATCGGAATGGCAAGTAAATTTACTGAATGTACTCTTGGTGTTAAGTACCGTGAGATTGATGACGAAGGAAATGTGTCTGGTGGGCCTATGTATTACCTAAGTAAAGGTCTTGCAAAAAGAAATTTAGCTGGTCTTGGAAAAGTACTAGCAGCATTCTTTGCTATTCTTTGTATTGGAGGTTCGTTTGGTGGTGGAAATATGTTTCAGGCAAACCAGGCGTTTGATCAGTTGTCAGGAGCAATTCCATGGTTGCAGGGTAAAGGAGTGTATTTTGGAATAATTATGGCTCTTCTTGTTGGTGTTGTAATTATCGGTGGGGTGAAGAGCATTGCAAAAGTTACCGATAAAATTGTTCCTTTCATGGTTGGTATCTATGTATTATTTGCAATCATCATTATCGGAATGAACATCGGGAGTATCGGAAGTGCATTTAAGGCGATTGTGTCAGGAGCATTTTCTCCAGAAGCCATAAAAGGTGGTGTAATAGGGGTGTTAATATTAGGATTTCAAAGGGCTGCATTTTCTAATGAGGCAGGAGTTGGATCTGCTTCAATTGCTCACTCAGCGGCAAAAACTGATGAGCCGGTAAGTGAGGGGATTGTTGCTTTACTGGAGCCATTTATTGATACGGTTATGGTTTGTACCATGACGGCTTTAGTCTTGATTTTTACGGGGTACGCAGATGATACTCAGGGACTAGAAGGGGCTGGACTTACATCTGCTGCATTTAGTCAGAGTTTTGAGTGGTTCAAGCATGTGCTGACCGTTGCAATTGTATTGTTCGCATTTTCAACAATGATTTCCTGGTCTTATTATGGATTAAAGGCTGCAACTTATTTATTTGGGCAAAGCAAAGCTGTAGACTACGGATATAAATTTGTGTTCATGTTGTTTGTTGTAGTAGGTGCGGCATCTGGGTTAGATGCGGTGATTGACTTCTCGGACTTTATGGTGCTCGGAATGGCATTTCCTAATATATTAGGGTTACTCATAATGTCTGGAGAGGTGAAGGCGGATATGAAAGATTATTTCGCTCGAATAAAATCTGGAGCAATTAAGAAATTTAAATAGAATAAATAACGCCTCATTTAAAGAGGCGTTTTTTTTACCCCTTAATGAAGAAATTTTTCAGGGAGTATTTTCATTATACTCAAACAGAAAAAAGAGGTTCTTTTTTTCTTGTTTCCATATTGTTGGTTTTGTTGTCTTTCTATTGGTATGAATACGAAGTAGAGCCAGTACGCTTTTATTCGGAAGAACTGAATAAAGATGTAGAGCGTTTTTTTCAGTCCCAAAAAGAGGAAGATGCTGAGAGTGAGTCTTCAGAAGTTCAATTGCAGCCGTTTGATCCAAATGAATTAAGTTTGATTGAATGGGTGGAACTAGGTTTTTCCGAAAAGCAAGCAAAGTCAATTATTAATTATAAAAACAAAATAGGAGGTTTTCGACGTAAAGAAGATTTAAAGAAACTATATGTGATGACAGATCAGATGTATTCCAGGCTGGAGCCTTTTGTGGAAGTATCAATTGATCATAGTGTGTCTATAAAAAGAATAGAGGATGAAAGTGAAAAGCAATATGATATTAAAACACCACCTGAGGAACGAAGAGAGGTGTTAGAATTAGTATTGGTGGAGTTGAATGCGGCAGATACAACACAGCTTAAATCCTTAAAAGGGATAGGTAGTTATTATTCAAACAGAATTGTAAAGTATAGAAATATACTGGGAGGGTTTGTTTCAGTACAGCAACTAGAAGAAGTTTATGGTTTAAAACCTGAAGTGGTAAGTCATAATTTAGGTAAAATAATTGTTGATACGTCACTGGTTAAGAGGATCAATGTCAATACAGCTTCAGTAAATGATTTAAAGGCTCATCCATATATAAATTGGAATATGGCAAACTCAATAGTTCAAATTAGGGAATCTCATGGTAATTATGAAGCTTTGCGTGAAATTAAGAAATCAGATTTGGTAAATGATGAATTATACCGTAAAATTGCACCCTATTTGAAAATTGAGGAGGAGAATTGAATTGTGAATTCTTCAAAGCAAAATTATACTAATAGCAACTCCAGAGTCAAAATGACAATACAAGAGAAGATTGATCAAGCAGTAAGAGAAGTGCCGGATTTCCCTAAAAAAGGGATTATGTTTAAAGATATTACGCCAATTTTAGAGGATCCAGTTTTGTCAGAAGAGGTGGTTGATGAGTTTGTTCAGCATGCGAAGGAAATGAGTATTGGGGCTATAGCTGGAATTGAGAGTAGAGGATTTCTATTTGGGTTTCCATTGGCCATGAAATTGGGGGTGCCATTTATTCTAATTAGAAAAAAAGGAAAGCTTCCCTATGAAACGGTTTCTTATAAATACGATCTTGAATATGGTAGTGCAGAGATAGAGATGCACGTTGATACCGTAAAGGAAGGTATGAATGTTTTGATTCATGATGATTTACTAGCTACTGGAGGAACGGCAATAGCAGCTGCGGAACTGATAAAAATGCAGGGAGGAAGTGTTGCAGGTTTTTCTTTCCTGGTGGAGCTTGGGTTTTTGAATGGAAATGAAAAGTTGTTGAACTACTCCAAAAATACATTGAGTTTAATTAAATACTAAAACTGCTCCGAAGGGAGTTAAAACAAACCAAAAAATGAATTTTGATTTAACAGAAAACGAATTGATGATTCGTGACATGGTACGTGATTTTGCTGAAAAGGAGATCAGGCCTAACATAATGAAGTGGGATGAGTCTCAGGAATTTCCGGTGGAGCTATTTAAGAAAGCTGGAGAACTTGGGTTGATGGGAGTGTTAGTTCCGGAAGAGTACGGTGGATCAGGATTTGGTTATAACGAATACATCATGGTAATTAGAGAGATTGCTAAGGTGTGTGGTTCAATTGGTTTGTCTGTGGCAGCTCATAATTCACTATGTACCAATCATATTTTAAAGTTTGGTAACGAGGAGCAAAAGAAAAAATGGTTGCCTAAACTAGCTACAGCAGAGTGGATTGGTGCCTGGGGGTTAACGGAGCCTAATACCGGGTCGGATGCAGGAAGAATGAGATGTGTGGCTAAGCAAGATGGAGATCATTGGGTGCTTAATGGAGCTAAAACATTTATTACTCACGGTAAATCAGGAGATGTAATTGTTGTTATTGCCAGAACCGGTGAGTTGTTGGATTCACACGGAATGACTGCATTTGTAGTAGAGAGAGGAACTGAAGGGTTTTCCGCAGGAAAAAAAGAAGATAAACTAGGAATGAGAGCTTCTGAAACCGCAGAGGTTATTTTCGATAATTGTAGAGTTCATAAGGATAATGTTCTTGGGGAAGTCGGAGAAGGGTTTGTTCAGGCAATGAAAGTTTTAGATGGAGGAAGAATTTCTATTGGATCTCTAGGGCTAGGAATTGCAGAAGGGGCATTGGAAGCTTCGATTAATTATTCGAAAGAAAGACAGCAGTTTGGAAAATCAATTTCATCATTTCAAGCTATTTCGTTTAAACTAGCGGATATGGCTACTGAAATCGAAGGTGCTAAACTATTGTTGTATCAAGCTGCGGATAAACTTATGAAAGGAGAGAAGGTGAATAAGCTTTCTGCTATGGCTAAATATAAGGCATCTGAGGTAGGGGTGATGTGTGCTACCGAAGCTGTGCAAATATTTGGAGGGTATGGATATATCAAGGAGTTCCCGGTAGAAAAATTCTTTAGAGATTCTAAGCTTTGTACTATCGGAGAGGGAACGTCTGAGATTCAGAAGTTAGTTATTTCCAGAGATTTGTTAAGGTAATTCGTAATAAAGTTTTGAATACTAATAAATTATTTTACCTTTGCCATCCGATTTTTCGGAAAAGGACAAGATAATTACCGAAGTAAAAGATAAAAGATATGTTACAAATACCTGTAAAAGAAGGAGAAAACATTGAAAGAGCGCTTAAGAAGTACAAGAAGAAATTCGAAAGAACTAAAGTGCTTAGAGAGCTTAGAAGACGTCAGCAATTCACTAAACCTTCTGTTGTGAGAAGAGAAGAGATCATCAAAGCTGCGTACAAAGAAAGAATGATGAGAGAAGAATAAAACTTTATTCAATATATATCGTAAAGGGAATGTGTAAACATTCCCTTTTTTTGTTTTTTAACAAATATGATCGAAGAGTTTTTAAAATATCTGACCTACGAAAAACGTTACTCTAAACATACGGTAGTTTCTTATGCTACGGATTTGAAACAGGTGTCTGCTTATTTGAGTGAGACTTTTGAATCTGAAGTAGAGGGAGCAGATCATCAAATGCTTCGGTCGTGGGTGGTTCATTTAATGGAGAGAGGGTTGGAGGCAAGATCGATAAATAGGAAGATTAGTTGTCTTAATCGGTTTTATAAGTTCTTAAAATCCAAATCGGTGATTGCTAATAATCCAATGTCGAAGGTGGTTGGGCCTAAAACAAAGAAACGTTTGCCTCAGTTTGTTAATGAGTCGGGGATGGTAAATTTGTTTGAAAAGGTAGAGTTTGAACAAAGTTTTGAGGGGGTGAGGGATGAGTTGATGATGGAGTTGTTTTATCTAACCGGTATTCGATTGTCTGAGTTGATTAATATTAAAGAGGTGGATGTTGGAGAGGGAGAGCTAAAAGTATTAGGTAAAAGAAATAAGGAGAGGATAGTTCCATTAACTGGGTCTACCCGGAGTAAAATAGATAGGTATGTACGTGCGCGTAATGATCGATTCGAAAAATTAGGCGATGAATTGTTTGTAACCGACGCAGGGAAAAAACTATATGAAAAATTTGTGTATAGAAAGGTTAATTATTACCTTAGTTTAGTAACGAGTCAGAGTAAAAAGAGTCCACATGTGTTGAGGCATACCTTTGCAACTCACATGTTAAATAATGGGGCGGACCTAAATGCTATTAAGGAGATTTTAGGGCATGCAAATTTATCGGCTACTCAGGTTTATACTCATAACTCAATTGAGAAATTAAAGAATGTTTATCAACAAGCTCATCCAAGGAGCTAATTAAAAAAGTGAGGAATTATGGATATTAAAATTCAAGCTATTCATTTCGATGCAGATGCTGCATTGGTGGATTTTATAGAGGAGAAAATTAATAAGTTGAACCAATTTTTTGACCACATCATTGGTGCCGAAGTTTACTTGAAGGTAGATAAGGCCGAAAGCCATGATAATAAAATTGTAGAAATTAAAATTTTAATCCCAGGAAAGGATTTGTTTGCTTCTAAACAGTGCGGTTCTTTTGAAGAGTCTGTAGATGAGTGTGTTGGGGCTTTGAAGAAACAAGTGATCAAGCATAAGGAGAAGCTTACCGCCAAGCATTAACGGGCGAATCGAAGAAAAAATTTCAAAAAAAAATACGGATTCTTTGCACGCAAAGAAAACTTTTATACATTTGCAGACCTTTTCACGGAAAGGTCTGTTTTTTTATCGGAAAAACAGAGCGAAAAAAGCCGATGTAGCTCAGCTGGCTAGAGCAGCTGATTTGTAATCAGCAGGTCGTGGGTTCGAGTCCCTCCATCGGCTCTTTGAAGTTCTTTAAAATAACATTGTTGGGGAGATACTCAAGCGGTCAACGAGGTCAGACTGTAAATCTGATGGCTTAGCCTTCGTAGGTTCGAATCCTGCTCTCCCCACTAAATGATACTAAAAGGAAATTTTTTGAATTTTTTTGAAGAAAAATTTTTCAGTTTAAAACAAAAAATTACCTTTGGGGTCTGAAAGCGGGAGTAGCTCAGTTGGTAGAGCATCAGCCTTCCAAGCTGAGGGTCGCGAGTTCGAATCTCGTCTCCCGCTCAAAAGAAACCAAAAGGAGGATTAATAGTTTATTAATTCTCCTTTTTGTGTTTTGAAGTTTTTGTAAGAAGCTAGCCGATGTAGCTCAGGGGTAGAGCGTTTCCTTGGTAAGGAAGAGGTCATGGGTTCAATTCCCATCATTGGCTCAACATTATAAAACGAATTGAATAATTTAAATAAGTAATAAATAGTATAAACACAACAAGGTATGGCTAAAGAAAATTTCGAAAGAACCAAACCACACGTGAACGTTGGAACAATCGGTCACGTAGATCACGGTAAGACTACTCTTACTGCTGCAATTTCTAAAGTGTTGTCTGATGCAGGTCTTGCTGCAAAACAAGATTTTGATCAAATTGATAACGCTCCGGAAGAGAAAGAAAGAGGGATTACGATTAATACTGCTCACATTGAGTATGAAACTCAAGCTCGTCACTACGCTCACGTTGACTGTCCAGGTCACGCGGATTACGTAAAGAACATGGTAACTGGAGCTGCGCAAATGGATGGAGCTATCCTTGTATGTGCTGCTACTGATGGACCAATGCCTCAAACAAGAGAGCACATCCTATTATCTCGTCAGGTAAACGTACCAAGATTGGTAGTTTTCATGAACAAGGTAGATATGGTTGATGACGAAGAGTTATTAGAGCTTGTTGAGATGGAATTAACTGACTTGTTAGAGTCTTATGGATATAACGATACTCCAATCATTAAAGGGTCTGCTCTTGGAGCTCTTAACGGAGAGCAACAATGGGTTGACACTGTAATGGAGTTAATGAACAATGTTGATTCTTGGATCGAAACTCCAGAAAGAGATACTGATAAGCCTTTCCTAATGTCTGTTGAGGATGTATTCTCAATTACAGGTCGTGGAACTGTTGCTACAGGAGCAATCGAAACTGGGATCATCAACACTGGAGATGAGGTTGATATCGTAGGATTGAGAGAAGAGAAAATGACGTCAACAGTAACTGGAGTTGAGATGTTTAGAAAAATTCTTGACGAAGGTAGAGCTGGTGAGAACGTTGGACTTCTTTTAAGAGGTATCGATAAAGCTGATATCAAAAGAGGAATGGTAATCGCTAAGCCTAATTCTATTACTCCTCACGCTAAATTTAAAGCTGAGGTGTATATCCTTAAAAAAGAAGAAGGTGGACGTCACACTCCTTTCCATAACAAATACAGACCTCAGTTCTACTTCCGTACATTGGATGTAACAGGAACTATTAACTTAGAGGCTGGTCGTGAAATGGTAATGCCTGGTGATAACGTAACTATTGAAGTAGACTTGATTACTGCAGTAGCTATGGATAAAGGTCTTCGTTTTGCAATCCGTGAGGGTGGTAGAACAGTAGGAGCTGGTCAGGTAACTGAAATTCTTGATTAAGAATTAAACAATTATAATTGACAATAAAGGTATCCGCCAAAAGGCGGGTTACCTTTTTGTCGTATTACGGGAAAGACGCTGTCTTGACCGAAACACGGGTGTAGCTCAGTTGGTAGAGCACTGGTCTCCAAAACCAGGTGTCGGGAGTTCGAGTCTCTCCACCCGTGCTAAAAGTAATGCAGGTGGCAATGAATGATAGAATAAGGGAGTTCGTCCCGATAGCTATCAGGACTCTCCACCCGTGCAACTAAAAACTAGAAAAGTGGCAGGAATTAGAGCTTATATAGAAGAAACGGTTCATGAGTTGACCCAGAAGGTTTCTTGGCCAACTTGGGAAGAGTTGCAATCTAGTGCCATCATTGTATTGGTTACTAGCGTAATTATAGCATTAGCAGTTTGGGCTATGGATTACATTTTTGGAATCCGTGCTGTAGCTGAAGATGCTTCTTTTCAATGGAGAGGAATTTTAGGATTTATATATAACCTTATTGCTTAAAGATGGCTGAAGTAAAGAAAAGATGGTATGTGATCCGTGCCATAAGTGGTAAGGAGAAGCGTGTAAAGGAAATGCTGGAATTAGAAATTGCCAGACATAACCTTGGTGATTACATTGAGCAAATCCTGATCCCAACAGAAAAAGTTTACCAAATTAGAAATGGTAAAAAAATTAGTAAAGAAAGAAATTATTTCCCTGGGTACGTATTGATCGAAGCTGCTCTTGTAGGAGAGGTTGAACACGTTGTTAAATCATTGAACAACGTAATCGGTTTCCTTGGAGGAGAGAAAGGTGGAGATCCACTTCCAATGAGAATGGCGGAAGTGAACAGAATCTTAGGAAAAGTTGATGAATTGGCTGAAACAGATGCAGAGATGAGTGTTCCTTATGTAGTAGGAGAATCTGTTAAGGTGGTTGATGGTCCATTTAATAACTTCAATGGAATCATCGAAGAAATCAACGAAGAGAAAAAGAAACTTAAGGTTATGGTTAAGATCTTCGGACGTAAAACTCCACTTGAACTTAACTATATGCAAGTAGAAAAAGAAGGATAAAGATCTTGTAATTTTTAGACGATTAAAGCTTCCCGTTCTATCTATTACAGTTTTAAATAAATAACAATGGCAAAAGAAGTAAGTGGATTAATTAAACTTCAAATCCGAGGAGGAGCTGCCAATCCATCTCCACCGGTAGGACCTGCATTGGGTGCTAAAGGTGTGAATATCATGGAGTTCTGTAAGCAATTTAATGCTAGAACCCAGGATAAAGCTGGTAAGGTACTTCCTGCTGTTATTACGGTATATTCCGATAAGTCTTTTGAGTTTGTCATCAAAACTCCACCAGCTGCAGTGCAGTTATTGGAGGCTGCTAAATTGAAGAAAGGATCTTCTGAGTCTAACAAAGACAAAGTAGGTTCTGTTACTTGGGATCAAGTAAGAGCAATTGCAGAAGACAAAATGGCCGATCTTAACTGTTTCGAAGTAGAATCAGGAATGAGAATGGTTGCTGGTACAGCCAGAAGTATGGGAATTAACGTGAAAGGAACAGCTCCTTGGAGCGAATAATTAATCTGAACAAACAGAAAAATTATGGCACTGACGAAGAAGAGAAAAGAGGCTCTAGCCAAATATGACTCTCAAAAGGTATATTCTTTGGGAGAAGCTTCTCAGCTCGTTAAGGAATTAACAAATACTAACTTTGATTCATCTATTGATCTTGCTGTGAGATTAGGGGTTGACCCACGTAAAGCCAATCAAATGGTTCGTGGTACAGTTTCTCTTCCACACGGTACAGGGAAAGATGTAAAGGTATTGGTACTTTGTACTCCTGACAAAGAACAAGAAGCAAAAGACGCAGGTGCTGACTATGTAGGGTTAGATGAATACATCACCAAAATCAAAGGAGGATGGACTGATGTAGACGTTATTATAACCATGCCATCTGTTATGGGAAAAGTAGGTGCTCTAGGTCGTATTTTAGGACCAAGAGGATTAATGCCAAACCCAAAAACAGGAACGGTAACTATGAACGTTGGACAAGCGGTAACAGACGTGAAAGCTGGTAAGATTGACTTTAAAGTTGATAAGTACGGGATTATTCACGCAGCTGTTGGTAAAGCTTCTTTCGAACAAGAAAAGATCATAGATAATGCAAGAGAATTGATTTCTACGCTAATGAAACTTAAACCATCTTCGGTGAAAGGTACGTACGTAAAGAGTATTACGATTTCAAGTACAATGAGCCCTGGTGTTAAAGTTGAGCCGAAATCAGTTGATGCTGCATAATCTATTAAATTTTAGAAAATGACCAGAGAAGAAAAACAAAACGCAATTGAGGTGTTAACCGGAAGACTTGCTGATTCTGGTGTTATCTACTTAGCAGATACTTCTGAACTTGATGCACAAGCGACAAGTGATTTGAGAAGAGCATGTTTTAAGAGTAACATTAAAATTAGTGTTGTAAAAAACAAGTTGCTTCAAAAAGCAATGGAGCAAGTTGAAGGTAAAGACCTTTCAGAACTTTATGACGTTTTAGCTGGTCCAACAGCAATCATGTTCTCTGAAGTAGGGAATGCTCCAGCTAAGTTGATTAAGGATTTTCGTAAAAAACACGAAAAGCCTATCCTTAAAGGAGCCTACGTAGAAGAGGCAGTTTATATTGGTGATGATCAATTACAAATGCTTGTCGATATCAAGTCTAAAGAAGAGTTGCTTGGAGAAGTTATTGGATTGTTACAATCACCAGCGAAAAACGTTATTTCAGCCCTACAGTCAGGTGGAAACACTATTGCGGGCTTAGTTAAAACATTATCAGAAAGATAATACAATTATTAAATCAAGAAAGTAAATTAAACTTTATAAAAACCAATAAAAATGGCGGATATTAAAGCGTTAGCAGAAGAGTTAGTAAACTTAACTGTAAAAGAAGTAAATGAATTAGCAGACGTGCTAAAAGAAGAATATGGAATCGAGCCAGCTGCTGCTGCTGCAGTTGCTGTTGCTGGACCTGCAGGTGGCGGAGATGCTGCTGAAGAGAAAACTGAATTCGACGTAGTTCTTAAAGCAGCTGGTGCTTCTAAATTAGCTGTAGTAAAAGCGGTTAAAGAATTAACTGGACTTGGACTTAAAGAAGCTAAAGAATTAGTTGATGGAGCTCCTGGTAACATCAAAGAAGGTGTTGCTAAAGACGAAGCAGAAGGTCTTAAGAAAGCTCTTGAAGAAGCTGGAGCTGAAGTTGAATTAAAGTAAGACTTTAATTTTTAGAATTTGGTTTAGGCACTCCGCCATACGGTGGATGTGTCTAAACCCTTTTGTGGTTATAGACCATAGATAAAATCTTCGATTTCGTTAATTAAAATATTTGAAGCCTTGGCAACTATAGACAATATTACGAAAAGGGTAAATTTCGCTACAAGTAAAGGGAAGTTTCCATACCCTGATTTCCTTGAAATTCAATTAAAATCATTTCAAGAGTTTTTCCAATTGGAAACAACGCCTGAGAATAGGCAAAACGAAGGGCTATTTAAAGTGTTCAGTGAGAACTTTCCAATCACTGATACCAGAAATCAATTCGTATTAGAATTTTTAGATTATTTCGTTGATCCACCTCGCTACACCATCGATGAGTGTGTTGAGAGAGGATTAACTTATTCTGTTCCATTAAAAGCTGCTCTTAAGCTTTATTGTACAGATCCTGAACACGAAGATTTTGAAACCATCGTACAAGAGGTATATCTTGGTACGATTCCGTACATGACTCCAAAAGGGTCTTTCGTAATTAACGGTGCGGAACGTGTAATTGTATCTCAGTTACACAGATCACCTGGTGTGTTCTTCGGACAAAGTAGACACGCTAACGGTACAAAATTATACTCTGCAAGAGTAATTCCTTTTAAAGGATCATGGATCGAGTTTGCTACAGACATTAACAGTGTGATGTACGCTTATATTGATCGTAAGAAAAAATTACCGGTAACCACCTTATTCCGTGCAATTGGATTTGCAACGGATAAAGATATCCTTGAGATTTTCGACCTTGCTGATGAAATGAAGGTAACGAAAGCTGCACTTAAAAAATCAGTGGGTAGAAAATTGGCCGCCCGTGTACTTAAGTCGTGGGTGGAGGATTTCGTTGATGAGGATACCGGAGAGGTAGTTTCTATCGAAAGAAATGAGGTAATCATTGATCGTGAAACTATCATTGAAAAAGAGCACATTGATGAGATTATAGATGCTGGTGTTAAAACCATCATTCTTCATAAAGAAAATGCAAACTCTGCGGATTTTGCAATTATTTACAATACACTTCAGAAAGATACTTCTAACTCTGAAAAAGAAGCTGTAGAGCACATCTATCGTCAGTTGAGAAACGCTGAGCCGCCAGATGAAGAAACAGCAAGAAGCGTAATTGATAAATTATTCTTCTCAGAGCAACGTTATGATCTTGGAGAAGTAGGTCGATACAGAATCAATAAGAAACTTGGGTTGTCTGAAGCTGACGATCAAAGAGTATTGACTAAAAATGACATCATCTCTATTGTTAAGTACCTGATTGAGTTGATTAACTCAAAAACTGATGTGGATGATATTGATCACTTGAGTAACAGACGTGTTAGAACTGTTGGTGAGCAATTACACAACCAGTTTGGTGTTGGTCTTGCAAGAATGGCAAGAACCATTAGAGAGAGAATGAATGTTAGAGATAATGAGGTATTTACTCCGATTGATTTGATTAACGCTAAAACATTATCTGCGGTAATTAACTCATTCTTTGGAACTAACCAATTATCTCAGTTCATGGATCAAACAAATCCATTGGCAGAGGTAACTCACAAAAGAAGATTATCTGCACTTGGACCTGGAGGTCTTTCGAGAGAAAGAGCAGGATTCGAGGTAAGGGATGTTCACTATACGCACTACGGTCGTTTATGTACAATTGAAACTCCTGAGGGACCAAACATTGGTCTTATTTCTTCTCTTTGTGTATACGCAAAAATTAACAAACTAGGATTTATCGAAACTCCTTATAGAGAGGTAATAGATGGAAAGGTTGATTTGAATCAAACTCCTACCTATTTAAGTGCTGAAGAGGAAGAAGATAAAAACATTGCACAGGCAATTGCCGATATTGATGACAATGGTAAATTCCAAAGCGATAGAGTTGTTTCTCGTTTAGTAGGTGACTTCCCGGTTATTAGTCCTGAGGAGATCGACTTAATGGACGTTGGTGCTAACCAGATTGCATCGATTGCAGCATCTTGTATTCCATTCCTTGAGCACGATGATGCAAACCGTGCGTTGATGGGATCTAACATGCAGCGTCAGGCAGTTCCATTATTGAGACCAAACTCACCAATTGTTGGTACTGGTATTGAAGAACTAGTAGCAAGAGATTCGAGAGTATTGATCCATGCAGAAGGAGACGGAGTTATTGAATTCGTTGATTCTAAAGAAATCCACGTAAGATACAACCTTACAGAAGATGAGAAAATTTGTAAATTCTCTGACGATACTACTGTATACAATCTGATTAAGTATAGAAAAACTAACCAGGGGTCTTCTATTAACCTTAAACCTATTGTTAAAAAAGGACAAAAGGTTAGTAAAGGAGAAGTATTAGTAGAAGGATTCGGAACACAAAAAGGAGAGCTTGCTCTTGGTCAAAACCTTAAAGTGGCATTTATGCCTTGGAAAGGATATAACTTTGAGGATGCGATCGTAATTTCTGAAAGAGTAGTAAGAGAAGATGTATTTACATCTATCCATATCGATGAGTACTCTCTTGAGGTTAGAGATACTAAAAGAGGACTTGAGGAACTTACAGCTGATATTCCAAACGTAAGTGAGGAGGCAACTAAAGACCTTGATGAAAATGGAATCATCAGAATTGGAGCTGAAGTTAAAGAAGGAGATATTCTTATTGGTAAAATTACTCCAAAAGGAGAAAGTGATCCTTCTCCGGAAGAGAAACTTCTTAGAGCGATCTTTGGAGATAAAGCAGGAGATGTAAAAGATGCTTCATTGAAAGTATCACCATCTACTACTGGAGTTGTTATCAATAAAAAATTGTTCTCAAGAGCTGTAAAAGATAGAAGATCTAAAGCTGCAGATAAACCATTATTGGAGCAAATTGATGCCGATATGGATAAGGAAATGGCAGCACTTAAATTAGTTCTTATTGAGAAGTTAGAGCAAATTACAGACGGTCTTAAGTCTAAAGGTGTTCATAACAACTTTAAAGAAGAAGTAATTAAGAAGGGAGTTAAATTCACTGAGAAGAACTTAAAAGATGTTGAGTTCTTACACATCAATCCTAAAAATTGGACTGGTGATGAGAGAGTGGATGCAATGATCGAGAAGACTCTTCATAACTATAACTTAAGAGCTACAGAAGTATTAGGACATTTCAAACGTAAGCAGTTCCAGATTTCTGTTGGTGATGAGTTACCAAATGGAATTATTCAACTTGCAAAAGTTTACCTTGCTAAGAAACGTAAACTTAAAGTAGGTGATAAGATGGCAGGACGTCACGGAAATAAAGGTATTGTTGCGAAAATTGTTCGTGCAGAAGATATGCCTTTCTTGGAAGACGGAACGCCGGTGGATATTGTACTTAACCCACTAGGGGTACCTTCAAGGATGAACCTTGGTCAGATTTATGAAACAGTTCTTGGATGGGCTGGTGAAAAATTAGACCTGAAGTTTGCCACTCCAATTTTCGACGGAGCTAGTATGGATGAAATAAACGAGTTTACCGATAAGGCTGGAGTTCCACGTTACGGTAAAACTTATCTATACGATGGAGGTACAGGAGAAAGATTCGATCAGCCAGCTACAGTTGGAATCATTTATATGATTAAGCTAAGCCATATGGTTGACGATAAGATGCACGCACGTTCGATCGGACCTTACTCATTAATTACGCAACAGCCACTTGGAGGTAAAGCTCAGTTTGGTGGTCAGCGTTTTGGTGAGATGGAGGTTTGGGCACTTGAGGCGTTTGGTGCAGCTAATATCCTACAGGAAATTCTAACAGTTAAGTCGGATGACGTAATGGGAAGAGCTAAAGCTTATGAAGCTATAGTAAAAGGTAAGAATTTACCAACCCCAGGTATTCCAGAATCATTCAACGTATTGTTGAACGAGCTTAGCGGATTAGGATTAAAGATTTCATTAGATAAATAATTATATCTCCCTGTGAAAGCAGGGAGGTAGTTATAAAGTTGTATTACAACAAAATATTTTAACTTATGGCATTCAGAAAAGAATCGAAAGTTAGCAGTAGCTTCAACAAAATTACCATCAGTCTTGCTTCACCGGAGGAGATTCTTGAAAAATCCAATGGAGAGGTTCTTAAGCCTGAAACTATTAACTACAGAACTTATAAGCCAGAAAGAGACGGGTTATTCTGTGAAAGAATATTCGGACCTGTAAAGGATTATGAATGTCACTGTGGTAAATACAAAAGAATCCGATACAAAGGAATCGTTTGTGATAGATGTGGTGTTGAAGTAACGGAAAAGAAAGTACGTAGAGAGAGAATGGGACACATTTCATTAGTTGTTCCTGTGGCTCATATCTGGTACTTCCGTTCATTACCAAACAAAATTGGTTACTTACTTGGATTACCAACCAAGAAACTAGATCAAATTATATATTACGAAAGATACGCAGTTATTCAGGCTGGTATTGCTAAAAATGCAGAAGGGGAACCATTAGAAAAAATGGAATTCCTTACTGAAGAGGAATATCTAGATATTTTAGACACTCTTCCACCTGAGAACCAGTATTTGGAAGATACAGATCCAAATAAATTTATCGCAAAAATGGGGGCTGAAGCACTTCATGATTTGTTGAAGAATTTGGATTTAGATGGTCTTTCTTACCAGTTGAGAGATAGTGCAAACAAAGAAACATCTCAACAAAGAAAGAATGAAGCATTGAAACGTCTTCACGTAATTGAAGCATTGAGAGATGCTAATTCAAGAATTGAAAACCGTCCGGAGTGGATGATTGTGAAAACAGTTCCAGTTATTCCACCAGATTTAAGACCATTGGTTCCGTTAGATGGAGGTAGATTTGCTACTTCTGATTTGAACGACCTTTATAGAAGAGTTATCATTAGAAATAACCGTCTGAAGAGATTGATCGAGATCAAAGCTCCAGAAGTAATTCTTAGAAATGAGAAACGTATGCTTCAAGAGTCTGTTGATTCATTATTCGATAATTCTCGTAAATCTAGTGCGGTTAAAACAGATAAAAACAGACCATTAAAATCACTTTCTGATTCCTTAAAAGGTAAGCAAGGACGTTTCCGTCAAAACTTACTTGGTAAGAGGGTTGATTACTCTGCTCGTTCGGTAATTGTTGTTGGGCCTACACTTAAATTACATGAGTGTGGTTTACCTAAGAACATGGCAGCTGAGTTATTCAAGCCATTTATCATCAGAAAGATGATCGAAAGAGGTATTGTTAAAACGGTTAAATCTGCTAAGAAGATTGTAGATAAGAAAGAGCCGGTAGTATGGGATATCCTTGAAAACGTATTGAAAGGACACCCTGTATTACTTAACCGTGCTCCTACGCTTCACCGTCTGGGAATTCAGGCGTTCCAACCAAAATTGGTAGAAGGAAAAGCGATTCAACTTCACCCATTAGTATGTACCGCATTTAACGCGGATTTCGATGGGGATCAGATGGCGGTTCACTTACCATTAGGAAATGCTGCAGTATTGGAAGCTCAATTATTAATGTTGGCTTCTCACAATATTCTAAACCCTGCAAATGGAGCTCCGATTACTGTACCTTCTCAGGATATGGTATTAGGACTTTATTATATCTCTAAACTTAGAAAAACTACTGAGGAGTTAGTTGTTAAAGGAGAAGGAATGACTTTCTACTCTCCTGAAGAAGTAAACATTGCTTACAACGAGAAGAGAATTGATCTTCATGCTTCTATCAAAGTTAAAGTTGATGACATTGTGGATGGCGAGCCAGTTAACCACATCATCGAAACTACAACAGGTAGAGTATTGTTCAACGAGTTAGTACCTGCTGAAGCAGGATACATTAACGAAGTGTTGACCAAGAAAGCTTTGAGAGATATCATTAGTAAAATCCTTAAGAGCACAGATGTATCTACAACGGTTAAATTCCTTGATGATATTAAGGACCTTGGATACATGATGGCATTTAGAGGAGGGCTATCGTTCAACCTTGCTGACGTTGTTGTTCCTGAAGCAAAAGAGAAATTGATCTCTAAAGCTCAAACTCAGGTAGACGAAGTGAAGATGAACTATAACATGGGGCTTATTACTAATAATGAGCGTTACAACCAGATCATTGATATTTGGACACATACTAATTCCAGGTTGACATTTGATTTGATGGAGCGTTTGAAAAATGACCAACAAGGGTTCAACTCAGTTTATATGATGATGGACTCAGGAGCAAGGGGATCTAAAGAGCAGATTCGTCAGTTATCTGGAATGAGGGGATTGATGGCGAAACCGCAAAAATCTGGTGCTACTGGAGGTCAGGATATTATTGAAAATCCAATTCTTTCGAACTTTAAGGAAGGATTGACCATTTTGGATTACTTTATTTCTACTCACGGTGCCCGTAAAGGACTTGCGGATACGGCATTGAAAACGGCAGATGCTGGTTACTTAACCAGACGTTTGGTAGATGTTGCACAAGATGTAGTAGTAAACAATGAAGATTGTGGTACTCTTAGAGGGTTAACAGTAACTGCGTTAAAGAAAAACGAAGATATTGTAGAACCACTTTACGATAGAATTCTTGGACGTGTGTCTTTATATGACATTGAGCACCCGGAAACAGAAGAGTTAATCGTACCAGAAGGTGTAGAGATTACCGAAGAGTTAGCAAGAGCGGTAGAAGCTGCTGGTGTTGAAGAAGTAGAGATTAGATCTGTACTTACTTGCGAACAACAAAGAGGTGTTTGTGCTAAGTGTTACGGAAGAAACCTTGCTTCTGGAAGAATGGCAGAAAGAGGAGAAGCTGTTGGTGTAATTGCAGCACAGTCAATTGGAGAGCCTGGTACACAGCTTACACTACGTACCTTCCACGTTGGGGGTACTGCATCTAACATTGCTGATGAATCTGAGATTAAGAGTAAATTCGACGGTAAACTTGATATCGAAGGACTAAGAACAGTTCAAAAGAAAGATAGCGAGGGTAACGATATCGAAATCGTAATTGGACGTGCTGCTGAAATGAGAGTTCTTGACAAAGAAACCGGTTCAGTATTGGCCACTAACAACATTCCTTATGGAGCTGTTATGGTTGCTAAAAACAAGCGTGTAGTTAAGAAAGGAGATGTTATTTGTCGTTGGGATCCATATAACGCGGTAATCTTATCTGAGGTAGAAGGAACAGTTAAGTTTGTAAATCTTGAAGAAGGTATTACTTACCGTGAAGAGGTGGATGAGCAAACAGGATTTACCGAAATTGTAATTAAAGAAAACAGAGATAAGAAAAAGATTCCTACCATTTCTATCGTTAACGATAAAGATGAAGAAATCAAGTATTATAACTTACCTGTAGACGCTCACGTAATCGTTAAAGAAAACGCTAAGATTGTAGCGGGTGATATTATGGTTAAGATTCCTCGTAAGGCTGGTAAGTCTGGGGATATTACAGGGGGACTTCCTCGTGTTACTGAAATGTTTGAGGCACGTAACCCGTCTAACCCTGCTGTTGTTTCTGAAATTGATGGAGCTGTATCTTACGGTAAAATCAAGAGAGGTAACAGAGAGGTTATTATTGAAGCTAAAACAGGTGAGGTTAAGAAATATCTTGTACCTCTTTCAAGACACATCCTTGTTCAGGAAAATGACTTTGTTAAAGCTGGACAACACTTGTCAGAAGGAACTACAAGACCATCGGATATCTTATCGATCAAAGGACCTACTGCAGTACAAGAGTACATCGTGAATGAAATTCAGGAAGTATACCGTTTGCAAGGGGTAAAAATTAATGATAAACACTTCGAAGTTATCGTACGTCAGATGATGAGAAAAGTGGAGATTGTTGATGCCGGAGATACTAAATTCTTAGAGAAGAACGCCGTTAATAAATGGGAGTTCATTCAGGAGAATGATAATATGTGGGGTAAAATGGTTGTGGTGGAATCAGGAGATTCTGATCACCTTAAGCCAGGACAAATTGTTACTGCACGTAAGTTGAGAGACGAAAACTCAGCATTGAAGAGAAAAGATAAAGCCTTGGTTGAAGCACGTGATGCAATTCCTGCAACAGCGATGCCACTTCTACAAGGGATTACTAAAGCATCTCTTCAAACGGATAGCTTTATATCTGCAGCTTCTTTCCAGGAAACAACTAAAGTGTTGAACCAGGCAGCTGTTAATGGTAAGGTTGATGTGTTGAGAGGTCTTAAAGAAAACGTTATTGTAGGTCATAAGATTCCTGCTGGAACTGGTATGCCAGCCTTCCAGGAACTAAACGTAGGTTCGAAAGAAGATTACGAGAAGTTAGTAGGAGAAGAAGCTACAGTAGGTTCAATGAGATAATCACTTCTAAACAGAATATAAAGCCTTTTGATTTTTCAAAAGGCTTTTTTTTTGAATTGATACAAGAACTATAGATTTCAATCGTTAATTTTGATACAAATAATACAGGAAAAGATGAGTGAAGAAAACAAAAATCAACAAGGGTTAAACATTGAATTAACCGAAGAAATGGCCGAGGGAGTATATTCTAATTTAGCGATCATCACTCACTCTCCTTCAGAGTTTGTTATGGACTTCATTAGAATAATGCCGGGAGTTCCTAAAGCAAAGGTGAAGTCAAGAGTGGTAATGACTCCGGAGAATGCTAAAAAGCTAATGAGAGCAGTAGCAGATAACGTAGCCAAATACGAATCCATTCATGGTGTAATCAGAGAAGAAGAGACACCTGGAAACGCAATTCCTCTAAACTTTGGTGGACCGGCTACAGAAGCTTAAAATATTGTAAAGAATAGAAAAGGTTGTCATCTAATAAATGACAACCTTTTTTGTCATATATCGATTCCTTTTTGAGATACCTAGTTACCATATTGATTCTGTTTTCGGGATTACTTTCCATTTCTCAGGAAAACAATAATTGTTTATTGGGGAGTTGTGAAGCTAGTCTGGATACAGCCGATATAAAGAGAGTGCATCGTTTTCGTAATTCAATGGATTACGTAAACCTTGGAAATATAGGTTTGCCAGGTTATCACTTAATTTTCGACGCTAAAGAGCGTTCTTCTTTTAATTGGATTAGAATGATAGGTAGTAAGAATTATCCAATTACAACCTATGATGTTAAGAGCCCTTATACTAAAATTCTATATGTATTGGGAGCAAAGGAAGAGCAATACTTAAGCTTATTACACACCCAGAATATTTCTTCCAGAGCAAATTTTTCAGTTGGTTTTGATAAGGTCAATTCGGAAGGAATGTATCTGAATCAGGCTGCTGATAACAATCATTTTTACAGTAATATTTGGTTTAAATCCAAAAGCGAGAGGTATAAAATGATCATCAATTTTGATCATGAAAGATTGTTTAATGAACTCAATGGAGGGATTGTATATGACAGTGTTTTTGAGCAAAACCTATTGTTAAACAGAAATAGACAATTGGCAGACATTTATTTGGATTATGGATCATCCAATATTAAAAGAGCCCAATTAGACCTTATTCAGCAGTTTGTGTTCAGTTCTAATTTGGATTCATTGGGCAAAGGGAGTGAACATAGCCTTGTGCTTCAAGGTACGGGAAAACGAAGCAGTAGGAATTTCAAAGACTCTATTCTAAACCTTGATTATTACACTTCGATTAATATTGATAGTACGATAACAAAGGATTCTCTTGGTTTCAAAAGCATCATTGGATCCCTGGGGTATCAGTGGAAAAAAGTAGGGGAGTCCAATGTGTTAGTACAGGCTAAAGGGTATACGGAATTATTGAATTATGAAACACTGATTACAGATACAAATTATCAGGATGTGGGGGTGAAGTTAGCTGGTAACTGGAGTAAGAATAGTACATCTGTTTATGGTGCTGCCGATTACCATCTAGAGGGAGTTCGAAAAGGTGATATGAATGCTGAATTAGGGGTCAAATATGCGCTAGGATCGAATTGGGGAGTTCATGGTAGTTTTCTAACTAGTAGTATTTCTCCATCATTGGATTTGGAGAGTTATTATGGGAACCATTCTTCCTGGACCAATAATTTTAGCCAAACCAATTACCTGAGTTTTTCAGGGGAGATAATAAATAAAAAGCTTCAGTCTCGTTTTAAGCTTTCTTATACAGATATTTCCTCTCCAATAGTGATCAACTATATTGGAGAACCGCAACAGCTTAATGGAGTGGCTCAATTAGTTCAAACGGAACTTAGTAAACGTATTGAGTTTGGAAATTGGGAACTATTGCCTAAGGCTGTTTATCAATATACTGGAGGGTACGATATATACCAATTGCCAGACTTATTTGGAGAGCTTACAATAGGTTACTCTTTAAAAGCTTTCAAAAAGAAAATGAACTTATTTCTTGGTGCAGATATCTGGTATGCTTCTTCTTATAATGCTTTAGCCTTTAACCCTGTTGTTGGTAACTATATGATTAATACTTCTAAGTCGATAGGTAATTACCCAATGGTAGATTTGTATATGAATGGTAAGATTAAAACAGTAAGATTCTTCTTTAAAATGAATCACATTAATGCTGGCTTGCCAGGGTATACATATTACAGTGCCCTTAATCAACCCCTAAGAGATAGAGCTTTCCAAATAGGGGTAAGTTGGGAGTTTTATGATTGATATTGAGAGAGATATGTCTTTTCATTGATCAAAGTCATTTTTATTTTTTTTAGTCGTCAGTAACTTTAGTAAAACTGAAGTTATGTCCATTCCTTTTGCCTCGTATGTAAAATACCTTTTGTTATTATTAGCTTTTAATTTTACTGTGCTAAATGGTAGTGCAGTAGAGCATCCCAAAAATGAGAATGAAGAGTACTTTGAGGCAGAGCATGCAGTAGAAGGGCTTCACTCAGAAGAAAGTCATTCGGAAGATCATCATTCAGACACCAGGCCTTTACTATTTATTATTTTGGCTATAGTAATTGGTGGTTTAACCAGGTTTTTACTTAAGAATAGTATTTTACCTTTTACAGTAGCTCTTCTTATTATTGGTATGGGGCTCGGAGTACTGGGGCGTTTTGATTTACTACACCAAATTAACCTTGGATCATTTGAAATGAATATATCTGCCTTGGATGGAGCTATTAACTGGGCAGGTAATATAGATCCACACATGTTACTGTACGTTTTTCTTCCAATTTTAATATTTGAAGCGGCATTTGCTATGGATGTTCATGTGTTTAAAAAGACCATTGGTAATGCAACGCTGTTAGCCGTTCCGGGAATTATTCTTGCAATGCTACTAACAGCAGTGGTGATAATTGCTATAGTAACTACGGGAATGGGGCTTCCACTTTGGGATTGGAAAATGGCCATGTTGTTCGGAGCAGTTGTAAGTGCAACAGATCCTGTAGCAGTAGTATCTATATTAAAGGAACTTGGAGCCAGTAAAAAGTTAGGGACACTGATAGAGGGAGAGTCCTTGTTGAATGATGGAACTGCAATTGTTATTTTTATGGTGCTGCTAGCTGGCTTTACAGGTGGTGACGCTACCAGCGCTTCTCCGATATTAATCTTTTTAAAAGTCTCGTTTGGAGGAATCCTGTTAGGAGCTGGAATAGGGTGGATCATTATTAAATGGATTAAAAGAGTATTTAATGATAGCCTGGTGGAGATTTCAGCCATTGTTGGGGCATCTTATCTCACTTTTTTTATTGCCGAAAATGTATTTGGGGTTTCCGGTGTACTAGCTATTGTAACATTAGGGTTATTGATGGCAAGTGTAGGAAGGACTAAAATTAGCCCGGAAGTACAGCATTTCTTACATGAGTTTTGGGAATTAGCAGCCTTTTTTGCCAATGTTCTAATCTTTTTAATAGTTGGGGTAGTCATTGCAGAAAGAACAGTATTTGAAGGGTCAGATGTATTGTTGTTGCTAATGATTTATGTTGCAGTGTTTATCCTAAGAGGAATAATTATAGGTTCCTTTTTTCCACTGATGAAAAAAATGGGATATGGAATAAATAAGAACAATGCTACAGTTCTTTGGTGGGGAGCGCTAAGAGGTGCTATTGGATTGGCATTAGCTCTAATTGTTCACGGAACAGATGCCATAGACATTGAAATCCGAGATCAGTTTCTATTTCTAACAGCTGGAATAGTAACACTAACCTTATTGGTAAATGCAACAACCATCAAATGGTTGGTAAGAAAGCTGGGGATGTTGGATTTATCACCATCTAAAATTGCATTGGTACAAAGTACAGATCAATATGTAATACAGAGTTCCGAAAAGAATATTGAGCGATTAAAGAAGGATCGATTTTTAAAGCGGGCAGAATGGAATAAGGTAAAAGGTTTTGTTTATAAAAGAAGAGATGTTCCAGAGGTTAGCGAAAATGTAGATAGTACAATAGAAATAAGGCGAAGATTACTTGAAAAAGAGAAGAGTAGTTACTGGAAGCAGTTTAAGGAAGGAATGTTGAGCCCTGAGGCTTATCAAACATTAACAGAGGAAATCAATGAGATATTAGACGGAAAGGGAGAGTCATCATTGAGCAAGCGAAATGATTTGGAAGAAATGCTGATGGTGGGGAGCAGATGGAAACGAGTTAAAGGAATTCCTCTTGTCGGAAAAATCTTGCAGAAAGAGTTTTATAAACAACTAGCAATTAGTTATGATTGTGCCAAGGGGTTTGTAGAAGCACAGGAAGATTGTTTTAAGTTGTTGGAAAGCATGATTAGAAATTCATCGGAAGAAAATGAAGAAGAACAAACAGCTTTAAAGCAAGTTCAATTGGAATTGGAAGAGAACAAAATTACAGGGCTAACATTTTTACGAAATATAGGTAAGGAGTTTCCTGAGGTGTATTCTGCCATAGCCACCAGAAAAGCGATTAGGAGTGTTTTAAACTACGAAAAACATACCATCGAAAGGTTGTATAAGAATGGGCGTTTAAATCTGAACGAAGCCTCAGTATTGCAACAGGAAGTAGAGTCCAGAATGAAGAAATTGAGGGATTCTGAATTGAGAATATCCGTGCCAAATGAAAAGGAATTAATTAAGGAGGCCTCCTGGCTAGATGGTATGAATGAAGAACAAGTAGAAACGATTCTAAAAGGTTTTCTGGTAAAGAACTTTAATGCCGAAGAAGTGCTTTTCAAGGCCAATGACTCTATCGATTCAGTGTTTATTCTGTGCAGAGGAGAAGTAGAGCTAATAAAAGATGATGCTAGTATGGAAGCGATGGGGGTAGGTAGTTTTTTAGGGGGAATAGGAGGTTTAAAAGTCGGAGGAAGAAGGTATACAGCTAAAACTTTAGTTCCATCAACCGTGTTGTGGATGACCGGAGATAAGTGGAAATCCATGATTGATCAATTCCCTTCACTAAAGAATTCTCTTTGGAGAGAAATGGCTAAACAACTTAGCTTTGAGTTGTTGATGAGTGTAGAACCATATAATCGCTATTCTAAAAATAAATTGCACCGTAAGCTCACAGAAGGAAAATTGGTCTTTTTAGAAAACGAAACTATCAATTTATTTAATGAAACAGCCATTCTTGTTCATGGTACGGTGAACAGTAGTTTAGGTGAAATTTCCGGTCCACAAGTATTGCCAAACACTCAATTTTCAGCAATTGGTGAAGTGATTTTATACAAATTGCCATAATTCTGTTGTAAAAATCACAATTTCTTGCTCTGTTGTGTGTGGAAAACTCAGGCATTCAGTCTGTTATGAAGTGATAGTTTACTTTTTTTTCTTACATGATAGGTAACATGTAATTAAACTTGAATCCCTTAAATAGTATGGTGTTTCGTGTGTGTGGTTGGGCGTATATCATATTTCTAAATGGTTGTAGGTGTAGCTTGAATATGTATGAATGAGTTATAATAGTTGATGAATAGTTTAAATTTCCATATAAACGATTATTTTGTTATAATTGAAATTGGAATTTTAAAGGCAACCTTTTCAATTTCAGCCGTTCATTAGAATGAAACAACACCACCACCATGAAATTATTATTTGTACTCCTAACCATTCCTTTGTTTCTGCTTGCCGGAAATATAAGGGCACAGAATTCACTCACGCCAAATGATCACGCCGAGAGGTTATTGAATATTTACTTTTCGAGTGAGCTATTTACCAAAGAGTTTAAAAGGGTATATGGAATGAAACCATTTGAGTTTCGTTTAAAGAACAGATCCTACTTTTATGAAATATCGCACGATGTAATTGAAAGTTACAAAGTGGGAGAATTTAGTTTTGATACACTTCAGAACTATGTTTTTAATCAACTTAGGGAAAATGAAACCAGACTTGACCTTACCAATGGTCCGGCAACTGAAATTAGGGGAGTACCTTTAAATATTAATCGAGGACCTGGAGATCCCTGTACCAATATGGATTTCGAAACAGGAGATTTTACCGGTTGGGAATTGTTCGAAGGAACTGTAAACAGTAACCCTTACGAAATGGTTGGGGTCAATCAAATTGCCACTCCCGGTGCTCATCATACTATTGTTACCCCTGGGGTAGACCCTTTAGTTGGTATTCCAACAACTAATCCAAATGGAGGTGGTTTTTCTGTGATGCTTGGAGATGCTACCGGAACCGGAGCACTTGCTGCAAGCATGAGACAAACATTTCTGGTAGACCCTAATAATGCCGTATTTACTTATAGTTATGCTTTGGTATTGGAGGATCCATCAGGACATACTGTTGGAGAAAAGCCTTTTTTTAAAGTAAATATGTACGATCAAAATGGAGATCCTATTGCTTGTGGAGATTATGAAGTAATAGCAGGAGATATAAATTCTGGAGGAGATCCTGATTTTATAGCCTATAATGCTGGTTACTACCTTCCCTGGAGAACAACATTTGCTCCATTGGATAATTACATCGGTCAAAACGTTACCATCGAATTCATTGTGGGAGATTGTTCTCAAACTGGACATTACGGTTATGGGTATATAGATGCTGAGTGTTCACCATTAGATATTGTTACTAGTTCTCCTGCAATTTGTGGAAACAATAATGTCACATTAACTGCTCCTCCGGGAGCGGCAAGTTATTTATGGACTACAAATGAAACAACACAGGAAATTGATGTAAACACTCCCGGTCAATACTCGGTAGATGTTGTTCCCGTAACGGGAGCCTCATGCGCTATTACTTTGGACGTAACAGTTCCTGGATCTCCAGGAGTTCCATTGGCGGATTTTACTCTGGCTCCAACTACTATTTGTGAGGGAGACAATGTTACTGTTCAGGATATCTCTACAGCCACAAATGGAATGGTAGTGGATGAATGGCAATGGGATTTTGGAGATGGCTATACAGTTGATGGCGTTCAGAATGAAGTTCATGCTTATGCCACCGCCGGGACCTATGATATTGAGTTGGTAGCTGGAGTTCAAGGGTGTTATGATACACTTGTACAGCCGGTTACAGTTGAGAGTATTCCTGTAGCCGATTTTACCTCTAATTTTGTTTGTGAAGGTACGGTAACCCAGTTTACAGATGAAAGTACCATAGCTACTGGAACAATTGATACATGGGAGTGGGATTTTGACTCCAATACAACAATAGATAATACCAACCAGAACCCTACCAATGGGTATTCAAATGCTGGATCATATAATGCAACATTGACTGTTACTACTGCAGGTGGGTGTTCCCACACGATTACTCATCCTGTAGTGGTAAACCCTGTTCCTTCTGCCAACTTCAATTGGTTGGATATTTGTGAAAATGAAGTGATGAATTTTACTGATGCATCTCAAATTGCAAGTGGAAATATTACTAATTGGTCGTGGGATATGGGAGATATGACCGGAACTTCGAACTTACAGAACCCAACTTATACTTACGGAGCTCCAGGTGTTTACAATGTACAGTTAACTGTAACTTCGGATAGTGGGTGTATTGATAACCGCATCTATCCGGTAGAAATGTTTGCTAACCCAATAGCTGATTTTTCTGTAGTTGATGTGTGTGATCAGGAGGTTGTAATTTTAAACGATAATTCTAATGCCAATGGAGGAGTATTAGGTTTCTGGAGTTGGGATGTTCAAAGTGACGGGGTAGTCGATTACAATGCTCAAAGTACATCTCATACTTACCCTTCGGATGGAAGTTATGATATTGAGTTAATAGTACAAACAACAGATGGTTGTAGCGATACTGTTACCCAAACAGTTACCGTTAATCCAGCTCCTGTTGCAGATTACAGTTTTGTAAGTGTATGTGAGGGAAATCAGGTAGCATTTACAGATAATTCGATGGTGGGAACAGGTAACATTGTAAACTGGGATTGGGATTTTGCGAATGGAAATACTTCTACTCAGGCGTCCCCATTAGAGCTGTATTCGAACGAAGGAAACTACAATGTATCACTTACTGTTACTTCAAATAACAACTGTACTAATACCATAAGTCAAATTGTTCCAGTTTGGCCAAATCCAGAGCCAATGTTTCTTGTGTCTAATGTATGCTTTGGTGAGTCTATCAATCCATTTGATGTTTCAACGGTATCCAATTCGAATACTCCAAATACCATAACGGATTGGTCCTGGAATTTTGGAGATAACCCTGCAGGAACATCTACAGATCAACACCCAACTTATACTTATGGAACTGATGGAGCTTATAACATTACCCTGGATGTGGTAACCAATAATGGTTGTACAAATTCTGTTGTACTTCCTGTGGAAGTATATCCACTACCTGATTTAAATATATCCACACAGATGCCGGATGGGTGTTCTGTTTGGTGTGTAGATTTTGATAACCTTTCCACCATGACTTCAGGAAATATCGATAGCTATTTCTGGGACTTTGGAGATGGAAACGCATCTACAGACGAAACCCCAACAAACTGTTATACAAACAATACACTAAATGTTCAAACCTTCGATGTTACCTTAACAGCATATAGTGATCAGGGTTGTTCGAGTACTGTTACTGTGGCAGATATGATAACAGTTTACCCGAATCCAACAGCTGAATTCTCATTTGGTCCGCAGCCAACAACAATTTACGATCCAACTATCGACTTTACAAATGAATCGATAGGAGGAGATATTTATTCCTGGGATTTTGCTGGGTTGGGAACTTCTTCGGACGTTCATCCTCAGTTTACATTTCCAAATCGGGATGCCGGAACTTATACCGTTTGTTTAGAGGTTGAAAATACCTGGCAGTGTACCGCAGAAATTTGTCATGATGTAATCATTGGAGGGGAGTATAATCTTTATGTTCCTAACGCATTTACACCAGATGGTGACGGGGTGAACGATTATTTCAAGCCTGAAATGTTTGGAATGGATGAAACCAAGTATAAGTTTATGATTTTTGATCGCTGGGGACTTTTGATTTATCAGACTGATAATATCAATAATTTCTGGGATGGGAAATATAAAGGGGTGAATGTACAGCCCGATGTGTATGTTTGGAAAATTGTAGCGAGAGATCGTTATGAATATGACCAAAAAGAGTACATCGGCCATGTTACGGTAATCCGTTAAATTCTAATAGTTAAATAAATGAAAAGGGAAGTTTTGCTTCCCTTTTTTTATTCTATATTTATTTGGAAATTTTAATGAAATAGAATGATTCAAAAAATCAATACATACGAAGAGTATCAAAGAGATTATGAGAGAAGTGTGAAGAATCCTGAGGGTTTTTGGTCTGATATTGCCAGTACATTTACCTGGAAGAAAAAGTGGGATAAAGTATTGGAGTGGGAGTTTGAAACTCCCTCCGTAAAGTGGTTTTTAGGAGGGAAACTAAATATTACAGAAAATTGTATTGATCGTCATTTGGAAGAGAGAGGTGATAAGGTGGCTATTTTATGGGAACCAAATGATCCTTCTGACCCAACTGTTGAAATTACCTACAAAGAGCTAGCGGTTAAAGTGAATCGGGCTGCTAACATGTTAAAGAATAATGGTGTAATAAAGGGAGACAGAGTTTGTTTATACATGCCAATGGTACCAGAGTTGGCCATTGCTGTTTTGGCTTGTGCCAGAATTGGAGCCATTCATTCGGTGGTTTTTGCTGGTTTTTCTGCTAAAGCATTATCAGAAAGAATAAACGATGCAGATTGCAAAGTTCTTCTTACTGCAGATTACGGATTGAGAGGAGCGAAAAAAATAGCCCTTAAAAAGATAGCAGATGATGCGTTGGAGAATTGTCCTACAATTGAAAAATGTGTTGTCTATAAGCGAACAGGAGATGAGGTAAATATGAAATCTGGTAGAGATGTTTGGTGGCACGAAGAAATACTATCCACCTCAGATCAGTGCGAAGCCGAGTCCATGGATTCCGAAGATGTATTATTCATCTTATATACCTCAGGGTCAACCGGGCGTCCTAAAGGAGTTGTACATACCGTAGCCGGATATATGGTGTATACCGAATACTCTTTTAGAAATGTATTTCAGTACGAAGAAGATGATGTTTACTGGTGTACCGCAGATATTGGTTGGATAACAGGACATTCCTATATTATTTATGGACCATTGGCCGCAGGAGCTACTACGGTAATGTTCGAAGGAGTACCAACCTACCCTGATGCAGGAAGGTTTTGGCACATGGTGGAGAAACATAAAATTAATCTGTTTTATACTGCACCCACTGCTATCAGAGCTTTACAAGCACAATCGGTAGAATATGTAAACCAATACGACTTAAGTTCCCTTAAAGTACTAGGTAGTGTAGGAGAACCAATTAATGAAGAAGCATGGGATTGGTATAACGAGCATGTAGGAAAGAAGAATTGTCCAATTGTGGATACCTGGTGGCAAACTGAAACAGGAGGGATTATGATTTCTACACTAGCAGGGGTAACCCCTATGAAACCTACTTTTGCGACATTACCATTACCAGGAATTCAACCTTGTTTAGTAAATGCTGATGGATCTGAGATTAAAGGGAATAATGTTCGCGGAAACCTATGTATTAAGTTTCCATGGCCAAGTATGATTCGATCCACCTGGGGAGATCATGAGCGTTGTCAGCAAGTTTATTTTTCTTCTTATAAAGGAAAGTACTTTACCGGCGATGGGTGTAGAAGAGATGAAAATGGATTATATCGAATTACTGGTAGGGTAGATGATGTAATAAATGTTTCTGGTCATAGAATAGGTACAGCAGAAGTAGAAAATGCAATCAATACTCACCCAAGCGTGATTGAGTCGGCAGTGGTAGGGTTTCCTCATGAAATAAAGGGGCAGGGGATTTATGCTTATGTTATTTGTGATCAGCAAATGGACCTGGAAGAAGAGCGTGCTGCTATTCTAAAACAGGTAACAGAAGAGATAGGTCCTATTGCTAAACCAGATAAAATCCAATTGGTACCTGGTTTGCCAAAAACGAGGTCGGGAAAAATAATGAGAAGAATCTTAAGAAAAATTGCAGAAGGGGATACCTCTAATTTAGGAGATACCTCAACATTGCTAGACCCCACGGTAGTGGAGGATATAAAAGCAGGAGCATTGTAAATGCCTGATAAAGTTTATTTTTGCATTAATCTTAACCAGAACTATGATGAAACCAATATATCTTTTTGGAATCTCTTCGGCACTACTATTATCTTCTTGTGGAGGGGGATTGGAAGAGAATCAATCTGAAGTAAAAGAATTGACTGACGAAGCCTATCCTGATAATAATGACATCGAGAGCAGAAGTAATTTATGGGACAAGTATCAGCACGACGTTGTACAGGTAGACAGACATAGCGAAAAGGACTTTACCGTTACTTTTTTACCCACTAATGAGTTTAGCGATACCATTGTTATTGATCATATTAATTTGTTAGAATGGATGCCAACGGTTCCTGACCATATAACAGGGGACGAATATTTGAAATACATCGGAATTATTAATGCTGAGTGGAATAGGCAACAGGTAAGGTTTGACGAAGGAACTTTTAGAGTATCCAAACTGCACGAAGAAGGAAAGAAGACGGTTAGAGTGGACTTAGCAAGAAACTGCCTAAACTCTTATGCCTGGGAAATTATCACTTATACAGAGGAAGATGGGAAACAGAAGTCCATGTACCATGGGTGGTTCGATTTTCCGAAACAGATGTATCGCGATTTGTTTAATGAAGTAAACAAAGGAAAGTTGGCGTTTGAAGATTATGCGGATCATTTGGAAGAATATAAACACCCGGAAAAGAAAGTGGTAAACCTTGATGTTTTAAGAACAGTTGATAAGGAATGGGAAGTTGCTTTTGGGGATCATAGAAATGAGTTTTACCCAAAAACAGGGGCGAGAAAATCGAAGTTTAAAAATATTGTAAGCCCTAAAAACCCTACCAAAATTGAAGATTTCTTGAATGATGATACTAAGTTCTCCACTTTTCAGTGGCCGGGGTGGTACGACACCAAAGACCCAAGAACGACTACTCTTAGTATGTTAGGAATTCCCAAAAAAGTAATCATCAGAGAAACCACTTCTAAGAATAGTAAGGCAGATAAATGCTATGAGTTTGACGTTACTTATGCAAGAAATACAGATACCACCTATTTAACCAGAGTAGTTATAGGTGGAGTGAAAAAGGAGTCATTGAAGCAATTGGCACTGGAGGATTACAACAAAGGATTTAAGATGCCAATGGGAATCGGAAACCATGCATTTTATGAGAAGCAAGATGTTGCTCAAAGTAATTCCAGTAGCGATAGCCCTTATTATGGGTTTGTATTGGACCCGGAAGGGAAATGGGTAGATAGTCATTTCTTTGGTGTTGATGGGCCATTGTTTCATTTGGATGAAAACGATGAAAATTTGATGCATTATTGGCTTCTTTCATTTGAAAGGCATGCAATGGTTACTCACTTAACCTTTGATTTAACATCAGGAGGGGTAGTTGAGTCCGATACAACTGTGGTAACCGACCTTGAAGTAGTATTATAAGAAGACAAATGGATTTGATTAAGCCACTTTTCTTATGGAAAGTGGCTTTTTTGTAACCATAAGGTAAATCGCAGTTATACTTTTAATCAAAGATTAAAAAATGTTGAAGAAGCACTTTTGGCTATACCTATCGGTTCTGGTATTTATATCTACTACAAGCACCGCTCAGCATACCATTAAGGTGAAAAAGAAACAAGACACCACAGTGCTGGATCATTTTGAACCAGGTTCTGTTTATTCTGGTAGGATTGTTCAATTTCAATCATCAGGGCCCATAAAAACCAAATCATCACCAGAAGGGGAGTATTTTAATGTTCATCTAATTATACTTAGCGATACAGCGTGTGTAGTATTTGAAACAAACAAAAGCGTAAAGAAAGTTCAAAAGTGGTTGGACAGGGACCAGAATACGTCGGATGTAATTAAAAACTTATACAGCTATAAAGCATCTCCAAACAGGATTGAAATAGGGAGCTATTGTAGTGATCTTGGTTGGGAGTATTTGTATCTGGGGAGAGTTGAAAAAGCAGGAGAGTTGAAATTTGGTAATATTCGATCAGATGTAACATCAGGGAGTAATTTTCGATGTAATCCATCTTATTTGGAAAAAAACTACCCCAATATTCTTACTAAACACGTCAAAAAGTAGCTAAATCAAGTGCTAATGTTGATAAATCCTTGATGAACTATTTGATTCTAAGGGTAAAACGAGTATTTTTAAATCATGAAACTAACCGCCATTCTTCTATTATTCATCCCGTTTGTATTTCAGGCACAATCTAAAGCTTATAAAAAGGAGCAAAAGAGAATTTGGTCAGAGGCTAATTTCTTTATGGACATTGAGGATTATGATCTGGCTTTGAAGTTATATTCTCAGATCTATTTATTAGATGAAGAATACGATGAGATCAACTACAGAATTGGGTTGTGTTATTTCAATATACCTGGAGAAAAGGAGAAGTCTTTAAGTTACTTTCAAAAGGCTAAGTATGCCGGATACACAGAGTCCTATTTTTGGTTAGGGAGAGCATATCATGCCAACGAAGAGTTTAGCCAGGCCAGAAAAATGTACCAGATGTATAAGCTTAAGGACGATAAGCAAATACCAACAAAAGAAGTAGAGCGATTTGTGGACATTTCCAGATATGCAGAGAATGCCATGGAGGAACCTAAATTTGTAAAGGTGGAGAACATGGGGAAATCCATTAATACTAAGCATCAGGAGTTACTGCCTTTTATTACTGCAGATCAATCCAAGCTAATTTTTGCTTCCCAGCGTCCAGGTAATTTTGGAGAAACAGAGGAAGAAAAGTTTTACAATGATGTATACGTTGCAGAACGTACTAATGGTAAATGGGCCAGTGCACATAAGTTTGGATTAGAAGTTAATTCTGAAATGAATGATATTGTTGTGGGAATGAGTAAAACAGGAGAGATTTTACTGGTTAACAGAACAAAAAGAGGTATGGATTATGGAGATTTATACTTGTGCGAAAAGGCCGGAGGAGATTGGAAAGCACCAGTTAAATTGAGTGATAATATTAATTCAGAGCACAAAGAGTCCAGTGCATGTATTTCTGATGATGGTAGATTGATTTATTTCTCTTCGAACCGTCCTGGAGGATTGGGAGGAAAAGACATTTGGAAAGTGAAAAGATTGCCTAATGATGAGTGGGCGACTCCTGTTAATCTTGGTGGACCAATCAATACACCGTATGATGAAGAAGCTCCTTACTTTAGTAGTGATAGAAAAACACTTTACTTCTCTTCTAATGGACATAAAACCATTGGAGGGTACGATGTATTTAGTTCAGAAAGCAGAGGAGATGGGTCCTACAAAAATCCGGTAAACCTGGGTTACCCTATTAACTCGGTGGATGATGATATGTATTTTACCGTTTCTGAGGATGGAAAAAAAGCATATTACTCCAGTTATAAAGAAGAAGGATATGGAGGGAGTGATATTTACGAAGTAAGCTTACTGTATCAGGAAAGTTATATTACACCAGTAAAGTTCCTGGTTAGGGACCCTAAAACTCAAGAGCCGATTAAAGCAATCGTTACTTTATATTTTGCTGAGTCTGGTGAAGTTTACGGAGACTACTTACCGAACGATAATGGAGAGTTTATTCTAGCAGTTAAACCTGAAGTTAAATTCGAAATTGAGATCAGTGCTGAAGGATTTGAAACCAGTACTCAGGATTTTATTGTTGGTGCTGATGAGGTTCAAACCGGAATGGTAAAGAAAGAGATCGTATTAAAACAATAAAAGGCGGAGTTTCCTCCACCTTTCTCACTTTAGTTTATTATTAGTTTTTCGAAGAAGCTATCATGCTGTCTAATAACTGAAACCGTGTATATACCAGGTTGTAGTTTAGATAGGTCCAGTTGAGTATGATCATCTTTAATACTTTGTTCCAATACTACTGATCCGGTGGAATTATAAATGCTGCATTTAATTGGTTCTTCATTTCTATTAGTTAGAATTAGCTGAACGGATTCATGAGCCGGGTTGGGAAAGATGACCATTTTTAAATCCCGATCACAATTCACACTTACTATATCGAAAGACTCAGTTGTGCCATCGTAATCGGTTTGTGTTAGCCTAAAATATCCATTTTCCACATTATTTACTGCTGTACTGTATTGCTGTAGTGATGAGCTATTTCCAGCTCCGGAAACAGTTTTTACTTTTTCCCAGCTATTGGTAACTTCATTTAATCTTTCGATGGTAAAGAAGTCGTTGTTTATTTCGGATGCGGTGGTCCAGTTAAATTCCATTTGATCTCCTCTACAGTTTCCTTCAAAAGAAAGAAGTTCTATTGGAAGAGGGTCCCAGGTGGTAAATACTCTAACTACATCTGTTAAAACACATCCGGAACCATCATCAATTTCGATGGTGTAATCAGTTGTTACATTAGGAGAGGCAACAGGATTAAGCTGACTGGTAGATGAAAGCCATGTGGCTGGTGTCCAGGTAACATTGATAGAGCTGGTTTGCTCAAATCTAATTCCCTCATTGGAAGCACTCCAGTTAGAGGCATTCCTTCCAGAAACAGTTAGAGCATTTTGGCCGTTAGCATCTTCAATCCCCATGGTATGGTTCCCTCCATCGGAAGGCATATCCGTAGTGTGAATTTCGATAGTATTAGAACTTTCGTAAAGAAGTGTTTGTACGGTTACGTTATTGTTGTTGGGATAGTGGTCTACATTAAAGAACTCAACTATTAATATCCTGTTTGGAGCATTACCAATGGTTTCGTAACGTATTAAGTTTTGAGAAGGCTGCCCGCTATTTCCCGGGTCTAAATCTTCCCAGGCAAACGCAATTAAGTTGTTAGGCGTTGAACTGTGTGGCAATGATTGACCACTACAACAACCACTAGAGGATGAGCTGTTGAAGGTGATAAAGCCGTTGGAACTGATTTTAAAATTGCTGTAATCATTACAGTAAAAGTTAAATGTAAAACCAATTGGCAAAGAGGCACTGGTTTGGTCATCAGACAAAGAAACAGTTGTTTCGTTTCCAGTAAATGAACGTGGAGAAAATGAGATGTTACTTACATTGTAATCATCACAAGTAGTAGGGTATGAGTGATCTACATTCATGTTAACCGAACCTCCTCCTGAGTACAGGTCTGGTCCTGCATCAACAGTTTTAACCTCTACTATTTTATCATTGTTGGCTAAACCACAAGAGCTATTCGATACGGCATAGTAGGTAGTTGTAGATGTTGGGTTAACTACGATACTATTACCGGTTCCTATGGATGTTCCTAGTGGACTTTGCCAGTCGATAGAGGTATTGTTACACTGAATTTGTTCAAACCTAATTCCTTCGTTACTGGCGGACCAATTAGAACCATTTCTTCCTGATGCAACATGCGCAATGGTACCATCTTCGTTTTCTAGTCCCATGGTGTGGTTCCCTCCGTCAGAAGGCATATTGGTGGTGTGAATTTCAATGTTGTTCGACCCTTCATATAGAAGTGTCTGAACGGTAACATTATTATTGTTAGGGTAGTGGTCCACGGCAAAGAAGTCTACAATTAGTATTCTGTTAGGAGCAGACCCAATAGTTTCGTATCGAATTAGGTTTTGAGAAGGTTGTCCTCCGTTACCTGGATCTAAGTCTTCCCAGGCAAACGCTATTAAGTTGTTAGGGCCGTTACTCGAGGGTAGAGAGGGACCTGTGCAACACCCACTACTTTGCCCCGACGAAAATGTAATGAATCCGTTAGAAGAAATGTAGAAGTTAGAATAATCGTTACAATAGAAGTTAAATGCAAATCCTATTGGAAGTGCACCGCTCGTTTGATCATCTCCTAGAGAAACTGTGGTTGCTGCTCCTGTTAGTGATTGTGGTGAAAACGAAATGGTGGAATTGGTGTAATCGTTGCAACTGGAAGTATTGGCGGTTAAAGTAACCGGAGAACCGTTACAAGAGCTCTCCGGTGTTGCTGTTATGTTTACAGTTTGGCCCAATACTGTATTGATCGTCAAAAGCAAGCAAAATATCGTGATGTAAGTAAATTTCATGACTTTTGGGTTTCTTTTGACTCTTATAGGTCCAAATATGTGCCGAATAAAGGTGATTACCCTAACTTATTGTTAGTCAGTTGGTTATAGCTTTGTGGTTTTTGACTTTTATCCCTTTGTGAGACGCGATTCCCATTTTTGGAATAGTTGGGTATAAAAAAATCCCGAATAATTTTCGGGATTTTAAGGTGGCTTGGACTATCCTGTGGGGCGTAATTTGGTTAATTCGTTTAGTATTTCATGATGAAATAATATAGGGCTCCAACTATGACCAATGTAATTTACATTGGGGTTGAATTGTTTACCGTACTCTTGTAGGAATACCGAACTGGTTAAAACAAAGTCTGCACTTTTTATTAGTTCCGGTTCAGTTCTTTCTCCATGTTTTTGGAAATATTTTTGAGCAATTAGATTATCTCTTATGTAGTAAATAAATAATTCTGGGTTCAACAATTCTTTTAGATGAAGTCCTGAGAACATTGCACTATCGTTAATTAGAATAAACTGATCAAATCCGAGTTGCCTGGTTGCTTTTTTAATTTCCCTGGCCATTCGTTTATTATTGATTCGATTAAAAAAATCAAAGACTCCTTTTGAGTTAATACTATTGATGGACTCCAGAATAGTTGATGGATAAAATGACCAAAGGTTTTTATTGACCTGAAATAGCCCATTTGTTTTTCCTCTGAGTACTGATATTCTCCTTAGCTGAGCACGGTTAAACTTCCAGCCGAAATAAGATTTTCGATCTAGTGGAACGTTTATAAATAGAACTTGATTGGTCTTGGATAGTTCTTTTGCAATGTGCTTGCAAATACTTTCATTTTCGGTGTCCCAGGATTGGGAGCTGATCATTATTATTTTTTTGTTTTTCATCGACATTGGGGTTATTTACCATATATCGATAAAAATGAAAAAAAGAGAGGGTAAAAAGTGATTTGAGTTTCCCTGTGGAATAAAGTGGTTTCCTATCGGATTAGTTTTGCTTTGCTATCAAGGATTGAATTTTCCATCTTAACTCTTCTGGGTTAAAAGGTTTTCGAATAAAACCATCAATGGATAAATGCTTGTGATTTAGTTCTTCTTTAGGATTTGTTAGGGAAGAAAGAACTAAAATTGGAATGTGCTGAAGTTTATCTGAAGATTTAACACATTCTATGAATTCCACGCCTTGCATACCAGGTAGGATCATGTCCGTAATAATAAGTTCAGGTGTATTGTTGTCCTCAAGCCAACTCATTGCAGATTCTGCTGTAGCTTCTGTATGAACTTCATACGTTTTACCCAAAAAATGACTAACCAATAACCTCATGCTGGCATCGTCTTCAATTACAAGTATATTTTCTTTTTGATCACTCATTTACTCCCCTTCTAAATCAAAATCGGTTTTAATTTGGTTAAATATCTCTGTTAAGTCATCAGTGGCTGTTGAGACAAGCTGATGCAGATTTTCAATATTGTTTTTTTGAGCTCCTTCTTCAATGCGGATTACAGAATTGGTTAAGTTGCTATTACCAAGCATTTTAATAGTAGGAAGCATTTTATGCGAAAGCTGCGCTAATTCCTTGAACTGTTTTTTTACGCAGTAGGTTTCTAATAAACTAATGTTTTTAGGCATGTCCCTAACAAAAATCTCTACAAACTGACGTTTTAAAGTGTCATCGTTAGGAGATATTTTATCTATTTCTATTAAGTTATACATGCCTTTATTTACCTCTTGAGGTATATTGAATTATTTGACTCTTAAGTTTTTCCGGCTCAAATGGTTTAGAAAGGTAGGAATTCATACCTGCTTCCAAATAGGTTTCTTCATCTCCTTTCATGGCATTAGCCGTTAATGCTATTATCGGGATATTTGATTTTAATTCTTGCCTAATGTGTTTTGTAGCCGTTATACCATCCATTACAGGCATTTGAATGTCCATTAGGATGAGGTCAAAATTGTTGTCCGCAATTTTACCTATTGCAATCTCTCCGTTGTCTGCTACCTGGTAAGATAAATTCCATTTGTCCAGTATAGAAGTAACTACTAATTGGTTAATAGGGTTGTCTTCCACAATCAATATTTCAATGGCTTCATTCAGTTCTTCGTGTTCTTGATGGTTTTCTTCCTGGAGTAAATCTTGTTCCTGACCTTTTTCAAATGGAATGGTAATGTGGAAAGTAGTTCCTACTCCAGATTCACTTTCTAGGTCAATTGTGCCATTTTGAGCTTCGATCATTTGTTTACAAATAGCTAAACCAAGTCCGGTTCCTCCATATTTTCTAGTAGTGTTATTTTCTGCTTGCACAAAGCTTTGGAAAACATCGGAGAGTTTGTCTTCAGGGATTCCTATACCAGTGTCAGAAATAGTAAACTTTAGAAAAACACTTTGGGAATCTTCCTGCTCTACATTGCATTTGATATTGATGCTCCCTTCTTCTGTAAACTTTGTAGCATTGGAAACAATGTTTAACAACACTTGCTGTAATCTGTAAGGATCTCCAATGACTATTTGATTTACCTTGTCAGAAACTTCTTTTTCTAATGCCAGGTCTTTTTCCAGTACTCTATATTCGCAAGATTTGATCACTGATTCTATTACTTCAGCAGGTTTAAAACCGACTTTTTCGAATGTGATTTGCCCTGCATTAATTTTAGAGAAGTCCAGAATATCGTTAATGATTCTTATTAAGCTGTCGGACGAGCTAATGATGGTGTTGAGTAGCCCTGCCTGTTCTTTGTCTATTTTTGTTTTTTCCAGTAACCTGGACATCCCTTTAATAGCGTTAAGAGGAGTTCTGATTTCATGACTCATGTTGGTCAAGAACAGCTCTTTGGCCAGAGAAGATTCTTCAGCCTTATTTTTAGCTACTATTAATTCTCGTTCAATTCTTTTTCTTTCGGTGATGTCACGCGCTACAGCAGTAAATTCAACCAGAGAATTGTGGTCGTACATGGCATGCACATTTTGCCCGATCCAAATGGTATTCCCGTTTTTAGTTAAAATCGGAAACTCGAGATAGGTGTATTTGGTTCTGGCCTCAAATTGATTATTGTAGAACATTTCTACTTCCTTTTTATAATCTGGGTGGATCACTTCCATGAAATGAGTCGCTTTTTTACTATTAGCGCTAATTCCCAGAAGATTTTCGGACATGTGGTTTAGGAAGGTAAAGAACCCAAGGAAATTAACACGATAAATAATATCGTTTGCATTTTCAATGATCTGTTCATATCGCGCTTTGCTCTGAGCAAGGTTCTTTTCTGCGATTCTAATTTCGGTAATGTCTGTAGCATAAATGTTCATGCATTTTTCCTCAAGCAAAGGGATTACCTTAAAAAAGAATGTTTTATTCATTAGAGGCATCTCAAATGTGGTGGCCTCATTCTTCTTATAAATGTCGTTTAGCTTTTGGTTCCAGTTTTTCTGAGCCTTTTCATTACCATGCCGATCGAAATAATCAATCAGTTCTCCTCCTTTTTTATTGTTGTAAATAAGGATTTTACCTCTGATTGAAAGCTTTAGAATGTAAATAGGGCTCCTTTCAAGAAGGAAGTTAACATCTGCTAGTTTTTTATCTGATTTAACCTTGGCTGTAATGTCTTTAATGGAGATCATTACACCAATAATTCTTCCCTCCTTATCTCGGTATGGAGATCGGAAGAGGTGAATCGATTTTCTCTTTTTAAACCTGGTTAAAACTTCATATTTGTCGTCTGTGGAGTTGCCATCCAGTGTATGCTGAAAGTTGACAAATATTTGAGCAAGGGAGGTATTAATTTCGAAGAACTGGAATAAGTCTTCGATGGATTTACCAACGATATAATCTTGCTCAACACCGAAAGTTTCTGCAAAGGTAGAGTTGCAGATTCGAACTTTCCCATGGGTGTCTAAAACAATGATACTTTCTGGAATGTTGTTGAGTAGATTGGCCTGAGAATTTAGATTAAAGTTCTTTTCTAAATTGTTAACAATATCCAATTTCAGGTTAATCAAAAAATTGCCATTTTCCAGTTCGATTAATTGTTCATCGTGATTTTCCAGGTAAGAATTAATTCCTCCTGCCAAATCAATGTTTTCCTTAATCGTTTGAAAAGCACTCTCATCCGAACCACCGTAATGTTTAATTACCTTTTGGCCAATAGAGATCACTTCCCCCGCATCGGAAATAACGATGCTGTAAGGGTACAGTTTAACTATGGATGTTTTCTTTTTGATAGACATTTAACACAACTTCTTTGGGGCACATTGAGCTTACGCTCTCATTTCTCTCTGTTTTAACATTCTGTAAATGGTGGATTTTCCTATGTCTAACTTTTTGGCTACCAAAAGAACATTGTTATTGTATTTCTTTAGGAAGTGTTTTATGATGTTGTCGTTGTATTCTTTCAATGTTTGTTCTGTTATTATCAGATCAGAAATACTGTCGCCGGTATTGAAGATAATATCATCAGCAGCTATGGTTTCGCTATTGGACATTACAGCTGCCAGCTCAATTACAGCTTTTAATTCTCTGATATTACCAGGGAAAGGATATTTAAGAAGTTTATTTTTTGCTTCTTCAGATAACGTCATCTTACCAAGTTGATTTTCTTTACAGAAATTGTTTAAAAGGAACATCCCAATTATTAATATGTCGTTCCCTCTGTCTCTTAGCGGAGGAAGTGATATAGGTAGACCAAGCAATCTATAGTATAAATCTTGCCTGAAATTTCCCTTTCTAACTTCTTCCTGAAGATCTTTATGGGTAGCAACAATAATTTTTACGTCAATTTTAACTGTATTGTTTCCTCCAATACGAGTTACTTCTCTTTCTTGTAATACTCTTAGGAGTTTGGTTTGCATGTTTAAATCCATTTCTCCTATTTCATCCAGGAAAATGGTACCTCCTTTTGCTTCTTCAAACTTTCCTGTTCTACGGGTTAGTGCTCCGGTAAAGGCTCCTTTTTCATGTCCAAACAACTCACTTTCAATTAGTCCTTTTGGAATAGCGGCTACATTTACAGCGACAAAAGGTTTATTTTTTCTTGGGGAGTTGTAATGTATTGCTTTTGCAACTACTTCTTTACCTGTTCCAGTTTCACCAGTAATGGAAACAGTTATGTTTGTTTTTGAAGCTTTTTCCAGTAGTTTAAAGATGTTTTTTATGGCTGGCGATTCACCTTTAATGGTTTTTTCAAAGTCGTATTTTTTAATGATCTCACTTTTTAAAGTGCTGATCTCTTGCCGTAGACTAAGACTGTTTTTTATTTTTTCTACACTTTTCCAAAGAAGGTCCTTGGTGTTGTCATCCTTTAATAAATAATCATTAGCTCCCTTTTTCAGGAGTTGAACGGCAGTTTTTAGATCCTCTTGTCCGGAAATAATAATTACCTCAATGCCTGGGTCGATGGCCTTGATTTCTTGAAGAAGCTGTTCCCCATTTTTCTCAGGCATATTATAATCCAAAGTAATGATGTCTGGTTCCTCACTCAGGCTGTTCAACATTTCATTTCCGTTGTTAAATACTTTCACCTCATGATCAGGGTTTTGAGAAAGATGATATTGAATTAGTTTTCCATACCAATCGTCATCTTCTACTACGAATATTTTATAATTATTTTTCATTGTCTAGGGTATAATGAGGTAATCAATGTTTTTTAGATAGATCGTTCGAAAGTTGAATAAATAACCTTGTACAGAAACGATGCAAATCTTTAATTAATTGAGCTTTTTTTGCTTTGTCTTTTAATTCAATTAGTTGAGATAAAATATCTACTACATATCTTATTCTTAGGAATTTAAATGATGGTAGCAGCTGTAGAGCAAGTAATTTTACCTCTTCTTGTTTGTTATTGTTAAAGTGTACAATGATCTCATCAATTTTCTTAGGAGCATCTTGTATAAACATGCTCATCATTTGGTGGATCATTAAGTTGCTTTGTGGTGAATTGCCTCGTAAGACACTCGCGTTATATAGTTTTTGCGATTTCGCAGTTTCAGAATATTTCATTTAAAGGGGTATTCGTGGTTATTTATTATTCTAATACAAGTTTAGTCTCAATTTGGGAAACCTAATAGTTAAAGGTTCCCATCGTTCCCAATTCGGGAATTATCGAAAAAAAGACATGTTTTCTGAGTTTGATATTACTTCTTCTTGATCTTGCTGGAAATGAACTGATCTCCTTTGTATACCTCACGTAGAGCAGTTAAGAGCTCCTCTCTCTCTGTGCTTTTAAGCAGGTAGCCAACTGCTCCGGCCTTCATGATTTCTGCGAGGAAATAGTGTTCATTATGCATGGTTAATGCAATTACTTTGATGTTTTTATCGTACTCGTTTATTCTTCTGGTAGCTTCGATCCCATCCATTTCCGGCATCCTAATATCCATTAATACAATGTCGATAGAATGGTGTTTAATTAGCTCAATAGCTTCCAGGCCATTAGATGAAGAATAGATGTTCTTGACTGTTTTAGATTCACTGAGAACTGCATGTAAACCTTCTCTGATTACGGAATGATCGTCTACAATCAAAATATTCATGTGGCGTGGGTAGTTAAATAATTAACTTACAAGATAAAGAATTATCAGAATTATGCAATTTCAACGATTGAAATCTCAGTAATTGTAATTTGGCTTACAAATACATTTTCTTGGAGATGGTATGTAGTCCGTTCGATATAGTAATCAGATAGATGCCATTGCTTAGATTGTGAGTAACGTTTTCTTGATCGTTAATTAATCTGGTAAATACATTAGATCCGTTAATCGTTGAGATATTAACCTGGTAGTTGTCTTTACCAAGACCTGAGAACTGAAGGTTATTATCGTTACGGATAATTTTTATGTTCTCCAGAACTTCTTTAGAAATTGCATTTGGAGCTTCAACCTCTTCGTAAACGGTTACTGTTTTGCTAATGGATTCTGAACATCCATTCAGTTCAGCTGTTAGCGTAACTACAAAGTCATTTTCGTTTTGGTAGGTATGAATAGGGTTAACATCTGTAGATGCATTTCCGTCTCCAAAATCCCAATGTAAATTGTCGTACAAGATAGTCTCATTAGAAAAGTTAATGTCACCTCCATTATTTAATAAAACCGAATCAATAGAAGAGAATTCCGGTTGAATTGGTTCTGGTTCTTCAATTGAAATGTTAAAGAATTCGGATTGACCGTAAGTATCAATTTTTAAGATAAAGTTTCCTTTTGTGATGTTGTCAATGTTGCCAAACTCGTTAATGTCTCCATCCGAAATAATGTTTTGGTTTTCGTCCATGAAGGTATAGTGCATGGCACTGTTCCCTGGTTTTGCTATAGAAATAGATCCATCGTTAGAGTTGTAACAACTGCTATTTTCAGAGACAATGTCGAAAGGTAATGAGATATGCAATTTAAATCGTGCATTTCCTGTAGAGCTGCTATCCAGGTAAAATGATAATGCTCCAGAACTTAAATCAAAGAATTGGCCATTTTGAGTATCCTCTAAAAACAAGTATGTGTCTTGTTCAAGAGATAAATTAAAAGCTTCTAATGTATAATTACCGGGTTGGTTAGTTCGGTAATAAAGTTCCATTACGGTGTCTTTAAGCGCTTCGTTAACAGAGTTAATTGCCAAATCGTTAGTGCTGTTATCCTTAGAGTAAAGAGATGGAACACTTGGATTAGGGCTAAATAGTTTCCAGGCGTCGTATGAACCGTCGAATGCCGCTGTTGCTCCACCCATATATCGGATGGCAGTTTCATCGTAATAATTATTCTGTGTTGAGCTTAATCTTAATTGAACAAGATTGTAGCTGGCAAGACAGGTGTTTATGCTTAATAGAAATAATACGGAGTAGCTAAATATTGATTTCATGATTTCGTGGTTTAGATTATGACACAATATTAAAGTCTTTATTATGAGTGTCTTAGTTCGCCTTTCCTACAGTGTTTGTGTGGTTTTCAAACGTTTGTGAGAGGATGTTCTACCAGGGGAGGAACGTTGGTAACCGAAATGATCACGCTGGGAAGTTGAGGGTTATATATTAAAGGTATAGACTATAATATTGTATCAGCAACAAACGCTAACCCCGATTAAAAGAAAACGAAATGAAAAATTTAGCAACATATTTACTAGCCACCTGTTTTTGTTTATTATCTCTTAACCTTCTTGCTGTATCTCAGGATGGTGATCATAAAAAAGAAACGATTGTGGAAAATTCTGGTAATATGGAATTAAATGCCAGAGTATTTGAAGGAAATGTTTATTTTAACGTAAAATTCACCAACGAGAAGCACGATGGATTTTATTCTTTAGTTCGAATTGATGAGAACGAAGAAGTATCTTCTATTGGTGTTAAGGAAGCTACCCCAAATAACTTGAATTTACCGTTATTGTATAGTTTCTCAGATCAGGATGTGCCTTCAGAGAATGTGAGTTATCAATTGATTTTGATTACGATCGAAGGAAGTGAGTTAATTGGAGCATGGAACTACAACCACTCAGAAAACTCAATTGAGTTAATGCCAGACGATGAGGTTGCTGAAAATAATTAAGTAAATAAAAATAAATAAATATGGTAAGTGCAATTATTGTTGACGATGAAGAAAAAAACAGAGAATCACTTGCAAAACTAATCGAACAATTTTGTTTCGATGTAAAAGTGATGGACAAAGTAGAATCTGTTCAAAAAGGTAAAGAAGCTATAGCTAAATATGACCCCGACCTTGTTTTTCTTGATATTGAGATGCCCGTTGAAGATGGGTTCCAATTGCTCACAAGTTATGACAACCCGAAGTTCGAGGTGATATTCACTACCGCTCATGCGAATTATGCTATTAAGGCAATTAAGTTTGCAGCATTAGACTACCTGCTAAAACCAATTAATCTTAATGAATTAAAATCTTCTGTAGAAAAAGCAATTGAGAAGATCAATGCCGGTAATGGAGAAAGAAGAGTTAATGCTGGAAAACTCCAGGTATTAAAAAGCAATTTCTCCAATAATAAATTCCAGTTTCACAAAATTGCTTTGCCTACGTTGGAAGGAATTGATTTTTATGACATTGAAGAAATCTTAAGGTGTGAAGCAGATAGAGCTTATTGCAATTTTTATACTACTGAAGGAAAGAAGATTTTGGTGTCTAAATCCTTAAGAGAATTTGAAGACATTTTAACAGAGTGTAATTTCTTCAGGGTACATAAGTCTCATATGGTAAACCTGAATCATATCGAAAGGTATATTAAAGGTAAAGGAGGATATGTACTCTTAAGCGATGGTTCTCATGTAGATGTTTCCGTTAGGCGGAAAGAAGAACTAATGAAAGTACTTGCTAATTACAAAAGATAAATAGAGGCCCCTGATTAAATCATCAGGGGCTTTTTTTATACCCCTGTATCTTCTGGGATTTTTAATGTTACTTTGGTTCCTAAGGCAGTTCCTTTATCGGATTTAAGATCTTCTATTTCGTAATAGAAGTTGTTCTGTTCTGGTTCTGATTCGTTCAATAAGCCAATTCTCATTTCGTTAATTTTCATGGCCATAGACACATGTTTGTTTCCGTGTCTCTTTTTATTTAGTTCCATAGCAGCTTCTCTTCCCACACCATCATCTTCAATTACACAATTAATGTACTCATCATTAAGTTGGAAGGAAATGATGATTTTTCCTGCTCCATCCTTATGGGAAATGCCATGTACTATTGCATTTTCTATATAGGGTTGCAGAAGCATAGGAGGAATAAAAAATTCGTCTTCATCTATTTCCTCGTCTAACTCGATTTTGTAGTCCAGTTTATTGGGAAATCGCATTTGTTCCAATTTCAGATATTTTTCCAGAAAAGAGATTTCCTGAGCAATGGTAATAAATCTGTTTCCAGAATTCATCATGGCCTCCCTCATTAACCTCGAAAACTCAGAAAGTACCTCCAAAGCTTTTTCTTTTTCATTTTCCAATACAAAGAATTGAATCGAGTTTAGTGAGTTAAAAATGAAGTGAGGATTCATTTGAGCAGCTAAAAACTTAAGTTGAGTTTGACGGGCATTCTGTTGCTCAATTTTAATCTCCTGGTTCTTTAATTTAACTTGATTTTGAATAAGTTGATTTTGTAATTTTTTAGCTCTTAATGCGGCATTAACTCTTGCAATTAAAGCAATTTCTCTAATGGGCTTTTCGATGTAGTCTATTGCTCCAAGTTCAAAACATTGTCGTAAAGTGTGGTCATCGCCTTCACCGGTAATCATAATTACTGGTATATCCGAGTAATCAGAGCTCTTTTTAAGAAGCTCCAGTGTTTCCATACCATTTTGACCAGGCATATTAACATCCAGAAGAATTAAGTCGTAGCTGTCTGTTTCAAGCCTCTTAAATATGAACTCAGATCTTGGGATAAAAGCAATTTCGTGACCATCTGCTTTTAGCAGTTGACCAAGCTGTTCCAGCACATTTCTGTCATCATCAACAATTAGTATTTTGTTCATCATATAGTTAGGGTAGTTATTCAAATAGTTTTAATTCTTTTAATACCTGATCGCAGTATTCTGTCAGTTGTTCTTCGTCTCCACTATAAATGGCATCATTCAGCTTATTTAAAGCAACAGATTCCATTCCGGATAATAGTGTAGATAACTGGAAGAATTGCTCAATTAAGTCTTCTGTTTGGTAAATAGGAGTAGACTTAATGGTGGCTATAGTGCTCGATATTTTACCTGAGTCTAGTTTTTTGGATTTTTTCTTAACCGGTTCTGAAGCTTTCCTTTTAGGTCGTTTTATAAACTGATCTATACCATTAATCAACTTATGAATATCAATTGGTTTGGTGATATACTGGTTCATACCTGCATCTAATGCATTCTGTTTTGCTTCAACAAAAGCATCAGCCGAAAGACCAATAATTGGAATTTTGTTTCCTTGATTTCTAATGGTCTTGGTGGCTTCAATACCATCCATGTTAGGCATGTGCACATCCATTAATATTAAATCAGGTTTCTCTTTTTCCATTAGTTTGATTAACTCCTCCCCATCAGCGGCAATTTTTATTGGGGTCTCTAATTCATCAAAAAGAGCTCTAAGCATTTTTTGGTTCATTAGGTTGTCCTCGGCAGCAATAATCTTAAATCCTTTAGGAATGGAGAAGTTTTTCAATGAAATGCTATCTTCATGAAGTTCCTGAATCTCTTGATCTGATTCTAAATAAGGAATGGAGAATACAAATTCAGAGCCTTTATTCTTTTCGCTTTCTACCGTTATTTTCCCTCCAAATAGTTCGGCAAACTTTTGAACTATAGTAAGTCCAAGACCGGTTCCTCCAAATTCTCTGGTGGTGGATGTGTCTTCTTGCTCAAACGGATCAAAAATAGATTCAAGCCTACTTTTTTCTATTCCAATTCCTTCATCTTTTACAGTAAAGCTGAGTAACTCATCATTGCAAGAAACATTGAACTCAACACGTTTTTTCTCAGGAGTAAATTTAATGGCGTTACTCAATAGGTTTATAAGTACCTGGATGAGCTTAGTTCTATCTGTTACCACATTATTTGGGACATTACTGGCTATGTTGTAGCTAAATTGAATATTCTTTTCGGTGGCCGCAGCTTTGTTAATTTGATATACAGTTTTAATTAACTGATTTAAATTGGTAAGCTCTGGAGAATACCCAATTTTCCCTGCTTCAATTTTTGATAAATCTAAGATGTCGTTAATGATTAACGAGAGGTTTTCACCACTACTTTTAATGTTTCTTAAGAAGGTTAGGAACTCGATCGGATATTCGCCGCTCTGTCCTTTTTTCATCAGAATTTCACTGAACCCTACAATGGCATTTAAAGGAGATCTGATTTCGTGGCTCATGTTGGCCAGGAACTTAGTTTTGGCCTGGTTGGCACTATCTGCATGTTCCTTTGCAATGTTTAATTGGTCCTCAATGCTAATTCTTCTATCGATTTCCATCATGAGTTCAGAAGTTCTTTCTGATACCATTTTTTCCAGTCGTTCGTTGATTCTGGATGCATTCTTTCTGGATAGATCACTCTCGATGGCAACACTAACCATATTGGCTGCAGCTTCCAGATAGGTTACCTCTTTTTCCGATGGTCTTCTGTATTCTTTAAAGAATAAGGTATAGACTCCGTAGAGTTCTTCTTCGGAAGATAAAATTGGAACAGACCAAGAAGATTTAATGCTGATCTCCTCCAGTTCTTCTTTGTAGATTTTCCAACTTTTGTTTCTACTAATGTCCGTAGTTATATTGATGCTTTTCTTCAGTGCTGCAGCTCCAATTGAACCCACTTTTTCAGATGGTTTTAGGACATTCAACAACTCCATAAAACTATCTTTATACGACTCAGAGTTAGCTAGCTTTAATTGGTCTGTATTGTCTGTTGTGAGGTGTATGGTACTTATGGCATTTCCAAAATAATTATTGGTATTACTTACAGTAGATTTTAGGATGTCGTTAAGGCTACTTTGCTTAATGATCGACTCCAAAGAACTATTTTGCTCGTTAATAAATGCCTCTTCATTTTTTCTTTCCGTAATGTCATTACAGAACCCAGCCATTCTGATAACATTGTTCTCTTTATCCAGAATAGGGAAGGCCCTTTCGTGGATCCATTTAATTCTTCCATCCTCCAGAGTAATTCTGTATTCAGCATTGAACAACCCAAGTTCCGCATAGGTTCTAAATTGTTCGGAAACCATACTTCGATCGTCTGGATGAATAGATTCTTCCTTAGACATGTGGTTTTCCATATACTGAGAGGTTGGCTGATTAAAAATGGCCTCGTATGATGGTGATACATATAGAGGTTTCTTTTCTTTCCAGTCAATTAAATAGAATACTCCATTAATGGTTTCTGTAAGCTCTCTGAATTTCTCCTCACTTTCCGTAAGTGCTTTTTCGAAGTTGAGTCGTTTTAACTCACTGGCAGTTCTAGGTGCCATTACACTTAGGATGATTTCTACAGTTTTTACTTTTTCAATAGGCTTATCATCCATTAATGCAATTAAACCTATCGGCTGATTTTGCTCATCAAATAGAGGAACTCCAACGTAGCTTTCTGCATTCATCTTCTTTAGATCAACATCTAGAGGGAAAAGGTTGGCTACATTCCTTTCATAAATGCAAAGTCTTTTTCCTATTACATTTTCGCAAGGTGTATGTTTTAAATCGTAGGTAATATTCTCAACATGTTTCCCATCAGAGTAGAAGGAAATGGTTTCTATCTTGTTAGTATCTCCCTTAAATTCTCCAATTAAAGCGTACTTCATCCCAAGCGAATCGCAAAGGAATTTACTACTTTGTTTAAAGTGTTGTAGCCCGGTTACAGTGGCAGTAGCTACGAATACTTGTTCAGCTAATTCTTCTGCTCTTTTGGCATCGGTAATGTCTTCTACCATTGCAATGTAATAATCTGATACATCCACCGTAGACTGTATTCTGCTGATCCAGATATGTGCGTCAATTACAGAGCCATCTTTACGAACATATTGCTTGTATAAATCTGTTTTTTTGGTAATTCCTTTGTTCATGTCATCCATCACTTTGGCGCTGTTTGGCCAATCGTTAGGATGGGTAACATCTTTTATGGTTAACCCTAAGAGTTCATCACCAGAATACCCCAATATCTCAACCAGTTTTCTATTTACGTGAGTAAATACACCATCCAGCGAAACCTCTGCAATACCGATTGCAGATTGTTCATATACAGATTTAAATCTGGATACATTTCGTGCCACATCTTCCGATAATCTGGAACTGTTGATGGCAAGTGAAACCTGATCCGCCATGGATTTCGAGGTTTCTTCATGTAGGTGAACTGGGTATCCAGGATTTTGAAAGCCGATGTTAATGCTACCTATACATTGCTTATTAATGGTTAGAGGGTAGGATAAAAATGCCCTAACACCTGCATTGTAAATACCTTCCGTAACAGCAGTCCATTTTTTTCTTTTCTTAAGGTTGTTCACCTTAACAGTTTCTCCCTTGATTAGTTTCTTGTAGTATGGAGATTCATTTAATTCGAATTCATTATATCTCAAAGACTCTTCATCAACTCTCTTGGCATATGAGTAAGCCAGTTGTTTATCCGTGTCATAAAGTACAATGCTGATTCTTTGAATAGGAATGTCGAATTCAAAATATCTCCTTAAGGCAGTAGAAATAATTTCGTGAGTTGATTTTGCTGCCAGAATATCCTGATCAAAAGCGTGGATAATTTCCAAACTATTTTTCTTCTCTAGTAACTCCTGGTTAGCGTGTTTTTTCTCGGTAATGTCGTAGGCGTTAATGATCATTCCGCGAACTACACTATCATCTAACATATTGTTACAATAGGTTTCAAGAGTAATACTGGTACCATTCTTAAGTTTGATATCAATTTCCTTACTTTCAGAGGTTCCAGGTTGTTTTTTCCAATCCCTGAAAACTTGTTTTAGCTCTTTTTTTCTAGAAGGGATAAAGTAGTCGAATATACTAGTGTTAATAGTATCATTGGTGTCAATATCGAAAGTGTTTTCGAATGACTTACTCATGTAAGTAATTATTCCTTTTGCATTCAGAATTAAAATGAACTCAGAAGAGTTTTCTGTTAATGAACGGAAATAGATTTCGTTATGTATAATGGTGTTGTACCAATATTGTCTTTCCAATAAGTTACCTAACTGTGAGGTGATAAACTTCATAAGTTCAAAATCCTCGATGTCCAGTGGTGTTTCTTTGTTAAACGACTGAGCACAAACAACCCCTTTGATACTTCCTTTGTCATCTAACGGAACAGAAATGAACGAATTAGGGAGCTTGTTTTGAATTTCAATGCCTTCTTTGTTGACGTACTTTTTAAATTCCTTTTGGTTTAAAAATAGAGGAGTTTGATTTCTGGTTACCGATTTAGCTAAAACTGTGCTTTTAGTTCTGGAGGAAGGTTTTTTAGAAACATTATTGTTCCCAACATAAATAGGATAGGTGGTTTTGCCGTCTTTTTCGATGGCGATATAAAAATTAGGGTAGTTTTTAATTTTATTAATTGAGCTATAGATATAGCTGGCCAGTGCAATTAAATCAATAGTACTTTTGTTGGCTTCCTGAGCAATTTTATAAGTAATTTCCTTAATTAGAGCAGCTTTTCTTTTTTCCGTAATGTCACGAACAATTTTAAGAATTTCAGTGTTGGTACTCTTTACGAAACGAGTTTCGTAGTAAGAACTCACATTGTCTTCAATTAATTCGTATTCGATGGTTTCTGGCTTGCCTGTTCGTTGTACTTTCCTTAGAGATTTTAATTGTTTGTCGGCAATTTCCTTAGGTAGAATATCATCTACGTGTTTACCTATCAACTCTCCGTTTTGTTGGCGCAGTTTAACCTCTTCACCCACCAGAGCATCAAGGTATTGCCCATCCTTGTTCATGATGAATAAAATATCCGGGATTGAGTTAAGGATGGTTTTGTTTTTACTTTCACTCCTGATCAATGCCTCTTCCGAAATTTTTCTTAGCGAAATATTTCGGATGGTACCGATGTTCCCCGCGTAATTTTTGTCCTGATCAAAATAGGGAACAATAGATTCTTCCAGCCAAATATATCCTTCGGCACCTTTTCTTTTAAAGCGGTATTCAATTAAGGCTACCTCCTTGTTTTCTTGTACATCATTCTCGGCCTCATCCAATAAGTGGTAGTCGTCAGGATGTATATTATTTCTGAATATGGACGGAGACTGCATGAACTCATACGGAGAAATGTTCAGTATGGAATGAGACTGTGGGCTGATGTAGTTGATAATTTTCTCTCCCTGTTCACCAAGACTGGTTTTATATACCAACTCGTCAATGTTTTCTGTAATTAACGACAATTGTTCTTCCCTTTCCATCAATATGTTTTGGGTGTGGACCATGTCCGTTACATCCTGGGAGTTAATAATATACCCTTTGAGGTAAGGGTTGTGTAATTGATTGGTAGACTTTGTTCTTAACGATCTATAGGTTCCGTTTTTATGCTTGAGGCGAAGAATTCTGTAGTTGCCTGTTCCTCCTTTGGTTACACGTTCCCTGAACGTTTCCTGGGCCATTACTTTATCCTCAGGGTGAATGTCCTCAAACAACAATGTCCCAATTTTTTCTCCCGGTGTATAACCCAGAACTCCTTCTACGGAAGGAGATAAGTATTTGATGATTCCCATTTCATCAGTAATACAGGTTATTTCCGAGGAGTTTTCAATAATCCCTTTAAAATGCTCTTTGCTGTTTAATAGCTCGTCTTGAACCTCTTTAATGGAGGAAATGTCACGAATTACCAGTAAAGTATGATCCTTGAAGCTAAGGCTAAGTCTACCTTCAAATGTTTTAACGATACCATCCACGCTGTGGTTAAATTCAAATACTTCAAAGGAGTTTCTTTTGAACTTAGTACCATATCTAATTAAGCCATTGTAAATGATTAGTGGGAAAATGTCTTTTAAGTTTTTACCAATTACTTTTTCCTCAATTCCAAATATGTTTAGATTGTCGTTCGCTTCAATTATTTCTCCATCCGAATTAAATAACAAAATAGCATCTGGAAGTGTCTTTAAGATGGCCTTGTTGATGGCATCTTTCTCCCTGGAAATTTTTTCGGAATTATGAATTTCAGTGATGTCTTCACCAAGTGAAATATAATGGGTGAGTACACCTCGATCGTTAAAAATTGGAGTAATAAAACTGTTAACGTGGAATAGCTTTCCATCTTTGGCTCGGTTGATCATTTTTCCGGAACCAGGAATTCCTTTGTAAAGGTTTTTCCAAAGTGTATTGTACGTTTTATACTGTGTTTGTCCAGAACCAAATATGCTTGGGTTTTTACCCTTTACTTCCTCTAGTGTATAGCCAGAGGTTTTTTCCATATTCTGATTAATGAACTCGATTTTTTTGTCCTTATTGGTAATAATTACCAGATAAGGCCCTTTTTCTACTAATAAGGTGTATTTTCTGGCATTTTCGATAATGGAAACCTGAGAAGTAACATCCTGAATAACACTAATCAACTTTTCAGGTTGACCTTTAGTGTCCAGGAAATAGGCACATTTTTCCTGAATACTTTTAATTTCTCCATCTGGAAACAATAGTCGATATCTTATTTGATAATCCTCGTTGTTCTTTATAGATTTTGAGAATGTATTGTAAACGTAATCTAAGTCTTCGGGGTGTACCAGATGAAGTAATTGATCATAGATATTATTCTTGCTGTCTGGCTTTAATTTGAGGATTCTATAAAGTTCGTCACTTCCGGAGTGCTCATTGGTGTGAAAGTTGTACTCCCTATGCCCAATTTTACTCAGTTTTTGAGCAGTTTCCATTAGAGAGGAGTATCTTTCCTTTTCTTTAAATTCATTGATCTCTTCACTAATATCTTCTATGATACCAATGGATCCAATTACTTCTTTTGAGCTGTCATATAATGGAGAACCATGAATTCTGGCCCACATGTGGGAACCGTTCTTCCTCTGCAGTTTGGTTTCATAAGAGCTGGACTTTCCCTTTTTACGAAGACTCATAATATCGGAAAGCTCATTTTCAGTAATCTTGGAGAGTAAAATCTTGTTAGCTATTTTGCCAACAATGTCTGTTTTAGAAAAACCGGTAATTTTGGTGAACTTGGCATTTATGTCAATGACTCTATCATCATTGTCAACTACGCAAATTCCCTTCTCCATTCGGTTAAAGTACCCTTTGAGTTTTTCCTCTTCCTGCTGAACTTTGTTTAAAGTTTTTACATAGTTGGTAACATCTCTGAAAATGATTTGGACCTCATTGTTTTTAGAGGTGTGACGAACAAGGCTACAAGAAATTTCGAATTGCCTTTCTTTTTTTGACTTGTCGAGAGTGGTAATTCTTTTGGGCTTTAATTTAAATCCCTGAATGGTTTTGTTAAATGTGGACTCAAATACTTCGACAGACTCTGAAGCAACAAGTTTTAGAGAAAGAAATTTAACTCCAAGTAGTTTCGTTCTCTTTACCAATTTCCCAAACGCGGGATTATAATTGGATATGGTGCCGTTTTCGTTTAGCGTTAATATGGGGTCGTAAGCAGAGTCAATGAGGTTAGAAAACCTTTGCTTACTGGCTAATAATTGTCTTTCAGTATGAACACTTTCGGTAACATCCCTAATTAACCCCTGTACCCCAATAATTTCTTTGTCTTTAGTGAGTGGTGTTCCATTGATATCAATGGTGATACTTTTACCATTTTTCTTTAAAAACTCTATTCTGAAGTTAGAGACAGGTTGACCACCAAGAATTTTTTGAAGTAAAATCTGTACTCTGCTTCTTTCTTGTTTAGGGACAAATTGACTAAATTCTTTACCAACTATTTCGTGAGAAGAATAACCACCTACCGATAGAATGTTGTTAGATATGTAAGAATATTTACCATCTGCAGACAGTTGAAAGATAACATCACTTATGTTGTTAATAATAGAGCTAAGCTGTTTTTCTTTGCTGCTCAACTCATGATGCTGTTGGATGAAATCTTTAACGGATGTTTTGAGCACCTTTTTAAGTTCTCTGGATTCCTGTTCAAGATGTTCTTTTAGATCTACTTCCTGGTGCGCTTCAATAAGTTTATTGATCCTGAATTTAATTAATTCCGAAGGATCAGTTGCTGCTATAAAATCAACATGAGCAATAGAACTAAGTGAGGTGATTTTATCAAAGCTATTGGTAATAACCAATACCGGTATGTGAGTATTGTGAAGAGATTTTTCGATGGTTAGCTGCCCTGAAGCAACATGGTATACAATTAGTGTGTATTGTTTTACATTTAGGGCTTTGTCGAACTCTTTTACAGAGGATGAAATATGATAGGGTATATCTTCCTCAAGTAGTTTGAGGACCGTCTCGATTTCAGATTTGTTTTTTGAATAGATTAATGCAGAACAGTTGGGGTCAATTACCATTACTAAAATTCAATCCTAAAATTAATACATCATCAGTTTGGATATGATCTCCCTTCCACAATCGGAAAGCTTCATCTATTATTTCAGGTTGATCCGAAAGGGGGTAATCTTGAATGCTAATTAGAAATTCTCTAAACTTTTTAATGGAAAATTTCTTATTCTTTTTACCTCCGAACTGATCGGCATATCCATCAGAAAATAAATATACCACATCAGATTTGGATATGCTAATTTTATGAGAGTTAAATTGTTGGATGTATGACGTACCTCTTCCCAGAGTAACTGAATCTCCTTTAATGACTGTTAAAATGCCGTTTTTGAATAGAAACAAGGGCCTTAATGCACCCGAAAATTCAAGTTCTTTTTTTATAAAATCATAAGAACAGATGGACATGTCTATACTGTCGTGATGAGTGCTTGAATTATTATTTATTGAGAACAATTCCAGCAGTCCTCTATGTACAAATTGCAAAATATCTGCGGTAGATTCCAGTCCATGCCAATTCACTGCAGCATTGAGGAGGTTGTTACCTATTAAAGACATCATCGCTCCGGGAACTCCATGCCCGGTACAATCTCCCACGGCAAAAATGGCTTTCCCATTTTTTACGGTAAACCAATAAAAGTCACCACTAACCACATCTTTGGGTTGGAAGTAAATAAACGATTTAGGGAATAAGCTTCTAATTTCATCAATTTCAGGAAGAATTCCCTGTTGTATATTTTGAGCATACTCTATACTTCCCAGTATACCTTGAGTATGATCTCGGTGATTGGTATTGTTAATTAATTCTTTGTTGGGCTGCTTTTCCAAAACATTGAAATATAAGTCGATGTACGACTTTAGAAAACTGGTAAATGTGTCTTTGTTTTCTTCTTTCTCTATAATTGAAGTAATGCCCTTTGCTTTGAATAGGTTTTCCAGGCTGCTCCCAAATCCTTTTTCGATTATACCAATTATAGGGATGTTAGTAGAGTTAAGGTCTGGAAATAACTTTTTGAGGTGTTGGTACCCTCCCGAGAAGGAAGAGGAAAGGTCAATTAAGATTAGTGCAGTATTGTCGGTATTAGGTATAGGAGAGGTATTTTCATTATCATATCCATATAAATCTATGATATAATTCTTCTCAGACGATAAGTTGAATTGGTATTTATCGTCTGTTAGAAAAAGAACCCTTTTAATGGAGTAATTTGGATTATTCATTGTTATCTGTGACCTGTTTTAAATTATTGAATAAATATCGTTGAGTTGTAAGGCTAAATTATTGGTGTCGACTCATATATAATATAAGTGGTTTCCGATGTGTGTTTCTGAATTGCTAAACGTTCGGTAGGCCTTGTTACTGCTGGGAAAATGTCCCATTTTGGGAATCGAAACGATGGGATGCTTTTTGGCTCTGTTTGGTAACTAAGTTCGGTACGAAGGGAAGTTGTGAGTGTATGGATCCGGTAAGTGGCCGTACTTTTGAGTCAACGATAAGCAAAATCACCCTTAGATTTTCATAAGCATCGTCAAAAGCAGTTGTAATACTGCACTTACCATAAAAGTCGCTCTGTGGTGGAGCGGCTTTCTTTTTTTACAGGAATCTTACATTTTCTGTCTCTCGAACCATTCTCTTATACTATTTTTGCAAAATGTCTTTAAGATCCTATACGCTTAAGAACGGAATAAAGGTCGTTCATCAGTATGCCCCGTCGGTTAATGTGTCGCACTGTGGACTAATATTAGATATTGGGTCGAGAGACGAAAAAGCCTCGGAACACGGATTAGCTCATTTGATCGAACATTGCTTGTTTAAAGGAACTGAGAAAAGAAAGTCGTTTCATGTATTAAGTAGGCTAGATGCAGTTGGAGGGGAGTTAAATGCCTATACAACTAAAGAAGAGTTGTGCGTGTATGCATCTTTTATTAATGAATACTACGAAAGAGCAATTGAACTGATTAGTGATGTTGTTTTTAATAGTGTTTTTCCGGATAAGGAGATAGAAAAAGAGAAGGAAGTTATTCTCGATGAAATTAATTCTTACGCAGATAGCCACGTAGAAACACTTTTTGAAGATTTCGAAGGACTGATCTATGGGAATCACTCTTTGTCCAGAACCATATTAGGTACACCGGAAAAGGTAAAGGCCTACACCCGAAAGGATATTTTGAAATTTTTGGATGAAGTAGTAGATACCAGTAGAATTGTATTTAGTTCAGTGGGTAATATACCTCACGATAAATTTCGGAAATTGGTGGAGAAACACCTTGAACCAATTCCACAAAAATCAGCTTCCAGAAAAAGAAAAAAGATTGGAACCTTTTCGAAAAGTGATCTAACCATTCAAAAAGAGTCGGTTCAATCTCACTGGATGTATGGTTGTTCGGCTTATGGTTTGAAGGACGAAAAGAGAAAAGTATTGGTATTGTTATCCAACATTCTGGGAGGAAGTGGAATGAACAGTAAGCTTAATTTGAATATTAGAGAAAAATACGGGTATACTTATAATATCGAAGCTAATTACTCTCCATTTATAGATACTGGAAATTTCAATATTTACTTTAGCTGTGAACCAGGGAATTTAGACCGTGTTAAGTCGTTGGTACATCGGGAACTTAAACAATTAAAGGACGTTCGAATGGGACCTCGACAATTTGAACTAGCCAAAAAACAGCTAAAAGGGCATATTGCAATAGGGCAAGATAGTCACTCCAGCTTAATGCTTTCTATAGGGAAAAGTATGATGCATTTCGACGAAGTGGAGAGTCTCGAAAGTGTTTACCAAAGAATAGATGGAATTACTTCTTCGGACCTGTTAGAAGTGGCTAATGAGATTTTAGATGAATCTAAGTTTTCATCCTTAACCTTTGTCCCTTCAGATAAAATGTTGGATTAATTTATTCCGTATTCATTTGATCTATTAGTTCCATGCAATTCATGAATGTGTGGTATTCATGATTATACATAACAATTGCAGAAGGCTTTTCCACCATGCTAAGAGGTTCCTCATTCATAGATTCCACTAACCCAACATCAAATCTATAGAATAGGTGTCTTTCCTGATTAGGAGTCCAAGTATCAATTTCGATGCTTTTGGATTGGTAATGATTTTTATGAAAAACTATTTGATAGAACGAATTAAAATCTAGTTTGAAGCAGAAAAAACCATCGCTGTCGGTTATGGCTGCCTGAACTAGTTTATCTTTTTCAAATAATTGTATTTCAACTTTATCAGGAATTCCTACTTGAGTTCTAACTGATCCTTGTATGAGTAATTTCGGGTTTTTAGTGTTCATAAAGATATGTTTGCCTCTCCTTTTTCAATTTTTATTCCATAAGGCTTAATTATCACTAAATCAGGTTGTTGGTGGTTTTGTAGGGGAGTGGAGTTTCCCCGTAGGAAATTAGTTTTCCCAGAATGGGACAACTTTCATTAATTTCGAACCAAAATTAACAGATGAACTTTTTACCAGAAGATATAGACAAGTATGCAGTAGAGCATAGCAATAAAGAGAGTCAATTATTATACGACTTAAATCGTCAAACACACATTCAAGTGTTACAACCAAGAATGCTATCTGGACATTTACAAGGTAGGATTTTGAGCATGTTTAGCCACATGATTAAGCCCTCTAATGTATTGGAAATAGGAACTTATACCGGATACAGTGCTTTGTGTATTGCCGAAGGAGTTGCCGAAGGAGGTAAGTTGATAACAATCGACAAAAACGAAGAGTTAGAGGAGTTTACAAGGTCATACTTTGAACAGTCTAACCACAGAGACACGATTGACTTTCGAGTAGGAGATGCTATGGAGATTATCCCACAATTAGAAGAGGAGTTTGATTTAGTTTTTATCGATGCCGATAAACCAAATTATTCCAACTATTTTGATTTGGTGATTGATAAGGTAAAACAAGGTGGATTTATTATTGCCGATAACGTTCTTTGGAGTGGGAAAGTGGTGAAACCAATTGAGGAAAGAGATATGGAGACCAAATCGATTGTTGAGTACAATAAAAAGATTCAGGAAGACGATAGGGTAGAGAATGTCTTAATGCCGGTTAGGGATGGGTTAATGGTGGCAAGAAAGCTCTAGTTTACTCAAACTTAATTGCCTTAACTGGCGAAATTCTGGTTACCATATAGGAAGGAAGAATCAGGGCTAAAAAGCAGATGATAAAAGCTCCTATATTAACCAATAGAATAGGGAGAATATCAAAGTTCATTGGAACTACATTAACATAGTAGTTTTCAGGTGGTAATTGTATGATTTGAAACTGATTTTGGAGAAGAATGATTGCCAAAGCCAGTGCATTTCCAAGGATGATACCTCTTGTGATCAAATATCCTCCGTTGTAAAGAAAGATTTTTCTTATACTCCAATCATTACCCCCTAACGATTTAAGAATACCAATCATTTGAGTTCGTTCAAGAATCAGAACCAATAGAGCGGATGTCATATTAATAATGGCAACTAAAATCATCAAAACAATGATGATGTAAACATTCATGTCCAGCATGTTAAGCCAATTAAAAATTTCTTCGTTTCGTTCTATAATAGTAGAGACATTAAATTCGTGGGAGGTATGTTTTTGGGCAATGTCGGAGGCATCTTCCAGATCTTTATAGTCATTAAGAAGAACTTCGAATCCACCTACATAGTACTTAGAGCTACCGCCACTAGTTCTGAGTTTGGTGGTGATCTTATTTCCGTTAAATGTGTATACCAGAGAACCATCGTCCATAGATTCAAAATCCACGAACATATCTTCTTCTTCACAATAGCAATTGGTGTCATTAACACTTTCTACATTAATGGTAAGCCATGCGGTATCAGCAATAGAAGCTTCTTCAATTGGTTCCAGATAGCTGTAAGACTCAAAGTCGTTGGCAACCAGTTTGATAACTGTGTCTTTTATAGGGCAAAATGGTATTTCGAACGTTTCACTATAGCTTCCTCCGTTCCAGCTGCAACGATGGTTTTCGTTACCTCCAGTTACTCGAGCTTCAATATAGAGCATACTATCCTTACATTCATCTCTTAGGAATAGACTTGCTGTGATTCCCCAGTTATTTAATTTCCTGATGTGGTTAATGTCTATGATTGCAAATTGCTTATCAAAGTCCTCCATTCCGGTTTCATAGATACCAGATACTATTAGGTTTCTTTGCTTTGGTCCATCTTCTTTCACAAAGAAAGTTGAGACCTTATCATTAACTTTTAGCTTTAGCTTATTAGCAATGTATCTGGAAACCAATATGCTATCTGAAGTAGTAGAGTCTGTATAACCTGGTATTCGTCCGCCATCTTCGATAAGGTTGTCTTGAAAAAATGTGGCATCAAACTCCTTGTCTACTCCCTTAAATATTATTCCGAGTATGTCTTGCTGAAAATCCTCTATACCTTTAGGTTTTCTGGACTGGATAATAGCTGGTTTATAAGCAAAACTTTGCACGTGATACACTTGATCTTCAGCCAGAATATCATCAAGGAAAGGCTGACTAGATAATATAGGTGTAGATTCGAACGAAGAATTGTTGTACTCTCCGGTAATTTGAATATGTGAGCCAAATCCAATTACTTTATCTCTAATTTCTTGTTGAAACCCTGAAGCAATTGAAATTGAGAGGATCATTACTGCTATCCCCAAAGTAATTCCTATAATTGCAAGAGAAACAATTGGTTTGGAGATCTTTTTAGAAGAAGAACCTCCTTTTAGCATGCGTTTTGCTATGTAATGCTCAGTATTCAAGTCGGATTGTAATCGAAATACAAGTTTAAGAAAGATTTTCATCTTATGTTAAGAAGAAGTAACCATATAAAGTCAATTAGGAAGAAGAATTTAAATTCGAGCCTATTTTTGGTGGTTTTAAGTCAGTTTTTTCTGCTAAGTACTACTATTGCTCAGTATAAAACTTCCATTGTTGTAGGTGCAGAAAGAACCTCGGTTTACCTGCCAAAGATTGAAGGAAAAAGGGTGGCCATAGTCGGTAACCAAACATCCATGGTAAAAGATGTTCATTTGGTAGATACCCTATTGAGCTTAGGAGTTGAGGTAAAAAAAGTATTTGCACCGGAGCATGGATTTAGAGGAGTAGCAGATGCTGGGGAAAAGGTTTCTGATGGTAAAGATGTGAAAACAGGTTTACCCATTTTATCGCTATATGGAAAGAAAAATAGAAAGCCTTCGGCAGAGATATTAGCCGATGTTGATGTTATCATATTTGACATTCAGGATGTGGGAGCCAGATTTTATACCTACATCAGTACCATGCATTATGTAATGGAGGCTTGCGCGGAGCAGAAGAAAAAAATAATGGTGCTGGATCGGCCAAACCCAAATGGGTTTTATGTGGATGGCCCTGTTCTTAAAAAAGAAAATTCATCTTTTATCGGGTTACATGAAGTGCCTGTGGTACACGGTATGACTATTGGTGAATATGCTCAAATGATAAACGGAGAGAAATGGTTAGAGAATGGCCTGATCTGTGATTTGGAAGTGATAAAGTGTGAGGATTATGAGCACAAAGATTTTTATGAACTTCCGGTAAAACCTTCGCCTAATTTACCAAACATGGCGAGTATCTATTTGTACCCTTCGCTTTGCTTTTTTGAAGGAACCAATGTAAGTGTAGGAAGGGGAACTAAAACTCCGTTTCAGATATTTGGCTCACCGGATGTAACTCCAAAAGAGTACTCTTTTATACCAAGGCCAATGCCGGGAGCAAAGCACCCAAAAAATGAAGGTGAAACGTGTTATGGCTATGATTTACAAACTTTTGGATTTGAGTACATGAGAAATTATGGAAGGGTGTATTTGTTTTGGGTGGTTGCCATGTATCAGGATTCGAAAAACAAAAGTGATTTTTTTAGAAAAGATGGCTTTTTTAGATTACTAACCGGTGATCGAGAAATAAGAAAGATGATCGAAGCAGGAACAGATGCAGATACCATCTGGAAGTCTTTCCAACCGGAGGTGGAAGATTTTAAAAAGGTTAGAAAGAAATATTTATTGTACCCGGATTTTGAATAAGAAAAAAGGCCTCCTGACTCAGCGTCAGGAGGCCTTTTTTTATTCCGCAATATGATAGTCGATAAGTCGCCTTTCGGTGTGTCCACATCCCAGCTGAGAAGTGTACGCGAAAGCAACTTTTACGAGTCCAATTCCCGGGACAAACCATTTTGAAGGGAGTAGATATTCGTCTTGGTTTAGACATCCAAAATTACTGTTTCTGGTAACTTTAAGGGTAGAAATGTATGCATCAAAAGTTCCTGCAGGAACCGTTGTAGAAGTTACCTGTGGATTTAGAGAATAGCTAATGGCATAACCTCCTCCAATGTCTCCCTGACTATAAGCGGGAGTATAATAAGAAGGAACATTTTTAATTACACCGGTTGAACTTACCAGAAAACCAGAAGAGTCTCTGTAATAAGATATTTCATAGTTGTTCATAGAGAAATGTCGCTCTTTGAATATTTTATACTCAACTCCGTTGATCATAGTGTCTCCTAGAATAAATGTAGTATCTGGTGTTGTATTAATTTGGTTCTCAAAAGCCGAAGTATCTGAAACCTGGTACCAGTCATATACCCAATAAGTGCCTGGAGTTAATGGGTAATTGATTGCAGTAGAGTCTTCACATGGAACTGGTTCCGGGGTCTTTTTACAGGCAGCAATGGAAGTTAATAGTACCACTCCACCAATAAAAAATGCTTGATTTTTCATCTAATTGTTTTATTTGGTTAAGTAGAATTTCGCTATACGCTGCAAGTGGATACGGGGTAAACGGATGCATTTATGGAATATTGTGGATTACCGCTTATGTAAAATTAGTTGTTGTAACATGGAATGGAGTGTTGATGCGTGTCTTTTTAAAGTATATTTGTGCTTCCAAAATACACCATTGAGACTATTTTTATTCATAATTAGTTTAATTCTGACTGGGAATTTGACAAGTCAGGATAGAAGATCTATTCACATCGAAAAAACTGAAGTTTCCATTGAATTGGATGGGGAACTAAACGAAGCATGCTGGGAAAAGGCAGAAAAAGCGGAAGGCTTTTATCAGAATTATCCTTCTGATACCTCCATGGCAGAGGTGAAAACAGTAGCGATGGTTACCTATGATGATGAGTACTTATATGTAGGAGCAATATGCTACGATGATCATCCAGATCAAAAATATGTGGTACAATCTCTAAGAAGGGACTTTTCTTATCCAATTAGCGATGCTTTTGCCATATTTATTGACCCTTTCAACGATAGAACCAATGGTTTTAGTTTTGCGGTTAATCCTCTGGGGGCGCAAAGGGAAGGATCGTTGCAATCGGGAGGTGGATTTGGAGTAAGTACTGCATGGGATAACAAGTGGTTTTCTGAGGTAAAGCACCACGACTACGGTTGGGTGGTGGAAATGAAAATACCATTTAAAACACTACGTTATAACAGCGATCTTGAAAGTTGGGGAATTAATTTTTCCAGAAACGATCTAAAGGTAAACGAAAACTCTTCCTGGTCCAGAGTGCCTAGAGCCTATAACATTGCCACTTTAGCATTTACTGGTGATATGATTTGGGATAAAAGCCCACCTAAAGCAGGTGCAAACGTGTCATTAATTCCTTATGCTTTTGGAGGTGTTTATGCCGATTATGAAAATGGAACGAGTAATATAAAAACGAATATTGGTGGAGATGCTAAAATTGCAGTTACTTCCTCTTTAAATTTGGACCTTACCATCAATCCAGATTTTTCGCAGGTGGATGTAGATGCTCAGGTAACTAACCTATCCAGGTTTAGCTTGTTTTTCCCAGAAAGAAGACAATTTTTTATCGAGAACGATGACCTTTTTGGTCAGTTTGGGTTTAGTAAAATCCGTCCTTTCTTTTCTAGAAGAATTGGATTGGAATCAGGACAGCAAGTACCAATCATTGCAGGAGCCAGGTTGAGTGGTAAACTGAATGAAGATTGGAGGGTTGGAGTGATGAATATGCAAACGGAAGGGATGGGAAGTTTAGGGCTTGATCCTCAAAACTATTCTGTGGGAGTATTTCAAAGAAAGGTAGGGGTTAGGTCTTATTTTGGAGGTATTATGGTTAACCGACAAGGGTTTGACGATCGAACGGTTGATTATTCTGATTACAATCGTGTATTTGGTATCGACTTTAATCTAGCATCTGAAGACAATATGAAGCGAGGAAAGGCTTTCTATCACAGAAGCTTTTCACCCGGTAAAGAAGATCAGGCTCATGCTGTATGGTTTATGTACAACAGCGAAGCTATTTCGGCTCATTGGAATCATGAGTATGTTGGTAAAGACTACAGAGCAGATGTTGGTTTTGTACCGCGAATTACCCAATATAATTCGGAGTTAGGTGAGTATGTTTACAGCTCTTATTGGCGATTGGAACCATCGTTTTCTTATCGATTTTACCCAAAAAACGAAAAGATCGTAAACTATCAGCCTACTGTATACTTAAGTGAATACATGAATAGTGATTTTAAAACCAATGAGCGATTGTTATCTGGAGCTTTCAGGATTAATTTTACGGATAAAAGTCAGGCAGAAGCTAAGTTCATTCATAACGAAGTTCTTCTTCCTTTTAATACGGATATTACCTTTTCCGGGAATTCTCTTCTGGATTCAGGTTATTATCACTTTAATAACCTGAAATTGAGTTATACCTCTACTAAAATCAAATTGTTGAGCTATTCTGCAAGTTTTGATTATGGACAATACTACGTTGGAGAGAAACTCACTCTTGGTGGAGATATTGCATATCGTATTCAGCCATGGGGGAGTATTTCAGTTGGGCTTCAACAAAACGATATTAGAATGCCAGAAGGGTTCAATGATGTTTCGTTAACACTGGTTAGATCGAGAATTGACCTTTCCTTTACTAAGAAACTGTTTTTTACCACTTTTGTTCAGTACAATACTCAAATATCAAACATCAATATTAACGCCAGGTTCCAGTATCGATTTAAGCCAATGAGTGATCTGTTTATTGTATATACAGACAACTACAACTCCAATATTTTTGGAATTAAAAACAGAGCTTTGGTGGTTAAATTTGTCTATTGGCTAAACCTTTAGGAGGTTGATATTACTAAGTCAACATCTGGTTTTTAGTATTTAACGAGTGGCTTCCGTTCCTTTTTGCACAATTTCTGTTATACTAGCATCAAATTAGATTTTATGCGGGTATTTTTTACTGTTTTGTTCATACTCTTCTTAACCATGTGTAAGGCTCAAACACTCATGCTTACTCCTGAGGAAAGAGCAATAATGCATCATGTGGTGGTGAAAAGTCCTGCTCTGGAAAGAAACTTAGGACACCTTTTCGAATTTACCGGAGATACGGTCTATTTTGTATTTGATACTGATAAAGAAACAGACTCAATAATTGACTACGATTCTATTGAGAAATCGTTAGTGTATGAGCCATCCCAGCTTAAAATTTACGATTACGAATTGGTTCATCAGAGGCAAGGGTTGTTAAATGAATTGTCCACAAAAATGGCTTTGCAATCATTGTATGAAGAGTTGAAGAGAAAAGATGAAATAAAGCCAGAAGGGGTTTCGGATACCATTTATCAGGCCTTTTTAGGGGAGCTTTCCAAAAACCTGCCCGACAAAGCTGTTAAAATTAAAAAAGGGCAAAGAGAGGCTATTTCTAAAGTTATTGATCTACTTGACCCCAATATGATTTTTAAAGATCGGGTAAACAAACTGAGAGAAATGCAAGGGTTTAACTTGGTGGAACAACAGCAAGTACTGGATGTTGTGCATCGGTCCATTCAAACCTATATTCAGAAAAAATCGTACGAGTATTTCCTTAAAATTGGAGGAAAGCGAGGAAACTATCAATCCACACTATTAGCTGCCGGAGATGGTAGTGGAACTTCTGGATTATTGAACGAAAGAGAGTTAATTTATAAAGGGAAAAATAAGCTTGGTTCTTCTAAAGGAGTGGGATTATTTACTTATGATTCTAAAATCAAATCTGGAGATAAGAATGTGCAAAGGATAGTTGCAAGTAGTACTTCCGTTAGAGAGTTTTCTCCGTATAAGGATAGCTATACCAATGTTCACTTTAGCATGTGGGGATTTAACTTTAGAAGACAGTCTACAGTGGTGATTTCCAGAGAGGGAAATGCATACGTGCTCTACGCATCAAAAATAACCAAGGAGTTGTCTCCGGATTCCACTTTTGGAAAAGGAAATACGGTACATGCAAACATTCATAAACTGGAACATGTAAGTATACCTGCTGTCGATGAAGAGATCAATGGAAAAGATGGTTTAAAGGATAGGGTAAAGCATCACGAGGGAGAGCGAAGTGATGTGTTACTTAAGATTAAAGAAACCGAAATGGATCTGAATGAGCACCGATATGCTCAGGCTAAAAACCAAAAGAAAATTAAATACTTGCAGGAACGCTTAAGCAATCTCTACACCAGAAAAGCTCAGGTAGAAAAGAACCTGGCTCAGGCCAAAGAAGAGTTAAAGATAGAAGAGGAGAGGTTACAACGATTCAGAACGAGGTTGGAAGAGTTGAAATTCTTTTTTGGAGATTTCCAGATGTCATACACCAAGTTTGGTTATGTGTACACATTTGAAGATGGTTGTACGTTTAATAGCTTTACACAGGATTTCGTGATTCCAGATTCATTAAAGTCGGAAGATTTTTCTGTAAGAATAATTGCCACCGGACCGGATGCCATGAGTGATTTTGTGGATGAGGTACAGTTACAGGTTGGAATTACGAAAGGAGAACCTGAAGACATCGATCCACATAATTTTAATCTGGAGTTGAATGATGTATTTGCTTCCGACCAGTTTGAAATAGATCGTTTTGTACTTCATGAGGATGAGGTTTATGAGGTGAGTAAGATGCTCAACCTACTGTTGGTTAATGATTGGGATTTATCCATGAACCTTGTTGGAGGAGGAGTTGGAGTAATGTCAGGTGGAAAAATTGTTTCTGGGAATGCTAAGGAATTGGATCAATATCCGGGGGAATCGGATGAGGAAAAACTAGAAGCAAGAAATGGTGAGGAGTTCAAGCCTTTTCGAACTACAAATTTAGGGTTTACTTACACTGATTCAGGACTAAGATTATTAGTAGAATCGTATACTGATGCTGTTAAATCGAATTTTTCGAAAAAGAACATCAAGGTTAAGCCGGTAAAGGAAAAGTATCCTGATCTTTCTGAAAATGAAATGTTGAGTGCGTTCAGAACATTTTTTACCACAGAAAAATTCATGGGAGAGTTGATGCGTGCAGCCTATTTTAATTTTGAGGGTAAGGATAAGTCTAAATTAATGGCTCATTTAAAAAAGGCACTGGAGAAATCTTATGTTGTAGTAAAGGGCACAAAGGTGAGTTATCAGGAGTATTCGTCAGTGGTTCATAAGGAGATGAGCTACTATTCTATACTGGAAGAGAAGTTTAAGCAAAAAGAAGAAGAGTACAAAAACATGCTTCAGATGTAATTCTCACTTTCTTAAGAGGAGAGTTAAACCTTAAATTCTATCTTTAACCTCCATAAAACCAGAATTAAATTATGATTAAAGTAGGAGTTTTAGGATCCGGTTCAATGGGATCCGGTATTGCTCAGGTTGCCGCAACAGCAGGACACCAGGTAGTACTGTTTGATACTAATCAGGAGGCATTGCAAAAAGCAATGGGTAAACTAAAGAAAATCCTGAATAGATTAGTTGAGAAAGGAAGAATTGACGAAGCCACCAGCAACGATATTTATGGAAGAATTGAACCAGCAACCAGTATGGAAGAATTTGCAGGTTGCGGAATGGTTATCGAAGCAATTATTGAAAATTTAGAGATCAAGAAATCGGTGTTCGAGCAATTGGAAAACATTTGCGGAGATGATTGTATTTTAGCTTCGAATACCTCTTCACTATCCGTAACGGCTATTGGAGCTGCTTGCCAAAAAGCAGAGCGTGTTATTGGTATTCATTTCTTTAATCCTGCTCCATTAATGCCATTGGTGGAGATTATTCCTTGTATTCAAACTTCGGAAGAGGTACTGAATAATTCGAAAGCATTAATCGATAGCTGGGGGAAAGTAACTGTTATTGCTAAAGATACTCCAGGTTTTATCGTAAATAGAGTGGCACGTCCGTTTTACGGAGAAGCACTTAGAATTTATGAAGAAGGGATGGCAGATTTTGCTACCATCGATTGGGCAATGACTGAGATTGGAGGTTTCAGAATGGGACCATTTACTCTAATGGATTTCATTGGTAATGATATTAACTATACCGTAACAGAAACTGTCTTTACAGCCTTTTATTTTGACCCTAGATACAAACCATCGTTTACTCAAAAAAGACATGCTGAGGCAGGGTGGTTAGGCAGAAAATCTGGTAGAGGATATTACGATTACTCAGAAGGAGCTACTCCTCCAGAGCCTAATAAAGATGAATATTTAGGAAGACAAATTGTTGATAGAATTGTAGCTATGTTGATCAATGAAGCAGCAGATGCACTTTATTTAAACATTGCTTCTAAAGAGGATATTGATCTGGCGATGACCAAAGGGGTAAATTATCCTAAAGGATTACTGCGTTGGGCAGATGAGATTGGAATTAACGAGTGTGCCAATCGAATGGATCAACTACAGCAAGAGTATATGGAAGATCGATACCGTTGTAGTCCACTACTAAGAAGAATGGCCAAAGAAAGAAAATCATTTTACTAGAGCATAAAAAAAGCCATCAGTTTAACTGATGGCTTTTTCATTTATCAAGATTTATTCTTTAGTGAGCTTCCTCTTCAACGTGCTCTTCAACAGCAGGAGCTTCCTCTACTGGAGCTTCTCCTTCTGTTCCGGCTTCGCATTTTTCAGCACCTTCACATTTCTCTCCTTCTCCACATTTCCCTTCTTCACATTTCATGTCCTGGCATTTGTGTTCACAAGATTTTTTACATTCTTTATCTCCGTGCTCACAACTTTTCTTGCATTTATCTTTGCAATCTTTGTCGCATTTGTCTTTGCAGTCTTTACCACATTTTTCTTTATCACAGTGGTGAGAACACTTGTCGTCTGATTGTTCTGTTTTTTCTTCTTCTTTAGCTTCTTCAGAACCGCAAGAAGTTAAAGTCATTCCAGTTAAGAACATGGATAAAATTCCAAATCCAAATAATAGTTTTTTCATGTTTAGTTTTTTGCTTTGCTGGCAAATATAGAATAATAACCAAAAATAGTCTCTACCACTTCTGTCATTAACCTGACATTAACACCCATAAAATGAGGTTATTTATAGTAAATCGAAGATGTGTAGGTAGGCCAATACAAAAGGAGCAGAGAACAATACTCCGTCGAAACGATCAAGAATACCACCATGTCCTGGAAGAATAGTTCCAGAGTCTTTTACACCACAACTACGCTTAATTTGCGATTCGGTTAAATCTCCAAGAGTACCAAACACCACTATGATTGAAGATACTGCTATCCAGTGCCCAATTGAGCTTTCTGAAAAATAAGCGAATAAAAAACCGGTTGTCATGGCCAATAGCATACCTCCCACAGCTCCTTCCCAGGTTTTGTTAGGAGAAACTCTTTCGAATAGTTTTGTTTTACCAAAGGCCGACCCAAATAGGTAGGCGCCAGTATCACTTGCCCACTGAATCACAAAGAAGCCGAGTAAGAATATAAATTCATACCTACCCTCCAGTTCCATTACATCATCGTAAGGTGAGTTGTACGCAAAGAAATTTAAAATGGAAAATGGTATAACGATATACATTATACCAACGATCGAAAAGGCAAAGTTGGATACTGGAGTTTCACTTTTTCTAAACAATTCGATAACCACCAATACCACTAAAAGTGGGAAAATGAATAGTAAATAAGAAAAGGAGATGTTTAAATCTCCAAAACTGTACAATACGATTAAACTGTAAATGGAAGCACCAACAATAGAAGAGGCGCTCTTTTTAGGTTTAAAACCACCTATTTCCATTAGTTTAAAGAACTCCACCAGCCCAAGTAGGGATACAATGAAAAAGAGCCCTGCAACAGAATACTTATTCCATACAATGGCTCCTATCAGTACAATTACAAATAATGCACCGGTTATTGATCTTTTTACAATGTCCTTCAAACAGTGCTATTTGGGTTCTTCATTTTCTCCTTCACCTCCCGAATCTTCTTTTTTGTCTTCGGTCTTTGGCTCTTCTGTTAGTGGAGGAATATCCATTGGCCCAACAGTTGGTTCTGATTTGATTTCTGGAATTTTAACTTCCGGAATCTTAACATCACTTGTTCCGTTAGAAGATGGGAAATTTCGCTTACCTAAAATTTGCTCTAAATCCTCTTTGAAAATTACCTCTTTTTCCAGAAGCTTCTCGGCAAGTTGTTTTAGCTTGTCTTTATTTTCAGTAAGAATCTTAATCGCTCTTTGGTATTGCTCTTCAATAATGTTTTTAACCTCCTCGTCAATGATTCTGGCAGTTTGTTCACTGTATGGCTTTGTGAAACCATATCCATCACCTCTCGAATCATAGTAAGAAATGTTACCAATTTTTTCGTTCAGTCCGTAGATGGTAACCATTGCCGTAGCTTGTTTGGTCACTTTTTCAAGGTCACTTAATGCTCCTGTAGAAATTTTGTTGAACATGATTTGTTCAGCAGCTCTTCCTCCCAGTGCAGAACACATTTCATCTAAAATTTGCTCAGTAGTGGTAATCTGTCTTTCTTCAGGTAAGTACCATGCTGCTCCAAGACTTTTCCCTCTAGGAACAATTGTAACCTTAACCAATGGATTAGCATGCTCAACCATCCAGCTAATTGTAGCGTGTCCAGCTTCGTGGAATGCAACTGCTCTTTTCTCTTCGGCAGTAATGATCTTGTTTTTCTTTTCTAGCCCTCCAATTATTCTATCGATAGCATCATGGAAGTCTTGCATTTCAACAGCTTTCTTCTTCTTTCTTGCAGCAATTAAAGCAGCCTCATTACACATGTTGGCAATATCAGCTCCACTAAATCCTGGAGTTTGCTTTGCTAGGAAATCTCTATCTACACTTTCTCCAAGTTTAATTGGCTTCAAGTGAACTTCAAAGATTTCTCTTCTTTCGTTTAGGTCAGGCATGTCTACATAAATCTGACGATCGAAACGTCCTGCACGAAGAAGTGCTCTGTCCAGTACATCTGCTCTGTTCGTTGCAGCTAAGATGATTACACCACTATTGGTTCCGAAACCATCCATCTCTGTTAATAGCTGGTTAAGGGTATTTTCTCTTTCATCGTTAGACCCCATATTAGGGTTCTTTCCTCTGGCTCTACCAATTGCATCAATCTCATCGATGAAAATAATACTTGGAGATTTTTCTTTAGCTTGCTTAAACAAGTCTCTTACTCTGGAAGCTCCAACCCCTACAAACATCTCAACAAAATCAGATCCTGAAAGTGAAAAGAAAGGAACCTGCGCTTCACCTGCAACAGCTTTTGCTAGTAAAGTTTTTCCTGTTCCCGGAGGTCCTACAAGCAATGCTCCTTTAGGGATTTTTGCTCCAAGCTCGGTGTATTTCTTAGGGCTCTTTAGGAAGTCCACAATTTCTTGTACTTCTTCTTTTGCCCCTTCTAGTCCCGCAACATCTTTAAAGCTAACGTTAGTACTTTTTCCTTTTCCAAATACCTGAGCTTTTGATTTTCCAATGTTGAAAATCTGTCCTCCAGCACCACCGGCACCACCACCAACTCTTCTCATAATAAAGATCCAGATGGCGATCATAATTCCGAAGAAAATCAACCAACTAAACAGTTCTCTACCGTAGTTTTCTGGGTTGTCAAAAATGATTTCAAAGTCGTGCTGATCAGCTAACTCTTTGTATCCATCTTTGGTTTTGTCCGTGTCCGAAAATGTAAATTGATAATGTGGTCCTTCGTTCGCTCTACCAGAAAGTGTTTTTTTAGAGATGTCCTCGTGTTTATACCCTGATCCATTTAAAGAATCTGGCTTGATGGAAACCTGTACCATACGTTGGTTTTCCAGAACAACCATTTTAGAAACGTGTCCTTTATCCACCATTTCAAAGAATTCCTTCTCGTTGGTCTCTTTCAGACCTCCATCCCACTGAAACAGGTTAATGGAGATTAGTATTACTGCAATGATTGCGTAAATCCAGTAAAAGTTAAAAGCTGGCTTTTTACCATCTCCCTTCTTATTATAATTTTGCTTCTTAGCCATTTATTTTTGCTTGTTAATAATTCGTCTATAAGATCAGAGACGAACAATATCATTCAATATTTTATACTTCTTCAATTAATTCTGTTGGAGCATCCGCCCAAAGTGCTTCTACATTGTAAAACTCTCTGGCTTCGTTGTAGAAAACATGGGCCACCACATCTACATAATCCAATAAGATCCACTCTGCATTTGTTTCTCCTTCCTGATGCCAGGGTTTTTCTCTCAGGATATCAAGAACGGTTTCTTTAACAGACTTTGCAATTGCCTCTACCTGGGTAGAAGAATTACCATGGCAAATCACAAAAAAGTCGGTTACTGCAGTAGGAATCTCTCTAAGATCGATACATACAATATCTTCCGCTTTTAATTCTTGCATTCCCTTCACAATTGCCTCCTTTAAGGCTATCGATCCCGCATCATTTTTTTTGCTCATGTAGTGTTTTTAAATTAATTCTGCCAAATGTAATCAAATCTACGTTTATTTCACTTACTTTAAGCCGTTATCAAAGCACAAAATGCAATTGTCTGAAACGCTTTTTATAGGAAAACAAATCGTAACACTCGATGTTGTTGATTCCACCAACAATTACGCTGCCAATTTACTTAGTACGACAAAAGTTCTGGATGGTACTGTTATTATGGCATACTTTCAGGATAGAGGGAAGGGGCAAAGGGGGAACAGTTGGTATTCCGAACCTGGAAAAAACTTGACCTTCTCATTGGTGTTAAAGCCATCATTTGTAAAAGTGGAGGAGCAATTTATTCTTAGTAAAGCAGTGTCCTTAGCACTATGCGAATATTGTGAAAAAGCTACAGGCAAAAACGCTTTTATCAAATGGCCCAACGATATCATAGTTGATCAAAAGAAAATTTGTGGAATTCTGATCGAGAATCAGTTTAGAGGAAAAAAGCTGGAGCATTCCATTATCGGGATCGGGTTTAATATAAATCAAGTAGATTTTGGTGAGGTAACTACTGCCACGAGTTTGAAACTACTTACTACAGAAGAAAAGGACATTAGCAAAGAACTAAGTGATTTGTTGATTTTTGTAGAGAAGTATTACCTGATGCTTCGCAATGGCAGGGTGAAAGAGGTGGAGGAACAGTACCTCGAAAGTCTTCTGTATCATGGCGATCAAAAGAACTATTTGGTGGAAGGAGAAAACTTTACCACCATGATATTGGACGTTTTACCCAATGGGAGATTAGTTACCCGAACTCCACAGGGGAAAATTAAAACTTTTGATTTTAAAGAAATCGAATTTATCCTTTAGGCGCTTTTTACTTTCACCAATCGATCAGCCATGTAATTGAAAAGATTATTCAATGGCTTTTCAACCATCATCTTTAAAAACGGATTGATATCCGCATCGCAAATCAACTTGGCGTTGGTAGACTCTCCATTCTCTGTTAAAAAAACATTCAAGGTAAACTTGAATGGAGAACTGGCACCACTAGCTAATTCAATTTTAGAGTTAGGCTCTCCAGATACATGTTTTAGTTCCAGTTTATAGGTCTTCTGGATTTTAAAAGAACACTCTTTTTCGGTTGCAGCCCAATTGGATATTTTATCCTTTGGTAAAAGCAGTTCATAATTATTCATGTCCGATAGGAATGAATAACATTCCTCTGCTGAGCAGGCTACATTTACCTCGTTACTTTCAATTCTGGTCATATTCTAAACTTGTTTCCACATGGAAGGGCTGTTTCGCCATTCTTGTAAGGAATCAATTTCTTTTTCAGTGATGTAATTTGATGTTACAGCTTGCTTGATCATGATATTGTAATCAGACAACGTATGCAACTGGCAGTTGGCTTTTTCGAAGTTTTCTCTTGCCACATCGAAATCATAAGTAAAGATGGCTACCATCCCTTTGATGTTACATCCCACTTCTCTTAAGGCATCTACTGCATCCAAACTGCTTTTCCCTGAAGAAACTAAATCCTCTACTACTACTACACTCTGTCCGGAATCAACAACACCTTCGATTTTATTTCCCAATCCGTGCCCTTTAGCAGAAGATCGAACGTAAATAAAAGGTACTCCCAATTCCTGAGCAACTAATACACCTAAGGCAATTCCTCCGGTGGCAACTCCGGCAATAACATCTGGCTTACCATATTTGTCGATAATAAGCTCAGCAAATTGCTGACGGATATAAGTTCTGATTTGGGGATATGATAGAGTTTTTCTATTGTCGCAGTAAATTGGAGACTTCCAACCTGATGCCCAGGTAAACGGATTTTGTGGCTGAAGTTTAATTGCTTTGATTTGCAATAAAAATTCTGCTACTTTTAGCCCACATTCTTCATTCTTAAACATGGCTGCAAATGTATAAAGTTTTTATTTACAATAAACCCTTATTTTTTATAGATAATCAAGATAATTCCACAACATTTCAACAGTCTTCTATCTATCCATGTGAAAATGAGAGAGACAAGCAAGCCATTTTGGAATTACATGCTAAATCTCCAGCAGATAAACCACTATATGTTAAGCACGATTCGATTGAGGAATTATGGGACCTATTCTTTGGTGATTTTGTGAAAATGGAAGCTGCTGGAGGAGTGGTAGAGAATTCCGATAATGAAGTTTTATTCATATTCCGAAATGGTGTTTGGGACTTGCCCAAAGGCAAAATTGAAGATGGTGAAGCAATTGATGTGGCGGCTATTAGAGAAGTGGAAGAGGAATGTGGAATTTCTGATCCTGTAATAGAACAGCAGTTAATAACCACTTATCATACTTATGCCATTCAGGGAAAGGGGTATATTAAACCAACTTACTGGTACTGGATGAAGTACGAGGGAAATCAAGAATTGATACCACAATTAGAGGAAGGGATTACAGAGGTGAAATGGGTACCGAAAAGTGAGTTTGACAACTATTTGAAAGATACTTATGGATCTATTGTGGATGTGGTAAGAAAATACGAAAACGTCAATTGAGATGTACGCTAAAGTAATTGAGTGTTATAAAATGAAATCCACTGGATTCCTAGTGAGATTGAAATTGGATCAACCTGGTTTAAAATCAGGAGTGTTGTTAGGTGCCGCAAATGGATCAATGCGTTGGAAGGTAAAATCCAGAATTTTATATTCTCCGTTTAGGGAATTGCACAAGCGATTTAAGTTTGAAAAGATTGATGTAATCCATGTTCAATTAGAAGCAGAGAACAAAGAAAAATTGAAGCTGGAATTGTTGAAAAATGAAAATGAAAACATCTTTCAATATCGGATAGAAGGAGTGGGGCATAAGCAAATGCCTAAAGCCGGAGATATGCTGATTTGCACTGATTATTGATTTCCCTTAACAAGTCTTACAGGTGTAATGGATAGAATTTTATCTTTGCACAAAATCGTAATTGAAATGAATTTTATTGAAGAAATGCAGTGGAGAGGTATGATTCATGACATCATGCCAGGAACAGAAGAAATGTTGAGTAAAGGAACTACAGCGGGGTATATTGGATTTGACCCAACTGCAGATTCTTTGCACATTGGAAGCTTGGTGCAAATCATGACTTTAGTTCATTTTCAACGTGCCGGACATAAGCCTTTTGCTTTAGTAGGAGGTGCAACAGGTATGGTGGGAGATCCATCTGGGAAATCTCAGGAAAGAAAACCTGTTAGATTCGGAAGTGTTGAATCATAACGTTGCTTGTGTTAAGGCTCAGCTGGAGAAGTTTCTTGACTTTGATTGTGGAGATAACTCTGCAGAGATGGTAAACAATTACGATTGGTTTAAAGATATGAGCTTTCTGGATTTCATTAGAGATGTTGGAAAGCACATTACCGTAAACTACATGATGGCCAAAGATTCTGTGAAAACCAGAATGGAAACAGGGTTGTCATTTACTGAATTCTCTTACCAATTGGTACAGGGGTACGACTTTTACTGGTTGAACCAAAACAAAAACTGTAAAGTACAGTTAGGAGGTTCCGATCAATGGGGAAATATCGTTACAGGAACTGAATTAATTAGAAGAAAAACTGGTGGAGAATCGGAAGCATTTGCTGTAACTACTCCACTTATTAAGAAGGCAGACGGAACCAAATTTGGAAAAACCGAAGGAGGGAACGTATGGCTGGATAAGAATAGAACATCTGTTAGAGACTTTTACCAATACTGGTTAAACTCTTCTGATGAAGATGCTGCTAATTACATCAGGATATTTACCCTTCTTTCGAAGGAGGAGATTGAGCAAATTGAAGCTGAGCACTCCAAAGATGTTGGGAAGAAGCATTTGCAAAAAACACTTGCTAAAGACATTACCATTAGAGTTCATTCTAAAGCTGATTACGATTCTTTAGGGTTGGATAACAATATTATGTTTGACAAAAACATAGGAGAAACTGAATTAGCTGAGATGGGCGAAGAGGCGTTTGTTGGTGCTACACAGTCGTACCCTACCATTGAAGTTGATGGTGCAACTATTGATTCAGGGTTATTATCCTTTTTGTCGGGAGCAACTGGAAATGCTATTTACCAATCCAATGGAGAGGCTAGAAGAGCAGTGAGCCAAAATGCAGTTTCGGTAAACAAATCAAAGATCAATTTAGAATTTGATTTGGCTGGTGCAAACTTCTTATACGGTAAATATCTTATCGTTTCCAAAGGGAAGAAAAAGCATTTCCTGGTTAAAAAATCTTAATGCTTATAAGTATCCCATCTCGCTTTGTACCCCCGGGTATCGAAGTGAACAGACATGGTTCCTGGATATCTTCCTAGTCCACCATCGGATTTGATAATTTGTTCGTCCAGTAGTTCAAGAACAATGGCTTTATCATCCTGATTGACCTTGCCGTCTTTGTTGATGTCTTCAACATTAATGTCGATGGCTAAACCACGCATGTGTGTACTTTGCTTGGCTCCTTTGATTTTTTTATTGTAGCTAGGGTGTCTAAATCCACTTCTGATGGAGAACCCGTATTTGTCGTAACCATTTTCATCCAATAAAGTAACCAGATCCATTAATTTGTAAAGCACAGATGCTTGAATGAATAAATAATCTGGCTCGCATTTACCAGTTAGGTTTTTATAGTATAAGTCTTTTGGAAGGAATTTTTTGATTTTGAATTTACCCACCAGGTACTTGTTAAGGTCGCCGCAATTGACCTTGTAAAAAGGTTGGTTAGTGTAGTTCTTCTTAAACTTTCCGTTGGTGTTGGTATAGCTAACATACTCTTTATCCAGGTCTTCGAATTGAACTGTTTCCAAAGAGCTCAGTACCGAATCTATTTGTTCGTAAGAAAGAATTTCTGGTTGAGGAATTTCCATGTGCTCGACCGACTTTTCAACTTTAGCACAAGAGAATAAAGTAAAGGAGCAGATAGCGCTCCAGATGAGTTGTTTTTTCATGTTATTTGTATTTATAATATCGAGTGGTTGTGGTTCCTGAATTGGAATTGCCAATGTGAAGGGTGTGTTCTATGGTAATCAGGTATTTCTCTCCATAAGAGATTACTTTATGGTCCAGTTCCAAGCCTCTTGAGATGACTTGTAAATTGGTTTTTAGATCCAGTTTACCTCCGCATAAGGTTTCTCTTTCCAATCGGTTCATGTGATCACTTCTCCAGCAGTATTTGATGGAATACAATCCTTTGAGTTTTGCTGTGCTGTCGATTTCAGTATCTACAGGAAGTGTAGTGCAAATAGAGTCCAATTGGGAGCATTCTGCTTTGGCTAATTTAAAATCCGGATAATTACACTCTTTGTAGTAATAACGATCTGATTTAGAAAATGCAGGAGGAATAATTCCTCCTGCGGTATCAAGTGTTGTTTGCTGAGCTTGCACACCTACAGAAATCAACAATAATATATAGCACAACCACCTGATCATTACAATACATCCAGTTCTTTATCGTATTCAATTACATAAGTGAACTCAATAATTTTGGATTCTTTTGGGGCTAGTTTTACGTTCCATTTAAGCGTACCTGTGTTCTCTTCTAGTTTTGCTCCATCATCTTTCTTAAGCGTAATTTCAACTCCTTCTTGTTTGGTAATCGGAATTTGATCCTTTAAAATCATGTTCACTGTGGAGTTTTTATTGTTTTTCACCACCAACTCAATGGTAATTTCTCTGGAGATGTTTTTCCCCATGTTGGTTTTTTTCTCTTCATCTTCAATCTTTTTTCTGGAGGTAAAAATGGCTTTTTCTCTACCAAGAGCTAATTCCATTGTGTCGCTTAGCATCATTGGGTCAATAGAAGTTTCTCCAACGTAGGTGTTTTCGAAATAGATGTTGGCTTTGGCTTTTAGTAAGTTCATTTTTTCCCAGTCAGTAATTCTTGCTAATAGGAAAGCATCTTTATTCACCTTAGGTATCGAGAAGTGGTTAAATTCTGAACTCAATTTATTGTTACTGATTACCATTAAGATGTTCTCGCCATCCGATGAAACAGAGTATCTGGATCTGATCTTAAATTCAACGTTACTAAAAGTACTTGTGGAGTTTTTCGTTTGAGCTTGTTGCATCTTGAAATCTTCGTCTGGTTTTGGTTTAGGTGGAGCAACGTATCCTCCTTGCGGACCTTCTATAAATAATTGTCCATTATCTACCGTAGCAAATGATGTTGTCATTGTTGTGTTTAGGGAAGTATTGTAAGTGTAAGCAGCGGTTGCCATGGTAGAGTCGGTAACAGATAAATACCCCACACCATTGGCATATTGATTTCTGTTTTGTTGAGCTAACTGTTGAGCTCTACGTCTTTTTTCTGCTTCGTCTACTAATTCCCACGATGCCATGCTTGGTAATACTAAACTCGAGGTTTGATTGAAGGTGGAAAGTGTAAGCTTTACGTTGTTCCAGTCCTCACCTGTGTTTTGATGTACACTGGCTTTGTAGGTTAGTTGCATCGGTTCTGATTGGTCTTTAGCTCTTAGGTCGTAAGATGGGCTCCAACCAGCATTGCTAACCAGATAATTGATTTTAATATTAGAAGTAGTTTCCACATCTGTGGCAACAGTAACAATTACCTGATGTACTTTTCTTTTTACAGGGGTTGGTTGGTCAACATGGTCGTTGTATCGTTGAAGCTCCGAAAGGCGTTCTTTCATTTTTCGGTTATCTGCTTTTAACTGAAACTCCTGCATTTTAACTTTAAAAAGTTTTGCTTCAATTTCCTCCAGGCTTACTCTGTAAAACTTAACCGCTTCCATTAATACAGGAAGAGAGTCACTTCTGCCTTCCCCTCGCATGGTTTTGTTTTGAGTAATCAGTGCTTTTTCGTTTAATAGGTTCTTTTTTTTGGCAGTTACCATTTCTAGTTCAAACTGCTTGTACAGTAATGAATCGCTAATCTGGTCGATCTCCTTCTGAATTCTTTCTGGAAGAACTTTCACTTTAACTGCCGGTGGCTCATTGTAGTGAATGTTGTGCTTAACATCCAGAATCAATGCTCCATTAGTGGATGAGGCTTGAATGCTTTTGGGGTTGATGTAAGGAGAAACATCATTGAAGACCAGTTTAGTGGTTCCCTTTTTTAGAGAGGTACTACCTTTACGGAATACCTGTGCTCCATTCAGGAAGACGGTAACTTCTGAAATTCTGGAGCTAATTTTCTTTTCGTTTGATCCGGCTATACCGAATTGAGTAACTAGAATTAATAATATTACAATTGATTTTTTCATGATAGTAGGCTTTTGGTAAATCATCAATGTCGAAAGTATAGGAGTTGCACGGGGAAAGGAACAAGCACTTAGCGAATGCCATTTCTCACTTGGTGAAACCGACTCATTAGTGACAATATTCGGAATGTGAGTAATGAGAAAGGTTGTATCTTGGCATTTATGAGGTTGTTAACCGATCAGAATATAGAGTTGGATCCAAAGGTTGTCTGGAGGCGAGAAGTGGTGTTTCTGGTGATGGCTGGTATTTTCCTGGGGTCATTGACCATGCTCAATATATTGGGGATTACCAGATTTATTGATATCTCTAAACTACTGGGTGCTGAGGCAGGAAAGTTCCAACTTCCGGTGGGAGTGTTGGCCTATCCGGTTACTTTTTTGTGTACTGATTTTATTTCGGAATTATTTGGTAAGCGCAGAGCAAACCTGATTGTTTGGGTAGGGTTTGTACTCAACTTATGGGTACTATTTATATTGTGGCTAGGAGGAGCTCTACCTCCCGAGCCAGAGATTTGTACGGAGATTGGTATGCTTAATGGAGTAGAGGTGGGAGATTCGGTTTGTCCTCAAATGGGAGTTCCTCCGGTAGGAGCGCACGGAAGAACCTTTTTTCAGCTGAGGTATTTTGCTTTTGGAGCAACCATGGCTTCTATGATCGCTTATTTAGTAGCTCAGTTTTGCGATGTTCATATTTTCCATTACTTGAAAAAACTAACCAAAGGGAAGCACTTGTGGTTAAGAAACAACGGATCTACTTTAATTAGTCAGATGGTCGATTCTACAGCAGTGATCTTAATTACCTATTTCTTTACTACCGGAGCATTGCCCATAAATGAGCAAGAAAGCTTAGCGCCACAATTACTTTATTTAATCTTAACGGGGTATGTATTTAAGTTACTGGCAGCCCTTTTTGATACGGTTCCTTTTTACATAGGTGTGGCATGGTTGAAAAAATACCTACAGATTTCTGAAGAAGAATATCAGTCTGAATTACATTGATAACCAGTGATTTTTGTACATTTAATGCATCAAAATCACCACAATGAAAAAAGTAAAAATAATTCTACCGGCCTTATTATTGTCCATGTTTATGGCTAATAGTGCTTCGGCTCAAGTTTCGGAATCCAAAAAACAAGATGTTAAAGTTGTAGAGCAAGCTCCTACTTACATCATGGATGTAAAGAAGTTAATGACATGTTTTAAAGGAGGAGAGGTTCCTGAGAGCTTTCCTAAATATGATGCTACCAAAACCAAAGACGAAAACAAGCAGATTGTTTCTGAGTGGTGCAATGTTTCCACCAACTATGCAAAGCTTTCGGATGTTGGAATTGAGAAATTAAAAACCTACCGATCTAAATCGGCAGGGAGGTAAAAAATAGAATAAAAAGAAAGGGCTGACCAATTTGGTCAGCCCTTTTTGTATGCATTTAGTTTTGTTATGATTTTGGATTAGCATAAAGCCTTACATCATCTCCTGTAATTTGTTTATCACATAAAATAACAAGACGTTCAATGATGTTTCTAAGCTCTCTGATATTTCCGGTCCAGTTTACTTCTTTCATCGCATCTAAGGCATCCTGAGTAATTTCTTTTAAAGGTAGCCCTTGATCTTCGCAGATGATGTTTAAGAAGTGATTGGTTAAGATTGGAATATCATCCTTTCTCTCGTTAAGTGAAGGAACGTGAATCGGAATAACATTTAATCTGTGGTATAAATCCTCTCTGAAGTTTCCTTCCTCAATTTCCTTTCTAAGGTCTTTGTTGGTGGCGGCAAAAACTCTAACACTTACCTTAATTTCTTTATCTCCACCAACTCGGGTAATTTTATTCTCCTGTAATGCACGCAATACCTTAGCCTGAGCAGAAAGACTCATGTCTCCAACTTCGTCCATGAACAAAGTACCTCCGTTGGCTAACTCAAACTTTCCTTGTCTTTGTTTATGAGCTGAGGTAAAAGATCCCTTCTCATGCCCGAATAATTCACTTTCGATAAGCTCAGACGGAATGGCAGCACAGTTAACTTCCACAAATGGAGCTTTAGCACGCTCACTTTTTTCGTGTAGTTGGCGAGCAACCAATTCTTTTCCGGATCCATTTCCTCCTGTTATTAAAACACGAGCATCGGTAGGAGCTACTTTGTTGATCATTTCTTTGATTCGCTGGATGCCATCTGACTCCCCAACTATATCTGTGATCTTTCCTTTACTAACTTTTCTCTTAAGTTTCTTAACCTCTTTAACAATGTCTTTTTTCTCCAGTGCATTTCTCAGAGTAACAAGAGTTCTATTAAGGTCCAGCGGCTTTTGGATAAAATCGTAAGCTCCCTTTTTGATTGCTTCTACGGCGGTTTCGACATTACCGTGCCCCGAAATCATTACAATGGGTACTTCAATGCCATTTTCCAAGACCTTGTCCAGTACTTCCATACCATCCATCTTTGGCATTTTTATGTCGCAAAGAACAAGGTCATAAGTGTTTTTCAAAAGTTTGTCTAACCCGTCTTTTCCGTCTTCTGCGGTATCTACTTTGAATTTCTCAAATTCAAGAATTTCTTGTAGAGTAGATCTAATGGGGCGCTCATCGTCTATTACTAATATTTTTGTCATGTCCTTGGTATTATGGTTCGGTTGTGTCTATACAAATCTGATTCCAAAATAAAAATTTTATGGATTATTTGTATCTCATCCACTTGAATAACTCTCTGTAAGTAACCTTTTTTCCGTACATTAAAATTCCTGTTCTGTAAATTCTTCCAGCAAGGTAAGTTGTACCGATAAAAGTACCAATTAACAATGCCATAGAGAGGGCTATGGCCCATCCCAAACCTTCGGCACCCATTGCTACTCTTACCAACATAACGATAGGAGAGGTGAAAGGAATTTCACTACACCAAATTACTGCTGGACTATTGGGGTTTTCAATAGCCATCACAGCAATGATGTAGGCAAATATTAATGGTGCCGTTATGGGGAGCATGAATTGTTGTGTATCTGTTTCGCTATCAACAGCTGCTCCAATGGCGGCCATGAGGGAGCCATAAAGTAAGTATCCTCCAATAAAGTAGAATACAAATAGACTTAACATTAAGGTCCATGGAATTTGGTTAAAGAACATGTCAATTAACTCCTGACCTGCTTCTTGCATATCCTGGTTAGTTTCTATATCGCCAGGAACTCCAACTGCTACCTGTTCCGTTATCTCAGGTCCATTGGCCTGGTTCATCGGCGAGTTCAGATCCGGGAGGACCGTTGCACTCAAAACAGTCATTAGTCCAATGGATAAAAACACCCATATCAGGAACTGGGTCAGCCCCACAAACATGATCCCAATGATTTTTCCCATCATCAATTGAAATGGCTTAACCGAAGAAACTATAACCTCTACAATTCGATTGGATTTCTCCTCAATTACTCCTTTCATTACCTGGATTCCATACATAAAGATGAATAGGTAAATCATTAACCCGAAAACAAATCCAACACCAGCTCTTAGTCCAACGTTCTTTTCTTCCATCGTTTCGATGTCGATGGTGTGTAGTTGAACCTGATGTTTAAGCTTGATGTAGGTTTCTTGCGAGATGTTTAAATCCTTTAGTTTATAGCTTTCAATTGCATTGTTGACCCCTCTTTCCAGGAATCGTTGAACGTTTCCGCTTGGAGCCTCCTTAAAAAGGATTTTACCAACACTACTGTTGGTTTTTATAATAGTTTCTGGAAGGTAGATTAATAAGTCGTATTTCTCATTCTCTTTGAAAAAGGCTTGTGCTTGCTCATAGGTTTCAATTCCCTCATCATCCGTTAAAGTGAGATGAAATCGATCTGAACTTTTGTCCATTTCTTCATAAAGAACAAATGTATCGTCGTGAACAAGTATTTCTAAATCCTTTTCTTCCTGTTGTCCTAAATATACTGCAGCAAATAAAAAACCAACTACCAGCAATGGACCAAGAATAGTCATGATGATGAAAGACTTTTTCTTTACCCTGGTGGTATATTCTCTTTTTATGATTAATCCTATCTTACCCATTGTTTTCCGGTGTTTGTGGGTTAGTATTTTCTTCTGTTTCCTCTACCTTTGGCTCATCCACAATTCCTTCTTCCACCATTTTAATGAAGATGTCGTTCATGCTAGGAATTACCTTGTTAACACTCATGATTTCAATAGAGTCGAGCAATCCTTTCAGGTAGTTGTTTAGGGTATTTCCATCCAAAATTTTAACGGTAGCAATGAAGTGATCTTTTCCAAGTTGTTCCCTGTCGATCAATTCCCATCCACCCCAAACAGCATTGGCAAAAGCAACTACATTTCCTTTGAATTCAATTCGGTACTTGTCTTCAGAGAAACGCTCTTTTACCTCACTAACTTCTCCTTCAAGAATCTTTTTGGATTGATTAATTAAAGCAATGCTATCGCAAATTTCTTCTACCGACCCCATGTTATGGGTAGATAGAATAATGGTAGTACCCTCATCACGAAGCTTAAGTATTTCGTTTTTAACAAGGTTAGTATTAATAGGGTCAAAACCACTGAATGGCTCATCTAAAATTAGCAATTTCGGCTTGTGGATAACGGTGGTTACAAATTGAATTTTTTGGGCCATTCCCTTCGAAAGTTCTTCTACTTTCTTGTTCCACCAACCATCGATTTCGAACTTTTTGAACCATTTCATTAATTGTTCGCGAGCCTCTTTTTTTGGCATTCCCTTAAGCTGTGCTAAATACATGGCTTGCTCACCAACTTTCATTTTTTTATAAAGTCCTCTCTCCTCTGGTAAATAACCAATTAAAGCGGTGTGCTCCCTTTTTAATGCTTCTCCGTCGATTAAAATCTGCCCGGAATCTGGAGCTGTAATTTGATTGATGATTCTAATCAACGATGTTTTTCCTGCTCCGTTAGGACCAAGTAATCCAAAAACGCTCTGTTTTTTAACCTTTATACTTACATCGTCAAGGGCTCGGTGTCCGGAATATTGCTTTACAATGTTCCGTGCCTCGAAAATAATGGATTCGTTACTCATTTATTCTCTAGAAATTAGTGTACCTACAAACTTAACCAAATATCCTGTTCGTATTTTACCACTTACAAAGTCATTTTTCCACATACAAAAAAGCCCTGACTGTAACGTCAGGGCTTTAGCTTTATATTAGTTCGTTTTTAGTTGAAATGATCCTTTACACGATCAAAGAAACTTTTCGCCTTTTTAGGGTTAGGAGTAAAGTTATCGCTTGATTTTAAGTCTTCTAAAATTTTACGTTCTTCTTTTGAAAGTTTTTCCGGGGTCCAAATTTGAACATTCACCAGTAAATCTCCCTTGCGGTATCCGTTTAATTCAGGAACACCTTTGTTTCTCAAACGCAGTGTTTTTCCACTTTGAGTACCCGGAGCAATTTTAATTTTTGCCTTTCCGTCTACTAATGGAATCTCAACATTTGTTCCCAGTGCTGCATCGGCAAAGTTTAGGAATAAATCGTAGTATAAATCAATGCCATCACGGTACAATACTTCGTGCTCAACTTCTTCAATCACAACGATTAAATCACCAGGGATTCCTCCTCCCGGAGCCTCATTTCCGCTTCCTTGCATGCTCAATTGCATTCCTTCTTCAACTCCCGGTGGAATTTGAATCGGAATTACCACCTCTTTTTTCTCTAAACCACTAGCATCAACTCCTGGAGGCCTTTGACCAACAGTTTGTCCAGAACCTTGACAGGAAGGACATGTAGATGAAGTTTGCATTGCACCTAAAATGGTATTGGTTACTCTGGTAACCTGTCCAGTACCACCACAAGTGGAGCATGTTTTGAATTCAACTCCTTCTGCATTTACCAACTTTTGAACTTTGATTTTCTTCTCAACTCCGTTGATGATTTCTTCCAGCGTTAACTTCAGTTTAACCCTTAAGTTAGAACCTTTTCTTCTTCTTGGTCCACGGCTTCTGCCTCCGCCAAATCCACCAAATCCGCCAAATATATCTCCAAATTGAGAGAAGATGTCGTCCATGTTCATGTGTCCTCCACCAAAACCTTGTCCTCCCATTCCGGCATGTCCGAATTGGTCGTACTGTTGTTTCTTCTGTGGATCACTCAACACTTCATAGGCTTCTGCAGCTTCCTTAAATTTAGCCTCTGCTGAAGCATCTCCAGGGTTTTTATCTGGGTGGAATTTAATGGCCATTTTACGATATGCCTTTTTTATTTCGGCTTCGCTGGCTCCTTTAGATAATCCTAATACGTCGTAATAATCTCTTTTGCTCATTGTATGCAATTATTAATTGATTGAGGTTATTGACCAACCACAACCTTAGCAAATCGAATCACTTTATCGTGTAGCGTGTATCCTTTTTCGATCACATCAACTACTTTTCCTTTCAACTCGTCTGTAGGAGCTGGAATTTGAGTAAGTGCCTCATGTTTATCAACGTCAAATACCTCTTCCTTCGAATCCATTGGCTTTAACCCTTTTGTTTGAAGGATGTGGAAGAACTTGTGCTGAATCAATTTGAAACCTTCCTTGATGGCTTCAATATCTTCAACTTTATCGTTGTTATCGATAGCACGATCGAAATCATCCAGAACAGTTAGTAGTTCTTTAATTACTTCTTCTCCTGCGGTTTTTGTGATTTCTAATTTCTCTTTGGCAGTTCTTCTTCTAAAATTGTCAAATTCAGAATACAAACGAAGGAATTTATCGTTTGCTTCTTTTAGTTCTATATTTTTTTGTTCCAATTCAGAAAGCTCGTTCACCACCTCTTCATTATTCTCCTCTTGTTCTTCGGTAGTCGATTCTTGATTTTCAAGTTCTTCTTGCTCGATATCTTCTTTGCTCATGTTCTAAATAATTAAGTCGCTTCGCGAACATCAAATTCACTGCCAAGTGCAATCTTAGGTCAAAGTGTCAGTAATTTACCCTATTTCTTGGGTTTATTAGGTTTATTATGGCAGGTCTGACCCAATTTGGCAGAATAAAAAAGCCCTTCTCAATTTTGAGAAAGGCTTTGTAAATATGGTTTGCTGCTCTTTTTTAGAGCTTTTCTACTAAGTTGTCAAGTGCTTTATGTAAGTCAGCTCCTCTTAAGTTTTTACCAATTATTTTTCCATTTTCATCAATCAGGAAGCTCATTGGAATGGAATTTACATGATATAGAGCTGCTGCCTTACTACTCCACCACTTAAGATCGCTTACATGGTACTTCCATACCAATCCGTCTTTTTTAATAGCGGCAGTCCATGCTTCTTTAGTTTTGTCCAGAGAAACGCTATAAATCTCGAATCCCTTAGCATTTTTAAATTTAGCTTTTGAATACTTATTATATGCGCTAACTACATTCGGGTTCTCTCTTCTACATGGTCCACACCATGAAGCCCAAAAGTCGATTAAAACTACTTTACCTCTCAAGCTGGATAAAGCAATTTCTTTTCCATTAGGGTCATTTAATTTAATCTCAGGAGCAATGTCGCCAATGTTTAAACCGGTTTTTTGAACCATTTTATGCTTGGCAGCTTTCTTCTTCTTGATTTTTTTAGGGGGCCATGCGAAGTTATAAGCAGTACCTGCAACTACTGCAAGGATTAGTATTAATGCTAATTTTTTCATTATTCTGTTAATTAATCTATTTCATTTTTGCTTCTCAAAACTAAACAAACATTGTTCCATAATTTGTCTGCTGATTAGCAATAACGCTACATTCTTCTAATATCTGCTCCTAAGTTGTTCAATCTTAGTTCGATATCCTGATATCCTCTATCGATCTGTTCAATGTTTTTGATCACACTCTTACCTTCGGCCGAAAGCGCTGCAATTAACAATGAAACCCCCGCACGAATATCAGGAGAGGTCATGTTAATTCCTCTAAGGGGTGATTTTCTGTCTAGTCCGATAACGTTAGCTCTATGTGGATCACATAAAATGATTTGAGCCCCCATATCGATCAACTTATCAGTAAAGAACAATCGAGATTCAAACATCTTTTGATGGATCAATACACTTCCTCTTGCCTGAGTTGCAACCACTAAAACAATACTCAATAAATCAGGAGTAAATCCTGGCCATGGAGCATCAGCAATGGTCAAAATGGAACCGTCGATATAAGAGTCAATTTCGTAATGATCTTGTTCAGGAATAAAAAGATCATCTCCTTTTAACTCCATTTTGATTCCCAGTTTTTTGAATACATTAGGGATTTGCCCTAAGTCCGGGTAAGAGACATCTTTAATGGTAATTTCCGATTGAGTCATGGCAGCTAATCCAATAAAACTTCCAATTTCAATCATATCCGGTAAAATACGGTGTTCACAACCTCCTAGCTTTTCAACTCCGTCGATGTGAAGCAGGTTCGAGCCAAGACCAGAGATATTGGCTCCCATGCTGTTAAGCATTTTGCACAACTGCTGGATGTATGGCTCACAAGCAGCATTGTAGATGGTAGTTCTACCTTCTGCCAATACCGCAGCCATAATGATGTTAGCTGTTCCGGTTACGGAAGCTTCATCCAATAGCATGTAGCACCCTTTTAGCTTTTTGGCTTCTGCTTTGAAAAACTGTTGTTTTGGTTCGTATTTAAACTCAGCACCAAGTCTTTCAAATCCAATAAAGTGAGTATCAATTCTTCTTCTTCCAATTTTATCACCTCCTGGTTTAGGAATGTATCCCTTTCCGAATCTGGCAAGAAGCGGTCCAACGATCATGATAGACCCTCTTAAACCTCCTCCTTTTTCTTTAAACTCTTCAGTGAGCATAAAGTCAATATCAATATCATCAGCCTGAAAGCTATATTTACCCTTGTCCAGTTTTTCAACTTTTACTCCAAGAGCTTGTAGCAGGTTAATCAATTTATTGACATCAATAATGTCTGGAATGTTGTCAATGATAACTTTTTCGGGAGTTAAAAGAACGGCATTGATTACTTGCAATGCTTCGTTTTTAGCTCCTTGTGGAATGAGGTCTCCTTTTAGTTTGTTCCCTCCATGAATTTCAAAAGCACCCATTTGCAGCTAATTATCTTCGTTTATTTTTGTTTTTGTTCTTGTTTCTTCTGTTGGATCTTGATTTATTTCGGTTATTATTTTTCTTACCGGAAACATCAATTCCTTTTAAGATTTCGTTGGTATCCATCAATTCTTCTGGATCAATGGTAAGTTTACCACCAGAAAAATCTTCCAGGTGTTTTACGATGGTGTTGTCATTTACTGTATCTCTGTTCCAAATCAGGTAAGAGGTTTTAAGTAAGTTAGCACAACGCTTAATCAAGTATTTTTTTTCTTCTCCTTCCGGATAATCCACTGCGGCTTTGATCATGTCTTCTAAAATCTTTCCGTAGTGCCCGTATTTAATTTTACGATTAGGATATTCTAATTTTTCCGGTTTGGAAGTAAAGTTCTCTGCGCTAGGACGAGGATATGGAGAATCTACCTCCAGTTTAAAGTCCGACATGATGAACAAGTGAGCCCAAAGCTTATGTGTGAAATCTTCAATGTCTCTTAATTGAGGGTTCAATTGCCCCATCACTTTGATGATAGCATTTGCACATTTATTCCTCTCTTCTTTATCCTCAATCGTACAGCAATGGTTGATCATCTTTTGTACATTTCTTCCGTATTCAGGTATGATCATCTTGGCACGGGAAGTATTGTACTCTAATTCTAAAATGTTTGGCATTCTTGTTTGTTATATATTCTAGTGTCGTTCCTAAAGGTAATAAAAGTGGAACGATGTAATCATTTTCAAAAAATTACTTTATCAAAAGTAACAATATTATTTTTCATTCGAACGCTAAACCCGATTAATTAGTATGTATAGCGGTTAGCTCTTTTTCAAAGCAGGTGTATCCGTGGTCTGTTCTTTTTTCAAAATAAACCTCTCCGGTAATGGTATATCCTTGCTTTTGATAAAATCGAATAGCTCCTTTGTTCGGAGTGTAAGTATCCAGTCTTATGGACTGATAACCTAAATTTAATACCACCTGTTCTGCTTCTTGCATCAGTCGGGCGGCTAGCCCCTGTCTTAATCTACTCGGGTCGGTACACAAACGATGAATAATCATGTACTCATTGGTTTTTGTGGTCCAGTTAAGCTCCGCATATTGTTTGGGCTCATCATGGTTAATAGCTACAATTCCGGTACATTGATCTCCATCAAAAAGCCCAAATAGTTGGCTGTTATCAATGTCATTGAGTACAATGGTCTCGGTGGGGTATTCATCATCCCACTGATGAATGCCAGCATCGGCATGATATTTAGCACAGGCTCGATATAAAGCCATGGTTTGTGCCAGATCAGTAGGTCGTACTTCTCTGAATTCCATTACCCAATTACTTGTAGTTTGGCATACTTAAGCAATAGTTGTTTCTGTCCTGTACTCGGAAAGAAAACAGTTGCTTTTTGATTAGGAGGGGTCCCCTCAATGTTTAGGACTTTACCTTTTCCAAATCTAGCATGAGCTACTTGAGTTCCCACAACAATTTTGGAGGTGTCTATTGCTCCTGAAACAGAGTTGTCGATCTTCTTTAAGTTCTTTTTAGTACCAAATTTCGGAGCGGGAACTCCTCCGGTTTTTCCTCCTTTTGGTGCAGGCTTTTTAAATCCTGATTTTTTAGAAAATCCGCCACCTGAAAAAGAGGTTTTTCTGGTGGGCATACCAAATGGTAAATCTCCATCGTCGGCATTTCTGTTTAGGCTTCCGGATACATCATCTATAAACTGTGGGTCGATCTCTTCAATAAATCTGCTTGGTTCGCAAGTTACCAGTTGCCCCCATCGATATCTACTGGTAGCATAAGAGAGCGTAGCTTGTTTCTCAGCTCGGGTTACAGCCACATAAAAAAGCCTTCTTTCTTCCTCTAATTCTGATCTGGTGTTCAGAGAAAGTTGAGAAGGGAAAAGGTTTTCTTCCATTCCAACAATGTAAACGAATGGGAACTCAAGTCCTTTAGCTGCGTGAATGGTCATCATAGTAACCTTGTCGTTATCTTCAGGATCATCATTATCTGCATCTGTCAATAGGGCAACATCAATTAAAAAATCCGGAAGGGTAACCAGATGATCATCACTGGTTTTTTGAGTTTCTGTAAACTCTTTAATCCCGTTTAGCAGCTCTTGAATATTCTCATAACGAGCTACACCTTCAGGGGTTTTGTCGACATATAGTTCTTTCAGAATTCCACTTCCGTTGGCAATTTCGTTACATAATTCAGAGGCAGATACAGCAGTTAGCTTGGTGGCAAAAGCTTTTATCATCATAATGAACTGACCAATTTTATTGGCTGTTCCTGAGTTTATTTTGACACCATATTTAATTGGGTTTTCCAATGTTTCCCAAAGGCTGATGCCGTTGTTGCTTGCCGCTACTTTACATCGGTCGATAGTTGTAGCTCCAATACCACGTTTAGGATAGTTAATTACCCTTTTCAAGGCTTCTTCATCGTTGTGGTTGGCAGATAACCTGAAATAAGCCAGTAAGTCTTTAATTTCTTTACGCTGGTAGAACGATAGCCCCCCGTAGATTCGGTAGGGGATGTTAAGCTTTCTTAAAGATTCCTCAAACGATCTGGATTGAGCATTGGTTCTATAGAGGATAGCAAAATCAAGGTTTTTTGCCTGATTGTTATTTTTCGTTTCAAAAATATCGTTGGAGATGAGTTTCCCTTCCTCGTTGTCGGAGTAGGTTCTCATGACTCTTATTTTCTCTCCTATGTCGTTCGCTGTCCAAACGTTCTTTTTAATCTGGTTTTTATTGTTGGATATGATGCTGTTAGCAGCATCCACAATCACCTTTGTGGAACGATAATTTTGTTCCAGCTTATAGAGTTTATAATCTGGATAATCTTTTTTGAAATTTAGAATGTTTTGAATGTTAGCTCCACGGAAAGCATAAATACTTTGGGCATCATCCCCAACCACACAAAGGTTTTCAAATCTTGCAGCCAATCGTTTTACGATTAGGTACTGAGAATAGTTAGTATCCTGATACTCATCCACCAGAATGTATTTGAATTTTTCCTGGTATTTTAAAAGTACTTCAGGGTTGTTCTTTAGGAGAACGTTTGTTTTGAACAACAGATCATCAAAGTCCATGGCATGAGATAAAAAACAACGTTTTTCATATTCCATGTAAACTTCGTGCAATCTCGGTCTTCCGGTAGAACGATCATCGGCCATTATGTCCGTATTTTGTGCGTAAGCACGAGCAGAGATAAGGTTGTTTTTGGCAGAAGAAATTCTAGAGTATACAATTCCCGGTTTGTATAATTTATCATCCAAACCAAGTTCTTTAACGATGGACTTTAATAGGCTTTTGGAATCTTGTGTATCGTAAATGGTAAAATTACTTGGGTAGCCAATGTGTTCACTTTCTACTCTTAAAATCCTGGCGAAGATGGAGTGAAAGGTTCCCATCCAGATGTTTCTGGCATCGTTATCACCAATCATTTTGGCAATCCTTTCCTTCATTTCCTTTGCGGCTTTATTGGTAAATGTTAAAGCCAGAATATTAAATGGATCCACACCATTGTCAATCAGGTGAGCAATACGATAGGTAAGCACTCTTGTCTTTCCTGATCCCGCACCAGCAATTACCATTAAAGGTCCTTCAAGATGAGCAGCCGCTACCCGTTGGGCATCGTTTAACTCATTTAAATAATCCATCGTTTTGTTCATAATTGCAAAAATAGTGAATTGAACAGCATGAATTGGGCAACAAGAGAATTGTAATCAACAAGTTTTCTACATGTAAATGAACTTTTTTTAATCATTTATTCTATTTTTATGTCTAAATGAGTAAGAATCCACCACACAAAAGGAACTCGAAAAAGGTGTTAATTCCTGGGGCGAGTAATAGACTCTATATGGCCATATTGGTCGTAATGGTGTTTGTGTTCTATGGTAATTCTCTGAACAACGGTTACTCTCTGGATGATGATTTGGTTACCACAACCGACAACCGTATTCATGAAAGAGTAGAGCAGGGGATTAAAGGGATTCCGACCATTTTTAAAACTCATTTTGTAGAGAACCCAAAACAGAGCTATAGTTACCGACCAATTACTACCTCCTCCTTTGCTGTGGAGTATCAGTTTTTTGGAAATAAACCACCTGAAACAAGGGCAAGAATCAGTCATTTTATCAATGTATTTATCTATTTGATAATCATCTTGCTTATCTATCATTTAGTATATAAGTTACTTCCTGATAAGAGCAAACTCATTCCCTTTCTGGTGGCAGCCTTGTTTTTAATTCACCCCATCCATACGGAGGTAGTAAATAACATTAAATGTAGAGATGAATTGCTGGTAATGTTATTTGGATTGTTGTCGGCACTTGGTATACTTTCTTATGTGGATACCGGGAAGAAAAAGTGGTGGTTGCTGCTATTGTCTTTAGGTTTAATGGTGTTGTCTGTCTTATCCAAAAGAACAGGGTTTGTGTATGTGATCAATATTCCTCTAATCATATACTTTTTTAGGGATGTAAAACTAAAGCAAGTAGCCATGTTTGTAGGGGTGCTTTTTGTGGGAGTGTTGATGTATTCAATGCTGAAAAAGGGGGCTATTGAAACCGAGGGAATCCGGGAGAAGATGTTTTTTGAGAATCCGCTCTACTTTGCAGATTCTTTTGCGGAGAGGATTCCGATGTTCTTTTATTCCATTGCGTTTTATGTAAAGATGATGTTGTTCCCTCATCCTTTAGTGTATTACTACGGATACGATCAGGTTCCAATTGCAGGTTGGGATCATCCTATGGTTTGGTTGGGAGTAATCTTTGTTCTTGGAGTTACTGGATTAGCACTCTGGAGAATTAAGAAAAAGGAAATGTGGGCCTTTGGTGTATTGTTCTTTATGTTTGGAATTGGGGGAGGAGCAAACCTATTATTTCCGGCAGTAGGAATTGTGGCAGAAAGATTTGTGTTTACAGCTTCCTTTGGGTTGATTTTTGTAGCTGGATATTACGGTTATAATTGGTTCTTAAAGTCCGGGTCGAAACCAATGCGACTTCTTGTATATAGCATTGGGGGTATCGTTTTATTAACCTCTTTTGCAAAGGTGGTGGATCGAAATGAAGATTGGGAGTCTAGAATTTCGCTGTACAGGAATGATTCGGAATACCTTGAGAATTCCGCTAAGGCCCATAGTCTTTTGGGAACTGAGTATAAGGAAATAGCAGATACTTTAAATAGGAACCCAATGCACGATCATCGGGTGTATTTGGCATATATTGATTCTGCTATTTATGAGTTTGAGCAGGGAGTAAAGGTGTATGATGGCTATTACAATTGTGCCAATAATGCAGGGGTGCTTTATTTTAGAGAAAGGTACGATCATTACAAGGCCAGAGAACTGGTGCTGAAAGCATTGGAGTACAAACCGGATTATGTAGAGGCATTACTTAGTTTGGGAAGCTGTTATGAAAGAGATATCAATGGGGCTAATCAAATCTTACACCTGGTGGATGCTCACCTTCCTGACTCATTAAGGAGTATTCCGAGATATTCCGAGCCATATGAAGATTCGTTAGCTGAGAGAGCAGGAGTAACAATTTCCATATTAACTTCAGAATTGCAATCCATTTTGAGTAGGATTAATCCAAACGATCCAAACTGGAAAAATGTAGTAAAATATCACTATGACCTTATTGTGGAAAGGGTATTTGCTATGGAAAACGGAGTGCTTTTAGAATCCGGAGGTAAGGAAGAAGTGAAAAGAATCGTAGCAGAAAAAATTACAACGATTGACATTCAGAACTATGCCATTGGAGTGAATAATCTAGTTGCAGCAGTAGAGGGAGTGCTGAATAAAAGGTTGGCGGATCATGTACAATTGAGTGATTATGATGCAAATTCTCTGGTTACTTTAAGGTGGGAAGTGCTAACTTATAAATATAGTTTACTAGATACTGTGGTAAATACTTTTGAGAGCATTATTAAAACAAAACCTGATTATTATCCGGTGTACAATAGCTTGACCAACCTTTACGTGCGAGAAGAAATGTACGAAGATGTAATTGATTTGAATTCCAGAGCAATTCTGGAAGGGTATTTTCCAGATAATACAGAGTTTTATACCAATATTGGAAGTGCGTATAATGCCAAGCAAGATTACACGGCGGCAATAGCCAATATGGATAACGCAATACAGGAAATCGATCGATTGTACAGCGAAGCTTATTATAGCGAAGAAATGAATGCAGAGGATAAGAACACCAGGCTTAATTTCTTGTTGCAAAGGAAGAAGAAAATTTACGGATTTATGAGTAATATCTACTTCTCTATTGGAGAAATGGAAAAAGCGGAAGAGTATAGGAATTTATCAGCTTCGATCTAATGGGAGTAGTGATCAAAAATATGGGCTACCACCTGTCGAAAAATAGATTGAGTAATGAAAATTTATCCGATCAATTTCCTGAGCATTCCCCCGAACAGATATACAAATTAACCGGTATCCAAACCCGGTATACTACGGGAGATGCATTGGCTTCAGATATGGCAGTAAGTGCTGCTGAAGAGCTATTCATTAAAAATTCAATTGATAGATCTGAAGTTGATTTGTTGATGTTTGTGTCGGAAGCGTTAGATTTTAAAACCCCACAAACATCCGTCATTATTCAAGATAGGTTAGGACTTTCCAATAACATAATGGCCATTGATGTGCCTATGGGGTGCTCTGGGTTTACACACGCTATTGGAATGGCTAAAATGTTTATATCAAGTGGTCAGATAAATAGTGTATTAGTGTTGTTAGGAGATACACCAAGTTTATGTATTCACCCAAATGATTTTGCTCTAAGAAGTTTGTTTAGCGATGCCGGCGGAGCTGTATTGATTGGAAGAGGAGAGGGGGCAGAAATTGGTGAGATGGTATATGGAACAGATGGGAAAGGAGCCAAAGGTTTGTATGCAGAGCGCAGCGGTATGCGTGGAGGGGTGGATGAGAAATGGCTAAAAGATCATTCCAGTGTGGGCGGATTGCCTTTCGGGCAGTTAAAAATGGATGGTATTGGAATATTTACTTTTTCATTGCGCGAAGTACCAAAATTAGTGAGTCAGATACTTAAGGTAAATAATGAAATTATCGAAAGTGTAGACTTGTTTGTGTTTCATCAGGCGAGCTTAATTATTTTAAAATCGCTGCAAAAAAAGTTGAATATTCCTGAAGAAAAAATGGCCTATTACATTGAGGATTTTGGAAACACAGTATCCATGTCGATACCAATTGCGTTGGAAGAAGCTCAAAGGGTAGGAAGGATAGGAGTTGGAAGCAAGGTGTTGGTGGCTGGCTTTGGGGTTGGGTACGCCTGGAGTGGAACCATGCTGTATTATTAATATTTGTATATTTAAGATATGAAGGTAGAAGAACTGGTAGCAAAGTTGGAAAACGAATTTGAAGATTTGGAGAAGGGCGTACTTCATCCGGATTATAATTTTCGTGAAATGGAGGATTGGAGTTCGATGCATGCGCTGGTTGTAATTGCCCTGATTGATTCTGAATACGATGTGTTGTTAAATGGAAACGATTTGAAAGGAGCAGAAACAATTAGGGATTTATTCAATATTATTGAAAATAGACTCTCATAAATGGCGTGTTTTAGTATTTCCAATGTAGCCGTAAAAGGAATCTCAGGAGCTGTTCCCAAAAAGATATTTAGAAATGCTGAGTACGATTGGATTTCTGAAAAGGAACGTCAAATGCTTATTAAAACCACTGGAGTGGAGGAAAGGCATGTGGCTGACTTTGGTATGACCACCGCAGATTTGTGTGAGGAGGCAACGTCGAAGTTGTTGAGCGAATTAAATTGGGAAAAAGATAGTGTAGATGTGCTCATTTTTGTTTCCCAATCAAGAGATTATTTGGTACCTGCAACATCATGTATTTTACAGGAAAAACTGGGGCTGTCTAAAACCTCCATTGCCTTTGATGTTAACATGGGATGTTCTGGGTATGTTTATGGTCTTTCGGTTATTTCCAGTATGCTAAGCTCTGGAGGATTAAAAAGAGGGCTGTTGCTTGTGGGAGATATTTCTTCTCAAAATACTTCCTATAGAGATAAAAGCACCTTCCCTTTGTTTGGTGATGCAGGTACTTGTACCGCTCTGGAATTTCAGGAAGGAGAGCAAATGCATTATAACTTACAAACAGATGGCAAAGGGTATGAGGCCATCATTATCCGTGATGGAGGTTGTAGAAATTACGCATCTAAAGAATCCTTTGAAGAAGAAGTGATAGAAGAAGGAATACAAAGAAGTAAGGTGCAATTGGAGTTAAACGGACTGGATGTTTTTAACTTCTCTCTCAAAGAGGTGAAACCAAATGTGGTGGAATTATTAGAGTTCGCTCAGGAGGAAAAAGAAGAGGTAGATTACTTTGTGTTTCATCAGGCCAATAAACTCATTAACGAAAGTATTCGGAAGAAGCTTAAATTACCCGAAGAAAAAGTGCCTTATTCATTGAAGGAATATGGGAACACGAGTTCAGCTTCCATACCAATTACTATATTGGCACAGATAGGTGAGCAGTTAGCTCAACCAAATAATAAGCTAGTTTTATCTGGGTTTGGAGTTGGCCTTTCCTGGGGATCGGTATTGCTTAGTATGGATGCCATAAATTGTTTGCAAATTATAGAAATTGATCAGCCTTGAAGAACGTTTTAATCATAGGAGCCACATCGACAATTGGGAGTCAGTTGGTAAAACAATTGGGGTCCGAATATCAGTTGTACATTACCGGAAGGAGCGATGAAAAATTAAGTGGTTTATCAGAGCAGGAGAATGTGCATAGGGTTATCAAGTTAAACTTGAGTGATGATGAGGTAGAAAAGGTATTGGAGGATTTGCCAGAATTGGATGCTGTAGTGTATTGTGTGGGAGTTACCGATCATACGCCCGTTAAGTTCATTAAGGAAAAGCATTTGGAAAAGGTATTCCAGGCGAATTATTTTGGAGCAGTTTCCGTTACCTCCATACTGTTGAGAAACAAGAAAATTAAAAGTAGTAGTTCGTTAGTTTACCTAAGTTCTACAGCTACTCAGTATCCATACTTTGGAGGAGCTTTATACATTTCCTCTAAATTGGCTTTGGAAGGGTTTGTAAAAACGCTTGCCGTAGAATTGAGTAGTAAAAAAGTGAGGGTAAATGCTGTGTCACCGGTTTTTGTTCGTTCTGAAATGGCAGAGTCGGTTAATCAATTTTCTTCTGATAATGCTCTGGAGGATTTCTCTAAAAAACACCCATTTGGGATGATAGAAACAGAAGAAGTAGCAAAGACAATTGAATTTTTAATATCGCCAATGGCTAGTGCAATTACTGGTCAGGTAATAAATGTTGGTAATTTTAACGCTGGATTAAATCAATAAGATGGATCAAACCACCACATATTCCATTGTAATTCCTGCTTATAATAGTAAAGACACTATAGGGCAATTATGTGGCGAGATAGGCGAAGTATTCGCTTCTCTGAATGAGTCGTTCGAAATCGTTATTGTTAACGATGGGGGAGAGAAAGAAGTGTGGGATGAAATTACCAGAGTTTATCAGGAGTCAGATGCAAAGATGACTGTGATTCGATTAACTAAAAACTATGGTCAGCACAACGCTACTTTGTGTGGGATAGAGAATTCAACGGGAGATTTGATCATTACGATTGATGATGATCTTCAGGTTCGCCCAAATGAGATGCTAAAACTCATTGAGGAGTATAAAAACGAGGATGCAGATTTGGTGTATGGATTATACGATAAGAAACAGCATAATCTGCTTAAAAATGCTGGAAGTACCTACATCAAAAAAACCTCTAAGTTATTACTAAAGTCGCCGGGTAAAGGATCTTCTTTTAGGTTGTTGAACCGTAAGCTGGCCGATGAGATTTTAATGCACGGACAAAGCTTTGTATACATCGATGAGTTGTTGCTTTGGTATACAGATAATATTGCTTTTGTTCAGGTGCAACACGAAAAAAGACAGCATTCAAAGTCGGGATATTCTTCGTTTAAGTTGTTCAAAATAGCCTTTAATATCACTACACAGTATACGGCCATTCCTCTAAAAATAATGACCTATGCCGGGATGATTTTTTCCATCATTACTTTTTTGTTGGGGCTTTATTTTATTTACCGAAGACTAGTTAGGAATGTGCCATTGGGGTATACTTCTACTATTGTAACCATTTTGTTCTCCACTAGTATCATTCTATTGTGTCTTGGAATAATAGGGCAGTACCTGTTTAAACTGTATCAGGCGCAGAATAAAAAACCGTCTTATTCTATTAGAAAAAAACTGCAAAAATGATCGTCGAGAAACACGGTGTTCAGCTTAAAAGGGTCAGAGAAGAAGACATTGAATTGATCAGAGTTCAAAGAAATTCCTCTTTTATTTCATCCAGAATGATTTACCAAAAAGAGATTACTCCCGAACAGCAGTTGGAATGGTTCAATTCGGTAAACAATTTTAGCAATTTTTACTACTTGATTATTTTCGAAAACCGGGCTATAGGTTTAATCAATGATAAAGATGTAGATTGGAACAATAGGTCTTCGGAATCCGGACTATTTATCTGGGAGCAGAAATACCTGAAAACGATTGTTCCTTCCTTAGCTTCCATGTGTTTGTTAGAAATGGGTTACGAAATTCTTGGATGGAATAAAACCAGGATTAAGGTGCTTAAAAGCAATGAAGAAGCTGTTAGTTTTAACAAGCAAGTTGGTTTTCAGGTGGTAAAAGAACAAGAAGGTGTACTACACATGGAATTAACCAGAGATAGATACCTGGAAAAGGCAAGAAAGTATTTGTTGTCTATGACTAAGTTGAGCGAAGATCATGTGTTGCAGGTTGATTTAGATGAGCAGGATATTAAATCCGGTCTGGCAGAAAAAATTCATGTGTTGGCAACAGAGTTTGGAGTGAAAGTGGATAAAAAAGAAAGTGAATATCAGATTCACTATTCTTATACCATTAGCTAGAAGGTTTGAAAATCTTAAAATAGATTTTCGACATTATTTTCCTGTTCTTTTTTAGTTTGTTGGGCAGTATAGTGTCATAAATACCTTTGTAAAGTAGCCAGAGTTTGGAGTAGAGGATGTCTGGAAGAACTTTGATTTTTGGCCATAATTTAAATCCTTTTAATCTTCTTTCGTATCCAGCTTCAATTCCAGTGTTACCAACAATTGAGTCGGCTAATTCAATTTGTTTTTTGGTAAGCTTTTTCTTCCAGCCATAGATGTAATCGGCACTAATTGGTTTGAATAAGCTACTGTGGTATTTCATTACTTCCTCTTTCGTGTAAACTTCCAATACCTTGTCTTTTACCCTATAGTAATGAATCATTCCCTCATCATATTCAATTCCTAGAAAAGAGCATATTTTGGTTACTTCTTCTTTTGGAGCCTGAACTATGTCTTCATACCTAACGAAGTAATAACGATCCATTTTATCCTCCATTAACTTCTTGATCTTAAGGTAGGAGTATTTCCAGCGGTAACAAACCAGAGAGAGATGGTTTCCTTCAAAATCTACCTTTTGCATGGATAGAAAATGGTCCCTATAATCCCTTGTTAAGTGAATGATTTTTGCCTCGGGAAAGAGGTGAAGTAGCGTTTTAAAGTTTCTGATGTTATAGGAGTAACCAGGGTTTTTATCACCAATAACCACAATTTTTTTCTTGTCAAAAAAAGAGGTGGTATTTAAATAAAGAAGTTTGATTAAACGAACGAAGTTAGCCTGACCTCCAAGGTTGAGTATATCCTTTTTTAATTGTTTCTTATCCACTATCCAGGAGTCCATTTTTGGTTGTAGGAAAAGGTCGTTGAAGAACTCAATTAGGAGTTGATCGTTCCACTTGTTTACATTTTTGTACTTGAGGTACATGAAAACAATAACCTTACTTTCCAGGGGGATGGAAACTTCAGGATGCGCATCAAAAATAGTGCGTAGCATGGTTGTCCCCGACCTTGGTCGGCCAATGATAAAGAATACCGGAAGGCTGTCTAGCTCATTTGTGTTCATCCAACCATGAAGATAGCAAATAATCTGCTATTGCAACATGTGATCCCAATCCTTAAAAACAGGCTCATAACCCTGATTTTTAATGGCGTCTATAAACTCATTCGTGGATCTTTTATCGTTAATTTCAAATTGCTCCAAATTCACTTGCGGGTTTGCATATCCACCAGGATCAGTTTTGGCTTCGGCGCTAATACTGGTTATTCCAAGTTTGATGATGTTTTCACGGAACTTAGCAGATTCTCTGGTAGACATGGATAATTCCACTTCTTCATTGAATAATCGGTAAGCGCAGATGAGCTGAACCAGCTGGCGGTCAGTCATGATGCTTTTAAGTTCGATGCCTCCGGCACATGGGCGCAATCTTGGAAAAGAAACCGAGTACTTGCTTTGCCAATAAGTCTTCTCCAGATAATCTAAGTGTGCTGCACAAAAGAAAGAATCTGTTCTCCAGTCTTCCAGACCAAATAGTACCCCTAATCCCATTTTAAATATTCCAGCTTTCCCCAGTCGGTCATGTGTTGCTAATCGATAATCAAAGTTAGATTTACGTCCTTTCGGATGATGCTTTTTGTAGTCCTCTTTGTGATAGGTTTCCTGATATACCAATACCGTGTTAACACCATCTTCAATCAACTCTCTATACTCTTCCTCCTCTAGTGGTTGAACTTCAATTGATATGCTTGAGAAGTAGGGCTTAATTAGCTTAACTGCGTTTTTGAAGTATTCCAGGCCTACTGTTTTATTAGCTTCTCCCGTTACTAATAATACATGCTCATATCCTAGTGCTTTAATCACTTTTACTTCTTCCAGAATTTCTTCGTCAGAAAGTGTTTTTCTAGGGATTTTAACATCTAAACTAAACCCGCAGTAGGTACAAATGTTCTGGCATTCATTACTTAAGTACAGTGGTATGTACAGTTGAATGGTCTTACCAAATCTTTTTTGAGTGATGTGATGACTTTTTTGTGCCATCCGTTCTAAAAAAGGTTCAGCTGCCGGAGAGATCAAAGCTTTGAAATCTTCCAGGTTTAATTTGTCTTTAGATAAAGCTTGTTCAACATCGTTCGTGGTTTTGGAATATATGCTTTCCTTAACCTGATCCCAATTGTATGTGTCAAAAATGTCTTTGTACATTACTGTGTTTATTCTGCTGTCCATCGATAATATCGATCGTTCATGCAGTATTCGTTGTCAAAAAATTCTTTAATAAAATCGAGTTTTGAGGCGTCAAGAATTTTAACGGAAGCCTCATTGTCGGCAAAGGAAAAAGCGGTAATCGATTTCACTTTTAGTTCCTCGATACAAAAGTTAATTAAGCCGTTGGCAATTTCTTTTCCAAAGCCTTTGTTCCAGTAAGCCTCTCTGATTCGGTAGCCAATTTCATTTTCAGACCCTATAACAGCACAAGTGCCAATAAACTCATTAGTTTCTGGATGGGCAAGTGCCCAAATGTGTTTGGTGTTTTGATTGTCTGAATAGCTACCAATAATTTGGCTAAGATCCTCTTCATCTTCTTCCAATGAGCGAATTTTACCACTGGTGTATTGCATTACATTGGGGTTGCTGTGTAAGTCATGAAACAACTCAATGTCTTTTGGTTCTAATTCTCGAACCACCATTCTTGCTGTGGTAAATATTACTGCCATGAAAACTTAGATTGATGAATGTCTCTTTCTGTGTTAATGCCTCTGCGAGCTTCTGCCATTGCAATAGATGCTGATACTGCTACGTTCAAACTTCCCACCTTCCCAAATTGAGGAATGGTAAGTACCTGATCACATGCTTCCAGTACTTTGTTGGGTAGGCCTATTGCTTCATTACCAACCATGATGTTGCACATTTCGGGGAACTCAAATCCCATTAAATTCTGTGCATTTTCATGAATCTCAATGGCTAGAGTAGGGTATGAATATTGGTTTTTCCACTCCACAAATTCTTCTAGATTTTTTAAGGTAATTACCTTGCCTTGCTCATCCAGTTGTCGGGTGTAGGTGTGTACTCCTCCCTTGAATTTCCATTTGTCTTCATCTCCAATTATTACAAGGAAATTACCCCCAAATGCTTTGTGGGAACGTGCTATCATTCCAATGTTTTTGGAGCTTCTAATGCGATATAGGATGCTGTTAAACACTAATCTAAAAAGCTGGTTAAAGGACTGCTGGCAGCTGCCATTGAAGATTGTCGCCCTAATTTTGCTTCGTAAGCCATTCTACCTGCTTCTACCCCAAGTTTAAATGCTTTAGCCATTTCTACCGGATTATCAGATACTGCAATGGCTGTGTTTACCAATACTGCATCAGCACCCATTTCCATAGCGTGTGCGGCATGAGAAGGTGCTCCTAGTCCTGCATCTACCACAACAGGTACATTGGATTGTTCAATAATGATTTCCAGAAAATCAGTGGTTCTAATCCCTTTATTACTTCCAATTACAGATCCTAGTGGCATAACAGCTGCAGTTCCTACTTCTTCTAGTCGTTTGCATAGCACAGGATCGGCATGGATGTAAGGCAATACTATGAATCCTTTTTTGACCAATTCTTCCGCCGCCATTAAAGTTTCAATAGGATCAGGAAGTAAATATTTTGGATCTGGATGGATTTCAAGTTTCAACCAGTTAGTCTCCAGCGCTTCTCTGGCAAGTTCGGCTGCAAATACAGCTTCTTTTGCTGTTCTCACTCCTGAGGTGTTGGGCAATAAATTAAACTGATCGTGATTCAGGTGCTCAAGAATGTCATCCGAATCATCGTTAATGTCCACTCTTTTAAGTGCTACAGTAACCAATTCTGATCCCGAGGCCAATAAGGCTTCCTCCATCAATTGAGATGAGCTGAATTTACCGGTTCCGGTAAATAGTCTTGAATTAAAAGTTTTATCTGCAATGGTTAATTGTTCCATAATTATCTGTGATTGTTCAGGAGTAGTTGTTTTAAATTGTTGATTAGGTCAGTTTTGTTTTCGGATTGAGTAATTAAACCGGAAATGGCTATTCCATGAACTCCGGTGTTCATAATGTTAGCCACGTCAGAAACTTCTATCCCTCCAATAGCAACAACTGGGATGTTGATTTCACTAGCTCCCATTTGTTTAATGATGTTGAGGTACCCATCGAGGCCCAAAATCGGGCTTAGGTTTTTCTTGGTGTTGGTAAAACGGAAAGGCCCCAAACCAATGTAGTCCACACCTTCTTTGTTAAGGTGAATAATGTCTTCAAATGTATTAGCTGTACCACCAATGATATATCCTTCTCCCAATAACTTTCTTGCTTCTGATGGGGCCATGTCATTTTTTCCCAAATGAACTCCATCGGCATTTATCTCTTTAGCAAGTAGAACATTGTCGTTGATGATAAATTTTGCATTGTATCGCTGGCAAATCTCTTTGCATTTCAGGGCTTCGGAACGAAAATCATCCAATGTGGTATTTTTCATTCTTAATTGAACCCAGTTGCCTCCTGCCTTACATACCTGTTCTGTTAGTTCAGAGTGTGACCAGTTGTCATGGTTCTGAGTGATATATTGTAGTTTATCAATCATTATTCAAAGTCTACATCATCCAGTAGTTGCGTTTCTTTTTGAATTGGTTTTAAATAAAAAGTAAGTCCAAAGGCTACAAACTGCAGTATTGATCCAATGGCTAATGGAAGCCACCAAAAGGGCCAGTGCTGAACAATAAAAAGTATACCTGCTCCAAATGCAAGGAAGCCAACGATCTGCAATATTCTACAAGTCATGATGGCATTAATAGGGTTAATTACATCGATGTCTTGCTGTTTTGCTTTGGATCGAATCCAAATGATCAGGGCAATGAATCCGATAAATAGATAAACGAAATTATCGCTTACTACATGGTATTTAACCAGTACTATGTTCAGGGAGTACATGGTCATGGCAAATGCCGAAAGAAAATTCGATATGTGATATAATGTAATCGCTTTCATTACCTGTGGTGATACCCTAGTAAACCATCATTGCTTTCAAGAACTCTGGAAATGTATTGCTTACTCTTAAGGCATGCCTTATGAAGAGAAAACCCTAAACTTAAATTGGCTGTTAGAGCGCTCGAAAAGATGCACCCACTGCCATGCTTTTCTGTTGCATTAGTTGTTTTGGGAGCCAGTGGTTTAATAATTCCCTGATCAAACAAATAATCCTTGCCGGGCGAAGAACTATTGTGTCCACCCTTTAAATAAACTTTGGTATATTTTGCTAACTCTTCTGCTCCCTTAAGCGCATCTTCTTTTCCTGAGAGTATTTTTACCTCATTCCAATTTGGAGTAATTAAAAATACTCTGGACAATACCTTCCGTAGGGATGATAGATCATGCTTAAAATCAAAGCTGGAACTAGTGCTCAATACAGGGTCCCAAATTATTTTGGACTGTGTCAGGTTAGCTAATTCGGTGAGTTCAATTAAAAACTCAAAATCTTTAATTAGCCCCACCTTTATCCAAACAAAATGGTGCTGTTTTAGCAAGGTGTTTAGTTGATCCAAAATCACCCCCCTTTCAACCCAATTGGGCGAAATGAATTCACTTTCATTTTGAATGGTGTTGGCGGTACAGACCGCAAATCCCTGACACTTGTGTTGTTCAAAGGTTTTGATGTCTGCTAAAACTCCAGCACCTCCACTTGGGTCAAATCCCGCAATAGATAGTATTTTTGGCCTTTTTCTCAACTATTTAGCCAGTTTTTCCGGTTCCAGATATACATCTCCACCTTTGTCTATGAACTCCTCAGTTTTAGCTTCCATACCTTGTTGTAAAGCTTCTTCGTCAGTTAGTCCATTTTCTTTGGCATAATCTCTAACCTCCTGAGTAATTTTCATGGAGCAGAAATGAGGTCCGCACATGGAGCAAAAGTGAGCCACTTTAGCGTTGTCAGAAGGCAATGTTTCATCGTGATAAGCTCTGGCTGTATCCGGGTCCAAAGACAAGTTAAATTGATCATCCCATCTAAACTCGAATCGAGCTTTACTCATGGCATTGTCACGAATTTGTGCTCCAGGGAATCCTTTAGCCAAATCTGCAGCATGAGCAGCAATTTTATAAGTGATAACCCCTTCTTTTACATCGTCTCTATTAGGCAGTCCTAAATGTTCTTTAGGTGTTACGTAGCACAGCATAGCTGTTCCATACCATCCAATTTGAGCTGCACCAATGGCAGAGGTAATGTGATCGTATCCAGGGGCAATGTCTTGTGTTAATGGCCCGAGTGTATAGAAAGGAGCTTCGAAACAATCTTTTAGTTCAAGATCCATGTTTTCTTTAATCATGTGCATCGGAACATGTCCAGGTCCTTCAATCATTACCTGTACATCGTGTTTCCAGGCAATTTTGGTTAGCTCACCCAGTGTCTTAAGTTCTCCTAATTGAGCAGCATCGTTGGCGTCAGCAATGGATCCAGGTCTTAATCCGTCTCCCAGAGAGAAACCAACATCGTACGCTTTCATGATTTCACAGATTTCTTCAAAGTGGGTGTAAAGGAAGTTTTCCTTGTGATGAGCCAGGCACCATTTTGCCATAATAGATCCTCCACGAGAAACAATTCCAGTTAGTCTTTTAGCAGTAAGAGGTACATATCTTAATAATACTCCAGCATGAATTGTGAAGTAGTCTACTCCTTGCTCAGCTTGCTCAATTAAGGTATCTCTAAATAATTCCCAGGTTAGGTCCTCTGCTTTTCCATTTACTTTTTCCAATGCCTGGTAAATCGGTACAGTTCCAATCGGAACAGGAGAATTTCTGATGATCCATTCTCTAGTTTCGTGGATGTTATCACCAGTGCTTAGATCCATTACGGTATCTGCTCCCCATCTGGTGGCCCATACCATTTTTTCAACTTCCTCTTCGATGGATGAAGTAATGGCAGAGTTACCAATATTGGCGTTGATCTTCACCAAAAAGTTTCTTCCAATAATCATTGGTTCACTTTCCGGGTGGTTAATATTGTTTGGTAGTACAGCTCTTCCACTTGCAATTTCAGAACGAACAAATTCTGGAGTAATAACCTCCGGAATGTTGGCGCCAAAACTTTGACCTGGATGCTGATCGATTTTTCCTTTGTACTCTTGTAAACGTTGATTTTCTCTAATGGCAACGTATTCCATTTCAGGAGTGATTATTCCTTTTTTTGCATAGTGCATTTGAGTTACATTAGCTCCGGGTTTAGCCTTTAACGGGTTGCTAAGGTATTCAAATCTTAAGTGCTTTAAATTGCTGTTTTCTAACCTTTCTTTTCCGTATTCCGAAGTAATGGAGTCTAATTGTTCTACATCTCCTCTATTCATGATCCATTCCTTTCTTATGGCAGGAATACCTTTTCGAACATCAATGTCGATGTTTGGGTCGGTATACGGTCCTGATGTATCATACACCGTTACAGGTGGGTTAAACTCTTTGGTGAATTCACCTTCGGAGAACATCGCCTTACTTTCTGTAAGGGTTATTTCTCGCATGGCTACTCGAATGTCCTTATGGATTTCCCCGGCAACATAAATTTTTTCTGAAGCTGGGAATCCTTCTCTGGTAATTTGAGATTTCTCTGATGGTATTGTGTCTGTTCTTGGCATAATCGTAAAGAGTTTATCCGCCTTGAGTAGCGGTGATTACAGTAATTTTATCGTTATTTTTTAGTGCGGTGCTTGACCATTGTTCTCTCGGAACAACTTCGTAATTGAGTGCTACGGCAATTCCTTTTTTTTCGTCTAGATCGTTGTTGGAAAGCAATTCCAAAAGTGTGTTGCTCTCCTCAATATCCATTAACTTTTCATTCAACGTAATGTTCATGAGTTTCTAATAAATTATAATACACTTATGGGATGAATACGAACAGGAATCTGTTCCACTTTTCCTTCCGCCAGCATAACCTGGATCAAGTAATGAGAGTGATTCTCAGTCCAATTAAATGGACACCCCTAAAGTGTAGGGTAAAATTAGGAAAGAATTACAGAGTAATTACATTGTTAAGTCAAATGTTTTGAACATTTTCTTAATTTCGGGACTTTAAAACAATAAATGGATATGTCAACAGCAATAGATCAGGGAACTGTAGAAATGAAGGTGGATGAAAAGGGAATTGCCACCATCGAATTTTTTCACCCACTTAGTAACTCCCTTCCAGGGAAGGTATTAGCGAAGTTAGCGGATACCATTACTGAAGCAGGGCAAAATGATGATGTGAAAGTGATTATTCTGAAATCTGCTGGAGATAGAGCTTTCTGTGCAGGAGCTAGTTTCGATGAATTAATTTCTATTAATGATTTAGAGACTGGAAAGAAGTTCTTTTCTGGATTTGCTAATGTAATTAATGCAGCAAGAACTTGCCCGAAGTTAATTATTGGTAGAGTACAAGGAAAAGCTGTTGGAGGTGGAGTAGGAATGGCTAGTGCGGTTGATTTCTGTTACGCTACAAAATTTGCTTCTGTTAAGTTAAGCGAATTGGCAGTAGGTATTGGTCCATTTGTAGTTGGACCAGCTGTAGAAAGAAAGGTGGGGACATCAGCAATGAGTATGATGGCAATTAATGCTACCGAATGGTATAGTGCAGAGTGGGCAAGAGAAAAAGGGCTTTATGCCGAAATTTTCGAAAATGCCATTAACATGGATGAGGCCATTGATGTATTAGCAAATAAATTAGCCGATTCTAACCCAGAAGCAATGGGATTACTTAAAAAAGTATTTTGGGAAGGAACAGAGCATTGGAGTGAGCTATTATCGGAAAGAGCAGCCATGAGTGGAAAACTTGTATTGTCTGACTTTACCAGAAACGCAATCAATGCATTTAAGAAAAAATAAGACGAATAAATCTCAATAAATTGAACCCCAATTTCATTTTTTGAGATTGGGGTTTTTTAATTAAAGAAAGATGAAAACAATACCATCGAATCAATCGACTGTTTTTATTGGAAACGTTGCAGAGAGCAATTTGAATAGCATCATTGCAAAATATGCTAAGGACCAAATTTTTGTTCTGGTAGATGAAAATACCGAACCATTGTTTGGGTATTTATTTGAAGGGGCTCCCGAATTGCAAAACGTAGAGCTAATTCAAGTGGAAAGTGGAGAGGCCAACAAAAATATCGAAACTGTATTTGGAGTGTGGAAGTACCTAAGCGACATTAATATCCGTAGAAATGCTTTGTTGGTTAACTTAGGAGGGGGAGTAATTACCGATATGGGAGGTTTTATTGCTTCCACTTATAAACGTGGGATTGATTTTGTAAATGTGCCAACCACTTTGTTGAGCATGGTGGATGCTTCTGTAGGAGGTAAAACTGGAATTGATTTGGATAATTTCAAGAATCAGGTTGGTGTATTTAATGAGCCTGTTTCTGTATACTGTGATGCTAACTTTTTGAATTCATTACCAAAAAATGAATTGATCTCCGGATATGCTGAAGTACTAAAGCACGGTTTGATTAAAGATGCAAACTATTGGAGGTATTGTGTTGAAACGGGTTGGGAAAGCCTGGATTGGGATAAGGTAATTTATGAATCTGTGTTGATTAAAAACCAGATTGTGATGAATGACCCTAAGGAAAAAGGCGAAAGAAAACTATTGAATTTTGGGCATACCATAGGTCACGCCATTGAAACATGGATGTTGAACAACAATCAGCCAATTCTTCATGGAGAAGGAGTGGCAATAGGTATGATTTGTGAATCTTATTTGTCTAGTAAGGTTGTTGGAATGTCTACTGGTGAGTTAGAGCAAGTTTCAGCTGGAATCTTAAAGCTCTTCCCGAAAATAGAATTGCCGGAGGCTCACTTTGTAGAGTTGCTGGAGTTGATGAAGAACGATAAGAAGAACAATTCTGATGAAATCAACTTTACTATGCTTAAGGGCATTGGAGAAGGGGTGTTTGATAATACCAGTAATGCCGAATTAATTATTGAGTCTTTAAACTATTACCAAGGATTGTAGAAAAAATGAAAATACTTGCTCCTAAAGAATTGATTAATGGAGAGGTGGTATTAACAGCCTCTAAAAGTGAAAATAATCGTGCTTTAATCATAAAAGCACTTTGTGATGGTGATGTCAAAATTGGAAATTCGGCAGCAGCCGATGATACCCGAACATTAGAAAACATATTGTCAGGATTTCAAGAGGAAAGTACCTTGGATGTTGGTCCGGCAGGTACCACATTTAGATTTCTAACCGCTTTTTTAGCCATTCAAAATGGAGAGTGGGTGCTAACTGGGTCGTCTAGAATGAAAGAGCGCCCTGTTGGGATATTGGTGGATGCTTTGAATCAATTAGGAGCAAATATTTCTTATGTGGAAAATGAGGGTTATCCTCCACTGAAGATAAAAGGAGTGTCGTTAAACAATCATGTTGTGGAAATGGACGGAAGTGTGAGTAGTCAGTTTGTTTCTGCTTTGTTGCTTATCGCTCCAGCTCTTGATAATGGACTGACTATTAAGTTTCAATCTGAAGTGACTTCTAAGCCATATATTGACATGACTTTAGCGCTTATGGAGCATTTTGGTGCTGAGTGTAGATGGGAGGAAAGATCAATTGTGGTTGAAGCAAATTCATATCGGGAAAATGATTTTGTGGTGGAAGCAGATTGGAGTGCAGCTTCCTACTGGTATCAGATAGTTGCGCTAAGCCCTGGAGTTGAATTGAAAATCGTTGGGCTTAAAGAAGAAAGCTTGCAAGGTGATTCTGCATTGGTGGATATTTACGGTTTGTTTGGTGTTTCCACCGAGTTTGTTGAAGGTGGGGTAGTGCTAAAGAACAATGGTCAGGTGGTGAGCGTTATTGATGAATTGGACTTAAAAAGCTGTCCGGATTTAGCTCAAACAGTTGTATGTACCTGTGCAGCCTTTGGTGTAAAGGCCAAAATAGTTGGGTTGAAGACATTGAGAATAAAGGAAACTGACAGAAGCCTTGCTTTAAAAACAGAACTGAAGAAGATGGATGTTGACATCGAGCTTGTTGGAGATGATTGTATCCTGATTCCAGGTGGTCAGGAGCTAAAGAAAACTGAAGATGAGATAGCAACATATCACGACCACAGAATGGCAATGGCATTTGCTCCATTGGCAATTAAAGTGGATGAAGTGAACATCGAAAACCCTTCTGTTGTGTCTAAGTCATATCCAGATTACTGGAAAGACCTGGAGTCAGTAGGCTTTAGTTTTTAATTAATGTTTTAGATCCCATAAACTGTCCTTGGTTCAATACTGATATTAGGTACTGACCTTGATTTAGTTGCTGGATATCAATGAAATCTTGAGTGGCTACAGTAGTTTTTGAGGCTACCAGTTTGCCATTCATGTCAAATACTTGTATCAGGTATTCATTTCCTTCAAGGTTGCTTAAGTCGATGTTAACCAGGTTTTGTGCAGGGTTAGGGTAAATATTGAAGATTTTTTCTGATTGGTTTTCATCAACACTTACATTCGATTTTTTCCATCCGAAAGTATATTCTCCAAGTTGTAGGCTTTCCAGGTTTACATATCCATACCCGTCTGTAGTTGATCCTAAGTTATTGATGTTAATGTTGGGAAGAACTTCCCATTGATGTGCTGGCCCAGGACGATAGAAAACCACTAAACTATCCTCGTGAAACCCAGGTAATGAAGTTAGCTCTGTATCCAGATTTCCGCTTAATGTGTTGTTTCCATTAAAGAAAATTCTAGGGCTGGCGTCAAAATCATTTGGCAGAAAACCTTCTACGCTCCAGTATCTTTCCTGAGAAATTTCGTACATGAAATTAACTCCCAAATCATCAGGATGTGCCCAGTGATGTTCAACTCTCAAGAAAGCTGAGTCGGTGATGCTGTTTACATTAAAACGGAACATTGGATAACTCAAATCTTTTGTTCCGGTAGAGGTAACCACAATGTTGTCTCCGGTAACAGCCTGACTAATTTTATCACCTCCATTTAAGTAGGCTAGTGAAGGTTCGAATGGAAGGGTGAATTGAAAATTAGCTAACTGCCCACTCATGGTAAAGGATTCTGTTTGTTCGGTCCAATCTGATCCCATAAATGTTACTTCCAGTGGAACATTGGAATAGTAGTTCGGAGCAGCTTTAAGTTTCTGTCTTACATACACGGTTACGTCATAATTACTTCCATTTGGTGTGGATTGAATCGAATCGACACTAAAATGAGGAAACCCAGGGTTAAAAATCCAATCGGTAAAAAAGTCGGTTACATCTACTCCTGGCATAGAGTTCAGGTGATTCATGAAATCGTAAGCGTCCACATCTGCAAAGTGATTGGCTGCTAAAAATGATTGTAAACCTGCAAAAAAGTCTGCATCTCCCATGTAGCCACGCAGTGTGTGTGCAACATCTGCACCTTTATTGTAGGAGTGATCTCCATACGTGATTTCTGTAGGAACGCCATGTACAGCGTAGAAACCATTGTCATTGATGTGTGCATGGTGTAGTACGTCTTTGTGGTTGAGCTTTACCTCATTAATGTATTGAGCATACCCATAGATGTATTCTAAAAATAGTTTTTCCGAATAAGAAGCCATTCCTTCATTGATCCACATATCTCCCTCAGTTCTGCACGTAACTAAATTACCCCACCAATGGTGAGAAAGTTCGTGAGCCATCAATGTTTCGTAGGCAGTAGAACCATTTGCTGTAGATTTAGGATAAGCAATAGAGGTGGCATGCTCCATGGCTCCTGAATTGAATGGAACTAAATGAAATCCAACCTTGTTCCATAAGTATGGGCCGTAGTTAACTTCAAATGCCTCCATGGCTCCGAATAAGTTAGTAAAGGAGCTTTTCATGTTGTTGGTATCAACAGGGTCGGCAATTAAATATACTGGAGTTGTATTGGAGGTAACCGTACTTGTATATTGTTGTTCAACATGAGTGTAGTTAGACACTGCTATACAAGAAAGGTAAGTTGGAATCAAAGTGTCCATTCTCCATGTTCTAAGCAATGAGTCGACACCAACCACTTGTTCGTTGGCAATATATCCATTAGCGTAAGATGTTTTTCCTCCATTGGTGAGTATGGTGAAATCATAAGTGGCTCGTTCTACAAAATTATCGAAGCAAGGGTACCAAACTCGTCCATAATTGTGTGGGTTGGCACCAAACCCAACTCCTAAATTGTAGGCGTAACTTCCTTGCCAGTACCATCCGCCCCAACCAGCTGGGTCACCTTGAGGTGAGCCATTGTAGTATACTGTTACAGCAGAAGCATCATTAGTGTTAAGTGTTGTGGCTAAATCAATAACTAATAGGGTGTCATTGTAGCTGTAGGTAAGCTGTTGCCCACCTGCAGTAACAGAATCCACATTAAGTTGTAAAAGGTCAAGACTTAATGAATTTACCCCATTCATTTTACTTTCGAAATCTACCTCACACCAACCGGAAATAGTGTGTCCGGAATAATCCGTAATGTCCAGATTGATGTTGTAATTTAGAATATCGATGGTGTCACTTCTCTCGTTAGAGGCTTTGCTGGAGCCATAAAACGGTGTGTGTTTGTGATTGCATACAAAATCTTGTGCAAATGAGTTGGCGGCAAATAGGGAAAGAAGAGTGAGTGTAAATATTCGAATCATGTTTATTGTTTAATCAATTGATAGGTCAAATTATGGTGTTGACTTTCCAAATTTATAAAATATACTCCCGGCGATAGATGAGATGTAGTAATTATGTTGGATTCTTGATTGAGTGACGTTTGGGTAATCAATTTTCCAGTGGCAGAGTATATGCTTGCAGTTGTGTTAGGAGAAGTAACTGAGTTGATATAAAGAACATCTGTAGTTGGGTTAGGGTAAATTTCAAAGGATGGTGTCTCAATGTTATTATCACTAACCTGATAGTCGTTAAGAGGGAGTTCGATATACGAAGGCTCAATTGAGTTGTGTTCAACGATGTTGGTGGCAATAAGTGTATCGCCTGAAGTGTACATCGCTCCTCCATTGTTTAAATTAATGTCCCATCTTCTCGAGTGAGAGCTGGTAATGTCTACTCTGATTTGATGTCCTGTTAGGAAGGTGTAGGATGTTGGAGGTAATTCAACTTCTATTTCATATACCTGTCCAGGTGTGATCGCTGAAGTATCTTGATTGGTGTATCCATCCCTGAATCTCATTCGTTTAATACCATCTGTAATAAGCATGGAAGTTCCGTTGGGATGAACATCGGTTAATCGAACCGCAAAATCGGTATCTGTTCTGTCCGACGAAACAAATAAATGAGCTATTACGCGTCCTTTTAGTGCAATGTCATCTGTTAACACCAGGCTGGTGTAGGTAAGAATGTCGTTTCTGGATTCCACTAATGGAGCTTGATCGTATGGTCCTTGATCCAATGTGGTGTGTAGTGTAGCCCCTCCAATAGTAGGTGAGGGATCTCGCGGGTCGAAAATGATTGTTGAATTTCCTGTTGTAGATGTTGGAGTTGTTTCTCTTAAGGTGTGATCATTTTGAAGGAACAATGAGTGATTGGTGACATCGCTAGTGGGCCACTCGGTGGCATCGTACCAATTATTGTCGTTTATCTGAAAGTACTTAACATCGGGGAAGTTGTCCCAACCATTTTGAATACCAAGAAGGTGAAAATCAAAAAAGTCAAGTGCCAAAGAGTCGCTCCAACCAGCCGCTTGTGGAAAGGAAAGTTCACCTTGAGTAGCAGTGCCAACTTGTGCTGCTCCGGTTCCTCCATGTACCCATGGGCCAATTAGTAACTTAATTTCATTGGCAGCCGGAGAGTTTTGTTTTAGGTCCGAAAAATAGTTGAGCATACTGTTGATGGAATGGTCATACCAACCACCAATCATGAGCACAGGTATTTGAATGTTTGATGAATAATTGGTGCTTGATTCTGCAATGTTCCAGGTAAGATCTTTAGTTTGGTGTGCGAGAATGGTGGTGGATAATCCATAACCAAGCGCGTCTAATTGCTCCAGGTGTGATTCCTCCAAAACTCCTCCATAATAAAAGTCATCGTAGGCAAATACCGGTTGCGCAACCAAAGGAACAGCGCAAATGTGGTTGGGGTGTTGTTGGTTAGCTGTTTGGTATTGAACTTTTCCTAGTGCTGATGGCCCCCAGGTTCCAATGCTTCCATCACACCAGTTTTGCTGATTGATCCAGTCAATGGCGTCATAACCATCTTCGCCTCGATCCGCATTTATGTTTAATGCTGCAGCAGATCCGTAAAAACCTCTCCAGTCGAGAATCACAAAGTGATATCCACTGGTGGTAATGTCTGTGCCAATTCCCATAGGCAGACCAAAACGATAAAAGACTCTGTTGTACGGTGTTTGAATTAAGATAACCGGACAATTTCCGCTGCAATCCGGGTTGAGGTAAATATCAGCAGCAAGTTTTTTCCCATCTCGCATAGGGATGGAATCTGTGGTGTAGGATAATTGAGCAGTTGAAACGGAAAACAACCCTATCAGGGTGAACAGTGTTATTAATGTACGAAGCATGGTCAGTTTTGTAATTACCTCAAAGATAGGACATTTAAATTTTAATCATTGGTCGGGCGTTTTAGGTGTCTTGTAAGGTAAAAACATGAAATTGTCCATTGGAATCCTAAATTTATTATTTTAAACATTAATGTTTGGATTCTTATTCGTAGATTTAGCTATACATTATTGGATTGTTCAACCTGCTACATAATACATCATGAAACCATCTACCGAACTTTTTGACCTGATAAAATCCCTTAGTAAATCGGAAAAGAGATTTTTTAAACTATCCTCTTCTTTACAAACCGGAGAGAAAAACTATCTAAGGATATTTGACGCCATAGAGAAACAAAAAGATTACGATGAGGAAGCTTTAAAAAACACTTTTAAAGGAGAAACATTCATCAAACATTTACCTTCCGAAAAAAATCACTTATATAAGTTAATTCTTAAAAGTTTAAGAGGGTATCATTCTGATAGTTCTATCAGCTCAATATTGAAGCAAGAAATAAAAAATGTTGAAATCCTATATAAGAAGGCGCTTTACAAAGAGTGTAAAAAATTCTTGAAAAGAGCCAAAAAAGCAGCTCAGGAACACGAGAAATTTTACTACTGGTTTGAACTGATTAGTTGGGAAAAACAACTTATAGAAGAGGAGTATGAGCAAGGAATCTTTACCTACGATTTGGATAAGTTGATCGAGGAAGAATTGATGGTAATTGAGAAACTAAGAAACCTTGCCGAATACCAGATGATCTATTCCAGAATCAACTATGTATTCCGAAGTGGTAACTTCAATAAAAATGATTCGGAAAGAAAAGTGGTAGAAGAGATTGCTAATCACCACTTAATAAAAGGAAAGAATACAGCAATTTCGGATAGAGCTGCTTCTATTTGTTATTATATACAAGGACTTTGTAACATTACCAATCGCGATTTTGCAACGGCTCAATCGAAATTTTTACGTACAAAGCAAATTCTGGATAACCACCAAAAGGTTAAACAGGATCTACCAATTAGGTACGTGCGAACCATGAAGAATCTTATCTTCTGTAATATTGCTTCCAAGAATCTGAACAAGGCTCAGCAATTGATCAATGATTTGAAAGGGTTGTCTGGTCAGAAAGGGTTTAACTCCATCGATGTAAAAGTGAAAATTTTTACGTTCAGTAGCAATACTCAAATAATGGTTTACGATCGTCAGGGAGAGTTCCAAAAAGCACTTTCTACAGTGGAAGAGATGAAGGAAGGACTAGAGCTTTACAGATATAAGTTGAGTAAAGAGCAAGCCATTCTATTCTATTATAATATTGCTTATATCTACTTTGGAGTTGGTTGGCATAAAGATGCTCTTAAGTGGGTAAACAAAATCTTGAACGATAACGAGCAAACCCTTCGTCAGGATGTATACAACTTTACCAGGCTGTTTAATTTGCTGATTCATTATGAACTAGGAAACTATGATTTGTTAGAGTACATTATTAAGTCTACTTCTCGCCATTTAAAGAAGTCAGAAAAAGACTATCAGGCAGAAGAGGTATTGATTAAATTCCTTAAGAAGTTGATTCGAGTGGATAGCAAAGAAGAGCGAGTTGCTATGTTTGTTGAAGGCAAAAAAGAGTTGCTGGAACTATTCGAAGATCCGGGAGAAAGAATTGTTCAGGAATACTTTGATTTCATTTCCTGGTACGATGCAAACATCAATGACGTTACCTTTGCAGAAGCGATTAAAAAGAATTACGTTTCATCTTAAAGGTAACCACTCTATCTCCCTGTGGGCTGATGCTGGTAACGGCAACCTTTAAAGAGTCATTTGTAAGAAATTGATACGAAATATCTCTTGGGGAATCGTGTGCTTTGTTCGAAAACGAAATGTATTTGTCTCCAATAGAATCCAGAGGAAAGCTTACTAATGATTGTCCTACCGGATTTGCGATATAAACTAGCTTGTCATTAACTATTCGTATAGAGAGCATTTCGGTTAGGGTAGTGTCTCCTTCTTTAATGGAGTATCCTCTACCACTTAATGAGTCAGGATAATAAGTCCAAACCTCTCTAAATGCAACTGGCGGCTTTCTGAAGGCAAATAATTGATTGTCGGTCCAGTCACCTTCCATCCATTGTAAGTCGTTCAACGAAATAGGCGACAGTTCATGGTTTTCAGGTTCTTCCGAATGTTCTTCTGAAGAAGAGTTTTCTTCGATAACATAATTTTGTTCCTTTTCTTCTCCACAGCTAATTAACGTGGCGAATAGTAGTGATAGTAAGATTATGTTAGTTGTTTTCATGTCTTTGTCTGTTAATTTCGTACATCACGATGGATGCTGATACCGCAACATTTAATGATTCTATGGTTCCGAACATTGGAATTTTTACTCGGTTATCACACATTTTTAAGTACTCTGGAGAAATCCCATTTTCCTCACTTCCCATAATTATGGCAACTGGTCCATTAAGGTCGGTGGTAGGAAGTAGGTTGTCTGTTTTTTCTGTGCACCCCACTACAGAGATTCCAAAATCCTTAAGGTATTGGATGGTCTCTTTTAGGTTGTGTTCACGGCAAACAGGTATTTTATGCAATGCACCAACAGATGTTTTGATAGCATCGGCAGAAACCAATGCAGCACCTCTACTAGGAACTACGATGGCATGAACACCATTACATTCTGCCGTTCTGGCAATGGACCCTAAATTTCGAACATCGGTAACTCGGTCAAGGATGAAAATAAAAGGGCTTTCTCCTCGGTCGTATATTCCTGGAATAATGTCTTCTATAGAATGGTAATCCACAGGAGAAATAAAGGCAATAACTCCCTGATGATTTTTTCTGGTAATCTTATTGAGCTTTTGTTGAGGAACTCGTTGAGTAACCACGTTAACCCCTCTTAATGCTTGTTTCAATTGCTGAAATAACTCGCCTTGAATGCCATTTTGAATCAGAAGTTTATTGATAGTTTTGCCAGCTTCTATTGCTTCTATTACGGCTCTAATTCCGTAAATCATATCCTTCGCTTGCGGAGGAGTACCTGCTTTAAAATTGTCTTTCATCCCTTTAATCTACCCAGTATACTCTTCCACTTCTCCAGGCATCAACTGCCCTGTACCAGCTGGATCGGTATGCTTGTCCTCTTTCAAGTTTATAATCATTATCGGTAAAGGGGTTTTCCACTTTTACAAAAGCAAACCGTAGCGACATCATGTTTGTTTCCTCTCCGTATATCCAAACTTCGCCATGACCATTTTTAGTAACCACATTAGGAGCTCCATAAATAATACTGATCATTCCGCGATCAGTTTTCCAACCTTCTATGTACGAAGTGAAATATTGATTGGCGTTCTGCACACGGTTGTAGTATTTTTTTATGACCTCTCTACCTCTTTCCTTGCTACCCGTTTTGCTCAACCAAAACTTATCCATGGCCTTTTTGGAGCTTTCATGGCTGGTTAATTCAAAAAACTCAGATCGGGTACTAATGTACCTAAGTGGTTTAACCATTCCATCGGCTGTTTTAATGTCTGGGAAGTTCTTATGGTATCTGTATAGGGTAAATCCTTTTTTGCTGGTGGTGTCCGTTTGAAAATGAACAAAACCGGAGTCCTGAATTTGATAGTTAACCAACCCTTCCTGATTCAAATTAATCGTAAATGTGCTATCAGGTTTGTATAGGAATGATTTGGAGTATACCGTACTAAAAGGAGGTGCTGATATAGGAAAGTCTCTGTGATAATACCTTCCAAACATGGTTTTTCCCTTATTCAGGTCAGAAACAATTCTAAGCCCTGACGATCGATTGATGTAGTTGCTAAAAATTGGTTGATCCGTTTCTGCATCTTTCACAATAAAAAATTGACTGCTGGCCGGTTGAGTTTTGTCTATCCTTATGTGTGTTTCATGAATAGTACTTCTGTTAATGTCAGTGGCAATAATCTTTAGTAAGTACTTATTGCCCATCTGCATTTTTATCTCCAGTTCACCCATCAACTCTTTAGGCTCTTTAACCTTGGTAATGTCTTCCACTCTTTTCATTGAGCTATCCAAAATCAATTTTGAGTTAATGTCGCTATATAAACGGTATTGTAAAATGAGTTCTGCTCGATAAGGTTCTGCTTTATCTTTTCTGGTATACAGTAATTCTTCTGAGTTAATTTTAAAGAAAACCTTACTGGTAGATTCCTGATCGTGATACACAATAAAATTGGGGTGCATGATGCTGGTGTTTCCCTTGTACATGTGAGCATAATTAGTATTGGTGCTACCTGGAGCAGAACAATTGCTCAGGTACAATGTCGAAACGATCAGACACCAAAACCAACTATATTTAATCAGGGTTCTAAACATGTGGTACGAAATTATTCAAAATTTCAGTATTGGATACTTATTGAGTAACAATTAATGGGGTTTCTATGCGGTTACTAACATTTAACGAACGATCGATAAGTACAATTTCGTACTTAATGGAATCGCTATGGTTAGAATTGATGTTAAAGTAAAAAGGTTCCAGAGTAATTTGTATGTCCCCTTTCAAAGCCTTGTTTTGTCCAATAGGAGTGATGTCTTCCAGACGAAATGCAAAGGTGATTGAATCCGCTGTTGGAAAATTCTCTCCATTAGGATCAGTAGTTCCTCTAACCCATTGTCCATCCATCATTTCGAAGTACTCCAGGTACATGTTGTAATAGAAATATGTATTTGGAGCGTAGGGAGCTAAAGTGTCATTTTCGTTTAATCCAATGTCTCCATCACCATCAGTAAAAGAAATCGTAACTAATCCGGAATCTCCCATGGCCTGAAAACTCTGAAACTCAATGGCAGGTTCAGGTGGAAATGTTTCCGGTTTTAAGCATGAAGTGGCAAAGAAAATGCACCCCACAAGTAGAACAATTGTTATTTTTGTATAGAATTTCATTACTACGACATAAAAATACGACTTTTTTAAGAATGACTCAACCATACGGGATCAATCCTAATGATATTTTCAATATCCAGTCACCTGAAGAGTTTAACGAAATGAGCTTGAAAATATTTCGTTGGCAGGCAGAAAATGTGGAGGTGTATAAAGAGTTTGTTCAGGAGTTGGGAATAACTCCGCAAGAAGTTACCCGTATCGAAGAAATTCCATACTTGCCCATCCAGTTTTTTAAGTCCAGAAAAGTAATCGCTAATGACTATGAAAGTCAACTTCGATTCCAAAGTAGCGGAACCACAAAAACGGGACGTAGTAGTCATTATTTGGTTCAACCCGAATTGTACGAAGAGTCATTTCTAAAAGCGTTCGAGTTATTTTATGGCAATCCAAAAGAGTATTGTTTCCTGGCTTTACTTCCTTCCTATCTGGAGCAGCAGGAATCCTCTTTAATTTATATGGTGGATCGACTCATTAAAAACTCCAAGCATCCTTCAAGTGGGTTCTTTTTAAACCATGGAGTAGAATTTAGGTCTGTATTAAAGAGTTTGGAGAATAATTCTAAAGTATTGCTGATAGGGGTTACCTATGCATTGCTAGATTTTATTGAAGAGGGGAAGGTGAAAATGCCTGACTTGATAGTAATGGAAACAGGGGGTATGAAAGGAAGGAGAAAAGAATTGACCAGAGATGAATTGCACGAGCAATTAACTAATGGTTTTGGTGTAAATAGCGTTCATAGCGAATATGGAATGACCGAATTGCTTTCTCAGGGGTACAGTAAAGGAGAAGGGGTGTTTTATTGTCCACCCTGGATGAAAATAATTGCCAGAGAAGTAAATGATCCTTTAAATGTATTACCCAACGGGAAATCAGGAGGAGTGAATATTATTGACTTAGCTAATTTTTACAGTTGTAGCTTTATTGCAACACAAGATTTGGGCAAGGTATTTGAAGATGGAAGTTTTGAAATTTTAGGTAGATTTGACCACTCTGATGTAAGAGGGTGTAATTTATTGGTTCAATAATTGATAGAGATAAAACATTATAAAAAATAGCCATGAGAAAATTGAAAAGAGTAATGGTGTTGTTGGCAATCGTTTTGTTGGCAGCCTCGTGTAAACAAAAGATTTCTTTTACCAGAGATGTTCAGAAGAAATACAATTTAACAGAAGCGGAGTTGGGGAAATTACAGTACTACCTGGTTAATGATATTGTTCTTTACAGTGCCAGTAGAGATGGTAATACAAGCCTTGAAGATGGAGAGATCGTAATCAACGAAGAAGAATCTGTAAATAAAGTCATCTTTAAATCTGGTACTAGAGGTATTTTGCACAAAGTGGAAGGAACTGATAAAATTGCGGTTAGATTCGAAAATGGAGAAGGTAAATTCTTAACCTTTGGTTCTACCACAATGAAAGGAAGATATACTCTTCAGGCAAAAAGCTGGAAGCCAAATGGAAGAGGAGTAATTGAATATGGTGGAGAAGATTATCTTACATCTAAGTCAAGTGCCAGTGCATATATCTCAGTTAAACTGAAGAAGAATAAAGATTATAGCAATAGCCAACGTGTAGTAAAAGGTAAGAAGTTGAAATAATCGAACGAATACTCATTATAAAGCCGCAATAGGAGTCATCTTATTGCGGCTTTTTTAATACCTTCCGGTATGACTAATTTAAAGAAGGAAATAATAGCTGTTTTTGAAGCTAACGGAAATGAAGAAAATGCAGCGGCAATGGAGAAATACATGAAGGACTTATACCCCTATTTAGGTATAAAATCGCCAGTTGGAAATGAAATTTCCAAGCCATTTTTTCAAGCTTCAAAAAAGCTGTTCGTTGATGAAATTATACAGTTAGTCAAACAATTATGGGAGCTTCCTCACCGAGAATATCAATACCTGGCCATCGAAATTTTAAGAAAAAACTGGAAGAAATTCACACCGGAGCATTTGCCGTTTTTTCAAGAGTTGGTTTTATCTAAACCCTGGTGGGACACGGTAGATTCTCTCAGTACAAATGTGGTGGGGAAGAACCTGATCACTTACCCAGAAAACAGAAAAATAATGGATGGGTGGATGATGCACGATAGCCTATGGGTAAGGCGATGCGCAGTGTTGCACCAATTAAAGTACAAAAACGAAACCGATCAAAAACAATTGTTTAAGTATTGTAAGATGGGAATGCATGAAAAGGATTTTTTTATGAGAAAAGCCATAGGGTGGGCACTTCGTCAGCATGCTAAATTAAATCCAGATGAGGTTAAAAACTTTGTGAATGAGCACGATGAAGAACTTTCCAATTTGAGTAAGAGAGAAGCGTTAAAGCACTTTTCTTAACAATTGCACGTGTATCATTCGTATAAAAGTTCTTTTTCCTAACTGCTATTTTTATTTCTTTTACGTTAGTTAGTATAACCATTTCTGCGACAGGTCGTATACTGTCGGGATTTGATAAAAATGCATTGATGGTAAGAAGGTTCGTATTCACGTTGTTAGCGCTGGTTGTGATATCCGGATCGGGAGTGGCCCAGGAGGAAGATACAACCGAGACGAAAAGAGTACCTAAATTCGAAGGTCCAGAGCCACTGGAGTTCGTTTTTCGTCCTCAACTAAGTATGGGGGTTGGGATGTTTACATTTTATGGAGACATTGCCAATAACCACAGTGGGTTCCACCCAACCGTTAGTAGGGTAGGGTATGATATGAGAGTTATAAACCCACTAACCGATTATTTGGATATGGGGTTCTATGTACTTTTTGGGCAAGTTAGTGCCGGAGAAAGAACGCTCGATAGAAACCTGAATTTTAATGCGCACATTACCACAGGAGGACTTACCTTAAACTATAATTTCAAGCAGCTATTAAATCCAGATAGACTAGTTGATCCATACGTTTCTGTTGGGATTGAGTCGATGGAGTTTTTGGCTAAAACAGATTATTACGATGCCAATGGTAATGTTTATCATTACTGGTCTGATGGAACCATTAGAGACATGGCGGAAGATGATCCGGGTGCTTCTGCGGCTAACGAAATATTTAGAGATTACGTTTATGAATCCGATGTTAGAGAATTAAATCTGGATGGATTTGGTAAATACCAGGAAAGAACCTGGGCGGTACCTGTGGAGGTTGGAGCCAACATGCACCTGGGAAAACGTGTTAAGTTTAGAGTGGGAACCTCTATGCACTTTGCCTTTACAGATCTTGTAGATGGAGTTACTTCAGAGAGCCTTGGGAACAGAAAAGGAGATGATAAGAATGATAAATTCTTGTACACACATTTTGCACTTACTTATGATCTGATCTACAAAAAATACAATCCACTTGATGACATTTTTGATCCAGATCGTTTTGAAGATTATAGAAGAGATACGATGGATTCTGATGGAGATTTAGTGGTGGATTTAGCCGATTTATGTGCTAATACTCCTGAGAATGGAAGGCCTGTTGATGAATTTGGATGTCCGCTAGATGGAGATAATGATGGTGTAGGTGACTACATGGATGAAGAGTTAGATACTCCGGAAGGAACTCCTGTACACCCTAATGGTGTAGGATATACAGATGAAGATTATTTATTGGCATATCGTATTTATATGGACTCTATAGGAGAGTTTGCAGACCTACAAGATGTTCATAGAGTAACTCAGGGAGAAGGAAGTTCTGGTGTTGCCGATCAGGAAGGAATTGCCAAAGGGAAAAGTTATGGTGTTGTAATCGGAAGAGAAGTAACCGGTGTTACGGCTAACGATCTTCATGCATACTTAAGTAATAAAGATTTTCATATTGTAGAACAAGGAGATACCGTACTATTTGTAATTGGTAATTACAGCAACCCTGAAGATGCATTGGCATTAGCGGAAGAATTAAAGCTTGAAGGATATGGAGATCTTTCAATTGTTGAAGAAAGTAATGCTGGTTCAGGAGTAAGAGAAGTACCAAAGGATGAAATTGGAGACGGAGGAAACTCCGGTGGATTTAAGAAAGGAGAAACCATTTACAGAATCCAAATTGGAGCATTTAGAAATAGACTTTCTAAGAGTGTATTTGGAGATGCAGAAGACCTAATTTGGATCGAAGGAGATGATGGGTTATTCAGGTACTACTCCGGTGAGTTTACTTCGAAACAAGCTGCAGCTAATCATAGAATTAAAATGATGACCAACGGATATGACGGATCATTTATCGTGGTATTTAAAGATGGAGATCGTTTGAAACTAGAAGATGGTGGATTTGAAGTAACTCCAGGGCACGTAGATACCAATGTGGAGTCTTCTGAGCCTTCTGAAAGTGCGGTAAGAAGTGAATTAATTAGCTTCCACGTGCAAGTGGGTGCTTATGCAAACGATATCCCAACGGAAATGCTGGATATTTACCTTGCAGTTGGAAACGTTAAACCGGTTCACGACAACGCATCAGGGTTAACCAAGTACTTCATTGGAGATTTCGAAGATTACGATGAAGCTGATGAGTTCCGAAAAGAGTTGGAAAGAGAAGGGTTGATTGATAGCTTCGTTGTGGGTGACTTCAACGGGAAAATTATCTCGGCACAAGAAGCGCTTGAATTATTGAATCAATAAAAAATGATGATATACGGGTGTAAGTGTTATCTTACACCCGTTTTTTATACCCTAACTAATCAGATTATGAAGAAATTACTATTCGTTTTAAGTGGAGTTGTGCTAATGGCATCTTGCGGAACTGAGGAAGAACAAAACAATCAATCTGGAAATGATACTCCTCAACAAGTATCATTGGAACTGTGCGATTGTGTTACTCCTTCCGAAGAGAATAAAGCAGCTTGTGCAGAACAGTTCCCAGCAATTACAGAAACGGAAAGAGCTCTTTGTAATGGCGATTCTTTGGTATTGTCCGATACCGTTTCTCAAGAAGTGAAAGATAGTATTAGAGAAGATTACGAGAACGATTTATCACTTGAGATTAAGGTAATCGAAGAAGAAAAAGAAGATCCTATTAGCGATGAATGCAAACTATTTTTGGAAGAGTATGCAGAAGCAATTAAAGATTTTACGGATTTAGTGGATAGGGTAAATGCTAACCCGGACGATATCCCATTACAAATTCAACTTTCTTCTCAATCGGAAGAGATTAATTCGTGGGCTTCCAGACCTCAAATGTTTCAGTGCTCTCAAAATGCGGCATTTCAGAAGCAAGTAGAAATATTGAATGGAAAAAGAGATAAGTTACTTACCATGTAATGAGGTTCCTTCTAGGTATGGTTCTGGTAAGTGTCCTAATAACAGGATGCCAAAGGAATCTGTTCTTTTTTCCTGAACAATTACCCAAGGATCATCAGTTTACTTTTAATCAACCTTTTACGGAGTACAATATTCCAGTCTCTAAGAAGGTGGATATAAATGGACTTTTGTTTCCATCTTCCAAAGACTCTAAAGGCTTAATATTCTTTCTCCATGGAAATGCCGGTAATGTAGAAGAATGGCAAAGTTCTGCCACTTTTTACAATCAGCAGGGGTACGATTATTTTGTGCTGGATTATCGTGGGTTTGGTAAAAGTGGAGGAAAGATTACCACAGAAAGGAGAATGGTCAAAGACATTCAAATCGTTTACGATTCTATTATTCAACCCTATCAGGAAAAGGAAGTCATCATCATGGGCTTTTCTATTGGAACTGGTCTAGCTACTCAAATAGCTGCTAATAATGAGGCTAGTAAATTAATTCTACAGGCTCCCTACTATAATATGAAAAAGCTGGTGTTTGAGTACTATTGGTTTGTTCCGGGAGCATTGATCAAATACAAGTTAAAAACAGCTAAACATCTCAAAAAAGTTCAGGAACCGGTTTGGGTTTTTCATGGAGATAAGGATGAAACCATTCCAGTAAAACATGCCTATTGGCTCAAGGAAGAGTTCAAACTTGCCGATACCCTTGTTATTCTGGAAAATCAACTCCATAATGGAATTGACCGAAACCCTGACTACCAAAGAATTGTTAACGCATTGTTAGAGAAATAACAACAGTATTCTGCTGTTGTAATCTTTTTACTTTTTGGGCCAGTTAAGTCTTCCTAAAAATGTAAATTTACGCCCGTAAAAAGTAGAAAATGAAATATTACAATAATATCCTTGAAACAATAGGAGATACACCACTTATTAAAATCAATAGCATTTGTAAAGACGTAAAAGCAACAGTGCTGGCGAAAGTGGAAACTACTAACCCAGGTAACTCGGTAAAAGATAGAATGGCACTTCAAATGATTGAAGATGCTGAAGCAGATGGAAGACTTAAGCCAGGAGGAACAGTAATCGAAGGGACATCTGGAAATACAGGAATGGGATTGGCACTGGCTTGTATCATAAAAGGATATAAGCTAATCTGTGTTTTAAGTGATAAGCAGAGTAAAGAAAAGATGGATATCCTAAGAGCAGTTGGAGCAGAAGTTCACGTTTGCCCAACCAATGTTGCTCCAGAAGATCCAAGATCATACTATTCTGTATCTAAAAGATTGGCAGAGGAAATTCCAAATTCATGGTATGTAAATCAATACGATAATCCATCTAATACCAAAGCACATTATTTAAGCACTGGACCTGAGATTTGGGAACAAACTGAAGGTAAAATCACTCATTTTGTGGTTGGTGTTGGTACAGGAGGAACTGTATCCGGAGTTGGAAAATACTTGAAGGAGCAAAACCCAAACATCAAAATTTGGGGAATTGATACTTATGGTTCTGTATTCAAAAAATACCACGAGACAGGTATTTTTGATGAGAATGAAATCTACCCTTATATTACTGAGGGAATTGGAGAAGATATCTTGCCTAAAAATGTGAACTTCGATGTAATTGATAAGTTCGAAAAAGTAACTGATAAAGACGCAGCAGTTTACCAAAGAAAACTAGCTAAAGAAGAAGGTATTTTCGTAGGGAATTCTGCCGGATCTGCTATCAAAGGAATTCTTCAGTTAAAAGATGAATTAAAAGAGGATGACGTTGTGGTGGTATTGTTCCACGATCATGGAAGTCGTTATGTTGGTAAAATGTTTAACGACGACTGGATGAGAGATAGAGGATTCCTGGATGAGGAAAAAACTTCTGCTGTGGACCTAATTAAAGATCATGCTGGTAAACACTTGGTAACAGTAACTCCTGATAACCCTGTGTCTCAAGCTATCTTGTTGATGAATCAATACGGAATTTCACAAATTCCGGTAGTAGAAAACGACAAGTTTGTAGGTTCTCTTACAGACAACAACCTATTTGGGGCTTTATTGGAAAAACCGGAATTGAAAGAATTACCATTAAGAGAAATTATGGAAGCACCATTCCCTGAAGTTGCAGAAAACACTTCTATCAATGATGTATCTAAATTGTTTACGGATGGTGCAACAGCTGTAATCGTAAATTATGGAGATGGTAAAAAGCACATCATTACCAGACAAGACGTAATTAAAGCAATTGCTTAATTCAATTGGAAAATAATAGAATCATAATAGATCAAATGAAACGGGAAGTATTGCTTCCCGTTTTTCCTTCCAGAATTATTTCTCTGGTCCCTTCTCAAACTGAATTATTGTATTATTTAGGGCTGGCAGATCGAGTAGTAGGAATAACCAAATTCTGTATTCATCCCGAAGAATGGTTCCGGTCTAAAACCAGGGTGGGAGGAACGAAAAAACTCAACTTCGAAAAAATTAGAGCACTTCAACCTGATCTTATTATTGGAAATAAGGAGGAGAACTTTAAGGATGATATAGAAGCCCTTGAAAAGGAGTTCCCGGTTTGGATGAGTGATATTGAAACTTTTGATCAGGCCTTGCAATCCATTCAGCAAATAGGGCTCATAACTAACAAAGAGCAAGAGGTAGAAGTTTTACTCAATGAGATAAAAGAAAAGAAGCAATCCTTCTCGATGCAAAATAACCAATCGGTGTTGTATTTTATTTGGAGAAACCCATGGATGGCTGTTGGAGGGAATACTTTTATAGATGAAATGCTTCAGGTCTGTGGTTTAAATAATCAGTGTAAAGAGGATCGGTATGTGGAGCTTTCGGAAGAGCAAATTAGAGAACTAAATCCCGAGTTGATTTATCTTTCCAGTGAACCGTTTCCATTCAAAGAAAAACACCTTGCAGAAATGCAGAAAATAGCTCCTAATGCTACCATTAAGCTAGTAGATGGAGAAATGTTTAGTTGGTATGGATCAAGACTGGCTAAAGCCTTCGATTATTTTGAAACGATCCTATAATCGGTTGGCAATTTCGTAAGCAATTCTAACGAATTGAATCAATGTATGCATTTGCTTTTCTCCCATTTCTAATTGTCCGTGGAGAACTAACTGATCATCCTGCATTCCATCGTAGTGCATTTCGAAGTTATGAAACTCATAACGATTAATTTCAGGCATTAGCATTTGCTGAATAAAGTCTTTTGGCGGATACTTCTCGAATATTCCATCAATATCCACACTAAATGCAAAAGTGGTGTAGTTAACCGCGTAATCAAAAGTAATTGGGACCGTACTAAGAATTAAGTTTTTGTTTTCCAGTTTTAAGTATAGTTTTTCGTCAACAAACTGCGGCAGGTTAATGTACCAGTAGTCATCCTGGGATATGAAGGTAGAATCTGAATTAAAAACCGAGCTAATTTCCTCACTATTGTTGATTTCAATCCCCATTGCAAAGTGAGGAAGGTTAACATATTTCGCAATTTCCAATACAGTGGTATCTGCTTCTAAATACGTTTCAAATGTTTCTTCGTTCACCACTGTGGTATAACTAACTTTTTTTATAGGTTCAGTTCGGAAACCAATAATACTGGAGCATATTTTACCTGTCCAACCATGAGTAAGGAATTCTTTATCTTCCGGAATCAATTGGTCAAATTGGGTGTGCATGTACTCAGGGTTTAGGGTCATGCTAATTTTTGCTAGTTCATTTTCTTCCAGAGGAACTTCAGCACTTCCGTTTTCGATAAAAAAGTCTTTGTTGTTAACGTACATGTGAGCTTTGGTATCAATTCCTTCCTCAAAAAGGTTAATGGCTACCAATTGGCTATTAAAAATCGAGTTGAACCCTAATAGATCACCTCCCATTCCTTGCATTACACCTTCTCCGGTGCCTGACCAAATGGTTAAATGATCTTCTCTACCAGTGGAAGCCTTAAAGCTTTTGCTTGATTCAATTAATGGTGATGCCTGGTCCCCAAAAATGCTGTTATAATGTGTTTCCCCAGCAGAGAGTTTTATTTTCTTTCCTGGCAATACTGGTTGCATTACAATACCAATGTTGTCTTTTACGATAACTACTTTGTTCCCAATTTCGAAGTGGGTAATCGAGCCTCCATCTAATTCCTTTTTATTGGGTTGTTTTTCGCTGGCTTCGTTTTGAAATTCCAGGAATTTTTTAGAATCATTAAGGGTAGCAATAAAGCACCTGAATAGCTCGTCTGGGTTTTCCGGGTTGCTAATAACGTATAAACAAATCTTTTCTAGCGGAACAATACCCGGTAAATCTTCTGGTAAAACAGGTTCGCCATCAGGATCTCCTTCCGGTAGTACTTTGTCTATTTCGGTTGGGTGAAATTTAAGAAGGTGATAATAATCCTCCACCAATGTTTTAGAGTCAATTAAGATGACTGCCTTGGCATTGGAAGGTACAAAGTTGAGGTGGTGATTAACCGGTTTGGAACCAATTAAAAAGTACCCCCAAACAAGTATAATTAGCAAAATTGGCCAAAATGACCATCTTATCCACTTCTTTTTATCCATCCTAGCGCTGTTGTTGATGTAAATATAAAGGAATGAATTGAAAAATTCTGTTAAACAATTTCGAATACTTAAATTCGAGCCATGTTTTGGGGACATGAGAAAATAGAAGGGTTAGAAAATACCACCATAAAGGATTTTTGGCAGTGGACGTTTTCTGATATTCTGATCAATAAAAACCGGGATGATTTCGGGTTGTTTTTGGTAGCCAATGCCTTGGGATTAACAAAGATGCCCAGAATTCACTGGGGGAATGTGGAACTGAGGTACAGAAAGAAAAAAGTAGCTGTTCGAACTTCGGGATACATTCAGAGTTGGAAGCAAAAGAGACCCAAGAGAGTGTTGTATGACATCGCCCCCAAAAAAGGACTAGTGGCCAAAACAGATACCTCTATGACCTTTAGAAATCGTGAGCCTGAGTTGTACGTTTTTTGTTTGCTCAACGAAAAGGATATGACTAAAATTGATCCTATGAAACTGGAGCAATGGAGGTTTTATGTGGTAAGAACCACTGTTCTGGATGAACAGTTCCACGACAAGAAAAAAATAGGACTTCGTCCACTTAATAAATTGGCAACCCCTGTTCACCATTCTAAACTAAAGGCCATTATGGATAGCCTGATAGATTATGAATTAGGTGAAAATCTAGTGCTGTAAGCAAATCTATGAAACTTGCAACAAAGGAGGATAAGGAGAAGGTAATTCGAATATTGTCAGAATCATTCGAAACCAACCCAAGTGTTAATTGGGTCATTAAAAGTGATGATAAAAGAGTTGACAGAATTAAGGAACTGGTAGATTTTTCGTTTGAAACCGGACTGGAGAACAGTGGAGTCTACCTGTCGTCGGATGAGAAAGGTGCTGCAATATGTTTTCCATATCATAAAAAGAAAAGTACATTATCTGGAATCCTAAATCAGGTTAAGCTTGTTGCAAAAGCAATTGGCGTAGGAAGAGTAGGTAAGGTGCTTAAAAGAGAATCTTACATTAATAAACATCGGATAGATAAACAATTTCTGTATTTCTGGTTTTTAGGAGTATTAAACGAAGCCAGAGGAAGTGAAGCAGCTTATGAATTGCGCAATGAATTCTTTCGATTATCAGAAGACTTGAACCTTCCTATTTGTTTGGAAACCTCAGTGGAGCAGAATAAAATAGTGTATCAACGATTTGGTTTTGAGGTGTATCACACCTGGATTGATGAGGAGAAAGGAATTCACCTTTGGTTCATGAGGAGAGAACCAAAGTAGTCTCTGAATCGATAATTCAAAAAATTAGAAGGGTTTAAATAAGAAAACCATGCTTTTATACTGTTCGAAAAGAGGATAAAAGAACAATTTTACAAGTTGTAACATAGAAATTTAAAATATTTTAAATTTACTAGTGTAATGTTAATTAGAAATGGGGAATCAAAATCTATCAGAGTTATCTGAAGAAGAATTAATTGACGAAATACATTTACTAAGAGGTCAAAATCAAAAGCTAAAAGAGGCTGCAAATAACTCCAAAGAAATGGAGCTGAAGTTTCGTTTGTTGTTTGATACTTCTGATGATGCCATATTGGTTATTGAGGATAATGTATTTGTAGATTGCAATCAGGCCGTTGTAAGAATGCTTGGATATGAAACAAAAGAGGACTTGTTAAATACACATCCTTCAGAACTTTCTCCTGAGTACCAACCAGACGGTAGACCTTCTTTTGAAAAAGCACAGGAGATGATGGAACTAGCCATCAAAAATGGAAGTCATCATTTCGAATGGATGCACACCAGGGCAAATGGAGAGTACTTCCCAGTTGAGGTTTGGTTGTCGACGGTAAACTATAAGGGTAAATTATTAATCAATACCATTTGGCGAGATTTAACCGAAATTAAGATAGCAGAAGACAAGATTAAAGCTTCTTTAAGGGAAAAAGAGGTGCTATTGAGAGAGATTCATCACCGGGTAAAAAACAATATGCAAATCATTACTAGTTTGTTGAGTTTGCAGTCTGGTTTAATGGATAATGATGTGGTAAAAGGACATTTTAGACAGTGTCAGTTTAGAATTAATTCCATGGCCATGATTCATGAAATGTTATATCAATCAGATAACTTTTCGGAAATCAATTATGCCGAATACGTTAAGCAGCTGGTTACAGAATTAATTACCTCTATTAAAGGAGTAAAAAATGATGTAGAGTTTAAGTTTTCTTCACCTGAACTTTATTTGTCCATTGATACTGCAATTCCATTAGGGTTATTGATAAATGAAATAATTACCAACTCCTTAAAATATGGAATAACCAATGAGGTGGGAGGGAAGATTGAAATTCAGTTTACAAGAGAAGATAGTGCTAATTATACATTATTAATCGGCGATAATGGTGTCGGAATTCCGAACGGAGTAACGGTAGAAAATTCTTCCTCGCTTGGGTTAAAATTAATCTATAGGTTAGCTCGTCAGTTGGGAGGTAATATTTCTTTGATTCCCGACAAACAAGGCACACACTATAAATTAGTATTTTGTAAATCAGAGTAAGGCATGGCATTCAGAGTAGTTATTGTAGAAGACGATTTTATCATTCAGATGTTTTTGGAAAACGTGGTTTCCAAATTGGGGTGTAAAGTGGTTGGGGTAGCAGAATCAGGAGAGAAAGCCACAGAAATTATTCAGGAGGAAAAGCCCGATATGATTCTGATGGATATAGGGATACAAGGCAAGATTGATGGAGTGGATACGGCTCTGGAAATAAAGAAAATTACCGATAAGCCAATTATCTTTCTTACTGGTAACTCAGATAAAAATACCCTTGACAGAGCAAAAGCAACTAACCCGGCTTACATCATCTTTAAGCCAATAGATGAAGAGCGATTAAAGGAAGAAATCCTTAGAATTAGAGATCATCTTTCTCGACTTTAGAATTGTTTAATCTGGTAAAGAGAAAAAGGTTAAATATGTTTTCGTTTATTTGACCCTATGAAAAAGTTGGAAGATTTAAAATGGGCTTTCTTCTCTTATGGACATAATCTCGGAGATTTTACGCGGGCATTAGAAACAGCTATAGGAATGCAGAATTCGGGAGCCCAGGTTAAATTTTTTAATCATGGAGGTGTACACAATCACCGAATTGCTGAAGCGGGGCTAGGTTTTGAAGACTTACAGCCGGAATTAACCTGGGAGCAACATGAAATCATCATGGATATAAACAGGTATAAGGCTAAAGTCGGAACTCCTTTACCCATAACAGAAGATCAATGGGTTAAAATGGCAGAAGCCGATCTGGAAGCATTTGATCGTTATCAGCCTGATGGGGTATATGCAGGGTTGAATTTAAGTTGTTTTATTTCTGTTCCTTATGCTAAATTACCCATGGTTACTCAGGTGCCAACGGTAAATTGTCCTTCATTTATAGAAAACGAAATGTACAATATGCCCAACACCATGGAGCGTAACTTTTTTATGCAATATGTGTTTCCGGGTAAATTGAAAAGAAGGTTAATGAGGAAGGTGTTGATGGGAGATTCTGCTAAAGCTTCGCTTACCACTTTTAATGCTGCCAGAAAAAAGTTCGGATTACCTCCAATTTATAATATTGTAAAATTGCTTCAGGGGGATTTAACGCTGCTTCCAGATATGCCGGAGTTGAGTGGTTTACCTGAAGAGAAATTGACGAAAGGATATCATTATACTGGACCAATATTTTCTAAAATGAATCTACTGGTTCCTGAAGAAGTTAAGGAAGTATTTGGTCGATCTGGGATAAACATATTCTGTTCCCTGGGGAGCTCGGGGTATCCGGAAACTCTTAAGCTTATAATAAAGACTCTAAGAAATAATCCAAACTATAATGTGGTTTGCTCTACTACCACCATTGTAAAACCGGAAGAGTTGGGTGCTAATTCGGAACGTTTTTTCGCTACTGAGTTTTTGCCTGCTCATGTGGTGAACGAGATGGCAGATATAGCCATTACCCATGGAGGTCAGGGAACCATACAAACTGCAGTTTGGTGTGGAACTCCTGTAATCGGAATTGGATTTCAGGGAGAACAACAAGCAAACATAGATGGAATCGCCGCTCAAGGGATGGCTATTAGGGTTCCCATTTTTGAAGTTTCTGCCAAGAAAATTGAAAAGACCATTAAGAAAATCAATACTCCTAAATACCTTCAAAATGCCCAACGAATGAAGCAATTGATTCGTAGTACAGATGGAGTAAAAAGCTCGGTTGATTTAATGAATGAGTTTCTTTTAAATCGAATAAATTAAGCTCGAATTAGAAAAATTAGTACATTTGACCTAATTCTACAATTAGTCCTATGTCCGGTCTTGAAAGAAAGTGTCCAAGCTGTCAAAAATGGAATAAGTCCGACGATTTTTGCTTGTATTGTGGGGCACCAATATCTCCAAAAGAATTAGAAAAAGTAAGAAAACAAAAACTGCAGGAAGAGCAGAAGCAAAAGAAAGCCAGTAAGCTGGATGATTTGCTTAAGAAATTCAAGAACTCCAAAAACCCTTTGGTAAAAGGTGTGTATTACATCTTGTACTCCATCTGGGGTATTTATCTGGTATTTCTTGCTATTGCTCTTTATATAGCTGCTGTAGCACCGGGTTAATGAAAGAGTTTAGAAAATATTCATTGTTAGTGGTTGTTACCTACTTTGTATTCCTGATACTAAAAAGAAACGGAGTTGTCCTTCCGGAGGTATTTCAGAATTACCTTACAGATGTTCTTTGCTTGCCTGCAACATTAATTGTCATAAGAGCCATTATCAGAACAATTCATCGAGATGCTGAGTTGCAATTATCCATACCAATGGTTGTGGTAGCATTTGTATCTTTTTCGATATTGTTTGAATGGATTTTACCACAAAGGTCTCTTACATATACAGCAGACGTACTGGATGTTTTGGCTTATGCCATTGGAGGGGTAGCGTACATTCTATTTACTCATCAGCAATTTTTAGGCATAAAAAAAAGCACCCAATAGGTGCTTTTCTATAGTATATAATAGGCCTAGTTTAATACTGCTTTTGGTTCAAGTTGAGATAAAGCATTCTTAATTCTAGTCATCGCTTCTGTTAATTCTTCTTCGCTTGCCGCGTAAGAAATTCTAATGCAGTTAGGTGCTCCAAAAGCAGCTCCTGTTACCAATGCAACATTCGCTTTTTCCAAAATGTAAAGTGTCAAATCATCGGCGTTGTTAATGTCGCGCTCTCCATCGGTTGTACCAAACAATTGGCTAACATCCGGGAATACATAAAATGCTCCTTCCGGAAGGTTAATTTTAACCCCATTCATTTCTTTAAGCATTCCTAATACAAGATCTCTTCTTTTTCTGAATGCATCTCTCATTTCGTGAGTCACCGAAGGATTGGCGCTTACTGCTGCAATTGCTGCTCTTTGAGCAATTCCACAAGTTCCCGAAGTTACCTGCCCTTGCATCTTGGTACAAGCTTTTGCGATCCAGTCTGGTGCTCCGATGTATCCGATTCTCCAACCGGTCATTGCAAATGCTTTAGATACTCCATTTACAGTAACCACTTGGTTAAACACGTCTTCGAATTGAGCAATGCTTTCGTGACCACCAGCAAAGTTAATGTGCTCGTAAATCTCATCGCTAATTACTACCATCTGTGGTGTTTTGATGATAACATCAGCCAATTTTCTTAACTCGTCCTTGCTGTATAAAGATCCCGTTGGGTTACAAGGAGAACTGTAAATCATCATTTTGGTTTTGTCCGTAATGGCATTTTCCAATTCTTGAGCGGTAATTTTAAAATCGTTGTCAATCGAAGTTTCGATAATAACAGGAACTCCTTCTGCCATTTTTACGATTTCTGCATAAGTTACCCAGTACGGGGCAGGGATAATAACTTCGTCACCAGGGTTAACAATACTCATTACTACGTTGGCAATGGATTGTTTAGCACCAGTCGAAACTACAATTTGGTCTGCGGTGTAGTTAAGGTTGTTATCTCTCTTAAATTTAGCTGAAATGGCATCTCTCAGATCCTCATAACCATTTACGGCCATGTATTTAGTATAGTTCTGATCAATACCCTCTTTCGCAGCTTCTTTAATGAAATCTGGCGTCATGAAATCTGGTTCACCCAAACTAAGACTAATAATATCCAGTCCTTGTGCTTTTAGCTCTCTACTCTTTCGGGCCATGGCGATCGTTGCCGACTCCGAAAGTCTGTTTAATCTGTCTGATACTTGCATTTCGAATGTTTTGTAATACAAAATTACTAAAGTTGAATCATTAGCAGTAGTAGGATCAATATTTATGGATTAAAGTTTTTAACGGTTGTTAATAGCTTTCAAATGCCAGTAATTATTAGTCTGTTAGAATGATGTGTAACCAATCGAAGGATATTACGTTAGTAACTCTCCTACTTAAAAGTAAAAATGTTACTTTTAGCGGAATCAAGGAAAGAACTCAAGACCAATTCTCATGGAAGATGTATTCGAAATATTTAAGTTAACCATACCTGCACTAATTGTATTTGCTGTGGTGTTTTTTATGTTAAAGCAATTTTTTACAAGAGAGTCTAAGTTACGAACGGAAGAAATTAAGATTCAGGCAAGAAAGGATTATGTTCCACTTAAAATTCAAGCTCACGAAAGGTCTGTACTCTATTTAGAGAGAATCGACCCAAACAACTTGATCATGAGAGTTCATCGTCAGGGGATGAGTGCCAGATACCTTCATACCGAAATGCTAAAGGCAATTAGAGAAGAGTATATACACAATATGGCACAGCAGATTTATATTTCTTCTAAAGGGTGGAAAGCTTTAAAGCAAGCCAAAGAAGAAACTGTAAAAATACTGAACATGGCCATGAATAACATGGAAGATACAGCTTCAGGAATGGAGTTGAGTTCAGTTATTTTTGATATTGTAGGAAGGCTGGATAAACAGCCTACAGAAATTGCTATTGAGCAGCTGAGAAAAGACTTTCAGCGTTCAATGGTTTAAGTTCCCATTTCATAAGACTCCTTTAACCAACCAATCAATTGATTGTCTAAATCTTCCAGTTCCTGAATTTGAACAAAGTGGATGTACTTGTTTTTAGAGTACTTGAATACTTTGGTGACCGGAAAATCGTCGTAGGGTTCTTTTAGTGCAAACTCCAGGTTAATGTGGTTTCTTCTCGTTTTTACATCTAAGAAGGTAGATTGTTTCTTAAAGACGATACTGGCTTTAACAGCTTCTATTCTATAGGGACCAAACTCATTACATACACCTTTTAACGTATCGTAAAGTACCAGGGCAGATTCATTGCACTTTTTTAAATGATCGGTTTCACTCATTTTAACACATGAGTGCCATTGATCGGTGTGAACAAAACTTCTATTACATTTAGGACAGGTCCAACCCATAAAATAAAAGTAAAAAAAAAGCCCATGACTACAGCGTCATGGGCTTTTACAAAATAGTTAATGCTATTATTGAGCAGCTTTCTCAGGAGTTGGAGCTAACTCTTTCTTCTCAGGAGCAGCTTTTGCTTTTCTAGGAGTTTTAACTAAAGTCATTTCTTTAATTAAGTGTCCTGCACCTGCGTATTTATCAATGATGAAAAGTGTGTAACGAACATCAACAGAAATGGTTCTTTGGATGTTTGGCTCAAAGTAGATGTCTCCACTCATTGCTTCCCAGTTACCATCAAACGCAGTTCCAATTAACTCTCCGTTTCCGTTAATTACCGGGCTACCAGAGTTACCACCTGTAATATCGTTGTTAGAAAGGAATGCTACTGGAAGTTCTCCGTTAGCCATTGCGTATTGTCCGTAATCTTTCTTGTTGTAAAGATCTTTTAGTTTTTGAGGAACATAGAACTCGTGGTTCTTGTTATCTGTCTCAACTTCTTTTTCCATTACTCCGTTAAGTGTTGTAATGTGCTTGTAGTGAACTCCGTCAGCACCATCGTAAGGAAGTACGTTTCCGTAAGTTAAACGCATTGTAGAGTTCGCATCAGAAGCATAACTTTTATCAGCGTTTAATTGCATAGTACCATCAACAAACAATCTCATTCCTTTAGCTCTACTTTGCTCAGGTAATTGTTGTGGGATGATGATCTTTTGGATGTAAACCTGGATGAATTCATTCATCAAGTTGTAAATAGGATCTTTTTCAATTCCTTTTTTGCTAAACTTAGCCATGTAAGCAGTTAGCTTCTCTTCAGAAGTCCAAGGTGCTTTAGCCATGTACTTAGCAGCAAATTTCTTAAAGTCTCCTTTGTATTTCCCAGCAATCTCAGTTAGAGTTTCTGGATGGAATTCAGCATCTACATTGTTGTAGAACATATCCAGCATAGAAGCCAATAGGTTCTCATCAATTTCAGCGTTGTAATCTTTGAAGTATTCAGGAGCTCCTTCTAGAATTTCTTTCTTAGCAGCTTCTAATTTTTCTTCGTTGATTTCTTCATCTTTAAGAACTCCCTCCATAGTAGAACGGAATCCAAAGTTCCCCATCATGAAACCAAATAAATCTGGTCCCTGGAATACAGCCTCTTCGAAGTATACATTTGGAAGAGTGTATTTTCCAGTTTTTTGGTAAGACTCTTCAATTAAGTTGATAGCATTACCATATTTTCCTTGTCTTTCTTTATCAGCTTTGGCCCATTTTACGAAGTCATCTTCGATGGTTTTCTTTTTGTCGTAAACATTGTTTTTTACCAATTGTGCGCTCTGACCAACAAAGTATTTCCAGTAGTTACTAGTTCTTGCGTGCTTAGAAGCGTACTGAATACGAACCTTTTGATCCTTATTCATTCCTTCTTCCATGATGTCAAGTTTAGTTCTTCTGATTTTTACTCTTGCAGGTTGCTCAACATTAACAGCTTCCTGAACTCCGTAAGAAGTAAGGTATCTGTCAGTGCTTCCAGGGTATCCTAAAATCATAGCGTAATCACCCTCGTGAACTCCATTAAGAGAAATAGGTAAGTGGTGCTTAGGCTTATAAGGTACGTTATCTTTAGAGTAGCTAGCAGGTTTGTTGTCCTTGTTAGCATAAATTCTAAACATAGAGAAATCACCAGTGTGACGAGGCCACATCCAGTTATCAGTATCTCCACCGTATTTTCCTACAGAACTTGGAGGAGCTCCAACTAAACGAACATCACTAAATACATTGTATTTAAACATATAATACTCGTTTCCGTAGTAGAAAGATTTGATTTGAATTCTGAACTCTTCTCCTTTTCCTTCGCTTTCTTTTGCTTTCAAATCTGCAATTGCTTTTTGGATAGTAGCAGAACGCTCTCCTTCGCTCATTCCATCTTTTACATCTTTAAGAATGATGTCAGTAACATCGTCCATTCTGTCTAAGAACCAAACTGAGAAATCAACTGGAATTTCCTGAGTACGATCCATCGCCCAGAATCCATCAGTTAGGTAATCATGCTCAGTGGTACTGTTTTGTTGGATTGCATCAAAACCACAGTGGTGGTTAGTTAGCATCAATCCTTCTTTAGAGATAATTTCTCCAGTACAAAATCCACCTCCAAGAGCAACGATAGCATCTTTCAAACTAGAGTTGTTTACAGAGTAAATCTCCTCTGGAGTAAGTTGCAATCCACATTTTTGCATGTCTGTGTAGTTCAATCTCTTAATTAAAAGAGGTAGCCACATCCCTTCGTCTGCTTTAACTGTTAGAGTTCCAGCTGCAAAAATAAAGGCTAGAACAATCGCAAATTTTCTTTTCATCTTATAGCGTTTTTGTCAAAAATAGTTAACATGTGTAGTCGTAACTCGCTAAAATTACGGGGGGCAAATTTAATAATATAAGTGGTATAATAGGTATAAAAGCAGTGGAAATTACCAGAATGCTAGTGATTTATCCCGAATGTAAAATAACGGACATCGCAAGTGGAAACATTGAAATAGCTTTACGGTAGAATTAGCTGTTGTACAGCAGCTAATAGTTACCTGGCAATTCTGCCATTGAGGTTAATTGGGTTATACGCTCCCGGCAATTTTTGTCGGGAGTTTTTTTAATAGAGTATTACCTTGCTTTACCAGTTGGTTTAAAGTACTTTTGCGCCTTTAAAAAATTTCAAAAAAAGAAAGATGAAATTAGAAACTAAATTAGACTCTGTAAGCTACAGCTTAGGAGTAAATATTGGAGAGAGTTTGAAAGGACAAGGGCTAACTGACCTTGATTCTAACTTAATTGCTCAAGGATTAATGGATTACCTTAACGATGCTGATTTGCAAGTAAAAGCTGCTGATGTTATGCCTTTAATTCAAGAGTATATGGGGCAAAAAGCTCAGGAAATGAGCCAGGCTATGGTTGCTGAGGGAGAAAAATTCCTAAAAGAGAATGGAGAACGCGCTGAAGTAACTGTTTTAGAAAGTGGATTACAATACGAAGTAATTGAATCTGGATCAGGAGCTACTCCAAATGGAACTAGCCAGGTTACTACTCACTACACAGGAATGTTAATCAACGGACAAGTTTTCGATAGCTCAGTACAAAGAGGTCAACCTGCTACTTTCGGAGTTAATCAGGTAATTGCTGGTTGGACCGAAGCTCTTCAGTTAATGAAAGAAGGAGATAAGTGGAGATTATTTATCCCTCATACATTAGCTTATGGAGAAAGAGGTGCTGGACAAGATATTCCTCCTTTTGCTACTTTGATTTTTGAAATCGAATTGATTAAAGTTGACTAAGATGCGTAAGTTATTAGTATTCACTCTTGGGGCGTTTCTTTTAACCTCTTGTGCGCAAGAGGAAAAAGAAGAAACAACCGAAAAGAATACCCATACTGTGGTAGAGAACACACAGGAGTTTCCTGAAGTAGTGGACCCTGCTGTTCAAAACCTGGAGGAAGGACAAAAGTTCTTAGAAGAAAATGCTCAAAGAGAAGGAGTAGTTGTTCTTGAGTCCGGATTACAGTACGAAGTTATTGAAGAAGGTACAGGAGATATCCCTACAGCTTCTGATCGTGTATTAACTCACTATCATGGTACTCACATTGATGGTAGAGTGTTTGATAGTTCTGTTGAAAGAGGAGAGCCAATTGATTTTGGTGTTCAGGAAGTTATTAGAGGTTGGACCGAAGCCCTTCAATTAATGAAAACCGGAGCTAAATGGAAATTGTACATTCCTTCAGATTTAGCTTATGGAGCTTACGGAGGTGGTCCAATTGGACCAAACGAAGTATTGGTATTCGATATTGAATTGATTTCGATTGTGAAATAACAATTATTACCCTATTTAGATAAAGCCATTCAGTTATTCCTGAGTGGCTTTTTTATGCAGCAAAAACTCAGAAATGGATTGAATCAATTCCTGATTGATAGGTACTCCAGGATCAGAGTAAGTCTTTAAGTTTTCTGTTCTATCTGCAGAAGCATCTTTGAAAACGTGGTTCATTCCTTCTATAATGGTTAACGAAGCCTCAGGAGCCGCTTTTGCAAGTAACTTTGCATCCTCTACTTGAACCTGAATGTCGGTAGTACCCTGAATAATCTTTATTGGAATAGATAATTTTTGTAATTCCTTCTGTGGAGAGATCTTCATCCAGGAGATTAAGTAAGGTTGTATAGAAGGGCGGAACATTTGGTAGACAAATGGCGATACTGTATCTAATAACACTCCCTTTTCCAAACTGTCTATTATCGAGTAACAAGAGTCTCTGAAAAAAGCAGGACGTTCGCTAAGCTGTTCCTTCAAAATAGTTCCAATTGGTCTACCTGCTCCAGCAAGAGAGAGATACGATTTTACATCCATTTCATTGGCGGCCATCATTCCTATCAAAGAGCCTTCGCTATGGCCGGCAATGCTAATGTTGTTATAACCATATTTTTCTAGAATATTGACCCACGATTTGGCATCTTCTACAAAGTCGCGGAACTCCAATTCTGATTCATTCACTTTAACATTCGAACTTTTGCCAATCCCTCTTTTGTCGTACCTAAGTGTTGCAATTCCGTTCTCTTGTAGCCCCTCGCTCAATTGAAGCAAAGAGTTGTTTTTCATACTGGTATTGTTCCCGTTCCTGTCCGTAGGACCAGATCCGGCAATGATCAATACGATGGGCGAGCCCTTGTCAAAATCTTTGGGCTCCAGTAAAGAACCATATAAGAACCCTCCTTCTACTTTTGTTTTAATTTCTTCACCGTAATGGTGTAAGGTGGTGTCTTGTGCTTTTGATACAAGAGCACAAAAAACTAAAAACGTAATGAAGGCTAATAATTTCACTAATCTTAAGCCATCTCTTTTTTGAAGATGGTTTGAGTAGGGAATGCAAATTCCAGGCCTTCCGCATTAAAACGAGTTAAAATATCCGTGTTAATGTCGGTTTGGGTTTGTAGAATATCCGCTTCCTTTCTGATTTTGTATACGAAAATGATACCCAATGCGAAGTCACCAAATGCATTAAATCCAATAGCAGGTCCATCTTCAATCTTATCGTTGTGTTTCGAAGCAATTTCTTTAATGATGTCCATTGAACGGTGCATATTCTCCGGAGTAGTATCGTAAGTCATTCCCAGATTTAATACAACCTTTCTACTTGGTTCTGATGAAACATTAATAACACTGTTATCAGAAAATTGGCTGTTAGGTATAACCACTAAACGTCCTTCAAGGGTTCTAACTCTCGTACTTCTCAATCCTACCTCTTCTACAGAACCATCGTACCCGCTTACCTGAATACGATCGCCAATTTTAAACGGTTTGTCTAAGAAGATCATTACACCTCCAAAGATGTTTTTTACCATATCCTGAGCCGCAAGAGCAAGAGCTAAACCTCCAATTCCCAATCCGGCAATCATGGCAGTAATATCAATTCCTAAATTATCGAGACCAATAATAATACCCATGATCCAGATAACTGCACGAACACCTTTTCTAACAATCGGAATAATCTGGTCATCGAATTCACTTTCCGATTTTTCGGTAAGCGGAACAACATATTCAACTACCAAAGCATCCAGTGTTCTGGCTACCATCCAGGTGAGGTCAATTATTATTGCAAAATACCCAATTCTGTTCAGTACATTTTCCCAGGTGGGATTAGTGTTAAGTAGATTCATTGCCCACCAATACCCCGCAATGATTACTAAAAAGACTACTGGTTCTTCCAGTTTATCAATCAAAATATCGTCCAGTTGAGTTTTGGTTTTTTTAGTAATTTGTTTAATCACATTACCCATAAACCAATACAAGATCTTTGCTACTATTATTCCTAGTAGGATAATTCCTAAGGCAGTAAGCCATCTTCCAATTGAGTTTTTGTAATAAATATCTCCAAAGTCAAACCATGCGTTGGGAGATATTCCCAATTGAGTTCCTCCAAAGCTTAAGTTCAAGTTGGAGCTGAATAGTAAAGCAGAAAGTTCGTCAATAAATCTCATAATGCGATGTTACTTGTAATTGGTAAGTAGGATGCAAATCTACATAAATATGTGAAACGCAAAATGACTTTTTTGAATGCATGATGGTGAGGTAATTTAAGACGATTGTCCCCAAAAAGATAACATTCGAACATTTTAGGAAATCAAATAGACGTTTCAACGTATAATAACTTATATTTAGGTAACCTAAATCAGTAAAGTAGATTTAATATGGATAACAATAGCTTGTTTCATTTACACCAGTCGGTTCAGGAAGAAAAGATGGAATTCCTGTATAAGGGAGTGGTGAATGAAGATGTAGTGAATGCCATCCTTGAAATTATTAAAAAGAAGTTTCAGGAGTTGGAAATTGAATACTCCCTAAGAAAGAAAATTTACAATATAGCAGTGGAATGCCTTGAAAATATTAATGATCACAGAGCAGATGGAGAAGAATCAGATTCCATTTTTGTGATTGGAAAACAAGAGGAAGTGTTCTACATCGGTACGGGTAATTTTATCGATTCGTATGTTTCTACTACCCTTTCCAGGGGGTTGGAGAAAATTAATTCGTTGGATCGAGAAGGATTAAAAATATTATATAAACAAAAGATTAAAAACGAAGTTAACAACAATAGTAATGACGCGGGAATTGGGTTAATTGATATTGCTATTAAAGCAAACAGCAAATTGGAATATCGAATAAATCCGTTTGATGACGATCGCGATTTTTTTGCTTTGAATGTTAAAATAAAATTGGCTAGCTAATATGGGAACGCTTATTTTAGAATCAACGAGATTTACACCAAAGGTCACTTTAGACCCGGATAGTAATGTGTACGAGATTTCTGGTGATTCAAGACCGGAAAATACCCATTCATTTTATTCTGAACTGATAGAGTGGGTGGAGAATTGGGATAGAAAAAATTCTAATAAAGAAGAGGTAGAAAAACCAATTAGGTTCAAGTTTGCGTTTGAGTATTTGAATTCTTCTTCCAGCAAATTTGTCTTAAAGCTAATTCTAAAATTAAAGGAAATATTGGTGAGTGGTGACGAGTTGGAAATTGACTGGTATTATGATGAGCCTGATATTGATATGAAGGAGATGGGAGAAGAATATGCAGAAATGGCAGAAATACCAATAAATTTAATACCTGTTGAAGTATAGATTGATTAGTAATATTACCCCTATAAAACTACTTTTCTTTTTTCTCTTGGCGCAGTTCAATTTCTATGCTCAAGAGATCAAGGAAGGTCATTTGGATTTATCCTCGTTTTCATTCGAAGAATCTGATAAAACTTATCTGGATGGTAAGTGGGAATTTTACTGGGAGCAATTAAGCACGCCGGAAGAATTGACCAATGCCGTGCCTGAAGGATATGCCATGGTCCCTGGGTTTTGGAAGTACATTAAGTGGCAAAAATTTCCTGCTCAAGGGTACGCTACCTATAAGCTAACTATAGAACTTCCCGAAAATCACCCTCTTCTGGGGTTGAGGTTAAGTAACATACACAATAACTATAACCTATGGGTAAATGGAGAGCTGAAACAAACCATAGGAGAAGTGGGAAAAGATAAGGCCAACTCCACACCTCGTTGGTTACCTGTTGTAATTCCATTGCATGTAGAGGGAACCAAGCTGGAAATTGTAATGCAAATTTCCAACTTTGACCACCGAAATGGTGGTATTCAGGATCCAATTACTTTGGGGGCGTTAGATTATTTACTTCAGGAGCGTGAGGCCATTCAGTTTGGAGATTTATTTCTTGGAGGAAGTTTATTGGTGATAGGTCTTTTCTTTATTGGAATGTTCTTTTTTTGGAAAAAAGACAAGAGTGCCCTTCACTTTGGATTGTTTTCGATCGCATTTTCTGCCAGGGTACTAATAGTTAGTTCTCGTGCATTGGTGATCTTATTTCCGTGGATGCCCTGGGAGGTAACCACCAGAATTGAGTATTTGTCCATCTTCCTAAGCATGTTCTTTCTGTTTAACTTCTTCTATTATGTTTTTCAGAAACAGACGGCAAAATGGATTGTGAATTTTGTTAGGTACTATAGCTTATCAGCCTGTGCATTTATTTTAATCGTACCGGCTACCATTTATAGTTATGTGGTAATTCCGAATAATTTTATTTTGCTGGGAATATTTATTTATGCCAATGTGGTTTTTGTAATTGCACTTAGGCAAAAAGTATATGAGGCTCGTTGGGCGATCATAGGGGTGTCCTTATTCCTTATTACTACCTTTTTTGTGTTGTTAGATTACAACCAAATCATCTTTGCAGACCCTCTTTTAATCAGTTTAGGATACTTGTCTTTTGTGTTTTCTATGTCCTTGATTTTTGCATCCAGGTTTGGTAATGCATTTATGAATGTAGAGCGATTAAAACAGAACGCAGAAGAACAAAACATCAAGATCACTGAACAAAAGGAAGTTCTACTGGAGCAAAATAACCTGATTAATGATTCTATCGAATATGCTGAGAGAATCCAATCGGCTATATTACCCGGAAAACAAACGATCTTGAATCAACTTCCCGGTAGTTTTTTGTTCTTTAAACCGTTAAGCACTGTAAGTGGAGATTTTTATTGGAGCAAAAAACTAAACGATACAGGAGAGGTGATAATGGTGGTGGCAGATTGTACCGGCCATGGTGTTCCAGGTGCATTTATGAGTATCTTGGGAATGTCTAGTTTGGACAAAATTGTTTCTAAAGGAATCATCAATCCCAGTGATATATTAAGGGAGCTAAACGAAGAAATAAGGGCTAAACTGAAAATAGACCAGCATAATTCCGATGTTAATGATGGTATGGACATCATTGTGTGTAAAATTAACCCTCAAACAAATGAAGTGCGTTTCTCTTCAGCTCACCATAAATTGGTTTACATCGATAAAGCAGGCGTAGCGACTTTAATGAAAGGGGATAAGCACTTTATAGGGAATGAACTGGGAGAAGGTTTTGAATTCAAAGAGAATCACCTTCAGCTCAATGTGGGCGAAGCAATTTATTTATTCTCTGATGGAATTTACGATCAAAAAGGGGGTGAACGAGGTAAAAGACTTTACTATAAAGGTTTTGAGCAATGGTTGGTAGAAGTACATGAATTACCAAGAGGGGAAGAAGCACAAAGCTTATCCAATAAACTTCAAAACTGGATTGGAGATTGCGAACGCCTCGATGACATGATTGTATTTGGCTGGAAACCTTAATCGATCATCAACTTCTTAACCTGCATATTGGTAGCTCCTGAGAACCGAACAAAATAAGTCCCCGAAGCAACTTCTAGTTGGCTTAATTCAATCGTTACCACAGTGCTTCCTGACCCTACTATACCCTTGAACAATGAACCGACTCTTTTCCCTGTTACATCTAACAGATCAACAGATAGTTCTTGAGTTTGTTTAACATCCATTACAATGTTTAGTTGGTTTTCTACCGGGTTCGGATACATGCTAAAATCCAATTCATACTCATCAAGTCCATTAGGGTCCAGAACAACAACGGTATAAGTGGAGGTGTCGTTTGGACAAACTCCATTAATGGCTACTAACGTTAAATCGTAATTACCTGCTTGAGTGTAATCGTTCCATGGGTTGGTATCTGTTGAGGTATTTCCATCCCCAAAATCCCAGTAATACCCATTGGCAAATTGAGATTGATTGGTACAGGTAATGTTACCATTTGGTAGGTATACTGTATCAGCACTAATGGTGGCTTCTGCTATAGGAGGTTGTTCTACCGTAACATTAATGCTTTGGTTGCTAACATCGGTACCACCAGGTCCACTGGCTGTTAAAGTAATATCGTAGTTCCCGGAAGACGGAAACTGTACCCATGGGTTAACATCGTTCGAAGATGAAGGAGTTCCTCCCGTAATGCTCCACGAATAGGAGGTAGCATCAGTAGAGCTATTACTCAATTGAATCGAGTCGCCCATGCAAATGGTGCTGCTGTTCCAGCTAAAATCTGCGATTGGTGGACTGGTAGGGTTATCGATGGTAATTCCGTCAGATGATACGGTATTGGACAACAATCCTGCTCCATTTTCTGCTCTTACAGAGAAATAGTAAGTATTCCCAAAAGATAAGTTTAGGCCTGTATGGGTAACCGAGGTATTGAACCAGTTATCTGTCCAGTTTGTAACGTCGTTGGCTCCTGGAGTAGACCCAATACAATACCAATACCTGGCGATACTAGAATTGGTGTCTATAGAAGCTGTCCAGTTAGCAGACAATTGTGTGTTGTTGGTGGTATTGTCTTCATCTGCTGCAAGCCCATCGTTGAGGGTGATTATATTATCCGGAATGGTCCAGTCTACATTAACATCCTGAAAATGAACGGAAGAAACATTATCTGCCGAGTCAATAATAATGGATTTTACTCTACCGGATGGAGTAGTAGGGGTGGTGTTTTCATAACGAATATTAGAAATGCTTCCCACTGTAATCAACTCTGAGGTAGATCGGTCGTGGTATACTTTTAGGTTATTTACTAAATAATAAGACTCTCCACTCCTAAACGAAATGGCATTACCAGCGGTGTATGGCGAAGGATCAACCCAATTGGCAGACATGACGTTATCCACCCAAACGGCAATTTCACCGGTGGTTTTATCATAAACTACTTTAAAGTCGTACCACTGTCCGTCGTTTAAAGTGTATGGCTGGTCCACCTCCAAAGAGAAAACATCGTTCACCACTTTATAGATTTGAATTTTGTTATTGTCCGTTCTAAACCATACAAAATAGGAGTTACCTCTGTTGGGTAAAGTCGCATCATCGCACATAAAATGAAATCCGGCTCTTTTGTTGGTCCCGGTTCCATCAATGTTACCACTCCAGTGATAAAGAAATTGGTTGTTGTTACTCTGGTTTAAAGAAGCATATATATTTGAGTTTCCCTCAGCCTCATCCGATTGTTCCAGGTAACCGCCATTAGTGTTCCACGTACCTGTTGATGTGGTCCAGTCAGCATGTAAGCTTAGGTCAAAATTATCGGAGAAAAAACCATCGTTAGCATTAGCTCTCCAATCTGTTCCATCGAAATCAATAACCTGATAAAAATGTTCGTTAACTCCACTTCCTCCTGAGTTATCCGTATCGGTAAAGGAGCTTGTAAAATCAGTGGTTTCCCAATTGTTGGGCGACGAAATTACGGTGGTAGGAGGAGTGATGTCTGAACTTCCTCCACTTCCTGTTGAGGTCCATGAGATGTCCCACCCTGCATTGTTGGTGGCACAATCCGATCTAAATTCAATTAGTAAACTCCCTCCCGAAGAGGTAATGGTTCCCGGATTGGTGGTTCCGGTATATGTACCTATTAGTGGATCATCGGTGGTGGCACCATCGTAAATGAATAGGTAGTCCCAGTTTAATTCAAGATCGAACGAATTAAAGGTAATGGTAACGCTCCCTGCTCCGGTTGGTTGAATTAAATACAGTTCTCTTTCATCGTCGGAGTAATTACCTGTTGGTCCACCTGTGTCGTAATAAGAACCTGTGGTAGAACTATTAGCTGTAATAGCAGGTGAGTTATTGATGAGTTTGTAAAAACGCTCCCAATCCCAATTAATACCAGGGTCGGTGTGCGATTGGTTAGGGTAGTGCTGGTGCCCTTTAATTTTGGTACATCCTCCAAGTGTATTTAACCCAGATGATGAAGCTCCATAGTAAGTTCTTAGCGGATTAATACCATATCCACTTTGTGTAATGTCTCTACACAGGTCAGAAGAGGAAGTGTAAAGTGCTGTGGTATACCAGGAAGGATCACTAACATATCCTTCGTGTTCAATTCCTATGCAATAAGGGTTTTCTGAACCTACATGCCATCCTTTATCTGCTTCCAGTAGCATTTGGGTTACCTGCCCGTCGGATGAACGAACAACGTAATGGTAACTTACATTAGCACTACAATTTTGTGCCCACGAAATGGCTCCGGCGTACGATCCCTGAATGGTATGTATAGTTACTGCAGAAACAGCAGTTCCATTTCTTGAACTGTAATTACATGTGGGGGTTGCCACCCAAAGAGCAGGACCGTATTCTGATGTTTTTAATTGATTGGGCTGGTAACTAACTCCCTGCTGATTTTGAATGGAGTTTCCAACAAACTGAACTGTACCACTACTTAACAGCTGATAGTTGTTACTTCCAAAAATTTGAACCATGTCAGTACCATGATTTGGAAAACCATAATAAGATTGATATTCGGTATTTTGAAGAAAGCTAAAAACCGAATAGAGGTGACTGTTTAAAGCGAACTCGTTGGCGGTGTTATGGCTAATGGGAAGTTCAGATAAAATTCTAAGAATTCTATCATGCTCGTTTAATTGAGTAGTAGCAATGTTTAAGCTGTCCATTAAATGATCGTATGCCGCGGCAAAGGCAAGAATATTTGTTTGAGCGGAAGCTTTGATATCGTTTACCGAATAACCAGAATATTGAGCAACAAGGTGAAGGTTATTTTTGAAATATCCTTTGCCATCTTCCACTAACCCCATAACTCCGTAGCTTTTGGGTAATCCAAAACAGCTTTCCGGTGTAGATTGATCAAGGTGACTGAAGTGTGTTTGAGTAAAAGAAACAGCTTCGATAATTCCTTTTGGAACATCAGGGTATTGCTGATAAGCAATGTTCATTTCCTGCTGGTAAGTATTGTAAACAGGAGCTTGCGAAAATCCATTTCCAACTAGGAAAAGGGCAGTAGTAATCAAGTAAATAAATTTCATGCGGTGGTGTATAATCCCCACAAAATTAAAGGATTGAGATTGAATTTTAAACTAAATCTGCAATTAAAGTGTATGCAAAGAATAGATGGGTTATTCTAAACCGATTTCGATAAATACTAGATTCCGAATGAGAACCCCAATCGATAGATAATTGGAGGTCCCTGAGGTCCAAAAATGTATGACCCAATGTATGGAGAGTAAGGATCCTGAATGAAATCATACAATAGTAAAATCTGAACAGATGACCTTGCTCCAAGCATATTGCTATACCCGGCACCGGCAAACAGCATGTTCGCATTTACCCTTTCGTTAATGGTAGAATTAAAGGTAGGAACCGATAAACGTTCGAACTCAGCATGAGCAAAAAGGTTTTCAGTAAAGGCATACCTGGAGAATACACCTCCTCCATAAATGGTATATCTTATTCCCCATTGCTTGGAACCATAATAAAGGTATTTAGCTCCAACACCTACCGAAAAATCTTCTGTTACGCGATACCCAACGTATGGAGACAATTCTAAAAAGACCCAACTATTGGCCACATTAAATCCCATGTTCCCTCCGGTATAGAGACGATCGTAAAAAGATAACTCCTTCATAGGGTTTTCTCTTTTTCCTGATTCTTCAGAGGTATATTGAGACCATCCTGTAGCACTAAAAAACAAGATAAAAGTCAATAAAATTAGGTTCTTCATGAATTTCAATTTGCGTAATAAAATTACTAAATTTTACTTATAGCCAATTTCTTCGGTAATGGGTAGAGAACTTCTCATAAAGGTTCCGGACCCAAAAGCCAATAATTTACCTTTGGTATTATATAACTTCGATTCTGCTATAAAAGTATTTTTTGTTACGGAAATAACTTCCCCTTCGGCACGTATGGTTTCTTTAATAATTGGGCGGAGTAGATTGATGCTAAAGTTAGCCGTAACCAGAAAAAAATCTTCTACCAATGATTGACAAGCAAAGTAAGCGGCATCATCCAGCATTTTAAAATACATGGAACCGTGAAGCGAATTACCTGCATGGAAAAACTGTTCTTGAGTTTCCATTTCAATTACTGCCTTTTTGTAATCTACTTTCATGGTTGGAAGCAATAATTTATTAATTGGTCCATTAATAAACATATTTTCCAGTTTTTTATAGTGTACTTCGTTACCCATATCTCAAAGGTATAAAAATGAATTTTTTAGAGTTGTCACAACAGTTTTTATTAGCCGTAAGAACCCACCAGGAGGAGGAACGGTATATAAAACAATATAAAGAGATTAATCTGGAGGAACTCTCATCCTTTTTAGATACGGATGCCAGGCGACTTCCATTTTGGATCAATACCTACAATGCCTTTAGTATCTATTTTTTGAGACAGAATAATGGCGATTTAAAGGATAAGCAATTCAGAAGGGAATACTTTAACAAAAAACAAATTCATATAGGAGGTTGTAAGGTTAGCTTAAACCTTATAGAGCATGGAGTACTTCGTCGTTCAAAAGTATGGTGGTCGTTGGGTTTTATTCCTAAATTCCGAATAAGTAAAATAGAAAGAAAATTCAGGGTAGATCAACTAGATTACAGAATTCATTTTGCACTTAATTGTGGAGGAAAAAGTTGTCCTCCAATTCGATTTTATGAAGAAGATGGGTTAGAAGCGCAGTTGGAATTGGCCACCGAAGCTTTTTTGGAATCAGAATCGAGTTATGACACCAGTACAAATGAAGTAACCACTTCCAGGTTATTACTATGGTACTTGAAGGACTTTAATGGGAAGAATGGGGTGATAAAAGCTTTAAAACGATATAATGTAATACCATCTGATGCTGCTCCATCTGTAAAGTATTTAGACTATAATTGGCACCTGGACCTTACTAACTTTGATTAATTTCTTACTTTCAACCATAAATCTGTAAACGATGAAATGGTACCTAATTGCCCCTTTACTGATCTTGTTATACTCTTGCTCAGAAAAATCGGAAAATGAGAAAGAAGAAACCCCTGTGCAGGAGGAGGAACTAGCTCAAGTAGAGGAGGTGATTCCTCAAAGCGTAGAGGATGAGTTTATTCTGGAAATGAGCGATACCGCATCTTCCATTGGAGATCAGGTAAAGACTTTTGTTCCTGAGGGAATGGAGATTTTGGATTTTAGAGAAGGAGACTTGAATTTGGATGGTTATAATGATGTGGTACTGGTGTTGAGAGATGAGCAAGAGGAAAGTGAAGATTTTAGTGAAAGGGCTCGTCCGGTAAAGTTATTAATAGCCAACAAGAAAGGCTTTTTAACTGAGGTAGCATCTAACAACAATATTGTACTGTGTGCAGGTTGTGGAGGAATGTTCGACCCCTACGAAGGAATAGCTATAAAAGACGGATATTTTTCATTAGAGCACTATGGTGGTAGCGGTTGGAGATGGACCAGAATAATCACCTTTAAATACCAAAATGATGGTTGGGTATTACACAAAGATGGAGGTGTTAGTTATCATGCTTCTAATCCGGATGATGTGGAAGAAACAGTGCTAACGAAAGATGATTTTGGAACAGTGCTATTCGAAGATTACAACTTAGAATCTTTACCGCTTTAATTACTTTATCAATACCCCTTTTTTACCCAATACTTTGATGGAGGTAAAATTGCTGGTTTTGATTGATTCCGGTACGAAAAGGTATTTCTTGTCGTATATTTCTTTGTTGATGTAGAAGGTCACAAAGTATTCGTTGGTTAGAGGAAAAACCTCTTCAGAAATAGGTTCAATTAACTTGTACGATTTGGCTGGGATATCTTCTAAATAATGACTAAAAGTTACCGTTTTTTTGAGTCTCCCATCAATTTGACCATATCCTTTAGAAGATACCAATGTATTCACGATTGGCTCATCTCTAAAGTTAATCAGGTAAACATTCCATGTTTCGTCTCCTTCAATGGTTTCCTTTACAATGGCAACTCCAATATTCTCAACTTTAGGGATGTTGATGTCTTCCTTCATCGATTAACTTTATTAGCGGCTGCAAAGCTACACTATTTGACGGAAAAATAAAGTTAAATTAACTCAAGAGCGGCTTCAATGTGTGTCCACAAGTCGGCAGGATGCCCGTCTTTGGCTACATCTTTTCTCTTCCAACCGGTTCTTACAATCACCATGTTTTCGTGTGGAAGCACGATGATGTATTGCCCCAATATTCCACGGCAATAGTAGAACGGTTGATTCTCGTATTCTGCCACCCACCAGTGTAGTCCATAACGTTTGTTTTGAGATCCGTCTTCCTCCAGTAAATCAGCCGGAGAAGTACATTCTTTAATAAACGATTCGGATACAATTTGTTGATCTCCCCATTTTCCGTTTTGAAGGTACAGCTGTCCCACTCTTGCAAAATCTCTTGGGGTGGAGTAGAAACAGCAAAATGCTTTTTCATCTCCGTTTTCATCATCCAGGTTCCAAAGGGCATCGCTTTCAGCTTGTAGGGGAGTCCAAAGCTTTTCACTCATGTACGTGGCTACGTCTTTCCCTGTGGCAGCTTTTAGAATAAACCCTAAAATTTGAGTGTTTCCACTTTTGTATTTGAATACTTTACCTGGTTCTTCTTCTACATTAAGGCCTTCAATTTGTCCTCTTAGGTCCCAACCATAATAAGCTTCAGCATTATCGGAGTAAGGATTTCCTCCACTTTCTACCCAATCCAAACCACTGCTCATGGTAATTACATCTCTAATAGTAATTTTGCTTTTATCTCCCTCTTTAAAATCTTCCAGAAAATCTCCCACTGGTTGATCCAACGATTCAATTTTACCTTCTTCAATGGCGATTCCAATTAGTACTCCCACAAAACTTTTTACAGCAGAAAATGAGTTGGTTTTATGGTCCTTATTGAAATAAGGCCAATATTGTTCGAACAACATTTTTCCATCTTTAAAAACCAGAAATGATACTGTTTCGATTTCTTCTAGCTGAGCTGTTGCTTTGTCCGTAAGCATAGGTTTGCCAATCATTTCATGATTGGGCCATGGAGCAGGATCATTAGCTTCTACTTTTCGGTTGTAAAAGATATCCGACTCATCAATTCCAGGGCCGGTACTACCACTAAGGTAAGTATGCCATACCCCTCTAAGAATGTATCCATAGCCTGTTACCCAATGCCCAATAATTAATAGAGTTAAGACAATGAACAGTCCGAGAAAGAATTTCTTGAGAATAGAAAGGAGTTTTTTCATGCAATAAACTTCCGGTTAGAGTAATTATTTACTCTAAATAGGAATTAGGGGTTTCAGAAATTGGATGATTTATTTAGTCAGCTTTTGGGCTTCCTCTTCTGTTATTTTATAAAAAGGAATTCCTTGCGAATCTACAATGTTGATTACATCCTTGTAATAACACTCCTGCTCTTTACCGGTGTAGTGAGTTACATATAGAGTAATTTCTTGCTCTTCTATGTGCTGCTCAGTACATGGAAATACGATGTACATGTATTCGTATTTGTATCGGTCTATTTTGGATTCAACTTTTAACTTAAGTGTTCCTCCAGAACATAAGTCACCACAAATCCCTCCGTAGCTCCTTACGATAGTTCCTGAAACTTCAAGAGAGTCTGCAAGTTTGGAGTCTTCATGATGAGAAACAACGTCAAATTTATCGGTTGATTCTTCCAATTTAATGTCAAATTCCAGTTCACCTTGGGCAAGAGTGGTGGAGCCCATCAATAAAACGGCGGAAATTAATAGTAGAAATTTACTCATAGTCGTAATTAAAAGTGGTTGCTAAATTATGTTTTAATTTGTTCTTAACATCTTCTATGCCAATCTTTTTGCCCAATTCTTTTTCCATGGATGTTACTGCCTTATCTGTAATTCCACAAGGTACAATGTTGCTAAAATAACTCAAGTCGGAGTTAACATTTAGAGCAAAGCCGTGCATGGTTACCCATCTGCTGCATTTTACTCCCATGGCACAAATTTTTCGAGCGGTTGGCTTATCTCCATCAATCCAAACACCAGTTAACCCATCTACTCTTCCCGCCTCAATTCCGTATTCAGCCAATGTTATGATAATGGCTTCTTCTAAAAAGCGAAGGTATTTATGTATGTCGGTAAAGAAATTGTCCATGTCGAAAATAGGGTATCCTACAATTTGACCAGGACCGTGGTAGGTAATGTCTCCACCTCGATTGATTTTGTAATAAGTGGCGTTACGCATTTTAAGCATGGCTTCGTTGAGCAAAAGATTGTCTTCCGATCCACTTTTACCCAATGTGAAAACATGTGGGTGCTCGCAAAACAATAAGTGATTTTTAGTCAATACAGCTACCTCTGGCTCATTTCTTCTATTGGCCATTTTAATCTCACAGGTCGCATCGAAAAGCTCGGTTTGATAATCCCAGGCTTCTTTATAGTCAATCAGACCCAAATCCTCAAAAATCACAGTTGTTTTCGCCATCTAATCTCAATTAGACTGCAAAGGTAAGTCATTTAATTCCCAATTTCAATAGGGAGCTGTAGTGTAAAGTAAGAATTAAATTTTTGCTAACTCAGACTTTAAGTGGCTGATTACGCGAACCTCTATTGGGTCAACCCCTCTAAGTTCCGAAAGGTAAACGGAAATCCAGTCGCCCAATAGAATAAAGTACAATGCTTTTTCAATGTTGTTTGTTCCCTTAGAGAACAACTCGTAATAGCCAGAAGCGTATTGCTCGATGATTGGCTTTTGAATGTCCATTCTTTTTTGAGTACGGTAGTAATCATCTTCGTTTCTAAGAACAATTACAGCAAAACTCTTATTTCCTCCGGCCCATCCCACAAGCTCGTTGTGGTTCATTTCCGGTAGGGCATGGTGCCAGCACAATACTTTGGCATTTTCGTTCAATTGTTGTCTTAATCGAATAGCAACACCTTCGTACATTCCTTCGCTGTAAATGATGGTGTTTTTTTCAAAGATTGCATCTGCAATTCGCTTTGCTGTTTCTTTAATCTGAGCTACTTCATTGTTCAATAGTTTAATAGCCGATTCGATTTTAGATTCAAATCCGGAGCCAATTAAACCATAGTGAGCCAATAAGAACAGTTGTTGGGTTAACGAGTAACTTAGCATCGCTCGAGGAGAATCTCCAGGGGGCAAAATAATGTGATTGTAATTATTTGCTTTAGATATCTGTTCCACTTTACCCCCAGAGGTAATACAAGCAATTTCAGCTCCTTTATCCATAGCATGTTGCATGGCTTCCAGAGTTTCTTCTGTATTACCAGAAAAGCTACTTACAATAACCAGGGTGTTCTTTCCAACAAAGTTGGGGATGTTGTAGTTGTTGTTAATCACAATCGGAAGAGAAATTTCATCTGCAACCAATTGAGATACAATTTTACCACCAATTCCTGATCCTCCTAACCCTGTGATTAATATATTATCAATCTGTCCGTTAAACGGAGAAAGGTTAGCATTACGTCCAATCGATAATGCTTCGGTTAGTTGATTTTGGAATTGTTCAACAAGTGATTTCATGGTCTGTTTTTAATTTAGCTCAACCCGAAGGTAATAATAAAAGTAAATTTCGAACCGATCGGTTTCCCAAATATTGAAATAAATTGATAGACGTTTTACTAAACCTTCCAAAAGTGTTAGTTTTTGCGATACGCTAGAAAATAAAAAGGCAATAGAAGGAAAGCCATAGAAAAAAATTATCTTTGCAGACCTTAAATTTAAACAACATGAGCATGAACCTTTCTGAACAGGAAATTGTGAGAAGAGAATCTCTTCAAAAATTAAGAGAATTGGGTGTAGAACCCTATCCGGCGGCTCTATATCCGGTGGATACGTTGTCTAATGAAGCTAAAGAATCTTACGAAGAAGGTAAGGAAGTATGTTTAGCTGGTAGATTGATGAGAATGAAGGTTCAGGGAAAGGCATCTTTTGCAGATCTACAAGACTCTGAAGGAAGAATTCAAATCTACCTGAACAGAGATGAACTTTGCCCTGGCGAAGACAAAACCCTTTACAATACCATCATCAAGAAATTATTGGATTTTGGTGATTTCGTTGGGATCAAGGGTGAGTTGTTTAAAACCAAGGTGGGAGAGATCTCAGTTAGAGCAAAAGAATTAACGGTATTGAGTAAATCATTAAAACCGCTTCCGCTACCTAAAACAGATAGCGAAGGAGTGGTACACGATGCTTTTACCAATCCGGAATTAAGATACCGTCAGCGTTACGCTGATTTAGTGGTGAACCCACAAATTAAAGACGTATTTGTAAAAAGAACGAAGGTGTTTAACTCCATGCGTCAGTTCTTTAACGATAGAGGATATTTCGAAGTAGAAACTCCAATTCTACAGCCAATTCCTGGTGGAGCAGCTGCAAAACCATTCATTACTCATCACAATGCTTTGGATATTCCATTGTATTTAAGAATTGCCAATGAGTTGTATTTAAAAAGACTTATTGTTGGTGGATTTGACGGAGTATATGAGTTTTCTAAAAACTTCCGTAACGAAGGAATGGACAGAACCCATAACCCGGAGTTTACCGCAATGGAAATCTATGTAGCTTACAAAGACTACAACTGGATGATGGAGTTTACCGAGCAATTGTTAGAACATGTAGCCATTGCTGTAAACGGCACTTCCGAAGCTACTTTTGGGGAGCACCAAATCAATTTCAAAGCTCCTTACAAGAGAGTAACCATGAGACAATCCATTATCGACTTTACCGGATTTGATATCGATGGTAAGTCGGAAGAGGAGTTGTTTGCATGGTGTAAAGAAAACGGTATTGAGGTGGATAACACCATGGGGAAAGGAAAATTGATCGACGAAATCTTTGGTGAAAAATGTGAAGGAAACTACATCCAGCCAACATTCATTATTGACTACCCAAAAGAGATGTCTCCATTGTGTAAAGAGCACAGAGATAACCCTGAATTAACAGAGCGTTTTGAGTTAATGATTTGTGGTAAAGAGGTAGCTAACGCTTACTCTGAGCTAAATGATCCTATTGATCAAAGAGAGCGTTTTGAAGAGCAGCTAAAGTTATCCGAAAAAGGAGATGACGAGGCGATGTTCATCGATCAGGATTTCTTAAGAGCATTGGAGTACGGTATGCCTCCAACCTCTGGGTTAGGAATTGGTATCGATCGTTTGGTAATGTACTTAACTAACAATGCTTCTATTCAGGAAGTACTTTTCTTCCCGCAAATGAAACCGGAAGCTTTCGAAAAGAAAGGGCCAGAACTAACAGAAAACGAAAAACTAATTTTCGATATCATTTCCAAAGAAAAATCAATGGACCTATCGATCCTTAAAGAGCAAGTTGGATTGAGCAACAAGCAATGGGACAAAGGAATGAAAGGATTATCTAAACACGGTTTAACCAAAGTAACCAAAACAGACGATTCATTGATTGTTGATTTGGTGGAGTAATTCCGAATTAAATATTAAAAAGGAAAGGGGTGATTTTATCACTCCTTTTTTGTTTGCGTTTGGCTATTAGAGGAACATTGGTGTAAAGAAAATAAAGATATACCTTTATACATACGTTAGTGATAATTGAAAAATGCCATGAAAATAAACATCCCAGGTTTACATAATTCGAAAGAAGATCATTGGCAAACTAGATTTGAGAAGTCTGCTTCTGACAATTTCATGAGGGTTCAGCAAGTGAATTGGGATGAGCCTGATTGTGATACTTGGATTAATCAAATAGAAAATGAATTAAAAGACTTGAATCACTCGGAATTGATTCTTATTGGACACTCAATTGGCTGTATGGCAATTGATGATCAATAGAATAACAAGGCATTACCAGTGTTTTACTGTACTAATTATAGCTGGTTGTGGCTTTATTAACACAGAATAAAAAATGAGACTAGAATAGGAAACTTATGAAGAAGTCAAATATATCTTTCAGATCGTTTTGTTGGAGAATTACAGCTATGCATACTATAGCATATTTTATTGCAGGAATTGCTTCACTCTTCACCTTAAATTATGAACAACGAATTACCGAAGGGTTTCTAGAAGTATTTATGCGACCGATAAATTCAGAGATAGTTCCTTTGGGAGCGGCTTTGCAATTAATAAATGGGTTCTTCATGTCCTTATTCCTATTTCCGTTTAGAAACGAAATAGTTGGAAATGATCAAAATGGCTGGAAGAAACTAGCACTTCTTATAATTGGATTTACATTATTTGCGCCACAAGTTCCTGGACCAGGAAATCTTGAAGGGTTAATATATACCAAAATACCACTTGCTGTTCATATTGTAAGCTTACCTGAGACAATTCTATATGCGCTGCTGTTTTCTTTGGGAATAGGGAGTTGGTACAAACTAAATAAAAAATGGATGAATATAACTTCAATTGTTTTCATCATTCTCGTTATTCTTATGAGTTTATTAGGCTATTTAGACGCTATTGGAGCTTTACCAAAACACTAAAAGAAAATAAAACGAAATGTAACAAGTTATAAAATACATAGCCTTGGTCTACTAAACCATTACTATACCCCTTGCATGAAACGTAATTGAATTTGCCTGGAACTTTTCTAAATCACCACCAAAACCACACTAATAGCCATTAAAATGAACCCTAAGATTTTACGGGAACTCAGCTTTTCACCCAGAAATATTTTAGAAACTAAGGCGATACAGACTACTCCCGTACACAGGTTTATGGCTGCCATTTCACTAGGCTCATAGGTTCCTGCTCCCCAGCGAATTGCCGAAACATTAAGTAAGTATTCCGGTAGAACCAATAACCAGCTAAATACAAGAGCCGTTAGGAAGTGTTTGTGCTTGAATTTGATGTGTCCAAGCCAGGCAAAAGCCATAAGGACACTCGAAACCAAAAGCATGATGGGTACCAGATACAACTCCATACTTACAGTTTCTTTTGGTTAGATTTAGCAGAACTAGGTCCTGAAATAAGCACCATCGCAACAATCATTATCCCAAAGCCAATATATTTTTGAATGGTCAACTCTTCACCTAATACAAAATGCGATACCAATGCGATGAACACAATACCCGAAGAAAGGTTCATGGCTGCCATTTCGCTAGGTTCATAAACTCCAACTCCCCAACGTATGGCCGAAACATTAAGAATGTACTCCGGCAGAACAAGTAACCAGGCAAATAGAGTTGCCATAGCAAAGCTTAAATCCTCTTTGTATTTTAAGTGCCCTAGCCAAGCCAATGCCATAATAGCACTAGATAATATTAGCATTACAGGTACTAAAATTTTTCTTCGCGTAGTGGTTTTGTTCATAGAATATAAGCTTATCCGTGGTCAACGGCGAGCAAATATAAGTAATGAATTATGAAACCTGTTGGTTACATAATAATTAGAAAAGTAAAGTATTATTCTAAATCCTAATGTTAATTTGATACTTCTGTTAATATTTACTGGAATTAGCCAGTTCAATTATTTGTTCAGAGACTGAAGAGTCTAAACATACCGAGTTCAATTTATCCATTGTTTTCTTGGTGAAACTCTCTGATGCGATACCGTTATTGATAATGTTAAGATCAGAAATTAGCTCATTAATGATACTCATTGCTGTTTCAAATTCAATCTTTTTTTCATTGTAGTTTCCTGACCGTGCCAAATGATCAATATCACCTCCCATTAATTTATATGCTTCAATATGTGATGGTTTAATTTTCATTTGTTCGGCACAGGCAAATCAGTATCTAATAAATCTTTTAATTCCACATTAAGCGCAGTTGCTATGTGTTGTAAATACCAAATAGACACATTTACTTTTCCTGTTTCAACTCTCTGGTAAGATTGTCGTTCTTTACCGCAAAGATTGGCAACTTCAGATTGACTTAGGTTCTTATCTAACCTAATTTTTCTAATTCTATTTCCAAGTTTGATGAGAAACTCCTGTTGCAACTGATCTGTTTCTTTCATGAAAATAAAATTCCATGAATTATTTCATTACATTAGCAACGAATATGTTGCAAAATATTAATTTAATAAACCTACCCTATGAAAAACCTGGAACATTTATCTCAGTTGATTGAAGATCGTTGGCAAGGAGATGCAAGTGTAATTGCTGATCGTTTAAAACAAGCTATATATCTGTTGCATCATGTAGATCATGAGCATACAGCCGTTGAATCGTCTGAAGTCACATTGGTGGTGGATACACTTTTTGAATTGAGTTGTAGTTTGGAAGATTGATAAGCCAATAATATGACTGGATGAAGTCACATGAAGATATTCCATATCATGATATTGCCGCCTTGTGAATGTCCTTTTAAAAATTGGCCCGCAGGGAGCGTTGAAAAGTGATGTGTGTTTGAGCTGTACATTTCGGATAGAGTGGAACGGCAACCGAAATCGTTCGGTGAGTTTACATCACTTTAGCGATGAGGAGTTCAATTTTAAAGGTTATTCGCGCAGCTTGATTGTTTGGTACTTCCGCCCCAAACGAAAGTTGGGGATCAAGAATAAAGTACACAAAATCATTTGTCTTTTGCTTTGCAATACGCCCTCATGCCGGGCGGGCATTTCTTTTCCTCCCGATAGCTATCGGGAGCCAAAAAGAAACAAAAGTCTAGTGACTTCAAAAGGTCTTCTGAGAATAGTGTCTGGGTACTTTTTACTTTGGTGCACTACAGACTTGCGCTTTTTTATTGGTACCTAATAAGCCAGTGGCACGACTGAATGAAGTCACATGAACTTGTACTAAAATTGCTGCTTCCACCCCAGTTTAGATGGTCAGGTCAAGAATAAAGTACAAAGAGAAAAATCGTTGAACAGAGCTTTTTTCTAGTAAAGAAAATAAAGAAGTATCTTTATACAAACCTTGACCACAACCATAAGAATGGACAATAAGAACTCATATTCAGATATCTCTTTTAATGAGGATTTTTGTCAATATCTCGAATATCATCTTGGTAGTACATTGGAAAAATCTGGTAGAGAAGATTTAAGAGGGTTTTGGTGTGATGGTGTGTTACATACTCCTATTCCAGATAGTCAATTGACTAAGAAGAGCGTAAATGACAAAAGAAAAATTGTTACAATGGCCTGGATTGGGAAAGATGGACAAGGTGAATATGAAATGATAATTCTTTTTGGGAAGTATTCTTTAAGACGTTATGCTAAAGGATCCTGTATGATAGATTGTATTCCGAGCAATGAATCGATGAATTGGATTGATATAGATATTGCAAATAGAAAAATTGAAATAAGATTAAAATGAAGAATGTATAAAACCAATATAGAATATCTAAGGAACCAAATTACTCGAGCAATAGCTCAAGAAGGAAGTCCTTATTCAACTTTTCGCATTGATTTTGATGCAGCAGAAAAGGTGGCCCCCAAAACTAATTTTGATGAGATAATGAGTCGATGGGTTTTACATAAGAAGCTTATGAACTTGAGCTTAAATGAAGTTTGTAATTTATTGATTACTCCTCATAACGAAATGCCACTTTGGATTAAACTTCAGAAAAATGAAGAAGAGAAGTATTATCAATTATACATCAGCAAACGATTTCGAAAACTAAAAGTGATTAAGGAGTGGCATAACGATAATGAATTTATGCCAATTATTAAGTGAAGGGTATAGGGAAAGCCTTTCTAGTATACACATAACAATAATAAAGTAATTAAAGCCGTATCTTTATACAAACCTATAACCTGAATCAGAAATGAAAATTACCCTTTCGTCCTTATTATTTCTCCTCACATTACATTTTCATGTAGGAACCTGTCAAGATGTAGATGGCGGAAATGGCCATTCCATTATTTTAGATGAAAATGGAGTAGTATGGACCATTGGCAGAAACAATTACGGACAGTTAGGAGATGGTAGTTACAACAAGTCATCCATCCCAATAGAAGTAAAAAACCTTCCACCCATTGCTTCCATTTCTAGAGGGTATGATCATTCTTTGGCTATTGATAGTACAGGTAATTTGTGGGCTTGGGGATTAAACAATTACGGTCAACTAGGAGTAGAACAAGTGAAATCTAGTCCTGTTCCTAAAAAGTTGGAAGGGCATTCGTCGTTTGTAAAAGTAGAAGGAGGACACTGGCACACTGTAGCACTAAAAGAAGATGGCTCGGTATGGAGCTGGGGGCACAATCATTATTCTGATTTGGGTCAAAATAATCGCGAGCACAGCAGTGCTCCAAACGCTGTATTAAAGCAAAAGGATAGTACTTCAGCTTTAATTCCATTAACAGGAATAGCAGATATTAAAACAGTTGGGTACCACACTCTAGCTTTAGATTCAAATGGTGTTATTTGGGGATGGGGAACCAACTCATTTCACGAATTGCTACCTGAAAAAACAGAATTGATCAATTTTGCCATTCAAATTCTAAATTTGCCTAAAATTCAAGCTGTTGCAGTGGGTTGGCATCACTCCATTGCGTTGGATGTGGATGGAAATGTTTGGGCCTGGGGTTCAGATCCATCAGGACAGTTTAAGGAAACGACCACCAAGTTTTTTCAGGAACCTATCATGTTCGAGGATATTCCTAAAATAGAAAAGATTGCTTGTGGAAGTTGGCATACTCTAGCCATAGACGAGAATGGAGAATTATGGGGATGGGGTAAAAACCATTTTGGTATGCTTGGGTTAAAGGATACCATTTCTCATACCTACCCGGTAAAAATTGAAGGGGTAAGCAATGCATGTCAAATAGGAGCAGGATGCTTTCAATCGTTAATTGTAGACGAAGAGGGAAATATCTGGACTTTTGGAGATAATCCTTCCGGACAATTGGGAATTTTAGATGAACAAAGAAGATTAGAACCAATCAACTCACTACTATCCATAGATGGAGAGATTGATTCGGAAAGAGTAGAGCAAATAGAGAATGATCAAGCCTGGAGAAGCATCAGCCTCAATAATTTTTATGCTTTTATTAGAAATAACATGTTGTTGGCAGTTGGAGTGATTTTAACTTTTATTGCACTTGTTATTATAATTAGGAAAAAGAGGTTGCCGAAAACAGAGTAACGTATGAATATGCAAATAAGAAGGCATAGCCAATAAAGGCATACCTTTATGCAATCGTAGTGGTAATTACATTATATGAATAGAGTTATTTGTTTATACTTGATTATTTTGTCATTTAATTCATGGGCACAATCTGATACTAGTAAAGGTTCAATATCAAACTTTCTGGACTTGGATATTCCTTCATGGATTAAAGCTAATAATACCCCAGGGATTAGTATTGCTATTATCGAAAACGGAAAGGTGATTAACCAACAAAACTATGGATACGCTAATGATAAAGAAAGAACCCTCGTAACTAATGAAACTGGATTTAATGTAGGTTCAATTTCCAAAGTAATTACGATGTGGGGCGTGCTGAAATTAATAGATCAGGGTCGAATACATTTAGATAGTAGTGCAAACATTTATTTAAATAAATGGACGTTTCCAACTTCGAAGTTTAGCACAAATAAAATTACCATTAGAAGCCTGCTAAATCATACTTCTGGACTTTCTGTTCATGGTTATCCTGGATATAAAAAAATGACTGAAATGCCTTCTCTAGTAGAGTCTCTTTCAGGAGTTCCGAAAAAGTCAACCAGAGTTGAATTGAAATCTGAACCTGGTTGTTGTTACAGATACTCAGGAGGAGGGTATTCCGTGTTACAGCTCATCATAGAAGAAGTGACAGGAGATCGTTTTTCACATTACATAGACACTGCTGTGCTAACCCCTCTTGGAATGACTAATAGCGGCTTCGATATTAATGAAGAATTATTGGCAAATACTTCAAAATGCTATAATAAGAGAGGGAAACAAATACCTTATCAATATTTTACCGCTCAGGCTGCTGCTGGGTTTCAAACCACAATGGATGATTTTATCAAGTTTATTTTGGCTTACTTTCAATCTTCTGGAAATGGGGCAAATGATCAAATTATTTCAGATAAATTCTTAGATCAAATGTTTTCTGTAGGAGAAAACAACAGATCCAAACTAGGTTTGCAATTGTATCGTTCAGGGAGTATGGTGGTATTCGGACATGGAGGGATCAATGCAGGATGGGGAAGCGTTTTTGGAATTGATCCAAAAAATGGTGATGCGTTTATTATGCTAACCAATTCCTATAGAGGTAAATCCATTTCAGACTATGCGCTGCAACAATGGCTTGATTGGAAAGAATTGAAGGGCAACGATAAATATCCATAACAATACCTGGAACTAATTAATTTTAGCTATAGCGTTAGTAATAATTAAAATGAAACAAAAGCTAATAAATATCTATGTATTAATAAGTGCTGTAGTCGCGATTACTACTACGCTATTAGAAGTACAACCAGCCCTTTATTTTATCGAGTTTTTGGCTCCAAATCCGGGAGATAAATACAACATGGTATTTGTATTACTGGTTACTTGTCTTTTGTTTCTTTTACCCCTTGTAGTTTTTTTAACTTTTACTCGCTTGTTCCGAAAAACACCTGAAACAATTGTCAGTACAGATAAAACAGGCTTTTTTGTTACCCGTCAAAAATCATTTACCAGTGCAATGGTGGGGATACCAGTTTACATTAACTCTGAAAAAGTGGGGGTGGTGGATAATGGAAAAACTATGTTTTTTGAAGCTTCAATTGGTACCTTTGCTATACACGCTGGAAGTGGAAAGCAAGCTTCCGATGAAATAGAAGTAGAAATTGCCGAAGGGGAACAGTTGAGGTTTGAGATGTTTATCAATACAGAAGGATTGTTTCCTAAAATTGAATTGGTTCAGATTTAAGAGTAAGGTAAAGCTGAATGTAACTAACAAATAAAGTTCGTACGAAAAATGAACTTAATTGAAGAAACTAGGAGAAAAGAGGTGTTAACTCATTTTGGGTTCTCAAAAAGCTTTTTAGATGCGATTGACACTATAAGGTTAATTGATCATAACTTATCATACGTAATAAATTATCCTGAAGGTGCTTATTACTATTTACCTACCATTAAGAACTACTCGATCTATGACAGGTACAATGTAGTTCCTATTTGTGATTCAGGGCAGGGAGACTCATTTTACATTTTGTTATTTAACGATTCTGAGCATAAGATTGTTTATAACGAAGTTGAAAGGGATGAAATATATGTCAATTTTGGATTAAGCATTCACGCTTTTATTGCTAGAGTTTTAATAGAGTATTATGATTTAATGGAAGATGAAGATGTTGAGGATAGGGACTCTGTATTGAAAAAAATGGGAAAGCTAGGGTTAGCTTTGGGAATGGAGAATAACTCTCTAACCAAGGTTATGGAAAGAATTTTTAAAGCAGAAGATAACGGAGAAGATAGGTTCTCTAATTCCCGAAAATGGTTTAATGAAAACATTCAATCATTATTATAGTGAAAATTAAGCATTATCTTAAATGCCATTAACATAAGTTGAGATGAAAGTAACAGCGGAAAAAAACGAACAAGTTGCCAAAATGAGCTTTGCATCGGTGTACCCTCATTACGTAACCAAGGTAGAGAAGAAGGGCAGAACCAAAGAAGAACTACATCAGGTAATAGAATGGTTAACCGGGTTTGATGAAAACAAAGTACAAGAGTTGGTTAATGAAAAGGCAACATTCGAAACACTTTTTCAAAAGGCCAAGTTGCATCCCAATGCACCCCTTATTAAGGGTGTAATATGTGGTTATCGCATCGAAGAAATTGAAGATGAGTTTGAGGTGTACAGATTTTGCCGATACATGGATAAGTTGGTGGATGAATTAGCGAAAGGCCGTAAGATGGAAAAGATTTTACGTGAAGAGAAATAAACCGCATTCTATTTAGGTGAGTCAGGATTTAGAACAGAAGCGACAGAAGTGGGACAATATCATTTCGGTATTAGGGCTCATTCCTGGATTGGTATACATTCCTGTTATGTTGCTATTCTTTCTTGATAAAGATGATGTTCTATCAAGGGCAATTTTACTAATGGGAGTGATCGGCTTTGCCGGCCTGGTTGTATGTGTGTCAACACGTGAGTTTCACAACCTAAAATTGATTTTTCTGGCTATTGGAGTAACCTCTTACTTCATAGCAATTATAGAGACAGTTCGCACAGCTAACTCCAAAAGTCTGGATGTTTTGGTTATGTTTTTAATTGGTTGGCCTTACATTATGATGGCGATTATGTTCGTACGGGTTTTAATAAATAAGGTCAATAAATAGCTATTTATATTGAGAAATCTACTGATATACTTTTTTCTTTTTACTGTTTCTGCCAGTGCTCAGGTAGATACTAATCTGGTGCAAATAAAGAAATACCACCTTGATTCTAAGACGCTAGAAACCGAACGAGAATATTGGGTGAGTTTACCTTTGGATTATGATTCTACCATTAGTTATCCGGTAATTTATGTGTTGGATGCAGAGTGGCGGTTTGGTATTACCAATGCACTGGAAAAAGAACTATCGGAGAATGGTAAAATTCCTGATCATATAGTTGTTGGAATTCCACACCCAGATCGAAAACCAGATATGACCTTTAGTACAACCAAGTTGAGCTACGACGGAAAGAGCAGAATGGATAGCACTTATTTTGGTAAAGAAACCACTGGTAATGGACCACAGTTTTTAAAATTTATTGAAGAAGAGTTGATAAAGCAAATTGATCATAAGTATTCCACCAGTGGTTCTAACATATTAATTGGTCATTCGTTGGGAGGTTATTTCTGTTCGTACATCCTACCCACTCAAAAATCATTTGCATCACTTCAAATCTACGATCCAAGTATCTGGTACAGTCAGGGTGAAGCAATAGATCAAGTCAAAAAGAATTTATCGAAAGAAAAGAAGTGTACTGTATTTCTTTCTTCCAGTAGCAACGTTGAAAAACTTTATAACTATCACCATAAGAAAATTAGGGAATTGAATAAAACCTTAAGGCGTTACTCTAATATTAAGTTGGAATATAAGTATTACAAACACGAAGATCATAATTCCATGTATATGCGTAGTTTTATTGATGGCATGTATATGTTGTATGATGGTTTTCAACCAACACCAAAGTAATAGGGTTAACCTCCGAATTTTCCCGCTTCAGTATCAAAATTGCCTGCTTGAGCTGAATGTCCTTATTCTTTAGCCTGTCATCCATTAGAATTGTGTCATAAAATGGGCACATGATGAACAAGTTTAGAGCGCTTTACGATAAAAGTTTACCTATCAAAATAGTCACCGTAATAATGGTGGTATTTCTGTCTATCGCCATTATGCTACCACTAATTAAATTGGCAGAATGGTTTGGTGTAAACGTAATGGAAAACAATAACACGGGATTAAAGGTAGATTTTGCCAATGCTTTTTTCTTTTTCCTGTTTGGTTGTTGTTCTGTTGCGATAATTTGGTTAGCGCAAAAATACCTCCATAGAGGAAAACTAGCCGACCTGGGCTTTCGAACCAAAGTGTTAAAGTTATTTCTAATTGGTTTTGTAGTAGGTGTAATTAATATTGGTTTAGAGTATTTGATCTTTGGCTTATCTGCTACAGAGGTTAGGTTTGTTACGGTTGTACCAAACGATGTTTCCATTCTTAGTTATATCGGTTATTACCTCTATTTCTTTTTTGGAATGATTGTCTGGAACTCATTTATCGAAGAATTGGGTACAAGATCCTATCCAATTGAATCATTAAAAGGACACTTAAATCCGCACATCATATTTACCGTAATGGGAGTCATTTTTACAGCTGGGCATTTTGTAGTTCACGATTTTAATATCCCCAGTTGTGTAAGCATATTTTTAAGTTCTTATATCTATTCTTTGGTTTATTATTATTCCAGGTCCATTTGGCTGGTAATTGGTATGCACAGTGGCCTCAACTGGTTTGGATTTTCCTTTGGAGGTAGCATTACCAATTGGAAATTAGGAGCTATAATGAGAATCGAAATTTACGATATACCGGACAGTGTTTACCACCTTTCCGGGCCGATAATAGACGTAGCATTACTTTTATTGGTGGTCCATTTGCATAAATCCGGCTTTTTCCAGAAGAAACTATCGTAGAACGAAAACATCCTTTATCTTCACCGTATACCGTACATGTTAAACACATCAAAAAATACTGGTTTTAGATTATACCCATGGGTATTCATTCCTTTATTAGGGTTGATCTACTATACCACCTTTTTTATGATGAGCATGACTACCGATTTCAGTTATGGTTTTGATTGGATGGTGGTGTTGATTATTTCTGTTCAGTTTGGAGTTATTTGGGGGCTTACCCAATGGTTAATTAAAAAGCTAATTGGCAAGGGGTGGAAGATGGATATTAAAATGTTTATCCTGGGAGTAGTAGCTGTGGTACTGTTTAATGATGTGCTTTTTTTTACCATCAGAACCATTTATGTAAAAGCAAATTACCCGCATTTATCCTTGTTCAACGGAATGTTATTGGCACTAACTACTATAGAAGGATTTCTAAAGGGAATAATTGTGGTAAGCTTGCAATTTAGTCTCAATTTTTTTCAGCGATGGAGAACCGAAAATGAAGAAAATGAACGATTAAAACGAAACGAATTAGAGCTCCAGAACAGAGCGTTAATCAGTCAGCTTAATCCTCATTTTTTATTCAATAATCTCAATACTCTTGCTGGCTTAATTCAGCAGGATAAAGAAATTGCAGGAGAGTACTTAAAAGAAATGTCCGATATGTATCGGTATATTTTAAAGGCTACAGAAAAGGAGGTTACTTCATTAAAAGAAGAAATTCAATTTGCAGAAAACTACTTACGCTTGATTCAAAAAAGGTTAGGAAAAAACCTTAGCTATACCATACAAGTGAGTAATTACAATTACGTTTTACCTCCTATTTCATTGCACCTACTGTTGGAGAATGTTATAAAGCATAACAGAATTGATAATGAGCATCATATGCAAGTGTCGATTAAACAAGTAGAAGGTGAATTATTAGTAGAAAATACGATCCACTTAAAAAACAATGTAGACTCCACAGGTAAAGGATTGCAAATTCTTACTGAGCAATATAAATACCTTACTAATAAAACCATTGAAACACGAAATAAAGAAGGATTGTTTTTGGTTCAATTACCTTTGTTAAAGTTGGCATGATGGATATACTTATTATAGAAGACGAGGAAACGGCCTACGAAAGTTTAAAAGGACTTTTGTTGGATATTGATCCTTCCATTAATATTATAGGCAGGTTACAAAGTGTTGAACAATCCATCAGTTGGTTTAAGACCAATTCTTTTCCAGATCTTATTTTGTTAGATATTCAATTGAGTGACGACCTTAGTTTCAAAATTTTCGAGTCAGTTGAGGTGAATTGTCCGGTTATTTTTACCACGGCATTTGATGAATATGCCATTAAAGCATTTGAACTAAATAGTATTGATTACCTGTTAAAACCGATTACCAAACAAAGTCTCGAGAAGTCAATCTTTAAGTTCCAATCCAGGGTCCAATCCATATCTCAGCCTTACGAAAAGTTAATTCAGGATTTACGGTCACTAACAAATACCCCATCTTATAAAGAGCGTTTTTTGGTGAATAAGGCAGACGAATTATTAATCGTTCAAGCCTCCGAAATTGCCTACTTTTTTAAAGATGATGTAACTTATGTAAGATTGGAAAGTGGAAAACAATATCCCATAAAATATACCTTAGAGCAACTAGAGGGCTTACTCAATCCGACGCAGTTTTATAGAGTTAATAGGCAGTTAGTGGTTAGTGTTAAATCCATAGACAAAGTTGCCATTTGGTTTAAAGGAAAGTTAAAACTGCAATTAACTCCACCATTCCAGGAAAGTGTTATGGTAAGCAAGGAAAAAGCTAACAGTTTTAAACTTTGGTTGGATAATTAAAAAACTCACATTGATTTGTAAATTGATGAATACAGAAGTTCTTCAAGTTTCCGGGAGTACTCATATTGAAGTATCATAGCCGAAGAGAAATATCTAATGAGCTATAGACTAAATGATTTATTTGCCCCCTAACTTATCTGATTACAAAAATGCAGTTAATGGATACATTTTATTCAAAGAAGAACCATCGTATGAAAGCAAAAGATGGATCGAATCTTTGGTGCCTTTTCCGTTGTCATTAAATCTTGAATGGACCAACAGTGTTTTGCATTTTGCATCGGATGATGTTTTTTCATTTAGAGTAAAACAAGTGTATGGTGGTTTTGTTGGTAGAATAACTTGTTTATTACGTGGAAGAAAAGCTCAGGCCTCCCAAAAGGAGCTTTCTGTTTTTTTTGATTTGCTTCGAAAAAATGCAGAGGAATTAAATCAAATTTTCCAGGTGACTGCTTTCGTCATACCAGAGTCTAATGCTAATATATCTCCTGTAAAAGAAATTATTGGGGATCAGTTTAGTTCGCTTGAAGAATACTTGAAACAGTTAACCTCCATGAATAACAAGGGGTAAAACCTTATTTTCTATAAATATGTTTGTAATAGTACCCTATAATATACTCTTCGTTAGTATAGTGCATCGCTTTGATCATTAATCCACTTTCATCTCGATCAATTTTTCGAGAGTAGGTGGTACCATTGTAATCCACCGTTTTAAATTCTGTTCCCAATCCCTTAGAATTATAGGTGTTTATTTCTTTAAACGATCCTGTGCTGCTCACTAAATTGCCATGTTCATCGTATTTCTGGATGCAAGTATCTGTAACTTCTCCCTCTGGGTTATAATGAGTAGCAATGGTAACATCTGCCGAATCTGAATACTTGATGATTTCAGATAGCTGATTATCGTAATCAAACTTCTTAGTTTTAATCAATCGACATTCATTATAATGATATACTTCTCGTTGGTTGGTTTGGCTATCATATTCCTCAATTTTTCTACCTGATTCATCATAGGTGAAAATATAATGCCTGTAAGTGGTCTCAAAATTATCGTGCGATTGCTCATATTTAACTATTTGACCATTGCTGTTAAAATGCATTTTGGACCTTAGTCTGGTAAGCGAGTCAGAACCGGGAATGTACTCATATCCCCAGCGTTCCAATACATTGTGTTTTTTGATTGCCTCCTCTTCTGTAGTAGTAGGACAGGGAATAACTTCCTTTTTTACTCCGCAGCTGACAAGAAATATAAATGTGGTAAATAGAAGCAGTGTAATTCTCATTAGATTAAAGGTAGGGAATAATGGTGTATCTTTAAGGGAAAATAGTATCTCTAGCCTATGGGATTGTTTAATTGGAACAAAAAGAAAAAAGAAGTAGAATTCACTCCTTCGAAAAAGAGTTCTAATAAGGTTGAATTTCCAGCTTTCCTTAAAGAATATGAGAAAGAATTAAGAGCACAGGAAAGGCCAAGTATTAGAATTACAACAGGGGCATTAAATGATAAACCTCTGGAAGAAAAGTTGGGTGTAAACGAGAGTAAGTTTTTGGGGAAACCTTTTTTTCCTAAATCAAAAGTTTATCCAATAGATAGTAATGGTACTCCGATGCTTATGGCAGTCCAAATTAATTTTGCTGAAGTACCTCCTTTGGAAGGTTTCCCAAAAGAAGGAATTTTACAGCTTTTTATGTCTTCTGAGAATTGGTATTTGGAGGAGGTGGTAGTATTCTATCATTCCAAGGACGAATTATCTGAACCTAATATTGAAGATTTTACTTTTATTGATCAAAAGCTTTATGAAGCACTTCCAATATGGAAAGTACACAGGTTAGGATTTGAGCATACAATTGACTATGGTGGGTCTCAGGATTCACAATTTAATTTTTGCATTAATGGAAAGGAGTATTGGGAATATCTGGAATCTCTTTCTGTAGAACAAGCTAAACAAATGGAAAAATACTTTTCCGCTATCGGTCATAAAATAGGTGGGTATGCAGAATTTACTCAACATGATCCAAGAGACTATAATGATAATCAAAAGGAAGATATTCAGTTGCTGCAAATAGACATTGATGATCATATTATGTTCGGTGATAGTGGAGTAGCACATCTATTCATATCTCCCGAACACTTGAAAAATCAAGATTTGGAAAAGGCATATTTTTATTGGGATTGTTGCTAATAATTTGAGATAATGAGTGAAAAAGAGAAAGAATTGTTAGAGAATCTATTTGATTCTTTAGATCGGCTTTTTGATAGACACTGCCAATTGTACGATGTTCATGATTTGATGGTAGCAACAGAAGTTGCTCTGGAAAGTTTAGACTCCTCTTTTCAATTAGCAAAATATATTGAGGAACTAAAGTCAGCGGTTAAATCAGGAAAATCCGAAGAGGATAAGAGAGAGCTAGCGTTGACAGTTACAGAATCGTTAAGGTTTAAGTTGAATGACTTATTGCCAATCGATTAAATAAAAAATGACAGTATATAATCTCATTTCTTTAGTTATCTTTATAACATGACCCCTAAGTTCCACAAATCCTCAAAAACCTCGTCCGCTGATAAGCAAGAAAGCCAATCGGCTGCAAACTCGGCTTTTCAAAAATCGGAAGCAGGTAAGTCTGCTTTTCAATTGGTGAATAACCGACCAGAGTCTACCACTCAAAGAAAACTACAGAGCATGGTGAAAACTTCAGACTTGAGAAAAAATGAAGGGATTATCCAAAACAGTAGCAATGGGGTAGTGCAGAGGGTAAATAAGGTAACAGTAAAAAATACTACCGATGATTATTGTAGCGGTTGGGTACAATGCGAAACACGAAGTACCGGTGTAGATAGTGGGCCGCAGCAAGAAGCTCAAGACGTAGCCGCTATTGCTGGTGGAAGTTGGGTAGGTGGGCACATGGTTAATGATCGGCTTGGAGGAACCGGAGGGTTCGAAAATATAGTTCCCATTACTTCTTCGATGAATAATCGTCATCACCCCGTCGAAAATGCTGCTCAAGAAAAAGTGGGAGATGGAAGTGGTCCTTATGAGGTTAAATACTACATGAAAATCCTTCATCGAGACGACTATACGTTCCTTCCTTCAAAAGATCAGGTATTCAATTTACCGGATAAATTCTTGCAGTATTTCGAATGGAGAACAAAAGAAGTTCCAGCTGGAGGGACCAATAGTAGACCAAGACCATATAAAGCCCCTGGGCCAATCTCTATGGTGGTCGGGAAAACTTTGGATTTGAAGTAGTATTACGGAACACATTTTGCGTAATAGCATTTAGTTTTCGAAATTAGATGCAATGAATCCAACGATCATCTCCACCATACTTACAGCTTTAACAGTAATATCCAGTATTTCCATATCAGCTCAACCACCCTGGGAGGTGGATACAGTTCATATTAACGAAACTTATTACGGATTGTCCTCAGCTACGTTTAGTCCCCGGCATAAAGCACTGAATGCAAACAGGTACTATCAATATGGACGAGCTATTGTAACACACGAAGATGGTACCAGAAGCTCTCTTATGCGAGTAATGGATTTTGAAACAGGAGAGATGATCGATTTGAAAAAATCTTTGAGAAGCTTTCCTCAGGAGCACATGGATACGCTCAACATGAAAACAAAGTCCTATGGAGAATTGGTGCATTATGCTAATAATGTTTCCACCTATTGGTTTAGAAAATCGGTAAACTACAGTACTGTTGGATATTACTTTGCACAGTACCACCACGTCATAGATGGTTGGTCGGACTTGATTTATGCAGGGCCCAGTTCTAAGACACAATACATGAGAACACTTGGCTGCGGTATGAAGGATAACTATTTTTATTATGCACACGCCATGCAGGATTCAGTTATTCAGCCGGATCCTAATTATGCTCATGAATATCATTCCACCAGGTATAAATTGGAGCGCCTGGATTTGAAGAATCTTAAAATCGATACCATGTTTACCCTACACATGCCGAAAAGGGAAATGATATTGCATTTCGAAGAACAGCTTTTTACCCCCGATGGCAAGCTAATGGTAATTTTGGAGTACGACGATAATGCTTATGAGAAATACGGGCCAAACGATCCTCCTCCGGTAGCTTACATTATTGATGTGGAAACCAATGAATATAAAACGGTAGAGATTCCATGGACTCCTTATGGGAAATTTGTAACACCGGATTCAAAATACCTGTTTGTTGGGAGTTACTTAACAGGAGAGATATTAAAAATTGATCTCCAAGAAGCCAAAGTGGTGAAGAAGACCAAATCTACTAAAACCATTTTTGACTTTTACATGGCCCCTTCGGGCAACTATTTTATGGTGACCTATAACTATGAAAAGATGCCTCGTAAAGTGGTGGATTTTAGAAGTACAGAGGATTTAAGTTTGCTTACCTCAATGCAGCTGGAAACCTTGTTTGGAAAAGGAGCTAAGTACGATATGTTCGGGAAGGGACTTTATGGTCGACCTATTCTTTCTAGTGCTCAAAAGAAAGAAGGGGAAAAGGACGGACTTCCGTTAATCAATCATTTGCCGGAATACATTGGGCCGGCTAAACCTGGTAGCCCAAGAGCAATAGCATTGGCAAAGGCAGAATCCATAGCCAAAGCCAAGCAGTACATGAAGGATAGAAAGTCAGAGTTTACGAAAGAAAAATACATCCCAGAAAACTTGGAAGCGGTAAGCTTTGCAACTGATGGGAACGTGATCATCAGTGCTGAACGGTACTTAGCAGATCGTACAACAGCTACCTATGTAGCTAAATTATCTCCATCTGGGAAAAGGGTTTGGGAAACCAAAATTCCCGGAAAAGAAGGAGCTACTTCTTCTCCAGGGTGTCACTATACTACCAAAGATGGAGGTTGTATTGTGTTTACTCGTTACTATCATAAATGGGGATCGTTTGGGTGTTCTCGCATTACTAGAATTGATGGAGCGGGGAAAATAATTTACGATTACAAATTTATAAGAGAGCCTAATCCCGGACACAAAGATGTAGACTGGGAGAAGGTTATTTTAGAACCCGATGGATCATTAAAACTAGAGGGCTTGAGTTTTGTGGAGCGCAAGCAATTCGGTCAGGGAGATTGGCGAAACCTGTATACCCACTGGACTGGAACTATGAGCTCGACCGGAACCTTTACGGATACCACCGTTGGAGAGCAAGAACCACGTGAGAAGTCTTATTGGTGGAAACAATAATTCTAAATATTTCTCGTAGTAATATAAAATCCTTTTGCCATGAGAATCAAATTATTATTACCAGGCCTGGTGCTTGGACTGTTCGTTATTTCCGCTTGTAAGAAAGACTCAAACATCACCTGCGATGGAAGTACTCCTACATGGGATGGAGAGATGGCTACTTTTATAAGTGCTAGCTGTAATTCCAGTGGGTGTCATAATGCTGGAGCTGGTATTGGAGATTTTACCTCGTATGCGGGTATTCAACCCTATTTAAGTAATGGTACTTTCGAAAAGGAAGTAATGACTAAAAGAACCATGCCCGAAGGAAGCACATTATCCGATGCTGACCTAACTAAGGTTCAGTGCTGGATCGATAATGGATATGCTGAAAACTAAAAAGAGCGACCATTGGTCGCTCTTTTCAAAATATATAAAGAATCAGATTAAAGTCCGAATGCCTCTTTTACTTTGTCTACGTAGTTCAATTCTTCCCATGGGAACAATTTAACTTCAACTTCTTTTTTAGTTCCATCAGGAGAAACAAACGTTTTCTTAACCATTTGAGTTTCTCTTCCCATGTGTCCGTAAGAAGCAGTTTCCAAATAGATAGGAGATCTTAAGTTGAATCTTTGCTCAATGAAGTAAGGTCTCATATCGAAGATAGAAGAAAGCTTTTCAGCAATTTCCCCATCGGTTAAATCAACTTTAGCAGTTCCGTAAGTGTTTACGTAAAGTCCCATTGGTTCAGCAACACCAATTGCATAAGCAACTTGTACCAATGCTTCGTCAGCCAATCCAGCTGCAACGATGTTTTTAGCAATGTGTCTTGTAGCGTAAGCTGCAGAACGGTCTACTTTACTTGGATCTTTTCCTGAGAAAGCTCCACCACCGTGTGCACCTTTACCACCGTAAGTATCTACGATAATTTTTCTTCCTGTTAATCCAGTATCACCATGAGGTCCACCGATTACGAAAATTCCAGTTGGATTAATGTGGTATTTGATATCGTCGTTAAACAATCCTTGAACGTATTCAGGAAGTTGTTTTTTAACTCTAGGAATAAGGATGTTGATTACATCTTCCTTAATCTTATCCAACATGTTATTCTCAGTATCAAAATCGTCGTGCTGCGTAGAAACTACAATAGCATCGATTCTTACTGGTTTGTTGTTGTTATCATATTCGATAGTTACCTGAGACTTAGAATCTGGTCTTAGGTATTGAATCTCATTGTTTTCTCTTCTTAACTCAGCAAGTTCTTTCAATAATAAGTGAGAAATCTCAAGAGGAAGAGGCATGTAACTAGCAGTTTCGTTACTAGCATATCCGAACATCATTCCCTGATCTCCTGCTCCCTGATCTTCTTTATTTGCTCTTTCAACACCCTGGTTAATATCTGGTGATTGCTCGTGGATAGCAGAGAATACTCCGCAAGAGTTTCCATCGAACATGTACTCACTTTTGTTGTACCCAATGTTGTTAATCACTTCTCTTGCGATTACTTGTACATCCAAATAAGCAGAAGATTTAACCTCTCCGGCAAGAACTACCTGTCCGGTAGTAACCAAAGTTTCACAAGCCACTTTAGACTCAGGGTCGAAAGCCAAAAAGTTATCAATTAAAGCATCAGAGATTTGGTCAGCTACTTTGTCCGGATGTCCTTCCGAAACAGATTCTGAAGTAAATAAATATGACATTAGTTTTAATTTTTTTAATCGTTTTGGAACGAATTGACCAGCACCAGAGAAAGAATCCTTTTAGACTTTTTTTCAGTGGTTGCAAGCAGTCAAATCAGTCCACCAATAAATTCGCGTGCGAAGTTATAAAAATTAAATGATCTAAAATTCACTAATGATTAAAAAGAAATGATCAGGAAGTAAGTTTTTTGAATACTTCTTCCAGAGACTCTTCTTCTTTTTGCATGGTCAGTACCAAAAGGCTATTTTCTTGTGCAAATTTGGAAATATCAGCACGGATATCTTTAGAGGAGTTGGCCTCTAGTAAGAATACTTTGTCGTTGATCTCTTTTACACCGGTAACACCGTTAATAGCACGTAGTTTGTTTTTAGAGAACGATTGGTCAAATTCTACTTTTACCACTTGTTTTTGGGCAACTTTCTTCTGAATTTGATCAGCTTTTTCGTCGGCAACAATTTTTCCATCTTTAATGATGATGATTCGATCACAAATGGCCTCCACCTCTTGCATAATATGAGTGGAAAGCATTACTGTTTTTTCTTTTCCAAATTGTTTGATTAGTTCCCTGATTTCAACCAACTGGTTAGGGTCCAATCCAGACGTTGGCTCATCCAGAATTAATACTTCAGGGTCGTGAATCATGGCCTGTGCCAATCCAACTCTTTGTCGGTATCCCTTAGATAGTGCTCCGATCTTTTTGTGTTGTTCCTTTTGAAGACCAACTGCTTGGATCATTTCCTGTACCCTTGCTTTTTTGTTGGGAACTTTGTGTAAGCTGGCTAAAAAAGTAAGGTACTCCTTAACATACATATCCAGATAAAGTGGATTGTGCTCAGGTAAATATCCTACCTTACGCTTTACTTTAATAGGATCTTCTGTAACATCCAATCCGCAAACTTTAACTTCACCACTGGTGTGAGGAATGAAGCAAGTAATGATTTTCATGGTGGTAGACTTACCAGCACCGTTTGGTCCTAAGAACCCTACAATTTCTCCAGATTTAATTTCGAAAGAAATGTCATTTACAGCTTTTTGCTCTCCGTAAGATTTGGTGACGTTATTGACAGTTATTGACACAGTTTAGATTTAAATGATCCCAATGGGTGAAACAATATGCGAATATATCCATAATTGGAAAGTTTAAATAAGTTACGCCCATTCATTATTCACAATCAACTGTTTTTATACATTTACAGTCCTGAATATGTCAGATTTCGAAGGAATAGTATTGCGGTCAACAGGTAGTTGGTATCTACTTAGAACTCCCGATGGAGAAGAGTTAGAAGCTCGAATCAAAGGGAAGTTTAGAATTAAGGGGATAAAAACAACCAACCCGGTTGCTGTTGGTGATTATGTAAAGTACGAATTGAAGGAAGATGGAGAGGCAGTGATCAACGATATACTTCCAAGAAAAAATTACATCATCCGTAAATCAGTTAACCTTTCTAAGCAGGCACATATTATTGCCTGTAACGTAGATAGAGCATTACTCATTGTAACCATCGATAACCCAAGAACATCAACAGGGTTTATCGATCGTTTTTTGGTAACGGCAGAGGCATATCATATTCCAGTAACCATAGTGTTTAATAAAGTAGATACCTATACAGAAAAGGATATCAAACGTTTGAAGGATCTTTCTAAAGTGTATCAATCGATAGGGTATGATTGCTTAAACGTTTCGGCTTTAACTGGTGATGGAGTAGATAAGGTGAGTGAATTGTTGAAGGGGAAAACAACTATGTTGTCTGGACATTCTGGAGCAGGGAAGTCTACTCTGATTAATGCTGTTGAGCCCAATCTGGAGCTAAAAACAGGAGATATTTCATCTTCGCACTTTAAAGGGAAACATACTACCACATTTGCAGAGATGTTTGAGTTGGAAATGGGAGGTTTTATTATAGATACGCCTGGAATTAAAGGATTTGGGTTGGTGGATCTGGAAAAGGCAGAATTGAGTCATTATTTTGTGGAGATGCGAGAATTGTTGAGTGGGTGTAAATTCAATAATTGTCAGCACGTGAAAGAACCAAAATGTGCCATTAAAGATGCACTTGCCGATGGGGAAATTGCAGAATTTAGGTATAACAATTACTTGTCTATGTATTTAGATGAGGAAGGAGAGACTTACCGTACAGTTGATTATTAGCTTATGAGAGTTTTAATTCAGAGAGTTTCTTCCGCATCAGTAAAAATTGATGGGGATATTAAAGGAGAAATAGCTCAGGGAGTTTTGCTGTTATTGGGAATTGAGAACGAGGACACAGAACAGGATATCGATTGGCTTTGTGGCAAAATAAGCCGAATGAGAATTTTCCCTGACGAAAATGGAGTGATGAATCTGGACGTTAATTCGGTTAATGGAGAGGCACTCGTTATCAGCCAATTTACCCTTCATGCCAGTACAAAAAAAGGAAACCGACCATCGTATATAAAAGCAGCAAGACCAGAAGTAGCCATTCCATTGTACAATCAATTTGTAGCTAAGCTTGGAGAGTATATACCAACAGAAATTAAAACCGGAGAGTTTGGCGCTGATATGAAAGTTAGCTTAGTTAACGATGGCCCGGTAACTATATGGTTAGACAGTAAGAACAAAGAATAACATGACAATAAAAGAAGCACAAGAACGAGTAGACGATTGGATCAAAGAATATGGCGTTCGCTATTTCAACGAGTTAACTAACATGGCTATTCTGACAGAGGAAGTTGGAGAGGTGTCAAGAATCATATCAAGAAGATATGGAGAGCAGTCCGAAAAAGAATCAGACAAGAATAAAGACCTCGGAGAAGAGTTGGCAGATGTATTGTTTGTGGTCATGTGCCTTGCCAATCAAACAGGTGTAGATTTAGAGAGTGCTTTAGAAAAAGGTTTCGAAAAAAGAACCACCAGAGACGCTACCAGACATAAGAACAACGAAAAATTGAAATAACCTACTCACTCAAACCCTTCAAAAAGGCCTCAAAAGCATTCCAGTAATTATCGTTACCCTCAGTGCTATCCCAAAGAGCACGCGAGCCATGAATACCTTCTACTTGCGGTTTAAAATGACTAACTAGACTAGAGTCAGCTAGTTCAATAATGGATTCGATTTGAACAATTTCTTCCTTGGAGGAAGTAACAAAAATGGGCTTGGTGTAATCCATCAAAGAATCTTTTACACTTACTCCTTTTAGGTATTCACCAGGGCTAAAGGCCGCTATCCCCTTTACTTTATCATTGTTTTTTCCAATTATTAAGGCTAGTGATGCCGAATAAGAGCTACCCACTAGTATGATTGGTTGTTGGTCATTTCTTTCGTATAGGTAGTCTATAGCAGCTTCAATGTCTTGCTTGGCATCCAGATAATCTTGCCCCATTCCCTTATCTTTCGCCATTAAGGCGGTTTTATTGATGATGTCTCTGGATTCTTTTCCTGATCGTTGGTCAATGGCCATACTAGAGAAACCAATACTACCTAATCGAAAGGCAGTAATACTATACTCACCTCTACTGTAGCCAGCTTGATGACACAATAGTATGACTGGCTTTTTGTCTTTACGTTCGTAAATATCTGCGAAAACCACCAAACCATCCCTCGATGGAAAAGAGTCATGTTGAACAAAACCTTGATCGGAGTAAGCGGAACCTGAACCCGGAATACTGGATTCCACCATAACACTGTCAAATCTACCCTGGTCAATTAGAACTTCTTCAGTTGGTTCAGGAGTGTTTTCCACACAACTGATCAACAGAAGTAAAAATGCCGATATGTATAACAGTTTCATGTATTTCGGTAATGTTTAACGAATGTAGTACATATACCGAAAATATGGGGTAGGAGGTTTCGATTTTAGACAGTTAAATGATGTTAATGTCGCGAACGGGTCAATTTGTTGATTTAACGGTATAATTTACCATGTGAAATGAAGACCAAAATCTACTGTTCTTGAATAATAACGGTAGTATTAGGGCTTTGAATTTTCTTAGGAGATCTGCTTTGAACTCTCATTTTATACTTCCCTTTTTTCTCTTTAATCTCAAAAACAGATGAGTATGCTTGAGCAGATGTTTGAGTTTCTCCCGGCATTGCTATCCAGATCTTTTTTTCCAGACTAGCATCTTCCATTACCACTTTAATTTTTGCTATGTCGTGCTCAGTGTTTTTGATAACAACACTTGGTTTTGGAATTTCATTCACTTGTTTGTTGTTCATGTATAAGGTAAACGGTTTACCATTGGCAGAATAAATTTCTAAATCGTGCGAAATTTGACTGAAACCAGTTAAAGCGAACGAGAATAATATAAGTGATAGGATTGTTTTCATGATATTAATTTTATGTATACATCTGCAATTAGTGCGCCAAAATTTGGAGTGTTGAATCTTAGACTGCATTTATCAACCATCGTTTAAAAGGGGTGTCTTGATCCAATATTCATCAATAGGGTGATTAAAATTCAAGAATCAAACAACCATTTACCGAATTCTCTATCTTTGAATCACATGAACAGGTATTTTAAATTGATCATAGGCATATTGCTAATCAATTCGTTGGGGGTAAGCATGGGGCAAAGTTTAACCATTGTGGATTCTCTTGGTAACGATTTGACTAATGATACGATATTTGTTCAAATCAGTATAGAAGATTACGATATTCAAGTTCCGGTTGGAGTTCAAAACACTTCAGGAAATAACATAGATGTTAACGTAACTCGAATTGAAGAGGATGTATTGCCAAATACGAGTAGCTATTTTTGTTGGGGAACATGTACTGGGGTACTAACTTCCGGTCAGGTTGTAAGTTTAACTCCCTCAGGAAGTGTAGCCATAAATGGTGGGCAAACAGTACCGGGAAATGGAAATGGTTTTGCTTTTCACTATGATCCCAATTATCAGGCTGGGACAAGCCTGTTTAGATTCATATTTTTTGATATTGCTAATCCACAGGACACCGCTGCCGTTTATATTTCTATCACCTCTATAGATGATGTTGGAGTAGCGGAAACTATGACAGAAGATGTAATTGTTTATCCTAACCCTACCAATGGGGTGTTACATATTAATTCTGCCAAAACGGATATCGAAAGCATAGTAGTCTTTAATCTGGCAGGTCAGTTGGTTTACCGAAAGGAAGTAACTTCTCTGAACGACTTTAGCATCCAGCTGGAGGAACCTATTGGCGTGTACTTTCTAAAAGTTCAAACAGAGAGTGGTGCGGAGGTGTACAGAGTGGTACTGGAGTAGTGCATCTTATATGTAATACAATCTTTCTTATTGTACTTGATTTACTTCTTTGGTAAGTAGTAATATTAGGGTTAGGGGTACTTATGTATAAGTCTTACATAGAAGGAAAATACATCCTCAAAAAAAAACCTTATTTTGTAACTGATTGACCTTAAACTACTAGTTGTATCAATTGTATAACCACAAATCTATTGGTACAATTTTACTATCTTAATGAATCTGAAAGGAGTAGCCATATTTCTGGGGCTTTTGTTTTGCTCTATGACTATGTTTAGTCAGTCGGATAGTGTCTCGTTCGAAGAGAAAGCTTTGCAAGGAATTAACTCAGAAAGCACCGATTCCTTAAAAGTTACCACCTACCTTTCACTGGCTTCAGAGTTTAAAAATAGTAATCGCTTCAAGGCTAAGTATTATTGGGAAATGGTACTGGATATTACACAAAACCATGAAACTAATTTTAATAAAACTTCGCAAGCAATTGCCTACAATGGATTAGGGATTATAGAGAAAAGAAAGGGTAATTATCCTATTGCTCTGGATTACTATTTTAAGAGTTTAGATCTTTCCATTGAATTAAAGGATACAGTTGCAATAGGAACTGCTTATTTTAACCTTGGAGCCATCTATAAATCTTTAAAAGATTATGGTAAAGCAGAAATGTATTATCAAAAGAGTCTCGAAGTAAGATTAAAAATTAATGAGGTTGGAGGAATAATTAACTGCTATAATGGAATAGGAGTACTATATCGAAAGAAAGATGTTTACGATACTGCACTATTGTACTATAACAGAAGCTTAGGGTTAATTTCATCCGAATTAGAATCTTCCAATGAAGATTCTATAACACTCTACATCGCCAAGGCGAATTAATTAACCGGAATAGGAGTGGTACTGCAATATATGGATGAAACCGATCAAGCCGTTAAAAATTACAGGGAGGCTGAGTCTCTTCAGAAAGCAGCAGGTAATTTATTAGGTGTTTTGAAAACTAAACAGAACTTAGCAGGTGTTTACAAAAGATCTGGGGATTTTAAAGAGGCTAAAGAACTCTATTTGGAAGCTTATGAAATAGCAGAGCAGCAAGGGTATAAGAAAGAAAAATCAGAGTTGGCTCATAGAATTAGTAAAGCATATAAGGCTTTGGGTGATTTTCAAAATGCTTATGAGTTTATGAAAACTTATTCTTTTTTAAAGCATGAGCTGCAAAATGAGCAAACAACTAAAGAGTTGGTGGAAAAAGAAGCTGAATATAAATTTCAAAAAATTCTTGCAGCAGATAGCATTAAGTATGAAGAGGAGAAGAGACTGAAAGATGCAAAAATCATTGCCCATCAAGAAACCATTCGAAGAAAAGAAGTAGAAGCAAAGCAAGATAATTTGATTAAACTGTTGTTATTTGGAGGGGCAGGGGTGTTATTAATATTGGCTATAATTCTATACTCAGGCTTAAAGCGAAAGAGAAAAGATCATGACCTGATTTCTGAACAAAATCAAGTATTAGAACAGCAGAAAATTGAAATAAGAGAACAACATAAGCAACTGGCAGTACATTATAAAGAAGTGACTGATAGTATAAGTTATGCCCAAAGAATTCAAAATGCAATTCTCCCCCCGCTCGACTATTTTTCAAACCAACTACCAAATAGTTTTGTTTTTTACCTTCCGAAAGACATAGTTGCAGGTGATTTTTATTGGTTAGAAAATGAAGATCGGGTAGTTTATTTTGCAGCAGCGGATTGTACAGGGCATGGTGTTCCAGGGGCAATGGTTAGTGTTGTTTGTCATAATTCACTAAATCGAGCGGTGCGAGAATTTGGCTGCAATACCCCGGCGTTGATACTTGAAAAAACAAGGGAGTTAGTCATTGAAACCTTTGAGAAAAGCAAGGAAGAGGTTAAAGATGGTATGGATATAGCATTGTGTTCTTACAACAAAGCAACTAAAGTGCTGGAGTATTCTGGAGCTAATAATGGACTATACTTAATTAGGGATAATGAAGTAACCGAGGTAAAACCTGATAAACAGCCCATTGGTAAATATGTAAACGCAACTCCTTTTGAAAACCACAATTTGCAGCTACTGGAGGGAGATTCTATTTATATATTCTCAGATGGGTTCCCTGATCAATTTGGTGGCCCTAAAGGAAAGAAATTGAAGTACAAGAAGTTTAAAGAAATCTTACTTTCCATGTCTGACTTACCAATTCAAAATCAAAAAGACCAGTTATACAAACAATTTGAGAGTTGGAAAGGGGAGTTGGAACAGTTAGATGACGTTTGTGTTATTGGGTTTAAAGTAGTTAGATAAAAAAGACTTTCCCAGAGCCAAGTCTGAGAAAGTCATTGTCTTATTAAGCTTTTTGGAGAAGTGCATCTGTATTAATTATAACATACTGAATCGAAGAAGAATCTTGTCTTCCTTGCGACCATGCGATTATAATTCTGGAGTCGTCGATTGATGTAATAACTGGATGGTGAGCTTCAACATTTTCGGGAGTGATGAATTCTTGGAATTCCTCTCCTTTGGAGTTCTTGATGTGTATTCCGATTCGATTCCGAGGTTCTTCGTTATAAAATATCGTTTCATCCCAAACCGTAATCAGGTTGCCATTATTGAGGCCTAAAATTTGAGGATGTCTGGCAGATTCACTAAAAAATGATCTCTCTTCGAATGATTGTCCAAAATCGGAGGAGCTAGTGTGGTATACCCCTGGTTTCCCCCCTTGTGTATACCAGGCAATTTGGAGCGACCCTTTCTTGGATGGGTCCTGAGCGATGGAAGCACCGGTATGTGGGCATCCATTTACTACCCAACGATCATTGCTTATAATTTTGGAAGAGGAGAACGTGTTACCACCGTCACTGGAAGTAGAAATAGCAAAATCCCTGATGCTGTCCTGAATAATGTCTCTAAATACGATGTGAGTGTTATTGGATTGATCCACAAAAAGATCAGTCCTACAACATTGGCAAGTGGTTTGAGCAATCTCAATTTCTTTGCTGAAATTATCGTTGCCGTCAGTTTTACTAAAAAACAAAGTAGAGCCGTTTTGCTTTTTTCTTCCATCTAACCAAATGGCACCTAGTTCTCCATTGGGAAGTGTAGCCAAATCGTAAAAACTGCGTCCAATTCCTGCACTGGTATCCTGGTGTAGTTGCTTTGGTTCAGACCAGTTTTCTCCTTCGTCGGTAGATTTTGTAAAGTAAATACTACCGGCATATTGGTTCTCTGGAGTTGGGTTCTTTTTGCTGAATAGCACTACAATCTCGCCATTGTTTTTAAACCCTATTTTAGGCATAGATTCATGGTGTGTATTCAGCCCTAGTGTTACGTCTACCTCATGAATTGTGGAATTAGAGTTGCCAATTTCCACCCATTTTAAAATGGTGTTTTCCATCCCTTCCACCCAGCAAAGGATAGGGGTGCCCTTGTGATTATGGGTGAGGTATGGGCTATCCGCCAGGATGTTTTCTGATGAAACCTGAATAACTTTTAGTTCAGTTTGTTCTACTGGTGAGCTTTCAAGAACATCTTTGTTAGATTCAGTTTGAGAGCCACTACATGCCATTAAAGTGCATAGTGGAATTGTAAATAATAAATTTCTCATGAGATTATTCTTTTGTTTTTTCTTTAGCAGAGAAATGGTATTGCAAACCAATGGTAAATGTTCTTGGGTTTCCAGGGGTGTATGAAGTTCCCCAGGCCGATTTACTTGCATTAGTAGCGTATAATTCATCGGTAATGTTCATCACATTTACCCATGCTTCCAACGATTTCCAACTATACCCCACACGTAGGTGATAGATGTCAAAGCCATCATAAGTTTTAGTGTTAGAGTTGTCCATAAAATATGGAGCCATGTGTTGCCATTCTGCTCCAATGCGAAGTCCCTTAATTTTTTGAGGGGTAAATGTGATTTCTCCGTTGGCAATCCATCTTGGGGAGCGTGCCATTTCGTAGTTGGCTAAATCCTCTCCTTTTTCTTCAAATTGAATAAATGTGTGAGAGGCATTGGTTCCACTAAACCTAATTAAAAGAGGTTTGATTGGCTCAAATCTAATTCCATACTCAACTCCCTGGTGGTTGGTTTTTCCTACGTTTTGATTAACATACTCCCCATTGTCCAATCTAACGCTGATGATTTCGTTTAACCCTTCCAATTGATAATAAGCAATATCTACAGAAAGCTTGTTTTTAATCAGCATCAAGTAAGATCCAACTTCGCTGTTTCTAAAAATAGCCGGTACTAAAGTAGGAACTTGAACTCCTCTGTATAGCTCTCCTACTTGAGGGGGGACAAATCCCTGGCTAAAGTTGGCATATATCCCGGAGTAGCTATTAAAGTTGTAATTCAACCCAAGTTTTGGAGATAATGCCCCAAAGTAATTTACATTGTCCGGTGCACCCGAAAAAGCCTCGGCACCAAGATGATTGTTATAATCGTAAATAAAATGATCGTAACGCAATGCTCCGGTAACTTTAAGGTGATTAATAGGTTCTAACTCTAACTGAAAGTATCCGGCAGAATTAAGCATATTAGTATTGTAGTTAGTCAACACAGAATCCGATGCAGTGAAACTCTCATAAATACCATCGTTGTTTTTATAAACGCTTATGTAGTTAGCCAAATAACTACTAGGACTATAGTCGATGCTCAGCCCACCTGTAAATTTGGTTTTTTTCCAGTTTAGTTTTTGGTTGTGCTGAAGGATTGCTCCCAGAGTGTAGAACGAGTTGTCGTTAACTTCAGAATGAGCCAAATTAGGATTTCCTCCTGGGTTCCCCCATGGAGAATAATCATCTTTTATTCGGTAAGATGGGTTTTGTTTGATGGAGTTATTTCTGTAATACAGATTAAAGGATGATTTTGCCTGATCACTCCAATAGTATCTAAGGCTGGATTTAACTCTTAGTGCCCAAACGTCTCTATTAGTAAAAGTTTGTATCGAAGAGTACTCCTGATCGTAAAAGTTTGCACTATCCAGGCTTCCTGTCATGTCAGATTTATAATCCACAAGGGTAAAGCTGGTAGACGAAGTTAACTTGTCGGAAAACTGGTGGTTGAGTTTTCCTGTAACAGATAGTTTGTCGTAATCACTGTGCTCTCGAAATCCATTTCTTCTGGAAGCATGATTGGCAGCAAGTAGGTATCCGGTTTTGTTTTTTGTGTTTGATATTAATAGATCAGATCTGTTAAACCCTAAATTGCTGATTTGGTGAGAAAATTTGGTTTGAAAATTAACCGTTGGCTCCAATGTGATAAAGTTGATTGCTCCACCTATGGCTTCACTTCCGTACAAAGAAGATGATGGCCCTCTGATGATTTCAATTTTCTTAAAAGAAGACATGTTCATCTCCAATAGAGCATTATGATTAAACAAACCGGTTGTTCTAATTGGGATACCATCTTCCAGATACAGGAATAAACTCTTGTAGGATAATGGCTGACGAATGGCCATGCTGTGCTGTTCGTTTCCTAAGTTGACCATGAACACACCAGGGGACTTGTTGACCAATTGGTGGATGCTGTTAGCTTTTGTTTGGTCAAGCTCTTTGGCAGAAATAACAGACATGGCCATAGGTACTTCACTTCTGTTTTGTTGGCTTCGTCCTGCGGAAATAATAACCTGGTTTAATTGAGTTTTAGATTGTTCCAATTCTATGTTCCCCAAGTTACTGGTAGAAGCAATAGTTTGCGAAGTATAACCTACAAACGAAATGGTTATGGAGTCCGTTGATTGCAAATTACTGAACTGAAACTCTCCATTGAGGTCGGAAATTGCATGTTGATTTTTATTAGTGACTACTGCCCCAATTATAGGCTCTTTGGTTTGTTGGTCGATGATTCTTCCTGTTGAGTTGTTTTGGGCAACAGAAATAAAGGTATATATGCACATGACAATAAGTGTCATTGCTTTTGCGAATGAGTTTTTCATATCGTTATTGTTACTCCCAACATGAACAGTTGAGAATAGGTTTAAATGTTAATTATTGAATTGTACTAGTCTGCTTCTTAATCCAATATGAATTGGCTAAGAATGAATGCACTAGAATATGGAACACCACTTGTGAACCGTATAAATCACACAGCATAGTTAGTCCATTCGAGTACATTTTGTGCTTGAATAGATAAGGTGTTCTAAAGAAAAGAATTAACATTTAGGAGGAGGGGAGTCCAAATCCAGCTCTATATCGGAGTAGAGATTAACATATTTGCTAACGTGGGCTTCTAGTTTAGAAAGTAAAGCCGCAATTTTTATTGATTCTTTAGAATCATATAAGTAGTTATACTCTTCAATCTTTAATTGTGGTTTAGATGGAGCAGTAGGAGAGGTGTCTTGTTCTTCTTTGTTTACTTTTTCGATTTCCTTTTTAAGATGACATTTACCATCACAATGTACTTCAGGAACGTCCTTATTGATACATAATTCTTCGGCGATGTATTCCTTGTATACCTGATATTCGATCAAGGGAATTGCGGGCCTAATAATGGAGTAGACAAACGCTAGTAATAATATTGCTGAATAGAATCGATTCATTTATTAAGCAAAAAAAAACCACCAATCTAAATTGGTGGTTTTTGTTGTGGGCGATACTGGATTCGAACCAGTGACCCCCTGCTTGTAAGGCAGGTGCTCTGAACCAGCTGAGCTAATCGCCCTTTGTTTTGATTAGCGGGTGCAAATATATAGGTTTTCTGATACGCTCCAAACATTTATTGAAAAAAATCTGAAATAATTTCAGATACAACAAATGTGCTTCCTCCAACATAGATCAAATCCTCCTCATTCGCTTGGTTTAAGGCAGTTTTAAAAGCTTCATTACAAGATGAATAGGAACTGGTGTTTGCATTATCTGGGAATTGTTGCTCTAATTCGTTAGTGGGAAGAGCTCTTGCTATTTTTGGAGTGCAAATGTGATAGGTTGCAGAAGAGGGGAGTAGCTGAACTACTTTTCTCACCTCTTTGTCCTTCATCATGCCCCATACGATGTGAAGTTGATGGTACTTCTCCTGTTTTAACTGCTCCATTAAGGCCGTTAAAGCGTGTTCATTGTGCCCAATATCTGCAATGACCTTAGGCGAGGTTTGAAGTGTTTCCCATCGACCTCTTAAGGTGGTGTTTTTTTGAATGTTTTTAAGTCCGTTATGGATGTGCTCAACCGAAAGGTTGGGGTACGATTCGAGCAACAAGTTTAATGCTGTTAAAGTACTTGCAATGTTTTTAGATTGAAATAACCCCGGCAAAGAGCAGCCAGGTTGATCAGTTTCAATTTTAGCTTCGTAGAACGGAGCTTTTCTCTCTTGCGCTATTCCCTTTAGTTGTTTCAGCACTAATTCGTTGTCCGGACCTAAAACAAAAGGAGTATGAGGCTTTATAATACCTCCCTTTTCGAAGGCAATATCTTCTAATCGGTCTCCAAGGTAGGCAACATGATCTATACCAATTGATGTGATAATGGATACTAAGGGATGAATGATATTAGTTGAATCCAGTCTACCTCCAAGCCCTGTTTCAATAATTGCTACATCCACTTCTTGCTGAGCAAAATAATAAAATGCTAAGGCTGTGCTCCATTCAAAAAAGGAGGGAGAAATATCTTCGCATAAGGACTGGTTAGAGACTACAAATTCAATCACCTCTTGTTCCGATATCATTTCGCCGTTAACTCTTATTCTCTCACGGAAATCAATAATGTGCGGAGAAGTGAATAGCCCAGCTTTATATCCGGCCTCCGAAAAGGTTGAAGCCAACATATGACACACAGAACCTTTGCCATTGGTACCGGCAACATGTATGGTTTTGATTTTATCCTGAGGATTACCCAAACGCTCACATAGCGTTTTTATATTGTCGAGGCTGGCTTTATAAGCTTTACCACCTACTTTTTGAAATTGTGGGAGTTGGCTAAAAAGGAATTCTAGCGTTTCCTGATAGGTCATGAATTAATCCAATGAGAATTTAATACCAATTCTTGTGGTTTGAAGTTTATCAGTGTCCTCTTTGTTGAACTTGAATTTCATCGCAGCATCCTGAGCCATTTTTAATAGAGTAGGACTCGTAATAGTGGTCAACGAGTGGTTAGCCAAATACTTGGCAGATTTAATCGAACCATCAGGACGAATAATTACCTCTACCATTACCGTACCTACCTCTTGAGTTGGGTTAGATATTTGCGGCTTGTATTTTACTGTTCTTCCGTCACCACCTTCTCCAAAAGAATTTCCAATAGAACCGGTACCTCCTCCAAAGTCGCCGCTTCCACCACCGCTTCCACCTTCAGTTCCTCCTCCAGAACCAGCAAATGGATTTCCGCTGATTAATGGATTGTCATTTTGCGAAGACTCTCCATTTCCATCAGATGAACTAGAGTTACTACTTTCTGGTGTAGACACAGGAGATTCTTCCTGAGTAGCTGTACTTTCTTCAGCGCTTTCTTCAGAAGTGTTCTCTTCACTTTCAGGAGCACTGTTTTGTACTTCCTCCATGTGGTTTTCACTTCCTCCTGATGCTCCTTCTCCTCCGGCATCCGAAAAGTCCATGATCATCATCACTTCGTCATTCTGGATTTTAGGAGGGTCCAACTCCGGCATGTCCATCGGCCATAACCAAAACGCAAGAAGAACTAAGATGTGCAAAATTGCTGCAACGGTCCAACCTTTTCTATTGTCTTGTATTCTTATGGGATTTACTAATGCCATGGCTGATTTGTTTTTTATCCTTTCGTCTTGATTACGATAGCTAGTTTATTTTGTTTCGCTATATCGATCACTTTTACAGAATACTCCCAGCTCGAATTCTTATCTCCCATCAATTCTATGGCAGAAGTATCGCTCTCTTCAATGGCTAATGCATTCAATATGGCATTCTCCAAACTATCAGGAACAATAGGAGTGTTATTATCGTTAATAAAGTATCTGTTTGTGCTATCTACATAAACTTTGGTGTTGTGCTTATCGGCAGTTCCACCTCCTGCAGGTAAATCAATGTTGTGACCAGTCGCAATGAAAGAAGAAATTACGATGAAAAAGATCAGCATCAGGAATACGAGATCCGTCATTGACGACATCCCGTTTTCCATCTTAATTTTATTTTGAGATCGTAAATTCATGTTCGTAGTATTAGTGTCCTGGTGAATCTAAGATGTCAAGGAATTCAATAGAGCTACCCTCCATTTTTTGAATCACCTTTTCCACTTTACTTGTTAAATAGTTGTAAGCGATGTAAGCAATAATACCTACAATCAAACCTCCAACGGTTGTTAACATCGCTTCCATAATTCCTCCTGAGATATCACTTAATTTAAATGAGTCTCCCATGTTGGCGAATACCTGAATCATACCAATTACCGTTCCAAGGAAACCAAGCATTGGAGCTGCACCTGCAACTGTTGCCAAAACAGATAGTCTTGCCTCAAGGCTATATACCTCCATTCTACCAACATTCTCGATAGAAGTTTTTATGTCCTCCAACGGTTTTCCAATTCTGGAAATACCCTTTCCAATCATTCTTGCAGAAGGATTGTCTGTAGAAGCACACAATTGTTTCGCAGCATCTAACTTTCCTTCATTTACATAATCTTTAATCTTTGCCATAAAGTCGCGCTCTTCTTTAAGGGCTCTTCTAATAGCCAGAAATCGTTCGATAAAAATGTAAACCGCCAAAACAGAGCAAATTGCAAGTGGTAGCATAATGTACCAGCTTTCGATAGCAATTTCGAATAACGTTTTAGCTTCTTCTGCTTTATCGCCAGCAGCAGCATCACCTGGTAGGTTTACTCCTAATAGCGGAAGATTGTGTAAGTTGAAGTTCATAATATTAGAGGTTAACGAAATAAAATTTTAAATATTGTTTTAATTAAAAATAAACTGCTGCATAAGTATGAATGCTCCAGCTCCAGCCAAATATCCTACTATTGCTAGCCAGGTAATGTTTTTCACGTACCAGAAGAAAGAGATTTTCTCCATCCCCATAGCAACAACACCAGCGGCAGAACCGATAATTAACATACTTCCACCTGTACCAGCAGCGTAGGCAATAAAGTGCCATAACGGAGCATCCATTGGCTCTTGGAACATACCCATACTTGCTGCTACTAATGGTACATTGTCAATAACTGCAGAACCTGCTCCCATCAACATTACTACGATGTTGCTATTCGGAATAGCTGCATTCATGGATTCAGCAAAACTGAACAATAAACCAAGAGATTCCATAGCTGCTACTGCAAGAAGAATACCAAGGAAGAAAAGTATACTAGGCATTTCAATTTTTCCTAGAGATTTATGTACAGGGCTATGGTGTCCTCCATGCGATTCGTCAATTTTAAGCATGCTAAACTGACGACTACTAAAGTATTCGGCAGCAATTGCAACAACTGCTAACGACATCATCATACCAACGTAAGGAGGTAAATGGGTAACTGTTTTAAAGATCGGCACAAAAATAATTGCACTTAATCCTAATACGAGCATTTTAACTGCGTATTTGTTTTGTTCTCCATCGTTCTCTGCGATTTCAAAATTACCTTTAAATGGTTTCATGAAGCTGGCAATCAGAGTAGGGAAGAAGAAACAAACCAATGAAGGCAATAGTAGGTATTCTACCAGTTTTACGGCGCTTACTCTATTTCCAATCCAAAGCATGGTAGTAGTAACATCCCCAATAGGAGACCAGGCCCCACCAGCATTTGCAGCCACTACTATCATACCCGCAAACCAAAGTCGGTCGTTGGAGTCGGAAAGTAGTTTTCTAAGAATGGTTATCAATACAATTGTTGCAGTAAGGTTATCGATGATTGCAGATAAAAAGAAAGCTAAAATGGTCATGATCCATAACAAGGTGCTTTTCTTTTTAGTCTTGATAAAAGTTTTGATAGAGGCAAATCCATCAAAATGATCGGTAATCTCAACAATGGTCATTGCTCCCATAAGGAAAAACAAAATCTCTGCTGTTTTACCCAGATGATGTAGCAAAGTGTGCTCAAGCCACCAGCTTTTAGAGGCAGATCCATGTCCGTGACCTTCTGCATGGTGGGGTAAATCTGCAAAGCCATCTACTAATTGATGGTTTCCAGAGTCGAACCAGGTATCAAATCCATCCAAACCGAATGCAACAAGAGCCCACATTAAGGCCATCATTAGCAAGGCAGGAACAAGCTTGTCAATTTTTAAAGCATGCTCCATGGTGATGCCAATGTACCCCAGGGCAAATACAATAATGATAATCGTTTCCATAATTTAGGTGAGTGAGAGTGAGTTAAACTAATTGATTTAGCGCAATCTCAAATGCAGTTGATGCAATATGAGTTCTGCTGTTGTTTTTATTGTGCGCTTGTACTAACGCTTGTCTAATCGTTTCAGAGGTATCTTTAAATATTTCTTTGTCTTCTAATTTTTGTAAATCAGAGCTCATTAGGTAAGCAAAAACTCTTGCCATTCCACAGTTCGATATGAAATCAGGGATGATACTAATTCTGTTGTCTGCATGATGAGCAATTGGTCCGAAGAAAATTTCAGGATCAGCGAACGGTACATTTGCACCAGCAGCAATCACTTCAATTCCTGCGTCAATCATTCTATCTACCTGATCAATTGTAATCAATCTTGAAGCAGCACAAGGAATAAAAATTTCAGCTTTAACATCCCAGATTTTGGCATTTACTTCGTCAAAAGAAAGCATGTGTTCCGCATTCAGCTTATTTCCATTTTTGTTTAGGAACAACTGACGGATTTCTTCCAGACTGAATCCTTCTTCTTTGATTAGTCCTCCAACTGCATCAATAATTCCAACGACGATAGCTCCATCCTGTGCCAGGTAGTAGGCTCCTGCAGAACCAACGTTCCCCCATCCCTGAACAATTACTTTTTTACCCTTAACAGAACCTCCGTAGATGTCGTAGTAATGTTTTACAGATTCAGCTACACCGTAACCGGTAATCATATCAGCTACAACGTACTTTCTGTCAACGTCAGGGCTTAGGTTTTCGTCCTCAATAACTTTAAGAACTCCCTGTCTAAGTTGACCAATTCTATTGATTTTTTGTGATTCTCTCGGTTGGAAGTGTCCGTTAAATACTCCTTCTTGTGGGTGCCATACGCCACAATCCTCTGTAATAGGAATTACTTCGTGAATCTCATCTACATTTAAATCTCCACCTGTTCCATAGTAGTGCTTCAAAAGTGGAGTTACCGCCTGGTACCATCTTCTTAATACACCATCTTTTCTATGGTCATTTGGATCAAAGTTAATTCCGGATTTAGCTCCTCCAATCGGAGGTCCGGCAACCGAAAATTTAACTTCCATTGTCTTTGCTAAAGACTCAACTTCTCTTTTGTCTAGTCCTTTTCTCATACGGGTTCCACCACCAGCGGCACCTCCTCTTAATGAGTTAATTACTACCCATCCTTCTGCTTCTGTTTCAGAATCTTTCCATTCAAAAACAATTTCTGGTTGTTTGTTCTCGAATTTGTCTAATAGCTCTTTCATCTTTCTCGGTTTGTTTTCATTTCAGTTTTATTGTCTCGCACAATAGGTGCAAACAATCCTTAACTACAGAATTTTAATAGTGTATTGAACGTGGCAAAAGTAACAAAATAAAGGAGTGGAGAATTTTACCTATCGTTTTTTTTTCAACCACAAATGTTAATTATAATTTAAGTGAGATACTGATATAAAGTTCAGTGTATCAGAGGTATATTGCTCCTCCAACATTATCCTTCCTAGCACCCGTAACGGAAGCAAGGCAGTTTGGGGTTTGGGTAAATCTCAAAACTCCTAAAAAAGCGAAGATGATTGCTTCTTTAAAATCGATGATTTCTTTAGCCGGAATAGTGATATTAATGTCTGATGATTTCTTGATCAGGTCTATCCAAAATTCATTGTAAGCACCACCACCGGTTACCAGCATGGTTGGATTGTTAATTCCCGTTTTTCTAACCGTACTCACAATTTGTTCACTAAGGTGATGTCCCAGGGTGTGTAGTTTGTCTTCAATACTTGAGGAGTCAGAATTGATTGTTGGTAGAAACCAATTTAGGAAACCTTCTTTACCCAAAGATTTAGGGCCGCCCTGAGAGTAGTACTCCAATTGATTTAGTTGGTGGAGTAGGGAAGGTACTATTTTACCTGATTGCGCAATGTTACCACCATCATCATAGGGTAATTGCAATTGATTTACCAGATGATTACTAACCATGTTGGCAAATGTGATGTCGTAAGATAGTCTGTTGTTTAAATTGTTTTTGTACGACATGTTGGCTATTCCTCCCAGATTAAGGCAGATGTCATAAGAAGAAAACAAAAGCTCATCGCCAATAGGTACCAATGGAGCTCCCTGCCCTCCGTGTGCTACATCGGTTGTTCTAAAGTCACAAACAGTAGGGATGCCTGTGATGGCAGCAATTTGTGCTCCGCACCCAATTTGACTGGTGAATCCTAGCTGAGGCTGGTGAAATATGGTTTGTCCGTGAGAAGCAATCCCGTCAAGGGCATTTATGTTGTTTTTATTAATGAACTCACGACATTTATTTCCAAGTAAAATCCCTAGGTCTGAATGGGTTTTGGCGTAGTTTAGTGCAGAACTTTTTTCCAGATTTTTTAATCTGGTTGTCCACTCATTGGAATAGGGCAAAGTTTCAAAAAATATTAACTCGTACTTCCAGCCCTCATCATGAGTGAACTTGCAGTAAGCCAGATCGATACCGTCTAGAGAAGTGCCGGACATTATTCCAATAAAATGGTATGCATGCATAAAAAAGCCCCTTTTTAATTGTTAGGAGTGAAGATAACAACTAAATTTGAGGTCCTTTCGCAAGGGAAAATCAAATTTCAAAATTTAAAAGTTAATTATATGGATTTCAAATTAACGGAAGAGCAAATTGCGGTGCGTGATGCAGCCAGAGATTTTGCTCAGAACGTATGTAAACCAGGAGTAATTGAAAGAGATACTAACCAAACAGTTCCTTTAGAGCAATTAAAGCAATTAGGAGAGCTTGGTTTTATGGGGATGATGGTAGACCCAAAATATGGAGGAAGTGGAATGGATACCATTTCTTATGTGTTGGCAATGGAAGAGATTTCTAAGATCGATGCTTCAGTTTCTGTAGCTATGTCGGTGAACAACTCTTTGGTTTGTTGGGGGCTTGAAGCTTACGGAACGGAAGAGCAAAAGCAAAAATACCTTGTTCCTTTAGCAAGTGGGCAAAAGATTGGAGCTTTCTGTTTGTCTGAGCCAGAAGCAGGATCTGATGCAACGTCGCAAAGAACTACTGCCATCGATATGGGAGATCACTACCTATTAAATGGTACTAAGAATTGGATTACTAGTGGTAGTACTGCATCTTACTACATTGTAATTGCTCAAACTGATGTGGATAAAGGACACAGAGGAATTAATGCATTTATCGTAGAAAGAGGATGGGAAGGATTTGAAGTTGGAGCTAAAGAAGATAAGTTAGGGATTAGAGGATCTGATACTCATACATTGTTGTTTAATGATGTAAAAGTTCCTAAAGAGAATAGAATTGGTGAAGATGGATTCGGATTTAAGTTTGCTATGAAAACATTGGCAGGTGGAAGAATCGGAATTGCTTCTCAAGCATTGGGAATTGCATCTGGAGCTTTTGAATTAGCTACTGCATACTCTAAAGAGAGAAGCGCATTTGGAAAACCAATTTGTGAGCATCAGGCTATTCAGTTTAAATTATCAAAAATGGCTCTTGAAATTGAAGCAGCCAGAAATCTGGTAATGAAAGCTGCATGGCATAAAGATGAGCACATGGACTATAATACTTCAGGAGCTATGGCTAAGTTATATGCTTCTCAAGTAGCAATGGACACAACAGTTGAGGCTGTGCAGGTTCACGGTGGATATGGTTTCGTAAAAGAGTATCATGTAGAGAGGTTGATGAGAGATGCCAAGATTACTCAGATTTACGAAGGAACTTCTGAAGTGCAAAACATTGTAATTGCAAGAAGTATTTTGAAGTAATAGTATAACTTCTATATAAATTGAAAAGAGTGGCTTACAGCCGCTCTTTTTTTGTTTAGTATAATGAGGGTGAGAAGGTAGGTTATCGTAAAGGAGGTGGATCATTGAACCTGTGTTAATGTTGTAGCTGGAAAGGGTAGAGTCAAGAGAGGAGGGAAGTAATTATAAAGCATAAAAAAAGCCTGACGAATTCGTCAGGCTTTTCTAGTATATTAAGTTTGGATTATCTCTTTCCTCCAAGTCCTGTTGGGCTACCAACTCTATCCATAGCACATCTAAATCCGATAGTTGCTGTAGATAAGTCTTCTTCAAGATATCTTCTTGTTCCAGGGTTCATCCAGTAAGCTCTGTCTCTCCAGGAACCACCTTTGTAAACTCTAGACTTGTCAGTAATTAAACTAGTAGGATCTTGAGCTCCACCAAGGCTTCTTTCTTTTCCTGCCTGATACATGGCCCAGTCTTCAGAACGAGTACCAGAGTTGATTTGATCAACCATCGGAGCACCAAGTGCATCTCCACCAGGGTAGTAGATAGAAGATCTTAAATCACCATCTAATACATCGATGTTGTCTGCAATTCTGTAGTTTCTACGTTTCAGGTTTTCCTCGGCAGTTACTTCTCTTGACTTAGTGTTACCAGGAGTGTTGATTACGTAATCAGAAATTCCTGATCTAAGCATTGGAGAAATTTCCATGCTGTAATCGATGAAGTCTGGGTTTTGCTGAATTAAGTTGTCGAAATCGTCAAATACGTTATCGAAAATCTCTCTAATTCTACGAGAAGCCTCAACTGGTTGTTTCTCTTTGTCTAGTTTGATAGCCTCATCAACATACTGGTTGATGGTAGTTAACAATTCTTTTTCAAGAGAATCCAATCTTGATCCGTGTGGGAATCTTTCATACTTTCTATCAGCAGATCCAAGTCTTTCAGCTTCGAATTGAGCTAAGTATTCTTTAATTCCGTAGATATCGTACATGGTCTCATCGTACTTCTCAGTAATAGATCCTGTACTGTTAAGAGTTTTCGTTTTGAAAACGTTTCCTCTGAAAGGACGGAATTCGTCAAAATCTTCATGAGATAAAGGTCTGTATACATCCATTACCCACTCACTAACGTTACCTGCCATGTTGTAAAGACCGTAATCGTTTGGCCAGTAAGAGTAAACTGGAGCAGTAATATCTGCGTTATCATTTAAGTGACCAGAAACCCCCATCATATCTCCACGACCTCTAACGAAGTTAGCCATCATGTCTCCTTGCCACTTGTCGTCTGGGTTACGTACCCAGTGACCGTTCCAAGGGTAAATTCTTCTTTCTACAATACGCTCATCAATTGAGTTACCAATTAATCCGTATGAAGCAAACTCCCACTCAGCTTCGGTTGGTAGACGGTAACGAGGTAATAGAATTCCATCTTCCATTCTTACGTTACGTGTAGCTAAGTTTTTAGATTTAAATTTACCGGTAGAAGGATCGTATCCACCTTTAGAAGGATCTAAATCCGGAATTTGACCTCTAGGGTTAACTCCCTGGTCGTATTGTCCTGCAAAATAAGCATCTGTTACGAATGGCTCATTTTGTTGTTCAGGGTTCATCAATAAGATCCCTTCTCTAATTAAAATATACTCATTTACCCTGTCAGTTCTCCATGCACAGAAATCACTAGCTTGTAGCCAGGAAACTCCTACTACAGGATAGTCTCTGTAAGAAGGATGACGTAGGTAGTATTCTACGTATGGCTCGTTGTAAGCCAATTTTTCCCTCCAAACCAAAGTGTCAGGTAATGCTTTTTTGTAAATCATTGGGAAATCGGTGTATGTTCTACCGATCCAATAAAGGTATTCACACCAGTTGAAGTTAGTTACCTCAGTTTCATCTAAGTAAAAAGATGAAACAGTAACTCTTCTTGGTGTACTATGGTGTTCATCCATTAAGTCTTCCTCGATTCGACCCATAGTGAACGTTCCACCTTCAATCAGGATTAATCCTGGCCCCGTTTCTTGTTCCTCATAAGGAACTTTCTGATACCCTCCGTTTCTAGGGTTGTTATAATCCCAACCGGTTACATTCGACCTCTCATAAGTACAAGAGGAAATGAATCCTGCAAGGAAAATAGCTGCTACTATGCTTAATATACTGGTTCTCTTCATAACGAGATAATTTTTCCTTATAACTATGGTTTCTGAATTTGGTTACAGTTAATATTAATTTTTTTTTAGAATGATGGACAACTAATAGTTCTGAAGGTTCTTCTTTTTGGCTTACAATCGAAGTTTACAGTAAAGGAAACTTCGTGTGCTCCACCTGATGCCACTGATAGTTTAGAAATAGTAACATCGTAGCTATATCCAATTTTTACATTGTCCGTTTGGATACCAATTAAAGTGATAAATGCATCTTTGTTTCTGTACCAAACTCCTCCAACTAATGGTCCTTTCTTAACATAAAGTCCCATATTCAATTGAGTAAACTTCTCTTGTTGTCTGTAAAGAATGTTTGGAGAAATACTCGCATCGTTGGTTTGATACTTTGCTGCAGCACCTGCTAATGGAATCACAGCACCGGCATGACCGGTTAGTTTCATTGGTAGCGGACTTTCCCCTTTAATCAAAGATTCATCCGGTTGAGTTAAGTGATGTGCGGCAAAACCGAAAAAGAATACATCACTAAAACCAATAATACCAGCAGAAAAATCAATTCCACCTCTTGTACCTCCTCTTGGTAAGTCTCCTGTTTGATAAACAAATCCTCTTCGTTCATCAATCATATCTCCAAAAGTAAGTTTAGACCAGTCCAAAGATTTTTGGAAGTAGGTAGCCTCAAACCCTGTACGGATAGAGAATTTTCTGTTTACTTTAATTTGATAAGAATAAATTCCGCTTACTCTAATAGTTTTCAGGGTATTGGCAGCCTGGTCATTCGTTACCATTAATCCCAATCCACCGTAAAGCGATTCAACGTGTTGATCGTAAGAAGCACTGGTGGTGATAAATGTACCTGAAATTCCCGGCCATTGGTTACGGTAATTTAAGGCAATTCTTGGGCAGCGTGCCGTACCTGCAAAAGCGGGGTTCAAATACAAAGGATTTGCATAGAACTGTGTGAATTCAGGATCTTGAGCCTTCAACTCATTGTTCCCGGAGGTAGCAAAAAGTAGAGACAATCCCAGAATTATCTTTGCAAGATGTTTAGCCATACGTTCGTCAAAGTTACTAAAAACGAGCCAATAATACGAAAAAAAAACGGTACGGTTACATTGGGCATTTGAAAAGGTATAACCAACATCTATAATACGTAAACAATATTATAGGCAATTTTGTCGTTTAGTCGGGGTTATTACAGAAATTACAGAGCCTATTTTTATACATTTACTCTAACCTTTTACCACCTTTGTAACATGAACAAACGTAAATTGGCAATTATACCGGTTGTTTTTTCTTTGATCTTTACTGCTGTACAAGCACAAAAGAACAAGGTAATTGAACCTGCTGTTGAATGGGGAGAGAATTATAAAGTGAGCTTAAATGGCCAATATGTTCGATCTGTCTTTCATCCGAAGAATGGATACTGGGATCACGTAGAGAATATTCCATACCTATTAATGTATGAGCCAATAGGTGGAAATCAATGTGATTTTCAATTGTCTTCTGTGCAAGTTGAAGCACTTACCCTGGAAGAGGAAAAGCTATTAAAAGGGATCAATGTCCCGGAAGAGTTTCAGTTTGTTCCAAAAATGTCGGAGCAGCGGAAAAAGAACTACCTGTCTATTCAGGTAAATGGAGTAAGAAAAAATTCCACCACCGGAATGCTGGAGAAGCTAACTTCGTTTGAAGCTAACTTGTCTATCTCCAATAAGTCAAAATCACAATTAAAATCTTACGCTACCAATTCTGTACTTCAATCTGGAAGTGGTAGTTGGTATAAGTTAGGAGTAACCGAAGATGGTGTGTATCGTTTGGATTACAATTATCTGGTCAATTTAGGAGTAGATGTAAATAACCTTAACTCTGATGCCATTAACATATTTGGAAATGGAGCAGGAATGCTTTCCGAGCAAAATGGAGTATACAGACATGATGACTTAGTAAAGAATTCCATCTTTGTGGAAGACGGTGGTGATGGAACTTTTGACCAGGGGGACCATATACTGTTCTACGCTAAAGGGCCACATACCTGGAAGTTGAATACGTTAACTTTTGTTCATAGCTCGCACGATTACTGTGATACATCCTATTATTTCTTAAATGTAAATGCTGCTTCACCCTCCGCAAAGAGAATTGGTACAGCAAGTTTGAGTTCGAATACTGCAACACATAATATTAATTCATTTACGGATTATGCATTTCTGGAAAATGATGATGTAAACCTGGCCAAATCGGGAAGAGAATGGTACGATGAAAATGTGTTTGATATTCAAACGACCTATTCCTATAATTTTGACATGCCCAATTTGTTGAGTACAGACTCGGTGAACGTTTATGCTAAAATGGTGGGTACATCCTCTTCCTCTTCAACTACATTTACAATTGTTTCTGGAGGTAATAGTACGAATTGTTCAGTGTCATCTTCGGGTTCTGGTACTTACGCGCACTACGGTAAATACTCTACAGGAACTGTGCGTTATGCAGGTAGTGGAAATAGTGTGAACGTACAAATTACTTATAATAAGAATGGAAATCCATCAGCTAAAGGGTATTTGGATTATTTAGAGGTTAATGCACCGAGGCAATTAACCATGACAGGGGGACAGATGGAATTTAGACATCCTGAGTCTATAGGAGCAGGAAACGTTGGGAAGTTTAACGTGGCCAATGCATCGCAAATTGAACAAATTTGGGAAGTGACCGATTGTAGAAATATTGCAAAAGTTAATTATACTTTGTCAGGAGGTAGTGCTGTTTTTACAGTAAATACAGATTCTCTTAGAACTTTCATTGCCATAGATGGAAACACTTATAAAACACCAGTTTCTTTTGGGAGTGTAGCTTATCAAAATTTACATGGTTTGGGGTACGCAGATATGATTACCATTGTGCCTTCAGAGTACTATTCCGCTGCGGCTGATTTGGCTGCATTTCATTTAACCGAAGATGGTCTTACCACTCACATTGTAACCATAGATCAGGTTTATAATGAGTATTCAAGTGGTATGAGAGATATTACTGCCATAAAGCATTTCCTAAAAATGTTTTACGATCGAGCAGGTAGTGATCCAAATTTGATTCCGAAGTATTGCCTTTTGTTTGGAGACGCATCTTACGATACACGTAATCGATTGAATCACAACTCCTCATTTATCCCAACTTACGAGTCAACGGAATCATTAAACATAACATCCACTTATGCCACGGATGATTACTTTGCTATTCTTTCGGATTTTGGTGGGATGAGTAATAATGACTTGATGGATATTGCTCTTGGAAGATTGCCGGTAAAGTCGATGACAGAAGCCAATGATATGGTGCAGAAGGTGAAGAACTATTACTCTGTTTCGGCAACCAATACATCCGGTACTTGTGCTGTGGGGGAAAGTCCTTCGGTTTTGAGAGACTGGCGAAATATTGTTTGCCTGGTGGCTGATGATGAAGATAACAATGCCTATTTTCTGGATTCTCAAATTATGGAGGACTCCATTAAAGTAAATGGGCCATCCATTAATATTCAAAAGATATATATAGATGCTTACCCTGAGATTACAACTCCAGGAGGAGAACGAATATATGAAGCAGAAGAAGCCATTAAACAGAGAGTAGAGAAAGGAGCTTTATTAATTAACTACATCGGACACGGAGGTGAAGGTGGATGGGCACACGAAAGAATTTTAACGGTAAGTACCATTCAGAACTGGACTAATTACAATAAGTTGCCGGTATTTATGACGGCTACCTGTGAATTTAGTAGATACGATGATCATGACAGAACTTCTGCAGGAGAGTATGTGGTGCTAAATCCTCAGGGAGGTGGAATTGTATTGTTTACCACAACCAGATTGGTATATGCTAGTAGTAATGAAAGGCTTAATAAGCATTTTCACAGCATTTTTTACGATAAGGATAACGGTGTTCCAAAATGCATTGGAGACATTTATCTTAAAACGAAAGAGGGATACGTGTTGAATGGAGGAGGAGATGTGAATATGAGAAAATTTACCTTACTTGGAGATCCGGCTGTTCGATTGGCTTTACCACAGCATCAGATCATTACAGATTCTATTAACGGAATAGAGATTAGTGGAGCAATAGATACGTTAAAAGCGCTGAGTACTGTTACTATATCAGGGCATTTGGAGGATTATACCGGAGCAAAAATGACAGGATTTAACGGAGTTGTTTATCCAACTGTGTACGATAAAGAGGTAAGTTTAACTACTCTTGGGAATAATACTGGCTCATCGCCTGCTCAGTTTGATCTTTGGAAAAACATAGTTTATAAAGGAAAGGCGACAGTTCAAAATGGAGAATTCAGTTTCACCTTTAAAGTGCCACAGGATATTTCGTTTCAATATGGCAATGCTCGTTTGAGTTATTATGCGGAAAATGGAGAAGAAGATGCTCATGGTTATAGTGAGGTGCCTGAAATGGGAGGGATTAACTTGAATGCTGCAGCCGATGATCAAGGGCCTGATGTACTTCTTTATATGAATAATGAAGATTTTGTTTCAGGTGGAATTACCGATGAGAATCCTAGTTTATATGCAACTGTGTTTGACGAAAGCGGAATTAATACGGTTGGTAATGGGATTGGGCACAACATCGAAGCAGTGCTGGATGAAAATACTTCTGAGTCCATTATCCTGAACGATTATTACGAGGCTGATTTAGATACCTATAAAAGCGGAAAAGTAAGTTATCCGTTTAGCGAGTTAACAGAAGGACCGCATACGCTGAGTTTAAAGGTTTGGGATGTATATAATAATTCGGAAAAAGCAGAGATTGAATTCATTGTAGCTAAAAACGAAACATTCCAATTGGACCATGTGTTAAATTACCCTAACCCATTTACAACTCGAACGGAGTTCTTTTTTGAGCATAACCAATTGTGTGATTACCTGGATGTGCAAATTCAAGTATTCACAATATCTGGTAAATTAGTTAAAAGGATAAATGAGAGGGTACATAGTGAAGGGTACAGGTCAGAAGGAATTCCCTGGAACGGAAGGGATGATTTTGGCGAAAAAATAGGAAAAGGAGTTTACGTTTATAAAATCAAAGTGATGAATGAAAGAGGGGAAAAAGTAGAGAAATTTGAAAAGTTGGTGATTCTTAACTAACAAGACAATAAACTGTAACAAATTACGTATATTTGTAGATTAAGAGAAAATTTAGAAAATGAGATTGAATAAGAAAAGTGTATTACCTGCTATGCTTGCCGGAGCAATGGTTTTTTCTGGTGGAGCTAAGGCTCAGGTTAATTTTAACGGACAGGAAACTGGAGCGAATATTAACACAATTACGACTGCAGTACCCTTTCTTCTTATCTCTCCTGATTCTCGTTCGGGAGCTATGGGAGATGTAGGAGTTGCCCTAAGTCCGGATGCAAACGCCACTCATTGGAATCCATCTAAACTGGCTTTCATCGATGATGAAAACGATATGGGGTTTGCAATGTCTTATTCACCTTGGTTAAGAGCTCTGGTTAATGATATAAACCTTGCTTACTTAACCGGATATAAAAAATTGGACAAGAGTTCTGCTATTGCGATGTCGTTGAGATACTTCTCTTTAGGAGACATTACATTTACTAATAACTACGGTGATGTAATTCGCGATTTTAAGCCGAATGAATTTGCTGTAGATTTTGCTTATTCCAGAAAGTTGAGTGAGAACTTGTCAGGAGGTGTTTCTGCTCGTTATATCTATTCTAACTTAACTGGAGGAACTAATGTAGGTGGAGCTGATACTAAGCCGGGTCAATCTGGTGCAGTTGATGTATCTGTTTATTACGAATCTGATGAGTTTGAAATTTCTGATCGTAAGTCAACCATTGCTTTTGGAACTAATATTTCAAACATTGGAGCTAAAATGGCTTATACAGATGGAGCAAACAGAGATTTTATTCCTACTAACCTAAGATTAGGAACTGCTTTAAACATGGAGTTGGATGAGTACAACGAGTTTACATTTGCGTTGGATGCAAATAAACTTTTAGTACCTACTCAACCAGTTTACCTTCAGGAAAACGGACAAACTGTATATGGAGCAGATGGACTTCCAATTGTATACTCTGGTAAAAATCCAAACGTTGGGGTTGCTACTGGTATTTTTGGATCGTTTACAGATGCTCCGGGAATTGTAACCATTGATGATGATGGAAATACTGTTGGTGTTGAAAGTGGAAGTAAATTCAAAGAAGAGTTAAATGAGGTTAACCTTTCTGTTGGTGCTGAGTACTTATATAACAACTTATTTGCTGTTAGAGGTGGGTATTTCCACGAGCACTGGTCTAAAGGAAACAGAAGATTTGTTTCTATGGGAATGGGGATTAAGTATACCGTATTCGAATTGGACCTTTCTTACTTATTAGCTCTTACGCAACAAAGCCCATTGGCTAACACGTTAAGGTTCTCTCTTAAATTCAACTTCGGAGAAGGAGGATCGGAAGAAAGTAGCATTTAATAATACTATTATAGATAATAAAAAAGGGAGGTCAATTTGACCTCCCTTTTTTATTTGTTGTTATATAAGTTATTTTTCTTCTTCTCTATCTTCTTCAATACAGCTAACCATAGTTTCTGCAAATGCTTCTTCATCCTTGGTCATCTCATCAAATGTAGAATAGTTATCCATGGCTTTATCCAATAAACAATCACAGTAAGCTCGGTTAAATTTTGCTTTCTCGCATTTCTCCTGAAAGTTCTCAATGTCCGAGTCGGACCAACCTCCACATGAGGCTAAAAATAAAAGCGATACCGGAATAATTAATTTTTTCATAATCAAATTCTTGCAGTAAATGTAATCATTTTAGAATGGAATGTTAATCCACAGCTTTTAGTTTTTCTGTTTTGTTAATGAGGTCCAGCTTCATGCCTTCGTACAACTTGGCATTGTGAGATATGTTGTTGTAGCTCTGTTGAAACGAAGGCAAGTTAATGTGGAATGAATCCAAAACCTCCTGATGAACCAATACATATCGAAAAAGGGTGTCCTTTATCAATGTGGCATTATTAGTAGAGTCATTAATGATTAACTCTGCAATTGGAGTTTGAAGAATGATTTCAGTTACCACGTGCTTTCCGGCAGGAGAAATAATCACCTGATCAACTTTAACATCTTGCAAAGCAGCCTCTCTGGTGGAAAGCTCAACCAGTATGTTGTCGTAAATGGCTTTCAACTCGGTAGGGTGTTTGGCATAATACTCTGTGGTTGCATTATAGTCTTCCATTGTAATATCATGTCGATCAAATATTTCGGAGTAGAAATGATTAACACTGTCTCGAATGTATACCTGATTTACCCTAACTTCATTGATGTGTGCTTCCACCAATTGCATTTCCAACAATACATTTTGATAGGTTGCGGAATCAATTAGATTTTCCGGAACCTGATCTTGTGGTTCGCTCTCACAGCTGTAGAGAAGAATTGTTGTAAGACCCAGTAAAAAGTATGTCAGTACTCTTTTCAATCAATTATGCATTGAATAATAATCGCTTACCACGATACTCTTCGTCTAATTGTCCATCGTGGTACACTTTGTGGCCGTTTACAAATGTAGAAATCACTTTGCTTCCAAATGTGGTTCCTTCAAATGGAGACCATCCGCATTTATACAGCACATTGTCTTTGTTTACCAACCATTCGTTATCGAAGTCAACCAATACCAAATCGGCATAATAACCTTCTCTGATGTATCCTCTGTCTTTAACTCTGAATAAGCGAGCTACATCATGGCTGGTTTTCTGAACTACTTTTTCCAGAGTAAACTTACCTTGCTTTACCATTTCAAGTAAAGCAACCAAAGAATGTTGTACTAATGGCCCTCCTGATGGAGCATTAAAGTAAGATTGGTTTTTTTCTTCTAAGGTATGAGGAGCATGATCGGTAGCAATAACATCAATTCTATTGTCGTTTACCGCAGTGATAATGGCTTCTCTGTCATCAGCAGTTTTTACAGCCGGATTCCATTTAATAAATGTTCCCTTTGTATCGTAATCCTGATCACAGAACCACATGTGGTGTACACAAGCTTCTCCTGTAATGTTCTTCTCTTCAATTGGAATATCGTTTCTAAATAATTCCATTTCTTTTGCAGTAGACAAGTGCAATACGTGTAAACGTGCATTGTTTTTATCCGCTAACTCAATAGCGGTAGAAGATGATTTATAACAAGCTTCTTCACTCCTGATTAACGGATGATATTTCATTGGTAAATCCTCTCCATAAGTATTGCGGTAATGCTCCATGTTATTTCTAACAGTGGTTTCATCTTCGCAATGGGAAGCGATTAGCATTTTACACTCTTTAAATAAACCTTCAAGTGTAACAGGGTTATCCACAAGCATGTTCCCGGTAGATGATCCCATGAATACCTTAATTCCACAAACTCTTGATGGATCTGTTTTTAGAACTTCTTCCAGGTTGTCGTTGGTTGCTCCAAAATAGAAAGAGTAATTAGCCAAAGACTTTTCTGCAGCAATTTGAAATTTAGCCTCTAACAAATCTTGAGTAACCGTGTTAGGCTTGGTGTTAGGCATTTCCATAAATGAGGTGATTCCTCCGGCTACAGCTGCTCTTGATTCAGAGTTTAAGTCGGCCTTATAGGTAACCCCAGGATCTCTAAAATGAACTTGGTCATCGATAATTCCCGGAAGTAATAAAAGTCCGTTAGCATCGATTACTTCATCTATGCCATCTTCCGGTAATTCGGATTTTGAGATGGTTGCAATTCTTTCGTTCTCTATCAGTACGCTTCCGATGTAAATTTCACCTTCATTTACGATTCGGGCATTTTTTATTAATTTTTTACTCATGTTCAGTGCTAATTGATGGCCTCAAAGGTCGTCAAGATTTTCAGAAAACGGGGTGTAAATCGAATTATTTTTATCGGTTGAACTTCTTGGATCTTAGCTTAAGAACTCCCCAAAAAGCTTCTTTGAAAATCCCCATGTTCATTTTGGATTCTCCATAAACTCTGTCAATAAAGGTAACTGGCACCTCTTTAATCTTGAATCCAAGTTTAAGCGTAGTGTATTTCATTTCAATTTGGAAGGCATATCCCACAAACCAAACGTTGTCTAAATCCATTTTTTCAAGGACTTCTTTTCTGTAGCAAGCAAATCCGGCAGTGGTGTCTTTGATTCCGATCCACAAAATCATTCGAACGTAAACAGAGGCAAAGTAACTCATTAACCATCTGCTAAACGGCCAGTTTTCTACTTTCCCATTTTTTATGTATCTGGAACCAACCGCCATACCATTTCCTTCTTCCCTACAAGCGTGAAGTAATCTTGGTAGGTCTTTGGGGTTGTGAGAAAAATCCGCATCCATTTCGAAAATGAAATCATAGTTGTTTTTAAGTCCCCACTTAAATCCGTGGATATAAGCAGTTCCTAAGCCCAGTTTTCCAGTTCTTTCTTCGATGTGAAGTTGATCAGTAAATTCTTTTTGGAGTCTTTTAACTATGTCTGCAGTGCCATCTGGAGAGCCATCATCTACCACTAAAATCTGAAATACTTCATCCAATTCAAAAACAGCACGAATTATGTTTTCAATGTTGTCCTTCTCGTTGTATGTTGGTATGATGACAAGATTTTTCATTATGGATTGACGAATATAATCGAAAATTAGTATTTCGGTACCTTTCCTACATCAAATAAATTTAATGTTTTAACTTTCTTTAACTTTAATGCCATGAGAATATTGTCAATCGTAATCAGTCTTTTTTTTACCACTACAATATTTGGGCAGATAAAAGGTGTTCAATACCTGGATCATTTTGACGATCCAGAGCTATGGCCAACTGGTGATGGGGAATCTGTGTTTAATGAAGTGTGGGGCTTTGTGCAAGATGGCGCAGAGTATGCTGTAATGGGAGGAACCATTGGAACTTACATTTTTAAAGTTACTGATGATGATCAGGTAAAGTTGAGACAGTTTATTCTGGGAAGCCATTATGGAACAGATGTAGTTCATCGTGATTATCATGATCACAACGGCTATTTGTATGAAGTTTGTGATGAAGGAAGTAGTACGTTAAGGATATATGATTTACAGTATTTGCCGGATTCGGTTCATATAGTCTATGATGATTCTTCTTTAATAATTAGATCTCATAATATTTTTATTGATACTTCATCGTCCCTACTATATTCTTGCGGAAGTACTAGTCAACTTGGCTTAGATGCCATGCGGGTTATTTCTATTGCGGATCCTGTAAATCCTGTTGTGGTGTACGATTACAATTTTGTAGACTATGTTCACGATGTTTATGTAAGAAATGATACTGCTTACATGAACTGTGCTGAAGAGGGCTTGCGCGTAGCTAATTTTGCCAATCCAACCATGCCATTGCCATTGGGAAGTATGGAGTTTTACACGGATAAAGGATATAATCACTCTGGCTGGCTCAGTGAAGACGGAAAAACCTATGTGATGTGCGACGAAACTGTAGGATCTAGATTTAAGGTGGTGGATGTTTCGGATTTGTCAGATATCAACGTAATTGCATTGGATAAACCAGAGACATTCGATGAGACTGTTCCTCATAACGTAATGGTTAAAGATGGACTGGCTTATTTCTCTTATTATAATGATGGATTACAGATCTATGATATCAGGGAGCCATCTAATCCAAAACAAATTGCCTATTATGATACCTATGGAAACCCGGATACTGGATTAAATGTATTTAGAGGAGCCTGGGGGATATATTCTTTTTTGCCTTCAGGAAGGTTGTTGGTTTCCGACCGGATGAACGGATTGTTTTTGTTGGATTATACCCCACCTTTAGACATAAACGTTGATCCGGGTGAATTTGGAATTTACCCTAACCCTGTAAATGGTAATGCTGTATTTTATTATTACCAAAATCACAACTCTGATTATACCGTGCAAGTGTTTGATATGTTAGGAAAACTAGTAGGGGAGTTTGATGGATTCAATGATCAATTGGATTTAGATTTGAATCATTTAAGTGCAGGAACTTATACCTTTAGGTATGAAAATCATATTACATCAAAAATATTGGTGGATAAATTCATTGTGGTGAAGTAATGGAAAAATCAAGTTTTTTTAAAGATGCTCAGGATGTTGCCAGGTTAATCCCTGAAGGAAGAGTAACTTCTTATGGAGCAATTGCGAAATATTTAGGAGCTGCCAGATCAGCAAGAATGGTAGGGTGGGCCATGAATGCCACTAAAGGAGATAATAGCGTCCCCGCACACAGAGTGGTGAACAGAAAAGGATTGTTATCGGGCGAAAAACACTTTTCTACACCAACGGAAATGCAATTGTTGTTGGAAAAAGAAGGTATTAAGGTGGTGAATCACCAAATTCAGAATTTGGAGCAGGTGTTTTGGGATCCATCTAAAGAATTAGAGATGTAGTAGGTTAAGAGCTATTATTGTGCTGACCTAAGCCGAACTTTGTTATCTTTGTCTAGAATAATTCTAAACAAGATGAGAGAAGTGACCAAAGAAGAGATTATTAAAGCTCTTTCTAATGTGGCTGACCCCGATTCAAAAGGAGATATTGTTTCTAATAATCTCGTATCAGATATTTTGATTGAAGGTAATAAGGTGTCCTTTAAAGTAAAGGTTAAAAACCCGGCTATGCACGCCAGAAAAAGAATGGTTGATGCATGTGAGTTTGCCATTCAGCGTACAGTGGAAAGAGATATGGAGGTGAATTGTGAAATTGTTAGTTTAGAAGCTAAACCTCCGGTAAATCCAGGGAAACCAAAATTACCAAACGTTAAAAATATTATTGCTGTTGCCTCAGGAAAAGGTGGGGTAGGTAAATCTACCATTACTTCAAATTTAGCTGCTGGTTTGGCAAAAAAAGGATATAAAGTTGGTTTGATCGATGCTGATATTTATGGGCCTTCAGCTCCATTAATGTTCGATGTACAACATGAGAAACCATTGGCAAGAGATGTTAATGGAAAACAACTGATTGTACCTGTAGAGAGCTACGGAGTAAAATTATTGTCTATTGGATTTTTTGCAGATGTTAATCAGGCTGTGGTTTGGAGAGGTTCTATGGCTACTAAAGCTTTGAATCAGTTAATTTTTGATGCTGACTGGGGAGAATTGGATTATCTATTGATTGATTTGCCTCCGGGAACAGGAGATATCCATTTAACATTAGTGCAGGCATTGCCGTTAACTGGGGCGATTGTGGTAAGTACTCCACAAAACATTGCACTTGCTGATGCCAGAAAAGGAGTGAATATGTTCCAGTTGGATTCTATTAATGTACCTATTTTGGGAATTATAGAGAACATGGCCTGGTTTACTCCTGAAGAATTACCTGAAAATAAATATTATATCTTTGGTAGGGAGGGAGCTAAAGATTTGGCATTTAAAATGAATTTGCCATTGCTTGCTCAGATTCCGTTAGTGCAAAGTATTAGAGAAAGTGGTGATGCTGGTCGTCCGGCTGTATTGCAGGATAACACAACACTTTCGAATGCATTTAGCGAAATGTGTGATAAAGTTCTCGAACAAATTGAATGGAGAAATAAAAATTTAGACCCAACCCAGGTGGTTGAAGTTGATAACACTAAACCTCATTGCTCAACATGATTAACGAACCAAGCGAAGTATTTCAAAAGGTAAAAAAGGCTATAGAAGATCTTCGGCCATATTTGCATAAAGATGGTGGGGATATGGAGTTGGTCGAAATTACCGAAGAGAATATTGTAAGAGTAAAATTAATAGGTGCTTGTAATGGGTGTTCAATGAGCCCCATGACATTGAAAGCAGGGTTGGAAGAGGTGTTAAAGACTACCGCGCCACAAATTACGGCTGTTGAAGCTGTAGAAGAATAACCACCATGAAAAAACTGTTAGCTTTTGTTGTCTTTGCCACATTAATTGTATCCTGTAAACCAGAAATTGATTCTCCGAACCTTCGATCTAACTTAGCTGATGTTAGTAAAGTAGTGTATGTGGGAGATAGCTATTTAAGTGGTTATCAAGATGGAGCCCTTTTTGAAGAGGGGCAGGGAAGATCTGTGGCGGCATTATTGAGCAGAAGTTTTGAAGCACTTGAAGGAACTCCAATTAGTCAGGCAGTTATCGCATACGATGGTGGTATAGGAATTAATAGTAAGCCCTGGAATGGAGAATTAATCTCAAAAAGTATTCTCCATGATAATGTTCCTGATTGCACTGGGGAGCTAGGGTTAAAGCCATTGAAGTCTGAATTTTCTTACAGTGGTTCAGCGTCTTATGTAACCTATTCGGGAGATAAATCTTTGTTAACTGATTACTCTATCCCTTTTGCGTCTAGCGGAGATTTGATTTCTACTTCCACAGGCGAAGCCTTTGATGCAGGCGGAAACTTATACTTTCATAGAATGAGAAGTGCAACAGGCCTTTCTCCACTAAACGAGGTGGTATCTAAGAATGGTAGTTTTGCAGTGATATGGACGGGAATGGAAGATGTTTACAGGTACTGTAGAAAAGGTGGAGTAGGAGTTACGTTGCCAACGGTTAGCCAATTTGAAGCTAATCTGGACTCCATCTTAAGTTCATTGCCAACCAACAGTCAGCAAGGGGTCATTGCTAATATACCAGCAGTAAATAGTTTTCCATACTATACATTAGTGGCGTACAATGGAGCTGATTTAACCCAAAATAAAGCAGATTCATTAAATGATATTTACCATTTGGGTGGTGGTTACCCGCATATTAATTTTCATGTGGGAGAAGGAAATGCTTTTGTGATAGAAGATGCCACTTATCCGGGAGGGTTAAGACAAATGCAAGAAGGAGAGTGCATTACACTTTCCATTCCTATCGATTCTATGAAGTGTCATTTTATGGGGTTACTGGTTAACGCAATTCCAGATGAATATTCTTTAGATAGTACCGAAATGGCGTTAGTAAATCAAACCATATTTGGATACAATGCAATCATCCAGCAAAAAGCAGAAGAGTATAACATTGCATTGGTAGATATGGAGGAATATTTCTCTGGTCTTAATGATGGAATTGTATACAATGGTAGTTTGTACAATAATGAGTTCGTTTCAGGGAACTTCTTTGGGTTGGATGGTTTTCACCCTACACAAAAAGCGAATGTGCTAATGGCTAATGAGTTTATTAGGGCTATTAATAGGCATTATGATGCAACTTTCCCGTTAGTGTATTGCCCAGAGTGTGTTAGTGTGCTGTTCCCGTAGTCATAAAACAAATTTCATTTTATTTCGTTTACCCCAACGTGAGAGCAATTGTCCTTATATATTGTTTAATTTCTATAATGTCTTTTGGGCAGGAGAAACCGCACCCCATTGTTAATTTTCTCAATGCAGAAATTATATCTGATGAGGTAATCATTAATTGGGAAATACAAGGAGGTAGCACTTGTAATGGTATAGATGTATTACACTCTACGGATAGTTTATTGAATTACTCCTCCATCGAAAGTCTTAGCGGTGTTTGTGGAGATCCTGTTAATCCATATAGGTATACTGTTACCCATGAAGCTCCTGTTTCTAATAGCTGGAATTACTACAAACTAGTTATTGGTACACAAGGGGAATCTACGCCGGTTAAAGCTTTCTTTGTGTCGTTGGGGGCGGATGGTTATATCTTATTTCCTAATCCGGTTAAAGAAGAGGGTAAGCTGTACTTTAATAACTACAACAATCAGATTTACACATTCTCTGTGTACAATCTTTCAGGAAAACAACTAAACCAAAAGGAGGTTGCAGGAAGTGAAATCTCTTTAGCTAATCTAAAGTTGAATCCCGGTTTTTACCTGTTTAAATTAATCGGTGAAAACGGTAACGAAGTATCCGGAAGGTTTACCGTTAATTAAACTCGTGGAGTTTAGAATTTAATTTTTCTACAATTACTGATTTTTTCAGTTTTACAATAGGTACAATTCCTCTAAGTTTTGAATAATAAGGAAAAGGTTGTTTCAATTGTACAAATTGATCCGTCATGATATACAAAGCAGCAAATCCCAGGCTGGATGATATTTCTGATGAGTTTTGTGTTTGTTTAGTATTGTCCACATTACCAAATTCTGCCGTGTAGAAGGTAGTGATTTTTGGTGTATCGATCTTTTCTAAACTGTCACCCAAAAATGTAACTTGCTCAAGCTGTTTCTTTTTTACCAATTTAGTATCAGAGCTATAGAAAAAGTATACCTTACAAAAATTGAAATTCTCCTTAAAAGCAGCAATAATTTCCTTATTCTCCTGGTGTTGATTGAACTCAATGTTTGCAGCTTCGATTGTGTTACCGCGCTCTTTTAGTGCCTTTATCTTGTTTTCTTGAGTTTTTAAACGAACCAATAGTGCTCCCTTTTTCATTTCCTGATGATGGATAAGGGCATCTTCGTAAGCTTCCGCTTTTTCTCTTTTTTGTCCAAAAGAATTGGAGTGAGATAGCATCAGAATGAATATGGCGAAGAGTAGAGTAAGGTTTTTCATGTTGGTTGTTTTTCGCAATTTACAATTTTGAGGTTAATGGAAATAAAAAAACCGCCTAAGTGCATATGATGCGCTTAAGCGGTTTGTACTATTTATGAAGCGGATTTTGTTCTACTCAAACAAAATCTTTGCTGTGGTGGTGCCTGTGTTGCTTTTAATTTCTGCCACATACATGCCCTTAGGGATGTCTCTTGAGTTAATTCTGTGAATTAGTCCCAGAGACCCTTTTTGAGAGTATATAAGTTCTCCAAGTACATTAACTAAGCGTACCTCTTCAATAGAACCATTTTCAATTTCAAATGAGATGATGTCTTTAGCAGGGTTAGGGTAAACCGATAGACCAATTATATTTTCTTCGTCAATACTTACAATAGATCCTGTATAGCTACAATCTAATGGGTCGCCACATACTAAATGAACAAGGAAGTTTCTCATTACACTTTCTGTGGTATCTGTATATGCTGCATTTCCAACATGTGGAGTGTGTCCTTGCCCTGGGTGAGTGTATAAACAATTGGTAATTCCAACATTGTTTGCTCTGGTTTCCATGGAGGCGCTTCCATCTACTCTCATAATTTGTACCTGACCTAATAACCAAATAATATCCGAATCGTATGGAACAGTTTGGTCGGCATCACCATGGAAGCTTAATAAAGGCATGCTTCCTGGAGTCATCCAGCTGGTGTCTCGAATTGCTCCGGCAATATTAATAACACCTAAAATTCCTGTTGAGGTGTAATTTGGGTTACCGCTATTTCCTTCAACTCCTCCACCAAGTCCGGCTTGGGTCGTGTCGATGTAGCTAGGCATTTCGTTAATGTCGTCCAGGTAGGCTGTATGAACAACAGCAATTGCTCCTGCTGAAACTCCTCCAATTACAATTTTTGAAGTGTCAATTCCGTAAGTGTTTCCGTTCTCAGAGTAGTCCATTTTAAAATATCTAATGGCAGCTCTAATGTCGTGTACAACACGAACTACTGTTTCTGTTGCGTCTACAGAATCCGGTCCCGGTATAGGAAATCCGTTGAATCCAACTCTATAATCGATGGATGCGGTAACATATCCCATTTTAGCGAAACTTTCACAAAGTGGTAGTACATCAGCTCCAGTTTTACTTCCTCCGATAAAGTTTCCTCCGTGCACCATTATTAATAGTGGTCGGTTGGTTTCTGTATCACCAGTTGGTTCGTGTACGTCTAATTTTAAGCTTTCGGTGTTTCCCTGAAGATTAACGTTAGAACCATATACAATATCTGATGTGGTGGTTACGTCTAAAAAGACTTGTTTACGGTAGCGATCACCCGTGCATTGCGCCTGAGTGTAAAGTCCGATAATTAATAATGCTAGTAGTGTAAAAGTTTTTTTCATGTGTTCTCAAATTAACCTGAACTAAAGTACACAAAAAAGTTGAATCCAATGCATGCATTTGTTTAGAGGCTAATATTGAGGATAACTGGCTAACCAGTTTATTATGATTTAGTTATGCTCTTTTAGCATTTCGTTGTGGAATGCTCTGAACGCCAGAGAGGCCAGTATCCCTCCTGTAATTGGGCCTATTACGTATACATATAAAAAGCTCAAAGAAGGAGAGGGGAAAGCAGCATCGCCCCATCCTGCCAGGTAGGAGAATAGTCTTGGTGCGAAATCCCTTGCAGGGTTAAACCCTCCCTGAGAAATTGGTGCAAGAAGGCAGATTAAACCACCAACAGTTAAGCCAATTAATAAAGGAGTGTATTGAGATTCGTTCTTTGGGTGAATTAGCCACAGAATCATGTAGACCAGTATAAATGTTCCTATGGATTCTGCTGCAAATGCTTGCCATGGCTGAACTGTTCCTAATTTGTCTGCAAATCCTGGGTTTGGAAAAAACTCGCCAAACATAGAGGCAGTTATCACCGAATCTTCTGTTCCGCGAACTATTTGGTGTACTTCTTCAAAATGAGCAATGCTTGGCCCGAAAACCATGTAAAGTATACCGGCAGAAGTGAAAGCCCCGATAAACTGTCCAAGTAGGTGATGAGGGAGTTGTTTCCATTTCATTTTTCCTGCTATTATCATGGCAAAAGATACAGCAGGGTTGAGGTGTGCATCAGAATATCTTCTGGAAGAATATATGGCAAGTGTTACTCCAATAACCCAAACAAAAGCAACCTGAAACAATCCACTAAAACTGTCAAATAAAATAGCAGATGCTACTGATCCACATCCAAAAAATACGATGATGAATGTTCCTATAAATTCACCAATAAACTCTCTTTGAGTGGTACTCATTTTACCAAGTTTGTAATGTAAGTTTCGCAAAAACGATCAATTTCATCTCTGGTGGACCTGAAAGAAGACAGGATTTCATCCTCGGACCCGGTAGCTTTTGCCGGGTCCGAAAATGAATGATGAGTTTGAATCACTTGTTCCGGAAATACCGGGCATGATTCTTTAGCATGATCGCATACTGTGAATAAATGTGTTATGCCAGTCCCCAGGTACTGGTCTACCAGATCAGAGGTGTGGTGCGAAATATCAATTCCAGCTTCTCCCATTACCAATACGGCTCTTGGGTTAAGTCCATGTGTTTCCACTCCTGCGCTTACAACACTGGCATCAATACTATTTTTGTTGATGTAATGTCTTAAGAAGCCTTCGGCCATTTGACTTCTGCAGCTGTTTCCGGTGCACAATACAAGTATTTTGATCATGATTTAAAGTTTAATGTTAACAATTACAGCTTGGTCCGCATTCTGGCTTTTGACCATATACTGTTATGCTAAAAATTCCAAAGGTTCCTTCTTTATAAGATTTGATTTCTGTTTCAGATAAATATTGTTTTAAGATTTCATCTGGTAAAACAGTAATTTTCTCTTTTTGCACAGATATGTTTTCGAATCCTGCTTCCTTAATAATGTTGAGGTATTCATCTTTTTGAATTGCACCTGAAACACATCCAGCATACATCTCTGCATCGTTTTTTAGATTTTCTGGAAGTTCTCCTTTTAATACAACATCCGAAACAGAGAAATGTCCTCCCCATTTAAGAACTCGGAATGTCTCACTAAAGGCTTTCTTTTTGTCTGGAACCAGATTTAAAACGCAGTTACTTACAACAACATCAATGGAATTTCCTCCAATTGGAAGTTTTTCAATGTCTCCCTTTCTGAATTCTACATTGTTAAAGCCTAATTTGTCAGCATTTTCTCTGGATTTTTCGATCATTACTTCTGTAAAATCTACTCCAATTACTTTGCCTGAAGTTCCTGTTAATTCCCTTGCTACAAAGCAATCGTTTCCGGCACCTGACCCAAGGTCTAGCACGGTGTCTCCTTCTTTAATTTGAGCAAATTCTGTTGGAATTCCACATCCTAATCCAAGGTCGGCGTCGGCATTATATCCTTTTAACTTGCTGTAGTCTTCTGCAAACACAGCGTGATCTACAGTGCAACAACCTCCTACACCACAACAAGAAGCTTCGTTTTCTTCTTTGGATTGGTTGGCAACAGAGGTGTAAGTTTCTTTTACAGCCTCTTTTATTTCTTCTGAAGTTTTCATAATTCAGTATTATTATGTCTCTCGAATTAACAACAGGATGTGTTTTCCTGGTATTTGTTGAGAAACGAATTCAATAAATTCTTTAATAGCGTCCATTGTTTAGGGTTAATACAGTAACAAACTTTTCTTCCTTCAATGTCACCCTTAATAATTCCTGCTTTTTTGAGCTCTTTTAAATGTTGTGATACTGTTGCTTGCGCAAGTCCAATTTCGTCAACGATATCACCACATATACAGGAATTAGCCTTAATTAGGTATTCTAGAATTGCTATTCTGGCTGGATGAGCCATGGCTTTTAGCAAATTGGCTATTTCAATTTGCTCCGGTTGAAAAATATCAGTTTTTGTAGTTCCCATAATTTTACATCGCAATATTACGATAAATAATTTAAAGTATCGCAATATTGCGATGAATTAATTTTTAAATCGTTTGATTTAATGATCTAAAGTAACCAGAAATTCTAGTGCTATAGGAGTATTTCCCTGGTGTTGTTTTTTATTTTAACAGCCAAATCATCCGTTGGGAGGTCGTTTGCGTCTTTACCGAAGGGATCTTCTATTTCTTCGGCTAGTATTTCCATGCTTACTAATACGTAGAAGACAAATACGGAAATGAAACAAGTGTAATATCCAAAGGTAGCTACAAATCCCAGAGGTAGGGTGGTGACATAAATGACGATGAATTTCTTTAAGAATAAACTGTAAGAATAGGGGATTGGGGTGTTGGCTATTCGTTCGCAGGCTCCAATGATATCTGAGAAGGTCTTTAGGTTGATGTCCAAAGAAAGATAATCTTCCTGCGAAATGATACCGTCCTTTTTTAACTGGTCCAGTCTTTTATAGATGGCCAATATGATGTAGTTGGGTTGGTGTTCAAATTGTTCAATTTCTTTCTTCTCCTCTTCTGTTAAATCCAGTTCAGAAATAATGACTTTTCCTCTTAAGTGTTCCTTCATAGAGAAGGCATAGTTGGCAATCATGCGTTGAAAGAATGCTCTGTCTTCCTTGTTGGTGATCATTGAGCTAATTTTGATGCTGAGGTTTCGGGAATTATTAACGAGTTCTCCCCATTTTTTCCTTCCTTCCCACCATCTGTCGTAGGCTGTATTTGTTCTAAAAACTAATAGTAATGAAAGGACGAAACCAACCAGAGAGTATACTTGAATGGTGTTTTTGAACATGTCCAGATGTCCAAGGAAGTTAATCTCAACATATGTTAGTCCTACAGTTACAAGAGCAATTAGAATTAGCTCTTTCCAAAGAATGATAATGGTATCGCTTTTGTGTAAAGCAACAATGTGTCTGAACCAAAGTTTGGGATTGTATCTGATCATTAATAATTAGTAATAAAGTTAATTTAACTTTCAAGTTGCGCAAAAATAATAAATTTACAAGGTATAAACCTTAGAAGTATTGAGAACTAGAACACCAAAACAGTTTGCTTTATTAATGGCGGCCTTTGTTGCCATTGTTGCGTTGTTGGGTGCTGTGTTGTTTAGTTGGTTAAGTGGTGCAGGTGTGGCTTTCTATTACTACTTGCTGTTTGTGGGTATAGTTTATGGGGTTAGCTATTTAGTTATTTATAGCTTATTGGAAAAACTAATTACCAATAAGATTCGATTACTCTTCAGGACTATTCATAATCATAAAATAAATAAAGGAGATTTTCCGGTTAATATGAATGAAGATGTTTTGGAGCAGACTGAGTTAGAGGTAATGCGTTGGGTGGATGGAAATACGGATGAGATTAAAAAGTTAAAAGAACAAGAGAAATTTAGACGTGAGTTTTTAGGGAACCTCGCTCATGAATTAAAGACGCCTATATTCAGTATTCAAGGGTATATCTTAACACTTCTTGAGGGAGGGTTGGAGGACGAAACCATTAACCGGGTTTTTTTGGAAAGGGCTTCAAAAGGGGTGGACAGAATGACTCGTATCGTGGAGGATCTGGATGTAATCACTAAAATTGAATCGGAAAGGCTGAAGTTGGAAATTGAAAAAGTAAACATCATTGAACTTGCAAAGGAGATTATCGAAAGTTTAGAGATTAAAGCCAATCAAAAAAATGTTCGGTTAGGGTTTGATCTTAAAAGATCTTTTCCTGATGAGATAAAAGTGATGTGCGACAAGAATAAAATTGGTCAGGTGTTAGTGAATCTGATTAACAATTCCATTAATTATGGAAAAGACGGAGGTGCTACTGAGGTTCGATTTTTTGATTTGGAAGACAATATATTAATAGAGGTGTCGGATGATGGGATAGGGATATCAGAAGAGCACTTGCCTAGATTGTTTGAGCGATTCTACAGGGTAGACCGAAGTCGCTCCAGAGATGAAGGAGGTACAGGACTGGGGTTAGCGATTGTTAAGCATATTGTTGAAGCTCATGGGCAAACCATTAACGTAAGAAGTACTCCAAATCAAGGTTCTACCTTTTCATTTACCTTAAGGAAGGTATAGAGTTACTTTGGTACAATAAATGCTAAAGAAAAGGAGTTCGTAAAAGAATTTCAAATTCTTATATCTTTACAAAACCAAAAAAATAGACTATGAAAAAATTGATGTTATCATTTGTGTTGCTGATCGGTGTTGCCGGATTGGTTTCTTTCGTTGGATTGGATAGTGCTCCTGAAAGAGAAGAAGGGATGTATGCTAAGATTACCACAAATAAAGGTGATGTTGTGTTGAAGTTGGAGTTTGAGAAATGCCCAATGACAGTTGGGAATTTTGTTGGTTTGGCAGAAGGGACTCTGGATAACAAAACAAAAGGAAAAGGGGTGAAGTATTATGATGGGTTAAAGTTTCATAGGGTTATTGCTAATTTCATGATTCAAGGAGGAGATCCTTCAGGAAATGGGTCTGGTGGTCCTGGTTATAAATTCCCAGACGAAATACATCCTGATTTGAAGCATACAGGACCTGGAATCTTGTCTATGGCTAATGCAGGGCCAGGAACCAACGGAAGTCAATTTTTTATTACTCATAAAGCTACTCCTTGGTTGGATGGAAAGCACACTGTTTTTGGTCATGTAGTAGAGGGGCAAGATGTTGTTAATAAAATCGCTCAGGGAGATGTGATGGAGAAGGTTGAAATTATCAGAGTAGGGGAAAAAGCAAAAGCGTTTGACGCGGCTAAAGTGTTTACGGAACTAAAGACTCAGATTGAGGAGCAAAAGAAAAAAGAAGAGGAAGAAGCAAAGCAGGCTTTTGTGAATTACGTGAAAGAAGAGTATCCTAAATATAAAACCACTGAGAGTGGATTGATGTATGTTATGGAGACGAAGGGTAAAGGAGAGCAAGCAGAAAGTGGAAAAACTGTTTCTGTTCATTATACCGGAACGTTTACCAATGGTAATAAGTTTGATTCATCTCACGATAGAGGTCAACCAATCGAGTTTGTTCTTGGTCAGGGTCGTGTAATTAAAGGTTGGGATGAAGGAATTGCCTTGTTTAAAGAAGGAGGAAAAGGTAAGTTGTTTATTCCTTACAACCTGGCGTATGGTGAAATGGGGAGACCTGGTTTACCGGCAAAATCTAATTTAATTTTTGATATCGAGTTAGTTGAAGTTAAGTAATTAGCTTCTTTTGCTTAGTGATTAAGTCCAAAGAACAATGGCGGTTGATACTTTCTTCTAAACGGGAAGTAATGCTGTTGTTAGGTGGTTTTTTATTGGTCGTACTTGGGTTTGTGGCCAATAATGCAGTGTCTACCTATGTGGATCGGGTTCAGGGACCAGCAGTTCATGATTTAATATTAGATCATATCCCTATGCTAGACCTAACTTTTTTATTTTTTTGGGTGGTGCTAGTGTTTTGGGTAAGTATGTTGGTGTATCATCTGTTTTACCCAAGGGAGTTGTCCTTTGTGTTGTGGTCTTTGGGGGTGTTTATATTTGTGAGAATGGTGTTTATCTCATTAACCCATTTAGGGCCTCCCGAAAATGTGTTGACAATTCCTGAGGAGCTAAAATATTATTCATTTACTGCGGATTTGTTTTTCTCAGGGCATGTGGGAGCTCCATTTTTGTTGGCGCTAACTGTAAAACAGAAATGGATCAAACGAATAGCGTTTGTTTATGCGGTCTCCATGGTGTTTATCGTTCTGTTATCTCATGGTCATTATAGCATAGATATTTTCGCGTCGATGTTTATAGCACATAGTATTTCTGTAATTCTGCAACCTGCAAGTAGGTTTTTTGTGGGGTATTCGTTAGGAGATTGAGCTGAAGGTAATGCTTGTTGTAAAGGCTAAATAGTTAATAAAATCTTGTTGTTTTTCTGGGTGTTGTAATAATCTCGTAGTTTTTTCTTGAAAATTGAAATATAATTTCGCCACTAAAGAAGGTATTTTGCCGTTTGTAAATTCAAGGCAACGAAGAAGTTAAACTATTGTTCTTTTTATAGTTACTATAAAATGTGTCTATGAAAATGAATTTTACGAAATGCTTATTTGTAGCTGGTGGGGTGTTGACTGCCAGCTTTGCGTCTGCTCAAACCATTCAGGATTATGATTTAAATGGGGTGGTAAACGATGCTAAACTAGTACTGGATGTAATGGAGGGGCAGTATCCTGGTTATATCCAGCAGGTAAATGAGGTGTTTGAGCGCAATCAAACCTTTTCCAATAAAAGTGGTGGAACTTACGAGATTAATCTTGTGGTTCATGTAGTTTGGAACACTAATAACCCAGAAGAAAATATTCCGGATAGTGTGATTTATAATCAGGTAGATATCCTAAATGCTGATTATTCAAGGCAAAATGCTGATACCAGTAATTTGCGTCCTATATTTTTACCTGTAGCCGGTAATCCGGATATACAGTTTAATTTGGTGGGGATTGAGCGCGTAGAAACTCAAGCTACGTTTACACCGTCTTTTACAGGGATGCCTGATAATGTGAAGCAAACTGCTAATGGAGGTAGTGACGCTTATGATACGGAGCATTATTTAAATATTTGGGTGTGTCAAATTCAGCCATTATTTGGGTCGGCGTTGTTTGGGTATGCATATCCTCCTGCAGGTTTGTCTAATTGGCCAGCCGGATCAGAAGCGCCAAGTGCGGATTTAGAAGGTGTTGTATTAGATTATAGAACAGTTGGTTCGAATAATCCGGTGCCTTATCCAAACCCTCAAGGTGGAGGGAGTATTGATTTTTTAGGAAGAACTGCTGTTCATGAAGTTGGTCATTACCTGGGGTTAAGACATATCTGGGGAGATGGTGGTGGAATTTTCGGTGGAGATAGCTGTGGTGCTGACGATGGTTGTGCGGATACACCAAACCAGGGAGCTCAAAGTAATTTCGATTGTAACACTTCTAATAATACGTGTACTGATTCTATTGGTGGTGCGCCAGATCCTAATGATTTACCTGATTTGATAGAAAATTATATGGATTATTCTTCCGAGGCTTGTTCTAATATGTTTACCATGGATCAGGTAGTGATTATGAGGAGTGTGCTGGAAAATGAGAGAATTGGATTATTGAGTAGCGTAGCTAGTGTTGGTGAGGTAGAAGAGAAGAAGGTTACAGTTTACCCTAATCCTGCAAAGGAGGTGTTGACTATCCAGACGTTGTCTGAAAATCACGAAGAAACTGAGATTTTTATAATAAATATGCTTGGAGAAAAAATTTGGGGCAACCCTTTAACATCAAGTGGGGTTATTACTGTAGACCTTACAGAAATACCCAATGGAATATACTTTGTCGTGTATTCAGAAGGGAACCATACTTCTAACGAAAAGGTAGTCGTTAGTAAGTAACGAGAAGTTTCACATTCTCATAGTTCGTTTTACACGTGGAACAACTCAAACCTATCAAAGCCGTGATCTGCAGATCACGGCTTTTTTAATTTCTAGCGTTTTATAGGCTGGCTAAATTCAGGACTGGTGTTAGTAAGTCCTTTTGATTAGTAGTGTTTGGAAATACACTGAATTTACAGTTCTCTAGTTTGAAATCATTTTGTTTGCACCAATCGATTCCTTTCTTTTCGTAAAGTTTTGCTAAATATTCTTGTTCTGTCTGTCCTGGGGTGGGGATAAAAAATACAGGTTTTTTTAGGGTGTTAAGGTCCATAATGGATGAATATCCCGGACGACAAATAATGTTTCTCGAATGTTGAGCTAAGGAAGCGAAATCAGTTGTGTTTAGGTGGTGGTAATAGTCAATATTTTCGTGTTTATTTAAATCATGTTTCCTATTTGGTGTGCCTGCAATGATGGCGCATTTAGCATTTGATAGAGATAGTTCTTTAATTAAAATTTTCTCGAAGTTTGACCTTTGAGGTTCAGGTCCTGATATGATAGCCAGGTACTCATAGGTATGGGGTGTTTCATTTTTAGTTTCTCTAAATCTGGTTAATGGCCCAATAAAATGTGCATTTTCCGGAGTGTTTTTATGGCTTAAATTTCCTCCTAGCCCTGGGTGTTTTTTAAAATCTGGAATCCAGCAATGGTTAAATTGATTGATGTATTTTAAATGTCTTTTGTAAATGGTTGGCTCTATAATAGAGGGTGCCTGAATGTTGATTTGGTGGGTAATGTATGCACAGGGCACTTTGTTAGTGTGAAAGCCGAATCGGTTGTCTGAAATAACAAAGTCAATAGGGTGATGGTTTAAAATGGCTTCTAATTCCTGGTTCTCTGACTTTATTCGATTGAGAATTTTAGGGGATTCAAGGAGCATTTTTATGGCCATCCAACCGTTGTTGGGGTACTTTACATTGTATCCCTCGTGATGAATATATTCTACGTTTGATAATTCGTCTTTTAGTAGTGTTTTCTGTGTTTCATTTACCGCAAAAAAAATCTTGTGTCCTCTGTCTTGTAGCGTTTTAGCTAAGGGGATGCATCTAGTGGTGTGTCCTAGTCCCCAATCTAATGGGCTAATTAGTATGTTTTTGCCCGGGGCCAATTAACTACTAAAATATTGATTGGTTTCTTCAATAAAGTTGTGGACTGTTTCCTGACCGTATTTGGATGCTGATGAGGTGATAAAAATATTGGGTAAAGCTTCCCAGTTTTTTAGCATTTCCTTTTTATAATGAAGTAGGTTTTTGTTCAATTCTCTACTGGTTAGTTTGTCCATTTTGGTAAAGCACATTACAAATGGAATCTCCTTTTTTCCGCAGTATTCCATAAATTCTAAGTCGATTTTTTGAGGGGGTATTCTCGAGTCGATTAGAACAAAAACACACATTAGATTTTCTCTGTTTCTAAGGTATTCCAAAGTAAAGTTTTGGAACTTTTCTCGTTGTTTCTTAGAGACTTTGGCATATCCATATCCGGGTAAATCTGCCAGATACCAGGAGTCGTTAACGATAAAGTGGTTAATGAGTTGAGTTTTACCTGGTTTTCCTGAAATTTTAGCCAATTCCTTTCTGTTAGTGATCATGTTGATCAATGACGATTTCCCCACGTTAGACCTTCCGATAAAAGCATATTCAGGCAAATTGGGTTTGGGACATTTTCGCCAATCCGTGTTGCTCATGACGAATTTTGAAGTATTGATTTTCATGATCTCAAAAATTGAAATTCAAAAATAACCATTCTTCTGTGGAGTAGGTGGGTAAAGTGCTTTAAAGTTTGTGTGTTGTGAGTCTATGTCGCTTGAATTCAGTGTGTTTTGGGTGGTTTTGGAGGTGGTGATCGAGAGTAGGTTTGGAGGGAGTATTCACAAGAAGTTGTTAACAGTTCTCCCACTTTTTACCACCAAAAATAATAAGAAGTAAAAACTCTATAAGTCTTATAAATAAAGAGAAAGTTTGTTTCTTAATGAAACTAAAATATATTTGTATCGTTGAAAGTTATCCACAACGAGTATAAAAGTGGGTAAAAGTGGGTAAAAAATCGATAGTTTTACGCCTTAATAACCGCACGAGCGCGAGAAATGAACGGGTTTATTGGAGAATATCACTGTAAGTTGGATGCAAAGGGAAGGCTTTTGCTTCCCTCTGACATGCGCAAGCAATTGTCTCCTGATGACCATGAAAGTTTTGTTATTTCTCGCGGTGTGGACGATTGTCTTTCTCTGTATCCAATGAGTGAATGGAATAGGGTTATGGACAAACTCCGCAAGCTGAATAGGTTTAAGGCTGCAGATCGAAAATTTGCCCGAATGTTTCAAAAAGGTGCTACTAAGGTGTCTTCCGATTCTAATGGGCGAATTCTATTGCCTAAGAGCCTGCTCGGATGGGCTAAAATTCAGAAGGAGATTGTCATGGTAGCCAATGTTGACTTATGGGAAGTCTGGGATAAAAAGCGATATGAGTCGCTAATGTCTGAGGACTGGGATGGGTTTGAACAATTGGCTGCAGAAGTGATGGGCGATTCTGAATTAGATGACTAAAACTGGATATCACATACCTGTAATGCTGGAGCCTTCCGTTGATGGAATGGTGTTGAATCCTGCCGGGACTTATGTGGATGTTACCTTCGGAGGAGGTGGGCATTCCAAAGCTATTCTGGAGAGGTTGGGTAGTGGACAGCTCGTTTCGTTCGATCAGGACGTGGATGCTGAGGCGAATTTGCTTGACGATGAGCGCTTCTTTTTCGTGAGGCAAAATTTCGCCTATCTCAAAAATCACTTACGGTTATTAAGAAAGCTTCCTGTTGATGGGGTGTTGGCTGATTTGGGGGTTTCTTCTCATCAGTTCGATACTGCGGAAAGAGGATTTTCAATTCGGTTTGATGCTGAGTTGGATATGAGGATGGATGTGGATGCAGAGTTGACAGCGAAGAAGGTGTTGAATACTTATTCGGAAGAAGAGTTGTTGAGGGTGTTTCGTGAGTACGGAGAATTGAAGAATGCTTATTCGGTGGCGTCGAGAGTGGTGTATGGTAGGGATAAGGCTAAAATTCAATCGGTGGAAGGGTTGAAGGAGTTGTTGGCGAATCTTGCTCCAAGAGGAAAGGAGAATACTTTTTATGCGAAAGTATTTCAGGCGCTTAGGATTGAGGTGAATGATGAGATGGGGGTGCTGCGGGATTTGTTGAATCAAGCTGTTGAGGTGATTAAGCCAGGTGGGAGGTTGTCAGTGATAACCTATCATTCTTTGGAGGATCGAATGGTGAAGAATTTTATCAAGTCCGGAAACATTGAAGGAAAACAAGAGAAGGATTTTTATGGTAATCTGATTAGGCCTTTTAAAGAGGTGAATCGAAAGCCGATTATTCCTTCTGATGAAGAAATAGAAATGAATAACAGGGCGCGTAGTGCTAAGCTTAGAATTGCGGAAAGACTATGAGTGAAAATGTGGAAAAAGAAACAAAGCAGGAAGAGCCGAAGAAAAAGGTGAAGAGATCGAATCCTTTTAAAGGGGTGGTTTCTGGTGAGCTTTTGACCAGGGCTGGGGTGGTAAAGAATTTACCCTTTTTGCTGTTTGTGGCTTTTTTGATGGTGGTGTATATCGGGTATGGATATTACGTGGATAATACTGTTAGAAAGATAACTAAGGAAGAGCGTGTAGGTGAGGAGTTGTATTCTCAGTTGCAGTCTTTGATGGAGTTGTATGATGAGAAAAGTTTGAGAAGTAAGGTGGCTGAAGATGTAGCAGCTTCAGGATTGTTTGAGACTAAGGATCCTCCAAGAGTGGTTTGGGTGGATTCTACCTTTTATAAAGTAAGTGGAGAATAAAAAAGAGAAAATAGTGCGTGTTTATCTGGTGTACATCGCCATGCTGATTTTTGGCATTTTGGTGATGGGGCAGATCGTTCGTGTGCAGTTTGTTCAGGGTGCTGAGTTACAGGCTGAAGCGGATGAGCTTGTGCTTGATTTGCGTACAATTGAAGCTCCACGTGGTAATATTTATGCTGATAATGAGCGTAAAACTTCTTTGGCATTATCTGTTCCGAGGTATGAAATTCGTATGGATTTGATGACGGTGAGTGATGAGATTTTTGATGAGAATGTGGGGGCGTTGTCGGATAGTTTGGCATTGATTTTTCCAAGAAAGTCTGCTCAGGGGTGGGAAGAAGATTTGAATCGTGAAAAATATACTGATAGCAATCAGTATTACAGAATTGAGTCGGACGTTAGGAATGAGCAGCTAGAGCGCTTGGCTAACTTCCCGATTTTCAACTTGGGTAAGTATAAGGGTGGATATATAGAGTTGCAAGAGAACGATCGTGTTAACCCTTATGAACCATTGGCAAATAGAACCATAGGTTACGTGAGGTATTTGGATACTAACGAAACTTACCATGGGAGAAAGGATACTATTCGTGTTGGGCTGGAAGGTTATTTTGATGATTATTTGGCTGGGCAGAATGGGGAGATGTTGATGAAGAAGATTGGGGCTGGTTTGTGGAAGCCGGTGAAGAGTGAGTATTCAAAAGACCCGATACCAGGTAAGGACCTTTATACTTCTATAGATATTGATTTGCAGGATGTGGCGGAAAGAGCCTTGTTGCAGCAATTGGAGAATCAGGATGCCTTGCGAGGGTGTGTGGTGTTGATGGAGGTGGAGACTGGGTTTGTAAAAGCTATAGCTAATCTGTCTAAGGATACTGTTTATGGTGGGTATTCGGAAAGTCAAAATTTAGCTGTAGGTATGCGTTCTGAGCCGGGATCAACCTTTAAGTTAGCCTCCTTGATGGTGGCTTTAGATGATGGGAAGATTAGAGCTACAGACAGTGTTCAGATCAGGCATCAGTATCCATATTTTGATCGTGTTTTAAAAGATGATCACGCTATTCCAGGGACTTATTCTATGCAGTACGCTTTTGAGAAGTCGTCCAATGTGATATCAAAGGTGATTTATGATTCTTATCGAGCAAACCCGCAAGAGTTTATTGATGGGTTAAAAGAGATTGGTTTAGATAAAAAGTTAGGGGTTGATATTAAAGGTGAGGCTGTTCCTTATATAAAGGATGCGGATGACGAAGATTTTTGGGGGACTTCTTTGCCGTGGATGGCTATCGGGTATGAGGAACTGTTGACTCCGCTTCAAACTTTAGCTCTATATAATGCAGTTGCAAATAAAGGAGTGATGGTTAAACCTCAATTTGTAAAAGAGATTAGAGATGGTGATGAGGTGGTGAAGAAATTCGAACCTATTGTACTTAATCAGCAAGTGTGTTCTATGCCTACCAGATTAACGCTTCAGAAATTTTTAGAGGGAGTTGTAGAGCGTGGAACAGCTAAAAATATAAAGGCAAGAGGGTTTAAGATTGCCGGTAAAACCGGAACAGCGAAAATTGCACAATCCGGTTCTTATGGTAATAAGTATCAAGCATCGTTCTGTGGGTATTTCCCGGCAGATAATCCAAAGTACTCGTGTATCGTAGTAATTCAAGGTCCAACCAGACAGATTTATGGTTCTGTAGTGTCGGGAACTGTGTTTAAAGAGATTGCAGATAAAGTGTATGCCGGTGGTTTGGAGAATTCGCCAGAGCCAGATTACAATTTGGCAGAAATGAGCTTGCCTTACTCTAAGCACGGAGATAAATCCGAATTGGAGTTGGTGATGGCAAAAATGAAGTTGCCAATTAAAAGAAATGATAACGACTCGGAATGGGTGCTAACGAGAACAGGTAGGGAACATGTAGAATTTGAGCAGCGACTAGTGCAAAATGGACAAGTGCCTAATGTGTTGGGGATGGGGCTGCAGGATGCGCTCTATTTGTTGGAGTCGCAAGGATTAATTGTAAGGATTAAGGGAAGTGGGATAGTTAAGAATCAATCCATCATGCCAGGGCGTGAAGTGAATAATGGACAAGTAATTACAATCGAATTGATATAATGAAATTGTTAAAGGATTTAATATACGGAGTTAGAATTGTAGAGGTGCATGGGTCTACCAATATTGCTGTAGAGCAATTAGCTTATGATTCAAGAAAAGTGAAGCCTTTTACCATGTTCGTTGCCATGAAGGGGACTCAGGTAGATGGTCACCAATACATTGATCAGGCTATTACTGATGGTGCTGTGGCGATCGTTTGTCAGGAATTTCCGGCAGAGTTGCGCGAAGGAGTGAGTTATATCAAAGTGGTTGACTCTACAAGAGCTTTGGGGGTGATTTCAGCCAACTTTTATGATCATCCTTCAGAGAAAATTAAGCTAGTTGGAATTACCGGTACTAATGGTAAAACTACCTCTGTGACCTTACTTTATGATTTATTTCGATTGCTAGGGTATAAAGTAGGTCTTATTTCTACAGTGGTAAACAAGGTGCATGCCGATGTGGTGGAAGCTACTCATACAACGCCAAATTCACTAGAGCTTAATCAGTTGCTTAGCAGAATGGTGGAGAAGGGATGTAAGTATTGCTTTATGGAGGTGAGTTCCCATGCGGTTGATCAACAACGTATTGCTGGGGTAAGTTTTGCAGGAGCGGTGTTTACTAATATTACCCGAGACCATCTGGACTACCATGGAACATTCGATAATTATATCGCGGCAAAGAAAGGTTTTTTTGATCAGCTTTCGGAAGATGCATTTGCACTAACCAATATGGATCAACAGCATGGAGAAACCATGGTTCATGATACTAAGGCATCTGTTCATACATACGGGATAAATAATATCGCAGATTTTAAGGCTAAAGTGGTGGAGAGTCGATTTGATGGACTTCACCTTGATATAGATAACAAGGATTTGTATACCAGGCTAATTGGAGATTTTAATGCTTATAACGCTTTGGTGGCATATTCCATTGGGGTGTTGTTGAATCAGGAGAAGCTAGATGTGTTGGCAACACTAAGTAACCTGAATCCACCTGAAGGAAGGTTTCAGCATGTTTCTTCTGAAAAAGGAATTACTGCAATTGTGGATTATGCTCATACTCCTGATGCTCTGGAAAATGTACTTAAAACCATTAAAAATATCAGGACCGGTAATGAAATGGTGATCACCATTGTTGGTTGCGGTGGAGATCGAGATAAGGGGAAGAGGCCGTTGATGGCGGAGATTGCCTGCAAGCTAAGTGATCAGGTGATTTTTACATCTGATAACCCTAGAAGCGAAGATCCTGAAGTAATTATCGAAGACATGCGCAGAGGAGTTCCGCCGGAAGATTACAAGAAAACATTGTCCATAACCAATCGCCGCGAAGCAATTAAAACGGCGTGCAGTATGGGGCACAGTGGCGATATCCTGTTAATAGCTGGGAAGGGTCACGAAAAATATCAAATCATCAAGGATGAAACACTTCCATTTGATGATATGGAAGAAGTAGTAGAAACATTAAAAATATTAGGTAAATAATGCTGTATCACTTATTTGAAGGTTTAGATATACCGGGTTCCGGATTGTTCCAATACATCTCTTTTAGAGCTGGAATGGCTATCATAACATCGTTAATCATTTCCATGATGTTTGGTGGTAAACTCATTGCTATGCTTCAGCGCAAGCAAGTGGGAGAGTCTATTAGAGATTTAGGTCTTGAAGGGCAAATGGAAAAAGCTGGTACTCCAACCATGGGAGGGTTGATCATTATTGCAGCCATACTGGTGCCTACCCTATTGTTTGCTCAGCTAGATAATATATACACCATTACGATGGTGTTGGCTACTGTCTGGTTAGGGTTAATCGGGTTTCTGGATGACTACATCAAAGTGTTTAAAAAGAATAAAGAAGGGTTGGCTGGAAAATTTAAAGTAGTTGGTCAGGTAGGAGTAGGATTGATTGTAGGGTCATTACTTTATTTCAGTGGAGATGTTGTGGTAAAGGAGAAAGTGTATAAGCAGGATTCGGCATTTGAAGAAGCTGTGAATATGGATGAAGGAGTAGAAGGAGAAGATTATCACTGGGTGGTGTCTAAGTCTACAACTACAACCATTCCTTTCGTAAAAAACAATGAGTTCGATTACTCGTGGTTATTGCCGAAAAGCTTGAAAGATTATACCTGGTTAATCTTTATACCAATGGTAATTATTATCGTAACAGCCGTTTCTAATGGTGCGAATATTACCGATGGGATTGATGGGTTAGCAACGGGGTCATCGGCAATAATAGGAACGACACTGGCCATTTTTGCCTACCTGTCCGGTAATGCCATTTTTGCCGACTATCTGAACATTATGTATATCCCTGATGCCGGTGAGCTGGTAATATTCATCAGTGCCTTTGTTGGTGCATGTATTGGGTTCCTTTGGTATAATTCATACCCTGCAAAGGTGTTTATGGGCGATACCGGAAGTTTAGCACTAGGAGGTATCATCGCTACGTTCGCTATTGCTATTCGTAAAGAGTTGTTGATTCCAATCATCTGCGGAATCTTCTTAATAGAAAATTTATCGGTAATGATTCAGGTGGGGTACTTCAAGTACACCAGAAAAAAGTATGGAGAGGGAAGGAGAGTGTTCCTAATGGCTCCGCTGCATCATCATTACCAGAAAAAAGGAATGCATGAAGCTAAAATTGTTACTCGCTTTTGGATAGTGGGAATCATTCTAGCGGTGTTGTCCATTGTAACCCTGAAGTTGAGATAAGAGCAGTAGAAATGAGCAAAGAGATAGTAGTTCTTGGTGCAGGGAGAGAGTGGGGTTGGAGCTGCCATTTTAGCGAAAAAAGAAGGGTTTAAAGTATTTGTATCCGATAGAGGTCAAATTCAGGAGGAATACAAGAAAGTTCTTTTACATCATGAAATCGATTGGGAAGAGGGGAAACACTCTGAGGATCGTGTGTTGAATGCGCTGGAAGTAATTAAAAGTCCTGGTATTCCTGATACAGTTCCTTTGATTGTGACGCTTGTTGAGAAAGGTGTGTCGGTTATTTCCGAAATAGAATTTGCCGGTAGATATGCTAAGGGAAAACTGATTTGCATTACCGGAAGCAACGGGAAAACTACAACCACTTTGATGATTCATCACATGCTTGAAAAAGCAGGGTTGAACGTAGCTGTTTGTGGAAACATCGGAGACAGTTTTGCCAGATTGGTGGCAGAAGGAGATCACGACTACTACGTGGTGGAGATAAGTAGCTTCCAACTGGATGGTATGTACGAGTTTAAAGCCGATGTGGCAGTTCTACTTAACATCACACCAGATCATCTCGATCGATACGATTACGACATGCAAAAGTATGTCGACAGCAAATTCAGAATCATTCAAAATCAAACCGGTGTGGATGCATTTATCTACAACCACGATGATGAATTGATTCAAAAAGAACTTGAAAAAAGAAGCATAAAGTCCTGGATGCTTCCTTTCTCGCACGAGGAAGAATTAGAAGAAGGCGCATACATAGCAAACAAACAAATAATAACAAACATAAAGAACCAACAAACAAAAATGAGTATTCACGAATTAGCACAACAAGGTAGGCACAACGCCTACAATTCTATGGCATCTAGCGTTGCCGGAAGAGTATTGGAGATCCGTAAAGAGATCATCCGTGAAAGTCTTTCCGACTTTCAAAATGTAGAGCACAGATTAGAACATGTTGCTCATGTTAACGGAATAGAGTTTATCAACGACTCTAAGGCTACCAACGTTAACTCAACCTGGTATGCTCTTGAAAGCATGCAAAAACCAACTATCTGGATAGCTGGTGGGGTAGATAAAGGAAATGATTACGATTTCTTAGCAGGATTGGTAAAGCAAAAAGTAGTAGGTATTGTTTGCCTTGGGAAAGATAATTCCAAGTTACACGGAGCCTTTGATGGTATTGTAGAGAACGTTCTGGATGCATCTAACGCAGTTGAGGCAGTTGGATTGGCATACAGATTAGCCAAAAAAGGATATCAGGTACTATTATCACCAGCTTGTGCAAGCTTCGATCTTTTCGAAAACTATGAGGATCGAGGGAATCAATTTAAGAGAGCCGTAAGGTCTCTTTAGTAGTAATTAATACCGATTAAAATGGAAAATAAAAACATTGTAAACATAAAAAATCAGCTTTTAGCTGCTCGTAAGAAGAGCATGCAGTTGTTTGCTGATATAGCTCATCGCTTAGAAACGGTGGCAGAAATTAATGGAGTGGAGTGGATCAACGATTCTAAAGCTACAGATTTAGATTCTACTTATTATTCTCTTGAGTTAATGGAGAAGCCGGTAATCTGGATTGTAGGTGCATCTGATGTAGAAAGTGATTATTCCATCTTCGATAAATTGGTAAGATATAAAGTGAAAAGAATTATTTGCTTTGGAGGGTACGAAACTCAAATCAAATACTCTTTTGCCGGAATCATCGATGGTTACGCTCATAAGCAAACTTTAGAAGAGGCAGTAGAAACTGCAGCTGAGTGGGCTAAGAATGAAGATGTGGTGTTGTTTTCACCTGCATGTTCAAGCTATGAGTTGTATGAAGATTTCCGTGCCAGAGGAGAAGATTTCAGGTCGCTAGTGAAAGGACTATAATTCATGCAATTATCCATTGAGAAATATCTGAAAGGAGATAAGGTAATTTGGTCTATCATAATCATTTTAGCCTTGTTCTCTTCTGTAATGGCTTACAGTGCTAGTTACAATCTTGCCAATCGTTTAACCGAGGGGGATGCAACACCGTTCTTTTTTAAGCACGTGTTTATTTTGCTGATGGGATTGGTACTGATTGTGTACATGCAGCACTTTAAGTTTAGTTATTTCTCCAGGCTTTCTCAGTTAGGTATTTGGGTAGCTGGTTTACTGCTGTTGGTAACTCTGCTTTTTGGTAGAAATGTTAACTCAGCGCAAAGGTGGATAATGGGGTTTCAGCCTTCCGATTTAGCTAAAATAGTTTTGGTGATTTATGTGGCTAGAATGCTAGCCATTAATCATAGTAAGATTAAAAGTTTTAGACATGGTTTGGTTCCTATATTACTTCCAATCGGTGGAATATGTGTGCTAATTCTACCCGCCGATTTTTCTACAGCTGCCATGCTGTTTGCCGTATGCTTTGTGCTATTGTTTGTTGGAGGAGTAGCGGTAAAACATTTGGGAGCTTTAATAGGAGGAGCTATAGCGTTGTTTGGAATATTGCTATTGCTTAACTGGGCTAGTCCGGGACTGTTACCAAGAGTTGAAACATGGAAACAAAGAATATTTAGTTACGAATCCGGGGATGCCGAAGAGAACTTCCAGGCGCAGCGAGCAAAGCTTGCGGTGGTAAATGGAGGGGTGATTAATTTCCAACCCGGAAGAGGGACAATAAAGAATGAATTGTATTCTGCTCAATCTGATTTTGTTTACGCTTCTATCATAGAAGAGTATGGTTCTTTATTAGGAGGAGTTGGAATATTGATGTTGTATTTAATGTTCTTGTTCAGGTCAATTCGAATCATGGCTAAATCTGACAATAAGTTTGGAGGGTATATGGCTTTTGGTTTGAGTTTTCTTCTGGTGTTTCAGGCCCTCATTAACATGGGGGTTGGAGTGAATTTGTTGCCTGTAACAGGGCAGCCTTTGCCACTAATTAGTATGGGAGGAACTTCCATTTTGTTTACCTGCCTGGCGATAGGGATAATATTAAACGTAAGTAGGACTGTATATAAAGACGAAGAAACAGAATAGATATGCCAATTAAAGTAATCATATCAGGAGGTGGTACCGGAGGTCATATTTTTCCGGCAATAGCCATTGCTAATGCTATCAAAGCGGAAAAACCGGATGCCGATATTCTGTTTGTTGGAGCAAATGGTAAAATGGAAATGGAAAAAGTTCCCGCAGCAGGTTACCCTATCAAAGGGTTGGATGTTGTTGGTTTTCATCGTAAGAAACTTTGGAAGAACTTCTCTTTTCCATTCAAATTGCTAAAGAGTTTAAAGGCTGCTAAAACCATTGTAAAAGATTTTCAGCCGGACATCGCTATTGGTGTTGGTGGATATGCAAGTGGACCATTATTAAAAATGGCGGGTAAACTAGGTGTGCCAACCCTGTTACAAGAGCAAAACTCTTATGCGGGGGTAACCAATAAATTATTGGCTAAAACTGCAAAAACCATTTGTGTGGCCTACGATAATATGGGGCAGTTTTTTCCTTCAGAAAAAATTGTGATGACTGGAAACCCAGTAAGGAGTGATATTCTGAATGTGGAGGGGAAAAAAAAGAGAGGCTATTGCGCATTTTGGACTGGATGGTGATAAGCAAACATTGCTAATTATTGGAGGAAGCCTTGGTGCAAGAACCATTAATAATAGTCTAAAAGCTCACTTGAAAGAGTTGTCGGAAGCGGGGATTCAAGTGATTTGGCAGACAGGGAAGATTTATTTTGGTGAAATGAAAGCAGCTGTTGATGAGCTAGGAAGTCCGAACATTCATGCTATGGCTTTTATTAGTAGAATGGATTTGGCTTATGCTGCTGCAGACGTTGTAATTAGTAGGGCTGGAGCACTTTCTGTAAGTGAGTTGTGTTTGGTTAAAAAACCTGTGATTTTGGTTCCTTCTCCCAATGTGGCAGAGGGATCATCAGACGAAAAATGCAATGTCGCTTGTTAATAAAAAGGCCGCAGTGCTTGTTAAAGACGTTGACGCACAAAATAATTTAGTGCAAAATGTACTAACCCTATTCGAAAACGAACAACAGAAACAGGAGTTAGCTACGAATATTGCCACATTAGGGAAACCTGATGCGGCTAACGATATTAAAAAAGAAGTATTTAAACTGATCAGTAAATAGTGATCTGGATTTGTGGGAAACAAGAAGTTAAATAGAATATACTTTGTAGGGATTGGAGGTATTGGAATGAGTGCTATTGCTCGTTACTACCTCGCTCTAGGTTATGAAGTGGCTGGATATGATAAGGTGGCTACTCCTCTTACATCAGCATTGGTGCAAGAAGGAGCGTCTGTTCATTTCGACGATTCTGTGGCTTTGATTCCAGAAGGATTCCAGAATGCCGAAAGCACTTTGGTAATATATACTCCTGCTATTCCAGCTGATCATTCTGAATTAAATTACTTCAGAACAAATGGTTTTGAAGTAATAAAGCGATCTCAGGCTTTGGGGGTAATTACTCAGGAGTCACATTCTATTGCAGTTGCTGGAACTCATGGTAAGACTACAACTTCGAGTATAGTTGCTCATTTATTAGTGGACGCAGCTTATCCTGTAAATGCCTTTTTAGGTGGGATCTGTACTAATTTTGAATCTAACTATGTGGTTAACGAATTTGCTAAATCTACAGTAGTAGAGGCAGATGAATACGACAGGTCTTTTTTGACCCTGTCTCCAAACACTGCAATTGTTACTTCTATGGATGCCGACCACTTGGATATTTACGGAGAGCATGACTACTTGAAAGAGTCTTTCATGCAGTTTGTAGATAAACTGCCAGAAGATGGTGTGCTGATTAAAAAGAAAGGACTGCCTGTAAATGCGGAAAAAACGATAGAGTATTCTGCAAGCGAAGAAGCAGATTATTACGCTACTAATATCAATATTCAAAATGGAGATTATCATTTTGATTTGATGACTCCGGAGGGGGAGGTTAGTGGAATGCAACTAGGTACTCCTGGTTTGCATAATGTTGAGAATGCCATAGCAGCTGTTGCTGCCGCCAGAGACCTAGGGGTTTCTTTTGAAGAGATTAGAAAAGGACTTAAGTCATTCAGGGGTGTAAAGAGAAGGTTTGAATACCACATTCGGGAAGAGGAGATGGTTTACATCGATGATTATGCACATCATCCTGAAGAGTTGAAAGCATGCATTGGTTCAGTGAAGGAGATGTATCCGGCAAAAAAAATAACCGGTGTATTTCAGCCTCACCTTTTTAGTAGAACCAGAGATTTTGCTGATGGGTTTGCTAAAAGCCTGGAAATGCTGGATGAGGTGATATTACTGGATATATATCCGGCCAGAGAACTTCCTATAGAGGGGGTGACCTCGGAAATGCTGTTGGAGAAAATTGAAAAAGAAAATAAAGAGTTGCTCTCAAAAGAAGAGTTAGTAGGCTCTATAAAAGATAGAAAATTAGAAGTGTTGCTAACACTTGGAGCGGGAGATATCGATCAGTTGATTGAGCCCATTAAAAATGAATTGGTAAAGAAGAATTAGGTCTTGAAAAAAGTGCTTAAAATATCAGGTTGGAGTTTGTTCGCAATTGGAATATTGGTGCTTCTTGGCTTTGCTAATATTGAGTACTCTGATAAGGAGTGCTCTAAAGCCAATGTTAGCATAAGCAAAGAAACTGGTCATGACTTTGTAACCGAAGAGGCGATTTTGTCGAAACTAAATGACATAGGGTACACTTTCGAAGGGCAAAGAATGAGAGACATTGAAATAGATCATATTGAAAAATCAATAGCTCAGTTACCTGGGGTAAAATCTACAGAGGTTTACAAGTTTAACGATGGTACTGTAAACATAGAAATAGAACAAAGAAGACCAGTGGCAAGAGTGATTTCTAGTGATGGGTTGATGAGTTATTACATCGATGATGAAGGAGGGTTAATGCCGTTGAGTGAAGATTACATTGCAAAAGTACCTGTGTTTAATGGTAGCATACATGTGTCGAGAATTGATGAAATAACCGTAGGGGAGATAGAAGCTAGTGATTCGCTACAGAAAGTATATGTGCTGGAGGATATTTACAAAGTGGCCATGCAACTGGATAAGAATGAGTTTATGAGCTCACAAGTTGTACAGGTATATGTTAACCCAAAAAAGGAATTTGAAATGATTCCAAGAGTTGGAAATCATAGAATTCTTTTTGGAGGATCTAACGATGCCGAATTAAAATTTAGAAAGTTAGAGAAGTTCTATACGGAGGTAATTGAACCAAAGGAACTGAACTTATACGATACTTTAAACATTAAATATAAAAACCAAATAATCTGTTCAAAACGTTAAATTATGGATTCACCTGAAATTGTAGTAGGACTAGACATCGGAACCACTAAAATAGCATGTCTGGTTGGTCGTAAGACCGAACATGGAAAAATTGAAATTCTTGGTATTGGAAAAGCACCAAGCGTAGGAGTTACGCGTGGAGTAGTGTCTAATATTGAGAAAACTGTACAGTCAATCAGATCGGCTGTGGAAGAAGCTGAAGCAAAATCAGGGGTGGAGATTAACGTTGTGAACGTTGGTATTGCAGGACAGCATATCAAGAGTCTTCAGCACCGTGGAATGATTACAAGAGACTCTATTGATGAGGAAATTGATCAGCACGATGTAGATGCTTTGATTGAGGATATGTATAAGCTGGTGATGATGCCTGGTGAAGAAATTATTCACGTATTACCGCAGGAGTACATCGTAGATCGCCAGAGTGGAATTAAAGATCCAATTGGTATGGCTGGTGTTCAGCTTGAAGCTAACTTCCATATCATTACCGGGCAGATTGCTGCTGCGAAAAACATTTACAAATGTGTTGCGAAAGCAGGACTTGAAGTGGCAGAGCTAATTCTTGAGCCACTGGCATCTTCTGCATCCGTATTGAGCGATGAGGAGAAAGAAGCTGGTGTAGTATTGGTGGATATAGGTGGTGGAACAACCGATTTGGCTATTTTCCACGACGGTATTATTCGTCATACTGCTGTTATTCCTTTTGGAGGTAACGTAATTACCGAAGATATTAAAGAAGGATGTACGATTATGCATCGTCAGGCTGAATTGCTTAAGACGAAGTTTGGTACAGCATTGCCTCACAACAGTCAGGATAACGAAATTGTATGTATCCCAGGTTTAAGAGGTAGAGAGCCTAAAGAAATCTCGGTTAAGAACTTGTCCAATATTATCAATGCTAGAATGGCAGAGGTAATTGAGCACGTTTATTATGAAATTAAAAATTCCGGATACGAGAAGAAACTGATCGGAGGAATTGTTGTAACTGGAGGTGGTTCTCAGTTAAAGCATATTACTCAGTTATTCGAGTTTATCACAGGAATGGACAGCAGAATTGGTTTCCCGAATGAGCACTTAAGCTCAAGCACAAATAACAAAGTTACCAGCCCATTGTTTGCAACTGGTGTTGGATTGGTTGCTAAAGGTTTTGAAAGCTTTGAGAAAGTGAAGAAAACGCAAGAGAAAATCAATACGAGAACACATTCTCAGAAAACAAAAGGAGGATTCTTTGATAAAATCAAAAACTTCTTTGACGAAACAGTAGAATAAAAACAAACAACAACAATAAACAATTAAACGAATAATCATGATGCAATTTGATTTACCAAAAGACCAATCGTCGATCATTAAGGTGATCGGTGTTGGAGGTGGTGGAAGCAATGCCGTAAACCACATGTACCGATTAGGAATTAAGGGAGTAGACTTCCTGGTTTGTAATACAGACCATCAAGCACTGGATATGAGTCCTGTGCCGATTAAAATTCAATTAGGTAGAAGCCTTACCGAAGGTAGGGGAGCAGGGGCAATTCCTGATGTAGGAATGAATGCCGCTATTGAAAATATTGATGAAATTCAGGAAATCCTGGAAAAGAATACTAAGATGGTATTCGTTACTGCCGGAATGGGTGGTGGAACAGGAACCGGAGCAGCTCCAGTTATTGCAGGAGTAGCTAAAAAATTAGGAATTCTAACCGTTGGTATTGTTACAGTGCCATTTATGTTCGAGGGAAGAAAAAGAATCTCTCAGGCAAAGGAAGGAATCGAAAAAATGCGTGAGAACGTTGATACATTACTAGTGATCAATAATGATAAATTGCGCGAAATGTTCGGGAACTTATCTCTGAGAAATGCTTTTGCTCAGGCGGATGATGTATTGACTTCTGCGGCGAAGGGGATTGCTGAGGTAATTTCTGTTACCGGACAAATTAACGTGGATTTTAACGACGTTAATACCGTAATGAAAGACAGTGGAGTTGCTATCATGGGAACTGCTGAGGCAGAAGGTGATGATCGTGCAATGAAGGCTGTTCAGAAAGCACTGGCTTCGCCATTGTTAAACGATAACCAAATCCATGGTGCAAGATATGTATTGCTTAACATTACTTACGGAGAGAAAGAAGTGTTAATGGATGAGATTGCAGACATTACTGATTACATTCAGGATGAAGCAGGGAACACTGCAGATGTAATTTGGGGTCATGGACAAGAGGATTCTCTAGGTGAAAGCCTTAGCGTAACAATTATTGCTACTGGGTTTGAAGCAACACCAGATACTGGTCTTCCAGCTCAAGAGCCGGAAAAAAGAAAAATGCACCTTGAGGAAGAAAGACCAACCATGATTACCCAGCCAATTGAGTCTCCAACTCAAACAACTACTCCGGTTGATGAGGTGAAAGAAACTCCGATTGCAACAGTTACTGAAGAGCCTGTTGAGGTAAAGAAATACCAATTGGAAGATGAGGTGGAAAACACAACCGAAGTTGAGCCTGTTCAACAGTCGTGGGATTTCTCTACTAAAGTAGAAGAGCCAACCTTGAAAGAAGAGGAGCCACAGCAAACTCAAACACCTTCAGAAGACGGAAAAATTCGTTTTATGTTAGAGGATGAGGCTGAGGAAAAAGAGGGTGAATTACATGCTAATGTTTCTTCAGGTTGGACAACAACTGAAGAGCCAAAAGCTACCTGGGAAAATACCAACGAGCCAGCCTGGGATAAGCCAACTCAAGAGGAAACTCCATCTGTAGAAAATAACAGAGAGTTAACTCAACAGAGAATGGATAGAATTCAGCAGGTAAGCCAAAAGATGAGAACTCCATCAGGTATTACCGATATGGAAAATGAGCCGGCTTACAAAAGAAGAAATATCCAATTGGATGATGTAAAACATTCTTCTGAGTCTAACGTTTCTAGGTTTACTTTAGGAGATGTTGAGAATGAGTCTGGAGAGAAGAGAACGGGATTGAGCGATAACAACTCATTCCTACATGATAACGTAGATTAATTTTAGAATAAATGTCGTTAACAGATCAAATTAACAAAGACATAAAAGCAGCAATGCTTGCCAAGGAAAAAGAAAAATTGGGAGCATTGCGTGCTATTAAATCGGCTTTAATGTTAGAGGCTACCAGCGAAGGTGCAGGAGGAAATGTTACTGAAGAGGCAGAAATGAGAATAGTTCAGAAGTTGTATAAACAACGAATGGATACTGCAAAAATCTACAGAGAACAAGATCGACCTGACCTTGCAGAGGCAGAAGAAAGCGAAGCAAATGTTATTAAAGCTTACTTACCGGAAATGATGAGTGAAGACGAGATTCGAGTGGTGGTAAAAGAAGTAATAGCATCTGTTGGAGCTACTGGTCCTTCTGATATGGGGAAGGTCATGGGGCCTGTTATGGGGAAGCTTAAAGGTAAAGCCGATGGAAGTTTAATATCATCAGTAGTAAAACAAGAGTTAACAGCGTAGTTTTACTATCATTTTTAACGTTTAATTGTTGGTCCCGCTTTCGAATTTCGAAAGCGGGATTTGTTTTTTTTGAAAAAAAAAGTTGAACTCCTTTGAACCTTTTATTTCGTTTTGGGTAATACGGTAGATTTCCGGCGCTGGAGATGTGATTGTTAATTTGAAACTTAGAGTATGAACAAGATATATTTATTATTAGTTGGTTGCTTTTTAATGCTGAATGCAGGAGCAACCGATACCCCTAAAAAACAAAAAGTATATTCCATTGTTAAGCAAAAGAAAACAGTAGCCTGGTATCAGGAACAAATGAATCTTTGGGAAAAAGAAGTTGAGCTTCATCCTCAGGATCCAGAAGCATGGCAAAATGTGTATACCGCCACCAGAATGATTAAAATCTTAGGTGGGGAGAAAACTCAAAAAGATCTGGATCAAGTGGTGGATAAAATGGAGAAAAACATTCCTGATTCGTTTGAGTTTAACTTTGTAAAGTACTGGAATGGTAACAATAAAACCGAATACTTCAGCTACCTCAAAAAAGCTTATGAGATAGCACCTGAAAGACCTGAAACCTATCCGGATTTTTTAACTTATTATGAGTTAAAAAGAGATAAAGGGAAAACCAAAGAGTTTAGCAAAATGTGGTTTGCCTCCAATGATATCTCTGCTGGTTTATATGCCTGGAATTATAATATGTTAATGTCTTGCGATGAAAATGCCATCTTAATGACTCATGGCGATAATGATACTTATCCTGCTATGATTCTTCAAGGGGCCAAAGATGTAAGAACTGACGTGGCTATCTTAAATTTCAGTTTGATGTATGTGGAAGAATACAGAAACAAGTACTTTAACGAATTAGGGATACCGGAATTCCAACTAACTAAAAAAGTTGAAGGGTATGAGGGGTATTCTCAGGCAATTTGTGAGCACATTAGAAAACATACCAACAGGCCTTTTTATTACGCCTCGTCTGTATCTCCAAAACTATATGAAGATGTTAAGGATGATCTGTACATTGTAGGGTTGGCGTTTAAATACTCAAAAAAGAGTTTTGACAATGTGGCTGTTTTGAAGAGGAACTATGAAAAGAAGTTCTTGAAAGATTACATGAAAATTGAGTTGAATAATGATATCAGCCAGGGAGTGGTAGATAATATGAATGGAAGTTACCTGATGCCGTTTATCACCCTTCATAACCACTATGAAGAAGCAGAGGATGATGCGGAAATGATGCAAATCGAAAAATTTGTGAATCAAATAGCAGAAAAAACAGGGCAAACGGAAGAAGTGGAGCAAATTATAAGCCCATCAGGAAACAATGTGGTTTCCTATGTAATTGATGATCCTAGAAATGCGTATTGGGGATTCCTGAAAATTAACGATTCACTTCATGTTTCGCAAAGAGAAATTGAAAATGAAATGTACGATCGATTTTTGGAGGATTTGTTATTGCAGCAACGTTATGATGATTTAATGATTGCCAAAAAGGAAAAAGTGGATTGGGAGAGTTTGTTGAAGCCAATGTATAAAGGGTTGTCTTATGAGGAGTATTTTGAACATGGAAAGCCAGATCATGATATGTTCCCAGTATGTAATGTGTCTTATGAAGCAGCTCTGTTGTATTGCGAATGGCTGACAAATATTTACAACAATTTACATCATAGAAAAAAACAATTTAAGAAAGTGAAATTTAGATTGCCCACCGAAGAGGAGTGGGAGATGTTAGCCAGAGCTGATAATAACGGAAAGAAAAAGGATTTAAAATACACCTGGGGGTATCGAGAGTCTGAGAATGGGTTTGAACACGATCAGATAGTAAACGAAAATGGATGTTACCTTGCCAATATCCAGGCTAATAGAAGCTATGGTAAAAAGGATGAAGAAGATGAGAAGTCCTGTCCGAATTACGATGGAGGAATATTTCCTGTTAAAACATCATCGTACCATCCGAACGATTACGGGTTGTATTGCATTATTGGAAATGTGGCGGAAATGGTGCAAGAGAAAGGAGTAGCCAAAGGTGGGGGTTGGAATACTTTACCGGAGGATGCTATTATAACTGCCAGAGAGAAATACGAAGGGCCAAATCCGAACGTTGGTTTTAGAGTGGTGATGGATGTAATTGAAGAATTTGAAAAATAAAAGTTAAACGCCCCTGAAAGTACGCTCTAATTAATTTGCTTGACATAGACCGTAAGTAGAATTAGTTGTTTTGGTTGTTGATGCGCTTACCGTAAGGGGCTTTACTTAAATTTACCTGTTGAGATTATTTAAAACATATAAGAAGTACACCGACGAGGAGTTAATGGTGTGTTTGCACAAGAACGATTTTAAGGCGTTTGAAGAGCTTCATTCCCGTTATAGTAAGCGGTTGCTTCATTTTATGTTTAAAATGCTTAATAACGACGAAGAAAAGGCTCAGGACTTATTGCAGGATTTGTTTCTGAAAATTGTTGAACGCCCTGAGTTGTTTGATCCCACTAAAAAGTTTTATTCCTGGGTGTTTACCGTTGCGGCAAATATGTGTCGTAATCAATATAGAAAACCAAGTTTTGTTGGAATATCTTCCGACGAATATGAAACCTCTTCTCAAAGCAAATCTGTAGAGGAATTGATCGCAAGTTTCGATGCGCATGTATTCAATCATCATCTGGACAAAGCGTTGGATGGATTGGAATATGAACAAAGAGAGACTTTTGTGCTCAGGTTTCAAGAAGGGTTTTCTCTAAAAGAAATAGCAGAAATTATGGGGTGTTCGTTGGGAACAGTGAAGTCCAGAATCTATTATACTACCCGAAAATTGGCAAAAGAACTGGAGGAATTTAAACCTCTTTTAAAAAAGATGTAATTATGGAAAATCAATATTTCATACAGCAGTTAATCGAATCAAAATCCTTTGATGAACTTTCCGATAAAGAAATGAAGAAAGTACTAGAAGTGATTACTGAAGAGGAGTATCGTATTAGACGAAAGGTAGTGGAGGGTGCGAAACAACATTATGCCAAAGGTGTTGAGAATGTTCAGCCTTCAGATGGAGTTCTGGGAATGGTTGCTGGTGTAATGAAACAAAGAGAGGAGCAAGCTAAAAAGCCTGTGTTGGGAATTGTGTTTACTAAAGTTCCCGTGTATCAAGTTGGTATCGCTGCTCTGCTATTAATTCTTTTATTGCCTCAGTTTCTTACTTCCGAAATGGTGGTGAATCTAAATGTTCCTCAACCGGAAAAAGAAGTGGTTTATCTTACCGATACTATTGAGGTAGAAAAAGAAGTGCCTACAATTGTTGAGGTAGAAAAAGTAAAATACATCACGATAAAGGAATCTTCCAACTGTGATGTGTTGGAGGGGATGAACCTTGTTTCGACAATGGGACAAAATCATCAAGATAATGTAATCGACAAGGAATTTGCTGAAGAGCAATTTCAGGAACAGTTAAAGAACATTGGGCAATCTGCTTCTGATCGCGAAGAGTTGAATCAGTTTTTAGTTACCTCAAATTAACCACACTCCATTGTAAAACCAACTCCATGAACGTTTTTAATGGTAATGGAGTCGTCTTCTTTTAAGTACTTTCTAAGCTTGGTAATGAAAACATCCAGGCTTCTTCCGTTAAAGTAATTGTCGTCTCCCCATACCATGTTTAAGATGATATCTCGTTCAACCACTTTGCCTTTTTGTTCGCAAAGTATTTTAAGAATTTCAGCTTCTTTTTTGGTTAATTTTTTTATTTCTCGATCGCCAATAGTTAGCTGATAGGTTGAGGTGTTAAAAGTGTATTTTCCTAACTCAAACCCGTTCGAATCAGAAGAGCCAATTCCCGCTCTTTTAAGAATAGCATTGATTCTTAAGAAAAACTCATCGATGTTAAACGGTTTGGTTATGTAGTCGTCAGCACCAGCTTTAAACCCTTTTATTTTGTCTTCCGTCATGGATTTAGCTGTAAGAAATACAATAGGGACATCCGAGTTTAATTTGCGAATATCTTCGGCTAAACTAAATCCGTCTTTTTTAGGGAGCATCACATCCAGAATGCATAAATCATAACTGGATTCATTAAATGCTTTTAATCCTTCTTTTCCGTCCTGGCTTAGGTGAACATGATACCCCTCCATTTTTAAGTTGTCCTGAATCACAAATCCCAGGTTCATGTCGTCTTCAACCAATAATATTCTTGCCTTGCTCATAGTAGTTCAATTAAGTTTTGGGGAGCCAAATTTCAAAGGAACTTCCTTTTTGAAGTTCACTTTTCACAGAAATCCTGCCATTGTGTTGTTCAACAATTCGTTTTACATAATAAAGTCCCAGTCCAAATCCTTTTACATCATGAACACTGCCCGTTGGGACTCTGTAAAACTTGTCGAAAATTTGTTTTTGCTGTTCTTTGTTCATTCCCTTTCCGTTGTCCGAAATGGTAATGCTTATTCCGTTGTTTTTGTCTGCAGTTTTAATATTTATTTCAGGAGTCTCCGGTGTGTACTTGTTGGCATTGTCTAACAGGTTGTAGATAATGTTGGTTATGTGTACACGATCTGCAATTATGTTGTGATCCGATGCTTCTAATTGGCAGTTAAGATTACCTTGTTTTTGCTCAACAGATAATTGAAAGGTTTGGGCAGAAGTTAAAATGATCTCCTCCAGGTTGATGCTGTCTTTCTTTAGTTTTATTTCTCCTTTGTCTAGCTTGGCCAGCTGTAGAACTCTTTCCACCTGGCTTTCTAGTCTCTGATTTTCAGATTTAATAATTTGAGCATACCTTTTTAATCGGTCCGGATGTTCTTGTATTTTGTCGCCTAGTAATACGTCGCTCGATAAGTTAATGGTAGAGATAGGGGTCTTCAATTCGTGAGTCATATTGTTGATGAAATCCGTTTTTACCTCCGATAATCTTTTTTGTTTTAGGATAACATTAATGGCATAGGCAAAAATGGCGATGACCAATATGATTACTATAGAAGAGAGGATGTATGAGTTGGAGATTCCCTCCTCTGATCCTGGTGATTCCGGTAGTTTTTCAGGGAAATATACACCGAAATAGTGTCCGTCATGATCCCATTTTTCAAGGTCGGCACTGGATATATCTTTTCCGCTGCTTTCGTTGCTTAAGTCAACATATCTGTCAAATATTATTGAGTCCGTAAAACAATCGTAGATTCCGTATTCAAATACTTCATGAATGTGGTATTCTTCAAAGTTTTCTACCAGAAGATTTTTTAGTAGGTCAGGATTTAGAGTGTCGTAAAAACTAACTACAAAATAGTTGGGGTTAATCTGTTTAACCGGATCCAAATACAAGCCTGAGGCTTCCTTGTTTAAGGATAGAAGTTCATCCCTTACATTAACCAGTGCCAGTGTTACCTGGTTGTCGAACTGGTCTCGTTCAATCTTGATGTTGTTTTTTTGAATTTCCAGGAGGTTTTCCTGTATCTTAATTCCTTTATTGATCCAGAAAAATTGATTAATAATTACTCCGGCTAAGGCAACAACCGCAAGAAAAATTATTATTCGAATGTTTCTACTCTTCATAGGAGGATTAAAGATAGTAAGATTCCTATACTCGTTGGAGTCGTTAACAGATCATTAACAAGCGTTACTGATCAAGGTTTTTAATGGTTAAATAATAGTGCGTTCCGCTCAAGACTTTTCGGCTTACATTACCTTCTAGTTGTTCAGTTAGGGTTTCTATTAACTCCAAACCGAAAGAGGATTCTTTTCTGGTTTCTTTCCAGGTCCCATTATCACTGTAAGTAAATTTAAGAAAGCCATCTTCCATTATTTCTCCCGAAAAAGAAATTTTTCCGTAAGCATGTTTTACAAAAGCATATTTTACCGAATTCGTAAATAACTCATTGTAAATAAGTGCCAGAGGAACTATTGTTTTTAAGCCGATTGATTCGATGTCAATATTGATGTTGGTTGATATTTCGGCATCGGTAGAGTAGGTGTCGATAATGGCATCAGATAAGCTTTTGAAATAGTTGTTGATGTCAATTTTGGAAAGGTCGTCCTGATACATTTTTTCATGAATCAAAGACATGGCTACAATTCTGTTGATTGCATCTTGAAAGTGCGCCTTAGATTCTTCGTTAGATAACTCTCGTGAATGTAGTCTTAATAAGCTGGTTATTACCTGTAGGTTGTTTTTAACCCTGTGGTGAATCTCCTTAAGCATAACGATGTTTTCCTCGTTTTTACTTTTGATTACTGTGTTTTGATCTTGTAATGACTGGTTTACCTCGTGGTATTTGCTTTCTGCATAAGCATTAGTTCGTATAAACTGATGAATGATATAAGCAATAATCATAAAGCCCAATATAGCATTTGCCACTAGTGCTGCTAGATCGGTTTGATCTAGCGTTCCAACTTCTTCAATGTTCTTATTTAACCCCAGGTAAATGAATACGCATAATGCCGCTAATAGTAAATAGAGTGAAATTTGTCCCCAGATTTTTCCAAGGGTGAAATAGGTGAACAGAATAATAACTAAAAACCAAACAAAATCTACAAGGTGTAGAACATTTGTAATAGTGAAGAGCTCAACGATGCAAAGGAGTATTCCAAAAATGGAAAAAATAATTGCAGGAGTTTCGTATTTCCCGCTTTTCTTCATTACAACTGTAATTACAATGTTAAATAACAGGGCAATACTGGAAGCAAAAATGTACTTAGGCGCCATGATGATGTAGGACGTTACCAGAAAACTCATGGCGATTAAGATGGCTAAATTTACCCTCCAGATGAGCTTGAATTTAGCCTGATCATAGAAGTTGCTGTACGCTGTATTTGGTGGTCTTAATATCGACGACATCAATATAAAAGTACGTTGTTTTTTGGGAATAAAAAATCCCTTCTCGGAAATCCGAAAAGGGATCGTATATATAGGCGTTCTGCTCTATCTGTAAATCAGGAAAAGCAGCCCGGAAAAAAGTCCCCGAAGGGACTTTTGTAAATACCTATTACATCATGCCTGGCATTCCTCCACCCATTGGTGGCATAGGAGGCATGCTTTCTTCTTCATCGTCTGCAATTACGCACTCAGTAGTTAGAAGCATAGAAGCTACAGAAGCAGCATTTTCAAGAGCACTTCTGGAAACTTTAGTAGGGTCAATTACCCCAGCTTCAAAAAGATCTTGATACTCTTCAGTTCTTGCGTTGTATCCAAAAGCACCTTTACCTTCGCGAACTTTTTGAACAACTACAGCACCTTCGCCTCCAGCGTTAGAAATGATTTGTCTTAATGGCTCTTCGATCGCTCTTTTTACGATAGAGATACCAGTGTTTTCATCTTCATTTACTCCAGATTTTACATCAAGTGCAGAAGAAGCTCTAATGTAGGCAACACCTCCACCAGGGATAATTCCTTCTTCAACAGCAGCTCTGGTTGCAGCAAGAGCATCGTCAACTCTGTCTTTCTTTTCTTTCATTTCTACTTCAGTAGCAGCACCAACGTACAATACCGCAACTCCACCAGCTAGCTTAGCTAGTCTTTCTTGAAGTTTTTCTTTGTCGTAGTCAGAAGTAGTTGTTTCAATCTGAGCTTTGATTTGGTTGGTTCTAGCTTCAATAGCTTCTTTTTCACCAGCACCATTAACAATGGTAGTATTGTCTTTGTCAATCTCTATTTTCTCAGCAGTACCTAAATGCTCAATAGATGCATTTTCTAAAGTAAATCCTCTTTCCTCAGAAATAACAGTACCTCCAGTAAGAATAGCAATGTCTTCTAACATGGCTTTTCTTCTATCTCCAAATCCAGGAGCTTTAACAGCAGCAATTTTTAACCCTCCTTTAAGTCTGTTAATAACTAAAGTAGCTAAAGCGTTGCTATCTACGTCTTCTGCAATAATTAATAGGGCTCTACCAGATTGAGCAACTGGCTCCAATATAGGAAGTAGCTCATTAATGTTAGAGATTTTTTTGTCGTGAATCAAGATATATGGGTTATCAAGATCCGCAATCATTTTTTCAGTGTTAGTTACAAAGTAAGGAGATAAATATCCTCTGTCAAACTGCATACCTTCAACAGTTTTAACTTCAGTTTCAGTTCCTTTTGCTTCTTCAACCGTAATTACACCGTCGTTTCCAACAACTTCCATTGCTTTGGCAATAAGAGAACCAATAGATTCGTCGTTGTTGGCAGAAATAGAAGCTACTTGTTTAATTAAATCGTTGTTAGATCCTACTTCCTTAGATAGCTTTTTTAGCTCTCCAATAACTGTTGCAACTGCTTTGTCGATACCTCTTTTTACATCCATTGGGTTTGCTCCAGATGCAACATTTTTAAGCCCTCCAGTTACAATAGCTTGTGCTAGTACAGTTGCTGTTGTGGTTCCGTCTCCGGCAATATCATTGGTTTTAGAAGCAACTTCTTTCACCATTTGAGCTCCCATGTTTTCAACAGGATCTTTAAGCTCAATTTCCTTCGCAACAGTAACACCATCTTTAGTTACGTGAGGTGCTCCAAATTTTTTGTCGATAACAACATTTCTTCCTTTTGGTCCTAAGGTTACCTTAACTGCATTAGATAATGAGTCTACACCTTTTTTTAATCGATCTCTTGCGTCAATGTCAAATACTATTTCTTTTGCCATTTTTCTTCTTTTTAATCTTGTTATTCTCTTAATCTACAATTGCGAAAATGTCACTTTCACGCATGATTAAATAATCGTTTCCTTCAATTTTAATTTCAGTTCCACTGTATTGTCCGTAAAGAACAGTGTCCCCCACTTTCACTGTTAATGGTTCTTCTGGTTTTCCATTTCCAGCAGCAACAACAGTTCCTCTCTTTGGTTTTTCTTTTGCAGTATCCGGAATAATAATTCCTCCAATTGTCTTCTCTTCAGCAGCAGCAGGTTCAATCAACACTCTGTCTGCTAATGGTCTAACATTTAATCCCATTTTATATTAATTTTTAAATTGGTTTTTATAATTGTCAGCCTCCCCTTGTCATAATTTGTGCCAATTCAAATTCAGGACACTTTGACGGAAAACTTTAAGTTTTGAGCAAAAAAAATGTCAGCCTGTAATGACAGACTGACATTTATATATAATTGTAATATTATTTACTGATTAGGTTGTGGGATAGCTGGCGAAACAGGAGCCGGTGCAGCTGGTTGAGAAGTAGGTTGAGCACCTCCGCCAGTAATACCAGTTTTAACTTCCTGAGTAGTTCCTCCACCTGTTCCTAAGAACATTGCGGCCGCTATAGACAATACTCCAACAACACCTGCTAAAGACCAGGTTGCTTTTTCAATCGTTTCAGTAGATTGTGCAGCTCCTCCTAATTGGTTAGCATTTCCAAATGAAGAGTCTAATCCTCCTCCTTTAGAGTTTTGGATCAATACCACAAAAATCAGTAATACTGAAGCTATTATAATGATTATTGAAATAACGGACATCATAGTTTTAATCGTTTTTATTTTCCAATTTTTCTCTCAGAAATCTAATTCGGCTGGCAAAGAAAGTCTTTTTTTCGGGATTATTCAAGGATAATTGCTCATAAATTCTAATCGCCTTTTCAAAATTCCCTTGAGCAGCATAAACTTTGGCTAATGTTTCAGTAACAAATTCTTCGTTGTCTACTAAACTCATTTTTCCCAGATTGGCCGGAGAGAAGAATTCTGTTTTCGGTGTTAACCTTTCATCTTGTCTCTCAATGAAAGAGTTTATCAAGCTACTGGTATCTTTTGATTGAGTTTTTTTAGGAGTAGGTGTGCTTTCAGGTTTTCCAAACCAACCGGTAAATGAAGTAGGGGAGGGGTGTTGAGTCTCTTCAACCCCTTCGGAAGAATCTTCTCCCTTATCTTCAGAGCTAACCTCTGGCTCAAAGTTATACTCGTTAATGTCGAGTTGAATGCTGGAATTTATCGCTTCTATTAGAACATCTTCTTCCAGTTTGTCAATTGTTTTTGTCTGATTAGATATAGGCTCTTCTTTGGTTTCTTTTGTTTCCAGAACCTCTTCATTGGCCTTAGGTAACGATTCTTCTTCAACAACTTCAACTTCCTTTTGGTCGGGTGCCTCAATGAGAGCAGTTTCGGTAACCTCCTCAATTAGTTTTCTCAGTTTTGACTGATGTATTAACTGGTAAAGCTTTTTTCTGTCAGTACAAGAAATGGCAGCTAATTTCAGTTGGTCATCAAACATCACATTTCCGTCTGCATGGAGTGCTTTAGCGTAAAGCATTTGCAATGTTCCTGAATAGGGAAATTGATTAGATAACTTCTTCAATTCTTCCTGATGGTTCTGGTCGATCAGTTCAGGATTGTTAATCAGCGATATGATGGTTTGTTTGTTCAATGTTTCCGTTTTACCAATTACCTCCAAATGCTTTTTCAAATATGTCCTGAGCCAATTGGCCGTTAAGCTCTTCCATTAATTCTTCTTCTACACTTGAGAAATCCAGATTGCTGTCAAAATCAATGTACCCCTGGAACGAAGCTCCGTCGAACTCGTGTTTTTGAATTTCCTTTTCGTCTTCTTCGCTAATGTTTTTTCCTGACCGATTGTACTGACAAGATATTTTCAGCCCGATGGTAAGTCTGTTTTGGGCAGCAACCTCACTACCAGCCTGGATACCCAAAGGAGTTACTTTGTAAGTTACTATTTGGCCTTCAATGATCCAGTCCGCTTCGTTCATGTCGGCACTTAAATCAAATTTGGTTTGGTTAAGCATTAGGTCTCTAATGCTTTCCGTAAGCAATGTGCTCGAATTGGAGCTGGCAAGAGAAGCAGTACTCTCGATATAATTCACTAACAGAGTTTTTCCGGGAATTTCAACGTTATTACCTCTTCCTCCAGATTTCATAGAGAATTGGGGGAGTTTGCATCCGGAAATTCCAATGGTAATTAAAACGAGTAATATGTAGCCAAACCTTTTCAATTTCATTTCAGACTTAACGCAAATTAATCCTTTTTAATATCGTACTCTTTAATTTTCCTGTATAAAGTTCTTTCAGAGATTCCCAACTCTTTAGCAGCATACTTTCTTTTGTTGTTGTGTTTGGCAAGTGCCTTTTTGATGAGTTCGATTTCTCTTTCCTCCAACGAGAGTGATTCTTCTACCTCTACATGCTCCTGAATCGGTTCGTGGTAGAATGGTTCAGGTTCAGGTGTCGGAGTGGTGAAACTAGGTGTAGTTTCCTGAGGGTGTACAAACCCAACATTAATATCAATGTCTTTGTTGTATCTGTTAATGATGTCACTTCTCTCTGTTGTACTAAGATCAGTATTGTTGTTAAGAAGCTCGGCAATGATTCTTTTCATTTCCGTTACATCATTTTTAAGGTCAAACAACACCTTGTATAAGATTTCTCTTTCTGAAAGATCCGCTTGCGAACTGGAGTTGTCCACTACCATTGGTAAGTTAGAGCCCGTTTCCTCAGGAAGGTATTTTTTTAAGATCTCTGGTGTAATGGTCCTGTCTTGTTCGATGACAGAGATTTGTTCAGTTACATTTTTTAATTGTCTAATGTTTCCAGGCCATCGGTAGCCATTTACCGCATGAATTGCCTCAGGTGTTAGCCTAATTGTTGGCATGCGGTATTTTTCAGCAAAATCTGCAGCAAATTTTCTAAAGATTAAATGGATGTCTTCGTTTCTCTCTCTTAAAGGAGGAAGAGATATTGGAACAGTACTTAATCTGTAATACAGGTCTTCTCTGAATTTTCCTTTTTTAATAGATTCAGGGATATTTACATTGGTAGCAGCAACAATTCTGACATCGGTTTTTTGAACTTTAGAAGATCCAACTTTAATAAATTCTCCTGTTTCCAGAACTCTTAGTAATCTTACCTGAGTTTGTAGAGGAAGTTCTGCAACTTCATCCAGGAAAATGGTTCCTCCGTTAGCAACTTCAAAATAACCCTTTCTCGATCCTTGAGCACCTGTAAATGCACCTTTTTCATGTCCAAACAATTCAGAGTCAATTGTTCCTTCCGGAATAGCTCCACAGTTAACAGCGATGTATTCGTTGTGTTTTCTGGAGCTGTAGTGGTGAATAATTTGCGGTAAAATTTCCTTACCAACTCCACTTTCCCCAATAACGAATACCGAAATGTCGGTTGGAGCTACTTGCAAAGCTACTTCCAGAGCTCTGTTTAGCCCCGGAGAGTTCCCGATAATTCCGAATCGTTGTTTAACCTGTTGAATGTTCATGTTTAATCTTTTATTAAGTACTACCCAAGCAGTTCTACAACTTTACCTTTAATGGTAGCAGTGGTGCAATCCTCGGCAATAACATTAACGTATTGTCCAGGTTTATAATTTTCTTTAGGGAAAACAAAACTGATGTTTTGAGTGTTTCTTCCCATCAACATGCTGTCCGATTTTTTTGATATTTTTTCAATCAGTACCTCATGAGTTGTACCCATTAGTCTTTTATGGAAATCTAAAGATGATTTAGCTTGTACTTGAATAACATCATTAAGCCTTTTCTTTTTAACCTCCAATGGAATGTCGTCTTCAAATTTTCTTTCTGCCAATGTTTTTGGTCGTTCAGAATAGAAGAACATGTAAGAAAAAGCAAACTGAACCTCTTCCATTAGGGATATGGTGTCCTGGTGTTGCTCTTCTGTTTCACCACAAAATCCAGTAATGATATCAGTAGAAATAGCGGCCTCAGGAAGTATTCTCTTGATGGCGCTAATTCGATCCATGTACCAATCTCTGGTATATCCTCTGTTCATTTTTTTTAGCATTTCCGTATTTCCGGATTGAACAGGTAGATGGATGTAATTGCAAATATTATGGTATTTGGCCATGGTTTCCAGTACATCGTCCGTCATGTCCTTTGGATGTGAAGTGGAGTACCTAACTCTTAGCTTAGGATCAATTTGAGCTACCATTTCCAATAGTTGAGCAAAATTGGTGGTTGGAATATTTTCATCTACGATTTCTCCTTTCTTAGAGATGTTCCAACGATAGCTGTCTACGTTTTGCCCCAGCAGAGTAACTTCTCTGTATCCATTGTTGAACAGTTCTCTAGCTTCTGCAACAATGGATAATGGATTTCTGCTTCTTTCTCTTCCTCTTGTAAAAGGAACTACACAAAAAGAGCACATGTTGTCACACCCTCTGGTAATGGATACAAATGCAGAAACTCCTCCATCCGCCAACCTCACCGGGTTAATGTCGGCATAAGTCTCATCCCTCGATAATAATACATTAACTCCTTTCTGTCCTCCGTCAACTTGTTCAATTAGGTTAGGTAAATCTCTATAAGCATCTGGCCCAACAACCAGATCCACCAATTTTTCTTCTTCCAGTAAGGTCTGCTTCATTCTTTCTGCCATGCATCCTAACACTCCAATAACCAGATTAGGCTGGTGCCTTTTTCTCTTTTTGAAGTTTTTTAATCTTGCACGAACAGTTTGTTCAGCTTTGTCTCTAATAGAACAGGTGTTAATCATAATAACATCTGCTTCCTTTTCGTCTCTGGTGGTTTCAAAACCAGATTTAACCAGAATGGATGCAACAATCTCGCTATCTGAAAAGTTCATGGCACAACCATAACTCTCCAGAAATAATTTTCTTCCATTAGAAATATTAGAAGGTGCTACCATGGTAGCTTCTCCCTGTATTGATTCGTCTATGACTTTTTCTTCCATTAATGTACCCCTGCTTTTGGGAATGCAAAATTACTGAATTAAAAGAAGGTGACAAAATGTCATTCTTTGTCTTTTTCAAAAATCTATATTATATATATAATATATGTCTGACTATCATAAAATTGATTTGGAGAAGTGGTTTTATATTTCATTTCTTTGTGCTTCCATTGCTGTGTAAATAGTACTGGTATTCAAGAGAAATATAGCACGTAGTTTCACTATAATTATTCATTAATAAATGGCTAGTAATTTAGTAATTGTCGAGTCGCCTGCTAAGGCTAAAACTATAGAGGGATATTTAGGAAAAGACTTTTTGGTAAAATCCAGCTTCGGACATGTTCGAGATCTTTCGAAAAAAGGAATGTCTATAGATATAGAAAATGATTTTGCTCCAAAATATGAGGTTTCAGCAGATAAGAAAAAGGTAGTTTCAGAGCTAAAGACTTTATCGAAAAAAGCAGATATTGTTTGGTTAGCAACGGATGAGGACCGTGAGGGAGAAGCTATTTCGTGGCATTTGCAAGAGGCTTTGGGATTGGATCCTGAGAAAACGAAGCGAATCACTTTTAATGAGATTACAAAAACAGCAGTAAAAAGAGCAATTGAAAATCCTAGAGAGATCGATGTTGACCTTGTAAATGCTCAGCAGGCCAGAAGAGTGCTGGATAGAATTGTTGGATTTGAATTATCGCCGGTTCTTTGGAAAAAAGTTAAGCCGTCGTTATCTGCTGGTAGAGTTCAGTCGGTTACCGTTAGATTAATCGTTGAGCAAGAAAGAAAGATCAATGATTTTGAGTCATCAAGCTTTTATAAAGTAGTTGGCCACTTTACTGTTAGTGGAAAACAATTCAAGGCTGAGCTATCTAAGCAGTTTAAGACTGAAGAAGAGGCTGCTAACTTTATGGAAAAGTGTCGTTCGGCTGAATTCAAAATTCGTGACTTACAAAAGAAGCCAGCTAAAAGAAGTCCAGCTGCTCCTTTTACAACATCTACTTTACAGCAGGAAGCGAGTAGAAAACTGGGGTATAGTGTTGCTAGAACCATGCAGGTTGCACAAAGGTTGTATGAGGCAGGGCGAATTACCTATATGAGAACGGATTCCGTAAACCTTTCGGATTTGGCTCTAAGTAGTGCTAAAGAAGAGATTATTAAATCTTACGGAGGTGATTATTGCAATCCGAAAAAATATAAAACCAAAAACTCTGGGGCACAGGAAGCTCACGAGGCCATTCGTCCAACAGATTTTGCTTTGCATAATGCAGGAGATGATGGAGCTCAGGAGAGATTGTATCAATTGATCTGGAAAAGAACCATTGCTTCTCAAATGAGCGATGCTGAATTGGAAAGAACTAAGGTATACATCGAAATTGATGGAGTAGAAGAGGAGTTTGTTGCTTCCGGTGAAATCATAAAATTTGAAGGTTTCCTTAAGGTGTATCTAGAGGGGTCTGATGATGAGGATGATGAAGATCAAAAAGGAATGCTGCCTCAAATGAGTGTAGGAGATCGACCTGTAAATGATGAGGTATTGGCTACACAAAGGTTTACAAGGCCTCCGGCAAGGTATACAGAGGCTTCATTAGTAAGAAAATTAGAGGAGCTTGGAATTGGTAGACCATCTACTTACGCTCCAACAATTAGTACTATACAGAAGAGAGGGTACGTTGAGAAGTCGGAAGTAGAGGGAAAAGAAAGAGAATATGTGCAGTTTGTGTTATCTGCTGGAAATGTAGAGCGCAAAGTTCATAAAGAAAGATACGGTGCAGACAGAAACAAGTTGGTACCTACCGATATTGGTATTGTGGTAAACGATTTTCTGGTTGAGCACTTTGATAGAATATTAAATTACAACTTCACCGCTGAGGTGGAGAAGGAGTTTGATGATATTGCCCAGGGGATGATGGCCTGGACCAAAATGATTGATAAATTTTACAATCCTTTCCATAACAACATAGAAGACACACTTGAGAATTCTGAGCGTGCATCGGGAGAAAGAGCTCTTGGAACTCATCCGGAAAGTGGAAAGCCTGTAATTGTTAGAATCGGACGATTTGGTCCTATGGCACAAATTGGATCTCAGGATGATGAGGAAAAGCCAAAGTTTGCTTCTTTATTGAAGAATCAAAGTATTAATACCATTACACTTGAAGAGGCTTTAGAGTTGTTTAAACTTCCAAAAGAGATTGGAGAGTTTGAAGGGCAGCCGGTTTCTGTGGCTATTGGTAGGTTTGGTCCTTACGTTAAGCATGCAGGTTCTTTCGTGTCCATTCCGAAAGAAGTGGAGCCACTTGATGTGGAATTGGCATTTGCAATTGAGCTAATCGAAAAGAAAAGAGAAGACGATAAGAATAAGTTTATCGCTGAGTTTGATAATAATGGCGAGACTATTCAGGTGTTAAATGGAAGGTACGGTCCTTACATTAAAGTAGGAAGAAAGAATTACAAAATTCCAAAAGGTAAGGTGGCTGAAGAGTTGACCATGGAAGAATGTATTGAAATTATCAATTCGCCTCAGGCATCTAAAAAGGGTAGAAGAAAGACTGCCAAAAAATAAAGCATTACAACTCAACCTAAGCTCAGGTAATAATGGATATCAATATTTACTTTCAGCCAATAGAAAAAGAGGAATACCAAAAAGATACGCTAGGTTACTTTACGGATGTTCATAATGAAGATGGTTTCCCTAATTGGGAAGATTGCGAAGTAGCTATTCTAGGGGTAAATGAAGGTAGAAGGTCAGAGAGGAATCAGGGCTGTGAAAATGGGGCTGACGAAGTGAGGAAGGAATTGTATCAGTTGTTTCATCACAACAAAGTACTGAAGATTTGTGATCTGGGAAACATACAGGCAGGTGCCACCGTTGAGGATACTTACCATGCATTATCTGATGTGGTATGTAGTCTGGTAAAGAAAAACATCTTCGTTGTTATTCTAGGCGGGAGCCAGGATTTATCCTATGCCAACTATTTGGCTTATGAACAACTGGAGCAAACAGTTAATGTGGTAACCATAGACAATAAGTTTGATATGGGGAGTGCTGAGGGAGAATTAACTTCTGATGGATTTCTAAATAAGATCATATTACACGATCCCAACTATTTGTTTAATTACAGCAATATTGGCTATCAAACCTATTTGGTTTCACCCGAGCAAACCAAGTTGATGAAGGATTTGTACTTCGATATTTATCGCCTGGGAGGAATTCAAGGAAATATACAGCTGGCCGAGCCAGTATTGAGAAATGCAGATATGATTAGCGTGGATGTTTCTTCTATCAGGAATTCGGAATTCTCATCCAATCAAAATTCAGGCCCCAATGGGTTTTATGGTGAGGAAGTTTGCCAGTTAATGCGTTATGCCGGGATGAGCGATAAGTTATCGAGCATTGGCTTTTATGAGTACAACCCTGCTGTGGGTAATTCAGAGGTGTCGGCTCAGTTGTTGGCTCAGATGATCTGGTGTTTGGTAGATGGGGTAGCTTCTAGAAAGAAGGATTATCCAATTGGAACCAAAGATGCCTATACCAAATATCGAGTGCATGTAGAATCTACCGAGCACGAGTTGATTTTTTATAAAAGTGATAAATCAGATCGTTGGTGGATGGATGTTCCGTATCCGCCACATCAGCGTGTGAAGTTTGAGCGTCATCATTTGGTGCCATGTTCGTACGAAGAATATCAGGGGGCATGTAATAACCACATTCCGGATTTATGGTGGAAAACCTACCGTAAACTGAACTAGTGGGTTAGGTGGAAGCGACTTTTGTCGTTCATCATGAAAATTTAACATTTAATCATCGATTATTTTAAATATAAAAGCAACATCCCGTTGTTAGTAAGTGTTATATATTTAGATAAAAGTTTTGAAACATCGTAAAAATTGTTAATTTAGCGACTTTGTAACTTTTAGATAAAAAGCAGTTATATCACTAACTGATTAAGAATCAGAAATATGAAAAGAATTTTAGTTGCCTTGTCTTTATTCGCTGTAGGCTACTCTGCATCAGCTCAACAAGACTATCAGTTTACGCATTACATGTACGATAATTTATCGTTTAACCCAGGTTATGCAGGTTTGAATAAGTCTATTTGCGGTACAGTAATATACAGACAACAATGGAGTGGATTCACAGGAAATCCTCAGACAGCATTGGTGAATGTTCATTCGCCAGTTAAGTTACTAAGAGGTGGATTGGGAATCTCCTACCTAAATGACCAATTGGGGTTCGAAAAGAATAATTTGGCACGATTGTCGTATTCTTACCACATGGGATTAGGAGTTGGAGATTTAGGAATCGGAGTTTCTGCTGGAATCATCCAAAAAACTATTAACGCAACTTGGATTACTCCAGATCAAGGATCTGCTTATACACCAGGTACTGACCCAAGTATAGCTTTAACAGGAGCAAGTGACTTGGTTCCAGATTTCAATTTGGGGGTATTTTACCAAACCAATGAAATGTACATGGGGTTATCTGCTACTCACTTGATTAAATCTGATTTAACAGATTTGAACATCCAGAATGTACAACACTTCTGGGTAACAGCTGGATATAACTACAAGATTAACCAGGACTTTAAACTTAGACCAAGTATCCTAGCAAAGTCTGATGCTGCTTCAACGCAGTTAGACTTAAATGTAAACGTATTATATAAGGATATGATTTGGGCTGGAGCTACTTATAGATTGAGTGATGCAATTGCTCCAATGCTTGGATATCAATATATGTTTACAAATGGTGCAACCTTAAGAGTAGGATATGCGTATGATGTAACCACTTCCCAACTAAGAGGTTATAGTAATGGGTCTCATGATATCATGTTGAACTATTGCTTTAATCTTGACAAACCCCAACCTGTACAGAAATCAAAAAATCCGAGGTTCTTGTAAAAAAATCAAGAATTTTGAAACCTAATCAGTTTGCCTTCGTTACAAGCAACTCGCAAGGAATAATTAACAGTTAGTTGTTTATAAATTAACTAAGGTTAAATTAAAATGAGGTAGCATGAGAAAATTATTGTATTTCGCCATTATCGCGCTAACACTTTCAAGCTGTTCTGACGGTGGTCGTGGAGAATTGGTAGGAGTGCTAGGTAGACAAGCCTGGTATCATCCAGATCCGTATGGAATGCTTTACATCCCAGCTGGTAGTTATACTATGGGGCAAAGTGACCAGGATGTACCTTTCGTACACTACTCCAGATCAAAGACAGTGTCTGTTCAGGCCTTTTACATGGACCAAACAGAAATCTCTAATAACGAATATAGACAGTTCGTCTATTGGGTTAGAGATTCCACAGCAAGACGTATATTGGGAGAAGAGTTTCCAGAAGACTTCTTGATTCCAACTTACGATGATGAATTGGAAGAAAAAGATCCGGAAGACTGGACGCTAAACTGGGGAACCAGATTTAGATACAATTCTTACGGGCCGGATGATAATACCGATTACAGTCCACTACTTGCAAGTATGTTCTTGCCAGAGAATGAAAGATTCTATCAAAGAAAAGAAATTGATACTCGTGAGTTAATTTTCGAATACTACTGGATCGACTTGCAGGAAGCTGCTAGAAAAGGTCGTCCATTGATTAAGAAGTTATCGAACGCTGAATATCCAGACGACGAAGAGCACCGTAAAGGTGAGCACATGAAGAATCCTGAGCAACCATTCCCAATGGATCCAGGTATTCCTCAAGGGCGTGATTTAGATATCAGCTTTAGAAATAGCAAAGGTCAGCTACACTCAATTAGAGGGCATGCAGATCGTTCTAGATTCATTATTCACGAAAAAATTAACGTTTATCCAGATACATTATGTTGGGTTCATGACTTTACTTACAGTTATAATGATCCAATGACTAACATGTATTTCTGGCACCCAGCTTACGATGATTATCCAGTAGTTGGTGTTACCTGGCAACAAGCAAATGCATTTAACGTTTGGAGAACTCAATTGTTGAACTCGTGGAGAGGTAACCACTGGGAGTCTTACTTACAAGATTTCAGATTGCCAACTGAGGCAGAGTGGGAGTACGCGGCTCGTGGAGGTCTAGATTTGAGCCCATACCCATGGGGAGGTCCTTACATTAGAAATGCAAGAGGTTGTTTCTTAGGAAACTTTAAGCCAATGAGAGGACGTTATATGGAAGATGGTGGTTTCCACACGGTGAAAGTTACCTCTTACCATCCGAATGATTACGGATTGTATTGTATGGCTGGAAACGTTTCTGAGTGGTGTAGCACTGCTTACGACGAATCAGTTTATGAGTTCTCTCATGACTTAAACCCGGAATACAGATATCATGCGTTGGATCACGATCCACCGTCAATGAAAAGAAAGGTACTACGAGGAGGTTCTTGGAAAGACATAGGTTATTTCCTACAAACCGGTACCAGATCTTATGAATACCAGGATTCAGCAAAATCCTACATTGGTTACCGAAGTGTTATGACTTACCTTGGAAGAGGTGGACCGAACAAAGAAGGTGACGACATTTAATCAGTAAAATCAGTTCAAGTATATATTATTGTTAAACAATTAAAAGCAAGGAAAAAATGAGTGGAAATAGTTTTTTTGAAAGTAAGAGATTTAAGAACGGAATGAAGTTCGTTTACGGTTGGGGAGGAGCAGTCGTAATCGTCGGGGCGATGTTTAAGATCCAACACTGGCCAGGTGCATCTGTTGTACTTATTGGTGGTTTGGGTGTTGAGGCCGTAATCTTTATTCTGTCTGCATTTGAGCCATTACACGAAGATCCAGACTGGACTTTAGTTTATCCAGAATTGGCAATGGGTCATAGCGATGGATCATCTCACGCTTTACTAGAAGAAAATGAAGAAATAGTTGAGGAAGAAATTACAGATGAAGTTTCTGTTGTCGAGCAGTTGGATAGTATGTTAGCTGAGGCTAAAATTGAACCAGAGTTGTTAGAAAGCTTAGGAGCTGGGTTAAAAAACCTTAGTGATAGCGCTAACAAAATGGGAGATATTTCAAGTGCTTCTGCTGCAACTGAAGAGTTCGTAGGAAACATTAAGTCTGCATCTAGCAGAGTAGGTAAGCTTTCTGATGCTTACGAAACTGCTGCAACTTCTTTAATGGGATTAACTGATACAACTTCTGAAGGAGCTAACTTCGGAGAGCAAATGCAAAAAGTATCTGGAAATCTAGCAGCGTTGAATAACGTTTATGAAATGCAATTAAAAGGAGCTTCTGAGCACCTTCAAGCAACTGAAAATATGTACTCTGGTATCACTGAGTTAATGAGTAACTTACATGATTCATTAGATGATACTAAGAAATACAAAGAGACCATGGCTGACTTGAGCAAAAACTTAACTGCTCTTAACACAGTTTATGGAAACATGCTTTCTGCTATGAATGTTAGTAGAGATTAATAAGCAATACTGAAGTGTATTAATTCAAAATCAGTAATTGTAAAATTAACCTATTAAAATTTTAGAAAATGGCAGGAGGTAAAGAAACACCTAGACAGAAAATGATCGGGTTGATGTACCTGGTATTGATGGCCTTACTTGCGATGAACGTATCGAAAGAGGTAATTAACGCCTTTGTTACATTGAACGATAAAATTGATCGTGGTAACGCGATCATTAAAAACACGATGGAAGGAGCGTATAACTCTTTCGATGGTGCTATTGCTGGATTAAAAGCAAGTGGAGGTTCTAAAGAGGACATCGAAAACATTGAGAAAATCCAGAAGCAGGCTTTACAAGTTAAAGAGTGGTCCAAAAGTTTGACTAACTACTTTGTATTAGAGTCTGACAGATTGATTAAAGAAAGTGGAGATGCAAGTTACGGTATTGAGCACGAAGGTGGTTCAGCTGGTAGCCAGCATTACCACACTGATGAGGAAGGATACCATCATTTATTCCCTTTGATGCACTTAAGCAAAAAAGATGATTATGATGTAGCTACAAGATTATATATCGGAGATGGTGGACACAAGAGCCCATCTGGTATGTTTATTGTAGATAGTATTACTAACTATAGAGATAAGCTTTGTACTTTGATTGCAACTTACAAAGATGACAAAGGAAAAGAGTGGAGCTTTACTCCACCGGAAGGGATCAAAATCGAAAAAGAAGGAGACCCTGCTGCAATGCAAGCTTTTAAAGATGAACTTAATACTGCTTTAGCTACGGTTAATCCGAAAGATACTGCTTTAATTGTTCAGCTTTATGGTATTTTAACTCCACCGGAGATGACAGAAAATCACGGTGAAGAATACCCATGGATCGCTAAACAATTTGATCACGCACCATTGGTTGCTGCGATTGCAATGTTTACTTCTATCAGATCTGATATTCTTCAAGCTGAGAATAAAGCGGTTAATCATATAGCAAGTAGAGTAGCTGCTCCTAAGTTCAACTTTAACAAGATTGAGCCATTAGCATTCTCTTCTACGAGTTACATTAACCAGGGAGATTCATTAGGCCTTTCTATTATGATTGCAGCTTATGATTCTACTGAAAAAATGAAATTGACTTATTGGGTAGATGATACTTTAAAGACAGCTGAGAACCAAAAAACGTTTGAAGGTAAAGCCGGAGAGAAATTAACTCTTTCTGGTGGAGTTGGAGGACACACTGTTGTTGGTACAATTGCTGTTAAAGAAAAAGGAGTTGAGAAATACAAGCCTTGGAAATTTAACTATAGCGTTGGTGCGCCAAACGCAGCTGTTGCAGCGGCAGATTTGAATGTATTGTACAGACAATGGGATAACAAAATAAAAGTTTCGGCTTCTGGTTATGACCCATCAACTGTTTCAGTTAGCTGTTCAGGATGTTCAATCTCTAAGTCTGGAGACTTCTTTATTGCTAAGGTATCTGGAAGTTCAAAAACTGCAAAAATTAACGTTTCTGCGAAAACGGATGATGGAAAAAGCGTAAGCTTAGCTTCTGAAGAATTCAGAGTATTCCCATTACCAACACCGAAACCTTATTTTGCTGGTCAGACTTTTGATAAGCCTACAATGAAGAAAGGAACTGCGATGAGTGCTACAAAACTTACTGCGAAGTTAGGAGATAGCCCATTGAATGTACCTTACTCAGTAACAAGCTACAAGATGATCGTTTCTAAAAACGGAAAGATCATGGAGCTTAAGTCAAACGGAGCAAAACTAACAGGAGAAATGAAAAATGCCATCAAGAAAACTCCAAAAGGTGGATCTGTAACGTTCATCAACATTACAGCTAAAGGACCTGGAGGAAAATCGAAACCAATCGGTGGTCTTTCTTTCAAAATGTTATAGAATAACTAAAACTAATAGGTATGAAAACAAAATCTTTCAAACTCACCGCCTTACTAACAGTTATCCTGATTGGAGCAACTACTGTACAAGCACAATTGCCTAGTACCGGAGTATCTCTTGAATCAGATGTGCTTGATGGTGTTTATGTACAAGAGCACATACCTACAAAGCGTGTGATTCAATACACCCACTTACGTGAGGCCGATGTTATGTGGTCAAAGCGTGTTTGGAGAACAATTGATCTACGTGAGAAAATGAACCATCCTTTATTTTATCCGGAAGAGCCTATCTCTGATAGAATGGCACTATGGGATGTAATTAAGTATGGTGTACTGAAGGAAGGAAGTTTAACGGTTTATGAACCGATCGAATTTGATGATCAGTTTCGTTTTCCGGTAAAACCTGCCAACGGTAATATCAGTAGTCCTGAGTTCAGAAAGAGATTGGAAAGTTTCTTTGGTGAGCAACAAGTGGTTCAGAAGCTTGATGAGAATGATGAGCCGATGTACGACATGGATACTGGTGATGAAATCTACGATACATTAACAATTGAATACGTAGCTAATCAGATTATTCGTTATGAAATTAAAGAAGATTGGTTTTTCGATAAGCAGAGATCAGTGATGGATGTAAGAATTATTGGAATTTCTCCGGTAGTATATTATACCAACCCTGAGACTGGTGATGTAATGGGAACACAAAATTTGTTCTGGTTATATTTCCCTGAGTGTCGTTATGTTTTTCAAAACTTCTTTGTATACAATAGAGATAATGATGCAATGAGAATGTCGTTTGACGATTTATTCTGGAAAAGACAATTCTCTAGCTACATTCATAAAGAAAGTAATGTATTTGACAGAACAATCTTCCCATCATGGGACGGTGTAGATGCTTTACTGGAGTCTGAAAGAATTAAAGACGAAATGTTCAAGATTGAGCATGATGTATGGCATCTGTAATAAGAATTAGAACAATAAAAAATACTCATTGGCTTAGCCAATGAGTATTTTTTTTGCAATATGGTTAGATAAAAATGATCTCATTAAACAAAGTTTCCCTATTCCTTGGTGGTAAAACCCTGTATTCTGATGTTTCTTTTCAGGTTAAAAAATCTGACAAAATTGGATTAACTGGAAAGAATGGAGCGGGAAAATCAACACTCCTAAAATTGGTGATTGGAGAATACCTTCCGGACGAAGGCCAACTTTCCATGCCAAAGTGCACCAAAGTGTGTTACTTACCTCAAGAGATCATGTCTAAATCTTCAGCTCCAATATTGGAAGAGGTTAAAACAGCAAACAAAGAGTTAATTGAGTTGGATAAGAAGATTGAAGATATCAATCTTCAACTGGCCACCAGAGAAGACTATGAGTCGGATTCTTATATGCAACTCTTGAATGACCTAAATGATTTAAATGCCCAGTATCAGTTTAGTGGTGGGCAAGGAGTAAATGAGCAGGCTGAGATAATCCTAAAAGGCCTTGGTTTTGATCATGAAGAACTAAACAAACCAATGGATGAGTTCAGCGGAGGTTGGCAAATGAGGGTAGAACTAGCAAAACTATTGGTTCAAAACCCTGATGTTCTATTATTGGATGAGCCAACCAACCATCTGGATATTGAATCCATTCAATGGTTAGAAAATTATCTTAAGAAATATGCTGGTGCTGTAATTTTGATTTCTCATGATAGGGCTTTTTTAGATGCTATTACCAATAGAACCATTGAGATCAATGCAGGTAAGATTTACGATTACAATTGTAGTTATACCAAATATCTGGTTAGAAGAGAGGAAGAGCTGGAACAACAACTGGCCGCTTACAAAAATCAACAAAAGACCATAGAAGATACCGAGAAGTTGATTAATAAGTTTAGAGCTAAAAAGAATAAAGCCGCTTTTGCTCAATCTCTAATCAAGAAATTGGAGAAGATGGATAAGATCGAGTTGGATAATGTGGATACTTCGGCATTGGCATTTCGATTTCCAGAACCGATTGCTTCCGGTAAGATCGTTACAGAGGTAAAAGCAGCAGCCAAGGCCTATGGAGATAAAGTGATCTTTGATAATGTTGAGTTAATTATTGCAAGAGGAGAGAAGATTGCTTTAATTGGTAAAAACGGTATGGGTAAATCCACCTTTATAAAAATGATGGTTGATGCCATTTCGTATGAAGGAGAAATAGCCCTGGGCCATAACGTGAGAATTGGATATTTTGCACAGGATGAAACTTCCAAATTGGATGGAGAGAAAACGGTCTTTGAAACAATTGATGCTGTTGCGGTAGGAGAGGTCCGAAAAAAGGTGAGAGGGATATTAGGATCTTTCTTGTTTGGAGGAGATGATATTGATAAAAAGGTAAAAGTGCTTTCCGGAGGAGAAAAAACACGTCTGGCCCTTTGTAAGCTGTTACTAGAACCATATAATTTCCTAATTCTGGATGAGCCTACCAATCATTTGGATATAGTTTCTAAAGAGGTACTGAAGGATGCGTTAAAGACTTATACAGGAACTCTATTGCTCGTATCTCACGATCGTGACTTTTTGGATGGACTATCAGATCGTATCTACTACATCAAAAATAATCAGATTAGTATTTATTTCGATCAGGTTAATGAGTTCTTAAAGTCATTAACAAATGAACAAGTGGCTAGTAAGGCTACAGGACAAAGTTCTACTGGAGAGAAAAAGGTAAATACCTATAAAGAGAAGAAACAACTGAAAAACGACCTTAGAAACGCTAAAAACAAGTTAAACAAAGTGGAGAAGGAGATAGATCAGTTAGAAGCAGAAATTGTTCAGTTGGAAGCGGAAGTGGCCAAAATTGATTTTTCTGTTAATCCGGAAGCTAATGGATTGTTTGATACTATCCAGGAAAAACGAAGTAAGATTGATTCGAATATGGAATTGTGGGAAGAGTTGGAGATGAAAATTGATGAATTATCCTCACTCATGGAATAAAACCTCTTGCTGACTTCCTTTGTGAAATACACTATGGTGAGTTAAGTTCCCTTCTAAATCCCACACTTTAAAGTCCCCGTGCTGTTTATTCAGTTCGTATTCCGTTTCGGATTTAATACTTCCATCGTCATAGAATACTCTTAGTGTACCGTCCACTTTACCGTCTTTGTACTGAATGGTTTTGATAATGATTCCTGATTTGTTTTTTTCAAAACACTCTCCGGTATAAGGTTGCTCCCTTTTAACCAGGTAAAAATGATTGTACAAAGGATCTAATTGTAAGTCGCTGCATTCGCAACCAGATGCTTTTTCTGTTTCTGTTGAGCCACTATTACATCCGAATAGGAGTATGACAAGAAATATATGTACGAAGTATTTCATCTAAAAAGTTGGTTAACGATTTATTAACCCTACTGTTCTGAGACCAAATTACTCCTTCTACTCGAAACATTTACTTTTGGTCAAAGATTTTTTCCGTAGAGCCGTCTGAATAGATATAAATGAGCATCTTATTCTTTTCATACTTTGTTTCTCTGCCAAGTAAATCCGTGATTTTGACTAAGCGCTTATTTGTATTTAAATCGTAATCATTAATACTCGATGCTACATCTTCAGTTATAGTTACGTCATCTATTAGCAATACAAATTGCATAGCGTCACTATAAGCATGAAATCCAAAATGAAAGTCACCATTAGCAGAAGGAGTATAGCTTACCACAGCCTCCTGGTAGGTAGTTGTGGTAATATTATCATTATCCCATAATGGTATTATTGACATAGCTGTGGCAGTAGTATCAGAACCAACATGAACTTTTAATTTCTCAACCGAGTTAAATTGTTTGGTGTTGTACCAAAAAGATAGGGTATATACGTTTCCGGCAGTCATTTGAATTGGTGGAGTGTATAACCAATCATCGTTGGATGATGACATGTCCGAAAGTAGGTGAATAGCACTTGAATCAGTTCTGGCATTTGTTTCATTTACCGAGTTTTTGATGATTTCCCAGGTAGAGGCAAAACTACCTGTGTTAAACTCTTCGCTGGACCACCCCGCCGGATAATTTTGAGTAAGAGTTCCTATTGTGCCTTCAAATCCCGTAAAATAAGGAAAAGAAGTAATGGTTTGCGACCAGCTGAATATACTTATCAAGCTAATAATGACCGTTGTAACTGTCTTCATTTTGTGTTTTTAAGTGGAAGATTGATTTATACAGTAAATGTAGAAGGGACAGTTTCACAGAGAAATTTCTTACACCAAGTGATCTATATCTGGAATGAAAGGAAAGATATAGAGATGTTTAAAATAAAAAAGCCAGATCAATTGATCTGGCTTTCTAGGTAGCGGGGGCAGGACTCGAACCTACGACCTTCGGGTTATGAGCCCGACGAGCTACCAACTGCTCCACCCCGCACTGTTTGTGGGTGCAAATATAGATATTGTTTTATTCAAAACAAGTAAATGCGGGAGTTTTTATTAGGATTTTGGGAGGTTTGGAGTAGAGTCTTAATATAAAGATTTGATAATCAATAGGTAACTATAATTTACAACTCTTTTGCAACACGCTTATATATTTTGTTTCTTTGTAGCCGCAAAAAACAGAGTATGCACAAAGCAGGATTTGTAAATATAATAGGTAGTCCGAACGTTGGTAAATCGACGTTGATGAATCAATTGGTGGGAGAGAAGCTATCGATTATTACTTCTAAGCAACAAACCACCAGACATCGAATCATGGGGATTGTTAATGGGGAGGATTATCAAATTGTGCTTTCAGATACACCCGGTTTTTTAAAAGCGAGCTATAAGCTTCATGAAAGTATGATGAAGTTTGTAAATACTGCCTTGTCTGACGCAGATGTGATATTGTTTGTAACGGATATTTTTGAAACCAAGGTTAATCATGAGGATACTCTGAACAAAATCAAAGACCACACCGCTCCGGTATTGGTATTGCTTAATAAAATTGATTTGGCTAAAACTCCCGAATTAGTGGAGGAAAAAGTTCAATATTGGAAAGAGCAAATACCAAGAGCGGAAATTCTTCCAATTTCGGCATTACATGCTTTCAGTATTGAATTCATTATGCCCAGACTAATAGAGTTATTGCCAGAAAGTCCTCCGTTTTTTAGTAAGGATGAGTTAACCGATAAACCAATGCGTTTTTTCATTTCTGAGATCATCAGGGAAAAAATTCTGCAAAACTATTCGAAAGAGATTCCTTATTCCTGTGAGGTGGTAGTAGAATCATACAAAGAGAAGAAGGACATTGTGGACATCAGGGTTAATATTTTTGTTAACCGCGATAGTCAAAAGGCAATCATCATAGGGCAGAAGGGAAGTAAAGTGAAGAAAGTAGGTATTGAGTCCCGTAAAGACATAGAAGCATTTATAGGGAAGAAAGTATTTCTGGATCTTTATGTTAAAGTAGATAAGGATTGGAGAAATAAGGAAGGGAAGCTTAAGAAATACGGATATCAATAGAATAACTAAAATCCATTACCATGGCATTAGTAGCAATAGTTGGAAGACCAAATGTAGGGAAATCGACCCTGTTTAACAGATTAACCGAAACCAGAGCAGCAATTGTTCAGGAAACCAGTGGTGTTACAAGAGATAGACACTATGGTAAATCGGAATGGAACGGAGTTGAGTTTTCTGTAATTGATACAGGAGGTTATGTAAGTGGTTCTGATGATGTATTTGAAGGAGAAATCAGAAAACAAGTTGTAATTGCTCTAGAAGAGGCCAATGCAGTTGTTTTTGTAGTGGATGTGGAAGCTGGAATTACTGATTTGGATGAGGCGGTTGCTAAACTATTGAGAAAAACAAAGAAGCCCACTTTTTTGGTGGCTAATAAGGTAGATAACTCCGAGCGATTGAACGATACGTTTGAGTTCTATAATTTCGGGTTGGGAGACGTATATGGAATCTCTGCTATTAATGGTAGTGGAACTGGAGAGTTACTAGATGGACTTGTGGATGCTATAAAAGATTTGGATCCTCCAAAAGAGGAGTCAGACCTTCCGAGAATTGCTATTGTGGGGAAACCAAACGTTGGAAAATCATCGTTAACCAATGCCTTGATTGGAGAGGATAGAAACATCGTAACGGATATTTCAGGTACAACCAGAGATTCTATAGACACTCGTTATAAAGCATTTGGATTTGATATGATTCTAGTGGATACCGCCGGAATTAGAAAAAAGAGTAAAGTTCATGAAGACATTGAATTTTACTCGGTGATGCGATCTATCAGAACCATTGAGCATTGTGATGTATGTATTTTCATGATTGATGCTCAGGATGGGATTCAAAAACAAGATTTAAGTATTTTTTCTGTTATTGAAAAAAATAGAAAAGGTGTGGTATTGTTAGTTAATAAGTGGGATCTGATTGAGAAAGACACAAAAACAATGAATGAGTACCTGGAAAAAGTAAAAGAAACATTAGCTCCTTTTAACGACATTCCGGTAATATTCACTTCTACTATAACCAAGCAAAGAATTCATAAAGCATTGGAAGAGGTGATCAAGGTTTATGAAAACCGTACTCAAAAAATACCTACCTCCAAGCTTAATGACGTTATGTTAGAGGTGATTAATCAAAACCCTCCTCCGTCTTATAAAGGGAAATACATTAAGATCAAGTTTGTAACTCAGTTGCCAACGCATGCTCCGAGCTTTGCATTCTTTTGTAATTTACCTCAATACATTAGAGACTCATACAAGCGATACCTCGAGAATAAACTTAGAGAATTGTTTGATTTTAAAGGAGTTCCGATAAGAATTTACTTCAGAAAAAAGTAAAGGTATTATAGCTTTTTACCTTGTTTTCTTTTCTTGTACTTTTTGTAACTCTTCTTATACTTTTGCTTGTGAAACGTCTTATTCACAGCAGGATCACCGTGTGGAGCAGTCCTGGTGGTAACAGGTTTGTTAGCTTCACACCCAACCATACCGGCTAGCAGTAATGTTGTAGTTAAAATGGTTAATAGTCGTTTCACGTTGGTCAGTTATAGTTGTAAATGTAATAGTTATTGTGTGAAAAAGTAATAAAAAATCGATTTTTCCATTTTTTTTTACTATTTATTACACAATATTTTGATCCATTTGATTTGAATACTAGAAATTTATCCAATAAATGTACCAAATGATCGAATTAACCTTTAAACGATGATTTTTCGACTACTAAGTTTAATCCTGATATTTTCTGTTGGAGCAGTATTTGCTCAAAAAAATGTAGAATTAGTTGTTCAATCAGGGCATTTTGAGACAATAAATGCAGTTGCATTTTCTCCTGATGCAAAATTTTTAGCTAGTGGGGGTAAAGACAATAAAATTATCATTTGGGACCTGAAAACAGGAAAAGAATTTCGAGAATTAAAATCTCATGAAAAAGGTGTTAAAAACCTGTTGTTTACTCAAGATGGTAAACGATTAATTTCTGGTGGAGATAGTAGAGATAGAAAGCTTGTTGTTTGGGACTGGCAAACGGGTAAGATTATATGGGAAAAAGAAAATGCTACCGGTAATTCAGTAGAAGCAATGGCCATTAGTAACAGTGGTAAATACCTGGCATGTGGAACATATACTCAGTTAACCATGTGGAATCTGGAAACAGGAGAACTGATCTATGAGTTAGAGAAGGATAGAAACCTGCCGGATAATCAAATCATTAATCATTCTGTTGAGTCTATTTTATTTAGCCCAGATGACGAATTCTTCGTGATGGGGGTATATGGTAAAGGAGTAATGATAAAGAATACGAGTGATGGTGCTCATATTGGCTTCTTGAATGTAAAAGAACATGAATGTGGTAATATGGCTATGGCCTGGAAAAACAAAGGAAAATCTCTTTTGGTCTCAGGCAGTAATGATAACATTACCATTTGGGACATTGAGTCTAAAAAACTACTCGAAAAGTTTGAGAATAATGGTAGAGGTAGGCCTTGCCCTTGTAGATTTAACTCGGATGCTTCGCAATTTGCTTCAGCATGTTCGGGAGATATTCATTTAATGGATATTAAATTAAAACAGCCAATTTATGAATTGCGAGATGTTTGGACAAGAGCTACAGAGAGTATATCCATTAGTGCTAATAATCAATTTATAGCCATAAGTGGAGAGGATCAAAATGACAATTCAGGAATCAAAATCTACAATTTAAAAACTCAACAAATGATTAAGGAACTGTCCGGTTATGCCAATGCAATAACAAGTCTTGATTTTAATGAGCAAGGGAGTAAGTTGGCTGTTGGGAGTAAAAACCGGTATGCCAGAATTTGGGATTTGATCAGTGGAAAAGGCTTCAAAAATTATTCGGAAGAGATTTATGTGGAGGGAGATGTTTATTCGGATGTAAAGTTTGGACATAACGGAGAAAAGTTGTTTCAGGGAATTCAACATTCATTTTGGGTTTGGGAAGTAGAGTCTACCAGTTTTGTTCATCACGGTAGAGACGGAGGTAGTGGTAACCATCACATGGCCATGAGTAGAAATGGTAAATACATGGCCTTAAACTCTCCAAAACTATTCGATCAAAAAAGCTATGAAAAACTGGCTCAGTTAGAACGTCCTAGGCTTCAGTCCAAAAGTGTATCGTTTGCACACGATAGTAAAACCATGTATGCTGGTGGTTGGAAAGAGATTAAGGTTTATCATGTGGGTAAGGAAGAAAGCGAAAGGACTCTGGAGGCGGATGGTTATGTGGAGACCATTAGACCATATAAGAACAATGACCAGTTGTTAATCGATGATCATGGAACGATTAAAATAATTGAATTGAAAGAAGGTACGGTTACGAAAGAGTTTGAGGAGAGAATGACACTTCCTGCTCTTTCGAAAGATGAAAAGTTCATAGCTACCACCAATAAGAATCATGAAGTGTTAGTGTTTGATGCCGAATCTGGAGATAAATTATGGACATTGAAGGGACACGATGATCATGTAAAGGCTCTTGAGTTTTCTCCAAAAGGTAACATTCTGGCTTCTGGATCGGATGATACCAAAATCATATTTTGGAACTATAAAACAGGAGAACAAATTGCCACGCTGTTAGCTCTGGATAAGGAAGACTTTATTATGGTTACCCCGGATAATTATTACATGACCTCCAAAGGAGGGGTGAATGGTGTAGCCTTTAGGTTGGGAAATAAGGTGTTCCCGTTTGAGCAATTTGATTTACATTATAACAGGCCGGATATTGTTCTTAAACGAATTGGTTTAGCATCAGAAGAGTTGATTAAAGCTTATGAGTTGAGTTATCAAAAAAGGCTAAAAAAGGCAGGTTTTAGCTCGGATAATTTTGAAGAGCATTTTGAAGTTCCTGAACTTGAAATCATTAATAGCTCAGGAATTGGAATTGAGACCAATGAGGCGTCACTTACGCTTAATATTTCTGCTTCAGATTTATCCTATAATCTCGATAGAATTCTGATATGGAACAATGATGTTCCGGTTAAAGGAAGTCTGGGGATGTCATTATTAAAACAATCCACAAAGGAGTATAAGGGAGAGATTGAAATTCCATTGGCTACCGGAAATAATAAAATTCAACTTTCGGTAATGAATACTAATGGGGTAGAGTCTTACAAAGAAACAGTGGAGATATTTAGAAATTCTTCTGCAAAGAAACCTACATTGTATCTACTATCCATAGGTGCTTCCGAGTTTAAGGAAAGCGAATACAATTTGCATTATGCCGGAAAAGATGCTTCAGATATTGCTGCGGCTTTTCAAGTTTCAGAAGTGTACGAATCAGTTAAGTCTAAAATATTGGTTGGTGATCAGGTAACCCGCGAAAATGTTCTGGCCCAAAGAAGTTTTTTGAATCAGGCTGGAATAGATGATGTGGTTATGATTTTTATTGCTGGTCATGGTGTATTGAACCAACAGTTGGATTATTACTTTGCTACTCATAACATGTCTTTTGATGTTCCTGCTAAAGAAGGTGTTTCTTATCAGGAAATTGAATCTCTTTTAGACGGTTTGAAATCATTAAGAAAACTCTTGTTTATGGATACCTGCCATAGTGGTGAGCTGGATAAAGAGGATGTTGAAGAATCTATGGCAATGAACGAAACGGATGGAGATATTGTTTTTAGAAACGTAGGGGTTGCTGTTCAGGAAAAGCAGGGGTTTGGTATGTATAATACATCAGAACTGGTTAAGGAGCTATTTACCGATTTAAGAAGAGGTACAGGGGCAACAGTTATTTCCAGTGCCGGCGGAGCAGAGCTAGCTATGGAAAGTGAGCAATGGAAAAATGGATTGTTTACTTATTGCCTACTCAACGGTTTAAAAGGTGATTTAGCCGATTTAAATGATGATGGAAAGGTGCTGCTATCCGAACTCCAGCAGTACGTTGTAGAATCGGTTACTAAGCTTTCCGGAGGAAGACAAATTCCAACCTCCAGAATGGAAAATCATACATTGGATTACAGACTTTGGTAGTCATTATATTTCTCCTGCAACCGCTTCGCTTACATTGATGATATGATCTCCAACTTTTTCGTAAGAAGAGAATAAATCATTGTAGATTAACGAACTATGCATGTTGTAATCTTCGGCTTTCATAGAAGCCATATGCTGCTTTCTTAACTTGTTTCTTAACTTATTAATCTCATTCTCCTTTGCACGAGCAGCTTCCATCGAAATAGATCCGTAATTTTCTTTAAGGTTCTTATTCATTATGCTGAAAGCTTCTGCAACCAGTTTAGACATTTGGTTAATACCATCTCTTTGCTCAGGAGTAAACCACCTTTTCTCTTGTTCCTTGCGCTCAAGTGTTTTACTCATTTGGTAATAAATGTCTCCAATTCTTTCAAGATCATTTGAAATGCTTAACATTCCTCTCATTCTTATAGAAGCATCTTCACTCATTTCTAAAGTGGCTGCTCTTCCTAAATAAGTTGCAATTTCGATTTCAACTCTATCCGTTATTTCCTCGTATTTAGCAATTTTCTTGTACATTTTGCTCTTCTCTTTACGATCAGGAGAGTTCAATAGTACATCGGCAAATTTGTTGATTCTAGCGGTTACTTCACCAAACTTGGAGACTTCCTTTTTGGCTTCTACTATACATATTTCTGCAGTGGACCCTATTGGCCCTCCTATGAAATCCAGTTTGAACTCTTCATCAGCTTCCCCTTTTGATTTTACTGATCTTTCGGCTAACGATACCAATTGAGGTACAAATCCAAGAAGTAAAATTACATTTAATGAGTTAAAGGAAGTGTGGAAAATGGCTAATCCAACGTTTGCAGCAGCTGGATCGCTGTAGGGATCACCATCCATAAACATGGCTATTCCATCTAGTATAAATGGGAACAGTAATATGGCCCATGTAACCCCAATTACATTAAATAAGGAGTGAATTCTGGCGGATCGCTTTGCATGAACATTTCCAATTAATGAGGCGAGCTCTGCTGTAATAGTCGTACCAATGTTCTCTCCTAAAATCATGGCTGATGCCACTTCAAATGGAAGTACTCCACCGCTAACAAGAATCATAGTTAAAGCCATTGCAGCAGATGAAGATTGAATTACCACCGTAACTAATGCTCCTAAACCAACAAACATAACCGGCCCGTACCATACATCTTTAAAATCGATAAAAAATTGTACGATTGGAGAATCAGGGCTTAGAGATGGTACATTTTCTTTCAATAATCCCAATCCCATAAACAGTAAAGCAAACCCAATAACCGCTGTACCCCAATATTTAAGTTTACCTTTTCCGAAGAATAGCATGGTTGCTCCAAATGCAATAAAGATTAAAGCGTAACTAGACAGACTTAATTTAAAACCAAGGATTAGGATTAACCAGGCAGTAATAGTAGTACCAATATTAGCTCCCATCATTACTCCGGCAGATTGTCTTAGGTTCATTAATCCTGCATTAACAAAACTAACCGTCATTACCGTAGTTACGGAAGAAGACTGTACTAATGAGGTAATACCAAAACCGGTAAATACACCTTTAACACGGTTAGAGGTTATAGCACTCAACATTCCTCTTAGCTTATTACCTGCAGCTTGCTGAAGTCCCTCGCTCATGTTTTTCATTCCAAAGATAAACATGCACAAAGCACCCAATAGAACTAAGATTTTAAATATTCCCCAGGCTCTTTTGGGCTTGAATGCTCCCTTGTCGTCTCCCTTACCGGACCAAATAATTTTTTCTCCTACAACCAATCCCACTTTGTATTTATACTTTTCTCCACCAGATAAATCTTCCATTTTGTAAGCCACCTCGTTTATTGAGATAGGATCAGAAACGGTCCATGGTGCAACTTCAGAGTTAGCCTTATGCTGTTTAGCACCAATGTCTGTATTGTATTTAATTATGAAGTGGGCATCTGGATAATTTTCAATGATTTCGGATAGTAGATTGTTTTTTATTGCCCAAAGGATTTTAACACCTTCGGTTTTAGCAACAGCATATTTGTTGGTAAATAGATATGGGCTTAAACTATGAAAACTTTCTAATGTTGATGAATAAGAAATGTCTGATTCGGAGTTACCTGTTCCAAGGTAATAGTCGAAAAAAGAATTTTCTGGTAAGCTATCTAGAACAATTGTACTATCGCTCCCTTCAACTATAATTTCTTGCCAGTTATTTTCTCCTTTTACAGAGTACTTTACTCCTACAAATTGATTGTTAATTTTATCATCCGCCCAATTCAATGTCACCTTACCATAGTCGTAAGGTTTTAGTGTTGTTTCGTGTTTGTGATTTTTAAACTCAAAATCGAAGTTTTCAAGTTGGACTGATACCATTGGCTTTTCCTCAACTATCTTCGTTACTACAGAATCTGAAACAATTGAATCCTGAATACCCCAAACGGACACTAATGTGATAAGTTGAGAAAGAAGAACTAAACCAATTTTTTTCATCATTTTACGTATTATTCAGCGAAATTATTCTTTTGCATTTACAATTATCATGGTTTCAATGTTAAGCTAATGTTAGCTTTAATCACTATAGCCAATAGTACTAGGAATAGTCAAAGGAGGGCGGGTGACTGTGATTAGTTTGTGTTAATTATATGTTAACAAATTAAGTAGTGAATTAACACAGTATTTACAATTAGCTTTAGGTCATTTAAACAGTCGCAAATATGTAAAGAATTCAATAATAAATTAGTGATTCGAGATAAGAATTTTCGGGTATTTGAAGTGATTGTTTTAGAGTTAATCTTAAATGTCAAATTCTTATTAATTTTGGAGGATGTCAGTGCCTGAAGCAAAGTACCCTTTAAAAATATATAGATCGTCTGCTGGGTCGGGAAAAACGTATACTTTGGTTAAGGAGTACATTTCGATTGTACTTGGGGCTGAGCATCCAACTATTTTTAAGGAAATACTGGCTATCACTTTTACCAATAAAGCGGCTAATGAAATGAAAGAGCGTGTGTTAGAAACGCTGCATGCTCTTTGGAAAGGAAATGATACCAATTTATTGATGGATTATCAAGCATCTTTAGCTTTAGGACCGGAAGAGATTAAAGAAAAATCGGGGGTAGCTTACAGAAATATCTTACACCATTACGGGCATTTCAATATACTTACCATCGATAAGTTTGTGCACCGAATTATCCGTTCATTTACTCGAGAATTGGGACTGGAAATGAATTTTGAGGTGGAGTCGGATGTAGATATGTTTTTGCATCGAAGTATAGACCTTCTATTAAGTAAAGTGGGGGAAGAAGAAGAGCTTACCAATTACCTTGTTCAATTCTCAGAGCAATTAATAGAAGACAGTGAGACTGGGGATATTGAAAAGCAGTTATTGCGATTAACGGAGATACTGAAGAAAGAAAAAGGCCAGGCGTCTTTGGCATCTTTGCAAAATTTAAAACTATCTTTTTTTACTGAATTAAGGTCTAAATCCATAGCTAGTCACAAGGTGACAGTAAAGAGGTTGGAAGAAAATATTGCCCTGTTTAATCAGTTTCTCCAAGACAGAGGAGTAGATTACACATTCTTTAAAGGAGGTGCAAGAAGTGGTTGGGGAAAGTTTATAAACAGTGTCTTAATAGATGGATTTGAAGGAGTAAAACTTACAGATAAGTCAATAGAAACACTCAGTAACCAATTGGATCAGAGTGGATGGTATAAGAAAAGTGATGAGGATTGGGTTTCTTCCAATGGAATGGAAACTCAGGAATTTATGAGTACCATTCTCGAGAATATTCAGAACATAGGCTTTTATAAAGAGTTTAATAGTCAGCTAATAGGTTTTTCCCTTCTAAACTCTGTTTACCAACTCCTCTCAAAGGTGAAAGAGGATAGTAACATTGTATTTATTAACGATTTCAATAAGATTATATCTGAGATAGTAAAAAACGAACCTGCACCATTTATTTATGAAAAAATAGGGGGTAGGTACAGGCATTATCTCATTGATGAATTTCAGGATACTTCTCAACTTCAATGGACCAATTTAGTCCCATTGGTGTATGACTCGCTGGCAGAAGGAAAAAGGAATTTGATAGTAGGGGACGCTAAACAAGCAATATACAGATGGAGAGATGGTAATGTTCAGCAGTTTATTTCATTACCTGAGGTAGGAGGAGAATTTGTTCACTTAAGAGAAATTAATAGAATATTTGAATCGGCTGCCAGGGTGGATCATTTGGCTAATAATTATAGATCCTCAAAATCGGTAGTGGAGTTTAATAATAGGCTGTTTAAAAAGTTAGCAGAAGGCGAGGATGAAAAGATTCAACTCATTTATGATGGGGTAGAGCAACAAGTAACTAAATCGGATGAAGGGTATGTTAGTTATGATATTCTAGATGAAGAAGAAGGGGCTGTAGAACAATCGATATTGGATACAGCCTACCAATATGTGTTGAACAGCAAAAATGATGGTTACCTCGATGGTGATATAGCTATATTAGTGAGGAGCAAACGAGAAGGTGGAGTGATTGCAGAGTTCCTGAAAAACAAAGGAATGCCTGTAATTAGTATGGACAGTATTGTTTTGGGAAGTTCCGAAGAAGTGCAGTTTATTGTGTCTTTTTTATTGGGTATTACTAATCTGGATAACGAACATGCTATCGTGAGGTGCTTATCCTATTTAACGAGACATTCTTCTCTTACGGATGTATTTGATCAATGGCGAATTCCGCATCCAGAAAAAGAACAGTATACCATTGGAATCAATTTCGAAGGGTACTTAAAACAATGTTATAAAGAGTTTAATACAGCTTACTTTCATTCGCTGAACTTGTACGATAAGATTTGCTATGTTTCGGAACAATTTGGGATCAACAGGTATGATCCTTATGTGGACCAATTGTTAAATACAGTACACCACTATTTACGTCGGAACTCTTCTAATGTATCTTCCTTTATTGAATATTTTGAACGAAAGAAAAATTCAATTCCAGTCAATCTGGGTAACGTTAGTAATGCTATTCAGGTAATGACCATTCACAAATCTAAGGGGTTGCAGTTCCCTGTGGTGTTAGTGCCCTTTGCAAGATGGGTAGATCGTCCTCCAGGTGCCGGAGAAAATACCTGGATCCAACACGAGAAGTTGGAAGAGATGAATCTTCCTCTGTACATAGCTCCATTATCTAAAAGCAGGTTAAAACACTACGATTTAGAAGAAGTTGCTGAAAAAGAAAAGGGAGAGATTATTTTGGATAACCTTAATCTTTACTATGTAGCTTTTACCAGGGCGAAAGATAGATTGCACATTATCTCCTCGGAAGGAAAAAAGAAAAACAGCAATGTTTATGGTAAAATCAACGAGCTTATAAAGCTTGAAGAAGGGTTTAATGAGGGCGAGAGGAGATTAGAAAAAGGACAGTTGGTAAAAAAGACAGAAAACCCCGTAGCAAGGATCAAACCTGAAAAAGGTGAGCAATTAACTTCCTGGAGAAATAAATTAAAATTAAGTCTTGATCGCGAAGCATTTAAGGAGGAGTTTCGAGATATTACAGAGGTGGAATTTGGGAATGCAGTTCACGAAATTCTTTCGGAACTATTATCTGTGGAGCAACTAGAGCAATGTGTATCTGCTTATTTTAGAGTTAGACACTTTTCTCCAGATGTGAAGGAAAAGGTGATTAACCAATTAACAAAGGTTCTTGATTTGCCACAGGTGAAGAAATGGTTTGAGCCAGGGAGCGATAAAGTGTTCAATGAAAAAGAGATCATTACTAGTACAGGTGAGTTTTATAGACCGGATAAGGTTTTGGTAAATGATCAGGAAGCTATTGTGATTGATTTTAAAACCGGGGAGGAGTCAAACAGGTATGAAAAACAAATAAATCAGTACGCAAGATTACTTCAAGAGATGGGATATACAGGAGTTAAGAAATACTTGTTGTATATTAACAGTGCAAAAATCGTTGAAGTATAATGTTTGATGATATACGAGGAGATACCCGGATTAAGCCTGTAATTTCATTTATACTGGCCTCTTGTATGGTAATCATTACCGTACTATGTATATTAATTCCACAGCTCAAAAGCCTGTACGGAGTTAGTGATGGCCCTGCAATAAATTATATGATTCGACTTACCGTCCCGTTTCAACATGGATTTGATGATCTGTCTGCAGGGATACATTTGGGAATTAATCTGGTCTTTATGTGGATCTTTGGAACCTTTTTAGAAAAAGTAATCGGTTCCTTTCGGTATTTAGTAATTACCCTAATTGCCTACCTGTTATACATAATATTTCATAGAGTATTGCTATTGCTGGGAAATGGCTTTACTCCAATTATTCTTGCATATTCTGGTGTTATATTGGTGGTTCTTTCCGAGGGAAAGTATGTAAAAACCCGTAGTGTATTCGAAGATTACTATAAAACTCTACGTGGAGTATTAATGGCAGTGTGGATCATATTACCTTTTGTAATGGCCTTTGTGCCCATGTATTTTGATTCAGGAGATAATCTGTTGATGCAGGCATTTTATGGGAATATTGTGCACGTGGTGGCTGGTATATCAGGAGTCGTTATGGGGTTCATTTACAGAGGTCATATCAGGAGTAAGTTGATACAACACACTAGAAAAAGATACATCAAACACGATCGAATTGATCAGTTAGCGGTATATGCAGCACTTGGTTTCCCTTTATACCTGATACTGATCTTTTTTATTCACCCTTCGTAGGAAGAACAGATTTTTTGTTGATTCGATCTGGGTAATCAGTTATGATTCCATCAATATCCAATTCAACTAGTTTTTGAGCTTTATCTAATTCATTGACCATCCAACTGAATACTTTCATTCCTTTAGAGTGAGCACTCTCGATAGACAATCTTACTCATGATAAATATAAAATTTATAACCCGGGTATTCAGTAAACTCTTGCTGTTTGAAATTAGCATCCAGATATTGTACCACACTTTGATCCGGGTCAGTAAGTTCACTACCTCCATCTAAATAAATAACTTTCTGAAATTTATCCATTGCAGGTAAACTATCATTCATGTTATAAATGAAATATATGTGGTCCTTGTTAAGTAACTGATCCAGGTATTTATAATCATTAAAGTAATCTCTGTTGTAGTGATAGGCGATGTTCAATTTTTTCCATTCCGGGCAAATCAAAACAAGAGAATTCTCCGTTTTATTAGCTGTTATTAATTCAGCCATATCTTTTGGGTTTCTCTGGTTGGGGATATTTGGTCGAACCGTAACAATCATCAGAATAACAGGAAGAGCAAGTATTAAATAAGAGAGGTATTGATTCTTAATTTTTATGGACGAAACTCCAATAGCAATAGTAAGATAGAGTCCTCCGGTGGTAAACATCAAGTACTTGTCCATAAACATGGGCATTTTAAAAGAGTAGAGGAAAATGGCAAAATAAGGGATGATAAACCACAAAATACTTGCTTTACCATAAGTAGAAAAAGGGAGTCCCACTTTTTTAATATAATAAACTAAAAAGGTGATTAGAACAAGAATGAAAACAACTGCTACAATAGGTTCATTGGAGAGTCTTCTTAATACTTCGTACAGGCTGCCCCAATTGGTTTCATGTACCCATGATTCGTTTTCAGAAGAAGTAGTAAACCTGGTAATAAAAACAGGTAAGTAGGGGAGGAATCCGACACCGGTAAGTACCCAGGAAATGAAGGCTTGTTTTAGAGCTTTCTTTCTAAAATCACTGATGATGAATACAATCAAAACTTGAGAAAACAAGACAAAAAATGCTGTAAAATGCGCATAGAGCATTAGTATGTTAATCACTGTAAGCCAAATTACATTACTCTTCTTACCAGGTGTATAATGTAGCTTTAATAAGAAGTAAAACGACCAGGTAGTTAGGAACAACAATATGGTATATACTCTGGTATCGTGGGCTTCAAATATGTTAATGTTGGAGAAACAGAATAGAAGTGATGTGATGATGCCTACTTTTTCATTGAAAAACTCTTTACCTGTTTTGTAAAGAGGAATAATGGTCAATGCTCCAAAAAGCACGGAAATAAATCTCACCGACATTACACTTGTTCCAAATAATTTAATCCAAAAATGGAGTAAGATAAAGTGTAATGGAGGATTGTTTTCCTGGGTAAACAATTGCATTAATTCTCCAAAACTTTGCTGAGCATGAAATATGGTAAAAGGCTCATCGATGGCAATTTGATTACTGTCGATATGCCAAAATCGAATTAAAAATGCAAGGGTAAACAACCCTCCGGGAATCAATATGTTTTTGGCTTTTTCCAGGCTTCTAAATTAATCATTTAAAGAAGCGAGAAAAATCCAGTTTCTAATTCAATTTTAGAATTGGTTTGGATATTTGATGATGATCACCTTTTATTACCAATAAGTATGATCCGGCTTCCATATCGTTTAAGTTAATGTTGAGGTAATTGATTCCTCTGTTCAAGCTGTTTATTTCATCAGAATAGATCATTTGCCCAGAAATGTTGTAAAGTTCAAGGTGAATGGTTTCTAATCGCTGTAGATACAGTTGTACTGTTAAATCAGAGTGAAATGGATTAGGGTAGGTACCTAACAAAGTAGCATTACTGGCCTCTTGAATATCCGTTAAGGAGATAATTGGAGAATCAGGAGCTAACACAGGAGGTAAACTTTCTCTGGACGAAAATAGTGCTGATTGGTTGGCGCATTTTTCACCATCCAGAACCTGGTAAGCATCTCCAGGGTACTGATTAGTGTTTTCATCTTCGATGTCATTTAAGTAGTAATAATCTCCCTGAACTCTAGTTTTATTAATGTCCAATATCATGTACCCATGGCTAGTAAGGTCGGTGTACTGCATGTGTGGATTAAAGCTGTGAATTAAGCTTTCTCCAACTCCAATTGGGAAACCAGGAGATGTTACACTTGTAACTACATATTCCACACCAACACTTCCTGTACAACTGGAACCATCGTAATTACTCAAAGGTAAATCGTTTACCCAGGAGGTATGAATATCTCCGGTTAGTACCACTAAATTGTCAATGTTGCTATCAAAAAAGTTGAATAGCTGGTCTCTTTCATATTTATAACCATCCCATTGGTCGGCATTAACAGGTTCTCCGAACACTTCAAAGGGAGCCATCATCACCTGTTGTCCAAGAATTTGCCATTGGGTAGTTGAAGATTGCATATTGGATGTTAACCAGTTGTACTGTGTACTTCCCAGAATTGATCGATTAGGATCGTTGATCAATGATGAAGTTGTTCCCACTTGTTCATCTCTTCCTTCTAATCTGGTATCCAGCATGTATAAGTCTAGTAAGTCTCCCCAGCTAAACTTCCTGTATATTCTGTCTGTTCCGGGTTGAGGTTCCCTAATCGGAAGCCATTCCCTATAAGCCTGTGCTGCAGAAGTTTTTCTTGAAGCCCAGGTTCCTTCTGTATTAGGGTCATGATTTTCTGCACCATCCTTATAAGAATCATTGGCTGATTCATGATCATCCCAAATATTAATGAAGGGAACTTGTTGGTGTAGTTTTCTTAAATCGTTGTCCAATCGGTAGTGGGAGTATCTCAATCTATAATCTTCAAGGGTGATGATTTCGTTGGTGGGAACATTTTCTCTGTTACCGATGTTTGCAGAGTAACCTCCTACTTCGTATTCATAGATGTAATCACCAAGGTGAAGAACAGCATCAAAATCGTTTCGGTCTCTCAGGTGTCTGTAAGAACCAAAGTACCCATGTTCCCAATTGGAGCAGGAAACCACAGCAAACCGAACACTGTCGATATCTCCAACAGGAGCAGTTTTGGTTCTTCCTCTTATGGAGTATTTCTCAGATGCATAAAAATCATAGTAGTACCATGTATTTGGTTGTAGTCCATCTGCATCCACTTTAAACGTCCAATCTTTGTTTTCGGAGGTGTATCCATATCCGTAGTTAACAATATTAGTCATTCCGGTATCCAGTGCCACCCTCCAGTCTATTCTAACACTATCCACATTTAAAGTGTCATCTGTAAAACGAGTCCATAAGATCACCCGATCATCCAACGGATCTCCAGATGCTACTCCATGATAAAATGGATACAATAAAGGGTTGATAGAAGCTCTTAATTCTTCATCTTGTGCAATACTTTTACATGAAATAAGTACTGCAATTACTAAAAATATTGTGGTTTTCATGGAAAGAGATTATTCTACTATTATCTTTTTGGTAATGATTTGCTGGTTCGATTCAATGTTAACGAAATACATGCCTCTGGATAGTCCAAAATTTCTAGCTGATAGTTGTTTGTTGTTTCCAATAATTGGTTCTCTAGCAATTAGTTTTCCAGACATGTTGTATATGCTAATTGTTCCGTTTAACACGGTTTTAGAACCTATGGTAAATTGATCTTGTACAGGATTAGGGAAAATACCAATTTCCAAGTCAGAGGTTTCTTCGGGTACACTATTACTATTAAAACTAAATGTAATGTGAAGCTTTGCAGACTTGGCAAGGTCAGTATCTCTCGAATAGGCAGATCGGGTACCCGACCCTTCTAGTAGAAATACCATGGCATTGCCTTGTTGCCATCCCGGTCGATTTACAATTTCCTGAACAATGGAACTAATGTTAGGAGTTTGCTCTGCTGCTCCTGCGCTTTCAGAGGTCCATGCTGAAACGGACCAATTAACACTTGCAGAAGTATGAGTTCTGGCAGATAGATTAAAGTTTAACCCGGTAAATGCGGTAGCATTGTTTAAGTCTTCACCATAAATAATCAAGTCGGCAGCATCAGACTGGTCTTCATCTGCTGTAAATTGGATATAAGCATTACTAATGGTAGCACCTTGCGGAATATCCAGTCCGTTGAATCTTAGTCCTACCCATTGATCTTCATCACTAATCGGCCAGGTCCATTCTTCCACACACATTTCGAGGTCAGAACTGGTTAGGTCCATAGAACCATCATCTTTGTATTGTTCAGCATCATCATCATTGTTTTCTAGCGATGCAGTAATTTCGATTTCACCAGCAAATATTTTTACATTATCCGATACATTGTGCCATCCCTGATTATCAACAGCATAAGCTTTAATTACGTATTCACCATTATTCGGGATATTGAAAGAAATGGAGTAGGGAAATGTATTATCAGAACCTACCTGAACATCGTTAACAAAAAACTTCACTTCACTAACCGTTCCATTGGTGTCAATGGCATTAGCATCAATAGAGATATTCTGAGGCTGATTGAAATACTGTAAATGATAAGGATAAGTAACATCTACTTGTGGCCTCCCAATATATTTTTGATTGATGATGTAAACGACATCTCCATTTGAAGGGTTCCAAATGTTTAATCCACTTGGAGGGTTGAATTTATCGTTATCTAAAACGCTTGCTACACTGTTAGCATTATCCGTTTCAACCGTTCTAACTTCAATGGTGTCTCTGGTTATTTTTAGCCAGTGAAAGCTATTAAAGCTTGCGGAATTTCTGGTCCAGCTTCTATTCCAGTCATTACTTCTTAATGGTGCTCCCCAACATCCCTCACCAATGTAAACAGATCCTCTTAAGGTATCTAATTCAAACCCATCGTCTGAGTTGGTGCCATTAGAAGGAGAAATGGGCCAGGTGGTTTTTACATCGTGAGCATCGCTCTCTACAATTAATTGTACTCTATAGTCGTGAAACAAGTGAGCCCATGCATTGTATTGTCCATCTTCGTTAGATTTATCTGTGGTGTGAGGACGCATGGACTTATGGTATTGAGCAATGTTCCAATCATGGTTGATAGAATTTGCTTGTAAATCTCCTTCTAACCATGAACTTTGATTTCCTGCAACCGATACTTCTGTATTTAAGGTATAAATTCTAAGGAAATCTCCTCCTACTGAGATGGCGTAGTATTCATCTGCGGTAGGTACATCAAACAAATCGTACACTGTTCCGGCATTCGTTTCATGGTTTCCTCTTTCCCAAATTACAGGGTACATTCTCCCATCGGCAGAAGTAGTTAATTGCCAGTCATCCATCCATTCGCTCCATTCTAAATCCAAATCTAACCAGGTGTAATCTCCTCCAAACAATACCAGGTCGGGGCGTAATTTGGAAACTAAAGTGTTGGCGTGTTGTCGGGGACTGGAATCTAGATAAGCTCTACTATCTCCACCGGCAACTACAGAAAGTGGAAGTGAATGTCCCATTGGGGTGGTTTTAAACCAAAATCTTTGACTAGTTCCATCAGAATCCCTAATAACGAAGTAATATGCCGTGTTTGGGGTTAATCCTGTTAATCTGGCAAAACGGTTGTCCATTCCTTTGGCAGTAACCTGCCTGTCCACAATATGAGTATTCGGATATGCAGCCCAATTTTGGCCAAAGTCTGTTGTGCCATAATAAACTGTAGTACCTGATCCGCCGTTTTGTTCCCAACCAATTACAACTGAGGTAGATGGGTCATCTCTAAGAGAAAGTCGATACCTTCTAGTGTCTGCAAATGATTGGTGAAACGATAAAATGAAAGAAAATAAAAAAAGTAACTTTATTTGTAATCTCATAAGTGGTTATATTCGTCGGAGAATTAAACTAAATTTAATTGAATAGTAAAATTACAAATATTAAGTTAAATTCCAATTACTCCATTGTTACTATCATATTAAGGATCACAGCATTTCTGTTGTTTTTAGGTAGGGCATGGGAGCATATTGTATGGGATGGGCCTTACAGGAACATTTATTACAATCCGCATGGTTTTGGTAATTTCTTAGAATGGATAACCGGTACACCACTGGCAGAAATATATCGGAGTGATTTTCATCGAAACTTCATTGATGGATTTACAGTTTCCATTGGTTTAATCTATGTTTTAGCAGCTATTTCTGTTTGGTTTCATCGTCCGTCGAGAAAATGGAGTGGCTGGATAATTATTGCCGGAACTGTTGCTCTTGGCTTAACTTACTACGGCTATTTTGTAGGAAAACACTACAACTGGGGAACTCTATTGGAACATTCTTCACAGTTTATCACACCCATTTTATTATTAATGCTACTGAGAGGAAAATCTTCCAAGGTGATATTTGTTTTAGCTCAGGTGTCCATTGCATTAACCTTTATTTGTCATGGGCTTTTTGCTTACGGTTATTATCCACAACCAGGTAATTTTATTGATATGATGATTACAGGGTGGGGTATGAGCGAGGATGTGGCGATTAAGTCTCTTGAACACATTGGGGTGATCGATTTCGTGTTTGGAGGGATTGTTCTAATTCCAATCGGGTTGGTGATTAGAAGTGAATGGTGGTCCAAAGCATTAAAACCTGTTTTGATTTTGTTTTTGGTTTACGGTATTCTTTGGGGGTTCTTAACTGCTTTTGCAAGGATCTATTTGCATTGGGATGGAACAATGATTTGGAGAAGTATAGAAGGGCATCTGCACCAGTTTTTGGTACGGGTACCCCATGCTACAATTCCTTTGATAATTTTATTGCTTACCCTAGGAAGAAAACGAACTTAGGTTTTCTGTTTTTTCTTTTTGGCTGCCGGGAAAAGGATGTTGTTCAGGATTAATCGGTATCCTGGTGAGTTGGGGTGTAAGTTTAAATCTGTTGGAGGATCATTAACGTAGTGTCTGAAATCTTCCGGGTCATGGCCACCATAAAATGTCCATTGGCCTTTCCCGAATTCACCATGAATATATCTGGCGGTTCCAAGCGCTTTATTTTCTCCCATGATCAGAACATCAGATTTTACATATTGCTTGTGAAAATCTGTTGTTTGCCCCATAAATCCTTTAATGATCGAGGTGTGGTTTTGGCATAACATCGTTGGTACAATGTCCCACTTTGCAGAGAATTCAAACAAAGAAAACTTGTCCTGAGCTTCTGGAACACGGTGAGCCAGAGTGGCGTCAATGCTTGAAAACTCATATTCCATAGGATTCGTCTTAAGTATAAAATCCTTAAAAGCAAAGGTCTTGTTGAAATCTAGCTTTTGTTGTGCCTGAGGGTCAGCCGGATCACCATCGTACATGTAGTCACAGATATCAACTCCTTCTGCAGCCAGTGCTATGTCGTAAGAATCTGTACCTGAACACATGGTGAATAAGAATCCTCCACCAGCAGTGAATTTTTGGATGTTTTTAGCGACACCTAATTTCAGTTGAGAAACTTTATCGAAACCAAGTTCTTTGGCCATCTCTTCTGTTTCCTGTTGTTGTTTTTGATACCAGGCTGCATTTTTATAGTTTCTATAAAATTTACCATATTGTCCTGTAAAATCTTCATGGTGAAGATGAAGCCAATCGTATTCTGGTAAATCTCCCTGAATTACTTCGCGATCATAAACCTTATCATAAGGAATTTCGGCGTAGGTCAATACCATAGTTACAGCATCGTCCCAGGGTTGTTTCCCTCCAGGAGTGTATACTGCAATCTTTGGTGCTTTTTCTAGTTTAACTACCTCCTGATTAACTTCTGGGTCTGCAATGGCCATTTTAATCTGGTTGGCCTGAACATCCGCAATAACCTCGTAGGTAACTCCTCTAATGATGCATTCTTCTTCGATAGTGGAGTAGTGGCTGATTAAGAAACTTCCTCCACGATAATTTAGGAGCCATTCTACTTCAATATCGTTTTGAAGTACCCAAAAAGCAATGCCATAGGCTTTTAAGTGATTCTTTTGAACACCATCATCCATTGGAATCAGAATAGAACTAGCTGAAACCTGAATGGAAAACCCAATTAAAAGAATAAATAATAAAAGACTGCGCATCGTTTGAGTTAAACACAATAACTATGCTAAAGTTACATTAATAACCAGAAATAAAAAGTTAAAAATTCAAAATCTTACCGAGATGATAGAAGCCTTTAAAATGGACTATCTTCTTCGCCATCCTCCATGAAGTTAGCTCCAAATCCATCGTCAAAATCTTCATTCATTTTAGATTGTACGGTCATGAATCCTCCTCCGTCTGATTCGAAATCCGTGTTAGGTGTCATTTCCATACCGAAACCACCACCATCATCAAAGGTATCCAGGTTGGCAAATTTAGCGTACTTACCAATAAATCTTAATCGTACATCTTCTAACGAACCATTTCTGTGTTTGGCGATGATTACCTCTCCCTGACCGGAACAAGGTGTGTTATCCGGCCATTCTGTAAAACCATAGTATTCAGGTCTGTAGATAAAACAAACGATATCCGCATCTTGCTCAATTGCTCCGGACTCACGAAGGTCGGAAAGCATTGGTCGTTTATCACCACCTCTGGACTCCACCGAACGGCTCAACTGAGAAAGTGCAATAATTGGAACGTCTAACTCTTTTGCAATCTCCTTAATAGATCTGGAAATGGTACTAATTTCCTGCTCACGATTTCCTCCGGTTCCACCAGCCGTCATTAACTGAAGGTAATCGATGATTACCATTTGAATATCGTGCTGTTGTTTTAGTCTTCTACATTTTGCTCTTAGTTCGAAAATAGAAAGACCTGGAGTATCATCTATGAAAAGGGGAGCTTCTGCTAATTTTTTGGTTCGTTCGAATAGCTGGGTAAATTCTTCTTTCGATAGGTTTCCTTTTCTGATTTCACTGGCTCCAATTTCTGCTTCTCCGGAAATCAAACGATTAACCAACTGAACAGAACTCATCTCCAGGGAGAACACGGCAACTCCTTTTCCAAAATCAACAGCAGAGTTTCTAGCCATGGAAAGTACAAATGCTGTTTTTCCCATACCAGGACGTGCGGCCAATACAATCATGTCCGATTTTTGCCAACCGGAAGTTACTTTGTCCAGGGCATTAAATCCAGTTGGAATACCACTTACTCCATCTTCCTTGTTCATGGCCTCCTCAATACCATCAACAGCCATTCTCATTAACTGAGACATGCTATCGTAGTTTTTACGGATGTTCCCTTCTGCTACTTCGAATAATTTTGCTTCTGCCTCGTCCAGAAGATCAAATACATCTGTGGTTTCGTCGTAGGCCTTTTGAATAACTGTTCCTGAAACGCGAATTAGTTCTCGAAGAATAAATTTTTGGGCAATGATTCTGGCATGTGCCTCAGCGTGAGCAGCAGATGCAACACGGTTGGTTAATTGGCTAATGTAGTAAGGTCCGCCTACTTCATCTAATTCGCCGGAAGACCTTAGTTTTTGCGTTACCGTTAAAATATCGATGGACTCTGAAGCTCCGAAGAGTTCTAGAATAGCTCCATAAATCTTTTTGTGTGCATCCTTGTAAAAGCTATCGGGAGTTAGGATGTCGATGACATCATTTACCGGTCCCTGCTCCAACATTAAAGCTCCTAAAACAGCCTCTTCCATATCCACTGCTTGTGGAGGAAGCTTGCCTCCATCAACCGGTAAAGATTGATTTTTAGGAATTCTTCTTTTGTTTCCGCTACCTTCCAGTATTTTCCCCAATTGCTCTGCCATTACACAAAGATAGTTTTATGATTCCTGAATTTCAACAGCTTGTTAACGATTTCTTACTTAAAAGTTATCAAGCCTAGTTATTAACAATTGTTAGCAATGTTATAATTTTAAAGGGAAATTATTCGATATTCAGCGTTATATGAAATTTGGAAACAAACCATTTTACCTTCTAATTACGGTTGCTTTATTTGCCTGGGGGTGCAGGCAAACAGACGAAACTCCACCAAGTATACAAATCAGTAGTCCAGATGCAATGTCTAATTTTGATGTAGGTTCGTTGATTGATGTAGTGGGGTCGGTAGCCGACGAAACGAGGTTGGAATGGGTGAAAATTGAGTTGGTTGATAATAACTCACAGGTGGTAGCTTCTGCCATTAGTATCAATCCAGATATTCCATCCATCGATTTTCATAAAGCTATTGTTGTGGATGATGTACATCTGGAATCAGGAAACTACTTTATAAAAGTAAGTGCTTTTGATGGTGAAAATACGGCTAGTGAGTTCGTTGAAATTACCTTGAACGAAATTCCCTTACAGCTTTCGGGGGCCTATATAGTTACCAGTAGTGGAAGTAGTAGTTATGAAGTATATGAAATCGATAGCATGGGAAATACTGTTTTCCTGAAGAATTATTCTGGAGAGTTTACAGATGCTACAAGTAACTCTTACCATCAGTACCTAACATTTGTTGGCGGAGCAAATGGTAATTTGTGGTCAATGGACCCTGAATCCAATATCAACTTATGGAACTTACCTGTGCAATCTACCGTGTTTCCGTATTTCTCAAAAATCATTACTGATAATGAAGATCACCTAACGTATGCATCTTTGGGAGATGGACAGGTTGCAGGATACAACAAAGATGGGGTGGGCGTATATAATGCTTACTCGGGAGTTGGATATCGTCCTGAAGATCTTCATGTGCAAGGGGAGTACTTATTTTCTGAGCAAGTAGGATCTGCCGGAGCGGTTAAGTTGAGTTTGTATCATACGAGCACAGGAATTCTATATCAGGAGTTACAGGTGGATAAAGACCTTGTAGGTTTTAGTGAGAGAAACAGCGATGAAGTGTTTGTTTTTATGAATGATGCCGGACAAGGTGAGATGCATGTGTATGGAGTGTCAGGAAACTATTTCTGGGAGCCCCATTCGGTACCGGTAGGTGCAATTAATGATGTTGCTAGAGTAGATGCTAATGAAGTAGTTATTGCTCACGAATCAGGCTTATTAAGGTATACTTATACCAATAATAGCATGATAAATATAGTTCCAGGTATAAATCCTTCTAATGTATCTTACGATTCTTTAAATGATGTATTACTTGTGGGAGTTGGTAACGAGGTTAGGTATTATGATAGATTGGGAAATCTTGTAAATACAGTTTCTCATACAGGAGTGGTTGATGCTGTACTGTTGTACTATAACAAATAAAAAAAGCATTTACCAAATCGATAAATGCTTCTTTAAATTACTTTTTGTAAACTCCCATACTACAGAATTTCTCTATTCGCTTTTCGATGAGTTCTTCTGGCGATGATTCTCCGAGTTTGGTTAAGTTCTTTTTTAGTTCTGTTTTCAGTTTCTTGAACATTTTTTCCGGTTGAGCATGTGCACCTCCCAATGGTTCTTTAATGATACCATCGATAAGTTTATTTTTGTACATGTCTTTTGCAGTGAGGTTAAGCGCTGTTGCTGCTTTTTCCTTGTTGTCCCAGTTTCTCCAAAGAATAGAAGAACAAGATTCCGGCGAAATAACGGAGTACCATGTGTTTTCCAACATTAATACTTTGTCTCCGATACCAATTCCTAAGGCTCCACCTGATGCACCCTCTCCAATAATTACACAAATTACCGGTACCTTAAGTTTCATCATTTCGAACAGGTTTCTTGCAATTGCTTCTCCTTGTCCTCTTTCCTCAGCTTCTAACCCTGGGAATGCACCTGGGGTGTCAATCAAGCAAACAATTGGTTTGTCAAATTTTTCGGCCAGCTTCATTAATCTTAAAGCTTTTCTGTATCCTTCTGGATTGGCCATTCCAAAGTTTCTGTATTTTCTTTCTTTGGTATTTCTTCCTTTTTGCTGCCCTACAAACATTACGGTTTTACCGTCGATAGAACCAAAACCACCAACCATGGCTTTATCATCTTTTACATTTCTGTCGCCATGTAATTCGATGAACTCACCATTGGTCATGGCATTAATATAATCAAGGGTATATGGTCGTTCTGCATGACGACTAACCTGAACCTTTTGCCAAGGTGTTAAGTTTTCGTATATTTCTTTTGTAGTTTCTTCTAATTTGGTTTGTAGTTCTTCTAATGTACCAGATACATCTACCTTTCCTTTCTCTCCAACTTCTGTTGTCTTTTCAATTTGTTCGTGTAACTCTTCTATTGGTTTTTCGAAATCTAAATAAATCGTTGCCATAGTAGTTCATTTTGCCCTTTGTTTCCTAACTAAATAGGAAAATCCAAAGGAATTGAGCCGACCAAATTACAAATTATACCATTCCGAGTACACCCATTGGTCGAAATGTTGAAAAAAAACTCTCTAAAATGTTGTGATAGGGGTAGTCTAGCAGGAATTAATTCTATTATACCTTATCTTTACACAGTATAATAGATTGTTCTTATGGGAAGAAAAGCTACAGATAAATCCAGAGGGTCGAACATCGAGAAGAAGAAAAAGTGGATTAGAAATGCAATGCCTTATTTTCAGGAGTTTGGAATTAGGGAGATTAGCATGGATAAAATGGCTGAATATATTGGGGTTAGTAAAGGAACCATCTATAATCATTTTTCCTCCAAAGAAGAAATTGTTGAATTTGCCGTTCAGGTTAAAGTGGATTCGATAAAAGACTTTTACAAGATCTTATTCGATGAGAAGCTTGGTTTTATAGAACGCTATTATAAAGCAATGGGGTACTATAGTCAACAGATGTATGATATTTCAATGCGAATCATCAAAGATCTTCAGGAGTTATATCCTTCTGTATGGCTGTACATCCAAAAGTTTCAAAAGGTGGCCTTTAATGGTTTGGTAAAGTATTATGAAGAGGGAATGATCAAAGGATATTTTGAAAAAGTTAATCCAGTGTTGCTGGCCATGGAAGATCGAATGTTCTTTGAGTTGTTATTTGATCAGGGGTTTTTGAACCGAACTAACCTGACTATTAGAAAAGCATTTAATCAGCATTTTCAGGTTAGATTTAATGGGTTAATAAGCTCTAAAATTCCATTTGAGTTAGACTAATGGGAAGAAAATCAGTAGAACGATACAGGTACAAGGATAAAGCTATAAAAGAGAAGCACACGATCCGTTATATGGTTTATTTTCAAAACCACGGAATTGAGAATTTTTCCATGTCCAAAATGGCTGCTGATTTGAAAATGAGTAAGACTACTATTTACAACCATTTTGAATCTAAAGAAGAGATCGTTGAGGCTGCAATTGATTATAAGTTAAAGGTAATTGGAGAGTATGAATCGGTTCTGGAAAACATTACACTTCCCTATACCGAAAGATATAGAAAGGCCATGTTGTTTTTCTGTGTTCAAACCTTTGACGTGTCCAATAGATTACTCTCTCAAATAAAAAGAAATTACCCTGAGGTATGGAAAAAGGTAGCTTTGTTTCAGAAGAACGTAATGATCAACTTGAAAAGTTATTACGAAATAGGGAAGGAGATAGGAGTTTTTAAAGCAGATTCCAATCCGTTATTACTTAGTTTGGATGATCAGAAATTCTTCGATTTACTTTCTAACCAATCCATTTTAAGAGAGAATAATATTGAAGTCCTCGAAGCTTTTAATCATCACTACCGAATTAAGTTTCAAGGTTTAATTGATCCAAAGCACGAGATTTTCTCTAATCGCTAAGGTGGATCGCTTTTTTACATTGATCACAAAGTTCTAATTGAACTCCATCAATAGTTTTAATTGTTTCTGCAGCATCTTGCATGATACAACTCTTATTAGGGCAATGTGATAAGCCAAAGTTATGTCCCAGTTCATGACAGCAAATTTTCATAAATCGTTCCTGGAATTTTTCTGTGGAGACATTTTTCTTAATTCTGAACGTGGATACAATACAACTTTTTCCGGGCATATATCCCAATCCGAAAATTCCCCAATCCTGGTATTTGTATTCTGGTTCTTTAATGGTTTTGGTGGAGCGATTGCTGTATTTTGTAGTGGATATGTCTTTGCTGGTTAAGCCAATGATGTAGTCGAAATTACCCTCTACTTCAGATTTTAAGTATTTAATCAGGCTATCTGCCCTGTATCTGGGAGATTTAACATTGATAAAAGCTTTATTAGGTAGTTCGATTGGGTCTAAAAGTTTGATTTGGCACCCATAGAAGTTATGGATGGTTTGTTGAAGGAGGTTGACTTCTTCAGTGGGGAAATTTTCGAATGGCTGGATAGCTATAATAAGTTCTTTATTGGATAGATTGGCACTAGATGATTCATTGGAACAGCTTGAAACTAGTGTTCCGGTGATTATCATAAAAAGAATGATGAAGTATTTCATGGATGTAGGTTTGGTAGTATAAACCTATCAAATTAGAATTACTAATAAATAGTAATTGAATAAGCGTGGGAAATGTTCGATTATTTGTAAAGCTTAGTGAAGCTCAAATTGAATTTTACTTAGATTAGCGTATACGCCATCTTTTTCCAGAAGATCAGAGTGGGTTCCAACCTCTACTAATTCTCCTTTGTCCATAACCAGTATTCGGTCCGCATTTTTAACGGTAGATAAACGGTGTGCTATGGCAAATGATGTACGCCCTTTCATTAATTCATCCAGAGCATCCTGAACTAGTTTTTCAGATTCGGAGTCTAATGAACTGGTAGCTTCATCCAAAATTAGAATTTTAGGATCTTTTAAAACGGCTCTGGCAATGGCAATTCTTTGTTTTTGTCCACCAGATAATTGAATCCCTCTATCTCCAACAGTCGTTGCAAATCCATCAGGGAAATCATTAATGAAATCCAGGGCATTTGCTTTTCTGGCCGCTTCGATGATTTCCTCCTCGGAAGCATCTGGTTTACCATAAGCGATATTTTCTCTAATGCTTCCACTAAATAGAATAACTTCTTGCGGCACAATGGCCATTTGTTTTCTCAGCTCTTGAAGACCAAACTCTGAGGCGTGCTTGTCGTCGAATAGGATTTGACCACTAACAGGCTCATAAAATCGTAATAGGAGGGAGGTTATCGTAGATTTACCTCCACCGGATGCTCCTACAATTGCTATGTTTTCACCAGCGTTAACATCAAACGATAAACTCTTAAGTACTCTAGCTTCTTTTCTGGTGTCGTAATGGAAGTCTACATTGTTGAAGCTAACCTTTCCTGATAGAGGAGTACTAATGCTATCCGAAGTAGGAACAGGTTCGGTATCCTTATCTAAAAGATCCATTAATCTTTCGGTAGCTCCAATGGACTTTTGAATGCTTCCCATTAAGCTTCCAATACCTCCAAATGAGGCTCCAAGAATAATGGTGAACATAATGAATTGATTGAATTCAATGGTGCTTATTTCACCGGCATGCACCATAGATATCCCCTGCCAAATAACAAAGGTTACGGAACCAAAAACCCCAAGAATAATGAATGCTGCAAATGCACCTCTCCATCGAGCTCCCTTAATGGATAGAGTTCGGATAGATTCTGTACGTTTTTTATATCGAAGCATTTCAAAGGCCTCGTTAGCAAATGCTTTTACATTTTTAATACCGGTAAGTGTCTCTTCTAGAATAGAGTTGGATTCTGCAGCTTTATCCTGAGCAGCTTTAGAAAGTTTTTTAATGAATTTACTAAAGATCACTGCTCCAATTGCTACTACAGGGATAACAGAAAGCATAATCAAAGCTAATTGCCATTTTAGGTAGAAGATAAAACCAACCGCAATTACGATGGTAATCCATTGTCTGATAAATTCAGCAAGGTTCGTCATCAATAGCTCTTGTAATAAATTGGTATCAGTAGCTACTCTCGATGTAATTTCTCCTACTTTGCTTTTATCGTAAAAAGAGATGTCGCTATAAACCAGTTTGCCAAATGCTTTATTTCGGATGTCTCTTAATGCTCCTTCAGTAACTATGCTAAACAAGAATATTCTCATGTAACTGAAGATAGCGTTAGCAATAAATACAAAGAGTAAAAGCAACATCAGTGCGTCGATGTTGTCTAAATCCGTTAGTTCTAGTTTGTCAGTAGTAGTTTCTTGCTTTTCAGAACCAAGTAATCGACCTATTAAGTAGGGGAACCCCATGGTGGTAAGACTGGAGAATACAAGGAATAACATTCCGATCACAAAAGTAAATCGGTAGGGTTTAATAAACTTAAAAACACGAGCAGCCCTTTTATAGGCTCCTTTTTCAAGTTTAACCCTTTCTCTTTTTTCTCTTTTACCAAATCCAGCCATACTGTGGGGCAAAAGTATGCTTTATTTTTGTCCTTGCATCGGGAGAGTGTAAAATATATGTCATTTGTAGAGAGTAGTGGTAGCAATATTTTTTCAGAAAAAAGGCTATTTGTTTTTGTCAGTTGGAAAAAAGGTATATTTTTGCAGTCCGAATTTGGAAACGCCTTGAAGGGCTTTAAAGAATAAGACAATGAAAAGAACATTTCAACCTTCGAATAGAAAGAGAAAAAATAAGCACGGATTCAGATCTAGAATGGCTACTAAAAATGGTAGAAAGATTTTGAATGCAAGAAGAAGAAAAGGTAGGAAAAAATTAAGCGTTTCTGACGAGCCAAGAGCGAAGCGTTAATTGATTTCTTAATAGATATTCAAAAGCCGTATGATATTAGCATACGGCTTTTTTTGTTTGACGTAGAATCCTAACTGTATGGAAACAAAAAAGGCACTCAATTGAGTGCCTTTTCTTTTAATGTTTTCCTATTGGATTATTGTACCCATTCCTGGCTAGTAAGCATTAGTGCTTCCTGTACAGTAATTCTTTCTCCCTGGTTGTACGCTGTTACAAATGGTCCTGGGAAATCGTAAGAGTCTAAACCGTTTCTCTTATCTCTGGCTTCTCTATAAGTGTTAACCCCGTCTGTAGTGTATTTTACCCACCCTTCGTGGTTTTCAAGGTTAATGTTGCCACTGTAGCCATACTTTTTCTCAATGTATCTTTGATCTACTGTTTTATGTGCAGCTAGAACCTGTACTCTAAAGTTTACAGCAGCGTTCCCTCCGGTGTGGTTCGTAAATGAAGTTTCATTACCACTTTCATTTCCTGACTCATTCCCACTCTCATTTCCTGATTCGTTACCAGATTCATTTCCGCTTTCGTTTCCTGAGTTATTGGCCATTTCATTACCTGTCTCGTTGCCACTCTCGTTTCCAGACTCATTCCCTGATTCGTTACCGGTATTATTAGCCATTTCGTTTCCAGATTCATTCCCACTTTCATTGCCGGTTTCGTTTCCGGTGTTATTGGCAACTTCTTGTTGTTCGATGTGGAACGAAGATGCAGGGATCATTACTTTCTGAGGAGTATCGTCAATGATTAGGAACTCTCCAGAGAACGACCCGTCAACAGAAAAATCTCCAAATACTCCTGGGTTAGGAATAAGTTTGTATTTAACAGTGATTTCCGAGGCGGAAGGATCAACTGATGTCCAAAGGAATTTTATCGAGTTATCTGAAAACTTAAATACTGCACCTGCAGATTCTACTTTCTCTGCTTGAAATCCATTTGGTACATTTTCTTTTAATCTGGCAAACCCTGTTTCGCTTCCTTTATTAATTACAACAGTAACAACTACACCATTGTCTACATTCTCTATTGAGCGATTAGCAGTGATGTTTTCGATTGGATTAGACGTAGGGGGCTCATTTCCTGACTCATTCCCACTTTCGTTTCCAGATTCATTTCCTGTCTCGTTACCAGATTCATTACCTGTTTCATTTCCTGTCTCGTTTCCAGACTCCACATTAGCGGCAACCTCTTCACCTTTAATTTCGATCGTTATATCCGGTAATTCCTCCTTTTTTCTTTCGTCGGCGTCCAAGTATGAAAATACTCCAGAAATGGTTTGTGGGCCTGGAGTTGCACCTTCAACCATTTTTACCTTGTAGGTCAAGGTAACCGTTTCTGCCGGTGGTATAGAATACCAGATGAATAAGGCACTGGAGTTATTGAAAGAGAAAGAAGCTCCTCCATTATCATCTTCCAATGCTTCAAGACCCGGGGCATTTTCAAAATTCAATTTTAGCCTCGCAGGCCCTGATGCAGAACCTTTGTTAATTACTACAGTAATAGTAGCTTCTTCACCGGCTTGTATTTCTGTAGGTCCATTATGCTCTACACTTACATCTCCAACGTATAGAAATGGAATTAGAACCAGTCCCGCCAGATTAAGCGAAATAAATAACGATTTGAACATGAAGTTTGTTTTTGTTTGTTGTCTTGCATAACAAATCTACTCCAAGTTTCCAGGGTTGGTAGGGGGCAAGTTTTTTTCTTTCTACAGAAAAATGTTAATAACAGGGGTGAATTGTTAATAATCAAAAAGAGCACCTATCGAAGGATAGATGCTCTTTAACTTGTCTAAATATTGTGTTGATCGAAACTACTGCTCAAAGAAGTAATTGATCAATTGGTGAAGCCTTTTTACAGTGAAATCATTTGATCCTTCAAAGAAACCATCAATAGCAGCAGTGATTTCACTAGCTGAAATTAATCCATTTCCATTGATGTCTGCTTCCTTAAGTTCTTCAGGTATTGTAGATTCTACAGCAGTTTTGTTATTTCCAGTATCATTGTTAGTGCTTTCAATCTCATGACTTATTTTGTTTAATGTTTCTAAAGAAGCATCATCTGAGAATGTTTCATGTCTAACAGTAGCAATGGAATCTCTTTGCGCAATTCTTTGTGCTAACATTTCATCAGTAAGCTCTCTTCCTTCTTCATCAACAACAACTCCTTTTTTGGTCCCTTTTTCTTTATCCAAATAATCCGGTACGCCATCACCATCTTCATCCATTGGACATCCTTTGGCATCAATTTCTATACCTTCAGGAGTTCCCTGACATTGATCTTCAGTATCAATAATTCCGTCTCCGTCTTCGTCGTTAGATTTTAAAGCATCAAAATCCACATCGTCGTAGCGGTGTTTAAGCTCTTGATCTTGTTTTTTAATTACGTAATGAAGAGAGAACCCAGCGTAAATGAATTTATCGTTGTTGTTGTTCTCTTTGGCATTGTCAATCCAATCGGTTAGAGCCAGGTTATAACTTCCGTAAACTCTTCCCTGGATTCTTGGGGTAAATTTCCATTTTAATCCAAATGTAAGAGGAATAGAAAGGCTGTTTCTACTATAGTTCTCTACTGAATCAGTTAATTGGGTTTCGTAGTTATAATCCCTTTGTAAAATTACCGTGGTTGTATCGTTTGAACCATTGAAAGCTTCATCTCTGATGGTTCCATCATCCCAGTAGTAGTAAGAATTTCCGTAGCTGTCCAAAAGGTCTGAATGAGCGTCAAACTTTAAAAAGCTAACACCAGCAGATACATAAGGAGAGAAAGGAGACTTTCTGTTAATGATAATGTCATCGTCAAAATGAAAGGTAAAGTTTCCTCCCACCTGTAATAGAGGTGACTCAAAGTTCCTGTTATTAGCAACAACAGGTGACCTTTCGTTGTAAGACAAAGAACCATAAAGCACGTCAATTTGTGCAGCGGCAATTTGCCCAAATCTTCTCTCTAAGTTGAATACGAATGCTTTACGTATCATAGAGAATGAGGATACTTCTGAATCTGTTTGCAAGTCTCCAATAAAGCTGGTGAAACCTGCTCCAGCTCCAACGGTCAGGATATCGGGTTGGTCATTGTCCGCCTGTGAGAAACCGAAAAAGCTAGTAAAAGAAAAAAGAACTAGTAAAGTTTTTTTCATACAATGTAGTTTAGTTAAAAAGCCTATTAGCATAGACTAATCCACCTTTTATTGCTACAAAAGTATAAAAACTATCGGAAATATTAAAATTCAGGGCTTTATGAGGCCTAGAAGTTAGGGCTAAGGCGGTGCTGGTTGTAGAATTTATTGATCTCATCAACCGCTTCGTCTGCCGTATCTACCAGGGTTATGAGTTCCATATCTATTGGGGAAATGTTGCTTTCTTCCTCCAGAACCACTTGCTTAATCCAGTCCAGTAGTCCAGACCAAAATGATCGTCCCACTAAAATTACAGGGAATTGCCCTGTTTTATTGGTCTGAATAAGTGTGAGTGATTCGAAAAATTCATCCAGAGTACCAAATCCACCTGGTAGTACGATAAACCCTTGAGCATACTTAACGAACATTACTTTTCTTACGAAGAAATAATCAAAATTGATCATCTTGTCGTTGTCGATGTAGGGGTTGTAATGCTGTTCAAAAGGCAGGTCGATATTTAATCCTACCGAGATTCCTCCACCTCTGTGTGCTCCTTTGTTTCCAGCTTCCATGATCCCAGGTCCACCACCAGTTATAACACCATAATTGTTTTGTGTCAATTTAAAGGCAATTTCTTCTGCTAATTTGTAATACTTATGATCTGGTTTGGTTCTGGCTGATCCAAAAATGGAAACACATGGGCCTATTCGGGCTAGTCGTTCATATCCTTCAACAAACTCGGACATGATTTTGAATACTGCCCAACTATCGTTTGTTTTGATTTCATTCCAGTTTTTTTGTTTAAACGCTTCTTCTATTCTGTCTCTTTCGTTTCTTTCTCTATCGTCGTTCATCTACATTTATTTAATCCAACATTCACTATCTAGAACTCAATAACGTTAAAAATTATTATAGAGTTTCGAAATTTGGATTAAAGGTGCAATTCCTGTTTTAAAAATTGTGCTGTATGACTTGATTTGATTTTGACCATCTCCTCAGGCGTTCCTGTTCCAATTACCTGACCACCTCCTTTACCTCCTTCGGGACCTATGTCGATGATGTGGTCCGCCACTTTTATGATGTCGAGGTTGTGTTCTATAACTAAAACTGTATTGCCGTTATCCACTAACTGGTTTAGAACGTTTAATAGCATTTGAATGTCCTGAAAATGAAGACCTGTGGTTGGCTCATCCAGGATATAGAAAGTATTTCCAGTATCTTTTTTAGAAAGCTCAGTGGCTAATTTAATTCTTTGTGCTTCTCCTCCAGACAGAGTAGTGGATGGTTGTCCAAGACTGATGTATCCTAATCCTACTGCTTCTAATGTTGCCAATTTAGCATGAATGGAAGGAATGTGCTCAAAAAAGTGAAGTGCCTCATGTATAGGCATCTCAAGAACATCATTAATCGAATGGCCTTTATATCTGACCTCTAATGTTTCTCTATTGTATCTTTTTCCCTGGCAGGTATCACATTTAACGTAAACATCCGGTAGGAAATTCATTTCGATTAACCTTAATCCTGCTCCTTTACACTCTTCGCAACGTCCACCTTTTACATTGAACGAAAAACGTCCAGGCTTATATCCTCTGATTTTAGCCTCTGGAAGATTGGTAAAAAGAGCACGAATGTCCGTAAACAATCCAGTATAAGTAGCTGGGTTTGACCTAGGAGTTCTACCGATAGGGCTTTGATTGATTTCAATTACTTTATCTAAATGCTCTAATCCTTCTATGGAGTCATAAGCCAAAGGTTTTTTAACTCCTCGGTAGATGTGTTGGTTTAGAATAGGGTAAAGGGTCTCGTTGATAAGAGTGGATTTTCCACTTCCCGAAACTCCAGTTACACAAACAAATTTCTCTAAAGGGATACTGACTGATACATTTTTCAGGTTGTTACCCTTGGCCCCAATTAACTTTAATTCTTTACCATTTCCTGGTCTTCTTTTTTTAGGGACTGTGATTTCTCTTTTTCCAAGAATGTATTCTGCGGTAACAGAATTGATGTTGCTCAGTTCATTTGGAGAACCTTCCGATACAATGTGACCACCATTAATTCCTGCTCCAGGGCCTATGTCTATCAAGTGGTCTGCTTGTAGCATGATGTCCTTGTCGTGTTCCACAACGATTACAGAGTTGCCTCCTTCTTTTAACTTAACCAAAGAGTCTATAAGGCGAGTATTATCCCTTTGGTGAAGTCCAATCGAGGGTTCGTCCAAAATGTAAAGTACTCCGGTAAGTTCAGAGCCTATTTGGGTGGCTAACCTAATTCTTTGTGCTTCTCCTCCCGAAAGGGACTTAGAGCTAAGGTTTAAGGATAAGTAGTTTAACCCAACATTCAATAAGAATTTTGTTCTATTACGAATCTCCTTGATGATGTCTCTGGCAATGATCAACTGATTTTCTGAAAGTTCATTTTCCAAACTATCAGCCCAGTCGAATAACTCAGAGAGATCCATTTTGGTTAACTCGGAAATGGCAACACCATTTACTTTGTATAATAAAGAGTCCTCTTTAAGTCTACTTCCACCACATTTAGGACAATCTTTTTTATTTGTAAAACTATCCGCCCAGCGTTGTATGCTCTTTGAACTTTGATCTTTTTGATGCCTGGTAACAAAATTAATAATTCCCTCAAAGTTGGAAACCACTTCATGAACGCCAGAGTTCCCTACTATCTTGATCAGGTCATCTGTTCCATAGAGTAATTTGTTTAGTAATTCTTCCGGAAGGTCACTAATCTTTGACTCCAATTTAAAGCCTGCATCTTTCAAGATTACCTCTACCTGTTTAAAGATCCAATTGGCTTTGTATTTTCCTAGTGGAGCAATTCCTCCTTGTTTTACAGTAATGTTAGGATCTGGAATTATTTTATTGATGTCAATTTCTGCAACTTGCCCTAAACCATTGCACTTGGTACAAGCACCATGCGGAGAGTTAAAAGAGAAAATGTTTGGTTCTGGTTCTGGCAATGAAAATCCCGTAGTAGGGCACATCAGTGATTTACTAAAGTGTCTTATTTCGCCGGTGTCATGCTTTTCGATTAGCATTTCTCCTCTTCCTCTTTTTAGAGCTAATTGAACTCCCGAACTTAATCTTTTGGAGGATGCTTCATCTACTTTAATACGATCTATAACCACTTCAATGTCGTGCATTTTATATCGATCGAGTTTCATTCCGTGAATGATATCTTGTATTTCACCATCAACACGGACTTTTAAAAAACCTTGTTTTCTCAGTTTTTCAAAAAGCTCACGGTAATGACCTTTTCTGGATTTTACCAATGGGCTAAGAATGGTGATTTTTTCTCCCCGAAAAGTAGTTTGGATAAGTTCCAGAATTTGTTTTTCAGAGTATTTAATCATTTTCTCTCCTGTTTCAGGAGAATATGCTTCGGAAGCTCTTGCGTATAAAAGACGCAAGAAATCATAGATTTCGGTTATAGTACCAACCGTAGAACGGGGATTTTTGCTAACTGTTTTTTGCTCGATGGAAATAACTGGACTCAATCCGGTTATTTTGTCCACGTCAGGTCTGGATAAACCACCTAAGAATTGCCTGGCATAAGCAGAGAAAGTTTCTATATACCTTCTTTGTCCTTCCGCGAATATAGTATCAAATGCAAGAGACGATTTTCCACTTCCGCTCAATCCAGTAATTACTACCAATTGATTTCTGGGGATCTTTAAATCCAGGTTCTTCAGGTTATGAGAACGCGCACCGAAAATTTCAATTTCTCCTTCTTCTACTATAAATTCGTTTTTCATTCTTCAGGTGTTCCAGGTAATGGTTTTTCTACAGGTCCAAGTTCTTTGGTGTTCAAAGGAATTTTAATGTTGTAAACTTTTCCATTCGGATTTGGTAACTGAGGTTTCCTCATCCATGGGTTTAATAGCTTTAGCGTTTTATAGTTTATTCCTTGTTGTATAGAGAATTCAACCAGATCATTAATAGCCGAGTCGACTTCAATAATTGTTGTTTGGTAGGGCTGATAAAGTGAGGCCTTCTCCAGGTGAAAACCGTATTGTTCAGAATTGGATAGTATATACTTCGCTGCAATTATTCTGTAAACGTACCTTCCGGTTTCGATATTTAAAAGTAAATCGTAATAACTTGCGGCTCGTTGTTCGTTCAGGCGTCTTGCTAAACCAGATTTTCCCATGTTATAGGAGGCAGCAGCTAGGGTCCAGTTTCCAAATTTATCATAAGCTTCTTTAAGGTATTTACAAGCTGCAACTGTAGATTTTTCTACGTGGTAACGCTCATCAACGTGAGTGTTGATTTCTAAGTTGTATCCTTTACCAGTTTTCTCCATAAATTGCCAAAAGCCTCTTGCTCCTGAAGGAGAAACAACATTATCCAGTCCACTTTCGATTACTGCGAGATATTTAAAATCTTCAGGAATTCCATTTTCTTTTAAAATAGGTTCGATAATCGGGAACCACCTTGCTGCTCTTTTGTGAAATAGAATGGTTTGAGAATGCCAATAAGTATTAACAATTAATTCTCGGTCCAGTTTTTCTTTAACATCGATTATTTGAAGAGGAACTTGTTCGTTCGCAAAATTAGCATCACCAGGAATGAGTACATTTTTGGCTTCATTACTTGCGTCAACTTCTCCTGTCGGTTCGTTCACTTCGGTTGTTTCAGTTTTCCCTTTATCACTACTAAACCCAATTAATATGAATAGGATTAATCCGAGCGATAAGCCGGATAGGAAAAGAATACTATTGTTTTTGGAAAACACACTCATCGCTTGTCTTTATTTTTTTGGGTGATAGAAAACAGGGTAATAAATATAGCCATAAAATAGCCAATGAAAGTGATGGTAAGAATAGGAGTCCACTCATCAATAAATCTGAAAATTGCAATACAGATTAATAATGAAATGGCTGAAATACCCAAAAACACAAACCCAACTCTTCCATCACTCAATCCCAGGTAGGATAGGTGATGTGTTGTATGGTCCTTTCCTCCAACGAAGGGAGATTGTTTTCTTGAAATTCTATTTATAACTACAGTGGTGGTGTCAACAATTGGTAGTATAAATGCAATCAATACTGTAATGATTTGTTGTGCGTGATTAACTTCTCCATTAAAGGAAGTACTATTCCAGAGATATTTGATGCTTACAGAGGCAATGAACATACCTAAAAATTGACTTCCTGTATCTCCCATAAACATTTTGGATGGGTTCCAATTGTGAAATAGAAATGCAATCAAAGATGCTAAAACACCGAGAATGGCTATAAAATCGAAATGAGCAAATTGATTGTGAACACTCATAAATGTTAAACAAGCGAGTAGAATGAAAATGGAGACTACAGCAGTGATTCCATCCATATTATCCAGCATATTTATGGAGTTCATTATCCCAATGATCCAAAGTACAGTGATGACATAGTTTAATATGTTATTGTCGAATATTTGAATATAGGTACCGGTAGAAATTAGGATTACACCACAGATTAGCTGAACAGAAAATTTTAGTAATGGGTTAGTATTATAGGCATCATCTGCTAGTCCCATTAGAAAAGCCATAGCTGTAGCGGCCATCATCCCCAGAGCACTTAGGTCTTTAAATACTGCAGATTGTTCGAAGAAAATGGAAAAGCATGTGGACGATAATAGGAAGGAGATGTAAAATGTAATTCCTCCTAGTGCCGGCTTAGCAACGTTACTCCATCTGATAATAGGTTGTTCGCTATTTCTAATACCAAGCGTGGTTGCAAACTTTAGCATAATGGTGTTAATAACCAAACTAAAAGCTACGATGCTCAGGAAAAACCCTGAATAAATCAAGAATAAGTACTGTGTGTTTTCCACTTTTAAATCATAATTTGGAATTGAGAAGAGAAGGTTTCAAATGGTACTCCTTCTTTATCCTTTTCCGATAGAATAGGATTTTCTACATTCCAGTTAATGTTAATGGTTGGATCGTTCCATAAGATACAACCTTCTGATTCTTTGTTGTAGTAGTTAGTGCATTTGTAAGAGAAAATAGTGTCATCTTCAAGGCTTACGAATCCATGCCCAAATCCTTCAGGGATCCACAACATTTCGTGGTGTTTGTCGTCTAGTTTAATAGTAAAATTTTCACCATAAGTAGGTGAGTCAATTCGCAAATCAACCGCCACATCCAAAACGCTTCCTTTTACCACTCTTACAAGTTTCCCTTGCGCAAAAGGAGGATTTTGAAAGTGTATTCCTCTCAGAACATTTTTTTGAGATTGTGATTGATTGTCCTGAACAAAGGTTATTTCCTTACCAACCAATTCATTGAATCTTTGCTGATTGAAGGATTCGTAGAAATAACCGCGCTCATCACCAAATACATTTGGTTTAACAATAAACAAATCTTTGATGTGGGTTTCTGTAATTTGCATCCCGCAAATTTACAAGGATGAATTGAAATTATCTTCTTTTTCTCTTAAAAAGATCATTCATTCTCTTCTTATTAGGAGGTTCCTCTTCTGTGTAATATCCACTACCGTAGGTGTTATAACCGTACCCATAGCCATATCCGTACCCATAGCCATAATTACCTCCTGATGCGCTTCTTTGTATGTCAACTGCATTAAGAATTACAGATAATTTATGAATTTTATTTTCATTAATCAACCGATCTACGTTTTGTACAAAGTTCTTTCGGGAATAATTTGCTTTAAAGATGTAGATTGGATAGTCTGCTTTTTGAATGATAGGAATCCCGTCAGTAACTAGCCCAACAGGAGGGTTGTCAATGATTACCATATCATACGTTTTTTGAAGTTCTTCAATGATTACATCTAAACGGCCATTGATGATTAACTCAGAAGGGTTTGGAGGGATTGGACCAGCGGTGATAAAATCAAGTCCACTAAGGGCACTGTTCTGAATGCAATTGTCAATATTATCTTTTCCAATTAGAAGAGTACTCATTCCTTTCTTATTCTCTGTGCCAAAACCAAGGTGAATTTTTGGTTTTCTCATGTCCAGATCAAGAATAACTACTTTTTTTCCTGAATATGCCATGATTCCAGCAAGGTTAAGAGCAACAAATGTTTTTCCTTCACCGGAAATAGTACTAGTAATAGCTATGGTTTTAGGCTTATCTTCATTATTAACGAATTGAAGATTGGTTCTAACAGAACGAAAGGATTCGGTAATTACAGATTTTGGACTCTTATCAATAATAAGCTGTGATATTGGAATGTTCTTTTTGTATTTCGGGATGATTCCTAGTATTCCAACTGAAGCCTGAGTAAGCTTGGTAATTTCATTTAAAGAGGTGATTTGGTCATGAGTCATGTACTTGATTATCGTTAAAATAATCGAAACCAGTAAAGCTGCTAAAACTCCAATTAGGTAGGTGTATCCAGAGCTAGGAGAAATTGGTGCATGTGGAAGAGTTGCTTCTCTTAAAATCTCATTGTGTGTGGTGAGTCCTGCACTCGTTAATCGGTATTCGGCTTCCTTCTCTAGTAATAGGGTGTAATATTTGTTATTTATTTGAAGTATTCGCTCTAATCGTGCTAATTCTAATTCTTTTTCTGGAAGAGAAATCAACTGTAATTCTATATCGGAAATTTTACTTTCCAGTGTGACCTTTTTCTCTTCAATATCTGTGTTAACGATCTCAATTGCCTGGATAATGAGTTTTATCTGTCGATCTATTTTCTTTTGTAGTAAAACAACATTGTCGTTTTCTGCCGTTGCTGATCTCAATAATTTTTCCTTTTCATCAATTTTTTTCTGGAGATCAACAATCAAATTGTCCATTGAAGCCGGGAACTTTTTACCAATAAGAAATGGAAGAAGGTCATAAATATTGGGTTCCTTATCGTAATTGGTAAATGATTTTTTTAGTTCATTTAACAATTTAAGTTCAATATCAATGTCCAAAATTTCGGCATCTAGAATTTCAATTTGAGATAGGAAAGAGGTGGTAAGTCCTTTCGAATCATGAATCTCATTTTCTTTCTGAAAGATCTGAATTAGTTTCTCACTTTCGATAAGACGCTGTTCTACCGAGTCTTTTTGTGACTTGATAAAATCTACGATGTTATCCGAACTAGTACTTTTTCTTTCCAGCGAAAACTGGTCGTATACCGATGCTAGTTCGTTAACCAGGTTTTTTGTTAGATATCTGTTCTCGTGCTGAAAATTAATTTTGATGGTATTGGCTTCACTATTTTCTATGGTAACCTTTAGGTTTTGTATTAATTGATTACTAATTGTTTTAGGGTTGTTGATAATGAAATAAACCTCGTTTTCATCAATTAGCTTGTCAAATTTGTCCAGGTGAGAGATTCTGAACCTACCAGTAAATTCTTTACAGTTTATCGCTTCGTTATTGTCAAACTCTTCCTCAGTTAGAAAATGTTGATTTTCATTTTTAATGCTGTATTTCCCATTTTTCTTTTCAATGAATAGTTTCTTATTAAGAATACTGGAGTCTTGAATAGAAATGTCTTCTAATCGAAATGGTGTAATGTAATATAGGTCTTTGGTTAGTATTTCTCCTTTAGAAAAGTACCCTACTTTTAAATCAATATTATTAATGGCTCGTTCAAATAGAAGTGGAGATCTTAATAATTCGATTTCTGATTTTAATCCTGAATTATCCGAAAATTGAGAGTAAACGTTTAGTAAATCACTAGCCTGATTCTTTTTTTGAATTTGAATGGTAAGGTTCGATTCATAGATAGGTGGAGTATACCTTAAAAATAGGTATGAGGTACCACCAGCCAGGGAAAATAAGATGATGTAAATCCATAGACTTTTTCGAACATGCCTTAAGAATAATCCAATTTCAAAATCGTTACTAAAACTGGATATACGCTCTCGGTACCTTTCGAACTTTTGATTTTGAGAATCTTCCGAAATCATGGGTTATTCAGTGTACGAAGAGTAGCCCAAACGAATAATGTGCTTGATAATAATGATACCACTGGTGTAATGTCGGCTAAAGCTTCTCTCGCTAGATTTGGTACAGGCTCAACATATACAATGTCATTTGCTTGTACAATCATATCAGCATTATTTATACCATCAATTGTAGATAAGTCTATTAGGTATATTTCTTTTTTCTTAGAAGTGTTTCTGATCACTTTAATTCGGTTTGCTCTACCTTGCCCTGCGATTCCTCCAACCAAAGCAATAGCTTCTATTAATGTAGTGTTGTTGTTTGTTAAATTAACAACCTTGGCAGAGCTTCCCGTTCCTGGGAAAACAATAACTCTTTGGTTAGTAACCTCTAACTGAATGAAGGGGTCAACGTAGAAGTTCGAAAACTTTTCTTCTAAAAATGTTTCGGCTTCTCTGATTGTTTTTCCAACAAGAGGTACATTTCCAATAATAGGTAGTTTGGCTGTGCTATCAGGTTGAATACTATAGCTGATAGCGTTTCTAGACATTAATAAGTTTTGTGCATTTCCTTTTTGTCCGGATGCTAAATCAATTACTACGAATCCATCGTTAGAGTATAATCTAAAGCTAAGAATATCGTTTACAGATAGAATGTATTCATCCTGAGGAACTTTTGGAGGCTCGTCAAAAACAAAACCTTTTGGGGTTTTCAGCATTACGTGTGAGTTGATGGTACAACTGCTAAAGAATACCAATCCTGATAAAACTATGGCCAATAACTGCTTCATAGAAGAATATTTTGAACAAATGTATAAATAAATATTATAAATCAAAAAGTACTTTGAAATTCAAAGTGAAATTATTTCAATAATTTGTAATAAAGGTTTTCCATATCATTTACTAATCTGGTATAATGAAACTTATCAAATACATGATTCCCATTTTGTCCAAATGATATTCTTAGTTCATCATCATTTATTAGTTGAAGTAATTGCTTGGAAAAGGTTCTATAGTCGTTTACATCAGAAAGAAAAGCTGATTTGTTTGGGATCACTACATTTTCAATTCCTCCAACGTTTGTACTTACTATTGGTTTGCCAGCCGCCTGGGCCTCTATAAGGCTAACCGGAGTACCTTCATTTTTGGAAGTGAGGCATATAATATCCAATCCGGATAAGGCAATATCTACTTCTCTAATCCAACTAGTAAATGTTAAAGGTGTTTTTTTTAAGTTTTCTGGAGTAGAGTATTCAATATCTTTTGCCTGACAAAGAAGTTCTAATTCATTTCTAGATTCACCATCACCTATGATAAAGAACCTTACTTTTTTAGAGGTATTCTTTAATATGCTATTTACAACCTCCAAGAAGAATGCATGATTTTTTATCGGTACTAACCTGCCAATAATTCCAATCGCAAGCTCATCATCATCGAGTTTCCATTTGTTTCTGAATTCACTCCTCTTTGCCTCAGTATTCTCCCTAAACCTATTTAAGTCAAAACCAAGTGGGATTACTTCAATTTTACCAGGTGAGCAAATCTTATGAGTTTCCGATAATTCTTGTTTCTGTATATCACTTATAGCAATAATTCGAGTAGATTTTTTAGCCATGTTTCGCTCAATGGATTTATACATTTGCGTTTTAGCTTTTCCAAAATAGGAGTGAAAAACATGGCCATGAAAAGTGTGTAGAATAACAGGGACTTTCATTTTATGTGCAGCTAACCTACCAAGTGCTCCCGCTTTTGAGGCATGAGTATGAACGATATCCGGTTTAAAATCAGCAATTATTTCTTTTAACTTCTTATAGGCAATTCGATCATTTTTAATGTTAATTTCCCTTTTCATTTCAGGGATAATGATTGGTTCAAGTCCAAGGTTGTTTACAATAAACTGGGAACTATCTTCGGAAATATCCTTTTCTCCTCCCACCAGCAATGTTTCAAAATCATCAGAAAGAAATTTCGACAAATAAGCTGCATTGTAGGTAGGACCTCCTATGTTAAATCGATTGATTATTCGAAGTACTTTTGGCATCAAAATATATTCTGTGCAAATGTAACTTTTTGAATAAAAAAGGGATAAGTATGAGGGGTATTTTTGATGTAATACCTAATATCACTGATTTAACTTAGAAATAGTACTTCTTTAACCAGTTTTGGAAAACTAGTAAAGCCCATGTGGAAGAGACAGAATCTCCGGGGCTATTCGAGTATAATTGATTCTTTATTTTTTCCACTTCCCCCCAATTTAAGAACCCCTGTTCTCTTATCAGTGTTTCGTTAAAGACATGTTCGTTAAGGTGTGATCGAAGATCATTTTTGAACCATTTTAAAAGTGGAATTTCAAATCCTTGTTTTCCCCGATTAAAAATTTCTTGAGGTAATTCTTCTGCAAAGGCTTCTTTGAGAACCTTTTTTCTGTTAGAATGATCGATTTTGTAGTGGTCTGGAAGGGAGAAAACGTATTCAACCAATTCGTGATCCAGAAATGGGGTGCGAACTTCCAGACTATTGGCCATGCTCATGGAATCTACCTTTCTTAACATGTCATTAGGTAGTACAAGATTGAAATCTGTATAGAGATAATCGTTAAATGAGTCGATCTTTTTAGGTAAAATCTCTTTTACAATATCAGAATAGGATGATTGAATGACCAGTTTGCTGGCTTTTTCCTTTTTCATGAAGGAGGCCCAAAGCTCATACCTATCGTGAGATGAAAGTTTTAATCCTTCCGAATACTTTTGAATTTGCCTACTTAAGTTACCCAACTTACTGTTTCTGGATTTAGGTAACAGAGAGTAGAGTGGTTTTCCAGCTTTAATTAAACTATTCTTTACATTACTTTGGCTGGCCTGGAAGAGAGCCTGGTGCTTGTTGTATCCACTAAATAATTCATCAGCACCATCTCCCGAAAGAGCTACAGTAATGTTGTTTTTAGTGTTTTTGCAAAGAATAAAAACATTTATGGCAGAGGAGTCTGCAAAGGGTTCGTCCAAATAATCCAGAACCTGTTCAAAATGATCAAAAATGTCTTGGTTTGATAACGAAAACACAGTATGTTTTGAACCTATTTTTTTGGAGACGATTTTGGCAAATTCAGTTTCATCAAATAATGGTTCGTCTTTAAAACCTATCGAAAACGTACTGAGCTGGTCTGTTAGTTTAGATGCTATTGTTGCAATAACTGAGGAGTCAATACCACCGCTTAAGAAGCTACCTATAGGCACATCGGCAATCATTCTTTTTTCCACAGCGCTTTTTACAAGGTCTTTGACCTTTCCTTTTGCCGTGTCATAGGAATCCGTAGAAGTCTTCTGATTCAAGTAGTACTGATAATATTTATCAACCGAAACTTTACCATTGGTGATTTTGATGAAATGCCCAGGTTTTAGCTTCCAAACATTTTTCAAAATGGTGTTAGGCTCAGGGATATAGTTAAACTGAAAAAAACTGGTTAATGCAGCTCTGTTTATTTGCTTATCTATACCATAAGCTAAAATGGACTTCATTTCCGAAGCAAATATTAGTTGATCTTGATCGAGGTAGTAGAGTAGTGGCTTAATTCCAAATCTGTCTCTAGAAATTAACCAACTTTTTTCCTGATCATCATAAAAGCAAAAGCTGAAAAAACCATTAAGTAAATCCAACGCTTTTTCCTTGTGTTTAATCAGTAAATGCAGTAATACTTCTGTATCACTCCCCGTATTAAATGAAACTTCTGGTAAGTCATTTTTTAAAGTCTGGAAGTTGTAAATCTCACCGTTGAAAACCAGAGTATATCTTCCAGTAGGGTCCGTCATTGGTTGGTTTGCACTACTGGAAACGTCGATAATTGATAATCTTGTGTGTCCTAAAACTCCACCTTGAACTAATTTATGTTCAGAATTGTCAGGTCCTCTTTTATCCAAGACACTCAGAGCCTTCTCAATATGGCTTTCAAATGGTATGTTCTTGTCTGACAATTGAATGCCTCCTGTAATTCCGCACATTTTGGTGTGAATTTTGGCTAAAAATAAACATTCTTCTTGTTTGGAGAATTTATAAATTTGAGAATTATGTTTAGACTGACCTCTATTCTGTTGATATTGACACTCTTTGTCCAAAGCTATGGTCAAACGCGATCACGGAGGAATTCCATTGATCGAGCAATCCAAACCATGATGACCGATCCAGCGCTAAAAAATGCTTCGGTAAGTGTGTTGGTAATGGATGTGGACTCTAATCAGGTGATATCCGAATTTCACCCTGACCAAAGTTTGGTAACAGCATCTACCATGAAGGTAATTACTACTGCTACAGCATTGGAGGTTCTAGGTGCGTTTAAAACGTTTAAAACCAAAATTGCATACGATGGGGAAATAGACACGATAAATAAGGTGTTGAATGGTAATATCTATATCATTGGAGGTGGTGATCCAACACTTGGAAGCAAGTATTTTACAAAAGAGAATACCGGGTTAATGGAAGAATGGGCTTCGGTAATTCTGGATCTTGGAATTGATTCTATTTCAGGTAGAGTAATAGGTGACGCGAGTTATTTCTCCGATGAATATGTAGCATCTACCTGGAGTTGGGGAGATTTAGGAAACTATTATGGAACGGGAACTTCCGGACTTTCTATTTATGATAATACCGTGGAGTTTGATTTTACTTCAGGCCCTAATAAAGGAGATTCTACATGGGTAATGTGCTACGAACCCTATACCTCGGATTTGAAAGTGTTTAATAGAGTGATTGCTTCTGATACTAAAAAGGACGAGGCCTATATCTATGGAGCTCCATATGACCCTGTTAGAATAATTAAAGGGCGTATTCCAAAAGGGAAGGAGAATTTCATTGTAAAAGGTTCGATGCATGATCCTGCTTATGTAGCATCGTTTGAGTTGGAATGTACTTTGTGGGAGAGTGGGATAAAGGTTGCAGGTCCTGCCACAACGCTTAGGTCAATAGAAATGTTAGGAGATAGTGTTTCCAATGACTTAACCACTGTATTGGTGAGAAAATCACCACCGGTTACCAAGGTGGTATACTGGACCAATTTGATCTCTAACAACTTGTTTGCGGAGCATTTGTTGAAGCACGTGGGCGTGGCAAAGTATCATGATGGAAGTGTGTTTTCTTCCACATTGGCCGTGATGAAATATTGGAAAGGAAAAGGGATTGATATGACTGGGTTTTATATGAATGATGGAAGTGGATTATCCAGGTCAAATGCAGTTACATCCAGACAGTTGGTTGAGATCTTAAATTATATGAAAACCAAAAGTAAGTACGCTAAGTCTTTCATGACGTCTTTGCCAGTTTGTGGAAAAACAGGAACATTAAAATCTTTGGGGCGAAAAAGCAGTATTTATGGTAATCTAAAGGCTAAAAGTGGAACCATGACCAGAGTGAAGAGCTATGCAGGTTATGTTACCAGTGCTTCCGGTAGAAATATGTCTTTTGCAATAATTATTAATAATTACAATTGCAGCTCTTATCAAGTGTCTAAAAAAATGGAGCGTGTAATGATAGCGATGGGAGATTTTACCGGCTAAATCTAAGAAACGTTATTGGACTTTTTAGCTCCTCAAATCCAAATTTTTGATAGTAAGGTATAAGCTCTTCTTTGCAGTACAATTCGAAATCGTTTACAAGACTCAATTCTGGGTGATCTATAATGTGATTCATTATCATAGAACCTAACCCCTTGTGGTAAAACTCAGGAGCAATTACAACATCAAGGATTAAGGCTTTAAAAGCTTTATCCGAAAGAACTCTGGCAAACCCTATCAATTGATTGTTTTTCTTTAGCCCAATATTCAAGGTGGAGTTCTTTAGGGCAATTTTTAAATCCTTTTTACTTCTATTAGCTGTCCACCAAAGAGAGGAGTAGATAGAGTATAACTCATCAAAATCCGTTTCATTTATGGTGTACACAAATTCCATTTTTTTTGAAATTTTGGTAAGTAGAGAATTAGCTTGTCGCAGCTATAGATTTAAAGTATTGTTTTAGGATTTTGGCGTTGGTTTCGTTCGGGGTAAATATTTCCATTACTGCCGGACGGTTATTGCTTTGATGATTAAAAAACTCACCCAAGGTGGAGTTTAGTTCATTTTCATTATAAGCTTTATAATAATTTAGCTTATGAGCTTCTGATAGCATTTGGATATTAGCTTGATTACCAACCTCAAAAAAGTTTTCTACCAATCCAGTAGAATCGGGACCTGGAATAAACCTGAATATGCCTCCGCCTCCATTATTAATTACAATAATCCTTATGTTTTCTGTAAGGTGATTGTTCCAAAAAGCGTTAATGTCGTATACAAAACTTAGGTCGCCTGAAATTAATACGGTTAATGCATTTGAAGCTGCAGCTGCACCACATGTTGTTGAGGTACTTCCGTCAATTCCGCTAACTCCTCGGTTACCGTTGTAGGATACCGTTGAAATGGGGTTGAACAGTTGGACATATCTTACTGGAGAGCTATTCCCCATTTGTAAGTTAGCATGGTCCGGAATTCTATCCAGTAATATTTCGAATACCTTAAGGTCGCACCAATCAATAGATTGTAAGTAGTTGGTGTGGGATTCTTTAGCGAGAAAAGATCTTTGTAACCACTTATTGGTATACGAGCTATCTTCAACAGGAGCCAACTTGTTTAATTGGTTGATAAATTGAATTGGTTCGATTGATATTTTTTTGCTAAGACATTTGAAAGTGTCAATTTCTCTTGGGGTGGTTCCAATTTGCCAATGCTCTTTAGGTTGAAAGCTTCTCAGAAAGGCTTTTATCCTTTTAGAAATGATAGCTCCTCCTAGAGTAACAAGGACCTCAGGGGAGAAGTCATGTAGGTCTTCTGGTTTGATAGCAGAAAGTGTTCTATCAATACAAGAAATGAATTGGAAATCATATAAGTTGGAAGTGGTTTCTGTCATTACTACAACCGAGCCATCTTGATTCAATTGACTAAGAACCAGATTTAATTCCTTGTCTTTAGGTAATACTCCACATAGAATTAATTTGCTCTTAGCTGAATTCCACTTTTGCGAAATTTCTTCCCAATCTATTTGCGTTTGCTTTGTTGAGGTTAACTCTACTTTTTGAGGTTGAAGAGCCTCTTGTTTTTCAATTGTATTATAGAGTGGTTCTCTAAACGGAAGGTTAATATGAACAGGGTTACCTATAGGGTTCATGCAATTGGATAGCGCTTTGTTTACCTCAGAAATAGCCTTCTGGATATCATTTTCAGATTCTTCTACAGGTAAATTATGACTGCTGTAGATGTAGTTTTTATAAACCTCATTTTGATCTATTGATTGCCCTTCTCCATGGTGAATCCACTCTGGAGGTCTATCAGCTGTTAGAACAATTAATGGAATATTTTGGTAGTAGGCTTCCGATATTGCAGGAGCGTAGTTTAAAGCGGCGCTTCCTGAAGTGCAGCAAATAATCACCGGTTCTTTGAGTTGTTGAGCCATACCTAATGCATAAAATGCGGCTGAACGCTCATCAACAATGGACCTACAATTAAAGAATGGGTTGTTATTAAATGAAATCACTAAAGGAGCATTTCTTGATCCAGGAGAAAACACAACATTTTTTATGTTGTATTGTTCGCATAAACTCACCACAATCTGAACGCTCTTCTTATCTGAAATCATGGTGCGAAGTTACGGAATAGCAATTACTCAAACTTTAAAATATTTAATAAAGTTTGTGACTTTAGTTCAGTTTCCTGCCACTCTTTTTCTGGTATGGATTTGTTGGTAATACCTCCTCCGATATACAACTTAACTTGATCCGAGAATACCTCCATACACCTTAAGTTTACAAAATAGGACTCTTTTGTTGGAGTAGATATTCCTAAAAACCCGGTATAAAGCTTACGAGAATATCCCTCATTTTTAAGAATGAAATCTTGAGCTTGTGTTTTGGGAACCCCGCAAACTGCAGGAGTAGGGTGTAATTGGTTGATTAGTTCGCTACTGCCAAGAACAGACGTGAAACTAAAGTCCGTTTTAATGTGTGCAATTTGACCAGCTTTAACCGTATATGGTGCTGATTTTTGAACTTTAATTCCTAGCAGTTCGAGGTGGTTACTGATGTAATCTGTAACGTATTGTTGTTCTTCCTGCTCTTTTATTTTCCACCCCTTTTTTTCGAATTGTTCGTAAGGCTGACTACCAGCTAAAGCTACCGTGTTAAACTGATTGGACTTTTTAGAAAGTAGCAGTTCAGGTGTTGCTCCCATCCACATTCCTATGCCTGGAATGTTAATCAAATAGTTAAAAGCATTCGTGTACTGTTTACATAGTTTGTCAAATGCTGTAAAATAATTTGAGTTATTGTATTTTACTGTTTTGGTTCTGGATAGAATAACTTTATTCAATTCAGAATCACAAGCCTTAATGAAAGATTTAGCCTTCTCAATATAATCTTCATGAGAAATTGAATCTATATTCGATAAATCAGTATTGTTTGAAACCGAAATTGTTTTTGTAATCAGAGTGGGGGAACCATTAAGGAAGAATTGTTCGGAACCATCAGAATTGGCAACAACGAAATAAGTATCTTCAAGAGGCTTGTTCGTCCATTGCCCTTCAAGTAACATTTGCTCATCGGAGTGAGGCATTTGGAACAAGGCAAATCCTTCTTTTTCTGTCAGTGAATTCATTGGTCCTTTCTATCCAAAATCATCATGGTTAACCTGGATACAGAAATTAGTTTATCCTGATCATTCTTAACTTCAACACTCCAAATATGAGTAGATTTTCCTTTGTGTATTAAAGAAGCATAGCCGTGTACAAATCCACTCATTGCAGTTCCTGTATGGTTGGCATTTATTTCCAGACACACTGCATACTGAGACTTTGGATCAATGGTAATGTAAGAACCAACACTTCCAAGTGTTTCAGCTAAAGTTACATTTGCTCCTCCATGCAGAAGTCCCATTGGTTGAAAAGTACGTTCGTCAACAGGCATTTTTGCAACTAGATAATCATCCTTAATTTCAGTAAACTCAATCCCCAGATGAGAGATCATTGTATCTCTATTGATTTGGTTGATGTCTTCAGGTGTGACTTTAGAATTTGTCATGAGGCAAATGTAATCATAAAAAAAGGCGCCCCGAAGGACGCCTTATAGAATATTGGTAGTTTACAATTATCTTAAAATTGAAATTCTCTTAGTTACGCTTCCGTTTCTAGTTTCAACATTAATAAAGTAGAATCCTTCTGCTTTATCTCTTAGGTTGAAATCTAAAGTAGCCTCCGTAATGTTGTTCAATGTTTTTAACTCAAGTTGCTGTCCGATTGTATTGTAAAGGGAGATGTTTACATCTTGTGCTTCGGACAATTCAATAGTTAATTTAAACTCACCCTCATTTGGATTAGGGAATAAATTAACAGCTTCAGTTAAGTTAACTTCATCAATGTCATTAACTCCAACATTGATGGTAATAGTATCTGTTCCTGTACAGTTACCTAAAGTTCCGGTTAACACAACAGTGTAAGTTCCCTGAACATTATAGGTGTGAGATACCATTCCTTGTGTAGAAGAGTTACCATCACCAAAGTTCCATGAGTATGAAGTTGCAACAGATCCAGCATTGCTGAAGTTTACTGTTCCACCTACAGGAATATTAACTTGATCTGCTCCGGCAACAACCGTTGGAGCAGGGCTAACAGTTACCGTAGTTTGAACAGGAGAACCTGAACATGATCCATTTTGACCAATTACAGTATAAGTGGTCATACTTGTAGGAGATACAGTGATTGATGCAGTTGTTGCACCAGTATTCCATACATAAGTTTGTGCACCACTTGCAGTAAGTGTAATTGATTCTCCAGCACAAATGTCGGCTGTAGACGGGCTAACAGTTACGTTTGGCTGAGTTTCAACAGTAATTGTTGTAGACTCAGTTGCCTGACATCCTGTAGCATCTGTAATGGTTACAGTATATGTTGTTGTAGAAGCCGGAGAAACAACGTGAGTACTTCCAGTTCCTAAACCATTATCCCAGCTGTATGAACCACCTGTTCCAGCTCCACCAGCAGTAATAGTAGCAGTGTTTCCGAAGCAAATTGTTTGATCAGCAGAAATAGTTGGTGTAACTCCACCAGTGTTTGTGATGGTTGCTGTTGTTGTACCTTGACATCCACCTGCATCTTCAACAACAACGTTGTAAGTTCCGGCAGATAATCCACTAAATGTACTTCCTGACTGGAAGGTCGCTCCACCGTCAATACTGTATTGGTAAGGAGTTGATCCACCTGTTGCAGAAATCACAATCTCACCATTAGCGTTCATGCAAGTCTCATTGGTTACAGCTGCAGTAGCAGTAACGTTTCCGGTACTTGAAATGATTTCAGTGCTCATTACAGAAGTACAACCATTGTTATCCATAACAATTACCTGGTAAGAACCAGCTCCCAGACCAGTGAATGATCCTGAAGTTTGGTAGTTAGCTCCGTTATCAATGCTGTATTGGTAAGGAGTTGACCCGCCAGAAGCAGTTACAGTGATCGTACCATTGTTAGCTCCACAAGAAGCATCTGTTGAAGTTGCTGTATGAGTTACAGCAGTTGGCTCAGTTAACGTAGCTGTAGAAACTGATGATTGACATCCATTTCCATCTTCAACTACTAAGTCGTAAGAACCAGCTCCAAGGTTGTTAAAGGTGTAAGGAGAAGATCCACTGTTGAAAGTAGTTCCTCCATCATTACTGAAAGAGTAAGTACCATTACCTCCTGTAGCAGTTACAGTGATAGAACCATCACCAGCTCCATTACAAGAAAGATCGGTTGATGTAAATGTCATTGAAGGAGCTCCAGGGTTATTTAATGTAACCTGATCATTACCTTGACATCCATTGTTATCTTGTACAACAATGTCGTAAGTTCCAGTTCCAAGATTAGTAAATGTATAAGGAGAAGTACCACTGTTGAAAGTAGCTCCACCATCATTACTAAAGGTGTATGGTGCTGTACCTCCTGTTACAGTAACAGTAATATCACCATCGTTAGCTCCACAGGAAGGGTCGTTAGAAGTGCTAGACACTACTAAAGTTCCTGATCCAGGGTTTAAAGTAACTTGATCCGTAGACTGGCAACCATTATTATCCTGAACAACAATGTCGTAAGTTCCATCTGTCAATCCGGTAAATGTTCCACTTGATTGGAAAGTAACACCATTGTCAATACTATATTGGTATGGAGTAGCTCCACCAGTTGCAGTAATAACAATTTGTCCGTCGTTTCCAGCACATCCAGGGTCAGTTCCGTTTGATGTGATGGTTGGACCATCTGAAATAACTACTTGAATACTGTCGATAGCTTGCCCATCGCAAGATCCCTCAAGTACTAAGTAAGCAGTGTAGTTACCTGCTGTAGAGTAGGTAACCGTCTCATTTTGGTTAGTAGAGTTAGCAGGTGTACCTCCGTTAAAGATCCAGTTGTACCCTGTAACGTTAGTTCCAGTTGAAGAGTAATCAATTGATCCACCAGCACAAACTGTTGTTACGTTGGAAGAAGCAGAACCTGAAACAGGAGCATCTGTTACGTAAGGGCTAATGTACATTGAGTATGGATTCCCCCATGATGAAGCATCATCGAAGGCATACCATCCTCCACCTGCACCCCATTCTTCCCATGCACTATTAGCTGTAGGGTCGAAAATAGAGTTGTGTACAATACCAAGAGAATCGTTAGCTCCAAATCCATTCATGGTAATTCCACAATAGAATGGGTTACCACCAACGTTAACTCCGCCAGGGAACAGTACTTCCAGAAGACCTTGTCCATTGGTAAGGGCTCCATCTATAGTAGAAAGTGGGAAAGATTCTGTAGCGATGATAGTACCAGGTTGTCCAGCGTTATCATCCCAAATGTTGAAATCAACAGTTGCACCAGATCCACCATCGTGAATTCCGTAGAAATAGACTACCATTCCATTTACATGTGTATATGGAGAGTATCCACTGTATGCTTCAGCTTTAGAAACATCACCATAACCATTCCATCCAGATACGTATCCACCGTTTGCACCGTAGATAGTTAAAGTATCATTCGCTCCAATATTTAATAGAGTATCACATCCAACAGATGCTACTACATTAATATTTACAGTAGTAGTACATGCTCCGTTTGCATTAGAAGCAATAAGCTCTACTTCGTATGTCCCAATATTATTAAAAGTTACACTCCCTGGGTTAGCAGCTGTAGATGAAGCCGGTAGAGCACCACCGTTTCCAGTGTTGTCAAAATCCCAGTTCCACGCAGTTGGGTTTCCAGTAGAACCATCAGAGAAGTTTACACTTCCACCTACGGTAATTGTAGTTGAACTTGCGTTGATTCCACAAGTAGGAGGTGAAGTTGAGTTACATGGTTGGTAAGTTCCGTCCAATGTCATTACTCCAGTTCCTGTTGGGTCTAACCAAGGCTCTAATTGTGCAGTTGAAGCAGTACCATTCAAGTCCCAATCAGTATAGAATTTTCCGTATAAATCAGGTGAGCTGGTAGCAGTACAGTATGAAGAACCTCCAGATAACTGTCCTACAATTCTTCCATTTTGATCAAAGATTGGAGATCCAGAAGAACCACCTTCGGTAACACCATGTCCGTTAGTAGTTCCGGCCCATGTTACTAACCAGTGAGCTCCGGCAGCACCACCATTATAGGTCGTACTAGATAAGGAAGATGTATAAGTTGAAATTTTCTTGGCACTTCCGGCTGGGTGATGAACACCTACACCAGAGGTAGCTCCCGTGTTAGCTCTGTTCCAACCAGCATAATATGCGTTATAAGATGTTGGTGGCTCAGAAGTAAGCTCAACAAGGTAGAAATCGGATCCTGCAACCTGGTTTGTTCCAGGAGGATTGTTAAGAGTTCCATTTCCTGATGAAGCCACAACAGTTCCACCAGTCATAGTATCTGTCCCTTTAGAAGGGTCTGTTCCGTTAGCACTTCCTGGAGAACAAGAAGTTTTTTGATAGTTCCAGTACCATACCCAGGAGTTGATATTAGAACCTGCGTTTGGTTCACCACAGTGCCATGCAGACAGTACATATGGGGTACAATCTTGAGAAGTATTGTTAACCATAGATGCACTACATACATAGGTACTTGCTCCTTGTGTGAAAGTATAGTGAATGGCTGCATCGATTTGGTTTTGCCATCCATTGTTCTCTGGAGAACAAGCAACATCTACCTGACATGGATCCGCTTTTTGTAATGAATAGCTGGAAGGTTGTCCGGTAGCATCTTGAATGTATCCATCAATAAAGTCTTCAACTCCTCTATAGAAGTAGGCAACGCTATTGATTTCGATAATTGGTGCTCCGATTGTTCCAGGAGCAGCATAATATTCAATGGTTAATGTGCTACCCTGAATCATTTGAGTTGCACGGATGATATCGTTTACGTTATATCTGGAAGTGAATGCCCCAATTACCTGATTTTTATAATCGTTGTAAATGAATACTTCACCTCCATCAGGAATGTAAAAGTTACTGTAGTACAATCCCAAAGCCATTGCATCATCCGAGTGGATTTCTAGTCTCCATAGATCTCCTCCGTTTGGTAATGACTGCCAGGTTCCTGAATTAGCAGGAGTTATGTTTACCGGAAGGTTAAGACCTACACGATATGCCATGCGCTCATCATTTTGAGCATCCTCTGCTTGTAAAACTTGTAAATTTGGTTTAGTTACGTTGATGGTTTGAACATTTGTGGTGGGTACTACATTAGAAAATGAATACGGCATACCTCCTTCACTCAATTGAGCAAAAGAACTACCCACATTCAAAGCCAACACAAATGCTAATGCATTTAGTATTATTCTTTTCATGGTTTAAAATGAATGGTGGTTGTTAATCTTTTTTTGGTTTCGTGGCTACTTGAGCTGGTTTTGTAGCTTTCTTTTTTTGTTGTACCGGAACAGTGTTTGGTGTTTTTATTGCTTTCTCCAGACGAACTGGTTTTGAAGGCTTTTCAATGACCTTTTTTTCTTCAAGTTCCACTTGACTCTTAGGTGCACTCTGGGCAGAAGCACCGATTGATACCAGACAAAAGATGCCCGATAAAACGAAAAGTTTTTTCATACTTTACTGAAATTTAATGAGTTGTTAGTTATTCTGTAATTGGTTTAATGCCTTAAATATATGAAAAAAAGAAACTAAATCAGAAATTATATTTTAAACAATTAAATTAATAGTAGTTTAAATTCTAACAAATACTGTGGCTGAATGTTAAAAAGATTAAAAAAGTGCATTATGACAAAGTGTGACAAATATTTGTCTGATGGAAAGGTCTAATTTTGTAATATTGAAATCAAACCATTGAGATGAGTAAAAGAATATTATTAGTAGAAGACGAGGAGCACTTAAATGAAGTGATAAAACTTAATCTGGAATTAGAGGGGCATAATGTTACCTCTGTGTTTAAAGGGAAAGACGCTTTGAATAAATTTAGTTCAGGAAGGTTTGACCTTATTATATTGGATGTAATGCTGCCAGAGGTAAATGGATTTGATATTTGTCAAACCATTCGATTGGATGATCAGGAAACGCCTATTCTTTTTCTTACTGCTAAAAATTCGGGACAGGATCGTATTACGGGGTTGAAGTTGGGAGGAGATGATTATTTGGCCAAGCCATTTAATTTAGAAGAGTTATTGTTAAGAGTTGCTAACCTATTAAAAAGAACTGGTAGTGGTAAAGCTGAACCTACAGAGTTTGAAGAGTTTGAAATAGGTAAGAGTAAGATCAATTTTAAATCATTCATGGTAATCGATTCTCAGGGGGTTGAACATAAACTATCGCAAAGACAAATCAAGCTTTTGAAATTATTAATTGATAAAAAGAATGAAGTAGTAAGTCGTCAGGAGATTCTTGAAAAGGTTTGGGGCTATGATGTTTATCCATCAACAAGGACTATTGATAATGTGATTTTGTCGTTTCGCAAAATATTTGAAAAGGATGTTGATGCAAATACGTATTTCAAATCAATAAGAAGCGTTGGTTATAAGTTTACACCATAATGATTTTAAGCAACCTTTGTTGCTGAAATGCGTCTCTTATTAAAACAAAAGAACAAGAATTGCTACCTCTTGTTTTTTTACTGGTTTTATATTTTCCTTGCAAAACTGTCCCGAAGTTCCTCGACTTCGGGATTGTTATTTTATCCCCTCCCAAATTATGTTAATTCTGTAACTGTATTTCCGGTTTGTATCGTTTAATTGTTCAAATTTGAAAGTATGAGAGTTACCAATCTGACCATTGCAGGAGTTTTGTGCATATTGTTTCTGGTAGGATCATTTTTCTACTGTGAAATGGTTTTGGAACATGGACGAAACTATAATCATCACATGCACGAGCATGTAAAGTCGCTGGATTTTAAAGACCGATTGTTAAATGAAGATGAATGGCAGGCTAAGTTGTTGGGGCAAGATTGGAACATTGATTTGTTAGCAGCCGAAATTCATTTGGAAAGGGCCAAAGAAGAATATGAGGAAGCTATAGATGACTCTTATTATCTTATCTATTTGTCTATTGCTTTAGTATTTATTGTATTGATAGTGTACGTACGAGGACCAAACCTGATTAAAGCAATGGCAGGAGCTTTAGTAGCTGTATCGGTGATGTGTCTGTATGTGGGGATTTATACACCCATGCTTGAAATACATGCTTTTAGTGAGGATCTTGAAATTCCTATAGATTTAGATTTACACGATTTTGCTATTTCATTTGATAATACGGTGAGTGATGGAATTGATTATCTAAATGAATATACCGGAGGTTACATTAATCTGGAGTCGTTGAAAACAAATCTAAAAGAGAGCCTGGATGATCAACTTATAGGAACGGTTAAGTTTGAGGGGAGGATGTACTATTTCCATCAAAGTAAATCGATTACTAAGGTGATTTCTATATTAATGGAGGATAAGAATTTTGTAGTAGCCTGGGCATTACTGTGTTTTAGTGTGATATTGCCCTTGCTAAAATTGGTTCTTACCATGTTAATCACTTTTGTGGCACCTGTTCGAAAGTGGAAACCCTTATTGGTAATTGTTAAGATTATTGGAAAATGGAGTATGGCGGATGTGATGGTGGTTTCTATGTTTTTGGCGTTTCTTTCATTTTCCAATTTAAGTGTAGGGATAGAAACAGAAAGTAAAGTTCTCTTCGGATTATACTTCTTTTTAGCTTATGTAATCATTTCAATTTGGTCGGCAATATTCATCTGGTTAGCCATTAGAAAAGAAAATAATGTAGCCCTGTATGAATTAGCTATATAGTTACTCTTTTAATGGGAAAATTGGAATTTCTGCCCTACATTTGAGAGAAACAGAAAAGAATCCGGTATGTTAACCCAATACGATTATCATTGTCCAAAATGTAACCAAAAACTGAGTACCGAAAGGACCGTTGTTTTCGATATTAAAAGAGCAAATGGTGATAAAGCGAAATTGGAGTTAAGTCCTAAACCTGGAGAATATTCTTTTCGTTGTTCCCCAGAGTTGAATTTTTCGGAAGGGGAGGAAATTGATTTTTTCTGTCCTGCCTGTAGAAAAAACCTGACTTCTTCCAGGTATGAGAAGTTTGTAGAGATCAGTTTACAAGTAACAGAAATCATCAAATTCGAAGTGTTGTTTTCAAGGGTATATGGTGATAAACGTACCTATGTAATTACCGAAGAAACTATAGAGAAACACGGTGATAATCCTCCTGATTTGGATTAACTCATTTTCATTAGGGTACAGGCAACAACCCCTGCAGTTTCAGTTCTTAAACGATTATCTCCCAGACTGATCGGAATAAAGTCTTGTTCTTTGGCTAACAATATTTCCTCTGGAGAAAAATCACCTTCAGGACCAATCAGAATAGTTTGACTTACCGTTTGATCAGTAACATTTGATAAATACTCCTTTTTCTCATTTTCACAGTGTGCGATCCACTTTTTACCTGGAAAATCCATTTTCATTACTTCAGGGAAATTGATAGGAGCTACAATTTCAGGTAGCCACAACCTTTTAGATTGTTTGAGAGCAGCAATGGCAATTTTTTCCCATCTGGTAGGGTTGAATTTCTTTCTTTCGGAGTTGTTGCAAATTACCGGAATGAATTTGGTTAAGCCAATTTCAATTGCTTTTTCCAAAAACCATTCTGTACGATCATTGCTTTTGGTGGGGGCTAGTACTATGGTTAAGTCAGTTTTAGGTTTTTCTTCCTGATTCCACTCCCTAATTAATACTTCTGTATGTTTAGGGTGGGTGCTACCAATAGTGCCAATAGCCTCAGTACCTTTTCCATCCACTAACCGTATTGAGCTGCCAGTAGACAAGCGAAGTACTTTAATAGCGTGTTTAGACTCCGATTCCGGAAGAGTAATTGAATGTTTCCCTATTTCCTGAATGTAAAATGTATGCATAAAAAAACTCCGCTGGTTAGCGGAGTTAAATTTAATATGGTTCTAATTACTTTTTCAATTCGTTTAGTAATTTTTCACATTTCTTATAGCACTTTTTAGCATCCTCGTATTCTTTAGGAAGCTTCATGGCCTTTTCCAAAAACTTAATAGCAGTTTCATCTTCACCCATTTCGTGGTATGTAACAGCTAATTCGTAAGTATGTAGCATGTACCAAGGTTCAATTTTAATTGCTTTCTGAAACATCTCTAAGGCATCTTTATACGATCCTCCTTCAGGAGTCCCTCCGTAAAAAGTATTTACCATTGTCTTCTCAAAGTTGCTAAACCCAGCAAATGTTCTATGCCATCTTCCCATAATGTGGTAAGCTCCTGCTTGCTTAGGGTCTAATGAAATTGCTTTGTCGCAATATTTCTTGATCTCTTTTGCGTTAGCAATTTTAACCTTTGTTTTAGCATTTTCATTTTCTCTTGCAAGTGCCAATGCATAAGAGTAATTAGCAAATGCGTGTTTGCCGTTTAGTCCTTTAGCTTGTTTGGCGATTGATTTAGCCTTTTTGTAGTACTTCAATTGAAGAGATTCATCTTCTAAATTAGCTCCTACTTTACTGTAGGCAAAACTTAAATTAGATAAGTAATCTACGTTAGTAGAATCCATTTCTACTAATTTTTTGAAGGTAGTCAACATCTTTTTATTGTTGATCTGTTTCTTGTACTTTAACCCAGATTGGTACAGTTCAGCCTCAGTTTGAGCATTCATTTGTGTGAATCCAAGCAAGGCAATGAATAGTAAAGTTATTTGCAATGTTTTTTTCATGTTATTTATATTGTGTGGTTGAGGTTTATTCAATTCCAGTGCCAAATGTACAATTTTCTCCTATTTAGTAAAATTTGTTCTTGTACTAAGCTCAAAACCAATTAGTAAGATGTAGCTTACTACGTTCATCCAAATAAGGACCATTAATAGAGATCCTATGGAGCCATAGAGCTCATTGTACTTACCGAAATTGCTAAAGAAAAAGATTAATCCGTAAGAAGCAATAACAATAGTAACCGTTGCTAAAGAAGCTCCGGCAGAGATTATTTTCCATTTTTTTCGTTGGGTATTTCCAAAATTATAGAGAGTGCTAATGGCTATGGTCAAACTGAATAAAATGATGAGCCATTTTACCACTTGGTACCCAAATCTTACAGCCCAACCTAGTTTAGCATATTCTCGTTGATATACCAGTACTTCACCATATATTTCAGCCGTAAAGGCGATGATGAAGAACAAAGTCATTATTCCGAAAATACCTAGCGAAATAACTCTTCTTTTAATTGGGTTTTTCTTTAGCTCTAATTGGTGAGAAAAATTAAAAGCTCTTAACATGGTATTGATTCCATTCGAAGCAAAATACAGCGATAGCAATAGTCCGAATGAAAGTATAGCATGATGCTTGTGATGAATCAAATCATTGAAAGTGGACTCCACCAAAGCAAATATTTCCGATGGGAGAGTAGCCCCCAATTCTGCCATTAAATTGGTTTGGAAGTTTTCTATTGGAATAAAGGGAATTAGTGACAAAAAAAAGATAATTCCTGGAAATAGAGCTAAAAAGAACTTGAATGAAATGGCACTACTTCTTATTCCGTATTGAGCTTTACTGAAGGATTCAAAAATGAATTTTAGGGTTTCATAAAGAGTCATCCCCTCAAATCCTGGTAGAACGATTTTGTTTCCCCAGCTAATTAATTGCTGAACAATTTTGTTGTTTTTTAGCTTGTATTTTAATTGTTCATTCAAATTAAACAGCTTTCAAACTCAGGTCCATATTATGAACAGAGTGAGTAAGGGCACCTACCGAGATGTAATCTACTCCACATTCGGCATATTCTCTTAAAGTGGTTAAGGTAATTCCTCCAGAAGCTTCCGTTTCACATTGGTCGCCAATTAGATTTACGGCAGTTCTTAAATCATCAAAACTAAAGTTATCCAACATAATTCGATCGATACCTCCAATTTCTAAAGCTTCAGAAACTTCCTTTAGGTCTCTTGTTTCTACTTCAATTTTTAGGCTCAATCCTTTCTCATTCAGGTAGTTTTTCGTTTTAGTTATAGCATTGGCCATTCCTCCTGCAAAATCTATATGGTTGTCCTTAAGCATAATCATATCGTATAATCCCATACGATGATTAACACCTCCTCCAATTTTTACAGCTTCCTTTTCCAAGAATCTAAGTAACGGAGTTGTTTTTCTAGTGTCCAATACTTTGGTTTTTAATCCTTCCAGTTCTTTGGTGTAAACACTGGTAAGCGTCGCAATGGCGCTCATGCGTTGCATTACATTTAAAACAAGTCTTTCGGAGGATAGAAGTTTTTGGGAGTTTCCTTCTATATAAAAAGCAATATCACCGTATTTCACCTCATCTCCATCGTTTAGAATTTGCTCAAAAACACAAGATTCATCAAATTCTTTGAAAATGGCCTTTGCAATTTCCACTCCTGCTAGAATCCCGTCTTCTTTTACCAGTAATTTCGCTTTTCCACGTGCATCTGAGGGGATACATGCCAATGCCGAATGATCTCCATCTTTAATATCTTCTTCTTTCGCCAGCTTTACAAATTCCTTAATGTCCATTTTCAATCTAATTTTCGAACAAAGCTAAAACAAATTTTTACTGTAAGTTTGTAAGTAATGAAGATTAAACTGATTGTTATTGGAAAAACCATTAAGCCTTATTTAAAAGAGGGTGAAGCGGAGTATGATAAGCGCATGAAGCACTACATAGGCTTCGAAGAGTTGGTTATTCCTGAGCTAAAAAATGCCTCTAAACTATCAGTAAATGAAATTAAGATTAAAGAGGGGCAATTGATCTTGTCTAAACTAGAGAAATCAGATACTGTAGTTTTGTTGGATGAAAAGGGAAGAGATTTTACTTCGGAAGAGTTTAGTGGATTTCTTCAGAAAAAGATGAATTCCGGTTTGAAACAATTAGTGTTTATTGTTGGTGGAGCCTATGGTTATTCAGAGGATGTTTATCAACGCGGGAATCAGAAAATTTCATTATCAAAAATGACTTTTTCTCACCAAATGGTCCGAATGATTTTTAAGGAACAGCTATACAGAGCTTTTACCATATTAAAAGGAGAACCTTATCACCATAGATAGTTATGATTAATACTTTTTATTTTGGTAAAATAGATTTTCAATGGTGGGAGTATTTTGTAATCCCTCTACTTTTCTTTCTAGGGTATTTTATTGCCACCAGAGTAAAAAGCAGGAACATAAAGGAGTACCCGGAATACAAGTATTTAGTTAGAGGTTTTTTGTTTAAGGCAATATGTGGATTGGGATTTGGGGTGATTTATGTGTTCTATTATAAAGGTGGAGATACGATAAATTATTATCAATCAACTCTTCCGCTGATGAATGTAATGTCGTCTGATTTTGGAGACTTTCTTCAGATTTATATGCACAATACGGATTCGCAGGAGGTGCTATATAATGTATTTGATCAGGATACCGGTTTTCCGTTGTATTTTATTTTCTCGGATAGTAGAACCTTTATGGTGTGTAAATTGACATTGCCATTTATGCTGTTCGGGTTTAAAAGCTACTTTGCAACAACTTTGTTGATCAGTATGATTACCTACATTCCGCTGTGGAAGTTGTATCGTGTTTTCGTAAGGTATTTTCCGTCGTTATCAAAAGAATTGGCTATAGCAATTTTATTTATCCCTTCGGTACTATTCTGGGGAGGAGGTATCGCGAAGGACTCTTTTACATTTGCGGCTACCTGTTTAGCTGTGGCAGCGTTTAGTGATGTTTTGTTAAATTGGAGAAGGGTGATCAACTATTTTTGGTTACTTCTGGCGTTGTTCGTCATATTAACGATTAAACCCTACATCCTAAACATTATGTTACCGTCTTTTGGAGCATGGATCATTGCTAGTTCTATGGTAACAATTAGAAGTACCCTGGTAAGGTTTGTTGTATTGCCAATTGTGTTTGTCGTTGGGTTAGGGGGGGCTTTCTTTGTGCTCCGAAGTATTGGAGCATCCATGGATAAATTTTCGTTGGATAAGGCTTTGGAAACAGCTGTTATTACTCAGCAGGATTTGAAGAACGAAGAGCTTTATGGGAGCAATAGTTTTGATATTGGAGATTTTGATCCTTCGATGGCTGGGGTAGCTAGTAAATTTCCAGTTGCAACCATAGCAGGTTTATTTAGACCTTTTATTTGGGAGGCAAGAAGTCCGGTTATGCTACTTTCGGGATTGGAAAACTTACTTTTTTTAGTGTTATTGATATTATCCGTATTTCGAATACGAATTAGAAAATTGTTTCGGGTAATTATTCGAAACCCAATTTTGGTTTATTGTATTGTTTTTTCCGTGTTGTTTGCATTTATGATAGGATTGACCACGTCTAATTTTGGAGCTTTGGTTCGATTTAAAATACCAATGATTCCGTTCTTCGCAGCATTCTTGTTAGTGATATATTCGTCGCGAAACATGGATCTGGAAAATCAACAATAAATGTCTTTGTAAATTGGCTCTACAAGGTTGAAGTTTCTGTGTTTTTGAGCTATTGATAATATCTTTTGGTTGATGTTTGATTCTTTCAGTAATTGATCCAATGATTCTATACATTCTGAACATCCCTTTTTATCAAATTCGTTCCAGATAACACCAATTTTGTTTTTATTAATGATTTCCGAGTCATCTGAAATGTTTGGTGTTATTACCACTGGTAGTCCCATACTCCAGTATTCTCCAGTCTTAATAGGTGTTCCGTACCTTTTGGATGGAACAGGAATAAAAGGAGTGATTCCGAAGTCAGCAAGTCCAATGTATTTAGGGACCTCATCGTGGGGTAAAAAACGATGAATAATGGTAGAGTTGCTAACGTTTTCCATTTCGGCAAAACCATTTATTTCTTCTTTTGTATGAGAAGATAATATCAGAAACCTGAATTGATCACCCCAATAATCTTCACCAGCTTTAATCAGTCTAAATACCTCCTGTTGAAAATAGTTTCCTCCAAACTTTCCCGCGTAAACACCAATAATCTTGTTCTCGAGGTTGAGTTCTTTAATAAGTTCCTGATCTTTTCTTAAATCAAATGAAAAATGATTCATGTTAACACAGGCGGGCTTTACATGATACTTGGAAGGAGAATATCCATATTTCTCTTTGCAATAATCTTTCATTTTGTCAACACAAAAAATAACTTCTTTTGCTCTCATGAGCTGCTTTTTTTCGTGTTTGAAAAGGATTCTAAATGCTTTTCCGGTTTTATCCCAGGTTTCACTTTCCAGCATTGGCTCTGCATGTGGCTCAAAACTGTCCAGTACCAGTTTTCTTCCTGTAAGTTTAGATAGATAGTAGCCGATTACGCCAGGGGGGGTGCACCAGCAATGGATGTGACTGATGCTTTTTGAAAGGATCATCATCCAAAGTTTAAACATGTACCATCCCCATAGAGCGATGGCTTTTCCTCCAAATGGAGTATACTTGAGGAATACGGGGTGAATATTGTGTGGCATTAACTCTTTTCTTATGGTTTCCTTCTGTTCATTTGAAAGAGGCTTTTTCTCGAGTGTTACCAGGTATATTTTATGTTCTCTTTTTAATACATCGCTCATTATTTTAACATAAGGAAGCGTGTATGACTGTATTAAAGCATCAGGGAAGCTCCAATAGGTTAAAACGATAATGTTTTTGGTTTTAGCCATTAAAAAAAACATTCAAAGCCTCGATAATTTTTAGCGAAGCATCTCCAGATCCATATAGGTTATTTTGTTTTTTCTCTGAAGTAGAATCAATCATCTCTTTAAAATGATGAAGAATCTTTGACTTATTAGTACCAACTAAAACTCCGGCATTTTCATTTACAATTTCAACCCTTTCGGTAGATTCTCTCGTAATGATTAAATTTTTGCCCAAAGAAGCAGCTTCCTCTTGTATCCCCCCACTGTCGGTTATCACCACTTTAGCATTTCCAAGAAATCCAACTAATTCAAAATAATTAATCGGTTCAAGAAGTTGAATGTTGTTATAGTTACCTAGTTTGTTATGTATGGGGCCTTTTACGTTAGGGTTAGGATGTACCGGAAAAACAAATTTTAGGTTAGGATATTCGTTGGCTAGTTGACCAATAGTTTCAGCAAATTCTTCCAGTGGCTTTCCAAAGTTCTCTCTTCTGTGAAATGTGATTAATACATCGGCTTTGGGTGCATCAGAGCGATCAACTTTGGCTAAAGTAAAATTTAAACTATCCACAACTGTATTTCCAGTAATAAATACATTGTTTGTAATACCTTCTCTTTTTAAATTCTCTTGATTTAACTGAGTAGGACAGAAGTGGAGAGATGCTAATTCCGAAATCAATCGTCTATTTAATTCCTCTGGAAAGGGAGAGTATAGATCGTCTGTTCGTAGTCCTGCTTCAACATGACCACAAGGTATCTTATTGTAAAACGAAGCCATTGCACCGGTATAGGCTGTGTTGGTGTCTCCCTGAACCAAAGTACAATCCGGAGAGACTTCTTTTATAATGCCTGTTAATGTTACTAGTGACGTAGCTACAAATCCTTCAAGGGATTGATTTTCCTTCATTAGATCCAGGTCGTGGTCCACTTTAACGTTCCATAAATCCAATATAGGAGCAATAAGGTGTTTATGTTGTCCGGTATTAATTAAAACCGGATGGTGGTCTTCAGAATTTAATAAAGCACTATATACAGGGAGAAGTTTTATCGCTTCTGGTCTTGTACCAAAAACGATGGCAATTACTTTCTTATCAGACGTTTCATTTCTTCCCATAACCTAATTGTATTTTCTACAGCACTGTATTGAGTATCTGGTTTATTAGGCTCAAAAATAGGCTTTCCTTCATTGAAATGCTTGTATGAAGTCAAAATAAAATTTGAAATTTCCTCTTGAGCTTCATGCTCGAAGCACTTTCCATAGTTGTTATGGACAATTTTGGAGGTGACACTTCCTGAACTAGTTATTCCTAGAATTGGAATTTGAGCAGCCATGTAATCGATGATCTTAGAAGGTAAGAATTGATTGTTAGCTGTGGGAGTATCTAGAACCACTAATAAATTGGCTTTTTTCTGCCACTCAACCGAAGTCATAAAATCAACTAAGCCTAAGTGCTTTACTCCTGAAGGTGCTTTTTCGAAAAGCTCCCTGTTGTTTCTGTCGAGTCCTCCCATAAAAATAACTTCAATTTTGCCTTTTAACTCAGGGTTCTCCCTTACAATTTTTGTAATTGGATTAAGCAACGGAAGTGGTGACCTTGCTCCTGCAAATCCTCCGGTACAGACTATCTTAAACGTGTCTTTGTTTGACAGATCGTTGCCCCCAGATTGAACTTCGTCATCATAAACATTCGGGAAGAATTTTATTTTGTCTCTGTGTTGTGGGTATTTTTTTTTGTAAAAATCTGTCATCTGAGGTGAGGCTATCGAAATTAAACTAGCCTGTTCAAACGATTCTTTCTCCCAACTTTGATTTAAACTTTTGGCTTTTTCTGTCCATGCTGTAAGTGGGTAGTCTGCCCACGGATCGCTCAGGTGCATTACCCAGGGTAAGTTCAGCCTGGAACTTACAGATTTGGCTACCATTGCACTTGTAATGGGGAAGGATCTTGAATAGATGATGTCCGGCTTTAATTCCTCTGCTTTTTTTATCATGGCAGATGTTTTTTTTAGCCAGGAAGATTTAGGGTCAGGAGATTGTAGCAAGGTTGGATTCAACTTACTCTTGGCAAAATTAACATACCTGTTTTCAGGAATAGGAAAATCATGAACCTTTACAGACGGCGATATATAGTTTTTTAAGGAGTTATCTATTGGCATGTTTAATACCTGATTACTAGTAAAAACATCTATATGGCAGTCTTGCTTGGCTAAATACTTGACGTATTTACCAGTCTGGATACATTCCGGATCATTTTTGGGAGGAAAGGCCAGGGATATGGTAAGAATTTTCATTTGCCAATGCTCTTATTAATCAACGCTTCAATTTTGTTTATTTGATTGTCGTACGAGTTTTCCAAAGCAAAAAATCTTCTAATTTGCATGTTTACCTGATTGTTGAATTCAGAAAGGTTATTTACAATTTGATCGAATTTATCAAGGAATTCTTCGTTGGATTTACTCATTGAAATCAGTTGCTCCGAAGCATTTTCATAAGCTCCGATTATGTTATTTGAAAGTATTGTTCCTCCCCCATAAAAGTAGCTCATTAACTTATGTGGGTTGGAGTGTATATGGGCAGTTTCCGGTTTGAAAAATAGTAGGTTGATGTCAAATTTAGAACTGTAGTTAATCAATTCGTTTGATGGTTTGGAACCAATAAAGTAAACGTTTCCAAGTGCTTCTAAATCAGTTTTATGACTATCAGAGATATTTGTTCCTCCAAGGTTGTTACTGGTATAGGGGCCGACTAAGATAAAATCTACAGTGCTGTGTTTGCTTGCCAGATTCTTTATTAAATCGTAATCCAAATTTTTGTGCAGATTGCCAATGTAGCCCACTTTAACAGAGTTGTTTCCCGGAAGTTTTAACTCTTTATTCTGATTCTGAAAATGCTGTAGGTCGGCTCCATGTGTTATGAAATGAGTATTAAAATTCCATTGTTTTAAGTACTCACAAATATTAGGTGCAACACCAATTACCAAATCAGCTTTAAGAACCAATCCCTTCTCGTATTTTGGTAGCGTAAGCTGGTGGTGTAAATCAACCGCATGATATATAAATGCATTGGCCTTCCAAATGGTCGTGTCAATGAACCTTTGTGGGTCAAAACTCCAAATCAAATCAGGAGAAACTTTGGTAAGCTTATTTATCTTTTTAATTATTTTCTTATCCAGGCTAATCTGTGTATTAAGAGGGAGTTTGTTGTACTTAGGAAGAGGGTAGGAATACTCGATTACATCCAGATTATTCTTGATGTTTTTGATTGAAACATCCTGCGAGAAAGAGTTTTTTAATGACCAGGAATGATGAGGGTTAATGAATACTACTCTGTTGCTTTGGGATAGGTAGTTAGCATAATGATGCTTGGATACAAAATTGCTCCCCCAAGGCTCAGGAGATATTATATATATGGTTTTATTTTTTAACTTAAAACTCACAGATTCGAACAACGGCGAAAATATTAAATAAATCTTAAACAATGATTCTATAATTGATTTACTTCCCTTTCTTTGTGGAGGAAGATCAGAGCTTTATTAATGGGATGAAAGATCAGGAGATCATATTTTTATTAGGAGTACACAAATCAGGTACAAGTTTACTAAGAAGTCTATTTGAAGGACATCGTGATTTGTATACCATTCCTTTGGAAGCTCATTATTTTGCCAATGCAGGTTATCGAGTTAATTATCCATTAAGAAAAGAAGGGTATAAAGAGAAGGTATTTTCGGATGAGGCTATCAATTGGATCGAACATTCGAATCGTTCTAAAAATGAATACGGGGATGGAAATGCTAGTGGTTTTTTTAATGAAGAAGAATTTTCTAAAGCACTCCTAAACCTAAGTGTTGAAAATGGCCCGGAGGAATTATTGCATTATTTTAAGTCAATTCTAATTTCCGATAAAAATTATTCCAATGAAGGAAATAAGGTTTATGTAGAGAAGTCTGTTGATAATTTGGAGTTTGCTCAATTATTATCAAGGTGGTTTCCAAAAGCGAAGTTCATTCACATTGTACGAAATCCTTATTCGAATTTGGTTTCATTGAGAAAATACCGTCAAAAAGGAAGTGGTCAATATCCGAGTTTACCAATCATTCTAAAAACGCTTGAATACAATTTTACCTATTTGGAGAACAATCGGATGTCAATTCCAAATTATCTGGTTTTAAAATATGAAGACCTTTTATTGGAAACAGAGCCTGAAATGAAACGCCTGGCAGATTTCTTGGGTATTGAATATGTCAGTTCGATGCTTCATCCAACCTTTGGTGGAGAATCATGGAATGGTAATAGTACCTCTGATGAAAAGTTTGAAGGAGTTTCTTCAAAGAATATTGATGCCTGGAAGGATCTGATTTTTCCACATGAAGTACACTTTATAAATCAAATGTTTGGGTCCGAAATGAAGAGTGTTGGCTACGATATGATCACACCAGGTGGAAGTTTTTGGAAAAAAGCGAAACAAGAGAAATGGAAGATGTATTTCTACAATAGACTCTTTAAATATTACTCATTACCGTAATTCGCGATTACATTCTCAGTTATTTCGAAGTACTTTTTGCCAATTGTATTCATTGAAAATCGTTCGGTAAATTCTAGCGACATTTCATCTGGAGAATACTGGTGAGATAATCCTTTTTTTACAGCATTTAACCAACCTTTTGCAGTGTTGTCCTCAACCAGTATGCCGTAATCATCTGTTAAATATTCTGCTATGGCGGGTAGAGATGATGCAATTACTGGGGTGCCACAACAGAGGGATTCCATACAGACCACAGAAGCTGTTTCGTAGGTAGTGCAATGAAGAAAAAATGAAGAGTTCTTAAATTGTTCAGAGGCCTCAGATGGTGTTAGCCAACCAGTAAAATTGGTAACTTCCTTCAAGTTGCTTTGAAAAACGAAAGATTTGATTTTTTCTATTTCAGCCCCTAATCCCCCAATTACCAGTTCGAAATCTATTTCTTTTTTCAGTTCAGTTAAAGCTTCTAATATTGGAAATGGGTTTTTATGATTACCCCATGAGGCCATCATGAAGAATTTAACTTTATCATTGGACACAGGGTGGTTAAAGACTTCTGTGTCTACAATGTTGTTAAGCAGATAATGTTTTTTTATTTCTACTCCTGAGAATTCCTCAATATCTTTTCTAAGAGCATGTGAAACGGTTGCAACAGGTATGTCATGATGAAATATTTGCTTAATCTTCTTTAGTTTTTTTTCTTTTTCTATGTGAAAATTGAAATGATAAGCCGTCCAATGTTCAATAATTAAAAGTGGAACTTTAAGCTTCTTTTTTAACTTTTTCGTAAACCTGAGGTGGGGATAGGCAATGTGAAAATGTACTGAGTCGATAGCATTTTTAGAGTTTAGTTTTGAAAAGCATCTAATTATTGCCTTGTAAGAAAAGAGCTCTTTAAGTATCCATTGATCTTTTGGGATACCTACGATACATTCATACTGATTTTCTCCTCTTTTTAATAATTTGCTACCGGTTCCTGTTTTGTAAGTAATGTGAAGAGTAATATTAGAACATGAAGGTGAGATGCTTTGTATGTGCCTCCTAACAAAAATTCCATTTGCTGGACTCTCTTCGGTAGGAAACCAGGGTGTAATATGTAATATTCTATACTTTTCCACTTAAGTGTTTTTTGATGGCCGTGCACATTATTTTCGTTTGGCTTTCTCTGGTGTAAGTATTAATTGCATCCGTATTACCCTCATATTTTAAAGTATTGGTGGATTTCCACTCCGAATACTTTTGTTTTAGGTGCTCATAAACTTCAGTTTCCGAATTTAGTATTACGCCTGAAGAAGTATTTTTAATCACTTCTTCTCCAGAGCTATGATCATTGGGTACCATAATAACGTTTCTACCACTGCCAATGTATTCAAATATTTTTCCAAAATGCCTTCCTTTAACACCTGGTAATGCAGGGAACAACAACAGTTGAGCATCTTTAACGTGTTGTAATGCTTCAGTTCTGGGCTTTCGTTTGGTGACCAATAAATAACTCGAAGGAATGAATTTTTCTAGAAACTCTTTTGGATTACCTAGAAAGCTGTTGAAGCTTTGTTTATACGCCAGGCGGTCTGCTCCAATAAATTCCAATTTGAAATCTTCCGGTCGAAATTCTTCTATGAATTTTTTAACTCCGTTTAGGAAAATATCTAGGCGTTGATGATTGTACAAGGAACCGTTGTGAACAACTTTGAAAATCCCATTCTCTCTGTGTTCAAGGTCTTGATAAAGGTTTTGTTCGAATCCGTTATGAATAACGGCTCCTGATGAGTTTCCTGTTATTTTCTTTAACCTAACAAGCCATTCTTTACTTGTAATACTCACAAAAGCAGCATCCTTACCCCATTTTTTCCAGTATTTATAACAGTACTTATCTTGTAGTTTTTCTACTTTATTAGGAGAGTAATCTTCCATTACAATTCTGTCGTCCCATAAGTCTCTATGGTCCTGAACATAAGGAATGCCAAATTTTTGATGAATTTCATGTGCCAATCTTAAATGATGATGCGGTGAAAAGACAGCAATGACAATATCGTATTGATGATTGGTTAAGTGGTCAAATAAGAATTTTTTGTAGCTTCTGTAACTATCAGTAGATTCTGGAGATGTGTCTAAAAAACCTTTGGACCAGGCACCTAGAATTGCAAGTTTGTTCCACTTTCCTCCATGGAGCTTTTGAAACCAAAATTTTGATTTCCAATCTACAACGGGCAAGGTGATTAAGTCGTAATTATCCTGTTTGGTAATGGTAACCAGGTCGAAAAAACCTTCTTCAGAGCAGTATTGATCTTTTAAAGTTTTTTTGTTCCAGTCGTGGGTTACTATTGTTGGTCTAATACCATTTGCTAAAAAATGATCTGCATAGCCTTGTGCACGTAATGCCCCAATTACATTCATAGGTGGGAAATGATGAGATAATATCAAGGCTTTCAACATTCGAAATCTATTATACTTTTGTACGACTAATTTTAGATTTATGAAATTAATTTTTGCAACTAATAACGCTAACAAAGTAAAGGAAATTAAAGCATTGGTGGGAGAACGTTTTGATATTTTGTCTCTTAAGGAAATTAATTGTCTGGATGATCTTCCTGAAACACAGGATACTTTAGAAGGGAATGCCATGCAAAAAGCAAGGTATGTTGCTGATAAATTCAATGTAAACTGCTTTGCAGATGATACCGGTTTAGAAGTGGATGCTTTAGACGGAGCCCCGGGAGTTTATTCTGCTCGTTACGCAGGCGAGGATTGTATAGCTGAGAACAATATGAATAAGCTATTGTCCGAAATGGATGGGGTAGAGAATAGAAAAGCAAATTTCCGAACCTGTATAGCTCTCATTATTGATGGGCAAGAGCATATTTTTGATGGAGAGGTTCAAGGGAAAATAACTCAACATAAAAGTGGAGAAGAAGGATTTGGTTATGATCCGATTTTCCAACCTGAAGGGTACGAACAAACCTTTTCGGAAATGACCCTGGAGGCAAAAAATAAAATTAGTCATCGTGGTAGAGCAGTAAGAAAGTTAGCAGAGTACTTAAACAGTATAAGCTAAGCTTCAGACGATAGAGCGTATTCTATCACTTCATTGAACAAATCTTTTAACTCTATTCCTGCAGCAGCTGCCATTTGTGGGATGATGCTTTCAGCAGATTGTCCGGGTACTGTATTTATTTCTATTAAATGAGGAACACCATTATGAAGTATGTAATCTGCTCTTGCTATGCCAGATAACCCTAACTTTTCGTATATTTTTTTTGTGTTTTCTTTTACCTTTTGCTCTATTTCAGAGGATAAATCTGCTGGGGTAATTTCATTTGATTCTCCTTTATATTTGGCATCAAAATCAAAGAACTCGTTGTCTGTTACAATTTCAGTAATGGGTAAAACAGTTATTCCTTTTAGGGAGCGATAAACCCCATTTGTTACTTCTCTGCCATCCAGAAAAGATTCAATAACCGCTTGTGTTCCATGTTGTAAAGCAGTATCAACAGCATCGGATAACTCAGAAGTTTCAGAAACCTTGGTTACTCCAAAACTACTACCCCCATCAACTGGTTTAACAAAGCACGGGAGACCAACACGATCGATTATATCCTCAGAAGAAAATGCTTCGTTTTTTTGAATCATCACTGCTTCTGCCACCGGAATATTAAAGTTTCTTAGAAACTGATTGCAGATGAACTTATTAAAAGTAACTGTCGAGTTTAATTGATTGCAAGTGGTGTATGGTAAATTGATTAAGTCGAAGTATGCCTGAAGTTTACCGTCTTCTCCAGGTGTGCCATGAATAACAATAAATGCACAATCAAAAGTAATTTTCTTACCATCTATAGTTATAGAAAAATCGTTTTTATCTACCGGAACAGAAATGCCATTATGAAAACCTACCCAACCTTCCTCATCTATACGGATTTTATAGCATTCGTAAAGTTCTTTATCAATGTTGTCAAAAACAGTCTGAGCACTCTTAATAGATACTTCTTTTTCTAAGCTATATCCACCCTCAATAACAGCGATTGTCTTTTTCATAAATAGCAATGTTTTCTATTGATTTCAATAGGGAAATTATTTCCAAAGGTATTTTTTGAATACTGAAATTATTATTCGTGATCAACTAATTATTAACAGCCCTTAGTTATACTAACTCAAACCCCGCAATATTTATATATTTGTCAAGGTTATAACTACAGCAAACCAAACATGACATTGATAATTGTAGCAGCATTGTGTTTTTTCGGACTTATTGGCTTTCTGATGTACAAGAAAAAGTTGATAGGACCGTTTTTCCGTTTTTTAGTTTCCAGATTATTCTTAATCAATTTCTTTCTGGCATTGATTGTTGCCGTTAGTATCCCATACTTTACATTGGGATATTTAGAAAGTTATACCAATAATGATTCTGAAGATTATAAAAAATACTACATATCAGTACCGGATTTTAGAGGAATTCATTTAGATGATATACCTGAATTCATTAAGGGGAAAGAGTTGGAATACGTTATCAGTGATTCCGTTTATTCGGATGATTCTCCTGCAGGAACTGTAATTAGACAGGATCCTGATCCCCATACTGATTCTATAGAGTCGTTTGTTAAGCCGGGAAGAAGAATTTACCTTACTATAGTCAAGAAAGAAGGGGAGTACAAAGAGGTCCCTGATTTGTTAACGGTTAATAACTCCAAAAAACTAGCTACTGTGAAACTTGAAATGTTAGGTTTTAAAGTAGATTTTGAAGTAAAAGAACACAAGGATGATGGAAAAGTGTTGGATGTTAAATACAAAGGAAAAAGTATTGCACCGGGCACTAAATTGTTAAAAGGATCGTTAATCACCATAGTTTATGGTAGTGGTGCAGGTGGACACCCTGTTGCATTGCCTAAATTGGCAGGAATGACAGTAATGGACGCTAATCAGTTATTAGCATTATCTGGGCTGGAGTCTGAGGTGATTTATCAGAATGCTATGAATGCTCAAGATTCTCTAAATTTTGTGGTTTATAAGCAAAGTCCTCATCCAAATTCTGTTGTTCAGGGAGTTGTTCCTTCTGGAACCGTGGTGTCAGTTTGGGCTAAAAAGCAGGAAATCCAAGTACCGGTAGATACATCTGGAGTAGCTCCTGCCATGAACCCTTAATTGTGAATAGAACGGAATGAAAAAGATACTCACCTTACTACTAACCATCGTTGCGTTTTCTGGGTTTGCACAGGAATCGTTGGAGCCGCTAAGGTATAATGCTGCTTTGCAAAGAGCTGGAATACAAGAAAAAGTGGGTGCATTGCACGGAACTTTTATTTATTCATTTGATACCTTGTCTCTGCCATTTATAGATGATTTTTCTCAAGATCATTTTGAACCATTTAATGCTCAGGCAGGTGATGCTAATGTCTCTGATACTACTTGGTTTCATATTGTAAATGGAGGTAACCCGGAACCAATGGGTACCATTTATATGTTGGATACTACCTATAAGTATGAAATTGATACAGTACCGGGGCATGGTACGGATTCTTTTACGGTAGATACCATACCATTAACTTCATTAACTGTTGATCTATATGATTTATCTGATTATCTGGTAACTGTACAGAACAACGTTGAGGTATGGCCAGCCATGGTTATTTTTGATACGCTTTATCAGACATCTACCTCAGAAGATACTTTGATTGAGGTAAATCCAGATATTGAGCAGGATTCCATGACCATCTATTTTGTGGATGCTTCTAATTCTAATGTATATTGGGAAGATCGATATGCTTATAGAAACGATAATTACCCTATAGACCCAGTTTCTATTGGTGTGGCTACTTTTGATGGGTTAGATGAAAATGGATATCCTTATGATTGGTCTTCTGCCTCTGCTTATGGAATAGCAGATTACCTTACTTCTAAACCTATTGACTTAAGTCCTTATACCATTGCTGATTCAATTTATTTGAGCTTCTTATACCAACCAGGAGGGTTAGGTGAAAATCCAGAATCTGGAGATTCGCTGGTACTTGAATTTTGGTCCCCAACAACGGGCACGTGGAATCATGTATGGAGTACAGGTGGGTTTACGAGTTCGGATTTTGAGATTGAGTTGTACAAGTTAATGGATCCTCAGTATTTGCAAAATGGATTTCAGTTTAGGTTTCTAAACTATGGATCGTTAACAGGTAGCCTGGACCACTGGCATTTGGATTATGTTATGCTGGATAGGTTTATGGAGTACGATGATACTTTAATGTTAGATTGGGCCTATCAATACCCTGTACATACTTTGTTGAAAGAGTATACATCAGTGCCCTGGCCTCATTACGAGTTTGACCCTTATGGGATGATGCTGGATTCTGTCAAAGCATACACCTATAACTCTTCTAATCAGGCAGTATTTATAGATCCTTGTACAATGGATTTGTTTTACGAAGGAGGGGCAGTAAATACTATTAACTATGTTGTTAACCCAAGTAACGCTCCTGCTTTGAGTCAGCACCCTATGAAGTACGATATTCCATCAAACTTCTTTTATGATACTATTCTTGCAGATACTTGTGCAGTGTTTGATACAAGGTTTTTCATTAATACCAACACAGCCAATTCGTTAGATGAAAATGATACCTTATTCCTGCATCAGGAAATGTGTAATTATTATTCTTATGATGACGGGAGTGCAGAGGCTGCTTATGGGATACAGGGAGCAGGTGCTGAGTTAGCATATCAATTTACTTTACCTGCTGGTCTTTCTGATACCATTAGAGCTGTTTATATGCATTTCTCAGCTTCTGTAAATGATATGAGTCAGGAACCTTTCTTTATCCAGATTTGGGATGATAATGGAGCGGGGGAACCAGGTAGCCTTATTTATACTACGGATGATCAAAACCTTCCAGTCTCTTATGTTCCACAATACAATATTGGAGTAGATGGATTTTATGAGTACGTATTACCGGAGCAAATAGAATTAACAGGAACATTCTACGTTGGTTGGAAACAATCAACTCCAGATAGAATGAATATTGGTTTTGATAAGAATATCAATCATCAGGATAAGATATTCTACGATATCGGAACCGGTTTTACCAGCACTGGTTTTGAAGGTTCTTTGATGATGAGACCGGTTTTTGTTTCAGATAAAGATGCTCTTTCGGTATCTATTGAAGAAAAAAAGGAACACGTATCATTCAAGGTTTATCCTAACCCTGCCAATGATATGGTCCAAATCGATGTAGATGAACCATTTCAGGGGACCGTAAGAATATTTGATTTACAGGGGAAAAACATCTATACTAATCGTTTAGTAATGGGCGAGCCAATTAGTATTTCTAACCTTTCTAATGGGCTTTATTTAGTACAACTGGAGTCGGAAGATGGAGTACAGTCTGTACAAAAACTTTCTGTTAGACATTAATCGAATTCGTAAGTAATTAGTGATTTTCTGCAAAATTCGCATCTTTGCTGCGATTAAAATTACCTAGTTGTGGAAGAAAACTTAGAGAATCAGGAGCACGAAACTGAGCAGGATGAGATGTTTGAGCATTACAACATTGTTGCCGATGCCGGACAGGAGCCATTAAGAATTGATAAGTTTTTAATGGATCGTATTCCCAATACCTCGAGAAACAAGCTTCAGATAGCAGCTAAGAATGGTAATATTTTGGTCAATCAAAATAAGGTAAAATCCAACTACAAGGTAAAACCATTAGATGAGGTTTCTATTGTATTACCTTACCCTATAAGGAAAATAGAATTAATTCCAGAGGATATCCCAATTGATATTGTTTATGAAGACAATGATTTAGTTGTTGTAAATAAACCGGCCGGGATGGTTGTTCATCCAGGATATGGAAACTACACCGGTACATTGGTAAATGCTTTGGTTTATCATTTTGACAATTTGCCGGAGTTACCAAGCGATTATTTTGGAAGGCCGGGGTTGGTACACCGATTAGATAAGAATACCACAGGATTAATGGTGGTAGCCAAAACTGAAAATGCCTTGACACATTTAGCTAATCAGTTTTTCGAACGTACCACTTATAGAAGATATAACGCTTTGGTTTGGGGAGATTTTGAAGAGGATGAAGGAACTGTTACGGGGCATTTGGGAAGATCTTTAAAAAACAGAAAAGTAATGGATGTATTTCCTGATGGAAGTATGGGAAAACACGCTGTTACACATTATAAAGTATTAGAACGGTTTGGATACTGTACTTTGGTAGAGTGTCGATTAGAAACCGGTAGAACTCATCAAATTAGAGTTCACATGAAGCATATTGGGCATCCACTTTTTAATGATAATGAATACGGTGGCGATCGAATAGTTAAAGGAACCGTATTTAATAAGTACAAACAGTTTGTTCAAAATTGTTTTAGTATTCTTCCCAGACAGGCGCTACATGCAAAGTCTTTAGGGTTTACTCATCCGGTTACTGGAGAAAAAATGATGTTCGATTCAGAAATTCCAGATGATATGACTGAGGGAATTGATAAATGGAGAAAATATTCTGCCTCAAAGAATCAATAGTAAAGGTCGTTAAGTGCTTGTTATCTAGTGTTTTGTAAGGTAGTCATTAAATGTCCTACTCAAATTTTAAGTTTTTTTTGGTTTTCAGACATCCCTTTTTTCTCTTTGCAGTCTTTTAAGTAGGAAATCATTGCCACACATTTGATTTTCCAGCCACCAACGTATTCCTGAAGCAAAAAAATAACCACAATGAGAAAATTAATTTTGCTCGTACTATTTGCGCTGCTGTTTAATGTAGGTTGGAGTTTTAAAACAGGTGAAGATCAAAAACGATTAGATTCTATTGTTAATGTTCATAACCTGGATGGATTCGCTATATCAGCAGATCAGTTTTTGGATGCATTTTATCCCAATATTTCTAATGCATTAAAAAAGGTAGATAGTGTTTTTCAGGAACAATTTATACATCCTGCACAAGAGAAGTATGAGGCTATCATAGAGCAATCCAGATTAAAAGGTGATATAGCATTTTTATGTACTGCATACAGTGTTCAAACTAGATTTCAGGCACTACAGGCAGCTAATTTTCATTTAAAATATGTTTTAGAGCTAATCAGTATAGTAAAGGAAATGGGGTGGGAAACACCTTTAGTGGATCTCTATCAAAAGGCCGGGTGCTACTATAGTGAGAAGTTCATGTATTCTGAGTGGGAAAAGTATTCTGAGTTAGCTGAAGAATTAGCTCTGAAAAATAATTATGATTTGATGTTGGGAATGATCTACTATGAAAGAGCTACAATTCTTTTTGAACTAGACTCATACGAACATACAAGTTATCATGATTCAATTCCTGTTTATTATAAAATGGCAGTGGAGAAGTATAAAAAAACTGAAGAGTGGAAAGGTGTTTTTATATCCTATCAAACGCTTAGTAAGTATTACTTATATACTGATCAAATTGATAGTTGCTTTCATTATTTAAATGCAAGTACAGCTTATATCGATCGAAATGAGTGTCTTCAGCAATATCTTTATTGGGATAGCTTTGGTTGGACCTACTATAAAATAGGGGAATTAAATCTTTCAGAGATTTATTTAGACTCTGTGGTTAATCATCCTTCTTGTCATGATATTTTTAATAAAAGCTCAGCTTATAAAACCCTTGCCCTGGTATTGGAAAAGAAAGGAGAATATGAAAAGGCTTTAGTAGCTTATAAACAGCATAAAATCTATAATGACTCAGTGATTGATTTACGAGATCAATCGGAAGCTCTGACAATAAAGCATGATTATGAATTAACCATTAAAGAGCAAGAGTTAGCCATTAAGGATCTGGAAATAGATCGAAATAGGAGTCAGGTTAAATATGAGCGTCAGAAACGATCTAAAGAAACACTTATTGGAGTATCCATCACTCTTTCGTTTGTGTTATTGTTTATAGCAATTGTTCTGTGGATGAGATATAGAAACAAGTCATTGTTACTTAAAGTGGCTGTTTTAAGCCATAAGAAAGAGTTAAACAGGGTTCGATTACAACAGCAAAAGATTGAGTTAGAAAAAGCCACCAAGGAAAAGGAATTAATCCAACTCAGCGAGGAACAGAAAACTAAAGAGTTGGAACAAAATCAGCGAGAGTTGTCGGCAGCAGCTATGATCAACGTTGCTAAGAATGAGTTTACGATGACCATCAAAGATAAAATTGAAGGGATGATCAATGGAGCTCCCGTGGAACCACAGGTACTACGAACGATTGTTAGAGAGATAGATCAGGGAATGAATTTGGATAGTGATTGGGATGATTTTAAAATTCACTTTGAAAAGGTGCATCATAATTTCTTTAAGAGATTGAGCAATACCTATCAAAATCTAACTCCTAACGAGTTGAAACTTTGTGCTTATTTGAGGGTTAATTTATCCTCAAAAGAAATATGTCAGTTACTAAATATTACACAGGATGCCATTAACAAACGAAGGCAACGATTAAGAAAAAAGATTAAAATAAATGAAGACGAAGACTTGGTAAATTTTATGGTTAACTTTTAAATATTTGATTATCCCTGAATCAATTTAAACTAAGTTATAGTTGCTAAGAACAGGCTCGAGATTTACTTTATAATCTCGGGTTTGTTTCTTCATTTTAAGGAATTCAACATATTGAGTGGTTCCTGTGCTTTTACCACTCGCTAAATATGTTGGACTATGAATAAACAAGCCCCGGAACTTCTCAATTCCGGGGCTCGTATTTTATTCAATCTTTTTTAGTTTATGGGAACTTAGGGAACTTCGAAAAGTCTCTTTTTCTCTTCTCTAAAAATGCGTTTCTACCTTCTATAGCTTCTTCTGTACCATAGGCTAAACGAGTAGCTTCTCCGGCGTATACTTGTTGTCCAACAAGTCCATCATCAATTAGGTTAAATCCAAACTTTAGCATTTTAATGGCTGTAGGACTTTTAGTCATAATTTCCTGTGCCCAATCATAAGCTACTTGTTCTAATTCATCATGAGGAACTACTTTATTTACCATTCCCATTTCATAGGCTTCCTGAGCAGAGTAATTGGCTCCTAAGAAGAAGATTTCTCTGGCTCTTTTTTGTCCCACCTGACGAGCCAGGTAAGCGGAACCAAATCCACCATCAAAACTTGCTACATCTGCATCAGTTTGCTTAAAAATAGCGTGTTCTTTACTTGCAATGGTCATGTCGCATACAACGTGAAGGCTATGTCCTCCTCCCACGGCCCAACCCGGAACCACTGCTATTACAACTTTGTTCATGAACCTGATTTGGCGCTGAACATCTAAAATGTTGAATCTGTTAACTCCATTTTCCCCTTTATATCCAGTGTTCGACCTAACTCGTTGGTCTCCTCCAGAGCAAAATGCCCAACCACCGTCTTTAGGTGATGGACCTTCACCGGTAATAAGCACTACACCAATATCCTGGCTTTCGTGACAAATGATTAAAGCTTCCCACAGTTCGTCTACTGTTTTAGGTGTAAATGCGTTTCTACATTCAGGTCTATTGAATGCTATTCTTGCTACACCATTTAATGTTTTAAAGGTGATTTCCTCATATTCCTTTTCTGTTTTCCACTCTAAATTTGCCATTGAGATAATTTTGTGTTCGAAGTCTTACAAATGTAAGAACAAACCCGGTGAGTTGATACAAAAAAGAGAAACTTCGCTCTTGCTCTGTTTCTCTTTCTGTTTTGTACCCAAGGTGGGACCTGCCTGTCGGCAGGTAGAGTTGAACTAAAGAGTTTATTATTAGAAATGTCAATGTTGCCGGTAGCTACGAGGTCCGAGTAGGTATCTTGATCTTTATGATTCACAATTGGCAGTGCTTTGTATATTGCTTAGTCGTACCAATTGTAAATTGTTAAGTACACATTGTAAAATAAAAGACCTATTTTAAATCTATTCTAATACCTTTATAGTAAATGCGTGTTGTTTAGAAATGATTAAAGCGGTAATAATAGATGATGAGGCAAAAGCCAGAGAACTTCTCACATGTATTATACAAAGTAAGTACAGCGACCTTGTTGAAATTATTGGGGAAGCAGATGATGTTAATTCCGGAATTAATCTAATAAGATCCAAACTGCCAGATTTAGCCTTTATTGATATTCAAATGCCTGATGGATCAGGATTTGAAATAGTAGAAAAAACTCAAGGATTTAAAACCGAGTTCATATTTGCCACAGCATACGATAAGTATGCTTTAAAAGCTTTTGAATGTAGTGCATTTGGGTATCTGATGAAGCCCATTAATTTTATGAAATTGGGTGAATTGATACTTCGTTTTAAGGATCAAATGGATTTACTTAGCTCAAGTAGGAATATACGTTTAAAGGTATTGGTAGAAAACTATTCAGATAAAAAGGTTCACAAAATTGTTGTAAAAGGAATTAATGGTTTTACAGTTCTTGAATTAGACCGTATTTACCATCTGGTCGGAGATGGTAGTTATACTAGATTTGTAACAATTGATTCTACTAAAGTAGTAGCAAGCAAGAATTTAGGAACCTATGAAAAACTTCTTGAAGATTATGGTTTTTTTCGTATTCATCAGGGGTCTTTGGTGAATTTGGCTCTTGTTCAAGAGTATTCTACAGAGGATGGGGGGACTGTTGTTATGAAGAATGGTGATGAGTTAAAATTGGCTAGAAAGAGAAGAGCAGAATTTATTAAAAAGTTTATTTGACCTGACCCCCACGACTATCATAGTTTTTTCCTATAGATAATTATTTAATGTGAGAAATTAAGGTTGAAAACCAAAAACTTAGATGTACCCTCACCACCTAGTCAAATTACTTTTTATTTCGGAACAATAATTATAACCAAAATGAAAGTAGTAATTTAAGGCTATTAATGTAATGGAAGTTTTCAGGTCAAATAAACTACATGGAAAGACTTTTTTTCTTCTCGTATTTTATATTGTTTTATCAGTTTTTCTTCAAAAAAAATCCTGTGCCCAACATTCTCAAGGAATAGTCAATTACAGAAAATCGAATGGATTATTGAGTAATGAAATTTATGATATAGCATCGGATTCATTAGGTAGAATATATATTGCTGGTGAACGTGGAGTTAATAGATATGACGGTTTTGAGTTTTATAATATAGATAAGGATCAACTATTACAAAACACTAGTGTTTATCGATTTTGTAAAGATAAAAAAAGTCAACTTTGGTTGATGTGTGCGGATGGTAGAGTGTTTAAGGTTAAAGAAAATACTATTGATCCACATCCATTCAATGAAAGAATCTTGAAAACGGTTGTAAGAAGCTCTATTTTTCTTGAGTTCGATGTTTCAGAACCTGATAAACTAGTACTTGGGACCAAGTTTAATGGGATATATAAGTTTTATGAAGATTCAGTTGAACAAATAAAATGTGATCAATCAGAAAGATTGTGTTGTGATGTATCTGTTTATGATCCAGTTATTACGCGTAACCATTGTCCACTGGAAAGTGAAAATATTTCTTTTTTAGATAGTTCTGGGAAGGTTGTTCTATCAACAAACCAAAGTTTCAATGTTAAGAATGCCAGATCTACAGCTCTAAGAAGTTCACGTGGAAATGTCTTTATATCTAACCAATCAAGGATAATCGATTACAATACTCGTTCTTTTCATAATGTTGGACATTCCATTATATCTTTAGGTGAGTATGCCGATTCATTGCTGTTAATAGGAACACGATATGAAGGAGCAAAGCTCTACGATCCATATCGAAAAGTTTTTATGGATAGTTGGTTAGATGAACTCTCAGTTTCTGCATGCCATCATTCAGGCCAGGGAATCTGGTTTGGGACGCTCTCCGATGGAGTTTTCTTTTTGCCCAACCCAGAGTATAATTATTTCAAGGCCAAGGTTTCAGCATCTAACCTTCTGGATCTAAAAGTTGTCGATACTTCCTTAGTGTTGATATATGAAGATCCAAGTATTGAGGTGATTAATTTAAGCAATGAAATAAAACAATCAAATACTCTGAATTTAAAATCCGATTCTGAATTTAGAAGTTTTCATAGTGTAGGGGCCAAAATTAACAAGAATCATAGCATTATTGATGGACAACCGCCTGCGATTCTACATACGGGAAATGTTAAACTTAGTAAGATTTCGACATTCTTTAATGGAAATACCCTGAGGTCTATTAACATTGATAGTGCACGTTTCATTGGATATAATTATCGAAACATATTTCTTTTTGAAATTAATAATGAGGGATTTCAACCTATTTGGATAGAAAACATTGATTTTAAAATATTTGATTTGCATTTGTTTGGGAATTCGGTTTTAGTTTCGACCAATAAAGGTTTGTTCTCATATGAATTGACCTCTGGAACAAGGTCTTTTGTTTCGAGTCTATCGGAAACCTTATTTTTTCAAAGAAAAGGGGGTAGTTCAATGTACTTTATTGATCCTAAAGGTAGTATTTATGAAATCGATAACCTTCAACAATCAGTAAAGTTCAAAAAGAAGCTTGATTTAAAAGGAGTAACATCTGTTATTACCCTGAATAGTTTACTGGTTATTGGTACATTTGAAGGCCTATTTGTTTATCAAATAAGCGATTTCGCCCACGTCAACAGTTTAAACAATTATGATGGATTGATCTCCAAGGAGATAATAGGGCTGGAAACATTCGAAAACAATATATATACTCTGCATAGATCGGGTGTTTCTGTTCTACCTGTGAATGAATTGTTTGCTAAACCTAAATTCCAATTAAGTGTTAAAGAAGTTAGTGTCAATGACAAAATAACTAACCAAAAACGATTTAGGTACAATGAGAATTCAATCCAAATTGTTTTCTACCCAATTGATTTGGTTCATGGACCGGATCGAAAACTGTACGGTCGTCTTGCCACTCAAAATGGAGAATGGCAGGTTTATCCAGACTATAAGGTGCGATTGGATTATCTTGAGCCAGGTAATTATATACTCGAATATAAAACTAGTTATGATGATGTGAATTTTAGTAAAACTAAAAGGTTTGAATTCACTATAGAGGCGCCTTATTGGAGGTCAACATGGTTTATTATTCTAATTGCTATTACTGTAGTTATAATAATTATATCTATTCTCCTTTGGATTCGTCTTAGAATTAAAAGAAAGAACAGGATCGAATTGCAAATTTTGGAATTAAAAGCTGCTGCATTAAAAGCACAAATGAACCCTCATTTCATATATAATGTGCTTAATTCAATCCAATCAATAATATTTTCTGGAGATTCGGATACTGCAAGCATATATTTAGCTGACTTTGCAGAACTACACAGGAAAGTACTTGATTACTCCAGTTTAAATAGCATATCTTTAAATGAAGAACTTGAATTGGTATCTCAGTACGTTTATTTGGAGAATCTTAGATTTAATGGAAAAATAGTGTTCCAAATAGATTCAGACATAAAAAAACTGAATATAGAAGTGCCTCCTTTAATTATTCAGCCGTTAGTTGAAAATAGTGTCGTTCACGGTTTTAAGAGAAGAAATGAGGGCTTAATTAGTATTAGTATTGAGAATAAAGAAGAGTTTTACGTTATCAAGATTGAGGATGATGGCGCAGGGTTTGAGCAATATAATGGTATAAGAGCGACAAGCCAGACTCATAAGTCAAAGGGGGTTGAACTAACCAAATCAAGATTAAAAATACTACACAGAAATAATACCATGTTACTGGATAATAAGGTCAAGAATGGTAAAGTAATTGGTGCGATAGTAAAAATAATTATCTGGAAGAAATAGAAGTAAGTTTCATTCAAGTGAGATTCTTTTGATAATCGGAGTTTCGACAAAAAAATGCAAAACAGTTACAGATATTGTTGTCCATTAACTTATGCTTTACTACCAACCCATTTTTCTTTACTCCATTTTAAAGGAATTGTCTTATCATCAGAAAACCTCTTTTCATCTGTAAATAGATCATGTTCAATTTTGAATTGAATTAATTAGGTTAATTATAAAACGAATACTACCAATTGTAAAATGGGTTTTAATTGGTTGATTTTCAAAGCCTCCATTGGTTAAATTGCGTGTGCGATTTAAATAGTTTTTTACCAAAACAAATCTTTATTTTTATGAGATTGAGTCCTATGATTTCGAAATGCCTGAGGTTGTTTATAATCCTTTTTTTAGGTAACCTTTCTGCTTATTGTCAACTTTCTGGAACTTATACAATTGGAGGGAGTACTCCAGATTACATTAGCGTTACTGATGCTGTTTCAGATTTAAATAGCGTCGGTGTAAATGGTCCGGTTGTTTTTAATATTCGCGATGGTATTTATGTTGGTAGGCTAGATATTGGTGACATATCCGGTACCACAACAACAAATACCATCACTTTTCAAAGTGAAAGTTTAGATAGTTCTTTGGTTAAGATAACGGCTTCTAATTATTATGCCATAACGTTGTATCAGACTAAGCATATCACATTTGCTCATCTTACTATTGAATGTACGTCAACATCAAGTCCGAGTATCGCGATATCTTCTAGTACAAGTGGTCCGACAGAAAATGTAATTTGTGATATTTTCAATTGTAATTTATCCTCAAGTGCGGTAAACAGTTTTGGGAATTCCACTTATAGATCTGTGTGTTCACTTTCTGGGGCCAACGCAGAAATAAGAAACAGTACTTTTACAGGGAGTAATTTTGGACTTTACTTTGCAGGAGGAGGAAATTACAATTCTTTGATTGTGGATTCATGTGTTTTTGTAGATCAGTACTACTCTGGAATTCACGCAGAGTCATTCACTCCGTTATCAATTGCCAATTCCTATATAAAATCATCAACTGCCGTTGAGGGCATTTTTTTAGATGGTTTTCAAGACGAATTCTTCGTGATAGGTAATGAAATACATCTTGGAGATGGAAGTGGTGGAATTGGAATTGGAGTCTATCATGGTTTTCCATCAAATAACAATCAAATCATTAACAATATGATCACGGTTGCGGGCTCAAGCTCCTCACGGGGAATATTAATTGAGTCCATGGGGATGATTGATATTTTTCATAATACGATCAATGCGTACGGACATGGAGGTGACGCTATTGCAGTGGTAGAAGCGCATGATGTTAATATCCTAAACAACATTTTTAGCGCAGGGCGATTCCCTGTTTTGATAGACGCGAATTCTCAAAACGAAATACTAATCATGGATCATAACAATTTTTTTGAGGATGGTGTTAATACCGTTGCTGGTATATGGGGAGCGTCACAAATTACTTCTCTTGTGGATTGGCAATTGATAACAGGACATGATGCAAATTCTACTGAGGTGAACCCTCAGTTTTTATCAGATACAGTGCTTACCATAGGAAATTATCAATTGAATAATACAGGTAATCCTGCCGCAGGTGTTCTTGAAGATATTTATGAAAACAATCGTAGCCTTACAACGCCAGATGTCGGAGCCATTGAGTGGTCACAACCGCCTTCAGATGCTTCGATTTCAGCCATGAACAATGGGGCAAACTTAGATTGTATAACGACAGATAGTGTTTTTGCAACTTTGCTAAATCCTGGTACAGATCCTTTAACTTCGGTAACTATAAACTGGATGATAAATGGAGTTGCACAAACACCATTTTTGTGGACAGGAAACCTTAGCACCGGACAGGAAGAAAGTGTGCACATTGGTGATTACCTTATGAATTATGGTACGGGCTACTCTGCTAAAATATGGCCAACACTACCTAATGGAGTAAATGATACTTTGCCAAATAATGATACACTATTTGTTGATAATACTGTTCACCGAATGAATGGTGTGTATACAATTGGAGGAAGCTTGCCGGATTACAATACAATTATTGATGCTGTAACCGACTTAGAGGCTGGTGGTGTATGTGGGCCTGTGGTTTTTAATATTAGAGATGGTGTTTATAACGAACAAATTGAAATTAACACATTCTTTGGTGCTAGTAGCATGAATACAGTTACTTTCCAAAACGAGAATTTAGATAGCACGTTGAGTATAATATCATTTGCATCTATGTCTTCGGGAAATAACCATACACTCAAAGTTGATGATCAGGATCATTTGATATTTAGGCACCTTACCATCGAGGCTACTGGCCTGAATTATGATGATGTAGTTAAGATTTCTAACAGTTCCAATATTACTCTCGAAAGTTGTGTATTTCAAGGTAGTTCTTCTGGTGATGGTATGCTAGTTTATAACTATGGAGGTTTTTCCGGAGCTGGATTTACAGTCAATAATTGTAAGTTTATTGACGGAATTTCGGGGATTTCTTGCGATGTTGAAGATGTGAATTTTAACTCGAATGAGTTTTATAATCAATCTTATCTGGGAATAAGTGCTACAACAAACGATGCCATTGTCAAATCAAATACAATGGAGTTGAATGGTGCCGGAACGCATTATGGGATTAAAATTGTTGGGGCTGATTCCACAATTGTTTCCAACAATTCAATAGTTATGAATGGGAATAATACGAATGGTATATACCTTGAAGGTCTAGGTCATTCTGTCCCTCCGCAAACAAGTTGGGTTTCGAACAACTTTATTAGTATTACCGGAACAGGTAATTTGAAGGGAATAAGTATACGAAATTCTTATAAGCTTAGGATCATTCACAATAGTGTACATACTTATGGAAACAATAACGATTATGGGGTATACCACTATCACAATAATGGAGCTAATACGGATATTGATTTGATGAACAATATTATTTCTGTATCCTCTGGAGGTTATGCACTACAATATTCTTTAAATAGCTTAAATAACCTGATAAACTCCGACTACAATGACTTATACACAAGTGGAAATACATTGGCACGGATGTATATATCGTCCTCCATGCCTTCAGCCGATTTAGCTTCTTGGCAAATCAATTCCGGTAAAGATGCGAACTCTTTAAGTATACCACCTGGCTTTACTTCTAATACCGATTTGCATATTTGTAACGCTTTATTGAATGGTCAAGGAGTGTATTTTCCAGAAGTTCCAATGGATATTGATAGCGGGATCAGAGCGAACCCTGATCCAGATATTGGAGCGGATGAGTTTTATTTAAGTTCTACTTCTGGCCTTGAGTTGCCAGTAGACACTGCAATTTGTGATACGTTAACATTGACCATTGGAGCGCCTAATGCTAATTATCTATGGTCTACTGGAGAAAGTACTAACTCAATACAGGTTCATAGTTCGGGTATATATTTTGTAGAGATCAATGATGGAAGTTGCCCAACATTTAATGATAGTATTGATATTACCATCGATAGTAATATTGTATTTAGTCTGGGGCCAGATACTTTAGCATGTGGTATAACTCCCGTAACTCTGCAAACGGGAGTTTCAGGTTTATCCTACCTGTGGTCAACAAATGAAGTAACAGAAGATATACAGGTATCAGCTGTAGGGAGTTATTATGTGGAGATAACCGATGGATGGTGTTTAGGGGCAGATACTATAAATGTAGATTACTTGCCTTACCCTTCTGTTGAGATCAGTGCTTCGGACAGTGTCACTTGTAGCGGAACGACCGTTAGTTTGAATGCATCGGGAGGAACAGATTACTTTTGGGTACAAACTTCTGATATTAGCTCGAGCATTGATGTGACCCCAACAGCAAGTCAAACCTTTCAGGTTATTGGAACAGTAAGCGGATGCAGTGATACGGCGCAAATATTCATTGATATTTTACAACCAGTTGTATATAATCAATTTGTGGATGCCTGTTTTTCATATGAGGTTAACGGTACAACGTATTCTTCGTCTCAAGTTATATACGATACTTTGGTTGCTCAATCCGCTAATGGTTGTGATAGCATTGTTATTACGGATTTGACTATTAATGTGGCAGACGTGAGTGTTTTAAATAATGACCCTACTTTAACCGCGAACTCTTCAAACGCATCTTACCAATGGCTTGATTGCAATAATAATATGTCTCCAATATCGGGAGCGATCAATCAGTCTTTTATTCCTGTTTCCAACGGAAGCTATGCAGTTGTTATAACTGAAAACACCTGTATTGATACTTCAGCATGTGAGAATGTTTTGACAGTTAATATTGACGAATTGATGATGACCGAAGACTTCTTATTATTCCCTAATCCGGCAAATGATATTACGTACATATCTACTGAAATAGAAGGCACTAAAGAAATTAGTCTAACCTCGTTTGATGGAAAGTTAGTATGGAAAGAGGAGTGGAGCGGGGTTGGTGAGTTACCCATTCCGTTATCAGTAGCACCGGGAGTTTACATTATTCATTTCAATTCAACTACGGGAAGCAAAGGCGTTAGATTGTTAGTTAAACGTTAAAGGGTTTTAATATTGAGTTTATTTATAATCCGTATTCTCGACTTCACTTAACCATTACCAGTGGTGACCTTTTGTTTGTAATATTATGAGTTCAATCTTCATCATCTGTTAAAAGTTAGCTTCCTGGCTCTTTTTTGTGTCCAAGATTGAATCTGACTATTTACCGATAGGTAGAGTCGAACCAAAGAGTTTATTATAGAAATAAAAAAGACCCTAAACAAAATGTTTAGAGTCTTTAGTACCCAAGGTGGGAGTCGAACCCACACGTCCTAATGGACACTAGGCCCTCAACCTAGCCCGTCTACCAATTCCAGCACTTGGGTATGCTGTGCCTGTCTACCATCCCGATAACTATCGGGACCAGCACTTGGCTGTGTATTCAATAAATACCGCAACGGTAAAGCGTTGGAGCCGCAAATATAATACAGAATAAGATATAAAAGGAAAAGAGGCTAAAGATCTTCAGGAACCTCTTCAAATTCGAAGCTTAGGTTAATTTTTGCTGCAAAAATTTTCCCTTCCTCAAGGATTTCTTCATCGCCCTCCTCGTACTTCCATAAAACGGATATAGACTTTCCGTTTTCAACCATTTTTTGAGTAATCAGTAATACCTCAAAAATCATTTTGTATGAAATGGAATTGATGTAATCAAGAAAGAAGGTGAGGTGAAGTTTCTCTTTATCAGAGTCTTTGTAGTTTTCTAACCAATCTACAAATGGAGCATAAAATTCGCTGGCATTTTCAGGAATCGATCTACCCAACACCTCTACGGTGTTTTCCTTACCATTACAAGTAATGGTCGGTGTGGTGTCGGTTCCTTCAATTTTTAGAAAATCCATGCGTAAATATAATAAACTTAAATTTATGAGTGGAGAAGAAGTAGATGAATTGTTGGTCATTCTGAAACAAAAAAGCTCCCTCTAATGAGGAAGCTTTTTGTGATTCGTCTGGGGCTCGAATGCTGATGCAAAGATCAGCATCCAGACATTTGCTTAATAAAAAGCAAATCGTCAGGGCCCACAATCTTGTCTGAGTATTTTAACATGAATACTAACAGTCTTTTTCTTGAGAGGTTTTTAAGTTTGTATTCTAAGACTTGAGCTTCTCCCTTAGAATCTTTTGTGCAATACCACAGTAGCTTCCATGGAATACCTTTTTTAGTGTACTTTTCGTGTCCTCCATTGTGTCTAGCTAATCTGTTTTGGATAGAAGAAGTACTTCCTTTATAGAATTTATCTATTTTATCTGAGTATAGAATGTAAGTATAATGAGACATAGGGATAGTATAAAAACAAAAAAACCACCTCAATTGAAGTGGTTTTTTAGTGATTCGTCTGGGGCTCGTCCCGATAGCTATCGGGACCAGGACTCTTTGATATTTTACAAAGGCTTTAATTAGCTTTATTAAGACTTGAAAAAGCTAGTGGTAAACAAAAAAGCTCCCTCTAATGAGGAAGCTTTTTAGTGATTCGTCTGGGGCTCGAACCCAGGACCCTATCCTTAAAAGGGATATGCTCTACCAACTGAGCTAACGAATCAATTGCTGATCATTTGTCGATAGCGGGTGCAAATATACACGCATTATTTAAAAGCACAAGTCTGGAACAAAAAAAAATAAAAAAATATTTTTGCCTTCATAGATAAAGCAATTTAGGGTTATCTTAACCAGCCAATTATTCAAATTTTAAAAGCATGAATTTCAATAAGGTAGATAATGAATTAGTGGAGCAATTGAAGAATATTGTGGGTGAGGAAAATATTTATCTGGATAGAGAAAAATTGGAAAATTATGCTCATGATGAGACCGAGGACCTAAAGTTCTTTCCGGAAGTGGTTGTTCTTCCCAGTAAAGTTGATCAGGTTTCTTTCATCATGAAATTAGCTTCAAGAAAACAAATTCCAGTCACTCCACTAGGAGCAAGAACTGGATTAAGTGGGGGAGCTTTATGTGTGTATGGTGGTATTGGACTTTCTATGGAAAGGTTTAACAAGATACTGGATATAGATGAAGAAAATTTGCAGGTTACCGTAGAGCCGGGTGTTATAACTCAGGTATTGCAGGAATCTGTTCAGGAAAAGGGATTGTATTATGCGCCAGATCCGGCAAGTAGAGGTACCTGTTTTATAGGAGGAAACCTTGCAGAAAACTCGGGTGGGCCAAGAGCAGTTAAATATGGTATTACGAAAGATTTTGTACTTAACCTGGAGGTGGTTCTACCTAATGGAGAGATAATTGAAACCGGTGCAAATACTTTAAAGAATTCTACTGGGTATAACTTAACCCAATTAATGGTGGGAAGTGAAGGTACATTAGGAGTAATTACTAAGGCAGTACTAAAATTACTCCCTCTACCACAACTTAATATGCTAATGCTTGTTCCTTTTTCATCAGCTGAGAATGCATGTAGAGCCGTTTCTAAGATATTTAAAGCTGGTGTCGTTCCATCGGCGATGGAATTCATGGAGAGAGATGCTATTCTATGGACAATGGACTTTCTTAAGGATGGTTCATTTTCGATCCCGGATGATGTAGAAGCGCACTTGTTAATTGAAGTGGATGGTAATGATTCTGAAGCATTGTTTCAGGAATGTGAAAAGATTGCTTCGGTAGTGGAACAGTTTGGAGCAGGAGAAATTATGTTTGCAGAGTCGGAAGCACAGAAGGATCGTCTCTGGTTTTTAAGAAGGAGAGTAGGAGAGGCAGTTAAGGCCAATTCCATTTATAAAGAAGAAGATACTGTGGTTCCCAGATTTAAATTGGCAGAGTTACTTAAAGGTGTAAAAGCTATAGGAGATAAATATGGATTTAAGTCCGTTTGTTATGGTCATGCGGGAGATGGAAATTTGCATGTAAACATTATTAAGGGTGATTTGTCCGATGAAGCCTGGAACAATGAATTACCAAAGGGGATTAGAGAGATCTTTGAATTGACTGTTAACCTAAAAGGAACATTGTCTGGCGAACATGGAATTGGGTTGGTTCAGAAAGACTATATGGACATAGCTTTTACTGAAGTAGAGTTAAACCTCATGAAGGGAATTAAAAAGGTATTTGATCCCCAAGGGATACTGAACCCAGGGAAAATCTTTGCATAAAAAAAGCCGATTCAACAGAATCGGCTTTTCAGTTATATAAGTAGTTTATTATTCTACTCCGTGCATCAATTTGTTTAGAGGCTTTCTTAGAAGTGCAATTAGGATTGCAAATCCAATCAGTACATAACCAATTGTAGAGAATGTATCTACATAACTAGTTAGCCCTTCTTCAAGAGAAAGCTCTTCTCCTCCTCCTTCACCACCTGTCATGGCAGCAATTGCACCAGCAAGGTAGTTCGCCATAGCAAAGCTTAGGAACCACCCTCCCATTGCAGTACCAGCAATGCTTTTAGGAGATAATTTAGTTACCATCGATAATCCAATTGGAGATAAGAATAGTTCTCCTGTGGTATGTAATAAGTATAAGAATACTAAAGTCAATAATGGTACTTGGAAATCAGTATGAAGTTGAAGACCAACAATTGTGATAAGGAACCCTAGTCCTAACTGAAGGATACCAAGAGCAAACTTCATCGGAATGCTTGGGTTTTTACCAATCTTCGATAGCTTAATCCACATAATAGAGAAGATTGATCCGAAGATGATAATGAATGCAGGGTTAAAGAACTGAGTCATCGATGCTGGCATTGTCCAACCGAATAAATCTCTGTTAACACATCTATCAGCGAATAGCGTTAAAGAAGTTCCTGCTTGTTCAAAACAAGCCCAGAATACAGTGTTAATCAACATGAAGATTACAAGAGCAATCATTCTGTCTTTCCACATTTTTCCTTCAGCTGCTCCTGCTTTAATAAGGCTTCTTGCAACAAAAATGAATAAGCTTACCAGTAAAACAGTCATCAATGGGAAACCTACCTCACTAGGGTTTTCAAACCAACTTGCCATGAAAGTTCCTGAAAGATCCAATATGAATACGTTCTTAAGAATAAGTACATAACAAAGTGGAATCAATAATACAGAACCAATGGTAATGGTTTGAACCATGTTTAAAGGTCCAATAGCCTTTTTCTTTCCGTCTTCGTGGATTTCTAATCCTGGTGTTCCGGCATATTTAGATCTACCTGCCCAGAAAATCAACAATCCTAAAAGCATTCCAATTCCGGCAAGCCCAAATCCGTATTTGAATCCGTACGTTTCACCAACATAAGCTACAACTGTTGTTGCTAATAATGCTCCAATGTTAATACCAATGTAGAAAAGAGTAAAACCGGAATCTCTACGTTCGTCACCATCTTTATATAGTTTACCTACAATGGTGGAAATATTAGCTTTAAAGTATCCATTTCCAATAATTAATGCTCCCATACCTATTAATAGGAATTCCTGAGATTCCCCTAAAAGCAAGAACTCTCCGATGGACATTAATACAGCACCTAACATGATGGCGTATCTATATCCTAAAAACCTGTCGGCCATTCGACCTCCTAATACTGGGGCAGCATAAACTAAAGCGGTATATGCTCCATAGATTAAACTTGCCTCATCATCACCCATTAGGAGTGACTTGGTTAAGAATAGAATTAAAAGTGTTCTCATTCCGTAGTAACAGAATCGTTCCCACATCTCAGAGAAAAATAGAATAAACAAGCCCTGAGGGTGCCCCATAAAGGTTTTTTCTGGCTCGTTTTGTACGTTATCTACCGTATTATCCATGTTTAATATTGATTTATGACAATTATTTTCTTGTTTAAAATTGGAAACCTCGAAAGTAACATAAATTTTTGAATAGAAGTGAACCGATACCTCATTCAACCGTCACTTTTCACAATTGAGGATGATTTTCGTCGTATCCTATCTAAAAAAACTTGATTCTAATCGAGATAAGTTTATTTTTGTGGCGCACAAAAAACGAGTTCATGAAATTATTACAAGTATCCGCACTGGCACTGTCCATTTCATTATTTAGTTGTGGTTCTGGAGAGAAAACAGAAGAAACAGAAAAGAACACAACTTCGGAATCAGCTGCTCAAAGTGAATGCGACAAGGTTTGGGAAGAGTCGGAAATAGATTACCATACTTTATCTAACTATCAGGAAGTATATGTCTCTCATATTCATTTAGATGTGGAGGTTTCTTTTGATGAAAAAAGAATTTTTGGAACTGTTTCACACACTATTGAAAATCCGTGTAAAAAAGATGTAATTGTATTTGATTCCAGAGCATTGGATATTCAGAACATTACATTGAACGATGGTGAGCAGGCAAAATACGAAGTTGGAGAGTTGGATGAGCTTTTGGGAAATGCAATTACTGTTCATATTAATGAAAATACCACTAAAGTAAATATCGAGTATTCTACTACGGAAAAGACTCAAGCCTTGGATTGGTTAGTTCCTGAGCAAACAGCTGGTAAAAAAGATCCTTATATGTATACTCAGGGAGAAGCAGTTCTTACAAGAACATGGATTCCTTGTCAGGATACTCCTGGTAGAAGAATTACTTATTCTGCTAAAGTTAAAGTACCTAATGGTCTGTTAGCAGTTATGAGTGCTTCAAACCCGGTTCAAAAGAACAACGAGGGAGTATACGAATTTGAAATGAATCAATCTATTCCTACTTACCTTATGGCTATTGCTGTTGGAGATTTGGAGTTTGTTGAAATTGATCACAGAACTGGGGTTTATACAGAGCCTTCTATGATAGCAGCTTGTGAGTATGAGTTTGCAGATATGGGCAAAATGGTAGATGCAGCAGAAGGCTTATATGGTGATTACCAATGGGAAAGATACGATGTAATTGTATTGCCTCCTTCATTTCCTTTTGGAGGAATGGAGAATCCAAGACTTACATTTGCTACTCCAACTATTTTAGCTGGAGATAGATCTTTAACTTCATTAATTGCTCATGAGTTAGCTCACTCCTGGAGTGGTAACCTTGTAACCAACTCTAACTGGAACGACTTCTGGTTAAATGAAGGGTTTACAGTTTACTTCGAAAGAAGAATTATGGAAGAGCTTTATGGTAAGGACTACGTAGATATGTTAGCTTTACTTGGGTATCAGGATCTGGAAGCATCAATGGGATATTTAGAACCTGAAATGCAAATGTTGAAACTTAAGATGAAAGGAATTAACCCGGATGATGCTATGACTGATGTAGCTTACGAAAAAGGTTATTTCTTCTTAAGGTTACTGGAGGAAACTTCCGGACGTGAAAACTGGGATGCCTTCCTTAAGAACTATTTCACATCTCATAAGTTTGAAACCATGACAACAGAAAAGTTCCTAACTTATTTAGAAGAAGAATTACTTAAGCCAAATAGTTTGGAAGTGAATGTTGATGAGTGGGTTTATAATTCGGGAATTCCTGAAAACTGCCCTAATATTGAATCTCAAAGGTTCATGGATGTAGAAGCTCAATTAGCAGAATTCTATAATACCAATGATGCTTCAGTTGTAAAATCGGAAAACTGGAGTACTCACGAATGGCTACACTTTATTCGTCACTTTAATGATGAAACCACAGTAGAGCAAATGGCTATTTTAGATGAGGCTTTCCAACTGACTCAGTCTGGGAACTCAGAAATTGCCGCTATTTGGTTTGAAAAAAGCATCAACTTCGGATACGATAAAATTGATACAGAATTAACCGCTTTCTTAATGAAAGTTGGAAGAAGAAAATTCTTACAACCACTGTATTCGGCCTTGGCTGAAACTGAAGAAGGAAAACAAAAAGGACGTGAGATTTACTCTCAGGCAAGAGGAAATTATCACTTTGTTTCTACCAGTACAATTGATAAGATCTTAGACTACACAGATAGCTAAGAAGATAATATTCTGGGAGAGTTTATTTTTTTCTCTTCCATTTTTAAGCCCTGGCAAAATTGTCAGGGCTTTTTTTGTATTATAAAGAGGGCAAAATGGGTAATCAAGTTATTGGTATTCTGAAAAAAAATATTTCCTTTTTTTTGGCAGAAAATAAAATGAACCTACCTTTGTTCTGAATTAAGGGTCAGAATTGATCCATTTAAAATGAAGAACAATAGCCAAATATTCTCTATTCTAACGTTGGTAATCACCAATGTGGCTACTTCATTTTCTTGGTGGAGGTAACTCTCCTGTTTCCTAATATATCAACCCGTGCATTGTGGCTTGTTTAACAAGCACTAAACTTCAGTGTCTTGGCATTGTGTAGTTCAACTTTTTATTACCCAAACTAAAATGAAATCAATTATTAATCAATTAATTACCCACCGAGTTTTATCTCGTGAAGAGGCAAAACAAATCCTTGTGAATATTGCTAAAGGAGAATACAATGATTTGCAGATAGCTTCCTTTTTAACCGTATTCATGATGAGGAACATTACTATCGAAGAATTGGAAGGATTCAGAGATGCGTTATTAGAACTTTGTGTTCCAGTTAACCTAAACCAGTTTGACCCAATTGACCTGTGTGGTACAGGAGGAGATGGAAAAGATACTTTTAATATATCAACTCTGGCTTCCTTCGTAACAGCTGGGACAGGTATTAAAGTGGCAAAGCACGGTAACTATAGTGTGTCATCAAGTTGTGGTTCTTCAAATGTGTTGGAGCATTTAGGAGTGAAATTTTCTAATCAACAAGATCAGTTAGAGAAACAAATAGAAGAAGCTGGGATTACTTTTATGCATGCCCCTCTTTTTCATCCCGCAATGAAAAATGTGGCTCCTGTTAGAAAAGGGCTTGGCTTAAAGACTTTTTTCAATATGTTGGGACCAATGGTTAACCCTTCTCAACCCAAAAAACAGTTGGTGGGAGTGTATAGCCTTGAGTTAGCAAGAATTTATGGCTACCTCTATCAACAAACAGATAAAAGCTTTGTTATCCTTCATGCCCTCGATGGTTACGATGAAATTTCTTTGACCAGTGACGTGAAGATGATTACCCACGAGACAGAGAGAATACTATCACCTAAAGAATTTACTGGTTCAGTAATTAAACAAGAAGATTTACATGGAGGAACAACGGTCGCAGATTCAGCTAAAATATTTACGACCGTGTTAAATGGAGAAGGTACAGAAGCTCAAAATGAAGCTGTTTGTGCCAATGCAGCAATGGCTATTTACTGTTATTATCCAGAAGTAAATATAGGAGATGCCTTTTTGTTAGCTAAGGAATCACTCCTGTCTGGAAAAGCTAAAAAGTGTTTCGAAAAACTAATATCAATCAACTAATCATGACTATTCTAGACAAAATAACCGAATATAAAAAGGAGGAGTTAATTCTGCAGAAAAAGGTTTTACCCATTGATGAATTAAAAGATAGAGAGTATTACCAAAGATCTTGTACTAGCCTTTCAAAGGAATTGAGTATCGGTTCTTTTGGAATCGTGGCGGAGTTTAAAAGAAAGTCCCCCTCAAAGCAAAATATTAACATTTCGGCTCAGGTAGAAAACGTAGTACCTTATTATGAAAAAGCAGGAGCCAGGGCAGTTTCAGTACTTACGGATCAACACTTTTTTGGAGGAACATTAGAGGATTTGAGACAGGCGAGAGAATTGTTAAACATTCCCATTTTGAGAAAGGATTTCATCATAGATTCTTATCAGGTTCATGAGGCAAAAGCAAATGGTGCGGATCTGGTTTTATTGATAGCTTCGTGTTTAACAAAAAACCAGGTAATTGAGTTAGCCCAGGAGGCCAGATCAATTGGGTTGGAAGTATTATTGGAGCTACATGGAGAAGAGGAGTTAACCTATGTTACCCAGGATATAGATATAGTTGGAATAAATAATAGAAACCTTAAAACTTTCGAAGTTAACCTGGAGCAGTCCATAAGAATGAGTCACTATTTGGGTAATGACCACCCAAAAATTTCCGAGAGTGGATTGAAGTCCGAAAAAGAAATTGTTAGGCTAAGTAATGAAGGGTTTAATGGTTTTCTGATTGGAGAAACATTTATGAAAACAGATAATCCTGGTAAGGCATGTTCCGAACTAATATATCAGTTAAATAAACATAAAGTAGAGTTATGATACTAAAGGTTTGTGGGCTTACAGAGTTAGGAAACGTATTGGACCTTACAGAGGTTGAACCGGATTTGATGGGGTTAATATTTTATGAAAAATCATCCAGATATGTGAAGAGCCTGAAAATGGAAAAAACGATAGATAGAGTAGGTGTATTTGTAAATGAATCCATAGATATAATAAAAGAAAAGGTAGAAATGTATGAACTTGATTTTGTTCAATTACATGGCAATGAAACACCTTCGTTTTGTAAGGAAATTTGTCAAACTGGAGTAGGAGTGATAAAAGCCTTTTCAGTAGATGATGAATTTAGTTTCAATTCTTTAACTCCATATACCGATTACTGCAAGTATTTTCTTTTTGATACAAAAGGAAAGTTACCTGGAGGTAACGGTGTTAGATTTAATTGGGAGAAATTGAAAGAATATGGTTTGGAAGTACCTTTTCTGTTAAGTGGAGGAATCGAACTTAATCATGCTTCTGAAATAAGCAAATTGTACAAGGAAATGGAGCAAATGGTAGGAGTTGATATTAATAGTCGATTTGAGATTAAGCCAGGACTAAAAGATGTTAATAAAGTAAAGGAATTTAAAAAATTAATAAATGAAAACCCTAACTAAGTATAATGTAAGTGAAAATGGATTTTACGGCGAATATGGTGGAGCTTTTATTCCGGAAATGCTGTATCCTAATGTAAAAGAATTAGAGAGTCAGTATTTAGAAATTATGCAAACTGACTCGTTCAAAGAGGAGTTTAACGATTTATTGAAAAACTATGTTGGGAGACCTTCTCCATTGTATTTTGCTTCGAATTTAAGTCAAAAATATGGAGCCAAAATATACCTAAAAAGAGAAGATTTAAATCATACTGGAGCCCATAAAATCAATAATACATTGGGGCAAATTCTATTGGCTAAAAAACTAGGTAAGAGGCGTATCATAGCGGAAACAGGTGCAGGACAACATGGGGTGGCAACCGCTACGGTGTGTGCGTTAATGGGATTAGAATGCATTGTTTACATGGGAGAAATTGATATCCAGCGTCAGGCACCAAATGTTGCCAGAATGAAAATGTTAGGAGCAGAAGTTAGGTCCGCAACTTGTGGTAGTAAGACGTTGAAAGATGCGACTAATGAAGCCATTCGAGATTGGATCAATAACCCTACTGATACCTACTATATCATTGGTTCTGTGGTTGGACCTCACCCTTATCCGGACATGGTAGCAAGATTTCAGTCGGTAATTAGTGAGGAAATAAGAAAACAGCTATTGGCTCATGAGGGTAAGGAAATGCCTGATTATGTAATTGCTTGTGTTGGAGGAGGTAGTAATGCCGCAGGTGCATTTTACCATTTTATGGACCATGAAGAGGTGAAGTTAATTGCTGTTGAGGCAGCTGGAATGGGTATTGAATCAGGTAAATCTGCTGCAACAAGTATTCTTGGTAAAGATGGGATCATACATGGTAGTAAAACGCTGCTAATGCAAACCGAAGATGGGCAAATTGTAGAACCATATTCCATATCAGCTGGGTTGGATTATCCAGGTGTTGGCCCCGTACTGGCACATTTACATCAAACCGGTAGAGCACAAATTGCTTCTGCAACCGATCAGGAGGCATTGGATGCAGCATTGGAATTATGCCGAACCGAAGGCATTATACCTGCATTAGAATCATCACATGCATTAGCTTACCTTGAAAAGCAGTCTTTTCAAGAGGATGATATAGTAGTGATTAATTTGTCAGGGAGAGGAGACAAGGATTTAAATACATATATGAACAGGTTTGAACTATAAAAGAGATATTGAGATGAATAGAATAGATCAATTATTCAAGCGGAAAAAGAATATATTAAGTATATATTTTACCGCGGGTTACCCTACGTTAAGTGATACGCAACAGATCATAAAAAACCTTCAAAATTCCGGGGTTGACTTGTTAGAAATTGGATTGTCGTTTTCTGATCCATTGGCGGATGGACCAACCATCCAAAAAAGTAGTGAGGTAGCCTTAAAAAACGGTATGACAACAGAGTTGTTGTTTTCTCAGTTAAAGGACATAAGAACAAATGTTGAAATTCCATTAATCATCATGGGGTACTTAAATCCCATTGTTCAATTTGGAGTGAAAGAGTTTTGTGCCAGATGCCAGAAAGTAGGAATTGATGGGTTGATTATCCCTGACCTACCATTGGAAATCTATCAAAAGGAGTATCAACAATTGTTTGAACAATATGGATTATACAATGTGTTTTTAATTACTCCACAAACTAATGAAAGTCGAATTAGACAATTGGATGAAGCTTCAAAGGGGTTTATTTATATGGTTAGCTCCTCAAGTATAACTGGGGCTAAAGGACAATTTGGAAGTGACCACATTGCTTATTTTGACCGAGTGAGTAAAATGAATCTTCATAATCCTGTATTAACTGGATTTGGAATTTCCAATAATCAAACCTTCTCTGATGCCTGTAGGTATTCGGAAGGAGCAATTATTGGTAGTGCTTACATTAACCACTTAACAGAGTATGGAGTTGGTAAGGAGAACGAATTCGTTGAGAAAATAAAAAAGCCTTGATAAACTCAAGGCTTTTTTGTTTAGTTGATTTCATTTGTCTATTCAACAAACACCTTATTGGTTATAGATGATGTTCCTTTACTAACTTGTAGTAGATACATACCTTTAGCAAGTTTATTATTGAAATTAATCTCTTTTAACAATTCGTTAGAACTACCCGAATAAGACTCTGAGTAAACAGTTTTTCCGAACATATCCAATACCATAATTGAAACAATATTGTCACCAGATTCTAATCCTGATGCATTGATGAATATACTCTCACCATTGTTCGGGTTAGGGTAAGTGTTTAGAGTTGGTATTTCACTTTCTTCAATAAGGCCATACTTAAGAGCTGTTGCTTGGCCAATTGGGATATAAATGGCAGAAGCTGGCGTTGTAACCTGACAAATAGACCCATAATTAATCCAACTACCATTTAACTTAGCTCTTACTTCTACATCAAATGTTGTATTTAAATCTGTTATTCCTTGCCAGGCGATAGTGGTTACCCAGTTATGTCTCGCATAAACAAACTCATCTGAAGTGACCGTATTTGTAAATTTAAACTCGTATCGAGTTGCTCCTGTTAAAGGTTCAGCAAACAGATATTGAGAAAATGATCCGGCGGTTATACCACAGTCAGCTGCTCTAAGGTTAGTAGTGTAACCACTTACAGGAGATGTAACCTGACAAACGGCTCCAAAGTTATTCCATGTACCATTCACTCTTGCTCTTACATCAACATCAAAAGTAGCGTTACCATCATCAATACCAGCTAGTGCTAATGTAGCTGCCCAATTAGAGCGTTGATAGGTAAATACATCTGAAGTAACGGTATTTGTAAATCTAAATTCATAACGATCAGCACCATCAATGGAGTGGGCATAAATGTATTCATCAAATGACCCCAGGGTTACTCCACAATCTCCGGTGGTAAGACTGGTGGTAGTTAAAGTTCCTGGAGAGGTAATTTGGCAAACTGGTCCAAAAGCTCCCCATGTACCACCAACTTTAACTCTAACCTGAACATCAAAAGTAGCATTCAAATCGGCTGTTCCTTGCCAGGATAATGTTGTTACCCAATTATGACGTTGATAGGTATAAACACTTGAGGTAACTGTGTTGGTAAATTGAAATTCATAGCGCGTAGCTCCATTAACCGGATCGGCATAAATGTAGGAGTCAAAACTAGAAGGAGTGCTTCCACAATCAGCAGTTGTTAACTGTGTTGTAGGACCACAACTCACTGCTGAAATATAGTCAGTTTTTACTTCAGGATCTGATCCACTTGCATTGGTGGCTGTTAATGTAACAGTGTAATCACCAGCAGAAGCATAAGTGTGTGAAGGATTTTGAGAAGTAGATGAATTACCATCTCCAAAATCCCATAACCATGAAGTAGGACTATTGGTAGAAGCATCGGTAAAATTAATGGAAGTTCCTGCACAAGGCGCCTGATCATTTACACTAAAATCTGCCACAGGTGGAGATCCAGCTGCATTAATCAATACTCCATAATCTTCTACATCTCCAACTACTAAAGGAGACTCACACCCAGTAGATACGGTTCCGTAATCGAATGTAACTCTAAGCCTTAATAAAGAACCTGTTACTGCTGTAAGAGGAATGGTTTCTGTTGTACTGAAAGTTTGACTGGAACTTGCAGCTATTGAACCACTATTTACCAGTTCAGTTGCATCATCGTAAGCACCATCATTGTTATAGTCGATATAGGCTCTAAACTCAGCGCCTCCGCTACCTCCTGAATTGATAGTAACATCTAAGTCATATGATTGTCCAGCAGTTACCTCAGTTGTGTAGCCACAAGTCAAATCCTGATACTCTCCATTAACACCAGTACTGGTAGTATTGTTAATGGTATTAAATGTTACATTAGAGATAGCATATCCGTAGTTAGCGGAGGGGTTGTTACTTGTAGGCTGACAAGTGCTTCCTGCAGCACTGTAGATCGTTATATAGCCAACTTTTGTTTCGGTATTCCCAGCACCGGCTCCATTAGTTGCTGTTAGAACAACTTGATACGTTCCTGGTGCGGCGTAAGTAATGGTTGGGTTTTTATCTGTTGATGTTGAAGGAGTTCCTCCTGTAAAAGACCAGCTCCAGCTTGTAGCTCCACCAGAAGAGTTGTCCATAAAGTCAATAGATGACCCCGCGCAACCAGATAATGTACAGGTACTAAAGTTGGAAACAGGTACATTAGAACATCCTAAAGATGTTAAAAGACTAGCTCTAGATCCAGTTAAAGCAGCTCTTGCTCTGGTTTTTTGCCCTGCTGTAAACACTGTCTGACATTGATCAGAAGAGTAGGCCATAAAATTTTGAACGATGTAGCCTAAGTCAGTTCCCGCACCGGCACATGTGTTACCAGTATCCCCACAATCTCCATCATCTCTTTGGTGTGGGTCAGTATCACATACTGCATCACCATCTGTAGAGCAGTCGGTGTTGTCTGGGCATTGGTCAGCAACTCCATCGGAGTTAGCATCATCTCCCTGGAAAGTGTGTCTTAAGTTTAATCCATGACCTAATTCGTGAATCAAAGTAACATTATAGTTAGTGTATGATTTTAAATTATAGCAATACGCTCCTGTAGGATCGTATCCAAATGAGTTGAACATTACAACTGCTCCATCCACACTGGATGGTGCTCCTGGGTAATAAGCATATCCCTGGGTTCCTCCACCAGCGTCGTTTCCATCAATTTCGGAAACTACCCAAATATTGTAATAATCAGCATTTGACCATTTACTCAAAGCTTTTACAGATACTTCGTTTTGAGAAGAGCCTAAATCATTCGTTATCCCTTCAGTAGCGTAATCACTTGTTCCACTTCCATCAACACGGTTAATTCCGCTTGTTGGGTTTCCACTAGGATCTCTGGAAGCAAGACAAAATTCAATTTCCATATCAGTTGCATAACCACCATTTCCTCTATAGGCATCGTTTAGGTTATTGATAGCACTGTGAATTTGGGCATCCGAAATATTAGTACCTGTTCCTTCCGCCTCTCCAAGGTGGATAACATGAACAACTACAGGTACCGTTAATACAGATGATCTTGTAGGGACATAATTTTGAATCATCATTTCATTTTCAACATATTTCTGAGCATATGCCGGATCTGTTTGCATTAATTTTTGGTGCAGTATATCCGCTTTACACTTTTCCCCGTGGAAATTGGGATGTTGCATTCTCATTACATCCAAGGCGTTGATAGTGTTTTGGGAATTAGCACTTAATATTAGTAGGGTAGCAATACAAAGTGATAGAAATGATTTCATCAAGATTAGTTTAATTGGTCTATATGAATCTACGTAAATCTTTAATATGGTTGCCTTACATTCCACCAAGCACGTGCTAAGCTGGATAAACGAATGTGAAAAAGAGTTAAAAAAATACCAATATTTTGATCTTGTCGGAAAATCACTAACTTTGAAACACAAAGTACTTTTAATCATTGCTTATGACTCAAAAGGAAGAACAATTAGAACACCTTTCAGAAATAAGGAATTTAATGGAACGGTCTTCCCGTTTTTTATCCTTAAGCGGTTTATCAGGTGTATTTGCAGGAATTTATGCAATTATAGGAGCAGCCCTGGTATATTTAGATTTTGGGATATCAGGTACCAGAGATAAATTGGTTACCTATGCGGAATTTGTAAGAGGGGATGCTACTGATGAGGTAATTGCGTTGAAAATGAAATACATGTTAGCCATTGGAGCATTAGTACTTGTGCTTTCTTTGTTTACAGGATTTATTTTTAGTTCAAGAAAAGCTAAAAAGGAAGGGTTGAACATTTGGGATGGAACTGCTAAAAGAATGTTTACAAGTCTATTTATTCCTCTTGTTGCTGGAGGTATATTGTGTATGATTTTAATCTATCACCATGATCAGCATTTAGTAGCACCAATGACTCTGATTTTTTATGGAGTTGCATTGCTGAATGCAAGCAAGTATACTTTTAATGACATAAAGTACCTTGGAATATCTGAAATAGTTCTTGGATTAATATCTGCTTTTTATATTGGGTATGGATTGATCTTTTGGGCCATTGGGTTTGGTGTTCTCCATATTGTGTATGGTGCGGCAATGTACTTTAAATACGAAAAGGGAAAATAGATTAAAAACTCATCTATTGGATGAAAGGATTTAGTCAGTTAAATAAAGCTTTTGAAAGTAGGGTTAGGTTAGGAGTGATGTCTATCCTGGTGATAAACGACTGGGTAACTTATAAAGACCTAAAGGAAACTTTGGGGTTAACAGATGGAAATTTAGCTAGTCATATTTCAGCGCTGGAAAAATTGAAATTTATAGAAGTAAAAAAGCAATTTGTTGGTAAGCGTCCATTGACCAGTTATAAGGCCACAAAGAGTGGTAAAACAGCTTTTGCAGATCACTTAGATGGTCTTGAAAAATTGTTAAAAGGGAAATAAAACTCTTTTTTTTGAGTTTTAACTTTGAAACGCAAAGTACTTTGTAATGATAGGAGTAGTGATAATGTTATTAATGGGATACATCTCCCAGTGGGTGGTAAGCCTTTATTTGATTTTGGTTAAGCCAAAGGAATACCCTGTGATTCTGATTTCGATGCATAACTATTTGGCTTTGATATTAATACTATTGGGACTTGCAATTCGAGTAGAAGAGGTGACAACTTTTTGTATTGGTGTTGCAGCGATTCATATTGCAACAACAGTTCTAATTAACTGGAGAATTTTTACAACTACAACAAAATATAAATTGAACAATTATGAAAAAGAATGATGCCTTTCTCGCTATCTCTCTGGGAATGTATAGCTATTTGTTTTATCATCAATCAATGGGGATAAACTTCCTATTGTTTTCATTGTTTCAGGTGGTATTTTTTTACTTTTTATACCCTGAAAGAATAAAAAAGACCACTTGGAAACTTAGTGCTGCAGGGGTAATTGTAACCGGTGTATCCCTAATGCTTCATGGGAGTGTTTTAGGTTTTATAGCAAATATTGTTTCAATATGTGCATTGGCATTTACATCGATTAAGCCTGGTACATCATTAGTGATGGGCTTGTTTAATAGTCTCTATTCCATTATAGGGGCAGGAGTGTTTTTAGCTAAAGATTCCATTGTTAAGGCAGAAGCCAAAGCCAACAATGAAAAAGAAAAAAAGAAGTACAAGACCTTATTGATTGTGGCTATTTCTTTTGTTATTGCCTTGGTGTTTTTTGGATTATATAGATCATCTAATGCGGTTTTTAAGAACCTTACAGACAATATTGATTTCAGTTTTATATCGGCACAGTGGATAGGTTTTACCATGTTAGGTTTTTTCATTTTATATGGAATTTATAAATATCGAGGAGTCGAAAAACTACAAGCCTATGATATAGAAACAAGCAATGATCTGGAACGATCAACATCAGAAAATTCATTGGATAAATTGATGTCTTTGGAAACAGAGAAAAAAGCTGGAGTCATTCTTTTGATCATGCTAAATGCCCTGTTGTTTTTTGTAAACCTAACGGATTCAATTTTTCTTTTAGGAGGTGCAGAACTACCAGAAGGTATGAATTATAGCGATATGGTTCACCAGGGAGTAAATGCATTAATTACTTCAATTTTAATGGCTGTAGCAATCATCTTGTTCTTTTTCCGAGGTAGACTGAATTTCATCAGAGATAATCAACATTTACTGCGTTTGAGTTATTTGTGGATAGCCCAAAATGCCATTATAGTTTTGTTTACTGCTTATCGAAACCATTTATACATCCAGGAAGCATTTTTAACCTATAAAAGAATTGGGGTATACATTTATCTGGCTCTTTGCGTAATTGGATTGGGGTATACATTTATCAAGCTTCGTAAAACCAAAACCAATTGGTACATAGTACGGTATGTTGGGTGGAGTTTTTATTCTATTTTAATAGTAGCTCCAATGGTTAATTGGGATTCAGTAATCATTAATTATAATTTTTCGAGAGCAAATGAAAAGCCAGAGGCCCTGGATGTATCTTACCTATTAAGCTTAGAGGCCAATAACTTGCCACATGTGTATCAAAAAATGGAGGAGTACGACAAAGGTTTATTGATAGAATTTGCTGATGAGATTGAAGAAAATGCAGAAGAGATAATTGAATATCAGAAAATATATGATTGGAGATCATTTAGCTTTAAAGATCAAAACAGTTACAATGGTCTAAGTTCCTGTTTTAGTAAGGAAAAGTTAGAGTATTTGAAAAAGTCTTCTCAAGAATCGTATGAGCATTACAATTACAGAGCATTAAATGAGTTTTAAGATGAAAAAAGCAATTAATTACACTCTTTCGGTGTTACCAATTATCTTTTTGATTTTGGCCATGTTTTTTAAAGTGCGCCCTACGGGCTATATTACTAGCTTGCTGTTTTCTTTTGCGGTGCAATTCTCTGTGTTCATGGGAGTATTGGTAATTGGCTATTGCATTTTTAAGCGTTGGAAAAATGCACTGATTTCTTTCTTCGCATTTATGATCTTTTTTTCCTTCTATTCACCTTTTTTAGGTGGGTATGATCAAGGACCAACTGATCTTTCTATTGCACAGTTTAATGTACTTAAGTTTAACAAGGATTATGAATCAACCATTAATGCAGCTTTGGAGAGCGATTGTGATTTGATCTCTTTTCAGGAGGTAGATGAGAATTGGGAAGCATTTCTGGTTAATGGACTTATAGATGAATACCCCTATTATCAGGTACATAGCAGAAGCGATTGCTACGGATTAGCTGTTTTTTCTAAGTACCCGATATCAGAAACGGAGGTGATTTCTTACCGAGGTTTTCCCTCTCTCAAAGGAGTAATAGAGCTGAAAGAAAATGAAGTAAGTTTTATTGCCACACATACCAGATCACCAATAAGCAGAAATAATTTTAACCTAAGGAACGATCAAATAGAGCACCTTGCAGAAGAAGTCAAAAATGTAGAAGGACCGCTTGTGGTTATTGGAGACTTTAACTCTGTACCATGGGATCAGGCCATTGATAAGTTTAAGAGTAATACTCATTTGGAGGATAGTCGTAAAAGCATAACACCTACTTATCCTTCTTTTCTTCCAATAGCCGGTATCCCGATAGATTTTATATTTCATTCCAAAGATTTGAAATGTGTGGGGTTTGACTCGATTAAGAGTACTTCCTCGGATCATTATGGAGTAATTGGAAAATACGCTTTATAACCATGGTTTTTCACATACTTAATTCTAGTGTAAGAAATGCTTTAAAACCTCTGATATCCTGTTCATACCGAAAAAGTGAACTGTAACCCGAAAAAAGGTACACTCTATTAAAATATTTCTATTTTTGTTACATTCATTAAAATCAAGGAAATGAAAAAGAGATTTTTAACCTGGAGCTCTATTGGAGTGGTAGGATTAGCTTTAACCTTAACCAGTTGTGGTGGAGGAGAAGAAAAGGAGCCTGAACAAGAGCCAAAACAAGAAGTTGTTGAGGAAGATACAAATGAAGTGGTTATTGAAGCCCCGGAATTTGATCCAAATATGAACTATGCGGTGCCTACTCCTAATGAGTTGTTCACTATCATTAAAGAAACTGGTGTTGAGTTTGATGCTTCTATTTTGAACTCTGCAGATAATGCGTCTAGCTACACTTCTAAAAAACATCAAGCACTAAATTTTGGTATTTACTCTGCCGATTTGGCTTTTACCAGTAGCTTTGAAATTGGAGCAGAAGCGTTAAAATATTTCTCTACAATTAAGTCCTTAAGCAACGATCTTGGGATTAATAATGCATTTGACGAAACAGTCTTTAAAAGAGTAGAGGAAAACATCAACTCTGGAAACTCCGATTCGTTGTTAATGTTGTCTAACGATACATACTTTCAGGCATATTCTTATTTAGAAGATAATGACAGAGGTTCAACTTTGGCATTGATTGTGCTAGGAGGATGGGTAGAAAGTTTGTACATCATGACCAATCTTAGCGAGTACGAAGAGGGATCGAGCCTTGTTGAAAGAGTGGGAGAGCAAAAACTTACAATGGAAAACCTAATGGGATTCCTTATGAGTTACGAGAGTGATTCTGACATTGCTGAAACCATGGAAGAATTGGCAGAGATTGAAGAGTTGTTTTGGAGTTTTGAAGAGGAAGAAGGATCCGCTACCTCTACAACAGAAGAAGAAGGAATGTACGTTCTTTCAGGAGGTTCTACAATCGTAGTTACCGAAGAACAGTACAATAGCTTAAAAGAAAAAATCTCTGAACTAAGAAATGACATTGTAGAAGGAGAGCTTTAATCCTTTAAAGAAAAAAGACTATGAAAAGAATTATCAATACATTGGCCCTTGTTGGTTTATTCGTTTTACCCCTGGCTTCGTTGGCACAAAACTGCCACGGAACCGTGAAGTATTGTCCTCATGCTAAGAAGGATGGATTTGTTTATAACGGACAATCTGTGAGTGGAGCGTTTATTCAGGGAGATACTGCGGAAGTGACCATTATCGTATACAAAAACATGGAGTATAAGATTTCTCTTTGTTCTCCTACTTCTTACGATATGAATGGAAAATTTGAATTCAAGGTGGTAGAAACCATTACTAAGCCAATGTGGAAAGAGACCAAGACTTATGAAACTGTTGAGAAATTTGACGAAAATGGTCATCCAATTGGGGAGGAAAAGGTAGAAAAGGTTACCAAGAAAAGAGTTTATAAAAAGGTTCCAGTTGTTAGATACGACAATACAAAAGATGGGAATGCTCAAGACTTTATCTTCGTTTCTGATAAAACCCGTAAGTTAACTGTTAAGGTTTACATTCCAGAAATTGAAGGAGTAAACGAAGGAGAAGGATTAGGTGGAGAAGCTTATGCATGCGTTGGTATGTTAATAGAGCATCAGCCAGGTCCTAAAACAGGATTTAGCAGATAGTAAATCAAAATAGAATTAATGAAAGCCCTGACGAACCTGTCAGGGCTTTTTTTATTTTTGAAACATGAATATTGAAGAGCATTTAAGTACCCCAAAGAATATTGTAATAACCACTCATCGATCTCCGGATGGTGACGCCATAGGATCATCTTTGTCTATGATGCATTACCTGGAGAAAAAAGGGCATAGGGTAAACGCTGTCATTCCTGATGGAATTCCATCTTTTTTATCCTGGATGGAAGGGGCAGAGCGTTTAATCGTGCACGAAGAAAAGCAAGAGGAGGTTGAAAAGTTGATTGAAAACGCAGAAATAATTTTTTGCCTGGATTACAATGAACCAAGCAGGTCAGGTGCGGTGGGAGATTTGATATTAAAAAGCAAAGCTTACAAAGCTATGATTGATCATCATCTTGATCCACACGATTTTACCGATTGGATGATGTCTGATACCTCTTCCTGTTCAACCGCTCAATTGATTTATGAGTTTATTGAAAATAATGGTGACCTGGGATTGATAGATGAAGTGATCGGGGAAGGAATCTATTGTGGGATCATGACAGATAGTGGATCTTTTAGGTTTCCATCGGTTCAGGCAAAAACACATTTAATTGCAGCTGACCTAATTACTAAGGGGTTGAACCACTCTAGAGTTCACGAAAGTGTTCATGATGTTAATACATTGGATAGGCTTCATTTATTAGGGTTTTCGCTAAATGAAAAATTAAGGTTGTTACCAAATGGAAAAGTTGCAGTTATAACCTTGAGCAAAGAGGAAGCGGATCGTTTTAACATAAAAAAAGGATATACGGAAGGGTTAGTCAATTATGCTCTATCTGTTGAGGGAGTAAGGATGGCAGCCTTTATTAGAGAGGATGATAGTAAAGTTAAGATGTCTTTTCGCTCAAAGGGAGATATTGCTGTTAATGAGTTTTCTCGAATGAATTTTGATGGAGGAGGTCATAAGAATGCTGCAGGAGGTGTAAGTTTTGACTCATTGGAAAACACAATTGCCAAATTTGAAGAAAAAATAATGGACTTCGTTAAATGAAATTTTTAGTTCCAATCATATTACTAGCCTTACTGGTTTCTTGTAAACATAAAGAGGAAGAACCGGTACAAGAAATAGAGCCTCAAAAGCAAGTGTCACAGGATCAATTAATGAAAATTAATGAATACTGGGTAAAGGATGAAGTATTCAGAATTCAACAGTACATCAAAAGACACGAGTGGAATGCTGTAACAACCGAAACCGGAATAAGCTATTATATCTACGAAAAAGGTAATGGGGTTCAGGTGGAGAAAGATATGGTGGTTACTTTGGATTTTGAAATTCGTTTAATGGATGCAGATAGTACCTTATGTTATACTTCTGCGGAAACTGGTCCTCAGTCTTTTTTGGTAGAAATGGATAACATTGAATCCGGCTTGCATGAAGCTGTAAAATACCTTCATGTGGGAGATAAAGCTTATATTATTTTACCCCACTTTGCAGCCCATGGATTGTTAGGTGATATGGATAAGATTCCGCCTTTGTCGGCTGTTATTTATAATGTAACTTTACTGGATGCAAAACATCGTCAGTAAACTCCTAATATTTCTATTCGTTTTTTTGGTTTCTTGTACTGAAGAAACGCCTGAGTATTATTATACCGATGGTGGCTTGAAATACAAGTATCACGACTTAACAGTTGATGGAGAAAAACCTGAGGTAGGGGATTACCTGTCTATTTATGTTCAATTTCAATCCGAAACCGGAGAGGTGATTTACAACTCTTTCGATAATCATTCTGATGGCATAGAAGTAATTAATCTTGGCGAACCAAAAGTAACCGGAGGAATTGAAGAAGGATTTGCCAAACTTCAGGAGGGAGATAGCGTTACCTTTTTTATTGAACCGGGTAAGTTTTACCTAAATTATCTGGGTGAAGAAGTTCCGGAGGAACTTACTAGTGATAAAGAAATGAGGGTGGTGTTACGTCTTTTAAAGGTTCAAAACTATCTGGAGTATCAGGAATCACAGCAACAGGCACAGGAAATTGCCGAATTAACTGAGTTCAAAAACATTCAGGAGGTTGTAAGCTCATGGAAAGCAGAAGGTGATTCTGTTTCTGAATTTGATGGGGTATATATGGTTTACGATTCGGTTTTTCTTACAGATTCTATTCAATATGCTGACTTGATTCAATTGCATTACACAGGTGAATTCTTGAATGGAGAAGTGTTCTATAGTACCTATGAGAATGGTTTTCCTGATGAGTTTCAAGTAGGGAAAACGGACCAAACCGTAGAAGGATTAAAGAAGGCATTACTGTATATGGCGTTCGGGCAAAAAGCTAAGGTAATTGTTCCTTCTTACCTGGGGTTCGGAGAAAAGGGCTCTGCAGGAGGAGTAGTTCCACCCTTTACTCCGGTTATTTATAGGTTAGAAGTTCTTGAAAAGGAAGAGATTTAAGTAGATAAGAGAGGCTTAGAAACTCTTTTATTCAACTCATTTGCATAATTCTTTCCAAGATATTCTGAGTTTTCTTTTACCCACTCAGAGAGCTTAATTTCACCTTTTGCTTCATCATCCACATATAACAGGTTATTCATTAAACCTTCGATTTCTGGTTTAGTAATAACAATGTCTTTTTTGAATTTACCTACAATTTGTCCTACCCAATAGGCAAGATTGGGAGGAGTAGCGATGAGTTTTTTATGTACCCCAATTCCTGTCATAATACACTCAATTAATTCTCTATAAGTAAATGTCTCTGGTCCAATTGCATTGATGATTTGATTTTGATTGAACATTCCTTCCATAACAGCTAGTTTGGCTAAATCACCAACATAAATAGGCTGTAGTTTATAGGATCCATCTCCAAAGGTTCCAAACAATGGTAAGTTTCGAATTAGCCATGCAATATTATTAATCAGAATATCTTCTTTACCAAATAATACTGTGGGGCGAAGTATGGTGTATGAAACCCCTAGTTTGATTAAGTATTCCTCTAATTCTCCTTTGCCTCTAAAATAGTCTAGGTTGGATGCTTTATCTGGGTTAGTAATGCTGATATGAACAATTTTTCTAACTCCTGCTTCTTTAGCTGCTTGAAATAGAACTTTAGTATTTTCTACTGCTTCGTTGTGGTTAAATTTGGAATGATTAAACCGAACCCAATAGGTGTTATACAGCACTTCTGTGTTGGAAAGGGTATTTACCAATTGTTCGTAGTTATCAAATTTAAGAGGGTAGGGTTTAACCCTCTCTCCAAATGGATTAGGTTTGTGAAGAGAATTGGTTAAAGTGATCACCTCTTTGTCAATATCGAGAAGCTCCTTAGCTATGTATTTTCCAGAATAGCTAAATGCGCCAGTTACTGCATGATTTTTCATAATAATGTGTTTTAAGAATTAATTTCAGTTTTATTGGTTACTGCTATCATGATTAGGAAATGGAGAATACCTAGCACTAGTCCAATACCCATACACGGTAAAATGCCATAAACAGCGAAGAAAAAGAAGATGGTAACGCTCTCGGTTTCTCCAAATAGTACAGAGGCTGTAATAATGGCTAACAAGGTGCTAATCAAATAACTTCCATAAGTAATTATGCCTCCTATTTTTAATGATTCTCCAAAAGAGTGTTTAGGGTCGGAACTAAAAAGGTGTGACAGCAGGAATATGCTACCAAAAAGAGCGAGGATGAATACGGTTCCGATTAAGTGATCATCAGTATCCCATCCGTTGTTAAACAAATCTCTAGCTCCCTCTTTAAATGGATAGTAGATAGTAATGGTGGCAGCCACCAACGAGGTAATAGTAGTAACAAACCTTTTCCAGGTTGGTTCAACTATTTCGTCTGCCGCAAGGGAATCCAATTCGTGATTTTGATTTAGTTTTTTCATTTTAGTATGTTTTAAACTTTCAGAAAAAAATGAAAGTTAGTTCGCAAAAAAAATCAATTACTTAAAAAGCTTCAAAAAAGTACGCGTAAACCAGCTTTCTTCTGAGTTGCTGATTTTAGTTAATGTTCTATCTGCTCTAGTTGCCACTTGGTTAATGTGCTCAATCTGTTTTGAGAAATGCTTGACGTCTTTCTCGTCAGCTCCATCAATTTTGGCATCACCTAATTCTTGTAGTATGTGTAGTAATGGAATAAGCTCCTTTTGCTGTCTTACTTTAATCACTCTACGGGCAACTGTCCAAATATCTTTTTCCCCGGTGAAAAATTCCTTGCGTTCTCCTATTTTAAACTCTTTATACAGCAGTCCCCAATCGATCAGAGTACGAATGTTCATATTGGCATTTCCTCTGGATATTTGGAGAATTTCCATGACCTCCTCAGTACTTAAAGCCTCTTCTGAGATTAGGAACAGCGCATGTATTTGAGCCATGGTTCTGTTAATTCCCCACTGAGACCCTAGACTTCCCCAGGATTGTATGAATTTATATTTTGCTTCATCCAATTGCACAAAGTAAAATTATAGATTGTTTTTGAACTTTCAAAAAAAAATGAAAGATATTTTTGGTGAAAAATACAAATAGATCAATTTTACTTTTTAAGTAAATGAGAAATCAAATTCTTCGATAGAGATCATTTCGATTGGGACGTTTACTAATTCCGAGAACATTTTACCTTCTTCCTCTAAATCAGAGTCATCCTCCTCATAATACCATTTTACCAAAATCTTATTTCCATTTTGGTGTAATCTTTCAAATCGCTTAAATATTTCATAAAGTAATTTTGAAGAACTGGTATTAAAATATTCCAGCTTTACGTCAACATTTGTTTGGTCAGCTGGGGTTTTAGCATAGGCATCTAGCCATTCAAATACCGGGGTGTAAACGTCTATGGCATTCTCAGGAAGAGATCTTCCCCAAATTTCAAAATCTCCGTTTTTACCAAGAACCACGTGTGGTGACTTCCAGCTCCCTTCGATTGTTAAATTGTCCATAGAATTATTAGTTTATTTAAAAGTAACCATTTTTCTTTATTGAATAGCAAATATATTTGTGATAAATTGCAATTCTATGCTAAAGACCTGGCTATTTACAATATTATTTTTCTCATTTCAACTTGTTCACGGACAATTGGATACCATTGCTCCACCTTTTGATTGTACGGGCAAGGATACCTTGGAAACCTGGCAAGGAATAAAGTACATTAAATTAGTATCCAATGAATCTGGTATAACTCCAAAGAAGGGAGATAAGATTTATGTAAACTATACCGGTTTTTTAGATTCGGGAATAGAGTTCGATAGTAATTGGGGACAACGTCCGTTTGTTTTTCGGTTCCAAAAGATGGAAGTAATAAGAGGTTGGGATATTGTTTTCGAATATATTCGAACAGGAGAAAAAGTAAGAATTATTGTCCCATGGAAGTATGCTTACGGTAAATATGGAGAGCCTGGGCAAATCCCACCTAAAGCCAATTTAACATTCGATGTGGAAGTAAAGGGGATTCAGCAGTTATCCGATTAAAAACATACAAGGTCTCTTGTGTAAATTAGGTAATGAGCCTTTCCATTTATGAATGGGCAGTGTTTTAATCATTTCAGATTCCAGGCTGATATCCACAGCAATGCATAACCTGATTTTTGGGTTACAATGCTGAATGATATCCTCCAGTAAATGATTATTCCTGAATGGAGTTTCCATAAATATCTGTGTAGCTCCATGCCCTGCAGAACGTTCCATTTCCTTCAACTTTTTTATTCGATCTCTTCTTTCTTTAGGTAGATATCCATGAAACGTAAATTGCTGCCCGTTGAACCCGCTTGCAATTAAGGCCATAAGTATGGAGGAGGGGCCCACCAGTGGAATTGTTTTAATTCCGTTTCTGTGTGCCAGGTTAACAATGTCACTTCCAGGGTCTGCAATTCCAGGACAACCGGCTTCACTAATTATTCCAATATTATTACCCTCTTTAGCGGGAACAATAAAAGATTCTAATTCGTTAGGAGAAGTGTGCTTGTTTAATACAAAAAAGGTAAGGTCGCTAATCTCAATGCTTCGATCAACTTTTTTTAAGTACCTCCTGGCTGTTTTGATGTTTTCTACAATAAAGAACTTAGTTGTTCTAATAATGTTTTGAACTTCTTCCGGAATAACTGAGTTAATGGGGGAGTCTCCCAGAGTAGTTGGGATCATGTATATGGAACCACTCATTATTTCAGTTTATTAATGATGGCATCGCATGCTTCATCTAGTAATTGATATACCGTTTCAAATCCATCTGCACCTCCATAATAGGGGTCAGGAACAGCTTGATTAGAGCCAGGCGAAGATTCGTTCAATATCATTTTAACCTTATCAATTTCCGAATCGCTTTCAGCCATTGCTATGATGTTACTATAGTTAGAGGCATCCATGGCATAGACCATGTCAAACTCTTTTAGATCGGAAGCCTTAAATTGACGAGCTCTTTGTCCTGAAATGTTTATACCATATTCCCAAGCCTTTTCGATGGATCTTGAATCTGGTTTTTCACCAACGTGCCAACCTCCTGTACCTGCACTATCCACTTCTACATCCAAGCCACTTTTCTCTACTTTATCTTTTAAAATTCCCTCTGCTAAAGGAGAGCGGCAAATATTACCCAGGCATACCATCAGTACCTTCATGTTATTCTAATTTTGGGTAAATGTAATTAATCCACCCGTTTTTAGAAACTAGAAGCCGAAGATTGAGAAAGTGCAATTCTATACCTTAAGAGCATCTCCATTCCTCCACGCCCGTTTGTGGCAATAGAAAGATTGGATAAATTAAGGTCATAGCTCAACCCAAGTGAGAAACCAGACCAGTTAAAGAACAAGGTGGTATAAAAAGCATCTTTTAATCTCATGTAAGCTCCTAACGATACTGAGGTTTCTTCGTAGTAGCTAGTGTATACAGAGCTTTGTTTAAGTAGGTATTTAAAGTCGGAACCAACAGAGATTTCCTGATTAGGTCCTTGCTTAAAATACAGTAGGTTAGGAGCTACTTTAAGTTTTGATCCTCTCGAACTAAATTCTCCACCTCCATGTACTACATATTTTTGATATAATGACTCATCGCCCTGAATTAAGCTATTACTTGGTTTTAATAGGTGAAAAGCCGAAACTCCAGCGTTAAAGCTTACTTCATCGCTTACTCTTGCATAATAATACATCCCGGCAGCAATATCGAATTTAAAGGTTTTGTCCATAAATAATGACTCCCCACTATTCAATGAATTATCAAAAGTAGAACCGTTCCATTGCTCATCCCATGTAAGAGAAGAGTTATTGATATATCTCTGGTGAACAGAAGGTTGTAGCCCAAGTGAAAGTTTTTGATCTTGCGCTACTTCAATGGCGTAATCCAAACTTAGGTTAAACAAATTAGTTGTTAATCGACTATCTCCCGTAACATCGTTGTAGAAGTTGGCACCAACTCCTAAGAATCCATTTCCAAATCCACCTTCCATCATTCTGCCATCAACACTGGCAGAGATAGTTTTGAACGAGTTCGGGCTAATGGATTTCCACTGGTTTTTATAGCCCGTAAACATTTGGATATCTCCCGGGAAGAATCCGGTTGCTCCAGGGTTAATCGCCATTGGAGAGGCGTAAAACATACTGTAATGTCTGTCTTGTTGTGCAGTAACACCTAAAACAAGAAGACTTAAAGCTAAAGTGATTGCTAAATTTTTCATTTTTTCTTGTTTTAAATATTACTTAACTAGTGTGACATTTCCTTTTAACATACCTGTTTCGCCGTTACTTAAGGTATAATCGACTATATAAACAAAGATTCCAGCATTTTCATCCTGACCTTTGTAAGTACCGTCCCAGCCCTGGCCGGGGTCGGTTGACTCGAAGACCTTTTCGCCATATCGGTTAAACACCATGAATTTCATTGTGGTAATACCACTTCCCCTTACCATTAATACATCGTTGTGCCCATCGTTGTTAGGTGAGAACGCACTAGGTAAGCCTATTACATTGGAAGTAAGTTCGCTTACTACCACGTTAACACAAGCTGTGTCCTGGCAATTTGAAGCTGTTGATGCAATTAAACATACAGTGTATGTACCATCCGCATCATAAATGGTTGTAGGATCTACATCAGTAGAAGTTAATCCATTTCCAAAATCCCAGTCAAAAGTTACGGCATCGGCCGAAGAAGTATTAGTAAATAATACAATCTCATCTGGTGCTGTTGGATTATTTGTAACAGTGAACGAAGCAGTAGGAGCTCCTGAATTGTTTACCGTTATTGGTCCATAAGTAGTAACACAGTTGTAATCATCCGTTACGGTTAAAGTATAAGTGCCAGCCGATAAGTTTGACGTATCTATTAATGCTCCATTTCCGTTCCAGTCAATGGTATATGGAGCAGTTCCATCAACAATGGTTAATCCAGCAATTGCTCCGTCTCCTGCATAACAGTCTTCATCTGTAACAGTTAGTCCTGAGTCATCAACAGTAGGTCCGGCAACCGAACCAATGGTAATTGGGCCAAGAGTTGATGCACAAAGAGTATTGTCAGTTATGGTAATGGTATAATCTCCGGCTGCAGTTCCTGTTAAGTTTTCGTCGGGAGAACTATTTCCGTTCCATTCAAATGTGTAAGGAGCAGTTCCTCCTCCGTAAACAATACCGGTAATAGAACCGTTTGATTGTCCACAAGCATCAGGAGTAATGACCATGTTTGTTGTATCAATTGTAGGGCCAGTTGTAGCAACAATATCGTAAGGACCTGTAACGAAAGTACAACCTGCCTGATCAGAAATGGTTAAAGAATAAGAACCTGCACCAACACCACTTAAATCTGCTGTTGTTGTAGTGTTTCCGTTCCAGCTAAAGTCATAGTTCGGAACCCCACCCGTAACAGTAATTCCGGTAACTCCTCCATTTCCTTGAGAGCAAGCATCATCAATAATAATAAAGCTCGTGGTATCTACCACTAAATCAATAGAGTTAACCGTATAAGGTCCCGTGGTTACTATACAACCAAGTCCATCAGTAACGGTTAGGTTATATGTTCCACTAGCAGCCCCTGTTAAATCTGCATTAGCAGTTGAAGTTCCACTCCAGTCGTAGGAAAGTGTTGGGTTACCTCCAGAAACAACTATTCCGGTGATTGAACCATTTCCTTGTCCGCAATTTTCATCTTGAATTGAATATCCTGTGGTATCGATGGTTGGTCCAGCATTATCTACCACTGTGTAAACACCTGTAGAATCAATACAACCAAGTCCGTCGGTAATAACCAATGTGTATGTTCCTGCACTTAAGTTACTAATGTCTAATGATGCACTAGTTACCCCGTTCCATTCATAAGTCAAGGTTGGGTTCCCTCCCGAAACGGTAATCCCACTAATGGAACCATTTCCTCCACCACAGGATTCGTTAATTAAGCTGTATGATGTTGAGTCAATAACAGGCCCAGCGTTATTATTAATTACGTGAGGGCCAGATGAATCTGTACATCCATTAGCATCAGTTACGGTAAGGGTGTAGCTTCCAGCATTTGCATTGGATAAATTTTCGTCTACACTGGAGTTCCCGTTCCATTCGTAAGTTAAAGTTCCTGTTCCCCCTGTGGTAGTAATACCAGTAATTGAACCATTGCCCGAAGTACAAGATTCATGGTTGATATTGATGTTAGTAGCATCCAATGTTACACCAGTAGTGTTACCAACTGTGTAAGTTCCTACGGTAGCAAAACAACCATTGTCGTCAGTAATGACCAAAGTATAGTTCCCAGCAGAAAGACCTGAAATATCTTGTGAAACTTCCACTGTTCCATTCCATTCGAATACAAGCGGTAAGGCGCCTCCTGTAACAGTAATTCCACTAATTGCTCCGTTTCCTTGTCCGCAATCTTCTGGAGTGATGTTAATGTTACTGTCGTCTGTTGTAAATGAAGATCCCATTGTTACGTTTACCGGAATTAGGTAATTACCAGGACAAGTTCCAACATAAAAAGTAGTGTCTACTGATAAGTTACCAGTGGTAAATGAAGTTCCGGCTCCAATAAAGTTACCATCAACTTCGGCGTCGTACCAGATAATATTAGTACCTCCAGGAAGTGTACCATTTACTGTAACATTTAATGTGGTTGAAGTTCCTGCACAAATGGTTTCGTCAGTTCCCGTTAGGTAGAAGTTAGAAATAGATTCACTTGGTTGTCCGGTTCCTCCATCTGTTGCTCCGTTAGGAGGGAATTCGGTTAAGTGAGCAGAATCTGTTGTTCCACTGGTCCCCCCATTGGCTGTGGTTGTGGCAGAACCACCAGTTGTGGCAACATATCCACCTCCACCACCTCCACCAGGTCCTTCCGCTTCGCTAACAGAAGCAGGAAAACCTACTGTGACGATTTGGTTCCCTCCATTTCCACCATTTGCATTGATGGTTATGGCACTAATTGTACCGTTGGATTTTACTAATACAGTTCCTCCGGCTCCGGCTCCACCAGCTCCATCGTTACCTTTTACCTGGTTCCATCCCGTTGCAGCCGTCGTTCCATAAACATCTTCACCGTTTCCTCCATTGGCATTAATGGTACCTGTTCCAGAGATGTCTCCATAGTTGAGGATATAGGCAATTCCACCTCCATTTCCTCCAGCACCACCAGAGTTGTAGTTATCATTTCTTTGTCCGGCACCTCCACCTCCACCAAGGAATATTCTTCCGGTCGAGTAATCTAAAGGTCTTCCTCCAAGTCCGCCATCATTTGGTCGGTCGTGTCCTCCCCAGGCACCATCATCAGGTCCGTTTGAAGAAGCTGTGGCATTTACATCAGAGTGTCCGTATCCACCTCTACCACCTCCGGTTCCAGTTCCTGAAATTTCTGGATCCTGGGCCCAGGCTGTAGCGTAAGTTGCATCGGGAACTCCAATTCCATTGTTCCAACCAGCTACGGATCCGGCATTTCCTCCACCACCACCTCCGCAGTTGTGTGAGTTTCCTCCACCACCTCCATTAATGGCAGCTCCTTTTCCATATCTTCCTCCATGTATATCGTAATCAGACATAAATCCTCTAACACCTTCACCTTTTAACCCACCTGCATCGGCATTACTTATGGCGTATACTCCAATGTTGTTAGTAGCAGGTTCATCCCATGCAGTTCCACCTCTAAACCCTAAGGCAGAAACATCAATTGTCCCGTTTAAGTTTAGAGTATTATCTACCTCTATTGCTAGAACACCTCCTGTAGAACCATCCCATGCATCCGTAGTTAATGTTCCTGAAATGGTAAGGTTATCGTATCGAGGAACACGAACCACCTGAACATTACCCGAAGAAGTATAATCGTAGGCAAGTCCACATCTTAATTCGATAGTAGTTCCGTTAGGAATGCTTTTTACTTCACAAAATTCATGATTTCCACAGTTGTTATAGGCAGATAAAGCTCCCCAACCAGTGTTGTCAGGAGAACCATAATACCCCCATGGAGCAGTAATTTGAGAACCAGTCATGGTGGCTCCCTGAACCTGAATAATCATGATTAAATCTCCCGCTTCCAGGTTGTTTGAAAAACGCCCATTACCGTTCAAAGTTGATGAAGCAACCGATATGGTTGTAGCACCAGAACTGGCGTTGGAAGATAGGGTTGTGTATTCGTTTACGTAAGAGGTTCCCGATAAGGTAGGAGAACCATGCTTGCCCTTTTGGCTATAAGAAAATAAAGCAATAAAAAGAGCTGATAATAAGGTAAGGTATTTCGTTGGTTTCATGGTGGTAAAAAGACGCAAGATTTTTTTTATAGTTGTTTCAATCGCACCGAAAAATACAAAAGATAATGAGATTATAATAAATGAATTCTACATTTGACGACAGGAGGTTAAATAACTTGTGTTTCAACTTTTTGACTACGTACTATCCCATTTTAATAGAAGAGTATGTAATTATAGAGATTTAGATGAGTCGTTTGGATTGTCAAATTCCTCCAACTAAAGGAAATCCATTCGTTTGATTTGTGTACATTTGTTTCGCTATGAAAATTGCGTTGATTGGATACGGAAAGATGGGGAAAGCCATAGAGGCTATTGCCCTGGAAAGAGGCCATACCATTGGCTTAAAAGTGACTAGTGAAAATGCTGATTATCAGCCGGAGGATTTATCTGGATGTGATGTGGCTATTGAGTTTTCTCTACCTGAGTTTTCAACTTCTAACATTAAGAAGTGTTTTGAAGCAGGAGTACCGGTTGTAGTTGGTACTACAGGTTGGTACGATGAGTTTTACATTATTTCTGAATTGTGCACCACAAGAGGAGGAGCCATATTGCATGCAACGAACTTTAGTGTGGGCGTTAACATCTTTTTTGAAATAAACGAACGTTTGGCTTCGTTAATGAATTCTCATGAGCAATATCAAGTGGGGATGGAAGAGATTCATCATACAGAAAAGCTGGATGCTCCAAGTGGAACTGCGATTACTTTGGCTGAAGGAGTAATTAAAGGATTGGATAGAAAAGAAGGATGGAAGAATGATGAAGCAACAGAGGAAAACGAAGTTCTGATCGAATCCAAAAGAATGAAAGACGTACCGGGAACTCATACCGTTAAGTATGATTCTGATATAGATTTTATAGAGATTAAACACGAAGCAAAGAACAGAAAAGGGTTTGCTTTAGGAGCGGTGTTAGCCGGAGAATTTTTGAAAGACAAACAAGGAATTTTTACCATGAAAGATGTGCTAGGTTTATAAGCACTAATAAAAAGAAATTAGAATGGGAGTACCTCAAATACTACTTTACTTAATGATAGTGATCTACTTTGCATCACTATGGAAAATATTTGAAAAAGCAGGACGAGAAAAATGGGAAGGGTTTGTACCTGGATATAACATTTGGGTTTGGTTAAAAGTAATCAATAAGCCCTGGTGGTGGATCTTTTTCTTTCCGATTCCTTTTGTAAACTTTGTAGTTGCAATTGCTTGTAATGTAGAAACTGCAAGGCTTTTTGGAAAGTATGATGCTAAAGACACTGTGTTGAGTGTATTAGTGCCCTGGTACATGATTCCTTACCTGGCTTATAAAGACGAGAATGTTATCGAAGAACCTACAGATTGGGAAAATAATCAGGATCGTGAAAGAAGAAAGATACATGATCATTTAACTTTATTTTTCATGGCTCCGTTTATCGGACATGCTTTGTTGATCATATTCAAACTAACCGGTTCAAAAGACAAACCTGGTAAGAGGACAATGCCTGCAGAATGGACCAATGCACTTGGTTTTGCAATTGTTGCAGCATCCATCATTAGAACATTCTTTTTCGAAGCATTTACCATCCCTACAGGATCGATGGAAAAAACCATGTTAATTGGTGATTATCTGTTTGTAAATAAGCTGAAATATGGGCCTAAATTACCACAGACCCCATTGTCTGTGCCATTTGTGCATAATGTACTTCCTGGAACAACAACTAAATCTTATGTAGAGTGGTTTAAGCACGACTACAGAAGGTTACCGGGATATGGAGATATCGAAAGAGGTGATATCATGGTATTTAACTGGCCTGCGGGGGATACGGTTATTTTGCACCCTGAAGTTATAGCTCATACTTACGAGCAAAAAGTTAGAAACATTGGCTTCAGTATGGCGCAAGGTAACTTTGCTAAAATGGTTGAGAACGAAAATGCTTTCTTGAAAAGCGCCAGACAACACATTGCATCTGGAGGAGCAATTCCAGAACATGGAGTGCAGGAAACAAAAGGAATAACCACTAGACCAGTTGATAAGAAAGAGAATTACATTAAGCGTTGTGTAGGAGTTGCCGGAGATTCTCTTCAGATAATAGATGGATATATCTATGTAAACGGGGTGAAAGAAGTGCAGGCTCCAGGAGCTCAGTTTAATTATAATTTCTACGTTAATCAACGATTCCCGGATGATGTCTTAAAGGAGGATCTGGATATTAATTATCCTCAAGCAGTTCAGTATGGTAATATGGTGCTGAATGTAAGGTATCAAGGAGTAGATAACACCGGTTTGGTTTATGAAAAGTATGAGAAGGGAGAGCCGATTGAACTTACTTGTACCAAAGAAGCTTATGAGGTGTTAAAAACATACAGCAACGTGGTGAAACACGAGTTGGTGTTTAAAGACACAGGTTTTTACTTTAGAAACAATGCTAGTCAATACCTTCCAATTTTCCCTAATAATGTGCAGTTTAACTGGACAGAAGATAATTATGGGCCGTTCTACCTGCCAAAAGAAGGTGATGAAGTAGAGTTGACGGAACACAATTTTATTTTCTATCGTAGAGCCATTGAAGCTTATGAGAACAATAAGGTGGAAGTAAAAGAAGATGGTTATTACATCAATGGAACCAAAGCAGATAAATACACCTTTAAGCAAAATTACTATTGGTTAATGGGAGATAACCGACATGGATCGGCTGATTCAAGAATGTGGGGATATGTTCCGGAAGATCACGTAGTGGGAACAGCTTCGTTCGTATGGTTCTCCAAAGATGCAGACCTTGGATGGTTTGATGGTGGTGTAAGGTGGGGTAGAATTTTCTCATTTGTAGAATAATATGAAGGCTTTACTAGGAACCGCCTACGCCGGAAATATCCATTACTATTCTGTATTAAAAAATGCAGAAACTGTTTGGGTGGATTTATTTGAGCACTTTGAGAAACAATCGTACCGAAACAGAGCTTGTATTCATGGAGCTAACGGAAAGCTAAACTTGATCATTCCGCTGGAAAGAAGAGGGATCAGAACTCCTGTTGGTCAAGTTAAGATTGATTACTCTCAGAATTGGCAAAAGTTACACTGGAAATCATTAGAATCTGCATATCGTTCTTCTCCTTATTTTGAGTATTATGAGCATGACTTTCATGAGTTTTACCATAAGCAGGAGTTTGAATTATTGGCTGATTTCAACAGTGCAATACAGACCAAAATATTGAGGTTATTAGATATTGAGGTAGAGATTCTAAATACAGAGAGTTATAAAAGCTCGATGGATGGAGTAAAGGATTTTAGGCAATTAATTCACCCTAAAAAGACTTTGGACGAATCATATCCTAAAGAAACTTATATGCAGGTGTTTGAAGATCGCAATGGGTTTATACCTAATTTGAGTATTCTGGATTTATTGTTCAATGAAGGTCCTAATGCAGTATCTTTTCTATAAGTCATGAAATGGAAAGTTAGATTAATATGGTTGTTGCTTTTTGGTGCATTCATATTTCTAACGTTTAACAAGCATTCCAAAGGCGAGTTTTATTCTTATCAAGGTGTAGTGCATGCCGATAAGGCAGGGTATTATATTTACCTTCCCATGGTGATTAATAATGGCATGGACGTAGCCCAACTACCGAATAGTATTGTTGAGAAAACCGGAGAAGGTTTTTTTATTAATGATTCAACGAATCGGTTTGAAACTAAATATCCATCAGGGGTAGCTATTTTACAGTCTCCATTTTACTTAACTGCACATTTATACTCCAAAATTTCAGGAGAAGACACTAGTGGTTTTTCTCCTGCCTATTTTGCAGCGGTGAACGTAGCTGCTATATTCTATTTTTTATTAGGATGTGCCATTTTGTTTGCATTATTAAAAGGGTTGTATTCGGCAAAAGTGGCTGGAATTACTGTTGCGCTAATTGCTCTGGGAACCAATTTATATTATTATGCAGTTGATGAAACAGCCATGTCTCATGTGTATTCATTCTTTTTGTTTTCAGGTTTTTTATATTTAACTCATCATTGGGAACGATTTGGGAAGAAGAAAGTAGGGTACGGTGCAATATTGGGAATAGTTGCAGGTCTGATTGTAGTGGTGCGTCCAATTAACCTTGTTTTTGTGTTAATCATGGTGTTGTATTACCTTAGAAATGCTCAGGTAAGAAACATTGTGCTCACCAGAAAGTTCATGCTCACTTTCCTGTTGTTTTCTTTCTTAATGGTACTTCCACAAATGCTTTATTGGAACTGGGCATTTGGAAGTTATTTATCGTATTCTTACCAAGGGGAGTCTTTCACTAATTGGAAGTCTCCATGGTTGGCAGAAGTGTTATTCGCACCAAACAATGGATTGATTCCTTATTCTCCATTATATGCATTTCTTTTAATATCGGTAATATGGATGATGCTTAAGAAGCAGTCTTTTAGTGTTTTGATAATGGTGCAGTTTCTGGTCATTTTATACATTACGTCCTCCTGGTGGATTCCTTGTTTTGGTTGTGGTTATGGAGGTAGAAACTTTGTCGAATACTTGCCATTATTGGCCATTGCTTTGGGATATGCATTAACTCAAATTGATCAGGTTAAGGCCAGGTATATTATTTACCCAATTTTAGGGATATTGGTGGTTTACAACCTGAAACTCATTTACGTTTACGACGAATGTTGGTTTGGTGCTCACGATTGGGATTGGCAAGCTTACTTTAAATATCTGGGCGATTTTTAGGTTCCAGATTGCTTTTTAGCATCTGCTTTAGCTGCCGCATCTGTTAGAACTTTCTGTATTCTTGTTCTAATCCCTAACGAAATTATCTTTCTGTTATTAGCATCAGGATTAACTCTGTTTGATAGGAATACGTAAACTAATCCACTTTCTGGATCAGCCCAGGTAATGGTTCCTGTAAAACCAGAATGCCCAAAGCTTTTACCAGATGTACATTTACTACAAGTAGGTCCATTTCCACCTTCTCTAACTGGTTTATCGAACCCTATACCTCTACGGTTTCGGTTGGTCTTTAAGTAAGGCGAACTGGTAAATAGTTTTACAACATCTTCGTCAAGAATTTGTTCTCCTCCATATTGTCCATATTGCATAAACATTTGCATCATTACTCCAAGGTCGTTAGCATTTCCAAATAATCCTGCATGCCCACAAACTCCTCCAAGCATCGCTGCACCCTGATCGTGAACATCTCCCTGGATAAGTTGACCTCTAAATGTTTTGTCGTTCTCTGTTGGAGGAATTCGATCCAAACTCCATCTATCTCTAGGTTTGTACCCAATGTTACCAAGCCCCATTGGCTGGTAAAAAGTTTCCATCACATATTGATCTTGCGTAAGTTTGGTTTTACGTCTGATAATTTCGTTGATGAAGTAATAACCAATATCACTGTACTTATATTTCTTGACAGGAGAAACACTTGTAGAAAGTATCCTTTTAAAAATGGAATCTCTAACACCCTCATGAGCGTAAAGGTTTTCTGCAACTCTTTTAGTGAAAAAATCTGATGGTTTAATGCTGTAGTATTCAATACTAGGTTTTCCCTTGTGCATGGTTCTTACATAGAACGGAATCCATGGTGTAAAGCCAGCTTGATGGGTAAGCATTTGTTTTAATGTGATATTTTTGTAGTCTGTAGAGTCTACCATGTCTGGTAGATAATGGTACAAAGTGCTGTCTACATTTACTATTCCTTCTCCTTGAAGTTTCATTAATGATGCAGTAGAACTTGCAATTTTAGTTATGGAGGCAAGATCGTAAATGTCCGTTGGAGCTACAGGTAAGGCACCTTTTGAATAAGTGTGGTTACCATAGGCTTTATGGAAGAATACTTTACCATCTTTAGCGGCTAGTATCACACAACCAGGAAATACATTTTCTCTTAAGGCCTCGTTTACAATATTGTCGATCCCTTTCAAGTCATTATCATTAAGCCCTAAATCTTGTGGGAGGGTATATTTCATTCGGATGACTTTATCTGTAACGATTCCATCACCTAGCTTATAATCATCCGATACTGATACAGGTAAATGTCCTTTGGCTGTGATCCCTCCAAAGATTAACTGTCCGCTTAAATCAAGTGCTACTGGGTGTTCTTCATAACTAACCAGTAATGCATCCACTTTACTAACCGAGGTTAGCTTTTTGATGCAATAAGGGTTTCCAGGGATGTTTAGAATTACCGTGTGATTTTCGGTTAATTTATCTATTAAAGAGTTTATTAGATTAGAAATACCAAAGTTTTGGTAAGGGCGCTGATTCATATCGTGGATGGTAACGATAAGAAGATCATGCCCTTTAACATCCTCTACAGCTTTATTTATGTCTTTAACATTAAGTTTGGAAGGGTAGCTGTAAGCATCAAAATTACAGTATCTATCAATGGATTGATTAAATGCATTATCATTTTCAGCACCAATGCTTACTGATGCAATTTTCTTTTCACCTAACCCTACAATTGGAAGTAAGTCATTTTCATTTTTTAATAAGGTAAGTGCATTTTCAAATAATTGCTGATTTACATATTTAGTACTTGACTGATGTAGGTCTTTATGAAGATTGGTCAATGAAACAGGGTGATAGTTAGTTAAACCAGACCAAGCTTTAGCCATTAATATTTTTTTACATCGCTGGTCAATCTCTTCTTGTGTGATTTTTCCCGCAGAAATGGCAAGTTTTATTTCCTGAATTGCTTTAGGAACGTCTTCGGAAAACAACAGTACATCGTTACCAGCAATTAAAGCTTCTACATCCAGTTTTCCTGGATCGTAAAAAGCACTAACACCTCTCATGTTTAAAGCATCTGTAAATACCAATCCTTTAAAACTCATGTCGTACTTCAATAAGTCTGAAACAATTTTTTTGGATAGGGTAGAGGCTTTATTAGGAGTTGGATCCAAACTAGGAATATACAAGTGGGCCACCATCATGCTTCCCAACCCACTATCTATCATTTGTCTGAATGGGTATAGTTCTATCGAATCAAGTCGTTCAATGGTGTGGTTAATAATTGGTAGTGTTTTGTGTGAGTCGCTGTCTGTGTCACCATGCCCTGGGAAGTGTTTGGCATTGGCCATTACACCTGCATCTTGCATTCCATTCATATAGGCAATAGCCTTGCGTGAAACATTGTACTTATCTTCTCCAAAAGAGCGATAGTTGATAATTGGGTTATTAGGGTTGTTGTTAACATCAGCTACCGGGGCCAGGTTAACGTGTATTCCCAATCGCTTGCATTGATCAGCAATTTGTGTCCCCATTTTATAGATTAGCTTATCATCTGAAATAGCTCCCAGAGTCATTTGTTTAGGGAACTTCATGGTGCTATCTAATCTCATAGCCAGTCCCCATTCGGCATCGATAGAAATTAAGAGGGGAACCTTTGCTTTCGCTTGTAGGTAATTGGTCATGATGGCTTGTCGTTCCGGGCCACCCTGAAAAAAGATTAATCCACCTATTCTTTGATTGGTAATTAGAGACTCTAAATGCGATAAATGAGCACTATCTCTGTTAGAGTAGGCTGCTACCATAAATAACTGACCAATTCTTTCGTCTTCGGATAATTGGGAAAAGACGCTATCTGCCCATCGTTGATATTTTTGATCTAAAAAAGGTGGTTCTTCATTTTCAATTGGAGTTTCAACTGTATTGAGTTCTAAGTTTGGGGTATTCTTTTTTCCGGCAAATAAAAATCCTGAAAGGGTAATAAAAGCCAGGCCAACTATCGCAAAGAATACTTTTTTCATGTTTTAATATCAGATTTAATTTAGTTAGGCAGGAACCATGCCTAATTATAAAAGTACGGCAGTTAATTCTCCATTTAAATTGAAGGTACTTTTATTATTAACGGGTAGGTGTGAAGTTTAATTATTCGCAAGCAGTAATTGATTTTTTGGAATAAAAAAAGGCCCTGAGTTAATCAGAGCCTTTAAAACATATATCTATTTAAGATTTATTCTTCTTCGATATTGGTTGTATTCTTAATGGTCTTTGAACCTGTAGAGCCGTATTCCTCAAACAGCTTAGGGTATTTCTCTTTGAATTCATTGTAACGCTCATGACCAGCCATTTGACCCGTATATAACAGGTATTGAACTTCTAATTCTTCATCAGAGTAAGCTCTTCCTTTTTCGTCAACAATACTTCCCTTTTTAGTGTCTAATTCAATATCGTCAGCATCCGGAACCCCGTCTCCATCTCCATCCAATGGACAACCTTTTCCATCTACTTCATATCCTAATTTAGAGTGAGGACACTCGTCAAATAGATCTGTTACTCCATCCTCATCTTCATCGTCCTGATGCATGATTTTAGCAGCTGCATCTCTTTCGTATTCATCTGCTGTTTGAGTAATTTTTCCAAAGTTGTAAGATACAGATACAGAGAAATAGTTGAAGCGATCATTTTTCTTGTCAGCAACAACACCATCTATAGCATCATTAAAAGCAAACGAATGTTTGTAAGAAAAGTTAGCTGTAAGGTTGTGAGTAACTTTTAATCCAAATCCAGCCTCAAAATAGGCTATAGCTCCATTTTTCTTTCCAATGGTATCTGAGATTTCAGTTTCAAAATCATAATCTCTTGAAATGATGGTAGAGTTGGCTGTACCGGTTTCTTCATCTACATCTCTGATGGTTCCATCGGACCAGTAATGATAGGTTCCATTATCGGCAGATTTAATATCTGTGAAACTAGTAAAGAAAGCATATCCAGCACCGGCTCCTACAAATGGAGTAAATGCTTTCTTACTATCTAAAATAATGTCATTGTCAAACCTGTACTGTGCTCCCAGATCAATAGCGTATAATTTAGTGGAGAAGTTATGTACCGCTTCATCCTCAGTTAATCCCCAGTGACTTAACTTATTGAATCCTATATTTCCCTTTCCAACAAATGAGTTAGAAATAGGGTGTAGGTAATAGGCATTCAGTCCTATAGTAGATGTTCTTGCTGCAGAAAACTCTTCAATCCTCATTAATTCTCCAAAATAACTGGTGGAACCAACTCCCAGGCCAACTGCCGGTGACATATGATGGTATTCATATACGTCGTCATTGATCTGACCAAATCCTGCCAGAGTAACCAATGAAAGGGCGAAAATACTTGCTGTTTTTTTCATTTTTGTGAAGTAGATTATTATCTAAATATGTTAATATGTCCTTTAAACGTTTTTCCTTTTATATCTATGGTATAGAAATAACTTCCTTCAGGTACTTTTTCTCCCTCAGGTGTATATCCATCCCATGTTATTACATTACCGTATGACTTGAACACCATTTGTCCCCATCTGTTGTAAACCTGAAGGTTCACACACTCACTTAGGGTTCCTGGAACTTCTACCAGGAAGATGTCGTTCTGTCCATCATCGTTTGGTGTAAATACGTTAGGTATCATTATACTAAAGTATTCATCAAACGAATCTGCCAAGTCATTTACTGTGGTGTCTGCAACACAGCCGTCTTCATTATAGGCTGTTAGGGTCATGCTGTAGCTGTTTCCATATTCAAATACTACAACCGGGTCAGTCTCTATGCTAGATACTCCGTTGCTAAAGTTCCAAACATAACTGTTTGCAATAGTACTAGTATTTTCAATACTAACCTCAATTCCATCGCATGTTATTTCAGTATCATAAGTAAATGACGGAACCGGAAGTGCATTAATTCCTATTTCTACACTAGCTTCATCCTCACATCCAGCAATGTTGGTTACCGTTACAGAATAAGTTGTTGTAGAAGTTGGAGATGCCCATGGGTTGGCAATATTTGGATCGGTTAACCCAGCTGATGGAGACCAGCTATAGCTATTAGCTGCAGATCCAAATACATCTAGCTGAACACTGTCTCCAAAACAGAATGCAGTATCCGGAATGGTTGCAACTCTAAATACATTAATGGTTAAAGTATCGTAGTTAATACAAGTGTTAGAATCTCTTACTGTAACAATGAAGTCCATGGTAGTATCCGGGAACGCCATTGGATTAAAGTAGGTTGGGTTGTCAATATATTGAGCTGGATCCCAGTTGTAATATAGACCCCCAGTCGCATTCAACTGTACTGAATCACCTAAACAAATATCCACATCCGGTCCTGCATTGGCATTCGGAAGAGGGTTCACGGTAAGCACAATGGTGTCTGTATTCACACATCCATTACCATCGGTTCCGGTAACAATATACTCAGTAGTGTCAGTAGGGAATGCTAGTGGATCTTCGATGTTGGCATCAGATAACCCTGTAGCCGGCGACCATGAGAAGCTGTTAGCTCCTGAAGCCACTAGTTGAGTAGTATCACCGATACAAATCTGAGCATCTGGTCCAACTACTACATTTGGTAAGTTGTTTACTACTACCAGTACGGTATCTGTATTCTGACATCCGTTACCATCAGTTCCTTCTACTACATAGTTTTGAGTAAAGATGGAAGTTGCCCACGGATCAGCGATGTTTGGATCAGAAAGATCAGTACCAGGAGTCCATACATAAGTATCAGCACCAGAAGCTCCCAGTTGAGTAGAGTCTCCGATACAAATGTTCACATCTGTACCCGCATCCACTACAGGAAGAGAGTTTACTGTTAGCGTCATGGTATCTGAGTTAATACATCCGTTAGAGTCAGTTACTGTAACCATGTAATCAGTCGTTGCTGTAGGCCATGCCATCGGATCAAAGATGTTGGCATCACTCAAGCTGTCTGCCGGTGTCCAGGTGTAAAGATCACCACCTGAAGCTGATAGTTGAGCAGTGTCTCCCAAACAAATGGCATCATCTGCTCCTGCACTCACCGTAGGAAGAGGATTAACAATCACCTCCATGGTATCCGTTTGAGTACACCCATTAGCATCAGTTACCGCTACCACATAAGCAGTGGTGTCCATCGGCCATGCCTGAGGACCAGCAATGCTATCATCAGAAAGATCAAGATCAGGAGTCCATACATAAGAAACTCCACCTGTAGCTCCCAGTTGAGCAGTATCACCAATACAAATTTGAATATCTGCACCAGCATTAGCCAATGGATAAGGATTAACTGTTACCAGAACAGAATCCAGTCCCGAACAAGTGTCGTTAGTAGTGGCTACATAGAACCAGGTATCCACCGTTGGGAATGCCATTGGGTTAGCCACGTTAGGATCGTCTACCAAACCAGCAGGGGTCCAGAAGAAAGTGGTACCATTTACCGAGGTAGGAGCTCCACCAATTTGAATGGTGTCTCCCTCACAAATGGTGGTATCAGTACCAGCATCAGTAGGAACGGTAGCATTAACAAATACAGTCATGGTATCAGTATCAATACATCCATTACCATCAGTTACTGAAAGTATGTAGATGGTAGTATCGGCAGGACCTGCCATTGGGTTATCGATGTTAGGATCAGAAAGCCCTGTAGCTGGCGACCAGCTGTAAGTTCCTCCACCGGTTGCATTGATTTGTACCTGATCACCAGGACAAACCCAAAGATCCGGTCCTGCATCAGGAGTAGGAAGTGGGTTTACATTAACCACAACGGTATCGGTGTTGATACAATTCAGTCCATCAGCACCAGTAACAATGTACTCAGTGGTATCCGAAGGCCAAACCAGAGGATCGGCAATGTTAATGTTAGAGATAGAGTCAGCCGGAGCCCAGGTGTATCCTGTAGCACCAGTTGCAGTCAGTTGAATAGTGTCTCCAAAACAAATGTCTACATCCAGTCCTGCATCCACAGCAGGAAGTGTTTGAACAGTTACATCAACTTCAGCACTGTCTACACAACCATTAAGATCAGTTACGATGGCTTCGTAAGTAGTGGTTGTAACAGGGAAAGCTGTAGTTGTAGCCTGAGAAGGAGTACCTAGTGTAGCAGTTGGGTTCCAACTGTAGGTATCACCACCACCAGCTGTAAGCGATATGGTATCGTTAATACAAATGGTCGTATCATTAGAAATGGTGATTACCGGAAGAGCGTTAACTGTTACATCAATGGTATCCGTATTCACACATCCATTGGCATCAGTTCCTTCTACAATGTAAGTCATGTTACCAGTTCCGGTAGCATAAGGGTTAGCAATGTTCGGATCAGAAAGATCAGTCGTTGGAGTCCATACATAAGTATCGGCCCCAGTTGCATTTAACTGAACAGAATCTCCAATACAATAGCTGGTATCGTTTCCGGCAAATACTACTGGAAGAGGATTTACATTTACTTGAATTGAATCAATTGCAGAACATCCATTAGCATCTGTTCCCGTAACATAATACATGGTAGTATCAGTAGGCCAAACCAGTGGGTTATTGATATTAGGATCTGAAATTGAATCGGTAGGAGTCCATACATAAGTATCGGCACCTGAAGCAGTAATTTGAATAGTGTCACCTAAACAAATGTCAACATCCAGCCCTGCATCAACAGTTGGCTGATTGTTTACCGTTACGTTTACATATCCTGTGTCTAAACAAGCTCCACTTTGAGCATACACCGTATACGTAGTGTTTGTGGTAGGGCAAGCTACTGGATTGGCTAGAGTTGAATCGTTTAATGATGCTGCCGGTTCCCATGCATAATCCTGTGCTCCGGAAGCCATTAGGTTGAAGCAATCATTAGCACAAATGCTAGTATCTGGCGTTGTTGTAAGAGTAAAGCCAACATCAACAGTAAGAGTCATGGTATCTGTAATCACACAACCAAGAGCATCAGTATTTTCTATTATATAATCGGTAGTAGCTGTAGGTGATGCCCATGGGGTGTAGCTGGTTGCATCATCTAAATCCGCTGCTGGTGACCATAAAATAGTACCAGTAGAAGAGCTACCGTTAAGTTGAATACTATCTCCGGCACAAATAGCAGTGTCTAATCCGGCGTCTACTGTAGGGATGCTTACAAATACATTAACAGTGTCTGTTCCAACACACGAAGAACCAATATCCACCGTAAGTACATATTGAGTAGTATCTGAAGGGAAAGCATCTGGTGTTAAACTATTAGCATTACTTAAACTACCAGAAGGAGCCCATGTAGCTGTGTATCCCGGACTTGCAGTGGTAGTACCATTTAAAGTAATAGTATCACCAAAACAAATAGTAGTGTCATTACCAGCATTTACTATTGGAGCAGATACTACGGTAACGTCCAGTTCAATCGGTGCCGAATTACAACCAAATTGGTTGGTAGCAGAAAGCGTTAAAGTTCCGGTACCAACGCTGGTCCATTCAACATCTACCGAATCGCCATAGTTGTTTACGATATTTCCACCGGTAATACTCCAGTTGTATGTAGTATTTGCAATAGACTGGGTAGAGTAAGTTTCCTGTAAATACTGGCATACAATGTTAGGACCAATAATAGTATCAGGTGGAGGGGTAGGGTTTACCGTAATTTGGTAAACGTCGTTAGTTGTTTTTGGCGGACACCCCCTATCTGTAACAGAAACCTGGAATTGATATGGTAACGCCTGAGCCTGACCACAAGCAGTTGTCCAACAGAATTCTGTAGAAACAGTATCTAAACCAGAAACAGGAGTGTTAATGGTTGCTGGAGGGTTTACAAATGAGGCGTCAAAAATAATTCCATTAGCAGTTAGTGTTAAACTATCTCCGTTCGGATCATCATATCCAAAATCAAAACAAAGTGTTTCTCCTTCCTCCATAGAAAATTGAGTGGAGGTAGTTCCTGCTGAAGGATCCAGATTAGGAGCTGGGTTAGCAGGACAGTTTATTACTAATAGCTGTAAATCACGTTTGGTAATACCAATTAAGTTTCCATTTCTGTATTCTTTGATTTCAACTGCTACAACATAGTTACCAGTGGCCGGAGCCATGTATGAGGTAAGTCCGGTAGTTGCATTAATGTATGAGTATCCTCCTGCTCCAAACGGTTGTGCCATGCTGTATCCTGCTGCATATATGGTAGGATCCAATGGCCAGGTAAGTGTAGCTGGTGGGTTAGGGTAGTTCCCTTGAGATCCAAATCCTTTATAAGGCTCAACGAATGAGAAAACCATTAAATCTCCATCTGGGTCATAGGCAGAGTTTAATAAAGAAGTAGTATCACCTACGCATAAGAATGGTACCGGTAAATCTGTAAATACAGGAGAACTATTTGGTACCAATGGTGGTGGGATGTAAGAGTAAAATCCATTTCCCTGGTTAACCGGATTATCAAGGTTTACGATTGCACCATTTCTACAGCAGATATCTGCATATAAATGGTATCCGTTAAAGTTGACCGGAACATCAACAAACCCTTCGTATTTACCTTCTCTTATACAAGTTGAAGCTCCAACGCTACATCCAGGTGGTTGATCAGGCTCAATTAAAGTAGTACTAACTAAGTTTACCGTAATCATCTGAATACGGGTTTTATCACCACCCCCTACAGGGTCGTTTTGAATGTCGTGATCATAAACACCAACCTGTTGAGTGTTTTCTGGAAAAGGAACATTAGAAGTTGGTCCACAATCTACATATATGGTATAGAGTATTTTGTAACGGTAGTTACTTCCAACCTGTCCAACGTATTCATATCCCAAACTTCCTCCCACTAAATGGGATGCGTTTGCCTGAGAAAATAAGGTGCAGAGTAGTACTAGTGTTAGTAGGTGTTTTAAGATGGGTTTCATTGAAATGTAGTTTTACGCTCTAAAGATACTTTTTTTTTGAGATCGTTGCTTGACGAAAACATTAGTTTTCAGGGTTAACGGAGATTTTGTCTGGATTTTCGGTCGCTTTGAGGAAGTATTCGGAAATAATAAAAGTTATAATATGGTTCTTCTAAAATAAAAGCTTACCTTTGCAGCCCGAATTAGAAATGCCTGGCGGTACAGGTTTGTAAAACGACTCTTGTAATTACCGATAGCAAGATACAATTTTAGATGCCAAATGGCTGAAGAAAAAAAAGAAGAAGCAGTAGACAAAGTAACTGCTGAAAACACAGAAGAAACTACCGAGAGTCCTCAGGTAGAAGAAACTCCAAAAGCAGAAGTAGAAGTTAAAGAAGAAGCACCTAAGAAGAAGGCTGCTCCTAAGAAAGAAGAGAAAGCTGAAGAATTCAATTGGGATGCTTTCGAAACTGGATTAGATGCTTATACTGATCAGGAGATTATTGATTTGAATACAATGTACGATGGTACTTTAACTCAAATCGCAGAGAAAGAAGTGATTGACGGAACAGTTATCGCTATTACCAAAAAAGAAGTTGTTGTGAATATTGGATACAAAAGTGAAGGTATCCTTGCTAAGAATGAGTTCAGATACAACCCTGATTTGAAAGTTGGTGATTCTGTTGAGTTATTTATTGAGACTCTAGAGGATAAGACAGGACAGTTAGTGGTTTCTCACAAAACTGCTCGTATCCACAGAGCTTGGCAAAAAGTTAATCAAGTTCTTGAAACTGGTGAAGTTATTACTGGTTATGTTAAATGTAGAACTAAAGGTGGTTTAATTGCAGATGTATTTGGAATTGAAGCATTCTTACCTGGTTCTCAAATCGATGTGAAGCCAATTAGAGATTACGATCAATATGTTGGTAAAAACATGGAGTTCAAAGTGGTGAAAATTAACAACGAATTCAAAAACGTTGTTGTTTCTCATAAAGCACTTATCGAAGCTGAATTGGAAGAGCAGAAAAAACTTATCATGTCTGGACTTGAAAAAGGACAGGTATTGGAAGGAACTGTTAAGAACATTACTTCGTACGGTGTATTTATCGATCTTGGAGGTGTTGATGGTCTTATCCACATTACTGACCTTTCTTGGGGGCGTGTTAATCACCCAGAAGAATTGGTTCAATTGGATCAAAAAATCAACGTTGTTATCCTTGATTTCGATGATGACAAGAAAAGAATTGCATTGGGTCTTAAACAACTTAGTTCTCATCCTTGGGAAGCATTGGATGAAAACATCAAAGTGGGTGACACTGTTAAAGGAAAAGTTGTTGTATTGGCAGACTATGGTGCATTTGTTGAGATCGCTCCAGGTGTTGAAGGGTTGATCCACGTTTCAGAAATGAGCTGGAGCCAACACTTGAGAACTGCTAACGACTTCTTGAAAGTAGGAGACGAAGTAGAAGCTCAAGTATTAACACTTGATAGAGAAGAAAGAAAAATGTCTCTTGGTATCAAGCAATTAATGCCAGATCCATGGGAAGGAATTGAAGAGAAATACCCAGTTGAATCTAAGCACAAAGCTGTAGTGAAGAACTTCACTAACTTCGGTGTGTTTGTTGAACTGGAAGAAGGTATTGACGGATTGATTCACATTTCTGACCTATCTTGGGAGAAGAAAATCAAGCATCCATCTGAATTCTGCGCTGTAGGAGATGAGATGGAAGTAGTAGTTCTTGAATTAGACAAAGAGAACAGAAGATTGAGCTTAGGACACAAACAATTGGAAGAGAACCCATGGGATGTGTACGAAACTCTATTCGCATTAGACTCTGTTCACGAAGGAACTGTTGTTAGAATTAAAGACAAAGCAGGTATCGTTTCTCTACCTTACGGAATTGAAGGATTCTGCCCTGTTAAGCACATGAAGAAAGAAGATGAAACTTCTCTTGGAATGGAAGAAAAAGCTAACTTCAAAATCATCGAGTTCAATAAAGAAGGAAAGAAAATTATCGTTTCTCATACATTGATCTGGGGTGAAGTTCAGGAGCAAAGAAGAAAAACTCAAGCAGCTAACACTAGAAAAGCTGTTAAGAATGTAAATGATAATCAAGAGAAATCTACTCTTGGAGATCTAGATGTTCTTGCTGAGTTGAAAGCGAAAATGGAAAAAGGAGATAAATAATCCCTTTTTACAATTCATATTTAAAAGCCGTTAGCAGTTTGTTAACGGCTTTTTTTGTGGCTGTTAAAAAATGGAATAGAAATTATGAGAGGAAATTTCTGAATTTCTAAATTCAATTATTACCTTTGATAGCCTTATATATAAGACTAAAAAATACAAACAATGAGCGTATTAGTAAATAAAGATTCAAAAGTTATTGTTCAAGGATTTACCGGAGGTGAAGGAACTTTTCACGCTGGACAAATGATTGAATACGGAACCAATGTTGTTGGTGGAGTTACTCCGGGAAAAGGAGGACAAACTCATTTAGATCGTCCTGTTTTTAATACTGTTGCAGAAGCAGTGGAGAAAGTAGGAGCTGATGTTTCTATCATTTTTGTGCCACCGGCATTCGCAGGTGATGCTATTATGGAAGCTGCTGAAGCTGGAATTAAAGTGATTGTTTGTATTACTGAAGGAATTCCTGTTGCTGACATGGTTAAAGTTAAGTCTTACATTTCTGATAAAGATTGTACGCTTATTGGACCTAACTGTCCAGGTGTTATGACTGCAGGAGAAGCGAAAGTAGGAATTATGCCAGGTTTCATTTTCAATAAAGGAACCATTGGAATTGTGTCTAAATCAGGTACACTTACTTACGAAGCTGTAGATCAAATTACTAAAGTAGGTTTAGGACAAACTACTGCTATTGGAATTGGTGGAGATCCAATTATTGGAACAACTACTAAAGATGCAGTTAAATTGTTAATGGAAGATTCAGAGACTGAAGGAATCATCATGATCGGTGAGATCGGAGGGAACCTTGAGGCTGAAGCTGGTCAGTGGATCAAAGAAAACGGAACTAAGCCAGTTGTTGCTTTCATCGCAGGAGAAACTGCACCGAAAGGGCGTACTATGGGACATGCTGGAGCAATTGTAGGTGGTGAATCTGATACTGCTGCTGCTAAGAAAGCTATCCTTAGAGATTGTGGAGTTCACGTTGTAGATTCTCCAGCTGAATTAGGTAAAAAGATGGCAGAAGTACTTGGAGTAACTGCTTAATCAAAATATTTCTTATTAAAAATCCCGAAGTTTTGCTTCGGGATTTTTTTTGCCTATTTCTTTCTATTCAATATTGCTCTCCTGCCCAATATCACAAGTAAAATAATTCCAATACCACCTAAAATAGGTAGCCAATTCTTACTCTCTTCTTCTGTTGAATTAGTTGCATTTGTGGGAGTGCCTGTTTGTTGTTCCAACGACAACGAATCCATTACCGGTTCGTCTGGAAGTACCGAAAATTCAACTTCGTAAATACTATCCAGCCATTGCCTGGTAGAATCGTCAATATTGGAACCCGTGTGAAATTGATTAATGGTTTCACTATCGTACCACTGTTGCCCTAACCAATACTCTTCTTCTATTTCATCTTTTCTTTTTCGAGCAAAATATTTTGCTACCTCGCTACTACTGGGTTCTTGGTAATAGGTAGCTGCAAATGCAGAGTCCGGGTTAATACCGGCTTCAATCCAACTGATTTCATTTTGCCTGATCTCTTCCACCCATTCGTTAGCTGTTTGAATTTCTAATTTTAGTACAAGTTCCAGGTCGTCGAGAGCGATAACATGTGACCCCCAATGTTCTAGTTCACGAGTTGGATGTGGTTCGTAAATTTTTCCTGTAGAGTCTACTCTCACAAGCATCATTTCGTGAGAGGCAAATGAACGCTCTCTGGAGTTGTTAGCTTTCTTTTTGTATGACTTTATAGCTTCTTCATCTTTAGACAAGAGTGCAGCTTTTAAATAAGCTCTTGAGGCTAAATGACCAGCTCCAAAATCTACTCCACTGTCTGCCTGGTCTAGTAAATCGCCTAATGCTTCCAGTAGAATAGGAGAGTTATGATTCGAAAATTTCATCATTCCGGCTACTCCTTTTACAGCTTTGGCTATTTCTTTTTGTTCAGTAGAACCGTTAGCAATTGCTTGAGGAAAATGGTGCTTTTCCAGGTAATGGAAATAATTGTCAGTGGCTGATCCAATAGGGGTAATTATTTTCCCTGTTGAATCCTTCTTTTCCAGTACGTACTCCACCAGATATTGCTGGTATACCTCTCTTCCGAAATGAGCTTCCGGGTTAATTTCTATCGCTTTTTTGATATACACCAGCCCTTCCTCAAATTGTCCGGCATGAATGTAGCAAGTTCCGAGGTTGGCATAAGTAGTGTACAATCCAGGAGAGATTGCTTCTTTTTGGAGCATTATTTCCACTCCCTTAGCAGGATCTCCTATTTTGTTATAGGCCCAGGCTAGGTCATCATAATAGTTTAAGCTATCCGGAAATAGTTTGATCTTCTCTTCTCGATCTTTTACTCTCCAGTAATAGAACTCCTCAGAGTGTTGTAGAAATTTACCGGTGATTACTTCGTGTACAGATGGAAACAATTGGCGTTCCATGGCTAACGTGTCCGAATCCCATCCACAAGGAAAAACAGCGAAAAAGTTAATCCACACCAATAGGGTAAGTCCTAATTTTCTTATCATAGCTACTGATTTTATTAGAGGCTAATGATAAATATAATAAATGGTACAAACTTATTTGGCTTCTACAGTGTATCCTTTACCCCTCAGTAATTGAATTACACCTTGATCTCCCGGAAGGTGAGCCGCTCCAATAGCAATAAATGTACTTCCTTTGGTAAGGTATTGGATACTTCGATTTGCCATTTTTTGATTCCTATCGATTAGGAATGTTTCATTAAAAATTTTTGAAACTTCTGGATCATCTTCAGATTCAGTAGAAATCTCTAATAGTTTATCAAGGTCTTCTTTTACATAATATTCTACCAGATCATCCATTGATGTTTCTGTGGTGTCTAATGTCATTCCTTTTTTTACCGCTTCCACTAATCCTTCAGCTTGTTTGTGATATGGAATGGAAGAAAATGCATCTACTTGCTCTTCCATGGTTTCTAGACCGATAGTTACTTTGTCTTGTTTTTTTGCTTTGTTAAAAAAGTAGATGTCCAAAGCTTCTTTTTGTTCTGTTCCTAAGTCCTTCGCAGTAACCAATTGAGTGGTAAATAAAGGTTGCATCTTGTTAAACAGAAATAGCGGTTGTTTTAAAGAATCTCTAAAATAATCTTCCACTAGTATGTATTCGTCTTTTGAAAGCAAAGTCTTTAAGGAATGGGTAGAATCCATCACCAGTTTCTTTTGCAGTTCAAGAGGGTTAATACTATCCATGTTTAACTCCATGGCATATATTTCAGCTTCGTTAAAAGCTTTCATAACCCCATCTTTAAAATTAAAGATTCTTTGATCCTGAACATGCATTGTTCCGTATAGGTAAGAAGGCTTCTCTAATCCATTACCGGAAATTTTCCAGAATAAGCTTTGGTATTCTTCTTGTCCAAATGCCCAGGCATTGGCAATCAGTAATAGGGTGGTTATAATGAATTTATTCATCATCAATTTTTAGATGAGTACAGATCAAAAATAAAACCAAACGAAAAACCATGACAAAATGTACTGTTCTAGTTCTTAATTACCTTATAGGTTTGGGTGTTTTGATTGTTGGAAATTGAAATGAAATAGATTCCTGATGGTAAGTTATCTACCGCTGCATAGTCGGAAGAATGGAAAGTTAATCTTTGTAACGAAGTAAACTCTTTATTAAAAAGGTTTTTTCCTGAAATATCAGCAATATTAATGGTTGTAGCCATATTGTTTAGACCATGAACCTCAACATAGAAATCGGTAGAGTAGGGATTGGGAAAAACTTTTCCATTCCAATTATGATTTGTTTGATCGTCGGACAAAAAGGAACAGTCAAAAGCAGTTCCTGGTAGATTATTGTCAATCCATGTCATTCGGTCTTCGATCCATGTTTTTAAATAGTCAATTTCATTGCTATAGTTGTTTCCAACATAATTATTGGGCCAAACATAGCTGCTAAGTATATCCCATCGATCAAAGTTTCTAGCTGAAGCATCAGAGATTAAAGAGCTTATGCTATCTATAACAGCATGAATAGAGTCTGTATGGAAAGGCCCCTCTCTTAACTCGTCCCACCGACAGTTCAGCCTGTTTTTAAATTCCGAGTCGGTTAGCATTTTGTCCCACCAGAATGGAAGCTGCCATGAATCGTTAGGGCAGGTAGAATTGAAATCTTTTGCCCAACCGTAGGTTAATTCACCATCGCAATAATCTGCGTTTCCGAATGCAAGATTATAGTCCCATGGCGGCCCGATGTAAAGTTTCCCACCTTTACTGTCTTTATCTTTGTACATGTATGTACTAATTCTATACCCATCAACATTTCTAGTTGCTTCAGACAGCAGAAAATAATCTACAAATGAGTTAATATCTGCGTAATTAGTGTATCCTAAAACAGGGTCAAGATAATCGGTGCCGTCTAAAGCATCCTCGAAAGAGGTAATGTATGATTCAATATAGCTTTTTTGAGCTGGCAGAATATCATCAGGTTTTGGATAATGATATAGAATTTCTATGTCCTGAGGATTAGAAGAAATAGTTGGATAGGGAGAGGTCCAGGAATCGTTGTTACTTCCTGTTGATTTATCAATTTTAAGAATATATCCTCCTGTAAGTGAATCACCAGCCAAATCGTCAAAGTCCAATTTGGCAATATCTACACGACCATTATCTCTTTTGATCTTCTCCAGAAACAAGTATACACCCTTGTATTCGTTGTTAATGATTACCTCACATAACTGTGTTCTGGGAGCATAGTAGTACATTTTTCTTCCAAGGTAGTATGTAAGATAGTTTCTTAGCAATGACTTGTCGCTGTAAGGGGCATGCAACACCCAATCGTTTTCGGAAGGCATTCCGAATAGTGGAACATTGTTGTTGTTTCCACTTCCATCTCTCGTTTCTAGTCCGTATCCTTTTTTAGGGAACATGGCAGATGAAGAACCTCTAAGTTCTATCCCTATTTCACCGCTGTATTCATTTGCAGTATCAGTTAGGTGATTGTATACACCATGACCATTAAAAATGATGTCCATATTGGCGGTAATTTTGGGCTCGTCTATAATGCTTTGTCCATTGGTGTTAATGAAAACCAATGGGAGAATACTGGAGTCGGGCAAATTAAATGCCTGACTTACATCCAGGTTAAATTGATAGTTTCCGCTAGATCCTGCGTCATAACCATCTATTACAAAATAGTAGGTGGTATTGGGTTGTAATGCCAAAGCATCAATTCTTGAGTTGTAAGAGGCCGAATAGGCAGGTGATTGGCATCCATCTTCCTGACAACCAATTGGAGCGGAGAAACAGTTGTTTTCGTAAACATATAGTTGGCAATCGTAATCGGTAATTGCTTCACATAAAGAGGCATCCACATATTCAACAGAGTTTCCTGTGGTGTAAGAATATACGTGCTCTGGAGCTCCTCCCTGATTACCTACATCGGGGCAGGATTCAAAGAGGTCATCAATGGCTCCTGTGGTATTTCCAACCCCTACAAAAGGAACAGATGGTATAGTGGTTGCTGTGAAGCAATCTTCACCTCCAGCTTGAGAAAAAAATGTGATTGAATAAAGCAGAAAAGATAGTAAGGTCAGTAATCTCATTGGTGTAATTTCCAACAAGATAGCAATTCTCCAGCTAATGTGAATTTAATGTTAAGAAATGGCTATTTAGGGTTGATAACCATTACTTTAAACCTAATCTTTTCAGGAGAATTTTTAGCGTTTGATTGAATTTCCAGAATTCTGTTTTGCCATTCGTATTTGTTATGAGTATCAAACGTAACGTGTATAGTTCCCTTTCCTCCAGGGGGAACAGGTTTTTTTGGGTAGGTAAATTTGGTACAGGAACAAGATACTTTTATGTCGTTGATCAATAATGGTTGATCACCGGAATTTGTAAAAGTGTAATCGTGTTCCAAAAGAACTCCTTCTTTGGTATCGGGGAATTTATGCACTTTGTGATCGAAATCGATTTTAGCTTGTGCCAGTAAACTCCCCGATATCAGTAATAATATTGTAATTAGAGAAATTCTCATAGAGTAAAAATAACTATTTTACTACAGGTCCTTCCGATTTTTCTACTGTCGCAGTAGCAGGTTGTGGTTTTACTTCTCCTTTGATTCTAAGTACAACAGGTTCTTTTGTGGCATTAGATGAAATAAATACAGATTTGTTAATCATCCCTACTTTAGTAGTCTTGTATTCCACTTTTATTTTTCCTGTTTTACCAGGAGCAATTGGTTCTCTTGGCCATTCTGGTACTGTACATCCACAAGATCCTTTTGCCTGAGAAATGGTAAGAGGTGAGGAGCCCGTATTGGTAAAAGTAAAGTAGCAAGTGTTGTCCTTAGAAGCATATTCCAACACTCCATAATCATAAGTCATTTTATCGAATGTAATTTCAGCTCCGTTTACTGGTACTGTTTCCTGTGCTGTTCCGGTGAGGCTTATAAATAACATGAATAAGGCACTCCATAAAGTAATTGTTTTTTTCATTGCGATTAATTTTACTTTAAGATAGGGGGATTTAAGCTCAACTACTAAGACTTTAACAAAGCTTTAACTAAAGAGTGTTTAGATGTTAATTAGTTGTTAACGAGTCGTTTATGTGAAATAAAAAAGGCCCATCTAATTGATGAGCCTTTTCTGTAGTTATTTTATAGATTAAGGGTTAACTGGTCCTTCAGCTGGCTTAACCGGAGTTGCACTAGCATCTGGAGCTTTAACTTCTCCTTTAATTCTAATAATCTTAGTTGGAGCGTTTACAGCATTAGACTGGATAGTCACAGATCTGTTAATAGCACCAATTCTCTTTGTATCGTATTTTACTTTGATAGCAGAAGAGGCACCTGGAGCAATTGGTTCTCTTGGCCAAGATGGAACTGTACATCCACAGGATCCTCTAGCGTTAGAAATTACTAATGGTTCGGTTCCAGTGTTTGTAAATACAAACTCACATTCCCCGTTGTCGTGTTGCTGGATCACTCCGTAGTTGTGAAGCTCACTCTCAAAAGAGATTTCAGGTCCACCAACTTTAGCAGGAGTTCCATCCTGAGCTTGTACATTGAAAGCTAAAACAGCCATCAACATAAAACCGAATGTAAAAATTGCTCTTTTCATAATTTAATTATTGTTGATTTTGATTTTTTAAATTTACTTAAACAAATATAGTAATGATTATTTTCTTGGTTTGATCTTTAACAAATCATTAACAGCTATTCAATTCTTGTGCCATTAATGAACTTTATCCATCTTCTCCTTTTCTTCTAATTCACTGTTATCGTTAAACTCTAGTTCTACTTCAGCTATTCTTTCGAGCATTCCAGCCATGTTTTTAGCATCTAGTCTTTTGGCAATAATAGTCTTGTCCTTATCTAATAAATAGATTTGGGGAGTTGAGAAAATGTCATAAGTCTTTCTGAAATTCAAACTTTTTAAATCAGTAACCCTCATTTCGTAAATGTATTTTTTGGGGTTATCGTTAGCTTCCGGGAAATCTGAAATGTTGATCCAGTCCAGCTTATTTTCTTTAATGAATTCTTTCCATTTATCATTTTCCAGACTAGTTCCAACGGCTACAAATTCAATGTCTACACCTTTCTCTTTTAACTCATGGTAAAGTTTGATTAGGTGAGGCATTTCCTTTTTACAGTGTCCGCAATCGTCAGCCCAGAAGATTAGCGCAGTGTACTCATTTTTTACCTGGGTATAAAAATCAAACCATTTCTTTTCGCTGGTATCTGCCAAAACTATTCTAGGGGCAGGTTTTCCAACCAATAATGGCTCTAGTGCAGATGCACGATCACATAATTCTTCTAATTTACTTTCCTTTAACCAAAAAGCTTTGCTGTTGTCAGGTGGGCAGTAATAGGTTTGTGCCATACAAACAAAAACAGCATCCATTCCCATAATTTTTGAAGTTTCGTAGTTGTAAGTAATGTAGTGAACTACGTATTTAAACATTTCCGAACCTTCTTCAATTTTGCTGATCAGAGCGTGTGAATGTTCACAAATCGTATCAGGATGTTGCATCAATACTCTTTGAAAGTAAAAATCTAGCTTATTATGGAATACTTGTGAGTGAACCAATCTTTTATCGGAAACATCAATATTATCCCAATAGTGGGTTCTGTAATATTGATACTTCAAGGTATCATTTTTTGCAATCTCATCAGGAATTACCGGGTCGATCGACATGTTTATAAGCTTACTAACAAATTTGTCAGGATTGTTTTTTACCAGATTTTTCTGGTAAGCCATCACCTCTTCATCTATAGCATTTATTTTTTTGTTGATTTCTTCTATTTTGTCCTTGTCCTTTACTTTATCCAGTTTATTTCTTTCTGCAATTAGTTTTTGTGAGTCTGGCCTCTTTTTGCTTATAAAGTCAATGAATCCGAAATAAACCTTATTTTCCTCAGACTTCTTTACTTTCATGTTTCCAATGAAATCGTCGATATGAGTTTCAATTTCAATGTTTTTCTCAGCAACAATTACTTCGAAGTATTTTGGTCCCGGACATATAACTGCATAAGTTCCTCCAGGGTATTCATCTTTTTTAAATATGGCAACTCCGTTTTTTGCCTCTGTAGTGTCTGCATAGTATAAGCGATCTCCTAAATATCTCGCAAGGAAAACTGTAGAGTCTTCCATTCCGTTGATTTTAAATTTTAGAGTGCTTTGTGCATACGAACTTAGGGTGGTGGCTATAATTACAGCTGCTAATACAAATCTCTTCATTCTCCAAATATATATAGTTTCACTAAGGTATTACAAATGACGCACCAAATTGGCATTGGCTGCTTTCTCAATTTTATTTTAACAAAAAATTAAGAAATTCATTTTGGGCGAGCAATCTCCTTAATTGATCTTTTTGCACTTAAGTAATTGATTAGAAGGAATAAGCCAGTAAACGCTAACCCGGATGCCATTACGACAGGAGAAATGAATCCTGTAGATTCATAATTCAAAGCTTTGAACACCGATTGATCTACAAATAGTTTGACGGAATAAACAATTACCAACGAACCAATTAATATGGTAGCATATATTTTGGCAAACAGTTTTAAAAACTCTTTGGAGATTTGAGACATGGTATATCCAAGCAGTAGTAATAATCCTATTTCGTAGGATGACTTACCTATTATAACCTCGCCATATAGTATATAAATGATAATGCAAAGGGCAATAATTACTACTCCAAAAAAGAGCATTCCTTTTAATGCGAACCCCATGGCTTTTTCTAAGATGCTTCCTTTTAATTGCTCTTGATTGGTATCATAGCCTTTATCTTCCAGGTAGGACTTAATAGTAGGGTCTTTAGGATTATCCACAGCTAAGATCACTCTTGTAGAAGGAGGAGTCTCTCCGGTACCGTAGTTTGTGTTTAGGAAATCTAGGAAAGTATCCGGAACCAGAATTGAGTTTACTCGATCTGAGAAGTTCATTACTTTTCCATAATAAATGGCTTCTTTTCCATTTCCCCTAACCCTTAATTTGAATCGGAAAGAACTTAGAAGGTTTTTACTAGCTTGTGGGCCACCCATAGACGGTGCAATTCCATAATTGTAGGCATCAAGAAATGTATTTGGCATAATTACCGGAACCTCTTCGCTTCCTTCTTCCCATTTCCAGTTTTCTGTAGAAACATCAATAAACTGATCAGGAATGGATTCGAAAAAAGCTAAGGTCGAAAAGGCTGGAAATTTCCCTCCTTCGAAGCTCATCATGGCCATCACTTCAAAGTTTTTACCGCTTTTAAATGGTGCCAGGTCGTTAACAAATGGTTGATTTTGTAATTCATCAAGTTCACTTTCACTAAAGTTAGAGCTGAACAAACCGACGGTATTTAGAGTAGAGATTTGTTTTTTAATTACCAGGTACTGCGACTCATCAGTAAGCGCGTGTTTTAAATCCAGATAAGATTGAAATGCAGATAATAAAGATCCTAAACCAATCATGGCACCAAGAACGGAAAGTATCAGTATGATTTTCTTCTGACTTTTATTTAACGCTTTTCCAATCATAGTTTGATAATTTCATTCTCCTCCATACCATAACTATAACCCAAAGTTGCAATGATGAAACCAGCGTTGTTTTTTTTGCATTCATCCAGGATCAATTGCTTGGCGATTTTGATGTTTTTTTCATCAATATTACTAAAAGGCTCATCTAAAAGAAGTAATTCGAAAGGTTGAAGTAAACATCTAATTAGTGCTATTCTTTGTTGTTGCCCCAGCGATAATGTGCCAGCTTTTTGGTCCCTTTTCTTTTCCAGCCCAAACATTTCCATCATCTCCATTATTTCAGATTCGGATTTATGCTGAGTAAGGTTGTTTTTAATTGTAAGGTTTTCCCAGGCTGTTAAATGTGAAAACAATTTGAGATCCTGAGGTAAGATCGAGAGTTTGTTTTTTCTCAAATCAGCCCAGTCGCTTAATGAAATCTCTTTAACAGAGCGGCCATCCAGACAAAGATGACCAGAAAAATCATTTCTGATACCATAGATATAGGAAAGAAAGGTAGACTTTCCTTTTCCCGAGTCAGAAGAAACAAAATGATAACCTTGAGAGTTTAATTCTATCTGACCATTCCAAACACTGTCAGGAGAAAACTGACTGTTTTTCATTGGGTTGGGAACTACTTGCTCAAAAGTGATCTTCACGGTGCTTAAACTCTTGTTATTTTGTTTGCAAAATAACAATAATTATGCTACTTTTAAAACACGAATTGAGACCCAGAGTGGTACTACTAATTCGAGATGGAAACATCGCCCATGCAGTACAGTTTTTAAACTTAACAATTAAAAAATTGGGAATTAATTACTTTGGCAATGGCGTGCCGACCTTTCGTAAGATAGCCAGTCGGATTACAGACCCGGAGTTGCGTTCTCATCCATGTTAGACTGAAGTTTAACAACACCAAATCTGTATGGGTTTTTTTGAATTAATTGTTTTTTAAGATTAAAAAACTTCTAAAATATGTAATTGGACTCCTGCTATTAGCAGGAGTTTTTTATTTCTTGTTTGATCAAGGCTATATTCGGTTTAATTATCCCGAAGATGATTATCCTATTACCGGTATAGATATCTCACATCATCAAGGAGATATTGATTGGGATGAATTAAAGTCGGAAGACTTGTACTTTGTTTTTATCAAGGCTACTGAGGGGGGAGATTTTAAGGATAAACGATACTCAATCAATAGTAAAAATGCGTTGGAAAATAATATGTTGGTGGGCGCTTATCATTATTTCAGTTTTTGTAAATCTGCGCAGGAACAATTTGATAATTATGTTTCCACAGTTGGAGATTTGGATCAGATGCTTCCACCGGTAATTGACCTGGAATATGATGGACATTGTAATAGCGGAATCCCAAAAGAAAAGCTGTTAGCAGAATTAAAGCCGTTTATTGAGTTGTTAAAAGCACATTATAATCGATCTCCAATCATATACTTGAATAAATCTTTTTATGAAAAGTACATTGAGGGAGAATTAGAAGAGGTGCATTTATGGATCAGAGATATCTATTTTGAACCGGAATTAAATCACAACAAGCGTTGGGACTTTTGGCAATATTCTAATAGAGGGAGGTTAAATGGAATTGAAGGACCTGTGGATTTAAATGTTTTTTACGGTAGTTTAGAGGAACTGAAATCGTTGTAGTTTCATGAAAATTAATCAAGAGAAGAAAAAGATAGAACGAGATCATTTACTTGGTTTTTGTGGTTCATTGAAGCTATCTTATGAAGTTGAAGATTCTGAACGACCAGATTTTATTCTAAGGAATTATCAAGAGGTGATAGGTGTTGAACATACCATTGTACTGAACGAATACGAATTGAATCAATCAGGTATAGTTCCAACAAAAAAGGAGTTTTATTGGAAAAGGAAGAGATTCGAAAAGCTCTATCAAAAAAGGAAGAGGTAGCGTATAAGTACCAAAAAAGGTATGAAGAATTATGGTTGTTGATGATTGCCGAAGGAGCCATTTATTCCAATCTTGAAAAACTGGTTAATGATCTATTTCCTCTGGAAAGTAATGCATTTAACAGAATCTACTTGTATTCTGTTGAGAACCACGAAAGTATTCGATTGAAATAGCTACTTAACGATTAATTTACTTGGCTGGTATCCGTCTATCTGAACAAAATAAAGACCAGCATTTAGTTCTAAAGGAATGGTACCTTGAGAATTTCCAGAGTCAACTATTTTACCATTTAAGTCCGTAATCTTGTAGGGTACAGTTTCTGTAGTTTCAAATCGAACAATGTCTGTAGCTGGATTCGGAGAAATTGCAACTTCAGGAAGTTTCTTATCTAGAATTGATACAGGGTCATCAATATCAATTTTTATGTTGTCAATTGCCAATACAAATTGATCATCACTGTAATGTCTAAAAGCAATGTATACAGTTTCGTTTTCGATGCCATATCCGTCAAGAGATACTCTTTGGTTGGTCCAGTAAGGAGGGCTGGCAATAGTATCGTATAAAGTTGTGTCAGTAAAGAATTCCCAAATGTTTACTCCTCCAGTGGAAAAACGAATTTCCAATCCGTCTGGATAGGAATGATCTACCGATTTAGAATCGAATGAAAGATAATTCCCACTATTTCCCAGTGTAACTGCAGGTAAAATCAGCCAATTGTCTGCAACTCCAGCAGGATCAAACCAGGATGTACTAACCAAAATGGAATCGCCAATACCGGTTGAATCATAATCCTCTCTTACGTTCCATGCATCAGTCATGTAGTTTACCGCAGGGTCGTTGTATGGTGTTAACCCATCGTTGTCGATCATTTGCCAACCGGCAGGGATACCATTATTAAAGTCTTGAAATAAGATAGTTGTTTGCCCAATAGAATAGGTGCTAAACAATACAAAAGCGATAAGTAAAAGATTCTTCATTAACTAAAATTCGATGCACAAATGTAGTGAAATAAGGCAATAACGGGTTGGATTGGAAATTATTTTCATATCCCATTGAACTTTTTAAAAATGTTCATGTACAGCTTGCCAAATAGATCATTGGAATTCCACTTACAATCAGAATTAAGACTATCGCAATAGCGAAACCAAAAACGAAAAGACATGAAAAAAATAATTATATCCATATTGGCTGGTTTGATGATTACTACCTCTGCCATGGCTGAAAAAGAAAAAACAGTAAAATCTAAAGTAAATAAGGTAACCGTATTTCTTCAGGGAGCTCAAATTCATAGAAAAGCTCGATTTTCTGTTGATAAGGGAGTTACCAAAGTGGTGATGGAAGGAATGACCCAGCAGTTCAATAAGAACAGTATTCAGGTAAAAGGAAAAGGGAGTTTCATAATTCTTGATGTTAGCACAAATGTTTTTTATCCTAAACCAGAAGTGGTGGAAGTTCCTACTGATATGCCTGCGTCAGTTGCAAAAGAAATTAAGCAATTGGAGGATTCGATTCACAACGTTAATTGGACCCTGAAAGAATGCGCATCAGATTTGGAGGCTTTTAATAGTGAGCGTAGCATGTTATTAACCAGTGGAGTTATCAAAGGACAAACTGCTAACGATTCCATTTTAGCATTGAAAGATGCAATGGATTATATGCGATTAAAGCTCATGGAGCTAAACAAATTGATACTTAAAACCACTAGAGTTCAAAGCGATCAACAATTAATGTTAAACAAGATGAATACTCGTTTAACTGAACTCAGAAACTGGAACAGAAATGTAGGGCATACACCTGTGAAGAACTTGCCTCCAGTTCAACAAATCATCGTTACAGTTTCATCAGATACTCCAACTTCGGGTTCTCTGGAAGTTAGTTATATGGTTCAAAATGCTGGGTGGTCTCCTGCCTATGATTTGAGAGCAGATAACATTAGTGATCCGGTTAAATTGACTTACAAGGCCAATGTGTACCAAAACACCGGAGTGGATTGGGACAAGGTAAAAGTAAAACTATCTACAATTAATCCTAACCGAAGTAACACTAAGCCAGTATTGCCACCATGGTATATTAATTATTATCAGCCTATTCAAGCAACTACCGGATATTATGGGAAAAATAGTTCGATGGCAAAAAAAGATGTTATGACTGATATGGCAGTTCCCCAAATGGAAATGAAAGAAGAAGAGGAAGCATTACACATTTCGAATTTTACTCAAATGACTGAAAATCTTACCATGGTGGAATTTGATTTAGCAATTCCATATAGCATTGAGTCGGACGGTAAAAACCATTTAATGGCAGTAGCTTCTGAAGAGATTGATGCAACATTCCAGCATTATATGGTGCCAAAACTGGATAAAGATGCCTTTTTAATGGCAAAACTGACTGGGTGGGAGGAGCTTAATTTGTTACCAGCTGTTGCCAATATCTATTACGATGGAACTTATGTAGGACAAACCAGATTAAATCCAAGCATCATGTCGGATACAATGAGTTTAGCACTTGGAAGAGACAGAGGGATTTATCTGACCAGAAAGAAAATCAGTGATGATGAGAAAATTAGAAAGCTAACCAACGAAAAAGAAAAAACCGTTACCTATGAATTGGCGTTGAAAAATTATAAGTCTGGAAAGGTAAACTTGATCATTGAAGACCATATTCCGGTATCTCTAAACGAAGAAATTAAAGTAGAATTGGCTGATAAAGGAAATGCCAGCTACAATGAAAAAACGGGAATGCTCAAGTGGGATGTTGGAATCGATTCCAAACAAACTCAGAAATACCGGTTTACTTATATACTGAAATTTGATAAGGATAAAACCTTAGCACTGAATTAGACAACAACAAACAATAATTGGAGCATGTTACTAATAGGTAGCATGCTTTTTTTATGTCCAATAAACAGGTTGTTTGAAGTGATTTAAACAGAAATAAAAAACCCCACAACAAAAGAAATGTCGTAGGGTAATTATATTAATCAATTGTTTACTTTTCTATAATGGCTTGCTGTTCGGTTCCATCAACTGTAATGATGGTTACCCAATTGCCATTTTCATCTTTCTTTTGAACTTCATAATAATCAACTCCTTCTTTCCATTTTTGATATTCAGACCATTTAAGCACTACTTTATCATCGTAGTTTCCTTGTTTTTCTAACAATATGCTCGATGAAACATCACTTAACTCTGGGCGTACTTCGCAAATGTTTCCTGGAACTATCATGTAATAATAATTCTGATCAAATATATCTACATCGAAATCAGAGAAGCTGTGATCCATTTTTCCAACTGTTCCAATTTGGGTGTAGTTGACAAGGTCCTCAGACCTGAAAATTTTGTAATCCACTATTTTTTCCTCTCCATACTCTGGATTTCCCCATTCTGTATAGACAAATTCATCTCCAACAACAGTAGATCTAATAATTTCTGGAGTATGTGGGGCGATGGTATCATATACTCTAAAGTCATTTACTGTATGATATGCAACACATCCACTTTCTGAGGCAATTAAGGAAACATTCCAGGTTCCCGGAGTAAGTTCAGGCTGAGGGTTGGAAGTTTCAAAATAAAGAGTGTCCTCCTGGCTAGAAAACTGCCATTGATAAAGAGTAGAGGACTGTGTATGTGGTGGGGTTAGCAATAGGCTCTGTCCTTCACATAGGTATTGTCCAGAAATATTGAAGTTGGCATCAGGTGCAGCTAAAACCGTAACTTGTGTACTATCTTCAAAAAAGCATGTTCCATTAGTTAGTTGGTAGGTAAGTACATAATTACCAGGGGTTGCAACTTGTGGGTCGAACTCACCATTGGTAATTCCATTTCCTAACCAAACACCGGATGGATTAGTGGATTGTAATAGAATAGGGCTGTCAGATTCACATAAACTTGCAGGTGTTTGAATATTGGCGGTTAACTGTTCATCTACCTGAAGCATAATGCTGTCGATACCTCCGCAATGTCCTTCTATTTCATGTACGATTTGATGGTTTCCAGGTCCATATTGACTTAGGTCAATCAATTCGTTGGTAGAATTAATAGTGCCATTAACATACCAGTTCCCCATGGAGTTAGCTGCATTAATTGTTATGTTGCCAACAGATTCACAAACTGCACCAGAATAGCTGATACTGGCATCAAATGGTTGCTCAACAATAACACTATCGTAAGTATAAGTAGAAATACAGCCGTTAGGGTCGTGTACCTCTACTCCTATTTGGTAGCTACCTAAAGTTAAAGAGGTATTTAAAGAAGGAGTATTTGTAACAGGATTTCCATTAATACTCCATTGAATGAATGAATTATTAGGTACTGAAGTGGAAATAGCAAGTGGGCTACATCCTATTGAATCATTTAAAACAAAATTAACGTCTGGAGCCTGAGAAATGATTGCTGCATTATTAACAATCATGTTGTGCTGACATCCGTTTTGATCTGTAGTTATTAACGTAATATCATAGTTCCCTGGTGAAGGGTAACTGTAATTAGGAGTTGCTAGTGTTGATGTATCTCCATTCCCAAACAACCACAAATATGAGGAAGCGTTATTGGAGCCATTGATAATGCTTAAAGGAGCTCCTGAGCAAACTGTGGAATCTATCACAGAAAAAATTGCTTCTGGACCTGCTATATTTATTGGGTTAGCAGAATAAGTAGTATCCGTACACCCTAGAGGGCTTGTTGCTATTAGACGAGCATTGTAATTTCCTCCAACGTAATAAATTTGTATTGGGTTTTGAGAATTGGAAGTGAATCCATTTCCAAAATTCCACTCCCAGGAGGAAGCATTGTACGAATTATCAGTGAAATAAGCAGGTTGAGGTGCACAACCACTTCCGTAATTAGTGCTGAATCCTGCGGTAATCTGATCAATTTGAATATAAGATGGGTAAAAGGCGGTATCTGTACAGCCGTCGGCACTTGTGGCAATTAGTTGCAGGTCGTAAATACCTTCATTAGTATAGGTATGTGTTGGGTTGGAGAGGGTAGAAGTGTTTCCATCACCAAAGTTCCATTGCCAACCAATTGCATTTTGAGAATTCTGAGTAAATTGAATTGGAGCAGGAGCACATCCAAATGTATCCACTGCCATTACCTCTACACTAAAAGCCTCTACATTACTTTTCGTTATTGAGGCTTCACAACCATTGATGTCTGTTATATTTAGAGTTACAGAGTCTAGAGGGTTACTAGTAAATAAATGTTGTGGATTTTGTGTAGTATCCATTGTCCCATCTCCAAATTCCCAATTCCATGATGCTGCTCCAGGGCTTAAATCTGTAAAGTCAGCTTCAATCGGGAAACAAAAACCATCTTGTGTAAAACTGAAATCTGCTGTTGCATCATAAAAGTTAAAGTATTGAGGGCCGTTGTTTTGAGCAAAACATCCTTCATGGGTAATCTGTAGTACCACATTGTAATTTCCTGAACTGAAATTATTACTGATATAGGATTGTGCGAAAGGACCATTATATGATACCCATCCCGAACCTAAATTCCACACGTATTGATCATAAGTGGTATCTTCAGCAACCATGAAAATGGTATCTCCTCTACAAATGTTAGTTCCTGCAGTAAATGAAAAATTAGTATTTAATTCAATAACTTCTACATTTCCAACACTGGTTGAGTGGTTACATCCCGAGATACTATCTGTGATTATTGCACTAACAAGATAAGTTCCTCCACTTTGATAATTATGGTTGGGTACGTGATCAGTTGAGGTGCTCCCATCTCCAAAATCCCATGTTACACTGAAGTTCGAAGGAATGTTATTTGGGATGGTCAGAGCATCATAGCTACATATTTTTTCTGGTAAGTCAAACTCGGGAACATACCCTTGAGATACAACACCAATTGATGTAGAATAATTACAATAATTGGTGTCTAAAGTGGTGAGTGTTATGGTGTGTAGGTTATTGTTGTTGGATAGTGATAAATCAAGATTAGGAAGGTAGGAGTTTTGATAGTTGTTATCTACATTCCAGGTATACATCATCAAAGATGAATCATTTGATAGTAAGGATATATCTAATCCAGCACATGTGCTTACCTGACCTACAGAAATACTGTTGTCGTGTCCGTTTACTTTAATGTAGTTATTATAGTAAATGGTATCAGTTATTCCGAGGCTATCAACGTAGGTTAGTTTTAAATCGTATTCTCCAAAATTGTCATATACATGGATTGGAAATGGCCCGTTTGCAGCAGTACCATCACCAAAGTCCCATAACCACGATTGTGCGTTGGGTCTTGGATTGTAAATCTGTGCAGTAAATGGACTACATTGAGTAAATGTGTATGGAACTGTAGTGTCGTTACTAGGAGTACCCGACCAACCTGCTGCTTCGCCAGGACTAGGAGCAGAGGCAGAACCATTGGATAATGGCCCCAGAGAACAATCCGTAAAATCAATGTAAAAAGATCTGCTGGATGCACATCCATTGGCAGAAGTTCCGCTTAGGGTAATGAAGTATAAATCGTCTTGGTTATAGGTATGATTAGAATTTTGAGTATTACTTGTTCCTCCGTCACCAAAACTCCAGTTGGTTAATACACAGGTAGGACAATTGGCTTCAGCAATGATACCGCTGTTCTGACAATCAGGAATAATTAAGGCAGAATCTAACGGAACAGAACCGACAGAAGCAGTTGCAAAGGTGTCGATGTATATGTTACACCCCATCGAATCTACAGTAGAAAGAGAAATAATGTACTCACCAGGAGTTTGGTATAAGTGGGTAGGAGTTGCTGATGTACTGGTATTACCATCTCCAAAATTCCAGGTCCATGAACCATTACCAATGGAATAGTTAGCAAATGATAGCGACATTGGAGAGCACCCTTCAAAATGACTGGGGGTGAAGTTGGCTGGTACATTGTTAGGAACTACAACTGCATTTACTACTCTGATAGTGTCCAAACACCCTAAAGAATCTGTTACGGTTAGTTTAGTGTCGAAATTACCAGGTGATTGAAATAATTCTTGAGGGTTTTGTTGATTGGAAGTATTACCATTTTCAAATTCCCAGTACCAGGCAGTTGCTCTAAACGATTGGTCTATAAAGTTAGCACTAATTGGTGCGCAATTGTTACTTGTGGTAGTTTGAAACTGTGCAATTGGTTTAAAAGATTGAATGGTTACCCATGATGTGTCCGCGCATACTCCGGATGATGCTATTAAACGAACAGGGTATTGATTGTTTCCATTAAACATTTTTGTTACTGCTGGCGAAGGATTGGTTTGTTGGCCAAATTTCCATTGGATGGAAGCCGCATTTATTGATTGATCCTGGAAATAAACCAAATCTCCTGAGCATACAATAGAATCTGAAACTGAAATGTTGGCGATTGGGTTAGGCGTAATTTGAAAGAAATTTTGTTTTATAACGGTATCAACACATCCCAATGGGGTAGTGGTTATCATCTTTATGGTATAGTTACCTGGATTTTGATATACATGATTGGTGTTCATTCCATTTCCTGATTGACCGTCACCAAAATCCCAGCTTACACTGGAAATGTTTGGGCCAACTGCATCTAAATGGATTGGAGTGCCAGCACAGGTTGTTGGCATAGGACTGCTAAAGTCATGAACAGGTGCTGCTACGTGAATAGGGTTAGGTAGATACGTTGTGTCAATACATCCATTGTTATCAGTTGTAATTAGACCAACGTTATAATTACCAAAAGCATTATAAGTATGTTGTGCAGTGGTTCCAAAAGCTGAATGCCCATCACCAAATGTCCATCGATAGTTGCTTAAACCAGTATTGGCTGCACCGAATTCAAATTGAAAGGAAGAATCACAATGAATACCAGAAGTAAGCAAGTTTATATTACTCTGTTGAACAGGGTGAATTTGTATATTCCCTACTGATGCATTATGCTGGCAGCCAAATTGATTGGAAACAATAAGATTAACTTGGTAAGTACCAGGGGTGTTATAATGGTGTACAGGGTTAGGTTGTGATGAGACAAAGCCATCTCCAAAATCCCATAGGTAATTAGTGCTGTTTGTTGAGTTATTTTGGAAGCTAATTTGATTATCATTTAAACATGGCGAGTAGCTATTTAAACTAAATGAAGCTTGAGGAAGTGGAACCACTTCGATGTAATTGGTTTTGGTGATTTGTTCCGTGGTTCCATCAAAAAAAGTTAATGTAAGTGTAATGGTATATTGACCAGGATTGGCAAAACTTTCAGTTGGGTTTTGTAAAGTAGAGGTATGACCATTACCGAAATCCCAGTCCCAATTAGCAACGTTAGAAGCAGCTACAGGAGAAAAATTAACTACCAGGGGTGGACATCCAACAGAGTCATTTGCAATAAAACCGGCAGAGGTAGTCCCAGGCTGTGCTAAGCTTTGTTGGCAAATAAGGCCGAAAATTACAATTAGAATAGGGGTAAAGATGTTTTTCATTTCCTCGTAGATTTCACTCCTGATAATTAATTTATACATCAAACCTACCTTATTAATAAGTGTCAATTAATTCATCATTTCCCTAGTGCACTTTTTGCCTTCCTAATGTGCTTTCTGAGGTAAAATTGCTTTCGAATAATCATTTAGGGTTTCCGAACGTGATACGTGTAAAAAATACTTAGAAAAGTGAGTTGGGAAGTCAAATGGCCTCACTTGGAAAAGCAGAATTCAATTATATATATACATGTTGTTACTTCGAAGTGTAATTAATCAATACCCCTAGTAAGAAAAGAACGATGAGAACTTTACCCCTAATATTATTCATGTTGATCGGAGCTGTTGCTTTTGGACAAAATGGAAACAAAGATGTTTTCAGAATTGTTGCCTTTAAAAACAAAAACGCCACAATTACAAGTGTATCTAATACAATAGAAAGCAATCAAAAACTTCACATTCATGTGCCAAGTGCTTTTTCGCCGGATGGAGATGGAATTAACGATGCATTTTTTGCTGTTTCAGAAGGTGTGGAAGATTTTAATATGCAGGTATACAATAGATGGGGAGAAGTAGTTTTTGAATCTAACGATATTGAAGAGCAATGGGACGGAAGTTTTAAAGGTGAGTTATCTCAGGAAGATGCTTATGTATATGTTATTGAGGCGAGAGGAATGGATGATGATGAGCCTACCACTTTAAAAGGAACTGTTTCCCTTATTAAATAAACATTATGACAACCACTAAGAAATACTTTGTGTTTCTAAGCTTTTTAGTTCTTCTAGCTCCATTTTGCAATGCTCAAGATGTGGAGTTTAGTCAATTCTATACAAGTAGAGTATACCTTAATCCGGCATTTACAGGGTTAAAGGGGTGTAATTCTTTTACAACAGTTTACCGTAATCAGTGGCCTGCAATTCAAAATGCTTATGATAGTTATTATACCGCTTATGAGCGAAAAATGAAAAAGCATGATGCAGGAATCAGTGTATACTTTTTAAGTGATTTAGCTGGAGAAGGATCGTTAAGAAGGCAAAATCTTTCTTTTACTTATGCAAAGCAAATACGATTCTCTAAAAACTGGTATGGAGCATTTGGTATACGTGCCGGATATACATTAAATTCAATTAACTGGAGTAACCTCACATGGGGAGACATGATTGATGCACGTAAAGGATTTGTGTATTCTACCAATCAACCTAGAGGAGCAGATAATGAACACTATTTTGATGCTGGAGCCGGAGCTATATTTTATAATAAAAATATGTACGGAGGATTTGCGGTTGATCATTTAAACCGCCCGGAGAATGGAATGTTGTCCATTTATCAAACTTCCAGATTGCCTATGAGATTAAAAGTCCATTATGGAGGAAACATTGCTGTGGATTATGCTCCGAATACTCCTCAATTTAATATTGCTCCCCAAATTATATACACTAAACAATTAAAGAGCCAGCAATTTACATTGGGGTCTTATTTTATTTATAACAAGTTTGTGGCTGGAGTTTGGTATCGTGTTAAGGATTCGTTTATTCTTCTTACTGGAGTAGAAACCAATAAATTTCGCATAGGGTATTCTTTTGATCTTGGGGCAAACAGTTTGGTATCACAATCTGGAGGAGCACACGAAATATCAATCAGTTATTTAATTGATTGCCATTCTAGAAATAAGCCCAAAAAGTTTAGAATGATTTCTTGTCCTGTATTCTAATCTTGATCGAAGAAGAAATTGATAAGGCTATTGAGTTCAGAAGGTGTCATTTTACTGTCTTCTTCAAAGAAACTATTAATGGCCATATCCAGTTCGTAAGTGGAAATTTCACCACTGTTATCCGTATCAAAACTAATGTAATTCGTAGGTAGAACTCTTGTTGGTTCTACAGTTGTATTTGTTTTTACTCCGTCCTTATAGTGTTCTTCCGAAACTAATACTCCATTTTCGTATGTAATCCATTTACCATCTTTTCTAAAGTCACTTAGTTTAGTGTAATATTTTAATCTTCCACTTTCCAATAGGTTTCCTTTGGAGTCGAATACTCCTTTTTTATATAGCAAGGAATCTTTGTCAATTAACTCCAATAAGTCAAGTGGTTTTCCATCAATAGTATTGTGTTGTGAGTTGATGATGTATCCTTGGGTTTTGTGTTTTAATTCGAAAAACTCCAGTTTACCATTGTCATAATAATCATCCCATTGGTAAGCTTCTCCACGGTGATATTTTTGCTTTGATCTAAGCTGTCCGTTGAGGTAGTAAATTTTCATTTCTCCCTCTCCTTCATTTTTATACTTATATTCTCGTTCCACTTGATCATTGGGGTAAAAGTTTTTGTAAGAGCGTAGTTTTCCATCAACATAATAACCTTTATGCAATAACTTTTTGTTGTTGTAGAAGTCTTCAAATTTTCCTTCAAATGGCTCCATATCGGAGTTATAACGAATTTTATCTCCTACTATCGTACTGTACTGATCGTAGATATTAATACCAAAATCAACGGTTTCAATTTCTTCCAAATCGCACGAAAACGTATTGGTTTTAGGTATTTCTTTAATGATCTGGCTAAAAGTTGAACCAACAAAAAGTAGTAGTGAAAAGAATAAGGTGAAGCGTTTCATAATTGGAGTTGTTGGGCAAATTTGTTGATTAACCGCGAGTTATGCAAATTTCATGTGGAGTTGGTAATAATTATGTATGTTTAAACTTAAGTGGAACTTTCTAAATATAAAAGAATCTTAAACTGGACCTGGCTGTTGTTAATATGCCTGGGGTTGACCTTATATTTAGTTTTTCCAGATCGATTTACCGCTTCTGAAATTAAGCGATTAATCGGAGAGAATGAAGGGGCAATTTTAATTACTTATATATTGCTCTCCAGCTTAAGAGCGATATTATTCTTACCAAGTACTCTTTTTGTTTTAATGGGAATAATGCTGTACCCTGATCAACCAGCTTTGGTGTTTGTTATTTCAATGTTCGGAATATTGGTTGGATCTTCTTTAGTATACAAAGCTGCCTGGTATTTGAAGCCCGAAGCATTGTTTAAAGGAAAGAATTTAACCAGAATGGAAGGGGTAAGGCGTAAAATGGAAAAACATGGATTTGGAATAGTATTGTTATGGTCGTTTTTCCCAGCTGTACCCACAGATTTAATTTGTTACGTAGCCGGATTGGTTAACATGAAATACCTCAAGTTTTTGATTGCGATGACCATAGGAGAAGCCATTCTGGTTTCTATTTATGTTTGGACCGGCCTTTCGTTATTAGAATACTTGTTTTAGTATATCAGTAATTTGGGCTCCGTCATTTCCTCCATGGCGTATTTTAGCCCTTCTCTACCAAAACCAGAATCTTTTACTCCACCATAGGGCATGTTGTCGATTCTAAAGCCGGGAACATTGTTCATCATAACTCCTCCAACTTCCAGTTCTTGAAAAGCCTTTTTCATGTGGTCAATTCTATTGGAGAAAATTCCAGCCTGTAATCCAAAATTAGAGTCGTTGATTCTCTTTAAACCAGATTCAAAATCCCGAACTGATTCCAAAATGGTAACCGGCCCGAATACTTCTTCACAAGAAACTTCCATGCTGTCATCTGTCCCAGTTAATATCGTAGGTGAATAAATGTTGTTTTCCTCGTTCATTACAGAACCACCACATAACAGTTCAGCACCTTTATTAATAGCATTCTGAACCCAGCTGTGTATTCTATCTACATGAACTTTATCAATTAAAGGGCCGTTGATAACTTCTGGCGCTGTCGGATCTCCTGATTGGACAGATTCTGTTTTTCTAATAAGGAGTTTTTTAAATTCTTCAAAATAAGGTTCCAGAACAAAAATTCGTTGGGTGGATATGCAGATTTGCCCCGAGTACAGAAATGCTCCGGTAACACAAGTAGAAGCAGCGGTATCCAAATTCGTTGTTCCATCCACTAATACAGCCGCATTTCCTCCAAGTTCCAGGGCTACTTTTTTCTTTCCGGCAATGTTCTTTAAATGCCAACCAATTTGTGGACTTCCTGTAAAGGAGAGCATTTTAATTCGCTCATCTTTCAATATTTTTTCTGCTTCAGGAATGTCGCAATTAACAATATTTACTAAGCCTTTAGGAATATTGCTTCTCTCAATAATTTCTCCAAATTTCATTAATGAAAGAGGGGCATACGGAGAAGGCTTTATGATGATTGAGTTTCCTGTTGCAATGGCTGGAGCAATTTTATGCAGAGCTAAGTTTAATGGGAAATTAAACGGCGAAATACCATAGATTGGCCCAATTGGGAACCTGCCAGTATAGGCAGTTTTTCCGGTTCCGTTGGCAAAGTCCATTGGTACCATTTCACCACCAAAAGTTAATGCTTCTCTTGATGCAATTCTTAAAGTGGAGATGCATCTGTCCACTTCAGCTTTTGAATAACCCATGGGTTTTCCTGCTTCCTGTACTATAAGTTGAACAAACTCGTTGTGATGTTCCTGTAATAAATCTGCTAATTCATTGAGCCAGGAACTTCTCTCTCCAGATGAAGCAGACAAGTTTTCTTTATAGGCAAGTAGACTAGTTTGAATTACTGATTCAATTTGTTCACCGTTAAGATTGCAGACGGTTTGAATGGTTGCACCAGAGTATTTGTCTTTAACTTCAAAACTCGATCCTTTACCTTGAATCCAATGGTTGTTAATGAAAGCGTCTTTAGCCATGTTGCTTGAATATTATTGTCTGAAATTACAAATTCTACTTAACTAAAGACTGACGCGAATCATTAATTCCTATTCGTCTACAATTTCCATTTTTCTAAGTAGGAAAGAGGCATTCATGTTTTGACAAACTCCATCTTTGATCATGTAGTCAAAATGAAGTTCATCATTAATGATTTCTGCATCAAAATAGTGATTAACCACCTGTGGAAACTTTTGGTTAATGGTGCATAATCCCAAATCATGAGTGGCTATTATACCTGATGAGCCGGAAGCAACTAATTTTTCAACGAATTTTTTAGATCCGGCTTCTTTATCCTTACTATTTGTTCCTTTTAGAATTTCATCCAGAATGATGAAGTAATTCTCACGATCTATTTCTTCTACAATAAACTTGAGTCGTTTTAATTCTGAAAAGAAGTAAGATTCTTCTTTTTGCAAGCTATCAGAAGTTCTCATACTCGTAATAAGCTTAATCGGAGAGTATTTGAATTCCTTAGCACTAGTAGGAAAACCGGCATTGGCAAGTACCAGATTAAGCGAAATGGTTCTTAAAAATGTACTCTTACCAGCCATATTGGCTCCTGTAATAATTACAAAGTTTGATTGGTGTATAGTGAAGTCGTTGTTTATCCTTTTTTCGTCTAAAATCAGAGGATGTCCCAAGCTTTTTGCCTCAATAACATTGTTGTCCTGATTCAGTTTCGGGAAACAATAATTGGAATGGTTGTAAGAATAGTTCGCAGCGCATTGATAGGCATCGAAAAAATAGATGGCTTTGAACCATTTTTCAACCTGTACTGAATATTTTGTAATCCACCTTTCGAGTAAGTGAATGGATAATATATCCCAAAGAAATAGTGAGTTTCCAAAAATTCCAATTAGGAAATTGTTCCGACTATTTAATCGATCTAACGCTCTTCCTAGTTTGGTTAATATGAGTGAAGCTTTATCCGTTGAGGTTTCTATTTCTTTTTGTTGCCCAACAAGTAACTCCGATTTGAATTCCGTTTTTTCGATGATTTTGAGAAGCTCAGCATATTGGTTAATGGTGTCGGCAATTTTATTGGCATCATTATACACCAGGTTAATTCGTTTTAAATAGATGCCTGTGATCAATATCCCGAGGATGAACCATATGATATACCACATCCCGGAAATCATGTTTACAGAAAGCAAGCCCGTTAAAACAACCGAGGTAAGAGAGAATCCAATTAACAAAGCAGGAATCAATTTGCCGGATGCAAATGGTTTGTAATTATTTAACCATTTTTCGATTCTATCTGAAGTTATTTCAGCTCCCACAGTACCGGCAGTGGCCCAATAATGCTGCCTTTCATCACTTTTACCAGAAAGTTCTTTTATGGCTTCTTGCTTTTTTTCAATGTCATTGATGGAGTTTTTTTGCAGTATTTCTGCTAAATATGCCTTACCACCAACGGTTCGTGTCCTATTGAAGAATTGAAAAAAGGACCCCTCCCCAAACAAATCAATATCATAGCTGTAGTGATGATCTGGATTTAGAAATTCTTCTCCTTTTTCGTTACTGGAATAATTACCATCTAAAACAGAAATTTCTAACTGATTAATCTCGATTAACTGTTTGAAATATTCCTTTTTATTCAATAAAACAGCATGATGCTTAACCAGCCATACAAATATTCCAGCCCCTATAGCTCCAGACATAACAGCAAAACCGGCATTGAACGATAAAAAATAAATACCGCATCCAGCGAGAACAAATACAATTACTCTAAGAAGAACAACTGAAGTGATTTTTCCTGAAATTTCTTTGAGAGAAGCTTCGTATTTTACAACATTCTCCTGATATTCTTTTCTCCTCGATATAGCTTCCATAGGTTTTGATAAAGATAACTATCATGTCAACAAAAACAACTTAATAATTATCATTTGGCAATTGAAGTAATGTTCTTTAGAACCATATTTTTACTTTATGAAAATTAAATTGCTGATTATCATGGTTGTTGGTTCCCTAATGGGGAATGCACAATCCTTTACTTTACAAGATTTTTATAAATACAATCCGGAGTTGGAAAGGCGGATAGACGAGGTGTTTAGCAAAATGAATGATACCTTAAGAGTTGGTCAGTTAATTGTCCCTTCGGTTGGAATTGGTGGTAAAAAAACACCTCATGTAGTTGAGTTAGCCAAGAAAGGTAAATTAGGGGGGATCATTTTACTCAAAGGTGATGTGGATACCTTCAGTGCATTTGTAAACCAATTTGATAGTATTTGCAAAGTTCATGGACATTTACCGCCAATTTACAGTGCTGATGCAGAACCGACTTTAATTCGATATAAGCTGAAGGGGGCTACTCCGGTGCCAATGACTAATCAAATTAAAACCATTGAGGAAGTTAAAGAGGTGACTAAAACCATTTCTACCGATTTGAATAAAATTGGAATTACACAGAACTTTGCACCAGTTATTGACGCTTCTCCTAATCAAACAGTAAGTAACCGAAGCTTTGGTTTGGAAATGGATACGGTAATCAAATATTCTAATGAGTTCATTAACGAAACACAGAACAATGGAATTGTTGCAACAGCTAAGCACTTTCCGGGACATGGTTTTGTAAAAGGAGACACGCATAAACAATTGGTGTTTATAGATGGAGAGATGAAAGAGTTGGAAAACTATACTCCTGTTATTGAGAATGGAGTTCTTTCTATCATGGTAGCTCACATTGCAGTTAAAAACAATGAAGAATACAATACTAATGGATTACCATCTACCTGTTCGAGAGCAATTGTAACTGATTTGCTCAAGAAAAAGATGGGGTTCAATGGGTTAGTAATTACCGATGCCATGAATATGGGAGGAGTAAGAGCCGTACCTAACTCAGGTTTAAAAGCCATTATGGCTGGATGCGACCAACTACTTATGCCAGTAGAAGAGGAAAAAGACATCAATGATATTCTTGCTGAAATGGAAACCAACGAAGATTTCCGTTTCCAGGTATATTCATCGGTTAAGAAGGTTATTCGAATGAAGTTTTGCTTAGGACTGTTATAGGCAGTTAAGTGCTTCCACTACTGCTTGTCTTTTTCTGGTAGAAACCGGAACAGAACTTCCGTCTTTCATCATTAAATATCCACCATCAGATTTAACAAACTCCTTCACTAAATTGGAGTTGATTAAATGTGATTGATGCACTCTGATAAATCCAAGTGGAGAAAGTAAATCATCGTACTCTTTAAGGGTTTTGGTTACCATTAATCGCGTTTTATCTGTGAAATAAAACGTTGTATAATTAACACTCGATTCGCATCTAACAATGTCTTTAATTTCTACAATAAGAATCTTTTCAAGCGTGTTAAGTGCTAATCTTGTTAATGTTTTATGGTTCTTAATTCCTTCTGATAATAGTTCCAGATTTTCTTTAGGTAGGGAGGTGGTTGATTTTAGTTTTTCAATGGAAGCCACTAACTCATCTGGGTCAATTGGCTTAAGCAAATAATCTACTGCAGAGAATTTGAATGCCTTAATGGCATACTCATCCGAAGCTGTGGTAAAGATGACTTTAAAGTCGATGTTGCCAATGATGTCCAATAAATCGAAACCGGTTCCATCTTGCATTTGAATATCAAGAAATACAACTTCCGGCTTCAATTCTCTAATGGCTTTAGCTCCAGAAACAACTCCTTCTGCTTCACCAATTATTTCTACATCCTGACAGTAAGTTTCGATGTCCAGACGAATGTTGTCTCTGGCATCTTTTATATCATCAACAATAAGTGCTCTAATCATGCTACTAAGATAAGAAAGAATGTTTTTCAGTTGGAATTAAAATACTTCAATTACAGGAATTCTCAGGATCACTCTGGTTCCTGTTGGATTCTCCAAATCGACAATTTCAAAAGCTTTTACTGAGAGTTCATTGCTCAATGTGGCTAGTCTTTCCTGAGTTAAAACCAACGCAGTGGATTTGTGATAACTGGACTTTTGATGACGAACCTCTTTAGCTGCTTCTCTTCCTCGCCCATTGTCTTCAACAGAGCATTCAATGTAAGTTTCTTTCCATTTAAATCGAATAGTAATACATCCTCTGTGCTCTATTTCTTTTAAGCCATGTACGATGGCATTTTCAGTAAATGGCTGAAGTAGAAGAGGAGGAATACCATAAGCATCTGGCTCTATGTTTTCATCCATGATGATTTCATAATCAAAGCTATCCTCCGAACTGATTTTTTCCAGATTCAGGTAGTTTTCTAAAGCTTCCATTTCATCATGAATAGAAATCATTTGACTCCTACTATTCTCCAAAACCTTTCTCATTAGTTTAGAAAACTTTGCTAAATAGTACCGAGCAGCTTTCTCATCTTTTTTAGCAATCAATGCCTGTACTGTATTCATGGCATTGAAAATAAAGTGGGGGTTCATCTGAAGTCGAAGGGCTTTTTGCTCCAACTCAACCATGTGTCGTTCCATCTCTAATTTCTCCCTTTCCTCTTTGGTTTTCTTTTTTTCCGCCTGAAGTCTCATTCTCATCCAAATAACAAATATTGAAATAAGAATTACTCCCAAAATGGTATAGAAGTACCAGGTTTGCCAGATGGGGATTTTAATGGAAAATTTGATTTGAATGGGTTCAGTCCAGACGTTATCCTCATTTCCCGCTTTTACCTCAAAGGTATAATCTCCTGCTGGAAGGTTAGAATAGGTGGCATCATTCTTTTTTGAAATTGGAGACCAATCTCTGTCAAAATTAGTTAACCTGAACTGATAATAAACTTCCTCCGGGTTTTGCAGATTAACCCCCTTAAAGTTGAAGCTGATATGGTTTTCACTGTATTCGAAAGTGAGCTTATCGTTCATGGAAAACCAATCTCCCATATTGTTTTTTAATTCTGATTCGCCGATGCTTTCGTAAAACAATAGAATATCGGTTATGCTAAGTTTAGGTGCTTGATGATTCTTTTTTCGGTTAGCCGGGTCATGTCGATTTAAACCGTTTAAAGTTCCTACCCAAATCTCACCCTCTGGTGATACTGAAATTGAATTGGTACACGTTTCTCCACCTAAAAATCCTTCGTTTTTACCAAAGTGCTTAACATTGATGACTTCTCCTTCATCGTTGAAGGAGATACGATCAATTCCGGCTCCGGCTCCAGCCCAAATTTGATTGAGTTGATCTACCTTTAATAGGTATACGTTATTTCCTTTAAGACCATCTTTTTTATTGAACTGGTTAAAAGTAATAAACTGATCGTCCAATGAAGAGTAGAACAATCCTTCTCCTTCAGTACCTACCCATAGTCGGTTAAAATGATCAATGGTAAGTGACTTTACTACAGCTTTTTTTATTCCTTCCGTTTGTCCATATTCTACAACTTCATCGTCAAAAATGTATCCCACTTTACCATTTTTAGTTCCAAACCAAATTTTGTTTTTAGAGTCGCATAATACAGTTGTAATTCTATTGTCAGGTAGTCCATTAAACTCTCTATAGTTCTTTAATGAAAAATCAAGATCTGTATAATTCAAAGGTTTAAACTTGGTAATTCCACTAACGGTTGCTACCCAAACATTCATGTCTTTGTCCTGGCAAAATCCTCTGATCCAATTATCAGCTAAACCATCATCACCAGTGAAGTGTTTGTAGGTAGTACCATTGTAGATGTATATTCCTTTACCTTCAGTTCCTATCCAAATGTTACCCAAAACATCTTCAAACAAAGCTTTACTCTTAAGATTGTAGAAGTCGGTAGTTTTATCATGGTAAACAACAGAATCACCAATAAACTCCGTAAGCCCGTATCCTCCTGTACCAATAAAAACCCTCCCATCTTTTGTGGCCAGTGTGGAGTATATTTTGTTGTCCTTGAGGCCTTCATCAAGGTTATAGTGGCGGTAGAGCTGATGATAAAACTTGTTTAATCCTCCACCGGAAGTCCCAAACCAAAGGTTTCCCCAGCTATCCTGTACGGCCATTCTAACATGGTTAGCGGATAATCCCTTGTCTTGATTGTATACATGAATACTGTTTTTACCCGGAGAAATTTTAACTGCTCCATTGTTTTGTGTACTCAGCCAGATATCTTTGTTTTTATCAATGAGTATGTGATGAACGATTTCTTTCTGATCTCCTAATACGTACCATTTATTATCCTTTTTAAAGTTTAAACCCCTACCGTAAGTCCCCACCAATAGATTCCCTTCATATCGGGTAATGCACCTCACTTTATTGGAGGATAATCCATCTTTATAGGTAAAGTGTTGGATGTTTTCATTTTTGATGTTGAATAATCCTTCATCGTTTCCGGTCCAAATGCTTCCATCTTCATCTAGGTACAAACAACTAACATCGCTTTTTAAAACATTGTTTCTCAGTGAAAAATTGACCCACTCATTATTTTTTAAGTAGAATAAACCTATGTGTGTAGCCACCCAAATGGTTCCGTTATTGTCTTCTAGTATAGAAGATACAACCACAGAAAAATCCCTGGAAATAGGATAGTTGGTGAATTCGATTCCATTATAATGACTCACACCGGAAGCCGTACCGATCCATAGGTTGTTTTTAGAATCTTCAAAAATGGAAAATACCTGATCGTTGATTAAGCCGTTCTCCCTGCTATATGTTTTAAAGTGCTTTCCATCAAACGAAGAAAGCCCTCCTCCTTTGGTACCTAACCAAAGGTATCCTCTACTATCCTCAATCATGGCGTATACCTGCGATTGGGGTAGCCCTTCCTCTACAGAGTAATGTTTGAACTGGTTTTCCTGACAACGTATATTTAAGGCAGTAAGGGATAATACCAGAATAAAAATGCAATATGTAAACCTTTGTAGCAAGTAGGACGAATTTAAGCAAAGTGAGTTAATTGGTAGGCATGTTTGATCATTTGAAGTTGCTTTTTGATCAAACGCGTCAATCAAGAGCATCATTTTGTAATTTTGCAGGATGGAATTTAAATTGGTATCAGAGTTTAAACCCACCGGCGATCAACCGGAAGCAATCAGACAGTTGGTTGAGGGAGTAAACTCAGGAGAAGAAAGTCAGGTATTGTTAGGGGTAACCGGATCTGGAAAGACATTTACCGTTGCAAATGTTATTAAGGAGGTGAATCGACCGACCCTGGTATTATCTCATAATAAAACATTGGCAGCTCAATTATATTCTGAGTTTAAAGCATTTTTCCCGGATAATGCAGTAGAGTATTTTGTATCGTATTACGACTATTATCAGCCTGAGGCATATTTGCCGGTTACAGATACCTTTATCGAAAAAGATCTTTCCATCAATGATGAAATTGAAAAGCTTCGATTAAGTGCAACTTCGGCATTGTTGTCTGGAAGGAAAGACGTTATCGTAGTCTCTTCTGTTTCTTGTATCTATGGTATTGGTAATCCGGAGGATTTCTATCAGGGAGTGACTCGAATTTCTGTTGGGGAGACTGTCTCGAGAAATCAGTTTTTACATAAGTTGGTTCAAAGTTTATACTCCAGAACAAATGCAGATTTTAGTAGGGGAACATTTAGAGTAAATGGAGATACTGTTGATATTTATTTGGCCTATACCGAAGTAGCTCTTAGAGTGGTGTTTTGGGGAGATGAAATTGAAGAAATACAAACATTCGACCCTATTAATAATAAGGTTATTGAGGAGTTTGAAACCTATCAAATATTCCCGGCAAACATCTTCGTAACATCACAGGATTCAATCAATAATGCCATTAGTCAGATTCAGGATGATCTAATGGAACAGGTGGATTATTTCAAGGAGATTGGAAAGCATTTGGAAGCAAAGAGATTATTGAGCAGGGTAGAGTTTGATCTGGAAATGATGCGAGAGTTAGGTTATTGTTCGGGTATTGAGAACTACTCCAGGTATTTTGATCAGCGTAGTCCGGGTAGTAGACCTTTCTGTTTGTTGGATTACTTTCCAGATGATTTTATGATGGTGATTGATGAAAGCCATGTGACTCTTCCTCAGATTAAAGCTATGTATGGGGGAGATAGAGCACGTAAAGTTAACTTGGTAGAATTTGGATTTAGATTAACAGCTGCAATGGATAACAGGCCATTAAAGTTTGAGGAGTTTGAAGAGGTTACCGGACAAACTATATATGTAAGTGCTACTCCTGCAGATTATGAATTAGAGAAGTCAGAAGGAGTTTATGTTGAACAAATTATTCGTCCAACTGGATTATTGGACCCGGTAATCGAAGTTCGACCAAGTTTAAATCAAATTGATGATTTGTTAGAAGAAATTAATTTGGTGATTGAAAGGGATGAAAGAGTGTTGGTAACAACGTTAACCAAGAGAATGGCAGAGGAGTTAGATAAGTATTTTGCAAAAATGGGAGTCCGATGTCGTTACATTCATTCGGATGTAGATACATTAGATCGTGTTGAAATTTTATCAGATTTAAGAAATGGATTATTTGATGTGTTGGTAGGTGTTAACTTACTGAGAGAAGGGTTAGATTTACCGGAAGTTTCGTTAGTAGCTATTTTGGATGCTGATAAGGAAGGTTTTTTAAGATCGGAAAGATCTTTAGTACAAACAGTTGGAAGAGCAGCTAGAAATGTAAATGGTAAGGTAATTATGTACGCGGATAGAATGACCAATTCTATGCAAAAAACCATTGATGAAACCAATCGTAGGAGAGGAATTCAAATGGCATATAACGAAGAGAACGGAGTAGTGCCAACTCAGATTAAGAAATCGAAGAGCAATACGCTAAAATCTCACAAAATTCATCCAACGGAAGTTCCTTATGTCATTGATCATGAAGTTGGAATAGCAGCTGATCCTGTAATTAAATATATGAGTAGGGAAGAGCTGGAAGCAGCCCATGATCGAGTTAAAGCCAGAATGGTGGAAGAGGCGAAGAAGGAAAACTTTATAGAAGCTGCTGCTTTAAGGGATGAAATGTTTGAGTTGAAGAAACTCTTGATAGAGTTAATTGAGAAGGAAAAAGAAGATGGTAAATAAAAAAAGGGAGCAACAACTGCTCCCTTTTTTTATTGATATAATTTCTTGGTTTAGAACTTCGCTCTTACCTTACGAACACTTTTTCTTTTTCCACTTAACCAACCGTAAGATTGACGGTAAAAACTGTTTGTTCCTCTAATTAAATAGCTATAAGATAAAGTAGAGAACAAGTAAGAGTCATTATGAGTTGGATCTCCTCTTTTTTCTCCTGGTCTAAAGTTATTTAGCAATGCCTGATCATCGGTGATATTCGCTGACTGATTGGCTAAGGCCGCAGTGTTTGCATCAGAATGATCTACATATACCGTACTAATATCGTCTAAGTAATCAGTAAATGTTGTAGTCCATGAAAAATCCCATCCAAAACGGTGTTCACGCTTGTATGTAAAGAATACTCCGATTCCTGCAGGAATTCCCAATTGCCACTTGCTGTACTGAACCCCTTCGGTTTGCAATGGTTGAAGTTCTACCCAATTTCCTCCGTCAAGACTTCCTTTAGGGTTGTGACGGAAACCAGATAACCCTCCATGAACATAAGCTTTAAAATCAACCCAGTAACGACCCCTGTTACCAACATCGTTTGCCTCAAAGAAGTAATACTCACCTCTGGCGGTCAGGTCCAAAATGTCGTTTCTAAATCTTAAATTTCTTGTGTTTCTTCCAATGTTAGTAGATTCTTGGTCATCTCCCTGGATTCTACCATAGCTTACCGCAAAACTTCCTGCTAGTGCACTTGTAAATTTATATCTGGCAAAACCACCAAACACCCAACTGGTTTGGTTTAATTTCATATCCCAGATAAAATCTCTACGGGTAAGTTCTTTTCCTCCAATATCTCCCAGGTAGTTAGTTCCCCCTAGTCTAATACCGAAGTCAAGATTATATTGAGCCGACCCTACTAGAGACCCAAGTCCCATAATAGCAGCCAGTAATATCAATTTAGTCTTTTTCATCATTACAAATGTAAATATTGATTATCAAGTTTCCAAGTGCTCAAAAAATAATTGTATAAAACGCTCTTTTCCATTGATAAACAAGGGTTAATCTTAAAATTTATGTCTCACGTATCGAACCTTAGGGATGTATCCCCCCCTCATCTGAATGGTATTGATATATCTACCTCTCATAACATAACTCATACCAACGTGAGCCATTAAGTAAGAATCGTTGTGTGTAGCATCTCCACGTTTATTTCCAGCGGTATAGTTATTTTCGTTAGGAATTCCCTCTTCGTTAGCAACTTCGTGATGTCTGTTGGCCAGTACAATTGCCAGTTCACTGTCCAATTCACTAGCATCGGCATACTCTGTGCTTACATCATCCAGGTAGTCCGTAAAAGTTTTTCTCCACCCCAATTCGCAAGACACCCTATATCTTTTGTTATAGGTCATATAAAATCCTAACCCCATTGGGATAGCTACATTTATTTTGGCATACTCATCCTGTTGACCTTCGGTTTTTAGTCCTCTCAATTCGTAAGATTGACCATCAATTTCTGCTTTTGGGTTGTGGTAAAACGCTCCAAGACCAGCAAAAACATAAGGTCTAAAGTCCATTAGATATCTACTATGACCTCCAACATCATAAACGTTGTACAAGTAAACTTCAGTTCTACCTGAAACCTCTAGGATATTGTTGTTGAAACTTAGGTTTCGCCCTTTTCTACCAGGGTTAGCAGACATATTATCTGCACCGGTAATTTCACCATATAAAATGGACCCTGTTACACCAATTGAATTGTTAAAACGATGCCTGATAAATGTTCCAAAACTCTTTTTGGTTTGGTTCAATTTCATGTCCATCAGGAAATCTCTTCTGGTTAGTTCATTCCCTCCAATTTCACCTAAATAATTAGCTCCTCCAACCAGAATTCCAAAATCCGTTCGGTATTGTGCCTGTGCAAAAGCTGAAGCAAATATGAGAGCGGTTAGTAGTATTTTCTTCATGGTAATTCTGTTTTGATTCTACTTAATTGGTTGGCAATTGGTTATCATTCCATAAATTCTAAGTTCAATTTACTTTCTTTTAGTATAAACGTGTTAATAATTTGTGTGAACGAATCCTTTTAAAGGTTAGAATTCTGTAAATTCGTGATCAATTTTTTACCAAAATGAACAGAATTACTGAGCTTTTTAAAATAAAATATCCCATTGTACAGGGTGGAATGATTTGGTGCAGTGGTTGGGAGTTGGCAAGTGCTGTTAGTAATGCTGGAGGATTAGGCATTATAGGATCAGGTTCGATGTACCCTGAAATACTGAGAGAACACATAGAAAAGTGTAAGGCTGCAACCGATAAACCATTTGCGGTAAACCTACCAATGTTGTACCCGGATATAGATAAACATGTACAGTCCATTATTGACTATAAAGTTCCTATCGTATTTACCTCGGCAGGAAACCCAAAAACCTGGACCAAGCACTTACAGGATCATGGTATTACAGTGGTACATGTAGTGTCAAGTGTGAAATTTGCTTTAAAATCGCAGGAAGCTGGTGTTGATGCAGTAGTGGCAGAAGGATTTGAAGCAGGAGGGCATAATGGGAGAGATGAAACTACCACCATGTGTTTAATTCCTATGGTGAAAGAAGCATTGGATATCCCCGTGATTGCGGCAGGTGGAATTGCAAATGGAAAAACTATGCTAGCAGCTATGACTCTTGGAGCGGAAGCTGTACAAATGGGAAGTAGGTTTGTTGCTTCGGAAGAATCATCAGCGCACATTAATTTCAAGAACGAAGTGGTTAAAGCTAAGGAAGGTGATACTATGTTAACTTTGAAAGAAATCACCCCTGTGCGATTGATCAAGAATGACTTTTTCAATCGAGTTCATCAATATTACACCGATGGTAAATCCGTAGACGATTTGAAAGAACTATTAGGAAGAGGTAGGGCTAAGAAAGGAATGTTCGAAGGTGACTTGATAGAAGGAGAACTAGAGATAGGTCAAATTTCCGGATTATTGAATGCCATTAAACCAGCCGGAACTATTGTTCAGGAAGTGGTGAAAGAATTTCATGCGGCCAAAGCTGAAGTAACAGAATCTGGAAGGTTTACATTCTGATAACAGAAAAATTACATGATAAAATACGACAAGTTTCAACTTGAAAATGGATTGAGAGTTATTGTTCATCATGACAATACTACTCCAATTGCTGCATTTAACATTCTATACGATGTAGGTGCAAGAGATGAGGATGAGAATAGAACCGGGTTTGCTCATTTGTTTGAGCACCTAATGTTTGGAGGATCTGAAAATATCCCTGATTTTGATGGACCTTTACAAAAAGCAGGAGGGCAAAGCAATGCCTTTACATCCAATGATATTACCAATTATTACTGCACGCTTCCGGTACAGAACCTGGAAACCGCATTTTGGTTGGATTCGGATAGACTAAATAAACTGGCCTTTACCGACAAGAGTTTGGAGGTTCAACGTAGTGTGGTAATAGAGGAGTTTAAGCAACGTTATTTAAATCAACCCTATGGGGATGTTTGGTTATTGCTAAGACCATTGGCCTTTAAAGAACATCCTTACAAATGGGCTACCATTGGAAAGGAAATTCAGCACATAGAAGATGCTAGTATGGAGGAGGTGAAAGCGTTTTTCTATAAGCATTATACTCCTGAAAACGCAGTGCTTTGTGTAGCAGGAAATGTTACTACGGAACAAGTAAAAGAGTTAACCGAAAAGTGGTTTGGCTCAATTCCGAAAAGAGAAAAGTATGTAAGGTCATTAACACCGGAACCTAAACAAGATGAGTATAGAAAATTGGAGGTGGAGAGAGAGGTGCCAAATGATGCTCTTTATATAGCGTTTCATATGGATGAACGTTTGAGTAAGGGGTACTATCGTGCAGACATGGTTTCCGATGTGTTATCCCTGGGGAAATCATCCCGTTTTACTACTAAACTGGTGAAGGAGAAGCACTTGTTTTCCGAGCTGGATGCCTATATTCTGGGAAGTATGGATAAAGGCTTGTTTATTGTAAGTGGTAAACCCGTGGAGGGAGTTTCGTTGGAACAGGCAGAACAAGAAATTTGGAATGAATTGGAACTGATGAAGTCAGAGCCTTGTTCTCCTGAAGAATTGCAAAAGATCAAGAATAAGATTGAATCTACCACTGAATTTGGAGAAATTAATGTGCTAAACAAAGCCATGAATTTATGCCAGTTTGAGCTATTGGGAGATGCGGAAATGATTAATCACCAAGTGGATAATTATAGCCAAATTTCGGCAGAAGAAGTGCAGCAAGAAGCTCAAAAATTGTTTGTTAAAGAAAACTGTAGTGTATTGTATTACAGAGCAAAAAAGAATTAAATGTTGGATAGAGTATCACAACCGGAAATAAAAAGGGTTGAAAAAATTGAGTTTGTAAAGCCTAAAGAATATACACTTAGCAATGGTGTAAAAGTGTTGGGGTTTAATATGGGGAGCCAGGAGGTGGTTCAGGTGGAACTAAACTTTTTTGCGGGTACCAAGTATCAGTCAAAACGATTAACAGCAGCCTATACCAGTAAGCTGGTAGGAGAAGCTTCTGAAAGCTTTCTACCTGGTGAAATCATGGAAAAAATTGATTACCATGGTGCCTTTTTGGAAACCAGAGCGGATAAAGATAAATCCAGTGTTTCTTTATTTTGTTTAAACAAAAGTATCGATGATGTGCTACCTGTATTTGCCGAAGCAGTTTTAAAACCAACATTTCCTCAAAAGGAGTTGGATGTTCTTCTGAAAAATGGAGCACAGAAGTTTAAAGTGCAGCAGGAAAAAGTGGGGTCAAGATGCCGATTACTGTTTAACCATAAACTGTTTGGAGAACACCCTTATGGATCTCTGGTAGAGGTGGAAGATTATGATAAACTTTCTCAGCAGGAGGTTGTAGACTTTTATAATAATCATTATACCGCTGCTAATTGCGTAATAATTCTTGCTGGTAGATACGATGAATCATTACTAAATAAGCTGGAAGCGAATTTTGGTTCATTGCCAACAGGAGACTTGAACAAGAGAAAGGTAAAAGTAGATTCGTCTGAGGCTCAAGTTATCTATGAAGAGAAATCGGATGCTATACAATCTGGAATCAGGATAGGAAGAGTTCTGGATATAGAATTTGGTTCAGACGAGTATTTTAAACTTAAAGTTTTGAATACTGTATTTGGAGGGTATTTCGGCTCCAGATTAATGTCTAACATTAGAGAAGATAAAGGGTTTACCTACGGAATTGGCTCAGCCATTGCCAATATGGAAGATGCAGTGTTTTTCTTTTTAGCAACGGAAGTTGGGGCAGATGTTACCAAAGCTGCCCTGGAAGAAGTTTATAAGGAGATGAATGCTCTAAGCGAGGAATTAATCCCTGAAGGAGAATTAGAGATGGTTAAAAACTACATGCTTGGTTCTATCCTTAAGGAAACCGATGGACCATTCTCTATGTCTGACCGGTTTAAGGCGGTATATTTTAGAGGAGAAGATTTGGAGTTTTACAACCGCTATATCTCAATAATTAATGATGTAACTCCACAAGAATTATTGGATACGGCTAAAAGGTATTTGAGAAAAGATTCGATGCTGGAAGTGGTCGTTGGAAAAAAATGATGCGACGTAAAACCAGGAATATCATCCAAAAGTAAAACAAATTGGTGATTTTTCCGTTTAAGGTTTGAACCAAAAAAGTGAAAGCACTACCACATATTCAAAGGTGTTTAACCGGAGTAAGAATGATGATCGTTTTTATTTCGGTTATTTTCTTATATGGAGCAAAGTACACTTATGCTGCTCCTGTGGATTCTCCTTTGCTCAAATGTGTGTCTGTAGATGCTGTTGGAGACGTTACCCTTACCTGGTTGCCCTCCAGTGATCCCACTAATTCGTTTGTGGAGTATCGAATCTACTCATCGAATGGAGGTCCATATACTTTAATCGGTACGGAAACCACATTAACAAATACAACTTTTGTTCATAATGGTGCTGGAGCAAACCTAGGTTCCATATCGTATTTTGTTACTTCTGCCTACAATGGATCTGGAGTGCAAGAATCATCTGCTCAAGATACCTTGTCGTCTATATTTTTGAATGTCAATAACCCACTGGATGGTACTTCGGTATTACAATGGAACCCTATTCATGTCCCCTCATTGAGCACTACTTCTAATTGGTATCATATATACATGGAATTTCCAACGGGAACCTGGACTTTAATTGATTCTGCTCAAGTGGGTAGTGAGTTTTATAGAGATACCATAACGGTGTGTGATGATTGGTTGAATTACAGGATAGAGATTTCGGATAATTCCGGATGTACTTCGGTGTCTAACATCAATGGAGGGCAATTTCAGGATATGTTGCCTCCTGATGCTCCTGTAATGAATTGGGTAAGTGTGGATACAGCAAATGGAAATGCAGTTGTGAACTGGAATCCAAGTGACGCATCGGATGCTTCTGCCTATATTATTCTATACCATAATGGTGCGGGCTGGATCATTATCGATACCATATATGGATACAATAATACTTCCTACACTCATTTTAGTGCATTGGCAAATGATCAGTTTGAACAATATAGTATTGCTGCATTTGATAGTTGTTGGAGTGGAAATCCTCCTGCCCCGAATACCAGTCCTGCCGGTATAGAACACAGAACCATTTATACCAGTACAACACTTGATATATGCGATCGCGAATTAACCGTTAACTGGACCCCTTACGAAAATTGGGTTGGAGGTGTTGATCATTATCATGTGTACATGTCGCAAGATGGAAGCAGTTATACCCTTGTGGGAACTTATTCTGCGGGAGAAACTTCTCATGTGGTTTATAATGTAACACCGGGTTCTGATTATTGCTTTGTGGTAAAGGCAAATGCTACCGTGGGAGGCTACTCTTCATTGTCTAATATTGCCTGCCGAAATATTCATCAGCCACCAATGCCTGCATTTGCTTATCTACAAACAGCTACTGTAATTTCTAATGACGAAGCAGAGGTGAGGTTCCATCCAGACCCAGGAGGAATTGTAACTTCCTTTACTTTAGAAAGAGCAGATGATCTAGCTGGTCCTTATTCTTTTGTAGAGTCTGTTGCTCCCGGTTCAGATCCAATTATTTTTAGTGATACGGATGTAGAAACAAATAATCAATCTTATTATTATCGAGTAAGTGTAGAGGATAGTTGTGGACGTTTTTCCATGTATTCCAACGAAGGAAATACCATTTTGCTAAACGTATCTGAAAATAGTACTACACTAACCAATTTATTACAGTGGAATAAGTATAAAAGATGGGATGGTACTGTGATGGAGTATAATATTTACAGAGCAGTAAATAATGTATTTGACCCGGTGCCGATTGCTACTGTTTCGGCAAATCAAACCTATTATCAGGATAACATTGAGTCGTTTGTGGGGACCATGACAGAAGGACAGTTTTGTTACTATGTTGAGGCGGTAGAGAATATCAATACTTATGGTTTTTCAGAAATAAGTAGATCCAATATTGCTTGTGCAAAGCAGGAACCTGTGGTTTATGCACCTAATGCAATGGTTATTGGAGGGGTAAACAATACCTGGAAACCGAGAATCAGTCTTATCGATTTCAGTTCGTTCAATGTGAAAATTGCTGGTAGATTAGGGCATATTGTGTACGAGAGCTCCGATTATGATGCAGAATGGGATGGAATTTACAGAGGTGAGTATGTGCCTCAGGGAATGTATATTTATGTTATCACCTTCATTAATGCAGAAGGTAATCACCAAACTGTAAAAGGTCATCTAACAGTTATTCGTTAGAGTGATAATTGTTCCACCTTCTTTGCTCATTTTTCAATCTGGTAGAAAAGTTACCTGGAACAGGAATTGAGAAATGTAAAGGCTCACTTTTTATAGGATGATCAAACTTTAGTTCGGTTGCAGCCAGAAAGAGACCTTTGCCCTTCAAAACATTTTCTTCTTTACCATATAGTTTATCACCAAGAATAGGGTGTCCCATATCTGCAGAGTGAATTCTAATTTGGTGGGTTCTTCCGGTAAGAGGTTGTAGTTTAAGCAAGCACAACCAGTCATTCTTTAATGATCTTACTCTTTCAATGGTAAGATAATTAGTAATGGAAGGTTTATTGTCAATTGGAGTTTCTAATTTTCCAGAATCTGGAGTATTTCCCATTACAATTGCCTGATAGGTTTTGGAAATGGCTTTTTCCTCAAACATCTTCCCTAATCCAATTCTGGCTTTTGCTGTTTTAGCTATGATTAATAAACCACTGGTAAGGCTATCTAAACGATGAGTAGGCCTGGGCCATTTTAAGGCATCTGGTAAGGGGGAGGGGGAAAGGTTCTCCGAGAGAGTATTTTCTATTGTTCTAAACGAATTACCGCTCACGGGAATTCCAGGAGGTTTGTTGATTACCGCCAGATAATCATCTTCAAAAACCACCTCCAGATTCATTCGGTATGGTTTGGGTATGGCCTCTTCCAGGTCCCATAACTCAATTGTCATTCCAGTCTTGACCCAGGTTCCGGTGTTTCCTTTTTTACCATTAATTCTCAAAGAGCCCTTAATAATCGCTTTTTTTACACTTTTCCCGGAGGGGAGTTCATCGAAAACCCCACGAGCATAATCGTAAAATCGTTGTTCGGATTCAAGTTGAGGTACTATATGTGATTTTAGAAGATGGATAATATTAAGAGGTATTGTTATCTCCTCTTTTTATGTTTATTAGGTTTTCTTTTCCCTTTATGCCTTTTGTTTCTTTGTTCAGCGAGCCATTTAGGCATTTCTTTATTGTTTTTCGCAGGCTTATTTCCTCCAGTGCCCGAAAGCAGTTTTTTAATCAAATCTGGGCGATTTGCCTTGTTCAAAGAATCTTTGATCCATTTTTGATTCTCCCTTTTGTACCAGAAGAAAAAACGGTGTTGATTCTTTTTCTCAGTCTTTGTTTTTGGAATGTAATACTCTTCCATTGTATATGGATGATATCCGGAATAATACATTACCGTAGCAACCGTCATTGGAGTAGGAGTAAAATCTTGCACTTGTTCCAGTTCAAATCCCAAATCTTTGGTTTCTGCAGCCAGGTTAGCCATATCTTCCTCTTTACATGCCGGATGGCTAGAAATAAAGTAAGGAATCAATTGTTGATTGAGCTGGAATTGATCATCGATTTTATCGAACATTTTTTTGAACTCTTTGAAGTGTTCGAACTTCGGTTTTCTCATGATCTTTAATGTTGCATCTGAAGTGTGTTCTGGTGCAACCTTCAAACGCCCAGATACATGTCTGGTAAGCACTTGTACCATGTACTGGTACAATGATTTGTCTCCCTTTTTATTGTAGCTTTTGGTAAGCAAGTCATAGCGTATTCCACTACCTACAAATGCTTTTTTAACCTTAGGGTGCTCATCTACCTTTTGGTAGAGCTTAGTCATGGGCAAGTGGTTTGTGTCCAGATTATCACAAACAACGGGATGGATACAACTAGGCGCAACACATTTATCGCAAATGGATAAATCTTTCCCCTTAAGTTGATACATGTTGGCAGAAGGGCCTCCCAAATCAGAAATGTATCCTTTAAAATCAGGCATTTCAGTTACTTGGTCCACTTCCTTCAAGATTGACTTTTCTGATCTGCTGGCAATAAATTTCCCTTGATGAGCAGAAATGGTACAAAAGCTACATCCACCAAAACAACCACGGTGCATATTGATGGAAAATTTGATCATTTCATAAGCAGGAATAGGGCCTCTTTTTTTGTATTTAGGGTGGGGTAATCGTGTATAAGGTAAGTCAAATGAACCGTCAATTTCCTTCTCTGTCATGGTAGGGAAAGGAGGGTTGATGATCAAATGCTCGTCTCCAATTTCCTGTAATAATCGATTGGCGAAGGATTTATTCGATTCTTGCTCAACAATTTTAAAGTTAGCTGCAAAAGCCTTTTTGTTTATGAGGCAAGTATCGTGTGAAGTCAGGGTTTTATCTTTCCAATTTTTGTTCTTAGGTACTCCTTCCTCCTTACTCTTTAAGTAAGCAGTTTGCTTTACCATGGTAAGCTGATGAAAGGGAACTCCTTTTTGAAGCAATTGTAGAACTTCTCTTAGTGGTTGTTCTCCCATTCCGTATACCAAAAGATCAGCTCCACTAGATTTTAGTATGGAGGGCATCAACTGGTTAGACCAATAGTCATAATGAGTAACTCTTCTTAAAGAAGCTTCAATACCACCAATGAGAACTGGTACATCAGGGTATAGTTTCTTAAGGATTTTGGTGTATTCGATGGAGGCATAATCCGGCCTGAAGTTCGCCAGTCCCCCCGGTGTATAGGCATCAGAAGAACGTTTTCTTTTACCGGCTGTGTAATGATTCACCATAGAATCCATACAACCCGCTGTTACGCCAAAGAAGTACTTTGGTTTTCCCAGTTTTTTGAAATCTCTAAGATCGTCTTTCCAGTTGGGTTGTGGAATGATAGCAATTCGATATCCCTCACTTTCAATTATCCTTCCGATTACCGCAGCTCCAAAAGCAGGGTGATCCACATAGGCATCACCAGAGATCAGAATAACATCCAGTTCATCCCAGCCTCTTTTTTCTACCTCTTTTTTGGTAATCGGTAACCAATCTGTTATTGGGCGTTGCACATCCACGATTGCAAAAGTACTTCTATTCCTTTAATAGATAAAATAGAAACTGTCATAGAAGCTTTAAATCCTTGAATTTTGAGGTGAAAACTGCCCGTTGTATTAATGCAGATGGCATTTAAAAAATGTTATCTTTACCGCCTGAATTTATAAAGAGAAAGAATGGCAACAACATCAGATATTAAGAATGGTCTTTGTATGATTCACAAAGGGAAACCAGTATCGGTAGTAGAGTTTCAACACGTAAAGCCTGGTAAGGGACCAGCTTTTGTTAGAACGAAATTAAAAAACATCGAAACAGGTAGGATAGTAGATCATACTTTTCCATCAGGACATAAGATAGAGGTAATTCGTGTTGAAAACAGACCGTATCAATACCTTTACCCGGAGGGAGAAGGGTTTCACTTTATGCATACAGATACTTACGAGCAAGTGTTTATTGATGGGAAATTGATCGAAAAACCACAATTTTTGAAAGAAGGTGATGTTGTTCAGATCATTTTTCATGCTGATGAGGAAGTGCCATTGGTGGTTAACCTACCGCTATTTATTGAGGCAGAAGTTACTTACACTGAACCTGGTGTAAAAGGAGATACTGCTACCAATACATTAAAACCAGCTACAATTGATACTGGAGCAGAAATCAGAGTTCCTTTATTTATCAATATTGGAGACAGAATTAAAGTAGATACCGAAAAAGGTGTTTACTCAGAGAGATTGAAATAGTAATAAACTACTACTGAATGTATACAATTCAAGGAATTCAACACCTTGGAGTTGGTGTTCCTGAACACGCTCCAGCCTGGAAATGGTACCGTAAACATTTTGGATTAGATATTCCATTCTTTAATGCGGTTGCTCCGGCTCCATTAATGGATATTTATACAAAAAATGAGACCATTACCAAGAGAGCTGCAATGGTTATGAATCTGCAAGGTGGATGTGCAATGGAAATTGTTTGTCCTACTTCTTTTCAGGCAACTGATGCAGACAAAGAGTTTCAATTAGGAGACTTTGGGATATTTATTGGTTTGGTAAAGGCTAAAGACGTTTCTAAAGCATTTGAGCAATTTAAAAAAGATGGTGCTGATTTACTTTCGGAGATGGTAAAAACTCCAAATGGTTGGGATACCTTTTATGTACGGGATATTCAGGGATTGGTCTTTCAGGTAATTCCAACTACCCATTCTTATGCAAAAGGAAATCACATTACCAACGGTATTGCAGGGTGTAGTGTTGGTGTTTCAAGCATAGAAGCGTCCATGAAGCTATATTCAGATATTCTTGGCTACGATAAAGTGGTTTACGACAAATCAGATACCTTTTCTGATTGGTCAGGAATAAGAGGTGGTAACGGGAGATACAGAAGAGTATTACTTACCCAGTCCAATCCTTCTGGAGGAGGTTTTTCTAAGCTTTCTGGAGAATCTTATATAGAATTAGTACAGGACCTTTCAGATAGAGCTCCTAATAAAATCTACGAAGACAGATTGTGGGGGGATATTGGTTTTGTACACCTTGGGTTTGATGTTAGAGGAATGAAAGATTTGGGTGAAAAGTTAGACGCAGCCGGATTTGGATTTACTTGTGATACTAAGAATGTTCTTAGTATGGGAGATTCAACCAAGGTACATTGTACGTATATAGAGGACCCTGATGGGACCTTAATCGAATTAATTGAAGTTTATAAAATTCCAATTATTGAGAAATGGGGAATTAATTTAAACGTTGAAAAGCGTGCTCCATCACAACCATTACCCGATTTAATGCTAAAGGCATTAAAGTTTATGAGGGTAAAGGATTAATGGAAATCAACATATACTAATACTAAAAGCTTCAGCTCTGCAATAGATGCTGGAGCTTTTCGTTTCTAAGGAGTTCTTCTATTACCTCGAATATTTCTGTCTTAAAGTTTTTAAAGCGTCCCATAAACTTAGAAATCTCATCTTCCAGTTCACTATGTTCTTTCCTAAAAGCAGTCTCATCATGAGAAAAAGGTTGCTCTACCAGCTGCTCCAAATGCTTTTCGTGCAATTCCACTTTGCTTAGAATGTCTTTAAGGTCAATATCGTTGTAGTGGATAATACGATCAACTATTTCCTGTACATGTGTCAGAGTCTCTTGAGTAATCATCTTCATGATAAACTTGTCAATTAGACGCTGGAAGAACTGTAATTCATCTTTCCAAAGGTTCAATTCAGATACCCATTCCAGGGTTACTTTGTGTAACTCATCAAACGAAGCATTGTGCAGGTAATCACTTTTTGGGCGCACTCTTAATTCCATAACTCAAACTTTTGTACAAGGTATAGTGGATCCCTAAAATGTCCAATGATATTAATCAACCATTGGTTTGACTATTATCAAATGGTTAGGCTACCTTTTGGTTGATGGATTTATTCAGTATGTTATTTAACTCATTGATTAATCGAAGAGAAAAACCACATTTAATATTGCTTGCGTTACCCAGTTCATTAGGGTAGAATAGCATGTTGAACCAGGAGGAGACGTAAATCACCTTTGTGTTAGGAAGTTGAATAGCTAGTTTATCAAATAGCTCAGATGCCTCATCTCTAAATTTTTCCGAAGAGAAATAACTATCAATTAAAATTACTGATGGAGATGATTTCTTAAATGAATCAATGTGCTGATCTTTAATCTCCTGATAATCGTATTCAGATACTTCTCCTTTTAGGAAATATTCTTTCCAAATTTCTTTAGATGGTTTGTTGAAGCTGATTATAACGATTTGATCCTGGGGTAGTATAGTTTCCATATTGCTTTGTTTTTTAGCAATAATACAGCAATTAATAACTTACTGGAAACCAGAATTTCCAAAGAGGTAAAATGAGTGTACAAACGAAAGGAAACCGAAAAATCGACTTAAGTATTCAAAACCTTTAGTTGGTATGCAATACTGATCAATTCGGCGTTATTTTTAGCGTTGAATTTTCTGAAAACATTGTATCGGTGAGAATCAACTGTACGTTTGCTAATATTTAGTCGATCGGCAATCTCAGTACTGGTTAATCCTTTTGCTAATAAAGTAACAACATCAAATTCTCTTTCCGATAAAGTGTCTTTTACCACAGAAACAATTTGATTTTCAGGATCTAATAGTTTTAATGCTATTTGATTGGAGTAGTATTTTTCTCCCTTCAATACCTTTTTGATAGCCAGACAAATTTCGTCTAAATCAGTATTTTTCAAAAGGTAACCAGAAGCTCCCGCATTCATGATTTTACGTACATAATACGTTTCATCGTGCATGGTAAGCGCAATTACAATCTGCTCCTTATTGTTACTGATGATTTTTTTGGTGGCTTCAATCCCATCCATTTCAGGCATGGTAATATCCATGAGGATAATGTCAAAGTCAGTTGACTTAACATACTGCAAAGCCTCGTCGCCACTTTCGGCTTCCAGTATTTCTACGTTAAAGTTTTCTACAGTTTCAAGGGTGGCTTTAATACCTTTTCGGACCACGGCGTGATCGTCCACCAACAATATTTTCAAATTCTCCACTTTCATCATACCTAATTAAATTCAGCAACTAGTTTGGTCCCCTTTCCTATAGTACTGTTAAATTCCAACTTCCCGTTCTGCGCTTTGATTCTGGTGGATATGTTTTTCAAACCGTTTGAATCTTTTTTCAAAGCTTGTTTGAAATCAAAGCCTTCTCCGTTATCTTCCAACGATATTACGAATTTTTTCTCTAAAAACTTAATATTTATTGTCAATAAACTGGCTTGAGCATATTTTATTGAATTATTCATGAACTCCTGACAAACCCTAAAAACAGCGAATTCCAGCTCTTGTGGTAGATCTCTAACTTCCCCTTCAACTTTCATTTCTATTCTCATCGATTCCATGATTGAAAGTCGTTGGGTTAACTGTTTCAATGCTTCTACTATGTTCCCGCTCGTAAGGGACCCTGGCATCAGATTGAAACAAATGTCTCTTAACTCTTCAATAATCTCATCCAATAGCTCTTTTGATTCACCTAAAAGTGATTTCACTTTATTATTAACGCTTTCAGGGAGTTTATTATTCAGAATATTGATGTAGAGTTTAATTGCTGTAAGACTCTGCCCAAAGGAATCGTGCAGTTCTTTCGATACACGCCTTCTTTCTTCTTCCTGAGTTTTTACAATGGTATTTAATACCCTTATTTCATTCTCCTTTTGAAAAGTAACATCTTTAGCAATAAGCAGTACCAGATTTTCCTGATGATCTTTTAAAAGCCTGCTGTATCCTACAATCGGAATCCAGCTGTTATCTGTTCCAGAGAAATTACATTCGAATTCAGTTTTTAAATTTCCTTCAAATGCTTTGGTAATGCTTTTTTGAACCTTCTTCCAGTTATCGGTTAAGCCAATGTCTTTTAGGCTGGTATTAATTAGGGCTCCCCTTTCCAGACCAGAATGTTCGATTACAGCCAAATTTAGATCCTTAATCGTGAAATCAGGTCGGATAATAATAATGAAGTCGGATACAGTATTGAAGATGTCACTGAAATAATCTCGGGAAACCGTTGAGCTTTCTAACTCTTCTCCAAGCATGTTAATTCCATTGATAATGGAATCAATTTCATCCATTCTCTCGGAAATAACTCCTTTTTCATCGAAGTTTCCAGAGGCGTAATGAATTAATAAATCATTTATTTCTTCTAACCTTTCGATATCCATGTGCAATAGTTTTTAGGGGTAAAATGGATAGGTTAGTGCTAGGTTAATTTTAAACTAATAAATCTACTTCTCGTAACCATTTTATTGCTTCATCCTCATTGTTAAAAATTCTAGCTTTCATTTTAGGAGAGGTAAGCGACAGAAAGAAATTTCCCATCATCTTACTAAATTTCGATTCCAGTACCAGTGCCCCTGCTGTAATACCACGAATACCATGTTCACTTCCAAGAAAATCTCTAGCTGCTTTATTCATTTGAGCAACTCCATAATCTCGTACAAGCATTGGATAAGCAATATTTTCGGTGTACTCCAATCTAATCTGAACAATTTCTTTAGCCATTTCCAAATTAATGGTACATGGTTTATACGCACCGTGTAAGATACCATCTTTGATTTCAATTGTTATGAATTCGGTCTCTAACTTAGGTTTATCTTTCAATCTCATTGGAGGTCTTTAGTGGTTTGGTCTCTTGTTAAGTTTTGTAATTAATCCCCGTTCTACGTGAAAGTACAAAAATTGTTCGCATTTTATTACAGACTGAAATTACGTTATCCCTGAATAGGTAAAAGTGACATGTTAAAAATACTTAGGTAAAAGCATCATTATAGGTGTTTTTTACATTGATAAACATTCTGAATTGTGGTATTTTGTAGTTGGACCCTAAAATTTTAATTATGGCTGCTCATAGCAAATTTATCAATTCAGTTTACGACATCATTGAAGATGGAAAGCGCAGAAACATTATTCATCTGGCAACAGAGAATGAATCATTAGAGGATAACTCCTTACAATTAAACCAACAAAATGTGATCAATTTTGGATCATGTAGTTACCTCGGATTGGAGTTCGATGAAAGAATTATTCGAAGTTCCGTAAATGCTGTACGAAAATATGGAGCACAATTCTCAGCTTCAAGAGCTTATGTATCATTAGGACTATACAATGAGCTAGAACAATTGTTCGATCAAATTTTTGATGCACATTGTATTGTAACACAAACTACGTCTCTTGGTCATATAGCTACTATTCCGGTAGTGGTTAAAGATGGAGATGCAGTAATTGTGGATCATCAGGTACACAGCTCTGTTCAGACAGCGGTTGCTCTTTTAAAGTCGAGAGGAGTGCATGTAGAGTTAGTTCGCCACAATAATATGGACTCGTTAGAAGAAAAAATCATTCGTTTAAAGAAAGACCATGGTAAGGTATGGTACATGGCGGATGGAATTTATTCCATGTATGGTGATGCTGCACCAACCGAAGCGATTGAACAGCTATTGGATAAATATGAACAATTTCACTTTTATGTGGATGATGCTCATGGTATGAGCTGTTTTGGAAAGCACGGAAGAGGTTATGTACTTGATAATATGAATTTGCACCCCAAAATGATTTTAGCAGTGTCATTAGCCAAAGCGTTTGCCACTGGAGGAGCAGTGATGGTATTTCCAAATGAGAAAATGAAAAGGTTAGTACGTAATTGTGGAGGGCCATTAATTACTTCAGGACCATTACAGCCTGCTACTTTAGGTGCGGCCATTGCAAGTGCTAAAATTCATTTGAGTGAAGATATCGAAAAGTATCAGGCAGAGCTTCAGCAAAAAATTCGCTTTACTAACCTGATGATGGATAAATTGGATTTGCCTTATATCTCTAATATTAACTCTCCAGTATTCTTTGTAGGAGTGAGTTTACCAAAAATTGCCTACGAGAGTATCGAAAAGTTATTGGATAAGGGGCATTATGTTAATCTTGGGATTTTTCCTGCTGTACCAATGAAAAATACCGGGATAAGATTTACCATTACCCGATTACATACGTTTGAACAAATTCAGAACCTTTTGGTAGATATGAAAGCCATTTTGGATCAAACAATTAGTGATTTAGGGTTTTCTTACGAAAAAATATATCGTGCATTTAAACTAGATCGTAAGGAGAAAGTAATAGAATTAGATTTTCAGGATAAATTCAATACTTTATCTGTAGAAAAGTATACAAGTATTAGTGAAGTACCAGAACAAGAGTGGGATGAGATGTTCCAATCAATGGGAATAATCGATACCAGCTCATTGGAGTTGTTGGAAAATACCTTTACTAATAACCTTAAAAAGGAGCATAATTGGGATTTTGAATACATCATTATTAGAGATGATGCAGGTAAGCCGGTACTGGCTACTTTCATTACAGTAAGTCTTTGTAAAGAAGACATGATGAGCAGCAAGTATATTTCAAAACAAATTGAAGAAAAAAGAAAACAAGATCCATATTATCTTACCGCAAAGGTTCTTTCAGTTGGAACTCCATTAACCGAAGGACAACAAATTTACATCGATCGAAATCATGCAGATTGGAAAAATGCACTAAGCTTGTTGATTGATAGGGTAAATGAGGTTCAGGCTCAGCAGGATATTAATCAGGTAATCATTAGAGATTTTGAAGAAGTAGATGCTGATCTGGAGAGGGTATTTATTGATAATGGATTCTTTAAATATGAACTGTTGAACAACAACGTTATTGAAGGGTTTAATTGGACTTCGGATGAGGACATGATTTCTGGAATGAGCAAAAGGAACAGAAGCCATTTTAGAAAGGAAATTCTTCAGAACAAGGATAAGTTCAATTATGTTATTGACGATAATCCAACAGAAGCAAAGGTGAAGGAATGGTATGAACTATATTCGAATGTGAAGGAAAATAACTTAACCATTAACACTTTTGACATTCCATTGAATCTATTTAAAGGAGTGGTTGGGAAATCCGATTGGAGAGTTTTTGAAATTCATGTGAAAGACGATTTCAAAATAGATAATGAGGATAAGAATATGGTGGCCATGGGAATGGTGCAGATAAATGGGAATACCGTTAACTGTGCCATTGCCGGAATCGATTATAAGTACCAAAAAGAGTACAGGGTTTATTTGCAGTTAATCTATGCAGTACTTCAGTGGGCGAAAGAAAATGGAATGACCAAAATGAACTTGGGATACACGGCAGATACTGAAAAGAAAAAGGTAGGTGCTAAACAAGTAAAAGCATATTCGTTTATGCAAATCAAAGATAATTTCAATTTTCAGGTACTTTCGGAAACTGATTTGAAGAAAATATACATCTAAACTTGCTTTGTATTCGTTAAGGTGCTATACTTGGGGTAAGCTTACGCTATGCACCTCACGCTACAAGAATATACTTCGTTTGATCCTGCAAGTCAATTGGAAATCATTGAGACTTTAGGAGACTTACTTCTTGAAATGGAAGAAGAAGGAAGAAGAATTAGATTATTCAAGTATGCAGATTTTTATATCGAAACGGAAACAGACATCTACGGAGAATTCAGATTAAACTGTTACGTAAACGATAGGATAGTGAGGGAGTACTTTGCCTCTTACATTAAAATTGAAAAGGTTCTATAAATTAAAAAGTCCTGACGTTGAGTCAGGACTTTTTTTATGAAATAGTTGTATTGATCTGATTATCGATGTACTTATAGCCGTTGTAAACCATTTCAATGGCTTCCAGAAGCTTATCCTTATCTGAGTTTTTTAATAAATATCCTCTGGCTCCGGCATCAAACATTTGTTTTAGGTAAAACTCTTCATCATGCATGGTCAGTGCAATTATTTTTGCATCAGGATTATCTCTATGGATATTCCTGGTGGCAGTAATTCCATCCATTAAAGGCATTCTGATATCCATTAAGATTAAATCAACAGAATTCATCTTAACGAAATCCACTGCCTCAGCACCATTGGTGCATTCGGAAATGCTATCGATTAAATCGATGTCTTCCAAAGACATTTTTAAGCCCTTACGAACAAGTGAATGGTCATCAACGAGTAGTAAATTCATTTAGGGAATAGTTTTTAGCAAATTTAGTGGATTACAACCTGTTATACAATCCGAAAAAATACTTAATTTTTATTCAGTCCAATTCTGGTGAAAATTCAATTAAATACACGTTTTATGATATAAAATTTAACAAATATTTAACCAAAAAGTAGAGGATTCTTAAACGATTTAGAAGCTTTCAGAAATTTTAGTGGCATGTAAGTTGAATACCCACAGACATGTTAAACTAAAAAATGAAGCATATGAAAACAATTTTTACTTTTTTATTAATCATGGTCTTTTCTTTAGGATCCATGGCTAACGACTCCAAGTTGAGAATCAAGTTGGGAAAAGAACAATATTTCAGGGTGTATTTGGATGGAAAACCTTATTCGGTATACGAAAAGTTTAAGAAGAACAATCTATTTCCCGGAAGGCATACCGTTAAGATTTACAAACGTCATAATAAGCATCTGGATTTAGTATACAATGGCTTTGTTGATATACCTGCACACGCCAAAGTAAAAACAAAACTTAAAAACCAGGTATTGGAAATAAAAGACATAGAATACTTCCAGGACCAACATAATGACCATTTCGATTTTGTAAACTACAATGACAACAATCAGGGAGGTTGCAGCCAAACTTGCTCTCCTAATGGAAATGGGAACACGGGCAATGGCGGCAATTTCTACTTTACCGGTAATAACAATTATTACTCAGGAATGCATCCTTCAGCTTTTGATCAATTGATCAAGCTAATGAAAGAAGAGTCGTTTGGGCATCATCAAATCGATTTGTTAAAACAAGCGATTCAAGGCAGAGGAATAAGTTCGAGTCAATTAAAAACAGCCTTGGAGGTGTACGATTTCGATAGTGAAAGATTGAAAGCAGCCAAAATGGCTCATCAGTATACAGTAGATAAGCATAACTTTTGGATGGTGGGAGAAGCTTTTGAATATAGTAGTAACAGAAAAAAGCTTTTCGATTATCTTAATAATTTGTAGTAGAAGTGCCGGGTTTCCCGGCATTTTTTATGTAGCGCTTTGTTTTCTGATCAACTTAAAGAAAAGACCAGGAAAAAGTCTTTTGATGAGAATTGCCTTCATTTCTTTTCCACCAGTAAAGATTTCGATCTTATCTTGCTCAATGCCCTTAATGATGTCTTTAGCACATTTATCGGCAGAGATACCTTCTTTTTGTTTACCATCCAGGTTTCCATGAGGAGTACCATCTTTCGAAAGAGCATTATTCGAAATATTGGTTTGTATTAAACCGGGGTATACGATCGATACATTAATGCCATTTTTTTCTTCCTCCAATCGAAGCGATTCGTAAAACCCCGCAACGGCATGTTTGGATGCAGCATAAGCCGATCTTAAAAAGAAACCAAATTTTCCGCTCAAACTACTGATGGATACAATATGTCCCCTCTTTTGATTTTGCATGTATGGAAGAACAGCTTTAGTTAGAGCTATGTTCCCAAAATAATTGACCTCCATAATTTTTCGGTCAATTTCAAGGGGAGTCTCATGTGCTTCAGACCGTTGACTAATTCCACCATTATTAATTAACACATCGATGCCTCCTAATTGGTCGAACACTAATTGAGCTGCGGAACCGAAAGTATCCATTTGAGTTAGGTCCAATGGTAACACCATAGCATCTCCTCCACACAACTTTTTTACTCTTTCTAACTCTTCCTTTCTTCTGGCTGATAAAACTAGCTTAGCTCCTTTCTTTGCAAGGTTTAAGGCCAAGGCTTCACCAATACCAGAAGTGGCTCCAGTAATCCAAATAACTTTATTTTCCAATTGGCTCATATACGAAACTAGTAATTAATCGGAATACAATCCTTTTGCTTTATCCGCAGAAGTGGTAATTCCTTTAATAAAAGAAGAACTAAAACCACTGTGTTCCATTTCGTTTAACCCTGCAATAGTACATCCTTTTGGGGAGGTTACCTTATCTATTTCGTCCTCTGGATGAGATTGGTTGGTTAGTAACAAGCCAGCTGCACCTTTAGCAGTTTGGGCGGCCATTTTTAAAGCTTCTCCTGCATGGAAATCTATTTCAGTACCTCCTTGTGATGCCGCTCTAATTGCTCTTAGAAAGAAGGCAATTCCACAGGCACATAATGCTGTTGCAGAAGTCATTTGCTCCTCTACGATAACCACACTTTCACCTACCTGATCAAATAAGCCCTTAACCGTATCTAAATGAGATTTCCACTCTGGGGTAGTGGCAATACAAGTCATGGATTCGCGAATAGCTATAGCCGTATTTGGCATAGCTCTTACAATCGGAATATCGGTTCCAATCATACTCTGAATTTGCCCAACTTTCACACCAGTTACGAGCGATATAACTAATTGTCCTGCATGCAAATCAGAAGCAATTTCTTCCAGCACTTCGTCAATTTTTTGGGGGAGCACTGCAAGAATAACCACGTTAGCATTTTTAACTGCTGCAGTGTTGTTTCCGGTTACTTCGAAACCAGCCTTTTCCATATCGGCTAGTTTGGAGATTTTACGCCTGCTCAAAACAAAAGAGTTTGGCGAATATTTACCAGAGTCTACTAACCCTTTGGCAAGGGATATTCCTAAATTTCCGGCACCTATTATTGCAATTTTATCACTCATCTTAGTATGATTTGAGGCAAATTTAGGATTAAAATGTTCACTTCGAATAAATTTCATATTATTGTAAAGCAATTTGCCACGTCCCAAAAATCTTATTGTAAATAATTAAACTAATTGACTTTGTAAAGGTCAATATACTGTTACGCACCTATCTGATAGTATGGATGATAAGGATTTGGTAGAGCAACTCACTAAAGGGGATGAAAAGGCTTTTCGCTACCTGGTGGAGGAATACAAACAAATGGTGTTTTCTCTTGGATACCGCTATGTATCCAATTATCATGATGCAGAGGAGATTGCTCAGGAAGTATTTCTTGAGGTGTACAAGTCCATTGCAAAATTCAAAGGGAACTCAAGTCTCTCCACCTGGTTGTATCAAATTGCGGTAAGTAAAAGTCTGGATCATTTGAAGTTCAGAAAAAGAAAGAAAAGAGCTACTGAAAATCAATTTAGTATTAGTGATCATGAAGGGTTTGATATTAAATATACTGGTGTTAACCCGGAAGAATCATTAGAAAATCAGGAAAAAAAAGAAGCTTTGGAAGAAGCTATTTCTAAGTTGGCACCAAATCAAAAAACGGCTTTTGTATTGAACAAACTCGAAATGAAATCTTACCAGGAAACAGCAGAAATTATGAAAACCACAGTTTCTTCTGTTGAATCGCTATTGTTTAGAGCCAATAAAAACTTGAGAAAACACCTCTTTTATTTTTACAAAAAATAATTTGCCATTACCCCACAAGTTTTTATTCTGGAAATCTTCTAAGCCTTAGTCATGCGAAAAGAAGAGCTCCAAAAAAAAGTAGATCGTACAGTAACGTACAGTAGCAACCTTGCTGTTCCCGAACTGGATGATTTCTTCTATACGAGGTTAAAACAACGAATCGAAAATTCTCTGGAAGAAGTTTTTTCCTGGAAAAGAATGGTGTTGCGATATTCCTTCGTGGTAGTATTGTTTGCTATCAATGTTTATTCATTCATGGGGTGGGGAACAAATGATAAACCATCATTTACCTACGATAAAGAAGTAGTGTTAAATCAAGTAGCCTCGGAGTATTTCTCGTCAAACATCCATTATGAATAATAACAAGTTTCTAAAAATTGTCATCATCATATTGGTACTACTAAACTGTAGTATGTTGGGGTACTTAATGCTTAAAAAACCATGTGGTCCTCCACATCATCATAAGCATCCTGAACACCTAGATGGAGGCCCATTAGTGGAATTACTTAGAAATGAAGTAGGGTTCAGTGATGATCAAATAAAACAATACGAAGAATTAAAACGGACTCATAGGGAAAAGGTTAAGAGTGTTAAGCAAAAGATGAAGCCCCTTAGAGAAAGTTATTTTGATGGATTGGTTCATCCGGTTTCTGAAAATGAAACACAAGAGATTCTCAATCAAATAACTACTTATCAAGTACAAATTGAGAAGTTAACATTTCAGCATTTCCAGTCGATAAGAAGTATTTGTACCCACGAAGAGCAAATTCAAAAATATAATCAAGTTATTCAGGATATATCCAAAATGGTGGCCAAGCCACCAAAACCACATAAATAATAAGATTCATTTAGCTGAATTAGCTAATCTACTGTGGTTAACCACTAGAATTCTTCATCTAAAATTTCAGAATCGGTAACATCTTTTTTGTTTTTTCCAGCTTGCATCATTGCTAAGAAAGAACCTCCAACAAGTAGTATTACCCCTCCAAGTGCATATCCGTAAAAAGCACCAATATTGTCGAAAGGGTCTCCTGTTTCATTACTCATATACAGTACAATACCTCCTATTTCTCCAATAATGTAACTTAGTACAGCAATGGTCTTCCAAAGACCGGTAGATAGATTGTGGTTTTCGGCATATCTTCCAAAACCTCTGGAGATTCCGATAATTAATAAGATTTCTAACATGGCAGTTCGTTTCCTCTAAGATAAGGAAAAGTAATTAGAATTAAGTATTGAGTTTGGAGCGGGGAAGGAAAATTGGCTCACTAGAACAGGTTCTAGCGAGCCATATTATGTTATAATAAACTATCGTCTACAATATTTGGTAGGGTAACCTTTAAGTTAGGTGTACGTTCCATTTCTCTTTTAATGGCAAACATGGCCTCTTCATTTCTGGCCCAGCTTCTTCTGGCAATACCGTTATTAACATCCCAGAACAACATGGATTTTAATCTTCTATCTGCTTCGTCAGAACCATCTAGTGTCATTCCGAATCCTCCATTGATTACTTCACCCCAACCAACTCCACCTCCGTTGTGGATACTAACCCAGGTAGCACCTCTAAATGAGTCACCAATTACGTTGTGAATGGCCATGTCTGAAGTGAATTGTGAACCGTCGTATATGTTAGAAGTTTCACGGTAAGGAGAGTCGGTACCACTAACGTCGTGATGATCTCTTCCCAGTACCACAGGAGCACTTAGTTTTCCATCTTTTACCGCCTGGTTAAATGCCTCTGCGATTTTAATTCTTCCCTCAGCATCAGCGTAAAGGATTCTAGCTTGAGAACCAACCACTAATTTGTTTTCCTGAGCTCCTTTGATCCATTGTATGTTATCAGCCATTTGCTGCTGAATCTCTTTTGGAGAGTTCTTCATGATTTCTTCCAAAATCTCACAAGCAATATCATCTGTTAATTGTAAGTCTTCTGGTTTACCAGATGTACATACCCAACGGAATGGTCCAAATCCAAAGTCGAAACACATTGGCCCCATAATGTCCTGAACGTAAGAAGGGTATTTAAAATCGATGCCATTATCAGCCATTACATCTGCACCAGCTCTGGAAGCTTCCAGTAAAAATGCATTACCGTAATCGAAGAAATAAGTTCCTTTAGCAGTATGCTTATTAACAGCACTGGCATGTCTTCTTAAGCTTTCCTGTACTTTATCTTTAAACAAGTCCGGGTTGTTAGCCATCATCTCGTTTGCTTCTTCATAACTCATTCCGGCAGGGTAATATCCTCCGGCCCAAGGGTTATGAAGTGATGTTTGATCACTTCCCAAATCAATGTAGATTCCTTCTTCGTCAAATTTTTCCCAAACGTCTACTATATTTCCATCGTAGGCAATAGAAACTACTTCCTTATTCGTTTTAGCTGTTCTAACTCTTTCGCAAAGTTCATCAAGATCTTTTATTACTTCGTCTACCCAACCTTGCTCATGTCTTTTATAAGTAGCATCCGGATTAACCTCTGCTGTTACAGAAACCACTCCGGCAATGTTACCTGCTTTTGGTTGAGCTCCACTCATTCCACCTAACCCGGCAGTTACAAATAGTTTTCCTGCAGTTCCTTCATTATCAATTTTTCTACATCCATTCAATACGGTAATGGTTGTTCCGTGAACGATTCCCTGTGGTCCGATGTACATATAAGAACCAGCGGTCATTTGACCATATTGCGTTACTCCAAGAGCGTTGAACTTTTCCCAGTCGTCCGGTTTAGAGTAGTTGGGAATCATCATACCATTAGTTACTACCACTCTCGGCGCATCTTTGTGAGATGGAAAAAGTCCCATTGGGTGTCCAGAGTACATTACCAAGGTCTGTTCATCCGTCATTTCGGATAAATACTTCATGCACAATAGGTACTGAGCCCAATTTTGAAATACAGCCCCATTACCTCCGTAGGTAATTAATTCATGTGGGTGTTGAGCAATGGCATAATCCAAATTGTTTTGAATCATTAACATAATGGATTTTGCTTGTACTGATTCCCCAGGGTATTCATCAATAGGTCTGGCATACATGCGGTAATCCGGTTTTAATCGGTACATGTATATTCTACCATAGTCTTCCAGTTCCTGTCTGAATTCTTCTACCAATTCTTTATGGTGCTTTTTATCGAAATACCTTAAAGCGTTTCTAAGTGCCAGTTTTTTCTCATCGGCAGAAAGAATTTCCTTTCTTTTTGGAGCGTGACTAACTGTGTTGTCGTATGGTTTTGGAGCAGGCAATTCGTTAGGAATTCCAGCCTTAATTTGTTCTTTAAAAGAAATTGATGCTTGTGTTTGCATTGAATAATGAAATTTAATGAGTTAAATAAAAATTGATTTAATAATAATGATCCGGTGTTATAGGTCCACTAAGGATACCTACAGTTGGATCTGAAATCAATTTTAACGAGACTGTTTCTGTATGAAAGGTCTATGGACTTCATTAAATTAACATTTGCTAACTACAAAGTTAAAATAAGCTGTTGAATATTGCATTATATTTGTCTAAATTCAGTTGAAATTGGAAAAACAGTCCGACACTCGCCTCATTAAAAACTTATTGACCATCCTGGTAATAGTGGTGATGGCATTTGTTCTAAAGTACTTATCATTTTTATTCATCCCGTTGGCCATCAGTATGTTTATTACAGCACTGATCATACCGGTTTTTGAAAAGTTAAAGAAAAGAAGCGTCCCTTCCTGGGTAGCCATCTTATTGGTATTTATGGCTGTAATTGGGTTTATTCGATTAGCGGATGGCATCATGGCCATTACCCAATACGAGTACTCCCTGAAATCGGAAGAGATTAGTGAGATGGCTTCGAAAAAGTTAACACCTGTTTTAGAACAGGCGGAAAAGTACATAGGGATAGATTTAAGTAAGGATTTCGATTGGAACTCATTTAATTCTGTTGTCTCATCAGATGGAATTGTAGATAGTGTATCTCCTCTGGTAGATACTTTTAATTCTTTGGTGGGGATGTATTTGATGATCATCATTTACCTGATTATTATGCTCTCAGGAGCCTATAAATACGAAGATTATTTACTATACATAGGGGGTGAAAAGAATGGAGCAGGATTACTTACTGTCATCAATAAATGGATCAATGATTTGAGAATATACATTAGGGTAAAGGCAGCAGTAAGTTTGGTTACCGGAGCATTATTTGCAGGGATTTGCCTATTGTTTGGGATAGATTTCGCTTTGTTTTTTGGGTTCATTGCATTTGTCCTAAATTTTGTTCCTCAACTGGGGTCATTGATTGCTACTATATTTCCAGCACTGTTAGGTTTTGTTCAGATAGAATCCATTTGGATGGCTACCTTTTTTGCGGTGACATTGGTGGCTGTGCAATTTATAATGGGAAATGTTATAGAGGTAAAGTACATTGGAAAGAGCTTTGCCATAAGTACAGTGGTGGTATTTGTAAATCTTATATTTTGGGGGTTTATGTGGGGAGTGGCAGGAGTATTACTTTCTGTTCCGATTATCATTCTGTTGAAAAACATAGCTAATTACCATAACCCCGATGGTATGTTCGCCAAAATGCTAAGTAAAAACGAATCATGAGTCAGGAGAGGGGAATAGATGTATTGAGGGAGTGGTTGAAGTCTGCTCTGGTAGATGATTTTAGTTTTCAATTAGACACTGCCTCTAAACTAACTGCGTTTAGTTTAGTCATTTTCGTTTTACTGGTCAGTTATATTATTTGGAAGGTGGGGCTTAGGGTGCTTCGTGCCATTGTGCCTAAGGTAACCAAAAAGACGCCTACTCTGTGGGACGATATTATTTTTAATGATAAGGTAATTAAATCATTTGCCCACTTGATACCGGCATTGGTTATTAATCATTTTATTCCGCTCATCTTTAAAGATTTTCCAATTGCTGTTCCATTTTGTACGGTAATAACAGACTTGTTTATTCTTATCATCATAGCCGAGATTTTAATCTCATTTTTAAAATCAATTAAGGAGATTTTACTAGGTCATGATAAGTACAAGGATAAACCAATAGGTAGTTATACTCAATTGGCAGAAATCATTGTCTACCTAGTGGTGATTATATTGGGGATTTCCATCACTTTTGGAGTTAGTCCGTGGTATTTTATTAGTGGATTAGGAGCAATGGCTGCTGTACTTATGTTGGTGTTTAAGGATACCATTCTTGGTTTGGTGGCAAGCATTCAATTATCGGCCAACGACATGTTAAGAATTGGCGATTGGGTAACCGTTCAAAAGTATGGAGCTGATGGGGATGTGATTGAAATTAATCTGGCGACAGTTAAGGTTCAGAACTTTGATAAGACCATTACCACCATTCCAACTTATGCCTTTATTTCAGATTCTTTTAGAAATTGGAGAGGAATGATGAGCTCTGATGGAAGAAGAATAAAGCGATCGGTTCATGTTAAAATAGACAGTGTAAAATATTGCTCTGAGGAAATGGTAGAACATTACAAAAAATACCACTTAATAGAGAGCTATTTAACCCAAAGACAACAAGAAATTTCCGATTACAATAAGGAGCACCAGATAGATAAATCGGAGCTGATAAATGGTAGGCACCTAACCAATGTGGGAGTATTTAGAAAATACGTTGAAGCATACCTTAGAAGCCATCCTGAGATTAATTCTCGGATGACATGCATGGTAAGGCAATTACACTCTTCTGATAAAGGTTTGCCAATAGAAATCTATGCCTTTTCTGCTGATAAAAACTGGGTTAATTACGAAGGAATTGTGGCAGACATATTCGACCACATTTTCGCAGCTTTATCTCATTTCGATTTGGAGGTATTTGAAGCTCCTTCCGGGAGTGATTTCCGAGAAATGGTAGGCAAATAAGACTAATTTTTATTATCTAACTCCAACCAGATCAAAGCACCGGATAATACAATTTCTTCCACTGATTCATTCGATAAAACCTTTTTAGAGCCTTCATTAGGAGTATCTTTATGAAAGGTAAACGATTTGTTTTTCTGATTATAAAACAATCGGGGTTTCAGAATGTTTTCTTCCTCTGTTAAAATAGTGAGGTGCGAAAATTCTCCATTTCTTTTTGGGAAAAAGTACTGAAGTTCTTCTTTCCCAGAACCTTTCGATTTTACCTTGATGGTTCCAACATAAACTTCCATCTTTTTTCCAAGAAAATTAATTTCTTCCTTTTCAATGGACTTTAATATAACTTCGTGGTGATCTGATTTTAGCTTTTGGCCAATTCCCGTGGTGGTAGCAAAAACCAGAATAAGTAGCGCTGAGAGAGTTTTCATTTGAGTTTTTGGTGTTAAGGATTATCGATAATAATTAACGGGATGATTCTATTACCTATAATCGAATATTGCTTTTTAGTTACTTTTCTTTTTCAATTAACTCTCAATTAAAACATCAGGTGTCTGATAAGGAATTTTTTTATTGTTAAAATTCAGAATTAATAGTGTTGCTTTTAAAAAGAGTGATGCAAGCTTACTTGCAATTGATTTTTGCTCCAATTATCAGTAGTCTGTTTCATCCACCCCAATTGAACTTTTAGGTTGTTTTTTAGTGCATACCCCAGAGCAGCGTAAGCCCTGTTTCTATCGAAAATTTCCACTTGCCCGGTTCCTGTTTCTCGTTCTCCGTTGATGAAAATTTCGTTGTACAATGCCAGGTAAATTGTTTTCGCTTCTAATGATTTGCTATTCAAAGGAACGTTTACAAATAGGTTGTATCTGTACCTTGTTCTAAGGTCTTGTCCTTCCACCATTCTTTGCTCGTAACGAAAACGATGTTTTAAGTAAAATCTCTCGCCAATTTTAGTTGGAAATAATGCTTCCTGGTATATTCTACTTTCTGATACAGTAGAAGTTCCTGATCCAAATTCACCAGTAGTAATGTTTCCATATCCAAGCGTGAATTTAATGTTGGTACTTTTAGGAACATAGGTTACTCCACCTCTAATTAGAAGTTGTTCTAAATCTCCTCCAAGGTCCCAGTTTCTAAATTGGATATCTCCCTGAACACCCCACGGTCCATCTTTGAAATTGGTGTTAAAGAAGTACATGTACCATGCTCCCGTTTGGTCAGAGTTGAATTGCGCATTACCAACAAACGTAGCCATGCTTAATAGGGTGAAAAGTAGTGTAGATTTAAAGTTCATTTTTGTTTTCATCAAATTATTCAGTTGCAAATATCCGATAGGATTTTTAGAGGAATTTCAGGATAGTGTCACATTGAAAGAATTAACACTTTTTTATCGAGAGAGTAGATTATTCTTTCTTCTTAAATGTACCAGTTTTCTTGTCGTATCCATAGGGACAATGACGACAGCCATTTTTACAGCAATAGCCTCTTTTAAGATGATATCTTTCAGTGAATACACGATACCCTTCTTCGGACCAGTAAAAGTCTTCAGGCTCTAGTTTTTTGTTAGTAGAGAAGTCGCTCATGACGCAAATATATAACAAGAAAGCATTGGTTTGTTTACATCCTTTTTAGGTGACAGAATATTGACCAATTTGAAGGTGAGTGAATCAGCCATTTTGTTATCTTCGTGCAAAATAAAATCAGAATGGAAATCAGAGAATTAGAACCTAAAGTTCTTTGGAACAATTTTGCAGATTTAAATGCTGTTCCAAGACCATCTAAGAAAGAAGAGAAAGTGATTGAGTTTATTAAAAACTTTGGAGCATCACTTGGGTTGGAGACGATTGTAGATAGTGTTCAAAATGTTATTATAAAGAAACCGGCTACTCCCGGAATGGAAGATAGAAAAACTGTTATCCTTCAATCTCATTTGGATATGGTGTGTCAAAAAAATGCAGATACTGTGTTTGATTTTGATACTCAGGGAATTGAAATGTTAATTGATGGAGATTGGGTAACGGCCAACGGAACTACTTTAGGAGCAGATAATGGGATAGGAGTAGCAGCAATTATGAGTTTGCTAGCTTCTACCGATATTGCTCATCCTGCTTTGGAAGGGTTATTTACCATTGATGAAGAAACTGGAATGACTGGTGCGTTTGGTTTGGATCAGGGATTGTTAGATGGGAAAATTCTATTAAACCTGGATACAGAAGATGACGATGAATTTTCTATTGGATGTGCAGGTGGTATCGATACCAATACACGTTACGAATATGAGCAGGAAGCTGCAGATGGTGTAGCTTTAAAAATTACCGTTAAAGGACTAAAAGGAGGGCACTCTGGAATGGACATACACCTGGAGAGAGGAAATGCTAACATCATCATGAATCGTTTGATGTGGGGATGTCAGGAGTTTGGATTGAGAATAGCAGAAATTGATGGAGGAAGTTTGAGAAATGCTATTCCAAGAGAATCATTTGCAGTAATAACTGTTGCAAACAATGCCTATCTGGAAGAATTTAAGAAAAGAGCAATTGAAATTAAAGAAGAATTTGCAATTGCAGATCCTGATTTAGACATCATTATTGAATCTACTGAAATGCCAGAAAAGGTTATGAGTATGGATGATGTATTTGATGTTACCAATGCTTTAAGAGCGGTTCACAATGGGGTATACAGAATGAGTATGGCCATTCCTGGTTTAGTAGAGACTTCTTCTTCTTTAGCAAGAGTTATTGTAAAAGATGGAGTATTCAGTACTCAAAGTTTACAACGTAGTTCTGTGGAGTCTTCTAAAATGGACATTGCTTATACTATTGGATCTGTTTTCGGATTGATGGGGTGTGCAGTAGAACACACGGGGTCTTACCCGGGATGGTCTCCAAATCCAAATTCTGAGATTTTAGACTTAATGAAAGATAAGTACGTTAAGCTATTCGAAGAAGAGCCTAGAGTACAAGCTTGTCATGCAGGATTAGAATGTGGGATTTTAGGAGAAAGGTACCCTGGATTGGATATGATTTCTTTTGGGCCAACCATTAGAAATCCTCACTCTCCTGATGAAAAAGTGAAAATTGATACAGTAGATAAATTCTGGAATTTCCTTTTGGATATCATTAAAGATATTCCGGCGAATTAAAAGCCTTTTTATATAAATAATTGAAGCCATCCATTTTGGGTGGCTTTTTTTGTTACATCCTTAATTCAATGGCTTTGGCCTTGTCTCGTTGTCCTGCAACCGTGTCATTCATCAAGAACAAAATCTCCGACCTTAGTTCGTAAGGTTCTGCCATCGTAGGGAATTTTTCCACCAGAATGTTTAGTTGCCACAAAGCTTCATCACAAAGTGTATCTTTTTCAATGCAAGTTTCATAATAAGTCTCGGCCAGCATCATTCTGCCATCGTAATTTTCCGGGTCTAGTTTTAGTATCGCAGAGAACATATCAATGGCCTTTTCCTGGTTTCCCTTTTGCTTGTAAGTTGCAGCTATTTTTAGATTTTCGAAGATGGTAACTTCTTTCATTTTTTCTTCCACCATTTCATCACCCTTACGATAATCTTGCATCATCAATGAAAAAATCCATAGCACTCCGGTAACAATGATTGCTACAGAAATTAAGGGCCATATTATTTTTCCGGAGCCTTTCAATTAAAGTTCTTTAAAGGATGCAATCATATAGTCAATGGCGTCCTCATATTGAGTGCCAATATTCTCTGCTGTGGTCCAGGAAAGAATTTGATAGAGATTCCTGTTTCCTACAATTACAGCTATTTTAAAGTGCAATGAGTTTCCATTCAAGTGACTATCAAAAGAGACTTTTTTGGTTAGGAGCCCTTCAATGGATAGTTCTTCATCCGTAAGTGTGCTGTAATGATAGATATCCTTATTTTGCTCCATGATCATGTCGTAATATTGCTCATGAAGCTCTTCTCGATTAATCTCTCCTTTTTCATCATCCCAATAGTAAGGAGCATATTCCTCTATGGGTTCGGTTATAACCATTAGAAATAAGTTGTTGGATAGGTTTCCGTACTGTAAACAGGCTTCGGGGTTAATGTCTCGCATATCGGCCATGGAGCTTTCCAGTTCGATAGTAAATAACTCACCAATCTTAACCTCTTTGTAGGTAAGAGATTCGCAACCAACCAATAACAGTGGTAGAAGTAATAGAAAAACTAGTTTTTTCATCTTTTAGGAATATGGCCTAAAAGTACTTTAAAAATTAGATTTCTTCCAGCATGTCTGCCGCTCTTTTAGCGTAGAAACTATCTGAGTTGGCAATTTTGTTTAACAGCGAAATACAATCAGCAATTTTACCAAGTTCGTATAAGCACTGCGCTTTGTACCAATTGGCCTCTTCGTCGAAGGTGTTGTAAGTGTTTTCAATAACTCGATCGAAGTGTTGTATAGCTTTCTTCTGACGATTGATATTGTAGTAACATAATGCACTATAGAAATGGGCATTAACATCATCGTTGTATTGCTTTAAGATCACTTTATAATCCTTCAATGCTGCCTTAAAATCATTTCTTCTAAACTTCTTTTGAGCTTCGAAAAGATAATCCAAGTACTCAATTTCTTTCGTGTAAGAAGTTGTTTCCATGGCCTCATCCGGATGGTCATCTTTATTGGCCATGTAGGCAGGAGTACCATTTTGTAATTCGATATTGGAAACCGTAATTCCCTCTTCGTAAATGATAGAGTAATCGATGATTAACAATTCAGCAAGGTACCTTGTTTTAACGTTACTGTACTTAACGGTTCTGTCAATTTCCTGTTCAATAGGAGCAGCAGCTTCCGTAGAGACTTTTTCTTTTACGATGATGATCTCATCTATTTTTTGTTCCTCAGGGATAGAATCAACCTCTTTATCCAATGTAATAGGAGATTCGATAATAACATTTTCAGATTTTACTTGCTTTTCCTCAGGTAGGGTAACTGCTTCATCGATTTCTTCGTCGGTAAGCTCTGCAATTGGAGCTTCCTTTTCTACAGTGGTTTCTGTTTCTTTTTCGGCATCAGCCTGAAGTTGTTCTTGTTTTTCTATTCTTTTTGCTTTCTCGAATTCTTTTCTCTTTTCTTCACTTTCTAGAATAAAGAAAGAACCAATGGTAAATATTCCAACGGCTAAACCAATTACAATGATGAACGAATATTGAAATTTCCATTTAGTAATTTTTCGTACTAAGTTTCCATGAAAATAATCGCTTACCTCGCTAAATCCTGCCATGGAACCAGCGTGTTCTTCGAATCCTTCCAACGCATCGGCGTTGAATTCGTCTTCAGCTATTTTTTGCTCAACAGCTCTTCTTTCGGATTCCGAAAGAGTTCCGTTGAGGTAGGAATTCATCTCCTCTTTAGTAAGTGGTGATGATTTTCCAAATATTTTCTTTTTCATTGTCATGCTCCTAGTTGATTTGAGTTAAACATAAAATCAACAGATACGATAAACCATTTGCAGATAACATGATCTTTAAATTGCGTTTACCATTTTGTATATAACTCTTTACTTTTTTCAATTCGTATCCGGTGAGCTCAACCACCTCTTGATACGATTTCTCTTTTAGGTAAAAGAGTTCTATACATTTTTTTTGCTCAGGTTTCAATTGCTCTATGGCCTCTTCTAAAGAAGTCAATCGAAGTTCTTTTAGTCTGGCTGTTTCCTGGTCGTCTTCTGCTTCCAGTGTGTGCCCAACTGCTTCGATGTCTTGCTCTCTTCCCTGAAGAGGTTTTTTCTTTCTGATCTCCATCAAGCAGAAGTTTTTACTCACCATGTAAAGCCACGGTTTAAAAGTCTTTACTTCCATTCGAAGGAGGTCCTTCATCACTTTTTCAAAGATCAAATGAACTGCATCTTTACTTTCCTCTACGTTCTTCAGATACTTTAAGCACACCCCGTAAACCAGGTGTCCGTATCTGTCGAATAGCACCCCAATGTATCTGGTGTTTTTGGAGTGCTTGAACCGGTTAACCAGTTCCGTATCCGAAAGTTCTTTGATATCTCTTCTTCTAAATCTCAATTTTTGCCCGTTTTAGTGTTGCGAAGATAGCAGATATTGTAACAAGTATCTAATATTTATCCCGTACCTAACATCTGATGCAGTTCAAGTGACATTACTTGTATTTTTCAGCCATTTGTTGCGATTTCTTGGCTTTGTATAAATCGAAATAGCTTTTGGTTTCTAAGATAACCACTCCTCCGGTTACATCTCCATACTTGGCTGGTACTCCTCCAGTGTATACGGTAATACTTCCAATAGCTCCTCCTGGTACACCGTTCATTCCAGTAGATTTTACTCCATCTATAAAGTAAATCACAGCATCACTTCTCGACCCTCTTACGTACACATCTCCATCTGCACTGACCGAAATATCTGATGAAATGGTTCCAATAAGTTGTTTCGGGTTTCTAAGTACCGGGCTATTCTTGATCATTTTCGCACTAATGGTTTGTGCAGTTGGATCCTCCGGTTTGATCAACGGCTCTGCATAAGTAGTAATCTCAACAATTTTAAGCGTATCGTTTTTTACCATTTCAAGGTCTTTTAACCAGGTAATCTTATCAGGATTCACCACTACGTCTTTAATGATTTTTTCCTGTTTACCCGTCATGGTAATGTGTACATCGTAAATTCCTGGATTAAGAGGTTTAATGGTAAATTTTCCATCAATATCCGTCATGGTTCCTTTTTTGGATTCTAGTACGGTTACCCATACTTTGGCACCCACACCTGGTTCTCCTTCTTCTTTGTCTATTACGTTTCCTTTAATTTCTCCCATGGCATTTTGACCAAAGGAAACAGTTGCTATAAATACAGCTAATACGGCAAAAATTAAGTTTTTCATTTTTCTGAATTTAATTGTTTTTAATAGAGATGCAACCGGAAAAAGGATTCCATAAAAAATAATTGAAAAATATTTTTTCAGTTGAAAAGTTAAAAGTGGATAGGGTTAAGAAGAGTTTAATAGGACTCTATTTCCACAATGATAGAATTGGTATCTCCAAATTTAGCTGGTGTGCCGTATTCGTGCACGATTATGTCTAAAATTGCTCCTTTTGGAATCGTTAATTCAAGAGATGCTTTTCCATTTATGATGTAGGAGATTCCGCTTTGATGATGAAGTGGGTAGAAAACTGAATTCTCTTCTGAACAGATAATTTCAGATGATCGCTCAATCATTCTTTGAGAAATTCGCTTGTATATTTCTCCAGATGTTATTTGATGAGGTGGAATTTTAATAATCGGAAGAATAGTATCCTGAGCAAAAAATCTGAGAGAAATTAGGAATGTTATGAGTACTAAATAGCGCATAAAAAACTCCCCTGCTACGGGCTTGAAGCAGGGGAGAAATAAAGTGGTTAATAATTATAGGTTATCGCCCACTCGTTTGTTATAAAGATCGAAATAGCTTTTCGTTTCTACCATGATTACACCTCCCATGGTGTCTCCATATTTGGCAGGTACACCTCCGGTATATACTCTCATGGCATTGATGGAGGCACTAGGAAGTGCTGGTTTATTTCCGGTTACTTTAACCCCGTCGATGAAGTAAACTACATCTCCGTTTCTGGCTCCTCTGAAATAGATTTCACCGTCGTCCGTTGTACTAATTTCTGAAGAAAGCGTCTGAGCAATTTTAGCAAGGTCCATTCTAACCGGTAAGGCTGCAATTTGGTCAGCTCGGATGGTTTCTATTTTGGTATCTTCTGGGTCGATTAATGGTTCTTCCCACTCAATAACAACTGCTTCAGAAGTTAGTTTGATGTCATTAAGAAAAGTTATTTTATCAGGGTCCACAGCAACTCCATTAATGGTTTGGTCTTCCAGCATTATTGCAGAAACGGTAACATTATAAGTTCCTGCATCTAATGGTTTGATGGTAAATTTTCCATCAAAATCGGTAGTAGCTCCTATAATCTTCTCACCTACCTTAACAGTTACTTTTGCGAATGGAATTGGTTCATCCAAATCACTGGTTACCGTTCCTTTTATCTCTCCCGTATTTGATTGAGCAAACGCATTTGCTCCAAGTAAAATCAATAGCCCTAATAGTAAATTTTTCATTGTTGTAATTTTTAGTTAATGATTCATTTCATCCGCGGTTCGATATAGAGATGTAACCGAATAAATAATTCCATAAAAAAGATTGAAAAATATTTAATTAACTAGTAGTTAGTTGTTTATGTGGTGTTTGGGGTCTGTTAAAGTAGAGTAGGGTTGAGTTAAATTTGGAATGGCTACCTTGCGCCCCGAAATTAAAACCATTCCAGACCTATGTCTTTCCAATCTTTAGGATTACCTCAGTATTTAGTTGAAACCTTAGAAAAGAGAGAGTTTGAAAAACCATATCCAATTCAGGAACAGGTAATTCCCGCTACTCTAAAGGGAGATGACATCATGGGGATAGCTCCAACCGGATCGGGTAAAACGGCTAGTTATGTTTTACCTATTCTTAGTTTAATGGAGGGAGAAACCAAAACGAAGAACAGGCATGTAAGTGTATTGATAATGGTGCCAACAAGAGAACTGGCTGTTCAGGTAAAAGATGTGTTCCGACAAATGAGCATGAACCTTCCGGAACGAGTAAAGGTCCTGGCAGTTTTTGGAGGAGTATCCATTAATCCTCAAATGATCGCCATGCAAAATACGAAGGTTTTAATTGCAACTCCTGGAAGGTTAATTGAATTGGTGGAGTCCAATGCGGTTCAATTAAAAGAGGTAAAAATGTTAGTCTTAGACGAGGCAGATAAAATGCTTAGTATGGGATTTAAAGCAGAAATGGACCGAATTTTTGGATTTCTGCCCAAAAAACGTCAGAATTTACTTTTTTCAGCCACATTAAATAAAAATGTAAAAGGAATCAACCGAGCATTGCTGAATGATCCAACTGTTGTAAAAATAGGAGAGAAGAAAACAGATTTAACACTGATCAATCAAACGGGGTATTTTGTCTCACCCGAAAACAAAGGCCCTTTACTACGGTATATCATTAAAAGCAACAACCTCGATCAGGTATTGATCTTTGTTGCGTCAACATTTAAAGCGGATTCGTTGGTTGACAAACTGAAGAAGAATGGTATTCAGGCAAACGCCATTCATGGTAAAAAAAGTCAGGGAGCTAGAACAGAAGCTTTGAGAAGGTTCAAGTCCGGTAATTTAAGAGTTCTAGTGGCAACAGACTTGTTAGCCAGAGGAATAGACATCGAGTTCTTGCCTTGTGTAATCAATTATGAATTGCCAAGATCTCCTAAAGATTATATTCACAGAATTGGAAGAACTGGAAGAGCGGAAAACCCGGGTGATGCCATTTCTTTAATCACCCCGGAAGAACAACATCATTTTAAGGTAATTCAGAAGAAAATGGGTCGTTGGGTAGATATGATTGATAGTGCCAGAATAGATTTTCAAGGATATTAGTGGATTTCAATTATAAACGGAGATAGTTACTCTAATTGACTCAAATTTAGGTTGGTAGGGTTTGGATATTCTGAAAAGAAAATGATTAAAATCTTAAAATTAGTTAGAGAATATTTTCTGTTGTTTACTAGGGAGTAGGGTGAAGTAATTGGCAAAAAGATAATTTTTAGTTTAGTTCTTTTCTCTGATTAGGATCACAATATTTAAAGTGCATCTCCTACACCAAAATCTAAATAAGTGGTGGGTAATGCTATCTTAGATAGCTGAAACTCAAACCCTTAAAACTCATAACCAGCATGAAACAATTTAGTTTAGCCGCTTTCGCGGCCCTATTGTCTGTTTCTACTAGTTTAGCACAAAGCCAACGACTCGTGCTAGTAGAACATTTTACACAGGCATCTTGCGGACCATGTGCCGCAGCAAATCCAACTTTAGAGGCAACTCTTAACTCTAACTCCACCAAGGCGGTATCCATTAAACACCAGGTTTCGTGGCCGGGATCGGATCCAATGAACGCTCATTATCCGGCGGGGCCTAACGACAGAAGGGTCTATTATGGAGTGTCCGGAGTACCAAATACTGTACTGGGGGGAACTTCCGGTCCAGGTGCACCGAACACCATTGTTACCAATTCAACCATTAACAACAGGTATGCGGTTCCATCTCCATTCGATATGAGCGTAAGTTTTACTAAAACAGCCAGTGCTATCACGGCGAATGTGGATGTAACTTGTACACAAGCGGTATCCGGTAACCTGAAATTGCATATTGTTGTAATTGAAAAGCATATTTCATTTAGTTCCCCACCAGGATCTAACGGAGAAACTGATTTTCATAACGTCATGAAACAGATGTTACCTAATACTAGTGGAACCACATTAGCTAGTTCATGGGCTGTTAACGATAATCAGTCGTTTTCGGAATCCTGGACATGGTCTAATGTATATGATGAAAATGAATTAGCTGTTGTAGCTTTTATTCAAGATCATAGTACCAAGGAAGTACATCAGGCTGGGTATGCCAGTGCTGTTTCACCCTCGCTAAATGATGATATAGGAATAAGCGATGTTGTTAATGGTGGGAATATTTGTAGTACCTCATTTACGCCACAAGTGACTTTAACGAATTATGGTTTAAATACCTTAACAGCAGCGGATGTCATTTATGATATTGATGGTGGAGCCTCCAGTACTTTTAATTGGGCTGGTTCTCTTGCTTCTGGAGCATCTACAAATGTTACTTTACCAGCAACAACTGTTACGGCAGGTTATCATACTTTCAATGTTGCTACATCTCAACCTAATGGGGTTGCAGATCAAAATGCTTCTAATGATAACCTTTCCGAACCTTTATCTGTTGGAACTGAAACGATAGATGTGAACATAACAACAGATTGTTGGGGGAGTGAAACCACCTGGGAAATTAACGATGCTTCCGGGAACACCTGGGTGTCTGGAGGAGGATATCCTAATGTTACTGGTGGGGATACTTATTCTTCGGCAGTATGTTTAATACCTGGACAATGCTATGATTTTGTAATTAATGATGGCTATGGAGATGGTATGTATGGATCGCAGTATGGGAGCTGTACGGTTAATGGAACATATTCTATTGAAGATCAATCTTCAACAGTTCTGGCAACCATGCAAGCAGCAAACTCCAATTTTGGTAATCAGGAAATAAATAATTTTTGTGTGCCTACCAATCCTGTAAGCAACTTTAGTGCCTCTCCTACAACTGTTTGCGAGGGAGAATCGGTTACATTTTCAGACCTAAGTACAGGTAGTATAACAGGGTGGAGTTGGAGTTTCCCAGGAGGAACACCTGCTACTTCCACCAATCAAAACCCAACAGTAACTTATAATTCTGCAGGAACTTATGATGTAACCCTGGTGGCAATTGATGGTGCTAAATCAGATACGCTTGTACAGTCTGGATACATTGTAGTTAATGCTAATCCAACAGGAACGACGGCAGTTACAGATGCTTCCTGTGGTCAAAGTAACGGTTCAGTTACCGTAACTGCAATTGGAGCATCGCCATTCACTTATTCATGGAGTCCAGTAAGCGGTAGTTCAGCAACCCTCTCAGGTTTAGCAGCTGGTGTTTACGATGTAACTATTACGGATAATAATGGATGTCAGGGTACTGCTACTGGGATTGTATCTAACCCTGGTGCTCCAACAGTTGGGGGAACCGGAACAGATGCTACCTGCGATCAGAATGATGGTGAAGTTACTATTTCAGTACAAGGTGGTCAGTCTCCATATACCTACTCCTGGACACCAAATGTAAGTACTACCAATAGTGCCACTGGTTTATCGTCAGGAACATATAATGTTACTGCTACTGATGCAAATGGTTGCTCAGGAAGCACTACAGTAACCATTACAGCACCTCCTTTACCAGTTGCAAGTACAGCATCAACGGATGAAGTTTGTGATGGTGATTGCGACGGAACACTTACTGGAACTGCTACTGCTGGAACAGCACCTTATACCTACAGCTGGAACAGTGGGGTTGGAAATGTTCAAAATGCCACTGGTATTTGCCCGGGAACTTATGAACTCACCGTAACCGACGATAATGGCTGTACATCTACTTCTTCGGTAACAATTGCTGCTGGAGCTGCGATTCCGGTTGCAGGCTTTACAGTTCCAAATACCACAGTCAACATAGGAGATCAGGTAAACTTTACCAATACATCCGTAGGAGGAAGCACTTATGGTTGGGATTTTGGAGATGGAAACATTTCAAATGCTCAAGATCCTTCTAATACATATAATACTCCTGGAACATATACTGTTACTCTAACTGCAACCAATTCTGTTGGGTGTTTCTCTACTGAAACCATGGTGATCACTGTGGAAGACCCTTCAGGTATTCCGGATGAAAATCTGGCAGCAATGCTTAGCTTCTATCCAAATCCAACAGAAGGAGAGTTAAACCTTACATGGGATGAATTGAATGTGGATAAGGTTGAAATAACAAATCATTTAGGACAGATACTGTATCAAAAGCAAAATCTGAGTGGAACTCAGAATTGTCAATTTGATATGGGGAAAGATCCAAAAGGAATATACTTCATACATGTTTATGTGGAAGGATCATCCTTTGCAAAGAAATTTATTTTACAATAAAATTAAACCGGGTTTGAGTTTAAGCGGGAGGTGTCTTTGATGCCTCCCGTTTTGTTTATAGTAAAAATAAAAAAGCCGCAACTCAAATAGAGTGCGGCTTTTACGCTATGATAATTCAATTGATCTTATTGTTTGATCAACGATTTTGTGGTGGTTGAATTGGCGTTTGTAATTCTAACAATGTAGTTTCCATTTTCCAAAGCAGATAAATCAATTACCTGATTCAATTGAGTATTGCTAGTTGTATAACAAATTTTCCCTTCAGAGCTATAAACAACTACTTCGCTGTTTAGTGGAGCATCTACCAAAATAGTTCCGTTAGTTGGGTTAGGGTAGATAGAAGCCTCCAACTCTGTCATTTCATTAACTCCTGATACTGTGGAAACATCATTGGCATCTCTAGGAAGTATTTTAAATTCTCCGTAGTTATAATCTACCAATCCGGTAACGTTGTATGCGTTGTTTAATATTGGGGTATAGGCATACAAGAAGTCATCTACTTGTGCAGGCCCTGAACCATCATTAATGGTCCATTCTCCGAAGTTGGCACCAACATCCGCATTGCTACAAACTGCATTAGTTACTGTAACAAGGCATCCTTCGTATTGCTCCGTCATGGCATCTGCTGAAGAAACAGGGTTTGACATGAAGAAGTTTCCAGAAGAAACAAGGTTGAAGTTGGTTACGTTTTTAAGTTCAGTAAGGTCAAAATACTCATCTACTTCAGCATCAAGTGTAACAGAGTCACCAATGTTTACCGTGTTTTGACTGTCGTAAACATATACTCCAGACCAAGGACCATTACCACTTTGTAGGTAAAATCTTCCATCAGCTCTAACTCCTGTAACAATTCCTCCTGTACTAACTATTTGTCCTGAGTATGGAGAATCTGCCGGGTTAGCAGTAGAATACTGAATGTCGTAAATAGAAATACTTGCCGGTGGAACGTAAGTTCCAACGTTAACAACTACACTGTCTAATTCTAATTCGCTTCCATCTACCATGTTTCTTACAGAAATCAAGAACTCAGCAGTAGAGTTATTGGTGGTATCTGCAACAATCGATTGTGTGTGTTGCTCCCAGGTAGAAGTGTTTACAGAAATGTAATTGGCGTAATCATATCCATAATCATTTCCATCCATATCTCCGTCAAAAATTCCAACTCGAATATCACCTTGCCCTTTTACCCAGAAAGTAACTTCGTAAGTAGTATCCATCACAACAGGAACCGGTTGTGTAGAAAGTCTTTTGTGGCTACTTTCTTCGTTGTACAATTTGGCAGTGTTGCTTCCGTAAACTGCCCCCGAAGTAATTTGCTCAATGCTGTCTGCCTCTAAGCTTGTTTTAGCTCCAAAGAAATCATCCGGTGTACCTGCCGTCCAGTCTTCGAAATTTGAACTGAAAACTGTTTGTGCACTAGCGCTTCCAAAGGCCAAAGCTGATAATGCAATAAGGTAAACTTTTTTCATTTTTTTAAATTTTGGTGTTTGTCTTTTTATTGTGTTACAATTACGTTGTCTAATTTGTAAGTGGTCGTTTGTCCTCCAACACCACTGGCATTGTATTTAAATCCAATAACATAGTTACCTGATAATCCAAGTCCTGTTAAGTCGATTGTACCAGAGTTAACCCATGTTCCACTGGCATCTCCCGATCCTGCAAAAGTTGCAGTTAATTGAGTCCATGTAGCTGTGGCAGCGTTGGAACCATTATAGTCAGTAGATACCCATACCGTTAATCCATCGTGATTATATCCTGCATGTGTTGTCTGGAAGGTAAGTGCGTCTGATCCGGAGTAAATGATCTCAGGGGAAACTACCCACATCTCGTTAGTAGAAGTAGAAGTTCCAAGAATAGAAGCCTCAGCATATTTATTTCCGGCATCATCTTTACAAGCCCATCTTAAAGTTCCATCTGTGGATTCTGTGTTCCAGCAATCTGCATCCAATGGATTATTGATTACTTGCGCATTGAAATCTTCATTAAGTCCATTAACCGGGTTGCAAATAACAGAACCTCCACCAGTGCATCTTGGATTAACAAAATTTAAATCGGATGGTTCTCTTACATACAATTGCAAGTCGGTGTTGTACACTCCTAATATACCAATGAATGTCCCATTTAATTCAGGAATCAAATCATCAGCAAAGTTGGCATAACCACTGGTTCTAACTAACACTGTATTGATCCCACTGCAATCTACCAAATCATGATTTACACTAGATTGCGTAGCAGCATTGGCCCAGGTAGCTCCTAAAGAAGTAGCTGCAAATTCAACATCTTCCAGTTGGATAAGCATTGCTTGGTCTGCAGCAGTTAATTGATCGATGGTTTTAACCAATGGAGCAACAGTTTTTCCTGTAGCTTGCTTGATAATGTTATTGTCTGTATCTACATTATCCAATTGCATCATTCCATTATAGTTGTCCAGAGTAGTTCCATTAAGGTAGATTCTAACAGAATCTCCCTGATATATTCCACCGGAATTGGTTAATCTTAATTGAATTGCACCTGTAGCATCCTGCACATATACCTCTTTGTAAAAGTTACCGGATGATTCGTCTGTGGTAGCTGTAGCATAAATAGAATAATCCTCAGTGATTTCTACTGCAGAAGTGGAATACATTGCTTTTAGGTCTGCAATGGTTATTACATTTCCTTCCGGAATAGTAGGTACTGGTGGTTGGTCATACTCTCGCTTACAAGATGAAGCGGTAATAACCAACAACAAAATGAAAACTAAATTTAACTTCTTCATATCTCGAGTTCAGTCTTTTTAAAATAAATAACTCACCATGGCGAAGTAGGTTAACCCGTACATGTAGCCATATTTTGGAGGAAACTTATCAATGTCGGTAACATCGTATCTAAGTTGTTCAAACCCTCCTGTTTTAAATGAGGTATTGTTTAATACATTATTTACGTTCACATTCAACCTTAAGTAAGAGTTGTATTTGCGAATCTTCCAGGATTTACCACCATAAACATTTAAGGTGTATCCGTTATCTAGTTGCTCTTGAACAATGATTTCTTTCCATTGCGGATCACTTTCTACAAATCCTGCAATTGCTTCTTCTGTTCTTCTATCCGGGTTAGGGTCTAAATAGATGTCTGCAAAATAGTTGAAGTTAGCACCGGCGTACCAGTACTTAGGCGAATTGTATTTTAATCCAATGGAAGCAGCTGTTTGTGGCATCCCCCCAATTCTGTAATTCTTTAAATAAACCACTTTGTTTTCTGCAACCACTTCTTCTGAGTTGTCTCTGGTAATGGTAGCAATTGGTCTGGAGTTATATAATGATTGTCCTGTAGTAAATGCTCCTTGCAATACGTAAGAAGAGGCAATGGTTTTCTCGATTCCCAATTCACCCCCCATGTACAGTTGGTCAACTCCGGTCATCATGTAGTTCACAAAGGTTAAGTACTCATCATGATAAAAACTTCTCGACCAAACCTGATCATTCATTTCAGTATAATACCCCGTTAGCCTAACTTTCAGGTTAGGGTATCGAACCATGTAGTTAATGTCTCCAGACATTATGGTGGTACTCTCTAAGTTAGGAATTACCTGATCTCTAGTTCTAGGAGAAATAAATGCATTTCTTGCAAATGGAGCTCTTGTCATGTAAGTTCCATTGGCAGTAAGTAAGTGCCTTCCGGTAATTTTGTATACCGCTCCTGCTTTAACGCCGTAGTTGTTAAATGTTTGCTTTTCAGATTCCCCAATTGAGTTTTCGGGAAATTTTCCATTTTGCATCAAACCATTTCTCCAGAAAGAGGTGTTGGATCCTGTTAATCCAACAAATCCATCCAGTTTTCTTGATTTGTAATCCAATTGCCCAAATACTTCGTACTTGTTTACATGGATTTCGTAATCGTAACCAAATACATCACCAACTCCGATGATCTTATTTGGTGTAGAGAGATCATTTTGTGCTGTTACCTCATCATCGAAATCACGCTCCGCAAACTGGTCAACATCTACCCAGAAATCACCTCCTAGCAAGTCGTTCATTTTACGGTAGTTTCTGGTTTTGTGGTGATAACCATGAACTCCTGCAGAAAGGTATAAGTTTTCGTTAATGTCTTTGTTGTAGATGGAGTTGATACCAAACATTCGTGGATCAGACCGGTATTCTTCCACTACATATTTTGATCGGTTTCCTTCAATCGTATTTCCTGTAATACCATTAGCATTTTCTACTGCATACAAGTTTTTGCTGTTGGCAAAGTACATTTGGTCCCAATCAATTTGATGATTAGTTCCACCTGCCCAAAGTGCTGTTAGTTCATCAGCTTCTTCAATTTCATTTCTCCCCAAATGGTAACTTGGAAATCTTTTGTAATAATCTGGTCTTGGATCGGCCGCATCATACCAGTTAAGATTGGTATTGCTAGTTCTTCCAACAATAGCATAGGCTGTAGTGGTTAATTTGGAACCATCTTCAAAATTCAAATAGTCTGTTAATGAGATATAAGGCTTATGATTGTCCCTCATTCTTGCATTTCTCTTAATTTTTCCGTCGTTCTGGTATCCCCAGTATGGGTTGTAAAAATTGTTGCCGGTCAAATCGTATGCCTCCTGAGTAGAAATTCCTCTTCTTCCCTGTACTGTTGGAGCTCCAAAAGCAGCCAAATTAATGGTGTGCCCTTCTTTTATTTTTCGCTCTATTGCAAAGAAATAGCTTCCTCCATCATAGAATGTTCCATCAACGTACCCCTCATCAGACCAACGCCTGGAGAATGAACCTGAAAATGCCCACCCATTTTTCCAACCGGAGTTGTAAGTGTACATCATTCTGTTTCGGTAGCTTCGATTGGTTACAGCGTAAGAAGCTCTATGTCCTGTTCTTTTGTCAGAAGCCCTTAAGCTAATGTTGGAGTATCCTCCAATTCCACCAAATCCGATATGCGATGAAGCAATTCCTGTTTTTGCTTCCGGGTATCTTGTAATGTCATTCAGACCTCCCCAGTAACTCCAGATGGCCCATCCGGATTCTGGATCATTCCCTGGCATTCCGCCAATGGTAATGATCGTGTTTTCAGAACTATATCCTCTTAGTCTGAATCTGGCTGCGCTAAAGTTAAAACCTGCAATACCTGCGTAAACATCTCTGGAAGATTGCAATAATCCACTCACGTCTTGCGACTGAGTTTCAGAGTCAATAAGATCTGCACCTGATGCAAGGACCGGGATAATTTCCCTTAGTGTATCCGTTTTGATGGTGTCAGATTGAGCATTGAACGATAGAGTTGCCAGGCATAAAGTCAATATGGCTAAGCTTTTTTGCATCGTAAATAATTGTGCTTTTGATCAGAAAGAAATCTAAATTTTAGAAGTGGGATAGTAAAAAACAAACAAACTTAAAACTCAAATTGGTTCTTTAGTTGGTCTGTGGTGGTTTCTTACTTTTCTAAAACTTTTTTTAAGATTAATTATGTTTCCGTGGTTTCAGATTCGATTACCTTCAAGGAGAACACGGAACATTCTTGCCTACAAAGTTAATCTATTTTTGACACTTGTCAAGAGCCAATGATGTACAAACCACATTCCTAACGATTATTTAACATAGATAGAAAGTTCAGGAATAGCCTAATTTTCTAGGGTGTAGATTGTTTTGTGCTGTTGGGAAATTAAGCCAAATTGTTAATACCTTTTTGAGATGTGAATAATTTGGTCATATATTTGCACTGTCCGTTTCAGAATGGAAACGGTAATTCATATTCGTAAAAACAATCATCATTTTCCCATGCGAAATTTATCTTGTTATTTAATAACATTAGCTTTTTGTTGCCTATTCTCAACGGCTAAAAGTCAGGAGTTAGACCCCAAAAAACAATACGAAGTGGTATGTGTAGGTTTCTACAATTTAGAGAATCTTTTTGATACTCTTGTGGACCCAGATACCGCAAAAATATTGCAGGAAGATTTTACTCCATTAGGTCAGAAAAAGTGGAACACGGAGAAGTATAATAAGAAAATGGCTAACCTTTCTGAGGTGATCAGTCAATTGGGAACTGAGTCAACTCCAGATGGAGCTGCGGTGTTAGGTGTTTGTGAAATTGAGAACAGATCGGTATTAGAAGATTTAGTTAAAACTGGGAAACTGGCAGAGAGAGGATATGAAATTGTCCATTACGAATCTCCTGATCATAGGGGAATTGATGTAGGGCTATTATATCAACCTAAATACTTCAAAGTATTGTCGTCGAAAACCTTTACCTTAAGGCTGCAAGACGATCCTAAATTTACCACAAGAGATCAGTTATTGGTAACCGGTGAATTGAAAGGAGAGAAAGTTCACTTTATGGTGGCACACTGGCCATCCAGAAGAGGAGGGGCAAAGAAGAGTAGTCCAAAGAGAGTGGCAGCTGGTGAATTAGCAAAAAGTGTGATTGACTCTTTAAGAAAAGATGATCCCATGACTAAAGTTATTTTTATGGGAGATTTAAATGATGACCCAACCAATGCAAGTATGAAAGAAGGAATGCTTTCTGTAGGTAAAGTATCAAAAATGGAAGAAGGGTCACTCTATAATCCTATGGAAAAACTATACAAACAAGGAGTGGGAACTTTGGCCTGGAGAGATACATGGAACCTGTTTGATCAAATGGTATTTACCCCGGGGTATTTATCGCAAAACGGTAATTATTCTTCTTTTAAGTTTTATAAAGCAGTAGTGTATAATAAAGCATTCTTGAAACAGAAAACTGGTAACTTCCAAGGGTATCCATGGCGATCTTATGTAGGCCCTAATTTTATAGGTGGTTATAGTGATCACTTCCCAGTTTATTCACTTCTGATTCGAGAGAGAAAATAAACAAAAAACACCACCAAGCACCGCAATTTACATGACCAAGTTAACACCACTAATGATCATTTTTTGCCTTTGTGTATACTCAGGTAAAGGAATTTCTCAGGATACTATTCGGGTAATGGCTTATAACCTACTTAATTTTCCAAGTCAGGATCAGCAAAGAGCAGATACGCTTAAGAAAATTGTGCAGTATGCACAACCAGATGCATTATTGGTAAATGAATTGACTGCTCAGTATGGAGCTAATTTGATTTTAAATAATGCACTTAATCAGGATGGAGTTACTCACTATCAGCAGGCTACTTTTATGAATGGCCCTGATACGGATAATCTTTTGTTTTATAATTCTGATAAATTGGAGTTGGTGGAGCAAAATGCTATTCCAACTACTTTGAGGGATATTAATGAGTATGTGTTGTACTATAAAGCTCCGGATTTAGCCACAACGCATGATACGGTGTTTTTTTACATGTATAGTCTTCATTTAAAAGCAAGTTCAGGGTCATCTAACGAACAGCAAAGATTGCAGGAAGCACAATACTTAAAAAACTACCTAAACAACAGACAAGGACTAATGAATGTTTGCGTAGGAGGAGATTTTAATTTTTATAGCAATACTGAACCGGGATTGACTGAAATATTAACAGGTGGAAATGTAGATTTGTTTGATCCAATTGATATGATTGGCGATTGGCACAACAATTCTGCTTATGCTGGTATACATACTCAAAGTACGCGATCTTCCGGTGGAGGGCTAGGTACGGGAGCCACAGGAGGAATGGACGATCGATTTGATTTTATTTTTATCAATGATGATTTAAAAAATGCCAGTAAAGGGGCGAGATACATTACAGGGTCTTATGAAGCTATGGGACAGGATGGGAATCACTTTAACAATAGCATTAATACCGGTAGTAATGGTGTAGTTCCTATGGATGTGGCTAACGCTCTGTTTCAGATGAGTGATCATTTACCGGTGTGTATGGAAATTGAAGTAGGAGGAGATGTTGGAGTAGTAGATTACCCAAACGAAATTGTATGGGGTAATTACGATCCGATGACCGGATTGATAACTCTTAAGCTTAATGAGTTCGAGAAGGAATTAAAATTGAACCTTTACGATTTGTCGGGTAAAATTGTTCAAACCAAAACGTTTGATCATTGTAAAGAGGTCAATGAATATCTAGCTCCAATAACTGGAGGAATGTACATTTTATCCGTAGAGGGAGAGGAGTTTAGATCCTCTTTTAAGTTTGTAGTGGAATAAATTAACTCTTCGAAAAGTCCATGATCAGTTCGTAGAACTCCTTTGGTTTTTCTGCATGTACCCAGTGACCTGAATCAACAACGGTTTCCATCTTTACATCTGGAAATAAGAAGCTAATATCATCATAGTCATCTTCTAGAATGTAGTTGGATTGGTCTCCACGAATAAACATGGTTGGAGTTTCCACTCTAAAAGGCGGCACTTCCGAGAGTATATCAGGCATTCTATCTATTAGTACCGGTAAATTAATTCTCCAGCCTAATCTGCCTTTGCTTTCCCAGTATAAGTTTTTTAAAAGAAACTGTTTAACACCAAAATCCTTAATGTACCTGGATAACTGTTCTTCTGCACCCTTTCTGGTGTTTATTACATCCAGGTCGATAGAAGTTAACCCTTCAATGATCAAATCATGGTGCATAGGGTATTGTTTAACACCTATGTCTACCACCACAAGCTTTTCAATGTATTCTGGGTGCTGTTGAGCATATGTCATTACAGCTTTTCCTCCCATTGAGTGACCTACTAATATGATCTCATCCAAATCAAGTGAAGAGATTAGTTCATGCAGATCGTCTGCCATGATTTGATAGTTGAATTCTTCGCTCTTTGGAGATCTCCCGTGGTTTCTTTGATCCACCAGGTAGACTTCAAAATCGTTGGCAAATTGTTTACCCAGTGTTTGCCAGTTATCCGAACTTCCGAAAAGCCCGTGTAAAATAACAAGGGGTTGTCCTTCTCCGTATTTTCTGTAATGCAGCTGCATGTTATCTTAATTCTCTTAAATAAAGTTGAACGGTGTTTTCCATCCCATAGTATAAGGCATCAGAGATGAGAGCATGACCAATTGAAACCTCTTGCAATCCTGGAAGGCTTTCTTTGAAAAAACGCAAGTTTTCTAATGATAAATCATGGCCGGCATTTAATCCTAGTCCCAATTCTACCGCTCGTTTGGTGGCTGCAATAAAAGGAGCGATAGCACTTTCTTTGCCTTTGGCATATCCTGCAGCGTAACTTTCCGTGTAAAGTTCTACTCGATCGGTACCAGTTTCTAATGCTCCGTCAATCATTGCTTCCACAGGGTCCACAAAGATGGATGTACGAATCCCCTTGTCTTTGAAAACCTTAATAGTTTCCACCAAATAATCCATGTGTTTTAGAGTGTCCCAACCATGGTCAGAAGTAAGCTGTCCTTCACTATCCGGTACCAGAGTTACTTGTTCTGGCTGTACCTCTAAAACTAAGTCGATGAACTTTTGTTCTTTTGGATTTCCTTCAATATTAAACTCTGTTTGGACAACTTTCTTTAAGTCTCTAACGTCTTTATAACGAATGTGTCGCTCGTCTGGACGAGGATGTACTGTGATACCCTGAGCTCCATATTGTTCAATATTTTGAGCCATTTTTATTAAATCAGGGGTGTTGCCTCCACGTGCATTTCGAATTGTGGCAACCTTATTGATATTAACACTGAGTCGAACCATTAGAATTTAACTAAATATTTAAGAAGCTAAAACATACGAATGGTCAATAGTTAACCGTTAATTATGTAAATAGCCTTTAATGTATACCTTCAAATAACTACTTTTGTAGGGCACAAATCTAAATAATAATAATGATTGCAAGAGAATTAATAACAGATGATGTACCTCCAATCCGATCTTCGGAAACGGTGGAAAAAGCACTCAACTGGCTGGACGAGTTTAAGTTGCTGCATCTTCCTGTTGTGGATGGGAACGAGTATTTAGGGTTGTTATCGGAGGATATTTTATTTGACGCCAATTCTCCTGATATGTTGTTAAGTGAGTTGAACTTATCTTTCAACAGACCATTTGTGTATGAGGATAGGCACATTTACGAGGTTATGAAAATGGTTTCGGACTTAAACCTGTCTGTTGCTCCGGTGTTGGATAAGAATGAAAAATACATTGGGTTAACCACTTTGCCTCACTTAATGAGTTTGATTACCAATACAGCTTCCATCAGTGAACCTGGGTCGGTAATTATTCTGGAAATGAATAAAAACGATTACTCATTAGGGCATGTTGCTCAGGTAATCGAAAATAACGATACTAAGATTCTAAGTGCTTATATTACTTCTTCAGAGGACTCGACAAAAATGGAGTTGACATTGAAAGTAAACAGAAAGAATATTGGTGGGGTATTACAAGCCCTAACCAGATATGATTTTGTAGTTAAAGCATCTTATTCGGAAAGCCGATATCAGGAGGACATGCAATCCAGGTATGATTCTCTGATGAACTATCTAAACATGTAGGATGATTTTTGGTAAAAAAGCATTTACCATATTTATTCCCCTATTATTTTTTGCACAAGTAGTATTATCGCAGACAGATTCTTCTTTGGTTATTTCCAATATTAGGTTAGTTGGGAACAATAAAACCAAAGAGTACGTTATTCATCGCGAACTCAGTTTTAAAGTGGGAGATACCCTTTCTACTTCAGAAATAAATAATGAGCTAGAGTTCTCTCGAAATAACTTACTTAATACTTCTCTCTTTAATTACGTTACGATCGAACACTTTAAGGTGGATGAGGTATTCACCGAAGTTTTAATTGTGGTAACCGAAAGGTGGTACATTCTTCCAGCGCCAATTTTGGATGTGGCAGATCCCAACTTTAATACCTGGTGGGAGACCAAAGATTTTAGAAGGTTGAATTGGGGAACGGCAGTATTGAATAACAACTTTAGAGGGAGAAATGAGCAATTGGGAATGCTGTTCCAGTTTGGATATTCCAAGCGCTTTGCTTTGATGTATGATGTACCATATACTGAGAAACATCAAAATGTTGGGTTCGGAGCCTATTCATCTTATGAGCAGAGGTACGAGGTTGTTTACGGTACGGAGAATAATAAACGATTATTTACCAGACCATCTGGTAGGTCCAGAGAAGAATGGTTCAACGCGGTTTACGTGAAATTGAGAAACGAGATTTATAATTCTCATCAGTTTAGTTTGCTTTATAGAGATGCTCAGGTACAAGATAGTATTGTAATTAATAATCCGGATTATTTCAGTAATGGTGCTTCCAGATTTCAATTTTTTGAGGTCAATTATATTTTTAAAAACGACCATCGCGATTATAAAGCTTACCCATTAAATGGTTACTTTTTAAGGTTAGATATTAACCATGTTGGATTGGGAATTGTATCCCCGGTTTCATTAACTTCTTCTACACTGGAAGCAAAGAATTTTGTGAAACTCTCAGATCGATTTTACTGGGCAGTTGGAGCTAAAGGTAAGGTGGTTCTGCAGGATAGTCAGCCCTATTTTTTACAAAGGAGTTTAGGGTACGATGATTTTGTGAGAGGGTATGAATATTATGTAATTGACGGAAGGCATTTTGGGTTGTTTAAAACCAACTTTAAAATGAAGTTGGTGGATTCAGGAAAAAAGAAAATACCAGGAGTAAATAACCCAAGATATAGTTCGTTTCATTATGCATTTTATTTGAATTTATTTACTGATGCAGGGTATGTGTCTGATAGTGAATACTTCAATAATTTATTGGCTAATGATTGGATGATAGGGTATGGAATAGGGTTGGATTTAGTTACTTTTTACGACAAGGTTTTTAGGGTTGAATTTGCCAGGAATAGGTTAAATGAAAGTGGATTTTTCATCCATTTTGTTCAACCAATATAAATGAAAGGTTAAATTTGCCTTATGAGAATTGCAATTTACGGAAAGAAATTTCCAGACGATGCATCTGATTATGTGCAGGGGTTGTTTGATGAGCTTAAGGCCAATCAAGTAGACTTATGTATTAATTCATCGTTTGCAGAATTTCTGGCTGAGCGGGTTCAGTTACCTGAAGGTTTTAACTTGTATACCCCTCCCGTAAAAGAGGAACTTCCAGTAGACTTTCTGATTACCATTGGTGGAGATGGAACCATTTTGGATACGATTACTTCAGTGGCTAATTCAAGGTTGCCAATAGTTGGGTTTAATACTGGGAGACTTGGTTTCCTGGCAAACAATCCTAAAGAAGAAGCAAAAAACCTGGTGAAGAATCTGGTTCAGGGTAATTTTTCTATCGAAGAAAGAATGCTTCTGAATCTCGAAACAAAAGATCGCCTTTTTGGAGATAATAACTTTGCCCTAAACGAATTGACTGTCCACAAAAAGGATTCATCTTCTATGATGACTATTCATACCTATGTGAATGATGAATACTTAAATTCATACTGGGCTGATGGTTTAATCGTAGCAACTCCAACAGGGTCTACAGCTTATTCTCTAAGTTGTGGAGGCCCTATAATCATACCCCAATCAAGAAATTTTGTCATTAACCCAATTGCGCCACATAATTTGAGTGCTCGTCCTATAATTGTTCCGGATGATGTTAAGTTAACTCTTAAAATTGAAGGAAGAGATGAAGAGTTTCTGGCTACTTTAGATAGCCGTTCTAAGTCGATTAGCAACGAAACAGAGCTGGTGATTTCGAAATGTGATTTAACTGTAAAACTGGTTCAGTTTGAAGGACAAAACTTCTACAAAACAATTAGAAATAAATTGTTGTGGGGCATCGATAAAAGAAACTGATTCGTTGGGAAAATTTCCGTTCCTTCCATTTAGATTATTTTTTATTTTCGTGTCGAATTCTAAAACCGAGCAATAAATTGTGTCGAAAGGCGTTTAACCTTTCAGGTTAACAGGATTCACAGACCTACGAACTATGAAGAAACTATTGTTTTTACTGGCCATTATTATTGGTTGCACCAATATTCATGCACAATCTCGTTTAAGTAGAACGGAGATTGGAGTATTTGGTGGTGGTTCGTACTACATAGGAGATTTAAACCCTTACCAGCATTTTAATAATACCAAATTTGCAGTAGGAGGAATCTATCGTAGAAACATGAAGAATGAGCGAATAGCTCTTCGTTTTAATGCTTTTTACGGAAGAGTTGAAGGTTTTGATTCTCAGTCTGACGATTTAAGATTTGTAGATCGAAATTTAAATTTTCAATCCAGAATATTGGAATTGGGACCAATTGTTGAAATTAGCTATTTACCATACGTGGTTGGGAGTAGTTCCAGAAGTAGAAATAGCAACTATGGTACACCGTATTTATTTTTTGGATTGACTTATTTCAAAATGAATCCAATGGCGGAGTACGATGGGGTATTGATTGAATTACAGCCTTTATCAACCGAAGGACAAGGAACTTCTGCTAATAGTTCGAAAAGATATCGTTTAGGACAAATCAGTTTACCGGTAGGGCTTGGAGTTAAATTCAACTTATTCGGACGTTTAGCCATGTCGCTGGAATACGGTATAAGAAAAACTTTTACAGATTACCTGGATGACGTAAGTGGTACTTATGTGGACCTATCTGTTCTTTCTGATGAGGCCGGAAGTTTGGCCGCCGAGTTAAGTGACCGTTCGCTTTCGGGAGGTAACAATGCCGGATATGCCAGAGGTAATTCTAAAACGAAGGATTGGTACTCGTTTGCTGGTGTAATTCTAAGCTTTAAGCTAGGTAAAAATAATGGCTGCCCAAGCTGGGGTAAGTAATTAACATTATTTAGCTATTTACCCACAATAATATTTCCTATTTTCCCTTTATTTTCTGAAATTCGCCCGAATTAATTTTTATGGACATTAAGGATCAGATCAATTCATCAAAAGTGCCTGAACATGTGGCTATTATCATGGACGGGAATGGTCGTTGGGCGGAGCAACAAGGAGAGATGCGAATCTTTGGCCATGTTAGCGGTGTAGAAGCGGTTAGAGAAGCGTTAACTGCAGCTGGCGAAATAGGAGTGAAATACCTTACGCTTTATGCCTTTAGTACAGAAAACTGGAACAGACCCAAAGAGGAAGTAGATGCTTTAATGGACCTACTTGTTAGAACCATCGCCGCAGAGGTTGAAACCTTGAATAAAAATCAGGTGAAGTTAAATGCCATAGGTAATATTTCCAGTTTGCCGGAGAGTTGTCAACAGGCCTTAAATGAAGCCATCGATGCAACCAGCCAGAATACCAAAGTTAATTTGATCCTGGCATTAAGTTATAGCTCCAAATGGGAGTTGGTAGAAGCGGTTCGAAAAATCTCTGAGGATTGTTGCGAAAAAAAGATTTCTACCGAGGAAATAAATGCCGATTTAATCAGTTCTTATCTCACCACTGCCAATTACCCTGATCCTGAGTTGTTGATCAGAACCAGTGGTGAAACCAGAATTAGTAATTTTTTACTTTGGCAACTGGCATATACAGAACTATATTTTACGGATACGCTATGGCCGGATTTTACCAAAGAAAATTTCTTTGAGGCTATTAACAGCTATCAGAACAGAGAACGTAGGTTTGGAAAGACCAGTGCTCAAATAACAGAAGATGAATAGAAGATTTTTATCACTATTACTAACATTTACCATTCTATTGAGTGGTGTAGTTAAGGCTCAGTTTAACGATAACTTTAGCTACCTTAAACCAAAGAAGTACACGATCGGAGGAATTGTCGTGGATGGAGTACGAAATTTTGACCACAACCAAATCATTGGAAAATCAGGGCTGATCAGAGGAGAAGAAATTACCGTTCCCGGTGATGACATTTCGCAAGCAATTAGAAAATTATGGGACGAAAAATTGTTCTCTGATGTACAAATTGTAGCAGAAAAAGTGCAGGGAAACAACATCTTTTTGGTGATTAAACTGAAGGAGAGAGAACGTTTGTCTTCATTCTCATTTAAAGGAGTTTCCAAAGGTGAAGCTGATAATCTAAGAGAAATATTGGACCTCTACAGTGGTAAAATCATCACAGAAGATTTATTGCTAAGAGTAAAACAAAACTGTCGTAATTACTTTGTAGACAAAGGGTATTACAAAGCAAAAGCAGGAGTTGTATCTGTGTTGGATACTAACCTTACGAATAGTGTGAAAGTTAGAATTGACATCAACAAAGGAGAACGAATTAAGATTAATGAAATTCGAATCGAAGGAAACGATAACCTAAGTGATGCCAAGATTAAGAGAGTAATGAAGGATACCAAGCAAAAGCATTGGTACAGAATTTTCTGGAGATCTAAATTCATTAGCTCTAACTTCAAAGGAGATAAAGAAAAGGTATTGGCTAAGTATCAGGAATTGGCATTTAGAGATGCAGAAATCACCTTTGATACTATTTACGACAACGACGAAAAAACCATCAACATCGATATGAAAATCGATGAGGGAAATAAGTACTATATCCGAAACATTGAGTGGATTGGTAATGTTAAGTACACTGCTGGGTTATTGGATACAGTATTAGGAATTAAGCCAGGTGATGAGTATAACAAGTCTACATTGGATACCAGATTGTTTATGAACCCGAATGGTACAGATGTATCTTCTTTGTACATGGATGATGGGTATTTGTTTTTCCAGGTAACTCCAATCGAGAAACAGGTAACGAATGATTCTGTTGACCTGGAAATGAGAATTTACGAAGGAAAACAAGCTCGTAATAAAGACATTACCATAGTTGGGAACACTAAAACAAGTGATCACGTAATTCTAAGAGAGGTATACACGAAGCCGGGAGATTTATTTAGTAGAGATGCGGTTATTCGTACTCAACGACAATTAGCTCAAAACGGATATTTCGATCCTGAAAAGTTAGCGGTAAACCCAAAGCCAAATCCTCAGGATGGAACGGTTGATATTGAGTATGTAGTTGAAGAAAAACCTAGTGATCAGATTGAGCTTTCCGGTGGATGGGGAGCTGGAAGAATTGTAGGTACGCTAGGGGTAAGTTTTAATAACTTCTCTGCAAGAAAATTATTCAAAAAAGGAGCATGGACACCACTTCCCGCAGGAGATGGGCAACGTTTAAGTGTACGTGCACAGTCTAACGGATATTTCTTCCAGTCATACAACCTTTCATTTACCGAACCTTGGTTAGGAGGGAAAAAGCCAAATTCATTTAGTGTTACTGCTTATCACTCTGTACAGGCTTACGATCCTAAATTCTACACAGATAGTACAGATGCAGAAGGAAAAAGAGTTCAAAACCCAAATCGTAGAGCTATTAAAATTACAGGAGCTTCTATTGGACTGGGAAAACGTTTAACCTGGCCAGATGACTATTTCCAGTTATATGCAGAATTGGGATACCAGTATTTTGATTTGAACAACTTCGGAAACATCTTCTCATTCTCTGATGGGTATGCTAATAACCTATTTGTTAAAACATCATTCTCAAGAAATTCGATTGATCAACCTTTATATCCAAGAACTGGATCTTCCTTTAACATCGTAGCTAAACTAACCTTACCGTATAGCTGGTTTGATAACAAAGATGATTACTCAGATTTGTCAGATCAGGAAAAATATGCCTGGTTAGAATACAACAAAATTAAGTTTACCTCTTCCTGGTTTGCTCCATTGAGTAAGGATAAGAAGTTGGTATTAAATGCCAGATTAGGATTTGGGTTCTTGAATGCATGGAACAAGAAATTAGGAGCACCTCCATTCGAAAGATTCTTTATGGGAGGAAGTGGTTTAACTGGATTTAGCCTTGATGGTAGAGAGATCATCGCTCTTAGAGGTTATGATGATGGGGTAATTTCTCCACAGATTAACGGAGGAAGGCTTATTAGTAAGTACACTATGGAGTTAAGATATCCATTATCTCTTAATCCATCTGCTACTATCTACGTTCTTGGTTTTGCTGAGGCAGGAAACACCTGGAACGAATACAAAGACTATAATCCATTTCAGGTAAAAAGATCTGCCGGTGTTGGTGTAAGAATTTTCTTACCAATGTTTGGTTTGATGGGATTAGATTACGGATGGGGATTCGACGAGGTGGATCCGGGAGCTCTTGGAGAGGCATCACATAACTTTGATATTCAGTCACAAGGGTATCATGGACAGTTCCATTTTACTATTGGCATGAATCTTGGAGAATTATAATTCAAAATATTTACCTTCGTCAAACTATTAAAATTAACAATTGAAAATTGCCATGAAAAAAATTGTATTCACCCTGTTATTGCTAGTTGGAGTAGCTTTCAGTAGCACAGCTCAGAAATATGCATTTGTAGATACTAAATACATTTTGGAAAACATTCCGGAGTATAAAACAGCTCAGAAGCAGTTAGATGATCAAGCGGAACAATGGCAAAAGGAAATTGAAGCGAAATATCAGGAAATAGAGAAGAAGTACAAAGCTTTCCAGCAAGAACAGATTCTTTTACCTGAAGAAACTAAAAGACAAAGACAAGAAGAAATTATTGAATTAGAGAGAAAAGCTAAATCACTTCAAAAGAAATATTTTGGGGTTGAAGGAGAGCTATTTAAGAAGAGAGAAGAATTGATTGAACCAATTCAGGATAAAATATATAAGGCAATTAAAGCGATGGCAAAAGACAAAGATTACGACTTTGTATTGGATAAAGGGAAAAACTCTAATATCCTGTTTGCCAATCCAAAGTATGATAAGAGTGATGTGATCCTAAAGAAATTGGGATACAAATAGAAACTGAAACAAGAAACAAGGATTATGAAAAAAATAGTATTACTGGCAGTTGTAGCATTATTGAGTGTAAGTACTTACGCTCAAAAGTTTGCTTACATTGATTCTCAAGGGATCATGGTTGAGATGGAAGAGTATAAAGGAGTAGAAAACAGACTTAGAGATTCTGCTGCAGCTCAAGAAAAAATGTTAGGGCAGTACATTAGCTTTTACAAAGAGAAAGAAACTGCTTTAGCTGCTAAAGGTGAAGATTACCCACAAGACTTATACGAGAGAGATTATAATGAGTTGGTAGAAACTCAGCAATTATTGCAGCAAAAGCAAATGGAGGCGGAGAGAAAACTTCAAATGGATGAGCAATTGATCTTACAAAGCTTTCTTGAAAAGATTAGAGGAGCAGCTGCTGAAGTAGCTAAGGCTAAAGGATATCTATATGTATTCGAGAAATCTCAATTGATTTATGCTGGTGGTGATGATATTAGCGATGAGGTTAAAAAACAGTTGGGGATTACTAAATAACGATTGAAATAAAATTATCTTTAAACCATCAGTTTTACTGGTGGTTTTTTTTTGAATAAAAATGAGTACCGATCCACAAATAAAACCAATTGGAGTGTTTGATTCCGGTTATGGAGGCTTAACTGTTCTTAAAGAAATAGTGAGTCTAATGCCGGAGTATGACTACCTGTATCTGGGAGATAACGCAAGGGCTCCATATGGTACACGCTCATTTGATACAGTGTATCGATATACTTTACAGGCGGTAAAGCACTTGTTTGATCAAGGGTGTGAGTTGGTCATTTTGGCGTGTAATACTGCATCAGCAAAAGCATTGAGAACCATTCAACAAAATGATTTACCTCATTTGGCTCCCAATAAAAGAGTACTAGGGGTAATTCGTCCAAGTACCGAAATAATAGACGAGTTATCCACCTCTAAAGAAATAGGAGTTTTAGCAACTTCAGGAACGGTTAAATCACAGTCGTATATTTTGGAGTTAGAAAAATTACACCCACACATTAAAGTGCATCAACAAGCTTGTCCAATGTGGGTGCCTTTGGTGGAAAACAACGAATTTCAGTCCAAAGGAGGAGCCTATTTCATTAAGAAAGAAGTGGAGCAACTAATGAGTCAATCATCCAATATAGATGCTATTATTCTTGGGTGTACTCACTATCCAATTTTAGAAAACGAAGTAAAGAAATACCTACCTTCCAACGTAAAAGTGTTTTCTCAGGGACACATTGTAGCAGATCGGTTAAAAGATTACCTCAAAAGACACCCTGAAATGGAAGTTAGGTGTTCTAAAAACGGCCAAATTTCTTTTCTGACTACAGAGAATGAAGAGAAGTTTAATCAAAAAGCCAGCCTTTTTCTAGGAGAAACTGTCGAAGCTCAGTACGTGGAGCTCAAGGAGGATTAGCCCTTTCCAAAACGTAAGTAATAATAGGTATTGGTTTTTCTATAATGCCCGGTATCTATAATTTGGGTGAACATTAAATACATCAACTTTTATAGTTTGACAGAATTCGGATAGTCCAAAACCGAGTTCAAATTCTTATTACCATTCTCACATATCAGTTGTAGAAAAATGGTGTTTTAATTGAATTGGTTAGTATTGAAATGGTAAAGAAGCGAAAGCCCAGTGTGTAGCCTGCTACCCTGGGTTTTTGTTTTTGTGATACTTCGCAAAAAAGGTTAGGATAGGAAAAACGAAAGGGTCCGAATAACGGACCCCAACGAATTACTATTTACACTCTACTGACCACGTTTTATTTATACTACTATCTCAATAAAACGACGTGTCCAGTTTTTTCCAGATGATCATTATTGATCGTCTTATAAATGATTTTATATACGTATGCATCTTGTTTTACAGGAACACCCTGGTAAATTCCATCCCATCCAGTATTTATATCTTCAGAAGTAAAGATTGCTTCTCCCCATCTGTCGAACACGATCATTTCAAAGGTTTCTATGTTCACTCCGACAGCTAAAAACTCATCGTTTACACCATCATTGTTAGGAGAGAATGCGTTAGGTACATATAGTGAGGGAGTTTGTTTAAAGTTGATTTCTATTGTTTCGGTACTGGAACAACCTTCATCATTATAAGAAGTAATTGTAATGGTGTACACTCCCGGATTAGAATAATTATAGATCATTCCATTCCAATCACAAGTTTCAATAACGTTACCATCTCCAAAATCAATGATGCAGCTATCCGAAAACATTGAGCTACCATATATGGTGAGTGTTGGGTCATTAATTTCATCCAATTCAGTAGAAGAAACAGAAAGATCGATTTCCGGTACTTCAAACACTTCTACGTAGTTAGGGAATTGTTGAATGCTAATACACCCTTCTGGACTGGTTGCGGTTAATGAAACATCGTATAAACCTGCAATAGGGTAGTCATTAATTGGAGTTGCATCTGTACTTGTGGTTCCATCACCTAAATCCCACAAATAAGTATTGTTTCCTGATGTATAATTCTCAAATTGTACTGTTAAAATCTCACATCCCTGATATGGATAGGTAGGACCTAAATCAATGGTTGGAGGGAGATTAATAATTACTTCAATTAATTCCGAGTTGATACAACCGTTGTCATCAATAACTTCTAAGGTATAGGTGGTGTTAGAGTCAGGAGTGACATAATAATCCGAAGTTGTAGGACCATTTAACCATTGATAGGTGTATGGGGCAGTCCCTCCAGTAGCACTTCCGGAAAGTAAAGTGGAATCTCCTAAACAGGCTTCAAAGGTGCCCGAAATTTGAATAGAGATGGAATCTGGTTGTGTTAAGGAAATTGAATCGTACAAAGTACAACCAGCATCCAAATCGATTAATTCTAAAACATACGTTCCTTCTGGTAAATTGATTAAAGAGTCGGTGATGGTATTGTTCCAGGTGGCTGCGTAATTAGTGGTACTTACATTGGATAAGGATACCCAACCATCCGAGAAACCGTAACAACTGGGGTTTTCGCTATTCAGCGAATAGGTTGGAGCAGGTAAAACTACCACCGTTACAGAAGCAGTGTCATAGCATTGCCAATTGGCTCCTGTAACGGTATAAGTTGTGGTAGTTTGTGGTGTTGCAGAGAGTGTGTTCGAAGAACTACTACCTGGATTCCAGATATAGTCTAAAGCTCCATTGGCCGTTAGTTGTACTCCCGAGCCCGAACAAATTGTATCTGCAGATGAAACCAATGTAACGTTTGGGTACTCCACTACGGTTAGGTCAATGGTTGCAGTATCGGATTCGCCCGTAGCATCAACCACAATAGCCGTGTAAGTTGTGGTTGAGTCTGGGCAAACCTGGAATGGGCCACTCCCGTTCAGCGACCCATCGCTCCAGGTAAATGTAAATGGAGGTGTTCCATTCGTAACCGTTGCTTCCAAATTGGTACAATCGTTTAAGCATATCGTGTCAGACGTGAGGTCCAGATCCAATTGGATTCCGCAGCTGGTGGCTGTGTTTGTAATGTTGTCGATGTAGAAGTATGAACTTCCTCCAAAGCCGCCTCCTTGAGACCAGCCTCCGCCTAACAAGATATAATTATAGGTTTGAGTTGGTGTAAATGTTATAGTCACAGTATTCCAAACTCCTGCTTGAGTAATGGTTACCTGATCAAGTATTTCAGGGCTGTCAAATTCTGCATTAGCGGGTGGAGTGTTAGTGGCACAAACAACTAAGTCAGCCGGTGGATCAGCTCCACCGGAAAACCAATCCACTCCCATTTGAACATCAATATTAAAAGAGTAAGTTACTCCAGCTTCAATGGGGCAGGTTAGTTGTTGGTACAAAGCTTCACCTCCTGTATAGTTCCCATTTACATTAAATGCTGCCATTCCAACATGTTCTGTACCATCAGAAGAAGCCATACCCATTAACCCATCCGGGTAAGAATCTGGAGAAGGTTGAATGGAACAAACTCCAGGACAATTGAAGTATACACTGGCAGAAATCCATGGAGCGCCTACAGATCCTGGTGCATTAGCATTCCCAGGTAGAGGAGGGGTGTAATCAAAAGAAGGGTTTTCTATGACTACCTGTTGTTGTCCGGTGTATTCAATGAAAGGACTCCACAAGCAAAATAGAAAAAGAAAATATCTTGTAAATACTTGGTTCATTCTATCAGGTGTTTGGTGTTAAGTAGAATAGCAAGCCAAACCTATGAACTATGCATTATGATATTAAACCAAAATGCATAGTAAGTTACATTTTGAATATCTACTTCTTATGTGGTAACTTTAACCTAGTCACACACACCATATTTACTAACACCATGAAACAACCGTCAACTGATTTACATGAATTGATTAAATCGTTGTCCCCGAACGAGAAAGGTTATTACAAAAAGCAATTGAAGCTAAAGCGATCCGATAGTAATATTGAGGCTCTGTTCAATTTTATTGATGGGCAGGATCAGTACGATGAGCTAGCTATTCAGGAGCATTTTAAAGAAGAAAAGTTCATCAAACAGCTATCAAGAACAAAGAATTATCTCTATCATTCTATACTACAGTCATTAAGAAACTATCACTCTCGTGTATATGCCAGAATTCAGGTTAAAAACATGGTTTCCGAAATTGAAATTCTTTTTTCGAAAGCTCTGTACAGACAGTGTTATGATTATATCCAGGTGACCAAAAGAAAGGCTGTTAAATATGAGTGTTTTTTATCTCTGATCGAAATATTGGTGTGGGAAATGGAAGTGGCGAAATATGTACATCCTTTTGAGAAGGTAGGACTGGAAATAGATATTTCGAATCTTCAGTTGGAAGGAACGATCGAGTCTTTAATCAACCTGTTGAGGTATTACCAAATCAATTCTAAAGTTGCTAAGCACTATAAAAACTCTCCGTTAGGGGAGTTAGGGCAGAATGAAATTGCGTACATGAAAGCATTAGGGAATTCATTTCCAATAAGCAACGAAGCAGCACCTCAATCGGTAGAGGCCAAATTCTTAAGACTAAAAATAAAGGGGTATCTCAACATGATGATTGGTGCCTACGACAATGCGATAGAAGATATTTCTGAAGCTATAGAATTAATTGAGGTAAATACCTTTTTTATGCACGAGCACCCCAAGTATTATTTGGAAGTGTTAAATCGACTGGGGGTTTTATACATCATTACCAAACAGTATAATAATTGCGAAGAGTTAGCTAAAAAGTATGAAAAGATGACTCATAGCATAGATGAGTTAAAAATTAAGTCTGTTCAGCATAAATTAAATTTGATAAGTGCAAACGTAATTGAATCGCGAAACTTATCCGGAATTAATAAACGAATGGAAGAATTTGAAAATGACTGGAACAAATACCACGACAAGTTTGAGCCAGAATTTAAAAAGGCACTGGGCTTTAACTTATTTTATTTGTGTTTCGTAACTGGTCGATTAAGTGATGCTAATAAGTATCTACAATTCTTAGAATACGCATTGCCCTTCGAATTGAGAACTGATATATCAAATGCTTTGGTAATGGGATATTTTACCCTGAATGCTGATTTAGGAAACTGGAACTTAATTGAATCCAGAGCCAGGTCCATTGTGCGAAGTACAAAAAAGGTGAATTCTAATTTAAAGTTTATTGCCAATCAATTTTTAAAGTTAACTCGAAGTGGCTCTAAAGATCCGGATGAGGTGTATCAAGAAATTCTTGAGCTATTGAATAATAAAACCAGAGACGATGAATTTCAGGCTGCCTTGTGGAACTTCGATATGACGTTGTGGATTAAATCCAAATTGAACAGACAAACCTTTCAGGAAGTGTTTGTTGCAGTTAACGGCTAATAATTCTAGCTTCAACCCTTCTGTTTTTTTGATTATTGGCTTCAGATGTTTCAGGAACTAAAGGTTGAGAATTACTATACCCTCTGTAAATCAAACGATCTGTACTGACCCCTCTATTTACCAGAAAATCAAAAACCATTTTGGCTCTCATTTCAGATAAGAATTGATCATCGACACAACATACATGTCCTGCAATTTCAATTTTAAGTGTTTCAAGACTATCCATTACATTTTTTAGATGGTGCAGTTCGTATATGGCATTAGAATCCAGAAAGTATGGAGTTCCGGGAACAAACATGATGTTGTTTAGTTGAATTTTATCTTCAGTTAAAAAGTTTTCTATAGAGAAAGAAGGCTCCGAAGGGGAAGGTGTTTCTACTATATTGGGAGCAATAATTTCAATGGAAACTCTTCTGTTTTCTTCGTTACTTGAGAATGTAGCCTCTGATTCTCCTTTGTGGCTAATTTCAATGTTAGATAATTGATATTTGTTTTCGAGGTGTTTTTTAACGGCCTGTACTCGATTTTTGGAAAGAATCATATTATCCTCAACCGTACCAATTGTATCCGTATGACCTACAAGAGTAATACTGGCCAATGTGTCTATTTCGGAAAACAGTTCTTCTAATTTGGACTTTGAAGAGGAGGTTAAATTGCTTTCTCCCAGATCAAAGTAAACGTACTCTTGAGCCCTTCCGGATAGTGCAAACAACACCATAAATATGAGTAATGTGTATTTCATAGGTTTGGGTTTGCACACATAATGCCAAACAGGGTAATTGGTTACTTGTACCAGCTGGAATATTTTAAATAATTATCTGCAATTCTTTCCACTTCTCCCTTAAATAACTCAGGACTAAGTTCTTTCACTTTTTTAGCGGGAGTTCCTGCATAAATACTCCAACTTTCTACATGTGTTCCCTGTGTAACAACCGCACCGGCTGCAATAATGGTATTACTTTCTATAATGCAGTCGTCCATTACAATAGCACCCATGCCAATTAACACGTTGTCTTTTACAGTGCAACCATGTACAATAGCGTTGTGACCAATAGAAACATTGTTGCCAAGAGTAGTGGGAGATTTCTTATAAGTACAATGAACTACAGCACCATCCTGAACATTTACTTTGTTTCCCATTTTAATGAAGTGTACGTCTGCTCTAACAACCGAATTAAACCAAAAGCTACAATCGTTACCACATATTAAATCACCTATTATGGTGGCATTTTCTGCCAAATAACAATTGTCACCAAATTGTGGTTTTTTCCCCAATACTTCTTTTATTAACGCCATTGTGATATTATTTGCTGTAAATTTGCATAAAATTTATGGAGATGAGTAAACCTGTAACAATATATGTAGAGTCCACCCCAAATCCGGAAGTATTAAAGTTTGTGGCAGATATTATGGTAATAGACAACGGAGAAACTGTTGAGTTTACCAGTGGAAGTGATGCTAAAGGACATTCTGAGTTGGCTGAAGCTTTGTTTAATTTCCCATTTGTGAAGAGTGTTTACTTTGCAGCTAATTTTATCTCTATTACTAAGACTGCTACCATTCAGTGGCATTACATTTCTCAGGAATTGAGAGATTATATCCAGGACTGGCTAGCGAATAATGATAAAGCTGTTCAATCTGTACCTGAAGTACAGGTGCAAGGTTCTGATTTATCGGAAGCTCCCATAAGTACTGAACCTGTAATTAATACAGAATTGGATAAAAAGATCTTCGAATTATTAGAAGAGTATGTTCGTCCTGCTGTTGAAGGAGATGGAGGAGCAATCGATTTTAAATCTTTTGACGAGGCAAGCGGAACTGTTACCGTTGTTCTTAAAGGAGCTTGTAGTGGGTGTCCGTCATCTACTGCTACTTTAAAAGGAGGAATCGAGAGTTTATTAAAAACACACATGCCTGAAGTACAAGAGGTAGTTGCTCTTAACGGGTAATATGGGACTGTTAAGAAATCACTCCATTGTTTATAATTACTACCAGCACGAACCAACAGGTAATCTGGTTGCGATAGAACGTGATAAAGCGAAAGAGATTTCTAAATTGTATAAGAAGTTTAAAAGAGCGGATAAGATTTCCGATTCTGAAAAAGTTCTGGGCTATTTCTTTGTGCTAGACGAAGAATTTGACTCTCTAAAGATTGATTTTTCTGAAGAAGTTGAATTTCAAGTCAACCAATTGCAAAAGGCAGATATCAATTAGTCTGTTTCTCCAAGTAAAGCGTACTGCACGATATTCGATCCCATTTGCAAGGCTTTCAGTCTGGATTCTTCACTGTCATTGTGCACTTCTGCATCTTCCCAACCATCTCCTAAATCGCATTCGAAGTCGTAAAAACACACCAATCTTCCTTCGTAGATTAATCCAAATCCCTGTGGAGCTTTTTCATCGTGTTCATGAATCTTGGGTAGCCCCTGTTTAAAATCGTAAGACTGATGGTAAATTTTGTGATCGTATGGAAGTTCAATAAAGTCCAGTTCAGGAAATACTTTTTTCATTTGAGGACGAACAAATTTGTCTAACCCATAGTTATCCGAAATATGGAGGAAGCCACCTCCAATCAGGTAGTTTCTTAGGTTTTCTGCTTCCTGATTATTAAATACAACATTTCCATGTCCGGTCATGTGTACAAAAGGGTAGTTGTATAAGTCAGGACTAGAAACATCAACATCCTCTACTTTGGGATCAATATTCATTTTTAAGTTAGTATTGCAAAACTTTACCAGATTGGGCAAAGCAGTTGGGTTGGCATACCAGTCTCCGCCACCATTGTACTTTAGTACAGCAAATGTATAAGAGTAGCTCTTACTCACTTTTGGTGCAGGAGGAGCGAACCCAAATAATGCTACCAACGAAAAAATCAATAAATACCGCATACTCAAAAGTAAGAAATTGTGAAAAATATGGATAGAATTTACGATTTTTGCGGAAATTTAGAAAATAGATAATGCAAGCACTTGGAAATCATATACTTGTTGAGTTTACAGGATGTACCCCAGAAAAAATGAATGATGTTGCTTTCATCGAAAATAAGATGATAGAAGCAGCTACTAAAGCTGGAGCAACTGTTATTAATTCTACGTTTCACCATTTCTCTCCCTATGGTGTGTCTGGTGTAATTGTGATCCAGGAGAGCCATTTGGCCATTCATACCTGGCCGGAATATGGATATGCTGCTGTAGATTTGTTTACATGCGGAGATCAGGTAGATGCATGGTTGGCGTTTGATTTATTAAAGGAGGAGTTTGGAGCTGGAAATTACTCCGCCATAGAGATGAAGAGGGGAGCACTTAAACTTTTGGAGAGAATGGACCTTGACCTTTCTTCCATGAGAGAACAGGTAGAGTCGGACGTAAAACAAGCCTTTAAGAGAAACATTTGGTTTACAGATAAGGACGATTCACAAGCGCTATCTTTAAGGTATAAAGAGGTACTGTTTAGAGAAACTTCTCCATTTCAGGAAGTGAAGATTTTAGATACCTATAGGTATGGTAAAATGTTGACCATCGATAATATGGTAATGACTACCGAGAAGGATGAGTTTCATTATCACGAAATGATTGCTCACCCAGCGATCTTTGCTCATGGTAACATTAAAAATGTATTGGTTATTGGAGGAGGAGATGGTGGTACCATACGAGAAGTGTTAAGGCACGATTCCATTGAAAAGGTAACCATGGTAGAAATTGACGAGGTAGTTGTAAAAGCTAGCAAACAGTTTTTACCTTCTATATCATCTGCATTTGATCATCCTAAGTTGGAGTTGATTATTGGAGATGGGATTTCATTTGTAAAAGAATCGCCGGATGAGGTGTATGATTTGGTATTGGTTGATGGTTCTGATCCGGTTGGACCAGCTGAAGGATTATTCACTCATGAGTTCTACAATAACTGTCATAGAATACTTAAGGAAAGAGGTGTTTTAGTGGCTCAGGGAGAGTCTCCTTCATTTAACGAAAGAGTGTTTGTGGAATTGAATCACCTATTGAAAAATATCTTTGGGGAAGAAAAAGCTCCTGTTAGTTTGTTTAGTGTGCCTACTTACCCAACTGGTACCTGGAGTTTTCAATGGGGAATAAAAGGTGAGATTACACCGTTGTTGGTGAACGATCAATTAGTGGAAGAGTTTTCGAATACTCAGGACTTGAAATACTATAATTCTGATATTCATAGAGCTACTTTTGCAGTACCGAACTACATTAAAAAAGCAATTACACAAAAGGCCGAATTGGTATAATGAGTTTTGATCCAAACGATATCGGATTAAAGAATGGAAATCTTTTTGGTTTCCCTTATTCAGAGGAGGAAGCCGACTTGATCATCATTCCTGTTCCATGGGACACAACAGCTTCTTTTGTGAAAGGAACTGCTGAAGGACCAGGTGCAATACTTGAAGCATCCTCTCAGTTGGATTTTTGCCATCCTGCTGTGGATAAAGCCTGGGAGAAAAAAGTGTACATGTCTCCCATTTCTGAGGAGTGGTTGAAGTTGAATCATTCCTATGCAGAAAAAGTAGAAAAGTACATTTGGTTTTTAGAAGACGGAGGGAAATTAACAGCTGATTCCAAACATCTCGAAATTGTTAATCAGGTTAATGATGCTCAGGAGTTTTTAAGGGTAAACCTGAAAGAAAAAGCGTTGGAATACCTTAATAAGGGTAAAATGGTTGGTGTTCTTGGTGGCGAACATAGTGTACCATTAGGGTTAATGGAAGCTTTGTTGGAAAAGTATCAGGAGTTTGGAATACTTCAGATTGATGCACATGCCGATCTTCGAGAAGCTTATGAAGGGTTTGAACAATCTCATGCATCCATTATGTATAATGTGCTAAAACATGATGGAATAAAGAAGTTAGTGCAAGTAGGAGTTAGGGATTTTTCCAATGGAGAAAAGCAAGTAATGGATCGAGATGATCGAATACATACCTTCTTTAATTGGAATTTAAAAGAAGCTCAGTTTAATGGAGTGTCCTGGAAAGAGCAATGTGATCAAATCATAGAAAAACTTCCTCCCTTAGTATATGTCAGCTTTGATATTGATGGACTTAAACCTTCGTTGTGTCCTGATACAGGAACTCCCGTTCCTGGAGGGTTAGAATTTGAGGAGGCCATGTATTTAATTCGCCAGATTAAGCAATCAGGGAGAGAAGTAATTGGATTTGATTTGTGTGAAGTGGCACCTGGGAACAATACGGTAAATGCCATAACCGGAGCCCATGTTCTCTGGAACTTGTGTCTGTTGTAATTACATCATTTTCACGGAAATGTAATATTTTAATTGATCTCGTTGGGAAACGGCAGTTTTCTAATAATGTTTGTATCTTTTTAAATTCAAAGGGAGAAGTATTGGCAGAACCTGCTATTTTTGCTCCACGTAATTTTGACGACATAGAACATGAAAAACTGGACGAAAGAAGAGATTAGAGAAGTTTATAACAGACCATTGATGGAGTTGATGTATGAAGCTGCAAGTGTGCACAGAAAACATCACAACCCTAGAGAAATTCAGGTAAGTACATTGGTGTCTGTTAAAACAGGAGGATGTAGTGAAGATTGTGGATACTGTCCGCAGTCTGCCAGCTATGAAACAGATATAGAGAAGAACGATATGCTTTCGTTAGAGGAAGTAGTAGCAGCTGGTAAATATGCCAAGCAAAATGGTTCTTCAAGAGTATGTATGGGGGCTTCGTGGAGAAGCGTAAAAGAGGATGACGATTTTGATCAGGTATTGGAGATGGTTCGTTCATTGAATGAATTGGACCTTGAAGTTTGTTGTACTTTGGGGATGCTTACCGAAAATCAAGCTCAGCGTTTGGCTGACGCCGGATTGTATGCCTACAACCATAACATTGATACATCAGAAGAATACTATAAAGAGATTATTTCTACCAGAGGGTATGAAGATCGGTTGAAAACAATTGATAACGCTGGTAAAGCAGGTCTTTCTATTTGTTCTGGAGGAATTCTTGGAATGGGAGAAAAAGACGAGGACCGTATTAGCATGCTGTATACGTTAACCTTAATGAAACCTCAACCGGCTTCAGTGCCAATTAATGCATTAGTAGCGGTAGAAGGTACTCCTATGGAAGATCAAAATACAGTGCCGATTTGGGATATGGTAAGAATGATTGCCACAACCAGAATTGTAATGCCGGAATCTTCTGTAAGATTATCTGCGGGAAGAACAGAAATGTCTCAGGAAGGTCAGGCAATGTGCTTTATGGCTGGGGCAAATTCTATTTTCTCAGGAGATAAATTATTGACCACTCCTAATCCAAAAATGTCTTCGGATATGGAATTGTTCAATCATTTGGGCCTAATACCTATGAAGCCTTATAACAAAGCTCCAAAACCGGGTGTAAATGAGAAGTACAAGATTAGATCAAAGAGCGAGGACAGACCAAAATGGAGCAGACCAGGGCACAAAATTGATAGAAATGTTCAGGCTAAAGAAAGAGCCAAAGAAATAAGAAAAGAAGCCAAATTTGAACCACGAAAAGTGACGTCCGTGGAAAAACTTTGATGAAAAAGATCATACTGATAGCGTGTATTTTGATTAGCACTGTGGCTCATTCACAGTACTATTCTGAACAAGCTAATTCGAAACATTTTGTTGGTTTCGGGTATTCATTGGCCAACACGCATTGGTACTCTCACACAGAAGATTTTCAATTATTCGATCCAACCGGTAGGACATTAATCGATGGTGCTGGATCATTTGATACCAGAGTTCAATCCCAGATGCTTCAATTAGAAGTATTAGCTCCAGTAGGGGAGGTAAGAATGGGAGTAGGAATTGCATTCGAAGAATGTCAGTTGTACAAAATCAATGTGGAGTCTGATATCATCAATACCGTGGTGCCTTTTACTGAAATGTTCCGATTCAATAAATTGTTTTATCAATTGGAAGTACCATTTAGTAAACTCAATAGTCACTTTTTTTCGTTGGCCATTAATAACCGTGTAGGGTATTATGGTTTTACTGCGGTTAAAAGTTTATCGCTATTTGGAGAACGAAGAATGGGGAAATCTTTTTTTGGATCAACAGCAGCCAGAATGGATTTTAAAGTGGGAGCAATGACTTACTTGTTTGTAATGCCTATGATGGAGTATAAATACTTCAAGAATACGCAGGAAGAATCGCCCAATTTTATCATTCACAACATGTTTTCGTACAGTGCAGTGATTGGATTGAGGTTTCACGTAGTTTAGTAGTTATGGATAAAGAACTGGAGCAAAAACTACAGTCCAGAAAGGAAAATCAATCTTATAGAGAGTTAAGAGATTATAGCCATTTGGTGGATTTTTCATCCAACGATTATTTAGGGTTAGCTTCTAATCTGGAAACAGAAGCAAGTGGTACTGGGTCAACCGGATCAAGGTTAATTTCGGGAAATTTTAAAGCGGTAGAGGAACTGGAAAAAGAATTGGCGAACTTTCATGGAATGCCTGCTGGATTAATTTTTAATTCCGGTTATACTGCTAACCTTGGTTTGTTTTCAACCCTTCCGCAAAGAGGAGATACAGTTCTTTACGATAGTCTTATTCATGCATCCATTAGAGATGGATTAAAGTTATCCAATGCAAAGAGCTATTCTTTTAAGCATAACGATTTGAATCATTTGGAAGAACGATTAAAAACTGCCGAAGGAAATGTATTTGTAGCAGTGGAGTCCATCTATTCTATGGATGGCGATTCACCGAATCTAATAGCTCTTTTAAATCTTTGCGAGTCCTACAATGCTCATTTAATAGTAGACGAAGCACATGCGGTTGGAGTAGTTGGGAAAATGGGAGAGGGGTTAGTAGCTCAACTAGGGTTACAGGATAAGGTATATTGTACTGTCGTAACCTTTGGAAAGGCCATGGGGTGCCATGGAGCAATAGTATTGGGATCAGCTACTCTGAGAAACTTTTTAATTAATTACTGTCGTTCCTTTATTTATACCACTGGACCATCACCACAAACCATTGCTACCATACAACAGCAATATAACAGGATGAAAAACCTTTTGCAAAGTGGGGAGGGAAGAAAATCTCAAGAACTAAAAAATGAGTTAATAAAAGGCCTGAAGGGAGCGTATGACTTGGTGTATGGAGAGTATGGAAACATAGTTTCTGTAGTCATTCCGGGAGTTGAATCGTGTAAGGCAATGGCAGCCAGTTTAGAGGAGAAAGGCTACTTTGTAAAAGCCATTTTGAGCCCTACGGTAGAAAAGGGAAAAGAACGGTTAAGAATTTGCTTGCATGAGTTCAATACCAAAGCACAAATAGAAGAGTTACAAAGGGAATTGTTACCCGTTGTAACCAATTGAGTTATAGATTAAATTTTAATCTATCCTGATATGAAAACACCGCACAGAAAAACGTATTTGCTCAATAGTATTTTTCTTATATCCTTATTGGTTTTATTGATAAACGATTTGATTTTTAAAGATCATTATCACAACTGGTTGACTGGTAAATTGTCTGATTTTTCAGGGCTTATTGTATTTACCCTATTCGGATTTTATCTGTTCCCAAAAAGTAAAAAGGCTGTGGTAAGTGGTGTAATGCTCTTGTTTATAATGTGGAAGTCTCCAGTTTCTGAATCCTTTATTGACTGGTGGAACCAATGGGCACCATTTGGTATTCAGAGAGTAGTAGATTACTCTGATTTAGTGGCCCTGATTCCATTGCCAATGTTGGTAAGATATCGTTTTAAGTCGATTCGAATCCCTTATAAAAACCTCATTTTATATCCTGTTTTAGGTTGTACTCTTTTTTCCTTTTGTGCTACATCGTATTACCGCGTAGCTTCTGGATATTATTATGGAAGGGAGTTTAAAGTGGACATGTCGAAAGAAGAGTTTATAAGTAAAACAAACGAGCTCAATTTAGAATTGGAGTATGATACTTCAATGAGTTTCCAGGGGGTAGATCATTATACATTAGATAGTTGGGTATTAGGAGAGGACACTATTCCAAGAATTACCTTTACCCTGGAAAATAGAAAAGATCATATAGTTCTTACCCTATTAAATATCTACCATGGATTGGGGGAAGTTGGATATCCCGGGTACCCTCCCGGAGGAGATAGACATCATAAAAAACAGCTAAAAAAGCAGTTTAAAGAGGAATTTGTGAAAAAAGTAAGATGAGGATCATAGTCACCCAATCCTATTGTTGTTTACTTTGTGGCAAAATTGGAATTATGAAAAAACTGATTGTTCTATTGGCAGTATTTCCTTTGGTTTCTGCCTTTCAAGCGCAAAATGTAATGAACCCGGAGCTACTATGGAGCCTGGGAAGAGTAGGAGGAATTGGAATTACAGAAGATGGTAAATCTGTGGTTTACAATGTTAGAACCTATGATATAGGAGAGAATAAAGGATCTTCTAAACAATATATTATTCCAATTGAAGGTGGAGAAGCCAAAGAAGTATCTGATGTAAGCTCATTGGTAAAAAACAAGAATGTTTCTCCTGATGGAAAATCTACCATACTATCTAAAGAAGTAAAATTAACCAAGGTAAATGGAGTTGATTACTACCCGGAAATGACGCAGTCTGAAGTAATGGTGTACGATGATTTACATTATCGTCATTGGGATCACTGGGAAGATGGAGCTTATGGACACGTATTTATTAAAAGTGAAAGTGGTGAGGTTGATCTTATGATCAATGAACCGTATGATTGCCCTCAAAAGCCATTTGGTGGAGATGAAGATTACATCTGGAACAATGATGGGTCAAAAGTGCTGTATGTTACCAAAAAGAAAGTGGGTAAAGAGTATGTTATCAGTACTAATACAGATATTTTCGAATACGATGTAGCCACAAAGAAAACAGTTAACCTTACTGAAGGTTATATGGGGTACGATATGGCTCCTTCTTATTCTAAGGACGGAGTGTTTGCCTGGTTAAGTATGGCCACTGCAGGATGCGAATCTGATAAAAACGACATCATTGTTCGTAAAGATGGTAAAGACGACAACCTAACTATCGATTGGGACGGTACGGTTAACGGATATGTTTGGGATGAAGGTGGTAAGATGATTTATTTTACTGCTCCTGTTGGAGGAACGGTTCAATTATTCAAAATATCCAACCTGTTCCATAAAAAGAAACCGGTACAAATTGAGCAAGTAACAAAAGGACAGCACGATGTAAGAGGAATTTTGGGTCAATCTGGAGATTTATTAGTGGTTTCCAGATGCGACATGAACCATGCAGCTGAACTTTACACAGTAAACCTGGAAGATGGAATCATGAAGCAATTAACTCACGTTAATGATGAGGCTTACAGCAAAATCAAAATGGGGAAAATTGAAAAGAAATACATTAAAACAACAGATGATCAGGACATGTTAACCTGGGTGATTTACCCACCGGATTTTGATCCTAACAAGAAGTATCCAACTCTTCTTTACTGCCAGGGAGGTCCGCAATCTGCATTAAGTCAATTCTATTCTTTCCGTTGGAACTTCCAGTTAATGGCTGCTAATGGATACATTATTGTAGCACCTAACAGAAGAGGGATGCCAGGACATGGAGTAAAGTGGAACGCAGACATTAGTAAAAACTATGGAGATCAACCCATGAAAGATTACTTGAGCGCTATTGATGAGTTAGCTAAGGAGTCTTATGTAGATAATGATCGTTTAGGTTGTATTGGAGCTAGTTTTGGAGGGTATTCGGTATTCCAATTGGCCGGAACCCATAACAAGCGATTCAAATCGTTTATCTCTCACGATGGTATTTTTAACTGGTACAGCATGTATGGAACCACAGAGGAAATGTGGTTTGTGAACTGGGATTTAGGAGGCGCATATTGGGACAAAGAAAACTCGGATGCAAAACGAGCTTATAACGAGTATAACCCAATGAATCATGTAGATAAATGGGATACTCCTATTATGATTATTCAGGGAGGAAAAGATTACCGTGTTCCAATCGGACAAGGGTTAGAAGCATTTCAAGCAGCACAACTAAGAGGAATTAGAAGTAGATTACTGTATTTCCCTAATGAAAACCACTGGGTGCTTAAAGCTCAGAATGGAATTGTTTGGCAAAAGGAGTTTTATCGTTGGCTAAAAGAAACCTTGTAACATGAATTATTTCGTAACAGGAATAGATACTGAAATAGGGAAGACCATCGTTTCTGCTGTGTTGGTGGAGGCACTGGGGTACAACTACTGGAAACCCGTACAAAGTGGAGAGTTAGATAATTCTGACACCATGAAGGTACAACGGTTGGTAACTTCAAAAGTAGATTTTTACCCGGAAACCCATCGATTAACCAATCCATTATCTCCACACTTATCTGCAAAAATGGATGGAGTTAATATTGAGATGGAGGACTTTAAACTTCCATTAGATGATCATTTGGTAATTGAAGGTGCTGGTGGTTTATTGGTTCCTATTAATGAAAAGGGGGATTACATAGCAGACCTTATCCCCAATTGCAAAGCAGAGGTGATCCTGGTGTCTAAGAATTATTTGGGGAGCATCAACCATACTTTGTTATCCATCGATTATCTCCAGAAAAGGAATATCCCCATAAAAGGAATTATTATTACCGGTAACGAAAACCCTGAAACTGAGGCGATCATTTTAAAAAATACAGGAGTTAAAGTATTGTTTCATGTTCCCTGGGCCGAGCAGATCGACCAGAAATTTATTGCAGAACAAGCAGAGGTACTGAGAGGAATATTGACGGATTAAATAAAGTCATTAACTTAAAGCCTTACTACATGAAAGGTTTTGCCCTCATATTATTGTTTTTCATTGGTGTAAAGGCATCACCAGCTCAAAGTAGATCCGTTTACATTCAAATTGATACTTTGACCAATAACCTTCCGGAATCATTATTTCGGTTTGACTTAAGAGTCGCTAATCAAGGCTTTTTAGGTTTGGGTGATGATTTTGATTCGACTGCAAAAAGGAGTTATAGCCAGGTTCCAGCTTATTCTAATGTTTTGTTTTTAGAATCCAATACTTCATTTATTGAGGTACCTATAGATGCTCAGGGAGGTAAAATTGCCATAGAAGGTGGTTATGGCCTGGACTCTATAATAATTAATAAGATTGAGGTGTTTGACATACAGTCTCCTGATACAACTCGTACTAGGATAAGTCAATACAAAAAAGTAAATGGAGAGTTGGCAAAAGAACCATTTGATGTAGAGATTAAGGTTAAAACAGAAAAGTTGGTTGCCCCACCAGAACAGGTAGAACTGATCATTAATGGCAAATCATATCAATGCTCACTTCGATTAATCGAGTCGCCTGATGAAATTGTTACTCATGGCCATGGGTATAAACCCAAAAAACATCTGAATAGAAGAGGTGAGGACAAAAAGAAATTAACCTATCTTGTTATTGTTAGTAGAACTAAAAAGTACTATTGGGAAGGAAATATTCAGATAGACTAGTCCCTAATGTCAAATTATGTTAGAAATAAGATTGAACTGCGAAAATTGTAATACTCCATTACCTAACGAAAGTGATGAGGCAATGATTTGCTCATTTGAATGTACATTTTGCAAAACTTGTGTAGATGAAGTGTTGAAGAATGTATGCCCTAATTGCGGTGGAGGATTCGAAAAAAGACCAACCAGACCTAAACTTGGTTTAGCAAAATACCCACCAAGAGAAGACGCTGTTTTCAAACCCGTATCTGAAAATAAATATCTAGAGCAAAACATTAACCTGGATCCTAGGTTGAGATAATTTGGGAATAGAGAATTGAGTTTAAGAATTGTATACAGGAGAGTCTATGGTCTTATATCTTAAAATCTTTTGTCTACTAAAGACTAATATCTATTTTTAGAAGCGAAAACAACATTTATAGACTCAAATTAACTGCCTCAATTTCCCCCGTTATATGGATGGTATTAAAGAATCCACTTTGATTTGTTCAATGAAAATCAATCTGTTTACACTAGTCCTTTTCACTGTTTTTATTACATCAGGTTTTGCTCAGGAAACAGTCTATGGTGTAGGGTTTGAAAGGATGGTAGTTTGGGATTCTTCCAGGGTAAATGTTCATGCAGAAGATTCAAGTGCCAGGCCGGTTATCATCAACATGTGGTATCCCTCTAATCAAAAAGAAGGGGAAAAGATACCTTACCGAAGATATTTGGAATTCGAGAATGATGGAGTAAATCCTTATCTATCCAGAAGTTTGGAAAAGTACAATGCTAAAATGACCAGGCACTACCTGTTTGAAAGCAGGTGGGGACAATTCAAGCTAAAAGAAAGAAAAGCTTATAAGAAGTTTTTAAATAGTAGCGGATTAGCTATAGAAGGGACTCCCTCCATAAAGGAGAAATTCCCATTAGTGGTTTACCATCAGGGTGCTGGTGCACCCATTGCCGATAATCAAGAGTTTTGCGAATACCTGGCAAGTAAAGGTTATGTAGTGTGTAATGCAGCCTATCAATACAATGACAAAAAATGGCCGGGAGTCGGTTGGGATCCAAAAGTATCTGTTCCTGATGTGGATATACTCATCGAAGAAGTGAGAAAAAAACCATTTGTTTCCAACAAATATCTAGGGTTGATGGGACATAGTATCGGAGGAGATGTTGGGTTGGCCTATCTGGCTCTGGGAAAGTATAAGGTAAATGCTTTAGTAACTCTGGATGCCCATTTTGGCTACTGTCAGGATTACATAGGAAGAGGAAATGTAACGGAATTATTAAATGTTATGTGGGAGAATCTGGAGGCATTCAATGTACCCATGCTTAATACTGCTTCTTATGCGTTTTTCCCGGTGTTGGATTCATTGGTGCATAGCCCAAGAACTTATTTAGAGGTGGGCCAAATTGGTCACGAAGATTTTACTTCCAACCGAGTGGAAGGGCGAAGATTACTTAGTAAAAAGGGGAAGATGGATGAGCAAGAAAAGCAGATTGTAACCAATCACATGAACCTTAGAAAGTACCTGGAAGCTTTTCTGGAAAACTATCTAAAGCCAAAAACAGAACGGAAAGAACTATTGCCTTTTGGAGAAATTACGGATGTGTCACTTCCCTCAGATCAGTTTCTGGTAACAAACCTCAATGTAGGAGAAAACCCTTTTGCAAGAAACCCTAAAAAGATGAAGTTGGATGATGATGTTTTAAAGAAGTACGAGGGAACCTATGAGGCCAAGGTAGACGGAAAAAAATACCGTTGTAAAGTATATGTGAAAGGCGGAGAACTAAAACGTATTGGAGATGGTAACAATCAGGATTATTTTTGGGACGCCAACTTCAAATCTTTCGAACATCCATTTGAGTTTAGAACAGAAACCAATTACATATTTCATACTTACGTTTGGGGACGTTGGTTGATGGACGAAGAAGGAAATGTAGAAGGATTTGTGACTAAGTGGTTTACTAGAAAAGGGGGGACTTCTGAAGCTGTAAATGTAAAAGTTGATTAGAATGTTGCTTACCACCGAAAGAACTAATATTAGACCATTGGCAATGAAGGATTTCAAGGCTTTGGTAAATATGTATCTGGAACCGGATTCCAACAAATATGTAGCTCCATTAAGGGATAAAACTGAACAGTTTTATCTGGAGTTTTTAAATAAAAAATTACTCCAGAATCAAGAAAAACAAGGCTTTTGGGTGGTTGAATTAAAAACTAGTCATGAGATCATTGGTACAGTCAACCTCAATTTTTTCGAACCGCTTTCCATTTACCATGTTGGGTGTCATTTAATGAGAGCTTTTTGGAACAAAGGGTTAGCTACAGAATTACTATTGGAGTTAATTCAATACGCCAAAGATGTAGGTGTTGGTGAGATTCATGGAATTGTTCAGAAGGAGAATCAGGTCTCATTAAAATTGCTAAAAAGGCTGGGGTTCGAGTTCCATAGAGAAGAAATCTTAAATGGAGATAGCTTAGAGGTATATCAATTGAGTTTTAATGAGTAGATAAAAGGAATCATGAAAAAGACCATTTTAAAAAATGCCAGAAAATATGGGTTTGAGTTTCTCTCCATTTTTATTGCTGTAATCTCAGCATTTGCATTAAACAATTGGAACGACAATAGAAAAGATCAAATATCGGAGGAGAAAATTTTGAGAGAAATCTCCAATGGGCTGAATAAAGATTTGGAAGATATTCAGCTTAACATCCTTGGGCATCAACGAGGACTGCAATCCTGCTTGTACTTTAAAGAAATACTAACTGGAAATGAAGTAAACTCCGATTCACTTTTGAACTATTATTTTAGCCTTACCAGAGATTTTGTCTCTGTTCAAAATAGGGCAGGATATGAAACTCTTAAGTCAAAAGGGTTGGAGCTATTGGATAATGATTCGCTGAGGCTTCAAATTATTTCCCTTTATGAATACGATTATAATACACTAAGAAAATTGGAAGAGGAGTACCATGAAATGCAATTTCATGAAAACTATTTTCAGCAGATAAATGAAGGGTTTGCAGCTAATTTTCAGTTTGATTCTCTAAATAATTTTTCGGGGATTAACCAGCCTTTAATTATCGAAGAAGACAAGAAAAAGGAGTTGTTACTTTGCCTTTGGAAAATTCATCAGAACAGAACCTTTATTCTTAAGATTTATGAAGGTATGGAAGAAAAGGTAAAAGAAGTACAAAAGGCAATTTTATCTGAAATTGAAGGTTGATTTCTCGTTTATGCTCATGCATTCTATGGCTAAATGATTAATTTCAGTAAAATCTTGTAAAATGAGGGAGGAAAGTCTTAAAATATATGATGAATTAGTGGCTATGTGTCCACACATCGAAAGAAAGGGGAAAACAATGCCATATACATCTGCAAATGGGCACATGTTCTCTTTATTCAATAAGGCAAACGAAATTGGAATTCGCTTTTCCAAAGAGGTCCAAAAGAAGTACATGGAAAAATACAATACCACTCTATATACTTCTTACAATGCTACCATGCGAGGATACATACTAATTACTCCTGAAATGTTAAAAGACATGAATAACGTAGCTAAATTACTTAATGAAAGCTACGAGTATGTAATGAGTCTTGATCCAAAGTAAATGGGTGGTAGTGCATGAACGTCTTTCATCTTAAGTCTTAAAACTTTTTATCTACCAGTGGAATTAGAATGTTTTACATTCCGTTTACGTCAATTTACACGTCTTTAAATTCAAAAGGCACTCACTAGAATAAATTTGGTTGATATAACTTTTAAATTCAATCAAAATGAAAAAACACATTTTAGTCGTATGTCTGGTATTAGTAACTTGTAGTATAACTGCTATAGGTATGATTGGGTGGAGCGCTACCCCAGTTCAGTCGGAACAAAAAGAAGTTAAACAGACTCCTACCTGTAATTCTTCTTATGCGCAACCGGAAATAGATTTGTACTACCATGTAGCTCCAAGATTTAATCACAGAGTTACAAAAGAAGACTTAAGTAATGTTAAGTCCATCATGGATATTTACCCAGAAAACGCTACCAATGATCATCAATCATTTCATAATGTAAAAGTGGCTATTTTGAGTGATGGTAAGGAAATAGTTGAAAATGGAGAAAATGAATTCCTTACTGATGCTCAAAAGGATTTGTTAAGTAAATTGGATTATTCAACCAACTTTTATGTGCATGCAGATTGCAAACGAAAAAACTCCTATACCGGTTTATGGGAGGACAATTATATTGTGTACTACATAACCGTTGTTCCAGAAAAACAAGCGGAATATGTTAATGGTCAGGAAGCATTGATCCAATACCTAAAAGAGAAGAGTGCTCGATATACCGGAGTGATAGAAAGAAAGCATTTGCAGCCTGGAAAAGTAAGCTTTACCGTTACCAAAACAGGTGAGATTGATGGAGTTAAGTTGACTTCAACTTCTGGATACCAGTCAGTAGATCAAAAATTGATTGGCATCATTAAAGAACTTCCTGGAGAGTGGGATTCAGCAACCAATTCTAAAGGGGAAAAGGTAGATCAGGAACTGGTGTTTTATTTTGGCTTACAGGGATGTTAATTGAAACATAATAGATTGATTAAAAGCCATTGAGATTTTTCTTCAGTGGCTTTTTTCATTTATATTGGGAGTTTGAAGCTTTAGGAATTTCATTAGAGAATAGAAGAATGAAAAAAACACTTGTCAATACAGAAACAGATAGAGACGTTAATGAGTTTATCGAAGCCGTAAAAAATAAACGCCGTAAGGAGGATGCTAAAGTCTTGCTGGAACTAATGAAGAGTGTAACAGGTGTAGAACCAAAGATATGGGGAGTAAGCATTGTTGGGTTTGGGAAATACAAGTATCAAAGAAAAAATGGTGATGAATTTGAATGGTTCAATGTTGGTTTTTCACCGGCAAGTGCCCATTCGTCTGTATATGTCATGTTTGATATCAACGAGGAGCAAGAGCTGTTAGAGCAGTTGGGACCTCATAAAACAGGTAAGGGCTGCTTGTACATTAAGAAATTGGAAGACGTTAATTTAGATGTTCTTAGAAAGTTAGTAGAAAAAAGTAATCGATGGGAGAGGTAAAGCTCCACTGATTATTTTAAACAGGGTCGTTTAAGATCATTTTATACCCAACACCTCGGATGTTTACAATTTTAATGTTGGCATCGGCTTCTAGTTTTTTTCGAAGTTTAGAGATGAATACATCTAATGTTCTACCAATGTAATCTCCTTCATCTCCCCATACCTTTTTAAGTATTACTTCTCGCTCTATCGTATCGTTAACACAGGTATAGAGCAAAGTAAGTAAATCAGATTCCTTGCTGGTTAACTCAATTAACTGTCCGTGATGAGAAAGAGACATGTTACGTTGATCAAATTGGTAATCTCCTAATTGAATAAGGTGCGGGGTAGAAATAGGAGAGTTTTTTTTACTGCTTGTTTTAATCAAAAAGAGGATGATAGCTACAACGAGTATACCTCCAATTAACCACGACCAAACATTACTTCTTTTACTTTTTTGAGGTGGGTCTATTGGATCCTGTTCCGAAACGAGGGGCTGCTGGTTTGAAGTAACATAATCAAGGATTGAAATGTGCAGGTAATAGCACCCCGTTGGTTGTTTTCGTCCCTTACATGGGATCATATCAGGTTGGTTAGGGTGTCCTTTCTGATAGCTATATACTACAAAATTGGTTTCGCATTCTACTACTTCAACAATATACCTACTGGCCATTTGGCAGCTATCCATTGCATGGTTTACGGTAGCAGCTAATTCGTCTGGGTAAAAGTCAAATTCCGATTCGAACCTGATTCTATAGCGAAATACATCCTTTTCAATTGGTAAAATTCTGGAGGTGCTATCTCCATTCTGCAGTAGAATTTTATGACCAATCATTCTCATGCAAACCTTGGTGTGTTCCTCTGTATATTCTTCTTGAGCTATTCCTTTTTCAAGAGGGAATATTGTCAGAAATAACATGAACAATGAAAATATGACTTGCTGAAAATTCATATTACAAATCTATTTTATTCTTCTTCTACATTCAACTAATTTTAATTGAATTACACTCAATTTACATTAATTTACATTTGGTAAAACAATGGAGAAGTGGCCTTCTATACCTTTGAAATAAAAGAAAACAGTGTTATGAAGAAATGTATTTGTCAACTCTCAATTGTTCTAATGATCGGAAGCACTTTTTTAATGATTTCGTGTAATGGACAGAAGGATTCTACATCAACATCAGAGGTGTTTACCGAATCTTGTCAGGAAAAAAAGCACCATGTAGCTCTACCAAGATTTGATTCCATTTTAGGGTTTAGGTCTAATGTAAGAGTGATTTTTGAAGATAGTAAAGGGAACATGTGGTTTGGAACCGACTGGGAAGGAGTTTGCAAGTATGATGGTTATTCTTACGCTTATTTTTCAGAAAATGGCGGATTGAGAAATAATCAGGTTTGGAGTATACAGGAAGATGAATTGGGCAATATTTGGATCGGAGGAGAAGATGGAGTCTGCATGTATGATGGACAGTATTTTACCCATTATCCGGAAAGGCAAAATGTAAGTGTTAATTCGCCTAAAAGAACTGAAATAACATCGCAAAATGATTGGGCTCTAGGTGCAAAAGATCTCTTTTTCGAAGGAGTTTATAAAGGAGGGGTATACCGATTTGATGGGAAAGAATTGACTCATCTGGATTATCCCTTCAAGAGGAAGGAAGCAGATCGACATTCTTTTGACCCTTACTGGACTTTCTCTACTTTTAAAGATCGCGAAGGAAACCTGTGGATGGGAACAGTATCCAAAGGGGTGATAAAATACGATCAAAACACTTTTGAAGTATTGGATAAGAAAGATCTAGATGCTGGAGTGAGATGCATTTTTCAGGACAACAAAGGAGATATGTGGTTCGGAAATAATGGGGGAGGAGTCTACCATTATGATGGGGAAAATCTGGTTAACATTACTGAAGAAAATGGCTTGAGTAATTATGAGTTTTTAAGAGAACAAAAAAACGATTACACCAAAAGTACTTTGGCGAGAATTTGGGCCATACAACAAGATAATGAAGGGAACATGTGGTTTGGTACTGTAGATAATGGAGCCTGGAAATACAATGGTGAAGAATTTGTAAGATACATGAAGGAAGACGGGCTACCTCATCATTCTATTTCTACTATTTATAAAGATAGCAAGGGAGTTCTTTGGTTCGGAACCGCCATGGGAGGTATTGGTACCTACGATGGTAAAACATTTAAGGTAAAGAGCACAGTGCTGGCTACCGATGGTTGTTAGAGGTTAACTGGGGATAAATGATTATCTTCGGTTAAATTAGTTTTCAATGCCTCCCCCGTATGAAATCCCCAGACTCCAACAAGAAAACCGAAGAAAAGAAATCTGTAGCAGATAGTATTTCCGATTTACAATCCGAAACTCAAGAAACTTCATTTTCCAATTTGCGCTCTGATGCAATGATGCAACTTAAATTGCAACAGTTAGCAAAAAACAATACTAGTAGTGTATTAAATTCTCACGAAACCGGTTGTGGATGTGGAAATTGCTCTGGGTTATCACCAGTTCAGATGAAATCCAACTTTGTCATTCAGAGAGTTAGGTTTCTTTCAGATTCTCAAGCATCGGCTCTGGAGAACCACATTCAAGATGCTTTAAGCGGCATTGAGGAGGATGGAGATTCCAGTGATGCCATCTATACATCATTAAATAATATTTATAATACTTTCAGCTCAGGTTCCAATGCACATGCTGCTTTATCGGATATTATTTTGCTTACATCTGGAAGCTCAAATACCAGAGCGCAAACACTAAATAATATAGTGAGTGGGATGTTGCAGCAGAACTCTCAAAATGTTCGGTCAGCAAATTATCCTAGCAATTATAATAGTACAGCAAGTAATGCAAGGGACACCTATCGAACCAATCATTCGGTTAGTACTACTCAGTGGAGGTGTCCTGGGAATGGAAGTACTAATGCTCATAATGCAGCAAATGGAGATATTACAATTGATCACATTACACCATGTGCCTCCCATTGGAACAGTACTGGGTATAATACCGATCGAAGTACAAGAACTGCATGGTATAATAATACGAGTAATCATCACTATATGTGTAGATCATGTAACTCTAGTTTAGGTTCAGGGGGTGTTACCTATCGATTAGATACCGGATCATCCTATTCGAACTAGAAAGAACCTTAAATTTGTGGTTATGAATAAAGTATTACTGTTTCTTTTTGCTATTACTGTTTTAGGATGTAAGAATAGTTCTGAGGAGCCAAAAGAAGTTAAAATAGAGGGATCACCTAATCAAGATACCATTCTGTCAACAGAGCCAATTGAGCCAACTGAGGAAGTGGCAGAAGAAACAGAAGGCTGGGAGAATGGAATTGTGGTGAAGTTTCAGGGAGTATCCGTTTTTATGGAGTACTTTGATGTATACTGGAGCTCCAAAAGTTGGAACGAGGACGATTTTTTATATGAGGTTGATGGTGATACGGCATTTATGGATTTAATGCCAGGCGATTGGATGATGGGAAAGCGGTTTAAATTAATGCCAGATAATGTGGAATCTATAGAAGTGTTTCAACAAGAAATTATTCACGTTTCTATCGATTCGGATAGGTTGATGGAAGTGCCACTCTGTGTCATGGAAGGATGGGTAGAACACAAGACCGAATGGCAGCAAATACCTTTCAAGCAAGGGGTAAATACGTTCCCTGATGACTTTGTTGATACTGAGGTAGAGTTCGAATTTACTCTGGAGGATTTTATGGATGCGGTTGAAAGTCAGTGCGGAGAGGACTGGCGAGAAGAGTATTCTAAATACACTTCACTAGAAGAGGTGCCTTATGATTATTTTGGTAGCTATATTCTGTACAAATTTGTTTTAAAATCAGGAGAGGTGGAAATTGTTAAGTATTTAAGGTTTTCTACACCTACAAGTTGTTGATATGAAAGTTATTTTTTGTGATAGTGTAGTTGACCATAAAACTGTTGATCCAGATTATCTAACTGAATGGGAAACCTGTAAGACCGTTGGAGCATCTGCAAGTTTAATCAGTTATGAAGATTTAACCGCGGGAAATGCGTTACGGGCAATTAGGTTTGTTACTGAGTCCGAAACTATAGAGCAAGGGGTTTACAGAGGTTGGATGCTTACCCCGGAGCATTATATGGACTTATATGAAGCTTTATTGTCCAGAAATATAAGGCTGATTAACTCTCCAGAGGAGTACAAACATTGTCATTATTTACCTGAGTCTTATTCAATTGTTTCAGAGGTTACTCCAAAATCAGTTTGGACGGAAAATGTATCTGATGAAGCTGGTTTGAAAGTTATGATAGAAACTTTTAATGGTTCTCCTGTTATTGTTAAGGATTATGTAAAGTCAGAGAAACACAATTGGGAAGAAGCTTGCTATATTCCTGATACATCTAACTGGAATTCTGTTAAGAAAGTACTAGATCGATTTATTGAATTGAGAGGGAACTATCTGAATAAGGGCGTGGTATTTAGAAAGTTTGAGAAACTGAAATTTCTTACCAATCATTCTAAAAGTGAAATGCCTTTGACAAAGGAGTTTAGAGTGTTTTTCAAAAATGGAACTCCCATAATGACATTCAATTATTGGGAAGAAGGTGATTATGGTGATACAAAACCTGTTTTAAGTCAATTTTTAACTGTTGCATCTAATATTAAGAGTAATTTCTTTACTATGGATATCGCTCAAAAAGAAAACGGAGAATGGATTATTATGGAGTTAGGAGATGGTCAAGTTGCCGGAATTCCGGATGAATCATTATCGGTAGAATTTTATAAGGCAATGGTATAACTTCTTGGGCTTGTTGATTAAATAATTGAACCACGTGTAGATATGTTGCCGTTCTTTACACTCTAATTTGGAAGTTATGACAGAATTAAAGCAGAAGGATCAACAGTACATTTGGCATCCATTCGATCAAATGAAAGGAGCTAATATTGTTCCAATCGTTAGAGGAGAAGGGAGTTATGTATATGATGAAGATGGGAAAAGATACATAGATGGTTTTTCCAGCTGGTGGGTAAATACCCACGGCCATTCTAATCCATATATAGCAGGGAAATTGGCAGAACAAGCTCTACAACTGGAACATGTTGCTTTTGGTGGTTTTACACATCCTCAGGCTGTTCGGTTATCCGAAAGGTTAATTAACTTATTGCCTAACACCATCGAAAAGGTATTTTTCTCAGATAATGGATCAACTGCTAATGAAGTAGCGCTTAAGATGTCTATTCAATATTGGTTTAACCAGGGGCAAGAGCGTAATCGATTTATTTCTATTGAGCACGATTACCACGGGGATACATTTGGAAGCATGAGTTTAACAGCAAGAGGAGGTTTTAACGAGCCCTTTGAGCGATTTATGTTTGATGTAGACTTTATTGATGCTCCTACTAAAGAGAATAGAACACAGGTATTAGAGCGTTTTGAAGAGATCCTAAAAACAGATGATGTAGCTGCATTTATTTTTGAGCCAATAGTACAAGGGGCAGGAGGGATGCTAATGCATTCTCCAGAAGTATTATCGGAACTAATTGGATTGTGTAAAAAGTACAATGTGCTAACCATTGCGGATGAGGTTTTTACCGGCTTTGGAAGAACAGGAAAAATGTTTGCTTCGGATTATTTCGAGCACAAGCCGGATATTATGTGTTTGTCAAAAGGAATTACTGGTGGTTTCATGGCGTTGGGAATAACAGCTGTATCCGATAAGGTGTATCAGGCCTTTTATTCTGATAATAGCAAGCACACATTCTTACACGGACATTCGTATACCGGAAATGCTTTGGCTTGTGCAGTGGCCAATGCTTCTTTGGATTTATTTGAAGATGAAAAGGTTTGGGACAATATAGATCAAATAGCAAAGGATCAACTAGCTTTTACAGAGTCCTTAAATGATCACCCAGGAGTAAGAAACGCAAGGTGTTTTGGTACTATTGCGGCAGTGGAGTTGGAAACGGAAGGGGTTAGCTCTTACTTCAATACCAAAGGAAAAGATGCCTATAAGTGGTTTTTAGATAAAGGGATAATACTGAGGCCCCTTGGGAATGTACTCGTGATTGTACCGCCTTATTGTATTTCGCAGGAGGACCTAAAGTACATTTATGATAGTATTCGAGAATATTTAAATATGGAATAAAAAAACCGGTAGAGATCTACCGGTTTTTTTATGCTGTTATATTCTTAGAATTATCCAGTAATCTCGTCGTATACTTTGATAAAATCTTTGTTGTCTTCCAATAAGCAATCTTCTCTTTTCTCATAGAAGAATTGATGTCCTTTACTAATCGTTTCTTTTGCTTTAGCAGGGTATTTTACCTTTTGGTAGTTCGCATATTCCATCAACGCTTTCTTCAGATAATGTTGCTGAGAAAAAGTCATATCTCCAAACTGAGTTTTGGTTCCAATAGAATCAATTTGTCCCATAGCTTCTACGATCAATTTGCTTCCCTCGGTTTTGTTCTTAGTCATGATGTATAAGTGTCCTTGTAGCAATTTGGCACCATGATCATCCGGATCAAATTTAACTACCTTTTTTACCACGCCTAAAGCCTTTCCATAAGTCTTTTCGCTAGGAGTAAGTAAGTAATTATCTACTTCTTCAGCGATGATCATCTTCATTTTTTCAATGAATTCATGAGCATCTTCTTTGTAATCGTAGGTTTTATCCTTTTTTCTGTACTTAGCTAGAAAGCTCAAACTGGTTTTATATGCCTTTGGAAAGTCGTCACTGTATTTGTGATCCTGACTCATTTCAAAAGCCGACATGCTTGCATATAGATATGGAAGAGGGTGCTTTTTTGTGTCGTCTTTCTGAGTATATTTGATCGACTTGGTAAAACACTTGTCATATTTCTCATCTACAAAGAGTAGTAGTAAATCTTCAAATTCTTGCGCCATTGCCTTTGGTGCAAAGCTTAAACCATATGCCAATAATGCAAAAAGTACTATTATTTTTTTCATCGTAGTAGATATTTTTATCCTACACTTTTCAAAAGTCGTGCCTAAAGTACTAAAAATAGCGCAAACATTGAAAATGCTGGTAGTTAAAGATGCTAATGCTGCCTTGTTGATATTCCCGATAACACAGTTATAACAAAGGAAATAAAGACGGTTACAATACTCGGTTGATGAATCTTTGTAAAATCTCATTTAAGGTGTTGTTGGTTTATTTATTTTTGCATCGATGAAAATGATTGGCGATAGAATATCGTATAAAGATCATGGTAACCGAACAACCATAATTGTATCTACTAAAATAGATAAGTGGAAGGAGACCATGCTTTTAACCTGGTTAATCGGTTGGACGGTTTGTACAGGTGCATTTTTGTACTATTGGATGTTTGGAGATTTTGGTAAAGATGAGACGGTAATGTTGGCTGTAATGAGTGCTTTCATGTTGTTTTTCGAAGTTAGAATTGGAAGAGCATTCCTGTGGAGAAAATGGGGGATGGAGTATATGCAAATCGATGAGGATCGAATGACCGTAAAAAGATCCATTTTGTCTTATGGTAAAATGAAAACTTATCGTCTACATCAAGTTAAGGACATTCAAGCCATAGAGCAAAGTCCGAAGGCCATTACCAAAGCAATGAACGATTCATTTTGGGTAATCGGTCAGGGAGTAGTGAGTTTTATGTACAATGGCAAGGAAATCAGGTTTGGAGCTCAATTGGAAAATGATGAAGCAAAAAAACTAGCCAAAACAGTTAAAAAGCTCATATCTCAGTACAAAAGGAACGATTAATCTTCTAACTTAAAAGCAACCGTTTTTACACGTTTCGTGGTGTAGTCTCCTACTTGTTCTTCTAAAATTAATTGTTGAGCGGCACTGGTTTCAAAAACTTCTTTCATGTTTCGAACAGCACCTACAGGAACATGTTGGGTAATACATTCTGAAATGAGAGGATCTCTCTCCAGTAGTTTAACTTTAGGAGCAATACTTTCTTGTAAAGCTTTTCTGTTTTTAACCCGATCCGCATTAGTTTCAAATTCAGGAATACTGCATAGTTCTGCTCCGTTAATGATGTTGCAAAATTTTTCAAATTGAGCATTGGAGCCAATGGCTAGCACAATAAGTTTATTGTCTTTCGTTTCAAAAACTTCACCGTAAGGAGCGATGTTTGGATGTAACGATCCCATACGCTGTGGAATATGTTGATTCATTAACCAGTTAGTGGCTTGGTTAGCTAGCGAACTGACAGCAGATTCTTCCAGGGAAGTAGAAACTTTAGACCCTTTTCCTGTCTGTAGCTTTTTGATTAAAGCGGCCAAAATACCTTCTTTTAACTGATGAGCAGCCAAAATATCCATTAGGGCTAAAGGCATTTTAGTAGGAGGAGAATCAGGTTGCCCGTTCATAAACATGTAACCACACTCTGCTTGCAATACTACATCAAATGCTACACGTTCTGGGATACTCGAAAAACCATTAAGTTGCGCGTAAATGATTTCTGGGTTGAGTTCTTTCACCCTTTCGTAGTTCAACTGGAATTTCTCAGCATCGCCGTGCTTAAAATTGCAAATAACTACATCAGCCTCTTTGATTAAACCCTGCAAATGAGAAAAGTCATCGGGTTTTTTGTAGTCCATGAAAAGGTGTTCTTTTCCGTAGTTAACACTACTAAAATAGGCTGATACTCTATCTTTTGGCTCAGTTGGGAGTTTCCAGGTTCGGGTAACATCTCCACCAGTTTTTTGGTTTTCAATTTTTACCACTTTTGCACCTAGTTCCGAAAAGAACATTCCTACCGCCGGACCAGCTAATACACTGGCCAATTCCAATACCTTCAGATTATCAAACAACATAGCCTATTAGTTTCATGCAAATTACTAAAACCTTTTCGTCAATTTTACGTCTAATCAGGATTAATTTAGAGATGAAGCTGGAATTTATTACTATTTTCAACTTTTGTAAAAGAACTTAATGTCGCAAGGAAAGAAATTTGGAACATTTGAAGGTGTTTATACTCCTTCAGTATTAACCATTTTGGGGGTAATCATGTACATGCGTATGGGCGCAGTTGTTGGTTATGCTTCCAATATCTTTATGGTGATAGCCATCATTGTCCTGGCGCATTTAGTTTCCGTTACAACTGGGTTAAGTGTATCCTCTGTTGCTACGGATAAAAAGATCAAGGCAGGAGGAATTTACTACATGCTTTCTCGAAGTTTGGGATTACCCATTGGGGGAGCGATTGGAATAACCTTATTCATTGCAACAGCGTTAAGTATATCTCTCTATCTGGTTGGTTTTGGGGAAAGTTTATTGCCCATCATGCAAGATTGGCTCGGGATTGAAGAAATAACCACCAACCACTTGCGGATAGTAGCGTCCATTGCTTTGTTTTTTGTGGTCACCATTGCCTTCATTAGTACCAGTTTAGCCATGAAGGTGCAGTACATCATTTTGGCATTAATTGGTTTGTCGTTAGTATCTATTTTCTTTGGTAATACGAGCAGGCTAACAGAAGGAACAGATGTGATTGAATCGGTAAGTTTTCCAGTGTTATTCGGGATTTTCTTTCCTGCAGTAACAGGGTTTACCGCGGGAGTTGCTATGTCTGGAGATCTAAAAGATCCAAAGAAATCGATTCCCTGGGGAACAATGTTATCTGTGGGAACAGGGTTAGTAGTGTATCTAGTGTTGGCTATATTTATATACTTCGCTATACCTTCCAATATCCTTCAAACAAATTTTAGTGCACTAATCGACTACGGTTGGATACCAATTTTGGTGTTGTTAGGGGTGTGGGGAGCAACACTTTCTTCGGCTTTAGGAGGTATTTTGGGAGCTCCAAGAATATTGCAGGCCATGTCTGTAGATAGTATTACACCGAAGATTTTTGCCAGTGGAGTAGGGAAAGAGAATGAACCAAGAAATGCACTGGTTCTAACTTTTATCATTGCCGAAATCGGAATCTTGATAGGGGAACTAAACGTTATTGCAGAGGTGTTGGCCATGTTCTATATGGCAGCATACATGTTCATTAATTTATCTTGTGCGTTAGAGCAATGGGCAAGCCCTGATTTTAGACCTAAGTTTAGAATTCACAGTATCATTCCTATTGTAGGAACCATTGCTACCTTCTTATTGATGATTCAATTGAATCTGGTAGCTGCACTTGCTTCCGTACTGATCATGGCAGTTATTTTTGTTTTCCTAACCAAAAGGCAATTGCAACTGGGGTCTGGAGATGTATGGCAAAGTGTATGGTCTTCAGTAGTGAAATTAGGGTTGAAAAACCTTCATAAAAAGTCTACACACAAAAGAAATTGGGAACCTAATATTCTATTGTTCAGTGGTGGTACCGAAGCACGTCCGCATTTGTTGTCCTTCAGTAAAGCCGTAGCCGGAAGAAATGGAATGATTTCCAATTTTGATTTGGTGGAAAATCCATCGGCCAAAGTACTCTTCCCTAAGCATAAGCAGGCTGTAACCAAAGATGATTTGGTGGATGATAGCATCTTTCATCGAAAGCAAGAATGTCAGAATATCTTTAAAGGAATAGAAGCCATTGCAAGTACCTATGGTTTTAGTGGTGTAGAGCCTAACACCGTGTTAATGGGATGGGCCAGAAATACCAAAGATCCAATTTGGTTTGCTCAAATGAAGCAGAAACTTCATGCACTGGATTACAATGTAATGTTCCTTGATTACGATAAGGAAAAGGGATTTGGGAACAAAAGCAGGATTGATATTTGGTGGCAAGATCTGAGTGAAGAGAGTGATCTAACTCTTCAAATAGCCAAATTGATGTTGGCTTCAGAAGACTGGTCACAGGCCAAAGTAAGGGTGCTGTACATCAATCAGGAGAACAACCAAAAACTGGTACTGGAAGAAGCCATCCGAAGAAGAATTGACAAACTTAGAATTGATGTTGATTTTGAAGTGATCAACAATGAGTTGGAAAGAAAAGAGTTCTTCGAAATTATTAAAATCAACTCCTATGAGTCTGATTTGATCTTGCTTCAAATACCGGAATTACAAGAAGGAGGAGAAGCTACGTTTGTGAAAAATACCAACAACTTCCTGGATGTAATGGGGACTACCTTGTTGGTACGAGCTTCATCACATTTTTACGAAGAAGAAGGGTTTGATCCAATTTTAGAAAAACAATATCAGAACGCATTCGATTATGAGTTGGATGTAGATGATAATCTTGATCCGGTAGAGTTAGGGTTACCTGGATACGCTGCCTTAGATACAGAGCTTCATCAAATTGATAATAAACTCCATGCACTTAATCGTGCATTTGCAGAAGATATTTACGAAGCATACTCCAATGTTTATCTTTCATTTCATTCCATTTTAAAGGAAAAAGTAAATGAAGAAAAGGAGAGCGTTTACCAGATCGTAAAAACACTGGTAGAGGATTTGGAAGAGTCTAGATGGGAAGGAATATCCGATGTTATTGCCGCTGGAATTAAGCAGCATGTAAAGAGTTTAGATGATGTGGTTAAGGCATTACCTCCAGTAATCGAAAGAGTATACACTTCGGAAGAATTAGCCATTGTACCTGGTGAACCTGCCAGAGAGGTTAAGTATAAAAAGAAATTAGCCAGAAGAAAGAAAGCCAAAATTAAACTGGGTAAAGTGGCTACTCATCATTTCGAGGAGGGATACCTGATTAACCTGAAGAAGCAGTTGAACATCATCGGGCTTTCTGGATTTATCCTTAATAATAAGATTAAAAACTGGTCAAGACAATTGGAAAATGGAATTGATCTGGATCAGTTAGAACGAGACTTAATTGAGCAACTTAAAAGAGAAAAGACCATATTCTTGAGAGAATTGAATGGTTTGGGGAGAAGGTTTTGTAATTCCGTTACCAGAGATGTAAGTACTTACAACATCAATGAAGTAACCATTGAAAGAGAAGAAGAAAGAAGGCCAAAGAAAATCAAGCAGTCTTATACTCAAATTGCTTCCTATCCAGAGAATTGGTTGATCAATCAAAAAATGCTTACGAACCAGTTGCTGATCAATATTAACTTGTTGGTGTTGGCTCATGAATTGGCTCCTGTTATGGAGAAAACAGCATTCAGACTTACCAATAATCTAATAGATAAATCCCGAGATCAATTTCAGGCTGTTCGATCGAAACTTTCTAAATTAACACTGGAAGATATCAATGAATTGGAAGGACAATTGGCAAGAATTTCCAATTCTGTAAATCTGGAGAATAACTTGAAAATAGTCATTCAAAAGATCGATAAAAGCTTGAATGAACACTGCATCGAGTCGGAGGTGTTAAGTCCACAAAAGCTAAACGATTTTGAGACGAATCAATACGGTATTGAACCAACCATGATTAACGTAAGAAAGGTGGCTGGTCATTTGATAGAAAATGAAATTGTTTCCCGATTAAAAGATGTAAGTCAGCTGGCTTATAACGAAACCAGATCGGAGATATTAAAGATTGAAAATGCCATTCGCTTGATTCGTTTTACTTTGCAGAATAAGGAAAGCAATGATGAGAATATCGAAGGGGTAAGACAGAAAACGGATGCTCAGTTGGAAGAAGGCTTATTGCATTTGGAAACAGTTAAATCCAGATTGAATTCGGAAGTAGCAAGTTTGATAAAATACATTCCGGATATTTTAAACGAGGAAGTAGTTATTAACAGAGCCAATAACCTGGATGGTGTTATTAGGATTAATAAAGCCAAGAAAGGAGTCAATAAATATTTTGATGGTACTAAACACCTGTACGAAAGAATTAACGAAGGTATCGACCGATTGTTGATTAAGGGAAGAGATATGTTGGCCATATCAGGGTATCATTACCGTACCAAAACCTTCTTGAATCCACATTCAAGATTGGCAGACTTTACGGATAAAATTTCTCTTGCTCCATCTGTAGATTCTAAGTTGCCGTTTTACTACAAGCAGTTATTTGTAGGGAAGCACCTTGCACCCAAGGAAGCTTTGCCAAATAGAAAATCGGAGTTGTCTCAGTTTAAATTGGCTCTGGAGCGATTTAATTCTGGAAGAAATGGAGCCATCTTGTTTACTGGGGAACCATTATCCGGTAGATCTTACCTACTTCAAAATGCTTTAAACATCAACGAGTTGAATCAGGCAATATACCTGATGCCTCCAGGAAGGTTAACCTCTGATGTAAACATGGTTCTAGATGGAACTTTCTCCATGGCTACAGGAATGGAGGGAAATACTTCTCAAATCCTTAGTCAGTTACCTGAAGGAACTGTTTTGGTATTTGAAGATTTAGAAATGTGGTGGACCAGAACCAACGAAGGTTCGGAATATCTGAAAAGAATTATTAAGCTGATAAAAAACCATGGAGATCGATTGTTATTCATTTTGGATTGCAATATCTACTTCTATCAGCACATTAGGCAATACATCAAAATAGATGACCAACTATTGGCTACCATTGCAGTAGCACCTCTTAAAACTACCGACATTAGAGAAGCGGTACTCAATAGACATAAGTCTGGAGGGATGACTTTCGAATGGAAAGATAAACCGGAGCAAGTATTGAGAACCAGAGAGCTAAACAGGTTGTTTAAGCGAATTACTTCTCAAACAGAGGGTAATGTGGGGATGGCTTTCTATATGTGGCTTGGGAGTATAACAAACGTAGAAAAATCCATTTTTCAACTGGATCGAATCGAAGGGCTGGAACTTCCTCCGGTACTGTCGTCCGATTGGGAATTGATGCTGTTACAAGTGCTTTTACACAAATCATTGGATTTCGACCGACTGTGTAATATTTATCACTACGAAACCGCGGAATACGTAAATAATACCATTCAAAGTTTGGTGAGGTCAGGATTGATTATTGAAAATGCTGGGGGACAATTTTCTATTTCTCCTTACGCATTGCCTTATATTGTAAAATATTTAAGAAGAAAACAGCTGGTAAATTGATAGGTTTTAACGACATAGTAATTTTAATTTGGGCAGCACTTATTCTGTTTTTGGTATTCTGGTTTTTCCAGAAATACGTTATCCGTTGGATCAAGAATGACCGAATCCACGATGCATTGGAGTTTTATATTCCGGTAATGAGAAATACAGTGTGGGTACTGTTCATTATTGATTTACTATATGAAGTTATCCTACTAAATTATCAATCATCCTGGGTAAAAGGGATAATGGCTTGTGGCATGTTTGGAATCATCATTGCCTTTGTTTGGGGAATCATTAGAGACTTTATTCAGGGAATCATTTTTAAATTTCAAAAGGGAAACATCATTGGTCAACGAATTAAGTTGGATGATTTTTCGGGCGAAATTGTTCAAATGAAAAATACTAAGCTGGACATTCAGTTGGAGAACGGAGAGATTATTCAGTATCCGTATAGCAAGTTAACCAGTAAAGTGGTAACTAAACCGACCATTGCACGCCATCTAAAAAGCTGTAGTTTTTCTATTTCCGTTCCTTATGGAACCCACCTGGAAAAAACCAAGGAGCAGATTACACGCTATATGCTTAACATTCCATGGGTGATTAGTGGAATGAAAATGAAAATCGAGGTAATTGACCAAAACCTCGAAGAAATCAACTTAAAAATCATTGTTTATACCATAGACGAAAAATACATTTCTAAGATTAAGCAGGAAGTAGATTCGTTGGTATTAACCTGATTTAACCTAAAACCAAAAACCACAGACCAATTATGAAATTTACTATCCTGATCATATCCCTGATGATAGCCAGTTGGAGCATTGCTCAAAATGGTTGGGAACATATCGCTAACAATGATTTTAAACAAGCCAAGCAAGAATTTGAAAAAACCTTGAGTTCGGATTCAGCTAATTATGAGGCCCTTACCGGAATGGTTTTCATTGCAGAAGTAATGCAAGATGAAATTGCCGGAGAAAGAGCTTTTAATACCCTAATTCGCAATCATTATTCCGATAAGATTCATTATTGTCTGGATCATTATTCTGAGGCTGATTTAACGGATAATGAAGAAAGAGCTTTTCGATTTAAAATAGATGAAATTTCAGACAATGCTTACGACCTTAAAAGAGATCGTAAGTTTGAGGAGTATCGTCAAAAGTATCTGGAGATTTATAATACTTTTAAATGGAGCTATATTGGACCATTTCAAAACATTAATGGGTATGGTTTTGTTAAGGAATTTGAAATAGAAACTGTTGGGTATGACCCAAATGAGGAATATCAAAACCACTTAAAACAGGGATTAAGTTGGGTACATCCCAAATACCATCATCCCAAACACAATATCAATTTTAAAAGGCATCTGGATTTAGGATATCAGGATGCGGTTTGTTTTGCGAATACCTTTTTTACTGTAGATAAAGATCAGGAAGTATACCTAAGGGTAGGAAGGAGTTCTCCTATGAAAATCTGGCTGGACGACCAATTGGTGTTTGCTGCAGATAATGCCATCAATTTTAAGTTTGATTCTGAGTACGTGAAGATTTCGCTTAAAAAGGGAACTCATCGATTATTGGTTAAATCTGTAATTGGAGAATACTACGTAGGAGATAGAACATCCAGTGGTTACAGTACTTCTTACGATTTAATGAAAGGATTTAAAGGAGGGATTGATGTAATGAAATCGTTGGAAATTTCTGATAACAACGAATTGACTAATCGCATCAGGTTAACCGACGAAAAAGGATATCCAATATCACTAAAATCAGATTTTGAAAACAGAGAATACCGATCTGCTGCTTATTCTACGGAGTTGGTGGTCGACAATTTTATGGATGCCATTTTAGCCGATATACAGAAGAAACCTGCCGATCTATTCAACTATTTTTTATTGCAATCTGCATCCCTGGAGTATGGGAATCTTTCTGAAATGGAAGAGTATTTCTACCTTAAACTAAAAGAGAATTCTAACAGTGTATTTTACAAGTACCTCGCAGCCAAAACATTTATGATAAATGGTAAAAGGGAAAAAGGCTACGAGGCACTGGATGGAATTGATTTAGATAAAAACCCCATTTACGTCACCTTAAGCGATAAACTAAAAGAGATTGACCCGGTAAATAATTCGGAAGAGTTTCTTAAAAAGCTAAATCATCTTTTAACCGTTGCTCCTTCTAATCTTGATTTAATTGAGTTAAAGGCAGATTACCTGAAAGAAGAAGGGAAAACAGATTCGCTTACCGCCTTTATCGAAGGGGTAATGGAGTCTTACGAGGAGTATAACGAAAACTATCGATTGGAGAAGTATCTGGATGAGGATTACAAGCCTTATGATTACGATATGAACAATAGCTTCGATTATAGCAATAAGAAGCAGTATAAAGACGCCAAAAAGAGAATTAGTAAAGAGTTTTATAAGTGGGACTATACCAGCTTAATTAAGAAGTATAAGAAAGATGAGAAGGAATCGAAGGTGTTGGATTTGTATGATGAATTAATTAGCGTAGAACCTTACGATCCTGATCACAGAGAGGATAAAGCAAAATACCTGTTTAATTTAGAAAGGTATGATGAGGCCCTAAAAGAGTTGGAAGAAATGTTAACCATTAACCCTAGGGATGATGATGCTTATGAATTGATGGGAGACATCTATTTTGATCAGGAAAATCAGGAAAAAGCACTGGAATACTATCTCATAGCAGATGAAATGGGGAAGAGCGGAAGTGGTGTGTTTGGTTTCTATGGAGGAAATGGGTTACAGAAGAAGATTGATAAAATTAAGGGTAAGGAAAAACTAAAAGAAAAGTTTGAGCAAACTAGTTTCAATCAGTGGTTGAATGATCCTGCCTGGCTAACTAAGCTAGAAGAGGAGGAGTCATTAGTATTGGGATACTCAACAGATTTATACTACGATCGAAAGGGAAGGGTAAACATGTACTCTAAACTTATGATTGCCATTCTAACCGAGGCAGGTGCAGCTAGTTGGGTGCAGTATGATTTCTCGAGGTTGGGAAGTATTGATGTGGTAAAGGTGATTAAGCGTAACGGAATGGAACAAATTCCGGATGTTAGTGGAGGTTTCGTAGTTTTTAAGGCACTGGAACCAGGAGACCTAATTCAAATTGAAGCTAGTTCTGACTGGACCCCTAAAAGTGATTTAGGAAATGAGTTGGTTTATTTTAACTATGCTTCATTTCATGCCCCTATCATGAATTACAAATTAGAAGCAGCTTTTCCTCAGGGAAAACCGATTAACGTGTTAACCCATAAAGTAGTGGACAATAAAGTCAAAACTACTAAGGATGGTTATGATTACTACAAATGGGAGTATAAAAACTTGCCAAAATCTACCTCCGAAGAGGCGATTATTGATAATACAGATATCCATACTAATATTCAAATCAGTACCATTGATGGGTGGGATGAAATTGTAAAGTGGTACCAGGCAAAATCTTACAAGAAGCTGGATTCTAAATACGAAATTAGAGAGGTGTTGGACACCCTGATCGAAGAGGGGATGACCGATATGGAGAAAACCATTTCGGTGTACAATTACATTACCAAAGAGATCAATTATTCTTACACTTCTTTACTTAATTCTAATTACATCCCGAAGAATGCAGACCTTACTTGTTCTAGTAAAATTGGAGACTGTAAGGACGTGGCTACAGTAATGATTAATATGCTAAAAGAACTGGGGATAGATGCATATTATGTACTGGTAAAAACCAACAGTTACTTCGATATGGAAATCGTTCCAAGTACTTATTTTAACCATGTAATTGCTGGAGTAGATATTGATGGGCAAATGCATTACTTTGACCTAACTACCGACAATTATCCTTATACAGTTACCAACGAAGGAGATAGTTATGCCTGGGCATTAACCATTAGAGATGGCGACGAGAAATTGTTCCGCTTGCCAAATGATTATATCGATACACAAAAGAACTTGATGGAGTTTGATATTAAAAGTCAGCTCAATAAAGATTATTCCATCGATTTGGAGGTGGATGTATTGTACAGAGGTATTCAGGCTGGATATTTAAGAGAAAGCCTTAAGTCGTTGCCTAAAAATGAAATGGAGAATGTCATTTTAGAAATGATAGGAGAAGAGCTGTACAGTAATATCAAACTAAAAGAATACTCGTTCAGTAATATCGATGATATTTCGGAGCCATTAAAAGGTCATTACAGTTTGCATTCCGATAAATATTCAGATCATGTGTTGGATATTCACTTCATGAATGTTCCCTTTTTAAATGCTGTTTGGAACAGTGTTGCCTTCTCCAGCGATTCCAGACAAAATACCCTGGACCTAAATGCAATTACAGATGTTGCCCCAACTAAGGAAACACTGACGTTCTCGTTTCCATCCAATCAAAAGCTCTATAAGCTTCCGGAGGATGTAAAGCTGGATAACGAATATTTCACCTACGAGTTGAAGTTTTCTAAAGTGGGTAAAGATTTAAAAGTGGAAAAAACACAAATATTCAAGAAACAGAGAGTACCTGTTAGCGAATATGAAATGTTTAAGAAAGAGTACCTGGAACTATACGAGCTGGATAAGACTAAAATTGTATTAATTACAAAAGGAAGTTCATTTGGAAAATGATCCAGTCTCATTTCATACTGTACGTCGAAGATCAGGGTAAGAGTACCCAGTTCTATGCCTCTGTACTTGGTATGAGTCCCGTGTTGCATGTGCCGGGTATGACGGAATTTGAACTTTCTTCAACTTCTAAACTTGGCTTGATGCCCAATGCAGGGATTGCCAAAATTATTGGCGATCAGTTACCGGACCCTTCTTCGGGAACTGGAGTTCCTCGTGCTGAGGTATACCTAATTCTGGAGAATTACAAAGAGTGTTTCCAAAGAGCGCTTGATAATGGAGCAACATTGGTAAGTCCGATTCAGGAACGGAACTGGGGGCACGAAGTAGGGTATGTGGCTGATTATGATGGACATATTTTGGCATTTGCCCGTGTTATGTCGTCTTAATTATGACGAATAAAAAACGTTTCAAAACTCCTCATTTGCATTTCAAATCTTACTTTTGCTTTCATGGCAGGAAATACAATAGGAACCCTTTTTAGATTAACCACATTTGGAGAGTCGCATGGTGTGGCTCTTGGTGGTGTAATTGATGGGTGTCCGGCCGGTTTAAGGTTGGATATAGATGCAGTGCAATTGGAGTTGGATAGAAGAAAGCCGGGGCAAAGCAAAATAGTTACCCAGCGTAAAGAAAGTGATACTGTTCAGTTCTTGTCTGGTGTTTTTGAGGGAATTACAACTGGTGTTCCGATTGGATTTGTTATTCATAACGAAAATCAAAAAAGTAAAGACTATTCCCACATAAAAGATCAATTTCGCCCTTCTCATGCAGATTATACCTACCAGAAAAAATATGGTATTAGAGATTATAGAGGAGGAGGGCGTTCCAGTGCCAGAGAAACTGCTTGCAGAGTAGTTGCTGGAGCAGTGGCAAAACAAATATTGGCGCATTATCAAATTACAGTTCAGGCTTATGTATCATCTGTGGGAGATATTGAAGTGTCCAAGCCTTACACTGAACTGGACTTAAACCTTACCGATGATAACATCGTTCGTTGTCCGGATCAGGAAATTGCTGAGCAAATGATAGCCAGAATAGATGAGGTGCGTAAAAATGGAGATACCATTGGAGGGAGAGTTAATGCCGTGGTTACAGGTAGTCCGGTCGGGTTGGGGGAGCCTATTTTTGATCGATTACATGCCGATTTAGCTAAGGCCATGTTGAGCATTAATGCTGCCAAAGGATTTGAGTTCGGTTCCGGTTTTGAAGGAACAAGACTATTAGGGTCTCAACACAATGATCCGTTTGTGATGGATGGAGAGGAAGTGAAAACCACAAGTAATAAATCAGGTGGAATTCAGGGAGGAATATCGAATGGAGAAGACATCTATTTTAGTGTGGCGTTCAAACCGGTAGCCACCATTATGAGAGATCAAACCTCTGTAGATAAAGATGGAAATACAATTACCGTTTCCGGTAAGGGAAGACACGATCCATGTGTATTGCCAAGGGCAGTGCCTATCGTAGAAGCCATGACTGCCATTACTATGGTGGATCACATACTTAGAAATAGATCATCACGTTTATAATCACTGCTTAGAAAAAGAAAAATCAACATGAAAAATTTAGCACTTCATTGGAAGATTATTATTGCTTTGGTATTGGGGATCATATGGGCCTTTAGTTCAAGTTACCTTGGGTGGTCTGAATTTACGTTGGATTGGATTGATCCATTTGGGAAAATCTTTGTCAACCTGTTAAAAATGATTGCCGTTCCGTTAGTGATGTTCTCAATTATGAAGGGGGTAGCAGATTTGAAAGATGTTTCCAAACTTGGTAAAATGGGAGGGAAAACACTAGGTATTTACGTGGTTACCACTGTTTTTGCTGTTACTGTTGGTTTGGTATTGGTAAATGTGATTAAACCAGGTGCTTTTCTAAGCGAAGATCAAATGATCAAAAATAGGATTCAATATGAGTTTTGGTGCGAAGAAACTGGAACAGAGATACTTGATGATAAAAGAATTTTAGAAGATCCTAAATACGAAGCATATAGAGCAGACGCATTGAGCGATTATGAAGCAAAGAAGGAAGAGTTGGCCAATGATAAGGACTTTAAAGAGCGTACTGAAAATGTACAAAAGCAGAAGGATGCAAGGCCATTAGACTTTTTAGTGGACTTTGTTCCTAAAAACTTTTTTAAAGCCTTAACGGATGGTAAGTTAATGCTGCAAGTGATCTTTTTCTCCATCTTTTTTGGGATTTGTGTATTGTTAATACCACCGGATAAAGGAGGTCCTGTTCTTTCTGTTATCGACGGTGTGAATGAAGTATTCCTTAAAATGGTTGATATTATCATGAAGTATTCTCCATTCTTTGTGTTTGCATTACTCGCAGGTAAATTCTCGGAAATGGCTGGTGATGACCCAGCATCTTTGATAGAAATGTTCAAGAGTTTAGGAGTGTATAGTATTACAGTTTTAATAGGATTGTTCCTGATGATTTTTGTAGTATATCCTACTATTATGAAGATGATCGTGAGAAAGAAAATGACTTATGGAGGATTCTTTAAAAGAATTAGTCCTGCTCAATTTTTAGCTTTCTCTACCAGTTCAAGTGCTGCTACACTTCCAGTAACCATCGAGTGTGTAAGAGACAGAATTGGAGTTTCTAAAGAGGTTACAAGTTTTGTACTACCAATTGGGGCTACAGTGAATATGGATGGTACAAGTTTGTATCAGGCTGTTGCTGCTATCTTTTTAGCACAGTACCATGGAATTGACCTGGAAATTGGTGCACAGTTAACCATTATTATTACCGCTACATTGGCATCTATCGGATCGGCTGCTGTACCAAGCGCTGGATTGGTGATGTTAATGATTGTGCTTGGTTCTGTAGGTTTGAATCCTGCCTGGGTCGCTATCATATTACCAATTGATAGAATATTAGATATGTGTCGTACAGTAGTAAACGTTACTGGAGATGCAACTGTTGCAACTGTTGTGGCAAGTACAGAAAACGAATTGAACGTTGTAACAGATGAACAACTGGAAGTTTTAGATTCTGAAGAGTTAGAAATTCCTGTAACCGAAGAGGAATAATGTGTTATAGTAAATAGCTAGAAATTAGGGAGAAAAACCTGTAACATACTAAAACTTTTAACGTATGGTAAGTTTTTTGCAAGTAGTTGGATGTTAATATAGAGCAGCAAGGAAATGAAACACATACTTTTATTACTCTTATCGGTAGCATTATTCTCAAACCTGGGATTCTCACAAGATGAAGAAGAAGTTGACCCCGCATGTCTTCTGGTACCAGAAGATAAAAAGGTGTTAAAACTATACGAGAAAGGTATAGATCGAAAAAAGAACGATTATAAAACCCGTATCAGAGCATTGAAAGATGCTCTTGAAATGGACGAAGAATGTACTGCTTGTATGTGGGAGATTGCAAGAGCTACCTACTTAAGAGCAAAAGGAAACAATACGGCGTTCGATATTCCTAAAAAGTATTATCACAGAATAGAACAAACCTGCCCGGAATTCCATGCAGATGTTTATTACAATTTGGGTGAGATTTATTACATGGAAAAGAACGATTGTAAAGCTTTGGAATATTTTGAGAAGTTCTTAGAGTTTCCTTCTGATGATGAAAAACGCCTTTCCAGAAAATATGCTAAACAAATTGAAGACGTAGAGGCTGTGCTGGAAGAGGCCGATTTTTACTGTAATTTCTTCAAAAAGAAAATTCCTTTTAATCCGGTTGTGGTAAAGAATGTATCTACTGCAAGTAAGCAGGAGTTCCTTCCAATGTTATCGCCGGATAATGAGCAGATCTTCTATACAAGAGAATACGAGTACAAAGGGAAAGGAGATATATTAACTGCGAAAATTCAAGAGTTTACTCAAAGTACCAGAAGTGACGCAACATCGCCATTTGATGGAGGAGAAAAACTTCCTAAGCCATTTAATGTAGGCCCTAAGTATGGAGGAGCAACCATTTCTTTAAATAATAAGGAACTTTACATCTGTGCTTGTGCAGAACAGGCTAATTACTGGAACTGTGATCTGTTTGTAACCAAGTATGAGCTACAGGAAGTAGATGGTCAGGAAAAAATGGTTTGGTCCGAGTTGGAAAACCTTGGACCTAATATTAATGGACCACAATCGTGGGAGGCACAACCATCTCTGTCGGCTGATGGGAATACCTTATATTTTGCATCTGCCCGTCCGGGAGGAATGGGGAAGATTGATATTTATTACTCCGAAAGACAAAAAGATGGAACCTGGGGACCGGCAGAAAACTGTGGTTATCCGATCAACTCTCCGTTAAGTGATAAAGCACCATACTTGCACTCTGATAGTAGAACATTGTATTTTGTGTCAGAATGTTCTGATAGAAGGTTAGGTGCTGGTAAATTTGATATTTTCTATACCCGTCAAAATAAAGAAACCGGTAAATGGTCCTATCCAAAAAATATTGGTTACCCAATCAATAGCGAAGGAGATGAAGAAGGTATCATTGTAAGTACTGATGGTAACCATGCTTACTTCTCTTCCAATGGAATTAAAGGAGGGGTAGGAGGAAAAGACATTTTCTATTTTAACATGCCTGAAAAAGCAAAGCCAGACAAGGTAGTTTTATTAAAAGGTAAAATTGAAACGGAAGACGTAGAGGAAATCAAAGATGCCAAGTTGGAGGTTAGGTTTGAGTCCGGGAAAAAGGTAGAGCAGGAAATTAAGATCGAAGATGATGGAAACTATGTAGCCATTGCCAATGTTGGTAAAGGAGATGAAGATGCTCTGTTGGAAATTAAGAAAACCGGAAAAGCATTTGAATCTAAGTTGATCAAGAAAGAAGAGTCAGGCAATACCTTTATCAAAGAACAACAATTAGAGATTAAGGAAATCAAGAAGGGAAGTGTACACACCATTGATGACATTCTCTTTGCGTCTAACTCTTCTGAGATTAGTAAATCTTCAGAGCTGGTACTTAACGGATTCATTGAGTGGTTAAAGGAAAATCCGAAAATCAAAATTGAAATTCAGGGACATACCGATGATGTTGGACGTGATGAAGAGAATATGGCCCTTTCTCAGGATAGAGCATTTTCTGTAATGGAATACATTTCTGAACATGGAATTAAGTCTTCCAGATTGAAATTCAAAGGGTACGGAGAAAGCATGCCTAAAGTACCTAATACCTCTGATGCAAATAGAGCACAGAACAGACGTACGGACTTTAAAATTTTGTAGTTTTGTGGTTGGAATTGTTTAACTACCCAACCTAAAACCACTATGAAATTAGCCACATTAGTTTTGGCTTTAATACTGTTGGTTCTGCATACCTATGCTACCGAAGGAAAAAAAGTATTGAAGACCAATCGAATTCAGGAAAAGATTAAAGTTGATGGTCATCTAGACGAGGCTGCCTGGCAATCTGCTATGGTGGGGTCTGACTTTGTTCAAACTATTCCTGCACCCGGAGTTCCTTCCAGTTTAAAAACAGAAGTTCAAGTTATCTACGACGATAACGCACTTTACATAGGTGCCCGATTATACGATGATCCTGACTCTTTAATGAATAACCTTTGTCAGCGCGATGAAGAACCCAATGCGGATTGGTTTGCGGTAATGCTTGATCCATATAACGCAGGTATAAATGGATTTGGATATGGAGTTACCAGTTGTGGAGTGCAATTAGATGTACTTTATGGAACTTACATGGAAGATGGTTCCTGGAATGCCGTTTGGGAAAGTGAAGTGAGTTTGGCTAAAGATCATTGGGTAGTAGAAATCATGATTCCTTATTCAGCAGTTCGTTTCCCTAAATCAGAAGTTCAGAAGTGGGGAATTAATTTTGGAAGAGAAATTAGAAGAAAAAGAGAGCGTTCCTTCTGGAATTACTTTAATCCAGCGAAAACTCCTTTTCTTTCTCAGTTTGGAGAGCTGGAGGGGATAAAAGACATTAAATCACCCGTTCGATTGTCTGTTAGTCCTTATGTTTCTGCCTATGCAGAGCATTACGATGGACAAACCGGTACTACTTTTAATGGAGGAGCAGATTTGAAATATGGAATTAATGATGCATTTACAGTTGATATGACATTGATTCCGGATTTTGGTCAAGTTCAGTTCGACAATCAGGTGCTAAACCTATCGCCATTTGAAGTAAGGTTCAATGAATATCGTCAGTTCTTTACGGAGGGAGTTCAATTGTTTAACAAAGCAGATATCTTTTACACCAGACGTATTGGAGGAGATGTGTTCGATTACTACAAGGCTGAGAGGGAATTACAAGAAGGAGAAATCGTTACCCAAAACGATCCCAACAGTAAATTGCTAAATGCCACAAAACTATCCGGTAGAACCCAAAAGGGGACAGGAATAGGAATCTTGAATGGAATAGTGGGGCAGTCGTTGGCTACTATTACAGATACCCTAACAGGAAACACCAGAGAGGTGGAAACCAATCCGATAACCAATTACAATGTATTTGTATTGGATCAAAATCTTAAGCACAACTCTAACATAGGGATTATCAATACTAACGTTATGCGTTCCGGCGGTGCTTACGAAGCCAATGTAACAGCCATAGATTATAATGGGTTTAATAAAAAGCAGAACTATAATTTTTATGGAAACGCCACCTTATCTCAAATCATGGAGGGTAGTAATAATCAGTTGGGGCATAGTTTGTTTGCAGGAGTGACAAATGTAGCTGGTAACCTACGTTGGGATATGGACTACGAAGAGATTAGTGATACTTATGATCACAATGATCTGGGATACCTTTACAACAATAATTTCAGAGAAATAACCAGTGCTGTTTACTACAATATTTACGAGCCATTTTGGAGATTAAATAGCATGTGGAGCAGTGTTAATTTGAGCTATACCAGATTGTATAATCCGGATGTATTTACCGACTTTAGAATTGACTGGAACGTTGGAGGAACCTTTAAGAATTTTTTATCTACGGGTATATGGGGGAATTTTAGACCAACTAACACCTACGATTATTTTGAACCTCGAGTTTGGGGAAGGTATTACGAAGACTCTCGTGGATATACAGTAGGAGGGTGGATTTCTTCCGATTACAGTAAAAAGTTTGCCTTGGATATGAGAGGATTTTTCCTGAACAAAGAAGAAGATGGACGTTATACTTATGAGCTGGTAGTTGAACCAAGATTCGTTATTAACGATAAGTTTAATATGAATTATAGCATCGGGCAACACCAAATGTACAATGCAGAAAAAGCAGCATTGGACCTTAATTGGAATGTGGCCATGGATGGAGATGATCCTGTATTTTGTACACGTGACCAATTAACCATAACCAATAGCATAAATGCCAACTATATATTCAATAACAGAATGGGTGTTTCCTTTAGGTTAAGGCATTATTGGGCCAAGGTAAAATACAATGAGTTCTTTCGTTTAAACCTGGATGGAACTTATGGTGATACAGAATACAACGGGTTAGATGCAGATGGTAATTCATTACATAATAACAGCTATAACGCATTTACCATCGATATGGCTTATCAGTGGGTGTTCGCTCCGGGAAGTCAGGTGAGTATAGTTTGGAAAAACTCATTATTTGATTTTTCTCAAAATGTAGACCTAACCTACTTTGATAACGTTGATAATCTAACCAATTTACCGGCTACCAATAGCTTATCTATTAAAGTATTGTACTATCTGGACTACTGGATGCTTAAAAAGAAGAAGAATTAAACCTTAATCAGGTCGGTTGTGTTGATTATGTCCTGTAAAGATTTGATTAAGTGATCTATATCCGACTGATCATTGTATACCTGTATAGAAATTCTGATGTAGTGAACACCATTTAATTCCATGATCGGAATTTCAATCTTGTATTTTTGGTAAAGTAGTTTTTGTAATTCCGCCGGCTCATTAGTTTTAATAGGGCAACTGCATAACTGACCCAAAAATTCTTCTGTTACAGGGCAAATAGGAGTTGTACCTAAAACATTACATACCAACTCGTAATTGTCTCGAATTAATTGTTTACATCTGGTAGAATGTTCCTTCCAATTATTCGCCTGAATGTAATCAAGTGCATCTCCGGTAGCTAAAAAGGCAGATATGTCTCTGGTGCCCTGATACTCATGATGATCAATAAATTGAGAGTCAGATGGAGCTAAACTTTCATACCCCCAACTAACCACAAGTGGATCAATCATTTCCTGAAGTTCTCTTCGAACATATAAAAACGATGATCCTTTCGGTGCCAAGATCCATTTATGACAGGTACCTGTATAAATGTCGGCATCTAGTTCTTCAAGGTTTAAATCGATATGTGCGGGGACATGTGCACCATCAACAATGGTCAATAATCCTCTTTTTTTTGCTTCGTCACAAATCTCTTTTACAGGGAAAATCAGTCCGGTGGAACTGGTAATCTCGTTGATGAATATCACCTTTGTTTTACTGCTGTAACCTTTCCAAAATTCTTCAATAAACTTCTCTTTTGTGGTTAATGGAAGAGATATGGTTTGGCGAACATATTTTGCACCGGTTTTTTTGCAAATAAAATTCCAGGTTCGATCCATGGCTCCATACTCCTGGTTGGTGGCTAATATTTCATCACTCGGGTTTAAATCGAGGCTTTTGATTACCGTGTTCATTGCAGTAGATGGGTTGGGTACCAATACCAGATCATTGTAGTGGCAGTGAACGAAATCAGCCAATTTTTTACGGACATCTTTCAGTAAATCAGCCCCTCTGAATGCAACAAATTGAACCGGTTCTTTTTCTAATTCTAATTGCCATTTTTGGTAGGCCTCAAAAACAGGTTTAGGACATGCTCCAAAAGAACCATGGTTTAAATAAGTTATTTCTGGATTTAATAAGAATTGTGATTTCATATTTTAAGCTACCTTTTTATTGATGGGGGGCAATGTAGTATTTTTATGAATGCTTCTGCATGGGTTGTGCTTTTTGGTTCTGCAAAAACCACAAGGGTAAACATTTCCGTCGTATTCCAAATAAATATAGGCCTTTCCACCCCCACATTTGTTGTATGGTTTTAAAATTCCAGGGTATAATACAATAGGATAGTGAGAGTACTTTTTGTTGTAGTTGTACTTAAAAAAAGCATTTCTTAACTGGTCCTTCTCTTCGTCGTTTAGTTCCACATCTTTATTAGCGTAGTTGCCTATTGCTCTTGGCTCAATCATGCTAATCATGGTAACACCCAAAGATCTGGCAAACTCAATGTATTCATCTAACGAATAACTGGCTAGAAACTCTTTGGTTGGACAGAGGTTGAGGGAAACCACCAATCCGGTTTTCTGGCAGTTTTTAATGGCTTTTTTTACCCAATCAAAAGACTTGCTGTTGCCACGAAATGAGTTATGATTAGCTTCTATGTAACTGTCCAGCCCAAAGTTGATACCTCTTAATCCGGCATTTTTCAGAGCCATGGCTTTTGCCTCTGTTAAACCAAAACCGGATGAGTTTAGCCATTGTTCTGTTTTTGAAGACATGGACTCCACAATGGTTACCAAATCTTCAAATCTATTTAAAGGCTCGCCTCCGGTATAAATAATGTGACTTGCTCCAGTGTTAACGTAGTGCTCGATGTGTTGTGTTAACTCTTCTTGTGTTAAAGCATTAGGAGAATTAAGAGAATCACCTTCGCTACAGTGTTCACATTGTAGTGGGCACTTTTTAGTAATACTAGCGAACAGAATTCTCAGTGGAGAAGCTGATGCAGAGGAAGGAAATACCTCTTCAAGGTGTTGTTTTACAGACTGATTAAACTTTTTCGATGGCCACACGGGGTGGTATGGATCCCAGGCATATTTCCCTTCCGATTTATAAAACTTTCGAACCTTTTTGTTTTTTGTTGCCTCTCGGAAATTATCCATAAACAACCGAATACCTTTAATGGATTTTGCCGGGCTTTTGTACAAACGAAGCCCCACCATAAACATGGTTATTCCCATACCAATTCTGGCAAGGAAAAACTCTAAACCGGTAACAATTTTAGTAGACTTCATCTATAGTTTAATTCCAATGGCTATTCCCCCGGATATTGGTAGTGTGTTGTCTCTGTATCCATTAGTGTATTGAACTGTTTCGTCGTAGTTGTTAGTAGGGGTCGCTGTATCAATTCTCAGGTCTCTTCGTTCAATATCCTCACTAGTTTTTTTAATCAGTAATCCAGTTCCTAAACTTCCCTCTATAAACCATGGAGATTCTCCAAGAGACCAGTTATAACACAGTTCAAAAGCAAACTTTAATCTGGTTTTTAATGAGTTAGTATAATTGTAGTTATAGTAGGAGTTGGTTTCATAAATGTCCCATCGTTCCCAACTATTAATCATTCTATATTGATCATATCCTATTACAAAGTTCAAATAAGCATCCGATTTAAACTGAACATTTTCTTCTCTGTCAAGTTTATACTGATACATGATCTCTCCACTTACACCGGGAATAAAATCTTGTTGTAGGGCTGTGCCATAGTGATAAAAGCTCTCGTCATAAAAATTGTTGAGGTAGTGATACCCAACAGAAATAACATCTTTATTATCAAATTGATATCCGTAGTTTACATAGATGTTCGTAAACCCTAAAGATGGAAGGTCAATGGAAAAACGGTGATGTTTTATCTCCTCCTGAGAGGTAACTGATGCCCCAATTAATAGGACTAAAAATGTGGCAATCAATCTCATTTTTCGCTAGTTTTTTGTGCAACACTTATTTGATGATCCAAATACTTCGAAACCTGATTTACTGTATTGGTGAAAGGATATTTTCGAAGCAATTTTTTATTCGGCTCACCTGTGTATTCATTGAGGTCTTTGTAGTAACCTTTGCTTCTTATTACATAGAAGTAATCCTGATCTATTTTTGTTTCGAATGTTGATTGAATCCAGGTTCCGGAACCATGCTGTAGAGAGTATTGTTCATCTTGATTCAGGATTAGTGAACTTACATCCTCTCCTTTATCATTAAAGGCAGAGGTAATTGGAGCAACAGAATAACTAATGTCCTCCGACCACTGATCCGTTACCCCCACATAGTCCAATTCCCACATACGGTGAGCACACGTAAGTTTAATTTCTACTTCATTGCCAGAAACAGATGATAGATCAATAGGAATACTTAATGTTCTATCTTCAAATGTCCCTGCATGATGGAAGGTGCCTAACTCTTTCCAGTTGTTGTTTATTTTAACGAATGCGTTGAGGGAAATGCCTTTTCGAGCAAAGTTTTTCTTGTTTCTATCAACGTTAGTTCGCTTTTCAATTTTCTCTCCCATACTCTGGAATTCTTCTCCCATTTGAGCATAAGTAAAGGATACTACCTGATTTAACCAGTTGGTTTGTTTTCCTTTTATTACCAACTGACTTTGGTCTTTTAAATCATTTGTACTAAAGGTTAGTTCAATAGAATTAAAATCATTCGGATGTTGGGAATCCGAAAACTCATATTTCATTCCATCTTTCTCAGAAATAGGTTTTAATATATCCCTGCTGTTGGCAGAAATTGCTTTAGTTGCCGAGTGCATTTTTCCGAGATAAATTGGTGAGCTATTTTTATTTAATCCAAGAGTTTCATAGCCTTTTCTTTCCACTTGCCTTAGTTCTAATAAATCAATGTATTGATCCTCGTTTAATTCGTTGGCCACTGTAAAGTCAATGGTATTAGAAGGAGTGATGTTTTCACAAATCAAAAAGTCTTCTCTTTCTAAAGACTTGTATACTGCTCCCGGGAATAGAGACCCCTGTACCATTTGTTCCTGATTTTGATCCACATAAACATGAGGACAGCTACAGGCAATGATTAAGAATATGGTACTGGCAGCAACTGTAATCCCCGCTCCGGTTGCTATTTTAGAAGCAGCTGTTAGCCCTTTTGCTTTTCTGTATACCAATGCATCGGTAATTAATTCATAATCGAAAGACAATGATGTGCTATCCGACATGGTAACTTCTTTCAGGTATAAATGGGTTTGTTGGGTAAGATGCTGTTGGTTTTTCTTGTAACGGTGTACCTCCCCATATTTACTATAAGCTTTGCTGTCCTGGTACGTAGCATAGGTAGGAGTAAATAATCGGTTATCTTCTGTTTTTCTTAGGTTTTTTGTAGAGTATAACTGACCATTTTTTTCATCGTGAATTACAATTTCATCACCTGTTTTTTGTTGGTTGATGATGGATTCTGAGTCAATTACTTTAAGGCTTCCCACTTTGTAGAAACTACATCCTGTGGTAATAAATGTTATTGTTAAGATCAGGAAAGATATTCTCGGTTTCATTTCAATTAGGGTTTGTTCTTACTAAAGGTAAGAGATAAATACAATTTCTAATTTATTTCCAATCAATATGTCATTTTCAAATTGTGAATAGATGAGAAGATGTTAGTATAAATAATACTGTTTATAGGCTTTTTCAGGTTGATCCTTGTTGTTGAAAAACAAAAAACACAACATCCTTTATTATGATCTAGGTCATAAAAAGAGTAGGTATTTGTACCTAGAAAGATACGTGTTACAACTTAAAAAAAAATGGGTGAAAGTGCTTGTTGCCTGAATCTTAGGTACGAAATAATTTTACATCAAACATTGACTCACACACTTACTTAATGACAATTGCCATCGTAAATCACAAAGGCGGAACAGGTAAAACCACCACCGCTATTAATATTGGGCGAGCCCTGGTCAATCAACATCAAAAGGTATTGCTGGTAGACTTAGATCCTCAAGGCAATTTGTCTTATTCTCTTAGTGTTCCGGTAGAGGAAGCTCAACTGGTAGATGTGTTATTAAACAAGGCAGGGTATCAAGAAGTATTAAAGCAAAGAGAGGGAATGGATGTTCTTCCTTCTAATAAAGAGTTAGCTAAAGCGGAGAGTAAACTATCGGCAGAGGATAATAGCCGGTTTTTACTTAGAAAAGCACTTCAGAAAATGGAACAGTACGATTACATTTTAATCGATTGTCCGCCATCTTATTCTTTACTAACATTTAATGCGTTGAATGCTGCTGATGGTGTATTGGTTCCCATAGAGCTGGATGTGTTAAGTCTTCAGGGAGTTAAACAAATATTAAATACCATCAAAGAAGTTAAAGAACAAGAAAACGAGGGGTTAAGCTTGTTTGGAGTTCTGGCGGTTAAAGTGGACGAGCGCAAAAAGCTGACCTACGAAGTACTGGAGTTTCTGAAAGATAATTTTCATGTACCGGTATTTAACAACTATATCAGAACCAATGTTAGGGCGGCAGAAGCACCATCATTTGGACAAAGTGTAATTGAATACGCACCAGAATCTAACAGTGCGAAAGACTATATAACGGCATCGCGAGAGTTGATGACCATTCTTCAAAACTAAATACAGAAAAATAAAAAATCGATTATTATGGCTTTAGGAAAAAACTTAGAAAACGGCGAAGCAAAAACAGCTAAAAAGGGAGATAAGAAAGAGACTCCTGCTGTTTCTTTAGATGAATTACAAGCCGAACTGGCTACCTTAAAAGAAGAACAAAAACTTAACCTGGTTAAGAATAAAATTATAGACGAGGCCTGTATTGTCTCCATGGCAGATCGAAGAGGGTACATTACCTATGTAAACGATTATTTCTGTCGCTTATCTCAGTATGATAGAGAAGAATTGATTGGGCAGAATCATAACATTGTTAGGCATCCAAATATGCCAAAGGCGGCCTTTAAAGATTTATGGTCTACCATTGGTAGAGGGAAATTGTGGAGAGGTGTTGTAGAAAACAGATGTAAAGATGGAACCTCCTATTTTGTAGATGCTCTGATCTGCCCAATACTAGGATCTAATGGTAAACCGGAATACTATATCGGAATTCGTTACGACATTACCGAGCAAACCAAGTTTAGAATTCAAAGTGAAGCCATTAAACAAGCTATTGATCTCTCTTCGGCTTTCATTGAGTTTGATATGGAAGGAAATATTCTTGAAGCCAATGATTTGTTGTTGAGAACTACCGGGTATACAGCTTCTGAAGTGAAAGGAGGACATCATAGAATGTTCTGCGATAGTAAGTATGCAAACTCTAACGAGTACAAAGAGTTTTGGGCGGCATTGAATAATGGAGAAGTGCAGAATGGAGATTTTAAAAGGGTAGCAAAGAATGGCAGTGATCTTTGGTTAAAAGCCTCTTATTGTCCGGTAAAAGATTCTTATGGTAAATACTTTAAAGTTATTAAAATGGCTACCGACATTACCGCAGAAAAGGAGAATCAATTGGCATTCGAAAAAATCATCGGATTCATAAGAGAGTTGGCAGCTGGGAATTTAACAGCAGAGCTAGAAGTAGAAGGAATAAGTTATGACGAAACCGTTCAAAAGGTAGTGGATGATTTGGTGGCACTAAGAGAAAACCTGAATGGGTTGCTGGGCGGAATAGCAGAAATGGCCAATCTGGTAGCGTCATCTTCCGAAGAACTATTGACCAAAGCGGATCAAATGCAAGGAACAACTCAGGAAGTAGCATCGGCCATTCAGCAAATGGCTGAAGGAGCACATCAGCAAGCATCACAAACAGATGAGGCATCCAAATTGGTGGAAGATGTATTGAAATCTTCCAACGAAATGGGCTCTAAAGCAGATTTAATTAATACTGCTGCAGAAAATGGTCAAAAAAGTTCCAATGAAGGATTAGTTACTATTAAGCAAGTGGTAGATAACATGGTTCAGATTCAACAATCTGCATCTGTTACTTCCGATTCTGTAAATGTGTTGTCCGAGCGTTCAGAAGAAATTGCAAGAACCTTAAATGTCATTACGGATATTGCTGCTCAAACTAACTTACTTGCGTTAAATGCAGCTATCGAAGCAGCACGTGCAGGAGATGCAGGAAGAGGATTTGCCGTGGTAGCAGAAGAAATTAGAAAACTGGCAGAAGATTCCAGAAAGTCTGCTGTGGACATTGAAAGAGTGATTATTGATGTACAGAAAGATATCAATCATGCTAGTAAAGCCATCGATAGTATGGACTCCAGTGTGAAAGAAGGAAGTCAGGCATCTAAAGAAGCAGAGGTAGTATTCGAAAGCATTGAAAAATCAACTGCCGAAACACTACTATTATCTCAGGAAATTCAAGGAGCAACCGGAGTTCAAAAAGAGGCCATTAACGATACGGTAAAAAACATCGAAAAAATCGTGGTGGTATCGGAGGAAACTGCTGCAGGTTCGGAGCAAATTGCTACCTCATCTAAGGAGCTTAATTTGGGAATGGACGAAGTGGCAACCACTAGTAAGGATCTTGCCGGAATTGCAGTGCAATTGCAAGAAGGAATTTCGAAGTTCACACTTAAATAATTGGTGCCATGGAAGAAGTAAAGAAAGAATTAACCCTGGCCGATATTCGGGCTCAAGCAGCTCAGGAAGTGGAACAGAAAAATGAAGGACAGCGAGTGCAACTCATCATTTTTAAACTGGGAAACGAAGAATACGCACTAAATATTGATCAAATCAAAGAAGTGGTATTAACTCCAGGAATAGCTAAAATACCTCAAACACCGCACTACATTAAGGGAGTTGCGAATATTAGAGGGAATATCATTGCTATTGTGGATTTAGAGCAAAAGTTCGGACTCAAACAGGTTGAGGAGGAAGTACATTCTCAGTATACCCTTGTGGTGGAAAGTGAGTCGTTCAAAATTGGCGTTTTGGTAAAAGAAGTTCCGGATACCTTAACAGTAGTGGAGAACGACATCGATAAAACATCAACCGTGCTTCAATATTCCAATTTGGATGAGAAGTGCATAAAGGGAATTGTCAAATCCGGAGATCGAATGATCATTATGGTGGACATGATAAAGATGATGGAAGCGGAAGAGCTTCAAAAAATGGCTAAAGTAAGTTAATGAAATAAGTATAAAATGGGAAAAACAGTTTTAATAGTTGATGATTCAATGTACATGAGAACCTTAATTAAGGATGCATTGTTAGGGGCAGGATATGAAATTATTGGCGAAGCGGCCAATGGGGAGTCAGCCATTGATCAAGCCATGGAATTAAACCCTGACCTCATTACTCTGGATAATATTTTGCCAGACATGATTGGTACAGATATTCTCCGTGTTGTAAAAGAAGAAGAGGATTTAGATTCTAAAGTAATTATGATCAGTGCTGTAGGGCAGGAATCTGTTATTCAGGAAGGAATGAGCATAGGAGCAGAGGATTATATCGTTAAACCATTTACTGCAGAACAGTTGGTGGGAGCTGCTGATAAAGCATTTTCATAATCAATTGTAGGGCATTGTGGAGGAGATTAAGGTTATAGTGGCAGATGATTCTGGCTTGATGCGTTTAATTATTTCGGATATAATTAACTCAGAGCCAGGAATGAATGTGATAGAAACAGCCAGTAATGGTAAAGAAGCAGTAGAGAAAACCTTAAAGTTGGTTCCTGATGTATTGCTATTGGACATGAACATGGGGGAATTCGATGGTCTATATGCCATTAGAAACATACTTCCAAAGAAAAAAGTGCCAATTGTTATCCTTAGTGCTCAAGGTAATACTAATGTAGAACCTGTATTGGAAGCATTGAGTTTAGGTGCATTTGATTATTTGAATAAACCGGAAAAGAACAGAGCTAAAGTACGAGACATATCTCGCGAAATTGTTCAATTGGTTCGGTCTGGAGCTAATTCTGGAAAAAGGAGTTTAAGAGAGGATAAATCGGTAGTTAAGAGAAATCAAAATCTACATACTTTTTCCAAAAATGTTAATTATGATATTATTGTTATTGGCTCTTCAACCGGAGGTCCAACGGCTATTGAAAGAATCATAACCAAGTTGCCTTCAAACCTACCCGTTCCTGTTCTTATAGCGCAACACATGCCGGCCAATTTTGTTCCATCATTTGTGAACAGATTAAACACCTTAACTCCTTTAGAAGTGGTGATGGGAAGAAAAGGCGAAGTGCTTAAAGCAGGGATGATTTACATTGCTCCCGGTAGCCGAAACATGATCATTGTTAAGGATGAAATAAATCGACCTGTAATTGATTTTACCAGCACTCAGTTTAAGGAGTTTAATAACCCATCTGTAAATGCTCTGATGTTATCCGTAGCGGAGGTTTTTGGTGGAAGATCCATTGGGGCCGTGTTAACAGGGATGGGGAAAGATGGAGCAAAAGGAATAGAAAAAATAAAAAGAGCAGGAGGTTATACCATAGCACAGAATCAAGAAACTTGTGTGGTTTATGGTATGCCCAGAGAAGTGGTAGAACAAGGAACTGCAATATCCGTGGTTTCCATTTACGAAATGGCAGGCTTCATGGTAAGCTGTTTATCTTAAAAAAAATAGAATAATATGAGTTCGAAAGAAGAAGAATATCAGGAAATGTTTTTAGCAGAAGCATTAGACAACTACGAGGAGTTGAATAGCCTGTTTACCACTTTGGAAAAAGATACCAGTAATAAGAAAGCGGTAGATGCTATCTTTCGAATTACTCATACCCTAAAAGGAAATGCTATGGGTATGGGATACGATGCCATAGCCGAATTAGGGCATGTTATGGAAGATATTTTTTCTGAGGTGAAAGAGGGGACCATTGAGTTAGACGATGCTCTGTTTACCTCTCTTTTTAAAGCTAATGATAAGTTAGGTGAATTAATTGATTCCATAAAAACTGGTGCCAAGGTTAGCTACAAGGGAATACGGACGAAATTAAAGGTCTACCTAAGAAATGTTCGAGAGGAAATGCAGGAAGCTGAACAAAATCAGGAGGTTACCAATCAGGCACCAGTAATGGAAGAAGAATCACCTCAAATTCCGGAATTAATTGAAGAAATAAATACTCCCGAAATCAGTGGGGCATCTAGTCCTGAGGTAAGTGAAACACCAGAGCAAGAAGTGGTTCACGAAGTAGTTAACGAGGAAATTGAAGAGGAAGTTGAAGAGGAGGAAGAAGTAGAAGATGATGAAGATACTCAGCCTAAAATAGCTTTTTCCGACTTAGTTCAGGTACCAGTAAGAAAATTGGATAGTTTATTAAATCTGGTAGGTGAGTTAATCATTGAGCGAGACAGCTTAATGGCAGTGAACATTGAAAGAGGTTATGGTACAAGTATGTTTGCTCGTCTTCAACGAATTACATCGGATCTTCAGTATGGTGTAATGGATGTAAGGTTGGTGCAAATCGGCTTTCTGTTTAAGAAATTTCACAGAATATTAAGGGATGTTGCCGTTATCGAGAATAAGCAAGTTGATTTACACCTCGATGGTACAGAAATCGAAATTGATAGAAACATTCTAAAAATTATGTCCGATTCTTTGGTGCATTTGGTGCGAAACTCTGTTAGTCATGGAATAGAATCACCTGAGGAAAGACTGAAACTTGGTAAGTCCGAGAATGGTAATGTTACACTAAGAGCCAGAAACGAAAAAGATACCGTAATTATAGATGTAATTGATGATGGAGCCGGAATTGACTATCGAGCCATCGGAAAAAAGGCACTGGAAAAAGGTATCATCACTAAAGAGTATTTGGAAAGAGCTTCAGAACAGGAAATTATTATGTGCATTTTTGAGCCCGGATTCTCGAATGCAGAAGCTATAACCGAAGTATCCGGAAGAGGAGTTGGGATGGATGTGGTAAAAAGAGCTACAGAGTCCATTGGAGGTAAAATAAGTGTTGAAACCAATGTTGGAAAAGGATCCGTGATATCCCTTCATTTACCCTCCTCAATGGCAGTAAAAGGAGCGCTGTTATTCGAATTAAATAATCAGGAATTTGCAGTGGCTTTAACTTATACAGAGGCTGTGATATCATTAACTAAAAAAGATATTCATAAAGTGAGTAATGGATTAATGGCAAGTTACCTTGGGAAAACCATTTCCGTTCTTTTTCTAAAAGACTTATACGATATATCAGGATTGCACGAATTGGGAAATGATAATGACTTACATCATACTTATAATAACATTTCCGACAATGAGAAGCTGGATGTTTTAGTGGTTTCTTACGCCAATAAATATGTCGGAATTGTAGTGGATAAATTACTTCAGCAAAAAGAAATAGTAGAGAAAACCCTGGCTAAGCCAATAGACGATGTGGACATTGTAAGTGGAGCCACCATTCTGGGTAACGGAAATGTATGCCTTGTGCTGGATGTAGCAAACATCATTAATACCATATTTAAAGATAAACTGATTTTGAATTAACCCCCTATGAGTTTTAATCAGGAGGAAATATCGGATGAGGAGTTAGCTTCCTTAACCAGTGCCATTAAAAACAGGTACGACATAGATTTTACCAATTACGAGTCTAAATCTTTAAAAAGAGGGTTTGCCAGGTTGATCATGAAGAAAAAATTGGGGTCTGTTTTAGGGCTTTGGTCCAAGATTCTAAGAGATAGAGAGTTTTTTCTGGGATGTGTAGATGACTTAACTGTTAATCTTACCGAGCTATTTAGAAATCCTGAAATATGGATCAAACTAAAGGAGGATGTAATGAAGGAGTATGCCATTAAGAGTAAAATAAAAATGTGGCATGCCGGATGTTCTTCTGGAGAAGAGGTATATACTATGGCAATTGTTCTTAGGAATTTAAACATGCTAAGAAGAACTAAAACGCTGGCAACCGACCTTAGCGGAACCATTTTGGAGCAAGCAAAAAAGGGTGAGTATTCCACTATTCTAATGAACAAGTACCTCAAGTCATTTCGAAGCTTTTTATCGGATGGAAACCTGGAGGATAGTTTCGAGTTTAACGAGCGAAAGGCCATAGTGAAAAAGGAGCTTAAACAGCACATCACCTACAAAAAACACAATTTGGTTCAAGACCCCATGTACGAAAAGTTTGACATTATCTTTTGTCGAAACGTCATGATCTATTTTGATGATACATTGAAAAACAGAGTGATGCAATTGTTTTATGATTCATTAGAAGAGGATGGTTTGTTCATCATTGGGTATTATGATATGCTTCCGGAAAAGAGCAAGGATCTTTTTGATGTAATAGACGCCAGAACCAGAATTTACCGCAAAAAGAAGGCTTAGGTAAGTTCATCGCTATACTATTATTTGAAATATAGTGTAAAACACCTACAATATTGTAAATGAATCGATTGTGGCTAAGGGTTTCTAGGTATAAATACCTACTTTTGTTAAGTAAAAAGTCTTATTTGCTGCCCGTAATCTTTACGGTAGATTTGAATTGAGTTAATCAACTTTCAAATCGACCACAAATTGTAAATCCACCATGGGCAAAAAAATGCAAAATCCATTACTTTTTGCGCTTACCATTATTAGTGCTGCCTGCATTTTCTTCGTCGATATCAGTGTCCCTTTAGGAGTTGCTGGTGGAGTGCCTTATGTTGCTGTAATCTTAATCTTATATAAATTTGGTCGGTTAAGGTACATTTGGGCAGGTGCCTTGATATGTTGTTTCTTAACTGTACTAGGTTTTTTCTTTTCTCCGGATGGTGGAGAGTTATGGAAGGTAATTGCCAATCGGATGATCGCCATTTTTGCAATTATTGTCACCGCTGCAATGATTTCCAAATACTTGTCGTTGCTGCTCAATGTAAAAAACTCCCGGGGTGAATTAAAGCGACAAATCAGAAAAAAAGAATTCTTCAAAGATCGTTACGATTTTGCTTTGAATAATTCAGGAATGATCTTTTACGATTGGAATAGTAAGAACAATGAAGTAATTCTGGAAGGAGACATTGAAAATGTATTGGGGTATCAAAGAGATGAGGTTAGCGGAAGTCTCCAGAAGTGGTTAAACATTATTCACAAAGATGATGTCGAGTCTTTTAGTAAAGCATTGGAGCGGCTAATTGCAACCAGAGAATCGGCTGACTTAGAATACAGAGTGTTCCATAAAAATGGAGACATAGTTTATCTGGAAGATAAAGGAGCATTTATTAGGGAGGATAGTGGTGAAATGATTCGAATGCTTGGCTTTGTAGAAGACATCACAGAGAAAAAGAAGGTAGCTCTCGAATTACGTAAAAGTGAGGAGCATTTTAGAAAAATAATTGAAAATGCATCTGATGTAGTTACCATTTTTAATTTGGAAGGAGGAATCGAGTACAAGAGCCCAAATGTTAAGCAGTTGTTCGGTTACGAACCGGAAGAGTTGATTGGTACTCATGGAATGGAATATGTCCATCCTGAAGATCAGGAAGTTGCTCAATCAGCTCTGGAAAGTATTATCGAAAACAATTCAAAAACCAAGTCGGAATATCGCTATTTGTGTAAAAATGGGAACTACCACGTTATCGAAACCATTTCCAGAGTAGTGGATTATCTGGGGGAAAGAAAAATTGTTGCCAACACCAGAATAATAACCGAACGCCACGAAGCAGAAAAGCAGCTTAAAAAGATTAATCGAAGTCTGGACGAGGCTCAGCGAATTGCAAAAATAGGAAGTGGATATCGTGATTTGATTAACAATACTTTGGAGTGGTCGGATGGGATGTACCGAATACTTGGTTACGAACCCGACGAAATTGAGGTTACCCCGGATATTATTTTTGATCATGTCTACTTTCTGGATCGCCAAAAGGTGAAAAATACTTTTGAGAAATTGTACGAAAAGGGAGGTGAGTATGATCTGGAGTATAGCCTTATTACCAAACAAAGGGAAAGGAAAATTGTTCGATCTAAGGGTATTGTAGAGTATGATGAAGAATTGTGCAAATGCGTATCTATTTTCGGAACCATAAGCGACATTACCCACGAACGTCAAAGAGAAGGCTTACTTACCAGGCTAGAGTCCATATTGGAAGCTACATCAGATTTTGTGTTTATGGCAGATACAGATGGACAAATCCTGTATAGCAATGAGGCAGCAAAAAAATGGTCCGGAATTAGAGAGCTCAACAATGTTTCAATAGTCGATTACCACCCGGAAAGCGATAACGGAAACAGGGAAGACCGCTTAAAGGCCGCCTACGAAAATGGAATTTGGAAAGGGGAGTCAGAATTGGTAAATAAAAAAGGCGAAGTAATGCCTGTTTCACAGGTGGTTCTTTCCCACAAAAATGCAGATGGAGAAGTAGAATATTTCTCTTCTATTGCAAGAGATTTAATCGAAGAAAAAAAATACAGAAGAAAGAAACAGGTTCTGATGAATATGTTGGCAATGTCCAACACTAATATCTCTCTTTCTGAGCTGTTGCAAGCACTTTTTCAGGATATACATGATCTAATTAAAGTGCCGGATATTTGTGTTTGGGAATACAGTTATTCGGAGCAGTTGTTCCATCAGGTACATAGTTTTAGTATAGGAGCGGAATGTTCTTGTCATCAAATCCTGGATCAACAAAATAAGCACTTGTTGGAGCAGGCATTAAAAAATGGGGAAACCTTAATGATCAAAGACGATGATTCCTTAGAGTCTAATTTGAAGTTCTGGTTGGGAATTCCTCTCATAGTAGAAAATGAGCCGGTAGGATTAATGGTTATTCGGGCGGAAAAGCTAAGTGCTGAATACGCTGAAGCCAATATTCAATTTTTAGAGTTGGTGTCTAATAATCTGGCTGTTTTTATGCATCGAATCCGTACTGAAGAAAAGTATCGCTTACTCTTTAATAATATAAACGAAGGGTTTATTCATGCTGTTGTTATGACAAGTGAAACCAGTACCTGGGAGTTATTGGATATTAATCCCGTGTTCGAGGATCAAACTGGTTGGAAAAAGGAAGATGTTCTTGGTAAAAAGTCAAATTGGGAATTACCGGGGATGGAGGAGAACCCAGAGCAGTGGAGGAAAATATACAATGAAGTTGCACTTTCCGGGGTGGATACCAATTTGGAAACTTATTCAACGAAACTTGGTAAATGGTTTTCAATTCATGTTTTCTGTCCTAAAAAAGGAGAGTTTGCCGCTACGTTTAAAGATATAACCGATCGTAAATTAGTTGAACTTAAATTGGTTAAAAGTGAGGAACTGTTCAGGTCTATAGCCTCCAGTTCTCCATTCATTTTAGCTCTGGTTAATTTCGAAGGAGAGATTCAATACGTCAATAAATCCTTTACACCTGGTTTAGATCCTTCTGATTTTATAGGGAAAAGCTTTTTTCTGGCTTTGGATGAAGCAGATGTTTATTTGGTGAAGGAAAAAATGGCTCAGGTTGCACAATCGGGTAAACCTATCGATTTTGAAGTTGAATTAAGACTTTCTACAGGAATTAAAACCTGGGTTAAACTTACGTTTGGTGCAATAACTCAGGAGGATAGGATCGATAACATCCTGGTGATTGCAGAGAACATTTCTCAGCGAAAAATGGAAGAGAAAAAGTTGATCAAATCACTACAGGAGAAAGAAGTATTGCTAAAGGAGATCCACCACCGCGTTAAAAACAATCTACAAGTCATCTGGGGGCTGTTGGATCTTCAGCAATTGAGATCTGGAAATACAGAAGTACGTTCTGCTTTGGAAGAAAGTAAAAGCAGAATCAATAGCATTTCCATTTTACACGAAAACCTCTACCAAAATAAGAACCTGGCCACTATAGAGATGAAGAGCTACTTGAATGAATTGGGAGGGAACCTGATGCTTATGAACCATATTTCTACTGGTAAGGTTCGCTTAAAGTTAGACATGGAAGAACTTAAATTAGGTATTGATCGGGCAATCCCGGTTGGTCTTATTGTAAACGAGCTGGTTTCTAATGTATTTAAACACGCATTTCCAGGAGATCGCATTGGGGAGGTAGAGGTGCATCTAGGTAAGATGGATGGGCGAATTAAGCTATTGGTAAAAGACGATGGAATAGGATTCAACTATGAGGAGGTAGTAAGCACTTCTCTGGGATTAACTTTAATAGAAAACCTAACTGATCAATTGGACGGTGAGTTGGAAATAAATACGGAAGAAGGACAAGGAGCCAACTTTAAAATTGAATTTAATGAAGAAGATTAAGGTATTGATAGTAGAAGATCAAAGGATTACCTCTCTTTCCTTAAAAGAGAATTTGGAATCTTTAAATTACGAGGTGACAGATGTGGTTGATCGAGCGGAAAATGTATGTAAAAGCATAGATGCCAATGTGCCTGATATCATCTTAATGGATATCATTTTAAAAGGGAAAATGACTGGGATAGAGGCGGCAGAGATAGTGATGAATAGTTACCACATTCCTATAATTTACCTTACGGCCAGTAGCGACGATAGAACACTTAGAAAAGCAAAGATTACACATCCTTATGGCTATGTTATAAAGCCATTTAACCTTGAAAAATTAAAAGTATCCATAGAAATTGGATTGCATGTTCACGAAACCAATGAAAAACTTAGGGTAAGCGAACAGCGTTTAAAAGCAGCACAGGAAATTGGTAAAATTGGGTGTTGGGAGTTAAACTTAATCAAAGATGAACTTTATTGGTCGGAGCAAGTTTATCACATGTTCGAGTTGGATTCGGGTCAATTTTCCCCCAGCTACGATTTGTTTTTGGAAATGATTCACCCGGACGATGTTGAGTATGTAGATCAGGCTTTCAATAATACTCTTCATAAAAAAATCCCATACGATATTGAACATCGAATCGTACTGAAAGATGGAAGAATTAAATATGTGAGAGAAAAATGCACCATTGAGTATAATTCTCAGGATAAGCCAGTTGTGGCTATGGGTACTGTTCAGGATATCACCGAGGTAAAGAAGATAGAGAATGCACTGGACAATGTAAAGGTTGAACACAGTAGGTTGTTAGACAGGGTAAACGATGCTATTGTAACTACAGATGAGGAGGGTAGGTTTATCAATTTTAATAAGGAGGCTACCCGACTTTTTGAGTACGATGCTGAAACACTTAAAACCAAAGGGATTCCGGATTTAGTGTTGGAGGAAGATGCCGATAAATATATAGAGTTTAAACAAAATCTATTAACCGAAGGGTTTAATCATTCAGAAGAGCGATTAATTACAGGTAAAGGAAATGTTCGGTACGTTAAAATATCATCTACAGCCTATTACAAAAATGGAAAGTTTGCCGGAACAAATGATGTACTTAGAGACGTAACAGAAAGAAAACTCTACGAAACAAGATTGAAAGATAATCAGATCAATTGGAATTCTCTGGTTAATAACGCTAACGAAATAATTGTCATTATTGACAATGACTTAAACATCACCTTTGTCAATAAATTGAGTGATGAGCTTGTAATTAAAGGTTACAGTATAGAGGATGTATACGGTAAATCATTTAAGTATTTCGTAAGAGAGGAAGAACATCCGAAAGCTTTAATGGCTGTAGCAGAGGTAAGAGCCACCAGGTCTTCAACCCATCTAATAATATCCAGTGCCGTTAGTAATAATATTTACGATTGTAGAGTCACCCCATTGATCAAAAACAATGAGATTGTTGGCTTCATAACGTTAATGACTGATATAACCATTAAAATGAGGGCGGAAGAGGCATTAGCTGAAAGAGAAGAACACTTCAGGATGCTGGTGGAAAATTCGTCCGATGCAGTAACACTTATTAACCTGGAGGGGAAAATACTTTGGGGCACAGATAATGTAAAGCAACTATTTGGATATGAGCCTGCTGAGCTGCGAGGCAAGAACATTAGCGAGGTTATTCATAAAGGAGACATTAATCACGTTCTAAAAGTATTGGAGCAAATTGCCGAAAAACCGGATAAACCATATATCGTAGAGTATCGGGTGCTCATGAAAAATGGGTCCTATAAGATGTTCGAATCTGCAGGTAGACTAGTGGCTAAATCAGAGTCGGAAAAGTACATCGTAATTAACTCAAGAAATATTTCCTTAAGAAAACTGGCAGAAGAAAAAATCATAAAAAGCGAAAGGAAATATCGAAATATATTCGAATCCATAAACGACATTTTCTTTAGAACTAATCTGGATGGAAAATGCTTATTGATTAGCCCTTCTGTTTTCGAAATTGTTGATTACCATGATAGAGAGATTCAAGGCAAGAACCTTAGTCTAATTACTGGAGAAAAAGATTGGAAAAGACTAAAAGAGCAGATTGCAAAAAGAGGAAAAGTACTCGGGTTCGAAATTAAAACCTATACCAAAAAAGGAGATCCAAAATACTTGTCCATTAACGCCAGAATGGTGTTCAATAACAAACATAAACCAGCCTTTATTGAAGGAACTGCACGAGATATTACTGATAAAAAAATATCTCAGTTTGCGTTAAAGCAAAATGAGGAGCACTATCGTAACCTGTTCGAAAGAAATCTATCTGGGATTTACCACTGCTCGCTAGATAACACAATTATTGAGTGTAATGATGCCTTTGCTCAAATCATTGGATTCAATAATAAAAATGAAGTAATAGGCAAAAAGGTGCCAGACCTATACCAAAATATCTCTGATACCGATTTTGTAGAAATGGTAAGGGATAATGATGGGGTTATTCTTGGTTATGAAAGCTTATTGAGAAAAAATGACGGAAACGAAGTCTGGACCCTCGAAAATGCATCGATAGTAAATGGTCAGGATGGTCAGTCGCAATATATCGAGGGAAGTGTAATTGATATTACCAAGATAAAAACAGCTGAGAAGGAAAAGGAAATTATAGAGCGTTTACCTCTGGAAAACCCTAATCCAATTCTAAGAGCTAAATACGATTTGTCGGTCATATTTGCTAACGAACCTGGTAAGGAACTTAGAAAGTTAATTTCCAGCGAAAGTGATATTGACGAAGATCAAATAGTTTCAGTTTGCAAAGAAATGATTGCTACTGGGCAATCCAAACGCCAAATTGAGTTTGCTGCTCATGGACGTACCTTTTTATTGGCATTTTCCAATATGCCTGCTCATCAATACATTAACCTATACGCCACAGATATAACCGAGTTAAAAAAGGTTCAGGCAGATTATTTACAGCTGTCGTTGGATTTGGAAAGAGTAGTGAACGAGCGTACCAAAGAATTGAACGATACAGTTTCTTCCCTTTATAAAGAAGCACGTGAAAGAAAGAAGGTGGAAGAAGAGATTAAAGCATCTCTAAACGAAAAAGAGATTCTGCTAAATGAGATCACCCATAGAGTAAAAAACAACTTACAGGTTATCTCCAGTTTGATGAGTTTACAATTGGATGAGCTTAACAGTGTAGAGGCCATTAAGATTATGGAGGATACTACGCACCGAATTAAGTCCATGTCTCTCATTCACGAAACTCTTTATAAGAACAAAGATTTTAATCACATCGATTTTCAGGAATATGTTCAGGCCCTGGCCTCATACATTACTAATTCCTTTATTACCACTAATATTTCTCTAAAAGTAGAAGTAGAACAAAAAATTTCTATTTCCATAGATACCGCCACAAGTTGTGGGATGATAATGATGGAATTGGTTACCAATTCCTTCAAGTACGCATTCCCTGATAATATGGAGGGGTCTATCATAATTAGGGTAGAAGATTTAAAAGAGAACCTGTTTAGAATAGAAATTGGCGACGATGGTGTTGGAATTACAGACGACAAAATCATCAGAAACAAAAACTCTCTGGGAATGCAAATCGTGTATGGTATGGTCAACCAATTATCCGGTACCATAGAGCTGGAAACCAATAAAGGAAAAGGAACAAAATACACCATAACAATTAAAGATAAAACAAGACAATCTTATGTCTAAAGCAAAAATATACATAACCGAAGACGAGTTTATAGTAGCTAAAAACCTTGAGAAAAAGCTTACTAAACTTGGTTTTGAAGTGGTAGGATCTTCTAATACCGGAGAGGATGCTTTGATTAATATTCCAAAATTAAAGCCCGATCTGGTACTCATGGATATTATGCTGGCTGGTGATCTTAATGGTATTGAAACTGCTGGTAAACTAAACAAAGTTTGTAAAATTCCCATCATATTTTTGACCGCATACTCTTCTCCCGAGGTACTAAAAAAGGCAATGGATATTGAGCCTTATGCTTATATCATTAAGCCTTTTGAGGAAAGGGAATTACTCATTAATATAGAAATAGCTCTTTATAAAAGTAGAGTGGAAAAGGAACTCATTCAAAAGCAAAAAGAGTTGGAGTTGATGAATGAAAACCTGGATGAAATTGTACAAAAGAGAACACATCAGCTAAAGCTCAAAAACCGTGAACTGGAACAAGAAATTGTTAGTAGAAAAAGAGCACAAGAGAAAGAAAGAATCTTTGATGCAGTAATCAATCAGTCTAACGAAAACATTCTAATAACCAATACTAAAGGGATAATCGAATACATCAACCCATCTTATCAGGAGTTCTTAGGGTATGAAGAGGAAGAATTGATAGGAGAAAGGCCAAGTTTATTCAAGTCAGGAATGCATTCAGATTTGTTTTATCAGGATTTGTGGAGCACGGTACTAAAAGGGGAAATGTTTAGGTGTGAGATGATCAATAAGCGGAAATCTGGTAAATTATTCAATGAAGAGAAAATCATTTTTCCATTAAAAGACAACGCCGGGAATATTACTCATTTGGCATCATTAGGGAGAGATAGCTCACAGAAGAAGAAAGCAGAACGACTAAAAGTTAAAACTGAAGAAAAAGAGAGAGAAAGAATTTCGAAAGAGCTTCACGATGGAATCGGACAATCCATTACAGCCATTAAGTATTTAGTTGGTTCATTGCTAAAACAAGAAGGGTTAAGTTCTGAAGGAAAAAAGAAAATGAGAGATGTGAAGGAGTTGTTGGATGAAACCACTCAAGAATTAAGGGTTACTTCTTTTAATCTAATGCCTAGTGTACTCAAAGATTATGGACTAGAATCCGCTTTAAAAAAGGTTATCTCCAACTTGAGCAAGAACTCAGAAATTGAAATTAACCTCAACATTGATTCTTCCATTGGGAGATTTAACAAAGATTCAGAAATAGGAATCTACCGTATAATTCAGGAGGGGTTGAACAATGCCATAAAGCATTCTAAAGCTAAATCTATTGATGTGAAATTAGAGCAAAAAGAAGGGGATGTGATGATCATGGTAAAAGACAATGGAGTTGGGTTTGCAGGCGATGCAACGCTCAGTAATTCTATGCACCTGGGGCAGGGTATTGAAAATATGAAATACAGAGCTTCATTAATGAATGGAGTGCTCGAAATATCAACGGACAAAAAGAATGGAACTTCCATTAAAGCAATAATTCCAAGTAATGTAAATTATGAATAAGACAAAAGTAGTAATCGCAGACGATCATCAGATTGTGAGAAATGGTTTAGTGGCTCTTTTTGAGAACGAAGAAACCATAGATGTAGTAGGAGAAGCACACGATGGTGCTGAAGCTCTGGAATTGGTAACCACATTAAACCCTGATATTGTAATATCAGATATCTCAATGCCTAAGTTATCTGGGATACAGTTGGCCGAAAAAATTGCAAGTGTATCGGAAGAAGTATCGGTATTAATCCTATCCATGCATAACGATCAGGATTATATTCTAGATGCACTTAACGCAGGGGCGAGAGGATACTTACCAAAAGATGCCGATGAATACGAAATTATAGCCGCAGTTAAGAACTTAGCTAAGGGAAAGATGTTCTTTAGTAGCTCCATTTCTGATGTATTAGCTACTCGAATACTTAAAAAGAATGTTCCGGTAGAAAAAGAGGAGAAACTAACGCAAAGAGAGTTAGAAGTATTAGGATTCATCGTTGATGGATTTAGCAATAAAGAAATAGCAGAGCAACTTAAAGTAAGTAAAAGAACGGTAGACAGTCACCGATCCAATTTAATGGAAAAATTAAAGGCCAATAATACTGCAGACATTGTTCGAATAGCTTTCAGAAAAGATTTAGTAGAATAGTCAATTGCGCCAAAATATGATCTAGATCATATTCGAGTATGACCATGGTGTCGAAAAATAGGTGATAATACCTAAATTTCTAGGTAATATTTCCATTGTAAATTCAGTGAATTAGCTAATTGACTGAAGGTAGTGGTTCAAATACTTTTATGTCAGGATACACAATTATCCTGAGAGTATATGAACATTGCTATTGTAAATCACAAAGGAGGAACTGGTAAAACCACCACCGCAGTTAATTTGGGAAGTGCCCTTTCCAGATTAAATAAAAAAGTGCTGTTGGTGGATTTTGATCTTCAGGGCAATCTTTCTTATTCTTTAAATGCCGATACAGAATCTGGCCATATGGCCGAGGTAATTCTGAATCAAACCCCTATCTCAGACATACTTATTAAAAGAGAAGGCATGGACATCGCTCCGGCTAATCTGCAGTTAGCAGATGCCGAATTGTCAATGTTAAAAGTCCAGAACAGGCAGGACGTACTAAAAAATGTCCTTGCTCCATCTAAAGATTATGATTTCATAATTATCGATTGTCCTCCTTCTCTTTCCCTTTTAACTGTAAATGCTTTAAACGCATCCGATAAAGTTATCATCCCAATAGAGCTTGATGTGCTTAGTATTCAGGGGTTACAGCAAATCCTTCAAACGATTGGCAAGATCAAAAAAGTGTTCAATCAAAATTTGGATGTTACCGGCATTCTTGCGGTAAAAGTAGATGAACGCAGAAAACTTACCTACGAGGTGTTGGATCTGGTGAGTAACAATTTCAAAGTACCGGTTTTCAATAATTATGTTCGGGTAAATGTAAGAGCTGCTGAGGCTCCATCTTTTGGTGCCAGTGTAGTGAGTTATTCCCCTAAATCAAATAGTGCAAAAGACTACCTGAACGTGGCAAATGAATTGGTGAAAATTTACAATTAATAATGGCAATAGGTAATAACATAAAACTAGATCAATTGATTCCTGAGGAGGAGTTACAAGCGGAAGAAGTGGGGTATTACGAAAGTGAAAGTACTAAGGCTTATCAATTGGATTTTGTCCCCTCAAGAAGACAGAAAGTAAAGAAAGTAAAAGTGATCATTAGTGGAGATCTTTCCATTGATCAAATCATGGATATTAAATCAGAATTGTGGAGTGGAATACAAGCTTACGATCATTTAAGCATCGAGCTGAAAGAAGTTAATAAACTAGACATCACATTTCTACAATTGCTCATTATTCTAAAAAACTATTCCGAAAAATATAAGGAAGTAAAGGTAAAAGCCGCCTTGAGTAACGAACACAAAACACTAATAAAACAAACTGGATTCGAAGACTTGTTCTTGTTTATAAATAACTAAAAATGAAAACTGAAGATAAAAATATTCTGGTGGTGGATGATTCGGAGAGCATGAGAGAATTAATTGGCTCAACCCTCGAAATGAATGGCTTTAAAATAGCCAAAGGTGAGAATGGTAAAGAGGGGGTTGAACGATTAAAAGATCATCAGAAATTTGATTTGATCATTACCGATTTAAACATGCCGGTAATGGATGGAATAACCTTTTTAAAGGAAATAAGATCGAGAGCAGATTATAGGTATGTCCCTGTATTAATTCTAACAACCGAGTCGAATGTTGAAATGAGAAATGAAGCAAAAGCTTCAGGAGCTACCGGCTGGATAGTTAAACCATTTGATGGCGATAAGTTGATCAATGTTATCAGAAAAGTAATCCGTTAATGAGCAATTTAAATCAAATATACCTGGAAGAAGCCAATGACCTGCTAAATAGGTTGGAATCTGCGTTGCTAATACTTGATAACGATTACTCAGATCGAGAAGTAATAGATGAGGTATTCAGAGTAATGCATACGTTTAAAGGGAATAGTAGCATGTTTGGGTATAATAACATTGCCAACTTTGTTCACAACCTCGAAACCATTTACGATCAGGTAAGGGAGGGTGAAGTTAGCCTTAACAAAGAGTTGCTAGATATTACCCTATTGGCTATGGATCACCTGGCAAGAATAATACACGATGTGGATCTAAGCGAGCCAACCAATCAGCGCAATAATGAGGTGTTATCTAATAGAGTGTTGAGACTTATTGATGGAGACAAAAAGACTTCGGTTCAAATAAGTTCTTCTTCAGATAATAAAGAACAATCTGGATGTTTTTATATTTATTTTAAACCTCATGCAGAAGTACTGAAAAATGGTACGAACCCATTGTTTATTGTAGATGACTTGGTACAGTTGGGAGAGGCAATTGTAGTCCCGCATTATGCAGAGTTGGAAGATAAAGAAACTTTTGATCCCTCAAACTGTATCGTATTCTGGGAGGTAATACTCAATACCAAACACACCTTAGATGAAATAAAGGATGTTTTTGTTTTTGTAGAAGGAGAAAGCGAGTTAAAATTCGAATTCATTTGTTCGGAAAATATTGATTTTACCGATGAATTAAAGAAATGGGCAAAAGAACATCAATTTGCCTCAGAAAATCTGAACATTTCAAGTTTAAAAGAACAATTTGCTCCTGTTCAGGAATCAAATCCTATTTCAGTTCAATCCAATAGTACGAAAGTAAAAAAGCTGAATAAAACTATTTCCAGTATAAGAGTTCCTTCTGATAAACTGGATGAGTTAATGAATTTGGTAAGTGAGTTGGTAACCACACAAGCCGGCTTAACCTTACATGCAGAAAATAGTGGGCAACCTCAACTGTTAAGTATTTCAGAAAACGTAGAAAAATTGTCACGTCAACTTAGAGACATTGCTTTTGGAATGACCTTAATTCCTATCAAAAACCTCTTTGGTAAGTTTCAGAGAATGGTGCGAGATACCTCAACCGAACTGGGGAAAAAAATCGAATTTGAAACAGATGGAGGTGAAACCGAACTGGATAAAACCATTATCGAAAGTCTTTCTGACCCATTGATGCATTTGTTGAGAAATAGCATGGATCATGGTATCGAAACAGCAAAGGAAAGATTGGCAAATAACAAACCAGAGGTGGGTAGAATTACCCTAAAAGCATATTATTCCGGAGCTTACGTAAACATTGAAATCTCCGATGATGGAAAAGGAATTGACCCCGAAAACATTCGAAAAAAGGCAATTCAGAAAGAATTGATTTCCCCCAACCTAAACCTAACTAAAAACGAAATATATGATCTGATCTTTTCTCCTGGTTTTTCCACTGCTGAGGTGGTAACCGATGTGTCCGGAAGAGGAGTAGGGATGGATGTTGTTAAAAAGAACATTTCCAACCTAAGAGGAGAAATCATTGTGGATTCCGAAGTAGGGAAGGGTACAACGGTAACTATTAAGCTTCCTTTAACCTTATCTATTATTGATGGTTTATTGGTAAATATCGATAATGCCAGATACGTAATTCCACTATCCGTAGTGGAGAAATGTTACGAAGTTCAATATTCCGACATGCTCGATAATTTCAACAAACTATTGGTGTTGGATGGTGTTCAAATTCCGTTTTTAAACCTAAGAGAAGAGTTTCTTGCAAAAGAATCTAACCCTCCCGAAAAAGTGCCGGTAATTGTTGTAAACAACGGAGAACGACAAGTTGGACTCAGTGTAGATCATATTCTGGGAGAGTATCAAGCCGTACTTAAACCACTTGGGCAATATTACCGCGATCAGGATTTTATTTCAGGAGCAACCATACTTGGCGATGGAACCATTGCCCTGGTACTAGATACGAACAAAATCATTAATCAATTTACCCTGTCAAATACCCTGGAGGAAATTTTATGAAAGAAGAAACAATAGACGTTATAACCAGATCATTTTTAACCTTTAATCTGGGCGATGAGCAATTTGCAATTAACGTAAAAAAAGTCATCGAAATTTTAGAAGTTCCACCCGTTACTAAAGTTCCTCGATCTCCTGAGTTTATGAAAGGAGTAATCAATTTAAGAGGAAGCGTATTACCGGTAATCGATACCCGAATCAAGTTTGGGATGTCTCCTACAGATTTTACCGTTGAAACCTGCATTTTGGTACTGAATATTCAAATGGAAGAAGACGAAATTATGGTAGGAGCATTGGTGGATCTGGTACAGGAAGTATTGGAAATAGATCAAAATCAAATCCAACCATCTCCAAGCATCGGGTCCAAATATAAAGCTGAGTTTATTCAGGGAATGATCAATGATAATGGAGAATTTATCATGATGCTAAACATTGACAAAGTATTCTCATCTCTTGAGTTAGAGTCAATTGTAAAGTCGCAGGTCGAAGAGACTGCAGAAGAAAAAACAGACACACCCAACCCATAAAAAAATATACAACTATGAAGATTTTAGACAAAATAAAATTCAGAACTAAATTGATGTTTATGTTGCTGCTCCCAATAGGGGGGCTACTGTATTTTTCCACCAACGGAATAATCGATAAATACAAGGAATCCGAAGATTTAGGGAACTTGAAGGAGTTGGCAATATTGAGTAGCAAGATTAGCTCTTTGGTTCACGAAACACAAAAGGAAAGAGGTAACACAGCAGGGTACTTAGGTAGTAATGGAACTTCTTTTGTATCAGAGTTAGAAGCTCAACGAGATGCTACTAATAAGCGAGTAAAAGAACTCAAATCTTTCATTAGTGGTTTCGATAAATCGAAGTACGATACGGAGCTGAACGATTATGTTGGGAATGCCTTGGCTAGTTTGGAAAAGTTGGATGATAAGCGAGAGCTAATTTCATCAATGGATATAGAAACGAAAAAAGCCATTGCTTACTACACCAACATGAATTCGGAGTTTTTAAACATCATCGGGTACATTTCTAAGGTGAGTACAAATGCCGAAATAAGTACCATTACCTCCGCTTATGTTAATTTTTTACAAGGAAAAGAGAGAGCAGGGATCGAACGAGCAGTTTTGAGTAACACTTTTACCAGAAATGAGTTTGGCCCCGGAATGTTTAATAAGTTCAGCTCATTAGTTAATGCTCAGGACATTTATTCTGGAGTGTTTTTAACCTATGCCAACGAAGAACAAAAGCATTTTTACAACGAAAAAATGTCAGTTCCCGCTGTTCAGGAGGTAGCAAGTATGCGTGATACGGCATATAAGTACGCTTCTGTAGGTGGTTTTAATATTGATGCATCGGTTTGGTTTGCCACCATCACTAAAAAAATCGAACAGCTTAAATCAGTTGAAGATAAAATGTCGATGGATCTAAAAGCAAAGGCAGAGACCCTTAAATCCAATGCCGATAATTTACTCTGGTTTTATGTGGTAACCACTTCTGTAATTGTACTAATAGCCATTTTTCTGGCTGTGGTAATTGCCAGAAATATACTCAAACAATTGGGTGGAGAGCCTGCAATGGTAGTAGAAATGGCTACTCAAATTTCTGAGGGAGAACTGCGAAATGACTATGCTGTAGGAAAGAATTCTACTGGTTTATATGCCGCCATGGTAAAAATGTCTGATAAACTAACCGAAGTAATTAAAGCAGTTAGAGAGTCGTCAGATAGTATTGCTGTTGCCAGTTCTCAAATGACAGCTTCTTCTCAGCAAATGTCTGAAGGAGCTACTGAACAAGCTAGTAATGCGGAGGAAGTGTCCTCATCCATGGAAGAAATGGTTTCTAACATTCAGCAGAATACAGAGAATTCCAGACAAACCGAGAAAATAGCCCAAAAGGCGGCTAATGATATTGATGAAAGCAGTAAGTCTGTGAGTCTTACAGTAACCTCTATGAGAACCATCGCTGACAAGATTTCCATCATTGGGGAAATTGCTCGTCAGACTAATCTATTGGCTTTAAATGCAGCCGTAGAAGCAGCAAGGGCAGGAGAGCATGGTAAGGGATTTGCAGTAGTTGCTGCTGAGGTAAGAAAGTTGGCAGAAAGAAGTCAAACAGCCGCCACAGAAATTGATGACGTTTCATCCAATAGCGTTGAAATTGCGCAAAAGTCAGGAGCCCTGTTGGAAAGCATCGTTCCGGATATTCAAAAAACATCAGATTTAGTGCAGGAAATTTCAGCTGCAAGCATTGAGCAAACCTCAGGAGCGGATCAAGTAAATAATGCTGTACAGCAATTAAACCATATTGTACAACAAAATGCAGCTTCTGCCGAAGAAATGGCGGCAAATGCAGAAGAGCTAAATGCTCAGGCAGATCACCTTAAAGAAATCATAGGATTCTTTAAAGTAGATGATTCAGAAGGGGTAAACCTAACAAAGAAAGAGAGTGTTTCCAAGGTGAGTCAGGTAAAAGAAACAGCTAAGGAGAACGTAAGAGAATTGATCCCGGTTAATAATGGAGTGGAAATAGAGTTATCTGCAAATGGTAATGATGCTCTTGATACTGAATATGAAAAATTCTAGGTATGGATTCCATTCAGCAAATATCTTCTCTAAAGGCGCAGCAATTGTCCGATAAGTTATTTCTAAAGCTATCCAGGTTTATAGAAGAAAACTACGGAATAAAAATGCCGCAGGCCAAAAAAACAATGTTGGAAAGTAGGTTGAAGAAAAGGCTAAAGGTTAAGCAAATAGGAACCTTTGAGGATTACTGCGAATACTTATTTAGTAAAGAAGGAATGTCATCAGAACTAATTCACATGGTGGATGTAGTGTCTACGAATAAAACAGATTTCTTTCGAGAAATGGGACACTTTGATTATATGACAGAACATTGGTTACCTGAGATGTATAAGAAAACCTCTGGTAAACTAAAAATATGGAGTTCGGCATCTTCCAGTGGTGAGGAATTGTATTCCATTGCCATGACCATTTCTGAATATGCCGATACTAATGGTTACAGAGATTATGAAATTCTAGGAACGGATATCTCTTCTGAAATTTTGAAGAAAGCACAATTAGCGGTTTACGCACCAGATAAAGCTGCTGTGGTACCTTATGCACTTAAGAAAAAGTACTTTCTGAAAAGTAAGAACCAGCAAACACCAACCGTAAGATTAATTAAATCCATTAGAGATAAAACATACTATAAGCGTTTGAACCTGATGGACGATCACTATGGTATCGAAGGACAATTTGATCTTATATTTTGCCGAAATGTTCTCATCTATTTTGATAGAAGTAATCAGGAAAAGGTAGTGAACCGTTTGTGCAGACACCTAAAACCTGGAGGAACTTTGTTCCTGGGGCATTCGGAATCATTAATGGGAATGGATGTTCCACTTAAGCAAATCAAACCAACAATTTACATCAAGCTATGAGTCAACTAAGAGATATTAGTCATCAGGAATTACTCAATGAACTTCTCCATCGATTTAATGAGAGTAAGAGAACCATGGAACAACAGAAAGAATTGATGGAACAACTGGAGTCTGTTAATGAAAAACTGCTGGAGTCGGAAGGGTTAAAAAGTCAATTTTTGTCTAACATCAGAAATGAAATTAATAACCCACTCACATCTATTTCCGGACTTTCCGGGAACTTGATGAAAATGGCAGATTCCGACCAGATAAAATCATTGGTTGGAATGATCTATTCCGAATCGATTAACCTTCAGTTTCAGTTGCAAAATATATTTATGGCCGCTGAGATAGAAAGTGGAGAAGTAAGGCCAAATGTTATGAAAGTAGATGTGCCTACTTTGGTGGAAAAAGTTATTTCATCTTTTCAGCATTTAATCGATAAAAAGAAACTGAATATTGATTTTCAAAATCAGCTAACCAATGCAGAAGATATAGTTTCCGATCCTGAAAAAATAACTCTGATCACATCTAATTTATTAAAAAACGCTATTGAGTTTAGTAATCTGAACAGCGTAATCACCATTGTGGTTGGAGGCAATAAAGAAGAGCTAGTAATAGAAGTGTCAGATTGCGGTATTGGAATAGGCGAAGAAAACCTCGATTTGATCTTCGACCGATTTAGGCAATTGGATGTTGGTACTACCAAAAAATATGGAGGTCATGGACTGGGATTAGCTGTAGTTAAATCACTTCTGGAGTTGTTGGGAGGTGAGATTAAAGTGCAGAGTACCCTAAATAAGGGCAGTACTTTTTCAATTCATATACCCCAATCAGAAGAGAATATTCAAGAAGGACTATCCACCGGAGGAAATGAATTTTTATTTGAAGAAACAGAACTATTTTGAACCTAATAAACCTAGACATCGAATCACATTATTTATACCCCTCAAGTCTTTTTACCTCAAAAGATAGCTGCCTGGTCGACACCGTGCTGGGATCCTGCGTTTCCGTGTGCCTGTTCGATACCAAACTGAAGATAGGTGGCATTAACCATTACATGTTGCCATTTTGGAATGGAGAAGGATTAGCATCTCCAAAATATGGAAATGTTGCTACTACTAAATTGATCGAGAAAATGATCCAAATGGGAAGTTCAAAACAGACCATGGTGGCCAAAGTATTTGGTGGAGCCAATCAAATCCAGGGAACTTCAAGTGTGGGAGAAAGAAATATTCTCATTGCCAAAGAAGTGTTGAAGGAGCATAAAATACCAGTAGTGGCAGAAAGTGTGGGAGGTGGAATAGGAAGAAAGGTCAAATTCAATACCTCCACTGGTGAGGTGCTAATGAAGTTTTTAAAAGGAAAGAAGTAAGTATTATGGGGGTAGTAAAAGTGTTAGTGATTGATGATTCGGCGTTAGTAAGACAAACTTTATTAACCATATTAAATAGCGACCCAGATATAGAGGTTATTGGCGCAGCTCCCGACCCGTACTCTGCTGTAGAAAAGATTAAACAAGAATTACCGGATGTAATTACCCTGGATGTGGAGATGCCTAGAATGGATGGAATTACTTTCCTGAAGAAATTAATGTCGCAACATCCCATTCCGGTTGTGGTTATTTCTACCCTAACAGAAAAAGGAACAAAAACAGCAATTAAGGCAATGGAACTAGGCGCTTTAGAAGTAGTTGCTAAACCAAAATTGAATACTAAGCAACATCTGGAAGAATCGGGAGAGGAGTTGAGGCGAACAATAAAGAACGCTGCTGTAGCAAGAGTAAAAAGGCGAAGAACACAAACACCAGCTCCTAAATATGATGCAGGTGTAATGATCGAAAAACGTCCCTCACTTAGTATGATAAAAACCACAGAAAGAGTTATTGCTGTTGGTGCATCTACTGGAGGAACAGAGGCAATTAAGGTGTTTTTAGATGGGATGAAGCTTGATAGCCCGGGAGTGGTTATTGTACAACACATGCCCGAAATGTTCACCAGACAATTTGCCAAACGCTTAAACGATATCTGTAAAATAACCGTGAAGGAAGCTGAGAATGGCGATGTGGTGATGAAGGGGCATGCCTTAATTGCACCCGGACACAGCCACATGTTGCTAAAAAGAGACGGCGCCAGATACATTGTAGAAATTAAAGATGGTCCATTGGTTAACAGACATAAACCATCAGTAGATGTTTTGTTTCGGTCCGTGGCAAGATATGCCGGATCCAATGCTACAGGAGTGCTTTTAACAGGAATGGGTGCCGATGGTGCTAAAGGATTGTTGGAAATGAAAGAAGCCGGAGCCTATACTGTGGCTCAGGACGAAGCATCTTCGGTTGTATTTGGAATGCCTAGAGAAGCCATATTACTTAACGCACATAACACTATTCTCCCACTCGGGTTAATAGCACCACATATAGTAAAATTTGAAAATGAACATAAAAGCAAATAGTATGAATAAGAATGTTTTAATAGTAGATGATTCCATGTTCATGAGAAGCATGATAAGTGAAGCCCTATTAGGAGCAGGTTACAACATTGTTGGACAAGCTGCAGATGGAGAAACAGCCATTGAAATGGCTTTAGAATTGGAGCCAGACATCATTACGTTGGATAATATATTGCCAGATATGATAGGGTTGGATATCCTCAGAATTTTGAAAGAAGAGGAAAAAATAGGTTCTAAAATTATCATGGTGAGCGCTGTTGGGCAAGATGCGGCCATAACTGAAGGGAAAGAACTTGGAGCCCTCGATTACATAGTTAAACCTTTCACCAACGAAGACCTGGTTGAAAAGGTAAAGAAAGCATGTGAGTAGGTAAAAACACCTATCAACTTAAGTAGTAATACCCAATTAATTTTAGGTTAATAAGCGAATTGATCCATGATTGGTGAGCGGCTACTTTTACATCTGTAAATTAATACACCACACATCACATTAGTCCCTGAAAAAATTGAAAAGACGATGAACCACCTAAATGATATTGAGAAGGACGTAGCCAAAGAGGTTATTAACATTGGATTAGCAAAATCTGCCGATTCACTTTCATTTTTTACCAAGCAAAAAGTGCTGATTAAAAGCATTAATCTGGAAGTAAAAAGTTTAAGCGAATTGGATGTTTCAGAGTTCAAGAAAAGAGAGTCCATGAACGTTCTTACCACTGTTATTAATGGTGATATGGGGGGCTTTTGTTATTTGATATTCTCCGATAAGGATGTGAATAACCTGATGGAGAATTGTCTTCCACCACAGATATTGGCAGATGCAGAGAAGAGGCAAGCAATGACAGAGGGAATGTTGCTTGAAATAGACAATATTCTCTCTGCTTCTGTCATTACCCAATTTTCTAATTTGCTAAACTTAAGCATGTATGGTGGAGTACCCAAATTAGATGTTATTTCTGGCGAAGAATTAGAACCCAAATTAAAAGAAGACTCTATTGGGCACGAATGTTACCTGAGTTTTAATGCGTGTTTTGAGCCGGAGTCTCTAAACGTAAATCCTGAGTTCATCTGGACCCTTAGCGATGAATTCATAAAAGGAGTGAAAGGCATCATAAACGATAGCTCTTTTGTAATAGAATAACCCTATTTCTTACCAAAATTTGATTACCATGCAACTGAATAAAGAGATTTTCATCCGAACTGCTGGCTATAAAAACGCCGAAAAACCAAGAGTATTTATCACTGAGGATGAGTTTATCGTAGCCAAGAATCTGGAGAATAAGCTAAAATCCTTAGGGTGTGAGGTAGTTGGTAAATCAAATCGAGGAGAGGATGCTCTGGACATGATCAAAGAACTAAAACCTGATTTGGTTTTAATGGATATAAAGTTGGCTGGAGAAATGAGCGGAATTCAAACGGCTAAAATCATTTCTGATGAAATGGAAATTCCAATCATTTTTCTGACAGCTTATTCCAATATGGAAATGTTTGAATTAGCAACTAGTACCAAACCTTATGGTTACTTAACCAAGCCTTATGAGGAAAAGAATCTGGAAATAACCATTTCCATGACGCTTTACCGACACAAAAAAGAACTGGAGCTAAAAGAGAAAAAGAAAGAATTAGAAGACAGAAATCTTCAGCTCAATAATATGGTAACCGAAAAGGATAATACCATTAAAGAACAGTTAAAAGAAAGTGAAGTTGCTCAGAAAGAAATTGAAAAGCAACTCATGATGATTCAGGATTTTTCTGAAACACAAGAGCATCTGGTGGCGGCTACCTGGAGGGAAAGAGAGATGAAAAAAGAGCTTCAGGAAACCCTGAATGAATTGAAGAAATCCAAAGAAATTATTGAGGTTCAGAATAAAAAAATTACCGACAGTATAAATTATGCAAGGAGAATACAACGTGCTATTATTCCAGGGATTGACGAAATAAAAAAGGATTTCTCGGAAACGTTTATGTTGTACGAACCGAAAGATGTGGTTAGTGGTGATTTTCCATTTTATCATAAAACGGAAAGTCATTGTTATTATGCGGCTATCGATTGCACTGGACATGGTGTGCCTGGTGCAATGATGTCGCTAATTGGATATCTGCTATTGATGGATATTCTGAACGACCAACCTTATTTGTCTCCGGCTAATGTATTGTTGAAATTGCACCATGCTGTAGTAAATACGCTAAAACAGGATGCACCCGGAAATAAAGCAGCAGATGGAATGGATATCGCCCTTTGTTGTATCGACAATGAGAAAAACAAATTGGAGTACTCTGGGGCACATCGCCCACTGTATCATATACGCAATGGAGAGCTTACCCAATATAAAGGAGATAAATATCCCATTGGAGGTAACCAATACGGCGGGAAAAATCAATTTACCGATCACACGATAGATATTGAGGAGGGGGATGCAGTTTTCTTCTTTTCAGATGGACTTCCAGATCAATTTGGTGGACCGGAAAAACTAAAATATGGCCCCCGAAGAATAAGAGAGGGCATCTTAAACAATATCGATAAATCAATGGAAGAAATCAAACAATATTTCGAAGAAAGCTTCATGGGGTGGAAGGATGATACAAAGCAGATAGATGATGTGTTGCTAATAGGAGTAAAGTTTTAATAAAAGATTATGGTACAGGAAGAAACAATATTTGAAATAGGAACAAACTACATGGATTTTGTAGGGAAGTTCCACGATGCTATCAGACAGCAAAACATCATGTTGGTGTATGAAGGAGAAATTACACAAACCATTACGAAGGCATTTACCTCCATGACCGAACAGAACATGGAAACTGCTTCGGCCGATAGTTCTCGTACTCAAAAAAGGGTGTATCATGTAATGGTGGAGTGCCTTCAAAATGTGTGTAAACACGCCGATAACGAACTTACCGGTCAGCCAGAATTTCCTGGAAGAGGGATATTCATAATTAGCTACGATGATGATTGCTACAAGGTAACTACCGGTAATGTGATTTCTAACGAGAAAGTAGCCATTATTAAGCAGATGCTAGACAAGTTTAATGGTTTAGATAGTGCCGAAATTAAAGCAGAATACAAGCGAATGATCAAAGAAAGTCGCTTGTCCGAAAAAGCCGGAGCAGGTTTAGGATTTATAGATATCGTAAAGAAAACCGGAAATAACATAGAGTATCATTTCCAGCAGGTAAATGATAAGACCTCATTTTTTATTCAAAAATCAGTAATCAACAGAGATTAAAATATAGTATTATGGAAATTATCAATATAGAAGCCACCGACGAAACGCCAAAGGTGATATTGGATACCACCTCAAATACGTTTGAGTTTTCCGGTAAATCACTCCCGGAGGATGTTACCATATTTTATAATCCAATACTGGAATGGTTAGATGGTTATGCCGAATCGCCCAATGAAAGTACCAACGTAGTTTTTAAAATGGACTACTTCAATACCGCTTCCTCTAAACTCATTCTGGATATCCTAATGAAGATAGAAGAAATACATGAGGATGTTGGAGGAGTTTCGGTAGACTGGTGCTATCGTGAAGATGATGAAGACATGGAAGAAGCAGGAGACGAATTTTCAGATATAGTTGATATACCATTCGATCTTAAAGCTTATTAAATGCGATGAAACCGATTAAAATTTTGGCTACAACTACCACCCCTAATATCGAATTTGATATTGAGAATAACAAGTTTGTGATATCAGGTGTTTCCATGCCTGAAGATCCCATTTCATTTTATACACAAATTGTAGAATGGATCGATTTGTATGCTCAGAGCCCAGTGAAAGATGCGGAGTTTGAGATTTATCTGGATTACTTCAATTCATCCTCTGCAAAAGTGTTGATGGACATTATGAAGAAAATCAAAGGGATAGGCATGAATAATCAAATTGTTTGGATTTACGACGAAACCGACGAAGAACTAATGGAAGCAGGGCAGGAGTTTACTGAAATTATCGGAAGTACATTAAAACTTAGGGCCTTACGAGACTAAGCTATGAGTGAAGAGATATTAAAAGCACTGATGCAATTTTTCGCTATTCTTGGCAAACAAGAAGAGGGAAACGCTGAGAACAAGCGGAATTATGTGCATAGCTTTCTGATGTCTCAACTGAGCCGGGAAATGATCCAGGAATATCTTGATTTTTACGATAAAAAGGCTAAAGTCAAGAAGAAAAAAGGAGAAGCCAGGGAGAAGAAACTTACTTCTGTTGGCGACTCGGTAAGGGTATTGGGAATCTGTAAAAAGATCAATAAAACCCTGACTCAGAAACAAAAGGTTGTAGTACTTGTAAGGCTCTTTGAATTTTTAAAATTCGATGAGAATTTTTCGGCAGCAAGGTTGCAAATTATCGAAACAGCAGCAAATGTCTTCAACATTAAAGAAGAGGAATACAACGATATTTGTTCATTCGCAACAGCCGATAAAGAGTTTACGTCTGAAAGCGAATCATTTCTAAAGATTTCAGGTGAAGAGGAAGAGGGAATTTCAAAGTATATTTACTCATCCCATCTGGATTCACCAATCCTAATATTAAAAGTGCCTAGTGTAAACATCTATTTCTTAAGGTACTTTGGAGATGCAGCCACCAAACTAAACAATAAACCAATTGCTAGCAAGGAGTTTTATCTTTTTGCTGAAGGGAGTATCATCACACCAACACATGATCGCCCAGTATATTATAGCGATATCGTATCGGTTTACCTATCTCAGGAACAGGACTTAAAGCTATCGTTCGTGGCAGACAATATTACCTATCAGTTTAAGAATGGAGATGTTGGAATTCAACCCTTAACCATAGCCGAAGGAGCTGGAAAACTAATTGGGTTAATGGGAGCAAGTGGAGCAGGTAAAAGCACCTTGCTAAATGTCCTTTCAGGAATAGAAAAACCTTCTTCGGGAACCGTACGAATAAATGGTCAGGACATTAATAAAGACAAAGACCTGGAAGGAGTTGTTGGATTTGTGCCACAGGATGATCTATTAATAGAAGAATTAACTGTTTATCAGAATTTATATTTCAATGCAAAGCTTTGTTTTAAGAACCTTTCCGATAAAGAAGTAGCAAAAAAAGTACTGGCTATATTAGATAGTTTAGGACTGAGTAAAGCCAAAGATTTAAAGGTTGGAAATCCATTAGATAAAACCATTAGTGGAGGTCAGAGAAAAAGACTAAACATTGGGTTGGAGTTAATTCGAGAGCCATCCGTTTTATTTCTGGACGAACCAACATCTGGGCTTTCTTCTAAAGACTCTATAAATGTGGTGGACCTTCTTAGACAATTGGCCCTTAAGGGGAAGTTGATCTTTGTGGTGATCCATCAGCCATCTTCCGAAATATATAAGATGTTCGATAAGATGATCTTTTTAGATCAGGGCGGGTATTTGGCCTATTATGGTAACCCCATAGAAGCGGTATCTTATTTTAAACGAATAGATAATCAGGTGGAGAGTAACGCTGGAAACTGTGAGGTTTGCGGAACTGTTAACTCAGAAATGATTTTTGATATTCTGGAATCCAGAGTAGTAAACGAATTTGGAGAGCTAACCGATAAAAGAAAAGTAGAACCACACTCCTGGAATCAGTACTACCATGAAGAGTTTGATGAAGTACAGTTAGATGAGGTGGAAGAGGTTCCTTCAAAAGCCTTGTTTATACCATCGAGAATTAAGCAATGGTTTTTGTTTTTAAGAAGAGATACTCTTTCCAAACTGGCCAATACCCAGTACATGTTAATTACGTTTTTGGAAGCTCCTATTTTGGCATTTATACTTTCATTTATCGTTAAAAAATCTTCTGGACAGGAGGAGTATATCTATGCCGATAACGAAAACATTCCTTCCTATATATTTATGTCCATTGTGGTTAGTTTATTTCTTGGACTTACGGTAAGTGCGGAGGAAATTTTTAGAGACCAGAAAATCCTTAAAAGAGAACGGTTTTTGAACCTAAGCAGAAACTCCTACCTGCTTTCCAAGGTCTCTTTACTTATAGTTGTTTCAGCCGTTCAAAGTGCCAGCTTTGTATTAGTTGGGAACACCATTTTAGAGATTCAGGGCATGTTTATGTCTTATTTTTCCATGTTGTTTACCATTTCTGTTTTGGCTAACATCATAGGGTTAAATATATCAGCATCTTTTAACTCAGCAGTTACCATCTACATTGTCATTCCTATTTTAATTATACCACAAATGATTTTGGGTGGAGCCATGTTTAGTTTTAATAAACTTAACGAGTCCATTGGAGGAGGTAAAGGAATGGATGTTCCGGTTGTGGCAGAATTTATTCCTGCTCGTTGGGCTTACGAAGGATTAATGGTGGATCAGTTCATGAATAACGCTTATGGTAAGGTGTTTTATGATTTGGACGAAAAAATTAGTGTAACCAACTATAAACAGGCTTATTTAATGCCTCTTTTGGAGGAGAAAGTGGCTAACCTTCGGTTTTATTTAATAGCTCCAAGCCCTAGTCAGAAGGTGAAGTTCGAAAAAGACCTTCGAATCATTAAAAGCATTATTGAGAACGAAAATAAGCACCTCAAAAAAATACAGTTTAATCATTTCGAATGGCTCACACCAGAAGGTTGTACATCCGAAAGTGTGTCTGAGTTAGAATCGTACCTCATTGAGCTGAAGAGTTTTTATTCCACTTCCTTCTTGTTTTTGGCTACTAAGAAAGAAATTAGAAAGGATAACGAGCATGAAGGGTTGGATTATACCGAGTTTAAAAATCAATACCGAAACGATTATCTGGAGAAGATACTAACCAATGCATTTGTGTCAGAATCTTATCAGGAGATCAACGACGAAATTGTACAGGTAAAAGACCCTATTTACATGGAGCCGCTTCAAGCTAATTTTATGGGAGTCGGAGCACATTTCTATTCTCCTCATAAATACGTTAGAGGAGTAAAATTGGATACTCCCACCTTTAATAAATTGATCCTTGTGTTAATGGGAGTGGTGGGGTATATCACCTTGTACTTTAATCTGTTAAGCAGATTCTTTTCAAAAATTCAAAATGTTAATGTCAAAAGAAAAAAGCATGAAAAAAAGTAGTTTTTTATTCGCATTTATAATGTCCTTTCTACTAATTAGTTGTGGAGAAACCCAACCTGAAGAGTCCATCGAAAGCATGCTCGAAGAAGAGGTCAGTTTGGAAGGAGATGGGGCCTCCGAAAATATGGAGCAACAGGATATGCTAAACGCATTAATCATGTCCATGCCATCTCCACTGGAAACATCCCTGGCCATTAAGTCTTCAGGAGCAGATTATATGCCTGCCATTTTAAATCAGGCGGCAGATAAATCTTACGATACCGAAAGTAAGAAAGCTATTAATATGGGAGTGTTTGGAACTGATTTAGGCTATATTAATATCTATGAGCAACAACTCAAGGTATTGTCTTATGTAACGGCCTTGAAAATAATGGCGGAGGATCTAAATGTTGGCCATTTTTTCGATTTGGAGATGGTGGAGAAAATGTCGCAACACTCAGAAGATATGGATTCGCTTATACTGTACACCACCAAGAGCTTTAACGAAATGGATGAGTACCTACGCGAACAGAACAGAGGAAAGGTAAGTGTTGAGATTACAGTAGGTGCATGGGTAGAAGGATTGTATATTCTTGGAGAGGTGTATAAACAAACTCAGGACGAAGGATTAAGAGAAAAGATTGCTGAGCAATCCATTGTGGTAGAAACCATGAATCAAATCCTAAGCTTATACCCAAATGATCCCAACTTGAAAGAAATAGCAGTGTCTATCGGGACCATTACCGATTTATTGAATAAAGTGGTGTTTGAAGAAACTCCTGGAGAACTAGAAGAAGTTGAAGTGGATGGAGAGTTGATGATCATTGACACCAGTACCTCAAAATACGTAATAGATGATGAAACATTAGAGCAGTTGTTAGTGGAGGTGTCTAAGTTGAGAGCGAAGTTAATTGCCTAACCAATAATTGCCCTTATGAAAAAAATACTAGTGACTCTGGCTATTGTCTTTGCATGGGTATTGTCAGGAAATGCACAATGCAATGACCAACTGTTAAATATGGCAGTAAATCAGCTATCAGAAGATTTTAGCTATGTAAAAGACGTAAAAGTAAGACTGAAAAAAAGTAAAAAGAACAAAGCACCTTATTCCATTAAGCAGAGCTTTATTATGAATAAGGACCAGACCTATAAAATCTACGTGCGAAATGCCAACGAGTTTGATGGTCGATTGATCTTCCAGTTAAGTAATGTAATGGGGGTTTTGGCCACCAGTTATAAAAATGGAAAGCACTATAAAGGAATAACCTATAAATGCAATAAAACAGGAATGTATTACCTCTCTGCATTTTTCGAAGATGGTTTAGAAGGCTGTAGTGTAATTGTGATTTCCACTAAGGCTACTAAACACGAAATAGAAGATTATTTATCTGATTAAATAAACAGAAATACACCACATAAGCGAAATCATTCATTCACGTTTATTAAGTAAGTGGGTTTGTGGATGAATGAGTGATGAAGGGAGCGGGCAGAGGGGCTCGTTCCCGGATTCTATTTATCCAAATTGAGGAAAAGCCAGTATCTGAAACACAAAATGCGTTTCTTTGTGTTAATGAATCCTGCATTGAGTATAAAAAGGTATCCACCAACAACCGATAAAAGTTTAAGGCCCTGGAGTGCGGCCGATGAGTTTTTATTACAACAGTTGGATGAGGTGGAGATGGATCAAAAATCAATCGCTTTGTACAATGATCGATTTGGTTTTTTAACTTGTCAATTACATGGATTTTTACCTCAGGTGGTGATCAATTATCGAAGTCAGGAAAAGAGTGTAAGGCAAAATCTGGAAAAGAATCAATTATCAGTAGAGAAGGTCAGTTTTGTCCATCCGCTCGAGAGTCCGAACTCAATTGATATTGGTTTGATTAAAGTACCCAAGTCTTTGGAGTTGTTCCGGTTGCAATTGCAACAACTGGCAAAAGCATCTAATGAAAAAACTGTAGTTTACTGTGGGTTCATGACTCGACATTTTTCTAAGCAATTGCTTTCTATTGCCAATATGTATTTTGAGCAGGTGGAGCAGAGTAGAGCATGGAAAAAAGCAAGGGTTTTAAAACTGAGTAAGAAGAAAGTATTTGATGAGAAAGAATTGGTAAATGTTCTTCCGTTCAAAGAGTTTCAGTTCAAGCAGTATTTTGGAGTGTTTTCGTCTGGAAATATCGATTATGCTTCACAATTTTTTATAGAGCACTTAAATGTTCCTGCAGGAGAAATAAAAGTGTTGGATTTAGCCTCTGGTAATGGTGTGTTGGCCCATGCTGTTCAGCAAAAGAATAAAGAAGCTGAAGTGCATTTGGTGGATGATTCTGTTTTGGCAGTAGAATCTTCCAAAATGAATTTAAGTAGTAAAGCTATTTTCTATGTTGAGGATACGCTGGAGCACTTCTCAGACGAGACCTTTGATTTAGTGGTGTCGAACCCGCCATTCCATTTTGATTATGAAACAAACATTGAAATTACTGTAGGTTTGTTTCAACAAGTAAGAAGATGTATTAAAACAGATGGAGAGTTCCTTTTGGTGGCTAATTCTCATCTCAATTATAAAACCCATTTGCAAAGGATTTTTGGAAGGGTAGAACAAATCGATAAGAATAGTAAATTTACTGTGTATAGTTGTAAACCCTAATGCCTAAGCTTATGAACGTATTCAATAAAACTACCCTAATTCTTTTATTAACCCTAATTGGAAGTAGTGCTTTCGCACAAAAGAATAAATGTTTGTCTCAGGTTAAAACCGGAGTGTTTACCTACGAAGTACAAGGTGTTACAATTACGGTGGAGAGAACAAAAACGAAGCAAATTGAGTCGTATAACGATGGGAAAAGTAAGCTAATTAATAAGCTGGAGTGGATCAGTGATAATCAATTCGAAATTACTTTCGTAAAAGCAGTTAACTCACCCGGATGCCTGGAGAAAGGAGATAAAATGATGATGACCATTATGGAGTGTGGAGATAATTGGCACAAAGTAGTTGGAGAGAGCGAGAATTGTGGTAGCGCAGAGGTGGTGCTGTACCGAAAATAAATCCTTTTCTTTTGGTTCAGTGTGATAATTGAACGCGTAATATTTTAAAATTTCATTTTTTGTGATTGTGAGATAAAGTGTTGGTTTGTAAAAACAATTTATTAACCCCTTAAATTAACACCACAAATCATGAAAAAAACATTGATTATGTTCGTTGCAGGGCTAACGGTATTGGCTTCCTGTAAAAAAGATGAACCCGTTACTCCAACGGCAAACCCCACCCCTCAACCAAGTTATTCTTCTATTACAGAATACTTTAACTCTAATTCGGTAGATGCTACAACCTATACCATTAATGCCGGTGCAGGTGGAACTTTTACCACTTCGAAAGGATCGGTAGTTACCATTCCTGCTAATGCTTTTCAAACTTACTCTGGAGCTACTGTTACTGGCAATGTAACCCTTACCATGAAAGAGGTGTTCTCTAATTCAGATATTATCTTTTCAGGAATATTTCCGGTAAGTGGAAACACCTTTCTGAACTCTGGAGGAGAATATTATTTACAAGCTTCACAAAATGGACAGGATTTAACCGTAACACCTGGAGTAATGGTTAATGTAGAAATCCCTGCTCAGGCAGAAGATCCAGGAATGATGTTGTTCTTTGGTGGAGGAGATGAAGAGGAATTGGACACCCTGGGGTGGCAGCCGGTAGATACCACCTGGACCAATTCCGGTTTTACGTTTAACAGTGCTGATGATAGCTATTCCATCGACCTGGATTCTTTAGGTTGGGGTAATATTGATGCTTTCAATTGGAATGTGAATTACTTTACTTGTCATTTTCAATTAGATGGTGTAAGTGGATTAGATAATTCCAATACCAAGGTGTACGCTGTTTTCAAAGGTGAAAATACAGTTTGGCCAACAGGAGAACCTATGTGGGGAGGAATTAATACTGGATTAGTAACAGATTCTCATTTGGCGGCCATCGATATGAACGTATTGGCAATATCGGTGGTAAATGGAGAGCTTTACTATGGATTACTAGATGTAATTCCTGCTGCTAATCAAACCTATACCATCAACATGGTAGCAACTACAGATGATGATCTGGATGCAGTGATCAATGGATTGCCTTAGATAGTTAAAATAAATATCCAAGTATAGAAAAAGGTCGGTGAAATTGTTTTCATCGGCTTTTTTTATGGCATTTTTTGGGTTTTTCAGAAAATGAAAAATGCAACTTATTGCTGAAATCGACCAGTGGTTTCCAAAAAACTACCACTTACTAAAATTACGGACCACTCCTTGTAATTTGCATAATGAGCCGTTAAATTTATACGTTGCTAATAGTATGGATTATAAATTAAGTAAGAAAGGAGTGAATTATGACCTCTGGCATTGGGAAGAAAGGTAAAATGCTTACATTCGTTAAGATGAAAAAACTACTCTCGTACAAGGTTAATGGATTATCTCTTTTGGAGGTGCTGACTGTGTTAATTATCATTGGTCTGACCTCTTTGGTGGTAGTTAGAAACCTTGCTCCAACAGTGATAAAAGTGAAAGTGAAGGAAGCCAAGACCCAATTGGATATGGTTTACACGCTTCAGCAGACTCATTTTATGGAGTTTAATCGTTATTCGGGTGATTTACAAGAATTGGGGTATGCTCAATTACCGCTAGCTAACGCTGGGGGTGATCATAACTATCAAATATCCATTGTAGAATCCTCTAATACTGGCTTTGTGGTAAGGGCTGAGTCCATTACCGATTTTGATCAGGATGGGGTGATGGATGTTTGGGAAATAGACCATACTGGTAAATTGACGAATACCGTACCCGATTAATTCATGTGGTTTTTGTTAGGAAAGTTAATCCTGGTAACACTCATTGCACAAGGCGATTTTAAAGAACGAAAGATTGCAGTGTTGTTTTTAGGGTTATTGTTGGCAATTAATCTTGTTGATGGCTTTGTTAATGAAGACTGGATGTATTTAGGAGAGAAAGTACTTTGGAATACAGTAATCATTGCCTTCATTTTTGGAGTAACATACGCTTATTTTAAATGGGTAAAAGGCATTGACAAACCTTCGGAAACACACTTAGGTGCTGGAGATTGGATGTTTTTTTTGGCCATAGTGCCATTGTTTCATCCGGTAGTTTTTATCTACGTGTTTCTTGGAATGAATGTAATTGCATTTTTGGTGGGTGCGTTTCAGGTGCTCATCAAGAAAAAGAAATACATAATACCCTATGCAGGAATTGCCGCTGTTCTGCTGGGGGGAATTGAAATTTTGCGGTTTTTTTTAATTCTTGATTTGTCGGTATTGATCTGATAAAGAAAGAATAAAGTAAAATAGACGTTAACCCTATAAAACCTAAAATAAACTTTGAGTCAAACCACTCATATAACATTAGATACTAATCTTCAGCAAACCATCTCTGCAGATCAGGCCTGGCATTATCGCATAGTACCCGAACAAAACGGCGAAGAAAGTTGTCAGTTTTATATCGCTCCAAGAGAGGATAAAGAGGCACTGCAAATAGAACTGGAAATTGTATTGGGAAAATCTGTTACCCTTACCGAATACAATGAGGATGAGGTAAACAAAGCCCTTAATAAATACTACAGAAGAGCTGGAGAAGGAAAAGTATCCATTACTACCGACGATGCCTACGATGAGCATTTTGTTTCCAAACTTATCAGCGAATCAAAAGCATTGGGAAGTAGTGATATTCACATTGAGATTTATGATGAAAAAGCCCGAATTCGATTGAGAATTGATGGAGCTTTGATCGAAAAATACAAGCTTAATAAAGACGAGTATAATGGTTTAGTTAGTGTAATTAAACTAAAGAGTGGAATGGACATCGCAGAGCGAAGAAAGCCACAAGATGGTCGTTATACTCATAAAATTGAAGAAGAAGATTTTGATCTTCGTGTTTCTGTGTTGCCAACTCTAAGAGGAGAAAAAGTGGTAATGCGTATCCTGTCTAACGATGCCGGAAACTTGTTTCTGGACGATTTAGGTTTTTCGGAAAGAGAGTTGAAAGACTATCGGGAGAATGTATATAAACCGGAAGGGATTGTGTTAATAAGCGGGCCTACAGGTTCCGGTAAAACCACCACTCTTTACGCTACTCTACAAGAGTTGAATGAGGAGAAGAGAAACATAATGACGGTGGAAGACCCGGTGGAATACACTCTAGAGGGAATTAATCAGGTACAGGTAAAAGAAGACATTGAGTTGACTTTTGCTGCTGCTTTGAGGTCTTTCTTAAGGCAAGATCCTGATATTATTATGCTAGGGGAGATTCGTGATGAAACTACGGCCGCAATGGCAGTAAGAGCAGCATTAACTGGTCACCTGGTTCTGTCTACCATACACACCAACTCTGCCTGGGAAATCACTACAAGATTATCGGATATGGGAGTGCCGGACTTTTTAGTTTCAGGTACTCTAAACCTTGCCGTGGCTCAACGATTGGTAAGAAAACTTTGTCCTCATTGTAAAACAGAAACCACAAAAGAGTTAGAATTTCCAACGGCTTATCAACCTAAACATATACCAACAAAACACGCTACCTCTACTGGATGTGATAGTTGTTATTATACAGGGTATAAAGGAAGAAAAGCAGTATATGAAGTAATTCCTATCGACAGGGAATTATCCGAATTGATAAAAAAGAAAAACAATAGTACCACAGTCGATGCCATTCTGGAAGAAAAGGGCATTAAGAGCCTGGCAGATAGTGCCTATCAACTGTTTTTGGATGAAGTAACATCCTTTGAAGAAATTTATCCCATTTTGGCTTCTAATTTTTAGAGCCAAAGAAAAACGTGAAGTTATGAACGGATTTAGAAAATATTTAAAATGTGCCATTCTTGCACTGTTCTTATTACCGGCAATTAGCTGGGGGCAGGACCGCTTTGATGGTATTCAGAAAGATTTGAATGCCTATGCCCAAAAGTACGAGGGAATGGAGAATACGGTGGAGCTTTCTGTGAGTAATTCTTCTCTGCAAGAGTTTATCAGAGGCATAGCCATGTCCAACCAGTTAAATGTGCATATCGATCCGTCGATTAATAGCACCATTACGAATAATTTTAATAGTGCAAGGGTGAAGGATGTGTTCTTGTTTTTGTGCAGGCAATATCAATTGGACATTCAGTTTACCGGGAGCATATTATCCTTTACCAAGTATGTGGAGCCCGAAAAACCTAAAGAAATTTTTAAGGCTCATGTACCAGACGTTAATTATAAAGTGGAAAATGATTTTCTTTCATTAAAACTGAAAAGAGATACCATCGATTATGTGGCAGAGCACATTACTGAACTAACTGGAAAAAATGTTATTCTGGCTCCGGATGTAAAAGGGAAAAAAGTAAGCGTGTACATCAAGAATCGTCCGTTTGATGATGCCATGAACAAAATGGGATTATCTAATGGATTAAAGGTTACCAAGACATCGGATAACTTTTACTATGTAGAATTAGCTGATACTAAACCTGAAAACACTGCTTCTAATAATAGCAATAATAGAAACAACAGAGGGAACAAGAATAACAAGAATCAGAAGAATGGAAACGGAGAATTCGAAGTAACCATTATAGATGATTACTTTGTAACAGTAAAAGCTCAAAATGTTTCTACCCAAAGTGTTATCGAAGAAGTTTCCAAAGCCATGCTTCAGAACTACTTCCTATACGATATCCCTCAGGGGAGCTCTACTCTTTTTATGGAGAATGCCACTTACGATGAGTTTTTAGCTTACTTACTAAGTGGTTCGGATTATACCTTTAAAAAGCAGGAAGATGTATTCCTAATTGGAAACAAGAATTCTGAATCGTTAAGGCAAACCAAGTTAATTGAATTAGAAAACAGAAGGGTAGAGTATGTGTTGGAATCAGTTCCTGCCAAATTAAAAGAAGGAATTGAGATTACGGAGTTCAAGGAGTTAAATGGACTTATTGTTTCCGGTTCAGCTACTGATATTAGAGAAATAGATGATTTTATTAAGGTAATTGATGTGGTGGTGCCGGTTGTTACCATCGAAATTATTATAGCCGATGTAAACGATACCAAGACCCTTTCTACTGGGATACAAGCCGGACTAGGTGAAGAACCAACGGTAAATCAATCAACAGGAACCATTACTCCAGGTGTAGATGTAAACTTGAGCACGGATGTCATTAATGATTTAATTCAGGGAGCTAACGGTACCGGATTGGTAAACCTTGGTAATGTTTCTCCTAACTTTTACTTAAACATCAGAGCGTTAGAAGAAGCTGGAGACGTGAACATTAAATCTACTCCAACAGTGGCTACCTTAAACGGGCACGAAACCACCATGAAAGTTGGAGATCAGCAATATTATTTAGAAGTAAATAATCGAATTGTAGGGAACGGTCAATTGGGTACAGATGTGTTTCAAAGTCAGCAGTGGAAACCCGTAAATGCCGATTTGGCTATTACAATTACGCCATTTATTTCAAAGGATGAGCAAATTACCTTATCAGTAAAAGTGGAGCAATCTACCTTTACCACCAAAGTATCAGAAACAGCTCCTCCTGGTCAATCTACCAGAAGCTTCGAATCTTTAATTAGAGTGAAAAATGGAGAAATGGTACTGCTTGGAGGACTTAACGAAAACTCTAAAACAGAAACCTCTTCCGGATTACCATTGTTGTCAAGAATCCCTGTCATTAAGTGGTTCTTTAGTTCCAGAACAAAATCGAAAGTAAAGAAACAATTAACCGTGTTTATTAAGCCATCTGTTTCCTACGAATAGTAAATGCTGAACCGATTCAAACATATTAATTTTTTGAAAAGCCGGATAGTTTCCGGAGTGGAAGCGCGTATTGATCAGCCTGGTGCAATTCAATACAGCTACACTCAATTGAAGAACTATTACGGAAACGTTTCCATTAAGAAATATTTAGAGTCGGTAGAAAATGTAGAGGAACTGGAAGCCCAAATAGGAAAGAAAAAGAGTATTCCTTTTGCTCCTAACAGACCAGTGATTCTTAACGTAACCGGAAAGCAGGTTCTTATAAAGAAAATTGAAGAGGCACACGAAGATGATGATGCTTTGCTGTTGCAAAAAACACTTCCTGGAGCTCGAATTTCAGATTTTTATTTACAACGATTCTATCAGGAAAATGAAGTGTTTGTAGCGGTAATTAAGCAATCGGTATTGGACGAATTATTTGATCAGTTAAAATCGGTTGGATTTTACGTAATTAAAATTGTTTTAGGGCCCTTTGCAGCTGTTCCTTTTTTACCACAGTTGGTAAGAGATGGGATGGTAAAGTTACCGGGGTATTCCATCCGAATGAAAGGAGAGGAAATTGATTCGATTTTACCAACACCTTCCGGAGCAGAACCGATGGTGGTGATCGATGGAATGGAAATGCCTTTTAACTGTATTTCTGGGTTTACGGTAGCTCACTCGTTTTTTGAGCCGGATCATGAACTAGAGGAATTAGAAGAATCTTTCATAGAGACGGAAAAAACAGAGGTGAAATTTGGGATCTATCAGGTAGCATTGTTAAGGCTATTCTTTGTGGTGGTTATTTTCATGTCTGGTACCAGCCATTTTTTAACCACAAGCTACGAAGATGCATTGATGGAACTGTCCGATGTTTCGTCGGAACAAAGCAATACTTATCAGATCTATCAAATCAAACAACAGGAACTGGTGGGTAGAATCAACTTACTGAACAATACAGGAGTATCCGGAAGAACTAACCTTTCGTTTTTTGCAGATAGAATAGGGGTGCTAACACCAAAGTCCATTCGATTGCTAGAAATGGAAATCGTTCCCGTAGTAAAAAAGTTAAAAGAAGATGAAAAAGTAGAGCTGGATCCAACGGTTATTTTTATCGAAGGAGTGGCTCCCAATAGTTTAGATTTAAATGAGTGGTTGTCTAAACTCGATGAGGAAGATTGGATAGAAGAAACCACGCTTGTAAATTATAGTCAAACCAATAAAGAGTATCCCGGAATATTTGAGCTGGTGATTCAATTAAATGGATAAACAATTATCAAATAAGATTACTTTTTTCATTATCGCAGCACTGCTGTTGATATCGGGGAACTATATTTTCAATAATACCCTGGGAGGGACCTTTAAACTCAAACAAGAGTTTGAAGAAATGCTCATGGTTACAGAGTCTGAAAGAGACTATTCTGCCGATTTAAACATGGTTAATCAGCGATTAGAATCAATGGATAAATTGATGGTGGGGAAAGAACTGAGTGCCGGACAAGTTCAGCAACTCATCATGAAAAGAATTGAAGAGTTGAGAGGAGAGTTTAACGTGCAAATTACCAATGTGCCTGCTCCTCATCAATATAAAATGTCAGATTATACTGTCATTACAGGAATCTTCGAAGTAGAAGGAAGGTATGCAGATATTCTAATGCTGATCCACGAAATGGAAACCAGTTTTGATAAAGCCATACTGGCCTCGGTAAACTTCGAGGTAAAAAGAAATTTTATAAAAAATAAAGAGCAATTATATGCGACCTTATATTTTCAAAATATCAAAAAGAACGATTAGCCTGATGACCATCTTTTCGATGGTAGGGATATTTGTTCTAAGTAGTTGTAGGGATGTCTTTGAGACGGATTTAACCGGACAGGATATAACAGTTGTTATGCCGGTAGATTCGGCTTTAGTGACTGATATGACGGTACAGTTTAAATGGCAGGAAGTTGATGGTGCATCCGGTTACAGATTAGAAATTGTACAGCCTTCGTTTGCAGCACCAACCTCTTACGAATTTGATTCAACTATTAGTACAACCGAAGCATTTATAGTATTGAATCCGGGGGAGTATCAGTGGAGGGTATCTGCTACTAACCATAGTTCAAGTAGTAATTATGAAACAAGAACCCTATACGTAGATTCTACTTTTGATTTGTCTACTCAAACCATGAATCTGATTACCCCGGAAAATGGATATTACACCAAAGACAGCATCATTTCGTTTGCTTGTCAGGAATTTTTAATTGCAGATCAGTACAATTTTGTGGTAAAAGAAGGAACGAACTGGAGTACAGCTAATGATGTGGAAGATGTAATCGCTTACGATAATGTGTATACTTCTTCAAACATATTTGATGAAGGAAATTACATGTGGCATGCAAGAGCGGAGAATAATTTGCCTTCTATAACGGCTTATTCTAATCAATGGACCTTTCATGTGGATCAGACCGCACCACCTGCCTCCAATATTGTAGAGCCTATAGCTACAACAACTCCGTTGTATGCGGATAGTACTTTCTTGTTTGATTGGACCAGACCGACCGACGGAAGTACAGTTCAGGCTCCTAATTATGATAGAATATTAATTTATTCCGACACTACTCAAACGGCTATTTCTACTTACGAAATTCTTAACGAAGACAGTACATTAACATTGCCATCAACTGCCGGTGATTATTGGTGGAGAATACAGTCATTTGATGCAGTTGGAAATGAGCAAACAGAGTCAATTGCAGTGAAATTTGTAGTACAGTAATGAATAAAAAGACCAAAACCATAGTTATGTTAGTGATCGCCATAGGTATATGGGGGTACTCTGCTATGGAGTGGTTAAACTATTGGTCAATCGATAACGGTGGAGATACTGTGCCTTCCGAAATTGTTCAGAATGTACCGGACGTGGTATACGATGTGAAAAAAGAGTATGAGTTGATTGCTGATTATCAGGATCCGTTTCTTAAAAACGGAAAATATAAACCAAAGCAAATCAGTAATTATAACCCATCAAAAGCTCCACAACCTAACAGAAATAATCCGGTTAAACCAAAAGTGGAACCAGCTGCTTATTTGTGGCCACAATTTGAGTATTCTGGTACGGTAGCAGGTAATAACAAAGAAATATTGGGACTGTTAAAGGTAGATGGTTCCGACAGAATTTTAAAAAAGGGAGATGTGTTTTCCGGTCTTAAGGTAGTTCAGGTATCTAAAGAGAGTGTAACCGTTTCTAATGGTAAAGAAGAAAAAGTAATTCCTAAAAAATAATCATGAGGTATTTAATTGTATTCATCATATCCATTCTGGCTTTCGAAGCTAGTGCTCAGTTTGAAGAAAAGAAAACTCAGGTCATTCCAATTTCTCACGAAGATGAGAGTATTAAAATAGAGGTGGATAACACTGGTAAAAAGATTTCTGTGGACCATGGTAAAATGTATTATTGGGTAAAAACAAAAGAATTACATCAAAGCAGAGGAGGATATGAAGGTAGACTTGCTCATGGAGAATACAGAGCTTTTTACACTGATAAGCAGCTAAAGTCTAAAGGGAATTTTCATTATGGATTAAAAAATGGAGAGTGGAAAGAGTGGTACCCAAATGGAGAGATAAAAAAGGTGAAAAACTATTCTCACGGACAGTTAAATGGCCAGTATGTTGATTATAACCCTAATGGTTCTATTAATGTAAGGGGAAACTATAAAAATGGGAAGTTACATGGAAAGACCATCGGTTATGAAAATGGGAAAGAAACTTTTTCTAAAGAGTATAGAAATGGTCAGGAAGTAGTTAAGACAGAGAAGAAAGAAAAGGAAGAGAAAGGAACAAAAGAAGAAAAAGAAGAAGTTAAGGAGAAAGAGAGTAAGAACAAGAAGGAGAAAAAAGTAAAAGCTCCTAAAAAGCCAAAAGAAGAAAAACCTTCTAAAACAGAAAAGGAAAAAAAGGAGTGAAAAAAGTAAAGGGAGGTGCATTACTTTATTCGTTGTTTATTGTACTCGTTGTAGGAGTGCTGCTTTCCGTTGTGCTTAACCTTACCTATTTTTCTAAGGCCAATTACATTCGTTTTTCAAAAGTTAATCACACCAGGTGGAATGCCGATTCCGGTTTGCAATTGCTGTTGAGTAATACTCCTCCACTGGAATTAAATGAGGAAAAAATATTGGATTTGTTTGGAGAAGAAACCGATTCTGTTGAGCTGAAAAGACTAGGGTGGGGAATGTTTGAAGTCATTACCTCCAAAGGAATTTACAAAGGAAAAACAAGTAACAGAGCAGCACTAATTGGAACCAAAACCGAAAGTAATCTGGCACTGTACCTTACTGATCGTAACAGGCCTCTTTCGTTAGCCGGAAAAACAGAAGTACGTGGCAATTGTAAACTACCCAAGAAGGGAGTGAAGCGTGCTTACATTGAAGGAACGAGTTATACAGGGAACAGAATGATTTATGGCGATTACAGTACTAGCGATAAGCAATTACCAAAGTATAATGCAGCCCTCGTAGAAGCCATTAACAATCGTTTTAGTGAGCAAAATACGGATTCTGTGGTAGCAATAGAAATGCTGCCGGATAGCTTGAATCATCCTTTTTTAGAAAAAACCATTGTGGCTTATAGTTCTTCTCACATTGTAATCGAAAACCAGTACTTGTCGGGCAATATAATTGTACGTTCTGATAAGAGCATTACAGTTAGAAATTCTTCCGTACTGGAAAATGTAATGTTGTTTGCACCAATGGTTTATTTTGAAAATCAATTTGAAGGAACGGTGCAGGCATTTACTACGGATAGTTTGGTGGTGGAAGAGGATGTGCAGTTAAAGTACCCATCTGCTTTATGCCTCATCCAGGAAAGGAAATCTGAGTGGGTGCATTTTATTTCTGTAGGAGAGCGAACACAGCTTTCGGGAGCTATTTTTATGTTGCAAAAGGAATACGATTTCAGGAAGCCTATTCGGCTCAATTTGGCTAAAGAAACGGAGGTAACCGGAGATATTTACCTCAATGGAACCATCGAACACCAGGGAAGTATTTTTGGAAGCCTGTATTGTTATCAGTTTACCTTAAAAACCCCTGGGTCGGTATATGAAAATCATTTGCTAAACGCAGTTATATCGAATAAAGAGCGACCGGAATTATTTGTGGGAGCCAATTTGTTAGAGAGTAAAAAAGGAAAAAGAACCATTATAGAGTGGCTAAACTAACGAACATAAAGGTAAAAGGAGCTATCCTGTTGGAACCTCTGGTGGCTATGGTAATTATCAGTGCTGTACTTACTCTTGGGGCAATGGTTATGGGAAATATGGCCAAAGGGAACGATAGCTTTGTTCGGTTTAAAGCCTTAAATATGATTGAGTCTCTCAGTGTTAATCTGGAAGATTTAGAAGATGAAAGTTTTAGTGAAAAGCATTTTGATATAGATAAAGAGGTGAGTAAATATGGGCAAACTGAAGATGTGTATCAAATTACGTGGACGGTTAGAGTAAAAGGAGAAAAGGACATTGTATTACAGCAAAATCAGTTGATTTGCGAATGAAGAAACTAAGAAAAATACCGGGATTTACTCTGTTGGAGGCAATGGTGGCAGTAATGTTAACCTCGTTTCTGGTGTTGTTGACGTTTCAGATTTACATGAATTTTAATCAAACTTATTTTGCTCTGGAAAACACTACCAATAACCTAAACGAGTTATTATTATTTAAAGGAGCAATAGATAGAGATTGGTACGATACTTATCATCCAACCAAACAGGAAGAAACTTTGGTGCTAGATAAAAACAAGCAAGAGGTAAGGTATACTTTTGAGGAGGAATGGATCATTAGAGAAGCAGTCAGAAAAGACACCTTTAAGATACTGGTAAAAGAATTGGAGTTTGTAGAGCTGGGAGAGGGTTCAGGAGTGTTAGAAAAGGTAAAGTTGACCTTAGAAAAGAACAAACAGGAGTATTTCATTACCTTAGATAAAAATCACGACATCAAAACAAAAATGGCCTTAAGTGAGCAGTAGAACGGAAAAATATCAAGGCAGAGCTAAAAAAGCGAAGAAGAAAGAGGAGTCCGGCTTGATGGAATTTCTGAATAAGGATATTCCGCTGGGTAAGAAGCGCTTTAACGATAAGCGAAAAGCTCAGTTCTACAATGATTTATATACTTTGTTAGATGCCGGCTTGAATTTAAATGCTGCATTGCAACTATTGGATGAGGAGAATCGCGAGAAGGAAAAAGACAATGTGTACGCACAGTTAAGAAAGGAAATCCTTGTGGGAAAATCCCTTTCCATGTCCATGAAGGAAGCCGGTAAGTTTACCAATTACGAATACCAAAGTGTAAAAATTGGAGAAGAAACTGGTCAGTTAGCTCAGTTAATGGGAGAGTTGAAAAATCACTTTGATCGGAAGATTAAACTGCGACAACAATTTGTAGGGCTAGTAACTTACCCAATCATTGTAATTGTTATCGCATTGGGGGTAATGACCTTCTTACTGAACTATGTGGTGCCCATGTTTATTGGTTTTTTGACTCAGGTGGGTGCGGAGTTACCGGCAGTAACTCAGTTTGTGCTAGACATGTCAGAAGTATTTGCCGCATGGTACAAGCCTGTTTTTGGAGTGCTATTGGTGGTGGTATTGTTCTTTTATTTTCAACGAGAAACAGAGTGGTTCAGAAAGTCTTCCGGTAATATTGTACTAAGATTGCCTCTGGTGGGTAAAATGATGAATAGGGTGTACATGAGTCGATTCTGCCAGTCGATGTCTCTACTTATGAATGCAAAAGTACCTCTGGTGGATGCATTAGAAATGACTGGTAAAATGGTAGATTTTTATCCCATCGAAAAGAGTTTGGAAAGAGTAGGGAAGGAAATTTTAAAGGGAAAAACATTCCACGAAAGCATGCGAAACGAAAAGGTTTTTGACCAAAGAATGGTTTCCATGATTAGAGTAGGAGAGGAAGTAAATAAACTGGATGATGTGTTCGCAAAATTGACCGAACAATACTCCGATTCAGTAGAAAATCAGTCGAAAGTATTAAAGAGTATTGTGGAGCCTGTATTGATTATGGTAGTAGGTGGTGTGGTAGCGTTAGTTGCAATGGCCATGATTTTACCTATCTTTAAGATGAGTTCCACCATGGAGTTTTAAATTATGAAGTATCTATTACCACTTTTTTTAGGGTTGTTGTTGTTTAGTTCTTGTGCCAAAAGAAGGGCCGAACAAGCAGAAAAAGACAAGCAAATTATTCTACAATACATAGAAGATCACAACCTGGATGCTACTGCCTCTGGTACAGGATTATATTACGTTATAGATACCTTGGGAACTGGGGTTCACCCACATTCTTCTTCAACCGTAACAGTTGCTTATACTGGATATTTATCAGATGGAACGGTGTTTGACGAAAGCGATGCATCAGGAGCAACATTTTCGTTGTTGAATGTAATTGAAGGATGGGCACAGGGAATACCTTATTTCAAAGAAGGTGGTTCGGGGATGTTGTTAATTCCTTCCGAACTGGGGTATGGAAGAAGTTCCAGACCTGGAATTCCAGAAAACAGTGTGCTGATCTTTGAGGTGAGGTTAATTGATGTACTGTAGCTACTTAGCTAATTCGTAAAAGAACTGCTCTTTTACAATCTTTCCATCTTTAACCTGATACAGGCAAATCTCTTCCAACTGCATCCTACCTACGTTCATTCCAAATGTAACATCGGTTTTCATGCTGCAGCTAAAGTAATCTCCAGCTATAACCGGATCAGAAATTTCCTGACTATGAATTTCATCAACACTTTCATAAAAGTGCTGTGATTTTCCAATTACAGCCTCTTTTCCTATAAGTTTTTCCAGAGTATGACCGGGTGGTTCGATGCTGATGATGTCATCAGAGTATAATTCGTTGATGGCTTTTTCGTGCTGTTGGTTTCTACAAAGATTAACCAACTTTTGTGCAACTTCTTCTGTAGTCATAACTACCAATTGATTCTGGGGTAAAGATACATTCATACCTCTAATTTCTAACGAAAAATAGACAAAAACATTTCAAATAGTTTAATAAAGTGTTAAGTCTTCAAAAAACTTTCCCGATAAGAATGAAAAAAGTGTTTATTTCGCATTATAAAGTAAGAGCTTTATATAAATAGGCTAGATTGCGAAACTGAAGAATGAAGAATAAGTACATCGATTTTATTAATCAGACATTTGACTTCCCTCAACCTGAATTTAAATTAGAAGGTGAAGAGTTGTTGGTGCATGATATCCCAATGATGGATTTAGTGAGGGAACATGGTACGCCGCTTAAGTTTTGCTATTTACCTAAAATTGGCGAAAACATTAAACGATCCAGAAATTGGTTTGCCAATGCCTTTGAACAATACCAGTACAGTGGAAAATACTATTATGCTTATTGTACTAAAAGTTCTCACTTCAGCTTTGTATTGGATCAATGTTTAAAGCACAACACCCAGCTAGAAACCTCGTCTGCGTTTGATCTGGATTTAATCGGAAGATTACTAAGAAAGGGTAAGCTCAATAAAGACATCTACATTCTGTGTAATGGATATAAAAACGAAGAGTATATCCGAAAAATGAATGAGTTAATTGAATTGGGATGTACCAACGTAATTCCAATTATTGATAGTGTAGAAGAATTGGATTGGTTGGATAAAGCTATAAGTTCCAAAGTGCAAATAGGAATCCGAATAGCTTCGGAGGAAGAACCAAAATTTGCCTTTTATACCTCCAGGTTGGGAATTGGCTATAAAGACATTGTTCCTCTGTTTTTAAATCGTATTAAAGATCATCCAAAATTTGAGCTTAAAATGCTTCATTTCTTTGTTAATACCGGTATTAGAGATACTGGTTACTACTGGAATGAGCTAAGAAAAAGTGTTAAGCTATACGTAAACCTAAAAAAGTATTGCGATAGCTTAAATTCCATTAACATTGGAGGAGGTTTTCCCGTTAAAAATTCGCTTCGTTTCGATTTCGATTACCAGGGAATAGTAACGGAGATTATTCGTCAAATCCAGGAAGAAGTAAAAGATGCCGGTGTGGTGGAACCCAACATCTTTACAGAGTTTGGATCATTTACTGTGGCGGAAAGTGGCGGTCAGATCTATAATATAACTTCTCAAAAATCTCAAAATGATCGAGAAAAGTGGAACATGATTAATGGGTCGTTCATCACAGCTCTTCCGGATGCATGGGCCATCAACTCAAGGTTTGTTTTGCTTCCGTTAAACAAATGGAACTCAGAATACGAACGAGTCTTTCTTGGTGGAGTAACCTGCGATGGTGATGATTACTATAATTCTGAGCAGCATGTAAACGCTATTTATCTGCCCAAATACGAAGCTAATAATCCGTTGTACATAGCATTTATTAATACTGGAGCTTATCAGGAAGCTCTAAGTGGATTTGGAGGAATAAAGCATTGCCTGATTCCGGAATCCAAATACATCTTAATAGATAAAGATGAGAACGGAAACATTAGTACCTCTGTTTTTAGCGAAAGGCAAACGGCAGATAGTATGCTGGATACTTTAGGCTACTAGTTTACCCGTAGGGTTTAATTTCTTTCTGTTTTTAAGTGCTGCAGGATCAATTTGAATTCTGTATTTCATTCGGAGGTAACGCATTACCACTTCAGATTTCTTTTTTCTTCTTGCGCTTTCTACTAATAGTTGATTGATAAGTCCGTTCATGATATTGGGGTTTTTATGATTATGCAATTTTTTGTGTTCTTAAGAAATACTTGATTCTTAGTTGTAATTCGGAAGGGTTAAAAGGTTTGCTAATGAATTCGTCTACACCAAGGTCGTAGCATTTAATTCTGTCTTCGCTCTTTTCCAATGAAGAAAGCATCATTAAAGGAATGTTTTTAAAGAATGAACTGGCTTTTAATTGAGAAACAAATTCCATCCCGTTCATTTCACTCATCATCACGTCGCTTATAATTAGATCAGGTACATTACCATCAAACAACCACAATAGTGCTTCCTTGCCACTTTCTGCTGTTTTAACTTCGTAGTGGTCGCACAGGATGTGATGTAATAATAATCTAATGCTGTAGTCGTCGTCGATAATGAGTATTCTTTTTTTCATAGCCGTTGGTTTTTAAATTTGATTGAGGTATTTCAAATCCTGTTCCGTTGAATGGTTTTTTAGTGTTATTTTTTTATTTAGTTAGTGTTTATAGGTGTTTTCATGGGGGAAGGGGTAGTGGGGTAGTCCAAACATTTGCTTCAAATATTCTCTTTCTGGGAAAACTTTTATTCAATGTGGGAATAGAGCTAAATGGCTTCCCTGGGAGCTTTTACAGGAAGGGATTTTAGCCATAATACCAATTGATTTATTCGATCTATAGCCTCCCTGGAAAAGGAAGTTTTAATGTGTTGGCTTAAGGTGAAATTTTGTTTTCCCGGATGGTAGTATTCTTCTGCAAATAGAAAAGTGGGAACATCTGAAAAACGGGTTCTTAAAGATCGGTATTGTTCTGTTCCGAGTTGATGGTCCAATTGAGTAACAAAATATAAATCTACGATGATCAGGTCTGGTCGGTAGTCTAAATCGGGAACCAATAAAGGAGATTGTATTTTATGATGGTAAACAATGTCATCTGTTTCCAGGTCTAAATAACGATTCCAGAAATCTTTACCGTAAAAATTGGAGCTTATAACCAATAGCTGAACTGAAGTGTTGTGGTGTGTCATAGTGGTAATTGTTAGTGCAATTACCCTATTACTATATTGGTGCCAGTGCTGTTAATCCCAATAAAATCAGTTGTTTAGTTAAATGTAAAAGACAGAAACTCTCTCAATATGAGAGAGGGTTCTCTTATAGAAAGGAATCCTTAAGGTCATTTTGTAAGTCTATAATGACCTGATCAGTAAGTGATTTAGCTTCCGAAACCCATTCAGGTACCTGATCCACGTTAGTCTCTTCTCTAATGGAGCTTTCTATTTTGCACAAAAGAGGAAATAGTTCTTTTACGCTCATTAAATCCACCGAAGGCTTAAGCTTATGAGCCATATCTCTAACAGCACCTAAGTCTTTCTTTTTCATTGCTTCGGTCATTTGATTAATCGACTCAGGAGTTTTTTCGATAAACATTCGAATCATTTTAGAGGCGAACTCAACATTCTCTCCTGCCATGTCCATCAGCTTTTTAAGATCGTAGCTTCCTGTTTCAATATCATGAGAGGTCTTTTTATTAGAGTTTTCCTTTTTCTTGATTTTAATTTTGTCTTTACACAACAAGGCAATTTTGTAGTGTAAATCTTCTGGCTCAAATGGCTTAGACAGGTAGTCATTCATGCCAGCGTTCATATACTTCTCACTGTCTCCTTTTAATGCATTAGCGGTTAGAGCAATAATTGGAGTGGTTATTCGAAGTTCATTTCTGATAATCTCTGTAGCTTCCATACCTCCCATTACAGGCATTTGGATGTCCATTAAGATAACATCAAATTCGTGTTCTTTTAATTGATTTACTGCTTCTTTCCCATTGTTGGCAACGCTTACTTCAAATCCCCATTCTTCCAAAAATGAAATGGCCATAAACTGGTTTACTTCATGATCTTCAACTAATAGTACCTTAACTATTTCGCTGGTTTCTATTTGAGTATTGGAATCTTTTTTAACTGGTAAATCTTGCTCAGCTCCCTTTTGGTAAGAAAGGTTAAATGTAAAGATGGAACCTTCCCCCTCTTTACTTTCTAATTTAATATTGCCACCCTGTAGCTCGATTAATTTTTTACAAATGGATAAACCAAGTCCGGTTCCTCCATATTTCCTGGTGGTATCCTTTTCGGCCTGATTAAAGGAATCGAAAATGCTGTCAATTTTATCTGCAGGAATTCCTATTCCGGTATCTTTTACAGAAAATTCCAGTTCTAACTGGTTCTCATCCTCATAAACAGTTGTACACCTAACTTCTACAATACCTTTATCCGTAAACTTAATGGCATTGGAAATTAAGTTGAGTAATACCTGGTTGAGGCGGAAAGGATCTCCCAGTACCACTTGTTTAGAAGCTTCATCGGCCTCGTAATGCAAGTACAAATCCTTATCCATGGTTCGGTATTCTGCCTGATTGATGAGGGATTCAATGACTTCTACCGCTCTGAAGCCTATGGATTCGAATTCTAGTTTACCGGAACCAATTTTAGAGAAATCAAGTATGTCGTTAATTACTCCCAAAAGGTTTTTAGCAGAATCGTGTATGGAGTTGAGGTAGTGATCCTGTCTTCCGGTTAAATGGGTTTTTTTCATGAGGTTCGACATCCCAATAATGGCATTCATTGGGGTTCTGATTTCGTGACTCATGTTGGCTAAAAAAATCTCTTTAGCTGCCACCGAATCTTCGGCGTTTAATTTGGCTTCGATTAAGTCAGCCTCCATTTTTTTACGTTCGCTAATGTCCAGATGTATACCAATGGAACCAGTTACCTCATTTTTAGAATTTAATATAGGTGCTCCACTGATTACCACCCAGATTAACTCTCCGTTTTTCTTCCGAAGCTGTACTTCGTAAACACCGGATTGTCCTCTTAGTCTTTTCTTGTTTTGCTTCGCCATTATTTTTTGCGACTCTTCAGTTAATAAGGTCTTAGTGGCTTTTTTTCCTAGAAGCTCCTCCTGAGCGTATCCGGTCATGTCGCACAACCATGGATAGGCATTGACAATTATATCTTCATTATCAACTTCCAGTATTCCAAGCTCCATGGCTTCCATAATGTTTCGGTACTTTTCTTCACTTCGCCTTATAATAGACTGAGCATTTTTAGGAACCGTAATATCAAATTCGATAGACATGTACTGGTATGGTTCACCATCGCTGTTTAAGAATGGAATAATGGTGGCGTTGGTCCAGTAATCATTACCGTGTTTCGAGGTGTTTTTTATTTCTCCATTCCACACCAATCCTATGGAAATGGTTTTCCACATGCGGGCGTAAAACGGTTTGCTATGATAACCGGATTTAACTAATCGGTGAGTGTTTCCGATTAGTTCCTCTTTTGAGAATTGAGATAATTCTTCGAATTTCTTATTGACTTCTTTAATCACCCCATCCTTGTCGGTAATAGATACCAGGGCGGATCGGTTTAAGGCAAAATCCTGTTGCTCCAGTTTCTTTTTTTGAGCTTTAAGGTTTTCCGCCATCTCTTTGATGTCGTTGTTTACAATTTCTTGTGTTTTAATTACCTGAAGTAGCTCAGTAATAGGGTCGTGTATGGCAAAGTCTCTAAGGGTTAAACCTATTTCGGTTAATCGATCTACATCTGTAATCCAGGGCGATCCGATGAACATGATTCTCTTTTCATCCTCATCAAAAATAAGCTCTCCTCTAAACAGTATTTGATCGTTTATGGATTCAAATATGACTAATTGCTCGGAGTAATTTTTTAGGTTTTCGTAGGTCAAAGCGGAAGGGATAGGTCGCTTAAAATTAAATATACTCTGAAAGCTTTGTCCGAGCATATCAGGGAATAATTTAAGCATGCTTTTACCAGCTTCTTCAATGTTGAATTCCTTGTTCAGGAGAATTCTAAAAGGAAATAGTCGATCGTTGTTGGAGTTTACCATTGGATGTCAAATTCTTCATGATGATCGCCGTTATCACGATCCGCTACAATTTTAACTTCAATTGGAGTTTCGTACATTTTTCCTAACCCAGAAATTAGCCCGAGTACAAAGTGTTTTAGTCCGGGACGGTGAGAAATATAGTGGAGCCTAAGTGAGTTATCCTCAACATGAGAAACCCTGAACTCCGGAGGAGTAAGGTTGGGATAGATGAGTAGTAAATGATTGTGAAAGCTGGGTAGGTACATTAGGAATTGCTTAAGGTTTTCTCCTCCTGCTTTCATTAACGAACCATATTTTTCCTGTCCGGTTTTTAGAATCCAGTACTCTCCAAAAGCATGCAAAACATTTTCTACAGAGGTTTCCAATGCTTGAGAAGCAGCTCCTGCAAGATTGTAAGTAATCTCATCGGGGTAAGATTCGTTACTCAAAAAAGAGTCGTCAGATACATTGCTTATTTTTTTGATTTGATCCCATTTTTCCTGACCGTAGTTTTCCAGTATGAGTCCTTGAATGGCTTTGTTTACAATTCCGTACATAGTTAGGGTTAATTTGAAAAGAATAAGTGTTGAATAATTGAATTGATTTTAGAGGCGGTATAATCATCTTTTAGTACAAAACCATTGGCTCCCTGGTTTAGGCATTCTTGAATTTGTTGTATGTTTTTGTCTGATGATAACATGATGATTTTTGATGCTTCAGATTGATGACGAATCTTTTTAATGGTTTCCAGACCATTCAATCTTTTTTCGAAAGCTCCATTGAGATAATAGTCCAGAATGATCAAATTAGGATCTAAATGCATCTGCTTTAAACAAGCTTCGGGCGTGTTAAAGGAATGTAGCTTAATTCGTGGGTTCTGATTTAGGAGTTCGCTCATGTAGTTCAAATAAATGTAATCGTCGTCTACAAAAAAGATGGTCATTTGGTGTTCAAAGTTCATGTTGATTAGTTTTGTTCTCTCACTTTACTAATCATGTGCCACCTTCTAAAAGGTCCGTTATTTCTGTGTTTATGTTATTTTTTAATCGTTTTTATCTCTAATAATTAGGCTGCATTCTCATTTTGAGAGGGCTTGTTAATGTTGCTTTTTAATCGGTAAATGGTAGATTGACCGATGTCTAGCTTTTCTGCCACCTTAGGCACACTACCATTGTATTTGTCTAAGTAGTGAAAAATGATTTTTTCGGTGTAGTCTTTTAAGGTCATTTCAGAATTCATTAAATGAGCAATGGATTTTTCTGAGTTAAGAGAAATGTCGTTCGGTTCTATTACTTCTGAATTAGCCATTACTGCCGAAAGTTCTACCACAGCTTTAAGTTCTCTAACATTTCCGGGGAAAGGGTAGCTCAATAGTTTTTCTTGTGCCTCGGGTGAGAATTTCAAGTCCGGGAATCCATTCTCTTTGCAAAATTGCTTTAGGCAATGTCTTGCAATAATGAGGATATCGTTACCACGTTCTCTTAGAGGAGGTAAGGGTAGTGGAAGACCAAGTAAACGGTAGTATAAATCCTCTCTGAAGTTGCCATTTTTTACTTCTTCTGCTAAGTTTTTATGGGTGGCTACTATTACTCTTACATCTGTTTTAATCACTTGGTTGGAGCCTAGTCTGGTTACCTCTTTTTCCTGTAGAACTCTCAGTAATTTAGCCTGAAGGCTAGGGGCTAGTTCTCCAATTTCGTCGAGGAAAATGGTGCCTCCTTTGGCTTCTTCGAATTTTCCTTTTCGTCTGGAGTGAGCTCCTGTAAATGCTCCTTTTTCGTGCCCAAACAATTCAGACTCTATTAATTCGTTGGGTATGGCAGCCATGTTTACGGCTACAAATGCTTTGTCTTTTCTAGGAGAGTTATAATGAATGGCCTTTGCCACAAGCTCTTTTCCTGTTCCGGTTTCTCCGGTAATGGATACGGAAATATTTGATTTACTTGCTCGTTCCATTAATCCAAATACTTTCTGAATGGCCTTGCTATTACCTTTAATGGCTTTGTCAAAGTTGTATTTGTGAATTACCTCTTTCCTAAGTTGGGTAATTTCTGTTTTTAATTCCAGTTTCTCTTTTATTCTAATAATGCTGTTCCACAACCGATCCTTTGTATCGTCGTTTTTTACAATGTAGTCGTAAGCTCCATCTTTAAGTAAGTCTACAGCAGTGGTAATATCTTCTTGAGCAGAAATAATTACAACCTCTATTTCCGGGTGTTCGGACTTTATTCTTTTAAGGAGTTTATCTCCTTTAAAGTCTGGTAAAGAGAAGTCCAGGCTAATAATGTCGGGCTTTTTGTGAAGGTTATTCAGAAGCTCTTTCCCAGAGTGGAAAGCCTCCAATTGATAGTCGGGGTTGTGGCTAAGGTGGTGTTTTAATATCTCAGCATACCATTCATCGTCTTCTGCGATGAAAATCGTCAAATTTTCCTTTTTCATAATGAGAGTTTGTCTAAAATTGAGACAGGGTGTCTTTTTGACAGTTACGGAAATTATAGAATTCAAGTTTCAGGTAAACTAAAAAATTTCCGAAAGTTTAACTCTCAGAGTGCTAACTTTTGGTAAAGCACAAAAAAATGGGAAACTCTGTTTTACCAGAATTTCCCATCGTGTATAAATGTGTTACGAGTGTTTTTTACTTTACAAATAATGGTAGATTGATCGAGCCAACTTCATTAGATACTCTTACATAGTAAACTCCTGTTGCCAAATCCGATAAGTTTAAGTTAACCAGATCCACTCCATTGAAGTTTTGTCTTCTAATTACAGCTCCATTCAGGTAGCAAATGTCAACGTTTACATTATCGTATATCTGACCAAAATTAATCGTTGTAATGCCCTCTGTTGGATTAGGGTATAGTGTTACATTGCTCAGTGGGTTTTCGCTAATGCTGTTAGCTATAATCGAATGGCAAGATGAAGTATCTGCACAACCATTATTGGTAATAATAACCGCATAGTTTCCATCTGCAGTAGCGGTGTAGTTTTGATCAGTTGCTCCTGGAATAGCAGTATATCCATTGTCGCAATCTACCCACTGGTAAGTTGCTCCGGAGAAAGTAGCTGTTAAAGTAGCTCCAGAAACCACAACTGTTGTATCAGGATCATCGAAAGAAAGGAAAATGTTCATAATACTATCACATCCATTGGCATTAGGAATGGTATCCTGATAGCTTCCAGGTGTGGTCCAAACATAATTCCCACTTGGCGAAGTATAGCTTCCACATCCACTTTCGTTAACACTTGCAAAAGTGTTAAGGCTAATGGTTAAGTTAATGGTTAACACAGAATCTGCACCAGCGGCATTAGGAATGGTATCGTTATAAGTTCCAGAGAAGAAATAAGTTTCATCTCCACTAGGAACAGTGTACTGTCCACAACCTGTTTCAGAAATAGTGTTATAGGTAGTTGGGTCTGGTATAACCACTACACCATAATCTTCCGTTTGTCCTAAACTGTTGTCAGAGCAAGGAGTAATGGTTGCTCCCACCATATCAGAAGTAATTCTCATTCTAAGCGGAGTGTTTTGCACCGCCGTTCCTGGAATGTTAATGGTTCCTGATGGGTTAGAAGTGTTTAATGCAGTAAATACTAATTCGGTTGCATCGTCTAACACACCATCGTTGTTAAAGTCGATCCAGATTTTAGTATCCTGTGGGTTACTTGGTCCGGTTGTAATAGAAATAGAATGTGAGTTCCCCGACCAAACATCCGTTTGATGCTCACAAGTGTTGTCTTGATATCCTTCACTTGCATTTCCCGAAGAATGGTTGATGGACTCGAAAGTTACGTTCTCAATTCCGTAATCACAGCAGTATCCTAAAGTAGCAGGCTCACAGCTAATAATAGCTACTGCATTAGAAAGGTTAACCTCAATTAATGCTGTCATGGTGGTGTCATCAGTACCATGAGCATTGTAAGCAGAAAGAGTTACAGTATAAGTTCCACTAGCCGTATAGGTGTGAGTTGGATCTTGTTGAACACTGTTGTTTCCATCACCAAAATCCCAGTTCCATCCGTAAGGAATATTAGCAGATAAATCGGTAAACTCTACATAACCATCACAAGTAACAGTGTCGCTAACGCTAAATTCTGCTACCGGAGGAGTAGTGTTTTGAGTGATGATTACGGTATAATCCTCAACCTGTCCATAATCTGGCTGTCCACAAGGAGTAATAGGCGCACTTAAATCATAATCGGCACTTACTCTCATTCTAAGAGGAGTGTTTAGCACAGCTCCACCAGGAATGGTAACGTTAGCACTAAACGAAAGTGCAGAAGTTCCATTTAAAATTTCTTCCGAAGCACTGAAAGTACCGTCGTTGTTATAGTCGATCCATGCAGCACAATTGTGTGTAGATGGATTTGGGGTAGCTACATCAATGGTATAGGTAGATCCTTCAAAAACGGTAGTAGAAGTACAGGTAAAATCTCCATACCCTTCAGAACCATCTCCAGAAGTATTGTTAAGAGTATTAAAAGTAACGTTAGTGATACCAAATCCACAACAATGGTTAGTGGTAGCAGGCATACAGGAAGCTGCAATTGGGCTACTCCCCACGTTTACAGTAATCATTCCTACATTCAAGGTGTCATCGCTTCCGTAAGCGTTAGTTGCTGTAAGCATTACATCGTAAGTACCGGAAGTGGTATAAGTATGTGTTGGGTTTTGAACTGTAGAGGTATTTCCATCTCCAAAATCCCAAAGCCACCCTGTAGGAGTGTAAGTGGATAAGTCGGTAAAGTCAACCACACCAGAACAGGTTGTGGTAGGGTTAGCACTAAAGTTAGCTATCGGAGGCACATTAATCGGTGCCCAGTCGAACTGCATGTTCGGACGGTTACTCGATAAAGTAGTTCCGGTTTCAGAACACAGGTTGTTATTATTATCCTGACGGTAGTAACCACAGCTTACAAAGCTGGTAGTGGTATACCTCATTTCTGCATTGTTAGTCCAGTTGGTATTGTTAAAACAAGTTTCTACAATAATGTTCGAAGTTCCATCCCAGTAAAATGGAGTACCAAACGTGTGCACATTCCACCCGGTAGTTTCTGTGAAGTTGGTAGGACCGTAAACGTTGGTCATACCGGTTTCAAAAGTAGCTCCGGTGGTAGCAGTAGAAGTAAGCTTCATACCAATTGTAAAGTTGGTAAGAGGTGTTCCTTCTGCAACATCCACATCAAAAGCAATGCTGTTAATGTTTCCTGCGCTCATTCCGGCAGCAGTTAACTCAGATTCCAAAATGATGAACTGATGTTTAGCTCCATCGTAATAATTACCATAAGGTGCAGGGTATCCCTGGTCTCCATTGGTGTTCGTTCCAGTACCAATGGTTATGGTAGTTTGAGCATACGTAAAAATTGAGAGTAGTATTAATCCCGTAGTGTGTAGCAGTTTGGTCATAATCAAGGTGTTTCTACAAATTTAATTGAATTCCTCATATAGTGTCCTAAAATGAAAAAAATGTGATTTTCACAAAGACAATATTTTTTTCACAAGGTTCGCTCAAACGAATTAAAATCTGATAATCTGTTGGATAGGACAGAGTTGTAGTTAAAAAGTTTTTTTGAAGAAGTCTTATAAAACCAAACGAAATGCTAGTTTTGATGCCAATATGCGACTGGCCTTATTCATATTGTTTTGCGGAATTTTCGTTTCCACAAAAGCTCAAACACAGTACGACTCTGTTCGAATTAAAATAAACTCCATTAAGGAATTGGATAAAAAAATCGATGCCCTTCATGAGGAGCTTCGAGCATTCGAAAATGCCAATCCGGATACCATTATTTCCTTCGCCAATTGGGGGTTAGAGTTGAGTAAGAAAGCCAAAGACATTAAGTCGGAATCCAGATTCAAAAGTGTTCGTGGAATGGGGTATATGCGTTCTTCCATGTACAGCGAAGCATTAAAAGATTTGTTTGATGCTTCCAGAATTAGCGAAACACTTAACGACTCGGTAATGATGAGTTATACTTACAACAACCTTGGAAATGTATACCGGGCGTCAGGAAAACTGGATGAGGCTACTAACTATTATTCTAAGGCGTTGGATATTAGAAAAGCCATAAACGATTCCGCAGGAATCTCTTTTGCTTATAACAATTTGGGTATTGTATACATGATGCAAGCCAGATACGACGAAGGAATGGCATTGTGGGGAGAATCCTTAAAAATGAAGTTGGCGGTTGGAGATTCTTCGGGTGCAGCAGTAACCATGGGAAACATGGCCATGTACTACCGAGATATTGGAGAAACCGAAAAAGCTCTGGATTTTTTGCGTCAGGCAGAGGCTATCGAATTGGTTAGGGGAGATCATCATGGTTTATCTATGAACTACTCTAATGTTGGTGAGTTATACCAAAAGCAGGAAGATTTTGAGAAAGCCATTGCTTTTTATGAACTATCTAAAAAGCATGCAGATTCTGCCAATAATAAAGCTATGGTAGCTGAGGTGTATTCGAAGCTGACGGAGACATACGAAGAAATAGGTGATTTTGGAACTGCTCTGGAGTACCATAGAAGGTTTAAAGAAATTGAAGATGATATTCTGGGAGAAAGAACCCAGAAGGACCTATTAGTGTTGGAGTCTCAATACATTGCCGAGCAACAAGCTGCTAAACTGGATGTGCTTAAGGCAGAGGATAAAGTGAAAGAGGAGGTAATAGCCCGACAAAATGAAGAGAAAGAAAACGAGCGATTGTATAAAATTGCCTTCGGAGTTGGGTTTGGGTTGATGTTACTATTGTCTCTTGTTATGATTCAGGGGTACAGAAGAAAACAAAAGGATAATAAAGTCATCTCTGAGCAAAAAGAACAGGTACTACAGCAACACATTGCGCTGGAGGAAAAGAACAAAGAAATTGTAGATTCCATTAACTACGCCAAGAGGATTCAAACTGCTATATTGCCATCTAACCGAATGATAGAGCAGGAGTTGGATAACTCTTTTATTTACTACTTACCAAAGGACATTGTGGCCGGAGATTTTTACTGGATGCAAAAGGTGAATGACCTATTGTTTTTTGCCGTTGCTGATTGTACCGGGCATGGAGTACCCGGAGCTATGGTAAGTGTGGTGTGCTCTACAGCACTTAACAGAGCGGTAAACGAATTTGCGCTTACCGATCCGGGACAAATATTGGATAGGGTAACTCAGTTGGTAACAGAAACTTTTTACCTGGACGATGAAGAGGTGAATGATGGGATGGATATTGCATTATGTGCCTGGAATAAGACCACCGGAAAGGTGGAATATGCCGGTGCAAATAATTCTCTTTATCTGGTTTCCTCTAATAAGCGAGAAGAAGAGTTAGTTAAAGAAACAGAACAGGATGGAGTTTACCTGTACGAGTATAAAGCCAACAAACAACCAGTGGGAGCTTACGAAAGAAAGGTTCCGTTTACTACACTTACTATCGATACTGCTCAGGGAGATTACATCTATTTGTTTTCCGATGGATACCCAGATCAATTTGGAGGGCCTAAAGGCAAAAAGTTCAAGTATTCCAATTTTAAGAAGTTATTGCTAATGCAATTTGGTAAAGAATTGAGTGTTCAAAAAGAAAACCTCAGTCAAACCCTACAAGAGTGGAAAGGAGACATTGAACAAATAGACGATATCTGTGTGATAGGGGTTAAGATGTAGCTTTAATCCCCATGTTTCCCCGAGAGATAATTCAATTGAATATAAGAGCTCTCATCCATGGTGGAGTTGAGAGTTAGTTTATATTTCTTTAACCCTATTTTTATAATGATGGCTGCAGAATTAGGGCTAACACTTCCTTCGTTGTGTGCCACCATAATCAATTCGTTTTCTCCTTTACTCAGTTTGGCTTTTACTTTCTTTTTAGAGTGGTCAAGGTGATGCTCTTCTAATATTAGTTGGTTGTTTAACATCAGAGAAATGGTGTCGTGATCCACAATTCCATGATCCCAGGCAATGACTTTAATTCGCTTTCGGTTGAGGTTGATTTCTTTGCTCAGTTTTTTGTCTCTGTTTACCAATTCATCCGGTAAGGTTTTAACCGGAGGTTCGGGCTTTTCTTTCCGTTTTCTTTGGAGGTCGTAATCCACAATTAAATTGAGGCCCAAATAGTTTCCCTTGTGAGTAGCTTTAGCAGCACTGTTTGGGCTCGAAAGTTCTGTTTGTATATAAGGAGCATCAATAAAAAAGTGGGTAAACTGTACTGCTAACGAGTAGCTCATTCTACCATCTCTGGCAAAAGTTCCTATGTGTGGAGAAACAAAATAAGGCCTGGAATAAAACGAAGTGGACCTCATTTGAAACTCATCTTGTGTTTTGGCTAATACATCATCTCCATGATAGGCGATACCCCCTCCGCATCCAACGGAGATGTACTCAAAATACCCATCAGTGTAAATGTACTTGGAGAAAATAACTTCCGATTTAAGTCCGATGTAACTCACCACAGATGAGTAATTGCCCTGATGGTAACCATAATTGTACAAATGAATTCCTCCACCTGCAGCCAGAGCAAAACTGTTTTTCCATCTCAACTTTAAGTAAGGTTCTAGCGTTAGCATAGATCCCATAGTAGTGGTCCAGCGCTCTTCTCCTGAGTTGTCCAAATCCACAAAGTGAGTACCTACTGATAGCCTTCCGGATAGAGCAAGGTTTAGGTTGGATTGTCCAAATCCTATGGAGCTAATGAACAAGATGGATAAAAAGGCGAGGCTTTTAAAGGTGGTCATGGGTACAATTTAGGAAAATTGTAGCAATAATTATACCTGAATTAAATTCGGTTTCGAAGTGGAATGTATTAAATTTAGAGGATGTTTCTTAACCACATAAAAGGAAGCTTATTGTTTGTTTTTGTTTTGATGCAGTTAGTTTTTACTGCTCAATCCGACACCATGAGTTGTAAAATGCTCTATCGTCGAATCTATCAAATGAAGTACGATGTGGTGATGCAGGAGATAGAAAAAGGAGCATCTTGCGATTGTTTTCATCATACTACCCACACCGGTAAAGGTCCTGCTCCTAAATTCTGGAGACCGGGTTGGTTGTTCGAGGCTATTATTCATGGTTTAACACCTGAAAGGACCACTTCAGAAAGCCATTCTTTAATTTCAGAGACCCTTTACATGCCGGTAACTCCCGGTAGGGATTCTTTGTTAACCTTTTTGGTCAATCGATCCGAAAATTACAATCACCTCATGAACGATTGGCCCCTCAAACGATACATGAGTCACTCCATGAAAAAGTACAACGAGGAGCTGTTTGATTTAATGTATCGTAAGGCAGATGACAGGCATAAAGATGCTGCAGTTGAAACAGCCATTAGGTACAAGTGTAATCCGTTTTTATCGAGGTACATTGGCGATAAACAATGGGGAGATGATGGCGTGATGTTTTTATTGGACCTGGTATGCGCCGATACAGTGGAGTTGGTAGACGAAATTTGGAAAAGAAAACTCCTGTCGCCTAATGCCAAAACAAAAATTAGAGAGAATACTTTACTCAACTTAGTTATTCACGATAAAAGCCATGGTAAGTGCCAGTTAACCATAGAGCAAAAAGAGGCTTTGATTAATTCATTGGTGGAAAATAGATACAACTTTAATTGGGAAAACTATAAGGGGTATACTCCTTTGGAGGAATCGATAAAAGAAGGCGATTATGAGTTTATGGAAATGCTTGTGGCTCACTCTAATTTAAAGCGTTTGAACGATGATCGTCAAACCTACTTGCACCTGGCTGTAAAATACAATAAAGAAGAAATTGTGGCTGAGATATTAGCTGCAGGAGTAGATAAAAATCGAAAAGATAAAAAGGGGAAAACCGCTTTGGATTATGCCAAAGAATATCAGGTAGAGATTCTAAAAATGCTTGGAGCACCGGTAGACAAAAAGCTAGATAATTCGCAGTTTTTACAGCGAATGAACTTGAAGGATACACTTACCGAGGAAGAGAAAAATAAAGTGTTTGAAATAGTAGAAAGCGGGGAGTATTACTATTCTTTTATCAACCATAAGGGGTATCAAATACCAGCTTTGGCAGAGCAATCCATAAGAGCTAGAAATTTGTTTATGACCTATCAGGTAATGAGGGGTAGGAAGATTGTGCTCAGCGAAAAGGCTCAGAAAGACATCCTGGATTGGTACGATGAGTGTTTGAAGAAAGTAGATGATGAGACTTTGCGTGTTCTTAATCAATTAAATAATAGTTGCGTTGAACGAAACATAAGCGCCCTTTACGAAAAAATGGATCAATATTACTATGGTTTCAGCGATCGTAAAAAACATCATCCAAGAATGCTTGAATTGATTAAAAACTTAAATTATACAGGGCGACTTCCTGTGCAATTAGGAGAGAAGGATTATACCTTTTACTTTACCGGAATACATTACGATACCATTGTGCCGTATTATCATGTTCCCCTCTATAAAGTAAAGCAAGAAGGTAAATGGGGGGTAATAGATCCTTGGCTAGAGGAGATAATACCATGTAGGTATGATCAGTTAAGAATGGATACTTCTACAGATTATAATACAGGAGCGTACAGTTTATTTATAGGTCAGCATGGAGAAGACGCCTCCATAATGCATGTTAGGTTTAAGGATGGGTATCAACTACAGGATCATTACCAATTGCCCAACAGGTCTATTGAAAAGGTTGTATTAAAGAATTACAAGCTATTGCTCTGGACAGAACGCCGTGGTAAAAAAGGAATGTCGGTGCTTCACAACAGTAAAATAGTACATATTTATCCGCCGGAGTATGATCAGGTAAGGTTGTTGCCTCAGTCTGTATTGGCTGTTCAGAAAGATGAATTATGGAGCTTGCAGTACTCCAAGGAATACGATCAGCTAAAATTTAAATGGAGGGAGTACAAAGTAGATGGAAAAACCATTTACGTTCGTAAAAAGAAAAACTGGAAAGAGTATAGAAAATAAAAAAAGGTAACCTTCATTTCAAAAAGCTACCTTTTTATTGTGTTCATCAAAAAACTGAACAAAACTAGTCTATTTATTTCGACAACAAAAATCAATGTGTTAACTAATTACCTATACGCTAACCCAATTTGTAAAGTTGTTTCTTTGGGATTAGTGGAATGGTTATTGGGGTAAATATTCTTATTCATTGGGTAGACCCGAAGTATTTCCATTTAGCTTAGGGTTTATTGATTAACTTTACCGAACATAAAACAATAAAAATGAAAAAATTAATTGCTTTGGCTGTTGTGGCAGCCATGACTATTACCACCGCTTTTGCTCAGGACCTTATCGTAGAATCAAAACAGACGTTTAAATCTGATGATGAAAATGCTCAGCAAATGATGGCTATGATGGGAGAGATGACCACTACCATGTATGTTAAAGGGAATATGAGTAAGGTTGTTCAAAAAGGAGGAATGACTGGAACCAATACCATTATTTACGATACAGAAGCTAAGAAGGGAATCATGTTTATGGATAACCCAATGATTGGGAAGAAATACATGACACTGGATGAGGAAAAATACGAAGATGTAAACGAAGAAGGTGATGATACTAAAGTGACCAAAACAAAAGATACGAAAACCATTTTAGGGTACAAATGCTACAAGTACGAAATTAAATCAGAAGGAGGAAATGCAGTTGTATATGCTACAGATGAATTAAAAGCTCCAAACAATGCTTATGGCGGAGAAGTAACTGGACTACCATTGTATACAGAGGTAGAAAGCACTAATATGGGAATGACCATGACCATCATTAACGAGGTAACCAAAGTGAAGAAAGAGTCTATCTCTGAAAAAGAGTTTGATATGTCTATTCCTACTGAGTACGAAGGAAACGAAATGGACGATTTGATGGGAAAATAATCCTTTAGATAAATACATTTGATGAAAGCCTTTTGCAATTTGCAAAGGGCTTTTTTTATGAGTTAATTATGGAACGGTGTAACAAAATCAAGATTAATCTGTTTTACGATTAAATAAACCTAAATACCCATGAAAAAACATTTAATTACCCTTGCTACACTGCTGTTGGGAACAGTAGTGGCTAGCGCACAAGACGGAGAAACCACCGTACCTAAAACCGAAATTGTAATTGGAGTTTCAAACCTTCAAAGAGGATTAACCTTTGAAGAGCTATACCAATACGATTATGGAGTTAATTATCCAGAGTATTTAATAGCCAACCAAACCACATTTATGTCTGTTGGTTTAAAGCAGCAACTTGGAAAAGGTAAATTGAGGTTTTTACCTGAATTTACGTTGAAAAACGCTACTTATGTAGATCCACCCGAGGCACCAAATGGTTCCGAGTCTAGATCTGATATGAGTTCTTATGTAGTAGGAGGAAGATTAGGATATGAATTTCTTAATTCCTACAAAGTACTGGAGGTAAGCTATGGAGCTGATGTGTTTTATCATTATCAAGGTTACGAGAGTGGTAACTATAACGAAGGATACGATTATCAGTATAATCCAATTACAGGGCAATACGAACAGGTTTTGGTTACTCAGGAATCAAAAAATACTTATATGCTAAATAACTTTGGTTTATCTCTTAATGCAGGAATTGGCTTAAGGTTATCCGAAAAAGTTAAAGCAGGAATTGAGACCAGGCTAACTATGTCTAAAACTACTTATGAGCATAAAAACTGGCCTGATGTAAATGGACAGGGATACATTGAAAACGGAACGTTTACTTCCTTAAAAAGCTATCCTTTAGGAATGATTTACCTTTCCTTCGGATTGTAAAATCATACAAAATACTGTAACTTAGGGAAGTGCAAAAAGTACTTCCCTTTTTTATGTCCATATTTTTAGTTGTATCGGCTTTTGCTCAGTCATACACTTCGGATTCGTCTTTTGCCATACCACGAAGACCTCCACCAGGTATAGGCCCAACCTTTGGCTATAGAGGTGCCAGTAATCATTTGGTGGAGTTGGGAGTAACCTATGCCGAGGCAGGTCATGGAGTAGTGGGCTACGATTTGGCTTATGTATCTAACCTAAAAAAAGGAGCTGATCATTTATCAGGTTATTCGTTTAGCTTTTTTAGCGGTTTTGCATTTATAGAAACCGGAATTAACGGAACACTTTACACCAACTACGAAAAGTATAGATTATACATTCGTCCTAATATGGGAATAGGCATTGCAGGTATTTCCACCTTGAGCTATGGCTATAACTTTAGTATGGGTAAAAATGTGTTTAAAGAGCAAATTAGTCCACATGAGTTGAGGTTCATTATCCGACTTCCGTTCGGAATTATTTAAGTTTTTTTGAACCACATTTAGGTTTTGGTGTATCAACAACAAAACATCAACCATGAAACCGATACGCCAATCCTTATTGCTATTCTCTTTAATGTTGTTAACTACTGCCGCCTGCGCTCAGGCCAGTTGGGGTTATACCATCTATTTTAAAATTGCCGACGGCAAAGGAGGAGAGTTAACACCAGAAGAGTTTACTGCCAAAGGATATGAGATGTACGATAGAGGAAGAGCTAGCTCGGAGTTAACCTACTCCAAAAAAACAGGCTACTACCGCTACCGAATGAGCAACACCATTTACACTCTGGATTATCTGGTTTTGCTAAATAAGAAAGACACCATGGTGTTGGAGCACAATACTCAGGACTGGAAGGTTAATAAACCTCTTAAAGTAAGTGGTGGAGACATCACCTTTCACATGGTTCCCAATAAGAAAAAGTCCAACCATTTCATGAGAGAAAGATTCCCCGACAATAGCTATCAAGACTGTTACCTTGGAAAAGTAAGACACCTGGACGACCTGGAACAAAACATCAACCCTCTAGAAGGTTTCAAAAGAGTACCCTTCCACCCCGAAGCAGTAGCCAAAAAAGGAAAACGTCCAAGATGGTTATAGTTATACATCAACCACATCAGTAGCATCTGTTACATCACATCATCTCGGTTCCCAACCACACATTTAACCCCAACCCCTCACCAGAATCCGTCACCCACTCATTCCGACCGAAGCGTCGGAATCCAGAGAAACTTACATCACACCCTTAAAACTAAGTATTTCTAACAGGGGGTAGAATTACCCTTTTTTAGGGTGGATATACCCAATTTTAAGATGTTTTACATAGGGGGTGGAAATTTAATATACAGAAGTGCTTACATTACTTATAAAATTGTTCATTTTATTATTATTTAAGTTAATATGAAGTTTCATAGAATCGTAGTGCTGGATGGTAATCATAGCAAAAAAGGAGATTTGTTTTGTAGGTTAATGTCTGATCTATTTCATTCATTAGGTTATGATGAGCCGAGGTTTGATATTCAAAAATCTGGAAGAGAAATTGATTTAGAAACTGTTCATCGAGTTGAAAAAAGAATTGCAATTGCAGAGTGTAAAGCCCATAAGGCAACTATTGGTGGAGCTGATATAAATAAGTTTGTAGGGGCGTTTGATGTAGAAAAGAGGAAGTTGAAAGGAAATGACAAGGCCGTAGATGTGGTTGGGTATTTTGTTTCTTTATCTGGTTTCAAAGAAACTGCAATTGAACAAGAAAGGGAAGCAGGAAATAATAGAGTTAATCTAATTAGTCCTGAACAGATTGTTGCCGAGTTGGTAAATGGTCGGGTGATAATTCCCCTGGAGCAGGCGATTTCAAAAGTTTTGATTCAAGATGTGAAATTGGTTGGTAAAGCTGATTTGATAGCATGTAGAAGGGGCTGGATTTGGGCTATATATTATTCTTGTAATCAAAAAAAATCTCATGTAGCTTTTGTGCATGCTGAGGGTGAGCTTTTAGTTGAAGATCTAGCCAATGAGATTGTTGAATTGGACAAAAAAGTGGATAATATTTTTGAAGGGTTAGAAATTATATGTGGAGAGAATGAGTTGGAACAGGAGGAAGCTACAAGAGAGAAGTACTTTCAGTATATAAAAAATGAATGCGGAGAAATTCATTTTGAAGGGTTGCCAACAGATAAAGATTCTGGTGCGATAAAGGTAAAATTGGAGAATATTTTCATAACACCAAGTTTAGAGATGCTAACAAGTAGTAAGAATGTATTTGATCAACCTACTGGCGATAGAGTGGAAATTGGGCAAGCTCTAAAAATGAAAAGTAGATTAGCCATATTAGCCAAACCGGGAGGAGGGAAATCTACATTAATAAAAAGATTGGCAACGGCATATGCTTTTCCGCATAGGAAGAAGTTGATTGACGACAATTTACCCGATCAGAATTGGTTTCCAATATTTATTAGATGTAGAGAGTTAGGAGATAAAGTCTCGTTGAGTATTACTGAAATTATTCATGAAATTCCAAATAGAGCAGAAATATCAGATTGTAAGAATTACTTTGCTAAAATGGTCTCTGGTGCATTACAGAAGGGGAAAGCTATTTTATTGATTGATGGTTTAGATGAAATTTCAAATGACAGAGAAAGGGTCATGTTTGTAAATCAGTTAAGAACTTTTATTGCTACTTATCCTTCAATTCATTTAGTGTTAACTTCAAGAGAAGCTGGGTTTAGGTCAGTTGGTGGGATATTGGCTCACTATTGTGCTAATTTTAAAATTGCCCCATTAAATGTCCATGAAATTAAGAGTTTATGTGATAAATGGCATTCTGAAATAATAGATAATAGTAAAAAAACCAAACAAGAGGCTTTGGCCTTGTCTGATTTGATTATTGCTGATTATAGAATCAAAACATTAGCAGAAAACCCATTATTGTTAACTACATTACTTTTTGTGAAAAGATGGGCTGGGTATTTGCCTACAAAGAAGAGTGTGTTATATCAGGAGATGATTAAATTGTTAATGGTAACATGGAATGTTGAAGGACATGAACAATTAGATATAGAGGAAGCTGAACCTCAATTAGCATTTGTTGCTTTTTGGATGATGTCTAATGGAAAGCAAACAATTTCTCTTTCAGAATTAAAAGAATGTTTAAGATTAGCAAGGCGTCAAATGCCGGATATATTAAGTTATACAAATGTTAGTGTTTCTGATTTCATTAAAAGAGTTGAATCCCGAAGTAGTTTGCTAATAATGTCAGGGCATAAAAAGGATGAAACAGGTGAAATTGTGCCAATTTATGAGTTTCTTCATCTTAGTTTTCAGGAGTTTCTTACCGCGAGAGCTATAGTGGAAAAATTCCTTCCAGAAAAGGATGTTAGCAAAACTGTGGTTGAGGTTTTGAATCCATTTTTAGAGAGAGAAAGTTGGAAAGAAGTAATACCTCTTGTAGCAGTATTATTAAAGAGAGATGCTAAGAGTTTAATAGATCATTTGATAGAGTTGTCTATAATTGGTGATGATGATGATTTTCAATTAGAAAAGGTTGAAAAAGAATTAGTTCTTCCTGCTGAGCATCTTGGTAGTTGTTTAGCAAATGAAATTCAAATTGCTCCTGATTTGCTTGATAAAGCAATTGAGTGGTACGCTAAAAATAGGTATAGGGTTAGAGATAAGGGGACAAGAGGTACAATATATGATTCTAAATTTAAAGATGCGTTTAAACAAAAAATTCAAAAATTATATTTTGACGAGCCTGAAAATAGGTTCGAAATTCCATTAGGAGGGTTGATTGGTGAAATCCATAATTATGAAAATAAGAAAGAAGATTTTTTAGCTTTAATTGTTAAGGAGTTGGAGTCAATGAATGAAAAAAAGGAAGTTATTGCATTATTTGGATTGATGATTTTTTGTTTTGAGAATCGAGTTCACTCTAATTTAGGACATTCAAAAACTAAGTTGACTAATTATTGCCGAAAAATCGAAGAGAAATTAATTGATGTTGTGGCAACAAATAATAAAAAGTTATTATTGCCAGCGTTTTGGAGTATGTGTTGGTTTGGTGATCAGTTCATTTTAACTGGAAACGCTAGGTTGCTACTTGTTGATAGAGTTTTAAAGTTTTGGTTGTCAAATTCTAATAAATCTGAGTTATTGAGAGTTTGTACATGGGCTTTGGTTTCTACACTTAGACCTAGTTTGGATTTAGCAAAATTAAATGTTGAAAATACTAAGGTAGAATCTATTGCTATGCAACGATTTGAGAATCCTCAAAATAGATATGATAAAATTGCAGTTGTATTATTGAGTAATCACCATTATAGAATATCTATATCTCAAAAAGAAAAAGAGAAATTGATTAGAGACTATGTAGGAAGTTCTGGCGCAAGAGATTCGGTTAATAAATATGCGAAAAAGATGGGAGTAATAAGAAGTGAATAAAGTAAATAATTTATCGATATTTCAGAAAGGAATAGTTGATCGTTAGATTTACAACCCATTCACCTCCTCCACAAACCGTTTCAAATTCTCTTGCCATTTGGCTCCTTTTTTATAAAAGTAAAGGCTAATCTTGGTGTCGTGTATTCCACAAGCGTAGGCTTTATCTATAGAAGGGTTTTTAATCATGTTTCCCATTCCATCAAAAAGACCATCAAAGTAGATGATGTATTCGCTACTGCGTTTTATGGTCCAACTACCCAGAAATGAATACTCACTATCGTCTTCCTGTCTTAGGGTAACCTGCCAACCAATTCGGTTAAGTGCATTTTCGATATCGTCCAGGTGCCATTGAGCCATGGTGTAAGTTACACAAAGACTGTAGACAATAGACATTAGATATTAGAAATTTCTCATTCCCAATTATTCATTCAACATTTCCCATTATTCATTCGACATTAATCATTTCCCCATTAGTCATTTAAGTTTCTCCAGCATTCCTTAGCCAATTTCAAAAGTTCCTTGCCATTGCCACTTGCCGGGTAGTTGTTGGCTTGCTCAAGGTGTTCTATATAAACAATAGAGGCAATGTCTCGTTCTTTTTCGGGTAGCTTCATAAGCTCAAATACAATGGGCATAATGCCTAACGAGTGGTTGCCGCAATCGGTAAAGCCGAGGTTTTCTAACCCTTGTAATAGTTGGTTGTGTTTTAAGTCTTGTTGAATAAGGCGGATAATCAAATTTTTATTCATTGTTTTTTAATGCGCCCACAGCTCCATTGGGCAGGTTAAACTAGCTGTGGTGTAGGATTAAAAAAAGGCGTGGAACCTTAGCTTACGTAATCCAGGCACCGCCAGATGCCCACACACGAATAAACCAGGACCACGCCCATGCGGACGGACTAGTCTATTAAATTCTCGTGTGTATTCAAACTGGCGGTTTTGGATCACAAGATTAATAGCTAACGCCTAATATCTTAATCAGGTGTAAAGGTAATTTTTTTTGAAAACGGCTACCAGAAACACTTTGCAAGGTTATCAGGATTGTCTTGTTAGGTAAGTATTTGAGTCCTGCCTGAATAAATAGGTGCCTTATTTCCCTGTTTTTTCCAATCAATATCACTGGTTTCAGTGATGTCCTGTCGGAGTGTGCCCTCTACTTTTGAAATCGAATAATTACTCTAAAAAATTAATTAAACAATTATGAAAACAACCATTTACTTACTATTCATTGTGGTGTTTGCCGTAGGATGCAGACCCATAAGGTTGTCTACTCAACCAACACCGGGAGTAACCAGTACTGCACCGGAGGTACAAGACTCAAAAATATTTGTCCCTTTTTCCATCGACCTGAAAGAAATTGAAAAACAGGTTAACGAAGCCATGCCTTCCGGCAGAATATACCGCGATAAAGAAGGGTGCGAAAGAGAAGAGTACGAGGTTAATGTATACCGAAACAAACCGGTAAAAGTATCTGCATCGGGTGGGAAATTAATTTTTAAAACCGATTTGCAAGTAAAGGCAAAAGGAAAGTATTGTGCCGGAGTTTGGACCGATAACTGGGCGTGTAGTTGCTGTTGTGCGGGTGCACATCCATCTGGGAGTGCTAACTCTGTTGTGGAGGTTAAAATCGAAGTAGATCTTAAAATGAATGAGGATTATAAGATAACTGCCAAAACCCAGCTGGATGGTAAAATTATTAAAGGAAAACATGTTAAGATTAAATTGTTGGGATTTACCATTAACATTAAAGTAGAGGATTTGGTGGGGCCGATTAAAAAGAAACTTAAGCCAATGGAAGCCAGCTTGAATAAGCAAATTCAGGATGAATTGAATAAACTTAATGTAAAAGAAGAATTGGCTAAAGCCTGGAAAGATGCTCATCAGGTAATACCGGTAGGATACTTGTTTTTACATGTTACCCCTCAAAATGTGTTTTTCCAAAACATCTATGCTCAAAATGGAAAGGTTAATTTGGGGATTGGGGTTAGTACCAAACTGGTTTTAAAATCTGAGGACGGAAAAATAGAACCTACTCCATTTCCAAAACTTACCATTGTAGATTCGAACGAAGAAGGAAAGTTTTTTGTGCACCTACCAGCCGAAACCAGCTTTGAGAACATCAACTCCTCTCTTAATTTTCTTTATGCCGATCAGAAATATGAGTATGGCAATAATTGGGTGAAAATTAAAAATATAGATGTAAAAGGGATAGAGTTAGGGGATAATGCACCTGCATTATGGTTCGATGTAGAGATTTCCGGTAAAGTGAGTCGCTTTAGGAAAGTTAAAGGGCATCTTTATTTTACGGGTAAACCTGTATTGGATAATATGATGATAAGAATGGATGAGTTTAAAATGAATTCTAATACTAACTCAGAAGTGATCAATAAAGGAGTAGAGGTTTTGGTTAATCGGTTTTATTACGACGATATTTCAAGGTATCAAGTTTACCGATTCGATAATGATGTGTACAGTGCACGACGGGTAATCAATAAATATTTATCTGCAGTTGATTTGGGTGGGTATGTTGCCAAAATGAAACTGGAAGAATTGTTAATTAAAAGTTTGTTCATAACCGATAAGGTTATTGGAGTAGATGCTCAGTGTTCTGGAACTGTTGAAACCGTAGAAATAAAAGACGAAGAATAAATAATGCACCAATTGCGCCCCAAAAGTTGAGTAATTGGTTAATAGAGAGGGAGATCACCCGCCAATAGGTGGGTGATTTTTTTGTTGAGTGAGCACTACTAAATTTGAGTTCAAATGTGTACATTCGATAAGTCCCTAATGCCCTAAATCAAAAGTAATGAAATCTAGAACTGTTAATCCTGAATTTGGAGAGTTAGTAAGAAATGTGCTGAGTGTTGAGTATGATCTTAATTTGGTGCCTAAAACCAATTTAAACATTAAGGGTTCAACAATTTCTTTTGATTATGCAGATGTAGCTCGGGATTACTATTTAGGTGTTGTTGTAAATGCTAAGGATCGAGAGCAAATTGTTCATAGAGTTAGAATTGAATCTGGATTATTTAATACAATTGGTAGAGCATTTTATTTATTGGTTTTTGAATCTGCTTTATCAAAATCTGATAGGAAATATTTTGAGAAATCTATTGAAGGTTTGAGTTTGGCAACATATAGGGTGTTTGATAGTGTTGATATTCAAAGGTTGGCTACAAAGCATGGATTTAAATATTTTTCAAACGACTCTATAAAAGATAAAGGAAGCAATGTAAACCTTAAACAAGAAGTTCCCCAAAAGAAAAAAATAGACGTTTCGCAAAAAGGACCTACCGGTGGCGGTCCAGGAGGGAATGACCCTATAGGGGAGAACGGACCAGGAGGACCACCTAATTGGCCTCCACACAAGGGAACCAAGGAATATAACGTATATAAATTGTCTCATGGGAATGGTGTGATAAGTCACGTGCATTTTCTGGAAATGTTGAGACAAGGGGTAGTAGTAGTAGATGAAAATACCAAAGGTTTGTGGAGTTCTAAAACTACCCAGTTTGAGCACTTTGTGCAAGCTAGAGTAGGGGATTTCTTTTACTTATGTAGGAGTAATTCTGAGATTGTATTATTTGCTAAGTTTATCAGTGAAGTAGAAAAAAATACGATTCCTGGATTGGATGGTAGATGGAAACAACGAAGGTATGAAGTATTAAAATCTGCAATCAATAATTCAGGCTATAAAGGGACTGAGAAACCGTGGTGGTCGCCGAGTTTTAATAGCACTTTTAGAGTTATTCCAAAAGCAGATTATCCAAAAGCAAATGAGGCGATTTTCAATCCGTTTTTTGGGCTTCCAATAGAGTCGCTGGTTACATTGCCTTCTGAAAAAGGAAAAGAAAGAAGTTTAGTAAACATAAGATCTACCATAGCTCCTCTCAGTAGCGATTCTGATGATGGTGTAGATCATTTTGGGATTAATAAGGATGTAGAAGCATTTGCTAAAATTATTACAGCCGATAGTTTTAAGCCTCCGCTGGCCATTGCTCTGTTTGGTAAATGGGGGACGGGGAAAAGTTTTTTTATGAAAAAGCTTTGGAAAAAAGTGGAGTCATTATCCAATACAGAAAAGAAGAACCAACTGGAACATGAGAAATTGGTGGACGAAAGTGAGGAGGAATTGGAGCCATTTGATCCTACTTATTGTACCGGTGTAGCTCAAATTCACTTTAATGCCTGGTCGTATCTGGATGCGAACTTATGGGCAAGTATCGTGTCTAAAATTTTTGAGGGCCTACAGAGGTACATTGATGACGACTCATTGGCTAGTCAGGAAAAGAAAGTAATAGAAAAAGAACTTCAGGAACACCTTTGTATAGTAAAGGAAGAAAGGGCCTTTATTAATCAGCAAAAAGAGCAAGTTGTAAGCAAACGAAAAGATCTGTTAAGGTATAGGGTGGGGCTTTCGCAGCAGTTGGATGAGAATATTAAACTGATCAAAAATCGCTCTTTAAAGGATATTTTAGATGAGGTTGGAAAAGAACTAAAAGTTGAAGAAAAGATTAAAGCAGTATTAGCAAAAGATGAAGTAAAGGATGCTAAAGCTAAACTCACCGAAATTATACCTGAAGAGTACATCGAAAATCCGGATTTAGCTATAAAATGGATCGAGAAAAGAGGAACTTTTGTTAGGGAGTTTTTCCGGAAGGATAAAATTTGGTTAAACATCATTGCACTGCTTGGAATAGTGGTCATTTTATTCTCTTTACCCTATTTTGAGTGGGTGATGGAAAAAGTTCATCAAGGGGTAGTTCACGGTGCAAAATGGGTGGGTACATCTATAGCAGTGCTGCTACCCACCTGGTACAGATATAAAAAAGTATACGATCGTTTTCAGCCATTGGTAAGTGGTTTATGGAAGGTAAAAGAAGATTACGATAAAGAAGTGAAGAAAGCCTTGTTTGATCACGAGCAAAAAATGGAAGCCACCAAAATCGCCATTGAAAACTTAAAGCTTGAAATAGCTGGTTTGGATAATCAAATGACTGAGGTGGATCAGGAGATTGAAAAAATCCAATTTAGATTGGGGCATACTCTCGCTACCGAAACCATGTATTCTTTTATAGAGAAACGAACTAAAGGAGATGTTTACAAAAAGCATTTGGGAATTGTGTCTACCATTCGTAGAGATTTTGAGGTGTTGAGCGAACTTTTTGTGGAATCCAAAGAAGAAGGGAAACATAAAAAATTCAGAGAGCATTTTAAAGACCCTTTGCAACGAATTGTATTGTACATCGACGATCTGGATCGCTGTTCGGAAGAACGAGTAGTGGAAGTATTAGAGGCGGTTAATCTATTAATGGCCTTTCCTTTGTTTGTGGTAGTTGTAGGGGTAGATCAGCGTTGGATCAAAAATGCACTGATTAAAAAGTATCGCTTGCAGTTTACCGGGGCTCTAAACGGGGTAGGAGAGCATAAAGAAGAGGAGAAGGAGTTGGGCTTAGAACAAATTGATGCCATTAACTATCTGGAGAAAATATTTCAGGTTCCTTTCCATCTTAAAAGAGCATCTGATGATGGGGTGAAAAAAATGTTGAGGAATCTGAGTGTGACTGTAGATAATGAGCCAGTTGAGAACAGGGTAGATACCAATATTGATCAGGAAAATGAGGGAGGTGTAGGGCAAGAAAATAAAACTGTGGTTAATGAGCATGATCCAACTGCTTTTGACAATGCTGTTGAAGGGGGGAGTTCCTATAGAGAAATTGATGATAATGAACAAGAGGAGCTTAAAGAGCATTTAGCGTTGAATAAAGAAGAAGCGGGGCTGATGGAAAGCTTGTCTAGCATTATTGGAAATAACCCGAGGGCCATTAAGCGTTTTGTAAACGTATATCAGATTCTTAGAGCCCATGCTGGTCTTACATTAGAAGGAGATAAAAAGAAAGAAGAGTACTTGTGTTTGATGTTCTTGTTGGCTCTCCCAATGGGGCCATATCAGGGTTTTTACGATGAGTTCATAGAGTTCATTTATGAAACTGACAATCAAGGTAAGAACCTGAATCATTTTCTGGATAATGTAATGACCAAAGAGGCCAGGAAAGATAGAGGTAAACTTCAACTAGGGGGAGACGACAAGTTTGACGAAGCCAGAAAAGAACTCCTAAAAGTACCAGTGGAATCTCTAAACAGACACAGTAAGTTTGTTAGGCGATTCACTTTTGCAGAGATTAGCGTCTAAACCATAGCCTTCCTCTCAGCCCATTTTTCGAAATTAAAGAAGCCTTCAAAAGATCGATCTTCCAGTTGGTTAATCTTATGTCCTAATTCTAAAAATACCTTTTTATCGGCTCCAAAAGCCAGGTGTTTTTTAGCGTACTGTAAAAACAGTTTTTCGAATGGAGTAACCTTTTTTACTCCCTTAATGAATCGTAAAGTAGACTCGCAGAGGTATTCTATTAAGTCGTAATTGCCCAATTCGTAATGAATAACCAGATTAACCAATCTGGCATATACCTGAATGTCTACCCGTGTGTTTTTATAGTCCGTATTGATGAGTTGGTTGAGGTAACGCAAGGCTGTTCTGTATTCTTTGTTACCTAAGTAAATAGACATAATGTTGTAGGTGAGTACCTGTTGGTTGTTGTAGTCTAGTTGGTTAAAACTGTGCTTGAAGGTTTCGTGTACTTCTGGTAGTATGGCGGCTCCTTCTTTCCATTTTTCGTTCAAAATGAGATCATTTAGTCGGATCATGTAAATGGTACTTTGCACATTTAAAATCAAACTCTTATTAGCTCTATGGAACTGAAGACTGTCAATAATACTTTCGAACTCTTCCGTGGCCTTTTCTATTTCGTCATATTGTTCGTCTAACGATAAAGTAGCAATGAGCATTTTACTGTGGTATAACCAATCGTTGGGGTTATCCTCAATCTTGTATTTCTTTTCCTGTAGCAATCTTAGTACTTCTCTGCGGTAATTAATGGAAGCTTCCATGTTTCCTTCTGCTAAGTGAATAAACGACCAAATCTCATTTTTCTTAATGTCGATTACCGGGTCCGAATTGTGCAGGATAACGTTTAGTCGATTGTTCTGCTGACGGATTTTAATGGTTTGTTCTTTGTCGTACTCCATGCCAAACATAAAGCTTCGGATCATGTTGTAACGGGTTTCGTAAATGAGGTTGTCGTATTCCTGTATGGCTTGTATTTGTTGTAATAGATTAATGGTTTCGGGGTTTCTGGTGTCGATGTTTTCCTGCATAGAATCCAGGTCGTTGGTCAACACATCGATGGTTTTCAGTTTTTCATTAATCACAATGAGTTCTCGGAGTAAATCGTACTTCTCGCCAATTTTTTGAGCTTTAGAGAGCATCTTTCTACTTAAACCAAAAAGACCTTTTTCGATCAGGATGTCGGCATAATCTACCAATTCCCTAACCTCGTATACTTTTCGCCTGGAGGCATAAGCCGGCCGAATAGAAGAAAGAATAAACTCCTGAAGCCTCATTTTTAATATGGCGATTTGCTTTATTCCGGCTTCATCCACTTTGCGTTTAAATTCGTCCTTATCGTAACGCTCCATCGAAGTGTAAATATCGAACAGGGTAAGGTAAGCACTTGAGTCTCCTTTTTTGTTTTGTTCTGCTTTTACTCTAATGATCTTTTTTTCGCCCTTCGAAAGGGATTTTACCAAGTCAAATACGTGGCTCATGTATGTAATAGTTTTATGGTGTAGGTGTCGAAAGTAGTGGTGTTAAGTTAAAACAAAGATTTTATATATGTAATAAAATTCAGATTTTATTTTGGGTTCGGAGAGGCTTCTAAAGAACTTTGAATTTGACAATTCAAACGACGACTATGAGAGCCCAAATTTTTTTTAGCACCATCGCTTTTTGGTGCATTATACAAGTCAATTTTTCCCAAAATCTGGTTCCAAATGGAGACATGGAAACGGTGTCTTCCTGTCCAATTAATTCGGACTATTATGTAGATAATGCAACTAATTGGCAAAGCCTTTCCGGACATGGAGGAACAGCCGATTATTTTCATTCTTGTGGTGATCCACAACACGATTGGACCAATTTTTCCGATAACAACTCAGTATCACCTCACAGTGGTAGTGGATACATTGGAATGAGTACCTATTCCGATTTTGATCAACGAGAATACGCAGAGATTCAACTATCATCACCCCTGGTAGCCGGCGAAACTTATGAAGTAGCTGCCTGGGTATACGGAGCCAGAGGAGATTATGCATCTACCGCTTATGCTGATAATATTGGAATATATGTTACTGCCACCAATCCATCGGTATCCGGTTGTGGTATGTGCGTAGGAGTATATGGTGTAACGCCACAGGTAAGTTCTAGTTTTGTGGTTACCAATACATGGGTTCAGATTTCGGCAACATTTGTGGCTTCCGGTGGTGAGCAATATTTAGTATTGGGTAACTTTTCCAACAATGCTTCTACCAATGCTGTAGCCAACGGAGCACCTACCATGGGAGGCATTTCTGCCTATACTTTTTTCGATGATGTTTCGGTTACCTTGAGTAATCCTCTACCAGCCACAGTAAGTGGGTTTGATGTGGAGTGTACATCAAAAGGAGCTACAACACGTTGGGTATCGGGAGTGGAAAATAACCTGTGCGAATATCGAATTCAAGGAGCTTACGATGCTCAAAATTGGAACGATATAACCAGTGTTATACCACTGGGAGGAATAGAATCGGGATCCTATTATCAGGAAGATATAGCTCAGGATAATTTGTATCCTTATTACCGAATAGCCATGATCGATTGCGATGGTAGCACAGAATATACAGAAATACGCCATGCCGATTGCGGTGGCGAACATCAAATTCAGGTATTACAGGTAGATAATAATGTGACCATACAGGGATTACTACCCGAAAAGCCACATTTAATTACGGTTTATAGTACTTGTGGTCAATTGATTCAAAGGCAAATGGTTAGTACATCAGGGTGTCAGTTAAGAGGATTGTCGGCAGGGTGTTACATCGTAGTTGTACAGGATATGAAGGAAGAAGTAATGATACTCCAGAGTAAATTACTCATTCCATAAAGAAGTTGGTTTCATAGTCAACAAGTTAGTTTAGTAGTTGGTTCGCTTAGATTGAGCGGATGTTAGAGTGGGACTCTTTTCAGCAATGGAAAGAGTCTTCTTTTTTGGAGTAAATAGGAAATAATATGTAATGTAAGTGTGAAATAAATGAAAATGAAAGTCCTTTGTTTTAGGTGGTTTTGAGGTGTTTAGTGTGATTTATAAATGTTATAAAATGTAATTTTTGAAATGGTATCCGGTAGGTGTCCCGGTAATTTTGAATTAACAAATTTCAAAACACCATACCAATGCAGAAATTTAAACTACTACTCTTATTAGCCACCACTACTATTTTACAGGCTGGTAATGCACAAAATCTGGTTCCAAACGGAGACATGGAAAGCTATACTGTGTGCCCTGACGATAATTACTACTATGTGGATCTTGCCACTGGGTGGGATTTCTTAGGAGGTCATGGAGGTAGCTCAGATTACTTTCATCAGTGCGGAAGCATGCAGCACGACTGGACCAACTTTGCTCACGATGGAGTAGTTACTCCACATGGAGGAAACGCCTATATAGGAATGATTACCCACAGCGATTTTGATCAAAGAGAATATGCCATGACTCAATTGAGTTCGCCATTAGTAGCAGGGCAGGAGTACGAAGTAACCTTCTGGGCATATAATGCCAATGGAGATTATTCTTCCGATTTATACTGTAACAATATAGGGATTTACCTCCAACAAGGAATGCCTTCCGTAAGTGGATGTGGTATGTGTGTAGGAGTATACAACGTAACACCACAGGTTAACCACACCGGAATAATTGTAAGCCAGTGGACGGAAGTTACCTGTACCATTATAGCACAGGGAGGAGAGGACTGGATTGTATTGGGGAATTTCTTTAACAATGCAGCAACTGCTACCACTCCTAATGGAGCGTTAAGCATGGCTCCACCGCCCATGACGGCTTATACTTATATTGATGATGTAGTGATCCAACCTATTACCGGATCGTCCACCATTGACGCAGGAGTAGACCAAACCATTTGCAATGGAGGTTCGGCTACGTTGAATGCCACCACCAACCTTTCGGGTACCATTACCTGGGAAGCCATTGGAGGAGGATTTGGACCAGTAACAGGAAACCCAGTAAACGTGTCGCCTACGGTAACTACCTCGTATGTGGTAACCATTGCGGGTAACTGCTCTAACCATACCGATACGGTAGAGGTGGTGGTAAGTGCTCCAGAAGACCCTTCGTTTATGTATCCTCAAAACTCCTATTGCCTTAACGAAACTGATCCTTTACCTGTAATTACAGGAGTAGCAGGAGGAACTTTTAGCATAGATAATGGTGGTGTTATCGATCCAAATACAGGAGAAGTTGATCTCTCTGCTACAGGAATTGGGTCGTACACCATAACATATACAACAGGTGGACCTTGCCCCGGTACAACCACATTTAGTTTTACCATCCCTGCCGGGGCGGATGCCACCATATTGCCGGCCGGACCATATTGCGAAGGAGATGCTGCCGTTAACCTTGCTGCGGCTAATGGAGGAGGAAACTGGTCCGGAACAGGCATAACCAATACTACCAATGGAACTTTTGATCCAGCTGTTTCGGGTGCTGGTACGTTTACCATTACTTACACCATTCCAGGTGGTTGTGGAGGTACCGATACAGAAGACATTGAAGTAATTGCATCTGATGATGCTTCTTTTTCCTACGCACAGGGATCATATTGTTTAACTGATGCTGATCCACTGCCTACCATAACAGGTATATCTGGTGGAACTTTTAGCATTGATAATGGAGGTACTATTGATCCTGCCACAGGTGAAGTGAACATCTCGGCTTCAGGAGCAGGAGCATTTGAGGTGACTTATACCATCGGAGGGGCGTGTCCATCATCTGCTACATTTAACCTCATTCTAACCAATGGAGCAGATGCCACCATTACTCAAGTTGGACCCTATTGCGAAGGAGATGCAGTGGTTAACCTATCGGCAGCTAATCAAGGAGGAATTTGGGCCGGAAACGGAATTACCGATGTAAATGCCGGAACATTTGATCCTTCTGTTGCAGGTACCGGTAATCATACAGTAGATTATGTTATTAGCGGAAGCTGTGGAGATGCCGATGCCATTACCATTGTGGTGTTGGCTACCGATGATGCTACGTTTAATTACCCTCAAACCGGATATTGTTTAACAGATCCTGACCCATCGCCAACGGTATCCGGTACTACAGGTGGTACATTTTCTATAAACAATGGAGGAGTGATCAATTCCAGCACAGGTGAAGTGGACATAGCCGCTTCAGGAATAGGAACTTTTCAAATTACATATACCACCAATGGTACCTGCCCCGCTTCGGAAACATTTGTGATTAACCTATCGAACGGGGCAGATGCTACCATCTCTGCTGCAGGTCCATTTTGCGAGGGCGAAGGTCCTGTAAATTTAACCGGAGCAAGCGGGGGTGGAGTATGGTCAGGAACAGGAATTACAGACATTAATGCAGGAACTTTTGATCCATCAGTTGCCGGAGCAGGGAGTCATCAAGTTACCTATGTAATTAGTGGGAACTGTGGAGATTCTAATATTGCCACCATCATTGTGAATGGATCGGACGATGCCACTATTAGTTATTCTCCAACCACTTATTGTACCTCCGATGCTAATCCAATTGCTATTATTGCAGGAACTCAAGGAGGAACTTTTACCATTGATAATGGAGGGGTAATTGATCCTAATACCGGAGAGGTAGATATGAGTAATACGAGTACAGGTACTTATGTTATTTCTTACGTAACTACCGGACCGTGTCCGGATTCTACTGCGGTAAGCATTGAGATTAACGAATCGGCAGATGCTACTCTGGACCCTGCCGGACCGTTTTGTGAGTATGATGATGAAGAGTTGTTAATGGCTGCTCAGACAGGAGGAACCTGGAGTGGAATAGGGGTAGATCCTACAACGGGTGAGTTCGACCCTGAAATTGCAGGGCCTGGGATACACCAGGTGGTTTATACCATAGGAGGAGCATGCGGAGATTCTGATACCATCTCCATTGAGGTGAATCCGGCTCCAAATGTATACTTGGGAGAGGATACCTTAATCTGCGATGGTTGTGAAATCTTGTTAGATGCAGGTGCCGGATACAGTAGTTACGAATGGCAAGATCAAAACAGTGGTTCTACTTACCTTGCTAGCGAAGCAGGAGTGTACTCGGTAAACGTAACCGATGCAAATGGGTGTACAGCAACCGACGAAATAGTACTCATTTACGAGTGCATGGCAACACTGTTTGCACCAAATGTATTTACTCCAAATTCAGATGGTAAGAACGAAGTGTTTTATGTGGTATCTCAAAACGTATCGGAGTACTCGTTACTTATCTTCAATCGCTGGGGGCAGTTGCTGTTCGAGAGCAACGACGTAGCTGTTGGTTGGGATGGAACCGTAGAAGGAGGAACGCCAGTACCGGACGGAGTATATGTTTATGTAGTTAAATACAAAGAGTGTGATAAAACAGCTACCAAAAGCAAAACCGGACATGTAACGGTATTAAGATAATAAGGCGGGAAAAGTAGACTGTATTTGAAATCAGGAAGCTGAAGTTGCATTGATCACTCATTTTTGGTTGTTTGTGGTGGACAATATAAAATGATCAGTAACCTGTGGCGGTCAAATACAAACTCTAACCCAGACAGAAGGTATCCGGTAGGATGCCTTTTCGTCTTTATTTACTCCTGTAAATATCAATTAACTCACAACAGCGAACCGCTTCGGGGTTGTCTTCAAAATAGCGTTCAATATCGTTGCACTCTTTAATGCAGGATTGGTAGTATTTATCTTTTTTCAGTAGGTGCCCATAATGCTCCAAAAGGAGTTCCAGGTTTTTATCATTGTAGAATCCGATGGCACAAACAAAAGCATTGTTGTAGGGTTCGGTATGCTCGCAATGGGCCACTAATTCAGCTCCTTCGTCTATAATGAGTTGGAGAATTTTGGTATTGTTATCGTGGTACCCAGGTCCCGATGCTCCAATAAGAGCATAATTTAGTTGAGTTTGATAATCCTTGAATTGTTCTTTGCAATGAGGGAGCAATGCTTTCATCATTAGGAGTTGTTCATCTTGTTCTGCTCTTTTGGCAAACACTTCCAGGCAGGTTTCGGTATCCATAAACTGCTTTACACTAGTTAGTTTTACTCCAGAGTTGAGGAGTAATTCAAAGCATTTAATCCCGTAATCTTTGGTGTGGTAAATCATCCCAAAAAGGGCATTCTGCTGTTTCCAGTGGGGAAGGTGATTACCGTCTTTGGGAATGTAGTTGACATTTGCGCCTTTATCCACAAGTAGTTTCATGATGGGATAGTGGATGGAGTCTGTTAGTTCGGAGGTGCACATAGCAGTAAGCAGGGTATGTCCCTTTTTTCCATCCAAAGGCTGGTTAACATCCAATCCCCTGTTCAATAAGAAGTTTACGATTTTTTCCGATCTGGAAACACGAATGTCGATGGGCATTAAATCAGAAGTGCTAAATCCTTTAGTGGCATAGTATTCCCAAAACTCAAAGGGAGCATAGCGGGTTAAATATTCCGCTTCCAGTGTAGCTCCATTTTGGTGTAGAATCTCTACTAACTCTAAGTCTCGAATATCGATGGCTAATTTAACCGGAGTACCATTGAGGTATACTTTTTTGTATTCGAAGATGTCTCCAATAATGGGTATTCCCAATTGGCTGGCAGTGGTTTCCTCCAGCCATTTTTCGGTGTAATGTTCATTGGGGTTGGCACCTGCTTGTATGAGTTCTACCACCCGATCTTTTTTAATGGGATCGTGATATTTCTTTTCATTAATAAATAGCTGGCACAACAGTGCATCTAGTTCATATTGAGTCAACCCTTCCAGCGAGATGGTATCTGCTTCATATACCCTAATATTTACCTTTTTTCCCTCTTCTACTTTAACCTGTTTCTCTTCTTTTTCCTTCTGTTTTTGGAACTTCTCGTTCTGCTGAATGGCGTGTTCTCTTTCCCGTTCCATTCGCTCCTGCTCTGATTCGCCACAGGCAATTAAGAAAAGGATTAGAAAGATGGTTATAAGATGTTTGGTCATCTTTCAAAGGTATTAAAACCCGTAAAAAGAAAAGAATCGCATTACCACGGTAATGCGATTCTTTAATTAGATGTCAATTAAGTTTTAGGTTCCAAACTTAAGCGTTTCGTTGCTTACACCACCGCTGGTTATGGCTATGGTTTTGCTAATGTTTTCCGCCAATTGGTCGTCTTTCATTAACTCACAGTTCATGTGGTAGGTACCTTGCGGAATACCGGATAAGGTTAACGAGGTTTGTAGTAGGGTAGATGTTTTTTGGAATGTTTTATCTTCTCCTTTTGTCGTTTTACCCGATAAGGTAATTTTAACCACATGTCCGGCAGGTTTTTTCTCAAATGCAAAGTTGATGTGGGCAATTTCCTCTTGCTTTTTCAACTCATCTTCCTGCTGCTTTTTCTGCTCTTTTTCTTCTTTTCTCTTTTCCACTAGTTTTTTAGTGTATTCGCTAGCTTTGCTATCTACCGAATTTCTAAAAGCGTTCCATTCGGCAGTCATAATGGTTTTCCACTCTTCAGTTTCTGATTCTACCACAGCTCGAACTGAGTCGTCGAAGGTTAAGAGCACTTCAATTAGTTTGTCTACATCGTCTGGTGTTAAATTGTCCAGATCATAGTCGTTTAAATTTTGAATCCAGATGCCGTTGTATTTAGATACCAATCCGTTGATTCTGTAAAAAGTAGTAATGTATCTTTTGTAGGATTCGGTATGGCCAAACAAACGATTGATAAGCATAATGGTACTGGCTAAAATAGCCGAAGCATACGCCAACTCATATTCCGAGATTTTGCGGGTACAAAGTTCTACCTCTTCTTCAACCATTACCGGAATAAGTAATGTTAGGGTGAAGAATATAACTGATAATGTACCCAGAATATGAGAGGCCCACCTTTTCCGCCTAATTCTCTTTTTATAGTAATTATGGAGTTTATTAGAAAAGTCAACTATAGACAGTAAGTATTGCCTTAGCGGTTCATCTTTAATGGATTTCTCGTTCCAGTCCAATTGAGATGGGGTTAATAGTTCGGGAGTAATTTTTTGAGCCATAAGCTAATCTTTAGGTGTTTCAAACTTTTTGGAAGAACCTAGTCCTAAAGCGAGGTTTAAAGCTGCAATTAGGTTGTTGTCTTTGGAAATGGTTCCGTCAAAGTCTCTACCAAATGCAAAAGTTAATTTGGTGTTCTTTTTTATCTCATATCCCAAATTAAAAGTAGTTCTGTAGGCAGGTTCAATGGTTGAGTTAGGAACACTTCTAAGTAAGAACTCTGCACTAAGCGATAGCCCTTTTCCTTTAGATTCGTACAATAGCCTTCCTCCTATGTCAATGCTAAACACATCTGCAGTATCAATTTGCTCTTGTTCATTGTTGTAAATGGTTCCAGGGTTGTATAATCCTCTTCCCATACCTAAAAGGCTAAGTCCTTTTTTACCTTCGTACCCAAAGGTGGTCCAAAGTCCTCCCTTGTAAATTGTACTGTAGTTAAATCGATTATCTGGAAAATCGATCACTAATCCTCCTGCTATGTCCCATACTTTTCCGTAAGTGTTAAACTCCATATCTTCTACTATTTTATGCATGGCATCATATTCTGATTTAATGGATTCTTTAGCATTTAAATTCTCTTGCCAAACTGATTGCCAGGTTCTCAGAATATCATGTATCTGATCAATCATATTATCTTTTAGTTCCTGAGATAATGATGATGCCCTAATGTCTCTGATTTGCTGTCTTAAGTTAAGGTAGATAGAGTCTTTTTTAAACTCTTGTAATTCTGCCATTCCTTCATCCGTTACCAATTTTTGGATAGAATCTAATGTTTCCAGTTTGGTGTCAAATTTTGAATCAACTTCATCCCCACGCCAGATGGAAAACTTAAATCCAACGGACATTCCCTGACCAGAAAATGTTGTATCTCCAAGGGCGTCGTAATTTTTATAACCGGTAGATAAAATAAAAGTCTGCTTAATGTTATTGCTGATATCGTCTAGTTTTAAGAAATTTTCCAACGTTTGATTTTCTTCGTTGAAAAATTGACCTAATCTAAAATCTGCCGCAAAGCTGGAAGGAATCTTGGTAAAATTGTTTGATTCATTTTGAAACGACAACATAAAATCAGTTGGGGTTTCCGGTTTGATGATCTCACTATCAGTGAATCCCATTAAGCTGGCCGCGGGAGATTGAGGAGCGGATAACATGTCGATACTAACATCTTCTGTGCTTTCTTCCTGCGCTATTGCAATTAAATTGACCGCAGCTAGCAGTATTAAGGTTATTGTTTTTTTCATGGTTGTAATTGATTATTGGTAAAACTCGATGGTTCCCGTAAACATGTAGCTCTCTTTATCTTTTACAGTTTTGTTTAAGGTCCATGATTTATTGGTTACTCCTCCGGATAATTCGACAGTTACGATAAGGTTGTTCGAGTCAGGATTGATGTCCGTGCAGGTAATTACAAGATCGAGGTCTTTACCGTCCAGATCGCTACTTTTTCCAAGGTTTTTTTCGAAAGTACCATTGGTGTTTCCCAGATTGGTCCCTCCAATATTAATCTTAGTGTTTCCTTTTTGTTTTGCTCCGATGGTTACGTTTAGAGTAACTTCACTTTCTCCTTCTTTTAAGTGATAAGCATCCATAATTGAAATAGCCATAATTGTGTTTTTAATTTGTTGTCACAAAGTAAGTGGGTTAACTCCGTAAGTTTCTACCTGAATTCAGGGATATTAAAATCCTGATTCAGTTATATTGATGGTTAACTATTTGGAAAACAAAAGTTTGTGGTTGGGTGGTTTGCCCTTGTTTAAAGGTGTTTAAGGGAACTTAAATGCAGTGAACTCACAATAATTTGTGTAAAGTTGAAAGCTTTTAATGGGGGAATTCTACCTTAAAAAAGGGTAATTTTACTCGTAGCAGAATTTACCTACAATGGCAACAGAATCCATCAACATATTCAAAACCAAAAAGGAAAAACTGGTTTGCAACACCTGTGGCGATCCGGTGCCTAAGGGAGAATTGTTTGTGGCGGAGTCCGAAACCAAGAAGGGAACTTGCTTTAATTGTTCTCCATTTAGGGGGTATTCGTTTCTTAAGCCTGGCGATGCTGCCATGACTCGCAGGTCTAAAAAGTATTCGGATAAATGTGGGGTAGTATGGGAATACCATCAACGAAACAAACGCTACCAACGAATCGGGCAATATGTTCAACTGAGAGCCATTGCCCTGGCTCGAAAAGAATGTGACGAGGACGCTCACATCAGGGCAGAAAAAAACAAGAAAGCTGCAGTGGTAAGAGCCGAACAGGATAAAGAGTATATCTTACGGTTTGCTTACGCCATCAGGAAAAGGTATCCCAATTGTCCTCCTAAAAGGGAAGTGGCCATTGCTATACACGCATGCGAAAAGCACAGTGGTAGGGTAGGTAGAACAGCACAGGCTAAAGAGTTTGATCCAAAAATGATTGATTTAGCGGTTGAGGCTCACATCAGGCATCAGGAAACCAATTACGATGATCGTTTTGGGAAAGGGCAAAAAAAGAGAGAAATCCGTGCGGATATTAAGCAGGATATTGACCGAATACTAGCTTCCTGGCGTTAGCTGGATTTCTTTACAAATTTGGTTAGAATAACAATCTGCTGTCCATCTACTTTGCCTTCAATCTGTTCAGCATTATCATGAACCAAAGAAATTCTTCTTACCGCAGTTCCTCGTTTGGCTGTAAAGTTGGCTCCTTTTACGTTTAGGTCTTTTATCAGTACAACAGAATCACCTGCCTCCAGCACAGCTCCGTTAGCGTCTTTGTGGATAATCTTTTCATCTTCATCTAAATCTTCTCCGGTAGCTTCAGCCCAGATGCGAGTTTCGTCTTCCATGTACATCATGTCCAATAAATCCTGTGGCCACCCTTCCGATTTTAATCGCTGCAACATTCTCCAGGCCATAACTTGTACGGCAGGATTTTCGTTCCACATGGAGTCGTTTAAACAACGCCAGTGGTTTGGATCCATGGCATCAGGGTTTTCGATTTGATGATTACAAGTAGAGCAAACTAAAATACTTTGAGAAGCAGTGCCATTAGATGGTTCAACCGCCATAACAGAAAGGCTGTGGTCGGCTCCACATAATTCGCATTTGGATTCGCTTCTGGCCTGTAATTCTTTTTCGATGCTCATGTTACTTGTGTTTAATACCACAAACATAGTATTAATGGGCGATATATTTCTCAACGCCGATTTGGATATTTGTCGTTCCAAAGAATTATTTTCGCGCTGTGTTCGATTATAGCCAAATAGATTTACCAGTTAAGGAGGTCATTCCGCAAATTCAGGAAAACCTTAATCAATCTTCTACCTTAATTGTAAAAGCCTCAACAGGAGCCGGAAAAAGTACTCTGGTACCAATTGCCCTGTTGCAGGAAGAGTGGATGAAGGGAAAGAAAATCTTGATGCTGGAACCAAGGCGTTTGGCTGCAAAAACCATTGCCACCAGAATGGCTGATCTATTAGGAGAACCAGTTGGTAAAACTGTGGGCTATAGAATACGATTTGAGAATAAAACCTCGGAGGAAACCAGGCTGGAAGTACTTACCGAGGGGATATTAACCAGAATGCTTCATCAGGATAATGAACTGGATGGAGTGGGAATGGTGATTTTTGATGAGTTTCATGAACGAAGCATCCATGCAGATGTAGCCATGGCTCTGTGTAGAGAAGCGCAACAAGTGTTGCGCCCCGACTTGAGAATTCTGATCATGTCGGCTACTTTAGACATGCCAGGATTAGCCGAAAAGTTAGATGCTTCTGTGGTGGAAAGTAAGGGGAGAATGTTTCCGGTAGAGGTTCATTACACTAATGATAGTGACTTAAGATTGTTGCCGGAACTAACCGCCAAAACTGTTAAGTCTGCCATTCAGAAACATGAAGGAGATGTATTGGTGTTCTTGCCTGGACAAGGGGAAATTAGAAGGACGGAAGAGATTTTGAGAGGATCGTTAAAAGGTGTGATGATACACCCTTTGTATGGTCAGTTGCCGGGTAATAAGCAAATGGCAGCCATCATGCCAAATCGGGATGGAAAAAGAAAAGTAGTCTTAGCTACTTCCATCGCCGAAACCAGTTTAACCATCGAAGGAATAAAAATCGTGGTGGATTGCGGGTTTTCCAGAATCTCCAAATTCGATCCTAATTCTGGTTTGTCCAAGCTGGAAACCGTAAAGATTTCGAAAGACTCTGCCGATCAAAGAAAAGGACGTGCTGGGCGTTTATCGGAAGGAGTGTGTTATAGGATGTGGACTAAAGCTACCCATGCTCGATTGAACGAACATGGTACACCGGAAATTGAACAGGCCGATCTTAGTGCATTGGTGTTAGATATGGCACAATGGGGAATTGTAGACCCAAGTCAGTTGTTTTGGTTAACTCCACCGCCAAGAGGTCATGTGGCGCGAGCTTCTCAGTTGTTGCACGAACTGGAAGCACTGGAAGATCATAGAATTACCGAACATGGAAAAGAATTACATCAACTACCAACCCATCCTCGTATTGCTCACATGCTGGTAAAAGCGAGAGAAGAAGGGATGATGGAGTTGGCCACAGATATTGCTCCTCTATTGGAAGAAAGAGACCCTTTACCTCCCGAAACAGGTATTGACATCAATATTAGAATAGATGCTTTAAGAAGGTATAGAAGCGAAGGAGTAGGAGGAAAGCGATTGGCTCGTATTGAGAAAATAGCTGCTCAATACAGAAGAATGCTAAACATTGAACCGGACAATGGCGATGTAGTGGATTATGATACCGGATTAATGTTGGCTTATGCCTATCCGGAAAGAATTGCTTGTGCCACACCAGGTAATAATGCACAATTCCAGATGGCCAATGGAAGGTACGCAACTGCTGGGCATAGGGATGATTTGGCCCATGAACAGTGGTTGGCCATAGCCCATGTAAATGACAGAGAAGGAACAGGGAAGATCTTTATGGCTTCTCCACTTAATCCAAAGGACCTTGCATCTATGGTAAAAACCAAAGAGGTAATTACCTGGGATACTCGAATGGGAGGGTTAATAGCAAGTAAAAATGTAAGCATTGGAAGCATTATCTTACAAAGTACTCCATTACCGGAACCGGATGAAAGCATGCTTCAACAAGCCATCATTGATGCTATAAAAAAAGAAGGTGAACACCTGTTGAATTGGGATAAAGATGTTACCCAATGGCAAAACAGAGTTATGTCTTTGAAGAAGTGGAACCCTCAGGAACAATGGCCCGAAGTTAATACGGAAACATTGTTGCTAACCAATGGAGAGTGGCTAGCTCCTTATTTGCAAGATGTAAAGAAACCAAAGGATTTAGAGAAGATCAATTTGAAGGAAATATTGCACTATAGCTTACCGGTAGAGCTACAACAAAAGTTGGATGAATTGGCACCGTTAAGAATAGAAGTACCTAGTGGTTCTAACATTAAATTGGAGTATCAATCTAATGGTTCGGCTCCGGTTTTAGCGGTGAGGTTACAGGAGTGTTTTGGACTGTTGGAAACACCCAGAATAAATAATGGGAAAAATCCGGTACTGATGCATTTATTATCCCCAGGGTTTTAAGCCGGTTCAAATTACATCGGATTTGAATAGTTTTTGGAAGAATGCTTATTTCGAAGTAAGAAAAGATTTACGTCAGCGATATGCGAAACATTCCTGGCCGGAAGACCCACTTACAGCAGAACCTTTAAGAGGGGTGAAAAGAAGAAAGTAAATTACCTGTATAAATCAAAAGCTCTTTCATTGGAAGAGTTGATTAATCTAAGTGGGAATAAAAATGCTATTTCATGAGCCCCACTGTTAAATAGGTTCATGGAAATTTCAGAATCGTAACCATACATAATAATGAATGATTTTTTCTGAATTCCGGTTCTGAGGTGCAACATAGGGCTATTTTGCTGTTTGTACCCAATTCCAATAACAAAAGGAGAGATATAGTACTGTACTATTCCAGATATTTCAAGTACCTCTTTTTGAATGTTCGAGTTTAAGAATGCCTTAAAACTCCTTCGATCAGACTTTTCTTTGCAGAATCCAACCTGAATATTGTGCCTCATGGGTACATGATACACGTCGTTCATAACCATTGCTAATTCCGGTTGGGTTACATGTAGTGCGGAATATCCAACAAAGAAATTATGGTTATAGTACATGGCTCCAAGCGTGTAGTCAAAGGCTGTTTTCTTACCATAAAAATCCTGATCTGATGAATAGGTTTCTCCGGTGTAGGGATCATAAGCTTGTCCATTTCCAACATTGTCCCAATTCAAGTATTTGTTGATGAATCCGGCAGAAATACCGATTCTTAAAGCGCCGGAATCTCCTACATTAAAACCATAGGAGTATTGTAATTGGTAAGCGTTGTTATGGATTACCCTTCCTATTTCGGTGTTGTATGATATCCCTATTCCTCCTGTTTTATTCAGGTTTTGATGAGCATACAGGTTATTACTGTAATAGCTGCTCCAATGTCTTCTAGTGGAATTTCCTAAAACTAAGTTGTTTCCACTTCCCACAAAAGCAGGGTTAGAAGTGGAGTAATTAATGTCGCTTAAAGCATAATCCAGGCCCTGGGCATGGTATAAAGTTGATATTAACAATAAAAGAATTACTATTATGAATTTCATCAGGGTGTCTTTGGGTTTTGATGAATCAAAGATAGAATGGGAATTGATACCACAAAAAAAGAAATAAAAAAAGCCGCGTTGTGCGGCTTTCATATATAGTGTTACTTTTTTAGTACTTTTCGAACAGCTTTTACTCCGTTTTTGTCAATTACCTTTATCAGGTAATAACCTGAAGGTCCTTCAATGTCAAAGCTAATGAAGTCTTTACCCCTTGCATTGTGCGTTTCGATCAATTTACCAATTACATTGTATACCTTGATCTCAGAAGCAGAGGTAGAACTCAGTTGAATATTTAATTCTCCATGGGTAGGGTTAGGGAATATTTCGATGCTTTCTTTTTTACTTTCAACAATAGAAACCGAGTTTACCGTGTAGCAATCAGAAGTATTGGTACATCCATTCTCGGTTACTTCTACCGCGTAATCTCCATTGGTAGTAGCAGTGAAATTTTGAGAAGTTTCTCCTGAAATTGGTGTCATGGCAGGGCATTCTACCCACTGATATGTAGCTCCCGAAGCATTTGCGCTTAAATCCACACCCGATTGAGTAACTGTTGTATCTACAGTGGTAATAGTTAAATCAATAAACATTAAACTATCACACCCAGTAGCATTAGGAATAGTATCTGGATATACACCAGATGTAGTCCAAACATTTCCACTTGGAGAGGTATAGCTAAAACAAGCAGTTTCTGTAATGTTAGAAGTAGAGTGTGTATTTATCGTTAGGTCTAAAGTTACGGTAGAATCACATCCGGACATGGTTACTAAATTAGCTACATAAGTTCCTCCTGTGGTATAGTTGGTTCCTGTAGCATCCCAGTAATAAGATTCACATCCGGAATCGGTAACGTTGATGTCGTAAGTTGGATCAACCTGTAGACTAACTGTATCAGTTACATCGCATCCTGTATTCCAGCCTGTTGGCACATGAGATACAATTTGATAATTACCTGCTACGCTATAAGTATGGCAAGTGTCGTTGTAAAGAGAGGTGTTTCCATCTCCCCAGTCAATCAAAAGGTTGTCGATGGCGGTATCTCCGTTAAATACATTTTCGTTGTACATTCTGTGGTTAAGAATCGGAGAAGGGGTGTAATGATAGCATACATTGGTTCCTTCGCAGATCATTTGAGGTCCAACAAAAGATTGAACTGGCAAGTACTCTACGATAGGCAGAATATAAAAATCAACATCCCAGGCAAAAAACTCATTAGATGGGTACCAGGTCATATCGTTGTGCCAGCGCCAAAACCCAAGTTCTTCCATACCGCCATTACCAGCATTGTAGTCGTTACCAACTATTCCCAGAGGTTGAGTTGTAGTGGTGCTTGATCCAACTAAAAAACCATTGGTCATGGTATCAGGTGTATCAAACATACAGTAATAAGCCATGGTTTCTAAATTGGCAATATCGTAAGTATTGTAAACTGTAAAATCCTTTTGTCTTGTTATCGTTCCAGGGGTAGAATCAGCTTGAGGTTCAAATAATAACCCGGTAACAATAGCGGTATCCAATGGATTAGAAGAACCTACTCCTAGATATATCTTAAATCCTTTTACAATAACAGGTTCCGGTGTGTCGTAATATTGTGCATAACCCGAAAATTCGCTAGGTACGTTCATGGTAACTCCTAAGTCAGCTGTTGCTTTAGCTAGTGGGTAAGTTAATGTGTCTTCGCAACTGCTTTGTGCTTGCGAACTGATAAGGGCTGAAATAGCAAATAAAGAGAGTAAAAATTTTTTCATAATGTGTGTGGTAAGTGGGGCTAAGGTAAGTTGATTATGGAGGCTATTAAACTATTTGTAAGTTAATTATTTGTAACGCTTGTTTTACTCCATGTAAAGCACTGATTAGGTGATGTTAGTTAATGGAAAATAAGAAAGCCATAAGTTTTATTAAGCCCATCGGGATAATCAAAAGTACACTCCAGAGGTAAGAATTTGTAAATACTTCTTTGAGGTAATTGGATCTTATAATTACCGATATCCAAATGAGTAGGGTAGTGGTGGATAATATCAGGATGAAATACAACGGTATAAAAGCAAAGCTTTCTCCAAGCCCCAATATTATTCGAAATAGAAAGAAATCGTCTCCTTCAATCTTTTCCAGCATAAATCCTTCGTACCAGAAGAACATACCAAAAACCAGGGTAAGATAAATAAACGTACCCAGGTTCCTTTTTTGTAGGGATTCCATGACTTAGTAATTGGCGATGGCCCATGGATTTTTATGATCTTCTTTGTGGAGAAGAATTTGGAGTGTTATCTCGTGGGAACCACCCGATGCTGATCCAAATTTGGAAATGGTGTGATCATATCCGTATAGCAACCTAAAATGATCATAGGCCAGTCCCATTCTGCCCAATACTGAATTGTTAAAGTTATATCCTCCTCCAAAAATTAAATGCTTTATCTGTGCCTGGGCTATTCCCGTAATGTTATGGAATCCATCCTGTACGTGTGCAAGGGAAAGTAGATTGAGGTTCCAGGAGCCAACAGCTATGTTAGCTCCGGTTTGTAAGCTATGTCTTAGCGGGAGTCGAGAATCTGAAAAGAAACCAACATTAGGTTGGTTTATGTGATGTGCTGCATATCCGAAGTAGAAATTTTTATGCATGAATAGTAAACCAGATGAAAAGTCTAATCGGTTTATTTTATCAGTTCTAGGTAGTTCTTGTGTCGAATATATGAATCCTTGTTGAGGGTCAATCATATCTCCAAACGTTAATTTGCTCCAGTCTATTTTTTTTTTGAGCCACCCTCCGGATATTCCAAATCTCATTTTTGTATCCTCATTAATCTTTATTCCATAAGAGTAGTGTAAGGATAGTGTACCAGTCGAAATAATATCTCCGGCTAAATCATGGGTGTAAGAAAGACCAATTCCGCCAATTTTATTAAAGATCATATCTGCAGAAGTGCTATTGGTAATGTATTCACTCGATAGGTTTGGCCATTGAATCCTGTAGGAATTGTTAAATCGAAATTTGTTAGCCGTTCCAGTAAATGCCGGATTATTATACATCTGATTCTGATCTCCCAGGGAAAAAACAGGGTCTTGTGCGGTGAGAGAAATGGATAAAAAAAACAGGGGTAAAAATATATAATGCTTCATGATTGTAGGTTTGTATGCAATAACAAACAACCTTTAAAAAAGTTACAATCGCAAAATGTTAAAATCAGTTGGTGATTTCGAAAAGCTCCCAGGAATAGGCTTTTTGGACGCTTTTAAGTCGGTCGTTTTTTTGAAGCTTCTGATAAAGAATTACAGGAAATAATTCTTTTACTTGCTCATTTTTAAGCCAGGTATGATCAAACAAAAAGTAGGTGCCAGCCTCTGGTTTTAAACCGTCTTTTTCGTGTAAAGTAATGAAGGTGTTTTTCTGGTTGTAATAACTCATGGCCATTTCCTTACCATAAGTATATACCGTAATGTTTTTATGCTCTTCGAACATGGATGCTATGGCCTTATCTTGTTGGTTCGGAACATAAAACTTCTTAAAAGTATAGGTGCACAAAGCCAATTGAATTACTCCTAACACTACCCAAAACCTGAAAATCCAGGGTTTTTTGAGTTTCTGATTGAGCCAACGATGAGCCCCAATAAACATAGGGAATAAGAAGAGTGTTATTATTGGAAATAGCGTTACAAAGTATCTGTCATTCTGAGTGTCCACCCCAGCGAAGAAAAGCAGGTAGAGAGTAATAATCGAAATAATGAGCCAGATTTCCTTGTTCAGTGTAATTCGTTTGTAGAAGAAGAGCAGGAAAACTCCAAAAAATAAGAACCCTGCATGTACAAATGGGTTGAAAACATACAAGATATTAGGAACTGTAAATTCAAAGTATCCCAAATCCGTTTCAAAAACTCTCGAAAACATATTGGCAATACTCCATTTGGATAACGCTCCGTGTTCTACAAAACCTCCAACACTTTCACTTCTGATGTACCAATGCGGGATTAACGGGATGATACTAGCAGCCAATCCTAGAATGGTATGCAGAAACAATTTTCTTTTCCAAATGTGCCCTATGGTATAAAAGAACATAGGAAGTACAATAAGAATGCTAATATACCTCGTCATTACAGCCATAGAGGCCATAAAAAAGAAACCAACGATGTGGTAATCTCTCTCTTCTTTAACTGTGCTAATAGCAAAGTAAAAGGCAGCTAAAATTAAGAACGATGCAAACTGATCAGACATGGCAACCAGCCCGGTTCTTAAAATAAAAGGAGATAGCAGAAATCCCAGAAAAATCCAGGGTAACCTGATCTTTTCAAACCTTGGGTGGAGTACTCTTAAGCAGTGGTAAAGCAGTATTCCATTACCAATAAATGAAAGTAAGCTTATTAATTGTAAAGCAAACGAAGCAGATAGTCCCAGTGTACCCAATAAACCACCAGTAACAGGATAATTCATTGGCCAGTGATAGTCTCCAGGATGTGCTCCACCTGCAATAAAATTGATCCAGTTTTGGGTGTATCTGGTGTACTCGTAACTATCCTGTCCATACAGCCCGTTAAAGTCTAGCAGAATCATACTAGCCAGTAGTAAAATTCCAAAAAAGACAATGATTAACTCGTTCCGATAATAGGATAATAGCTTCACTTTGCTAATATACAATTCAGGATCAGATGGATTAGAAATTCATCATTATTTTAAGACTAGGGCAAATTCCCATCCCGTATAAATTGCTTCTTACGTACATAACAGGAGGTGGGCCCGAGGCCACTTTTTCCACTTGCCCGGTAATGATTTTATTGTCGTAAACATTAGTAACAGAAGCACCAATGTTACAGTTCCATCCTTTATTTTTAGGAGAGTAAGAGTAAGATACCGATACATCCATTTGATGCTGATCAGGGAAGTAATTACCATAATCTGGATCACTGTTGGAGGTGTATACTCTGTATTGATATGGTATATCGTTAATTGGAGCTCCGGGTCCTGTAGGAGCCGTGCTAGGGCCATTGGTGTATAAGTACCTAATACCTGTTAAAGTAGCTAACCCAGACTTGTATTTCCATCCTACAGAAACTTTTAAATTGTTCCAGTTGTAACTCACTACTGTATTGAATAAATGATCCTGATTCCAGATGGAAGGGAAGGAAGTTGATTGAATAGAATCGAATTGTACACGAGTATTAGCATAAGTATACCCCAACCAAATGTCCAGGTTTTTCCAGCTCTTTTTCAATAAGAAATCAGTACCAATTGTGTTGTAATCTCCTATAAAATGATCTTCAGTATTTTGGTAATCGTATTGATTGTGGATCGCAATGTTATTGGTTTGTTTGTAGTACCATTCTACGTCAAATACCCATCCTTTATGACTAAATATTCCTCCGGTCATAATCTGCTTACTATTCACCACAGGAGTATTACTGTCGTTTGATAAGCGCCAGTTAAAATGTTCTACACCGGCTCCTAAAGCTCTGGTTCCATACAGGTGGTTTACGAACTGGTTATATAACCCCATATTGGTTTTTAGAGTAATTTTATTGTTCACAAAAACGTTGGCCATGAATCTTGGTTCCAGGTAGTTTTTTGCAAGCAGGGTGTAGTAAGAGTTTCTCAGGCCTAAAGTAGCTTGTAGCCAGTCTTTTGGTTTGTGTGTATAGCTAATAAATGCTGTATGTACGTTGGCTTGTCGGTCGTCTATATCCAATAATGGGTCTACATCTCTATCAATGTTTCTATAGGAGTATACCTGATAATGGTTGAGATTAAGTCCAAACTCTAAATGATCCCTCGCTCCAACTAAATAAGTAGACTTTGATACAAATGCAATGTCCTTAATGGTATTAACATAATCGTTTACTTCAATGGTATCGTGAGGTGCTACAATATCTGTGTGGAAGTTTTGCTTAAAGTTAGAGTAGGTTATGGAGCTTTCGGTAATTAACCTTGGGTTCCAGTTTTTGTAATAGTTGATTCCAAGCCCGTTATTAAATAGCGAAGCAATATCTGTATTGGTTTCTTGTCTTCTACTGTCGTAAATTTCCAGATTGAAATCGTTGTTAATGTGGATATAACTAACACTGATTTTATTGTCGTCGTTAATGTCATAGTCCCACTTAGCGTTGTAATCGGAAAACGATAATCCAAAATTATTCAGCATTACATCTGCCCTGTGTTCTGCGCGGGTAATGGCAGAGTTTTGAAAAACAAAGTCAGTAATGGCTTCAATTTTTGGTGAGTTCCAGTCGAAAGGGTAAGAGGTTCTACCTCCCAATGTTAAGCTCATTTTATTATTGGCCAATGGAGCAACCACGTAACCTGATAAATACGTGGTAGAAGCACCAATACCATATTGTAATGAGTCTGGAATAGCCACTTTCGATTTAAGTTGTACCATACCTCCAACTTTACCTCCTTTTTCGGCACCATATCCACTTCGGTTAATTTTTACAGATTCTACTATGTTAGAGTTGTAGGCAGAAAAAGCACCAAAGTAATGTCCATTGTGATACACCGGAATACCATCAAACGAGATCATTGTTTTATCAGGATCATCTCCTCGCATTACCAAATTCCCCGCTTTACCATCAGGGCTATTGATTCCCGGTAGAGCATCCATGGTGGTTAAGATGTCAGTCTCTGTTTCGCCTGGTAACAAACCAGCTCCAGAAACTTTAAGGTTAATGCTATGATCCGAGTGTTGGTAATCTATCCCCCTATTTAAATAACCTGTTATGGTAACTTGTTTAAGCTTGCTTTCGGATTCTTTTAGTTGGATTGTCTGACAAGGTTTTCCATTAAAATAGTCTATGGGTAATTTTTGTTCTTCGTAACCAATAAACTTAACCCTTACAGAGTCCCAATCGTTCAGGTTAATGTATCTGGAAGAAACATTTTCGTTAATAATATAGCCTGTATTAGTTCTGGTGTTTACCACACTTGCTCCATAAATGGATTCGGATGTTTCTGCATCTACTACATGGATGCAGAGTAATTGGTTTTTTCCATTTTTCTTAGCCTTTACCAATACATTAGAATCATTCACCTTTTCAAATTTAAAGGCACTGTTTTCCGTTAGTTGTTTTAACGATGGGGTAAGATCTTTGGGGAATGAAGAAAGAGTCACTTTAACTCCTTTGATCCAAGAGTTATTATAAGAAAATACTACCTGATGTTGTTCTTCTAGTTGCTGAATGTAATCGGAAAGTAAGAGCACACGATCCTGAGCCCAAAGCATAGATGAGCAGAGCAGTAGGAATACAACTGTTAATATCCTCATATCAGGCCGACTTTATTTTAGAGTTACGGTGTCTTCTTTTTTAGAGAAGGTAACTCCCATAGGCTCAAATACCAATCTTAGGGCCAGGTCTACATCGTTGTTAGGGAATTGTCCGGAGAATTTCTCATCGGATTTTAACCCTGTATTTACATCAAACGATAACCCGTACCTTAAAGATAAAGCGCTTAAAACCTCATTTAATGGGGTGTCGGTAAATTTTGTATGTTCATTTAGCCATTCGGATTTATTTCCTTCAAACCCAAATTCTTCTTCATTTCCTTTTTCATTAATCCTCACTCCCATGTGGTGAGTCAGACGATATTCTTTTTCGGAGAATACTACTTTAACTTCTCCTTCAAAACATTTAACCACACTGGCATTGTTGTGGTTCATTACGTCGAATTCTGTACCAACTACTTGTACTGTGCCGTTGCCGAAATCTACTTCAAATGGTCCCTTTTTCTCTACTTTGAAATAGGCTTGTCCATCCATTTCAACTTCTCGGTTGGCACTCCAGTTGTAGTTGTTGTAACTTAAGGATGAGTTACCATTTAGAATTACTTCACTACCATCGGGTAAGGTGATGTTTTTGGTTTCGCCTGAGGCAGTATGGTATTCCGTAATATCAAAAAAGCGCATGTAACTAAAGTACGATGCGCCAATAAGAACAATAACAGAAGCAGCTACAGAAATCCATCTTCTCAATGAAATTACTTTAGTGTTTTTCTTGCTGTTATTTAGTTTCTCACTCTTAAACTGTTCAAACGAAGATTTAGGTTTTGGTAAACTCCACGAACCAGTCTCGTTCATAATTTTTTCCATAATAGCCAGGTCACCGGAAGCCTTTAACTGATCCAGTTCGGTATCAGTAAGCTCTCCGTTGAGCCATTTGGTGTAAATTATATCGTGTTCTTCGTTGTGCATTTGTTAGATAAAAACGCTTCTGGGAAAATACCCTACCTAAATTTTAAAAATTTTTAATTCTTGTACCTCTTCCTTTAAAGTTTTGAGGGCCACACTCATTCTTTTTTCTACTGCCTTTACACTAATGTCAAGGGTTTGAGCTATTTCAGAAAAAGTCATTTTGTCAATTCTATTCATCAAAAAAACTTCTCGTTGTTTTTCGTTTAAATTAGAAATGGCTCCTTCCAACTTGGCTTTAAACTCCTCTTCGATGGATAAATATTCGGGGGTTTGTTTGTTCACTTTATCTCCAACCTGATTGATGAACTTTAACTCCACCTTAGTATCTCTGAAATGATTCAGCAATAATCTTTTAGCTACAGTAATAATATAGTTCTTGGCTTTTCCGAAAATAACATCCTTACAATTTTGCCAGGCCTTTAAAAAAGATTCCTGTGCAATATCTTCTGCCTGGTCCAAATCTCCCCCCTTATAATAAACGTAATTTCTAACCGACTCTATATGTTCATTATAAACGGATTCAAAAACCCTTTCTTCACAAATTGATATGTCCTGATTTTCTGCCAAAATGGTGTGGTCGAGTCATCAAAAGTAAAGAAATTCCAATAAAAAATAGAAAAAAACGAAAAACTTAATTGTTTCTGAAGTCCTTTAAAATTAAGTGTTTTGAGCTTTTTTTGTTCACTTAAATATTTTATAGGTTAAGTAAAAGTGAAAATAATGTAAAAAAAAGGTAGGGTATTTTTTTTTCATGGTGTTTCTGTTGTGTAAGCCTTCTTAAAAGGAAGGATGAAACCAAAAAACAGATACTATAGTTATGAAATTAAGAGTACGATTTTTATCTATGATTGCCATTGGAGTGGCATCGGTATTTTCGGGAACGGCTCAGACCTTCGACGGATATGCCTTGTACAATAAACAAAATGAAAACACAGCCTACCTTATAGACAAGGATGGAAATATTGCTCATTCGTGGTCCTGTGCAGACGCTTGTAATTACACTGTTAACTTAAAAGACAATGGAAACATTGTTAGAGGAGCGGTATATCCGAATAACCAACTTTTCGGTGGTGCAGTAGGAGGTACCATACAAGAATTGGATGCCAACGCTAACATCGTATGGGAGTTTGATTATTCTTCGTCTTCTTATTGCCAGCACCATGATTTGTGCGTTATGCCAAATGGAAATGTGCTTATCGTAGCCTGGGAAGTTAAATCAGCTTCAGAATTGACTCAAGCTGGTTACGACGGAGCTTCTTCTGATAAATGGCCAACACACATATTAGAGTTACAACCATCTGGATCTACTGCAAACATTGTTTGGGAATGGCACATTTGGGATCATTTAATTCAAGATCACGATGCTTCGAAAGATAATTATGGAGTAGTTGCAGATCATCCAGAGTTAATGGACATTAATGCTGTTCAATCTGGTGGAGGCCCTGGTGGTCCTGGTGGAAGTAGTGGAGATTGGTTCCATGTTAATGGAATTGATTACAACGAACAGTTGGATCAAATTGTATTTAGTTCACGTACTGCGAGCGAAATTTACATCATAGACCACAGTACGACTACAGCGGAAGCAGCTTCTCACTCCGGGGGGAATTCTGGAATGGGAGGTGACTTCCTATACAGATGGGGAAATCCATCTAACTATGGAGCTTCTGGTTCTCAAACCATTGATGCAGCTGTGCACGATCCTAGATGGATTCCAGACGATGGAAGACCACGTGGAGGATACATCCAGTTCTTCAATAACGAAGGAGACAATGGAGGTTCAGCAGTAGATGCTATTGATCCACCGGTAAATGGATACACGTATACATTAACACCAGGACAAGCTTACGGGCCATCAACTTACGATTTCAGACACAGTTGTAATGTGGATTCTGACGGACAGTCTGCTAGCGATGCCATGTCGAACGGAAACACATTTGTTAATGTTTCTAATGGATACATGTACGAAGTAGATGCCAACGATAATGTAGTATGGCAATACAATGCCGGTCCTGCTAAAGCTTTTAGATACGAGTGTGACCACCCTGGAATTATTGCTCTGTTAGGTGATGACCCATGTGGACTGGGAGTTGGACTTTCTGAGATGGAAGACATTGAGATGAATATTTACCCTAACCCATCCACCGGAGTATTTAACCTGGAAGGATTAGAAGGAATTGATGCTCATATTACTGTAAGAGATACCTATGGTAAAATGATTGCCTACGAAGAAAATGTTTCTAGCATCAACTTATCAGCATACCCTAATGGATTCTACTATGTAACCATAGTTGGAACCGATTTTAGAGCTGTTAAAAAAGTAGCCTTAATGAAGTAAGATTAGTTTCATGATTAGATTTTCGACCATATTGATGCTATTGATCTGTTTCGCTCATAAAAATCTGTCGGCTCAGGCAGATTTTTATGACGAAGGTTCCATTCAGGAAATCAGGTTGTATTTTGAAGAAGCTAACTGGGACCACATTCTGGATAGTTTATACGTAGATGGAATGGAGGAGCGATTAGTGGCAACGGTAGTTATTAATGGAACACAACTAGATAGTGTAGGTGTTCGCTACAAAGGATATAGCTCCGTGAGCACCAATAGGGTTAAGAATCCTTTTAACATTAAACTGAATTACATCATTGGCGGACAACGTTACGATGGAATCGATAAAATAAAACTGAGTAACGTTATTCAGGATCCCTCTTTTGTTCGGGAAGTATTGTCTTACGAAATAGGTAGGAAATACATGCCTGCTTCCAGAGCCAATTATGCCAATTTATACATTAACGATACTCTTTGGGGATTATATACGAATGTTGAAGCGGTAGGTAATGAGTTCTTACAAAACCATTTTAATAGTAGCGCCAATACATTTTTTAAGTGTAATCCGGATAATCTGGATTTGAATGGAGAAAACTCCAATTTAGGAAACAGCCCCGGAACGGATCCGTTGGATTATGACGGGTTGTACGATTTAAAATCAGAATCCGGCTGGGACGATTTATATGCCTTAATCGATACTTTAAACGAAGTACCGGACAGCATTCACCACTTACTTAATGTAGACAGAACATTGTGGATGCATGCCTTTAACTATGCTTTAATCAACTTTGATAGTTACGTAGGATATGCACAGAACTATTATTTGTATCAGGATCACAACGGGCAGTTCAATCCAATTTTATGGGATTTAAACATGTCGTTTGCCAGTTACAGAATGACGGATGCTTCCCTTCACTACAGTGGGTTTTCCATTCAGGAAGCCAAGGAAATGGACCCGCTCTTACACTACAATAGTGTATCGGTATTTCCAAGGCCACTCATGAGAAACTTATTCGAGAACGATCGATACAGAAAGATGTATATCGCTCATTTAAGAACCATCATGGAAGAGAACGTAGCCAATCAGGAATATGCTAACCGAGCTCAGGATTTACAAAACCTTATCTCTACATCTGTAATTGCAGATACGAATAAGTTCTATACAGACGCCGACTTTTTTAATAACCTTACTTCTACTGTTTCCGATTTAATCGACTATCCGGGAATCATTGATTTAATGGATGATCGTTGGAACTATTTATCCACCTATCCGGGAATGCAAGGTGCACCTACAATTTCGAATGTAGCACCTTCTACTCAAAACATCAATTTAGGAGATGATATCTGGATATCAGCCACCGTCGCAGATGCAGATGAGGTATTTCTTGCTTATCGATTTGGAGAAAGCGAAGTGTTTAAAACCATTTCTATGTTCGATGATGGAAACCATAATGATGGAACTGCAGGAGATAGTTTATATGGAGCTGAGTTAACAGATATCGGGAATGTGGTAGAGTACTATATCTATGCTGAAAACGATTCTACTGGGAGGTTTTCACCAGAAAGAGCAGCTTATGAGTTTTACTCCATAGAAAGTAAAATTGGCCCACAGGATTTGGTAATCAACGAGTTTATGGCGGTAAATGATACTTACGTAAGCGATGATGAAGGAGATTATGACGATTGGATAGAGTTGTACAACAATACTCAATATCCAATTTCCACCAAAGGTCTTTATTTATCAGACGACTATAATAACCTAACTGCCTGGGAAATGCCCAATGTGGTTATTGAACCGGACTCGTATTTAATGGTGTGGGCAGATGAAGATACACTAGATTCCGGATTACACACCAATTTTAAAATTGCTTCCAACGCCGATTCTTTGGTCTTGTCTTATGACGATGGCACTGTTATCGATTCGGTAAGTTTTGGAACACAACATGCAGATATTTCTACCGGTAGAATACCAAACGGAACAGGATCATTTATACTGTTAGTCCCAACTTACGGAGCTAACAACGAACACGCAGGAGTAGAAGACCTTACAGAACAATTGGATTTTTCAATTTATCCAAATCCCGCTGGCGATATGTTTAATATCCGAGTAATGGAAGATGGACCATACGAGGTTCAGATTCTGGACATTAACGGTAAAGTTTTGACACATAGCGACCAAATAACCCATAATGGGATAATACCAATGACAACTAGCAATTTCGCTGGCGGGATTTATTTCGTAAAACTGAGCAATGAGAATTCTATTGCTACTAAAAAAGTAATCATCAATTAATACCCAAAAAAATGAAGTCAATATCAAAAATACTAACCTGTTTGGCCCTTACCGGAGGAATCGGTGTTCAGGCACAAACATTTACCAATTACACTACCAACGAGGGATTGTTGAACAATAGTGTAAATGATGTTCACGCTGGAGTGAATAACACTGTGTGGTTCGGAACTCAGGATGGAGTTTCCAGTTTTGATGGATCCACCTGGAACAGTTATACCACCACATCCCATCAAGGATTAGTTCACAATACCATCCAGGCTATCTACGAAGATGCTCAGGGTGATGTTTGGGTAGGAACTGATTTTGGAATTAGTGTTTTTGATGGAAGTTCATTTACGTCCTATACCACTATAGATGGTTTGGGAAATAACCAGATTAAATGCATTACAGAAGATAATGGAACCATGTTGTTTGGAACTAGCGATGGGTTTTCTATGTTCGATGGAACTAACTGGACCAACTTTGACATGAGTAACGGATTGCCATTTGGTGGTGTTAACTCCATTACAGTTCATTCCGGTGGAGATTATTACCTGGGGTCAGGACTGGGAGGAGTGATCATTTACGACGGTTCTGGATTTACTGAGGTAACCGAAAACGAAGGAATATTAAACAATAGAATCAGAGCCATCGCATTTGACGATCAGGATCAACGTTGGGTAGGAACTTCTGATGGTATTACTGTTTTGGACGATCAGGATCAATTCTCAACTAATCATACCACCATGTTTACCTTGCCCGCGCCAGATACTTTAAATCCAATCGAAGATGTGAAAGTAGATGGGTATGGTAATGTTTGGGTTGGAGTTTATGTGGATTATCTGGTTACCGAAGGAGGTATTTGTGCCTATGATGGATCAGGTTGGGTAGATTATGATGTAAGCGATGGGTTAGTTGGACCGGTAGTAAGAGCATTGGCTATTGATGATAACAATAACGTGTGGGTAGCAACCAGTACCGGAGTAAGCAAAATCTCAAATGCTCCAATTGGAGTAGAAGAGATCGAAAAAGAGAATCAATTTGTGGTTTACCCCAACCCGGCAGAACACTTTGTAAACGTAAAGTTTAATCATCCAACAGAAGACAAACAGATCGAAATTTACAACACCGGAATGCAATTGATGGATGTGGTTTGGTCCGGTGCAGATAGCACCTTAACCATTGATCTGGATGAGTTTCCATCAGGAGTATATTTTATTCGATCCGGTAAAGAAGTAGTGAAGTTTGCAGTAAAATAATTTGAAACAAATAGAAAACATATTATCCGGTTTTTCTCCCATCACCTTGCAGGAAATGGATGAGGTAAAGCTTCTAAATAGAACGGATACCAAGTTTGTGTTACCGCAAACTCTTTTTGAAGAAATTTTGCCACTTCTAGATGCTAATTACAAGGTTCTAGAGATTGATCATAAAAGAATGGCCGAGTACAGAACATTGTATTTTGATACACCGGATTTTATGTTTTATCACCACCACCACAACGGAAGACCAAATCGGTATAAAGTTCGCATGCGAAAGTATGTGGATTCCGATTTGTGTTTTCTGGAAATAAAAAACAAAAAGAAAGGCAGAACCATAAAAAGCAGAATTAGAATAGACGACTTTGAGATTAATCTTTCCGGTGAATCTTGTCAGTTTATTAAAGAAATAATTCCGCACAACTACCATTTGGACACAGCCCTTTGGAATTTCTTTCACAGAATTACATTGGTTAATAAATACGATACCGAAAGGTTAACCCTGGATTTAGGGTTGGGGTTTAGTCCGGTTATTAAGCAACCGGCAAGTAAAGGGAAAGGAGAAGAGGACGAAAACGTTTTTATGGGCAACGTCATCATTGCAGAGGTAAAACAAGAACGGGTAAACCGACAGTCTCCTTTTATTGCTTTGTTAAAAAGAAATGGAGTAAGGCCAATGCGGATGAGTAAATATTGCATGGGAGCCGGATTACTATTTGAACATCTAAAAACCAATAGGTTTAAATCCAAGTACTTGCACTTGAATAAATTGAATCAATGAATTGGATCACAGAACATTTTGAATTCATCCAGAGTGGATTGGATTTTTTAACCGATCAGGAAACTTTTGACGCTGTTAAAGGCTATGCAAAAGCCATCGAAGACAATGCGGATAACATTAAAAAACTAACAGAACAAGCCGAAAAAGATGGTGCTAATTTTCTGGGAGTATCCTATTTTGATAAAGATTTTTGGAAATTGATTTTCAAGTTTTGCTTGAACTTTAGTGTTATTATGATCATTGTTAGAGCTTTGTATTATCCTATAGCCAAAAGAAAAGATTACCTGTTTACCTATATCATGATTAGCATGATGATCTTTATGATCTGTTTTACGCTTAAGAAGTTCGAAATGGGCATGGGTATGGCACTTGGGCTCTTTGCTATTTTCGGGATCATACGATATCGGACAGATGCTATTCCTATTAAAGAAATGACCTACCTCTTTATTGTTATTGGGGTATCGGTGATCAATGCATTGGCCAATAAAAAAATGAGTTATGCCGAGCTGGCTTTTACTAATGTGGCTATAATAGGGGCAACATTTGCTTTAGAGAAACTCTGGTTACTCAAGCACGAGAAACAAAAAACCGTTATTTACGAGAACGTTGATTTACTTCGCCCGGAAAAATATGAAGAGTTAAAGGCAGATTTAGAAAATAGAATAGGGCTTAAGATCAATCGAATTGAGATTGGTAAAATCAATTTCTTAAATGATACTGTGGTGTTGCGAATCTATTTCTTCGAAGAGGAACAGGAAGAACACAATTTTGAGACATTTGATTAAGTGGTTATTACAGAACCCTTAACCTTGTTCTCAACGTACTCAAAAAGCTGATCGAAAGGGAGAGAATCTACCTTAATTGGCGCATGTACTTTCATGGATAACTTAACACCTATACCCATAGGAAACTTTCCATATTTAAGGAATTTCCAGGAGTTGTTAATGGTTACCGGAACAACATAAGAAGAAGGGATGTTCTTAATTAATGTTTTTAACCCGTTAGAAGAAAACCTTTTTGGTACTCCGTTTCTACTTCTGGTACCCTCTGGGTAAATTACCGCAGAGTATTTATTCTTTTCGATGTATTTGCTAAAATTCGTAATGGCTGTTAGCGATTGCTTAGGGTCTTTTCGGTCAATCAGAACTGAACCTCCATGCTTTAAATTAAATGATACACTCGGTATTCCCTTACCTAACTCGATTTTAGAAATAAATTTAGGATGATATTTTCTCATGTACCATACGAATAAAGGAATATCATTCATGCTCTGATGGTTCGAGACGATGATTAAAGGTACATCTCCAGGGATTTTTTGGTCGTTTTCGTAATTAATGCTTGTTCCTAGGATTCTCAAGTTCCACAGAAGACAAACATTCAGTATGTCAACTATTTTTTTGTGAGCTTTATATCCACCCAGTTTTAAAGCAATCCATTGCAATGGATGAAAGAATAATAGAAGAACTCCAAAAAAGAAGTAGTAAATAATTGAAAGTACGTAAGCCAATCCCTTTTTCATAATTCTTCAATTTTTGAAGTATAACAAAGGTAGGCACAGAACGAAAGCGCTAAGAATAAATAATATAGAGTTAGACGAAGGGATATGACGGGCGGATGAACTCCAAAAGATGTTCGAGCGAACCAATAGAATTTTTCTGTGTTGTTTTAAAAAGGGTAAGAATATACTCATAATAGGTAAAAAAAATTAAATTTACCTCTGCTTAAACTAAACGCTGCGCCAGTTGATAACCGAGAAAGAATTTAAAGAACTGTTTCACCGCCTATACAGTCCTTTGTGTAATTACGCTATTAAGATAGTGAATGACAGGGACCGTGCGGAGGATATTGTTCAAGAAGTTCTGGTTGACTTTTGGAATAAAAACAGAAATTCTTCTGAAATTGACAAGCCGGATAACTATTTAATTCGAGCTGTTAAATTTAAAAGTATTGATGTTTTGAGAAAAGTAACTCGTGAGTTGGCGGAAAAGGATTCATTTGATAATAACGTTCGAGAAATGTATTACCAGGATGAACCAATTGATGAGGAGAAAGAAACATCTACCAGAGAAATTTTGCAATTTGCCATTGGTCAACTTCCTGAAAAAACCAGGTTGGTTTTTATCAGAAGTAAAATGGATGGTATGTCCTATAAGGAGATTGCCGAAGAGCTTGATATCTCTGTGAAAACGGTAGAAAATCAAATGAGTAGAGCGTTTAAATTGTTAAGGGAAAAATTAAAGGATCATCGGTTTTTTGAAATTATTTTAATTTTTTTTCTCTTGCAGTAGGTGATGCTATTTTGTAAAACGACATTAGGGTAGTTAATGGAAAACATCAATCAAATATTGTCAAAGTACTTCGCTAAAGAAGCCACTCCTGATGAAATACAACAGGTAGAAGAGTGGAAGGCGAATAATGCTCAGGAATTTGAGGTGCTTAAGTTCATTTGGACGGAAGAACCAATAGAAGAGACAATTCAGTTTGATGCTTCAAAGGCATGGGATAAGGTACAGCCTAAACTAGAAATGCCTGAAGCTCCTGGAACAACTAAAGTTAGAAAACTTTATACCCAATTATTAGTGGCCGCCAGTATGGTTTTAGCTGTTGGTGGAGCTTATTATTTTGAATTGTTTTCGAGTGGAGTAGATGCTATTGAAGTAAGTACCGCAGAAATTTCTGATCATGTTCTTTTACCCGATGGGTCGGAAGTTTGGGTAAATAAAAATAGTCATCTGGCCTACCAGGAAAACTTTACAGAAAACAGAAGCTTGTCTTTAGATGGAGAAGCGTTTTTCGAAGTTCAGCCGGATAAGGAACACCCTTTTGTGGTGAGCACTAATAATGGACAAATTAAAGTTTTAGGAACGGCATTTAATGTTAATACTAACAACGATCAAACGGTTGTAAGTGTTGAGCATGGAACAGTTGAGCTTAAAAACGAAGCTGGAGCAGTTATCCTAAACAAAAACGAACAAGCTTCTTGTTCAAAAAATAGCATCTCGGAAGTATCCGAGGTAAATCCGAATTTTTTATCCTGGCAAACAGGAGTCTTTATATTCGAAGATCAACCTTTAGAGGAAGTAGTAACCCTGCTGAATCAAGTGTATGATGATAAGTTAAAGTTAAGGGACCAACAGGTGAAATCCTGTCCGGTTTCTGTTACCTTTAACAAAAATACACTTGAAGAAATCGTAGAGATTTTAATTCTCGCTTGCGATATTCAGTATCAAGAAGACAATGGGGTATATTACTTAAGTTCTAAAGGTGGATGAGAATATTTCTAACCACATTATCAATTTTTTTTCTTTGTTCGTTCTACGGACAAAATTTGCTGTATCAGGAAGTTTCTGTTTCTTTTGAGGATAACTCCCTACTGGAGTGTATTCAAATTATTCAGGAAAAGGATGTGGTAAAGTTGTCTTACAGCTCTTCCTCCATCAAAAAAATAAAGAAGAACTACACTAAAAATTTCGAAGAGGCTTATTTAAAAGAAGTATTGGATTACCTCACCAATAATACCAATGTACAGTACAAGGAAATTGGTGGGCAAATTACCTTTTTTATTGTCAAAAAAGCACAAGAGGAGATTCGTCTTAGTGGATACGTAAGAGATATGGTTTCTAAGGAGGAGTTGATCGGTGCAATTATTTATTTTCCGGAATTAGAGTTGGGTGCTGTATCCAATAGTTATGGTTATTACAACGTAAAAGTGCCTAAGGGCGATATTAAGTATCGGGCTTCTTTTATAGGGTACCAGAATAAATTAGATTCCATTAATGCAAATGACGATGTGGTGTTGGATGTATTAATGAAAAAAGGAGGAAGAACTCTGGATGAGGTGTTGGTTCGTCATCAACCCAAAAAAGGACGCGAAATTGAAGAAACCGACCCAGATTTGTTGGGGAGATCGATGGAAAGTACTGCCATTGCAGGCGAGGCGGATTTACTGAAATATGTACAGTTAGCCCCTGGTGTACAACCGGAACAAGATGGTTCCAGTAGGTACGTAGTTAGAGGTTCCGGTAATGGAAATAACTTAATTTTATTAGATGATGCACCCATTTATCACACCACTCATGGATTTGGGATGTTTTCGGTGATCAATGCCGATGCAGTAAAATCTGCACCGCTTTACAAAGAAAAAATACCTGCCAAATTTGGTGAACGTAATGCTTCTATTCTGGATGTTCGACTCAAGGATGGAGATTTAGAACATTACCATGCCAATGCAGGTATCGGCTTAGTGAGTGCTCAACTAAATGCAGAAGGACCGATTATTAAAAACAAAAGTTCGTTTTACTTCTCTTCGAGAAAAAGCATTTTGGATCAGTTTATCAGTAGAACTCAGTTTAGAGAAACCTTTCCTAAATTATCTTTTCACGATATTTCATTTAAGCTAAACTATCATGTTAATGCCAATAACAGATTGTTCATGTCTATGTATACCGGTGATGATGAATACACGGTGATTAATACATATAACTGGGGGAATAAAGTAGGGTCGATACGTTGGAACCATATATACTCGGATCGTTCATTTTCTAATTTATCCCTTAGTGGTAGTCTGTATAATATTCGATCCGATTCTGATCTGGATTTTGAGAATAGTGTACAAGATATTAAGTCCTATAGACTGAAATATGACCTTAATTTATACCCATCCAGTAGTAGTAAAATCAGTACGGGGTTTATGACTTCTTACAGAGCTAATTCGCTTGGAGTAGGTACTCAATTAATTAGTAATCCCGATTCGGTAGTTCAATCCGAGAGAAGTGCTATAGAAAGTGCTGTGTACGGGCAATTGGATCAGGATATTGGAAAGAAGTTGAAATTAAAATTGGGATTGAGAATGCCGATCTTTATGCAAATTGGATCGGGAGATACAGCTATTGTGGTGTCTCAAAATTTTGTATTTGATACCCTCATCAGCCCAAGTGGGTCCATCCTACATCAATACGTTAATTTGGAACCAAGGTTAAGTACTCAATATGCTTTTAACCCTAATAACACCGTGGAAGTGAATTTTGATGTAATGAATCAGTACTTCCACAACGTTACCAATGCGGCCGATGTACCTGCCGTGGAATTATGGTATGGAGCCAATAAATTACTTCCTCCCGAAAGGTCAAGACAGTTGTCGTTTAAGTGGACCAGAAGTGTAGAGAACTTTTACAGCTATGTGCAACTGTATTCCAGAAGGCAAACCAATGCCATCGATTTTATTCACCTTGGAGAAGTTGCTGGAGTTCACTTTGAGACCAACCTGGCAGCTACCAATATTAAAGCCAGAGGAGTGGAAACATTTTTTGGTTTAAAGAGAGATAGATTAAAGGTAGAGTTAGGGTATACCTTACTAAAAACCGAACAACAGAGTGATTTGATCAACGGTGGTGATCCTTACCCAACTGCTTACGACAGACCACACTATTTATCATTGCGTGGGAGGTATGAGCTAAATGATCTTTGGAACTTTTCTGGTTTATTCGTCTACCATTCTGGTACTGCGGTTAATTTTCCATCTGGTCAAATTGTGGTGGATGGAACAGCATTTCCTCTATACATTAATAGAAATGGAGAGCGATTACCGGACTATCATCGATTGGATTTTTCGGTGGTGAGAAACATTAAAATGGACAAAATAAAAGCCAGTGGACAAGTTAGATTATCGGTCAATAATGTGTATAATCGGCATAATATTACTTTCGTTTTAGTAGAGCGAGATGAAGAAAACTTGTCAATATTGAGGTATTATGGAGTAAATTACTTACCTTTCTTACCTTCATTATCTTTAAAGATAGTACTATGAGACCACGCTCAATCATGATTTCTTTGATATTCATGGGACTTTTCATGAGTTCCTGTGTCAAGGAATTGGACTTAGATATCCAGAAAGTGGATAGTCCTAAGTTGATGATTAATGGTTTCATTACAGATCAAAATGGTCTGCAAGAAATAAAAGTAGAGTGGTCTTCTGTTCCTGAAGGAGAACAATTCAATTGGATTTCTGATGCTGAGGTGGTGGTAACCAACGATAAAATGCCACCGGATAATGCTTACCCATTTGAACATAAAGGAAATGGATTGTATAGATGTAATTCTTTTATTCCAATGGTGGGGCAGGATTATTATACCATTGAGGTAACTGTAGACGGTATTAAATATACTTGCCATGATGCCAGTAGAGATCCAATTATTCTGAATAATAATTATTTCGGATGTAGTAGAAGAAAACCCAAATGGGGATGGAATGAGTATTTATGACATCTATGGAGATGCTGAAATATTAAGTCCTTTCAACGCTTATGGGTTCTTCAAACCTAAATTGTTTTATGCAGATAAGTACAATTTAAACGATACTTCCTGGAGAGAGGTACAAATGCCTTTTTACGACGTATGTAAATACACCAATAGAGAAGAAAGAATTCTTTTGTTTGATGATGTAGAGATTAAAACCAATACCATCATAAGAGTGGAGATTTGGTCTTTAGGTCATATATCTGAATCATACATGGGCTATTTAAGTAGCGTTGTAAACAATGCAGAGGATGAGTTGAACATTACTCCCGAGCCTTATTTCCAAAATGGAGCCTATGGTATTGTTTACTGTGCTGCAGTTAAGAAGTTCTATCATCATTTAACCCAGAAATAAACTTCTAAGGGTTTCCCTTAATCATTTACTAGTAGGTACGTCTTTCATCTGAAAGGGTAAAACGACGTGTTTGGTTATGTCTTACTAATGGATAGGATAGGATAGGATAGGATAGGATAGGATAGGATAGGATAGCACACATTATATAATCTTATTAGAAATAAAAAAAGCCCGTACATGGTACAGGCTTTTTCTTTGTTATGAAGTGGCGGTTATCAAATACAATTTCCATAACTACCCTTCGGTTTTTCTGTCTACCTTCTTTGTGTCGTTCGATGCAATCGGCTTCTCTTCTCCGTAGTAGAATACATTAAGTCGATTGGCGTCAACTCCCTTGTTGATCAAGAACTGTTTTACAGCTTCTGCTCTCTTTTTAGAAAGTATCATGTTTGCCTCTGCAGAACCTACATCATCAGTATGTCCACTAATATTTAGTCCCCAGTCCGGTTTGCTGGAAAGCAATTCGGCTAGTTCTGTAAGCGATAGCTCAGATTTGTGTTTGATAATGTCTTTGTTGGTTTCAAACTCAAGGTTTTCGAAAGCATAATCAACTACTTCTTGCTCCTCCTCGGTAATTACTGGGCAACCTTTGTTCGAAGCTGGTCCTGGAGTGTTTACACAATCGTCGTCTTTATCCAGTACTCCATCTTTATCAGTATCCGGCCACGGACAACCATTATTTTCTTTAGGCCCAAATTCCGTTGCACAAGAATCTTCGTAATCAGGAATACTATCCATGT
>CBDDKM010000004.1:0-271534 GCA_965230225.1 Parvicellaceae bacterium
GTTGAGTAGTATCACCGATACAAATCTGAGCATCTGGTCCAACTACTACATTGGTAAGTTGTTTACTACTACCAGTACGGTATCTGTATTCTGACATCCGTTACCATCAGTTCCTTCTACTACATAGTTTTGAGTAAAGATGGAAGTTGCCCACGGATCAGCGATGTTTGGATCAGAAAGATCAGTACCAGGAGTCCATACATAAGTATCAGCACCAGAAGCTCCCAGTTGAGTAGAGTCTCCGATACAAATGTTCACATCTGTACCCGCATCCACTACAGGAAGAGAGTTTACTGTTAGCGTCATGGTATCTGAGTTAATACATCCGTTAGAGTCAGTTACTGTAACCATGTAATCAGTCGTTGCTGTAGGCCATGCCATCGGATCAAAGATGTTGGCATCACTCAAGCTGTCTGCCGGTGTCCAGGTGTAAAGATCACCACCTGAAGCTGATAGTTGAGCAGTGTCTCCCAAACAAATGGCATCATCTGCTCCTGCACTCACCGTAGGAAGAGGATTTACAATCACCTCCATGGTATCTGTTTGAGTACATCCATTAGCATCAGTTACTGCTACCACATAAGCAGTAGTATCCATCGGCCATGCCTGAGGACCAGCAATGCTGTCATCAGAAAGATCAAGGTCAGGAGTCCATACATAAGAAACTCCTCCTGTAGCTCCCAGTTGAGCCGTATCACCAATACAAATTTGAATATCTGCACCAGCATTAGCCAGTGGATAAGGATTAACTGTTACCAGAACAGAATCCAGTCCCGAACAAGTGTCGTTAGTAGTGGCTACATAGAACCAGGTATCCACCGTTGGGAATGCCATTGGGTTAGCCACATTAGGATCGTCTACCAAACCAGCAGGGGTCCAGAAGAAAGTGGTACCATTTACCGAAGTAGGAGCTCCACCAATTTGAATGGTGTCTCCCTCACAAATGGTGGTATCAGTACCAGCATCAGTAGGAACGGTAGCATTAACAAATACAGTCATGGTATCGGTATCGATACATCCATTACCATCGGTTACTGAAAGTATGTAGGTGGTAGTATCGGCAGGACCTGCCATTGGGTTATCGATGTTAGGATCAGAAAGCCCTGTAGCTGGCGACCAGCTGTAAGTTCCTCCACCGGTTGCATTGATTTGTACCTGATCACCAGGACAAACCCAAAGATCCGGTCCTGCATCAGGAGTAGGAAGTGGGTTTACATTAACCACAACGGTATCGGTGTTGATACAATTCAGTCCATCAGCACCAGTAACAATGTACTCAGTGGTATCCGATGGCCAAACCAGAGGATCTGCAATATTGATGTTCGAAATAGAATCAGCCGGAGCCCAGGTGTACCCTGTAGCACCAGTTGCAGTCAGTTGAATGGTGTCACCAAAACAAATGTCTACATCCAGTCCTGCATCTACAGCAGGAAGTGTTTGAACAGTTACATCAACTTCAGCACTGTCTACACAACCATTAAGGTCCGTTACGATGGCTTCGTAAGTAGTGGTTGTAACAGGGAAAGCTGTAGTTGTAGCCTGAGAAGGAGTACCTAGTGTAGCAGTTGGGTTCCAACTGTAGGTATCACCACCACCAGCTGTAAGCGATATGGTGTCGTTAATACAGATGGTCGTATCATTAGAAATGGTGATCACTGGAAGAGCATTAACTGTTACATCAATGGTATCTGTATTAACACATCCATTGGCATCAGTTCCCTCTACAATGTATGTCATGTTACCTGTTCCTGTAGCATAAGGATTAGCAATGTTCGGATCAGAAAGATCAGTCGTTGGAGTCCATACATAAGTATCGGCTCCAGTTGCATTTAACTGAACTGAGTCTCCAATACAATAGCTGGTATCGTTTCCTGCCATTACATTAGGTAATGGGTTAACATTAACCATTAAGGTATCTGTATTAATACATCCTAAAGCATCATTACCAGTAACAATGTACTCAGTGGTATCCGAAGGCCAAACCAGAGGATCGGCAATGTTAATGTTCGAAATAGAGTCAGCCGGAGCCCAGGTGTATCCTGTAGCACCAGTTGCAGTCAATTGAATGGTATCACCAAAACAAATGTCAACATCCAGTCCTGCATCCACAGCAGGAAGTGTTTGAACAGTTACATCAACTTCAGCACTGTCTACACAACCATTAAGATCAGTTACGATGGCTTCGTAAGTAGTAGTTGTAACAGGGAAAGCTGTAGTTGTAGCCTGAGTAGGAGTACCCAGCGTAGCAGTTGGGTTCCAACTGTAGGTATCACCACCACCAGCTGTAAGGGATATGGTATCGTTAATACAAATGGTCGTATCATTGGAAATGGTGATTACCGGAAGAGCATTAACTGTTACATCAATGGTATCCGTATTCACACATCCATTGGCATCAGTACCTTCTACAATGTAAGTCATGTTACCTGTTCCGGTAGCATAAGGATTAGCAATGTTCGGATCAGAAAGATCAGTCGTTGGAGTCCATACATAAGTATCGGCACCAGTTGCATTTAACTGAACAGAATCTCCAATACAATAGCTGGTATCGTTTCCTGTCATTACATTAGGTAATGGGTTAACATTTACTTGCACAGAGTCCATCAAAGAACAAGAGTTGGCGTCAGAACCAGTAACATAATAGATGGTAGTATCCGAAGGCCAAACCATAGGGTTGGCAATTCCTGTATTCGAAATAGAATCAGCCGGAGTCCAGGTATATCCTGTAGCACCAGTTGCAGTAAGCTGAATGGTATCTCCAAAACAAATGGTTACATCAGCACCAGCATCTACAGCAGGAGCCGGATTAACTGTAACTACTACTTCAGCACTATCTATACAACCATTACCATCGGTTACAATAACCTCATAAGTAGTAGTGGTTGTTGGGAAGGCGGTTGTAGTAGCCTGAGTAGGTGTTCCCAAGTTTGTGGTTGGGTTCCAATTATAGGTGTCGCCTCCACCAGCAACCAATGTTATGGTGTCGTTTTCACAAATGGTAGTGTCGTTTGATAAAGTAATTACAGGAAGAGCATTAACCGTTATGTCAATAGTGTCTGTGTTCACACACCCATTGGCGTCGGTACCTTCCACAATGTAAGTCATGTTCCCTGTTCCTGTAGCATAAGGATTAGCAATGTTAGGATCAGAAAGATCAGTAGTTGGAGTCCATACATAAGTATCGGCACCGGTTGCGTTTAACTGAGTAGAATCTCCAATACAATAGCTCACATCGTTTCCGGCAGAAACTGTTGGTAATGGATTAACATTTACCTGAACAGAGTCAATGGCAGAACAACCATTTCCATCTGTACCTGTAACATAATACATAGTTGTATCCGAAGGCCATACCATAGGGTTGGCAATTCCTGTATTCGAAATGGAATCGGCAGGTGTCCAGGTATATCCTGTAGCACCAGTTGCTGTTAATTGAATAGTGTCTCCAAAACAAATGGTTACATCTGTTCCGGCATCAACCGTAGGTAGGTTGTTAATGGTAACATCAACATATCCGGTATCTAAACATGCTCCGGTTTGAGCATATACGGTATATGTAGTATTAGCAGTAGGACAGGCAAGCGGATTCGGTAAAGTCGAATCGTTTAATGATGCTGCTGGTTCCCAGGCATAATCAGTAGCTCCAGATGCCATTAAATTAAAACAGTCGTTGGCGCAAATGCTGGTATCTGGCGTAGTTGTAAGGGTAAACCCAACGTCTACTGTCAGAGTCATGGTGTCCGTAATTGCGCACCCAATGCCATCTGTGAGCGTAATGATATAATCTGTTGTTGTAGTTGGTGAAGCCCATGGGGTATAACTTGAAGCATCATCTAAATCTGCCGCAGGGCTCCAAAGTATGGTTCCCGGCGATGAGCTTCCATTTAATTGAACAGAGTCTCCTGCACAAATAGCAGTATCTACTCCTGCATCTACTGTAGGAATGTTTACCATTACATTAATGGTGTCTTTTCCAACACAAATAGAACCTAAGTCAATTGATAAAATATAAGCTGTGGTATCCGATGGAAATACAGTAGGAGTTAATGTAGTTTCATTGATAATGGAATCGGTAGGACTCCAGCTCAGCGTATAACCACTGGATGCAGTAGTACTTCCGTTAATTACAATAGAATCTCCGATACAGATAGAAGTATCATTTCCCACATCCACCTGAGGAGTAGTTAAGATGGTAATTTCTCTGGTAATGGCTTCAGATTCGCAGCCATATTGGTTCAATTTTTTGAGGGTAATTATTCCGGTTCCCGGATTTCCCCATTGTATATCAACTGATGTTCCTGTATTTCCTGTGGTAATGGTTCCACCCGTTACAGACCATTCGAAAGTACTGTTGGCTGCAGCATTGGTTGTGTAGGTTTCTGTGGAGTTTTGACAGACCATTTCAGGCCCCATTATAGTGTCTGGGGGAGCCACCGGGTTGACGGTAATTTGATAGACCAGATTGGTCGTTTTAGGAGGGCACCCTCGATCTTGCGCCGATACCTGAAATTGATAAGGAAGCGCTTGTGCCTGTCCACAATCAGTTGTCCAGCAGAATTGTGCCGATACTGTATCTAAATCCGCTGCTGGAGTAGAAATAGTTGCTGCAGGGTTAATGATGCTAGCGTCAAAGATTTGACCATTAGAGGTTAGTATGATACTATCTCCATTTGGGTCGTTAAATCCGATGTCAAAACAAAGTGTTTCACCTTCTTCAATACTAAAAGAGGTGCTCGTAGTTCCCAATGCTGGATCAATATTTGGTGGAGGGTTTACCGGACAGTTTAGCACTAGAATTTGCAAGTCTCTTCTGGTAATACCAATTAGATTTCCATTTCTATATTCTTTAATTTCAATGGCAACCACATAATCTCCCGTACTGGGAGCATAATAAGTGGTTAAACCGGTTGAAGCATTAATGTGAGAATATCCACCGGTACCAAATGGCTGAGCCATACTAAAACCAGCAGCGTAACTGACGTTAGGAATGGTCCACCCAAGCGATGGTTGCGGAGGTGCAGGGGCAGGATTTCCAGCATTTGCAAACCCATTATAAGGAGTTACAAAACTAAATACCAATAAATCACCATCTGGATCGTAGGCAGAGTTTAATAGGGAAGTGGTATCTCCAGCACATACAAATGGTACAGGATCATCCGTAAACTCAGGTGTAGAGTTTTCAATTAATGGAGGAGGAATGAAAGCATGAAATGCCATTGATTCGCTGGGAATCAAATTCACAATACTTCCATTTCTACAACATCTTTCATAGTAAATGTGGTATCCATTAAAGTTTAATGGAAGATCCACAGTTCCTTCATACACACCTTTATAGATACAGGTAGAAGCCCCTACGGAGCATCCCGGAGGTAATCCGGGTTGAATTTGATTGGAGCTAACTAAGGTAACCGTAACGTTTTGTTGATGGGTTTTGTTACCAGGAGCTAGCGGATCATTTTGAGTGTTGTGTTGATAAATTCCTACCGTAAGGTCTGGACCTTCGGGGGTAGGTATATTGGATCCCGGACCACAGTTGGTATAAGTGGTAAGGATAATTTTATAACGATAATTATTTCCAAATTTTCCCACGTATGAGTACCCCATACTTCCACCAATAAGGTGGGTGGCAAATGAGTTATGAAATAATAAGAGTGTAAGTGTAAATAGCAGTAATTTCCTCATAGGTGGGTTATTTAATAATTAGTTTTTCAACTTTTCTGGTATTTGCTGTGTTGTATACTACCACCAAATAGGTTCCAGATGGTAGGTTGGAGATGTCAAAAATCTGATCTGAAGAATCGATAACAGTTTTGTTGATGACCATTTCTCCTAATAAGTTGATGATTTGGATGTCAGTTACTTTGGAAGTAGTAGAAATGGTTACCCGATCTGTTGCAGGGTTAGGGAAAACTGCAAATTGAAATTCATTTTCGGCAATTCCATTTGGTGGAGGAGGGGTAGTAGTATCAGCAAGAATTTTAATTCCATAATCTTCAGCCTGTCCACGGTTTACATCGTTACATCCTGAAATGCTACTTCCTACTTCATCGGAAATAACTCTCATTCTTAGTAGTGTGTCCAGAATTACACCTGTCGTAGGAGGAGTAAAACTAATCTGTGGGTCATATCCGTTAATGTCTTCCAAAACAAGTTCGGTAGCATCATCAAACTCTCCATCGTTGTTATAATCGATCCAAACTTTAGTATCTTGTGGGTTGTCCGATCCTGTTCTCACTGTAAAAGTATAGTTGTGATTTTGCATCACTTCAGTGTGGTGAGTACAGGAATAATCTTTATATCCGTCTTCTCCACCGGAGGTAGGATTAATCATCCCGTTTAGCAGAACATTATATACTCCATATCCACAACAGTTGGCTAAAGTACTTGGAGAGCATGTTGCTGGAGATAATTGGTAAGTACTATTAACTTCAACATAAGCAGTATAGGTAATTGTGTCGCTTCCAAATTGGTTGGTGGCGATTAAAGTAACATCATAAACACCATCAGTAACATAAGTATGGGTTGGATTTTGAGCTAAACTGGTACCTCCATCTCCAAAGTCCCAGTTCCACGAAAAAGGAACATTGGTAGATAAGTCATCGAAGTTAACCACTCCCGAACAGGTGTAGACAACGTCCGATTCAAAATCGGCGGTTGGAGGAACAGAGTCCAATTCAACAATTACCGTATAATCTTCTGCTTGTCCATAGTCTAAATCATCACAAGGAGTAGGTTCGTTGCTTAAACTATAATCTGCAGAAACCCTCATTCTTAATGGAGTATTTAGCACTGCTGTAGATGGTATTACCACATTTCCCGAAGTAGAAGAACTGTTGGAACTTGAGATAATTCTTTCGGTAGTATTATCAAAATCTCCATCATTATTAAAGTCGATCCAGGCTACACAATTATGAGTTGTTGGAGTAGCATGTTGGATGTCGATAGCATAAGTATGCCCGGCGTAAACAGTAGTTTGACTACAAGTATAATCTCCATATCCTTGTGATGCTGATCCCGAGGCATTGTTGATGGTGTTAAAACTAACATTGGTAATTCCAAAACCGATACTTCCATCAACTGTGGATGGAATACAATTCGCAGCAATTGGACTTGGTAAACCAGTATTTACAGTAATTAAATTAGGCTGAACCAAAGTATCACTTCCATATTGATTGTGTACAATTAATGTAACATCGTAAGTTCCATTAGTTGTATAGGTATGAGTTGGATGTTGAGTAGTAGAGGTGTTTCCGTCTCCAAAATCCCACTCCCAGGAAGTAGGTGAAAAATTAGAATTGTCTGTAAATATGATAGTACCTGTACAGGTTGTTAATGCGCTTACGTTAAAATCGGCATCCGGTGCTTGTTGTGGGGCATCCATTTCCAATCTCATGTTGGGTCTTTCATTATATCCTTGCATATTGAATACAAATCCACTACCACAAATATTAGGGTCGTTATCATCAAAGTAAGCCAGTGTACTTTGGAAAGATGTGGATGACTTAGCTGTAGAAGCATTGGCTGACCAGTTACCACTTCTAAAACAAGTTTGAACCAATACATTTGAAGTACCATCCCAGTAAAAAGGAGAGGAGAAGGTATGGGTGTTATAACCAGTCGTTTCTGTATAGTTAACTGGTCCAAACACGTTAGTTAGTCCCGTTTGGAACATGTTTACACTGTTCTGAGTAGTTAGTTTAATACCAATCGTAAAATCTTCTAATTGAACACCATTTACTCCTGTAACATCAAATGCTAAACTGTAAATATTTCCGGCACTAACTCCAAGAGCAGTTAGTTCGGATGCTTGAATAAGCATTTGGTGTTTAGCGCCCTGATAGAAATTACCATAAGGTGCCGGATAATCATTTTGAGAATTAGAACCACTTCCAGTACCAACATCAATAGTTATGGTTTGGGCAATATAATTACCTGAAAATAAGAAAGTAGTAAGCAAGAAAAAGCATAGTAGTTTTTTGTTCATAAGCGTAGAATTATGAATGACTAATTAAAATTGGTTGTTAAGAAAATTCGGTGGTGTTGCTAAGTAGTCGTAAGTATTTTTACGTACCCCTACCCGAGCTAAAACAATTTAGAGAAAAAATAATTTTTTTTTAATCAGAGTAGGGGGGGAGCATTTTTCGATCGACATAAGTTCAAACGATAAGTTTATTCATAGTACAATTTTGGGGATACATTGCTTCACTTGCAATGTCAGTTAAAGGAAGTTAGCACTTTGGTCAGGCTAACTTCTTTTTTTTTGTCAAATAGGATACTAATAATCAAATGTTGAATAATAAATTTCAAAAAAAAATAAAATTTATAGTAGGGGTGTGTAATTTTGCACTCGACTAATAGATAAATAATTTAATGGTCGTTGGTGCATCACATTGTGGTTATTGTGATGCTGGTTAAAAAAGAAGCCGGTCTGTGGTGGTACTGGCTTCTTTCTCTTTTAATAGGGTTGCAGATGAACAAATATTTTCAGGACATTAGTCACTTCCAGAAAGTTCTTTTCTGGAGTTTGTGTGGACTTCACTTAGTAATTGGTGGAGTAATCGCATTAAAATTCTTTCTTTGATTATACATTAACTTAATACCTTTGGGGAAAATTTAGTCATGTCTTTTAAAAAGCTAATTGACCCAATTAAGGAATCTTTAAGTAGGAATGAAATGGAATCGCCATTGCCATTTCAAAAGGAGTTTATTCCTGTTTTTAAAGGTGGATCGGATGTGTTTGGTATTGCACCGAAAGGAAGTGGGAGAACCACAAGTTTAGTTATAGCTACTATTCAGAAGTTAAATGGTGCTGCTTTTGAAGATGCACCAAGAGCAGTCATTTTTGTTGAGAACAAAAAGAAGGCTCTGGAATTAAAAGAAGCATTTAATTCTTTTACATCCAATACTGATTTAAGGGTGTACTGTGCCTACGAAGAGTATAACTTCGACAATCAGAAAGAAGATATTTATGTTGGAGTTGATGTGGTTATTGCTACTACTAAACGATTAGCAAAGCTCTATTTTCAAAGTGGGATAAACCTAAGTCAGTTAAAAATACTGGCTGTAGATGATGCCGAATTTATTGTTCGTAATGGGCATTATCTGGATATCGTTCGTATTTCTGAAAGTGTTTCTAAATGTCAGTTTTTGATTATGGCAGAAAAGATGAATTCCAGAACTACGCAGTTTCAGGATTCATTTATGAGTAGAGCCAGATTGATCGAGTTTAATGGATAATTCTTCCTCCATTTTCGCCACATCCAGGCCCTAGTTTAACGATATGATGTGCACTATTTATTAATGCTGAGTGGTGCTCTACCATTAAAATGGTATGTCCCTTTTTAATCATATCATTAAATACATTCGATAGCTTAATTAAGTCATAATAATGGAGTCCGGTACTCGGCTCATCCAGAATAAATAGATTGTTTTTAGAATCCGATTGAAGCAGTTTAGCCAATTTTAATCGCTGAACCTCTCCTCCGGAAAGGGTATTGCCTGCTTGTCCTAGTTGGATATGCCCCAAACCTAAATCCGTAAGTATGGTTAGTTGGTCAACTAGTTTTTTATCATTGGTAGTGCTCAATGCTTCGTTAATGCTCAATTGTAGGAATTCGCCAATTGATTTTCCGTTTAACTGACAAGATAGTACCGTAGAATTATACCTCAATCCATTGCAAGTTTCACATGGGTTCCAGATATCACTCATAAAATCCATGCTGGTTTTTACTTTTCCATAGCCAGAGCAAGTTGGACATTTTCCATTTTTACTTTGGTAAGAAAAATCAGCCCTTTTTAATTTAAGTTCTTTTGCCGAATCTGATTTCGCATATATTCCTCTTAATTGATCCAGGGTCCCGGTATAAGAAGCTGGTGTGGTTAATGAGTTAATGGATATGGGGTGTTGATCCACTAAAATTACATCATCAAAGAGATCCAGACCTTCTATTGCAGAACACCCAACGGGTCTTTTCCTTAAGTAAGATTGATAAATAACTTCATTTACCAGACTGGACTTTCCACTTCCTGAGACACCGGAAACGACATTAATTTGGTTAGAGAAAAACTCAACGTCGATGTTTTTTAGGTTGTTTTGATGAGCACCAATAGCTTTGAAAGAACCGGAGTTTTCAGGTAAGTCAACCTTGTCAAGTTTATTGTCTTTATTCAATAATTGGTAGGTAATCGAATTATCATCTGTAAGTTGATCCAATGCTCCCTGGAAAACAACATGACCTCCTTTAGTGCCTGATTCTGGCCCAAGTTCTATCAGGTAATCAGCATGTTTGATTACTTCTTTGTCGTGTTCAATAACAACAACTGTGTTTCCATTTAAGGTTAATTCTTTCAATACCTTATTAAGGGATTTAATTTGCTCAATGTCTAACCCAACGGATGGTTCATCCAATACATAAGTTACTCCATAAAGGTGAGTACTCAGGTGTCCAGCTAATGATAACCGCTGAGCTTCTCCTCCAGATAAAGTACTGGCCGACCTATTGAGGGTAAGATGTCCTAAGCCTAGTTGTTGTAGTGTTTGTAGAGTACTTTCGACTTTAGGTAAAGCAGCATTTAGAAGAAGCTCTTCTTTAGAGGAAGATGGAACTAAATCTTCAATGAATTTAATGAGTTTGTCAACTGATAAGCTGGTGAGTTCGAAAATGTTCTTACCGCTTAACTCAACTTCTAACCTGGAAGGCTTAAGTCGGCTTCCATTACAATTGGAACAAGTAACATCGTGCATTAATTCCTGTAAAGAGCTAATGTCTTTGTTATGAAGCTTTCGATAATACTCATCGTTAATGTATCCGCAGAATCCCAACCATTTGGATTGAATACTTTGGGTTCCACTTCTGGTTTTGGTTTTAAAGTTCCATTCAGTACTCCATTCCTGATTTCCAGTACCATATAAGATGACCTCTTTTTCATCTTCATTTAATTCACTCCACGGTTTATTCAGGTTAATTCCTCTTTGCAATGCAACTTCCTTTAGTATGGCTACAAATTGTCCGTTTGGGTTAGTGTAATACATTAATGCTTTGTTCGGGTTGGTTGCATCAGTTAGAATACTGGAATAGGTTGATACAATAATGTTTTCAGGGTTACAGGTGGCATTTGTCCCTTTTCCATCGCAGTGGTGGCATGCTCCTAATTGGTGATTAAACGAAAATTGTTGAGCGGTAAAATCATGTCCTGTTAACTGAGAAATTCTGGAATAAAGCAATCTTAGGTAATCGTAGATTCCCGATATAGTTCCTACGGTAGATCGATTGGAGTGGGTTCTAATTTTTTTAATGGCAATAGTAGGAGTTAGCCCAATGGCATTATCCAAAACAGCTTCGTTATTTTGATGTAAGAAACTACGTTGATATGTACTAAATGAAGAAGAAAATCGATTATTGGCTTCTGCAAATAAAGTATCGAATACCAATGTGGTTTTACCACTTCCAGATAATCCCGTTACTGCGGTAATTCTATTTTTCGGAAAAGTTACATCGATGTTTTTCAATAGGTGGGTTTTAACCCCTCTTAGCTGAATGTGATCAATGTGTTTAGAACTGGTTTTAGCCAATGAAATACCCGATGATTCCAGTTGTTTAGGTGTCCCCTGGTGAAGGATGTGACCATCATTACCCAGTTCTATGTGCCAATGACTGTTGGCAATAAACTGTTCGTCCTGTTCAATACATACAATCGAATTGCCCTGATCAGCCAGTTGATTAAGAATGGTCAGTAAATTTTCAATGTCCTGATAATGTAATCCAATGCATGGTTGGTTTAGTAGATAAAGTCCCTTTCCATCGTTCTTTTTTTGAAGCTCATTGGCCAATTTTATTCTTTGTGCTTCTCCCCCAGAGAGAGTAGTAGATGACTGCCCTAACTTTAAATAGCCCAGCCCTAATTGTTGAAGTAATTGGAGTCCAGAGAGAATTTTATTTTGTCCTTCGAAGAATTCAAAGGCTTCATTAATGCTCAGTTGGTAAACATCTGCAATCGATTTCTCGGAGTATTTGATTTCCAATGTCTCAGGGTTAAACCGTTTGCCGTTACACACTCCACAAACAGAGTCTATTTTTCCCAGAAAGTGCATTCCAATTTGGGTTTTTCCTGCACCCTGACAAGCCTCGCATCTACCTCCTTTGTTGTTGAATGAAAACCTTGATTTGGTGAATTTCTTTTCTTTTGCTTCTGGTAAACTGGCATATAAGTCTCTGATTTTGTCTGATAATCCGATATAAGTGGCAGGATTACTTCGTGGAGTTCTACCAATTGGTGATTGATCTACAAAAACTGTTTTAGTAAAGGAATCTATACCAATGGCTTTTTTAATCTTAACATCTTCTTTGTGCTCTACCAGAGGCTTTAAGGTTTGTAGTACTAAACTTTTCTTTCCACTTCCGGATTTCCCACTAACCACGTTAATTGCTTCTATTTTAAAGGAAACATCCACTTGTTTTAAGTTGTTTTGATAACAACCAATCAATTGAAAGCTGTTTTTGTCAGATTTCCTCTGCTCTATGATGTTAGTAGAATGTAGAGCCTTGTAAGTAGGACTTATTTCTTCAAAATCTTTTTTCTTCAGGAAGTTTTTTAAAGTTCCGTTGTATAGAATCTTACCTCCGTCAATTCCAGCTCCAGGACCAATATCAATTATCCAGTCCGATTGTTTGATGGTGTCCAAATCGTGTTCCACTACCATTACGGTATTTCCTTGATTGACCAGATTTCTAAGCAGTTGAATCACTTGCTGGTTTTCCGAAGGGTGAAGACCAATGGATGGTTCGTCAAAAACGTATAGGACGTTACTTAAATTAGCTTCCGTTTGATTAGAAAGGCGAATTCTCTGGATTTCACTTCCTGTAATGGAAGAAGTTGGCCTGTTGATGGTTAAGTGTCCTAGTCCTAGTTGCTCAAGAGTATTTATTTTAGAGGTAATTCGATTAATAATGTTTTGAGCAATAGATTCCCATTGTTCCTGCTCTAACCACAAGCTAAGTTCTGAAAGAGAATAGCTAGCCAGGTCTGCAATGGACTTATTTTTAACCTGAACATCTAGAGCACTTGGGCTGAGCTTTTTCCCTTTGCAGCAAGAGCAAGTTACTGCATGAGCATATTTTAAGATGTTGGGGTTTCTATCTCTCTTAAGAATATCGGACATGATGGTGATCATCCCTTTAAAGTATCCTTCTTCTCTTGGTTTAGCTTTTATTCCGGTCCATTTTAGCCTGGATTCTAAACTGTGTTTACCAAAAGGAACTTTAATTTTCTCACTACCATACAGAATAACGTTTCTTTGATCTTCTGTAAGCTGGTTCCAGGTGTGATCCACATCAAAACCTTCTGCCTTGCATACCTGATCAAGTACTTCCATAGTTACCTGAGAATACATAATGTATCCTGTGGGTAGAGTAGGAGCAAGAGCCCCTTCCCGAATGGTTTTATCTGGTTCGCTAACTAGTTTGCTGATGTCTATTTTTTCCTCTTGTCCAATGCCTTTACACACAGGGCACCAACCTTGTTCTGTGTTAAAGGAAAATAAAGATCGGGTGAGCTTTATCTCTTCCCTCGTTTCCCCAAATCGTGCATAGAGTAGGCGGAGTAGGTCATAAATGTCTGATACCGTACCAACTGTTGATCTTACGTTGGAACTACCTGTTTTTTGCCCAATGGTAATTACAGGTGAAAGACCTTCTAATTGTTCTACCTCAGGTCGTTTAAGTTTGCCCAGAAATTGTTTGGCAAAGGATGGAATGGTTTCAAAATATCGGCGTTGTCCTTCTCGTGCGATTACATCGAATACCAAACTTGATTTTCCTGATCCGGAAATACCGGTTACAACAATTAATTGATGATGAGGGATGGTTAATGAAACATCCTTCAAATTGTGGGTGCTGGCATTCTTGATGATGATCTCCTTAGGCATGGCGTGAAGATAGAAATCATGCGTAAAAGAAAAAAGGACGGAACCACCACGCATCCGTCCTTTTTCTATTAGGTTGGAAGATATTTAAAATTAATTTGAATTTTAAATCCCCCTGTAAGCTGTGTTTTGCTCAGTCTTCAGATTAAATAGTACCATCAATTAACCTATTATTGAAGATGAATAAAACAATCGTTTCGAAATAACATAAAGATTCCACATGTCCCAATTTACGGGGTAGGACATTGGCTGACCCTCCAATTATTTCTTCAATTCTATAGTAGATTGTTCCATTGGGGGCAAACTTCCGGAATGAAATTCGTTGTTACTTGGAGTAAGGGTTGTTTGCTCGTTGGTATTGTGGTTGGTAACGAGAAGAGATTCTTCCGAAAACCCTTTAACATAGATTTCTTTTTGAATGGGTTGGACAGAAATATGTGGTGAGTTGGGTGTATGTTTTTCCCCTAGTTGAATAATGACTTTATTGTAGGGAAAGAAACTTTTCTTTGCGGTAAGGGTGTACTCCACATTATTAGAGAGTGGTAAAACTATTTTACCGTTTTCTGCGATCAAGGGAATTTTCTCTCCACTGTTGTTGGTCAGTACATATTTTAACCCGTTGAAAAACTTTAAGTTTCTGATGTATAATTGACCGGAATCCAGAACCAACTCTAAAGGGGAGTCGTTAGAAAAAGAATAAATATCTTCCGCTCCAATTCCTCCAAACCTATCTGAAGTAAAAAAGCCTCTCGGGTTAGTACCATCCAGAGCAATTCCGAAGTCGTTTCCGATAGAGTTAACCGGTGGCTTTAGGTTTTCTACATTCGACCACCCACCATGCTTCAACTCTGCAGAGAAAATGTCCAATTTCCCCATGCCTGGGTGAGCATCTGATGAAAAGTATAACTTTCCATTTTTTGAAATGTAAGGGAAAAGTTCATGTCCAAATGTATTTACATGCTTTCCTAGATTAGTGTAGTGGATAAACCTTCCAAGAGAATCCTTAACCGAATAGTATATATCTGTAGCTCCCTGTCCACCTCTCATGTCGGACATAAAGTAAATAGTGTCTCCGGTTATGGATAAGCTAGGGTGACCCACTGAGTATTCGGAACTATTAAATGCGAAGGCACTAATCGGCTCGGTCCAGGTACCTGTTGAGTCAATTTTGCTATAATAGACCTGAAGGGTACTGGTAATACTATTTTTAAGACGATTCTTTTGTCCTTTCACCATTCTGGTAAAGTAAACTTCCTGTCCGTTGTTAGAGAATGTTGCTGGCCCTTCATGCAATGGGGTAGATAAGTCAGGGATATTTGGGAGCGGTCCTAAACTATCCTGATTAAGTTGAGGAAGTTCGATGGTGAATAGATCTAATCGTTTAATATCCATACCTCCATCAAAACTGATAAAAGCTTTTTTTGTTCCTTCTCTTGAAGAGGAGATTGCAATTTGACTTGAAGTAATAAAAACAGGAGCCATGTCTGTTTCAGAAGTATTTATTTGAGTTAAGTTCGAAGCTTCTTTACCTATGGTTTCGTCCAACCATTTTTGTGCAGAATCGCAAGATTGCAGGTAGATCGGACCCATTGGGTCGTCTGGACTTTTTTTGATGAATTCTTCAAATTGAACCTTTGCTTCGGCAAATTTGGCACTGCTTTTCAACGATTTTCCATAGTTCAGGTAGTTAATAGGATCACGTTGATTTTTCTTCCTCTTCAGAATTTTTCGATAGGCTTTTTCCGCTTCTTCAAACTGACCAGAAATTCGGTAGCATTCTGCAATTCTTTTTTTTGAGTAATCCCGATATTCTCTGCTTCCGGACTTGACTTCAAGTTCGTAGTATTTTATGGCTTCTTCAAAAAGGTTTTTGTCAAAGTATCGATCACCTTTATTAGCGTTTTTTTGAGCTAAGGTAGTTCCTGAAAAAGCCAACAATAAAAGTAATCCTGCAATAGAAAATCTGTTCATAAGAGGGGAATTAGAAGTAATAACGTGGGTGAATTTCTTTTTGGGTAGGTGGAGGTGGTAGAGCTACTCCGTAAGACAATACAAATTCATGTGCTCCTCCCGAATAGGTTGATAAATTAGAAATAGTTAGATCATAAGAATAAGAAGCTCTTAAATTGTCTGAAATATTAACTCTAAATATTCCTCCAATGGCATCTCCGGTTCTGAATAATGCTCCAACTGCAATTTTATCCTTGTAGTATAAAAGCAGATTAAGATCAATTTGTGCAGGAGCACCGGAAACGGATTTAAGCAAAACATTTGGTTCTAATGATAGGTTCTTTTTAAAGTCCCATTCTGTTCCCGCCATGATGTGTAAGTGACTGTATAATTTAGAATTGGGTTCTCCTGCCAATTGATCCTTGAATTTTGAGGCAATCATATGATTTTGAGAAATTCCGATATAGTATAAGTTCTTTTGGAAGTAGATTCCCCACGATGCATCTGGTACAACAGAATTGGTTGCTCCAATGGGAATGGCTTGGTCTCCTTGTTCATTAAGAATGAGTTGAGTATAGTCGATGGATCGATTATATATACCGGTTTCTAACCCTACAGAAAGCTTACCACCACCCATGTTTAAATGGTAGGAATAATATGCGGTAGCGTTGAGATTGTTCATCACCGCTATTTGATCTCGAATTACCTTAAATCCCAAACCAACGAATCGTTTTCCGATGGGGGAGTGTATATTAAAGGTTTGGGTGGTTGGGGCCCCTTCCATCCCCGCAAATTGCTGACGATGTTTAACGGTTGTTACTAAAAAGCCAGAACTTCCAGTGTACCCAGGGTTAATGATCATTTTATCGAACACGTACATACTGTACATGGGGTCTTGTTGAGCGGTAGATTTAATGGTAAAAACAAGACCAATGAATAGTAATATGATGGATAATTTTTTCATGGATCAACGTTTTAATAAGATGTAACCGGAGTAAGGAGATTCTTCTCCAAGGTCCAGTAAATAATAGTACATTCCGTCTGGTAGATTCTTTCCATTCTGAGCAGTCCCATCCCAATCGTTTTGATAAGGACTTGCTTCGAAAACCACATTGCCAATACGGTTATAAACCACCAGAGAGTTAGAAGGTAGGTTCTCAAGTTTTTCAATCACAAAAAAATCATTTACTCCATCTTCATTGGGGGTAAATGCAGAAGGTACAGGTACCGTAACGTGTACAAAAACTGAATCGTTACTCGTACATCCATTGTTATCTGTTAGGGTAATCGTATACCAGGTTGAACTAGTTGGAGCAGCCTCAGGTGTGAGCGATTGTGGTGCGTCTAATCCCGTTGTAGGGGACCAGGAAACAGAGCCATTTCCGGAACCGATTAACTGTGTGGTTTCGAACCTTGTAATGGACTGATCTGATCCGGCAGAAACCAGAGTAGGCTGAACAACAGTAAGTTCTATAATATTGGAAGAATCTGCAGGACAAACTCCATTAACAGTAATGACTTTGTACAAAGTAGTTTCAAGCAAATTGTTAATGGTATATGAATCGTTGGTTTGCCCTAAAGAACCCCAGGTAATACCATTGTCAGTAGATGAGATCCAATCTTGAATAATTCCGTTGTAGCCACTAACCTGTAGCGTATCTTGATTTTGGTTGTGACATAATGTGTCATCAATTCCCAGAGTACCAGCATTACTGAAATCGTCCAAAATAAATTCAGCATAAGAGGAGGTGTCGTAAGGACATCCAGGAACATTTTCAACAACAGCTGCATATATCGTTGGTATCGTTATACTGGGGTGATTGATAGTAGGGGAGGTTCCAGGAACATTGGTCCAGGTTGATCCATTATTGGTAGAGTAAATCCATTCTATAACATTCCCCGTAGTACCAGTTAGATTGATGGTGCCAGCACCAGATTCGAAGCAAAATGTTCCTCCGCCATTAGCTGTGCCAGCAACACTGGGAACGTGGATGGTGATGGTGGAGACGGTAGAAGTATCTTGGGGAAAAGCTCCATCTTGTACAATAGCTCGATAGTGAGTTGTAATGGATAAGTTAAGATAACTTTGTGTAGGAGTTGGATTACCAATATTGGTCCAGGAAATGTTGTCTGTAGAGGATTCCCAATGTAAAATTGTTCCATTATACCCCGTTAAGGAGATAAAACCAGAATTACTGTCGTCGCAATAGGAGGTGGTTCCAGAGGTAATTCCTCCATTGGATTGGCTGAAACTTAGAAAATAGGAAAGTATGAATAGAAAAGTAAGTGGTCTTTTCATTTAAATTAAAATTTAGGGCACGGTACTGGCCAGGGTTTTCTTCTAACTTTTTTCGGGTCGCACAGGTGTGCTGAGAGGGTAATTTCGTGTGATCCTGCAGATCGATTGGTCAATTTGGAAATGGTGAAATCATAACTGTATCCCATGTTAAAACGCTCAGTCTTGAACCCTACAATAGCAGCAAAAGCATCGTGATTATTGTAACCAGGTTGGTAGGCTTTAACCCCAGGTAATCCTCTGTACCAAAGGCCAAGATTTAATTTGCTCTTGGTGTAATAAGCTCCGAGGTCCAGTTGGTCAAAATTGGTTTGGCCACGGTAGTTAAACGTAAACCAAACTGATTCTTCACCATCGTCTTTTATTCCTCTAATGATGTGTAGTTTGTATCCTCCATGAATAGATAGCTTTCTGGGAAGTACGTTTTCTCCGTAAGAGGAAATCAGTGCATCTTCCGGTTCGATAAGGTGAAATACGGCGATACCGGCCCAGTAATCTTTTGCATAGGCTAAAACACCTGTGTTCATATCAAAGTACATGATGTTCCCCGGAGCATTTTCGATGGTGGATACGTTTCCTCCTCGTGCTATTTGATCTCCAAACAGTAAGTTGCTAAAATCAACACTCAACAATCCAATGCCCGGTTGAAACCCCATTCTAAGAATAAGCTCTCTAGAAAGTTTTAATTCATAAGCCAGAGAGGGGTGAAAATTAGTTCTGGAAAGTTGACCACTTCCTGAAATATCTCTACTAAAGAGAAAACCAACACCCATGTTTTGTTTGTACGCATAATGATCGAAAGACATTAAGTAAGTACTGTATCCTGGTCCAATTCCTGCCCATTGATTACGATGTACAGCAGCAATTCTGGAGCATGCCTGAGCACCTGTGAATCCAGGGTTTAAATTAACCGGAGAGGCGTAAAACTGAGTGAAATGCATATCCTGCGCATAGGACAATGCCGGAGCCAGATACAATAGTATTTTTATTAGAATTCTCATTATCTCAACAGGGTTACATTTCCAATTTTATTATATACAGCACCATTGTTTAATCTGGCATATGCTTTCCAGGCATATACCCCTTGTGGAGCTAATTTTCCGTGGTAAAATCCATCCCAACCTTTGTTTATGTCAAATGATTCGAAAATCAGTTCCCCCCATCGGTTAAATATTCTTAATTCGTATTCTTCCACGCCTGATGTATAAGGGAAAAAGTTATCGTTATCAAGGCTGTTTACATCGTAGTAGCCTCCCGATGTATTGTCAATACTTGGAGTAAATGCATTCGGGAAAATGAAGTCAGCGTGAGTGGTTACATCAGTATATGCAGTATCAGCACATCCAAATTCATTGTAGGCAATCATTTGTACATGGAAATCACCAATGCTGGAATACAAGTGCTGCGGAGATTCATCGGTCGAAATAGTTCCGTCACCAAAATTCCATTCATAATCTGTAGCCCCCACCGATTGGTTGTTACAGATTAACTCATCTATTGGTAGCTCCAACATGGTGGAGTTTACTGTAAAGGCTGCTGTTGGATGGTCGAAAATATGAACGATAAAGGGTGAGTTGGTATTATCACTAGTACAACCATTCCCCGTGGTAATGGTAAGATTAACATAATAGGTTCCCGGTAATTCAAATTCGTGTTCAGGGTCTTGTAACTGCGAGGTGGTGCCATCTCCAAAGTCCCATTCCCAATAATGAATTTGATCTGCGCTATTTCCAGTTAATGAGCTATCGTAAAACGAAATATACCCCGGAGCACAAGCACTATCTTCATCGGAAGAGATAATAAGGGTTGGAGGTGGATTAAAAACAACAACAGCAGTATCGGTTACGGATGCACCACAAGAGTTAGTAGCGGTAACCACATAATTAGTTGGCTGAGATGGCGATACCGTAAATGGCCCTAAACCAGTTCCCAGAGCATTGTTCCAGGTGTAAGTTAACGAATCAAATACTCCATTAGACTGAGCGTATATTTGAGTGCTTTGCCCCGGACAAATAGAAGGTACTGTAACGAATGCTTCCAGATTAGACGCATCTAAGGCGTTTACTACCATGTAAGAATTATCCAAAGATCCAGGACACCCATTCGCGTCAAATGCCATTACCGTATAATTTGTTGTAACTAGTGGGGAGTCGGATAAGGCTCCTGAATTGGTAACACCAATTGGTTGCCAGGTATAGCTGTAGTTTCCGTTACCTCCAGTGGCTGATGCAAACAACGAACCTTGAGAACCTAAGCAAAGAGTGTCATCATCGGATACCGTAGTGATAATTGGAGCAGGCTGATTAATTGTGCCATTGTTTGTGGCAGTACATCCGTTGGCATCTGTAACTGTTATAGAGTATAATCCACCGGTTAGGTTTTGTGCATTGATCCCAGTTTGAGTATTAGACCACAAGTAGGTATAAGGTAGTATTCCTCCAACTGTACTGGTGTAAATTGTACCATCTGTACTGGAATTACAGGTAGGGTGGATGATACTATCAATACTGGTGACAAGTAGATCAGGCTCCGTAATGGTGACCGATGTTCCTGCCTGGCAATTATTCTGATCGGTAACTATTACACTATGGATTCCCGGAGGTAAATTACCAACCGTGTCAGTATTGGAAACCCCTGGGTTCCAGGTATAGTTGTATCCAGGCGTGCCACCATTTACAGTGATTTCTATGTAGCCATCATTTAACCCTCTGCATGAAATGTTTCTTATGGAGTCAACATTGATGGTGATTTGTTGAGGATCTGTAATGGTAACAGAGTCGATAGCAGTACATCCATTTGAGTCGGTTATTACACCATAATAAGTTCCTGCTATCAATGAATTTCCGATAGCTGAGTTTCCTCCGTATGGTAGCCAATTATAATTATAAGGAGCAGTTCCTCCCGCTCCTTGTATGGTAGCAGTTCCATTATTCCCTGCAAAACAGGAAGGAGAAGTAGAGGCTATAATACTAGCTGTTGGTCCGGCAATATTGTTAATCGTAGTGGATAATGTTTGTGTACATCCTTCAAAATCGGTAATGGTTACACTGTATGTTCCCGGAGCCAGTCCTGTAATGTTTGAAGTGGTAATTCCACTTCCCCAGTCATAGGAATAGGGAGGAGTACCTCCTGAAATCAAAGCGGTAATACTACCATTGGATAAACCACAGGTAGGGTGTAATACATCCAGAGAACCACTTAATGCAGGTGGCTGTGTAATAACCAAAGAAACAGAAGTCTGACAATTATTGAAGTCGGATACCTGAACGGAGTAAGTGCCTGCAGATAAACCAGTTTCTATTTGATTGGTTCCTCCACCAGGAGTCCATGAATAAGAGTATCCTGGCGTACCTCCGGAAGGTGTAATGGCAGCCGCACCATTAGCACCACCGAAACATCCATTTGGAGTTACGGTAGTACTTGCAGATAGTGCGTTGGCTGGCTCTGTTATCTGGATGTTATTTGTGGTGGAACATCCATTTTGGTCAGAAACTAAAACGGTGTAATTTCCTTGAGAAAGTCCGGAAGCAGTGGCTGAAGAGCCACCTGATGGTGTCCAGTTATATGTGTAATTTGGAGTTCCGCCGGATGGCGAAACTGTGGCAGTTCCATCATTTCCTCCAAAGCAATTTACTGCGGTAGAGGTTATGGTAGAATTTAGAGCTGTTGGTTCATTAATATCGAAAGTGGTAGTAGCTGTACAACCATTGTTGTCCGTTACCTGAACAGAATCAGTTCCAAATGTTAACCCTGTTATTGATGTGCCGTTTGCCCCTCCCGGCATCCATAGGTAAGTATATCCGGAGGTTCCCCCTGTGGTAGTTACTGAAGCAGCTCCATCGTTTCCTCCGTTACAATTTACATCTGTAGTGGATACCACATTTACCAATGGTGCAGGTTGGTTAATTAATGGTGATACTGCGGTATTGGAAATACAACCATTGTTATCTATTGCCACAACAGAGTAAGTACCATAACCTAAACCAGTTGCTGTTGCATTGGTTCCTCCCGTTGGGGACCAGCTATAAGTAATTGGTACAGTACCACCAACAGCAACTGCAGTGGCTGTTCCATCTGCCCCTCCTGGGCAACTAACATTAGAAGTTGAGATGATAGAAACGGTTGGTCCAGGTGTGTCATCCACAAAAATATCTTCGGTGGCAGTACAGTTATTATCGTCGGTAACTGTTACAACATAAGTTCCAGTTGGTAATCCGGTAGCAACTGGGGTGGTATTGTTGGTAGGTGACCAGCTATAAGTGTAATTTCCGACTCCTCCCGCTGCAATAACCGAAGCCATTCCGTTGGATAAACCACAGGTGGCAGCTAGACTATCTGGAGTAAGAGTTATTGGTGTAGGTTGAGATAATGTTAAATCGTCGGTTGCTGTACATCCGTTGGCATCTGTAACTGTAACAGAATAGTTGCCGATAGGTAAATTGCTAAGACTTTGATTAGTTAATCCGCCGGTCCAATTGTAAGAATAAGGAGGAGTTCCTCCACTTGCATTAGCTTGAACTGTTCCATCTGATCCGGACCAACAATTTATATTGGAACCAGTAACGTTTACTGATAACGAAGTTGTAGGTTGGTCGATCATAAACGTAGTGATCAAACTACATCCATTATCATCTGTTACCTGAACAGAATCTAATCCTGCCGGTAATCCGGTTACTGATGTACCACTTGTTCCGCTAGGCATCCACAAATAGGTATATGCTCCGGTTCCTCCTAAAGTGGTTACGCTTGCCGTACCATCATTCCCTCCAAAACAACTAACAGGAGTGGTGTTTACGTCAGAAGAAAGAGCTGTGGGTTCTGAAATGGTTACTCCAATTGAAGCTCCACAACCGTTAGACCCGTCAACGGATACAGTATAAGTTCCGGTTGGTAAATTAGTGGCCGTTGCAGAGTTACCTCCAATTGGACTCCAGGAATAAGTAAATGGTCCTAACCCTCCAACCAAAGAAACAGTAGCAGATCCGTCAGAGCCTCCGTTACAAGAAACATCATTAGAGCTGGAAATGGTAAGCAATGGTGCGGCATCATCGTTTACATTTCCGGAAGCTGTAGAAGTACAGCCATTAGCATCAATAACAACAACGTTGTATACCCCCGAAAACAATCCGGTAATGGTGTCGTTGGTGGATGCTGTGGGGTTCCATAAATAATTGAAAGGAGCTGCTCCACCAGATATGATGGAAACATAAGCCATTCCGTTGGCAATACCACAATTTGAGTTAACCGCTCCGGCATTAAGTATAATTTCGTCTGGTTCGGTTATGGTAACATTAGATGTATTACTACATCCATTAGCATCTGTAGCAGTAACTGAATATGTTCCCGCCGGAAGATTGTTTTGTGATGCTCCAACCATTCCTCCCGGTTGCCAGGTGTAGGTATAAGGAGATGTTCCTCCTGTAGCATTGGCTGAGACGGAACCATCAGAAATACCAAAACACGATGCTGGTGTTGAAGACGTGGTTACACTAACCGGAGTAGGCTCATTAATGGTAATGTTATTTTGATTCTGACAACCATTGTCGTCAGTGATTGTTACAGTATAAATTCCAGCTGTAAGATTGTTTGCTGTACTGTTGGTACCTCCTCCCGGAGACCACAAATAGGTATAATTGGGAGTTCCACCCGCTCCCTGAGCAGAAGCATTTCCATCAGCTCCTCCATTACAGGATACATCGGTAGAAGATAGGATATTGACAGTTAATGTTGTTGGTTCATTAATGGTGTAATTGGCAGAATTAGTACATCCGTTATTATCTGTTGCTGTAACGCTATAATTGCCGCTAGCTAACCCTGAAATAGAAGCTCCGGTTTGCCCTCCTGGAGCCCAGGTATAAGTGTAGCCTGCAATACCACCAGAAGCACTTGCGCTCGCAGTTCCATTGTCTAAATAATCACAAGTCTCATCTGTGGTGGTTACTGATATGGTAATAGGAGAAGGTTCAATGACCTCAGTCGAGTCGGTTAAACTACACCCTAATGCATCAGTAATGGTTACGGAATGATACCCTGCTGATAGATTAAGTTCTAAACTACTGTTACCTCCAGTGTTGTTCCATAAATAGGTATACAAAGGAGTTCCTCCTGATACATTGGCGGTAATACTTCCGTCATTGCCTCCAAAGCAACTGGTGTTGGATGCTCCAAATACGATACTCAATGGTAACGGCTCTCCAACAACATAAGTGTCTGTTTGTGTACATCCGTTTGCATCAGTAATGGTAACCGAATAACTACCTGCTGTTAAATTAGAAATGTCTTGAGTCGTTTGGCCTCCAGGTAACCACAGGTATGTAAATGGTCCTGTTCCTCCCACAGGAAGTAGTTGGATGGAACCATCGTTTCCTCCTGCACAGGTTACATCACTAATTGTAGCTGTTGATGAAATAGGAGCAATAGGTTCAGTAATAGTAACTGATGTCTGAGCAGTACAATTGTTTAAATCGGACACATCAACAGTATAGGTGCCAGCAGATAAATTGTTAATGGAAGGAGTGGTAGCTCCCCCTGGATTCCAGGAATAGATATACCCAGGGGTTCCTCCGGAAACGCCCACGGAAGCGCTACCATCATTCCCACTTGAACAACTAATATTGGTTTGACTGGTGGTTAATACTATTGGGTTAGGTTCGTTAATGGTTGCAAAACCGGATGCTGTACATCCGTTATTATCAGTAACAGTTATTGGATAGGTTCCTGCACTTAAGTTATTGATGGTAGGAGTAGTTTGTCCTCCGTTGGCCCATAAATAATTGTACCCGATAGTTCCTCCTGAGGCAGTTACAGTTGCAGAACCATCATCCAAATAATCGCACGATTCATCGGTAGAAGTAATGTTAAGTAGAATAGGAGATGGTTCGGTAATAATTACTGAATCCAAAATGGAGCAGCCATTGTTATCCGTTATGGTTACTACATGTGTTCCAGCGGTAAGGCCCATTACGTTGTCCGAAGTTGCTCCCGAAGGTGACCAGCTATAAGAATAGGGTGGAGTTCCATTAGTTACCTGACAATACGCGGTACCATCATTACCTCCATTACAACTTACATTGGTGGGAGTAATGTTTGAAGTCATGGCAACCGGATCGAATATTGTATCTGATGTAGAAGCAGTACAACCATTAGAGTCGGTAACGGTAACTGTATAGTTTCCTGCGGATAAATTCGATGCAGTTGGAGTAGAAGCTCCTCCAGGAGTCCATGAATAATTATATGGAGTTGTTCCTCCAAATGCAGAAGCACTTAATGAACCATCCGCATAACCGGGACAAGTAACATTGATACCAGAACTACTTACCGATAAGGGTGCTGGTTGAGTAATGGTAGTGGATGCCTGAAGCTGGCACCCTAAACCGTTGGTGATGGTTACATCATAGCTTCCAATACTCAATCCAGTTATAGTGGCGTTAGTTTGGGTTGGTACTGTATTCCACAGGTAGGTAAAAGGAGCGATGCCTCCGGTAATGTTAACCGTAGCAGAGGCATCGCTCAACCCATAGCAACTTACATTATCTTGTGTAAATGAAGGTGTTCCAATGAACCCTAAAAAGTATATTCTGATGGTATCTGATTCTGTAGGGCACCCTCCATTGCTGGAAGAGGTTAGTACCAAATCCACAAAGCCGTTATTAATTTCGTTGGTGGTGGGGGTGTAGGTCATTCCGGAAAGTGTAGTATTGTTTGGGGAGTAAGTACCGAGTCCGCCAGACCAGGTTCCTCCACTAGCTCCGGTTATGGTAGCATTTAATGTGGCAATGGGGTTCTGAATACAAACGGTGTCATCCACACCGGCATCTACCACAGTAGGATTGGTAAATTCAGTAACCACTACAGTAGTAAAAACAGGAGGACATCCAGTATTGTCACTCAGTTCTACAGTATAGGTTCCTGCTCCAACTATATTGGTTTGAGATGGGTTGGCATTGTTCCATAAGTAACTATATGGGGGAGTACCTCCATTTCCATTGGCTGTTAAAGTAGTAGAAGTTTGACCAAAACAAATAACAGGCACCTGAGGGTTAATGGTAACAGAAAGTGATGGGTTGAATGTAACTCTAACGGTATCGCAAACAAAAGCATTGTTACAAGAAGCTGCTGTTCCACAAATCATGTAATCCACATAAGCCGGAGGAGTTCCTGTTTGAGTAATGATAGGGTCAATACATCCGTTAGTACAGGACAAGTAACTATCGTAATCTCCCTGGTTACCGGGAGAAATGGAAGTCCAAACCACTGTTGAGTCAATATAGCCAGAAGCGGATAGTGTATCTGTACAGCCATCGTTAATAATGATATCCGAACCGGCAACAGGTGGGTTGGGTTGCGGACAGTTCACTACATTGATTTGGAAGTCCCTTAATGTCTCGTCAATCAGTACACCATTTCTGAATTCCTGAACTTTTATACCCACAACAAACTGTCCTAACATTGGTGGTGTTCCTGAAAGAATCCCGGTGCTGGGGTCCAAATTTAGCGGTGCTCCTCCCAAAGGGTTAGTAGCGGAAAAACCAGGTTCCCACAACACTGGTTGAAATGAAGCTGTATTACCCGGGAATGTTGGGTCCAAAGGCCCATTTCCATTATCTCCATCGTATGGTGTATAAAAAGAGTACACCAGGGAGTCTCCATCCGGGTCTAAGGCTGAATGATCGTAGACAAATGGCTGTCCCTGACAAAGAAACAGAGGAGGAGATAGTGTAAATGTTGCACTATTGTTATCAATGAATAAATTATTAAACACAGATACATTGTCTATTCTATACCTTTCATTGGTTGGAGAATTTCCCCCGTAGTGCACTCTAACTTCAATTTGCACGGTGTTGCCAATTACACCATTATGGCTGGCAAAAGCATTGTTAAAATCATTTACCATGGTTCCGTTGGTACCAAAAAGTGTTCTGGGGCCTCCGTTTAGGCGATAGTATACAAAAAGGGAGTCGCTGTTTTCGAAATTTCCGTTTTCGGATAAATCTACACTTAGATCAACACCTCCGGGAAAAGATGAAATGTTGATGACTTCAGAGGACCAGGTGGCTTCACCATTGTTTGCCCCTCTAAATTGAAACCTGTTGTTATTTACATTAGCACTTTGAGGTGCTGTTGCTCCATTAGCAACACTCCATGCAGTGGCACCATTGTCCACGGTAGTTCCGTTTGCCAAACTAAAATCCTCCAGCCATACGGAACTGGTTCCGGGAATGTAAGAGTAGAAACTTTCTCCAATACAGTTACAGGTAGCATCTATATTAACAATGCTTAAATTTCTGGCTATGATTTGATAATATAGATGATACCCACCCGGATTAGGAGGTAAATTTGTTACGGTTTTGGTGTATATTCCTTCTTCTACACATGGCATAGGGGTGGGAGGAATGGCACAAGGATCAAGATTAGAAGGAAGTGAGGTAACACTTTGCAGACTCATGGAGAAGTCTTTAGAGGTTGAAAAAGTAGAACCATTATTCCCCCTTACGCTGATATTAACATTACCTGGAAAACCTGCGGTACCAGGGCCACAATCTCTGTAAAGTTTTAAAGTAACAGTGTAGCTTGAACCACCGTTATGAACATAAGTTAAAGATCCTCCTACGATATGAGTAGCGTAGGAGGAAATGGTTGTTATAATTAGGACTATAAAAAGAGAATATTTGCTGTAGGTTTTCAAGGTGGTCTATGGTTATAGGTTATTTAGAAAATCCCAGAATGATGTTGCCACATCCATGTTTTCCTTTTCTAAAACTTGATTCGATATGATATACGCCTGTGGCGTTACAGGTATAGTTGATAGCAGTGTAATACTTTTTCGAGTCGCTGTTGTAGTTGGAGGAAATCAGCTTATGATTTCTGTCGTACAACTTTACCTTCATCTTGTTTCCTTTCTCGTCCTGATCACAAATGATGATTTTGTATTTAGACCCTTTACTTAATATATAGGAGGCACTGGACTTGTTGTTCTCCGGATCTGTTTTAATGTCGAATGTTTTTATAAAAATGTATTCTCCCAGTTTTGGAGCAAAATGTTCTAAAAAAGCATCCGTTCCACATGGAGGAGGCGTAGAGATCATTGCTACACTGGTGATGGAGGTTAAAATGGCGAGCCCAATCAGTTTAATTTTCATCGTCAAATAAGCTTAGTTCGTTTGTCTTGAGATTTTACGATAAAATTAGACCTTCAAAGAAGGGGTGTCAATTCGTTATTGTTACCATTTTTTGTTAAGCCATTTAACTGATTGAGATAGGTGAAAATACCTAGAAGTAGAAAAGAAAACGCCAAATGAAATGAATCATTTGGCGTTCAAAATATAGTTAGAATGATGTTCGATTTATTCTTCTACCAAATCAATCAGATTAAGTTGAATGGTTTTCTGAATGTCCATATAGGATGAGTTTTCTGGGATAGTAACTTGAGTTTGAAAAAACGAAGAGTCCATATAAGTGTAATCCAAATCGTATTCGTGCCCTGGAATTAAACTCATAACATAATCTCCGGTAGTACGATTTGGACGGTACAAATGTGGTCTGGATTCTTCTGTTAAGTCCTGAACCCAAATTTTAATTCCCTTTGGTAGTTCCTCATCGCAATAAGTAATGTGTCCTTTTAATATGGTAATCTGTTCATTGATGGCAGTATCCAGGTTAACCTCATAAATATCAAGGTCACCTATTTCATTTTTTCCGTGTACAGAAGAATAATAACCTGTTTTACCATCTGCTGTAGTGGTAAAAGCCACATCGTTTTCTACTGTGTTAATGGGGAAGCCCATGTTTACAGGTTCTTGCCATTCTTCTTCTTTTAGGGTAGAATAAAAAATGTCAAAGCCACCAATACTTCTGTCTCCATTAGAGCTAAAGAATAAAGTTTTTCCATCTATATGTAGAAAAGGCGTTTCTTCATCGTAAGGAGAATTGATAGTTGGTCCAGCGTTTTGAGCTTCCGACCAATTACCGTTTGGAAGTCGATTACATTTCCATATATCTCTTCCTCCTTCTCCTCCTGGTCGATCGGACACGAAATACATGGTATTCCCATCTGCCGAAATGGTAAGGTGTGTTTCGTTGTATTCAGAGTTAATGTTTTCCCCCATTTTGGTCAGAGGGCCAAACTTCTCGTTTTCCTTTTCAGAGTAATAGATGTTACCATCCCCACGATCATCTATATAGGCATAAAGAAATACACCATCTGGCGAAATACTAATGGTAGCCTGATTACTCTCAGGAGAGCAAAAACTCATTAATTCGGGAGTGCTCCATTGATTGTTTTCTGATTTAATGGACTTATACACATCTTCATAATGCTTCCCGTCTGCACGATTATATATGTTTTGGTTTTCTTCTCTGGTTCTTTTTGAAGTGAAAAACAAAGTATTTCCATCGGTAGAGATAACCGGACCATAATCTGCTTCCATGGAGTTGGTTTGCTTTCCTAAATTCTCGATGGAATAGTTGTGTTCTATTTTTAGTTCCCTCAACGCATTGTCCGATTGAATGGCTGCTAAATCAGAAGCTTTGTACAAGACATGTTCAGGCGAAATTTTCTCAAGAAACAATCCCAGTGTTTCAAATGCTAATTGGAATTCACCGCTCTGGTGATAGGCCTTACCCAGGTAAAAATTAACATCTATAGGAGAGCGTTTCTCATGGGTAGAGAACGGATCGTAATGAGGAGTAATTCTATCCGCCGCCAATTGAAAATATTGAAGAGCCTTTTCGTGTTCCGATTTTAAGTTGAGGTAACACAATCCAACCTTGTAGTTGAGGTTAGAATTATTGGGTTGTTCATTTAGTAGTTCTAACCAAATAGGCAAAGCAAAGTTGTAATGACTGTCGTCCATTAGAATGTTCGCCGCCTCAAACTTTTGATGAAACGAAGTTCGTTCCATTAATTGTTGAAGACTAGTGGAGTCCAATTGAGCACAAACGGAGGTGTAGGTAAGCAGTGCTACCGTTAGTAGTTTGTATGTCATTCCCGTAGTTTTGTCAAAGGAAACATTGGATTCCTTTGAGTTGTTTCAGCACCTCTTACGGGAGTTTTTCAATTAGGTTTCCTAAAGGTCTAATTAGCAGATTATTTCATCAAGTCAATCTCCTTCAGATTTTTAATTCTGTTTCTTTCTAAAAAGTCGTCTATTGTTTCAAAATGTTCTATCACTCTTTTGTCTTTAAACTCGAATACTTTTTCCGAAAGTCCCTGAAGGAAATCCCTGTCGTGAGAGACCAATATTAAAGTACCGTCAAAGTTTTGAAGAGCTTCTTTTAAAACATCTTTTGATTTTAGGTCAAGGTGATTGGTGGGCTCATCTAATATGAGAACGTTAACCGGCTCAAGCAGTAACTTAACCATGGCTAACCTGGTTTTTTCACCACCGGATAATACTTTAACTTTTTTATCAATATCGTCACCACTAAACATGAATTGCCCCAATATATTTTTTATTTGGGTTCTGATATCACCTTCTGCCACTTCATCTACCGTTTGGAAAATAGTTAATTCAGGATCTAGTAATGATGCTTGATTTTGTGCAAAGTATCCAACTTTAGCATTGTGTCCTAATCCACATTCTCCATCAAACTCAATTTCACCCATAATGGCTTTAATCATGGTAGACTTTCCTTCTCCATTTCTACCCACAAAAGAAACTTTTTGTCCTCGCTCAATACTCAAATTAGCATCTTTAAACACTATGTGGTCTCCGTAACTTTTAGAAAGATCTTTAGCGGTAACAGGGTAATCTCCCGAACGAGGAGATGGTGGAAAACGTAGTTTTAAAGAGGAATTATCTACTTCATCAATTTCAATGATTTTTAACTTCTCTAGCATACGTTCTCTAGAGTTCACCTGATTGGTCTTGGAATATGTTCCACGGAATCGCTCAATGAATGCTTTGTTGTCTGCAATCATTTTTTGCTGCTCCTGATAAGCTTTTAGCTGATGAGCTCTTCGTTCTTCTCTTAGTTGCAAATAATGAGAGTATTTGGCTTTATAGTCATAAATTCTTCCCATGGTTACCTCAATGGTACGGTTGGTGATGTTGTCTATAAAGGCCCTGTCGTGAGAGATAACAACCACCGCTTTAGCTTTATTTACCAAAAAGTCTTCCAACCAAATAACGGATTCAATGTCCACGTGGTTGGTGGGCTCATCCAGTAAGATTAAATCAGGTTTCTGAAGAAGTATTTTGGCCAATTCGATTCTCATTCTCCAACCACCACTAAATTCGCTGGTTGGTCGGGTAAAATCTTCTCTTTTAAACCCTAAACCTTTAAGTGCTTTTTCAACTTCTGCGTCGTAGTTTACCTCTTCTATGGAATAGAATTTTTCTCCCAGTTCTGTTACTTTCTCAATGATACTCATGTATTCCTGAGATTCGTAGTCAGTCCTGGTTTCCAGTTCCTTGTTTAATCGGTCAATTTCATCTTTCATTTCAAAGATACCGGCAAATGCTTTGGAGGTTTCTTCAAATACGGTACAGTTGTCTTCAGTTAGTAAATGCTGTGGTAAATAAGCAATAACTGTATCCTTTGGTGCTCTTACACTTCCTCGAGTTGGTTTTTGAATACCGGCAATGATCTTCATCATGGTGGACTTACCCGCACCATTTTTTCCCATCAGGGCTATTTTATCATTTTCGTTAATAACGAAAGACACATCACTAAACAATGTACTACCACTATAATCTACGCCTAAAGCATCAATTGAAATCATGAATTGAAATTTTGCGCAAAGCTAGAAAATAATAAGTTCAACCTGATGTACCATTTTTAGTATATTTACTAGGTATGGGATTATTAGGACCACTGGCAGGATTAGTTATTGTAGGGTACTCTATTTATTGGCTGTATTTACAGGGCCAAAAAACACATCGGGTAAAAACAGAACTATTTATTAACCTTGCTAATAAGTATGGGTTGAAACATCGTTCAGATAGAAAGTTGGGAGTAACACTTAATTATATGAGTGGAGTAATCAATAATTTCCCTGTTACTATTTATGAGAATCTAGTGGGGCATGGAAAAAATAGACAAATAGTAACCCATGTCATATTTAATACTTCTCCTTTAACAACGGATTTTATCATTCTCCAAAATAAGCTGTTAAACAAAGCATACAAAAAGAAGGTGCACAGTAAAATCGTATTTAATGATCCGGTAATTGACAAAAAACTACTGATTTACGCCACTCAGGAACAAGAACTAAAGTCGTATTTAGAACCTTTAAAACCAGAACTAATAAAGCTGCAGGAAGATTTATTGGGGAAAATTGAGAACAAAGGAGCAATGATGACTTATGTTGGAGAGGGAGCATACCTCAATCAGAATTTAATGGAGAAATTGGAAAGAATCATCTTGTTTATGACTAAAGTGATGGAATCTTGATTCATCGGAGTTTCCATTCAACTCGACCTGTTCTAAATCGAGTTATATCGTTAAAAATAGACCCTAACTGTTAGGAATTCAATAAAGTAGGCTTTTTTTGAAAGTAACGGTTAGGAAATCAATTCAATAGAGTTGTAGGTTAACTAAATAAAAGAGTTTAGTTAGCAGATGGTGGTTTTGGGAATCTAATCCTGAGCAGCTTAACCACCTTGTTTCGGATCGGTCCGCGCCTAAATTTATCCCTGAAACAACACGAAACTAAACTACATCTTATATAAAACTAAAAACTATGAAAAAGACGATCACCATGTTGTGCATCGCTACAAATGTAGTGATGATGGCCGGTAGTGCCAGTGCCCAGGTTTCGGGTACAAATGCCTATAACTTTACAGTTTCCGATATTGATGGAAACTCTCATACTCTGAACGATTATTTAAATGCAGGAAAAACAGTCATACTGGATGTTTTTGCCACCTGGTGTGGTCCTTGTCAGAATTCTGTTGGAACGTTAGATGATATCTATGCTGACTTTGGTCCTTCTGGGACGAATGAGGTAATGGTATTGTCATTAGAAGCAGATATGAATACTACAGACGAAGCTTCTTACAAAAGTACCTATGGAGTAACTAATCCAATTGTTGCATTGGATAGCTATCTAATTACCTCTCAATTCGATTGGGGTGATTTAGGATATTCTTACCCATCCTTCTATGTAATTTGCCCGGATGGAACCTGGAAAGGGTTTGCAGGTTATTCTTCATTAGCTCAATTAGATTCTGATTTGAGAGGAGACCTGGCAGATTGTGGTTTGAATAACATCGAAGAGGTGAGTAATACTATTTCAGTATCAGTTTATCCTAATCCTCAAATTTCCGGAGAGTCAGTTCAAATCACTGTTGGAACTGAACAATCTTCTGAAACGAAAATTAGTGTTTATTCTACCATTGGACAATTGGTAAGTAGCCAGACAACTCAATTGGTTGCAGGAGAAAATACTTTAGAAATTGAAACTGGTAATTTTGTTTCTGGAGTATACTTGATTTCGGTAGAAACAGAAGGAAATAGAACCACTCAAAAATTAATTATAGAATAAATTTTACAGAACAACACTACTACTAAAAAATAGTTTAGTTTGAACCGCTACCAGCTGCCTGAGTAGCGGTTTTTTTGTTAGATTAGATGAACCAAAATAACCGCCATGTATCGATTGATCTTCGTGTCCCTTTCAATAGTGCTATTTTCTTCTTGTTCGATAAGTCAACCAACTGCTACAACAAGCAATAATAATGAGCATGATGTGGTAATTGTAGGAAGTGGTATATCCGGTTTAACTGCAGCAGTTTTTTTAGCCAGAGAAGAAGTAGATGTGCAGGTGTTGGAAAAGGAAATGTATCCAGGTGGAAGAACCGTTTCGGGGTACCATCAGGGAATTTCCTACGCTAAGGGAACAGAATACTTAGGAAAACCGGAGTGGCCATTAAATAAGATGATCAATTGGTTAGATTTGGAGTGTGTTGAGATTCCTTCTCCACTAGATGTAATGTATCAAAATGGTCAGTTTTACTATGGAGAAGAAGGGATAGCCAAAATGTACGGAGAAAAAGCAGGTTTGGATAAGTTAAATGACTTTATCGAAAAAGTAAACGAGTTGGAAGATGAGTTTGATGCTGTTTACGACATGGATATTTCCGATCCTATTTTTAAATTGGATGATGTAACGGCCAGAGAATGGCTTTTGGAAAATGGGTTTACAGGTGTGTTTGAGGACCGTTTTAATGTGGCCTGTAAAGGGTTATTTGGAGCCAACATTGATGAGTTATCCATATTGGGAGTAATGCCAGAAGTATTTTTCGATTTTTCAGGTGCTAAACCATTATCGGAAGAGGATTTTGGAGCGTTACGCAATGAGTCATCCAACAAAGGAGAGGAGCGAACAGAAACCTACTCCTTTAAAAAAGGAATAGCAGAAGTGCCTTTGGCTGCTGGGAATTATTTGGGAGAAAGAATTAAGTATAATTCTGAAGTACTTGAAATTGTTCCTAAAGGAGAACAATACATAATCAAATACAAAGAAGGAGGTACAGCTAAAGAAATGATAGCTAATAAGCTAATTATTGCTACTCCAGCACCCGTTACTGCTAAAATTGCGCCACAGGTATTGCCAAAAGAAACAGTAGAATTATTGCAAGAGGTGGAGTATGGTCAGTATTTAACCGTAGCATTATTCAGTGAAGAACCCGTATGGGAATCTTGCTTTGATTTGGGGGTAGAAGAAGGGTGGTTTTTTACAGATGTATACGATGCTACCTGGATTCAAAAATCGTTCGAGCCGGAACTAAAGGATGTACACATTATTAGCCTATATATTTCAGGGAAATCCAGTAAAGACAAGTCTTTGTTATCCATGTCGGATCAGGAGATTTTGGAAAAGTGTTATGTGGATTTGGAGAAGTTATTTCCCGGTGTAAAAAGTAAAATTACCGGGTTCGATGTTCAACGCTTTTCCTATGCATACCCTGTCTTTACTCCCGGGTATTTTAAGCGTGCCGTAAAGCTGAACGAACAAAATAAAGGGAAGGTACTACTAGCTGGAGATTACATGTTGTATCCAACTTTCGAAGAAGCAGCAGAATCGGGGGCAAATGCTGCCGAAAAAATAATGGAGGAGTAGTCGTTAAATTGTTAAACGATTGTTCATAAGTCTGTTGTTAATTCCCATTGCAAGAAACTATATTTGCGCAAAATTTGAGCAAATGAAATTAGAAGGTAATCCGTACCCGGGACGTGGAATTGTATTAGGAAAAACTCCAGATGGAAAACACCTGGTTCAGGTATACTGGATCATGGGAAGAAGTGCCAATAGCCAAAACAGAATTTTTAGTCTGTTGGAGGATGGAATTCGTATTTTCCCGTTCGACGAGTCTAAGGTAGAGGATCCTTCATTAATCATTTACGATCCTATCCGTATTGAAGGAAACAATCACATTGTTTCTAATGGAGATCAAACAGCAACCATTCAGGAGTTTTTATCGGAAGGGAAGTCGTTCGAAGATGCTGTGAATTCGAGAATGTTCGAACCGGATGCACCTAACTTTACCCCTCGAATTTCAGGGGTAATTAATCTGGAAACTGGGAAGAAAACACTTTCCATCATTAAAACCATCAATAACGAGGAAGCTTATTTTACTCACCAGTATTTCAATTATAACGATTTTAAGCCGGGTACTGGTCGTTGTATTTCTACTTACGAAAGCGATGGTAGCCCTATTCCTTCCTTTTCGGGAGAACCAATTGAGGTGGAAGTAATGAACACTATTGAGGAAAACATTACTAAATATTGGGAGCTGCTTAATAAAGATTATTTGGTTTCTATGGCTGTAAAATTTGTTGATGTTACTTCTGGAGAATCTACTTTAAAGATTAAAAACAGATTTGGAAATTAGGCTGTAAGCATTTCCATTGATTTAAATTGGTTTTTTAACCACTCGTATTAACAGGTCATCCAATTTTAGATTTTCGAATTAATTATTAGGTAACTTTAATTCAAAATCGTGAAGTTATGTTGATCAGATTCTGGTTGGGAATAATTATTACCATCGTATTAGCAATCGTTATTGTTTACCTCTCTGCCAAAGTGGCTAAAACCTTGAAGAAACAACCCGGAGGGGGAGGCCTTATAGGAGGCTTTCTGGGATTGGGATTATTCATTTGGGTCATGCTGGGGCCTTCAAGGTTGTATGTTGTAACCGGAGACGAAGAGTATGTACATTATTTGGTTTTCGGAGCCACTCAATATGAGTTGCCCAATGGCGAAACCATTAACATGGAAATAGGTTCGGGAGAGTTTTTTGTGATTAACGAAACCGATAAACCCGTGGTGGTAGAAGAAGTGGTGTACGGGGCTATTTTTGGAGGAGATACCGATTGGGTTTATCCGATGGAGGGAGAACCCATGGTAGGTGGAACGGTTGATTATTTTTTCGATAATGAACCACCAGACGAAATATCGGTAGACAGTGGTACAGACGAGGTGACTAGATATTGGCTGAGAAAGAAGCGAGATTAACCTACCAAATAATCGAATTTTAAACTAAATTCTAAGATCGTAAAACAAAGTTGTTGAATTACGATCTACTTAATCAAATAAATCCTAAATTGTAGTTCATTAGAGCTAAACCAAAAACCTAATCCATTGAAAGCCGTTCAAAGTAGCAGACTTTATTTTAAAGAAGGGAAGTCGGACAAAGTGTACGAAGTAGACCTTTGCGAAGTTGATGATCAGCTTTACGTGGTTAATTTTCGTTATGGCCGAAGAGGAGCAAACCTAAAGGAAGGTACTAAAACAGTGTTTCCGGTTGCCCTGGATGAAGCTCAGAAAGTTTATCAGAAATTAGTAGATAGCAAAGTGAAGAAGGGGTATGTAGAAAGCCTCGAAGAAGCACAAAACAGATCCGTGGAAGTGATTCCTGCTGGTAATGTAGATGCTAAGAAGGAAGTGATCCAAAAGCACTTATCTAATGCGGTAAACGGACAATACGTTGGTTCGTGGAAGCTCTCTAGAATTATTTGGAAAGCAGGTGAATTAAGAATGCAATCGGCAGTGGAGCAACTGCGTTTTTTCCTTAGCTCCAATGAAGAGTTTGAAAAATACTCGGCCATTTGGGCATTGGGAAGATTGGAGGATAAAGCTTCTGTTTCTACCATGTCGGACATTTGCAGAAAAGCTACTTCGCCGGATAAGACCTTTCGATTGGCTTTGACGTTTATTCTAAAATTTGCAGATAAAGACGATCAAGGTAGAGTAGAATCCATTAAGTATTTGAGGAGTGCTTTGCCAAAGGATTGGTTAGAGTGTATCGATGCAAAAGATCAGCCTCAGCTGACTAAAAAGATGATGGGATACCTGATGAATCAGTCAGGATATTATGCAGATTTTTTAACGGTATTGTATCAATATTCCATTGTAGAAGAATGGCTGACCCCCCATGTTATTACTTTATTGGAAAAAGTACCACTTAAAGCCGGTTGTTTTCAGGGAGTACGACACGTATATAAATTGTCGGAAATGCTGAACGATACAAAGACTTTTTCTTTAATCGCTAAAAGAGTTGCTGTTTCGTCGGTAAATTATAGTTCTACAGCTTATTATGTTTGGGTAGATGGCGAATATGTAAGAAGAGAAGAGGAAATTGTAAAACCGAATTCTAAATTAGCTTTCTCAGATAAAACCAGAAGGTTTTTCCTTACAAGAGCATTTAGAACAGTGGCTGGTAGTCAGTCGGAGGTGGAGCAACACTACGTTAAATACGCTAAAGAAATATTATTAAGTGTTAACGACGATGAAGATCGTCAGACGCGAAAAAAAGATGAACAATACGCCTATAACAGAGTTAATGGAGAGTGGAAGTATTATTTAATTACCAAACATTATCCGAAGTACTCAGATTATCTGCTGTATTTATATGTTCTATATGGAAATTCGGATCGTTTTGCAGTTAATGGAAAACGAACCAAATGGTATTACAAAGAAGGAGAAGAAGGAAAAGATGAGTTGATCATTGGTAGAGAAGATGCCAGACCTCATTTGTGGGATAAAGCTCCTAAGGAGTCGTTAGAAGTATTAATGAATGCCGCTACTACAGAAGTAGCAAATTTTGCGGTAAAACTGTTTAAGGCGAACCCTGATTTTGAAAAAGAGGTTTCCATTTCTCAATTGATTAGTATTCTGGAGAACAAGTATCAGCAAATTGCTCAGGTAGGAGTAGAAATTGCCCGAAATAAAAATCGTTCTGGTCAGCCTGATATTAGTTTATGTATGGCTTTATTGCGTTGCAATAATGAAGAGGCCATTCAATTGGCTAACGATTGGTTAAACGAGCATCCTGACTTTTATTTTGGAAACATCGATTTTGTAAAGGAATTACTGTTTAGTAAGAAGCAGGAAGTACTCAACTTAATAGTCCCATTGGCAGAAGCCGGAAGGTTAAACCAGTTAGCCGGTAAAAAGATTGAGTTCAATGATGTGCTCGCTTTTATTCAGTTAACTACTGCAGAAGATTTGGATTACATGTCCATGCTAGGCGGTTTAATTGAGAATACGGAGTTAAAGCATCTTTTTAATCATTACACCGGGAAAGAAATAGGTCAGGTTCTCGATCCGGAAAGACCATCGTGGATGTATTTTGGAGGAGTATTGATAAAAGTGAATCAAGCTTCAACTTACGAGTTGTCCAAAGATTTAATAGGTGTATACCTTAATTCTGATGATGCTCCAGTAAGGAAAATGGGAGTGGAGTTTCTTAAAGAATATCCGGAGAACTTCTTGTTACAGAATAAAGCTTTAATCACCAAGTATTGCTTCTCACCTTATGGAGAAGTGAGAGATTCTGTGGGTCCTGTTGTTAATCAGTTAATTCAACTGGATTCGAATTACAAGGTATACCTGTTTAATGAGTTGTTGAACTCATTGGTGGACAAAGAAGAGTATGAGGGAATGCACCAGAGCAGCAAGAAATTATTGGATGATGAATTTGCATCTGAAGTTGCTAACTTAAGTAAAGAGCAAGTTTATGCTTTGGTTTTTTCTAAGTACGAAATTGCTCAAAGATTGGCAGAAGAACAATTTGACCGCCAATTGGTGTTAGATCAACTTCCGTTGAGCGAAGTTGTTACTCTTGGAAGATCAGATATTAAATTAGTGAGGGATAGAGTAAAGGAATATTTTACCAATAGCTCAGCAAAAATTAAGTACGAATTGGATGAAGCCATAAAAATTGTTGAATCCGATTGGGGTGACGTTAGATTATGGGCTTTTGATTACCTATCAGAACATACAGAAGAAAATGACTGGAGCATTGATTCCCTGTTATATATCTGTGATAATGTTCGGCCAGATGTGCAATCATTTGGAAGGTCCATGACTTCAAAAGTATTCAGAGATGAATATGGATTGGAGTTGATGCTTAAATTATCGGAGCATCCTACAGGAGGTATGAGGCTATACGCCTCCAATTATTTATCGAAGTATGCAGCAGGAAATGCAGAGGTTATTTTACAATTAAAACCCTATTTCAAAACCATATTATTGGGAGTAAATAAAGATGCTGCCTTAAAGAAAAGAGTATTTGAATTCCTCAATGAGGAGTCAATAAAAAATAAAGAAGTAGCTCAGATGACTGCTGAGTTATTGATCGGGGTAGTAGCTACTAAAGCTATTGGAGATCGATCTAAGAGTATGGATATTCTGTTAACCATATCAGAATTATACCCTGAAATAACAACGCCAATTAATGTGGTAGAAAGTAAAGGAGCAAAGTATGCAGTTTAATTATCAATATAGTGGCCAAAGCGGGGTAACCAATACCAGTAGTAATACGGGATTGTCGTTTGCACCCGATACATTAAGAGAGCCTACCTACTTTATTGGGGAATTAGCTCAGAAAATTCCTTTTAGAGAGGCCATGTCTGCCTTGCACGATGTGGTGGTAGCCAATTTTAAATTTAAACCCAGCGATAAAGCAGGGTATAAAGCCTGGTTAAAAGAACAAGAGCAGTTTTGGTTGGCTGAAGCCATGAAAGGTAAAGACGATTTGGAGTTGAAAATTGCAGGACTTCAATCAGCCTTATCTACTTTAAGAGGAGAGCGAGAAGCGATTACAGGTCCATACTACAAGGCTCAACGAAAGTATTTCAGGTACCTGCTTAAAAGGGATTATGCTGCCTGGTTAGTATTAGACCCGGTAATTACCGTACACCCGGATGAAGTATTCTTTGAATGCTTTAGTAAGGATGAGTCGGTATATGGTAAATTATCCTGCAATTACAATGTGTTTAAGAATGTTAATGAGTTTAAATGTGGAACCACAAACATTGATTATTCTACTGCCTTATACAATGAATTTCAAAAAATAAGATCGTATAAAACCACTGATTTTAAGATTGATCCGGGAGGGTTTGATGTAAAAACGCAAGGGGAAGAATCTTACAGAGAGGTGAAGATCGATTTGCCGGATAGTTGGGTAAGAGGTTTCTTGCAGGTAAGCTCGGCCATGACATTTAATAAGGTGTCTTTTGATATTCACCCGATTGATTTTGCCAACTTCCTGTTTGTATTAAAAAGAAATAAAGAGCGAAAAGGTCCTCGTTCTATACGATATGTATTGGAACCGGGTAAGCCTGTTAAAGCCATATTTGACCCGTGGGATCTGGAAGTTGAGTGTCCGTTGTCCATCTATAATGGACCTGAGAAAAGAGAAATACGAGTTTGGGGAAGAAGAAGGTTAGCTTTAATGGAGAGAGTATTACCAGTTGCCGATAAAATAAGAGTTAGTCTTTTAGGAACCGGAATGCCATCTTTTTACGAGGCAGAGATTGGAGACATGACGTTTACTCTTGGGCTATCCGGATGGACTGCTAACGACTGGTCGCAAGCATCTAATCTGGATTTACTTGCTCCAAGAGGAGAGGTAGATGCTAGCACTATGCAAAAGGTGTATCTTAAATTGAGGGAAAACTGGTTCAATAAACCGGAAAAATTAGCCAGCAGTTTAGGGTTAGATCATGAAGTGGTGAATAAGGCATTGGGTAAGTTTACTCAGGCAGGAAAGGTTATTTACGATTTGTCTAACGAGGTTTACCGTGTTAGAGAATTAAGAAGAGAAGGAATTGATATCGAATCGTTGCGCTTTTCGAGCGAAGTGGATAAAAAGGGGTACGAGTTGGTTAAATCTGGAGCGGTTAGTGGAATAAAAAAATATGAAAATAGCGAAGCAATGTCCGTGTACGGTAGAGTAGGAGTAAACGATGCTTCTATTACACTGGATAGTGATAAAAGATTGGTGAATGGACACTGCAATTGCAGCTATTATTATCAGAATAAAATGATGAAGGGTCCTTGCGAGCACATGGTGGCATTGCAAATTGTAGGATCTGGAGAAGAATAGGATTAAAAAATTGAAGTAGAATAAATGAAATTATAAATTTGTAATAGGTAATAATGAGACGTTAAAAATCTTGCAATCTGGTTAGTGGATCGCTAACCTTGTTTACAGACTATACACGCTTCACTGGTTCGTACTTGACTTTGAGAAATAGCTACCATACGCTATTTCCGGTACAACTTCTTCGAAGTGAAATAGCGTATGGTAGCTATTTCTCTTGAGTTGTCCAACCCAGTCTCGAGAATGTTAGAAGAGTTGTCTCATTGTTACCTTTTTTTCATTATGAGTGTTTCCAACGATAAAAGACAGGAGATTTACGATAAAATTAAGGCAAGTGGATCAAGGGAAGAGTACATCATTTCCGAAATGCGTCGTCTTGGTTTTTGGGAGGGCAACGGTGTCGATTATAAAGTTGTTCAGGAGTACTTTGCCAAAGAACGTGAGTTGTTGGGAGAGCTGAACGACTTGATGGCAGAGAAGCGCAAGTTGGATAATCCTGAGCAGATCTTAAAGGAAATACACGAGAGAAGGAAAGCAGAATCCAGAATTAAGCAACAAGAAACCAAGGCTAAAAGAGAGCAGCTTAGAAAAGAAAAAGCAGAGCGTTGGAGTAAGCTTAAAGAAACGGATATCATCTATTTGGGAGATGATTATTCCAACCACTTATCCGATAAACAATCAGATCAGGAAAAGCTTAAATTGAATGGTTTACCCCTTTTAAACAATGCTGAGGATATTGCCCAATTGATGGGAATAAGTATGGGGGAACTCAAGTTCTTGTCTTACTCTCGTAAAAATGCTAAAACTACCAACTATCACCGTTTTTATATCCCTAAAAGGACTGGTGGTGAACGATTAATTTCCGCTCCACTGCCCAAGTTAAAAAAGGCTCAGCACTGGATATTGGAAAACGTATTGAATAAACTGGAAATGCACGATGCTGCTAATGGCTGTGTATCGGGTAGGTCCATCGTAACCAATGCTCAAAAGCATGTAGGTAAGGCGGTAGTTATAAATCAGGATTTGAAAGATTTCTTCCCAACCATTACCTACGAAAGGGTAAAGGGAATGTATCGATCGTTAGGATATTCTGGTCAGGTAGCCACCATATTGGCTCTAATTTGTACAGAGCCATATACCATTAATGTGGAGTTGTTTGGAGAGTCCTATTTTTCGCAAAGAGGGAAAAGGTACTTACCGCAAGGATCGCCATGTAGCCCGGCCATTGCAAACAGGATTGCAGGAAAGTTAGATGCCAGGTTAACTGGTTTAGCCAATAAATTTGGATTTGAGTATACGAGGTATGTAGATGATCTAACTTTTTCGGGAGGAAAGGATCAATTGAAAGAGATTAAATCCATTCTTCACTTTTCAAAGAAAATAGTTCAAGAAGAAAACTTTAAGCTTCATCCGGATAAGTTGAAGGTAATGAAAGGTGGAGGTCAGCAATCGGTTACCGGAATTGTGGTGAACCAAAAACTAAGCATCGACAAGAAAACCTTGAAGCGATTTAGAGCATTGATTTTCCAGATTGAAAAAGATGGGATAAAAGGCAAAACCTGGAATGGTGATTCAGAAAATATTCTGGCTAGAATTGATGGTTATGCCAAGTTTATTCATCAGGTAAACCCAGAGGTGGGAGCAAAATTACAGAGCAGGGTAAAAGCAATTCTGAAGAAATACAATTACGCTCCAATAAATCCTTATCAAAAGAAAGAAGAGGTTAAACCAACTAAAAAATCAAAACCAACCTCTCCTCAATCAACTCAACCAAAAGAGGAATCCGGATTTATGTCTAAATTAAAAAAGTGGTTTGGAGGTTAATTATCTAAATAAGTGAACCACTCCTTTATAAGCCTTTCCTTCTACTGTAATTACATAATAGTAAGCTCCTCCCGGAACATCTTCTCCTTCTAATGTTTTACCATCCCATTGATGTATATGACCAACGCTGGAATGCACTAAATTCCCCCATCTGTTGTAAATTAATACAGATTCTATCTCACAGTATTGGTTCATTTCTGCCATTCTAAAGAAATCATTAACTCCATCATTGTCCGGAGTAAACACATTTGGAATGGTAAATATGCAGTTACAATCCTCTGTTTCAATCACAATAACCCCAGTGGAAACTCCACAAATATTTGTTACATCTACGGAGTAAGTTCCAGCTTCTGTAGCAACATATTGCGCCGTAGTATCACCGCTTGGAGTCCAAAGATAAGTGGAGCTAAGTGTTGATGCATCTAGCGTTAGTGTGGAGTCTATGCAAATCAAAGTATCATTACCAATAAAAATGGAAGGAAGTCCTCCTATATTAATCAAAATAGAATCGGTTGCTATACATTCATATTGATCTACCATAACTGAATAGGTGCCTGCTTCATATGCATTGTAAGAGATACCTGTGCTTCCATCTTGCCAGGTATAGCTGGCAGGGCTTATTCCTGCATTAAGAGTAATTGTATCCCCAGTACAAATTAGCGTATCTGCTCCCAGGTCTACAAAAAAGTCATGTACATAAATTGAAATGGTATCGGCTTTAGAGCATTGGTTTAGATTTACTTCTAGCCAGTAAGTGCCACTTGATGTAATAGTTATACTGTCGGTAGTTGCTCCTGTACTCCAATTGTTGTTTCCATTTTGATCTACCCATCCTATTTGAATGGAATCTCCCTGACAGATGGTGTCATTTTCTCCTAATTCTATATCGCTGGAGAAAACAGTTACCTCAATACTGTCCGAAGCAGAACACCCTGTAAAAGGATCTGTAACCGTTACAGTATAGTTGGTTGAATTGATAGGAGTTGTAGATGGATTAGAAGAAGTAGAGTCTGATACCTGATTTGATGGTGACCATAAGTAGGTGTTATTTCCAGCTCCGGCACCTCCCAAATCAAGGGTAGAAGAAGTACACAGTACAGTATCTTCTATAACATCTAACTCAGGAAGACTGTTTATCCCAACCCATTGAGTTAAAGTATCGATTCCACAATCGTCCGATATAGTTAAAAGAATAGGGAAAGTTCCTGTAGTGGAGTAGTATACCGATGGAGGAAACTGCCCTAAATAACTTTGAGGAGAAGCATTTACCCCAAAGTCCCAAACAAAAGTTGCATTACCTGTAGTAATTGTATTGTTGGTTATCATAACCGAGTCTCCTTCGCAAATTTGAAGTGGAACATTAAAGTCTGCATGAGAAACACAACAGTTTTGATCTACAAAAATGGTAATGTCTTCGGAGTAGGTGTTTCCAAGATCGTCAGTTACACTTAGGGTATATGTTGTAGTGTTGTCAGGACTTGCATTGGTGTTTAAACTAGTAGCATTTGAAAGTCCGGTAGAAGGGGACCAACTAACAGAGTAAGGTTGTACTCCACATAAAACATTGGGTTCAATAGTTATACTATCTCCAAGGCAAATGGTATCGTTGGCGAGATCAATAGTAAGTGAATTAGGTATTGTAACCGGTAGAATTATGGTGTCGGTACAGCCCAATGTGTCACTAGCAACAATTAATTGAACGTTGTAAGTTCCAGCAGTTGAATAGGAATGCATGGGGTTTTGGATACCTCCTACGGTATTACCATCACCGAAATCCCATTGCCAGGAGTGTATAGTTCCAATCGAATCAACAGATTGATCATAAAAGAATATCGTATCTCCTGCACATGAAAGATCAAAGTTGAAGTTACCTTCTAAATTACAAATAGGAAGAGTAGCTCCGATGGAATCGCAGATTGTTATAACAGAAGAAGAAGTAATGTCCTGAACGATATACGATAAACTAGTGGTTTGATCCGTAATTACAGAACTGTAGGATAAGTTTACTCCCGAAATTGATACAGAAGAAGAATTAAGAACATAATCTACCTCATTACAAAATGCCTGTCCGCATTCGTCGGTTTTAATGAGTTTGATATTTTCTCCATTTCCAGCCCCAACTTCTTGTGCAGCCAGGAAAAAGCCCCCGTCTGCTGTTTTAACCAAAGCTGGTGGATGATTGATGTCGTGAAAACTTGAATTGGTGTCGTATTTTTTGCACCAAGCAATATTTCCTCCTCCATCAATATTAAAAATTAGAATCCCATTGGTACTTGAATTGGTCTCACTAAATGCCGCCATGGTTACAGTACCGTCAGCATTTTCTTTCATTCCGTACAGCTGATCCGCATAAGAGTTTCCATAATGTTTAGCCCAAATAGTATTTCCGTTGATATCAAATTCCATTAGGATGATTTCTTCATTATATCCACTGAACCCGTTACATTTTCCTCCAATTAGAAAGTTACCATTGGATTTTTGGATAACGTTATAAAAGGCATCTACCTGAGAAGTGAATTGATAAGACTTATTCCAAAGTATGTTTAGGTTAGCATCGAGCATTGTGACAACCGGACTTCGATTTAAGCCAGCAATTTGTTCTGCCCCACAAACTAAAATATTGCCATTCGGTAGTTCCAATAGGTCGGTTGCATGATCATTTCCTCCTTTACCAAAGGTTTTACCGTGTATTACATTACCATTGTTGTCTAGTCTGTAAATGAGAAAGTCCGAAGAACCAATAAAGAAATTACTTGTTCCAGCGATAACATAGTCTCCGTTAGCGGTTTGAATTAAATTTCTGAAGTAACTGGTGTAACTGGACGGAATCGTTTTATTCCAGATCAGGTTACCAGAACTGTCTAATTTCAACACATAAGCATAATAAGTTGACCCTCCTAAACTGTTGGTGGCAATTAAAAAGTTTCCATTAGAGTCCTCAATTATATTGGATGAAACAGTAGCATCATCGTTGGAGTAGCCTATGATTTTTTGCCATTCCAATTGATAATTCTGATCGTATTTCAATACGAGTAAGTCATATCCACTTGCTCCAAAACTGTTTGTCTTACCAAGGATTATTACTCCACCATCCTGGGTATTAACAACACACTTAATGTATTCGCTATTTGGTCCTTCGAATGTTTTTACAAAGGTAGTGGCAGCTCCTGGTGTACAAGGATTTCCTCCGGATACAACTGTTATATCTGCACTACCAGAAACACTACCGGAACATCCATAGTCACTCATAGAAACTAAGCTATAGGTGGTATTTGTGGTAGGTGAAACCGGATGGTAGTATGGGGATGATGATATATTGTTTACCGTATAGTTATTGCTTCCGTCCGTGTAGGTAACGCTATAAGGTGGCTGGCCAGTAAAATGGAAAATTAGATTAGCAGCAAAACCAGAAACAACTGTTGTATTACCAGAAATAGTAGCAGTTGGAGTATTTACTTCAATGTAATTACTCATGGTTAATGTGTCTGATCCATCTGCATTATGCACAATTAATGTTACATCGTAATTACCAGTAGAAGGGTAGATGACAATGGGATTCTGGTTGTTGGATGTAGCCGGCGTTCCTCCCGGAAAAGTCCACTCCCATGCGGTTGGATTGTTATTACTTAAGTCGGTAAACTGAACAGCATTACCAGGACAAACAACAGAAATATCAGATTCAAAATTAGCAGTTATAGGTTTTAAGCATTGAAGTGCTGCCAGTGCATTAATTCTACCTGCACCAATGTTTCCAATATAACCAGGGTTTTGTGAATCGATATTATCACAGGTGTTTTTTAAGCATAATTCCAGGTCATCTGGAGAAATTGATGGGTCTTTAGCGATCATTAAAGCAGCTAATCCACTAACCAGTGGGCAAGCCATCGAGGTTCCACTTTTATAGGCATATCCATTTTGAGGAACCGTGCTATAGATTCCTGAACCGGGTGCCATAACATCAATGGTACTTCCGAAATTGGAGAAGGAAGACTTTTGATCTGAAGAATTGGTCGAACCAACACTAATTACATGATTGTAACTAGCCGGATACATTGGAGCAGATGACGAACTGTTACCAGCTGCAGCGATACACACAATGCCTTGAGAATGTGCATAATTGAATAAGTTTTGATAGGTGGTAGAGTAGGCTCCACCTCCCCACGACATACTAATTATCTGTGCTCCTGAGGCAATGGCATAATCAACACCAGCATAAGCACCAGTAAGCATGGATGTTGAACTATGTGCAATTTTTACTGGAATTAATGTAGAGTTAAACCCAATAGAACTAATCCCGGTATTGTTATCAGTTACCGCTGCAGCAATACCTGCACAGTGGGTACCATGAGAAAAATAAGAACTGGAAGCATTGGCAGGAGGGTTGGGATCGTTGTCGTTGTTAGCCGCATCCCATCCATTTACATCGTCAATGTATCCATTACCATCGTCGTCAATTCCGTTATTGGGAATCTCTCCGGGATTGGTCCAAATGTTTGCTGTTAAATCAGGGTGAGATAGTTGGACAGCATCATCTACCATGGCAATTTTTACATTGTTTCCGGTTGTTAAATCCCAGGCCAGTTCGGCATTAATTTGATTTAAGTTCCATTGATTACCTGATAAATCGTTAGGAGTATAGAAAAACTGATATTGAGGAATTGGCTCAACATAGTCTACCGCAGGAGAAGACTCAATTACTCTTAGTTCTTTCTTAGAGAAATTGACATTTTTTAGTACATAGGTTTGTTGTAGTTCAACACTTGGTAAAGTAAATGGGTGTTCTACTTGTGAAGCAGAATCCAAACCAAGCTGATCAAATATTGATTTTATGCTTGAATGATCAGATACATTTTCAAATTTTAGAAAATAACTGTTCTGCCCTAAAAAGTCAGAACTGATCAATAATACGTTTAACAGAAGTATAAACTTTAAATAGAAACTAGCTTTCATATTGGAGGTTAGGTAATTATTCAAAATTACGGTATCCTCTCAAGTAAAAAATGCTATTTGTCAGGTTGTTTGTAAATGGTCCTAAATTGGAAACCACTGGTCATTTTGAGCAACAACTGGTCATTCTTCGTTTAATTATTATCCCTGTTAAATTGATAGTAGGTTAATTTAGAACCATTATCATAATAGATAATACTAACTTCAATCTTGTTTTCTTCTTGTTTAATGAGTTCTTCAATGTCTCCAAACTCAGGATTGAAGCATTGGTCTACAAAGTGTAAACCTTCCAGGTCGCCGGTTAACCATTTACCATCTTTAGCCCCGGAATCATACTGCCCAATTTGGTTTAATTTTCCATTTTCATCCCAGTATTTCCAAATTCCTGATTCTAGTCCGTCAATAAGTTCTCCCTCTGCACTTTTAAGCCCGTTAGAGTGGTAAAGTACCGCCATTCCATTGCCATTTTTAACTACCTGGTGTCCTTCTTTGTTCCAAATATTGTAATAGGATAATTCCATACCTGGCCTCATTATGTCGAGTACACAATCTTCCTCTTCAGTAATGTATTCACAAATAGCCTCATACTTAGGAGCTCCGTTATCAAACCAACCTTTTGCTTCCCACGGAATACGTACAGAATCTTTATTAAATTCTTTTGTAAAAAACTGAAGTTGTTCCACTTTTGTTCCATTGGGTGCATAGAAATTCCATTCGTCTTCATAGATTCCCATTCGGGTGGTTCTAACGGACATGGTATCTCCCGATTCATAAAATTGGGTTTCTGTAATTGAAGGAGGTGTAAAATCAAAAATATAACCATCTGGGTCTTGCCATTTATTAAATATTGCAGAATCAGCGATGGAATAGTGAATAACAGACTTCTTATTTCCTCCATTATAGTAAATGTTCCATTCGCCAATCATGTTCCCATCTTTTATATTTCCTTTTTCTAGCAGGCTTCCATCCTTATAGTAGGCAAGGTAGGTTCCATCGGCTATGTCATTTTTAAAAGGAATGGAACTGATCAATTTCCCTTCAAAATAGGTATTGGTATTACCATCCTTTAATCCATGCTTAAAGGATGCTTTGTAAGTAGTATCCTTATTGGTATGAAGCGAATAGAATGTGCCATGTTTTTGGCCTAGGTTATATTCTTCATAATGCTCTATGGAACCATCGGGAAAGAAATACTTTTGGGATCCGTGCAATTTTCCTTTTTGATAGTTCTCTTCATAAAATACTACGGAGTATTTCTTTGGTAGATTTTCGGTGTCAAACCCATGCCATTGATAAGGATAGAAGTAGCTGTTTTTACAATATCCAATACTTGAAGGGCTGTTGTAGTCCCAGCCTCTTCTGGTTGTCCTGGATAATAAATCTCTCATTCTATCTCCAAAACCATAGTGATAATCGTAAAACTGATTAATCAATCTTCGTTTTACAGTTCCAGTCGCTGTAAATGTACCATCTGCTAAATTGTTTTTATAAGTTCCTTTAGACCAATAATTCCCTCTTTTGTTTTGAAAGGTCCATTCACCTTCTTTGTTCCCGTTAACGTAAGAACCGTTAAATTCACCATACCCACCACTTTTACCAGTAAACAGGTCAAATTCGTAGGTGGTAAGATCTTTTATTAATTCATGCCTGTTTCGGCATAAATTTGGGTGGATTTTTATCAGATTCTTGTCCTTTTTATTAGTAATTATAATTGGAGTTTTTCTGTTAGAATTTTCATTGAAAACAAATTTGATAGGACCATTCAATGGTGAGTTTTTATGCAAAATTTTAGTGCTAGTAGAGTGGTAGTCTGGGTGTCTGTACTCTAAAAAATATAGCGAGTTTTCAGAAAGTTTATAATAACCATTTTCTATTAAGCTACTTCCGGCTTTGGTTCGATGGATATATGAAAAGTTTAAACTTTTATTCTCTGCGTCCCAGTAATAATGAGTAGAATCAGGAACTTTATCATCTTGTTCATTAAGTTTGGCCAATTCTGATATATCAGTATTTGTTGCCATGTGAACCAACTCTTTGTTCACTAGTTCTCCATCCACAATAGTTTTCCTTTTGCAAACCACAGTGTCTTTTTCCAGTATATCGGAAAATGAGTAAATAGAGTAATAATGTTCCTCTACTTCTTTACCATATTTTTCGATGTCTTTATTTAAATAGTAATAGGTGTTCTTTATTATGGAGTCAGGTAGGTTATTCTTCCAGTAGGTTCTTAGAGTGGGCTTGCCTTCGTAATTATAATCTGCAGTGGTATAAATTACGGTACTGTCGTTTATGGTGTCTAATTTGGCAGTGTGTAGAGGTTGTCCATAACTGGTGTACAAAGGAGCCGTATAAATGTGTGTCCCGTTTTCGTAGAAGAATTGCCCAGTTAACTTTCCCCAATAACTGTACGTTTTGATCCAACCGGTAAAATTTTGATCCCAATACCCTGCATCCCAATAAAAATCATCTAATATGTCAAAACCATATATATAAGGAGCTTCTATGTGGAAGGACGGAATCCACTCATCATGATCTATATAGCTAATCTCTGGGCTATTATAAATACTGTCCGGCGTTTCTTCCATGAGGATTATTTCGTAATCGATAACGCTATCATGGTCATAATGCTTTATGCCGCCAATCAAATCTCCATTTTTCATGGTATATCTGGCCTCGATGTTTCCTTTATAGTCATAGGCAACAAATTCTCCATCTCCCAAACTTCTTTTGAACTGTTTCAGTTCACGAATATTACCTTTGTTATCAAGCTTCCTGTACTCCTTTCTGTTGTTAACGGAGTCTGTAACAATAAATCCCTCCTGGAGTTTACCATTTCTATGGTAATAAGTGGTATGCCCCCAGTAGGTATATCCATGGTCTACTTCTTCAATTTTTCTAATTTTTTTATTGGAATAATACTCATACCAGGTTCCCTCAGGAATATCATTAACGAATTGTCCTTTACAGGCTATTTTACCATTTCTGAAATACCAGGTAGCAGGACCTTCTTTTTTCCCATTTACAATAGAAAATGTAATGGTAACTTGTTTCGGGTCTCTTTTTTTATTCCTTGGCTTTTCGGCAAAAACAATGTAATCACCATCTGGAATTTCTTGCAAAGCCGGTATAATTTCTTTTTTACGATAAAGATCCTGTCGTTGAGGGTAAACCAAATAAGTTTTTTTCTTCCATTTAAAAGTGTCTTGAGTCCAGGCTAATATGGGTATGAATAGCAAGGAGAGTAGAGCGAGTTTTTTCATGTATTAAAGTCTGAGTCAATAGGTAGGTTATGGGTGAGCTTAAATTACATAAAATTTTATGAAAATTATTCTATCCATTGAAATACAAGGTTTCAATTTCAATCCTTAATTTAAGGCCATATAAGTGAATGGTGGTACTACGTTGGTTAAATATTGCATTGGGAGTGATCAATTTACTGATCTTGATTTCACTAGGAATAGGATTAAAATCCTGGAATTCCAATCAGTTGTTTTATGCCGAATTTGAAGCTTTTAAATGGGAGGGGAAAACCACCAGTGGTTACATCTCCTCACTTAACGAATCGAAGGGGAGTCGGTTTATCGATGTAAAGTGTTTAGTACCGGGTACCGAGATAGCTGGGTACTTTGACCAAATAGAGTTTGACGATATCCCTGTAGATCGAGCCTATTGGAAGACTTTAAATAAGTATGACGATGTGGAAGTTTACCACTACAAAGGGAATTACAAGTACGGAGTGGTATTCATGCCTGAATCATTTAGGCAGAGTAAAATAACAACCTTATCCAATCCTATTATTGGTGGAAAGATTATCTTGTACAGTTTAGGTGGGCTGTTATTTTTTCTTCCATTTTGGGTAATAGTATTCTTAAAAAGAAGAAAAGCAAAAAGGAGAACCAAAAACCTGGAAAAGATAGATGACACACTTATGTGTAAAGCTTGTTTACATATTCTGTACGAAGGAGAGTACGTGCGTAAGGTAATTAGATCTAATGGATCACCTCAATTTAAACTTTTATGTTCTTCGCCGGATCATCATTATTCCGATTTTCAGGTGGTGCCGCTGAAGCAAGTAATGGAACTGGACGGTTCTCTTAATTATGTTCAGGAGATTAAAGTAGGTGAAATTGCAGTTAGAGATGGATTGTCTTCAAAATGGAAATGCTCACCAATAACTGATGAGCACCTCCTGTAATAGTTGTTCTGTCTGTACTATTTAACCTTTTGCATATCGTGAATTTGTTTCAGTACCATTTTCTTTGGCATTAATGGAATCATATTCATCATCATTTTCTGACCAAATGTTACTCCTGCAATCACGTCCATTTGCCCTTTTTCCATAGCGCTATACCCAGATTGAGCTACATCTCTGGCACTAAATGTATTCTTGAACAAATCAGTCTTATCCATACCCGAAGTTTGAGCGAACTCTGTTTCCGTTGCTCCGGGCATTAAATTGGTTACGGTTACCTTGGTATCTTTTAACTCTTCCGATAAAGCGTTGCTGAAATAGGTTACAAATGCCTTAGTGGCAAAATACACCGCTTGCAATGGTCCTGGCATTAAGCTGGCTGTAGATGAGGTGTTCAGAATCTTTCCACTATTTCGTTTTACAAAATCAGGTAAGAAAAATCTGGTTAATGCAGTTAGGGCAAGGATGTTTACGTTGATCATGGCCAAATCCTTTTCCCATGGTCTTTCATGGAATTTTCCATGTCCTCCAAATCCGGCATTATTAATTAAGAAATCGATCTCAATTCCTGCTTCTTTTACTTCGTCGTATATCTCTTTTGGTGCATCAGTATTGGAAAGGTCTTTGGCGATTACCATTACCTGAACCGAGTGTTTGTTTTCCAGTTCGGATTTTAACTCATTCAGTTTATCTTCTCTTCTGGCAATTATGATTAAATCTCCACCTTTAGCGGCGTGGATTCTTGCAAATTCTCTTCCTATTCCTGTAGATGCTCCTGTTATTAATGCTACTTTTTTCATTTTGATAAGGTATTAAAAGTTCTTGTATTCAATTTGATAGTACAAAGGAAATACCTTCTTTGTCGGATAATTAACACTTAATCAGGAAGAGTAAACACTTTTTACTGATGAGGTTCATTTTGAGTAGAAAATGATAAATAATCCATTCCTAAAACAAATCTTCCGTTCCTGAGAAGAGGTCTCTCATTTTCAAAAATAACCAACATCATTGTGGTGAATTTATAAAACCAAAATCATGAAAAAAACATTTATTAAAGCACTACCTCTTTCGTTGCTGTTGGTTGGTGCGCAGTTTACATCAACAGGACAAAACCTGGTGGTGAATGGAGACTTTGAAGTCCTAACCCCAATCGGAATGACCAGCATTGCTAATCAATGTGTATGGGCTGTGGCAGGACAAGGAGTAACTCAAGGAGTTCAGGCAGACCCAATTGGTGGAGGGTATATTGTGGAATTTGCAGAAGGATGGTTAACTCACAGAAATGGATCTGGGCAAGGAATTGACTTTCATGTAGATGCAAGGCCTTATAACAGTAGCTATTTTTATGATGATATAAATCATTTGACTTGCTTAAGCTCACCTAATTCAGAATTCTTTTTCGAATATGATACCCCTGGAGAGTCTGGTACTTACCAAACTACAGGGCCAGCAATGCTGGTAGATGCCAATACCTCTAATAGCTTTTATGCTTATCCGGAAATGGAAGCCAGTAATACTTCTACCATGGCAACACATGTTACTAATAATGACTTTATAGAGGGTAGATTTACTCAGGAATTGGATTTGTTTAAAAGGTACCAGCTTTCTTTCCAGTATTCCATTCCTTGCGATGAAGGTGTTACGGTTAAGAATACTGATAACAGAATCATTTTTAATTTGTTTGATTCTGAGTGGCAAAACCTTTTGGGAGCCAATTATACTGGTTCTTATTTGTATGTCAACAACTCTATAAACCCAATGGCTGATATAGATTCTGATTGTTTCTATTGGGATGTTGCTCCTGGAGGACCAACGGGAACCATTAACACTCCAGCAAGTCATAGATTACCAATTTTAGACATGGAAATAGATGAAGGGATTGCTCCTTGCGAGTGGCATACCGTTACCGTAGAGTTTTGTATCGCAGATTTAATGAACGACCCAGCCAATAGTAATTTGGCAAACAATTCTCTTTTTGCAGGAACTCCTATTGGATTCATGCATAACTCACACATGTGGGATATCGATTATCATGCAGCAAATGTAAATGGTTGGCCATACAGCTTTAACAGCCCTACCACTTCAATATCCGACTACATTGCCGATTATCTTTCTGATGGATCAATGACACTATACGATTTTAAGAACATTTTTGGTGTTACCTTAAAAGGACTTCAGGATATATACATCGACGATATTCAAGTGCATGAAATAGGATGTAATCTGGATGCAACTTTTACAGTGGAGCAAGAGTGTAGTACCGATGAAAACGGGAATCACTTTGTTACCTTTACCCTTAATCCAAATGGATCTAATTCAAATCCTTATATGTTCCAGTGGAGAAGCTTAACCAATGGAGGTGCATTTACCACCATCAATAATACTTACCCATTAACGGGAACACACACGCTTACCATTCCTTACCAACAAGGAGAGCAAATTGAATTCAAAATGGGAACGTGGACCCATGCAGATGATGATTGTAACTGGATTGAAACTCGTCAAACACACCAAGTAGATCCTAATGGAGATTGGTTCCCGGTAGAACCTAAATTTAGTGCTACCATTATTCAGCATTACATATTGCCAACTTCTATGTTCGGATTAATTGTAGATCCTACGCCAGGATTCGAAGGAGTAACCAGCGAATGGCATATTAGAGTTAATTACGCTGGAGCTGTTCCACCTTCATCATGGATGACGGTTTCTACTCAAGGAAATCCAACTGGTGATGGAAATGGTCAATTTGTAATGTGGTTCGATTGTGAAAGTAATTTTAGCATTCTGAATTTACCAGCTCAGTTACAAAATGTATCTTCTGTTGATGTTCGAAGAACCAATTATGGGTCTTGCGATGAAGAAGGCTTAAGCAAGATTTGGAGGTACTCTAACTGCGAGATCACTCCGGGAAGATCAGCAGAGGGTGTTATAACAAGTGCACAATTCACAAAAGATAGATTTGACGAATTGAAGAAACAACTGAATCTGGATGATAATGTATTCCAGGTAATGGGAGAGTCCTTGTTAGATTTTGAGATGTATCCTAACCCTACATCAGAGGTGGTGAACCTACAGTTCGATGGACAAGATGCCAGAACCATTACAGTAACCAACCTACAAGGACAAAAAGTAATGGAGAACATCGTATCTGGTAATTCCAATGTTGTAATTGATGTGGAAGAAATCCCAACAGGAGTTTACCTAATTACGGTAGTTGGAACTAACAATACACTGACTAAGAAACTCATCAAAGAGTAATTTGGGTCTTTTTGATTAAGAGAAAAAGCATCAGCCTTAGGGTTGGTGCTTTTTTATTTCACCACTACATAATCCAAACTATTCAGGTCCCAGTTAATAACCATCCCCTCTGCAATTTCATCCGCATTTTTCTTGCCGTAAAGCATTTCGCACAGGTATAAGGATGCTTCAAACGACTTGGCTCCACCGGCAGAAGTAATCACATTATCATGGTGTATAAACAACACATCTGAATGTACTTTTAAGTGTGGAAACATGGTTTTATATTCTTCAATATCATCTGGAAAAGTGGTGGACTCTTTTCCTTCTAATACTCCGGCCTTGGCTAGTACAAATGCTCCATCGCAATGGGACATGGTATAGGTGGCAGTTGTAGAGGTTTCTTTAACAAAGTCAAGCATTTCCTGATCCTTTAAATCCTTGTCCAGATGACCTTCTGCACTAGGTACTACTAAAATGTCAATGTGAGGTAGGTTTTCGTCCAGATAGCTATAGTCAGGCACAATTTTAAGTCCTTCAAACGTGGTAATCACTTCGGTAGATTTAGCCACAGTAAACACATTCATGGGCTTGATGTCCTCTCTGAAAATGGTGTGATGAAAGATGTCGTAAGGAGCTGTAAGTTCAGTATTAAAAGTACCATCCATTACCAAAAAGGCTACATTGTACCTGCCTTCAGGTAGTGTTTTAATCTCGTTAGAATTTGTTGTCTCATTAGAGGTGTTAGATTGGCAACCCACCATCAAAATGAACGTTATTGCCGTAAGGCAAAAGTGCTTGATCTTGAAATACATATTTTAAAGTTATCAATTACTTTTATCTTTAAACCGTTTAACTCATTATACATCACGTGAAAAATACATTTTTACTACTGTCTTTATTGCTATCTACTTTTGCATTTGGACAAACTCAATTATGGAGTACACACATCGATACTGCGGTAACATTTTCGTCGCCAAAAGCAGTTAAAATTACTCCCGATGCCACCATGGATATTGTGATGGGTGGAGGAAGAGATGGAATTCCAGATGCCAGAGGAGTAGTGGCCATCGATGGAGATGACGGATCAATTCTATGGGAGTTCGCTGCCGAAGATGAGATTTTTGATACTCCGGTTTTTCAAGATATTTCAGGTGATGGATTAAACGATGTGTTTATTGGAGGTAGATACGGTGAGTTTTATGCCATTAACGGGCAAACAGGAAACATGATTTGGGAGTTTTTCCCATATTCTTCAACTGTAGCTGCCGATTCAGGTGTACTTAACTTTTATACTCCACAGTTAATTCCAGATCAAAATGGAGATAACATCAAAGATATTTTGGTTGCCAATGGAGGAGATCACGCTGCTCCACCATGGGATACTTTAAGACCCGTTGGTAGTTTAATGGTAATTGATGCCATGACAGGGCAAGTGTTAGCGAGAGATACCATGCCTGATGGAGAGGAGACTTACTGTTCTCCACTTTGTATCGACATGGAAAATAACGGGGTTTACCATGTTATTTTCGGTTCTGGAGGAGAAGATGATGGAGGTTCGTTATGGAGAGTTCCTCTAACGGACTTAATGGCCAACGATATTAGTGGAGCTACAATGCTGGCTATTGACCCAGATAGAGGATTCATTGCTCCGGCGAGTGTAGCGGATATGAATTTTGATGGCGTTTACGATATCGTTTCTCAGGGATATAATGGAACGGTATATGCCTTTGACGGAGCGCAAGATACTTTGCTCTGGAGTGTTACTATGCCCAATTCAGAATCCAGTGCAGAACCTATATTTGGAAACTTTACAGGAGATCAAACACCTGATGTATTTGCTGTAATTGCTAAAGGATCAGCCCCTTCGTTTTTTGATTATTATCAGGTAATGATCGATGGAGCAACCGGACAAATAGCCTTTTTGGATTCCATTTCTGATTTACACTTTGCTTCTGCTAATGCCATTGATTTGGACTTGAACGGAAGAGATGAAGTAATTGCTTCTTTGAATTACCACACCGGAACACATTTCGAACATCAGTTAAAAGTGTTTGATTTCCATAATAATACCATTAGCGATTTATACGTTACCGAGCCCGGAGTAAACCTTGGATGTACTCCTTTGGTGCAGGATATTGATGGAAACGGATTGGTGGATTTTGTATATGCCTACCGCGCAGATAGTGTAAACCCAATGGGAGCTAACGGATTTAAAGTGGCTCGATTAGAAGGAACTTACACTAACCCGGGGCCAGGAATTGCCTGGGGAGGATACATGGGGAATGGAACTGACGGAATCTATAATTTCGAAACTTACAATTGTGGGACTCTAAACATCAATTTGGCTTACGCTAACATTACCTGTAACGGATTTGATGATGCCTATGCCACTATCGATCCGGTAGGAGGAACTGCCCCATACACCATGCTTTGGAGCAATGGAGATATTACTGATAGTATTGGAGGGTTATCACCGGATAACTATCAGGTTTTTGTAGTAGATTCTACAGGGTGTATTAAAACAGCCAACTTCAATATTTTTGACCCATACGTACTTACCTGGGGAGCAGTCACAACACCGATTTGTCCTGGAGATAGCAATGCCAATGCAACACTGGCAAGTTCAGGTTGTCCATGTATGTTTAGTGGATGTCTGTACGATTGGGAAAGCATTGATTCATTAAAAACAGCCACTCATTTATGGGCCGGTTGGCAATCGGTAACCATTACCCATTTGGATGGATGCGTAGTAACAGATTCTATTTACATCAACGAAGCCTACCCAATATTAGATAGCTTGGACATTCAGCACGTAGAATGTGCTACAGACCCAATGGGATCAATTTATATGCACCTACACGATTCAATAGCAACAACAGTTGGTTGGAGCAATGGCTCGCACGATGCCATGATCGATAGTCTGGATGCAGGATTCTATCATTTTGATTTAACCGATACCAGGGGATGTTTCTTTACCGATACAGTGGAGGTAACCGCGGCAGATACCTTACTACCTAACTATACTTTAGTAGAGCCTATTTGTTATGGCGATTCTAACGGAACCATTACCGGAGGAGCCATTGGAGGAATGGGGTACTATACTTATAGTTGGAGCAATGGCGATTCCATACAAACAGCAGATTCTTTAGCAACTGGTTATTATACTTTAACCGTTGTAGATTCGGTAGGCTGTACTGCTGTATTGGACTCCATTATGTTGAACGAACCAGATGCACTGGCATTAACCGTTTCTGGAGTAGATTGTATTACCGATACCTGTACCGGATCGGCCGAAGCAAACATAACAGGTGGAGTAGGTGGATATACCTATCTATGGAACGATCCTAATGCTACCACTACCTATAACGCAGATCCACTTTGTGTGGGAACTTACACGGTTATTGTAACCGATAGTAATGGGTGTAGCATAACCGATAGCGTTTCAGTTGGAAGTCAGGTAAGTGTAATGGAGACTTCTGATGTACAAATAACATTGTATCCTAACCCTGCAACCGTTCAAATTCAAATTCAGGGACTAGAAAAAGGAGAAAGTGTAGAGTTGTACGACATTAAAGGAGCCCTGGTAGATCAGAAAACGGCCAATTCTAATGGACTAACGATGGATGTATCTAGATTAACTTCTGGGAAATATGTAGTACGAATTATTCAAAAAGATCAAGTATTACAAACACCTCTGATTATCCAGTAAATGAATAATATGGATTAGGAATGATATAGATCATAACTCAATCCCTTTTTTGGAACTAGTTTTCGATCTTGTATAGCCGTGAGATTTCGGAATGTATAAGATCGCTTCTTTCATACTTGTATACCTTGTTTTTGTAAATACCATTTTTGGAGTGGTATCTACAGAGTATTACTACGATCAATCCGGAAAGGAAACCGTAAATACAGTACTTAATAAGAAGTTTGAACAGTTTTCTGAAAAGGTCAATAACGGTCTGAACAATGGGGTTTATTGGTTAAAGGTACATACTGATGAGGTAAACGATGTGGTAGAAATTCCATCTTCCCATTTATTAAATATTAAGTGTTTCGTAAATAGAGAGAAGATTCGAAAATTGGCTCATTCCATTTTTCCAGCTTATCAGGTTGGAGTAAACAGTGATGTATTATTCCGTATTAAGTGCGATAAAGAAGCATTTATTCCAATTGCATCCTACAAGAAAGACGATTATAAACAGCAGGATCAATTTTCTTACCTCAAAGCAGGTCTTTATTATGGTTTCGCCTTAATGGTCATCATTTTTAACCTGTTTTTCTTTTATCATTTCAAGGATCGAACGTTCCTGTACTATTCCATTGTTTTGTTTGCAATAACTGCGGGATTGTTTCACCGGGATGCTTTGTTCAAACTCATGTTCGATAGCGGATGGTTTATTCAGGATGGAGAAATTATCATTCACTCTGGAATAGCCATATTTGGAGCTTTATTTGCCGCTTCATACCTTCAACACGAACACTATTTTCCGAAGTTAAAATACCCCGTTGCAGTCATATTGATATTCGTATTGGTTAGTTATATCCTCTATGAAGTATCCGGTAGTTTTTTCTGGTTTATGTTGGGAGAGCTACTGGTCATTTTGGTTCTTACTATTTATTGGGTTTCTAGTCTGTTCTTATTTAAGAAAAGCACCTTCTTTACCTTTTTCGCCATTGGCTATAGTGTTATTCTTTTTTTAGCCTTTGATTTTTACGCCAGTCCCTTGTTGGGAGCTCCAAACCTTGGAATTACCACTGGGTTATTAAAAATAGGAGGGGTGTTGGAAATGCTGATATTGAGTTATGCAGTAGTTTATCGAATGAGGATTCTCAGGCAGGAAAACGAAGAAATTCAACTGGCCATTTTTAATTATACATCTCAAATTGAAAAACTGGAAGAAAAACTCAACAGTTTAGAATCTTCAAACGATCAACCTTCGCCATTCATGAATTTGAATGTTCGGGAGAAAGAAATCCTCATGTTGATCTCAAAAGGGTTAACCACAAAAGAAATGGCAGAACAATTATTCATATCTGCCAACACAGTTAAATATCATACTAAGAAATTGTACGACAAACTTCAAATTAAGTCGAGGCAAGAAGCAAGATTGAAAGCTGTTGAGTACCAGGAGTATATGTAGCTACTACCCAAAAACTACCCGGGTGTTTTGACTGAAAAAACAGGGGTTCTGATACATTTGATGGAATGTGTTTCACTTTTATTTTGAACTGGTATTGGCATGATCGAGATCATAGCTATTTGTTCTATAAAGTGGGACCATTGTCTATTAAAAATCAGAAACCTAAAAATCGAAATTCATGGGAGTCGCTTCTAAATTAAACTCATCAATAATTTCTCTGTTCATTTTATTAACTACGCCTATTTTTCTTCTGGCTCAAACTCCGGTTACATTAACCGAAATTGTGGCACCGGAGCCCAATACCTATGTAGGAGGTCCAGACTTGGGGCTTACTGTTACAGAGGATGATGATTACCTATACATCGATTATGTATTGGAAAAGTACTACGAACATACCTGCGTTGTTAATCAGCACCTGGCAGATTTAAAACTTACCTACGATAATGTAGATATCTATCTGGCCAAAATGTACCTATCCAATGAGCCGGATCCTTCATTAACCAATTATACACATAGTTATGTGCCTTCTTCTTTTCCTGGTAGGTCTACCTTGTATAATCAATATACCTTAAACGAACTAACCGACTCAATACTGGTAACGAGTCAGTATCATGTTTGGAGTTCTAATTATGGTAAACATAGTATAACAACAATCAGGATATTAAAGGAGTCCATGGGGTTGGTAAATGGCTCTCACTTAAATGGAACCTTAATTCTAGAAGCTAATTACTGGAGAAATTTTACCTCGGGTGGGTGTAATTCGCATTACATGGCTCATGCCGGTACTTATTCCATGGATTTTGATTTATATAAGGACCAGGTTCTACCAGACATGACCATCGATGCCGTAACACCATCTCCCAGTAGCTGCGAAATAGAAGTTAGTTGGATTGAACCTGCGGTATATTCGTTATCCGAACGAGAATACGTTGGAGTATACAGAAATGGAACCATTGTAGACACCATAGTTGCTCATTTTGGACCTAACAAATACATCGATACAGATATTCAGGCCGGTACAGATTACGATTACCAAATAGAGGCCATTTACATGCCTTATGATGCCATTGCACAAAGAGGTACCATGTCGGCCGCAGTAACAGATGGAATACCGTATTTGGATGCTCCTTTTAATGTTACATTAACCCAGAATTCTTGTGTGTCGGACATTACTATTGATTGGGGATGGTCGGGTGCCGACCCTCAAAATTTTGTATTGGAAAGGAGCAGTACAACCAGTGGCTTTTCGGTCATTTCCGGTACCATTCCGGGAGGTGCAAGAACCTTTGTAGACAATAATGGAATTTCTACCGATGAGCTTTATTCGTATCGATTAGCAGCAGTAGATTCAAGGTGTGGAGCATTGGGTAATTACTCTGATATTATAACACTTTCCAGAGATACTATAGACATTGCCTTAACCATCCAAACAGATGGTTTAGAAACCTCAAAAGGATATTTCGATGATAGAACAGAACTGTTTTGGAATACCACAGGTATTAATGATCAATACCTCGAAAGGTTTAAAATTTACGGAAGAGTATTAGGATCAACAGCAACTCCTGCTTTATTGCAAACCGTAAACGAAAGTGTTCGATCCTGGTTTCACCAAACAGGTGATGCCGGAACGGTGTACGAATATTTCATAGTTGGTGAAAGGGTAGTCAATACTCCTTGTGGAAACCAAATTACCCCCTCTTTCGAGATCAATTCACTGGCAGGGATACAAACAGATGGTAATTTACCTTCAGATAGCAATGGAGTAGCTTATGCAGTAGGGTTTAGATATCCAACTGCCATTGTAAATGGAAACATTACCTATGCAGGAGGAATTGCAGTGCCAGATGTAAAAGTTGTAGCTGAAAAGTATTCTGGAAACAATGGGAACTCCCTTTATCTGGCTGGTAATGATCATGTAAATGTTCCGGCAGCAACAGCTCTTTCGTTCGATACAGCTTTAACCATTTCTTCCTGGGTAAACATGGATAATCTATCCCTAAATCAGGTGATTCTCGAAAAAGACAGTTGCTACGGAATAGGAACCAATGCCAATGGTACAGGGTATTTTTATATCCATAATGCAGCTGATGGAATTCGACAGGAAGTAACCATTCCGGATTCTTTATTGAATAATGGAGATTGGACCAACATAACAGCAACGTATAGTGCAACTACTAATCAATTGGTAGTATATGTCAATGGAATCACTGCTGTAGATTCAACACTTTCAGCTGGAGTTACGGGGATATTACAAAGACCGGCTAATGATATTTTTATTGGGAAAAGTGCATCAGGTGTAACCAATTATTATCAGGGGTATATCGACGAAACTAAACTCTATAACAGAGCCCTTCCTTACGAAGAAGCCAGAAGAACCTACGGTGCTGTATCGGCAACAGATGCTCAAGGGTTGGTTGCATACTGGAAAGTATTTGTTGGAGTAGGGGATTATATTTATGATGCCGCCCACACAGGAAGTTCATATTATAGACATGATGGTAAAATCAATGGAGCCATTTGGTCCACCGAAATTCCATCGCCGGTACAATTAGGATTTGCCGCATACACGGACCAGAATGGAAACTACTCCATTACCGGAATTGGATACTCCGGGGCTGGTGTTAATTACAACATCATTCCATCTGCCACCCTTGCAGGTGCTATTCATGAATTTGACCCAGTAACCAGAACCCTGTTTGTTGGAGTAGGAAATACCATACACAACAACATCGATTTTCAAGACATCTCCTCCTTTCCGTTTTCGGGATATGCTAAGTTTTTGTTTGATGATGTAGAAGGAGTAAATTTCCAAAGCTCAGGATCGGAAGGAGTTAAGATATATTTGGATGGTCAAAGCCCTCTAACCAATAGTAATAATGCACCTTATGAAACAGATGCTCAAGGGTACTTTAATGTAGATGTGCCCATTGGTCACCACTTTCTGGAGTTCAGAAAAGACGGACATACGTTTACTTATGGAGGCCGATTCCCAATTTCGGGTACCTGGGATTTTCAGGATGAAGTTTCCGGAGTTGAAATTTGGGACAGTACCACTCATATTCTAACCGGTAAGGTGGTTGGAGGAACCACTGAGGCAAACAAACCAGTGGGGATGAACAGAACTATAAATAATATAGGGCGAGCCAAGTTTACCCTCACGTCATTAGATGGTAAGATCATCAGAGATGTAGTAACCGACTCTTTAACGGGAGAATATGAGATTCAATTACCGCCAAAACGCTATAATTATTCTGATGTAGAGTGGGTGATAAACAATGTAGATATTGAACCATCCGGAAACATTGCCACCATTGATTTGGCAGATGTACTCATTTACCATGGAACCTACGAAACTGATAGTGTATTCCTTAATGATACCACATTGTCTCATGTAGATAGTTCATTCTACCATTTAAGAAGAGATTTTATTTATCGTATTACTCCTGAGTTGGTAGTAGATAAAACACCAGATGAGTTTTATTCTTCTGTAAGTGCAGATAGTTTGGTCAATATCAGTCTTATAACTCTTCCATTTGACACCTACACCAGTAGAAAAAGCTATACCATGACCATGCAAGCGGTAGAGATTTATACCAACCTGGACAATAACCAAAAAGATACTAGCATAGTAACCGATGGTCAAATTACCATTAACAATAATATTGGGGATGGTTATTGGTTGGATGGCGATGGTAAGCAAAATCTATACAGCACACCAACTGTACTGTCCCTAAACAATGGAAGTGTGGATTACTCGTTTGTTGCTTCATTTCCTAACACCACCGAAGTAACTTCATCAGGACTGGAGCATTTGAGCTTTACCAAGCAAATGAATGTAAGTTTGGAAGTGGGAGATTTTGTTACCCCATGGCCTAATCCGGCAGATCCAACAGAGAATTATATTGCCTATGTATTGGGAGGTAAACCAAACGGAACCAATTTCGTTACCAAATCGCCGGAAATTGTAGACTTTGTATTAAGAGACCCTCCTGGGTCCAATAGTTATGCTTTCCTTGATCAATCCACCACCCAAAAGTACACCAACGAGTGGACCATGGGAGGAGAAATAGGACTGCAACAAAGAGCAGAGTTAGGTATGGCTGCTAATACATCTGTAGGGTTCTTTGGTTGTGCAAATGAAGAAGTAAATGTAGCAGCTTACGGATATGCTCAGGTAGATATTTCATTCCGTGCGAGCGGTGGAGAAGAGTATATTTCAGAAACCACATTAAACTCTGCTTTCCAAACCAACGATGCACCAATTCAAATAGGGGAGTCGGATTTATACGTGGCTAAATCAGAGAATTTAGAAACTGGGGTGGCAGTGCATGTTGTTCCTATTGCTTTAGCAGATTGTGGAGGATTCTGCCACGGAGATACCATGTACGACGATAATGGAGCTGCCTACCGAATGACCAGAATTGAAAAGACTTATGTTGGACCATTTGGAGGACCAACCTATGTAGCCTATAGCGAAGCGCACATTACTGATGTGTTAATTCCTGAACTGGAGTCCATAAGAAATACTTATTTAACCAGTAGTTCAAGTTATACCTCTAATTTACCACCAAACGATCCAATGTATGGAACCAATAATGATGATCCACTATGGGGAGGATCTGTGAGTTCTATTGATCCTATTGCAACAGATACGGCGGATTATGTAGGTCAGAGTTACACCTTTAACTGGAACAATGATCCATTATTGGTGGATTCTGTAAGATGGGTAAATCAGCAAATCAGACTTTGGAAAGAAGCTTTGGCCGATAATGAAATAGCCAAATGGAAAGCCATCCGTTACACCAATCCAATGGATAAGGAAAACATTTCGTTGGCAAGTGGTATTACTCTATCTCAAAGCAAAACCCAGAATAATTCTGTTACCAAGCACGTAGATTTTGAATTGGCTACTGCATTAACTGTTGGTGGTCACGTAGGATCTTCAGGTGGAGGTTTACATGTGTTGGCTGATAACAGTGTAAAAGTAAGTTTAGATGCTTCCTATACGCACTCATGGGAAAATACAGAAGTAACCACCACAGGCTATACATTGCTGGATTCCGATCCAAACGATGCCTTAAGCATTGATATTTATCCGGGTGTTGGAACCAATGGAGCTATTTTCTCTATAGCGGGAGGTCAAACCTCTTGTCCGCATGAAGGAGAAGTGTTGATGCAATATACCACTGTAGAATACCTAAACAGAATTAAAGCCAGAATACTGGAAAAAAGAGCTGTGGTACAAAAGCAAATAGATGCTCAGATCAAAATAGAACAACACCCCAATACTTCAGATGAAGGACGAGTAGTAGCTGCCATAACCAGAGCAATTTTGGAAGCTAAACTCAATGATATGGAAACTCCAGCACACATCGATCAGTTAATTTCGGAAATTCAGGCCGGAGATGTTGCGTTGAGCAATCCTACCTTACAAAGAGACAAACCATCATTGTTAATCAATGGAGCTACCACGGCGCAAGCATTTAATGTGCCAGCCAATCAAAGTGCCAACTTTACATTATTACTGCAAAACGAAAGTGAGACTCAAGATGATCAATGGTACGGAATTCAGGTGTTGGACGGAACTAACCCTCACGGACTGGAAATTAGAATAGACGGACAAGTGGTAGGGCAACAAACACAATTCTTTGTGCCTGGAGGAGGAGCCATTCAAAAAGTAATGCAAGTGTCCAGAGGACCATTTGAATACAGTTATACTGATGTGCAAATTATCATTCACTCTGTATGTGAAATGGAGACAATCAGAGACACGGTAACTTTCAATGTAGATTACCTTCCAACTTGTACGGAGGTGGAAATTATCGCTCCTGATGACAGTTGGACATTAAACAACTCCTTTAACAACCAACTTCCAATTACTGTTGGAGGCTACGATGTAAACAGTGCCGATTTTGAGCAGGTAAAAGTGCAGTATAAACCATCTAGCTCTTCTAGTTGGACACTGTTAGAATCTTATTTTAGAGATACCACCATTACTGGCTGGGCGGGAGAACCAACCTTGCCACAGTCGGGTAATACTTTTACCTATTTCTGGGATTTAGGTCTATTACCAGATGGAGATTACGATATTAGAGCAGTTGCTACCTGCGCATTGGCCGAAACCAACTCCATTATTCACTCAGGTGTAGTCGACAGATTGAACCCTCTACCATTCGGAGCTCCACAGCCTTCGGATGGGGTACTTACTCCGGGAGAAGAGATCAGTATTCAGTTTAACGAGCCAATTAACGCTGGTTTATTGTCAGCATCTAACATAGATCTAAGAGGAGTGTTAAATGCGGGGAACATCAGACACGACGCAAGTATTTATTTTGATGGTGCAACTAACGATGTAACCATTCCTCAGGTAAACGTACTGGATCATTCATTCACCATAGAGTGGTATGCAAAAAGAAGTATCGATGGTATTCAACAGGTAATGATTAGTCAGGGAGCTAACTCAGCTAATGAATTGAGCTTAGGATTTGATGCATCAAACAGACTGTTCTTTAACTACGGAGGAAGTTCAATAACCACGGTTAACTCTACCGATAATAACTGGCATCATTATGCAGTATCTTTCGATGAGGATCAATTTACTGCTGTAGTATATATTGATGGAGTAGAGGAAAATATAGACGTATCTTTTTACCCAGATTTTGATGAAAACAGTACATTATCCATAGGAGCTTCAGTATCCGGTTCGGGAGCTAATTTCCAGGGGAATATTCACGAATTAAGGTTGTGGACCATCACTTTAACCGAAAGTGAAATCAATCAGGTAGCTGTAAAGCGAATGATTGGTAATGAAGCAGGCTTATTCTACAACTGGGAAATGGAAGAAGCAAATGGAACGGTAGTACACGATAAAGTAAGGGAGAAACATGGTCAGCTTAACGCTACATGGGTAGTAGAACCTGTAGGATATGGATTGAGGTTGAACGGAGAAATTGATCAGGCGGAACTTACTCCAATTGCCATTTCTTCCGAGTCTGATTATACTGTTGAGTTTTGGTTCAAATCGGATGGAACACCGGATGAGGTAATTCTATCCAATGGAACAGGAGACTTTAATGATGCCAATACCAGCGGGTGGTCCATGGGAGTGGATGCTTCTGGTTATTTCTATGCACAAAGTAACGATGAAGTGTTATCATCTAGCTTTAGTGTATTGGACGGAAATTGGCACCATGCTGCCCTAGTGACCAAGGCACAAGGAAACGCAGTGTTATATGTTGATGCACTGGAGGAAGATTTCATCACCAACGATAGCCTTAATGGGTTCTCCGGGCCAGGGCTTTGGATCGGGCAACAAGGTTGGTATGACCTTGGGATGGTGGAGCAAAACGCTAAACAATACAACGGAAACATTGATGAACTTAGAATTTGGAATACTGCCAGAAAGCTGGATCAGATTGATCGTGACCGATTCAATAAACTAAGTGGAAATGAACCGGGATTAATTGAGTATTACCCATTTGAGGCATATACTACCAATCAGGGAATTACAACCGTAAGTTCTAATCTGGATAATGCTTCCACCAGTAATTTAGCCATTAATACCTCCATGACCATTACCGGTACGGCTAACTTAGATCAGATTACACCAACCATTAAGTTGGAAAGACCTATTCAGTCACTCAACTTTACTTACGTGGTGAATAACGATCAAATCATCATTACACCAAATGTAGATGAGTGGAGAATTGAAAATACCCAATTGGACATTACCGTATCCAACATTCAGGACTTGAACGAAAACACTTTGGTTTCTCCTGTTACCTGGATCGCTTACATTGATAAAAACCAGGTGGTTTGGCAAGATCAATCTTTCGATTTGGAAACTGAAGTGGGAACCGATTTAACCTTCAATACGAACGTGTTAAACAACTCAGGGCAAAGTGCTTTGTATACCATTTCTAACATTCCTTCCTGGTTACAGGTTTCGCCTTCTTCAGGAAGTGTAGGACCAATAAACTCTGTTCCAATTTCATTTACCGTACCGTCCAACGTAAATATTGGAGAGTACGAGCAGGACATCTTGTTAACCACCGATTTTGGTTATGCAGAACGATTGGAAATAAAGGTAAAGGTAAAAGAACAACCACCGGCAGATTGGACGGTAGATCCTACCCAATACCAGTATTCCATGAACATCATTGGTCAGTTGAGTATCAATAGTATAGTATCTAGAAACGAAGAAGATATGTTGGCGGTATTTGTAAATGGAGATTGTAGGGGAGTTGCCACCTTACAATATTTATCGGCTTACGATAATTATCAGGCATTCTTGTCTATATACAGCAATCAACCATCCGGCGAAGAGTTAGAGTTTATGATCTGGGAAGCTGCCACCGGAAGCATTCATCCGGTAGTTACCCATAACTTACCATCCACTCAATTTATGACCAATGCGTTTTACGGTTCAGGTGCAGCTCCGGAAATGTTCGATGCTAATAATTATATAGCAGGAACCATTGACGTGCCTCAAGGTTGGAAGTGGGTATCATTTAACCTTCTGGGAACAGATTTAGACACCATTAATCATTTGTTGGAAGATTTGAATTCGCAGGATAATGACTTAATTAAAACTCGATTGAATTTACCTGATGGACAAGGAGGGTTTGTACAGGAAACACAATTCGATACCTATACCAGTGGTTTAGGATGGGTAGGAAGTATTTCTCAGTACGGAGGAGCAGAAATTGGAGCCTTGTATAAAATCCAAACCTCCAACATGGGAACCATAGAGTACGAGGGAGAATTGAGAACACCGGATCAGGATACCATTCACCTCATTGCCGGATGGAATTATTTGGGGTATGTCGGAAATGTAAATGTATCGCTTACCGAAGGTTTGAGTAATTATACACCAACTACCGGAGACATTATTAAAAGTCAGTATCAATCGTCTATTTACGATGCCAGCTTTGGTTGGATAGGAAGTTTAACAACTCTGGAACCTAACGTAGGGTACATGATTCAAACAGCAGTTCCACAAAGTTTTACCTACCCAATGAGTTGTGTAGTAAAATCAGCTAATAATCCTTCCATGTTAGATCAGTTGGTGGCCCAATCACCATGGGAAGTAAACTTCTTCCATTCTGCCAGTAACATGACGGTAATTGCTCAAGTGATTAATGACGATGAAAACTACAACACTTACCATTCTAACGAAGGAGTAGTTGGAGCATTTGTAGGTGAGGAGTGTAGAGGAGTAGCCCTTCCGATCTACGATTCCGAAAACGATTCCTATTTATACTTCATTACTATAAATGGAGAAGTGGTAGAGGACATCACCTTTAAATATTACAACACCAAAGACGAAGTAGAATACAAAGCCTTTGAATCATTGAAATTTGAAATGGATGAAATCACCGGAGGAGTAGGAACACCGTTCCCATTGAATCTTGAAAAAGGATTGGTAACAACCAATGGCGATCAAGCTGTAGATATATACCCTAATCCGTTTAGTCAAACCACCATGATTAACCTGGAGTTGAATTCCGACGAAGAGGTAATTGTATACCTGGAAGACTTACGTGGAAGAGTGGTGAAAATGATGAATTACGGAATCCAAAACGAAGGAAGTATAACGGTGGAATTTGATGCAAATCGAGTTCCTGATGGAATCTACTTTGTTAGAATCAATGCAGGAGACCAGTCGTATAAAAAGAAAGTAGTTATTGCTAAATAGAAAGAACATGAAAAAGCTTCAAATATTAATCGTTGCAATAGGCTGTATTATTGGCCTTAGAGGATATGGTCAGCCAGGTTGGAGTGTCAATCCGGCTAACTATAACCTCGATTTTTCGGTAGTGGCGGTGCTCAACATAGATGGAAACTACTCGGCAGACGAGCAGGATTTATTAGCAGCAATGGACCAACAGGGAGTGGTAAGAGGAGTAGCGCCAGTCACCTTCGAAAGTTCTCTTTCCACTTATCTGGTTAACCTTACTGTTCTAGGAAATACCATTGGAGACACCATTACATTTAAAATGTATCAGGCTTCTAACGATTCCATTTACGATGTAATCAATGAACCTCTATTGTTTCAAGCCAATGAGTTGGTGGGGAATCCCATTTCGCCCTATGTGGTAAGCAATACCAATTTTATTGTCGATCTGGACTTGAGCAACGATCAAGTTTCTGAAAATGCTCCGCTCCAAACACAAGTGGGAACATTTAGTACTCAATTCCCAAATGCCACAGGAACCTCTCCCGTTTATAGCTTTGTAGCAGGAGTAGGTGACGACGATAACGGGAGTTTTTCCATTTCCGGAGATCAATTGTTCACCAACACAATGTTTGATTATGCTGTAGATTCCATTTACACCATTAGAGTAGAAACTTCTGAATCCGGTAATGCTTTGGAAAAAGCTTTTGAAATACGTGTAGTAGAAGGAGCGGTGTCTGTATTAGAAAAGTATACTCCAGATATCATGGCCTATCCTAACCCTTCTAACAACTTTGTACAAATAGCTAATTTACCATCAAACACTCTGGTAGAACTATATGATATGAATGGAAGAATGCATTATAGAAAAGGAAGTGTTAATGCTGTTATTACAATAAATGTTGCTAATTTGGCTAGAGGAAGGTATCAATTAAGAGTTGAATCAGAGCACGATACCTATCAAATACCAATATTAGTACAATGAGAATAATACTTCCACTTTTCGTTTTGTTGTTTTTATCGTGTAAATCAGAAAAACAAGAACAAAAAAGAGTAGAAGAACACAGCGCAACAGAAGAAACACTAGAAGAAGGAGGAGGGGGAATTGGCTGTGCCATGTGTAAACCAGAACCCATAAATACTGACTCAATGGAAATAGAAGTAGTCAGAAATTTCTAGCACTAAACTAAAATCAAGTCTCTCTACAAAAGTAGAGTCACTTCACATGTACAATGCCATAACGCCCTTTGCTAATGGGTTGGTGAATAACCATTCGAATAAAAAAGGGAGAAGAATCTAACCCTTCAGGAGTATCGTTGTAAATTTTAAGCTGGTAGCCCAGCGTCATTTTAAAAACATATCTGTTCCGTTTATTACTACGGTAAATGTCAACTCTGGGCAAGGTAAACCCCACCTGAGGCTTTAAAAACAAACCACGATTAGGATGATCCAATTGCCAGTAAGAAGTAGCACCCATCCCAAATGTTAACCTCCCCGAGTTGAATCTCCACTTATGTTCCTGTTTGCCAAATTGCGAAAACTTAGACGTTTTTAATTTTCTAAAACACACCGTTCCTTCCAGGCCCCAACCCCTCCAGGTGGTGGGTATTATCACATTAACCGCAGAGTTCCATTCTTTTAAATGTACCCCTCTAAAATCGTACTTAGTTCCATACAACGTGCCTCTACTCAATCCCACAATGATTTTACTGTCCACCGATTGCTCCACTCCCAAATAAGGAGAAACCGGCCATTGGGAATGTACAGTTAAACTAAGCAATAATAGTATTATGGATATTCCCCTCATTGATTAATTGGTCTGTTATGGTAAGGTATTCCATAAGCTGATTTTGGGTAAGGGTAATTTTACCCTTTTTTAGGGTGGAAATACCCAAATTATTGCTGTTTAGAAGGTTTTTTGTGAATTTATCGTATTGTTTTCTGTGAAAATTGGAAATTTACAAATGAGAGAGATTAGGAATTTATTATTTGCGATTTATGCCTGCTGATTCTAAGCACATAAAATTACTTGAATACTGGAATATGCTGGAGTATCTTAATCCAGTACAGATGCCAAAAGAATATAAAGTATTAAAGAAGAATCGATTACCTTGGAATGAACCACGATTAAATTTAAAGCCAGGTGAGAAGCCAGAGAAAGTTAAGTACACAATTTATCTTAACTCATTTTCTGCTAAGGATTTTTACAAGTTTATACAGGTTCATTTTAATTCTTTAGATACCCAAATAAACTATCCATCTTCAAATTATCTTACTGCAGCAATAGAAGTAAATCAGGAAGGATATTATGTTAGAGAATCATTTCAATTATCCATGCTACCATTTGTCTTATCACAGTTAAAAAAGAAGAAAGCTGATGCTACGGTTTGGAAAGAAAAGTTTGAATTTTCATTGTCATTTTTAAATGATAGAATAGAAAAAGAGATTCTCACCAACGAAGTTTTAATGAAGCCTCTTACCTATTCCATTATTGATGAAATTGAGAATTTGATTTCTTCTAATATAATTTGGGATAAATCGGAACAACTTTCTATTTGTTATGTTCAAAATAGGGACGTAGGTAATGGTAAAAGAACTAATCACACGATCATTAATAGTCATATATTAAATGATTTGAGGAGTATTATTGATCGTGGGAAAGGATACAATTTTAAAACACCGTTAAAAAATTATCTTAATTCAGGAATTAATAAAGAATTTATAGAACATTCCGATGTAAATGAAAATGTTGATATAATTAAAGAGTCAATACGACCAGAGAATTTCCCCGATGGACGCTGGCCTTCGATACATACATTGAGTTTAATGCAACAGTTTGCTGTTAATAAAATAGTAGAACAATTATCAGACCCTAAAAGTGCTCCAATATATTCTGTTAATGGTCCTCCTGGTACAGGGAAAACAACCTTGCTGCGTGACATTATTGCATATAATGTTGTTGCTAAAGCTAAGGAACAAGTAGCCATAGAGAATCCTCAGAAGATTTTTTCCAAAGTAGAAGATATTGTAACAAATGAAGATGAGTCACTCAGTTTTTATCCATTAAAGAAAAAATATGAAAAGTTAAATGACTTTGCAATGATGGTAGTATCAAGTAATAATGGAGCGGTTGAGAATATTACCAGAGAACTTCCATTAAAGAAAGAAGTTGAAGGATTTGTAAGTAGGCTAAAATATTTTACTCAGTTTGAGGAAAAACACTCTAATGGTGATAATTGGGGAGCAATTTCTGCAGTTTTGGGTAAAAGAGACAATCTTACTGCATTCATAGATAAAGCTCAAAATGGAGAAAATAGCTTAGCAAATTATTTGAGAAATAATCGAAAAACTGATTTGAAAGATTGGGAAAAAGTTGTTGCCTCATTTAATAAAAAATTAAAGGAAGTCCACCAGGAAAAGACTCGTATTACTGAGTTGCTTACTAGCGTTAAAGAGTACCATCAGCTACAAAAAGAATATGATGTATTATTAACTCAAGTTAGAGGGGGAATTGATGAAAATGTTAACTCCACAGAATTAGAAGAAAAACTAGGAGAAATAAATCGTATTGAAGGACAGCTAGAAAAACTTAGTGAAGTTATTACGGATAATGAAGACCCCAATTTGATTAACGATAAGTATTGGAATAATTTAGATTTAGGGGAAAATCAAAAGAAGTGCCCTTGGTATTTTAAAACTCTAAATCAATTACAGTCAGATTTGTTTATTGAAGCGTTGAAGGTAAATGAGTGTTTTATACATACAGCTAATGGTAATGGTTTTCAATGTATTTCTAATAATTTGGAAGTATTCTTAGAACTTATAGGTTCTTATTCAAGCATAAATTTACCGGATAAGAGTAATGCAAAGATTTGGCAATCATTTTTTCAAATAATCCCCGTTGTATCTAGTACGTTTGCTTCGGTGCAATATATGCTTCGGAAGGTGAAAACAGATTTTATTCCTTGGCTATTCATAGATGAAGCAGGACAAGCATTGCCTCAGCTTGCTTGTGGAGCTATTTGGCGTGCAAAAAGAGTATTAGCTGTGGGTGATCCATTTCAAATTGAACCGGTAGATACTATGCCAACGGAGTTAAGAAAACTATTGCTACCAGAGTATAATTTGTCTACTGAAGATTTAAGAGGAAATTTCTCAGTTCAGAATTTGACAGATAAAAACAGCTTGTACGGAGCAAATGTAGAAAGCGGAAACGATAGTTTTTGGATAGGGACTCCACTTAAAGTTCATAGGAGATGCATAGAACCTATGTTTAGCATTGCTAACCGTATTTCTTATAATGATTCAATGGTTTGTGCTACACAACTTCCAGAGAGTATTGGAGTAAAAATCAACACTTGTTTCTGGGATGTGAAAGGAGAGACCAATGGTAGGCATTTTGTTCAGAATCAGGCAAATGTTGTAATTGAATTAATATTAAAATCATTTGAGGGACATGAATTGAACATTTATTTGGACTTTCCTAGTTTATTCATAATTACTCCTTTTAGTGAGATATCGAAAGAACTTAGGAGACAATTGAAAGAAGAATTGATCAGTAAACTTAGCCTAATTGATAAAAAGAGAATTAGAACCTGGGTAGATAAATCAGTAGGAACTGTACATACTTTTCAAGGTAAGCAAGCGGAAGGTGTTATTCTATTATTAGGTTGTGATCAAAAAAGTAAAATGGCAGCTAGATGGGCAGCTAATAAGCCGAATTTATTAAATGTGGCATTGACGCGAGCTAAATATAAATTCTTAGTTGTTGGTGATGGTGACTTGTGGTTAAACCTACCATATTTTAAGGAGCTTAACCAATTACACAAAATTTAATACAATATGACTTTTTTAGAATTGGCGGAAACGGTGTTAAGGGAAACATTGAAACCAATGTCAGTTGGTGAAATATGGAATTATGCAGAGCAAAAAGGATATGTATCTAAGTTAAAAAGTAAGGGGAAAACACCTTGGGATACTTTAGCTGCTCAGATGTACACCACTAAAAGTGAGAGTTTTACTTTTGTAGGAGCTAGGCCTAAGCGATTTTATTTACCAGGTATAACTTCGGCTGATTCGTTAGACAATATTCATGATTCATCAGATTTCATTGAGAAGAAATTAAGCTATAAGGAAAGAGATTTACATCAAGTATTGGCGCATTTTATTGATTATCATTTTGGAGCCTATTCTAAGACAATAAATCATTCAAGATCAACAAAGAAAAAGTATATGCAATGGATGCATCCAGATATGGTGGCATGCTCTTTTCCAGGGTTAGAATTAGATGATGATGTATTTGAGTTGAGTAATTTAGTTAATAACCCTCCGATCAAATTATATTCTTTCGAGATTAAATTGCAGTTAAATTTTGGGAATTTACGAGAAAGTTTTTTTCAAGCAGTTTCCAATTCTTCTTGGGCAAATGAAGGGTATTTAGTTACAGCTAATCTTCAGTATGACATAGAGTTTATGATGGAATTGTCTAGGTTGTCAAGTTCTTTTGGGATAGGTATTATAGAGCTGGATTTAATAGATATTAATGGATCTGAAATAGTGAACGAAGCTAAAACCAAAGAAGATTTAGATTGGTTGTCGATCAATAATTTGTCTATTCATAATAAAGACTTTAATGAATTTGTTAGAAGAATTAGAAAGGATATGATTTCACGTGAAATTAGGAAGGAGTGGTATGATAGCGTGAAAGAAGCAGATGAACTTGAAAGAATTTTTGAAAAATTGATCTAGGAAATGAGATAGTTTTCAAAAAGAAAAAAGAGGAGGGCTAAACACCACGCTTACCTCCTCTTCTTCGTTTCTCACATACGCCACTGTGAAAATTGTTGCCTAAAAACTCTGAAAACTAGCCTTACCTCCATATCCTTTCCATAGGTGTGGATTAGGAGTTCGGAACATTAATGAGATTTCAAATCCTCCGTTTCCACCAGATGCTGCTCTCAATGGAGAGGTATTAATATCATAACTAGCTCCGATGGAATATTGATCAAATTCTAATAGTACCGAAGGGATAAATGCATCTCCCTTTCGAACAAAGGTCCCAAGGTGCAGGTAAGCTCCCTTAATGAATCCCGTTACCTTGGAAGCATCCTTAAGGGTGATTCGATACCTGGTTCCAAACATGATTTCTTTATTTGGCCCCTGAAACTGAGTAATAACTGCCGGTAAAAGGCTGAAGTTGGTGTTGGGAATTCCTACGATAAACTCGGCATGAGCCACCACATTTCTGTATAACTGATCAGGTCCTGATTCGAACCACTGATACTTTGGTTGTAGTATATGGTTTAAGGAGATTCCTGCTCTGGCGCTAAAGTTATTGTTAGCGGTAGAGTAGCTTTCGCTAGCAGAAAAATAGTAGCAAGCTCCTACCGATAAATCTCCCTGAATCTCGGAGGTGTTTATAAAGGTTTCTCCCGTTGGAGCTGAGGAGTTGTAGTTTCCATTAACGTATTGGTTACCCCAGGTGGCATTGCTCGGATCAAATCCCTTTTGAACAATACCTCCATTTACCCCAACAGAAACTTTAATTAATCGACCTAGATTCATAATACTGGACAAAGCCAATTGAGCGTGTGTAGTACCTAGTTTATTATCTCCGGCAATGTCCTTGTAAACGTTTAGCCCAACACCTATATCGGTGTTTCCTTTAGGTTCCAACCTGGTGTCAAAATTTAACCCAATGGTTTTGTAGGGGGAGTTAACGCTCGACCACTGATTCTTGTAAAAAGTAGAAGCTCTGTAGTTGGCTGGTATTAGTCCTGTATTAGCAGGGTTATATTGTATGCTGTTGTTCCAATATTGTGAGAAATGTACGTCCTGACTTTGTGCATTGGCACAAACCAGAAGGAATGTAAATATGATTAGCTTTTTCATGGTGTTTATTTTAGTAGTGTTAGGTTTCCTGATAGTACTTGCGTATTTCCATTACCATCCAGATAGGAAACCATGTAGGTAAATACGGCAGTGTTTAATGCTTCTCCCTGGTAATAACCATCCCAACCTTCGGATTGAACAGTGGAATAGTAGACTACCTCTCCCCAACGATTAAAGATGTGTAACTCAAATTCTTGTAGCCCGAACCCATACACATAGAACACATCATTTTGCTGATCTCCATTAGGAGAAAAGGTGTTGGGAATGAATAATTCTCCGTAAGGATCAGCCACAAATACAGTTACGCTATCGGCGGAGGAACAACCATTGGTATCGGTAACCAATAACTCATAAGTGGTGGAGTTTAAAGGTGATGCGATTGGAGATGGACAATTACTACAACTTAAGCTTGAGCTAGGAGACCAGCTGTAAGTGGTTCCCCCCGTTCCGTTAAGGTTAGCAGTTTCTCCGTAGGAGATGTATTGATCTAATCCTGCATCTGCAGTAGGAGTCGAGTTAACCTCAATGTAAATGGTGTCGGAATCTCCACAAGATCCTGTTACCGAGTAAATGATTTCATGAATACCAACTCCGGCAGTATTTGGGGAAAATTCTCCGGTGGCAGGATCCACGCCTGGTCCTGACCAACTACCTCCAACAGGTGAACTAACAAGTAAAGTACTAGGAGAATTTTCACAGAACGGGCCTGCCGGAGTTATTGAGGCATCCACCTGATCTATGATGAAAAGATCATACGTTTGAACATCCGAGCACTGCCCGGTGGTTTGATAAGTTACAGTATACATTCCCGGTGGTGTAGTGGATAGGTCAATTTCTCCTGAGTTAGGATCAATCGACCCTCCTGAAGAAATACTGAATGCACCACCTGTAGTTCCTGTAATACTAGCAATTGGATTGGCTTCAGAAACACAGTAAACAGAATCTGAGTAAGTGAACGATGCATTATCATTTGTCACGATGTTAATAGTATCGTTGGTGGAGGTTGGGCAAGTACCGTTAGTAGTATAGGTAATGATATAGGTATTGGCACCTGAACTACTTAAATCTACCTCCCCTGATGCAGGATCGATGGTTCCTCCATTGTCAATGGTGAAGGTGCCTCCTGTAGCCCCACTAACAGTTGGAGTGGGGTTGGGGTCATTCTCACAATAAGTGTTGTTGGAATAAGAAAAAGTAGAGTTGTCCAACGGGTCAACAGTTATTGTGATGGTATCGCTATTTCCACAAGCACCACTAATGGTATAAATAATCGTGTGAGTACCTGCTCCTGCTGTAGCTGGATCCCAGTCTCCGGTAGAAGCATTGGTAATTCCCGGTCCGCTCCAGGTTCCTCCGGTAGTGGCAGCAGTTAATGTGGTAGCAGCAGATGATTCACAAAAGCTACCTACAGTTGTTATGTCTGCATTAACTAGCGGGTTTTCGATTACCTCCACATCCGTGGTGCTGGAACCACAGGTATTGGTAACTGTGTAGGTGTATGACCCTGCTACATCCAACGCAGGGTCGAACACACCGGACCCTGAACCGAGTACAGGTGTCCATGAACCACCGGTTTCAGGTGTCCCTGAAAGTGTGTTAAATAGGTCAAAAGTTGCATCTCCCGGGCAGTAATATACCGTGTCGCCAATTCCAGGATCAGGTAAATTACCTACGGTGTTTATGGTAAGGGTATTGGTAGAATCGCTGCACGAACCATCATCCACAACCACATAATAATCTCCATTAGAAAGATTGTTAAATATTCCCGTCGAGTTAGAGGTAATGGAAGAACCATTTCCTGCATCATGAAGGGTATAGGTAAGTGGAGATGGTGTAGCTACAACAGTAATGCTTCCATCTGCATTGCTACAGTTTTCGTCGGTGGTGGCAGATGAAGTGATGGAAATTGGGCAGGTGGTTAACGGTATAAAGTATTCAGGAACATTTCTTCCCGTTTCATTTCCCAGATTTAGCGAATATTGAGAAAAACCACATCCCGATCCTGCATTGTTAGGAGAGTTAATTACTGATAAAGAACCATTACCGGAAAGAAAATGGGTTAGGTATATTTTGTCGTCCGGCCCTAGTCTTAATCCGCTGTATCTGGTAAAAGGCCCAGTACCGGATGAAATTAGTGTCTCTGTTGCTTGTATATTGGCTGCCGTTCCAGCTGTAACATCGTACTGGTATAATCTACCATAAATGTTACCGTTTGCATTGTTACCACTTACGTATAACTTGGTTCCATCGGCCGAAAAAGCCACTCCATAAGCCGTGTAGCTAGACCAGGTATTTACCTTTTTTCGGTTAGATAAAGTTCCATTGGCATCATCAAAAGAGAAGATTTCTGCTCTATCCTGACCATTGTTGATGAAAGCGAAAAGCGATCCGTCTGGAGAAAATCGATACATTCCCAGTCCTCCGGCAGTAGAAGTATTTGCTCCGATGGATTGGGTAGAGTTGGTAATTCCAGTACTGGTAATTAAATCAATGTAAAACACATCATTACCAATTCCATGAGTAATTAACCAAATGTCGGTATCATTGGCGTGATAAACCACATCCATTCCCTCCATGTGGGCTATACCTCCATGCATCAGTATGTTTTTGGTGGTTACTGCTCCCAATCCTCCGTTAGCTGTGATGTCCACAATAGAATAGTATAGCTCTCCATTTCTACTTGGGTCAGGTGAGTATTTATCTTCTAAATGAAAAACATAATATTCGGTGGTTGATCCCGGCATTGGGAAGATTTGAGCAGATTGAGTTGTTGAATAGTGGCCGTTAATTCCAGCTCCATTCGACATGATGTTGTGAGTCATATCGTAAATGTCTGTTCCGTCTGTGTAAAATAGAATGTCTCCATTGGCGTCGCAAGCTACTGCAGCCCCCTCTTGTGAGGTGGTGGAGTATCCATTGTTAGACAGTGGAACAGGAGTACCACTGTTAAAGTCTAATCCGGCACCTGTTCCGAAGTACCAGACGTTTCCTTCCTGGGCAGTTGAGAATTGCCCTTGGCTTTGTGAGAATGCATTAAAACCTAATAATAAGCCAAATGCTAAAACGAAGTGTTTCATATATTTATGGTTAAGGCATTGTAGCATCAGGGAACATGTACAATGGGTGTTTCGTTGGTTGGTTATTTCAAATGTAGTGTGGGCTGAATCTGATCGGAAATAGTGACCGTACTCAAAGTGTACTCAGTTGTTTAAGTGGTTGTAGGTGAGTTTTTTATGCCTGGTGGGCTACTCGTGAATTTTTGCTTCCGTTATGCTGTTCCAGGCATTAACTGAGTTGCCAAATCCAATGTATTTAATGTATCTGGCAGATACTCCACCAAGGTTAAAATTCTCAAGACCCAATGAACTTCCGGAAGAATTGAAATTGGAAACTGAAGTGTAGTTGATGCCATCAGTGGAGTATTGCAATTCAAAATTAGATTGTCTTTGATCTCCTAAATAAAATGCAATTTCAATTCCCTGTACCGTATGGATACTTCCCAGGTCAAAAGTTAATTCTACACCATTTACATTACTGCTCCATCTGGTACTATAGTTATAATCTAATACGTTTTCTGGTACATTACCATCATCATCAGTGGCAGATACGGAGCTAATTTGTAAGTAATTGGGTGCTGAGGGCTGTACAATGGTGGTATCGTGTAAACTGGCAATTCCGATACCTTCTTCCCCCATGGCAGAATACAATAAGTACCAACTACCATCATTGTCCTGAAACAACTCTGGATCTCTGATTTGGTTAACATTAGTTTCACTTCCATTCAAAGATGGTTGTACGGGTAAATTCACTCCTTCCCACGCCAATTCTGGTCGGATCATTTCCTCGTGAAACAAATCAGTATCCCAAAAAAGCCAATCTTGTCTCAGGTCCAGAGTGGTTCTGTACACCCGTTCAGGAGCTTCTCCTCTACAAGTATACCATACTTCCAGTGTGTGTCCATCTGGTCGTATTCTGGTGGCAAAGTGCCTGGGAGTAAGAATATCTCCTCTTTCTGGGTCGATATACTTTAGCACCTTCATATCTTCGTAAACAGGATTGGTGGAGGTGTGCCCTTCTTCCCACGACCATACACTTGGACTACCTGTAGAGAGCCATGGTTCAGTTGCACTTGGAGACTTCCAAATAACTCCGTAATTAGTGAATCCATACATAGTACCCTCGTACACAAACGATTTTAAATAAGCATTGGATAATATTTGATTACGTAGCCCATGGTTGGTGACTCCTCCTCCCACTCCTCCTGTAGCTCCAGATGATGAAGGGCAATTAAAGTTTAACCCATAAGGAGAGGTAGCCGCCAGAGTTCGTTGATTGTTGGTAGAAAAGTCGTTGTCGTAGGCACCATTAGCTTTACCGTGCAGAAGTAGAATAAACTGTTGATTAACACTATCTAATAGAACCTGTGGAGAAGCAATGTGGTTATACAACCTTGCACCACCTGTCCATTTAACTTCGTCCGATGATCCAAGGTCAAATACGCCTCTACCCGGATAAGCCGGGTCATTGTTATTTCCTGCATTAAACAAATGGTATGGACCCTCAATATTGGCAGACCAGGCCATTCGGATGTAATCGCCGGAATGGTGACCAAAATACAGATAGTATACAGCCGAGTTGTCAACGCGGTTAGCAGGGGATACCCAATCTGGAATTCTAACTAAACATGGACCATTAATATTCTCTGCTTCATAATTAGTTATGCCCGCGTTGGCAAACCAGCTTTGATCAATAATAGGGTTCCCTCCGTTTAATCGGGTGATGGTGGTCTGAAAGATGGTGTCTTGCCCGATCAAGACGGAGGGAAATAGGATGATTAATAAAATGCGAAGTTTTATTGGAAACATTTTATTTTGATTTTATGAGTTTTATAATTCTTGTATTGGTATCACGAATGATTTGTAGGTAGTAGATCCCTTTAGGGTAAGGAGTTAGATCAATGATTGTTTCTTTGGATTCAATCGAGAATTTCTTCATCTTTTGTCCAAGAGAGTTGTAGAGGTAAACTGGGCTGTTAAAACTTGTGGCAGATTGACTGATTAAAGTAGTTGCCCCAGTTGTAGGGTTTGGCCATAGCTGAAAGGGCTCTGTGGATAAATCATCTATTGAAGTTACATCCAGTACCACTACAGATGAAGTACTATCACAACTTGAAGCTGATGCAAAAATACTGTCGTAAGTCCCTTCATTGGTAATCAAATTACCGTGTACCCAAATTCCTGAAGGAGTATCCAATAACATGGTGTCTATTGTAGCCACATTAGGAGTGATGGTTAAGTGATAATCAATGATGCTGTCGCATCCGCCAACCGAAGTGTATAATTCGGTATAGGTACCGGCATGACTCTCCCAGTTTCCATCAAGAAAAATAGAATCTTCTTCACATATAGAAGGGTAGGAGTCGTAGGTGGTTCCGGTGGTAAAGTGATTGAATTCGTAATTAAAGAAGTATCCTGTATTTAATTGGTGGTCGAACTGGTTAGTGGTTACTCCTGAGTTTAAGTCAAATGCAAAACAAGAACCTAATTCCTCTCCATATTGCGTGTTTCCATAAATTAATTCATCTATTGCGTAAAGCCCGGCGTAGCTGTTAAGACCCTCAGAGTTAAAAGCGGTTTTCACCTGATAGTCATCTTGAACGGGATCATAAGAAAACAAAAGTCCTTTTCCATTCACCCCACCATCAGAACAAGTTCCGTATAATAGATTGTTAGATGCTTGTAGTAATTTTCCCTTAGGAAAAGCTCCTAGCTGATACCAGCTGAAATCGACTTTCTTTGATAGAGTTGAAGAGGTAGGATCGAATTCGAACAAAGTTCCCTGGTCGTAATTTCCTCCTGCCGAACATACACCATACAGGTTTCCATTTCCGCCAATGGTTAACCCGGTTTTGGGAGATTCTCCATGATTCCCTGAGTTAAAGTTTTGGAGAGTACTAAAAGATTGTGATCCCAGATCGTAACTATAAATAACTCCTCCATCATTACTTCCTCCATAGCAAGTAGTTCCATAAAGAATGTTGTTTAATACAACTGGTGTAGAAAATGGCCGATGACCATTGTTTCCTCCGTCAAAGTCTTCCAAAACGCTGTAGGTGGTATTACTTAAATCAAATGAAAAAAGGACTCCTTTACCATTCGAACCTCCTGAACAGGTAGTTCCATAAAGGTGGTCATTGTATATAATAACACCTCCATAAGCAATAGAGCCTGTATTTTCCTCGAAGTGATGAAGCACAGTGTAAGTACCCAATTCCAGATGATAGCTATAAATTACTCCAAGGTTATTATTCCCTCCTGAGGTAGTGGTTCCATATACCATTGAATTATTTTCTACAGCCAATGTTCCGGAAGGATAATGTCCTTCTGTTGTGTTTTGGAAATTGTAGAGAAAAGTAGTGCCTCCTTGAGGTGAATATTGAACAATACTACCGTTGTTGTAAAGACCACCTTTATGAGCTACTCCAATAAGTTGATAGTTGCATGCATTCTGACTGATTCCCAATTGGTAAATTATACAGGCTAGAACGATTCCTAAATATTTCATTTTGAATGTAGAAGTTGTTGCTTAGAATCAATTTGGGTAAGCGTTAACTAAACAGGATATCCCCCGTGATTGAGATATCCTGTTCTTAAATCTACTACTACTAACTTTTACAATTACACTTGATAAAAAAGTAGATTCACGTTGTGTTAACGATTACTGACCAACGTACAGGTCCTTGCACCTTACGTTGACAATGCAAACATATTGGGACATTGCAAAAAACTCAAAGATTGAGCGTAACCTAAGCGTACTCACCCTTGTTAGATGTTGTAATACAAGGTGTTGTGAGTTGTGGTTAAAGACTGTTGAGGTAATTCTCTAAGTCGTCATCCTTCTCTAAATCCAGTTTTTTCTTAATTCTATGGCGGGCATTTCTGGCCGATTGAACCGAGATGTTTTTCAATTGAGAGATTTCCTTATTGGATAATTTCAATTTAATCAAACCACATTTTTCCAATTCCTGTTTCGAAAGATTAGGGTGCAATTCCTGAAGCTTAATAAAAAACTCGTTATTGATTTTATCGATGTTTGTTTGAAAAGTTTCCAGCGAGCTTCCTGTATTCAAATTCTGATTAATAAACATGGATAATTCGTTTAACCCATTGTTCAAGTCTTCGCCGGATAGGCGTTTAATTTGTTTGAAACGCTGAGCAATTTCATCGCTTAACTCAATGTTTCTGTTCAGGTTAATGGCAAAATCGGTTAGTTCAATCTGTTTTAGTTGAAGTTTATAATCCAGTCTTTCCTTTTCGGAAGCCAATAACTGAGCCTCAACCTGAGCTTTTCTTCTTCTTTGTATAAAGTAGATTAACAAACTACCTAATACAACAATGGCTATTCCAGAGTAGAGCCAAATTTCTTTCACCTTTTGTTCTGCTACAGCAGTGTTAAGTTTTTCAACTTCCAATTCTGCTTTAACTCCATTAATACGGTAGTTAGCCAGTAGTTCGGTAGCTTCCAGTGTACTTTCCTCAATTTCTTTTTCGTGTTGTTCAACCAGTTTAATATGCTCCTCAATTCTGGATAGGTAGAGAGAGTCCGACTCCAATTGTAGGTAGTACTTTAACTCTTGATTGCTCAACTTAACCTTCATTTCGGTGGTTAGTTGATCTTTATAACCTGTTAATTCATCCAACAGGACTTTAAGTTTTTCAGTTTCATTGGATTTTAAGTAAGCATCTACCAACCCTTCGGCCACAAAAATGATCAGGTTCTTATCGGTAGTGAATTTTCTGGCAGCTATTAAATCAATCTCCAAATGTTCAATGGCAAGATCAAGCTGATCTTGATGGAGGTAAATCATTCCAATGTTCCCATGAATCATTCCCAGACTTAAGCTGTCCAGTCGATTAGAGTTATTAGCATATTCACTGTATTTGATGGCTTGTTCAAAGTACCACAATGCAGAGTCATATAGGTTGGATTCCATTAATCCGTATCCCAAGTTATTAAAAGCGTAAATAGACTCAAGAGAGTCCTGATGCTGTTCAGATAGATGGAGTTGATCCTTAAAGTAGAAAATGGCACTGTCCGGCTGATTGATGTCAAGATATATGTTCCCGATTCTCCCAGCAGTATAAAAGTTTTGATTGAGTTGGTAGGATTGAATGTACTCGTCTTTTTCCAGGTAGATGGCATTCATGTCGTGAAATAATCTGGCCATCGATAAGTGGTGCACACTCAGGCTTGAATCTGCAAGCGCTTCAATTTGTTTAGATTTCCATAGATACTCCAGAGCAAGGTCCATTTTGCCGTCCCAACGCTCAATGTTTCCCAATAGGTTTAATGCTTGAAATAGTTCATCGTCAACATTAGATTCGTTTGCAAGATTGAGTGCTTTTGTAGCTTTTTTTCTCGCTTCCTCCACATTTCCTTCTTCTAAACTTTTACTCGAGGTAGTAATGAGTTGCTGGAAATTGTTTTGTGAAAATGCTTTATTTCCTCCAAATATAAATACGAGAAATACGGCAAATTGCCAGAATCTAGATCTTTTATTGGTGAATAAAACTGTGGTCATTAACAGAAAATAAATAAGTTAATCAGCGGTGTTTTAAGTTGGAAGTTCAAATAATGATGGCGCTAAATTTAGTTAATCCATCCCAAAATGAACGATTTATTGATTAGAAAACACAAATATCCCCATGGATCTTAATCCATCCACAACAACCGTTTTAATGGGTGCAGCTAATTTTAGTTGGTGTTTATTCAGTAACTCTTCAATTTTGTTTCTGGTAATGAGGTATCGGGTTGTTTGATCGGGTAGGTGATGTACTCCTTCTTCTTCTTGATCCAACATATTTTCGATTCCAATGTTGGTAGTCATTCGAATAAATAATCTGGAATTGGGAGCCAGATGTTTTACTAACCCGTTGAACATTGCATCAAAGTGTTGATGATCTCTTGCAAAATGAAGAACCGCATTACAAATAATGAAATCATATTGCTCCTCCGATTTAAAATCTTCCAGTGATGAAACAAAGAAATGATCAGATTGTTCAGGATATTGTTTCCTCAGAGCTTGAATTACTTCTTCTTTTGGATCTAATGCTGTTACCTTATATTGGTTTTGTAATAGCCATTTAATGTTCCTTCCTGACCCACAACCGGCGTCGAGTATCTTGTCATTAGCCTGTATTGATCCTTTGAATAGCTGATCGAGTAGGTAGAGGTCAATCGTTTTTAAGTCTTGAGGTATATCCTTCATCGGACTAAATATAAGGGCTTTTACAAAACCAATAACCTACATTTTGTTGCTTCATTCCAAGAAAGGTTCATTTGGTGGAATGTTTTTGACCAGTACCTATATTGAAAATACCTTGTGCTCAGAAATTAAAATCAATGAAAAGCTTATTTACATTTTTAGCCGTTGCCATTACCCTGTCATCAGTAGCTCAAGGTTCTTCTTGCGACGATGCAGTTCAAATACCAACAGATACTGTAATCAACCTGGATCTTACAGGCTCGCAGCAGCATTATTTCTACATTATGTCTTCTCAAAACGACAGTGTTAGAATAACAGTGGAAAGCGACACTGATCCATGTGGAGTTACTGTAGAGTTATTGGATTTTAATACTGCACAAACCGGAACCTGTGTTCCGTTGGGAACTGCTAATCAGATGAACAGTAATTCAAATGCTTCATGCCCTGCAGATTCTACTGAGAATTTAGCCATTGTAGCCAATCAATTCTACTATTTTAGAATTTACAGAAATTTTGCTCCAGCACCAGAGAATTACACACTTACCATAGAGTCATTAGAAAATAATCCTCCAACAGGATTAGCAGAGAATATTGAAGATGCGTTGTTAGTTTACCCCAATCCAAGTGGTGGAAAGTTTACATTAACTGGGGTAAAAGGCCATTGGGAGGTAGTAGACCTGATGGGCAATAGGTGTTTTACAGGAAGTGGAAAAGTAGTCGATCTGACCGGCTATCCACCTGCTGTATATTTATTGATAACTAAGAAATCAACAGTGGTTAAATTGATCAAAAGTTAGTAGTGAAACTGAATATTAGACAGACACCTATTGTAATTGAGAATATCGGGTTTATTTAATAAATTCGATATTCTGTTTTTATATGCCCAGGCTTATTTTATATCAAATCATTTTCTGGCTGTTCATGGTCGGGAAGTATTTCTTTTACTTCAGAACAGTAAATGATCTTACTGATACCGTAATATTAACCATTACGGTTTCGCTATTTAACATTGCTATCTTTTACAATAATTTACTGGCGCTAATTCCTAAGTTGTACCAAAAGAAACTTCTTTACTTTATTGGGCACGTGGTTTCGTTTTTGGCAATTATTGGAGTATACTACGTTACCAAAACGGCTCATAAGATATATGGAGAGCTAGACACAGATGCTTTTGTGGCACTGTTTCTAAACTATTGCTCGTTTTCCATTTATTCCTTCTTGTATTGGTACGTTCTTAAGTTTCAGCGGGAGAAACAACGAAGTTTAAAGCTGCAAAATGAAAAGTTACTGGCAGAAATGAAGGCCCTTAAGGCACAAGTAAGTCCACACTTTTTGTTCAATTCGCTGAATAATATTTACTCCCTATGTCTGAACAACCCAAAAGGAGCTGCGGATATGACAGAGAAACTTTCGGAGCAATTGAGGTACCTTATTTACAAAGGAGCTCAGGAGGAAGTGGTAATAGAGGAGGAAATTAAGTTGATCGAAAACTACCTGGCCATTCTAAAAATCAAAAAACAAAAGGGAACAACCACTTTTAACTATCCTACTAATGGTATTGAGGCCAAAGCTTATATTCCACCGCTTATTTTAATTACACTGGTAGAAAATGCCATTACTCATAGTCATGTAGTTTCTAATGCAGATAGCTTTGTAAACATTGATTTATCTGCTACCCAAAAAGAAGTTTCCATTACTATATCCAATAGTTTTAGCGAAGATTTTAAACCAGCTAAAACAGAAGGAGGAATTGGATTGAAAAATGTACAGGATCAGCTTAACATTAAATACCCAGGTAGATTTACCTTTACCCAAAGTCAAACAGATAACATTTACACCACAAAACTTACCTTATGTCCAACCGTAAAATAAAATGCGCAGCCCTCGACGATGAAGAGTTAGCACTGGATCTCATAGAGTCTCATATTAATCGGTTCGAAGACTTTGATTTAGTAGCTAAATTCAACGATTCTCAGGTTGCACTGGAGTATCTGGATCAAATGGAGTTGGATGTGTTATTTATCGATATGCACATGCCAAAGTTTAGTGGGTTTGACGTGATAAAAAAGCTTAAAAATCCTCCTTTAATTATTCTTACCACAGCGCATAAGGAGTATGCCCTGGAAGCTTTTGAATTGGATGTGTTTGATTATTTACTCAAACCAATAACTCAATCGAGATTCGACAAAACTGCAGAGAAAATAAGAGTTCAAATTCAATCGCAAGAACTGGTAGAAGTTCCTGAGTTTGATAAAGAGGAGATTTTTATCAAGGTGGACCGAGCTTTAATAAAGGTAAATGTGAAGGACATTTTGTACGTACAGGGGCTACAGAAATACGTGAAGATATTTACTCCAAGCGGGAGGTATGTTACATTGGCTTCCATGGGGAAAATGAATGATTACCTCACTCCATTTCGATTTTTCTCCTGCCATAAATCATACCTGATCAACTTAAATTATTTAGATAAAATTGAAGGGAACATGGCTTTTATTGGAGGTAATGAAATTCCCATAGCGAAGGCTAAAAAGCAAGAACTCATTCATCAATTAAATTTATTGTAAATAGGTAATTGCCTGTAATCGTGTACTTTGTTCCATAACCGGGTTGGTTGGTAGAAACTATTTCCTGATCCCTCATTGAGGGAGTAGATTAGTAAAATGAGACGAACAACCACCATTTTACTTCTACTTTGCCTACCTATCATTATATTGCCACAAACCGAAGTAGAAAACAATGATACCTTTGGAACAGCAAATACAACTACAACCTTAGGCCCATTTATAGGAGCAACCGACTCCGATTGGCAAGGAGACCTCTGGAGACTAAACCTATCTGCGGGCTCTTATACCTTAGATTGGACAGGAGATAATTGTACCAGAGTTAGAGTGGTAGAATATTTGGTAGACCCGGCAATTGGTAATCCTAATGGAACTCCCGGAGCATCTTCCACATGTCCTCCAATAGGTAGTTTTGAATGTCATTTGGTAGATAATCTCGGCCTGGGACTGGGAAATACCATTTCGGAATCTTTTACAGTAACTGCAGGGAGGTTTTACTTCTTTTTTGTAAATCCACACATGTGTACCAATATGAACTATACCTCCGGAGGTACATTGCCAATAGAACTTTCTAAAATAGAAGCGCAAAGAAATGAGCACAAGGTGGAGTTAAAATGGAGTACGCTATCCGAAAAGAATAACGATTACTTCGAAGTTCAGTTTAGCAAAAATGGAATTCAATACGAAACCATTGGAGTAATAGATGGCGCTGGAAATTCGAATAGCATGATCGAATATGAGTTTACCCATGAAAATCCATCGGGTAAGGATTCTTACTATCGTTTAAAACAAATTGATAATGATTCTCAGTATTCCATTTCCCCGGTGGTAACAGTAGAGGGAGATCAATTGGAACGTAGAATCAGTGTAGTACCTAATCCATCCAATGGTCAATTTAGGTTAGAAGCTACACAGATGCGTGGAGGAGAAGTGAGCATTACTGATTTAACCGGAAAGGTTTTGGCTAATAAACTTTCGGAGAACAGTATTTGTTCGTTTGATTTAGAATACCTGAAACCCGGAATTTACATTGTAACCTGGAATTACTTATCTGAACAAATAAGCACGCGATTAATTATTGAGTAGTAAAATTTCCACTTGTTCAGATATGAGAAAGGCTCCTGCAAAGGAGCCTTTTTTAGTGTTCTACTTTTTTAAAAACATAACCACCTTTTGTGGCTCCCCAAACTTGTTCATCCGAGTCGTTCCAACCCTGATCCCAACTTACCATTTGGGAGGATGAAATGGTTACTTCGCTAGTAGCGTAAGTGGCTTTTCCCCAATTGTTCAAACAACTTCCCTTTTTCGTTTTACCGCTAAATACTCCATTGTTATAAGTCAGTTCTAAAGTACACCCCTCTAGTTCATCCAGGTTCTTTTTCTTTAATCGGTTAAACTGTTCTGGCGTTTGATGTCCTCCCACGTAAGATTTTTCATTCTCAAATTTGTAAATGGTACTCGTAAACACAGAATCCGAAACCTGTTGTAAATGATAAATTCTTTGTCGGTAAGGTCTTCCCGGAGTACTTGCAGCAGTTTGTTCTACATATAGCCATGCTCCCTTTTTATTTTTGTTCCAGATTCTTTTCATGTCCAGTGTAATGTGAAAATAATCTGAATCGTTTTCGGCCTGTTCCAAAGAAGAGAAGGAACCTTGCATGTGGTCAATTAGGGTTTCAAATGTGTTGTTTTTCTGTGCGAAAATGCTGCCTGCCGAAAGCATCATTAACGAAACTAATACTGGTTTTTTCATAGAATTAATGCGATTTATCTTAAAGATGGTGTGATCATTAATCAACTAGAAAAGTATTCCATCAAACGCATTAAAAAGGGAATAAAATGTATTAAGAATTAATACTCGCTGGCATCTCCACAAGGGTTGGAGTTTCGATCTATACCACAATGGTCGTTGGGTAGTGATTGATCATCCACAGTAATTAAATGATCCAAACGAATTATCATTCCTCTTTTTAGCTGAAGGTACTCGGCTTTTTCTTTGGTGAAAACATCTTCAATAATGTCTTTTACCTGATCTTCGTTTCCACTAGTATTTCGGAACCTAATGTTCACCAAATCTCCCGTGGTGGCAAATGCCAATAGGCGGTCATAAAAGCCACATGCTATGGGTTGATATGAAGAATTGTTGTTATTCATTTAAAGGGCAAATTTAATGCAGATCAATTAAAAAGATTGTCGCTGGATATACCAATGTGCAATTTTTGAAAAAACCGAATGCATTGGTATGATTAGAAACATATAGACTCTTCTGTTTATGAGCCAAAACAGTTCTTAAATTTGATTAAAAAAAGTGATGAAAAAGATATTATTAGTAACATTAGGAGTAGCCACATTATTAGGTGGAGCTGGATGTAAAAAGGGGAGCGAAGATCCATTGATCAGTATTAGAACAAGAACAAATAGATTAGTTGATGATTGGTTTGTAAACTCGGGAACCGTTACAGTTAATACCAGTTACCCTGGGTATTCTAATGTAACTACTTCTTCAATGGATTACGATGTACTCATCAATTCGTCTGATGGAAATTCCAGCGTTTGGAATGGAAGTACCAACTACAGTTTCCAAAATGACGGGTCGGTTCACATGAACTCATCTTATACCAACACTGGGAACACAACCCTTACTTTCTCAGGATCTAAAACCGGTACCTGGGCATGGATGGAAGCTACCGATGGAGACGGAACAGGTGGAGTAGGTGGAGATGATGGGTTTAAGAACAAAGAAAGAGTAGCGGTAACTTATACTTACGAAAGTAACTCATCCAATTTAGGGTTTACTGATGCCAACATTAACGAAGTATACGAGTACGAACTGGTTCAGCTAAAAAAGCGCGATATGCGAATGGTGTATACCTATCGTTATGAAAATGGCGATACGTTAATTGTTGAGACTGGGGATTTATTCTTAAGGTCAAGCCACAAGTATGAAGCTCCACAATAGAAGCTACCAATAAGCTTTTACAATTTTTTGCTTAAGCTTTCTTCTGTAATCGTCCGAAAGCCATCTTAAGTAAGAATTAGTGCTCTTGCAAATGCAATAGGAGTAAGATTTGATTCTAGACTCGATATCCTCATCCAGAAGCTTTAGTAATTCTAAAGCTTCGCTTTTTTCGGAGCTATTATCCAAACAGATTTTAGCATGTTGTTCCAGGCTCTGGTCCAGTACTACACGCGGACGCTCTTTGTTTTGAAGAGCCTTTTTGTATGCTGCTCTAACATCAAACGAAATGTCTCGGGTATTGGAGAAACGTTGCCTTGTTTTTTCTGGCATTTCGTACACAAATTCGCGCTCCATGGCAAGGTCGTCTTGCAGGTTTTCGTAGTAGAGGAAAGGAGCCTTAAAAATATGTTGCCAATCCACATAATCTTCCCATAAACCAAACCTACGAGCATTGTTACCCAGATCAATTACCTTAAATTCTTTCTTGTTGGGCAATGCACGCGATCCTCTACCAATCATTTGGTGGTATAAGGTTAAACTCTTGGTGGCTCTGTTTAAAATAATGGTTTCTACCGAAGGTTCGTCAAAACCGGTGGTAAGAATACTAACCGAAGTAAGAATAGCATCCGGCGTATTTTTAAACCATTCTAATATTTCTTTACGCTCTTTGGCACCCAAAGAGTGGTCCAGGTGGCGAATTTCGTAACCGGCCTTCTTAAAAATGGCCTCCACCATTAGGCTAGTGTTAATCCCATTGTTAAAAATAAGGGTCTTTTTTCCGAGACTTACTTCTTCGTAGGCGTAAAGCAGTTTACCCTGCATTAAAGTGTTAGTGTACAATCGCTCCGAAGAACTTACCGTATAGTCACCATTAATACCAACTTTTAAAGAACTTAATCGAACGTCGTAGCTATAGGTAGTTGCTTTCGATAAGTATCCGTTTTTAATTAAGTCGGAAATAGATTCTCCCACCAATAGCTCATCGTAATGATCCTTCATAGGAAGTTTTATGTTCGAGCTTAAAGGGGTAGCAGTAACTCCCAACATAAAAGAAGATTCAAAGTGCTTGAATAGTTTCCTGAAGGAATTGTAATGGGCCTCATCAATGATTACCATTCCAATGTCGTTGATCCAAAGTTGATCATCTTTTAGACGGTTGTTCAGTGTTTCCACCATGGCCACAAAACATTGGTACTGATCCTGATCCTCCAGCGATTTTACTTCGGAGTTGATGATTTTATTTTTTACACCAAATACATCCAGCATTTTAGAGGTTTGCCCTAAAAGCTCAATTCTATGAGTCAGAATAAGAACTTTCTTCTTCTTCTCTGCAATGTATCTTCGGGTTATTTCCGAAAAAATAACTGTTTTTCCTCCTCCGGTGGGCAATTGATAAAGCAAGTTCCAGTCGTCGGTTCTTTCCTCCATTTTGGCAAACAGCTTCTCAATGGCCTTTTGCTGGTATCCATAAAGCTTTTTCCCTACAACCTGATCTGTTTTTTTTGCCTCCATCAATTACGAAAAATCGCGCAAAATTACGGACTTTATTTGGTTGTTCAGGGGCATTTCTGAGAATAGTTTTATAAATCCACCAGAAACAATGGTTTAGAGTGGTAAATTTCAATTTCTCGATACAATTGCTAATTTTGTCAACCTTGTAATTTATGCGATTGTAAGCATTGATTTATTTTTGGAAAATTAGATGAAGAAGTACCTCCATTTTTACTTTAACAAATACGTTTTGTCCGCAACGGGTAAGAAGAAGTATTTTATTTCCATAAGCTTTAAACATAAAGCACTTTGGTATAGAGTAGCTAAAGTGGGAACTCGTTCTATCAAGCAGCATTTGGAAGAAGACGCAGATGGAAATGTAATATACAGTTCGGAGGCACCATATAATCCATCCTTGTATAAAGGGTATTTTAAATTTGCCTTTGTAAGAGAACCGCTAGATCGATTTGTTAGTGCCTGGAAGGATAAAGTTTTAGAAAGAAATTACTTTAAGTTTTCTGCGGAAGAGCACGAACGAATGAAAGACCTTGATCAGTTTATTACCTGGGTAGAAACATTGGATATAAGTACTTGCGATGAACACTTGAGAGAACAAACTGCTCTTATTGATTTAGAGCAAGTGGACTATATCGGAAAGTTTGAGAATTTTAATCAGGATTTGATTTACGTCCTGGATAAATTGAATATCCCTAACGATGTGGTTTATCACGAAAATAGAACTAAGAAAAAGACCGTTATTTTAACGGAAGAGCAAACCAATAAGCTCAAAAACATCTATAAAAACGACTACAAGAATTTCTATTCCAACTAATACTACAACTCTCCATGACCTTTATTTATCGCATTATATATCAACCGGGAATAAATTTAATTCTGAGATCATTAAACAAGCTGTTTAGCTTTGCTTTTCCAAAGGTGAAACTTCCTCCTTCAGGAAAAATAACCTTGCAATTAAAGGATGGGGATTCCATTAAGTTTTGTACCAATCAAACAGATCCTGTTGGACAAAAAGTGTATTGGCATGGAGTGCATTATTACGAATACACAGAGATTTTTGAAGACATCATAAAAAACTGTAAAGGGTTTTTAGATATTGGTTCTAATGCGGGGTTGTATTCGATGATTGCTGCTAAGAAATCGAACGATATTCAAGTGATAGCATTTGACCCAACCAATGCTTCGAGCCATTATTTTAGAAGTAACATTGCCGCTAATAATTTTGAATCTAAAGTAAAATTCTTTCAAATGGCTATTTCCGATGTAAAGGGAATGATCAGCTTTTACGAGGTTCGAAATAAGAAGTATCCTTTCTTGAAACACAATTTAGGAGGTGCCGCAAGCGCAGTTAATAAGCCAAAAGAGTTCGAAGAGGTTAAGGTACCTTCAACTCCACTAATTGATTTTTTACAAGAAAACAATCTGGAGGATTTACAGATTGATTTTGTTAAAATAGACGCAGAAGGGGTAGAACCATTAATCATTAAGGGGATGGATGCTGTAATTAAGGAGCATCAACCGATTATTGTGTGCGAAATCCTATTCGGACAAATTGAAAAGGACCTGGAAGAGGTGTTTAGCAATTACCAGTATAGATACTTCTTTCATACAGAAAATGGGTTAAAAGAAGTTGAGTCCATTGCAAGAGAAACAGATGATAATGTTCGTAATTGCTTCTTTGTTCCCGAATCAAAAATGCACCTGATTCAAAAACACATCGTTAAATAACTAAAGGAATTATTAGCTGATTAATTGATTGACCAACTGAATTAGCTTTTCTCTTTCGTTTATTGGGTAATTTTGAATGATGTGCTCTCTCGCTTGTAGAGATCTGGTCTTCTTATCGCTAGATAAAGCTTCGTCAACGAGTTTTAGCAATTCATCGTCGTCTTTCTTTTTAAGTACAAAACCGCTATCTCCAATAATCTGAGGAATGGCAGCCACGTCCGAACCAATTGGAATACACCCGCAAAGCATAGCTTCGCAAATGGCACTTGGAAAGCCTTCGCAAATGGACAGCTGAAAATAAAATTCATGCGTACCGTATAAGTCTTTCAATTCCTCGTACGAAACAGACTCTATCATTTCAACATTGGAAGGAACATCTTTAACAGGAATATTATTGGCTGTTCCACCAACTATAGTAAACTTATATTCCGGTTTTGTTTTGGCCAGTGAAAAGATTAAATCGATTCCTTTTCGGTAGTAATTGGCATGATTAAGGTAGCCAACCGTAATAAACGAATTAGGAATCTTATCTTCCTTTCCCTGAAAAAGGTTATGGTCGTAACCATAGTGTAATTCGGTAAATCCAGCCTTTACTTTTGGGCAAAATTTAAGGTATCCTTGCTCTGGGTAATCATCATCAGTATAGGTGTATGGACCTTCCACAAGGCTTTTATGTACAGGAGAAAGATGTGTGGCCAACATGTAGGACCATTTGGTAAATACACCTAATAACTTCTTGTTGAAGTTTCCATAGTTAATGGAAGGAAAGCTAACACAGTCGCTACCTCCTAAAATAACCAACGATGGTTTTCCAAATACTTTCCCAAACAAGGAAGGCAAGAATGATTGATACCCTCCAAATTGTGTGATTAGGATACTGGAGCCAAATATTCCTCCAAATAGGAAAAAAAACTGCCTTAAAAACTGAAAGGGTAGTAGAGGTTTTTTCTGTGGGTTGAAAAAGAATACTTTCACTTCGAAATGCTTTTCCAGAAGAGCAACATCTTTTCTTACAAATGAAGAGTGAACGGAGTGGGTATAAAGTACTTTTTTCTTTTTCATGAATCAAGAGTGATATTTCTCTAGAAGTTGATCAATATAGTTAATCGAAAAATCTTTTTCCAGACTCGCCACTATTTCTTTAACATCACCAAGATCTATTTCTACCGGAATTCCCTTAGGTTCCATTTGTAAGATGGCAGTTTTGTTAAGAAATGCTTCAATTCGCTGAACCATGTCCTCAATTCGATAGCTATTTAAACTACCAATGTTAACTGTTGTATTTTGTATTCCCTTACTCAAAACCTTTCGAACAACATTGGCCATATCTTCTACATCCATAATGTTTCTGGTGGCGTATTTCCATAAGGTTAGTCGGTGTTCGTTTTTCACAGAATTAACCAGGTAGTTGAATATGGTATTATCGTTTCCACCTTTTCCGGTAATGTTGGATAATCGACAAATAAGGTAATTTGAAGAATGTTCCTTAATGAGTTCCTCAATAGCTGTTTTATGCTTTATATATGGTCGGTCCTGAACTGCTTCATCATAAATACTACAGGTACTGAAGTAAACAAATAACTGCTTGGGATATTTAGAAATGGTGTCTAGTACCAGTTTTTTTTCTCTTTCAAATGGAGCTGGGTTTCTTTCCAGAGAATTGGATACACCGGAAGCGAAAATGAGAATGGAATCATTATCCATAAAGTCATTAAACTCTCGTGCCAATAAACCGTTACCAATTACCATTTAATACTTTCTTCTAATCGTGTTAATCAGCTTATAAAAAAGCCTGATAAACCGCCAAAGTTAATTAAATATTCTCCTGTAGAAATAAGAGTTAAATTCTTTATGGTATTATTATGTTTTTCCCAATGAATAGCAAAAGATTATGAATCTCCATTTTAATAATTATTAATACCTTTAATTTCGGAGGGTGTAGCTCAGCTGGAAGAGCGCCTGCTCTGCAAGCAGGAGGACGTTGGTTCGAGTCCAACCGCCTTCCAATTTTAATACAGTAGAATGATATCAAAAGAAGATTGGGAGTTATGCATTAAAGTTTTACAACAGGTAAAGCGAAATCCAGATATAGCTTCTGATAATGATGAATTCAAGGGCTTGGTGAGCAGTATCTATAAAATAGCTAGAAAGGAGCGCAGAAAGCAAAACAAGGAAGAGGATAGAGCATCAGATGCTATTAGCAAACACTCCACTTATATTTTTCAGAAGAATGATGAGAACAATTTAGAGGAAGTTAAGCTGATAGGAAATGGAGAATATTCGGAGTTAAAAAGACCTCAATCTTGTTATATCTGTAAGGTTCCTTACACCAGAATGCACTCGTTTTATCATTCGTTATGTCCTGATTGTTCTGAGTTAAATTTTCTTAAAAGAAATCAAAGTGCTGATCTTACTGGAAGAGTATGCTTATTGACTGGAGGAAGAATTAAAATTGGATTTGAAATAGCATTAAGAATCCTAAGAGCAGGGGGGACTTTAATTGTTACTACTCGGTTTCCGGAAGATGCTAAACAACGATTTCAACAACAAAAGGATTATGAAAGATGGTCTTCGAACCTGAAAATATATGGGTTGGATTTGAGGAGCTTTATGCAAGTGGAACAATTTGTAGAGCAAGTTTATGCCGAGTATAGTTCGTTAGATATTATCATAAACAATGCAGCTCAAACCATTCATCGTCCCATCGAATTTTACTCTCATTTACTTAAATCTGAGCCTGTACAATACTTAGTAGATCATTCCAGAGCTTTACCTCAGTTTACAGAGTTTTTTCCTGAAAACAAGATGGACAAACACCAACAACAGGTGGATTTAAGGGAAACGAACAGTTGGAAATTAAAGTTGGATGAGGTTTCTGTAAAAGAAATGGTGGAGGTTCAATTGGTCAATTCAATTGCTCCTTTTACCCTCAATAGTAAATTAAAACCGCTATTGTTAAAATCCAATTTCTACCGAAAATTCATTGTAAATGTATCTGCAATGGAGGGAAAATTTAATAGAAGTTTTAAATCCGTATTTCATCCTCATACCAACATGGGAAAAGCAGCTTTAAATATGATGACAAGAACTTCGGGAGAGGATTATGCACAAGATAATATATACATGACCAGCGTAGATACTGGTTGGATTACTGATGAGAATCCACATCCGATCAAATCAAAAATGAGGGAAAACGGATTTGTAACACCAATTGATATTGTAGATGGAGCTTGTAGAGTTCTGGATCCGGTATTTAGAGGGATTAATAGTGAGGAGATTCCTTACTATGGTGTATTTTTAAAGGACTATAAAATTACAGATTGGTAATGCCGATAAACATTTCTACCATACATTGTCCTGTTAGTCAGGAGGATTTAAACATTGGTTATCCGGTGGAGGAACTGAATGAGCTGGTAGCTTATTTGGAGGAAGACTTACACTCGAATGATGATGTAACCTTTAAGCGGGGTACTGTAAGCAAAAGAGCCCAGTTGGATTGTTGTAAACAAGCTTTAGGTCCTCAGGGAGCTACGGTTTTATCAGAGGCATTAAAGAATAATACGCACGTTAAAAGTGTGCTAATGGGTACAGGTGGTATAGGAAATGTAGGAGCCAAAAGTGTGGCTGATTTAATTCAGGCCAATGAGAATATTAGTACCGTCTACCTGGGGTGTAATTATATAGAGGAAGAAGGAACAAAGCACCTTACACAAGCCATGGAGAACAATAATTCGGTTAGAGCACTATGGTTAAAAAGGAACCCGATTGGACCAGAAGGAGCAAAATTGGTGGCCGGATTATTAACTCAAAATAGAAACTTAAGAACAATAGACCTTACGAATACTCTAATAGGTAAAGAAGGGTTGAAACTGATATTGGATGTTATTATCGAAAACAATTATCCGGTAGAACGGATGTTTTTAGGTGGTAACTATTTTGATGAAAACTCTGCTAAATTGATTAGTCAATTGATACTGAAGAATAGTTTTATTGAAGAGTTATATATCAGTGCAAACCCTTTTGGAACCAATGGAATTAGATCAATAATTGATGCGGTTGCTGAAAAAGATCAAATAGCATTTTTAGCACTCCAAAGTTGCGAATTGAGCAATGATGGCCTATCGTATTTGTTCAGGAGTTTTACCTCTTTAAAAAACTTGAAATATTTAAATTTAGGAAGAGATTTATCTGCAAGAGTACTGAAAGTGAAAGAAAACAAGCTTGATGATCACTCTTTGATTGATCTCTGCCGTTTGATTGAAGAAAACAGGAGTATTCAGGTATTAGATATTACAGTAAATGAATTTAGCTCACAAGGTGTTAGAGAAATTGAAAAATCGGTAATGCAAAATGAGACTTTGCAAAGATTATCTTTGGGAAAAGGAATTCATGGGAGAGTAAAGAAGAATATAAATGAAAAATTAAAGGCTAATAAATCTAGCTCAATACCTTTGAGAAGAGCACAAGATATAGTAGACATTATTAGCTTGTACAGGTAATATGGAGAGGGTAGCTCAATGGAAGAGCATGCGCCTGCAAAGCGCGAGGCTACTGGTTCGAGTCCAGTCCCTCTCCACCCTATTAAGGAGAAAGTAAGTCCTTAACTCCTTTTAATTATGGAAGAAGCAATAAAAGATATTCATTGGGAAACTACTAAAAAGGTATTGTCCGAGGTATGTCGTCATCCTGATGATTCTCCGCACCCTGGGTTATTAAAGAAGTTGTGTAGAATTGCCTATTTACGAGCCAGACGCTTAAATAGAAACCTGAAAAAGTATGGTATAGCCACTGGAGAGGGAGTACTTTCTGAAAACGGTATATTGTTACCAGAAAAGGATGGTACACCAAAGGTAGTATTAGCTCCTGTAGAATTTGATGTGGTACTAACCAAGGCTAAAATCACAGAGCAGGAATCTTCTATTTCTCTGGATGATTGGTCTCAAACCATTAAAGTATTAAGGGCCATTTGCGTTAACCCAATTATTTCGGAAAAGGTCGATACTTTAAAGGGAGAGATTTCGAAAATTGCCAAAATGGCTAAGAGAGACATTGCTGTAAAAGAGTATAAAAGCTTTACTAATACTGAGCGAGAGAAAATGCTCATGGAGAACTCAAAAACAGTTCATGTTGATGAGTTACCTCCAATTAACGTAGGAGGTAATGAGAAAAAAAGTCCATCTTCTTCACCCTCTGAATCTCAGTCACTGAAGCCAACTCCCGAACCACAAAAGAAAAAAGGTTTTTGGTCTCGGTTATTTGGTAATTAAAGCCTAATCAGCCCTAACCTGTGACGACCTACCTTCGGTAACCAGAAAAAACAACTCATCGTGTTCCGATAGATACAATTCAGAATCAATGAACTTTGTATTTTTAGTATGCTGATCTTCACATTTAATTTTCGAATAACCTCCTAAATTTTGGCAGTTACAGAAATAATAAAAATGCGGGTTACTGTAACGGTTAGGTATGTAAAGGATGGGCAGGTAGTAGGTGTGGGTTTGATTGTCGCTAAGTTGTAAGGTTTTAGCAATTTTAGGTAAAGTGAAGGAAAGAAGTTGGTGAGTAAGCAGGGCATTAATGGAGTCTCCTTCAAGAGTCTGATGTTGTATGCTCAAGATAGAATCACCATTAACTTCTAATCGATACAAATGCTTTGTAGTCGATGTAATCTGGTTAGGCAAAGTAGACCGAAACTCCTGAAAAGTCATGTCTCCCTTATGGTATTTCTTCATTTGATCTGCATCGTACTGCCTCAGTTGATCAATAAGAGTACGAGCAATCTCTGTTCGTTTGTTTTTAATCTGTTCTGTTTCTGCTGTTCCTATTTGTACAGAGGAATCTAGCCTGAGTCTGCCTAGCGAATCGTATAGATAATTTTGATAAACGTAAGCCGTAACTTTTGCTCGTTCTTCTTCAAAAATGGTTCGGTCAATTTCTTTAACCATTTTAGAAGCTCTTAAAGCCAAAGTAGGCGATTTTGATTGTACTTCCTGATAGATCTCCTTTGCTAAAGCATATTCTTTTAACTCTAACAAACTATCTGCTCTATGCATTAACTTCTCTTCATTTTTAAGTCTTTTAGCAGCCGCTTGCCTTCTTTCTTCTGCTAACAGTGCTTTTCGTTCGTCTTCCAGTTTTTTATTCGTTATTGCTTTTTCAATGGCAATGCGCTTTTTGTCTAAAGAAGGGTAATTGGAGTTGGAGTAGAACGAGTCATAGTAAACAGAAAGTTGTTGCTCAAATGAGTTGAGTATTTCCAGTTGAACATTGGGGTCAGGTTCATTATTTAATGAAGAATAGAGAGAATCTATACGTTGGTCTTCCAGCTGGGTATGGTACCAGTTACGTGTTTCGGAGTAATTTGAAAAAGTCTCAAAGTTTTCTTCAGTAGCAGAAGCTTGGTAGGATAGGAACATCATTTGATTCACCTCTTCTTTGATTTGCTTTTGTCTGTTAAGCCATTTTGTTTCTTTGGTTTCTAAACCAATAAATGTTCTGCATCGATCAAGGTATAAGCTGATGTCAGAAGTGTCAGCTTTTTTAGTACTTACCTTATGATCCAGTGTTACCCTTTCAAAAGCAGCAAGGTAGTAATGAGCTTTAAGTAGGTGAGGCTCCTTCAAATCAGGACGCTCTAAAAACCGATTCAATTCATCTTTGGTGTAGTCAATTTTATCCAGTAGTTTTTGCTCATAAGGAGGGCGAGTGGATTTAGCTTCTTGCAAAATGTAATGAGCTTGCGCCCCACCCTTATTGCCTGGTTGGGCAAATGTACATACAGAAAATGCAATGAATAGGATGAGGTAAAAGGCTTTCATATTTATAAGATGCAAGTTAGTTATGAATTCCACGAAAAAAGTATCCTGCTCCCCCAATTCTAAGTTTTCTTACCAAATTCTCAATAAAAATTAAGCTCAATCAGATTATTGATTGCCGATAAGCTACCTTTGTTAGGTATGTAGTTGCCTTCCAGAAGGTAAGATGCCACTCATGAGAGACCTGCTTAAAATTATTGTTGTTTTGGTACTGTTGATGCCTTGTTTGGGGTACGGACAATACATTTCCGACTGCCCAAAAGACAGCATTAAAATTGAGCATGGACTTCCCTCAAACGAGGTGTACCATTTGTATCAGGATGAGAATGGTTACATCTGGATGGCTACCGATAATGGGGTGGTAAAATACTCAGGAGATGAAATACAAACCTATACCAAAAGCAATGGACTACCTGAGAATGTTGTGTTTAGGCTTTACCCTCAAAAGGATGGAACCATAGTAGGAGAGTGTAAAAACAACAAGTATTTTATTCTTGACCAAGAAGGAAACATTACTCCTCACCCCCTTAATGAATCTTTGGGACACAATTTGGATAATTATCTATTCTGCTATTCGTATTACGAAGACTCTATTGGAAATTATCACATCGGAAGCAGGCAGGGTTATTTCAAGTTTGATTCGGACTACCAATTAGTAGAGGAGGATAGAAAGAGAGCAGATAGTTCAAGATTAATAGCTTATAAAGAGTTCGACGATTATGTATTACCCTATATCATTCAATCCGAATTTACGGTTTATGGAGTAAAAATCGTATCCGACACCAATGTGGTATTTCAAAGAGGAGGAAGGTCGTTTAATTCCAGAAGTTGGTATGCCATTAAATGGGATTCTACCATAGCCATTAATACAGGCAACTTAACAGTAATCATTAATGGTAATGAAACCAGAGTATTGGAAACACCAACAGTACACCTGGGAGTTTTTAAAGTAGGAAGATACTTGTGGGTGGCTACCAGAGGAGATGGAGCCTATTGTTATGATATTGATAACAATTATAATCTGGTGGATCATGTTTTGGAAGGGGCAACCACTACTGCTGTATTGAAGAGTTATGATGATATTATTTACATAGGAACTACTTCGTCTGGAGTTCATTCTTTTGAACTCAATGTACCTCGTTTGGAGTACGAAGCCGCTATTGACAATAACATCAGAATATTTTATAAAGATGCTCAGGAACTTATTGTTGCTTATGAAAACGGAAAGGTATGGTTTAGGGGAGAGTTGATTAGCACAGGTAATGACCTGGTTATTTCAGAACTAGGAAAAGTTAAAGGGCAATATTTCTTAAAAGGCGGTCATCTTTACAGCTTGCCGGAAATAGAAAGAATGGATTCGATATTTCCTTATTCCGAGCCGATTTTCTACACAGAATATAACGAACCTCTTTATGAAACCACTTCAGTTTCACTAAGTTATCTTTCTGTTTGGAAAGTTCTTCACGATAAGGAAGAGATAGTACCATATAAGTGTTTAATGCCTGGAGATCGATTTACTGATCTTGTGAAGGACAGTAATAGAATAATTGTATCTCGCAGTAACGAAATTATTGAGTTTGATGGCATTAAGGATTGCATTATTAGAAGGCATCATTTCGATGAAAACATCATCGAACTATCCATTAATGAATCAATTGGTATAGGTATTTCTGACCTCGGGACCATGTATTATTTGACCGATTCCGGGGTGAAAAAGAGCAAGTTGCCCATTCAACGATACGGATTAAAAGTACAAAGTGCTTATTGCGAAAACGGTAAATTGTACACCTGTACCAATCAGGGGGTATATTGTTGGAGTTTATCCGGTTTTGACGTAGAGTTGGAACGATTCTTCCCTATGGCAGATGTAGTAAACGTTCGAAAACAAAATGGAGAATTGTACATCATGTGTAGAAAATCCATTAGAAAAATGGACACTACCATGATTGGTGTTGGAGTGCCGAATGTATTGATCACCGATATATCAATTAACCAGTTGGAAGCCTCAGAAACGGATTTATCCAGACTTCCTCATTACCTCAATAATTTTAAACTTAACCTGGTTAGAGTAGGTAAAGGGTTGGGCATAGGTAAGTTCAGGTACCAATTAATAGGGCACGACCCTGATTATATCTACACCTCCGATGGTAACGTAACCTACAACAATTTACCCCCCGGAGAATACACTTTTGTATATGCCAGTAGTAACGATGGTGTAAGGTATACCGAAAACAAGGAAATAACCATTGTAATAGATCCTCCCTATTGGGAAACGGCATGGTTTCGGGTAATCATAATATTACTGGGATTGTTAGCGATTTTTGGGTTGTTTCGATTGAGGGTAAACCGAATTCGAAAAAAAGCAGAATTGCAACAGACCATTGCCATGCTCAAGTCGAAAGCATTGGCGGCTCAGTTAAACCCTCATTTAATCTTTAACGTACTTAATTCCATTCAGGGGTTGGTATCCGAAAAGGATGAGGAACTAGCTAACCGATACATTTCTAAGTTTTCTAGATTCTTAAGGATGTCTTTAAATTACTCCAAAGAGAATCAGGTAAGTTTAAAAGAAGAAATAGAAATTACCAGAGCCTATATAGAACTGGAAAGAATAAGATTTGGCAACGAAGTAGAATTCATTGTGCATGAAATAGACCACATGCAGAATTACAATGTACCTCCATTAATTATCCAGCCTCTTATCGAAAATGCCATTAAGCATGGGGTAATGCCCTCTGCCAATTTGGTAAAGAAAATAGAAATCCACCTGGAGTTCGAAAACGATGTGTTAAGCATATTGGTATCCGATACCGGAGATGGATTTAAGGGAGATGCCTTAGGCGATGGACTACGAATTACCCAACAACGATTAAAATCCTTCCACCAGGAAAACGAACTAATTGTTCAATTATCAGAAGGACCCACGGTTGTAAAATTGACCTTTAAGCAATGATAGAAGCAGTAATTATTGAAGATGAAGCATTAGCCAGAACAACTATTAAAAGCTACTTGTCTAAGTACTTTCCAGACATTGTGGTAACCAAAGAAATTACCACAGTTTTTGAGGCAAAGAGGTTTCTGGAACGAAAACTCCCCGACATCGTTTTTGTGGATGTGCAACTGAGAGATGGAAAATCCCATGGTTTGTTCGATCAGTTGGATACCTCCAAAACGCACATTGTATACACTACAGCTTATGAGGAGTATGCCATGAAAGCTTTTCGCCAAAAAGCTTATGGTTATTTGCTTAAACCGATCGATCCCGACGATTTTAAAGAAATTATAGATCGTATACTCAATAACCTTGGGTCGGAAGCGGTAGAAAAACCAATTAGAGTAATCATTGCCAACGGTAATGCCTGGATCAAACCTTCTCAAATAGTACGTTGCGAATCTAAAAGTAATTACACCAAACTAATCTGCTCAAGTGGCAAGCGATACACCCTTTCTAAAACCCTAAAGGTGGTGGAGAATGAGCTGTTAAAAGGGTATTCGTTTATACGTGTTCATCAATCACACTTAATCAACTATAAATACGTAGCTTCAACCGAAATTACCGAAAACAAAATACAGCTACTCAATGGCGATGAGATACCTGTTTCCAGAGCCAATAAAGCAACCCTGATTGAAAAGTTGAGCGAGGTTATTTTATAACCTGACTTAATAGCGGGCAAAAAAAAAGTGACTCAAAAAGTCACTTTTCTTATCCATATAGTATGTTAATTAAGCCAAACTTACATTAACTGCATTAGGTCCTTTTTGTCCTTCTGCTACATCGTAAGTAACTCGATCGTTTTCTCTAATGTTTTGAGTTAATCCAGATTGGTGTACGAAAATGTCTTTTTTTGAATCATCTTCCTGAATAAATCCAAATCCTTTCTCTGTGTTGAAAAATTTAACTGTTCCTGTTTTCATTTTATTATTTGTTATTATTTAATTCATTATTCTTTTTCTGACGCTTTTCATCATCAGAAAGTGTTTTGTTTTCCGGGGCACTGGACCAATCTATTTCTGGTCCTCCTGAAGATTCATTTTTACTTCTTAATTCGCGTTTTTCCTGTTTCGCTCTCTTTTTCTTCGCTCTTTCTTTTTCGCGCTGTTTTTTAAAAAATGTTTCTTGAGATCTTGCCATAAATATGATTTATTGGTTGTTAAATGTGTATGCTAATTTGTTGAGGGAGTATTCTGTAGGTACAGTTATAAGTGCATGGCAATATGATCGATAAATTAGATCGAATCCAATGCAAATAGCTATAAGAAGAAAGAAAGTACTTATGACTTTTAAGTATTAGTTAAACAATAAAAAACTCAACAAAAAAATAATAAAGGGACTAATTGAGTTCTTATAATTATTGCTAACTATTTGTAGGTGTTCTACAGAAAACTAGAAGTACGTTTGTTATTAAAACGTTGTTACCGAATTGTGTTACGGTTGTCCGTAAAGGTAGTAAATATTAATTAAAGCATTTTTTGGTCCCCTAAATGCTAACGAATCAAATGCTTACTCAAGCAAAAACTACCTTATCTTAAAGAAAATCGAAAATTAGATTTCAGCCACAAAATCGGCAAATACCTTTTTATGTAGTTCCAAATCCATGTTACCGGATAGTGCCACACGTGCAATGTAATCCTTGTCTCCCTCTTTGGTAGTACCTTGTGTAGAAGTAGCAGGAATGGTCCAGTAGCACCCTTTAAGCTGACCGTAGCTTACACAATACTTACTTTCGTTAGGTATGTTGGTAATCATCATGTTAATCAGCTTATGGTTAAGCTCTCTTTTGTAAGCTTCTCTTTCCTCGTATGTATTTCCCTTGGTAGGTAAGTCTAACGAGAATACCGAAGGAGTAAATCCTTGCTCTGCCAATTCTTCCGATACAAAGTTGATTTTAGCCTCAGGCAATTGCTCTTGTATAAAGTTCACAAACTCACGAGTGTATTTATAAGCGTTGTCAATTCTGTCTAGCATAGACGGTAACTGATTGGCCAGTATTTCCATTTGAAGGTCGGTAGCTTCGTTATCGCAAATTTGCAGGTGAAGTTTAATCTTCTCCATCAAACCTGCCGCTTTCTTGTTGGCTGTACAATACCCTGCAGTACACTTACCACCACTAGGAAATTTAGACCCACTAACGTAAGCAATTGTTCTTACTGAGGATAGAATTTCATCATCCCCCAAAAAGTGAACATTAGGACAGAAGGTCTGGTCCAGAATAAACACAGGGTCTACCGCTACCTTGCCATCTTTTGTTTTACGCTCTTTGCTTAAGGCATCTTTCAGCTTAATCAGGTCTGGCACTTCTACTCTTGGGTTGGTAGGTATTTCGGCAATAATGTATGGTACAGCGTCCTCTTCTGCAATGGCAGTTAGCACTGTTTCAATACTGTCTACCATATCCTTTCCACCATCTACCGGTAGATCCATTACCTCAATGTTATCGTTACATGCTGCAACCCTACGAGCCTGATCGTTAGTTCCACCGTAGCAGTTAGGCGGTACAATAATTTTAATGGCCTTACCCGGGTGATTGTCCATGGCATCGTGTACCAATCCCATGGTAATACCATATTGCATTGATAATCCGCTAGAACCCGTTAAACCTTTAATATCTGTTCCGGTAATGTCTTTTATGGAGTTAAGCACTTGTGCTTTGTGTTCTTCTCTTTTGTTTTCTGGTGTATTTACAGGTAAACCAACCAATTGTTTTAGGGCTTCCAGTGTGTTAGCCGGTGTCATGGCAATGGTTTCACGTCTACGTACGTGTTGTATTTCCGAAACATAGCTTTCGTTCTGTGCTCCGTTTACCATTAGTATGCTACCTAAGTTGGCGTTAATGTTAACGTAAAAATCTACGTTGTTAGATAGGTTAAACTGGCAAATGTCTTCCGGTTGAGAAACCAACACCACACTACCATCAAAATCAGAAATTTCCTCTACGCTGTTAACTTTTTTTAACTCAAAGTTGTATCCGTAAACACGCTTAACTACCTCTGCATTAAAAGCAGCAGGAAGCTCTCCGGTGTAGGCAATAAGGGTGTTTTTATTATCCAGTAAGTTTTTTCTAAGAATGGCGTAAACAGGCACTGTTACTGACGAAAAGCTAATTACATTGTCCGCTTTTCTTTGGTGTACGTTGGCAATGGCCCATTCTAATACACAAGAAAGCGGATGCCCTAAACGAATGTAATCGAAAGCGGTTGGTAACTCGTACAACGAATCCGAAGTGGCATTATCTGCATGGTACAACTCCTCCAACTGTTCTAAAAACTGAGTTTTAGCCAACTTTTCTACGTAAATATCCAAACGGTGAGTGGTTAAGTTTAACCAATCCGCTGGCATGTTTTCCATTACGTTTTTAAGGTAGTTGGTTACTTTGCTGTTCTCCATAATATTCGCCGCTTCTATCATCGTTATTATTCGTTTTAAGTGCCGCAAATTTAAAGAAATTATATGGATTGGGGTAGTGTGGTTGGGGTTCAATCTAAAAATCTTTGGATGCAATAAGTATACAAATCAATTAATTTTCATAGAGAAGATTTTTTAGTGCTGAACCTTTAAAGTTTACCTTTTGATAAATAGAATGCTTATCCAACTTTCTAAGGATATTAAAATCGACATCAATGGCAGTTAGAACCCCTAATTCATGTTGATTTGCAATTTTTAAGAATATGAATAATTCATCAGAATAATCATTGGCTACTATTTCGTCGTAATGATCGATTAAGTATTTTACATCATTATGATCTAACCATTCAAGAATTCCAATGCTATCGAAGCAGGTTGCCGTCACTCTACCTCCAAAACCAATCCGTTTAATGTACTTCTCGGCAACAGTATTATCCGACTTGTATTCAAGACTAATTAACGAGCGTCCACCTTCTAGTTTAAAATATGGAGATGTAATGGCACATCTCGAAAAAACAAGAAGTTGTAGCATGTCGCAAAAATCAGACATAGTCGGAGGATTAAAATCCCAAATATCACTGGGGTCTGACATGTTTTCTACATATTTCGTAAATTCTGGATATTGTTTAAAATCTTTTGACCTTTTATTAGATAGTACTATTAAATCTTTGATCCTATCATCTGTACTTTTCTCACCATCGTAATCAAGGAACAGATCATTATTAAATTTGTCGAAGTAGGATCGAAGTATATCATGGTTACCCTTCATTATCGGTATAACTTCTTCTTCAAATTTTTTACTGTCAAATAAATGAAGTGTTTTCCAGTAGCCCATAGTATTTTGTTTTACTTTACAAGGTACAGCTTTGGGGTGGTATTTAAAAAACCAATTCTTAAAAGGAGGTATCACTTTGTAAATTTGATCAATATGATTTTGAATCAGTTTAAGAAAGTTCTAATAACCTGAATATCTTGAAGACATAAATTGTACCTTTATAAGAAGTTGTATTCTAATACTCCTGAAATTAAAAAGCAATAAATGAAACTTATAATAACAACATTATCTTTTCTCTTTATCTGTCAGTTTGGTTTTTCTCAATGGGTAGAAATATCTGCTGAAGAAATGAAGGAAACTTTTGCTCAGATAGATTCAAACTTTATAAAAAAGGAACCCTTTCGTATGGACCTAAGTACTACTTGGTATTATGGGCATGAAAGTAATGAGGTGGATAAGGAGTTAACAGGGTATTTAATACGAAAAAATGAGCTAATATTTGGGGAGGCTAATGGTATTAAAACTGTTCAAAATAGTGAGTATAGGTTGATAATAACACCAGGTAAGAAAACGGTGAAAATTACGGACAAGAGGAATCAAGCGCCAGCCGTTCCTATGGGACGTAATTTGAAAAGAGCGACCAAAATTGAGAAACAGGAAGAAAATGGAATTGTGACCTACAGAGTTAATATGGAAGAAGGTTCCAAATATTCAAAATTTGAAATCTTAATTGGTAAAATGGGTTTGGCGGAAAAAGTAACCTATTATTTCTCTAGAAAAAAGGAGAGAACGAATGAGAAGGGAGAAAAGGAAACTTACCTACCTAGAATGGAATTTTGTTTTAAAAACATAACACCTCATAAATTCTCAGCGGAAGATGTGGCAACCGAAAAGTTTATTGTTCAAAAAGATGGGGATTGGGTAGGTACAGGTACTTGTAAAGATTATCGAGTTGTTGATATAAGAGTCCGAGTGGATTAATCCATGGACGATAAAGCATTCATATTTTTCATACTAATTCCCTTTTGCATCTTACTGCCAGGGTTTTTGTTAGTGCGCAAAAACATGAAAGGGATGTTGATCTACCTCTTGCTTATAGCCATAGTAGTAATAGGAAATGTAATATACATTAAGTTCAAACCAAGAGGCTCTGGTGTAGACTTTGGCGCGGCCATTACCTGGCTGGCAACACTTTATTTGGAGCTGATAGGAATATTGATCTTCTCTATAGCTCACTGGTCTTTTTACAAGAGTAAGAAGTGATTTTTCTACCTACAATTAGCCTTTTCCTTATGGTAAGCTTGCATTTCTTCGGTAGTAGCATTTTTAGGTGGTAAAAACTCTTTACAATCTTCTTCCACAATACCAATCTCCAATTCCAACATTTCTCTGGCTTCAGGATCAGTCTCAGTAGCTATCTTTCCTTTGTAATCCGTGTGTATTTCGGCACACTCGCAAAAGGTCCATTCTCCTAATTCCTCGGATTCACCACAAGAAAATAAAGTGGTAGTAAGGCCTAAAAGCAATAATGTTTTGATCGTGATTTTCATACAAGTTCGTTTGTTCTCTAATATTACGATTTTTTTGTAAATGTATTAGGTACTATGTACGAGGTATTATTGTTTTTGGTAAGTATCGGGTACTATGTTCCCAATATTTTATTAAAAATAGTTCTGGCATTTTCAATTTCAAGTACTTTAGGCATTTAAGGCATTTAAGGCATTTAAGGCATTTAAGGCATTTAAGGCATTTTAAGTATTCCAAACCATCCTCGGAAGTAGTGAAACGAATATCCGGGGAAGGCACTTCTAATTTTAGGCATTTCAAGTATTTCAAACTCCAGGCACTTTAAATATTTCAAAACTCCGCAGAGTAAACAGAAGCAGTTTTAGTCTTAGGGTGTAGTAAAACCAGTAATCCTCTGTATTCAATATTTCCAAAGGCTTTGATTTTACTCTTTTTATCCTGACCAATTTCTCTTACTTTTTTTCCTTCTTCGTTAAATAAACAAGCAAAAACACCTGCCATTGCATTTACTTTTCCTCTGTTGTATCTGGCAACCATTTCATCAGATCGGTCCACTAATTTTCCGGTAGAACCATCAAACTTCATAGAAACAACAGCTCTACCTAAACTCATCATATAAATGAACTGATTATTTGGTAATTGAAATAATTTTCTATTGTCTGGAGCAACATATTTAGTTTCATATTTTTTGTAATCTGCCACTTCATGTTTTTCCTTAAAGATTAAACTTCCATCCAATTTTACATGGTATAAGCAAAGTTCATTCAAGTAAGATTGACTAACGAAAATTGATTCGCCATCGTTGGAAAGTAATAATCTGTTTGTGGCATTCAAACCAACTTCTTGTGCTCCTTCGTAACTTGAATTTTGTGGAGTACCATTTTCATCAATTAACATGATGTCAATTCTATACTCTTTTTTTCTGGAATTAATCTTTCCGAATACAGGTTGACCGGAAGCATTTAAACCAAGGCAATTGTAAAAAGCACTTCCATTAACACCTCCTATATAAGAAGGGCCATCAACATCAATTGTTTTCATGGTAACCTTCTTCGTGTCGTGGTTCATTCGAACAACGTAATACTGTTTGTACGATTCGTGTTTACGTAGTATATAAATGAGCTCTTCATTTGAGATAAAAACATCTTCAAGAGTAATCTTTCCAGGAAAACCTCCGGGAACAATTAGAGGGGATCTAACTTCATCTTTTCCATTTTTAGAAAAGTAAAACGCTCTGGAATCAGCAAGACCCGTTAAACAGATGTAGAAGTGATTACCATCAGGTGATAAAACGGTTTTATATCTGGATCTATTATCTGTGTTATAACCACGTGGATCTGGAATTTTTTCTGATACTTTTTTGATCTCACCTCCTTTGTTATTTAGCCAAACAATGTCCCATGTTCCAAACTTTACATCGCCATAGTCATTATCCGCAAATACTATTACAGATCCATTTCCATTGGAGTTTTCGATTCCGGCTACTGTTTTATCTCCACCTAGCTTAAGTGTGTTCTGAGTGGTGGCAAAAAATGGTAAGGCTATTAAAAGGATAGCAACTAAAGATTTCATAACTTTTTTGATTGGTTAGTCATAACAAAGTTCGTTATAGATTACTTCTTAAAGAAACCAATTATAAAACCTGTAATACCAATTGTAAATTGGCATGTAGGTAGTAATATAATAATGAAAAAAGGCAGGATAAATAACCCTGCCTTTGTGTGCTCATTTAGTATTTTTTTGGTGGAATGTATACGTTTGGTTCTTCAACGGAACCATCGTAGGTGTAATCACATTCCGCAGGACCGTAGTAACGGTCCCATCCGGAACCATTACATCGGAACCGGTTACCAGTGTTTTCGAAGCAAACAACCGAGAATTGTGGTACTTGAATTACCTGATTATTTTGAACAAGGTTACAGTGACCATAAATGGCCAACTTCGAATTAGGGGTAACCGGAGTTTCAATGCTTTCAACGCCATTGTTTTTGTTTTCCAATGTTTCGTACTTCGAACATGAACCGAACGAAATAACAGTTGCAAGCAACATAAATGCTACTACTTTTAGCTTGTTTTTCATAATATAAATATTAAAGTTTCTAGGCTAAAAGTAATATGTCATATAATCCAAGATAGGCACATTTTAGAAAAGACACCTTTCTATTTAGAGATGGTAAATTGGGGGCAAATTTGGAAAAATAACACAATCAAAATGCGTTAAAAGCGAGTGTTAACTTCAAACCAATTAAGTTAACGCGTTCATTAGATCGGATAAGAGCTCCATTTGTTTCGCTAGAATTAAAAAAATGGTTTGAACCGGTTTCAGGTGTAAAATTCAATTTGGTAATTGGAAAATCACAAAATACTTCAGTGCCTATAATTAACTTGTCAAGAACTGATTCATACCTCCCGATTCCAAAGCAAATACCAAAGTAACTAACTGTACCTAACCTTTCGTTTAAATGTTCATAATTACCTGATGTTGAGTTGTAGGTTTCGTATGCATTTATTTTTCCATTTCTTTTACTTACCCTAAAGGATGTGTAGGGGCCAAGAGGAGAAATACTTCCCTTTTTCTTTTTAAAAATCTTTAGGTCCACAAAGGTAGAGTTGGTTAGTATCAATGATCTGGTATTACTTCCGTTTAAAGTATTTTCATCGCTATAGGTTCTAAATTCGGTATGAGAATTAAATCTTTCGAAACCTAAACCAATAGACAATTTTCTCGAGAGAATATAATGATAATCAATACTCGTTTTAAGACCTGTCCAGGTCGTGAAAGTATAATTGTCTCGCTCGCTAAAATCTTGAAGAATTGAAATAAACCCTACTGATGTTCCAAATGAAAAAAGGTGTTTGTTTCCATCGATTCCCTGAGTTTTTCCCATCAGGAATGAAAAGCATAGGCCAAAAACTAATAGTATTCTTTTCATTTACATTTATGTATTTGGTTTAAAACATAATAGATGTTGGCTCCTAAAACTCCATTACCTCCTTTTTGATCCATGTGATTTTCGAATTCGAATTTAGTTTCTCCATCAACCATCGAAACTAATTCACTATAAAATAAAGAGTGTTCGTTAGGTTTAAGAAAAGAGTATATAGAAAATGGAATTGGTAGGATGGCAAAACAAAATACAAGGGGTATTGCAATATCCTTAATTGTTTTTGGGGTTTTAGCAGAAACTCCAAAAGAAAGAAGTATCTCGTTAGAATGATATTTATTCATTATGTGTTTAATATCATCTTCGTATAAACTAACAAATCCGGTTATATTTTTTAATCTGTTTCTCTCTTCCAGAAATTTCATTAACGAGGTAATTTCGTTCCACTTTTGGGCATCATTTTTTGTTAAAGTCTTTATATCCAGAATATGGATTTCTGAATTGACTTTTTTCCCGGAAATCTGAACTTTCGAATTGAAATCCTTTTGCTTTTCTACTGAAAAGTTATAGTTAAATTGATTTTTGGATTTGGTGAGATTTACTCTTACAAATTCAGGGTTTAAAACAATTAAACCAGAGTTACTTATAAGACAGTTGTTTTGCTCAGAAGATATAGAATGAATATCGGTAGGTTCCTTTATGGTTAAATTAAATGTAGTATCAATTGCCAACGATAATTCATTTTGTTCTCCACAATCTGTGTTATTCAGGTCGTTGATGATCTCATCTATTTCGTCATTCTTGAAATCGTAATTTGAGTTATGGTTTAAGCACTCAGAATAACACCATTTTAATAGGTCTGAATTACTTAAGTCATTTCTTACAAAATCTACAAAACGATAGAAAAACGAGTTGTATTTATAATTAATAGAAGGTAAACAATAGTCTTTTCTATAACTGCAGGCAAGTTTCGTTAGCCCATAAATAGCCCTGACTTTTTGATAAGATAAGTATGGATCGTTACTATACTGTTTGGTAAGGTGACTAATTAAGTAGAATGACGAGTAAAAGTCGAAGTTCTCATTGTATAGCTGTACCAGTTCGAATTGACTTATCTTTTTTATTGTCAGGAATTGTTGAGAGGAGGATACCCCCTTTTTCTTTTTTAGACTTTTTTCTAGAAGTATTTTGAGTCGGAGTTTTGGGGCAGGGTGGGTGGACAGGTTTAAAGTATCTTTACTGGCCTCAGTTGAGGTATTAAGTGGGGGCGTGTCAAAGAATAAAGAGTCATTAAACTTAAGGTGTGGATTTTCAATAGTTTCAATCGAATCATCTACTTCGAAAACAGGTAAATCAGCATCTTTTAGAACAGTAAAAATAGGAGTTAAAGCTTCCCAGCTGTATCCTGCCTTTTCAAAAATTACCAGTCCATCCAGATCAGCTTCGGTTTCTTTATCTCTGGAGTATTGGCATTTTTCCAGTGCTATTTTCCATTTGTCATTGGTCCGTTTATTTCTTTTTTCGATCTCCTGATCTTCTACATATCCTTCTAATACATGTTGGTTTATATAGTGTGCAATTTCATGAGAAAGAACAAAGGCAAGTTCATCTTCTGAGCTTAATCGGGCTAATAGTCCAAGGTTCACAAAAATGCTTCCATCAGAAGTGGTAAATGCGTTAACAGAAGAATATCGGATGGTGTAGACTCTAATTTTTTTGCTCAGCTCAGGATTGTCCTTTAGCAGTTTATTTTTTACCTGTTCCAGGTATAAGCTAATGGTGTCATTAAAAAGAACTAGACCGCTTTGATAAAGCCTACTCAAAAAATAGGTGTCGCTTTTATAATAAGATATTTTGCTTTTAGATTTTTTAATGATGGTGTCCTGAGATGCCCTTGATTCAAATTCTACAATCAAATCTTTTCTGAAGTCATGTGGAATTTCACCAGAGCACTCTAAAGGTTCATATACCTGAGCGGTTATGGCTAGAGTAGAGAATAAAAGAGAAAGGATAGTTATTGCTGATCTCACTTTAAATAAATTTTTCGATAAACCCGGCTCTTCTTTTTCTGGCAAGCTTTAATTCATCTCCATTTTTCATGATTACTGTTCCACCATCTTCTGTAGAATATTCTTTTACGAAAGAAAGGTTAACGAGCGATCCTTGATGTATTCTGTAAAACCCATATTCCTCCAATAGCCTTTCATAAGAACCGATGTTTTTACTGGCTACTACCCTGTTGGATTCTGATGTAATAAAGCGGGTATAGCTTCCATCGCCAATCAAGTGGTAAATATGGTCCAATTCAAGTACGTTAAAACCATTAATGCCTTTTACTACTAGCTTATGAATTTTTCTGTCCGAATAGTTTTCTACAAGTACTTTTAAACGATCGTTTCTACTTGATTTAATCATTTCTTTTTGTACAAGAAATTTGGTGATAATTTCGTCTAAGTTTTTGGTACTAATGGGTTTCATTAAGTATCCAAATGCGCTGCACTCAAATGCTTTTACAGCATAGTGATCAAATGCTGTAACAAAAACAAATTCCGTGTTAGTTTCCCCCACTTTATTAATCATGTCAAATCCGGTTCCACTGGGCATTTGAATGTCCAGGAAGGCTAAGTCTGGTTTACAGTCTTTAATTAGTTTTACTCCGGACTCAACATCATCTGCTTCTCCTATCAATTCAATTTGATCTTTATAATTCGATTCAATTATGCCTCGCAATAGCTTTCTGGCTTTTGCCTCGTCTTCAATAATTACTGCTCTAACTTTCACTTGGTTGAATTATTTTAATAGATACCTTGGTTCCTTTATTAAGCTCTGATAAAATGATGATTTCGCCGTTCGATCCCAATCTATCTTTGGCTATTTTTAAAGCTTTAGATTCATGGTTCTTAGTGGTGCTTTGAGATGTGTTAAATCCAACTCCATCATCAATAACATCAATTTGAATAGTAGTTTCATTAGGCCGGTGAAATATGATCTTAACCGTTCCCTCCCTTTTGGAAGGAATAATTCCATGCCAAATAGCATTCTCAATAACTGGTTGAATAATCAATGGAGGAATTTGATCAAACTCAGGGTCAATTTCGTCGTTCACTTCCAGAAGGTAATTGATTTGACCTTCAGTTCTGTTTTGTTCCTGACCAAGATATAAGTTGATTAATTCAATTTCCTCCTTGATGTAAATTAGCTCTTTGCTACTGTGATCCAGAATTCTTCTGAGAAGAGAGCCAAAAGAGGCCAGGTAATCATTGGCTTCTTTTGTATTCCCGTCAGCATACACCGATTGTATACTGTTTAAAGCATTGAACAGAAAATGTGGGTTCATTTGGGCTCGTAGAGCCATTTGCTTTAGTTCCTGTTTTTTACTTTCAATTTCTTGAATACGTTTGCCTTGTTTTACCTTAGATCTAAAGTACACCAGTATAAGGATTAATATTACTATAATAGAACCAGCTGTAATTAAGAAAATGTAGAAGTTACTTCTTTCCAGAGTTAAATCTTTTTGGGCGATTTCGGCATTTGAGATGGCCTTTTGTTTGATAAGGTTTAAACTATCGATGACCCTTTGAATGCTGTCTTGTGAAGATTTAAGTTTATACTGATTTTTGTAGATGGCCTTTAAGTTATCTTCTCGATGGATTTCTAAAGTAGCAATACGCGACATTTCAGCCATTTCGTAGGCTTTTTCCCAGTTTCCCTTCTGCTCATAAACTTGTTTTAGTAATTCAGCCATTTTAGCAATGTGTTCCTGATACTGATTTTGCTGAGCAAATTCCAATGCACTGAGTCCATAGGATTCGGCTTTAGAAATATCATTATCTAAAAAGTACGCATTAGCTAAACTTAGCTCCAATGAGCTAACCCCTAACATATCGCCTGCGGTAAATGCTAGTGAACGAGCATCTATAAGAAGAGGGATGGCAGAGGTACTGTTATCGGTTGATAGCAGGGTTTTTGCAATATTACCCTTAGCAGAATATACTCCTTTAGTGTAAGATATTTTGTTTGATTCTAGAAGGCATTGATCATAATAATACCTTGCAGAGTCGTATTCTTCCATTTCCAGAAATAAGTCTCCAATTTTCATCCGTACATCTACTTCTCCCATTGGGTTGTCAGATTTCTTGATTACTTGCAACGCTTTAAGAAAATGCTTTTTACTTAAGCCAAATTCGTCTAAAGCCAAATAGGTAGTGCCTAAGTTTTTATGTACATCACCAGTCCAGTACTTTTCAAATTTTGGAAGAAACTGTAGCGCACTTTCAAAATGCTCAATGGCTTCGACATAATTACCTTGTAAATGATCGCACAAACCAATTTGTTCCACAATAACTCCACTAGATAGTGAATCGTTTATTTGTTTAGAAACATGCAATGCTTCTCTATAGTATACCTTTGCACTGTCAAGTTCTCCTTGTAAAGAAAAGATTTGTCCAAAGTTCATGATGGCTTTTGCTTTAGCCTCATTATTAGTATCCTTTTTGGCTAGTTCATATGCAATTCTAAAGTAATAATTCATTTTATCAGAATTACTCATGTTATATGCAATAACACCAGCTAGGTTGGCGCTAGATTTGGACAAATCGTGGTTTTTAAATTTAACCGATAATTGATAGGCAGTATCAGCATAATTGAAGGCTTTTTCAAATTGAAACTTGCCTTCTTCAACATAGGCAAAATTTAAATAGCAACCAATGTATTGTTCGCTTAACCAGAGTGGAGGGGCTTCGTTTAGTATTGGTTTAATTGTGTTTAGCCTTTGTAAATTATATACGGGCTCCAATTCAGAGCCTCTAACACATAAAATGATACTATCCAATAGTATTATGGATTCTTTAGCACTGTTTTTTACAGCTTCGTGTTTCTTAATAAGTGCTTTGTATCGGTCAACGGAGTCAGGAAGAATGGTAGAAATGTCAATTTCCTCGAGCGAGTTCGAATGGTTGAAATCTTTCTGTCCATAAGTAATGATACTTAGCAGGAGAACGATTAATATTGAATAAGTTCGAATCATGGTATTAAATAATGGAAAGTTGGTAAATCGTTACAAATTCTACCATGACAGGAGTCAGAAATTCGCCATTTATTAAAACAAAGTTACGGTTCGAATTCAATTCTAATTAGCTGGTTTTGTAATTGGTATTCCTCAGTTTATAATAGGGTTGGGTGAATTTATAAGTTGCTCAGACTTCTGTTTTTTGGAAGCTTTACTGAGGTTAGCTAATGATATATTATATCATTAATATTAATCCGTAACCACATCAATTTTTGCTTTTTTGCCAGTTCCTGGTAGCCATTCTGTTTCTATAGAAATTAACTGATCTATGAACCATTTTTTATCACCTTTTAATTTATGATATGGTTTCTTAAAGTGAATCTTAGCTTGCTCATTTTTGATCTCGTTCTTGATGTTGAGAAGGAGTACCTGAAAATTGACTAGATCACTAAACTTAGAATCATCTTGGTATTTCATTTTAATGATCGAATTATCGCTAATCACTTTCATTTCATCTTTATCTACTTGATTTAAGTACTTTAAACGACTATTCCATACGCTTAAACTATCGTTAGCTATAGAGGCTTGTTTTTTTATAGAATCCAATCTGATAGTAGAAGTATTAACCTCATAATGATCGTCAATCATAGATTTCAATTGGGTTCGATCAACTGGTACTAATCCTTTGTCTTTTAAATAATACTTATTCCCTTTTACCATATAGAATATTAAAACTTCGCGCATAAAAATTTTAGCATGCCTTGGGTGTTGTTCACTTTTGGAAATATGTTGTTTGAGGTAAACGGGGTTGCTTTCCCAGCTACCTTCTATGTATAATTCAATTCCATCACCTAATCTTACCTCTAAAAGTAGCTTTTTAATTAGGTGGACAGGTACGTTTTTATCTGCTCGAAGAAGCACAACGATTTCTCCCTGGCTATTAGTGCTAGTAGTACTTTTGTGATTCGATAACCAATGCTCTCCTGGAGGTTTTGGAGGTCCTGAGAATCCTGCTCCTCCTTTGGAGTATTCTTCTAGACCTCTGAACTCTGTTTTTTCACTAGTAATTTTCATCCAATAATCTTTGCCATACCTCAATTCATCAGTAGGTTTACCTATTTCTACGATTATTGCATTATCAGGTTTTTTTTCATTCGCCTCAAAATTGATTGCTTCAATTGCTAAATTTTGTCCGTTACTGTAATTTGGAATTACCAATCCTATAAGAATTATAGCAAGAAACACTATGTTGGGAATTTTCAAAGTAGTTTTTTTTGTAGAATTCATGATGAATGCGTTTGCTAGTATTAAATAATGGGAAGTTGAAAAATCGTTACAAATTTTACCATGACAAAAGTCAGGAGTTTACTTATTTATTAAGTATAAAACTAAGGCTCTAAATCAATCCTGTTTAGCAGATTTTGTAACTGGTGCTCCAGGGTTTATAATAGGGGTAGTTGAGTTTACAAATTGCTTAAATGGTTGTCTACTATAACTTGTGGCATAGAAACAAAAAAAAGCGACCTTGAAATAAATCAAAATCGCTTCTACTGGTTTTAGTATCTCTCCAAAAACTATTGAGCTTGCATAGCTTCCATTTTCTTCCCAAACTCACTTACCTTAAGAGAATCGAAATATACCTCCATAGATAGTACTTTCCCGTCTTCAATTTTAATGATTTCGCAAGCGTCTACCTCTAATAGAGCTGCAGTGGGGTGACCAATTTGATAATGGGTCAATACGCAGGCTTCATTCCCCTCAGAAATGATGTTCTTTACCTCACCGGTGTATTTATTGTTTAGGAATTGTTGCGTTATTCCTACAACTGCTTCTTTACCTTCTACTAGAGATGCTAAAGGACCTAAGTAAGTTACCTGATCAGCTAAAAAGGCTTCCCATCCTTCGTTCTTTAACATTGCCTGATAATATTCTGCAGTGATTTCTTTACTTGTTTTCATGTTACTTTATTTAGTTATTGATTTATTTGCTAATTCTTTCTGTTTTCTAGGAGAGGGACTACCTGTTTCCACATAGATGGATAGGTCACTTAAAATTTTTGGATAAAGCTTTTTTAGTGCTATTTTCATAGGAAATTGTGCAATGGTACCAATGCCTGGTTTTACCTGTATTCTTGGTTTTATGATTAATTCAGTTTGAGAATCGTTAACCTTATTGAGTTTCCAGGAACTTGTAGCAGATCGAACGAAAAAGGGGAGGCCCTTTACCGAAAATTCCACCAGGTGTTTTTCATGATCCATGGTAGTTATGGTATCCATTAGTTTTCCCGATTCTGTTTCGCAGATTCTATCGAAGTCTTCGTGTGCTTCTCCTTTTCTGCAGTTGGTAACTCCTGTGGCCCAGAGGTGGCCGCAACCAATATTAAAGTCTTGTACCACGAATTTCCATACTTCATCTATTGGTTTATTAATGGTTCTGCTAAAATCTAATGCTATCATTATTGTTGTTTTAATTATTGGAGTGAACGTTCATTCCAAAATAGAGTTAAAAATTTTTATTCCTTAATTCCGTCCCAAACCATCTTAATGTGTTGAGCCAGAGAACTTCTGTTATTTACTGATTCGTTTAAGTTTCGCTTTAAATACGATGAAATACCACCTCCTATAAACACAAGTATCTCACTAAGGTCAATGTTTTTAATGATCCTGTCTTCCTGCCCACTTTCCAAAAGTATGGCCACAATTTCGACTGATTTTCTTCCCTTTTCTTTATTCTCTTTGGTAATAATAGGAGAGGCATCTAGTTGCTGAAGAAAGTTAAAATAGGTAGGGTTATTAATAAAGAATTCAATAATTACAGTTAGATAATTTTCAAACTGTGTTTTTATTGGTTGGCTCGTGTTTACCTCCAAAAACAAGGTTTCTTCCTGTTCTTTAATACCAATATAAATCTCATTAATCAGTACATCTTTATTAGGAAAGTAGTTGTAGATGGTCCCCATACCTGTGCCCGCAGCTTTGGCTATTTCAGACATCGGCGTATTATGAACTCCCTTTTCCACAAGAAGTTCGAGTGCAGCATTCAATATGGCTTCTCTTTTTGTCACGATGCAAATATATAACCATTGGAATGAATATTCCAAATTTGAATTGAAAATTTATTTTTTGTCTTGCATTTCAGAAATTCTAGGCATTTTCAATTTCAAGTACTTTAGGCATTTAAGGCATTCCAAACCATCCTCGGAAGAATGTCCCGATAACTATCGGGACGAATATCCGGGGAAGGCATTTCAAGTACTTCCAACTTTAAGTATTTCCAACTTCAAGTACTTCAGGCACTTCCAACTCACCTCCCCACAATACTATTAATATTACGCATGTGGTCTTTCTGGTTGTAAGTAAAATACTTTAAGTCATCCAGGTACATTTGTGTAACAGCTGTAAGCATATCCTTATCTGATGGAAAGGGTTGAGAATCCAGATCAACTTCCGTTTCTATGTTTTCAGGAAGAGCCAGAATATCTCCACTTATCAAAGAAGCATATTGGTTGGTAATTTCATGCCTGGTTTCTTTGGTCTCAGAGTAAACCGAATTTCCACTAGAATATTCTTTCAATAATATTTCCCATTCTACCTGTGCAGTTTTGGTTCTACTTACCGTGCTTATAACCGCAATTGCTAAACGATTCTTTTTTACGTTGGTGGTATTTCCATTAGCATCTGTTACCTCTTCCCAGTACTCAACCGACTTGGTGTTTTGAGTAATTTCTTTACGAATATCGCCCAATTTAACTGTTGGTTTGTTTTCGTCTATAACCAATTCAAAATCGATGGTTTCGTTCTCGTTTTCTTCGTAATAATATTTAATCCAGGTAGAAGATTTCTTTTGATTTAATATCCCAGTTAATGTTTGAGAATCATGAATTCCTTTATCATTTTTAGCAGTTACCAGAATTCTCGTCATACCAACCCTTTCGGCAGTTTGATAAAGCAATTCTTCCTCTACTTTAAGAGTACGGATGGATCTGGCTCTATTAATCAATTCGTAGGCTAGTCGAGCATTCTTTTTTGTAGGAGTTTTAAGTAGTTTTTGAGCTTCTGTAATCCACGATTCACCAATCATGAGGTTAGCCAGTTCCAGTAACTCTTCCTCTTCAAAGTCTAAAGGTCTATAGGTACGGGCTTTTTCGATAAAATCGATGGCTGCCAAAGCTTCTTTTTTAGTGGTGCCCACTAACATCTTCTTCGCTTCTAGTATGTATTGATCTCCAATGTTTTGGTTGGTGATTTCCAGTTTCGTTTCGTAGTCAATCAATGAAATTCGTTTTTCCAGTGGAGCAATTGCGATTGCTTGCTCATGTCTTTTGGCCATTCCCTGATATACCAATAATGCTTTTTCGAATTTGCCTTGTTTTTCCAGCTCTGCTGCTGTTTTTAATTCGTTGGCGTTGGCAGCATTAAATTTCCCTCCTAAATGATCCAGTAACGTTGCATCAAAAAGCACATTTTTTAATTTGTCGTAAACACCCGGGTGCTTTACTCTAGCTCGAAAGTTCGTCATACGAATAAACCGCGAGTAACTTACTTCCCAGTTGGTTTCCGGAGATGTGATTAAATCGCTATGGTTCTTATAAATTACTTCATAGCTAGCGTAGATTACTTCGGTATGCTTCTTTTTGAGTTTAACCTTTTTGTTTTGTCTATGTGCCGCTTCTACAAAGGCTTGCTCGGTGTAACCATTTTTCAAATACTTCTTTGGCTTTTGCCCAACAATGCTGAGCGTTAGCCCTAAAAAAAGAGAAGTAATGATGATTCCTTTAAACATTTTTGTATCTGTCTTCATAGTGGTGCTGTACTGGTTGTTTTCAAAGTTTGCAATTTATATGCCATTCGAAGGTTGGTTTTGACGAACTAATCTAAGGTGAGGATAAAAATAATATAGTATAGTTACCAATAGAGCTCAATGTTATAAATTATTGAGTTTCTAATTCGATTGCTCCAACATTGTACAGATAGAAAAAAATAACCCCAGATGAAATTACTCACCTGAGGTTACATGGCCTGGCAACCATTATATTGTTTAATCCCCCACGATTAAACAAGTATTCCTTTTTTTATAAAAGAAATTAGTTGTTTTGGTATACCAGCTTTTCAACCATTTGAGAATCGTTAGTGGTAACCTGAACAAAGTAGATTCCACTTTTTTGTCCCTTTAGATTAATTGTTGATTTGGATGTAGCGGTTGATTGATAGATTATTTTTCCGTTAATGTCCATCACTTCTACTTCAAATGGTTCATTTTTGTTTAGTTCAATGTTAAATTCTCCATTTGTTGGATTTGGGAACAACTCAAAATTATTTAGAGTATAACTTTCTACTCCAATCGATGAATCAACCTCTTCAAGAATTAAATCTTCGGATAACCCCTTTTTTAGTGTTATTTCTAGTACTGTTTCTGTTTGGGAAGAACTAATAATACTAGCATTAGCATAGCTTCCTACTAATTGCCATTCTTGATGTAAGGTTACATGAGCTACCACATCTTCAACAGAATCATTGGATCTGAATTCAATGCCTAAGTCCGGGTTACCAACAGAAAGCATCATCTGACTTCCATTGTTGATGGGCTTATTCATAATTAAACACGGAATATCGGTAGATTTAAGATCTCCAAAACTCAAGTTAGAAGCAGGACTAAACAGGGCATAACCCCATGTTTCAGAAGCTAAATGTTCTACAATATGTGCTTGGCTATTCTGCTGATGAACAGTATAAGGTTTACCAGCTGATGTAATTTGTGTTTCTAAAGATTGCATTTCAGTAACACTACTATTAGGTATTAAAATGTATTCGTACGATTTGTTGGATGGATTAGTACCATGGTCGATATACCCAATACAATAATCTTCTGTTGGAGTACTATAGCTGGAAGGTGTATAATCATCATGGTTAGGAGTACTTTGAGGCTCTCTTTTTATAACTAATTCATCATCATTAGAAACTAAATAGAAGCCTGTATTGTAGTTACTTAATACCCATCTGTTCGAACCTGGGCCATAGTCAAACTCTCCGTTATTTGTTATGTCCGCTCCGTTTACATTTACTAATCCATTATTATCCATTCTTTGAAATAGGGTGGTAATGGTAGGGTTTACATTGTCGTCATTTGCAATATCCGACCCCAGACTAACAATAATATCGTCGAAGAAGAAATTGGATTTTTTAAATTCGAATGTTGAGTTGTGAAAGATGGTAGGAGAGTAGACAGTAGACCATCCTATATCATCACGTTCCTTAAAGTCCATAGCAAATAAACCATTTTGTCCTCTGTTATTGCTTAACAATTCGCTGGTGGTTTTATGAAATGAAATTGCACCCGCGAATCCCTTTTGTTGTATTTCGTCAATTCTGGCATATTCTCCATGTAATTCGGTCCAGGGTAATCGGATTACCGTGGTTCCAGGATGAAAGTTCCAATCCCAGGTATTTTCATCGAATCCATTATCAGTAATATCTCCTGGGTATATAATTTCTGTAGCTCCATAACTTTGGTATCTACCGTATCGGTTGCTGTTCCAATAAAGCTCTGCTCCAAATAATGCGTTGGAAAATCCTTTACTTATTATAACCGTATTATCCTTTCTCCATACCCCTGTATTGGCGTGGTTAAAATCATAAAAACCTTCATCAAATGAGGCTATACCACTGTAAGAAAAATTGGGGTTTACCCCAAATACTCTATTGTATAGCCCGGCCATTAGTTCATCCTCGGGAGTATTGGTGTAAACACCTCCAGCAGTAGCCAATACCTCTAGGTATGAGTCATTGATTCCAATATACCTTTGATGAGGCTTTCTTCCACAAGCAGAAAGGCTGTATAAACGTGCATCATTTGATTGAATGAATAAACAGTATACTGCATTTCTAAATCGTTTATAGTTTTCTTCTTCCACCTGAAAAATGGTGTTCTTTAAGTAAGACAGATCTTTTGCCGCAGTTCTATAAGCATACATATAATTATTATAAGCAGAATTATGATGAAAGCCTGTCCCATCTGGTTTTAATCCATTACTGGTTCCTGAAGAATAGCTCATAAATCTTTCCAGGTAACGTTTGTAAGTTCTTAAGTACCTATATCTTTCTTGCAAATCGGAGTAAACCAGAGCATATCCAATCAAGGCATCCGAAATGTTATAAATCTCATCAGTATTTATAGCTCCATTGGCTGCTTGCCATACAGCATCATAATTTGGCTCATAAAATCGAGTAAAATCCGCAGCGTGTTTGTAAACAATATACTTGAACAGTTCCATTGAAGTGGCATTTAAGTAAGGTGCTATAAATACCGCAGGTCTTATAAAATGCCTAAATTCATACATGTTGCCATCATGTGATAAAGTACCGTCGCAATATTGGGAACATACCAACCAAACTACACGACTGGCGTTTTGTTGAATAACCGCATCATTAGGGTTATATTTTAAGTGTCTGGCATAAGTTCTTAAGAAACTAACATCAGAAAAGTTATTAATAGTATTACCTGATATGGTGTTTCCTGATACTGTAATGTTTAAAGCAGCATACGAAGCATTAGCTGAGTTTAGGTTAGTGGCAGATGGTGGTGTTGGTAGGTATTTATCCGAATACCTTTGAATAACTGTATCCATTTCTGCTTCAATGGCTGGAGTGGTAGGTAACAAAGGTAAATCTGGTGTAATCGATTCTATACATTGAGCCTGATAAGAGTTAGAGGTTAACAGGCTAAAAGCACCAAAAAGCAGAATGGTTGTTATAGGCAAATGCTTTTTTAGAGGTATTTGCCAAAGGAAAAACTTTGGTTTTGAGTTTTGAATTGAGTTGTTGGTTTTTTTCATACTTCTCTAGTTTATTAAGTGTAATAATTATCAGTGTCAAATTACACCTTCCTTTTGTCGGTTATGCCTACAGTAGCCTATACAATAGCTTGACAAGTAGTTGAAAAAATATGCTAAGTCAGAGTAAAGGTATATCTCGATTGATTTGTTATGGATTTAACGAAATTGAATGGAAATATTAAAAACATAACTATGAAAAATTCATTAATTATTGGCGCATGTTTGCTGGGGCAGTTGTGCGCATACAGTCAGAAAATAGATTCAAAATCGGTCGTCTTTCCTGAGTTAAGAGAGAATCAATTGAACTATCAAGTATCCCAGGATATCTTTAATAATACCATACAAAAATCAGGAAGTTTTTGTGTGGAACTAGTGTTTCATGTTGTATATACTGACTCTACTGATGCATCAGAAAATATACCTGATCATGAATTAGAATCCTTTGTGGAAATTCTAAATGAGAATTACAACAACCTTAATGCACATAGCATTCGTCCTGTTTTTGGAAACATTGCAGCTAATGCAGAGATTCAATTCAATATTGCACAAATAATAAGAGTAGAAACTGATCTTGCTCCGTTTTCAATGCCAGATGCGCTTAAATCGGTTAGTACAGGTGGAAGCGATGCTGTTGATCCGGAAAACTATGCCAATATTTGGATTGGAGATATTTCAGGAATGGGAGGTATTTTAGGGTATGCATACCTTCCAACTTCTATGGTGGTAGGGCAATGGCTGGATGGAGTCGTTATTATGCCGGAGGGTTTAACAAATGATTCTGTTGTGTTAACGCGCGAAATGGGACACTATTTAGGATTGGAAAACTTGTGGGGAGATGGATCAGATTGTAACACTAATGATGGCATTCCAGATACGCCAGGATCTTATGATGGAACATATTTGAACTGCGATGTGGATGTTAATTCATGTAATGATGGTTTTAGTGGAAGCGGAGTTGATTTACCAGATATGTACGAGAATTTTATGTCGAATTCTTCCTGTGGAAATTTGTTCACCCAAGGCCAAGTGGATGTTATGCGAAGTGTTTTACTTAATGAAAGAGCCTCTTTGGCGATAGATTGTGCTACAGTTAGTATTGAGGAAGAGATTTTTGAAGAAAAGAAAGTGGAGCGCACGTTGTACTATAATTTACTAGGAGAAATTATCGAAGAACCAGTAATTGATAATGTTGTTAACCAGATGTATTTGAAGGTAGAGTATTACCAGGATGGTACCTGGAAATCTTATAAAGTTATTCGATAGTTTATTCTTGGAAGATATGAATAGGCAAATGGAGTTTCATTGGTTTAACGAGTGAATTTACACTCATTAATAAACCTTAGTAATGCCTTGTTAATTCAGAAAAGAAACAAAGGATTAATTAGATGAAGTTTTAAATTCGTTTGAATAATAAAAGAGGAGAATTCTACACCACGTATTTCTCCTCTTTTTTTGTTTTCACGTCATCTGAGTGAAAGCTGATATGGTTGTTTAACTATACTAACTATGCCATTTAACGAATTAAGGAAACATGTCCTACAAAAGATTGCTTATTACCAAAGGCAACGTCTTTACATTCTATTTTCCAGACATAAACATCCGATTGTACTTCCATGCCATTATAATACCCATCCCATCCGGTTGTTGGATTATTGGAGGTATGAATCAATTCTCCCCATCGGTTAAAAATGAGAAGCTCAAAATCTTCTGTATCTGCTCCAATTACTTCAGGATAGAAATAATCATTTACCCCATCTCCATCAGGAGTAAATGCATTGGGTACATAGATCAAAAACTCTTCATTGATCACCACTTCCTGACAAGACTCGTGCTCACAACCTTCTGGTGATATGGCCAGTAAGCAGGTTTGATAAGCGCCAGGAGCTCCATTGGGAAAGGAGTAAATTGGGTTTTCTGAATTGTCGTTAATGGCTTCCCCTTGAGTATCAAAAGTCCAGATATAACTGTTAGATCCTCCTGGATATGTAGCATTTAAAGATTCATTAATAAATGTAATTTCTGGATTTAATATGGTGGTTGGTTGAGGTCCAAAACTAAACTCAGACTGTGGGTAATCATACACACAGATATAATTAGGGATGGTTACTGCTGTTTGGCATCCTTCAGGAGTAGATATGGATAATGAAACATCCCAACACCCCGGTTCAGTGTATTCATGCTGTACGTTCATACAATCCAAATTTGCTCCACCATCTCCAAAACTCCACAGACAATCAGAGCCGGCAGGCACTCCAGCCTCAGTAAAAATTACTTGTAATGGCATGCAGCCTTCCAGTGTGTCTGCCGTAAAGGAAATTACAGGTGTAGGAATCACGCCAATAGTAACTGATGTGGATACAGAAGGTGTTTCGCATCCATCCTGAACGGTAACAGTGTATACTGTATTAGCTGATGGAGAAACTGTTTGTACTGCTCCCGATCCTATTCCCTGATCCCAATTGTAAGTGTATGGCCCACCATTTCCTCCATTGGCTATAGCCGATATTGGAGCATCATCTCCATTGCAAATGGTTTGATCGCTAAAGGCAGTTACACTTAATGCCTGATGCAACGAAACCGTAACACAGGCAGGAAAAGATGAACAGCCATTAGCATCTGTAGCCGTAACACAATAAGCGGTAGGAGATAGAGGAGAAACGTTGATGGATTGAGAAACATCTCCATTGTCCCAACTATAACTATACCCACCAACACCACCAGTTCCGGTAGAAGTTAAACTTGCCGTACCGCCAATGCAAATTACAGTGTCACTAAGAGCCGTAACAGAAACAGCTGTAGGACCTGTAACAGTAGCAGGCTGAGTATCCTGACAACCATTGGCATCTTGCACATAAACGGTGTAGTTTCCTGCGCAAAGTCCGGTAAAAATGTTGTTGGTGTTAAAGTTCGTACCATCCAAACTAAATTCTATGGCTCCAGAAGAAGTGACTTCAATTTCTCCTGTACAATCACCACCACAAGTTTCGTTTGTTTCTAATATATTATCGATCGATACGGCAACTGGTCCATTCACATTAAGTGTGGTATCCCAGGTGCATCCGTTACCGTCCGATACAGTTAAATCATACTGCCCAACGCACAAATTGTTTATTAATGGGACATTTCCTACGGCTGGGGTCCACGAATAAGAGTAGTTACCATCACCACCGTAGGGAATAGAGTTAATCATACCGTTGCACATTCCAAAGCAGGTAGCGTCGGTTACACCTACCGCACTTCCCAAAAGAGGAGGCTCGGTTAAAATTATCTGTTCTGAATATGAACAAGTACCATTATCGTTTACTAATACATCGTAAGTTCCCGCACATAATCCTGTAAAATTGGGAGAGGTAGAATAATTAGCACCATTATCGATACTGTACTGATAGGTAGTTGTTCCTCCAGTAGCGTTGATGTTTATTTCTCCATCGCATTGGTTAAAGCACAGTAAGTTTATTTGAGAAACGGTAACAACAAATGGCAGTGGTTCGCTAATTATGGCCTGACCAAAATCCTGACAACCACCTGCATCTTGTACTACAATCGAGTAGGTACCGGCGCATAAATTATTAAATGAGTTGGATGCCTGAAAAGTAACTCCATTATCGATACTGTATTCAGTAGCTCCACTGGCGTAAATGGTTAAAGAACCATCACAGGTGCCGGAGCAGGAGGCATCAATAACAGGTATGCTATCCAGAGTAGGGCAGGGTGTGGAACAAGCCGGATCGGTTGAGGACAGTACAATAACTGTAGCAGTATCGGTTCCAGGGCCACAGCTTCCGTTTCCGGTTACATAATATTCGTAAACTCCAGGTCCTGTAGGACAAGCATCAACCGTGGCTCCAGTGGTAGCGCTTAGATCGCCATTTATGGCCCAATCATAAGTACTTCCTCCTGTTGCGGTAAGTGTTGCGCATTGTCCTTCGCAAATGGTTTCATCGTTTACATTAATAGGAGGAGTGAATGTTTGACAATCTACCTGAGCAGAACCAAAGAAGTTCAATGGTACAGTGGTTGTTGCAGAACTATAGTTGGAGAAACACATAATGAATTGATCGCCACAATTAACATTAAGCGGTACCTCAAAATCTCCCATGTCGCCGCCCAGAGAATTGATATTAGCTACTGTTGCAGCACCAGTTAGACCATTATCTGTCCAATTCCAGTTGCATTGTACAGGAGCAAGTGTATTGTTTTGAATACCAGAACAAGTATTTGCATCGTAGGCCCACATGGACCAATCAAAGTAGTTCCCAAAGGTATTGGGGCCACCCATACTAAATTCTAACAGGCCGGAAGAACTTACATTAATGATCATCCAGGTACTGTTCAGCTCTCCCGAAAGGCAACAACCATCGTTAGGAGTACCGGAAGGCCCATTGTTGGGATTGGTTTGTGGGTTAGAAATATTGGAGGCGGTAGTAAACTCTTCAATACTTCCAAATCCATTAGGGTCTATAGCAAAAGAGCTATTGGTACAGATGTTAACTGCACCGGAACAGTCCCCTGCAGTTACCTGTGCTTTCGAAACAAATGCACAAGTCATTAAAACAGTAATTAATAATAAACGCTTCATGATCTTATTCTGGGCAAGTCTGATAGGTATTAAAAGCCGGACGATCTATTCCTTGTATCCCTGAGTTGTAGCACGAGATATTTAGGTCGTATTTCTTTTTAAAATAGCTTTCGAACCAATTTCTATCGAAGTTGGAGTTAGAATAAACAATAAAATACCTGCGGGTATTAAGGTCGGTACGAGAAGCAGTTACCCCTTCCATGCTTCTAAAGTCACTATCGATGACTTTGCACTGTTCCCTTGTGCTAAGGTCAGCCAAAATAAAAGTGCTGTAGTAGTCTCTTTGGTGGTTAGTTTCCTGTGCAGGTGTATAGGAAAATGTACACACTATTAGCAGAATGAATAGAAATATTCTCATGTTGGTAAGGTTTTATAAAAGGTGTAATTCTAAAATCAGAATTAGTGGTTAGAGTTGTTACCAACGAAACTAGGAAAGGAAGGTATGATTATGAAAATATAGCTGTACTCAAAGTGTACTCAGGTGGTGTAAGTTGTTGTTATTTAGGTTTTAACGGTGTTTTTGTTGCAAAGTGTTTAACTCAATGTTGTTACGATTCTATAACCAGGATCGAACAAATGGAGAGTTTAAATTCTATCCGTTCCGCTGTGTTTGCAATGTCGTGTTACACTGCTCATAAGAGCAATATGCCAAATACTCATAACGACTTGGAATGAATACCACATTCCTTTTTTGCTTGCCAATACAGAAGTGTTGATACAATCCTGTATCTCGGAACGTGGCATTACTGAAAGCTCTTTTTTGTGCAATCCTATTATTTAGTTGCTGTTGTCAATATGCTAATTATAAGCTGCTTGTTTTGTCAATTCCGTATCAAAATATTTGTTTTTTTTTCACTTTGGAATAATAATTGAAATACAGCAACCGGATATTAAAATTATAAACTATGAGATCAATTAACTTCAAAACTATCGCATCTATACTAATTCCGATGTTAGGTCTTAGTATCATGATTGCTTCTTGTTCAACATCAAAAAAATCAAAGTCGAATGGGGAAACATTGATCGTTACTCATTGTTCAGGTGACGATTATATTTCAGACAAAGAACACATCAGAGCCACCGGTATTGGTGAAAGCATGGATCAAATGACCGCTAAGAAAAAAGCACGTGCAAATGCACAAGCTGAACTGGCAAAAACAATTAGCTCTATTATGAAAATTGTTGGAGATAACTATGTTAATTCTACAGAGGTTAACAACCAGGAAGAATTAACCGAATCTTTTCAGGAATTATCTAGAACAGTTGTAAATGAAGAGATAAAAGGAGCTGTGAAAACTTGTGAAAAGTTCACAAAAACTGAATCTGGAAATTATAAGTGCTACATGGCTCTTGAGTTATCAGGTAATGAATTATTGCAAAAGTATAACGAGAAGTTATCCAACGACGATAAAATCAAAGCAGATTATAACTACGAAAAGTTCAAAGAAATTTTCGATCAAGAAATGGAAGAGTTTGAGCAGTAGAATTCTAAATAATAGAACATTTTCAATAAAGGCACTCTCCAATTTATGGTTGGTGCTTTTATTTTTTTCTTTGCCAGCATACGGGCAGAAGAAACCGGACTGGGTGTCTACACATCCAGTTAGTTTTAATGCGTACATCGGTATTGGTCACGCTAAGAAAAAAAATAATGAAGACTACAAGGAAGATGCTAAGCAAGCCGCACTAGCTGAAATTTCGAGCAGTATTTCAGTAAAGGTTTCTGGAGAATCTCTTTTCAGTCAAAGCGAACTAGACAATACATTTAAGGAAGAGTTTACGGCGACAGTTCAAACTCGATCAAAAAATGAGATCTATGGTCTAACCAAGTTCAAGGAATGGGAAAACAGAAAAGAATATTGGAGCTTTTATCGCGTAGATAAACAAGAATACGAGAAAATTAAAAGTCAAAAGATTAAGACTGCTGTTGATAAGGGAATTAAACTTTACCAAAAAGGGCTCGAATATGATCGCAAGAATGAAATAGCCAAAGCTCTGTATTATTATGGAGAATCTCTTTTTAGTGTGGAATCGTTCCTTAGTGAAGACCTGAAGGCAGAAAATGAATTTGGTGAGACAATCTACCTAGGTAAAGAACTACTCAATCGTATTTATTCAATTCAAAAAGATCTTCGTTTCGATTACAAAATGCCAAGAATGGGTGCATCCGCTGTAAGGGGAGATTATCTTGAAATAAGCTGTAAGAGAAAAAACAAAGCTGCTGGAGATATTCCACTAATTATTTTTGCTGATGATGACGATTTCGATGGTCCGCTAGAGATTATTGCTGACCATAATGGGAAAGCTTCGGTATTAATTCCTTTTCAGTTAAGGGCATTTGGTGATACCAAAATGGGCATTGGTGTTGATTTTCAGAAATTACTAAAATCCAACATAAAGCATGATGAGCTGCAACCATTATTTAAGAAGCTGGAAACTCAGTATACAACTTTCATGTTGAACACTAGTACCATTAATGGTAAAACAAATGGTCAATACGTAACGACGAATTTTCCTGATAAAAAGAAGTCGAACGGGGCCTCAAATATTAAGAAGAACAATCGGAATAAATTTATTGGGCGCGATGGCTATACGAGTTTTGATCAAATGTACTACCGATTAGATGTGTGGAATATCTCAGATAGATCAAGGATTTCCGATTTGAAATACTATGGGATCAATTTTACTTTATCAGCCAGGGAAGTCAAGAGGTTACTCAGGCTTTTTGAATCCAACGAATACAAACTGGAGTGTGTAGAAATACTTCTAGATCATATGGATACAATTGATGGGCTATATGATCTCATATCAGAGTCATTCAAGAGAAAGGAACGCAAGAGGTTAAAAGAAATAATAGAACTTTACATATAATATAGATCAGCTTCTGACTATAGTATCAGTGTTTATGTAATTTAATTATTCTATTTGGAGATAGATTATAACCTCAATAAAATATTCAGGTAATTTAAGAAAAAAGGTTTTCCGATATGGAGGCTTTTTTTACTTGTTCTAATCTCCAGAAAATAAATAAAGGTGGCAAGCGCCACCTTTATTTGACCACGGGGCTTATTTGTTTGAGAGGAAATAAGCCAACTAACCATTGTCAAGCGATAATCAAATTAGTCATCCACCACAAATAACTAATCATTTACTTAGGTTAACCGTCCACCACAAATGGTTAACCACGCGCTTGACAATGCAATACTAAGCACTTACAATATTTTGTTCTAATTTTTAGAATTACGAATTCGTTTCAATTAAAAAATAGAGGAAGAGGTAAAGTGAGGGTAATTGAAATGTTTTTGTAATGCGAATGATTGCTGAAGTTTGAAAGGCTTGGGATAACATTGCATGAACTAGGTGCAAGAGGTGAATAACCGATAATAGTGTTGTTAAATAGATTTTGCTTAATTCGGAATCACAGCCTAATTCTCTAGACGGTAAGTGGGTAGATCGTCTGGAAATTAGCTCTCTTAGTACTGATTAGGTGTCAGAGGAAGCGGGGGGCTTCCTCTGTTTTTTTATCCAGTATTGAAATCAACTCGCTAAAATTACTTAGAGCAATTTTCTCCAGACCTAACGAAGAAAAATAGAATTTTCAGAAATAATCTAAGAAATATCTATTTGGTTTGATTTTGTAACACCAAAAAAAATGAAGTTCTGTTTAACTGTATTACTATTGTTCTGTCAGAATAGTGAGTTCATAGTTCGTTAGACCATTTAAGTCATTCTCAAATGGTTTTGAATTCACAACTTAATACCTAAGCAAAGAATGGTCTCTTGTTTAGGTTGCACTAGTAGTCTAGTGCGGTCAGGTAGCAGAGGAAGCGAGAGCTTCCTCTGTTCTTTTTAATACCCTGGTGAAAATATAAGATAAGTTCCATAAGTTTTGCAAAGGGAGAGTATATTCGATTAGTGAGGTATGATCTGATTTTTCCAGGCAGTTCAAAAAGAAGTCATAACAGAGAGAAAAAGAGTGATAGACCCCAGTTTTTGGAGTAACAACTCAATTGGGATGTTTTTGTAACTCGATAAAAGATGAATTCTGTCTTTATCACATTAATATTGTTAGCTCAATGTAACGGGAAGTGAATCCAATTAAAATAGTCATTTAATGATTTTGGATTTGCTACTATCACTAAACGATTATGGGGATCAATCGTTTAGAAACACTAGTAATCTAGTGGAGTCAATCAACGGAGGAGGTGAAAGCTTCCTCTGTTTTTTTGATAAATGCAATGCATTGCAAATATAACTGAACAATAAATACATCATGGACAATGACCTTACCTTTCTACAGTTTACTTGATACCAGTTGGTGCAAGTGAGAAAGATTTTTTGGTACGGATTTGTAACAGATACAATGAACCATTAACTGCTGAAATACACTACTATTGCAGCTGTAGGAATAACGAAGATGTGAGTTCTCAATTAGTAAGATCATTTTCTTCTTCAGGTGACTTAGGAGTTGCATAAAATTATTCTTATTTATCAATAGTTCTCGTAGGGCTGACACTTTGTGTTAGCTTGAAAAAAGAGGAAGTTTTACTTCCTCTTTTTTGTCTTTATAGTAACTGATTATAGTGTTAATTAAACAGGTTTTTTTGTTTATTGTTCAATTTGAAATGGTAACAAAATCATTTCAAAACGGTCTTGATCATTCTATTTAAATACTACCATTACTTCTTTTTGTAACGATAAAAAAAATGGAGTTTGTATAACGTAAATAGATGTGTTTAAGTAGTTGACTTTTAGTTTTTTTGGCTGGGCGTTTTTACTTGAAATAGTTTTGTAACGTGCGAAATAGAGAGGGGTGATGTAAGATTAACTAGTATTGCATCATGGTTTAAGTCTAATGGAGATATGTAAACTTCTACAATTAACCTAAACATAGGCACTATGCCAACATATTAACATTAGAATCTTACTTTACTGTAGAACATGAAAATATTCATGGGAAAAAGAATTAGAGAGGGATTTCCCTCTCTAATTTATCTACAGAGATCTCCCCCAAATAAATCAATAAAAGGAATTAGTAAATAAATTATAATTAAAATGAAAAGAACATTTAAGAATGTAGTTGGTATAACATTTTTTCTATTAGGAATAAGCAATGTACATGTATTTGGACAATGTGTCTCTGCAGTAAACGTACATACGTTTACATATGATGGTAAAAACTACGAATTAATTAAGGAAAATAAATCCTGGGAAAATGCAGCTGCTTGTGCAGTTGAAAGAGGAGGAAAATTGATCGAAATTAATGATGCAGCCGAACAGGATGCAATATTTTTAGAATTGAGCAATAATGGAAACATTACTAATTCTAATACCGTTGCTCCAGATGGTGGAGGAGGCTCTTATGTTTGGCTTGGAGGAAATGATATACAAGTAGAAGGAGAATGGGTATGGGATGGTGATAATGATCTGAACATGGTGCAGTTTTGGCAAGGAACTTCTTCTGGTAGTGCTGTAGGTGGGTTATACTCTAATTGGGGAAATGAACCAGACGATTGGGGTGGACAGGATGGACTTGCTTTATCTCTAAATGGTTGGCCATTAGGTATGGCAGGAGAGTGGAATGATGTGGATGATTCTAACCTATTATATTTTATCGTTGAGTATCCATTAACGAACAATGTCATTGATATTGAGGATGAGAAATTCTTGATTTATCCAAACCCTGTAGAAAGCATTTTGCAGATACAAAGTAATGGTGATACTAGAATCGATGGTGTCAAAGTAATCAATTCTATTGGTAAGGAAGTTCAGGTCTTGGACTTGAAAGATCAATCATTTTATAATCTAAACTTGTCAACTCTCGAAAAAGGTGTGTATTGGGTCGAGATTAGAAGCGGTAATTATTCAGTTGTAAAGAAGATTATAAAAGGGTAAGTATATAAGACGTTTAATTTTTTCATAGTAAGCATAGTTGGTTAAGTCACTTTTTAGTAGAAAGTGACTTTTTTTTGCGCCAAACTGTAGAAAAAGTTAATCTTTTAAGATGAGGTTAAATGTTGTATTAAAGTTGTATATGGAAGAGAATTCTTTTTCTACTTTGAGGAAGTATAATAAAGGGGCATTGACAGTAAAATAAATGGCGTATTTAATAGAACTATATGCTGACCAGGTTATTAAAAATAAAGTTAGTAGAGAACTGATCTTCGAGCCCTGGTTGAATTCTACGTCGCTTTTAATTTGTATAGACAAACTTTTAAGAAGTTAATTCTATCTGAAATAAAAAAGGAGGCAGAACACCTCCTCTTTTGTAACCACACTTATTTATATTAATAAGACTCCAAGTTTTCTATCATGAATATCACTCACCACAAATGACATCCGAAGAACTTGTAATAGTAAAATACGACAACCATTAAAACAGGGCGAGATTTAAGTGTCCCAAATTCGTTTCAATTTCATATCGTTTGATATTAAAGGGTTTAAAGCCTTAGTGATATTTGAATATAAAGTAGGTGTTTCGTTTAGCTTTGAAAGCGTTTCAATCGTTCTTAAAACGATAAATTAGATCTCCATAGTTGGGTTGATAACATGGATCATTTGTTGAATTGGAGCTTAATAAAGAGAGCTGTTACTATTTTTTTTGCATAAAAAAAAGGGGAGTTAAGCGACTCCCCTTTTTAAATTGACCTACATACTATAAGTATGTCCTAGATTGTACCAAATACAGCGGTTAAATGAATGGGCACCACAACCATGCATTTGCTGTAAATGGCAATACAATATTACGAGGGTATTATCCGAATACCTGAGGAATTTAGTTACAAAAACATTCCAATTGCAATCCATTGTGTTGTTGTTGAATGCGAATAGTGAAAATTGGTTGTAACGAATTTGGAATGTTTCAAATTCTGAGAGTAGAAAGATGATGTGTTTCTTTGTTCTTGGATGGTTTCTGGTGGTGGTCGCATCATTACAAAAGTGTGATTCAGAAAAATCATCTTCTACTCTTAACTTATTGCTTTATGGCTTCTTCAATTTCTCGATTAACTATTGTGTTATTCATAATGATGTGTTCTTTTTCTGTTCAGGGAGAAGAAAGATTGGTTGATAGTGTGCTTACACTTCGACAAGATGAATCTGAACAAGTGGTTCAGTTGAAAGAAACTGCCCCTGTAAATTTATTGAGCAACGAGCAAATGTTGTTAATGAAGAATCAGGAGAGTAGATTAGGAGGTTCAATATTTAAGGAAGACAAGGTTTATCTTATTTGGGGAAGTTTAATGGGATTGCATTTAATGGTTCTTGTGGTACTATCTTATAGAGTAAAAGAACATTTCTCTATTATTAGAGGAGAAAAAGTTAAGAAGCAAAGATCTAAAAGGCATTCTAAAAATAATGCTCCAGGGAAGCTATTAACTTTGGTTGAACCTAGCCGGATAAATGACCGCCCTGATAATCTTGATAAAATTGAATCTCTGAAAAAATCTAAGATTTTAACTAAAGATCAGTGGGAGGAGTACAAGAAAAAATTGAATGAGGTTTTTCCAAACCTACTTCCTAAATTGTACCAGGACTATCCGGAATTAACACAAGCAGAAGTTAGACTATTTGTCTTAATTTATTTAGAACTTTCTTCAAGCGAGCAATCTGATATGTTGGGAGTAAGCGTTAGTAGCTTACGAAAAAGTAGGTATCGTTTAAAGAAAAAACTTGGAGTAATTCAAGTAAGTCTTTACGATTATATCCGCGATTATTTCCCAGGATGTTTTGATGAGCCATATAGAGCGTAGTTTTCAAACATCTTTCTTTCTTTAGGTTATTCTGTATTACCTATCATCTGGTAACGTGTGCTGCACTTGTGTTTCACCTCAAAGTGTGAATTTTCCTGCTTTTTTGGAGACATAGTATTTCCATTTTTTACTTTTTCTTTGCGTTTACTCATCCAATTATTTGAGATGGAATGGTTAGGTAGTACCTAACAATTCAGCTCCGTTGTTTTTTTTCGTTAAATCTTCATTCAATTGATGTCTGGAAATAGAATTTTCATGGTTCATATCAGGTAGAAATGATATGGCATTTAAGGAATTATTGGAGGTTGATAAAAATTGCTCCATTGTTAAAGGAAGTATTTTGTCAATTATGGCTGTTTTCCTTGCTATTATTGAGTTGTCCACGGTTTTGTCCACGGTGTTTTCCGGTTTTGTCTACGCTTATTTTTTCTTTTTTCGAGGTGTCTGGGGGTAGCTTTGGTCTCGTGTTTAATTGTAAAAACGCGTTACCTGAAATCAAATAAAATTCGAACGATTCTAAGTAGCTGTTTTTACATGTTAAAATTAATATGTGAATTATGAATAGATTGTATTTACTTTTTCTGAAAGTATGTTGCCTTCTTTTTTTGATGATCTTTTGTCAAAGAGGAATGGCATTTACCACTTGTTTATCCGCTTCGGTCAATGGAAGTGGAACCTCATTGGATTTGTATTGGGTGGGCCATTTGGAGAATGGCGGAAGCGGAAATTGGTCCGACCCGTGTTCCTGGCGTGTAGGAGGAGTCAATGGAACTGAGCGTCCTGCTCAGGGGCCACGACCGGTAGATAATGTATTTTTTACCGATTTAGGTTTTACAGCTTCTACCAGTACTGTAGAAATTAATGCCAATGCCTTTTGTGCCAGTTTAACCATGGATGCCTCTTTTACCAATACTGTGGTATTTGGTGCAGCGGTAAATGGCCGAACTTTAACAGTAGGAAATGGAAGTGTTGGAGGTTTTTCTTTGGCAGATCCTTCCACTTTGGATTTTAATTATATCGGACAAATCTTCTTTGTTTGGGATGGATCTCATGACATTGAACTGAATGGGAACGAGTTGAAGTGTCGATTGAATTTCGATAATGCATCCGGGGTATTTAATTTTACTTCCGGTGCCTGGTTAACCGGTTTTATGAATGCACATTCACCTTTTTATTTGCGTGCAGGAACCATCAATACCAATAATTTTACTTTCGATATTCCTAGTCTCCGTGTAAATTCTGCTGGAGTGATTAATGGAGGAACTTCTATTTTTAATATTTCCGGTGTAACCAATGCATGGGGCTCAAATCCAATTTATAGTGTATCCAACAACCTGGATTTGGATGATTGTGTTTTTAATTTGTCTTCCGGAGTTGCTAATCAGCGGATTAGAACGGGAGTAAATGATATGGGAGACATGAACCTATTGGGAGAGGATGTAGTATATGCGTTCTATCATCATTTTACCTGTGTAGGAGATGTGGAGCTAGCAGAGAAATCAACTTTTAATACGTCTATAGGGGGAGCAGGAGCTACCATAACAGGAGATTTATTATTGAATGGAAGTTCTTCCATACAACTATCTAGTGGAGGATTTTCTGTGGGAAGTTTGAGCCAGGGGCCAGGAGTTGATTGTGGATCGATCAACACCATTAGAGGATTAAATACATCAAGGATATTGACCTCTTCATCGAATGTTAGCTTACACGATGTCTTATTGGAGAATGTAGAAGCCGGAAACAGTGCTTCATCAGGGGGATCAGGATCACTTACTTATTCTGTATCTGGAGCAGTCGATTTAGGAGGAAACAGTTTTTGGGATTTAACAACGAGTTCGGCTCAGGTACTTCACTGGACTGGAGGAGCTGGAGATAGCTTGTGGTCGAGTGGAGGTAACTGGGATTTAGGCTGTGTTCCGGGACCTCAGGACTCTGTGGTTTTTGAGAACATGAATGGAGAGGTGGTTAACCTGGATGTAGATGGTTATGTTAATAGTATTCACTGGGTGAGTGATGGAACCAGTGGAGAGTTTATCTCTCCTTCGGTAAGTGCTCTTAATGTTTATGGCCATTTTACGTTGAATCCCACCATGGATTGGGATTTGACGAGCACAATCACCTTTAGGGGAGGGAACCATACGATGGATTTTTCTACCCAAACATTAAATAACCATCTTTACTTTCAAAATGCAGAGTACACCCTGCTTTCGGACATTGATAACCCCAATGGATCAAGGCAGTTATATTTAGCTACAAGTACCATCCACGCAGTTGGTCGTACCATCGATATAGGTAGGGTAGTGGCTTATCAGAGTTCAACCATCAATGCAGATAATACCACATTTAATTTATATGATGCTAACTCTTGGTATGATTGGCGTGGAGAGTTAGTACCTAATTTTACCAATGGGAGTGTGGTTAATTTTTTACATAGTACTCCAAGGATTTATGGAGCAGGCCATGCCAATGTATTGGATATGCCTTCTTTTACTACGGTGGCCGGAAGTCTTTTAAGAGTAGATCGAAGTGCTTCTAGTTCGATGGAGGTTCATGGAGATGTGACCTTGGGTGGAGGAGCTTACTTCAATGGAACGGCAGCGACACACCTTCTGATGAAAGATATAACTATTGATGGGGATTTATCTTTTGCAGGAGGAAATACCATTTTGATTGCCGGAGGAACCAATCGTACATTTACTGTAACGGGAGATTTTACAGCCACAGGAACTGGTTGTCATACCAGTACATTTATTCAAACAGTAGCAGGATCTGGTCAGGTAATGTTTGATGTTCAGGGAACCACTACATTGGATTTTGTGACTTTAGAGAACCTGGATGCAGATGGATTTACCTCTCCGGTGGCTTCTAATGTGAATGACTTAGGAGGGAACGATAACTGGACCATTACTGCTGGGAGTGGTGGAGCAACCACTTTTTATTGGAGAGCAGATTTAACAAGTCCTACCACATTTAGTGGTAACTGGTCTGATCCTAACTTTTGGACCACTACCCAAACCAATACAGTAGGAGATGGAACTTGTGTGCCAACTTCGGCGGATAATGTGGTGTTTGATAATCTTTCTCACGATGGAACAGGGATGACTTCGGTGGCTTTATCAGGATCAAATTATTGTCATGATTTTACCGTATCAAACTCCAATGCGAGGTTAACGGGTACAGGGAATTTCTATATATCAGGGAGTTTAGATGCCGATGCTACCTTTCATTCTTTAGGGGGAGCATTTTCAGGAAACTATAGATTTAATTCAACCGATCCTGCCGGAGAAACCATTTCGGCTGTTAACCGATTACAGGGTAGTATAATATTTGATAGTGGCGATGGAGATTGGAGTTTAGCCAGTGATATAGAAACGCATTCTCATTTTTCATTTTTGAATGGAAATTTTAATACCAATGGCCATGATATGTATATACGATTGAACGTAAACATCAGTGGTAATCAGGTGGGGAATTTAGACATGTCTGGGAGTACGATTGATGTTAATATCTGGAGCATGAATGGTATTAGTAATATATCTTTTGTGGCACCTGAATTAATAAAAGTGAGGCATTGGATCAGACCTCGTGATTTGATTTATAATAATGTAGAATCGGCGGGAACAAGTAATTTCATTATCTATTTTAATACCGGAGGAGTAGGAGCGACGTTTAAGCGGGTAGATATATCCACACCAAACAGTACAATTTTTGGGAGTAATACCTTCGATACAATCAATTATGTAGCCTCTGCCGGGGTGACAGGAAGTCATAGGTTAGAGGCAGGAAAGACTCAGACTTTGACCTCTCCTAATGGGCAGATTTTTGCTCAGGGTAATCCAAGTGGTTTTTTAAATATTAGGAGTACAGTAACCGGAACGATGGCAACGATCCATAAAGATCATGGAACACAGATGTGTTGGGATTATGTAGTGTTGCAGGACTTAGAGTCATCAGAAGATACAGATGCAACAACGGCAACACCATTTATATTTGGAGGGGTAAACAATACTACTACCAATGTAACAGGGCCACTTTGGGACTTTACTAGGGGGCTATTTTCACCTCCCACAATTAATTCTGGACCGGATCACACCATAATATGTGTGGGGCAACCCGTAGATTTAGCATTCGACTTAGGACAAGATGGACCTTATGATATTATTTATTCAGACGGAACCACCAATGATACTATTAGAAATATTCCTCATGGAGTAGGAACTTATCTTCATACAGTATACCCTCTAGGAAATACAACATACACAGTAATGCAAGTTTTAGGAAACAATTGTAATAACCTAGTGCCTGGTACTATTTTTGACGCAGAACAAGAAGTAACAGTTTATCCTCTAAATGATGTAGAGGTAAGTAATGATACTATAATTTGTGAAGGAGAGATGGTAGAAATAGAGGCTACGATTTCTGGTAGTGGATCATTAGTGTGGGATAATGGGTTAGGAGCCGCTCAAACACACATGGTTTCTCCAACATCCACTGTAGAATATGTGGCCACCTTAACCGACGTTAATAATTGTGTACAACGAGATACAGTGGTAGTAACTGTAAATGCTCTACCGGCAGTAGATGCGGGGGTAGATCAAAACTTATGTGAAACTAATAATACGGTTACTTTAAGTGGATCGGGAGCAACAACTTATACCTGGGATAACGGAGTAACTGATGGAGCTTCATTTACCCATTCGGTAGGAACGGTAACTTATACGGTAACCGGAACCGATGCTAATAATTGTGTTAATACCGATCAGGTGGTAGTAACCGTAAATGCGCTACCAGTGGTAGATGCAGGATTGGATCAAACCATCTGTGAGAACAATGCGGTAACACTTACAGGTTCAGGAGCAACTACTTACACCTGGGATAATGGTGTAACCGATGGAACAAGTTTTACCCCATCAGCCGGATCGGTAACTTATACAGTAACCGGAACCGATGCAAATAATTGTAGCAATACCGATCAGGTAGTAGTAACAGTAAATACTTTACCAATAGTAGACGCAGGGTTGGATCAAACCATTTGTGAAAACACAGCTGTAACACTTGCTGGATCGGGAGCATCTACTTATACCTGGGATAATGGAGTAACCAACGGAACGAGTTTTACTCCATCGACAGGAACGGTAACTTATACAGTAACCGGAACCGATGGAAATAACTGTAGCAATACCGATCAGGTAATGGTAACAGTAAATGCACTACCGACGGTAGATGCAGGATTGGATCAAACGATCTGTGAAAATACTACCGTCACCTTATCAGGTTCAGGAGCAAACACTTATACCTGGGACAATGGAGTAACTGATGGAACATCATTTACCCCATCCGCAGGAACAGTGACTTATACAGTAACAGGAACGGATGCGAATAATTGTGCTAATACCGATCAGGTAATGGTAACAGTTAATACCTTACCTGTGGTAGATGCTGGGTTGGATCAAACCATTTGTGAAAACAATGCAGTAACCTTATCAGGTTCAGGGGCAACTACTTATACCTGGGACAATGGAGTAACAGATGGAACTTCATTTACCCCATCTGCAGGAACCGTGACTTATACAGTAACCGGAACCGATGGAAATAACTGTACTAATACCGATCAGGTAATGGTAACAGTAAATGCACTACCAATGGTGGATGCAGGATTGGATCAAACCATTTGTGAAAACAGTAATACAATTACTTTGAGTGGTGCAGGAGCCAATACTTACACCTGGGACAACGGAGTAACAGACGGAGCTTCATTTACTCAAGCAATAGGGGCAGTTACTTACACAGTAACCGGAACCGATGGAAATAACTGTAGCAATACCGATCAAGTGGTGGTAACAGTAAATGCATTACCAGTAGTAGATGCAGGGTTGGATCAAACCATTTGCGAAAACAATGCAGTAACCCTATCAGGATCAGGAGCAACTACTTATACCTGGGACAATGGAGTAACCAATGGAACAAGTTTTACCCCTTCGGCTGGAACGGTAACTTACACAGTAACCGGAACCGATGGAAATAACTGTAGCAATACCGATCAGGTAGTGGTTACGGTAAATGCATTACCTGCGGTAGACGCCGGGTTGGATCAAACCATTTGTGAAAACAATACAGTAACCTTATCAGGATCAGGAGCAACTACTTACACCTGGGACAATGGAGTAACCAACGGAACAAGTTTTACTCCATCTACCGGAATGGTGACTTATACAGTAACTGGAATCGATGGAAATAACTGTAGCAATACCGATCAGGTGGTGGTTACCGTAAATGCACTGCCAGCAGTAGATGCGGGGTTAGATCAAACGATTTGTGAAAACACTGCTGTAACACTTGCAGGGTCAGGAGCAACTACTTATGCCTGGGATAACGGAGTAACCGATGGAAATTCATTTACCCCATCAGTGGGAACAGTAACTTATACCGTAACAGGTACTGATGCAAATAACTGTGTCAATACTGATCAAGTGGTAGTAACAGTAAATACCTTACCTGTAGTAGATGCAGGATTGGATCAAACCATTTGTGAAAACAATGCAGTAACACTTGCAGGATCAGGAGCAACTACTTATACCTGGGATAACGGAGTAACAGATGGAACTTCATTTACTCCATCTGCCGGAACGGTAACTTACACAGTAACCGGAACCGATGGAAATAATTGTAGTAATACCGATCAGGTAGTAGTAACTGTTAACACACTACCAACAGTAGATGCTGGATTGGATCAGAACTTTTGTGAAAACAGTAATACAGTTACATTAAGCGGATCGGGAGCCAGTACTTATGCCTGGGATAACGGAGTAACGGACGGAGCTTCGTTTACTCAAGCAATAGGAACGGTAACCTATACAGTAACCGGAACCGATGGAAATAATTGTAGCAATACCGATCAGGTGGTGGTAACCGTAAATGCATTACCTGCAGTAGATGCAGGATTGGATCAAACCATTTGTGAAAACAATACGGTAACACTTGCAGGATCAGGAGCAACTACTTACACCTGGGATAACGGAGTAACGGATGGAACAAGTTTTACGCCATCCGCAGGAACGGTAACTTATACAGTAACAGGAACCGATGGAAATAATTGTGTTAACACCGATCAGGTGGTAGTAACAGTAAATGCTTTGCCTGTAGTAGATGCGGGATTAGATCAAACCATTTGTGAAAACAGTGCTGTAACACTTGCAGGATCAGGAGCAACTACTTATGCCTGGGATAATGGAGTAACCAACGGAACGAGTTTTACTCCATCGACAGGAACGGTAACTTATACAGTAACCGGAACCGATGGAAATAACTGTAGCAATACCGATCAGGTAATGGTAACAGTAAATGCACTACCGACGGTAGATGCAGGATTGGATCAAACGATCTGTGAAAATACTACCGTCACCTTATCAGGTTCAGGAGCAAACACTTATACCTGGGACAATGGAGTAACTGATGGAACATCATTTACCCCATCCGCAGGAACAGTAACCTATACAGTAACAGGAACGGGTGCGAATAATTGTGCTAATACCGATCAGGTAATGGTAACAGTTAATACCTTACCTGTGGTAGATGCTGGGTTGGATCAAACCATTTGTGAAAACAATGCAGTAACCTTATCAGGTTCAGGGGCAACTACTTATACCTGGGACAATGGAGTAACAGATGGAACTTCATTTACCCCATCTGCAGGAACCGTGACTTATACAGTAACCGGAACCGATGGAAATAACTGTACTAATACCGATCAGGTAGTGGTTACGGTAAATGCTTTACCGGCAGTAGATGCGGGAATGGATCAATTTTTATGTGCTACTAATAATACGGTAAACCTTAGTGGTGCAGGAGCAGCTACTTATACCTGGGACAATGGAGTAACCGATGGAGTAGCATTTACTCAGGCCGTAGGAACAGTTACATATACCGTAACCGGAGTTGATGCCAATAACTGTAGTAACACGGACCAAGTGGTGGTAGAAGTATATACTCAACCAATTGTAGATGCCGGATTAGATCAAACCATTTGTGAAAATAATATGGTAACATTAGCTGGAACAGGTTCTGGAGGAGTTACCTATACCTGGGATAACGGCGTAACAGATGGAGCTACATTTAGTCAGGCAGTTGGAACCGTAACTTATACGCTAACCGGAACTGATGGAAATAACTGTAGCAATACGGATCAGGTGGTGGTTATAGTTAATGCTCTACCAGTGGTGGGGGCAGGATTGGATCAAACCATTTGTGAAAACACAGCTGTAACACTTGCAGGATCAGGAGCAACTACTTACACCTGGGACAATGGGGTAACTGATGGAACGAGTTTTACTCCATCAGCCGGAACTGTGACTTATACAGTAACAGGTACTGATGCGAATAACTGTAGCAATACTGATCAGGTGATAGTAACAGTAAATGCACTACCGGTGGTAGATGCAGGACTGGATCAAACCATTTGTGAAAACACAACTGTAACACTTACAGGTGCAGGAGCAACTACTTATGCCTGGGACAATGGAGTAACGGACGGAACAAGTTTTACTCCATCTGCAGGGACAGTGACTTACACAGTAACCGGAACCGATGGAAATAGCTGTAGCAATACCGATCAGGTGGTAGTAACAGTAAATACATTACCTGTTGTAGATGCCGGATTGGATCAAACCATTTGCGAAAACAACGCAGTAACCTTATCAGGATCAGGAGCAACTACTTATACCTGGGACAATGGAGTAACAGACGGAACAAGTTTTACTCCATCTGCAGGAACAGTGACTTACACAGTAACCGGAACCGACGGAAATAACTGTAGCAATACCGATCAGGTAGTAGTTATTGTTAATGCCTTACCTGCAGTAGATGCTGGGGCGGATCAAACGATTTGCCAAAACAGTATGGTTACTTTGGCAGGATCAGGAGCAACTACTTATACCTGGGATAATGGAGTAACCGATGGAGTAGCATTTACTCAGGCTGTAGGAACAATTACATACACAGTAACGGGAACAGATGGAAATAACTGTAGCAATACCGATCAGGTAATGGTAGAGGTATATACTCAACCATTTATTGATGCGGGGCTTGATCAAACCATTTGCGAAAATGATACAGTGATCTTATCAGGTATTGGTGGAGTAACCTATACCTGGGATAATGGAGTGACGGATGGAACCGGTTTCACCCCTTCAGTAGGAACAGTTACTTATACGGTAACAGGAACTGATGCCAATAACTGTAGTAATACCGATCAGGTAATGGTAACTGTAAATGCTTTACCAGTGGTAGATGCCGGAATGGATCAAACCATTTGTGAAAACGATACAGTGGTATTGTCAGGGGCTGGAGCAATTAGTTATACCTGGGATAATGGAGTAACTGATGGAGTAGGGTTTACCCCTCTAGCTGGAATTTTAACTTATACCGTAACTGGAACAGATGCGAACAACTGTAGTAATACCGATCAGGTAGAGGTTACAGTAAATGAGCTTCCGGATGTTGATGCTGGTTTAGATCTTACCGTTTGTGAAGGAGATTCGATTGTGCTATCAGGTAGTGGAGCAAATTCTTATCAGTGGAGCAATGGAATTGTTAATGATGTCTATTTTATTGCTACATCAGGAACTTACATTGTGAAAGGAACAGATTTAAAGAACTGTTCAAATTTCGATTCGGTAGAAGTAATTGTAAACGCTCCTCTTGTAGCAACCAATGATACTTTAGTAAATGCATGTATCCAAGATGAGTTCATCGATCTTTTAACTTTTGTCGATGGCATTAATTACAACGTAGAGTTTAATAGTCAAAACACAGGTGGAGGACTATCTGGTTCTATGGTCAATTTTAATGAAATTGATTACGGTACACATGAATATCAGGCAGTAGTTGAAGCTCCTGAAGGTTGTCCAAACGATACTGTTTTGTTACAAGTTGTATTGGAGAATTGTGCCATCATTACGGTACCACAAATGTTTAGCCCTAACGAAGATGGGGTAAATGATTACCTAATGATTGATGGGATAGATTTTTATCCTAACAATGAACTGATGATTTTTAATCGTTGGGGTGGAATTGTTTATGAAACTAAGAATTACCAGAATAACTGGGATGGTTATTCCATTAGCAATATGACAATTGGGAACGATAAATTACCGGTGGGTACTTATTTCTACATGCTAGAGCTTGGAGATGGTACTGAGCCAATATCCGGTTACTTCCAGTTGACAAGATAAAATTTAAATAATCAAACTATATATTATGTTTAGAAGATACAAAACATTGGTTTTGATGATGTCGTTTTGCTCAATAATAGCAAGTTACGGGCAACAAGAACCTCAGTTTACGCAGTACATGCATAATGCAATTTCTGTTAACCCTGCTTACGCAGGGAGCAGAGATATGTTGAGTGCAGGATTAGTACATCGAACGCAATGGGTGGGTATCGATGGAGCACCCACCTCCCAAACATTATTTATTCATTCTCCTATCCCGTACAGAAATCTGGGAGTGGGAGTATCCATGGTCAATGATAAAATTGGAGCAACATCCAGAACATGGGTTAATGCAGACTTTTCGTATAGAATTAAGTTAAATCAACAGTCTGAATTAAGTCTTGGTTTAAAAGGTGGACTTACCAGTTCCAGAGCTCTGCTTTCAGATTTATATGTAACTGAAACGGGCGATATAACTCAATTTGATTATAAAAGTGGTCTAAGACCAAATTTTGGATTTGGAGTATATTATTCAAGCGAAACAACATATTTGGGGTTTGCAGTTCCCAAACTGTTAAATAATAGATACATCACAAGTCAGGATGTGGAACGCTACCATTATTTTTTCATTGCCGGGCACGTATTTGACCTTAGTCAGGGAGTGAAGCTAAAAGGATCGATTTTAACAAAAGTAGTTGAGGGGGCTCCGCTTTCTCTGGATCTATCTGCCAATTTTTTGTTTCAGGAAAAATGGTGGGTTGGATGTGCGTACAGAGTTAATGAATCAGTTAGTCTTTTAACGGCATTCCAACTATCTAATCAGTGGTTGTTGGGGTATTCTTATGATTACTCAATTGCTGGTTTCCGAAGTATAAATGGAGGGTCTCATGAGTTGATGTTGACTTACGACTTAAACGTATCAAAGAGAAGGGTTCTTTCACCTCGCTATTTCTAATTAAAAATTATACAAAATCATGAAAAGATTTTCTATCACAATAGTTCTATTGCTGACAAGTGTGTGGGGCATTAGTCAAACGGCCCTTTTAGATCGAGCCAATGAAGCTTATGATGATATGGCCTATTCTACAGCTGTGGCATTATTCGAAAGGGTGGCAAAAAAAGATCCATCCGCAGAAGTTTGTCAAAAGTTGGGGTATTCCTATGCAGAGTTGGAAGATTCTGAAAAAGCAGAGGAATGGTACGCCAGAGCATTAATCCATAAACCTCAAAAACCAGAGCTTATTTACGATTATGCCATGGTGTTGAGGGAAAATAAAAAGTACGAGGAATCAGAATTATGGATGAAAAAGTACATGGAAAAAAATCCAGATGAAATTCGAACCCTCATGTATCAGAGTAATAACCTAACAGGCAATGGTAAAGAAGGAACTTTTAAATTAAAACACCTGGAGGATATAAACAGTGAATTTAGCGATTTTGGTGTTTTTCCCTGGGAAGACAAGTTAGTTTTTACTTCTTCCAGAAATTCCATTTTACCTCGAAAGGGAACAGATATTAGGCAAGGATCACCTTATTTAAAGACCTACGTTTATGATTCGCTTAGTGGTAACGAAAGAAAAAGGATACTACCTTTTTTATCCGGTCTTAAATTAAAATTTCATCATGGTCCTGTTTTCATTACTAAAGATGGAATATGTTATTTTACTGCTAGTCATGCAAATAAGGGAAAAGTATTGAGGGATGAACAAGGAATCACTCAATTAAAAATTTTGCAAGCCAATTTAAAAGAAGATAAAGATCCGGAACTAATATCCCTTAATGAAGAAGGGTACTCCATAGGTCATCCTGCTATTTCTGCCGATGGAAAAAGGTTCTATTTTTCATCTAATATGCCGGGAGGTTTTGGAGGAAGTGATCTATATGTTTCGATAATAAAAAGCGATGGATCATTTGGTAAGCCCATTAACCTTGGAGCTGTATACAATACAGAGGGAGATGAACTTTTTCCAATGATCTCAGAAAAGGGAGATTTGTATTTTGCCTCAGATGGACGAGGAGGATTAGGAGGATTGGATTTATTCATTGCTAAAAAAGGAAACTCATTTTTCCTGGCACCTCAAAATTTGGGGCCTTCCATTAACAGTCACAAAGACGATTTCTCCATGAGGTACATCAACGATACTTCAGGGTACTTTGCTTCTAACAGACCCGGAGGTTTAGGGATGGACGATATTTACTCTTTTTCGATCGAAGAGCCGTTTCATACCTGGAAAAAGGTAATCGTAACAGTGGTTGATGAAAACGGAAACCCACTAAATGAGATTACTTATCGATTATTAAATTCAGAAGAAAGTACAGTCGAATTATTAACAACAAGCGATGAAGAATTATTCATAGTTAGACCGAATAAGGATTATAGTCTGGTGGCATCTAAAGATGAGTACGATGATAAAGTGGTTTATTTTTCCTCATCAGGACCTGGAAATGAAATTGTTTTAAATCTAGTATTAGCAGCAGAAAAAATAGAACAGGAGATAGTAGCAGATGCACCAATGGAAGATTCTTCTCATGTGGAAGCTGAAATATCACAAGCAGATGATAAAACTCTGGTTGAAACGGTTGTAGAAAATGTTGTTCCAAAAGAAAGTTCGCACACTACTTCTCCACCGGCTTCCGAAGAAATTATTGCTAAGGGAGAACCAAAGGGGAATGAAGAGCTCGTTTCTAACGTAACTGTCGAAAAGTTTAATTCCATTTATTTCGATTTTGACCAAAGTAAAGTGCGTTCTGATGCCTTTACGGAGCTCGATAAAATTGTTGATTTTTTGAAACAAAATGCATCAATTAGAATTGATGTTGTTTCTCATACAGATTCCAGGGGAGATGCCCAATATAACCTTTGGTTGTCTAAAAAAAGAGCTAAGGCAACTGCCAATTACATCATAAATAAGGTAGGAGATGCTCATAGAGTTAGAAATATAAAAGGGGTTGGCGAAAGTCAACTGCTTAATGGTTGTGATGATGATTCTCAATGTTCAGAGGAAGAGCATCAGTTGAATAGAAGAACGGAGTTTATGATTGTTCGTTCCAAATAGTTTTTGGGCTCATTTCATGCGCATTTAACTGCCTTCTTCACCCTAATAAATTATTGATTAATTAATTCAAAATTTATGAAATTACTGTTTAAAATAAAGGGCCTAATGCTGGTATTACTTATTTTTATAAGTAACAGTATTGGTGCATTTACCACTTGTTTATCTGCTTCGGTTAATGGAAGTGGAACATCGTTGGATTTGTATTGGGTGGGCCATTTGGAGAATGGCGGAAGCGGAAATTGGTCCGACCCCTGTTCCTGGCGTGTAGGAGGAGTCAATGGAACTGAGCGTCCTGCTCAGGGGCCACGACCGGTAGATAATGTATTTTTTACCGATTTAGGTTTTACAGCTTCTACCAGTACGGTAAATATTAATTCCAATTCCTTTTGTGCCAGTTTAACCATGGATGCCTCTTTTACCAATACTGTGGTATTTGGTGCAACTAACTCTGGTAGGGTATTAACAGTAGGAAATGGAAGTGTTGGAGGTTTTTCTTTGGCAGATCCTTCCACTTTGGATTTTAATTATATCGGACAAATCTTCTTTGTTTGGGATGGATCTCATGACATTGAACTGAATGGGAACGAGTTGAAGTGTCGATTGAATTTCGATAATGCATCCGGGGTATTTAATTTTACTTCCGGTGCCTGGTTAACCGGTTTTATGAATGCACATTCACCTTTTTATTTGCGTGCAGGAACCATCAATACCAATAATTTTACTTTCGATATTCCTAGTCTCCGTGTAAATTCTGCTGGAGTGATTAATGGAGGAACTTCTATTTTTAATATTTCCGGTGTAACCAATGCATGGGGCTCAAATCCAATTTATAGTGTATCCAACAACCTGGATTTGGATGATTGTGTTTTTAATTTGTCTTCCGGAGTTGCTAATCAGCGGATTAGAACGGGAGTAAATGATATGGGAGACATGAACCTATTGGGAGAGGATGTAGTATATGCGTTCTATCATCATTTTACCTGTGTAGGAGATGTGGAGCTAGCAGAGAAATCAACTTTTAATACGTCTATAGGGGGAGCAGGAGCTACCATAACAGGAGATTTATTATTGAATGGAAGTTCTTCCATACAACTATCTAGTGGAGGATTTTCTGTGGGAAGTTTGAGCCAGGGGCCAGGAGTTGATTGTGGATCGATCAACACCATTAGAGGATTAAATACATCAAGGATATTGACCTCTTCATCGAATGTTAGCTTACACGATGTCTTATTGGAGAATGTAGAAGCCGGAAACAGTGCTTCATCAGGGGGATCAGGATCACTTACTTATTCTGTATCTGGAGCAGTCGATTTAGGAGGAAACAGTTTTTGGGATTTAACAACGAGTTCGGCTCAGGTACTTCACTGGACTGGAGGAGCTGGAGATAGCTTGTGGTCGAGTGGAGGTAACTGGGATTTAGGCTGTGTTCCGGGACCTCAGGACTCTGTGGTTTTTGAGAACATGAATGGAGAGGTGGTTAACCTGGATGTAGATGGTTATGTTAATAGTATTCACTGGGTGAGTGATGGAACCAGTGGAGAGTTTATCTCTCCTTCGGTAAGTGCTCTTAATGTTTATGGCCATTTTACGTTGAATCCCACCATGGATTGGGATTTGACGAGCACAATCACCTTTAGGGGAGGGAACCATACGATGGATTTTTCTACCCAAACATTAAATAATCATCTTTTCTTCGAGAATGCAGAGTACACTTTGCTTTCGGATCTTGATAACCCAAATGGAATAAGGCAGTTAAGGTTAAGGTGGAGTACGATCCACGCAGTTGGTCGTACCATCGATATAGGTAGGGTACTGGCTTATCAGAGTTCAACCATCAATGCAGATAATACCACATTTAATATTTATTATGTGCATTCCTGGTATGATTGGCGTGGAGAATTAGTACCTAATTTTACCAATGGGAGTGTGGTTAATTTTTTACATAATACTCCAAGGATTTATGGAGCAGGCAATGCCAATGTATTGGATATGCCTTCTTTTACTACGGTGGCCGGAAGTCTTTTAAGGGTTAATCGAAGTGCTTCTAGTTCGATGGAGGTTCATGGAGATGTGACCTTGGGTGGAGGAGCTTACTTCAATGGAACGGCAGCGACACACCTTCTGATGAAAGATATAACTATTGATGGGGATTTATCTTTTGCAGGAGGAAATACCATTTTGATTGCCGGAGGGACCAATCGTACATTTACTGTAACGGGAGATTTTACGGCTACAGGAACCGGTTGTCATACCAGTACATTCATTCAAACTGCGGCAGGATCTGGTCAGGTAATGTTTGATGTTCAGGGAACCACTACATTGGATTTTGTGACTTTAGAGAACCTGGATGCAGATGGGTTTACCTCTCCGGTGGCTTCTAATGTGAATGACTTAGGAGGGAACGATAACTGGGCGACAACTACAGGGAGTGGTGGAGCGATGACATTTTATTGGAGGGCAGATTTAACAAGTCCTACCACATTTAGTGGTAACTGGTCTGATCCTAACTTTTGGACCACCACCCAAACCAATACAGTAGGAGATGGAACTTGTGTGCCAACTTCGGCGGATAATGTGGTGTTTGATAATCTTTCTCACGATGGAACAGGGATGACTTCGGTGGCTTTATCAGGATCAAATTATTGTCATGATTTTACCGTATCAAACTCCAATGCGAGGTTAACGGGTACAGGGAATTTCTATATATCAGGGAGTTTAGATGCCGATGCTACCTTTCATTCTTTAGGGGGAGCATTTTCAGGAAACTATAGATTTAATTCAACCGATCCTGCCGGAGAAACCATTTCGGCTGTTAACCGATTACAGGGTAGTATAATATTTGATAGTGGCGATGGAGATTGGAGTTTAGCCAGTGATATAGAAACGCATTCTCATTTTTCATTTTTGAATGGAAATTTTAATACCAATGGCCATGATATGTATATACGATTGAACGTAAACATCAGTGGTAATCAGGTGGGGAATTTAGACATGTCTGGGAGTACGATTGATGTTAATATCTGGAGCATGAATGGTATTAGTAATATATCTTTTGTGGCACCTGAATTAATAAAAGTGAGGCATTGGATCAGACCTCGTGATTTGATTTATAATAATGTAGAATCGGCGGGAACAAGTAATTTCATTATCTATTTTAATACCGGAGGAGTAGGAGCGACGTTTAAGCGGGTAGATATATCCACACCAAACAGTACAATTTTTGGGAGTAATACCTTCGATACAATCAATTATGTAGCCTCTGCCGGGGTGACAGGTAATCATAGGTTACAGGCAGGAAAGACTCAGACTTTGACCTCTCCTAATGGGCAGATTTTTGCTCAGGGTAATCCAAGTGGAGTGTTGTACATCAAGAGTACAGTAACCGGAACGATGGCTACGATTCATAAGGATCATGGAACACAGATGTGTTGGGATTATGTGGTGTTACAGGATTTAGAGTCATCAGAAGATACAGATGCCACAACGGCAACACCATTTATCTTTGGAGGGGTAAACAATACTACTACCAATGTAATAGGGCCACTTTGGGATTTTACAAGAGGGCCATTTATTCATCCAACCGTAGATGCAGGGCCGGATCAGGAGATTTGTAGAAGAGATTCTCTTTACATATCCTTCGAACTGGGAGAGTCGGGACCTTACGATATTATTTACTCCGATGGAACTACTAACGATACTATTTTTGGAATTCCACATGGAGTTGGAACCTATCATCATCAAGTATACCCAACTGCTACAACCACTTATACGATCTTAGAATTATTAGGAGATAACTGCAATAGTAAAATTCCGGGAACCATTATTGGAGCAACCCAGCAGATTATATTTCCGCCAATCAACAATTTGTCGATAGATGGTGATTCGTCTAATTGTTACTTAAACGATGATAATGACTGGCTCACATTTTTAGATGATGTTCATAAAAGACCAATTCTCTCCATTAGAGATACACAAGATGGGACAGTATTGGGAACTACTGATGTAACAGTAAGAGTAGATGGAACAGTACAAACCTACAACTCGGTACCATACCTTCAAAGACACTTTGGAATTACACCTTCCACCAGTGGAGCAGCAGTTGTTAGGTTCTATATCACTCAATCCGAATTGGAAGAATTAAGTATGGAGCATTGTGGTTCTCCATCCTGTTTATCAGTAGGAGATCTGGTGGTAACTAAATTTGATAACGACAACATGGATTTTACGGGTGCATTAACCTGGCTTAATCCATCTGCCTCCGGTACAGAAACATCCCTAAGCCAGGATATAACAACTACTTCAGATGTTCATTATATAGAAGTACCCGTAAGCAGTTTCTCTCATTTTCTAATTCATCCAAGTTCCAGTCCATTGCCTATTACTCTGGATTATTTTGAGGCAAAGCCGGATCAAAACAGAGGTTTGGTCAATTTAGACTGGAAAACGATTTCGGAGCAAAACAATGACTATTTCGTTGTTGAACGATCCAGAGATGCTATAAACTGGCAAGAATTATTAAAAGTTGATGGAGCCGGCAATAGCTCATCTCCAATCACCTATCATGAAGAAGATCAAAAACCATTAATCGGATTATCATATTATCGATTAAAACAAGTAGACGAAGATGGCGAAATTACCTATACAGCTCCTCAGGCTGTTAATTTCTACAAGGATGCTATTTCAAAGCTATTTCCGAATCCGGTATCCAGCGATTTAAACATAGATTATTATTCGGTGAGAGAAGGAACAGTAACAATAGAAATCTTAGATGTTCATGGGCAAATAGTGCATCAGTCCAGAAGAGAAGTGTCCAAAAAGAATAATCAACTTCATCTAAGTTGTGATCATCTAAATAATGGCATCTATATACTGCGAATTAGTTCAGAATACTCAACAGTTCCTACCCAGATGAACTTTGCAATCATTGGTAAATAATAAAGGAGGATTTTCTAAGGTAAATCAAATAGGTAGAATGCGAAAAACACTATCGGTCATATTAGCAAATTTGTTCTTAATTGCATATACATTCAATTGTAAGGGCCAGGAATATGTTAAAAATGAACTGGAAGAATTATGGGAAAAGTGCCATCAGTATGATGGAACTAAAGCGAATGATTCAATTTTTTATTATGCGGATCAACTAGCTAAAAAGGCAAGTGACCTAAATCATTTTAGATATAAAATGAATGCGATTTCCTATAAGGCTAAGCATTTGATTACTAATATGAAGGATGTGAAAGGAGGAGAGGCTCTTTTTTTAAATCTGATCGATGAAGCAAAACAAAAAAACGAATTTGATAATCTTTTCATTATTAGGAGCAATTATGCAACCCTTAAGAATATAATTGGAGATTATGAAGAAGCCATTAAGTTACAGTTGGAAAACATTAAGCTAGCGGAAGAGAAAAAGTTAACCGATAAACTGTATACAGCTTATTTTAGTTTATCTACGCTTTGGGGGTCATTAGGAGATTATTCCAGGGCCGAGGAGTACTTAGCATTATCTGAAAAATATTTGTACAACTGCGATGATGTTCGAAAGCTAACACGTCGTAAACTATACGTGCTGGCTGTAAGAGGAGCCTCTAAAATGTATAGTGGTAATTGTTCGGATGCAATAACAGATTTAAAAAAGGCCAGGGAGTATTGTAGAGCTACTGATTCTTTCATCGAATGTCATTTGATTCAGGCATATCTGGGAAAGTGTTACCTGGAATTAGGAAACCTGGATAGTAGTTATTATTACACACGAAATTCAGTCAAATACATCATTTCGCATGATGATAGATTTAACTTTTTATCAGGCGAAATATATGAGGTAACTGGTCATTTATATTCTCAATATGGCATTAAGGATACTTCCATCATGCTGTATAAAAAAGCAAATGAAATTTACAATAGAAATAATATTGCTCAGGGTAAAGATACTTTGTTACGAGCAATAAGTAATTACTATGAAGATCAGGGAGAATACGATTCAGCTTTTCACTATTTAAGCATGTTTCATGAGGTCCACAATACGATGTATAACAAAGAACGAGAAAAAGTAATTCAGGGCTATCAAATCAAATACGACAGTGAAAGGGAAGACAATGAGTTATTGCAAGCAAAAATCAGTTTGTATAATAGTCGTAACAAAAGAGTAGCAGGGCAGATTAATAAAATAAAAATCATAGCGGCGATTTTTTTTATGACGATTTTAGCAGTTATCACCATTACGCTCATTGTTTATATAAAAAGGGAGGAAAATAAGGTTATTCAGGAAAGCATTCTTGCCAACAAAATTAGAAATGAAAGTTTGCAGAACTCAACTAGTCTTCTCAACGAAGAATTGACATCATTAAGAAATGAAGTTATGATCAAACGAAAAACCATGATGGAATTGGAAGAAATGTGTGAGGAGTTATCCATTAGTAATAGTGCATTGGTGGAGTTATTTAATATGAAGATTCTCACTGAAAGTGATTGGCAACATTTTAAAAAGTCATTTATGAATATATATCCTAATTTTTTGTCCTTCGAACCATTTAAAAAACAGTACTTCACTACCGCCGAAATCAGGCTGTTGATGTTGTCTAAAATTTCTCTGGAAACTAAAGAGATTGCCTACTGTCTTGGAATAACCGATGGAGGTGTTCGGACCACCAAACATAGGATAGTAAAAAAGCTGAAAGGCCTGGGAGTTAAATCATTTAATGACCTAATGGAAATCTTACCAAACTAAGGAATAAAAAAAATAAGTTTATGAGCTGTAAAGAAGGTTTTGTCCTTGAATGTGAGTTGTTAGTCCTAAAATAATGATAAATTAATAAGTTAATTAATAGTTTAGTTGTTGTACCATTAGCCGTTGAAACATTTTACCCTCTTTTTTTCAATCAGGTACTACCCTAAAGACCCAATTGTATATTAATAATTAAAAAAACGTACCTGACCGTATGCGAGATTTTTTTATCATTTTACTAATTGTGTTTGGCTTTTATTCACCAAAAGTTATTGCAAATCAAGAAGGGGAAGCTTATTTAGAGTTTCTATTAAAAAAGTGTAATGAATATGATGGAATTAATAATGATTCCTTGCAGCATTACTCCAAATTATTAACCAAAAAAGGTAAAATGCATAAGAATGTATTTTACGAAATGAAAGGCGTTTCATTTGAGGCTCGCACACTAATTCTAACGTCAAATAATCTGGAAGGCGGAGTACAATTATTTGAAGAGGGAATAGAGAAATCTGAAAAATTAGGAGAGTATGAGTCATTGTTTGAATTGAGAAATGACTTAGCAGTTTGTTATGGTTATACAGGAGATGTTGAGAAAGAAATTGAACTAATCTTGCTCAATATTGAGTTGGCAGAAGAACATAATATGGTCTCAAAAGCTGCTATTGCTTATTTTAACCTTGGGTCAATTTGGTATAATCAAGAGAATTTGGAAAGAGCTGAGGAGTGTCTGGCTAATGCAATTGATTTGATGTTAGAAGAGGAGGAAACAGGAGAGCCACATTATTTAAAAGGCTATACTTTAATGGCTCTAGGTACAGTATATTCCCAGAAGTTAGACTATTTGAAAGGAATAGGATATTACAAAGAAGCCCAATTGGTGTTTAATGAAAGAAATCAATTTAATGAGGGTATTAGATTGGAAATGTTAATTGGTGAAACTTATGTATGGGATAATCAATTAGACAGTGCAGAATTTTATGTGTTAAGTGGACTTAGTAAAATGGATCAAATAGATGATCCCATTGTTGAAGTTGCAGGTTACAATACTGCTGGTGAAATATTCAAAGGGATTGGGCAATTAACCAAAGCCCTGGAATCTTACAGAATGTCTCTTCAAATCAGTACTGATCATCAACTGATGCAACAAAAAGAATTTGCTTTAAAAAGTATGGGAGAAGTACATCAAATGATGGGTAAAATGGATTCAGCACTGTACTATACCAAAGAATACATCAATATTCATGATTCAATTTTCACATCAGAAAAGCAAGAAATCATAGAGGGGCTTCAAATTAAATACGAAACAGAAAAAAAGGAAGGTGAACTATACCAGGCTAAATTGAGGTTGGTAAAAGACCAGGTAATCATTAAAGCTGTTCGTTCTAAAATACATAAGGCCATATTGGTAGGAACCTTACTTTTTATTGCGTCAACAATAGCCATTTTCTTAATTGTTTTGATAAAAAGAGCTGAAGGACGAATAATGAAAGAAAAGGTCAAAGTTAGTCGTATCAAAACCGAATACTTAAATGGAAAAGCCAAACTACTTGAGCAAAAAATAAAAAATTTAAGAGAAGAAATTATTCGAAAGAACGAAGCTGTGGATGATCTGAGTCAGGAGCTAGACGAGGTGTTGAGAGATCAGGATAAGAAATTGATAGAATTGTCTAATATGAAAATCTTGACAGATGAGGATTGGAAACGATTTAAGTTCTCATTCATTGAAATATTTCCTCGCTTTCTCGATTTTAAACCATTCAGAAAAAAATTGTTTACCACAGCAGAAATAAGGTTGTTAATGTTATCAAAAATAACACTGGAAAATAAAGAAATTGCTAATTGTTTGGGGATCTCAGAAGGAGGGGTGAGAACGACGAAGCATAGAATTGTAAAGAAATCTAAAGAGTTATTGGGAGTAAATTCTTTTGAAAAATTGATTGAAGAACTTCCTGGTTAGCATACTAAATAAAGCACATAAAGTGTTTAATATATTGATATGAAGTATTAGAATCTCAATGGCACCTTAATATTATATATTTAGCAGAGCATGAGACTTTGTTAATGTCCTAAATTGTACCTAATAGAATTGCACCAAGTAATTATTTTAAACCAAAACAATGAAAATGTTTTATAGTTTGGTTGTACTTGTTCTGCTCAATTTTACAGGTATGGCCAATACCAATTTATTAGAAGCTGAAACTAACTCAAGCAAGAGTAGAATTTCTATTACCCCCACAGATCAGGATTCCGAAATATTTATTTTGATCCATTCTGCCTGGTTGGGAGCCTGGCAATGGGATGTAGTAGCAAATTATATCAGAGAAGATGGTCATAGAGTAATCACTCCAGATTTACCGGGACATGGTGTAGATACCACTTTTGCCGGTAGTGTTACCATGGATTTATATGTGAAAACCATCATCGATATTCTGGATCAACAAAAAAAACCAGTTATCCTGGTAGGACATAGTTTCAACGGAATTACCATCAGTAGAGTGGCCGAGTTAAGACCAGATATGGTCAAAAAAATGGTTTATCTGGCTGGTTTAATGGTGCCCAATTACGAATCCTTTTTATCATCTGTTCACGGAATGACCAATTCTGTGGCGGTAGATAACTTTTGTGTATCGGAAGATTCATTATCTGCTTATGTTAAAGAAAAAAAGCTGCATAAGGCTTTCGCACACGACATTCCCAAGGACGTTTTTAAAAAAGTAAAACCAAGCTTTGTTTCGGAGCCTTTTTTACCGCTACAGTATAGACTGGAAGTTACCGATAAGAATTATGGAAGAGTAACGAAATATTACATAGAATGTACAGAAGACAATACCATTCCAATAGCGGTTCAGCGAAGCATGTACGAAGGAAATGTAAAAGATGTATTTTCCATAAAATCCAGTCATACTCCTAATTTCTCTAAACCTTTCGAATTAGCCGAAATATTGCTTCAGATTGTCGAAGAGTATTAGGCTTGTCAAATTAATGCAATAATAGATTGACTTGCATTCACATTTGTAAGTCACCATAGTTATTATCCAAAAATCTTCCCGTATGAAAATTTTAGAAAACATATTTGAGGACCGATTATTATCGGAGTTAAAAGAATACCCAATTACTCAATTTAAAAAAGGTGATGTATTAATCGAAGAATACAATCAAATTGAATTTATCCCCATTCTTCTGGAAGGAATGATTAAAGTAATGCAAAAAGATCACAATGAAGTATCCAGGCTTATTTATCATCTTTTTCCGGGAGAAAGTTGCATACTATCGTTAATTGCCGGGCAAAAGAAACAACCGAGTATTGGTTGTGGAGTGGCTTCTAAGGATTCCAAAGTGATACTGGTTTCGCCGGATACAACTAAAAGATGGTATGAAGAATATTCCTCCTGGAGGGATTTTATATCAAAACTTTACGACGTAAGGTTGAACGATCTAATTCATCAAAGAAATTTGGTTGAAGAGCAAAGAGTGCAAATTCAATTACAAAAGGAAGAAATTACTAACAGTATCAATTATAGTAAAAGGATACACGATACTTTGGTACAATCGGAAAGTTTATTCAAAAGGAATATTACCAATAGTTTCGTTATTAACAGGCCTAAAGACATTGTTTCTGGTGATTTTTTGTGGTCAAAAAGGATAGGGAAGAAAACTTTCTTTGCAGTGGCAGATTGTACCGGACATGGAGTTCCTGGTTCGATGGTTAGTGTAATTTGCTCATACGTATTAAACGATGAACTATCTCATAGCTATGATGAAGAAGTAGGGGATGTATTGAATAAATTACGTGAAAGGGTACAGGAAGTCTTTAGTTCTGAAGAGCAGGAAATTAGAGATGGAATGGATATTTCCTTGTGCTCTTTAGATACAGAAACCAATGTTCTTTCATACAGCGGAGCCAATAGTTCCATATACCTCGTTTCTGATTATGATGATGATGTTTACTATAGAAACAGTGTTTTTGTAATGAATGGGAAAATGGTTTGTGAATATAAAGGAAACCATCAACCAATAGGAAAAGTGGAAAACCCTTCTCCATTCAGAACTCAAAAAATTAGTATAAAAAAGAACGATTCACTCTATTTAACGAGTGATGGGTTTTATCATCAATTTGGTGGGGAAAAGGGGAAAAAACTCTCCAAACGAAAAATGAAAGAAGCATTTATTTTAAGTGAAAAGTTACCCAGTAATGAAAGGCTATCTTTTTTAGAATCCCAATTGGATAATTGGAAAGGTAGATTAGAGCAAACCGATGATATACTGATGGTCGGAATCAAGTACTAAACAAATTCGTGTTCCCAAAGGGATTCTCTATTAATAATCTTTTCTCGAAATATCATGAAAATATGGAGTTCTAATAAAATAATGTCGAACCTGATAAGGGTAATGAATGTATCGTGCCAGATGGTTTATGACGGAAAAGATAGCTTGTTGATACTTACGTCTTCTGCTAACACTATCCGAATTGGAATCAAGGAAATGTATTACGATGTTAAATTGACATTAAAAGATTACTCCGGTTATAATTGCGAAATCTGGGAAGTAAGAAGTGCTGATGACAAAGTATTTATAAAAGTTCTTTTAAATAACCAAAGTTTTGTGGATGTTCAGGTAAGATCATTCAATAAAGATTAATTGACACATTATGATTGAATTTAACCAGCTTTTTAGTGCTTTACAGATCACGGAAGAAAGCCTTAAAGAAGAAATATTAGAAGTAGGAGAGGTCCAAACTATACCTAAGAACTCCGTAGTAGTTGAGCAACAAAAGTACATTAAATGGTTGGCTTTGGTTGTAACAGGAAAGGTTAGAGTTTGGCAGGAAAATGAAGATAGGCAGATTTTACTCTATTATGTAAACCCCGTTCAAACATGTGTATTATCGCTAATTGCATCATTCAGGGATTGCAAGAGTATTGTAAATGCCAAAACAGAAGAAGAAACCACAATAGTTAAAATTCCGGTTAGATATGTTTCCGAATGGAGCTTTAAGTATAAATCCTGGAACAAATTCACTACAGAATCATTTATCGTAAGTTATGAAGATCTACTTCACTCCTATAGAAAGTTAGCGTTCCACAAAATTGATAAGCGTTTGTTAGATTATCTGCAAGAATCTTCCAGAAAGAACGAATCTCCCCTCATAAACCTTTCTCATAATCAATTGGCAAAAGAATTGGGAACCACCAGAGAGGTAATTTCCAAAATTTTAAAACAATTTGAATTAACCGGTATTGTAAACCTTAGGTTTAAACAGATTGAACTTCTATAAATCATTAAAATAATTTATCACCTGTACCAAAAGGTACAGGATTGTCCCTATAGCCCGATCTACATTTGTTCCTGAAAAGTTTATTACTAAAAACAATTAAAAATGAGACAGTTAATAGTTACTTCTATTAGTTTGATGATGGTGTTAATGTCAAACTGCAATAGTGCAAAAGCAAATCAAAACGAAAAAATGGAAACAAAAAAAGAAACTTATGTATTGGTTCATTCCGCATGGTTAGGTGGATGGCAATGGGACAATGTAGCCCAAACTTTAAAGGAAAATGGACATACCGTTTTAACGCCCGATTTACCAGGACATGGAAGTGATAAAACTTCACCTTCAGAAATCTCTATGGACGACTATGTGAAAACATTAACTGAAATTCTTGACAAACAAGACGCACCAGTTATTCTGGTAGGACATAGCTTTAATGGAATCACAGTAAGTAGAGTGGCAGAATTAAGACCAAAAAAAGTGAAGAAATTGGTCTACTTAACCGCTTTTTTACTGCCAAATGGAGGTTCTTTCTTTAAAGCGGTTCAGGGAGTAGAAGGATCCAAAGCGGTTGAAAATTTCTATTTATCGGATGATAAAACCTACGCTTTAGTAAAAGAAGAAGAAATACAGAATGCTTTCGCTCAGGATATTCCGAAAGAAGCTTTCAATCAAGCAAAACCATACATTGTTCCTGAACCATCAGCACCGTTAATGTACGAATTACAAATTACCGATCGAAACTTTGGAAGCATTCCTAAATATTATATCGAATGTACTGAAGATCGAGCTATTCCAATTGAAGTTCAAAGAGCAATGTACAGTGGTCTAGTAAAAAAGGCATACTCAATAAAATCAAGCCATACCCCTAATTTTTCTCAACCGGAAAAACTTGCACAAATTCTCCTAGAAATAATAGAAGATTGATAGTTTGTTGATTAAGTATGTGCAATAAGAAAAGCATAAACCGTTATGGTTTGTGCTTTTTTGTTTTCTAGGTGAATTCATTTCACTTCCCAATACAGAATCTGTAAACAAATGATAAAGAGGGTGATATGTGTTTTTGGTGACATAATAAAAACGCATATTTCAATTAAGTATGTATACAGCAATTGATTTGCTTGAAGGATGTTAATAAATAAAAAACCGCCATATTACTGGAAAGTAAAACCATTGCAAATCAGCAATTATTACCATATACCCTCTATCGGAAGCGGGAATATACCTACTCGAAATTGCTTATGATGATCAAATAAAAACGGTGAGATTGGTAAAACAATAGGACTGCCCAAGTAGAGCTGTTTGAGTGTGCAATATTTGTGCACCAAACAAGATTTAGCATAAAAAGCCACATGTACTACATGTGGCTTTTTTGTTGGTGTGAATAGAAGAGAATGTGAAGTTGGTATTCAAAAAAGGGAATAGAATGGGTCAAAACCTTATAGGAGTTTAAGCAGGGCGAAATCAACGTTGAATGGCTTGCAAAACCTGAAATGATAGTTTTATAAGCATAGAGCGGTATACGGCTCAGAGTTTAATTTAGTATTGATAATCAGAAGGTTAATGGAGATATTGTGGAATCTGACCATTCCAATGAAACCAAACCTTATGAAAAAGTTAACTCTATTTTTAACCACAATAGTATTGTCAAGCGCAAATGCTCAAGTTGTAATTAACGAAATAATGGCTGCTCCCACAGGCGGAATTACCACCAATTCTGTTTGGGATAATTACCAATCACCCGGAGGTAATGCCGAATGGATCGAACTTTATAATTCAGACCCTTGTAATGACATCGATATTTCCTGTTACACCATTGGTTCTAATCAAGACCCAACAACTGGAACGGGAACTAGTAACTACGGAACGTTCACCTTTCCTGCCGGTTCAATTATTCCTGCAGGAGGTTATCTCGTTATTGGAGGAAGTGCCTCTCCCAATTTGGATATAGATCTAGACGCATATAATGGTACAGCATATATATGTGGAAATGGGAGGTGGTTTTTACGAAATACCAATGGTTATATCACCTTATTCGACCCGACCAATACTGTAGTTGATGCCGTATATTGGTCTGCTGTAGGTGCTGGTGGTCTAACAACAGAAGATGAATTTGATAACACGGGCTGGACATCTACTTGTACCTGTGGTGCTGGCTTATTAATGCCAGAGGGGCAAAGTATCCCAGGAATTGAATATACTGGTGCAACCACTACAGGACTGTCAATGGCAAGATCAGATGATGGAAGTCTTATCTGGGCAGATAATTATAGCCCAACACCAGGAGCTTGTAATAGCGGATGTGTTGATCCACTCGTGTTAAACGGAACAGGTGTCAACGAGGTTTGTAGCGGATCGGATGGTAGCGTTACAGTTTCCGTAACAGGTGGTACACCTCCTTATACCTATAGTTGGACCGGTGGTTCAACAACACAATCCGTCGCCAATCTATCTGCCGGAACATATACTGTGACGGTAACCGATAATTCAGCTGGTGGCTGTGGAGCATTAACTGCTAGTGTAGATGTTAACATTGGAAACGATGGTACTTGTTGTACAAATAATTTGACAGCAACTACAAGTTCGACTGATAATACGGTCTGCGGTGGATCTTCTACGCCATGTGTTTACAATGGCCCGGCGGTAGTGTTTAATGAAATACGATTCAATCCTGGAAGTGGAACAAATAGTCTGCATTCTGGACAGGAGTTTATAGAATTATACAATCCTAGCCCATGTGATCCAATCGATTTATCCTGTTATGTATTAGGTGGAAAGAAAAACAATAGCTATAAAAGTGATTGGACATTGCGATTCCCAGCTGGTACCATTATACCGCCCCTTGGTTTTTTAACAGTTGGAGGAGACAATGTAGTACCTGCAGTAGATATACCATTCAGTATGTTTTTTATCTCTGGAACCAATTGGCAACCCAATGTTGTTACAGATGGTACAGGTCAACCGTGGCTAGAAAATTCGAATGACTGGAAAGCATTGTACGATCCAAATGGAACACCCGTTTGTGGATTGGCTTGGGGATATAGTTTTGACGATATCACTTATATAAACAACAGTGCTCATTACGATCAAACACCTGGTCCGGTAGCAGCCGGAGCGGCAGCTGATGGATGTCCTGCTGTTTCTTCGTTGGTTAGCATCAGAACAATGTATAATGGAGGAGTACCCGTTGATTTTTTAAGCGGAACGGGAACCGGAGTATGGAGTAGAGCCACCGATGGAACAGGTGCCTGGGGGTTTAATAACGATCCTTCAACAGCTACGGTAAGTGATTGTAATGGAATTTGTAACCCTCCATTTACAGGTGGAGGAGGTTCATGCGATGGAACCGCAACCATTACCCCAAGTGGAGGAACTGGACCCTATACTTATGTTTGGGATGCTGCAGCAGGGTCTCAAACTGCACAAACAGCCACTGCACTTTGTGCCGGTTGTTACGATGTTACCGTAACCGATCAAGGTACTGGATGTACTTATGTTGAGACCATTTGTGTAAATGATGCTTCAGGTCCTACCATAACCTATACTGCTACAGATGTTACCTGCAACGGAAGTGCAGATGGTTCGATCGATGCTACTATTTCACCAGCGGGAACCTATACCTACGATTGGAATGGAGGAACCTACACTACAGAAGACCTGGCAAACCTTGCACCGGGAACATATGATTTAGTTGTTACCAATACAGCCACAAACTGTACCGCAAGCATAACCATTCAAATAAACGAACCTGCTCCGATAACGGGAACTTCATCAGGAACAGATGTGACCACTCCAAATGGTTCTGATGGAACCGTTACGGCAGTTGGTGGAAATGGAACACCTGGCTATACCTATCAGTGGGATGCCGCTGCAGGAAACGCAACTACCCAAACAGTAACCGGATTGCCTGCAGGATGTTATAATGTGGTCATTACAGATGCCAATGGATGTACCTATAACGATCAAGTTTGCATTACCGAACCAACATGTAATTTATCATTAAGTGGAACAGAAACACAACCTTGTGCCGGTGGAAGTAATGGCGAAGCAGCTGTGGCAATGACAAATGGAAGCGCACCATATACTTTTCTTTGGAGTAATGGAGCCGCAGCCGGTCAAACAACCAACCCGGCAGTTAACCTTCCGGCAGGAAGTTACAGTGTTACAGTAACAGACGCCAATAACTGTACTTCAACTACTACCGTTGTGGTAACTGATCCAACACCACTTTCTGTTGTCGAGGTAAATAATATTCCAGAGTCTTGTACCGGAGGTGATGGTGAGTTAGAAGTAGCAGGAAATGGAGGTTTTCCAACTTACCTATACTCTATAGATGGCGGAACTACCTGGCAAGGATCAGAAACCTTTAGTGGTCTTACAGCAGGTCCTTACACTGTTACAATTCAAGATGAAAACCTCTGTGAATCTACTGTAGCTATAACCATAGCCGGGGCAAGTTCAATCACCGGTAATGTGGATAATGTAATAGACATTACCTGTAATGGAAATACAGACGGAGAAATCCAGGTTTCCGCAACAGGCGGAGCTACTCCTTATCAGTATTCGTTAGACGGAGGAACTACATGGCAACCCGGTGGAACCTTTACTGGGTTAGCTCAAGGAAACTATACCATAACTATTCAAGATAATACAGGCTGTCAAACAACAGTCAATGCAACCATTAACGAACCTGCTGCCTTAGTTTTGAGTTTAGATAATTCTACAGATGTTAGCTGTAACGGAGGTAACGATGGAGAGATAGTTGTGTCATCAATTGGAGGCACATTACCCTATCAATACTCGATTGATGCCGGAACAAATTTTCAATCTACTGGAGACTTCACTGGCCTTTCACAAGGAAATTATACCATTCTTGTTGAAGATGCGAATGGATGTAATACAGATATTCCTGTAAACATCAACGAGCCTACACCTATTTCACTTTCAACTTCAACGGTCGATGAATCTTGTGGAGCAGCAAACGGAGAGGTGTCAGTTACCGCAACTGGAGGAACGGTTTCAACTGATTATTCTTACCTATGGAGTGACCCTGGTAATTCAACAACTGGAAACGTAACCGGACTAATAGCCGGAACTTATACTGTTACTGTGACAGATGATAACGGTTGTACACAAACAGCCATTGCCACGGTGAATAATGCAGGGGGGCTTTCAGCTTCAATTAATACACAATCCGATGTCTCTTGTTTTGGATTGTCGGATGGTGATGTTGAGGTTATAGCAACTGGTGGATCTACTCCATATTCATACGATATAGGAGGTGGCCCACAAGCATCAGGAATTTTTACCGGTTTGACTGCAGGAAACTTCACCGTTGTGGTAACGGATGACTTAGGGTGTGCATTCAATGTCTCTGTAACCATTAGCGAGCCAACCCAACTTGATGCACAAGCCACTCAAACAGATATTCTTTGTAATGGAGGTACTGATGGTGAAATTCTAGTTACAGCTTCCGGAGGTACACCAGTTTATAGCTATGATATCGGACAAGGAAATCAAGCAACAGGAGATTTCAACGGATTACTTGCAGGGGCTTACACTGTTACAGTATCTGATCAGAATGGATGTCAAACATCGGTAAATGCTACTGTTATTGAGCCGAGTGCTATTGTCTTAAATGCCACATCAACGGACGAAAATTGTGGACTATCTGATGGTACTGCCCAAGTGAATGCTACAGGAGGAATAGTCGTTTCTACGTATCAATACGAATGGTTAAATAGCGCATCAACTCAACTCGGAACCAGTGATAATATAATTAACCTTCCTGCAGATACCTATACCGTTAATGTTACAGATGACAATAGTTGTATTGCTTCTACAACCGTAATAGTTTCAAATATTGGAGGAGGTACTGCTTCTGCAGTTGTAGATTCTAATGTAGATTGTTTTGGTAACTGTACCGGACAAGCAACAGCTTCAATAACAGGAGGAACAGCACCATATGCATTCCAATGGAGCGGAGGAACAACACCAAACAACGAAGTTGCACAAGGCTTATGCGAAGGGAATTATACCGTTACCGTAACCGATGATGTAGGATGTATTTCCGTATCTTCTGTTAATATCACGGAGCCCACAGCTATTACTGGTGGCATCACTACAATCGATGAGACCTGTTTAGGAGATTGCACTGGAAGTATTGAGGTCAATGCAACAGGAGGAACTTCACCATATCAATATTCCTATGATAATGGTGTCACTTTTACACCAATATCTAACCAAACAGGACTTTGTGCTTCAACTTATTCCATAACGATACAAGATGATGCTGGATGCTCAATAAACCTATCGGCAGATGTACTCCCTGGAGCTGCTTATGCAGACGCAAGTATTATTCCTATTGGAGGAGTTTGTGCCAATGAGTCTCCTGTTAATCTTTCAGCACTTCAGCCTGGAGGAACATGGTCTGGAGATGGGATTATTGACCCGGTAAACGGAACATTCGACCCTTCTGCCGGGACAATAGGAGTGAATAATGTTACCTATACTATTGGTGGACTTTGTGGAGATACACAAACAACACAAGTAATTATTAATGAAGTTCCGACCATTGCATTCGAAGCAGATGTTTATAACGGGTGCGAGCCGCTACAGGTGGTATTCACAAATACGGGAGATAGCGGCGATTGCATTTGGGATCTTGGAGATGGGACAATAATACAGGATTGTGGACCAATAAACCATACATATAGTAGTGCTGGTATTTACGATGTGGGACTTACCGTTACCAACGCAAATAACTGCTCTTCTTCATTAACCAATTTCGGTTTTATAGAGGTTTACCCGAATCCAGTAGCCGATTTTTCATTCAGTCCGCAAAGCGCTACCGTTAATAATCCTTTGGTAAATTTTACCGATGAATCAATTGGAGCAAATCAATGGAGTTGGAACTTTAACGGAGAAGCAGGTTCATCGGATCAAAACCCTAGCTACACTTTTGATGGAGCCGGAATTTATCCCACAACATTAGTGGTTACTTCAATAGAAGGGTGTGTTGACTCCGTAGTATACGAAGTAGTAATAGAGGATGAGTTCTCAATCTATGTACCTAACGCTTTTACTCCAGACGGTGATGGAAACAACGATAATTTCTTTGCAGTATTAGGAGGCAAACAACCAGATAGTTATGAGTTGATGGTGTTTAATCGATGGGGTGAATTAATCTTTAATACAACAGACCAAAATATGGTTTGGGATGGAACTTACAAAGGTGTGATGTCTCCTACAGATGTTTATGTCTGGAAGATCAAATGTGAAGTGATGGGAAGTTTTAATCAAGAATATATCGGACACGTCAGCTTGCTAAAATAACCGAGTATTGCCATTACACCATACCTCTTGTCTGAAACGCCACGAATACATGGGGTGATTTGGCCAATGTTTGACTAGGACAAAAATCCACTTGAATCATTACGGTTAAAGGTTTTTAGACGGGAAGGTGGTCCATTTGATGCAGGGCGACATTGTGTTTTAGGGGTTGATAGTCAGGTGATTAGTACGGATATTAGCAAAACAACTTTCTTATTCAAACCAGCATGAAACAACTACTTACTATTATTGCGCTTGCCTTGGTAAGCTCAATTTCAGCGCAAACGTTTAACACGATAACTCCATCAACTGCATGTGATGCAGATATAAATGGATTGAATGTAGATTTCAACGTTACAGGCTTACCTGTTGGAGGTTTGTCTACAGCAGGAACGGTGTTAAGGCAAGTGGATATTCAATTGGGTACATCCAGTTGTACAGGAAACCTAAGTTCTTATCAATTAACCTTAACCAATCCACAAGGTGTTACCATTACCCTTACCAGTCAGTTAATGACAACCAGTACCGGTAGCTGGGTTGACATGTCGTTTAGAGATGATATTGCGCTGGAGAGATTAAACGAATACACTTCCTTTACACAGTGGGATAACACACCGCATGATGCCGGATATTATGCCATCGAAAATGATGGTGAGTTTAGTAATTTCCACACGGGTTTTGATCCCAATGGTACCTGGACCATTACCATTACAGAAGGAACAAGCTTTGAAGTATCTTTTGAAAGTGCAACATTGATTTTCGGACCGGATGTCAATGTAAATGATGTTACCCTGTGTGCAGACAATAATTTTTGTTCTGGAGCATCTTGTATTTCAGATGGTGTTTTTAGAGGAAACAACAACGGATATTCACAAAACGATCCTCAGTATCCTGGAAACATTGTAGATGGATGCGACTGGAATGGGTCCAACAACAACAGTGCGTGGTTTACATTTGTTCCCACAGCCACCACTGTTAGTATGAATATAAGCGGTTTGTTGGCGGTAACACCAGGTTCGTTTGACAGTCAGCCCATTGTGCTTGAAGCAAATGGAAACTGTGGAACCCCGGTCAATGTAGTTAATGGAGGGTGTCCGAATGACGATCCGTATTACACCAATGGAACTTCCGATAATGTGCAATTTGATTTAACCGGACTTACTATTGGTAATACCTACTACCTCTATGTTGATGGAAATGGAGGTGTCTCTTCATATTTTTATATCGAAATAGAGTCGGGGGTAAACAACACGTGTCCAACAGGATGTTGTAATATTATTATTGCAGGAGACGATGAAGCATGCGAAGGCGGAGGTGATATCTCTTACACACAAACAGGTGGAATAGGAGGTGGTACTTGGACTGTACTTCCAGCCACTGCCGGAACAATTAACCCAAGTACTGGTGTTTTTACACCTTCAGGGTCAGTAGCCTCAACAATAAACGCTACCGTTACTTACGATGATGGTTCGTGTACTTCAGATTATGGAGTCACAGTTTCTCCACTCCCTACAGCTACAGTAAGCGGAGGTGGTTCTTATTGTGCAGGAGGTACAGTTCCAGATGTCATCATTACCCTAACCGGAACAGGGCCTTGGGACTTCACTTATACAGATGGAGTAACACCAGTTAATGTAACAGGACAAGCAACATCACCTTATACCATATCTGGAGGCGGAGATGGAACTTATACTGTAACAGCGCTTAACGATGCTAACTGTACGGGAACAACATTTAATGGTTCAGCAACCATTACTACCAATCCACTTCCAACAGCTACTGTAAGTGGAGGAGGAACAATTTGTTCTGGAGATCTAATTCCAGATGTCATCATTACCCTAACCGGAACAGGGCCTTGGGACTTTACTTATACAGATGGAGTAACACCAGTTAACGTAACAGGACAAGCAACATCACCTTATACCATATCTGGAGGAGGAGATGGAACCTATACCGTAACAGCGCTTAACGATGTTAACTGTACCGGAACAACATTTAATGGTTCGGCAACCATTACTACCAATCCACTCCCTACAGCTACAGTAAGCGGAGGTGGTTCTTATTGTGCAGGAGGTACAATTCCAGATGTCATCATTACCCTAACCGGAACAGGGCCTTGGGACTTTACTTATACAGATGGAGTAACACCAGTTAACGTAACAGGACAAGCAACATCACCTTATACCATATCTGGAGGCGGAGATGGAACTTATACTGTAACAGCGCTTAACGATGCTAACTGTACGGGAACAACATTTAATGGTTCAGCAACCATTACTACCAATCCACTCCCTACAGCTACAGTAAGCGGAGGTGGTTCTTATTGTGCAGGAGGTACAATTCCAGATGTCATCATTACCCTAACCGGAACAGGGCCTTGGGACTTTACTTATACAGATGGAATAACTCCGGTTAACGTAACAGGACAAGCAACATCGCCCTATACCATATCTGGAGGCGGAGATGGAACTTATACTGTAACAGCGCTTAACGATGCTAACTGTACGGGAACAACATTTAATGGTTCAGCAACCATTACTACCAATCCACTCCCTACAGCTACAGTAAGCGGAGGTGGTTCTTATTGTGCAGGAGCTACAGTTCCAGATGTCATCATTACCCTAACCGGAACAGGACCTTGGGACTTTACCTATACAGATGGAGTAACACCAGTTAACGTAACAGGACAAGCAACATCACCTTATACCATATCTGGAGGAGGAGATGGAACTTATACTGTAACAGCGCTTAACGATGCTAACTGTACGGGAACAACATTTAATGGTTCAGCAACCATTACTACCAATCCACTCCCTACAGCTACAGTAAGCGGAGGTGGTTCTTATTGTGCAGGAGGTACAATTCCAGATGTCATCATTACCCTAACCGGAACAGGACCTTGGGACTTTACCTATACAGATGGAGTAACACCAGTTAACGTAACAGGACAAGCAACATCACCTTATACCATATCTGGAGGAGGAGATGGAACTTATACTGTAACAGCGCTTAACGATGCTAACTGTACGGGAACAACATTTAATGGTTCAGCAACCATTACTACCAATCCACTCCCTACAGCTACAGTAAGCGGAGGTGGTTCTTATTGTGCAGGAGGTACAATTCCAGATGTCATCATTACCCTAACCGGAACAGGACCTTGGGACTTTACCTATACAGATGGAGTAACTCCGGTTAACGTAACAGGACAAGCAACATCACCTTATACCATATCTGGAGGCGGAGATGGAACTTATACTGTAACAGCGCTTAACGATGCTAACTGTACGGGAACAACATTTAATGGTTCAGCAACCATTACTACCAATCCACTCCCTACAGCTACAGTAAGCGGAGGTGGTTCTTATTGTGCAGGAGCTACAGTTCCAGATGTCATCATTACCCTAACCGGAACAGGACCTTGGGACTTTACCTATACAGATGGAGTAACACCAGTTAACGTAACAGGACAAGCAACATCACCTTATACCATATCTGGTGGAGGAGATGGAACTTATACTGTAACAGCGCTTAACGATGCTAACTGTACGGGAACAACATTTAATGGTTCAGCAACCATTACTACCAATCCACTCCCTACAGCTACAGTAAGCGGAGGTGGTTCTTATTGTGCAGGAGGTACAATTCCAGATGTCATCATTACCCTAACCGGAACAGGACCTTGGGACTTTACCTATACAGATGGAGTAACACCAGTTAACGTAACAGGACAAGCAACATCACCTTATACCATATCTGGAGGAGGAGATGGAACTTATACTGTAACAGCCTTAAACGATGCTAACTGTACAGGTACTACGTTTAACGGGGCGGCAATCATTACTACCAATCCACTTCCAACAGCTACTGTAAGTGGAGGAGGAACAATTTGTTCTGGAGGTACAATTCCAGATGTCATCATTACCCTAACCGGAACAGGGCCTTGGGACTTTACTTATACAGATGGAATAACTCCAGTTAACGTAACAGGACAAGCAACATCGCCCTATACCATATCTGGAGGTGGAGATGGAACCTATACCGTAACAGCACTAAACGATGCCAATTGTACAGGTATTACGTTTAATGGTTCTGCAACCATTACAACAAATCCAACTCCCGTAGCTCCAACTGCCGGAACAGATGCCACTTATTGTTTCGGTGAACCGATGGCCGATTTATTCGCCGCTGGTGGAGGAGGAGTATTGACCTGGTATGATAGTGCACCATTATCCAACGTGATTGGAACAGGAACATCCTTAACCCCTTCGGGAGCTATTGGAATCATTACTTATTACGTTACAGAAACTCTGGCCGGATGTGAAGGGCCAGCCTCAATGATTACCACAACGGTATACGATAACCCATCAATAGATATTGAAGCAAACACAGATGTTTCAAACTGTGGTGCAACTGATGGTACCATTACCATTACAGTAAGTGGTGGTACAGGTGCATATCAATGGCAAATTAACGGTGGAGGATATGTAGCCGGAGCTTCTCCTTATACATTTACCGGTTTAGGGGTAAATACTTATGTTATAGACGTGTTTGATGGCAATTGCTACGATCAAAGTACTACCATCACGGTTTCAAATCCAGCCATACCCGCTGCACCAGTAGCTGGTACCGATGCAGCCTATTGCGAAGGTGATCCAATGATCGATATGACTGCAACTGCTGGAAGTGGCGGAACCTTAACGTGGTATGATGATGGAGCGTTAACCAACGTAGTTGGAAGTGGAACTACATTGTCTCCAATAGCACAAAACGGTACTACGGTGTATTATGTAACAGAAACCGTAGCAGGGTGCGAAAGCCCATCCACTCAAATTACCATTACCATAAATGCACTTCCTGTGGCTCCTGTAGCCGGAACAAGCGCAACCTATTGCGATGGTAATCCAATTTCAGATCTTACAGCTACAGCAGGATCAGGAGGTACACTAAATTGGTACAACGATGCAGGATTAACCAATAATGTTGGTTCGGGTGCGGTACTTTCGCCAAACCCTGCGGTGGGTAATTACACTTATTATGTAACAGAAACTGTAGTAGGGTGCGAAGGACCAGCTACAGCAATCACCATTGATATTAATCCAACTCCATCGTTTGCTGTTTCTGCTACAGATCCTACAACATGCGGAGGTACAGAAGGAACAATTACTATATCTGGGTTAACTCCATCAACAGCTTACGACATTACGTATTCTGATAATGGAACAACAGTAGGACCTACAAGCATGAACTCCGATCCTTCTGGAGATGTGGTAATAACAGGACTTGATGCCGGAACATACGACAACATTACCGTATCAATTTTAGGTTGTGGTACAGTTGATCCTGGTGTTTATACCCTTACAGATCCAAATGCACCTGTCTATACAGTAGCTACCACCAGCCCAACATCTTGTGGAGGTACCGACGGAACAATAACCATATCTGGATTAACTCCATCAACGGCTTACGACATTTCGTATACCGATAATGGAACAGTTGTAGGACCTACAAGCATGAACTCCGACCCCTCTGGAGATGTGATAATAACAGGACTTGATGCCGGAACTTACGACAACATTATCGTATCAATTTTTAGTTGTAGCACAGCTGATCCGGTTGTTTATACTCTAACAGATCCAAATGGACCTTTATATACCATAGCTACTTCCAATCCAACAACCTGTGGAGGTACCGATGGATCAATAACCATTAGCGGGCTTACACCTGCCATGTCCTACAATGTTGCTTACGATGACGACGGAACAACCGTAGGACCAACTGCAATAGTTACTGATGGTGCAGGTGAAATTGTAATAGCTGGATTAAACGCCGGTACTTATGCAAATATTACAATAGAAAACTTAGGGTGTGCTACCACAGAGGTAGGACCATACGTATTAACGGATCCATCAGCAACAGTAGCACCAAATGCAGGAACTGATTCTACCTATTGTACAGGTCAAACCTTAGTAGATCTTACAGTGTCTGGTACAGGAGGAACATATAACTGGTACGACGATGTTACGTTGGTAAATAACATAGGTGCCGGATCAACAATAACACCGGGAAGCACTGTTGGAACAACAACATATTATGTTACCGAAACAATAGCCGGTTGCGAAAGCTTGGCAGATTCGGTAGTTATTACGGTGGTTGCCCTGCCTTCTGTTCCAATAGTAACTACAGACACCATTTATTGCCCGGGAGATGTGATAGTAGATGTTACAGCAACTGGTACGGGAGGTATTATAAATTGGTACGACGATGCATCCCTAACTAATAATGTTGGTACAGGAAGCACGTACACACCTTCCGCAGCACCAGGTACTCAGGTATTGTATGTCGTGGAAGTAGATACTAACGGTTGTGTTAGTTTGGCCGATTCAGTTACCATTCATGTTAGCTCCGGACCAATAGCTTCATTCTCTCCTACACCTTCAAGTGGTAATGTACCTCTAGATGTTTATTTCGACAATACCTCTATGGGCGGAGTTTCTTACAGTTGGGACCTGGGCGATAACAACACTTCTACAGATTTTGACCCAAACTACATTTATACGGTGGTAGGAGACTATACCGTATGGTTAGTCGCATACGATTCACTTGGATGTACAGATACTACCAGCGTTATCATTACCGTAGAGGGAGAATCGGTGTTAATCATCCCCAATGTATTTACACCTAACGGTGATGGGGTTAATGATGTATTTACTCCATCTGGGACAAACATTACAGACGTAACGGGTGCTATATATAATAGATGGGGGCAGCTTATTTATTCTTGGAATGGACTTCTAACCGGTTGGGATGGAAGAACTGTTGCCGGATCGCTAGCCTCTGAAGGAACCTACTATTACATCATTGAAGCACAAGGCGCCGATGGCGAAGTACACCATGCAGAGGGACCATTGCTCTTGGCAAGGTAGAGTTGATTGTTGGAGGGAAAGTGATTTTGTTTTCCATACTTTCCTCTTTTAGAATTTCAAACCTCCTCATTCCGAATATTTTCCGGGTTTTTTATCACAAAATAGTAAGAGACTTTAAGTATTTGTTGTTAGGTCCTTGGAAACCAATGTTGTAGGTTAGTTTCTCCGGGTTTAGTCCGACTTTTTTCCGGAATAATCCCGGAAATTCCGGTTTTTTTCCTGAATTAATCCAAATAATTATTGGGCTAGTTAGGATTTTCAACTCATTTATTGAATTACCAATACATTAAGTAATGCTGTCAAGTTTTATGGGAGTTTTGAAAAACTGCCTAAAACACAGCCGATTTTTGATGTATTTGCCCTGATGATTGCTTATGAGGATAAAAAATGAAAGAATAGATGTGAAAATTAGAGTAGGGGAGATCTTACGGTAAAAGAGGGTAGAAACACCCTTTTTTCAATGTTTATTGAATTTCAGATTGATATAATGGGTAAACTTATATAATCTAAACAGATATCAAGTAATGTAGATATTTATTGGAGTGATAATATTCTTACCCTATTTATGATGATAGATTCTAAACTTGAGTCTTTAATACATGAGAAGCCTAGCTCAATTCGCAACACTATTCTAATTAGATTGTTAAGATTCCTATTACTAATTTTTGGAGGTGTTTTGTTTATTGTGAGAGTTGGTTTAATTGTGAGTAGTGAAGTACAATTTCAATTAATTGATTGGTTAATGATGGAAGATGAATCTCACTTGAATGAATCATGTCAGGTATACTATTTAGGATTAATTCATGCTTTAGGAATTATTTTTCTGATAGTAAGTATAATTTTTTTTTATCATGGTCAGATTATGTAATATTATTCTCATAAGAAATAAGTTCGTTTATGATTTTTCCAAGTGGTATCAAGGAATGGTAAATGATCCTATAGAAGAATAATTGTTCAAGTATTTAGACGGAGGTGCTTATTGGAATGTAATTCTGTGGCAGAAAGGATTGATTTAGTGGTTTTGCTATACCTGCAGGTTTTAGAGTATTATCCTTAGGCTACGATGGGAGTTGAAGTAACTTTTACTTGTATTAGGTCTTTAGTATTGGTAAGATACCAAAGCAGGGTTGGTATGAATTCGGCTATACATTTTTCGAAGAAAAATGAGTCTCATTCACTTCCCAATACAAAAATTAGCAAAGATGTTCCCCAGCAAGTCATCAGTAGAAACTTCACCAAGTATAGACCCTAAATGATGCAAGGACTGACGAATGTCAATGGCTAGAAAGTCTCCGGAGATACCAACTTCCAAACCATGTTTTACTTTTTCCAGATCAGCATGAGCTCGCATTAAGGCGTCGTAATGTCTGGCGTTGGTAACGATGGTGTTTTCCAGCTGAGCCTCATCTTCAATAAAGAGTTCGTATAAAGCTTTCTTAACTCTCTCAATGTCGTCGGTGTTTTTGGCTGATATCGGAATAGAACCTGAAGGAAGAGTATAATTATCTCTTCTCATATCAGTTTTATTGGCCAGGAGTAAGGTGTTTTCCCTTGGGAAACCTATCTCTTTTAAATCTGCTTCCACATCAAAATCATGAACCTTGGTTTCGTCGTAAACATAAATCAACAGGGCAGACTGGTTAATCTTTTCCATGGTTCGTTCAATCCCCATTTTTTCCACCGTATCATGAGCTTCTCTTATTCCTGCAGTGTCCACCAATCGGAATTCAATTCCGTTAATGATCATTACCTCTTCGATGGTATCACGTGTAGTTCCTTCAATGTCCGAAACCAATGCTCTTTCCTCGTTAAGTAAACCATTTAACAAAGTAGATTTACCAGCGTTGGGTCTACCTGCAATAACCGTTTGAACTCCATTTTTAATCGCATTACCCAGTTTAAAGGAGTTGGCCAGTTTAGCCACAAATGCCAATACTTCTTCCACCAGGTTCTCCAATTCAGTTCGATCCGCAAATTCAATATCCTCTTCCGAAAAATCCAATTCTAACTCCACCATGGAGGCAAAGTGAATAAGCTTTTCTCTAAGGTCTTTAAGATCGTTAGAAAAACCACCACGCATCTGGTTTACTGCAATTTTATGAGCAGCAGAAGAGGTGGAGTGAATCAAATCAGCAATGGCTTCCGTTTGGGAAAGGTCCATTTTACCATTAAAAAAAGCACGCTTCGAAAACTCTCCTGGTTCTGCCATAGCAGCTCCATTTTGCAAGAGTACCTCTATTATTTTTTGTTGAATAAATGTAGAACCATGACAAGCAATTTCCACAATATCCTCACCAGTAAAGGATTTTGGAGCACGAAAAACAGTTATAATCACATCGTCAACAATGTCTTCATTATCTTTAAATGCTCCATAATGAACCGAATACCCTTCTGCGTCTAGTATTGCTTTAGAAAAACAATGATCCACAATTTTTACAGAATCTTTTCCTGATAATCGGATCAAAGAAATTGCACTTACACCGGGAGGTGTAGATAAAGCACATATAGTTTTATCGTCCAGAAGGTTTTTCAGATTCATGCTGCAAAGTTATCAGAATAGTTCATAAGAATTAATCCTCATAATAGGAATTTAGTTAACCTATTATTGAAAAACGAGAGTAATTCGTTTGTTTGTTTTTAAGATACATGAAATGAGTGGTTTACGATGTTTTTTGAAGCGTCATCTAATCTGAATGATAGGTTCTTGTTAAGGTGGTTTTGATAGTTAGAAAGGGACTTCTGATATATTTTCATTTGAAATGAAACAAACAATGACTCTGCTATATTTTAGAAACCAAAAATTAAGGTTAATAGAAACTGAAAATTGGATCTTTAGATTAATACTTATACTTCTGGTAATGTTTTCAGGAAATCTAACTTATGGACAAGTTTTCTGTAACGATTTCACCATTACCGGATCAACCACCAATAGTTATTGGACCCCGTCAAACACAACATGCATCACATCTCCAACTCCTTCGGGAACCTTGCCGTATACCGGTTGGAGTACTACTGGGTTTATTAAACATACGTTTAATGCCCCACAAACTTGTGTAACCATTGTATACACGGCAGTAAATTCTAATGTAATTGATCTAGGTTTGATATCTATAGATGGCGGAGGTGTAATGTCGTTGGAAGGAAACGGCTGTGTTAATGTAAATGGTAATACAATTGGACCTTACACTGGTCCTGGGCCAGCAGGAGATGTAGAAGTTACTGTTTATTCTACCCAATCATTTACAGAAGTTACACTAACAAATGTAGGGGGGCAAAACGGTTTTATTTCAGGCGATTGTAATTCGGTTACTATTCATACACCTCCTGCCGATTTATTAGGAAATGATACCGTTTGGTGCGGAAATCAGGTGGTTTTGGATGCTACATATCCTGGGACTAATGCTTATGAATGGCAAGATCAAAGTAATTTTTCTGCTTATGGGGTTAACGCAGCTGGGATTTATTTTGTGGATGTTACCTACCATGGAGTGTGTCATTTTTCCGATACAGTAGAGGTAATAGAATCCTTAGCTGAAATTGATGCTGGAGAAGATCAAATCATTTGTGAAGGAGAGGAAGTTACACTAAGTGCTATAGGTGTTGGCCAAATATCATGGGATCAAAATGTGCAGAATGGAGTTCCGTTTAATCCGCCATTGACTCAAGATTATGTGGCTACGTTGCAAACCCCAGATAATTGTATCGGAACAGATACCGTTACTGTATTTGTTAACCCTGCACCTACAGCTCAGTTTATTGTACCTGCCAATGGATCAATTCCTCCAGGACAAACCATCTTATTTCAGAATAGCTCAGTTGGAGCTAATTCATACAGTTGGGATTTTGGAGATGGAAATAACTCATCGTTCGAAAATCCAGAACATTCCTATTCAGAAGTAGGTGTTTATGAAGTTGAACTTATAGCTGTTTCTCCCGAACTATGCTCCGATACAATAACGCTTCCTCTTCGAATTAGAGGTGAAACATTTATTTACATACCCAACGGATTTACACCGGATGGAGATGGTAAAAATGATTACTTTTTACCCGTTTTTTCGGAAGAGTTTATTTCCAACTATAGTTTAACCATCTACAACCGATGGGGAGAATTGGTATTTCAGTCGTTGGATATGAATTTACCATGGGATGGAAAAAGCAAAGGGGTAAAATGTAAAAGTGATGTTTATGTTTGGCATTTAAAATATGGAAACCCTGAATCTGTTGCTTTGGATTTAGTGGAATATAGAGGACATGTAAACCTTCTTAGATAGGTTTTGCTTTCATCTTGTTTGTGTGTTATTATTCAATTTGAACGTAGTTTTTTGTAAAGTGTATATTTATAACAATCAGAATCTGGTAAAATAGTTTGGCTTAAATTTTGAAACCAAACACACAACTGTAGTTATAGGAGCGTAAGAAAATCTTTTATCACAAACTGAAAAAAAGTATTTTTACAAAAATCACATGTTATGAAACACATCTTACTGTTAGTTTTAGCAATAGCTGTTAATGTATCATTTGCCCAAATTAATAGGGGTAGAACTGAGGAAGGACAAGAAGGAAGCAAGACTGGTTCTCAAAGTGGAAAATCAGGATACGATAAAAACGGTAATCCCATTTACAAAACGCAAGGAGAAAGAGCAGTAAACTGTAATTCTGATTTAGAACTGGAACCGGGTAATAATTTGATCTATCATAGAAAAACAGGAAAACCATTTACCGGTTTATGTCTTTCCTATTACGATAATAGAAAGTTAGAAAGAAAAGCTCGTTTTGTGGCTGGTAAAGAGGTAGACACTTCTTATACCTTTTACGACAATGGTAAAAGCTGGACAGTAACCATCTGGCAGGATGGAATTGAAAATGGAATGTGGCAATATTGGCACGAAAACGGTCAATTGGCATGGGACAATACCTATAGCATGGGAGCCAAGGAAGGTACATGGCATTTCTATCAGGAAGACGGTACTCCAATTAAAGTGATTAACTACAAAAAAGATGAGTTAGATGGTGAAAGTAAATACCACTACGATGATGGTATTGTGAAGAAAATTGTAGAATACAAAGGAGGTAAGATGCATGGTAAGTTTCATACCTTTTATGCAGATAGCTCCAAAAAAATTGAGAAAACCTATAAGAATGGTAAAGTAGACGGAGAAGCTAAATTCTATTTCGAAAATGGACAAGTTTCTTATGTGCATCATTACAACAATGGAGAAAGAACAGGTAAGTGGGAGTTTTTCCATCCAGATGGACAAATGAAAACAGAAGGGTCATTTGAATCTGGTAAGAAAGAAGGGCTTTGGTCTTACTTTTCAGAAGATGGAAAGAATGTGGCTAGTATTTTCTACAAAGAAGGAGTTGAGCTTAAAGTAGTAGAATACGACAAGTTTGGTAAGCCAAAGAACGAAGAGGATTTAGTGGAGCTAAACAAGTTGATGTCGAAAGCTAAGGCAGAGGGAGAAGACGGTAAAAAGAAGAAGAAAAAGAAAGGTAAAAAAGGCAATAAAGAAGAAGGAGAAGAAAAAGAAAAGGATGGAGGAGAAGAGAAGTAACACTTCATACCCCTTAATGGAACAGTTTTATTCTGTTCAGGGAGAAGGTTTTCATAGTGGTCGCCCTGCAGTTTTTATTCGATTGGCTGGCTGTGATGTAGGATGTTCCTGGTGCGACGTGAAAGAAAGTTGGGATGAGGAACTTCACCCATTGGTTAGCGTAACCAGTATGGTGGATGAGGTGGAAAAAACTGGATGTAAGTTTGTGGTGATTACCGGAGGTGAGCCCGCTTTACACGATTTATCTCAATTGACAAAAGCTTTGCATCAGTTAGATTGCGAAATTGCAATAGAAACCTCAGGTACTCAAGACTTAACCGGAGAATTGGATTGGGTGTGTTTTTCTCCTAAAAAGTTCAAAGCACCTGTAGAAAGTGTTTTTGAGCAGGCCAATGAACTGAAAGTAATTGTGGTAAATAAGCACGATTTAAAGTGGGCATTGGAACTAAAAGAAAAGGTAAATAATACCTGTGAGTTGTATCTTCAACCCGAATGGGATAAGAGAGACAAAGTAACGGAACTAATAATAGATTTTGTAAAGGAAAATCCCGATTGGAAAATATCTTTACAAACCCATAAGTATTTGGACATTAGATAAATTGGAACGGTATGATTAGAATGAAGAATTTAGCAACAGTAGCATTATTTGTGTTAGGAATTACCTCTTGTTCGGTAGCACAACCGGGAGGTGGGTATACCACTACAAGTAAAAAAGCAATTAAGCTATACGAAACTGCTAGAGGATGTTTTAACGAAGTAGATCCTTATACAGGAAGAAGAAACTTAAGCTGTGCCGAAAGCAATGCTAAAAATGCTTTGGAGAAAGCTCCTGAGTTTGTAGAGGCCATGACCCTACTATCCAATATCTATATTGAAATGGGAGATTTGGATAAGGCCATCGAATACAAGCAGTTGATGATCAATAATACTCAGAACTTCTCTCAATCAGAATTCTTTTATCTGGCTAGTTTACAAATGGCAACAGGACGTTATGACGATTGTATCAAAAGTTCTAACCGTTATTTGCAAAACAGAAATGCCAACCCTGCTTTTGTAGAAAAATGTAGGCAATATGTAGATAATAGTCATTTTGCTCTCCATGCTATGAAAAACCCGGTACCGTTTGAACCAAAGAATTTGGGAGCAAACATCAACACAGAACGTCCTGAATATTTTCCTTCCATTACAGCAGATGATCAAACGTTGTTGTATACCAGAAACATTGAAGACCCAAATGCTTTGGCGGGAATTGGTATGCAGGAAGATATATTTGTTACCGAAAAAAATGGAGATCACTGGAGCCTGGGTTCTCCCTTGAGTAGAAGTATCAATACCATATACAACGAAGGGGCACCTACTTTTTCTGCAGATGGAAAGTATGTCATTTTTGTTGGGTGTGAGATTGGAGCAAGAGGAGATTACGAATACGGTGAGGGTAGAGAAGGAAAAGGAAGTTGTGACCTGTTTGTGAGCGAAAAAATTGGAGATGAATGGTCCAAACCATTTAATATGGGAGCGCCTATTAATACTGGTCATTGGGAGTCTCAGCCAAGTTTTTCTTCCGATGGGAAAACACTTTATTTTATTAGAGGATTAGTAAAGCATAAACAAAGAAGGGACCCTCAAAATCAAGACATTTATAAAACAGAAATTACACCGGATGGTTGGTCAACTCCCGTTAAATTGAACAACAATGTAAATACTCCGGGTAAAGAGGAGTCAGTTCAGATTCACCCCGATGGTCAAACTCTGTATTTCTCTTCTAACGGACACACCGGAATGGGGGGATTAGACATTTACATGAGCCGCCTAGGACCGGATGGAGAATGGGGGAAAGCAGTTAATCTGGGTTATCCAATCAATACTCATAAAGATGAGAACAGTGTGTTGGTAGCTTCCAATGGAGACGTGGCTTACTTTGCTTCCAACAGAGAAGGTGGAATGGGAAGCCTAGATTTATACTCATTCGAAATGCCTAAAAATATGCGACCAATCAAAACCACTTTCATGAAAGGGAAGGTGTATGATGAGGAAACGAAAAAACCACTGGCAGCAGATTTTCAGTTGTTTGATTTAGAAACTGGAAACCTGTTCAAACGAGCCATAGCAAACTCAGGTAATGGAGAATTCATTGTAGCCCTTCCAAAGAACAAAGATTTCGCATTGATAGCTGAGCACGATGGGTACTTCTTCTTTTCTAAAAATTATTCTTTAGATAAGCTGGAGCGGAACGATGAAGGATTCTTATTAGACGTTCCAATGAGGCCAATGAAAGGTTCCTTTGTGCTTGAAAACGTATTCTTTGATGTAGATTTGGCCGTTCTTAAAGAAGAGTCATTAGTGGAACTTGGCAAACTGTTTAAGATTCTAAAAGCTAATCCAACCATGAACATTGAGCTTAGCGGACATACCGATAGCGATGGCGATGACGACCATAACATGGAGCTATCCAAAAGAAGAGCGAAGGCTGTAGTAGATTGGTTGATTAAGGAAGGAATTGACTCCAAAAGATTATCTCATAAAGGATATGGAGAGACCAAACCAATTGCTCCAAACGATACCGCAGAGAACAAAGCTAAGAACCGTAGAACAGAAGTGTTGATAAAGTAAAGCGAATATTGTAAATTTGTAGAGCGGATCAATATTAGCTCGCTTTTCGTGAAGAGATCGATAAGGAAAATAATTAGAGCTTTACCGGTAGATTTTTCGCAAAACCAAAAGTACGATACCTTAACAAAAAAAATTATTAGGATTGTTCTGGAGGAGGACTCTACCTTCGTGGATGTGGGAAGTTATAAAGGAAAGGCTATGGAACTGGCACTTAAATTTGCGCCAGATGGCTACCATTATGGTTTTGAGCCAATTCCTCATCTCTACAAAAACCTCAAAAAGAAATTTCAGGGTAAGAAGTGTAAAATTAATAACCTTGGACTAGGTGAAACCAGAGGTAAGTCAACTTTTAACTATGTACGATCCAATCCAGAGAACAGTAGTTTAAAAAATAGTGGAGATAAAAAAGAAAAGATAGAGCGACTAGAAATAGAAATCGATTCTCTGAATAATCAATTGTACGGAATTAAAAAGGTAAACCTGATCAAGTTGAATTTGGATGGGGGAGAATTGGAAGTTTTGAAGGGAGCAAGTCACATTCTAAAAGAATGCAATCCTGTTATTATTTTTAAGCATTTTACCATTCCATCAGATACCCAGGACATTACTGCAGAAACCTGGGCTTTCTATGAAGAGTACAATTATAACCTATACACTCTAAAATCTTTTGTAGAAAACCCTGTTCCTCTTACTAGAGGAGAGTTCGAAAAGCTAACCATTAACAATCAGGAGTACGCCTTTGTTGCAAGATTTAAAGCTTAATAAAGGGGAGAGCTGATTTTGAAAGATTGGGAAAGGAAAGGAAATAAGTTCCTTTTGGTATGTTAGAAGTGTCAATTCGCCAATCAGTTAATCGTCCTGTGTAGATTATAGCACCTAAAGCATCTTGTATATAGTATTCTCTGTTCATCAATTCCTCCGTAGGACTAATATTTAGTTCGTTTTCACAAGGGTTGGGGTAGGTAGTCAATTCACTCAGTAAAGTAGGCTCCTCAACATCTGTAATGTCTAAATTATCTCCCCAGGTAAATGGAGGTGTAGAGAACAAAGAATCCATTTTAACCACTAATACAGCATTCAAACCATTAGCGGTATAGTCAGTAGTCCCTACCACAATATAACTGTGGTCAAAGGTAGTATCTGCCTTTTCTCCAAAGTCGTGGTAAGACGATCCTACTCCCAATGTCGTACCACCCACATACCATCCTCCATTACTGATGTTGGTCATGCTCATGTCCCAACCACCACTTCCAATGGCCTGCGTGCTGATCAGCATAAATACTTCAGATTCGTCGTACAATTGTGTGGCATACATGGCCATTTCATCACCAGGGTTAGCAATGATTTTTTGATCATATACATTGGCCCCAGATGGATCAATGGTTTTAAACCAGGCATCTTTTAAATTTCCTGCAATGCTAGTAGTATTATACCCGGTAATGTAGTAATTCCCGTTGTTTAGCTCTAAAATAGAATATCCTTCATCTTCAAATACATCTCCGTCTTCATATTCCCAAATGGTGTTTCCGGCAGAATCCGTCTTCACCACCCAAAGGTTCAAATCTCCACCTACAGAATTGGAACTGGTAGATCCTACAAATAGTAAATCTCCATCAACGTTTTCAATTACATTCATGAACTTATCATCATTCGTTCCTCCAAATGTTTTGGTCCATAGCGTATCTCCATCATGATTAAGGCAAATAGCATAGGCATCTTTTTGTCCGGCTCCATAGCTATAGGTTTCACCAGCTAATACAACCGTAGTATCCTTTGTTTTAGTCATTCCATAAACGAAGTCCCAATCATCTCCTCCCACTGTGGTTTCCCATTCTAAGTTTCCGGCACTATCAGTTTTAACCACATAGGCATCATAATCAAATCCATTGCTATTGGTGTATCCACACATCATTAAATCATGATCGTATAACTCCACAATGTCCATTCCCCAGTCCATGTTACTTCCTCCAAATGTAGTGGACCATTGAAAGGCCCCTAAAGAGTCTATTTTGAATAAGTACATGTCAGTATTCCCATTTCCATAGCTTTCTGTAGCTCCTACAATTACGTAAGAGGTGTCAAAAGTGGAAACAATGCTTTTACCATAGTCATTTCCCGAACCACCGTATCGCTCAATAAAATTGATTTGAGAAATCCCAAGTACAGGAAACAATAACAATATGTGAATCAATAACTTCATGGTAAACGATAGCTTACAGATATTCCTAATGCTTTTCCATATTGATTAACTGAAAATATCCCCGGAATATTATTACAATTTAACCCAATGTCCATTTTTTCATACCTTTTCATTAGAGCAACACCCCACTGAAAATTGGTGTATCCACCATAAGAGATGTAAGAACTCAAGGTGGTTTTATCACCAGATTTTAAGCAACCTCCAAAATAAAACTGAGGCCTGTAATTGCTAGAACTTCTATACCTAAATCCGTAAATAGATTGTAATTTTTTATTTTGCAAAGCTGGCTTATACAAGTAAATCTCAAAAGGTAATAATCCAGTTATTCTTTTGGTTTCAGGGGCGATGGATAAAGTATCTTGTAAAGTGGTTGATCCAATAATAGAGCCACTTAAGTCTTCCAAACTATTGATCTCAAAACCATTGTAATGGAACAAACTGTCTAAATGAGTTACCTGTGTTTGTGTATCAGAAAAGTAAATTCCTAAATTTTTTATTCCAAATACCAGATAATTATCGGCGGTGTGGTTAGCTATAGATGATGAATCTCCCAATGGAATAGTATATTCAAAATCAATTCCTATTCCGGTTCCTGCTTGCTGAAAATACCCGGTTCTGTTTTGGTTGGAACGAGAGAACTCCCCAAATACATCCATTTCCAAATAAGCACCTGAATCAGCAGTGTAGATGTAGCCATTTTGTATCATGCCCATCATCTCCTGACTAAAGGTTAGAAAGGACAAACCAAATTTCATGGAGTTGGATTTGTTCAACCCAAAACTCATTTTTCTAAAACTTCTTTGGTGCAGTCCGGTTTGCTGTAATTGAACAGAATCTCCCTGTAGACCTTGATTTCCAAAAAAGATCAATTGATAGAGGTCTTTAGTAAATTGAACTCCACCAGAAGTAGACGACTCCATACCTGCATAATACCCCCAATCTTTATACAAATGTGTTTTAGGGCTAGAGTAGTGGAACCCATAATTAGCTTCTCCTCCAAAGAAATTGACATCTCTGGCTCTATCTAACCCTTTCGTCTTTAAGTCTTCGTCGATGAATCCTCCAAATCGAAATTTGTTAATGAATTCATTAGAGAATACATTAGAACCGTAAAACCCTTCGCCATACACCTCAAAATAGTTAGAAGTATCCTGATAAAACCTGGTGCTGTTACCCAGGTTTTGTCCAAATGAGAATAATGGGACAAGGAACGATATGATCAGAAAGATTCTCATTCGATGTTCACATTATAGTTAAAGTCAGCAACCATTTTATAACCAATCTTATAGTGGTCATATAGTTGAACATGGTTATTAGGGTCAGCAGTATCAAATACAATTCTTAGAATAATGCGATTGCTCTTTTTTAAAGTTCTCATGTCGATTGCACCCAATTCAATTTGATGATATGATGCGGAAGGAGTAGTCACTAATCCATTACCATCAATACTGGCCGAAGGGATTAAATCTGGAGAAAATACATGTCCTGCCACCATATTGTTATGATCCAATAATGCGATATCGATGGAGGCCCCCAACGGAAAACCATTTTCAAGATCGATATTAAAAACTCCGTAATTAATATTATTGGTATCGGAAATATTCAGTTCAATGGTATCAACCAGAGTTAAACTCGAAGCAATGGCACTTAATGGCATGTCCACATTCATGTTAATCTCCATAGGAGCATCAGCAGAAATAAAATCGTTGTGCCCGGATACATTACCCAATGGGTTGAGCTTCAGTTCCAGCTCATAGCGAAGTTGATCAGGCATTAACTCCAACAGTTGGTCAATATTGGAGTTACTATTGTTCATTTGTGTGCTCCATACATAAGGGGTAATGGTAGAACCGTTTTCCTGTGCACGGTTAATGTTTAGAACCGAACCAATAATGGAATGGTTTAAAGAAGAAACACCACTTCCTTTAAGACCGCTTATTTCGTTAATTTTTATTCTAGCATCCACACCAACACCATTAATCAATTCAAAGTCAACATCAATTTGGTCTATATCGATGGAGCCACTGGTAAATTGATTAAATGCATCAAAATTTGACGTTTCAGGACCTACATCAAAATTCAATTGTCCAAAATACCCTCTGGCATATTGTAACTTAATATCTTGCATAGTGTTTTCCACATAAATGGTATCCTGATTAGAAGTAGTTACATCACCAGGATTATCGGGGTCTACCTTAACATTAATAGTCGTTTGTATCGTGTTCACCTGATTTCCGGTGGTTCCTGTCAAGTCAATAGAATACCCTGAAATATCAAAGCTTCCGGTCACGATCATATTTTGTCCGGGGGAAGCGGCAGGAACGTATACCAATTTGCTGAAAGGGTTCCCAAACTGATCGGTGGCCACAGGAATTTGGTATTCGTAAATAACCATCCCTTCAATGGTGCTTTCCAGTTGGTAGTCAATGGTTCCTGATTTAATGGTTACGTTGGTTAATTCTGCTCCTCCTGCATCAATGAGGTTATCCTCCGGTTGATTAATAAAGGATTGTCCGGGAGTAAATGTAACCGGAACTGAGAAGGGGATAGAAAATGTATCAGCCAAAGTAGTATCTGGCAAATTCACTAAAGAATCTAAGTCCAATGAGTATAAGTTCAGGTCCAGGTTTAAATTGATGGAGCTATCAGGATTAACCACGATGGTAGAATCCGGTAGAATATCTGAAAGTCCCATTTCTCCATAAACAACAGGAGCAATTAGGTCTACATTCCATCGTATAGCTTCCTCCCTTTTTCGGCAAGATGCCAGAATCAGAACCAATAGTATAATGCTAATTATCTTCTGCATTTTGCGTCAAAAATAAATAAATGTTCCACGTTTACCCCTCGTAATGAAAAGATTATCAAATATTTCTGTAGTTTGAATTATTTTCATTATAACTTTGTAATAGTTTAATATCTGACCGATGAAACTACTTAGACTACTTATAGCCACAATATTGAGTGCGATAGTAATGTTTGCACTTTCATATTATTGGCATGGTGTATTGCTCAACGATCTAAGATACATTAGTTATGACAAAAATCTGTTCTTTGGGTTGCTCGCGATAGCTTATTTGGCAATTGGTGGAGCACTATCTTTTGTATTAATGGTCTATAAGCCAGAAGAAAGGAGAGTACTTAAGCACGTTAGCATTGCAATAGCATCTGGATTTTTAGTTTACCTATTGGCGTTTGTTCTTGGTGTATCCTTTTCAGGAAAAGGGTTAGAGCATACTGTAGTTAACTTTCTTTGGCAGATGATCGAGCAAGGTATAGGAGGATTCTGTATTAGCGCCTACTATATTATAGCGCATAGGAGAGAGAAGTTACTATCCTTTTCTGATGTTAGAGATGAAGATTAAGCTTTAATAACCGTATTTACCCTTCCATATATGGTTGAGGTATTTCTTTAAGTCCTGCTCTTTCCTATTGTTTTTTGGTTCATAAATCACTTTACCTTCCAGTTCTTTAGGCATGAACTCTTGTTTGTGTAAATCCGCGGTGTCTGTAGCGTGCGAATAGGCATAATCTTTACCATATCCTAAATCTTTCATCAAATCCGTTGGAGCATTTCTCAAATGAAGTGGAACTGCAAGATCACCGGTTTCATGTATTATTTGCTGAGCAATTTTTATGGCCTCATAAGAAGCATTACTCTTAGGAGATGTGGCAAGATAAACAGCGCACTGAGACAAAATTATTCTGCTCTCCGGCCATCCAATTTTACTTACTGCATCAAAACAACTATTGGCCATAATCAACGCCGAAGGATTAGCATTTCCCACATCTTCTGAGGCAGAAATCAATAATCTTCGGGCAATAAACTTGGGATCTTCACCTCCTTCAATCATTCTGGCTAACCAATATACCGCGGCATTCGGATCACTACCTCTAATGGACTTGATAAGAGCCGAAGCAATGTCATAATGTTGTTCTCCACTTTTATCATAGATAGCAACGTTCTGTTGTACATTCTCAAGAACAAAATCGTTGGTAATTTCTTTTTGTCCTTTAGGTAAAGAGTTGATGGAAATTTCCAGAATATTAAGAAGTTTTCTGGCATCCCCACCAGATATTCTAAGCAGTGCTTCGGTTTCCTTTAACTTAACTCCTTTACTCTTCAGGATGGAATCTTCCGATAGAGCCTTGTTCATTAATCTCTCCAAATCTTCTCTGGAGTGGTGTTCTAAAACGTAGGTTTGACACCTTGATAGCAAAGCAGAAATTACCTCAAAAGAAGGGTTTTCTGTTGTGGCACCAATTAGAGTAATTATTCCTTTTTCTACTGCACCCAACAAAGAGTCTTGCTGAGACTTACTAAAACGATGAATCTCGTCGATGAAGAGAATGGCATTTTGCCCTCCAAACATTCCCTGGTTCTTAACTTTGGCAATCACCTCCCTTATGTCTTTTACCCCACTATTAATAGCCGAAAGAGTATAGAAAGGACGATCTAAAGTCTCGGATATAATTTGAGCAAGTGTCGTTTTTCCCACTCCCGGAGGTCCCCAAAATAGAATAGATGGAAGACTACCACTTTCTATGGCTTTTCGCAGTGGTTTTCCTTCACCTACCAAATGTTCCTGCCCAAAATAATCATTAAGAGTTTTTGGACGCATACGCTCGGCTAAAGGAATTGTATGTTGCTGATTAACCATCAAAATCAAAAATAAAGAATGATTCTGTTGCACGGTTTCATTTGGTGATAATCTTATCACCAGAACTAAATTTTTGTTGTTAGTAATTTTCGAAAAACTGATGTTGGAGGGGGAGTAGAAAGAATACCTTTAGAGGAACAATCAATTTTGATATGCGCGTACATTTTATAGCAATAGGAGGAAGTGCCATGCACAATTTAGCAATGGCCCTGCATTTAAAAGGATATCAGGTAACCGGATCGGACGATGAGATATTTGAGCCGTCCAAAGGTCGACTCAAGAAATATGGTTTACTGCCAGAATCAATCGGGTGGGATGCAGCCAAAATTACCGAAAATATCGATGCTGTAATCCTGGGAATGCACGCCAGAGAGGACAACCCTGAGCTAAAGAAAGCACAAGAACTAGGGCTTAAAATCTTCTCTTATCCGGAATATTTGTACGAGCAAACCAAAAACAAAACCAGAGTGGTAATTGGAGGAAGTCACGGAAAAACTTCCATTACCTCAATGATATTACATGTGCTAAACCACCATCAAGTAGATCACGACTATATGGTTGGAGCACAACTGGAAGGGTTTGAGTGTATGGTAAAACTTTCGGAAGAAGCTAAAATTGTAATTCTGGAAGGAGATGAATACTTGAGTTCACCTATCGATAGAAGACCTAAATTCCACTTGTATCATCCCAACATTGCATTGTTAAGTGGTATTGCCTGGGATCACATCAATGTATTCCCAACGTTCGAAAATTACGTGGAGCAGTTTAGCATCTTTGCCGATAAAATTGAGCAAGACGGAGCTATTGTGTATTGCGTTGCAGACGAAAATGTAAAAAAGGTAGCGCAGGGAGCAAGAAAGGATGTCCATAAAATTCCTTATCAAACTCATCGACACAGAATTGAGAATGGAATTACGTATCTAATTGATGGAAATAACAAAGAGTATCCACTAGAAATATTCGGAGAGCACAATCTTCAAAACCTCAACGGAGCCATGTTGGTGTGCGAAGAGTTGGGATTGAAAAGAGAGCAATTTTACGAAGCCATTCAGAATTTTAAAGGAGCTTCAAAACGACTGGAACTGGTTAAAAGAACCAACGATAGTGTGATGTATAAAGACTTTGCCCACTCACCATCCAAACTGAAAGCTACTACGCAGGCATTAAAAAATCAATTCCCGGATAGAACATTGATAGCATGTATGGAACTACACACGTTTAGTAGCTTAAACAAAGAGTTTTTAGGTCAGTACGATGGAGCTATGGCTAATGCAGATAAGGCTTTTGTTTACTATAGCCCAAAAACATTGGAACATAAAAGGTTAGAGGCAATTACTAAAGAAGAGGTAAAGGCCGCATTTAATTCAGAAAACGTAGAAGTTTTTACTGAGTCATCTGATTTACTGGATCAATTGAAATCTGAAAACTGGAACAAGAAAAACCTGCTAATGATGAGCAGCGGAAACTTTAATGGAGTGGATTTTAATGACCTTGGAGAGGATCTACTTAGCTAAATTCTCTAATATCATAACGACCACCTGTTTCTGTGGCATCGCTGGTTAAGTATTTTAATAATTGCTGGGCTACATAATCTGGGTCCAACAGTAGATTATTGTTCTTAAGATCAATGAACTTATCAAGGTTTTTAAATTGCTCTTTCGAAGTGGATCTAATCTGATCCTGCATGTTGGTGTCCACCACACCCGGAGCGAAAGCAATCATTTTTACTGGGTACTTTTCATCTCTTTGTTCTACTCCAATACATTTGGTAAACATGTCTAATCCAGCTTTTGAAGTACAGTAGGCCGCCCAACCATGGTAAGGGTTTCTGGCTGCTCCGGAAGAAATGTTTAGAACATACTTTTTAATGTCCAAATTCTGAATCCTGGAAATAATCAGTTCAGATAAATAAATAGGAGCTCTCAAGTTCACATCTAAATTCTTGATCAGGGCATTCTCATTGTTCTTGCCAACAACAGAAATTGGGTTCAGAATACCAGCATTATTGATTAAAGTAAAGGAACTTACATCATCCCAATTAATACCTTCCAACAATGTGTTTACAGTTTTGGTTACTACCTCATAATTAGAAACATCACAAGGATGTTGAGTTAAAGATGCTTTAGACTGATCTGCTAATTCCTGTAGGTCAGGATTAGTACTTCTGGAAAAACAATGAATAGTATGATTTTCGGATAATAAAGTCTTTGTAAATGCTTCTCCCAAACCTTTAGAAGCTCCTGTAATAAAATAGATGTGTTTCATAAAAATAAGTTCCAGTACAAAGATGGGTATTACTTTTTAAACTCTGAAAAAGGATGCAACCTTCTTTGTGAAGACTCCATCTTAATAACAAGCTTCCCTGTTTTATTGAAGTTAGAGTAGGGTATAGCATAAGTTGAAACGACTTATATTTGACTATTAACCTATAACCGAAAGATTGAATGAAAGCACTACTACTAACATCATTCGTTTTTTTTATCGGAATTAATTTAATGGCCCAAACTAAATTAGAGCCCGGTGCTACTAAGAAGATTACCATTAAACAAGAGATTCCGGTTGTAAAAAAAGACATTAATACCAACAATCAGGTTCAACCTGAGTTTTCATTAAACCGACAAAAAGTAGATAACCAATTAAATTGGGCTACCGCAAATTCCGGTTCAAAGGATTCATTTTTTGGAAAAGAAGATGAAATAAAAGAGTTGTTTATAGGAGGGGTTATTCCTATTGATTTTCCTGTTAATCAGAATTATACCAGCAATGTTTATCAGAAAATGGTGGTTAACTGGTGTCACAAGAATACCGATAAATTGAAGAAGCAGTATTTAATCAAAAACCATTTGAAATGAAAAAACTGCTGACTTTATTAGCCTGGGTTATTCCGGGAGTGGTGGTTTCTCAGAATGGTGACTGCCCCAATGCTATTCCAATTTGTCAAAATACTTATAGTTATTCTAGCTCGGCCATTGGTGGTGGTTCCATTGCCGAAGCACCTTCGAGCCCCTTTAATTGTATGAATGGAGAGAATAACTCAACCTGGTTTGTGTTCACCGCACAAACAACTGGTCAAATCGGTTTTGGAATTAGTACCAGTACTTCTACCTACGAAGATTATGATTGGGCGGTATGGGATATTTCTGCTAATGGATGTCAACAAACCATTACTGATCCACCAATTAGCTGTAATTATTCTGCTCAAAATACCTTAACCGGACCAACCGGAACCACAACCATTACCTCTGGTAATCCTGGTGATCCACCAGAAAATGATTATGTAAATGTTATTGCAGGAAATACCTACGCAATTGTAGTGGATAACTTTGCAGGAACATCTACGGGGTTTGATGTAGACTTTGCAAGTTATAGCCCAACTTCGATTGTAGATACTATTCCTCCCACTATGGATAATGTTGATTTGGATGGGTGTGGATCTAACATTGTAAATATTTCGTTTTCAGAATACATCGATTGTAGTCAGGTAGATCCTTCGGATTTTGTGATTACAGGACCCGGTGGACCATATTCTGTTACAGCGGTCAATTCTGTTAATTGCGGTTCTCCCATTGGAACCGGACAATACAATCAAGACATTAATTTTGAATTGGTGTTGAACACGCCAATGAGCCTGGGAGGATTCTATAATTTTCAGTTATTGGCTAATTCTGTAACTGATTTATGTGGAAATACCAATCAGTTTTCCACTTACAATTACTATTTCCCTGAAATTGATTTTTACGGATTACCGGATACTATGTGCAGTGCAGATACTGCTTATCTGATCAATTGGCATACAGCAACCTCACCATGTGTTTACTTGACTGTAACTCCGGTTAATGCTAATTCTAACAATACAGTAACACTTACGGAAGATGGGGTAGCATCCTGGGGTACAACTACTTTAAACGCCAATACCAATCAAACCATTTATTATCATAATATTTCGCCAAGTGCATTGAATACATTGCAAATTTCAAACCCATCTGCCGGAAATAATATGATTTACAATATTTATGATTGTAACACAAACGCATTGTTGGCAACAGCAGTTTATGGTCAGGGTTCACACAACTTAAATATTACTGGAGTTTCTGGTATAGCCAACTATACTTCTACCTGTTCTTCTGCTATTCAGTCCGATGATGATGGAACTGCTATGTTTGTTCCTTCTTCACTTACTGGTCCTTTTCCACAAACTTGTTTTGTTTCTTACAGTTGGGATGATGGTAACGGCTGTACGGGAAATAAGCCTAGAAAGGTGGTGGTGCTGGAAAGCGAAGATCCATCTTTTTCCTATCCTCAGAACACCTATTGTCAAGTAGGGAGTAACCCCGTACCAACAGCTGTTTCCCCTGGAGGAACTTACAGTTCGACCGCAGGGTTAGTTATTGACTCTAATACAGGGGAAATTGATTTATTATCCAGTACTCCCGGAAGCTATACGGTGGAGTATCAGGTGGCGAATAATTGTATTACTACAGGAAGTTTTAACGTTACCATTAGTCCGGTCCCAACAGTGGATGCTGGTGTAGATACTAGTATCTGTGCCGGTGATAGTATTCAACTAAACGGATCAGGTTCTGGTGGTACCATTTCCTGGACACCTGCAGTTGATTTGAGTAATTCAGGAATATTAAATCCTTATGCATCTCCAACAAGTACAACTTCTTATGTGCTCAGTATAACAGATGCTTTGGGATGTGAAGTAACCGATACGATGGTATTAACAGTTGATGCAGCTGTAAACTTGACAATAAGTTCGGATACAACCATTTGTGAGGGAAGTTGTGCACCTCTACTGGCTTCTGGAGCAACTACGTATGCCTGGGAACCTGCCGCTACATTAGATGATTCTACATTGGCTAACCCAACAGCTTGTCCAACGGCTACGCAATTATATACAGTATATGGGAGCAATGGAGTATGTCGAGATACTGCTGATGTTACCGTAACTGTAGTTCCCGCTCCGGTGGTAGATGCCGGAACAGATGTAACCATTTGTTTTGGAGATACCATTCAATTAACAGCTACTGGTGCTACAGGATATACCTGGACTCCAGCCGATTCCATTTCGAATACAGGAATTGCCAACCCCATGGTATGGCCTTCGGATACAACTATGTATTATGTTACAGGTACAGATGGAAATGGTTGTTCTGCCATTGACTCTGTTCAAGTAAATGTTAATCCATTGCCAACAGTTTCTGCCGGAAACGATGTGAGCTATTGTATTGGAGATTCTATTCAGTTAAACGCAACCGGTGCCGATACTTATGTATGGACTCCAACTACTGATCTTTCTGATCCTAACATTGCTAATCCTTATGCTACAGGAACAGGGAACATGACTTACATTGTGGAAGGTACCGACGCCAATGGGTGTGTGAACACAGACACTATTGACATAACGGTTAATGCTCTTCCTGTAATTACTTTATCAAACGACACTACCATTTGTGAAAACGATACCATAACATTGGTTGCTGGTGGAGGCGACACCTATAATTGGAACCCAACCACAAACTTGGGAACACCTACTCAGGCTACTACAACCGCCTTCCCAACAACCACTACTACTTATGAGGTTATTGTAACCGATGGTAATGGTTGTATAGATAGTGCTGAAGTAGTAGTTACAGTTAATCCGGCTCCTGCTGTAGATGCTGGTGCTGATGTAACCATTTGTTTTGGAGATACCATTCAGCTTACTGCAACTGGTGCTACAGGATATACCTGGACTCCGGCTGATTCTATTTCGAATACAGGAATTGCCAACCCTATGGTTTGGCCTTCGGATACTACCATCTATTATGTTACTGGTTCTGACGCCAACTCTTGTTCTTTGATGGACTCTGTGCAGGTTAATGTTAACCCATTACCAGCAGTATTTGCCGGAAACGATACCAGCTATTGTATTGGAGATTCTGTTCAGTTAAATGCAACTGGTGCCGATACTTATGTATGGACTCCAACGACTGATCTTTCTGATCCGAACATTGCTAACCCTTATGCTACCGGAACTGGTAACATGACTTACATTGTAGAGGGAACTGATGCCAATGGATGTGTGAATACGGATACCATTGATGTAACAGTTAATGCTCTTCCGGTAATCACCATTTCCAATGATACGACCATTTGTATTAACGATACCATATCCCTTACAGCTGGTGGTGGTGATACCTACAGTTGGAACCCAACTGCTACGCTGGGTACTCCTTCTCAGGCTACAACTACAGCTTTCCCTGTTACAACTACTACTTACGAAGCCATCGTAACTGATCTTAATGGTTGTGTAGACAGTGCTGAAGTTGATGTAACTGTTCAAACACTTCCTGCTGTGGATGCAGGACTGGATGTAGATATTTGTTTTGGTGACACCATTCAACTGACTGCAACTGGTGCTACAGGATACACCTGGGCTCCGGCTGACTCTATTTCTAACATTAACATTGCAGATCCTCTGGTTTGGCCTTCGGATACCACTGAGTACATTGTTACTGGTGCTGATGGACTGAACTGTATCAACACCGATACCGTTGTGGTTAATGTAAACCCACTTCCTACTCCTGATGCAGGACCGGATCTTTGGGTTTGTCCTGGTGATCAGGTACAAATCAATGCAACCGGTGGAGGTACTTATAGCTGGTCGCCAGCTACAGGGCTTTCTGATCCTAACATCGATAACCCAATGGCAGGTCCTGCCGATACTACCATCTACATACTTTCAGTAACCGATGGTAATGGATGTATCGATACTGATACCATGACTGTATTTGTTAATGCTACCGTTCCTACTGATGCTGGTACTGACACCACCATTTGTGAGGGTGACACCATTCAAATTGGTGGAGCTCCTACCTCGGTAAATGGTACCACTTTCTTCTGGACCCCTGCTGGTTTGGTAGACGATCCTAACGCATCTAACCCAATGGCATTCCCAACGGTGGATACCTGGTTCTATGTAGCCACTACTAACGACACTTGTTCGGGGCTGGATTCTGTTCTGGTAACAGTTAATCCTTATCCACTGGCTAATGCTGGTGCAGATATTCAAATTTGTATTGGTGATACGGCTCAACTGGGAGCTACAGGTGGAGTTTCTTATGTATGGACTCCAGACCTTGATCTTTCTGATGATAGCATTGCTGGTCCTCAGGCATGGCCGATGGATACCACTGCTTATGTGGTAGCAGTGACTGATGCCAATGGATGTACTCAAACAGATACCATGGAGGTGATTGTAAATCCTCTTCCTACGGTGAGTGCAGGAGCAGATGATGCCATTTGTTTGGGAGACACTGCTCAACTATCGGCTTCGGGTGGTGATCTTTACACCTGGACTCCTACAGACAGCTTGAGTGATGCCAACATCTTTGATCCGATGGCATGGCCTACAGCAACGACTGATTACATGGTTACAGTAACTGACTCTAACGGATGTATTAACTCAGATACCATGACGCTAAGTATTAATAGTTTGCCAATAGTTGATGCCGGAGCAGATGTTAATTTCTGTATTGGAGATTCAGTTCAACTAGGTGCTTCTGGTGCTGACACTTATGTATGGACTCCTGGCACCGATCTTTCTGATCCAAACATCGCTGATCCGTGGGTGTCATCTGTATTTACTCAAAATTATGTAGTTGAAGGAACAGATGGGAATGGATGCCAGAATACGGATACAGTTCTTGTAATTGTAAATAGCCTTCCTCAAGTAGATGCCGGAGCAGATGTACAATTATGTATTGGAGATTCTGTTCAATTACAAGCTAATGGAGCTGATTCATTTGTATGGTCACCTGCAACAGGACTATCGAACGCTACTATTGATGACCCATGGGCATCTCCAACTGATACTACTGAGTACATTGTAACCGGTACAGACGGAAACAATTGTGTAAACACAGATACCATGACGGTAATTGTGAACCCACTACCTAATGCGGTGGCTGGACCAGATGTAGATATCTGTTTGGGTGATTCTACTCAACTATCCGCAACAGGAGGTGTAAGCTATGCATGGGTACCTTCTATGTATGTTACCGACTCTACTTTAGCTGATCCAATGGCATTTCCGGATACAACCATGAACTTTACTGTAATGGTAACCGATAGTAATGCTTGTATCAACTACGATACAACTACCGTAAACGTATTTAGAATTTCCACTATTGCAGATACAACTTTCTGTGTTGGAGATAGCGTTCAATTGAATGTATTTGGATCACCGGGGAATACCTTTGTATGGACTCCATCTGCAGGGCTTTCTGATCCTAACATAATTGATCCATGGGCAGCTCCTGCTAATACAACTACCTATACAGTTACAGTAACCGATGTTGCAGGTTGTGTAGATCAGGATTCTGTTACCATTAATATCTTAAGTGCTCCTGTAGCATCTTTCGACACTGAGATTATGGCAGGATGTGATGGAGCTGTGGTAGAATTCACCAATACTTCTATTGATGGTATTAGTCACCAATGGATTTTTGGAGATGGAACAACTTCAGACGAGGATGATCCGGAACATACCTTCCCATATTCTGAAAACTTCATAGCTACCTTGGTAGTTACTAACTCGGATGGTTGTGTAGATACGGCTGCATTTAATGGAGCAACATTGTCATTCGACGATTATTTCAATATTCAGATTCCAAATGTGTTTACTCCTAATAACGATGGAATGAACGATATCTTTACTGTAGAAATAGCAGGGAAACTTTATCGTTGTACCAATATGAGAGTCTATAACAGATGGGGACAGTTGTTGTTTGTTTCTACAGGAAACAATACCAAGTGGGATGGTTATTCCAATGTTGGGGTAGCGGTTCCAGCCGGAACATATTTCTACACCATAGAAGTAGCCGGAATGGAATACAAAGGAACTTTAATGTTAATGAGGTAGAGTTACCGGAGTTTAGCCAGAACCATACGGTTAAAAGCGGTTACGGCAAAAGCATATACAATGGAACCTATTACCATTGCTAGTAGTGATACCAAAAATATTTTGTTTGGGTCAAGAATCGTAGTGATTCCAGTTTGCTCGTTGTCTCTTAAATCTTCGGCAGAGTTCCCTTTGTAGAAATCAGGGTCCTGTTTCATTTTCTCTTGAACATGGTCGAGGTATTCTGGATCTTCAGTCATTTCGATGTGCTGTTGCTTTAATATTTCAGCATATTCAGGGTCCATCCATCTGTAGTAACCAAAAAGGAAAGCTGATATGATCAACGAATAAAAAACACCTGTTCTGATTCCGGTTTTAATATCCACAATCATACTTAACCCTCTATGCTTATGCTTGTTAAAGTTGGTAACAATCGAAACGGCAATAGCTAATAAAAGGCAAAGTGAGTTAGCGAAAAAACCTAGTGGTCTTAACTCCATATCACGGTGATGACCGGTCATTAAAAATACAACTTCAAATACGATGTATAGACCGGCAAAGATGAGTGCGTATTTAACGGTGTCTTTCATACTGCAAAGAAATAAAAAAGCCCTGACAAAATCGTCAGGGCTTTCAATTTGTTTATCCGTTCATGGAAACCAGGAACTCTTCGTTCGATCTGGTATTGTGCATTCGATCTTTCATGAATTCCATAGCTTCTATTGGGTTCATGTCTGCCAGGTATTTTCTCAATACCCAAATTCTCTGCAGGGTTTCTTTATCCATAAGCAAGTCTTCACGTCTGGTTCCTGAAGTAAGAATATCAATAGCAGGGAAGATTCTTCTGTTAGAAATCTTACGATCTAATTGAAGCTCCATGTTACCCGTACCCTTGAATTCCTCAAAAATAACTTCGTCCATTTTAGATCCTGTTTCTGTTAGTGCAGTTGCTAGGATGGTTAACGAACCTCCGTTTTCGATCTTTCTTGCTGATCCAAAGAAACGTTTTGGTTTGTGAAGTGCATTCGCATCAACACCACCCGTAAGTACCTTACCTGAAGCAGGCATTACCGTATTGTAGGCTCTCGCTAAACGAGTAATGGAATCCAATAGAATGCAAACATCGTGTCCACACTCAACCATTCTTTTAGCTTTTTCCAAAACGATGTTAGCTACCTTAACGTGTCTTTCTGCTGGCTCATCGAAAGTAGATGCGATAACCTCTGCATTTACACTTCTCTTCATATCTGTAACTTCCTCAGGACGCTCATCGATAAGAAGAACCATTAAGTATGTTTCAGGGTGATTAGCTGCAATGGCATTAGCAACATCCTTAAGTAAAACCGTTTTACCAGTTTTAGGCTGTGCCACAATCATTCCTCTTTGTCCTTTACCAATTGGAGCAAATAAGTCCATAATTCTGGTAGAAAGGTTTTCTTTTCCGTGTCCTGTCAATTTAAATTTCTCGTCAGGGAACAATGGAGTAAGGTATTGAAACGGTACACGATCTCTAATGAAATCAGGATCTCTACCGTTAATCTTGTCTACTTTAATTAGTGGGAAATAACGCTCTCCTTCTTTTGGAGGTCTGATTTCTCCTCTAATGGTATCTCCGGTTTTTAAACCGAACAATTTAATTTGAGATTGAGAAACGTAAACATCATCAGGAGAAGACAAGTAATTGTAGTCAGATGATCTAAGGAAACCATATCCGTCCTGCATCATTTCCAAAACACCTTCACTTACGACAATTCCATCGAAATTGTATCCGTGTTCCATAGCAGGATCTTTCTTCTCATGCTTTCTGTTTTGGTTCTGATCGTTACGTCTGTCCTTGTTTCTGTCTTTGTTTCGATCTTTATTTCTATGCTGGTTACCTTCTTTATTCTGGTTGTTGTTTTGCGAACCGTTAGAAGGGTTGTTTTTAGCATGTGGAGTATTATTCTCCTTTTTTACATTTTCTTTTTTAGGAGCCTCTTTTTTAGCTCCCTCTCTTTTAGGAGTTTCTTTCTTAGGGGCTGCCTTTTCTTGTTGAGAGAATAAATCTACTTCTTTAGATTCTCCATTCTCTTTGTTTTGGGGTTGGTTTTGTTGAGATTTTTTTTGCGGGGTAACTTTTTCTGAAGTAGAAACTCTTTTTCTTGGTCTAGGTTTTCTTTCTGGTTTTTCAGTGCTTTCAGCCTTTTTTTCCTCAGTGGCAGGTTTTTGTTCTTTTGCCGGAGGATTAACAGCTTGCTCATCAAGAATCTTATAAATCAATTCTTGTTTTTTAAGTTTTTCGAATTTTTTGATATTCAATTCCTTCGCTACTTCTCTCAATTCAGCAACCTTTTTGCTGTTTAATTCTAAAATATCGTACATGTATAATTAATGGATGTAAATATGTGATTTCGTTCTTGTTGTGTATAAACAATGTCAAATGTGAACTTGAAAATAGATTGCTCGGACGAGCTTTCTTTAATTAAGACTCGACAAATATACGAAAAAAAGTTTCGATTATTGCTTTTTTAGGACGAATGTTAATTTATTATAAACATCAAATAGTTAACTATTAGTGGATGGAAGATGGAGACAAATTTTACTTTCTGGCTTCATCAATAAAAATATGCACTTATCTTTGTCGTCTCAATAAGAAAGAATAAGATGTTACAAAGAATTCAAACAGTATATTTTGCCTTAGCGGCTATTTGTATAGGACTAACTTTAGCGTTCCCATTTGCCACTTATTCAGTGCCGGATGGTGATGTTGTTTTTAATGCTTTTGGAATTACTTCCAATTCAGCAAAATCAGTGGATCCTTCAGTATTCTTTCCTTATGCCATTGAATTGGTAGTTTCTTTTGGAATCATTGTGTTCACCATTTTTCAGTTTAAGAAAAGAACCAATCAGCTTAAAATAAATAGATTAAACTTTGTTTTGCTAATCGTTTTATTGGCCTTCTTATTTTACGATTTGAGTTCAGTAAGAGATCAATTGGGAATCGAAGAAGCAGGAGTTTCTTATGGTGTTGGTTTTATGCTTCCAATAGCTGCCTTACCAATGTTGTTTTTAGCTAACAGAGCCATCAAAAAAGACGAAGCATTAGTAAAGTCTTTGGATCGATTGAGATAATTTATTTAGCTCTTTTTCCCAACTCAATTACTTCCAGATCTTTAATGTTACCCTTATCCAGGGTAAATCTTAATAGGGTTCTTATTACATGAAATCCTTTTAATCCTGCAGCACCAGGATTCATGTACAAGGTTTTTATTCGCTTGTCCATTTGCACCTTGCAAATATGCGAATGCCCACAAATGAATAATTGAGGAGGGTTCCGTTTTATTTTTTCACGAATTCTAAAATCATATACATAGGGTTTGCCTCCAATATGAGTCATCCAAACATCTACTCCCTCACAGGCAAAGCGCGTGTGTTCTGGCCATTCTCTCCTTACTAAATGACCATCAATGTTGCCATAAACAGCTCTTACCGGAGCAATCTTTTTTAGCTCGTCTGTAACCGATAAATCCCCAATGTCTCCAGCATGCCAAATCTCATCACATTCTGCAAAGTACTTCTCAAATTTGGGGTCATAATGCCCATGTGTATCGGATAACAAACCTATTCGCTTCATTCGGATTAATGTAACATTAACTATCTGTTAAAGTAAAGTTAAATTCAGTATCTTTGGCCTCATCACACACATTCTTAACGAACTATGCGATTACTACTAATAATCTCATTATTAACCACCTCAATAATATCCTTTGCACATAGAGGTGAATTTCTGGCTATAAATAACGTAGAAATTACTGAAACAGAGAAAACTTTCATTTATTCATTTCATGTAGAAAACATAAACATGATGGAGGTGAGAGATATCAAGATCGAATTTGTGATCAACAGCAAATCAGTCTTCCAAAAATATTATCCAGTACTTACTAATGATGCTAAGTTCTACAAGGAGCATTTCGAAATTCCTAAAATTCATTTGAATCCTGAAGATGATTTTGTTCAGATAGAAATAACTGAAATCTTTGGAAAGAAAGATGATTGGGGAGGATGGGATAGCCCTAACATGCTAAAACAGGTAAATACACTGGCATCGGAGTTCTATGTGGAAGCACCCTGGAGAATGAAAAAGACCGACGATGCAGGAAATGAGAAGGATATTCCTTTGCACTTTTTCCTTCACGATGCTGATTTGGTAGTAGGATTCACCATTAAGATTGATTACATCAATATCCGCTTAAAAAATGCTTCTTCTGGAACATTTGGTCCTGTGCTTACCTATGATAATATACCCGATGCAGATTACCGAAACATGTTCAGTTGCCTTTCTCAGGCAGATGCTACCATGAGTATAAAAGGGTTTGATATCAATGCCTTTAGTCCGGCCTCTAACAAAACCATTGTATTTGATGCGGAAAGCGATTGGCTAGATGAGTATGTTTCTGTAGACGATACCTATTGGTTCTTTACTTTTAACATTCCGGCTTCTGAGCTAGCTGGTATGGAGGATGTAGTGGATGTTACCATCGAAATTGGCTACGCCAACCTAACCATTACAGACGAAACATTTGGGGTTAGAATATTCAGATCTGATGAGGATTTACCGGAGCAAATGCATTATTACAGAGGAGATACTCATTTACACTCCATGTATACCCAAAACGATGCAGAAATTGGATTGCCACTATGTGCCACCAAAGAAGCGGCTAAGTTAATTGGGTTAGATTGGATCACCACTACGGATCATACTTCTGATTTTGATAATTATGGAGATGGAAACATTCAAAACAACTGGGCTAGAATTCAGGCGGAATCGGCACAGCTAAATAGCGATGATCCATCATTAATCTATATTCCTGGACAAGAGGTAGCCGCCAACAACAACGAAGGTAAATTGGTACACATGTTAGCTTATCCTAATTATAATGACCCATTCGGATTGCCATTTTTAGGAGATGGTGATGGAGATATTTCCAGTACAGGAGTTACAGTAGACAATGCTTTGTCGCAACTTCATGGAATAGACGGGTTTGCCTTTTCGGCACATCCTTATGCCACAGAAGACAAGTTACCTCTAGTACCTGTGGATGGAGGAATTTGGAACTTGGGACACAATGGTTTTGCAGTAAATGGAGATAATTTTCCGGAAACAGGAGGAAACATTATTTGTAATGATCCCAATGCTGCTTCAGATATTTTAAGTCCACAAAACGATAAATTAGTTAAAGACGGTTTAAAAGGAAGTCAGATTTGGAATCATAGAGGAGCATTAACTATCTCGGGTACTAGTGGAGATGAATTTGATGCCTGGGGAGTGAACGGTGGAATCAACCCTCTTTCTCAGGCGGACACTGCCAGCTTTAGTTTTCATTTTCAAAAGTTCAGACAGGGACAGGAAATTGTCAATTTTATCAATCAAACCGGATTGTCTTTAAAGAATCAGGATAGCACTTATAAAAACTGGAAAATGTATTATTCGGCAGGAGCAGATGCACACGGTTCTTTTAACTTTTCAAACACAGGAAACTTTGCCGGATTTGGAAGCATAGACGATAATGCTGTAGGGAAGTTAAGTACTTTGGTTTACTGTCCTAATGGAATGGGGGCAAATGGAGAAGAAGTGTTAAAGGGAATGTACAATGGAAGAATGTCATTGTCGGATGGGCCTATTTTAACCATGGGAATTTCCGATGATGGAAACGATGGAACCAATGAGATTTACATGGGGGACGACGAAGTGGTAAACACTTTAACACTAGATAACTATTTCTTAAATTTCAATTACACCACCACTGCCGAATATGGTGATGTGACCAAATTTACTTTGGTTGTTGGTACTGAAACAGGGGAAGTTAGAAAGAACTTAACTTTAACTAATCTTAGTGGAGATCAACAAATCAGTTACGATTTAACCGATGTATTGGATTCATTATTGGGGGCAGGAAACACACCACTAGATGAATACATCTACGTAAGAGCGGAGCTACAAACTTTCAGAGATTTTTCAGCCAATACCAATGTGTTTAGAACAGATCATAGCTATTATTATTCCTTTACCAACCCTATTTGGATCAAGTTCAGCGAAGTAGATCTGGTAGATGTAAATGACCTGGCACTGGAAGTATTTCCAAACCCGTTCTTAGATGATTTTACACTAAGAGTTAAGAACCCTGGACAAAACGATGTAGTGGTTAATCTGTACAACGATTTGGGACAGTTAATTCTAACGGAGTCTCACCATGTAGATGAGTACAAAGACATTCAATACAGCGCTACCGAATTAGGAATCAGTACTGGAGTATATACATTCAGAGCAACGGTAGGAGAACAGTCAGTTAGTTTGAAGGTTGTGCATAATTAAACTTTAATTTCTGTACTAGATTAGGCCTAATTTAGAATTATTCTGAAATATTTAACGGTACACTACATTTGACTATTAATCCGTTACTTTAGGTTGATAAATGAGGTGTAGCTGATTGACCATTGCTATTCTCTTATTAATAACAACTAAGACCCAAAGTACGATTACTCTTCTTGCTCGAATATTTTTCTGTGCACTTCTGATAATTAGTGCTATTCATCGGTACCATTCTCAGGAGTATTCCTACATCAATTACACTGTCGAAGATGGATTACCCAGTTCGGAGGTTTACTCAGCATTTCAAGATTCGAAAGGCTATATGTGGTTTGCTTCAGATGCCGGAGTAAGCAGATTTAATGGTTATGAATTTGAGAATTTTGATGCCAACGATGGGTTAACAGATAACACCGTATTTCTGATCAATGAAGATCATAAAGGTCGGATTTGGTTTGGTACATTCAATTGTCAGTTGTCTTACTATCAAGACGGGAAAATCTATTCTTATCAATACAACGACCTTCTTCAGGATAGGATAAGAGGAAAAGAGATCATCAGTAATATAAGTGTTGATCAGGAAGATAATGTGTGGTTAGGACTAAGTTATAGAGGAGTTATTAAAATTGGTGCAGATGGGGTTATAAGCGATTTCTCAGAAGGAAATAACGTGCCCAATGAGCTAATCATTATAGATAATGTCAGCCACCTGCATTATGGTTTTTCCAATCCTAATGTTGAGGATTCTTCATTCAGTTTGAAGCACGTTAATCGCCAAAGTGAAATAGAAACAACATTCAGTTTTAGTATTTCCAATGGGTTACAGGAACAAACTTCCGTAGCTCACTGTGAAAATGGATTTTTGATAAAGTGTTTAGGAAAGGGGTATTTCTTTTTTGATTCAGAAAGAAAAAGATTAACCCCATTAAAGGTTCCAACAGAATTTGAAGAGGAAAAATTGTATTCCTTTTATTATGATGGAGAATCAACATTTATCACAAGTGAGAAAAGAGGCGTGTTTAAAATAGCTATAGAGGAAGATTCCATTGTTATACAGGAGCACTTGTTGGATGGAATATCCGTGTCAAGAGTATATAAGGATCGTGAAGGTGGTTATTGGTTTTTAACCCTCGAAAAAGGAATCTTTTATTTCCCTTCAATGGTCTTTAAGTCTGTTGCTCATGAAACCGTAAATGAGAGAAACATCATTTACCGAGTTGTGGCAGACGATTCAGGGCACCTATTTGCTCTAACAAAAGAAAATGGGGTGTACGAATATGATTTTAAATCGGATACAATTAAGCAAATAGTAGAAGCTCAAACCTATTCGCATATTTCAATGACGTTTGACCAGGCTATTTCAAAAATGATATTTCAGCTCAATGGAGAAATGATGACTTATCATAAAGGTCAATTTGAATCTTTTAATGCCCCAAAATTTAATCAGGGGAGAGTCATTACTTCAGATACCAAACAGGTATCTTCTGTAAACCGATTTTATTTGAGTTTGGTTACGGGTAATCAGTTGACCAGATATGAGTTAAATAAGGATAGTATACCAGTTTTTCCTACTTCATTAATTTATAACGAAGGAAATATTTGGATTGGTACGAACAGAGGTGTTTTGGTATTTAAGAATGGTGTCGTAGAGAATTTATTTGGAGATCATCCGTATTTGTCAACAGCAATTACAAGCCTCGACCGGTGGAATAATTTATTGTTGGTTGGGACTAAAACTAATGGGTTACTGATTGTTCAAAATAACAAAGTAGTGGATGTAATTACTACAGAAGAAGGTCTGATGAGTGATTTGGTTAGAAAAGTTCATGTGGATCAAAACAATACAATTTGGGTTGGAACCAATCAAGGTGTAAGTAAGATCAATTACAAGAATATAGGTGAATATGAGGTTTATAATTTAACTCAATACAACGGATTGGAATCCATTGAAATTATAGATATTACGTCGCGCCAAAATATGATTATCCTTGCAACTCCAAAGGGAGTTTATCAATTTGATTCATCAAAAATTACTCCTAATCCAATTCCTCCTCCAATATACATTAAGGACTTCAAAGTGAATTCCTCTTCCAGATCATGGATGGGGCAGAGTAGCTTGAATTACAATGAAAACTTTGTTCAAATTCAATTCGAAGGACTCAGTTATCGATACGCAGAAAATACCCAATATCAATATCGTTTGGTTGGAGTTGATTCTAACTGGATCTCAACCGCTTCGCGTATGGTGCAATTTCCAACTCTTCAGCCTAATGACTACGTTTTTGAAGTTAGGGCAATAAACGAAGATGGAGTTGTCAGCGAAAGCCCGGCTACCATCTCCTTTACGATAGATCCACCTATATGGAAAACCTGGTGGTTTATTGTTTGCGAAATCCTATTAGGACTTGGAGTTGTGTCTTCATTGTTTGTATACCGGTTAAGGCAACATAAAAAAGAGGTAGAAGCAAATAGAAAGATTACGGAGGGAGAAAAGAAAATGCTGGAATTAGAACTGAATGCTTTGAGAGCGCAAATGAATCCACATTTTATATTCAATACCCTCAATACCATTCAAGATGCAATCAATACCTTAGATAAAAAAATAGCATCCGGTTACATTGCAAGGTTTGGTCGATTAATCCGAATTGTTCTGGAAACATCTAAAGAATCTAAAATTCTGGTAAGCACCGAATTCGAACTTTTAGCATTATACATAGAGTTGGAATCCATTCGTTTTTCCAAAAGGTTTTCCTATCAAATTCATTTAGATGATGTATTTGAAGAAGAGCCATTTTACATTCCTTCAATGGTGATTCAACCATTTGTAGAAAACTCCATTTTACATGGACTGGTTCCGGTAAAGGATAGAGATGATTTAGAACTGATTGTTTCTCTAAGATTAGTTGATGATAATACTATGGTATGTACCATCGAGGATAATGGAATAGGTAGAGAAGCATCAGCAAAATTGAATCAGGAAAAGAGATTAAACAAGACCTCACTTGGAATGAAAATTACCAAAGAGCGATTGGATTTATATCATAAAGAAAATGGAACCCAATACTCATTTAAGATAATTGATTTAAAGGATGAGGTTGGGACACCTAAAGGAACTAAAGTTGAAATCGTATTCACAATACAAGAAGTATGATAAAAGCAGTAATAATTGACGATGAAGCTCCGGCGAGAAGTAATTTAAATCAAATTTTAAAAGACAACTTTGATGATGTTGTAGTGCTTGATGAGGCAGATTCCGTGGCATCAGGTGTGGAGCTTTTGAATAGAGTAGGGACGGACGTGGTATTTTTAGATATCGATTTATCCGATGGTACGGGGTTTAATGTGTTGGAGAATGTGGATGACATCAACTTTCAAATCATTTTCATTACTGCCTATAACAATTATGCCATCAAGGCATTTCGATTCAATGCCCTGGATTATATTCTCAAACCAATAGAATTGGAATTGTTGGAAGAGGCTATCAAGAAGTTAAGAAGCAAAGTAGGGAATGGGTTTATTACTAAAAATGAACTCAAAATAATGTTGGATAATTACAACAAGAAAGACGAAGAGAAACAGCTGGCCATAAGCGAAGCCAATAAGATTGCATTTGTTCCATTGGTAGAAATAGTGATGTGCAAGGCAGATAGTAATTATACACTGCTATACCTTAAAGATGGATCACAAAAAGTAACTTCCAAAACCTTAAAACGCTACGAAGAACTACTGCCTTCTGCCATGTTTTATAGGGTAAACATGTCGTACATCATCAACCTAAAAGAAGTAAAGGAATATAGCAAGGAAGGCTATGTTCAGCTTAAAGATGGTACTTCGTTGGAGGTGTCGAGAAGAAGAAAAGCCGATTTTATGGAGGTACTAAAAACATTCAGTATCGAACTTTCCAATAATTAGGAATAATAGTCTGTTATACCCAATTATTATCTCATCTTTTGATGAGCAGAGTTTTATTTTAGTTAGAATCAACTTACTGATAAATCCAAAGCAATACAGGCTTAGATTCTTTCTTCAACTGTTCGTCCAGCTTTCTCATGGTGTTATTGGAAACTGCGGGGCATCCCCATCCTTCTGGTGTACCGCTAGGGTATAATTCTCTTTCAGGTACCATGTCCCACGAGTGGAGTACGATGTACCTTTTGTAAGCTTTACTGTTGGTACTCTCTAATCCATGAAGTTTGTAATTAACATGAATTCCCCACTGACTGTAACCGCGTTTTCCGATTTTAAATTTCCCCAACGAAGAACAATGACTATCAGGAATGTTATTGAATTTAGGATTGGTTTTAGTTTGGTCAGAACCCCAATTGTGTTCACAGCAACCATGACTACATAATCCTGATAATAGCACAGAATCCTTCTTTAAATCGTACAGGAATAGTCGCTTTTTACCGGAGTGGATAGACATGTCCACCAGTATGCAAACATTGGCAGAGTAACCGTTGTCAGCAATAAACTCTTTTGCCTTCTGAGCCTTTAGTTTTAAAGAAGCGTTGGTAACATACTCCTCGCTAAGTAATCCGGATTTTTCGTAGTCGAAAGACCAAAATAACAAAGAGGTAGCAGCAATGATAATGATGAAAAATTTTCCCATTCGTAATAATTTATTCTTGTACATGTAATACCAATTTCATCAAAAGGTACGCCACAAATTGAGTGAATCTAAGTAAAAACTATTTTCCGTTCGACAAAAGTTATAATTTGTTAAAATGATTTTTCTACTGTAATTAAATGACACAACTATGAGTTAATCTGTGTACAAATCAATTTAAATTAGTTCCTATGAAATGGTTAATGGCTTTATCAGTTATGTTTGCATTTTCAAGTTGTTCGGCAAGCGGTACTGAGACTAAAAAGAATGAAAAACTAACTACGGATATGAATACGGAAACGATAACTTTAGGTGCAGGATGCTTTTGGTGTGTGGAGGCTATTTTTACAGAGTTAAAAGGAGTGATTTCGGTGGAGGCTGGATATACAGGAGGGCACGTAAAGAATCCGACTTATAAGGAGGTGTGCTCAGGTTTGACAGGACATGCAGAAGTGGCTCAGGTGGTGTTCGATCCGGAAGTTATTTCTTTGGACGATATTCTGGAAGTGTTTTGGAAAACACATGATCCAACTACATTGAACAGACAGGGAGCTGATGTGGGTACTCAATATAGATCAGCCATATACTACCATACTCAGGAACAAAAAGAAACGGCAGAAACCTATAAGAAAAAATTGAATGAATCCGGAGCCTGGGATAATCCTGTGGTAACAGAGATCACAGCTATTGGCGATTACTATCCTGCAGAGGATTATCACCAGGATTATTTTTCTCAAAACGGAGAGCAGCAATACTGTAAATATGTTATCCAGCCAAAAGTGGATAAATTCAAAAAAGTATTCCACGACAAACTGAAGTAAACCCGTTTGATCATCCTTTTTTGCAGTTTCGTACCTTTTTTGGACGTCCTCTATACGAATTCCTGATTAATTTCTAAATTCGATTAACAATTGGCAAGCAATTTGTCATAGATGACCCAAATACAAAAAAGTACGATCATGAAAAAATTATTACTTCCTGCTGCAATACTGTTGTCTGGCTTGGCTGTCGGACAAAATGTTCAGGACCAAAGAGTTAATTTCGGTTATATCCAATGGCCTTCTAACCCAATCAATAAAGATGTAGAGAACTTCAGTGTTGTACTGGATAAATCCATGTACGAAAAAAGCAATGAAGACTCCATGAGTATTTACGAAGGTAAATTACTCACTTTCGAAACGGAGTTTGAGACCTGGTTAGAGCAAAAAGTAAAAATAGACAAAGCTCATTTAATGGCTTTAGCAACCTGGGAAAAGCAGGTGAATGCAGGTAATGCAACACTTCAACAACCGGTAAAGCCACCGTATCCAAAAATCCCGTTAAAAGAAGAAATCATGCTTCCATTATTAACAGAAGATATTTCTGATGCTTCTGTAGATAATAGTATGTCTCTGGAAGGATATACTAAAGGCGAAGGTGGTGCTGTAATCACAGTTACTCCTCTTGGTTTTCAAGAAGCTAAGGTAACCATGAAAAAAACAGGAACAGGGCCTACTACTAAATATCAGTATACTACATCCTGTAAAATGCCTATTAAAGTTACATTAGAAGTGCCTGGGCAGGGAATTGTTATTAACGAAACTATTGGAGGTACTGCCTCTACAGAAAACCTTAAAACATTCGACAGTAAATTCGAGTATGATGTATGGGTAATTGATAATTGGGAAACCTACTGGACACAAAAGCAACAAAAAATGCTAAATGCTAACCTGGTTCATGTAAAGAACCTAATTAACAATAAATGCGGATTCCCGGTTAAGCAAAGAAGTACAGAGATTTATACGGTTAAGAAATTCAAAGATCACAACTACTCTGATTTAATTGATGCCTATTCTTATGTGAAATCAGGATACGACTTACTGTACAAGGATGTAGATAAAGACGATGGGATCGAGAAAATTGAGAAAGGAATTAAAATCTGGGAAGCCGCTTTAGAAGAAAGTGATGTGAACAATAGCAAGTCGAGAGTAAACAAAAAAGTAACCGCATTGCTTTATGCTAACTTAGCAGAAGCTTACATGTGGATCGACGATTTTGATGCTGCAGATAACTACATGACCAAAGCAAAAGCAGGAGGTGTAGCTAAGTATAAAAACTTCGCCAAATCTCTGCAAGGAGTGTCAAATGGATTAAAAACAAGATACCTGGCTAATCACTAGGAATTAGTATAATTTTATTAGAAACTCCTCTTCGGTAATCGAAGGGGAGTTTTTTTTGGTCGATATTTTTAGTTTTTTAACCCTTAAAACCTTCGTATAATGCTGTAGTTCGCACAATTTTTATTAAACTCGCAGTTCCATATTTAATGACTATCAGCGTATAAGTATGAGCAGAATCGTTCTAATAGAAAATAACTCCGAAATTGGAGCTGGAACCAGAGGTTCAAGTCTGGGGGTGGATGCATTGAGAATAGCAGCTTTTAATTCTAAAAGCCGCTACTTCAAAGATCACCAGATTGAAAAAATTGAGAATGAAAACGACCGATTGTTCGAAGAAGTAGATTTTCCTACTGCTAAGCGAATGAGAGGTGTGGTTAATGTGTATCATAGAATATGCGATAAAGTGGAGGATGTGATGGAGAAAAATCGCTTTCCACTTATCCTTGCTGGAGATCATTCAAGTGCTGGAGGTACAATTGCCGGAATTAAAAAAGCAAATCCTGACAAAAGATTAGGTGTAATTTGGATTGATGCCCACGCTGATATTCATTCACCATATACTTCTCCATCTGGAAATATGCATGGGATGCCTTTGGCAACGGCATTAAATGTAGACAATAAAGACCATCAAAATAAACACCCGGAAAAAGAGGTGATAACCTACTGGAACGAGTTGAAAAACCTTGGAGGAATTGCTCCAAAAATTTCAGCACAGGATTTGGTGTTTATCGGTGTAAGAGATACAGAAGAACCTGAAGATTATTTCATTTCCGACAACAACATTAAAAATGTTAGCGTAGAACATGTCAGGCGCAACGGGGTAGAAACAGTTTCGGCTGAGGTGATGGAGTACTTAAAGGATTGTGATATAATTTATCTTTCGTTTGATGTAGATAGCATGGATTGCGATTTGATTTCTTACGGAACAGGAACTCCGGTACCGAACGGGTTAACAGAACAAGAGGCGGGTGGATTGATCAATCACTTCCTAATCGACAAACGAGTTTGTTGTTTTGAAGTAGTGGAGATTAATCCATGTCTGGATAACAAGCAGAATAAAATGGCTGAAACAGCCTTTAGAATTCTGGAAAGCGCCACATCAATTATTGAAAAACGAGGATAATCTATCCTCCTAAATATTGGATTAAATTCCATTAATCGATTCTAAAATGGGAATGGTTACACAAATTACCGAAGCATGCAAACAAGCAATTGCCGGTCTATATAGTCATGAGGTAGCTGATAATCAGGTACAAATACAAAAAACAAAAAAAGAATTCGAAGGAGACTTAACCCTTGTGGTGTTTCCTTTGCTGAGAATAACTAAAAAATCGCCGGAAGCTTCAGCTGAAGAGATAGGAGAGTACCTGGTTCAGAATTCTGAACTGGTTGCCAACTATAACGTGGTAAAAGGTTTTTTAAACCTATCCATCGCAGATTCCATCTGGCTGAGTGCATTTAACCAATGGATTTCTAATGAGAATTACGGCTATGCTGGTTCTTCATCAGGAAAAACTTTCATGGTAGAGTACTCTTCACCAAATACCAATAAACCACTGCATCTTGGTCACTTGCGTAATAACTTCTTGGGTTATTCGGTTTCCGAAATTTTAAAGGCAAATGGGCATGAAGTTTACAAAACCCAAATCATTAACGACCGTGGTATCCACATCTGTAAAAGCATGTTGGCCTGGCAAAGATTTGGAAACGGAGAAACTCCTGAGTCCAGTGGTTTAAAAGGAGATCACTTAGTAGGTAAGTATTATGTGCGATTTGATGTTGAGCTGAAAGCACAGTCCGAACCAATATTTAAAGAATTAATGCAAAATGGTGCTCCTGATAATGAGGAGGTGAATAAAGCCATTACCATTCTGAACAGTGGTGAGACATTGGATGAGGATAAGAAAAAAGGACTGGAAGGAAAAGTAATGGATTTGGCGAAAGCTAAAACAGAAATTCTTCAGGCTGCTCAGGATATGCTTAGAAAATGGGAAGCAAAAGAACCTGAAATCTACTCTTTATGGGAAACTATGAATGGATGGGTGTATGAGGGATTTGATGTAACCTATAAAGAAATGGGAGTAGACTTCGATAAATTATACTACGAGTCGGATACCTATATTCTTGGAAAAAATGTAGTAGAAGAGGGATTGGCCAAAGGAGATTTTTACCAAAAAGAGGATGGTTCAGTTTGGTGTGATTTAAGCTCTCACAAAATGGATGATAAATTACTTCTTCGTGGAGATGGAACTTCGGTTTACATGACACAAGATGTAGGAACTGCCATTGAGCGTTATAAAGATTACCCTAACCTTTCAGGATTAACTTATACAGTTGGAAACGAGCAAAATCATCACTTCAAGGTATTGTTTACCATCCTCAAGAAATTGGGATATAGCTGGGCCGATGGATGTTACCATTTGTCGTACGGAATGGTGGAGTTGCCAAAAGGAATGGGACGGATGAAATCTCGTGAAGGTACCGTTGTAGATGCCGATGACCTGATGAATAACATGGTAGAAGATGCCAAAGAAATGACTCAGGAAAGAGGACACATCGAAGGAATGACAGATGAAGAAAAGTACCAATTGTATAAAACTATTGGTCATGGAGGTTTAAAGTATTATCTGTTAAAGGTTGATCCAAAGAAAAAGTTGGTGTTTAATCCACACGAGAGTATCGACCTGAATGGTAATACAGGTCCATTTATTCAATACGCTTTTGCAAGAATTCAATCCATTGTTAGAAAATCAGAAGGATTTGATAAAGCGGTTGACCTTGGAATTAGCATGAACGATTACGAAAGAACTTTGATTACCGAGCTGTCAGATTATCCAGCTGTAATTAAAGAAGCAGGGGAGCAATATAGCCCTGCATTAATTGCAAACTATGCTTACAATTTGGCTAAATCATATAACTCATTTTTCCAGGCAGTGCCTATTCTAAAAGCAGAAAGTCAATCTGAACTAAATTTCAGAGTAGCGCTGAGCTATCAGGTAGGAGAGGTGTTAAAGTCCTCCATGAAACTACTGGGAATAAACGTACCGGAAAGAATGTAATAAAAAAAAGCCTCTGAAATTTCAGAGGCTTTTTAGTTTGTTAAAATCGTTGCGCCGGAGCTTTTCGTTCTTCTGGTGCGTCCTCTTCTGGCATGCTGTCCACTTCTCCTTCTTCCTTTTTATCCAGTTTAAATCGAAGCATTATTTCATGACTTCCACTAGTATTGGAGGAAGCTCCATAGTTTGAGAATTCATAAGCATAGGTAATTCCAAATTTTTCGGCTACTTCCATTCCCAGGTTAATTAAGAAACCACCTTGTTGTCTAACACCAAGACCTCCCCAGTACTTTTTCTCAAACGTAAAGTTCCCGATAAAGTCCAATTGTCTGTTTTGATTCTGAGCATCTCTGATCAATAAAGTAGGGATAAAGCTAACCTTATCGTCAATCGCCATGTCGTAAGAGGCATAGAACATGGTGTGTCTAGTAAGGTTATAAGCTCCTTCAATATTTTGCATGTCCAAACTAACATCCGATTGCAACATTTGAGGAAATGATAATCCAATTTTTAGATCCTTCTTAAAGGTATAATGAATTCCAAATTGAGCATCGAATGCAGTACCATTCAATTGAGGATTCAGTAGTACATCATCTGTATAGTCATCAGCAGTTACAGAGTTTAAATCCAGCTTACCCTGAACCATACCTAAAGAAATACCAAAGGCTAAATTGTTGTCTCTGTTCAGCTTTAATCGATAGGCATAGCTAACGTTAGCATTAAGTCTTTCCAGAAAAGCCATTTTATCCATAGATAAACTAGCTCCAATTCCCATTTTATTGTTTAGCTGATGTTGTCCCGTAATCCAGGTGGTTACAGGTGCTCCTTCAAACCCTAACCATTGCATTCTGTGACTAAGATTAAACTGAGTAGCTTTTTCACTACCAACTACCGCTGGGTTTACTGTATACATATTATAAGCATACAAGGTGTTCAACGGAGTCTGTTGTGCGTACATTCCCAATGAAAGGAATAATGCGATCAATGTTGTTACGTTTCTCATCTTCATTTCTATTGGTTTATTTCATTAATAATACACTTCCTTTAAAGTCTTCGTTACCACAGGAGATTACGTAATAATATGTTCCTTCTGGTAGTAAATTACCGTCCATATCTGTACCTCCCCAGTTGTTACTGTAAGCATTGGTTTCCCAAACCAGAGTTCCCCATCGGTTAAATATCGAAACCCTACATCCCGATATAAGAGAAAGCTTGTTGACGTTCCAGGTGTCGTTTTTGCCATCACCATTAGGAGAAAGGAAATTGTTGATTACCAGATCATCCATGGTGAGCGTGTTCACATTTACAATTACTCCGTCTTCTGCTTCACATCCGTCGGGACTTGTTGCAGTTAAGAAATATTCTGTAGATACCGTAGGTGAAACCGTTGGAGTAAGAGTACTTCCATCTGTCATGTTGTAATTCGGGCTCCATTCAAAACTGCTGGCATTCGAAACTGTACCATCTAACATATAGCTTTCACCTTCTTCTATTAATGTTCCTGGTCCTGCATCCACTACAACAGGTGGGAAGATTTCCACATCAAAACTACAAGTGGTCGTGTTGTTCAAGTCATCAGTAACAGAGTAGGTCAGTGTTGTAACTCCAACTGGGAAGAAAGATCCACTTGATAATCCAGTTCCGTCAGTTTGAGTAGTTACCGGAATACCGCAGTTATCAGTTCCAATTGGTTCTAAATAGGAAATCAAACTATCGCATGATTCAATATCGGCCGGACAAACAATTTGAGGAGGAATTGAATCATTAGCAATGGCATTGAAAGTACATGTAGAGGTATTCCCACTTGCATCTTGTGCTGTTAATGTAATCGTATTAATACCAGAAAGTATTACACCCATTCCAGGACTCTGGAAAACCGCTGGAGATGGATCACAGAAATCTGTTACCAAAGCAGCAGTAGTTAAGTCAGGTAAAGTGTACTGACAGCTAGCGTCGATATCCAATACTGTGTCACTCGGACAAGTTAAATCCGGAGCGGTGGTATCCGCTACTGTAATCGTAAATGAACAAGAATTATTATTACCAGATAAATCTGATACAAAAATGGCTATGGTTTGCGAAGCTCCAATTCCTGATAGTACAGTACCAGCTGGTACCGATTGACTAAAGGTGTAAGTTGGATCACAATTGTCAACAATAGTAAGAGTTGAATAATAGTCAGGAATAACGTATTCGCAGTTGGCATTTGCAGGAACATCTGGGTTCAACGGACAATCAATAACAGGAGCTGTATTGTCGATTACAGTAATGTCGAATGCACAACTATCTACATTTCCAGCATCGTCGGTTGCATACATTTGTACTGTTGTAGTACTACCAGTAGATAATGAAGTTCCAATGGCTACGGATTGGGTAATGGTAATATTATTACAATTATCAGTAGCTCCTAATAGGGAGCTAAAGTCTGCCATAATGTACTCGCAATTGGCATCTGCTCCTATGGTAGTATCATTAACACAGATGTTAATCACTGGTTTAATTGTGTCAATCAGGTTTACATTAAATGTGCAATTGGTGGAGTTTCCTAATCCATCTTGAGCAGTTATTGTAACAACACTAACGGTTCCGGTTACTACTGTTCCAGCAGCAGGCGATTGTGTAATAAAGGTAATTCCTCCACAGTTATCTGTTGCAGAGGCTAGTGATGTATAGTCCGCTAATGTAAATTCACAGTTACTGTTAACGTATTCATCTTGATCCGGTACACAAGTAAGTGTAGGAGCAAGTGTGTCTGCCATCGTTAATAAGAACGAGCATACAGAAGAGTTTCCTGAAATATCTGTTGCCGTAAATGAAATAAATTGATTACCCCCTCCAGAAAGCACAGTTCCGGGAACAGGAGATTGAGTGATGCTTGGGTTAGGATCACAGTTATCTGTAGATGTAATCAATGGAACAAAATCAGGTAAAGTATAATCACAACTAGCATCTAAGTAAACAGTGCTATCCGAAATGCAAGTCACTGTTGGTGCAATTGGATCATCCACAATAACCTGGAAAGAACAGCTGTCTGCATTTCCACTGGCATCTGTTACAATTAACCAAACCACTTGTGAAGAGGTGATGGTTGTTCCGGCTACAGGATTCTGAGTAACTGCTGGAGAGGCATCACAATTGTCTGCTACAGTAGCCAAACCAGTATAGTTTCCTAATGAAGCCTGACAAGTACCCGAAGCCGAAACATTTTGATCAGTAGGGCAGGTGATAGTTGGAGTAATAGTATCCAATACATCCACATCAAAGGTACAAGTAGCAACGTTACCAGAAGTATCTGTTGCAGTTAATGTAATCGAATGAGTACCTGCTGTAGATAGAGTAGATCCAGCGGTTGGAGATTGAGTAACCGTAACAATACTAATGTCACAATGATCGGTAACGGTTGCCATCCCTGTGTAATCCGCTAAAGTAGCATTACAGCTGGCATCCGCGTAAATCGTTTGGTTAGAAGGGCAAGAGATAGAAGCTGCTTCAACATCTTCTACAGTAATATAAAAAGTACAGGTATCTCCTTCGTTACCAACAGCATCAGTTATTTTATATTGCTGGATAGTAGTTCCAATAGGGAAATTGTCTCCCGAAGTTAATCCGGTTGCATCAATTTGAGTCACAATTTCACCAGAACAATTATCCGCACCCACGGGCAAAGTATAGGTAACCACAGCATCACAAGTTCCAGCGTCATTATTAACAGTAATGTCCGAAGTACAAATTGTAAAAGCAGGAGCTTCGTTGTCTTCCACTGTAACAGTAAAAGAACAAGTAACAGAATTTCCTGCAGCATCTAATGCTTCAAAACTTTGGGTGGTGGTACCAATTGGGAACGTACTTCCAGTTGCCAGTCCAGTACCATCTGTTTGGTTAAGTGTTATAACAGAGCAATTATCAGTAGCAGCTGGAGTAGTGTAGTTCACAACAGCATCACAACTACCTGGATCAGTACTAACAGTCATGTCGCTTAAACAAGCAGTTCCAAAGGTTGGGTCTTCCGTATCTGACACTGTTACATCAAAAGAACAGGTTGTTACATTTCCGGCATCATCTTCTAATTTGTATACAATGGTAGTCGTTCCAATCGGAAATACGTCTCCCGAAAATAATCCTGAACCATCAAATTTTGAAACAATTACCGGAGCTCCACAGTTATCCGTTGCGGTTGGAGTAGTATAGGTTATTACAGCTCCACAAATACCCGGGTCGTTCACGGTAGTAACATCTGCAGGACAATGTGTAATGGTTGGTGGTTCGTTATCCGAAACGGTAATGTTGAATGTACATACGGTACTCCCTCCAGGACCAGTTGCTGTGTACTCTATAGTGGTGGTTCCAACTGGAAAGGTGTCTCCGGAAGTAAGTCCGGTGGCATCCGTTTGAGTTATGGTAACTCCAGTACAGTTAGAGGAGCAGGTTGGAATAGTGTAAGTTACAATCGCTCCGCAAACTCCTGCGTCGTTATTGGTATTAATGTCCGATGGACAATTTAAAACAGGTGCCTGAGCAAATGTTAAATTACTACATAAAAAGAGAGTAGTAAACAGTAAAAATATCTTCATATCGTGAACTATATAAGAGGCTAATGTACAAAATAATAGGCCACAAAAAAAGGGCTATTCCAGCCCTTTAATTGATTTCAGTTTTTGTATATATGTTGGGCTTGTTGCAAACCCAACCTTCGCAAGGAAGTCATAATAATCTCCTCCTGTATAATGCCTGTCTTGCCACCTTTTGTAGTAGGCTACACAGTCTTTCCAGGAGTCGTACTCCAAGTACCGCTTCTTGTAATAGAATCCAAAAATGTTGTTTCTGGATAAAGAGCAGTTGGTACATTTAAACCATCCGGTTTCTAAAACCGCTTGTCTCAATACAATTTCGTAGTGTTGAACACCAGCGGCAATTAGTTCCTTTCTTAAGTTCTCGATGGTTAAAGCATTCTCTCCCTCCTCCGGTGGATTGGTATTTCCACCATTAGCCATAGTGGCCATAGGAGTCAAGATCATCATCAAACCAAAAAGCATCCTTTTTATCTTAGATACTCTTCGTTTAAATAATCGATAGGCAATTGCATTCGATGTAATTGCTCTATCTTTCCTTTTATTGTAAGCGATTGCTTTCATTTTAATTCTTTCAGCTCCTTCGAAAAGGGGCGCAAAGGTAATAGAATTTTTTATTCAAAAACAAAAATGTTATGATTTTAACGATAAAAACGCTGATAAAAAGATAAATTAACATGTTGAAGAGGTTAATATTTTGTTTAAGTACTTCTTTTTCAGGGATAAAAAATGGTAAGTAGCAAAACCATTTTGGTTCAATTGTTGCTTATATTTGTACATAAATCAAACAAATAGTAAAATGAAAGCTACTCTTATTGTTGTGTCACTTGGAATTATGGCAATAGCCACGGGGTTCAAAGCAAATAAAGACATTGCTCCAGAAGCAAAATCTGCAGTGTTAGATAATTACAAAGTGATTAAAGTAGATGGTAGAATTGTTTTTCAATCTTCCGGTAAAGACATGCATACCGGAGATCAATTTGCCAGTAATGAGAAGTTGAGCTTTAAAACCAACGAATCAAGAGCAGCAGTAATCAGCAAGCAAAAGGGGAGGTTCGTACTTACTCCTAGTGCTAAAAGCAGTAGTGCTTCCAACCTACTTCCCGCTATGAATAATGTAAGCTCAAGAGCAGGTGCATTAATCAATGCCATAGATTTAAAAAATCATTTTAGTGAGAATTACCTGGTTTTGGGAGAACTTGAATTGAAGATTAGTAAGGAAAGTTACCCTATGAGTAAGGATAACTTCTTTTACCTACAGTACGGGTACAATGGAGAAATTATTCCAAAGAAATTACCGTTCCATGGTGATACACTAGAGTTTACTCCAAAAGAAATTTTTACCATAGATGGTAAGGAGGTGAAGGTACCTTCTAAAACAGATGTGTCTATCTACTATAGAGATAACGTAAACAAGAAATCAGTTAAGGTGAGTGATTTCACCCTGGTTGTTCCTAACAATAAAGAATTGCTGGAAGAGCTAAAAGTGATTACCGGAGAGTTACAGGGGAAAAAAGAAGAGAAGATCAAAGACGAAGTAACCGCTTACTTAAACGAATTTTACGGAAAGCCTAACAAGGATAACCTGAGCTATTGGTTAAAGAAAAACATGAAGTTGTAATAGATCTTGTTTTTTTAGAAAGATTTTAAAACTTTTATTCGATATTTAGTTTAAAAAGGAGTCTTGATTGTTATCTTTACTATAAAGGTAGTTTATGGCCAAGAACCGATCTTATAATGATTACCCCAGTTGGAAGGGGTTCCAAAAGTACTTCCCGGAAGCCTTTAGAATTAATGATGAAAACCAGCCACAAGAAGAGTATTGGGACTGGAAGGACTATTCAGTTCATATAGATAGGTATGTTCCGGAAAACAATACCAAATCAGTAAAAATAATTCTAGTTCACGGTGGTGGTGGAAATGGAAGAATGCTTTCTCCTATGGGAGTAGTATTGAGAAGTGAAGGATATGAGTGTGTGGCTGCGGACATGCCCGGTTTTGGTTTAACGGAAATAAGAACACCTAATAGTTACGATACCTGGGTTGAACTGGTTTGTGATTTAATTGATCGAGAATATCAGCGAGATGGAAAACCGCCCATTCTTTGTGGGATTAGTTTAGGAGGTATGTTATCCTATCATGCAGCCTGTAAAAATGATAAAGTAAAAGGATTAATGGTGTCAAGCCTGGCAGATACCACCAGGCATGAGGTACAAATGGCCCTGTCTAAAAACAAGATGATGGGGTTTATGGGAAGTAAAGGACTCTCAGCCTTTAAGGAGTTGACGGATAATGTAAAAGTTCCTATAAAGATTACCACTAAAATGTGGGCCATGGCCAATAACCAATCTTTTGTAGCTAAACTAAAAAAGGACAAGGTCGGATCTGGTAGTTGGGTGTATCTGAAGTTCCTAAGAACTTTATTCGAAGCAACTCCTGCCATACAGCCGGAAGATTTTACAAGATGCCCTCTAATGTTTTTCCAGCCTACAGAAGATTTTATTATTCCATGGGAAATTTCAGAACCATTTTACAATAGATTGGCTTGTGATAAAAGTGTTGTGTTTTTAGAGAATTGTGGACACATACCGATGGAACAGCCGGGGATGGACCAATTAAAAGAGGCCGCCATGAAGTTCATTCACCAAAGAGAACAAGAAATTGATTAGGGGAAATAAAAAAAGCCCTTCGTCTTGTGACGAAAGGCTTCGTAATTGACATCAAGTCAAAATTATTTTTTAGCGTAGTGCTTTTTCTCTTTAATTCTAGCAGACTTACCTCTTCTTTCTCTCAAGTAGAAGATTCTAGCTCTACGAACAGCTCCATGCTTAACAACCTTAATTTCTTCAAGGAATGGAGAAGAGATTGGGAAAATTCTTTCAACAGCAGTGTTTCCAGAAATTTTACGGATAGTGAAAGTCTCAGTAGTTCCTGATCCTCTTCTTTGTAAAACTACTCCCTGGAAAGACTGAAGTCTTTCTTTTTCACCCTCTTTAATTTTATATGTAACAACCAAAGTGTCTCCAGCTCCAAATTCTGGCCATTGTTTGGTTTCAACTAAATCTTGTTCTATTTGCTTAATAATGTCCATGACTGTAATTAATTTCTAAGTCCTCAAAATCGGGCTGCAATATTACGAATAAATATTTGATAAATCCCAATGGCATTCTAATTATTTATCGAAACTTTTTTTCGAATGGAAGTTTAGGCTCTTATTTACTCATCATCAAGTAAATCCGGTCTTCTTTTCCGAGTTCTTTCTACAGCCTTTTCCATCCTCCAGTTTTCAATGAGTTTCTCATTCCCCGAAAGGAGAATTTCCGGTACCTTATGCCCTTTGTATTCAGCTGGCCGTGTATATACCGGAGGAGCCAATAAATCGTCTTGAAAAGAATCTGTTAGGGCAGAGGTTTCATCACCCAGAACCCCTGGTATTAAACGAATAATACTGTCTGCCAGTACTGCAGCAGCTAATTCACCTCCTGTTAATACATAATCCCCAATTGAGATTTCTTTGGTGACAAACATGTCTCTTACTCTTTGGTCTACTCCCTTATAATGTCCACAAAGAATAATGATGTTCTTCAAAGAAGATAGAGAATTGCTGATCCCCTGATTCAATTGTTCACCGTCCGGAGTCATGTAGATGATCTCATCATAATCTCTTTCCGATTGTAATTTAGAAATGCAATCGTCTATAGGTTGAAGTGTCAATACCATTCCAGCTCCACCTCCAAAGGCATAGTCATCTATTTTTCGATGCTTGTTGATACTGTAATCTCTTAAATCGTGAATAAACAGCTCCAAATGTCCCTTATCACGAGCTCTTTTCATGATGGAGTCCTCAAATGGACTAGCCAATACAGAAGGAGTAGCACTTATGATATCTATTCTCATACCGCAAAGATAAAACCTGAAGAAGAACTTTATTAACACCTGTGAAAAAAATTGGAAGAAAACAGTAGGGGTGAAAAAATACTTAGCCGACTTAATTATGAGTTCAAACATGGATTAAAACGGTTTAGATGCTGTTAACACATGATAATGAATTTGTTAAAGTTTTTAACATTGGATAAAAACCAACTAAGAAATTTGAATTTTGTGGATAAAGCAGTAATTTTGTGGTACGAAAGGGGTGAATAACAGGATGAACATATCAGGTGCTGTAGAGGTAGAGATGCTTGAACGTCTCCGTCAGGAAGCGCAGTGCGATTATAAAAACGCTGAAAAGGAAACTATTTTCAGCCGTTTATTCAGAAGTTTTTGCCTAAAAAGAGCTGAGTACAATTCTACCCGCAAAGGATTTTCTTCGATTCTTTCTGTTTCCTAAATTTATTTTCCAAAAATATTTGGTAGTTTACGATTTGATTTAAAATTGTACATGAAACTATTACCCACTAACAATCGGGAAAGTTCTAAAACCAAATGGTTAAGAAGGTTATTTAACCTTGCTCCGGCATATCGAAGAACAGGAGGAAGAGTTCGATTTGTATCCCACGATTGGAAAGAGGTTCAGGTATCATTAAAACTTAAACTTTCTACCCGAAATTATGTAGGAACTGTTTTTGGTGGTAGTATTTATGGTGCGTTGGACCCCATTTACATGTTGCAATTATTGAAAATTTTAGGAGATAATTATGTGGTCTGGGATAAAGAGGCTACGGTAAAATTCAAGCGTCCCATTAAAAAAAAGGTATTGGCCCGATTTCTCATTACTGATGAAACACTTAATGATATTAAGTTGCAGGTAAAAGATAAAGGAGAGGTGGTGATAGATCTTCCTGTGGAGTTTATTGGTGCAGATGATAAAGTATATGCAGAGGTTATCAAAGTCTTGTATATAGCAGATAAAGAGTACTACAAAGAAAAAAGGCGAAACAGAACTAAATCGTAATTTCTAATCCGTCGTAGGCAATGTGCACATTGTCCGGTAATTCTTTGGATACCTCGTCGTGTAATCCCATTTGGTGGCTTAAATGAGTGAGGTAAGCTTCTTCCGGTCCAATTTCTTTTATTAGCTCCAAAGCTTCATTTAAAGTGAAGTGCGAAATGTGCTCCTCCTTTCTTAAAGCATTAATCACTAATGTTTTTGATCCTTTAATCTTTTCTAATTCTTCCTGATCAAATCGGTTAACATCTGTAACATAAGTTAAGTCGCCAACTCTAAAAGCTGTAACAGGTAGTTTATAATGCCAACCTCTAATAGGAATAATCTTTATACCATCTACTTCAAATGGTTCCAAATCTATTAGTGTAGTTTCTATCTGAGGAATTCCAGGATAGTCGAACATGGGATCAAACACATAGTGAAATTCTCTGCAAAGCCCTTTATATACCTGATTGGTACAAAATATTTTCATGGGCTTTTGTGAGTGGTAGTTATAAGCTCTTACATCGTCCAATCCTGCCACATGATCTTTGTGTTCGTGGGTAAAAATAACTGCATCCAGAGTGGTGATGTTTGCTCTTAGCATTTGCTGCCTGAAGTCCGGACCGGCATCAATGCTTATGGTAACTCCTTGTGTTTTAATAACAGCAGAAGTTCTTAATCGTTTGTCTTTAGGATTGTTGGAATGACATACATCGCACAGACAGGCAATTACCGGAATACCTTGTGAAGTACCAGTACCCGTAAAGATAAGTTGTATTTCCTGGGATGGATCTGCCATGTGAAAATTGAATAAACGAATGTAACAATTATTGAAATCAATCAGCAGATAATATTAAAACAAAAGAAGCTGTACCTTTGTGCTCTCAATTCAGAAGAAAATGAAGTTTGACGATTACTATATCGCACCAGAAATAAAAAAGAACCTGGCTAAACTAGGGTTTAAACGACCAACAGATATCCAGTTCAAATCCATCCCTTCCATCATGAAAGGGGAGGATGTATTGGCCATTGCCCAAACGGGAACTGGTAAAACGGCTGCATTTGCCATTCCGGTGTTGAACAAGCTTCAGGGAAAGAAGAATAGCCGTAGACCAGACGGAATTAAGTGTTTGGTAATGGTGCCCACCAGAGAGTTGGCCATTCAAATTACCGATGTATTTAAAAACATCGGTAAGTATACAGATGTGGTTATTTTTTCGGTGTTTGGAGGAGTAGAGCAAGATGCTCAAATAGCTAAGTTGCAAAAGGGAATAGATATCCTGGTAGCTACACCGGGTAGAATGTTTGATCTGGTAAGTCAGGGATATATAGATTTACATCGAGTAGACACATTAATACTGGATGAGGCAGATCACATGCTCGATTTAGGGTTCATAAAGGACATTGAAGATGTAAAGAAGTTTTTGCCAAAGAATCATCAAACCCTATTCTTTTCGGCTACCATCAATAAGAAGATTAAGAAACTGGCTTATTCATTAGTAAAGAATGCCATTAGAATTCAGATTTCTCCAAAAGATCCTGTTTCTAAAAACGTAGAACACTCCGTGGCCTTTATCGAAATGGACGACAAACGTTTCTTTTTAGAACGATTCATCAAGGATCATATCGAAAATAAAATACTGGTTTTTGTAAGAACCAAGGTCAGAGCAGAAAGAGTATGTAAAGCCATGGCTAGAGTAGGGTTGGTGGCAAAAACCTTACACGGAGATAAGTCTCAGAAGGATCGATTAGATGTTCTGAATGAATTTAGAGAAGGTGAGATTTCCGTGCTGATTGCTACCGATGTAAGTGCTAGAGGTATCGATATTCCGGATGTGGATTATGTGGTGAATTATGATTTACCGGAGCAATCGGAAAACTATGTTCACAGAGTGGGTAGAACAGGTAGAGGAAAGAAAAAGGGAATTGCCATTTCATTTTGTAGCGAACAAGAAAGATCAATTCTTGATAATATTGAAGGGTTTATGGGGAACAAAATAGAAGTGAGCGAAATCTCTACTTCTGATTATACAGAAACCCTCGATTTAAGCAGCGATAAAGTAAATGATTGGCAAAGCCTGATCAACAAAAACGAATCTTTTTCCGGTTCTAAAAAGAAGAAAAAGAAATAGTTAGCAAGGAACAATTAGCAACTTTGTTGTGGCATGTCTAACCACTTGATTAGTGGTATTTCCAAACATGATATTATAAAGTACACCGTGCTGATGATTTCCAAGTATGATTAGATCTGAAGGGATAGATTCTGCTTCTTCAAGTAGAGTCTTAACCGTTTCTCCCTGAATCAGTAATCCTTCCGATTCAATTTGTTGAGTTTCTAATTCCTGAGCATAAGCTTGAATTTTTCGGTGCTCTTCCCGAAGATCTTCAGCTCGAATATCTCTAATGTATTGTGGTCCTACATCGTATCCAACAAAACTTGGTTCCGGCGCAGCAATGTGTACCAGCCATAGTTTAGCATCAAATTTTTGAGCCAATTCTTTACCATTTTCTAAAAGAACATGGTCGGAGTCCAATAAGTCTAAGGCAATCAGAATGTTTTTCATCCTACCAAGTTAGGAATCATTTTCCTAATCTTGGATAAAGCGAAATCAATTTCTTCTTTAGTGGTATACCTTCCAAAAGAAAACCTTACCGGTTGACAGTTACCTCTGTCTTTTAAGGCTCTAATTACATGAGACCCTGCGTTACTACCAGAAGAACATGCACTACCACCAGAAGCTGCAACACCATCAATATCCATGTTGAATAAGTACATACTACTCTTTTCTGAAAGCGGTAAGCAAACACTTAATACAGTATATAAACTTCTGCTTTCGTCTTCTTCACCGTTGATTTTTAAATCAGGAATCATTTCCAAAAGCTCGTTTTTCATGTATGTTTTAAGCTCTTGAATTTCTTTTTGGTGCTCTTCCATATCTGAGTGAGCTAGTTCCATTGCTTTTCCTAACCCAACAATTCCGTATAAGTTTTCAGTTCCACCACGGTGATTTCTTTCCTGGGCACCTCCGGCAATGAAATAGTTAATCGGAACATTTTTATTAATGTATAAGAAACCTACTCCTTTAGGGCCATGAAACTTGTGCGCCGCACAAGTAATAAAGTCTATATCCAATTCGGAAAGATCGAATCTATAGTGCCCCATAGTTTGTACAGTGTCAGAATGAAAATATGCATTATGCTTTCTGCACATTTCACTTACTTTTTTAAGTGGCAATAGGTTTCCAATCTCGTTGTTCGCATGCATCAAAGAAACCATTGTTTTTCTTCTGGTATCAGAAAGTAATTCCTCTAAGTGCTCCAGATCAACATGACCGTTATCAGTCATATTAACAATGTCCAATTTAACGTTAAAATGATTTCTTAAATGTTCAGCAGTATGTCCTACAGCATGATGTTCTACCGGAGAAGTAATGATTCTCTGAACACCTAAATCCATTACACCACAATGAAGAGCCATGTTGTCGGCCTCCGTACCACCAGAGGTAAAGATGATTTCACCCGGTTCTGCGTGTAGGTAATCAGCGATTTTCTTTCTGGCCATTTCAATGGCATTCTTGGATTTTCTTCCAAAAGAATGTACCGATGAAGGGTTACCAAAATAATCTGTCATGTAGGGCATCATGGCTTCCAAAACTTCCGGAGCCATTGGTGTAGTTGCTGCGTTATCTAAATATACTTTCATGTATGTGCGTTAAACTGCGGCCAAATGTAATAAAACAAAATTGGATTTATAAATGCAATAATAGCTCAACTTTAGGACTCCTAAATAATCTCTTTTGAATAACTTTGATTACAACTAAATATTGAGGTATGAATCTAGAGGAATATTTCGCCCCTTTTAGAGAGAGAGTAATTGGATATGATAAGGAGTTTGAATCTCCTTTTGGAACCCAAAAAATCGTTTACGCAGATTGGACGGCAAGTGGAAGAATGTATAAGGGAATAGAGGATCGATTTCAAAACGAGATTCTACCTCTGGTAGCCAATACCCATACGGAAACTACGGTAACCGGTACAGCCATGACACAGGCTTATCATTTAGCGAAGAAAATCATTAAAAAGCATGTAAACGCTGGAGAAAAAGATGTTATGCTTTTTTCTGGTTCTGGAATGACTGGAGCGGTAAGTAAATTTCAGCGTATTCTTGGATTCAAATATTCCGATCATTTAGAAGAGTTTTTAAAGGATGATAAATGGAGTCCGGAAGAAGGAATCCCATTGGACGAATCCAAATTACCCGTAGTATTCATTACCCACATGGAACATCACTCTAATCAAACTTCCTGGTTAGAAACCATTGCGGTGGTAGAAATCATTGCTCCTAACGAAGAAGGATTATTGGATTTAAATGACCTGGCTCAAAAGCTGGAAAAACATAAACACAGAAGGTTAAAAATTGCTTCCATTACCGGTTGTTCCAATGTAACAGGAATAAAAACTCCTTATAGAGAAGTAGCTAAAATGATGCACGATGTGGATGGGTATTGTTTTGTAGATTTTGCCTGTTCTGGTCCTTATGTAGATATCAATATGCATCCGGATAATGAAGAGGAGCATTTAGACGCTATTTTCTTATCGCCTCATAAATTTTTAGGTGGACCTGGTACACCGGGAGTAGTGGTATTTAATAGTGAGTTGTATAACAATAAAGTTCCGGATCAACCGGGAGGGGGTACGGTTACGTTTACCACCCCGTGGGGAACACATGGATATTTCGACGATATTGAAACACGTGAAGATGGTGGGACACCTCCATTCCTGCAGGGGATTAAAACTGCAATGGCAGTAAAGCTGAAGGAGGAAATGGGAGTTGAGAAAATATTGAAAAGAGAAGAGGAGTTGTTGGAAATTGTTTTCGATCGTTTTGATCAAATGCCGGAAGTAATTCTACTGGCTAATCAGCATCGCGACCGATTGGGTGTCATCTCTTTTTATGTGGAAGGGTTTCATTACAATCTTTTCGTGAAAATGTTGAACGATCGATTTGGTATTCAAACCAGAGGAGGCTGTGCATGTGCAGGAACTTACGGACACATTCTACTTAATGTTAATAGAGAATTATCAGATCAAATTTCCTGTGAGATTGAACAGGGTAACAATTCCGAAAAACCAGGTTGGGTAAGGATGTCTATACATCCTGTAATGACTAATAAAGAGGTGGAATACATTATGGATTCCATCGAAGAAACCATTAAGAATAGAACAGAGTGGAGTAAGGAATATAACTATAATCCTGCCTCCAATGAGTTCACTCACAAAGATGCTGAAGGTATTTCCAACATCGATGTGAAAGAATGGTATAAGTGTAAATAAATTACTTGCTCAATTGAGCAAAATCTTTTGCAAAATAAGTAAGGATAACATCCGCACCAGCACGTTTAATGCTCAATAGCATTTCGCTCATGGCTTTGTCGTAATCCAACCATCCATTATTGGCTGCAGCCTTAACCATGGCGTATTCTCCACTTACATTGTAGGCAGAGATTGGCAGTTGAGATCTTTCTTTTAGCAGGTGAATTACATCCAAATAACAAAGCGCTGGTTTAACCATTAAAAAGTCGGCACCTTCTAATGTGTCCAGTTCAGCCTCGATTAAAGCCTCAAATTTATTGGCCGGATCCATTTGGTAAGTTTTTTTATCTCCAGCTTTTGGGGCAGAGTCTAAAGCGTCTCTAAAAGGTCCATAATAAGCACTGGCATACTTAGCACAATAACTCATAATACTGGTCTCAGTAAATCCTGCTTCATCCAATTCTTCTCTAATATATCCAACTCGTCCATCCATCATGTCCGAAGGGCCAATGATATCAAACCCGGCTTCTGCCTGAGCAACTGACATCTTACCTAAGATGGGTAAGGTTTCGTCGTTTAGAATTTTTCCATCTTCCACTAATCCGTCATGTCCGTCGCTAGAATATGGGTCAAGGGCAACATCACTCATTAAACAAGCCTCCGGAAATCTCTTCTTAATTTCTCTTGCAGTTCTCAGGTAAAAATTCTTATCGCTATAACTATAAGTAGCTGTTTTATCCTTCAAAGCATCTTCAACCGCCGGAAATAATACGAAACTGTTAATCCCCATGTTTAGGCAAGATTCAATTTCAGGTAAAAGCAAATCTTCCGACCAACGGTAATTCCCTGGCATCGAAGAAATTTCATCTTTAACTCCTTTACCATCTACCATAAAAATAGGGTAGATTAAGTCTTTGGTGCTCACTTCCGTTTCACGAACCATATCTCTAATGGCTGCAGATTTTCTATTTCTTCTAGGTCTTTGATACATAGCTCTAAGGTTAGATTCTCTAAATTTTGTGTGAAGTTACTATAGATCATCATAAGGCTTGTAAAACTTTGGTAAATTTTTTGCAAAAGAAGAAATTGGACAATATTTCAGTCAAATTTGTAAATTAGTCAGGTAAATTCAACCACAATGAAAAAAATACTAGTTCTACTGGCGGTGTTCTTAACCATTGGAGCATCAGCACAGGAACCAACAGAGGAGTTTTTAAATAAATTAGATTCCCTGGGTAGTACGGATAGTACAGCTCAAGCGCAAATGATGTATAACAAAGGAGTAACTGAGATGGATGCTCAGCGCTATTCTCAAGCCATCGAAATCTTTAATCAGGTATTTAATTACGACCCAAATTTTGGGTTGGCGTACATAAGCAGAGGAGTCTGCTATAAGGAGTTAGGCTCAATGGATAAAGCCGTTGGAGATTTGAGCAAGGCAGTTGAGGTAGATCCTACCATGCACCAGGCCTACTTCGAAATAGGTTTGATTTACGAAGAAGAAAAAAAGATTGATGAAGCGCACTCTACTTTTTCCAAAGCTATTAAAGCATACAATAAGGAAGCAAAGTATTACTATCACAGAGGTGTATTGAGCTTCCAGATGGAAAAAATAGAAGATGCTAAATCTGATTTTACCGTAGCAGTGAGTTTAAAAAAGAATTATGCTTATGCCTATAACGATAGAGGTAGTGCCAATTTAAAATTAGGAAATTTAGACGATGCCATTCGAGATTACAGAAAAGCAACAGAATGTAATCCTAAATTGAGTTTAGCGTTCAATAACCTTGGTTCGGCCTACAGAAAAAAAGGAGATTTTGAGAAAGCCATCAAAGCATACAATAGTGCCATGATGACTAAGAAAGATAACTACATTGCCGTTAATAACAGAGGAATGGCCAAATTCGAAGATGGTGATTTCGAAGGGGCAGTAAAGGATTTTAGCAAAGCGCTTCAGATAAAAAAAGACTATGCTTATGCATTTAACAACAGAGCATCTGCATACATTAAAATGGAAAGCTGGGATAAAGCTATTGCCGACTGTGATAAGGCCATTTCGTTAGATGGAGATTATGCTTATGCTTATTATAACAGAGCCATTGCCAAAGAAATGAAAAGAGATTTGGATGGAGCTTGTGCCGATTGGCAAACAGCAGGAGAATTAGGGCTGGAAGCCAGCAGATCATTTTATAGTTCAACATGTAAATAACAGGAAAGATGAGAAAATTAGTTAGTCTATTATTATTGTTCGTTCCTGTAGCCATGTTTGCACAGGACAAATCAGTACCTTTTGATAAGGCCTTATTTAAGGATAGAAAAGATGCGTTTAAAGCCGCAAAGAAATCCATGGAAGAAGGAGATTACCTATATGATAAAGGATTTACCTTTTGGCCGGACGCCATTGAACACTATTTAAAAGCCAATGAGTTTAACCCGAACAACTCAGATTTGAATTACAAATTGGGAGATTGTTATTTATACTCTATTTATAAGTCAAAGTCATTAGAGTATTATCAAAAAGCGTATGAGTTAACCCCTACTATTGCAAGAGATATTCATCTGAAAATGGGAAGAGGATATCACCTGCAGTACAAATTTGATAAGGCCATTTATGAGTATGGATTGTATAGAAAAACACTCAATAACAATACTGATGTGGCTAAGATCATGGAGGTGAACAAATTGATTGGCGAGTGTAAAACAGGTAAAACTTTAATGGACCACCCGCAAAGAGTTTGGATTGACAACCTTGGAGCTGAAATCAATTCTGGATATCCAGAATATGCACCAGTAATTTCAGCCGATGAATCATTAATTATGTTTACAGGAAAGCGTAAGGATGGTGTGGATGAACTAATCGACCCGGAAACAGGAAAGTATTTTGAAGATATTTTTGTTGCCGAGAAAGACGAAAATGGTAACTGGATGAAAGCTCAGAACATTGGTAAAAACATTAATACCAAATCTCATGAAGCTACGGCCGGATTATCGAACGATGGTTTAACCATGTTTATTTACTTCGGAAGACATGGTAGAGGAGATATTTACACCGCGACTAAAGAAGAAGATGGTTGGAGCAAACCAAGAGATCTTGGTAAGAACATTAATGGAAAAGAATCTCATGAAACTTCTGCTTGTTTATCTTTCGATAAGCAATGGTTGTACTTCATCTCGGATAAAGAAGGTGGTAAAGGTAGTCACGATATTTGGAAAAGTCCATGGGATGCAGAAAAAGAAAGATGGGGAGAAGCCATTAACCTGGGAGATGTAATCAATACAGATTACGACGAAATTGGTGTGGTACTTCACCCGGATGGTAAAACTCTTTATTTCCAGTCTAACGGACACAAAGGAATGGGAGGATATGATATCTTTTATGCAGTAATGAATGACGATGGAACCTGGAACGAACCGGTGAACATTGGATACCCAATTTCTACTCCGGACCACGATGTTCACTTCTCTATTTCTGCAAGTGGTAAACACGGATACTATGCATCTTTTAGAGAGAAAGATGGTCACGGTGAAAAGGATTTATACATGATTACATTCCTTGGACCTGAGAAACAACCATTGATGAGTTCTGAGGATAACTTATTAGCAAGTATCGCAGCTCCAATTAAAGAGAAACTAAAACAGCCTAAAGTAGCTGTACAAGCTAAAAACCTTTCTATCCTTACAGGTTTTGTTTTAGATGCCGAGACTAAGAAACCGGTTAAAGCTTTGGTAGACTTAGTAGATAACGGTGAGCAAAAGCAAATCTCGCAGTTTAACAATGATGCTGAAACAGGTAAATTCTTACTATCGCTTCCTGCTGGTAAGAACTACGGTATTGCTGCAAAAGCAGAAGGATATTTGTTCCATAGTGAGAACTTTGATATCCCGGCTGATGCAGGATTTAAAGAATACAAAAAGGTAATTTACCTGAAGAAGATTAAGAAAGGGGAGAGCATTGTACTTCGTAACATCTTCTTCGATACCGATAAATACTCTCTTAAACCTGAATCGAAAACGGAGTTGGAGCGTTTATTAAAACTGTTGGAAGACAACCCGGATTTAAGAATTGAAATTTCAGGACACACTGATACTCATGGATCATCATCTTATAATCAAAGACTATCGGAAGATAGAGCAGGAGCTGTGGTTGATTACTTAGTAGCTGCAGGATTGCCAAGAGATCGATTTGAATACAAAGGATATGGTGAAGCTAAACCATTGATCTCAGATGCTGAAAGAGATAAGATGAAATCGAAATTGGATCGTGATGAAGCAGATGCCAATAACCGTAGAACGGAGTTCATGATTATAGACTAAATCACAAATAATATAAGTAAAAGGTGGATCGTTGATCCACCTTTTTTTGTTTTAGGAGGTTACTTTTTCATGGTTTTTGCATTAAGTATATAGAGACCAACATTGAGTATCATGAAAACCATTTTGATTATAGCCTTTTTAGTAGCTCCGCTGCTCATTTTTGGGCAGCGAAAATCCAAAGAAATGATCTATTTTAATTCGGATAGTTGGGAGCCGTTGGTAAGCTCCGAAGGGGTGTTGAACAAAGTACTGCTGGAGCTACATCAATCTAGCGATAGCAAGGTGGTAATTAACGGTCATACGGATAATGTAGGCTCTGTTGGATACAACGAGCAATTATCCAGAAAAAGAGCCGAATACGTATACCAGTTTTTTGCCGAAAACCATATCCAGCCCACTCAGATTTCTATTAATTATTTTGGAGAAACCAGTCCTGTTCAGTTTCATGATAAGGAAATGGAATGTGCTAAAAACAGAAGGGTAGAATTGTTGCTGATCAAAGAGGATAGCGAAAAGGTATTGGTGGAGGAAGTAAAGGTCCATCAACCGGTTAAACTTCCAGATAATCAAGTAGTGGAAGTTGCTCCCGAAGGTTGTAGAGCTCATTTCTCAGGAGCGTTAATAGGTAGTACTTATAACGATATGTTTTTCTCAAAGCTCTACCAACCAGATTCTTATAGTGAGTTGGTTTCCGCAGGAGAGTACAAGGATAATTCAAGAGCTTTTCCTAAAGCGGTAGAAAATACATTTGATGGTATTGGAATAGATGCCGATACAAGAGTAATCATCTTTTCAAAGAAGAACTTTAAAGGAGATACCTTGATGGACATTAAAGGTCCGGCAATTATTAATAATGGGATGTACAGACAGTCTTTGGCCAAAAGAAATGAGATGAATTTTGAGGGAAAGTTCAATGATTTGTATGATCAGGAAAATATCATTTGGACCAAAGTAAACATGATGTTTTGGTCATACGGGTCAGTAAAGGTATTGTGTAAAGAAGAGGATTAAATTACTCCTTAGGTTTTTTGGCTTCGTCTACGAAAAGAAAAATCACTTCATCTTCCTTTTTCATTCGGTAAGTTTCACGAGCAAATTTTTCCAATTCCTCAGGGTTGGTGGTCAACTCATTCAACTTGACTTTGATTTCTTCAATCTCTTCTCTTTTTTGCTCATTGGCAGCCATAATATCTTTTAGCTGTCGTTGCATTTTGTACTGACGATAAATATTAGTGTCTTCAAACACAATTAGTACAATCAGCAACGCAAGTGTTGAGATAAAATACTTGTTCTTTATGAGTTGAATGGACTTTTTCATGCCTAACCTTAATACAAAAATAGGTCTGATTAGCTGTGCTTAAGAGAAATACAAGAATATCTATAAACATCATGATGTGAGTTGAGTTTGTTTATCTTTACCCTTGTACGATGAGCAATAGTCAGTTTTTACCAAAATACCTGTTAGAGATGGTCCTTATTTGGGGTGCATTTGGATTGTACTGGCTATTCCCGTTTGCCGAAGTTCAGCACACCATGGATTACGGATTGGAGTATAGTGGCGCTTATAATTTCGATTCTTTTAAGTTATTTTCTTTCAACGAACTCAACGGTTTAACCCTAACTCCCAACTTTACTTTTTTGGTATTGTTTTACCTGGCATGTTTGTACTCTATAGTAGCAATACCAGTATTGTTAAGAAAGAAAGGAGCTTCTAAATTTCAAATGGTATTAAATGGAATTAAGAACAAGGAGTATGGCAAAAAGTTTAAGAATACCTTATTGTTTTTTGGAGTAAAGTATTTTTTTATTCCTCTTATGGTACCGGCGACCATTAGTAGTTTGGCCAATGTAGGGGCTTTGGTTCTGGCTCCAAAAGCTGGTATGGAACAAGGTTGGATGATCTATTTTAATATGCAGATCTATCCAATACTGGTTTACTTAATCATGGCCATTGCTTTGGGGTATTATAGCTTTGGTTACCTGATCGAATCTGAACGATTAAATAGTAAAATAAAATCGGTAGATAGTACAGTGTTTGGCTGGGTTGTGGCTTTGATCTGTTATACTCCATTCTATACATTGGTCAATTTTGTAATCCCAAAATGGTCGCACGATTTTACTTACTTCATTAACGAGCAAATCACCTTTGCAGTAAGGCTCGGATTGGTGTTGGTCGGGTTCTTTAAAATCTGGTCCATTGCCACCCTGGGAGCTAAGTGTTCCAATTTAACCAATAGAGGCATTGTAACTCATGGCCCTTATAGGTGGGTAAGGCATCCACATTACCTTTCAAAACTGATTGTATGGTGGGTGTGTTTCTTACCGGAAATGACACAGCATTGGTGGACCATCGGAGGAATGATTTTCTGGAGTGTAATCTACGTACTTAGAGCACAAACTGAGGAGCAGCATTTACTATCAGATCCAGATTATGTAGCCTATAAACAGGATGTGAAATGGCGCTTTGTTCCGTTTATTTATTAACGGAAATCCCGCGATTTGAAAATTTTATAGCACTCTCGGCTAAATTTAACGTGAGGTATACGGCAAAAGCGTAAATTTAATCTGAAACTAACAGATATTTATTTCTATGAGTACTAATACAGCTACACACAATTATTCAGACATCGAGATTGCACAGGCAGCCGAAATGCAACACATTAAAGAAATTGCAGCAAAACTGAATATAGAGGAGGATGATTTGGAAATGTATGGGAAGTACAAAGCTAAATTGCCATTAAGTTTTTTGGATGAGGAGAAAATTGCTCAGAATAATCTGGTTTTGGTTACTGCTTTAACCCCAACTCCAGCCGGAGAAGGAAAAACCACGACATCCATTGGATTAACAGAAGGAATGAACAAGATTGGTAAACAAACCACTGTTGTTTTAAGAGAGCCATCTTTAGGACCGGTATTCGGTATTAAAGGAGGTGCTGCCGGAGGAGGATATGCTCAGGTGGTTCCTATGGAGGACATTAACCTGCACTTTACAGGTGATTTTTCTGCAATTGAAAAAGCAAATAACCTCCTTTCTGCGTTAATCGATAACAACATTCAAAGTAAAACCAGAAACCTGGGTATTGACCCAAGAACCATTGTATGGAAAAGGGTGATGGATATGAATGATCGATCGCTTAGAGACATTACTATCGGACTGGGAGGAACGGCTAACGGAATTCCAAGACAAGATGGTTTTAACATTACACCGGCATCTGAGGTTATGGCTATCTTATGTATGGCTGAAAGTTTTGCAGATTTAAAGAAAAGATTAGGAAATATTTTTATCGGATTTACTTTCGATAAAAAGCCTATATATGCCAGAGACTTAAAAGCTGAAAACGCCATGGCGATTCTATTAAAGGATGCCATTAAACCAAACTTAGTTCAAACACTTGAGGGTAATGCTGCCATCATTCACGGTGGGCCATTTGCCAACATTGCACAAGGTACAAACACCATTATTGCTACTAAGATGGGGCTTTCTCTTTCAGAATATGTAATTACAGAAGCTGGATTTGGAGCTGATCTCGGAGCAGAAAAATTCCTTGACATTAAATGTGTCTCTGGAGGATTGTCTCCAAAAGCATTGGTGTTGGTGGCAACTATCAGAGCATTAAGACACCACGGAGGAGCAACCAAAGAAGAGTACAATACTCCAAGTGTGGAAAGAGTGGGAGCAGGATTTGCTAACCTTGAGAAGCACATCGAAAACTGTAAGAAATTTGGTTTAAACCCAGTAGTTGCTATTAATGCATTCCCTACTGATTCTGCTGAAGAGATTCAATTGATTCAGGATCGTTGCGAGAGCATGGGAGTAAAGGCCATCGTTGCAGATGGATGGGCTCAGGGAGGAAATGGAATGACAGACCTTGCTCAAGCAGTGGTTAACGAAGTGGAATCTGGAAACAATAAATTCAAACAATTATACGATTGGAGTTTACCAATCAAAACCAAAATCGAAACCATTGCGAAAGAGATTTATGGAGCTGATGGAGTAGACTACAGCAAGAAAGCCATTACCGACCTTCGTAAAATTGAAGAGTTAGGGTTAAATGAGCTTCCGGTATGTATGGCGAAGACTCAGAAGTCATTATCAGATAACGATAAACTTTACGCTAGACCAACAGGGTTTAGAGTAAATGTTCGTGAATTTGAATATGCTGTTGGAGCCGGATTCATTATTCCTATCTTAGGAAAAATGATGAGAATGCCAGGACTTCCTGCAACACCAGCTTCAGAAGGGATGGACATAGATAACGACGGAGTAATCTCAGGATTGTCTTAAATATTATTTTGAAAGAAAATAAAAAGCCATGACGATAAAGTCATGGCTTTTTTTATACCAATACCTGCATCAATTCAGGTTTGTCGTTCAAGTACTCCTTCAATACACTCTTATCTTTCATTCGATGTATTAGAGGTTGGAAATCCTCTTTTTCCTTGAGTTCAATACCAACAATTGCCGGACCTTTCTCTCGGCTGTTTTTCTTGTAGTATTCGAAGTAACTGATGTCGTCTGATGGTCCAAGTATATCATTGACAAACTCCTTTAAAGCCCCGGCTCTTTGTGGAAAGTCGATGAGAAAATAGTGTTTCAACCCCTGATATAAAAGGGCTTTTTCCTTCATCTCTTCCATTCGGGTAACATCGTTGTTGCTTCCGCTTAATAAGCATACCACGTTTTTGCCTTTTATCTCGTCCTTAAATCGATCCAGAACTGCAATGGTTAAAGCCCCGGCAGGTTCTAATACCAAACCATCTTTGTTGTATACGTTTAATATGGTTTCGCAAATTTTACCCTCAGCTACTGTAGCCATTTGGTGAAGGTTTTGCCTGCAAATTTCAAAATTCAATTGACCAACCTGCTTCACTGCTGCTCCATCTACAAATCGATCGATATGATTTAGTTTGACAAGTTTATTTTCCTTTAAGGATGCCGACATGGAAGGAGCTCCCTTTGGTTCGACTCCCACTATTTTTGTGTCTGGAGACAAACTTCTGAACACTGAGCTAACACCTGCCGCCAGTCCACCGCCACCAACGGGAAGAAATAAATAGTCGATGGGTTGAGAGGATTGATTCAAAACTTCCAATCCGATGGTAGCCTGACCTTCAATTACTTTTTCATCGTTGAAAGGATGAATGAAGGTCATGTTCTCAGATTCTGAATAATTGATGGCAGCTTCATAAGCATCATCAAATGTATCTCCGGTGAGTACAATTTCGATGTGTACTCCTCCAAACATTTTTACCTGCTCCACTTTTTGAGTGGGAGTTGGGAAAGGCATGTAAATTCTGCCATAAACCCCAAGTTGATGGCAGGAATAAGCTACTCCTTGTGCATGATTTCCGGCACTGGCGCAAACAATTCCTTTTTTCAGAGCTTCTTGAGGTAAACTCTTGATTTTGTTATACGCGCCCCTTAATTTGTAGGAACGGACTACTTGCTGATCTTCCCTTTTAAAGTTAACGTTAGAGTCAAATAAACGAGAATAGGTACGGTTGTGTTGTAGAGGAGTTACCACCGAAACACCTCTAAGTGTTTCGGCAGCTTTCTCCACTTTTTTTATAGTTGGATAATAGACGACTTCAGTTTCCATTTTATTAATTGTTCTCCGGTCGGAGCTTTCTTACCGTAGCTCCTGCTTGCCACAGTTCAGAATTCCTTAACTCGGTTAATTCTACTTCTAGTTTTTCGCGATAATCTTGTTGTGCATTCGCGCTGATTACCACTTCGGCTTCTGCACCACTAGCCACTCTGTCGTATAACTCTTCAAATACAGGAGTGGTGGCATTTCTAAATTTATGTCTCCAGTCTAATGCTCCTCTTTGGGCAGTGGTTGAGGTATTGGCATACATCCAGTCCATTCCGTTTTCCGCCACCAATGGCATTAAACTTTGAGTTAATTCTTCTACCGTTTCGTTGAATGCTTCAGAAGGAGAGTGCCCATGTTTTCTTAGTACATTGTACTGTGCTTCAAACAGACCGGCCAATGCTCCCATTAAAATTCCTCTTTCTCCCGTTAGGTCAGAATAAACTTCTTTCTCAAAATCGGTTTCAAAAAGGTATCCCGATCCAACACCTATACCTAGTGCAACAACTCGATCCTTCGCCTTCCCTGTAGCATCCTGGAAAATGGCAAAACTGGAGTTAAGCCCTTTACCTTCCACAAACATTCTTCTCAACGAAGTTCCGGATCCTTTTGGTGCAACCAATATTACATCAACATCTGATGGAGGAACAATTCCGGTTTTATCCTTATAGGTTACTCCAAATCCATGCGAAAAATAGAGTGCCTTACCTGGGGTTAAGTGCTTCTTGATGGTCTCCCATTGTTGAATCTGTCCAGCATCCGAAAGCAAGTATTGCAAGATGGTAGCACGTTCTGCTGCCTCTTCCAGTTCAAATAGGTTTTCTCCCGGAACCCAACCATCCTGTACAGCTTTGTCCCACGATTTAGATCCTTTTCTTTGACCTACAATTACGTTAAACCCATTGTCTCTTAAGTTGAGCGATTGTCCAGGCCCCTGAACTCCATATCCCAATACCGCAATGGTTTCGTCTTTTAATGTCTCTAATGCTTTTTGTAGCGGAAATTCCTCTCTGGTTACTACATTTTCCTCTACACCTCCAAAATTTAAAGTTGCCATAATTAATTGTTTTTTTGTTTTAGTTGATTGCCGCTGCTAAAGCGTGCTCGTTTAATTGATAAGTTGAATTGTTTTCTGGTTTAGTAATAGCCACCCTTCCTGAGCGAACAAACTCTTTCAGTCCAAATGGTTTTAGTTCTTTGTAAAGAAGTTTAGTCTCCTCTTTGTGCCCCGTTTTTTCCAATACAGTAAAGTCCTTTTCTACCGATAGTACTCGTGCATGGTGTTTTCGGATCAGTTGTTCTGCTCCACAACCATTAGTTAAGGAGGCAGTTTCAATTTTGTACAGAGCAATTTCCTGATAGATCAGGTTGTCATCCACCTCGGCATAGGCGCTGTGGATTTCAATTTGCTTTTCCAATTGTTTAACAATGGTGGCTACATTTTTTTCCGTTTCTTCCACCACAATGGTATATCGAAACAGGTTCCAATGTTCGCTTTCAGATACGGTGAGGCAGTCGATGTTCACCTTTCTTCTGTTGAATATGGATGTTACCCGATTGAGTAATCCAGCTCGGTTTTCTGAAAATACCGTTATGGTATGTTTCTTTTTCGTGTTCATATCTGTTTGTTTATTGTTCTAGTATCATTTCATTTACTGCAGATCCAGCGGGCATCATTGGGAATACATTATCTTCCTGTCCCACCATTACTTCTAACAAGAAAGAACCATCGTGCTCCATCATTGCTTTTAATCCACTGCGTAAATCTTCTCTGTTTTCTATTTTTTCTGTTCCTATTCCGTAGCCCTTAGCCACCGATTGAAAATCCGGGTTAACCATTTCAGTAGAGGCATATCGTTTATCAAAAAATAGCTGTTGCCACTGTCTAACCATTCCAAGAAACTGGTTGTTGAGCACCAATATTTTTACATCAACTCCCGTTTGAAGTATGGTTCCCAATTCCTGGATGTTCATTTGAACACCACCATCCCCGTTGATGGCCACCACCGTTTGATCAGGTGCTCCTAACTTTGCCCCAATAGCAGCTGGTAAGCAAAATCCCATGGTTCCCAATCCGCCGGAAGAGATCAATTTTTTACTTCCCTTAAACTTAGAATAGCGTCCCGCTATCATTTGGTGTTGCCCTACATCGGTAACGATAATAGCCTCACCTTTGGTAAACTCATTGAGCGCACTTACCACCTCTGTCATGGTCATCATATCAGTAGATTCACTCAACTCTTTCTCTATTACTTTGGTTTGTTCTTCCTGGTGATAAGGAGAAAACTTAGAGATCCACTCGGAATGTTCTTTTTGATGAATCATTTTGGTGAGCACCGTAAGTGTTGTTTTACAGTTGCCCGGAACAGCTACATCCGTTTTTACATTTTTGTCAATCTCATAAGGATCTATTTCCAGATGGATTACCTTGGCCTGTTGAGCATACTTTTCCAGGTTTCCGGTTACTCGATCATCGAAGCGCATTCCGATGGCGATCAATACATCGCATTCGTTGGTCATCATGTTAGGTGCATAGTTTCCGTGCATTCCCAACATACCCATGTATTGTGGGTGATCAGTTGATAAAGCCGATAATCCCAATAAAGTAGAGGCGCAAGGTGCTCCTGATTTTTCTACAAATTTTTTGAATTCGTTTTCAGCATTTCCCAACAATACTCCCTGTCCGAATAGTATGAATGGTTTCTGGGCATTGTTGATCAATTCAGAAGCATCTAAATAATTGTCCATACTACATTCTGGTTCCGGTTGGTAACTTACTATCCCTTCGCATGACCGATATGAGAAGTCTGCGGTCTGCAATTGAGCATCTTTAGTGATGTCGATTAATACCGGTCCCGGTCTACCGGATTTGGCGATGTAAAATGCCTTGGCCATCACTTCAGGTATTTCTTCTGCCGAAGTAATCTGATAGTTCCATTTGGTAACGGGCATCGAGATGTCTATGATATCAGTTTCCTGAAAAGCATCGGTTCCCAATAAATGGCTGGGTACTTGCCCAGTGATACAAACCAATGGGGTAGAATCTATTTGAGCATCTGCGATTCCGGTGATTAAATTAGTAGCACCAGGTCCTGAAGTAGCCATGCAAACTCCTACTTTACCTGACGATCTGGCATAGCCTTGTGCTGCATGAACCGCCCCTTGTTCGTGTCTGGTTAATACGTGTTTAAGTGTGTCCTGAAATTTGAATAGTACGTCGTAAACAGGCATAATTGCTCCTCCAGGATATCCAAATAATGTATCTACTCCCTCTTCCAACAAGCACTTTATCAGCGCTGTGGACCCATCCAGGGTTTGGGTTGTTGACTGTGGTTGTGTGATTGTTTTCATCTTAAAATTTGTCTGTTACGCATCCACTAGAAGCAGATGACACGGTTTTAGCATATTTGTACAATACCCCTCTTTCCACTCGTAATGGAGGAGCTTGCCATGTTTGTTTTCTTAGAGCCAGTTCTTCTTCGGGAACGTGAAGTTCTATAGTGTTTTTTTCAGCATCGATGGTAATTTGATCTCCATTCTCAACCAGTGCTATGGTTCCTCCCACTTGAGCCTCTGGTGCAATGTGTCCCACCACAAAACCGTGGGTTCCACCTGAGAATCTACCATCTGTTATCAGGGCAACGTCGTTTCCTAATCCAGCCCCCATAATGGCCGCAGTTGGTTTTAGCATTTCCGGCATTCCAGGCCCTCCTTGTGGTCCTTCGTATCGAATTACGATCACATCACCCTTTTGAACCTCATTGTTGGCGATTCCGTCATTGGCTTCAAATTCACCATTGTAAACCCTTGCCTTACCACTAAACTTCAATCCTTCCTTACCGGTTATTTTTGCCACCGATCCCTGCGTGGCAAGGTTTCCAAACAATATTCTCAAATGCCCCGTTGGTTTTATTGGCGAGCTAACTGGCTTAATTACTTGCTGGTTCTTTAGCATTGATGGAACATCTGCCAGGTTCTCCGCCAACGTTTTTCCTGTTATGGTTAAGCATGAGCCATCCAATATTCCCAATTCTAATAAGTACTTCATTACGGCGGGCATTCCACCGATTCGATGAACATCTTCCATCAGGAATTTCCCACTTGGTTTAAGATCAGCAAGGAATGGAGTAGTATCCGATATGCGCTGAAAGTCTTCCAACGTAAAGGAAACGTCTGCCGCATCTGCTATGGCCAAAAAGTGCAATACAGCGTTAGTAGACCCTCCCAGTACGGTGATCAGTTTTATGGCATTCTCGATGGATTTTTTGGTGATGATGTCCTTGGGCTTCAGGTCCAATTCTATCAATTTGGTTAGTGCTTTACCGGCAGCTTCACATTCTTCTACTTTGTTGGTACTAACCGCTGGGTTAGAAGAATTATAAGGAAGTGACATCCCAAGCGCCTCGATAGCAGCAGCCATGGTGTTGGCGGTATACATACCTCCGCAAGCACCAGATCCCGGGCAAGCATTTTTAACAATGTTCTTAAACTTTTCCTCATCGATGGTACCGGCAACTTTAGCTCCCCATGCTTCAAAAGCGGAAACGATATCTAGCTTTTTCCCATCAAAACTTCCGGATTCTATGGTTCCACCATAAACCAATACTGCAGGTCTGTTTAGGCGGAGCATGCCAATGATTGCACCCGGCATGTTTTTATCGCATCCCACTACACAAGCTACTCCATCGTAGCACAATCCTTCCACCACCGTTTCTACAGAATCTGCTATTAAATCTCTGGAAGGAAGCGAGAATCGCATTCCAAATGTTCCCATCGAAATTCCGTCACTCACCCCGATGGTGTTAAAAATTAATCCAACTGCACCGGAAGAATTAATTCCTTCTTTCACGTGTTTTGCCAAACCGTTTAGGTGCATGTTGCAAGGATTCCCTTCGTAACCTGTACTGGCTACTCCCACCAATGGTTTTTTCAAATCTTCTTCTGTAAGCCCTATGGCGTAAAGCATGGCTTGTGCCGCAGGTTGGGAAGAGTTTTGTGTAACCTCTTTACTGTATTTGTTAAGTTCCATGTTTGTTGTTTTGCGGATCAAATATTCAATCTTGATTTGGATACTCGAAAACCAAAAAAAATGAAGAATTAAGATGTTTAACTACTGTGGAATTCTTCTGTAGGTACTGTAAATTCTCAGTTTTTGATTTTCCTCGTTACACTTGTTAAACCAGTGCAAAATCTTTTATTTCTTTTCCTTTTACCTTCTTTTGGTACATTTTTGATAGCTCAAATCCCAAAGAATCTTCCCAGTTCAATCGAAAAGAATGATCGTCCAAGGATTCTATTCCTGCAATCTCGGCAGCTGTACCTGTGTAAAAAGCCGAATCTGCCCCGTGTACTTCTTCTGGGGTAAAGTGCTTTTCTTCTAGTGAGATTTCTAATTCTTCGCACATTTCAAATACGGTAGCTCTGGTTATTCCGGCCAGTATATTTCCCAGTGGAGGAGTGTATAATTTACCATCCTTTTCAAAGAAAAAATTGGCTCCTGGTCCCTCTGCTACATAACCATTCATGTCCAGTAATAATGCCTCATCATAACCAGCTTGTTTCGCTTCAGTTGTGGCCAATATCGAATTGGTATAATGCCCTGTAACTTTGGCTTCTACATGACAAGATTTAGGATTGGGACGTTGAAAAGAAGATGTTTTTAAACGAAGTAATTGGCTTCCCAAATATCTTCCCCATTCCCATGCACAAAGTAGCAAGTGTACTTCTTCGGTTGGTTCCAGTTTCATGTTGGCTCCCAGATATACCAGGGGTCTGATGTAGGCATCCCCCAGATTATTTTTCTCCAGCAATTCGTAAGTTAATGCGGTTAACTCTTCCACGGTGTAATCCAGTTGGATATGCATCTTTTGAGCTGAGTACAACAAGCGTTCATAGTGCTCTTTAGCTTTGAAGACCTGCGGCCCATCGTCCGTTTGGTAAGATCTGATTCCTTCGAATACTCCGTTTCCATAATGCATGGTTTGGTTGTAAAGGTCAGTGCTTGTTTCGTTAGCTTTTAGCCATTTTCCATCCAGAAATACGGTGGTGTGTTTGTCGAAATACATGATTATTTGTTTTGTGTTTTTTGATTTAGGTGTAAAAAAAAAGCCCTTCTCGATGTGAGAAGGGCTTTTCAAATTAGGTATAGCGCTTTAAGTCTCACATTCTGGTTGTGCAGTAAATAATGACAAGAATAATAATGACCAATGCGTACATCTTTGTGTTTGTTATGTTGTTAAAAAAAGAAAGCCGTCCTGAACTAACAGGACGGCTTTCGTATATCGTTTAAATTTATCTATACCATCCCTGTTACCTCATTCAATAATTAGAATGACGTTAATGACAGATGATATAATAATTTGTTTTTTCACGTTTTGTTTTTCGCTCCGCAAAGTTAGAGTAAAAAAAGTTTCAAAAACAAGTAAAAAAATGAAAAAATATTTTCAGGAAGTTAGATTGTATCCTGTAAGTGTTGTTAAATCAGGTGTTTATGTGTTTGTTTGAAATTGAGTTTTTTTGAGGTGATTGGTTAAAAAAACACCAGATTTGAGTACAGAATTGATTTTGTAGTACTTTTAGGAAGTTCAAAAAAGGATATGGCAACTGCAAATTATCAGGGGGTTAAATTTTGTGATCGGAAAGCTAAAAACATTACCGATGTATTGGCTGTTGAAGAAGCTCTTCAAATAGAGATCAATAATGAACCTTTTACAGTTACCATGCGTACCCCGGGAAATGATCTGGAACTAATCAGAGGTTTGCTTTTTTCTGAGGATGTTTATACGGATAAGGATAACCCTTTAAATGTGATCGTAAAGGGCGAAAATGATCAGGGAATTCTCACCAAGGTTAACCTGATTATTGATGAGAAACAATTGGGTAAGGGGTACCTGAATAGTAGAAGTTTACTGTCTGTTGCCTCTTGCGGGATTTGTGGTAAAACAGAACTGGGGGAAATGGATTTGTCCAATCTGGATTCTTACGGCGATAAACGCATCGAGATAGACCATTTGTACGACATGTTTATTCAGATGAATAAGAACCAGCCAACCTTCGAAAGTTCAGGTGGTTCGCATGCAGCGGCAGCTTTTGATCAGGAGGGGAAAATGCTTAGTGTTATGGAGGATATTGGCCGGCACAACGCCGTGGATAAAGTGATCGGAGAATTATTGGAAAAAAGGACAATAAAAGATGCTGTTTGCATGGTGGTGAGTGGTCGAGTATCATACGAAATAATTATCAAGGCTTTTCGGGCCAAAATTCCAATATTGGCAGCGGTTTCAGCACCTTCTACTTTGTCGGTGGATTTTGCCAAGGAACTTAACATTACTTTACTTGGTTTTTGCAGAGAAAGTAAGGCCACTTGTTATGCCCATCCAGAAAGAATTATCGTAGCCGAATAGTGTTCAATTGCACACCGTTTTATTAGGAATGATTAAAAATTGTTCACCCTTTATTAAAGACGGGAGTAATTCTATTCTCTGTTTCATAGATATTGCTATTTTTATGGAAATAATCAGGGAACAATGTCTAGAAATTTAAGCGAATTATCAGGAAGAAAAGGAATTGAAGAAAACTTGTTTGACAAGTTAGGAGAAGCAGCTCAAACTGAAGGAACTCCTACAGTTGAGGATTTAGATAAACTAGCGGAAGAATTTCTGGTGGGAAAAGCAAATACTTATGGTACTGCTACTTTCTACGATTTTATGAAACCGGAAAACAAAGGTAAAAAAGCCTATGTATGTAACGGTACAGCTTGTGTTTGCTCTGGTAAACAGGAAGAGGTGATAGACCACTTGAAGAATCACATTCAAGAGGATGAAATTGGTCACATGACCTGTTTGGGGAGATGCCATGAGAATGGAGCTTTTCACTATAACGGACACAATTATTCAGCAAAATCCAAAGAAGATATTGATGCCATTTTTAATGGTGCTGATTGGAAAGATGATCATTACCATGTAGCGGCGACCACGTCTTTGTTAACTTCTGATTACGATGGTTTTGATGCCCATTATCAAGTAATGAAAGATGCCTTGTCTAAAGGTTCGGAGTGGGTGTTAAACGAAATCAAAACCTCCAATGTAAGAGGTAGAGGAGGAGCCGGTTTCCCGATGGGATTCAAACTGGAATCTTGCAGAAACACTCCTGCTAAAGATAAGTTCATTATTTGCAATGCAGATGAAGGAGATCCGGGAGCATATTCGGATCGATACCTATTAGAAAAAAGACCACATTCGGTACTTATGGGGATGATGATGGCAGGATTTGCTACCCATGCCAACTGGGGAGTATTATACATTAGAGCAGAGTATCCTGAAGCAGTTGGTATTATACAAAATGCCATAGACGAACTAAAGTCTAATAATCTGCTAGGAGAAAACATTGCAGGCAGTGGATTCAATTTTGATTTTAAAATTATTAAAGCTCAAGGAGCTTATATCTGTGGAGAGGAAACGGCGTTGATCAATTCGATAGAAGGACAACGACCGGAAGTGAGAACAAGACCTCCATACCCAACTCAACAAGGATTATTTAACCTGCCAACGGTGGTTAATAATGTGGAGACTTTAGCGGCAGTTTATCATATTCTTAAAAATGGAGGAGCTTCTTATAAGGCAATGGGAACTGAAAAATCCAGTGGAACTAAATTGGTTTGTTTAGATAGTTTCTTTAATCGACCTGGAATCTACGAAGTAGAAATGGGGATGCCTTTATCTCAGGTGGTTAACGAATTAGGGCAAGGGTTTAAAGAGCCGGTTAAGGCCATGCAAATTGGAGGTCCTCTTGGAGGTCTGGTACCTGTTTCTAAAATCGATGATCTTACCCTCGATTTTGAATCATTCTCAAAAGAAGGATTTCTTTTAGGGCATGCTTCTATTGTTTGTGTTCCAGAGTCCTTCCCGATGATGGATTTTATAGAACACCTATTTGATTTTGCTCAATACGAAAGTTGTGGTAAATGTTTCCCTTGTAGATTGGGAACAAAAAGAGGACATGAGCTATTGAAAAAAGCTAATCAAACAGATTATAAAGTAAACAGAGCATTATTCGAAGATTTATTGAAAACCTTACAAGAAGGATCGTTGTGCGCCCATGGTGGAGGTATTCCTCTTCCGGTAAAAAATGCAATGGAGTACTTCAATGATGAATTAGGAGTATACTTTGAATAATTGTAATGGGACTCTTTACTCCGGATACTTCGGGATTGTCCACTTACTTTGATCGGGCCAGATTTTTATTGGCCTGGAGAATTTCTTTACTATTTACGATTGTATTTGGAACACTTTCTTTGGTGTTTATGTTTGGTAAAACTGATGTCCTGTTGGCATTCATGTCTCCATTACCAGTGTCCATATTCTCAATGATTTATTTGAGAATCACCAAGAATTTCAGGCCTCTCTTTTTAGTATATACCATAGCGGGAACAGTTATTTCGCATATAGCCACCAACAGTGTATTGGGCTCGGTACATTATGCAGATTTTTTATGGATGACTACTTCTGTATTGCTTGCATTTGTTGGGCTTGGAGTTAGGTATGGAGTGGTGTTTATGCTGATCAATATTCTGGGAATAGGTGTTTTTATTTTCTATTCTCTCAATAATCATATCGTTATACTACAGCCCCAGTCTCCATTGGAACTGATGGGAGTGTATTTGGAAATTCTATTGGCTTTGTTTTGTATTGCCTACCTCTTAATATTGTATCTATCCTTTCAGAATTATTCAGAAACACAATTAAAAAAGGCCTTTGCCAATTTGGAGGTTCAAAATAGCCTGATTCTTTCCCGAAATAAGGAGAAAACGGTGTTAGTAAAAGAAATTCATCACAGGGTTAAAAACAATTTACAGATCATTGTTTCTCTGTTGAGGATGCAAAAACATGAGCTAAAATCGGAGGATGCTCAAAAGCATTTTGGAGAGGCCATCAATAGAATTATGACCATGTCATTGATACATCAAAGACTGTATCAGGAAGATGATTTGGCCCATATTAATACCACCGAATACATCCAGGATTTGTTTTACGAAATAAGAACCATTTACCACGAAGTAGGAGAGGTGAATTTGAATGTACAATCTGAAGTGGATTCTTTAGGGTTAAAAACCATTGTTCCCTTCGGTTTACTTCTCAATGAGCTAATGTCCAATTCGTTTAAACATGCTTTTAAAGAATCTGGAGAGAAGAATATAAAAGTGGAAATTAAAAAGACAGATGAAGGAAAGCTTTCTTTTAACTATTGCGATAATGGGAACTGGAAAGAAGAAGATGGAGAGAAGAATGGATTTGGACTGGAACTGATACAAACACTAACAGAACAACTGGAAGGTCAACAAAAACGAATTTCCGATGATAAAGGAACCCATTATCACTTTACCATTTCTGACCTTGATTTAGACAACGAATAATATGAAAAACAGAAGAGACTTTATAAAAATATCAGCACTTGGAGGTGCAGCAGTACTAACGGCGTGTGCACAAGCTAATCCGAACGAAAATGAGTCAATTGAAGGTAAAGAAGCGGTATTGGAAGAGGAAAGCAGTAATTCGGGCAAACCAGTGGTAATTGCCACCTGGAACCACGGATTGGAGGCGAATGCAGCAGCTTGGAAGCGAATGGAAGCGAATGGAACTGCTTTAGATGCAGTGGAAGCTGGTGTTAGGGTAACGGAATCTGATCCAAACAATAGCAGTGTTGGTTTGGGAGGATTGCCTGATAGAGAAGGTAAAGTAACCTTAGATGCTTGTATCATGGACCACAAAAGCCAATGTGGTGCAGTGGCTTTTTTGCAAGACATTGAAAACCCAATTTCGGTGGCGAGAAAAGTAATGGAAGACACCCCTCATGTGATGTTGGTAGGACGAGGAGCTTATGAGTTTGCAATAGAAAAGGGATTTGAAAAAACGAATTTGTTAACGGATAACTCTAAAAAAGCCTGGGAAGAGTGGTTAGAGAAATCTCAATATCAACCCATCATTAACATTGAGAACCACGATACCATTGGTCAATTGGCATTGGATGAAGATGGAAACTTGTCTGGAGCCTGTACCACTAGTGGAATGGCTTATAAACTGCATGGTAGAGTAGGAGATTCTCCAATTATTGGAGCTGGTTTATTTGTAGACAATGAAGTGGGAGCTGCATGTGCTACAGGTGTTGGTGAAGCAGTGATTAGAATTGCCGGAAGTGCCATTGTAGTTGAGTTAATGAGAAATGGAATGTCGCCTGGAGATGCCTGTAAAGAAGCAGTGGAAAGGATTATGAAGAAGCACGAATCCGTAGAGAACTTACAGGTGGGGTTTATTGCTCTGAATAAAAAAGGAGAACACGGAGGATATGCTGTTTATGCAGGGTTTAACTATGCTCTTAAAACTCAGGAAGAAGAAAAAATGGTGGATACCGAATACAAGATGGAATGGTAGCAACAGAAGTAGTAATATCCAGTTTGGCTGAGGCTAAGTTAGCCGATCAGTACGGGGCAAAACGAGTGGAGCTTTGTGCCGCCTTGGAAATAGGAGGAATTACTCCATCAACAGGTTTGATTAAAGCATGTGTAGACAATTGTCGATTAGAGGTACACGTAATGATTAGACCAAGAGGAGGAGGGTTTGTATATACCACCGAAGAAATAGATATTATGCTTTCAGATATCGAACAAGTGGGTAGTCTTGGAGCTTCTGGGGTCGTTTTTGGTATTCTGGACAAGGATGGAAACATCGATACTAATAATGTAGAAAGACTGGTGAAAAAAGCCAAATCGCATCAATTAGAAGTGACATTTCACCGAGCTTTTGATTATTGTAAAAAACCGGTGAAAAGCATGTACAAATTGGCAGAATTGGGAGTTGATCGTATTTTAACCTCAGGTCAACAACCAACAGCCATAGAAGGTGCCGAGTTGATCACTAAATTGGCATCTAAAAATCAAGGTAAATTACAATTAATGGCAGGAAGTGGAGTAGCTCCTGACAATGTAATGCAACTGATTGATTGTGGCGTTGATGCAGTTCATTTCTCAGCTTATAAAAAGATAAAGGGTACCGATAATGCTCAAATGGGAGCAGAATACAAATTGGATGAAGAGAAAATCAATTCGTTGATGAGAAAGGTGAATGGTTAGAGAACTTGTATTCATAGTAGTATGTTTGTGTTTGGTGGGCTGTGGAAACTCACAGGAAGAGCAAATGCATCAGCCTAATTCTTCTTATCTGATAGAAACCGAATGGAAATTTACAGCGCAGGATGAAGAAAAGTGGATTCCGGCTAGTGTACCCGGAGTGGTTCACATGGATCTATTAAATAATGGAGTAATCGAAAACCCTTACTATGAAAACAACGAACTAAAACAACGTTGGATTGAAGAAAAGAATTGGGTATATGTTAGCTCTATAGAATTAACAGAAGCTCAATTAGAATATGATCATTTAGAGTTGCAGTTTGATGGATTGGATACCTATGCGTTGGTTTATTTAAATGGGAACAAATTGTTGGAGGCCGATAACATGTTCAGGCAGTGGAAATGCGATATATCTGCTTTTGCCAAAGTTGGTAAAAACGAAATAAAAGTAGAGTTTACATCCCCCCTAAATAGAAACAGAAAAAAAGTAGAGGAATTCCCTTATTCATTACCATCAGGTAACGAAACAGTAGAACTAAAAGTGAGTCCATTTACCAGAAAGGCCGCTTACCATTTTGGTTGGGACTGGGGACCACGATTTGTTACTTCTGGAATTTGGAGAGACGTACATCTCAATGGATGGAACGATTACCGAATTGATGGAGTTTATTGCCGTACAGATTCCATCGTTTCAGATTTAGCCTGGATGACTGTTACAGTTGATGTAGAAGCATCCAAAAAAGATTCGATTGAATTACTTTTTAATGGAGTAAGGAGAAAATATGGAGTAGAGGAGGGAATCACCACATGTGAATACCAGTTTTCATTGACAAATCCTAGCTTATGGTGGCCCAACGGACATGGTGAGCAACATTTATATCAGTTAGAAGTAGAACTACAAGATCATGAATTTACTTTGGAACGAGTTAAACAATCCTACGGAGTGCGTACCGTTGAGTTAGTGAATGAACCAGACAGCATTGGAACTTCTTTTTATTTTAATGTGAATGGAAAACCCATCTTCATGAAAGGGGCCAATTACATTCCACAGAGTTTATTCCTTCCAGCGGTTGATTCTTCCTCCTATCACCAGTTAATTCTCAAAGCAAAAGGAGCCAACATGAACATGCTCCGAGTATGGGGTGGAGGAATTTACGAAAATGATTATTTCTACCGACTTTGCGATGAACATGGTATTATGGTTTGGCAGGATTTTATGTTTGCTGGAAGCATGTATCCATTTGGCGATGAGTTCAACCAAAATGTACTGGAAGAAGTAAAAGATAATGTGGCCAGATTGAGAAATCATCCAAGCATTGCATTGTGGTGTGGAAACAACGAAATTGAAGTGGCCTGGGGGAATTGGGGTTGGCAGAAACAGTACGGATATTCTAAAGAAGACTCTGCAAAAATATGGGATGGTTATGCCGAATTGTTTCACCATCAAATTCCAAAAAAGTTAAATGAGGTAATGCCCGGTGCCAATTACACCACAACCTCTCCATTAAGCAATTGGGGAACCGCCGAGAATTTTAATCACAGTAGTATGCACTACTGGGGAGTGTGGCACGGTAGAGAACCGTTTAAGAATTTTGAAACTAACGTAGGAAGGTTCATGGTGGAGTATGGTTTTCAGTCATTTCCTGCCATTGAAACACTACGTAAGGTCATCTCTGAAGATCAAATGAACATAGATTCGGAGGTGATGAAGAACAGGCAGAAAAGCTACATCGGAAATGGAATGATTACCAAACATGCTAAAAAGTGGTTTGGTTCTTCTAATTCGTTCGAAGAATATGTAGAGAATAGCCAAAAAACTCAAGCATTAGCCATGAAAATGGCCATTATTCAACATCGAATTAATCAGCCACATTGCATGGGTACTTTATTCTGGCAGTTGAACGATTGTTGGGAGGGACCTAGTTGGAGTTGTATCGACTATACCGGAAAAGAGAAGTTATCCTACGAGGAAGTAAAAAAGTGGTATGCACCGCAAATTGTACACATTCAACAAAAGCCCGAACGAACTATTTATGTGGTTTCCGATCAGTTGGAAGAGTTTGTTGGAACTTTAAAAATTAAGGTGATAACTACTAAAGAAGAGGTGGAGAAAAGTATTGATGTGATGATTCCATCAGGAAATCATGTGGTTCAAATTGATTGGAACTCCATTGCAGAATTGGATGGGATAAAGCTTAAGAATGCAACGTTGGAGTTAGAACTTACTCAAAAAGAAGAGGTGCTATTCGAAGATAAAATAGAGTGGTAAAGAAAAATGGTGAGTGCAATATTATCCACCACGAAAATAAATACACTCACCTGTCCTACTACTAATCGAACTTCTTTATTTCACTATAATTTTATTATTGATCAACGTACTCGTTGAATATACATTGATGGTATAGATTCCTTTGGAATATTGGGTTAAGTCTATATTAAACTGATTCATTTTTTCTCCGGTCATTTGGTAAGTATCAATAACCTGACCAATTGGATTATAAATTTCAATTTTAATGTCTTCTGAATGTTCATTCAAAATATCCATTCTAAAAACTCCATTGTTAGGGTTAGGGTAGGTGTCTACCATAATGGAGTTTTTAATTTCGATTTCTCCAATTTTTTGGAAGCCTTTTGTTCCGTTATTGTCATATTCAGTTAGTCTGTAGAAAGATTTTCCGTAATAAGGAGTCCAGTCTGTTCCCTGATAATCCATTTGTTCGGATGTATTTCCAATGGCTTCTACCGATTCAACAAACTCCCAGTTTACACCATCTTTAGATCGTTCAATCTCGTAGTGATCTACATTTACTTCCGAAGAAGTGGTCCAAATCACTTTCGCAGTTTTGTCTTGCTCAAATACCTCGAAATGTTCTACAATAGCAGGTAGAGGCGTGCTTTCAAAATCAACCGATCCAATGGTGAAAAAGTATCCATTGGCTCCGCCAAAATCGTGTTGGAATTCCACCAAATCGGTTCCATTGTTATAAGATGATGGTGAAATCGAAAGTGCTCCAGAAGTAAAGTCTCCATCTGCATCTACTAGAAGTCTGAGGTTGGCCAGGTCATTATTTCCAGCGGTACTGGCTGCTCCCATCACATTGCTCATGTCAAACTGTAGAGTTACTGTTCCCACTGTACCTGTTTCTTGTGCCTTCCATTGTCTCTTAAACAAGGTTTCGATCATTTCGGAATTGGTTGAGGTAAAGAATGGTACTTGATATTGACCTTCAAGTACACCGTCATTGTGTCCCCAAAGTAGGTGAGAACGATCTGCACTAAATGAAGAAGGAGAAGAGAAATTACTTCCATTAGCAACAGTTAATATGTCTCTTCTATTGCTCGATCCATCCAGGTTTTCTGTATGTGATTTTTGCTGATCCAATCCTGTGGCATCATCTCTGGCAATTCCTGCAATGTCATAGCAATATGAACTGTTAGTGGTGGCATCCCAAATAGTGGTGTTATCAGTGGAGTTATAATCTTTAGAAGTTCCGTTTGTTCCAAGTGTCTTTCCGAACTTTACTGCTAAATAAGATTCGATTTGATGTCTTTCGGTGGAAGAAACTGCAGATGAAAACATGATGTATTCGCTAACATCACCTTGCCAATCTCTTACTCTACCATTAAAAGGAGCATTGTCTATCTGACCACCTAATAATCGATTACTGTATATATCGCTCGAACCAACGGCCGTAATTATATCGTGTACACCAGTATAAGCAGCATCGTACGAAATATCTGACCCGTCGAACCTCCAAACTCCTGCACCAGTAAATTCAGAAGCATAACTGGTACTTACATCTTCATGTACCTTAGCTGTAGTGACATCCTCATTCCCGTGTAAGTTTCCATTAGCATGTGGTCCAAAAGTTACTTGATCGTAGGTATTAATGTGAGTTCTCGTTCTGGTTAAATCTTCCAATTCGGCAACCACAAATAAAGAGGTGTAATTGATTCCGGTAATGCTTAAGTAGTTTCCGTCTCCATTAAAGTGAATGGTTGGGTTAAAATTGTACCCTCCAGTAGAAGTATATGTAGGAGAACCATTAATGGTAATAGCCCCATTACTTCCTGAGTTGGTCCAGTTGGTTAACGTTCCTGTCCCTGTAGATGGAGTAGTTCCAGAGTTGGCCTGAATCCAAACCAATGGAGTTGTTCCAATTCCTCCTGGAGTAGGAGTACACACATCGATTGTTCTCGAACCAGCCGGATTAGTGGTAGAAGGAGTGTAATTACTTCCATCAACTGTAATTTGAACCCCTCTTGCATCCAATACATTAGTAGTGGTAGCACTGCTGTTAACATCGTAAGCCACCCAAAAGTAATTGGTTCCTGCTGAGAGTGTTTGAGTGCCATTTACGGTAAGAGTTCCTCCGGCTGGAGAAACTGAACCAAATAAGCTGGAAGTAGAAAATGTAGAAGATGTACCTGTATAATACACATCAATATTGGTAACATCGCAGGTACAGCTAGACCCCAGCATGTTGAATTGTAATTGGGTTAGGTCCAATGGAGAAAGTCCTCCATTCATCACCACTTCAAATTTTATTATGTCACTATTCCCACTACATAGAGGAACATTAGAGGTGCTTCCCTGAGTTACAGTGCTGGATGTATAAGTCATTGCTGTAGGGACAGTATAATATACGGTAATGCTCCAGGTGTTATTATCTACCTTGTTTTCTGTGGTGTTACATCCACCAACAGAGGTCCATGTTCTGTAGGCTCGCATTTCGAAAGTCAGGGTTCCGGTAGCACTTACACCATTGGCAAGGCTAAGTCCGGTTCTACTATAATTGTAGGTTCCAGCTGAAGTTCCTGACCCTGAGATATCTCCTCCTTCATCATTTCCTGTTTCCTGACAATAGATTTGGGAACGTTGTTCGCTCATCCATGCACCTGCTTGAGCAGTCATATCATAGGAAACATCAACACCGGTTACGTTTGCACCGGCTGGAATTGTAACAACTAAAGTGGTTAACGGACCATTGCAGGAAGCACTGTAAGCACCATCTCCTGTAGAAATGTCTCCTGAATTATAAGTACTTGATGAACTTTGTCCCCAAAGTAATCCAATGTTTAAACATAATGCGAATGTGGTGATCGCGTGGTGTAGTAGTTTCATTGTGGTGTGGCTAAAACGATTTAGGTGTAAAAGTATGTTAATAATCAGTACTTTACAAATTAGCTTTAGCGAAATCTAAAACGATTTAGACTTTTTAACTGGATTTAGTTAATCGAAAATGAAGCTTTATCATCCGAAAAGAGGTGTTTAAACTAGAAATTTAAACGTTAGTCAATTAGAGAAGGGTTTAGGTGTTAAGTTATTAACACTCTTAACATTTACTAGACTCTCTAACCATCAGATCAACAGGGAGTTTCTCCTGGTACGATGGAGAATCTTTCTTTTCTAATTTTTCGATGATGATCTCTACCGCTTTCTTCCCCATATTAGAAATAGGTTGATCTACACCTGTAATAGTGGGAGAGGATAATTCGAACCATTCCATATTATCAAAACTTACAAATAGAATATCTTCTGGTACTCTTAACCCCGAAGACCTAAATGTTCTTAGGCAAGCACTTGCCAGATTGTTGTTTAAGGTAATAACCGCATCTGGTCGATCCGAAGGACTAAAACTATTACAAGCTTTGGCCACAGAGTTTTCTACATCATCAAATGGAATTTCAATGATCAGGTCATTGTCTATCTTGATATTATTTTTTTGTAAGGCATTTTTATAGCCGTCAATACGATCTGTAATACTGGTAATGTGCGAAGGAGAAATGGTAAGCAGAGCAATTTTCTTTTTACCGGCATTTATTAGGTGTTGGGTAAGTTCTTCTGCTCCTTTAGCATTATCTGCCACAACATAATTAAAGTTGGTGTCAGGAATATAACGGTCAATCAGAACTATAGGAAAACCTACTTTATCTAACTGTTCCAAAACTTGAGAATTATCTTTTTGTAGGGTAGAAGCCACAATCAATCCGTCCACCTGTCTGTTTCTCATCATTTCGATCAGTTCAATTTCTCTTTCAGCATTCTCATCTGAGCTGGAAAAAATGAGGTTATAACCTTTCGAGATTGCATAATCTTCCATGCTTCTGGCCATCATGGCAAAGAACGGGTTGGCAATATCCGCTATAATTAGTCCAATGGTATTGGTTTTCCCGGTTCTTAAACTACGAGCCATTTGGTTAGGCATGTAGTTGAGTTCGATGGCTTTGTCTTTTACTCTTTTTTGAGTCTCTTTATTGATTCCATGCTGATCACCTCGACCATTCATAACCATGGAAACTAATGTTTTAGAAACCCCCAGTGCGTTGGCAATGTCTGCCAAGGATGTCTTTTTCATACAATCGCATAGATAAGAAGAAATCTTCAGAATTCAAAATCTATACGATTTAGATAGAGCTTGTTGTGACCAGTGGTTACAGGTAGCTTACTTAATCCATTTAGGTAAGCGACTAACGGTATATCTTATTGATTATCAATGGTTATTTCATCCAAAAAGATCCAGCTGTTACCTCCTTTACCCAGATGCCAGTCGGGACATTTACCCCTGTTTTTGGCCATCACTTTAATGTATTTGGCACTCCCAGCTTTCGAAGTGGATAATTGCTGATTAAAAGCCCCATAACTATCTATTGGAAACTGATTGGAAACTTTATCAAACAGCTCAAAAGATTTACCATCGTTACTAGTATAGAACTCTATGTATTCCGGATACCAAATCCAAGACTTAATATCCTGCAAACATCCAACTGAGATGGTGTTGAATTCCTCTTCCTTGCCAAGATCTACAATGGCAATTACATCTTTTCCTTCGTATCCCTGCCAAAACCCTGTTCTATAATTGGTGTTACCGCTAAGTTGATCAATTAAACTATTTGGTCCTGCAGCAGAGTATTGATTAGCATATTTTGAAAGAAGCTCAATGGAGCGCCCCTTTTTAATTTTCTTGTATCTGCTGGTAATTGGTGTGCTCATATTGGCATCATCTTCCGGGTGAATAGCCATGGCAACAATCTCAGTATTTTCCTTAATGTAGAATGGTTCAGAATAAAAAGTCTTATATCCATTGATGATGTACATGAGATCTACATCCTCATCAATACATCCAATTTCCACTTTCATTGAGTCATGAAAAGTCATCCCCTCCGTTACAAAATAAGGTGCTGGAACAAATTGGCTGGAGTTGGTTTGAGCAACAGGGTAATTTCCATCTCCAATTCCAAATGTACCGGATGGTGATGCTCCCATTTCAAACACCAATTCACCTCCATCCATAATGTGTTGATGAAGGATAAATGATTTACTATAACCTTCCCCGTTCAAAGTAGCTGATTGAATGTATTTGTTTTCATCCGTCAGGTTATTTGCTTTAATGGAGAATGAGTTCCCATTTTCCAGATTAATCTTAACAGATTCGAACAATGGAGTTCCAATGGCATAATAGTCCACCCCGGGAGTAACGGAGTAAATTCCCATTGAGCTCAGTACGTACCAAGCCGACATCTGTCCACAATCTTCGTTACCGGATAAACCATCTGGTGCATTTTGGTATTGCTCTAATAGTATTTGCTGAACTCTTTCCTGAGTTTTTTCCGGTTTCTGAATATAATTGTACAAATAAGCCATGTGATGACTAGGCTCATTTCCATGGGCATACTGACCAATTAATCCGGTAATGTCTGCCTGATCTCTACCTGTGGTTTGGCTACTGGCAGTAAATAGGTTGTCGATGTGATGTTCAAATTGTTCTACTCCTCCCATTAAATCAATTAAACCGCTAATATCGTGTGGAGCAAAAAGAGAATATTGCCAGGCATTGGCTTCCGTGTAATTGAAGTTAACTTCGGCCGGATCAAATGGCTTGAACCAGTTACCGTTCATTCTTGCTTGCAAAAACTCGGTTTCCGGATTGTATAAGTTTCTATAATAAAGAGCTCTATCTAAATACTCTTCCTTAATCTCTTTTTGATTCATTAATTCTGCCATCGTAGCAATACACCAATCATCGTAGGCATACTCCAGTGTTTTCGAAACCGATTCTGCTTCGTCGCCTGCTCCTATAAATCCTTGATTTTGGTAATAGCTTAAACCATGATCTTCCTGAGTAGCACTGGTTTGCATTGCTTTTAGTGCCAATTTAGCATCAAATCCTCTTATTCCTTTTACGTAAGCATCCACAATAACAGGTACAGAATGGTAGCCAATCATACAATTGGTTTCGTTACCGGCTAACTCCCAAACAGGAAGTAAACCACCTTCCTGATATTGGGCTAAAAAGGTGTTTAAGAAATGCTCAGTTCTTTTTTGCTCAATAATGGTGTATAAAGGGTGTGTTGCTCTAAAGGTATCCCATAGAGAAAATACGGTATAAGTATCTTGTGCTCCATTTTGATGAATGTATCCATCCAACCCTCTGTAGGTCCCATCCACGTCGGAGAATAGGTTAGGAGCTATCATGGTATGGTACAATGCGGAATAGAAAATAGTTAATCGGTCCTCATTGGTACCGGATACTTCTATCTTGCTAAGAGCCTGATTCCATTTTTCTTTGGAACCATTTAGGTAATCTTCAAAGTTCCAATGTGGTGCTTCCGCTTTTAAGTTTTTCCATGCTCCATCAATGCTGGTGGCAGATATTCCCACTTTTACTATTACTTCATTATTTTCCGATTCGAATCGAAGCATTTTATGGATCATATCCGGATGCTCCTTGAAGTAGCTTTGGTCAATTAAAGATTCTGTTTCCGTTGTGGTATTTGTGGTAAACGGAGTTGATGTTTGAAGAACAAAGTAAGTTCTTTGATCCGCCGCCCAGGCACGAGATATTCTACTTCCTGTTATGGTGGAATCATTGAGAATGTTCAACTCGAATCCCGTTACTTTATCTCGGTGAGATAAATCCAGAAATAGCTGTTTGTTTGAATTCTCGTTAAAGGTGTATTTATGAATTCCAACACGTTCTGTACTGGTCAATTCAACATCGATATTGTTTTTATCCAAATGCACCGAATACCATCCTGGAGTTGCTTGTTCGGAACTCTTACTGAAAGAAGAGTTCATGGCTTCTTTAATCTCTGTTCTTCCCAGTCCGGTCATATCAACCTCGTTAGGAAAGAGCAGTATATCTCCATAATCTGATACTCCAGTCCCGCTAAGGTGAGTATGAGAAAATCCATACACTACAGAATCAGTATAATGATATCCTGAACATCCGTCCCAACCATCTAATCTGGTATCTGGACTCAATTGCACCATCCCAAATGGAACGGTAGCTCCAGGGTAAGTATGCCCATGTCCGCCGGTACCAATAAATGGATTAACCAGTTCGTAAGGAGATTTTGATACTAATATTTTATCCTCATTCCTGGGGTGTTCCGTGTTGGTGTTTTCCGATTCCGAACAACTACCAAGAATAATTAGTGAACCAAGACTAATTAAGCCTAATCTTTTCATTTTTTTCTTGTTTGTTCTCCTCCCAAACCATAGCTCCGGCACCAAGTATGGCAGCGTTATTCTCATTGAGGTCTGAAAGAAGAAGGTCAACTTTGTTTTTATATATATTGAGCAGGAATTGCTCCATGTATCTTTTAGTTGGTTCGATGAGTAGGTTTCCTGAATTGGCTAAACCACCAAACAGGATAATGGCTTTAGGACTGGTAATGGCGACCACATTGGCCAAACTAAAGGCCAGTTTTTGAGCAGTAAAATCAAAGATTTCAAGCGCAAGTGTATCTCCATTTCTGGCTGCGTTGGTTATGTCCAGGCCAGTGATGGAATTGGTCGATATTTTTCTAAGTGAGGAGTTTTTAGAAGACCTGGCTAGAAGAATGTTTGCGGTTCTAACAATTCCGGTAGCAGAAGCGTAGGTTTCTAAGCATCCTTTTCTTCCGCATGCACATTCTCTTCCGTCCAGTTCTACAGTGGTATGTCCAAGTTCTCCGGCAAAACTATCGTGCCCGTAAATTAATTTACCATTGGCAACAAAACCACTTCCCAATCCGGTTCCTAGGGTAATTACTACAAAATCCATTAGGTCTTTTGCTTTCCCATAAACCATTTCTCCAATAGCTGCTGCGTTGGCATCGTTGGTTACAAATACCGGAACATCAAAATGAGCAGAGAAAAGCTTGATTAAGTTAACGATCCCCTTCCATGGTAAGTTAGGGGCAAACTCAATGGTACCATTATGGTAGTTTCCGTTAGGAGCACCAACACCAATACCTAGCAGTTCGTACCCTTCTCCAAGTTCACTCAGCGTGCCTTTAATTTTGTTCGATAAGTCTCTTACAAATCGATCCGGTTGAGCATACTGCTGGGTGTCAATTCTACCCTCTGCCAGTATCTTACCATCTCGATCAATAATTCCATAGGGAGAGTTAGTACCTCCTATGTCAATTCCAATAACAATTTCAGTTTTCATTTTTAGTAGTTGTGGTGGATATTTTGTGCCCATTCCATCCGTAGTAGATAAGATAGATCATTCCGATTGCCGGAAGCAAAAAGGAAATCTGGACATTATAATTTTCAATAATTTGGCTCTGAATCATTGGAATAATAGCACCTCCAACAATGGCCATTACTAATAGCGAGGAGCCTTGAGAGGTATATTTTCCCAACCCCTTAATGGCTAATGAGAATACGTTGGACCATCCAATAGAGAAGAATAAACCGGTGCTGATGATGGCAATAAACGCGGTCATTCCTTCAGAGAAAGTGGCAATCAATAACAAAATAGCGTTGATACCGCAGAAGATAACTAAAGATCTTGCTGGGTTCCCCAGACTTAATCTAAAGGCTATAATGCTAATCAATACACTAATGAGGTAAAATGCAATTTGACTAAAGCTAAAGAACTCCATCTGGAAACTCCCGCTTTCCATTTTAATGCTTGTAACCAGATAAATAAAGGTAAACATGACTGCTCCCACAATGGCCATAGCCATGGTTTTTGTATTGTTATTGTACTTGTCGTTCAACGAAAAGGTAGCCATTAGTCGCCCGATCATTAACCCTCCCCAAAAATAGGATAGGAAATAACTGGCTTGCTCTTCAGAGAACCCCATAATGTCAGGTTCTTTGAGGAATTTCACAATCCAGCTTCCCACAGATACCTCGGAACCAACGTAAAAAAAGATGGCCAATATTCCCAGACTTAGATGTCTGTTTTTTAGTACTCCCAGTCCACTTTCAATTCGCTCTTCGTTGGTGAACGAAGGCATATTACTCAATCTTACAATTATTGCCAACAAGGCAAATACGGCTCCATATATCATGTATACCAAAGCAACCGAATCGGCGGTGAGTTGTTCTCCTGCAAATACTCTGTAAATAAGTAATGTCCCAACAAATGGACCTAAAGTTGTTCCTAACGAATTAAACCCTTGTGCAAGGTTCAGGCGGCTGGTTTCATTTCCTTTATCTCCCAGTATGGTAGCGTAAGGATTGGCACATATTTGCAGTACAGTAACACCAGATGCTAAGATAAAAAGTGCCACCAAAAAGGCTACATAGGAATTCATAATGGCAGCAGGGTAGAAGGAAAAACATCCTAAGCCACAAATGGCTAAACCGAGGGTCATTCCGTTGTTGTATCCAATTCTGTTAATGGGATCCTTACTTGATACTGATGAGATGATGAAGTAGATTAGCGATACCACAAAAAAGGCAATGAAAAACGCAAACTGAATCAATGATTGACGAGTAGGAGTAAGATCAAAAATACCTTCGAAAGCATTGATTAATATATCATTGTTTACGGTGATGAATCCCCACATAAAAAAAAGTGAGGTCAACAATCGAAACGACTTTTTATAGTTGTTCGGTGTGGTAGGTGTGTCTAATGTGTTCATCTGCAGTTACAAATATAGTTATCTAAATCGATTCAGATGAACTAGTTGTAAAATTTCCAAATTTGCTTGAAGTCGTTAAAAAACCGAAGAAAGATAAACGAAAAATGATTAAATCTCGAATAAAATTGTAAATTCAAAATTCCTAAACTAGACTATACACAACACTTATGGGGAAAACTGCATTCATCAACAATCTACCACATGAATTTAAAGATGGCGAAACGATTTTAAATTTCGTCAAGAGAATAGAGGGGGAGAAGATCATTCCGACTTTGTGTGATGCACCTAACTTAGAAGCTTTTGGCTCTTGTAGGGTTTGTAGCGTAGAAGTGGCTCTTGAGAAAGATGGATTTACCAAAACGGTAGCTTCTTGTCATACTCCGGTAATGGAGAATAGCTATATCTATCCAAGTACGGATAGTATTCAGGACTTAAGAAGAAACATTATCGAGTTGGTTCTTACCGATCATCCATTGGATTGTTTGACTTGTGAAGTAAATGGTAATTGTGAGTTGCAGGATGTAGCTGCCGAAGTGGGAATCAGAGATGTTAGATACCCAGGCGATTTTGAAAATCATTTGGATCGACAAAAAGATTTAAGTCATCCGTACATGACTTCTGATTTCTCTAAGTGTATTAATTGTTTTAGGTGTGTTAGAGCTTGTGACGAGGTACAGGGACAGTTTGTATTAAGCATGGCCGGAAGAGGATTTGACTCCCACATTGTTAAGGGGGCAGATACTACATTTATGGATTCCGATTGTGTTAGTTGTGGAGCTTGTGCTCAAGCTTGTCCTACATCTGCTATTTCGGATGTTTTCCAGTCCAAGTCTTTAAGAGGAGATGAGAAAACCAAAACCATTTGTACTTATTGTGGCGTTGGATGTAATCTGGAAGTGTCCACAAAAAACGGAAAAGTACTTTCTATCCAGGCACCGTACGATGCAGAGGTCAATCAGGGGCATACTTGTTTGAAAGGGAGATATGCTTTTAAATTCTATGATCATCCGGAGAGATTAAACTCACCTATGATTAAAAGAAATGGGGAGTTTGAACCAGTAAGTTGGGATGAGGTTTACGAATATATTACTGGAAAGTTTACTGAATATAAAACAGAATTTGGTCCGGATTCAATTGCTGGTATTTCATCTTCGAGATGTACCAATGAAGAGAATTATCTGATGCAGAAATTCTTTAGAGCAGTAATTGGAACTAATAATATTGATGGATGTGCAAGAGTTTGTCATTCGCCTACAGCATTAGGAATGCAACGTACCTTTGGTACAGGTGCTGCCACTAACTCTGTCGATGATTTAAATGATACTAATTGCATCATGGTTATCGGAGCAAATCCAACAGCAGGACATCCTGTAACTGGTGCTAAATTGAAACAGTTTGCCATGAAATCGGACAATGTTTCAATTGTTATTGACCCAAGAAGAACCGAATTAGCTAAATACGCTACTTATCATTTACCGCTTAGACCTGGTACTAATGTGGCAGTGCTAAATATGATGATGTATTACATTATTGATGAGGGATTGGTGGATGAAGAGTTCATTAAGAACAGAACAGAAGGATACCAAGATTTTCTGGCTGATATTAAGCAATTAGACATTGCTAAAATGGAAGAAGTATCCGGTGTAGATAGAGCATTGGTAAGAGAAGCTGCTATTGCCTATGCCACAGCTCCAAATGCTATGAGTTTCCACGGATTAGGAGTAACAGAACACAGCCAGGGAACATTTACAGTAATGCAAATTGCCGATTTAGCTTTACTTACCGGAAACATTGGACGTAGAGGAGTAGGAGTAAATCCATTGAGAGGACAAAACAATGTTCAGGGTGGAGCAGATATGGGAGTTCAACCACATCAGGGAGCAGGATATTTGGACGTTACCAACGATGAAGTAAATAAGAAGTACAATGAATTTTACGGGGTAACCGTACCAAAACATATTGGTTATAAGATTCCGGAAATGTTCGATGCGGCTTTGGAAGGAAAATTGAAAGCAGTATGGATCATTGGAGAGGACGTGGTTCAAACCGATCCAAATACTCAAAAGGTGATCAGAGCGTTGAACAATACAGACCTGGTGATTGTGCAGGAACTATTTATGACAGAAACAGCGAAACATGCTGACGTTATTCTTCCTGGAGCATCATTCCTTGAAAAATCGGGAACATTTACCAATGGAGAAAGAAGAGTACAACGAGTAAATCAAGTGGTAGAGCCAATTCCTGGAACTAAGCCTGATGGACAAATTGTTATTGATGTGATGAATCGTATGGGGTATCAGCAAGATGATTACACTCCTGATGGAATGTTGAGAGAGATTTCTCAAATTGTACCATTCTTTGCTGGTATTACCTGGGATAATATCGAAGCTCAAGGGAAGCAATGGCCGGTGGCTCCAAACGGAGAAGATACCCAAATCCTGCATACAGAAGAGTTTAAAAGAGGTAAAGGATATTTTGAATTCAATCCGTTTGCAGAGTCGAACGAGATTGTACAACATGGAAAAGATTATCCATACATATTGACCACCAATAGAGATTTGGAGCACTACAATTGTGGAGCCATGACCAGAAGAACTGGAAATGTAGAAATCCACAAGGAAGATGTACTAATGATCAATCCGGAAGATGCTACAAATAATGCTATTTCTGATGGAGACATGGTATGCATGGAGTCTCCTAGAGGAAAAGTAGATATTAAAGCCAGAGTAACAGATGAGGTTAAGCCTGGTATATTAAGTACCACTTTCCACTTCCCAGAGATTATGGTCAATAACATTACTTCTGATGAACATTGTTCGGAAGCCTTATGCCCTGAGTACAAGGTCGTATCGGTTAAAATCAGAAAATCGAAAGGAAAGTTTAAACAATTGGCAAATGCTTAGATAAGATCATTTATAAAGATTAATTTTAGTCCCGTATAGATCAATCTGTACGGGATTTTTTTGACCATGAAAAAGCTACTCTTTATATTTTTATTGACCACCAATTGGTTGATGGCTCAATCCAATCATCCACTAGAATCGGTGCTTCAAAAGGGACATGTAAAACAAGTTACTTGTATGTCCTGGAGCAATGATGGAAAGTACATAGCTACTGGAAGTTATGATCATACCATTAAAATTTGGAACGTATCCAATGGGAAAGAAATTAGAACCATTGGTCATCATACCAGCTCTGTAAAATCGGTTCAGTTTAGCGAAGATGGTAAATGGGTATTAAGTGCTGGAGCGGATAACCGAGTAATTCTAACTGAGGTAATTTCTGGTGATTTGTTACATGAATATAAACTTGAAAAGGACTACCTCCTAAAAGCTGTTTTTGGACCGGGAGATTCTAAAATCATGGCCATGAACAACAGGGATAGTTTTTGGATTTTAGAATCGGCTTCCGGAGAGTTGGCTGCTCAACACAAGAAAAGCTTTGAGGGAACTATAGATAAAAGTTGGTTTCATCCTGATGGCAAAAAGATATTGGAATACAACAATTATAAAACAGCAAGAATTGTAGGAAATGGGGATACGTTAGCTCTCGAATTTGATAAGACTTCTGATGTTTCCTTTAGTCCAGACGGAAAGCAAGTAGCAATAGGGTCCTCTAAATTGTTTGCAGAGATCTTCGATGTAGAATCAGGAAAACAATTGTTCCACCTTGTTAACGATAAGGATCAGCGGTGTGATGGATGTAATACTAAGGTATTATACAGTCATAATAGTAAGTACCTTCTAACAGGAACCACCAAAACCGGACTGCATTTATGGAATGCTTCTACAGGGAAAAGAATAAGAGATTTTGATTTAAAAGAAGCCTATGTAAGGCACATTGCATTTAGTGCTGATGATAAGTACTTTCTGTGCTCTAACGATAAAGAAGTATTTGTTTATGATGTAAAGACAGGCTCATTGGTTGTAAAATTAAGTAATGATTGGTTGAGTAAATGCCGTCCAATTTTTAGTCAGGATGGAAAGAAGTTAGTTATACCTGGGGATTATCATACTACAGAAATTTGGAGTTTAAACTCAGGAAAAAAATGGAAAACTCTTTCGGGGTATCTAAATCAGGAGCAGTTGGATGGATTGGACTTTAGCGAAACCAGCTGGACGGATGAATCCATATTGAGATACATCAATATGAAATCGATCGCCAAATTCAGTCCGGACGGTAAGTATTTTGTTAAGGGAAGTGTAGATTCTACAGTAGCTTTGGTAGAAGTCGAAACAGGTAAAGTGGATACCTATTTTGAAGGGCATCGCAAAGCGGTATGGTGTT
>CBDDKM010000005.1:0-574251 GCA_965230225.1 Parvicellaceae bacterium
TGGTATGATGGAACGGGAGCAATGATGGGTGGTGAAACCAATATTGACCTATTAAATGTTCCTGCTGGGGATTATACCATAGAAGGTACAGATGCAGGATCTGGATGTATTGTATACACTTCAGTTACAATTAACGAACCGGATGCTATTACTTTAGCAGTAACCTCTACAATAGATGCTACTTGTGCTACTAGTTGCGATGGTCAGGCTACTGCAATGCCATTAGGAGGAACTCTTGGGTATTCTTATAGCTGGACGAGTGGAGAAACCACTCAATCTGCTACGGCATTGTGTTCAGGTGTAAATACAGTTACTATCACAGATGCTAATAACTGTGTTATCCAACAATCATTTGTAATTGACGAGAACCTTAACTTAACTTCAAGTGCAACGGTTAACGATGCTTCTTGTGGCCAGTGCGATGGTGATGCAACTGTAGCGCCGGTTGGAGGTTCAGGAAATTATACGGTTAACTGGTTTGATGCTAGTACAGGAACATCCCACAATAACTTATGTGCAGGAGTTTACTCTTATGAGGTAGTTGATAATACATCAGGATGTTCAACTCAATTTGATGTTACTGTAAACAACATCGGAGGGCCGGATAACGAAACCATTACTCAGAACGATGTTACTTGTAATGGTGGTAATGATGGAGATGTAACTGTTCTTCCTTCAGGTGGAACGCCACCTTACACTTACTTATGGGTACCAGGAGGTCAAACAACTAACTCATTAACTGGTCTTACCGCAGGTAGCTATAATTTGGAAGTAACTGATGATAATGGATGTACAAGAGTAGTTCCTATTACGATTGCAGAGCCAGCACCACTAACCGTTCAATCTTTAGTGGTTGATGCTAATTGTGGTGCAAGTGATGGAGCCATTACATTAATTGTAAACGGAGGAACAGGGCCATATAACTATCTATGGAGCGGGCCTGGAGTTACCGGAAACGTAAATGATCAGGAAACAGGATTGGCTGTAGGAATTTACACTATTACTGTTTCGGATGCAACCGGATGTTCTCAAGTGGTTACATTGCCAATTAGTACTACCAATGGACCTGATTTAGCCATTACAGGAACAGATCAGCTTTGTTTTGGAACATGTGATGGAGAAACCAATGTTGTTGCTTCTAACGGTTCGGGAACTTATAACTATCAATGGACCGATGCTATAGGAACTAACCTGGGTACTGCAGATACAGAAACAGGGTTATGTGGTGGAGATTACTTTGTAGTAGTAACAGATGTTGGAAACGGCTGTACTACCATCGCCATGACCACATTAGAAACTCCAGATTCGATTGCTTTAAGTGTGCCATTAATTATAGATGCTTCTTGTTTTGGAGTTTGCGATGGAGAGGCCAACGTTATTCCGTCGGGAGGAACATTGCCTTATAACATTTCATGGACCTCAGGAGGAACCAATACTCAAGAAACTGGGTTATGTGCTGGAACTGAAACAGTAACCGTAACAGACGCTCAGGGATGTGTAACTACGCAGGATGCTACTATTAATGAGCCAACAGAAATCGTAATTACACTAGATAACATTACGGATGCATTATGTTGGAACTCTACAGATGGGGCTATTGACGTTACTGTAACTGGTGGAGATGGTACTTACACTTACGATTGGGATAATGACGGAACAGGTGACTTTGATGATCTTGAAGACTTAACTGGATTAACACCTATGACCTATATCTTAAATGTTCAGGACGGTGCAAACTGTGTATCTGCAGATACCTTTGTGGTAGATACTACCATTGTAGTGTTGGCTGATGCAGGATTGGATACAGCCTTCTGTTTTGGAGGGTGTGTTGAATTAACTGGTTCAGGAACAAACGGTGTTACATTCGAGTGGTTTGATATGAATAATAACTTATTGAGCTCGGCAGATACGGTATATGTATGTCCTGATTCAGTAGGAATTACACCATACTTATTTACCGTAACTAATTCTACTTGTTCTTATACAGACACTGTAGATGTGGAGGTGTATGGATTACCTGCCGCTGATGCAGGTCCGGATTTAGAACCACTAGTAGGTTCTACCGAATACATTGGAGGTAGCCCGACAGGACCAACAGGGTCAACTTATATCTGGACTCCGATAGTAGACTTTGATAATCCACTGGACTCAACTGCCGCTAACCCATTAATTAACATTAGTGAAGAGCAATTGTATATTGTATATGTAACTGATACCAATGGATGTGTTAACAGTGATACCGTATTTGTTGATCCGGTTCCGTTTGTAAACCCACCAAATGGATTTACACCAAACAACGATGGTGTAAACGATACCTGGCAGATTGACTTCTTGAAGAACGAATTCCCGGATGCAGTTGTAGAGGTATATAACAGATGGGGACAGCAACTGTTCATATCGGTAGGATATGTTCAGGAGTGGGATGGAAACTTTGAAGGAAAAGAACTTCCAGTAGGAACCTATTACTACGTAATTGAATTGAATCATCCACTATACCCGGATGCATTAACAGGACCAATTACCATAATGAGATAACATCATGAAAATGAAAAATATATATCTAGCAGTATTATTGTGTGGTTTGATAGCAACCTCAGCTTCCGCACAACAATTGCCTACCTATAGTCAGTACTTGTTTAATGACTATGCGTATAATCCTGCTGTAGCAGGAACCCGACCATATTTTGATGTGAAATCGGGGCACAGATACCAATGGGTAGGATTGAATGATGCACCAAGAACCTATACCCTTAGTGTTCATGGACCTACCAAAAACCAGAAAATGGGATTGGGAGCATTCTTGTTTACGGATCACGTAGGGCCAACCAGAAGAACGGGATTCCAGATGTCTTATGCTTATCATTTAAACCTTACGGAAGATATTCGACTGTCGCTTTCCGCCAGTGCCGGAATGTTGGAGTGGAAGTTAGATGCGCATAAGATTAATCTATACGACCCGAACGATCAGGTAATTGTGAATGGGGTAATGAGGGCAATTGTACCCGATGCTAAATTTGGATTTTTGGTATATCATAAAGACTGGTATGGAGGTGCTGCTGCACCAAATCTATTAAGATCTAAATTGCAGTTTGCCAACGCGCAAAATACTGGGTTGAGCCGTCTGGAGGATCACTATTACATTCACGGTGGTTATAGGTATCAAATCAATGATGACTTCTTAGTAGAGCCAGCTGCTTTAATCAAATTTGGACTTCCTGCTCCCGTGCAATTTGACATTATGGGAAGAGTAGTTTGGAAAGATCAGGTTTGGTTAGGTGGAGCTTATAGAACTAACGATGCAGCTTCTGTAATGTTGGGGTATTTGTACAGACAAAACTTAATGATTGGATACTCTTATGATTTCACAACCACGAACCTTCAGAATTATAGCTCAGGAACACATGAGCTGATGCTAGGAGTAAGGTTTGTAAGAGCCAGTACTTTCGAAATGCCGGAAGACTAAAAGAACATATTAGAACGGAAATAGATGCCACCTCAATTACTGAGGTGGCTTTTTTTTAAAATGTATATATTTGGTCTGAATCTTGTGCCAATTCGTATTAAACGAAAAAACCGATGAGCCGATACAACCCTAGCCTTCGTACCCGTATTTACATTTCCATGCTGGCACTGATCCTTCTTTCTTTGCTGATTATTGGAATAACCACTATTCTTTTCTTTGATACTCAAAATGAAAGTTATCATATTGAAAGGCTCAAAAGAAAGGAGAAAACGGTAGCAAAATCCCTTCAATATTTCCTGAAAGAGATCGAGGTTTCGGCTAACATGAGTGTAGTTAGAAAAGACTTTGTGCTTAAGGTTACGGAGCTGGCAGACATTAATAATGTGGAGATCAATATTTTCACAACCGATGGAGAAATTCTAATCTCAAGCAAAGAAGATCAGGGAGATCCCGATTTCTTTAAAATTAGAATTGACCCTATAGTTTTAAGAAAGCTACAGCAAACGGAAAAACGTCAGGTTCAGAACCTGGATGATGATCACGTTTCTACGTTTGCTTATATGAAGGATGATCAGGGAAATAAAATTGCCATTGTAAACATTCCATATAGCTTAAAGGATTCTCCTAATAAAGAGGAATTAGCGCCATTTTTAACGACTTTAATAGAGATTTACATCTTTCTCCTTATTGGGGCAAGTTTAATTGCTTATTTCCTTTCTAATTACATTACAAAATCCCTTAGGGTAATTGCAGATAACCTGAAAAAGGTGAAAATTAGTCAGAAAAACTCTCCGTTGGAGTGGAATGGAGAAGACGAAATTGGAGCACTGGTGGATGAGTATAACCACATGATCGGAGAGTTAGAGCAAAGTGCGCACAAATTAGCTAAGAGCGAAAGAGAGAGTGCCTGGAGAGAAATGGCTAAACAAGTGGCGCACGAGATTAAAAATCCTCTTACTCCAATGAAGTTAAGTGTGCAGCATTTAGAAAGAGCATTGGATAAAAACGATGATGATTTTCAGGAAAAGTTGTCGCGGTTTTCCAATAAAATGATTCAGCAAATAGATACATTGACCTCTATTGCTAATGAGTTTTCGCATTTTGCTAAAATGCCAAAAGCTAATATGGAGGAAATTGACCTTAAAGAAGTGGTGTCATCCACCTTCGAATTGTTTGATGAAACAGAGCATATTCATCTTATATTTACAGATCATGATATTGATCAGGCCAATATTACCGGTGATAGAGAACAATTAAACCGAGTGTTTAATAACCTGATTAAAAATGCTATTCAGTCTATCCCGGATGAGAGAGAAGGTCAAATTGAAGTAAAGCTATCTGAGAATAGTTCGATGTATAAAATTGAGGTAAAAGACAATGGGTCTGGTATCCCGGAAGATTTAGAGGGGAAGATATTTGTTCCAAATTTCACCACAAAATCTACTGGAACAGGTTTGGGGTTAGCAATGGTGAAACAAATCATCGAAAGCCACCATGGAGACATTCGATTTGTTACAAAGGTTGGTGTTGGAACCTCCTTTTTCGTGGAGTTGCCTAAGGGTTAATTGAGTTGCTTTACTAGTGTGATAAAGTCGCTGATTCTTGCTCTGCTGATGGGAACATGATCCCCATTTTTCATGATGGCAAAATGACCATCCTGATTGGAGTATTCCGATAGAAAATCCAGGTTGATAATGTGGGATTTATGGACCCTTACAAAATTGTTGGTTTGCAATAATCCTTCGTAAATTTTAAGGGTTCTGGTGTCCAAATAAGAAGAGCCATTATCAAAATGAAGCTTAGTGCAATTACCTTCAGCATTCAGTCGTACAATGCTGTCATTGTCTACAATTTTAATCCCTTTAGTATGGCTAATCGTTATCCTGTTGCTCGATTTGTTACGTAGTTCATCCGAGAGCTTTTCTAACTTGCTGAAATAAGCTTTAAAATCATCAGGTTGTTCCTCCAGTTCGGTCTTTAAGCTCTTAACTTTTTCCACTGCCGACATCAAATCGTCAATGTCTACCGGCTTAAGAATGTAATGGATAGCATTTGCCTTGAATGCTTTAATAGCGTAATCCTTAAACGCAGTAACAAAAACAACCTGAAATTTCTTTTCCGGTATTGCATCCAATAATTCAAATCCTTCAGCACCAGAGGGCATTCTAATGTCAAGGAAGATTACATCTGGAGAGGTTTTCTCTATAACTGCAATAGCTTCTTTCACATTCCCCGCTTCTCCAACTATTTCTACTCCCTCGCAGAATTCGTTCAAGAGCATTTTTAAGTTTTCCCGAGCTAAAAACTCGTCGTCAATGGTAATTGCTCTTATAGTATTATTAGGTTGTTTTGTCATTCTTATAGGTGAAAATAAGAATAATACCGAAGAAATAATAGTTAGAACCGCTTTCTAATTCAACTTACCCGATAAATGGTTCGATATTGTATGGTGTTTGAATTGTTATTTAATTTGAGTCAACAAAGGATAAAAATACTTTGAACTGATTTAAAATTGAGTGTATTGGTTTAATTGTTACACACTCTAAACTTGCTATAAATAGCACTTTTTCATGCTCTGGTGCTCAGGTGTCAAAACACCTTAGAAAGGTAATCTATAAAGATTACCTTTTTTCATTTAGAGTAGTAATAAATCAAGCGGTCAAATAATTCTAATAAATCACCTGTTTTTGTGAAATAAAAGACGTTTTAAAGCACAGTAAAACAGTTTATTAGGTGTTTTATTGTGTTTTTTGAAGTGTATAAATATTGTGTTTTCTGGAGATTGCTGTTAGAAATGTTAATGAAAGATAGAGGTTGAATTTCTGTATCCCTTTAATAATAGTGGTTTTTGAGGGAGATCTGTGTTTTAAGCTGTATATCAAGTGTAATAATAGAGTTGAAACCAGGGTAACATTAAAATACTTTCGTAGTTGAATAATTGACGGCAGGTTTCTGCTCATCAGTTGAATTAAAATTATTAGCTATGAAAAAATACATTTATTCCTTTCTTGCATTAAGTTGCTTGCTGATTAGTTTGGAAAGTAATGCAATTGCTCCTCCGGGCCAGAAGTCAAAAAAGATGACTCCTGGTAATCTATTACAAAGTAAGGCGGCTAATTGTTCACCTGCAACAGCACTTACAACATTAGATATTAATAATGTAAGCGCATTGATTGAAACAGGTGGTAGTATGTGGCAAAATCGTTCCACCGGGACTGCGGCGTATGAGGTTCCAAAAGGTTCAGGTACTACAGTAATTTATTCAGGTGCATTGTGGATGGGTGGAGTTGATGCTAATAATCAATTGAAGATAGCTGCAGTAGATTTTAGGCAAGGGAATGATTTCTGGACAGGTCCCCTTTCTAATACCCCGGGGTCTGGAAACCCTTTAACAGGTACTTTGGATTATGGTCCTGCAACAGTGGATGCGGGAACATGTTTGGAATACGACGGATTTTATATAACTACCAGGGCAGAGGTGGAAGAGTTTGTGGCCTGGTGGGAATGTAAGGAAGATCCTAATTGTAATCATAATACACTTTATCCTAATTATGTGCCGCCAAGCAGCATTACAGATTGGCCAGCTCATGGAGATGTTTCTAAATTTCAAGATGTTATGTTGGCTCCGTTTTACGATAACCCAAATGCACCAGGAGGATTAAATGGAGTGTATGATCCTATTAATGATGGAGATTACCCAGGTTACGATTTGCATAATAATGAGTGCCATACATGCGGAGGAGACAGACAGGTATATTTAAGAGGAGATTATAATGTTTGGTGGGTGTTTAATGATAAAGGAAATATTCATACGGAAACGGGTGGTGATCCTATTGGCATGGAAATCAAGGCACAGGCTTTTGCTTTCAATACTAATGATGAAATCAACAACATGACTTTTTACAATTATGAAATGATCAATCGATCTACTCAAACCTTGTACAATACCTATTTTGGGAACTGGGTGGATCCTGATATTGGTTGTAGTGGCGATGATTACGTAGGTTGTGATGTTTCCAGAGGACTTGGGTATGCCTACAATGGGGAGGCTGTGGATGGAGCTAGTGGTAGCGCTAATTGTCAGGGGGCAACTCCTTATGGTGCAAGTCCACCTGCAGTAGGAGTAGACTTCTTCGAAGGTCCTTATCAGGATAATGATGGAATGGATAACCCAGGCCCGTATTACGATACCTTACCAGATGGAACTATTCAGCTGGTTACACCAACCATCGGAGATGCCATGGCAAATGATGGTATTGTATACAAAGGAATGGGAATAGGATATGGTGACGGTTGTGTAGATAATGAGCGTTTTGGAATGAGGAAGTTTGTTTATTATACCAACCCTGGTTCTAGCCCTCCAGCCTGGCAAGAAGACCCTGATGTAGGAATAGATTATTATAACTATTTACGTGGGATTTGGATGGATGGTACCCCTCTTACTCATGGAAGTACTGGTCATGCTGGGCCTGTCAATGCTAACTATGCTTTTCCTGGTGATTCTGACCCTTTGAAATGGAGTACTCAAGGAGCTCCTACTTCTAATTGGAGTGAGGAAGGTGAAGGTAATCCTGTTGGGGATAGAAGATTCTTGCAGTCGGCTGGACCTTTTACATTGGAACCGGGAGCAGTGAACAATATCACAGTAGGAGTTGTTTATGCAAGAACTTCGTCTACAGATCCTTTTGAATCAGTAGTGTTATTGCAACAAGCAGATGATAAAGCTCAGGCATTATTCGATAATTGTTTCCAAATAACAGAAGGACCGGATGCACCAATATTAGCAATTCAGGAGTTGGATCAGGAATTGATTCTTAGCATTTCGTATCCAGAGAACCACATAGGTGAAGATTATGAAATGACAGATAAGATTATTTCAGCTCTTGATCCATCTTACGACAATAAATACCGATTTGAAGGGTATCAGATTTATCAATTGGTAGATGGTACCGTTGGTCCTGATCAACTGAATGATCCGGATAAAGCAAGAGTAGTTGCACAATGCGATATTAAAAACGGTATTACTCAAATCGTGAATTTTGAATATGATGAAACCATTGGCTATGCTAACGGGATGGAAATGGTAAATGGAAAAGACGAAGGGTTGGTGCATTCGTTTAAAGTTACAGAAGATGAATTTGCACAAGGAGATCGAAAACTGATTAATTTCAAAAAGTACCATTATATGGCAATTGCATATGGATATAACAACTACCTTCCATTTGTAAATGACGAGAATAAACCTGGTCAATCTCACCCTTATTTGGCTAGTAGAAAGAGTGCTAGAGGTGGAAATATTGAGGTGGTAAATGCGGTGCCGCATAAACCATCGGTAGAGCAGAATGGTACGATTCAGTTAGCTGAATATGGAGATGGACCTAAGATTACCAGAATCGAAGGATGGGGTAATGGATGGCAGGATGTTGATCTAACTCCTGAGTCAGAAGAAGATATTGTTAAAGATTACAAAGTAGACAGGGTTACTTATCAAAACAAAAAAGGACCTGTAAACATTAAAGTGATCGATCCATTAAATGTCGTTAATGCTGACTTTGAGCTTAGGTTTTTCCCAGATACCAATAATCAATTACTGGAGGCTACCTGGGAGCTAACTAACCTTACAACTGGAGAGGTAATTCCTTCAGATAAAGCCATAGATGTAGGTAATGAACAGCTCATACCAGAGTGGGGAATTAGTGTAGACATTGAGCAATATGCCTATCCAACAGTTGGGTCATTGAATAATGAGTATTCTGCTGATCTGATTACCTCTAGTATTGAATTTGAAGATTCCTCAAAACGATGGTTGTCCGGGGTGGAAGATATAGATGGACAATATGCGCAAAACTGGATTAGGAGTGGGACTGTGGATGTTGATGCTTCTACTGATCCTATTGGAGCCTTGTTTAACGATTATATTGGCTATGATGATCTGGAAACCTTTGAAATGACCGCAGAAGGAACCTGGGCACCATATTTCTTGTGTGCTACCCAACAAGAAGATACAGAAAGCGGTGTAAGAGTAGAGCACGCTCCTATTACGGATGGATCTCTCAAGGTGACAAGAGTACAGTCAAAAATGAAGTACTTGCACAGTGTGGATATTGTATTTACCTCAGACAAGTCTAAATGGACTAGATGTCCGGTAGTTGAAATGCAGGATAATCCAGATCTGGCAGCCGATAACGTAAATAAACAGGAAATAAGAACAGCACCTTCGGTAGATAAATATGGAGCGCCTGATGGAACCGGTACTGGTATGAGTTGGTTTCCGGGTTATGCTATCGATTTAACAACCGGAGAAAGGCTAAATATGGCTTTTTCTGAAGATTCGTGGCTAGGTAACGAAAATGGAAGAGATATGATGTTTAATCCAACTGAGAACATGTATACCAATTTTGGTGAAGCACTATTTGGAGGGAAGCACTATGTATATGTATTCAGAAATTCTCTTTATGATCAGTTCGATAACAATACCCATAATAACGGAGGGGTTGATGCATACGATGGAGGGAATAACATTGAGCAATTGATCAAAGGAGGAAATTCGGATAAGATGAAACTTTGGAGATCATGTATGTGGGTAGGAATGCCAATATTAACTCCAGGAGAGCAGTTGCTGTCTACAACAGCAAGGGTAAGGTTGAGAGTAGCTACCGAATATGCAGACTTTTCGCCTCAAGGGTACTTTGTAACAGATGCAGGAAGTATGTCTAATAGTCAGAATAACTGGAATAATCTGTATGAATTCTCAACGGCAGATATTGCAACCACAACAGAAGATCAAACCACAGCAGATAGTGTATTAGCATTGGTAAATGTGGTTCCAAACCCTTATATGGCTTATTCTAATTACGAAACGCATCGATTGGAGAATAAGATTAAAATAACCAATCTGCCTGTTAAGTGTGATGTAAAAATATACACTGTTTCCGGAACACTGGTGAGGTCGCTGAGTAAAGATAACGATCTTACCTGGTTGGATTGGGACTTGAAAAACCATGCAGGAGTTCCAATTGCAAGCGGAATGTACCTAATTCATGTGGACGCACCTGGAATAGGCGAGAGAGTACTTAAATGGTTTGGGCAAATGAGAGCACCAGATATGGAAAATTTTTAATTAACAACTAGTTCAACACGCATAGAACATGGTTAGTTGAGTTGTAGCGCCCGCATGCCGAGCGGGCGCTATTTTCATTGATTTTTAGTAGCATGTAGGCTACCCCTTAAGGAATGTTTGATCAGAATTAAATGGTCAAACATTTCTATTTAATAAAACACCTTGGCAAGTGAGTTTTGATGTAATAGGTCGATTAGTTCAACAATGTATAGTTGTCCTTGTTTTAATTCTCTCACCACAAAATCATTGTGTCCTTTCATTAGTTGTAAGGTAAGTTCAAGTTTCCCTACTGAATTGTAAACATTGATTTTTGAGTCGTCCGTTGGTCGATCAACATGTATATGAAGTTCTCCGTTTTCTACATAGGTAAAAAAGGAGGGAGATTGGTCGTAATTTAAATAAACCAAATCAGATGAGGTAAAATCGCCATCATAATCATGTTGCACAATTCGGTAGTAATTATCTCCATTTGCTGGTTGAGTATCTTCAAATCGATAAGAAAGTAGCTCTGTGCTATTTCCTGCGCCATCGATGCTTCCAATAGCTTTAAAAGATTCACCATCAAGGCTTCGTTCTATTGTAAAGTGATGATTGTTGATTTCAGTTAAAGTGTGCCATTGGAGAACTACCTTGTTTTCCTTTTGTTCCGCAGAAAAGTTGAACAATTCTATTGGTAATGGAGAACAGCTAACTGTGGCAGAGCTATTGGTGAAATCCAATGGTACCGTAGTGGTTACTGCACTGTAGTTGTTAAATAAGATAAGGTATTGTTCGTTAGCATTAACCGCAAGTGCCGGTTCGTAATTGGTGGCATCACCACCAACCGGAATGCTGTTTTCGCACCCTGTTCCACCGTTGTCTACTCCATTCCAGTTACACCTTACCGGAGCAGCTACATCGTTCGAAATATCCGTGCAAATAGTAGAACTGTACTGCCATAAAGTCCAGTCGTAGAATCCGGATTGGGCACCTCCTCCACCAAATGTGAATGCCAAGTTACCGGCTGTAGTAATGTTTATTCTCAGCCAGGTGGGGTAGGTTTCTCCGTCCATTTGGCAACCTTGATTGCCAGACCATGGATTGCCACTAATAGAGTAATCAGGGTTGCTGGTGCCACCTAGAGCAGGTAATTCATCAAGCCCTACACCGCTGGCATCTATGTCGAAACTTAAATCGGTACAAACATCGATGTGGTCTCCACAGTCTGGTGCAGAATTTCCACTACTTCCAGAGAGCGAGGCCCAGTAATCGATATCTATACATTGTGTTCCACTAGTGTTGCAGCTACCTCCTCTGGAAAACATAACGTAAAATGTTCCTGTAGAAGGAGCAACAAAGCTCAATGATCCTTTTGTTCCCGCACAGTCAAAACCATTCCCCTGGTTGGTGGATAGGTGGGTAAAACCAGCATCAAAAATAGAGATGTTGACGGTGGTTGGCGCACCTACATCATTACAGGAAGAAAAATAATAGGTGTCACCACTAGTTGCCGAGAACGAATAGTAATCGTTCGGCCATGCGCAAAAAATATTTTGAACCGTTGCGGTAGGTGTTACGGATCCCATATTAACTCCAAAATTTATGTCAGGAGGGCATTGCGAAAAAATAGTAAGGTAGGGGGAGCATAGTAAGATAAGAATAGTTCGTTTCATTCTCTTATTGTTTGTCCTCTGTGTCCAAGTAGTTGTTCGTAGGTGGTTGCGTTATTCGATTGCCAGGTGAGTCTTTTGGCAATGTATGCTTGTTCATCTGCTTCTTTGTTTCCTGTGTCAATGTATTCAGGAAAACCTTTGACAGTAACAATTGAGTTCGATTCTTGCGCTTTATTGGAAGAATTAATTTGATCCTGACGGACTATTTGATATTCGTTGGATAGTTCGCTTAACCAACTTTGAACCGTGATTTGATCCACCTTGATTCCTTCTTCGTGGCGAAGAAAGATCAATTTTCGATGTGCATCTGTTCTGGAAACTAATACACCTGTTTTGTTTCTTAAATGTTGATCAATTTCCTGGCATTCTTCAGAGCTTTCTGCTCCGATCAGGTATAGTTTCGTGTTTACTTGTCCGTGTGCTAGTACAGCGCACAGGTTGAGTGCAATTAATAGATATTTCATGTGGCGTGGTTATTTTACTAGAGAAACATGACCTATGTATTCGTTAGTACGGTCATCTATCAGGCTTTTAGTTTCAATTTTCCAGACGTATACATCTGTTTGAGACATTACCCCTTTATAGGTTCCATCCCAGTGGTGTGTAGGATGGTAAGCTTCAAAAATTAATTCTCCCCAACGATTGAAGATGTAGAATTTAAATTCATCTTCATTTGCTCCCTGAAGAGTTGGGAAGAACGTATCGTTAACACCATCTCCGTCTGGAGTAAAGGCGTTGGGTACGTAGATAGCAAATTCGTCCTCAACTTCTACTACCTGGCAAATAGTGTCATAGCACTGGTGTTGTGTTCCAACAATCAAGCATACATCATAAAATCCAGGCTGATCGTCAGGAAAGGTGAAAGAAGGATTTTCGTTATTGTCAGATCCAAGTGTGCCATTGGTTCCAAAGCTCCAGTCGAAGGTTACTGAGTTGGTACTGGAAAGGTTGTTAAATTGAGCTGTTGGGTCAAAAATACTTAATGGAACAGGGGTGTAATCAAAGTCTGCAGTTGGATTTTCGTATACACAAATCAAGTCTTGAAATGAAGTATCTCCAATGCACTGGTTATCATCGATGATGGTTAAGGATACATCATAACATCCCGGGGTATTATAGAAATTACTTACTGTTCCGCAGTCAGCAGATGAGTTTCCGTCTCCAAAATTCCAAATACAGGTGGAAGTTGCTCCTCCAATTTGTTCTGTAAACTCTACTGTTAATGGAGCACAGCCATTCAGTATGTCTGGAGTAAAATTAACGACTGGGTTAGGGAACACGGTAATGGTAACACTGTCTTGAAGTGTTTCGCATCCGTCAGTAAGTGTCATAGTGTATACTGTAGTGGCGTTGGGTGATACGTTTTGTTGTGGCAACGCTCCAAGGCCATTGTCCCAGTTGTACTGGTAGTTGCCATCTCCATTGGAGGCTAGTGCATTAATCGATGTTGTGCCCCCCTCGCAAATAGATGCATCTTGGAAAACAATCAATTCAAGCGGAGGTAAAACAGATACAATTTCGGTTTGAGTGTCTCCACACATTCCGCCGATGGTGTAAGTTATAGGAAATGTTCCCGAGCCAGAAACTGTTGGGTCAAATAGGCCATTTGTAGGGTCGGTAATCCCATTACCAGACCATGTTCCTCCTGCCTCAGTTGAAGTTAGTTGAATAGGAGTAGCGTTGCTACATATATCCAATATTCCGGTAAAGGATGCATCTGCGTTAGGAGAAACATTAATGTTGATGGTGGAAGAATCTCCACATGCAGAGTTAATAACATAAGTTACTGTTACCGGTGCGCCTCCACTAAGTCCCGGATCAAATAATCCTGATTGGTCAATGCAAGTTCCGCAAGACGATGTCCATACACCACCGGCATCTGGTACAACTAATTGTACTGGGGGATCATTTTCGCATAGGTCTCCAATTGGGGTGATAGTGGCATCTAATTGTCCGTTTACTTGAACGTTAATCGTGTCCTGATCACCGCAAACTCCTGAAATGGTATATATTACCTCGTAGGTTCCTGCAGTGGCAATTCCAGGGTCAAATTCTCCTGTTCCCGCATTTAGGCAGCCAATACAATCAGAAGACCAGGTACCACCTGTTTCAACCGAAGTGATGGTAACTGGGTTGTCCACCTCACACATTGGGTTAATAGGGGTGATACTCGCATCCGCATCCTGAAAAACAGTGATTTGGATCGTGTCTGCGCTTCCGCAGTTACCTGGAATGGTGTAGATAATGTCATGTGTCCCAGCTCCTGCAGAAGTGGGGTTAAAAAGCCCTGACAGGCTTAAGCAAGGTCCACAATTGGAGGTCCAGGTTCCTCCTGGAGTGGCAGCAGCCAATTGAGAAGCCAAATTGGATTGGCAAAAAGGACCTGCCGGAGTTATAGTCGGATCGAATACTGAGTTCACCGTAACAGTGGTGGTATCGTAATTAGTACAATTGTTTACTGTTACTTCATAATAAATATCTGTGCTTCCAACTCCGGCAACTGAGGGAGTGAAATCCCCTGTTGTTGTAATGTTGTTAGCTGGTAAACTGCTCCAGGTCCCTCCTGGTGTTGCAGCCTGAAATGTCGACATAGGTTCACTCTCGCAGAATGGTCCAGCAGGTGTAATGGTTGGATCTGGTAAAGGATTTACAACAATATTAATGGTGTCGTAGTTAGTACATCCGTTAACAGTTACTTCGTAATAAATATCGGTATTTCCAATTGTGGAAGAAGGGGTGAATGTTCCGTTAGCGTCAATTGAGGTTGCAACTGATGCTCCCCATGTTCCTCCCGGTGTTGCTGCTTGTAGAGTTGCTGGTGCAACATTTTCGCAGAATGGCCCGGCTTGGGTAATGGTAGCGTCTGGTAAAGGATTTACCGTTATCGTAATTGTATCATAGGTAATACACGTTCCGTTACCTACTTCATAGTAAATGTCGGTAGTTCCTGCTCCGGCGGTGGATGGAGTAAAGTTTCCATTAGCATCCAGGCAAGCTGGATTGTTGCTGCTCCAGGTCCCTCCTGTAGTAGCCGCCTGAAGCGCAAATGTAGGGTCATCAATACAGAAAGGCCCTGCGGCGGTAATAGTAGGGTCAGGATAGTTGCTGGTTTGGTTAACCGTCACTGAATCTTGTGCTACACATCCGTTGTCGTTATTGGTGATGGTTAAAATGTAAACACCGGGGGCATCAAGGGTTGCCGTATTTGAGTTGTTTCCTGTTGTTATGTTTCCCCCGGTAGTTGTCCAATTATAATCGAATTGATTTCCGGAAGAAGAACCTGAACCATCTGCGGTGGTTGAATTTACGGTGCAGGATAAATCGGCCGGTTGAACAATGTTTACATTAGGTGTGGTGGTGTCAATTTCCACCACTATGGTTTCAGTCGAAGTACATGGAGCAATACCATAAGTTAAAGTGTAAGTTCCAGCTGCATCTACTATAGGCGATGCTGTGTTTCCTCCGCTAACAATTCCCGGTCCGGTCCAGGAGAAATCATTGGCGCCTGTCGATCCGGAAGCATCTAAAGTAACTTGTGTAGTGTTACATGTTAAAGTATCTGGTATGGCAATATTAGCTACAGGAGAACTGATGGTTATGTTGTTAGTAACAGATATGCTTGCGCCGCAATCATCCGTTAAAGTGAATGTATAAGAGGTATTGCTGGTTGGGCTAACAGTAATTTCGTCTGTAGTTTCACCTGTGTTCCAGGAAAAGGAGTAGTTGCCATATCCGCCACTATAAGTTGGAGATAGGGTGATGGGTTGCCCTCCACAGGCACTTTGATCGGGTAACTGAGTTTGAAGTGGGTCAATGTCAAAAATTTCTATTTGTGCAGTAATATTTGGATCGCATGCACAACCGGATGGAGTTTCAATGATAACTGTTTCCATCCCTTCTGGAAGCCCGTCTAAAATGGTGTTTATGTTAACAGAAGCGGTTGTTTGTCCTGCAGGAATAGTAATGCTTCCAGGTAAACTGTTGTAATCTGTTCCATTTGTTGCTGTACCTGAAATGGTATAATTAATGGTTGTAGGTGTTGCACTGGTTTGACCAAGAACAAATTCTGCAGAACCACTGCACCCTTCTGGTATAGAATCGTTGTTGGTGGTAGGGGTGGAGGTATTAATGGATAACCCATTCCCATTGGAAAAACTTCCGGCTTCAAGGATGATTGCTGAGTCGAACACAGCATCCATAACATCTGCAATGGCAATTTTAATGTGATAGGTTTGGCAAGGCGTAACGTTTGCACTTGCAGTAAGAACTACAGTGTAGCCATCGTATGCAAAATTGGGGGCATTAATACCTCCGGTTGGTTCATCAGTATTGTTGCTTACGTAATAAGCGGGGTTAGTTGGGTTACCGTCAAGACCTGTGTCGCATAATGGGGTTCCTCCAAATCCGTCGGCATAACCGTTGTTTACATTGTTGATGGCAACAACTCCAGCTCCTCCAGGTAGTTGTGCCATGTTTTGTTGTCCGGCAATTCCAGGTCCGGAAATGAATAGGCCAAAAATATCGTTGAATTGGCTGCAAACGTATTCAGGGTATTCTTCGGAAGCAAAGATGTAGTTAAAAGACAGGGTGTTAGACTGAGCGATAATATCGAACTCGATAACACCGGCATCGTAAGTGTTATTAGCTCCTAATAAGTTGTTTAAATCAGCATCGCCAGGGTTTCCGGCGTAGTTGTTAAAGGCGAAATCCGCGAAAGACCCTGGTGCTCCATCTGCCAGGGTTGCTCTTCCGGTGGAGATAATAATTCCACTTCCAAACCCTATGCTGGAAGTAGCATCGGTAATATATCCCAATTGGGCGTTGTCTCCAGTATAAGTAATATTGGTGGGGACCATACATCCCGGGCCGAAAAGGATGTCACTTACCAGTTGATCGGACGAATAGGTAGTAGTATCAACCGTAATTTGAGTGAAACATAAGTTTACTGCTGCAAATAGTGCAACAGCAGTGGTTAGAACTGTTTTCATGGTGGTGTAGTTGTTTGAGCGCAAGTTAGTTGCTGCTATACCCCTACACTAAATACAGGACAGGACAATAGCTGGAATTAGCTAAGACAATAACTGGACATGTCTGGTTAAATATCAGAAAAACAGTTAGTTGAAACTTGTTAAAAATAGTTTTTCTTCGTTAAGAATTAAATAGACATTAAGTAGGATTGAAGGTTGGTTCCAGCTTCCAGGCCTAGTTTTTTTCTTAATCTGTACCTGTTTTTTTCTACGCTTCCTACCGTAATGTCAAAAATGGAAGAAATCTCTTTAGAGGATAAATTAAGGACCAGTAAGGAGCATAAGCGCATCTCTTTTTCAGTAAGATCAGGAAACTTGGTCTTTAATTTTTCATAAAACGCTTTGTTAGACTGATCTATGTTGGATTCAAAAGCTCCTTTTTCTTCAGAAATGTCAAGTTCTTCACTAACTTCTTTAATGAGGAGAGAAAGGTCTTCGTTGCTGTGTGTATTGGTAAGCGTTCTCAATTCTTCTCGAATCTGGTTGATGAACTCATTCTTCTTCGAGATATAAAGAGCGATGTTAGTTAGTCTACTATTCTTAAATTTTATTTCCTCTTGTAGTTTTTGTTCTTCTAGCTGTTCTTTTTCTAGCAAAGATGAAGCTACTTTATCTTTATCCTGAACTCGATAGAAAAGAACTACGAAAATTATTGCTAAAAAAACCAATCCCAGACATGCCATGGTCCAGCGGAAGTTATTAATCTCCTGTTTTCCTTCCGCTAGTTCCAGGTCAAGTACTTTCTCCTTCTCCAGTTTATCGGTGTGATAAGCAACAATTTGATCGTCCATGTTGTTGAGCTTTTCATCGTCCGTTAAGTTGTAAATAATGTGTTCATGTAGTTTGGAGTAGTGATAAGCGGAGTCAAATTCTCCGGTAAAAAGAAATAGTTCTTTTTTTGTGTCATATGCATCTGCTAATCCCATAAGATTACCTACATATTCGTTGTCTACAATGTTTTGATCGAGAATGATATTGGAGGAGTCAATTTGGTTTTTTGCAAGGTATGCCTTTGCTATCCAGGTGTTGTTGTTGATGATGTACTTGTCCAGATCATAAAATGTAGAAATATCATATGCTACTTTAAATTCGTCCAGTGCTTGTTCGGGTTCGTTAATGAGTAAATAGTACATTCCATAGGTTACATGGTTTTCTAAGGATTCTATAATCATTAAACTATCTAAATACAGTGCAGCAGAATCTAAATGCTTCTTGGTCCCGTCCGGAGAGTTGAGGTAGTATTCAAATTGCGCTAAGTTTAAATAGCAATTAGCAACGGAGGCGCTGTCCATCGAAGTGGTAAAAGGATATTGCTTATAGATGTTGTCTATACCTTCCTTACCAACCTTTCTCGCTCGAATATTGTCGTTCATTTCCCGGTAATTAATGGCAATGTTAATTTGAACGACTCCTAGTTGTAGAAACTCACCTTTATCTTCATAATGCTTACAAGTTTCCAGATAATATTTGGTGCTTGTTTCATAGTCATACATGTAGCCGTAAGCATTTCCAATAGACATTTTAATGTTGGCGATAGTAAGTTCTCTTTGTTCAAAATTATGATCCTCCTCGAGTATTTTTAAGGCTTCCAGATTGTTTTTAAGACTCTCGTTGTACAGGCCTGAGAGCTCATATTGATAACCAAGAGTTGAAAGAGTGGCAATTCTGTCTTCTTTGTTTAGGGTTTGGTACTTGAGAACCGTTTCTAATGAATCAATAACAGATTGACTAAATGCCATTACCGGCAACCATAAAATGATGGTGGATATGATGAGAATTTTCTTCATATAGATTTTAGGTATTCAGTTAACGATTGCCCTTGAGGGAGGTCAAGTTTTTTGCGGAGTCGATACCTGCTTTTTTCTACAGAGCTTGATGCAATGCTGAAAACAGAGGCAATGTCCTTAGAAGAAAGGTCTAGCACCAGTAATGAGCAAAGCCTTTTTTCTTTTAAAGTTAAGTCGGGGAATTGCTGCTGAAGTTTAAAAAAGAAATCCTGATTGATCTGTTCTACATACATCTGAAATTCCTTTTGTTCCTGATCTGAGTTAAGGTTTCTGTTAATAGTAGAGGTGATCTTTTTAATGTCAATGTCCGGGTGGTCTTTCTTCAGGTCGGTTAGCTGTCCTTTTAGATTAACCAAAAATTCATTTTTATTGGATAGATAGTTAGAGAATTGCGCTAACTCACTGGTTTTATCTTGTTTCTGGTCTTCTAGTATTTGTTTTTCAAGAACAGATTTTTCCAATTTAAGGTCTGTTAGCTTTTTCTTGTTTTTAACCCTTAATACAGGAATTAAAATTAAAGATAAAAGAAGAAGGATGATAATTCCTGCTATATATCGCTTGTATTCTTTGATTTGCTCTTCGTTTTTCAGTACCGTAAGCTGCTTGTGGTGGGTTAGTTTGCTAGCCTGGAGTTCGTGATCCATCAATATTTCGTTTAGGTTATTGATCTCATTATTATTGTAGATGGAGTCTTCCAGCTGGTTGATTAGTGAGTCGTATTTAAAATAGTTTGGGTAATCTTTGAGGCTATCGTAAATTTCGTGTAGAAGATCATAGCAATTAAGTTTTTCAAAGTTTAATTTTTCCATCCAGGATCGTTGTAGGGCCTTTTCCGCATAGTGTAAGGCTGAGTCGTAGTCTTGCTTTTGGATATAGTGTTCGGCCCATAAATTGCTGACAATATTTGCTCTGTCCGTGGAGTCGTAATCTGGGGTTAGGAGGCTTTGAAAGATAGAGTCGGATGTTATAATGAACTCTTTTGATTTTTCAAAGTCCTTTGTAAAAGCATGTGACTTACTTAAGTTGGAATAAAGGGTAATTAAGTAATAGGGATCCCATAGGTTTTGAGCGTATTTCAGCCCAGTTTGGCAAGTGTCCTGTGCTAGCTCATATTGTCCCTGCTCCAAATAGATATTGGCTACATTTGAGCAAAGTAGAACAACAAAAGCAGAGTCACTACTGTCTCTAATTACCAAATCTTTATTGCTTAGTTCAAAGTACTCCAGAGCTTTTTCATGGTCGTTTAGCTCGAAATAGTTTAGCCCTATGTTCATGTATACCCCATTTTTAAAGGAGCTATTAGCCATTTTTAAGTAATTGATAGCTTCTAGGTAGGTTACTGTGGAATTGGAGTACATGGAGTTTTCTGCGTATAGGTTCCCCATGGACATTTTAATTCTTCCCTTAATTTCATTTTGGTCGGTACTTTTGTATAAGTTAAAAGCCTGAATATAGGTTTCCAGGGCTGCCGGGAAGTCATAGTTAGAGTGGTGGTAATCTGCAAGTAAGTGGGTTGTTTTTCTTTTGTCTTCCTCGTTTATTTTTTCATTGGATAATACTAATTCCAGACTGTCGATAGTGCCTTCAATACTGTTTTGAGAATAGCAAAAACAGGAAATGACTTGTGTCAAAAGAAAAATGGGTATTACTTGCCTCCAGATAAAGATCATGTCGCAAAAGTCGTTGTTTCGCCTTTAAAATTAGTAAAAAACAAGGTAAAGTCCAGTCGTTTTACCCTCTATGTCCAGTTGTTGTCCAGGTAAATATTTAAAATTGTGATGTTGTGGAAGTATCTTTGGAGTGTGTTAAAGATGAAACTTTTTCATAGACAATAAGCAGTAGTAGTAGTTAAAACCCATCCTCACCACGGATGGGTTTTTTAATGCCCGCTATTTAACAAAAGTTTCTATCGCGTTTAAGCAAACCTCAAACTCCTCTATCATACCCATGTGATTTGATTGATTTAGGGTAACTAATCTGAAATCTCCAAATTCCACTTGCTCTTTTATAGAGGTATAGGAAATGGTACTATCATGTATTCCGGAAATAAACTGAACCGGAAAGGATTTTTCCACCAGCCAATCTAATAGGTTTTCTCGATCCCTTATCCCCAATAAACATGCTTTAGCATCTTTTCTGGATGTATTTCGTGCAACAGAAATTGTTTTTTTATTGGCTTGTTTTAGATCATCTGGTATTGGAGACAAGAATAAGTGATTCATGGCTTCTTCCAAAAATATATCTGGGTTCATATCGAAAACCCTCGCTGCCATGGATCTTTCCTTCTTTTTCTTGTCTGTATCGGAGATAGCAGAACTATTAAGTAATGTAATGCTGGTAACCGAATTGGGGTATAACTTCGAAAAGGCTAAACTGACATACCCTCCCATAGAATGACCAATCAGGTGGCATTTTGAAACATTTTCCAACTCCAGAACATCTTGAACTTGTTCTGCTAGAAAACTCATAGAATACACTTCTTCAGTTCCGGTAGAACCCCCATGTCCGGGAAAATCCAATGTGATGACCTTATATCTATTGGATAAAGCATCAACATATTCATCCCAAACCCATTTACTACCTAAAAAGCCATGCAGGAAAACAATGCAATCACCATTTCCACGAACACTATAACAGATTTTTCCACCGTCATAAGACCATATTTTATCCTGAGTTCTGATGCCCGAAAGTTAATTGAATTATACCCTCAAAGATTTTTTTTGGAAATAAAAAGGAGACCTTTTTTAAACACTTCCATTAACAATATGATGTAACCATAATAAGGGAACGTATTATTCGAGAAAAGAACTAAAAACACGAACTATGTATAAAATGATCACACTAATGGCTCTTGTATCTACTATGATAGGAGTAGCACAAGAAGTAAAGCACAGCGTATACTTTGGTAACGATAAGCATCTTATTTCGCAAGATGAATCAGAAAAACTTATCGAGTTCATTCAATCTATTGAGGAAACTTGTTCGGATTACGAAATTAAGTTAGAGGGACATACCGATTACAATGCCTCCAATGATTATAATATGAATTTATCTAGCAGGAGGGCTGACCAGGTAAAACAGTTTTTAGCAGGTAATGATGTTCAAAACATTGTTTATGCAGGATATTTTGGAGAAGAAAAACCGATTGGAGATAATTCTACCAGCAAAGGAAGAGCAGCAAACAGAAGAGTTGATATTGTTTTTCAGTGTAATTCTGATAACAACGAAGATGATGGAGATGAAGAAAACAGTAGGTTGGAAAGCACGACATCTATTGATGATTTATACGCTCTTTTGAGTAGTGGATATCAAACATTTAACATCGACCCTACCATAGATAATACTATTAGAGGGGAGCAAGGTACGATCCTGTTGATTCCTGCCAACTCATTTAAAGTTTCAAGATCATGCAGAAACATAAACATTGAGCTAAAGGAAGTGTACAATAAATCCGATATGATTTTGGAGAACCTTAGTACTTCATCTAACGGAAAGTTGATAGAATCTGGGGGGACAATTGATGTGAGAGCAACATATAAGAACAGAGCTGTTAAACTTCGTCAACCGGTTGGAATTATGATGCCTTCCAGAGAATATAAGTCGGGAATGGAGCTGTTTTATGGGGACCATGATCCACATCAGGATGTAAATTGGCTCCAAAATGGACAACAAGCTGGGTATTATAATGGAAACCTGGGAATGTATTGGGGAGATAACTGTCATTTCTTTTTCTGTAAAATAAAAAGGTTTTTTACCAGAGTATTTGGTAGTAAGGCTAAAAGAGAAGCTATAAAAGCAGATAAGCAAACCATGAAGGAATTGGAGGAAAAGTACGAAAACATGAGTGCCTCTGCTGTTACCAATGCTATGGATCCGGAAATGAATTACTATATGTTTGGTTCTACCGAATTGAACTTGATTAATTGCGATCGTTTCTTAAACCTACCACCAGAAAGGTTAGTGGCTTACAAAGTAGATTTGCAACCAACCAAAACTACCGATGCTAAAATTGTATACAGAAGTATCAACAGTATATTCCCGGGAAATAGAGCAGAAGACAATTTTGTATACGTTAATGCACCTAAGAAAAAAAGAATTTGGGTGGTGGCATTTAAGTACGAAAATGGAAAGGCAGAAATGGCATTGGAAGAAACAACCATTAAGGAGTTACCCTTTACGGATCTGAACTTTAAAGAATATACCATCAAAGAAATGAGGGAAAAATTGAAAATCCTGAACACCTAAAACAATAGCTCAAATGAGCGATATACTTGAAAACAGAGTGGGAGCTTTACAACTATAAAGTAGGAAAGCTCCCATTTCTTTTTAATCTGCCTTATATTTAATTGTAATTTTTTTCAAAAAAATATGGAGACCTTTTATATAAGGAACCATTAATTAAGAAATCAGAGGTAAAACCACGTTAAGTTGAGGGATCAAAAAATCATAGAATACTTGCGAAAGGGCAGACAAAATAAAGCCCTCGATGGTTTGTATTCTAACTTTCCTCAAGTGCGAAGATTGATATTGTCGAAAGGAGGAGATGAGGAGGATGCTAAAGATGTATTTCAGGAAAGCTTGATCATTTTTTGCCAAAAAGCAATAGAACCATCTTTCCAACTGACCTCAAAAATTGGAACATACCTATATAGTGTGAGTTGGTATGTTTGGAAAGATAAACTCAAAAAAAAGAACCGGGAAGTAAGTTTTGATGATGTAGTTAATCTGGATAGAGATGATGAAAATGATATTCAGGAACATTTGGATAAAGAGGAAAAGTACGAGGTAATGGATACCGCCTTGCAAAAACTGGGGGAAAAATGCCTCAAAATTCTCAAGCTGTTCTACTATCAAAAGCAAAGCATGGAGGAGATTGCCCAGGAGATGAATTTAAGCAGCGCAAAAATTGCAAAAAACCAAAAGTATAAATGCATTGAACGAGCCAGAAAAATGGCAAAAGAAGAATACTATAAAATCAATCATTAAAACCATTAATGAGATCGGAACTAGAACATATTGAATTAATTGAGAACTACCTATTGGATCAAATGACCCCGGAAGATAAACTGGCATTTGAAGCTCAAATTTTGGTGGATTCAGAACTATCCGGTCAGGTAGATTTTCAACGTCAAATGATGGGTCGAATTGGAGTAGTGACCATGAGGCAACAGGTAGATCTGGCTCATCATCGGTTTATTGCAGGTCGCTCTGGTTGGGGCTGGGGCAATTGGTTGTTAACCATTACTTTGGTGGGGCTGATTGTTGTAGCTGGTGTATTCTTTTTCCAAAGTCCTCCCGAAAAACCGAAGCAAAGCCAAATGGTAGAACCAGTAGAGGTGATTACAGAGTCTGTTCCAAAAGCATTAAACTATAAAGAAAGGTTAGCTGTTCAGGGAGCCCATGTTTATCAACAAGAAGATGATCTTCAAAAAGAAGGGAATACAGCGTCGGCAAATAATACAAAAGAATCGACTGTTCAATTAGTTGAAGATGAATATGATTCGTTGGTAAAACCAAAATCCAGTCCTCCACCTGCTCAACCGCTTAACAATACCGAATTTCATTTCAACTTTAATGCAGAGTCAGGAGGACACTTTAACGGAGGAACCATGTTTATTCATATTCCCCCATTTGCATTTAAGGATAGGGATAAGTACGTAAGAGGTAATATTCAATTGATCTTAACAGAACTGAGAACAGAAGCAGAAATGATTGTAGCACTGGCTAATGGAGATGGTTTTGCCACCAGAAATTTTTCAAAGAAAACTCACCAGGGAATGTTTTCATTACATGCATATCATGGAGGAAAACAAGTGGAATGGACAGAAGAAGTTCCCGTATATGTAGAATTGCCCGTTCAGGGAGATGGGAAAAATCTGGCTCTGGAGTACTTTGAATACAAAGAAAAAAATGACTGGGTAACCTTGTGCCAATTAAAAGATATGGAGCTGGATCATGAATTGACGAGCGAAATAGGAGAAGAGTATTGGGAAGCAATGTATTATCCTTTAAAGAAAAGATTTGCCAGAAGATTATCCGATAGAATAGTTTGGAGAGAAGCCGGAAAAAAGGATGATGCAAGTAGAGTTCCATGGGATTCGGAAGAAGATAAGCGAAGAAAAAAAGCGCGAAAACAAGTGGATTATTTACCTGAAGAAAATCGAGATCGTTCGAAATACTACCATTACAAAGGAATTAAGCTGAATAGTCCTGGATTGTATGCTTTAACCGAATCTACTCAAAAGGAGGAATTAGTGTCCAAAAATATAACTCCCTTATTCGTAGCCGAAGATCATTATGTAAAGGGAGCAAATAGAATTTTCTATATCGACCGAAATTCTAATGCGATACAATTCCGTGGTTTTACTCAGACAATCCCCTACTATCCGGATGGGGAGTACGATATGTTAATCATGACTTCTTTCCATAGAAGGTATTTGGTAAAATGCGAAGATTTACCCAACCTAATTAATTCAGAAGGGGAGGTCGAAATTGCCGTGAAGGATATTACCGGTCAATCCAAAACTCACGAAGATTTGCAGAAGGAAATTAGGTTTGGAGTAGAAACCTGGGAAGAAAAAGCCATTAGAGAATACATCAATAGGCAGGCCTCTTTTAAAGAAAATATACCTAACTCTCCATAGTAGAGGTATATAAAGAAAACATAGAACGTAAATTAATTACGCTTTAGATTTCTACCTTTGTTTGGTATAAAACAAGGTGATGTCCAAAAAGATCAAAACAAGCTTTATTTGTCAGAGTTGTGGAGCTCAATCTCCAAAGTGGGTAGGTAAGTGTTCGTCGTGCGGAGAGTGGAACACATACGTAGAAGAAGTGGTGCAAAAAACACAGGGTTCTTACGCTCCCAGTAGTTTTAAAACCGTTCGCCCACACCGAATTGATGAGGTGAAAGCCATGGATAATCGCCGTTTTCGATTGGCCGGAAAAGAGCTAAACAGGGTTCTTGGTGAAGGTTTGGTAGCAGGATCCATGACATTGATTGGAGGAGAGCCTGGAATTGGAAAATCAACTTTGGTACTGAAAACAGCTTTGCGTTCTAACCTTAAAACCATGTACGTTTCTGGAGAAGAGAGCGAAGAGCAGATAAAAATGAGGGCGGAACGCATCGGCGGAAACATGGAGAATTGTTATTTGCTCACAGAAACCAATACACAAAATATCCTTCACCATTGTAAAGAGTTGCAGCCTCAGTTGCTCATCATCGATTCCATCCAAACCTTAAATACCATAGCAATAGAATCCTCACCCGGAAGTATTTCTCAAATAAGAGAATGTACTTCGGAGCTTTTAAAATATGCCAAAACCACAGGTGTTCCGGTAATTTTAATAGGGCACATTACAAAAGACGGAGCCATTGCCGGACCAAAAGTATTGGAACACATGGTGGATACAGTACTTCAGTTTGAAGGAGATCGAAACCATGTATACAGATTGCTAAGAAGCATTAAGAATAGGTTTGGGAGTACCAATGAGTTGGGGATTTACGAAATGAATGCTACAGGGTTGCAAGAGGTAGATAACCCAAGTAAAATTTTGGTGAGCAATAATGAAGACGGTCTAAGTGGGGTGGCCATTGCTGCCACCATGGAAGGAGCAAGACCTATGCTCATTGAGGTGCAGGCATTGGCCAGTACAGCAGCTTATGGTACGCCACAAAGAACAGCCACTGGATTCGACCTTCGTAGGATGAATATGTTATTGGCTGTATTGGAAAAAAGGTGTGGATTTAGAATCAGTCAAAAAGATGTTTTCCTTAACCTGGCCGGTGGTATCAAAGTGGATGACCCTTCCATTGATCTTGCAGTAATGTGTGCTGTTTTATCCTCTAATATAGATGTGGCCATCGACTCTAAAACCTGCTTTTCAGCAGAGGTGGGGCTGTCGGGCGAAATTAGACCTGTGCCTAGAATTGATCAGCGAATTTCCGAAGCGGAAAAATTAGGGTACGACAGAATATTTGTATCCAGGTATAATAAAGGTGTTAAGCCATCAGATTACCAGATAAAAGTAGTGATGGTTAGCAAAATCACCGATGTATTGAAACAATTGTTCGGCTGATCTTCCCTTTTCATCTGAAATATGATATGAATCTTTCTTTTTTAGTCAATACTGGCGTATATTTGCATTTAGAATTAATCTAAATAAGATGGGTATTGCAGAAAAAGAGCAGGATGTCATTGAAGAATTTGAAATGTTCGATGACTGGATGGATAAATATGAGTACATCATTGAACTCGGAAAAGACTTACCCATAATTGCCGAGGAATTTAAAACAGAAGACCATTTAATTAAAGGATGTCAATCCAGAGTTTGGGTGCATGCAGAGTATAATAATGGAGCTATTCAGTTTACTGCAGATAGCGATGCTATTATTACTAAAGGAATTATTGCACTATTGATTCGGGTATTGAGCGATGAATCTCCGGAAGATATTCTAAAAGCTGAATTGAAATTTATTGATGCAATTGGTCTTAAGTCGCACCTTTCGCCAACCAGAGCAAATGGTTTATTAGGTATGGTGAAGCAAATTAAAACTTACGCCTTGAGTTACATGGCAAAAAGTTAAGTGATCATGGAAAACGAAATTGAAAATAACAACGTCCCTGAAGAGAACAATAATGTAGAAGAGTCTACAGAGGATCAAACTCCTCTTCCGGAAGATTTGAGAGCTGCTAAGAAAGTGCTGGAAGACAAGATTATTGCTGTTTTAAAAACAATTTACGATCCTGAAATTCCGGTGGATATTTTTGAATTGGGCCTTATCTATGAGATTAAAATAGATGATGAGCTTAATGTTGAAATAGAAATGACATTAACTTCTCCAAATTGTCCGGTTGCAGAAAGTTTACCACTGGATGTAGAAAATAAAGCAGCCAGAGTTTTTGGAGTAAAATCTGCAAAAGTGAACATTGTTTTTGATCCTCCTTGGGTAAAAGACATGATGAGCGAAGAAGCATTGTTAGAACTAGGTTTTTTATAAAATGGAAATCGAGAATAGAGTTGCCGCAAGTGGGCTAATTACGCTTAGCCTTGAGGATTTTTACCAAAAAGGGGAGAGAACTTCTATCGATATTCAACCAGTGCTATGGCAAGGGTTGGCTCTTAAGGAAAAGGACTTTAGAACCTTTGTAAAGGATCATGATTGGAGTCAGTATCAAGGTAAATTTGTTGCCATTCATTGTAGTGTAGATGCCATTATACCTTCTTGGGCATTCATGCTCCTTACTGTAAATTTAATGCCTTATGCGAAAAAGGTAGTTTATGGATCGTTACAAGATCTGGAGCGAGAGTTATTCATTGATTCCATCAATTCTATAGACGAAGAAGAGTACAGGGATAAACGAATTTTGGTTAAGGGATGTGGAGAATTGGAGATTCCAGAATCGGCCTTTTCTAAAATGGTTGAGAAATTACACCCGGTAGTTAAGTCCCTTATGTTCGGAGAGGCATGCTCTAATGTTCCTCTGTATAAAAGAAAATAATTGTAACCAATTTCTGTTGTGCTGTTATATTGGAAATTTTCAATATGAATGCAACTTTATTAATCACCGCCCTTATTTCAATTAACTGTTTTTCGATCAAGAAAGACAAAGAAGAAATACCACCTGGAACTGTTAAAATGGCTGAAGGGTATTTCGTGGATGAAACCGAAATCAGCAACTTTAACTGGGTCGAGTACATGTATTGGCACCAAAAGAAGTTTGGTAAAGAATCTCCTGAATATATTGCCACCTTACCAGATACATCAGTTTGGGGTCAATTAAAAGAATTGGAAGCTAACTATTTAAGACATCCCGGTTTTAGAGATTTTCCTGTAGTGGGAGTTTCTCATCAGCAAGCTGTTCACTTTTGCAAGTGGAGATCAAAAATGGTGAACACTTATATCTATATCAGAGACAATAAGGTAGAATATCATTCGGACAGTACTTATGATGAAGCCCCTCAATTGTTTCAATATCGTTTACCTACCGAAGAAGAGTGGAAGCAAATGGCAGAGTTTCCTTTAACAGAAAAGGCAATGAAGAAGATTAGTAAGAGCCAGGAAGAAGATTGTAATTTCTATAAAAAAGGAGAAAAAGGTGTCATCAATATGCTAAAGCCTAATCATTCTTACTACCCAAACTCAGCCGGAGTATATAATATTTACGGAAATGTTGCGGAAATGATTTCGGAAGAAGGTTATGTATATGGAGGTAGCTGGGTACATTTTAAAAAGGATGCAAAAAATAACAACGGAATTAAGTACGATCAGCCTACCGACTGGATAGGATTTAGATGTGTATGTGATAGGGTAAAATAAAGCCCCTCGCTGAAACCTAATTTAACCAAGAGATCAGCGGGGACTCATAAATTTGGGTCGATTCAGATCAGATTATTTGTTCTGGGCAAGAGCATCTAATAGCATTTTTTGCTCTTTTTCGATGGCTCTTGCCAATGGGATTCTTTCGAGATCATCGTACGCAGTGATGAAGGCCTCTTCAAGTCCATATTCTTTTACCATTCTTAATGCATCCTTAGCGTCCTGAAGAGTTTTAAATTCTCCATAGGTATATCTAAAATGTCCTTTAGAAGAAATGCGCTCATCGATGGTTTTTGGAAAGTCGAAGAAACTATTTACGCTGGCATCAGATTCTACAGCTAGTTGTACTGTGTAGAAGAATTGATTACTGGAAACCTGATCTAGCATGATCTCCATTTCCTGGGCGGTAAGAACTTGCCCTCCGGTTTTCTGATCTTGACTATTTCGGTTATTAAGCAAAGTAAAAGAGTCTTGGATAGTTATCGGTTCGTAGTTAAAATAGGCTTTAATTTCTAGCGCAACCAACCCCAGTTCCTTAAGGTCGTATTTGGCCTTCATGGCAAATAGATAATCTTTGTATTCTCCTACTTCAATTATTTTGTTTTTGTACTTAATGGGAGAAAATGAGGTTAGTTTTTCCTCAGAAATGGAGTCCGAAATTTGAATACTATAGTGTACTCCTTTGGCAAAAATTGAATAAGAAAATGCATTAAAAATGATGAAAATGATGATGGTTTTAATGGTTAAAGTTTTCATAGCTCTTAGGTTTTAGGTGTGCTCCGTTCAGGCGTAAATAGCCTAAAGGATATATGATTTAGGTAAAGGTTAGTGGTTGAAATCGGTGGTTAGTCAATTTCAGTTTTTTAGAAAAAATGGGTTAGATTTTCTCTCGGTTAAAACATCTTCACGGTGGTTAATCCGGTTAGATTAGGTCAATAAATTAGATCTATTTGTATTCGAATACTTATCAGCAATTTTTGGTGGTTAATCCGTCAATTGGTGATGTTGATTAGTCGTACAGAACTTACCATCATTTTGTTACATGGTATTTTTTATTGGGCCCCGAAAATCAGTTCATAAATCGTGTAGAATTAGAGCTGTTAAAATGTAACCCATTTTTTAATTGACTGAAAACCAGTTGTGTATGGTTTTGGTTGGGTTAAAGGTTGAAACAGAATATTTGTTAATAAGTTTGAGTAACTTAAAACAATATTTTAAAATTGCAAGAAGTAAAACTTTATATCGAAATAATATTTTACTAGTAAGCTCTTTCGTTTTTCCCTTCCACGTAATTGATAAACGATTTGTTAACCACCTTGTTACCTCCTGGTGTTGGGTAGTTACCAGTAAAGTACCAATCGCCCGTATTATCAGGACACGCTTTATGAAGGTTGTCTACCGTTTGAAAAATGATTTCAACTTCAGCCTTAACCTGCTCTGTAGTTAGCATTTCAGAGATTTTGGTTGAAATTTCATCATCACTGAATGGGGCATAAATTTCCTGAACGTAATTCTTAATTTGTTCTTTTGGAAGGCTTTCCTGCTCTTTACATTTCCTGTAAACATCATCAATGATATGACCAATTCCTCGGTCCTTAAGCAAATTGATGGCTGCCTGGAAGGCGATAAAGTCCCCTAATTTAGCCATGTCAATTCCGTAACAATCTGGATATCTGATTTGAGGAGCTGATGATACAATTACAATTTTCTTTGGATTTAAGCGGTCCAAAATTCGAATAACACTTTGTTTTAGAGTAGTTCCTCTTACTATGGAGTCATCTATAATTACAATGTTATCCTTATCTCTTGCAATAGTACCATAGGTAATATCATATACGTGAGCCACCATGTCATCACGAGCATCATCCTGAGTAATAAACGTTCTTAATTTGGCGTCTTTTACCAAAATCTTGTCTACCCTTGTTCTGATGGAAAGAATCTTTTCTAACTCTTCCTCAGTAGCTTTATCCCCAAGTTTTAAGATCTTCTTCAATTTAACACCATTCAGGTAATCTTCTGTAGCTTTTAGCATCCCATAATAGGATGTTTCAGCAGTATTTGGGATAAAAGAAAATACAGTGTTTCTAAGGTCATGATTTACAGCTTCCAGTGCTTTTGGTGCCACCAAACGTCCAAGTTCCAACCTTTCCTGATAAATGTCCTTATCAGTACCTCTTGAGAAATAAATTCTTTCGAAAGAACATTTGGTATCCCCAAGCGGTTCTCGAATCATTTTTTCCTCTGTATTACCAGATCGGTCAATGATTAAAGCATGTCCAGGTTTTAATTCCTGAATATCTTCCCATTTTAATTGGAAAGCGGTTTGGATAACTGGTCTTTCTGATGCAACCACTACAATTTCGTCATCTTCATACCAGAAAGCAGGTCTGATTCCGGATGGGTCTCTTAGTACAAAGGCATCACCGTGTCCTAGTAATCCTGCCATGGCGTACCCTCCATCCCAATCTTCAGCAGATTTTTGTAGAATCTTTTGAAGGTTCATGTTTTTAGCAATCTGGGCAGAAATTTCTCTGTAGTTGTATCCCAGTGCTTTGTACTTGTCAAACAATTCCTGGTTTTCTTCATCCAGAAAGTGACCAATTTTCTCTAGAATGGTTACAGTATCGGACTTTTCCTTAGGATGCTGTCCAATACGAACCAAAATACTGAATAATTCATCCACATTGGTCATGTTGAAGTTTCCTGCAACCACTAGGTTTCTGGTCATCCAGTTGTTTTGCCTTAGGAAAGGATGGCAGTTTTCGATACTATTCTTTCCAAAAGTTCCATAACGCAAATGCCCAAGAAATAACTCACCAGTAAAAGCTTCGTTTTGCTTTAGCCATTCTGGATCTTTTAGTTTTTGAGGATTATCCTCCTCCAACTTTTTAAATCGGCTATTAACGTGTTCGAATAAATCCTGAATTGGTTTTGATGCAACACTCCTGTGTCTGCTAATGTAGCGCGATCCAGGTTTCATATCTAACTTAATGTTAGCTAATCCGGCACCATCTTGCCCACGGTTGTGCTGCTTTTCCATAAGCAGGTACATTTTGTTCAAGGCATAAAAGGAAGTTCCGTATTTTTTTTGGTAGAAATCAAGCGGTTTCTTCAGTCGGAGAAGAGCAATTCCGCATTCGTGTTGTATCGCATCACTCATGAGTGCAAAAGTAATTATTTCATCAGTAATCAAAAGTATTTCTACATCTTATTGTTCAATTGATTTGGGTTCTTAAAGAGTGGATTTCAAATCAGTCTTGAAAACGTTGCTAAATGTGCAATTTATGTACTAAAAGATGCAACTTCGTTTAGATTGACATGAAGAAGGTAAGATAATTGACTAAATGATACAACCCTACACCAATTTTCACGTTATATTGTTGCCTTTCAATATAATGCGCAATTTAATTGGTGGTTAAATTACAATTTTTATCTTGTGCTAATTGATGTAAATGCCTCTACTTAAACTACATAGGGTCTGGTTTTTTATTATGCTTACCATTGGTGTACTCCAGGGTGAGGCAAAAGAGGTGAATCCTGTTCAGTTTAAAGAAAATAAGGGGCAATTGCCAGCACATGTGGCATATCACCTACAATTAAAGTCTGGCGACATTTATTTCGAACAAGGAGTATTAACCTATAACCTGTACGAATCAGGTGTGGTTTCTGATGTCCATTTGGGGAAGATAAAACCCGAGGATGCGGTAATAAAAGGACATGCATATAAAGTGAAATTTCAGGGAGCAAACTTGAACTCTAGTATTGTTTCTGAAAAAAAATCCAAAAACTATTATAATTACTTCATTGGAAACGACGAATCCAGATGGGGAAGAAAAGTACATGAGTACGAGAAACTTACTTATCAGGAGATTTATCCTGGTATCGACCTTCAATTTTACGGACATTACCAACAGTTGAAGTATGATTTCATAGTACAACCTAATGCTGACCCTTCATTGATCCACCTTAATTATGAGGGGGTAGATAATTTAAAATTGAAAAAAGGCCACTTATTTATAAAATCGAATGCCGGTCTCATCGTAGAGCAAAGCCCGTATGCATATCAGGAAATTAATGGCGAAAAGCAAAAAGTAGATTGTAATTATCAATTGGAAAATGGGGTGCTATCCTATGAATTTCCAAATGGGTATGATCAAAATTTACCATTAGTTATTGATCCTGTTCTAACCTTTGGAACCTATACGGGGTCTACGGCCAGTAATTTTGGGTGTACTGCCACTTACGACGATGTAGGAAACATGTATGTGGGTGGTACCGTATTCGGAATTGGTTACCCAACTTCAACAGGTGCTTTCCAAACAACTATGAATGGAGGGAACATTGATATGGCCATATCAAAATTTTCTGCCGATGGAACTTCACTTTTGTACTCTACCTACATCGGAGGAAGCGATAATGAAATACCTCACAGTTTAGTAGTAAATAGCCTGAATCAACTTTGCATTTTAGGAACTACAGGATCGGCAGATTATCCGGTTACTCCCGGAGCATACAGAACAACTTTTGGAGCTGGCCCGGCGCTTAGTATGGGAGGAGGCTATGGTTTTGATTACCTGTTGGGGTGCGATATGGTAGTGGCAAAACTTTCTGATAATGGAAGCAGTTTGTTAAGTGCCACCTTTATGGGAGGAACAGATAATGATGGAATTAATCGAGGGTCAATTCTGCACTATAATTATGGAGATGCCTTTAGAGGGGAAATAATTGTAGACGCTGCTGATAATATTCTGGTAGCTTCTACCACTAACTCTTCTGATTTCCCAATTTCCGCTTCTGCCCCGCAGTCTACCCATGGAGGTTTGTTGGATGGATGTGTATTTAAATTAAATAGTTCGCTTTCAACATTAATGTTTAGTACATTTCTGGGAGGATCAGACTATGATTGTGCTTACTCGGTTCAGCTGAGTCCTGCTGGAAATGTAATGGTGGCCGGAGGAACGGTAAGTGGAGATTTCCCTACCACTCCTGGTGCTGTAAATAGTGGATTTATGGGAGGAACGGCAGATGGATTTGTAGCTCAATTAAATAGTACAGGGTCTAATTTAAACTCTTCTTCCTATGTTGGGACAGCAGGGTATGACCAATGCTTTTTTGTTCAGACTGATTTAAGCAATGATGTATTTGTTGTAGGGCAAACTGATGGTTCCTATCCGGTTTCGGCAGGAGTGTATGCCAATAATAACAGTGGTCAGTTCATTCATAAATTCAACGATGCTTTAAATACATCTATCCTATCAACTACAGTAGGTACAGGTAGTGGAAATGTAGACATTGCCATTAGTGCGTTTTTGGTGAGTGATTGTGGACAGATATTTATTTCCGGTTGGGGAGGAACATTGAATGGAGCTACAGCTTACGATGCACATGCTACTTTTAGTACAACTAATGGACTGCCAACTGCCGGAGGCCCATTTCAAGCCACAACTGACGGAAGTGATTTTTATTTAATGGTACTAGCACCCGATGCTCAAAGCTTATTATACGCCACCTTTTTTGGAGGAGGTGTAAGTGCAGAGCATGTGGATGGTGGTACCAGTAGATTTGATAAAAATGGAACGGTGTATCAAGCAGTTTGTGCAGGATGTGGAGGAAATTCTGATTTTCCTACTACGCCTGGAGCATGGTCCAATACTAATAATAGTACTAACTGTAATCTGGGAGCATTTAAATTTGATCTGGGAAGTATTACCCCTGTAATTACAATTCCTCAACCATACGTTTGTTTGCCTAGTTCCTATCAGTTTAGTAATAATTCTTCAGGAGGAAACTGGTACGAGTGGGACTTCGGAGACGGTAATACCTCTAACGATATGGCTCCTGCTCATACTTATGCAGATACAGGGCATTATCAGGTTTCACTTATTGTGGTAGACACCACCGGTTGCTTAGCACCTGATACTGCTTATTTGGAGATTGACGTGTATGCAGTGGATAATGCAGTAATTGCACAAATAGATACCATTTGTCCGGGAGATAGTGTTCAGTTAAATGCCAGTGGAGGAACTACCTACGAGTGGACCCCGGCTACTTTTTTATCTGATCCAAACATAGCTAACCCAATTGCCTCACCTCCGTTTACTGCCTCCTATCAGGTGGTGGCCACAGATGCGTGCGGGAGCGATACAGCAGATGTTACCATTTATGTCCATAATGAACAAATTAGTACCATGCCGGATACTACCATTTGTGCAGGTAACATTATTACTCTCGAAGCTTATGGTGGTATAGATTATCAATGGTACCCATCTACAGCCATGATTAATCCAAACTCACCTACGCCAAATGTAGCACCGTTAAGTTCTATTCAATATTATGTGGATGTTACAACTGCCAATGGGTGTATTCTTACCGATTCAGTTTATGTAACTACTGTAAACAATGTTCCTCAACCAGTGGTTAGTAATGATACAACCATTTGTGTAGGAGATTCTATTCAGTTAACAGCTATTGGGGGTACAAGTCAAACATGGTACCCGGTAAATTTGGTTTCTAATACCAATGGAAATTCCGTAATGGTTTCTCCACCTTCGGATGCTACTATTTATATCGATTTTACCAATGCATGTGGTACTATTACCGACTCTATTCAGGTTGGAGTTATTCAAGTTAACCCTATTGCGTCTCCAGATACAACCATTTGTCCGGGAGATACAGCTTTTATATGGGCATCAGGTGGGGTTGGTTATCAATGGACGCCTTCGTCGTGGTTATCTCACCCGGATAGTAGCAATACGATGGCATACCCGGCTAACTCTACTACTTATACTGTTGAGGTGACCAATAACATTGGTTGTTCCGAATCTTTGGATGTTACTGTTAACCTTTATCCTGAACCTGTTGCAAATGCAGGTGCGGATTTATTCATTGAGTTTGGTGATGAGGTAACTATTAACGCTTACGCAGGAGGAGATTTTTATTGGACCACGCAAGATACCATGAGTTGTTATGATTGTCTTAATCCAATTGTGTCACCAACCGAAACATCCACCTATTACTTATATGTAACAGATCAAAATGGGTGTCAGAATAGCGATACGGTTACAGTATTTCTGGATGGAGTATTATATGTTCCAAATACATTTACGCCAAATGGAGATGGTCTAAATGATTTCTTTACAATTAAAGGAAAAGAAATAGAGAAGTTTGAATTGTGGGTATTCAATCGATGGGGAGAATTAATATTTACTACAACTGATATGAATGATCAATGGGATGGTACTTATGGAGGTTTACCCGTTCAGATTGATACTTATGTATGGAAAATTCAGTACTCAGATTACCACAATGATTACGGAGAGCTTATAGGTCATGTTAATGTATTGAGATAGAAAAGATAATAGCATAAAAAAAGCCCTGACGAATTCGTCAGGGCTTTTTATTTATTTCTTATTCAGATTATTTAACGATCATTGGGTGGTTTACCACGTTGTCGTTAGAGATAATTCTGATCATGTACATTCCAGACTCAGCATTTTCAATAGAGATAGATTCTCTGTCTCCATTGCTGATGTTTAATCTGTTGTTGTAAACAACTTTTCCTTGAATGTCGATTACTTCGATAGTAACTAATCCAGTGTTTCCATTGTTCTCAACAAAGAACTCACCGTTGTTAGGATTAGGATAAACTGAGAAGTTAATATCGCTCTCAGGAATATCAGTACAATCCATGATGTTAACTGTAATTGTAGTCGATTGATCTGGGCATACTCCGTTAGTAGCAGTATACGTGAAGTTGTATCCTCCAACAGGAACGGCGTGAGCAACGAATACATCTCCTTGTAATAATCCAGTACCTGTATCATCAGACCATGTTCCTCCCATATCAACAGTTCCAGTTAAACCATCGAACAAGAATACATTAGTATTACATGCGTCAAATGGGTTAACAGCTGTTCCAGAGTTAGCAGGACCAACAACATCAACAGTTACAGTAGCTGTATCTTCCATACAAGAGTTAGCGATGATGTAGTATACTTCATCTCCACCAATAGTAGCATTAGCAGCAACAAATACAGAATCATCAGTAATTCCGTTCGGGTTGTTAGGATAATCCCAGTTCCCCATGTTGTGATCTTGTCCAGAAAGTTGCGTCCATAAGTCAAGAGAATCAGTCTCACAAAGCGTGATATCTGTACCAGAACCAGCTTCTACTTCAAGATCCCAAAGAGTTAATGGGAAGATACCAGTGTTTCCATTAGACCAGCTTCCAACCCAGAAGATAACCGTGTCACCAGGAGTTAAACCACAAAGTTCAATTCCAGCAGGGTGAGATCCAGTACATCCCCAAGGGTTCCAGTCAGCATAACCTAACGAACCGAAAGTAGAGAAATCACTACAATCAGCAGTATCAGCAAATACTTCTAATTCAGTATCAATAGGAGTATCACAAGTTCCGATAGCCATGTGTCCAGAAGCAGGAACAATTGCCTGGAACCAAACAGTGTTGTTAGGAGAGTTACCTAAAGCAGACTCACCTGGATCAACAGTAGCCCCAACGTTAGAGAAGAATCTGGTTTGTCCATCAACATCTACTAAGATAGCACCACAAGCTGTATCGTTAACGATAGGCATAGCTACAGTAATAGGTCCTTGCCATGTACTAGCATCACCACCACCACAATCAGCTTGTAAGTAGAAGTCGTAGATACCACCTAAAGAAAGACCAGTAATTGTATCAGGGTTAGAATCGAACATAGCAGAAGTACCAGACCCTTGAGTAAATCCGATCGTACCATATTCAACGTTCCATGCAGTTTCACCTAAACCAGCAGTCCAGCTCAATACCACTGTATCAGCATTGATGTAAGAAGCAAAGATGTTAGTAGGTTTAGGACAAGTAATTTCTTCAATAACCACGTTATCGATAGTTAAACCATCTGAAGCAGTAGTAGAAGTAGCAGGGAAGTTATCCTCTTGTCCGAATTTCACCTGGAAAGTAGATGAAGGAGTTTGTCCTCCAGCAGTTAAGAAAGCAGAGATGTTGATCTCTTCTACATTGTAAGTAAATCCAGAACCACTAGTAGCATTTCCAATCCAATCGTAAACTACTAACCATGCATCAGTATCACTACCTCTTACCCAAACTCTATCGTTTGTGTTTGACTCATCACCGTGGTGCATGTAGTCAAAGCTTAAGAATAGGTTGTTCGAAGCAGAGTATCCACTAAGGTCGATCGTTAAGATCATTTCCTGAGTAGTAGTACCAGCACTAGGATCAACATCCATAGTAGCAGAACCAGTACCAGAAAGAGCAGTAACTGCATCAGCACCAACTCTTAATCTACCGTTAGTAGCGTTTCCAGTTGCGAAATCCCATGCATAATCAGTTCCACAGTATACAGCAGTATTACCGAAGTAAGTTGCAGTAGTAAGTGTTTCGAAATCTTCAGTAAAAGGAAGAGTATAAGGAGTGATGGTAAAACATCCAGTGCTCGCACTGATCGGTCCGATCCAGATTCCCTGATCAGCACCACCGCAGTCAGACTGTACGTAGAAATCGTAAGCAGTACCAGCAGCTAAACCAGTAATGGTATCAGTAGTGTTAGTTGAAGCAACAACAGTTCCTGTACCAGCAGTGTATCCGGCAGGTCCGTACTCAATGTTCCACATAGATTCAGTACCGCTTCCAGTCCATGAAAGGAAAACAGTATCTGCAGAAACACCATCAAGAGTTAAACCAGTAATGTCTGGACAGTTAGGAAGAGTAGTGAAAGACAAAGGTCCAACCCATGAGCTTTCATCTCCACCACCACAATCAGCTTGAATATAAATTTCGTAGTCAGTTAATTGTGTTAAACCAGAAATAGTATCTAGCATGTTGGTAGAAGATTGAGCAGTAATTTCTGCTCCGGTTCCCGGAGTAAATCCAACTGTTCCCAACTCGATGTTCCACATGGTTTCGTTATAACCTGCATTCCAGGTAAAAATAACACTGTCATTATCGTTGTAAGTAACAGTTAATCCATCTGGAGCAGGACAAGAAGGTCCTTCGTAGGCACTAAAGTCATCAATTGCCATATCACTGGTAAAGCTAGTACCAGTTACACCTCTAAACCTTAGCTTCACGTTGCTTTGACCAGCATATGGAGTTAAGTTAATGGTTTGCATTTGCCAAACATTTTGATTGTCATTCAACGATGGAATAACATCTAGTGTCCAGGTTCCACCACCATCGGTTGAGATATCAACATGAAGAGTTCCCATTGCAGCTCCATACAAATGGTATGCAAAGTCTACATTTGGATAGTTCAAAGTTGTAAAATCCAATACCGGAGTGGTAAGGTGAGCAGTTTGGTTATAACAAGAACTGGTTTCCGTATAGAGGTAAAACCCACTAGAAGTTCCAGTTGTGTTATCTACCGATGGTCCTGTGTTTGAAGATGTAGTACCTCCTACATCAGCAGTCCAGTCGATATCATCATTTGTTTCATTGGTCCATCCGGTTGCTGCCATGGTGTAGGCATTTCCACAGGATGTTCCTCCCTGAGATTCACCTTCAAAATCCTCAGTATAAGGGAAGGTGGTGATTTGAGCATTGATTCCACCAATACACGCAGTGAGAGCGGCAGTGGCTAGAATCTTAGAGTAAATTTTTTTCATAAGCTTTCGTAGTGTAAATTAATGCGGCAAAAGTAGAGCAATAAAAAGTCTGGCACAATAGGTCAAGAGCTACAAAGCGTTACAGAGAGGATACAATGGAGTTTTATAAGTTATTTGGTAGAGTGAAAATGTATGTTTGTCCTTGGAAATAAGATGGTTAGCATCAAAATAACAAGTAGAGACTAATATGTGAAAAATAGTTGATTTAGAAATTGAAAAGCATTTATAAAAAAAGCACATCAATTTGATGTGCTTTTTAATCTATTTATGAAAGCTATTTTAGCTATTGGTGAACTTCGGGTCAGTCTCCATAACATGCCCACACTCATCACATGTTCTATGCTCTTCAGAATTGTAAAATCTTTTGAAAGCATTTAGAAAATCATTTTCGATATCGTTAAGTGTGAAACGTTCTTCGTATAGTTTGTGATTGCATTTATCACAGAACCACATTAGCCCGTCTTTGTAATCAGTTCCACTCCTAACTCGTTCCACTACTAAACCAACTGAATTTTCGGGTCTTGATGGAGAGTGTGGAATGTTTGCAGGAAGAAGAAACATCTCTCCTTCTTTAATTGGAATTTTTACAGCTTTACCATCAATTTGAGCAGTTACTTCAATGTCTCCTTTTAATTGATAAAACAATTCCTCTGTTTCGTTATAGTGATAATCCTTTCTTGCATTTGGGCCTCCAACTACCATTACAATGTAGTCTTTAGAGAGTGGGTAAATGCTTTTATTAGAAACAGGTGGTTTCAGTTTGTCTTTGTTCTCTTCAATCCATTGATTAAAATTAAAAGGCATTGTTATTGACATCGGCTCTAAATTTTCTGATTAGAATTTGAAGGTAACCATTATTTCAGATTGTATCCTATTTCAAGAGAATTTTTTGAAAAAGAAAAAGCATAAAAAAAGCGGACCAATTGGTCCGCTTTTCTCAAATATATTTAATCTGATTATTTAACGATCATTGGGTGGTTCACCACGTTGTCGTTAGAGATAATTCTGATCATGTACATTCCAGACTCAGCATTTTCAATAGAGATAGATTCTCTGTCTCCATTGCTGATGTTTAATCTGTTGTTGTAAACAACTTTTCCTTGAATATCGATTACTTCAACAGTTACCAATCCAGTGTTTCCGTTGTTCTCAACAAAGAACTCACCGTTGTTAGGGTTAGGATAAACTGAGAAGTTAATATCGCTCTCAGGAATATCAGTACAATCCATAATGTTAACGGTAATGGTTGTAGATTGATCTGCACATACTCCGTTAGAAGCAGTATAAGTGAAGTTGTATCCTCCAACAGGAACCCCGTGTGCAACGAATACATCTCCTTGTAATAATCCAGTACCTGTATCGTCAGACCATGTTCCTCCCATATCAACAGTTCCAGTTAAACCTGCAAAAAGGTTTACGTTAGTGTTACATGCGTCAAATGGGTTAACAGCTGTTCCAGAGTTAGCAGGACCAACAACATCAACAGTTACAGTAGCTGTATCTTCCATACAAGAGTTAGCGATGATGTAGTATACTTCATCTCCACCAATAGTAGCATTAGCAGCAACAAATACAGAATCATCAGTAATTCCGTTCGGGTTGTTAGGATAATCCCAGTTCCCCATGTTGTGATCTTGTCCAGAAAGTTGCGTCCATAAGTCAAGAGAATCAGTCTCACAAAGCGTGATATCTGTACCAGAACCAGCTTCTACTTCAAGATCCCAAAGAGTTAATGGAATAATTCCAGTGTTTCCATTAGACCAGCTTCCAACCCAGAAGATAACCGTGTCACCAGGAGTTAAACCACAAAGTTCAATTCCAGCAGGGTGAGATCCAGTACATCCCCAAGGGTTCCAGTCAGCATAACCTAACGAACCGAAAGTAGAGAAATCACTACAATCAGCAGTATCAGCAAATACTTCTAATTCAGTATCAATAGGAGTATCACAAGTTCCGATAGCCATGTGTCCTGAAGCAGGGACGATTGCCTGGAACCAAATAGTGTTGTTAGGAGAGTTACCTAAAGCAGACTCACCTGGATCAACAGTAGCCCCAACGTTAGAGAAGAATCTGGTTTGTCCATCAACATCTACTAAGATAGCACCACAAGCTGTATCGTTAACGATAGGCATAGCTACAGTAATAGGTCCTTGCCATGTACTAGCATCACCACCACCACAATCAGCTTGTAAGTAGAAGTCGTAGATACCACCTAAAGAAAGACCAGTAATTGTATCAGGGTTAGAATCGAACATAGCCGTAGTACCAGATCCTTGAGTAAATCCGATCGTACCATATTCAACGTTCCATGCAGTTTCGCTTAAACCAGCAGTCCAGCTCAATACCACTGTATCAGCATTGATGTAAGAAGCAAAGATGTTAGTAGGTTTAGGACAAGTAATTTCTTCAATAACTACGTTATCGATAGTTAAACCATCCGAAGCAGTAGTAGAAGTAGCAGGGAAGTTATCCTCTTGTCCGAATTTCACCTGGAAAGTAGATGAAGGAGTTTGTCCTCCAGCAGTTAAGAAAGCAGAGATGTTGATTTCTTCTACGTTGTGATTTACACCAACACCAGTAGCGTTTCCAATCCAATCGTAAACAACTAACCATGCATCAGTATCACTACCTCTTACCCAAACTCTATCGTTTGTGTTTGACTCATCACCGTGGTGCATGTAGTCAAAGCTTAAGAATAGGTTGTTCGAAGCAGAGTATCCACTAAGATCAATCGTTAAGATCATTTCCTGAGTAGTAGTACCAGCACTAGGATCAACATCCATAGTAGCAGAACCAGTACCAGAAAGAGCAGTAACTGCATCAGCACCAACTCTTAATCTACCATTTGTAGCGTTTCCAGTTGCGAAATCCCATGCATAATCAGTTCCACAGTATACAGCAGTATTACCGAAGTAAGTTGCAGTAGTAAGTGTTTCGAAATCTTCAGTAAAAGGAAGAGTGTAAGGAGTTAAAGAATAACATCCAGTGCTAGCACTGATCGGTCCGATCCAGATTCCCTGATCAGCACCACCACAGTCAGACTGTACGTAGAAATCGTAAGCAGTACCAGCAGCTAAACCAGTAATGGTATCAGTAGTGTTAGTTGAAGCAACAACAGTTCCTGTACCAGCAGTGTATCCGGCAGGTCCGTACTCAATGTTCCACATAGATTCAGTACCACTTCCAGTCCATGAAAGGAAAACAGTATCCGCAGAAACACCATCAAGAGTTAAACCAGTAATGTCTGGACAGTTAGGAAGAGTAGTGAAAGACAGAGGTCCAACCCATCCACTAACATCACCACCACCACAATCAGATTGGATGTAAACATCGTAGTCAGTTAATTGTGTTAAACCAGAAATAGTATCTCCCAATACAGTATTTACTGTTTGAGTAGTACCAGTTCCCTGGGTGAATCCAGCAGGTCCGTATTCAATGTTCCACATGGTTTCAGATCCACCAGCAGTCCATGATACGAATGCGCTATCATTGTCCAGCGGCCCTAATGTAAATCCACTTGGTGGAACACATGTAGCAGAGTGAACATCGATAGTCCATGTTCCAGTTGGTACAAAGTTCCAACCAATATCACAAGCAGTACCTCCATAAGTTCTACCTAAGTGTAATTCAAAATCAACAGTACCTCCGGTAATTCCGTTAGCAATGTTAATAGATCTGGAGTACGATTCAGTACCACCAGAAGTACCACCGGTTCCGTTAGACATACTAGCTTCTCCGGTTGCGTTTGTTGCACAGTAAACCCAGCTTCGTTGCTCACTCATCCATGCTCCATTTGCAGCAGTCATATCGTAAGATACATCAACTTGATAAACTGTTTCTCCTGCCGGCACACTTACCGACAAAGTCCCAAAGCAGGTTGACGTACCTGGTAGGGATGTAAAGTTTCTATCTGATTCTAAATCTCCTGTGGTGTAAGTAGCGGAAGTAATTGTTTGGCCATTTGCTACTGTAACCAAGGACATTGCTAAAACAGATAATACATTTTTGTAAATCTTTTTCATAGTCCAAGTATAAATTTGAGTTCACAAAAGTAATTCAATATTGTTAATCCTACAACAAATGTTATAGCTAGAACAGGTAGCATTTTAAGGGGGAATATAGACAAATCGTCATCTTATGATGTTTAAACATCTATTTGTCGAAGGTTTTGGAGGGTGTGATCGTAAATTAACAAAAACTCAATAAAATGTTATAAAAATACAAAACGCCAAAATTCAATGACGAATGAATAAATTTCATCGATATTCTATCTATGTACTTGAAACACAGTGTTCAATGCGTGCATTGAGTTAAATATGAAACATAAAAAAAGCGAACCAACTGGTCCGCTTTTCTTAAGTATTTTTAATCTGGTTACTTAACGATCATTGGGTGGTTTACCACATTGTCGTTAGAGATAATTCTGATCATATACATTCCAGACTCAGCATTTTCAAGAGAGATAGATTCTCTGTCTCCATTGCTGATGTTTAATCTGTTGTTGTAAACAACTTTTCCTTGAATATCGATTACTTCAACAGTTACCAATCCAGTGTTTCCGTTGTTTTCTATAAAGAATTCACCGTTGTTAGGGTTTGGATAAATTGAGAAGTTGATGTCGCTCTCAGGAATATCAGTACAATCCATAATGTTAACAGTAACAGTTGTAGATTGATCCGCACATACTCCGTTAGATGCAGTATAAGTGAAGTTGTATCCTCCAACAGGGACAGCATGAGCAGCAAAAATATCTCCTAATAATAATCCTGTTCCGGTATCATCTGTCCATGTTCCTCCCATATCAACAGTTCCAGTCAATCCATCAAATAAGAACACGTTAGTATTACATGCATCGAAAGGATCAATAGCAGTTCCAGAGTTAGCTGGACCAACAACATTAACAGTTACAGTAGCTGTATCTTCCATACAAGTGTTAGCAATGATGTAATATACTTCGTCTCCTGAAGCAGTACTGTTAGCAGCAACAAATAAAGAGTCATCGGCAATTCCGTTCGGGTTGTTAGGATAATCCCAGTTCCCCATGTTGTGATCTTGTCCGGAAAGTTGCGTCCACAAGTCTAAAGTATCAGTCTCACATAGAGTAATTTCAGTTCCTGTACCTGCATCTACTTCAAGATCCCACGCAGAAATAGGGAAAATATACGTTCCTGATCCTCCCCATGGTCCTACAGAGAAATAGTAAGTTGCTCCTGGGTTTAATCCACAAAGTTCCATTCCGGCATCTCCCCACGAAGGTGAGCTACCACATCCAAATGGATTACCATCTGCGTAGTCCATTTGAACAAATGCAGCAGTGTTAGAGCAATCAACAGTAGATATATCTTCATAAACATACATTTCACTATCGATGTTACTTACACCATCACAAGCAGAAAGAGCTACAGTTCCAGATGCCGGAGCAACAAATTTGAACCAGATGTTTTGGCTTCCTGCAGGTCCGGTTGCAGTTGCTCCCTGGTTGCTGTAAAGCCCAGTAGAACCATCAACAGGAATTTCAATTGCACCACAAACGGTATCGTTAACGATAGGCATAACAACTGTTAATGGCCCGATCCAGATTCCCTGGTCAGTTCCTCCACAATCGGATTGTACATAAAAGTCATAAACAGTGTTTCCTAATCCTGTAATGGTATCAGTTGTACTAGTAGAAGGTACTACTGTTCCAGATCCTTGCGTAAATCCAACAATTCCGTATTCGATGTTCCACATAGATTCTGGCCCATTTGATGTCCAGCTAATGAAAGCAGAATCAGCATTTGCTCCAGCAAGAAATAACCCAGAAACATCCGGGCAGTTAGCTAGTGTAGTAAATGATAGTGGTCCAACCCATGCACTTTCATCTCCACCACCACAATCAGACTGGATGTAAACATCATAATCAGTTAATTGTGTAAGTCCTGAGATGGTATCACCTAAAACAGTATTAACTGTTTGAGTAGTACCAGTTCCCTGAGTAAATCCAGAAGGTCCGTATTCAATGTTCCACATAGTTTCAGAACCTCCAGTAGTCCATGATACAAACGCACTGTCGTTATCTAATGGTCCTAAAGTGAATCCGTTTGGTGGAACACAAGTAGCAGAGTATACATCGATGGTCCATGTTCCTGAAGGAACTGTGTTCCATGCTGGGTCACATGCAGATCCTCCATAGGTTCTACCTAAGTGTAACTCAAAATCAACAGTACCACCAGTAATTCCGTTAGCGATAGTAACTGTTCTTGAATAAGACTCAGTTCCTCCCGAAGCACCTCCTGTTCCTGCAGCAAGGTTAGCTTCTCCAGTAGTGTTCGTTGCACAGTATAACCAACTTCTTTGTTCACTCATCCATGCTCCATTTGCAGCGGTCATGTCATAAGAAACATCAACTTGATAAACTGTTTCTCCTGCCGGTACACTTACCGACAAAGTCCCAAAGCAGGTAGACGTACCTGGTAGGGCTGTAAAACTTCGATCTGATTCTAGGTCTCCTGTGGTGTAAGTAGCTGAAGTAACTGTTTGTCCGTAGGCTACTGTGGCTGTAGAGATTGCTAGAATAGATAAAATTTTGGTGTAAATTTTCTTCATATTCCTAGTATAGTTTAATTTCACAAAATTACTTCCCAAACGTTAATAATGCAACAAATTACCTCTCAGAGTAAAAGGATGTTTTGCCATTGTACTAACTGGCAATATTTAGTTTTGGGTTAAATTCCAGTGTTCATGGAAGAAAACAATGGGTTTATATGTGAAATCACAAAAACACTGAATAATGTTTAAAAATAAACAGGTGTGTTATTGAACTAAATCAATTTAGATAGTAGTGCCATTTGTACATAAGTAAGTAGTAAATTTTGATTGAAAGGATTGGATGATGGGTGGAAAGCAATTCTTTTATATTTGCAGAACATTTAATTGAATCGAAAAGATATGATGAATTTAGACTTAAGCGGAAAAACGGCATTGGTATGTGGTAGTACACAAGGAATTGGTAAAGCAGCTGCATTGCAGTTGGCAAAAATGGGGGCTGATGTTATTCTCGTGGCAAGAAATGAAGAAAAATTGGTAGAAGTAAGAGGCGAGCTGGATACTTCCAATGAACAATCTCATCATCATATTAAAGCAGATTTTAATTTTCCTCCTGAGCTTAAATTAAAAGTAGAGGAAATTGTAAAAGAGTTTGGACCGGTAAATATTGTGGTAAATAATACTGGTGGTCCTGCAGGAGGTCCTGCAATTGACGCTAAACAAGATGAGTACATTAGAGCGTTTAATATGCACCTGGTGAGTAATCAAAACATTGTTCAGGCCGTGATTGAAGGAATGAAAGGAACAGGGTATGGAAGAATCATTAATGTAATCTCCACATCTGTAAAGCAGCCTTTAAATGGGCTTGGAGTTTCGAACACTATTAGAGGTGCAGTTGCAAACTGGGCAAAAACACTGGCAAATGAGTTAGGACAATACAACATTACTGTAAATAATGTACTTCCTGGTGCAACGAATACAATTAGATTGCAATCTATCATCGAAAGTAAAGCAGCAAAAACAGGAAAGAGTATTGAAGAAATAAGTGCTGAAATGACTGCTCAGGTTCCTATGAAAAGATTTGCGGAAGCTAATGAAATAGCAAATGCAATTGCGTTTTTAGCTTCTCCTGCTGCCAGCTATATTAATGGGATTAATGTTCCGGTTGATGGAGGTAGAACGAAATGTTTGTAAAATAAAAATGGAGGCTGCAAATCCCGCATCACCTCCATTTTAGTTCCACTATAATTTTTTATTAGGTTATTTTAATTTGAATACCACTGGTAAAGTGTAAGTAACTCTTACCGCTCTACCCATGTGTTCTCCTGCTTTCCAATTTGGCATTGCTGCGATAATTCTCATGGCTTCTTTCTTGCAGAATTTATCTGCTTTTCCACCAAGAATTTTAACGTCGGTAATCGATCCGTCTTTTTCGATGGTAAAGTTAACGTAAGCAGCTCCTTGAGAATTGTTTTCTCTGGAAATGGCAGGGTACTTCATGTTATTTCCTAAATAGGCATAAAGTGCCTCTTCTCCTCCTGGATATTCTGGCATGATATCAACATATTCATGGATGTCGTCGTTGTCCTCAAGAACCAATTCTCCTCCATCGTCTTCCCCTTCTTCACAATCCGGACATGGTTCTGGGTCTGGCATAGGTGTAGGGTCTGGTTTAGTAACTGGTTTTTCAACAATTTTAGTTTTGTCTTTTACTGTTTTAACAAATTCAGTGTTGGGTTTTGATTGAACCACTGTTTTGGTTTTTTTAGGTTGTTGTATGTCCATTTCCAAAACAGGTTCGGGAGCTAACTCCGAAAGAGTAAGTCCTTCTACTCTGGCAACTTTAACTTCGGAGTTAACCAATTCGAATGACTCTAAAACAAGAGCAGTAGAGATTATTAAGCCGATTAATAATATGGTTGGTTTTCTACGCTCAAGGTTAGCATTTTCTGATTTTTTTAATTTCATGGCAATTGAATTTAATAAGTTATTAATTATAGTGTTACTGGGTAAAAAAACTTGCAATTACCCTGCCCAACAGGGGCTCGGAAGGGTGAAATGAAGTAACGGTACTGATTGAAGGATTAACGGTGTTGATTCTGGTTAACAAGGACTTAAGTAAGTTTCTTAAAAAAGAAAAGGAGGCTGCAAATCCCGCATCACCTCCTTTTGATCTATTCGTTATTAATGTTTTTTATTCCACCACAAACTTGAAGGGTAGTGTAAACTGAACTCTAACTTTTTTTCCGTTTTGTTCTCCAGGAATCCACTTCGGCATGCTTTCTACTACTCTAACCGCTTCTTTCTGGCAGTTTTTGTCTGCTTTACCTCCTACCGATTGTACATCGGTAATCGATCCGTCTTTTTCCACTATAAATTGGATGTAGGTTTTACCACCTTTTCCTCCATGGTGTAAAGATTTAGGAGTTCTTACGTTATCAGAGATGTATTCGTACATTTTTTCAATTCCCCCGGGAAACTCAGGGTTAACGTCCGGAATTAGTATAAATGGTTCAATAACTAAGCTGTCCTCTTCACAATCCAAACAAGGGTCTACAGGGTCTACGATAGGAGGTAGGTCAATAATTTTCTTTTTCTCAACGACTGGTTTGTTTACCAATTTAGTTTTATCGTCAACTACTTTAACCTCATCACTTTTTGATTGCTTTACAGCAACTGATTTAACTGGCTTAGGAGGCGTAGGTTCTATTAGTTGAACTGGTGGCTCCATAGGAAGTTCTTCCAGTACAGCTGCATTTAATTCATTTTTGGTTGGTTCTGTATTTAACCATTCAAATGATTCCAATACTAAAGCAAAGGACACCACAAGGCCAAGCAACAAAAGCGTAGGACGTTTGTGCTCTATACTGGCAGATTTATTCTTTTTCGTGATCATGGCAATAATTTTTAGTTCGTTATTGCCAATAGTCTTGCAATTACCCTGCCTGAATAATTAAATTAATCGCCTGAATAGGAAACGGTGTATTTTAATGAGGGAACGGTCTCTTTAAAAGTTTATCGGTTAAAAAAGAAGTGGTTATTTAACGAATAATTTAAACCCTTTACCGTGTACATTTACGATTTCTACGTTTTCATCACTCTTTAAGTACTTTCTTAATTTGGCAATGTAAACATCCATACTACGTCCATTAAAATAATTATCGTCTCCCCAAACTGCTTTTAATGCATGGTTTCTCTCTAACACTCCATTTAGGTTTTTACACAATAACCTAAGCAACTCATTTTCTTTGGTTGTAAGCTTTTGTGGATCGTCGCCATTAAAAAGTAGTTGTTGATTTACATCAAAACGATATCGACCAATTTGATATACACCGACCTCTTCTTCTTTCCCCTGAATACGACGTAAAATGGCATTCATTCTTGCTAATAATTCTTCCATGCTAAATGGTTTAGTCATGTAGTCATCAGCCCCAACACTAAACCCTTGTAATGTATCTTCTTTTAAGGATTTTGCAGTTAGAAATAAAATCGGAACATCTTTATCAATTCCTCTAACTTCTTCGGCAAGTGTAAAGCCGTCTTTAACAGGCATCATTACATCCAGAATCAAAAAGTCAAATTCACCTTTAACGAAAGCGTCATATCCTTGTTGCCCATCTGTTTTTAAGGTGCATTGATGCCCTTTGGCATTTAAATACTCAGATAATAATGTTCCAAGGTTTGGATCGTCTTCTACCAATAAGATGTTTATTTTCTTTTCCATTCTAGTTTTGTTTTGATGAGGGTATAAATAATTTAAATGTGCTTCCGGAACCTAACGTACTTTCTACCGAAATCGTGCCTTCGTGTCGTTCAATTATTGCTTTCACATAACTTAAACCAAGGCCAAATCCCTTTACATCATGCCTGTTTCCGGTGGGTACACGATATAATTTTTCAAATATTTTCTTTTGATTTTCTCTACTGATCCCAATTCCGTTATCCTTAATTTTTATCACAACTCCACCTACTACATCTTCCGTAGAAATATGGATTTCTGGTTGGTCTGGAGTATACTTGTTGGCGTTGTCCAGTAAATTGTAGATTACGTTGGTGATGTGAACATTGTCGGCCTCCATTAAGGTATTGGTAGCATCAGCATGAATGTGTATTTCTCCTCCTTTTTTCTCAGTCTGAATTTTAACATTCTTAACTGCCTTATTAATAATGTCATGAATGTTAACCAGTTCCTTCTTAAGCTTTAACTCTCCACGGTCAATTACAGCACTTTGTAATACATTTTCCACCAACACACCCAAACGCTTGTTCTCCTCGTTGATCATGTTTACAAATCGATGTCTGGTTTCAGGAGTACTACTAACATCTGTATCATTCAGAGCTTCGCAGGCTAATGAGATGGTAGAAATAGGAGTTTTAAGCTCATGGGTCATATTATTTATAAAGTCATTTTTAATAATAGAAACTTTCTTTTGCTTAAATATGGTTGAAATGGAGTAGTAAAATGCATAAATGATGGCCAGTACAAATATGGCAGAAATGGCAAGCATCATCCACATAGACTTAATAATGTACCTTCTCTGATTAGGGAAATTGACACTTAAATAAACCGGATTGCCAAAAAAGTCGTTTGGGAAAAGGTTGATCTTAAACTGTGAATGCCTTAATGAGGTATTGTTACTTTGCTCTTCTCCATATACAGGTTTGTTAAATGCATCGTAAACCCCAAATTCATAGTTGGTTCGAATTCCGTGTTTTTGAAATACTTCATGAATAATACTGTCAAGTACATCAATAGGTATTCTTTCTGCATTACTCTCAAAAATATCGTAAGAGAATAAGTCAGTTATTAGCTCATCTACCACCTGCGATTTCTGATTCCAGGCAGTTTTGTCAAACTGATCCGAGTTTAGGTTGGTGGGAGTTGTATCTGTAATTTCAATTTTGAACTCTGCATTGTTTCCAAAGTGTTGAGTAATGATTTTATGGTTACTCATTAAACCGGAAATGGTATCTACTTCATCTCTGGATATTACTTCCAGATTCATTCCCCCAAGAGCACTGGAAATTAAAGTGTCGCTTTTAATGAGGTCTTTAGAGGTGTTTAATAGGTCCAATCCATTTTGAGAAAACAGCTGAAATACATTTTGTCTGTTTTCCCTTTTTTTCATTTGGTTCATGGCCTCGTACTTCGAAACTTCGTTTACGATGTCGTACATAGAAATATGAACCTTTTCTTCGAATTGGGTCTCTCTTTGTTCAATAGCACTTTTGATCCAGTACATCTGGATCAAAATCAGTCCAATCAGAGCGATTCCACTTACTACTGAGATACCTATTATGAATCTTTTCTTAAACACAATGCGTGGTTAGGTCAATCAAATATATATTAACAAATATGGGCGTTAAAACCTTTAACAGTATTTAACAACAGTTAACGTTCGATTAACAACTTTATGTTTTCCTACTTGTAACTTTGTGTAAGATTTGAATTATGTAAGTGAAAAGATTAGAAATTCAATCTTGGCACACTTGTTGAAATGCATTATTCAGAAATGAAAAGATTTTTTCTAATAGCAGTTTTGGGTTGTTTGGGGGCTTTGGCAAAGGCCGAGGTCCCCTCTGCTATTTTTCCTGAATTACCAACTGATGTAGTACAGGTTTACCCTAACCCTTTTCAAGATGAAATTACAATAGATGTTTCCAAAGCATCGAAAATTAAAATAGTGAACCTGATAGGCGAGGTAGTATACGAAACAAAGGAGATGGAAGCGAATAGTCAGCTTCGAATTAACCTAAATGAACTGCCAAAAGGAATTTACTTTTTAAACGTTTCGGTAGGAAAAGAGTCTATTACTAAGAAACTCATAAAGAGGTAGACGCAATTCATGGCAATTAAATTTTGCGATTTACTCAATACAAAGAAGCCCGTAATCTAGACCGTTACGGGTTTTTTAGTTAAATTTCGGTATGAAAAGCCTACTACTGTTCTTAACACTACTCCTGCCATTTACCTTTACCGCAGGAGACTCCTCAGTGGTAGAACAGCTGATAATCAACTTACAAAATGAGCCTGAAGAAGTTGATCAGACCAAAATATTATTACAAATATCCGGTCAATATTTTCCCGAAAATCCCGAACTCTCATTGGATTATGCTCAATTAGCTTTAGATAAAGCCATTGTTTTGCAAAATGCGGATCTACAATATGATGCCTATTGCCAAATTGCAGAAATTTATAATCACATTACCAGTTTTGATCTGGCGCTGAAGCATTATAACGAAGCTTTATTATTAGTAGAAGGGAAGAATGAAAAGAAAATGTCCAATGTGCTTAATGAAATAGGTGGGGTTTATTATAACTATAACGATTATAACAATGCAAAAAAATATTTTGGTAGAGCGCTTAAGGTGCGCCTGAAACTCGGAGATAAAATACTGATTGCAGGATCGTATAATAACATAGCAGAAATTGAGCGCTTATCCGGAAACTATGATAAAGCAATAATTGGTTATGAGAAGGCACTTGAAATTAATCAGGAACTAAAAAATTATAGATGGCAAGCCATCAACTATTCCAATATAGGATTGGTTCATTTTGATCAGGGAAACTTAAAGGAAGCTCGGAAATTTGTCAATAAAGCAGTTACCATTGCAGAAAAACTACATCATCCTACAGTTCTTCAGTCTGCTATTTTGAGCTTAGGAGATATTGATTTTCATGAAAGGAAATATTATGAGGCCATTGAGAATTATAAAACAGCTTATGACCTTTCTGCAGAATATAGAGACATCTACAATCTTAAGTATGCTGCATTGGGGTTGTCCAACTCATTTAATCAGTTAGGAGATTTTAAGAAAGCACTGGACTTCCATTTGGAGTATACCAAATTGAAGGATTCTATTTTTAACGAGAACAAGCTAAATCAGGTCATTTTTGTTCAGAATTATTTTGAGTCTCAAAGAAGAAAAAAGGAAATTGAAGCATTACAATACAAAAACATGCTTAACAATGCTGAGTTGGAAAAGCAGGAGCAAACGCGAATGCTTTACGTGTTTATTATTGTGTTTGTATTAATCATTGCCGGAATAGCAATTCTGGCTAACAGAACCAATGCTCGTAAAAAACGTCAACTATCCAAGGCTCTGGATGAGAAAGTGGTGTTAATTCAGGAAATTCATCACAGAGTTAAAAACAACTTGCAGATTATATCCAGTTTATTGAATTTACAGTCGTATAAAATTGAAAATCCAATTGCACTCAAATCGTTGGAAGACAGTAAGAGTAGAGTAAATTCTATGGCCCTAGTACATCAGAAACTATATGAATCTGGCAACTTTGCCGAGTTGGAATTTAAGAAGTATGTGGAACAGTTGATCCAATCTGTTGCGGAAAGTTATAGTGAGCCTACTACGGAAGTGTCATGGGATTTAAAAATTAGCGATTTAAAGGTAGACCTTGATACAGCTATTCCACTGGGGTTAATCATGACCGAGTTAATGACTAATTCTTTTAAGCACGCTTTTGTTGGAAGAAACAAAGGAGTTATTTCAACCACTTTTACCCAGGAAGGAGATTCTTATTTGTTACACTATTACGATGATGGAATAGGGTTCTCTAATGATTTTATTACCGATAAGGAGCAATCTCTTGGGATGGAGATCATCAGTGCGCTAATTGAGCAAATTTCGGGTAGAATAGAATGCTATTCGGATAAAGGAGCCAATTATAAAATCACATTTAATTTGAAATAAAAAAAAGCCGCAATTTGCGGCTTTCAATATTTATAATGGAATGTTTCCGTGTTTTTTCTTTGGTAGTTCATCCACCTTATTTTCTAGCATTTTGAAAGCTCTGATCAGCTTCTCTCTGGTTTGATTTGGTTTGATCACCTCGTCAACATATCCTCTGGCAGCTGCATTGTACGGATTGGCGAACATTTCAGCATACTCAGCTTCTTTTTCTTTCCATTTTGCTTCAGGATCTTCAGCTCCTTTGATTTCTTTCTTAAAGATAATCTCTGCAGCACCTTTTGCTCCCATTACTGCAATTTCTGCACTTGGCCATGCGTAGTTCATGTCAGCACCAATGTGTTTTGAGTTCATTACATCGTATGCACCACCGTATGCTTTTCTGGTAATTACCGTTACTCTTGGTACAGTAGCTTCGCTGAATGCATAAAGTAGTTTCGCTCCATTGGTAATAATAGCGTTCCATTCCTGGTCAGTCCCAGGTAAGAAACCAGGTACGTCCTCTAGCACTAATAAAGGAATGTTAAATGAATCACAGAATCGAACAAATCTTCCAGCCTTTTTAGACGATTCTACATCTAATACACCTGCAAGTACCGCTGGCTGATTTCCTACAATACCAATAGACCTTCCAGCTAATCTGGCAAATCCTACAATTATATTTTCAGCGTAATCCTTATGCACCTCTAAGAAAGAGTCTTCATCAACTATTCCATTGATGACTTCTTTCATGTCGTATGGTAAGTTAGGATTGTCCGGTACAATATTGTCTAAAACTTCTCTGGTTTCATCCTTCCCAAATTCGTAAGGTACAACAGGTGCTTTTTCCTCACAGTTCTGTGGGATGTAGGAAAGCAATTGCTTAAGGTGATTAATGGCGTCAATTTCGTTAGCACACGAAAAATGAGTAACACCGGATTTAGTAGAATGAGTAGATGCTCCACCTAATTCCTCTGCAGTAACTTCTTCGTTGGTAACCGTCTTAACCACATTTGGTCCGGTAACGAACATATAAGAAGTGTTTTCCACCATCAGAATAAAATCTGTTAGAGCAGGAGAATAAACCGCTCCACCAGCACATGGTCCCATAATGGCAGAAAGCTGCGGAATTACTCCGGAAGAAAGTGTATTTCTATAAAAGATATCAGCATATCCACCTAGCGAAACAACACCTTCCTGAATACGAGCACCACCGGAATCATTTAATCCAATTACCGGAGCCCCGTTCTTCATGGCCAGATCCATAATCTTACAGATCTTTTCGGCGTGAGCTTCTGCTAAAGAACCTCCCAATACGGTAAAATCTTGCGAAAAAGCATAAACTAAACGACCGTTAATGGTTCCATAACCGGTAACAACACCATCTCCAAGAAATTTAGTTTTGTCCAACCCAAAATTAGTGGAACGGTGCATGACCATTGCTCCAATTTCTTCAAAAGATCCTTTGTCAAATAAGAAATGAATTCTTTCTCGGGCAGTTAGTTTCCCTTTGCTGTGTTGTGATTCGATTCGCTTCTCACCACCACCCAACTTGGATTCTGCTATCTTCTTTTCTAATATTTCAATTTTATCCATGCGTCAAATTTCTCAAATAAATTTGATTTATTAACTGTTTTCAGTTACCAATTGCCCCATTAAAGCTTCGATTTCTTCCACTTCTATTGGGATGTCTCTCATTAAATTAAACGGCTCTCCGCTCTCTTGTACCACAACATCATCCTCCAATCTAATTCCTAAATTTTCTTCAGGAATGTAGATTCCTGGCTCAACAGTAAATACCATTCCTGCTTCAATCGGAACATTCCACAGTCCTACATCATGTGTGTCCAGTCCAATGTAGTGAGAAGTTCCGTGCATGAAATACTTCTTATAAGCAGGCCATGCAGGGTCCTGATTAGCGATATCTTCTTCGGTAATTAAGCCAAGTCCCAGTAACTCTTTCTCCATTAGTTTTCCTACTTCTACGTGGTAATCATTAAGGTAGGTTCCAGGGACTAATAACTTAGTAGCCGCCTTTTTTACTCTCAATACTGCGTTGTAAACGTCTTTCTGACGCTCAGTAAATTTTCCGCTTACAGGTACACATCTGGTTAAGTCAGACGCATAGTTAGCATACTCAGCTCCAAAATCCATAAGGATTACATCTCCATCTTTACATTCTTTATTGTTTTCGATGTAGTGCAATACACAAGCACTATAACCAGATCCAATAATTGGGGTGTAAGCAAATCCTTTGGAACGGTTATTAAGGAATTCGTGCATCAATTCAGCTTCGATGTTGTATTCCATTACCCCTGGTTTAATGAACCCCAGAATTCTTCTAAACCCTTTATTGGTAATGTCACAAGCTTTTTGCATCATTTCCAATTCGATTGGGTGCTTAATAGAACGAACCTGGTGCATAATTGGAGCGCTTCTTTCGTATCGGTGCGCAGGATAAGTTTCCTTGCACCAGTCAATAAAACGATCTTCTCTAGTTTGTACTTCTGTATTTGCTCTTAGGTGTTCGTTAGTATTTAAGTATACATTTTCCGCCTCACTCATTAAGGTTTTGAAAATGGTTTCAAATTGATCTAGCCAATAAACTGTTTTGATTCCAGAAGTTTCAAAAGCCTCTTCCTTGTCCAATTTAGCACCTTCCCAAATGGCAATTAGTTCACTCGTTTCTTTTAGAAACAAAACTTCTCTGTGCTTTTCATTTTTACAATCCGGGAAAATAACCAGGATGCTTTCTTCCTGATCTACACCCGAAAGGTGAAGAATATCTCTGTGCTGTACAAAAGGAGTTGTACTATCAGCACTTGTGGTAATAATGTCGTTAGAGTTAAATACAGCTAGCGAATTTGGTTTTAAATGCGCTCTGAATTTTTCACGGTTATGGATGTATAGCTCTTTGTTAATTCTTTCGTATTTCATAACGTTCAATTGGTTTCGATTTAAGAGATGTAAAAGTAATAATTTTTACATGGCGATTAACCATAAAAAAAGTGGTGCAAAGAAAACACCACTTTTAGCTAATTAAATGCGATTAGAACTTAAATCCCTTCCTTTTCCAGATGGTGTTTCGTATGGTAGTTTTCGATTACTTCAATAAGTCTTTTATACTCATTCGAAACTTGCGCTACTCCAATTGCTCCTCCGGCCATACCTTTTCCTTCTTTCTTGAAATTGAGTTCGGTATCGCCCATTTGATCGGTGATGGTTACTCTAAAGGCAAACCTTTTAACAAAAGCTCCAAAAAGAATTCTTAGCACTTTGTTTCCCTTTCCGTATGTTCCAATCATATTGGTTCCAGATTCTAGTTTATACCCTCTTTGAGTAAGCGTATTTCCTAATACTTCTGCCAATTGTTCTGTCGACAAATTTTTAAATGTAAAAGTAGATTCGGATTTTCCTTTTTTAACTAGTTACTCCTGTGCGTCAAGTACGTTTTCGTCATTCATAGTGTCGGTCATATTTTATAGTTCGTAGTTAAATATACTTTTTTTATCGATGGTTTTAGCAATTTAGAAGAGGATGTCTTTTTGAAGTAGATTCGTTATTTCAATTCTCGCCTTGTTTAGAAAGATTCTAAATAGTAAACGTAAAAAAGATAGTGTCGAAGTAAAAGCTACAAATGTTAAATTTGCCAACTGATTAAACAATCTAATATTCATGAAAACATCTGTAGCAAGGAAAATTGTGATGGGGTTAACTGGTTTATTCTTAGTCACTTTTCTTATAGTTCATTTGCTGATCAATTCATTCTCACTTTTTAGCAAAGAATTATTCAATGAAGGTTCTCATTTTATGGCAACCAATCCATTAATTCAAGTCATGCAGTACGTTTTGGCACTTGGTTTTATCATTCATATCGGAATGGGAATCAAGTTGACCATGCAAAACAATGCTGCTAGAGACGTAAAGTATGTGAAAAACAATGCTGCAGCTAATTCTGGTTTCTCTTCAAGGAGTATGATCATAACTGGGATTTTGGTGCTGTTGTTTTTGGTTCTTCACATGAAAGATTTCTTCGTTGAAATCAAATTTAACGATTTGGGAGGGCTTCCTTCAGATTATGATCTGTTGGTTAAAGTATTCTCCAATCCTGCTTATGTTGGGATTTATGTTGCATCGTTTATCCTTTTAGGGATTCACTTGCACCACGGGTTTCAGTCGGCATTCCAGAGTATTGGTGTAAATCACCCAAAGTATACTCCGGTAATTAAAATGCTGGGAGTAGCATTTTGTATTGTTATTGCTGTTGGTTTTTCTGCCATCGCACTGAAACATTTTTTAGCTTAATTCTAGACCAATAAATCTTAAAACAATATGTCAGTTTTAGATTCTAAAATACCAGAAGGGCCACTTAAAGATAAGTGGACCAATCATAAAAATAAAATTAACCTCGTTAACCCGGCAAACAAAAGATTGATCGATGTGATCGTAGTTGGGACCGGACTTGCAGGTGGTTCTGCAGCAGCTTCATTAGCTGAGATGGGGTACAATGTAAAAGCATTTGCTTATCAGGATTCTCCACGTAGAGCTCACTCTATTGCTGCTCAGGGAGGGATCAACGCAGCAAAAAACTACCAAAACGATGGTGATTCTGCTTACCGTTTGTTTTACGATACTGTAAAAGGTGGTGATTATAGAGCTCGTGAGGCTAATGTTTATCGTTTAGCTGAGGTTTCAGCTAATATTATAGATCAATGTGTAGCTCAAGGTGTTCCGTTTGCACGTGAATATGGAGGGTTGTTAGATAACCGTTCATTTGGAGGAGTACTGGTTTCCAGAACTTTCTATGCTAAAGGACAAACAGGACAGCAATTGTTGTTAGGAGCTTATTCTGCAATGTGTCGTCAAATTGCAAAAGGAAAGATCGAAATGTACAACCGTCACGAAATGCTGGATTTAGTGGTGGTTGATGGGAAGGCAAGAGGAATTATTGCCAGAGATCTTGTTACCGGAGAGATTCAAAGACATTCTGCTCACGCTGTTGTGATTGCCAGTGGAGGATATGGAAATGTATTCTTCCTTTCTACCAACGCTATGGGGTCTAATGCTACTGCAGCCTGGAAAATCCATAAAAAGGGAGCTTACTTTGCTAACCCTTGTTACACACAAATTCATCCAACATGTATTCCACGTTCAGGAGATCATCAGTCTAAACTGACCTTGATGTCTGAGTCGTTGAGAAACGATGGTAGAATTTGGGTGCCAAAGAAAATGGAAGATGTTGAGGCGATTAGAGCAGGTAAACTTAAGCCAACTCAAATCAAAGAAGAAGATAGAGATTATTATCTGGAAAGAAGATATCCGGCATTTGGTAACCTGGTGCCAAGAGATGTTGCTTCCAGAGCAGCTAAAGAGAGATGTGACGCTGGTTATGGAGTAAACGCTACAGGTGAAGCAGTTTATCTTGACTTTAAATCAGCAATCATTAGATACGGTAAAGAAAAAGCTAATATCCTGAACATTAAAAACCCAAGTGATACTAAGATTGTGGAGCTTGGAGAAAAAGTGGTAGAAGCTAAGTATGGTAACCTATTCCAGATGTACGAGAAGATCGTGGATGAAAACCCATATAAAACACCAATGATGATTTATCCTGCGGTTCACTATACCATGGGAGGAATTTGGGTAGATTATAACTTAATGACAACCGTACCTGGATGTTATGCAGCTGGAGAAGCGAACTTCTCTGATCACGGAGCAAACAGATTAGGAGCATCTGCATTGATGCAAGGGTTGGCTGATGGTTATTTCGTATTGCCATATACCATTGGAGATTATTTGGCTGATGAGATTAGAACGGGAGAGATTCCAACGAATACTCCTGAGTTTGATCAGGCAGAGAAAGCTGTTAAAGATCAGATCAACAAATTAATGTCCATCAACGGAACTAAGTCTGTTGATCATTTCCATAAGCAATTAGGAAATGTGATGTGGAACAATGTTGGTATGGCTAGAAACGAGGCTGGCTTGAAAGAAGCGATTGAGAAGATTCGTGCCATTAGAGAAGAATTCTGGAAGGATGTTAGAATTCCAGGTGATGCAGTGGGGATGAATACTGAATTGGAAAAAGCCGGTAGAGTTGCTGATTTCCTTGAATTAGGTGAGTTATTTGCAGTGGATGCACTTCAAAGAAATGAGTCTTGTGGAGGTCACTTCAGAGAGGAATCTGTAGAGTTAGACGGAGAGCAAAAAGGAGAGGCGAAACGTGATGATGTTAACTTCCGTTACGTTGCAGCCTGGGAGTGGACAGGTGATCCTGGAAAAGCCAATTTGCATAAAGAACAATTAGAGTTTAACGATATCGAACTAAAACAACGTTCGTACAAATAATAGAAGATATGTCAGGAAAAAAAGATATGGATCTAACGCTAAGAATTTGGCGTCAAAAAGACCAAAAGTCTGCTGGAAAAATGGTGGATTATCCTGTTAAAGATATTTCACCGGATTCATCTTTCCTTGAAATGATGGATGTATTGAACGAGGGGTTAGTTAACAAAGGAGAGGAGCCAGTAGCCTTCGATCACGATTGTCGTGAGGGGATTTGCGGAATGTGTTCTCTTTATATTGATGGAGAGGCTCATGGTCCGGATAGAGAAATTACAACTTGTCAGTTGCACATGCGTAAATTTAAGCATGGAGATACAATTACAATTGAACCATGGAGAGCTAAAGCTTTTCCGGTAATCAAAGATTTGATTGTAGATAGAAGTGCATTTGAAAGAATTCAGCAATCTGGAGGGTTTATTTCTGTTAATACTTCCGGAAATACTCAAGATGCTAATGCTATTCCAATTCCAAAGGAAAATGCAGATAAGGCTATGGATGCAGCAACTTGTATTGGTTGTGGTGCTTGTGTAGCAACTTGTAAGAATGCTTCTGCAATGTTATTCGTTGCGGCTAAAGTATCTCAATATGCATTGTTACCTCAGGGGCAGGTAGAGAGAAAGAAAAGAGTTATTAATATGGTAAACCAAATGGAAGTTGAAGGATTTGGTAACTGTACTAATACTGGGGCATGTGAGGTGGAGTGTCCAAAAGGAATTTCTCTTACTAATATTGCAAGATTAAACAGAGAGTATTTAGCAGCTTCTTTAGTAAAAGAAGATTAATAGCTAATTCAATATCATTTTAAAGGCCTGGTGTAATCATCAGGCCTTTTTGTTTTCAAGGCTTTGTATTCGCGCTTCCAGTGCGTGTAATTTTATTAATTCTGCATTGAGAGGGTGAATCTCGGATGTAATCTTCTTCCTGATTAACCAAAGCTCTTTAATGTCTTTTTTATTGATGGTTACCTTGCTGTGGTTTAGTGAATACCCACTAAGAGTTAGTTGATCTTCGGATACAGAAACTATTCCGCTTATTACTTCCTTTTTAGTAACGCAGTAAACAAGTTGTTGAAGTTCAAGTTGGCTAAACTTAATCTTGGAGCAAATTACAGTATCTCCGTGGTTAATGCCTCCGTTATTGTACAAAGAATTCCCTTTATGGAAAAAAGCCCTAAACTGATTGCCAGAGATCTTTTCCGGGAGTTTTATTTTTCCAAGTTTCTCCAGATAGGAGTTGTTTTTATGTTGACTTGGATATAATTTGAGTAAGTTTTCTGGAACGTACTTAACGCTTGTGTTTTGGTCGTCTATTTCTCCGGATTTCTTTAATTCCTTTCTGAATATGTCAAAATTATAGAGTTCGTTAACAGTAAGTTCTTTCTTAATTAACTTGTCTATAGAGATCTTGAAATAATCTGCAATCCTAATAATGGTGTCCAGTTTAGGTTCGGCTCGTTGCTCTTCGTAGGATCCTACGCTGGCACGGGTTAGATTAAACAGTTCGGCAAACTCCGATTGGTTTAACTTTTTAACGGACCTTATTTTCTTAATGTTGACTCCTATATATGACATAGCTAATTATGTTAGTTTATGTGCTAAAAAAAATAGCTTCTAAAACAAAAGTACTAAAAAAATAAGTCTTAAGTAGTGTTTTTCGGGAGAAAAGTTAATAGAGTATTCTCAATATTAATAGGGTTTTTGGGTGTTAAAGCTAAAAAAATTAGCTATAAATGAAACAAAAGCTAAAAAGAATAGTATATTTATAACAAAAACTAAATGTCATGAAATTGTCACAGAAAAATATCGAGAAACCACCTTAGTGTATTAGTGGTGTTTACAGCTATTGTAACAAGAATTTTTAACCTAAAACCTAATGAATTGAAATATAGAGTTTTACCTGTTGGGAGCTTCTAATGAAATTGACAATATTGTCAGATAAAGTAAAAATATTGAAAAATAGTTTAGCTTCTAACCCCTTGATTTAGCTGTTGGAACATCAAATTGAAAATAGCCTAAAACCCAATAAAGTTTAATAATAATTATACCTTTAATAATTAGAAAAAATAATCATGAATTATGGAAAATTACTTTGATAAAGTAAAGAATTACCTCCTGGATCTGGATTACACTATTGTACATTCGGAAGAAAATGACGGAGTGTTTGTGTTGGAGAATGAAAGTGTTGGAATTAAAAACCTCGTGATTGGATGCGCTGAACCTATCTTAATCATGGAGCAATATCTGTTTGATATGCCAAGTGATTCGCTGGAAGTGTATAAAAGTTTACTACAAAAGAATCGTGATATTATACATGGAGCTTTTGTTTTGGACGATTCCGGAACCAAAGTGATCTTTAGGGATACTCTTCAAATCGAAAACCTTGATTTGAACGAGTTGGAAGGATCAATCAATTCTTTAAGCTTACTGTTGAGTGAGTATTCTAGCGAAATAATTCGTTTTTCACAATTAAATTAAAGAGCCCTTTTGAAATAACCTCCATTTAAATAAATGGAGTGTTATTCACTTGCGGACCAAATAAGATTACTAATATTTCAAAATTGAAATGTCATGAACATATTTAAAAGATTATTTAGAATAGGAAAAGCCGAAGCACACGCTGCTATCGATGGTCTGGAAGATCCTATTAAAATGACCGAGCAAGGGATTAGAGATTTAAAGGCCCAATTGGAAGAAGGTCTTAAGTCACTTGCTAGTGTAAAAGCACTTGCAATTAGAGCAAGAAACGATGCTGATAAATACGCAAGTAAAGCTGCCGATTACGAAAACAAAGCGATGCTATTGCTTAAGCAGTCTCAAAAAGGCGAACTGGAAAGTGAAAAAGCAGATAGCTTAGCAACCGAAGCATTGTTAAAGAAAGAAGAAAACATTAAAAACGCAGCTGTTGAGAGACAGAATCAGGATAAGTTTGAAGCTTCTGTTGAATCCTTAGAGAATCAAATTAAAGGATTAAAGTCATCAATTAGTCAATACGAAGGCGAGCTAAAAACGCTTAAAGCCAGAGTAAAAGTTGCTAATGCTACCAAGAACATTAACAAACAATTAGCAGGGTTGGATGCTTCAGGAACTGTAAGTATGCTGGAGAGAATGAAAGAGAAAGTGGATCAGGAAGAAGCATTAGCAGAATCCTATGCGGATATGGCAGATGAAAACAGAAGTATCGATGAAGATATCGATAAAGCTTTAGCAGGAGCTTCGAAAACAGAAGCACAAAACGAATTACTAAAATTAAAAGAAAAATTAGGTATCGATACCGATGACCAAAATGGATAAAAAAGAACCCAACGACCTAAATTATGAAAGAATTGTTAGACATATTTTTTTCTGGAGCTAACCTCATCCCAACGACACTTTTTATAGTAATTATCCTCTATTGGGTAATCGTACTAATTGGAGCATTGGATACTGACTTTATGAACTTTGATGTAGATGTGGACGTGGATGTTGACGTAGATGTTGATGTAGACATGGATATTGATGCCGACGCTGATGTGGACTCTGGACAAAACTCTAATATTTTTGGGTTGAATAAAATCCTAACCTTCTTTAACCTGGGTAAGATCCCATTCATGGTGTTTCTTACCTTTTTGGTTCTGCCTCTTTGGGCTTCATCGGTAATTGTTAATCACGTACTCGGAAATACTACCTTCTTGTTTGGATTGGTGCTTTTGGTGCCACTATTAATAGGGAGTTTATTTGTGAGTAAGATTTTAACCATGCCCTTTGTTAAATTGTTTGCAATTCTGGATCAAGAAACTGGAACTAAGGATGTTCTTGGAGCTATTGGAACAGTGGTTTTGCCAGCTACTCATAATCGTAGTGGGCAGGGAGAGTTTTTGGTGCACAACTCCCATCTAAAATTGTACATCAGAACAAGTAAAGGAGTTGAAGTAAAAAGAGGAGATAAAGTATTACTTATCAATCACAATGAAAGGGATGATTACTATTTGGTGGAGCCCTTTGACGCAATAGATTAAATAATAAACCTAAAATAACAATTAAGAAAAATGGAAACAGGAGAATTAGCACAGTATACGACCTATATTATGGTTGGGCTGGTGGTGCTGGTGGTACTTGCCACTTTAGTAGCAATTTCAAAATTTTATAGAAAAGCAGCTCAAGGTGAAGCCTTGGTAAGAACCGGAGTTGGAGGAACAAAAGTGTCTTTTGGAGGAATGATGGTGTGGCCCGTTATTCATCGTTTGGAAGTAATGGATATTTCCTTAAAGAACATTGAAATTGAAAGGAGTGGAGCAGATGGCTTGATTTGTAAGGATAATATGCGTGCTGATATTAAGGTAGCCTTTTTTGTTAGAGTAAATGAGTTGAATGAAGATGTAATTAAGGTGGCTCAATCAGTTGGATGTGCCAGAGCATCTTCCAAGCAAGCGATCATCGAGTTGTTCGAAGCTAAATTTTCTGAAGCATTGAAAACCGTTGGTAAGAAATTCGATTTTGTTGATCTATATAATAAAAGAGATGAGTTCAGGTTGGAGATCATTAGTTTGATTGGAAAAGATCTGAATGGGTATGTGTTGGACGATGCAGCAATTGATTATTTGGAGCAGACTAATATCAACGCCTTAAACCAAAACAACATTTTAGATGCTGAGGGGATTAAGAAAATTACCGAACTAACCGCGGAGCAAAGAATATTGGCAAACCAGATTAAAAGAGAAGAGGAGAAAGTAATTACTCAGCAAGATGTAGAAACCAGAGAAGCCATTCTGGAAATGGAACGTCAATTGGCAGAAACTGAAGAGAAACAGAAGAGAGAAGTGGCGAATATTAAAGCCAGAGAAAATGCTGAGATGGCTAAAGTGAATCAAGAAGAGCGCCTTAAGTCCGAGCAGGCAAGAATCAAAGCGGAAGAGGAGATTCAAGTGTTGGAGCAAAACAAAGAAAGACAAGTGATTGTTGCTGCAAAAAGTAAAGAGAGAACAGCCGCTATTGAAACTGAAAGAGTGGAGAAGGATCGTGCTTTGGAAGTAAACGAAAGAGAAAGAATCGTAACGCTGGCGCAAATTGAAAAAGAGAAGGTAATAGAGGTAGAGAAAAAGAACATTCAGGAAGTTATCCGCGAAAGAGTAGCCATTGAGAAAACAGTGGTAGACGAAGAAGAGAAAATCAAAGATACTAGAGCATACGCTCAGGCAGACAGATCTAAACAAGTAGCTATTACAGGGGCCGAGCAATTGGCAGAAGCTGCTTTGGTACAACAAATTAAAGATGCAGAGGCTAAGCAGGAAGCTGCTCAGTACGAAGCTAAGAAGAGAATCATTGAGGCAGAAGCTAGTCAGAAGGCAGCTGCACAAGAAGCAGAAGCCATCAAAATTTTAGCAGATGCAGAAGCGACCAGACAAGCTGCCGTTGGTTTGGCAGAAGCCAAAGTAATGGAAGCTAAAGCAGAAGCAAGGGAAAAACAAGGTGAGGCTGAGGCAAGCATTATTGAAGCCAAAGCTGAGGCTGGAGCTAAAGGAATCGAAGTAGAATCCATGGCACAGTCTGAAGCCGATAGAAAACTGGGAGCTGCAGCAGCGGAAGTGGAAAGAGCTAAAGGACTGGCTCATGCCGAAGTGATTAGAGCAACTGCCGATGCAGAGAAAGAAAAAGGAATGGCAGAAGCAAATGTAATGGCAGAGAAGTTTGCCGCAGAAGCAAAAGGAATCGAAGAGAAAGCTTCGGCCATGAAAAAACTGGATGGTGTTGGTAAAGACCATGAAGAGTTTAAACTTCGATTGGAGAAAGAAAAAGCCATCGAACTGGCTCAAATCAACGTGCAGAAAGACATTGCCGGAGCTCAGGCAGAAGTGTTGTCAAGTGCTTTGAAGTCTGCTAACATTGATATTGTAGGAGGTGAGCCTGTATTCTTTGATAAAATTGTTAATGCGGTAACCAATGCTAAAACGATTGATCAGTATAGTGAGAAGAGTGATACGCTGGGGATTGTTAAAGATCAGTTGCTAAATAGTGAAAATGGTGAGACCATTATTGACAAGATAAAAGGGTTGATTTCTGCATCGGACATTAAGTCAGAAGACATGAAAAACCTAACCATTTCGGCGTTATTGCTGAAGTTAATGGGTCAGGTGAGCAATGATGAAGATAAAAACCTGATTTCTGAGTTGATGACCCTGGCAGCTAAAACAGGATTTGGAGATAAAAACGTGGGAAGTTTGGGGATTGAATAAGGGGGCTTTCTCCAAACGGGTTGAGTAAGTGCACACTCAACCCCACTATTTAATCCAATTCCCGAAGAGTAATTCTCTTCGAATTTATCACTAAAGTTTAACCTGTAGTTATCAGAAAAGTCATGTCTGAAGAAAATATCAATACTGACAATATTCAGCTGGAAAGCGGCACCTACGAAATTATTCGTGGAAGGTTGAATGAACAATCTTCCGAATTGGTAAAGCGACTAAACTTGCTGAATCAATCAAGAAAAGAAGTTTTTGGTTCTATTGCTACTTCTCTTATTGCCAATGAGAGAATAACTACCGAACATAATTGTATGCCAAGGGATATGGTGCCAGTTGGTTCTAGGTTTATATTCGGGTATAATGTGCATATTGGACTAAAGACAGAAACCGTAATAGAAGATGTTTTTAGCGTTTTTAGATATGGAAGTCACTCCTTTCATAAAGAGTCCATGGATCTGATCAAAGATGATCAATTCGAAGAAGACTTTAAAAACATCTATAAATATTATCGTAACGCTCAATTTACAAAATTTGCTCAAATCGGGCCGTACCTGTATATGGTACTTCAGGTGGGGAAATCCATCTCCGATATTAAAGCATTTAAATGGCAGATTAACGGAGATCAATTATCTTACATAGATTGTAGATCTGAACACGAAGTAAAGTTTCCGGATCAACATGAGTTTACCTGGAAAAGGACATCGAGAGAATATCATAAATCCGGACAACATCCACATATTTCCATTCACGATAAAGTATTCGTAGAAACCATTGGTGGCGATTTAACCATTAAGGTAGAAGACAATACTGACGTTGGGCACGGGATATATTCAGAGCCTGTTAAGGAAAAAGATCAATCTTTGGATGATGCAGAGGTATATTATGCCATAGTTGGAAACATTGTGGTTTTAAAAATTAGACCGTATCAAGAAACCGAATACCGTTACATTGTATACAATGAAAAACTTCAGGAGGCCATTCGAATAGATGCATTGGAGAGGTCCTGTGTATTATTGCCGGATGATCATGGGGTTATTTTTGCCAAAGGGTTTTACCTTCATTCAGGAGAATTTAAGCTTTTTGATAATGGATTAGGAGATATGGTCTTTGAAAAAAGAATTGTATCTCCCAATGGGGAGGATTTCCTATATGTGTTTTACAATGAAAGTACCGGAGTTTATGTTCTTTTAAGCTATAATTTAATAGAGCAAGAGGTAAATAACCCAATTATTTGCCACGGTTATTCCATCTTCGAAAATGGTGAGTTGTGTTACTTTAAAACTGGCGAAGAGCAAAAGAAACACCATGTCATTCAAATTTGGCAAACACCTTATCTCGACCATAATTTAGAGCAGCACGAGGAAAACAATTCCTATCTATTTAAAGTTGGAAACAAGGACATTGTTCGTGCAATGGCAGAGTGTAAAGAGGTGATTAAACTTGTCAATAAAGAAGATTCTTATACCAATTTGTACTTGGATATTGTAAAGTACTCTAACGATATTGTTGATTCCTATCACTGGTTGGAGAACAAAGATGCCTACAATATTTTAGAGCCTTTAGTAGCCATTAAAGACTCAGCAGCTTCTGCAATCGATGAGTATGAAAAGGTAGTTCGAATAAAGAAAAATACCCGCGAAGCTTCATTGAAGGTAGAGCAGGAATCGGAGGAATTATTTAAGGTTATTCGTTCTAAAAACTTTGACTTAATAGATCATTTTGTGGAAGTATTAAGTCAGATTCGTGGGATTCGAGGAGGAGTAATATCCCTTAAAGAGCTGAGGTATGCAGATCTGGAATTTGCGGATCAATTAGAAGAGAAACTACAAGAGCGGCAGGATAGTATATCTAAACGCTGCGTGGAGTTTTTGTTGAAAGAAAAAGCGCTTAAACCATATCAGGATAGGGTTAGTGAAATACAATCTAAAGTTGATGAGGTAGGCAAAGTAGTTGAGGCAAAGCGATTGGAAGAAGATGTACTTAAAGTTTCTGGTGAACTGGAAATGTTAATTGAAATTGTGAGTAATCTAAAGATTGAAGATGCAACTCATACTACTAAAATCATTGATCATATATCGGATATTTATTCCAACTTCAATCAGATTAATGCTGCTCTTAAAAAGAAGCGTAAAGTCCTATTGGGAGAAGAGGGGAAGTCTGAATTTAATAGCCAGATAAAACTGGTAAGTCAGGGAGTGGTTAATTATTTGGATATTTCTGATACGCCAGAAAAATGTGACCAGTATCTTACCAAGCTAATGGTTCACTTGGAAGAGTTGGAGGGTAAATTTTCGGAGTTTGATGAGTTTATTACTCTAATTTCGGAGAAAAGAGAGGAAGTATACAATGCCTTCGAAACGAGGAAAGTCTCTTTATTGGAGGCGCAAAACAGAAGGGCGAATACGCTTTTACAATCTGCCGAAAGAATCCTTAAAGGAATTAAAAACAGAGTAGCCGGATTTGACTCTCTGGTGGAGATCAATGGGTACTTTGCTTCCGACCTAATGGTTAGCAAGGTAAGGGATGTTATTGCTCAATTATCAGAGTTAGGAGATTCGGTTAAGTCGGACGATGTACAAAGTAGGTTAAAAACGGTAAAAGAAGATGCTGTAAGGCAGCTTAAAGATAAAACCGAGCTTTACGTTGATGGCAAAGACATCATACAATTTGGTAAACATCAGTTTTCTGTAAATACTCAACCTTTGGATTTAACCATCGTGATGAGGAACGATGAAATGTGTTATCACCTGACTGGGACCAATTTATTCGAGCCAATAACTGATGAAGCGTTTCTCCAAACAAAAGAAGTGTGGGATCAAACCATTGTATCGGAAAACGCAGAAGTCTATCGGGCAGAATACTTAGCATATCAACTCTTTATTGATCTGCTTGGGAATAAAAGTTTTACAGAGTATGGAGTGCTAACAGAAAATGAGCAATTGGCTTATGTTCAAAAGTTTATGTCTTCCAGATATCAGGAAGGATATTCTAAAGGAGTTCATGATAAAGATGCCTGGTCCATTTTGAATGGGCTATTGCAAATTCATCAAAATGCAGATTTGTTAGTGTATTCTGGAAAAGTAAGAGCTGCTGCAAAATACTTCTGGAAACAGTATCTTAAGACTGATGCCAAAGAAGAATTAGAGGCCAGGATTAAGTCTGCTGGATTGGTAATGGAGGTATTTCCTGCCACTTCAGAGTTTGATGAATTAATTCATCTGTTAGAGATTGAAATAGACTCTTTTATAGAGCAAATGTCTTTGTTTTCTGAGGTGTCATCAAGCTCTGTTGCCGAATATTTATTCAAAGAAATTAGCAGAGGAGATCGCTTTGTGATTAGTTCTATAGCTGAGGAATTGCATTCTAAGTTCCAAAGCTTTCTAAAAGGTTCCAAATTCGAAAAAAGATTCTCTACATCCATTGCAAAAGTTAAGAGTTCTCCGGATGCCCAATTAATGTTAATGCTAAATTGGGTAAATGCTTTTGTGGAGCAGGAAGAATTGAAGGAGGAGTTTGGTGAGGTAGCGGAAGAAACGGCTGTTGCTATGTTGTGTGCCGACTTTGATAATCCTAATGTAGTTAGGGCCAAAACAAATCTATCCATCCAGCAAATGGCTGGAGATCACTTATTGATCAATAATTCTGAGTACAATTTAAACTATATCAGGTTTATGGATAGACTAAACCTCTTTACTGAGGGGACAGAGGTTAAGTTTAGGGAGTTTCAGCAATTGAAATCTAAGATTATTTCCGAGGTAAAAGAAGAGATGAAACTCAATGAGTTTAAGCCCAGAATCATGACATCATTCGTTCGGAATCAGCTTTTGGATCAGGTTTATTTACCGCTAATTGGAGATAATCTTGCGAAGCAAATGGGAACCGTTGGGGAAAATAAAAGAACTGATTTGATGGGAATGTTACTTTTAATATCTCCTCCTGGGTATGGTAAAACAACTCTAATGGAATATATCGCGGTGAGATTAGGGTTGGTATTTATGAAAATAAATGGCCCAACCATCGGTCATCAGGTAACATCGCTCGATCCCTCGGAAGCGCCAAATGCAAGTGCAAAAGAGGAGTTGAAAAAACTGAATCTAGCTCTTGAAATGGGAGATAATGTGATGATTTACCTGGATGATATTCAGCATTGTAATCCTGAGTTATTACAGAAGTTTATATCGTTGTGCGATGCTCAACGTAAAATTGAAGGAGTTTATAAAGGAAAGAGCAAGACTTATGATTTGAGAGGAAGAAAAGTGGCTGTGGTAATGGCCGGGAATCCTTATACCGAAAGTGGCGAAAAATTTCAGGTTCCGGACATGCTGGCCAATCGTGCTGATATCTATAATCTGGGAGATATTATTGGAGGAAAGTCGGATGTGTTTAAGTTGAGTTATATCGAAAATAGCCTAACATCTAACCCTATATTATCGCAGCTAGCCAATAAGAGTATGAAGGATGTGTATGCCTTTATCAAAATGGCGGAAACCGGTACGCGTGAAGGAGTTGATTTTGAAGCTTCTCACTCAGCTCAAGAGGTTTCTGAGTACATCTCTTTGTTCGAAAAAGTTCTTAAAGTAAGAGATACGTTGCTACAGGTTAATTTAGAGTATATTCAGTCTGCAGGGCAAGAGGATAAGTATAGAACAGAACCATCGTTTAAGTTGCAGGGGTCCTATCGTGATATGAATAAAATTGTAGAAAAATTGGTTCCGATTATGAATGAAGAGGAGCTGGAAATATTACTCTATTCACATTACGAAAATGAGTCTCAAACACTGACTACCGGGGCAGAGTCTAATTTATTAAAGTTCAAGGAACTCAAAGGTTGGTTAACAGAGGAGGAAGAGCAAAGGTGGGAGAAAATTAAAGCGGTATTTGTTAAGAATCAAAAGCTTTTAGGAATGGGTAAGGATGCTCAAACTGCTCAAATGCTTTCTCAGATGGAAGCTATCTCCCTTGGGTTACTCAACATCTCGAACGTAATGAAAGAGTATAAAAACCTAATCAAATAATAAAACCCCGCCTGTTTAACAGGCGGGGTTTCGACTCAAGAGAAACGTGTTTTAACAACACATTAGAAAAAGAGGATTGGTAGTGTAGTAGTCTCTATTGCATGAGTCTGAATGCTCTTTGGTTTTTGGTTTTGGTTAATTGAGGTAAGTATTGTATCGATAATTCATGCATTCCATTACGGGTTCTTGATATTCCTGAAACATTTTTTTGGTAGCAATAAGCCACTCTGAATTTTCTAAAATTCACACCGGCGATGGCCTTGTAATTACTTCTGCTAATCGTTCCCATCCCAAAAGTTAGCCATTTGTAATTAGCCCTGGTTTCTAATGTTAATGAAGTATAACCGTTCTGATATTGGAATTGAGCAATAGGAGTTACTCGCCAGTTGTTGCCAATTTTTACCTGATACCCGGCCATTCCAATGTGTCTTATTGGTAACTCACGATGTACACCATAAATTAGTATGTCCGGCTTTGTTAGGTGGTGAGTAGAATAGGAGACGAACCAATCTTTGTTGTAGTAAAGTACGCCAAGGTCAAGGTCAAATGTAGAGTTGCTGGATAAGGTAGCCGGAGTAGTAGCTACAATATAGTTGCCGGGCCTAACTGATGAGGGGTGAATGATGTTTATTCTCTGAAGACTACCAGAGGCGCCAAGGCTCAATACTCCTTCTTCTTTGATATTAAAAGAGTAGGAATATTTGAGAGAAAAATCTCTTGATAAACTTTGGTCTCCATAAATGTCTTGCGAATAGGAGAATCCAATGCCTCCAAATTTTCCCAGGTGCTGATCTACGTACATAAATGTATTGTGATAATGGCTGGTAAGATAATGCCATCGGCTTCCGTGGGTAATTCCAAACCTTGAGTTTTCAGACGTTCCTGTGAAAGCAGAGTTGTTATACAATGAGTTTTCGTAAACCAACCCAAATTCGGTGTCTTGGCTGTAATTTAATAATGGGGCAGCAAATAATGTTGCAATCAAGAGTTTTTTCATCTCAAATAATTTCTTCCTATTTGTAAAACAAGTCGAGGTGGTAAAAGTTACAGAGGGGAATTTTTTTCAATTTTCGTGGTCCTTTTGGTTTTGTCAATATTGAGTCAAAAACCATGACCTTGGACAGGTCAAAAACTGAGGAAAATCAGGCTTTTTGAGCGATTATTTAGAATAATTCCAATTAAGGGCTGAATGACAAAACAGTGACAAAATAAGAGCGTATACTCTGCACTTTTGCTGGAAAGAACACCTGTTGGATACTTTAAAAGTCATAGCATTAACCCATAAAGCCATTGAGTTGGATAAAATTGGTGAGTTTCATCTGGATGATACAGAGAAGAAAGCTCGCTTAACTTATCTTAAGGAAAAGGCTAATCTTAAGGAGTTAATGTACCTTTCTACTTGTAACAGGGTAGAATTTACATTTTCTTCTGAAGAAGGAATGTCCTATAACTTTTTAAGAGAGTTTTTTCAAGCCTTTAACCCTAAGTGGAACGAGGAGCAAATTGACTTTGCTGCTAAGAATTGTATTGAGCACGAAGGAGAATTCGCTGTTAAACACATGTTTGATGTGGCTTCATCTTTAGATTCTTTGGTAATTGGAGAGAGAGAAATTATTACACAGGTTAGAAAAGCATACGAAGATTCCAGGGAAATGGAATTAACGGGAGATGTGATTCGAATGGCAGTGGAGAGAACAATCAATGCTGCAAAGGCGGTTTACACTCACAGTAAAATTGCCGCTAATCCGGTTTCGGTGGTTTCACTAGCTTATAGAAAATTGCAAGAAATGAACATCAACGATGATTCTAAAATTCTTGTGGTTGGTGCTGGTAAAACCAATACGAGTATGCTTAAGTTTTTGCATAAAAGAGGAATTGAAAATTATACCATTTATAACCGTTCTATCAAGAACGCTGAGAAATTAGCGGGGATGGTAGATGGTAAGGCCAGAGTCTTAACTTCTTTGGAAGATCACAAAGAGCATTTTGATATCATCATTACATGTACAGGATCTGCCGATACCATCTTTACGGAGGAGGTTTATTCTAAAGTATTAAATGGCGATACATCTTCAAAAACAGTTGTCGATTTAGCTATTCCAAACGATTTTCAAAGAAATCTTACAGAAAAGTATAAGGTTAAGCTTATTGCTGTAGAGGATCTTAAAAAGATTGCGGAGAAGAACTTAGAAGAAAGAGCAAAAGAGATCGATGCTTGCGAAGCTATCTTAAGTGAACAGTTTGAGGAGTACAAAAAAGCTAACCGAGAGAGAAAAATTGAGGTGGCAATGCGTGCAGTACCACAAACAGTTAAAGAGATTAAGCAAAAGGCTTATAACGAAGTTTTTGCTAAAGAACTTGGAGCCCTCGATACAGATTCGAAAGAGGTTCTTGATAAGGTAGTGGCTTACCTAGAGAAGAAATACATTAGCGTGCCTATGAAAATGGCTCGTGAAATCCTTATTGATTCCACCAAGTAACTCCTGGTGTCAAATTCAGAAAACATGAAAAAGAAAGTAGTAATTGGGTCCAGAGGAAGTGATCTGGCATTGTGGCAGGCGAATCATGTAAAAGCTGAATTGGAAAACCTCAATTGTGAGGTAGAGATCAGAATCATTAAAACACAAGGAGATAAAATTCAGCACTTAAGTTTTGATAAACTGGAAGGAAAGGGATTCTTTACAAAGGAAATTGAAGAGGTGCTTTTAAATGGGGAAGTGGACTTAGCTGTTCATTCTCATAAAGACCTTGAAACAACACCTCCGGAAGGATTAATCATTGCTGCGGTATCCGATAGAGAAGATCCTTCAGAATTGTTGTTGGTTAGAAAAGAATCGGTAGATCAAAAAGGTCGATTTGAATTAAAGGAATCTGCAGTTGTTGGAACGTCTTCGGCTCGTAGAAAATCTCAGATCCTGGCGTTTAGACCAGATGTTCAAATTAAGGAGTTAAGAGGAAATGTACCAACCAGAATTAATAAGCTTAGAGAAGGGCAATACGATGCTATTTTACTAGCTAAAGCTGGTGTTAGTCGTTTAGAATTGGACCTTTCCGATTTACACGTTATTACATTAGATCCTAAAGAGTTTATTCCGGCACCTGCTCAGGGAGTGTTAGGACTTCAAATTAGAGAAGGGGATAATGAAATGTTTGAGTTACTTCAAAATTTGAATAACTCCGAAGTTCAGGAGCGTATTAATCTGGAAAGAAAAGTACTAAACTTGTTGGATGGAGGTTGTCAATTGCCTTTAGGGGTATATTGTGAAAAAGAAGGTGATACTCTAAAAACCTGGGTGGCCCAGGCAGAAAACTGGGATCAAATTCCTCAACGTTTATACGTAGAAAACCATACAGCAGAGGAGATTGTGGCTTTACTAAAAAAAAAGTCTCAGGAAGTATCCTAATTACCCGAAAGCTTAATAAAAATAGCGATTTTGGTCAGTTTTTACCCTCCAATTATAATGTAGTTGGAAGGTCTTTCATATCTATTGTTCCCACCAAATATAAGTCTATAGATGATTCTGACTGGGTGTTTTTTAGTTCGGGAAATGCCGTAGAACAATTCTTTGATCAGGGGTATGCTATTGGTGCACGAAAAGTAGCTGCCATAGGAAGTGCTACAGCAAGCAAACTAAGCCAATATGTTCATGTGGATTTTGTTGGAGAGGGCACTACCAAAGAAGTAGCAGAACAATTCAAAAGAGCATGTGAAGAGGGTACAGTGTTGTTCCCAATTTCAGATCAAAGTGTGCAAACCGTACAACAAGTTTTGGATAGTTCTAAGGTAATTAATCACGTTATTTATAGGACAGTAGAGGAGTCTGTTGAGGATATAGCTTTACCAGATGTGTTGGTGTTTACCAGTCCGTCCAATGTAAGGGCTTTTATAAAAACTAATGGTGGTCGGGATATAGTTTCAACTATGGTTGCCATTGGAAGTACTACTAAAAAAGAATTGGCGAGTTTCGGGTTCCACAAAGTACACACCTCCTGGAAAAACAGCGAGTTAGCACTGGCCGATATCATCAAGCCTATAGTTGTAAATAAGGTAAGTGAATAATTAGAAAGAAGCTTTTACTCTTCTTACTCTTCTTTGCCCGTAAGGATTCTTGTTTCCTTTGATTCTTCTATAGATAGAAACAGTTAGGTACATATATCCATCCTTGTCACTAGGGTCTCCTCTTTGCATTCCTGCTCCAGTTGTTGTCCAACCAATTTCACCTAAACTTGGATCAGCCATTTGAGCTGATAATGGGCTAACTTCTGTAGCAAGGTCATTGTTGTTGTAGTATACAGTACTTACATCGTCGATGTAATCTGTAAACGTAAATCGGTGTGCCATTTCTAGTTTCATTCCCCAGAAACGGTTAAAAGACCTTCTAATTCCAAGTCCCACTGGTACAGCTAAGCTGAATTTTCCGTACTGATCAGGTCCACCAGGTAAACCTTGCCCTTCAGTTCTCAATGGTCTAAGTTCAACCTTCGCTCCGTTAGCAGCTATTCCCATTGGATTGTAGTAAAAACCTCCAATACCCACAACTCCGTAAAAACCAAGTTGCAGAGATCGTAAACCAAGTCTTTTTCCAGTAGTACTTCTTAAGTTATAGATGTTACCAACATTTTCTTTTACGAATTGAATTTCAAAGATCATGGAAGCTTCGTAAATCTTCGATTCGAAATTCAAATTTCTATTGTGTCGGAACATTTCCTGAGTAAGAGCATCATCTCCAGCTACTTTGGCGTAAGATAGATTAGTTCTCATTCCAATCTTTCTGGCAAGGTAGTACATGTGATTAAACTGTACTGCCATTTTAGTTTGCGAAATCTCTAAATCCCAAATAAAATCAGATCCCACAAGGTCTCTTCCTCCAAGATCTCCTAAAAAGTTGGATACTCCGATACCTGCTGAAAATTCATTTCGGTACCTTTTCCATTGCCCACGGTTATAAAACCCTTGTCCCACAACATTAACAGTTGCTAATAGGCAAATGATTGCTAAAATATGTTTTCTTCTTTTCACGGCTAAAACGCAAATATAGATTAAACAGATTAAAAATCAATAATTTAATGTAGAATCCCTTGATTTACTGTCGTAATAGTGAAATATCTACATAAAAATAACCCTAAAATGGGTCAATAGTTGTTTTATTGTCTTTTTGTATCCATTACAAGGTTTGTTTTACAAGGTCCCAAAGCACTATTCCACCACTTACAGAAACATTGAAAGAATGCTTAGTTCCAAACTGTGGAATTTCTATGCATCCATCAGTAAGGTCGATTACATCTTGCTCTACCCCTGCTACTTCGTTTCCAAAAACGATGGCAAGTGGTTGATTATTGTACTTGAAGTCTTGTAATAGTATAGGGTTCTCAGTTTGTTCGATTCCATAAACGGCGTACCCTTTATTTTTCAACTCAGTCACAGCTTGGGCAGTATTTTTATAGTATTTCCAGTCTACAGAGTTAGTTGCTCCCAGCGCTGTTTTTTGGATTTCCCGATGTGGAGGAGTGGCGGTTATACCACATAAATAAATGGCCTCGATGTTCAACGCATCTGAAGTTCTGAAAAAAGAACCAATGTTGTTGAGGCTTCTAATGTTATCCAGAACAACTATAATGGGAATTTTAGCTTTCTTTTTGAATTCTTCAATTGAAATTCTTCCCAGTTCGGATGTCTTTAACTTTCTGTTCATAACTATTCAAAAGTAAGGTAGAGTAGCTGGAGGCAAATTTAAACCACTTTTTTACATTCGCTCTATTACGTAAAAAAAATCAAGTTGGCTAAAACAAAAGCAAAAGAGAAAAAAGTAACCCCTTTGATGCAGCAGTACAATCAAATCAAGGGGAAATACCCAGATGCCTTACTGTTGTTTAGAGTGGGAGATTTTTACGAAACTTTTGGGCAGGACGCTATTACTGCGGCCAATATTCTTGGGATTGTATTAACTAACAGAAACAATGGCGGTTCCAAGTTGGAACTTGCTGGTTTCCCTCATCATTCGCTCGAAACTTATTTACCTAAATTGGTTCGTGCAGGACAAAGAGTTGCCATTTGCGACCAATTGGAAGACCCTAAAAAGACAAAAAAAATAGTAAAGCGTGGTGTAACGGAACTGGTTACTCCTGGAGTTGCTTTTAACGAACAGGTGCTGGAAAACAAGAAGAATAATTTCCTGGCAGCTGTTCATATGGGGAAGAAAGAAACTGGGGTTTCTTTTTTGGATGTTTCTACAGGAGAATTTCTTGTGGCGCAAGGAACAACAGAGTATATCGATAAATTACTTCAAGGTTTTTCACCAAGCGAAGTACTTTTCCAAAGGGGAAGAGATAAAAAGTTCATTGAGCATTTTGGAGATAAGTTTTACACCTTCAAATTAGATGATTGGATTTTTACAGAAGATTTTGGAACGGATAAGCTGTTAAATCATTTCGGAACCAAATCCTTAAAAGGGTATGGAGTTGAGAGTTTGGATATGGGAATTGTTGCTTCGGGTGCCATTTTACATTATTTAGCAGATACCCAGCATGATAAAGTAAAACACATTCTCAACATTTCCAGAATAGATGAAAATAACCACGTCTGGTTAGATCGATTTACTATTCGAAACCTGGAACTGGTTTACTCCCAGCATAGCGATGCCACTACATTAATAGATGTATTAGATCAAACTGTTTCTCCGATGGGAGGAAGGTTGCTCAAGCGTTGGGTAGTATTGCCACTGAAAGATGCCGGTGCGATTAACGAACGATTGAACGTGGTAGAACATTTTCTGGAACAGGATGAAATGTTGGATACCATTGGTACACATCTGAGTAACATTGGCGACATGGAACGATTGATTTCCAAAGTTGCTGCAGCTCGAATCTCACCTAGAGAAACAGTGTACCTTAAACACGCTCTCTTTGCGCTGGAACCGATCAAAGAGCTGTGCGAAAAATCAGGAAACCCATCTTTACAGAAAATTGGAGATCAAATCAACCTATGTAAGGTAATTCGTGAAACATTAGAGCATCAAATTCAGGAAGAAGCTCCGGTGTTAATTGCCAAAGGAGGAGTAATAAAAGAGGGAGTAAACAAAGACCTGGATGAGCTACGTGCCATTGCTTACTCAGGAAAAGATTACTTGCTAAAAATGCAAGAACGCCTGATGGAAGAAACAGGCATTAGCAAGTTAAAGATTGCATATAATAATGTGTTCGGGTACTACATCGAGGTGCGTCATACCCATAAGGATAAAGTTCCGGAAGAGTGGGTGCGAAAACAAACCCTAACGCAGGCGGAACGATACATAACTGAAGAATTAAAGGAATACGAAACAAAAATCCTTAGTGCAGAGGAAAAAATACTCGAGTTGGAAACCAATTTGTTTGAGCAGTTAGTTTCCTCCTTAGCAGACTATATTCAACCAATCCAACATAATTCTGCGTTAATTGCTCGATTGGACTGTTTGATGTCTTTTGCTAAAATTGCTAAAAGAAACCAATATTCTAAACCGGTAATAAACGATTCTAAAGCTTTAAATATTAAAGATGGAAGACATCCGGTAATTGAGCAGAATCTTCCTTTAGGAGAATCCTATGTGGCCAATGATGTTTATCTGGATGATGAAGAGCAACAAATCATCATGATTACCGGGCCCAACATGAGTGGTAAGTCTGCTCTGTTAAGGCAAACAGCTCTAATTGTACTGATGGCTCAAATGGGAAGTTTTGTCCCGGCTAAAGAAGCAGAGATTGGTATTGTAGATAAAGTATTTACACGTGTAGGTGCAAGCGATAATATTTCCAGTGGTGAATCTACTTTCATGGTGGAGATGAACGAAACGGCAAGTATTCTAAATAACCTTTCGGATCGTAGTTTAATACTATTGGATGAAATCGGTAGAGGAACCAGTACCTATGATGGAATTTCCATCGCCTGGGCCATTGCTGAATACATTCACCAGAATCCAAAAGCGAAGGCAAAAACCTTGTTTGCCACCCATTATCATGAGTTGAATGAAATGGCGACTTCGTTTAGTCGAATTAAGAACTTTAATGTGTCGGTTAAAGAATTGGGTAAAAAGATCATTTTCTTAAGAAAGTTGGTTCCGGGAGGTAGTGAGCACAGTTTTGGAATTCACGTGGCTAAAGTAGCAGGAATGCCTCCGGCAGTTCTCAAAAGAGCCAATGATATTCTTAAGAAATTAGAGAAATCTCACTCAGCAGAAGAACTTCAAGGAAAAGCTAAAGCATTGTCAGAAGAAGAGGGAATGCAATTGAGTTTCTTTCAGTTAGATGATCCGGTACTTCAACAAGTAAAAGAAGAAATTGTAAGCATTGATATCAATACCCTTACCCCCGTAGAAGCATTGATGAAACTTAATGAGATCAAAAAGCTGGTTGGAGGGTAAGTAATTAGCTTTTTACATACCAATTTTACTTAAGTATACGTTAAGCATGTACCTATACCTTACATGCTTTTTAGTTCAGTAATATTTCTATTTGGATTTTTACCTATTGTATTAATTCTCCATTTGGTTGCTCCAAAAGTTCTAAGAAATGGAGTATTGCTGTTGTGTAGCTTGTTTTTTTATGCCTGGGGAGAGTTGCATATGAGTTTCATCATGTTGCTGTCCATTGCCCTTAATTATTTGTTCGGAATACTTATAGACTCTTTTGAGAGAAGAAAATTGATGCTCTGGATTGGGGTGATACTCAATTTAGGCTTGTTGATGTACTACAAGTATTTCAACTTTATTTTAGATACCCTTTTGCTTGAATTAGATCCATTAGGGATAAAAGCTTATAACCCCTTTGTACATCTGCCAATTGGAATTTCCTTTTTTACTTTTCAGGGAATTTCCTATATCACAGATGTATACCGCAAACAAGCCAAAGCAGAGTTCAATCCAATAAATATAGGTTTATACATTTCACTATTTCCCCAGTTAATTGCTGGTCCAATTGTCCGATATAATACCATAATGGATCAGATCAGAACCAGAGTTTTGAGTTGGAACAATCTGATAAAAGGAAGTCAGAGATTTATAATAGGATTGGCTAAAAAAGTGATCGTTGCCAATACGATGGCAGTGGTAGCCAATGGCATAATTAGTTCGGAAGTTTCATCTTTAAACAGTCTTACTGCATGGGTGGGAATTCTTGCTTATGCAATTCAAATTTATTTTGACTTTTCAGGGTATTCAGATATGGCTATAGGTTTAGGGAATATGTTTGGGTTTAAATTCGAAGAGAATTTTAATTATCCCTACGTGTCTAAATCCATAAGAGAGTTTTGGAGACGCTGGCACATTTCATTGTCCACCTGGTTTAGAGATTATCTCTATATTCCTTTAGGAGGGAGTAGGAAAGGAGTCTCGCGAACATACCTTAACCTTTTTATTGTCTTTCTGCTCACCGGATTTTGGCATGGGCCAAGTTGGAATTTTGTTATCTGGGGCTTAATTCACGGAGTTTTCATTGTGCTGGAAAGGGTAGGTTTTAGCAAAATACTATCAAAAGTACCATCGATATTTCAGCATTTGTACTGTTTGTTTATTGTGGTGGTATCGTGGGTATTCTTCAAAATCGAAGATTTATCTCATGCCTTGGATTATCTAGAAGTAATGTTTGGGCTGGCAAACGGAGAGCAAGGGGTGCTTACCTGGAATGGATTTAATTTCTATCAATTATTAGTAGGAGTGTTGGCAATCATATTTTCTGTTAATACGTATGGCAAGTTATCAAAGATGAGGTTTGCATTACAGCCTCAAAAAAGGTATGTGCATGAAATAAAAGATGCCATTGTCTGGTGCTTTTTGGGATTGATCTTTTTCTATACTGCATCGGAATTAGCCAATGGAACTTATAACCCTTTTATCTATTTTAGGTTTTGAAAGAGCAAAACACACATAGCAAGAAAGTTTCTCTCGCTTCAAAAATCGGTGGAGTATTGTTTTTGTTGGTATTGATGATGCCAATGATTCAGCTAAAATGGAACGTGGTACTCATGGATGAATCCTTTCATGTAACAGAAAAGAGAGAATTGGCAGCAAAGCCTAATTTTAGTGTGGATAGTATATGGAGCTACCCTAAGAAGTTTGAAGACTACTACAACGATAATTTTGGATTTCGAATTCCTTTAGTGGCTTACAATAATTACATCAAAGCTTTTCATTTTGGAGTGTACTCTAATCCAGATTTAACCTACGGTAAAGAGGGCTGGATGTTCTTAACCCCCTATCAATCTAAAGATAAACATCAGGGAAGAGATTACTTTTCAGAATCCGAAATTATTAAGATAAAGGAAACCCTGGTGAATAGAAAAAAGCATTTGGAAGATCAAGGGATTCAATATTTGATTGTTGTGGTACCAGATAAATTAACCCTCTATCCGGAGTTTTTGCCGGATGATTTTTATCTGGCGGATTCATCTCAATTAGACCAGTTTATGAACTTTATGGATGGAGAAGGGGTTGATATTATCGACCTGAGAAGTGAATTAAAAAAACAGAAAAAGGAGCACAAACTATACTTTAAAACAGATTCTCATTGGAATCAACATGCAGGGTTTATAGCTTATCAGGAAATTATGAAAGTGGTAAGTGAGTGGTTTCCCAATATACAAACGCTTCAAAAAGAGAATTTTGACATTGAGCTGAGAGATGAGATCGGCGGAGATTTAGCCGATTTAGTGGGAATCAAGGATTTTATAGATGATGTATCACCAAGGTATCATTATAACGAAACGGTACCAGTTCCAGAACGACTTGAAATACCTGAATACCATTTTTTTAAAAACGATTGGCGCCCCACAATTGTGTATGAAATGCCCGATGCCACTTTACCTCGAATGGTGATGTTCAATGATTCGTTTGTGTCTTATATACATCACTTCTTTGCTCCTTCTTTTGAGCGAACCACTTTTTTCTGGATGTACGATTTTAGAACGGATCTAATCGAAAAAGAGCATCCGGATATCGTTATTCAAATGCTGGTGGAAAGAAGATTACCTAATGTTGTTAAATAGGGGGGTATCGCTAATAGGCAGGTTTACCAACCGCTAGGTTGGCTCACGACATTTGAATAAGAAAGTATTGTAAAATAAAAAAAGCACCTATAATTAGATGCTTTAACTTCTGAGCGAGTGATGAGATTCGAACTCACGACCCTCACCTTGGCAAGGTGATGCTCTACCCCTGAGCTACACTCGCTTTTGCGGGGTGCGAAGATAACAACAGAATTATTTTGAGCAAGGTTTAGAGTTATTTTTTTTGAAGCGAAAAGACAGCCTTATATAGGCTCAATTCAAATAGATCTGGTGTTATAGAAGAAAAATTGCCTCAGAGTATTTTGTTGTAATCATTAAGTTTCTATATTTGCATCCGCTTAAAAAGAAGAAAACGATTTTCTTAAAGCAATATTTTGAATGTTAGCAATTCCTGGTTGGAAGTTTCAAATTGAAATAAAATGGGTTCGATTCCCTTAATTGCTCAGCCAAACCACACGATTCGCAAGAATCAATTGTGAGAATCCTGGCGATGCTGTCAGGATGATGCCCGGATGGTGGAATTGGTAGACACGCAAGACTTAAAATCTTGTGTCCATTAGGACGTGTGGGTTCAAGTCCCACTCCGGGTACAGAACAGGGCAAGTTCGATTTATTCGAGCTTGCCCTTTGTTTTTTACTCTTCAAATCATTTGATATAGAGGCAATTGCAGAGAAATACGAATTCACTCTTGGGGTTCGATAAGTTTGATTTTTAAAGTCATAGGTAATTCCTTCAGGGAATACCAAATTTTGAATAGCCCTTTTTGCTTCAATATCTCCTAACAACCAAATATTCTGCAAGTTACACGTGTAGTTTAATGCCAGTTCAATTGCTTTTTCGTGGTTAGATAAATTGAACGCTTTGTTTTGACTTTTTTCTTCAATACCCTCTATTTCTTTCTCCAATTTAGCCTTAAACTTTTCATATTGAGCAGCAGTAATTTCTTCAAAGACGAATCGCTCTTCTAGTCGATCTAGCTTTTGAGTAGCTTCATTTAGTTTCTTAAGTTGATTCTCAGCCTCAATTAATTGATCCTTTTGTTGCTCTTTGAAAGCATACATCATCATTTCTTTGATAGGTGCATGGTACTTTTTCTCCTTTAGCTGATAGGTAGAAAGGAGGTCTGAAAACAACCCATTTAGCTTTTTAGCACTTACGTTCTCCTTACTATTGGGATAGTTATTCTTATAGTAATACAACCCTTTCTTTTTTACTAAATATCCTGTAATTGGAGTATTAGTTGAAGCACTTTTAACAAAAATCTTTAAGGGAAGATTAATGTCATCCCTATTGTATGTATAGCTACTTCTTTTTTCAGAAAGAATATTATTAACCTTTAAGAACATGGATTTGGAAACAATAGCCTCATGTTTTCCTTCAAACATTTTTCCAGGAATATGTCCACTAGTTACTAGCCCACAATAGAAGGGATTTCTAAAGTAATCACTCAATCTTTTAGGATTAAGAGATAACCCTTTCTTCTCAAGTCTTTCACAGATTTCACGATGGGTAATGTTCTCGGTGGCTTTCCATTTAAATGCTAGTTTCAATAGCTTCCCTTTCTCATTGGGAACTATATTTTGAACTTTTCCTTTTCCCGGATTTAGATTTACATAGCCATACGGTACTGTTCCAATCCAGTAACCATTTTCAATTTTTTCTCGCATTCCCGCTACCGATTTATCTCTTCTCAGTTCATTATCAAACTGAGAGAACATATAATATAAGTTTTGCTGAAATGATCCTGCTGCCGTTTGAGTATCCACCTGTTGAGTAGCAGACAATGTCACAATTCCCTGCTTTCTTAATTGATCACTTATATATGCTCCATTTGCTCCAGTTCTGGAAAATCTGTCGTATGAATAAACAATGATATAGGAAACCTCTTTGCTTCTCTTTACAAAGGAAAGCATCTTCTGAAATTCCTTTCTTTCATCACTTTTAGCAGATTCATAAGTCCCACCAAAGTAAGCTAGAATATCTATCCCCTTCTTTTTAGCAAACTCTAGGCAATGCTTTTTTTGTGTGCTTAGACTTGCATTATTTTCTGCCTGTTCTTTTGTGGAAACACGGGTGTAAATAACTCCTTTACCATCAAGGTTTATAATGTTTTTACTCGTTCCTTTTTTGGCAAAACTTTTAAATAAATCTTTCTGCTTCATAATTCTCTTTCTTTAACGATCACATGTCTGGCGATAATCCCACACAGTTGCTCCATAGTTTCAATAAACTCTTCTCCCTCACTATCTGTTATCTGTTCAAACCCTTCAAAACTTCTAAGTCTTTCCAAGGTCATTTTCTTTGCTTGTAATACTTTTTCTACATTACTCTTTTGCTTTACTTGCATTTATATTTCACTTAGCATCCCCCTTCTTTTTGAAGTAGCGCTGCGATATGGAAATACACCTGATGTTATATCATAGTTTTTTATTCTCTAAAATTTCTTTTTCACCTTTCGATGGATACACACCACCTTACCATTCTCTTGTTTAAGCTCGATATCCTGAAAGTTTCCTTCTTTTAAAATATCCACTATTCTCTTTTCCTTATCAATTCTTTCCAGACCTTCCAATAGATCAAGTTCTCCATTCTTCTTCTTTACCTGAATAGTAGAATATTTTTCATTTCTTACCATTTGAAGAAGTTCTATTTCCTTTTTATCTAAAAACGCAAAATCACTGTACATTGTTGAATGTATCAACGAAGAAAATAATTCACTGATCAGTTTGTTTAAGTTCAATACAATGTGATGATCATTAGTCTGCTCATTGCTCATTAACTTTACATATTCACTATTGTTAAGTAGAAATGTACTTCCATCCTTATAGACAATCAAAAAGGTTGGAGCCTGATTAATCAACACTTCTAATAGTGCCTCTTCGATTACAGATAATTTGATTTTCTGTTGAGCCTGATTCAAGCTAATAGATGATTTCTTAAATAGAAATGGCTTAATCTTTCGAAGCGTAGAATTACTAACATCAAAATCTCTTAATGTCTTTCCAATTCCAATCCAAAATACATCAACCAGACTATACCTTCTCCATCGTTGCCCCTCTTGCCTCTCATCTGAAAGTAGTCCTTCCTGTTGCCAATGACTTACGTGTCTTCTACTTATGGCTAGTTCCTTCACAGAGATAAGTTTCTGGTTCAGTTTCTCTAGTAGTTGATTGTAATACTCCATTACTATAAATTAATAATTGATACGGCAAATATATCATATTGTTACCATATAGTAACAAAAAATACATAAATTTATATTTACCACACTTCGAAAACACCTCTATCTACCTGTAATTCTTATGATTACCTGTTGTGATGAGACAAATCATACACTGGAAGAGACAACTTTATACAACAAAATACTACCTGACACTATTCAGCAAATATTACCATATAAGTTTGCATCAACAAGATTGAAAACAGCCGTTTAAGAAAGTGCATACGATAAAAATCATAGAGACTTTGGAGTATCAGAACCTCTGCCTGGAGATAAACAACCTAGCCAGTAATATGAGAAAAGAAGGAGGGTTTACACCCAGCTCTGATCGTATATCATCCATCATTTCTTATAAACAGCAACAAAAGTTGAAGCAAGAAGAAAGTCATGTACTAGTAAAAAAGATCGCCTAATGTTTACACAGGATCAATTGAAAAAAATTCAAGAACTACTACCGGATGATTGGGGGAATCTTATCTCTAATACTTCTGGCATTTCGAAAACAACAATTTATAAATACTTCAGAGGGGAAAATGTCCGTAGTTATTATCGTAATCAAATCCTTAGGACTGCTTTTGAACTCATCGAAAAGGAACAAGAAAGTATCCAGTCCAACCAAGAGAAATATGAAATGATTTTGGAAAATAAATCTTAGTATGCTACCAATTCATTATCCCACTACATACAAAGCATTGGATAGCTATATTGATCTTTATAACCAGAAGCAACTATCTTCAGGAAAAATAAAGGCTAGTGTTCTGCTTACAGCCAAAGAAATTATTCGAATCTATGGAGCCTTTCTAATAAAGGAAATAAATAAAGGTAAGTTTCAACTAGAAGTAGATGAAATTCCTCCCCTGCGAACTAATAATGTACAGCTTTCTAAACTAACGAAATCATCACCAAGAACCATCCAAAGGCATTTGAAGAGATTGGAGAAAGTAGGTGTTATTATCAGTAAATCCTTTCGAGGGACCAATGGAGGATATGACTTGTTGATAAACCCAAATATTTTGTCAATAAGGGGAAGAAAGGGTGTTTATAACGAAAAAAATAGCTTCAATACGACAAAAAATTGGGAAGCTGAAAATCAATTATTTAAAAATTCTAATACGACAAAATGTCCTCATACGTATCCTAGTAACAATAGATACTTTAATAATATAATAATAGATGTAGATAACTCTTTTTCTATTAACCAGAAGAACAGTAGAAATGAAAGACTAACTCTATTTACTGGCAACGTAACTGGGAACGCTGAAAGAAAAACAGGAGAGGAAATTAACAAAGCTGAAAGAAAAGCGGGAGAGTGGGTAAATGAAGCAAGTCAAATTGTGGATTCTGCTCGCTCCGCTTCTCTGAAAGCTTATGCCTCTGCTCTTTGGAAATTGGCACAAAACACATTGTACGCTAATACTCCTCTTACAGATCATCAAAAGCAAATAGGAGAACAGCTGCTTTACAAATGGTATGAACCGGTAGACGAAAAGTATCTCCAGAATATCCATATCCAATACTGTCAACGAATAGAAATTGTCAGGAAATATGTCGAGAAATCACCTGACACCCGATTTGTTCCATTTCCTTACCAGTTTTTTGATCCTGAAAATAAAAATGGCTTCACAGCTACCAAGGCATGGTATAAAAAACATCGATCCCGTAAATGGGAAATACGAAAGAAACTGATTTTCCTCTCTCAGGTAAGAAAAGTGAAGCAATGTTTAAAGTCTAAAAACGCTCAAAGTAGTATGCTAGAAATATATAGATCATCTGAAAAGAGAATAAAAGCGTTGAAAGACGATAAACTCCTCAACGAATTTTACAAACAACTTATACCAAAAAACACAAACACGTATTAAAAAAACATGAACAAACTAAGCAAAGAAGAACTAAGTGCTTTATATGATGCATTGCCACATGGCTCAAAGACTAAAATTGCTAATCTGGCAGGATGCTCTGAAGCAACAGTATATAGATACTTTAATGGACTGACTCATTCAGGAAAGAATAAAAAGAAAATTGAATTTCAGATATACTGCATTATTACCAAGTGTTTAGAAAGGATAGAATCAACCAGGTACATGTGGGAGGATATGAAAAATAGTGAATAGGTAGTATTCACGAATTTGGTTTTTTACATGGTACAAAATGAAAATGTATCATGTAAAATTTGAATAATGAATAGATACTATTCACATAATGAACGGTAACTATTCATGATTTTTGGAAAAGTGAATGGTTAGTATTCACGAATTGTTTTTTTACATAGTATAAAATGAAATTGTATCATGTAAAATTTAGAATGATGAATAGATACTATTCACACAATGAACGGTAACTATTCATGATTTTTGGAAAAGTGAATGGTTAGTATTCACGAATTGTTTTTTTATATAGTATAAAATGAAATTGTATCATGTAAAATTTAGAATGATGAATAGATACTATTCACACAATGAACGATGACTATTCATGATTTTTGGAAAAGTGAATAGGTAGTATTCATGAATTTGGTTTTTTTACATGGTATAAAATGAAATTGTATCATGTAAAATTTAGAATGATGAATAGATACTATTCACATAATGAACGATAACTATTCACGATTTTTGGAAAAGTGAATAGGTAGTATTCACTATTTTGTTTTATTATGGTATAAAATGAAATTGTATCATGTAAAATTTGAATAATGAATAGATACTATTCACGTAATGAACGATGACTATTCATGATTTTTAAAAAAGTGAATAGGTAGTATTCATGAATTTGATTTTTTACATAGTACAAAAGCTAGAATGATGATTACTCCATTTTCTCTATGGACTACATTCCTATATTAACGTAAAAGTTGAATAGTACTCTTCTTTTCAATTGTCTCCCCAGCGCAATTGTTAAAAGATAGATGGTAGTAATATGTTCCATCACTCACTTCATTGCCATCCCAATGGTTTTTTGGGTTGGTAGTTTCCCAAATAAGTTTTCCCCAACGATTGTAGATTTCTAACCTGTATTCATCTGAGTTACCATTATAGACAGAAAAAAGATCATTGTGTCCATCACCGTTTGGAGTAAATACATTGATTGGAGAATACCCATCTTCCAAGCCTTCAACAGTAACACTATATGTAGATGTAGCTTCAGTGCATTCATTTTCAATATAAACCTCATAGACCCCACTTTCAATTACTTCAATTGATTGGGTAGGTTCACCTGTATTCCATTGGTAGGTGTCAGCCCAGTTAGAACCTCTCATACCCAATATTCCATCTATACATAGGATGGTGTCAATATTTTCACTCTCTAAAAGCGCATTCAACGGAATATGATACCCTACATATACACTATCAATATCCTTACAATGATTTACATTTACTTGTAACCAATATGTTCCACTATCCTCTGGGACAATAGAGTTTGCAGCATCACCTGTATTCCATAAAAATTCTACTTGTGGATGGGTAAATTCTGTAAGAAGTGTTAATTCCTGTCTTTTACATAAAATTGTGTCATTACCTAATTCAATATTTGGTTTTACAAACTCTACGCTAATAGTATCAGTAGTATACGAGCAACCATTGTATGCCTCTACCCAATATGTCCCCGAACTATCAATAGTAAATGTTGAATCACTACTCTCAATAAGATTATTCCATACATAAACGGGGTTATCGGGTAACAAAGAGTCAAACACCAATTCTTCTCCTTCACATAACAAGGTATCCGCACCCAAATTAATTTGGGGAAGTGATAGTGTGGGTACAGCTTCTATCAATATGTTGTCTAAATAAACATAAGAAGCTTTAATTGGATCGTTATTACTACCATTTCCCAAAAAGTTTGCTGTAGAATTTATATTAGGAAGGAAATTCCCTAAAGTTATGTACCTTTCTTCTCCTTGAGCAACAAAGTAACGTTCGACCTTAACCCACTTTTCCTTATCATCCATCCATTGATTAATAGTTACTTGAGGAGAATAATTTAAGTTTTGAGCATTTCCTGTGCTATTATCAAGTGGTATTGAATCTGAAAAAAAAATGCCAAAATTTGAAACTGAATAATCAGAATACTCAGATAATGAATAATGGAGACTCACTTTATAACACTGATTGGTGATTAAACTTGTATCTAATTCTCCGGTTAAGTACTCTCTATAACTATATTGACTATTAGTGGTGTATATATAAATACCTGTATAACTTAATCTATGGCATGTATCTTGAAAACCATAACTATTAGTTGGTACCGATCTTCCAGTTGAGATGCCCGCCTCTGAATGAAAATAATCTGGGGTTCCTCCATGTGTTGAAGGAGATTGCCAATAATGGGTTAAGGAATCTATAGGAGTTGAAGCATTAGATATTAAAAAAATGGTATCCTCAAAGCTGTAATTTAAAACTAAATTTTGCCCTTTTGATAACAAGGGAAATAGGAATATAAAAGCTAATATAAGTGTAGTATCACTCTTCATAATTATAAATCAAGACCTAATGTATAGGCCTTGATTTATGCAATATCTATAAAAGGAAGAAAGCTTATGGTAATATTTGCAAGTGCTCAATATCCATATCATTCCCTTTAATAACGCATACATTGTAAGTACCTAATGGCAAATTACTAACGTTTATGGTTTCTACCAAATTATATGTTTGTACGCTTTTTTGAACTACTCCATATATATCTGTAATGTCTACTGTAGCTATACTTCCATCACCTGGAGGAATAGTAACATTCAATTGATTATTGGTAGGATTTGGAGCCAAAGCAATATTGAATCCGGCTCCTCCACCTCCACCACCACTGCAACAGTTGTTGTAATCCACTCCTGTTTCATTAACTGGAACCGAAGGTGTTGATTGTAAAACACAGTTACGAGTATAAACTTCTAAAGTAAAATCTTTAATATTCCCAATTGATTCAGTACCATCATTACATACAGATATAGGACCATTTGGCACGCCAAAGTCAGGAGCATAAGTAATCATATCTAATCCACTTACTGGAGGGTACTGACTAGTAATATCAACCGTATTCTGATCAAATACACTCGTAAATTGCCATACATATTCTACCCCTAACTTAGGTGCTTGAATAGTAAACGAATTGTTTGAACCACCACAGTATGAATTTGGAGGAATGATAATCGGTTGTATTCCAGCTGAACCATCATTATTAAACTGCCTTGAAAATAAAGGAGCTATTCCACAATCATTACTTGCTTCGACTTCTATGGTGAATACATCTTCAAAAGCCCCATTAGGCAATGAAGAAGCTAATATATCTAATTCTGGTACCATTAAAGTATTTCCAAGATATACGTTCCCGTTAACAGCATCAGTATAGTACCAATCATAATTACCATGGGTCACAGAGCCTGTCGTTCTAACAGAAATATGCGCAGGACCATCAAACCCGCATAAATCACTACTAATTACATCTATTGAAGTAATTGGCTCAACTGGTTGTACAACATCGTATGTTACCGTTTCCCATTCAGAATTACCACAGTCAAAACGTGCCCTAACCTCAATGTCAAATGAACTACTGACATTCGAAACATCTACCTTAATACTATTGGTATTTGTTAAAGTTTGTGTACCCAAATTAGCATTAGTCACAGGATCAACAAAATTACCTTCTGATAACCTCCATTGATAATCAATTAAACTTGTATTCAAAGAGTAATCAGATGTGGTAAATAAATATGGTGGTGATGTTTTACAAAAAACAGTTGATGTACTCGTTGGCGGATCAATAGTTGCTTCATGAGGAGTCTTATATGTTACTGTAAAAGATCCTACTACGTTGGCAGTAGGGTTTGATACACTTATTACGGATTCAATAGCTTCATATATTGGAGGTATTCCTCCTGTTATTAATGCTGGGTTATTAGTTATTACCTGTTCATAAAAACAGAATGTTTCACTCATTCCTGTTTGAGTTCCCCCAAAATTTATTATAGTCTTAGTTCCATTCACTAATCCATAGACATCACGACTCCAGATAGTAGTTCCACTTTGATCACAATCACTGGAAAGGTTGAGCGTATAGGTGTAGCAATAATTACTATTTGGAACTATAATAAACGCAGTAGTTGGATCAATACACACATTTGTAGGCCCCGAATAAGTTGCTGAACATGCCATTACAATGTCAACCGTAGTATTATTTCCATAAGTACTAACTATTCCATTGCCTATAGGTTTCAATTTCAGATCAATTGTATACTGGCCTATCGGCAAGTTATACATAATAGGAAAATCAAAAATACCAAACCCATTTGTATCCCCTATGATAATCGTGTCGTATCCTACAGAATGTAAATTGGCAACAACTTCATATTGGTTAATATATTTTATGGGTTTAAAAGACAGCTTGGTATCTCCATTGATATTAGGATTGGTAATGAATTTATCCTTTAACTGAGTAGTTTCTGTAACCACATTAGTAGTCCTAAAGACCGAAACTTGACCATAAGGTCCAGTGTTAGCACCTACAATTGCCCTTACAACAACTCTATAATTGGTATTATAAAATGCTCCTTCAGAAAGTTGTTTTATTTTCAAATTCCTGTTAGACGAAAGAATGTTTTCGGTGTAACCATCATCTATATTGGTTACTTCAAATTCATAAGTAGTAGCACCAATCACTTTATCTGCCTGTAAAGCTTCATCCATCAAAACATCCGTTCTTCCATTTACAGTTTTATCAATTCCCGGAGCAGGAATGTTTTCAATAGTAATTTGGCAAGCTGAACCATAAGGTGTTGTGGTATTTCCGTCACTTGCTCTAACAGATACATCGTAAGAAGCTCCATACTCAGGCAATGGAACTACATTCTTTAACTTTACTCTATTGTTTGTACTAACATGGGTAAATACATTTCCATTGCCATCATCGAACCTAAACTCATAGCTCGTAGCCCCGTTAATTCGGATACTTTTTATTCTATCTTCTAGTCCTAATTCAACATCACAATATTCAGGCTGCAAATTAGGAGTTGCCATTACTGGGGTAGTGTATTCCAATATCAAACGAGGGTGTTTTGTTGGGTCTGTATAGTCACTACTAAAGTAAGTTCTTCTTCTATAGAACTCTTCTGTAGCCAAGCTGATTTTAATCCCATGTTGATCATTAGGATTATCCATAAAGTGTTGAACAATGTTAGTTAAATCAACAGAAACATCCGATTGAATGTTTCTAACTCCTATAGGATTATCCGTAGGCAATTGAACTCTATCAACTGTAGTTGTTGGAGGTTGTGTACTCCACGCTACCGTTGCTCCATCCCAAGCTTGTGTGATTCTTTCAACCCAAGCCTCATTTGTTCCAGCTTCGGTACTATTACCAGTAGCGGAATTAGTGTTATGGAACAACTGCAGAGTTGCACTTTGAATTGTACTTCCTGTTGGAATAGTTGAAAAGTCCCATTTCATCAGTGAACGGGAAATCTTTAATTGTCCACTACTTGTCCAAGCATCTATTAGCAGAACCCCACTTTGGGAGAAGTTGGCATCTTGGGTAGTAGGATTTCCGTTGTTAAATTGAACAAAGGCATCTACTTCTGCACTCACGTTTGGTGAAATATACAGCGTATCAACCTGTTGTGCATTACTAAATACCCCAACACATAGTGCTAGGGTCAGTAACATAGCTTTTTTAAGGTATCTTATCATAATATATTGTTTTTCAATTCTTTAATAATTTCCGATATAAAACTCTGTTTTCAACACTAAATTTAGCCAACTATATAAGTTGTATGTTTCAGCGAATGGATGGTCTGTTTTAGCGAATACTTTACCTCATAAAAAAAGGGCTAACCTTCATCTGTTTAGACAAAAACCATAGCCCTTTGATTTTTTCTATCCGCTATAAACTCACTCCTATTTAATCAGAATCAAACTATATAGATAACTAAACATCTGGTATCTAACCATCTTGTCTCCCAATATTGCAGGTGGAATTGAATATTCAAAACAAAAAATGCCCTAATTTGGCCTATGTCCGTATAAATACGGACACTCCAGTTAGTGTTCTAGATCAGAAGATAAAGAAAACCCCGATTGGCTTATATTTATTACTTTTGGACAGTTAAGGTCTCTTTTATTCCTTAACTTGATTTAATGACTCCCCCTGAATAGCCATTATTTTTCATTCATTCGATGTATTCAGGGAATATATTTTAATTAAGAATTAAAATAATATGACTGGGAACCTAAGAAAAATGGCATTTATATATTCAATTGCTAAAACGCTGTGCTTGGCAATGTTGTTTGGAGTATTCTTATCCTCCTGCATACATCTAAAACCATGTGGTGAAGATTATTCTAAAATCCAAACAATTTTCCAGACGAAGAAAACTAAAATTGAAATTGATAAAAGAGAAGAACTTTGTAGGTTGTCGATAGAAAATCAAAAACAAATAGATTCTCTTAAACAAAGGGTACAAAACTTGGAAAAGCAACTCAAAACATGCGAAGAGGATCAATTACTACTGGAAACACTTCTGATTGACTCAAAAAACAATATTGAAAAGTGTGAGGAAACAAATAAGGAATTGTTAAACAAATTTGAACAGCTTACTTCACAAAATAGTGCTGACCTAAGTGAACTTCAAAAAGAATTAATCAAACAAAGAGAAACATTAGTTGCACAAGAAAATCTATTAAACATAAAAGAAAAAGAACTTCTTAATCAAAAGAACTTACTAGAACTAAAGGAAGCCGAGATATCAGAGTATCGAAACGTAATGAAAGCTCAGCATAACAAATTCGCAGAATTGCACTCAACAGTTACCCAATCTCTTCTCGGTTTTGAGCAGGATCTAGAAGTTGAAAACAAAGATGGAAAGTTGTATTTAACAGTATCGGAAAACCTACTTTTTGATTCAGGTAGTGATAAGATTAAAAACAAAGGAAAGAGTATTTTGGAAAAAATATCAAAAGTATTAGCATCTAATGAAGATTTGAATATTCTGGTGGAAGGACACACAGATAATAGACCCATTTCTTCTAATAGATTTAAAGATAATTGGGAGTTAAGTTCGGCAAGAGCTAATATGGTAAGCAAATCATTAATTGAGTATGGAGTTAAGGCTTCGAACATAACTTCTGCTGCAAGGGCTGAATTTAGTCCTATTGCTGATAATAACACTGTTAGTGGAAGGGCCAAAAATCGAAGGACTGAAATTATTCTAACTCCGGATTTAAGTGAGTTATACGAGTTTATAGAGCCTAAGATTGTGAATGGAGTTAAAATCATTGCAGTACCAGAGGATGCTGATAGGTATTTGATACCAATGGATAAGTGGAACGAATTAAACTTGAATTCAGATGAAAAGATAATTTCTTATTTAAAGAACTCACATTATTATATATCAAGTTCTAATGCTCCTTTCAAATATTTGGAGGACACTTATATGGTGGTAATCATAAAAAATATGAAATGTAAATTTGGTAAGATGGAAATTACATTAGGCCATATTAATCAAAAGAATTTGAAAATTTCCGATAATTAACATGGAACATACTAAGAAAATATTTTTAGGAATCGCAGGTATAGTAGCGGTAATGCCAGGTATTTTATACTTTACGGAAAGCTCTCTTATACCTGAAATCGGTATAATAAAAGTGCTCATGCTTACCATTGCCGAACTATTATGCTTTGTGATAATAGGGGCAGTAATTTTAAATAAAAAAAAGATCAGAAAGCTGAAAAGAAAAACCTTTAATAGATTGTTGATCATTTCCTTATTACTTTCTATTACTTCGTTGACATCATATGCCTTATTCCTGCAATCTGTAAAAATTGTTGGTTCTAGACCTGGTCATGTGCTAATTGAACCTCTTTGGCACTCAGATATGGTAAAAGGAAAAATCGAAACCTTTGGTAGCATTTCTGATTGGAAACAGGACGAAGGAATCCTTGCATTACAGAGAGCTTTTGAAAAAGATTCAGAATCAATGAGTGGCATTTTATCTAGTCAGATCGTTTTAATAGCCCTGTATTGTTTAGGTATCTCGTTATTTTTAATACCAATAATGTTAATTACTCAAAGAATTAAAGAGGGTAGCATTTTTTTAGAAGAAAGCACAATTCCTCACGATTGATACGAATATTAGTTACAAATACTATATCTGTTAATATTCAGGCAGGGGTGTTTTGCGCAACTTTAGGGTACAAACACCCTTTTTTGGCTTTTTTAGGCATTTTCCTTCAAAATTGAAGCTTCTCAATTTCAATCGTAACTATATTTGAACTGTTGATCGGGATGATTAACACGACATAAATAGAAAATATATAGCGTTTTTGCTGTAATTCTAAGTAGAAAAAGTACCAAACAATTAGCCTTAGAGAATTACGAGCGAGCGCTCACCCTTTGGGTGGGCTTCTCTGTTCTTTATGGCGGGTACTGGTACTACCTTCTACTTGGATAGTTGAAGTTCCACCCTCTTTTTTGGGTATTGATTTCAAGGTAGAAGGGCTATTGGTAAAAACAATTACTATGAACAACCCCAAACTTGAATTATCAGATGTTTTTGAGGTGTACTTACATGGTACGGGACAAGAAGTATTATGGAAGCTGGCCCTTGAAAAAGAAGATGAAGACCTGAAAAAAGAGATCTCGTCAAAGTTTGAAAAATACTGTAAAAAATACGGCTTACTAAAAGATCAAATAGCCTCCTAGACTTAAACCTAAAACACCACACAAATTTATTGTTAACTCACCATTTAGGATGTAAATCATTTACGCTCCTATAATGGATATTATGAGTTGAAATTGAACAGAACCGAAAAATATAAAACGGAAGTTTAACATATAAAATAGTACACCAAAATGGTGTGATGAAACATGATGAAAAATAGAATTTGGATAACCATTACCCTACTACTGGGAATGGTTAATGGATTTAGTCAAGGGTCGTGTGTGAACGGTAACCTTGAAAATGGAAATCTGCTTAATTGGATTGCCTTTACTGGAAATAGGACAGCTACTTCACCAAATGTGAATGTAAGCAACCTTACTATTGGTTCAGTTCCCGGAAGGCACACAATAATGACCCAAGGTTTTGACCCTGAAGTAGGAGGAAACCTTTTAAGGATGGTTGATGAAGGGAATCATTCAGTTCGGCTAGGAAATAGTAATGCAATGGGTGAAGTTGATCAACTCAGATACACTTTTACTGTTGATCCGTCTAATGTAAATTTCTCATTTAGGTACGCAATGGTTTTAGAAGATAATGGGCATTTGGATTACCAACAACCTTTTTTATCATACCATATTTTTGAAGGTACTGTACCAACTCCTATGTCTTTGTTTTGGGGAATGAATAAGCAATTCATAGCAGATTTGGATGACCCATATTTCGAACAAGGACCGAATATTATTGTATGGAAAGACTGGCAGACTGAATGTATTAATCTAACTAAGTTTTTGGGTAAAGAAGTTACCATAATGTTTACAGTTGCGGATTGTAGCAAAGGAGGTCATTTTGGATACGCATATTTAGATGGAATTTGTACAGGTAATGAAGCTACAGCAGGACTAAACGTTCCATCACAAGTGTGCTATGATGAACCTATTATTGCGAATGGTACAAGCTCTGTCAATGAAGACGATTACTATTTCTCTGTTCAACAATCTGATGCTAATTGGAATACAATAGGAACCGAATATTCTAGGTGGTTTATTGCTGAAGAAGCTGGAGTAATTGACATCAAAGCATTTATGGCAAGCTTACAAGCCCCGATATATTGTAACACATACTACAGGGTAAAATTAGCCGTTAGAAATTGTGAAACTGAATGGGACGAGCAAACAAGATTAGTTTATATACGTTGTCCTGATGTTCAAATGGATGATGTTTACGGATGTTGTGATGGTGATATGGTTGATATATACCCTCCCGGCACATTAAGACCTCCAATTAACCCACCTTACCTATATAGCTGGGAGAACTCTCCTGATGAAATTGATCGATATTATTTAAATGATGTGATAGGAGTTGAGCCAACACATAACCAAACTTTTACTTTGACTGCAACTGATAAATTTGGTTGTTCAAGGGACTTTGATGTTAACCTATGGGTATTGGGAGATTTCCATGTTAGTATCGAGCAATTACCTTCAGATAATTGTTGTTCTACTGTTTTGAAGGCTAACATTCATCCTGGTTCAAGATGTTGGGATGAGAATATGACAGCTGAAGATTGGGATGCAATTTTAAGTTTTTACAATTTTGAATGGAGTAATGGAGCAACAACACAATCAATTATTGTAACGGATGAAGAACCAACCGACTATACTGTTACAGTATCGGCTGCAGATTGTTATTCTCATTCTGCTAATCATACATTTACTCCCCCTGATGGATATAACAATAACACTGTATATGATACTCCATTAATCGCTCCAAATGCATTTACACCAAATGGAGATGGACTGAACGATTGGTTCCAAATACAGGAATATGGACCAAATGCCCCACAGAATATTGGTGATCCTAACGCCTACGATATTGTTGGGTATAGGTTAATAGTGTTTGATCGTTGGGGACAAATTGAGTACGATTATGAAACACCTCCTGAACAATGTTCATACAATCAAGGTGATATACAATGGAACGGTAGAAACAATGATGGAGTACTATTACCTGTTGGTACTTATGTGTATTTGCTTTTTGTGAAAACTTGTAATGGGGCTGGTACAACATGGCACCAAATATGTCACATGGTTGGAGCTGGTGATCCTTACGCAAATGCTGGTAACCCGCTTGATGATGGAGGGCTTTGCCTAGATTATAGTTATGTGCCAACATGGGGATGGCCTCCATGGGAGAAAGTTTGTGATGAATTTTGGGACCCAGAATCTGTATCTTTACCGCAAACAGGACAGATGCCGGGATTAAATTTAAGTTGTATTTTTTCCGTTACGATTGCTGATCCTAGTTGGTAGAAGTATGAAAATTATTGTAACAATAGTATTAAGTTTAGCCTCGTTAGGGCTGCTAGGGCAGGATAAATTTGCAACGTGTAAATTGAATGCCAGCACAACACAGACTTACGTTGAATTTGGTTTTCTCAACCAAAGTAAATCTAATTTCCTATTTGAAATAGTTGCTTCAATTGGGAACTATGGAAAGCAAACTTTTAATGTCAATGTTTTCCCTAATGGTGGCTTAAATTATGTTCATTCTCCTTACTGGAAATGGATAGGAAATACTATTCCTAACAACTTTAGAAAAGATTCATATTCATTGAGTAATAAAGGTTTCTCAGGAGGTCTGAAAATAGGTAAGAGGATTCCAGTTACAAGAGAAATCAATTGTGATATAAAATTTGGAATATCCTACTACAAAGTGGTGGATAATCACATCCATTATTATATTGATGAAGATGATAGAACATTAGACTTTTCAAACGAATACCACACTTCACATAGCTCTATTTCCAACAATCTTTCCGCTTCCGGATTGTATAGTTTGAATAGAAACATGGCTATTGAGGTAGGTGGTTCATTAAACTATTATATACCCTTTAAACACACAGACTATGAACCTGAAGATACTGAACTTCCGATGCTTGGAGGTGAAGGAGTAGTGTTCATTGGTCTACAATACAAATTATGAAAAAAGTATTATTATTTGCAGGCGTAATTGCGGTAGTTTTTACAGCTTGTAAGAAGGGAGAAAAAGACCCGTTTTTTTCCTTGTTAAGCAGAAAAGCTAGGTTATCTAGCGAATGGACTATACAGAGTTGGACAGAACAAAGTTCAATCCTTGATTTAGATCAAAATGGAGACACTCTTTCAGATCAAGATGCCCTTTATACGATTGATGGTGATTCGATCCATTACACTGTAGATTTAGGGTCTACATTTGGTCAGGTAAGCGAATCAGGCTTAGTGAATACCGCAACATGGGTTATTCGAAAAGATGGAACTTGGAGAAAAGAGATTGATTATAAAATCCATTTTTCGTCAGGTACTAAATCAGAACAAACAAAGACCATTTTAACTGGTACTTGGAACTTCTTAGGTAAAGTGGATTCCTTTAAGAATAAGGAACGTGTGATATTCGATATCTTGACTAGGGATGTTGATTTTACTGAAACCTTTACCAGTATTCCACCAGCTACTACGACTAATTCTTACACGTACAATTATGGTGAAAATACAGAGGTTTACAATATCGTAGAACTAAGAAATGGACAGGTGGAATTAACGATTGATATGGAGGAAAGCCATATTGAAACTTCACCTACTTCTGAAACTGATCCATTACACACTACCCGTAAAGCGACTTACATTTTATCAAAGTAATAAAATATGAAAACATTAATTATAATCCCTTTAATATTAGTTGCTGTGCTGATGAAAGCACAGTCTGAAACTACATGTCATAGCTGTGAACCTGAATTGGCTCTGCATGAGCCTCAACTACCTATGGATGAAATCGCCAGTAACAAGGATGGTGAAAACGTTTATTGGTACATTCAATCAGCAAACATCTTGGAAAAAGATGCTGCACTTGAGACTGATTTTGATGCCGTGTTCACACCCTTATCAAACCCTGATTTTGAAATGATGAACCTTGATCTTATTACCCTTTTTGATGGTGATGAAAACTCATCTCAATGGGAAGGATTTACAGGTACAGGTGAATTAGTTGTTGGTAATAACAAATACACCAATGTATATAAGTATACACGCTCTACTTTGAAGTATTCTGAAACAGGTAATTCATGCAGAAAAAATGAATTCTTTTGGTACTCTCCTGAGTTAAAAAGAGTTGTTTTGAGCATGGATCATTTTCTTGTGAAATCAGAAATGATTACTGCACTAGGTAAAAGTACTGAATACACAGAAAAGGAGGTTTCTAACGCTTCAATTTCAGTTAGACCCAACCCAGTAAATGATTTTTGTAAGGTAACAATCTCTGAAAGTGGAACGCTAAACATTCTTGATTTTTCAGGAAAGGTTGTAAAAACTATTGGTCGAGCTGTAGCTGGAGATAATCACGTTGACTGCTCCGATCTAATTTCAGGAAAGTACATCGTAGAATTATTAGTTGATGGTGAAATGACTGCTTCAACAGTGATGATAAAGCTTTAGGTTCTGTGAGTCTTCAAAACTATTAGCACAATGATTAAAAGATTACTTATCTCAATGGTATTTGTGTTTGTGGGGTGTTACCTATCTGCTCAAACTTCAATAACTATTTCCGGTACAGGAGGACATTTAAAAGCTTCAAGAGGTTTTCCAAATAACCTTGATGTAGCTGGTTTTCTAAAAACTTCTCCGGTAATCGGAGGGAGTATTGGAGTCAACTTATACAAAACTGAAAGTAATTTTATTAGTCATAAGTTATCATTTATAAGCTTTGAAGCAGATTATTTCTATGATGGAAAAACAGATCAAGAGACAGGAGTAGCGAATATAAACTATCTAACTTATTCATTTAATCCTATTGGTGTTGAAAAAGGAGAAAAATTAAAACTTCTTACTGGTGTTGAGTTATCAATTGGAGTTCCTATAGCATCTAAATTTAGATTTGTGGAGAAACCACATTTCGATCCAAATGGAGATTTTACGGGAATGACTGAGGGTGATAGTAAATTAACCCCATCAATTATGATTGGAGTAACGCCCTATGTTGGTTTAGCTTATGACTTGTCAGATCAATATTCGGTTTTACCAATGCTCATTTCTCAGGTGGACTTGGTCCATTAAGATTTTACTACAGTTATTACTTTTCTTTAGGTATTAGTTACAAAATGTAATGTTTATTGTACTCAAAAAAAAAGCCTGTTCTCAAGAACAGGCTTTTAATCAACAAGTATAACCAAGGCAGGTATTATACTAGTTCAGGTTTTAAACTTCTTGCTTCTTTCACAAAATACTATAGCCGATCTTGTAACCACTATAGGTGTTCCAATAATGGGGCTATTTAGATAATTGATTAATACCCTGCATCATTTAAAAACTGATTCATATTAGACAATTCGTACTTTAATATAGCCCTCCAATAATTTGTTCCCCTATCATTCTTTATCCTGAGGCTTTCATTTCTTAATTGGTTTTGAATTTGAGCTCTTGTCAATATTCCAGATAGTGGTTCGATAGAATTAAAGACATCCCTTATTTTACTATTGTTCTTGTCCAAATAATAAGAATACATACCAGATAATAAACAATCACCCCTGTAATGAAAAGTATTTTTTAACATTGATGTAGATAAAACCCCGGTATTCCAAAAATAAAGTTAACTGGAATTTTATTGCCCAAATTTTACCCTCAGGAAGTAATTACTTTGAGGTGTAAATTGAAAACTTAAACCTAACCATTGCTAATTATTACACCCCTAAACACATAAAGTTTTTCAACTACAATTTTAACCAGCCAGTACTTTTCAGAAGTCCTGTCGATGAAAAATTGTGACCCCATAAAAACACTCAAAAAGATATTAGATAACACCCTAAAACAATTGCCATGATTTTAAGAATTAGAAAGTCCATTATTACACGAACCATTGCCGGAGGGTTAATTCCAATGATGATGTCACCTGGATTTATTTTAGGAGCTTCACCAATACCGAGTGCACCTGCACCATCCGGTGGGTCGGTAGACCCAAATCTGGTTAGTACTGAATCTAGCGAGATGGTAAATGTCTCCACCGGAGACTTCAATTACTCCATTCCTTTATTAGATGTAGGAGGTTACCCCATTACATTGAGCTATAATGCTGATGTAACTATGGAACAACAAGCATCTGTAGTTGGATTAGGCTGGAACATTAGTACAGGAGCGATTAATAGAACCGTAAGAGGTTTACCTGATGATTTTGATGGAGACAAGGTTAAAACCACCATGAATCTTAGGCCTAATTTAAGTATTACCAATACGTATTCATTAACAGGTGAAATAGTAGGGAATGAGATTGATGAAAATGGTTTTACCGTGACGAACGAAAATGGCGTAGCTAATTCCAATGTAACTTCAAGTGCAACAACATTAACAGAAGGAGGTACAACACAACAAAATGGCTCTGCAACTTTAAGTTTTAGCACAACCTTTAATAATTACTCGGGAAACGAAACTTCTACAGGTGTTGATGCTAGTTATGACAAAACCAAAAGGAAGTATGATGCAGGAATATTAAATAGTTCTAGTTCATTTGGGCTTGGAGCAGGTTTAACATCCTCTTCTCGTTCTGGTTTATCTTCCAATATTGGGGCCAATTTGGCATTAGGATGGGCAAAACCGGGAAATTTCAGTGCTGGTATGGGATTAAACCATAATACCTTACATGGGAGTAGTTTAAGTTATAACTTTGGATGGAGTAAAACTTGGGGAAAAAAGATTAAAGCCAGTACTAAAATAGGAACAGGAGCTTCTTTTCCTTTTGCAACAAATTCTTACACACCAACGGCAAACTTCGATTTTTCCAATAAAGCGTATTCTTTTGACATTGATTTAGGACTGGAATTTTGGACGGTTTTTCCACATATTCGGTATGCTCGTTCAGAATATCAAAACTGTTTAACCGAGACAGAAAAGGAAGAACATGCATACGGATATTTAAATATAGAAAAGGCATATAGTGATCCCGGAGCTTTGCAAGATTTTAACTTATCCCTCCCTCCGGTTCACGAAGAAATAAAGCACCTTAATACTCCCATTCCAACTTATGATTATTATGTGTCAAGTACTTCAGGCGATATGTATCGAGCCATTCGTAATGATGCCGGATATGTTAGAGACCCTAAAACGATAAGTAAAGGTCATGCACCTTCGGGCTCGGCAGAAGTTGGATTTGGTTCGGGTTTTCAGGCAGGAGTAAACCTGAGTTATAGCTGGAACAATAGCACAACGGGCGAGTGGCACGACGATAATCCATTTAGTGAACAGGAGTCGTTTGAATTTAGAACAGATGATGATAACCCTAATAACCTAGCTGAATACGAAAAATTCACCTTTCAAAAGGTCAATAACAGATCCACTATTAATTCAGATCAATATAATGCTATTGATGCTAATGAGGCCTTACAGCAAAGAATTAACAAAGTATATGAGAAAATCATTGGGAGTGGACAGTTTATTAATGACGCTGGTGATTTGAATGCTTATAGTGTTACAAATAACAATCATTATCAACATGAAAGAAGGGATCGAAATGTAGTTTTTCAATACCGCACCAACAAAGAGTTAAGAAATAATCAGGATCATCAGTTTAATGAATATCCAGAAGGAAGCCATATATTTTATAATGGAAATTACCTTGGAGGAGGTAATGACAGGGATATGCTTGAGTATCCAGATAATCAAATTGGAGAAATTACCATACTAAGAGCCGGTGGCGCCAGAGAAGTTTATGGTATTCCAGTAATGAATACCAGTAACCAGGTTTCTTTCAACATGTCCAAATACAATAACTACAACCCAGGTGGACCAATGGATTTGTCCCAAAATATTGATGGAATGGGCTTAGTAGAATATGATCCAGATCTTAAAAAAGATAATTCAATTAATAACAAGAGGGGGAATAATTTCTATTATCTGAAGAACGAAGTTCCTACCCATGCCACAGCTTATTTATTAACTGAATTGTTATCCGAAGATTATTCTGATATGGAGAATGATGGACCAACTCCAGATGACCTGGGAAGTTATGTGAAGTTTAATTATTCCTATTTAGAAAAAACAAAGTGGAGATATCCATACCAAGAGAACATGGCCACCTTTAATGAAGGGTTTAAATCCAATGAGTTGGACGATATGGCCAGTTACCAATATGGAGAACGAGATACGTATTTAATTCATTCCATTGAATCAAAAGATTTTGTGGCGGAATTTGTTTATGGAAACCGAGATGATGGATATGATGTAAATGGTGAAAATGGAGGTATATCAACCAGCTCAAACAACCTTGTAGCCAATAAAACAAGAAAACTAGAAACAATAAAACTCTACACCAGAAAAGGAAAGGAGTTTGGCGAAGGGCCCATTAAAACCGTCAACTTTGTTTATAATCACTCCCTTTGTGTTGGAACTCCGGATAATATTAATGGAGGAGGAAAGTTGACTTTAGAAGAAGTGTATTTTGAGAACTATGATTCACCAAAGGGAAAGTTGTATCGTTACAAATTTGATTACGGAGTAAATAATTCAATCAACAATCCTCCTTATAATTTAAGTCATAAAGATCGTTGGGGGAATTATAAAGTAGATGAAGCAAATGGAGTAGATCAAACCATAAGTTTTGTTCACAACAGCTCACTGGATAATAATGAGTATCCTTATGCAGAGCAAGATAAAGCTAAAGCTGATCAGGAAATTCAAGCCTGGAAACTAAAAGCCATCGACTTACCAAGTGGTAGCCGAATGGAAATAGAATATGAAAGCGATTCGTATGAGTTTGTTCAAAACAAAGAAGCGACTCGAATGTATCATATTTTAGGTTATCATGGCTGGAAGCATGTAGAAAACTATTTCCCGACAGCTAATGTTTTCGACTTTGATTTATACGATGATACAGACGATAATCGCTTTGCCCTATTAGTAGAATTAGATCAGCCAATTAATGCAGCAGATGCTACTGAAGCTCAATTGATATTCGAAAAGGAAATTAAACCTTACACGCAAAGTGTAGAAGGAGAGGATCAAAGTCTTCTTTACTTCAATACACTTTTAAATTTAGCTCCGCACCTTAGTAAGGTTCAAGATGACCCTTCTTATGAGTACATACAAGGATATGCTTCCATTAAGTATGCTAAAATGATTCCACAGCAAGGTAGCTCAACCTTGTACGATAGAGTTATTATTGAGTTGAATCCGGATCAAATTAATGCCGGAAAAAACAAGCCGAAAAAACAAGTACATCCTATTAGTAGAAAAGCCTGGCAAGTAATTAACGAAGCCATGCCTTTAGTAATGCATCCGGAAGATGATTTAAAAAAGATCTATAATAAAGACAATCAGATCAATTGTGGGCCATTTAACGGATTAGTACAAGGAGAGCAGGAAAGTGATCTTTTCGATGGTGCTCAAAGTCAGAAAAAGAACATACTTAGTGTTCCTAATGTTTACCACATGACCTGGAAAACAGGTTATGCATCTCGTTCAGTAGGTACAAAAGGGTGGGTTAAAATGCGTACAGGAAATCAATCCAAAATTGGAGGAGGACACCGCGTAAAAACCATCAAAATATACGATAACTGGAATGATTTTGTAAGTGGTGAAAACAGTGCAGTATACGGTACTCAATACGATTATACCACAACGGATGAAAGAGGAAACATTGTGAGCAGCGGAGTGGCATCTTACGAACCTCTTGGTTCAGGAGCAGATGCAAATGTAATGCGTACTCCTAGCTTTTATATCCATAAAGGGAAAAGTGTGCCCGACGAGCGCTTTTATACGGAGTTGCCGGTTAATGAAGAGATATATGCAACTACAGATATTCGTTATGCAGAAGTAAAGGTATCTAGTATCGATTATGATTATGTGGGGCTTACTTTGAACAAGCCCGGTTATACTAAATATACCCATTATACAGCGAAAGATTTTCCTCTACAGTTTGATTATACAAACATCGATACGGAATTAAAGAAACCATTAGTACTAAGTGCTTTTGGGTATAGTAAAAGAAGGTTGGGAATTTCCTATGGAATGTCTGTAGTAGGAAATGATATGCATGGAAAGTTCAGAGGGAAGTATGTTTATTCTACGCCTTCAGGAGGCAGCCTGGAAGGTGACTTAATTTACAAAGAAGAACATTTTTATAGAGTAGATGGTTCAGGAAACTTGAACAGTTCAGTTCCTGTAATTCATAAAGATGGAACCAAAACGAATCAGTTATTAGGGTTGAACCTGGATTTAATGACTCATTTAAATAAATCTGAAAACAACAATTCTACGGTAAAAATTGGAGGTAACATAGAAGTAAACCCTCCTGCAGCAATTGTTCCTTCTGTATGGCCCGGAGGAAACACTTCTGAAGTGTCTGTAATGAGCTCACTAACAACTAAAATTGTTTACCAGTCTGGAATTTTAGAACGTGTGGTGGTAGATGACAATGGACGATACAAGGCCACTACTAACTTGCTGTATGATGCTAAAACAGGTGCCCCTATTGTAACCCAAATAGAGCCTGAAGCTCCTTACGAAGATGAGACGGGAGGACAAAAAATATACGAATACAATTACCCTGCTCATTGGGCATATTCAGGTATGGAAATCGCTTCCGAGAACATTAATATTGTAAGAGAAGATATATTAGATGCAAATGGTTATATCTCTTCTGCAGAAAAGCAGTATTTCCATCCGGGCGATATCATTTTGATTCCAACTATCTCTCAGCACAATGTACTAACGGTGGTAGAAAATGAAACCACTGGAGATTACTTTTTAGCACGAGAAGATGGAAGTGTATTCTTTTCTCCTGGAGCTGGAACAAAATACCGTGTTTTCTTACCGGGACGAAAAAACTTTACAGGAACTCCAATGGCTTCTGTTACCACATTAGATACATACCCAATAAATGATTCTCCTTATGAGGAAGGATATGTACACAGCCAAATATTAAACATTTCGGGAATAGATTTTAACGATGAAGCTAAGATTTTGGATGGATGTTTTACTTACACTCGAAACCTGGCCTATGTTAATCCATACCATAAGAATTTAAAAGGTCAGTGGAAGCAACACCACAGTTATACATTTGATCATGAAAGAGACTATGGTTCAGGAATAGCACGAAAAGATGGATTATTAACTGCCTACCAGCCATTTTGGAAAAATGAAGGAGGACAATGGTTAGCCATTAATGACCCTGCCAGAACTTCTGATTACAATGCTCAAGATCCTTTACAGAATTGGATTCTAACCGGAACTTCAACTCTGTTCGATCAGTACGGAAATGCTCTGGAAACAGAAGATGTATTAGGTATTAAATCTGCTCAATACATGGGGTATAATCATCAATATGGAAAAGCTGCAGTGTCCAACTCCAGGTATGAAGAATCAGGATTTGACGGATTTGAAGATTATTATTCTGATGGAACCATGTGGGTAGAAGAGGGGAAAGATCCAGTATTTACACCGTACTTCTGTACAAATAATCATTTCAGATTAAACGAAGTAGAACCAACCACTTTAGAAGCCCATACCGGAAAGTATAGCGTTATGGTAGGTCCGAATGATGATGTATCGTTCCAATCATCAGTGTGGGACGGGGTTTATCCTCCGGGAATACCATATCAGGTCCCCATTGTAATTGATCAACCGGATATGATTTACAACCACCGTTTTGTAAATACTGAAGCGGAAAACACCTATGTAATCATGGGGTGGGTAAAAGAAAATAATACTTCTCCGGAGCTCATTAATTACGAAGCAAGTATTCAAGTAGAAGTAGGAGGAACAGTGATTCCTGTTACAGAGAAAAGATCCAACATTATTGATGGGTGGCAACGAATAGAGTTGACTTTCGAAATCGATGATCAATTGGCCAATTATACAGCAGTAAAGATCAAACTTGTTGCGGGAACTACTACGGCATTTTTCGACGATATCCGAGTTCACCCATTCGACAGTGAAATGGAAGCTCAAGTGATGGATGCCAATAATCTAAGACCAATGGCAACGTTGGATAATCGAAATTTCGCAATTATCTATCAGTATGATGAGGATGGTAACATGATCCGAACATTTAAGGAAACTAACCGTGGAAAACAAACCATACAGGAGAGTAGAACCGGAATAAGAATTAACCAATAAATCAATAACTAAAACGTAAAGAGATGAGAAAATTAATGTCAATACTTGTTTTGTTAAGTTTTAGTACGTTGACGTACGGAACAATAGACAAAGAAGAAAATACCAATACAAGTTCAAACATCGTTCAGCCATTATCGGTGGAGAGTGATCAGTATTATGCTGTGGATAACAATCCAAATTGGTTCAACGATTTTAAAATAAAGGGGGTTAAGAATGAAATCATTTTTGGAATAGATGAGAGCATTTTAACCATAGATCCAGCCTTTGAATACCTAATTACATTTGATGTTAGCTGGGAAGAACTACAATCAAACAATACCTTGCAGACCCAAACCACCTCAGTAGAATTAGAGGTAGATTTCGATCCAACCCTTCAATATAAGGACCGATCGGTATACACCTTTAATAATGGGTTACAAGTTAATATTTCGAGCGTACAATTGTTTATAAAGAATAGTAGTCAGGTTTATGTTCCTGTAACTACTTACCCTTCAAACCTCTTTTTAAAAGCGACTGTCGAAACGGAATATTACGACGTGTTCGATCGATTTACTGTACCCAGTGTATCCAGTACTGATATTAACTTGAGTTATAATATCAATGAAGCCAAACTCCAGGTAGATTGGAGTAATATTTCTGGCGCTGAAGAATATGAGTTGGAGTGGATTTGGGTACACAGTTATACAGGAACTGTAACAGGTGGTAATGTTCAATTACATACTCCTAACCACGTACATTATAATTTCAATGAAAATGCCAGTAGAGTTAGGTTAAAGGAAAGTAATTATGATATCCCATTAATCTATGGGAATGGGTTTCTATTAGTTCGTTACCGAGGAATTGGAATAGGCGGACCAAACCTTAATGTTCCAATTGAAGGAGCTTGGTCAGGAGTTCCGGTAAGTGGAATGGTAAGCCAGTGCCCTAATACATGCTATACAGCAACCACTCCATTGGAAAATAATGCTTTTAACTATGCCGCTCAAATGGGGTTTGTTGAAAATGGGGCAAAAGGAGTTACCGTTCAGTACATGGATGGAACCGCCAAAACCAGACAGACGATTTCCAAAATGAACAGCCAGGACGAAGTGATAGGAGGTTCTACTGTTTACGATTATTATGGTAGACCAGCCATACAAACCATGGGAAGCCCCGTAAAACAAGCTCATTTGAATTATATCGATGGAATTAATCTGGACTTAAGTGGAGATGTTTATGATAAAGATGATTTTCATAAAGATAATTTGATGTATGGTGATTGTGGAGTGAAACCTGCACCTCCTATGCATGAATTAGAGTCTAAAGGAGTAGCTAATTATTACAGCGATCAAAATACCGATCAAGATGGGGCCGAAGCTTATTTGCCGGATGCCGATGGTTATACATTTATTCAAACACATTATGCCAACGACCCAACCAGTAGGGCAAAAAGAGTAGGCGGAGTGGGTGCTACCCATCAGTTGGAAGAGGGAATGCATTACAAAGAAACCATTTATGAAAATGTAAAGGGAAATGAAACAACATACCTTTTTGGATCAGATGCTGCTCCTGCCCATAATTATACCAGAGTTATTACAAGAGATGCTAACGGACAGGTAAGTGTAACTATTTTAGATAGCTATGGACAAACTGTAGCAACCTACCTGGAGGGAGAAGCTCCTGCTGGGTTAGAAGCCATAGAGGGAAATGATGGTCCAACTTTATTGCATACGCAATTGTTTAATGATAATAACCCTAATCTGGAGGAAGAAGGGGTTCTTTCTGTACAAACATTAATTGCAGTAACCGATCCGAACACATTGTATACTTTTAATTACGACTTCGAACAACAGGTATATACCAATTGTTTACCGGCCAATATGTGTTTTGATTGTGTTTATGAAATTACTTATTCCATTACCCCGGAAGAGGGCGAATTCAGCGCCTCTTGCGGTCCGGTTAATGAAAATGAAGTGGCCTATGATGCCCCTTATTCATGGACTCATACCGTAGGGATGATTGATGAAACCAACTATAACACAACCTGCGATCCGGCCATTACGTTTTCAAGTGTAAACCCTGGAAGTTTCGGAATTCAGTTTCCAAGATTCGGTAGCTATTATGTAACCAAAACCTTAAAAGTGTCTCAGGCACCTGTAGATTACTATTGGGAGCAATATGTAGAAAATTCAACCTGTTTAACTCCTTATTCAGAATTTTTGCAAAATGAACTATCTACCATAGATTATAGCTTGTGCGAAAGTTTAACCGCTTGCGAGCAAAACTTTTTGGATCATTTTGGAACATGGACAGTTTATTTAGCCAATAACCCGGGAGCAACCCAACAACAATACGAAGACGAAAAAGAGGAGTTCATTATTGATTGCGAAAATGCTCCTATTTGTGAGCAATTGAAACCTATACTGATGGGAGATGTAACTCCTGGTGGACAGTATGGATCACTTGATCCAACCGATCCATTAAGTGTTTTCAATACGAATAACTCTCTGGAAATTCATTGGCAAAGTGCAGGCCTGAATTATACCACCAATGGCCAACCATCACTTATTCAAAACTCATTGGGTAATATGGTTTCGCCTTTGGATCCGAGTATAACTTTAACGGACTTCTTAAATAATTGGCAGCAGGAATGGGCGGAAGCGTTAATAGTAGGCCATCCGGAATACATAACTTATACTTTCTGTACTACTTTTCCGGAGGTATTTAGTTACGCCGCTAATTTCAACAACACAGAAACAATGGCTGATGCTATAACCAATGATTTCCTGAATCCGATGGGGTCGGCCAATTATAGCTGTTTTTCATCAGCACCTGCGGGAACATTGCAAGATCCATTAATTACTTTGTTTGATGAGTCCACTGATTTAATTTACCAAAACCTAAACGACAGAACCTATGCCTACTATATGAATGGGCAGCAAACCTGGACCTATTTGCAACAAGCACAAGCTTTGTTAAACGATTGTTCAGGAAGTTCGCTTTACCAGCAAGTATCCTTAATGACAGATGGTGAACCTTTTGGACAAAGTACTTGCGATAATGATAAGCACTGGTTGAGTTTTAGGAACATGTACATGGGGCGAAGAAATATATTACTACAAGTTGTCATGGAGGGATGGGCCATGCTACAAGTTACAAATGGAAACCCTAACCAAAACCACATTAGGTGTATCAACTTTGTAAATACCAGTCACTGTGTTTCACCGCACGACTATGAAAACAAAATAAAGCGTTTTCCATTGTTCGATCAGATGATGGCAAACCCTTATTTGGAAGTGGTTTCTAATCCTTCTGTAGCTAACCCGGGGTCTGCTCCATCAATTGATTTTTGTGAAACGCAATGTGAAGCTCTTTCTGATACCTGGATGTCGTCGTTAGAAGGTTGTGCAACCTTATTGAATGTTTCTCCTCAAGATTGGGCATCGGGAAATAGTGTTTACGATGCATTACAGGTTGATCTGGAAAACGTATGTAAAGGAGGGTGCTCACCAGAGTGGCCTGTAGCTTCTCAGTTTAGCGATAATCCATCTCCTTATGCATCGTTTGAAGAGGTGTTGACTTCGAGTGCATACTTGAATGGACCGGAGACAGCTACATGTAGTCATTTGCTGATCAATTTTCCACAACCAGTGGATGACTTATCCTTGATTCATGAATTGAATGAATGTGGTTGCGATCAGTTGTTAAGTGTAGATAACGAAGAAGATTTTGTAGCACAGTACGGTTTTTACCCAGCAAATTTCTGTAATGATCGTGCAGAATGTGCGAATGCTGCCGGTGTAAGTACAGGAGAAACTTACTGTGATGAATGTCCGGAACCGGCCATAGAGTGGACTCAAAGTCAATTGGGTGCGTTGAGCTTAATTGAAACGCTAAATGACTATAAATGCGCTGGTGAAGACTGTATCGATTGCGAAGTAATAACCGATGCTGTAGCTCATTTAAACTCAATATTTGGAATAACTGATGTTACCTTACACCCAAGCATTTTTACTAACTACATTAACGAAACTCAAAGTACTAATTTTAATTATGCCAGTTTGGAGGCCTTTATGCAAACCTGCGATGATTATGTGAATGGAGTTACCACCTCAGGTTTTTCGAATGGAGTAAACGATTTGGTTGATATACTGAATGGTTTGACAGCAGCAGGAATTACCAATGGTCAATCCCATTATGGAAATACACTTCCGGCTTACTTCACTGCGAGCTTTACCACATTAAAGCCAAGTTGTGAGGTAGATCCAACCATAGCTTACAATTACTCTCCACAGATTGTTGGAAGCACCTTAACCTTTGGTATTAACCATAGCACTTGCGATTTCTGCGATAGAAATGAAAGCATCACATTAGAATTAATTAACCAGGGGTCTTTTAATACAGCGCTTGAAGCCATGCAAGCCACCACATCTTTTGGAGCTCCTTACTGGAATTCAAGTTTAGCTACCAATCAATTTGCGATAGATGCCATTGCATTGGACGATCAGAACAATGAGGTTGAGCTTACCTATTATGTTAGAACCACTTGTTTTGATATATTACCAGGAGCTGGTCCTACAGGTCCTAATGCTCCAATATTGTGTGTTAATTATGATTTTCACAATGACCCTCAACCAGATTGTATCGATGGATTAATTGCCAATGCAACCATTAATGCAGATGAAGCTTACGCTCATTACTTAACTGAGCAACAAGAAATTTTTGAAGCCAATTACATCGAAACTTGTTTAAACGTAACGGAAGATCACAGCTATGATTACAAAGCCAACCGTTACCATTATACATTGTTCTACTACGATAGAGTAGGGAACTTGGTTAAAACTGTACCACCTAAAGGAGTAAATCCTTTAGATGTAAATGATGTTACAGATATTGTAGAAAACGGAGCAGAGATTTACCCTGAGCATACTTATGCCTCTACCTACCAGTTTAATAGCATGAATCAACAAATACTATCCAATACACCGGATGGTGGAGATACCAAAAGTTGGTACGATGATTTAGGAAGACCTGTGGTGAGTCAAAATGCAAGGCAGGCTGAGTTTAATACAAAGCTACTTAACAATGATCCATTTGGATCAGGAGTAAACGTACCAACGTATAATTACATCAAATACGACTATTTGGGAAGAATAGCGGAATCAGCGGAGATTATGCAGCCTACCCCAATGGACAATAATACTGCAAAAAATGCTCATGCCTTAAGGCAGTGGATTGACCCTGTAAATGCATCGGGAACAGCTAAAAGTCAAATCAACAAAGTGGTATATTCTACTCCTCAAAGCGCGGCTGCCGAACTGGAGTTTGGAGGAGACGGTTATGGAGACATTAGAAACAGAATAGCCGCTACCGAAAAGTACGAGGGATGGTTTACTCCAAGTTTCGGAGTAATAGACATTGGAACACCGGATTATGTAAACCATAACAGTTACGATGTACATGGTGTGGTTAAGACTTATTTGAGTCAAAATAAAGATCTGGCAGCAGATAATAGAGAGTTTGTCCGCACCGATTATACCTATGATTTAATTAGTGAATTAACCCATCAAATTGATTATCAAAAAGGAAAGATCGACCAGATGAGTCATCGTTATGTTTACGATGCAGATAATCGTATAAAAGAAATATATACCTCTAAAGATGGAATAATTTGGGACAAAGATGCCGATTACCAATATCGTTTAGATGGAATGTTAGCCCGTACAGAATTGGGAGAGATGCAAGTGCAAGGATGTGATTTTGTATATACCCTCCACGGTTGGATAAGAGGAATGAACTCTGCTGTATTGGATCCGAATAAGGATATGGGTAAAGATGGAATTTCCACTGCATATCCTTATGAGAGTGGATCTCCAATTGCTCATGAATACATAGCAAGAGACGCATTTGCCTTTACGTTAGGGTATTATGAAGGCGATTACAAACGAGTAAGTCATTTAGAAACTGGAAAAGAATGGGACATGAACATTGCTTCAACACCTTTCGAGGCCGATTTAAAACCATTGTACAACGGAAACATTCAATACATGAGTACGGCCTTGTCTGACCTGGATGCTAATCCGCTAGATGTACATGCTTCCACTTATCAATACGATCAGTTACAACGTTTCAAAGAAAACCATGAGTTTACAGCTAACGACATTACCGCTTTAAACAGTATGGCCAATGCCACAAGGAAAAATGTGAGCACTTCAGCTCAATTGAATGCATTGGGGAATTACGATGTACACGTAGATTACGATCCTAATGGAAACATTCTAAACCTGGGAAGAAGAACTTACGCTTCTGCAGCTAATAATAATGATAACCTGATGGATTTATTTACTTACAATTATCATGTAGATTTAACGGATCCATTAAATCCAAAACCAACCAATCAATTAGCAGATGTTGAGGATGTTGCTCCTGGGGTAGTGAACTACGGTGATATAATGGGCACTCAAACCAGTGGAAACTATACCTATCATGCAGATGGTTCTTTAAAATCAGATGCAGCAGAAGAAATAGCTTATATCCAGTGGTATCCGGATGGTAAAGTCAAACGCATTTACCGTACAGCTGGTTCTACCAAGCCAGACTCTTATTTTGAGTACGATAGCAAAGGCGTACGTTGCTTAAAGGTGGTAATGACCAAAGATGGAAGCGGGAACATGAACCCATCCAATTTGTGGAGTTACAGTTGGTACGGCATGGATGCGCAAGACAATACCTTAGCCATTTACGAAAAGACAGAAGCGGAGGAAGAGCTAACGATAAAAGAACGTTTTATGATTGGGTCTAAGCGATTGGGATTAGATACTCGATCAGCTAAAGTATCTGATCCGGTAACTCCATATAAAGACAGAATTCTGGGAGCAAAGTTCTTTGAATTGGGAGATCACAGAGCAAACGTTCAACAGGTAATTAGCGATCGTAAAGTAGCCATAGGTAATGGTAATGGAGAAGTAGACTATTTCGTAACAGACGTACAAAGCTTTGCCGATTATTATCCTTTCGGAATGGTGATGGCAAGCTGTTCAGGAGAAATGACAGAAGAGGTGATTACCCTCGAAGAAGTTTCTGAGGCAGTTATCTATACCAACATGAATTACAAAACTCAGCCAGTGTCGTTTGTTAATACGGATGGGGACCTCGAGAATATACAAGGAAGTAATGGTAGGGGAAGTTCTGTTCAAACACTTAATGCGGGTGATTGGATTGAATGGAACGCTTCTGTTATACCAAACAATAGAACTTTTGTAGGGCTATCTTATGCAGATCTTAATGGAGGGTTTGAAACCATCAATTATGCATGGTATGTATATCCAAACGGAAAAGCCTACATTTATGAAAGTGGTGTGCCTATTGGTTTTCAAACAACTTATTCTCAAGGATCAGTATTTAAAATTGCTAGAGAAAACGAGAATATTATATATAGCGTAGATGGGGTGGTGTACCGAACAGTAGCAGATGCAAATACAAATACCACTATGTTGGTAGATATAACCTTAGTGGATATTTCGGGAGTTGGTGTAAAAGTAGAAAACCTAACCATTCATCGAATGGAAAATGTTACTTCCGTTATATCTGTTCCATGTGTAGCAAGAAGTGGTAGTAAGAACAGTTATCGTTATGGCTTCCAGGGACAGGAAAAAGATGATGAAATAAAAGGAAGTAATTATTCGGTAAACTATAAATACCGAATGCATGACCCAAGATTGGGAAGGTTTTTTGCGGTAGATCCGTTGGCACCTAAGTATCCACATAATAGTCCGTATGCTTTTAGTGAGAATAGGTTAATGGATGGTGTTGAGTTGGAGGGACTAGAGTATGTAGGGGATAATGAAATAACAGGAATGTCTATTCTGACTACTTATAATCCTGACGGTACTGTTAAATCTACTCAATCTACAACGTATTCAACAACAACTTGGCATTATCGACCTGACATTTTAACTGCAGAAGATGCTAAAAAACTAGGATTCGATGACTACATAGGAATTGATGAGAAAAGAACATATCATAGTGAGGAAAATGGAGGAGGTACAAATACAATATATGGGAATGATCCTAATGGTTCTCACTGGGTACCAGATAATCCTGAAGTTCCAAAAAGTATAGTTAATAATTATATGGATCAGTATGAATATAATTTTGGGGTAGGACTAGATGGAGATATAATTAATAAGTACTGTGGAATGAACTTTTTAGGTAACGACTTTACCGCTGAGAGTCTGCAGTGGACAGATAATGAGCAGTTTATTGAGATAATATGGTGGACGTGTGCCGGAAGTTTGGCCTTGGCTTCAGGTGGAGCCTTGGTATCTACCATGCCAGCTGGTTCAGGTGCTGCAATAGTAGAATTTGGTAAAGATGCGTATTGGTTTGTTGGAGGCGCGTATGGAACTGCTCAAGCAGAGATCGCTGCAACTACTGCTTATATTTTAAATTCTACGACCTATGGTCCAGCATTATTAGCCAGCGCACAGTTAATTTTGGATATGAAGGCACTAGAAAATCAAAAAACATCTTCGACTTCTATTTTGCCATTTAACCTTGATGAAAAACTTGTTAAAGATATTATGGAAAGTTTAGGTTCTAAAAAAACAAAGTAAGATTAATTTAAAAGAAATAGAGGTGGTTTATATTAACCTTAATTTATTTATAAGTATAATTCAAACAAGCACGCATATTAATATGTGTGCTTGTCTTCTTTAAATAGTAATCCTTTCCTACATTCCCTCTTCAATTTTGGTTAGACCGAACTCAGCTAATGATTTTTGTAAAGTAACAATCTCTGAAAGTGGAACGCTAAATATTCTTGATTTTTCGGGGAAAATCGTTAAAACGATTGGTCGGCCATAGCTGGAGATAATCACGTTGAATGTTCCGACCTAAATTCAGGTAAGTACATCGTAGAATTATTAGTTGATGGTGAAATGACAGCTTCAACTGTTATGATAAAATTTTAGATCCATTAAGTCTATTCCATAATATGTAAAATATTCTAATTGGATTATTACTATTAGTTGGTTCTGGTTATTCTGCCCAATTAAGTTCAATTGAAATAATAAGTCAACTCAGGTAATCTATCAGCATTTCTCCTAAAAAAAGAAATACTGATAGAGCCTGTTGTTAGCAGAATTATTGCATTATTACAACTTTTTTCGTTTCTGAAATTGATATAGACAAAACATTAACAAAATAAACTCCTGGAGTTGTATAGTCAGTTTTTAATTTAACAATTTTTGAGATAACCCTTGCAGTGAATCCAAAAGTAAACCCAAAAGACTTTGATGCGAAGAAGAGATGTGAGATCAAGTTAGCTGACCTTAAGAAAGGTGCTGATTATATTCTAAAACTAGATATTCCAGATACAGTTAGAAACATCCTAATAGCTCAAATAACTATCCATGAGCAGTATGGAATTGAACTCGCTGCTAAAGAGAATGGATAAGAAACTTCCCCCACATCACAGCAATTGAAAAGTATTTTTTAAACCAAGATTTAATCTTGCTTAAGTTCAATTTGATAACCTTAGGCTTCTGATTAGGATATTTTTTCAACTTCAATTCTCGAGTTTTGGCATAATCAGCCTTTAACACAGCTCTCCCCTTTAAATATGTTTCCAAGAGATTATTTATCCCATTCAAATATTCTCTGATGATTTTTGCAGTGTTCTTATTTAAGTGGAAAACCACAAGTCCTACAATAAAAATGAGAAAATAAATATGCCCGCTAGTTAAGCTTATGGTGTCATTCATAATCAAACTTTTAAGCAGACGTACCTCGTATTTGTCTGAGTTGAATTATAAATGATCTTTATGTATTGGAGTGAGTTGGGAAGCAGCTTACGAGGAGCTGAGGTTTTCTGTCCTTCTGACGTTGTTTATACACATGAATTTCTGTCTTCCTGTGTGTTCTAACTCGCACATCTCCATCTCTATTATGGCATTTCGTGCATATCTCCAATATCAACAGATATTAAGTATTGTCCAAAGGTAAGAAATCAAATACGATAATTGGGTATAGTAAAGTGCATGGTTTTCAACAAATTGACATCTGTATTAACAGTACTTCTAGAGCCTTTTACCATAATATATTTTCTGACTTAATTATTCCTTTATTTTCTTTGAGGTAATCATTAAAGATTTTGTTGTTTTCTTTTGCTATTTGTTGGGTGTCTCTTTTTAATACATCTTTTATGTCCATACTAGTAATGTGAGCTTTAATAAAGTCCAAAAGTTGATGAACCTGTACTTGGCATAGGCTAACTTTTTCGTCCAAAGATATATAGTAATAATTAACACTTCTTAAAACGATACTTGAGAAATGAGAATATCAATCACGAAATAGTCTACCCAATAGATAGCCTAGTAAAACTGTTCCAGCAACAACTAATGCAGCATTAAGAATTTCGTCAGTATCTCTTCCTCCAAGGTAATCATCATACTGTACCCTACTAATTGACCCATTTTGATACAACAATTTCATCAGTTCATCTTTTTGAATCTTTGTTGCTTTTCCTTGAGTAACAAGAGATTTTAGGTATTGTAATCTATTATAATCCATTTATCCCTTTTTCTTCTTATTACTATTATTTTTGTGTATATCTGAAGTCATCCCTAAAATTGAGTCTAATTTTTCGGGCAAATCCGGTGGTAATTTCTTAAGTACATTTTCATTCAAATTATCAATTACCATTTGTTGAAGTTCATCAGTTTTTTGTAGCTCCTTCATCTCCAACTTTAATTCAGTCACTTCTTTATTTACTTTGTCAAACTTGGTCTGCGTATCCTTTCTAATACTATGCTTAGTAGAGAAGAACGTAACCAACGCAGTGAAAATCATTCCTGCTATTGTTACCCAAACACTAACTTGAGCATCTTCGGTAATTACTAGAATTGGGTGAAATGGGGTAAACAACATATTTGATACAAAAATATAGATAAATAATTCACAATCAATTATTTTTCCTTATACCATTTAATCGTACGGTTTATGATAACATATATGTAATATCCGAAGATGAAAATAAATATGAAAACTCCCGAAGCAAAAAACGAAAATTGGGAATCCTTTGCAAATGATATGTCTCCATCTTTAAAAGCTTGATCAAACCTTTCGACTACTAACATGAACCATACAAAAATAGTAATGTCGCTTAATACCATTGTTAATTTGGAAACGGAATATTTGAATGGTCGAATAAGCCTTGGAACGTCTTTATTAGCTTCAGTAATTCTTTTTTTTAGTTTCCAACGAAAAACTTTGAATTCTAGTGCTTCTTCATACGCCCTTGCTGTTCCCTCCCAATGTTCTTGCCAATACTTACTACCCCGTAAACTAAGACTGAATATTATATTGTAGAACAAGCCTAGGAGAGCAATAAAGAGAGAATACTTATTTACTCCTTCAATCTTAAAATATCCAACTATGATGATTGCAAGAGTTCCCCAAAAAAATACAGTTCTTTTCCAAAAATTTTCAATTTCAAATTTTCTTGTGTCAACTATAGTTTGATAAAGCTCAAATATCCTATCGTGTTTATTATCTCCTAAATTCTGGTTATCCAAAAGTCCTTTTACCTCTTTATAAGCTTGTTCTTTGTTAAGTTCTAAAGAGTCGTGCTCAGGTCTGGGAGATTTTTTAGGTTTAGGTGGTGGTTGGGGCGTCTGATTACTCATAATTAGTTTAACTAATTAGTCAATTGACTAATTCTATTCCATTCGTCATTTTCCGTTATTCCTGAAAACCCTGATGTTCTTGAAGGGGGTGAAATAATGAACCTAAAAGAATCATTATTACGATTAAATGTTTCTACTAGAAAATCATAAGTTTCGGCAACAATTCCAATGTTTGCTTCTCCTATATTTACAATAAAATAGCTGGGTTGTGGCAGTGCCCAAGAAATTCCCAGATTACGTCCGTTAAAAAAATTTCCTAACTCATTAGTTACATGAGCTAACATATTTTCATTATCTGTATAAATGCTTACTGTAAAATACATAATGTATATATTATATTTTGGATAACTGATTTTGTTTATTCAGGGTTACATTTATTGACCTAAAGATACAAACATAATAAGGTCATAGTTCCAGAAGTTTAGCAAAAATATTTTTAATAAATTTACTTAAAGTAAATGTATCATTATGTCTGAAAAAAATAAAAACATCTCTAGAAATAATTCTGGTAAAGCAAGAGAACAAGCTAAGGCTCCTCAAAGGAAGAATAGTATATAATATTCAACCTGAAAATAGAAGTCTAAACCAAAAAATAGGCCTTGATACAATTAATGAATTTTCAAGTTGGTTAAAAAACCATCTTTCATCGATTTGATAAAATGGAAAAGGTTCAAACGGTTCATATAAATACATACCATGATTTTAACGAATTACATATAGATAATTTCTACTGCTACTATGATTCAATTTCATCTTTTCATGATTGGAATGATAAAATAATCTTAGGAGATGGGTTTAAATGTAGGTTTTGTGGCGAAACAAATAGAAACCAATTCAAAAGGGGAAATGCACATACATTCCCACATTCAACAGGGAATCGATGGCTTTTTTCCAAGGATGAGTGTAAAAAATGCAATGAGCTTTTCAGTATATATGAAAACGAATTGGCAAATCATGGAGCTTTAACAAGAACACTTTACGGTATAAAAAAGAAAGGCAAACCAACACCAAAATTTAAGAATAATGCGTTAACTCTACAAAGAAATGAAGCTGGTATTAAAATGCTTTTGGATATAGAGAATAAAGATAAAATTAAGGAAGAAAAAGATGGGAAAGTGACATTTAAATCGGATTTTAGAAAGAATGAGCATATTGTTGACGTTGTTCTTCCAGAAAAGGAATACAAACCGTTATATTTATTAAAGTCATTAGCAAAGATAGCATTCTCCATAATGCCAAATAAAGAGTTGAATAATGGAGGGTTTGATTATTTTAGGAACTGGTTATTAAACGAGACACATTCCTATGAGGATGAACGGTACCTTCCCTATTTTCTAATATATCATAACCGCCTACATTTTGCACAAAGAGACCCCATGTTGTTTTTGTTCAAAAAGCATTCTGATTATTCAAATAACAATATGCCAACCTATTCTTTTCTTTTTTGTTATGGAAACCACATTTCTCAAATTTACCTTCCATATTGTGAACCTGACAAAAGGTTATTAGAGGAAGAAAGCATAAAACTATTGATATGTCCACAAGTGTTGACAGAAAAAGATGGAAAAAATAGCTGCACTATAATTAATGGAAGTGAAACTAGAAGAACCAAACATAAAGATTTAACGTTTAAAGTAAGAAGATAAATACAATCTGATAATCTTAAATAATATGACAAATGGATTTACCCTGTATGTAAAAGGGAAAGCACAAGAATTAATCGAAAAGACCCTTAATAAAAGGATTGCGATGTTACCTTCTTTTAGAGAGTTTGAAAAAGGAATAAACGTCTTTCCATTTTTATCTGATGAAGTGAATCACTATGCAAACATTGAGTTTAGTGGAGAACTTAAAAGGAATAAGTTAAGCATGAAATTAATTGATAATCAAAAATTTTAAACAAAATAAATGACTGATTTACACGAAATAGTAACATGGAACTTTGATGAGAAAGAACAAAAGTATGTCTCTGAGACGATTCATTTCGAACCCAATGATACTGAGTTTATTCAAGTTTCAGGTAATATTCCTAATTTGACTAGACTTGAAATGAAGAGTAAAAATTCAAAAGGAGAAGGTATAAAAAGAACATTATTACAAGAAGACCTAGGTTTAACAATTCATATTTCCAAATTTTATGATATGCTAAACTTTGAATCAAAAACCATTGAGGGTGTTGAACTATTTGTTTCAAAGCTGCATATAGGAATATAGGTTAAACTGTCAATAAACTCTTTATTTATTTTTAAATATGAACTATACCCTTTCAGATTCTAAAATTGAACTTAGGTCCATTTCTAAAAAGTTCGATAAATGTCCCACCTTCGGTACATTTAAAAAGAAAGCCTCGTAATAATAGTAATACGGGGCTTTTTGGGTTCGACATTTTCCGAAAACGGTTCGATAAATTAATTTGATGTGTTAATTTATAGCAGTATTTATCTTCTTAATTAATCTATCTACAGGAGTGAAACCACCAGCAAGTTTCACAGGTTCATTTTCAACAACCATGTAAAGAATGGGAAAACCTGAAGTCATAGTTGCTACCTCTCTGAATTCTACTAATGTCTTTTGTTTCATAGCATCTGAATGATACAACTCCGCGAATGAGTTTTTGTCAATTTTGAATTCTTCAACAGCCATCAGAATCGTTTCATCTAAGGAATTATTTTGCCCTTTTATAAATTCAAGCTCCAACAGTTTTTCAGTAAATGGAACCAGAATTCCTGGGGTTAATTCTTTGATTGTAAGAATTGCCCTTGCAGGAGGCTCACTATCGAGGTTACTTCCTTCTCCAAGAATATCGGAAAAGTAGACTTCCATAAATTTCACTCCTGAAAGCTCTTCCACTCTTTTAGCAATAGGTCTCTTTTCATCAGCAAATCCTGCTGGAACCTCAATTTTTGGTGAAAACAATCCCCCCGGTCTCACGTCAAATGAGACCGAAGGGTTGTCTTTGTACTTTTCGAAAAGCTCAAGAATGACTGTTCCAAATCCATAACACCACCCGCAATGTGGGTCCATTACATAAACAAGTTCTATTTTACTTTTTTTTAAACTTTCCATTTTGATTTTGCCATTCAGTTTCTGCTGGAATCTCAGTAACAACATCCCAATGTTCTACAATAAGTCCGTCTTCCAATCTAAAAAGGTCATAATATGCAACTTCTTTCCCGCCGAAAGTTCCATCTGCTAATGTTAGTACGAAGTCCCCATCAGCGATTACTTGATACACATTGTTGTATCTCATCTCAATGTTATTCTCAGTCAAGTATTTCACAAATTCATTGAAGCCTTCTAATCCATCAGATGCCTGTGGGTTATGTTGTAAATACTTGTCTTTACTTATTAGCTGAGGAATCACACTAAAATCTCCCCCCAAGAATGCTACATCCATTAATTTCTGAACAATAGCTTTGTTTGGTACTGTTTTGTCTTTATCAGACACTTTCTTTACTCCATCAACTTGAGTTCTGCCACTCGCATTTGGCTCAGCTATGTCCAAAAGATTATCCCAATGTTCAACCATTTTACCGTTTTCGAATCGAAATACGTCAAAAGCAACTTGTGGAGTTCCATTATTCCATGTTCCACCGTACGTGCTGTGCATCGCCACCAAATCACCTTCTTCGAAAACTCTATGTATTTCGACATTAAACCCAGTGGGTTTGCCCTGGAAGAATCCTTTTAGGACATCTTTGCCGTCAGGAAAGTTCAAATTGTGTTGAATGTATTTTTCATCACTTATGAATTCCAGCACAGCTGCATCTCCAGTTTCAAATGCTTCAATAATAGCAATTGCCTTTTCTTTGTTTGATAATTCTGTTTTTGTTTCCATATTCTCTGTTTTTATTGATTCATTAATTTCACTTTTTTGGGTACATGCAGTTAGAGAAATTACTGCTGCAACCATTGTTAAAACTCTCTTCATTTGTATTACTTTTTGTTTAGTACAAATTTCGAGTGAATCAACTGACAGTTAAAGATGAAAACAATCTTAAAAATGGTGAATACCGAACCTATTATTCAGAAAGATGATTCCTTTTGAATTGATTTGGGGTTAATCCCGTTTTGTTTCTGAAGTACTTGGTGAAGTTAGTTGGGTCATCGAAACCAAGTAGGTATGATAGTTCTGTACTTTGAATATTAGGGTCGATTAGTCTTCTTTTTGCCTCAAGAATAACGTAATCGTCAATGACCTGTTTTGCAGTTTTATCAATGTATTTTTTACAAGTTGTATTAAGGTGCTTGTATGTTATTGAAAGTTTGTCAGCATAAAACACTGCATCTCGACTTTCGTTATAATGAGACTCAAGAAGATTTAAAAATTTTGGGACTATCGGATTGTTAGAAGCGTCAGTGTTAATTTTCGAGTTCTTATTTCGAAAATCTTCTGCCTTGGAAAGAATTATTGTAAAAAGTGATTCAATAATAATGGGTTTCCTTAGACTGAATTCTGAGTAGTATTCATTGTAAAGCAAAGAAACATAGTCTATAATATCGGAAGATTCGGGAAGTTGAATAATTGGTTCATATAATTCAGGTGTGAATAATCTGTGTATTACGCTTCCATCTATATGTCCAAAACACCTTTCAAAATACTCTTGTGAAAAGAGTATGCAATACCCTTTTAATTTAGAATTGAATGAGAATGCATTGATTTGCTTCTTGGTGATGTAGACGAGAGAATTTTTCTTAACATCATACCAATTGAAATCAACCAAATGTTTACTTTCACCTTTGGTATATAGAATCAAGGTGAAAAAATTTGGTTGGTGCGGTTTTTCGGGGCTGTTTACTAATCTGTTTGCATTTGCCTGAATTTTCGCAATGTCTATGATTTCAAAGCCGTCAATTTTGACGTTGTCATTTTTAAATTCTATTTCAGGTATTTGACTCAAGAAAATTCTTTTTTCAAATATACTTACACTATATGAAAAAGAGTTTTGTTTACTATTCTATTTGGTTCGACAATGCAATCATTGCGGGTACATTTAACCTTGTAACGTAGAGTTACAGGGCTTTTTTTGTTGGTTTTATCCAAATAGGGTGACGGGACTAAATCTTCTGAAAGCCCTATCAGTATTGAAAAAAGCGGTTCGACATTTTTACATTAGAATTCCTTTTTTCGCCTTAATTGGCTCAGGAATATCGTTATCACTCAACATTTCTCATGTCAATTTTGATAGTCCTGCAAAGTGAGATCATGAAAATGTTGTTCGTCATACCTGTCGAAATAAACACTAATTCTATAATAGATTTTGGACTTATTAGCATTCTTTTATCTGTTGACTACAAGTTTATACTTTAACGCAAGTTTAACTGCGTCAACTTTATTGTGGACCTGTAGTTTTTGATAAATATTTTCGACATGTTTCCGTACTGTTCCTGGACTAATAAACAATTGTGAAGCGATATCCTGATACCCCATTCCATTAGCAATTTGGGTAAGAATTTCTAATTCTCTTTTTGTTAAATTGAATTCCTTTCTATTCTGTTCCGAACTTCCTTTTATTAGTTGTAGTGCTTTGGTTGCAATCGTTGGACTCATTGGTGCTCCACCTTCCATTACCTCCTCTATCGCTAACTTCATTTTATCAGGTTTTACTCCCTTTAATAGGTAGCCGTTCGCTCCAGCAAGAATTGAATCAAATATTTTATCATTTTCATCAAATATGGTGTGCATTATAATCTTAATTTTCGGATATTTCTTTTTAACCTCGTAGGTAGTCTTAATTCCATTGAGTTGAGGCATATTAATATCCATTAAAATAAGGTCTACTTTAGATTCTTTAATACATTCCAATACCTCATTTCCATTAGTGGCACAAAAAACCACGTTAACTTCATCGAACAATGATAAATTAGCTTTGATAGACTTCATTAAATGATAATCGTCTTCTGCAATACCTATTTGGATTTTCATATAAGTAAAGTTAGTTCCTATTTAATATTTTCACCATACGGCAAATGCCCTAATTAAAGTTCAATTTTCAGGTTTATTGTGGTGCCCTGATTCTCTTCAGAGTATATCTTCATCTCAGCGCCAATTAATTTTGCCCTATGTTTCATGTTTTTTAGTCCAAAATGCCCTTCTTTATTAAATTTAATCATTCCATTTCCATTGTCAATTATCGTAATCTCAATAGTATTGTTAGATGTTCTAAAACTGATTATAAAGTTACTGGCACCAGAGTGCTTAACCGTATTAGTTAAAGCTTCTTGAATTACCCTAAAAAGGTTTATGGTGATATCTGCATTTAGACCTAATTCTTCGTTGCCGTCAAACTCAACTTTCCATTCTAAATTACTTTCATGGAGGCGTAAAGAGAGATAATCTAGTACTTTGTTTTTGAATTTATTTACAGATATGGATTCATTGTTTATTACCCAAATTGTATTCCTTAATTCATCCATGGTGTACCTTGCAAAATCATTTATTTCATTTAGTTTTTTTGTATTTGGATTTTGCTCCTTTTTCATTCTATATACCTCATGATCAAGAGACTGAATGATGTGAGTAATTTGAGCACCAACATTGTCATGTAAATCAGAAGAAATTCGTTCTTTTTCCAAGTGAATTTTTTGCTCAACCTCTATTTTTAGCAATTGCTTTTCCAGCTTCTTCTTGTGGTAAAAATAACTGCTAAGAAAAATAATGATTAAAAGAGTCAAAATCACTAATGAAATAAACCACCAGGTATACCAAAAAGGAGGGGTAACCACAATTAAAATTTCCAGAGGTAGACTAAATTCTCCATTCGCTCCTATGGTTTTTATTTCTAAAATGTGTTCACCGTAAGGTAGAGTAGAATAAGTGGCCATCCTATTAGAACTATTTACCACAGCCCATTTGGAGTCTATTCCTTTAATGCGATATGCGTATTTTAATTCCTCACTATGCTTGTAGTCAAGTGCTGAAAATTCAAATGAAACTACCACGTCTTTGGGACTAAGGGTAATGGTGTCAGAATATTCAGCAGGAGAATAGTTGACCATAAACTTAGTCACAACTGGAGGTTTGATGTTTTTGTGCAGATCAATTTTTAATGGGTCAAAAGCAATGATTCCTTCTGGTGTTCCAAAGAATAAATACCCTTCCTCACTATTAAATGAAGAGTTCATAGCAATTTCATTAAATAGCAAGCCATCATTTACACTGTAGTTTATAATTGAATGATCTAACCCATTTAATTTTGATATTCCCTTATTGTGTCCAATCCACAAATTTGCGTTCTTATCTAGCTGAATTGCTGAACAATTCAAATTTTTCAGTCCTTTAGTATTTTCGAAATGTTGGAATTTACCTGTTGCAGGTGTCAATAGATTTACACCACCTCCAAATGTACTTATCCAAACTTGGTCTTCTTGTTGTACTACATCGTTTACAAAATAGAATGATGGACTATGGTCCGGATCAGTTTTTCTATAGGGAATATGGGTAAATAGGGCTTTATCTTTAAAGATTAGAATACCTTTATTAGTCCCAAACCACAAAGTCTCATCGTTACATATTGTGCCTTTAAATATATAGTTGGTTGGTAGTGGAGAGGTAGAATAGGTACTTAGGGTATCACATTGTTCCAAATCCATATCATAACGAAATATCCCGTAATAAGATGAAATCCAGATAGAACTATCAAATTGAACCACACTAGTTATATTGTTAGAAAGATCTATATGATAGTCTGGTTTTATTTGTTTGATAAATTGCTGGTTGGAGTCCAACACATACACCCCCTGGCTTTTAGTACCTATATAGCGCCTTTTTCTTTCGTCCTCAAAAAAACAAGTGGAATTGGAGAGGGGGTGTCCTTCAATATTTAATTCTCCATTAAAAATAGTTGCGTCTGATAAATGTTTGAAATCAATGTAATTCTGTTTAAGAGAGTATCTTAAAACACCTCCTTCCGATGCTAGCCACAGTTCATTGCCAAACTGCTTAATGGCCCAAATCACTCCATACTGCTTTGGTGTGTCGAGGAATTTAAATTGATCTTTGCTTGGTGAGTAGGTATAACAACCATCGTTCGATGTATTTAGCCAAACTGATCCATCCAAATCGGTGTACATGGATAAAACGTTGGCTTCGAATGGCTTCATCCAGGTAAGTTGTTTGTGTTTTCCATTTTCTGTATTTAATTCGAAAATGCCATTTTCGGTAGACACCCAAATTTCTTCTCCGACTGTAATGATAGAAAACACTCGTTTAAACAATTCTGTTTTTAGAACTGCCAATTTATTTTCATTTGAACGATACAAAAATAACCCTTCGTTAGTGGCTATATAGATTAAGTTTTTTCTGACCAGGATTTGATCACCCATGTGTCTGTATATAGCCAGTTCATTTTCAAAACTTAATTTTCGTATTTCATCATTATCAACAATAAACAACCCTTTTTGGGAAAGAATGTAAACCAGTTTATTAGAAGTGTCAAAATGTATGCTCAAAGGTTTTTCTACGCATAATAATTTCCTTGTTTGAGTAACCTCAGATAATTTATAGTGCAATTTTTCGAACTTTTGGGAACAGTTAAGCACTAATACACCTTCAGATGTGGTTACCCAGATTTCACCTTCAACTACCTCTATCATTAATCGTTGTCCACCGTTATCATCAATATCATTTTCAATGTTGACAACCTTCAGAGTACCTGCTTCTATTCTGGAAATTCCTTCTCTCGAACAACACCAAATGTTTCCCAGATGATCCTCCTTTAACCCCCAAATAAATTGATCCTGTATGGAGGAAGAATTTTCTTTTAAGTCTTGTAGTTGTCTAAAATGATATCCGTCAAAGCGATTTAAACCTTCTTGTGTAGCTAACCACAAAAAACCATTCTTGTCTTGTAAAACATCGTTGATTGTATTTTGTGATAGCCCGTCGTTTACATTGTAATGTTTTAACCTATATTGCCCGTAAACAGTTGTAGAGATTACAAAAAAAGTAAAACAAAAATATATTCGAGTAAGGATCATGAGAGAGTAAAAATACGTCATTCGTCGTATGGCACGAACATTAGACAAAGGTTATCTTTGAGAAGACCAAAAACCTTTACTTGAATGAGTTTCAAAATTCTCTTATCATTAGTCTGCTTGAGTTCGTCTCTCTCCATTAACGCTCAGTTAAATAAAAAGGTTTATCGCTATGGTAAGGGGAATGAGTTATACAGTCTGGTAAGATCTACTTCAACCACAGATATAGAGGTTGTTTCCAATAAAAAATTTACTGATGTTCAAGCATATTCACCAATATTACATTCTCCCGAATACTTATTTGCTGCGGAAGATAAACAATTTGGAGTGATCAATCAGGATGGCGATTGGGTTACGTCTCCTCAGTATGATGCTGCCAAATCATTTTCGTCATCATGGCTGAACAATAACTTTATTTTCAAAAAGAATAATAAATGGGGAATAACTAATTATAAAAATGATATTCTGGCTCCATTTCAATTTGAAAATATAGAGCACTATAAAGAGGGGATATTAGCTAGAAAAGGACCTCTCATTTATGCAATTGATAAAACCGGTAAATGTAAGTTTGGATGCAATGAAGATTTGGTTGGAAATGTAAGTATCGATATAGCCCAAGCCAAAATGGAATCGTTTGTGAAATTGGCAGATTCTGTAAGTAGCCAGAATATTCAAAACATTATTCAAATATTGGATCGACTAGAGGGAAAGGAGGTTAAACAGTTGAGCTTGGTGGAATTTTCGAACTACTTAAAATACCTCAATCAGGTAAATTGGTGTTACTACAATATTAAAGAGAATCTTTCTTCGAAAGATCAAACTTACCAGGTTGCTCATTACAATCAGAGCATGTTTTTACTAATCAATTTCAGGTTTCTCTCGGCTATCGAAGGCAGTATGGGGATTAAACTGGTTATTTTAGAATACCTGAATAATTGTATAGAAGAAAGTACTATTAATACTAGTGATTCCTATGGAGATACAGTATCAGCAAAGGATCTTGAATCGTTCAATCAATTATACATAGAATCTTTGGTCGATTTTGCGGAGTATGATTTGAAATATAGCGGATACAATGAGCTAGGAATAAGTCAGCAAAAAAAAGTAAATCTCGGTGAGTTTGTACTCAATCATCATAAGCTGTTAAAAGAAGTATATGCTGATGCATTTAATTCGGGAAAAGGAACAACTCAACAAAGAAGTAAACTCTTTAAAATTCACGATTTATTATTAAATGGTGACAGTTTTTACTCTGCAAGGTATACTACGCAAGAATTTCTGGAGGCAACAAGTATGTTTTTCAGGTTGAGTGAAGAATTAAAACTTGAAACTAGTAAAGACAATTATATTAATCTTGTTAAGCTGATTGAAGATTTGAGTTATGAGAATGTTGATATTGTAAGTCACATAGAATTGGTGGGATGGTTTAGCAAATTAGGGCAATTTGATCTAATCAAAAAACATCATCATCACGTATTAAAAACTGCTTTTATAAAACATGAATCATTAATTAGTCTTCTTGACGTTTCAACGGTAAATTCAGATCGCTTGGGGTGTGCTATAATCGCTAATAAATTGAGAATAATTGCTGAGGCTAGAACGGATTGTTATTTATGGGATAAAACTAAACTGGCTGCCGAATATGGCGGGTTGACAAGCTTGGCAGAAACTGCTCAAAAAGAATTAAAAAAGTGTAATCGCAAGCAAACTTATCATTCGGAGAGTAAATTTAATGTTCATGCGTTGTTTAATGTGTTACCCTTACTTAATAGGAATAGAGAATTTAACTTGTCTATTACTGGAGGAGACGTTCTTTTGGAAATGAACTACAAATTAATTAATCAAAAATGGGATACTGGAATTGATGTGGAGTCTGAGCTTGGATCGAAGTCGGTAAGACTGAATTATTCTGGAGTAAGGTATTTAATTGGAGTTTATAAACTGTTAATGGAAGATGAAGATTTAAGAACCTATTCAGGGTTTAGGTTTAGGCATCAAATGAGACAATACGATCCAGTTAATTCGTTGGTTTTTACCTCAAGTGGAACAAATCTAGGGTATAGTGAGTTTATTCCAGAGATGAAAACCTATGATTTACTATATGGTTTTGTAATGCTCCTGCCTCTAAACCGGTTATCCATAGGGTTAAGTGCTGGAATTGGAGGAGCATACAAAAGCTTTAAAGTGAATAATCCATATTATAACAATCCAGATATTACAATAGAGCATGATTTATTGAATGGTAGGAAGCCCGTTAGAATTACTCCAACATTCGATTTGTCGTTTAATATTGGTTTTAACCTTACAAAAAAATGAAAGATATAAAATCGATAAAAGTATTGATGGTTCTTGGTGTAGTCGTAATAACTATATGGGGGGCTCAAGCACAAAACATGAATGACTCCTTATGTTATACTATATCAAATAGGGGAACAGGAATATTGTTTAATTACAATAAACCTTCTGAAAAACCTTATTTCACTTTACCCAATACTAAATTTACCACAATCAAGTATAGCCCAGATGGAGAACATATCGTTTTAATCAGCGATTCCTCTGCCACTCTATGTCAAATGAATGGTGAAATTGTGAAGGAAATTATTAATGGACCTGTATTACCTTCACAGGTGCAATTTGTGGGTAAATCAGGATTTTTTTTTCATACCAGCTTTGGAACCACTACATTGTACGAAGAAAACGGAGAGCCTATAGGGGTGTTTTTATTTGAAAAAGGTAATGATGTGAAAGGAGTTTTTGCTTCGAATTCTCAGAATGAATATTTCATAACTCTTGAAAATTATAGAAAAGAGTTTAAACTGGTTAAGGTCTATTTTTTCTTTAAGGATGAAGTCTTTTATCAGGATTCCGAAATAATGGATATAAATAGGAATGTAGCTCCAGTAGTTCTATTAGATGGAAAAAAACATCTCCTTTTATCTGGGACCAAAAGTATTATTGTGAATACTAAGAGAATGAAGGTGGTTAAAACATTTAAAGAAGACTCCCCACAAATAATAGTTGCTAGTGTTTCCGCTAATAAGAAAAATCTGGTAGTCCAGACAGATGATTACCAGATAAGCGTGTTAAAAGTGAAAGGCCTAGAGCCAATTTGTGATAGTATTTCTAATTCTGGTTTTTTTTATGATAATATTCATTTCTTTAACAATGGGCTTTATGCCTGGGGTGATCAATTTTTATCTATTTATACATTTATTGATAATAAGTTAGAATTATCAAGCCAAAATGAAAGCTATTGGTTGTCTCAATTTCTTTTTCATAATCCTGAATACAAGTAGAAAGGAATTTCAAACACTTAAATTTTCTCCATTCAATATCTAACCGATGATAAGTTAAGCCGTCAATAAATTCTCTATCTCTTTTTAATATAAACTATGCTCTCTCAGATTCTAAAATTGACCTAAGATCTATTTCTAAAAAGTTCGATATATGCCCTATTCTGGGTACTGAACGGGAGGTTTCTGAAAAGAAGCCTCCTTTTTTTGTGCCTTTATTTTTGAAACCCTTGCTATACTTGGAAAGTAGAGCGACTACTTCATTAAGAGGGAGAGTTCGATATTTTTCGCCGTCAAACACTGGATTTCCAGAAAGTATCGAACTCAGTATCATTTTTTTAGTTTTTATATCAGCATTTTCATAAGCATTGCCTAACTGAGAAATGAAAGAAAGAGCAAACTTTAAATATTTTTCAAGGGGCTCATCACTTTGTGGAAGATTTGCGATTTGGAGCTCTATCTCTTCTATTTCTTGTTCGTATTTATTGTAAACTCGTTCATAGGCATCCTCTCGAATCTTTCCTTCGACTAGTTTTTCAGTTAGTGCATCAAGTTTCTGAGTCAAATCCCCTTTTCGTTTTTCAAGTAGACTAAGTTCTTGTCCTCTGGTTTGATTCATTGACTCATACTTTTTTAGCAGTAGGCGTTCAAAAAGTTTAGCAACTTGTGGTGATGGTGAAATTTGGTTTAATCTCTCTACAAATAACTTATTAGCTTCTGTGGCGTTGCATGAAAAACCACAACCAAGTCGAGCATCGCAATTATAGTAGTGATACTGCTTTCCATTTGGTTTTGTTTTAGTGTATCCAGTTAAGTTTCTACCGCAATTGGGACACTTTAAAATCTTGCCTCTTAACGGTAGGTTGTTATCATCTGTGCAGGGCTTCTGTTTTAGGCGGTTCTTCTTCTTGAGGTAATACTGTATTCGTTTGTACGTTGATTCGTTAATTAAAGGTATGTGAAGACCTCTAACAAGTCTTTCAGGTTCTCCCATGTGTGCCTTGACCTTGACTAGACCAGCGTATAATGGATTTGCAAGAGTTCTACTAAGGGCACTTTTTGAAATATTAAGCCCCAGTGCTCTATACTTTTTCAGTAAGGCATTCTGAGAGTAATTACCAGTACTATAATCTTCCAATAACGCTTTTATCATTGGAGCGGTTTCAGGATCAGGCTGCATCAGAGTCTTGTTGTTTTCATCTTTTCCTGGCATGTAACCTCTGGGTTGACTGCCTACATATCTTCCATCTTCATTAGCCTTATGAATACCAGCAGTTACTTTCTCACTTCTATTTCTATTGTCACCTTCAGCGAAAGTCATAGAGATTTTATACATCATCCATTCGGTAACATTATCCATGTTTCGCCATTCATGAATGGCATTGACCGATATACCAAGCTTTGCGAATATTTCAAGCTTTATATCGGCTTCTGTTGAGTTTCGTGAAAACCTGTCCCATTTGGTTGTCAGAATGTAATCTACCTCCCCTGCATTTTTCATAACATATTCGTATAGAATATTGAATTGCGGACGGTTAAAGGTTTTTCCAGAGTGGGACTCTCGATATTTCTGAACAACAGTTATGTTGTTCTCCTTGCAAAACTTGACTAAGCTTTTTTCTTGGTAGTCTAGGCTGAATCCTGTTAGACCTTGTTCGATTGTGCTAACTCGACAATAGATTATTGCCTTCTTTCCTGATAAATTTTGATGGTGCATGTATCTCTTCTTCTTGGTTAAAAGCGTTAAAGGCTATTTCAGCCATTTCGATTAGGAAGTCTCTCAATAGGGCAGCCTCGTCTCTTGTGAAGGTGTCTTCACTAGCTCCGTCATTAAGGATTGTATGGCATTCATTAATTGATAACACTTGTTCGCTTTTCCTCGCTGTATCTGCGATTGGAAAGCGATATTAAGCATTGAAAATCAAATGAACTTGAGCTGAATCGCCCATTTTTATTGGCTTTCAGCAATAACTTATTTCAATTGAGGAATAGTTTATTTCTGTAAAGTGATAAAACAAATCAAGTCTATTTTTAACATATTTTAACAAATGGATTTCGTGAAATTTTGTGCCATTTGTGCCACCATTAGGAGTTTTCAATTCTTTGAATTAATGGGTCATTTCGTTGTCCCCCAGTATTGTCCTAGCATCTCTGAGTACTTTGTATTCAGGGGAAATGTGAAAAGGCACATGTGCTTCCTTCTTCTTATTGCTTGAGTTGTCCACCGCATAATAGTGAGCGATTACATGGTAATACAAAACAACCGTGCTGTCAGCTTGCTTCATCTCTTCTTCTAACTCATTCATGTTGAGCAACATGTTAGAGGCTTCTTTTGATTTCTCTTTGTACTGCTTATTCAAGCTTTCGAGGTCATTCTTCAAAGTGTTGGCATAGGCGTCATCATTCTCCCCAGATGCGTCTGAATACATTGCTACTAGGTTCTTCTTATCCTGATACTTCTTTTTGATTTCTTTCCCCTGTTCTGCAAGCTCAATTGCGTCCTTTTGTAGTTTAACCAGTTCATACCCCAGTTCTTTTTTACGTGTGATAGTGTCTACTACTTCTACTGAGTCCATTACAATGGATACATCAACATTGAGCTTGCCACTGGTTTCCTGCTCAACCATTGTGTTAAGATAGCTTTCGATTGATTCTTCCATACGCTCTTCTGGCGTAAGTTCTGGTTGGCTGCATGATACTACACTGACTGTCGCAACAATCACAATTAACTTCGATAACATTTTCATTTGAATTTTAATTGTTCTTGCCAGCTCCAAACAAGAGTTATAATAAAAAAGGAGGCGTGGAACTGAACCGTCATCCTTTAAGGTATCGCCAAACACCTAACTATCAAACAGAACAGACCACGCCCATGTGGACGTAGCTTGTAAACTGTATTCATGATAGTTTGTTGAAATTGGCGATTTCTAAAGGATAGAATACGATTACGCTACTTTATCTTAATATGTCTTCTCTATCTATTTCATTGTTCAAAGTTACTTCATACTAGATGAATAATCTATAATCAAATGTTTTATCATACCTCTCCAAAAGCGATCCTATTCTCGCTATTTCACTTGATGAGTGAATTGTTGCAGGTAATTGCGTATACATATCAAATGTATTCCAATGCATCTTCGTTAGCCCCAGTATTTCATTAGCAATTGTTCCTACATCAGAATTTCCGTGATGCTTTTTGATGCGCAAAGGAGCAGGTATTCTTCTACCGCCTTTGTAGTACTTATAGTACTGATTATGTGCATGAGCTACAGCTCCATGAGTCCATAGTAAAATGGAAGAAGCATCAATCTGAACACAGGTGCCTCTATTAAGAGGGAAGCCGTCAATATGTGGTTTACCATCCTTAATTTTTGAAGCCACATATTTTATATCGCGTTCAAAATTAATCTCGATTAAATCAACATTGTCTATATCACCTAGTCCTTCAACAATACCTTGCCTTTCTTCTTTGGTGAAAAATGTTCTCTTGTGCACTACAACTCTTTCGGGCATTTTGCCCATAGACTCCCAGAACAGTTGTCTTATGGTACTTCCAAATTTAATGGCGTCTTCTCTTGAAAGGTGAGGGTTCTTCTGAATTATTACAGGGTTCTCTACCTTGGAAAGCTTGTATTTCAAACCTTCACCTTTTGAGTTAAAAATATGACTGCACCCAAGTAATACCTTACCCTCTTTCTTTGTTGGATCAATACTGTATCCAATCCCTGCGAATGCGGTATTCTCGTCAACGTTATCAAGAATCCATGGTGTTCTAAGAGATTTAGCATAGAATGACAATGAAAGCCACCAATGTATTTGACAGCTTAAGCTACTATCATTCAGAGTTTTTTCTCGAATCAACTGAGTGGCAATACTTCTTTGAGCAGCGTATGCTTTGATGTAGTCGTGGAGGTCAAATTTTTCATTTTCAATACTGTACCCACAGAAATTGTCCCATGATGTAGGAATTAGAATCACCAGAATATTTGGTGGATTGCCTAGTAAAAACTTATCTATTTGAGCTGTTATTTCCTTGGCTAGGGCTAAGCTCCCTTCCTTAACGTTCTTAAACGCTGAAGGATCAAATGAATTGCTCCCCCAGATAGGCTCATTTGGATTAGGTATAGATAATTTTATACCGTAAGTACTTTCAAACCCTGCAAAGTCAAATAAATAGTCTTTGTTAGTAGTGGCTTTTATTTGACTGTTTTGCCTTTCCAAAAATGTTTTGAGAGCTTGGCTGTGATTTTCTGGACAGATTACACCAAGAGTTATCTCTTTATTGAGTGTCTTTTGGGTTAGGCTATAGTCATACGGTTGGTTATATAAAATTCCTCTAATCGGGTGAGTATCTACTATTCGTTTTGAGCCATCCACAGAACTAAACACAACGCGTGGCTCTTTATAGGTTATTCCTTCTTGTTTATAGAAGCTTTGATTCCCTTGCAAGCTCTGCCCATAAGTTTTACTAGCGTCCATTACTTTCGTAAACAATGGAGTCGATCTAAGACGGAAAAAAATATTTTCGCTTGAATTATTAGGGTAGTTCACAGAAACACTCTTGTCCTTTCCAAAAAGTTTATCTCTCCAATATCCAACATCTGAATTAAATACCTTATTCCATTGTTTATCAAGGATTAACCTCTTTATTTCTTTATCAACATTGTCAGGGATTTCTTGATCAGAAACTATTTGAATTGAAGGAGTTATTGCTAAGTAAAATGATCCACCAATTCTTTTAATTGAAAGGATACATGCTTTATGCACTGGATATGAGCTACCCGAGATTGATTTGGTTTCGTAGGCACTCGATTCCCACAGTTTAGATTTACCATTAGTCAATAGAGAATACTTTTCGGCAATTCCTCTAACTAAAGCAGTGTTAAACAAATTGATAAAGTGAGAATCTTCTCTTTTTAAGTCGGAATCACTTACAGGAGTTCTTTGAATGTCTCCAACTAGCGAATCATTAAATACGGAGTTGATTTCTTTAACGTCTGATATTGCATACACATTTCCTTTAAACGGAATTGCTGCAACCTGTTTGTTATCAATCTTTTCACGTAGCTTTTTCCAGATTCCAGCTCCTTTTATTTCACTGGATTCAAATTGAAATACTTCACGTGGTAATTCAATTGGAAACAAGTTACTCTTGATTACTTGATTTGTATGGTCAATTTGCAAGTTAAAGGGAGTGAAACTGCCTTCAGATTTTTTGTCTTTGATTAGCTCCACTGCCTTTTCGAGTTTTTCCGATTCCAGACAATGTCTACTCAACTTTGATAGTAAATCATCAAAACCTTCCGTTGGTACATAGAAAGCCTCCCTTGATTGATCCCTAATGAACTCTATAAGCTCTTCAACTTCGGGACTAATGTCATTCCCATATCCACACCAATAAAGACGACCTGCGCCTGTTTCAGAATACGCATTCTTCAGAGCATCCATTATTGATTTATCTCTTCCGCTATATCCATTGATAATAATGTGATTATTCTTTAAAAAAGTCTTGAAGTGATTTATTAAATCCTGCTCTTGATTTTGAAGTTCTTTTTCAGTGTTCTTGAGCGCATCATATCTATAATCACCGTGGAGGGCTATTACTAGTGTTTCACTTGGTTTCAGGGGTCTGTTTATTCTCTCAGTGTTATCCAGTCCTATCTCAATGGGAGTGATTTTGAAGTTTGCAGCTGCTTTACTTACCAAGCCATCAAAATTGGTTGTCCATACCGCTTTTACGATGTTTTCTTCTGCTAACAGACTTAAAAGGTTGTAGCCTAAATAAGGAGTTTTATGCTCGACAATATTTTGAAAGTATTGTCTTCGCGAATCTGATATTGGGAATGTTTTTTCAATGTAGTACGAATACTCCTCATCTGAATCTCTTGATGGAAATCCACCACGGTTATCAAGCCATGATTGAATTGTGTTTCTCACCTTGTCAGAAGACAAATCGTCCATCAAATGCTTGACTTCGGAATTATGGGATAAGTAAATTTCTCTTTTCCAGTCCCAGATGCACTCATAAGCAGATTTTACCCCAGACGTTATTGATGCCCCTGCCCCAAGAAAGAAAGCGTGTGGAACAGTCTTTTCAACTTTAACAGCTCTTGTTAAAGCATCAACACTTAATATGTAGGGCTTTTCATTCATTCTTTTTACTACTTACTATCAAATCCTTTACATCAATATCCAAAACATCCGCTATCTGGATTAGCACTTCAAGCCTTGGCTGCTGTCTATTTTGAACATAAGCATTCACCATGTTGTAGCTCTTGCCAATTTGTTCTGCCAACCATTTTTGTTTGATCCCTTTCTCTTCTAGCACCTCTTTAATTCGGTTCATACTGGACATTTTAACAAGCTTAAATATAATTAAAATCACAATAAAACGAGATGTTTTATCACTTTAATTCAATGAATTATTTACTTTTAAGAATGGATTATTGGTCAACTTTTTTGATTAAAAAGACTATAAAGGAAAAGTAAATTAAGTAAGTATGGGACAGAACAACATCAATGAAGCAACTCTTGAAGCTAGAATAAACTCTGTGCTTAGGACTGCTTTTCCCTCCTTTGAAGAGTTAAAAGTAAAGCACCAAGACAGTTTTTCAATAAAATTTGGTCATCACAACGTGCTGGTGGATTTAAAAGAGCCATCTAATTACCCCTCAAGGGCTATTTTTGATATTCTTCTAACCACAGAAGATGAAAAAACCAACCTCATTTTGCTAGAGCTTAAAAGGGAGGGTAAGAATATAACAAGTGATGATATTGAGCAAGGACTTTCGTATGCCAGATTAATTCATCCAATGCCTCCAATAACACTAATTTCTAACGGAAGCGACAATCAATTTTATGATACTTATTCAAAACAGAAGCTAGATCGTGACAATGTAGATATGGATTTCTTGATGAATCGAATTGACGTTGCTTTCGAATTGGCTTTGAATGATTTAAAGGAGACCGCGGAAGTGTTACTTGGCAAAGAGCCTAGAGTATTTACTCAAGTAGTAAATAGGATTTCACACGATAGATTTGACTCTTTCAAGGGCGAGGTATCCGATCTAACTAGACCAATTTGTGAAAACTTTATACTAAGCAGAAGTTACATTGAGCAACTACACGATTTATCTGATAAGAAGAATCTCGTAGGATTGATAGGTCATGCTTTCTCAGGTAAGACAAACTTGTTGTATGATTTTTTTCGGACTTATTCTAGTGATGAAAATGCTTGCTACTACATTGATTGTAATCAACTGAATTACTCCATATTCCGTCAATTATCGAATCACCTAACTAAAGAATGCAGGTTTCAAATCACGGAAGATAAAATAAGGGAATGGATCATTTCCTACTTGGTTGGAACAGATGAAGTGAAATTTACTTTTCTGATAGACAATTTTGACATTAATACAGCACAAGTACTGAAAGAGGAAGTCGCTGAACTTATAGAACTATTGAAAGGAAGTAAGCATTCAATAATCTTTACAATCAACCAAATAAGTTACAATCGAATCTCGAAGGACAATTTCCGCAATTACAAGACAATTTTCGGGAATGAAACCCACACTCTTTCTATAACTGAGTTCAGCGCAGAAGAGTTCAGAAATGCAGAGGAGTTATTGCGTGATACATGTCGTGTCAAATTTGAGCATGGAGCCCATTTTTCAAGTGAGTACAGACAACCAAGAACTTTAAGGTTAATCGCTTCATTATTTTCTAATCAAACCGAAAAGATGCCCGAAGGGCAGGTTTTTAAGATGATGGCAGTACCTGATTTTGAATTTCTGAAGATTCTGTCTCAAAACAGTTCTTTTGGCTCAGGAATGAAAGGAGTATTCAAAAGACTTGCTCAGGCGTTCCTATCCGACATCTCAAAGAATAAATCTCCTGAATTACAGCTGGCTCATCATTATGGAGGAATTTCTTATCCAGAGGTTGCTAATTTCATGGAGGGAGGTATGGAGGAACTCCTTCAATCAGGATTTATCGTCAAACATGAGCTTAAAGATGATGTCGCAATAATTTACCCAAAGATTCCAGAATTAGTTGCTCTGTATTCTGTTGATTTAATCTCATCTGAACTGTTAAATGAATATTCTGACAAATCAATTGACGAAGCGTATAATTATTTGGAGAAAAGCTGTTCTTCTCTTCCTTATGGAGATATTGTTGCGACAGGTGTTTTACTTAAAATAGCAGGAAGTGGTGAGGTCGAATTGTTCTCTGACTTGGTTTTACATCAATTGTCACTTGAACCTCAAAAGCAAAAAATAAGCGATGGTACTAAAGCAAGGATGCTTATTAATAATAAAATGGTTGTGGATATTGAATTTCAAGGAGATGAATTTGAAGAGGATTTTATCAGCAATCACTTTCCGTTCTTAGTCTTGTCTCAACTAGCTGGATACCCTCTTCAGAGTCAGGGTTCGAACGAGGATGAAGAGTATGATTTTCATTTGAAACTATTATATCAACTAGCGAGGAATGGCACTTCGATGGTAAGAGTCCCTAGTTTTACATTTGAAAACACACCCCCAGTTGAATGTTTTGAATTAAGTAATACTGGAACAATTTTATCAGGTAGAAATGGAATTATTGAACCATTGGTTCAATCTATTCAAAAAAGCTTTCGACAAATTCCTGAGCAAATTATGAGACTAGCAGAATTTGCATTCGAGAATAACTATTTTCCTGTCATCTGGCGAATTTATTTAGCTCTTCGGGAAGAAACAAACATAGTTGATGAAAAGCTTTCTAGTATCGCTAGTACATTCATTGACAGGTTCAACTCTGAGTTTCCAGAGTTGTTTAAGCGGCTATTACTTGAGAATAGTAATTCCGAAATAACCAATGATAAAAACTCAAATAATTAACAAAAGCTATGGCTGCAATACTTTTAGATGGCAAAAAGGTGGTTCTTCCAGAATATACCAATGAATATAAAAATCAGTACTGGTCGATCTTGACTACTCATGTTGAAAAGAAAATTGGAGCAGAGGAGATTTCTGATCCAGATGAAGTTTCTGAAATCCTCAAAGAGTGTTTTTCCATACTGTGTACTGAATTTGAAAAAGCCATAAGTGAGATACCAGAGGCGGCTTTTTTCCTGTTTTGTAATGATGTTCATGAAGATTCGATTGATCTATGGCAAAAACAAAGTGAGGGATACGCTCTCGACATTGATGAGGAACAGTTTGCCATTTCGAGGAGAATCCTTAAAATAATCCTTGAGCAGGGCTGCGCAATTGAGCTAAAAGGACACCGTAACTTTGTTGTTGAAGTCAAGAGTAAAGAAACGATATACATTGAGCACCTTGAAAAATTACTATACATTGGTGCATGGTGTGTTGCGCTTAGCGAAGATGTATCAAATAGTCAGTTATTCCCCAAGTCAAAAGGTGTTCAAATTCAGGAGGGCGATTTGACAATCTTAACTCACCAACCATACCCCCAGCTTTTTAAGCATATTCATCAGGATTTACCACGACATAACAGCAATGTTCAATTGTCAAATTCCATAGTTGATTTTAGAACGCTCCTAAAGGATGAAATGAACGTAGATTACGATATTCTGGCATCATTCATTAATCAAAGTCTTTTGGAACCGAACTACAACTATTCAATTACTGATATAAAGCCTCTGATCCAAGGTATTTGCGAAGAGCTTGGTTACGATGAAGATTTTGTAAAAGACTTTTATGAAGGGTTAACTGTTTCGTCAAGAAATGTCCTGTCAATAGAGGATTGCATTCTGCGTAATCAGGATGGAAGACGTTTTATGTTTAGACCTATTTTAGAATACTCTATTGACGGTAAACAATACAACATTGTTGGATATAATAAATGGGCTGAGAGCTTTGTAACGCTCTCCACAAACTGTTTCCCTTTCGGACATTATCCTGAAGAATGGAAAAAACATGATCCAATTAAAAAATTCGTTCAGCAAGTAACTGATGAGCATGACTCAATATTGGAGGAGCCAATTATTGATTATCTAAGAAGTAAGGATATTAAAGTTGATGGGAACATCAAATCCTTCAGAAAGAAGAAAGGGAATAATGTACCAATAGAAGTTGAAGGAGTAGGAGAGATTGACCTGATTTTTATTGATGAAGTTAACAAGGTCTTGTATGTTGGAGAATGCAAGCATAATCGCTCAAGGTTCGATATGAACAATTGGAAACGTGATTATTCAAACTTTGTAAACAAATACGAAACCCAACTCTCAAATAAGGAGAAATGGGTCAATGAGAATTTGTCAATTGTAAGAGAACATTTTGAAGTTGAATATGATTGCTCTATTGATTTTGAAGGATATATTGTTAGAGCTGCCTTTTTTATTAATGCTCCAACGGTGTACATGCACAATGGTAAGTATCGAGCATTCACGATTACTGATTTAAAGAATATCATTGAGGGTAAAGTTGTAGATGCCATATTTAGATTTACAAACGAAGACACGGGTGTAACTTTCGATATTAGTCATCCTTACTTTGATAATCTTAGAAATGAACTCGATAGTCAATAGTTCAATACCCCTCTGGTAAGTCTTTTACTAGTAAAATCAATGCTTTCGCCTTTGATGAGGTAGAACCTACGCTGCAAGTAGATGCTCCACAAATGGCTTTAACTCATAGAGTTGCTTGATTTGAATGATAAAATCGTTCGAGAAGTCGCCCGTCTGGTGTACAGATGAGAGAAAAGCTCCAACTATGTTGGGGCTTTTTTTGTTTTCAGAACTTATTTGAGCTTGCTCAAGGATTAAGGGATGAGAACAAAAAAAGAAGCATGAAATGCAGCTTTTCTCTCTGACAATGACTAAAGTGGTACTCGCCGACTAACAAGGAGGCAACTATACACTCCGGGTACAAAACAGAAAGAGAAACAGAGCGAAAGCGAGGTTTCTCTTTTTTGTTTTACTTCATTCTCAAACTGTTTCTCGCATTTAATACTACGTTCATGGTTGATTTCATAAAGAGAGTTTGGTACTGATATTCATCATTAATTCAGAAAAGACCTTTGCTTACCTTTGCATTCATGGATTCTAAATACTTGGGCTATACCGAAGAAATGGAGACGTACCGTGCTGAAAACGGATACGAAGAATTTGATGTAGGCCGTGTTATCCTTGAACACAAAGAGAGATACATAGTTCTAAACGAAAGGGGTGAATATGATGCCGAAATCCTCGGTCAAATGAGATTTAAAGCAGAGAAAAGAAGTGATTTTCCTGCGGTTGGCGACTGGGTGGTTTTTCAAGAATTCAATGAGGATCAAGCCATAATACATACCATATTACCACGCATTAATTCTTTGGAACGAAAATCTGTTGGATCAGAAAGTGATAGACAATTAATTGCAACTAATATTGATACTGCTTTTATCGTGGTTGCAGCCGATAGAGATTTTAGTGTTAACCGAATTCAGAGATATCTTGCCATAATTTTAGAGTCAAAAATTGAGGCGATTATTGTGTTAAACAAGATTGATTTAATTGAGCCAGATGAATGCAAGGAGCTTCTTCAGGAGATTCGTGGTAGAATTCCTGACGTACCTGTTGTGTTGGCAAGCTGTGAAGATGAATCGGGCATTGAAGAATTAAAGAATTGTTTAGAATCGAACAGAACATATTGTCTTTTAGGATCTTCGGGAGTAGGGAAAAGTTCTTTACTCAATAAGCTTTCGGGTGAGGATTTTATGCCAACGGCAAGCATTAGCGAAGCCAGTGTAAGAGGAAAGCATACAACTACCCATCGTGAACTAATTCTTCTCAGTAGTGGAGCCATGATAATTGACAACCCAGGAATGAGAGAAGTGGGTATGGCATCTACATCCTCTGGAATTCATGAGGTATTTGATGTGATTTCGGATTTAGTTCTAAACTGTAAGTATAGCGACTGTCAGCACATCAATGAAGATGGTTGCAAGGTTTTAGAAGCAGTAGAAAGTGGAGAAATAACCAAAGCGGATTATGATAATTATATGCAGCTGAAGAAAGAACAAGATCACTTTCAGTCTTCCGAATTAGAGCGAAAGCAAAAAGGAAAGGCGTTGAGTAAGCACATAAAGAACTACTATAAGTCTAAAAATCGTTAATTGGCTTCTGGGTGATCTGAATTATGCCAAATACTAACAAAAATGACTGAATACTAATTTGTAAGTATTGCTTTTAAGGCACTAGATGTACAATTTGATCATTGACAAAAGTTTTTATTATCATCTGTAATCTTAGTATTTATAGTGTTTAGGTCGATTTATTCTCTTCAATATGGATCCATTAAGCTAATGTTTCCGAGGTGGAGGCAGTTTTCTATAGCAAAAACAGCCTAAAAAGGAGCAAGATTAAGCTGTATATTTACTACATAGTCGAAACAAAAAAGTAATTTATGATCTGGATAATTATCGCTGTTGCAGTCGTAGTAGCAATTCTCGTTATAGGCAAATTGATGTCTAGAAATCAGCAGAACAAAGCACCAAAAAAATTAGAAGAAGCAAAAGAGGCATATAAGAATCAGGAAATAGACATGGTTTATGCTGCCCTGGCTGATGCTTTTTATGTTCCGTTTAACGAAGTTTACGAAGCGGAAGATGCTAAGATTGCACTTGAGGTAATTGAATTACTGGAAAAAGTGGGAAAAGAAAATCATGGAGATTTTCAGGATGTTATAGATAAGATTAAACCCTTCTTAAAGAAAGCTGCGGTTTCTGGAGGGAAGGTGCCGGATAAGTTTACTGAACCAATAGAGGATATTCTGGAAAAAAGGTCGGAAGGTGCTTATGTTGCAGATTCGGATGCTAAGCCTGAAATGACAGTCAACTTAGAGGCGAAAACTGTTAATAACGGGGGGAGCCTTAAAGGAAAAATAAAGCTCACAGGAGCTAAAAAAGATGTTGAATTACACTACTTCATTATTTCGTTGGAAAGATACAATAGAGATAGTGGTGATTACGAAGCAGAGTTAGGATCACAATCTCCTACTTATTTTGCAAAGAAGTTGGCTGTAGGGCAAGAAATGGAGATTGATTTTGAATTGTTTCTGGAATACGAAGATTTTAACTTAAACCCGAATGGATTATACAAATTGATGGTGGAGTTAAACCTTCAAAGTGGTAATTTCTTTAATAAAAAGTTTGAAATAAAAGTCTTAGAAGAGAAAGCTGATGAAAGCAAGGCTTATTTAAATGATAGCTATTTAACAGATCAAAAATTAGAAGGAAGTTTGATTCACTATGGAGATAAAAGCTGTTCACTTTTTGAAGTGGAGGGAGGAACTCTTATTTCCTGGGGGGATATGATTTCAATGAGAGATCATTCAGGAAGTCAAAAATGGTTCAAATACGGTACAGGTAGCCAGGTTGCTGTAAGTGTAGATAAGACCAAATTTGTAAATATCGGACCTTATGGCAATACAATGCATACCTATTCAGTGGAAACGGGAGAGGAGATTATTTCTACGGATTTTAGTTGGGAAGTTGATTATATAGTTTGGGCCGAAAATCATATTGTATGCTGCGACAGTTCTTCCATATTGATTTTAGATTCTAATCTTGACTTACAAGATTATTTAGACAATTTTAGCAAGCTTACCGATTCAAGTATTAGTACCCTTCATTTGGCAAAAGACAAAAGTAAGGTGTTGGTGAATTTGGACAGCACAGATCTTTTATTGGAGTTCGATCCAGCAACAAAAGCTACCAAAGAAATCAATAGAGGAGAAAGTTATTTGGAATATATTCAGTTTTCGAACGATGATGAATTTGTTTGTGCCATAGAAGCAAATGGATTACAAGTATACGATGGAAGCTTTAACTTACTTTATGAAGTGAGACCCCATGGAAAGCGATATATTCGTTCAAAAAGTAGAGCAGATGAAGGGCAGTACCTCATTAGACAATTTGCCAGTTTACATCCTGAAACAAAGAAAATACTCTACAACAATGAAAGTGGGAAATTGTTTGTGGGAGATTTGGTAGCTAAGGATTATGAAACCATTGAAAGATCCGAAGTTGAGTTTGTATTAAGAGCCGTTTGGAGTAATAACCAAATAGCCGCAATTAGTGGCCAGGGAGAATTTTTGATCATTTCTGGTGAAGGGAAAGTTACCCAGAGAGAAATGGACTTTATAAGTAGAGATGAAAGATATGACGAAGATTCTGATGATGAATTATTTTAAAAGTTGTAGAGGTATTTAGCAATTTCAACCTGGTTCGATAATAAATTACTTTCCAGTCTTTTTCTTTTGCCCTCTAGTAGTTTTAGGGTAAGTGAATTCAAATGAATCTTCCTTAGTGATAGGGGTAAAGTGGTCTGCCTCATCAATAAGAACGGAAGCAGTGTTTTTTTCAACAGCAGCAATTTCTACTCGTACTCCTCTTGATTTCAAGTACCTCACAAGTTCAACATAATCAGAATCACCACTTACAATTATAATGGTATCTACTTTTTGCGCAATTTGAGTTGCGAATATGGTAAGCGGAATATCTGCTGATTTGTGACATGGCACAACACTTCCATGGAAATTCTCATGAAGTCTTTCTGCTAATTTAGAGCTGATTTCCTTGCCTTCACGGAAATAAATAAGACGGTTTAATGCCCTGTCTGCTAATAATCTTGGCACCAAAGTGTCAAAATTGGCAAGTACATTTTTTTTCATCAGGCTTTGCAGACTGCGTTCAATGTTGTTGCCATCAATTAAAATTGCGACACACTGGTCAATTCTTATCATAAAAAGAGTTTATTGATTTTCAACCTTAAAGGTAGTCCTAAATGATTAAAACATAATGAATTGGCTGTACTTTTCTAGAATTTGGTTCGACAATGAATAAAGAGGACACTTGCCGATTTGCAAGAAGGTAACTTTACTCAGGGTAAAGAATAGAAAGAGACGAGTTTTTTCTTTTTCTTTTCACCCCATTTTAAACAGTTACTCAATCTCGTAAACAATGATAAAGATTGTTAAATCCACATGGGCATCTGCTACTAGCAATTACTTTTAAGGCAGTTAAACAAATTCCTATGAAGTACATTTTACCACTATTCCTGCTGTTCCCTTTTGTTTCATTTTCTCAAACCACCCTGGTAGACTCTGTTACAGGTTGTCAATATCAAATGCAATGGAATTGCGATGATTGCCACTTTTCCTGGTCGGGCGATTGTACAAATGGCTCACCATCTGGTGAGGGTGTGTTAGAAGTTACCTACCAAGCTGAGGTAGTGATGAAGTATGAAGGGCAGATGGAAAATGGAAAATTTGATGGAAAAGGCAGTTATCAGGATGGTAGGAATCAATTTGAAGGGTTCTTTAGTAAAGGAACTCTGGTAGACATCCCTAAAAGTTTATACAACTATTTCGAACACGTACAAATCTCCGAATCGGATAGTGCCGACCTTTATGTGTCTTATAATGGAGACAATGGCTTATCTTATTGCGCCATTAAGCCGAAAGGAAAAGTAAAGGGAAAGTTAGTATTGTTTCCATCGTTGTACGAGCCTATCGAATATGTGCTAAGCAATAATACCCAGCTAATAGAACTCGCTCACGAAAAGGGATTATTAATAATAGTTCCGAGCATTAACAAAAACATGTGTTTGAATGAACCTTCAACTCAATTTATCAATGATGTTTTCGATGATGTAATACACAGATACAAAAGCTCTTCAGACAATTTTGTTTTTGGTGGATTTTCTTTAGGGGGAATGAACTGTTTGAGGTATTCCGAATTGGCGTTTGAGAATGCTAAACAGACAGTTGTTCAACCAAAAGCAGTTTTTGCGGTTGATCCTCCGGTAGATTTTAAAAACCTTCATAATACGGAGATGAGAAGGTTAGAGCAGGATTCAACCAATTGGGAAGCTAACATAGTCCTGGAGGAGTTCTATAAAAACATGGGCACTCCCGAAAACGATCATGAAGGGTATGTTAACTATTCTGTTTTTTCAAATTCGGAAAAAGACGGAGGTAATGTTAAATACTTGAAGAATTTACCTCTTAGGGTGTATATTGATCCGGACATTGACTGGTGGATCAATGAACGTGGTTTTTCCTATTACGATTTAAATGTGATTGACCTTAGTGCTATGATTGTTCATCTAAAGAACATCGGTAATGAGAATGCAGAATTGATTAATGCTCTGGGTAAAGGGTACCGTTCAAATGGGAAGAGACATCCTCATTCATGGAGCTTAGTTGATCCCAATGATTGTATCTCCTGGATTATGGAACAATTAGGTCAGAAATAGAGTCTAAAGGAAATGCTCTAAAATTAGTTCATCGAATGACTCTCAATAAACTGCTTGGGCGTTACGCCAACCTTCTTTTTAAATAACCTTGAGAAGTACTGAGGATACTCAAATCCCAATTGGTACGCAGTTTCCGAGATTGAAGCATTGGGAGCAAGAAGTAAATCCTTTGCCTCATTGATTAAGAACAATTGGATGTGCTCTGTTGTCGTTTTACCGGTTTCTTTCTTAAGTGTATCACTCAAGTAGCGTTGGGTAACAGACATTTTGTTTGCAATTTCCTCAATACTTGGAACCCCATTTTCCTGAAGTTGTCCCGACTGATAGTATTCCTCCAACCTTTGATTAAACTGCTCTAATAAATCATTCGATAATTCTTGTCTGTTAAGAAATTGTCTTTCGTAAAAACGATTGGCATATTTCAGGAGAGTACTTAGGTGCGATATAATGATGTCTTTACTAAATGCATCCTGATTGTTGTGATACTCTATTTCAATATTCTTTACTATGGATTCCATTTGCTTTTCCTCTTTAGGGGAAAGGTGTAATGCTTCGTTAGCTGAGTAGGAGAAGAACCCATACTTTTTAATTTGTTGAGCCAACTCTGTTCCTTTAATAAAGTCCTCATGAAAATTGATGGAAAAACCTTTCTGCTCAAATACTGCATTCCTGTCCCATTGTAGTACTTGTCTGGGCGACATGAAGAACATGGCTCCATTGGTGAAATCATACTTTGTTCGCCCATAGTTCAACTCTCCACTAACAATTTTTTTCAGGCTTATGTTGTAGCAATCATTTGTTATGGGGGGAGAACTATCCTTTGGACAAGGAAGAAAACTGTCCTCGGTTGAGGTCATTATACTAAACATTGGATGTTCAGGTTGTGATAATTCCAGGTATTCGAAATATGATGATAATGTATTAAAGTGCTTCATTTCTATATTCAAATTTAGTTGTTCTATACAGATTCAAAAATTCCACTTCACTCCCGTTTCTTTTTCTGACAAATCCCAGAGCTTTTCCATTACTTCCTTATCTACAGCATGTGGCTCTAATTTACACTCACCAACTGGTCCTGTCCAATAGTTTCTTCCTGTTGGACCATAAAATGCTCTCTCTTTCAAATTTTCTTCTGTTGCACACATTAGTTCTGGATAAGAACCTTTTTCAGCCGATTGAACCATTGGAGATAACTTCATTAGTTGCCATATAAATCGCATCATCAAACCACCATTCGTTTTAATCAATGATGTTCTCGATGCTCCCGGGTGACAAACGTAAGTTTTGATATTACTTTTTCCGGCTTTTTTCAGCCTATCCTGTAGTTCGTATGCTGTCATCATTTGAGCCAGCTTGCTCTGAGAATAAACTTTGTTGGGATGATAATTTTTATCCCAGTTCATGTCATCAAATTGAATGGTTTTTATTCCCATGTCATACCCCATGCTTGCAACGGTTACTATACGTCCATTTGACTCATCAATTCGTGAGTACAGAAGAGCTTGAAGTAGAAAGTTTCCATAGTGATTCACGCCCAATTGACTTTCAAATCCATCAACCGTGAGTTTCTGACTAGGTATCTGAGCAATGGCAGCATTCAACATCAATGCATCTATTTTTGGAACAGATTGAAGAACTTCTTCTGCTGCTTTTCTCACGGATGCTTGTGCTGCCAGATCCATTTGGATATTGGATACATCGATGTTTCTCCCGAGCTCTTGTTTAAGCGAAGCAATTGTCTCTTCCGATTTTTTATTGTTACGATTCAGCATCACCACCTTTGCCCCTTTTGAGAGTAATATTTTGGCTGCTTCATAACCAGTTCCGCTGGTAGTTCCAGTTATTACAAATGTTTTACCATTTAAGTTTTTTATTCTTTCTGGGGTCCATCCTTGTTTTCCAAATTGGTTAGTACTCATATCTATTTGTTTTTGTGATTAATAAGAATACTACAAAGGTCAATATAGAATGGGCCTCAACTCTTATACTGAATTTCGAATGATGTATACTTTTTGGTAAATGGGATATTGAGCTATTTATTTAAAACTCCTAAGTAATTGACCCACGGACCAACTTCTTCTTTATATTGTTTGGACATCACCCTCGAAACTTGAGCAATATGCCCCAGGTCATGAACCACCCAGGTGGAAATCAATTGCTTTAAAGTAACAGTACCAAAGTCTGGATGAATACCTTCAAGAGAGTAGTCTGATTCCTTGATGTTGAATGATTTAAGTGTTTCGATATTCTTCTTTCTTAACTGACTAAACTCAGTTAGAAGCTCCGATATGGGTTTGTTCTGATCCTCATTTAACTGTGCAAACCGATCGAAGGGTTCGAAAATTTTCTCATCGGAATCCCTTAATATGATTCTTATCCGAGCTATCCAATCGGTTTTTTCTCCAAAGATTAAATGGCCAAGTATGTTGTAAGGACTCCAGGTGTTCTCTCCTTCATTATTCTTGATCCAATCATCAGATAAACCGGACAGGTAATTGCTAAGAATTGAGGGGGTTCTTTCGAGAATTTCGATGGACTTTTCTAGTTCAAATTGCATAGTTGTGAGGTGTTTGTCGTAATTAAAAGTAGTTATTAATCATTAATTGATTTTTCATACCTTTGAACCGGAGGGAGTTTTCGTCTTCTGACGACAACTTGAATTTTATCATTAGGGAAGAAATTGGAAATTCAAGTTCGCTTCTTGCAGTTGTTCGACTGTGTACCCTGATTATTTATTAATTTTTAAACTTATTAATTATGGTAATCAGGAGAATTTCCATGGCCATTTTAGCCGTTCTATTTTTTAATGTTGGATCCAAAGCTCAAGTATCAGAAAGTTGCGATTGTATGGTAGATACTTCAGGCCTTAAATCTTTTTTATCCACTTTATCTTTAAATGAAAATCAACCGCTGGTGTTTGAAGTACAAAATACCAGTTCCACCTTTGCTGTGTTGCACGGGTACATCGATGGCTCAACTCCATCGGTAGTGCAGGCATTCATTACTAATTACCCTAACGTAACAACATTGGTGTTTATGCAAATGCCGGGGAGCGATGATGATAATGCCAATTTGATAGTCTCTCAAGCGCTCAGAAATCAGGGGTATAAACACTATTTACCCTCAGTAAATGCCTATTCTCAGGATGCTTTTATTGCTTCTGGAGCAGTAGACATGTTTGTTGGAGGACTAACAAGGGTAGTGGATACCGGAGCCGAAGTAGGAGTGCATTCCTGGAGTGATGGGGTGAATGATGCAACGGATTATCCTGTTGGGCACGCCTATCATTTGCCATACATTAATTACTATGTAAACATGGGGTTTACTCAACAAGAGGCTGAAGATTTTTATTACTTCACCATTAATGCCGCTCCGGCAAGTGGAATTCACTTTATGACAGAGAGTGAATTAAACCAGTATAAAATCAGAACCTGTACCTATTCTGCTACTCCGGATTATTCTGTTTCTCAAAATGGAAGTGTTTTGGAAGCGAATTTGGCAGGAGCAACCTACCAATGGATTGATTGTAGTAATAATGCTCCAATTACTGGTGAAACCTCACAGTCTTATACAGTAACCAGTAATGGAAGCTTTGCAGTAATCGTGTCAGAGAGTACCTGTGTAGATACTTCCGATTGTATTACAGTAAATAACGTTGGTATGATTGATCATTCAGAACCTCAACTGAAGGTGTTTCCTAACCCTGCTTCTACTCACATTGTTTTAGAAGGAGTGACAGATGTTGAATGCATTGAAATTTTAAGTGTAGATGGAAGTAAGGTGTATGCTATCAAAGAGTTTCGAAAGAACATTGACATAAGTGAGTTGCCAAAAGGGACCTATTTAATACAGGTAAAAAATCGAAAAGCATTAGAAACTATTCGATTTATAAAGAAATAAAGGCTCAGAATAACCACCTGATGAAAGAGGAACTTTGCCATGGCGGGTTTCTCTTTTTTGTTTCTAATCCTAAAGTTTAAATCAAAAAAAAGAGGCAGAAAAACTATTCTGCCTCTTCTCATAGCAATAAGCCGATTTATTTACAAACCACAAAGGTTTGTTTATCGTGTGATTTTTCAATTTCCATGAAGAACTCTCCATCAATGTAAAGTTTTGAACCTACAGAAATGGTTAATTGTTTCTTATAGTTTTTAGAGATGCTACCTGATGTTCCTCCACCAGAGTATTTGTAATTGTATTTTACTTCTCTTGAGCATTGGTTGTCTAGCTTAATGTAAACATACTCCTTTCCGGGCACGGCTACTTCAGCATCGTTGTTGCTGATTGGGTGGTGTTCTGCCTGAAAAGACATGGCTACAAATGCTAGTGCAGCCAACGGTAAGATTAATAATTTTCTCATAGTTATTTAATTTTCCTTCAATATACAAAATATAAATGGCTTTCTATTAGATAGTTAAGATTTGGCTGGTGGACAAGAGTCAAATCTTTAAATAGATATCGTTCGTGTTATTGTAATTAGAATTTTTACCGAAATTTGTTTCAAAATGGTAGGAATGAAGAAATACGGAACTTTATTGTTGGTTCTAATAGCTCTGATTACAGGGTGTTCAGAGCAAAATGAATCCAAAGAAGAAGAATCATATAATAGTGGTAAAGATGGCTGGTTGAGTGGATCAGAAGCAGATAAATTTGACATGATAGCAAATCAGCTAAGAGGTTTTGACATGGCAATGGTGGAGACAGGTTATCGCTATCAGGAACTTTATTGGGCCGGGCAGGATCAAAATTGGGAGTATGCCCAATATCAGCTGGAAAAAATTGAGAAAACAATAAAAAATGGCTTAGAACGACGACCAAAAAGAGCTGAGTCTGCTCAGAATTTCCTAAACGTTACTGTACCAGAGATGAAAGAAGCTATTCTAAAAAACGATTCGCTCATTTTCGATCAATCATTCAAGTTACTTACCAATTCGTGTAATAGCTGTCATGCTATGGAAGAAGTGCCATTTTTTACGGTTAATGTTCCAATTCACAGGCAATCACCAATAAGGAAGTAAACATTTACAAAGTGGTTGTTGGGTGAACATTATTGTTGAATTATATTCCGGTGCATCTTGTTCAGTATGCCATGCCTTAAGGCCTAAGGTGTTGGAATTAGTGGGTAAGTACAAAGAAGTAAAAGCAGAGGTGATTAAGGTAGAAGAACAGTCTGAAAAAGCAGCAAAGAACTTTGTGTTTAGCTTGCCAGTTGTGTTGGTTAAAGTGGAAGGAAAAGAGTGGAAGAGATTTGCGGGTAGTTTTTCTGTTGTAGAGATTGAGAACAGTATTGTAGCTATTTTAAAGCGATTATAAATTATTAAAATGAGTAATAGAAAGGTAGTATTATACATTAGCACGAGTCTGGATGGGTTTATTGCAACTAAAGGTGATGATTTATCCTGGTTATCTGTAGTAGAACAGGAGGGAGAAGATTATGGTTATGGAGCCATGATGGAAAGGTCAGATGCTTATTTAGTTGGTAGAAAAACCTATGAGGTGGTCCTTGGTCTAACAGGGGGAGAATTTCCGCAGGCAAAAATGTACGATTGTTACGTGCTAACCAGGGAGGATAAACAGCCCGAAAATGGTGTTACTTTTTACAATGGTGATGTTGAAGAATTGATCAATCGTTTAAAATCAGAAGAAGGAAAAGATATCTATTGCGATGGTGGTGGACAAGTGGTTCAATTGCTTCAGGAAAAAGATTTGATCGACGAGTACATCATATCTGTTATTCCAACTTTGTTAGGGGATGGTAAAAGATTATTCATTGGTGGTGTAGCTCCCTTAAGTATTGAGCTTGTAGAAACTAAACAATACGATTCCGGATTGGTACAGTTGAGGTATAAAAGAAAGCGTTAAGAAACATTGAAGTGCTTTAATACTCTTAACGCAATAAGTGTGTTCCATTTCCCCGGTTTTCCGGCTCTTTCCATTTCAAAATGAGTTTTCCCTGGGTGTTTTGCTACTGCTTTCCAGGTTCCATCTTTGGATCGTTTAGATAGTAAAAAGTCCATAGCAGGTTGCATTCGGTCATCCCAGGGCTGGTTATCGTGCCTAAAATAATCTAAAGCTCTAAGTACGTTGTACTTCCACCTCGGAGGAAATGCTAGTTTTAGAAAATCTTTTCGAATAATTTCTCCTGTTCTGTCAGATAAAAACAGATGGTGTTGTAATATGAATTCAATGGCTTCGGATTTGACCTTTTTTAATTCCTCAAGTCTGTAGGTGTAACCGTTTAATTCATATTCTGTAATGCCTTCACAAACGGACAAGGTAGAGTGTAGAGAGCTATGTTTAGCACCTATAGAATTGTAGTAACAGTTAAACCCTCCATCTGGCATGTGCTGTTCAAGAATAAAGTCAATTATGGACTTTAGTTCTTGTTCGGGAGCTCCAAAATAACAGGCATAGTTTAAAAACATTCCATTCACACAAACATCACATACCTGAAGCTTACCAATGGGTAGAATACCTCCGTCCGGTCCCTTTTCTTCCTTTAAAATATTAGCACCTCTTTTATGTCTGGAGTGTTTTTGGAGGTGCATAGAAGTTTAAGATCGAGTAAGGTATAATGAGTAGAGATCCATTTTGGTTGATAAAATTTTTGTCCCCAATGGCCATTTTCACTTTGTTTACTTAGAAAGCTCTTTCCCCAGCCTTTTTGCGAAATGGTTTCTTGTACAGATGTATCAATCTCTTCCAATAAATCTCTTTTCGTTTGAAATTGGATGGAGGGATCTCCCGATAATAGCCATTGTATAATATCATTATTCATACACTATATAAAGATAGGGTAATTCCAGATTAATTGTATTTTAGTGCCACACCTAATTTATTCTTCTGAAAAGGCTATTAGTTATATTGTTGTTGCTTTCTAGGGTAGTGTTTCATGCCCAATCCGAAACGGTTAAAGAACTGTCGGATAGGGCCTGGAAGTTGAGTCATGATTTGGAATTTGACAGCGCTCTTTATTATTCCAATAAAGCATTGGAGTTAGCCAATAAAGCCGATGATTCAATATTGTTATTTAATGCCCTCATTATAGCAGGTAAGATTGAGTCGGATGCTGGAGTATATGACGATGCATTAAGGCACTTTATCATTGCGGAAGAACTAGCTCTTGGAGATCAGAAAAAAATCGATCAGGTTAAAACTTATTTGGGTAGATTGTTTGTACGCTTAAATGCTCCAAAGTTAGCTTTGGAGCATAAGGTGGATGCATACCTCTCAGGGAAGGGAAGAGGTGATAAAAACTTTTATGAAGCAGGTGAGATAGCCGGTTTGTTCAGTAAGTTAAAGTTACTGGATAGTTCATTGTATTATTACAAAGAGCAAATTAACATAGCAGCCGAAAAAGGACATCATTACCGAATACACGCATATAACAATACTGGTTTTGGTTATGCTAACATGTCTGAGTCAGATTCTGCATTAAGGTACTATAGGTTGGCTCTTGAAGAATGGGAATTGAAAGAATCTAAAAGTAGTTCTGACACGTTTATGTTTGGGATGATTAATGGAAACATTGGTTCTATTTATGCCGAACTTACCAAATTCGAAACAGCTCTTCCTTATCTTGAAACTGACTATAGTATTGCAAAATCCCAAAAGGAATATGAGGTTCAGGTGAGGGCTGGAGAAGGATTGTTTAAAGCTTATCTGGAATTAGGATATGAAGAGAAAGCAGAAGTGTTATTGTCGGAGATGGAACTTCTCAAAGGTATGGGGGGGCTACGTGCTGACCTTGCCATTTCTAAGTTGTTGCTAAAAGAAAAAAGATTGGATAAAGAGGCTTTTCTGTTAGAAACGGAATATTGTCAATCTATCTCTGATTCCATGATGAAGCAGGTTCAGAGAAAGGGAGAGCAAACAGCAGAAGTTTTGGCAAAATATAGAGTTAATAAAGTAAGTATCGATCTAGAGTTACAGCAAGTTATTGCAAACGAGGCTCAAGCTAATTTGGAAGTAGCGGAGCAGCGCGAGAAAAACTCCAGAATGATGATGATCTTTTTTGGAATAGGGATCATTGTCCTCCTTATAGTTGGTGTTATTTTCTTTAGACAAAAAAGAAAGCAAGCACTTATAGAGCAAAAGCTTCTACAATCTGAAAAAGCGAATTTGGATGCTGAGTTAAAGCTGAATAAAATGGAACTTACCGATTTTGCTCTTGACTTAGGTAGAGGAAGGGAGTTTAGCGAAAATGTGTTAGAAAAATTAGAACGAGCAAGAAAAGTGAGTGGAGCAAAACAAGAGCATGCACTTAAGGAGTTGTCGTTGTTCATTAAGGGGCATTTAAATACGGGTACTTCTCTAGCTTTATTTCAGGAAAATGTAGATAAAATCAATAAACTTTTCTTCGAAAAATTAACGCAACAGTTTCCAAATTTAACCAACTACGAAAAAGAACTTTGTGGCTTGTTGAGGTTGAATTTATCCAATAAAGAAATTGCAAGTATTAAAGGTATTTCTCCAAATTCTGCACGAATAAGTAAGTATCGTCTTAAGAAAAAAATGAATCTTCCCGAAGAGGAGGATATTGTTGTATATATCCAAAGTATATAGTTTAAGTATTTGAAAAAGTGCTTGTTACGCAAATGTGTTAACGCATTGTATACGCATGCTGTTCATGTGTATACACACTGTACGCCTGAATTTTTGAAGGGAAAAGGGGAGTGAAATACTTTTGTGGCGACCGAACGAACCTCCAGGTAACCACTGGAAAGCCACTAACCAGGCATTGTTTAAGCCACTAAATTATAATGCGACACTTACTACCACTTCTTTTCACCACCCTACTATTGTCAAATGTTTCTTTTGGCGCAACTGTATCGAGTACTTATTCGGCTGGAGATATTCCAACCAATAACTCTTCTTATAGCGCAACTTGTAATGGGCCGGTAACTACATTAACTGTAAATCTACCCGCTGGAGGGCCATGGGTAGTTTCTGCAGTAGACGTATCCTACGATATGACAGCAGCTAATGGTGCATGGATGTCTGAACAGCGATCTCAAATATATTGTCAGAACACTACCACCGATGAGGGGGGGTATTCTTCTGGATCAGGAAATACAGGGGGTACATATTCCTATTCGAGAACGGGGTTATCATTAGCAAATAATACCTATACAGGCGGAACAGCTTTAGTATTTGAAATGAGGGCTTACCGTACCTGGACTGCTTCGGCAGGTTGTAATACCACAGAGAATAAGGTGGATAATAGCACATGGACTGTAACAGTAACTTATACACTTGCTGCTAACATGTCTTATACGAGTAGCACTGTAACACAGAACAATACTTCGGACGTGGAAAAATGTACTTCCAACGCAGAGATAATTGGAGTAGAAGTGGTAACCTCCGGAAGCTTAAATCCGGTTAGTCTTACCCAACTTAGAATTAGAACTAATGGAAGTTCAAATCCAACGGTAGATGTGTCTAACATAGATGTGTACTATACAGGAACTAGTTCGACATTTGCTACAACAACTTATTATGGAAGTGGAACTCCGGCAGCTCCCGGAACAAACATTTTTATTAACGGTTCACAATCACTTTCGGAAGGGACAAACTATTTTTGGATTGTATACGACATAGATGCAGCAGCATCCGTAGGGAGTAATTTGGATGCTTTGTGTAATCGAATTCGTATTGATGGTGGGAATCAGTTCCCTTCTACCACTAACCCTGGTGGAAATAGGGTAATTATTACATGTGTGGGATCTCCAGGTGGAGTATCTTCTAATCTGGATGTTTGGCACAAGGCGGGGTCTGGTGTGTATAATGATGCAGGAGTAACGGCTGCTGGTAATGGTGATGGAATTCAGCAGTGGAATGATATTACAAGTAATAATTACGACTTGAGCCAGGTTACATCTACTAGAAGACCAACTCTCGACGTAGATGGGATTAACTACAATGCCGAACTGGATTTTGATGGGACGGATGATTATTTGTTAAACAGTGTTTACACCATAAGTGGTGATATGTCTTATTTCATTGTTGCTCAAGGTGCTGGGGGGAATAATACGTATCATGCAGTTTCTGCCAGTAGTGGTAGTGCACAAGCCGTTCTTTTAACCCCTAGAGGTGGGAATCAGATGAGGTTTGTATATAGAAATGGACCTAGTAGTGGTGGTGGAAATGATTTGGATGCCGGAAGCACAGTAGCTTATGGAGAGCATCAGATTAGTACATTTACAAGAAACCAGGGGAGTTTACAACAACTTTGGATCAACGGTGGAGATAATCAATCCATAACCGCTTCGGTGGGTAATTATTCCGGTTCAGTATACAACTATTCTTATGGAGTACTTCACCCTAACTTAACAAGGTATTTAAATGGAAGCATCGCTGAGGTTGTTCGATACGATACAGAGGTATCTGCTACGGATAGGCAAAAAATTGAAACGTACCTGGCAGTTAAATATGGAATTACCAAATTAACCGATTATGTTGCTACTAGCGGTTCAACAATATACTCTATTGCTTCTTACGCTAACGAAATCATTGGAATTGCCAGAGATGATGCCGAATCATTGATGCAGAAGCAATCACATACACCGGATGATTCTATTAGGGTTCATTTAAGTACGGTGCAAACTACTAATTCTGCAAATGGAGGAAGTATTACTAATGATGTTGCATATATAATGATGGGGGGAGACAACGGTGCCCTATGTGCAACTGCAACAGCTAACGGAGAAAAGCCTGCTGGAATTGATTCCAGAATAGAACGTGAGTTGAAAGTAACCAATACCAATTTTTCTGATGATTTTAATGTTCAAATCCAATTAAGCAGCTGTGCCGGAACCATTACTGTTGGAGATTTAAGGCTGTTGGTTGATGATGACGGCGATTTTTCTGATGCAACCGTTTATTCTTCCGGAGGAGGATTGTCCATAGGATATACAAGTGGGTTTGTTACAGTAACAGGTATTTCTACCACTCACATTCCACAAGGAGGAACAAGGTATATTACCATTGGTTCAGCCAGTCCGGCTACACCTTTACCGGTAGAGTTGCTTTCTCTTGAGTCAGTTTGCTCAGAAGATAAAGTTAAGGTTAGATGGAGCACAGCTTCAGAAATGAACATAGCCCATTATGAGTTGGAAAAGTCAAAAGACGGGGTAAATTGGGAGTTTCTGACTATGGTTGAAGCAGTAGGTAATAGTTCATCAGTTACCCATTATCAGGCAGATGATTTATCTCCTTATGAAATGGAATCGTTCTACAGACTATCAGAAGAGAATAATAATGGAGAAAAGATCAATTTGGGAATCAGTAAGAGCGTTTGTGAAGAGGACCACTTTAAGGTGTTTTACAATGAGCTTTCCAATGCAGTATTTGTTGAATCTTCATTCGATATTGTAGATGTGAAAATATATAACTCTCTTGGGCAAATTATAAATCCAGGAGTATTAAGCGGAAATCAAAGACAATTACAGCTAGGTTTTAATGGCTTTAATAGTGGAGTCTACTACGTACAAATAAAGGGAGAGAATAAAGTGAAGATGGGAAAAGTATTAGTTCGATAATAGATCGTTAGTTATTCAGAGAAAAGAAAAATATGGACAAATTGTGGTGGTTTGATCCAAGTGGCGCTTACCTCTGAAAAAATTATCGAGCTAATTTAATCAAATCCCTCCGAAGGCGTTCGGGGGGATTTGTATTTTTTGGGAATAGACTTAATTTTAAGCAAAACTTATCATTAATGAACCAGAACTACCTCAATAGCGCCAGAAAAGAATTTACGTACTACAAAAGTTTGGGAGATAAAACATTTGCTCAGTTAAAGGATGAGCAATTATTCTTGTCCATTGGAAACGAAAGCAACAGTATAGCGATCATTGTAAAACACATGTGGGGGAATATGCGTTCCAGATGGACGGATTTTTTAACTACAGATGGCGAAAAATCCTGGCGAAATAGGGATTCCGAGTTTGAGGACTCTATTCAAACGAGAAAGGAGCTATTGGATAAGTGGGAAGAAGGTTGGGAATGTGTTTTTAATGCACTCGATTCCATTAATCCAGAAGACTATCAGAAAAAAATTCTTATTAGAAACATGGAGCATACGTTGCCAGAAGCAATTAACAGGCAAATTGCCCATTATGCCTATCATGTTGGGCAAATAACCTTTATAGGCAAGGCATTGGCAGATAATTGGAAGGCTCTTTCAATTCCAAAAGGGAAATCGCAGGAATACAATGAGAAAAAATTTAGTCAGCAAACAAAACAAGAGCATTATTCTGAGGATTTTTTAAGTGAAAATGAGAAATCCTAAAGGTTTAAATTGGGCTTAATAAACAGAAAATAAAGAGTAATCTTATTTTACTAATTTTGAGGCCTATTACGTTAACATGAACCATCACCTATTTTTATTGTTTGCTCCGATGCTATTTTGGGGTTGTGAAGCAAAGAAAGAAACTCAAACCTCAAAAGAGGAGGAGGTAATCGAAAAACCGGTAAACATTATTCTTATGATTGGAGATGGAACCGGGTTATCACAAATTTCATCAGCCTATTATTTTGGAGAAGGAGAGCCTAACTATTCAAGGTTTAAGCACATTGGGTTAGGTAAAACATCCTCTGGGTCGCATAAAATTACCGATTCGGCCGCCGGAGCAACTGCCTATTCTGCGGGTAAAAAGACCTATAATGGTGCTATTGGTGTAGACATGGATACCAATTCTGTTGTTACATTGGTAGAGGAGTATTCGGCAGAAGGATGGAATACCGGTGTCATTGCAACATCATCTATAACACATGCAACTCCAGCTTCTTTTTTTGCGCATGTTGCCAGTAGGAATCAGCAAGAGGATATTGCCACTCAATTAATTACCAGTGATGTAGATTTCTTTGCAGGTGGAGGGCAAAAATGGTTTTTTGATCGTTCTGATAGCGTAAATCACTATCAGGCTCTAGTAGATAATGGTTTTGTGATTGATACAGCATCAATAGACGATAAGATCACCGATTTTAAAAAGAAATACGGATACCTGTTGGCCTATGATGGAATGCCAACCATGCAGGAAGGAAGAGGGGACTTTTTACAAAAAGCAACACAAAAGGGGTTGGATTATTTAACTGCTAAGGAAAAACCATTTTTTCTACTGGTGGAAGGTTCTCAAATTGATTGGGGAGGACATGCCAATATTGGAGAGTATGTGGTGGAAGAAGTGTTGGATTTTGATAAAACCATTGGGTTGGTGTTGGACTTTGCAGAGCAACAAGGAAATACATTGGTTATTGTAACGGCAGATCACGAAACAGGAGGATTTACCTTGTCGGGAGAGCCAAAAATGCTGCCTTACGGGAAAAGAACGAATGACTATAATAGCATTCAGCCAACCTTTTCAACCAATGGTCATAGTGCCGCTATGGTACCGGTTTTTGCCTATGGAACAGGTAGTGAGAATTTCCAGGGGATATACGAAAACACAAATGTACACACTCTTATTCGCCAGCTTACCGGATTGGAGTAGTTCCTGATATTACTTAATCCGTTTTATTGTATTCTTTTTCAGGAGAATTACTCTGGTTAAAAGAAAATTGAAACTCTTTGTAATTGAATTGCGTAGGCAAAAGTGTCAATCACCAAAACACGTCTATGGAATAAACCGTTACTTAACTCAGTATTTTAATTTTCTGCTATGAGAAAGGTTGTTCTTCTTCTGTTTATCTTAAATCTGTCTGTGGTGTACGGGCAGGAAAGTTTTGGAATTATTCACAGTAATTATGCTACTACCAATGCCGTAAAAATTAATCCGGCCAATGGGGTAATGAGTAAAAGCCTGCTAGATGTTAATTTAGTAGGAGCAAAGGCTTTCTTTAATAATAATCTGGTATACCTTTCTAAAGACAATTATCAGTTCTCAAGTTTAATTCAGGGAAACACAGATGGATTGGTTCCACAATACAACTTAAATCGATCTAAGAGTTTAGGGTATGCAAAAGCCGAAATAAGTGGGCCAGCCATTGCATTAAGTGTTGGCGATAATGCTTTTGAGTTACATGCCAATGTAGTGGCTTATTCTAATGTTAGAAACATCCCGAACAGTATAGCTCAATATGCTATAGATGAGCAATTTCCAGCAAATGGAACGTATGAGCACAACAACATTAAAGGTGGCTTTTTATCTTATGCTGAGTTTGGAGGAAGCTATTCCAGAAACATCTTAAAGGAAGGAAATGATATCCTTTCAGCAGGAATCAATCTTAATTACCTTGTAGGAATTGGAGGAGTAGGAGCAAAAATCAATAATGCAAATTATACCGTAAACGGAACGGATGATGTGACCTTGAATAGCCTCAACGGAGAGTACATGTACGTTAATCCACAATGGAAATCAGGTAAAGGAATTAGCGGTGGGCTTGGTATTAATTATGCCAAAATGGAAACATCCACCAGAAACTATGAGCACAACACCATTTCGTCCGATTGCGATTGCGAAGATTATAAATTTAAGATTGGAGCTTCTTTAATCGATTTGGGGTATGTAAACTTTAAAAACAATGCTCAGTATAGAAATTTCACTGAGAATTCCAGTTCTGAGGCTGATTCAGAGTTGCAAAACGCATCTCCGGAAGAGTTGGATGGAGTAATTGCAGGTAGAACATCGTCTGCTAATCAAACAGTTTGGAGTACCAGTAAAATATACTTGCCAGGGGCTGCTAGCATTCAGGCAGATTATAAAATGGCAAATCACTTCTATGTAGCGGGTGCCTATATTCATGGGTTTAACAAAGGAAAATATCGTTTTGGTGTGCAGAGACCAAAGTCTCTTAGCGTTACACCAAGAGTGGAGTTTAAACGATTTGAATTTGCCATGCCGGTTTCATTGTACGAATGGCAAAAACCGCAGGTAGGTGCTATGTTGAGGTTAAACAATAACATCATTATAGGTACTGATAAGTTAGGTGCATTTACAGGTAAGACTAATGTTTATGGGGCAGACTTTTACGTGAACTTGAAATTCGGAATCATTGATAATCCAAGGTGTAAAGAAAAGTCGCATAACCAAAGAAACAAGGGAGTAGCAAGACCGAAACCAACTTCTAATAAGTCCAACAAAAATACATTTACCACTAAGTCCGGTAAAGGGAAAAACAGTTCCTCTTCAAAAGGGAAGAAAAATGGTAAAGGAAACAAGTTTAAATCGGGTAAGAAATCCAGAGGAAAAGTGAATAGCTACGAGTGCCCGGCATTCCAATAAACGTACTGCTGGCAGGTTTTGTTAAACATTGCTAAAGAATTCTTTAAATTCCGAAAAAATAACGACTTTTACCGTCGTGAATGCGGAGAAACAACTAAAGTTTGATAAGGCCTATTTAAGAATGGCTAGAGAGTGGGCAAAACTTTCCCATTGTGATAGAAAGAAAGTAGGTGCGATTATCGTGAAGGATAGAATGATCATTTCTGACGGGTTTAACGGAACTCCATCAGGTTTTGAGAATTGTTGCGAAGATGATAATGGAGATACCAAATGGTACGTGCTCCATGCAGAAGCCAATGCAATTCTAAAAGTTGCTAATAGCACTAATAGTTGTGAAGGGGCTACGTTATACCTTACTTTATCTCCATGTAAAGAATGTTCTAAACTAGTACACCAGGCTGGTATTAAAAGGTTGGTATACATGAGGGGTTATAAGGACGATTCCGGAATTCGTTTCCTAGAGAAAGCCGGGGTAGAAGTAGTACAAATCGAAGAAGTCTAAATGGAAGAACGATACGAAGAAATAAAAGTTAGCCAGTACATCAAATCTTCAGGTGGTGGTAAAGAGCCAAAAAAAGGAGGTTCTTCAATGGTGTGGATCGCTACCCCTATGCTGATGGCCATGAGTGCTGCAATAGCTTATTTCATCGGTACAGGTTCTTTTAGAAATAAAGAGAATATCGAAAAGGAACAGAAGGTGTATAAACTAAACACCGTTCTGGATGTGATCGAGACACAATACGTGGATTCAGTGGATCGTGAAGAGTTAATTCAGAACTCCATTCACGGTATGCTTGCTGAATTGGATCCCCATTCTGCATATATTCCATCCGAGGAGGTAGAACTGTCTAACGAACAACTTCAGGGGCATTTTGGAGGTGTTGGAATTAGGTTCATTATTCTAAGAGATACTTTAATGATTACCAACATTATTGAAAGTGGTCCGGCACAAATGGCTGGAGTTAAAGCTGGAGATAGAGTCGTTGAAGTGGATGGAGAGGAGATTGCTGGAATTGGATTAGATATTCAGGGGGTACATGATCGTTTAAAAGGAAATTTTGGGTCGAGAGTAGAGCTAAAGGTGCTGAGAGGGCCTGAACATACATCGTTAGATATACCAATTACCAGAGGTACCATTCCTCTTCCGTCTATTGATGCTGCCTTTATGCTGAATAACTCCATTGGTTATGTGCGCATTCAAAGTTTTTCAGATAGAACTGGGTTTGAATTTGAAGAAGCCGTTCAGAAATTGAACGCACAAGGAATGCGCAAACTCGTACTGGATTTAAGAAATAATGGAGGAGGATACCTTCATGGTGCAACACATGTAGCAGACGAATTTCTGGAGGATGGAAAACTAATTGTATATACCGAAGGAACACACCAACAGAGAAAGAATTATTTTGCTACCAATCATGGGCATTTCGAAGAAAATGATGTGGTCGTACTGGTTAACAGTGGAACGGCTTCGGCTAGTGAAATTGTTAGTGGAGCCATTCAGGATAGCGATAGAGGGTTGATTATGGGGCGTAGAACATTTGGAAAAGGATTGGTGCAACAACCTATCAATATGGAAGATGGTTCAGAGCTTCGATTAACCGTTTCCAGGTATTATACTCCTACTGGAAGATGTATTCAAAAGCCTTATGGTAATGGAATTGATTACCACAGTGATTTAATGGAGCGTTACGAGAATGGTGAGTTACAGGAGCTAGATAGTGCTGTATTCGAAAACGCAGAGAAGTTCATTACAGAGAAAGGAAGAATCGTTTATGGAGGAGGAGGAATTATGCCGGATATATTTGTGCCAATAGATACTTCAGGAAGCTCCATGTACTTAACTGAGCTAGCGTACTCATCGGCATACAGAGATTTTTGTTTTGATTATATCGACAGGCACAGAACAGAGCTGAAGTACAAAAATGTTCAAATGTTTGATGAGCAATTTGTGGTGAGCGATGCCTTTTTTAATGAGTTTTTGGATTATGCTCAATCCGAAGCCGGAATTAGAAAAGATGCTTACGGAATTTCAGTATCAGAAAACAGAATTAAAAACCGTTTGAAATCAGAGTTAGCTACTTACCTGTGGGACGAAACAGCTCGTTTTTATGTAGCTATTCCATTCGATAATGATATTCAACAGGCCATTAAAGAATTAGAAAAATAAATTCAATGAGTAACGAAAGAATAAGTGCAAATAATGCACCTAAACCTATGGGATTATACCCTCATGCCAGAAGAGTAGGTAATTTATTGTTTTTATCTGGAGTTGGTCCCAGAGCTGCTGGTTCAGGTAGCGAAGAAGCCAATATTCCCGGATTAAAGTTTGATAAAAATGGAAACTATGAGTCGTTCGATTTTGAAGCTCAATGTAGATCTGTTTTTGACAATGTGAAAGCCATTTTAGAAGAGTCTGGATCAAGTTGGGAGAACCTGATAGACGTAACTACCTTTTTGGTGGATATGAAAAGGGATTTTAAAACCTATAATAGAGTCTATGCAGAGTACTTTAAGGATAACCAACCATGTAGAACAACGGTTGAGGTAAACGCTCTTCCTTCGCCAATTGCGATCGAACTAAAGTGCATCGCTACAATTGATTAAATAAAACTAGAAGATAAAGAAAAAGCCATGACAATTATTGTCATGGCTTTTTTATTGGATAGAAGTAAATTCTTATCTGGTGAAAACTGTTCCTCCTGCTCCTGTGTCTCTTGGATTAACACAAAGCACTGGAATTTCAGCTTCGTTTGTAATAATAGATTGCTCGTAGCTACCTCCAAACATTCCCATTAAAGAATGTTTTTGTAGGTTCATGATAGAGATCAAATCAATGTCTAATTCAACAGCAAGTTTGATCATGTTTTTCACGAAGTTTCCTTTTTCTGCTACGTGAGTTTCGTTGGTAATTCCTTTTTCAGAAAGGTATTTCTTAGCAAAGGCAATGTTTCCGTTTAGTTTATGAGATAAGAACTCATCAGTTTCTTTTGGAGTAATAATGTGTACCTCAGATTCGAAGTAAGTAGCCATATCAGCAACTACCTCTAGCTTTTGTTTCGTTTCATTATGTAAATCCAATGGAACCATGATCTTATCGTATCCGGACTCATGCATTACTTGCTTCTGAACAACTACAAATGGTACAGAAGAGTTGGTGATTACTTTAAGCGCGTAGCTTCCTGTAATCTTTTGCCAACCACTTGCTCCATGTGTTCCCATAATAATAAGGGAAGCGTTAATTTCTGCAGCAGCATCACCTATATCGTCGAAAATATTTCCAATTCTAATCATTGATCGCACAGGAACGTTAGCATTGGTCTTGTTTGCTAACTCCTCTTCTTGGGCCAACTTCTCTTTGGCAGCCATAACATCCTCCTTGCTGTCTACGACGTGAAGTATACATACTTCACCCTGGATGGTGGCAGCTAGTTCCACCGCATGATTAATTGCTGTATGCGCGACCTCGGTAAAGTCCGTTGGAACTAAGATTACTTTTGCACTCATAATAGATAAGTTATTGTTATTACTGGTTTAAGTAATGGTAATATTAATAAATCTTATTGGATTGGCAAAAGCAAAGGAATAAGTAATAACAGATATTTAGATTAATTTAATCTATTGCCCGACCTATTCTTTGGCATTTAATTCTTTTAATGCATTGACCACTTCGTAAATCAGGTACATAAAAAATGCTGCAAAGAAGTTTCCAACGATGGTCATCTTTTGAAGTTCCAGTTGATTCTTTACCACAAAAATAAACACCACAGCAAAGATCATTTTAAAAATGGTAATGGCTAGAAATGCCATTCCCACCTTTTCCTGGTCAATTTTTCTAACCTGCTTTAGTATAAGAGATGCTACGATCAATAGAATTAATAGAAACCCATGAATGCCAATTAGAAACCCAATGTGTTGTTCTTCTAAAAACGTAAACATCACGGCCATGTGGCCACCAAACACTACCAGGGTAAAAGAAAGAATTGAAACAAATGATTTCACAACTACTAAGAGGTTTTATCCTCTTCTTCTTTAGATAAATTAACGACTTCTTTAATGATCAGGTACAGACCTGCTCCAACGCCCAGCAAAGATAATATTATCGTGTATACTGGCGTCTCATTCCCTTGTTTTTCATCTAAAGATTGTCCTCCCCAGGCACCGGCGGCGATCAAAATTCCCATTTGAATTCCGGCACTGGAAAACCGATAAAACGCATTAACTTTCTTCTTCGGGGCCTCCTTCATTTTGCGTGTTGATTTGAATGGCAATAAATACTGACATAATAGGCAAGGTAACTGTGGCTACCGGATGCTTGTTTTGATTGATATCATCCACCAGATATCCCCCCGCAGCACCACTGAAAACAATGACCAGACCACGCAGGATATTTAGTATGTTTTGATTCAAGATTTAAGCCATTTGCTCCTCTACCTGAGCTTGTTTTTCCTCGATGGGTTCTTCTTGCTTAGGAGAGGATCCTTTGTTAATACTTTTTACAATACCTCCCATAGAACATGTTCCAGCGAACACAGCTCCTGGCTCAATGGCTAATTTAGAAGTGGAGATATCTCCCTGTAATTTTGCTGTTGATTTAAGAGAAAGTAATTCCTCTACTTTAATTGTTCCGTTTAAAGAACCTTCAATATCAGCGTTTTGGCAAATTACATCTCCTTCGATGTTTCCTTTTGGTCCTACAACTAATCTTCCTTTAGTAACAACTGTACCGGTTACAGTTCCGTCAATTCTAATGTTACTCTCAGAGTTGATTTGACCCTCTATAGAAGTTCCCTCAACAATTCGATTTAAACGTTCTGGAGAGTTGATGTTACCTTGTGTAGATGTTGTCGTATTTCCTTTAAACATAGTTAGAAGTATTTGTGCAAAGATACGAAATTTTAAGAATTCCCTTAAAAGCCTTTAAATTAGGCTATTCCAGGTAGTTCTTGTCGAAAAAGTCCAGGTACTCCTGTACATTCTTTTCGATGTAGAAAGAAGCGTAATTTTTGTTGGTAATCACAAAATAGGTAAAGTCCTGATTGATGGCTTTAACCTGCTTCTTGTTTACTTTAAATGCCACGTAATAATCCATGGCGGCAGCTTTATTCGGGAACGATTTAACCAATACCAATTGGTTTTCAGTATCCAAAAAGCTACTGGAAATTTTAATTCCCTGACTAGAGAACGATGCCTTATTAAAATTCGAAATCTTAGACTTGGTTTGGTTAACACTTCCTTTGTTATTTGGAAATACCAATACAAAGAAGTGCTTCATATCCGGTGCATAAATGTAAGTGCTGTTACCGTCCTTAGCATTTTGTACAGATTGTACATTTCTCAGCTTGTCCAAAATGGCTTTAGCCTGATCGTGTACAGGGTCCCCTTTACAATGCTTCACCACATCAGCCAAAGCATTTTCCAAATGCTCATTCTTTTCACCTCTATACTTGTTCCCTATAGCAAGAGACTTTAAGTAGTAGTACTTACATAAGAAAGCATTTGCAGTATCATTTTTAATCACCTTATCACAATCCTGAATTACTTTATCGTAACGCATTAATTCGAATTGAGAGTAAGTTACTTTATAATCTTTCGAAGCCTGGTCTTTAGCAGACTGCTCTTTCTCCTTGTAATTAGGGTCATTAATCAACTTGGCGTATTCGCTGTTTGGATAATCATCCAATATCTGATGTTTGTACCCCATTTGCTCTGCTCCCGAATGTAGCAAGTACATTTGGTACAATCCTGCCACCGCTTTTTCTTCAGGAAGGAAGTCATTGACCAATCTTCCAAAGGTTTCTTTAGCTGCGTTGTTGTCGTTTAGTTTAACACGATAAATGGTACCAGCCTCGTACAACGCATTCATAATATCATCTCTGGCAGAAGTCACCTTAGCTTCGTCACCACATGGTAGGTCTTTTAAGTAATATTCTGGAGTTAATTCTCCATTGGTAGCAGAATCCGATTCAGGAGATCCATCATCTTCCGTAATGGAAGAGTTTTTATTGGACCTTCTCCAGTTATCTTCTAACTTTCTTCCTCCCCACATTTTTTTGAAATCATTGAATCCAATTCCTCTTAAATTACTATCCCATACCCAGAATTTACCAGAAGATGGACCAGAAGTAATGTTTCCATTTTGAGGAAGGTTTAAGTTCATATTTTCCTCCTCTTCCTTCTTTCTTTCTATTTCCAGCTTCTTATCCTCAATAATTTGAGAGATCACCTTCATTCGCTCTTTTTCTGATAAATCACAAAGGTGGAGAAGGCTATCTTGTTTAGTAATAACGTTTAGGTTTTGCACCAATTCAGTCAAACTTTCGTTTTGCAGTTGAATGGTCTCGTACTCCTCGTGATCTTTTGGAAGAGTAGACATGGTACTGTCGTAATATTGTTGAGCCTTTACGTAGTTTCGCTCCGAGTAATATAGTTTACCCAGCCTTAAGAATGATTTACTTTTTTGTTTGTCGTCGGAAACACTGTTTAGTACAGAAAGCTCCAAATACTCAATCCCTTTAGTCCTGTTGTTTTGTCTGAGTTCGATATCGGCAAGAGCATAGTAAATTTGATCCAGATACTCCGCATTTTTATCGTCCTTCAACATTTTTAGAAGCAATGCTTTAATATTTCTGCTATCGCTTCCGCTAAAAGCGAGTGCCATGTTAATCTTAGCACGGAATGCCATATCGTATTCAGGGTTCATTTTAACCACTTTTTGATATAGTACCGAAGCTTGTTGGTTTCCTTGTTCATGGTGAACCTGCGCAAGAATAAATGTCAATCTGGTTTTTAATTGTCTTTTCTTTACCAGATCAATGGATTTTTCCAGCATTTCAATGGCATCTTTATATTCCTTTTGACGAAGAAATAAATCCGCTTTTACCACGCTTAAGTCGCGTTCAAAATTCTTTGGGAATTCCGGTGGAAGTTTATCCTCTGGCTTTTTTGAAGATGAAGGCCTTGATGGTTTTCTTCCTCTGTTTCTTGAGCTCGATTTTTTACGTTTCTTCTTCTTTTCCTTAAGCTCTTTGGCTTCTTCCTTGGCTTCCTCTTTTAATTCTACTAAATCTGTTTGATCCGTCTCCAGTTTTTCTAAAATTTCAAGGGCTTCATCGTAATTTTCACTCTCAATATGAGCTTTTGCCTGCCATAAACGAGCGGTATAAGAAATAGATTCTTTGTCGTATTGTTTTTCGATGAACTCAAAAGTCTTTAGAGCGTCCTCGAATTTTCTTTTGTAAAACTGTGATTGGCCAATAACCAGCCAGTTATCGTCAATCCACTTACACCATTCTGTTTTTCGGTACTGCCCCTTTTTGTTGTGGGGCATGGAGTTTTTGTCAATAACTATCTCACATTTTTTAGCTGCGGTATCCATTGGAGAATACAAAGACTTAGACCCCTCTTCATCAGCATATTCAAATATAGGGATGATTTCATCGTAATTTTCCTGACGAGCCAAGGCATATTGATCCATGGCCTCCTTAATGATCTCACCAGCATTAAAATACCCATTGTAATGAGCAGTAGTATTGTGGTAAGTCCTATTTAGCCAGGCATCTTTTTCCGTGGAACAACCTACTGCAAACAATAGGCTAAAAAGTGCCAGAAACCCTATATTTCTGTAATGTTTATTCAAGACAGTTCTTTGAAACGTGCAATAATAACTACAATCCATCAAAAATATTTTATTTTTTCTGATTTATTTTGCTCTGCCCGCTATTTGGAGAGTTTAAGTTAAAAATTGTTATTCGAAGGTGGGGATTCATTCTTTTTAAGATATTTGTGGTAATTAATGGCAGTAAACAAGGATAAAGAGAAGGAAGAATCATTATCGTTTTTTCAGCGAATCAGTGAAAAATCGAGAGTGGTTTTGGTGGATAATGTAACATTCGAAGAAAAGCGTCATTTTTTACTTTCTCCCTTAAACATCGTGGTCTTTATTACCTTCTTTGCCATGATCATCGTAGCTGGAACTTACGCTGTTATTGCTTACACTCCACTAAAACAATCTATTCCTGGATTTCCTAACGAAGCAGATGTACAAAAACTTCAGAAACAGGATTTGGATAATGTTAAATTCATCGAAGACATGGAGCATAAAGCTCAAGTGGGGGAATTGTACTATAAGAACTTGTCATTAATTCTCAGCGATGAGTTACCGATTGATCCAACCGTTCACGATTCGGTAGGGCAAACGGATTCAGTAGATTATTCTAATATTTCATTCGAAAAATCAGAAGAGGATTCGTTGCTTAGGGTAAAAATGGATGAAAAGGAAAAGTACACCTTATCTTATCAGGAAAAGAAAACGGTACATGACGATAACATGGAAGGAGTGTTCTTTTTCACCCCTTTAAATGGAACAGTGTCTAACAAGATTAATGTTAAGGAGGGGCATTTCGGAATAGATATAGTTGCACCTAAAGACGAGGCGGTTAAAACCACTCTTGATGGAACGGTAATATTTACAGAATGGACACCGGAAAGTGGCCATGTTATTCAGGTGCAACACACGCATAATCTGGTATCAGTTTATAAGCATAATTCTTTCTTGCTTAAGAAAACAGGAGACCATGTAAATGCCGGAGATCCAATTGCTATTATTGGTAACACAGGAGAGCACACTACAGGAGAACACCTTCATTTTGAGCTATGGTACAATGGAGCACCAATTGATCCGGAGGCGTTTATCAATTTTTAATGATAGGTTTCTAAAGAGTACTATTAATTATCCAAACTAAAGAAAGTCCCTTTATTCTCTTTTTGATCCAGAGATTGTTTTGCAATAATATATGCGATAGAAATAAGGTTTCTTAATTCGCATAATTGAGGCGACAGTTTAGTGGAATGATACAACTCTTCCGTTTCTTCGTAAAGTACTTTAAGACGATTAAGAGCTCGGTTCAATCGGTTAGTGGATCGAACAATGGCCACATAATCGCTCATGATGGATTGTACCTCTTTAATGTTATGGGTAATTAACACCAACTCCTGAGGTTCAGTAGTCCCTTTTTCATACCACAAAGGAATCTCTATATCAACTGTTTCGGGATTTTCAATTACATCTGTGGCAATGTGGTGTGCATATACCAAAGCTTCTAATAATGAGTTAGAAGCAAGACGGTTCGCCCCGTGAAGCCCTGTTCTAGAGCATTCTCCACAGGCGTATAAGTTTTTGATGGTGGTTCTACCCACTTGATCAACCTTAATTCCTCCACACATATAATGAGCGGCAGGAACCACTGGGATCCATTCTTTGGCAACGTCGATTCCGTTGTTGAGGCAGTAATCGTAAATGTTCGGGAAATGATTTCTGAATTTTTCCATGTCCAGATGGGTACAATCCAGATACACACAATCAACTCCGGATTTTTTTAATTCCTTGTCAATAGACTGCGATACAATATCTCTTGATGCTAATTCTGCACGCTCATCGTAATCTAACATGAATCGATTTCCTTCCTTGTCTCTAAGGTATGCACCAAACCCACGAACAGCCTCCGAAATTAAAAATGAAGGACTCTTGTTGGGCTCATACATAGCAGTTGGATGAAACTGAACAAATTGCATGTCGGTAACAAATGCCTTAGCCCGATAAGCTACTGCAATTCCATCTCCGGTTGCTATTTTAGGATTGGTAGTGTGAGCATAAACCTGCCCGGCACCTCCACTAGCCAATAAGGTCTTACCCGAAACAAAAGTTTCTATCTTTCCTGTTTGGGTATTTAAAGCGTAAGCACCAAAGCACTTGATTTTAGACTTTAAAGTAGGTTGAACCTTAAGTATATGATGTTCTGTAATAATGTCGATAGCAAAGTAGTGGGGGAGTAGCGTAATGTTTTCCTGAGCATTAATCCTGCTTAGTAAAGCTCGCTCCACTTCAAATCCGGTAATGTCTTTGTAGTGTACTACTCTGTTTTCCGTATGTCCACCTTCTTTTCCAAGATCCAGGTTCCCAGATTCATCTTCGTCAAATCTGGCACCCCACTTAATAATTTCTTCTAATCGTTGTGGTCCTTCCGAAATAACCATCCTAACCACATCTTCATCACAAAGACCATCACCAGCTCTTAAAGTATCGGCAACATGCTTCTCAAATGAGTCTGTTGCTTCAGTAACTACGGCAATTCCACCTTGAGCGTATTTGGTGTTGGACTCATCTGCTTCGGCTTTGGTAAGAATAATGACTTTTTGATCTGGAGCAGCTTCAGCTACTTTTAATCCGGCTGTTAAGCCAGCAATTCCGGAACCGATAATTAGAAAATCTGCGTGGTGCATGGATTTCTTATTTAGAAATTTCCAACATTCTTTCAATAGGAACTAGAGCTTTAACCCTAACATCTTCGTCTACGAAAATCTCAGGAGTCTCTTTGTCCATACAGTTGTATAGTTTTTCAAGCGTGTTTACTTTCATGTAACCACATTCGCTACAAGCGCAGGTATTGTCCTCATTAGCAGGAGCTGCTATCAATTTGGTGTTTGGAACCACTTTTTGCATTTCATGAAGAATTCCAGCTTCGGTAGCCACAATGAACTCTTCTGTTGGGTGCTCTTTAACATAGTTAATCATCCCAGCAGTGGAACCAACATAGGTTGCTGTTTCTAATATATGAGATTCGGATTCTGGGTGAGCAATGATTTTTGCTTCTGGATGTTCTCCGTGAAGTTTAACTAACTTATCTAAAGAGAATGCTTCATGAACCACGCATGCTCCATCCCAAAGAATCATATCTCTACCGGTTTCCTTCATGATGTAGCGTCCAAGATTTTTATCTGGAGCAAAAATGATTTTTTTATCGGCAGGTACGGAATCTACAATTTTCTTTGCGTTAGAAGAGGTACAAACCAAATCACTAATGGCCTTTACTTCTGCAGTTGCGTTGATGTAGGTAATTACCACATGGTCCGGGTGCTGATCTTTCAAAGCTTTAAGAGCAGGTGCAGGACAAGAGTCTGCCAACGAACAGCCGGCTTCTAAATCAGGTAATACAACCTTTTTAGTAGGGTTTAAGATTTTTGCTGTTTCCGCCATGAAATTTACTCCGGCAAAAACGATCATGTCTGCATCAATTTGAGCAGCTTTTTGAGACAATCCTAAACTATCACCAACGTAGTCGGCAATGTCTTGTATTTCCGGGAACTGATAATAATGTGCAAGAATAACCGCATTCTTCTCCTTCTTTAATCGATTAATCCCGTCTATGTATTCTTGTTGAGTCATTTTCTGTAATTTATATGAAATTAAGACAAGGCAAAGTTACTAACTGCACTTCACACGTGCAATATGACATTGGTCATGAGTAGGTATGAAATTGCCAAATAACGTTAAACCTATTGTTGGATATGCCATTTACCGTTAATCTTTAATTAATAATTAGTAGGTATTGGTTCTAAATATATTGGGTAACAAAATGGTGTTTTAGGGTAGGAATTTGGATGGATTAGGTATGATCCAATCAAAGAAAGAAAGAATTTTTCGAAATAGTAAGAAATTTAACTATCTTTGCCGTCCATTTTTTTCAGGCTCATGGAAAATCTTAAGAAATATAACATCAAGTTTGTAGGCCTTAAGGTTGGTAATCATGAGTTTGATTATAAAATTGGAAAAGAGTTCTTTGATGCTTTTGAGTATTCTGAGATAAAAAAGGGAAATGTTGACGTTAAATTAGAAATGGAAAAAAGCTCCAGTATGTTGGTGCTTAATTTCAATATTAGCGGACAGGTTTCCGGGTTGTGTGACCTTTGTTCTGACGAAATGGATGTTTCGATTGAGGGAGGTTATCAGCAAATAGTAAAATTCTCCGATGAGGTTGAAGAATCGGAAAGTGAGGACATTACTATTTTACCAACGTCAGAATACGAAATAAATGTAGCCCATTACCTATTCGAATTCATTCACTTGAGTTTGCCAATAAAAAAGGTACACGAGGAAGGTGATTGTAATGAGGACGTAAAGGAAATATTGAGCGACTATTTACTTACTGAGTCTCCGGAAGAAGGAGAGGCAGAAGATAGTGGCGAGGTTGATCCAAGGTGGGCAGCGTTAATGGCGTTAAAGAAGGATAATAAATAGTTAAGAATTTGAATATAAAACCATAATAAAATGGCACATCCAAAGAGAAAGATCTCTAAGCAGAGAAGAGACAAGAGAAGAACTCATTACAAGACTGAAGCAAAACAAATTGCTACTTGTCCTACAACTGGAGAAGCTCACTTGTACCACAGAGCTCACTGGCATGAAGGGAAACTTTACTACAAAGGTAAAGTGGTAATGGAGAAAGAAGCATCTCTATAATTATCTCCAAATCAATTGGTAGTGAATTATCTTACGAACGTATGAAAATTCTTACTACTTTTCGTCCGTGAAAATCGGATTAGACATAATGGGAGGTGATTTTGCTCCTGAGGCAACAGTCCTTGGAGCAATTGAAGCTAATAAAGAATTATCGCAGGATGTTCGTCTGGTTTTAATAGGCGACGAAAATGCGATAAAAGATATTTTGAAAAGAGAAGCAGTTGATGTTTCTCTTTTCGACATTGTACACACTGAGGAAGTAATTGAAATGCAGGAACATCCTGCAAAAGCTTTCCGAAAAAAGCAAAATTCCAGTATAGCTGTTGGTTTTGAATTACTACTTAAAAAAGAAATTCAAGCCTTTGCAAGTGCCGGTAATTCCGGAGCAATGCTGGTAGGGTCAATGTATTCAATTCGCCCGGTTCCGGGTGTCATTCGACCATCAATTACTTCAGTATTACCAAAGGAATCAGGCGGAGTTGGAATTATCCTCGATGTAGGGATAAATGCCGATTGTAAACCAGATGTATTGTACCAATTTGGTATGTTGGGAGCTATGTATGCCGAGTTCGTACATGGAATTAAAAACCCAAAAGTAGGTCTGCTAAACATCGGAGAAGAAGATGAAAAAGGGAATTTATTGTCTCAAGCTACCAACCAATTAATGAGGGGTTCTAAAGACTTCAATTTTGTTGGGAATGTAGAAGGAAGAGACTTGTTTTCCGATATCGCTGATGTGGTAGTATGTGATGGGTTTACAGGAAATGTAGTGTTGAAAGAAGCAGAGGCTTTTTATACACTCATGGCCAAAAGAGGATTGTTAGACGACTACTTCAAACGATTTAATTACGAAATATATGGAGGGACACCTGTTTTAGGTGTTAACGGTAATGTGTTAATAGGTCATGGGATATCTAGTCCAGAGGCAATAAAGAACATGTTACTTTTGGCAAAAGATGTGGCAGAAGCAGATTTGCCATCCAAAATTAAAGGAGCATTCGAATGAGTAAAATTACAGCAGCTATTACCGCAGTGCATGGAGCGGTTCCAGAGAAGAAACTAACCAATGCAGATTTGGAAAAAATGGTTGATACCACTGATGAGTGGATCGTTACCAGAACTGGAATCAAAGAGAGAAGAATTGTAGAGAAAGGTCAGGCATTGTCGGATTTAGGAGCAGAAGTAGTAAGAGGTATTTGCGAGAAAAGAGGATTGGATCCTTTGGATATCGATATGATTCTTGTAGGTACAGTAACTGCTGATCACAGATTTCCAAGTACTTCTAACTTGATTTGTGATAAAGTAGGAGCTAAAAATGCCTGGGGATATGATATTAGTGCAGCATGTTCAGGTTTCCTATACACTTTAACTACCGGTGCAAGATTTATCGAAAGTGGTGCTGCTAAAAATGTAATTGTAATTGGTGGAGACATCATGTCGAGCATCATTGACTATACAGATAGAAACACTTGTATCATCTTTGGAGATGGTGCTGGTGGAGTGCTTTTAGAGCCAAATGAAGATGGATATGGTGTAATTGACTCGGTAATGAAAGCTGATGGTTCAGGATCTCAATACCTGATTCAAAAAGCAGGTGGATCTAAAGAGCCTATTACAAAAGAGAATGTTGGAACTCCGGATATGTTTGTATATCAGGAAGGACGTACTGTATTTAAATTTGCTGTAACCAATATGGCAGATGTAAGTGCAGAAATCATGGAAAGAAATAACCTAACCGGTGAAGATGTAGACTGGTTAGTTCCTCATCAGGCTAATCTGAGAATTATCGATGCTACTGCCAACCGCATGGAATTGTCTAAAGACAAAGTAATGATCAATATTGATAAGTACGGAAATACTACTTCCGGTACTATTCCGTTGTGTTTATGGGAGTGGGAAGATAAACTGAAGAAGGGAGATAACGTGGTGTTATCTGCTTTTGGAGGTGGATTTACCTGGGGATCCATTTACCTTAAATGGGGACATTAATCTAAAACTTTAAAATTTAATTTTGACGGGAAACCGTTATTAACGCTTGCGGGTCGCTATTTTTTATACCTTAGCCTCTCCAAAAACGAATATAATTTACACACAAGCTATGAAACTTAGTGAAATTCAAGATTTGATAAAATTTGTTTCTCGTTCTGGTGTGAACGAGGTAGAAATTGAACAAAAGGACTTTAAAATTCTAATTAAGTCCGATTACATGGCAAAGAAGAAGTCTAATATTCCATTGGAAACTGTAGTTCAGGTTCAACAGCCTGTTGCTGCGGTAGCACAACCTGTTGCAGCTCCTGTTGCGGCACCTGTTGCTCAACCAGTGGCGGCGCCAGCTGCTCCTGCAGCTCCTGCAACACCTGCTGCTGAAGCTCCAGCTGCGGAAGAGGCTAACTATGTTACTATAAAATCTCAAATGATTGGAACGTTCTACCGTTCTCCATCTCCAGATAAGCCTGCGTTTGTAGAGGTAGGTGATACCATCAAACCAGGTGATACAATTTGTATTATTGAGGCAATGAAGTTGTTTAACGATATCGAATCAGAAGTATCTGGTAAAATCGTTAAAGTATTAGTTGATGACACTACTCCGGTAGAGTTTGATCAACCATTGTTCTTAGTAGATCCTTCTTAATTTCTTATCGAAAATAAGAGGAGTTAATTGTTGTATCTAAAAGGAGAGATATGTTCAAAAAGATATTAATTGCCAACAGAGGAGAGATCGCTCTTAGAGTTATTCGTACCTGTAAAGAAATGGGTATTAAAACAGTAGCGGTTTATTCTGCGGCAGATAAAGAAAGCTTACACGTAAGATTTGCTGATGAAGCAGTATGTGTAGGTCCTGCGGCAAGTTCTGAGTCTTACTTAAAGATTCCTAACATTATTGCAGCAGCAGAAATTACCAATGCAGATGCCATTCACCCAGGGTATGGATTCTTAAGTGAGAATGCTGTATTCTCAAGAGTATGTCAGGAGCATGGGATTAAATTTATTGGAGCACTTCCTGAACAAATTGAAGGCATGGGAGATAAAGCTTCTGCGAAAGCTACCATGAAAGAAGCTAAGGTACCATGTGTGCCTGGTTCTGATGGATTGCTTGCGGATTTTGCAGAAGCTAAAAAAATTGCCAATAAGATTAAGTATCCAGTGATGCTAAAAGCTACTGCCGGTGGTGGTGGTAAAGGGATGAGATTGTGCTGGAACGACGAAGAGTTAGAAGAAGGATGGCATAGTGCTCGTCAAGAGTCTGCAGCAGCTTTTGGAAACGATGGAATGTATATGGAGAAGTTTGTTGAAGAACCTCGCCACATCGAAATCCAAATCGCAGCAGATCAATACGGAAACGTTTGTCACTTATCCGAAAGAGATTGTTCAATTCAGAGAAGACACCAAAAGTTAGTAGAGGAAACTCCATCTCCATTCATGACCGATAAACTTCGTGCAGATATGGGAGAGGCGGCAAAAAAAGCTGCTAAGGCGGTAAACTACGAAGGTGTTGGAACAGTTGAATTCTTGGTAGATAAACACAGAAACTTCTACTTCATGGAGATGAACACCAGAATTCAGGTGGAGCATACCATTACAGAAGAAGTAGTGAACTACGACTTGATTAAAGAGCAGATTAAAATTGCTGCCGGAGAGAAGATCTCAGGAAAGGATTACTTCCCGCAAATGCATTCTATTCAGTGTAGAATTAACGCAGAGGATCCATTCAATAACTTCAGACCGAGTCCTGGAAAAATTACTAATTACCATACTCCTGGTGGGCATGGAATTAGAATCGATACTCATGTTTATGCCAGCTATATGATTTCGCCTCATTACGATTCGATGATTTCGAAATTAATTACAGTTGCTCAAACACGAGAAGAAGCAATTACTAAGATGAAACGTGCTTTAGATGAGTACATCATCGAAGGAGTGAAGACTACAATTCCTTTCCATCAATTGTTAATGGAGGATGAGAAGTTCAATGAAGGTGATTTTACCACCAAATTCATGGACACATTCGAAATTAAAGAGAGATAGGAAACGAATTACTTAATATTTCAAGGGGCTTCCATTAAATGAAGCCCCTTTTTTCTTAGCTGCCAAACTAAATAGAGTGAAAACTTTAAATTTATTGCTGTGCTTGCAAAGTATAAATATCATTTTTGGCTGCATTTTATTGTCCTTTTATTTGCGCTAACAGGGCCTCTGGGGAATTCCATTGAGACCAGTTACGACATTTTGGTGTTCTACCGTATGCTAATAGCTGTGGTGGGGATCGCGGGATATTTTCTGATATCGGGTCATAAGATCAACATGACTCCTAAAAACATTAGAAATGCTCTCTTAACAGGAATCGTAATTGCCTTTCACTGGCTTACTTTTTTTGAAGCAATCAATCAGTCCAATGTAAGTGTTGCACTAGTTTGTTTTTCCAGTAGCACCTTATTTACAGCTTTGATCGAACCTTTCTATTTTAAGCGAAAAATTAGACCTTATGAGATCATTTTAGGTCTTCTTATTGTGTTTGGGTTATACTTAATCATCAATGTTGAACTGAAGTATGTATGGGGAATGATATTAAGTTTTATCTCTGCATTCCTGGCCTCATGGTTTACGGTGCTTAATGGAAGGTTCATTAAGGAAAGTGATGCAAAATCCATTTCATTTTTCGAGATGATTGGAGGAGCTGTGATTTGCGGATTGTTTGTACTGATTCTTGAACATGATCAATTGGAGGTTCTCAATATTTCAGTCAGCGATTGGTGGAGAATTTTGGTTTTGGGACTTGTATGTACTTCATTTGCTTTTATCGTAAGTGTGGAAGTAATGAAAAAGATCTCACCCTTTACGGTAACCATTTCAGTTAACCTGGAACCCGTTTATTCAGTAATAATTGCTTTGATATTATGGCCGGAAGAGGAAAAAATGTCTCCCATGTTTTATGTGGGAACGGGAATCATCATGACATCCATTTTTCTAAATGCCGTGTTTAAGAAGAATTAATTATTCTCCGACCACATCAGGACTTTGTCGTGGTTGGCGTATTGTTCCAAATCTTTACTTAATAGGATGATGCCCAAATCCGCAACTACCAAAAACCCACCGCCACCTAAGGTAAGTGTATATACTACCGGTACATGAGCTGCTGTACCTAAATAAAGTCTGTGTACACCAAATATACCCATACCAATGTCTAGTCCTGCAGCAATGGCTTTGTTGTGTTCTGCTTTTTGTTTTCGCAAAAACCAGGTTATTCTGTCCTTCAACTTTTTGCGATGAACTTTAGGAATGTCATCGGCCATTGTTGCCATTGGAATGAGGGTTAGAAGAGCTATGTAAATGAGTTTTTTCAAAGTTGAAGAACCTGTGATTGGTGTAAAGGTATAAAATAGTAGATTTGGGCAAAATAAGATAGATTCTATGCTTAACGTTTATTCTGACGAGTATTTTATGAAACAGGCCCTGATGGAAGCGCAAAAAGCGTTTGACATGGACGAGGTGCCGGTTGGGGCAGTTATTGTGAGTAAGAACAGAATAATAGCCCGTGCCCATAATTTAACAGAAAGGTTAACGGATTTTACCGCTCATGCCGAAATGCAGGCTTTTACAGCAGCTAGTGAGTATTTAGGGAATAAATACCTCAACGAATGTACATTGTACGTTACACTGGAGCCTTGTACTATGTGTGCAGGAGCTTCCTTCTGGACCAGAATAGGAAAGATAGTGTATGGAGCGTCGGATGAAAGAAGAGGGTTTGCCAGAATATCAGAAACAGTTTTGCACCCTGCTACTCAAGTTCAGGGAGGGGTGATGGAAGAGGAAGCATCGGCCTTGATAAAGGCTTTTTTCGCAAAAAAAAGAAAGGAAAAATAAGAGCATAAAAAAAGCCTCCCTTTAGAAGGAAGGCTTTTCGAAAATTATAATTACTATTCTTAGTTAGCTGTGTAAGTGTAAGAATAAGTAGTTGTAGTTGTTGTAGCTCCTGTTCCAGCTGGAGTAGAAGAGTACTCACCTTTGAAGATAACTTCTTTACCTTTCAATTGGTCGATCAACATAATTTGACCAGAAGTAAATCCAGTGTTAGTACTTGTAGAAGTTACACCAGCAGAAGTTTGGCTTTGGCTAGTTGAAGAGAATAAAACACCTTCTTTGTTTTTAGTTTCAGAAGCTTTGTTTTTCCCCATGAACAACCAGTTTCCTGAATCAGTCATTGTGAAATCAGCACCAGTATCAGTGTCAGTGTAAGTCATAGAGTAAGTTCCATCTTTGTTGATAGTAACCGTTTGAGAGTACATATCAGTTGTAGATGTAGAAGTACCGTTAGACTCGTAAGTAGTCGTTGCAGTAGTTCCGTCATAAGAAGTTGTTTGCGTGTAAGCAAATCCAAACTGAGTTCCAGTTTCAACTTCCTCAGCAGCAGTCAAAGTCCATTCTCCTACCAATCTAGCTTTTCTAGATTTTAATGATAAAAATGGGTCATTCTCTCCTTTCTTACAAGAGGTAATACCAGCTCCTAACGTAAGTGCAAGAGCGAAGATTAATGTCTTTTTCATGTTTAATTTTTTAAAATTTGACGCCCAAATGTATGAAAAAGTAAGATCAAACACTAACATCTTACCCATGAAGACACTATTTTATTCTGTGAATTGCAATATTCACGTTATAAACGGTAAGTATATCTAAACTAAAATTCGTTATTAAGAATCTTTCTATATAAATTTAATGAGTAACTTCGTAAATAAATTAAAACGTAAATTATGTATCCACCAGAATTGGTCGCTCCTATGAAGCAGGAATTAACTTCATCAGGATATAAAGAGTTGCTAAATGCAGCCGAGGTAGATGAGATGATGAATGTCAACGAGGGATCTACATTTGTAGTAATTAATTCTGTGTGTGGTTGTGCTGCAGGTAATGCAAGACCGGCTGCAATTAGAGCAACTAAACACGAGAAGACACCAGATAATTTTGTAACAGTATTTGCAGGGGTTGATAAAGAAGCTGTTTCTCAAATGAGAAACTACTGTCTTCCTTTCCCTCCATCTTCGCCAAGTATGGCTTTGTTTAAAGATGGAAAATTGGTACACTTTATCGAAAGACATCACATCGAGGGTGGAACTGCAGAAATGATCGCTGAAAACATTAAAGCGGCATTTGATGAGTTCTGCTAATCGAAAAGCATTAAAAAGAAAAAAGCCATGACAATTGTCATGGCTTTTTTTATGTCTTAAATGTTCTTTTTATTTCTGAACTACTTTAGGAATCTTAAAGTAGGTAGAGTCTTTTTTAGGAGCATTTTTTAATGCATCTTTTTGGGTGATGTCAATTCTTGCGTCATCTTCCCTCAGTACGTTGATATCGTCAGTCATGTGAATCAAAGGTTCTACTCCATCGGTAGGTATTTCTTCTAACTTACCTATAAAGTCCACCATTTTATTCATGTCTGCTTTAATGGCTTCTTTTTCTTCTCCGTTAAATTCCAGTTTGGCTAAAGAAGCAATTTTATCTACTGTTTGATCGTCAATTTGCATTTTCCTCAATAGGTTTACGTATGATATCTCTTGTTTGGTCCCGCAAAGGTACCAAATCTTTGTGGTTTAATTCTTTTGTTGGGATGGGTTTATGAATAACCACTCTGGCAATTCCAGGTTTTCCGGCACCGAATACGTCTTCGTGATCGGAAAAAAGCTTGTAATTATTTACAAAAGAAATGGGTACTATCGGAGTTTTCGTATCCAGTGCTAGTTTGAAAGCACCATTTTTAAATCGCATAACGTGGTGTTCTACATTAATGATTCCTCCCTCCGGAAAGATGGCAATGCTTCTACCCTCAGAAATGGCTTTTTCTGCCAGATCAATACACTCTTTAGCTCTTTTTACACTGTTTCGATACACCGGAATATCTATTCCTCGTTTAAAGAACATATTGATGATGGGGTATTTTAGTATCTCTGCTTTACCCAAAAAGGCAAAGTCATGAGGAATTACCAAAAACATGATTACAATGTCTAGATAAGAGGAATGATTAGCACAAACAATGTAAGGACCTTTATCCGGGAAGTTTTCTAAATCAATCACTTTTACTCTCAACAAGGTTAAGGTACAAAGAGATTTTGACCAGATTTTTTTTAATGCCAAAGCATTACGGTATTTATGTTTACCTCTTATCATGGTAATCATAAAAGGAAACAGCACGATTCCGATCAGGAAGTATACTATCCCAAAATACACTTTGTACAAAAATCGAAAAGGCGCAAATACCCGAGTCATAAGGAGCAAATGTAGTTGTAAAAATTATACAAAAGGTGCATTACAGTTTGCAAAACAGGTAACACCTGCTACTTTTGTGGCAAATAAATTTACAAATGGCCAGAATTTTAACAGGAGTACAGAGTACAGGAACCCCACACATGGGGAACTTGTTGGGGGCAATATTACCAGCTATTGAAATGGCAAATAACCCCGAAAATGAGTCTTTTTTGTTCATTGCGGACCTTCATTCTTTAACCCAAATTAAAGATGGAGCAGTGATGAGGAACAATACTTATTCTGTTGCTGCTACCTGGCTAGCTTGTGGGTTGGACCCGGACAAAATGGTGTTTTATCGTCAATCGGATGTTCCGGAATGTACAGAGTTGACCTGGTACCTAAGTTGCTATTTCCCTTATTCCAGATTGAAATTAGCACACTCTTTTAAAGATAAAGCTGAGCGTTTGGAAGATGTAAATGGAGGGTTATTTACTTACCCTATGCTAATGGCGGCGGATATCTTATTGTACGATGCTGAGTTTGTTCCGGTAGGAAAAGATCAGGAACAGCACCTGGAGTTTACAAGAGATGTGGCTGGAAGGTTTAACCACGAAATGGGAGAGGCATTTGTGATTCCGGAAGCTAAGTTTCAGGAAGAAACTAAGTTGATTCCAGGTACGGATGGAGAAAAAATGAGTAAGTCGAGAGATAACTACATCAATATTTTCTTATCTAAAAATGAGCTGAAAAAGATCATCAATAAGAAGATCGTTACCGACGATACTCCATTGGAAGATCCTAAAGACCCTGATACTTCTAATGTATATCAGTTATACAAATTGTTAGCTACAGAAGAACAAGCCAAAGAAATGGCAGATAAATTAAGAGCCGGAGGATATGGTTGGGGACATGCCAAGAAAGATTTATTAAATCTAATTCTGGAGCGTTTTGAGCAGGAGCGTGAGAAGTATAATTATTATATGGAGAATACCGATGAGTTAGATAAAATCTTACTTAAAGGAGCAGAAAAAGCCAGATTGGTGGCGCGAGAAACGCTCAAGCGAGTAAGAGAAAAATGCGGATATTAAAAACAAAAAGCCATGACGATCGTCATGGCTTTTTTCTTATATGATTGCCATCCCCAAAAGCAATTTATAGTAGTTCGATTTTCTCTATTTCTAATCCTTCCGAATCGTTAAATACGGTTACAAAGTATACTCCCTCTTTTAATTCAGAAACATCCATTGAGTCAGAATCTTGTAGGTTTTTTACTTTAATCATTTTGCCTGTAGCATCTTTTATCCCCATGGTTAACCCTTCGTACTCCTTAGCATGAATACGAATGGTCTTGTCATAAAGTTTAACCTGAATCTCTTTTTTTACTTTTAAGGCAATAGCTCCTAATATGGTTGGTTCACCTTCTGTGTCCACTTGAATAAGTCTGTAGTAATGAGTTTCCTTTAATTGTGCGTACTCGTTAAAGTTGTAGTGGTGAACGTTATCTCCTTTATTGGTTCCAACAATTCTGATAACTTCATCCCACTTAACCCCATCGGTTGATTTTTGAATAAGGAAGTACTGATTGTTTTCTTCAGATAAAGTGGTCCAGGAAAGAGCAACGTGGTTTTTATTTTGAGTGGCTGTAAATCCTCCTAATTCTACAGAAGCAGTAGCAAAATTAGCAGTGAAGATAAATGCAATATAGAAGATCAAGTTTTTCATTTTAGTTCTGTTTTGCTTTACTATACCACAAAACTGTGCCTTAACCTTCCTAAAGCGATTTAGTAAAATCAAAAAACCTTCCAAAACCCAATAATATCAGTAGTTTTGGAAGGGTTAAGTTTTTTTAGGTGCTTGTGCCAAAAAACTGGCTGATGTCCCGCTGGGGGAAAATTCAGATTTTTATTCCCATAATGGGAAAGAGGGTTAGTTAATTTGGTGCCCAGGGATTAATCATTGGGTCATAGCTTTCTTCCATAGCTTCTTCCGCACCCACGAATGACAAATAGTTACAGGGAAAGATGACCTTTTCAATTTCCATTCTAAATGCTTGCATGTTCTCAAATTGTATTTTCTCTTGGTTAAGATGATACATGTCTATCTGGTATTCCACTTCATTATTAATGGATTCCGTAATGCCTTTCTTTCCAAATCCTCTTAGTTCCTTTTTTAGTTCTTCCTGAGAGGAGGCTTTTAAACTAAGCTCATAAGCTTTTGGAGAAACCTGTTCTACCTTCGAAGTATAAATGCGATCTTCTTTGTATCCTACCACCATCAGGTTGTAGCTGATCAGCTCGTTGAGGGTGTTTTTAAATGCATCTCCTTTTTTCATGATGCGCTGGAAACTGTTAAGTTGATCAGGAAGTAGGTAAACCATTACACGATCGTATTCCGATTCATTCATCACCTTAACAGTAATCTCTTTATACTCAATTTTTGCTGTTCTTCCCTTCTGATCTTTAAAGTCCAGTGTTGTTCTTTTGGAAACAGATTCAGCTACTGCCCGGTCAATGTTTTTCCATCCCATGGAAGTAACTCGTGCAGTGTTTCTGGTAGCAGAAGGTCTTACAGTTGGTTTCTTAATGCCCAATTGTCTGCAAGCTTCTTCCAAATTGAGGTTGTATTCATCAATGTAGTTTTGGTTTTTTCGCTCAACTTCTTGTTGTGCTTTATCTGCCCTGGCATCATTAATTTCTTCAACTGTAGCCGAGTATTCGTTAGCTAATTTTTGCTGAGTAGCTTGAGCAGCCTGTGCAAAAGCTATAGATTGTTTTTTATAATGAGCAGCTAATAAAATGGCTACTTTATCTCCATTTTCTACTCTTCCTTTGTTTTGTCTGGCAAAATTGAGAAAGATATCGCAGGTACTTATGGATTCAGCTGCAATAGCAATAGCAGAATCTACGGCAGTAGTGTCGTAATCACCTCCTTGAAATTCGGAATGGTTAACTTCAGAAGGAATGTCATCTACAGAATATAATTTTTGCTGTTGCATGTGCATCGCCTCCAATTCCACTCCGCACAGCAGTTCTACTACCATAGAATCAATGGTGGCCATTCTTTTGTCCAGGTTGTTTACGTACAGGTCCAGAATTCGATCGTCACAAGTTTGGAAAATGTACTTTAAGCGTTCTTCAAATTCTTTGGTGGCCAGTAACGAATTTTGATATTTCTCACTCCAGATGGTTTGGATTTTAGAAGGGTTGATTTGATAGTTTACCCAGTTAGTAGAGTCTACCATTTCATCTGCAAGGGGATATCCAGAGTTCCCAAACGAAAAGTACAAACTATCTTTCCAGCTTTTGTTTTCATCACCATGCCCTAAATGATTCAATTTGTTCTCATACCCGGGAGGATAGAAATCCAATGACAATATATCTACAGTAGTTAAGAAATGTTCTAAAGGTTTAGGGTTTTGCCAGTCGATGCTTCCGTCTTCTTTTCTAACTCCATCGTATAGTTGCATTCCTTCTGTGTATCCGTTAGAAGGTACATCTACTCCTACTCCAATGTTGGGGTCTATGGTTAAATTCTCTCCATTTTTTCGAGCATTGAGGTAAAACATTCCTCCTGTTTCCAGTAATTCATTTCCAGACATGGTGGTGAGCCCACTTTGTATGATGTCTTCCGGATTAAGGGCCTCCTTAAATTCAATTTCTACTTCTCCGGTTACGGGTTCACCGTTTTGTAATAGAGCTCCTTTAGGAATAGCAATGGTAATTCCACTTTCGGTTTGAAGTACCTGATCTTCATCGGCATTGATTTGAAAAAACTGAGGAGCCAAGTATTGATCTGCATCTGCCCAAAGGTTTTCTCCAATTTCATTGAGGGAGTGTTTTAAGTTTTCTTCAAATGATGAGTTGTTGCTAGAATCAGAAGAGGTGGAATACATTACACCCAGGCTTATCCCAATGGCTATGATTAGTCCCATTCCTCCTAGAAACCCATATTTCCCAAGCTTGTATGCTTTCCAGGCTTTTTGAATGGTGGTTTTCAGAGCTATGTTTTTTACTCCTTCCTGTATGAATCGTTGTTTTTCAACCTCTTTTGCTAATTCAGGGTTATTGGACAATCTTTCCTCAAACTTTGCTTTATCCGATTCCGAAAGCTCATTGTTGAGGTATTTCTCTATAATTTGTATGATTTCAAGTTCTTTACGCATGATAATGATTTAAGTGAGTAACAAGCTTTTAAAGCTTAATTTGTTTTTTGGCTCGCTCAATGCATTTATACTTTTGAGTTTTAGCCGTGCTTTCAGATTTATAGCCCAGACGATTAGCTATTTCCTTCATCTTTAAAGCTTCGTAGTAGAACATCTTTAAAAGCTTTAGACAGGGTTCTCCCAGTTTAATCAATACAGACTCAGCCAGATTAATCTTGCATTCTTTTTCTATCGCTTCATCAATTCCATCCACATCCGTTAGTTGAAGTTGATCGTTTACCTCTACCTTAAAATGCTTGTTGTTTTTCTCTAACTGGTGCCGCCATAAATTGTAGCAGATGCTGTACAGATAGGTATCCAGTTTGGCGGTCAGTTTAAAGTTACCTTCCCAAACTTTCTTGCAAAGAATCAATAATGCTTCTTGAAAAACATCTTGTGCATCATCTTTAGATCCACCTCTACTTTTTACCAGAGAGGTCACTTTTCCCTGATAGCGATAAAGCTTTATGAGAGCCTTATCTTCTTTTCTGTTTTGAATTAACTCAATGATTTTTTCGTCTGTCATAAATCCGGTTTACTCACTTAATCGGGAAGTTACGAAAAGGTAAACCCTCTCATTTGAAAAAAAAATCATTTTTCTTGTTTTTCTGGTTGTGTTACCTTAGCAGGGTGAGGTTAAATCATAAGGAACATAAGGCTCTGGCCAAGGCAAAGAAGAAGTCCAACAAAAAACTATTGGAGCGTCTGAAAAAGGAAAAAGACGGCAAGGTAGATCACCTGTTTCACCGGGCACATGAAGAAGCTTTTGAATGTGTAGATTGCCTGGAATGTGCCAATTGTTGTGCTACTACCGGTCCTTTGTTTACTCAAAAAGATATTGAACGAATTGCTGCTCATCAACGTATGAAACCCGGAGAATTTATTGAGAAGTATTTGCGTTTGGATGAGGATAATGATTACGTTCTGCAAAGCGTCCCCTGTACTTTTTTAGGTGATGATAATTACTGCTCCATTTACGAGGTTAGGCCCAAAGCATGTGCAGAATACCCGCATACTGACATGAGAAACCAAAAGAAGATTTTTCCTCTAACCCTTAAGAATGTTGAGGTGTGTCCCGCAGTTTATGAGGTGTTTGAGCAGATTAAGAAAAATCATTAATTGCATTTGCTTTTCTCCATTACCTAAGCCTACATCAACTCCTTCCTGAGGATAATTCATCAAGCTATTAGCTTTCTCTCCTTTGAGTTTACTCTCATCTATCGTTCCGGGCATGACCCGGAACCCAGAGAAGCCAAGGAGGGAGTTTAGGAACAAAGAATCCGGCAATCCAGATAAACCAAAAAATGGAGCCTAAGTACAAAGAATCTTGCAATCGTGAGAAACCTTAAGTCTTGAGGTACATAATAGAAAAGGCTATGGTACGGCTATGTATATACTCCTCTGAATATTTGCAAAACTACTGGCATAGCTATGTTTTAGCGCCTCTGGATTTTGGGTCAGGCCCGAAATGGGAGCTGCAAACTAGGTTGCTATGGGGTCGCTCCGATGGAGCAAAATTGTGTTTGATCTTCAGAAAGGAAATGAGAATCAGGGTTACTAAAAGTAATTACTTAGCCACCAACACCTGATACACATAAGGAGAAATGCGTTCGATTTGAGTTAAACGATCTTTTTTGGAGATTTTGTTTTTAGTTGGTAACTCAATGCCAAGATCATTCATAGTATTTAAGCTATCTACAAACTGAATGAGGTATTCACTTTTAATGGCATAGGCCGTTCCCTCGGCGGCCACCTTTTTATCTGTAACCATGGCAATGATTTCACCTTTAGAGTTGATTACAGGACTTCCGCTGTTTCCTTTGTTTAGAGGTATGGATACCTGATAAGACGTAGTGTCGCTGTGTTTACCATTAATGGAACTAATGTTCCCTTCACCATAAACTATGTCAGATTTTGGATAACCTAAAGAATAAGCAATTTCACCCAATCTTGCTTCATCGTCCGATAGGATGTATGGAATCGTTTTCATACTTCCGAAAGTTGTATCAGTAACCTGTAATAGTGCAATGTCTAACAAGGGGTCAAACGAAATCAATCTTGCTTCATATTCTGTACCTTCCATTGGTTTAGTAATGGCCAGTTCATAAGCTCCTTCCACTACGTGGTAATCGGTTAGGAAGTAACCATTTTTATCGATAGCAAATGCTGTGGCTTTAGTGTTGTACGAGACACTTTTTTCGTAAGAAGCATTATAATCGTCTTCTTCAGTAAAAGCTTCAGTAGCCTCAGCTGCTTCGCCTTCTTCCTCCATAGACTCTTCTTTATAGGCCAGGTTTTCATAGCTCTCACTTGAAGTGGCTTCATCAAAAGTTCCATTTAACCAAATGGTTCCAAGTGTAACTACAATGGCAAACATGGCCGCAATGGAAGTAATCCAGTATACTTTTCTTAAGGAAATTACTTTCCCTTTTTTAGGCTCTTCCGGAGTCATTTCCTGATGAAAGGAATCCATTTGAGCAAACAGAGCTTTCCTTTTTTCGTTCTTCTTAATGTCGTTACGGATTTGCCTGAATTCCTCCAATTCTCTGGTAAAGCTTGGATTGGTCATGAGCTCATCCACCTGAGATTTTTCCTCAGCCGAAAGTTCACCATCCAAAAATTTGATGATGAGTTCCTGCCATATGTCTCTGTTGTCGCTCATTATATCATATCCGTTAATATGGCTTTAAATCGTTTAAAGCACTTGTATTTCTGGTTTTTTGCGTTGGCAGAATTGGTGTAACCCAATTGCTCCGCAATTTGATCCATTTTTAGCCCTTCGTAGTAGAAAAGTTTAATCAACCTGGTACAAGCTTCTCCCAATTTTTGAAATGCTTTGTCAAGCATCGCAAACCGTTCTTTTTCTTCTTCGTAGGCCACAATTTCAGTTTCTACATTTTCGAAATCAGAGAAATCCTTTTCAATTTGAAGGTTGTTATTTGACTTTTTTCTAAGTTGTTTTAACCACAAGTTTCTAGCAATGGAGTAGAGGTAAGAAGAGAGTTTGCAATTCAGTTCAAACCCCTCTTTTTGGCAGTTTTCGTACAGAACCACCATTGACTCCTGATAAATGTCTTTAGCGTTTTCTTTGTCTCCGCTATTCGACAATATCAGACTTTCTACCATGGTATAATATTCTGTGTATACCCATTTTAAGTGGGCATCACTTCCTCTTTTGAGTCCTTCTACAATTTCTATGTCCGAATATTTACTCATGTATACCACAAAGGCCAATAAGGTAACCCGTTAAAGATAGAAAAGTTTTTGTTGAAGCATTGCGAACCAAGGGCAATGAACCTTTGTAAATCTTCGTTGTATTAAAACCTGTACGTTAATAATTAAGGTCCCACCAGAAAATAACCCGTCTTAATCCAAAGTATTTTTACGTGATTCAAACTGTTTCCAAATGTGGTATAAATGGGCTAAAAGAATACTTGCTGGTATAGGATTATTCCTTGCATTGGTGTTTGGGCTAATGGCTCTAATCATTTGGTTGTACGAGGATGAAATCAAGCAATATGCCGTAGAGCAGTTAAATCGAAATCTAAAAGTAGATGTAGAAGTGGAGGAAATAGACCTTACGCTATTCGACAATTTTCCTTCGGCATCGCTTCGTTTTACCAATACTTTTATTGCAGATGCTAATGACCCTACCGGTAAAGATACCATGCTTTATGCGGAGACTTTGTATTTTGATTTCAACTTCTGGGACATGCTGGGAGGTGATTATAAAGTGAGCAAGGTAGCAGCCGAGAACGCTGTAATAAAGTTGAGGATCGATACTTTAGGACAGGAAAATTATAACATTTGGATTTCCGATTCTACAGCCAAGCAAGACGATAAATTTTCTTTTGCACTGGAAGAAGTGGAGTTGAATCAGGTTAGGTTGCTCTATCAGAACGGTGCTAATGCTCAGGATTATCGAATTCATAGTGAACAAATCAACTTTACCGGAGATTTTTCCAATAAACAATATGACTTAACTACCGAATCTGATTTACATATTGACTTGTTCGAAAGTAATACAGTAACGTATGTGGAGGATAAAGAAGCGGCAATTAATGTGATTTTGAATATTGATCGCGATAGTAGCATTTACACCATAGATCAGGCTGCATTTGCGGTGGAGGATCTGGAATTTGATGTAACCGGTAATTACTCCAACCGAAATGATTCTTCCATGTTGGATTTAAATATAAAAGGAAGAAATATTGATCTTGAACAAGCCTTTACCATTTTTCCGGAAGAGTATTTTGAGTTTTTAATGCGATATGATGCCACCGGTATGTTGGTGTTCGAAACTGATGTGACTGGTTTGGTGAGTAAAACTGAATCTCCAGAAGTGAAGGCAGATTTTCATCTGGAAAATGGGTCCATGACAGAAAAATCTACCGGGGCTCACTTATCTAACCTCAGTTTGCAAGGGCATTTTGAAAGCAAATCAGAAAAAACGGGAACAGAGTTATTAAAGCTTACAGAGTTATCCGCTAATTTGGAAGATGGAACTATTTCAGGAGATGTTTCGGTACAGAATTTTGCAGAACCTGAAATTGTATCTAACCTAAAGGGACAGATTAAACTGGAGCGATTAGCAGGATTCATTAACTCTAAAGAGATTAAAGAATTGAAGGGGAACTCCTCCTTTGATACCCATTTTTCAGGAGTGTTTAAGAACGTTGAGAATGTAAATGAGAAAACGGTAAAAATCTCGCAGTCTAACGGATACTTGAAATTCTCTGATGCCAGTTTTCAAATGTATGATAGTCATATTAGACTTTCTGACCTAAATGGAAAGTTCTCGTTAAAGAAAAACAATGCGGCCATATCTGGTTTAACAGGAAAAGTTCAAAGCTCTCAGTTCAAAGCAGATGGTATATTTAAGAATTTCCTTCCATTCTTAATGAGCAAGAATCAGGTGCTAACAGTCGAAGCAGATTTTAGGTCTAAGGCCATTCAATTGGATGAGATATTGGCATCGGATAATGTGTCAACTGCTGGTACTGCTCCAAGTGCTGGACTGAATTTTCCTGAAAACATTAACTTGAACCTAAAAGCTCACTTGTCGGAATTGAATTACGGAAAGTTCTCTGCTAAAAACCTGAAAGGGATTGTAAAACTTCGAGATCGAAAGCTATCGGCCAGAAATGTAACGTTTAATGCCAATAAGGGAAGATATATTGTTAGTTCTGAAATGGAACAAACTGGAAAAAATGAATTTTTCTGGACCACCGATGCTACAGTTAAAGACATCGATATTCGAAACTTTTTTGATCAGTTAGATAATTTCGGACAAGATTACCTTACCGGAGAAAACCTGAAGGGAAGAGCTAACATTTCTCTAAGTATGGGAGCTGTATTGGATGGTCACATGAATATCGATCAGGATCGTTTATATGCCACTACCGATATATCATTAAGAAAAGGGGAGTTAATCAACCAACAGTCTCTACAAGATATAGCAAACTATTTGCACGAGAATAAATTGGTTAGAGCAGCGGTAGATACGGAGCTGTTGAAGAAGAAATTGAAACACGTTAAGTTCTCCGAACTGAAAAACACCATAGAAATTAAGGATAGAAACATCATTATTCCAAAAATGACCATTAAGTCGAACGTAATGGATTTGGGTATTTCAGGAATGCATGGGTTTAATGACGACATTGATTACCATTTCAATTTCCGTTTGAGAGAAGTATTGGTGAAGAACAAGAATCAGGAGGAGTTTGGTCCGGTGATCGATGATGGGTTGGGAGTTAAGTTGTTCTTGCACATGTATGGCAACTTGAACGATCCGCATTATGAGCTGGACAAGGAAGAGAGAAAGCTGGAACGTAAAGAAGCCATTGCCCAGGAAAAGGTGGAGTTTAAATCGATACTTAAGCAAGAGTTTGGGCTATTTAAGAAAGATTCTACTGTGCCAATTCATCAGGAGAAGAAGGCTCCTGAAGCTACATTTGAAGTGGAATGGGACGAGTTTGATGATCAACCAGACGTTGAGCCGGATACAGGAAAAGAAAAGAAGAAAGACAAGAATAAGGGGATCAATAAATTCCTGAAAAAGATTGGGGTAGAAGAGGAAGAGAAGAAAAAGGTTCAATTTGATATTGAAAAATAAACACCTAGAATAATCTATTTATTCTGGCAATAGAAGTTTTTCGCTTCTCCAGTTCATGACCTTCTATATGGATGGATATATTTTTGTTTGAAGTAGCTCCAAATTTACCATCAGATAAAAAGTTGTAAAAGTAGTTTCCTTGCCTAAATGGAATCGTTTCAAGTTCTATTTCATCTCCATACCGCATGTTATGATCAATTTTAAAGAATAGGTTCATGGTGTTACCAGATAATCGTTCCTTTATCTGTAACTGTATGATGTCTCCCTTTTTGGGTAAATTGATGTTATAACCCACTATATGCACATAGTTTCCGCTGTGATCTTTATGATAAAGTATGCGACTTTTCCAGGGACTTTTTTCACACCTTTTTCGATGAACTCTATGTCTGAAAACATCTGTTGCAATCTCATATTTAGAAAGTAAGGATTCAATGTTAGGGAACCCTTCCTGAAACCTGAACTTGAAACGTGGAGGAGGTTCTTGACCTGTGAATTCAGAAAAGAAGAGCAAAAGAAAAAGAATCGGGATGTACTTCATTTTATGGCGTTTTTTTGGTGGTACATCCCGAATCGGGTTAGGTTCAATCTTCCCAACCGCAAAGCGTTCTCTTATAAGTGCCTTTGGCTTCTTTAAGAGTAACTTTTTTTATCTCATGCTTGCAAGCGTTTAGTCCTCGGCAGTTTTTAATGAAGTGGTATTTTTTTGCGCCGGAACTGTTACAGATGTATACATAGGTTTCTTCTTTGGCCTTATTATAGTCCCAGGTGGTTTCTGGTGGGGCTACAGCGAAAGATTGTAAGTACAACGATACGGCAAACAGAGATTTAATCATGTGGTGTAATTGATTGTTCCCAAGGTAGAAATTGTAATCCACAAAGTCCGATTAAAACATAAGGTAATATTACCCAATTTTAGGGTAAAATATACCCGGAGAAATTAGGTAGGAGCAACTACTTTTATTGTTGATGAGTTATTTAGTTACCCAAACGTTCTAAAACTGACCTAATGAAAAAACTGTACTCCCTTGTTTTGTCACTTACCTTTATAACTTGTTTTGCACAAGAACAATTTAGTTTTACCATGTACATTGAAGATGCCGCCGGCAATCAAGATTCTCTTATCATCGGATATGATTCTTTAGCAACAGATTCAATCGATGTTGCATTTGGTGAAGTTGACCTGCATCAAGTACCATGGGACCTTCCTTTTGATGCAAGAGCAGGTAATTTGGATAACCAATGGAGTTGGGGAGATACAACAGAATGGCTAACGGAAAAATCTATTGTTCCACCCAATGGAGGAGTGAAAATTGAGGTAAAGTGTTCTAATTTTCCTATTGAGGTTACCTGGAATACAGCAGATTTCCCAGTTCCATCTGATATTGAAGGGTCACACATGTGGTACCCATATGTTACCGATTTAAGTAACTTGATGACACTGGGAGGGAGTGTTATTCTGGACGAATTTAGTTTGGATCAGTATCAGAATTACCATGGAGATACGATTCATTTTTTCTATTTCCAGTTTTGTGATGTTAGCTGTTCTGGAGTATCAGTTTCAGAAAATGATGTTGCCAGTATCGACTTGTATCCCAACCCTGCTAATAATGTTTTGACTTTAGGTGGAGTAGATAATGTATCACAAGTTGAGGTAATTGATTTATTAGGGAAAACCTTACAATTCCCTATGTTAGGTGGAAGGAACCTGGATGTATCTGGTTTGCCAGTTGGGTATTATTGGCTTAGAGTTGGAGAAGAAAAGGTGCCATTCGTTATCTCAAGGTAGTTAAAGAGCACTTAGGCAGACGAGGTATTTAAACTCTACCAATCCTTCAAAATAATATAGTTTTTTACCCCATTTGTCCTTTTCGTATACGGTGTTTCCATCTACAAAGTAGAGTTTTTCGCCCCACTTATCTTGTTCGTAAACGGTAGTTTCTTCTAAGAAAAACAATTTCTTTCCCCATTTATCACCTTCGTATACCGTGTTACCATCAAAATAGAATAGCTTCTTTCCCCACTTGTCTTTTTCGTAAATGGTATTCCCATCAATGTAGAATAATTTTTCGCCCCATTTATCCTTTTTATAAATGGTGTTTCCATCGATATAAATTAGCTTTTCTCCCCATTTGTCTTTTTCGAACACAGTTTGGGAAAAAATGGTGGAGGATAGTAGGATGAATGCAGTAAGTAAAATGGTTTTCATGGGTAAAATTAATTCCTGTTAAGGTATAAATAACTATCAATAATTGAACCGTATTTTATCATCTTAATTTATGGGTTGTCTACGAATTGACTATGCTGTTCTGAAAAGCTCCTTTTGGGGTTGTTTATTTTTAGGCAAAATAAAAACCTTAATCCATGATCCTTGCTCCATCCTTTCAAGAGGCAGTTACTTTTCATCAATCCGGGCAGTTAGAAAAAGCAGTAGAAGCTTATCGACAAGTACTTCAATCAAACCTTAAAGATGCACAGGTTTATACCTATTTATCAGGTTGTTTATTACAGTTGAATAGAGTATCTGAGGCTTTGGCAGTGGGTGAAGAAGGGGTTACGGAACATCCTCAAAATGTAGAGTTACTTTCCTTTTTGGGAATGTTGTATTGGGATTTAAAACAGGTAGATAAAGCAATTTCGTTAACGGAAAGAGCATTAGAATGTGCTCCAGATAGCCCCGAAATGTATACTAACCTGGGGAATTTGTACTACCAATCAGGAAATCAAAATAAAGCTTTGGAAATATATCAACGTGCTATTGAACGTTTTCCTGATCATTCGATATTTAGAACCTCATTAGGTATTGTTTATTCCGATTTGCAAATGATTCCAGAAGCGGTTGAGGTATTGAAGAAGGCAATCCAGATGACTCCTAATGACATAATAGCCAATAAACAATTGGGAATGATCTATCATTACTCCGGTTCGATCGAAGAAGCTGAAGTATATTTTGTAAAATGCCTAGACCTGGTAGAATCTGTTCCGGAAAAAGTAGAATTATTGGTTCTTCTTGGAAATACACAAAGAGATCAAAGTCAGGTAAAAAAGGCAAAAGAGTATTACGAAAAGGCCCTGGAGCTGGATCCAAATCAACCGATTGCCAAAGAGAATTTGCAAAAAATGACTCAGTATAGTATTTCTCAATGGCATTTTGATATGTTGGCTGATATTGAGAGGAACAATGCTTATGACCAAGCACTAAAAAATAAAGTGAAGCCTGGGATGCAAGTTCTGGATATTGGTGCAGGGTCAGGATTACTTTCTCTAATGGCGGCCAGAGCAGGGGCTTCTAATGTATGTGCATTAGAAATGGTTGAGGTCTTAGCGGATACTGCCAATAAAGTAGTGACAGATAATAACTATTCCGAAATCATATCTGTCCATAACGTTAAATCCACCAGTGTAGAAATAGGAAAAGAAATGCCGGAAAAGGCAGATTTGGTGGTGTCCGAAATACTGGATGTAGGCTTATTGGGAGAGGGAGTTATTCCTTCACTACGCCATGCCTGGAAGAATCTACTTAAACCGGATGCCGTGTGTATTCCCAAATCGGCCACAGTAATGGCCCAATTAATAGAGTCTGAAGAGTTGTCGAGGGTATTTCCGATTACAGAAATAAATGGTTTTGATCTGAGTGCATTTGATCATTTTCTAGAAAAGGATATGTATTTGGGTAAGACGTTAAATCAGGTGGATTATACATCTTTGAATGCTCCTGTTGAGGTAAGTGATATTAACTTTTACCAGTTACCTCCACAAGCTACCAACGAAGCTCCGAATGTTAGTACGATTGAAATTCCTATCCAAAAATCGGGAACGATTCATGGTATTGCGTTTTGGTTTAACCTCCACCTGGATGAAACTATTGTGGTTTCTTCTGGTCCAAAAGGAGAGCTTAAACATTGGGGACAAGCTGTTTTTATGTTCGAAAACCCAAAACAAGCAGAAGTTGGTGAAACTATTGAACTTAGTGTTTTACAATCTGAAACAACATTTAGGTTTAGGATAAAATAATCCTTAATTTTAGTAGAAATGTTGGTTTATGAGATTCATTTTTCCTGTTTTGATGGTTTTGTTTACTGCGTGTAACGTTGCCAAACAAACTTCTGATTTGCCTGTAGTAATTACGTCTGATAAAAATCTGGATCAATACGTAGGAGAGTTAGTAACCCTAAAAGGTGAAGTTTCAAATTCTAAAATTACTACTATACTTGGTGTAGATGTTGAAGGGGAAGGTGTAAGAGGTAAACAGGCAATTGCTACAGGAATACTAGAAAAAACAGAAGTGAAGGAAGAAGACGTGGATATTTACTCTGCCAATCGTGGAGCAGGAACGTTTTATTTACTCAGAAACCCAGAGACAAAACGAATAGCAGTAGCAAAAGAGATATGAGGGTAGTTTTAATGATTGTAAGCTTCTTTTATGTTAGTTCAGCATTCTCGCAAGAAGTGGTGTGGTACAATACCATAAGAGGAGTTGGTTTTGATGAAGCAAACGATATTTCTGTAGGACCGAATGGTGAGGCTTATGTTGTTGGGACGTTTAAAGATACTTTAACTTACGTTGTAGACTCTACAGAGGTATCTATAACATCTTATAAGGGTACTTACGATTTGTTCCTTAGTAAATTTAGTGCTAACGGTAATTTGGAGTGGATTCATTCTACTGGTGGGAATCAAAAAGATGAATGCATGGCTGTTGCCTCTGATAAGGAGGGGAACGTATATGTTACCGGACACTATGAAGGAGGTCTCAATTTTGGGTTTGGAAAGGCCAAAGGGTTTCTCAATTCAAGCGGAGGAAGCGGACAGGATTGTTTTATAGCTAAGTACAACACAGAAGGAGTATTACAGTGGATCAAATCTATTGGTACTTATTCTTTTCAGTCGGGAGTGGATATTGAAGTGGATGAATCTGGTAATGTATATGTACTGGGAGAATTAAATAATAACTCAGTTACATTCCAGCTAAAGAATGGTGAAACCAGAATTAAACCGGAGGATGTTTCTCTTTTTGTAGCGAAACTAAACAAAACAGGCCAGTTTCTTTGGGTAAATGAGTTAGGAGGAGAAGGTAGAAAAACGGCTTTTTCGTTAGATGTAAATCAGGAAGGACAGGTAGTTGTTTGCGGTAATTTTCATCAGAATCTAATTACAGGCTCTGAAAAAACGGAAGGCTATAAATCAAGTGGGTATACCAATGATAGTTTCGTAATTCAGTATGATTCGGAAGGTCAATTGATTTGGGAAAAGATATTCAAGTCTAAAAGTGCTATTTATTGTTTTGATGTGGCTTTTAATGATTTGAATCAAGTGTATATTACCGGGGAGATGAATGATTCACTTATGGTGGATGATAAGGCTTTTGTAACCAGAGAAAATTCAGTGATGTATTTGGCGAAAATAAGTAATGGTAAGCTGGATTGGTTAAAACATGCCGAAGGTGAAAGAGGAGAGTCTGGAGGAAGAAATTTATGTTTGGATCAATCGAGAGTATTTGTATCCGGTTGGATGGATGGAGGTTTGTGTTTACAGCAGAATTCTTCTACTTCACAATGTGTAACTTATAACTGCGATTGTATTTATGGTAATGGAGTGCTTGTAGAATTTGATTTTACCGGTAACGCCCAAAGCATTCGCCCAATAGGAGGAAAAAAATCACAACATGTATTGGCGCAAATAGAGTCGTATAAAGATCGTCTATACCTCAGTGGGTCTGTAAGGGGAGTAATTCCCGCCATGAGTAATGGTGTTACCAATTTTACCTCAATTCTAACGGATGTTTCGGTAATGGTTCTGGAAAAGTAATTTAAGGAATAATTTCGGCACCCTCATTAAGAATCACTACACCAAGGTTTTTAGTTCTTTTGGGAACTTTATGTTTCCTTTCGTAGGATTTGCAATTGATAACACCTTGCCATGGAGAATCAAAATAGTTTTTAATGGTTATTCCATTTACGATGAGTTTAGCTCTTTTTTCAAGATAAATAGCACTTCCTTCCGGCATACTTACTAAGCCATTTACTTCCAGTGTTTGCCTTTTTCGAATAATGATGTCACCGCCCACCAACATGCCCTTGTTCCAGGTGGTATAGTCCCATACTTCTATGGTTCTTGATGTGTCATATTCGTTCGCTGTGGTAACTCTGATCAGTTCCGGTTTGGTGGTGTACTGTTTATGGATGTGTCCTACTTGTTTCGGTGAGAGGTATTTTCTGCAGATGTTGTACCCCATAATATTATTACTGGTATTGGTGTTGTTGCACTTGATCCAACCAAATTTATCTGTAGCAGGTAAGTCATCAAATTGCGGTCGGTCGGTGTGGCTCAATCCTAAACAATGCCCTATTTCGTGGGCTGTTAATTGAGCACCTGCATATTGGCCACCATAGATTAAATTGTGCACATTGAGGTAATAGGGAGAAGGTCCGCACCCACCTTGTTTGGGGTCTGTAGATGATCCAGTATAAAATATGTGTAGGTAATTCTTGTCAGAATCGGTGTATTTCATCCAGAGGTCCCGATCGCAATTTTTGCCTATAATGGTAAAGTAAGAAATCTTTCCTGAAGCAATATCCGTAGGAATGGGCTCCTTTACCTTAACAAAGGTAATTCCGTGTTCATAACGAACAGAAACTCGATTATAAACTCCATTATTTCCTTCTGAGCTTACCACCTTTAAACTGTCTGCTTTTCGCTGAATTCGATTTCTCCAATTTCCTTTAAAACCAAATTCGTTGGTTTCAGATACTACGGTGTCAATGTCCCAGGGGGCACCACCACCATGGGCAATGGATAGCTTACCTCGGTCCCATCCGCTGGAGTCCGTATGGAACAATACAGAGTCTACTCTGAACCTGATTCTGGAATCAGGAATGTAGTGTACTTTTCCGTCCGGAGGAAATATAGTAGGCTTTTGTAGTTTGGTGTAGAAGGAGTTGATCCAATCCATTTGTTTTTGGATAAAAGCCATGCTGTCTTCTGTCATGTTCCAGGCATCATTCTCATACCTTTTCATGATGTGAAGCTGTACCTTAATGGTAATGATGGGGTGGGTTTCCAGTGAGGTTTCCTCGTATGGAATGTAGCTGGTTAGATCGGCCGACTTATTTTGTGCGGTTATCTGAACACTAAAAAGAAATAGAAAACAAATACTATTGAATAGAATCGGCTTCAGGTTCCTCCAGTTGTACAGTTTGTATTCCATCTAACTTCAGTTTAATAGGTTCAATATACTTCAAATAATTGGTTAAGGCACTATCTTGCAATGGGTCGCCAGATGGGATGTCAATGCTTAATGGGTCAACTGCTTTTCCGTTAATAAAAATTCGATAATCCAAATGTGGTCCGGTAGAAGCACCGGTGCTTCCAACCTCACCAATCTTTTGCCCCTGAGAAACGTGAACACCTTTTTTAATTCCTGGACCAAACTTACTTAAGTGCATGTATTTTGTTACCATATCACCCGTGTTGTGCTTGATCTTAACCAGTCTTCCGGCATCTCCTGCCCAACCAGCAAAAATTACCTCTCCGGTACCTGTGGCCACAACCTCTGTTCCGGTTGGTGCAGCATAATCAACCCCATGATGAGGTCGGTAGTACTTATGAACCGGGTGAAAGCGGTTGTGTGAAAATTTAGATGAGATTCTAGTGTATTCTAATGGAGCAGAAAGCAAAGCCTTTTTCATGCTTTCTCCTTTTTCTGTGTAATAGGCAAAATCAGAAGTGTCTGCATGATATAAAAAGGTGTAGTAATCCTTTTGTCTGTGATTAAATAAAATGGCTTTAACTTCTCCAATTCCAATGAATTCTCCTTCTACGTATTTTTCGTCGTAAATTACTTTAAAATAATCTCCTTTTTGGATGTCGAAGAAATCGATGGTCCAGGCGTAGAGTTTAGCTACTTCCATCACCAATGCCGGGCTTAAATCCTGATCAACAAAAGCATTCCACAAACTGGAAGAAATGATTCCACCGGCTACATTTTCTTCCACCGTTACCTCTTTCTTTCCAACAAATACGTTTAAAGAATCTTCAAAATTGAAAACGACATACTCAATAGGGTTTTTCTCGTAAATAAAGCAGCGAGTAGTATGAGAAGAATCCTTTGTACAGAATACGTAGTAAGGGTGGTCTGGTTTTATTTTTCGAACATCAAAAATGGAATCAAACTCATCGGCAATCTGAAAGATTTGAGCTTGTGTAATTCCGTAGTTGGGTAGGATATGAGTAAGCCCCTGGTTGGGTTGTACCATACCACTGTCAATGTAAAATTCATCTACATCCAATCCGTACATATAAACCGGTTCGGGTTCTGGTTCGGGAACCTGTTCAACTACAGGTGCTTCTGTGGTGGTTTCTTTTTCTTCTCCGCATCCGGTTAGAACAACAATTCCGGTAATCAATAGTAGAATATATTGTAATTTCTTCATGTTACTTGACAGTATTTCTCAAGTTCGAAATTATTCAATTACACGAAGGAGGTAAAGGGCATTGATTATTCGTTTTGAACAAACCATTGTTGCCTACTAAAAACAACACCACCGAAGCATTTTGATACTTCGGTGGTCATTTAAAATTATTATTCGTTTTTTTTTACTTCAGAATTTGCATCTTTTTAGTGCCAACTACATTACCATTTACTTCAAGCGAGTACAGGTAAATTCCACCTGGTAGTTGATTGTTGATGCGTATAGTTTCATTTCCGGAAATTATTGGATAAGATTCTACTTGAGTTCCAATGGCGTTATAGACTTTAATGGAGGCATTCCTGAAATTACCTTCAATAGAAACATCTATGTTGGTATTACCATTACTTGGGTTGGGGTAATTCTGTGAGAATGCAATACTCTCTTTTACTTCAGTAATGTTAGTTGTCCCTTGTGCTATACCAGTATAGGTAATCAGCAAGGTATCATTAGGAGCAGATGTTTCGAACAATTTTACTGTTAATGTACCCGTTCCGGCAGTTCCGTTAGGGTAAAAATGCACGTTTAGATAATTACTACTAGATGACACAACTAATGGAAAGTCAGCAGTTGTTGCTCCTTTAGGGCGGCAAGCTGAAGGATCACAAAAAGAGAATTCCCATCCAGAAGGAAGGTTTTGATTCACCAATTCCCAGGTCATTTGAAGCGTTCCTGATGTATTGTTAATCAAATCAACATCTCCATAAAAATCACTATCTGTTGCTTGTCCATATAAGGTTGTATCCGGCACTTCAACAGAGAAGTTGGACTGAGCAATTACTCCGGTGTGAAATATCATAAAGAGTAGCGGAAGGAATAGTTTTTTCATAAGAAGTAGTTGTTTAAGTGAATGCAATATAACAGTATTGTAGGAATAAAAAAAGCCGCTAACTAGATGTTAACGGCTTTAATATGATTGAGTTATAATTTTTACAGTTCGAACTTAATTCCTTGAGCTAAAGGTAATTCAGTTCCCCAGTTAATGGTGTTTGTCTGACGTCTCATGTAAATTTTCCAGGCATCAGAACCAGACTCACGTCCACCTCCAGTTTCTTTCTCTCCTCCAAATGCTCCACCAATCTCGGCTCCTGAAGTACCTATGTTTACATTGGCAATTCCACAATCAGAACCTACGTGAGAAAGGAATTCTTCCTGCTCTCTCATGTTCATTGTCATGATAGCAGAAGACAACCCTTGTGGTACGTCATTTTGAATTGCAATAGCATTTTCAACATCTCCGCTGTACTTGATCAAGTAAAGGATTGGAGCAAAAGTTTCGTGCTGTACAATTTCGAAGTGGTTTTCAACCTCGGCAATTACTGGTTTAACGTAGCATCCGCTTTCGTATCCAGCTCCTTCTAGTACTCCACCTTCTACAACAATCTTAGATCCTTCGGCTTTTCCTTTTTCGATAGCATCCAGGTACATCTGAACAGCATCTTTATCGATAAGTGGTCCAACGTGGTTAGACTCGTCTAATGGATTTCCAATTTTTAATTGTCCGTAAGCGCTAGCTAAAACTTCTTTTACGTTTTCGTAAATATCTTCGTGAATGATTAATCTTCTGGTAGAAGTACATCTTTGTCCTGTAGTTCCAACAGCTCCAAATACAAGTGCCGGAAGTACCATTTTAAGATCAGCAGAAGGAGTAATGATAACAGCATTGTTTCCTCCTAATTCTAATAAAGATTTACCTAATCTTGCTCCAACTACTTCTCCAACAGATTTACCCATTCTGGTTGATCCGGTTGCAGATACCAAAGGAACTCTTTTATCAGCAGCCATAAGTTTACCAAGCTCAGCACCTCCAATAACTAAAGCAGAGATTCCATCAGGAGCATCATCATTAGCTGCAATTACTTCGTTCATGATGTTCTGACAAGCGATACCGCAAATAGGAGCCTTTTCTGATGGCTTCCAGATACAAACATCTCCAGCGATCCAGGCTAAAGCAGTATTCCAGCTCCATACAGCTACTGGGAAGTTAAATGCAGAAATAATTCCTACAATTCCTAGTGGGTGATATTGCTCATACATTCTATGTTTAGGTCTCTCCGAGTGAAGAGTAATTCCATTTAATTGTCTTGACAGACCAACAGCGAAATCGCAAATGTCAATCATCTCTTGTACTTCACCAAGTCCTTCCTGGTAAGATTTACCCATTTCGTAAGAAACCAATTTACCAAGAGGTTCTTTGTACTGTCTTAACTTTTCTCCAAACTGTCTAACGATTTCTCCTCTTCTTGGAGCAGGAACCATTTTCCAGGTTTTAAAGGCTTCCTGAGCTTTTGTGATACAAGCTTCGTATTCTGCAGATGTAGCAGCATTAACAGAAGCGATAAGCTTTCCGTCTACCGGAGAGTATGATTCTATCACTTCACCTCTGGTGCTAAACCAGTGAGATCCAATTGCAGCTCCACTATTTACTGCTTTAATTCCAAGAGTTTCTAATACTTCCTGAATGTTTGTTGTTGCTTCCATTACGTCAGACATATAAAGTGTTATTTGTTAATTGTTAAACAATAGTTGCTAAAAATGTTTTGCTTTTAACGAATGCAAAGATAAAGCTATTTGCTTGTTTTCCGTTTTGGAAATGTAATTTTTTATCTAAAACCCCTGAAAATCGTAGTGTTATTCCTTTTCTGGGTCAATTTTATCACTGTTTTCTTCAGAATTTTGTTCTTCTGGTTCAACAGATTCATTGGTTGGTTCGGTTTGATCTGAGCCTTCCAACTCATCATTTGCTGCTTCCTGAGAGTAGGCAGTTTCAACTTTATCGATCAAATTGCTATCGTTTTGCTTCATCTTTATAGAGTCCAGAAGTACATCGCGAACTTTGTCTCCTCTATTTAAAATTAAGGCTACTGCCATAATGATGCTAGTGATGAGTATGGTAAATAATAATATACCCTGATCGAATTGATCGATTCTATAATCGTAGTCCGGGTTGTAGGCACTTAGTACGTCTCCATGGGCATCCACCATTCCATTAGGAATGGCAAAAAATAGCAATACGGTAATTAATCCTCTTGGTGCAATCCAAAGTTGTGGAGTGATGTTTTTTCCGATAAATAGTTTTAATGCTCCAAATCGGATTGCAAAAAGAATGGCAACAATTCCAAAACTGATCAACGCAAATTTCCAATCTACCAACGAGGCAAGAGAAATGGTAATTCCGAATATCACAAAGAAAAACGTTCTGAGAACAAAAGCTGTTTCCAGAGTCAATACATGAAGTTCGTGCAGGGAGTCTTTCATTTTAGATCGATCGCCAAAACGCTTAATGGGCCCCTTAAAAAAGAGGTGGGTATTGTTAAGTACCAGCCCAAAGAACAAAATGATAAGTAGTGAGGATAAGTGGAATGATTTCCCCAATGCGTAAAGCAACAACAGCACGGAAAACATGAGAAAGTACTTGGCGTGCATGTTCAATTGCTGAAACAGTGTAACAAGTAGATAACTGGCTATAATGGCAATCACAACTGTAATGGCAATATTACCCAATACGCTCATAGCCACTTCTCCTGCTCCTTCTGCATGTCCATTGTCCTTTAAAAAGTAAAAGAACATAATCCCTAAAATGTCCGAAAATGTACTTTCATAGATCATGAACTCTCTTTTGTTTTCGGAAAGAGAAAGCACACTTGGGATAATGATAGCACTACTCATAATAGAAAGAGGAACCCCATAAATTAACCCCTGAAAGAGGGAAACTTTCCAGATGGCCATAAACAATCCTGCTATGGCAAATGAGGAAGCTATAAGAGCCACTAACGCCACCACAAAACTACGTATGATTAGACCGAGTTTTTCCCGTTTCAATTGCAGGTCCAATGCAGCTTCCAGTACGATGAATATCAATCCGACATTACCCAGAATTTCCAATATTACCATCAAGCCACTATCAGCACCTTCAAGATCCGGTTTCCATAGTGTTTCCTGTATAGCTACACCCAAAACGATGAGCATTAAAACACTTGGGATATTGGTTTTTTTAGCAATTATATTGAAGATGAAACTCAATATAATGATGGACGAGGCAGCAATGATGAATAAGTATGGATTCATGCCGGTAAAACTAACGAATTTTTAGCTAGATCATTTTCTCAATTCGATTCTAAACGTGGTCCCTTTGCCTATTTCAGAAGATTTAACATAAATTTTACCATTATGGTGTTCTTCCACTATTCTTTTTACCAACGAAAGGCCTAATCCCCATCCTCTTTTTTTGGTGGTGTACCCAGGCTCAAATACCGTTTTAAAATGGGTAGATGGAATTCCTTTTCCTGTGTCGGTAATCTCGATATAGGCCTGATTTCCTTCTGTGCCAATTAAGTAGCTAATTGCCCCTTTACCCTCCATGGCATCTACAGCATTTTTAGTAATGTTTTCGATTACCCATTCAAATAACGAGGTGTTTAGGTTGGTTGTGATGGATCGATCGTTACACTGTAAATCGAACGCTACTTTTTTTGAAACTCGGGTTTGCAAATAGGAAATGCTTCGGTCAACAACCTCATATAAATTGAGGGTTTCCTTTTTGGATTCGGAACCAATTTTCGAAAAACGATCTGTTACCGTAACTAACCTTTTAATGTCTTTATCCATTTCGGTAATGGAGCTTTCGTCCACGCCCTGACTTCTTAGTATTTCCAACCATGCCATTAGTGATGATAGGGGAGTTCCAAGTTGGTGAGCAGTTTCTTTGGCCATTCCAACCCACACTTGATTTTGTTCTGCTCTTCTGAATGTACTGAACAATAGATATCCGATGAATAAGAAAATGGTAATGATGCTCAACATGATATAAGGATAATACCTTAGTTGTTTGAGCGTCATGGATTCCTGAAAGTAGATGGCTCCACTATGGTCTTCATCCAGCTTAACTTCGATTTCTGCGTTTTCAGATTTCATTAGTTGGATCAGAGCATCCACTTCTTCTCTCGAGTCCACTTCTTCCGGCTCCAGATTAGTGGCAATTACTTCCATGGTATTGGCATCAATAAATATAACTGGTACCAAAGCCTCATTTTCTACTAAATCGTGGTTAAATGCTTCAATTAGCGAATCTCTTTTCCATTGCAGCTCAAAGAATTTATCGGAATTTCTGAAATATATTTTCTGACTTCTGTTACCACTATATTTAATTTCAATAGGAGGGTTGATTTTCCCCCATTCCTGTACCAATAAGTTTAACGAGTCCTGATCCATATCCTCTAGATTGGAAGAGGAGGAAACCACATCATTCTCGTCGGTAAGTATTAAGGGGATATCCTTGTTTCCAGTGATGATTTCCAGTGCAAAACTGTAGTCGTTCAGGTCCTTCTCCATTTCTTTGGTGGCTCTAGCCCAGAACTCAATTTTCTTTCGTTCTTGTTCGGCAAGGGCATCAAAGGCCTGGTTGGTAACATTTACCAGATCGGCTTTTTTTCTAATCGCTTCACTCCATAGTTCTACCTTTTGGCGTTCTTCATTTTGAACTTTAGAGGCAATATGACTGGCATACCAAATAGTTCCGCCCACTATAATTAGCGCGGCAAACATCAGAATGATTTTCCAGCGAAGCTTTTTAGAATAGAGATTCATTGATTAACAAACTTACCAAACTTTAATTTATTATTTGTTTTGGCAAAAAAAAGACCCTGACATTTTTATTGTCAGAGTCTTAGTTAAATTATCTTAAATGTTCTTACTCAACCGTTACCGATTTAGCAAGGTTTCTTGGTTGATCTACGTTACAATCTCTCATTACAGCAATATGATAGCTCAATAACTGGAACGGAATCGTAGCCAATAATGGAACCAGTACATCATCAGTTTCCGGAATTTCGATCACGTGATCCGCAATTTCCTTCACCACGGTATCTCCCTGTGTTACGATGGCAATGATTTTTCCTTTTCTAGCTTTAACCTCTTGAATGTTACTTACTACTTTTTCGTAACTAGCATCTTTGGTAGCAATTACGTAGGTAGGCATTTCCTCATCGATTAAAGCAATAGGTCCGTGCTTCATTTCTGCAGCAGGATATCCTTCAGCATGGATATAAGAAATTTCCTTTAGTTTAAGAGCACCTTCTAATGCTACAGGGAAGTTGATACCTCTTCCTAAATACAATGCATTAGATGCTTCTTTATAAATTTCAGAAATGTACTTGATCTGAGCATCGGACTTTAATACTTCCTCTACTTTTTCAGGTACAGCATGTAAATCATGTAAAATTCTATTGAAACGGTTCGCAGGAATCTTTCCTCTACGCTTACCAATCATTAGTGCCATTAAGGTTAATACCGTAACTTGTGCAGTAAATGCTTTGGTAGATGCAACTCCAATTTCCGGTCCGGCGTGGGTATATGATCCACAATCTGTAGCTCTGGAAATCGAGCTTCCTACTACGTTACAAATTCCAACAATGGTAGCTCCTTTTTCTTTTGCAAGAGTAATAGCAGCAAGTGTATCTGCTGTCTCTCCTGATTGAGAAATTGCGATAACAACATCATCTTCGTTAATAACAGGGTTTCTGTATCTAAATTCAGAAGCGTATTCAACTTCTACCGGAATTCTGGCAAGTTCTTCGAATAAGTATTCTCCTACTAACCCAGCGTGCCATGAAGTACCACAAGCCACAATAACCAATCTTTTGGCATTGATTAGTTTTTCTTCATGATCCAGGATTCCTCCAAGAGATACTTCACTTTTTTCAAGGCTAATTCTTCCTCTCATACAATCCATAATGGATCGTGGTTGTTCGAAGATTTCTTTTAGCATGAAGTGATCGTACCCACCTTTTTCCAAAGCTTCAAGTTGTAACTCAAGCTCCTGGATGTATGGTGTTTTTTCTACGTTCTGAATGGTTTTGATTTTAAGACCGGAGTTAAGACTAACGTGAGCAATTTCTCCATCTTCCATGTAAACCACATTCTTAGTGTACTCAACAATTGGAGTGGCATCTGATGCCATGTAAAATTCTCTTTCTCCAATACCGATTACCAATGGGCTACTTTTTCTTGCAGCAATCAATTCTTTTTCGTTCTCCTTAGAGATAACAACAATTGCATAAGCTCCAATCACCTCGTTTAAAGCAAGTCTTACTGCCTCAAACAGGTCGCATCCTTCTTGCTCCTGAATCTCTTCAATTAGGTGCATTAATACTTCAGTATCTGTATCACTCTTAAATTCGTGACCTCTGGAAATAAGCTCTTTTTTGAGGATGTCATAGTTCTCAATGATTCCGTTGTGTACCAGAGCAAATTTCCCATTTCCTGAAGGATGTGGGTGAGCATTAATATCATTTGGTGGTCCGTGAGTTGCCCATCTTGTATGTCCAATACCGATGGTTCCGGATATATCTTTGTCTTCTACAAATGCTTCCAATTCTGCCACTTTCCCTTGTTTCTTAAACAAGTTAAGTTGGTTGTTAGAGTTAAGAGCTACTCCTGCACTATCATACCCTCTGTATTCTAGTCGTTTAAGCCCTTTAAGAATAATTGGAAAAGCTTCTTTGTCTCCTATGTAAGCAACAATTCCGCACATATCTGTTTAATATTTTGTGTACGTGAGTATAAGGCGGGGTTTATCTTTATTGGAACTTTGCTGTCCGTTAAATACAACACGGTTAGCTGTAATTCCCGATCCGCTCGCTATCAAAGTTAAGCCATCATTTTCATATTCGCCTGAAAATATGCCATTAACGTATCTTGTAATGTTAAACGTGTAGGTATTCGTGGTGAAGTCTGGTGTTCCTCCTGAACCTGATTCCGTAATGTCTGGAAGAAAGGAATCTGTACTGTCCAATACTGCGGTTAAGTACAATTGGGCAGGAGGGAAGTAATTATCCAAAGCATAATATTGGAATGGTAATATCAATTCTGCTTTGTTAACCACTACTTTTCCACTGTCGATAAAATTTTCAAGGTTAGGAATAGCAATGTTTCCTTTTACACCTCCAAGGGCTTGTAAGAAAAATACATCTTGACCTAAGGTGGAGTCTGCTATTTCAGCTCCAACGTAAGATCCTGTATAATCGAAATTAGTTTGATGGAATCTGGCACAATTACCATTAAAGTTTAGATCAAAGTCTAAAGTGTCATGTTCAGTAGCTGTTCCAGAAGTGTCTCTATAGTAAATGGTTACTTTAGAGAATTCGTTGATCATATCAGCATACATAATTCCACCTTCGTTAACTGCTTGAGAAGGATTGTTAGTGGTAATCATTAAACCTTTGTACCACTCAACAAATTCACCTGTACCATCATTTCCGTCAAGGGTAGTGTTACCGGATTCGTTTATGATTTTCCATCCCACATCGTTAATGCTTAATGGCAATCTAAGAATTGGCATGTTGGTTAATTCATTTCCAACGTATCCTACATTTAATGGATTTGGTGTTAATGTTCCGCTTCCTGACACCAGGTTATTTCCCTGAGTAGTCATGGGAGTATTGGAGTAATAAGTGGAATCCTCAAAAATGTCCTCTGCGATTTGGTAAACTTCAAATGTTTGTGGATCTAAATCTCCAAAATAACCATCTAAAGCGATGTACATAACCACTGAGTCCACCACAAGACTATCTACTGATCCACTAAATTCTGTAAAATCAATAGCAGATTCTAATCTGATTTGGGAAATGATGGAGGTTTCCAATTTTCCAAAGTATGGGTCGACATAAGATCCAACCATATTTGGTCCATCCAGCTCATCTGTTTTAATACTATCTGATTCTGTAGAGTAGGTAATCAACTCGGTAGTGTCAATGATATCCACATTCAATTGATCTCCCTGGGGCTGAACATTTAGACCAAAATCCTGGTCTTTCTTTTTACATCCGGTAAGAACGATACCGTATAAAAAAAAGATAGCGGAAAGCGTTGCCACTTTCCGCATGGTAAATATATTTTTTTGCATGTTTCCTTTAGTCGGCAAGAACTCCATCCTCACTAAGCACTTTTTCATAAAAATCCTGATAGGCATCCACTAATGTTTCTTCTGTTTGATATTCAAGAACAGGTTTCCCTGATTCTTTAATATAACTTTCCAGATCAGAATTTATTGTTTCGCTTCCAACACTCACTGCATCTGCCCACTTCACACCTAGTTTTCCAAGGTTAACTGCGGTAGGATCTTTAATAACGTCTGCTTCGTCTGCACTGATTTCGTCAAAGTTTAATTTGTCGATCAATTTAGCATCCATTGATCCCTCGAAGTCATTATTATAAGGGGTGTAGATCACTTTTGCATTGGCAAAATGTGGATCGTTAGCATACATTTTCTTTAAGTAAACCGGCATAAAAGCAGTCATCCAACCATGACAGTGAACAACATCAGGAGTCCATCCTAATTTTTTTACGGTTTCTACAACTCCTCTACAGAAGAAGATGGAACGTTCATCGTTATCAGCAAATGCTACACCGTCTTCGTCTTTATCAAGAGCTTTTCTTTTAAAGAACTCTTCATTATCGATAAAGTAAACTTGCATTCTTGCTTGAGGAATAGAAGCTACCTTAATGATTAGAGGGTGATCAACATCATTGATGATAAGATTCATTCCAGAAAGTCTTATTACTTCGTGCAACTGATGTCTTCTTTCGTTAATAACACCGAATCGCGGCATGAAGACCCTGATTTCTTTGTCTTTCTCGTGAACTCCTTGCGACAGGGATCTTACAGTGTTAGAAATTTCGTTTTCCGGTAGGAATGGTACGATTTCTTGCGTAATAAATAATACTCTGGTTTTTTGCATAAACTTCCTTATTGATTTTTGCGGTTACAAAAATATAAAAAAAAATCCATTAGTTCCAACAATTACAGTACTTTTGCAGTCCTGAAAAAATCATGAAGGTTTTTGCAACACAAGAAGATTTAAAATCGTACCTGAGCGATTTGGGGGATAAATCTATTGGGTTTGTACCCACCATGGGAGCTTTGCACCAAGGGCATTTATCTTTGATTAAAAAATCCAGAAGCGAAAATGACCTTACTGTTTGTAGCATTTTTGTTAATCCAACTCAATTCAATAATCCGGATGATCTAAGTAGTTATCCTGTTTTGCACGAACAGGACATAAAACTGTTGGAGCAGGAGAATTGCGATTTACTTTATTTACCAGATAATGCGGAAGATGTGTATCTCAATGAACAATCTTTTGAGGTGGATTTGGGAATGTTGGAAGACTTGATGGAGGGAGAGCACCGCCCTGGACACTTTAATGGTGTGATGAGGGTGGTAAAATTACTTTTAGAAATAGTAAGCCCTGATCGGGCCTATTTTGGGTTAAAGGATTATCAGCAGTATTTAGTGGTAAAAACCATGGTGGATCAGCTGAAGTTAGGGGTGGATATTGTTGGTTGCGAAATTATTAGAGAACCATCCGGATTGGCTATGAGTTCTAGAAACATGTTGCTTTCGGAGCAAGAAACCGTTGATGCTCTTATTTTACAGGAAGCATTGTTGTATTGTAAAGAGCACATTCAAACAGAATCGCCGGAGCAAATTAAGGAGCACTGCCTTAACCTGTTAAAATTGAAAAGTGTTCCCGAGTATTTTGAGATTCTGGATAAGAGTACTTTACAACCCGCTAAAAAGGGAAAAAAGATGGAAAATATCCACGCTTTTACCGCTGCTGTAGTAGGAAATGTGAGATTGATCGATAATCTTGAAATTTGCTAAGTATTTAAAAGAAATGATTAATTTTGCGGTGCTATGCAAATAGAGGTATTCAAATCTAAAATTCACCGTGTTAAGGTTACCGAAGCTGACCTTAATTACATTGGTAGTATTACCATAGACGAAGATTTGTTGGATGCAGCCAACATGATTGAAGGTGAGAAGGTTCAAATCGTTAACATCAATAATGGTGAGCGATTAGAAACCTACATAATTAAAGGAGAGAGAGGTTCTGGTAATGTTTGTCTAAACGGACCTGCTGCTCGTAGAGTAGCTGTTGGAGACATTGTAATTATTATCTCTTATGCTGTAATGGATTTTGAAGAGGCTAAAACTTTTAAGCCAACCATTATTTTTCCTAATCCAGAGAACAATAAAGTGGAAGGATAAAAGTTTCCTTCATCACACCTTACTCCATTGAAAAAGAAAATCTTCGGCATACTTAAAATTGTCTTACCCGTATTGTTAGGGGTTTACATTTGTTGGTATTTCTGGAATGGATTTGATGAAAGTCAGCGCGCTGCATTTGTTAATGTTTTCAAAGAGGCAGATTATTTAATTCTATTTTTCTCTTTACTAATCGGTTTTGTTAGCCATTTAAGTAGAGCCTATCGTTGGAAGTACATGCTTCGCCCTTTAGGGTATGAGCCACCATTATTAAATTCTTACAATGCCATTATGATAGGGTACATCGCTAATATTGTTGTGCCTAGAATGGGAGAGGCCTCAAGAGCAGGGGTACTTAAGGGTACGGATGGTGTTCCATTTGATAAAGGGTTCGGAACCATTGTAGCTGAAAGAGTAATCGACGTGCTATGTTTAGGAATGGTAACAGGAATTGCTGTACTGCTTAATCTAGATAATATGGATGACCTGTTCAACATTATGAATGAACAGAAGTCGGATTCTCCAACGGGAGAGGAATCTACACCATGGTTGCTGTATACATTTATTGGAGTAATATTGGCTGGTATGGTTGGGTTCTTAGTCTTGTATCTTAAGAACGCACCTTTTAGAGCTAAGGTAAAAGGGTTTATTGGTGGTTTTATTTCTGGATTAAAAACCATCTTTACTATGAAAGATAGATGGGGATATTTGTTTCATACTTTGTTAATTTGGACCTGTTACGTTGGAATGTTTTGGGTGCCATTTTACGCCTGGGAAGGAACGGTAGATATGCCAGCTGATGGAATATTATCTGCATTTATTGCTGGAACAATTGGATTCATTATCGTTCAGGGAGGATTAGGGACTTATCCTGTAATGGTAGGAGCTGTGGTTACTTTCTTTCTGGCGAAAGAAGGAATGGAAATCACCGAGGATATAAAGTCCAGCCATGTTGGATTTGGAGCACTGGTATGGGCCACTCAAACAGTACTTATAGTTGTTCTAGGTCTCATTTCCCTTGCCATGGTGCAAAAAACCAAAAAGAAGAATTCTTCCGAAGAGGTAGTGGCTTAGAACCTGATGCCCATGATGCAAATGTCATCAATCTGAGGGGTTTGCTTTTTCCAATCATGTAAAAACATTCTTAGCTGAATCTTTTGCAGTTCAACTTGATGCTCGCTAATGGTAAGAAGTAAATCATGAAGCCGTTTGGAAGATAGTTTTTTCCCTTTTGGTCCACCAAACTGATCCTGATATCCATCCGATCCGATGTATACCATATCTCCGGGTTCAATTTTAATTTTTTTAGAGGTGAAGGACCGATGCATTTCAATGTGCATTCCTCCAATCGGGTATCGATCACCCTCAAGAGAAGTTATTTCGTCTTTTCTAACATGAACTAGCTTTCTTCTAGCTCCTGAGAAGTGCAGTTCGTTGGTGTTTTTATTGTAGCGAACCAGAGAAATATCGATGTGTTCGGAATTGTCAGAAAATCGAAAAGTCTCCAACATTTTCTTATCCATTTCGTTAAGGATATGAACAGGTGATGTAAGGCCTTTCCCTAGGATGATATAGTTTAAAAAACTATGTCCCAACATGGTTAACATGGCTCCCGGAACTCCATGTCCAGAGCAATCTGCAACGATCCAGAAGATGTAGTTATCCTTTTCCGTAATCCAGTAAAAATCACCACTTACGGTGTCTTTGGGCATGTACAATACAAATGTCGAGGGCCAAATACGTTGTATGTGCCTCGATTTAGGTAATATCCCATCTTGAATTTGGTAAGCATAGTTAATGCTGTCTACCAAATTTTTATTCTTATGAAATAAGTCGGTATATGTAGGGGGAGTTTTTTTCTTCACAGCAATCCTCATGCTGGCAAAGATGAAGGATGCAGTTAGCGCTTCGATTAAGCCAAAGTTAAGTCTCTGTTAATGTTCTACAACAGACTTGTCTTTCCTTTTAGGGGCTTTAGGGAATTTCTCACTGGTCTTCAGCAAGTGCCTTAATACTTTTTTCTTTAGGTGTAGCTTTTTCACTTTTGGTGGTGTTAATTTTCGGCAAATGTAGAACAATGTTTGAAAGTACCAACACTTCCAATGTAAATTTATTATTAACTAATCCGTAAGCCGTTAATGGTCTCTTTATCAGTTGATAAAAGAGTGACTTCTTTGCCGTTAACTGCACCTAGAACCAAACATTCGCTCATGAAATTAGCGATTTGTTTTGGTGGAAAATTGACCACAGCTGTTACCTGTTTTCCTATTAATTCTTCTTTAGTATAGAGTTGAGTAATTTGGGCACTGGTTTTCTTAGTGCCCAAAGGACCAAAATCAATAATCAACTTGTAAGATGGATTGTGCGCTTCCGGGAAATCGTGAGCTTCGAGTACAGTACCTACTCGAATATCCACTTTTTCGAAATCGCTCCAGCTAATCATCTTAGGCCTTTTCTATCTCAGTAATGTTCAGGTATAATTCCTCTAACTGTTCTCCATCAATTGGCGATGGAGCATCAATCATCATGTCTCTACCACTATTGTTTTTTGGGAAAGCGATAAAATCTCTGATGGAATCTGACCCTCCAAATAAAGAACATAATCTATCGAATCCAAATGCTAAACCACCGTGAGGAGGCGCTCCATATTCAAAGGCACTCATTAGGAACCCGAATTGAGCCTGAGCTTCTTCTTTGGTAAATCCTAATAAGTCAAACATTCTTGATTGTAGTTCTCTATCGTGAATTCTAATGGATCCTCCACCTATTTCAACACCATTAACAGCTAAATCGTAGGCATTAGCACGAATAGCTCCTGGGTTATCTTTAATCATGTGTAAATCTTCTGGCTTAGGAGATGTAAACGGATGGTGCATTGCGTGGTAACGCTCTGTCTCTTCATCCCACTCCAATAGAGGAAAATCCATAACCCATAGAGGTTTAAATACATTAGGGTCACGAAGACCTAATTGATCTCCCATGTGCAAACGAAGCTCGTTCATTTGTTTTCTAACCTTGTCTGTGTCTCCACTAAGAACAAGAATTAAATCCCCTGCTTCAGCACCACAGTGTTTAGCCCATTCCGCTAAGTCTTCCTGAGAGTAGAACTTATCCACCGATGACTTGAAAGAACCATCTGCGTTGCACTTAACGTAAACCAATCCTTTTGCTCCAATTTGTGGACGTTTAACCCAGTCGGTAAGTTTATCCAATTGTTTTCTGGAGTATTCTGCACATCCTTTAGCGGTAATTCCCAATACCAATTCAGCACTATCGAAAATGGCAAACCCTTTATTTTGGGTTAATTCATTCAAGTTGTTGAAGGTCATGTCGAATCTAATGTCTGGTTTATCAGATCCGTAAATCTCCATGCATTTATCATAAGTCATTCTTGGGAAAGCTCCATCAAATTCAACACCACGAACCGTTTTGAATAAATGCTGAATTAACCCTTCGAAAGTATTCAATACATCTTCTTGCTCCACAAATGCCATTTCGCAGTCTATTTGAGTAAACTCAGGCTGACGGTCAGCTCTTAAATCTTCATCACGGAAGCATTTAACGATTTGGTAGTATCTATCATATCCACTTACCATTAGCAATTGCTTAAAGGTCTGCGGAGATTGTGGTAGAGCGTAAAACTCTCCCGGGTTCATTCTGCTTGGCACAACAAAATCTCTTGCTCCCTCAGGAGTAGATTTAATCAGGTATGGAGTTTCTACTTCGATAAAGTCGATAGAATCTAAATACTTTCTGGTTTCCAACCCTAGTTTATGACGCAAGAATAGATTTTTCTTTAGTGGGTTTCTTCTTAAATCAAGAAACCTGTATTGCATTCTCAATTCATCTCCACCATCTGTTTCATCTTCGATGGTAAAAGGAGGAAGTTTTGCTTCCTTAAGTACAGTTAATTCAGTAACGTTAATCTCGATATCACCAGTAGGGATGTTTTTATTTTTATTACTTCTTTCAGCTACAACTCCTTTGGCTTGAATAACGAATTCACGCCCTAGTTTCCTAGCCTTTTCGCACAATTCAGCATTGGTCTCCAGGTTGAATACCAGCTGAGTAATACCGTAACGGTCTCGAATGTCAACGAATGTCATTCCTCCTAAATCTCTTGATTTTTGCATCCATCCACAAAGGGTTACTTCGTTTCCTACCTGCTCTATTCGCAATTCTCCGTTAGTGTGCGTTCTGTACATAATCTTGTGTTTTGAGGCTGCAAAAATAGCGAATAGACACGGATACCCAAAACAATTCTTTTTTCTTATTATTGTACTAAATCTTAACCATTTGTAAAGACCATGAAAAAGAAAGTTATCTATATCATTATTGCCATAATAGTTGTATTGGGAGTTGTAGTAGGAATTATGATGGCCACTGGAGGTGGAGTTACCGAAGAGGATACCAAACAAGGTGAACAAACAGAAAAAGAATTGGAAGATGCATACGATGATATGGATGTTCCGGATTTTACTGAAGAGGATACAACAGCAGCGGAAGAGGAAGAAGAGTTTGACCCTGAAGCGATGTTATAATTTATTTCTGTTGGATTTTGGTATAAAAATTGAATTAGACTGATCTGAATTGATGTAAATCAAAAGTCTAATTTAAATATTGAGCCATGACCAAAAGAAAGAAAAGAACATTAATCTCATTAGCCGTTTTTGTAGGATTACTGGTAGCAGCTGTATTCTATTTTAGGGATAATGCAGATTTAGAACAAATCGAGAAAGATCAAGAGATATCTGCTGAAAAAGCAGCGGATGATTTAGCAGATGATCTTAATGCCTCGTTTTAATAATTATTGTCAGTAAGGACAGTTTGTAAGGAATAAGAAAGGCTCCAATTTGGAGCCTTTTCTTATTTTCTTTTCAGTGTAATAATGTCTTCTCGATCTTTAAAAGACATTTTCTCTTCAGTAATTTCTACATCCTTAAACACCTCTTCTTTGTTCTTAAGGGTTAAGGTTAATGTCTTTCCGTCTTCACTTAAAGACCAATTACCTTCTCTTACTTTATCTCCACGTTGTTGTTCTACTTTTCCATCTTCCGTAAAGGTAATGGTAGAACTTTTTTCTCTCTCTGATAATTCTTCACCCGAAATGCTTTCCAGTTGCCAGGTTCCCACTATAGATGGACCACCTCCACAAGAGGATAACAGAAGAAGGGCTGTTGCAAATACAAATAGTAATTTTTTCATGGTTAAAGGTTTATGTTGTTGTTTATTTACTTTTCTAGTATCACCACTTCGATACGTCGGTTAATATCTCTTCCCCATCGGTATGCATTGGGAGCAATTGGGTTCTCCGAACCACAACCTACGTAGTACAAACGCTCAGGATCAACTCCTTTTTCAATCAGGTAATCGTACACCGATTTCGCTCGATTGATGGAAAGGGTGATGTTTTTGTCTTCGATTCCAGATTTATCTGTATAACCGGTAATTTCAATTTTCAGGTTAGGCGAATTAGTCAGGATGTTAGCTAAGGTATCCACCTGTAATTTGGCTTCTTCAGTTAACGCCATCATATTAGGTTCGAAAACAATGTGTTTTAAAATTAAAGGCGTATTTAGCTCTCTATTTTCAAAGTGATTAAGGTTATCCGTTTCGTGTTTCTCAAATGGGTCAACAGGCGCTGGAGTTTCATCTACTAATTTATCCTGAGATTCTGCTTTTTTCTGAAGTACTTTAATTTCAATTCTTCTATTGGCCGCTCTTCCGGATTTAGATTTATTGGTGTAAGCCGGTTTGGAAGAACCATAACCTTTATAGGTTAATCGTTCTGCAGCAATGCCATTTTTAATCAGATGATCGTAAACAAACTTTGCTCTACTTTTAGATAATTGTTTGTTGGTATTCTCATTTCCAGAACGATCGGTATGTCCTCCAATTTCGATTTTCAGGTCCGCGCTTTTTTCCAATGCAGAAATCAAGGATTTTAAATCTTCATTAGAAGAAGCATTAGAGAAAGTGGTTTTTCCAGGCCCAAATTTTACGTGATCCAGAATTAGAATGGTATTAAGAGGAATAGCTTCCGGAACAATTACCAGATGTTCAACACTAATGTGCAGCTGGCTACTGTCTATAAATTCGGGCATTGGAGGGCAAATGTAATTGCCCATCGAATCGTTTAAGATGAATTCCGGATATGGCTCAAAGTTCTTGATTCGCTCTCGGATGGAGTTGTATCTAGGGCTGGTATTGGCTCCATCAGTACCCAAATCCCAATAAGAAACAGCATCTAAATCGCTATATCCGCAAAATTGCTTGAGAATTACTGCCGATATAAAACCGGATGCGTGCCATCCATTCCAGCAGTGTAAGTAAACCGGTCCTGTATTCTTGTCGGTAGCACTTTTGTGTACCAATTTTAGCATTTCGTAAACGTGCTTGTCATCAAAATAATCAAATTGAGAATACTCCATGGTATTCTTGGTGTCGTTTACACAATCACATTCTTTTTCCGTTGGAGCGGTATCCCAATTGGTACGATACAGGTAGATTGAATGAGCAAAACCTTCTTGGCACAGGTGCTTTATTCCATCGTCCGGTAGAGGATTGTTATTCTTTCTTTTGTTTTCTTTATGGAAGTAGTTGTTACCTCCACCTCTGTAGGCAATTCCATGAAGAATTGGTCTCATGTTTCTGGTCCCATACAAGCTATCGAACCCATTCCCCCAGTTGTCTACTACCTTGTACATTAGGTCTTTTTCCTGGTATCTTTCTTTGTAGTAATCTGCTTCAAGGAAAAAAGCAGGATCATATTGTTCTATTTGAAATTCTCCTTCTGGACAAAGCTCAGGAATGTCCATTTTTACTAACTCATCCGGTGTGTACAGCGAGTCGTAAATTAAAGTATCTGGTTGAATGGTCAGATCCTGTGCAGCAATAAGGTTAAAAGTGCTGCAAATGAATGCAATGAAAAAAGAATATCTCAACATATTACAAAAATATCAGCTTGTACCCCTTTCTTAGAAGGGGATGGTTCAAGTTATCAACACGGTAATCTGAATGAGGTGGGAACTTGAATCATTAACGCAAGTGTAGCAAGAATGTTTCCAAAAAAAATGCCCACTGAAAATCAGTAGGCATTTTTCTATTATTTGATTGATCTGTTACTCAGCAATAGGGAACCAAATTTCGGTAAGCCATTTTGATGTGTCAGGCTCCATAGATGGATCTGTTACATAAACTTCCCAAGGTCCACCTGTTTGAACTGATCCTCCGTTTTCGAAGTATTCAGTAATGCTCATGTATGGTTCAGATACTTGGTCGTATCCTCCAAGGTGATTGTATTTTAGCGCTTTTCCAGCAGGAATAGTGTTGAATACAACTCTGTCTGTTCCTGCAACTTCTTCAGTTACCGGAATACAAGCTTCGAAAGTAGAGTATCCTTCAGGGTTCCAGTTTACCCAATGAGAAAATGGTGCTCCTCCTAATTTGTCAGGTCCACCTAAGTGCCCCATAATTTCTCCGAACATCATTCCGTATTTCATTCCCAATTCGGTTTGCATTTGCTCTTCTGTTACAGAATCGGTAATGGATAAGTACATGATTTCAGGGTTTTCAGCAAACTCCCATCCTTCTGGTAAGGCCACTGCTGTTTCCTCTTCTACAGGTGCCGCAGTTGTGTCTGCTGCAGGTGCAGTTTCGTTAGTTGCATTTTCTTCAGTTTTAGCTTCTTCTCCACCACATGATGCCATCAGTAGTGAGCAAGCCAATAGGGCGATAAACGTCTTTTTCATTTTTAATCGATTATTTGGTTAATGGTGTGGCAAATATAATAAAAGACGTTATTGGAAATTACCTTTTGATGATTTTAAAATAGAGAGGGTTATGTTTCTGATTGTCAGTAATTAGTAGATAGATTCCAGGAGGTAGAAGCCTCATGTTAATCGAGTTGTTATAAGTGGAAAGAGTTCCGGTCTTGACTAGTTTTCCTGAAAGGTCAAAAATGGAGTAGGGAAGTGGTTCTTGCGTGATGTTGGTGAAATGGATAACTCCATTAGTTGGGTTAGGAAATATTGTGATGTTGTGTTCATCCATTTCATTGGTGGAGTTGAGGTTGGGAACAGAGCCAATTTTGGTAACAAAAAACTCAAACCCTCCAAAATTGGTGTTAAACTGGTAACCTTCAAATGTAAGGGTGTCTGAAAGGAATTCACCCACATAGAAGAAATTACCAAGAGTGTCGCAGGTTATGGCTTTAGAATAATCGTTTCCCTCTCCTCCAATGATGTAGTTCCATTGTATATTTCCCTGCTGGTCAGTGTGAATTAAGAATTGATCTGTTCCTTCAATGGTAGGAACTGCAACAGGGCTTAAAATGCTATCTGAGTCTACAATTCCACAGATAATAAGTGAATCTTTAGGGTCGATTCCAATATCGGTAATTTTTGATATGCCATTGGAAACAATGGACTCTGACCAAAGTTGATTACCATTTTCGTCAAGGTTTACCATCCAACCATTTAAGTCGCCGGCATTGTAAAGGGTATCTGATTCTAAGACAAGGGTGTCGGCCCGAAAGTACCCTCCACCACAGACATTTCCCTGACTGGAAACATTAACAGTTTCTAATATCACATCATCGTTACCGGAGTATGATTTTCCCCAAATGAAATTTCCATTGGGATCAATTTTTAGAACAATCGAATTTTGAGCATTGGATGTACCGGAAAAAGTAATTCCATCGTATTCAAAAGTGCTTCCTTCGAAGATTCCAACTAATAAAATATCTCCGTTCTGATCATGTTTTGCATCCAGAAAAGTTTCGTATCCAGTTCCTCCAATTGATTTGCTCCACTGGTGAATTCCGTTAGAATCCAAAGAAACAATATATGCATCATCACTTCCGACCGCGCTTATCGTGCTTCCTCCAAAGTTAAGTCCGTTTCCATTGTAACTTCCTGCACCAATTAGATTGGTTCCATAAGAAGTTAAACCGTTTAAATTAATGGCTCCGGAACCTCCATATTGATTGAGCCAAATTCTTTCTCCATCTTCGTTTAGTTTGGAGATAAAAATGTCATTCTGGCCAGATTTAAATAAGGTGTCATCGTCCAGGACCAGTTGAAAGCTTACAAATCCTGCTCCCCAGTACATGTTGTTGTCTTCGGTAGAGCGACATAGAGCCAACCCCCAGTCATTGTAAGTTCCCTGAGCAGAGTGTATCCACAATGGAGTTCCATTAGGGGCCAGCTTAGAAACAAAAATTTCTGCACCGGTATTCAAATAGGGTTCTGTTAATGGCCCCAGATTTAGGTCCAGTGCTTCATAAGCACCAGTAATGTATACATAACCGGAGTGGTCTGTAGCAATTGCTCTACCAGAGTTAACGTAGCCACTGGAGCCAATGGCCCACTCGAAGTTTTGCGCTCCCACCAGAACCATTATTAACATTAATGTGGTGGTGGCAAAAAATCGTTTCATACTATAATTTTATACAAACATTGGTTGGTTCGGTAAAGAAGTTAAAGGCATTGAAACCACCTTCTCTTCCTACACCTGAGTTTTTAACTCCTCCAAATGGAGTTCTTAAATCTCGTACTAACCAGCAGTTGATCCAAACAATTCCTGCTTCTAACTTTGAAGAAACTCTTGTAGCCTTCCCAACATCTTGTGTCCAAACTGTAGAAGCAAGCCCATATTCGGTACTATTGGCATATCCCAATACTTCTTCTTCGGTGTCAAACGGCATGATGGTAACTACAGGTCCGAAAATTTCTTCCTGATTAGTTCTACAATCATAACGTAAACCTTCTATGATGGTTGGCCTGATATAGTATCCGTCAGCTAATTCTCCTTCTAACTTAACCTGATGTCCTCCTGTTAATACAGTTCCACCTTCCTCTTTAGCCAGTTCTACGTAGGACAGAACTTTTTCCATGTGGTCCTTGGATACCACAGCTCCTAAATTGGTGTCGGCTTCTTTAGGATCACCAACTTTTAGGTTTTTCGTTTTTTCTACAAAAGCATCTCTAAATTTTTCATAAATCGGACGCTCTACAAATATCCTTGATCCACATAAACAGATTTGTCCCTGATTAGCAAAAGACGAAAGCATAGTTGTTTTTAATGCTTTATCGAAATCGCAATCAGCGAATATGATGTTTGGGTTTTTTCCTCCCAATTCCAGGCTCAATTTTTTAAACATTGGAGCTGCAACCCTCGCAATTTCTTTTCCGGTAGCAGTTCCCCCCGTAAACGAAATGGCTTTAATGGCTTCGTGCTTAGTAATGGCAGCACCTACTTTAGCTCCCAGCCCATGTACTATATTTAGAACTCCCTTTGGTAGTCCAGCCTCAATACATAATTTAGAGAATAAGTAAGCCGTCATTGGAGTTACTTCCGATGGCTTGGCTACCACACAGTTTCCTGAAGCAATAGCAGGAGCTATTTTCCAGGTAAACAGGTATAGAGGAAGGTTCCATGGCGAAATACATCCCACAACACCAATTGGTTTTCTCAAAGTGTAATTAACAGCAAACCCATCCATTTCATGACTTTCAGAGGCATAATGCATAATAGCTGTTGCAAAAAATCTCATGTTGCTGGATGCTCTTGGAATGTCTACGTGCGAAGCTAATTTAACCGGCTTCCCGTTATCTGCCGATTCAGCAGCTGCTAACTCTTCCAGGTTTTCTTCGATCAAATCTGCAATACGCATCATGATTCTTGATCGTTCATCTTTTGAGGTATTTTTCCAACCTTCTTTTGCTGCTTCAGCAGCTTGATAGGCTTTTTCAATGTCTTGTTCATCCGAATCCGGAATCTGACTGTATACTCTACCTGTAGAAGGGTTGTAGTTATCTAAAAAATTACCTGAAACCGGTTCAGCTAATTCACCATTTATGTAGTTGAGAATTTTTTCCATGAGTCAAAATTGAAGCGTAAAAATAAAAAAACCGCTGTCATTAAACAGCGGTTCTATTCAGAATAATCTGTATGGCTATATTCTAAAAGTAATACCTTACTGAAATGGCTCCCTGGTCGCCCCAGAAACCTGTATATCCTATAATGTTAAAAGCTGGTTTCCAATCGGCCGAAAGGTTAATTGGAATTTCGGAAATATTGTATTCAATTCCCAGTATAGCATCTACCCCCAAAATGGTGTAGAATCGATCTTCGTGGAAATAAGGATGGTTATTGTACCCATTGTACCCTCCAATGTGTCCTCCAAATCCATAATACCAGTTTAATCCAGGGGTATCAAAAGCATTGGCATGTATCTCGTACAAACCAGTGATGTTGTATCCTTTCCAGCGGGTAGCAATAATTCCTTCAATTGCGGCATCAGAGCCGATAAAATGTTTGATGGTTAACCCCTGCTGAAACCCTCCTCTGAAACCGATGGCGGTCTCATAATCCTGAGCCGTTGCAAATACCGAGCAGCATGCAATGGCCAATGTCATAATCAGTTTTTTCATTTTAATAGCTGTTGTCTCCAGCTACAAAATTATACAGGCTTATAGGGTAGAGAGAAGAAATGTAGAATAAATACGAACGACGAATCGTTAATTAAGATTATCTGCACTGCTCGTAGGCAGCATCAAATTTTTCTTTTTCTTCCGGTTTATCTTTCAATTTTTCAATGATCTCAAGATAAAGTGTATTGCAAGAGTCTGCCAGATGATCAATTTGTTCTGTTCTGTTATGGCGAGTAGCCACATGCATTTCCGTAAAGCAACCACAAAGTCTTTCTGCATCCTCCTGTTGAGGTGTTTCGCAAGAGCTTAAAATTAGACTTAATGCTGAGATAGAAAGAAGAAAGTATTTCACTTGATGATATGTTAAAAAGAAAAACCCTTAAGCAAAAGCGAAAGGGTTTAAAGTTTGTTGTAATGTTTTTTATGCTGGTAGAGCTGATTTCATAGAACGAGCAGCATTAAGCATTAATCTGGCAGATACTCCTCTGAAATCTCCCATTTCGTGACTTCTGATAGTAATCCATGCTCCGTCGATGTGCTTCACTACAAAGAAATGGTAGTTCGGTAAAAGCTTAGCATCTTCCGGGCTGATGGTTGTGTTATCTTGCTTGAGGATTTTAGAGTACAATAAGTAGTCTTCTCCTTCTTGCTCATAAATAAAGTCGAAGATGTTTGATTGATCTTCGTGCTCTTTCTTTTCAATTTCCAATGATCTGGTGTCATCTCCCCAATCTTCAATTACCATACGCCAGTGTTTGTCTCCAGGCATGGTAATTTCCCATCTTGCTTCTCCTTCGTTGTGTTCAATAATTGGTTGGTTGAACCACTCTTTCCCGTCTTCATCTTTATGATAAGTTTCAGGAACCATTACTGTAACATTAAGTTCGTGTTCAGTAAGGTCTATTTCTCTCAATCCTTTGGTGTCAATTTCTCCGGTATTGGTTTCCTGCTCTGTTGTAGTTGTTTCTCCTTCAACAGATTCTTCACCACCTCCACATGAGGTTACCATCACCATTGCAGGAAGAGTAAAAATATAAAGTAGTTTTTTCATGATCTGACTTTCTTATTTAGGTTTCACAAATATAAATAATTCTGGAATAGTGAGTTGAGCTATTCGTTGTTTAATTCTCTCATCACCATTCTAGCGGTGTGTCGGCTCTTTTGTTCAACAAGGATAGCTTTGTTTACAGTAACCCTGTCTATTGTTTTTTGGTCGTAATGTCTTATAGTTACTAATTCCAGTCCCTGATTGTATTTTACATTATAGGTTTCCTTTAAATCTTTTATAAGATCAGGACTTTTTCTAATGTCGAAATCGGTACACACAGAAAAGCTAATAGCGGAGTTTTGCATCAAGTTAATTTTAACTCCATATTTAGAAAACAGTTCGAAAATATGACTCAGGTTTTTCTCCATAATGAATGAAAAGTCCTTTGGAGATATGGAGATCAAAATCTGATTCATTTTAAAAATAAAGGAAGGAATCAAATGATCGTTTTCAATAGAGCTTTGAATAACCGTTCCTTCTGCTTCCGGGGTTACGAACGACTTAACATATAGTGGTATTTCTTTATTTTGAAGAGGTTTGATGGTCTTGGGGTGAATAACCGAAGCTCCGTAGTAACTTAACTCGATGGCCTCTTTGAAGGAAATCTTGTCCAACTTTTCACAATTGTCGAACCACTTTGGGTCGGCATTTAATACCCCTGGTACATCTTTCCAGATGGTTACGTCTTTTGCTTCTAAACACCAGGCAAGTATTGCAGCGGTGTAGTCAGATCCTTCTCTACCAAGAGTAGTGGTTTGAAAGGTGTCTGTATGACCTAAGAACCCTTGCGTAATACCAATGTATTTATCCATGGCATTAACATTTTCGTTCACCTTTTCAGTAACCAATGTTTTGGTAGTTTCCCAATCCACAATTCCTTCTCTATAATTGTTGTCTGTGCGAACCAGTTTTCGAGCGTCTAGCCAAAAATTAGGACACCCTGTTTTATTCAGGTAATCACTAATGATGGTGGTAGACATTACTTCCCCCAACGATACAATTTGATCGTAATCGTAGTTGTAATTGGGAGCCGCAGAACTGTCTATTCGAGCTTTAAGGTCATCTATGATTTGATAAATTTTTGCCTCGGTTTCTTCCGATTCAAAATCAAGATCGCGAATGATTTCCTGGTGAAAGGATTTTAATTGACTGATAGCAGAATATGCTTTTTCTAAGTCGTTTTCAGCATGAGCATTAACTACTTCTTCCAATGCATTAGTGGTTTTGCCCATGGCAGAAATCACAATGGTTAGGTCGTCATCAAACAGGTTAATGATGTTCTTTACATTTCTCACTGCATCGGCATTTTTTACAGATGCTCCTCCAAATTTAAATACTCTCATTGTGGTCAGTTTACAATAAATACCAATCAAAGGTAAGAGGTAACCCTTAATGGAAATTAAATTCGTCTAAATCTTTTTTATAGAATCTCCCATTTAACCATTCAGGATCCAATTCGGCATTGTATTTTTTATAGAAGTTAATGGCTGGATCATTCCAGTCTAATACCTGCCAATCCATTCGTTGTGCTCCAGATGATTTGGCTATTGAAATGACTTTTTCGAACAGTAATTTTCCAATTCCTTTGCCTCTCAAGGCTTCCTTTATCACAAAATCTTCCAGGTAAAGTGTACGTCCCTTCCAGGTAGAGTAGCCCGTGTAATATAAGGCAAAACCAACTATTTCCTGGTTTATCACAGCTACTTGCGCATCAAATACCTTGTTTTGCCCAAATCCATCGTTGGTTAATTGATCCACTGTTACCACCACCTCATCTGGTGCATTTTCGTAATCTGCTAATTCCTGTATTAATTCCAATACGGATGGCATATCCTCAGAGGTAGCAGTTCTAATTTCTACATTCATAATCACAAAGTAAAAAAGAATTAGAAATTGTAAGATTAAACCTCTATTTGATAAAGCTATTTTCTGAATTTCTACGATATTTGAAGAAATTTATTACTATTCGAAATGAACTTAACAACATTAGGTGAATTTATCATCGACAGACAAAAGGACTTTCCAGGTTCGAGTGGGGAACTTTCAAGAATTCTTAGTGGAGTAAGATTGGCAGCAAAAGTAGTAAATCAGCAAATTAACAAAGCTGGTTTGGCTAAACACATTCTTGGATCTGCCGGGTCGGAGAATATTCAAGGAGAGGATCAACAAAAATTAGATGTATTTGCCGATGAACAGTTCATTCAGGCTCTTAAGGCCAGAGGGATGGTATGTGGAATTGGTTCGGAAGAAAACGATGACTTTGTTGCTTTCGAAAACGAGGAAAACATGAATGCCAATTACGTGCTTCTAATGGACCCTCTAGATGGATCCTCTAACATTGATGTAAATGTTTCGATAGGAACCATTTTTAGTGTTTTTAAAAGAAAAAGCCCTGTTGGAACTAAGGCTACTCTTGAAGATTTCTTACAAAAAGGAACAGATCAAGTTGCTGCCGGTTATGTAATTTACGGATCATCTACCATGTTGGTGTACACTACCGGAAATGGAGTAAACGGATTTACATTTGATCCGGGAATTGGGGTATTTTACCTTTCTCATCCGGATATGAAGTTCCCTGAGTCTGGTAAGATTTATTCTATTAACGAAGGGAACATTAACAAATGCGAGCCTGCGGTTCAGGATTATGTTGCCTATTGTCAGGAAGTGGATAAAGCTACCAACAGACCGTATTCTGGAAGATACATCGGTTCTCTTGTGGCAGATTTCCATAGGAATCTGATTAAAGGAGGAATCTATATGTACCCATCTACCCAATCTGCTCCTAATGGGAAGTTGAGATTGTTATACGAATGTAGTCCACTGGCATTTTTGGCTGAGCAGGCTGGAGGTAAAGCATCGAATGGACACCAAAGAATAATGGAAATTGAACCTACCGAATTGCACCAACGTGTACCTTACTTTGTGGGGTCCAAAGAAATGGTGGAAAAGGTGGAACAAATGATTGCAGAAAAGGAGCTGGCATAAGCCAATCATTATAACTGACTAAAACTTCAGGGAACTTGTTCTTTGGAGTTTTTTTATCTGGAAAAATGACGATAGAAGAATTAAAAACGATTTATCTGGAGGATTCCAAAACCCTGGCTGTGTCTAAGGGAATGGAAAAGGAAGATTGTAAGGTTCACTTAAAGAATCTGGCAGGATCTTCTGATGCAATGATTGCATCTGCTGTGTTTAATAATACTCCGGGAAACTATTTATTCATTCTTTCAGATAAAGAAGAAGCGGCCTATTTTTTCAATAATCTCGAAAACATTTCGGGTAAGGAAAGGGGAACAACGATACTGTTTTATCCTGGGTCTTATCGTCGTCCTTATCAGATAGAGGAAACGGATAATGCCAATATTATTCAGCGAACAGAAGTGTTGAGTATTATTCGTAAAAGAAGGAAGAATACCATTGTGGTAACCTATCCTGAGGCTATTGTAGAGAATGTTGTTTCCAGAAAACAGCTGGATAAAAACACGTTGGAGATGGAAGCGGGAGTGGAGTACTCCATCGACTTTGTAAACGAGTTGCTGATCGAGTTTGATTTTGAAAAAGTAGACCATGTGTACGAGCCTGGCCAGTTTGCAGTTAGGGGAGGAATTTTAGATGTGTATTCCTATTCCAACGATCTTCCTTATCGTGTAGAGTTTTTTGGAGATGAGGTGGAAAGTATCAGAGAGTTTAACCCAGAAGATCAATTGTCAATCAAGACGCTAAAGAAGATCAACATTGTTCCCAACGTAACAGGTAAGTTAATGTTGGAGAACAGAGAGTCTTTTTTGAAGTATATTCCTTCTGATACGAAGATTTGGATTAAGGATTATGAGTTAGCTCTGGGTAGAATTGATAAAGGATTCGAAAAGGCAAAGTACGTATACGAGAACATGGAAACTACCCTAAGGCAGTTAACTCCGGTTCAGTTGTACCTGGCTCCGGTTGATTTTCAAACTCAATTGGAAGAACATCCTATTATTGAATTCGGACAGCGATTTCACTACGAACCTACTTCAACGGTTCATTTTAACTTTAGTCCACAACCCCCATTTAATAAGAATTTTGATCTATTAATCGACAACTTGAATGAGAATTCAGGAGGAGGATTTACCAATTTAATCATCTCTGAAAATCCAAAACAGTTGGAGAGGCTGTATGAGATATTCAAGGATATAGAAAGAGATGTAAGTTACTTTCCACTCAATTTTGGCTTGCACGAAGGGTTCGTGGATAAGGATTTGAAAGTAGCTTGTTATACCGACCATCAGATCTTCGAAAGGTACCATAAGTTTAGGTTAAAAGAAGGATATAAAAAGTCTCAGCAAGCTTTTACCATTAAGGAAATCTATAACCTTCAAAAAGGAGATTATGTGGTACACATCGATCATGGTGTAGGACAATTCTCAGGATTAGAAAAAATAGATGCCAATGGTAAGGGGCAAGAGGCCATTCGATTGATTTACAAAGGAGGGGATATTTTGTATGTAAGTATCCATTCTTTACATCGAATTACCAAGTTTACAGGTAAAGATGGTAAAGAACCTAGCTTAAATAAATTGGGGTCTCCGGCATGGGCCAAAGCTAAGTCTAAAACCAAGTCCAGAATTAAGGAAATGGCGTACGACTTAATTAAGTTGTATGCAGAGCGTAAAGCGAGTAAAGGCTTTGCCTATTCACCGGATACTTACCTTCAAAATGAGTTAGAAGCTTCATTTATTTATGAGGATACACCGGATCAATTATCCACTACTCAAGCTGTTAAGAAGGACATGGAATCGGAAGCTCCAATGGACCGGTTGGTTTGTGGAGATGTAGGGTTCGGGAAAACAGAAATTGCTATTAGAGCAGCTTTTAAAGCAGTAGCGGATAGTAAGCAAGTGGCGGTGTTAGTGCCAACAACGATTTTGGCTTACCAACATTTTAAAACCTTTAGCGAAAGGCTAAAAGGGCTGCCTTGTACGATCGACTATGTTAACCGATTTAAATCGAATGGAAAGAATAAAGAAACCCTGAAGCGATTAGCGGAGGGGAAGCTGGACATTATAATAGGTACTCATCGTTTGGCTGGAAAAGACGTTAAGTTTAAAGATCTTGGGCTATTGATTATTGATGAGGAGCAGAAGTTTGGAGTAAACGTTAAGGATAAGCTAAAGACCTTAAAAGCTAATGTAGATACTTTGACTTTATCTGCAACACCAATTCCAAGAACGCTTCAGTTTAGTATGATGAACGCAAGAGATTTGTCCATCATATCTACGCCTCCACCTAATAGATACCCTGTAGAAACTATTGTGCAAACGTTTAATGAGGCTACCATTAGGGATGCTGTTCATTATGAGGTACAACGAGGTGGGCAGGTCTACTTCATCAATAATCGGGTTCAAAACATAAAAGAAATTGCCGGAATGGTAAGTCGATTGTGCCCGGATGTTAAGGTTGCTGTTGGACATGGGCAGATGGACGGAAAAGAATTGGAAGCCATCATATTGGATTTTATGGAAGGGGTATACGATGTATTGGTAGCCACAACCATCGTTGAATCAGGAATTGATATTTCTAACGCCAATACAATCATAATAAATAATGCTAATCACTTTGGTTTAAGCGATCTTCATCAGCTAAGAGGAAGGGTTGGTAGATCGAATAAAAAAGCGTTTGCCTATTTGTTTACTCCACCGCCACAGCATTTAACCGATGATGCCAGAAAACGATTAAATGCCATTGAGCAATTCTCGGATTTGGGAAGTGGAATTAACATTGCCATGAGGGATCTGGATCTGAGAGGAGCAGGAGATTTGTTAGGGGCCAACCAAAGTGGATTCATTAGTGAAATTGGTTTTGATGCCTATCAGAAAATTCTTGATGAGGCCATTACGGAATTAAAGGAGAAAGAATTCAAGGAGTTGTTCAAAGACGAAATTCAAAGTGGTGAGTACGTAAAAGAATGTCAGATAGAAACTGATCTGAACTTGGTTCTTCCAACTACTTACGTGAATGAAATTGAAGAACGATTGAGCTTGTACCGAGAGTTGGATGATATAGAAGAAGAGAAGGAGTTAAAGGCATTTGAATCCAGATTAGTAGATCGATTTGGACCAGTACCTCCGGAAACGTTAGAATTGATGAACACAGTAAGGTTGAGGTGGCAGGCCCGAAGCATTGGTTTCGAAAAACTAATTCTAAAGAAGAATACCTTAATAGGAACCTTTGTGACCGACGAAAACTCTGTTTATTATCAGTCTGACAAGTTTACCAAAGTGCTCAATTTTATACAGAGCAAACCTAGCCAGGCTAACATGGCAGAGAAGAATGGAAAACTAAGGTTGAGGTTTGATCAGGTGATTACCGTAAAAGATGCCATCGATCGATTAAACCTAATTGGTTAATCCTTTTTTCCTTTTTTGGATTTTAGAATAACAATCGGGATCAATACCAATAGTAAAGGAACAATGATGTACATGTAGTTCGGACTTCCTTTTTTCCAGTAGGTTTCTCCCTTTTCACCATCTTCCGCCTTATCGTTAGAAGTGGTGTCTTGAGCAGTTGTGGTACTATCAGGTAAATCTGTAGTTGTAGGTTGAGAAATATCCTGGAAAACGATTAAGGTATCTTTCTTATACCCTCCTTCCATAAGGATTCCATTGTATCGTAGTTCAACAAAATGCAGGTCATTAATAGTATAAAACTGTGTTATTTGAGGAGCATTTCCATTGTCGAAGTATACTTCAATATTGGCTTCCACATCACCAAATTGAACCTTGAATGGGTAAACTGTATGGTAAACCTGATAATACTCGCTGAATCTGGAAATACTATCTAATTGGAAAATCATTAATTGATCCATTGGATAGGTTACGTCTGGGGCTATTGGGATGAGCTGAGCATTTCCAAGATTGATTCTTTTTAAAGCATCTTCTATCGTTTCGTCCGGGTAGTTACACCATGATTGGTCTATTTCTAAGGTTCTGTCATTGAGGTTAAATTTCCACATTTGTGGAGCCTCATCGCTTTCATCGTAAAAATGGTATAGGTAATAAACTGTAGTAGAATCGTGTCCGAGTAACTCTAACTCTTGTGGCCCTCCAACAGTGGCCAGCGATGACCCAAATAGGATGAAAAATGAAACAATAGAAACTATAATGCCTTTCATGTAGTGAATTTTGCAGGCAAAGGTAAAGGATCAATTGAAATAGACAATTTTAGCTGGCTAAACTAGTGAGGTAGGGAATTTTATAAAACTCCTTTTGGTGGGGTTCTCCCCAACCATCAAGTTCATCAAAAGTGGATCTTAAAAAAGATTCTAGTTCAGGAATATCAAATTTCTTCTTCTTAAGAATTTGGATGACATTATTAGTGTGTTTAAGCGTATACGAACTATATTCTCCGGTTTCCGCGTAAATATTACTTGCTCCTAATAAAAATGCCTCGTTGATGAGGTTTACCATGTACTTGGGCATTGAAGCATAGAGCTTTTTAAGGTTGTTGTACCTAAACATGGATATATAACTTAACTCATCGGCATTTTGAATAGGGTCACCCAAAATAAAATATGGGCTGTATTCTCTCGATGCTTTATCCCAGTCCTCGAGGTTTTCCTCTGAGGTAAATTTCCATAGATTTCTAAGAATATGGTCAATTAGTGCTCCCTTTACGTTTTCTTTCTTTAGAAGAATTTCAACGCAAGTAGTAGCAAAAGCCATTCTGGATCTTATGGACATTCTTTTAATCTTCTCCTTCATCTAATTGGAACAGAAATTTGAACTTTGGCATTTAAGCCGCAGTTAACAGTTTGATCAAAGGAGTAGTTGGGATTTGAGTTTTCATTTAAAATATTGGTAATTCCCTGGTTATAGAATAAGCTTATACCAAGGTTAAATAAAGGGAGTTGTTTTTCTATTTCGTAACCTGCAATAAGACCAAAATCACTGTTATTAAATGTAATTTGATCTTCCTGTTCTTCATTATTTATTTCTGATGTTTCAGAAGTTAGGAGACCATAATAAGCACCTATTAGACTTTTACCATTCCAAACCGGATAGTTGTTTTTTCTATCCAGTTTGAAAAGTACAGAACCTTGCAGATAATTAAGTTCCATCTTGTGGTTAACGGTTTTTCCCTCGCGGTACAACACAAAGCGATGTCCCTGAGAGAATTTGGAGATACTGGCTTCCATGTTTAATTGGTCGTTTAAAGGAAGTCCTAAACCAAGCGACAGAATTGAAGAAGCGACCGCTTGATTGTAATCGGTGGAATTAATATTGAAAGCTTCTTTGGTGTTCTCATTCAATAATAAAGAATGGTCTAACCCAACCCCTGCATGAAGAAATATTGGCCGTTTGGATTTGTCTACAATTAAATCGGGTTGATCAATAATGTGGTCAATTTCTCCATAAATTGCAGGGTGGAAAATGGTTGGGCTTATTGTGGTGGTCGAAATACTTTGTTTCAATAAATGTGCATCAGGAACAGGGGTGGTGGTATTCCCTGTTTTTCCCTGATTAACACCATTATCAGCTAGGTCATCCTGATAACTTACAAGCGTGGTGGTTTGGTGGTTGGTTGTTGGCGCATTTGTGATTAATGCATTTGAACCGTTTTTGGCGTGGATCTCGGCGTTTATATCACTTCTATTTGAAAGTGGTTGTATAGTATGATTGGTTAATGTATTTGTAGTTTCTTTTAGTTTAGGGGGCTGGTAGGATATGAGATCAGGAAGAAAGAAAAATCCTAATGTTATTATTCCAAAAATGGAAGTGATTGAGAAGACAACTTTTCTCCACCAGATTACTCGATCTCTTTCGTGAAGAGAAACCTCCAAACGATCCCATACATTGTCCACATCCAGCGAGTGGAAAATATTTTCGATGATGGAATCAGAAGGTTCAAGATCAATGTCTTCAATACTCTTTTTGTACCATTCTTCTACGGGTAAGGCTGGTCCAATTCTGCTCGAAAGTTGGTTCCATACAGAAGAATCAGGAGTGGTGGATTGTTTATCCACTTCTTGCTTATACCAATCCTCAACATCAGGAGTATCCCCGGTTAAATCCTGATCCAAAGAATCCCAAATACCATGATCAGGTTTTTGAGATAAGTTCTCTACCTGCTTACGGTACCATTCTTCTATGTTGTCAAACTGGTCCATTACAGGTAGTATTTTTTCATTAAATCCTGAAGCAAACTTTTTGCTCTCGAAAATTGAGATTTGGATGTGCCTTCTGAAATATCAAGCATTTCAGCAATCTCTTTATGTTTATACCCTTCAAGGGAATAGAGGTTAAAAATGGTTCTGGCACCGTCCGGTAGTAACCTGATAATTTCTGTGATATCTCTTAAATCAACCTTTTCGGAAAGTTCATTGTCAATCATAGCTGGAGATACAGCAGAGTTTTCCAGGTCTCTGTTCTCTAGTCTTTTTACTCGTTTTAAGTAATCAAGAGCAGTGTTAACAATAACCCTACGCATCCAGGCTTCAAATTTGTTTTGATCTCCCTGGAAAGTTCCTATTTTCTTGAATATTTTAAAGAAACCATCGTGCAGAATATCTTGAGCAGCCTCCTTGTCTTTAGCATAGGCGATACATACTCCAAACATTTTGGTGGAGTACTTATCGTAAAGCATTTTTTGATAATACCTGTTACGATCCTTACAACCTTGTATGATATCCTTTATATCCAAATTATTCTATTGTTAGGCTTCTTGATTTAGCAATGTTCTCTAATACCTTTTGGTAAATGTTCTGGTTCATTGTGCTCTTGATGTATATTGCATCTTGTCCTTGCTGCACTATATCGTGTACATAGGCGCTTTGAAAATGCCCTTTAGGAACATCATCAAACCAGTTTATTCCTCCAAATTCGAATGTTATTCGCGGTTCTTCTTTATTCCAGATTTCAGAAAGGTCTACGTTTTTGGCACTAATAGTAATTTCATCTTCTAGCTCCACCAAAAAAGGAACAATAGGGCCCTGGCTACTTTCGTATTTCCCTTTAATGATTCTTGCTCCATCTGTGCCATGAAAATCTAGTGTAATGGTTAAGTCGGTATAACTTCCCTGTGGCAAGTCAAAATCAATGGATTCGTTGCTATAATATTCTCCGAAAATCATGTTCTCGGATAGATCCCTATAGAAACTTACATCTGCTCCTTTTTCTCTTTTACCCCTCAGCTCCATACCGGTTAAGCGAAATATACCACCTTCGCATTGCAGGTAGTCTTTACTGTCTATTTCTGTGGAGGTATGAATGCTAAATTGTACAGGAGTGGTTTTCTTGTATTTGTTACACCCGAATAACATGGTCAAGGTTATGACCATAAAAAAAGACATCCGAATTTTCGTTCCTAAATACATTTTCCCCTTTTACTTATTAAACGATAACGACTGGAATAGTCAAATGGTTGGAATTAATAAATAAAAAGTAGGTGTTTCGATGATAAAGCTATTCTGTTCTTGGAAAAGATGCAACTGATTACAACCTTTTTAAGGACTTAATCGTTTGGAGTAAAACTATTAAGTTGGAATAAGTTTAAATCTAAAGATATGTAGTAGTCTCTGAGTAGTGTCAGAGAGTTGTTTAAGAAGGGGAAGTATTTCGATGCTTTCCCTTTTTTCAAAAAATATAGGTAACCATTCCAACCATATTGGAGAGCTAGTCGTTTAGGCTAGTAATGAGGTAAATTACCTGTAATTGTAGTGCCCTGTTAGTTCAGGGATTATTGTTTTATGAAAAAGGGGGAAGTAGTTAAATCTCCCTTTTTTTAGGCTTTTCCGCAATGAAATCTTTTAGGTAAAAAGGCTCAAAATAAGCTACATCTTCCACTTCTTTCTTATTGAGTTTTTCAAAAGAAATAGCATTCATGCCAGATGCAGAAGTGTTGAAACCATCTACGATCCTTAAGGAAGGAATTTGTACAACATCAGTTAATTTTGCAGCACCATCTCCAATAAGATGAATGTTTTGATCACTAAACTGCTGAAATGATCCTTCAGTAACCACTTCTGCTCTGATTTCATCCAGTTGATTTAACTTCGAATCAAAAGATGCAGTGTAAACTTCCATTCTTCTGGCATCGATGGTAGGGATTACGATCCCATCAAAATCATTTTGCTTGAGGTAATGGTTAGCCATTACGGTAAGTGAATCAATAGAAATTAGAGGGATTTCAAGAGCATAACACAATCCTTTAGCACAAGAAACACCAATTCTCAAACCTGTATAAGATCCCGGTCCTTTGGTTACAGCTATTGCATCCAGATCAGAAAATGAATGTTCAGTTTCATTCATTAACTCTTCAATAAAAGCATTGAGCTTTTCCGAATGTACGTATTGATCAGAGGTTAATTCCTTTAAGTGAATCTCTTCTCCATTTTTGGCAAGAGATACAGAGCATGTTTTGGTAGAAGTTTCTATGTTAAGAATCAGGCTCATCTTATTTTAGTCACTATAATTTCAACTCTTCTATTGGCTTGTGCCTGGCTTTCTGTAGATGCTTTTGGGTAGATCATTTTAGAGTTTCCATATCCTTTGTAGGTCAATTGACTTTCATTAATTCCTTGTCCTACAAGATGGTCAAAAATGGCTTTTGCTCTTTCTTCAGAAAGCTCTCTAAATCTCTTTAGGTTTCTTCCGTTTTGAGCGTTTACATGTCCTCCAATTTCTACATCGATATTAGGGTTTTGCTTAAGGAAAAGAGTTAGTTTTTCGAGGTCGTCTTTACTGCTTGGAAGTATTACAGCCTGATCTCCCATAAAGCTGATTTTCTCAAATTTTAGTTTACTTCCAATTTTTAGTTTTTCCAGAGTAAATGTTAAGGTGCTATCACCTTCAATTCTATGGAAATACTCAAACTCTTGTTGCTTATACCCCTTTTTGGTAACAGTAAACTTGTAGCTGTTTAGTTTTCTGGCTTGATCAATCATCCAGAATCCCGCAGAATCTTTAATTAGTTGATCTCCTTTACGAAGCCCTCTAGCCAAAATTTTTGCAGATTCAATATTCACTCCGTCATCTCCTTTTAGTTTTAAATAAAGTTTTGGAGTTACTGCAACAGGTTCTGGCTCTGGTTCCGGTTCTGGCTCAACCACTGGGATATTTTCGTATTGTAAGTCAATGCTAAACCCACCAGTGGTTCCATAAGGACTATCAATTACCAGGTAGTATTCTTCTCCTGCATTTACATCTATAGGTGCTGAGAAAGACGGGTTAGGACCAGCTGCAGAGTAATTGTTTGTATATCCCGCTTTTAATCCGGTAACACTTTTTTCTTCCGGTTTTCTTCTACACAAATTCGATCTAACAGGCAGTACTTTATTAGTTGCAATAGAGTCGCAGAAGTTAGGTCCGGTAATTTTAAAAAGTGAGAAATCGAAATCCTCGTTTGGTTTTTCCGGAGCAATTTCAAATTCGAATTTGGTGGGGTTGTTGAAAACTATTTTAATCCAAAGGGTGTTGTGCTCTCTGGTAAAAAAGTATTTGTTCTTAATGTTATGTCCTTTGATTTCCAATTTGTTCCCATACCCTTTTGGGATTTTTAAAGGTCCATAAATGGAGTCCTGAAAGATAATGGCATTGGCACAATCAGAGTTTTCGGTGGTTATGGTCTGCCCCCAACTTATTGTACTAATAAGAAGTGGTATAAAAAATAAAAGGTGCTTCACTGGTTCGTTGTTTCCAGTTACAAGTTTAATCAAAAACCTTCTTTCGAAGAACAAAATTTTGTCCAAGATATACACGTTTAACTTGTTCGTCTGCTGAAAGTTCCTCCGCGGTTCCAGATTTTAGAATACTTCCTTCGAATAATAGGTAGGCACGATCAACAATACTTAGGGTTTCCTGTACATTATGATCCGTAATCAGGATTCCGATGTTCTTCTTTTGAAGTTTTAATACAATTCGCTGAATATCTTCCACAGCAATGGGGTCTACACCTGCAAATGGCTCATCCAATAGAACAAACTTTGGATTAATGGCTAGTCCACGTGCAATTTCGGTCCTTCTTTTCTCACCCCCCGAAAGCTTGTTTCCCAGGTTTTTTCTTACATGTCCCAATCCAAATTCTTCGATCAGTTCTTCCAAACGTTCTTTTTGTTCTTTTTTGGAAAGTTTGGTCATTTGAAGAATGGATAGAATGTTGTCCTCTACACTTAATTTTCTAAAAACGGATACCTCTTGTGGCAAGTAACCAATACCCATTTTAGATCTTTTGTACATGGGAGTTTTGGTAATGTCTTTATCATCTAGATACACATTTCCGGAATCGGGTTTAACCAACCCCACCATCATATAAAAAGAAGTGGTTTTACCTGCTCCATTCGGACCAAGCAGGCCTACAATTTCACCTTGCTTTACATTTACCGTTACTCCTTTTACCACTTCACGGCCTTTATAGGCTTTCTTTATTTCTTCGGTTCTTAGTATCATTAGAAATCAAATTGTAGTTTTCCTCTAAATCCTATCGGGTGTACTTTAATACCATTAAACTCATGATCCAGGTATGTAGTACGCCAAATTACATCAAATCGAAGAAATTTAAATATATTTTCTATCCCAGCTGCCACTTCTACGTAAGGTTTTTCCTGTAAGGTAGTGGTATATTCCGGTAAGCTCATTTCCTCCAAATGCTTTGGATTTAAACGTCCCCAAATACCTTGTATTGTGGCTACCTCTCTCCATTTTAACTTTCTAATTAGTGGAAACTTGTTCAAGAACAAGCCGTCAAAGTGTTGCTGGAATTTAAAGCTAAAGTATTCATCGCTAACAAACTCATTAATATTCATCATGTTGTAAGCATTCTCGTTGTAGTTCCATGTTTCGTTTCCAGGGTGGATTTCCAACAGTGGGTAGGGCAGTGTTCCCCATACTTTACCTACATTAAGTTGATATTTCATGGTTCCCAGAATTCCCATAGGAATCTTGTGTTTAAGCCCAAGAATTACTTTATGAAATTCGTATTGGCTGTTAAACATATCCGGAATACCATAGGTATAGTGAGCTGAAATAACAGGGAATTTTGTTCCCAGGCTAATTCGGTCAAACTCTCCCGAAAGAAACTCTTCGTTATAAGCAAATCGCGTAGAAAAAGATATTTCCGAAGTGGTTAACTGGTTAATATTGGTGGAACTACCATCCGGAGAAACACGGTTAAAGGTGGTTATTCCGAGTGGAGTGAAAGTGGCATTTCTGAATAGTACCGTGCTGGCAAAACCTGGGAACCATTCTCTGGTGTAACTTCCTCTGTATTCTTCGTTAAAGACCAATTTGTTTAACGGGTTTCTTCTTGCAAAAGAGGAGATGGCATTGCTGTTGTTAAAAGCGTTGGAAGAGAGTCCTATTTGCTCCACATCATTTTTATAGAGTAAACGAATAAGCCTCCGGGGCTTTTTGGTAATAAAGAATCGTGTCCCAGCTGCATATTTGAACTGTTTGTCCAATAATCCATAAGCTCCATAACCGGATAATTCAATCCACTTGCTAAAGTCGTTACTGGTTCTACCTCCTGCTCTAAATCGGTGTCCTTCTACCTCGTTGTAACTGTAAATGGAGAAGTAAGGTCCCAATTCAACTTTTCCAAGAATTTTGTATCCGGTAAATACGGTTTGAAGTACATCCACATAGGTTTTTACAATGGGGAGGTTTTCGAGGGTATCTATCATGTTGTAGATTCCTTCTTCAGTATTACTTAGAGAATCATGTCGGTGTACACTCCAGTATTTATTGCCCATTTCCTGGGCACTATCGGACACGAAAATATTTTCTACACCCTGATAAAACTCATCCGGTTTGGGCTTATTGATAACAAAGTTCTTATACGAAGTGGATTTTCGACCGTAGAATCCCATTTGGTTTTCGGTGACCTCAAAGTCCACAAACAAGTCGTCGTTTACCAGCATCCAAACTTCATTTTCTACTTGCTCAAAAGTTTGTGTTACCTCCAGTCGATTCACAAAGTTGATGTTGGCGTCTTCCGAAACTACTCCAGTTACCTTTCTAATAGCATAAGTGGTATCGTGAATCCACATGGTACCATTAAAGGTTAATTCACCAACTCTTTTCGGAACAAATTTCATTTCATAGCACCAGTACCCATCTACATTCATACTGTCCATTAAGTAGTACTTGTAGTAACTCATTCCAAACTTGGCAATTGGGCTAATGAAGTTTTTTCCAAACACATGAACATGGTTGTCGTAGATATTTACCTGTTGGTACATATCTCCTGTAAACTGAGAAACACTTTCGTTTTCTACTCCTGAAACTCTGGTGGCTTTGATGTATTCCTTCTGTGCTTTTGGTTTTTTTCTGAAGTACAAGTCAGATAGCGATTCTGAAATGAATATGGGTAAGAAATCTTTTGCTTCGGTAGTGTCTACATTGTCGAAAATGAAGTCGAACTTTTTGAAGACTTTTCTGTTTTTAAATTCTTCGGTAAGATTATTTAAATCCAGTTGAATCTTATTGTATACCTCATATTGATAGGATTCTAGTTTCTCTCTATTATTAATGTCTTTATTGGCAATGGCTTTTCGCCAAATGGGGTGTGCGGGGTTTTCATCACTGGGCAGTACAATTAGTTCAGGAAGGTCAGTGGTGGATTCTTTTAGTTGTATGTTTACCTCCTGTTCTTTGTCCATTTCTATCGGCAGAACCTGTTTAATGTATCCCACAAATGAAACAATAATAGAATCAGCGGCATAGTAAGATTCTATGGAGTATTCTCCCATTAAGTTACTGGTAGTACCGGATTTAGTACCCTGAAAAATAACATTTACAAATGGTAAAGGTTCTCCTGTTGCAGCATCTGTAATAACACCATAAACCTTGGTTTTTTGAGCATGTGAAACGAGTCCGCCTAGCAGAAGAATGAACAAAAGTATTTTTCTGTAGAAGTACAACCCCTTCCTTTTTTCAATTAAATAGACTGTTTATTTCGAACCACAACTTTCGAAACGTAGATTCCTATTTCGTAGAGAACCAGTATGGGTAAAGATACTAAAACTTGACTAATGACGTCTGGGGGAGTAATAACTGCAGAAAGGATTAGAATTACAACCAGAGCGTGTTTTCTGTATTTTTTCAATAACTCAGGCGACACGATTCCCAACTTTGTTAAAATAAAGATAACAATGGGTAGCTCGAAGAAAAGTCCGCTAAAGAAAGTGGTGGTGGTGATTAACGACATGTAACTGGCTATCGTAAAGATATTGTCCACATCCTCTGTGATTTTATACGTTCCAAAGAACTGTACACACAACGGACTAACCAGATAATATCCAAACAATATCCCAAAAAAGAACAATATTGAGGCATAAACAATAACTCCCTTAGTTACCTTGGTTTCCTGCTCTTTAAGTGCCGGTTTTACAAAGCACCAAAGTTGGTAAAAGATAAACGGAAAAGAGGTAATGATTCCACCCACAATGGCAAAATACATGTTGGTGGAGAATTGAGATGTTGGACTAGTAGACTGCATCTGTACCGGAATCTGAGTGGCACAAAGGGCATCATCTAAATCCAGTGCTTGAGAGAACCAGCAAAAGAATCGATAAGTGGGGAAATCTGTATCGATCATGCTCATGTACAACGTATCTACGATAGACTCGGTGAACACAAACAGTGTTACTGCAATGGCTAAAATTGCAATAGCAGATTTGACCAATCGCCATCTTAGCTCTTCCAGGTGTCCAATAAAGGACATTTGCTTATCTCCACGAAGATCATCGTTCATAACAGTCGGCAAAAATAATCAAACTATAGATTACATGGCTATTTTCACCATAAAATAACACACGCTCGAAATTACTCCTACTCCAATAAGGTTAAGCCAAAATCCTGTTCTTAGCATGGCCCTGGAAGAAAGTTTTTCGCTGGCGTACACAATGGTGTTGGGAGGTGTGGCAATGGGAAGCATGAAGGCACATGAAGCTGCCATGGTAATTGGAATGAACAATAAAGCGGGTTCTGTATCCATCACTTTTGACAATTCTAAGAGAATTGGCAGTACCATCAGAACAGAGGCAGTGTTCGAGGTCAACTCTGTAAAGAAGATCATGAAGAAACTTAACAACAGCACCACCAAAAAAGGAGGGAAGTCACTAAAAGCTGTTAACCCTGTTCCCATCCATACGGAGAAGCCGGAAATTTTCATGGCGTTGGCCAGAGCAAATCCACCTCCAAATAAAAATACAATTCCAATGGGTAGTCGGTCTGCTTCTTTCCAGTTAATTAAGGCTCCTTTTCCATTTTTTGAAGGGATAAGGAGCATCAATATTGCAGCTGCCATGGCAATGGTACTTTCTTTAATGGTATTGGGGTTCTCAAATAAATTACCCCATCCTTGAAAGGTCCAGTTACCAAATTCGATATCCTTTCTGGTAAACCAAAGTAAGATGGTAATGATGAAAATGATTCCGATGATTTTTTCCTCTAGTTTCATTTTGCCTAAGTTGGCATAAGAACTTCTACAGTACTCCATGGAAACCGTTTGCCCTTTAAAAGGCTTTTTATACCTCCATTTGATAAGGAAATAAGCAGCAATTAGCATTACTAAACTGGTGGGGAAACCAATGGCAAACCAGTTAGCAAAATTAATTTGAGTGGTAAAATGGTCGTTAAAATACTCCATGGTGCTCAAATTGGGGAGTGTACCAATCAATGTGGCCATTCCTCCAATGGAGCAGGAGTAAGCTAATCCCAACAAAAATGGTGTAGAAATGTCGTGTTGGCTGGACTCATTATGGGATTGTATTTCGCCAATTACAGCTAATACAGCAGGCAGTAACAAGGCTGCCGTAGCGGTGTTCAAGATCCACATGGACAGAAAATATCCGGCAAACATAAAACCGAACAATATTTTAGATGGGGTAGCACCTAGTTGAAGTACAATTTTTAGCGCTATTCTTCGATGTAAATTCCATCGTTCCACGGCATATGCCATTAAAAAACCTCCAATGAACAGAAAGATTACATCCTGCATGTAAAATGGTGCAACTGATTTCATGTCCATCACTCCGATAGCCGGAAAAAGTACCACCGGAACCAATGAGGTAGCATAAATAGATACTGCTTCGGTAATCCACCAATAGGCCATTAACAGTGCAATAGCACCAACTTTACCAATTTGAGTATAAGAATATTCTGATCCATTAATGGAAAGTACCTCATCTGCTCCTAAAACTTTAAATGCAAGGAAGGTGAGAATAGAAATGATTATCCCAATAGCAAGGTGAAGCGGTTTGTATTTATTCATTTACTTATAAATAAAAACAGTAATCTTCCCTTTCTCGTCTACAAACCCTCTAAACATTCCTGCCGAATTGAAAGGCATAGAAATATTTCCTTTTTGATCGATGGCAATGAGGCCTCCGCTTCCTCCGTTCTTATAGAGCTTTTCGAAAATTACCTCGTTGGCAGCTTTATCCAAGCTCAATTCTTTGTATTCCATCAATGCAGAAACACTGTATGCTGCAACATGTCGGATAAAGTATTCTCCGTGTCCGGTACAAGAAACAGCACAAGTCTTGTTGTCGGCATAAGTCCCTGCTCCAATTACCGGAGAATCTCCAATTCTTCCCCATCGCTTATTGGTCATGCCTCCGGTGGAGGTTCCGGCAGCGATGTTTCCATCTTTGTCTAGTGCTGCCGCTCCAACAGTTCCGTATTTTCTGTTGGCAATGCCCATTTCAGTTTTTCCTGGATCGTCATCATTTTCGATTTCTCCTCTGTCTTCCGAGTCGTGGTCCAATTCAATTTTTTCCTTGTCCATGATTTTCTTAACCTGTTTTAAACGAGTAGAATCGGCAAAGTAAGATGGAGATACAATTTCTAACCCTTGTTCTTTTGCAAACACATCTGCACCTTCTCCAGATAGCATTACGTGTGGGGAATTAACCATTACTTCGAACGCTCCGTTGATGGGGTTTTTAATGGTTTTAACTCCGGCAACTGCTCCCGCATTTTTATCTTTTCCTTCCATGATGGAGGCATCCATTTCATTGGTAAGTGCATTGGTATATACTGCTCCTTTACCAGCGTTGAAAAGAGGGGAGTTTTCCATTATGTTGATGGCTACTTTAACTGCATCAGTACTGGTTCCTCCGTTTTGCAAAGTATCGTACCCTGCCTGTAAGGCTTCCGTTAATTTTGCTTTATAAGCAGCTTCGCGTTCTGGGGTGAGGTATTTTTTCTGAATGTTTCCAGCTCCTCCATGAATGACCAATACTCCTTTGTAGTCTGATTTTTGAGCCATAGTACTTAGACTTAAGAATAATCCTGTTATTATGAATGCTATTTTGCGCATCTGTGTATTTTTGATGAAAATTGAAAACAACAATTAAAAGTACACATTTGGATTGATTTCACAGTTTCGCAAATACCTAAAGTATAAACTAGGAGCAAATTCCAGCCAGAGCATAAAATCTCCATTTGTACAGGACCTCATCTCCAAAGTTTTGGAAGATGAAGAAACCTATTATGCCTATACCACCATTGAGTTAATGCGTAAGAAATTGTTGTTAAATCCAACTACCATTCATGTTGAAGACATGGGAGCAGGGTCCAGAGTGTTTAAGACCAACGATCGAAAAATTGGGGATATAACGAAGTACTCTGCCAAGTCAGAAAAGTATGCTCAATTGCTGTTTCGATTAGTCAATTATTTTCAGCCAGATAATGTCATCGAATTGGGCACTTCTGTAGGGGTCAGCACTTGCTATTTGGCCAAAGCAAAAAGTAAGTGTAAGGTGTATACACTAGAGGGGAGTAAGGAAATTTGTAAAGTAGCTGCAAGTACTTTTAAAACACTTAAAATAAATAATGTAAAGTTGATTGAAGGAAACTTTGATCAAACTCTTCCTCAACTGGTTCAGGAATTGGATCAATTAGATATGGTTTACTTTGACGGGAATCACCAAAAAGAACCAACATTAAGGTATTTTGAGATTTGTCTGGAAAAGAAGCACAAGGACTCAATATTTATTTTTGATGATATCCACTGGTCAGAGGAAATGGAAGAAGCCTGGGAAGAAATTAAACAACATCCCGAAGTATTATTGACCATCGATTTGTTTCATTTTGGCTTGGTCTTTTTTAAAGAAGGCTCCGGGAAGGAACATTTAGCACTTAAGTTTTAGGAAGATCGCTGGTTTCGCATTTGAAAGATTCTTAATTTAGGCATACAGACTACCGTATGAGTCAGGAACTAGAAAAAAGGATACAGCAGTTGGAACAGGAGAATGCTCGCCTTAAATTTGAATTGGAGAGCGTTAAAAAAGAACTGTCTGAGCAGTATGAGTTGCTCCACCACGAACATCAGGAACTTTCCGACAGCATTAATTATGCTAAGAGAATTCAGGGAGCTATTCAACCTCCAATTAGCTTAATCAAAGAGTTGTTACCCAAGAGTTTTGTGTTGTATTTGCCAAAGGATGTGGTAAGTGGAGATTTCTATTTTGCCAGAAAGTATGATAACGGAGTAATATTCGCAGCGGTAGATTGTACTGGGCATGGTATTCCGGGAGCTTTGATGTCGGTAGTAGGATTTAATTATCTGGATCAGGCAGTGACCGAAGGAATTGTTGCCCCATCGGAGATCATGAGTTATTTGGATGCAGGAGTTAATGAAAAACTGCGCCAAACAGGTGGAGAGAGCGGTGTAAACGACGGGATGGATCTTGGGCTGTGCAGTATAGAAGGCACAAAACTTCAATATTCAGGTGCGTATAACCCCTTATACATTATCAGTACGAGAGAAGTAATAGAGGATAATGTTCTGGCAGAATCGGGTAGTCGAATAGATCAAATAGTACCTAAAAGTCAGTTGGAAGACTTGAATCTTTTTGAAGTTAAACCAGATAAATATCCCATTGGAGTTAATCTGGATGGAGTTACTGATGTATATACCAACCACACTATAGAACTGGAAAAAGGCGATGTAGTTTACCTATTTTCGGACGGGTATGCAGACCAATTTGGAGGCGAAAAAGACAAAAAATACAAGTACAGACAGATGAGAGAGTACTTGCTAAGCGTTTCTCAACTGGAAATGGAAGAGCAACATCAGCAATTAGAAAATGAATTTTACCGTTGGAAAGGAGAAAATGATCAGGTGGACGACGTGATTATTTTTGGCGTAAAAATTTAGTGTTGGTGTAGAAAAATCTGTGCATCAGTTGTTTATAACTATTGCAAGAGCTGTATTTGTATAACAGCTATAAAATCCTATTTTTGTTAACATTGAGATGTGAATCAGATTTTTGATTAGATTCGCAACCCTTTTGGAAAAATCCGGTATGAACCTCGGGTAAAGAATGAAGATAGAAAAGCACATATTCGACTTATTGTTTCAACACGATTGTGTTGTGCTACCAGGATTTGGTGGTTTTGTTGCCAACTATGTTTCGGCTAAGTTGGACGATCAGGTTCATCGCATGCATCCGCCAACAAAAAAGGTATTGTTTAATAAGTACCTGATCAATAACGACGGATTGTTGGCTCATCGATTGGCAGAAACCGAAGGTATTGCTTATGACGAAGCTCTGGAAGCCATTGAAAAGTATGTAGCCGATGTAAAAGCTTCATTAAAATCTTCAAAACGATTTGAAATCAATCAGGTAGGAGTATTCTTTGTAGATGCTTCGAACAATACCAGATTTAGAGCAGCCGGGACTAACTTCTTAATGAACTCTTTTGGGTTACCTGTGGTAAAAGCAATTCCTGTTGCTCAACCAATTATTGAGGAAGTGAAGGAAGTACAGGAGAAACCGGTTATTAAAGTGAAGCCGATTGAGGTAGTTCACGATGAAGCTAAGAAGCTACCATTGGAACCTGAAGAAAAGATCATTCCGATCGAGGGTAGACGTAAAAGAGGTTACTGGAAAGTGGCATCTGTTGCAGCTGCTGTGGTTTGTCTTGGTTTCTATTCTGCATGGATTCCAATGAAAACAGATTTATTATCTGGTGGTGGAAATTTCCAGTACTCAGACTTAAATCCTTTTACTTACAATAAACAATCGGTATACGAAAAGCAGAATTTCAATTATCCTACGGAGGAGGTAGAAGAGCACGTAACTGATTACAAAATTTATCCGGAAGACTTACAGCCAGATCCAATTATATTGGAAGAGGTAAATACAGCTCCTGATGAGGTAACTGATGCTATTGCCGAAACTACTTATGTAGAGAAAGAGGTAATTGAAGTGGAAGAAACACATGATCTTCCGGCTTATTACATTGTAGGTGGATGCTTTGGAAAGTACAAAAACGCAACTAACCTGGTTAAATCATTAAAAGATCAAGGTTACGAAGCATTGATTATCGATCAAAAAGACGATTTGCATCGTGTTGGGGTTGGTAAATTCTCTTCCAGAGACGAAGCTAAACTAGCTAAGAAGGATATGGAAAAGAATGGCATTAGCGGTTGGATTCTGAAAAAGTAATCTCCTCCCATTTTCGTGAGTAAAATCATTACCCATATTGAAGCCTTGGAAAAAGCTAAAGCTTACTGTGCTTATCAGGAGCGTTGCCATTGGGAGGTAAAGAAAAAACTGAAAGGCTGGAACCTAAATTCTGACGAAATAGATTATGTCATCTTACAGCTCATGGAGGGGAATTACCTCAACGAAGAGCGTTTTGCATGTGCTTTTGTAAGTGGTAAATTCCGAATCAAGAAATGGGGTAGGAACAAGATTAAACTTCAACTTAAACAACGTCAAATTTCCGATTATTGTATCAGAAAGGGAATGGAGGAAATTGAGGAAGAAGAGTATATGAAAACCCTAAACGATTTGGTTGAGAAGAAATTTAACTCCATTACCAAAGGCAAAGAGTACGAGAAAAAATACAAGACTCTAACGTATCTCTACAATAGAGGGTTTGAGCGAGACTTGATTCAAGATGCTCTCAACGACTTTTTAGCTAAAAATTAAAGCTATACTGGAAGATTAATGTTCTTGGAGGAAGAACATTCCCTGGTCTATTAGAAACTTCTCTGTTCAATACGTTGTTTACCAATACAGCCACTTTAGATTCATTGGTTACTTGTATGGATGCTCTGGCATCAAAAACAATATCGCCTGTTCTTCTGGAATTTCTGTAATCCGTATATCCGGGTAAGATTAAGTTACCCAACAATGGATCCACAAAGGTGAAATCCACATTTTCCATAAAGCTGTTATATCTACTACTTAGCCCCAAAGAGAACTTTTTATATGTGGCTTCGATATCAAATTTGGCCATGTGTCGGAAACGGTATTTTAGAATGGTAGAAGTATCACTAAATGTAGCCATGTACACAGAATCGTTGTTCAAACTTTGCGGGTTGAGGTAAGTGTATCCTGCTAATAAGTTGATGTTAACTTCTCCGATTTTTCCCGTTCCTACAACCGAAACTTCTGCTCCGGAAATTCTAGCATTTTCTACATTCTTCGATTGAGCTCCATAATTATCTAATGTTGGATAACCTCCCATTAGATCCACATCCCATGGAGTACCTGCTGCATCGTAAAATCCAAAGGTAAATTCCATCATGTTGTGGTATTCGGTAACAAATCCTGCCAGATCCAAATACCCTTTAAAGTTTCCTACTTTAAATCCTTGTTTTAGTCCCAGTTCTGCACTCCATCCGGTCTCTGGTTCTACATTAGGGTTGGGGAACAGGGTAAGTCCTCCCACATTAGTGGCAATGAATTTCTCAGCAATGGTTGGGAATCGGTATCCTTCACCAAAAGAAGCTCTAAAGTAAGTTTCCTCAGCAGCTCTGTAGGTTCCACCCAATCTAAAAACGGGCTGTACAGGTAATGTGTCACGGAGTAAAGGCATGGTTCCCTGAGTAGAAACAGTATCAATACGATAATGCTCAATTCTAAGTCCTCCGGTTAGGGTAATGCGTTCCCATTTTTTATCCAATTGTCCAAAAACGGCAACGTTGTTAGAATTATGATCTCCATACAATTGAGAGGTAACGTTGGTATAGGTGTTCATAATTCCGGCTGTTAGGTTCAGGTCATTATCGAACTTTTGCTGGAACTGATACTCGTTATAATATACAATTGCTGTAGAAGCCTGATTGGTATTGTTTCGGTTGGTACTGTTAAAATACCTCCCTCGATAGTTGTGTTTTCTTCCCAAAGAATCGTAATACGTAATGAACGGATCGAAGTTGGTTCTGTAGGTTTGGAAGGTGCTTAACGAGGTGGTAGCAGTATCTGTTAACCCTTGTGGTACCAATACACTATCGGCATTTTGCCACAAGAAAAAGAGGCTCCCTCTGGAATTGTTGTGGTTGGCATTAAGGCCATACGATAATCCTTCTACTTTTTTTGATCTCCATCTGGTGTTGGCATTAAATCGGTAACGGTGTTCGTCTGCTCCCATTCTGTATCCCTCGTCGGTAAGGAAGTTTCCTCCCACTACCAGATCAAAATTTTCCTTCACCTTTCTGGAGTGTAAGAAGTTTCCGCTTACGTAGTATTGTGATCCGTCCCACCATTGCTGGTCAGGACGGTTAAAGGTGGTATCTCTACCATCTAATGTTTTTCCTTTTTGTGTACCAAAGCCTGGTAAATAAATTCCGTTAGAAACATTGATTTTAGTTTTGGGCTCATCGGTAGGGTAAGCAGTTCTGATGTTGATTACGCCGTTTAGTGCAGAAGATCCATAAAGCACACTGGATGCTCCTTTTAGAATCTCCATTTGCGACATGTTTTCGATCGGTAAGGAGTTCCATTTTACATCACCAGCGTCTCCTGATAACATGGGCATATCATCGATCATTAATAGGACTCTACTTCCCGAACCATAACTAAATCCGCTTCCTCCTCTAATGCTCACCTGATTTTCCAGTACCTGACATCCGGGTACCTGATCTACTAAAAATTCTGGGTTAGTAGTGGCTTTGTTTTCAATCAATGTAGGCTTGATAACCGCTATGGAAACTGGAACGTCACCAATTTTTTGTTCGAATTTCCCTGCAGATACTACCACATCGTTTAATCGGTTGGACGACTCCACCAACATGATGTTCATGGTTTTTACTTCTCCTGCTTTGAAAGAAATGGTTTGAGATTGAGCTTCGTACCCTACATACTTAAAGGTTACTTCGTAAGTGCCAGCGGGAATGGAGACTTTAAATTTTCCATCCAAATCGGCAATGGCTCCCTTACCTTCTGGAAACAATACAGTGGCACCAATCAATGGCTCCTTATTGTTGGCATCCAAAAGATACCCTTTAAAGGTAGCATTCTGAGCAAAACAAATGTGAAATAAGAGGGTAGTAAGTAAAACTAGTAGTGGTCTTCTCATGAAATGTCTTAACGTTCGGTACACTAAGATAATAATTCATTTATAACCACTCCTTACTAATGCAGAATGGAGGATCCTTTTGGTACTTTACTCTTCTTATTTTTTTGTTTTTTAGGCTTGGAGTATTTGTATAGAGTTTTTTCTGCATTTCCATTCATAACCAGTGTTTTGGTTTTAACACCGTGTTTGTATACCACATGCATGATTAACTTCCCTTTTCGGTCATAAACCTTCATGTCTCCATGCTTTTTGTTGTTCTTATAGCCTGTTTCGGTTTGTACTTTTCCTCTACGGCTGTAGCTAATGGATTTTCCGTGCATTAATCCCTGGCTGTAGGAAAGTTGGTTGGCTACTACTTTTCCTCCGGGCTGATAGTACTTCCAGGTACCATCCTGTCTACCGTAGCTGTAGCTTCCTTCACTGGCTAATTTACCATCCACTACACTATACGATTTCCAGTTGCCATGGCGATAGCTTTGTTCATATCCATCTTCTCCCGAAAGCGAAACCTCACCTTTACGTTTAAGAATTTTAAATGAACCCTGATCCTTTATTGCCCCTTTGTCTGTCCAGAAGGTCCATTTTCCATTTCTCATGTCGTTCTTATAAGGACCTTCATATTTCATGGTTCCATTAGGGTACCATCCTGTCCAGGTGGCTTCCATTTTAGCCTTTTTATAAGAACCTCTGTCTTTCATTTCTCCATTCTCATACCACGAGGTCCAAACACCATTCTCCTTATCTTCCAGAAATTCTCCCTGAAAAGCTTCCTGTCCATTCTCGTACCAGTTGGTCCATAGCCCTTCTCTCAAGTTCTCTTTGTAATTTCCTTCTTTCCAAAGTTCTCCGTTGTTGTAGTAAAAGGACCATTTGTTTTCCTTTTTACCTTCGTTAAAATCTCCTTCGTAGTACAATTGACCTGAAGGGTACCAGTATTGCCAGTGTCCATGTTGTTGGTCGTCTTTAAACTCCCCTTTCATGTCTTTAGCTCCGGTTTCGAAAAAGTACTCCCAGTTTCCATTTTTCTTGCCATCGCCGTAGTTTCCGGAAAGGCTTAACGTTCCGTTAGGTAAGTACTCCTTAAACTCGCCATGTTTAACACCATCCTTAAAACTGATTTTTTGGTATACTTGATCATTTACGAAATACCAGTACTCCCAGCTTCCGTTCATTTTACCATTCTTGTATTCACCTACAGTTTTCTTGGTTCCACTTGGGTTCCACTCTTTGAAAACTCCATCTCTCAACCCATTTTTATAATGACTTTCTTCTTTAGGCTTTCCTGAAGTATAGGTCAATTTCAACGTTCCATTTCCTCCTTTTATTAATTGAGTTCCAGAAGTGTCGTAGTAGGCCATTATTCTTTCGGTGGTATCCGGTAGTTGGAACTCCGTAGTCATGTACTTTTTACCATCTTCGTAGTAGTATTTCCATGTTCCGGTTTTTTGAGTGGTAAACTGATCCAATTTCAATTTCCAGTCGGCGTTGTTTTCGTCGTTCAAAAAAGAATCTGGAATCCCTACATAATACCCCGTTTCGGCAACTTTCCCATTTTCGTAGTAGGCTTTGAATAATGAATCTGGAACGTTCAGGTAATTGTAAGCTTCAATCATTTTCTTACCACTTGGGTAAAAAAGAGTGGTTTTACCATGTCTCATTCCAGACCAGTAATAGGTAATTTCTTCTATTCTACCATTTTGGTCATAGAACATCCATTTACCAATTTTTTCTCCAACCGTAGAAAACCCACTGATGTTGTAAAAACCGATGCTTCTTAATTTGGTGCTATCCCGATCCCAATAGGTTTTAACCTTTTCTATCTTCAGTACACCGTCTGTTCCATCGTTGCTGGAACTCAATTTGTACTTACCAAATTGTGCCTGTGCTGATAAGGATAGAAGCAATGTGCATATTAAAATTGATCTTAGCATAGCTGTTGATTAATGCCTGGTTTGATTAATATTTCAAATTTAACGGTAAGGGTATTTCAATATTTGTTCCTAAGAGATAGAAATCCACACATACATGTTTCTAACCTTATGGATACTGGGCATATAACTTCAGATTAATGGAAAGTTACCTGTTCATTTATTTTTATGAAATCCAGTGGGGTAGAGGTACTATAATGTGAGTTATTTCGTTGAACATCATTACATTTAGTAAAACTATCGACTATGAGATTACCTGTACTTGTGCTTCTAATGCTTATTAGTTCTCTGTCTTTTGGACAAACCAACAGTTTTGGAATGTGGGAAACCAATTCCTGGAAAAAGCTACTAAGAAAAACAGATGATGGATTAGGTAATATCGAGAAAAACTACTCTGATGGCACACTAAAATACGAAGCCATGTTTAGAGATGGGTTGCCCATTGGAACCTGGAAAAGCTATGATGTAAATGGGCGGGTTTGGAGAGAATCCAATTGGAATGGAGCTTTTGTAGAGTACGATTACTATGGTAGATTAAGGGTAAAAGGAGAATATAAAGATGGTCAGCCGATAGGTGTTTGGAATTATTATGTTAGTAATTGTGATTCAGCTTATGTATATACTTCTTACAATGTAGATTCAGATTCCTTAATCGAATATGTTTATCGATATGTTCAAGGAGAGGGTTCTCCATGTTATGATAGGCGAGTATTGGACAAGAAAACAGTGACATATATTCCGGATTATTTTGAGGCAAATCAGGGTGGAGGTTATTTTACGTTTCACGGTGGAACAGGACAAGAATCTGCCAACATTAATGCTTTGAATGAATCTTTTAATTCGGTATTTGGTCAACAGTTCGACTCCAGGTTATTTAACACCATTGGGATGTCTCTGGGAAGTGCAGAAGGGCTTCGATTGGATATTGATGTGAATTGGCGAGGGACAGATAGTTTGAGAACAGATACTCTTAAATATGGTTTAAGTATGGGAGGGGCAACCTTTAATCTTAATTACGATTTGATCCCTCATAAAGCCATTGATATATCACCCTATGCCGGAATAGGGTATTATGGAACTACCTTATCCTACTCCCAACATAACAACGCAACAGACACGGTAAGTGTTAATGGACTTTTCAATCAGATTCAACCTTCTAATCAAGGATTTGGAGCATATCAAAGAATCAATTACAGGTCGTCTAATTTTATTGTAGACGCAGGTTTGAATGTGCGTTGGAACCTGCCATTGGGACCATTTTATACTGCTGGTTTTTTTGTGGGAGGAAAAGTGGGTTATATGCAAGGTGTTGGCCCTTCAAAGTGGAAATACAATCTAATTGGTGTTACTAATAGTTCGCAGGAGGTTGATTTTATTCCTACCGTTCCCATTTCTGGATTTCATTGGCAAGGAATGGTGGGGTATTATGTAAAGTTTTAAGGGAGGTTCTTACTGCTGTTTTTGTATTCTCCAGCGTGTTTCAATTGATCATAAAATGCCTGATGCAATCGTTTTCTGGTACCAAACGAAACAATCTTTTTGTTGTTGGGATCAGGATGAACTCGATTGCTGGCAAAAACAAATAGCAAATCGTTTTCAGGATCGGCCCAGGCACAGATACCCGTAAAACCCGTATGACCATAAGCGGTGGTAGGACAATCCGGAGCAACGGTGTTGGTGCTTTTACCAGTCGGCTTATCAAACCCAAGTCCTCTATGGCTTCCCTCCTGATGTCTGGTAAAGCGTTTAACCGTAGCTGGTTTAATGTATCGTATTCCTCCGTAAGAACCATCGTTCATTAACATCTGGAAAACCACTCCCAGGTCGTGAGCATTGGAGAAGAGTCCGGCATTTCCTGCTACTCCTCCATAGAGAGCAGCATTGGGATCGTGTACATGTCCTTTTAGTAATTGATACCTCCAGTAAGTGTCAAATTCTGTTGGGGTAATAGGGTGTTTTAAGGTGTCTAGGTTTTCCAGAGGTAAAAAGGTGGTGGTGCGGAGTTTCATGCGGCTATAGAATACGCTGTCCATGTACTGATCAAATGAGATTTCTGGCCTGAGTTTAGCACGGAATATCTGGTAGAGTACGTTTAAGTTGGCATCGCTGTATTTGTACTTTTTTGTTCCGGTCCAAATGTTGTTCATTGCTAACCATAAAGTGTCCAAATAAGCAGAATCTAAATAGAAATCTTTGGCAACTTCCACACAGTAATACCCATCCGTTTCGTCGCAATAGTAACGATCAAATTTACCAATTAAGCTATCTACATAAGCAATGTATTTATAGATGGGGAGCCCGGCCGGAAGTCCGCTGGTATGGGTATACAATTGCTGAAAAGTAACTTTCCATAATCGACTTCTATGGCCCAGTACTCTGGTTAAACTGTCGGGCAAGTGTTGCCACATGGAATCAGAGATGTTGTACAATCCTCTGTCGTACATCTGCATTCCGCAAATGGTAGTGCTCGCCACTTTCGTAACAGATGCCAAATCGTAAACATGACTATTCTCTACCATGGTCATTTTGTCGTAGGTGTGGTGCCCGAAAGAACGATTGTAGACTACTTTTCCACCTCTCGCAGCAAATACCTGACATCCCGGAGTAACACCTCCATAAATGGAATTTCTAGCTATTCGATCTACATTTTTAAGAGAATCTCTATGGAATCCTCCTTCTTCGGGAATAGGATAGGATAACCTGGTTTTGGAAGTATGTAGTCCGTAAAGAGAGTCCAAATGCTGGATGGAGTACGGTAATACTCCGCTAATTTCATTTCCTCCAAAAATGGCCTGGGCTGCCTGTTGCAAACTGTGCTTGTCTGTGTTCCAAACGTGAAGTAAATAGGGTATAGAATCAATAAGTGGTAAGTTTTCTTCGTGTTCAAAATTGATTACCACAATTTTATTTCTGGAAGAGTATAAATTGATCTTATCTCGGAATACTTCTGCAGATTCTTTGTCTAACCTTTCATGAAGAGCAATGATGACAGGAGTACTTTTCTTGTAGCGATCCAGGTTTAGTCCTTTCAAACTGCTTTTGGAAGGTTGGATATCGGCATAATTTCTGGCAGATTTATACCAGTTACTCATGTTGTTTTTTCCAATTCTTACCCAGCTAAAATGCTCTGTGTTCCAGTCTTTTATTGGGAGGTAATTTCCTTTGTTTCTGATTAAAATTTCTGAGTTGTATTTTATTCTATAAGCATTGGAGCGGAGTGAAATGAGGTGCTTCTTGTCGAACTCCTGTTCCGAAATAAACTCTTGTTTGTTCAGTCCTAACCATTCTTTTAGAGCTAATACTTTTCTCACTTTAAACTCTACTTCCGCTTCCGAAATGGCATTGAGGGTAACTGCACTTTCAATTCGTTGTTGCAATTCGAATAAATCCCTGGCAAAGACCTTTTTTAGTAAGATGAGGTCTGTTTGTTCTTTGAGTAAAAGAACCACCGAATCATAGATGTTGTGGTTGTTGGCGAGTTGAATACCGTTGATCAGTAATTGATCTTCCCTGAGGTGCTGGGATGAGGTATCGCTACTAAAATTCAAAACAATTTTATTCTCCTCATTGAGTCGTTTTTGAAACCCAGCAGAACTATCATTTTTGTTAATGGTAGCAGAGTATAGTATTTGGTGATTATTCAGTTGTTGAGTTAAGCTATCGTACCAGGGTTGGTATTTTGGAATTTGATTAGCGTAACTAAGTGAAGAAGAATCATAAGACTCCAGTAGAATTTTTATGCCTAGATCATTGTGATAATAACAGGTGGAATCATTAATTTCTTTTAAGAGTTCAGCATTGGATACGGAGTAGAATTCGTTATTGTCCCAATGGTTTTTTTCGAAGGTATAGGGTAAATACCATTGGTCAGTTCCTTGTAATATGGGAGCTTTTGAAGAGTCTTGAAGTGATTGTAAGGAGAACCAGCCTTTTTTCTCATCATGAGAGATAATTGCTCCCATTGGAAGGTTGTTGAAGATCTTGAGCACAGAATCGTTCAATTGAGGTAATTCTGTCCAAATGAGCTGCCCTACCTTGTCTTGAAGAGATAAAGATTGATACACTGAGTCGATCCATGGGGAGTAAAGGTCGATTGATTCAAGAACTACCTTTTCTGTTACCGGTTCCGGTTCTTTTGGTGTTTCTTCTTCACATCCGAATAGAAATAAGACCTGCAATAGTATGATGAGCGGGTAGAATCTTCTCATGTAGCCAAAATAGCTAACTGTAGCAGACAACGCAAACCCTATCTCATTGAGTTATAAACGCTTCAATGTTTGTCACATGACCCCCATATTGGTTTTAACCCCTTTGCTGCCATCGCATTTTTTATAGGTTTTCTTTTTGGCAGAACAGGAAGTTAGCAATACGAAAGCAAGTAAGATGGCGATGAGTTGAATTGATTTTGTCATGGTTTGAGGTTTAAGATAGAACGGTAACACTTTGCTAATTGTTGTGTTTAGCAGTATTTTAGCTCTTATGGAAACAGCATTGGTAACAGGGGCTTCGTCCGGAATTGGGTTGGAATTTGCAAAAATTCATGCCCAAAAAGGAGGTGATTTGGTATTGGTTGCTCGAAGCGAGCAAAAGTTGATGGACTTAAAAGAGCAATGGGAAAAGGAGTATCAGGTTTCGGTGAAAATCATATCGAAAGATTTGAGTGGTGAGAATGCTGCAAAAGAAGTATTCGACGAATTATCGGAAATGGCTACTTCAGTACAGATTTTAATCAATAATGCGGGAGTTGGAGATAGTGGTCAATTTGGAGAAGGAGAGCTTTGGAGGTACCAGCAAATGATTCAGTTGAACATCACTTCCCTTACGGATTTGTGTTATTATTTTGTGAAGCAATTGGAAAGCAAAAATCAAGGAGGGAGAATACTAAATGTAGCTAGCACAGCGGCCTTTCAGGGAATTCCTCACATGGCGGTTTACTCCGGTACTAAGGCTTATGTGTTGTCATTTTCGGAAGCGTTAGCAGGAGAGTATGTAAAGAAGGGAATTTCGGTTACTGCCTTGTGCCCTGGTCCTACCAAAACCGAGTTTGCTAGCAACGCTAACATGAAGGCATCGGTAATGGAATTACCCATCTTTCCTTCGGGAAAAGAAGTGGCGGAATTTGGCTATAAAAAAATGATGCAGGGAGAAGTAGTTGCTGTGCATGGTTTGTTGAATAAAGCGGGAGTTCAATCCACTCGTTTATTTTCCAGAACCGGGGTAGGAAAGATTATGGGAGAGTTCATGAAGCGTACTGCCGATAAGTAGTCATTTTTGATTGCAGCTAAAAATCATTAGTTTTGAACGAGAAACTTGCCCTACTATGAATGTTTCATTATACGAAGCCGGAATAAACGATAAGTTGGTTATTGATAATTTAATGCAGCTTTATCTGCACGATTTAAGTAAGTATTCTTCTATTGAGATTGGATCAAAAGGTCGTTACGAGCAAGGCAATACTACCCGTTACTTTAGTAGCTTTGATTGCAAAGCATACATCATTCACGCAGAGTATCGAATCATAGGATTTTTGTTTACCGAGCCGGAAGACAATCACCTATTATTAAAAGACTTGTTTATTCTAAATATGTGGCGCAGAAAGAACATTGCTAAACGAGTGGTGGATCAATTGTTAAAAGGAGGAACCAAATTGGTGGTTCGATTTAACAAGGATAACGAAGTAGCCATGAGTTTTGCCAATGGGTTAATTGATAATCCGTTGTACAATGCCTCTAAGGAAGATAAGGGAGTGAATGTTGAGGTGAAGATATTGCCTTCTTAGGTGTGCTAAGTATTAGGTACTATGTACAAGGTGAGCACTCCTTACCCATGAATCCCGATAGTTATCGGGAGGGAAACTTATGATATTAGCACTAACTTGATAAGTTTCCCGGTCAGTGCCGGGAAATAGGTATTCTTAAGTTTAACAGTCGATGTTCGCTAAATCGATTATCGTTGCTCGGTTTTTGAAACAATAAACTTCGCTTCCGAAATAATCTCTTCCGGAAATTCATTTAGCTCCAGAATTTTAATGGCATTACCTTTCGAAGGAACTCCTTTTTTAAGTTGGTAGTCAAATTCGATGGATTCGTTATGGATGCTTTCGTTGAAGTAGTAAGGAGCATATTCACCTTTCAGTAAGGAAACTAATTCATAATCGTGGGTGGATACAAAAACTAAACAATTCTTTTGGTGAAAGTAGGACAAGATAGCCTTTGCTGATGCGATTCTTTCGGTAGTATTAGTTCCCTTAAATAGTTCATCCAGTAAGATGAGGTGTTGTTGCTCGGAATCCGTTTCTGATAAGATAGACTTTACCGAATTGACCTCCTGAAAGAAATAACTGCTGGAGGAAGAAACATCATCTGTGATCCTGATCACTGAGTGCAATTTCATTTCTGGAAAAGAAGCATTTTCGGCAAAACAAGTGTTGAGAGCAGTACCAGCTATGTAGTTAAGGCCAATGGCCCTAATAAAGGTAGTTTTTCCCGACATGTTAGAGCCTGTAAGTAGAAATGATTGGTTAGCAGAAAATGAGTTAGGAACACAGTTCTCCACCAACGGATGAATCATGGAGTTAAAACTCATGTTCGAGTCAGTTTGTGGTTTACACCAAATAGGTGAGCCGGCTCTTAGGGAAGCAATGGATAGGTGCATGTCTACTTTCCCAACAGCTTGAAAGACCTGATCAATTTCTTCTTTCTTGTCTCTTAAGTTGTCCAGAATGCTAAACAGAAGAAGGGGCTCCAACAAGAATGTAATTTTAATCAGCTCTAGCAAGAACCAGTAGATGATTTCCAGATCGCTTTCTATTTTTTGTTCCAGTTTAAAGATGGAAACCTTTCTTTTTATCTGGTCCAGTACTCGAATCGACTTTTCCTGATTTTGGAAGACAGAACTTAGAAAAGGCATTTTTGAAAACTTCTTAGCTATTTTGTTTAATGCCAGTAACTGTGGAACGGAGTACACATAAACATTTACCTTGACTTTATTGAAGTAATGAAATCCTGCCAGGACAGGAAACAGTATAATTAACAAGGTAAGGTAGGCAGGCATAAAGAAACTGAGTACAATACAAGCCAACGAAGTGAGAGATAGCAGAGGAACAATGAAGTACCATTTAGGCTTTTGCGCTAGTTCCCCTTGAAATAGATCAGATAGATAATGTGCTTTGTCTGAGTTCAGAGCATTTAATGCCTCCATGATTTTTAATCGGTCTAGAGGATGGTTGCTCAAGTGATCAATGATTTCTTCATTAATAGCCCCATGGTTTGGGTTTCGCAGTTGGTTGTAGAGGTATTGTTGCCCCACTTTAGAATAAGTATGGTCCACGTGTTCAAAGAACAAATCAAAATCCAGATCCAGACAGGTTTGCTCGCTAATTGTGTGGTTGGAGTTCCCGCTTTCGCTGGAATGAGTATGGTTTTTCCGATTGAAGTAACTTCTGATCAACTTAAAGTTGAAGTACTCATTTTTGGGCTTGCCAAATTGTTTAGCAAGCTCTTCTCTATTTCTTTTCCTCCTGTTAAACATTAGTCTGGAACGTATTCTAAGATATCACCAGGTTGGCAATCTAATGTATTACAAATGGCTTCCAGGGTAGAGAACCTAATGGCTTTTGCTTTACTTTGTTTTAGGATGGAAAGATTAACCACCGAAACATCAACTTCTTTAGAGAGGTCTTTCAACTTCATCTTGCGCTTGGCTAGCATTACATCCAAATTAACTACTATTCCCATAATTCAGATGATTAATGATTGTTCGAAGTTTTCGTAAAACTCTTCGTAGTTACGGTCGTTTCTACTCCAGGAGGAATTCCCAAAAATGGTAACCGAGTTAAAATGTACCTTTGATCCCTTATGAGTAGATTCAATCTGAATGTAGATGTTCTCTCCCCAGGTAAGTAGATTAAGTGGAGTTGAGATTAATAGCTCTCCTTTAGCTCTGTTTTCATCTCTCAACTCGAAGGAAGAATCTTCAATCACCTCCAAAAGTTTATCATACAATAGTTCTTGCTCAATGTTAGAGTCAAAAGTAGACTCACTTTCCGCAAATAGAGGATTATTATTGGTAAACCATCCTTTATACTTCAGTTTTTTTCTCAACTGAAAATTAAGAATGAGGAGAAGTATTGGCATACAAAATATCAGTAACGGCAACCAGGGATCTCCGGTAAAGTAGGCTATTGCTTTGTACAACCCGTAAAACACGAGCGAAGTAAATAATGGTATTCTGTTTTTCATTGGCTTCAAATATATGAAAAACAATTAAAAATTAATGATAAACGATAATTTGTTAGATGAAAGAAACTAGATTTTAGACGCTAGACTTCTTATGAATAGAACACTTCGTTCCCGTCCCGATAGCTATCGGGATGAATCGGGAACCTCATGAAGTTAGTTCTGGCATGATGAGTTTCCCTCCCGATAACTATCGGGATTCACGGGAAATGCGTACTTCTCTATTGCTCACCCTCATTTGCACACAATCTGAATAGAGCACTTCTTTCCCGGCTTAGACCGGGAAACTTATGAAGTTAGTCCTAACATGATAAGTTTCCTGATCGTAGTTTCAAACTACGATCAAATATGTTGAGCATTTATAAATGCGGTTCTGAGTGGAACGGAAACTGAGATCAAATATTTCGATCCCACATTCTTAAAATTATTATCCGAATGACATTTTTCCAATCTGAAATTTTTGCTAAAAAAATTGGCATTTCAAGAATTCTTTGGAGGTGTGGAAAATTAGCTTAGATGTAAGTGGTTGATAATTAGATGAAAATCATTTTTTGACTAAGTATTTCTGACAGGTAAAATCGCAAGAAATACTTAAGGATAAATACTGTGAGTTTCCAATTCTAGTAGCTTTCAGTGATGTTTTTCAAGTCCAAAATTCAAAAAGTCGAATGACCGTTTATTGCTGAAAGTGGCGTCTGGTTTCCAAAATGATACCACTTACAAAGAAAATGAACCAGTAGGTAACATTTTGCCAATATGTCGTTAATATTGTATAGGGTTATTGAAGCCGGATTACAACCTTGGACTACCCCATAGTCCTGACGATAATAACCACAAAAAATAGTACACCACATGTTGAAATAAAATTCATTGGAGGCGCTAACCATGTCTTCAAAATGTAGATACTATATAAAGAGTAAAAAGAAAAATTAAACCATAAAAACCTTACGTAGCGAGATAAGATCTTTGCTGTGTAACCAAAGCTTAAAACTAAAGAAGAAAACCTAAGAGCAAACAATAAACCTAAAACCAAAAACCTAAAATATAATACCAATCCGTACAGGTAAGCCTTCGGGCTTATCTCGTTCGGATTAGAAGAGCAACCATAATCTTAAAAACAATATAGAAATGAAATTTGTATTCGGACTCGTGTTCGCGATGGTGATATCCATTGCGGGAAAATCTCAAAGTACCCCTTTTACCTATCAGGTACAGTACAGTTTAATTGATACAGAGTATACCTCTGGAGATTCTTTGTATTCGGCCTCTGCCATGATGCATTTGAATGGATTGAGCAACATTGCCAACATCGAATTAAAGGTGGGAACTGTGTTAGACTCTAACGATGTATTTGATGTATCCATTCCTTATGTGGATGGCGGTCAGGTAACGATTTTCCCTGGAGGAACTAACGCCATGGTACGAGTAGGAAATGTGCATGCACGAGAGTTGCACTATGCCATTCGACTGGAATTTCAGGATGGAACTTTTTCAACTCCGGTAAAGGAGACAACAACAGCGAATTAAAATAATTAACATATGAATTATTTGAGAACGATATTTATTATGGCGCTCTCACTATCAGCACTTGGCTGTATAGGAGCTCCTTCGGTTACTATGGGAACTGTAACACACATGACTGTGGGTTGTAGCTCTGGTTCGGTAACCTATACCAATGGTGCAATAGACATTGATGTAAGAGGAAAGTCGCCCATTAGTTACTCCTGGACAGGTCCAGGTGGATTTACTGCTTCTACTCAGGATATTTCTGGGTTAACCGCTGCTGGAGAGTATGTGGTACAAGTAACCGATGCAACGGGATCTGCAAGCCTTAGAATAAGCGTAGGTTATGAAAATGAGTGGAGCTACTTTGGTGGAACTGAAGAAGTATTATCTGGAGGAAAACCTGCATTGAAGAATGTGAGTGGAAGTAACAACTGGTGTAGAGGAGCAGGATCTCAAAACATTCTTCCAGGTGGAACAGATGGTTGGATCGAGTACAAAGCAACAGTTACTAATCAGCACAAAATATTTGGGTTTTCTGAGTACCTGGAAACGAGTCATTGTTGGGGATACATGGATTATGGAGTATACCTAAAAAACAATGGAACCATGAACCGAGTGATCAGTGGAGCTCAGGTGTACATTGGTACTTATGCAGTAGGAGATTTGATCAGAGTATCCAGAGAGGGAACCAATTTTAGAATTTATAAAAATGGAACTCAATTAACATCTTATAACATTGGAACATCTGGTCAGAACAAAGATTTTACCACCTGGGCGAGTATCTGGACCAATGGAGGAATGCTGGAAAATGTAGGGTGTTCCTTTAAACCACCAATGGAGGTGGATATTGATGTAACTAACATTGAGTGTGGAGAAACAGACAATGGTAGTATCGACTTAGATCCTTGTGGAAGTGGATACACTTATGCCTGGGATCATGGCCCAACTACAGCTTCTATATCTGATTTATCGGAAGGAACTTATGGAGTAACCATTACCGATGGAAACGGATGGATGGTGAAGAAATTCATTAGTGTTGGGTACGATGTGAATTGGATCAATGAGAACAATGTAAGCATTACCAATAATGTGGTTAATAAAGATGCAGGTGGTGCTGCCTGGAATGCTGGAGCAAATTCAGACAATGTATTGATGGGCAATCAGGATGGATGGATTGAGTATGAAGTGGTTGAAACCAACACTGAAAGAGCATTTGGTTGGACGGAAAATCCGGTTTCAACACATCCTTTGACCAGTATAGACTATGGAATTAATTTCCACGCGGCTGGAAATTTCCACCGAACAGTTTCAGGAACTGTTAATGCCATTATGGGAACCTTAAAAGTTGGAGATATTGTTCGAGTACATAGAGAAGGTTCCAGAGTGAATTATTACATCAATAATTACCTTAGAACATACACTAATGTAACCGCATCAGAAGAATTGTTTGCAGAGGTGGCCTTATATACTCAGAATGGAAACTTTGAGAATGTAAGGTATTCTATCCCATGTATTAAAGGACCATTTTTTACTCTTAAAGAGCAGATAGATGGTTCGTGCTACATTCCAAAAAACAATACCCTGTATTTGCATTACGAGGAGGATTATGATCCTAATGCAACCGCCTTAACATTTACCATTAAGGATGATGCATCGAATACCTATAGTTACTCACCGTCTTTAATAAGAAACGAAGGAGAAAACTATTTCGAAATTGATTTAGGATCGGTTACTCCAACATTGACTACCGGATATTATACCCTGGAGGTAACCAACGACAAAAACGAAACCACTTATTTAAGATTTAAAATATAATGATGATTAAAAACCATTGGTACATAGTCCTATTGCTGATTCTAACCGTAGGTTGCTCAAAGGAAGAGGTTCTACCATCCGAATTGGTAAAATGGGTGGATAACCCGGAAAACGGGTTGAAACAGGAAAAAAGCCTTGGAGATGTCTCTTTTATAGCATTGTACAAACCACACGATTATATGGTGGTAAATGAGTTTAAGAGTGACGTGATTGAGCAGGCAGATTTAGATCAAAGAAAGGAAGAGCTGAAAGGATTACAACATTACAATTTTAGAATTAAATCCAACATGGGTGGAGATGTAGTGATGAATGGAATAGAGGATCAACAGGAATATTTTAACCGTGTCGGGTACTATTCTTTTGATGCTCAATACGATTTTCAGTTGGTGGAAGATCAAGACACTCTTCCATGTGTACTGTTCAATTTTGTTCGTACCCATGGAGTGGCTCCTTATGTGGATTTTGCCCTTGCCTTTGATGCCAATGGTGAAGAAATAAAGAATAAGCAGCTGTTATTAAAAGATCGTGTGTTTACTCACGATTACATCAAGTTTGATTTCAGCAAAGAAGATATAGAAGAAGTTCCAACACTAATAACGAAATGATGAAAAGAAAAGGTGTTTTAATACGAATTGCAAAGTCTAAAACGGCTAAAGTAGTGGCGGTAAAAACGGCATTACTAATGGTATTCCAATTGGGAATTCCAACCTATAGTTTTGCATTAACATCAGGTCCTGCACAGGAGGAATTTGCCAGCTTTGAGCCGGCAGAAACCAGTGATATGGTGGACCTTTATACAGGAGATTTTACTTACAATATTCCATTACTATCTGTACCTGGACCACAGGGAGGATACCCGATTAACATGGCCTACCATGGTGGAATTGGAATGGAGCAAGAAGCCAGCTGGGTAGGTCTTGGTTGGAACCTAAATGTAGGAGCCATTTCTCGTCAGCTACAAGGTGTACCAGATGATTTTAGTGGTGATGAAATCACCTATCAAATGGATCAGAAAAAGAGTACAAGTGTTGAGCTGGACTTTAGTGATGCATTGAATAACCCAGTAATGTCTGATTATGATGAGATTTTAGGGCTTGATCCGTCATTTTATGGTTTGCCAAGTTTAGCTGAAGGAGTAAACGCAAATGTTCAATTATATTATAATAATTATAGAGGAGTAGGATATAGATTATCGTATACCCCGGATATGAAAATGGATGCTGGTAAGATTCTAGAAGGATCAGTTGGAGTGAGCTTAAGTGTGGATTCTCAGAATGGTATCGGTATTGCACCAAATTTATCGGTAGGAGCAAAAATCAAAGGAAAGAATAGAAATCTTCAATTAAGTACGAGTATAAACAATCGAACAGGTGTTTCTGGGTTAAATATATCCGCATCTTCTACTTATCGTTATATGAATGGTGCTAATAGATCGTATAATAGTTCTTCTTCCTCAATTAGTTTTGGAAAACAAGTGGATATTCAATCTGCTTCTATGCCAATAAGAAGAGTAGTTACTCCATTCAGTATCATTACCTCAGGGAATTATAGTGTTACGCCAAATATCGGTGGGGAATGGACTTCTAGTTTCCCTGGGGCCTGGAAAGGAAGTTTGTCTTATTCATATTTAGCTGATAAGGGAAAACAATCAAGAAAGAGTTATGGTTTTTTATATCATAATGAAAAGGGTGAAACTGAAGAAGACTTTAAACAGGTTTTAGATGTTTCTAGGGACAATAGTTTAAGCGGGCATAAAAACCCATATTTATCTCCTTCTAGAATTTCGTATGATCATTTTGTGATGTCTGGTCAGGGTGCGGGTGGATCATTTAGAGCTATGACTAATGGAATTCCTGAATTTTACACTGCTCAAGAAACTGAGAAGACAAAAGCAGTAAATTTAGGTATAGAAGGGGCTTCTGGATCTGGTTTCCACCTTGGTTTGAATGGGAATTTTAATTCAGCGGTGACCACTTCTGGAGAGTGGAGTTCTGGGCTGGACGAGAGTGACGGTAATTGGCAATCAGGTCAGAAAGGTATTGCCCACATAGGGGCGGATAAAAAAATGTTTTTCAAAAATTATGGAGAACACACAGGGGTATTGACAACTGATGATAATCTTAATTCCTGGTCGGGAGATGAAGCTGTTAAGGTAAAGGTAGATAAGTCTACTGGGTGGTTAAAAAGAACTTTTGTTGCGACCGATGAAATAGTAACGGATGAATTGAGTACGGGAAGTCATGTGTACAACAATTCTTCCATGCAGGAAACGAAATCTACTGAGCGTAGAGCAAGTATGATCGAATATTTAAACAATGATCAGGCTGATTTATATGGGGTAACACGTCATTTAAGGTACTCTCCGGTTACTGGGTCAACAGTATCGAAAACCTTTAATCGAAAATCTCATCATATTTCGGAGATTCAATCTACTCAACCTAATGGTATGCGCTATATCTATGGAATTCCTGCATACAACGAATTTCATTATGACGTCAGCATGAGTGTAGATGATCAGGGAGATCATAATACCAAATTGGTTGATCTAAATGCTACAACTTATCAAGGTACAGAAGGTCAGTATTTCAATCGTGTTGAAAAACCGGAGTACGCTCATTCCTGGCTATTGTCATCGGTTCTTTCACCAGATTATTTTGATGTAGATGCCATTGAAGGGCCATCTGATGGAGATTTGGGTTATTGGACGAGATTTAATTATAATAAAATTACTTCACCCGGAAACAATTACAAGTGGAGAATTCCATATCAACAAGCTAATTTTGTAGAAGGAAATATTGGTGATCCGGATGATAATACCGCTTATTTCTCTTATGGAGAAAAAGAAGTATATTATGTACAATCGGTAGAAACTAAAACTCACATTGCGGTTTTCCACACTTCGGCTAGAAAAGATGGATTAGAAGCTTACGGGGAATATGCAGGAGAAGATGATAAAGGGTCATTGCACTTACATAAACTGGATAAAATTGAATTGTTCTCAAAGGCCGAATACTATGTAGACGGAGCCATAAATACCAATGCAATTCCATTGCAAACGGTCCATTTTGAATACGATTATTCGTTGTGTAAGGATATTCCTAACAATTCAGATAATTACTCAGGAGGAGTATTTACACCTAATGGAAATGCTACACTAGGGGGTAAGTTAACCTTAAAGAAGGTTTATTATACCTACGAAAAATCAGATAGAGGTTCTCAAAGCCCTTATGCATTTACCTATGCGAGTGGAACTACAGGAAACCCAAAGTATAATCCTAGAAATGCCGATCGATGGGGAATGTTTAAAGATAATGGTCAATATGGAGCTAACCCTGATTATCCATACATCAACTTCCCATTTACGGAGCAAGATGAAGATTATAGAACGGAAGACCCTGGTACCTGGTGTTTGAAAGAGGTGGATTTACCTACAGGAGGAACTTTTACGGTAGAATACGAATTTGATGATTATGCCTATGAAGAGAACAAAGATGTAATGCGAATGTTCGATATAGTGGGAGTTGGAAATGAAATAGATGTTAATGATGAAATTGATTTGTCTGAATATTATAGTTGTGCATCTGGATGTAGTGCTTCCACTCAAACATCTATCCCTGATAGAAGTGGAACAGGTGTTGCCGGTAGTCTTGCTAATGTAGCAGGAGGTAATGATGACTTAAGGGTTTATTTTCAGTTAGAAGAGAATTATACTACAGGTGATAAACACGATTTTATCATGGATAATTATGTTAAGGATATTAAGCACCTTTGGTTTAGGACATATTCATACCTTAAGGTGAATCAAAATAATGATTTGCACAAGGATTTTGTGGAAGGGTATGCCGAACTGGATTTAACAGCAACTTTTGGGGTGGCAGAGAGTTCCTCTACAAGTGGATTTGATTTGGGGTATGTTGTGGTGAAAAAGGTGCCAATTGGGAATCATGGAAGTGTAAATAGTCACCCATTTCAAAAGGCTGCTATTCAGCATATGAAATTGGCCAGACCAAAAATAGCTCATGATAATTTCATGTCGAATGCTGGTACCACGACTCTTTCTCCTATAACCTTTGTTGCTGGTGTTATTACCAATTTGGAAGATATTGTAGCATCATTCACTGGGTATAATAAATGGTCTAAGTTAAAAGGATGTGGAAAATACATTGAATTAAATGGTAAGTCTATTGTTAGATTGATGGATCCTGATCAAACTAAAATTGGAGGAGGATATAGAGTTAAACAATTTACCTTAAATGATAATTGGGTAAACAGTACGACTCAGGAATCATTCTACGGTCAAGAGTATGACTATACATTAGAAAAAGAAGATGGTACTCGGATGACCAGTGGGGTAGCTTATGAACCACAAATTGGAAATCAGGAAAGTGCTCTAACGGCTTATGTTGAGTTTGAAGAAAACGTACCATTGGCTTCCAATTATAACGTATTGGTGCAAACGCCATTGTTAAAGGACTTTTATCCGTCTCCTAGTGTTGGGTACAGTCAGGTAACTGTTAAATCCATTGCGCCGATCGAAGCGGATAAAGATGCAGGTGCCACTCCAGGAGATGATAATGAAATTGTACTTCAGAATTCATCTGCTCCTTTTACCACTTATAATTTCTATACAGGTAAGGATTATCCAATTTATACGGATGAAACTGATCAGAATAGTGAACCTAACATTGTTCGCCCAATCATAATTCCGGGGGTATATGTTGATTTTGCCGTAAGAAGAGGGCGTAGTCAGGGATATTCCATTGTACTAAATGATATGCCAGGGAAAATGAAATCAGTAGAGCAATTTACCCGTAAGTATATCATTGATGGTGGAGTAAGAAAAACAGTGCCTGGAAGTTCATTGACTAAGACAGAATATACTTATCAAACCCATGATGAGTATCAGGATGGAAAAGTGAATAAGTTGAATAGTCAGGTAAAAGTACTAAATGCTGATGGAACCTATGATTATGCTTATTTAGGCCAAACAGTAGACATCCATATTGATCGACATGAAAACAAGATGGAAAGTACCGGTGGAGGATTAGATCTTAATTTGGAAATGTGTTCTGGAATATTTCTTCCAATGCCTATTCCACAGGTAGAGCACTCAGAGGTGTTGAACAGAAAGATCGTTATGAATAAGGTGATTCATCGTTCGGCCATTTTAAAGGAGGTTAAAGTAACTACTGACCAAAGTACCATTGTAACGGAGAATTTAGCTTACGACATTGAAACCGGAGGGGCTATTTTAACCAAGGTAACCAATGAACACGAAGATCCGATCTATTCTTTCAGTCAACCGGCTCATTGGAATTACGACAATATGGGGCCAGCTTACGAAAATGAAGATTATTCTGCAGGTTTTGTAAGCACGACCATTACAGGTGGAGATTTAACTCATACAAACATTGACGAGACTAAATTCAATATTGGAGACGAAGTATATTTGACTTCAGCTGATATTGTCGCTACAGTAGTGGATAATTCAGTAAATGAAACATTAACCCTGATTGATCACGATGGTGAATTTGTTGATGGGGTGTCAACTACGAAGGTTACGGTCGTTCGTTCAGCTAAACGAAACTTACTTGGAACATCTGCTGGTTCGATCGTAGCAAAAACGTATACAGAAACCACTAGCCCTGATACCTATTCTTTTGCAGATATTATCAATGCCTCTGCAGTAGAATTCTCTGATCAGTGGCAGTCTGATGAGTGGGCTTGTAATACAGGGGATGGTGCAGAGATGGCCTACAACAATATGGTGGGTGAAACGGTTAATCCATACCAAAATGGAATGGCCGGAAACTGGCGAGTAAAAGAATCTTACGCTTATTTGGATAAGAGGGATTACTCTAACAACAGTAGAGAAGATGGAACATACAACACGTTTACACCTTTTGACTGGAGTGGCGGAAGCAATTCTGACTGGACCAGTAGCGGAAAAGTAAATAAGGTCTCACCTCATGGATTTGGAGTGGAAGATGAAGATGCCATCGGGCGAAAATCTGCAGCTACTTATGGGTATAAAAATTCATTAGTAACCGCTACCGGAGCTAATATGGGCTACAATGAGATTGCCTTTGACGGTTATGAGGATTATGAAACTACTTCTTGTTCTGATGATCACTTTAGATTCAAGAACATTGGATTGAACCAATCAGGGCAGAATACCATTTCTTCAGATGAGGCACATACCGGATCTTATAGTTTGCGTATCCAGCCTAGTAGCAACGAACCAATAACTACTTCAGTGTTAGATCCTAACTACTGTGATACTTATACCAGAACGTACGACTTGTCCGGATCCGGAGATTACAGTGTGTTAAATGCTTGTGATGTAATAGGTGTATTTGCTCCTTACAAATCTAAAAAGTATGTGGTAAGTGCCTGGGTAAAAGAGAATCATGATGTATCCGGTTACGATGATTTATCAATAGAGATCAGTTTTACAGGTTCTGCAACCACTTATACGTTTAGTCCGGAAGGTCATAAAATTGAAGAGTGGCAAAGAATATACGGGGAGTTTGATATTCCAACTGGGGCAACTGCCATTTTTGTAAAATACATCAACGATGGAACAGTTGCCGGATATTTTGACGATGTCCGCCTCCACCCTGCTTTGGGTAATATGACCTCGTTTGTGTACAACCCAGTTAACCTGAAAATGGAGGCTCAATTAGATGCCAACAATTTTGCCACATTCTACATCTACGATGAGGCAGGTAATCTGGTGTTGGTGAAAAAGGAAACTACCGAAGGAATCCAGACCATTCAGGAAGGAAGAGTATCAACTTATATGGCACAGTAATATGAAAAATACAGTTTTAGTCATAGCAATATTATTCGGGCTTCAAGGATGGAGTCAGGATTACAAAGAGGACATGAAAAAGATGGCAGACAAATTTGCTCAGTCTTCTGAGCTGTCCATCGATATGGATGTATACCTCTATTACGATCGTGCCGGAAATAAAAAAGAGAATTTGGGTAAGGCACTTATCAGAAAAGATGGGAATAAATACTATACCCGATTTGAGCAAACGGAATACATCTCCGATGGAAAACGAACCTTGATAATCGATCATCAAGCTAAATCTATGGCTCTATATCCTGGAGCATTAGACTTAAAAGGAGCTCAAAAGAATTTTGCAGATGTGGATTTTACCAAAATCGTTAAGGAGTCTGACTCGGTTAAATACCTGGGAGAAGTTTCCAGTAGGAAGAAATACGAGGTAAGGAACAACGATCCTTATGTGGAGCGATCGGTAATTACCTTTTCCACAGATCAGATTCAAAACATAACCTATTACTATAGAGCCTCTAACGAGCAGTTTTCGGTAGAGATGGACCATGTGTCCATTGAGTACGAAAACATTTCCACTAGTGTTGAAGGTGAATTCTTCAATCTGGGTAGGTACCTGATAAAGAAAGGGAGCAAAGCATCCCTTTCTGAAGAGTATCTGGATTATTCGTTGGAGATCATGACCAAAGAGAAAAACAATTTTGACATTAACTAATATGATTGGAATGAAGAGCAATAAGAACAAAACAATCAGTCAGTTGAAAAGAACCGCCCTACTGGTTTGGCTATGCCTGTTGGGAATCAATTCAATAAAGGCAGTTGAAACGGAATACCGTTCTGTATTGAACGGAAGTTGGATTGGAGCAGCTAATGTAAACCTTCCATTGGAAGATGGTATGTGGGCAGATATGCAATCCAATAGCAATTGGGATAACGAGTATAAACACGGAACAGTAAGCAACATTGTTCGGTTGGAGTATACTGGTCAGGAGCAGGTGGAATATACCGGAGACTGGCAGGTAAAAGTCAGCTTTTACATCGATGCTTTCGACGAGGATGGTAACGCTTTGAGTGGCTATCCTGGAGGGCCTTATGATTTAACTGTAGGCTTTGAGCCGGATCATAGTATCAATGCCTATCAAAACGAGGAGGTATATACCTTCGAAGGAGCCCATAAAGTAGTGGTGAGAAACATCAGTACCACTTTTACGGGAACTCAAACATTAACTGTGGTTCCAAACGATGTATTTCTAACTAATGAAATGATTGTAGAGCGATACTTTGATTTTGACCCAACAGATGTTCCAACTATTGCTCATAGTTATTTAGGAGGATCAAGTTCGATCACCGGATATGGAGAAGTTCAATTGGAGTGGGATTATATTCATGGTGCCGAGGCCTACGATGTAGAGTGGTATTTCCACAGTGATGAAGCAGACCCAATTACTTCTTTTTCGGACATTAGAGATTTAGACTTTACACGAGTTAGAGTATCCGGTAATAAGTATAACATCAACATGGTTTATGATGAAGGAGATGTTTATTACAGAGTTAGGGCAGTTGGGAGATATTTTGATAAAACAGATCAGATTTACAACGGAAATTGGAGCAATGATTTTACCAACGATAAATTTGGGGTGGCAGATCATGTCTTAAAGAAAAATTGGTCCTATCAGGCCAGCTATGCCGAAGAAGGAAAGAAAAGAGAAATGGTAACCTATGCCGATGGAAGTTCCAGAACAAGGCAATCTGTTACCAAATCCAATACTGAGGATCAATCATTAGTGGGAGAATCTTTTTATGATTACGAAGGAAGAGGAGTTATTCAAACACTTCCAACACCTACTGCTAATCGATCTAACCAATTAAAGTATTTTTCAACTTTCAGTCTTAATGGATCGAATACCAGAATAGAAAAAGAAGATTTTGATGTTGACAACACTAATTGTGCCCCGGTGGATCTAACCATGGGAACCAACGAAGGAGCAAGCAATTATTACTCTTCTTCCAACACAGAAAAGGAAGGATTCAATGCCTTTATTCCAGATGCAGAGTTATACCCTTATACCAGAGCTACTTTTGGTAGAGATGGCCGTGTGATTTTACAATCTGGTCCAGGATCGGAACACAAAATCGGTTCAGGCAAAGAAACCAAAACCTTATTTGCCTCTGCTTTTCAGGAGAAATTGGACAGAATGCATGGAAACGAAGTGGGTAAAGCTAATCACTATAGTACCACCATGGTAAGAGATGCTAATGGCCAGTGGAGTAAGAGTTATATGGACCTAAGTGGTAAAACAATCGCTACTTCCTTAATTGGAGATGGTCCTTCGAGTTTGGATGACCTAGCAAGTAATACCGGTCAAGCTACCATTGACGTAACTCTGGATGCCTTTAATAATTACAATGAAATTGAAGAGGCATACATCATTCAAAGCAATTTATCGATCGAAGCTTCTGGTAACCATACGTTTACTTACAAGGTTACTCCGGAAGTATATGATGGTTTGTGTAATAGTGGAACTTACAATTGTAAATACGATTTAATCATTACCCTTTACGACGAGTGTAATGAGGAAATGTATGAGAATGGAGCCAGCTCTTCCAATCCAGATATATTGCATGTGGAGAAACAGGTGGTATCATCAACTTCCACAGAGCAAACCTTTAGTTTTGTGGTTAACTTTCCTGCGGTAGGAACTTACCGATTAGAAAAACGCCTGCAACTAAACGAAACTACGTTTAACGAAGCAGTAGAAGATTTCGAAGCTTATTTACATACTGATGGACATCCCTGTTTTGATGACTTACAAGACTGGTTAGATGCGTATACCAACAACATTGACTGGAGCAGTTGTTTGGATTGTGACGACTTTTGCACCGCTTACCCAAGTTTATGTGCCACTGGAGAGTGTGATGTAACTTTGGAAGGAGGAATTTGTGATGCTTATTTAGAGGGACTTAAAGATGATTTAAGCCCAGGTGGACAGTACTTTGATAATTTACCCGATGAGGATTTAGTGGGGTATGATATTGATGAGTGGCTGGACAATACCAATAACATTACCACAACTCAAAAGAATGGATTATGGACCTTATGGAGTGCAGATCTTACAGGAGTAACTCTTAACTCTTGGGATAGTGTAAGGTATTATTGGTTAGAGGACTGGGCAGACGATATTGTAATTTATCATCCGGAGCATTGCCATTACACCTGGTGTACTTATACGGAAACTAGTAATTTGTATGATATTGATCTGTATAGTACTACTACCATGGCTGCTGCCATTACGAAAGGGTATATGACATCCAGTACAGTGGCAGGAACGGGTATATTAACCAGCGACGATTTGGTGAACTTTGATAATGCCACCACTTTTAGCTTTTCTATGTACACTGCCATGGCTAATTATGTAAATTGTTATGTGCAACACCCAGCTCCTTGTTCAGGAACCAATACCTTGTGGTTACAGGCGCAAGCAGATGCCATTACCATTTACGGAACCCCAACCAATGATCAAAATTGGCAGGTGTATAGAAACAAATACATTGGAGAGAAACACCGTGTGTTTGAAATTATTAAGACCAGTGCCAATGAGTTCAATTGTGCATATTTGTGCGATAATGAAAATGTTGCCAACGATATTATGATCGATGGTGTAGCAGATGCAACCGGACCAACTGGATGTAATGGTACGCAGGCTGGTTATACCATTAATTTCCAGAATCATCATGGATTATTGGCTCCATATCAAACCACAACACCAGCAAATACGTTTATTACAGACATAACCAATTACAATACGGCTGGAGTACACGGTATTTGCTTTGATGCTGATTTGGAGCTACAAACATTTAATAATAATAATGATGTTCGTATTGAAATTAATGGAGTAAATATTAGCGGAACGGTTTATATGCCTTCAAGTGGAACCACCAATGCATTGGCAACTCAATTGATTTCTGATGCAATTAACAATACCACCAGTTCTCCGGATTATATTTCCACTTACAGCGGGACAGACATACATATTGAGGCTTCCACTCCAGCGCCTTCAGCACTTGGTAAAAATGTTGATATTTATATAGTTGGAATCAAAACAAAACTGGGTGAGGCAGATTACTGTGATGATCCGGATGTAAACCCTGTTTGCTTTTGTGTGGAATTGGATTTAATGTACGACTACTATGATGCAGAGGGATCTACAGATATTTACACGGATATTGCTACGGAGTGGACTGCTGCTTATGGAATTACTGTAGTAAAAGCAGACGTAGCCAACTGGCATGCCAACTGTGATTCAGATAATCACTATACTGGAAACTACAGTTTAATACCGGAAGAAGTATTAAGTAACTGTGAACCACAGTCTACCGATTGTGATACTGATCCTGATGTGATTGCACAAGCTTTGTTCTATGCTGAGCAGGAGTACAATAAATTACTCCAGGCTAAGGTAGAGGAGTTTAAAGCCGGATACAGAGCTCATTGTTTAAACACGAACAATGATGTTGGTAATGTATTCAAAGAAACATTTGACTTGGAAATGCCGGATTACGAGTATCATTTTACTCTTTTCTACTATGATCAGGCTGGAAACTTAACCAGAACTGTTCCTCCAAAAGGGGTGAGTCTGCTATCTTCTACTCAGGTAGACGATGTTCAGAATCATAGAGATGATCCTACTACTTATCTAACTCCAACTTATCCATCTCACAGCATGGAAACGGAGTACAAATACAATACACTTAACCAGTTGTTCTGGCAAAATACGCCGGATGGAGGTCAGAGTAATTTCTGGTACGATGCAGTGGGGAGAATCATTCTATCTCAGGATGCACAACAAGTTGCAGATGGACTAGCCTCGTACATGTATTACGACGGACAAGGGAGAGTAGAAGAAGCCGGAGTATTTACTGTGACCACTCCATGGCCAAATTTAACAGACGAAGTAGCCTTTAGAAACTGGGTAGAAACAGGAAGTACGCAAAAGGAAATTACCAAAACCTTTTACGATGAGACACCATTGGGGTCTCCTCTTACAACTAATGAAGATGACTACCTAAGAAGTAGAGTAAGTGCTGTTCAGTACTGGGAAAACGTGAATGATGATGACTACTTGTTTGCTAGCCATTATAGCTATGACCCTCATGGAAATGTAGAGAAGCTTTATCAGGAAAATACATTATTGGAGAACATTAGCCACCATTTAAAAACCATTGAGTATGATTATGATTTGATTAGTGGAAATGTAAACGAAGTAGTGTATCAAAAAGATGCTACAGATATGTATGTTCATCAGTATTCTTATGATGCAGACAATAGATTGGTATCAGCCAGAAGTTCTCACGATGGATATATTTGGGATGAAGATGCCAAGTATTTCTATTACCAACATGGTCCTCTAGCCAGAAAAGAGTTAGGAGAGCAAAAAGTGCAAGGATTGGATTATGCTTATAACATCCAGGGATGGTTAAAAGGTGTAAATGGAAACGTGTTGGATGATCAGGTGGACATGGGGAATGATGGTTCATTGATTGATGAGTACGATGCGAATAACCCTGATGTACATCGATCTATTGCCAGAGACGCCTTTGGATTTACTTTAGGGTATTTTGAAGACGATTATACCGCAATTTCTACGGGGGGAAATGATTTCTTTGATCAGATCGAAACACCAAGTGGAGGATTATACAACAATTTAGGAAATGAGTTGTACAACGGAAACATTCGTCATATGGCTACTGCTTTGATGAAAACGGATGAGACATTAGAAACCTTAAATGCAAGTTTGTATCGTTATGATCAGCTAAACAGAATTAAGAACGTAGATGTTTATTTAGGTACAACCTATACTGCAGCTACTAATAATGGAGATTATCATGCAGATTATATCTATGATGCCAATGGAAACTTAAGATTTTTGGATAGAAATGCTTATGGAACACAGCAATCCATGGATCGATTTGAATACCTTTATTTTTCAGGAACTAATCGATTGATTAGTGTTGATGACTCTGAATCAGGAACGGGAAGTTCAAATTATGGAGATATTCAAAATGGTCAATCACCAGCAAATTACGAATATAACAGTAGAGGTGATTTAACTGGAGATATTCAGGAAGACATTGATGATATTAGCTGGTATCAGAATGGTAAAGTGAAAAAGATTGAGCGTTTAACAGACAATAGTCAGGAAATGCGTTTCTATTACGATGCCATGGGACAACGAGTGGTAAAAGTGGCTCGCCCTATTAAAAATACGGTTACCACCAACGAAGAAGCCTGGACCTATACTTTCTATGTGAGAGATGCTTCAGGAAATGTAATGGCAACCTATAACCGTACCTGGGAGAAAATTGATGGAGGACAATCGGGAGATTATACTGATCAGTTCAACATTGCTGAGTATTCGGTATACGGAAGTAGCCGTGAGGGTTTAAAATTAGAGAATAAAGAACTCTACCATCACGATATTAGAATTACAGGTCATACCAATAAACACATTAGTAGTTATACCAGTTTAGCAACACCGGTAAGTGCCACAGATGAGGAAGCAGGACAGAAGAGACGTTTTGTAAGTGAGAAGGCATTTGAATTGTCTAATCATTTAGGTAATGTGTTGAGTGTTGTATCCGATGGAAAACTGTCTGTTGATGATGGAGTTTACAATGGATCTGGCACACAAACCAGCAGTACACCGGATGGCAGAGTGGATTATTACCTGGCAGATGTACAATCGTACTCAGATTACTACCCATTTGGTATGGAAATGCCAAATAGGCATGGTAGCTCAGAAAACTACCGTTATGGGTTCCAGGGACAGGAGCGAGACGATGAAGTGAAAGGAGCTGGGAATAGCATTAATTACAAGTTTAGAATGCATGATCCAAGGTTGGGTAGGTTCTTTGCTGTTGATCCGTTGGCTCCTGAGTATCCAGAATTAACTCCATATCAATTTGCTGCAAACCAGGTGATTCATGCGAAAGAATTAGAAGGACTGGAGAATTCAATGTATTTATCACCAGGAGGGGCAATGAATTTAGAACTTGAATATTGGAAAAAAGCCAATAAGCCGATTGTAGAGGAAGTATTAGAACCTTACGATAAAGCATCAAAAGCAGCATATAAAAAAGCATCTAATTACGCTTTTAGACAAGCTTTTAGTGACCCAATGCCAAGGAAGTTAATTTATCATTATTCTTATGGTAATGGTACAACATATAAATTAAGTGAGAAAGAAATGGAATCTATTCATTCCTCAAAGATTGGGTTGAGAAAATCTTTTGTAGAAAAGTTTGAGACAGGTTCACATTGGATAGAAAAAGGTTTTGCCGCATTTGCAATGACAAATGGAACTTTGGGAGCCTTTACCATTAATGTTAAAGGAACGTTAACAATCATGGAGGATGGTACTTGGGAATTCAGTGGAAAAATGCAATATTTTGATATTTATGATTTTGATCCTAAAGATTTATTCTCGGATGAAAGTAGGAGGAGTATTGCTGGTGAAATTCAAACAAGAATTGCCAATTGGTTTCTTCCAGGTGAGGGGTTTAAAGTAGAGAGTGAATGGATTGATGTTAAACAAGACAATTTTTCAACTATATTTGATTGGTTTAAAGGTAAGTCTTCTGAACTTGTACCTAATAGATTATTTGATGAAGTTGGGGGAGATGGTGGAGAAGGTTCGGAAGAATCAACTGAAGTAGTAGAAGATGAAGCTGGTGATGGGTAAATTTATTGTAGTGAGTAATTATTGGATTTTCTGTGTTCTAATGACTGTATTGGTTTCTTGTAAAAGAGATTGCCTAGAGGTGGGTGAAATTGAGAGGTATACAGGAATTAATTTAGGAAAGGAAAATCAAATATTGCAATGTAATAGAGAAGAATATTTTACAGATTATAAAAAAACAGTTGTTGTATCCATTGAAGAGAGTGAAATAGTAGAGATTGAGGCTCAGATTGTTAATCAAAGGCTGTTTGGTGTGTTTGAATTGGATTCAACCCAAAAAGAATATTTAATATCCAAGAAGCTTACAGGAGTATGGTATAAAACAAAACAAGGCTATGTTTTTGATGAACCTAAAATAAAAGGTGATGCTGAATGTAATTCAGTGTTGTTTGGGGATGAAAGATATATGATCGAAAGTATGCTTGATATGGAAAAAATGGAATTTACTTATGTTTATGTAGCTTTATAAGGGCACTTTTTTTGGTAGTGGGTAACGTATCAAAAGCATCCACAACCAAATCAATAACAAAACTAAAGCCCGTTCTTAGAGCGGGTTTTTTTATGCTCATAGTTTTGGTAACGTATCAAAAGTGTTGTTTTTGCAAGGTTGCTTTGTAAGTTATTGAAAAACAATACTTAAACATTTCAGGAAACACAAAAGTCGATACTTTTAAAGTAGGCCTAAGTATACTTAGGACCTTTTTTAGGTCCTTAAAAGGTCTCTAACGAAGAAAAATTGTTCCTCGTGTATCAAAAGTGTTGGTGGAAAAATGAAGTATATTTCTGCGCGTAGTTTCCCGATAGTTATCGGGACTACGAGCAACATATAAAGAGCATTTACAATGCGATTTTTTATAATCTTATAAGAGCTACATTTAAGTATTAATTCGGATTGTGAATACCAATATTGATGGTTACATTTATACCAGTGTAAAGACCTAAAACCAGATTTATGAGAATCGTACTATTGGTTGCAATTTTGATTGCCATGTTAAGTGGTTATTCGCAAAAGCCTCAATCTTATTACCAAATAACAAAAGCACCATCAGAATACCGAAAACTTAATGAGTATTTATATTTGGCAAAAAGACAGGATGTAAGTGGGTATTCTTTGTTGTTGAGATCAGCTAAGTTCAATGCGATTAATGAAAGCCCTTATTCGGTTGTTTCTGGACCAATTGACAAAATACATGTAGATGATAATTTTATTATTTCAAGGAAAAGTAAAACAGATGGATTCGATTATTTCGTATTTGAAATGAAACAACATAATGCTTCCATTAATTCAGGTCAACCAAAAGTGTGTTTAAGAGTATATTCAACGTTAAAGGCATTTGATAAGTTTTGCCGAAAACAGAATGTTGAATCGCTAAATTGGCAAGAACCTTCGAAAAGTGGAGAATTATACCATACAAAGGAAGAGTTTAAACAACCTACTAGCTATATTGCTCAATTACCAATAGCTTCTTCATATGGAGAAGCTGCGAAAAAGATGAAAGAAATTGAAAGAGGATGTTTAAATCAAAAAATTTCATTTGATTCTGTTCCAGAAAAGTTCAATTATTCTGATTCTCTTATTTTTTTTAATTGCAGTAGTGTGCAATCGTTTGTGTATACAAGTCATGTTACAACAAATGGAATAAGTTCTAAAAGTGATATTTATGAAAATATATGCTATCCGGATGGGTTTTATTTCTATCCCAATGATAGTTTAAACAACCCATTAGAGCAACTCGGTAAGTTTGTAAATGGAAATGCAGAGTCTTATTACTGGTTTTGTGCTTTTCTTTTTTTAAAAGAACAAGATAAAACCTATCAAAAGAAAAAGAGAGTGAATACTTTAAGATCGTTTCTTTATCGTTCAATAGCTAATTATAATGAATCTAGAGGGTTTAACCGTGTTTATTATGAAATAATTGAAATGGATTATTACATGGATAAAAACTACCTTGATGCTAATCAAGAATTCCAAAAGTTTCTTGAAGCTAAGAAAAGTGAATTACACTAATTGTTGAATTCAGAATTTCCCCAATTACCTCGTTAAAGACCATATCATATAGTTTTAGACAGTTAGGAATTATATTGTCCTTTCTAATATTTATTATTCCTTTAAACAGTTCTGCTACTCACCTAATTGGAGGTGATATTCAGGTGGATCAACTTAGCTATGGAAATGGGAGCGGAACCTATTTAATTACACTAAAAGTATTTAGAGATTGCACCCCTGGTACGTATGAAATAGTAGATGTTTCGGAAGTTAGGTTGTTTAGTTCTACTACCAATTTGGTAGAAGAGGTAATTGACATGAATGATGGTCTGGTTAATCAACAGGTGTTAAGTTTGGGGGATTCTTGTTACTCTCCGGATATTTGTGTGGAGCAGTACATTTTTCAAAAAGTCATTGAAATTAGCGATAACCCAGATGGGTATTATGTTATATGGTCCTCTTGCTGTAGAAATGAGTTGATACTCAATTTAAGTAATCCTTTGGATGACGGAATGGCAATCTATACTGATATTCCCAATCCGGCTTTGACAGGAGGTAATTCCTCTCCCCATTTTGGTCCATATCCAACTTATGGTTATCTCTGTGTAAATGATCAAAATCAATTGATCGATTTTAATATTTCGGATCCAGATGGCGATTCACTTGTATTTTCTTTGGTGGATTGTTTGGATGAGAACTATTCTAAACCATTCTATAATTGTGGGTGGGCATTAGGTTATTCAGTAACAAATATATTGGGTAATGCACCACCGTTCACGATGACAATTGATTCCCAAACCGGATTGATTACTTGTTACCCTACTCAAGTTGGTGTGTTTGTATTTTCTGTACTGGTAGAAGAGTATAGAAATGGAATTAAAATTGGGCAAGCAGTTAGGGATGTTCAATATCAAGTATTAGATTGTCCAACTAGTAGCTCTCCTTTAATACTAGATTTTGAAGGACCTTCAAGTTCTGATACAATAATTGAGGGTTGTGCCCCAGGTAAAGTGAGAGTTTCGAGATTGGATAATCAAACTGATCTGGAGGTGGACTTGATTTATTACGGAAGTGCTTCTTATGGAATAGATTATAATTCTTTTCCAATGAGCGTAACAATTCCCGCAGGGAATTATAGTGTTGAAATACCTATTCAGGGTATAGAAGATACGTTAGTAGAGGGAATTGAAAACATCATTTTTTTAGCCGAAGCTCAAAGCGAAGATTGCAGTTTGTACGAAGCATCCTCGGTTGAAATATTCATAAATGACCATTATAGTATTGAACTAAATACTACTGGAGATAATATTCTGTGTAAAGGTGATCCTGCAACATTTGTTGTTGAAGTCATTGGAGGAGAGCCGGAGTATGGTATCACATGGGAGTTTGGAGAGCATGATTCCATAGTAACATTTACTCCATGGGAAGATGGATATTTTCAAGTGGCTGTATCCGATGCTAATGGGTGTATTACAATAGATTCTGCCTATGTAGAAATAACAGGAGAGGTAGAACCCAATGCAGGTTTGGATACTGTTATTTGTTTTGGAACACAAGTTCAACTAGGGGGAAACTTACTGAATCCGACGGGCCCTAATGGTTCAAGTTATGTATGGCAACCTCCTTTGTTGGATAGCGCTGGTGTAGCCAATCCTACTACCCAAATATGGGAAACAACAGAATTTTCGGTGGAGGTTACCAGCCCGGATGGATGTGTTGAAACTGATTATGTACGAATTGAGATTTACCAAACTCAAATAGAACTTTCAGATACCATTATTTGTTCAGGAGATTCCATTCAATTGAGTATGGATGGAAATGAAAGTGCCAGTTACCTGTGGAACCCTTCGGTTGGACTATCTTCTGATACCATAGCCAACCCTATAGCGGCACCTGATGACCCCATCACTTATTCCCTAATAACAACAAGTGAATATGGATGTACATCATCAGATTCATTGATGATAAATGTTCATGAAGCATTGATGATGGATATTACCACGCAACATGAGTCATTAGCCTGCAATGGCTTGGAACTGGAGTTGTTGGAGCAGAGTGGTTTAGGGATGGACTATGTATGGATAATAGGAGAGGATACTACCTATTCAAGTTCTGTGGGGTATGGAGTAATCCCTTATGGTGGAGGAGAAATTCAATTGTTGATGCTGGACTCCAATGGTTGTAAAACAACCGAGGTAATTCAAATGCCTCTGGAAGAGTTGAGTGAGTATATAAACGTGGAAGTCCCTAACGTTTTTACACCTAACAATGATGGAATGAATGATGTGTTCAAAGCGGAGGTGAATGGTAATTACACTTCTTGTTCAGAAATGAAAGTGTACAACAGATGGGGTAATCTGCTTTTCGAAAGTTGTGGTCATGTAATCAATTGGGATGGGTTTACCACTTCAGGAGAAAAAGCTCCTTCTGGAACATATTTCTATATCTTAACTGTTGGAGGAGAGGTGTTTTCGGGTAGTTTAATGTTGTTGAGGGAATGATTCGAAAGGGATATAATTATAATGGAAAAAATTGATTGGAGTAAAATAAAAGGAGCACACGGAACTTGCGAGCATATTCCAGACGCAATATTGGGGTTAACCTCAGAAGATGAAGAGGTTAGACACTCTTCTTATTGGAGAATTGATAATTATGTGATTTTACAATCAGACTTGTATGAAGGTGCTAGCTGAACTTAGAATACTCTTTTATATATTATTGTTGAGTTTATCCTTTGTTTCGTGCGGAAGAGAAATAGAGTTTGATTCGTCTAATGAAACTAAAGATGAGCATAAACAAATCACAACAGATGATGTAAATAGGATTATCGAAGGAACCGAAATTGGGCTAACATGTGTTGAAGTAGATAATTCTTCGTTAAATGAGTTGGAAATCGTACTGAGGTCTATCGAAAATGTTACGTATAGATCATCTCATCAAGATTATTTTTGTTGTACTTTTTTACTTTATAAATTAAATAGAATTGAAGATGTCAGTAGGGTGGTGTTTAAGGTAGTGTATAATGATCAATTGGGGATTGTTGAGTCCTACTCATTTGATTCACATGATATCGATGGTTCAATACAAAAATTTAAAGAAAACCCAGTTTTAGAAGAGATCACTGAGAAATATATAAGTAAAATAACACCCAATATTGCGTTGGATATTTTTGAATCTTTCAGGATTGTAAAAAATATGCCAGACACTGATTATGATGGTGACTTCTATAGTTTATTGGGTGAGTATTCTAGTGAATGCTCAGGTGATATTAAAAAGAGTAAACCCAAAAAATATGTTTTTTTAACAGCATTATTCTTGAGAGAAGCCGAGCTAGAAGAAGGATATTTTATTTTGAAAGATGTTTTAGGTTATTGTAATGTTGATACTACGGTTTTTCAAAAGGAAATAGGGGCTCTTAAGGTAGATTAGGGGATGCCTCCTTAACTCTTTACAAGGATAGAATAGTTCCGTATGTGGAATTAATGTTATAAATAATAATGATGAAAGTATTTATAAAAAAATATTGGCAAGAGGAAGGTATATTGTTTTACCTTCATTTTGAAGGTGAAGAGCTGGTAAGACAAATTGAGATGTCAGGTGATCAAAAGGTCTGTTTGTCAATAGAAAACCCAATTATTGATGATAAGATGTTGGGTGATCAAAATTTATCATGCTTGGAGTACGAACCTTCTGATGTAATAACTGAACAGGGATTTGAATCAATTTGGGAATAGTAAAATGGATTTCTAAAGGTAACATCTTTGATTTGGAAGGTATTTCAAATTTTACGGTAAGGTATCAAAAGAGTTGGTAGTGATTGCGTGTAGTTTTCAAACTACGCGCAACGTATAAAGAGCTCCCAGATAGTATAGATTTTTATGAAAATACTGAAATATATAAATTTGATACGACAGGTATTTCTCATCTTTTTAAATAGTGTAAATGAACAATAATATTATACGATACGTTATTGCTGGAGGGTTACTAATTTTATTTTCCAGCTGTGAAGATACTTCTGAAAAAGAAGGAGAGGTTTTAGAAGAACAGGTTGTTCTTGACTCAATTAAATGTGTTGATATACCAGAACTTTCTAATGATTTATTTCACGTGGAGCATTGTGAATCATATAAAGGAGATGAACTCAAAAGAACTGGGTTTTATGCAAATGGCTTCCCAATTGAATTACATTCATTCTATGAAAATGGTCAGAAAAGATTTATAAGGCAGTACGTTATGAAAGGAAAAGATTCTTCGGTACTTAATAATGTATATAGTCTGTTTCCAAACGGAGATACCAATATAACAGAAAGTAATTTCTATAAATTAACTTTTGATAAAGATACCTTCTCTATAATTGATTCAATTAAGTTTAAAGTAGAGTTGGTTGCTCCGTTATATGAAGGTAGTATGATGGAATTAATTATTGATTATCCTGATAATGACTCGATTCGGGTTTTAACTTCAAAAAATCACTTAATTAAAATGTCAATTCCCCCATCCAAGAGAGTAGGAGAGTTTCATTTAACAGGAAACCTCCGTGAAATGAAAATAAATAAAGATTCTTCTGGAATAAGCAGAGACTTGATTATAAGTGATAATTATTATGTTAAAGGCATTTCCCCACAACCAAATCAAAAATAAAACTAAAGCCCGTTCTTAGAGTGGGTTTTTTTAGGTAACGTATCTAAAAAGTTGGTAATAACTTTAATACATTTCTTAATAGTAGTATTCACTCCATCAGTAGATGAAAAAAAGAATTAAATACCTAGCATTTGTGCTGTTAGTTTCTTGCTCCAATGAGAAGAATAGGGAGGTTGAAAGTCAAAATCAAGAAGATGTTGATTATATAGAGGTTGAACAGGGATGGGTAGAATTGTATATTGATACCGTTGAAAATGGAGTTAGAAAGCAAACCCTATTGGACTTTTATACAAACGATACAGTTCATAAAATAATTACTGGTAAAGCTGGAAATTTGATTAAGGATGAAGGAAGCTACTTTACCATACGATCTGGAATAAATGAAAGAGAAGAAATGTTATTGCAGATATACAGTATTGACTATCCAAATAAAGAAAAAAACCTTGCATTATTTGGATATTTAATAAATGGAGGTGAAGTTCATTTAGGTCAGTGGTATATTGATAGTACCTATTATGAAATGATTTATTCAATTCCAGATTCTTTGGGCAAAAAGATTACGGAATTAGAGCTCTGCCTAGTTTATTATAATCCAGTAACAATGAGCCAAGATATTTTAAAATGTCAGAATCTAGAATTGGAGTGGTAATGTATCAAAAGCGCTGTTGTTTTTATTTTAAGTCCAGCTAAAACCAAAAAACCTACTTCAAAAGACATCCTCCTCACAATTCCTACTTAACCAGACCAATAAAAAAGAAATAGTATAGATCATTAGGAGCTTTGGTTGGACCATAATAAATTGGTCAAGCTTCCTAAAGCCAAAACCAATATAAAGTTTAATTCGGTGCGTAGTCTGTAGTAATTCAGACTACGCGCATTTTGCTTTGAGTTTTTACAGGAACTACTTTATTTTTATTCAAAAAGCATCTTTTTAATAGATGTTATTGACCTAAACATTCAGGATATGGTTTTTGAAGATTTATTTAATCAAAGTGAAGGGAGAGAAATCCATTACAATGGAATGAACCTAACCTTGATGTATAAACTTCAGCTAGCTTCTACAAAGACACGGTTAAAGTTTAGATTTTGCTGTGTAAATAGTCACTGGAAACAAGGCGTAATCATTAAAACCAAAGGGGATATTGAGGTAAATAATAGATCAGGAAATAAAATGATATTTTGGGAAGAGTCATCTCCTAAAGAATTCGATATTCTAGTGTCGACTGAAAGTAAAGAGCTAATAGTATATAATGTTTGGGACACAGGAAATGGAGTAATCCAACACTGGCATAATGGGGCAGCCATTCATGTTGAACAAAATAAAGATCATTTTAGGTTTAATTGTAATGATGGTTACCCTGATGATGACATGGATGACTTAATATTTGAGATTGAAGTGGTGTAGTTTCTATAAATGCTAACACCACATATTCCCCAAATCGACCAATATTTACTTAAATAGAACCACTTATTGGAAAAATGGCCATTTGCTATGGATTTAGGAGTGATCGGATTAATTTAGTGGTTAGTTGTGAACCTCTATCTAACCATATTAAACATCTGGGATTGGTTTCTTGATTTAGATCTGGAAACTCAGTCTAATCTGGCTTATTTTGTTCTTACCCCTATTGTAACCGGAATTGTACTTTGGAGCAGATACAACAAAAAGAAAAAGCAGAAACAAGCACTGGATGAGTTGGGTGAGGAGGATGAGGATGTTTGGTTGATGGATTGAAATGAAAGATAATTGCTTTATGGAAAAAAAGTAATGGTTGCAGCCTGGATATGACAGAAATAGCTAATAAATGAAACGCTCAAGGAGGAAATATCTGGTTTTTATTGTTTGTTTAGGGATAATTTCTTCAATTTCATTTTTAATTATTCTAAACAGTTTAAACAATTACTTAGAGCACAAAAACAGTGAGGTCATATTAGGAAAGATTTATGGTATAGAAAAAAAAGCTCCATGATGGGGCAGAGGATACTTATGTTATTAAATCAAAATTTGAAATAGAAGGGAGTGGCTATTGGCTTGAAGAACACTGTTTCTTTAAGGAAATAAAGTTCGAAGTTGGGGATTCTATTCAAGTAGTTGTTAATTCAGAAAATATTGCAAACTCTCACTACCGCTGTTACCATAAAGAAAATTATTCTAAAGAGAATTTAATAATTAAGGTATTTACTTTATCTCCATTAATATTCTTATTTGTTTTTGGCTTAGTTTGGAGAAGAAAGATTATTCACCATTTTTAGATTAGTTCTTCTAGATGTTTGCTTAGGCTTCTCTGGATTCCGGATATACGTCCCGATGCTCCCGATAGCTATCGGGACGGGACTCCTTCCGGAATGTTGATGGGAGGGGAAATGTAGGGGTGGTCGTCTTCGTGAGGGTTATGATAAATGAAAGGTGCGAAGTAAGAAATAGTGGATAATAGCAAGGCGTAGGATAAAAGAAGGTAGAGTAAAAGACATGGTACTTAATACCTAAGGCATAGTACATCTAACCCCTACTGCGCCATATACGTAAACTCAATCCAACCTTCCAGACGCATGGGGTCGCTGAAGTTTTGGTTGAATTTCCACTTTTTGGAGTATTGTAATGCTGCGGTGCGCAAACAGTCGTTTTGAGTTGTGGTTTTTGCTTCGTCGATGGTGCGGGAAATAACCTCTCCTTTTTGGTTCACTTTGATGATGATTCTCACCTTACCTTCGCTACGACAGAGGTAGGAGGGTTTATCCTGGTGTAATGGCTTGCGGCCTTTTAGAGAGTAATTAGCTGTGGCAATAATGTCGGCACCAAAGCTTGCATTGTTGTTCTCTTTAGCATCGTTTTTAATGAGCGAAGGATCAATTTGACGGTGCTCTTTGTCGTTGCTTGAGGACTCTTCTGAGCTGGAAGATTCTTTACCGGCGTTGATTTTAGCGTATTCTTCCGCTTCAATGCCCTTAAGCATGTCCCAAACTTCCTGATCGGCTTTGCTTTTGCTAAAATTGTTGTTGGCCTGATTGGTATAAGTGGTTTTTTCCTGAGTAGCATCTGCTGCCACGTTCATTACGTTGCTTTCAATCGGATTGCCATTTTCGTCTACAGGTTGTGGCATTTCCGGTTGTGGAGTGTCGTCCTCTTGTTCTTCCGTGAAATCCAAAACGGCCAATACCTTTTCTTTAGGAACGTACACATCCAACTGAACCAAATGGAGGTTGAGCCAAATGAATAGCAGAATATGAAACGCAATGGTCCCAATAATGCCAAACTTGTGTTTTTCTATGAAATCAAATATCGCCACCAACTGAATTGTACATTTCCATTAAAAAAGGCAAGGTGTACCAAATGGGAAGCAAGATGCCTGCCAACCACAACAAAAGGAAAATTATTTTACCTACGATCGTGATATCCTTCTTAACAGGAACGATCAAAATGTTCTTTACGCTCTTGGCAATTTTAGCCTCGTAGGGCGATGGATTCATTTCTTGTGGATCAATTACCTTACTGAGGTTGGAACTCTCCAAATACGCTTTCCTAATGCTCCAGTACTCCTTATCTGTTAACTCTTCGTACGTCTTAACGAGCTGAATGTTCAAATTTTTGATTTTATCCCGCAACTGAGTAAGGTTCTGAAGCACCTTAAAACGGGTAAACATAAAGAATCCCATGATGGCTAAAATGTACATGCCATAGTACAATCCAATTATGGTCATACCTACCACAGAGATGATCAGAAATGCTTTTTTCACTTTCTCGTTAGAAGAGAAAAACAGGGTTTCGATCAGGCGGCCTCCATCCAATGGGTCGATGGGCAGTAGATTAATCAGGTTGATGAATATAAAAGAGATTCCGGCAACAGATAATTCGTTGTGTTGGATGGAAATAGCGTATTCTGTCATTCCCCAACCAATTAAGATCCCGGGCAATGGCCCTGCCAGAATGATGATGGATCGTTGAAATAAAGATACTCGATCTTTTTCGCCGGTAACCATGGCTCCCATAAGTGGAATGAAGAACATATTTACATCCTTGTAACCAAAAGCCTTCATGGCAATGAAATGTCCCATTTCGTGAATGAACAAAATGAGTACAATTAAGAACATCACTCGGGTATCCTGAAACAAGATGTAGAACAGCCCAATAAATAGTCCAAGGCTAATTAACGACCTGGTAACTCCATTTTGGTTGGTTTCCTGTAATTCAGGTTTGGGTGGATAATATTCTTCGTGAAATTCCATTACTTACAAAGGTAGCAAGAAACCCAAAGGAATCGAAATTAGGCTAACTTTCCTTCTTTCATTAGGGTGTACTTGGCAGAAAGGTACCCCATAACTTGTGCAAAGGCGGTAAATGCTTCGTCGGTTTCCGAAGAAATGGACTCGCCTTTTAAGCGAAGCATCAGTTTCATATACAACCCACTTAGGCATGCCTCAACATCGTTCATTTTTTCGGCATTCATTTTTGCCTTAAACTCGTTGATGAGCGGAAGTGCTTTTTGGTAAATGCCCTTGTAGTGGTCATCTCCCATAAGATCAATTAGTGTGCTATGCAAGTAACCTAGCTCAACAAAAATCTCGTTGTATTCTCTCAAATGACCAGATTCTTTAAGCCCCTGTAATTTCATTTTAGAAATCAAATCGGCATACCATTTCCTGATCTCTTTTCGAACTTCAGGATCTTCTGACATGCGTTCCACCACCTGTTGGTTGATGATTTCAATGTCGAAATTGCAGGCGCGAATCATGTCTTCCACCTGCCACATGTACAAGATGTATTCGGCAATGTTTTCCTCTCTCTTTAACTGAGCGATGAGCATTATTCTCCGTTCTTTTCTTTGTTGTATTCTTCGTTAAGAAGATCGATCATTTGGTAAGTGATGTCGTATTTCTCATCGGCGTACATCACCACATCTCCGGTTCTGTAGCTCAAAATGAAATCGTACCCTAATTGCTTACCAATTACCTGCATGTATTGAGAAGTCTTTTCTCTATAGTCGATGGACTCATAAAGGTTTTTCTCTTGAAGCTTAACACTCAATTCCTGCTCTTTTTGGTAAATCTCTTGCTCCAGCATTCCAATTTCCTGAATCAATCTTTGTGCTTCTTGCTGACCGATCATTGGTTGGTTTTTCTGATAATAAGCTACTTTTTCTTCGTAGTCTTTCATCATTCCTTTAAGAGTGTACTCTGCAGAAGTTTGTTTGGCCTGTAAATCCTGGATTAATACTTTGTAGTAATCGTAATGTACAGTCAATGTATCACTGTTTACATAGGCAATTTTAAGCCCTCCTGTTGAAACAGGAGCAGTAGATGTATCTACTGTATGGTTGGCAGTTGATGTCTCAGTTGCTGAAGTTTTATCTTCTTCTTTAGATTCGTTAGAATTGTCTCCACCACCACAAGAAACTAAAGCGGTAGAAAGAGATAATAGAAGAATTGATTTAGCAAATTTCATTTTCATGATTGAGTTGTGTTAATCTTTTTAAAAGCGGTATTCAGATCTTTGCTCATCTCTACAAAGCGCATGTAGACATTGGTAAGAAAATCATTACTTACCATAGCAATAACGTCGTCCATTCCGGTAACGTCCATCTCGTTAACTCTGTATACCTGTTCGTATTGTCCTAGAACGATCTTTACCATGTATTTATTTTCTCTTAAATACACGCTGATGTCCATTTTTGGATGATCGATTTTAGCGGTTGTTCTCATTTGAAGTTGACTAAAATTTGTGCAAATGTAATAGTTTAGGTGCAGACCAGCACAAATACCGCAACAATATTAAGAATTGTTAACGTTTTGGATAGTGGGAAATAAAAAATGAAGTTTAAGCTACTACTGATTCGTAGTGAGAGTACTCAATAAACTCGAAAGGAATGTTTACCATAAAAGCAAAATCCTGCCCTACTTCATGCATGTCATCTTCACCTTCGTGGAAGTACCATTTTACGTTAACGGTATTCCCCCCATCGATTAACTCGTTTAGTTTATAAAACATAAACAGAATTCTCTTAGACGAAGAAATGTTGAAGTAATCAAGCTTTAAAGTAAGATTAGTAATGGCATTTGGTCTGTCCACATAATCTTTCAGCCAATCCAGAATTGGTCTGTAAAACTCCTCAGCGTTGCTAGGGATAGATTTCCCCTCTATAATAAACTCTCCGTTTTTCGGGTCAAAAACAATCGCGGGTGTGGTGTCAGTTGCGTTCCTCTTAAAAGCTTCCATGCACAATAAATCATTGATCTATCGCTAAGATCATAATAATTTGTGGATTATCCTGTTAAAATTCTACTAAAAATGAACTCGCTACGATAAATTGCCCTCAACCAACGATTAAGTCTAATATTAACAAAAGGGTAAAAATGGGTTAAATTCGTTCGTTGATGGTATTGAGCTTTTGATCATTGATCTTTATAGACTCATCAATGCTTTAAATTTTACAGCTTGCCTTCTTGAGATTTCTACCTTTTCTCCATCTTTTAAGGTAGCTTGTAAACCTCCATTAAACCAGTTTTCTATGTGCGACACCCACTTGAGGTTTATGATGTATTTTCGATTAGCTCTAAAGAATACTTTAGGGTCCAGTCGATCTTCCAGGCTGTTAAGTGATTTAAGGATTAACGGCTTGAAGTTTTCGAAGTAAATGCGCACGTAATTTCCTTCCGACTCAAACATGCGGATGTCGCGTAGGTGAACAAACCAACATTTCTCCCCATCCTTAATAAAGATTTGATCGTTCGAAGAAAGCGGTCCTCTATCGGAAACATCAATAAACGATTCTCCACTTTCGCCGGCTTCAGAAAGTACTTTGGTAATGGTTTCTCTCAAGCGTTCCGGTACTACTGGCTTCATTAAATAATCCAGTGCATTTACCTCAAATGCTCGTAGAGCGTATTCGTCGTAAGCGGTTACAAAAATTACCTTTGGTGCTTTGTCCAGTTCCTGTAGCAATTCAAAACCGGTTTTCTCCGGCATCTGAATGTCTAGAAACACCAAATCAGGATCATTTTTCTTGATGCTTTTAATGGCATCTTCCGGATTGGAGCATTCATCGATGATCTCAATCTCATGATACTCCTTAAGCAAAGAGGATAATTCTTTTCTTGCTAGTCTTTCGTCGTCTACAATTATTGCTCTCATAGTACTAAAGTGGTGTTTATGCAGCGGTTATTTCCTTCTGAAATTCTTTAGGAATAACCACAAGGGTCTGAACCCTATTGTTAACGTTTTGTATGGTAAGGTGGGCTTTATCTCCGTATAATATCTCTAATCGTTTTTTAGAGTTTTTCAATCCAATTCCCTCCAGTTTATTTTTGAAGGGCTCGTAAGTACCATCGTTGAGGATGATAATGTGAAGTTCTTCATCGGTGGGTTGGATGTTAATTTCCAGTATTCCTCCACCTCCAAGCATGCTTACTCCATGTTTGATGGCATTTTCTACTAAGGTTTGCAATAATAGGGGAGGAATAAGGCATTTTTCAATTCCCGGTTCAATGTTGGTTTCAATCCTTAAACGCTCCTCATACCTTATTTTTTCCAACTGAAGGTAGTCGGTTACGATTTTCATTTCCTCCTCAACAGTAACCACTTTTCTCTTACCGGTTTGTAGGGTGCTTCTAAGTAACCCCGCTAATTGGGTAATGGCATTCTTAGCCAATTTAGGGTCTTCATCCACCAATGCCCTGATGCTGTTCATGGCGTTGAACATGAAGTGAGGATTGAGTTGGGATTTAAGGTTGTTCAATTCTGTTTCGTTAATGGCTGCTTGCCATTTTAAACGCTCCATTTCCTGTTTTCTGGTACGCTCGAAGTAGTGATATCCAAAGTAAATTACCAGCCAGATAAAGAATAGCAGCGATCGGTTAATGATAATCAGAGTTACCTGTAGTGCTACAAATCCAACAGTGAAATTACCTTCTTTACCACCAAAAATGGCGGCTACTGTATCGTCAGGGGCATTAATTTGAAAAGCCTCTTCTACATAGGTCATCAACACTACAAATCCAAAAGAAATGGTTCCCAGCAAAAGTGCTCCTGCAATGATTCTTGGAACCGATTTGATGACATTGGTTTGCAGCCAATTCTTTTTAATAATGAAATAACGAAAGAGGTGAGTGATTAGTAATCCGAAACTGATAAATACCAAAGACTCAACAATGGTTTTAAGATCTACGGTTCCCTCTTTCTGGAAAACACTAAGGAAAGTAAGAAACAATAGAAAGCCCCATCCAGAAGACTGAAAGACCCAATATAACCATCTTTTTTGCGACATATTTCAAATATACGCTATTCTGTTACATTGGGTCAATCAGATACATAAAAGGGAATTAATCCTCACAAAGAATCAATTTCCAGTGATAAGTGATTTTAATGATCGTGCCCTACCATTCCTTTTTTCAGCTGTGCATCCAGGTGATAAGCTCCCTGAATAACGATGTTCCCTTTGTTTGGAATTTCTGAAGCATTTTTGATTTCAGTAAAGCCCATTTGTGATGCTCCAATCATAACACTGATTCTCTGAAAAGAAGTTTTAGGTGCCTCATGTGCATGGTCATCACCATCGTGTCCATGATCATGTCCTGAATGATCATCGTGATTATGACCGACATGTGGATCATCTTCCAGCTGAATAAAAATGTAACTGTCTTCTCCTTCTGTAATGATGGCCTCATTTGGTAGAGCGGTAACTTGCTTTTTATTCGTTTGAATGAGTGCGTTTACAAACATTCCCGGTAAAAATGCTACATGATTGGTGCTATCCATGTGATCGATTTCTGCATGAACACGAACTGCTTTGGTATCTTCTTCAAAAGCTTTCCCCACAGCGAATACTTTTCCGGTGTAAGAGGCAAGTGGGTCCGAAGTCAGTGCAAATTGAACTGTTTGTCCCATTTTAATTTGGTTAATGTCTTGCTCGTAAACCATCAGGTCGATGTGAATATGATCGTTGTCTACAATCTCGAACATTTCCTGTTGTGGTTCGATAAATTTTCCCAGGTTAATCTCCACCAAACGAACATACCCGTCTATAGGCGAAAGAATACTGCTGCTGCTAGTAATGTTTCCTTTTTCTACCTGAGAGGGGGAAATGCCCAATAGTTTTAGTTTTGCGCTAATGGCGTTAAGCTTTCCTAAAGCACTTTGGTAGGCGGATTCTGCCTCTTCAAATGCTTTTTTAGAGGTAATGTTATCCGCCAGTAGTTTTTGCTTTCGCTCGAAATCACTTTTAAGTACAGACAGGTTATTGTACACATCCAGATAATCCTCTTGAAGTACAATTATTTCCTGAGTTTCGAGCACCGCTAGTACTTGTCCTTTAGAAACAACATCTCCCTCAATTACTTTGATGTCTTTTACTCTTCCTCCCAACAATGCACTAACGCTGGCTTTATTCTGGGGTGGTAATTCCAGAATACCATTGCATTTTACACTGTTACCAAGGTTCATTTCTTCGAAAGAGCCCAGTTTAATTTGGGAGTTGATGATCTGTTCCCTGGTTAATTGAGCGATATCACCGCCGCCTCCATGGTCATGACTGTGGTCGTGTCCACCTTCAATTACCGTATTGTTTTCGCAACCTACCGATCCGATAATCAGAAAGAGCATTGCGATTGGATAAATATATTTTTTCATAATCTTCTTAATTAATTCTCCAAAGAGAATGTTATTGACCGATTAAGTATTTCAATTCATTAATGATGCTTTGTTGAGCATACTTGTTTTCCAGTTCCTTCAAGGTTAATTCAGAAGCCTGATCCATAATTTCTATGTACTCCACATAGTCAATTTCTCCTTCCTTATAAGCCGTTTGTGCATGGCTATAAAGTTGATCTCTGAGTTGACTTCCTGTGGTTTGGTAATACTCCGATTTACTTTGGTGGAGCTGGAATAGGCTCCAGTATTGAGCAAACTCACTTTGCAATTGGAGTTCCCTGTCTTTATACTCTTGTAAAATGATGTCCTGATTCATTTTACTGGCTTGCACCTGAGCTTTATCAGCACGATAAAACAACGGAACATTTACTCCCACCTGAAATCCCTGAAAACCTCTCTCCAGATCAATCTGTTGATTGAAATATCCAACATTGAACTCAGGAATGTAAGCCTGTTTCAAGGTTTTGGTGTTGGCCAGGTTTTGTTGTTCTACCTGTTGTAAGTACAACAAAGAAGGATGGTTTTTAATGGCAGAGGAATCTGTAGAAGTCAGGGATGCTTCCTGAACGATGGTAATGTCAAAATCGTTAGATACTCCCATGAGCTTTTTCAAACGCTCTTTACCTCCAGCAATCTTAGTTTCTTCTTCCTGAACAAGCAGAAGTATGTTCTGATACTTTGCCTCAGCAGCCAGCTTTTCTAACAGGTTAGTAGCGCCTGCTTCGAAACGTTTGTTGGCCACGTCGCTAAACTCCAGATACACTTCTTTTAGGTTGGTATATTCTTTCAGGTTTTCCTTGTGAAAGGAAAGATCAGAAAATGCCATTCTAACCTGTTTCTTGAGCTCACTTTGTCGGATTAGCAAATCACTTTCGGAGAGTTTGGTTTCCTCCACCAGCAATTGCTTATTGGCACCATAAACCGTAGGAAATTTAAATGACTGATTCACCTGAATTTGATAATCTATCGCACCGGAGTTAATGTTCCCGTTAGTGTAACTAAACTGAGTGGGGTCCAAACTAAAACCGGTTTTTTGCAATTCCTCGTGCTTCTCTACATTCAACTGTCCCGCTTTAATAGAAGGATGGTTCTTTAAAGCTAAGTCCACCGCTTGATCCATGGTAACGGAGTTGTCCTGACTTTGAACTGACCCCAATCCACCGACCATTAAAAACCCAATAAATAGCATAGCCTTTTTCCCGGGCTTGAACTCCACCTTGTCAAAGATGAGGTAAAGTACTGGTAATACTACTAAGGTGAGTAGAGTAGCTGAGATTAATCCCCCAATTACCACAGTGGCTAATGGGCGTTGAACTTCTCCTCCTGCTGTGGTAGAAAGTGCCATAGGTAAGAACCCTAATGCAGCAACAGAAGCTGTCATGATTACCGGTCGGAGCCTTGTTTTGGTTCCCACCAGTATTCGTTCGTAAATATCTGTCATACCTTCTTTTTTAAGTTGGTTGAAATAGGCAATAAGTACAATTCCATTTAGTACAGCTACACCAAAGAGGGCGATAAAACCAATTCCGGCCGAAATACTAAATGGCATTTGACGGAGCCAAAGAGCAGACACGCCTCCAATGGCCGAAAGCGGAATAGCTGTAAATATGAGCAAAGCTTGTTTTACCGAATGAAAGGTAAAGAACAGCAGTACAAAAATTAGGGCCAATGCAATTGGTACAGCAACGGCTAGTCTTTCCTTGGCACTTTTAAGATTTTCAAATTGCCCTCCATAAGTAATGTAGTACCCCGGGTCCAGTTTTAAATCGGAGTTGAGTTTGGTCTTGATTTCTTCAATCAACGATTCCACATCTCTATTCCTCACATTTACTCCAATCACAATTCTACGATTGGCATTATCTCTGGAGATTTGCATGGGCGATTTAATGTATTTCACCTCCGCTAATTTTTCCAGTGGAATTTGAGTTCCATTAGGTAAATCCACATAGAGGTTTTTTACATGGTCGATGTCTTTTCTAAAAGCTTTATCCAGCCGAACCACCAGATCGAATTTTCTTTCATATTCCGCTATAACTCCCGAAGAAGTTCCTCCGAAAGCCATGGAAAGAGTATTGTTGAGGTGTTCAATGTCTACATCGTATTTTCCCAGTGCATCGTAATTGTATTTAACTGCAATTTGAGGAAGACCTACGGTTTGTTCCACTTTAACGTCTCCCACACCGTTGATGTCTGCAATGAGATTACTCAGTTCAGTTGCTTTGGTGTGAAGAACATTTAAGTCGTTTCCGTAAATCTTTATGGCAATGTCCGACCGAACTCCCGAAATAAGGGTGTTGAACATGTGCTCGATGGGTTGAGAAAACTCTATGTTGACTCCAGGCAAATGCCTGATTTCTTTTTTCATGAGCTTGATGAGGTCAGCCTGATTATTGGCGGAAACCCAATTCTCTTTATCGTCCAGCACCACAAAAATGTCTCCCGTTTCCATGGGGTGAGGGTCTGTGGGAATTTCGGAAGTACCAATTTTAGTACAGACTTGTAGTACCTCGGGAAATTTTTCTAAAAAAGCTTTTTCTATTTTGGTGGCTGTGGCAATGGCCTCGTCGAGAGAAGTACCCGGCTTTAGCCCAAAATTAACGACTAAATCTCCTTCTTCCAACCTTGGAATAAATACTCCTCCCATGTTGTTAAAGGTGAGTAAGCTGCTAATGAATAGCCCCACGGTTACTGTAAGAATGGCATATTTAAAACGCAATGCCATTTTGATTATAGGATCATACCCTTTCTGAATAAAAGAGATCATGCGATCCGAGAATGTTTTCTTGTCTCTCACCTTTTTACGCATCACCAAAGCCGTCATCATTGGTACATAGGTTAGCGAGAGTAAAAATGCTCCCAGAATAGCAAAACTTACGGTTAGTGCCATGGGTTTAAACATTTTTCCTTCTATCCCAACCAGAGCAAGAATAGGTAGGTAAACGATGAGGATAATGATTTCTCCAAAGGCAGCAGATTTTCTGATTTTACTGGCACCATCCCTTACTTCGTTATCCATTTCTTCCTGAGTGAGGTGGTGTCCTGCTCGCCTCAAGACCAATCGATGTACAATGGCTTCAACAATAATTACGGCACCATCCACAATGATTCCGAAATCCAGTGCTCCTAACGACATTAGATTGGCGGATACACCAAATAGATTCATAAGTGAAATAGCGAACAACATGGATAGTGGAATAACAGAAGCTACTACTAACCCTGCTCTTATGTTTCCTAAAAAGAAAACCAGAATAAAGATTACAATCAGTCCTCCTTCTATGAGGTTAGTACTTACCGTGTGAATGGTTTTGTCGATCAACTTTGTTCTATCCGCAAATGGAATAATTTCCAATCCTTCCGGTAAGTTGTTTTGAATTCGTGCTATTCGTTCTTTTACTCGGTTCACCACTTCGGCAGAGTTTTCTCCCTTCATCATGAGCACCATCCCACCGGATGTTTCTCCCTGTCCGTTATAGGTTAGAGCTCCAAATCGAGGAGCGTGGCCATAGTGTACTTTAGCTACATGCTCAATTCTGATTGGAATACCATTTCTGGTTTTTACCGGTATTTTTTTGATGTCGTCGATGGACTGTGCCATTCCGATTCCACGAATGAAATGGGTGTTTTTTCCATTTTCGATGTAGCTACCTCCAGAGTTTTGATTGTTTTTGGAAAGTGCTTCAAATACCTCACCAATGGTAACGTTAAGGCTCTTTAGTTTTTCGGGGTTTACCGCCACTTCGTATTGTTTGAGGTAACCTCCAAAACTATTTACTTCTACCACTCCTTCAATACCGGCCAGTTGTCGTTTAACTATCCAGTCCTGAATGGTTCGGATATCCATGGCATCGTATTGCTCTTCGTACCCTTCTTTGGGTTGGATGACGTATTGATAGACCTCTCCCAAACCGGTAGAGATAGGTGCTTTTTCTGGTGTCCCAAATCCTTCGGGGATTTCTCCCTCCACTTCTTTTAGCTTTTCGTCCACCAACTGGCGGGCGAGGTAGATGCTGGTTTCTTCTTTAAAAACCACTGTAACTACCGATAAGCCAAACCTGGAAATGGATCGAACTTCGATCACCCCTGGAACGTTTTGCATGTGTAGCTCAATGGGAGTGGTAATGAATTGCTCCACCTCCTGAGCTGCCAAATTTGGCGACTGGGTTATAATTTGTACCTGATTATTGGTGACATCGGGTACCGCATCAATGTTGATGTGTTTTAGGGAATAAGCTCCCCAGCCAATTAGGGCAATAATAAATATGCCTATAATGAACTTATTCCTAATTGAAAACTCAATTAGTTTATTGATCATGACTTAATATCTTAAATAATTAATCACTTCCTGAAATAGGTGGGTTCAGGTTGAATTATTTAGGTATTAAGCTTTTGGAGGGTTCCAGATGAGGTTGTGGAATTGAGTAGAAAAAGGTTCACAATAGTTGTAAAACACTTCTTTTTTAGGTTCTTCCAGAGTTTCGGTAACCAACTCCGGGGTTCCATCTACACTATTATAAGACGCATGAAATGCACAAAAAGGAGAGCATGGATGCTCCTCGTGTTCCTCTTCTTCGTCATGATTGTCGTGATCGTGCTGATGGGTATGGTGAACTGCTTTGTGGTGCGAACCATGATCGCAATGTTCATGCTCTGTGGCATGACAAGGAACGATGGTGGATACCAAAGTCATAAAGATCATTATTGCTGCAATCCATTTCACCTTTCGAAGATAACGAATTTTTTGCAGACAAATTTTATGAGGTTTGATCTTCTTGTTCAAAACAGGGGGGTGCTTGTTGATAACAAACAGGGGGGAGGTTGGTCTGATCTTCGTTTCTTTGTAAAAAAATTAAAAGCATATGAACGTATTAATCGTAGGATCAGGAGGTCGAGAACATGCAATTGCCTGGAAATTGGCGCAAAGTTCTCATTTGGAAAAGCTTTACATTGCTCCGGGTAACGCCGGAACAAGCGAAGTTGGGGTGAATGTAGATATTGCTCCTACCGATTTTGACGGTTTAGCAACTTTTGCTTTGGAAAAAAAGGTAACCATTATCGTTGTGGGACCTGAAGCTCCATTGGTGGAAGGGATTCATGATTACTTCGAAGCGAGAGAAGATCTTTCAGGAATTACCATCATCGGACCGAAGAAAGAAGGTGCTCAATTAGAGGGAAGTAAAGATTTCTCTAAAGAGTTCATGAAGCGTCATAACATTCCTACTGCCAAGTATGGAACATTTACTGCTGATACTTTAGAAGCAGGATATACCTTTTTAGAAAAAATGAATGCTCCTTATGTGCTTAAAGCAGATGGGTTAGCAGCAGGAAAAGGAGTGTTGATTCTTAACGACCTTAAAGAAGCGAAGTCGGAGTTAAAGAACATGCTTAATGGTAAGTTCGGAAGTGCTGGTAACAAAGTAGTTATTGAGCAGTTTTTGGATGGGATTGAGTTGAGTGTGTTTGTAGTAACCGATGGAAAAAACTATAAAATCTTACCGGAAGCAAAGGATTACAAAAGAATTGGAGAAGGTGATACCGGATTGAATACCGGGGGTATGGGAGCTATTTCTCCAGTACCGTTTGCCAACAGAGAATTTTTGGATAAAGTAGAGAATCAAATCATTATTCCTACGGTAAAAGGATTAAGAGCAGATGGAATTGAATACTCTGGATTCATCTTCTTCGGATTGATTAAGGTAAAAGGAGACCCTTACGTAATTGAGTACAATTGTAGAATGGGTGATCCGGAAACGGAAGTAGTAATGCCAAGAATTAAGTCTGACTTATTAGAGTTGTTTGATGGAATTGCTACCGGAACACTTTCTGAAAGAGATGTGGAGTTTGATGGAAGAACAGCTACTACAGTAATGTTAGTGTCTGGAGGATATCCTGAAGCTTACGAAAAAGGAAAAGAGATTACCGGATTGGATAACGATTGTAACAGTGTTGTGTTCCATGCAGGAACCAAGACTGACGATGATAAAGTAGTAACTAGTGGAGGAAGAGTAATTGCAGTTACATCTTACGGTAAAGACATTGAGTCTGCTTTGAAAAATTCTTACGAAACTATCGAAGGAATTAAGTTCGACAAAATGAACTACAGAAAAGACATCGGATTTGACCTAATAAAAACGCCTCAAAAAGCATAAGCTTTTTGAGGCGTCAATATTTTGAAAAAGTAAATCCTGATTATTTAATCTGATCAGGATTAGCTTCTGCTTCAGCGTTGTACTTAGCCTGATATCTTAACCAAATGAAAAAACCAATGAACCCTAATACGATAAATGCGTAGTTAGGAGCATTTTGCAACTTCTCCAATACGTTCTCAAAAATCCAAACTAAAAGGTCTCTAAGTGGGAATGCTAACCAATCCATTGCGTAATTTTTTTAAATATTCAGGTCAAAAGTAAAAATTATCCACAAACAAGAACCTATTTTAGATCATCTTTTTGAAGAAAGTTAAACAAAAGATAATTTTACCACGTGATTCTACAGTTGTATAAATCAAATAATCCTATCGTGTTGGCATTGCTACCAGTTGTGTTGGTGGTACTCTGGCTTCCCGGATTATTGGACCCTGTAGCCATCGATTTTCTTTCTCCATCGCCTGCATTTCAGGTAATTAACGATGCTTTACCTATTGTTTGGAGTAAAATACTGGCCATGGTACTTATTGTGGTTACCGGGATAGTGCTGAATGGAATTGTTAATAACAACGAAATCTTTGATCGAACCACTTACTTGCCGGCATTATTATATGTGCTTTGCATGAGTGTATTTCCGGATATGCAGGTGTTGAGTCCTATTACTTTTTCCAATTTATTTTGGGCCCTGGCGTTTTGGAGGTTGTTTCGCATATTCAGGCAGGTGCCTAGTAAACAAGAGGCTTTTGACGCTTCGGTGTTCTTGCTGTTGGGAGGCTTGTTTTACTTCCCTTCAATTGTAATGTTTCCTATTGTGTGGATAGCTTTAGCGGTGTTGAGACCATTTGTTTGGCGAGAGTGGTTGATGCCTCTTTTGGCTGCTTCTTTGGTGTTAATCTATTGGGTGGTGTATATCCTTTATGCCGACAATCCTTATTTGGCAGAGCAGTATTATAATTTCCATATTGGTCAATACCAGTTGTACTTACTGGAGTTTCATTGGAGTTATTACATCGCTTTTGGAGCGTTAGCCATTTCAGTAAACCTTTCCGGGATGCAAATATCCAGGCAGTTAAAAAGCAGCTCCATGAGATTTAGGAAGATTACTACCTTTTTTATGTTCATCATTTCCTTTTCCATTATTTTGCTGGTTTTAGAGCGATTGGTGCTAAAAAATCAGGTGTATTCTATAGTGAGTGCAGGACCTTTGAGTTTATTGCTCACCTTTTACTTTTACGGTGCTAAAAGGAAGTTACTGTCGGGGGCGTTGTTCTATTCCATCCTGCTGGTTCTGATTGTCAACATTTATTTCTTCTAAGTGAAAAACTTTTGGGTAAAATGCTTCGTAAAGGCGTGATTTTTCATGTATTTTTGCGGCTCATTAAAAATGACAAAACATGAAATTTGGAGTAATTACTTTTCCGGGGTCTAATTGTGATCAAGACATGATCTACGTTCTTGAATCAATTATGGGACAACAAGTAGAAAGATTATGGCATAAAGATCACGATATTAAAGGATGCGATGCAATCGTACTTCCTGGAGGATTCTCTTACGGAGATTACCTTAGATCAGGTGCAATTGCCAGATTTTCTCCGGTAATGCAAGAAGTAATTGAGCATGCTAACAAAGGTGGGTATGTATTCGGAGTATGTAACGGGTTCCAAATCTTGTGTGAGTCTGGGTTGTTACCTGGAGCATTGCTTCACAACAACAACCAGAAATTTATCTGTAAAAACGTTTTCTTAAAACCAGAATCAACTACAGCTAAATTAACTGAGTCATTAGATCAAAACAGAGCATATCAAATTCCTATTGCTCACGGAGAAGGAAGATTCCATGCTGATGAAGCTACATTGAAAGCATTAAACGATAACGATCAGGTATTATTTAGATACTGTGATGCTGATGGAAATGTAACTCCAGAAGTGAATCCAAATGGTTCTTTAGAGAACATTGCTGGTGTAACTAACGCCGGTAAAAATGTATTTGGAATGATGCCTCACCCAGAAAGAGCAGCTGATGCTGAACTAAGTAATGAAGACGGAAAAGCCCTTTTCGAATCGTGGTTAGGGCTTGTAAATGCATAAAACGTAAAGTACGTAATTTTGGAGAGCCGGTAATTTCGATTACCGGCTTTTCTATTTCTTTGGGGCAACAATTAACAAATGAGCTTTTAAATTAATAGGTTAATCCCGGGCTTTGTCTATTTTTACAAAAGCGCACCCAAAACCAACTTAAATGAAAAAATGTTTATTAATCGTTTTAATTGCTATTCAGGCACTTAATTCTTTTAGCCAACAGACCATTAAAGGGAAAGTGGTAGATAAAGAATCGAAATTTCCCCTGCCTGGAGTAAGTGTTGCCATCACCACCACTGATCCTATTATTGGGGGAGTAACAGACATCGACGGAAATTTCAAAGTAGGAGATGTTCCCGTTGGTCGACATACGGTAAAGGTTTCTTTTACTGGATATGCTCCGCAAAATATTCCGATAGTAGTAAGCTCTGCAAAAGAGGTGGTATTGAATGTAGAAATTGAAGAATCTACAGAGATGCTAAACGTTGTGGAAATTAATGCAGGAGATGATCATGAAGTAAATAACGAAATGGCCGTGGTGAGTTCCAGAGTGTTCTCTGTAGAGGAAACTGAAAGGTATGCCGGAAGTAGGGGAGATCCTGCTCGTATGGCTTCTAACTTTGCTGGAGTATCCGGTGCTGATGATAGTAGAAATGATATCGTAGTAAGAGGAAACTCTCCTCTAGGAGTTGTTTACCGTGTAGAAGGGATCGATATTCCCAACCCGAATCACTTTGCCATATCAGGGTCAACTGGAGGTCCGGTAAGTATCTTAAACAATAAGTTATTGTCTAATAGTGATTTTTTTACTGGTGCATTTCCGGCAGAATACGGAAACAGTACAGCAGGTGTATTCGACTTGAAGCTTAGAAATGGAAATAACGAGAAGCACGAGTTTACTGGTCAATTTGGATTTTTAGGTACGGAAATCATGGCCGAGGGACCATTGTCTAAAAAGCATACTTCCTCTTATTTGGTAATGTATCGTTATTCTACTGTATCTATGTTTAGTGCATTAGGAATCGATATTGGAACCAGTGCGGTACCAAAGTACCAGGATTTATCGCTTAAACTTAACTTCCCACTGAACGATGGAGGAAACCTTTCTATCTGGGGGATTAGCGGTAAAAGTGATATTGATATTCTTATCTCTAACCAAAAAGATACTTCAGAAGTAGACTTGTATGGAGATAACGACAGGGATCAATACTTCGGAACGGCTATGGGAATTGTAGGTGCTACGTACACCAAGCCGATTAACGAAAAAACGTATTTCAAAACCACATTTAGTGGGTCGTTGGATCACCAACACACCAAGCACGAATACATCGATAGAGTAGTGAACTCCGAAGGGCAGTTCGATGTACTGGATGTGTATGATTACATGGGGTTTGTATACAATACTTATAAAGTTTCTAATGGAACATTCGTCAATAAAAAGTTTGGTAAAAAGGATGTGTTAAAAGCCGGATTTACTTTCGACTATTACATTGCCAGCTACCACGATAGTATTTTGGCGAACGATACCATTAAAGATGTATACAAAAGACGTTGGGATTCTGACGAGACGTTTTTCTTAGTTCAGCCTTACGTACAATGGAAACATAAATTCTCCGACGATTTAATCTTTACAGCAGGTGTGCATAACCAATACTTCTCCTTAACCAATAGTACTTCTATTCTTGAGCCTAGAGCAGGTTTAAAATGGACTGCTAACGATAAGAATACCTTTAGTATGGGGTTAGGACGTCATAGCCAGATGCAGCCGTTGTATACTTACTTCTATCAGTTGGGAACTGGAGTAGAGCCACACAATAAAGGGATGGATTTTACCAGAAGTAACCATGCGGTACTAGGGTATACCAGAAGCATTTCTAAAAACCTTGCTGCCAAGGTGGAAACTTATTACCAAAACGTAAGTAATGTACCGGTAGAGAACGATCCATCTGCATTTTCTTTAATGAATCAGGGAAGTGGTTTTTCCAGACTGTTTGCGGGAGACACTCTTGTAAATGAAGGAACAGGGTATAATTATGGAGTTGAATTTACCCTGGAGAAATACTTTAGTGATAGCTGGCACATGATGATTACCGGTGCGGTATACAACTCTCGATACAAAGGAAGTGATGGTATTGAAAGAAATACAGACTTTAATGGAGGGTATGCTGCCAATATTCTTGGAGGTAGAGAGTTTGAACTGGGAGATCGTAAAACACTTTCTATTGGAGGTAAAGTAACCTTTGCAGGAGGAAAAAGATACGGGTTGGTAGATACGGTAGCTTCTGACTTACAAAGGGAGTTGATTTATCTGGATGATCAGTACAACGAGTTCCAGTTTCAGGATTACTTCAGAGCAGATTTGAAAATTAGTTTCAAGAGTAACGCTAAGAAAGTAACTCACGAAATTGCATTGGATTTGGTAAACATTTTGGATACTCAAAACATTTTGAGTTTGACTTATGCTCCTGTACCGGGTGCGCCTAATGCAAGTCCAATCAGAAAGAATTACCAATTAGGGTTCTTACCAATATTCTACTATAAGATTGATTTCTAATACTGGATTTTATCCAGAATAAAACCTTTGTTTGAAAGTCCTTCCATAATAGCCGGTAGGGCTTTCAGCATTTTAGGGCCATGCTTTAAGCTGTCGTGAAGCACGATGATGGAACCAGCTTCGGTGTGCTTAAGGGTGGTTTCTATTAGATCTTCAGGGGTGTGTTTTTTGTCAAAGTCGCCCGGTAGTACATCCCACATAATGGTGTGATACTTTTCGGTGAGCACTTTGTTCTGGCTTCTTTTAATTTTCCCGTAAGGAGGTCTAAATAAGTTAGAGTCTATTACCTTTTCAGCTTCTTTAATGTCGGCAAAATAGTCTTCGTTGGTATTGTGCAAGCCATTCATGTGCGTATCTGAGTGGTTGCCAACGGCGTGTCCCCGATCCAGAATATCCTGATAAATTTTGGGATTCTTTTCCACCTGTTTACCTACACAGAAAAAAGTGGCTTTAGCATTGTATTCCTCTAATAACTCAAGGGTGCGTGTAGTAATTTCTTCCGTTGGTCCATCGTCGAAAGTTAGGTATACCTTATTGGCTGAGTTGGGAATGTTCCACACAGCGTTTTTCAGAAGGGCTCTGACAATGGTAGGTGTTTTATAAAAGTACACGATAAAAAGAACCCCGATAATTGCTTACCGGGGTTTTAGTATGGTTTAAGGTGCGACTGCTCCGGCAGGCGGTGCTCCCGCTCCTTGTTGTTGCATTTGCTGTTGCTGCATCATCTGCTGCTGTTGCATCATTTGTTGCTGCTGCAATTTCATTTGCTTCTCTTGCTCTGTTTCAATTCCGTACATCGGCTTCCAAAGGAATTCTCCGTAGTATTTCGGGAACGATTGAGCATCGTCGAAGAACTTAGGTCTTGCATGGTAGTTCGCTCCGAAAATTCCGGCAGCTTTAGAACATACCTGAGCATAGCTACTTCCTTCTAATACTCCCTGGTTCACAAAGAAGAATCCTGTTGGGTCTGGAGTCATCATTTTCTCCAGAGTCATTTCATCTTTCAATGAAGCCTCACGAAGCATTTCAAGGTTGTTTAATGCTTTACCCCATTCTTTCCATACAAGAGCAAAGAATTTATCATCTAGACTCATGTAGTATTCGAATTTCTCTAATTCAAGAGCTACTAGTTTCTTACCAAGAGCATCTCCTTTTTCTTTTGCACCTGCTTCGTAGTAGTTACCACATAAGTAGAAGCAAATGTCGTCAGGAGCAACCTGGTTGTTCTCGATTGGCATCATTTCGAATGCTTTGTCCAGAACTTCAACAGCTTTATCTTGTTTACCTTCTCTAATTAAGGCATCAGTAACTTTCATGATTTGCAGACGGATGTTTTGTACCATTCTCAATGCATAGTAATCTACCAATACACCTTCCTGGTTCATGTTACCCCATTTGAAACCTACGTTCTCAACTACCTGATCACCTTTCTTAAATGAGTAGGTACCCATAATTAAGTCGTACATTTTGTCGGTGTTGGTTCCACCACCACCTCCAAAGTTGATTGGAGTTAATTTGTATGCCATTCCTTCTGCTTGCATGTACTTAGCAAGATGAGAGTTAGCTCCCATTCCTCCAATACTAGCGAAGTAAATTGGACGATCCCATTTGTAGTTCGCTAAGATGTCTAATACAGCTAAATCAGCTTTGTAAAGAGCACTTCCTTTCAGGTTCCATTTGATGGTGTCTTCCATTAATTCAGCTTGCTCGGCAGTAACAATTCCATTAGCAACCGCAGCTTCTTTGTCTACAGGAATGTAAACTCCTTTAAAGTCGATGTACGATTCAGGGTTACAGAATACTTTTCCGTATTGCTTAGCTCCCGGGTTCCAGAAGAACGTAGTCTTCATGTGTTTATCGTTCATGATGAAGTTGATGGCTTCCTTAGCAGTAAAGTATTGACCACGTTTCTCGGTAGACTCAGATTCATCAATCAATACGAAATCTCTCTTACCATTACGGTAATCGAACTCGTTTAATGTAATTGGCAACGGATCAGAATCGTAAGCTCTACGCTTCATTTGGTTGATGTGCCAATCTGTACTCAATAAGCTCATGTTGGCTACACGGATATCTGTTCTAACACCTTCCACTTCCTGAATGTACCAAAGCGGGAACGTATCGTTATCACCATTGGTGAACAGGATGGCATTTTCATCACAACTCATTAAGTAGTTGTAAGCGAAATCTCTACCTACATATCTTCCAGATCTATCGTGATCATCCCAGTTTTGTACTGCCAGTATTATTGGAATAACAATTCCTAATCCGGTGGCCAGCATGGCTGTGGATGCTCCATTTTTAACAGCATTTCCGACTCCTATCATGAGGGCATGTAATCCCAGTGCTACAAATGACATGTAGAAAATAGAGAAGGAGAATGCATGGTGACTTTGAGCCACTGATTCTACTGCGAAGATCACCACTCCGGCTCCAATACTATATGCTCCAACAATTCCAAGGTCTTTCCACTTCATGTTTCTGGCAGCATCGAACAGGGCGTAAACTCCCATTCCGATCCAGAAAGCAAAGGCGTAGAATGATGCTGCATAAGCATAATCCCTTTCTCTTGGCTCTGCCGGTTTTTGATTCAGGTAGAATACAATGGCAATACCCGTTAATAAGAACAATAGTAAAACCACAAACCAGTCTTTAGGACTCTTAACAATGTGGAAGATGAATCCAATTAGTCCTAGAATCAATGGTAGTAAGTAGTATTTGTTGTATCCTTTGTTTAAACGTTGAATAGATGGTAGGTTCTCTTGAGTACCAAGACGTTGCTCATCAATGAAATCAACACCAGATAGCCAGTTACCTTCTAGTAGTTTACTTCCTCCACCGGTTCCACCGTACCCTTGAGTATCGTTTTGTCTTCCGGCAAAGTTCCACAAGAAGTATCTGAAGTACATCCATCCTAATTGGTAATCTCTTAAGTAACGGAAGTGATCTCCTGCAGATGGTTTATAAAGTCCTGTTGAGTAAAGTTGATTAGCAACTTCTACAAAAATCTCCTGGTTCTCTGCCGGTACGTTAGGGTCCATACTAAGGGCACTCAATAATTGATATTGCTCTGCTTTACTGGCAGGAGGAGTGTTACCGTTGTATTTAGTTAACAATGCAGAAAGATCAGCACCAACATTTTCCGGTGGCATTGGAGCATTCGGGTTTCCTTCGTATCCAGACCAGTACATGTAGTTAGGTCCTTCTCCCAAACGATACATTCTTGGGAAAAGCGTCTTGTAACTAACTGTTACAGGGTTTCCATCGGCATCTTTCGTTTTAAAGTCGGTAATGTATTTAGCATCTCCTTTCGGTCTGTGCTCGAAAGTATTGATGTATTTTGATGTTGCATCAGCTGGTAGAGATACCTTGATTGGAGATCCCATGGCTTCTAACTCACCGTTGATGGAATCTACTTTTGAGCGGTACTCTTCCAACTCAAACATGTTCATAAAGGTCACATCTTTGTTAGCGATGCTGTAGATATAAGAACCTTTGTTGTTTGGGTTTTCTACTGAGTTAACAGCTAATCCTAATCCGGATAGTTTAACATCTAACTGATCAGATTGCTCTTTCGTTACATTGGCATTAACTGCAGATGGAGTCAATGCATATACTTTCATGTAAGCTTCTTTTGGTGGATCTAAATGTTCGTCAGCACAATCTGAATACTGCGGAGAGTTCCAGTTTTGCCCGTTAAGAATTGGCCACGATCCGTACTGATCACGGTTAAGGTAAGATACCAAAGAAGAAAGTGTTTCCGGGTTGTTTTCGTCAAGCGGAGTGTTGGCATTCGATCTTACCACAATCATGGTAAATGAAGAATACCCGATCAATAATACCGCTGTGGAAACAATAACCGTATTTAAAATTTCTTTTCCTTTCTTAGAAGTATAGTGAATTCCGAAGGCAATTAAACCTGTGATTAGCAGGAAGAAAATGATGGAACCACTGTTAAATGGCATTCCCATGCTGTTGGTGAACAAACGCTCGAACCAATCTGCAATAGAAGGGATTTTAGGAATGATTACCGCCTGTACAATACCAAGGGTACCAACCGCAATAACACCTGCAATCAGGAATGATTTAATGTTGAATTCGTGTTTCTTGAAATAGATTACAAAAGCAATGGCAGGGATGGCCAAAAGGTTCAATAGGTGGACTCCGATGGAAAGACCAACCATGTATGCAATAAAGATTAACCAACGATCCGGGTGAGCTAAGAATCTTCTTTTTGATTCAGCTACGCCTTCTCCAATGGTAATTTCATCTTCCCATTTAAGAATGGCCCAAAAAACAATAGCGGTAAAGAAGGAGGACATCGCATATACCTCACCCTCAACAGCTGAGAACCAGAAAGAATCGGTGAAAGTGTAAGCTAAAGCTCCAACAGCACCAGTTCCTAAGATAGCGAAGATCTTACCTTGATCCAGTGATTCTCCGTTTCTGGTGGCAATCTTTTTGGCGAGCATGGTCATACTCCAGAAAAAGAAGAGTATGGTGAATGAACTACTTAAACCGGACATGGCATTAACCATCCATGCAGCGTTTTCAGGGCTGGCAAAGGCGGAGAACAGACGTCCCATCATCATAAAAAATGGTGCTCCCGGCGGGTGACCTACCTCCAGTTTGTTAGCGGTAGTAATGTACTCCCCGCAGTCCCAGAGGCTGGTAGTACTTTCGAGGGTCATTAAATAAACGATGGTGGCGATTAAAAATACCGCCCATCCAGTAATGTTATTTAGCTTTTTGTAGTCCATTGCAAATGCTTTATAAGATTGCGAATTTAAAAAAATAAATAGGGTTTACATGGTTATTTTGAAAAGCCTAACATTTTTTATGCATTCTTCTAAAAAAAAGTTAATCTGAAAGTGGTAGAAGAGAGAAAAAAATCTTTTTCCAGTTTGTTTTTTCAAAATGTGTTTTATCTTTGCACCCGCTGACGCAGAAATGCAGATGCAAGATTGTCCCTTGTGTATCCCGATAGCGATCGGGAGGCAACACAAAGAAATGACAATAAATTGTCCCATGGTGTAACTGGCAACACGTCTGTTTTTGGTACAGAAGAGTCTAGGTTCGAGCCCTAGTGGGACAACATCTATAAACGTTAGCCTCTAACAAATTGTTAGAGGCTTTTTTATTTCACGTTGTTGCAACTTTATTACAAGAATCTGTTAGAATTATTGTATTGAGAAAAAACAGGCAACTTTTTTCATTATTTCATGTATATACTGCAATTCGAAACTTAACGAAAATTGTGGGCAAAAGTAGTGGAATCGCTCAGAGGGTTAAGAAACTACTTTAGCCTTCTCTAATTTTTCTTAGATTAGCTCATCCAACTATTATTGTTTTCATTTTCTATGACTGATACTAACGAAAGTATTTTACAAGCTTTTAATGCAAAGATTAAGCCTTACTACTCACTTCTTACCATGCTTGCATTCTTTATAGCATTGTTTATTGGTGCATATGAATTAATTATTTCACCTTCTGACTTAAGAGTAAATGTTAAAAGAGATAACATTACTTATCCTTCATATATCTCTAACAGTGCTGAAAACTTAAGTAAATATACCTATAGGGCTGATACTCTAGTTTCTGAGGGAATTTCTATCCATAGTTTTTTAGTTCAAACTACCGAGTTCAACAAAATTACATTAACTAATACAAGTTCTAAAAGCCTTACTGGGGTGAAGTTTAAGAAACTTCAATGTGATGCATTGACAGGCTGGGGTATAAGTAGCGACTTCCTTACCATTGATGAAGAGCAGAAGTTAAAGAAAAACATTGCGTATGATGAATATAAGAGTATCGTTTATCTTAAGAGTGAGATAGACGTTCCTCCTGGTGGTTCTGTCTTCATAAGGATTTGGGGGAACTTCAAGCCTGATCTATTAGATAACAATCTTATTGTAACCTATAATGGAGGGGATGGATACATAGAGAAAAACTTTGAAATTGGTGGGCTAAAAGGGTATTTTTTCAACTACTTCTTTGAAGTATCTTTAATAGTGTTAGTTATTTTTTGTATCGTATATTACGTAGGTATCAAACAAGCACGTAGAGGATGATATTCAGACGGTTGATATCAAACCTTGTCGATTTTTTGATATTCATAATTCTAGCGATTGTACTTATCAAAAGTACAAACTCCTTGAACAATGTAGATGCCGTAAGATATTTTTATTTCGTGACCTTTATTTTGGTATTCGTTATTCCTATAATGACAATGGGTAACACGTTTGGTAAAAAAATTTTACAATTACGTTGGGAGTTGTCTGATACCCTCAAGATTAGACTAATTACAAAATACTTATTATATTACATTACGTTCATCTCCTCTATATCTTTCGTTGAGCTTATAAATGATGCCCCTTTTCTTAATAATGGGCTGTTTCAAATCGACAAAATGTTTCAGTTCCGATTATTGGTTAGTATAATTATTACTGACGTCATAGCATTTACACTTAGCCTTGGTAAATATCATATAATAGACTACATTCTTAACATTCAAATAGCCTCATCGTTATTCAAGAAGTCGCATTCTAAACTTTTGGGAATATCATTCTTATTAGGCTCACTTATTATTCTCTCAGGTATATTCACGCATAAAATAAACTTTGACACAGCAACATTAAACCAATTGGTTAATGATCAGTTGTTCTTTGAGAATTATCCTAAGGATTTTGTTAATTCGAAGTACTGCTTTACTACAAAGAAAAGGTCTGCATATTTAGTGTGCCCCTCAAAACCTATGTCGTTCATGAATTCTGTCGAGCTAAAGCAAAAGACAATTTATTTAAACGTCCCTGCTAATGTATTCAATGAAGAATCTGAAAGGTATTCATTATGTGAAGAAGTCTTAAAACAATCCTGGACTAATGATATCTACGCAAATTATGAACCAGACCAAATAAGATTAATTCTGTATAATTCTGAACCTGGATTCTTTTATGAGTACTATATCAATCACTACATATACTATTATGATAACAATATTCCTCAATGGGGAATATATGCTGGAATACAAGCAGATTCAATAACTGCTGAAAATTATTTAGACTTCACCAATACTTACATTAATTCAGTAAATGATAAAATTAACAGATATGAGACAATACTAAATAATGACTACTCAAAAAAACTAAATCTTGACTCTGCCAATAATCTACTTAATGAAGAATTATCTCAAACATATTATTTTACTACCACGAACGAATCAGTTATAATAACTGTTGATTCTTCCTCGCTTGAGTTAAACAGAGTTGACTTTTCTGATGCTGAACTAATGGGATATTTTGGATTCAACTTCCCTTTTCAAAGTATGGATAAAAGAGCATTAATAGACATGTTTTCGAATAACGAAATTGTTGAAATGGATTTTAATCTCGACTACTTGATTTATATCAGAAATGAAACAACAAATAAAGTATTTTAGACTTTTATCCAAGTTTTTTGAACCATAACTCTTAACAATCCTTTCTCTAGAATACTCATCTATATCTGTTAAAATGGGCTTTTTAGCAATATTTACTTCACTAAAGCCTAAAACATGAATTTTCTCACAAAAACCTGTTGATCTTTTTGTTGCTTTTCTTAGGAGCAACTCAATCTTAAGTAGCATTAAAATTTTATTGAAATACTGGTGGTCATGCATATTTCAAAAGTTTTTTGGTTGTAGTTTTATGATCTCTGCTATAGCTCCTATCGTTTGGTTTAGTACTTCTTCATTCTCACCATAATAAACATGGCGATGACTCCCAATAAAATTTCACCGAACATGGCGTAATACAGACCATCGGCAGGTTTACCGTCAACCATTAGGCTGAATAATCGTCCAAATCCGTAAGAAAGGAAAAACAATGATGCTAACCCAAGGGTATTTGATCTCCAGTTGGATCGAAATATGGAAACAACCATAAAGATTGAAGCAATTAAAATAGCGGAACCAGGGGCTCTGGTTTCGCTAAAGTGACTGGCACTTAGTAACAAAATCCCATTTCCTTCTTGTAACTCAACGGGAAAGAAGGTGAGTCCAATTCCTACGTATAGGCCAATTAGGCCAGCAATAACCAAATAGCTGGTAACGAAAATACTCTTGTTCATGATTTTGATTTAAATGGTTTAACCTCAGGTGTTTATTTGGAGGCTAGCTTTTTAGCAAATTGCTTGATTGACCATTTTGGTTCGCCTAGTACTTCCCAGGTTTTTTCCGAAATTTGCTTTTCACTCAATTGCTCAACATAGGTTAGCATGTGCTCCATAAATTGCTCCTCTTCCTTAGTTGGTAGTCCTAGTTGAGGAATGATTTCCATGGGGTATTCTGCAACTCCCACATTTGGGTTAAACTCTCCTAAAAACTCTTTGGCAGCATCCGGAAAACTCATGCCCTCCTTTCCCTGAATCGTAAAGGATTGCTTGTAGGTCTTACTGTTTCCAATAGCATTGTAAATGTTTTCTGCCAGATCCGAAGTATTGGTGTAATACATTGGGTACTGGTGGTTCCCGATGATTGCAAATTCTTCTCCCTGAATAAATAGAGGGAATGAATCCAGAAAAAATGAACAATATAGATAAGTGTAGTTGATCCCAGAAGCCTTCATGTATTCAATGGCCGGTTTTCTGATTAAGTTGGTTTTATAGGTCATGCCTTTTAATGCGAACTCAGGGTTAGATGAATCGATTCCAACAATTTGGATGATATGGTTAACACCTAATTCCTTGCTTACGTCGATCACATTTATGATTCCTTCTCTTTCCGTATGAAACGGTGCATTTTCATCCCAACTTATGGTGTTTAGGGTTAAGTAGATGGTTTCGGTGCCCCTTAGAGCTGTTTTTAAACTCTCTTTATCAGAAACATCGCCGTAAACAATTTCCACTTGCTCAGGTAAGATTTCTTTCGCTTTTTCGATGTCCCTAACAATGGCTTTTATTTTCACTCCTTTTTTGCTCAACTCTTGTGCAACTGGTTTTCCTAGTTGGCCAGTAGCTCCTATGATTGTTATTTTCTTCATATTTAATTTTTTAGATGATCATTTATGTACTCAGTTTAACTCCTACTATGCCTACGATGATGAGTGCTAAAAACAACAGCTTTGTCAAGTTTAAAGCATCATTAAATACCAGAGTGCCCAATAAAATGGTTCCACTGGCTCCTATTCCTGCCCAAATAGCATAGGCAGTCCCCATCTCAATACTTTGCATCGATTTTAACAGCAGGGAAAAACTCAAAGCTCCAAATAAAAAGAACCCAACGATTCCCGGCCATTTGGTAAATCCTTCAGATAATTTCATGGAAGTGGTAAACCCAATTTCGAATAAGCCAGCCAGTAATAGATAAACCCAGTTCATAAGTGATCCTCATTTGTTTGATGACAAAACTATGGAGCTCTTGAACGGTTTCTTTTTACCTATGTTAAAAAATTACTTTTCTGATCGAATGCGGCTGAGTGTTACTTGAGTAATGCCCAGGTACGATGAAATATGTCCAAGTTTAACCCTTTGAAGAATTTGTGGATGTTTATTGATCAATTTTATGTACCTGCTTTTTGCATCCGTAAACTGGGTTAGTAATATTTGTTCTTCCATTTCCAGAAGAGCTTTTTCGGCCACTTTTCTGCCAAAATTGGCCAGCTCAATATTGGTGTTGAACAACTCCAGAAGCTTAGACTTACTAATTTTTAGCACCGTCGAATCTTCCAGTAGTTCGATGTTTTCTATTGAAGGTGTTGACTTAATTATACTTACTAATGAGGCAACAATATCTCCTTCAAAACCGAACCAATAAGTTACCTCTTTTCCATCTGGATTAACGTAATAACTTCTCATGGCACCGGACATTATAAAGTAGATGGAGTGTTGTATGGTACCTTCTTTAATCAGTAGGTCACCTTTTAACCAATTCTCTTTTGTCATTTCAGAGTACAGCAAATCAAAAGCGGTATCGCTTAAGGAATATTTCCCTTTAAACATGGTGTTAAATGAGTTCATGCTTGTTTGATTAATTTGGTGCTTTTGATTTTGGATAAAGGTAATACTTTGACAAGGTTATAATAGAGACTGTGTATTATTAAGGTGACTGAAATTGTCCTTAATATAAAAAGCCCCATAACTTTCTTTAAGCTTGGGGCTTCATTTTTCTGTGCACATATTGGTTAGTTTTATCCGATTCTTTTACGAATCTGTTCTTGCTGATGTTCGGTCAATTGCTTGAATTTACGTCCAAACCATTGAAGTGCTATCTTATCAGCTTTTTCCTGATCTTCCTTTGATTGATTTGAGTACCAAGCCAATGCAGAAATTCCACCAACTATTCCTAAAAGTGCAAGAACGGGTATTATTGGAAACGGCATAATATTATGATGTTTAAAAGTTAATAAAACCAGCTTCAAGGTGCTGGACCACCTTATTTAGTCATCCATATTTTCCAAAAAAAGGGTCAAAAGCCCTAAACCAGCCATAATTAAACCAGCTGCTTTTCCTTCTTCCGATTTAGATGCGGTAGCTGTAACAATTCCGGCTGCAGTTAAGCCAGTACCAAACATAGTTGTCTGATCAGAATAAGATTTTCCTAATTGAACTTGGTTTTTAAAATGTTCACAGTTATTAAGGATTAAATGATAACTGTTTTGATTTTTTAATTCAAAAGCACGATCAAGAGCTTCTTCCCTTTGGTGCTCAGTACCAATAAACCTTGATATTCTTACTGGATGCATATAACTTGCGAATTGCATTAGCTCTTGTTGAGTAAGTATTCTAGTTCCTTTAGTATAATTAGCCATGAAAAGATGCTCTCCCCAATAATCTTCACCTAGGTAAATTAAATAGTGATCAAGTAGACCAATAGCATCTTTCTTAACTGCAATAGCATCTGCTGGTTGAAGATTATATCTATTTACAAAATCTGAAATTCTCATAGCTCAATTTGTTTAGTTGTGGAATTACCCTTTTCCTCATTTTTCATCTCATTAACCACTCGTTTGCCAAACTCATAATCTTCCTTGTTTTTTTGACTTGCTGCAGTACGAATCTCACTACTTGTCTTTCGTAGGGATCTAGAAAAAGGAAGACCTTTTTGATCAACCAATATCACCTGCCAAATTTTCCACATCCCTTTATTTTTACTTTTCTGAACCAAATTTTGAAGTTCCATCTGATGTAAAACTGCAACAAGCTGTCGCCTTTTTCCTGGTTGAACTTCAATGCGTTGAACATGATCTTTAAAAAATTGAATCCAATGCCTTTTGTCAACAATTAGGTTAAATTTGGTTTCTAACATTTCTCCGATTTGTTCAATTGTATATGACTTACCTGTCCATATTATATATTCATCAGGTGGAGGTAATTTTTTTGAGTTTTGTGAAGTTCCATTTTCTAATTCCAAGGTGAATCGATAATCTTTGAATATTTCCCAATACTTAAGCTGATCTAACACTTGTTCGGGGCTTTCTCCTTGAATAATTGTATAAGTCCAAATGAATTCTTCAAGAACCATGACTAACTGTTGAGCTTCTTCGAATGGTATTTTTTGCAACTGTGGCAGCATTACCTTTAAAAAGATGGTTCTTGAGGTTTTCCAACCTAATTCAGTAAATTCATTTGCTTTACTTTTAGATACGTTTGCTAATGAATCCAATCGATACCTCTTTCCAAATTTCGAGGCTAAAGCACTGAAATTAATTTTGGACACGTTTTCTCTGGTTATTGATTGTAAGTCCAACTCTTCATTGAGAAAGCATTCAATATCTTTCAGAAATTCTGCTAAGGATTTGAACTTTGTTGTTCCAAGAAATATCGAAAGTAATACCTCTTCCTTATTGTTAAGGTAAACTGGAACTTCAGATGCTACATCTGTAAGCATCACTGAGAGCAATTGTTCAAGATCGATATTTGATGGGGTTTGTTCCATTTGATACCAAAGTTAATAGGTAAGTAACTAAATATTAGAACGTTTGACCGGACAATTTGCGGACAATTCAAATTGTCCACTTTTAGGTTGATCGAATGTCGTGATGTTTACACTCTAAATCCGGGTAGAATTACCTCGGAGAAATTTGGGTGCAATAAAAAAAGACCCATCAAAACGACAGGTCTTCTTTATCAGTAAAAACAGTTTTGGGTTGTTTTACTTATTGCTTTATCAATTGAGATTGTCCAATTACTTCATTGTCTGATAGTACAAATACCTGATAGGTTCCAGGTGGGAGATCCTTGTCTATTTCGATGTAATCGGTGTGGGTGTATTCTTTTTCGAAAACGGCTGTTCCAAGGATGTTAACCATTTTAACCGTAATGGAAGGTTGGATGGTTTCCAGTTCTAAATGGATGCTCTCACTAGCCGGGTTAGGGAATAGTTTAGAAATAACGTTGTATTCTTCAATAGAAGCACATATACCTGAATTATCTATGTAGAAATTGTCCAGCATCCAACCATCTCCGGTGTAATTGGTGGAAGAATCGCTGTAGAAAGTAAATTTGATTAGGTAATCCTGATTGGCTTTAAGGGCCATACATCCAAATTGGATAGTAGAATGTGCCCACCCGGTACTGCTTCCCTGAAATGCCGGTTTCCCGTTGGGTAAGGTGTCGTTCATACCTGGCCAATCTCCGGTTGGTTCGAAGAAATACACAGATGCCCATCCATCGTTTTGAGAATCATCAAAAATGGTGTCCATGGTTCCGTCAATGGTAAGTCCCTGGTATAGTGCAACCCAGTTATGACCTCCATCTAAGCTTACTTCAACAATACCTCCGGCATGACTTGTTTCGGTATCGTATCGGTGATAAAATTCTACGTATGGGTTAACACCTCCCAGTTCAAATTCAACAAAGAAACTGGCATTAGCAGAGTCGGGGTAGGGAGAAACTGTATCGGTTACAATAGCATTGGGGATGCTGTAAGCCGAATCAAAAATTGTTTTTTGAGGAGTCCCAATGTGCCAAAGGCTGTCTGCAGCAGTGGAATCTAACCAGATGCGTGTTGGAGTGGTCTCAAAATTTTCTGTGTAATTCTGTGCAATCGAAAAGTTGATTGCGAACAAGAATAAAATTGGGGATAGTATTTTCATAATATTGGTCTTTACCTGAAAACACTTTTACCCAGTTGAGGTTGCTTGGTAAATTGTTAAAAATCCATGTATTCTGCTCCAATGTCAGAATCGCCACCACGGATGAATTTCCATCTGTCTTTCCCTGTTTTTCCTGCCCAGTGGTTTAGAAGGTCGTTCATGTTACCTTCCATAGTAGAACGTAGGTTAGAGGCCAGTGCTGAGCTACCAGAACCAGTGGTATAAATAAGATCTGGAGTTTCTGCTTCTACATGGGTACAGGCTACAATTTCCATGTTAATCATGTCGATAACCCAAAACCAGGCACTACAAGCACTTTTATCTACAATTTCGTCGCCATCAATTTCTCCTGAGTGGTAGTAATCTACTCTGGTAACACCGATGTACTTAAAGTTTTCGTATTTGTCCATTAATTTACCGTGTAGTGGGGTATACATTTTATGGTCTTTCAATGGTTCAGCTTCTAAGCCATCCCAATCTCCTGATGATAACCAGGCACCTCCTTCGTCTTTTACTGCTTCCAAATCTTCAGCTCCGGTAGCTAACGACATAAGGTGAGGGTGTTCTAATGTATATAATCGAACTATCAATGTGTTTACGAACTTACCTATTTCAGGTAGACTTCCTTTTTGCGGGGTAATTTCCTGTTCTTCTCCTTCTGCGGGTAAGAGGTCAGCAACTTGTTTTAGCTTAATTCTTACTGAGTCCATTCTAGTTTGCATCTCTGGCGATACCTCTGTTGGTTCTTCAGGGATGTCCGGTCCTGCACAGGCAGCTAATACAATGATGGCTAATAGGAATAGGTAGTTGTTAATGAATTTCATGTTCGATCTAATATTTGCTACAAGGTAGTAATCACAACAGTGAAGAGCAAATTCGAATTCTTAAAACTGAGAGTTAGGTTGGTATTGTTATTATTTGGTGCTACGCACCGGTATTATGTACGATGTATTAGGTATGATGTGGTGTTGTAGGCTCGGGGTTCTCTCTCTATACTCGTACTCTATGCTCATTGATCTTTTCTTAAATTTACAGACAACCTCGATAAGTAGAAGAGGTTTAAATAGTATGAGATGTATCCCTGTAATACTCCTTTTGTTAATTGTTGGTTGTAAAAAGGAAGAACCTGTGCAAACTGGTACAGGTCCTTATTATCATGAGACTTGTTGGAAGAGTATTGGGATGTATGGACACTTGAAAGATTCATTTACCAACGAAGAAATTACAGGACTAGGGATTTGGAATTACCATCCATGGCATGCTGTAAGAATAAGTGATTCTACGGGTCATGTGGTGGACTACTATAATTGGGAGCCTTGTGGGAAATATCCTATTCATAAAGGAGACTATACTTGGGTGGAAGTGTATAAAGATCAACCTTATTGGGGGAAGTGGCAAGTAGGGTTGTTAAATAAAGAGGATGGAGATACCGTTAATTATGTTCAATACCTGAGTAAATCCAGTATTATCGAATTAACAGTGATAGACCTTACAGCTAACGGGCAGTCAGGAAGAATTTTGGATTTTGGAATGGAGGATAACACATGGAATTATAATGGGAGCTTCATCGATTTTAATACAGGAATAGATACTATTATTTATCGATATGCCATTCCGTATCAAAATAAGTATTTGGCAATAGGTCAGGGTAATACCATCTTTCAGGATACAGCAATTTATATACCTCCTCAGGATACAGTAAAAGTTACTTTTGAGTTGGAGGATTGATGTGTTGTGCTCGGTTACTGTGGACTCAAGGCTTATATTATGTGCTCATTGCTCTATACTCGCACTCCAGGCTCTACCACCTCTGGATTCCAGATGTCCGCTTCGCTTCCTCTGGAATGAGGGGGTGCCGGACTTCCATGATGATTGGGGTTATATGGGAAGATGAGCTTAAAGGAACGATGCTCAAGTTGCTGAGCTAGAAAGAAACTATTTGTCTATTCAATTATTATACTGTTCGTAATCTATACTCGTTCAATCGTTGTTCGTTTATCCAGATTAATTTAATTCTTCAGAGTCTCTCGTCTTTTATCTTAAAATCTTTTGTCTCTCATGCCACATACTTCTCCAGTACTTGTCCTAATGCAATTTTGCTTATTGGTTTTTCGCGGAGTTCCAGGATGCCAGCTTTGAGGCTTAGTTCTTCAATTTCTCGGTTGATAAGAGCGGTGAGTCCTATGAGTGGGATGTTAACACCCATTTCTCGGAGTTTTTCGCCTAGTACATAACCATCCATTACAGGCATGTTGATGTCGGTAAAGATGATGTCCGGGTTGGCGTCATTCAGTTGGTCCAATGCTTCCTGTCCGTTTTCGGCAATGGAAACATTTAGCCCTTCCGATTCGAATACGGTTTTCATTAAGGTTTGCATAATCAGGTTGTCTTCTACTACCATTACGTTGGTGTTTCCTTCCACATGATTAATCCTTATTGGTTTTACCACTTCTTTATGGCTAACCGGAATTTTGAAGGTAAAGCAAGTTCCTTCTCCAACTTTGCTTTCTGCATAAATATCTCCTTTGTGTCCTTCTATGATTTTCTTAACAATAGCCAGTCCTAATCCGGTGCTTTTTTCTCCAGCGGTGGATTTTACCGAAAGAGTGGCAAATGGCACGAATAGCTTATGAATTTCGCTGGTTGGAATGCCTTGTCCCTGATCCTGAACTCTAACTATTAATTGATGATCCAGAATAAATGCTTCCAGGGTAATTTCTGTGCCTTTGTTGGAGAACTTTATGGCATTACTGATTAAGTTATTGAGTACTTGTGTGATCTTAGATGGGTCGATGGCCATGTTTAATCCACTTAACTCAATTTCCTGTTTGATAGTAATGTTCTTTTTATTGGCAAAAAGTTGATTGATTTTAACAATGTTGTCGAGTAGCTCAGTAATATCCGTTTCCCTTAAACGGGGCTGGAAATCGTTGGCTTCAATCTTGGTAAAGTCCAATAATTCATCTGCTAAATTCTGGATGAAAATGGAAGAGGTATAAATGGTTTCCAGATTACTTTTCAGTTCCTTGTAATCTATCTCATCTTTTGTTTTGTCCATTAAGTCTCTGGAGTAGTATTCGATAATGCTCAACGGGTTTCGAATGTCATGTGCTGCCATTCCCAAAAACTTGTTTTTCTGGATGTTCAATTCTTCTAATTGTTGATTTTGAAGTTCCAGTTGTTTTCGCTGTCGGTAGAGGGTAATGAAGGTGTCTACCTTAGAGGAAACAATTTTAGGGTCGAGCGGCTTAAAGATGTAATCCACAGCTCCTTCGGAGTACCCCTGATGAACATATTTTTCTTCTTTACTAATGGCCGTAAGGAAAATAACCGGTACATGCTTGGTACGTTTGTTCATGCGGAGCAAACTAACCAATTCAAACCCGTCCATGCCGGGCATTTGAACATCAGATAGGATGATGGCAAAATCGTGTAACCTGGCCAATTTTAAGGCATCGTTTCCGTTGCTCGCGGAAATGATTTCCCGATCATCCTGTTTTAGAATTTCTTCCAGTACAAAGAGATTCTCAGGAAGGTCATCTATGATAAGTACTTTAGCTTTTTCCATATAGCTCAATTTTTAGTGCGTGGTATAACGAATCGTTATATAGTTGTATCTTTTCTTTTTCTACTACAGCTAATGCTGCTTTTGGCATTTTAGGGTAGGCAGCATTTTCAGGATTTTGAATAATAATTTTTCCTCCTCTTTTGGCTACGTATTTTATTCCTCTCGCTCCATCCTGGTTACTCCCCGAAGCAATAACTGCTACCAGTTGGTGGTGGAGTATATGCGAAAATGACTCTAAAGAAATGTTAGCTGCTGGTCTGCAGTACAGCTCTTTTTCGCCAAATTCTAACTCACATTCCAGGTTCTGGTTCAACAAACAGTGATATCCTCCCGGAACCACAAATATTTCCCCAACCTTGAGCCGCGTTAAATGCTCAATGCCTGTAACCGATATTTTAGTTACCGCTCTTAGGTTTTCCACCAGGTAGTCGGTTATGTTATTTTTTCGGTGTAATAAGATCACAATGGCTGCATCAAACCCCTGTTCCAGTTGTTTGATTAAAGAAGTAAACTCTTCTATTGCCCCAGCCGATCCACAACACAATATTACCTTCATCCTAGTGGAGTTTTTTATATATCCTATAACCGCTGTGTACGGTTTCAAGTTGTTTCATTAGTGCTTTGTCCTTAATAGATTCTTTATTGCCCAATACCAGGTATCCATACGGACTTAAACTATCTATCAGTAGTTTAATTACCGCATTTTGCTGCTCTTCATTAAAGTAGATGAGCACATTTCTGCAAAAGATCAATTGAAACTCATTAAAGGAGTTTCCATTGATGAGGTCGAACCTCGAAAACACTACATTTTTCTTTAATGAGGACTTTAACTTAGCCTTGTGATAATTTGCTGTATAATAGTCTGAAAAGGGGTTGACTCCACCGGATTTAACGTAATTGTCGGTGTAGAGTTTCATGTCCTTTAAGTTGTAAATGCCATCTTGTGCAGTTTGTAATACTTCCGAGTTAATGTCGGTGGCGTACTGTATGCTTTTCTTTAGCATATTGGCCTCATTTAGCAGTGTAGCTACAGAATAAACTTCCTCTCCCGATGAACAGGCTGCGTGCCAAATCTTGATTTGAGGGTAAGTGTCTAATCTAGGAAATACCTGATCGTATACGAATCGAAATACTTCAGGGTCTCGAAACATCTCAGTGGTGTTCACTGTAATTTCGTTGAGAATATTCACAGCATCTACGTCGTCATTTACCAACCTAAACTTAAGTTGAGCATAAGAGGTGCATTCTAAAATCCGCATGAGGCGTAATATTCTTCTTCTCAGTGAGGCTCTGCTGTATCCATTAAAATTATGATGATACAGGTTGTCGAAAAGTGTTATGAACTCTTCTACCTCCGGCTCGCTTATTTCTTCTAATTCTATCATTTGTATAGCCAAACTCTAAGTAGTGAAAGTAATTGTTCAACGTCCAGCGGTTTCGTGAGGTAGTCACTAACTCCAGCTTCCAGGCATTTTTCACGGTCACCCTTCATGGCTTTTGCTGTAAGGGCGATGATCGGTAGTTTGTCGAACCCTAGTTTTCTGATTTCTCTGGTGGCTTCATATCCATCCATTACAGGCATCATAATGTCCATTAGCACGGCGTCAAAATGGTTGTCGGAATTGCTCATTTCATCTACTGCTTCCTGTCCGTTAGAGGCTACCACAATCTCAACTCCCTCATTGTCTAAAATGGTCTCCAGGGCATAGATGTTTCTCATGTCGTCGTCTACCACCAGCATTCGCTTGCCGGAAAGAATATTGTTCTCTTCAAAATTCTTGATCTTCATTTTCTGAAGAGAATATTCGGAACCGTTTTTCAAAGAGTGCACAAACAACTCTGTTTCTTCCAGTAGCCGCTCCATTGACTTTTGCGATTTAAGAACTACCGATGCATTTTTCTCTTTGTTAATAATTTTAAGGTCTTTTTGGGACAACTCCTCTGCGGTGAAAACAATTACCGGCATGTTGGAGTGAGCTTCTTTTACCTTTTTAAATACTTCCATTCCATCCATATCGGGTAATCCAAGGTCCAGAATAACCAGATCAGGATTTTGTGTTTCCATGAGTTCCAACCCTTCTGTACCATTGTTGGCTTCATGTACCTCTATTCCTTTTGCTCTAAGGGTTTTGGTAACCAATTCACACACTTGAGGATTGTCTTCTATGAATACAATGTTCTTTGGTTGATTTTTAGTGATGTTGGCCGAAATGCTGTTGAAGGTATTTTCCAGTGCATCTGGATCAATAGGCTTTACAAGGTATTCTACCGCTCCCAATTCCAGCCCGAGCTTTTTCTTGTCCATTCCGGACATGATGTGAACCGGAATATCGGCAAATTGACTTGTTTTAAGTTTCTTTAGTACGGTCCAACCATCCATAACCGGTAATTGCATATCCAGTATTATGGCATTAGGCTGGTAGGATTTAACATGTTTTAATGCCAGGTCTCCCTGATCTGTAACTAACCCTTTAAATCCTTGTTCTCTTGCCATGTCCAATAGCACCTTAGCAAAGCTCAAATCATCTTCCACAATTAGTAGTACCTGATCTCCCGGTTCGATGTTTTCTCGATCGTCGGCAATTACTCCTTCCAGATGGCTGGATTCCCAATCTAAAAAGTCGTCATTGTCTTCTTCTACCGTAGGGTGAATTCCATTGACTCCATTTATCCCGTTTACACCATTTAGTTTATGGTTTCCGTTAACTTGAGGTTTATTCTCCTGTTGATTCAACGGAAGGTAAACCGAGAAGCAGGAGCCTTTGCCCACTTCGCTTTCTACAATTAATTCTCCTCCTAACAGGTGTGCTAATTCTCTTGAGATACTTAACCCTAACCCGGTTCCTCCATATTTACGATGAGTAGAGCCATCGGCTTGTTTAAAGGCCTGGAAAATGATTTTTAACTTATCTTCTGGAATGCCAATTCCAGAGTCTGTTACCGAAATTTTTAGCAGTTTTTCATGTTTAATTAGGGTAGAGGAAGTAAGCTTATTGTTCGGGGAAGCAGCTTCGAATGCGAGGCTAATTTTACCATGTTTATCGGTAAATTTAATAGCATTACTCAATAAGTTTTTGATGATTTGATTGAGTCGCTGTTTATCGGTGCTGAAAACTGAAGGTAGCTCATCATCTATGTGTAGAGTGAGGTCAATTTCTTTATTCACTGCTAATCCTTTAATGTTATTGATGTTTTCGTTGGCAACGGTTTCCATTTTGTGTTTTTGAACTTCCAGTTCAATTTTTCCGGATTCTACTTTCGCCAGGTCCAGTACTTCGTTGATGAGGTTTAACAAATCTGAACCGGAACTGTTGATCACCTTAGCATATTCAATTTGCTTCTCGCTCATGTTTTGCTCCTTGTTTTCGCGAAGGAACTTAGAGAGAATAAGAATACTGTTTAAAGGAGTTCTAAGCTCGTGCGACATGTTTGCCAGAAATTCGGATTTATACTTGTCGCTTTCTTCAATTTCTGCTGCTTTAATTTCCAATGCTTGTCTAGCCTGTTCAAGAGCCTGGTTTTGCTCAGAAATACTCTGGTTTTGCTCTTCCAGTAAGCTGGCTTTTTCTTCTAATTCAGCATTAGTTGCTGCCAATTCTTCTTGTTGAACTCTTAATTTTTCTTCGGAGTTTTTAAGCTTATCTGCTTGTAGTTGGAGTTCTTCGTTAGAAATCCTCAACTCTTCCTCTTGTGCTTCCAGTTTTTCGTTCTGTTCGTTTAACTGAAGCATGAAGGTTTTTTGAGCGGTAATGTCTACAGCTATTTTTAAAATCTTATATGGTTTTTGGTCCAATCCTAAAATAGGGTTGTAGGATCCCTGAATCCAGATGTCATTTCCTTGTTTGTCAAAACGATGGAACTCACCTTGCGTAAAAGCTCCTTTTTGTAGGTCTTTCCAGAAATCTGCATACTCTTTGGATGCTTTGTACTCGTCGCTAACAAATATGCTGTGATGAACCCCAACAATTTCGTCCAGTTCGTATCCCATTAACTCTAAAAATAGATCGTTTGCGAAGAGGATATTCCCCTTCATGTCGAATTCAATGGAGGCATTGGAACGGTTAATGGCTTGCATTTGGTTGTTAATTTCAACTCCCAGTTCTTCCGTTTTTATTTGTTGCTTCTTTTGATCCGTAACATCAACAGCTACTTTTAGTACTTTGTATGGCTTGCCATCCACACTTAAAATGGGGTTGTAGGAACCTTGTATGAAGACTTCTTCACCAGCTTTGTTGTGCCTTTTGAACTCGCCTTGTTTGAACTCTCCAGTGCCAAGTTCTTTCCAGAAGTTCTTGTACTCAGATGATTCGCGGTATTCCGGTTCAACAAATATTCCATGATGTTTCCCAACTACTTCGCTAAGGTTGTATCCCATTAGCTTTAAGAACAGGTCATTGGCGGTAAGAATGTTTCCTTCTAAATCGAACTCAATAGCAGCATTAGAGCGATTAATGGCCTGAATCTGGTTGTTCACTTCAATGGCTAGCTCTTCTGTTTTACTTCTTTCTATCACCCCTTTAATGATGATCCCTATGGACTTGGTTACTTCATCTATAAACTCCAACTGAAGCTTATCCCAGGTTCTTAAGATACCTAGTTCAATTACTCCAATTAGTTCTTCTTCATGCATGATGGGAGTTGCTACTATTTCGCGAGGAGTTGTGCTGCCAATGCCAGATACAATTTGGATGTAGTTTTCCGGAACATCGGATACAATGATGGTTTTTTTCTCCAACGCACATTGACCCACTAATCCTTCTCCCGGGAAATAGGAATTGGCCAATCCTTTTCTTTTTTGAAATGCGTAGGATGCCTGTAATTTAAGTTCGTTATTGCCTTTTTTGAATAGTTCCTGATTGAGGTAGAAAATCCCAACTCCCACATCCAATTGTTTACATACCACTTTAGTAATGGAGTCAATTAAAATGCCTAAATCAGTAACTCCTTTCGTGGAGTTGAATACTTCTGCTGTAGCAGTTTTTAACCAGTTTTGGTTTTCCACCAATTGGGCCCTTTCCTCAAATTCAGCTTTGCTTTTAATTTCTTCAGTTAGGTCATTGATTCTCACCGTGTAAAAATCTTGTCCATCGGCATTAGATTCCGTAATTTTTAATTGAATGGGAAAGGTAGATCCGTCTTTTTTGATTCCCCTGTTACCTTCCTCTTGCTCGTCAATTAATGCGTTTAAACGAATGGCTCCTAATTCTTCTTTGGAGTAACCAAAAACGGTGGAAGTGGCTCCGTTACAAGCCTGAATTCTTTTGTCATTATCTAAAATCAGGATAGGATCATCTGAGGTATTCATGATGACCTGTGTAATTTCCTGAATTGATTTTTTTCTGGGTTTTTGAGGTGTTGCTACCGGAGTAGGTAATTCTTCTCGTTCTTCCTTTTTTGGGGTAGATGCAAATAGGATGATTCCAACCGCAGTAAGCATTAATACTACTACTAAGGCAATCCACGGTAAGGTGGAGGCTTGTTCTATAGGAGATCCATTGTTATTTAATAATAATATGATCATGATGGTTCCCATTAGGAATACTAATGAAACCAATGCTAAATGTTTTTTTACTTCGTTATTCATAGGGCCGTGTTTAGGCAAGAAGTAGCTTCTTGTTGTGGTTAGTTTATCGTCAAATTAAGATGTGTTGGATCAGATCCAAATAGTTGGTAGCCCTATACCGGATTGGTCAGGAGCTGATTTTTGGCCGTTAGACGAAGTTTTCGAAGATTTTTGCAATACAAAGGCTTCTGCGTTCCACTTGAGAAGCGAAAGCAGCATACCTCTTTTTAGGGTAGTAATTAAAGTCATAATAATACAGAATACATGGTTAGGGGAGCAAATTATCCATCATTGCTGTATTTCATAATGGGAGTTTTCCCAAAGTGGGAATTTAGTTACCCAACGTAATCAGTTTTGAAAATCGGTATGGTTATGGGCAGTTAGAACTGTACAAATTGGTGTTGTCCACCAGGGGCCAATTAATTACGGACCACATCATGCTATCCACCTCTATACAGCTTAAATTATTATCTAAGGCATTGAAATAAGAGAAAGAAGTATTGTTACCATTAGCTATATAAAGAGAGCTGAGATCGCAGTTTTGGCAATTGAAATATTTCAGTGCACTGTGATCATTTAAATACAGGTCCGTAATGTTACTATTGTTGGCATCAAAGTAATATAGTTTTAGGCTATTGGTGAGGTCAATAGATGAAATGAGGGTGTTGTAGCATTTTAGCTCCTGTAAATTGGAGCAATTGGTAACGTTTAAGATGTTAAGTGGATTGTCGAAACAAAAAATGGTGTGTAGTTCTGTTAGTCCACCTAGATGCAGGGAAGTAATATTATTATGAGAGCAGTAGATTTCTCTTAGAGATGTTGTTCCGGAAAGAGTAATAGAACTTAATAGGTTATTATTACATTGTAGGTGGAGTAATGCAGTGTTGCCGGATACATCTAATGAGGTCAAGTTATTTCTGTTGCAAAATAGGTATTGCAATTGACTGTTTTGGCTTACATCTATATTGGAGATGTTATTGTTGCTACAGTTGAGCCCAATGATTTGTGTAAACTCTTCAATTCCGGTTAAGTCTGAAATGTTTAGATGAGGCAATTGTAGAAAGCCGCTATAGGCAATGGCTTCCGATTGTTGAATTTCGGAATCTTGATTGAGGTTTATTTCGTGATTATTCACCAAATGCGACTTTAGATTGGCATCTAGAATGTTTACCACTTGTGCTTGAATACCTGAAAAGAATAAATAAAGGGTAGTAAACAGTAAAACGGGGTATTTAATACTGCTATTTGCCATAAAATGCTTTTAATTGTTTTCCTAAATCTTTGGAGTAAGGCATCACGTTTACCCAATTCATTCTGGCTCGTCGAACTTGAGCTGTGGTTTTTCCGAAAACGGTTTTTATTTTAAATTTTGGAGCATCCGGTAGGTAGTAAACATATTTTTCGTCGTGATTAAGGAACTCCTTAAATCCTTCTTCCAATTCTTCTGTTGTAGAAGCTTGATTGATTACATAGTCAATTTTTTCTCTAAAACTCATGGAAGAATCTAAGGTGTCTTCGCTGGATTGTTGTTGATCGTAGGTTTTGTAACGACTAAATACAACAAAGTGTGCTTCGGAGGATATTGGGATGAGGAAAAAATAGTTTTTGGTACAAATAAATGCTGCCTCAATTTTAGCCATTGGCGATTTAGACGACATCATCATTACATCTCGAATGTATAAAGCTTCAATTCCTTCTTTCATAACAGGTCAGTTTGTGCTATTAAACTTAGACAATAAATCTGAATTGTAAAAGGAGGAGAAAGGATATGGGTAAAAAAATAGCCGGAGGTACACCACATCCCTCCGGCCTGGTTGTAAAAGAAAACTGGTAGTTCTGACCTAAACCGAGATCCAGTCTCTTTAGCTATTTGTAGAACAATAGCTGAGACAAATAGAAGGATAATTTTAATTCAAGTCCAGTATTGTATTTGCTGATTCGTAAATCAATCGGTTTTGTTAAAGGTTTGAATGCTTTAAGTGTCAGTAGTACAGTGGTTTGGGTGGTTCTTTGGCTGGTGTTGAGTTAAAACGAAAAATCGAATCTTTTTTGATTTGTTGAGGGATAAAAAAGGAAAAACCGGAGCAATACACCACATAAACTCCGGTTTTAAAAAACAAATCAGGCGAAAAGATAACCTGATTCAGGAATGTTTCTTTTATTAAACATAAAAAGCATTGCAAATAGAGTGAATTATCCGTCTGGATGGGAGTTGTAGACTTTCGTATTTCGAAATCCGTAAGAATAAGTTGTTGATTTTCTAATGTTGCAACTTAAGTTTTTTGAAGAAAAGAGAGTTGTAATTGTAGGTTTTATAGGTGTTTTGGATGGGTTGGCATTTTGATGCATAGGTTGCATGAATAAAAATGCTTCAACTAATTCATTCTCAGAACACAAGTCTTTACGGCGAATACTTTTATCGGATATAGAAAACGATAGGTATCTACGGTCTCAGAAATTGGTCTTTACCCTATACTACAATATGTTTGCTTCAGCTCTCCAGTTAGGCTGTTAACGGTGGTGAATTAATGGCTTTCAAATCACAAAGGGGAGCATCTTTAACAATTCTAAGTCTATGAAAAAAATTGTAAGTATTTCGGTATTGGCTTTTATGGCGTGCCAAGTTTACGGACAATCTGAAACGAAATCTGTAACAAGTAAAACAGAACCTAAAAAGGAGTCTGTACAAAAAGTGCAAATGTCTGCTCCAGTTATGAAGTCATCTTCTAGTTCTTCTCATTCTAATATTGAAGTTCAGCCAAAGAATACAGGCGCTGTTCAGTCAGCAAAAGTAAGTCCAAATGAATTGGAATATAGAATGACAAAATCCAATGTTGCGATTCGTGAAGAAAAAATAGTGAACGCCAAATTGGAAGAAATTAAAAGAAAATAGAAGATGAAAACTAATTTACTACTAACGCTATTTCTATTTTTTGGAATTTACGGGTTTTCACAAACTTATCCGATAGATACATACGATGGAATGACTGTTACAACTTGTAGCGGAACTTTTGTGGATTCTGATGATTGTTTTATTGGGGCAAGTACTGGTTTATATTGTCCTGGAGAATCTTATACAATAACATTCTGTGCCCCAACTCCAGGAGATGCTATTCGACTGGATTTTCTAACATTTGCAACCGAAACAGGTGCAGATGAACTTACTGTTTATGATGGAGCTACTTTAATAGGTACCTACTCAGGTTTGGGAACAGCTGCATTGGGGTCGGGCACTTTTATCGGGCAATCCGGTTGTTTGACTTTTGTGTTTACCGCTGATGCAAATGGAACGATTGGAAGTGGATGGCAAGCAAGCATTACCTGTGCTTCTCCTCCAACCAGTTGTAATGGTAATCAACCTGCTTCCGACGATTGTACAAATGCTCCTCAGATCTGTAATTTTGATGGTTATTGTGGTTCAACCAGTTCTTGGTATGCTCCTGATAGTGAACATTTAGAAAATGGAGTTTTTTGTGGAACCATCGAGAATAATTCCTGGTTATCATTTGTGGCTAGCGGAACTTCTGCATCATTGACTTTGGAAGTTACAGAGCCGGTAGATCCAGGAATTACTTGTGATGTTGGTATTCAAATTGCTATTTTTGATAACCCGGCAGGAGATTGTTCTACGTTTGGTCAAGAGTTCTGCCAATCTCCAATTATGGGAACCCAAACCATTTCTGCTACAGGATTAACACCGGGAGAGACTTATTATGTAATGATTGATGGGTATGCTGGAGATTATTGTGATTATGAAATTTCTGCAAATACAGGAATTCAAATTGTGGATATTACTTCTTCTGCGGGAGAGACTCTTTGTCCGGGAGAATGTACTGATTTAACAGTAAATGCAACAGGGGCTACTGGTTATTCATGGTCATCTAATCCGGCAGGTGCATCGGGAAGTTCTTCAACCATCACAGTATGTCCTACTGCCACAACAACTTATAGTGTGGATGTGTTTGGAATTTGCGGGATGGTTCAAACTGCTGATATTACCTTGAATGTGGTAAATCCAACGGTTGATTTTGGAGCTCAGAGTACACTTTCGAACCTGGGAACTTACGATATGAACGTTTTTACTCCTAATACGGTTAGTTGTACCGACCCCGCTTTTTATTTGGTGGCCGAAGATTCGGTGGATGCAGGGAATTATATTACTCCGGCATTGTTGTTTAATTTCGTTACGGATGCTAATACCATTTTTGATGGAACATCGATTAGATTGTATGCAGGAGGTCCTCCTGGTGTAGGAACTTTGATTTTTATAAATAATCCGGCACCAAGTAATACCAATTTAACTATTTACCCTTCCGGAGGATATATGAACCCTTCCGGTGATTACTATGTGGAAATTTGCGATGTAGCTGGTAATGGTGGTGTTGATTATGAAATTGTAGATGGAAATACCAATGTAAGTTATGCTTCAGGAGCATTAACTAGTGGAAACCCTTGTGAGGTAATCGGTCCTTTAAACCCGGTTGGAACCTCCAATTGGACTTCTACAGCTCCAGGAGCTTCATACGTTGCAACAAGTCAGGGAATAGCCATGTTTGATCCTTCAATTGCAGGGCCAGGAACCTATGATTTTACCTACTCCTGGGATGATGGTGTAGGTTGTAGTGGTACCGCTACTCACTCTATTCAGGTGGTAAGTCCGTACGATGCATCGTGGAATGCTCCTGCTGCAATTTGTGAAAATGCTAGTTCTATTAACTTAAATACATTAATAACCGGAAGTACCGGAGGCTCATGGAGTGGAACAGGAGTGTCCGGAAATACATTTAACCCAAGTGGGTTAGCAGGAAGTTCGGTAACAATTACCTATACAGTAGGTTCTCCAAGTTCTTGTGCGGTTAGTGAATCTCACACGATTACAGTAGACCCGATTCCAACAGCTACAGTGAGTGGAGGGGGAACTATATGTGCAGGTGATCCGATTCCGGATGTGTCGATAGCTCTAACCGGTACTGGACCATGGTCTGTAACCTATAGTGATGGGAGCTCCAGTACAACAGTCAATCCATCTTCATCTCCTTATGTAATTAGTGGTGGAGCTGATGGAACTTATACCGTAACTGCAATATCCGATGCTAACTGTACAGGTACATCGAGTGGATCGGGAACCATTACGACTAATCCATTACCTACCGCAACCATCAGCGGAGGAGGAACTATTTGTGCAGGTGATCCGATTCCGAATGTGTCGATAGCTTTGACCGGTACTGGACCATGGACTGTGACTTACAGTGATGGAAGCTCCAGTGCAACAGTTAATCCATCTTCATCTCCTTATATAATAAGTGGTGGAGCTGATGGAACTTATACCGTTACAGCTGTATCTGATGCGAATTGTACAGGTACTTCGAGTGGATCGGCAACTATTACTACTAATTCTTTACCAACTGCTACTGTTAGCGGTGGAGGTACCATTTGTGCAGGTAGCGTTGTGCCAAACGTATCCATTGCTCTTACAGGTACAGGGCCGTGGACTGTGACATATACTGATGGAAGTACAAGTACAACGGTAAATCCTTCTTCATCTCCATACATAATTAGTGGTGGAGCTGATGGGACTTACACCGTGACTTCTGTATCCGATGTGAATTGTACAGGGACATCGAGTGGTTCTGCAACCATTACTACTAATCCATTGCCAACAGCTACGGTAAGTGGAGGAGGAACTATTTGTGCCGGAGATGCCATTCCTGATGTCTCAATTGCTCTTACAGGAACAGGTCCATGGACTGTGACATACACTGATGGAAGCACGAGTACTACGGTAAATCCAAGTTCTTCTCCTTATGTAATTAGTGGTGGAGGGGATGGAACTTACATCGTTACTGCGGTTTCTGATGCTAATTGTACAGGGACATCGAGCGGTTCTGCAACCATTACTACTAATCCTTTGCCTGCTGCTCCAACTGTTGGGGCAGATGCTACTTATTGTGATGGAGAAACCATTGCTGATTTGTTTGCAGCTGGTTCTGGTGGAACATTGAACTGGTACAGTGATGCCGGACTAACTAACAATATTGGATCGGGAACATCTCTTACTCCAGCCAATACTATTGGAACTACTACTTATTATGTTACTGAGACGCTAAATGGTTGCGAAGGTCCGTCTAGTATGGTAACCATTACAATAAACGAAGTGCCTACCATTACTTCTGAGATTCCAACGGATGTTACCGGCTGTGGAATGAGTGACGGTACCATTGATATTACTGCTTCCGGAGGAACCGGGTCGTATAGTTATTCCATTGATGGTGGAAGCACTTTTGGAAATATTACTGGAAACTTCTCTGGCCTGGGAGTGAATTCTTATCAAGTTGTGGTAGATGATGGGAATTGCCAGGTTCAGGGAAGTTTACTTGTTATTGCAGGTCCTGGAATTCCGCCAGCTCCAACCGCTGGAACGGATGCCACTTATTGTGAGGGTGAATCAATTTCTGATTTAACAGCAAGTGCAGGTACAGGAGGAACTTTAACCTGGTATGATGATGCCGGTTTAACTAATCAGGTAGGAACAGGTACTAGCTTTACCCCATCTTCTTCGGTGGGGTCGTATACTTATTATGTTACAGAAACGGTGGCTTCATGTGAAAGTCCTTCCAGTCAGGTTACGGTGGTGATTAATCCTACTCCTGTGGCACCTGTGTTATCAGGTGGTGCTACGTATTGTGATGGTGACCCGATAACAGACCTTACGGCCAATGCTGGAGGTGCTAATACAGGTACTTTCTATTGGTTCGATGATGCCGGTTTAACTAATCAGGTGGGTACAGGACCAGTTTATTCTCCTGCTGGTGGAGTTGGAAGTGCTACTTATTACGTGGTGGATTCTCTTTCAGGATGTGGAGGTGCTTCAGCCAGTGTAACAGTTACTGTTAATCCAACACCGGCATTTACGGTTTCGACACAGAACCCAAGTTCTTGTGGTGGTACGGATGGTGAGATTATACTTTCAGGGTTAACCCCTTCGGAAACATATAATGTAACTTATTCTGATGGTTCAACTGTTGTAGGACCTTCTGCCATGACAGCAAATGGATTGGGAGAAATAACTATTTCTAATTTGGATGCCGGAAGCTACTCTACTATAGTAGTGGAACTAAACGGATGTTCAGTGACGGAAGTAGGGCCGTATTCTTTAAATGATCCAAATGCTCCTTTATTTTCTATTGCAGGTACACTTGACCCTACAGGTTGTGGGACTGTTGATGGAGAAATATATATTACAGGGTTAGATCCTAATACTTCTTACAATTTGACGTATGATTTAAATGGAAATTCTTCGGGTGTTATTAGTATCACAACTGACGGTAACGGAGACTATACCGTAGGATCTCTTGATGGAGGTGTATATGATAACTTTACCATTGAGTTAAATGGATGTGTTACAACTGTTGGAGGTCCATTTACTTTAAGCCCAATTGTTCCTGTTGCTCCTGTTGCTGGAACAGATGCTACCTATTGTTTAGGAGAGTCTATTGTAGATCTTACCGCTACTTCAGGTGGTGGAGGGGTTTTAACCTGGTACGATGATGCGGGGTTGACCAATCAAATTGGAACGGGAGCCACTTATGCACCGGCCGTAACAACTGCTGGTACTTATAACTACTATGTAACGGAAACATTAAATGGGTGTGAAGGACCTGCAACTATGATTGTTATAGTGGTTAATGATCCTCCGGTTGCACCGTCAATTTCCGGAACAGGTACTTACTGTCCTGGAGAAACGATTACTGACCTTGTTGCTAGTGGTGCAGGTGGAACTTTTACCTGGTATGATGATGCTACTTTAACCAATCAGATTGGAACAGGAAGTACATTAACTCCCGGGGCAACCATTGGAAGTACCACTTATTATGTGGTGGAAGTAGATGGTAATGGTTGTGCCAGTGCTTCTGCTAGTTTCGATGTTTCTATTTCTAATGGACCTACTGCTTCCTTTACTCCGTCTCCTTCTTCAGGAAGTGTGCCGTTGGATGTGAGTTTTACCAATGCATCTACTAATGGTACTACTTATTCGTGGAATTTTGGAGATAACTCAACTTCTACTGACTTTAACCCAGATTATACTTATGAGAATACAGGTGAATTTGTGGCTGTTTTAACAGTGATAGATTCTCTTGGGTGTGAAGCAAGCGATAGTGCATTGATTATAGTTGAAGGAGAGGCAGTTGTTGTGATTCCTAATATATTTTCTCCAAATGGAGATGGAAATAACGACCTGTTTTTGGTGTCTGGAACCAATATAGTTGATGTTGACGGAAGTATATTGAACCGTTGGGGGCAAGTGGTTTATGCCTGGAATGCTTTGTATACGGGATGGGATGGAAGAACCCTTACCGGAACATTTGCAACTGAAGGAACATATTATTATTTAATAAAAGTAACTGCTGCGAATGGAGAGGTACTGGAATTCCAGGGGCCTTTACAATTGGTTAGATAAAACTTTCTTCCTGATAGCTAACGAGCTTATTGTTGCGGTTTGGTCATAACGGTCCGCAGCTTTAAGCTCGTTTTTATTTTAATATCCCAGTTTTTATTTCTCCACTATTTCTGGTTTGAATGTATTCCAATGATTCCACATTTAAACAGGTGAGCCATTGACCACCATAGGCATTGGTGTCGATACAAATGGTGTGTCCGAAATAGGCAATTTGCCCATTCTTCCTGGAGGTATGACCACAGATTACAGTGTAGTCGTTTGAGTATTGTTCGGGAGTTTCATATTTCTTCCAGAGTAAATGGTGTTTGTTTTGATCATCAGGAGCTTTACCGGGTTCAAATCCGGCATGAACAAACAGGAATTTATCTAACTGGAGGTATAACTTACAGTTGTCAATGAACTTCCAATGGTCTTTAGGTATTCTTTGAGGCCAGTTAATATCATCTCTTATGCCATAAGAACTTAATGTTTCCGAACCACCAAAGTATAGCCAGTTTCTTCTTTCATCCTGGTTGCTAATAGCTGATTTCATCATTATTTCGTGGTTTCCAAGAATAAACTCAAATTGGTAGTGTTCGCTATTATCAATTAACCAATCGATTACTCCTTTGGAATCTGGTCCACGGTCTACATAATCCCCCAGAAAAACAACGGTGTCCTCTGGTGTTATCATGTTTTGAGCAAATATAGTTTTGAGTGCGGATAGGTTTCCGTGTATGTCTCCAATGGCAAATATTGACATCTTTTAGTGGTGTTAGGTCTGTCTATAAAGATACAGTTTGATTGTTGTATAAACCATCGATAGGAAACAAAAAGGGCTGTAAAAGATAGTTCTTCTACAGCCCTTTACCTGATTATTTGAGTTGTATCACAGGCGTTGTTTTGGTTGTTGTTATTTCAGTAAGGTGACATGGCCTATGTATTCGTGCTTTTTACCGTATACAAGGTCTTTCACTTTTAATTTCCATACATAGACATCTGTTTGCGACATAATTCCTTTATATCTACCATCCCATCCAATAGTTGGGTGGTTACTTTCAAATATTAACTCTCCCCATCTGTTGAAAACAAGAAACTCGTATTCCAATGGGTCCACTCCAGTAACCACCGGAGTGAAAATATTGTTTGGTCCAACTCCGTCCGGCGTAAAGGCATTTGGGACATATACCAGGAATTCTTCGCTAATTTCTACTGGTTTGCAGGTGGTGTCTATACAACCCTCAGGACTGATAGCTAACAGGCAAACATCGTATGTTCCTGGAACATCACCTGGGAAGGTGTAAGTTGGGTGAACAGTAGTTGTATGGTAATCTGCACCATCTGGGTCAATGTTCCATTCGTAAGTGGTAGCTCCACTAGAAAGGTTTGTAAATAGAATAGTTGGATCAAGTACCGTGGTTGGTTGAGGTACAAATGAAAAGTCTGCTGTTGGGTAAGGGAACACACAAATATAACTAGGAATAGTTACGTCGGTTTGACAACCTTCCGGTGTGATGATGCTTAATGAAACATCCCAACACCCTGGTTGAGTAAACTCATAGGTAGTAGTACCACAAGAGGTACTTGCTCCTCCGTCTCCGAAACTCCATAAACATTGTGATCCTGCTGGAACACCAAATTCTTCAAAATTAACGGTTAGAGGTACACAACCATTTAGGGTATCGCCTAAGAATGAAATAGTTGGTAATGGGTTAACAGTAATTGTTACTGAAGCAGTGGCGGCAGGTGTTTCACAACCATCAGTTGCAGTTACAGTATAAACAGTTGTTTGGGTTGGAGAAACTGATTGAAACTGTCCCTGTCCAACATTTTGATCCCAATTATAGGTATATGGCCCTCCATCTCCTCCACTTGCCAAAGCAGAGATGTCTGCTGATTCACCAACACAAATAGAAACATCACTAAAGGCCAATACGTCTAATGGTGGATTAACAGAAACGATGAAACTATTTGACCCGGAACATCCATTTTGGTCGGTAGCGGTTACTGTGTAAACTTCTGTTGCAGAAGGAGAAACGTTAATTGTTTGTGTAGTGTATGTGTTTCCTTGTGTGTCGGACCAGCTATAAGTATATCCGGGAGTTCCTCCTGAAGGGGTTGCAGTAATGGTTGCAGTTCCTCCGATACAAATGCTTGGAGTACCATTTACTTGTACTGTAACAGGAGTAGGTCCGCTAATTACAGCAGGTGCCGTTACCGCACACCCATTGGCATCGCTGGCATATACGGTGTATGCGCCAGCACATAATCCTGTAAACACATTGTTAGGGCTATAATTGGTACCATCAATGCTGTATTGCGTTGCACCAGTAGCGGTAATGGTAATAGTCCCCTGACAGTCGCCTCCGCATAGTTCGTCAGTAGTGACAACGTTGTCGATGGTTACTGCGTTAGGTCCATTAACATCTACGTTGTCGGTGTAAGTACAACCGTTATCGTCCGTAATGGTCACCGAATAATTTCCGGTACATTGCCCCGTCACAAATGGATCATTTTGTCCGGTTGTTACACCGGTCCACTGGTAGGTGTATGGAGCAGTTGCACTTCCATTAGGAACCGTAACGCTAACAGTACCATCACATGCACCAAAACAAGATTCATCAGTACTACCAAGAGTGGCTGTTAGTTGGGTCGGTTCAGTTATATCTACCTGAGAGTTATATTGGCACCCTAGTGCATCTTGTACTATGATGTCGTAAGAACCTGCACATAAGTTGTTAGGCTGGTTATTTGTTGTAAAGGTATTTCCATTGTCAATACTGTATTGATAACCAGGTGTTCCTCCGGATGCAGAGATGTTTAATTCTCCTGTACAAACCTGATAGCAATCCAGATTAACCGGAGCAATTACAGCAGTTACCAGTGTAGGCTCCGTAATGGTGGCTACATCGGTAGCCTGACATCCAAGAGCATCTTCCACTAAAATGTCGTAGGTTCCTGGGCACAGGTTGGTAAAGTTGTTACTTGCCTGAGTATTTAATCCATTATCAATACTAAAAATAGTTGCGCCATTGGCATTGATGGAGATGGAACCATCACAAGCTCCATTACAGTTTACATCCACAGCATTGATACTAATAATGGTAGGTCCTCCAATTTCTGTTACGGTAGCTGTACCGGTTATTTGACATCCTAAGTTATCCTCAATCCAGATGTCGTATGTAGCATCTGCCAGGTTAGTAAATACATTAGAAGTTTGTGTGGTTACTCCATTATCAATCGAATAAGTATATGGAGGGACACCATTGCTTACGGTTAGTTCAATTTCACCATTGTTGCTACCGCAGGTAGCAGGAGTAACGTTTTCTACATAGCTCATATTCGAAAGCGATATTTCTACGTCGTCCGAAGCTGTGCATCCGTTGCTGGTTTCTGTCCAGGTTAGGGTGTAAGTTCCAGGAGCATTGGCGGTAACAGTTGCTACTGGCGATGTTGCATTAGGAGCAAATGTGAGTCCTGCAGGTCCTGTCCAGGTTCCTGTTCCAATACTGGTTGTAGGCGATAATGGATATACCAGTCCATTACAAACTGTATCGTCTACCCCGGCATTGGGAGTGGGTAATGGATTTATGGTAGCTACTACCGAAACAGTATCACTACATCCATTGTTGGTTTCTTTAACGATGTAATAAGTTCCTGAAGTGGCAATGTTATTTGGGTCAGTTAAAGGAATGGTTGCTCCTGCGTCTTGCCAATAGGTTATATTACCAGTTGTTCCGTTGTTGTCGGTAAAGCTTCCGGTAATATCAACCGTGTTTGGTTCGCAAACGGCGGCGGGGTTGTTTACTGTAAGAGCTGGTAATGGATTTACCGTGACGGTACCTTGAGCATCAACATCACACCCATTTGGGTCTGTGTAAGTGTTGGTGTAAGTTGTGGTACTTGTTGGCGAAACCGTAATGCTGGAGGTGGTTTGTCCACCAGGGTTCCAGGTAAACGTTCCTCCTGTAACCGATGGTGTAGAAGTTAATGTTGCGCTTTCTCCTTCACAAATGGTTTCAGAGTTTACAGCATTTGTTTCTGTTGGGTAAACATCTACGTCATAATTTAGTGTGGTTGTACATAAAGGACCTGCAACAGAGGTAATGGTACAACTATAAGAAGTTAAAGAAGCTGGCGATACAGTAATGGATTCTGTTGTTTCTCCTCCTGGAGTCCAGCTATAAGCTGCTCCTCCGGCAGGAGCGTCTAAGGTAGCTGTTGTTCCCGGACAAATGTATTGGGGGCCGGTAATTTCCATGGGTCCACAAACAGCATCGAGGTATACGTATGCCCAGTGAGCTCCAAGTGTACAATCTGCAGAGGTAAATCTTACAGTTACACAAGTTCCAATGTATGGGGTAAGATCCAAGAATACATCCGTCCATGGCTTGTAAAAAACATCAGCATTAAATGGAGAAGCAGTAAAGCCGTTAATATTTGGTCCACCCACAACGAGGTATTGACCACAATCTATTGGGTCATCGTTGCAGTCGTAAGCTTCAATTTTAAAGAAGGGTTGTTGTTCGGGTAAATGAGGGTTTCCGTTAACATCCAATGCGTTTTGAATCACTACTGCGTAAGAGTATACCATCATGGCATTGGCTGCAGTAACACTGAATTTTTGTTCTATGGTTGCGCCTCCGTTTCCACCTACTGATCCATCACCTAGCATCATAGAGTTTGGGCCTCCTGTTGGGGAAACTACCGGGAACCCACCCCAGGGATCCAATCCAGCTCCAGAGGTAATGGTATGAAAAGCAGAAGCGGTACTGTTATATACATCTGGAATGTAATTTGGTGTTGGGGCACCTGCTGGGCCTGTGGATACTGAATTACTGTAAGTTCCGTACCACCCGGTAAAATCACCTGTGTCAAATCCCATGTTGGTACATCCTGGTTGAAGTGGAACAGGAGGGATATTGAAACAGCTTATTGCACCTTCCCATCCTAAGGAGACAAAACCTCCGGTAGATTGAAAAACAAAGGTTAAGCATCCATTTGCTCCTACAACACTTTCGGGTCCATAACCACCGGAAAAATAAGTCATTAGTGGTGAAGCAGTACTTGCACCATCATACACCCATAGTGTGTCTTCACCGGCTACGGTCTGTAGAAATGAAAAATCGATTCTAATGGCATCCCCAGGTGTACTGGAACAAAAAGTAACCGTGTAGTATTCTCCTGGGCCATAATATAGATCAGTACCAATGGTAATGGCTTGTGAATCGAAAAAAGTACCAGAGCAAGTATTGATGGTTTGACCGTTTACCGCGTCCATTTCATACGTTTGGGCATGAGCGGAGCAAGTAAGCAGTATGGTGATAAATATAAGTAGTGGCTTCATGGGTTGGCTATTGGTTAGTGGTTTGTTCCATGTCCAGTTGAATTACTTTCACTTTTCGGACAGGGTATTCGTTGGGAGGTAAATCTACCGTGGTGGACATCCCTTTTGCTCTCTTAATGAACTCAGCTTTCTTTGAATCTTCTTCAAGGGTTGATTCTCTTTTAGGGGATTTTAAATACTCCACTTTTGCTTTGGAATAAATTTCTATTTGGATCCCATTTGCAAGGTAGGCAACCACAGGGGTGTGATTTTCCCGGTATGGCTCAAAATCAAATGATAAGATTGATTCAAATTGTTGCTCATTCAGCTCTGAAGAGGGTAATAATTGAATGCCCTTTTCTGAGAGTAATTGGTTGGGACTGTTTTGTCCATAACCCATTAGGTGGAAAATGATAAAGGTTGTTGTGATGATTGTTTTCATGATCTTTTCATTTTTAATCAATTGACTTACGGAAGCAAATAGTGGTAGTTGCCTATGCAATTGCCTTGATGCTTTCGGATTTATAAATTGATAAGGAGTTGCGGTGTTTTTTAGCTCTTTTAAGCCTTTGTAGAGCCTTTAAATTGAGCAGTTTTGGTTGGTTATTTTAATTGAACTCCAAAAATCGTTGGTGAATAGGAAATGATGTAATAGTGTTTTATTACATCTTGATGATATTTTGTTCCAGCGATTTGTTGCCAAATGTTTTTACGATGGTGTATCTCCCTCTTTTTAGTTTAAGAACATTTAAAGAAGGTGTGTGTTCAGGCGTACTGTTTTTTTCCAGAACGAGCTTACCATTGGGATTGAAAACTTGAATGATCATTCTCATGGGTTGGTTTGTGTTAAGATGTTAATAGACAAAATTGTTGTAGTAGTTGAGCGCTTAATTATGCGGGTGTGGTGATAAAAATGGCATCATTAAATGTCTCAGCGGTAAATATAGGCCAATGCCTTCTGAATGCCTTATAATAAAGGGATGGATACTTCCAGATTTCTAAATCCGAAAGACGAATTGCCTAAAATTGTAGCTTAAGATGGGACAATTGAGGACTAATTGTTGTTTGAACAGATAAATAAATAAAGGTAATTTAATAGGAAGCTGAATGCAAAAAACTAGTTTTGTGGCAAATTTCGACCACATGAAAAAATCAATTTTATTCTTCTTTTTATTGTGTTTGTTTGGGGGATATCAAGCGCAACAATTATTACCTACAAATGTTAATGCTAACTTTCAGCCATTGGAAAACAATGGGGCTGTATTAATGAATAAAACCACAGCTTGTGGTCCGGATTCATTGCTTTATGCTTTGGCAAAAGCAACGGGAACTCCGATGCTAAACATCAATAATACTACTTCGGCAACCGCGTTGTGTCAGTACTTTGATTGTCCACAGCCAATAACCATTGAAGGAGCTACTTTTTATGGTTATAAATTGGATGCGACTGGTGGAACGACCTTAAATGCAACAGTTGAGGTTTATATAGCCGGAACGGATTCTATGCCTACCGGAGCACCATTAATTACCACAAATATTGCTATTGATACCAATTTTTATTTAGGAAATTTGACCAACCTGGCAAAGCATGTTCCTTTTACCCCTACTACCTTAACTCAGCCATACGTTGTAGTGGTAGCAAACAATTCTGCCAATGGAATGGGAATTGCCTGTAATGATTATGCCGTTGGAGATGGGCAAACAGAATGGCTATCTTCTGTAGATATTTCGGGAACCTGGATGAGAAGTTATTCGATAAATGTTGGAGGTGATATATTTGATTCAGATATATTGATTGAGCCACATGTAACTTACGATATCACGGCTGGATTTACACAATCCCCGTCTTGTTTGGTTTTTACCGGAACTGGTACCTGGACCAATGGATCTTCTCCTGTACTTACTAATAGGATGTATAGTTACGCTGCTTTTTTAGGAGCAGAATCTACCCAGTTTACCTGGAATTATGGTGACGGTTCTGCGACGGAAAATATAGTAGACGGAACCCATGCTTATACCGGAATGGGACCATGGAATGTAACATTAACCGATACTATTTTTGGTTGGACCACCAATTGTACAGATCAGGTATCAGCTAGTACAGGAGATTTGTCTTTAGCAGATTTTACTTATAGTTCTAATGCATTGGTAACCAACTTTACGGATGTAACAGTAGGTTTTCCAATTAGTTACCTGTGGGATTTTGGTGATGGAAATACATCTACCCAGCAACATCCAACGCATACTTATGCAGCAGCTGGAACCTATACGGTTTGTTTAACAGTTAGTGATACTTGTGGGGCTGATTCATCTTGTCAATCTGTTACTGTTTCCAATTGTATAGCACCAACAGGTCAGTACACCTATACGGATAACCAATTAACAGTAACTTACACTGATCAATCGACTGATTCTCCAACGAGCTGGTTGTGGGATTTTGGAGATGGGAATACTTCTACTCAACAAAACCCTACTCACACTTATGCTGCTGCAGGAACTTATACTGTGTGTTTACTTGTTAGTAATAGCTGTGGAGCAGATACTGTTTGTAATGCAATAACCATAAATAATTGTACAACACCAACTGCTCAATACACTTATACAGATAACTTACTAACGGTTACATATACTGACCAATCGATCGATTCTCCAACAAATTGGTTGTGGGATTTTGGAGACGGGAACACCTCTACTCAACAGAATCCAACCCACACTTATGCCGCAGCTGGAACTTATACCGTTTGTTTAACAGCATACAATAGTTGTGGAGCGGATTCATCGTGCAGTTCAGTAACAGCGTCGAGTTGTATTACTCCCGTTGCGGATTTCACTTTTACGGACAACATGTTTACAGTTGATTATACCGATCAGAGTACCAATACACCTACCTCATGGTTGTGGGATTTTGGAGACGGAAATACCTCTACTCAACAAAACCCAACTCACACTTATGCTAACGTTGGAACCTATACAGTTTGTCTAACAGCAACTAACGCTTGTGGGTCAGATAGTTCTTGTACGAGCGTAGCCATTACTTGTGTATCACCAACGGCAGATTTTACTTTTACCGAAAATGGAGGAACTGTTGTGTTTACTGATAATTCTGCAGACAACCCAACATCATGGTTATGGGATTTAGGAGATGGAAACACTTCTACACAACAAAATCCAACGCATACTTACACAAGTGCAGGTGCATTTACGGTATGTTTAATTGCTACAAATAATTGCGGAACTGATTCTACTTGTATGGTGGTTAACTCTACTGTTGGAATTAATGATGTTAATCTGGAAGAAATAGTTTCTGTTTATCCTAACCCGGCCAGCGATCAGGTTCAAATTAGTATTGATCCGGTTAATGGGAGTACTTTGGTAAGTGTAACTTTAAAAAATGAATTAGGACAAATTCTGGAAACCAGAAAAGGTAATTTAGAAACTCTTGTACAGTTGGATGTAACTGGATTATCAGGAGGAGTATATTACGTAGAAATTGCTTTCGAAAATGGAATGGTTACCAGACCGATTCAGGTGATTAAATAGTATAGAAATATTTTATGGATTGAAGGCTGCCTTATGGGTGGCCTTTTTTCTTTTCTCAAATTCCATATCTTTAGAGTAAATCACCATTTCAATATGAAGAGCTATTTAGTACTATTGCTTCCGGTATTCTTATTTTATGCTTGTGCAGAAGATAAAGAAGGTACCAATGATCCATTGTGTAATTGTTATCGATTTGAGCATAAAAAAATCAGATTGGATTACGATGAGGAACTTAAGAAGGGGTTGGAAAGTTTACAGCAAGTTGCTCCTGAGTTAAGTGATTTGGATTTGGAAAATTACAAATTGCTAATTACTCATCTACAAAACAACCCGGATCAAAATTTAGATAGTATTGTGTTTCCTGATAGGGAAGGTGGCGGATTGAATTATGATTTATTGATGCACTGTGTTCAGGATCAGCTGAAAAGAAATACCAATGTAAAGGATAGAGTAGAGGAATTAGATGAGATTGTCTATTTCTACTCGAGTGATTATACTGAGGAAGAGTGGATGGAATACCTGGAAGGGGTGAAAAAGTCCATCAGTAGGATATCTGGAATGGATGCCTGGATGAAGCCATTTTTGATGCGTGGGATGATCAATTTAGTGGAAGAGAAAAAGGAAATGGATTTGTTTAATGAAATCTGGGGTATGGAAGAAATTGAAGAAGTGATGGAGGAGGTAGAAGAGGAGTTTGAAGAATTACCACCACCGCCACCACCTCCTGTAGCACCGATAGAAATTGAAATTGTAGAGGAGGATGATGAAGAGGAAGTGGAAGTAATAGATTGGCAATAATGGTATTTAGATATGCCAGGCATACCAATAACCTGGAAAAAATAAAGGTGTTTTACACTAATGTGCTTCAATTGGAGTTAATTGGGAGTTTCGAAGAACATGAGGGGTACAATGGATTTTTTTTAGGGAAAACCGGAGAGGATTGGCACCTGGAATTTACAGCTACCGAAGAATTGGTTAAACATCAGTTTAATGAAGATGATTTGTTGGTGTTTTATCCAAAAACAAAGAAAGAATATCAATCTATCGTAGCAAGTATTCAGAAACAGGGAGTGTCCACTTTAGAAGCTAAAAACCCTTATTGGAACCGACATGGTGTATTGGTGAAAGATCCTGATGGGATGGGGGTTGTGATTTCTGATCTAAAAATTGAGAAATAAAAAAGCCGAACAAATGTCCGGCTTTCTGGTTTTATATATTCCTTGCAAAATTTAGCTCCATCTTCCTAAATTGGGAAGAATGGATTTGGCCATGTCTTCTGCAGAAGTTTTCTTCATCCCTCCTCTTACAGCAGCCTCAACACATTGTTCGATCTTTTCCTCAAGGGTATTACAGCCATCCACAAAGTTTCCTTTGTCGTAGCAATAATTGCAATATTCCGTATTGATAGAACCATCAGCATTGGTACTGTGATAATCGGGGTTATCTAAAGGCATTCCGCAACTCTGACAAATTTTCTTTTCCATGCTACAATTTTAGCAATTTTCCCAAACAGGGGCACGTTTTTCAAGGAAAGAATTGATTCCTTCATTGGCATCGTTTGTTTCCATTAACTGGTTAACATACATGTACTCTAGCATTGGAAGCTTGTTTTGCATGATGTAGTTAAAGGTGGTTCTGGCCGATTTTACCCCAAATTTAAGAGACGAAGCACTTTTTGGAACAATGTATCTTTCAATCCATTCATTAGCTCCTTCGTTTAGAGCACCCTGATCTTCGTATACTTTGTTCAATAAACCGATTCTCTCTCCTTCTTCCGCTTTTACATTGCGCCCGGTAAGTAGAATTTCTTCTGCTCTGGCATTACCAATTTTTAGTGGTAGCATAATGGATGCCGGAGGTGGAAATACTCCTAAAACAATCTCGGGCTGACCCAGTACGGCAGTTTTATCTGCAAAAATGAAGTTGCAGAATAAAGCTAGTTCCATACCTCCACCTAAGCACTGACCAGACACTTTTGCCATGGTTGGTATACCAAGGTCAATTAGTGTGGTGAAGATTTTATGAAACGTCTGAATCATTGCTTCAGCAAACTCTTTGGTGTGTTCCTGAACACTTGCTCCAAATGAGAAATGCTTTCCTGCCCCCTGAAAGGTGATCAGTTTGATGTTTTTGTTGTTTCTGAATTCTTCAAAAAGATCCAGCATCTCCAACATCATGATGTTGTCCAGCACATTTCCCTTGCCATCATCCAGAATGATGTTGGCAACGGAATTATTGTGCGTATAATTAACCTTTAATTTTTCCATAATATGGGGTGTTAAGCCTCTACATTGTTGTACTGAGGAGAAATTGCTCTGTGCATATCGTCATTCCATTCTTTTCCTTCTGCCAATCTTTGGCGAAGTTTCACAAAGTTGATTTCTCTATCGTGTTTAGGCCCTTCGTTGAAAGCTTTGAATCCGGCTTTTGCTTCGGTCATCATGTTAAGTGCTAGCCATTCTCTACTGCTTTCTTTGTTGGCATCCCAATGTTGTAGTTTTTTCTTACGAACTTCTGTAAGTGATTTAGCAATACAGTTAGGGAAGGTGTGAAGTAATTTAGCAATGGTTCTGTCTACTGCCTCATCCAGTTTAGAAAGATCCACTTCTCCTTGTTTTAATAATGCTTTAGCGTTGGCCAGGTCTTCTCCTGTTTTAGGTTGACCGTAAACTATATTACCCATGTCGTCGACAAATTTATCCGTGATGACCATAGGGTTAGTAATGAACTCTCCATTTACTTTAAGTGCAGGAGCAATTTCTGTAATTAATCCGATAAACTTAGCGTGATGCGCAGTCCATTGATCACACAGAGTTAGCGACTGCATGGCTCTCTCAATTCCTACATATAGGTGCAAGAAATCGGTAGAGCCCCCAATTGCAGCACTTCCATGTTTTGGCCCTGCTTGCCCGAATCTGGCAAGATCGGAAGCAACGGTAAAGTCACAAGCCATTCCAATTTCTTGTCCTCCGGCAATTCTCATTCCGTTTACTCTACAAACAACTGGTTTCTCACATTTTAAAATGGCACTTACCATGTCGTTAAACAATCGCATGTACTGCGAATATTCTTGTGGGTTACCAGCATAATATTCTGCGTACTCCTTGGTGTTTCCTCCTGTACAGAAAGCTTTGTCGTCTACAGCAGTAAATACTACAGCTACTACGCTTCTATCGTTAGAAGCTTCGCCAAATGCAAGAATGATTTCTTTTACAGCTTTAGTAGTATATGAATTGTACTGACTTGGGTTATTTAAAATGATCCAGGCATTATACAATCCTTCTACAGTTGATCCATCTACATCAACTACCGGTCTTTTTTCGAATAGAATATCGGTGTACTGATATCCTTCTACTATGTTGTGATTTTTTAAATTGTTCATAATGATAATGTTTAGTTAAAATCCGGTACTAATACCGATCGTTTATCGTATTTGTGTTCCAGTGTATTCTTAAAAACTTCGTTGATGCTAGACATTGGGAATGTTTCTACAAATGGTCTGATATCTAGCTTTCCGGTGGCAATAAGGTCAACCACTTCGGGGTATAATTCCGGTTTGCATCCCCATGTTCCAATTAACTTGGCATCGAACGCCATGAGGTTACTCAATCTAACGTTTAGCTTATCCATCGTAAATCCTACGATGCTTAAGGTTGAGGTAAATGTTAATAGGCTAAAGGCCAATTCCTGACCAGGTGTGGTACCGGATATTTCGAATATTTTCCAACCAAATTTGGAAGCTCCTAGTTCTTTAGCAATTTCTTTTACTTTCTTTTTTACTTCTCGATTGTCGAGCCCTTTACTGTTTAATGTCGCATCTACTCCGTGCGATTTTGCCTGAGCAAGTTTTTCGTCGTTGATATCGATGGCCAGAACTTTAGCTCCCATTATTTTAGCAATAAGAGCCCCATAAACACCAACTCCTCCAACGCCAATTACTATGGCTAAATCTCCTTCTTCCAGTTCCGATTTTTTCATTACCTGATAAGGAGTGGAAATGGCATCGGCGATTACCGAAAGTTGTTCCAAAGAGTATTTTTCCAGTACGGAATCCGGTATTGGACACAGGTATTGGTGTGGTACCACAATGTGAGAGGCAAATCCGCCATGGAAATCATTGCCAGGCATTAGTTGATTCTGGCACATGTTACTTCTACCTTTATTGCATAGTTCGCAATTACCGCAAGGTAAAACCGCGGGTATAATTACATTTTTGCCTACTAAATGGTCAGGTCCATCTGTTACCACTCCGCTAATTTCATGTCCTAGAGTTAGTGGCATTTCTTTTTTGGTTCTAACCCCATCATGCCAGAAGCTTAGGTCGGTATGGCATACTCCACAACCGGCTATTTTAACGATGGCCTCATGTTCTTCAATAGAAGGCAGCTCAGACTGAACGAGGGTGAATTCCTTTTTCAGTTCAGTCATTTGCCATTGTTTTAATTCACTCATATTATGTTGCTTTTAGCTAATTAGTCTATTTACAAATTGCAGTTCTCGAATAGTACTGCTGTACCTTGTCCTCCTCCTATACATGCTGAGGCAATTCCATATCGTACCCCTCTGATGTTCATTTCTCTGGAAAGAGTTAAGGCTATTCTGGTTCCTGTTGCAGCAAGCGGGTGTCCTAATGCGATAGCACCTCCATTTACATTACAGATGTCTCTGTTTAGTCCTAGTTCTTTTTCGCAACCAAGGAACTGAGCTGCAAAGGCTTCGTTGATCTCAATTAGCCCTATATCGTCTAATGTAAGTCCGGCCATTTCCAAAACTAGTCTGATGGATGGAACAGGTCCTAGTCCCATTACTTTTGGGTCCAAGGCACTGGTAGCTGAGGCCACTACTCGGGTTAATGGTTTAAGTCCTTTTTCATCTACTACATTTTTATGGGCAATAACTACCGAAGCTGCCCCATCTACAATACCACTGGAATTAGCAGCTGTTTGAACTCCGTCTCTGGCAAATACACTTGGTAATTTAGCCATGGCTTCTAAATCTGCAGGTCGAACGTTTTCGTCGGTAGTAAAATCAACTACTTTTCTAGGTAGTCTTACTTTTCTTGGATTTAGTCCTTCCACTTCGAAAACGGTAGAGTTCATGGGTACAATTTCATCGTCAAAAAAGCCTCTTTCTTTTGCTGCTAAGTATTTATCGATGGATTGCTTTGCGAATATATTCGCCTCCTCTTTGGTAATGTTGTGTTTGGTGGCAACGTTTTCTGCTGTACATCCCATAGGAACGGCAGCCGTATCGTTCAATGCTTCCCAAAGCATGTCTTTAAAATCAATTCTTCCAAGAGCATATCCCATTCTGTTTCCAAAACTAACGGTAGGCGATAGTGTCATGTTTTCGGTACCTCCACATAGGGTGGTACCTGCTTTACCCAGGCTAATTTGTTCTGCTCCTGCAATGATGGTTTCGAAACCGGAACCGCAAATACGTTGAAGCATAACCGCTGGAACTCCTTCGGGTATTCCGGCATAAAGACCGATGTGTCTTGGTAAAAAGTAAGAGTCGGCAGAGCTTTGACCAATGTTGGCATACATTAACTGATCAACATCTTCCGGCGAAATGCCTGATTTTTCTATGGCTCCTTTAGTGGCGGCAATTCCTAAATCGGTTGGAGAAACATTCCCTAATGATCCGCATAGTTTACCAAATGCAGTTCTAGCTCCATTCACCAAATAGATATCGTCGTATGCTATTCCAAATCCTTTTTTCTTGTCGTGAAATCCCTTCATAATCTCTAATGTCTTTTTGCGAAGAACGGCCAATATGAATCAAAATGAAATGATCCAGATCAGTGTGTTCTAGGCAGTTAATGTGTATGTTTTAAAATATTCCAATACTTTTTTATTGTTGATTTTATTTCCAATGGTGATTCTAAATGCACATTGGTCCCCGAAGGGATCTGTTTTTCTTATCAGGATGTTGTGACCCGTTAGAGAATCATATACTTTATCCCTTTCTTCTTTGGTGTTGAAATGCACTAACAGGAAATTACTTTTAGATGAAACCACCTGGTAGCCCATCTCTTTCAATTCCCGATACATGATTTCTCGCTCCTCTCTGTTGGCTTGTGAACTTTCCAATACATATTGGTCGTCGTCAATAGCAGCAAGTGCAGCCAAACTAGCTAGTTTATTTACGGTGAATGGCGGTTGGAAATAGTCAAACTTTTCGATAATTCCAGGGTGTGCTATAGTATATCCAACTCGTAATCCCGCCAAACCGTAAATCTTGGAAAAGGTTCTCATTACAATCAGGTTTTCATATTGCTCCTGAAGTTGTATGGCCGGAACTTGTTCCATAGGGGAGAGGTACTCAACATAAGCCTCGTCCAATACCACGTAAGTACTGGATGGAACTGATTGTAAGAGCTTGATCAGGTCCGCTTCAGAAACCACTGTTCCGGTGGGGTTGTTGGGGCTTGCCAATATGATCACTTTAGTGTGATGATCGCACAGCGATATAATCGTGTCTATGTCAATTTCATAATTTTTCATTGGAGCGAGGCGCAGATTAACTCCAAATACATTGGCGAGTAATTTATACGCCACAAATGATAACTCCGGTATGATCATGTTTTCGGAGTTAGCAATGAAGTTTCTAATGAGAATATCCAGCGATTCTACCAGTCCGGCACTCACAAAAATATTGTTGGGTTGTAGGTTAAGTTTTTCGGCCAGCTTGTTTTTTAAACTGCCAGAATGTGGTTCCGGGTAGCGATGTGCTTCACTACTAAAATCTCGTATGGCAGCCAATGCTTTTGGCGATGGTCCCAAAGGATTTTCGTTTTGTGATAGTTTTATTTCGTGTTTTACATCGTACATAGTTTGCTCATTAAAATTGTATGACTACAATTTCCATCCGATCTGATTCATGGGCTCTCTTAAGCGCTGTTGTCAGGTCGTCATTGATACTTAAATAGGTTGTGTTTTCTTCAAATCCTCCTAGAAGGGATTTGATCAAATCTGGTTTCAATGGTTGTCCTCCGGTGGTTTCTGCCACATCGTTTTTTAGTACCAGAATTTTGATCGGTGTATTTCTGGAAGCGGCTTCGATTAATCCTAAATACCCCGCTGCGATGAAAGAAAAATCGCCGGTTACTGCCCACGAACGTTCATGACCTGCCAGATAACCTCCCAATGCCAGCGGTACACTTCCTCCCATGTAGGTGGTAATGTCGATACAGTTGTACGGTGGGAAAGCAAATAGGCTCGAGATTCCAGTGTCTCCACAAACTACGTTTCCTCTGATGGTTTTAAAAACATCGAATACTGGGCGGTAAGTGTTGATCATGTCCAGCCACTGTGGAGGTAGTTTATCGTTTACTTCTGGGATGGCAGGAAGTTCTGGTGTGATAATGTCGTTGTGTACTCTTTTGTTTTCCAGTAATTGGTGCTGGTAAGGAGCAAACACCGGACATACTAAATGATGAAGGATGTCTCTTTCGAATGGTACAGTGTAATCTGAGCCTTCAGGGTTGAATTGATAACTGATTTCTTCATCAAGCAATTCGTCATCCACCACAATAGCAACCGGGAGTTTTAATCGTTCCGAAGTTTCGTAAGCATCCGAAATAACGGTGGTAAGCTCATTGATGTTAAAGGTCCAGAAAGGAATATTCATGGACTCCAGAAATGGAAGTACGTCAAAAATGTTATCAGAATGAGTTCCCTTAGAGTCGGAAAAAACAATGGTCACCATTCCGGCGTTAGTTCCGGAAGACATGGCGTCCATAAGGCTGTTTCCAGCTTTTACCAGACCGTGAGATTTGATCAGGCATACAGATCTTGCTCCTGTTAAAGCAGCTCCATGGGCTATAGTAAAAGCCACTTCCTCGTGGTAAGAAACCGGGTGGTTGGAATTGGAGATTCGGTTAAATTCCTGCAATACAGCTTCGCTTCCGGATCCCGGAACATTAGTAGCAACCTTAACATGGAGTCTGTCTAACTCTCTGGCAATAGCTACATTACATTTTTCCTTTATTAAAGTGCAGTTTTCCATGTTTTAACTGTGCTTAAACTCTGCTTTAGCTCTTGGTCCATTGTTGAGGAAATTGTCTAAACCAATTTTCATATCGTCGGTGAGGATACACTCTCCGAAAAGCTTAGATTCTAACTCTAACGCATCTGCTAATGGAAGTTTAATTCCATCGTAGATGGCTTTGTTCATGATTTCATCAATTTTCTTACTGAGGTGACCAATGTTTATTTCTTTTGGCTCGAATGGTTGATCGGAACCGCTATGTATGAACTCTCTTGGTTGTACTTCGCCAGATACTAATTGCTTGGCAAATGCTACAGCTTCTTCCACTAAATCTCCTTCTGCTTCTCGATCTACTAGTCCAATTTCGGTAGCTTCTTTTCCTGTTACCGGGCGAGCGGTTCTAAGAATTTCGGCAGCAATATCTACTCCCACCAATCTTGGTAATCGTTGCGTCCCTCCTGCTCCCGGAATGAAACCTAAGTTTACTTCGGGCTGGCAAGCCACAACTGGTAATCCTTTCTTGGCAATTCTGGCGGTACAGGTAATGGCTAACTCATTTCCTCCACCAAAGGCAAATCCGTTTAAGGCACAAACTGTAGGTTTACTGCATTGCTCTATGGTGTTAATTAACCCCTGGAAAGTGTGCGAATTGTTGTAGCCTTCTTCCGGGGTTTCCAGAGCAGCAAGCATGTTGATGTCGGCTCCTGAAACAAAGGCTTTGGTTCCAAAACCTGTAATTACAATTCCATCAACAGTACTATCTTTTTCTGCTATTTCAATTTCTTCTTTAAGTTCCTTAAGTACTTCCAAATTAAGAGCGTTTAGCACCTTAGGTCTTCTAATGGTCAGTACAGATATGTTGTCTTGTTTTTTAGCAACTATTCTGGAGATGTTCCAACCTCCATTTGCTTTGGCTTGATCCAGTGATTTAGGGAAAGGGAACTCTGTGTGTTCTTCGCACCATTCTTTTACCAGAGCATGTGCTTCATCAATTCCCGTTTTGTTCATCAGGGTAAATGGAGGTGCAATTACCAATGCTATTTCGGTAGCCATGTCCAGGTCATTTACATTGGAAATTCCCAGATCAATGATGTAAGAAGCCAATGCAAAATATCCTCCAAGGAATTGCTTACGCAATACTTCTGCTTTTTCCGGTGCTACTTCTACTTTTTCTCCTCTTTTGGCGGTGTCCCACATTTCTCCTTTTTCCACCGCTTCCTGAAGTGCTTTTGGTGACCTGAACCATTGGATATGAGTTTCTCTCATTTCTTCCAGCCCGTGGTTGGTAATGGGGTTACCTCCGGTTAAGTTCAGTGCGGTAAAAGGACCAACTCCTTGTTTAAGAGTTTTTTGAGCCATTTTATCAATTTCCTTAACACTTCCATATCCTTTTTCAAGGCAAAGAATAGCTAGTTCACATAGTCCTTCGAAAATTGGGTCGATGGCATAACCGTAGGAACTCCCAACTTGAATTGGAACTTTACCAATGGCTTCATAGAATCCCATTAGGTCGGAAGTAATGGCAGCAGAAGTATCTTTTCCTGGTACAACTTCTACAATTGGGTTTCTTTCTGCAGGGAAGAAATAATGGGTAACCAAACATCTGGATTTGTTGGCCATGTTCCTGAAGATAATTTCAGGTGTCATGTGAGAAGAGTTGGATAGGAACAGACAATTGTCGTCTGTTAATTCTTCCACTTGTTTAAAAATGATGTCTTTGATATTACCATCTTCTGTGGCTGCTTCCAGTACTATGTTAGAACCTTTGATGTTACTATAATCAGAAGTGTATAGAATACTCTTCTTCATGGTTTCGGCCATTTCGGGTTTGAATGCACCTGTTTCCTGTCCCTTGTCGATTTTCTTTTCAATTTTTGCTTTTGCCTTCGATAGCGCTTCTTCAGAAATATCTACGATCACAAAATCAACGTTGTTTTTCCAAAATACTTTGGCAAAATGAAGACAGATATCTGGTCCGATTTGCCCTGCTCCGATCACTGATAGTTTTTCGATGTTTAGTTCTTTGTACTGATAAGCCATTTTTAATTGTTTTTAATATTATGAAGTCAGCGATTCTTGTTTGGTGTTAGAATCTACTGATGATATCTTGTTAAAGTGTTGTTTTGCTATTAATGAAGCCCCCAGTGAAACCACATATTGAGGTGCTTCTAGTATGTTAATCTCTTTGTCGAACTTGTTGCCCAACAAGGTTTTTAGGTAAGGATGGTGACTAATTACTCCACCAATCATGTAAGTAGGAATGCCTGGATCAAGTCGCATTTTAGCTACTTTGTTGGCAATGGAAATGTAGATTCCTCTGGCAATGTCCTGTGTGGACATTCCATCAAAAATCCATTTCATGATTTCGGTTTTTGCGAATACGGTACAGAAGCTATTAAGCTCTTTTTCGTAGTCGGAATGCTCGGCCAGATTGCTCATTTCAGAAATGCTTATTTCTGCTCTTTCAGCAATTTCTGTTAGGAAGGAACCGGTACCTGCGGCACATTTGTCATTCATATAGAAGTTGCCAATATGGTCCTGGTCATCACATCTGATAATTTTGATGTCTTCACCACCAATGTCGATGATGTTTTTCTCTCCGCTGTAGTACTTGCTAACTCCTGCAGCAGCACAGTTAATTTCTGTTTTTACGATGTCAGTTTCTGTAAATACCTTTCTACCGTACCCTGTAGCACAACTGTATTTAATATCAAACTCTGCATGAATAGCCTGTAGCACATTCTTCATGGCATGCCTGTCTCTGCTTAAGGTTTGCAGAGCATACCTGAATATTGGTTGGCCTTCCTGATCAATTATGGTAAACTTCGTATAGGCCGAACCAAGATCAATTCCAAGGAAACAGTTTTGGCCTTTGTAAGCAATGGATGGCTTGTTTTTATCTACCATTCCTTTGCGGATGATTTTCTTGTTGAAATCTCCTGCTACACCTGGTATTCTGGCAATTACATTTTTATTGGTCATGGCCTTAACCATGTTGGTGAATGCCAGATTGAGCGTGGTTCTTACATAGTGCTTTTTACCATACTCAACTATTTTCCCGTTGAAGTAATCTATTTCGGTTTGTCTTCCGTGAATAACATCTCCGGCAAGAGAAGGGAAGTGGTCGCCACCTTTTTTAAGATAGCGCATACAGTACCTTACAAAATCGTCTGGGAATCGAATCTTTTCTTTTTCAGCAACATCAATTCCTTCATTAATGGTTTGTTCGATCAGCTCTACGGTATCCGGATCTGCCATTGCTTCTGCCATGGTTAGCCTTCCTACTCCGCAAAGTGGGCTTAACGAGGAGTTTAATATGGTTTTTTCCCAGGCTCTTTTAACTAGTTCAAAAGAGTCTACGGGTCTGGTTGTTAGGTCAACTTTGTTGAGGATGTCAGCAAAGGCTTTAGCTTCTTCTGTTCGGGAGTCATCAACAGAGCCAATGTAGTTAGGTGGGGTAAAGAAAGTAACTCTTACCGTGTTAGAAGAGCTCATGTTTCCAGCATAATTAATAATCATGCGGAGGGTTTTAGACTCTCCAAATGAAGGGGTGAGGAGTTGTTCCACATCTATTCCATTTTGAGCAGATACCACGGTCAGTTTTTCTGAGTTAAGTTGTTCTGCATCTAATACTGCCCCAGGGGTTTGGTAAGACTTCATGGCAAACACCAAATAGTCTAGATCCAGTCCTTGCATTTCGTCGATGGAGGAATAAACGTTTTCGAAATAAGTAGTGGATTCGATAACGTTTTCCAGTACTATTCCGTCGGTTTTAATTTTGTTGAATTTAACCTTGTTTCGAACGCAAATAGAGACATCACAACCTGCTTCTTTCAGTTTAACTGCCAGAATCATTCCTACCGGTCCCATACCGATAACTCCTACTTTTATGTTGTTAGTCTTAGCCATATTTAACTCATCACTTTTGCGTCTTCAATTTGCTCCAGAAAGGTTTCTATTTTGGTAATACTTTGTCCTTCGGAGAAGAACCTTAAATCGCATAAATCTCCTTCTATGATTAATGATGGAACTCCGGTTATTTTTTTTAATCGCTGAGGCATTCCGAATTTGGCGTTGGAGTTGTTGAAACAAGTTTTTGTATCGTGATATACAATTCCGTCAATGCTAAATTCTTCGAACCATTTAGCGAGCATTTTTTCTTTTGCTTTATCACTTCGGTTGATGAAGATTTCTGTGTAAGCTCTGGCGGTAGAATCCCAGGGGTCGTTTTCATCGAACTTGTCGAATACCCAACTGCTGCAGTAGGTAGAAGCTACCACGGCTGCATTGTTGGAGGTGAACAGGTCACTCATCATTCTAAGTTTTCCCCAAATGGGCATTCCTTCCCAAAAAATTCGGGTGGTGGCCTGAGGTAAGAAACCTAAATTGTTTTTTACATTGTCCTCCAGTTCAGCCAGAAGCGTGGTATAGTAATCTTTGGCAATTTGTGTCCCTCGAAGTACTACAATTGGTCCCATGTGTATGGTGCCGTCAAAAAAGCTCAATGGAGCATTCATGGCGGTGGATGTTTTAAGCACTTTTTGCCATAGTAGTGTAGCTTCTTTACTCAGTTTTACTACTTCTTTGAAGCGATCCAGATCAAATTTGTTTCCGGATACTTCTTCGCAAACCGGAATCATTTTTTTGAATTGCTTCACTACTAAATCCACTTCGTCTTGTGATACTTCATCCAGGTGTCTGGGTGGTTGAATACCAACAATTGGGCAGTTGAAATGATCGGCGTAAAAAGTAAACCAATCTTCTACTTCTCTACATTGATTAGTGTTGTAGGCAATTAAATCCGGTTTGGGAGCTCCCTGCATACCATAGTGAGTCTGTAGAGGAGATTGCTTGTTTAAAAATGCTCCAATATCTGCTGTGGTATAGGAACATATATGCCCTGAATACCCACATTTAACTGCTTCCGGAATGTGATCCATGGCGGTTCTGGTAGCTCCTAATAAAGCCCCGTGGTTTTCTGGGAAATAAACTTCAAATCCAAACGAACGAAGTAGCTCGGCTGGACCGACACTGGTACACCAGGCAATCTTTTTCTGCCCGTTTTCCAGACTTTGGAAGTAATTACCCATTACTTCCTTCATGAGCGATGTGGTTTTAATCTTGTACAATTCTTCTAGCTATATTGTTTTTAACATCCAGTTCTACTACATACACCTCTTCCTCTACCGGTACTTCTCCTCCGTACATGTTGATGAGGTGTGATCTGTATTTTTCCAATACATTTTTAGGGGCTACCTTCATGGAAGGCGTAAGTGTTTTATCATCCAGCGAAAGTTCTCCATTGATAACTGCTGCCGATTTTATTTTTGAAAACTTTTGTTTGATGTCGCAATTGGCGTCATGTAAACACCCTTGCAAACATCTTCCAAGTTCATTGAGGTCTCTTGGGCAGAAACACCCGTCTTCTGGCGATAATTGATAATCGGGTTTTTCCAGTAGTTTTTTATTAGGGAAAATCAATGCAACAGGGTGATCTTCTCCGCTTCCAGAAATGATTACGTGCTGAACGTAATGACACTTTAATTCGATTACTTTTTCAAGATCGGTTGGAACTACTTTTTCTCCATTGGAAAGCTTGAAAATTCGATCCTTACGAGAAATAAGTTTTAATCCAGTTTCTGTAATTGCTCCTACATCTCCTGTTCTGTACCAACCATCTTCGGTAAATACTCCATCATTGGCTTCGTCGTTGTTGTAGTACTCTACCATTACATTTGGACCTTTTACCTGAATTTCATCATCGTCGGCAATTCTAATACTTACACCTGGGATAGGTTTTCCCACTACACCACTAACTCGTTTAAGAGTTGGATCGGTAAGGGTACAGCATGGGGAAGTCTCTGTAAGTCCCCATCCTTCGATAACCGGAATGTTTCTTTTTTCAAATTCGTTGGATAGTTTTTCCGGTAGTGCAGCCGCTGCTGTAAAGATGAATTTAAGGCCTGAGTTGAAGAAGGTATCTTCGGCCTCTTTACTTGCTAGTGTTTGCTCATATAATGATTGATAGACTTTAGGTACACTGAAGAAGATTGTCGGTTTGATTTTCTTCCAGTTTTCAAAAATCATTTCTGCATCTCTACCATAGCTACTTTCTAGCGAAAATGTAGCACCGTTGTATAATGCAGTAAACAATTCGAATATTCCTCCAAAGCTATGGTGCCATGGAAGGTATGCAAGGAATCGATCGTTTTCGTCTACTTCCCAAACCTGGCTAATCGCAGTTTGCTGGGAAAGGATATTACCATGGGTTAATTGAACACATTTTGGAGTACCCATGGTACCCGAAGTGTACATGTTTAGACAAATGGAATCTGGTGCAATATCATCTAGCAGGCAAGAAGCTCCCTCTGGAATTGGGTTGAGTAATTGACTAAATGAAACCAGGTTGGAGTAGCGAAGATCTTTAATTGGATCAAAGTGATAAATCTTTTTTAGTTGGTCCAATCGACCACCTAAATTATCCATTTGCGATTGTCCGGCTACTGCCATCCAGGTGGCATCCGAATGATTGATAAGCAATTCTGCTGTATCTCTTTTGAAGTGAGCGAAAATAGGAACAGCAATACCTCCAATGGACATAACTGCCAATTCCAATTCTAACATCTCTAATCGATTTCGGGTAAAAAGAATGATTTTATCTCCTTTGGAGAACCCATCTTGAGTTAGGTTGTAGGCGATTTTCTCGATGTTTAGAAAAAAATCGTTCCAGGAAATCCCCTCGTAGTCACCATCGGCATTTTTTTCCTGGTAAACGATTTTTTCTCTAAAAATGTCTACGTTTCTTTTTAATAGAGCTGTGATGTTTGGGAGGACTTCTCCTAACTGATATGCAGAATCTAATTGTTTCATCAATCAACGGTAAATAGGCTCAACACTGGTTTTTCAGGTTGAGGGGTTGTTTGTTTATGCTACTACCGCAGCTTCTTTTTCTTTTAATCTGAAATACCTGTATCCTCCCCACAATGCTGCCCCTACTGCACCGGAATAAATGGCATCCGGCGAAGAAATAAATTCGAACGAACGTTTCTTATTCTCCGCAGCTAACTCTTCAATGGCTTGAATCATTCCTACATTCATTCCCATTCCTCCTACTAATGCGATAGGCGATTCAGCTTTAAGAGCACCCAATAGTTTTACAATTCTTTGGGCTATGGACAGGTTAATTCCCTTTACAATGTTTGGAGTGGAAAGCCCTTTAGATACCAGGTTAATTACATCAGTTTCAGCTAATACTGCACAAATTCCTGAAGGAGTTTCTGGGTTATCTGCCTGTAGTGAAATATCTCCAACTTCTTCTACTGCTAACCCCAGGTAACGAGAGATATTTTCGATGAACTGACCAGACCCTGAAGCACATTGCCCCGTCATCTTGTAGTCCATTACTCTTCCTTTCTCATTTACTTTAATGGCTCTTACATACAAACCTCCCATGTCTACCACGGTTTTGGCTCCAGGAGCAAAGAAGATTCCTCCTCTGGAGTGGGTGGTCATGCTGTAAAAGTGACCGGTCTTCTTTTCGACCATTTCACCTTCTCCTGTAGAGGCAAGGTAAGCGATATCTTTATCGTAGTTAAGGTTGTTTCTTTCCAGTAGAGTATCAATTAACTCAACTGCTACATCTTTTGGATTACGCTTTCTTATTTTTTCGGTTTGTTTATCTACTAATTGGTGGTTTCCAGAGTCGTGATCGTAGGACATTAAAACTCCTTTTACGTAGCTTCCTCCTACATCTACTCCCATGGTATATATTGTATTGCTCATAATTGTCAGAATTATATTGGATGATTATGCAGTTGCTTTTTTCTTTTTAGATGGAAGGTCCACTTCGATGTTTCTTCTGGCGAACATGGCTCCACCAAGGGCTCCCATAAAAATGGAGTCGGTGTGTATGTTCATGGTAACCTCACCATAAGACTCAGTAACCATTTGCTTAACATATTTAAGAACTGCCTGGTTTCTGGCAACTCCACCTGTAAATGTGAACTCATTTCTAACTCCACCTGATCTTGCGATTAAGGACATGGCTCTTTGTACAATGGCCTTGTGCAATCCGGCAAGGATATTTGGTCGTTTTTCACCGTTGTTTAATAACTCTCTTACCTCAGATCCCGCAAATACAGTACAGGTAGAACAAATGGTTGTCTCTTTGTCGGCCTGTAGTGCTTCAGGTCCAAGTTCGTTTAGGGAAATGCTAAATTCATCGGCAATGTATCCTAAATATCTTCCGCATCCTGCCGCGCATCTATCGTTCATGTGGAAACTGGTAACCAATCCGTGGCTATCTACCTGAATGGCTTTTGTATCCTGTCCTCCAATGTCTAGTACAGTTCTGGTGTTTGGGAATACGGCGTGTGCACCAAAGGCATGGCATAGAATTTCAGATTTGATACAATCTTCAGGGAAAGGAAGTAATGCTCTACCATATCCTGTTCCTACCATGTTGGCAATGTGAATATTTTCCGATGCAATTTGATCGATATGCTCTCTAAGTGAAGTCTCTACATTTTTGTAGTTGTCTTTAACTGCATTTAGTTCAGCGTAGTACCAGTCTTCTTTTTCTGGGTGCTCTTTTTCGTCTGCAAGTCCCTGGTATTTTTCTTCCAGTACACGCATCGATTCATCGATCAACTCTTTAAAGTTGTATTGAACCATTTCATTTTCTACCGGAGTAATACTCTTGTCAAAAGCTAGCATTAGCGGCTCGAACAATGCTTTCTCTACATTTTCAAGCTCTTCGTTGTATCGTTCACTAACGATGTCTCTAAAGAATTGATTTTTTGAACCTAAATTTTCGTTAACAAAACCGTTTCGGATATCAGGAACGATTCTGTCCATGATTTCTTCTAGCTTATTGGCAATGTCTTCTTTGTTATCGTACTTAAAGTCATTAACCGTTTGGCGTATTACCTTGCGCAAACTGTCCATTCTTCTTTTAAATTGTCTGTATTGGAATACAGATCGAATATCCTGCATATATTTCTTGAACTCAGGTTTTGAGTCAATTTCGTTTTGCAGTTTTTGGGTAAGCAAGGTAAATCTAGCGTCGTAAACAGCCTCTTCCCTGGCAATGTCTGCTGCTACTTTATAGTTGGCTCTGGTATTGGTAATTCCTCTACCAATAATTTCGTCTTTCTCATTTATGATCACCGCTTTTGAAGTAGTAGACCCTAAATCGATACCTAAATAATACTTATTCATTTCTTCTTTTTTTGGTGATTAAACAGTTTCAGCCTCTTCGTTGGCTTTGATTAATTTTCGTTGTTCCAGCATTTGGAAATAAGATTCCAGTCTGTTTTTAATGTTTGAGTAAGAGAAGTATCTAGGGTCCACCAGGTCAGACTCTATGAACCCTACCGGTACTTCTAATCGATCTTCGATTTCTCTCATCATTCCAAGCTGACCCGCAGAGAATGAGTTACAGCTCTTAATGGAATTGGTCATGTATCCATCAGCATCGTAATCTTCAATGCATTTAGATAGTAGATCAATTCTTTGTGGAATGTTGAGGTTGGTATAGCAATTCATGCAATATTCGGCTAATGCTTCCAGTGGACGCTCAGGATCGTGTCTCCATCCCATGTCGTATACTCCACCTACTTTGGTGTAAGATGAAGCAACAATAACAGCTCCCATGTCGTAGAAAATTTTCCAGAATTCTCTAAAGCTTGTCCAGTTTGGAGGCCCTTCTACCACCAATCTGAATTTTTCTTCTTTCATTTCTCCTTCCGGAGTAATTGGCCCCAATCCAAGTTTAATTCTTTCTTGAATTTCGCTGTAAAGCTCTTTGTAGTAATCTACAGCTTCCTGCGTTCCTCTGAACCCAATGTTAATTGGCCCGATGTAGTATACTCCGGCAAAGTAGGCGTCGATAGGAGAGGGCTTGTGTTTTGTGGTGTCAAATATTTTAGTGATCCAGTCTTCTGCCTCGGCAGAAAGTTCCAGATGACGTTTCAATTTTGCTTCGTCGTATTTAATCCCGGTTACTTCTTCCAGCTGAGGAATTACCTCTTCCTTGAATTGTTTCACCATGTATTGAGTCATTTCAGGAGTCATTTCTCCATTTTCCTGATATGGAGTATGCACCATTACGACTTTGGCATTTGGGTATAATCTTTTTAGAGTTTCAAACCATTTAAGGAAGGTAAAGCAACCTGTATAGCTTAAAAGTAGAACATCCGGCTCTGGGATTTTTTCTCCTGTCGGCCCAATGTTTCCTTTCATCATCATTCCTACATCACATTTAACGTAGGTACAAACATCTTCTGAGTGAGCATTCTTTTCTGCTTCTTTAATGTAAGAACCAGATTTTTTACGCATGGCACTCTGCAAAGCGTTAATCTCCGGGTAAACCGGTAGCATATCAAAGGTTCTGATTAACTCAGAAAGGTTTCCAGGTATAAAGGTGTAGCATACTTTTTTACCAAGTTCCTTGGCTCTGCTTAATTCGCTGAAAAGAGTTGCAACCATCTCCTTTTGGAGAATCATACTCTTTTCCTTTTGTGCTTCTTTTGACATATTGTATCTATTTCAAAATGATTAATTAATTGATTCAACAACCGGTTAGGCTGTTACTGGTTCGTCTTCCCAAAGTTTGATAGAGTCGGAGAAGGCTCCCACTTGTTCTCTAATCACTTTGAATTGGTTAATGTTTTCGCTGAATTGGAAGGCGATGTATCTAATGCCTAATTGATCGAAGGCATTTTGGAATATTGGAGCATCCAATAAACTAGGATCGCAGAAACTGGCTGAGGCGAAAATGACTCCGTCTGCCCCTCTGTTTTTGACAATTTTTGCCAAACGATATTCCTTAGGGTCATGGACATCATAAATGGATGATGAGAATTGACTTTGTTTGATGTACGAATTAGAAATAGATTCTAATGGATTATCTGTAGTAGCATCAATGTCTCCAAGGATCATTCTTGATCCCAACATATAATCGTCGTCTACCACATAACATCCGGCATCTTCGATGGCTTTAATAAGTCCAATAGCAGGTTGCTCGCAGAAGGCTCCTGAAACGACAATTTTGATTTTATCCTGTGGTGTGCCAATGTCTTCTTTGATGTGGGCGCAAACTTGTTCCAGAATTTCATTGTGTTCTTCAACCGGAATAACCATTCCTGCTCTAATAATGTGGTAAACATCAGTGATGGAAATTCTCCACGGATAATCCTGGCGGATATCGTAGATGAACTCTATCATTTGTCTGTTTTTGTTGTACAGATCTATAGAGTGGTTAAGCATTTCTGTGGTAACTTCTACACCATTTAACTCTTTGATGTATTTCATTACATGCTCCATTTCTTGCTGGTAAAACACCCCTCCAATTTCTGGAAGGAAGTTTTGTGGGAAATCCATGTACTTAACAAACTTTCCGATTTCTTGCTGCTTGAAGATTCCCGATAGGTTTCGGATTACATCACATATAGAAGGGAACACATAACCATCAAAATGCTCTGTGTGGTTATCCAGAGCAAGTTCCATTATACTTCTTGGAATGTGGCAGATGTAGGATTGGTAATAAGCATCTCCTTTAATGATTTGTTTGCGGTCTCCACCACCCATTATTCCAACGGCCATTCCCCCGGCAGCATGAATAATTTCTCTTGGAAAATAGATGGGCATGTATCCCACTATTACTCTACCTTCCTTTTCTTCTTTCCATTCTTTTGCACGGGTAAAGTTTAAATCGAATGCATGTTTTTTACATTCTTCAATTAATTCGTTTAATGGTTTCATAACGGTTTTATTACCTTTTAAATTAGTTTCAATTTGGGGTCTCAATTCTGTGATTAATTCAGAGGGGTAACAACATCTCGAAGGCTTGCCTGGCAAGGGGTTGAATCGTGTATGTCGTTACAATTGGGTCATATCATTTTTCGATACAGCGACACTAAAGTATTCATATACAGCGTGTTAAAACATGATCTGGATCATGTCGAGACATGGAAACAGGTTGAATATTTTAATAATCGCCCTAGAAACGAAATAAAATAGCGATATGAACAAAAAGAATAAAATAATGTTTTGTTATCTCGGTAAGTGTTGAAATGCCTGTAGAAGAGGGTAGAGGTGAAATGAGCTAAAAATTGGATGTGCTGTATCCAATAACTTCTTATTTAGATTCGTTCTTTTTAATACTTTTGGAACAACTTATGTCTGTTGTAGAACAAAGAACGATGTGATGGAATTGAAAAATTGGTTTAAATATGGAGTGGCGGTGCTTTTAATGTCTTGCATGTTAAGTGCGAAAGCAGGAGGAGATATTGACTTAAAACCAATTAAGTCCAAAATTAGTTCTACCAAAACAGGGATGATTATTGGTTTACAGAAAGGAAAGTACACTGGTTTTGAATTGGGAATGGAAAGGCAGTGGAAGGAAATTAAATTAAAGAGCCCTTTTACGATGGCAGCTACTTTTAATATGGAATACCAATTTGGAGCAAACGTAATTGGATTCAAAGGTGGCCCATGGATGAAATTCGGGCGAATGGATTTTACCTATGGGGCTAATGCTACTTTTTTGTCGGATTTCGAAGACAATCGATTTGGAGTCTCTCCTGCACTAGGATTTAAGCTACTTGGTTTTCATGCTATTGCCAGCTATAATTTTGTTTTCGGCCCTGAACGATTTTCAGAATATAATAAGATGCATGTATCATTGAGGTATTACATCAGTAAAAGCAGGAAAATTAACTGGAATAAGAAAAAATCTAACGATTAGTCCTATACCTTATTTAAGGGATATTCCAGAATTTAACATTTACACAAGCAATCTTAATTTAAAAATGGAGTTATTTGAGCATAATTTGTGATTATGTATCGAATTAAAAAGTCATTACTGTGGCTACTACTCTTATTACCTGCATTTGCCTTTTCTCAGAATTATACCATTTCCGGGTATGTAGAAGATGTTTCTACCGGAGAAAAAATGTTGGGAGCATCCATTTACGATTTACGTTCCGGTAAAGGAACCACTACAAATGGGTATGGATTTTTTAGTATTACTCTTCCTAAAGATTCAGTTACGCTTAGAGTTTCTTTTGTGGGGTTTAGGACTCAAAAGATTGAGGCTTATCTAGATCAAAATCTTTCTTTGAATTTTACCATGGAGGGGTCTGAACAACTGAAAGAAGTGGAGATTCTGGCCAGTGAATCTGAGAAAATACAGGAAAAATCAGAGATGAGTACCATCGATGTTTCCATGCAAAAAGTAAAGGCTCTTCCCGTTTTACTGGGAGAACAGGATATTATTAAAACCATTCAATTGTTACCTGGTGTACAAAGTGGTAGCGAAGGTGGATCCGGGTTGTATGTTAGAGGAGGAGGCCCTGATCAGAATCTGATTCTCCTGGATGGAGTTCCCGTGTATAATGCTTCCCATTTATTTGGTTTCTTTTCTGTGTTTAATGCAGATGCCATCAACTCTGTAAAATTGATTAAAGGTGGATTTCCTGCGCATTATGGAGGAAGGCTTTCTTCTGTAATTGATATTAGAATGAAAGAAGGGAACATGAAGGAGTTTCACGGAGAAGGATCCATTGGGCTGATTTCCTCTAAGCTATTGTTGGAAGGACCGATAGTAAAGGATAAGACTTCGTTCATTATTTCCGGTAGAAGAACATACATTGATGTACTGACTCGTCCATTGATTAAGAATGCCTCTGAGAATGGAAGTTATGCCGGGTATTATTTTTACGATGTCAATGCCAAAATAAATCATAAGTTCTCCGACCGAAGCAGGTTGTATTTAAGTGCTTATAATGGTAAAGATGATTTTTATAGCCGATTTAAAGATCAGTATGTAGACAATGGTACAACCTATGACTATGATGAGCGTGGAGGATTAGATTGGGGAAATACCATTGCGGCGTTGAGGTGGAATTACCTGATAACACCAAAGCTTTTCTCTAACACCACACTGACCTATAGTAAGTATAAATTTAATGTTGGGTTTGAAGAAGAGGATACACAAACCAGTTCATCAGGAACTCAAACGCAAAGTTTTGCCTTTAGCTATATTTCAGGAATTCAGGATTTATCGGCCAAAATTGATTTCGACTATACTCCAATTCCAGATCATTATGTAAAGTTTGGAGCTGGCTATACAGCACATAAGTTTACACCTGGTGTAAATCAGTTTTCTCAGGATCAGGGAGGAATTAGCTTAATTGATACCACTTTTGGATCGGACTTGATTAATGCTGGAGAGTTTTGGGCCTATGTGGAGGATGATATAAAAATCAATTCTAAGATCAAAACCAATATTGGATTACACTTTTCTGGGTTTATGGTGAATGGTCATTTTTATAACTCTATTCAACCACGATTTTCCGGAAGGTACTTAATCAATGAGAATACATCCTTTAAGGCTTCGTATTCGCACATGGCGCAGTACTTACACTTGCTAACCAATGTAGGCATCGGGTTGCCAACCGATTTATGGGTGCCTCCTACAGAGGATATCCGACCACAGTTATCACATCAGGTAGCAGCTGGAGTGGCTCATACTACTAAAAAAGGATATGAGGTTAGTGTAGAGGGATATTACAAAACCATGGATAATCTGATTGAGTACAAAGAAGGAGCTTCGTTTTTTGCTTCTAATTCTGATTGGCAAGATCAGGTGGAAGTAGGTAGAGGTTGGTCTTATGGGGGTGAATTTTTACTGGAAAAGAAAAGAGGTAAAACTACCGGTTGGATCGGGTATACTTTGTCCTGGACCAACAGACAGTTTGATAACCTGAATTTTGGACAGGTTTACCCATATAGATATGATCGTAGACACGATATTGGTGCAGCGATTACTCATAAGTTTAACGACCAGGTAGATGTTGGTGTGGTTTGGGTTTATGGAACAGGTAATGCCGTTACTTTAGGAACAGAGAGGTACTTTGCATACGATGGTTTGTTTAATGCGGATCAATTCTGGGGGCCAAATGAAATAGAACACATCGAATCCAGAAATAATTATAGAATGCCTTCTTACCACCGATTAGATGTGGGGGTAAACCTTCATAAAACTAAAAAATGGGGAGAACAAACCTGGAGTTTTGGAATCTATAATGTGTATAGTCGCCAAAACCCATTCTACCTGTACTTCAGTTATGATGATTCTGGTAATCGAAGGTTAACGCAAGTGAGCCTGTTCCCATTTATTCCTTCATTTAGTTACAGTTTTAAATTTTAAGCCATGAGAAATTCATTAATATATACCGTATCTGCAGTCATGTTACTGTTGTTTTCCAATTGCGAAAAATACATTGATTTCGAAGGTGATGTGGAAGACCCAAAACTGGTGGTGAACAGTTTGATTAATCCGGATAGTACTTATGCAGTTCACTTGAGTAGAAGTTTGAGCGTAATTGATCAGGCAGAATTATCAGGAGTGAATAATGGGCAGGTAACCATTTACGATGAAAATGGAGCCATTGTGGAGATTCTACAGCATAGTTCTGATGGGTATTACAATGGAACAGGAACTCCGGTTAGTGGAAGTGAGTATACCATTGTGGCAACTGCACCAGATTATACAGATGTAGAAGCTACTGACAGAATTCCTAACCTAACCACTATTGATACCTGGGATACAGCAACCATAGATTTAGGGATAGATGGAAGAGAGTTGGAATTTAAGTTCCAGATTCAGGATGAACCCAATGTGGAGAATTACTATGTGCTTAAGATTTACAGCGCAGATGTAATCGGTAGCTCTATTTATTATTACAATGAGTATTTTCATTCAACTGATCCTATGTTGGGGCTGGAAGATGGAGAAAGCTGGGTAGAAGAAGCAGCTTTTACCGACTTACTATTTGACGGAAACAATCAGGAGTTTACTGTGAGGTTAGAAGATATAGCACCATTCAGTTCATTTATGGAGGTAAGGTTGTATTCTTGCTCTAAAGATTATTATCAGTATCGCAGATCATATAGTCAGTATAAGGAAACTTCAGGAAATCCTTTTGCCCAGCCTGTACAGGTGTTTTCCAATGTAGCTAATGGTTTGGGAATCTTTGCAGGTTATCAACTTACTCGTAAAAAAATAAATTTTTAATTAAGCTGTAACATTCTTACACCTTGCTCCGTCCTATCTTTGTAACTGCCAAAAAGGTGGTTCAAAATCAACTCAATGACACGTACGGAGTACAATACATGTGTAGATCAATTTTCTGACGGATTGTATCGGTTCATTTTAAAAAGCATGAACGATGCAGACGCTGCTCAGGATGTGGTTCAGGATGTATTTACCAAGCTATGGGAGAAGCATGAAAATGTGAACTTCGAAAAAGCGAAATCCTACTTGTTTACTTCTGGGTATCGAACCATGATCGATTACTTTAGAAAGAACAAAAGAATTTCGAACATGGACGAAGTGCATGAAAACAGTCACTCTCATTCCAATCAGTATTCCGACCTGCAAGAAGTGCTAGAGGAAGCAGTAAACAAACTTCCTGAAGTACAAAAGTCTGTGGTGTTGTTGAGAGATTACGAAGGGTATTCTTACAAGGAAATAGGAGAGGTGTTAAACATCAATGAGTCGCAGGTTAAGGTGTACATTTTCAGGGCGAGAAAATTCTTACAGAAATATTTAAAAAGTGTAGAAACTGTACTGTAATGGGATTTATTAACGAACATAATTACGAAGCTTACTTCATAGATTATATGGAGCAAAACCTCAATGCTGAGGAGGTAGCTGAGTTGTTGCTGTTCCTGGAAGAGAATCCCGGTTTAAAAGCAGAGCTGGAAGAGTTTGAAATGGTGGAACTAACTCCAAAAGAAACTTCTTTCGAATTAAAGAATTCACTTAAGCAAACCATCAATTCTGAGTCGGCAGACGACTTTATGATTGCCTCAGTAGAAGGTATTGGAACTGCTGAGGATGAGAAAGAGCTGGCAGAATATGTTTCTTCTTCTGATGAAGCTAAGAAACTATATAGCAGATATCAAAACACTAAATTGGTTGCTCCAGCTATTGTGTTTCCAAATAAGCCTAAACTGAAAAGAAGAAACAGGGTAGTGGTGTTGTATCCGTTAATGGCAGTTGCTGCTTCCTGGATGTTGTTCATTGTGCTTAATCAATCTCCTGTAAACGATGCGATGTATTCGTCGGAGAGTTTGGAGGAAGTGTTAATTGATACTACTGCTGAGAATCCGATTGTGCCAATGGTTAATGATGAGTTTGATATAGTTGATGAGGTTCCTGAATTAGCAATTGAGGAGGATTCTCCTTTGGTGCCTGAATCTCCAAAAGAGCCATTGATCTACGATGAAGGGCCAATTCAGCAACAGCAAATGGCTATGGAGCAGGATTCAGTAAATGAGGTTTCCCCTATTCCTCTACCTGAGCTGGACCCACAAATTGTTGAAGCACCTAAGGATTCAGTTCCTGCTCAACCAGATCCTATTGAGTTTGATTTGGACGAAGATGAAGGAGGTATGCTAACCATGACAGAGTGGGCCAATAAGAATGTAAGAGAAAAGGTGTTGAACGAGGAGGAGCCTACTACGGAAAAGATTAAAAAGCAAGAAATCATAACAGCAGTAGCTGATAGAATAGATCAAACAACCGAAAAGGATGTAGCTTATAATTACTCGGAAAACGATGAGTATTCGAAGTATACATTGTCCATTGGAAAGTTTGAATTTTCAAGAACTAAAAGAAAAAATTTCTAAGGCTGTAACAAATGAATGAGTTGCACGTCTTACAATCAAAATCACGGTGATAGAGATAATTATTGATTAATTAAAGATGAAGATTATGAAAAAGAATTTACTATATATATTGATGCTTTTTATTAGTTGTGGAATGTATGCACAAGATGCAGCTAAGATTAATGATGATACAGTTAGAATTAAACTGGGAGAAGCTACTTTGTTGATCATCGATGATGAGCCAGGAGAAGAAGATGAGTTTGACTTTGATATTGACGAAGGAAATGATGATCATGATGGAGATCACGATGATGATGGAGGATTAGTTATGGATATCGGAATGAACGGATACTTGACTCCTAATTACGAGATCACTTTACCTGAGTCTCAAAACTTAATGCAGTTGAATTACTCTAGATCAAGATCATTTGGACTTACTAAAATGTTGATGGATGCTGATATTATTGAAGACAGGTTGTACATATCTCCGGGTATTGGAGTTAATTGGAACAACTACTTCTTTAAGAATACGGTAAATATTTCTACTGGTAACGATAGTACTACTTTCCAATTGGATTCTGTTTACACTTACGATAAATATAAATTACGTGTAACTTATCTACAAGTTCCTTTAATTATAGGAGTTCGTTTAGGAGATCTGGATAAAAGACCACTTGGATTACAGGTTGGAGCCATAGGAAGCTTTAAAATTGGTTCTATGGTGAAGCAAAAGTACTCCATGAACGAGACTAACTTTAAAGATAAAATCAGAGACGATTATAACCTGAATCCATTCAAGTTGGAGGCAATTGCCAGAATTAGTGTAGGAAACATGGGAATATTTGCCCGCTATTCGCTTACCAGCTTATTCGAAACAGGAAAAGCACCGGACCTATATCCATTTTCGGCAGGAATTACCTTTGGTGGATTTTAAGGTTCCGTTAAATAACAATTCATAGGAGGAAAATTAAATTTTACGACCGTTCCTCTACTCAATACACAAAAAGCCTCTGTTTCAGGGGCTTTTTTAGATTTAAGGAATAATTATTGTGCCATCTTTGCGCAAGAAGATAAATTTGTTGAATCTTTGAAATATATATCTTAGTAGTATGAATTATGTAAGGCCGTTATTTGTAATTGTTTTGATGTTGTCTGTTTTTCTTCAGTCGTGTGTAGACGAAGAGTACACTGATAATATGAATATGAAGGAGGCGCATGGCGACCCCGGGCAGATAGTAATTATTTTGGATAAAGACTATTGGGGAGGGCCTTTGGAAGGAGCAATATTTGACCATTTCCAAAAGGAGATTTATACTCTTCCGGTACCAGAGCCATTGTTCGATTTGGAGATCACTCCTAACTCTGCATTCATTAAAGAGTTGAAGGCGGTGCACACCATCGTGATTTTTGAAATAGGAGATACTCCAAACAACAGAAATGCGAGAATGGAGCCTGTAAGTAAGGATCTATGGGCCAAAGGGCAGATTGTATATAAGTTAAGGGCACCTAACCAGAAAATTGCTACTCAATTGTTTAATCAAAGTGCTCATCAGTTAATTGATGAGATTACGGCTTTTAATAGAGAAAGGTTAATGAATACCTACCGAGCTAAACCAAATACCTCGGTTCAAAATGAATTAATGGCCTCTAAGAAAATTTCACTTACCGTACCTTCCGATGTTACACTAGCTGAGAACAAAGAAGATTTTGTTTGGTTAAAGCGTGGTAGAACTGAATGGGAAGATGGTCAGGAACACGAAATCAGACAGGGAATGTTGATGTATACCTATCCTTACACTGACGATAGTACATTTACCATCGATTATCAGATTGCTAAAAGAGATACCGTATTAAAATACAACGTACCTGGACCATTACAGTCTTACTTGGATAAGGATACTTCTTCTGTGAGAAAAACGTACATGAAGACGGTTACCATTCCTGGAGATGGGCCGGAATACACTCAAAAAATGATTGGGGAAACCTATGTGTTTGAAATGAGAGGAAGATGGGCTGTTGAGGGGGACTTGATGGGAGGACCATTTGTTTCTGTATCTATGTTCGATGAAATTAATTCAAGAATCGTAACATTAGAAGGGTACGTATTTGCACCTCATTTTGATAAAAGAGAGTTCTTAAGAGAGTTGGAGGCGATGATCTATTCCTTCAAGTTTGTTAAGTAGAACTAATCTAACTGAACATTAAAGTAAATGCCTCTATTATCAGCAGAGGTTTTTAATTCTGTAATTAGTTGTTCTCTTTCTTCTTTTCTAATTAACTCAATATCCAGTTTGTATACTTGTCCTACGTGGTTGGTAAAGCAAATGTCCATGTGTTTGAGTTCGACCTTGGTAATGTCGTTCAATGGAATAACAGATATATCGTTGTTGATGATGGTAATTACGTGTTCCTGAACAATGGTTCTATATGCAGGTGTTCCGAAGTTTTGCATTAAATGAAAGAGCCCTTCAAGAAAGTAAATTCCAGCTACCGCTCCAATGGAAAAACCAATTTCTGAATAGTATAAAAACATGTAGGAAATGTAGGCGTAGAATCCAATGTTTATTCCTTCAAAAGCAATGGATTTTCTTAATCCGGTTTTACTTATTAGGTAGAATTTCTTTGCTTTTTTTCCAATAAATAGGGCTTGCCAACGGTAGTTAGCTTTTAGGAATAAGAATAAACTCAATACTCCGGCGCTTCCCATCATGATATAGTTTAGGTAAGGAATCTCGAGGTCCATGTCGTCGTGGTAATTAACGAACCCAAGAATGCTTATAGCAACAAAAATTACGAGGGAAATGCGGTTAACTAATTTAGTCATGCCGCAAAACTATAGATAATTTGCTAGATATCGGAAAAGGAAGTTAGAAAGCTGTTATTTAACGCTACACTCAAAAATGTAATCGCATTTTTCGTAAATCAGATCATTTAACCTAAGCAACGAAGCCAATGCAACCTGCGAATAGTTTTGAGAAGCATTTTTAAATCCTCCCCATTCGCTTTGCCACATAGTAGTGATTAACTCCTGACCACCTGTTTCTGGTTTTATACTGGTCAGTAACCCATCAACATTTCCAGCTCCTGCATGATAGATGTGTAGCACAAATAGTCTAAACCAAAGGTCAGTTTCGTTGTATTCTAACTGGTGTTTGTTCAGGATCCTTTTAGCCTCCGGAATGCATGTTTTTCTAATTAAACTTGATGCTCCCATTGCAGATTTATCAAAATCCTTACGCTCATCTACGTACTTATTTACTTTTAGCCCATGCGATCTGGCTACTGATTTCATTAACTGAAACGGGCCATAGGCACCAACACTAGAATAGGCAATTTTACCTGGGCTCTCAATTAGTAGTATAGCCTGTGCATACCATGGATCAGTTTCGTAAAATTCAAAAATCTCGATGGCTTTACTGATACTGGGCATTACCTTTTCTACCTCATAGAAATGGTTTTTACCGGAGGTAACATATATTTTAGTGTCCATGGCTAAACCATGTTCTTTTCTAACACTGTCTTTGTAAGCTTGTTTTTGAGCTTCGGTTTGTTTTCTCCATTTAACAAATGAGTCCTTTCCAAGAATGGTTCTTGTGGCTGCTATGTTAATGATGCAGGAATCCTTGTCGGTATCCATTACTTCTTTCCAGAAGTTAGGTTGCGCCAGCATATCCCACCTTCCGGTGTACAAATTATCTGTCTTTACAAACAGGTGATTTGACGTGTCTGATTTAGTATAAACTTCGATGACATCCTGTTGCTGAGCAACGGAAAATAGTGGTGTTAACACAATAGCAAACACCAAAGGCCTTAGGTATAATTGCAAAAAATTCATGTGATTCTAACAAAATAACTCCAAAATGCCCTAGTTTGTTACATGTTTGGGTAAAAAAGATTAAAGGTTTAGTGTGAATAACCTCAATTAATCGTTAACTGTACATTAAGAGTGTCTGCAATATGTGTGAAAAGTACGTTAAGTTTTTACTTTGCCAACAATGTGGTACTTAATACCGGTACTAATGCCTGAGTGCCTGAAATATGGCCCTTTACCAAACAGTAAGGCTGTTCTAAATGATAAGTATCCATTCAAGAAATCAATGTGTCCAAACTGATAATAAGGGGAAATGTCCCAGATGTACGAAATGTAAAGATTGGACTCGTTATAGTATTTTTCATTGTAATATATCCCTGGTCCGACCTTGGTTGAAGACCCTTCATTTCGAGCCTTTTCTCCTAAGTTAAAACCAAGCTCAAAATTGATTCCAAATTCGTTGTATTCGTTTCTCGAATAAAGTCCTATTGGAGTGAATTGTACTTTTAGAAAGTTAGCACGTAGATAACCTTTTTCACTCCAACCTTTACTATAAGCCTTATAGTTCATGGCAATGCAAGAGTAGGAAACACCAACGTTGACAAATTTCTTTTCATTTTTAGCAATATGTCGATTGGCTGAAAAATAAAATGAAGGAAATGGTGTGGATTCAACAGTTTGTAACCATCCAGCATCATTTGGGAGGTGGAATATATTGATTCCTGCCTCTAGGTCAATTCTGTTATGTTTTTGGTTAAACGCTTTATTGTGAACGAAAATGAATAGGATAAATAGGGGGAATAGTTTCATTGGTCTTAAGATAGGAGGTTAGAGACAGAAGAGTTAATTTATTGCTTATCGCTTGGTTGTATTTGATAAACAATTCCAGAATGTAATCCTACATAATGGGTGTGCGGTCCAGTTCCTAGAGAAAAGGCAGTTTTAAAAGAGATTGATCCTTTGTTGAGGGGGATGTTTCCAAACTTCCAGTAGGGGGAGATACTAAAATTCCCTCCTAGCATTTCTAGGGTAGACTCATTAGTATATTGTTTTGACCCATCAGGGTGTCTGGTACTTCCACTATTTCTTAATTTTTGACTAACACCAAACCCTATGTTAACGTCAATTCCAAACTCTTTGAGGATTTTTTTATTGAAATAATGTCCGAGAAAATTGAATCTAATATTGGCAAAATTTGATCGTATATATCCTTCTTCAATCTGGCTTTTTCCATCATAATGGTAGTTCATGGCAATTCCGCAGAAGGATAATCCTACACTGGCATACCTTTTATCTGAAATTGGAATATGATGAGATGCACCAAGGTAAAATGAAGGATAGGGAGATGGGGTTAATACTCCATCCCAGCTGGCATTACTATGTAAAAGGTGAATGTTCGCTCCTGCATCAATATCCAGCCTACCATTTTGGCTAAATGCATTGAAGTGCAGTAATACAGTTAGGATAAATAGGGGAATCAGTTTCATAGGTCATTAGGTTGTACTAATAACAACCCAACCATAAAACTAATGGTTGCTTGTTTTTTCTTAAACCTTACAAAGAATTTCTCCGGCACGTTTTAAGGTGTCCTCGTTTTTAGCAAAACAGAAACGAAGTACATGCTCGTCCAGAGTTGTATTGTAGAATACAGATACAGGAATGGATGCAATGCCAAATTCTTTGGTCAATCGAACAGCAAAATCAGTGTCCTTTTCGTCGGTAATGTTCTGGTAGTTCAGTAATTGAAAGTAAGTTCCCTTACAAGGAATTGGTTCAAACCTGGAGTCTGCAATTGAGTTAAGAAAAACGTCTCTTTTTTGCTGGTAGAAATTTCCAAGTCCCTGATAATTACTTTCTGATTCCAAATATTCTGCAATGGCATTTTGCATAGGATGGTTACAGGCAAATACATTAAACTGGTGCACTTTTCTAAATTCCTTCATAAGGTTTTCAGGTCCTACACAATATCCCAACTTCCATCCGGTAACATGAAACGTTTTTCCAAAGGAGTATATCGCTAATGATCTGTTGGCCAACTCCGGGAAATTGCAAATGCTTTGATGAGGTTCTTCATCGAAAATAATGTGCTCATAAACTTCATCGCTAAGAACAACGATATCTGAGTGATGAGTAATCTTTTGGAGCTCCTCCATGTCTTCTTTAGACATAATAGACCCTGTTGGGTTGTGAGGAGTATTGATGATGATCATTTTAGTTTTCTGGTTGATCACCTTTTTAACCTCGTTCCAGTCGATGCCGTAGTTAGGTGCTTTAAGCTGTACGAAAATAGCTCTACCACCAACCAATTCGATAGCAGGTTGATAACAGTCGTAAGCTGGAGTAAAAATAATTACTTCATCTTCTTCTTTTACAAAAGTAGAGATGGCCGTAAAAATAGCCTGGGTAGCTCCTGCAGTTACCGTAATTTCCGATGTTGGATCATACTTTACTCCATAGCTTTTTTCAATCTTATCGCTAAGAATTTCTCTAAGACGTTGAGAACCTTGCATAGGAGCATATTGGTTAAATCCACTCTTCATGCTTTTGGTTACCAATTCGATGAGCTTCGGGTCAATATCAAAATCAGGGAATCCCTGAGATAAATTGAGAGCTCCGGTTTCGTTAGCCAACCCAGACATTACAGTGAATATCGAGGTTCCAACCTTAGGTAGTTTAGAAGATATACTATGTTCGTATTTTAACATCGGGCTGCGAAGGTATTTAACTTAACCCAAAAATAATAATGGTTTAACCGATAAGTTTTTCACGATGTATGTTTAGAAGTTTTATCAATTTTAACGACATTTAGAATTCGTTATAAAATTCAGATATGTCGGGAACTGGAAAGAAAGTTAAAAAGTACAAATTTAAGAGTTTACAAACCTTTTTGTCTAACGATTGGTTAGTGGATAAGAAGAAGTATCGTTCTGTTTTTGTGGACGAAGAAACGGACTGGATTAGAGGAGAATTAGCGTTTTATAACATCTTGTTTGATGAAGAAGAGTGGGAGTGTAAGCTTAAGTTTGATTGTTATGATTTGAAGAAGAAAAAAGTAATATTTGAGTATGACGCGGATCGGACAATTAAGATAGGTGAGAACATCGTTTACTATCGAGACGGTTGGGGCAATAAAAACAAAACTTTCTGGAAAAAGGGTGAGTACGAGTGGAGAGCGTATATTGATGGGACGCAAGTTGGATCAAAGAAGTTTTATGTGGAGAGCGATGGTGTTGTCTCACCTGGAAATAATCCTTACTTCGATATCCAAAGCATCAAGTTGTTTGCAGGAGATCAGGACGAGCCACCAATTAACGAAAGAGTTTATCACTCTGAGTTTAAATCGGACGAAACCGCTTATTTATATACAGAGCTAACTTTTCTAAACAAGCTGGATCACGAATGGCATTGCGAATTGTTCTTTAATTATTACGATCGAAACGGTCAATTAAAAGGAAAGTCTACCGAATTTGCTAAGGTAAAAGGTAATTCAACCACCCTTTGTTTTGGGTGGGGAAATAAGAATAAAACCTCCTGGAAACCGGGGAAATATACCGTTGAGGTAATTTTTATGGACACTCTAATAGCAGTTGTTCCGTTTCAAGTGGGAGAACATTGGACAGAAGGAGTGCCCGAAGTTGGAGGCGAAACCAGTTTTATTGCCGAGCCAACAGCGCAAGAGGTAAATGAAGAATCCCTGAACGAATTGTTAGAGAAATTGGATGAGTTGATAGGGCTAGATTCAATAAAAACTCAAATAAGAGATTACATAGCCTATCTGAACTTTGAGAAAATCAGAAAAGATAAAGGGTTAAAGACTCAGGAGAAGATCAATCTTCACGCGGTATTAACCGGTAATCCGGGAACGGGTAAAACCACCGTAGCTAAGCAGCTAGGAAAGATCTATAAAGCAATGGGTCTCTTGACCAGAGGACATGTGCACGAAGTAGATCGTTCGGACTTAGTTGGTGAGTTTATCGGTCAAACTGCACCAAGGGTAAAAAAGGAAATTGAAAAGGCCAGAGGAGGAATTTTGTTTATTGATGAAGCTTACGCTTTGCATCGTGAAGAATCCAGAAATGACTATGGTCAGGAGGTAATAGAAATTCTTATTAAGGAGATGAGTGATGGTGTAGGGAATATGGCAGTAGTTGTGGCCGGGTATCCTGAAGAAATGAGTGGTTTCATCAATTCCAATCCCGGATTGAAATCCAGGTTTGCCCATTATTTTAGCTTTCCGGATTATGTGCCGGATGAGTTAATGGCTATTGCTGAACTGGGGTTAAGCCAACGTGGTTTATCCATTTCTGACGAAGCAAAAGCATATACTTATACCAAGTTAACTCAAGCTTTCAGAAATAGAGATGAGTCTTTTGGTAATGCTCGGTATGTAATGTCTGTGGTGGATGAGGCTAAGATGAATATGGCACTAAGGCTGGTAAAAGAGGACGATACTGAAACGATGGATAAGGATGAATTATCCACCATTCAATTAGAGGATGTTCAGAAAATATTCTTAGCTACCAGTTCGAAAAAATTATCACTTCAGATTGATACAGCGCTATTAAAAGATGGGCTGGATGAATTAGATAGTTTCATTGGCCTGAACAGCGTAAAAAGTGAAATTAGAGATACCGTTAAATTGGTGAAATACTACCATGAGATTGGTAAGGATGTATTGAATCAATTCGCTCTTCATACGGTATTTACAGGTAATCCGGGAACGGGTAAAACTACCATTGCCAGAATTTATGCGAAAGTTATGAAAGCCCTGGGAATTCTGGAAAGAGGACACATTATTGAGGGAGATCGAGAATCTTTAGTGGCACCTTATGTTGGTCAAACCGCTGTAAAAACGACTAACCTGATAGATCAGGCAATGGGAGGGGTACTTTTCATTGATGAGGCTTATGCACTTACCAGTAAATCGGATAACGATTTTGGGAGCGAGGCGATTTCTACTCTATTGAAGAGAATGGAGGATGATCGAAATGAATTTATCCTAATTGTTGCCGGTTATCCTCATAATATGGATGAGTTCTTAAAGCAGAACCCTGGATTGAGATCGAGGTTTGAAAAAACCATTCACTTTGAAGATTATAGCCCTGAAGAATTACTGGATATAGCCCGAATGATGTTTAAGAAAGAAGACTTAAAAATGAGTTTTGAGGCTACCGAAAAGCTGAAGAGCCATTTGGACATTATTTATGCAGGAAAGGATAAGTACTTTGGTAATGCTCGAGAGGTAAGGAAAATCGTACAACAAGCGGTTAGAGATCATAACCTACGAATGGCAGATATGGATGCAAGTTCTCGAACTATGGAGCAGATAACTACCATTACACCTGAAGACTTTGTGGATTTGAAAGTGGAGTCTAGCGATAATGGATTCCGTCCGATAGGATTTTAGAAACTGAAGAAGTTGTCGTCTTCCTCTTCCGTACATTCTATTTTGGTTGGGTAACCTTCGTAAGGAGGTTCAAAATCACCGTGGGAGATTTTGATTTTTTTGTCTTTGTAAACTTTATTCATATAGTACCCCCAAATTGGAAGGGCAGTATTAGCTCCTTGTCCTTTGGCGGTGGTAGAAAAGTGAACTCCCATGTCTTCGGCACCAACCCACACCCCAGTTACCAAATCGGGTGTGTGCCCCACAAACCAACCATCAGAGTTTTTCTGTGTAGTACCTGTTTTACCCGCCATTATTCCGCTAAAAGCATAAGGTTTACCGGATCGTAATCTTCTTGCTGTACCTCCTTTTTTGCCATCGCTTGGTCGGGTAACACCAGTTACGCCCTTCATCATTTTTAATACCTCATAAGCAGCTTCTTCCTGAATAATTTGCCTGATAATTGGCTGAGCTTCGAAGAGAACTTTACCGTTTTTATCTTCTATTCTAGCAATGGTAATTGGCTCTACATGATATCCATGATTAGAAAATACCGTATGTGCAGAAGTCATTTCCAGCACAGATAAATCGCAAACACCAAGTCCTAACGAAGCTACGGGTAAGATACTTTGGTTTTTTAATCCCATTTTATCAAAATACTTAACTACTCTGGCGTTGTCTCCACCACTTTTATTAATAATATGAGCAGTAATGTTATTCATAGAGTTAGCCAGGGCGAAGTAAACGGGAGTGGGTTCTTCGTCGTAGTTTTTTTCTCCTCCCGGGCACCACTGTTGAGTAATTGCACCATAAGGAACATCAACACAATACTTAATGTTCGGGTAAGTTTTACAAACTCCTTGTTGGTAATCACCCGGATTACAAATTACATTGTCTTGCAACGCAGCTGCATATACAAATGGTTTCATGGTGGAACCCACCTGTCTCTTTCCTGCAAATGCGTGATCGTATTTAAAGTATTTATAGCTAGGTCCACCTACCCAGGCTTTTACAAATCCAGTGGCCGGGTCTATGGAAATTAGACCAGCTCTTAAAGTTGATTTATAATGGTAAATAGAATCGACTGGAGAGAACTCTACTTCTTTTTCGAAGTTAGGTGCTGTCCAATCAAATACAGTCATGGTTCTCTTTTGCCTAAAGTTCTTTTGAATGTTTTCGTCGTTCCACCCAGCTTGCTTTAGTTTTTTGTATCTGTCGGAAGCTTTAATGGCTCTGTTCAAAGAGTTATCTCTGGTTTGTTTAGAAACGTGATTGGAGTAGGGGTTATGATCATTTTTCTTAATGTCTTTATCAAAATCTGCCTGAAGTTCCCCTCCAAGATGTTCTTCCATGGCCCATTCTGCATGAGCCTGCATTCTTGAATCCAGAGTAGTGTATATCTTCAGACCATCTTCATAAATGTTAATAGGCTCTCCGTATTCGTTTTGGATATTTAATGCTTTAAGAATCTTTTTGGATTCTTGTTTTACGTGCTCTCTAAAGTATGGAGCCAATCCGCTGGTATGAGTTTCCGGCTTGTAGTTTAATCCTAAAGGCAACACTCTTAAAGAGTCGTATTCCGCTTGAGTTAGCTTGTCGTTTACTACCATTTGCTTTAGAACTACCTCTCTCCTTTTTAAGGTTTTTTCCGGGTTTCTGATGGGGTTGTATATGGAAGGGTTTTTTGCCATTCCCACCAACATAGCAGATTCTTGAATATTTAGTTCACTTGGTAATTTCCCGAAATAAACTCGTGATGCTGCGTGAATTCCAACGGCGGTATTTAAGAAATCAAATTCATTGAAATACATGGCAACGATTTCCTCTTTGGTGTAGCGTTGTTCCAGTCGTACGGCAATGATCCATTCTGCAAACTTTTGATTGATCCTTTCCATTTTGGATTCCGGACGCTCGTGGAACATCATTTTAGCCAACTGCTGGGTAATGGTACTCGCTCCTCCTTTATTCATACCCAAAGCCGCCCCTGCGATTGCACGTGACAAACCATGTCCGTCTATTCCGGAGTGCTCGTAATAGCGTTTGTCCTCCGTAGATACTAAGGCATCTACCAGGTGTGGGGATAGTTCTTTGTATTTTACTTTGGTACGATTGGCGATGTAAAAGCTTCCTAATACTTCTCCATCGGAAGAATATACTAAAGTGGCCTCATCGCTTCTGGGATTCTCTAATTGGCTAATAGAGGGAAGGTCGTCTTCTCCCTTGGTAAAGATCATTCCATAAATAAAAACCAGTGGCGTAAGGAACCCTAGCCATACTCCAAGAACAATGAGTCGTTTTGCTCTTTTAGATAGCTCGTTGGTGGCTTTGCCTTTTGTAGCTTTTTTTGCTGGTTTCTTCTTTGCCATGTATCAAAAATAATGATCCGCCTAAAGATCAAAAGATTCGTGAGTTATTATTATTCACGTATAAAGGTTAAAATTATTTTTAACCCATTATTCTTTAATGAATAATCGAAACCAATGATTGATTATTTGTTGTTGTATTGATTCATGGTACGATCAACACCAATTGAGGCAAAGGAAGTAATTACTTCAGTGGCCAGTTTAACTCGTTCATCAATGGTTTCTTGCTCCAACTCGCTCCATTGTCCGAGAACGTAATTAACCTGTTTTCCTTTGTTGAATTCGCTGCCCACACCAAACCTTAGTTTAGCATATTTAGTGGTGTTTAGTACCGCCTGGATGTCTTTTAGTCCATTGTGTCCTCCATCACTTCCTTTAGGTTTCAGTCTTAGTTTCCCAAAAGGAAGAGCGATATCGTCAGTAACAACTAATAGGTTTTCTACCGGAATTTTTTCTTTTTGTAGCCAATAATTGATGGCCTTGCCACTGAGGTTCATGAATGTTTGTGGCTTAATCAGAACGAGGGTTCGTCCCTTGTGTTTGAGCACAGATTTATCCGCCAAACGGTCTGGCTCAAAACAAATATTGGATGCCTTAGCTAAGGCATCCAATACTTTAAATCCTATATTATGTCGGGTGTTATCATATTTAGCACCCGGATTACCTAATCCTGCGATCAGATACTTCATAATTCAGTTTTTTTATTCAGCTGCTGCTTCTTCAGCTGCTTCTTCTTCTTCTTCCTCTTCGGTAGCAGTAGTAGCACCACGTGCCATTTGTACTGCAACTACTACAGCTGTAGCAGGGTTAAGGAATTTAATACCTTCGTTAGTCATGTCGCTAACTCTTACTTTATCACCAATTTTTACATCAGTAATATCGATATCAATTGTGTCAGGTAAATCTTTAGCTAATCCTTCAACTTTAAGCCTTCTGAAGTTTTGAGCCAATTTACCACCATTTCTAACCCCTACAGAGAATCCGTTAAGGCTAACAGGGATGTTAATTCTAACAGGCTTGTCTTCAGTTACCAATAAGAAATCCATGTGGATAGCTCTATCGGTTACTGGGTTGAATTGAGTTTCTTGAAGAATAGCAGTTTGCTTATTTCCGTCAATGTCTAACTCAATGATATACACGTTTGGCGTGTGAATCAATTTGTTTGCGTCATTTTCTTCAATGTGAAAATGAACTTGTTCTTCACCTCCATAAAGAACAGCAGGAACTCTGTTTGATCTTCTAAGAAGGCTAGCATCTTTTTTCCCTACGTTCTCTCTAAGAGAACCGCTCAATGATACTGTTTTCATTTTTATATTTATTTATTGATTTGCAAATACAAAGTGTTCGCTGATCGATTCAAAGCTAACTGCTTGTTTCATTACAGTAGCGAAAATATCAGCAACACTTAAAACTCTTACTTTAGAGCATTCTTTTTTCAACGGAATGGTATCCGTTACGATTAATTCTTCTAATACAGATTCTTCCAATCTTTCGTAAGCAGGTCCGGATAATACAGCATGAGTAGCAATTGCTCTTACACTCTTAGCTCCGTGCTGAATAAACAACGCTGCAGACTTGCAAAGCGTTCCAGCAGTGTCTACCATATCATCTACAATCACTACATCTTTACCTTTTACATCACCAATAATGGTCATGGCAGCAATTTCATTGGCTTTCTTTCTTTGTTTGTAACAAAGTGCCAGGTCGACCTCAAGGTATTTAGCGTAAGCATTGGCTCTTTTAGACCCACCAGCGTCAGGAGCAGCAATAATCAAATTAGTTCTGTCCATTGTGCTTAGGTGAGGAGCAAATACGGTAGAAGCATATAAGTGATCTACCGGTACTTCAAAGAATCCCTGAATTTGATCCGCATGTAAATCCATGGTCATAACACGGTCAACTCCAGAAGCAACAAGTAGGTTAGCCATTAATTTGGCTCCAATTGCTACCCTTGGTTGATCTTTACGGTCTTGTCTTGCCCATCCGAAATAAGGAATTACAGCAGTAATTCTTTTTGCAGACGCTCTTTTTGCAGCATCAATCATTAATAATAACTCCATCATGTTGTCAGATGGAGGAAAAGTTGATTGGATTAAGAATACCTCGCAACCTCTAACAGTTTCGTTAAAAGACACAGTGAATTCCCCGTCGCTAAACTTCTGAAGTTCAACGTTTCCAAGTTCTTCTCCGTAAGATGCTGCAATGTTTTCAGCAATATCTTTCGATGCTGAGCATGCAAATATTTTGACCTTGTTTACCATAGCGTTTCAAAATGGAGTGCAAAAGTAACTCATTTTTGTTGCTTTTGAAAACGAAAGAAGCACTATTTTAAAGATATTTTCTTGCTCAAATAAAAACAAAGCTTAACTTTGCCCTCCCTAAAGGAAAAAAGATTCCTTTTTGCAAGGAAAATATACAGCCAGACTGGGCTAAGCTCAGGAAAGCAAATTGCCGAAGTGGCGGTCCCGATACCTATCGGGATGGTAGCCGCTAAATATGCCGAAGTGGCGGAATTGGTAGACGCGCACGACTCAAACTCGTGTTCCATTGGAGTGTGGGTTCGACTCCCACCTTCGGTACAGAAAACAGAAAGACTCAAAGCACCATAGCTTTGGGTCTTTTTTGTTTCACGTACCCTTTGTATTGAGGTAACTTCCCAACAATTCCCCAATTCGTCCCAACATATCTGTGGTACTTCCCAAAAGTTACGCTGGCCAACATCTGGTATATACTTTCGATGTTGTAAAAAACAATAATCTCAATCATGAAAACAGCTAACTTTGAAATTAAAAGAAACTTACTTCCCCTAAGAAATGTGATTGTAAGTTTAGTACTATTCCTCTTTCTAAAGCAAAATACTATTGCACAATCTTGTGTTATTGCAGATCAATCCGTAAGTGCAACTAACACTACAATTTGCTCTGGAAATTCAACCACTATTACAACCGCTTCATCAGAATTAGGAGTTGATTACTACCTAAGAGATGATGCTACTAATAACATTATTGTTGGCCCTGTTGCCGGAACAGGAGGTCCGCTTTCCTTCAATACAGGTACACTAACATCAACCACCACCTATAACGTTTATGCTGAAACAGGTTTGTTGGGTGATGGTGGTTTGGATTTTGACGGTGTTAATGACTATGCTTATGCCGGTCATGTGCCATTTCAAATAGACAACTTTACCATTGAAGCTAGAATCCAGTTTAAAACTCCCGGTGATCAGATTCAATCCATCGTGGAGTTCTCCAATATGGTTGGGGTCCGCGTCGAAAACAATTCGTTAGTGTACGGGAGGAATAATGGAACCTCATCTGCAATTATGCCTTTAGTAGATGGACAATGGTATCATTTAGCTCTGGTGCTGAGATCAGGTGTTTGGGAAATGTATGTTGATGGTGTACTACAACCAACACCTCAATATGGAGCATTATGGCCATCTTATAATATTGAGTTGGTTGTTGGAGGTAGAGGACCAGGAGAGTCTTTTAAAGGTGTAGTTGATGAAGTAAGGGTTTGGACCGTGCCACGTTTGTCTTCAGAAATTGATTTAATGAAAGACAGTTGTTTAAGTGGTAATGAAACAGGTTTGTTGGTGTATTATAACATGGAAGAAGGAACTGGTAATACATTAACAGATTTATCAGGTAATGGATATAATTCTACCATTTATGGGGCAACATGGACTTCCGGTACAGGTATTGTATGTACTGGTTGTACTGCCGAAATGAGCACACTAGCAACTGTTAACGTAGGTTCGCCTAATTCAAGTTCGGAAACCGTTACAGCTTGCGGAAGTTATACATGGTCAGCCAATAGTACCACATACAACACATCTGGAACTTATACTGAAACTTTAACCAATGTAGCTGGTTGCGATTCTATTGTTACGCTTAACCTTACCGTTAATCCAATTTCAATGACTTCCTTGCCACAGGAGTTGGTTTGTGTTGGAGATAGTGCATTAATTTTTGGGCAATATGAATCGGTAGATGGTATTTATTACGATACCCTTCAAACAACTTTGGGTTGTGATTCTATATTATCCATTGAATTGGTTCTCCTTCCTGGTTACTCAATTTCGCAAACGGTCGTTGCTTCAAGTGGAGATACGGTGACTTTTCCAGACGGAAGTTGGCAGGTTATTTTAACGGACTCTATAACTTATAATAGTTCCTTTACCACTGTAAATGGTTGTGATAGCACTATTCAGACTCTGGTTCTAATAAGGGCGGATTCGCCACCAAACGGGATATGTGGTGGAGCATTGAACTTTGATGGAATAAACGACAAAGTAGATGCAGGAATGCTTTCTCATCCAAACAATCAATTTACTGTTGAGTTTTGGGCAAACATTCCTGTTACAACTCCCTGGGATCATATCATTGAGAATGGAGGGGTTCAAAATGGTTTTAGTGCAGCCTATAGAATCGAAGTAGGAAATGAAGGAGAAATGTACTGTGCAATTGGAAATGGAAGCAATTATAATGATGGAGGGAATACTTTTGGATTCAATGCGGGATGGCAATTTGGAGAATGGAATCACTATGCATTAACTTATGATGGTGACACGGCTAAATTTTACTTGAACAGTGTCGAAAAGTTGGTTTTCACTACAGGAGGTATTGATATTACCCAGGGTGATGGAACATTACTTTTCTCTTCTTATCAGGGGACAAGCAGATTTTATAATGGAATGTTAGACGAAGTGCAAATTTGGGATTCGGAAAGAACCAATGAAGAAATTGTTACAGACATGTCTGGCCAGCTTACCGGAGCTGAACCTGATTTATTGGGGTATTGGAGTTTTGATGATAGAATTGGATCAGTTGTTGAAGATTTATCTCCACAAGGGCAAAATGGAACTTTAATTAATATGGATACCTTAATGGATTGGGTAACAGTAAGTGGAGCCTCTCTTCATACTGCACAGGTACTGACCATTTGTAGTAATGATTCTGTTGTAGTGGGATCTACTGTTCATAATACAGCTGGCCTTTACACAGATACAGTACTTACCTCTGCCGGTTGCGATTCGGTAGTGATAACCGATTTATCCGTTTTACCGGCATATAATAGTAATTTCCCAAGTGTTACCATTTGTCCCGGTGATAGTGCATTGATCTTTGGAAATTATGAAACAGTAGCTGGGATGTATGTTAATAACATGACAGCCTTAAATGGTTGTGATTCTGTAGAAACGATTAACCTAATAATAGCACCAATATATAACAATAACCTACCAGGTATTAGTATTTGTGAGGGAGATAGTGCTCTTATTTTTGGTAACTATGAAACGGTTGCCGGAACTTACGTTAATAGCCTGACAACAGTTAATGGATGTGATTCTACCGAGACGGTAGAGCTAACAGTTATTGCCATAGATACGTCGGTTACTAACTCGTCACCAATCTTAACGGCCAATCAGAATGGAGCCACATATCAATGGGTAGATTGCAATAATGGTAATTCTTCTATCTCTGGGGAAACCGGACAAAGTTTTACAGCAACATCTAATGGTTCTTATGCGGTACAGATTACATTAAATGGTTGTACGGAAACATCTTCTTGCCATGATGTAAATGGAATTGGGATCGAAGAGCAATTAGAGGATTTTGAGGTAAACATCTTCCCTAACCCAAATAATGGACAATTTACATTGGAGATTAACAGTGCTGCCTCACAGGAGGTTATAGTTGAAATAAGAACCATTTTAGGGCAGGTGGTGCAAACAACATCACTAATAACTAACAACAAACACACTATTGATGTTGGCAATGTGGAAAGTGGTATTTACCTGGTTATTATTACTGCTTCGAATCAATTAACGTACAGGAAGTTTACTGTAAGGTAGAGAGATACTAAATTTTAAGATGGACTAGACCCGAATTTCTTCGGGTCTTTTTTTTGAACTTCCCAACAAATACTTAATTCATCCCTACATAGGTTCAGTACTTCCCAAAAATTATAAATAAAGCTTGGCCAATAATAATATTGGCGTTGCAAAATGCGACTAATCAACCACTTCAATTATGAACGCCACCAACAGGAATTAACTAAAATTCTTTGAACATGTCTTTAATCATTTATCCCAACCCAAATGCTGGCCGATTTTATGTTGAGCTAAATGGAATAGGCAGAGACCTATTTACCTTAGAGGTATTCAACTCTATTGGGCAAATGGTTTATGCCAGCCAAATGAACATAAGTCAGTCGAAATTGGTGGATTTAGAAAACAAAGTTCCTGGAATTTATATTATCCGGGTTAGTAGTAAGATGAAAGAAATACGGCAAAAAATAATTATTCAATAGTTGAGTAAGTAAGATTGATATGCACGAAGAGTTGAAAGTGAAATACAGGTTGTTCAAGTATAGCGGAATCAAACAATTTGCCGTACTTTGGTATGAGTTTCTATGAAATGGTGCACTACGTAACCCATATCACCACAATTGCCCTTGTACTTTCTTCCGCGATTTTTGCACAGAGTCACGCTCAAACAGCAACAGAGGTTTCGGAAGAAGCTATTGCATCATTTGAAGTTACTTCCGGACAAAATAGGATTGAATTAATTGCAGATTTTATCCGTAACGCGGATCTTAATAATGTGGACCACAAACCACTTGTTCCCTATTTGGAAGAGGCTTATAGATGGGAGAAAGATCACCCTGATCCAGGTTTGTTAAATACCCTTCATTTGGGTAAGGTGAACGTTCTTATTGCAGATCATAAAAGTCCTCCTGAGGTTATTTACTACTTATTGGAGATTTTGCATTCTGGCGAACCATTAACAAGTAAGGATAGTATTTCTACCTACAATTTTCTTTACGGAATTTACCAGGCTAGCAATGCTTATCCTGAAGCTTGGGAAGCATTAAGGATGAGGGATCAGGTGATGGCAAATATTTCTAAAGATCACCCAAATTATTCCGATTATCAGAAAGCATTGTTTGGAGGGAAATCGCTGATGTATTATCAAACTAAACAATACGAAAAAGCAGCGGTAGAATTTTTAAAAAACATTCAGGATGCACACTCTGATAATGATTACCATTCGCTTGCCGGACAGTATAATAATCTTGGGTTGTGTTACATTAAAATGAGCAAACCAGATAGTGCCATTTTCAGCCTCAATGTAGCAGCTAAGTATTGGGATGATTATTTGTCAGAGAGACATACCATAACTCCTGGAGATAGTGCATTTATAGATGTGATTAGAGGTAATATTGCAAGTGCACTCAACCAAAAAGGACAATATTTGGAGGCTGTTCCACTACTTCTTAGAGAAATAGAAACTGACAGAAAACAACAGCTTTTTTCGTACGAAGTGAATGCTTTAAATGAATTAAGTATTTCCTACATTGGATTAAAACAATACGAAGATGCCAGTAAAACATTGGATCTTGCAAAAGCGGTTTTGGATGATCATCCTTTTCCTAGTGGGATTCGAGGGTATCACGATCAAAGAATAAAACTTTACGAAGCTACTGGTAAATCGAATGAAGCGCTTCTGTTATATAAACAACTTACAGCATTTAACGACTCCATGCAGTCTGTCGAAAATAATGCACAGGCAGCCGTAATGCAAGTAGTGTATAGTGTTGATGAAAAGAATCGTGAGCTTGGAAAAGAAAAGATTCGTACAGCAGAAGCTGAGGCAGAAGCCGCTCGCCAGAAAGGACAAAAACAAATCCTTTATTTTGGTGTGGCAACGCTTGTTGTTATACTTATCATATTTATTCTTGCTTTTGTTCAGAGGAGGAAAAGAGCGAAAAAGCTTGTGGAACAAAATCAACAGATCGAGCATCAAAAAGAAATTATAGAGCAGTCGTTGATCGAAAAGGAAACACTTTTAAAAGAAGTGCATCACCGAGTGAAAAATAATTTGCAATTGGTTTCCGGGATTCTGGAACTGCAAGCAGTGAAATTCGATGACAAGAATGTGCGAGAAATGATGGAGGAAGGCCAAAGCAGGGTCCGGTCAATGGCGTTAATACATCAGCAGTTGTACCAAAATGAAGATATAGGGAACATTGATTTCAAGCAGTATCTGGCTAAGTTGGTTAACGATATTGCCATCACATTTAACGACAAAAGTAAACGAATCGAAATTCACATCAATGTGAATCAATCTAAATTAGACATTAATACTGCAGTTCCATTGGGGTTAATTGTAAATGAACTCATTACAAATTCATTCAAGCATGCATTCCACAATCGAGAAAATGGCAATATCTATATTGATCTCGAAGAGGTTGAGAGTGAATGGTTCAAATTAGTAGTACGCGATGATGGAAATGGATTGGCAGAAAACTTTGATCCTATTAAATCTAACTCTTTGGGGCTTCGGTTGGTGAAAGGACTTACTCGTCAGTTGGGCGGAGAGTTTTCTCATAGTAATGGAACCGGAGCTCAGTTTATTATCCAGTTCAAAAACGGTACCTTTAATTGATTTCAAGTATGAAAGATAACGGCATAAGAATTTTATTGGTAGAAGATGAATACATCACTCTGGAAACACTTACAGCGGTTTTAACTGAAATGAATTATACCATTTCCGGCGATGCCATGAATGCGGAAGAAGCAATTGCAATTTTGGATAAAAAGGAGACCGATCTGGCTATTCTGGATATTAACATTAAAGGAGATAAAGATGGTGTTTGGCTGGCTCAACAAATTCAGGATAAATACCATATACCGTTTATTTTTCTTACAGCATTTGGCGATGAATCTACTGTTCAACGAGCCATAAAGACGGAGCCTTATGGGTACTTGGTTAAGCCGTTCAATAAAGTAGATATTTTCACAGCTGTAGAAGTGGCGCTTAAAAACTTTACCAAGCAACAAACAATCGGTCAACTGGAAAAGCAAACACCAGTAAAAGAGGAAAGTGAGAGTGCTCCACTCATTACAAAAGACACCATTTTTATTCGAGATGATTACATGTTTGTGAAACTGAAAGTAAGTGAAATCCTATTCCTAAAATCAGATAAGAATTACCTGGAAATTCACCTTCCTGAAAAACGACATTTAGTAAGAGGTAAATTGAAAGATTTTTCGGAAAATCTTCCTGCAGAAAAATTCCTTCAAGTGCATCGTTCTTACGTTATAAATATTGATGCCATTGATAGTTTTGGAGCCGGATTCTTAAATATCAATAACGTTGAAATCCCGCTTGCTCAAGCTTACAAAGAAGAACTTAGAAAACGAATTACACTGTTTTAAAGTTGAGCTTCTTTTTGTTAATCCTTGTTAATCGAAAAACATGATTAAAATCATATTGCATAGCTAATCCCAACAGTTTCAGTACTTCTTTGCCTCATTTCTTGCTATAACCCAACAATCTACTTTTGGGATAGTCCTAGAATTCTTATATTTTTGAGAAAATTTGACCAAAATTCAGGATTAACGCTAATGAACAGATTGCTTAAAATAATGCAAATGTTGAGTTGTGTCGGTAGTATTGCTATTACCGTTACTTTGCTGTTGATTTTGTTGGTTTCTGCCACAGGGTTTGATAAAGAAATATTAGAGAGCCTTGGTGGAGATAATATTGAGATGGTTGAAAATTCTGAGAATGATACAGAGGAGGAAGAAAATGAGGAGAGTGAAGATGAGGAAAACAGACCAGACGAGTTGTACTACTACTTAAACAATGAAGTTGCCATCCGTAACTCAGAAAAATGCGAATTACTTTCCAATTCAGAAAATTGGAAAATCATAACGTTGGAGATTAATTGTCCTCCCCCCGAAATGTGTTAATGTATACCCATCGCCTTACCTAAGTCCTGTCAAAGCAGGCACAATTACATTAACATATATTTTTCAAAATGAATAATCAAAATAAGGAAGGTTTCTTTAGTAGCCTTCAAAACGATATACCAGCAGCAGTGGTGGTATTTTTGGTGGCATTGCCACTATGTTTAGGGATTGCATTAGCATCCGGAGCTCCTCTTTTTTCAGGTATTATTGCTGGTATCGTTGGTGGTACAGTAGTAGCACTGTTGAGTGGTTCTCCGTTAGGAGTTAGTGGGCCTGCAGCTGGATTGGCTGTTCTTGTAGCTACCTCCATTGGAGACATGGGAGGGTTTGAAGCATTTATGGTTGCCGTAATTATTGGAGGTGTTATTCAAATCGGCCTTGGATTTTTAAAGGCAGGTATTATTGGGTACTATTTTCCTTCTTCGGTAATTAAAGGAATGCTTTCTGGTATTGGTATTATTATCTCCATTAAGCAAATCAAATATGCATTTGGGTATAACAAAGCTTTTACTGGAGAAAAAACCATGGATAATGCGTTGGAGTTCGTCAATCTTCCTGGAGATTCTATTGGGCAAATGATGGAGTACATTACTCCTGGAGCTCTTTTAATCTGTGGAGTGTCTTTAGCCATCTTAATTCTATGGGAGCAAAAGTTCATTAAGAACATTAAAGCCTTAAAATTAGTTCCTGGGCCACTTATTGCTGTAGGTGCCGGAATTGGTTTAAATATTGCCTTTCAGGGGTCTGATCAGTTTGCATTGATTAGTAAAAACATGGTGAGTATTCCAGAGTCTGATTCAATTGGAGGTTTCTTTGAGCTGTTTGCATTTCCAGATTTTAGCGCTTTAGCTAATCCTCAGGTATATGTTATTGGATTTACCATTGCTATTGTAGCAAGTTTAGAAACACTTTTATGTGTGGAGGCTTCTGATAAGTTAGATCCTTTAAAAAGAATCACTCCTACCAACCGTGAACTTTTAGCTCAGGGAACAGGAAACATTGTTTCCGGGTTTATTGGAGGATTACCAATTACTCAGGTAATTGTTCGTAGTTCTGCAAATGTACAAGCGGGTGGTCGTACTAAAGCTTCTGCCTTCTTCCACGGGGTGTTATTGTTGATCTGTGTAATGACTATCCCTTTTGTATTGAACATGATTCCATTGGCAAGTTTGGCAGCTATCCTATTTGTAGTAGGTTACAAATTAGCTAAACCAGCTTTATTTAAAGACATGTACAAACAAGGTTGGGCTCAGTTTATTCCTTTTTTAATTACTGTATTGGGTATTGCTATTACCGGAGATTTATTGATCGGTATTGGATTGGGTGTTGCTATTGGAATTTTCCAAATCTTAAGAAATAACTACAAGAACCCTTATAATTTTAATGCTAAAGATCACGTAAGTGGGGAAACCATTACTATTGCTCTTGCTGAAGAAGTTAGTTTCTTGAACAAAGCAGGTATTCAAAAATCTCTTAACGAAATTCCGGATAATACTAAAGTTATTATCGATGCATCCAGAACAAAAAGTGTTCATGCAGATGTACTTGAAATCATCGATGATTTCACAGAGAATGCCAAGACAAGAGGCATTGAAGTTAAGCTAGAAGGTTTATCAGATAAAGAAGAAAACTCAGTTAAAGAGTTTCATCATCTGGTGTTAACCAGAAATAAAAACGCTTAATAAAGAAAGTTATAAAAGAAAAGCCCCGACGATTTCGTCGGGGCTTTTTTTATGCTTATAAGAAAATAAGTTGATTACTTTTTAATCACTTTAATGGTTCTTGATTTACCATTGGATTCTGCTTTAACAAAGTAAATTCCAGATTCCATTTGCGCCAGGTTTACAACAGCTTTACCTCCTTGTATTAACTGTGGTGTAGTGATTTGCTCACCAAGGATATTAAATACACTATACCATGTTGGAGAGTTAGAATCTAGTTCGATCATAAACTGTTCCTCAAAAGGATTTGGTTTTACCGTTAGGTTAAGTGCTGTGTTTTCACTCATTCCAACAGAACTTTGTATCGTAACGGTTTCCACAATACTACATCCGGAAGAATCAGTGATGGTTACATTGTACACACCTCCACAAAGACCAGTAGCGGTAGCAGTTGTTTGAGATCCGGCAGCAACATCCCACTGATAAGTGTATGGAGAAGTTCCTCCGGTAGGAGTCACAGTTGCTTGCCCCTGGCAGTTCATGTTTACATCATCTACAGCCGAACTTGATACTGATAATGCATCCGGATTCTCAATTAGTATTGTTGAGGTCAAAGTGTCGTTTTCCGCATCTATTACAAGTACTTCATAAGTTCCGGCACAAAGACTATCAGCAGTAGCAGTGGTTTGATTCATAGGATCGTTCCACAATATGGTAAATGGAGGTTCATCTCCAATAACATCTACCGTTGCTGTTGCATTGCAGTCATTTTCACAGGCTGGAGGAGTGAAACTACTGTGTAAGTTGAACTGTTTAGGTACAATTGGAGAAACAGTTGTGTAAGTTATAATAGGAGCGTTAAAATCGAAGTAAATGTTGGCCGTATTTTCAATTACATCCCCAATTACATTCGATTGTTGCTGACGGATTTTGTAAGCAACATAACCATGACTTGCAGGTTCGTTAACGTTGCTGTCTGGTAACAGGATATTGTTAAAGGTAAATACCAATACATTGTTGTTTACAATCTGGTAGGTCATTGGGTGACTTTCTCCTAAAATTTCCAGAGTAGATAAATCTAAATAATTACTCATGGTGTCCGTAATTACAACTGTAAATGCGGTGTCTGTTCCTGTATTTTGGAATCGAACAAGGTACTCCAATGTACTGTCTTTTAATCGGATGTCGCCGTCCGGAATAACCGCTTTGTCGTTAGGGTCGTAAGAACCTGTAACCACATGGTTTAAGCAATACTGGTTGTTAATGGTTGTAACTTCATTTTGAGCAGTTTCAAACCAGGCGCAGTGCTCAAGTGGAGTTCCTAAAGGAGCATTTGGTCCGGTACCATAAATAGTAGTAAAAGTACCGCTTCCTGTATAGTTGCTGATGTTCCAGATTAGAGTATCTCCGTTAATTTGATCTGGAGCAACGCTACAACTTCCATAAGTTATACTAGTGTCGATTAAGCAATAAAGTGTTCCGCTAATCGGAGCAATGGTATTATTATTCAAATACAGATAGTGGTAAGTTGGTAATAAAGGTCTAACATTCTGAGCGCTTAGGTATACAGCCATATCTGGTAGTATATTAATGGTGTCTCCAAAGTCCTGATCGGTGAAAGTAGGAGTTCCAACAGAGGTAGTAACATTAATTCCACTCGAATTACAAGATGGATTGTACCCTGTTGCAGCACTGGCCGAAATTTGATACGAACCATAAGGGATGTTAAATTCATAATACCCGTTAGCATCCGTTAATCTGGTGTAGTTACCTGGATTGGCAGTAACAATTCTGTTGGGTAGTGGAGTGTCTCCACCATCGTAAGAACAGTTATTGTTATCATCGTTGTAAACATATCCGCTAATGGAGCTACAATTTCCGGAGCTGATGTCGTTTACCACAGCGTTAAAAGTACCGGCACATCCATTAGCATCTGTAATGGTTAACGAATAACCCCCAGAAAGTAAGTTGTTAATGCTCATGGTTGAGTCTCCGTTGGACCAGTTAAGGTCAAAAGGAGCAGTACCCAAAGTAATGTTGGCTGTTACACTTCCATCTGCACAACTCGCATCTTGTGCTGTTAAGTTAGCGTTGATTCCGGTTCCGGGAATATCATTAATGATATAGTTAAATTGATAGTTACAGGAAGAGTCATCTGTAACGGTTAAAGAGTAAGGTCCAGATTCTAAGTTTGAAATGTCTTCAGTATTAGCGGTGAATCCATTAGGCCCAACCCAGGTATAAGTTAATGGAGCAATTCCTCCTGAAATTCCAGGAGTGATGGTTCCCGTGCTTAAACCACAGTCTGAGTGAGTAATACTTGAACTGGAAAGTACAGGTGTTCCTAGTGTTACGGTGGAAGTTTGAATACAGCCGTTGGCATCCATTACAACGATGTCATATTGCCCATTACATAAGTTGGTGAATACGGAAGATGCTTGAAAGGTAACACCGTTGTCAATACTATAAGTTAAAGCTCCAACTCCACCAGTGGCTGTAATAGTAATGTCTCCATTACATCCTGTAGAGCAAGTGGCATCGTTAGAAGTTGTACTAAGAGTGATAGCCGGAGGCTCGTTAATAACTATAGAAAGGAATTGATTGCATCCATTGGCATCTATCACATCCACATCATATACACCAGCACAAAGTCCAGCTATAAATGGAGTGGTTTCTCCGGTTATCCAGAAATAAGTATAGGGAGCTGTTCCTCCAAAGGCCATTACGTCTGCCATACCATCACACGATCCGTTACAGGTTACATCCATTACAGCTCCTGGGAATAAATCGAGCATTGGAGGCTCTGCAACTACAACATTGGAGTCAATAGTAGTTACCGAAGCATCGGTTACTTCAATATTGTAATTTCCTGCGCACATGTTAGTGAAAAGAAATGTGCTGTCATTTACCTGGGTGTAAGTTTCGCCAATGATATTGGTAAGGTCTATTGTTACGGGATAACTTCCGTTTTGAACGATTACTTCAAGATCTCCATCACAAGAGCCATTACAAATGGCGTCATTTGAGAAAATGTAGCTAAAGGTCATCTGTGAGAATACCAGACCCGGTATTCCCATAGCAATTAGGGTTAAGAATTTTTTCATAATTGGTGGTTATTTAGCGTTAAGCTATTAAACCAACGAATGAGGTGTTAAGTGGTTGCCAATAGATCAACTAAAATGATCTAAAAAGTTCTGTTTTTTGGTAGCAGAAACATCCACGTGAGAACCATCACTCATCACAACCACTCCACCTTTACCTTTCTTATAACTTTTTACGTAATCCATGTTGATGAGGTGAGATCGGTGAACGCGAATGAACCCGGAATCTTGAAGTACATCCTCATAAAATTTAAGGGTTCTGCAAATCACTTTTTTCGATCCATCTTTTAAATGAAAATCGGTGAAATTGTCGTTAGCTTCACAGCGAATAATGTCGTTCACTTCGACCACTTCGAAGCCATCCAATACTGGAAGAACTACTTTCTTATTTTGATTCTGCGACATTTTAATGTTTTCCAACAAAACTTTCGTTTGTAGCGATTGATCCTGAGCATTTTTGTTGTCGATGTTTTCTCTCACTTTTGCCACCGCAGCTTCGAGCTCGTCAATGTCGATTGGTTTAAGGATGTAGTAAGAAGCACTGTAGTTAAGAGCTTTAAGAGCATACTGACTGTAAGCAGTAACAAACACCGTTTCGAAGTTGATTTCTTCTAATCTTTCCAGTAGATCAAATGCATTTCCAAAAGGCATTTCAACGTCTAAGAATACCAAATCAGGAGAAAGAGATTCAATGGCCTTTTGTCCTTCGTTGATGTTAGGGCACTCGGCTATTATTTCGATTCCATCACAGTATTTATTTAAATAATTACGAAGCGTTTCTCTACTAGCTTCTTCGTCTTCTACTATGATGGTTTTAAGGGTTTTCATTAGCTAAGCTTGAATTCGGTTAATTTATCTCTTTATCCATGTTAAAAATAAAGAAAATGGTACTTTTACCCTAAAGTAAAAAGAAAGAATTGAATATTGCGGTAAATACCAGGCTTTTGATTAAAAACAGGCTAGAGGGGATAGGTTGGTTTACTTATGAGACCTTAAAAAGAATAACCGCAAGGCATCCTGAGCATCAGTTTTATTTCATATTCGATCGAAAGCACGATCCTTCTTTTATTTTTTCAGATAATGTTACTCCTGTTGAGATAGGTCCGCAAGCAAGACATCCCATTTTGTACAAATGGTGGTTTAACCGATCCATTCCAAAGGTGTTGAAAAGGGTAAATGCCGATTTATTTTTGTCGCCAGATGGTTATTTGAGTTTAAAAACTAATGTGCCTCAAGTACCCGTAATGCACGATTTAAATTTTGAACATTACCCGGAGGACTTACCTCCTCATGTTACAAAATATTACACCAAGTATTTCCCATTGTTTGCAAATAAAGCGGAACGAATAATTACGGTTTCTCAGTTCTCTAAACAAGATATTCATGAGCTGTATAATATTCCTTTGGATAAGATTGATGTGGCCCATAATGGAGTTAATGAGTCTTTGCATCCATTGGAAGAGGGAGAAATGAAGAACATTCGGGATGGCTATTCTGATGGTAAGCCCTATTTCGCTTATGTAGGGTCTTTACATGCCCGAAAAAACATCACTAGAATGTTGCAGGCATTTGATCGTTTCAAGAAAGAAACTAATTCCGACTATCAGTTTGTGGTGGTGGGAGAAAAGATTTGGAAAAGTGATGATATGGAGTCAATGATGCAATCTTTGACTCACAAAAATGATATTCATTTTACCGGTAGAGTACCAGTGGAGCTACTTAATAATATTGTAGCCAGTTCGGAAGGTTTGGTTTATGTATCCTATTTTGAAGGATTTGGAATTCCTATTCTGGAGGGAATGAAATGTGGTGTGCCGGTTATTACCAGTAATATTACGAGTATGCCTGAGGTGGCCGGAAATGCGGCTATATTGGTGGATCCATTTAATGTAGAGTCTATTGCTTCTGGAATGCAGGAACTAATTGATCCAGAAAAACAGTCGTTTTACCGAAATGCGGGAGCCGAAAGAGTAGGAAGGTTTAGTTGGGATAATACTGCCAAAGCAGTATGGGATTCAATCGAAAAGGTACTTTAGTTTAAGTAGAAATTTTGTTCCACTTTCTTTTCTTGTTGCAGTAGCATGGTCATGAACCTTGTTTTACGTAACAAGAACTCACTTTGTTTGTATTCATCTGTGATTTTGATAAATCGAAGTTTTTCGTCGTCCGATAAATTCAACATCTTAACAATATTTTTGATGCCAAAGATTTCCGGCATTTCACTGTTGTCTATGTCACCATGTAGCAAACGTAAATAACTACCGATGTTATGAATCAGTTGATCGCTTGGCGAATGCTCAATAGCTCTTAAAGGTGTAATGGTTCCGGCAGGATACATTTTACCTTCAGCTTGCCCTTCGTAGTGATTGATTTTGAAATTCTGTTTGCATTCTATTAAGATGTCCAACTCACCATTATCGTACGATTTTAGTATTTGTTTAACATATACTAAAGAGCCAAATTCGGTTAAAGCTGTTTTTCCCTGAAATGGAATTCCAAAATATGAATCGCGGTCGATACATTCGCTGATCAATTGCAAATATCGAGGTTCAAAAATATGAAGCGTCGTGCGCTCTCCAGGAAGTAAAAACAACCTTAAAGAGAATAGGCCAACGTGATTATTTTCGTGCTTCATATGATAAATTTGAACTATATTGCAGTGTAAAAATTCAACAAATACCAGTAAAGGTCAATACGATGCGACAATTAATATTCACAATAGTTTTTGGATTACTTGTTATTTCAGCGTTTGCCGGAAGAAAGAAATCCTACTATTTCGTGGGCGTTTGGGATGGAAAAGAGGTTAAGATTAATAACCCAAATGTGGTCAATAAAAACAAGTTTTGCATTAAGTATATTCGTATCAATGGGGTAAAAATTAAGGCAAACTATAAAGAAGGGGGGATAATTATCGACCCTAAGACTTATGGATTTAGTCAGGGAAAAGAGTTTTTATTCGAAATTGTTGCCAACGAAGATTGCGAGCCTTCATTTCATAGTGAGGGGTTCAAAATGCAACGATGATCCTACTTAAAAAAGAATCCAAACAGAATAATTGTTAGAGCCAACAAGCCTCCAAATCCAAAAATAAAGGTTCTCCAAAAGAAATAACCCTGCTTTTTATTATTCAGAGCAACTGGTAGCGAAATACCCAGAGATAATATCCCACCAATTATTAAAAAGTATAGTTCGGCTGTTTTTAAGTGCATAATTGTACCTGAAATGCATAACAAAGGTAGGTATTCTGAAGTATTAAACTGTCAGTAAAATTACTGTTTGTTACCCCTTTTTGAATTGCACATTGTCTTGTGAATACATTATAACCTTATTACCCTTTGTGGCTATCGAATTACTCTATTTTTGGTTTGGAGCAGATTCCAGATTATGATTAGAAATTTATTAATAGCAATTATCCTTATAGGTTGTGGAGTGCTGTTGTTTTTCTCGTATTCTTTCCTGAACGAAGAAGCAAAAAAGCAACGTAACCCCATCGAAACAGTACCAATGGATGCTGCTGTGATTTTTAAAAGTGGAGATGTTCGTTCGGTATGGTCAAGGTTATCAGAAACCAATTTAGTTTGGAGCGAACTGTTGGCTATTCCTGAAATTAATAATCTGGATAAAACCATTAGGACTGCGGATTCCCTACTTTCCACAGATGAAGTATTAACCAATCTTCTTCATAAAAAGGAAACGGTTATCTCTCTTCATTCTACCGGAGATGGAGTAGGAGTTTTTGCTTCTTCTATATGTACTGAGCAACAGGTAGAAGCATTTACTCAGTTAATTTCCGATAAGGGAAATGCTGTGGAATCCAGAAATTTTGAAGAACTGAGAATCATCTCTTTTAGTGGGAATGGTAAAAAATACCATTATTGTTATGTTCAGCCATTTATATTGTTTTCCTCTTCTTCTTCTCACTTAGAACAGAGTGTAACTCAATTAAAGAATAAAGAGTCTTTACTTCAAAATGAATCTTTTACCGAGTTAGAAACAACCGCAAGTCAATCTGCGGCGTTAAACTGCTTTGTTAATTTCAAACAATTAGGGAGATTAATGGCGCCTTACGTGGTTAAGGATGTAGCAGAAGCATGGCAATCTAATAAGTTATTCCCAGGGTGGGCAGAGTTCGATCTATCTTTAAAGTCAGATGCTCTTTCCATTTCTGGTTTAAGTACAACAGATTCAGAAAACAATTTTCTAAATAGTATGTTGAGTCAGGACGCTCAACCTTCTAGAATGTTGGGGCTGCTACCTAAGGATATTAAGCTGCTGAAAAGAATTTCTATTTCTAATGCTCTAAGTTATGTTTCTGCTAACTCAGAAGCTAATATAGAAGCACTGGAACAACAATGCCAATGTGATCCACACGAAACTTTTAGCTCCTGGATTGGAAGCGAGATTCTGTATGTAGAACATTCAAGAACCAGAGAGAGCAAGTCGCCTATTCAAACTGTTATTATTGAGAATAATGGAACTGAGAATGTATTGGGTAGGTTAAGTGGACTGGGAGTTATGGATACAGTGGTTCAAACGCTGTACGGAATGGAAGTGTACCCAGTAGAGAATTCTGAGTTTTTAAAATTAGCGGGAGGCCAGTTTTATCTTGGAGAACAAGTCTTCTTTGGACAATCAGAGGATTATGCCGTGTTTTCATCACTATCTGGGTTATCTAAAATAGCCTACCAATGGAAAAAAGAAGAGGCGTTGGTTAATCAATCGCAATACATAGATTATGCCTATAAGTATATGGCCAACTTTTCTTCGAACGATTATTATTCAACAGGAGGGAGTGCTTTAGCAGGATTAAAAGAACTAATCAAGCCGGAGTATTACCAAAAAATCAATCAATATCAGGATGTAATCAATAAATTGGGAGCTTTATCCTGGCAATCGAGCCCATCTCAAAACAATTATCAATATCACTCTTTAGCAGTTAACCTGGGACAGAGTAGTAGTGGAGGTTCAGGATCATTGTGGAGTTTAGCACTTAAAACTCCAATTATTCGAGCACCTGAATTGATGAAAAATCACAGAACTAATACGCTTGAAGTACTGGTGCAGGATCAGGATAACGTGATTCACCTGATCAGTGCCACCGGTAAAATCAAATGGTCGAAACAGTTGGAAGGTTCTATCATAGGAAAGGTGAAACAAATTGATGTGTACAATAACGGAAAGTGGCAAATGTTGTTTAATACCGATGCTAAAATTCATTTAGTAGATATCAATGGTAATGAAGTGAAAGGTTTCCCGATAACAAGCCCTTCTCCAATTACGAATTCTTTATCGGTATTTGATTACGATAAGAAACATGATTATCGAATTGCGGTAGCCTGCTCTAATCAGAAAATCTATCTGTACGATAAAGAAGGAAAGACTGTAAGTGGCTGGAAGTTCAACGGAGCGCAAGATATTATTGTAAACGATATAGCGCATTTTAGGTTGGAAGGAAAAGACTATATCATGACCAACGATGTGCGTGGTAATGTATATGTTTTGGATCGAAGAGGAGGGGAAAGAGAAACCCTAACCGCAAAACTGAATACCAACGTATATGAAAGCATACAGTTTGATAAAGGCTTCTCTTTTGAAACATGTAAACTGAGTTATATAGATACGTTAGGAAATATGTGTGAGCTTCAGTTTAATGATTCTCTTACTTGTTATAAGTTGGATTCTACTCACATTAATTATAGGCTGATCAGAGAAGACCTTGACAATGATAAATTATTTGATTTTGTGGTAAGCTTTGGTAATCGCCTGGAGGTTTACGGACCGGATAAAAAGTTGAGTTTCTTTGAAACGTTCGATTTTAATCTTGAAAACGGAGTACAAGTGATTCATGGATCAAACGGTAATGGATACATCGTACTATCCAACGAAAATGATATTTACCTATACACTCATAAGTTTTTACCAGTTCCAGAATTTCCTGCATTGGGAAGTAGGTTAACTACTATTGGTGATATGAATAAGGATGGTAAAATGGATGTAATTACCATTACAGGTAACAATGAAATGATAGTGTATTCGCTAGAAGGATTAGGAGGTGTTTAATCCTGATTAATGAACCTGGCCAATAATTGCATTCTGTAAAACTGATTACTAAGCATTAAGGCAGTGTTGCTGCTACTCAAATTCGAAATGGTTCCTCCATTTAGGTTTTTCAGGTATTTGAGCTCCATTGTCTTTTCATCAATCTTATCAATCAATCGTTCTGTATTCCAATTAATGTATTTCTTGTTTCGTTTCGAAAGAATTAATTCTGCTGAAATTTTACCCTTTTTGATTTTACCAAAATCGAAGCTATCCTTCAATGCATTTTGATAAGCCTCGGTAGATATTTGATCGATTAATGCATCTACTGAAAGTCCTTTTTTATAGACGATCTCAAACATTTTAAGATTGTCCCTTAATTCTCTAATGACCAATTTTTTGTGGGCATTATTTGACCTGGATTTGGTGGTAAGGGTAGTAAGAATATTTCTAATCTCACCAATAGAGGTAATGGCGGTTTGAATCCACATAACTATTGTTTAGGACTGTAAGTGTCCAGATGTCGGGCTTTTTTCTCGTCGTATATATCGGCGATGGTGACTAAAATTCCAGTCTCTTCTACACCTCCAAAATCCGGGTTTAAAGCTGTTCCAAACGATTTCATAGTGGGAGACAACTGCATGTAGTTATTGATAAGTGGAGGAATGTGTTCCCCTCTTTCTTTAACGTAGTTGGATAGTATTTTGATGCCCTCTTTAAAGTCAAGACCATTAATGGACTCTTCAAATGAGGTTAAATCTGTACTAAGCTGCAATGGCTTAATTGGGGTAACTAACCCTTCCGAATCAGAAAAATTGTGTTTCATAAAGAACAAAACAGCATCTCTTGCCTCTGCATGGTAATGAGTGTACATGGTTACCTTTCCAAAATAGTGCTTTATATGTGGGTAATCAATGGTAATGGCTCCTAGTCCGTCCCAAAGGTTGTCCAAAGCGAAAATTCCCTTTCTTGGGTTTACAGTTGGCTGGAAGTTAGGTTGTACCCAAGATCTTCCAAGCTCGATGGTGTATGGTAAGTATTCGTTTCTAAACTTTTCTGAAAAGTTGAAGTAATGCTTCGTGGAAAGCTCTAATGGATCTGTGTTTAAAATGGTAGAGCAATCAATAAACCGATAACCTCCTATAATTTCTTCGTCCTCAGGAGAGAAAACAATAAGTTGCTGATAACAATTCTCAGATAGATCAAAATCATCCACGTCTAAAGGGGATCCGGTTCCTCCACCGGAAGTAGCAAACGTAACTTCTCTCAACCTCCCAATTTCCTTCATTACATTTGGAGAGTTGTGATGATTGACAATGTATATTTCATTATTTCCTTTGTTCGTTGTTCGAACAAACCTATCCTCGTTAAGCTCTTTCTTAAGAACTGACTTGTCTATCGGGGGAATAATGTAATCTAAATTAGTCTCCATACTAGTGGTTGTTTTTTAAGGAGTATACTTCTTGCTTAACCCATTGCGCCCATTCTTTGTCTGATTTGTCCTTGGTAAAAACATCTGGAGAGATGGCTTTTCCAAAACATACATTGATCTCTTTGTTGCGCTGTTTGAATTGTTCTTTTGCGAGATAGAGCATTTCAATGTTAGCTTTAATTCCAATAGAAGTTCTAAAGTTGGCCAGGCGATAAAAGAAATTGGTTAGTTCTCCGTCGAGGTATACCGGGATGACATCTTTTTGATGTTTTTTGGCCCTGGTAATGAATGTTTTTTTCCATTCGAGATCTTCCACTTTTCCTTTTTTTCTTCTGCTTACGAGCCCGGCAGGGAAAATGAAAATAGCTTTATCAGAACTAAATAAATCACTAACACTTTTTAAAGCATCGTTGGAGTTTTTACCATGTTTGTTTACACCTACAAATAGTCCTTTTAGGTTTTTAAGGTTGAGTAGAATGTCATTTACAATAAACTGAACATCTGGGCGATGAGGTGAAATTGCATCTACAATCGCCATAGCATCCATTCCTCCCAATGGGTGATTTACCACGAAAATAGCTCCACCTTCTTTCGGAATATTGTCTATGCCAATGGTGTTGACTTTGATGTTAAATCGTTGAATAATATCATGACAAAACTCGTATCCGTACAGGTCTTTATTTTCATCGAGAATTTGATTGATCTCGTCCTGATGAATCGTTCTTTTCAGGTAGTTAATCAAAAACTTTGGAGTCCGTTTAAGTAGCTTGGGGCTTTTACTACCTATTACCTTTTCTATGTCGATGAATTTTTCTTCCATATTGCCCAATACGAATAGAGTACAAATTTAATTAATCTAACGTCCTAGACGCCCTTCCTGTTACAAATGAATTAACAGTTTGTTTTTATTTACTTCTTTAAAATTCTGGTGTTATTTAGAATTATTCTAATCACGACGATTATCTTTGCTCAATATTGTATAATCAGGTGCTATGAAAACTCTTGCGATAGAAGAAATTAGAAAGGATTTTCCAATACTTACACAGTCTGTAAATGGAAAAGATTTGATCTATTTTGATAATGGTGCTACGGCACAAAAACCAGCTTTAGTAATAGAGGCAATAGATCGTTATTATCGAGAGTATAATAGTAATATTCATAGAGGGGTGCATCACCTTAGCCAGGTGGCAACCACTGCCTACGAAGAAGCGAGAGAAAAGGTAAAAGGATTTATCAACTCACCATCGTCTGATGAAGTCATATTTACAGAGGGAACTACTGAAGGAATTAATATCGTAGCCACATGTTTTGGAAGAAAATTCGTTGGAGAAGGAGATGAAGTAATTATTTCTACCATGGAGCACCATAGCAATATTGTGCCGTGGCAAATGTTGTGTGAGGAAAAAGGGGCTACTTTAAAAGTAATTCCTATTAATGAAGCAGGAGAATTGGAGATGGATGAGTTTAAAAACATGCTTTCTGATAAAACTAAAATTGTAGCCGTTACTCATGTGTCTAATACGCTTGGTACCATTAACCCTGTAAAAGAGATTGTTGATGCAGCTCATAGCATAGGTGTGCCTGTTTTATTGGATGGTGCTCAGGCAGTGCCACACATGAAGGTGGATGTGCAAGATTTAGATTGTGATTTTTATGCTTTTTCTGCTCACAAGATGTTTGGACCAACCGGAGTTGGTATCTTGTTTGGAAAGGAAAAATGGATGAATCAAATGCCTCCTTATCAGGGAGGGGGAGATATGATTAAAGAGGTGACTTTCGAAAAAACCACTTACAATGAATTGCCGCACAAATTCGAAGCAGGAACGCCAAACATTGCTGGAGGAATTGCTTTGGGAGCTGCTGTAGATTATATCCATTCAATTGGGTTTGAGTTTATTGAGCAACAGGAAAAAGAGTTGTTAGACTATGCTACTCAGCAGATCAAAGAAATAGAAGGTGTGCGCATTATTGGAGAAGCAAAAAATAAAGCTGGCGTGCTTTCGTTTGTAGTAGAAGGAACACATCCATTCGATATCGGAACCATTGTGGATCAGTTAGGAATTGCGATTCGTACCGGGCATCATTGTACGCAGCCACTTATGAATCGTTTTGATATTCCGGGGACTGCAAGAGCTTCGTTTGCATTTTACAATACAAAAGAGGAGATAGATACTTTCATTGCTGCAGTGAAAAGAGCAGTGTCGATGTTGGTTTAGGTCTGATTGTTGATTGATGTACTTCCAGATAGAATTAAACCTTTCTATCTGCAGATAGTCTTACATAGCACATTCAACATTTATGGCGCAACTAACCAAAAAGGAAATACAGCATTTATACTCAAGAGCAGGTTTTGCCTTAAGGCCTGATGAAATAGCCAAAGAATTTGGGAAATCCAGAAAGGAGGTTGTATCTGCCTTGATGAAATCCAGCAGTTCTGTTTCTAATCTGTATGTGAAGATTCCTTCAATCATGAAGGAGGATAAGAAGGGGTTAAGTGCCGAACAGAAGAAAAAGCTTAGAAAGGATAAGCGATTAAAGATTTTGGAAATTAATCAAAACTGGGTCAAAAGATTGGGCTTAACCGATGAGGTATTGAGAGAAAAAATGACTCTTTTTTGGCACGATCATTTTGCCTGTCATTCTAAGGAGCCAGTGTTGGCACTTCAATTGAATAACATTATCCGAAAGAATGCTCTTGGAAAATTTAAGGATCTATTATTAGAAGTTTCTAAGTCACCTGCAATTATTCTCTATTTGCACAACCAGCAAAACAAGAAGAAACATCCCAATGAGGATTTTGCTAGAGAAGTTATGGAACTGTTTACTTTAGGTAGAGATAATGGATATACCGAAGATGACATTAAAGAGGCTGCCAGAGCTTTTACCGGTTGGAGAACTGATAAAAAGGGAGCTTTCATTTTTGAGGAGAAGTTTCATGATGAAGGTGAAAAAGTAATATTTGGAAAAACCGGAAATTTCAAAGGTGAGGATGTAATTGATATGCTAGTGCAGAAAAGGGAAACGTCTTTATATATCGTAACCAAACTGTATAAGTATTTTGTCAATCCCAGAGTAGATGAAAAACGCGTAGAGCAATTGGCAGATAAATTCTACGAAACTGATCTGAACATTGAAGAATTGATGGAGTACATTTTTGAGTCAGAATGGTTTTATGACCAAGGCAATATTGGAATTAAAATTAAATCTCCGGTAGAGTTAATTGTGGGGATCAATCGAATGTTCAATGTAAAATATGAAGATCCACAAGCAATTATTACCATGCAACAAATGCTGAATCAGGTGTTGTTTCATCCTCCCAATGTAGCTGGGTGGTCGGGAGATAAAGCATGGATTGATAATTCATCTATTACCTTGAGGTTATTACTACCAGCATTGCTGCTAAACGATGCCGTAATTGAGTATTGGGATAAAGAAGGGATACCTGCAACTTATCAGGAAGCCATCAATAAAGAGGTACTTAAAAACAAAAAGAAGTACCACAAGATTTTGAAGGCAAATACCAATTGGGATAATTACCTCAAAAAGGTAGAAGAACTAACTCAAACGGAGGTACAAGATTTGTTCTTATTGTGTAAGTATTCAACTGCAGCATCTGCCATGTTATCCAAAATGAATTTTAATTATCGCAAGGATTTTATCATACAGGTAATGTCATTGCCGGAATATCAACTTTGTTAAGCATGTGATTATGGGAAGTAGAAGAGATTTTATAAAGCAGTCAATATTTGCATCGGGAGCATTGATGACTCCCAATTTTTTAGGGGCAATTAACTGGTTAAATCCAGATGAAATATCCGGCTATAAAAATGTAATTATTATACAGTTATCCGGTGGAAATGATGGGTTGAATACGGTGGTACCATTTAACAATGATATCTATTATAAACTAAGGCCAACTCTTGGAATAAAGAAAGATAAGGTATTAAAGCTGAACGATGAGTTGGGGCTACACTATAAAATGACGGCTCTTAAAGAATTGTATGATCAAGGAGAATTGTCAGTAATTAATGGAGTAGGATATCCTAACCCCAACCGATCTCACTTTCGATCAATGGATATATGGCATACCGGAAGTAATTCCAATCAGTATCTTTCTACGGGCTGGTTAGGAAGATACCTGGATGCTAATGGAGAGCACCCACATGAAGTATTAGAAGTAAATAATTCAATGTCTTTGGCATTGAAAGGAGTAACTGGATCTGGGATGGCAGTGGATAATCCTAAAACACTATACGATACAACCAGAGATCCATTTTTTAAGGATGTATTAGATGCACATAACTCCACAATGCTTTCTGATGATAATCTGGGGTACTTGTATAAAACGATGCAGGACACGTTTTCTTCTGCCGATTATATTTATAACACGTCCAAGATTTACAAGTCAAAAATGGAATATCCTTCCAATCAGTTTGCTAAAAAATTGAAGCAAATATCCGGTTTAATCATTTCAGGATTAAAGACCAGAGTTTACTATGTGTCTTTGGGTGGGTTTGATACACATGTTTGGCAAGGGGCTACACAGGAAAGGTTATTGGAAATGTACTCTGAAGGAGTTGGAGCTTTGGTAAAAGACCTTAAGAAGAATAAGCGTTTTGATGATACCTTGATATTTACCTTTTCTGAATTTGGAAGAAGGGTGGAGCAGAATGCAAGTCAGGGTACCGACCACGGAACCGCAAACAATGTTTTTGTAATTGGTGGTAAACTAAAGAAAAAGGGAGTTTACAATGCCATGCCTAGTCTGTTGGATTTGGATCAGGGAGATTTGAAATACTCGATTGATTTTAGAGAAATATATGCCACCATATTGGGCAAATGGTTGGATGTAAAATCAGAGAAGGTATTGCTGAAGAATTACTCTACACTTTCGTTCATTTGATCTTTGTTGATGATGTGTTTTGGTGTGGTTGCCTTGCTCTCAATTGTAGCAAATCTATATAATAGAACTAAGTCTATACAAGTATGAGCTATTATGGCTGAGGTTAATCCAAGAACTTCAGTCATCCAACCAATAAAAGCAAAAACAAGTGTAATAAGTGTTGCGTAGATAGAAATGCTCCAATTTTTTGGGTTAAAGTAGCCATGTACTGCTACAAAAAGGAACGAGGTAATCCAGATTCCAAGCAAAGGTTGTATGGTACCTCGAAAGAATATCTCTTCGCCAACTCCGGCGCATATACTTACAAAAATGATGGTAAAGTGATTTACTTTCAAAGATGCAGTGAACCTCTCGTATTTTTCTAACCCTGGTTTTAGTTGGGGAATTTGGGTAAGTTTTAAGGCTAAAAATCCTGTTGCTAATCCAACGGCAGAACCAGCGACTAGTTCAATTAGGTAATTTGATTTGGTGATGAAAATAGAGATGAAGCTTCCTGTTCCAAGGTAGTAATGAATGATAAACCCTACAAGAGGTAGTCCGACGATGGTTAATAAGCCTACTAGGTTTAATTTCCTTCTCTCCATATCTGCAATTCCAAAAGTATGGACATAAAAAAAGCAGCTTTAAAGCTGCTTTCAATAAAGTATTTTAAATCTTAGTTTTCTTTATCAGTTTCTTGATCTCCTTCTTCATCTGCATCGGTAATCCCTTTATCAACGTCAGGATCTACGTCTCCATCCTCATCAAGATCAGTAATGGATCCACCACCAGTATTATCTACGTCTCCTTGGTTGTCCATTTCACTAGACTTAAGGAAAGTACCGTCACCTTTCTCATCGATTCTCTCAAGAGGAGCGTATTTACTACAGCTACTCACCCCAACGATGAATAAAAATGCAATCAATAATATGTTTAGTTTTTTAGCCATTACGGTAATAATAATCAAAAGTAAGAATATTTTTTCGGTATTCCAATAGATACAACGGTTTTTTTGTTAAAAAGTTGCGCTTTTAGAATAATTTATTCCTCCAAAGTAATTACAACGCGGGTTCCTAAAGAGTTGTTTTTCTCATCAAACAGTTGGAATGGACCTTCAATAACAAAATTCTGTTTAGTTACTTTCTTAAGAACATCAATCCTTCCGGAGGTTAAAATCATACCTTTCGAAACATGCGAGTGCTCACTTTTTCGTTCTAAACTTACATCAACTCCTATGCCATTATCTTCAATAATGAATTGAAGGTGGTTTTTAGCATTTTTACCTATCTGAATGGAGATGTTTCCGGACTCCTCCATGGGTAGAATTCCGTGCCAGATACTGTTCTCCACAAAAGGCTGTAAGAACATAGGTGGAACCTTAATACTTTCGGTATCTACCTCTGGGGCAATGTTGATGGAATAGCTGAACTTGTTTTGAAACCTCATGTGCTCTAGTGAGATATATAGTTCAAGTCTTTCCAACTCATCCCGTAAGGTAACTAAACTATTTCCAGAGCTGGAACTATCCAGATTTTTTCGAATTAATTTGGCAAAACTGGTGAGGTATCTGTTTGCCGCAAGTTTATCGTTGGTGTTAATGTAGTACTGAATGGAGTTAAGAGCATTAAAAATGAAATGACGATTCATACTCGCATTTAGCGATTGTTGCTCCAATGCTAATAACCTTGATTTGTAAACCAAACTTTCCGTTACTCTCTTTCGCTCATGAATTCTGCTTCTCCATTTCCAGATTAAAAATAGGATAGTTAGGGCGGCTAAACCACATAAGCCAAAGAACCACCATTGAAGATAATAAGGTTTTTGAATGGTGAAGGTGAATTCGCTTGGAACACTCCAGTTTTTACCATCAATAGAGGCGATTACCTGAAATTTAAATGTTCCATAAGGCAAGTTGGTATAGGTAAAGGATTCTTGTTTTAATACCGGCGACCATTCAGGGTCGAAACCTTCTAACTTAATACGGTATCTTAACTCCTTTGGTCTACTAATGCTTTTGGCGTTAAAGAAAAAAGTAAAGTAGTTTTTTCGATGACTTACCGAAACATTCTTCGGAAGTAGGGTATAGGGGTCAACGTCTTCCGAGTACTTGGACCAATCTGTTTTTCTAAGAAATAATTGTACTTCATTGATTTTAACTACCGGAAGAGTTACCTTTTGGTTTTTCGTTCTCCTGCTACGATCAAATTTGATCATCCCATTTCCGGTACCCATCCATATTTTTCCTTCATGATCAACATAGGCTGCATTAAGGTTGGTTTCAACACTTTTTAATCCGTCGGAAGTAGTGTGATGAATAATTCCTGATGAAGGAGAGGACCCGAATACCAGTAAGTCAATTTCAAAGATCCCATAGTTGGTTCCTACCCATAAGTATTTGCTTCCCTCGAGGGTGATGAAGTTGATGAAGTTAGCACTAAAAGATGGGTGCAAATCTATTGGCCTAAGTTGCATCCCATTAAAGTGATACAAACCATTTCCAGTTCCAATAAATAAGTTGGATTGATCAGATTTTTCCATACAGAAAACATTGCTGTTCTTCAGTATGTCATTATGTCTCCAGGCATGTAACTCTCCATCTTTGTAAATCAAAATTCCCCCGTTGGTACCAATCCAAAAAGAGTTGTTGTATTCCAGTATCGATCTTACTTTATTAATGTCTTTTCCATCACAATTGGTAAAGGTGGTCATCTTTCCATGATCATTGATAGTGATTCCTTTTGAGGTACCAATCCAAATTCGATGATTAGAATCTTCGTAGAGTGATGTAACACGGTTAGAAGGAAGCCAATCGGTATTTTTGTATGGAGTAAAAACACCATTTTCATAAGTGGTTAATCCATCGGATGTTCCAAACCAAAGTTTGCCGGTATGATCGCACAATGAAGACCAGGTGGTATTGTTACTTAAGCCAGAATTAAAGGATTTAAATTGAGTAAATTCTCCATTTTTATAATGGTTTAGCCCTTCGCCGTAAGTACAGAACCAATAGTCGTTGGATTGGTCTTGAACGATGGACATGATGTAATTACTGGCTAATCCATCATCCTTACTGTAATTAACGAATTCATCACCGGCAAATTTCAATGCCCCTGATCCTTCTGATCCAAACCAAATGTTAGACTCTTTGTCTTGTGAAATAACTTTTACATTCTCGTTAGATAGACCATTTTTTTCCGAGAAGGTTCTGATTTGATCCTTTTCGATTAGCGTAGCACCAATTTTACTGCTTAACCAAACTCTGTCCTGATTGTCAATGAAAATAGATCGAACCAAATCGCTAATTAGTCCATCTTCTTTTCTGTAGTTGTTGATTTGATCACCATCGATGGAGTAAACTCCATCAAAATAGGTACTGATCCAAAGCTTACCTCTACTATCTTGAGCAATTCCTGAAATGTCGTGTTTAGAGTTTGGGATTTCTACCTTGTTCCACCTTCCGTTCCAATATCCTAAGTAGTCTTCAGCACCAACCCAAATGCGGTTGTTTTGATCGATAAATAGGCCTCTGGGATTTAGTTTGTCGATAGGCTTGTGGATTGTCAATTCATCCATTAACAAGGTCCCATTTTTTAGAGGAATTTGAATCACTCCTACATTTCGAACCCCCACCCATGCATTTTGACCATCAATATCAAAACAGGTGATACGATTTTTTTCAATCTCTTCCTTTAAGGGGTATTGTTCTGTTTGTTTTCCTCTAAACCTGGAAATACCACTTTGAGTAGCGATCCAAACAAAACCATTATGGGAAATAATTTGAACAACCCTGTGATCTACTAAACCATTCTCGGTAGAGTAATTGGTAAAGTTTACCCCATCAAACTGACTAACTCCACCACCTGTTCCGAACCAGATGTTTCCTACACTATCCGGACGAATGGCAAACACTTGTGTTTGTGCCAAACCGTCTTCTACTGAATAGGGCACAAAGCTATATTGCTGAGAAATAAGCTGGTCGCTTCTTCCTATCAGAAAGGTTAGAAGGGTAAATAAGAATATTCGAAATCGACTTGTAAAATTCACTACACCCCTAAGGTAATACGTTAGGCTGAAATAAGAACTAAAAAGTATTAATTCTGCTTAAAAAATCGGACATTTTTCTTCTGGCAATCGGTACATTTTTACCGTTAGTCATGATGGCCATGTTTCCTTCCGAACGTGAGAATTCTTTTAGATGATGCTCCACGTTGATGATGTGAGATTTATGTGTTCTGAAGAAGATGTTATCGTTCAGATTGTCTTCGTAGACTTTGATGTTTTTACTGCTTAAGTGTCTGCTACCATCAGATAGGTAGATCATGGTGTAGTTATCGCTTGCTTCTAAATGAACAATATCCGTGTTTCTGATGATGATATAACCATCTCTGGTAGGAACACTAATTCTATCGTTAATGTTCGAAGAAACCATGGTGTCGATGAACTCATTGATGTCCTTGTTAGATCTTGTGTTTTCTTCTCCGTGGTATTTTAACAACTTAACCACTGCATTTTGAAGATCATCTATGCTGATTGGCTTTTCCAGATAATCAATGGCATTTTCTTTGAACGCTTTTAGTGCGTACTCATTATAGGCTGTTGTAAACACTACTGAGAAATTTCTTTCTTCGTAGGATTTTAGCAGCGAAAAACCATCTTCTTTGGGCATTGCAATATCTAAAAATACCACATCCGGTTCGTGTTCTGCTATTAGTTCTCTTGCCATGCTTGCTGAATCAGCTGTACCTACAATTTCTAGCTCAGGACAGAACTCTTCGATTAAAATTTTAAGGTTGTTTCTTGCATTGAATTCGTCATCAACAATAATGGTTTTCAAGGACATAATGGTAGAATTTTGGTTGTTTTGGTCTGGTGGCGATCACCGATATCAAACTTAACGAAAGGTTTAATTCAAAGTTTTGGTATTTACTTTTCTGGTGGTTGGATTGATTGAACGGTATTTATGATTGATTAAAATGCAATCGCCAATTGAGCATTTTGTCTCATTTTATAAAATAGTAGGTATACATTTACGGGTTCGACCTTGTTTTTTGGCAAGTGGTCAAAATATGCCATTTCCATGCTTATTACTAGAATTTCTTTGGCATATTTGTGTTTCCCCATTGTATTGAAACAACTATGGTAAAGATCCTCAAAAATTGGTTTTTCCTATTCTTAGGAACACTTCTGGTATGCCTATCACCATCTGTGAAAGCACAGAATGGAGGGTTGTACACGGTGGATTTTTATTTCGATCAGGTTACTGCAGAAACACGGTGTTATGCGGTAAATGAAGATGAAAATGGGAACATGATTTTTGCCGTTCGGCAAGGAGTGGTTCTATTTGATGGTAAAGATTGGGAAAAGGTAACCATTCCAAGTATTCCAAAGGTGTTTCACAAGCATGATGGTAAGACATTTATAGGTTGTTCGGGAGGATTTGGATACCTGGAGTTGAATAATTACCAGCACGAATACGTATCAATTTCGGAAGAGGGGAGCGTATTAGATATTACATCGGACGAAAACCACATCTACTTTCTGTTAAAGGGGAAGGTCGTGGTTTACGATCTTCAAAAGTTAAAACTCTCCAGAACCATTTTGGCGGAGCATCCTCTGGTAAAGTTTGTGAGAATAGGAGATGAAATTGGATACATTGAAGGAGGAGAGGTATTTGGAATAAAGGAAAAGAAGAAGCTTTTGGACATCAATGTTGAGTTAGATGGAAAACTCATATTTGCTGTGGAAACCAATTCAGGTGTACTCTTGGGGACAGGAAGAAGTAACTTATACCTGGAGCAAGGAGGGGTGATTAATCCAATCGAGTTAAAAACCCACGATTACCTACAAAAAAGTGTGATCAATGGCGCTATAAAATTATCGGACGATGAAGTGGCCCTTTCCACTTTAGCCGGAGGAACAATCATCTTAAATGTGAAGACCAGTGAGTCTGCTTATATACTGAATTACCAAACCGGGTTACCGGATGATGAGATCACCGCATTATACCTGGACAAGCATAATGCACTTTGGCTAGGACATGAATACGGAGCAACTCGCGTGGCCTGGAAATTACCGGTTAATAACTATAATGTATACCCTGGAATTGAAGGGAACATTACAGGAATATGCTTTTATAAAAACCGCTTGTACGTAGGAACCACTGAAGGTCTTTTTTATTTGGACGAGGTAAAAAGCTTTCAGGAGTTAATTAAGTGGGTAAAGGTTAAAGTGAATAAACCAGTAAACACGACTCCCGAAATAATAGAAAATTTTGAAGCGGTAGATTCGGATTTTGAGCCAAAGGAAGACGAGAAAAAGAAGAAGAAAAAAGATAAACCTAAAAAGGATAAGAAAAAGAAGGATAAAAAGAAGAAGAATAAGAAAGGGGAGAAGACCGGAATCTTTAAAAAGGTAAAAAACAAGTTTAAAAAGGACGATGATGAAGTTGAGGAAGAAGTGGTTCCGATTGAGGAAGAATTAGAAGATGTCGTAGAAGAAGTAGTTCCTATCCATCAGGAGAATAAACCTAAGAAGTCTTATAAAAAAGCAAAGCCGGAATACAGAGTTGAGAAGCGAAAAGAGTATGCTTTGCAATCTATTAGCCATGTTTTTAGAAGGGTAGATGGAATAGATGGGAAGTGTACCAAACTTTTGGTAACTGATTATGGCTTAATGGTGGGGAGTAATCTTGGATTATTTGAAGTGGCAGATACCGTAGCCACTGAGTTGGTAGAGAACATATATGTTTTGGAAATACAGCCTGGTATTTTCATGGATAAAGTCTATGTAGGGTGCAAAGATGGTTTGATGATATTGAATCATAATACTGGAGCCTGGGAAGCCAAAAGCTTGAAGAATGATATAGGAACTCCGGTAAACTCAATCATGGAAGAGCACGATGGAGTAATTTGGATTGGAGGAGATGGTAATGCATTATTAGTGTCTTTAGATAAGGATGATGATGTTAAAGAAGTGGAGATATATGAGTTCGACTCACAGTATATCGAAAAAGTGTTAGTGAGGAAGGTTCAGGGAGTAATGTACTTTTTCTTATCCTCAGGGATCTTTTATTACGACCATACTTCTCAAGAGATAGTGCCCGGAAATGAAATGAATCAGAACTGGTTAAGTATGAATTCATTCATCGCCTCTCAACCGGAAATTACCTGGTTAAACAAAGGAGAGGGATGGACCGGATTGCCAAGTAGCTCTACCTTTTCCAGTATTGCTCAAAAGCACTTGTTTTTATTTCAAAACATCAATCATGTTTATATGGATTACGATGAGACACTTTGGGTGGTTGATCGTCAAAATCATATCTATAGACTAGGTAAAGACTTAACTTTTGAGGAAAATCAATTTAAACTTCTGTTCAAGTGGATCAAAGATGGAGGATCTAATTACTTAACTGGTAAGGGTGATAAGATTGCTTTCGATAATAAATCGTTGACATTTGCAGTTTCTGCTCCGGAGTTTATCCGACCGGAAGCTGTTATGTTCCAATATAAGATTGAAGGATTAATGGATGATTGGACGGATTGGACCTCATCCAATTCTTTTAGTATTCCATACTTACCGGTAGGGAAACATAAAATCCTAATTAGAGCAAAAAATATTTACGGAGACATTACTCCAGAAGAAACCATTGAAGTTACAATTTTGGCACCGTATTATGAGTCGTGGTGGTTCATATCTCTTGTGGTTTTGGTGGCCATTATTTTAGTGGTCTTAATTGTGAAGTTCCGAATGAGAACATTGAGAAAGAGAAATGTTCAACTGGAGGAAAAAGTGAAAAATAGAACACTTTTATTGGAGCAGGAGAAACAGAAATCTGAAGAATTACTACTCAATATATTACCTGTACATGCTGTAGATGAATTAAAGGATAAGGGGAATGTAGAGGCGCATAACTATGGAAGTAGTTCGGTATTGTTTTCAGACTTTCAGGGGTTTACCTCCATTACAGCAAAGATGGCTGCAAAGGATGTGATTCGGGAGTTGGATGAGAGCTTTTTGGCGTTTGATGACATCATAGAGAAGTATGGAATCGAAAAGATTAAAACCATTGGAGATGCTTACATGTGTGTTTCCGGTTTGCCGATAGAAAGAAGTTATCATGCTCTGGTAATGGCATTAGTAGCTATTGAGATGAGAGAGTTCCAACGCAAGCATAGAGAAGAAAAACTAGAGAAATACAGTGAATACTGGAACATCAGAATTGGGATTAATTCCGGGCCGGTTGTAGCAGGTATTATTGGGAAACGAAAATTTGCCTACGATATCTGGGGAGATACGGTAAACACAGCCAGTAGAATGGAGTCCAATAGTGTTCCTGGAGAAATAAACATCTCAGGTGCCACCTATGATCTTATCAAAGACTACTTTGATTGTACCATTAGAGAAGACATTGAAGTGAAAGGGAAAGGAAAAATGGTCATGTATTTCTTACACCGAATCAACGAGGAATACGCAGCAGACAAACATGGCTGCGTACCTAATGAAAAGATGAAGAACTTAATTTTCCAGTAGCCTACTTCAAGGCAAACGAAGTATTTCCAATTCTATATCCTTCGGAATAAATTTCCACTTTGTAAGTTCCAATTGGAATTTCTTCTTCCATCTCGAAATAAATACAAAGGTCCATGTTTTGGTTTTGGTAATTAACCTTACGGCTAATACTTGCTTGAGCTTCATTACCATCTGCCATTTTGAAATAAACCGGGTTAGAGTCCTTAAGAACAGTGCCATCCGGAGAGATGATTCTCATCAGAATGTCTTTGTTCCCCTCGTGGGCAATCTTGTTCTCTAGTATGGTAAAGCAAGCCTTTATCATGTCTGCACGATTGGCTCTTGTAGTTTCTACCTGCTTACCGCTGGATTTTATTTTAATGGCCAGTGCCCTTAAGTTGGATGTTTGCAGCACTCTACCTAGTGCAAGAGTTGTTTGAGAGGCATCGTACTTGTCTTGAATATCGTTTTTATCATTGGTTATTTGAGTGATCTCATCATCCTTGATCTTGATGGTTTCATGTAACTCAATGTTCAGAGTATTCAGAGAATCGATGGTATGGATATATCCTCTCATGATTTCTCTAAGGGTTTCTGTTTCTTTCTTCAGCTTGTAAATTTGCCCCCAATCCTTCTTTTTCTGGTTGTCCATTTCTTCCACCTGGGCCATCAAGTCCTGAATTCTACTTTTTTGTGCGTTGATGCTATCTAACATCTCATCATTATCGATTTCCAGACTGTCGTATTGGGCAAGAATATTTTGCAAATTGCTCTTTAGGTTTTGATTATCTGCATCAGAGATAATTCCTGAAGAAACCAATATTTCATTCAAGTAATCTTTTTCTTCCTGAAGTGCGGTTACCGATTGATCGCAGGCAATAATCTCTTTTTTAGCCTTACCAAACTCCCATCCGAAGTATCCGCCTGCCAATAGTAGCAAGATGATAATAGTGATATATATAGCGTCCTTTTTTGAACTGCTTTTTGGTTGCTCTAATTCTTTATTCTCCATTTTAGATAGCATTTAATGTAAATAAACGGCTAAAATTCGAAATGGTTCAAACCGATTATTATTCGCACTATATCAAAAATAATGCTAATATTTAACGCAGGTAATTGAGGAATATGAAATCTATTAACACAGTATTGAATAAAACCATGTTTTCGGATTTTGTTCAGTTGCTATATCCTAATTTATGTGCTTCTTGCGATAGCGTATTACTCAAAAATGAAAATTCCATTTGCGTAAAGTGTTGGGTGGAGATTCCTCGTACTACCCATTGTCTGGATAGTGAAAATCCTGTAGCCAAGATGTTTTGGGGTAGAGTAGATTTAAAGATGGCTCTTTCTGCCTTTCAGTTTTCTAAGAATGGTAAGGTGCAGCGGTTAATGCACCAGTTAAAGTATAAAGGAAATACTAAGGTAGGTGAGTTAGTGGGAGTAGAATTGGGGAAAGAAATAATTAAGTCTGTTAATTACTCTAAGGTTGATGCTGTCATTCCGGTGCCATTGCACCCTAAAAAAATGAAATCGAGAGGTTATAATCAAAGTGTGTTTATTGCACAAGGTGTAGCCAAAGTTTTGGAGTGCGAAGTAGTGGGTGGAGCATTGATTAGAAAAATTGATTCTGGAAGTCAGACTAAGAGATCGCGTTACGAGAGATGGAAAAATGTTGGGGAGATATTTGAGTTGAAGAAGGGCAAAGAATTGGAAGGAAAACACGTATTAATTGTAGATGATGTAATCACTACGGGTTCTACTATAGAAGGTTGTTGTTTGGCTTTGAAAAGTATTAATGGGATATCGTTAAGCATTGCTACAGTTGCAATGGCTTAGTAGAGGTCTTGAAAGCAGAGTACTACTCCGAAGAAAATAAGTATACCTCCCACTATGATGCTTATACGATCAAGTGTTCTTGGAGTAAGTTTATTCTGAAGTTTACTGGCAAAATAGATTTTTAGCAAGTCAATACAGAACATGGTTGCCAGAGTAGCTGTAAAATAGTAGAATACATCTGTGCCGGTTATTAGTAGCTTTTCGGAAGCATAGGTGTTAGCAGCGATCCAGTAAACCAGTACACCAGGGTTGATGGCATTTAACCCAATTCCTTTACCAATCATGGCAAAATAGGTTTTTAAATCCAGAATAGATTTGCTATTCGTGGCTTCAATCGAATCGATGTCAATGCTTTTTCCCTTTTGAGGCGTTTTCTTTTTCACGATCGAGGCTATTCCATAAATGACGAATATCGCTCCTCCGATGTATTTAACATAGCTGTTAGCACTCAGTTTTTCGTTGATCCAATCAGAAAAAAAGTATGCTGCAATTAAATATAAGATGTCGCTTAGTAAAACTCCTATGTCTATAAGGATAGCATGCCTGGGCCCCTTTTTAATACTGGTCTCGAGAAGGACAAAGAAAACAGGACCAATTAATATGCTTAGTAGCATACCAAAAAGTACCCCGTTTAAAATAATGCTTGCGTCCAAAATCTCTCTTTTTTACAAAGGTAGCAACCTAAATAAAACGGACTATGATAAAATACAGAAAAAGGGGTGTCAAACCCCTTTTTCTCGTTCAGTATATGTTATTGTTATGCTAAGGCCGCAAGTTGCCTTATTATTTGATTGCCACGATTGATTTTTGTAAAAGATTCATTTCAGTTAACAGGTTAAAATATTCAGAGATATTACCCATTTTCATCATTTCTTTAGATAGTGCTTTAAGCGACTCGTATTTCAATTTTAATTCTTTCATCTTAGTAGGTATTTATTGTTTGATTATACCTTTTACAAGTAGCGTGCCAAAAAATATTTTAGTGAATATTTATCATAAAAAAAGAGCGGCTAATGCCGCTCTTTTCCTTCAATGTCGGAAATAATAATTATAATTTCGAAATTGGATTTTTCAATCCTTTATAATCGGTTACCTCCATTTTTATTGAACCTACCAAGATCTTTGCTTTAGCTAAAAGCGGTATTTTATTTTCGTCGTCAGATATCCAAACGGTTAAGTCTTCCTCGTTCTTAAAAATTCTTCCGGTTTGAATAATTGGGCAAAATTTCAGACATCTGTATTTGCCACCACGTATTTTAATGTTTTCTTTTCCCAGGTATTTAATTTGAAGTGTAAATACTTCACCATCAACAAAAGTTTCGAAGTCGAATATGTCTCCTTTTTTAGCGTCTGAGAAATCAATTGTTCTCGCATAATAATAAGAGGAGATCATGTCCTGAATATTGTAAGGTACTTCGTATTGTTTCTGACCATCGCTTACTTTCTTTTTATGTTGATAGAAAGTATAATCCTGACTCATTTCAAATCCTCCTTCATGAACTCTTCTGATGAACATCCATGGAAAGATTCCATCTGCATCTAAATAAGTTTCGTATCTGTCCTGAACTTTGAAAAACCAATTAAAGGTTCCTAAACTTTTTCCTTTTCCAACAATGTGATATAGGTCTCTCCCGTTAATTTTTTTCTCACTATCCTTAACTTCCAGTACAGCTTCGCCGGCATCCATCCATCCGTAGTGTACTCTATAAGTTAATTTCTCTCCAACCTTAAATGCATTGTTTTTTATTTTTCTGAATTTAAATGCAGAAGCATCATTCTGAATATCACGAACACCTCCCGAAGCAAACACGCTTCCTATAAAGGCTATTCCCAAAAGGGTGTAAACTAATTTTTTCATGATTCTTTGGTTATGGTTCGGTCAATGAAAAACAAGAAGTGTGCCGAAAATTGAATGGATAAAAAAGGAAAAGTCGCCAACCACGAGATTAACGACTTCCATACGAACATGTTTCTAAACTTATAAAAACAATAGGGGATTCAACTTTTCATCTTTTTCTCTTATCTCAAAATGGAGGTGAGGCCCAGTGGCATTACCGGTTGTCCCAATCTTACCAATTACATTTCCTTTGGTAACTTTCTGCCCTTTTTCCACTTCTATTCTTGAGAGGTGTGCATAAAAGGTTACCAATCCATTTTCGTGTAAGATCTTAATGGTATGGCCATAGGCCTTGTTGTTCTTTTTTACTTCGAGTATTTTTCCATCGAAAGCAGCGTATACATCATTTCCATATTTAGCTCTAATGTCTAATCCGGTGTGGAATTTTTTACCGCTTCCACTTGGGTGCATTCTCCATCCAAACGAACTGCCCAGAGTTCCATTTTTTACTGGCATTTTAGCACAGTAATCTTGCCCAATTGCATTGGTTCCAATAAGGGATAGAATAAATAGTAGAGAAGTTAAAATTTGAGTTTTCATTTTATATTATGGTTAGGTTTTAAATGGTTTAAAAGTGAAAGCATTCGCAGCTGAATTTATACTTGATGCTTTTGCTGAAAGTCTTGTTCCACCAGCATTTAATTGGCTTAATTACCTTCTTTTTAAAACCGTGTTTGTTGTGTTTTACTTTCTGAGAAGAAGTTCCGGTAGTAGCTCTTTCCGAAGAAGATTTAGTTTTATTCGAAGAAGAGGAAACCTTAGGAGAACTTTCCTTTTCTTTCTTTTCTCTGTTTAAAGATAAATCTGGCAAGTCTATACTCGGTTTTGAAATGTTTAAGTCAATTTCGGGTTTTGAAATGTTTACTTGTGGAGCTTGAATTTCCGGAACATTAACTTGAACCTGAGGCACATTAATCTGTGGGGTGTTTATTTGAATTTGTGGAGGATCAACATTAATAGGTTGTTGTGCAATATTGATTTGAGGTGGATCAATATTGATTTCATTGTTGTCGTTGCTCAACTGAACATTTATTGGATTCGAATTTCCTCTGTTTCTAACGTTTGAGTAATTTCTGTTAGAGTTTCCTCTACTTCTGGTATTGGAAGGGTTTACGTTATCTACGTTACGGAGGTTAAAGTTTCCTCCTCTGTTAGTTTGAACCTGGAAAGTATTACCCACATTAATCTGAACATTGGTATTGTTCAATTGTTGAGCTTGAATTTTGTTTTGTGCCAGGTATGGAACACTAGCAGCAATGAATATGGTAGTTAATAATGTTTTCATGACAATTCGTTTAGAGGTTTTAATGAATTTGATACCCCAAAACTATTTTGTGGTAGGTACATATAAAATGACGAATGAGTAAACTGACCATTCCACTTGGTGAATGAGATTCTCGAATTGGTCGGGATGGCGATTTAGGGCCCTTAGCCTTTGTTTACAGGGGTTTGCGATTTTTTTCTTTCGTTTTTTGGTCGTAGATTTGGAGTGAGATCATTATTCAAATGAAGAAATTCTATTACATATCGATCGCCTTTTTGTTAGCATTTTCCTTTACGGGAGTGATGGCACAGGAACAAGATTCTATTGCCATTAGAATCCAAAAAATGGAGGATTCTAATGATAAAATCTTTGCCTGGATCAATGCAGCCAATAATCAACTGAATAAAGAGAAATCCCTTTCTGTAGAGTACATTGGTAATGCGATGGAGCTGGCCATTAAGTTGGATAATGCCAGGGCTCAGGGATATTGTTACAATACAATGGGAGCCATCGAGTACGGTTTAAGTAGGTACGGAGAAGCAATTGATAATTACGAAAAAGCACTTACTTTATTTGAAGGGTTTGAGAGTGAAAAGGGATATTATAATACCTTAAAGTATATCGGTTCCGCATACGAAGGTGATGGGCAACATGAAATGGCCATTGAATATTTTAAAAAGTTTGAAGCATTGGCTAAGTTGGAGAACAATAAAGATGACGAAGTGTATGCAAAAGATGCACAGGCGCGAATATATTTTGCTCAACAAGATTATAACCAAAGCTTACAGGTATACGATACCATATTGAATATAGAACAGAATAGAAATAATGCAGCAGGGTATATTGATGCTTCGAATAATCTAGGTAACGTTTATGAGGCAATTGGAGATTCTGCTTCGGCATTTACACATTTCAATCAGTCATTTCAACTTTCCAGTGAAATAGGAGATGTGGATGGTGTGAACACCTACTATTCCAATACAGATAATTATTTCAGAAACAGAGGACAAATAAAAGAGCAAATTCAGGTTCAGCAACAATCCATTGACTACAATTTTAATAATGGTAATAAAGAAGCATTGAATTTGGCCTATAATGATATTGCCGAACTGAACATTAAAGACAATAACCCTGGCGAGGCCATTCCATTTTTGAAACAAAATATTACGCTTTCCGATGAGCTAGGAACGCTGGAGGCAAAGGAAGAAGCTCTTGAGTTAATTACAACGGCATATCAGCAAATAGGAGATTATGAGCAGGCATTATTGAGTTATCAAAGACTTGTTGGAGTTAGAGACTCTGTTCAGGAGGAAAAGAATAAGCAAGTTCTTTTGGCTAACAACCTATCCAGCCAATTAGATGAAAAAGATAAAAGAATAGAATTGCTGCAGAACAATATGCAGCTGAACGAAACCAATATGCAGCTTCTTCAGAAACAAAGGGATGAAGAGGTTAAGAGACAACAAACCATTATTTATTCATTAATAGGAGGTATGGTGTTGCTTGCTTTGGCAGCTTTTATTGTAATTCGAATAAATAGAGATAAGCGTAAAGCAAACATGCTTTTGGAGTTAAAATCGTTGAGAACCCAAATGAATCCTCACTTTATTTTTAACTCGCTCAACTCCGTAAATAGTTTTATTTCTAAAAATGATGACCGTAGTGCCAATAAGTATTTATCTCAGTTTAGTCGTTTAATGCGTTTGGTATTGGAGAATTCTAAATACGATTTTGTACCATTAGAGAGCGAAGCTAATGTACTGGAGCTGTATCTAAGTTTGGAGCATCTTCGATTTAAAGACAAGTTCGATTATCAGTTTAACATCGATGAGGGAATTGATATGGAAGGAATTGAAATCCCTCCTATGTTGATTCAACCATTTATCGAGAATTCCATCTGGCATGGATTGCGTTATAAAGAGGTTAAAGGAAACCTAATTGTAAACGTAAAGAAAGAGGGGAGAAGATTATATTGGATTATTGAAGATGATGGTATTGGGCGTAAAAAGAGTGCCGAATTAAAGACTAAAAATCAGAGGGATGGTAAATCTACCGGGATGAGAAATATCGAAGAACGACTTAAAATTCTCAATCAAATGAATAAGACGGATATGAAGGTCAAGGTGTTTGATTTAGACGAGAGTCATCAATCCGGTACACGAGTAGAAATAAGTATTCCGTATAAAAAAGTTGCATAAAAAAAAAGCCATCCGATTCGGATGGCTTTTTAATTTCTATTGTAATTAGTTTTAGAATAAACCATGAACTTCAGCGTCAATTGCGCTAATGATTTTCCCTAAATCTTCTTGATTGTCGTGGAACGAATTGTTGTCAATATCAATGATCAAAAGCTTTCCTTTGTCGTAAGTAGAAATCCAGGCTTCATATCTTTCATTCAACCTTTTTAGATAATCAATCCTGATGCTTTCTTCGTATTCTCTACCTCTTTTTTGGATGTTGTTTACCAATTTAGGTACACTAGCCCTAAGGTAAATTAACAAGTCAGGAGCAGAGATAAATGATTCCAACAGATTGAATAGTGAGAAATAGTTCTCAAAATCTCTGGTGGTCATTAATCCCATAGAATGTAAGTTAGGAGCAAAGATGTATGCATCTTCATAAATCGTTCTATCCTGAATAATAGTTTGTGTACTTTCTTTGATATCCTGAATTTGCGTAAAACGACTATTCAAGTAATAGATTTGAAGGTTAAAAGACCAACGTTGCATATCATCGTAAAAATCCAATAGATATGGGTTGTGATCTACGTCTTCAAAGTGAGTTTCCCATCCGTAGTGCTTCGCCAATGCTTTAGTAAGAGTTGTTTTACCTGCGCCAATATTTCCTGCTATTGCTACGTGCATTTGGTTCTGTTTTTCTAGTTATAAATACGATTAAAGCCGATTATTTGCCCTGTCGTTTTATCAGGTTCGGCTCCTTCTCATTAGGAGAACATCTAAAGTACAAATAATTCGAAAAGTAGTTTTTTTTAAAGGCAGTAATTTTGGGAAAAGTGCAATTATTTTTCAACAATGTCGTAAATCAAAATCTGATCCTTAGCCAGAATAAAAATATTGCTTTCCCCAATTCTAACATCAGAATGCTGTTTCAAGGGCATTTCGATAGGGGATGATTCGAAACTCTTAAATTGATGGAAGTAAAATTGTCCTTCTTTTTGATAAAATATACCATGCTTTAATACTTGTATCTTATCGATGTTGGTAATAGGGATAGTCTTGTAGTAGGTTCCGTAAATATCAAAAACCAGAATGCCATTGTTAGGACAAGTCATGTAAACAAACCCATTTTCCTGTTCTATCTGTGTTGGAGTAAGGTTTGTAATGCCGATCAGCTGTTCCAGGTTTCCAGATTCAAATTCTCGCTCAAATTGGGTGTTTAGTTTTATGAGTTGAAACAATTCCTGGTCGTAGGTCCAAATGCCATTATCCAAATAGCTATTCGCAACAACCTGAGTTTGATACAGATTTAAGTTTTCTAGTTCGATCGATTGTCCTTGAACTGAAAGGGTATTATCGGTAATAACAATTTGAGAAATACCCTTGTAAAAAATCAAGATTCGCATGGGGTTGGAAGCATCCACATAGCTAATTGTTCCCAGTAGCTTGTTGCTATATGTAAACTGAACAGCACCTTTTTTGTTAAGCTTTTTTAGTTCGTCGTTTTTGTAGAGGTAGATGTTTCCTAAGTTATCAGTTGTAAAATGATTGCAATCTACTTTGATGGAATCCTGAAGTGTAAAATCGTATTGCCCTGGAGCAAGTTTACCTACTCCAATAAAAAGCATGATGCAACAATATTTAATGATCCTGTTCATGAGCTTCTTTGGTAATCGAAAGAATTTCCTCTACAAACCTTCGGTCGTTTGATAACCTTGGGATTTTATTTTGTCCTCCTAATTTACCCTTTTTCTTTAACCAATCATAAAACGTACCTTTTTTCAATTTTCGTACAATTGGCATTCTTAGAGTAAGGTCATTGGAGCGTTTCGCTTCGTAATCGCTATTAATTTGTTTAAGAGCAGTGTCAAGGTGTTGCACAAACTCTTCTGGGTTATCCGGAGCAGTATCAAATTCAATTAACCACTCATGGGCTCCCGATTCACTATCGGAAATGTAGACAGGGCAAGCAGTATATTCCCTAACGGTAGCTCCCGATAATTCACAGGCTTTGTTGATGGCAAAGTCTGAGTTTTCGATGATTAGTTCTTCGCCAAATGCATTGATGTGGTGCTTGGTTCGTCCGGTTACCTTAATCCTAAATGGAGAAGTAGAGGTAAATGTAACGGTGTCTCCAATAACATACCTCCATAAGCCCGCATTGGTTGAAATAACCAGAGCATAATTTACTCCTGGTTCTACATCTTTAATGGATAATACGGTTGGGTTTTCCGACTCAAATTCACTCATTGGAATAAACTCGTAGAAAACTCCATAGTCCAACATTAATAGCATGTCGTTTGCCTGTACTCTGTCCTGAATTCCAAAAAAACCTTCACTGGCATTGTAGGTTTGAACGTAGTTCATGTTGGGCTTCTTAATGATGGCTTCAAATTGGTCCTTGTATGGACCGAAATTCACCCCTCCGTGCATGTAAAGTTCTAAATTGGGCCAAATGTCCAGGATATTATCTGTTTGGTTCTTTTCCAGAATTCGTTTTAATAGTAGTAAAGTCCAGGAAGGTACTCCGGCAAGAATGTAAACATCTTCGTCTACCGTAGTTTCCGCCATTCTTTCCAGCTTTTCTTCCCACTCGTCTAATAGCGTAATTTCCTTTTTTGGAGTTCTGCGTAATTCGCACCACCAGGGTAGGTTTTTAACAATTATAGCCGAGAGATCTCCAAAGTAAGAGTCTTTATTAAAGTAATTAACCTGTGCGCTACCACCTAATATTAAGTGCTTCCCCTTAAATAGTCTTGTTTTTGGGTGGTTGGTATAGTAGAGTCCCAATAGGTCTTTTCCACCTTTGTAATGACAATCTTCCAGAGCTTCTTTTGTAACAGGAATAAATTTGCTTTTATCCTGAGTGGTGCCAGAAGATTTGGCGAACCATTTAACCTCTGTGGGCCAAAGAATGTTTTGTTCTCCTCGTTTTAGTCGATCGATGTAAGGTACAATATCTGAGTATTGCTGCAGAGGTACACTGCTTTTAAAATCATCGTAGGATTGTACTGAAGAAAAACCATGCTTTCTTCCAAACTCTGTACTGCTAGCAGTAGATACTAACTGATTAAGTACATCAAACTGTACTTCGACCGGATACTTTTTAAATAAATCTATCTGATGGACTCTCTTTTTGATGAGCCATGAAAAAATGGAATTAAATGGTACACCAATTTTCTTCCCCATACGAGGCTAAGAAATTTTAAGAGAAAAAGAGAAATGCTCGATTATCCGAACATTACCATTCCGAAAATTGCAATCAATAAAATGGTGGTGATAATATAACCAACTCCAGCTGTGTTTTCGTGAAAATTTGGATCTGCCATTTCTTTAAATTTTTTGCTAAATTAACACTTTATCAAATACCTGATACATGTTTTTAAGATTAATCTCCATTTTCTTATGGTTCCCACTGGTAGTCAATGCTCAAATTGGTTGGACCTGGACGGAATTAGATACCATGCCGGAGCCAATTTCCAACAATGCAGTAACTCATGGAACTGTTGCAGGAGTTCCATATGTATATTCTTTTTCCGGAATTGATACTTCAAAAACTCACTCGGGAATATCTTTAAAATCGTTTCGTTACAATACGCAAACCAGTGTTTGGGAAACCATTTCACCTTTGCCGGATACGATGGGGAAGGTAGCTGCAGGAGCTAGTACTGTAAATAATAAGATTTACATTATTGGAGGGTATCATGTTAAAGCAGACGGGACTGAGGTGTCTTCTTCAAAAGTACATAGATATGACCCTGAAACAAACTCATATCTTGCAGATGGCACGGACATTCCAGTGCCTATTGATGATCAGGTGCAATGTGTTTGGAGAGATAGTTTGATCTACGTGATTACCGGTTGGAGCAATACGAGTAATGTTACTGATGTGCAGATATATAATCCATCTAGTGATCAATGGCTTGCTGGAACACCTACTCCAAATCAGACTCAGTACAAGATGTTTGGAGCCTCAGGAGTCATCATTGGAGATACCATTTATTACAATGGAGGTGTTACTTCGGGGTTCAGTTTTAATGCAACCAACTATTTAAGGAAAGGAATTATAGACTCAAACGATCCAACTCAGATTACCTGGACGCAGGAGCAAAACAATCCGGGGGATAAAGGGTATAGAATGGCAGCTGCCAAACACAATAACCGCTGCTTTTGGATTGGGGGAGCTGGTGTTGCTTATAATTACAATGGAATTGCCTATAACGGTAGTGGAGGTGTTGAGCCTCTGAATCGAATATTAACTTACGAATCTGATTACTTGCTTTGGAAAGAAGGATTGGGAGCCCCTTATGGCGTGATGGATCTTAGAGGAATTGCTGAAATATCTCCAACATCCTGGATAATTTGTGGAGGGATGTTAAGTGGGCAACAAGTTACCAATAAGACATTTTTATTGGAGTTCGATCCTGTGGTTGCGGGAATATCAGAGAATCAGGTACAAGAATTTCAATTATGGCCAAACCCTGTGGAAGACCAATTAATTGTAATTCATCAAAAAACATTAGGAGTGTCTATTCTCGACATGTTCGGTAGAACATTGCTCACCGGATTAACCAACGAAACTTTGGATGTATCGACGCTACCTCGTGGAGCGTACATCGTTCGCTCAGAAGGATTTATTCAAAAAGTGATTAAACCTTAGTCTATTTCTCTTCTATATTAAATGTTTGATCAATGGTTCTAACGTAAACAATAGAAGACGATAATTCATCAAACGTTAAGGTTATTTGATTTTCGTTGTGATAGGAAATTTCTAAGTCAAAGACTACTCCATCAATCTTTGCAGAGCCGAAGTATACGTTTTTACCAAGATCTTTAGATGCAGATTTGTTTTTCCAATTAGGACATTGATTACTGGTGTTTTGAATGTCTGAAAGAATGGTTTTAATTGCTTTCTTGTTTTCTATCGTAAAGGTATATGAAATGTCTTCTTTCTTTTTGGGGAAAGTTAATACTGTTCCAGGTCTTGCATAGTTAACCTGATCTCCCACTTCTATAGTTTTACTGAACTTATAAGTGGCAAGTTGCTGATTGCTTTTAGTGGACCAGTTAAGTAAATCCTGTAAATTTTGTCCATATATAGAGCTGCTTAGAGCTAATGTCAGAATGATACAGATTGTTTTCATGGTATTCAATTTTAAAGCAAGTTAAGTTCGGTTAGCTCAAATCCGTGATTTAACTTACCCATCGTAGGAATTTTGGATATTAAATGGGTAAAATGGTAGCAGTAGCAACAAAAAAAAGCCGTCTCAACAGAATGAAACGGCTTCGATATCGATATAAGATAAGTCCTATTCTATAGTAATTGTATAAGGTAGTCTGGCCTGTACTCCTTTCATAGATATAATTTTATCTACAGTTTTAATTAATTCCATTGCTTTTGCAGTAGTGCTTTGCGCATCTGCTTCGTCTTCCGACATTTCAATTGCTTCCAGAATTTCTTCAAATGGTGTTAATTCTTTTTTCGGGTATACACCAACGGTAACATTAGAAACTTTTGCTTGTTCCGCAGCATAAGCAATGGCATCATCAATACCTCCTAGCTCATCCACCAATCCAATTCTTAATGCATCAGTTCCAGCCCAAACTCTACCTTGTCCAATGCTGTCTACATCTGCTTGCTCTAATCCATCTCTTCCGTCAGCCACTTTCTGAGTGAAATCATCATAAATATCATCAACACCTTCTTGAATTAACCTTTTTTCTTCGTCGGTAAGAGCTTTATTTACAGATAATACAGAATGGTAATTGGTTTGTGCTCTGTCGAAAGTGATTCCCAATTTGTCTTTGAACATTGGTCCAAAGTTTGGAATTACCCCGAATACTCCGATAGACCCTGTAATGGTGTTTGGTTGTGCGTAGATTTTATCTGCAGCACAAGCAATGTAATAACCACCCGAAGCAGCTACATCACCCATAGAAACTACAATTGGTTTTTCACTTTGCTCACAAAGAATAACTTCTCTCCAAATAACATCAGATGCTAAAGCACTTCCTCCCGGAGAATTTACTCTTAGTACAATGGCTTTGATATTGTCATTTTCTCTCGCTTCTCTAATTGCTTTGGCAATGGTTTCTGAGCCAATAGTAGTAGCATTTCCTTTACCACTTTCGATGCCTCCTACTGCATAAACTACAGCAATGTTTTCATCTTCTTCTTCAATTTCTCTATCGGCTTTTTTGGATTTTTTAGAAGCGTACTTTTTAAAGTTAACTAAACTTAGTTCCTCTTCTTTTTCGGTTCCTGCTTTAATTCTCAATTTGCTCAATAACTCATCTTCGTAAATCAGGTCATCAACTAATTTGTACTCTACTGCTGCGTCCGCTGATCTAACATACATAGAATCGGCCATTTCGTTTAGCTCTTCTATGCTGATGCCTCTGGTTTCGTGAATTCCATCTAGCATTTGCCCCCACATAGCGTTTAAGTAAGTCATGGTTTGCTCACGATTAGCAACACTCATGCTGTCGTACATCAATGGTTCAACGGCACTCTTAAACTTGTTATTACTACCACGAATTATTTGAACATCAACTCCCAATTTGTCGATTGCTCCTTTTAGGAACATCAATTCGGCACCAAGTCCTTTGAACTCAGCCATTCCCTCCGGGTACAAATAAAGCTCATCCGCTACTGTGGCAATGTAATATGCTTTTTGTGAGTAAACTTCGCTATAAGCTACTACGAACTTACCAGAACTTTTAAAGTCGATCAATGCATTTCTAATTTCTTCGGTAGAAGCCATTCCTGCAGGAACCGTTGTAAGGTTTAATAAAATACCTTTAACCTTATCGTCTGTTTTAGCTATTTCAAGTCCTTTTTTAATTTCTCTTAGTCCCATTCCCTGATTAAAAGAAAAAGAGGCCTGATCGAACTCGGCAAAAGAAACTTCGCTAATAGGTCCATCCAAAGTCATGTGAAGAACTGAGTTGTCTTCTACTTTAAATGGTTTTGGGTCGGATAATCCAGAAAAGATGCTAGATAGTCCTGATAGAAAAATGATGACTAATATAATCCCTATAACAAATACAGCCAGGGACGATGCTAGAAATGATCTCCAAAATGGTTTCATAGTAGTATATTTAAAATTACTAGGTTGTTATAACAAATGTAAACCTTGAATTGTGGTTATAAAACTTAACTACACAAAAGGTTAATTAGTGTTTCGAACGGGACAATGATAATTTAATCTAGTCAGTAATGCTAAGCTCTATTGTAAAATATGACTAAATAGCTTTAGATTTGTGGCGTGAAAGAAAACAGCGTAGTACTAATATTGGGGAGCAATCTTTACAACAGGGAGGAGTTGTTGCGAAAGGCTATTGAAGCATTGGAAGAACGTTTGGGAGAAAAGGTAGCTATATCATCTGTATATGAATCGGAGCCCTGGGGGTTTGATTCGGAATATCCTTTTTTAAATCAGGCAGTAGAAATTAATACCAATTTATCTGCCCCAGTTGTTTTAAGAGAATGTTTGGATATTGAAAAGAGCCTTGGAAGAATCCGTGGGGAAGGAGATACTTACCAGGATAGAACCATTGACATTGATATTATGTTATTCGGAAATGAGGTGGTCAATACTCCAGATTTGGAAATACCACATCCAAGGATGCATCAGCGCATGTTTTGCATGTTGCCAATTGCTGAAATAAATTCCGATCGAATGATCCCAGGACAGGAGAAAACCGTAAGAGATTTATTAATCGAATGTACTGATCAATCTGAGGTATTCCCGTTACATGCTAAAGTATAAGCACATAGTTGTTGAAGGGAATATTGGAGCCGGAAAAACAACTCTTGCTCGTTTTTTGGCTTCGAAATTTCGAGGATCATTGTTGTTGGAAGAATTTGAAGAAAACGATTTTCTTAAGGATTTTTACCAAAACAAGGACTTTGCACTACATGCCGAAGTTCAGTTTGTGTTGGACAGGAGCAAGCAATTGTTTCAGTTCCATTCTAAGAGTCATGATATAGTTTTTACTGATTTTTTGCCGGATAAAAGTTTGCTGTTTGCAAAGATGAATCTTTCGGATAAGGATTATTTACTGGTGGAAGAGTTGATGACTGCTCTGTTTAAAAAGTTACCTGTTCCCGATTTGATATTATACCTCAATAGGCCACTGTACCAGCTGGAAGAAAACATTAGAAACAGGGGAAGGAGTTATGAAATGGACATTTCTCCCGAATACCTTAATCAGTTAGATAAGGCCTATGAGAATTTTCTGGCGTTTAAAACTGATCTACCTATTTTGCATATTAACGCAGAGGATATTGATTTGCAGCAGCCTGAAAGGTTATTTTCCGCTTTCCAAACCTTGTTTCAAACCTCGTTTGCGAATGATCAACGAACTATTCATCTTAAAAGCATGATGAATACTGCTTTAGAGCAGAAATAATTTTGACTTTTTGCCTTGCAATAGTAGAATGTTACTTGTTTGGTAATGATAGCTTTACGAGATTGAAGTTTCGATTAAACACCTTTTTTAGGGGTTTGATGACAGTCATCCTTTTATAAGTAAAAAATCTTACTTATACTTGTGCGATTTTATTAAGACAAGAAAGAATATAAATCCAACTATAATGAAAACCAAAATGTTTAAAAGTATAGCACTTACTTCCGCAGTTGCCGGAGGGTTAGTAATGGGTAGCTGTACCTTAGTTAAGGACCTTGAGTACGATGTGAAAACCAATCCATTGGAAATGCATGGTGATAAAGTTAAGGTGCAAATCTCTGCTAAATTCGTAGAAAAAGGATTGAACAGTAAAACTGTTGTTGAGGTAACTCCTACTTTTGTTTGTAAAGACGGAACCAAAATCCCTTTTGAAACTGCAACTTACCAAGGTGAGAAAGCTGCTGGGAACGGAACAGTAATTCCAAAAGAAGGAAAAACAGTTTCTTACACTTCTACAGTACCTTACCAACCATGTATGGAAGAAGGAGAGTTGGTAGTTGAGTTGTTGCCTAAGAAAGGTAAAAAACTTAAAGAAAAAGATTTGATCACTACTGATAAAATCGCTGATGGAACTATCATTACTCCATACTTATTAGACTTAGATGATAAAGTGATTCTTGGTGAAGATAACTTCCAAAGAATTACTACTCACGATATCAAAGCGGTAATTAACTACCAAAAAGGGAAATTCAACGTAAGAAGTTCTGAGTTAAAAGACCAGGACATTAAAGATTTTGAAGCTTTCGCTACTGACGCTTTAACTAACGTTAGAAGAGAAATGAAAAGCATCAAAATTCAATCGTATGCTTCTCCTGAAGGTGAGATTGATAAAAACGAGAACCTTGCTGGAGATCGTGCTCAATCTGCTATGGATTACTGCATTAAATTCATGAACAAAATTAAATTCGAAGCTGGTGCTCAAGAAGGATTCTATACTAAAGATCCAAGAGGTGAAGATTGGGATGGATTTAAAACTGAAGTTGAAAAAACTGATCACGAAGACAAAGAGTTAATCTTAAGAGTTCTTCAAATGACTCAGGATTTAAACAAAAGAGAGCAAGACATTCGTAACATGGCTAAGACTTACAAATTCTTAGAGAAAGAAGTATTGCCACAGTTAAGAAGATCTCAAATCATGTTGACTTACGATAAAATCGGATGGAGTGATGATGAGTTAAAAGAATTAACTAAAACTAACAGTGATACTTTAACTGTTGAGGAAGTTCTTTACGCTGCTACTTTATTTGATGATTTAAACGAGAAATTAAGAGTTTACAAAATTGCTGAGAAGAACTACGGATCTGATTGGAGAGCTGTAAACAACGTTGGAGTTATCCAATACTGGTTAAATGATTTAGATGCTGCTGGATCTCAATTCGAAAAATCTAACGGAATCGAGTCTAACTCAACTAACACAAACAACATTGGAGCTGTAACTCACATGAAAGCTACTTCGGTTGCTGATAGAGATAAAGCTATGGAGTTGTTCAACGAAGCTGGAAGCGCTGCTGAAACTAAATACAACATGGGGCTTGTAAAAGTTCAGGTTGGAGAAGATTACGCTGGAGCTATCGCTGATATGGGATCATACCAAACATTGAACCTTGCAATTGCAAAAATCGTTTCAGGAGATCCTAACGGAGCTATGGAAGTAATTGATGCATCAGAAGATAAAGATGCTGCATTGGCTTACTACTTAAAAGCAATTATCGGAGCTAGAACTAACAACTCTGATTTGGTTCTTAACAACCTTAAAATTGCTATCGAGAAAGATGCTAAGTACAAAGAAAAAGCTGCTAAAGACAGAGAGTTCATCAAGTACTTCGAAAACGCAGATTTCAAAGCTTTACTATAATAATTAGAAAATAATATAGTTGGAAGCCCCGCTCGATATTCGAGCGGGGCTTTTTTATGGCTTACATTTTGTAACTTAGATTACTGTTCCTACAAATAGTTGGGACTATATTTGGTCGATGTTTCGAGTATTCATTCTAATATTAGCTCTAATACCTCTTCTGGGCAGTGCTCAAAATCCTAAAGGTTTTGATGAAATGTGCAAGGGATACATTGAGGAAACAATCCCTCTTGTTTCTTCCGAACAGTTAAGTCAAGACATTAATGATAAGAATGGAGTAGTTGTGTTGGATGCAAGAGAAGAAACAGAGTTTCGTGTAAGTCATATTAAAGGAGCGTTGAATGTTGGCTATGATCGGTTAAATCTAAGAGTAGTAAAGCGCCTTCCTAAGGATGCTAAAATAGTAATATACTGTTCTATAGGCTATCGAAGTGAAAAGGTAGGAGAGAAGCTTAAAAAGGCAGGCTATACCAATGTATATAACTTATACGGAGGAATATTTGATTGGTCCAATAATGGTTATCCTTTGGAAAATATGGGTGGTTCGCCCACCCGAAAAGTTCATGGTTATGATCAGGAATGGGGGAAGTGGATTAATCCTAAACGAAGCGATAAAATATTGAAATAAACGTCTGTGTTTTGTTTTAAAATCGCAATAATCTTTGTCATTTAGCTGTAAAATCAGAATCTAAATTTAGCAGCTTAACTTCCGGAAATAAATAATTTTGAATATATTTGCTAAAAGCAGGTATGATTTATATCATATCGAATGCTAACTGATTTTCGTCAGTGTTTAAATGTAGCAATTGATTACATTTAGCAACTCAAAAGCAAAAATATGTATCCTAGCGTATTGTACATATTCAAAAAGAAAATGGAGCTAAAGAGAAATCCTGAGTGATTTGCTACCCTTTCTTATGCTATTTCCACTGAGTAAAAGTGGACCTTTTTTCAATAACTTTTTAAAATAAATTTTATGCCACGTTATCATTCGTTGGGGAAGATTCCAGCTAAACGACACGTTACATTTGAAAAACCAGATGGTGGTTTATACCAGGAAGAACTATTTGGAACTGCAGGTTTTGCGGGGATGTCTTCGTTGATTTATCACATACATCCACCAACAGTAGTTACTGAGGTGAAAAGAGTAAAGGACATTGCTCCAAAAATTGCCATCGAAAAAAATATGAAAGCCATGAGCTTTCAGGGATTCTCTATTCCGGAAGGGTTAGAGTATATGGATAGTAGAAAAACTCTATTTGTAAATAATGATTTGCACATTGGGTTAGCAGCTCCTAAAGAATTCTCTAAAGATTATTTTTATAGAAATAGTGATGCAGACGAAATGCTGTTTATTCACGAAGGAACAGGGAAACTAAGAACCATGTACGGGAGCTTAGATTTCAAATATGGAGATTATTTGATTATCCCAAGAGGAACAACTTATCAGATCGATTTTGATACTGAGAATAACAGATTGTTGTATATCGAATCTTTTAGTGCTATTACATCACCTAGCAGATACCGCAACAATTTTGGTCAATTCCTGGAGCACTCTCCATTCTGCGAAAGAGATTTCAGATTGCCAAAAGACTTGGAAACTCACGATGAGAAAGGAGAATTCAAAATTCTAGCTAAGAAACAAGGAGTTCTTTGGGAGTACACTCAAGGAAACCACCCTTTCGATGTTGTAGGATGGGATGGGTTTAATTACCCTTATGCATTCTCCATTTTTGATTTTGAACCAATTACAGGACGTATTCACATGCCGCCTCCAATTCACCAGCAATGGGAAGCAGCCGGTTTTGTAGTATGTTCGTTTGTGCCTAGAATGTACGATTACCATCCAAAAGCTATTCCTGCTCCATATCACCACAGTAATATTGATTCTGAAGAATTACTTTACTACGTAGATGGTGATTTCATGAGCAGAAATAACATCCAAAAAGGACAAATTACACTTCACCCGGGAGGAATTCCACACGGACCACACCCAGGGGCAATTGAAAGAAGTGTAGGGAAAAAGGCTACTGAAGAATTAGCAGTAATGATTGATCCTTTTAACCCAATTATGATCACCGAAGAAGCCATGAACCTTCAGGTAGATGACTATTACAAATCATGGATAATTGAATAAACTAAACTTTAAAAATTACAACAATGTCAGATTTAACTAACGTTGAAAACTATAATTACGGACTAGAAAAGATTTTCCCAGATGCAGAAGACTTCTTACCAATCATGGGAACGGACTATGTAGAATACTATGTAGGGAATGCCAAACAAGCAGCTCATTTTTACAAGACTGCACTTGGATTTCAATCATTGGCTTATGCTGGGTTAGAGACTGGATTAACAGATAGAACATCTTATGTAGTTGTTCAAGATAAGATCAGATTGGTATTCACCACTCCAATGCCAGGCTCTGAAAACAGAGAGATTTTTGAACACATCGAGAAACATGGAGATGGTATTAAAGTAATTGCTCTTTGGGTAGAGGATGCAAGAAAAGCATACGAAGAAACAACTAAGAGGGGAGCAAAGTCTTACTTTGAGCCAAGAGTTGAAAAGGATGAAACCGGAGAAGTAGTAAGAGCGGGAATCCATACTTATGGAGATACGGTACACGTGTTTGTAGAGCGTAAAAACTATAATGGTACCTTCATGCCTAACTTCGAAAAATGGGATTCGCATTATAATCCAACTCCAGTTGGATTGAAATACATTGACCACATGGTAGGAAATGTTGGTTGGGATGAAATGAATGTTTGGGCAAAATTCTATACTGACGTGATGGGGTTTGCTAACCTAATTACATTTGATGATAAAGACATTTCTACTAAGTATACTGCTCTTATGAGTAAGGTAATGACTAATGGTAATGGTAGAATTAAATTCCCAATTAATGAGCCTGCAGAAGGATTAAAGAAATCTCAAATTGAAGAGTATCTTGATTTCTATGGAGGAGCTGGATGTCAGCACATTGCTGTTGCTACCGACGATATCGTATTTACTGTAAGTGAAATGAAGAAGAGAGGAATTGAATTCCTTTACGTACCAGGTACATACTACGATACTGTAGGTGATAGAGTAGGAGAAATTGCTGAAGATATGGAGCTTCTTAAGCAACACGGTATTATGGTAGATAGAGATGATGAAGGATACTTGCTTCAGATCTTTACCAAGCCGTTAACCGACAGACCAACTTTGTTCTTTGAAATCATTCAAAGAAAAGGAGCGCAATCTTTTGGTAAAGGAAACTTTAAAGCTCTATTCGAATCGATCGAAGCTGAGCAAGCCAGAAGAGGTACACTTTAATTAATAGTAATGAATCAAGGACCGGAGATATTCTCCGGTCCATATCTTTTCCATAAAAAGGAAACAAAATTATTCGTATGAACAGAGAGGAAATACTATCACAAATTGACAAAAAATACGAGGAATTAGGAATTCCCGTAGACACCATGTTAGAAGGTTTGCTTTGGAGTGAACCAATGACTTACTGGGATTTTATTCAAACAGATGCGCTTTTAGGACTTCAAACTAAAAGAACAACACTTCCGGATGAAATGGTTTTCATCATGTATCACCAAATCAATGAACTTTTGTTCAAGATGATCCTTTGGGAGATTGATCAGGTGGCTAAAGATGAGCAACCAACAGCTGAGAAGTTTGCAAAACATTTGTTGAGAGTAAGTCGTTACTTCGACATGCTTTGTCAATCTTTCGATATTATGGGTGATGGTATGGATATCGACCAATACATGAAGTTTAGAAATACTTTGGCGCCTGCAAGTGGTTTCCAAAGTGCTCAATACAGAATGATCGAATTCGCCTCCACAGAGTTGATTAATCTGATTGATAATCGTTTTAGAGCGACCATCGACAGAAATACTCCATTTAAACATGCATACGATCACCTTTACTGGCAAGCAGCCGGTAAGGATTATAAAACAGGAGAAAAGTCCAGACTATTGCTCAACTTCGAGAAGAAGTACATGGGGCAGTTTATTGACTTTATGGAGGATTACAATGAGTGTAATCTGGCAAAGAAATTTAAGCAATTACCAGAGGAGGTGAAAAATGATATTGATCTGATTAATGCCATGAGACATTACGATCATACCGTTAATATTGCCTGGGTAATGGCTCATTATAATGCTGCTGCTAAGTATTTGGATAGTGGAGAAGAAGAAGCAGAAGCAACAGGAGGAAGTGACTGGAAAAAGTACATGCACCCAAGATACCAAAGAAGAATTTTCTTCCCGGAGTTATGGAGCGAAGAAGAGTTGAAAAATTGGGGGGTAGATAACCTGGAAGGGTACAAGGTACTAGAGAAGGCTTAGGAATCAATTATGAAGTTAGTTGTCAATTAACTAACTTTATATCATTATATATTTTTAAATAAATAATATGGAAGACGCAAAAAAACTGGAAGAGTTTCAGGCGAAAATTGATGCTGAGATTAAAATTGAACCAAAGGATTGGATGCCTGCGGATTATAGAAAGCATTTGATTCGTCAAATGTCTCAGCATGCCCATTCTGAGGTAATTGGAATGCAGCCTGAAGGGAATTGGATTTCCCGTGCTCCTAGTTTAAGAAGTAAAAAAATCCTATTGGCTAAAATTCAAGATGAAGGTGGTCATGGATTGTATTTATACTGTGCTACTGAAACCTTAGGAATTAGTAGAGACGAATTATTGGAGTTATTGCATAGCGGTGCTGCAAAGTATGCTAGTGTATTTAATTATTCTGCTTTAAACTGGGCAGATATTGGAGCTATTGGATGGTTAGTTGATGGTGCTGCTATTGTTAATCAAGTATCGCTTCAAAGCACATCTTATGGCCCTTATTCAAGAGCTATGGTTCGAATCTGTAAGGAGGAAAGTTTCCACCAAAGACAGGGGTACGAGATTATGGCTACTATGATGAAAGGGACTCCTGAGCAACAAAAAATGGCACAGGAAGCTATCGAAAGATGGTGGTGGCCAAGTTTAATGATGTTTGGACCCCACGATGGAGATTCTCCTCGTTCATCCAATGCTATGAAATGGAAGATTAAGCGTGAAACTAATGATGAGTTACGTCAGAAGTTTATCGACAAAACCATTCCTCAGGCAGAGTTAATTGGTCTTAAAATTCCAGACGACAACTATGAGTTAATGGAAAATGGATCGTACAAGACCACCGATATTGATTGGGATGAGTTTTGGAACGTGATCAAAGGGCATGGACCTAACAATAAAAAGCGTTTAAAGCACCATATTAAAGCTCACAAAGAAGGGCAATGGGTAAGAGAAGCTGCTCTGGCTTACGCGAAGAAAAAAGAACAAAAATTACAAACCGCATAATCTCCGGTTGGAGATAATAAAATATTATATCATGAGTACAGATAATCAAGGACCAATTTGGGAAGTCTTTATTCAGCCTAAACCAGGTAAACCACATAAGCATGCAGGAAGTGTACATGCATTTGATAAAGAAATGGCGTTAGAAGCCGCAAGAGATTTGTATACCAGAAGAAATGAAGGTAAAGGAATTTGGGTCGTAAAAGCCTCTGAAATTGTATCAAGCATGCCAGAGGATGCAGAATCTTTCTTTGATCCAGCAGACGATAAAATTTATCGTCACCCTACGTTTTACACTATGCCTGAAGGGGCAAAGCACATTTAATTAAGATTTAATCATGAGTGATTTATATAAATATTGCTTAAGACTGGCTGATACCAGTTTTTTTCTTAGCCACAGGTTAAGCGAATATAGCAGTAATGGGCCTTTCCTGGAGGAAGATTTATCCATTACGAATGTTGCCCTTGATTTAATAGGGCAGGCAGAGAGTTTCTATAAGTACGCTGCAGAATTGGATGGTTCTATAGATGAGGATACTCTTGCATTTAAAAGAAACGAAGAAGAATACCTGAACTTTCACCTAGTGGAATATCCTAACGAAGATTTTGCATTTATCACAGCAAGACAATTCTTCATGGATGTGTACAATTTTTACTTGTATTCTGAATTAAAGAATAGCAAGGATGAAACCATCGCTGCTATTGCTGCTAAATCTTTAAAAGAGGTAACATACCACGTTAAGAGGAGTAGTGAGTGGATGCTAAGATTAGGTGACGGTACGGAAGAAAGTCACGATAAGATTCAAGCTGCTGTAAATGATCTATGGATGTATATTCCTGAGATGTTTGACATGGATCAGACGGATGAAAACTTAATTGCATCTGGTATTGCAGTGGATCTTGGAAAGATTAAAGAGCAATGGGATACTAAGGTAAATGCTACTTTGGAAGAAGCAACATTGACTCGTCCTGAAGACCATGTTCCATCAATTGTTTATGGTAAGAATGGAGGACATTCCGAATACATGGGGTATATTTTAAATGACATTCAGTTCCTGAATAACAGGTACCCCAAAGCTGTTTGGTAATAATTAGTAAAGATAAAGTAAGAGCCGTTTCATTTCTGGAACGGCTTTTTTTATGATATAAATCATATTTCTGATTTATGATTGTCAGATAATTGGTGCTAAGAAGGGACTACTTTAGTGATTCATAACTTATTACATTAAAATGAATCACATGAGTGCTCAAGAAGAAAAAACAGGAATAGCAATTTTAGATAAGATTTTTTTTAGCGCATCTACTAATAGATATGGAATCATCTCCATGCTATTAATCGTAGTTGGATGTTTAGGAGGAATTGGAGTTGGAACTGGAGGGTTAGAATCTACAGTACAGTTAATTTTGTTAGTTTCTTCAACCATGTTTGCATTGGCTATGATTTTGGCTGTTGCGCCTATGAAGGCCATTATTTATTCTTGCCTGGCATCAATCCTACTAAGCACAGTGATTATTTTGATGAATCTTTTAATGTAATTAATCTTGCCCCGAAAGGGTCTTGTAAATTCGAATATAATCTTTAGCTGCGTTTGACCAGCTAAATTCAGAAGCTCTCTTTTTGAGGGCTTTTTCTTTTTCCGAGGAAAAGGAGTCTATCGATAATTGAATCTGGGATGCGATATAATCAGGTTCGAAATTTTCGAGAACGATACCTTCATCTCCAGCAATTTCAGGAAGTGAAGTTTTGTTGGAGATAACCACAGGTTTTCCATAGTGCATTGCTTCAACAACAGGAAGACCAAACCCTTCGCTTAAAGAAGGGAAAACAAATGTTTTGCAATTAGCATACATCCAATTTTTTTCAGCTTCACTAATTTCTCCCGGCATAATAACTTGATTCTCCAAGCCTAACTCAGCGACCTTACTTTTAATGGATTTAGCATAGTCTGAGCTATTATTTCCACATAGATATAACTTCAGGTCAGGAAGCTGTTTTATTGCCTCTACTAATACATGAAAGTTCTTTTTTTGCCCAATTATTCCAATGGAGAAAATAAAGTCTGTCTGATCAACAAAACCAGGCTTTTGAGCAGTAACGTCTGTTAAAGCAATACCGTTATAAATGACCTCTTGAGGAACATCAGGTAGGTTCAGGTTTTCTTCTGCAATTTTTCTGGTGTAATTAGATATAAAGGTGATAGCACTCGCTCTATTCACTAGCTGTTGAAGTTTTTTTAACTTGCTATTTCGCTTACTTCCTGTGTATTTATCCAGAAAGTTAAGGTCGTGTATGGTAAGAACAATCTTAGTATTTTTATTCTTTGGAAGGTACTTAGCTTCCTGATGCATACAATGCCATATATGGGCAGAAGTTTTTACTCCAAACAGAGCGTCTTTCCTGTTCCATTGGATAGTATTTGCTCCGTCAAAATTGGATACATCCGAAGCATCTTCATAAAATGTTAGATTAAACTCTTTGTTTTCTGTTTGAATGGATTGTCCCAGATGCTTACAAAATTGCCCTAAACCACTATTAGGGCGCCTGAGTTTTTCCATGTCAAAAGCTACCTCAATCATCAATTTTGATTGTTTTTAACGATTTGTCTGACTTTTAGGTAGCGCATGAAAACAGAAGCACTGGATAGTGTACATAATATAAACCCGGTAAGTCCATCCAATATTCCTCCTTTTAGAATATAGTCGTGAAAAAAACGAAAAGCAGGTTTGATTAGAAAATGATACCATCCCGGTTGTTCTCCTCTGGCAGCTCTATCGTTAGCACTCCAGGTAGTATATCTATCCCATTTTTCCAGGTAGTGGTGAATGTCTTTAAAAGTATAGTGAATCAGTTTCTGTTTCATGGTGCCAACTTCACCATCACAAATTACTTCTGCATGAACACTTTTTTCTTCGTATTTGCACAAATCTCGTTTAAACAGCCTAATTACCTTATCTCCTTGCCAACCTGAGTACTTTACTTCTTTCCCCATGAAGAAATTTCTTCGTTTAATCCAGTAAGCCTGAAATGGCTCTTTTGTGTTTGAAACAATCGATTTAACTTCTTGTTCAAGTGAGCTATCTACTCGCTCATCGGCATCTAGAAGGAATATCCATTCGTGGGAAGCCTGTGGTATGGTCCAGTTTTTTTGAGAAGCAGAATTACCGTACTCTCTTTGCAAAATTCGTGCACCAAGATTTTTGGCAATTTCTACTGTTTTATCAGTGCTAAAAGAATCTACAACCAGTATTTCATCGGCCCATTTAACAGATTCAATGGCCTGTTCAATGTTGTGTTCTTCATTAAACGTTGGTATAATGGCTGTGATCTTCTTCATCTTCGTTGCAAAGTTAGAATTTATTTAGTCCTCTGCTAACGATATTCTGCGTAAGAATTAATTGGGATAGAACGAGGTTCTAATACTCTAATAAGTGTCCGTAGATCTAAAAGTAAGTAGTAGGAAGAACTATTTTACCTCTGTCATGGTTGCATTACCAGCAGAATCGATGGCTACGTCGATAGTTATTCCATCATCTTCGTTAGGCTTAAGTACAAAGAATCTAGCTTCAACTGACCTACTTTTTTTGTCGGTCTTAACCAGTTTAAGGTCTTGCATGGTTTTATCTACCCAGAAATCAGCATCTCTTAGGTGAGAATAATCATCTTTATCAAAGCTGTAGTTGGTGATAATAGAGTCACCTTTGGTAACAATAATTCTACCGGCCCAATCTCTGTAGTGGATTCTAAATCTAGAACCACTTGGAAGCTCATATCCTAATTCAATACCTTCTTTGGTTTGGCAATAACGCACAAGTTTAACTCTAGTATCTGTATCCGTATCCAGAATACTCTCAGTAACAAACTCAGTATATTCTGTAGGGATATAATATAAATCTACACCAGTTGTGTCAAATAATGGTGTAACCGAAGTGGCGACTTTTAACGAGTCCTGAAGATTATCATCTGTAATTTGACTTCCAGAATTTTCTCCATTATTGCTTTCTTCCGTTCCGGTACAACCTACCAAAACAATTGATAATACGATCCAAAACAACTTTCTCATGCAGCGAATATAACCAAAAACTAAATGATACCATTTATACTATAATCACCAATCAACGAGAAAATGATAAAATAGCCCTAAACTAGTTCCAATTCATTCAATTTATAGTCGTTCTTATTGATTTCGTTGGATTCTACCGTTCCTAGTGTTGCAATAAAAGCACCCGATTGTTCAATCTTTTCCTTGTTGTTAAGAAGTTCTTCAATGCTAACATTACCAATAATGAATTGGTCATTTTGTTCTTCAATGCTTTCAAAGAAAAGTGGCTTTTCCAATTTCTTTTCACCTAATCTTAAGTAAACTTTAACTTGAAGTTCATTCGAGAATTTGAAAGACTCTTTTTGATTGGCCTTTTTGTATTCATACTTATATTCGAATGAATTGGCTGAGATATCGGAAAGCACTGCCGATCCGGTTGGGTGACCACCAGCACCTTTTCCAATGAAAAATTGAGCATCAGAAAATGCTGCTTCTACTCGTACGGCATTAAACTCATTCTCTACGTTATATAAGTGATTTTCCGGAGCAACAAATTCTGGTAGTACCGTAATGAATATCTCTTCCTCGTTTGATTTACCAATTTTAGCAACCAGCTTAATCTTTTTACCTTGTTGCTTGGCAAATTCGATGTCCTTATCGGAGATGTTTTGAATACCAAAGTTTAGCACTTTTTCAGGGTCGGCAAATACACCATAGCTGTGTCCTGCAAGAATTACGGCTTTGTACTTAGAATCGTACCCACCAACGTCGAGTGTAGGGTCGCTTTCAGCAAATCCCAAATCTTGTGCTTGTTTTAAAGCTGTTTCATACCCTAGACCATCATTAAAAATTTTGGAAAGAATGTAGTTCGACGAACCGTTGAAAATTCCCTCTACCGAAGTTAGTAATTCGTTATCGTAATATTCTTCAAGGGTTCGGATAATAGGAATTCCACCACATACCGAAGCCTCATATAGTAAGGAGTTTCCGGTTTTCTTCTGTAAGTTTACTAACTCCTCAAACTTTTCTGCGATTAGTTTTTTGTTGGCGCTAACAACGTTTTTTCCAGCCAATAAAGAGGTGGTTACAATGTTGTACGCATCGTGAGCATTATCGATTAATTCCACCACTAGATTAATGTCTTTGTTTTCAAGAATTTCATCTTTTTCGAAGGTGAATTTTTCGGCTGGTAACCTTCTTTTTTTATTTCTGTCTTTTACAGCTATTTTTTCAATGGTGCTTTTAAAGCCTTTACTGTTGTCCAGTACATCGTGAAGACCTTGTCCTACACATCCATATCCGAATAATCCTATTTTAACCTTTGTACTCATATTTTCTGGTTTTTAAAGTGTTGAGTTGTTTCGCTTGATCATTGTAAAACGAAGCAATATGTTCAGTGATTTTTTTTGTTTCTATGATAAAACCGTCATGCCCATATTCCGAAGAAATTACTTCGAAGTGTGAATTAGGGATGTGGTTACTTAAGAGTTCTTGTTCTGATACTGGGAACTTAATATCAGAATCAATTCCGATAACTAAGGTGTTAGCTTGAACCTGTTGTAGAGCAGATTCTACACCATTTCTTCCTCTACCAACATTGTGAGAGTCCATTACATCTAATAGCGTCATGTAGCTGAAAGCGTTAAAGCGTTTAATCAATTTTTCTCCCTGGTATCGCTGATAAGAAGCTGCGCGATAGTCACTTTTTAGTTCATTATCCTGCTCAGACTGTGTTATAGAATAAGTATGGTAATTTCTATAGCTTAACAAAGCAACAGATCTTGCAGCTGCCAGTCCTTTTTTTCCTCCTTCTTCCGACTGACTAAAAAAGGTGCGGTCGGCTTTGATGACCATGCGTTGCGATTCGTTAAAAGCTACAGCCCATGGAGATTGGTAGGCGCTAGTGGCAATAAGAATCAAGTGTTCCGCCAAATCCGGCTTCTGAATGGACCATTCCAAAGCTTGAAACCCTCCCATTGATCCACCAATTAGGGTGTGGATTTTTTGAATTCCAAGATGTGTTCTTAAAGCTTCGAAACTGTTTACTATATCTCTGATGGTAATTTTTGGAAAGAACTGAAGCCATTGGTTTCCATTGTTGTGGTTCACATCCAGAGGAGAGGTAGAACCATAGGGAGAACCAAGAATGTTGGCACAAATGATACAGTGCTCGTTTTCGTTGAATATAGCATCTCCTCCAACAAGCCCTGGCCACCATTCAATTGGGTTGCTATTAGCCGTAAAGGCATGACAAACCCAAACCACATTAGATCCATCCAACTTTGGGGTTCCATTAATGGTATAGGCTATTTTAACTTGCTCCAAACACTCGCCTTGTTCAAGTTCGAGGGGTTGATTATGTATGTAATATTTTAATGATGACATTGCTTTGGGTATAAGATTGGACATAGCGGATGTGTCCGCGTAATCACTCTTTAAAGATGTTTGAGGGGAATTAACAACACATTCGATGCATCGAACTGCAAGCGAATTGGTTAGAAATGGATAAATGTGTTAATTCAGCTGTCTTTTTTTCAGACAAGCCATCAATCAATAGAATTGTAAGTCGTGCTTTCATATTATACTTATTTATCTTTTCCTGATTACTAGTCAGGATAGGATTTGGCACCGTTCTCACGAGGAGTGGAGGTTGCCAGAGGGTCATAGAGCCTATTCTCTCACCTCTTCTTGATAAACAACTACAACATGCTGTCGTAATTGAATGGCACAAAGTTATGCCAAGAAAATGTTATAATCCAAATGAAATTAGATTTTTTTTAGTAAATCACTTGGAAAGTGCCGTTAATTCTGAATAACCCATCAGCTTTTTTCCTTTGTTGTAGGTCTCTGATTTAATCATTCCGGTTCCATTACTGTACCATTGAACTACATGGAAGGTTTTAGTAATGAATCCCATTTTAATGGAAGAAGTATAACTTATCTTATAACATTCGAATGTTCCTGCAGCAGTAGTAATAGATTCTTTACTTTCCACTTTTCTGTCTTTAATATCCAAAACAATAGTCATGATGGTAATACCATTGTTTCCTGCTTTGATACTCATGGATCCATCTTTTAGCTCATCTCCAACATTCAGGGAAGAGGGGAATTCAATAAAGTCTCCATCAACCTCTACCTCCATTCCTTCCGTAGAAGCCATTGTTTCATCGTCCATGTAGTAACTGGACTCTACGAAAAAACTGCCTTCGCTGCATTTTACTTTGTAAGCACTTGAGCCAGTCTCTTTATCTTTTTTATCAAACGATGTGGTAGAAATTGAAACCTCCAGTTGATCACCATTAGTACTTTTAGAGTTTACTTTATGTTGAGTTTTTCCATTGATTTTCCCCTTGGATGAATAATCTGTTATTTCCCATGAATTACCCTCATCGAGAGGGAAGTAAGAGTTACATTCCTGAGAGTAACCAAGGTTAATAATACTGATGGAAATAATTAGGAGTAAAAGAGTTTTCATGTCGTTTAAAATAGTGATAATCAATGGGTCAAATGTAGATTAATTTATTGGTTAAATTTGCAGCAAGAAGCAAATATTTAGATGGAAGAATTAGAGAGGAGATTTAACCTCACCAATTATGAGGATCACCCAACCAATGAGGCTTATACTGTATTTAAGTTTTTCAGAGAAGATGAGGCCAAACACTTCACTGATTTACTAAATAAGAACAAAGTTAAATTTGAGTCAGATAAAGAGGTGATGACAGATAAAACGGTCTATCTGTTTGGGATTCGAAAATCGGACCTGAAAAGAGTTCTTAGGTTGAATAACCTGACAGTTGGAACTCATCGTGAACCATTTGTGAAAAATCAATTTGCTCGATGGGCCATAGTAATAATTGGCGGAGCGATTATTACCATGGCCATTATTGGAGCCATTATGAATTCCAAATAATAGCTTATTTTTCTTTTCTTTGTAAGGATAACCTTTTTGAAAGGTTGTCGTAGAAACAACTCTTTTTGCAAGGAAAACTTTGAATCTAAAACTTACCATAGGGCTGCTTGTCATGTTCTTTGGGCTGTTATCCATACCTGTAAATGGTATGGAGATGGAACCTGGGGATGGTGATAAAAAGAAGAAGGGAAATAAGGATACTGCCACTGCAGTAGTAGCTTATGGAGATGCTTATCTATTCAATTCAGCAGAAGATATTTCAGGGCAATACTTTACAGATTTAATCGACTCGGTTCTCAAGTTAGATAGTGTTCCTTCAGACTTATTGAATGAGGTGAGATTCTATCAGGGAATCATCAATAAATCGGAGGAGGAGATCTTGGGAATGATCGATTCATTATTCGAATTAGATACGGTACCTTATGCTTTAATTAACCAGATTAATCTATATATAGCGTTTCACCCAGTGGAGCATGAAATGCCACAACAGTTTTCTTTTGTTCAGGGAGACGGGTCGCCATATCCGGCAAATGCGTTTTATCATAGGTGGAATAATCGGGTTACATTTGATTATCCTTCAACCCTATCGGAAAACGATTCTACCATAGTATTACTTCTTACCGATGATGAGCAGAATTGTGGGTATCATCACCCTATTGGAGAAAAGACATTAAGGAGGTACTTCGGGTGGGTAACATCACCGTTTGGATGGAGAGATGGTCGGGCTCATAATGGAGTAGATCTTGAGTTGCATTATTGGGATTCAATTTATAACATGTTTCCAGGTAAAGTTAGAATGGCTAGAAACTATGCTGGTTATGGGAAAGTAGTTGTGGTGAGGCATTACAACGGTTTGGAAACCTTATATGCACACATGTCGAAGATTAAAGTAAAAGAAGGGCAGGAGGTTGAAGCAGGTGAGCTATTAGGACATGGTGGCCAAACTGGAAATGCAACAGGAACACACCTACATTTGGAAATGAGGTTTAAAGGAGTGCCACTAAATCCTGCTCATATTGTTTCGTTTACAGATCGGGATGTGATAGCTGATACCCTTGTCTTGAAAAAAATGCGTAGAACTTACATCGCCTATCCTTATGGGATGGAATTTCATGTGGTAGAACGAGGGGATTACCCATACAGAGTAGCCAAACGCTATGGGATTTCTATAGAAAAGCTTTGTGAGTTGAATGGAATCACAAAACATACTCGTTTGGTTGTAGGTCAAAAACTCAGAGTACACTCATAACCGAATCCTTGAGGAAAATACACCAATTATTGTGTTTCATGTCCGAATCTTCAGTTGTAAAAACTTAATTCTTATTCTGTTGTTATAATCGGTAGAAACCTTCTAATTTTGTAGCATGCGTAAGTTGATCACTATTATCATTTTACTTTTTTCTTTAAACGGGAACTCGCAGGAAACCATTTTTGGTTTGCAGTTTAAACCTATCATTCCAGTAAACTATTTCAATGCCGGTCCTGTAAACCTGCACGACTCCATTATTAATTTGGATATTGTTCCAAAATTTGGGTACAGCATAGGGATGGTCTTTAGAAGAAGTTTTACAGATTGGCTATCATTAGAAAGTGGTATAAACACCATAAGAAGGAATTACGATATTTTTGGTGAAAGCTCTTTTGGGCCCAATAAACAGGATACAGCAGATTTTGGTTTCGTTAGTTATGAAATTCCGATTCAGGCATTAATTTATATTCGACTTTCTGAGCAGATATACATGAATACTGCTACGGGGATAGGTGTGAATTGGTATGCATCTAATGTGAATAGTTTAGGTGCAAATAATCATATCAGTCATTTTTCGTGGAGAGCCAGGTGGATGAACTTATCGTTTTTAGCTAACCTTGGGTTTGAATACAGAACAAAAGAGAAAGGATACTTTTATTTGGGAGCATCTTTGGTTAATCCACTTTCTACCATCACGGTAACAGAGGTTAATTATTACTACGACAACAATCAATACAATAAACTTTCTACCCAGTTAAATGGGAATTATGTTACCCTGGATTTTAGGTACTTTTTTGCCGAAAAAGGAGGTAAGTAATTCTGTTTTCCAACCAATTAGTTTTCATATTCGTTTTATCATTGATACTGATGTAGTTATCAAGTGAGTTAAATGGTAATCATCGCATTGTTTACTTTAATTGCTCCTATGGTTACGTTCATAAAATTAATGTATCGCAATCGTTAAATTATACGTAGTTTTATTCAGAGTTTTAAATTATACTATATTTAAAGCTTAAATTAACCCCAGTAGGCCTGATTGATTAGTATCGATTTAAAGTTTGCTACTTAGTATAAACCAATTGAACTTGTTAACTGTAACAAGTAATTTATAGCCGATGGTTGTTCGGTAAAATAGAACGCTTATGAAATTTGTACATTCTACTCTAATTTTTATGTTGATTTCCAGTATTGGAATATCACAATCAAGTACATTTTACACCAATGCAGATTTAGCTGGAGGAGACTGGAGTGATTCAGGATCCTGGTATGAATTGGCAGGTGGTTCTGATGCGGATGGAGTTCCAGATGCTGATGATAATGTATTAATCGGAAATGGAGGAGATATTACCGTTACAGGGACGGAAGCATGTGACGACTTGAGTATAGGAGATGATGGAAGTATAGCATTTTTAACCATCGATAATGGTGCTCACTTAACAGTGGGAGATCGATTTGTTGCAGCGGATAGTGCTGATTTTGCTGATATTGAAATTTATATAGACGGAACTCTTCAGGTTGATGGGTTGTTTTACGTCGATATTAAAACTTACGCTGATGTTTGGTTAGATATTAATATTGGTTCTGATGGTTTGTTGGATATGAATAGTACCAGTACAAACCATATTTATATTTGGAAAAATACTTCAACAGCTTGGTTAACAGTGGATGGAACTTTAGATTGTGAAGGAAATCTTTTGAACTATGTTAGAGATAATGGAACATTTGAGGTAAACATTGGAACCAATGGTTCGATGGAAGTAGCTAAGATATATCAGCAACGTTTAACAGAGGCATCTACTAAAATTACTACAAATATTAAAGGAGGAACTTTAGATGTAGATAGCGATATCCGATTTGCTCTTGGTTCTGGAGGTGTTGCATCTAACAACACCATTGACATGAATTTTACCAATTCTCCTACAGTTAATTGTGGAAGAAGAATTGCGTTTCCAACTAAAGGGACATTGAATAATGGAACCAATGCGAGTACTTTCAATTTTGATGGGGCAAGTGCACATGATATTGCAACAAATTCAACGATAGAGTACTATAACTTAGTATTGAATGGTGGAGCTGGAGAAATTGGAACATTGGATGGTGCTTTACCTGCGGGGCAATTGTTGGGTACGTTAACTGTTGGAACAGGTGCTCAAATGAATTTTGGAGCAAACACCTGTGCAACAACAGCTGGGTTTGATAATCAAGGAACAACAACAGCTGATGCAGCTTTAACAGTAGGGACAAACTTCTCAAATTCAGGAACGATCACTCAAAGTGCTGCAATGACAGTTGGAGGTACCTTTAACAATAGTGGAACATTTACCGGAAGTAGTACAATAGATGTTGAAGGAAACTTTACCAATTCCAGTGGTCTAACCGTTGGAGGTAACGATGTGAACATTGCCGGGAACTGGAATAATACAGGGACTTATACCAAAACCGCAAATGATGATTTCATATTTGATGGTACAGGAGCTCAGTTAATTGATGGAGCAACAGATTGGTATAACATTACATTTAATAATTCAAGTACCGGAGTAACCTTTAATTCAGGAGCTCATACCATTGAAAACATTTTAGATATTGATAATGGTGACGTTACAGCAGGTGGTGGATCAGTAACTTTACTTAGTGCTGGAACAACTGCTCAGTTTGCAGAGATTGAAGACCCAACAAACGATCAGTTTATTGGAAGTATGACGGTTCAAAGAAGAATTGTATCAGGTTCTCAAGGATTTACTTCTATAGCATCACCAGTAGATGGTTCTACAGTTGATCAATGGCATGATGGAGGAATTGGAGCAGGACAAGAATTTATTCTGTCTGGTGATGGATTTACCGGAGCTGATTATGATGGTACAACAGGTGGTACAGGAGGAGCATGGGTAAATACTTATACTTATGATGAGACTGTTGCTGGAACCATGGATAATGGATGGGAGGCAGCTACTAATGTTACCAACGCAACTGGAGAGGATAATAACTATAAGGCACATTATATTTACACCGATGCAGCTACTTATAACATTGCGGTATCTGGTGCTCCAACTCAAGGAAACAAAAGTATCCCACTTACTTATACGGTAAGTGCAGGACCATTAGAAGATGGGTGGAATTTAATTGGAAATCCATACGCTTGTACTATTGACTGGGAATCCATTAGAGGTAGTATTGGTAGTTTAGTAGATGGGTACCTTGTATATTCTTCGGAATACGGTAACTACGCATACTACACTGGTGGAGGTGGTGGATCTCTTGGTGCTACCAGATATATCCCAAGTTCACAAGGTTTCTGGGTAAGATCTACTGGAGATGTTTCTTTAGCAATTAACGAGTCAGATAAAGCTCCAACACAAGATCCTTCTTTTATAAGAGCTGGTGGAATAGAAGATTTCTTGAAAATCCATTTAACAGGAGATCAAAATGGTTATAAAGATGAAGCATTAATTTTTGCTAATAATTCTTACGATAATAACCATAACTCATCTGAGAATGATATTACAAAGCTACATACACAAGAGCCTGATTATGCTCCAACAATGTATACTATGTCTCAAGATGGTATTGAAATGGCCTTTAATAAAGTAAATGATATGCAAAGCATCGACATTCCACTTATGGCTGTTGCTGGAACTTATGCTCAGGGGAACTATACTTTAGCATTCGAAATTCCGGATGGATTCTTTGATGGGGCATGTATTACTTTAGAAGACTTGCATACAGGTAATGTAACTAACCTTCTAACGGATACAAGCTATACTTATGCTACTAGCGATACAACAACAACTCCTCGTTTCTTGATTCACATGGCGAAGGCATTTGATACAGATTATTCTAATGCTACTTGTTATGGTTCAAATGATGGGCAAATTGAGTTAGTTGGGAATGGTTTAAGTGGTTCTTTCTTCCAATTATTAGATTTAAGTGGAACTCCGGTATCTGCAATTACAGCTAGTAGCGATACGGTAACTTTTAACAACATTCCTGCTGGTGAGTATACTATTAGTACTAACATTGGAGGAGGATGTGGTGTATCGGATCAAATTATTACAATTGAGGAAGCTGCTCAGGTTATTGCATCATTTGATTTTGTTTTAGATACGCTTGACCTTAACAATGGAGATGTTCTGGAAGTGACAAACAACTCGTTAGGAATGCACTATAGCTGGGACTTTGGAGATGGAAATACAAGCACTGATGCCAACCCAACACATACATACTCTACTGTAGGAGTTTACCCTGTAGAGCTTACTGTAGATAATGAGAACATTGGAATGTGTACTCAAACCGAGACGAAGAATCTGGTTGTGATTGATGGGTCTGTTTCTGTAGAGCAATTCGAATTGAACCAAAATGTTAATGCATTTGTTTCTAATGGAGTGATTGTATTAGACTTTGATTTTGATCAGCAAACTGAAGTGAAAATTACACTGAATGATATGAATGGAAAGCAACTGATCAAGCAGAGAGTTGAGTCAGTTTACACTAACCAGGTTAACCTAAATGAAGTAGGTGAGATTGCTGATGGAGTGTACTTTGTAAGCATTCAGTCTGGAACTAAGCGAGTAGTTAAAAAGATTGTTGTTCAGTAAAAAATGAAATAAGAAATTGATAAAGGGAGCGAATTCGCTCCCTTTTTTATTTAAATGCACTTACAATTTTGTTGGCCAGAAATTGTCCCATTTTTAGTTTGGCCTCATGTGTCCATCCTGCAATGTGAGGTGATAAAACAACTTTATTTGAGGTTTTCAAATATTCCAATGCAGCAGGAGAACTTTGATCTTCCACTTTCATAAAAGTAGAGCTCTCATATTCCAGTACGTCCAGGCAGGCTCCTAATACCCTTCCTGTCTCTAAGGCATCAACCAGATCAGAAGTTACTACAGATTTTCCTCGGGCTGAGTTAATGAAAAAAATGGGTTTACGGAATTGGTTTAAAAAGTTGGTATTAACCATTCCAATAGTTTCTTCTGTTAGGGGAGTGTGAATACTTACAATGTCGGCTTCGTTGTAAAGTTCTTCTAAAGCTACTTGCCGTGCAAAATCATCAGAATAATCTGTGAGGTATTTGTCGTAAGCTATTACATTAACTCCAAAACCACTTAATCTTTTAGCAAATGCTTTTCCCATGTATCCGTACCCGATAATTCCTATGGTTTTTCCCATGAGTTCTAACCCTCTGTTAGCTTCTCTTAGCCAGATTCCATCTCGTACTTCAGTGTCGGCTCTTTTAAGGTGGTTAAACAGGCTTAGAATCATACCAATAATGTGCTCTGCAACTGCATCTCTATTTCCTTCAGGAGATCTAAAAACCTTTATTTCTCTCTGTGCACAGTAATCCGTGTCGATGTTTTCTAACCCTGCCCCTGGACGTCCAATAAACTTTAGCTCAGTAGCCTTAGAAAGTAACTCTCTGTCCATTTTAATTCTACTTCTAAGTACAATCCCATCATACTGATGAATAACAGCTAAAAGTTGTTCGCGATTATGCTCATATAAAAAATCGCATTCCCACCCTTTTTGGAGGAAAGCTTCCGAAATACACTCGTGTACTTGATCTATAATTGCAATTTTCATGGAGTTATCTTAAAGGGTATTCTTTTGGAGGCAAAGGTAGGCTGTTGCCATCCGGATTGTATCGCCAGTCTTACATAAAATTCATTGCTATGATCAGGTGTTGGAATTGTAAGGGTAAATTCCTCTTTATTCAAACCAATTATGGGAGATTCATTTAGAATGTTCTTAGAAATGATTTTGCTATCCTCAAAAATGAACGCTACTATTCGTATTGGTTCATCAACTTCATTAAAGGAGTAGTTGAGTGGGTTTTTTAGTTTTAGGTTTAGCTGAAGCGAATCTCCTACTGTTGTAGAATAACCTTTACCAATATTATCGAACCAGGCTTGCCCATAAATAAAGAAATCATCACAAAACTGACCTGCAAAAATTTCTTTATCGGTTATTACCGTATCAATCTTAGGGTTTCCAAATGGCCATTTAACAAATACTCTTTGGTGCTGTAGCTCTTCTTCAATGGGCCAGTAATTAAACATATTCATTCTTTTTTCTGGAGTATTTATAGCAAATCCGGTTTCCCCAGAATAAAATGAGTACAATGATGCTTGCTGATAAGAGTTAACAAATACAACAGGGTGTTCACCAGTAAGTTTTTTGATCTCTTTGGCCCACGATTTCCACCCTAAATTATCCTTGGCAAATTGTAGTTCAGGAGTTAAATTGAATATGATTATTGATCGTGCCCCAATTAATAATACGATGGTTCCAATGGCCAGGTATTGGGTAACCTTCATTAATCTTTCTTTGGTTACCAAATAATTAAAGCCAAGGTATAACAATGGGATCACCCCTGTAATGTTCCAGTTAGACTCTACCTGATTTTTGAAAGAGATGCAAAATAAAACCACTATTAGACCAAATAGATTGAATTTCATGATTCGATCAAATGTATCTTTGGATTGATACTTAAATGCACCATACAAAAGAGTAAAACCAACCAGAGGTCCCATTACCAATAACATTTCTCCAAGGTATTGTACGTTGTTAATGATCTTGAAGCTACCTCCTTTATCTCTTTCATGCAGGTGGTAATCAATCGTAATCCAGTCGTGAGTGTACTGCCAATATAAATGGGGAATAAATAGAATTAAACTAACTGCCAGTACGATATAAAATGAAGGTTTGAGCATCACCTTTGGATAGGCAGCTAATGATAGTAGAACTACTAGTAAACCATTGTATTTACTGTATAGTAGTAGAGCAATGATAACCCCTAGAATCAATGAATTTTTTAGAGTGTCTTCATTTAAAAAGCGTTTGTACATTAAAAGGAACAACAAACTGAAGAACACCAGTGGACTATCAGGTACTGCTACAAAACCAATGTTAACGAATGCTAATGCTGCAACAATGGTGTAAAACTTAATGTTGTTTTTAGCATTTAATAAATGTTCTAAAATGAGTATTGAACCAATGTTTAATAGCAGTGAAAATAGCCTCACCCCAAGTTCATTGGGGAAGATGGAATAACCAGCTTTAATCATTAAAGCAATCATTGGTGGGTGGTCCAGGTATCCCCAATCGAGGTACTCAGAAAATAACCAGTAATACGCTTCATCTGCCATTAACTCCTGAAAAAAGCACTGGATTAATCCAACAATTATCCAAATGGAGTAAAATATAGTTCTGGGAGAAATGTTTTTCATACCTCAGTTAACCTGCGTAAATAAACATTCCAATTAAAAAGTAAAGCAAAAGACCAATTACGTCGTTCATGGTAGTGATAAAAGGACCTGTTGCTAACGCCGGGTCAATCTTGTATTTATTTAGAACAAGAGGGACTAAGGTCCCGAATACCCCAGCAAATATGATTACAGAAAACAGTGATAAACTAACTGTTAGGCAGAGTTTCATCTCCTCACCAAACCCTAAATTATAGAAGAAAATCAGGGCAGATAAGATGCTTCCATTAATTAGGGCTACCACTAACTCTTTTAAAACTTTTTTCAAATTTGAATCAAAGGATAATGAGTTATTGGCCAATCCCTGAACAATGATTGCTGAAGATTGAACACCAACATTACCTCCCATTGCCGCAATTAGAGGGATGAAGAAAGCAAGAACAGGTATTTCTTCTATTTGAGCTTCGAAAGTACTAATGACAATAGCACCTCCAATACCTCCAATTAATCCGATAAAAAGCCATGGGATTCTTGCTCTGGTAAGCAGCCAAACTGAATCTTTGGACTCAACTTTTTCGCTAATTCCACTTGCCATTTGGAAGTCTTTCTCGGCTTCTTCCTTAATTACATCAACAACATCATCAATAGTAATTCTACCTAAAAGAACATCATTCTGATCCAAAACGGGAATAGCAACCAAATCGTATTTTTCCATGATTAATGCCACTTCTTCATCATCAGCATCTGTTCTTACGAATTTGGGTTCTTTTCTTACCAGTTCCCAAATAAGGGTGTCGTTCGATGCGTATAAGAATGTTTTTAGGGATAAGGTTCCCATTAACTTGTTTTCATTGTCCACCACGTAAATGGTATACACGTAGTCAATTTCTTCAGCTTGCTCTCGCAAGTTTTGAAGAGCTTCTTCAACAGTCCAGTTAATGTTGGCACAAATAAATTCTGTAGCCATTAAACCTCCGGCTGTATTCTCATCGTAGGTTAATAGAGATGTAATGTCACTTGCCTGTTCAGCATCCTCTAGTTGCGAGATTACATTTTCCTGTCTGTATTCTGGAAGGTCCTGAATTAAATCTGCAGCATCATCAGATTCCATGTTGTCCACCTGTTCTGCAATTTCTTTGGCAGAAAGTGACTTTAAGAATTCATCTCGAACGTCTTCTTCCAGTTCAACTAACACATCCGAGGCTTTCTCTTCGTCGAGCGTTCGGTAAATATATTGTGCTTCCTCCAGATCAACACGATCTAGAATCTCTGCAATATCGGCATGATGGACATCCTCTAATTTTAATACAATATAATCCTTGTTATCATCTGCAACAGCTGATGTTAGCTCATCTAAAAACTCTTTGGTAAGTTCGAATTGCATGTTGCTCAGGATCCATTAGAAGTTAGTGCTACTTTATTGGCGGCAAAATTAGGAAAATTATTCTTTATTTCCAGATGAGATTAAATTAGTAATCTCGATAAACTGAGATACTTCTAATTGCTCTGGTCTCAATGCGAACACTGGCTGGGTCGTGTCCACGTTTTTTAGTAGTGGTTTGAGAGAGTTTCTAAGTGTTTTTCTACGTTGGTTAAATCCCAGTTTTACTACCGTTTTGAATAGTTTTTCATCGCAGGATAATTCCTTAGTATCATTTCTCTTTAACCTAATTACACCTGATTTTACTTTTGGGGGTGGGTTAAATACATGTTCATCTACGGTGAATAAATATTCGATGTCGTAAAATGCCTGAAGTAAAACACTTAAGATTCCATATTTTTTGCTTCCTGGTTTTTCCGCAACTCTTTCAGCTACTTCTTTTTGAAACATACCTACAACTTCCGGCACACGATTTTTTTCGTCGTAAACCTTAAACAAAATTTGAGATGAGATGTTGTAAGGGAAATTTCCAATTACTGCTACTGTATCGCTGTCGAATTGATTAAAGTCAATGGATAAAAAACTCTCGTCAAAAATTTGAAGGTTAGGATAGTGGCCTTTCAAGTAAGCAATTGATTCAGTATCAATTTCAACTACTGATGTATCAAACTCTTTTTTATCCAAAAGGTATTTTGTAAGTGCACCTGTTCCTGGGCCAACTTCGACTACGGTTTTGTATCCGCCATGTCCGGTTAATGCATCAGCAATATCCATACAGATGGAGTCGTCTTTTAAAAAGTGCTGTCCGAGGTGTTTCTTAGGTTTAACCATAATCCAGTTTGAATTCGCCAAAGGTAGCCAGAATACATTAGATACAATGAGAGAAAATTGGGTAAGTGTAAAATATGAGACAGATCATGATAATTATATGATTTCGTGACAAATGTTACCTAAGCCTTGGCTTACAATGTCTACCTTTGTGGTAAACAAATTAAGATGTTAAAAGGAACCAAGTTATATAGCGTTTTAAAGTTTAAATGTCCTCGATGTCAGGAAGGAGAATTCTTAGAGGCTAACCCTTATAATCTTAAGAAAGCCGGAGATTTAAAAGAAGTGTGTAGTCATTGTGGTCTAAAATACTCTAAGGAACCTGGTTTTTACTACGGTGCAATGTATGTAGCCTATGCCTATGGAACAGCATTGTTTGTTTCTATCTGGGTGGCATTATCCATATTGGTTCCAGAGTATACAGTTGAGCTTTTGATAGGGCTTATTTTCGCGGCAATGATTATCTTAGGGCCGTATCTTTATGCATTGTCCAAAATTACCTGGGCAAACATATTTTATCATTACGATAAACAATATGCGAGCAGAAAGACTAATAGTACTCCAGAATGATTGAAAAACTAAAAGAAAATTACGGGTTTTTATTCGAAGAAAAGCTAATTGAAGAGGTTGCGGAGATAGGGCGTTACCAGTCCATGAAGAGAGGGGATAAATTAATGGATATAGGGAGCTATATCAAATCAATGCCTTTGTTGTTGAACGGGTCTATTAAAGTGGTGCGTGAAGACAAGGAAGGACACGAACTACTACTTTACTTTCTGGAGAAAGGAGATACTTGTGCTTTTTCACTTACCTGTTGCATTGGCAATAAAAAAAGTGAGATTAAAGCCATTGTTGTGGAAGATGCCGAAATGGTGTTGATCCCAGTACAAAAAATGGAAGAGTGGATCTGTAAATATCAAACCTGGAAAAATTTTGTGTTTGAAAGCTACAACTTACGACTTGACGAAATGTTAGAAACAATAGATACACTCGCCTTTATGAAAATGGATGAACGATTGTATAAGTTTCTAAAGGATAAAGTAAAATTAATCGGGTCTACAGAAATCACTAATACACATCAGGAAATAGCCCATAATTTAAACACTTCAAGAGTTGTGATTTCGAGGTTATTGAAAAAATTAGAAAATGAGGGGAAAATCAAGCTTCACCGAAGTAGAATTGAAGTGCTGGAGTTTTAATCTCTGAATGTTTTAATGAAATTTCAAGATTACATACCTGTATTATCCTGGTTGCCGAAATACAAATCGTCTGATTTTAAATTTGATGTTGGAGCTGGGTTAACAGTTGGGGTAATGTTAATCCCGCAAGGTATTGCTTATGCCATGATTGCTGGATTGCCTCCAATATATGGTTTGTATACTGCCTTGGTTCCAACAATACTCTATACTTTTTTTGGTACGTCGGGAAAATTGGCCGTTGGTCCTGTGGCGTTGGATTCAATAATTATGGCTTCCGGATTAGCTGCAATTTCTGTAGCTGGTAGCGAGAACTATATTGCTCTTGCCGTTTTGCTGGCATTCATGGTAGGGGTGGTTCAACTATTGTTTGGCTTATTTAAGCTGGGGTTTGTTGTAAATTTTTTATCCAAGCCTATTATTAGCGGTTTTACCTCTGCGGCAGGAATTATAATTGGCTTAAAACAATTAAAACACTTGTTAGGGATAGATGTTCCGAGAACAGAGTATACCCATGAATTACTGGCAGAGATAGGGAATAATATTTCTAATATTAACGTTCTCACTATTGCTATAGGAGCTGGAGGGATTTTAGTCCTTATTTTATTAAAAAGATATTTAGAAAAGGTTCCCGGACCATTGATGGTTGTAGTGATAGGGATACTTTTAGTGTGGCTATTTCGTATGGATTTAAGCGGGGTGTTAATAGTTGGGGAAGTTCCGGCCGGATTGCCAACACCAGAGTGGCCAAAATGGAATTTGTCGATGATGGAGGAGCTTTTCCCTCTCGCGATAACATTGGCGCTAATAGGATTTACCGAGGCAGTATCCATGGCAAAAGTTTTTAATGATAAAAATGGGTTGCAACAACTTAAACCAAATCAAGAATTAGTTGCACTGGGACTTGGGAATATGGTAGGAGCCATTTTTAAGAGTTACCCTTCAACTGGCGGAATGTCCAGAACAGCGGTTAATGCAGAAGGGGGAGCAAAAACTTCTATGGCTGGATTAATTGCGGGGTTGGTTGTATTGGTTACCTTGTTATTCCTTACCCCCTTATTTTACTATTTACCCAAGGCTATTTTGGGAAGTATAATAATGGTAGCGGTGTTTAGACTGATCGATTTGAAGTATCCTTTAAAACTGTGGAAATACAAAAAGGATGACTTTGCCATGTTAATGGTTACTTTTTTGGTTACCTTATCGGTAGGAATCAAAGAAGGGGTAATTATTGGAGTGGTTTTGTCTTTAATCTTTTTGATCTTTCGAAGTGCAAAGCCACATATTGCTGAGTGCGAACAGGTAACCGGAACGGATTATTTTAAAAATGTGAATCGATTTGACAATACTATTAAACGAAATCACATTTTGGTGTTTAGATTTGACGGACAATTGTATTTTGCAAATGCAGATTATTTCAGGGAGAAGTTAAACTCCATGAAAGAGCAAAAGGGTGAGGGATTAAAAATGATTGTGATGAATGCAGAAGCGATCAATCATATTGATTCAACCGCCATTCAAATGTTGGAAGATGTTATTCAGGATTTGAAGAAGGATGGGGTGCTATTTGCAATTGCAGGGGCCATTGGACCGGTAAGGGATATTATATTCTCTAGTGGTTTGATTGATTCGATAGGGAAGGAGATGATGTTTGCAGAAGTATCGAACGCAGTGGATTGTGTGGAGTCTGCAGGAGAACAGAATTTAGAAAAGATGTGCAAGAAGATTGCATTACAGAATAAAGGAAAATTGTAACAAGGGTTACTGATTGTAATTATAGCAATCAATAATTTTGTACCAACAAATAGAAAAGAAAAAAATGAAGATAGAACAAATGTTTACCGGGTGCCTTGCTGAGATGGCTTATTATATTGAGTCAAATGGAGAGGCAGTGATCATAGATCCACTTAGAGAGGTGGAACCATATTTGGAAAAAGCAAAAAGTGATAACGCTACTATCAAGTATGTATTTTTAACCCATTTTCATGCGGATTTTGTATCTGGTCATGTAGACCTTGCAAAAAAGACCGGGGCAACTATTGTATACGGTCCTGGAGCAAAGGCAGAATTTGATTTACATAATGGAACCGATGGTGAGGAATTTAAAATTGGTGATGTTACTTTAAAGTTACTTCATACACCAGGTCATACCATGGAGTCTATTTCTCTTCTTCTGTTAGATGAGAATAATAAGGAGCATTGTGTGTTTACTGGAGATGCCTTGTTTATTGGAGATGTTGGTAGACCGGATTTAGCAGTAAAATCAGACTTAACTCAAGAAGATTTAGCTGGGTTCTTATATGATTCTTTAAGAACAAAGATCATGACTCTGCCGGATGATGTTATTGTATATCCAAACCATGGGGCCGGATCTGCTTGTGGTAAGAAAATGAGTTCTGAAACCTGGGATACTTTAGGGAATCAAAAGGAAACTAATTATGCCTTAAGAGCAGATATGACTAAGGAAGAATTTATTAATGAGTTATTGGATGGAATTGTTCCTCCTCCTCAGTACTTCCCTAAAAATGCTATGCTAAACAAGTCCATAAATAAGGAAATAGACACCATTTTAGAAAAAGGTACTGTAGCCTTAGATTTAGAAACCTTTAAGTCGATGGCAGAGCATAAAGAGGCCTTGGTAATTGATACCAGAAAACCTCAGGAGTTTTGTAATGGACACGTACCAAATTCATTGTTCTTTGGTATTGATGGGAGCTTTGCACCTTGGATTGGAGCATTGATTACAGACATTAACCAGCCAATTATTTTTGTGGCAACCGAAGGAAGAGAAGAGGAAGTTGTAACAAGGTTATCTAGAATTGGATACGATAATACACTTGGGTACCTGAAAGGTGGAATTGAAGCCTGGAAAGAAGCAGGAGAGGAAGTAGCTACTATCAAATCGGTTACTCCGGAAGAAATGTCGGAAGACTTGTTGGCAGGAAAAGTTGACCTGGTGGATATTAGAAAGCAATCTGAATATGACTCTGAGCACGTTGAGGGTGCAAGCCACGCTCCGTTAGATTGGATCAATCAGGATAAGTGGACTTTAGATAAAGACAAGACATACCATATTCAGTGTGCTGGAGGGTATCGTTCGGTAATATTTACATCTATTATGAGAACCAGAGGGTATCATAACTTAATTGATGTAGCGGGAGGATTCAGATACATTAAAGCGAATATGGACTGGCCTTTAACAGAGTATGTTTGCCCAAGTACCGAACTTTAATAATGGAGCAAAAACTTAAAATTAAGAACATGAAATGTGGAGGCTGTGTAAGCACAGTTTCCACAGAAATTTCAGCTCTTGAGGGTGTTTCCAATGTTTCTGTGAGTTTGGATGATCACACGATTTCATTCAGCTATAATTCGAATCAGGAATTGGAAATAGTCAAGAATAAGCTTCAGGAAATTGGCCACCCCGTGGATAATACGAGTGATTTATTAAATAAGGCAAAGTCTTTATTGAATAATTAAAAAAGAAACAATGAGTTTAGAAAATATAGATTTTAAGGCTGCTACGATTATCGATGTAAGATCTCCAGGAGAGTTTATGATGGGTAATGTAGATGGATCAGTTAATATCCCGTTGGATCAGGTTCCTCACAGAGTAGAGGAGTTTAAAAGCATCGAAGGAGATATCATTTTATGTTGTGCAAGTGGAGGAAGAAGTGGTCAGGCGACTGCCTTTTTACAACAAAATGGAATGGACAATGTGTACAACGGAGGAGGTTGGCAAATGGTAGCTATGCAAGTAATGTAATTACAATTATTATATAAGATAAAAGGCGAGATGTACATCTCGCCTTTTTTGATTACGTCACTTATGTTACAATTTAAGAGAGTTCATCTCCTTAACTTTGTGCTATAAATAATTAGATATGGCAACAATAAAATTAACTACAGATAAATTTAAAGAGGAAGTATTCGACTATACCACATCTCAAGAATGGAAGTTTAAAGGGGATCAACCTGCCTTAATAGACTTTTATGCCGATTGGTGTGGGCCATGTAAGGCAATTGCGCCAGTTCTGGAAGAGTTAGCTGAAGAGTACAAAGGAAAGTTGAAAATTTATAAGGTAGACACAGAGGTGGAACAAGAACTTTCAGCTGTTTTCGGAATTAGAAGTATTCCTAGTTTATTATTCATCCCAATGGGAGATAAACAACCAATGATGCAGGCCGGAGCTTTACCAAAAAGTGCCTTAAAAGAAGTTATTGAGAAGGAATTACTTTCTTTTGAAATTAGTTAATTTTAGCCCCATTAATCAAATTGTGAATTGATATGTCAAAGTTTAGTGAGCTTATTAATGGATCTACCCCGGTATTAGTAGATATGTATGCCGATTGGTGCGGGCCTTGTAAAACGTTGGCTCCAATGCTTAAGGATGCAAAGTCTCAGTTCGGAGATAAGGTAAAGATCATTAAAATTGATGTAGATAAGAACCCAGCAGTTGCTCAAAAGTTTCAAGTGCGAGGAGTTCCAACACTGATTTTGTTTAAAGAGGGGAAATTGTTGTGGAGACAATCTGGAGTGATTCCAACGGACCAGATTGTAGACGTGATAGAGTCCAACTTATAAACATGGAAAAGAAACCATTTTACAAAAACGTATCTCTTTGGTTCATAGCTTCACTTACTTTGGGGCTAGCACCTTTTAATCCTCCGCATTTGTTCGGGAAAATTGAATGGCTACTTGGTGGTGGAGCTATTAGTGGGGATCATCCAATGCAATTTATGGATTGGTTCGATTTATTTCTGCACGGAACACCATGGGTACTTCTGATTGTGTCAGTTGTATTTTGGTTCCTGGATAAAAGAAAAGGACAGGTTAATCCCAGGTAATTTTGCCTAAATAGAATCGACTGTGATCAGGTGATTCTGCAATAATGATCGTATTGTTCTCCTGTAGGTGATAATCTTTCATGTACATACTTACCTTTTCAGGAGCTTCATTAAATACACCTTTCATTGGAGATGTTGTTGGATGACCTGCAGGACTTAACTTAACGGTTCTAACACCAGCGAAAGCATTATTTCCAAAATCATTATCAGCTTTTTTATCAAAGTATCCAATTTCATTGTATCCAATTAACAAATTACTTCCGTTGGTAGTTGCAAAGTGCGAATTCCAGTACCCATTATGTTGTTCATCAGCTTGATTACTTAAAATAGGAGCTCCGTACATGTAATCTCCTACTTTACTAAACTTAATGGCAACTATTCCATCTCTGTTTTCATTTCCAACACCAGCCTCTTTCGATACCGATATGTGTTCGGCAATTAAGTAGATATTATCGTTTTCCGATAGGAGGACTTCTTTAACATGAAACTTATCCAATCCATGACCTGATTTAGATATTTCTTTTTTGCTTTTGAAGGCTCCAACGATGTTTTCAGGTAGATAATATTCTTTTTTGAAAGTTGGGCTAACAGAGCTATTAAAATGAGCTGCAAATACACCCTCGAAGTTAAACCGAACAGGAGAAGTGAAAAAACCAGATAAAACCAAGCTTCCATCCTCTCTTAATTTATAACCTAAATCAGCGATGTTTCTGTTTCTTAGCTTGAGCTCTTGTTGTTCGTTTACCGCTCCACTTACCAGGCATACAAAGTATTTATTAGCAGACTTAATGCGTGTTCTTTTTATTATATAAAGTTCTCCTTTATCGTTTATCACCGGAACGTTAATTTTCCGTTTAGTGGATGGAAAATGAAAGGAAATTTCCTTGTTCGTTTTTTCTTCTAAATTTTGATCATAAATAGTGGCAATTATTGCATCGTTCTTTTCCTTGTAGTAGGGCTTCTCAATGATCACACCTACTTTTTTTCCATTTGGACTTACCGATACTTCAAAAGTATTTCGATATCCACCATTGGAAGTCTGTTTAGAAATAGGAACCGTACCAGATAATTGCCCCTTATTGTTTAAAGAGTATGCTGTTAGAATGTCTGTATTACCTTCTGCCGAAGCAGCAAAGATGGTAAGTTTACCATTAATATTGTATGTTCCGACTATTTTTGTACACGGAATAGAAACCTCCTCAACACTAATGGAAGTTAGTAGCGAATCAAATAAATTGACCGTTAGTTTTCCGGGAGTATCGATGTCTTGCTGTACAACACAATATCCAGAGTCCGAAGTATTAATTACCTCTAAATAAGATTGAGTGCTTGAATGTTTAAGCTGACTGCTCCACTTTACATCAAAATCCTGAGCAAAGGATAAAAAATAAGCAATCGTTAAGACCGTGCTAAAAGCAAATTTCATAAGGTGACCGTTGTACTGCTTTCAAATTTAACAGATTATTACAGAGAAAGCAAGGCAAACATCATACCTAATAGTTAATATTAATGTGGGTGGTGTCGCCTACAGGACAAAATGTGGAATCCGTATACTGTGTTGTATTAGAGTTTTTGGTTACCAGATACTGGTAAGAAATGTATTGTCCGCCGTATAGGTTGCAATTAATCAAGGTGTCTACATCCATCCCTTGCAACGAAATGGCAGAGTTTACGCAACAGTTTGGGCAAGATAGGTCTGTATTAATAAAAGAAAACAGAATTTCATCCTGCAAATCATCCGGGGTGGCATTGGTAATGTTAAGGTTTAAGTAAGATTGAGGGTAAACAATTAAATTTTGCGTGTTGTTTTCCTCAACCGAAAGATCATCTGGGTTAATTTCTACTTCGTTAATATAGTAGCCATCTTTTATCATTTCAATTTTGTACTGAATGGCTGTTCTGTAGTTAAACGATAAAGAGTATTGTCCGCTGGAATTAGTGGTAGTAGTACCTAGCAGTTTGTATGAGTTAGAATAGGTACCTGAAGTGACCTCTTTTACATAAATGTTAACCTCTACATTGCTGAGTGCTACTTGTTGAATTCCATCTGTAACAATACCAGAAATGTCTATTTGACCGTCATTTTTTTTCTTACAAGAAAACAGTGCTAATGCAATGAATATGAAAGCAATACCTATACGCATAGCATCAAAGATACATGAACAATCTAAAATAAGGTTGGAAAAATGTATGAAAGGTTAAGTTTACTTATTGATAAACTCTTCTGTTACGCTATCGTAACTTAACCAGTATTGATCTTTTGGAAGAGAGGCAACACTTACAGATGCTCCAAATCCTCTGAATACAATCTCACCGTACTTGTTATACAGTTCGTAAGAAGTCTTGTCGCTAAAAACAATGTCTTTCGATTTTCTGTTGTATACGTAGTTCAATTGAGGTTTTTCAGAGTAAGTTTCCACAGAAGGAGACTTTTTCATCTTTCCATTACGATCTCTTTGAATAACTCTGAATTTATTAGTTCCAGAAACAAAGTCTACATGAAATGCATAGTTATTCATTTCGGCAGTTCCTTTTCCCTGAACTTCACCTACGTCCATCCACTTGCTCCATTTGTATTGCTGTACAATAAACGGAAGTGAACCATACTCATCGGTAGTGATCCATTCAAGAAAACCATCTTCGCTAATGGTAATATCTTCTGTACTAAATGTTGGTTTGGGTTTAAGACCTCCAGGATTGATCACCTTAGGTGTACATCCGTTTTTATGGCGAATCTCAATAATTACTTCATCACCTAATTCAAGTTCAAAATTTGAAAGGTCAATTTCGAACGCACTTGAGTTGATCTCATCAGTAATTAAATCACCGTTTACTCTAATCTCGTAAGTACAATATCCAATACCTTCTTTTCCGAATGCATTGGCAATGTAAATGTTACGTTCCTGATATTTTCCTTCAAGAATAATAACACCTTCTCTTTCGTCATTTAAGTTGGGAGCAGCTTCCTCAACAGGAGCTGTTTTTACAGGAGTATGCACAGCAGGGGACGAAGCCGAAAACGGCATCATCGAAACAAAAGCTATGGCGTAAATAAAATTCATACTTCCTTACACTTTTACAAATATATTCAACTCCCAAATACAAATTGATTATGATTGCTTAATCGCGAGTTATCCATGACTAATCAACTCTTTTATAGCATTAAAAGTTGATTATTTTGGTCGGAATTGTGGTGTCAATCAACAAAATAGCATTTTTTTAGGATGAATTTATACCGTAAAAATCTATAAACTCAATAGTAGTAGTGGCGACTAAATTAATATAAAATGAACTATAAATGAGTTTGTTATGGATTTATTTTGGCCTCATTGTTAGATTTCTAACATTTTTAAACTATGTTGGCTAATAGCGTCAAAAAACTCATTGAATTCTTCGATAAATTCAGTTTTGTTTTTTTCCACTTCATCAACAGCGCGGTTAATGTTATTGCCAAAGCCCATTCTCTGACCAATTTGCTGTAGCGATAAAGCGGTTCCTTCTTTTGTTTTATACCTGGATAACCAATCGTTGGTACGCATGTGATTGTATAGAAAGGTCATCCTTTCAGGCATTTCTTCGATGCGAGTATCCAAATGATCATAACTGGATCTGATAAACTCATCCAATTCAATTTGAGTATGCTTCTTCCATTCTAAACAAAGAAAGTGATCGTATAGTATGTCAGTAATTACTCCTGAGATTTTTGGGAAATTTTCATAGAATCTTCTTTTACTTTTTAAATATACAGGGTGAGAATCGGTAAAAGTATCTATCGATCTATGCAGTATTATCCCCTTTTGAATTGAAGAAGGGTAGTTTTTGTAATCACTCCCTTTTATGGCGTCTCCAATAAAGTTTCCAAACAAAACATCTTTATCATTTCCAGACAATAAAAGGTGAGCTAAGTAATTCATACCACTAAGGTAGTGGACTGAATTTTAAAAAAAAATAATTCGGAGGGTTACCTTTTTCTACTCAGTGGTATTTACCTACAAATTCAATAATAAATACCATGAGAAAAATTGTTCAATCCCTTATTTGTGCTGTTGTAATCCTATCAGGATGTTCTGAAGCAGCAATGGAAGAAAAAGCTAGTGCTAATTACGAAACTAACGCATCTTACGAAGAAGATTACGGATATACAGAAACAGAGGAGGCGTTAGCTTACGAAGAGTATGAAAAATCCGAAATGGATTCGGAACCGGTGCCTGTACAAGAAGATGTTCCGGCAATACAGTATAACCGAAAAATAATCAAAGAAGGGGACTTAACCTATCAGGTAGACAGCATTGAATTAACTCGAAAGAAGGTAGTGGAATCGGTGCAGAAGTATGGGGGCTACATTGTTCATGACAATGCAGACTATTACGGTGAGGAAAAGTCATATTACTTCGAGATTAAAGTTCCTGCTGGTTACTTCGATTCATTTATTGATGAGTTAACCTCTGGAGTTAACAAGTTCGATGTGAAAACCATCACTGCCACTGATGTTACAGAAGAGTTTGTAGATCTGGAAGCCAGATTGAAAGCTAAAAAGGAAGTGGAGCAACGATTCATTCAGCTATTGGCACAAGCCAATTCCATAGAAGAGGTGTTGAATGTAGAACAGGAAGTTGGATACTTAAGAACAGAAATAGAATCCATCGAAGGGAGATTGAATTACCTGAAGAATCGTACCGGCTTAAGCACTCTTAGGTTGTCAGTTTACGAATCGTCACCCTATATAGAAGTTGAGGAAGAGGGATACGGGTCCAAGTTTGGAAATGCATTCGAAGCAGGGTGGATAGGTATAGTTTATTTCTTCATTGGGCTAACCGCTTTATGGCCTTTTATCCTATTAACCATCATCATCATTGTGGTAGTAAAAGTATTGATGAAAAAATCCAGAATTAAAAAACAAAAATCAAAAGCATAATTAAGAACCAATAAAATCTAAATCATGAAAAGAATAAATTTAAAAATTGCATTGTTATTGTCCATGGGGACAGTATTAATAGGGTGTGGTACTACCAGTGAAAAGACCACCTCAGAGACAGCTAAGAATGACTATCAGGAAGTTTATTACGAAGAGGAAGGAGAAGCAACAGAGGCTTATACCGAGGATGATTATAACATGAGCTATGAAAAGAGTGTTGCAGAGCCTGTTGTTGAAGAATTTAATACAGAGGAGTATGCCAAGTTGGTGGAAAATCAATTTCAGGATGCCATTGTAGAATCAAAGTCAACTTTCTCTATTGATGTGGATAATGCAAGCTATACTAATGTTCGAAGAATGTTGGAAGATGGTTATTTGCCAACTCCAGGTGCGGTTAGGATTGAGGAGTTCATCAATTATTTTGATTACAGTTATCCAATACCATCTAAACAAGCTCCATTTAGCATGGTAACCGAAGTGGGAGAGTGTCCCTGGAATAAGGAAAATAGATTGGTTCATATTGGTTTACAGGGGTACACCATGCCAATCGAGGAGTTACCGCCATCCAACCTGGTTTTCTTATTAGATGTTTCGGGTTCCATGTCTGATGCTAATAAGCTTCCTCTTTTGAAAAAATCATTTAAAATGATGGTGGATAAGTTAAATGAAAAAGATAGAGTGTCCATTGTAGTTTACGCAGGAGCAGCAGGTGTTGTACTGGAACCTACCAGTTGCTCAAATAAAGGGAGAATTATGGAGGCGTTCGATCGTCTGGAAGCTGGAGGTTCTACTGCTGGTGCAGAAGGAATTGAAAAAGCTTATCAATTGGCGGAAGAACAATTACTACCACATGGAAACAATAGAGTTATTCTAGCTACCGACGGGGATTTTAATGTTGGGCCTAGTTCCGAAGATGAATTGGTAAACTTGATAGAGAGAAAAAGAGAGAAGGGAATCTACTTGACCATATTAGGTTTTGGAATGGGGAACTATAAAGATGCCAGAATGGAATCCATTTCGAATGCGGGAAACGGAAACTACTTTTATGTGGATGATTTGGGAGAAGCTAAAAACATTCTGGTAGATAACCTGGCAGGTACTTTATTAACCATTGCTAAAGATGTAAAAATTCAGGTGGAGTTTAATCCGGCAAGAGTTAGCTCATACCGTTTAATAGGGTATGAAAACAGAAAGTTGGAGAATCAGGATTTTGCCAACGATAAAAAAGATGCTGGAGAATTGGGAGCCGGACATACTGTAACCGCATTGTATGAGATTGTTCCAAATAATGGATCAGTTAAATCAGATTACAAATACGTTGAGACTAAGATTACTGATCAGGCTAAAAAGAGCAATGAGTTACTAACCGTTAGATTTAGGTATAAAAAACCTGATGCTAATAAAAGTACTTTACTCGAAAAAGTGGTGTTGGATAGCAATAGAGACTGGGAAGAAACATCAGGTAACTTTAAGTTTTCTGCAGGTGTTGCAGCATTTGGAATGTTGTTGAGACAATCGGAATACGCTAATAACTACACTTATAATGAACTGGAAGGACTATTGAACTCTGCAGTTCGATACGAAAGTGATGCAAAAAAACTTGAATTACTGCTATTGGTGAATAAAGCTAAGTCGCTTACAGAAGTAAGCTATAATTATTAGACTGTTTCTGATTTGGTAGCAAGAACTTTCTCTATTTCAAGGGGAAGTTCTTCTTCCATTTGGTCAAAAGTAATGCACTTTTGAATTCCAGCATATTTAGCTTCCTTTTCGGTATTCTGATTAATGATTTCAGAAAACAAAATCACCGGAATGTTATAGTTAAAACTATCCAGTAGTTGCTTAAGATCCAGTCCGGTTAAAACAGGCAAAAATGCTTCGGTTAGGATTAGCTCAAAATTTCCACTTGGAAGTAAATGAATAGCATCAGCTGAGTTGGTACACAATTCAGATTTGTCAATACCATTTTCAATCAAAATATTATTGATCCAACGAAGATCAGACTCGTTGTTGCTGATAACTAATACGTTCATTTAAACAGGGAATAAATTGTTTCAAGGCTAATTTACGTAAAATCAGTTAGATAGCAAATAATTGTTGATTTTTATCCAGAAATATTAGTTATTCGTCCTTGTTTTTGTTGTATTCAAGAGTGGATTCGATGATTTTTTCAACAATAATTCTGGTGTATTCAGTATCCCACCTCATTTTCTTGTCTACAAAATTATAGGTGGCAATTCCCATTGGTTTTTTAGCTAGAAAATCAACATTGAGTCCTCTTTTTACTCTAAACAGAGCAACATCAACTTTCAGTTTACTTTTCTTTTTATAATCTGTTGGAATTCCTCTAGTGTCTACCACCAAATGTTTACTGACATATCCGGTCTTTGAAAATTCCACTTTGTAAACCTGTCCGGTGTCCAGGGGGAAAAAACATCGCCCTTTTTGGGTAACAATAGAATCGATAGGAAGATTGTTTTTAAAAAGTTTAACCGAGGCAACATTGATCTTTGCCCCTACCAATTCCACCGAAGTGATTTTAGCATCAAATACAATCTTGATTGGCTTATCCTGTGCCAATAGATTAAGCCCAAAGAAGGTAACTAAAATGATACTGATGAACTTTTTGCCCATTGGGTTAAAGATATGTATTTAGATGAGTTATTGGAGTAGGTTATTGATAACAATTCTCTCCTTTTTTATAGATGGTCTTCCTGTAATGAGGAATCCATAAGGGAGAAGTATGTTTTATTGCTGTAGGAAGTAATTAATTACATCACTTTCGGCTATTTTAATATCCAGTTGTATTTTAGATAAATAGCTAATAACACCAGCTAGTGGCACATTATGAAAGTTGGCAATTTCCCATTTGTCATAACTGGCTTTGGTGTCAAAATCAATTACGTTTATTCCAATTTCCATATTCTGATCTTCTTCCTTAATGAGTTGCTCTAGAAAATCCTTATAGTCTTGTAATTTGTTTTTCAACTCAATAGCACTGTATTGACCTTCCAATGGCTCCCATCTGTTTTCCCCAATTAAAATGTATGATGGTGTAGTGTAATCGTCAAAATTGTCAATGTGTTTTAAGCTAATAATTGTATCGTTGTTAACCACACTGGTCTTTTCTAAATTTTCAGTTTTGGCAATTAGTAGAACCTTAAGGTTGTTGATATAGTTAATGATGTCCTGAGTTTCTTGCCTTATGCTATCTGACTTTTCAAAAGCATTAGAATATTTTTCAGAATCGGTTTGATGAGCCTTAATTAATAAGAAGTACAAACGATCATTATTTTTCTTTACCACTGATCTTGAGTTCTCAAGTGCATCATTTAGGAGCACAAAAGAATTGTACACCTTCTTTTTCGATCCGTACTGTGCTTGTAAAGAATAAGAAAGAAATAAAATGGTAATAACAGTGATCAGTTTAATCATCTTCATCCAATAAAAATAATCAAAAATGATCTCCAAAGCAAGGTGCTAACAGACCTTATTTTTTGTTTTTGATAAGTTGCCCAATTCCCTCCAGAACTACGTTTAAGGAAGTTTTATTAATGGATTTGATGGTTTTAAGAACAGAGGTATTTTTAAGTAGAGGGTCAATCTTAGCTCCTTCTTCAATAATTTGAAGCCACAATTCTGTAAAACTTATTCCTTGCTTTTTTGCCTCTTTGTGGAGGTAATTGGCAATTTCAGAAATTGATGCGCCATCTAGATGGCTAGCAGTAAATTCTTTCTGGTTACCCTGAGGAACCTCAACAATAGAATTTGGTTTTTTCTTAATGAATTCCTCTTTGGTAGTCGTCTTTCCAGTCTCAATTTCCAAAGGGTTTTGCGCCAAATAATCGGATAGGTCAGTTAAGGTGTTTTTTCTTGCCATTATTGTTCGTTCAGATGAAGTAGAATTTGCTTGGCAACACTTTTATAGCGTCTTTCAGGCTTAATTGTACTCGGATTGGTGTAAATTTTTCTTTGAGGAACGTAGGTGTCAATCAAGTCGGTGTTTAAGTGTTTAAGCACCTCTTTAACCGTTCTCATTCTGGTATGACTGTGTATTCGGTTAGGAAGAACAAACAATTTTAAATCTGGCTTAATGTCTTTGGCGGGCATTAGGTCCTTCACTGTTTGGTACGCAACCAAAAGGTCGTTCTGAGTAAGGCTCGTGGTAATAATAACCATGTCGCTTTCCAGGCAGAGTTCTCTGATTCCCTGATCTGTAGTTTTTCCTGCGCTATCTACAATGATGTAGTCAAACTCATTGTGCTTTTTAAGAGTGCTTATTTCGTTGGCTACCCTAACATCTTCCGACCCAACTATAGGAAAGCTTTTGTCCTCTTTAATCTTTTTCTTAAAAAGTTCCAGTTTCCTCAAAGAGTTAAGGGTGTAATTGGTATCCGTTTCCACCAACATAATTTTTTTTCTCATGCTGTGCAAGGTGGTTGCCAAATGAATGGCATTGGTGGTTTTTCCAGAACCTCCCTTTCGACTAATAAATGATATAACTTTTGTCATTTCCTCTTAGGATACACGCAAATATATATCCTTTTAAGTGAATGACTCAAAAGAAATTAGTGAAAATAGTGAACTAAAAATGAGTAATTAGTACATTAGAAAACCTGGGTGGCAATTTCCTTAACTGCTGTACTTTTATTCATGGTGTAGTAATGCAATACAGGAACGTTATTTTCTAATAGTTCTTTACTTTGCTGTACTCCCCATTCAATTCCCACTGCTCTTACATCCTGATTGTTCTTACATTTTTCCAATTCTTTAGCCAATGCCTCTGGTAAGTCAATAGCAAAAAACTTAGGTAAGAAAGTGATGTGTTTTAAAGTTGTAATTGGCTTTAATCCCGGAATAATTGGTACCTCGATGCCGTATTCACGACATTTCTTAACAAAGTCAAAATACTTCTGATTGTCAAAGAACATTTGAGTTACGATGTATTCTGCTCCGGCATCTACTTTAGCTTTTAAATGCCTCATGTCTGAGTCCAGGTTCATCGCTTCAAAGTGTTTTTCAGGGTATCCTGCTGCACCAATGCAAAAGTCTGTTGGAGCATTTTGTCTCTCATCATCCAGGTATTGACCATTGTTCATACTCGATATCTGTTTGATTAGTTGCTCTGCATATTGGTGTCCTCCTTTGTTAGGAGTAAAAACAGCCTCAGTTTTAATAGGGTCTCCTCTTAAGGCAAGGATATTATCCACTCCTAAAAACTGAAGATCGATTAATGCATTTTCAGTTTCTTCTACATTAAATCCTCCACAAATCAAATGAGGAACAGCATCCACTTTGTACTTATTCATAATGGCAGCACAAATTCCTACCGTACCAGGACGCTTTTTAATGGAAATCTTTTTGAGTAACCCTTCGCCCATGTCTTTATACATGAACTCCTCTCTATGATACGTTACATTAATGAATTTAGGATCTAACTCCATTAGCGGATCAATCCCTTCGTATAAGCTTTCTATTCCTTTTCCCTTTAATGGGGGGATAATCTCGAAGGAAAACAATGTTTTATCCGAGTTTTTGATGTATTCCGTAACTTTCATATCGGTTCTTCAAATGAGCAGGCGAAGATACTTGTCAGTTCCGAGAAATGAAAGCGGATTTCGTCATAACTTCTTAATTAATCTTAAAATTTGGATTAGGTGTAAAAAGTAGCAGGAAAATATGTCGGGAAAATCACTACTTTTGCGGCAAGATGAAAAATATTCGAAACTTCTGTATAATAGCCCATATTGATCATGGGAAGAGTACTTTGGCGGATCGCTTGTTGCAGACCACTGGAACGATTGCGGATAGAGATATGCAAGCTCAGGCCCTTGATGATATGGATTTAGAAAGGGAACGTGGTATCACCATTAAGAGTCATGCGATTCAGATGAATTATAAACACGAGGGGGAAGATTATATCTTGAACTTAATTGACACTCCTGGACACGTTGATTTTTCTTATGAGGTTTCGAGATCTATTGCCGCTTGTGAAGGTGCGCTACTTATTGTAGATGCTTCGCAGGGAATAGAAGCTCAGACCATTTCAAATTTATACCTGGCCATCGAAAATGATTTGGAAATTATTCCGATCCTTAATAAGATGGATTTGCCGGGTGCAATGCCCGACGAGGTTTCGGATCAGATTGTTGATTTGATCGGGTGTGACTTAGACGATATTATTCCTGCCAGTGGAAAGACTGGGTTAGGAGTTGAGAATATATTATCTGCCATCGTTAATAAAATTCCCGCTCCAGAAGGGGAGCCGGAAGCTCCGTTACAAGCAATGATCTTTGATTCGGTGTACAATTCTTTTAGAGGAATTATTGCCTACTATCGAGTGTTCAATGGATCAATCAAAAAAGGAGAGCAAATTAAGTTTTTTAATACCGGTAAGGAATACCATGCTGATGAGATTGGAATTCTTAAAATGGATCTTTCTCCTCAAAATGAGGTTAAAACAGGAGATGTAGGATATATTATTTCTGGAATTAAGAAGGCAGACGAGGTGAAAGTGGGAGATACAGTTACTTCCATGAGTAATCCGTGCGAGGAGGCAATTCAAGGATTTGAGGATGTTAAACCAATGGTGTTTGCTGGAATTTATCCGGTGGATACGGAGGATTACGAAGAGTTAAGAGCATCTATGGAGAAGTTACAGTTGAATGATGCTTCTTTAGTATTTGAGCCTGAAAGTTCTGCAGCGCTGGGATTTGGATTCCGTTGTGGTTTCCTTGGAATGCTTCACATGGAGATTATTCAGGAGCGATTGGAGCGTGAGTTTAACATGACAGTTATTACCACGGTTCCTAACGTATCTTATAAAGCTTATTTAAGTAAAGGACAAGAACTAGTTATTGTTAATAATCCATCGGATTTGCCAGATCAATCAAAGTTGGATTACATTGAAGAACCATACATTAAAGCTCAGGTAATTACCAAGTCTGATTTTGTTGGTCAAATCATGAATCTTTGTATCGAAAAAAGAGGGGAATTAACCAATCAGGTTTACCTGACTCAGGATCGTGTTGAGGTAACTTTTGATATGCCATTATCTGAGGTGGTTTTTGATTTCTATGATCGATTAAAAACAGTTTCAAAAGGGTATGCTTCTTTCGATTATCATCCAATTGGATACCGTAAGTCTGACCTAATTAAATTAGATATTCTATTAAATAGCGAGCAAGTGGATGCTTTATCGGCACTTGTTCATAGAAGTAACGCATTTACCTTAGGGAAAAAGATTTGTCTTAAACTGAAGGAATTAATTCCACGTCAGCAATTCGAAATTCCTGTGCAGGCTGCCATTGGAGCTAAAATTGTAGCTAGAGAAACCATTAAGGCGCTTAGAAAAGATGTAACTGCTAAGTGTTATGGAGGGGATATTACCCGTAAGCGTAAACTTTTGGAAAAGCAGAAGAAAGGAAAGAAAAGAATGCGTCAGGTTGGTCGCGTAGAAGTTCCTCAGGAAGCATTCCTGGCAGTATTGAAGCTGGATTAAAAGAATGCTCTAACTTGCACACCTCCGGTGTGTATAAATGGGTTTTCTTCCGTTTTTCTACCGGTATAATTTAGGGTTAACTGCAGGTTATTGGCTAATGTCCTTTGGTAGGACAGGTTCCACGTGATGTTATTTCCAGGTTGTAGGGCCTCTAGCATTTCAAAGGCAAGAGAAGAATTAGTTGCTCCGTTATACGCAATTACTACATAGTTGGCATTGAGATTTAAAGCTCCCTTTTTTAGCTGGTTGTATTTAAGTTCTAATCCAAAATCGCTGATGTATGCTTGTTCACCGCCAAGGTCTGGTGCATTAAGTTTTTGCTGATATTTTCCGATAGCTGATACTCTAAAAGTTGTTCCTGGTTGAAGTGTGAATTTTACTTCCCCTAACTGATTGTTTAATCGGTAATTTCTGGTGGGTGCATACTCTGAAGTATTGTTCTTTTGTTCCAATTCTCCGGTTAACTGCAAAGTGGTTTTTCTGGTGATGTTCCATCTGATCTTTCCAATTTGAGATATGCGTTCGCGGGAGTCAAAACCATTTACTAATAGTACTTTGTTTTTTACCTCCAGAAATGTATGCTCCATTCCGAATTTAGGGTTGGAACGATTAAAAAAGGTAGATTGTCGTATGGATGAATTCAAGGATTGAAGGCTAGTATCTGCAACTTGAGTTAAGAATGGATTCGCTATTTCCGATAACTCATTCAAGGAGGTTTTTCTGTCCGTTCTGAGAGAAGTTTGTGAGTTAAATCGGGAAACGAACCCCGCAATTCCCTTCTTGTTTTTTATCAGGTACTTGGGGTTGATATTAATAACCTCACTGAATTGATTAGAGAATACTTTAATGTAATCATTACTTGGGGTAAATACTCTAATATAAGTGGCTTGATCCGGAAAGGCAGCTACTTCAAATTCTTGTATGTCTTTAACCCCATCATCATTATAGTCGATCCAGGTGTAAACACCTTGTCCTGCCGGTACCTCAATGTAGGTAAATTCTTTTCTTAGTTCTAATCCACTTCCTACTTCATAAAAAGTATTTGCAGTAATGGCTCCGTTCAATAATTTCATCTGGTACTCTAGTCGGTTCAGTAGAGTATTGTCGGGTTTTTGAGAGGTTAGGGTAGAATCTTTAATTTCCAGAATCCTATACATGGACCTCAATTCAAATCGATGTTTCTTGTTTTTGTTCAGGCCAACCGAAAATCCTGGGTTTCTTGCATGAGCAACTTGCGAAAGTTCATTTTCACTATTGAACTGATCCGTTCGTTCTTTGTAAAAGAACCTGAATTGATTGATGGAAGAATCAGGGTTTTGAACAAAAACCTCCCAATCGTAAAATTGGTAACTGTTACCTAGTAGAGAGTCCCCTATGGAAAAGAGGTTTTGTTCGTGTTCGTCTTTAAACCCTACTCTAAACCATGGTGTTTGCTTGGATATGGTGGCTTTATGTCTTAAAAAAGAAGTATGTCTACTACCGTCAGAAATAAGATAACTACCATCTATTTTGGCATCTATGTGCTTGTGCCAATCGATGTTTAAGCCATTTTTTAGCCCGGTATACATGTTTTCGATGAGGTAGGAATTGAATGAGTATTTTAAAGAACCATTTCTTTTGTTGGATAAACCAATAGTCGCATTACCTGCATATTGGTTATCCATAGAGTCGAGTAGTAAAACGTTCCAGTTTCTTTCAAATTCAACCTCTCTAAATCGCTCAATTCGATTAAAATTTTTCGATTGAGATTCGAAATCAAATTGAGTTAATAATTTCCAATCCTGATTTTTAGTAAGAGGCTTGTTGGATTTAAACCTACCTAGTATAGCGTAGCCTTGATTATCCTGAGCGTCCATCGGAGAAAAGGTGTTCTGGTCGAGGTTGGAGTAGGCTACTTCGAAGTTGGCTTTAGCGTATTTTGAGAAGGTTCTTTCTACTCCAAAATTGATCATTTGTCTCTTTTTAGGAGCAATGAGTACTCTAACCGGTTCGTGAGTTCCGTTGAGAACAATATTGCCAGCAATAGTATCTGGAGCCACCCACTTGTAAACTCTTCCAAATGCACTAAAATCGTCTTCTATATAACTTCCATTACCTTGCCCAACTTCGGAGAAAAATACTTGATAAAAAGCGCTGTCTTCGGATGAAGAATGCACATAAACTGGAGTATACCCAAGGCTGTCTACTCGTTTGTAAAGAACCTGATCTGTACTGAAAGGAACGCTATCTGCGCTAGGAACAACCGCTCCCATGAGGTTATCTCCAAGTTCAAACATTAGATCTTTGTCCGATTGTCTTAAGTCCTGTTGGAGAGGTTGGTTTTTACTGTCCTGCTCAGAGTAAATATTAAAGTAAATTTTCCAATCATCCGTTAATTTTAAAGTATTGGTAGACTCGATTACCGAACGGGCATAGTTTTTATCGGAGTACTGGAACTCCACCGTAATTCTTTTGTCTTTGGTGATGAGCTGTTTGGGGGTGAAAGTAATCTCGGCGGTGTTGTAATCAATTACATAGTCATTTTCTTGCCCTCGAGTCAATAGTTTACCATCGATGTACACCATTTCAGTACCACTCAAAACGATGATGAATTGTTCGTTTTCCGCTCCAATAAGTTTATATGGTCCCTGATTACCTTCGATTCCCTGAATGACGTTTCTTCCGAATTTTCCTTTGGAAATAGCTGCGCTCACTTTGTTTTCCATCTTAGAAAGTACTGTTGTGGCGTCTTTGTGTTTATCGAAAATGTTTTCACTGGTGGTAGAGAAAGATCCTCCCTGAGCTCTTTTATTGTATTTGAGGAAGTATCCATTGGGTTTATTCATCCAAAAATCCCCCGCAGTAATTTTCCAGGAGTCGGTAAATAATTGAATGTAAACCTGGTCAAAATCCTGTAATTGTTGGGTGTTTCCTTCCGGTTGAATGGGAAGGTTATCGTCACTTACCGAGGCGAGTATAGATACCTCGTTAGTGATTTTTCCAGACAGTTGAAGGTTCAAATTGGAGTTGATGGATAAGTCTTGATTATTTCCAAACATAACCCCTCTGGAAATGCTTCCTGATTTGTCCAGATTTCCCATCCCAAATAAATCCAAATTAGAGTCTTTTGATGTGAAACGGAACGGGTTGGGTTTTGCAGTTGCTGAGTGAGAAATGTAGGAGGTGTCTTTGTGAAAGTATCGACTAGATAAATTGAGGTTAAAAACCCTGTAAGTAATGGCTGCATTGGTAGGAGTTTCTCCTTTCCAAATAAGCGTTCCATGAATGTAATCAACTTCAAATAGCTTTGAGTCAACCACTTGATTGTTGCTATGAATTTTGAAAGTTCCCGGTGCAATGGACAACGAATCCAATATTATTGTGTCTTTGGATATGACCACATTCTTATGACGAAAAGAAGAAGTATTCTTCTCTTGCTGACTCCAAATTTTTCCAGTATTGATTGCCAGAAAAATGAAGCAGAAAATAAGATATTGGATAGCTGTTTTCAATGATGGAAGAATGACTTCAAAGATATTGCTCTTTAATAAATTTAGAGAAATATTATTCGTAAAGAACAACGAATACAGTTAATTTTTGGTATTAATAATCGATTTTTTTCGATAAAAAAGTATTTATAGCGCGAGTAGTTATTTTAATTATATTTGCATCTTGATCGAAGTATATTCGATTGAATATAAAACCTTTGAAAAAATATTGGGATGAGAAAGCTGATTTTATTTTTTATGACGACCACCTTTTTGATGTCGTGTGGTGGCGGAGGTGATAACCCGGATGGACCAGGTTTAGAACCACCAAGAGAAGCCAAAGGAATGTATCAAGAAGGGGATAAAAAGTATAAAATCTGGTACGGTGGTATCTTTAAAATTAATGAAGTTGATAATTTTAAAAACCTATTTCCTCATGGAATGACAGATGCGACTTCTGTTAGAATTGCAGGGCAGGTTTATCAAGGGCTTTTCAAATTAAATCAGGAAACTTTAGAAACGGAAGTTTGTTTAGCTGAATCTTTCGAGGTAAATGACAACGCAGATACCTGGACTTTCAAAATCAGAGACAATGTATTTTTCCACGATAATGCATGTTTTGCAGATGGAAAAGGAAGAAAATTAACAGTTGATGATGTAAAATACTGTTTCGATAAATTATGTTCTTCATACTCTGATAACTTATTGTTTGAGTTATTTACCGGAAGAGTAGAAGGGGCAGAAGAATATTACATTGCTACTAAAAATGGAAATACACCAGAAGGTGGAGTTTCAGGAATTAGAGTAGTTGACGCTAACACTCTTGAAATTAAACTTAAAGCACCTTTCTCAGCTTTCGATAAGGTACTTACACACAATGCTTGTTGGGTATTCCCTAAAGAAGCTTACGAAAAGTATGGAACTGATATGAGAGTTAACTGTGTTGGTACAGGAGCTTTCAAAGTGGATGTTATTAAAGAAGATGTTCAGGTAAGATTAGTGAAAAACGAAAACTACTGGGAAAGTGATGAGCATGGAAACAAGCTTCCTTACTTAGATGTAGTTAAAATTACCTTTACAAAAGACAAGAAAACTGAGCTTTCTAACTTTAAGAGAGGAAACTTAGATATGGTATGGAAATTACCAGTAGATGAAATGTCTTCAGTACTTGGGTCTCTTCAACAAGCTATTGATGGAGAAAACAGAGAATACCAGTACCAGTCTAAAAATGCAATGACTGTTCAGATGTACAATTTCTTAGCTACCAATCCGGTATTCTCTAAGAAAGAGGTAAGACAGGCGTTTAACTACGCAATTGATAGAGAGAAATTAACTAAATACACTCTTCAGGGAGAAGGTGAAGCTGCTATCCATGGTTTAGTACCGGATTTTAAAGGATACAGAAACGAATCAATTGAAGGATTTGAGTTTGATCTGGATAAAGCGAATAAGTTAATGAAGGATGCAGGTTACCCTGGAGGTGCCGGATTCCCAGAAATTACCCTTTTCTTAAATGAAGGTGGTAAGACCAACTTGATTCTTGCAGAGGCAATTCAAAGCATGTTAAAAGAGAACATTGGAGTTACTCTTAATATCCAAACACTTCAAATGCCTGTTCACATTGAAAGAATGACAACTGGACAAGAAGGATTCTGGAGAATGGCATGGGGAGCTGATTATCCGGATCCTGAAAACTTCTTAAAGTTATTCTACGGTAAAACTGTACCGGATGACCCAAATGCAGCATCTTTCCCGAATGCTTCAAGATACGTAAATCCTGTATTTGACCAGATGTATGAAAGAGCATTATCTTCAACCAGTGCAGAAGAGAGAGATATCTTATTCCACAAGTGTGATAGTATTCTTATCGACGATGCGGCATTTATGCCTATTTACTACGATGAGTACATTAGACTATTACAATTAGATGTAAGGGCATTCCCTCAGAACCCAATGGAGCACAGAGACCTTTCCAGAGTGTTCTTCTCGCACGAGGATTAAAAGCAATTAAATCATTATATGAAAAGGAGTACTTCGGTGCTCCTTTTCTCTTTTAAAGGGGTGAGTGTTAAAAAGTTCGGAGATTTTGCTTCGAGGTTGAAAGAATAGGCCTCATTTTTGTAAATAGCGCAAGCTATAATTTTTAATTGACCATAATGAAGAAGATTACATTGTATTTGTCGTTTATTTCTGCCGGATTGATGATCTCTTGTGTTCCAGCAAGAAAGGTAGAAGAATTAGAAAGTAACTATAAAGAATGTACTGAGCAATTAGAATCATTCAAATCAAAATATACTGATCTTGAGACACTGACTACCGAGCAAAAAGCAAAAATTGAAGACCTGTCTGATAAAACAACCAGACTGGAAGCGGATACGACTTTGCTTGGGAAATCGTTAAGAATGAAAGAACGTCAGTATGATAAGATTGACGCATTGAACCAAAGAATTCAGGATCAATTAGAGGCTCTTCAAAAAGGAAGTGCTATCGAAAACCAACGATTGGTAAATGACCTAAATGCAACCAGACTTGAGTTACAGGCAAAAGAAGATGAGCTAAGATTACTGGAGGCAGAGTTAAATAAAAAGAAAGCGGATTTGGATAAATTGTCTTTAGATCTTGCTGCAAGAGAAAAGAGAGTAAACGAGTTAGAGGCTATAATTGCTAGTCAGGATGCTGCTGTAAAAGCACTAAAAGACAAAGTAGCGAATGCTTTATTAGGATTTAAAGATAAAGGACTTACTGTAGTTCAAAAGAACGGTAGGGTATACGTAAGTATGGAAGCTAAGTTGTTGTTTGCTTCAGGAAGCACTAAAGTAGATGCAGAAGGAAAGAAAGCATTGGTGGAGTTAGCAAAGGTACTTGAAGAGCAATCTGACCTGGATATTTTAGTAGAAGGACATACTGACTCAGATAAAATGCATTCATCTTCTCATCCAAAGGATAACTGGGAGTTAAGTGTGTTAAGAGCTACATCGGTGGTTAAAATTATGCTGGAAAGTAGCAATATGGAGCCAAAGACCATTACTGCTGCCGGAAGAAGTATGTTTATTCCTGTTGATGAAAGTGATAAAGCGAAAAACAGAAGAATTGAAGTAATTCTTATTCCTAATCTGGATGAGTTGTTTGATGTAATCAACAATTAATCCTCATCATTATCATCGAACGATAATTCAGTAAGGCTTTTTAAGCCTTTAGCCATTTTCTTAAAGTACGCTGCCAGGGAGGTTTCTTCCAGTGGAATATCTACAGGGATACTCAAGCTAATTGGAATTTCTGCATCAACCGGCATTGGACCATCGAAGTTAATTCGTGCTGAAGTTTTAATAGGGATTTTAACAGGTACCATAAGATCTACTGGTATTTTCATGGATAGACCAACAGGTAGAGTGTCAATGATTAGCATGTCTATAGGTACTACACTTTTTACAGGCATGGCCTCATCAAATCCAATGTGAAGTTTTTGGTTAAGCGGAATTTTACCAGAAATAGGCATGGTTGGACCTCTCTTTCCGAAAATTGGAACTTTTACCTTTTGGTTTAATGGGATGGTATCATCCACAATAATGTCTACAAAATCGGTTACCTGAATGGTGGTGTCTAACATAATGTAATCATGTACCCCAATCTTAAATGGAACCAGCATCTCTTCGTTCACCGGAATGTCTGCTCTAAAAGGAATTTCAGTATCCAGAAACATGTCGATGTTTACGTTGAGTTCCTCTGTTATGCTAATGTCTGAATTAAGGGGAATGGTTTCGTTAACGGTTACTTCGGTAACGATGTGCTGTTTTGCCATTTCCTCCATAGTGTTCCCAATCACAAATAGCCGTTTTTCGGAAACATTAAGAGCAGTGATCAAAACTCCAATGATTCCAAAATTGATCATTAAGGCTAAAAGCAGAAAGACTACCACCCTTTTTTGGAATTTGGTCAGATTCTTAAACATGCTGTAAATGTAGTGATTTTTAACTTTTTGGATTTATATAGTTTTTGCAGGAGCTGCTTTTGATTATTGATTATATTAGTACTCGGATTAAATTTTAAAAAAAAATGAAAAAACAATTGCTATTTATTGGAACATTAGCCCTTTTAATTTCTGTGGTAATGTCTTCTTGTTCTAACTTCCGTTACACGGATTATGGAAAACCTCTTGACTTTTTACATGCTAAAAGATATAAAGCAAAAACTCAAAAAGTAGACGAAAAAAGAAGTTCTGAAGAGACTTTGGTATTGGAAGAAACTAAAGAAGCTCCAATTGTTACACCGGTGGTAACAGAAGTAGAAGCTCCTGAAGTTGGAGAAGTGGCAGTTGCTGAAACAGTTGAACCAAAACAAGTTGTAGAGCCTGCTAAAGCTACCGAAGCTAGGGTAGTAGTTGAGGAGGTTGCAGAAACTCAATTGGCAATGGAAGAAACTTCTACTGCAGAAGTGTCTAAAAAGCAATTGAGAAAATTGAACAATGCAACAAGCACAATTAGAAAATTCAGCAATTCAAATACAACTGAAACTACTGCTGATATCCTAATCATTTTATTATGTTTCTTACTACCTCCATTGGCGGTATTTTTAGTACATGATATTGGACGTGAATTCTGGATTAACATCATCTTACTATTCTTATTATTTGGTATTGGTGCAATCATTCACGCATTGATCGTTTGTCTATAATTTTGTCTGTACCTGTTTAAGGTATAGAATTGATATATACAATACATTTGAAAGCTCTCCACAAGGAGAGCTTTTTTTGTGAAATTATGTAACAAAAGGGCTACAATGTCTGAAATATGCCTGTTTATTGAGGTAAAAGGATTTAGATATGCTTACATTTGTTGCTTACACTCGATAAACTATACTATGAAAAAACTATTCGCTGTTTTATTACTGATCTGCTTGTCGTTTCAGGGCAAGTTAATAGCACAGTCGTTTGGAGACACTATTGTGGTACAAACACTGGAGTTTTCTGATATTACAAAAAGAAGGGGTTGGTATGTGTTTCCGGAAGACACGAACCAGTACCACAAAATTTTAATGTATTACACATTAAAGTGTGATGCTGCAACTACTCAAGATGGGTTCCCTTGCGGAGAGTGGGATTATACCACTTACACCAGATTGTACCAACACGAAAATGTAGGAGCAGAGTATTACTATCTGGGAAACTCTAATCCGGATACCATTTATTACGTAAACGGACCTACTTATAATGTGTATCAATCATACCAATACTATCCGGTATATGATAACACTGTTTCTGAAAGTGATTATACAATTGGTTCTGGTAGTGCATCGTTAAGCAATACCTTACAAAGTTCTTTAAGATCATCTAAAGCTCAATACATTGTTACCGCAGCCGAATTGACAGGAGCAGGAGTAACAGCAGGAGATATCCATAAATTAAGAATGGACATTTCTACTTTGGGTGCAGATTTAGATAATCTTAAAATCAGAATAAAAAATTCTGCATTGACGGAACTTACCCCAGCTTCTTACGAAATGACTGGATTTACAGAGGTGTATAACATCAATACAACCTTCTCTTCTACTGGTGTAAATGACTTTAATTTTGCAACGCCATTTAACTGGGATGGAACTTCCAACTTGGTGGTAGAATTTACTTTCGAAAATGCTACAGCAGGAGCTGATAATGTTGTGGTTGGAGAAGCTACTGGGATGAACTCTGGAGTAGTAACCAATAACGACAATGGATATTTAGATTTTGGTTCGGATGAGTTTGTTGATGTACCTGCAGGAGCTTTTGCTAACGTATCTGATGAAGTAACCATTTCTTTCTGGTGTTATGGTGATCCTAATGTGATGCCAATGAATTCATACGCTTTTGAAGGAAGAGATGCAGATGGAAACAGAGTATTGAACTCTCACTTACCATGGAGTAATGGAAGAGTATACTGGGATGCTGGTAATAATGGTACAGGATCTTACGACCGTTTAGATGAGGCAGCGAATAATGCTAACTTTTCAGGGCAGTGGAACCACTGGGCATTTACAAAAAATGCTACTACCGGAGACATGGTAATGTACCTTAACGGGAACGTATTTGCTACTGCAACTGGTAAAACAAGAACCATGAGTCCAATTGCAAAGTTCAGAATTGGAGGAACTGCTGGTTCAGGTTATAGTGGACGATACGATGGATTCATTGATGAGTTTAGAGTATGGAATGCAGAACTAAGTCAAACTGATATTCAGGATTGGATGTATAAAACGGTAGACGGAACACATCCAAACTACAGCAACTTACAAGCGGCTTACGATTTTAACGATTTATCTGGAACTGTTGCCTCTGATTACAGTGGTAACGGACACGATGGAACATTGATGGGAGTTCCTACCTGGAACCTTCACAATGGGTTTGATAACTTCATGGATATCGCTCAGGTTACTGACAGACCCAACTTCACTTTTGTTCAGGGAACCTATACCATGCACCTTGATTCTAACTTAGTAAACGATACAGTATACAACGGAGCATCTACTATTATCGAAACATCTACTTATGTAGACATGAACGAAACAGGAATTTCTTCTAATGCTTTGGATACTTCTTATGTTTGGCAACCAGGATACAATTACGTTTATGGTCCTAACGGAAATGCTATAGACAGTACTTATATTACGGAAGATGGTATGATCATTAATGCATACCAACAAACCATTCACCAAATTCAAAACTACGTTACACCTTACGGTATCGGGTTAGATTTAGGACCTAACGGGTTTAGATGGGTATATGATGTAACTGATTACATGCCATTGTTCCACGATACAGTTGAGATTTCGGCAGGTAACCAGCAAGAGTTGATTGATCTTAAGTTCATTATGATTAAAGGAACTCCTCCTAGAGACGTGATTGACTTTGAAACCATCTGGAGAGGTGATTACCAACATTCGAACATTGCCAACGACATTTCAATGCCGGCGGTAGATGTGATGATGAATCCTAATGCAAGTTTCTATAGAATTAAGACCAGAACAACCGGACACTGGTTCGGAGGGTTTGAGAACTGTGCTGAGTTCTGCCCTAAGATGCATAACTTAAGCATCAATGGAACACAGCAATTCGAGTGGTTAAACTGGAAAACATGTGCTAATAACCCTGTAGTAGCTCAAGGAGGAACATGGATTTACGATCGTGCCGGTTGGTGTCCTGGAACATTTGGAGATACTTACGATCATGATATTACTCCTTTTGTAACACCTGGTTCTACAGCTTCTATCGATTACGGAATGGAATATACTGCAGGTGGAATGGAAGGAAACTACAGAACTACTGTTCAGTTGGTTTCTTATGGTGAGCACAACTTTACGAATGATGTTGCCTTAGAAGATGTAATAGCGCCAAATAACTGGGAGTACCACAATAGAATGAACCCTATTTGTGATAACCCTAAAGTATTAATCAAGAATACTGGATCAGCTAACTTAACAAGTGCAGTATTAAACTATGCGGTTTGTGGAGACAATGCATTAACTTATACCTGGACAGGAGATTTAGCTTATGGTGAAACTGCTGAGGTAGAGTTGCCAATTCCAGACATTAGTTTCTGGGATCATGCTCAATTCTGTAAAGAATTTAACGTAAGCGTTGATCAGCCAAATGGTGTTCAGGATGAGTACGAGTACAATAACGCTCAACGTGTAGAGTTCGATTCTCCACCGGTATACCCTGGAGATTTCTACATCTGGTTCCAAACAAACGGAGCAGCAAGTGAAAACACAGTAACCATTACTGATTTAGATGGTAATGTTCACTATTCAAACAGTAGCTATGCTAATAATACTCAGTACAAAGATACCTTGAGCTTAGCGCCTGGATGTTATAAGTTCCAAATTACAGATTCTGATTCTGATGGATTAGCATTCTTTGCTAACAACGATGGGAACGGGTGGATTAGATTTAGAGAAGTAGGAGGAGGAAACCTTCACTTGTTTGAGCCTGACTTTGGAGATGAAATTACTCATTACTTTACGGTAGGTTGGGGAGTTTCTACACCAGAGTACGATAAAACCAGAAACATTGAAGTATTCCCAAATCCAGGAGCAGGAATGTTTAACGTAGAGATTGATGGATTTGGAGACGAAGTAGAGATCATGGTTTACGATGCTCAAGGAAAGCAAATTTCCAGAGAGGTTAAAGCCGTAGAAAACTACTTCTTAAAGACACAGGTAGATCTTGAAGGAATGGAAAATGGTATTTATTTCATCAAAGTAACTGATGGTAAAAAGACGGAGGTAAAACAGCTGATAAAACAGTAAAGATTACCGATGCTACTCTGAAATATCCCGTTCATGCAATTAAATGAACGGGATATTTTTTTTTGGTTATGTTTGTACATTAAATTTTAATCAATGAAGACGGGAAAGGTTTTTTCAATATTGGCGGTTGCTGCAGCAGCATTAGGAACTTGGTCATGTTCTACTGATTTCGAACTTAATGCTCCTTATAATGAGATACCAGTGGTGTTTGGATTATTGGATCAATCGGCAGATACACAGTTTGTAAAAATCAATAAGTCTTTCATTGGAGATGGAAATAATGCAGAATATGCAGCTGTTAACGATAGCTCCATGTACTCTTCTGTAGCGGCTACCGTTGAGGAGCACGTAAATGGAAGTATCACTAATACTTTTAACCTTCAAGAAATGTGGGTGAGTGATTTGGATGAAGGTATTTTTTATACTGATTCACAAAAGGTATATTACTTTGTTCCTCCTGCAGGATTGAATAACGAAGCTACTTATAAGTTAAAAATAGATGTGGCAGAAGAAGCAGAGGAAATCACATCTGAAACCACTCTAATTCAGGATTTAAATTTCTCTACTCAATTTACTTATACGCTTATTAGTGGAGTAAACTTTGCAAATGCATCAAGCTCTGTCAATAATAATTATCCAACTGTTACCGCTAAATGGCTAAGTGCCGAAAATGGTAAGCGTTATGAAGTAAGCTTGAGGTTTTATTATAATGAGCATACTGCTTCTGGTGTTACAAACAAGTATTTTGATTGGAGCCTTGGTTCTCAAAAAACACCTAACACCGATGCTGGGTCATCTATGTTTGAAGAAATTGCGGGAGATGCGTTTTATCAAATGGTTGCAAACAGGCTGGAGGATTATCCTTACGAAGCCGACGTTATCAAAAGAGTGCCGGACAGAATTGAGTTTTACCTGACTGTAGCTGGTGAAGATTTAAATACTTATATGGAGGTTAACGAACCTGCTTTAGGTGTAGTAACCGAAAGACCATCTTTTACCAATATTGATGGCGGGGTAGGTATTTTCTCAAGCAGATATAAATTGACGCTAAGAAGTATTGGAGCAGGGAAAATCTCATTAAACAAATTCTCTACTCAAGAGCTTTGTGAAGGGCAGTATACTTCTGCTTATAAATTCTGTACTGATTCTATTGCCTGGAACCTGGACGGGTTCTACTGTCCTTAATTACCGCAGTTGCAAGAGTTAGAAAAGTGAATTTTTGTATTGGGAAGTAAATTAAAAATTCTTTCCTGTTCTTTGTGAGTGTATTGAATCACTCGTAAATCCAATTCTTTTAGGTTTTTAAGTTCACCAATGCTTTCTGGTATTGTACTTAAGTTATTGTTCCACATGTCCAGATATTCCAGTTTCTGTAAATCTCTAATGGCATAAGGAAGCCCGGGAATAAAGTTCTGGTTAAGAATTAATCTCTTTAAGTTTACCAGTTCTACAATTTCTAGAGGAAAAGATTCAAATTTGTTTTTCCCTAAATTCAATTCTTGCAGGTGAATTAACTTTTCGAATCCGTTAGGTAGGGATTCAATCTTATTTTTGCTCAGGTCCAATACGTTTAAATTCTTCATTTTAAGAATTTCGGCTGGAACCGTTTTGTATTTCATTTTGGGCAAATGAAGGATGTATACATTATCTGGATTTTCCAGAGCTTCATCCAGCGAGGAGTAGATGTAGCAAGTGTCCAAATCTTCTTGCTTCAAGGTTTGTGCTGAAGCGATATTAACCATTAAAAAGGTAAAAAGAAGAAGTGATAGCCGTTTCATAACGAGTTTTTTATAGTCATTGTAGTAAAGATAGTGCCAAGTTTTTATCATTGTCCAATTGGTCTTTCAATTCCTCCAAATCCATATATTTCTTCTCGTCTCTCAATTTAGCTACCAATTCGATGGTAATTTCCCGGTCGTACAAATCTTCGTCCAAGTTGAAGAAATGAGCTTCAATAGATGTTTTGTTGGTAGAGCCTACCGTAGGTCTTTGGCCAATGTTTAGCATTCCGTTGTACACTAAACCGTTAATTTCTGATTTAATTGCGTAAACCCCTCCTTCAGGAATCAATTTATGAATTTGATTCAATTCAATATTGGCAGTAGGGTAGCCAATAGTTCTGCCCAATTGATCTCCTTTTACCACTTTTCCTGAAAAAGTAATGGCATGTCCTAAGTAATTAGTGGCAGTTTCAATGTCCCCTTCTAAAATGGATTTTCTCACTTTGGTGGAACTTACTCTGATGTCGTTAATTTCCTGAGCAGAAATTTCCTTTACATCAAAATCGTAAACAGGACTAAGTTCCTCTAGTAGTTCAAAGTTACCCTGTCTGTTTCTCCCAAACCGATGGTCATAACCAATTACCAGAGTTTTAACCCCTACCTGTTTAACCAGAAGATCTCTGACGTATTCGGTAGGTGTAATTCTGGAAAAATCTTTTTCAAAAGGGTATATGATTAAATGATCTAAACCGTAAGATTCTAACAGTTTAATCTTTTCATCCATGGTGTTAATTAATTTCAGGCTGGTATCATCCGGAAATAAAATCATTCTTGGATGTGGATAAAAAGTTAACAAAACAGTTTCTCCATTTTGCTCCTGGGCAATTTCTTTTAATCTGGCAATTATTTTTTGGTGCCCAATGTGTACTCCATCAAACGTCCCCACTGTAACAACTGCGTGATTTACCCCTTTAAATTCACTGATGTGGTTGTATACTTTCAAGCTATAATTAGGTGTATTTTACAGTTGTAAAATTAGTGTTTTTTGAAAGATTATGCCTGACGCAAACGGAGAAAATACAATAATGACCAAAGTCAGGTTAAAAAACTATTAACATAGCATGGAAAAACAATAAAATGTTCTACTTTTGCACCGAAATTTTTTGAACAACATTTTTTAAAACAATATAGAATGTCTCAAATAAAAGGGAAATTAGCGCAGGTAATTGGTCCTGTAGTAGATATCAGTTTCGAGGATGCTGATAAACTACCTAACATTTTGGATGCTATCGAAATTAAAAAAGAAGATGGTACCGTAGTAGTATTTGAATGTCAGCAGCACATTGGAGAAGATAGCGTAAGAGCAATCTCTATGGATTCTACTGATGGACTTAAAAGAGGAATGGAAGCAATTGCTACCGGAGCTCCAATTACAATGCCTACCGGAGATCAAGTAAAAGGTAGATTGTTTAATGTTGTGGGAGATGCGATTGACGGAATTGGAGACTGTGATAAAACTGGAGGATATCCAATTCACAGAGACGCTCCAAAATTCGAAGATTTATCTACTTCTACAGAAGTTCTGTTTACCGGAATTAAAGTAATCGATTTGATTGAGCCTTACTCTAAAGGTGGTAAGATTGGATTGTTCGGTGGAGCAGGAGTAGGAAAGACTGTATTGATCATGGAGTTGATCAACAACATTGCAAAAGGATACGAAGGTCTTTCAGTATTTGCTGGAGTTGGAGAGCGTACTCGTGAAGGAAACGATTTGCTTCGTGAGATGATCGAATCTGGAGTAATCAAATACGGTGAAGAATTCGAAAAAGATATGGAAGAAGGTGGATGGGACCTTACTAAGATTGATAAAGAAAAATTATCAAACTCCCAGGCTACTTTGGTATTCGGACAAATGAATGAGCCTCCAGGTGCACGTGCTAGAGTTGCACTTTCAGGATTAACATTAGCTGAGTACTTCCGTGATGGAGATGGTGAAGGACAAGGACGTGATATCCTATTCTTTATCGATAACATCTTCCGTTTTACACAAGCTGGATCTGAGGTATCTGCACTTCTAGGGCGTATGCCTTCTGCAGTAGGATACCAACCAACTCTTGCTTCTGAGATGGGAGCGATGCAGGAGAGAATTACTTCTACAAAAAGAGGATCTATTACATCTGTACAGGCGGTATACGTACCTGCGGATGATTTAACTGACCCTGCACCGGCAACAACATTTGCTCACTTGGATGCAACAACAGTACTTTCTCGTAAGATTGCTGAGCTTGGAATTTATCCTGCGGTGGATCCATTGGATTCTACTTCTAGAATTCTTACTCCTCAAATCATTGGAGAAGAGCACTACTCTTGTGCACAAAACGTAAAAGAAACACTTCAGAGATATAAAGAGCTTCAAGATATCATCGCGATTCTTGGTATGGATGAGCTTTCTGAAGAAGATAAATTGGTTGTACACAGAGCAAGAAGGGTACAAAGATTCCTTTCTCAACCTTTCCACGTAGCTGAGCAGTTTACAGGATTGGAAGGTGTATTGGTGCCGATCGAAGATACCATCAAAGGATTTAACATGATTCTTAATGGAGAAGTTGATCAATATCCAGAGGCAGCATTTAACCTTAAAGGTACAATGGAAGAAGTAATTGAGGCCGGAGAGAAAATGTTAGCTGAAGCTAAATAAATTAAAATTCAACCGACATGAATGTTGACATTATAACACCTGATAAAAACCTTTATACCGGAGAAGCAAGCTCAATTGTTGTTCCAGGTACTGATGGATTATTGGGAATTCTAGAAAATCACGCACCATTAATTTCATCTCTTAAAGCTGGAGAAGTTAAGATTACAACTCCTTCTGGTGAGAAAAAATTCGAAGTTGGAGGAGGCGTTGTTGAAGTAATGAACAACAAGGTGATTATTCTAGCAGGATAAGTTGAAATAATATCAAAATTGAAAGCCGATGGTTACTTTACCATCGGCTTTTTTTATGTTTTCAATTCTGTCGTATACGTTAGGAAATTAATAATTGGTTAATTTTTGGTAAAACTTATATTTGGTTTTTAGTATTAAAAGGGTGTATATTTGTTTAAAACGAACTGATAATGAATAAAATAACTACGCTACTTTTTGTTTTTGCTGCTTTTGGAGTAACCGCCCAGAATAATGCATTAGTGATGAAGGACGGAGCCTATATGGTTCTGGACGGCGGTACATCAGGTACTCCCGTGTATGTTGTGGTGGATCAAGACCACTCTGACGGTATCGAAACGCAAGGAGCAAATGGAGGTAATATAATTTCCGAAGGAGAGTATAACTATATCAAATGGAACATTTCTGATATAGCTGTAGCTTCTACGGGCTCATACGTGGTGCCTTTTGCAACAGGAGATGTTTCTCTTGGATCTGAAACAAAAATACCTTTTACACTTACAAAAACATCTGCAGGATCATCTGGAGGAAGTGTTTTGTTTTCTACTTACGAAACCACTGGTAGTGGTGGAGCATTAACGGGAGATAGAAACTATCCTCGTCCGGATGGAGTACAGCACATGGCTGATGCAGCTACCGGGTTATTAGATAATGCCGATCACGTAGTGGATCGTTTCTGGATGGTGGATGCAAGTTCTTATGGAACTAAGCCAGATGTAACGTTGGATTTTGGATACAACGTAGATGCATCGGAAACAGGATCTCAGGACCCTGCTCCTAATAACAATAACATTACCACCGGAGCAAATATGCTTGGTGCACAACGTTACAATACCACAGATGATAAATGGTATGGTTGGTTCATCGGAACGTCTCCACAAAGTATTTGGGGAACGGATGATGGAACGGCTAATGTAACAGGTGTATCTGTGCCTTCAGGTAATTTTGATAGAATCTGGACGTTGGCAGAGCTTTCAAGTCCGCTTCCTTACGAGTTAGCTACCTTCAATGGTAACTGTCGTACTAACGAAGTTGAATTATTTTGGGAAACTACTTCCGAAATCAACAATCAGCATTTTTTAGTAGAAAGAAGTTTAGACGGAACCACTTTTAGCATTCTTGGATTGGTAGACGGGTCAGGAACTTCTAGTGCTAATGTTCAGTATAGCTATATCGATGAGGCTCCATTAAACGAACTATCTTTTTATAGGTTAACTCAGGTGGATTATGATGGAACTGAAAATGAATCTCCAATCATCGCCGTATCTCCATGTGAGTCTGGGGCAGATGTAAATGTATTTTCGGTTGATAACGAAAACAACATTCATGTAGTGATAGAAACTGAAGTGGATGAACAATATGAGTTCTACTTAATTGATATGAGTGGTAGAATGGTTATCTCTCAAACTGAACTAAATGCCGAAAGCGGGCAAAACAAGTTCATGATCAATAGAGATAAATTGGCATTTGGAGTGTATAACGCCATTGTTAAAGGAGAGAATTCTGCTTATACTACTAAGCTGGTATTGAAATAAAAGGATTTTAAAAATGATATAAAAAATGGCGATTGAATATTCAATCGCCATTTTTGTTTATAAGAATATTGTTTGTGCTCTATTGAACTAAATCAGTAATACAATCTACCCATTTATCCGAATCGTTTAAGCTCTCCACCAAAGTGAATTGTTCTCCTCCGTGCTCTTTAAACAGTTCGTCATATCCTTCACCAATTTCTAATACAGTTTCCAGACAGTCTGCAGTAAATGCAGGAGAGAACACCAAAAGCTTTTTAATTCCCTTTTCTGCAAGGTTTTTAATGGCCTCATCGGCGTAAGGTTGGGTCCAAACAGTTTTCCCTAGCCTGGATTGAAAAGCGACCGTGTAATCCTTTCTATCGAGCTTTAATTTATCCGCCAGTAATTTGGAAGTACCAAAGCAAGTAGCTCGGTAGCAGAATGCATTTTCGCTGTTCTTGTTGGGATCGCATTCCAGTTCATTACACTCTTTCCCGTTGTGGTATTTCGTAAGCTGTCTTTTAGGGAGCCCGTGGTAAGAGAAAAGAATGTGATCGTAGTCTGCAACATCGATCTCGGTAGTTTTGTCTACTACCGACTCTAAAAAGAGTTCATTCGAGTAGAATTGCTTAACGTATTTTATTGCCGGTTTCTTTTTCCATTTTTTCATGATACGCTCGGCCTCTTTTATGGTAGAACCAGTTGTGGCTTCGGCGTATTGTGGGTATAGTGGAATGATGGTTATCTCTTCCAGCTCCAAAGCGTACATTTCGTTGAGTACTTTATCCATAGATGGATTCCCATACCTCATGGCAAAACGAACCACTTTGTTAGGGTACCTACTTTGAACTTTTTGAGTTAGGGATTCTGTATGAAACAACAATGGAGATTCTCCATCGTGCATATCAAAAAGCTTTTGATACTCTTCTGCAGAGAAAGGAGCTCTTTTAGGTACAATTACTCCATTAACCAAAATCTTTCTGGGTAGCCAGGGTATATCAATTACATCCGGATCGTTCAGGAATTGTTTCAAATACCTTTTTACATCCTCCACTTTAGGACTGTCCGGGGTACCAAGATTTAATAGGAGAATTCCCTGTTTAGCCATTTTCTGTTGGTTGTGAGTTAATATTTTTAGAGTTCATGTACCACCTAAAGTAGATGAGTGCAAGAGTTAAAATTAACGGTACAAAAGCACTATTAAACTGTTGTGGTATTACCATGTATCCAATAATAAGTGCAAATGGTACTATGGCCATTACTAAAAATACTTTGTTCAGTTTATTGAATAGCTTCTTACTAAACAGAGGGATGATAAATAGTAAATGCAACGGATGTGCCCATAAGATATTGTAGTTTCCCTGAGCGGTTTGATGATCCGTTGTAAGCATGAAAACGATGAAGATTCCAAATACTCCAATTAACAATAGGACAAGACCTTTAAGGATGTTGGTGATAAAAGGAACCTGAAAAAAGCTCAATAGAAAAATGACTACAAATACTATCCAGGTAATGGCAGAAGGACTGTACCATGGTAACTCATTCGTAGCTCTTGTATTTCCTTTAATTAAGTCGTGTTTTTGAGTCACAAAATTGAGTTCAGCACCATCCACTATAACTTTTGATTGATCCAGAACCTGCTCCAGGTAAATAGGCAAGAACATCAGGTTCTTATTGTCCACTTTAACGTCCAATTGACTTCCTAGTATCAAGTCGATACCGGCATTGATCCAGGGCATTTTTTGCAGCCTTAGAGCAATTATTTCTCTAAACGTAAATTGGTCCGCATCTTCAACAGACGAAACCTTTAAATTCTCTCCCATAATGGAAACGATCATGTCTCTGACTCTAGTGGAGCAATTGTCGTAAAAGAAATCGTACTTATAGGTTCTGTTTTCGGGTTTGTAATTCTCCAGGAGAGCTTCGTATAAACGTTGTTTTTGATCCTGGGATAGCAGTAAGATCTGTTCTCTAACATTACGCTTGGTGTACTGGTATTCGTACATGAAATAGTCGAAACTCTGTTCGTCCATGTAGTAGTCCAGCTTACCTTTTACAAACTTGGAGTAAAAATTAGGGTCGCTGTAATCAAACATTCCCCAATTGTAAGTTAAATCCAACCCGTTAGAAATGTCTCTTATTCTAATGGCACTGTGGCCAAACAGTGTATATAAGTCATCTCCTTCATCGCAGGTAAGTAAACTGACCTGAGCTTGTGGAGATAGAGTAGTGGTAGCTAAAGTTCTGCTACTTAACATAAGAAGCGATAACAATAAGCTATATTTTATGAAGAACTTCATGATAGAGAAGTAAATATTTCGAATGTGTTTTTAGTGGTCATTTCTTCCACTTCAGGAAGAGAACATCCATAAATGTCGGCCATTTTTTCGGCCACCAACATAAGGTAAGGACTTTTGTTTCGTTTCCCTCTGTGTGGGTGTGGAGTAAGGTAGGGAGAGTCCGTTTCCAAAACAAAGTGCTCCATAGAGAACTGTTTGATCACCTTGTCCAACCCTGAGTTTTTAAATGTAGCTACACCACCAATCCCCATTTTAAATCCACTATAATTAATAATGCGTTCAGCTTCTTTTTCAGTTCCGGTAAAACAATGGAAAATTCCTGTCAACTGATCATCGTTCATTTCATCCACGATTTCGAAAATCTCTTCAAAGGAATCTCTGGCATGAATAACAATAGGCAAAGACTTTTCTTTGGCCCAACCTATTTGCTCTCTAAAAGCTTCTTGCTGAATTCCCAGAGTGGATTTGTCCCAGTATAAGTCAATACCAATTTCTCCTACTGCAATAAAATTACCTTTATCCAACCATTCTTTAGCGTGCTTTAATTCCTCCTTGTAAGTATCCGGCTGAACAGAACACGGATGAATCCCCATCATGGGAAAGCAATTGGTGGGAAATGCTTCGCATAATTCCAACATTTTATCCGTATATCCGGAATCAATGTTAGGTAGCAATAAACGCTCTATACCATTTTCCAAACATTCCTTAACTACATCGTTTCGGTCTTCGTCAAATTTAGAACTGTAGAGGTGTGTATGCGTATCAATTAACATGGATACAAAGAACGGAAAAGTATTTCTTATGGATGGTCAAACCGATGTAATTTTCCATTAGAAAAATAATAGATGTTTTGTCCGGTCTGGAAGATTTTCTCATCTATTGATACTTTATTGGGTTCTATTGGGTAAACAATTCCGTAACTGTTTTTAAAATAGTACAGTTCGGAGCAGTTTATGGCAGTTACAGAATGGTTCACATCAGGAGGAGTAATTCCTCCTTCGAGGGTATGAAAAGTCTGGAAGAATGGAACAGTTAATTCCACACTGCTTCCATGCAGTTTTAAGTACTCCTCGATCCCGTTTCTAAACACATAAACCCCTTTGTAATTATCAGGAGCATTTAATACAATAATATTTTCTTCTATCGTAAGCAATTGTTCTCCATAGGTATCTCTCAATTCGCTAGCCTCTACCCAGGTTTGATTGGTAAGGGTAGTTATGTAACTAAAAGAAACAATCCAGATTGCCCCCAGAAATAAGCTCGCTTTTTTAAAGGGTAAATTAAAAATAGAGATAGATAGAACAGTAGCTATAATAATAGATGCCCAATACCCATACCTATCGGATTCAATGCTTCTAAGAGAGCTAATTTCTAACGAAAGAACAGGTAGTATCAGAACAATAAACATGAACCAGATAGCTAGCCCTTGTTTAAGCTTAAGTTTTTGGTTCAATAAAAGAGGTGTTAAGATGGTTAGTCCGGTTAGGATGAAGAATAGCCAATTATACCTGGGGTAGGCCAGAAATTTTAAGTGATAGGCTATGAGGTTTTTAGAAAGTGGTAATGCGGAAAGAGGAACATGCTTTTCTGCACCATACCCTCCAATTGGGTTGGGTAGAATGTACCATCTTACTCCCAGACTAATGACAAGGATTAATAGAAACCACAGCATTGGACGAATGCTATTTGAAGCTCTACCTTTGGCCCATTCCATTAAAAATAGAACGATGGGTAATACATATCCAAATTCTTTACTGTGAATAGAGGCAAGTAGCCAAAAACAAGAGAGTAGGAGATGTATCGATTTGTTTTCCTTCGTGTAGGAGAAATAGGACCTGATAAAGAGCAACCCAAACAATAAGCTATAGCCGTAAGACTTAGAAGAGAGCCAAATCACTGCTTCCGTTTGATAGGGAAAGATGACAAACAGGATGGCCGCCAACAAAGCGATTTTTTCTTTTTGCGAATGGCTTAAATAGTCTACGAGTAGTAGGTACAATTGCCATCCAATAAGGATGTGAATCAATAGTTGAATCAGGTGAAAGGCAAAAGCATTGGGTCCTAATATTTGATATAGAGCGGTTCCAATAACATGGCTTAGGGGAATGAAAAACTGATCGTTAAAATTGTGCGAAAAAGCATTCCAACCGTACTTTTCCATTTGGTAGTTGAATCCAAAATCGTCCGATAAAAAGCCGGTTTGAAGTGTGAACCAATAGGTTAGAAAACCGAGCAGAAGAAGAGTAACTAAGACTAGTTTTTTTTGATTGTAAACCTTTTCAAATAATGACATCATAGCTACCGGAGCTATCGCATGAGATACATTTTTCCTACTTCTTTGGTGAAACTTCTTTCATCGGCACTAGTAGTGCGATGTTTGATGTTTTCGCCATTGAGCTTAACGATAGCACGATACAAGTATACGCCATTTGCCAGTTGATCTCCAAATTGATCTCTACCATCCCAGAAAAACTCTGTCTTATTATGTCCGATATGAATAGGCCCTAATTCATCCAGCATGATTTCCCTTACCACTTCCCCTCTGATGGTCATTATCTGAATCATCATTTGGTCCGGTACCTCTGCCCCTGTTAGGGTAAATACAAAATGAGTTTTGGTACTAAATGGGTTAGGGTAATTGTAAAGGTGTGTTATACTTGATTCAGTAATTACCTCGAAGCTGATTTCATAGTCGTAATCTCCAGAATAGTTGTTGGCTTTGTCTCTACCCTGAACTCTTAAGGTGTATATACCATCAACCGTGAAAGTTGGTTGGTACTCAATTTTGAATGTATTGTTGGCATTATCAGCAGGGAACCAATTTAAGATCGTTTCCCCTTGTCCGTTAATGAAATAGACTGGGTCGAAAGATGCGCTTCCAGGGCTTCTTAAAAATACTTCAAATTGAGAGGTGTCAGCATCTTCGTTCAGTAATAGGAATTCATTTTCATCGTCCAGAGTAATGGTGATAAACGGACTAGGACTAACAATGTCGTTGTCCAATATGTGGATTCCATCGAAGGTGACATCCAGAATCGGATTGATGTTGTCTTCGATGACATCAAATGTCTTTTTGGCCAGATTGTTAAAATAGAATTGCTCCACTTGATCTTGCTCATCTCCATTAATCTTAGGATTGGCAGCTACCCATACAGAATTAATACCCGGGTATTGGGCCGTTCCAAAGTGTAGAGTGTCCATCAATATATCACCTGCTAATAGAGAGTCTTGTCTAGGGTAATTTAAATAATGGTCAGTATGGTTTTGGTCTTCGATCCAATAATGAACCAATAAACTATCCATGTCAAATTCACTCACATTTTCGATGGCAATGGCAAACGATGCCGAATCTCCTTGTTGTATAGAATCGCTGGTAATGGTGTAGTGTAATCCCTTTTTAGGGTTGACCGCCAATTCAGGAACAGGGTCGTATAATAGTTGCCAACGATCTATTTGTACCGGAGTAATATCCGTAGAATCAATGGTGTAAGCCTCTAATCTTAACATAGGATGAACACTGGCGTCGATCAATCCATTTAAGTTTAGTACAGAGTCTAACCCCGTCATCAATGTATCTATTTCGAGTGTTTCCACGCCTGCATCTGTAATACCGTATACTCTGAGTCGAGTAGTGTCGTCGGTTGGATTTTCCTGGGCATGTTGCTCCCAATATAATGCATTCCAATTTTGAGCAGGACCGGCAGCTCCCGTTTTTATATATCCTACCTGATTACAGCCTTCAATAAATGTTTCCAGATGGAGGTGTTGTACCGGTAGGTTCAAGCCTCCTGCAATCGTATCGGCAGTATGCTCTTCAATAACGCTTGATAAATCTCCCTTTTTACAGAAGAATACAAATCCATCGTCCGGTTGTCCAGGGTTCATACCGGTAGCTCCCAGGTTTTGGAAAGCGGTAAACAACTCCGGTGGCCACGAATCGTAAAGGTCTGTAGGAGAGGTGTAGTTATCAGGTACATAAGAGTAGGCTACAATGTAGTTGCTATCTGGTACCACATTCTCTAAAAACGAAGCCAAAGAATCAAGCTGAGTTGGATTGTTATTGTGCCAAATAAAGATGTAATGATGTCTGTATCTACCCATGTGGTTTAACCCTGGGCACAGGAATGGATTTCCGTTGAACTGCCCAACACACATGGTAGTAGCTGTCCAAGGTTCAAGAGAACAAGCATCAACAACTCCCACAATAATCGACGGGGTTAACCATCCACCATAATCTTGTTGTTCTCCCGCCAATGTCCAGTTCGTTCCAGACCATTCAGCTCCGGTTTCGAAGTTGACAAAGGTACTGGCAGTAATTTGAGCCAGTGCAGGATCAAAATCGAAGGTTCTGTCTGTTCGGTTATAACCAATGTTGGTGTAGCTATCGTTTTTAAACTGGAAGAAATGAGATTGTCCCCATCCCCATTTACCATCAATGTATTGGAATGATCTTTCCTCCCATGTTTTAACAACACTATCCGGGGAGCACCTCCAAAAGTATACGGTGCTATCAGTAAAAGTAATTGGATCAACACTTCCTGAGTTACTGTTCACCCAGTCGTAAGGTCTGGCTTCAACTACACCACCTTCGCTCATAATGTATTGCTCCCTTTTAAAAGGAGAGTTGAATAAGTCGGTAGTGTCTATTTCGAATACATATTGTCTTGCCGGTGCAAATGGATCTATTGTAGAGGCCTTACAGGTTATAGTATCGTTGGCAATAATGGCAAAGTCGTAGGGCCATATTGGGAGTAGTCCATTAGATGAAATAAAAGTGGAGAATCCAATTTCATTGTTATTGGTCTCGTCATATTGCTCAGCAATAAGAGAGAATGGAAGATCAGCTCGAACCACAAAATCGTTAATACCAACTGCGATACTATGTTGAGTAGGAATCTTAAAAGTAATGGTGTCTTTATTGTAAACACCAGGAATGTCCATAATGTAAATAGAATCTCCTCCAGAAGGGAAATGTCTTTCTACTTCCACTCTAAATGTATCCACAAAGGCACTTCCAAGGTTGGTAACAATGATGTTTAAATCAAAAGTATCTACAGATAAGTCAATTTGAGTTGGCTCGGTCCAGATTCTGGATTCGTCCAATACAATTTCCGGAGCGTTATGCGAATTCAATTTTAATGCAGGGTCTCCCTGAAGAGACATTCCAATGTAGTTACTGTGGTACAATATAGATTCGGAAGTAATGGATTCTAATGAGTCTACAGTAGCTTTCATGCTGCTTCCAATGCTTTGTCCGTAGCGCAATGTAGCTAACTGTTTGTGAAAAATATTAGAATAGTTCCCCAGAAAAGAAACATATCCAAGTTTCACGGTACTGGTAAAGCAAATGGCTCCTTCAGCAGTTTTGTTCACCATGTTTTCCGCATAGCTATTGTTGCCGGGCTGATGAACATCACCGGTATAACATCCAAGACCAAGTACCATTGGGTACTTACCTTCGTTGTTCCAGTTCTCCGGCGAATCAATGTTTTGGCTAAATCCTCCGCTGGTGGAAGCGTGACCAAAGAAGGTAATCATGGAAACTCCCTCTTCCAGTTTTTCCTGAATTTCGAAGAACTCAGCTGTATTAATTACAGAAGAACTAGGATCCTTGAAGTAAGTGGAAACATTTCCTCCAAATAAGGTGTCCTCTATAGAGTTTTCAAATTGAGTTAAATATGTTTTTAGGGTTAGAGCTTCTTGAGTAGTGGCTCCACCACCAAAGTGTAATACTTCTTTTTGCCACTCTTTGGACGGAATGTCGTAGATACTTCCTGGGTCTTGTTCAGTTTCATATTCTTGAACTTTATCCAGGTAATCCTGTACCTGAGCGTTGGTTAGTGCACTAAATCTTCCGGTGGCTATGGCATATAGCCTGTTGTTTCCTTCCAGTCCTAATGTAAAGTGATTGTCTGATGGTGGGTAACCTATAGAAGGAACCAAATTTTGTTCATAAGAGTAAGTGCTTTTACGAGAACCATGCGAAGGGTTACCCAAATCTTGTTCTTCTGATGCATCTCTTAACGATTTTCCAAGTAGGAATAAGTACTGTGGTTTTGATGGCCAGGTTTGAATGGCCATACTACAGAATCGTTTAATGGCAAGTGGATGTTTGTATATTCCACCTCCATACTGGTGGTACAATTCTTCCATGAAAGCAACAATGGTATCATGATTCCCACCAGCTCCAGCTCTGTATGCTCCATAAGCTAACGCCTCGTTGGTAAATATTTTATTAGATACTATGATAAATGCACTATCCGGCGATTCAGATTCAAAATCCCTGAATGTTCCAGAACCGTTAACTGGAGAAATACTTGTAACAGAAATAAAGTCAGATGACTCTACCATTAAACAACTTAAATCCTCACCTGAAGAGTAGTTAGGAATTACTGCTTCCCAAATACCTCCGTTATCCGTTAGTGGAACTCTTTTTACCGTGTCTCCATGAATGTATAGGTAAGGGCTACTTCCATTAAAGTTGGAGATGGAAAGTCTTGATTTTCCAGCTGAATATGGAGCCTCAAAATCGAAATAATTGGTGTTCTCAAAATCAAATGTATGAGGATACTTGATCGTTACCGAAGAAACGTTTTGTTTATCGGTAGCTTGTCCAACGCTATAGCTATGGTGCTTTACAGCAGTAGTATTGGTTCCTAAGGAAGAGTTAGGTATTGCAAAGCTAAAGTCGATTAAATCGTATCCCAGAAAATTGGTGTCTAATACCAACGTGTTGGAAGAACCATAAGTAATTTCCAATGCATGGTTGTATCCAGAGCTACCGGTGGTAGAGGAGGAGTTACTAACCGAAATTGCCCTACAAGTGGCATTTGGTGCTCCGGCACCGGAATAAGTATTTGAGGTAGAAACACTCGTGGTAATGGTTCCATTTAGGTTAAAATTATCACCTACCCATCCTTCTCCTCTGGAGTATATAGGACTTGATATATCGTCAAATTTTGGTCCCTCTACAAAATAGTTGCTGTACTTGATGTAGTTGGTTTTCCAACAATAATCTTGTGGTGTATAGGCAGAATAATTAACATCATTTTCTAGCTGAACCCTTTTGTTGTTGGTTGCATTGTTCCAGGTAAAATAATACCTGATGGTATCGTTAATTAAGCTGTAGTATAAATCCGGTTGTGATGATGGAGTGTCGTATAGTAAGCTATCTAACCAACCATCGTTAGCCTCGGCATAAAACTCCAGGTAATCACCTGAGTCAAATGAACCATCTCCTCCATCTTCAATGTGGATAGCAACTTCCTGTTGTTTTCCGAATACCTGAAAGTTATCCGGGTTGATAGAGGAGAGCGATACTCCCATGCCCGAAAGTGAGGTATTAAGCTCATTGTAAGAAAGTCTATGAATTCCCGTTTCCGAAACAGGAAATTTTAGGTATTGCTGGGAATAATCGATCCATTCGTTTCCAAAGTTCTGGCCACGAATGTTAGACATCACAAATATGAGAGAAAGGAGTAGAAGTTTTCTCATAATCAGCTTTTAGAGTTAAGGTTAAATCGAAGAGAGAATACATTACTGTATAGTGCAACAGAAGCATCTCCAATGTCCGTAAGGGCATAATCCAGAGAGATTCCTTTGATCTGCACCCCAATTCCAATGTTTGGCTGGATGGTCATTACCTCTTTTCCGGTAATTTCCGTAACGCGTTGCATGTTACCCACTCCTCCTCGAACAAAAACAATGTCTTTAAAACTCAATTCCATTCCAAAATGTGGGTCAATTGAAATAGGGTCTCCCACCACCAGTACATTTCTTCTACCGTCAGTAGTAAGATCGGCATCAAGTTCGGTCAAAAGTTTAAACTTATCGTTGATGTCCCATTTTCTGGCAGCTGCCAGAATAATTCTAGGCATGGTTATTTCCAGCCCGTTTTCCGGGATTTCGTTTCCGGTATTGGTAAATACTTCGATGGTACGTTCGTTTAAGGTGTAACTCCATGCGTTAAAGGTGGTAGAAACATCTCTTCCCATGGCAGCAAATGTCCAGTTATTCAGTTCATACGTAGCTGCGAAATCAATTCCAAACCCCCAGGATTTGGCAAAATCTCCAACTTTACGATTAATGATTTTGAAGTTTCCACCTAAACTAAGTCCGTCTTTTACTTTTCTGGTGTACGAAAATATAAAGGCAAGATCGGAGGCAGAGAAATAAGAAATTCTATCGTAGTTAATGTTCCCTTGAGCGTCAATCAACTCAGTAGTATTCGGAATGTTGTCTACTCCAAATCGAATCAATGAAAAGCTCATGGCGCTGTTTTCATCAATGGGCTTGGCTAAGGCTCCGTAGTCGTACTTGGCAATCCCGGCGAAGTACTCCGAATGCATCAAACCTAATTGTAATTCACTGCTAATACCTAACAGTCCCGTCGGATTCCAGTACCCCGAAGTAACGTCGTTAGTAGATGCCACAATTGCATTAGACATTCCCAATGCTCTTGCACCTACACCAATGTTCAAAAATTCGTTACTGTATTTTGGGGTCTTGTCGTCCTGGCTAAACGACTGATAGCTAAGAGTTAATATTAGGGTGGTAAGAAGTAGGTTTTTCATGAATTTCGCCAAAGTTTATAAAAATACGTTACAACAAAGATCAAGTTAATGATTTTTGCATAATAACTGTATTTTGATGGATAAATTGCATCTTTTAAGGAATAAACAGTAACTGTAATTTCCTAAAGTGTAAAATTTAGTAACTAAGTAGGAGAATTAAGGTTTGAATTCCTTTTCTGACTGTAGAAATTCCTGAAAAGTTATTTGCAGGTTTTCGTTAATGAAAACTTCTTGCAAATCTCCTGAAAAATCGGAGTTAGAAATGCTCGATGAAAGTTGTTCTCCTTCCACTTTAATTCGAGATAAGTCCAACATGGTATGAAATAAATTATTAGAGCTAATCGGTAGGTTTTTATGTTGTTCAAGTAGCTCAAATTTATTTAGGTTGTCTTGTTTAAATTGATCATTGCACCAGAATAAAAAGGACACTCTCAGGGTGTATTCGGAAGGTTGAATGGAATGCCCAAGTAGTCCTCTTGAATCGTCGAAAAGGTTATCTCCATGATCAGAAATAAATAGGAAGTACGAGCTCAAATCAGGCTGATTAAGTTGGGTGGTTATTTCGTGTAGTATATGATCGTTATACAGCACTGAATTGTCATACTCAGCTATGATTTGCTCTTTTTTATTGTCGCCTTTAAATCGGTTAAAATCAGAAGGGTACCGTTCATCGTAAGGGTGATGGTTTCCATATCCATGCAGTACAATGAGGGCTTTTTCATTTTCTTCTAAATTGCTGAGTGTTTCTTTCAGAAAGTCCAATAGTTCGCTGTCATTACCTGAAAGTCGATCGGAGAACTGTATGTAATCTGCTTCGTGGAATCGATAGTCGTCGTAATGTACATCATCAAAAAACACATACCCTGGCAGGCTACTTAACCAATAGGTGGTAAATCCCGCTTCTTTGTAAGCAGATATGATGCTTTTTTCTTTGTTACACCTTTCAAAATCCGAAGGGGTTCCACGGGTAAGTATCATGGGTAAAGACCTTAAAGTGTATCCTGCTTGAGAAACAGCATTAGGAAATGAAATCAAGTTTTTCTCTTTGCTCAGAAATGGAGCGGTAGGGCGGTGGTATCCGTTAAACTCCCAATGATCCGGACGTGAAGACTCTCCCAGTATTAGTAGATGTACTTCCTTTCCACCAGTGGATGATATGCGTTGAGCATTAAAACTAAAATTTTTAGTCAGGTCTTTGAATTGTTGCTGTTTGATCTGATCCTTTTTGTAATCCCTAAGTAATTCAATTCCAGAAAATGGGAAAACCCTGTTTTTAATAGCGTAGTACCTCGACGAATCTTTTGGAGACATCAGGAAGAACAGTAAAATGGCTGTCACCATAGAACCGATACTAATGTTTCGCGATAAATATTGAGGAAGTTCTTTGGGGAGTTTCTGAATGAGGTAAATAAAAATAGTCAGAGCAAGAATCAAAACTATCCAAATAGAAACATAAGAGAATAAGAACTCGGTTGATTCTGTTTGATGGGTCTGGAACAGGATTTTTAGTAGATCTACATTTATCCCACTCTTGAACTGAACCACGTACCACCAAAGTCCAATATTTACCATGCAAATTGGGATGAGTAGGTAGTAGTAAAGCCTAATCCTCTTTCTTAGAAGGTACAGCGGAGAGATACTGATGCACGTAATAAACAAGAAACTAAGTATAGGGAATTCATTGATTCTCCAATTGTAAATGTCTCTGTACTCAAAACCACAATACCAGGAGTAATAATAGTAAATGAGGTTAAAGGAAAACAGGAGTGTACTTAAGCCAAGTAGTAGTAAGGTTAATTTTCTTAATGACGAACTATTGTTGGTTAATGTACTCATAGAATACCAACTAATTTGGCACGATTAAGCTCAAATATACAGTTAATATTACATTTGTATTTCGTGGGAATTATAAAGCACATACCGAATATTATTACTCTGGGTAATTTGTTTTGTGGGATTTTGGCCATTAAAATCGGGTTTTCCGATGTGTATTACATGGCGGGGTTCCTTGTGGTAATGGGGGCTATTTTTGATTTCTTCGATGGTTTTGCAGCTCGCTTGCTAAAGGTACAGGGAGAACTTGGAAAACAATTGGACTCTTTGGCAGATATGGTCACTTTTGGAGTTGCTCCCGGTGTGATTATGTATTCCTTTATTAAGGACTTAACCATGGCCTATAACATGGAGGAATTGTTAAAAATGGATCAGCCATTGGGGTGGTTTGATCAACTGCTACCTTATACAGCATTTATTATCCCACTTCTTTCGGCAGTAAGGTTAGCTAAATTTAATATAGATACCAGGCAAACGGATAAGTTTATTGGGCTACCTACACCTGCCATTGCCATGGTGGTTATTTCTTTACCTCTTTGGTATTTTAGTTGTGCCGGATTATTAAGTAAAGATTTGATTCTTCATGAGCTAATGATTTATGATGAAGGCATTGGAGTATGGGGGCTGAATCGAATCAGTTCTGATGCTTATTTTGTGATCAATACAGGAGAAACTACTTTATCTGAAGGGTGGTTATTGGCCTTTCAGCCCATACGATTAGCGGCGTTTTCGTTGTTGTGTTCTATATTGTTGGTGGCCAACCTGGAAATGATTGCATTAAAGTTTAAAAGTTTCGGTTGGAAAGGGAACGAAGCCAGGTTTATTTTCATCGCCTTGAGTGTGGTGGTAATTTTATTGAGTTTGTTGATAAGTTCAGTGTTTGTTTCTGTCCCAATTATTATACTTTTGTACATCATTATATCGATAATAAATAATCTGATTAATAAAAGAACAAATGAACTTCAAAGCTGAGATTGATATTATGCCTTTAGAGGCTTTATTGGATCCTCAAGGAAAAGCGGTTTCTCAAAATATGGGAAACATGGATCTTGCAGAAATTACTAACGTAAGAATTGGAAAGCACATTACTCTACAGGTAGAAGCAGCTGATAAAGCTACTGCTGAGTCGAAGGTGGATGAAGCTTGCAAAAAATTACTTTGCAACCAAATTATGGAAAGCTATACATTTACGTTGAACGAAGTGTAAAACTTAAGATATTCAAAATGTAGAAAGCCTCATTTACGATTGTAGATGAGGCTTTTTCTTTTCTACAAAGAAGTCTTTAATGGGCTTTTCGAGCAGGTAATAGGTAGCTGCAGAAAAAGCGATTAATAGCGCTACATAAATTAAGAACCACATTATCTGAGTGTCTTGAGGGTACAAGTATTCGTACAGCTTAAACAGGGGCCAGTGTAAGATGTAAATGGGGTAACTGAGGTTTCCAAGGAAATTAAAAAAGCTTTGCCGTTTAATAGGGGAGTGATACTCCAACTGTACGGTTAACAGGATTAGTGTTGCAAACAACGGTGCAGGTAGAGGAGTCTGATTTTCATGAAAGAATTGATCCTGGAGTAACAACAGTAATATGACTGTATTCAGGATCAATAAAATCAGATTGGTATTCTTGTTCGCGATAAGCACTCCCTCTTTCTTTAACCAGATTTTCCCGGCAATCATTCCCATTAAGAAGGTACCTACATGTAAAATTGGAATAGGACTGTATGGAACAATGTCATCCTGTTTCATGGTCCATAGCCAATAGAATACAATACTGGAAGCCAGCCATAATACCCAGGAGAATATCGAGAAGGACTTATAGTTCTTTAGCGACCAAATGATTAAGAATGGCGTGAGGATATAGAAAAGGAATTCGGCCGTTAACGACCAGGCCGGAGGGTTAATGTCCGACATGTATTCTGTCATCCAACCATTGGAGCCAAGGCAATAATAGACGATTTCGTATAGGTTGGGTTCTACGTGCGAAACCAACCAAATGACTACTGTAACTGCAAAAGCGAGGTAATAAGCAGGTAGTAATCTCACCGCTCTTTTCTTCCAAAAAAACTTCTTTAGAGATGCGTTTTCAAATTGATTGTTTTTGTTGGAAATCACCATAACAAAACCACTCAGTACAAAGAAAAAGCAAACGGCCATGTGCCCGTTTAGAACCAATCTGCTAATAAAATTTCCATTGAATAGGTGCATTTTATATCCGAAGTGAAAGAACACCACCAACAGGGCAGCGATGAACCTAAACATATTAAGGATACTGTAATTCATGTTACGATAACACAGAATTGATTTTATCGAGTACCATCTGTACAGAGATTCTTTCCATAGACTCTTTGGCACATTGAATGTCTTCTTCAGAATTAAGTTTACCGTAAACCGTACAAGGTCTGCAAGGAAGTTCTTCCTGATCAACCTCTACAATTAAGTGCTCGTTATTTAAAGGGCCAAAACCTAAATAATGGTGAGTAGGCCCCCAAATGGAAACAACGGGTGTTCCTACCAGAGTAGCCAGGTGCATGTTGGAGCTATCCATAGCCACCATCAGGTTAAGCTGCTGCATAAGTGCTAACTCATCAGTTAAGTTAAATTTTCCTGCAACGGAGGTGCATTGTGGAAATTCTGAGTTCAGCTGGTTTAATTGCTCAACCTCTTTAGCTCCACCACCAAAAAGCAATATTTTTCTATCTGGGGCGCTTAATTCTTCAATCAATGATTTTATCTTATCCAGCCCCCATTCTTTACTCGGATGAGCTGCAAAAGGAGCAATTCCTATTAATTGAGAGCCGTTTAATTCCGAAATGAACTGGTTTAAATCTTCAGAAGGCTTTGTTCCCAAATAGGGTGGACTAGTTAATTTAGATTCGAATCCGGCCTTGGCAAACACATCAAAATAACGGGTAGTGGTGTGCCTGAGCTTGGTAAATTCTACTTCGCCGCTAATCAGTTTTTTCTTCTCGCTACGCCCCTTGTCTATGCTGTAAGATTTAACACCCGAAAGTTTGAAATCTGCCCTCAATATTTTTGTTCTAAGAACGTCGTGAAGGTCAATAACACCATCAAACTGATGTTCTTTGAGTAGTTCCCTTTTTAGTCGGTGTAACCCAGGTACGCCTTTGTTTTTACCCTTTAGGTCTGCTTCTACAAAAGTAAATCTGGGATGATCCTGAAAGAAAGCTTTAAAAAACCCTCTGGAGAGAAACACGATTTCTACGTCTTCGTGTTGTTCCAGAATACTGGAAACTACAGGAGAGCATAAAGCAACATCTCCCATGGCAGAAAAACGAGTGACCAGTAGTTTTTTCATCAATGGCTAAACTACAAAATAATCGGTCAACCTATTTTTTATACAATACGGGATTTAAAGTGTCGTCGTTGTACATTTTCATCTGACGGTACACCTTGATTTTTTTATCTCCTCTGTGAATCTCTTCCAACAGCTCATCGAAAGAATCAGATAAATCTCTTTTTTGCTCCAATAGAATGTTCAGTTTGTTCTGGCATTGATTCTTGTGAGCTTCATCTACATCTTCTCTGTCCACTTGCTCTTCCATGTGGTAGATTTTAAGGCAAAGAATAGACAAACGATCAACCACCCATCCAGGACTCTCTGTATTCAGTTTAGCGTCCGGTTTAGGAGTGGCATAGTTGTATAGCTCGATGTAATAATCGTCTAGCTTTTCAACCACATCTGTTCTGTGTTGGTTGGATTTGTCGATTCTACGTTTCATATCCATGCCAGCCTGAGGTTCAATATTTGGATCACGGATAATGTCTTCGTAGTGCCATTGTACCGTGTCGATCCAGTTTTTGGTGTACATCAGGTGCTCAATGGTTCCTTCATTAAACGGATTGGTCCATTCCTGATCCACATTATCTTTAACGTGGTAGTTCTCAATGGCCATTTCAAAAATCTTAATACAGGTTTCCGCTTTCATGTCTTAATTATCCAAATTAAATATTGATTTCAATTCTGTAGCATCTTTGGGGTCCATTCTTCCTGCTAATACCAAGCTTAACTGTCTTCTTCTAAGAGCAGAGTTAAATCTGGCAATTTCTTCTTCCGTTTCCGGAACCAGTTCAGGAATTGGTAATGGTCGCTTGTGTTCGTCCAGAGAAACAAAAGTGAAAATAGCCTCGTTGCATTTCTCTTTGTCCCCATTTCTATTCTCTACAAATACATCCACAAATATTTCCATGGAAGATCTGAATGCACGCGAAACTTTAGCTTCTAAAGTAACATAAGCTCCACTCAAAATAGGAAGGTTAAAAGAAACGTTATTGATAGAAGCTGTAACACAAACATTTTTACAATGTCTGAATGCTGCAATACTTGCAACTTCATCCATCCAGGCCAATAACTGCCCTCCAAATAAGGTGTGCAATTGATTGGTATCATTAGGCATAACCAGGTTCGTTTGAACCGTTAATGAATCCTTAGGTGTTTTCTTTTCCATGTCTTAACTAGAAGGCATTAGCGCCATTACAGGTGCAAAGGTCTAAAGTTTTTTTAAACTAACCTTCATTTCAATCAGAAATGATAACGTAAGAAGAAAGATATTAGTATAGGGCTATCGTCCTCCACCGCCCATTTGGAAAGCGTCTTGTTTTGCTTTGTCGTCCGGGCTTGCGTATACCGGAGGACAAGAACCTTTTCCGGGTTTACCTAGCCAGGCAAATCTAACGGTGAAAATTATAGGTCTGTATCTACTACTAAACATACCATAAGTAGACTTAGCCTGTTCCCATTGTTTTACGTTTAAAATTGGCGTTTCAAGTGTAGGAATTACAAATAGCTTTTCCGTTACTTTTATTCCGTATCCAATTTTATAATGCAAAGAGAACAATAGCTTTTCTGTGTTAGCTCCGGTAGGAGAGCCAGAGTTTTCGTACTTCTCAGAGAACTTGTAATCCAAATTAACCCCAAGGCTATTTTGAATAAAAGTGTAGTCCGATAGTTGAATAATGTTGTTGATGTTGAAGTTCCCCAACAGGTAGTTCTGTTTGAAGATTCCCTTGTTTCCAAGGTACTCTTCGGAACCACTTAGTCTTTTGTAAGCAAGGCTATAGTCCATGTAGTTGAATACATTACCTCCTCCATAAAAGATTCTATACCTACCTGCTTCCAGGTATACCGCTAGTCTTCCTTTGGGATCTACATTTTCGTTTTCGCGCTCTCCAAAAAATCGGTTCTTATTGGGCCACATGTAAGTTAACCCTGGAGAAACTAACCAACCTGCCATGTTGTATCGACCACCCAAATCTACCAATTCGCGGTTTTTTCTACCGTAAGGGGCTTGTGCCGAAGAAGATAAGAATGCCGTAAGCAACGAGGCGAGTATAATTATTCTGGTGAGTTTCATGATGTTATTGTTATAAGCCGAAGATGACAATAAAGTTACAACAATTCCCTTTGGATGTCAATATCTTATAAATAGGGTACTGTTAAAATAAAACGGTCGGTACCATCAAAATAGTACCGACCGCCAATATGTTGAGTAAAAAAGCTGGGTTAAATCAGCGATAGAATCATGTTTTCTACCTCTTCGCTATCCCACTTTTCTTCAATGTTGTCCACTTCTCTCATCACCTTTTTCATTAGCTCATCTTGTTTTTTTCCTACTTCCAAAGCTTCGGAGTAAGGAATGTGGCTAAATGATACCTGGCTGTATAGAGGCATCCATTTGTCTTCGTGTTTCTTAGAGAAATGAGCTTCTATTTTCTTTTGTAGTAAGAATTGAGGATCACCAACATAATCTCTCATTACATGGTAGTTGTGTAGAGAAAGGTCCTGAACAGCATCTCCATTTGCTTTTCTTACTTTACTGTACTCCTCAAAAATAGCATCCCAATTCTCGTTGTGCTTTTGCATTAGCTCCCACATTACCGAGCAATCTTCAAAACCTGCATTCATTCCCTGTCCGTAGAAAGGAACAGTAGCGTGAGCAGCATCTCCCATTAAGGCAAATTTGCCGTGGTGCCATGGGTAACATCTAATAATTGCCAGCGACGATAACGGATGATCTTCCCACGCGTCAGCAATGTTCGGCATCATTTCGTGGAAATCCGGGAAAGTGGTTTTAAAGAAGTCATCAACCTGTTCTTTTGACTTCAAGTTGTCAAAGGCATTACGATCTCCTTCGAAAGGCATGAATAAAGTACAGGTAAATGATCCATCCTCATTGGCCAATGCAATTAGCATAAACCTTCCTCTTGGCCAAATATGTAGAGAGTTAATATCTAACTTGTAAGAACCATCTTCATTGGCTGGTAATAGAATTTCTCTATATCCATCCTCGATGTACTTTTGGCTGTAATCGAAACGATCCAGTTTTTGCATAGCGTTGTAACGAACTGCAGAAAATGCTCCGTCCGCTCCGAAAACCACATCTGCCTGATCGCTGGTTTCTTCTCCTGTTTGTGTGTTTTTTAGGTATATAATTCCCTTTTCCAAATCGGCGTCAACACAAGCCATGTCGTAATGAATGGTTGCGTCTCCGTATTCTTCGGCAATGTCCATCATTTTGGCATTAACCCCACCTCTGGAAACAGAGTAGATCGCTTCTCCTTCTTTTCCGTATGGTTGATAGGTTAAATTTCCATTAACATCGTGCATGGTTCTACCATACATAGGGATGGCTATTTTTCTAATTTCGTCACCAACACCAACGGTGTCTAGTGCTTTCCATCCTCTTGTTGAAAGGGCAAGGTTGATGGATTTTCCGGCAGAAATATCTGCTCTTCTTATATCTGGTCTTCTTTCGTAGATGGTTACTTTGTATCCTGCTTTTGATAAATAAACAGCCCAAAGTGATCCAACCAATCCGGCTCCTACGATTATTGCTTTCTTTTCCATTTATCTTGGTATTTCGAGTCAAAATAATCACTTCCCTTGGGTTTGGATTGCTTTCTGGAGAAGGCAGCCATTACTTTCCACAAGACCAGCCCTACCACCAGGATAAGAACTGCTTGTAGCCCAAGCTTCATGATGTGAATTTCTTTAATTTCAAATAAAGGTATAAAATACATGATCGGATATGATAAAAATCAGTTATTGTATTGCTGCCTTTAAAATCTGTCCAAATCGATATACATCCTCAAAGTTGTTGTACATCGGTGCTGGAGCAATTCTAATTACATTAGGTTCTCTCCAGTCAGCTACTACACCTTCTTTCGAAATATAATCGAATAGCGCTTTACCCTGACCGTGAGCCAAAATGGATAATTGAGCACCTCGATTTTCCTTCTCTCTAGGAGTAATGATCTCGAAGTTAACATTGTCGCTGTTAGCAGAAATGTCGTCGATAATAAATTCTAAATAACCGGTTAGTTTGTCTCTTTTTTCGCAAAGGGCATCCATTCCAATTTCGTCGAACAAATCCAACGAAGCTAAATGTGCAGCCATTCCTAAAACTGGTGCATTACTCAATTGCCATGACTCGGCTGTAGGCATCGGGCGGAATCCTTTTTCCATTAGGAATCTGGACTCTTTATCGTGTCCCCACCATCCGGCAAACCTAACCAGGTCGGTATTGGTAACGTGTTTTTGGTGAATGTATAATCCACTTACCCCACCAGGGCTTGAGTTCATGTATTTGTAAGTACACCATGCAGCAAAATCTACATTCCAGTTGTGTAGGTCCAGCTTAATGTTTCCGGCTGCATGTGCTAAATCAAATCCAACAATGGCTCCAACTGCATGTCCGGCATCGGTAATGGATTTCATATCGAAAAGCTGACCGCTGTAATAGTTCACTCCTCCAATCATTACCATGGCCAAAGAATCTCCCAATTCTTCAATTTTAGCCAAAATGTCTTCGTGTCTGATCAGGTGTTCTCCTTCTCTTGGGCCTATTTCAACTATGGCATCATCAGGATTTAATCCGTGAAATTTTGCCTGCGATTCCAGAGCGTATTGATCACTTGGAAAAGCTTTTTGCTCACATAGAATCTTGTATCTGGTTGCTGTAGGACGGTAAAAACTAACCATCAACAAGTGTAGGTTAGTAGTTAAACTGTGTGTTACCACTACTTCTTCAGGAAGAGCTCCAACAACCTTGGCAGCTTTTTCCGTCAAAAATTCGTGATAAGATTTCCAGGGTTTTTCGGCGTAGAAATGACCTTCTACTCCCCACTTGGCCCAGTCGTCTAGTTCTTTTTCCAAATAAGCCTTAGTGCTTTTTGGTTGCAATCCCAGAGAGTTTCCTGTAAAGTAAACTACAGGTTTTTCCATAAATGTCGGAAAATGAAAGCGCTCTCTGTAAGATTTTAATGGGTCTTCCTGATCCATTTTTTGGGCAAACCCCAAAGAATTCTCATATACCATTTTGCGCGTGTATTTTTAGTTAATTTTGTAGGCAAATATAACTGAAATTTAATAGAACATTTTAGATTAACGCAATGGAAAGAAAGGAGTCAGCAAAGTTGTTCGATAAGGCAAAAGAGCTTTTCCCGGGAGGTGTAAATTCTCCTGTAAGAGCATTTAAAGCAGTAGGAGGTACTCCACTGTTTATGAAGAAGGGAGAAGGATGTCGAATTTGGGATGAAGATGGTAATGAATTTATTGATTTTTGCTGTTCGTGGGGACCGCTAATTTTAGGGCACAATAACCAACCGGTTAGAAATGCCATAGTGGAAGCTGTAGATCAGGGAACTTCTTTTGGAACTCCCACCAAAGCAGAAAACTTGTTAGGAGATTTAATTGTTGAGAATCACCGTTTTGTTGAGAAAATCAGGTTTGTAAGTTCCGGAACAGAAGCTACCATGTCTGCCATTAGATTGGCCAGAGGGTACACCGGACGTAGCAAGATCATCAAATTTGATGGTTGTTACCATGGGCATGCAGATTCTTTATTGGTAAAAGCTGGATCTGGATTGGCAACACTTGGAACATCTACCAGTGCAGGAGTGCCAGAGGCCTTTGCAAAAGAAACCATTGTACTTCCGCTACACGATCAGGAAGCGGTAAAAGCTACATTGGCGAAATACAAAGATGAAGTGGCCTGTATCATTATTGAGCCAATTCCGGCTAACAATGGTTTACTTATTCAGGATTCCACCTTTTTGGAGTTTTTAAGAGAAATCTGTACTCAAGAAGGAGTGTTATTGTTTTTTGATGAGGTAATTTCCGGATTTAGAGTAGGTTTTGAGGGTGCAGCAGGATTGTACAACATCCAACCGGACATCATTACTTTCGGGAAAATTATCGGAGGAGGATTACCTGTTGGAGCTTATGCTGCCAGTAAAGAAGTAATGTCGCACGTTTCTCCGGAAGGACCAGTATACCAGGCAGGAACTTTATCCGGTAACCCAGTTGCCATGATGGCAGGATATGCAGCATTAAAAGAACTATTGAAAGATGGTTTCTACGAAGGTCAGTTGGAAAGAACCAAATACTTTGTGGATGGAGTAGTAGGGTATGCTAAAGAAAAAGGGTATCAGTTTAACATGTACACGGTAGGTTCTATTTTCTGGTTGGCATTTAGCGATAATGTACACATCAGAAAGGCATCGGAAATTGATCCGGATAGCATGCAGTACTTTAATAAATTACACACAGCTTTATTAGAAAGAGGAGTTTACCTTGGGCCTTCAGGGTTCGAAGTAGGGTTCATTTCAGAAGCACACAGCAAAGAAGATTTATCTCAGGCAATCGATGCTTTTAAAGAAGCATTGGACATTGCTTTTGCTTAACATGGAATTATTAAACATAAAAAAGGCTTACCAATTGGTAAGCCTTTTTTGTTTCGTATATCGTTATGATTAGTTCAAATCGTAGTTAGGCACTGGTGCCTTTTTCACCTTTTTCTTCTTAGGCTTAATTTTATTGATGAACATTACATTAATCATTTCGTCGTCTACTGTGGTTTTGGTTCTGGACATTCCGTTATGAATGCTCCATTCACCTGGACTTTCCCATTCGTATTCTACTTTCTCGAAAGTGTTGTCGTCAAAATAATAGGCAATTTCAATTACCACACCTCCTTTAACAATGGCTCTGGCAGTAACGCACTCAGCTACATCTCCTGTTCTGATAGTAACTACGATGTTGTCGTGAATTCCATCATTTACCGGATCAGCTCCTCTGTTTTCAAATACCTTTCTCCACTGGTCGTAACAAGTGAATAGATCTTGGGCGCTAAAGGAAGAACCAATTAATAGCATTGCCATTAAAACGTACAATTTTTTCATACTCAAACTTTTTTGATTTTAAGATCAGTTAACAAATGTAAATAATATTTACGATTTTGAATGATGCTAATTCTGTGCCAATCTGAATTCATAGGATTATCATTGCTTCCAATACTCAAATCTAATGACTATTTTAGAGGTGATAATGATCAGATTGTTAGTCATATTTGGAGCAATTAGCTTAGTTTTTTCTTCTTGTATTTGGCGGGAGGTTTGTGGAGACCAACCTAGGTCATGGACTAGTCAGGATGTAGTGGTGAAACTGGAAGAGCCAAAACAGAAGAAGCTAAAAGTGTTAGAACCCGCATGGACAACCGTTACCAGAGACGAATTTGTAAATATGCTCAGTGCAGTTTCTTTAGGGGAGTTGGGAGTGATTAAAATAAAGGAAAACACCTACGAAATAACAGGAGAAGTACATTTAGCCGGATACCTAAGGTTTATAGAAAAACTCAACGAAATAAGTACGTACAAAAGAACTTCTAATCCGGGGTTTTCCACTTATCGTATGGTGGTACGAACCAACGAGGCGGAAGAGTTAAAAGATGTACGATTCAAAGAAGGTAAGTTTCATGAGGTAACCATTCACACTTTCAAATTGGACCCTAAGCCCAGGCCGGTTTACTTCGAAACCAATGCCAGAATGTTTATCTACGATTTGATGAGTGCTTGTGGGAAAAATCTGGATATAGAAAATATTTAAACAATTTGTGACTTTCTTAAAGTTTGCCGTCCAAACAGTATAAATTAATTTATACTGAATGCTAGTAAAAACATACGGAAGTGCTGTGTATGGTGTGGAGGCGTTAACGATTACCGTAGAAGTAAACATAGGAAAGGGTGTTAAATTCTTTCTGGTTGGACTCCCCGATAATGCAGTAAAAGAAAGCCATCAAAGAATCCATGCGGCTTTAAAAAACAATGGATACCGGATTCCCGGAAAAGAAATAACCATCAACATGGCTCCGGCTGATATTCGTAAAGAAGGATCGGCCTATGACCTTACCTTGGCAATTGGAATTTTGGCGGCATCCGGTCAAATAGTCGATTCCGACAAAGTAGGGAAGTATGTTATTATGGGAGAATTGGCTCTGGATGGAAATTTACGTCCCATCAAAGGAGCATTGCCCATTGCCATTAAAGCATTAGAAGAAGGTTTTGAAGGAGTGATTTTACCCAAGCAGAACTCCAAAGAAGCAGCCATTGTTAATGGCTTAAAAGTGTATGGAGCAGAGAATATTACCGACGTGATCAACTTTTTTAATGGAGAAGAAGGAATGACTCCGGTAGAATTAAATACCCGTGAAGAATTTAGCAGAAGGAATGCTCAATTCGAGTTGGATTTTAACGATGTAAAGGGTCAGGAAAATGTGAAGCGAGCCATGGAAATAGCTGCGGCAGGCGGACATAATTTAATTCTTATTGGTCCACCAGGAAGTGGAAAGTCCATGTTGTCTAAAAGGCTTCCCACTATATTGCCTCCTCTTTCTTTAGGCGAAGCACTAGAAGCTACCAAGATTCATTCGGTAGCGGGGTTGTTAAATGGAGAATCGGGCTTGTTAACAGAACGTCCTTTTCGTAGTCCGCACCATACCGTTTCTGATGTGGCTCTGGTAGGAGGAGGTTCTTCTCCTAAGCCTGGAGAAATCTCTTTGGCTCACAATGGAATTCTATTTTTAGATGAATTACCGGAGTTTAAGCGTTCGTCGTTGGAGGTGCTTAGGCAGCCTTTGGAGGATCGGGTAGTAACCATTTCCCGGGCAAGGATGAGTGTAAATTACCCGGCCAGTTTTATGTTGGTGGCAGCCATGAACCCTTCACCTAGTGGAGATTTTTACGACCCTACAGGTAGAAGTGGAGATCCGGAACACATCGTAAAAAGGTACCTCTCCAAAGTGTCCGGTCCGTTAATGGATCGAATTGATTTACATGTGGAGGTTCAACCAGTTGCCTACGAGAAACTTGCTGACAAAAGAGATGGAGAACCAAGCGCAGAAATAAGGAAAAGAGTAATTGCCGCCAGGTCGATACAAGAAAAAAGGTATGGCGAGTATGAGGGCATCCATTGCAATGCTCAACTTACTCCAAAACTTCAAAAACAACATTGCCAAATTGATCAGGCAGGAGAAATGGTCATGAAAAATGCCATGGAAAAACTAGGATTGTCTGCAAGGTCTTACGGAAGAATATTTAAAGTAGCCAGAACCATTGCTGATTTGGATAATTCCATGTCTATTGAAGTACAGCATGTAGCAGAGGCTATTCAGTATAGGAGTTTGGATCGAGATGGTTGGTTGGGGTAGTCTGGATGAATCTATTATCAATGGGCCGTGTATGGTGCGCATCCCGAAGGGTATGCACAATACACTGTGTTATGCGCTTTTTATTTTAGTATTCACCAGAATTGTACAAGTTGTTATTGTTACCGAATCTATTGTAAAGTAAGTCCCAAAAGCGAGAAGCCGGAAAACTCTTTAACCAGATGCCGCCATCTCTTTTAATAAGAGTATGTTTTTTCGATCTTAAAAGATAACATTCTCTTTTGGCTCTACTAACACTTACATAGCATAGGCGATGAGCTTCTTGCATTTGCCTTGAACCTTCTTCAACATTATAGGTGTATGGAAATCGTCCCTCCTCCATACCTAGCATGATCACCGCTTCAAACTCAAGTCCCTTTGCACTATGTCGCGTTGTAACTGTAACTTCGTTCTCTGGTTCACCCAAAAACGCAAACCTTCTTAAAGGAGAATCTTTTAGATTTCTATTTTGTGATTCATCCAAGAGGATATCCAAATTGTCATTCTCGTCTGGATAACGATCTGAATTGTTCAACAAATCTTTCAAATCTAATTCTGAAAGAATAAACTCCAACCATTCTAATACTGTGATTTTTGTTTTGCTTTCTATCAGTATTCTATGAAAAAAGACTCGTTGGCGAATAGTTTTCCACAATGCTCGTTCATGTTCATGAACTTTAAGTTGTAATTGCCAAAACCTAAATAATTCGTCAAAAGATTGAAGTTTACTATCTAAACACCATTGTGCACATTCCTGCAACCAGAAAACAACATCACTATTGACAAAATCCCACTTAACAATATAGAATGGAATATTATTTTCATTAAGGGAAGTTGCCATTTGAATAACGTCTTTTGAAGAAGCAACCAATATCCCTATTTCACTGTAGGAAATTCCCTTTTCTTTCAACTTGGGAATTACTTTTTCAGCTACGACTTCATATTGTGAAGCCATTTCAGCTTCACAAACAATAAACGTGAATTCTGCCTCTTCGTCCACTCTTTTCTTAGCAGAATACTCTGGTCTAGGAGGGTTAATGGTTAACATATCAAGAGACCCTTCAATTATGTCTTGATTACTTCTATAGTTTGAAGTTAGCGGTATAGATTCAAAATCACCCTTACTGTCTAACTCCTCTAAAAAGTCAGGATATGCACCATTAAATCCATAAATTGATTGATTCATATCTCCAACGGCAAAAATCTTTATTTCAGTCAGTGCTTCAAGTTCTAATACCATTTCATGTAAAGCCTTTCCTAAGTCTTGATATTCATCAATTAGAAGCCATGGGAATTTGGCTTCTAATGTTTGTTTTATATAGTCTTGTTCACGGATCATTTGAGTTGAGATGTTAACCATGCTTATGAAATCAACGTGGCCAGATTCACTCAATCTCTTTTCGTACAACTCTGCTGCTTCTACCTCAAAGGCATTGGTCTGAATTTCAACTTCACTATTTCCTATAAAGGAGAGCGACCTTTGTTTATTAAGGGCAATTCTTGGCAACAGATAAGTTTCAATTTGTAGTTCATCCAGAACACCATAATATATTTCCCAAGTCAATTCATCAGAAGCTATTTTCATGGGGGCAGGTATATTGTATTGAGGAAAAAGGTGAGCAAATGGCTGTAAAATATGAATTAGACAAAATCCGTGTATTGTCCCAATAAAATCGTTCCCTCTTGAACGGTATCCATATTCTTTAAGTCTTTTTTTAAGTTCCCTAACCGTTTCTCTACTATAGCTGATACAGGCTAAACCGGATGGATGATGAATATCAGATTGTAATAATTTAATCGCCTTTAAAGTCAGGACCCGTGTTTTACCGCTACCCGGTCCAGCTATTACAACAGTATTTCCTTTTGAATTATAAGCACTCCATTGACTTTCATCAGATTGAATGAGTTGTTGGTCGTTATAAAATTTCTCATTCATGAGTAGTTGTTACTTTCTTTATTATTTCAGTAATCGCATTTTTGATATAATCCGGTACTGAATCTAATGTCAAGTGAGAAGCAAAGCGCTGAGCAAACCTACCTTTGCTTACATTATTTTCTATTTTATTTAATGCAGTCCAAAAATTGTCTGCATCCAATTCATCGTCAAAGTTCTTTTGTTGTTTTTCCCCACCTGGTCTAACTTCTGAATAAACTGTTTTTAAAATTTCTTTTCCTTGTGCCCCTCCGTTAATCATTGTATCGATTTCAAGGGTATAGAATCCCACAAAACAACCTTTGCTTTTGTGTAGATTGAATTGACTAGGAAAATTATCCAAATGAATTTCTGCTTCGGTTATAAGCCCCAATTCAACATTCATTTTATTCATCAATTCCAACCCTCTAAAATGTTGTGGTGTTCCTTCTTGCCAGATTTGGTGATAGTGACGTATCCGTTTTTCTTTATCTCCTTCAATCTTAATTTCTAAGTTGTAATAATCTCCATCTGTTATCAAACACCATGGAATTCCCAATGCTTCGAGTATCTGAACATAAGGTTTGAAATTTGTTGAATGTATATTACAAACTACAATTCCTAAATCATCCAAGTATGTTCCTATTAACCCTGCAGTTCTCGGAACGATATACTCTTCTGTTATTCCCTCAACAAGAAGTACACCCTTTCCAAAATATATTTCTCCTCTTTTGGCATCAAGGTATCGTTCAATATCAGTTTTGTCCTTGGGGTCAATTACAAGACTGGAAGTAGAGAATACTTTAGTTTCTCCTTTCTCATACCTACAATGCACCATTGTCTCCAAAGGCGCAACGGCAGTTATATAAGGAGAATGCGTAGTAAATATGACTGAGGTTTCGCTTTTGTGTAGAACTTCTCTATAAATCAATCTTTGTAAAACTGGATGCAAATGTGCTTCAGGCTCTTCAACTGCTAAAATTGTTACTGAATGTAATTGGTGATTATGTTGATCGAAGAACCCATACAATTGCTTTTTAATTTCAGTATCAATATTGTCATTTTGAATGTAATTATTTCCCTTCTCATTAACTGTATAATTTTCAGGGATTAATCCCCCATTTTCCTTAGTTATCAAATCATCATAAGCCTCTTTCTTAAGAATTCGAGGGACAGTTTTATCCCTCAATAATAACATCATCATTGCAACATAAAGTATGTTGGCCAATCCGAGACTCAATTCTGAAACTGGTCGTTCTTTGAGGCCCATATACACTTGTATTGTATAAAGCAACCTTTCTGTATCTATATCATAAGGTCGCAAGTTTATTTTGTTATCGTGTTGTAAACCTGCTAGTGTTTTGAACTTATCCTCGATGATGTTTTTAATATCCTTAATTTCATCTAATTTGAGGATGTCCTCAGCAGCCTCCTGCATAGCTTCAGAAATTTCATCCAGCTCTTCTTGGTCAATATCATATTGTTTTACAAGTTTGAATAGAGGTGAACGCTTATTAGCGCTCAGTTCCCTTTCAACATCTCGTAAAGCGCCAATTACTTTTATATTCAAAAAGTTTCGATCTTCACTTCTGAAAAATTTATCCTCTGTCGCTCCTTTATAAATCTGATATTGGTAGCTCAGGATTTCTCCGCTTTCGTCTCTTAATGGAAAGTACTTATATGTAAATCTCAGGGTTGGAGGTGTTGTGGATATAACAGCATCTTGAAATTGGGCTATCAATTGTCTATTATGCTGATAATTTTGTATTTCTATAGCTATTTTGATTTCCTCTCCATTTCCCATGGGATCCTCGATGCTATCGTGAAAATCACTTACATTTAACTCACGGTCAATATCAGATAGATTTCGGTCGAGGATCAATTGGATAGCTCTCAATAAATTAGTTTTACCTACATTATTCTCGCCAATAATCACTTGTTTATGGGTCAGATTGACATCAATTTCTTTGAAATTCCTGAAATTTTCTATTTGAACTTTTGATATGTATGGGCTATTCATTGTCGGCGGAAGTTTTTTATTTTAAAACGTCAAAATATACAAGCAATGCAATTATGATTACATATACTACTAGTACAGCAAAGAAAAGTCTAGGTTTTTCCTTTATTATTCTTGCTGTTAGTAATATTGGGTCATTAGGTCGTTTATGATACTTTTCTAATCGTTCAATAGTTTCGTTAAGTTTCTCCGAATCTAAATTCTCTGATTCAGATTTTAGATCAGCAATAATTGACTTAATAGATTTTGGAGTTTCTCGTTCCCTTAAAATTGAGGTTTCGCTGGCTACTTTATCTGGTATTTGGTTTAAACTTTTAATTAAGTTGTCTATTTTGGTTGCATAATTGTCTTTTTGCTCCGCAGATAAATGCTTTGATCTAGCAAATCTTAATGACAAGTCTTCCAGTAGGTTTTCGATATCAGAGTCAAGTTCAATATTAATTCCGTTTTGTCTTTCAATGGCTCTAAATAAGGTCAGGATTTTAGATTTGCTTAAGTTCTCATTGTTTACTAACATACTTTCAATCAGGTCAAGAAATTCAGCTTTAGCCTTGTTGATTTTTTCCCGTTTAACTTTCTTTCCGGAAAACCAAAGACCTAATGGTCCAAGAATGAAGAATATTGCTCCTATAATTAATGAAACTACTATGGAAGACTGATTGTCTATAAAAAACTGTTTAATTGATTCCCACATTTTGCTTTATTCAAATTACCGCCAACGGTTTTGTATAAGAGTAGTAGTGGATTTTTACTCACTAACTTTTCGGTTATACACAGACCTTTTTAAAATTTACTTTCTTTCGTTTTAGCAATTAAACCGCTATTATTTTTATAGAATGTTAGCTGCTGCCTTTAATCAGTCTTAAACTTATATCCTAAACCAAAAGAAAACCATTGTTCTCCTTGGTAAAACCAATCATTTTGTCTGTCAATCATAGCATCGAAACCTGTAAAAATTCCAAGATTAACTTTGTTCAGCGTAAAAACTAAACCACCTTGATAATAAGTGACAGCATAAGAATCTTTCTTATCAGTTAATGTTCCATCATCGTTTTCAGTAAAGTATTTAGCTGAACCTATCCCAAATCCAAAAGGTACTATTGATATGAAATTTTGAGAAAACGGTTTTTTATCTAGTTTGAGGCGAAGTCCAAAATTATAACTAACAGTAAATTCACCATTCAAAATCCATCCTTCGCTACCTTTACTTGGTCTAAGTTTTAGAGGTTGAACCAGAGGGATTCCAACGATTTTTTCTGAAAGTAATGTTTTCGACATAGGTTTAAAATCATCTTTCTTGACTGCAAAATAATAGTTATATGCGTTGTCCTTGTCAGCTTTCAATAAAGTCCCGTCAAAATGTTTAATTACTTTAACTGTTTTTGTTTTATCATCTTTCGATGGTTCTTCTATCAACTTTGTCTTTGGTAAAATTCTTATTATTACATAGCCATTTTCATCTTCTTTTATAATCTTATAATCTAAATGTCCCAATTCATCAACTTTGATAATATAATCGTCATCATAAATAGTTTCGAAGTTTTTGTCCATAATTCGTTTAACCTTTAAGTCAACTTTAGTTCTGTAAACATTCGGATTTAATATAGAAGCTCTAAATGATTGGCTGAATGCAATTGTTGAGTAAAATAATATTGCAATTATTGTAAATATTCTTTTCATCTTTTTTCAGTTTTGGTTGCAGCTAACTATTGTATAAACACAAATCACAACTGAAAGGAACAATAACCTTTTGTAGTAATTGGGGTATTGAAACAATAAGAATTATCTAAACTTCTCATAAGTTTACCAATTATATCATTTCGAGATGTTGCAACTCTTGAAAATAGGGTGTTTACACCCTAAAATACCGTAAAATTACCCTGCTTAAAATAGGTTGGAGCCTCTAAAAAAGAGAACCCCACTAGGTGAAGATTCTCTTTTCAGTTTTGGTTATCTAAGTTAGATCCAGGTAATTATTTAATGATTTCTTCTAATTCAATGCGATCGTTTTTTAGTAGGAAGTGCGTACTTGCTGTTTCGGCAATTCCTAATCTTCCAACCTCTTTACCGTTAACTGGTACGATGATGAAGCTAGTGGCATCTAGTTGGGGCTTGTGTTCTTCAGGGATATCACCCGTGGTTAGTACGTATTTATGGCCAGAGAAAGTTTGGTTCTGGTTTACGATCCAATTAATGGTTTCTTCGGTACAGGCTCCACAATAATGAGGGTTGAGCAGAATAATAGAGCTATTACTAATGTTGATGCCGCTAGAACTAAAAAATGCCAATACATTTTGCTCTTCCTGAGTTATTTTTTCTACCTCAGAAGTAGTCTGCTCATCTTTCTGGCTTCCGCACGAAGAAAGAGACAGTAGGAGCACAAGGATGTAAATAATTCTATGCATTACTCTCAAAATTGCTGCGTGGGGCGTTGCAGGTGTTTGATCAAAGTCGAAAAATGTAAAAAATGATTCTCCTTGCTATTGATCTATGTTAGGAAATCGCTTTTAGGAGGCTTGATCAATGATTTGATAGAAAAGCAGTGGCCTTAAAAATGAAATTAATTGTTCCAGATGAAATGATTAATTGATGGTGTTTTCATAGAGGATGTTTTCATAGAGGATGCCAATAAATTCAATGGGTTGAGGTGTATTGGTGTTCAGTAAGGAGTTTTAAGATGACAATTTGGATTGTAATTTAACCTCTTTTTTGTCTGTTAAGCTGGTATAAATTATGTATTTATGAAGTTGAATTACGCCATGATTTGAAACAACCTAATAATAAGTTTATGGACCTATATGAATTTATTAACTACCACCTAAACGAAAACTTTACTTGTAACAGTGAACTCCCCTTTTCGGTATATCCAAAAAAGTATGGAAAAGGAGAAGTCATTACCGATTATGGAGAAGTCGAAAAATACGGGTATTACATATTGAGTGGTATTACCCAGGCGGAAACAATTACAGAAAATAAGGATGTAAATATTCTTGATTTTGTTTTTGAAGGGAGCTTTATCACTGCTTACATGTCGTTCATTTCTCAATATCCGTCCAATGTTCGGATATCTGCCGTAACCGATTGCGAAGTGCTTTCTTTTCATAGAAGTGAGATCTACAAAACCTACGAAACGTCCCATTTGGTAAGTGAACTAGGTAGGCGAATGGCTGAAAATAAGTTTATCGAAAAAACGCAACGAGAGATCAATCTACTCACCAAAACAGCTCAGGAAAGGTATGAGGAGTTGTTCCATTCTCATCCCAATATTATTCGCCAAATTCCCATTAATCGAATTGCACTTTATTTAGGAATTCACCCGGAAAGTCTGAGCAGAATTAGGAAAAGGGTACATGGTTAGTGGTTTAACCACTGGTTCCAAATTTCTTTACCCAACATTAGGTAGCTACTGCCTTTCATGTGCTCATCGTAGTTCCAGTACAAATGCTGGTTATTCGATTCGTGGTTAACAACGGTGGGAGTTAGATCAATGAATTGAATGTTGAATTTGGAGCATTCTTCTGCCAGTATGCTTCTATGAATTTGATAGGCATCTTGAGTAAGATCCATGGACTCGTTGCAGGCCACCTGGCACATTTCTAACTCATATTGTAAGTAGTATTTAGTAGTTTGGTTTTTACTTGGAATATAAACCACTACAGGTTGGGAGCCATTTTGTTGACAAACATATTGGAAGAAAGGTATGGTTTCTCCCAGTTTTGGAGGGAGTTTTAAGTAATACTCTTCAACAAATAACCCATTTGTTCTAAACGGATTAAAAGTGGCTTTTTTCATCTCCTCTGCAATTCTGTCTGTTACCCTTAACTTTAGTTCAGCCTCATGCTCCGTCCAGGGGTTTCCCTCTTGAGGAGCTGGGTCCATAAACGGCTTACTTTCTCCTGTCCACCTGGATAAAATTGGATTGTTGCTGCGCATTTGACTGATCAGTTCAAATAACCTCGGTTTGTAGAGGTTGTAGTATTCCGGTTCCAGAAAATATTGTGGTACTGGAGGTTCATTCTGACCCAAATCATTGGCGTAAATGCAAAGAAAAGTAACATCCGGTTGATAGGCAGGAATGAGGTCGGCTACCAGTTGTAAGTACACGTTTAACCCTTGGCCCACTAATCCGGCATTCATTACCTCGTAACCATAGCCAGCACTTTTCTGAAAACCTTGAGGTATGGTTTGATCCTGATTGGCCATAATGCCCTCAATAAAGCTATCTCCAATAAACAACACCCTTTTTTGTTCGGTTGGTTTTTCGATGTTCCATTCTTTGTCTCTAAAGCCATACATGTTCATTTCATGAACAAATATGGCGTTGGTGTCCAGGCTGGACTGCCAGTGCATGGGCTGGTTTCTTACAAATTGCTCCTGGTTATTGTACTGATTTAGGTTGGTGTAAATGGAACGATCTAAGTTCTTTAATTCATGAACAGGAAATACAATTCTTAGGGTGATTTCCTGAAACAGAAATACCACTAACAGGTAAATAAGGATTTTTACCCATTTGCTCTTTTTCGATATTGAATCATGCTCCGTGCTCATCGCGGCAAAAGATAATCAATAAAGAATCAGCTAGTTGCATTTGTAACTAAAATCTGTTTGGAGTGTCTTGTAACCAGGTGCGTTATACATGCGAAAAAATAATAATTGGACGAAGGAAAGCTGTTAATATTTAGATGGTTATTGAGAATATTGTTATATTTAAGGACCTGTCGAAATAACTCGAATGTCAGTTAGCCTGACTCTATAAACAATTTTACTACAATGAAACACTTTTACCTTGCTACGCTTGCGTTATTGTCTGGAGCATGCTTTGGGCAAAACATTAATCTGGGAACAGATAAAAACAATCTGGAAGTCACAGAACAAACACCAACCTCTATTGAATTAAATGTCTCTCTATCCGACTTGTCGTTTAAGGAGGTTAAGAAAGACGGAAACACCTGGTCGGAGATCGATGTTTCCGGTATGGTGAGTAACCATGAAGTTGGATTACCGGAACTAAAAACCTGGAACAAATTAATCGATATTCCTTATGGAGCTCAAGTGGAGGTTAATATCTCTAAATCTGAGTTTCAGATAGTGGACCTGAACCAATATGGGGTAAATACTCTTATTCCTGTTCAAAGAAGTATCTCTAAAAGTGAAGACCCTGCTAATGTGGTTTTTGCTAAGAACCAACAAGTATACTCCACCAATGCTTTTCAAAACAATTCGTTGGTAACGGTAGACGAATTGGGAAGCATGAGAGGACATCATTTAGGGAGAGTTGAAATTTGCCCTTTTGATTACAATCCTGTTCAGAATACGTTAAAAGTATATACCAACATCGAGTTCGAAATTGAGTTTCTAAATGCAGATTTAGGATTGACCGAACAGATGCACAAGAAATATTACTCTCCTGCTTTTGAAGCTCCATTGAGTAAATGCATTAACAGTCAGATTTCCACAACTAAGGATTTGATCGTTACTTATCCGGTTAAATATGTAATTGTTGCACCGTCTGCATATCAGGCAGATTTACAACCATTAGTAGAGTGGAAAACCAAAAAAGGATTTCACGTTGTGGAGGCATATACCGGTGATCCTGCTGTTGGTAACACCACAGCTTCTATTAAATCGTATTTAGAAGGATTGTATACTGCAGGAACTCCTTCTGATCCTGCTCCTTCTTATGTACTATTAGTGGGAGATGTGGCAGACATGCCAACTTTTTCCGGGGTATATGGAGGCCATGTAACTGATCTTTACTATTGTGAGTACGATGGTGGTGGAGATTATTACCCGGAAGTTTATTACGGTCGTTTCCCTGCTACAAACGCAGCAGAGTTGAACAACATGATCAACAAAACGCTACAGTATGAGCAGTATTTATTTCCAGATCCGGACTTCTTAGGTAGAGCAACAATGATTTCAGGGGTAGATGCTAGTATGGCTCCAACTTACGGAAATGGTCAGATCAATTACGGAAATGCCATGTATACTAATCTGGCTCACGGAATTCACTCTTCAACTTATTTATACCCTGCATCGGGGAGTAGTGGAGCAGCTATTTTAGCTGATGTAAATAACGGAAACTGCTTTGTGAACTATACAGCTCATGGATATTCAGGAGGATGGGCCGATCCATCATTTACCTGTACAGACGTGTATAATATGACCAATTATCATCAACCAGCCTTGATGATTGGTAACTGTTGTCAATCTAATATGTTCGACGATCCTGAGTGTTTCGGAGAAGCACTTTTAAGAGTTCAGGACAGAGGAGCTATTGGGTACATCGGAGGTTCTAATTTAACTTATTGGAATGAAGATTACTGGTGGGGAGTTGGTAATGGTCCAATTACAGCTAATCCGGTATATGATCCAACTACTTTAGGAGCTTACGACAAAATGTTCCACGATAATGGAGAAGCTAGAGCAGATTGGCACGTTACCAATGCTCAAATGATATTGGGAGGAAACCTTGCGGTAACTCAAGCTGCTAGTAGTTTGGAAGATTACTATTATGAAATTTACCACTTAATGGGAGATCCTTCGTTAATGACTTACTTTGGTGTACCATCAGCAATGGCGGTAACTCATTTAAATGCAGTGCCAATTGGTACGGCTACGTTACAAGTTACGGCAGAACCGGATGCTTATGTAGCTCTAAGTTTAAACGGGGTGTTATTGGATGCACAAGAAACAGATTTGAGTGGATCAGTAACGTTAACTTTCCCGGCATTTAGTACCATTGGAACAGCAGATTTGGTGGTGACTAAGCAAAACAAACAACCGTATATTGGAACAGTTCAGATCATTACAACCAATGCTCCTTTTGTAGCTTACGATAACCACAGTGTTATCGATGTGGTAGGTAACGGAGATAACATTGCCGATTATAATGAGACGTTAGAATTGGACGTAACGCTAAGCAATTATGGAATGATTGATGCCACCGGTGTTACTGCTCAATTAGTGTGTACGAACCCATACATTACCATTACTGATGATAATGATACCTGGGGAACCATTACCGCAGGAAACGCTGTAACAGTTAACGCTGCATTTGCCATGGACGTTGCTAATGATGTGCCGGATCAAACCATAGTAAGCTACGATATTGTTGTGGATGATAATTCAGGAGGAAGCTGGACTTCTTATTTTAACCTTACCGTTAATGCACCTGAATTAGTTATTGGTATGGAGTCGTTAGACGATGCTTCCGGTAACGGAAATGGAAGATTAGATGCTGGTGAACAAGCTACCATTACGCTTCCTTCTAACAACGATGGACATTCGGCATGTACTGCATTAACAGGAACGCTGTCTACAACCAGTCCTTATATTACTATTACATCGCCAACAGCTAACCTTGGAACGATGGGTGCTAGTGGAACTTCGGATGTTGATTTTGTAATTGACGTAGACGCATCTACTCCGTTTGGAACCGAAGTTGAGTTTACTTATGATCTAGTGGATGGAGCTTATAGCGATTCACACACCTTTACCATGATTGTTGGTTTGTTCTCTGAAGATTTTGAAACTGGAGACTATACTGCCTTTGAATGGTTGCCACAAGGATTAAATCCATGGACCATTGATCAGAATATTTTCTATGAAGGAACTAACTCTTCAGTTTCCGGGACCATTTCTGATGATGAGGAATCAGTGATGGAAATCACTTTAGACATTATTGCAGATGGTGAAATTAGCTTCATGAAGCAGGTTTCTTCTGAATCCGGATATGACTTCTTGAAGTTCTATATCGACAATCAACTGCAAGGAGAATGGGCAGGAGAAATTACCTGGTCGGCAGAAACATTTGATGTTACTGCAGGAACAAGAACATTCAAATGGGTTTACGAGAAAGATTACTCGGTAAGCGAAGGAGACGATGCTGCATGGGTAGACTATATTGTATTCCCTCCAATGCAAAACTCTGTTGGTGTAGAGGAGAATGTATTATTAGGAGGATTTAGAGCTTACCCAAATCCTTCTGACGGGAACTTTACATTTGTTTTAGAAGCAAAAAGAAATACTGAAGGAAATATCAAAGTATACGATGCACAAGGTAAATTGTTAGAGCAGAATAATGTTCAGTTATCTACAGGTGTAAACACTTTTGATTTTAGCCTAGAGGATAAAGCAGCAGGACTTTATATGATCCAACTGGTTGCAGAAGGAGAAAGCATTAAGCAACAAGTATTGGTGAAATAATCCAATAAACAATACTAGATATGAAAAGTGCAGAGCATAGCTTTGCACTTTTTTTTATGTGCTGTTGTCACTTTTTAAGTTTTTGTAACACCTAACCAAAAGAGCATTATATCTTTTGATAGAATATGACAAGGAAAAAACAAGAGGAATTTCTAAAGCTCTACGAACCGGTTCATGAACGGTTCGAACGCTTCTGCAGGGCGAGAGTGTATGGGAATATGGAGTTTCGGGATTTGATGAATGAAACATTATTGATTGCCTATGAACGATTTGATTCATTGCAATCGAAAGGTTCTTTTCTGTCGTTTCTGATAGGGATTAGTGTTCGGGTATTGGCCAATAACAACAGGAAGAAACGATTCGACCTGGTGGAAAACGAAGAGAAAATAAAATCCTTTAAAGACGAAAATGTAAACGTAGAATCAAAGATGGAGGTATACCTGTTGCATCAGGCATTGTCTTATTTGCCCGAAGAACAGCGAGAAGCCATCATATTGTTCGAAATAACAGGGTTTAATATAAAGGAAATAGCATCTATTCAATCCGCCTCCGAATCGGCTGTTAAACAACGATTGAAAAGAGGGAGAGATAAACTGAGAAGTATTCTTGTTTTTGAATCATCTAATAAAAATGGAGGGAAACATGGAAAATAATCAGCTGGATCAATTATTTCAATTGGCAAAAAATGAGCAGCCAGAAGTTTCATTTCTGGAAATGAAAAGTCAGTTTTTACAAGCTGTTCCTTCAACGGGAAGCACAGCAGTAAAGGGGCTTAAAGTATTTACATTAAAAAACTTAATCATTATGCTAGTTATTTCAGGTGTTATAACGGGAGTGGTGCTAATGTTAACTACTCCAACTAACAATAAGAATCAAAACGATCATCAAAAAGAGCAAAAAATATTGCCGGATAGCACACAACAATCAAAAATGGAAGCTCAGGTATTAAAACCAAAAATGAACGAGGTAGAGAGAATTTATGTGGAAATAGAACCCAGGGAGAATATAGTTTTTAGGGCAGATTCTGTTAACGTAAGTGATAGTTCGATTCAGGAAGGTGGATTTACCTACGAACCGTATGTGTTCCCTGGCGATGAAGTGAGTGCCAAACAACCTCCGGTGTTTTACAAATTTCCATCCTTAACTGAAGAGGAAATAGAGGCCAATCACAAGCAGAAAGCTAAAATGCTAAAGGAATTGGCTAAACTGGATAAAAAGAAGTATGTGTATGTACCTAGCGGGTCGTATACCTATAAAGGGAAGCCGGTTTCGGTTCAAGCTTTTTATATGCAAACCACAGAGGTTACTAATTTGGAGTACAGAACATTCTTATTCGATTTATTAATTCACGGTCGAAACGATGAGTTTTTAAAGGCTAAACCTAATCAGGATGGTTGGGTAAATATTGATGGGGTTGAGGTAGCCTTTAATGAGCCGATGAAAGACCTTTATTTTTCTCACCCGGCCTACAATCAATATCCGGTAAATAATGTAAGTAGAGAAGGGGCCAATATGTATTGCATGTGGTTAAGTAAAGAATTGCAGGCTTACGATAAGAAAAAAGGAGTGTACAACGATTTGAGAATTCCAACACAATACGAATGGGCGTATGCTGCCACAGGAGGACTAAACAATGTGGAATTTCCATGGGGAGGTTCATCGCCGCTAAATGCTGAAAAATGCTTTTTGGCTAATTATCGCCCGCTTAAATCTACTGTTCCTGCTATTGAGGAAAATGAAAAGGGACGATTCAGAAAAAAGAATAGAAGTAATGTTCCACTTATTAGGGGAGTATATGAGCAAAAGAGTGGAGAAGAGCTAAAAGGGGGTGAGAAATACTTTTACGCTGCTGATGGAGCTTTCCATACTGCCAAAGTAGATTCTTATAATCCAAATGGTTTTGGATTGTATAACCTATCTGGAAATGTTGCGGAGATGGTTTACTACCATGGTGAGGACAATACCCCGGGAACCAAAGGAGGAGGTTGGCTAAGTGATTTAGATGAGTTAAAGATCGAAGGAGAAGATAAGTACAAAGGCAAAGAAGACCCCCATGTTAATATTGGGTTTAGAGTGGTGATGACCTACTTAGGTAGGTGACAATACCACAAGAGAATGTGAAACCTAAAGCAAAAGTGAGATCATAAAAAAAGCCATGACAATTATAGTCATGGCTTTTTTAGTATGGTATAAAACAGTTTTGATTAGTTCATCACTGTTCTTTTCATTCTCCAATCTTTCAATCCACATGATTTAAGAAGAGCACCAGCTAATCTTCCTTCAGCTTGCGTTCTTAACAATCCTGTAACCGTTCCCTGGTTAACACTTAAATCTTCTGGGTAAGCAGGAGAAGTGTTATTTTCTACTAAAATCATGTACACTCCATTCTCACCAGCAATTACCGGAGAAGTTTCTCCTGTTTTCATGGTGAAAATAGTTCCGATTAAGCTTGCCTCAGAATTTCCAGTTTGGTTCGGAAGGTTGTTCATCGATAAGTTTAATTCAGCAGATTGAGCAACAGCGTTTAGCTTAGTAGCTGCATCGTCAATGTTAGTAACACCAGCTAATTGCTCTTTAATCATTGCTGCTTTCTTCTCTTTAATTACCTCTGGTTTCATTAGGTCTTTAACTCCGTCAAACTGAGCAACACCTTCGTGAGTTTCGCTAACTAAGTAAGCAACAACTACTTTTTCATCACCGATGTACTCTGGTTCAGAAATGCTTCCAACTTCACTGTTAAATGCCCATTTAAGAAGGGTCATGTTTTTAGGTAGCGATTGTAGGTTAGGGTAATCCAAACGAATGTTATTGATTTCGATTGGAACTAAACCAAACTCTTCTGCTGTTTTATCAAAGTCACCAGCAGCAGCTTGCTCGTATAGAGCTAGTCCTTTAGTCTCGTAAACTTCTTGCTGAGTTTCTTTACTTGGTCTGATTTCAGAATCAACCACAGCAATCATTTTGAATTCGTTTTCAGCTTGTCCAAGTACTTCAACAATGTGATACCCGTAAGAAGTTTCAACCATATCCAATGATCCAATAGGTTGTTTGAAACTGAAGTCGTTAAACTCAGGAACCATTTGTCCTTCTGGGAACCATTCGTAAACCCCTCCGGTAAATTTAGATCCAGGATCTTCAGTAAACAATTCTACCATTTCGGTAAACTTACTGGTATCAGCTTTTACTACTTGTAAAATACTATCAGCTAAAGCTTTCTTTGTAAGGTCATCTTCATCACTAACACCAGACTTAATTAAGATGTGACGTACAGTAGCCTCATTTCTTAATCCTGATTCTCTTACTTTAATCAATACAGATTTGTTACCGTGTAAGTATGGTCCAACAACTTGTCCCTGTGCAGCAGCAAGAACTGCTTCATCAATTTCGTTAGAATATACTCCTCTAGCGTAAGGCATTGGAGGGAATACATCAATTACGTCAGGAGCTCTATTGTACATCATTGCTCCAATTGGTGTAGTTGCGTTGTTAGCAACGAACATTGAATCGTTTTTAGACGTTTCAAATGCTTTCTTCAAGTTGGACAATCTGTTGTTAGCATTTTCTTTATCTGCTTCTGATGGCTCAATGTCGAAAGAAACGTATTTGATCGAACGCATTTCAGTTTGTTGCTCCCATTTCTTTTCGTATTGGTGAGCATCAAAGTAAGTTTTGATTTCCTGATCAGTAACCGTAATAGCAGAATCAGGAATAGAAGTATAATCTTTCAATACATACTTAATGTTTGCTTTAGTGTTCTCTTCAGCAAAGTTTCTTTTTGCATCCTGAGTTGTAGCAATCATTCCCAATTTCACCATGCTAATGTACTTCTCTCTGATTCTTGAAGTTCTCGCTTGCCATTCAAGGCTAGCCAATTGCTGAGTAGCAACCTGGTTTTGCGCTTGAGCATTGATCAATCTCATTAATGATCTGTTCAATGAATCACGATCGAAATTCCCTTCCTCATTTGTAAATTCCTCTTTTAAGAAATCAATTGGATCAGCACCAAATAAAATACCCATTTGAGGGTCATTCATTTCAGTTCCTGTAACAGCAAGTCCTAATAAGTCAATTTGAGTATTAAGAATTGAGTCCATTACCATTTGCTGCCAAACCTGACCTCTAATTACGTCAGTTTCGTATTCAGTAAGTACGGGGTCCTGATTGTTTTGGAATTTTTCGTTTTTCTTAGCGTTGATCGCATTTGTAACTCGAGCCTCATAGTTCCACTCTGAGTCATACATTGGTTCTCCGTAAAATTCTCCAATTGGTTGCTCACCTCCCTGTCCGGAAATTCTATTCCAAATGGTTGATGGATCTACTACAAAGATCAATAGTGCAACACCAATAAGAACTACAAGTAAACCTTGTTTCTGTCTAATTTTTCCAATTATCGCCATTTCTCTAACAAAATTAAGGCTGCGAATATACAATTACTAGTTGAGATATGAAAATAAAAATCTAATGATCTGTAGTGCTTGATTTTAGACCCGTTATCCGTAGGATATATCAAATTATTTTACCTTTGGCGACATGTACGAAGCAGTAAAATCGTTGCACATAATTTTTATGGTGAGTTGGTTTGCCGGATTGTTCTATATGGTTAGGCTATTTGTTTACCATGTAGAGGCAAAGGAAAAGCCCGAAAACGAAAGGGAAGTGTTGGTGAAGCAGTATAAGATTATGGAAAAAAGGTTGTGGTACATTATTACCTGGCCTGCAATGATTGGAACCATCGTTTTTGGTGTTTGGATGCTCTTCTTACCATTGGGAATGGCCTGGTTAAAAATGGGGTGGATGCACATGAAACTTGGATTCGTAGTGCTTCTGATAGTGTATCATTTTCTTTGCCATGGTATCTTTAAACAGCATCAAAAAGATGTGTTGAAATACTCCTCAACTCAATTCAGAATATGGAACGAAGTAGCTACTTTATTATTGGTGGCAATTGTGTTTTTGGTGGTAATGAAAAATGGATTGAATACGGTCTATGGAGTAGTCGGATTTTTTGGTACGGCAATCCTTTTAATGATGGGGATAAAATTGTACAAAAAACTTCGTTCGAAACCCTCTTAAATCGCCCTGATTTCAATCTCTTTCCTGAACTTTATAAACATTCTGTTTTAGTTATTAACAAAGCGTTTTCGCGGCATTGTCATCGCACGAATCTTTAGTAAAATTGTAGCTTGTTATAAATGAACTGAATTTACAACGATTAATGAGCGAATTAAAGAAAATTAAAAGTGCCCTGATTTCTGTTTTTGATAAAGGAAATTTGGACACCATTGTGAAGAAATTGAACGAGGAGGGGGTAACCATTTATTCCACAGGAGGAACCCAAAAATTTATTGAAGATTTAGGAGTGAATGTAGTGGCTGTTGAAAGCCTTACCAGCTACCCTTCAATTTTAGGTGGAAGAGTAAAAACATTGCATCCAAAAGTATTTGGTGGAATTTTGAGCAGAAGAGAATTGGATGGAGATGTCGCTCAGTTGGAAGAGTACGAAATTCCGGAAATTGATTTAGTAATTGTTGATTTGTATCCGTTTGAGGATACTGTTGCTTCAGGAGCAGATCATCAATCAATTATCGAGAAGATTGATATTGGAGGAATTTCTTTGATCAGAGCAGCAGCTAAAAACTACAAAGATGTAGTGATCATTCCTTCTAAAGATCAATACGAACCATTTTTAAATTTACTAGAAGAGAAACAAGCATTTACCTCATTGGAGGATCGTAAGCAGTTCGCTGCAGATGCATTTAATGTTTCTTCTCACTATGATACTCATATTTTTAACTACTTCAGAGGAGACGATGACAGTGTGTTAAAAGAGAGTATTTTGGATTCTTCAGTTTTAAGATACGGAGAGAACCCACACCAAAAAGGAATCTTTTACGGGAAGTTAGACGACTTGTTTGATAAGCTTCACGGAAAAGAGTTGTCGTACAATAACCTGTTGGATGTGGATGCAGCTGTTAGTTTGATGGCTGAGTTTAAGAACGATGATCCATCATTTGCCATTTTAAAACACAATAATGCATGTGGAATGGCTACCAGATCAACATTGGTTGATGCGTATAAAGCAGCTTTAGCCGGAGATCCGGTTTCTGCTTTTGGAGGAATCCTTATTTCGAACACTGCAATCGATCTTGAAACTGCTAACGAGATTCACCAATTGTTCTGCGAAGTAGTAATTGCTCCTGGATATTCTGATGAAGCTTTGGAAGTGTTGAAAGGGAAGAAGAATCGAATTATTTTGGTTCAGAAAGAAGTTGATTTACCAACTTACCAGGTAAGAACATTGCTAAATGGAGTTTTATATCAGGAAAAGGATTCCATTACCGATAAGAAAGAAGATTTTGTTACTAAAACAGACAAATCTCCTACTGGTAGTCAGATGACAGATTTAGAGTTTGCCAACAAATTGGTGAAACACACTAAATCAAATACCATTGTTTTGGCTAAGAATAACCAATTATTGGCTAGTGGTACAGGACAAACATCCAGAGTAGATGCTCTTCGTCAGGCGATCCATAAAGCAAAGTCGTTCAATTTTGAACTACAGGACGCAGTAATGGCCTCTGATGCATTTTTCCCATTTCCTGACTGTGTTGAAATTGCAGGTAATGAAGGGATCAATGCAGTGGTACAGCCTGGAGGATCTATTAAAGATGAACTTTCCATTAACTATTGCAATGAAAATGGAATGGCCATGGTGTTTACAGGGAACAGACACTTTAAGCACTAATAATAGGTTGAACTAAACGAATAATTAAAGAAAAATAGTAATACACTTTGGTTTGAGATATTTGATACCTAAATTCATGTCTTCGAACCATAAATATCAGGAAATACAGAATGGGCTTTTTTAATGTTTTCTCACAAGAAATTGCAATCGATTTAGGAACAGCAAACACACTAATCATTCAGAATGATAAGGTGGTTGTGGATGAACCTTCGATTGTTGCAATGGATCGTTCTAATGGAAAAATTATTGCGATTGGTAGGAGAGCACAACAGATGCACGGTAAAGTGCACGATAACATTAAAACCATTCGTCCGCTTAAAGATGGAGTAATTGCAGATTTCCAGGCAGCTGAGCACATGATTAGAGGAATGATCCGAATGATCAAGATGGGAAGCAGGCTAATGCAACCATCATTGAGAATGGTAATTTGTATTCCTTCTGGTATTACTGAGGTAGAGAAAAGAGCAGTAATTGATTCTGCAGAGCACGCTGGAGGAAAAGATGTATACCTGATTCACGAACCTATGGCAGCTGCAATTGGTATTGGAGTGGATGTTGAGGAACCAATGGGGAACATGATCATCGATATAGGTGGAGGGACATCGGAAATTGCGGTAATTGCTCTTGGAGGAATTGTTTGTGATAAGTCCATTCGTGTAGCCGGAGATGACTTTACATCGGACATTGAAGAGTACATGAGAAGGCAGCACAATATCTTGATTGGTGAACGTACTGCTGAACAAATTAAAATTGAAGTTGGTGCTGCTATTACGGAATTAGAGAATCCACCGGAAGACTTTGGTGTACGAGGAAGAGATTTAATGACCGGGATTCCTAAAGAAATTTACGTTTCTTATCAGGAAATCGCTCACGCGTTGGATAAGTCTATTTCTAAAATCGAAGAGGCGATTTTAAGTGCCCTGGAGATGACTCCTCCTGAACTTTCGGCAGATATTTATAAAACCGGAATTTACCTTGCAGGTGGGGGATCAATGTTAAGAGGATTAGATAAAAGAATTTCTGTGAAAACTAAATTGCCGGTTCACATTGCAGAAGATCCACTTAGAGCTGTGGCAAGAGGAACTGGAATTGCATTAAAAAATGTAGATAAATTTCAATTCTTGATTAAGGCATAAACGATAAAAACGAATTAGTTCATGAAAAACCTGATCAGGCTCTTTCAAAAGTACAGTTCGGTTTTTATTTTCCTCTTTTTGCAAATTATTTGCTTTGCTTTTCTTTTTTCTGGAAGAAACTCCTACCATCATGCTGCATTTGCTAATTCAAGTAATCGGTTGGCCGGTGGTATTTTCGAAATATCTTCTTCTGTAACAGAATATTTTCACTTAAAAAAAGCAAACGAAAATCTGCTTATTCAAAATACCTTACTTAAGGAAAAATTAGAAGGCCATAACATTGTTGTCGGCGATGTATATACCAAGGTGAATGATACCATGTATTTGCAACAATACAAGTACTTGGGAGCCAAGGTGATTAAGAGTACTAAGAAATTCAGGAAGAATCACATTACCATTAACAGAGGTAGTGAGCATCAGGTGGTCTCAGAAATGGGGGTAATAGGAACTAAAGGAGTAGTGGGGATAACGGTAAGCTCTTCCAGGTATTACTCCACCGTTATTCCGATCATTAACGAAGATTTTGAAATAGCAGTTAGACATGCAAAATCCAAAAGCTTCGGAAGATTAAAGTGGACCGAGGAAAACACCTGGGAAAATGCTACGGTGATAGATGTGCCCATCTACATTGATGTGCAAAAAGGCGATGCTATAGAAACCAGAGGTTCTGATGGAATATTTCCGGAAGGGCAATTAATAGGAACAGTAATAAGTACACACGAAATACCGGGAGAGTCCTACCAAAAAATCATCATTGATTTGGCCGAAGACTTCTCCAGCGTGTATCATGTGCAGGTGGTTAAAAACGTTCTGAAACAGGAACAAAAGAAATTAGAAGAGGTGCAATGAACCCGGTTGTAAAGTACATATTGGAAGTTTTAATCCTGATCTTTCTTCAGGTTCTCGTGGTCAATCAAATTGACCTGGGAGCTTTAGGTTCGTGGTTTTCGCCGGTTGTATTTACTTTGTTTATCCTCACTTTGCCATTTAATTTATCGCCAGGGTGGTTAATGCTTATAGCATTTGCAACTGGTGTTACGGTGGATGTGTTTACGGATACACTTGGAATGCATGGTTCCGCAGCGTTGGTGTTGGCTTTCTTGAGACCATACTTATTAAAGTTATTAGCCCCTCGCGAAGGGTTTGATGAAACAAAACGACCTGGAATTTATACCATGGGGCTAACTCAATTTATTACCTATGCAGGATCGTTGTTGCTGATTTATCATATATGGTTTTTTACTGTAGAAGTACTTCGTTTTTCAGGGTTTCATATCATTTTACTTAAGTCGTTTATTAGTTCTGTAGGTGCGATACTCATCATCCTGTTAATTCAATATTTAACCTTAAAAAGGAGCTAGGTGAATTCGTTTCAAAATAGAAGATGGGTCATTATTCTGATCATGCTATTTATTGGAGTGATTTTCACTTTTAGGTTACTTTATATTCAGGTGCTGGATGATACCTGGAGTCTACGGGCAGAGGAAATAACCCATTCAGAAAAGGTGATTCATCCGTCAAGAGGGTTGATTTACGACCGAAACGGAGTGTTATTGGTGGAAGCTAATCAGGTATATGATTTATTAGTTACTCCGGATGATATAGGAGAGATAGACACCTTGGAATTTTGCGATATAGTAGGCATCACCAAAGAGGAGTTTGACAAGAAAATTGTTAAAGCATCAGAATACCCCAATGTTTCTTATGTCGCCTCATCATTTATTCCGGGTATTTCTAAAGATGATTACGGATTAATTGCTCCAAAAATTAAACGATTTACGGGGTTCGAAGTAGTAAGGAACACCAATAGGGGGTATCCTGAAGGAACAGCAGCACACGTATTGGGATACATACGAGGAATTGATGCCGAAGAGTGGGATGAGAACCATACAGATGGAGATGGTTATTATTTGAAAACGGATAACATTGGTAAGTCCGGATTAGAAAAAGAGTATGAGTTGGAGCTAAGAGGGGAGCGTGGAAAGAAGATTTATTTGCAGGATAAAATTGGGATGGAGAAAACGGATTTGGAAAAAATTTATGCCAAAGCCGGTAAGAACCTGTATACTACACTAGACGCTAAATTGCAGGCTTATGGAGAAAAATTGATGCAGAATAAGCTAGGTTGTATTGTGGCAATTGAACCGAAGAGTGGAGAGATTTTATCTTTCGTATCAGCGCCATCCTACAACCCGAATGGGTTTGTGGGAAGGGACTTTTTTCCCACCTACCAGAACCTGGTGAAGAATGATACTTTAAAGCCATTGTTGAACCGTCCGGTTTATAACGACAGTTATCGTCCGGGTTCCATTTTTAAATTGGTTCAATCCCTTGTGGCAATGCAGCGAGGAATTATAACCGAAAACTCTGGTTTTGCTTGTAATAAAGCATTGATAGGATGTCATAACCACGAGCACCCTTCCAACGTGAAAATTGCTATTCAGCATTCTTGCAATCCATACTTTTATCAAGTATATAAACGATTAATCCAAAGAGGTTTGGATGATAACCATCGAGTAGACAGTAGGATTGGAGTAGAGCTTTGGAGAGAGGATGTGATGAGTTTTGGGCTGGGGAAGAAGTTGGAGACGGATATTCCTGGAGTTAAAACCGGAAGAATACCAGGGGCTAAGTACTATGATGAAGAATTCCCAACCAAAGAGAACCCTTATGGAAAGCATCGATGGGCATTTAGTACGATCTACTCCAATAGTATTGGAGAAGGAGAGATAGGAGTTTCTCCATTACAAATGGCTAATTTAGCTGCTATAATTGCCAATAGAGGGTATTATTATACACCTCACTTTGTAAAACACATTGGCGAAAATGGACCCAAACGTGAAGAGTTTACCAAGAAGCATTATACGGTAGTAGAACCAAAGTATTTTACTCCGGTAATAGATGCTATGGAAGCAGTGGTGATTAATGGAACTGCCAGAACTGCTCAGGTGGATAGTATTGCTGTATGTGGTAAAACAGGTACGGTAGAGAATAAATCTTTTAATGATCACTCTGTGTTTATTGCTTTTGCCCCAAAAGAAGATCCTCAAATTGCCATTGCTGTGTATGTGGAGTATGGAACCTGGGGAGGAAGATGGGCCGCACCAATAGCCAGCTTGATGATAGAGAAATACCTTAAAGATGAATTGTCTGAAAGAGGGGTGAAGAAAGAGCAGATGGTGATGGAAGCAGTAATACTAGATAAACACTCTGATTTTAAAGCAAAGTAATGAGAGGTAGAAGTGAAAATATTTGGGCAAAATTAGATAAGCCGTTGCTGCTGCTTTATCTGGCCCTTGTGTTTTTTGGGTTGTTTACCATCTACTCTGCCAGCTACTCAGAAGATCACCCACATATTTACGATTGGGGAAAGGCTTATGGAAAGCAATTATTCTGGATCGTTGCCTGTTTGGTGGTTGGTGTGATCATTGTGCTTTTAGAAAGTAATTTCATTCAAAATATTGCTTATATCACCTATGGCGTCGTCATCCTGCTGCTTGGGGTTGTACTGTTAATGCCTGATATTAATGGAGCCCATTCGTGGTTTAAAATTGGGGGCTTTACCATTCAGCCTTCGGAGTTCTCAAAGTTTGCCACTTCTTTAGCAATTGCCAAGTACATGAGTACTACCGGGGTTAAAATTGACGACATTAAAACCAAGTTAACAGTTGTTGGATTATTGGCCATTCCTGCATTTCTAATTGTTATTCAGCCGGATCCGGGAACGGCATTGGTGTTCTTCTCCTTTATTTTTGTGATGTATAGAGAAGGGTTATCCGGTAATATCCTGTTAGGGGTATTCTTTGCTGTAATTATAGGAGTATTGTCTATCTTTTTAATTGCGTCCAATGCCACTGCAGAAATATTTGGAATGGAGGTAGCAGGAAACTACCTGTTTGTAGGGGTAATTATATTGGTCGGAGTGGTGGCCCATATACTAATCAGAGCCTTTGTTTTGCCGCGATACAGGAAGCCTAAGTTTATTGCTAACATCGTTGCTACTTCGTTGGCAGTATTGATGGTACTACCGGTTAATTGGGTCTATAATAATGTCTTTCAGGATCGTCACCGAGATCGTTTCGAAGTAATGTTTGGTTTGAAGTTGGAAAGAAAGGGTGTGGGATATAACATCTATCAGGCAAAATCGGCCATTGGTTCCGGTGGTCTTTCTGGTAAAGGATACATGCAGGGTACCTTGAGTAATGATAAATACCAACACGTTCCGGAGCAAAGTACAGACTTTATTTTTTGTTCCCTGGCAGAGGAGTGGGGGTTCATTGGAGGAGTGGTGATGATAGCTCTATTTCTGGCCTTTTTAATTCGGATAATTCAGGTGGCAGAGAGGCAGAAAAGCAAGTTTACACGAATTATGGGCTATTGTACAGCCAGTTTTATCTTCTTCCACTTCATGATCAATACCGCAATGGTAATAGGGTTGGCACCGGTAATTGGAATACCATTACCATTTTTTAGTAAGGGGGGATCAGCCATACTAGGCTTTTCCATTATGGTGTTTATCCTGCTTCGATTGGATGCAGAACGTAAAGATGTGCTCCGATAGAATTAAACGAATTGTTCTTCCTTGCTTGATTTCAGATCGTTTACAAAATGCTTAATCTTCTGCTCGTCTTGCTTTTTACAAATAAGAAGCGTATTACCACTTTCTACAATAATGTAATCAGACATTCCCTGAACAACAGCTAATTTACCTTTTGGCATCATAATAATGTTGTTACGGCTGTCGTAGGTCATTACTTTATCGCCAATAATTGCGTTATTCGCTTCGTCCTGCTCAACGTGAGTGTACAATGATCCCCATGTGCCAAGGTCGCTCCAACCAAGGTCTGCAAGAATCACAAATACGTTTTCAGCCTTTTCCATGATTCCGTAATCGATGGAAATATTTTTACATTGAGGATAAATTTGATTGATGAAATCTTCTTCTTTATCGGTGTAATAAACACCAGTACCTTCTATGAATAATCGATCCAATTCAGGAAGATTTTCTTTAAACGATTGAAGAATGCTTTTCACACTCCAGATAAACATTCCTGAGTTCCAGTAGAAATCACCGCTTTCGATAAAGCGTTTAGCAGTATCCAATGGAGGTTTTTCCGTAAAAGTCTTTACCTTTTTAATTCGCTCGTTAATGGTGCTATCATCATCTTCGAACTGGATGTATCCGTATCCGGTATCAGGGCGACTTGGCTTAATTCCAATAGTCAATAAACTATCCGATTTAGAAGCTTGCTCCAAAGCAAGTAATACCGTAGTGTTAAACTCATTCTCTCTCATGATCAGATGATCAGATGGAGCAACAATCATGTTAGCATCCGGGTTCTTTTCATGAATCTTATATGCTGCATAAGCAATGCAAGGAGCCGTATTTTTTCTGCTTGGTTCTAATAGAATCTGATCGTCGGTCAATTCCGGTAACTGTTCTTTTACCAGGTCCTTGTACATTTCGTTAGTTACGATCAGGATGTTTTCTTTAGGGCAAATAGGTAAGTATCTATCTACAGTTAATTGAAGCAATGTTCTACCTATACCAAGAACATCGTGGAACTGTTTTGGAAATGTGGTTCTGCTCATTGGCCAGAATCGACTTCCGATACCACCTGCCATTATCACTACAAAGTTGTTATTCATGTGATTACATCTAAAGTTTCAGGTCGCAAAAGTAGTAATATCTAGCGCAAATACAGGCGATTTAACTCAGAAATAAGAATTATTTTATTTTTCTGGCATTTGAATTTCTGCCAAAGGATGTACAGAATACTTTTTGTTGGTTTTAGAGTCCAGGCAAAGGTATCTGGTTCTGAGTTTTTTACTTTTAATAAGTGTTTTGTTTCCAAGAATAAATGGGGTGTTCAAGGGAATATCTTCCACCCTCATTGCAGTATCATTTTCCAGATTAATTAACCTTTTGTTTAGTTTAAGGTCTGCCGAACTTGATGCTCTTGGTCGAATGATATGGTCTCGGAGCATGTGTTCGGTACTTTTATCCATGTCCAGTTCATCCAAAATGGAAGAGAATAGCTCATAATATTGCTGTTTCCATTCTTTTCCATGAGGTTTAACCTTGTTCTTGTGCTCGATCCAAACTAGTAGATGTGCAAATTCATGCACAGTTGTAATTAGAAACTGGATAGGGCTTAAGTCGCCATTAACAGTAATACGATGATTAGTATATCGAACCGGAGGTCGATAATCGCCAAGTTTGGTTTTTCGGGGTTTACTAACAGAAAAGTGAACTTTGTACTTTTGAATGAGGTCAAGAATCTGATGTTCACTCCCAAAAGGCAGAAAGCGGGAAAGATTATCTAATTCGCGCTGATGTTTAGACATTTACCTCTTCAGAGTTTTCTTGCTCAACCTCTTGTTTACTCCATGTTGGGCAATCTCCGCATTTGTTTTTACCTCTAAATAAGAAGCAAGAACTCATTCCAAAAGCCATTAGGACGATTAAAGTAAAACCGATTATTTTTGTAAATCCTTTCATTGGTTTAAGAATTGAATGTTTAAAAGTACGAAATCAAATTACACGGGTTGTAAATATAAAAAGGTAATTTCGTTATTTAGTATAACAGATTTAGCTCTATAAAGTTACAATGAACATATTTTATCATATCGGGAGATACACCTTAATGCTGTTCTCTTTGTTTTCCAGACCGGAGAAAATTTCGGTTTACTGGAACAGGATGATGGATGAAATTGTACAGTTGGGAGTGAAGTCTTTGGGGATTGTAATTTTGATGTCGGCCTTTATGGGGTCGGTTATTGTTATTCAGTCTGCTTCCGCTATTGATAGTGCCTGGATACCTGAATATACAGTTGGTTTTACCACAAAGCAATCCATCATACTTGAGTTTTCGCCTACTATTATGTGTCTTATTTTGGCAGGTAAAGTAGGGTCAAATATCGCATCAGAACTGGGTACCATGAGGGTAACGGAACAAATAGATGCTCTGGATATAATGGGGGTTAATTCTGCCTCTTACCTGATAGGACCTAAAATTGTTGGATCCATGTTTATCTTCCCAATTATCGTAATCTTTAGTATGGTATTTGGGTTTATTGGAGGAGCAATCGCTGCTTACGGAACTGGTCTAATTACATTGGATACGTATTTACTTGGGATCAGATCATTTTCCTACGAGAATGATTTTATGATTTTTTACGCATTGTTTAAAACAGTCATATTTGCATTCATCATTACTTCTGTGTCAAGCTATCATGGTTACCATACCAAGGGAGGAGCATTAGAAGTAGGGAAATCAAGTACTAATGCAGTGGTTTACAGTAGTATTTTGATTCTGCTGGCCAATGTATTCATCACACAATTGCTGTTGATTTGATAGAGATTAAAAACATAGATAAATCCTTTTCCGGAACTCAAATCCTACACGATGTATCGTTTAAATTTGAGGAGGGAAAAACCAATCTGATTATTGGTCAGAGTGGTTCCGGTAAATCGGTACTCACCAAGTGCATTGTTGGGTTACACGAACCGGATTCTGGTCAGGTACTCTACCACGGAAGAGATTTTGCCTCTATGAGATCAAAGGAAAAGAAAAACATTCGTAAAGAAATAGGGATGTTGTTTCAGGGGAGTGCTCTTTTTGATTCTCTTTCGGTTGAGGAGAATGTAATGTTTCCTCTTAAAATGTTTACTAACATGAAGCGTAGCGAAATGTTAGATAGAGCAAATTTTTGCCTGGAGCGTGTGGATATAGTTAATAAGAATAAGCTTTTTCCTTCTGAAATTAGTGGGGGAATGCAGAAACGTGTGGCCATTGCTCGTGCTATTGCCATGAAACCAAAGTACTTGTTTTGTGATGAGCCTAACTCTGGGTTAGATCCACTTACTGCTATTCTTATTGATGACTTAATTAAAGAGCTTACAGAGGAGTACAACATGACTACGGTGGTAATTACTCACGATATGAATTCGGTGCTCGAAATAGGACATAACATCATGTTTATTTACAAAGGAAGAAATCATTGGGTGGGAGATAAAGACAGTATTATAACCACGAAGAATGAAGAGGTGAATCGCTTTGTCTATTCATCTAAGTTCCTGAAGATGTTCAAGCAAAAGATTAACGAATAAAAATTTTATCAAGCATAAAAAAAGCCCTGACAATTATGTCAGGGCTTTTTTGTTGGATGTATTATCCAATTATTTTACAATCATTTGCTTAGTCGCTTTCTGACCTCCAACTGATAGTGTGTAGAAATAAACTCCTGCATTCATAGCAGCAGTGTTTACTACAATGTTGTGAGTTCCGGCAGACATGATTCCTTCAGTTCTGTTAAGAACAACTTTACCAGCAATATCTGTAATAGTAAGAGCAACCTCGTTACTGTTTTCAATAGTATAGCTAATAGTTGTTACATCGTTAGAAGGGTTAGGCATGTTTTGCTCCAATTCAAATCCTGCAGTTAAATCATTTACAGAAAGAGAAGGATTAAGGTTTAATCTAATCATTGGAGTTCTTGGTTGGTTGGCCCAGGTACCATCACCGTCGTGAGATAATGTAGAACCTCTGAAAGAAGTGTTAGTTCCATATCCAACAAATACTCTTGAAGTACCTCCAAAGTGCTCTAAAGACACTAAGTAAGTCTCTCCAGCAGCAAGAGGAACATGACTTAACCATGGAATAGTAACCCAGTTATCAAGGTCTGGAGTGTCAACTGTGTAAATATCAGTTTCCATTAGGTAATCATAAGCTTGAGAACCAGCGTTGTATTGATAAATTTTAAGAATAAATGCAGCTCCAACATCAGTACTATCACCTACATAAACAGAAGCAGTACCTGTATTGTCGTCATTCATAATTTCGAATACTCCACCAATTTCGTAAGGATCAGATCCACTACCACCGGCATTCTGGTTCCACCATTGACCACCGTAGTTTCCATTGTCTAAAGCATAAACTGAGTCAGTTACTTCGTAAGAATCGGTTGCAGTGTTGTTGGTTGGTTCATCATCAGTTTCGTCTTGAGAAGCCGAGAAAGTTACCGTATACGTTCCCATTCCGGAAGGAGTGAAAGAAGTTGTAATTGCTAATGAATCTTCATTTCCAACAGCAAGAGTTGCAACAGGAGCAGAAGAACCTGTAAAAACAGAACTAGAACCATCGTTTACGTCTACATCTAAAGTAACGTTAGTTTGGTCGGTGTACCCAATGTTAGATACCCATGCGTGGAAGTTTTGTGCCTGAATGTGATTTTGAGGAATTTGGTAGTACTCAATATCAGCATCAAAAGAAGGACGCTTAACGATAACATCGTTAGGGTCGATTTCTTTAACGGCAATATCATCAATTTGCCAACCGTAATCCCATGCTCCTTGCCACCAGAACATAATTTGTACGTTAGCCGGGTTACCAGCGATAGCAGCAGAAATGTCGATGTTTACATAATCTGGATTGTCTGTACCAGATTGGTCAATGTTGGCATTTAATACAAAGTCGGTCCAGTTAGCACCACCATCAGTTGTTACACGTACTGTAGTAATATCAGATTGCCATCTTCTGAACATTTGCTGGAATTCTAATTTTACGTTAGAGAATCCACTACAATCGATTACATCAGTGGTAAGTTGAGCATCTTCAGCTCCACCTCCTGAGAAGTTGTCGGCATCCGAGTCAACAATGGCCCATCCGTTAGATGCAGTTGTAGACATTAATGTTGCAGTTGGATATGCACCAGTGTGTCCCACAGTGGTGTATTTCCAATCTACAGGTCCACTAACGGTTACGTTACTCCAAGTAGCCGGAATACCAGAGTTAAAATCCTCAGAGAAGATTGTGGCTCCTTTAGTCTGAACTGGAGAATGCCAGATGGATGGGATACCTTGCCCATGATCCTGGGCAGTTTTGCTTTGGGAGTACCCCAAACTGCATGCTAACATAGCAGCAGCTGCAATGTAGATTTTTTTCATAATGTTGTTGTTTTGAGTTGATTAGCTGCTAAAGTTAGTGGATTATTTATCATTACCAAATAAAAAAGCCCTGACAATCGTCAGGGCTTTCCCTATCCTTAACGGATATATAATTATTTGTTGATTACCATGCTTCTGGTAGTCTTGTACCCATCAGTAATTAATGAGTAGAAGTAAGTACCGGCTGGTAGATCATTAGCATTAATCATTACAGTATGAGATCCTGCAACTTTAGTTCCTTCATTGAAAGACATTACCATTTTTCCAGTTACGTCAACTACTTCGAAACGAACATTTTCAGTTTGCTTTAATTCGTAAGTAATTTGAGTTTCGTTGTTGAAAGGGTTAGGCATGTTTTGTCCAAGAGCAACACCGTATTGTGCTAGTTCTTCAATTCCAACGTTGTTAGAAGCTGGGTCGAAGTTCAAACGTACACATGGAATTCCTGGATCAATAAGGTTGAACAAAGAGTTAGAACCGTCAAATCCTAATACAGATCCTTGATCAGTGTTTCCAGCAGTAGCAAATCTTACGTCATCATCTCCACTTGCATCTCCACCGTAGTGAGCAGCAACAACTAAGATGTCGTCACCAGCAGTAACTGGAATTACAGAGTACAATGGTAAAGTTAATACTACTTCGAAATCAGCAGTACTAGTAAGTGTGTACTCGCTAGTTTGCTCAACGAATACATATTGAGTTCCATCCCATTGGTAAACTTCAGCAAAAACAACCGGTTGGTTAGTTTCGTCAGTTCTGTCACTAATTACTACATCAACAGAACGGATAGTATCGTCAGCTACGATGTCAAAAATGTTTCCAATTTTGAATTGCTGTCCAGTTCCACCAGAAATGTTAGAAATAAAGCTGTTGTTGTTAGAACCATCCATTCCACCTTCGTCACGACCGTAGATGTATTGGTTAACAGTTAAGTATCTGAAAAGAGAGTTATCGTTCATGTCATCATCAGCAGCACCTGCTCCTGCGATGTACTCAATTTCGTAATCTCCTAATCCAGCTGGAGTCCATGTTCCTGCAGTTAAACTATCTGCTTGAAGTGTAGTTTGAGAAACTGGAGTTCCTGATCCTGTAAATACAGTAGAAGAACCATCGTTTACTTCGATATCAAGAGTAGAAGTTGTAGTAGATTGTCCGATGTTCTCAACCCATGCACCAAAATCAATTGTAGTAATTTGACTTACTGGAGTAAGTGGATACTCAAGAGAATTGTTTCCTGAAGCAGCATATCTTCTAGAGTTAACTCTAACATCAGTACTGTTTTGCTCAATTAAAGCAACATCATCCACTTGCCAGAAGTAGTGAGATGCAGTAGGAACGTGGTTAAATCTGAATTGGAAGTTAGCTGGAGTAGCTAATCCACTTAAGTAGTTATTAATAACGATCTTAGTTAATCTGGTTCCAGAGTTATCGTTTACATCCACTTTGTATGGAAGTGACCCTCTGTTAGAGCACTCAATTTGTACAATTTCAGAAGTAAATCCATCAGTAGAAAGCTCTAAGTAGTACTCGTGAGTATTATCACAACAGTGTCTGTACCATTGCTCGAATGAAATAACAAGGTTAGTATACCCTGTAATGTCGATAACCGGAGAAACTAATTGACCATCTCTACTTGCGTAACCTGGATCAATAACCGGGTTTTGTGGGTCAGACCAATCTGTGTTAGAAGAATCTGTAGCAAATGCCATAAATCCATTCGCAGAAGTGGTAGACTCAATAGTTTGAGTAGTTGGGTTTGTGTAAGCTCCGTCAGGGCAAGAGTCAGCAGGTACCCACCATTGCGCATCAGGACCAGTAGTTGTCCATGCTGTACTTCCAGGAAGGGTCATTGTTCCACCAGCATTTCCGGTTAAACCATTTGCAAAATCTTCAGAGTAAAGAATATCACCAGCAGCTTTAAGCTGAACGTTAGATTCTTTGGTAAGAGCATTATGGTTTTGTGTTAATTGATGATCAGCAGAACGCAAAGGAATATTTGCAGTGTGCTGAGCACTAATGGCACCTCCAATTAGAAGGGTGGCAGCCACCAAGTAAACTTTTTTCATAATAGTTGTTGTTTTATTAAATTGAAATAAAGTCGCGAATATACTATATATGGGGGCTTTTAGCAATGATTAGCTGCAATTTTGACAATTTCAACACTTCTTCCTAAAAATGTTGATTTTTAGTTTGTGGAATTGTTCCCTAGGTAAACAGCCCTGTTTATCGTGATTTTCATTAATTTTGTCGAAAACAACCTAATACTCTTATTATGAAAAAAACATTACTGTTACTAGCAGTGACCATGATGGCCTCTGTCGGCTTTTCACAGGTCATTTTTTATGTTGAGGCTCCTTCGCCTAACGAAGGAAATTACGATTTTTCTTACGCACAAGCTTCCAGTGGATGGGGAGTAGTTGATTTAACTGATCCAGCTAACTCAGTAACTGATACTTTGGTATTGGTGGACGATGGAACTGTTGGAGATAGCTTAGGATGTAGTCCATTAATCAACGGAGTTGATGTAAACGACAAAATTGCTGTATTGTACAGAGGTGATTGTCAATTTGGATTGAAAGCATTCAACTGTCAAAACGCCGGAGCAAGAGCTGTGGTGATCATTAACAACGTGGCCGGAGCTCCGATTTCTATGGGAGGTGGTACCGATGGACCAAATGTTACCATTCCTGTTGTGATGATTACTGACGTTGACGGAGCGCTATTGAGAGCTGAAATTGATGCTGGAAATACAACTGCGTTTATTGGAAACAAAGCTAACTTTTACGGGAACGATTTAGGGTTCTACCCGAACAACGTGATGAGATCTCGTCAGTTTGGAAATGTTCAGGACCTGTCGCAAGATGCTTCTGAGTTTGATGTAGAAGTAGGTGCCTGGGTGTTTAACTATGGAAGCCTTGATCAAACAGGAATAACACTAACGGCTAACATTACCAGAGATGGAAATAACATCTATAGCCAAACTTCAGCACCGGTTGATATTGTATCTGGTGATAGCGCTTACGTAAGTTTAACCACTTACTCAGAAACTTCTTATACTAACGGATATTACAGCTTAACTTATGATGTATCTTCCGGAGCAAATGAAGAATTTGCACAGGACAATATGGTGGTAACTCACTTTACGGTATCTGACGGTGGATATTCTTATGGTGCATTGGATAGCACTACTATGATGCCTGTTTCTACTGGTGGATCAAGATTGGGAGGAAACCCTGCTCCAACATCATTTACTGCTTGTATTACATTTAGTGATCCTAACGCTAGCAGAATGGGAGCAGAAGGAATTACATTTACTGCAGTTACTAATGCAGATGATAGTTTAACCGACAAGTACATCGAGGTAAAAGCTTACGAGTGGAACGATGTATGGACTGATGTTAATGATGCTGCATTTACTGATTTAGTAGAAGTTGCTAGTGGAGAATACACTTATACTTCAGATTTGCAAGATGAGGCTGTTTACGCTCCTTTTGTAACTCCTTTTGCGTTTACTGATGATCAGTGGTACTTATTCTGTGTAACAAGCTACGATGAGCCTGTATTTATCGGATACGATAACGATATTGATTACGAATTGAATTCTAAGACTTACAAAATGCCAATGTTCCCGGTAGGTGAAACAATGCCAACTCAAGCTGCTTTTGGTGGTGGTACTGGAGAAGGATCATTTACTACTCAAGCTCCTGCTATTATGGTAAACATGATTCCTTCGCTTGGAATTGGTATCGAGGAGAATGAAGAAGTTGAAATTACTGCTTATCCAAACCCGGCTAAAGAAATGCTTAATATTCCTGTAGAGGGGTTAGGAAATGGGGAGTTAAAAATATTCGACCTGGCTGGAAAAATGGTTTACAGTCAGAATGTTAATGCTAACAACGGAAACATGATTAGCATTGATATGGATAACTTAACCAACGGATCTTACATTTTCTCTATTGATTTTGAGAGCGGAAAGAAAAGTACTTTTAATGTTGTAGTTAGCAAATAAGAATACAACAAACCTTAATAAATATTGCCGGATGGTTCTTTGAATCATCCGGCTTTTTTATGCTCTGTAGTTAATAGGGGAGTTAATAGGGGGTATTCCGGTTAATATAATCGCTAAGGGGAGATATACCTTAAATACTGGATGAAAAGTTTTAGCTGTAGCCTTATGAAAGGGAAAAGAATCAAACTGAAATAATGCGAGAGAATATGTTCATTGGAGAAGAGTGGCAAATTTAGGTGGTGGTTGTTAAGGATTGGTTAGGAGAGAATTCTATACCAGAATATACTGCATAAAAAAAGGGTCGCATATAGCGACCCTTAATCCAATTATTTTGAGGATGATTACTTAGTAACCACCATGCTTTTTGTAATTGTGTTCTCTCCGTTAGAAAGAGTGTAGAAGTAAACACCTTCAGCTAACTCAGAACCATCAACAGTGATAGTGTAGTCACCAGCAGGCTTGTTTCCTTCGTTGAAAGACATTACTTTCTTTCCAGTCATGTCAACGATATCTAAAGTAATATTAGCAGCAGATTTAACTGTGTAATTGATTGTAGATACGTTGTTGAATGGGTTAGGAATGTTTTGTCCTAATGCCATAGTGTTGTTTGCGTTCTCAGCGATTCCGATAGTAGGATCGAAGTTAAGACGAACAACAGGAGCAGGAGGAGAAAGCAATTGGAAAGCACCGTTAGATCCATCGAATCCAAGTACAGTTCCTTCTCTTGCAACACCAGCAGTAGCGATTCTAACATCTTCAGATCCGTCAGAAGGACCACCGTAGTGACCAGCAACTACCATAATTTCCCATCCAGTAGTAAGTGATACTGGAGAAGCTAATTGAAGAGTAACAATGTTTCCTAGGTCTCCAGCAGTGATCGTGTGATCGATAGTAGACTCTAAGTAAACCCATGCAGATCCATCCCAGTAGTGGATTTCTCCGTATACTAATTTATCTTCGTTAGAAGCAGCATTGTCGATACCTACATCGATAGCTTTAACATCTTCGTCAGCATTTACAAGGAATAAGTGTCCAATTTTGAATTGGTCTCCAGCTCCTCCAGAAATGTTTCTGATAGATCCATCAAAAGTAGTGTAATCTCTAGCCCAGATAAGGTCAGTTACTTCTAAATCAGCAGTTCCTACGTTATCAGCAGGGTTAGCATCAGTAGCTCCCATAGTAGCAGTACAAGTAATTGTGTAGTTACCAACAGCTGAAGGAGTGTAAGAAGTAGTTACGTGTAACGTATCTCTCTCGAAAGAGTTGATAGTAGATGCAGTTCCGTAAGTTCCAGAAGCAGCTCCACTATTGATGTCCCAAGCGAAATCAACATCAGTTTGATCGTTAGTTCCGTTGTTAGCAATAATGAAAGAAGTTCCCATTGGAGCAACCTGAGATAAAGGAATCTTAGTGTACTCGTAAGAAGTTGAGATATCTCCAGAGAATACCATTGCAGCAGTTAAATCGTCATCAGGAATAACGTCAACAACAATGTTATCTACAGCTAAACCAGTTCCCCAGTTATCTCCAGCAACTGTACAGTCTCCACCATCATTCCAAAGAATTCCGATAGTTACAGTAGCGTTACCATCGTAAGCGCTCAAATCAGCAACAACGTGTTGCCAGTTAGCGGCGTCTACAGGTAAAGTCATAACAGCAGTCCAAGTAGTACCACCATCTGTAGAAACTTCTACAGTAGCATCACCTGATCCGTAATTTTGATCGTGAAAAGCATCAAATTGAACTCCCATTCCAGTTTGTCCTGTGAAATCCAATTCTGGGAATACTAATCTTTCTTCACAAAGAACGTCACCAGCGATGTCGTCATTTGCCATAGCGAAGTTAGAGCTTCCGTTAGAAGGTACCGGCCAGTATCCACCAGTGTTAGCAGCTACCTCATCACCAGTGTACCATCCAGTGTACCCGTTAGGGTTACCAGCAGTGTTACCACCAGCAGCGGTAGTTTGTCCTGTAGATTGAGTGTTTACTGAAAATCCAGCAGGAAGAGCAGGAGCAGTTACACCTTCGAAATCTTCGGTTAACAACGGAACTTTTTGGTTTACACCGTTGTTGATCCCGTGAGCAACGCTAATGCTTTTTCTGTTAATAGTAGACGTGTTTTTGTCGATGGAAGCATTTTGGGCACCGTGGTTGAATTGTGCCATTGCTCCACCAGTTAAAACCAATCCACCTACTAGTAAGTAGATTTTTTTCATAATAATTGATTTTGGTTGTTAAATTTTTAAAAATTTTCCCGCCAAAGATAATAAATTAAAACATTAATAACAATAAGCTAACATATTAAAGATGGAGCAAAAAAAAAGATCGCCCAATTTGGACGATCTTCCTTTAAATATAAGGGTTTTGGTTATTTCTTAACTGTCATTTTTTTGGTTAAAGAACCATTTTTTGTAGAAAGTGTGTAGAAATAAACACCTGATGGTAAATCATTAGCATTCAAGTTAATAATGTGATCACCAGCTGGCATGTTACCTTTATTGATGTTCATCATTACTTTACCTGTTAAGTCAGTTACCTTGAAAGTAACTTCAGAATCAGAAGATAAAGAGTAGTTGATTGAAGATTCGTTGTTGAATGGGTTAGGCATGTTTTGTCCTAAAGACATTCCAGCTAATTCACCTTCTTCAATTCCAACACCAGTTGCTTGTAATCTTACAACAGGAGTAGGAGGAGTTAGTAATTGGAATGCTCCGTTAGTTCCGTCAAACCCAAGTACATTTCCTTCAACAGAGTTACCACTAGTTGCAATTCTAACATCTTCACTACCGTCAGAAGCTCCACCATAGTGACCAGCTACAACTAAAATTTGATCTCCGGCAGTAACGCTAACATCGTTGTATAAGTCTAGAGTGATAATTGTTCCTAAATCAGCAGAAGAAATTGTGTGTTCTAGTGTTTGGTCAGCTAACTGATATGCAGTACCATCCCAAATGTAAACTTCTCCAAATACGATTTGTCCATCGTTTTCAGCTTCATCTGCAATTCCGATTTGAACTTTTCTGAAATCCTGATCAGCAGTAGCCAAGAATTGGTTACCAATTTTGAATTGATCTCCTGTTCCTCCAGAAATATTAGAAATAAATGAATCAAATACATCATCATCACAAGCCCAAACGCTTTCAGTTACTTCAACTGTAGTAGAAATTACGTTATCAGCAGGGTTTGCATCAGTATTATCCGATTGCAAAGTAGCTGTCATGGTGTAAACACCATTAGCAGAAGGAGTATAAGATGTTGTATGATAAATAGTATCTCTTGTAAACACATTAGAAGTAATGCTGTTAGAAGCTGTTCCTGCATCTACACTACTGCTTCCGTCGTTAATGTCGTAAGCGAAAGTAGTGTTTGTTTGTTGAGCGCTTCCTACGTTGAAATTAACAACTCCCATTGCAAGAGGTCTAGCCTGTACAGAAGGAATCATTGAATATTCAAAGTCGGCACCTGCATCAGCTCTATACATTCTTTCAGCTGTAAGGTCATTAGCTTCAACGTCGTATATAGAAACATTATCTAAGTTGTATTGAGCAGCATCAGTTCCTTCGTAGTGCCATGCAAACATTACGTTATTCATTCCTGAATAAGCAGAAACGTCAACTCTGGCAGTAGTCCATACGTATTGCTCCCAGTCCAGGTCAAGACCAGCAGCTTGTAATAGAGCTAAGTCATCCTCTACAAATAGAGTAGTAGGCCAGGTAGTTCCACCATCGGTAGAAACTTTAACAGAAATATCTCCATTATCGTTTGGAGTAACGTGCCAAAATTGGCTTGTGTTAAATTGGAATTCTAGCCTAACACTTGCAGAAGCAGTGGTAAGGTCGATTGAAGGGGTAATTAGCCACTCATCGTGAGTATCTGTACTGTTGTTATAAAGAACAGAAGCACAGTTTCCTGGATTTCCATTAGGCTCTTCGTGCCATGCTTGGTCTGCAGGCACAGTAATGGTAGAAGCAGGTCCACTGTTAACCGTCCAGTTGGTTGGAGGGAAAGTACCACTTTCAAAATCCTCATTTAAAAAAGAAGCTTTTGCTCCTTTGTTCAAGTTGGATTGAGCTTTTTTAATGCTCAATTCCGGGGCGGTCTTAGAATCGGAATAAACTCTTTTGGCAACGGTAGTTGGTGCCTGAGCTACGATTCCTCCTGAGATGATCAATCCGCCAAGTAGAACGTACATTTTTTTCATTTGTATAATTTTAAGGTTATTAATCGTATATAAAATTAACTCCTGAATTACCTAATGGTGTCATGTGATGAGTAAACGGAAGATTCCAATTCGGGTATGGTGCAAAAGCGGGGTTAAACGGTTAATGGGTAATTGTCATCTTTTTGGTAATACTTCCGGTTTCCGTTTTAAAAGTGTAAAAATAGGTGCCGGATGAGAGGTTTGTTCCATTGAACTCCAAAGTATGTTCGCCTTGATTTAACACTCCCAGGTTTTCAGAATACACCTGCTTACCTGAAATTTCAGAAATCGAAAATTCAACAGAACTACTTTTTAATAGCGAATAATTAATGGTAGTGTTGTTGTCTAATGGATTAGGGTGATTTTGGTTAACTGTAACGTTGGATAATAATTCTTCGACACTTTCATGTGGAATGTATAACCTAACTATTGGAGTAGAGGGATTGACCAGTTGAAATAAAGAATTTGTATTGTCAAAACCAAGAACGCTGCCCTCGATAGATTTTCCACTAGTTGCAATCCTAACATCGTCACTTCCGTCAGAAGCTCCTCCATAATGAGCAGCAACAACAAGTAAATGATCGTTTGGGCTTAATGTTATTTGCTGATATAAAGGGAGGCGAACTATCACTCCTAAATCAGAAGAAGTTATAGTATATTCATGGGTTTGATCGATGTATATGAAGTTAGAGCCGTCAAAGAGATATACTTCTGCAAATACTAATTGATTAATGTTTTCTTGAAAGTTAGCGATACCAACTTCTACTGCACTTATTTGCTCTTGTTGAACAGCAATAAATTGATTGCCTATTTTAAATAAATCTCCTTCTCCATCAGCAACATTAGAAATGTATGAATCAAAATTCCCCTCATCACATGCCCAGGTCTGATGTGTGATTTCCATTGTCCTTGAAATTGTATTATTCAACGGAGTTGCATCAGTATTATCAGATTGTAATGTTGTAGAGATAGCGTAGGTTCCGATACTTGCGGTAGAATAAGAGGTAGTGTGATATATCGTATCTCTATTAAAGGTCATGCTGGTTATGGAGGTGTTAGCTGTTCCAGCGTCGACAGTAGAACTACCATCATTAATTTCGTAGGTAAACGTGGAATTAGTTTGATCAGTGTGTCCTACATTAAACATAGCTATACCCATAGCAAAAGGACGAGCTTGGCTAAAAGGTAACATGGTGTATTCAAAGTCAGTAGAAGGATCTGTAATGAATAAGTGCTCCACCAACAAATCATTAGCTTCTACATCGTAGATTGAAACATTGTCGAGGTTGTATTGAGCTCCATCTGTTCCGGCATAGTGCCAGGCAAATTGAACATTGCTCATACCAGAGTAAGCAGAAATATCTACTCGGGCAGTAGTCCAAACGTATTGTTCCCAATCTAAAGTAAGTCCTGCTGCTTGCAGTAAAGAAAGATCATCTTCAACAAATAGGGCAGAAGACCATGTATTACCACCATCGGTAGACGCTACTACTTCAATATCGGCATTATCGTTTGGAGTAACATGCCAAAACTGACTGGTGTTAAACTCAAATTCCAATCGAACATTAGAGCTTGATGCTGATAGGTTAATGGTTGGGGTAATTAACCATTCATCATGAGTGTCCACGCTATTATCGTAAAGAACAGAAGCGCAATTGTTTGGGTTTCCGTTATTCTCTTCGTGCCAGGCTTGTGTGGCAGGGTTTGTAATGGTAGAACTCGATCCACTTTGAACCGTCCAATTGGAAGGAGGGAATGTTCCACTATCAAAATCTTCTAACAAGTAGTTGGCTTTTGCACTTTTTAAGTGGTTAGAAGCATATTTCTTATTAATCGTTTTGGGGGCAGTTTTCGAAGAGTTGTTAGGTAACAATTTTGATTGGCCAAATAGTACTGTTGTGAGAAACGGAACAGCTAGTAGAGGGTATATTTTTTTCATAGGTTTTGGGAGTTGATTTACCTTAAGTTAATCATGTAATTACAAAAAGCCCGATAAAATATTTTATCGGGCTACATTATTTATTTTAAGGTATTTTCTATTCGGCAATAGCTGGCTCCATGAAATCTTCAATTGGATTACAGCTACAAATTAAGTTTCTATCTCCGTGAGCATCATTAACTCTACCTACAGAAACCCAGAACTTATTAGTAACTAAATAGGAAAGAGGGTAAGCAGCTTTCTCTCTTGAGTATGGCTTGTCCCAATTGTCGTTAACTACCATTTGGGCAGTATGAGGCGCGTTTACCACCATATTGTTGTCTTCTGGTAAATCTCCATTTTCAATGCTTCTAATCTCTTCTCTAATGCTTAGTAGTGCATCGCAGAAGCGATCTAATTCCTCTTTGGATTCACTTTCAGTAGGCTCAATCATTAATGTTCCTGCAACTGGGAAACTTACTGTAGGAGCGTGGAAGTTATAGTCAATTAATCGCTTGGCGATGTCTCCAACTTCAACGTGAGCAGACTTTTTGAATTCTCTACAGTCCACAATCATCTCGTGGGCAACAGTATTGTTTTTACCTGTATAAAGAATTTGGAATTCGTTTTCTAATCTGGTTCTAATGTAGTTGGCGTTTAATATAGCTAGCTCAGTAGATGCTTTTAATCCATCTCTACCAAGCATTTTAATGTACCCGTAAGAAATTAGGTAAATCAAACCACTTCCCCAAGGGGCAGCACTAACTGCTTTAATTGCCTGATCACCTGCCATGTCAATAACAGGGCTTCCTGGTAAGAAAGGTGCAAGGTGTGCGGCAACTCCAATAGGTCCTACTCCAGGTCCTCCTCCTCCGTGAGGAATGGCGAATGTTTTATGCAGGTTCAGGTGACAAACATCTGCTCCAATGTTTCCAGGGTTGGTTAACCCTACTTGAGCGTTCATATTAGCACCGTCCATGTATACTTGTCCTCCATTGTCGTGAACAATAGATGTAATTTCGATGATACCTTCCTCGTATACTCCATGAGTAGAAGGATAAGTAACCATCAAACAACTTAAGTTCTCTTTATGTTGTTCTGCTTTTTCCTTAAGATCAGCAATGTCAATGTTTCCTTGCTCATCGCATTTAACCACTACAATTTTCATTCCTGCCATTACAGCACTTGCAGGGTTAGTTCCGTGTGCAGATGAAGGAATTAAACAGATGTTTCTGTGCTCATCTCCTCTGCTGTTGTGGTATGCTCTAATGACCATCAGACCAGCATATTCCCCTTGTGCACCACTATTTGGTTGTAGAGATACTTTTGCAAATCCGGTAATTTCGCTAAGGTCTTTGTCTAAAGTTTCAAATACTTCCTGATATCCTTTTGTTTGACTCATTGGTGCAAATGGATGCACATTAGCTGCGCAGGTTCGGTACCGTGGCGGCGATGACATGGGAGTGACCGTCCTGGTGCTGCAGCCCTTCACCGTTCAGGGTGGTACGACCGGCGGTGCCGCCGAGCAGGAAGCCTTTGGCCATCGCATCGGAACAGCTCCAGATCATGTCGCCGACCCGTTGGAAGCCGAAGATCGAATAGAAGATGTAGAACGGAATCATCGGCGCGCCGAAGTTGGCGTAGGCGGTGCCGGCGGCCAGGAACGAGGCCATCGCGCCGGCTTCGCAGATCCCCTCCTGCAGCAGCTGGCCGTCTTTGGCTTCCTTATAGGGCAGCAGCGAGCTGGCATCCACCGGCTTGTATTTCTGTCCTTCGCTGGAGTAGATCCCGAACTGATTGAACAGCGACTCCATCCCGAAGGTACGGGCCTCATCCGGGACGATCGGGACGATATAGCGACCCAGCGCTTGGTCTTTCATCATCGACGCCAACATGCGCACAAAGGCCATGGTGGTGGATTGCTCCCGCGTGGTTCCCTCGATGGCCCGTTGGAACAGGCTCAGCGACGGAGCGGTCAGGCGCGGCTGTTGGGTGGTACGGCTGGGGAGGTAACCGTTGAGCTGCTGCCGCTGCCGATGCAGGTAGAGAGCTTCAGGACTGTCTTCGGCCGGCTTGTAGAAGGCCGCCTGGGCCAGTTGCTCATCGGACATCGGAATACCGAAACGGCGGCCGATGGCGATCCGATCTTCGGCGCTGAACTGCTTTTGTTGATGCGCGGTGTTCTGGCCTTCGGCCGAGGAGCCCATGCCTTCGCCCTTGACCGTTTTCATCAGGATCACCGTGGGCTTGCTGGTATTACGAGCGGCTCGGTCGAAGGCGGCGTAGAGTTTCTTACGGTCATGACCGCCACGACGGATCAGGCGGATCTCATCATCGTTGAGGGTCTTCATCAGCTCGGCCAGACGCGGGTCACCGTCGATCCAGTGCTCGCGCACGGTTTTGCCGTCGGAGACAGTGTAGAACTGGTAATCGCCATCCACGGCGCGGTCCATCCGCGCCTGCAGCAGTCCGTCTTGATCGCGGGAGAACAGTTCGTCCCACTCGCTGCCCCAGATCACCTTGATTACATCCCAGCCGGCACCGCGGTAGCTGCGCTCCAGCTCCTGGATGATCTTGCCGTTGCCCCGGACCGGGCCGTCGAGCCGTTGCAGGTTGCAGTTGATCACCATCACCAGGTTGTCGAGATTATCGCGGGTCGCCATGTTGATGGTGCCGAGCACTTCCGGTTCGTCCGATTCGCCGTCACCGATAAAGCACCAGACCTTACCGCCGTTGGCCGGTTTGATGCCGCGGTTTTCCAGGTACTTCATAAACCGGGCCTGGTAGATCGCCGAGGGGGTGGAGAGGCCCATCGAGGCGCTGGGCAGCTGCCAGAAGTCCGGTAGACGCCGGGGGTGAGGGTAGGAGGGCAGGCCGCCACCGGGCTGCAGCTCACGCCTGAAATTGACCAGCTGCTGTTCGGTAATGCGGTTTTCCAGGTAGCCGCGGGCGTATAAGCCGGGGGCCGCATGGGCTTGCACCATCAGGATATCGCCGCCGTACTCTGGACTGCGGCTCTGGAACCAGTGATTGAAACCCACTTCCAGTGCGGTAGCGGCGGATTGGTAGGTGGCGATATGGCCACCGACACCGGAACCGTTGGCGTTGGCCTGCAGTACCATCGCCATCGCGTTCCAGCGAATGATGTTCTCGATCTTCTGCTCCAGCGCGATATCGCCGGGATAGCCGGGCTGCTGCTGTGGAGCGATGGTATTTCGATAGGGGGTGTTCAGCGTCGCTTCGGCCAGGCTAACCCCCTTTTTCAACAGATGATTCTGCAGTAATCGCAGCATCTCCCGGCTGCGGCCCTCTCCCTGCTCGTGGAAGATGTAGTCGAGCGCTTCGATCCACTCGCTGTTTTCCAGTTCCTGTTCTTCGGCGGAGTAGGCCGTGTCAGCGTGGCAGGGGTTCATTGGGGAGCTCCGGTTGTTGTTGTCGTGGCTATAAAGGTTATCACTGCGATCGGAGCTCAAGAGGCTAAAATGGCTAGCTGAATTGGTAGTTGTTGGATGTTGCGGCTAAAAAAACTTTAGATATTAGATTTTAGCGCTAAGGGTTGCAGTAGTATTACCGTTCAGGAGTTCAGCAAGATGGTTCAACCAGCCGGGGGATACTGATGGAAAAACTGGATCGGATTGATCGACGGATTCTGGAGCTGTTGCAGCAGGATGCCCGTATCAGTATTGCGGAGCTGGCTGACGCGGTGGGTCTGTCACCAACTCCCTGCGGTCGGCGGGTAAAGCAGTTGGAGAGCCGTGGGCTGATCGCTCGGCAGATCGTGGTGTTGGATCCGAAGAAAATTGGTTTGCCGATGACGGTGCTGGTGCAGATCTCGTTGGAGAAACAGACCAAGGACCGGCTCAAACTGTTTGAGGAAGCGGTGGCGTTAATTCCCGAGGTGATGGAGTGCTATCTGATCACCGGTAGCCAGTCGGACTACATGCTGAAGATGGTCACCCGGGATCTGGACCACTACCAGCAACTGTTGCTGGATAAACTGGCCGCCATCGAAGGGGTCAACTCGATCATCAGCAACTTCATCATGCGCCAACCGGTCCATAAGACCGCTTATGATCTGGCGCACCTGAGCCGCTGAGGTGGTCTCTACCGACTACTCGTCCAGTACCACAATGATGCGGCGGTTCTGCTTGCCCTTGTTCTCGATCTTCTTGATTCTGACCGGACCGATCTCACCGCTGTTGGCAACGTGGGTGCCGCCGCAGGGCTGCAGATCGGCACCGTCGAACTGGATCAGCCGTACCCGGCCGTGGCCCATCGGCGGTTTGACACTCATGGTACGGATCAGCTCGGGCCGAGCTTCCATCTCCGCGTCGCTGATCCAGTGGATCGACATCGGATGATCCCCTTGGGTCAGTCGATTCAGGTCAGCCTCGATCGCCAGTTTGTCGGGAGGCTCGGGCAGGTTGAAATCGATCCGGGCGCTGCCGTCATCACGAATCCCTCCGCCGGTCACTGCCGCCGGCACCACGGCACAGAGCATATGCATGCAGCTGTGCAGGCGCATGATCCGGTAACGTCGGTCCCAGTCGATATTCAACCGGACCCGCTCACCAATCGCCGGCAGTGCTGAGGCGTCGGTCTGGTGCACGATGGCGCCGGTATCGCGTTCTTTGATGGTGTTGCTGATGGCAATTTCGCTACCGTCGGCCCGTTGCAGGCGGCCGCTGTCGCCGAGCTGGCCACCACCGACCGGGTAGAACACGGTCTGGTCGGTGACGAACCCGTCGTCGCGGTGCTCGATCACCGTCGCCTCGCAGTGTTGCAGGTAGCCGTCTTCGCGAAACAGCTCTTGGGTTAACGGGGCTGTAGTCATCTTTCCCTGCTCCTGTTGATGCCCTCAGGGCTTAATCCAGCTGCCGATCAGAAAGGCGCCGTCGTTGCGCTGTTGCTGCAGGCCTTGCTGTTCGATCGCTCTAGCCTCGGCTAGTTCGCAGTGCTTGTCAAAATGGACCGCCGTGCGGGTTTCGCCGCTGACCGGAGTCAGGGCCAGGAGTTCGTTGGGGCTGCGAAACCAGGCGTGGTTGAAGACTGAGTCCTTGTCCTGCTTGGCGTTGTCGTGCCGACGGGTTGCCCAGGGGCTCAGGCTGTTCAGGGTGGCGACCACCACCTTTCCGCCGGGGCGGGTGACACGGAACAACTCGCCGAGGGCCTGTTTTGCGTCTTCGATAAACTCCAGCGCGGTGATGGAGGTGCACTTGTCGAACGTATTGTCGGCAAAGGGCAACTTACTGATATCCGCGGCGGCAAAGCGGGCTTCGGCGAGTCTGGCGGTTGCCCGGGACAGCATCGGAAGCGACAGGTCCACCCCGGTGATCTGTACGCCCCGCTCAATCAGTGGTGCGGTAAAGATGCCGCTGCCACAGCCGGCATCGAGAATGTTGTCGTCGGCTTGCGGTTCCAGTAGCTCAAGTATCAATGCCAGTTCGGTCTGATACACCAATTGGCCGATCGGGGTTTGAAACCACTGCTCGTAGGGATCGGGCCAGTCGTCGAATAGTTGGGTCATCGTAAGTCTCATCAGATTCGGCCAATAAGCAGTATTTCAGGGCAGAGACGTCTCGCCTAGTACCAGTCGTTGAATCTTGTAGGGCGCAGAGGATATAACGTTACAGCAGCTAAATTGAGCCGCAACAACCTGAACTTGGCCGATGAAATACACTGGAATTTTTCATTGATGTATGCGTGCTATCTTAATACCCTAAGTGATTGTATATATTGAGAAATAAGGGGTTTGTTGGTGGGGTGGAGTTAAATGATATTCAGCTAGGTATTGATCTTGCAACCAGCGCCACAATTATAGGATCTGCCCTGACTTTCTGGTGGCAATCGCTGAAGCGTGCCGAGGAGGCAAGGGCTGCAGATAAAATCGAGAAAACCCGTTCCATTGCCCTATCAAAGTTATATGACGTGTCAAGAGAGTTTGAAGACGCTTTTATAAAATTTAATACCGCAAGAGAGACCTTAGAAGATGGCCTGTATAAAGGGTCAAGGTTTTCTCTATCTGGATCTGAAATAAAGAGCCCGGATCAAATTAAGAATAACCTTAGTTTGATATCTGAATTTATAAACGGTTATGAAGAGTACTATAACCTTATCCAGAAACGTCGATATTCAATTTTGCCATTGCTTGACGTTCTAGATGAAAGTGAAAAGAGCAAGGCTAAAGCAACTGATAACCAAAGTGCTATATCCAAGGTTTGGGAAGATATTAATAGCCTAAGAGTTGCTCATTCGAACTTGGTTGACAGGTTTGAACTGCTTACCGAGCTCATTGAGCTATGTGATAAAGCTGAATCTATTCAACAGAGTATCTCTGTTGGGACTGACAGGAGCTCGGCTGCAGTTGTTTCCTCTAAGCCTATAGTTGATATGGCTAGATCTATATTGTTTCAACAGAAGAATATGTTCCTACTGAACGAGATTATTTCATCTGCAGAAATATCGGCAAAGGAAAGGTCGGATTTTCTGAATGATCTCGGTGTTGAATGGAATTTCCGTGAACAGATTGTTAGGGATGTTCAGCCTGCGATGCAAGAGCGTTTAATTAACCATTTCTTGCTTGATTTAACCGAAGGTGAGCCTTTGGATTTTCAGGTTAGGATTATGGCGATGGTTAAAGAAAGCTTGGATGAGAATCAAATTATCTGTAAAGGTGTTCTCATTAAGCTAAGTGCATTGTTATATGCAACGTTGCAATGCGATAGCCAGGAAAGTTTCGCTCAAGTGGTTGATCGGTACGGAGAGCGAGACTACCTGAACAAAGCTTGGGAAAAGTGCTGATGCTGAAGTGTGCCGTTAACTTCCTGCAGAAGCTGGAGGGGCTTGTACGTAGGTTGACCTAGTCAAGCGATGGCGTTGTGCAACCGCTTGACTAGTGAGCGTCATAGGCCTTGTGAGATTACAGGCCCAGCTTGTCGGCGACGTAGTCGGCGTCCTTGTCACCACGACCGGACAGGTTGACCAGGATGGTCTGATCGGCCGACAGGGTCGGGGCCAGCTTCATCGCATAGGCAACGGCGTGTGAGCTTTCCAGCGCCGGAATGATGCCCTCTTTGCGTGACAGGGTCATAAAGGCATCCAGGCACTCCTGATCGGTGATGCTGGTGTAGTCCACCCGCTTGATATCCTTCAGGTAGCTGTGCTGCGGTCCGACGCCCGGGTAGTCCAGGCCGGAGGCGATCGAGTGGACCGGCATCGGCTCGCCGTCTTCGGTCTGCAGGACGTAGCACTTCATCCCGTGCAGTTCGCTGGGCGCACCGAGGGTCAGGGTAGCGGAGTGTTCCTGGGTATCCAGTCCTTTACCGGCCGGTTCGACACCGACGATGTTGACCGATTCGTCGTCCAGGAAGGCGGTAAACAGGCCCATGGCGTTGGAGCCGCCACCAACACAGGCGGTGATGTAGTTCGGCAGCTCGCCGGTCTGTTCCAGGAATTGAGCCCGTGCCTCTTCGCCGATAATGCTCTGGAAGTCGCGTACCATCATCGGGAACGGGTGCGGTCCGACCACTGAACCGATGGCGTAGAAGAAGTTGACCGGGTCTTTCAGGTACTCTTCGAAGGCACTGTCGACGGCGTCCTTCAGCGTGGCGGTACCGCGGGTCACGGGTACCACCTTGCAACCCAGAATCTTCATCTTGGTGACGTTGGGGTGTTCTTTCTCGATATCGACCTGGCCCATATGGATCTCGCACTCGATACCCACCAGTGAGCAGGCGGTGGCCAGCGCAACACCGTGCTGGCCGGCACCGGTTTCGGCCAGTACCTTGGTCTTGCCCATGTACTTGGCCAGCAGGGCTTCACCCAGGCAGTGATTGATCTTGTGGGCGCCGGTGTGATTGAGGTCTTCGCGCTTGAGGAAGATCTTGGCGCCGCCGCAGTGTTCGGTCAGGCGCTTGGCGTAATAGAGCGGGCTGGGGCGGCCGACGTAGTACTTGTAGAGTTCCAGCAATTCGCTGCGATAGGCCTCGGTATCCTTGATCTCGCGGTAAGCGCGATCGATATCGTCCATGATCGCTTTCAGCTCCGGGGGGATGATCTGACCACCGTAGCTACCGAAAAAGCCTTCGGCATTGGGCATCGGGGCAAAATCGAATGAACTCATAACTCGCTCCTTGGCAATTGCTCTATCCTGAATTCAGTATTTGACATACTCAGGCGTATATTCGAGCCATCTTATCAGGGCCTAACCGGGCTTCAATATGTTTCGCATCAATTACAGAGTTGCGACAGTTCTACTTTGGTCGAGCTGGTCGGATTAGTTACACTGTCGGCCTTTGCGGCGAATTATCGTCCTGACCCTAAACTGACCCATTTTGTAGGTGCTGCCGTTGAGCGATTCCGAAATCCGCATCGTTGCCGATGAGAATATTCCACTGGTCGAAGCGTTCTTTGGCCACTTGGGGCCGATTCAGCGGGCTCCCGGACGACAGATGCAGGCCGAGCAACTGGCGCAAGCGGACCTGTTGCTGGTCCGTTCGGTGACCAACGTCGATCAACAGCTGTTGGCCGGCAGCTCGGTGCGTTATGTGGCCAGTGCCACCATCGGCACCGATCATATCGATCGTGACTGGTTGCAGCAGCAGGGAATCGGGTTTGATAACGCCCCGGGCTGTAATGCCGAGTCGGTGGTGGATTATGTGCTCAGTGCGCTGGTCAATCTGGCCGCCCAAGAGGGCTGCGAGCTGACTCACAAGCGAGTCGGGATTGTCGGTGTCGGCAATGTTGGTTCGAGATTACAACGGCGTCTGGAGAGCCTCGGCATCGAGTGCCTGCTCTGTGATCCGCCCCGTGCCGAGCGCGAGGTGTCGGGAGATGAAGGCGAAGAGCAGGGCTTTGTTTCCTTGCCAACCCTGCTTGAGCGTTGTTCGGTTTTTTGTCTGCACACCCCGCTGACCCGTGAGGGTGACCACCCCAGCTATCACCTGTTCGATGACCAAGTATTAGCGGCGCTGCCCGAAGGCGCCTGGTTGATCAATGCCGGTCGCGGTGCGGTGATCGACAATCGGGCGCTGCTTGATTACTTGCCGCACCGGCAGGATCTGAAGGTGGTTCTGGATGTGTGGGAGCCGGAGCCGGCGATCAATCCTGAACTGGCGGCGATGGTCGAATTTGGTACTCCGCATATCGCCGGTTACAGCCTCGAGGGTCGCACCCGCGGTACCGAGATGATCTATCAGGGAGCCTGCCGCTTTTTAGGTATCGAGCCCCGTTGCCAACTGGAATCCCTGTTGCCGTCACCGGCCTTGGGTCGGTTGGAGCTCGATTCGACGGCGCAGGACGAGAAGGACCTGGTGTCGCGTTTGGTGCGTCTGGTTTATGACCTGCGACGTGATCATCACGCCCTGCAACAGGTCCTTGGGGGTGCGCCGGATCAACGAGCCCCTGGATTTGATTTGCTAAGGCGCCATTACCCGATGCGGCGTGAATTCAGCAGCTTAAAGATCGGCGGGGTTATGCCGCAGTCCGGATTAGCGCAGCAGCTCCAATCCTTCGGTTTTACACTAGTCGATGCCGGTTAGCCGGGATTAAATTCTGAGGCTCCACCATGGTTGGAGCGACCGCCTAAAACCAGTATTCTGAGTCTTTGCCGTCAATAGCCGATACCCGATGTCCTCCACCCGTCTGAGTCTCCCAAGCGCCAAGTCCGATCAGCCGCTGTCGGCGGTCAAGGAACAACTGCGTTTTGACGAGCTGCAGCTGCGCGTGGGCGACCGCATCAGGATAGACAGCCCGAACCCCCGTGGTCGTTTCACCGTGCGCTATCTGGGCGCCTACCCGGATCAGTTTCTGTTGGTGTCGATGCCGGTCCAGCATGATGTGGTCAAACCACTGAGATCGGGAACTCGGGTTCAGCTGCGCTTTGTGGCGTTGGATCGTGCCTGTGTTGTCAATGCTCGGGTGCTGAAAGCCGTCGATGAACCGCAGCCGATGCTGTGGCTAAGCTATCCGGAGCAGGTTGAGGCCGCACGAGTTCGGGAACTTCCCAGGGTGGCCACCGATCTGATTGTGTCGGTGGATGAGGCGGAACCGGGCCATTTTGGCGGCGGTTGGCCCAGGCAGGCATTGTGCAGTGATTTAAGCCTGCGAGGGGCCTGTATCGAGGCCGGCGATCAACTCGGTGAGATCGGTGACGGTCTGCTGCTGACTCTGCGGCTGCAGGTTGACGGTATCGATCAGGTGCTGTTGCTGGAGAGCCGTATCCGCTCGCTGGAGGAGGTTGAGGATAGTCTGGCCGGCGGTTATCGGATGCTGCATGGGGTGGAGTTTGCGGCAGTGGACGAGGATAACCGACTGGTGCTGGCCGGATTCGTTTATCAACAGCTGTTGCTGGAGCAGTTTGGTCCCGGCATCGGTGTCGCCCCGTTTGGGTGACTCAATAAGATTGAAGTAGGTCGAGATGTTTAAGTTAGGTTTGATTATCAATCCGTTGGCCGGTGTTGGCGGTAGTGTGGCGCTGAAGGGCAGTGATGGTGCGGAAACCGCCCGTCAGGCGTTAGAACTGGGTGCCGTACCCCGGGCCGGAGAGCGTGCGCTGCTGGCACTGGAGGCGCTGAAAGGACTCGATCTTCGCTGTTATACCTACCCCGGTGAAATGGGGCAGACGGCCGCCGAGCAGGCCGGTTTTGAGCCGGTCGTGCTGGGGCAGATCGAGTCGGGCAATACCAGCGCCGAAGATACCCAGAACGCGGTTCGTGATCTGGTCGAGGCCCAGGTCGATTTGATTCTGTTTGCCGGCGGCGACGGCACCGCCAGGGATCTGCACGGTGTCGTACCGGAGACCATTCCGGTGCTGGGAATTCCGGCCGGGGTCAAGATCCATTCCGGAGTCTACGCCATTACTCCCCGGGCCGCCGGTGAAGTGGTCGCGATGCTGATTCGCGGTGAGCTGGTCAGCCTGCGGGAGCAGGAGGTCAGAGATATCGATGAGAAGGCGTTCCGCGAGGGCAGTGTTCGGGCAAGGTACTATGGTGAATTGCTGGTGCCGGAAGAGGGGCGCTTTGTCCAGCGGACCAAGAGTGGCGGCAAAGAGGTCGAGGAGCTGGTGCTTGAAGATATCGCCGCCGATTTGGTCGAAACCATGGAAGACGGCATCTGCTACGTGATGGGCTCGGGTACTACGGTCCAGGCGGTCATGGAGGAGCTGGGGCTGCCCAATACGCTGTTGGGGGTCGATCTGGTCCGCGACGGCGAGCTGCTCGGTTCCGACCTGAGCGCAGCCGAGCTGTTGGAACTGACCGAAGGCCAGGAGTGCCGCGTGGTGGTCACGATCATCGGTGGTCAGGGGCATATTATCGGTCGTGGCAACCAACAGCTGTCCCGTGAGCTTCTGCAGCGGGTGGGGCGTGACAACATGATTGTGGTCGCGACCAAGACCAAGCTTAAGGCGCTGGAAGGCAGGCCGTTGGTGATCGATTCCGGTGATCCGGCCTTTGATCAACAATGGTCGGGCCTGATTCGCGTGGTGACCGGTTACCGTGACGCGGTGCTTTATCCGGTAGAGGGCTGATCTGATGGCGACTGCCATGAACCGAAAGAGAACAGCGGCAAGC
>CBDDKM010000006.1:0-644771 GCA_965230225.1 Parvicellaceae bacterium
AATGGATTGGCTGGAGCAACTGTAACTGGCGGTACTCCTGGGTACACTTATTCGTGGACAAATGGATCAACCAATCAAAATATTTCTTCACTTACCACAGGTCAATACGATATTACTGTAACAGATGATAATTCTTGTACGCAAACTACAACAGTGAACATTACAGAGCCCTCTGCTCTTACTGGGAATGCAACTGTGACGGATGCAACTTGTGCTGGAAACGATGGTCAAATAGTTATTTCTCCAGTTGGAGGAACACCTCCCTATACTTATTCCTGGTCCCATAATGGAGCTTTGAGTGATTCTTCCGCAACAGGATTAGCAGCAGGTAATTATTCCATTATCATCACAGATGATAATTCTTGCACTTATGTGGTGAACGCAGCAGTGGCCATTAATGGAACGGCCGATGCTAGCTTTACTTACAATGGAAATCAATGCTTAACTGGTAATAGTTATCAGTTTACCAATCAAGGAACAAGTGGAGTAGGAGTAACTCATATTTGGGATTTTGGAGATGCTTCCTCCAACTCAAGTACGGAAAATCCAACTCATACTTATACTGCAAGTGGTTCGTTCGATGTAGAGCACATTGTAGTCAATGGAGCTTGTTCAGATACTTCTGTGGTAACTATTCAGGTTTATTCGGAACCAAGCTCATCGATTTCCGGGGTTAATCCGGATTGTAATGGAGCTGCTACTGGTACAGTGGATTTAACAGTAAGTGGAGGGACTCCAAACTATGGCTATTTATGGAGTAATGGCTCTGTTACAGAGGACCTTAATAATTTAGTAGGTGGGATTTATTCGGTTACGGTTACTGATAATAACGGGTGCCAAACCACCAGTTCAATTACATTAACCGACCCGGCTCAATTGCTTGTGGGAGTTGTTGGAACCGATGCTGTTTGCGAAGGTGTATGTAACGGAACTGCTACAGCAACTGCATCCGGAGGTACTGCGCCATATTCTTATCTATGGAGTGATCCATTGGCTCAAACTACTTCTGTAGCATCAAATCTATGCGACACTTCTTATTCGGTAACAGTTACAGATAATCAAGGATGTGTGGTAGGAGGAAATGTATTGATCAATAATGTAACAATGGTATCTGTAACTACCAATGTTACCAATTCGAACTGTGGACAATCAGATGGTTCTATTCAGGCCAACCCAACTGGAGGAACAGGACCATATCTATATACCTGGACTCCTGGTGGTCAAAGCACACAAACAGCTATTAACCTACCAGCAGGAAACTACGATGTTGATGTAGTAGATCAAAATGGATGTTCAGCCTCTACTTCGGCTATCATTTCTGATAATGCCTCTCCAATAGCAAATATATCAACTTCATCAGATGTTACCTGTAACGGAGGAAATAATGGGCAAGCCACTGTAAATGCAACAGGTGGAGCAGGAGGGTACACTTACAACTGGCAACCACTTGGAGGAACAACATCAACAGGTATTAGTTTAACTGCCGGTAATTATACAGTTACTGTTACTGATGGACTAGGGTGTTCTACCTCTGCTGGAGTTACTATAAATGAACCAACTCCAATATCAACGACAACAAGTTCAACCAATGCCAATTGTGGACAATCGGATGGAAGTATTTCGGTAGTGGCTAATGGTGGAACAATAGCAAGTAATTATCAGTACGAGTGGACGGATGGAGCAAACGTAGTGGGTACTACAGCTACAATTAACAACGTGAGTGCCGGCACATATTACATAACCATAACCGATGACAATTCTTGTACTCATCTGGACTCTGTCATTGTTCAAGATTTACCAGCCGGAACCGTAACTGTAACCGCATCAGATGCTACTTGCTTTGGTACATGTAACGGGTCAGTTACTACTTCTGTTACCGGTGGAATAGCTCCTTTTTCTTATCAATGGGATGATGGAAATAATTCAACCGGAATATCAGTTGGGAATTTATGTGTAGGAACCTACACTGTTACGGTTACTGATGCTGTTGGGTGCGTTATCACAGGAAGTGGTGTTATTAATGAACCTACAGAATTAACAGGAAGTGTTCAATCCGAGGTAGATGTAACCTGTTTCGGCGATAATGATGGAAGTGCACAAGTACTGGCATCGGGAGGAACAGCTCCTTATAGCTATCAATGGGATGCTAATGCAGGAAATCAAACAGGGACAATAGCAACTGGATTAGCTCAGGGGGGATATGTAGTAGTTGTAACAGATGATCAGAATTGTACATTTAATACTTCCGTGACCATTGGTGAACCCGTACAAATCATTTTATCAGGGCAGGAAACAGATGCACATTGTAGTCTGAATGATGGTCAGGCCGAAGTTAACGTGGTAAGTGGAGGTGTTCTTCCTTTTACTTATTCATGGACAGGTTCGCCATCAACATCTTCTGTAGCTGCAGGAGTAGGGCAAGGTTCTTATATCTGTACGGTTACAGACAATGATGGATGTCAACAAGCAATTACTATAAATGTTGGAGACATTCCAGCTGGAGTAGCCACCATCACAAATACTACCAATCCAACATGTAACAATGTTTGCGATGGTGAAGCGGTGGTTTCCATGAGTGGAACCGGTACGGCACCTTATACCTATTCCTGGAATAATATCACAAGTGATACCACTGTTGGTGTAAATAATCTGTGTGGGGGAGTAAATTACACTGCTACCGTAACTGATGCTAACGGATGTATTAGTAATGCATCAGTTACCTTAATCGACCCTCCTTCTTTGTTTTTACTTTTAACTCCTGTAGATGCTCTTTGTAATGGAGAATGCAATGGAGAAATTCAATCCAGTGTTACCGGAGGAACTCTTCCATATACCTATCAATGGGATGATCCGAATCAGCAAACCACTTCCAATGCTTTCAATTTATGTGCAAATATTCAGTACACTCTAATTGTAACGGATGCCAATGGTTGCCAAACTTCAAAGGATGCAAGTTTTGCAGAACCCGCTCCATTGGTCGTAGATTCTACGGTGACTAATTCCAATTGTGGGCAATCCGATGGATCAGCGTGTGTTAATGTTTCCGGAGGTACACCTGGTTATAATATGGTGTGGCAATTCAATGGAGATGTAAATCCTTGTCAAAATAATTTACCTGCTGGAGCATACATAGTTGATATTGATGATGCTAATGATTGTCAGGAGCAAATAACTGTAATTGTAACGGATGTTGGTGGCCCTACAGCTTCCATTCTTAACGTAGATAATGTTTCTTGTGCCAATGGGAACAACGGACAAGCAACTGCTCAGATTAATGGTGGTACACAGCCTTATAGCTACCTTTGGGATGCCAGTGCAGGTGCTCAAATAACCCCAACAGCTTCTAATCTTACTTCTGGAACTTACACATTAACTATAACAGACGATGCAGGTTGTACAGCATCCACCTCTGCTACCATAACAGAACCTCAACCACTAAATATAGTTGGTACCGTAAATGATCCAGAATGTTATAATTATAGTGATGGTAGCGTTGATTTGGTATTGTTCGGAGGTACACCTCCTTTAAGTTATAGTTGGTCCCACAATCCGGGTTTAAACAATACCTCTGCGTCTAATTTAGCTGCGGGTTCTTATGTAGCAACAGTTACAGATGCAAACGGGTGCATTGTAAACGATAACTTTGTTTTAAACAATCCGGTTCCGGTAAGTGGTAATGTGGTAACTACAGACGTAAGCTGCAACGGGAACTGCGATGGTATTGCAATAACTACACCTACTGCCGGAGTAGCCCCATTTACCTATTTATGGAACGATGTAAATCAGCAAACAACACCAACTGCTAACGGACTTTGTGCCAATAATTATACTTTAATTATTACCGATAATAATGGTTGTCTGGATACCATTCAGACAGTTATCAATGAACCAACAGTTCTTTCGTCTTCTATTTCAATTTCTGGAGATGTAACTTGCAATGGTCTGTGTAATGGATACGCTCAAGTGGACGTTGTGGGAGGAACAATGCCGTATACCTATTTATGGTCTAATGGAAGTACCAATCAAATGGCTACTAATCTATGTGCAGGAGTATATACCGTTACAGTTACCGATGCTAATGGGTGCACCAGTCAGGCAATGGTTACTATTACAGAGCCGACAGCATTATCTGGAGTTATGATTGCTTCTGATATTACTTGTTTTAATGCATGTGACGGAGTGGCGGAATATGTTGTTTCTGGTGGAGTACAACCTTACTCTTATCAATGGGATGATATTTACCTTCAAAATACTGCTCAGGCAGATAGTTTGTGTGCAGGAGTTTACAATGTTAATGTTTTGGATTCTAATGGCTGTAGTTTAAGCGCAAGTGTGAACATTATACAGCCTGTAATATTGGATGTAAACATAACCACTACCGATGCCAATTGTGGTCAGAATAATGGTCAGGCTTGTGCCAGTGTAATAGGAGGAACTTCGCCATATACCTATCAGTGGAACGATATAAACAACCAAACTACAGCTTGTGCTGTTGGATTAGTGGGGAATACTTATTCGGTTGTTGTAACTGATTCAAACAACTGTTCTATTACAGAATTGGTTAATGTGAACGATGTGGTGGGACCGGTAGTTTCTCTTGCTAGTTTTAACGATGTTCAGTGTGCTGGTAATAGCGATGCCAATATCGAAATGAATGTTACAGGAGGAACTATGCCTTTTCAATCATTTCAGTGGGTGGACAACGGAACAGGGAATACCATTGGTTTGCCTAACTCGCTTACTTTGAATAATGTCCCAGTTGGTTGTTATACATTAGAGGTGGTAGATGATGCTGGGTGTTATGCCTCCGAAGCTTATTGTGTAACTCAACCAGATTCTATCAATTCGGTTATCTCAGCATCAACAAATCCTGCATGTTTTGAAGATTGTAATGGTACGGCAACCGTATTATACGTTGGAGGAACAGCTCCTTATAATGTAGCATGGTCCGATGGGCAAACTACCGATATGGCTACAGATTTATGTGATGGAACCCATCAGGTTACCGTAACCGATGCCAATGGTTGTTCTTCGCAAAGTGATGTAACACTACAAGAACCAACACCTGTTATTGTTACCTTAATAAATTCAACATTAACCTCTTGTGTAGGTTCTTGCGATGGAAGTCTGGAAGTTGGTGCTTCGGGAGGAACAGCTCCATACAATTATAGTTGGGCTCCTGTTCAGGGATCTTCCCCATTACTGGGAGGACTATGTGCCGGAAACTATATTTTATTGGTAACAGACATGAACGGATGTGATACGGTAACTGATTACACTGTGAGTTCACCTCCACCATTAACGGCAACTATTTCTTATAACGAAACCACTTGTGGATTTTGCAATGGTGATGTAACCATTACTCCAGCCGGAGGAACTCCTCCGTACACTTATTTGTGGCAAGATGCTCAAACCACACAAACGGCGGTTGGTGTTTGTGCGGGACCATTTTCGGGATCTGTCATTGATGCCAATGGTTGTCAGTTTTTTGTTGATACTGTCGTTACCGATGCTCCAGGGCCTCAAATTACCTCAATTACCACAACCAATGTGGTGTGTTTTGGATCAGCTACAGGTAGTGCTACGGTAAATGCAACAGGAGGAACAGCTCCGTTAACTTATTTGTGGCAGAACGCTCAAACCAACCCAATTGCCACGCTTCTTACAGCTGGTAATTATTGTGTAGATGTAACCGATGCCAATGGGTGTGTTGTAACTGCCTGTGAATACATTTCAGAACCAGCATTATTGGAAGGTATTCCTGATGGGAGCGATACCATTTGTTATGGCGATTCTACTCAAGTTTGGGCTAGTGGTTCAGGTGGGGTAGCACCGTATACCATTAACTGGATAGCGCCAAACAATAATTTAACCGGATCGGGACCAATATTTGTTGATCCTCTAAATTCTCAGGATTATTGTTTTGAGGTAACAGATGCCTCTGATTGTGTGGCAGCGATTGAGTGCGTTAACATTACCGTAACTCCCTCCTTAGAGGTTGTATTACCTGATTTAATTACCATTTGTGATCTGGATAGCATTAACCTAACAGCTGTTGCAAGTGGGGGTAATGGTGATCCATACCAATATGACTGGTTTGAGTTAGATACTCTTTCTCCAACAGGAGATACGGTAGATCAGGTAAGCTATACACCTTCCGGAGCCACAAGCTATATTGTAACTTTAAACGATGGGTGTTCAATTGAAGCGATGGACACTACAGAAATATTAGTGAACCCCCTTCCGGAACTTACATTGAATGTTCTTGAAAATCAGGGGTGTGTACCGTTCGAAGCAGAGTTTGAAGTCTCTTCCGATTTAACCGGTATTTACTATTGGGATTTTGAATGCGATAGTATAACTGATCTTTCTTCTACAGATACTTTGATAAACTTTACCTACCTGGATACTGGTGTATACGACGTTTGTGTACAGTTTGTAAGCGATTCCGGATGTGTTTCTACCATAACAGAACCTTCTTTTATAACCGTTAACCCATTGCCTGTGGCGGAGTTTATTTATTCGCCACAATCGACCACCACGCTCGCTCCATTTGTAGTAGTTACTGATCAGTCGATTGGTGCTACTAATTGGGAGTGGGATTTTGATGCAGATGAAATCATAGATGGCTATGGTCAACAGTTACAATATTATTATCAAAATTCAGGTGTTTATACAATAATACTTAAAGTTACGGATGATATGGGGTGTTCGGATACAGTATCTCATACCTTTGAAATTACCGAAGGAGAAGCGCTGTACTTACCTAATAGCTTTACTCCAAATGGAGATGGTATAAATGACTTCTTCCTTAGCAATGGGACCAATTTAAATTTTGAAAACTATAGTTTAGTCGTTTTTAACCGTTGGGGAGAACTTATTTGGGAAGGATATACTCCCGAAGCCAAATGGGATGGAACAACTAATGGTGTACTTGCACCAATAGGAGTATATGTATGGAAACTAACCACCAGAAGAGAAGGTGGAGTAGAAGATTATCGCATTGGGCATGTCAATCTGTTGAGGTAGTTGCACCATAAAGAATTAGTTTTCAGGATACTATATTTTTGACTAAATAAAAATACTGTTCAGGTGGTAAAATAATTTTGTATAATTAAAATTATGCTATACATTTGTTCTGGATTCAACTTTACTAAAGTAGGATTTAGGTTTAGAGCTACCCTGACCATCTTTTAAACCTTTTATACACCCATTTTTTGACCCATACAGCACATTGTGTTGTGTTTTAGTGATACTGATAACCAGTAACAAGGTTAACAAATGCGCTATTCTAGATAGTGCCAAGGCTATCCCTTACAAGTCTTGTAAATCTGGTTGTTTGGGAGTTGTTTATATAAAAATTTAAAAGATGAAAAGTTTCAAAAATTTAACAAAAATTGACTTGTCAAAAGTAAAAGGAGGGTATTCGGATGATCCAAATACTAAAAAGAATGTTGATTCAGGATATGGGGTAAATGATGTTAGGAGAGATGATGGGAAGATGATAATAAATGTAGATAAAGTATAAATCAAAATATAGTGGATTGGGGTTGTTATTTCTACAGCCCCAACCATATTATTTTTTTTGAAAACTATTGATTGTGAGAAATGTATTAGTGTTATCTGAGGAATATGATTACAGTACCGATCAGGTATTAGCATGGTTGCGATACTTGGGGTGTTCATTTGATCGGTTTGATGATGATGCAGACACTTTTAGCGATGTATTTATCAATATTGGAAATCATAGTACAGAAGTAATAGGAGTGGAGAATGTTAGTCAAAAACATCTTAATCTTCAAAAGTACACTAGTATCTGGTTTAGAAGGGGAATACTAAAATTGAACGATTCACCTTACTTTAGTTTTGTTAATGATATGAGGTCTAACCTTGAATTGAACAAGAAGATTAGTAAAGAGGAAGTTGTAATCGAAAGGTTTATTAATGAGGTCAGTTTACCTAAAAAGAGATTGGGAGGAATAGAAGATTACAGATTAGATAAGTTAGAGCAATTGTCGGTAGCCCAATCTGTTGGATTGAAAATTCCAGCTACAATAGTCACTAACTCTAAAGATAGACTTAGACACTTTACTAAATTGTATGACAAAGTAATATGTAAACCGATAGACTATTCTGCTGTGTTTTTTGATGCAGATGGCACCCCAAATATGGGGTATACTGAACTATTACTGGAACAAGAAGTGGGAAATCTACCAGATCAATTTGGTTATTCATGTTTTCAACAGTACATAGAAAAAAAGTACGAGGTGAGGGTGTTTTTTATCCAAAGTCAATATTATGCTATGGCTATTTTTTCCCAAAAGAATCCTCAAACTAAAATTGATTTTAGGAAGTATGATATAGAGCTTCCTAATCGAAGAGTACCATTTCTCTTACCTGATCATGTTAAGATTAAAATTGAAGACTTCAGAAAAAAGTTGTCACTTGATACAGGCTCCATAGATATCGTTGTAACACCAAGTTTAGAGTTTGTCTTTTTAGAAGTTAATCCGGTAGGTCAATATGGAATGACAAGTGGTCCATGCAATTATATGTTAGATAAGTTAATAGCTAATTATTTATCCAATGAAATTTAAAAATATTAAGGGATTGCCTGTCGATGTTTTGAAATCCAGTATTCCAACTCATACAGACCCAATAAAGAGATGTAATTACGTCTACTGTAAACAATATGCTTCGCTGAAGTATCAGGTGATGCCACTGTATAAAACTATCCATTATTTTGAATAAAGATTATAAATATTTCAGAGCAGTTAACGTTTATCCTAGTATCGGCTATTTAAGGACATTCTATTTAGATCCTGAGCGCAATGATATAATGGTTGCGCCAACAATAGTGGCAAAAGTACTGGAACAAAATAGTGGAGGTTCATTCAAGGAGATTGAGAATGATTTAAAGAAACTTAATATTAAAGATGCTCAAGATTATACCCAAGAATTGTTTGAGAATGAGATTTATATTGAATGTGCTAATTCCGAACTTGATTTTTTCCCTGATGTAAGTTTAAACTGGGATTTTCCCTCTATAATTTCAAATGCAATACTAGAAGTTAACGCAACAGTAAAGAACTTTTCTAAAATTATAGAAAGGGTTAACCAAGAACTCTTCTGTGATTATTTCCTATTGGTGTTCAGAGATAAGATGGAGGAGGTTGAAACTGAGGATCTAGTTAAGTATATTAGTTCAAGTACAATAAGATCAATTGAAATTGTAGCCCCTGTAGAAATAGTGAATTGGGTGGAAGATCACTTTTCTGATGAAAAGAGGTTAGTCCAAATTACTTATTGTGGATGTCAATCTAATGATAGTTCTTCAACTAAAGTCAAATATCTGAAGAATTCAATTGAATTGAATCAAGTTTGGGAGCAGGCTATTGATAAAATGTTGAATTCACATTGTCACATTTTAGAAGCACATTCTTATCATACCTACTTTAATAGGAAATTATACATAGGACTAGAAGGAGAAATAAAGAATTCGCCTTCTTCAAAACGAACATTTGGGAATATTACTGAATGTAATTTACGCGATGTTTGTACTTCAAATTCATTTCAAGAATTATGGAAAGTAAATAAAGACAGTTGTGACGTCTGTAAGGATTGTGAGTTTAGATACATGTGTATTGATAATAGAATTCCTATACAACGAGCGAAAGATGAATGGTACTTCAAAAAGGAATGCAATTACAACCCGTATATCTGCAAATGGTCTGGAGAGGAAGGCTATAAATCATTATCAGAAATAGGAGTAGTTTCTAATGAAGAAGGGTTTACCATAGAAGAAGATAGAATTAACCAAATAAATGAAGAGTTATGGAATTGAGTAGTAGATTAATTAGCTCTTTAGTTTCCTGTTTGGTTATTACTACCGTAATGATTAGTTGTAAATCAATTTCCTTTTCTGGAGAAAAGAAGGTTTTGTTTATTGGTAACAGTACTACTTATTATAACGGGATGCCCGATCACTTAAGAGAGATGTTGCAAGAAGCAGAAATTAGAATGAGGGTAGAAGTGATTTCTTATCCGGGAGTGGACCTGAAAGATCACTTGAATAAAGTAATACAGATGGATTCCAACAATGTATCTTCTACTTCTCCAAAACAAAATGATGAATTAACAGATACGGAAAAGCTGCTAACTTCCAAAAAGTGGGATTATGTAATCCTTCAAGATCAGTCTGTTGGAATACTTATACCTGATGCATTAGAAAGGAACATCATTCCCTCGATAGAAAAGGTAAAAGAGTTGGTTCATAAAAAAACAAAAATTGGACTTTTTGAAACCTGGGTAGTTGATGATAATTTTCCGACTCAGTTTTGTTGGCCTACATACATGATCGATTCTACCCTTAATACTTTTCTTAGTTGTTCGAGGAATATATTGAGTCTTGAAGATCAACAAACCTTATTAGATAGTTGTTATCAATACATAACTCAAATAACCAAAGTAGAAGTAATTTCGATGAATCAGCCTTATTTTCAATCCCTCGATAATCAAATTAAATTGGAACTGTCTGACCAAAATGGGCATCCTACAGAAATTGGAGCATTGTACAATGCATATGCATTTTTTAAGTACCTGACTGGAAAGGATGTTAACTCAATTTTATATTCTGGTGATCAGTCTGATTCTACCAGAAGTAGAATAATAGAGTTGCTAGAATAGGTGATAGTGTTTAGTTGCTACTTCTTCAAAAGATTTTCAAGAATTTGCTCCGATAGTATATCACATATTTCCATCGCTTTTTCAGGATCTGTAGAACTACCCGATTTTCTAAACAATACTTTACCATTGGAATTAAGAATTAAATTGGTAGGATAGCCGAAAGTTAATCGATTCGAATTGATGATTTTACTATCAAGGTGATATAGGTCAAATTCAAAAGGATGGTTGATTAAGGTTCTTTCGATGTCTTCTTTCGAGTCAAATGAAATAGCTATGAACCTGATATTCGTATTTTCAAATTTGTTTTTCAGTTTGTTCAATGCTCCTACCTCTTGCAATACAAGGAGGGCAACTGGTATACCAAAAACTAACAACATAACCTTGGGCATCATCATGAAACAAAATTGTTGTGTCTTGATTGTAAGAAACTAATGTATCTATAGGTAGTTTTTTATTTAACCATTGGTATTTGATCTTAGTTTGAGCAATTATTATAGTTGGAAATAGATGGGCTAATACCAGTAATAACATTCATTCTTGAATGTGGGCTATTTGTTCTGGTTTTGTTCACAGAATAAACTTTAATTATTCTAAGTCGTTTGATGTAAGAATTAGATTAAATAGTAGGATTTTAGCCGGAATTTTTGTATACTACTTGTACCTAAAAACCTAATCTTAAAATGATGACAACCTACAAAACTGGTCCAGCATACCCTGCTGCGGGCTATGGAATTATTTTTTTTCTAATCATTCTGGGAGCTTTATTGATGCTCTTTTTTCCCTTGAACGTAGCTAAAATTATAGGAGGAATATTCTTTCTATATGGGGTATACTTGATTACCATAAGAAGAAGTTTATTGGTACATGAAAATCAGTATAAATTCCTTAGAAAAACCATTTTTGGGTCTTTGGGGAAATGGAATAACATCGAAGAAAGTGATGTGCTTGTAGTAAAATATGTCTTACTATCCGACCGAAAACATGGAAGAGTAGGAATACATTGGGGACCTTTTCTTCCATTTGGAGTTGGAATGTTTGGAGATGATAGGGGTATGACGACACAGGCGTGGACAGTATCAATAAAACGATACGGAGAAGAAAAAGTTAAGCTACTTACTTCGACAAAAACAGAAGTGCTTCGATTGATTAATCAAATATTGGAGGAGAAATACCTGGAAGTTTATTCAGGAGTATATAAAGAAGATCGTAAGCTAAATAGAAATGAATTAAAAAAGGGTAATCTTGTTTTTATCAAAAAACCTAAAACGGTTAGGAGGAGATGAAGAAAAAGATGTTGATTATTATGAGTCTAATGTTAGCAGCTTTAACCATTTATGCTGTGATATTTACATGGATTCAGATTTCCAATTTGAACGATTTTATAGCTAATAAGCAGAATTGGTATAAAGTTAACACTTCGTCTACGGGAAATGATTATTTAGCTGAACTTGCCTATTACAGGGGATGGAGGTATAAAGGGGAACTATGTCTCTATCTTATTGGTTTAGTTGACCTTATTTTATTGTTCTTTATATATCAATCTCGAAAGAATAATATTCGGGATTGGTTCAGAAATAATAGGAGTAAATCTTATTCAGAGATGTCTACAGAACAACAAAAAAGGATTACCGAAAAAGTGTATTGTAAAAATTGTAAATCCTACGAAGAGATGTACTGGTTAAGTGATACGAAGCACTATGGATTAAATATGTACGAATTGAGTTGTAAAAAATGCAATACTGAAGTTAGAATAAGGAAGGACAAGTAGTATCCTATCAAATATTAATTTAATTTCGTACTGATATTGTTCATCACTGACCCCTGGTAAGGCTTAATACTTTACCGAATAATATTAGTTTATGATTCCAAATAGTCAAACCAGCTCATCGCCACAGAAGCTGATGTATGCACTGGTTCAAATGCCAGAATACCAATCGGTGGAGGAGTACCTCGAGTACAACCCGGATATTGGTTCCTTTCTCAACAATTTTAACCTGTTGGACACCGTCGAAAAATTCAACCAATTATTGGAAGACGACGAATGTTTACAGGAAAACCTCAAGGTAATCATTCCCTGGTTTCAGGTGGTGGTGTTAGATGAGATCAGAAAAATTAAGGACCTGGACCAAAGAATTGCTGTAGAGTGCATCATTGCAGAAGTCGCATCCAAAGCCATATCCGATCAAATTCAGAGTAATCCGGACGATAAAATGAGTATTCTTCAATGTGTGTACAGTGCAAGCACTCAAACAAAGAAACTGTTTCAGCAGGATTATAACGCCTTTCAGAAAATTATTAGAATTTACCAATTAACCATTAATCACGTAAAAAAGGAAGAGCCCAAAATGGTTTGGAGTGGTAAAGGGAAGTTAGAGGAATTGGTGGACCAATTATACCAAAGTGGATTAATCAAGAGCAAATCCGCTTGTTTTAATCTTTTCAGACCACAAAATGGAAAAGAAGTAAAGGTAAAGTGGGATTTTGAACGTAAAGAGCATTTGGCCTACCTGCTTTATGAGCTGTACCAGCAAGAATTCATTAAAATGGTTCGCACCAAAGGCTATTTCGTTTACGCCGAAAAACATTTTGTAAGCTTCGATGGATTAGTATTTAAAAAGAATACCCTCAAAAAAATCAGTTCTTCCATCCGTCAAAATCCACAAGGTTATTCAAACGTAATCAGAGAGATACGAAACATCATCAAGAGCATTAACTAAACCTTAGGAGAGAACCATCAAAGGACTATTGCAGGACTATTGCAAACAGTCACTACAATCAACCCCAAACTCTCTATAAATTCGAATCAAAATGTTTAGCTAATCCTTTAAAAACCAAAAAGTGGTCAGTTTCAGGTTGGTATTCTGTTCTATATTGTTAGTTAAGAATAATTAGAGTTATTCATTCCGTAGTGGTTTTACGAATAGGTTCCATTCTATTTCAATACCAATTATGAAACTGATTATTTAGACATTTTTGAATTGGTTGGATGGATTTAGGTGTCCAAACCGACTACCCCGTGGCATAATAGCCAATATAGTTGATCGCGCATTGCCTGAAGGAGTTCTCTTTCAGGCTTTGCTATGGATGAAAATCAGTATTTTTTCGGATAATTAGGAGCAAAAATAATTCTATTTTTAGGCATAATTTAACCCTATGAAAAAGATTACAATACCCCTGTTATCCCTATTGTTGCTGTTAATGGCCTGTTCCGAAGAAACTAATGATCAAAACATTAGTTGAGAAGAGAAAGAAGAGGTAAAACAGCCCCACGAAGTTGTTGACTCAACAAAAGAAAGCTCCTCGGAACCATCCATAACCTATGGAATTGATATCTCGAAATATCAAGGGGATGAAGTAGAGTTTATGAATGCTAAAAAAGATACTCTTTCCTTTATCATTTGTAAGGCTACGGGTGGAATTACCTATGTTGATCCAATGTTTACCTCCAATTGGAAGAATATATCAGATAATGGTTTTATTAAAGGTACCTATCACTTTTATTACTGCCATGATGATCCTATTGATCAGGCAAAAAACTATTTAAATACTGTTGGAACCATAAGCTCTACCGATTTACCTCCAATTGTAGATTTTGAAGAGACAAGCATCGATCAATCCATGAGTGTGGAAGAAATACAATCTGATTTGATTCAATACCTGGACTACATAAAGCAAGAAACAGGTAGAAACCCAATGATATATACAGATCCTAATACTGGAAATCACTATTTAGATAATCCAAAATTTGCAGAGTATACCTTATGGGAAGCAGACTACATTAAAGCAGATCAGCCTAATTTACCATCTGCCTGGAAAGGAACCAAATGGATGTTTTGGCAACAGTCGGACCACTATGAGATAAACAATACCACTAACGATTTTGACCTCTTTAATGGAAGTGTGGAAGAATTGAAAAAATTCATTCTTGGTTCTTAATCGAATCCAAAGCATTTAAGATGGATAGGGCAGAGGCCCTTTCGGAGTATTGATAATTGAAGTGCCTCCAGGCAATTTTCCCTTTTTGATCAATAATATAAGTTGCTGGAACCGGAAGCGCAGCTTCCTTTTGTCCGTTGTTTTCTGCAATATCAGTTCTTAAGAAGGCTTTAATCTTTTTCTGGTAGCGTTCATTCACCTTAAATAGTACATCAAACGCAGTCATGTATTTTAAACTGGTATCAGGTAAAAGGATAAAATTAGATTCGAGTTTTTGGGTGTACTCTTTCGAGTTTTCGAAGGTTTCTGGGCCGATTACTAATACTTCAGCTCCTTCGTTTTTAATTAGTTCTAGCGAATCAGATAAATTATTCAAATGTCGGTTACAATAGGGGCACCATTCTCCTCTATAAAAAATAACCACTACGGGACCTTTTGCCATTAATTCCTTAGAGTTAACGGGGTTCTTAAGAGCATCTATGCCTGAGATTACCGGAGCAGAATCTCCCACTAGTAATCCCATGGGTAAACCACCTGTAGAATCTATTCCCAATTTACTCAATTCTTTATCGGATTGTCCGAAACAGAAGTAGGGAATAATTGACAATAGTATAACGAATCTCATCATGGAATCTAATTAGTTTTGCAAAACTAAAAATTGGAACCAGTATTAAGTGTCGTAAATCTGACTAAGTTACTGTGACTTTGAAAAATTATTAACGTCTAATTAATGTCGTTGCTCCTTGGTTTTGGCGTATTGATCTAAAACCATTCAGGAATAGACAACATATAATTGACTTGAATAGTCTTTTTAACTAAATTACGAACTATAGTACTACTACTAATCTGACGATGAAAATGAAGAAAATCTACCTACTTTTATTAGTCACCCTAATATCTATTGGTTTTTCTGCACAAGTGTGTGATTATCAGTTTTTCAAAACAATCACCATTCAATCTTCGCAAGTTTCTGCTGATTTAACAGATTTTCCGGTTATGTTTAGTTTAACTGACCCGGATTTAAGAACCACTGCAAATGGCGGTAATGTTGAAAATGCAAATGGTTATGATATTGCATTTCAGGCTACCGATGGAACTCCTTTGGATTTTCAAACCGAAAGTTATGATGCTACAACCGGAGAGTTGGTGGTTTGGGTAAAAATACCAGCACTATCATCCTCGATTGATACGGAAATAGAAATGCTATATGGCAATTCTTCTGTCTCTTCAGATCAATCCACTGGTTCTGTTTGGAGCTCCGGATTTAGTGGGGTATGGCACATGAATAATGATCCTTCAACTTCTCCGTTAGAAGATGCTTCAGGTAATGGAGTAGCAGGACAATCGGGAGGAAGTATGACCTCAACAGATGTTGTAACCGGAAAGGTTGGAGACGCCATGGACTTTGATGGAACCAACGATTACTTTGCCTTGGCTAATTTAAACTACAGTGGAGTGGGAACGTTACCACAACTTACGGTAAGTGCCTGGGTAAATACTACTTTTAACAATGGAGCATTTAATGGTAACTGGTCCATTCTGGACTTCGATCGTTCTGAATATTTTAATGTCTATGTGCATGGAGATGGTAGAGTTGGATTTAGTACCAAGGGAGGAAATACGGACGATTTTTTTGCCGGAAGTGCTGGAGACGTAAACGATGGTACGTGGCATTTTGTAACCGCCGTTTATGATGGAACTGATAAAATGATTTATATCGATGGAACTTTAGCTTCAACACAAACTAACCCACATGGGGGAAGTGCACTCGGAACAGCAAATACCAGATATGGATTAATAGGAGATGGGTCGGAAGCATCTTCTTTCAATGGAGGAAAGAACAATAGATACTATGAAGGGCTACTGGATGAAGTTCGCTATTCGGAGATGGTACGTTCTGCAGATTGGATCGGAACGGAGTATAACAATCAAAACAGTCCGGGAACATTTTATTCGGTAGGAACTCAGAATGCCTTTACTGATGATTGTAACTGTTATACCTACAAATACAAAAAAGACATTACTATTCAAGCTTCCCAAATTTCAGGAAGTGGTTCGCATACAGATTTTCCTGTGTTAGTTTCATTTACAGATGCTGATTTAATTTCTGTTGCAAATGGAGGTCATGTAGAAAGTGACATGGGGTACGATGTTGTTTTCAAGAATACCTCTGGTACTTTATTGGATCATCAAATGGAAAAGTACAATCCTGCAACCGGAGAATACGTGGCATGGGTTAGAATACCTAGTCTATCTACTTCCATAAATACTACGATTGAAGTTTGGTATGGTAATACAGGAATATTATCTGATCAATCTACTGCCAGCGTTTGGAACTCAGATTACAATGCTGTTTGGCACATGGAAAATGATCCTGCTTCCGGTTGGCAACAAGATGGAACCGGGAATTATCCGGCAAAGTCAGCAGGTGGAATGACTACTACTGATTTAGTTTCTGGTAAAGGAGGTGATGGAATTGAGCTGGATGGCACCAACGATTATTACGCCATTTCAGGGTTGAGTTACTCAGCTTCTGGTGTAATTCCTCAGATGTCTGTTGCATGTTGGGTAAAAACAACTTATACAGGAGGTGCTAATACTAACTGGGCTATTATTGATTTTGATCGTTCCGAATACTTTAATGTCTTTGTAAACGGAGACGGAAGGGCAAGCTTTAGCACCAAGCAAACAGGAATAGATGATTTTAATGCCGGAACTGCAGGAGATTTAAACGATGGGGCCTGGCACCACGTTGTTGCAGTTTACGATGGTACGGATAAACTGCTTTATATAGATGGAGTTTTGGCCGGAACTAAAACCAACCCTCATGGAGGGAACCCATTAGGGTCTGGTACTACCAGGTTTGGTTTTATTGGAGAGGGATCAGAAGCTTCTTCATTTAATGCTTCCAGAAACAATCGATACTACGAAGGAGGGATTGATGAGTTGAGATTAATGAATATTGGGTTAAGTGCAGATTGGATAACAACCGAGTTTAATAACCAGAATAACCCTTCTGCTTTCATAACAGTCGGTTCGGAACAAGATTTAACTAATGTTTGGCAAGGTACTAATACTGCCTGGACCAACCCTGCCAACTGGAGTAATGGAGTACCTACAGCATATACCGATATTACCATACCTTCTGGATTGGGGAATTACCCGATAATTAACGGTGCCAATGCTTTAGGAAGAAGCATTACTATTGAGTCGGGGGCAACGCTGGAAATTACAGGTACTGATACTCTTTTTGTAAATGGAGATTTTAAAGTTCAGGGTACGTTTACTCCTGGAAATGGAATATTATATTTCTCGGGAGAGTGCAGAAAAGTTGCATCGGTAGACTTAAGTGAATCGCTAACTGTAAACTACCTGGCTGTTGACAGGGAAGATGGAATCTTGATTAACGATCGAGCTGTTCAAATTCAAGAAACATTAAACGTATTAGATGGAACACTACAAACAGGAGATTCATTAATAATCTTATCTAATTCTACGGCTACAGGAAGGTTGTTGGAACTTGGTTCTACAGCAGACGTACAGGGAAGAGCAGTAATTGAACGATACATTGATGTGGGGCTGACGGATTGGCGCTTGTTAACCAGTGCTGTTCAGAACACCGATTTTGAGCAATTCGACGATGATTTTATAACCAGTGGAATACCCGGTACGGATTATCCTAACTGGCCTTCAGCTGCTTCTCCATGGCCTAGTATTCAGGTTTATGACGAAACTCAAGCTGGTGATTTAGATGTTGGTTTGGATCCTCCATCCAGTACTTCTTATGTGCTAGCTACAGGAGAAGGAGCGAGAGTATTCTGTGGAGATACTATTACAGGAACACAGCCTTTTACCATCGATATGGTAGGTGAAATCAATAAAGGTGATATTAACTTACCTGTATCATACACCAATACCGGTTCGGCTCCTGATGATGGGTGGTCCTTGGTAGGGAACCCTTACCCATGTACCATCGATTGGGATGATGTAGATTGGGTAAAAACAAACATCAATGCTGCGGTTTATATTTGGAATCCGGATTTAGCCACCTTTGCCACCTATGTACCTGGGGTTACTCCTGGAACTGGAATTGGGTTGAATGGCGGATCAAGATACATTGCCTCTTCTCAAGGCTTTTGGGTGCAAACTAATGCAGCTTCTCCAGTGTTAACTGCTAAAGAAAGTTGTAAATCTGATGGTGATCAAACATTTATAAAAGCTACCACTCCTTCATTAATTAGATTACACCTAAATGATGGAACCTATACTGATGAGACGGTGATTCGATTCGAAGGTTCGTCTACAAATAACTTTGACCCAACACTTGATGGTTGGAAATTGTACAATACCGGAAACTGGGATATTACAGAGATTGGTACCATGCTAAATGGAAAGGATTACTCAGTAAATAGTCTTCCTTCGGCCAATCAAACAGTTTACATGAAAGTAAAGGGAACCATTGGTACAACCATGACTCTTAGTGTAGCCGAGTGGACCGAAGATGAGGTAGGTTGTGTTATTCTGGAAGATTTAATTGACGGTACCATTATGTTATTGGACGATCAAACTTCTTATTCATTTACCCATGCCGGACCAGGTTTGGTTACCCGATTTAAATTAGAGTTTATTCAACAACACGAAGTAACCTTAAACTCTCCTTCTTGCTATGGAGATAATAATGGAAGCATTGATTTACAACAATTTGGTCAGGGACCATTTGATTATGAGTGGAAGGACCTGACAGGTAATTCTATCAATACAGAAACATCATCGGGAACAGCAAGTCTTGCAAACCTGGAAGCAGGATGGTACATTGTAGAATCTGGTGATCAGAGCGTATGCCCTCTAATGTCGGATACAGTGTATCTATCAGAGCCTCAGGAATTACTTGCTCCTTATTCTGTTTTGGATGAGTCTTGCACTAATTGTTGTGATGGTGAAATAGTGGTTTCTCCAAGTGGAGGTACAGCCCCTTATGCGTACTCATGGAGTCATGATGCGCTGTGGAATCAAGGAATTACAACAGGGCTTTGTACTGATCAGTACGAAATAATCGTAACAGATGCTAATGGTTGTGTTACCACCATTATGGTGGATGTATTAGGCCCTAATTCTATTGTAGAAAATGAAGAAGGAGTACTATCTGTATTTCCTAACCCGTCTAATGGTGAATTTACCATAATACTAAAGAATGGAGAGGTGATTGAGGAGGTAAATGTATACGATATTGCAGGTAATTTGGTATTAACAGAAAGAATGCCTGAATCTGTATTATCTGAAAACCTGAGTACAGGAGTTTATTTACTTTTCGTAAAGGGAACTTCTGGTACGGTGTTTATGGATAAAGTTGTAGTAGAGTAGACTTAATCCTCTATATATATTCTCATAGAAAATTCTCCATTTGTTAATGGATGAAGAGTAAGGTCGTTTTCGTTTATCACATTGAATTCAAAAGAGCCTCTTAGTATATAGCTCCTTTTCTTTTCGTCGTAAACCTCAATGCGTGGTCCTTTAATTACTTCGTCAATTACAAAGTTAGAAGACCCAAAATCTACATTTTCCCTGTCGTTGGAGTAAAATATACCTGCAGAGTCAACTAGTACTACTCTCATATAGGGGAAAGATGAACCATCCGCAGAAATGGTTTTACCTTCCAGGTTTTTAATGTCGGATTTGGGAATAGGATTTTTATCAAATTGTAAAAAGAAGTCTGCCTGAAAAGAATCGTCGGGACTATTAAATGAATTTAACCATCCTGCCTTCGGACCACCGCTGTACAAAAACATGGGTTGAATGTCGTTATCCTGAATAAGAATTTCCTGGTTTTGAAAATTAAATTTAACGTAGAAAAATTCGGTAAAGCCTGGTTCCGGATCAGGATTCTTTTTACAGCTTGCTAAAATGGTAAGGCAAACGATTAGGGCAGTGATGTATCGCATATTCAGTAAAATTGTTGGAACAAATCTAGAAATAAATCGAGTTAGCCAATGTTAAAATTTCTTTAAGCAAGATTCGTAATATTCCACCATCTGTTTGTTTCCTTCCTCCATCCAAAAATTTCTAAGATCTTTAAATCTTTTAGAGTAATCAAAGCCAACGGAATATTTTAATTTTTCAAGAGCTTTTGGAGACATGATAAAACTTCCTGCCTCTAATTCCTCTTTACTGTTATGGAAATTCAATAAACATTCATAGTCTTTCACATTCTTGATGGAAAACAAATTAACCAGTTGTTTAGAGATCACTTTTCGAATATTGTATTTGGTTTGATCTCCATAGTCAATTAATCGGTAGGTGGATACCAGACCGGCACCACCTTTAAGTTTAGAACTACCAAATAAATAGTTGTATTTAGGGTTATAAATATCATGTTCTGTAATTCCCAATACGGCAATGGCATCTTCCGGTTGATGTTTCATAATGTACTGATCAATAAAAGAAGAAGCTTGGATTTGTTCCCTAAGATTCTGTGTTTCATCTCCTTTCATTTTGGAGAAATAGGCAAAGTCGTTTTCCGGAACCATTCTGGTTTTAACCTGGTCTAATGATTTGATTTCATCGTAGGAAACACGGTCCAATATTTTTACCGGTACTTGTAAAAAGCACTCTAGATAATCTACTTCCTGGTTAATTATTTCCTCAACTTCAGGTTTCATGTGTCCAAATGGCATGAGGTAAACAACCTTTTTGTTTCCGTTGAGTTTATTAGGTGCGGAATTAATGTATTCCACCAAAGAACGATCTTTAGGTTTTAGGGTATTTCGATGATGTAGTTCATCAAAATTTGATAAGCTGATTCCAACCGTATCCTCTGGTGAAATCGTTATAGAAGTAGAATTATTTTCTTGATTGGAACAACTCGAGATTAAGAAAAGGCAAAATAGTATAATAAACAGAGCAAAGGTTCTCATAGTTTTGGATTAAAATGAATAATCTATGTTAAAGATAATTTCATTTTTCTCATTCAAAAAAATGTATCATTTTTGCACAGGTATTTAATGAAATGAAAAAAGCATTCTTTTTAATCACTTTGGTAACAGTTTCTCTGTTCGCTGCACAATGCCGCAAGGTGGAAGAACCTCAGGCGGAAGGAACTCTGTTGGGAGTTGTTCGATTGTCTGAAGAGGAACGTGATTTTGTACCTTATCAAATGGGGGATTTGTTGTTTTTTCAAAATCAACAATCTGCCACCATCGTTTATGAAGTGGTGGATCAAACCATTGCAGTTGGAGGAACGGTAATTACCAACCCCGAAACAGACGATTTTTATAATATTGAATCAATGAATGTAAGAATCGCTGATGCCGGAGGAAACATTTATAATATACATCACACTCCAGCTTTGAATATGGAGTACGATAGATATTTCTCGATTTCCCTTGGAGTATCAGATTCTTTGACAACCGAGAATTTTAATTGTACTTATGGTTGTGATGGAGATACATTAGAAAGTATTTATGGAGGACAAGCAGTTCAACATGGTTCTATTTATCTGAATTCAGAAAACTATTTGGACGTTTACGAATTTGTAGGTCAGTCTAATAGTGGGTTACCTGCTTCAATTGCTAAAGTATATTATAACCAGAAATATGGAATTGTTGGTTTTGTAACCATTACAGGAGAAGTATGGAATCTAATGATATAGCACAAAATTGTACACTAATATAGATTGAGGGGAGGCCGTTTGGTTTCCCTTTTTTTATTTATTTTTTTCCTGACGTGCAACGTTTTCATTTTTGGTTGTCAATTATTATCGAAGCTTTAAATCGACCGGTAGATTTTACCAAATCCATATTAAGACCAAAAGATGAAAACCATTCGATTATTATCACTAACGATATTAAATTTATTATTCCTGGGAGCAAATGCCCAAAGTTTAACTCAAACTATTAGAGGAAGCCTTGTAGACGCTGACTCTAAAGAACCCATTATTGGAGCTACTGTTATTGTTCTGGATTCTGACCCTTTAATTGGGGCTGTAACCGATTTTAACGGAGATTTTAGATTGGAAAAAGTTCCGGTTGGAAGAGCAAGTATTAAAATTAATTATGTGGGCTATGAAGAGAAAATTATGCCTAACATTTCTATTGGATCTGCTAAAGAAGTGGTGCTCAATATAGCCATAGTAGAGCAAGTTACTATGATGACTGGTGTTGTAATAGAAGCAAAGAAGGACAAAAGGAAAACCAATAACGATATGGCTTTGGTGAGTTCCAGAGCATTTACAGTAGAAGAAACCCAGCGCTATGCCGGAACCTTTAACGACCCTGCCAGAATGGTGGCTTCATTTGCTGGAGTAAACAGCAATGCCGAAGGGAATAATGATATTGTAGTAAGAGGGAACTCACCGAGAGGAATTCTATGGAGAATGGAAGGAGTGGAAATTCCAAACCCTAACCATTTTGCAGAAGAAGGTTCCTCCGGAGGGGCAATTAATGCACTAAACAGTAATATGCTGGCCAACTCAGATTTTGCCACTGGTGCATTTGCTCCAGAATATGGGAATGCCCTTTCCGGGGTATTTGATATTAGCCTACGCACAGGAAACAATGAAAACAGAGAATACACTTTCGGAATTGGAGCGTTGGGAGTAGATATGACCATGGAGGGACCTTTTAAACAAGGAGGGAAGTCCTCTTATTTAGCTAATTATAGATATTCCTCACTTGCATTGTTGGATGAGGCTGGAATAGTTGATTTTGGAGGAGTGCCAAAGTACCAGGACGGTGCATTCAAGGTAGTGCTACCAACAGAGACATTAGGAGACTTTACACTTTTTGGATTAGGTGGTTTAAGTAACATCCGAGAACAATGGGAACCAAATGATTCCACCAATTCAGCCTACGATTTTCATGCTAACATGGGAGTAGGAGGAATCATCAATACCTATTATTTAAAGGACAATGCCTATATCAAATCGTATGTGTCTCTTGCCACTAATGGAAGTGGTTCTACCTATAGTACTGATGAGGATGAAATGGAAATGACGGATCGGTACCATGATGACCTGACTAAAAGTGCTTTGAGAGTTAGTTCTGCTTACCACAAGAAGTTTGATGCTAAAAACAAGCTGCAGGTTGGAGGTATTTACAGTAGTTTAAATTATTCGCTCACTTCTAAATCGTTAAACGAAGAAACCAATCAGTTTGTGGATATCCTAAATGATAAAGGAACCACCGGTTATGGTCAGTTTTACACCAGCTGGAAGCACCGTTTTAACGAAAAAGTAACCATGGTTAACGGGGTTCACTATTTACACCTATTCTTAAACAATAGTTATTCCATAGAACCAAGAACAGCCGTTCAGTGGAAACTAAACAATAGAAACTCTATTAATGCTGGTTTTGGAATACACAGTAAAGTAGAATCATTGTTGAGCTACTTTAGTCAGGTGGAAGATATGAATGGTGTGTTAACTACTCCAAACAAAAACATGGAACTACCAAAGGCTCAACATTATGTGCTGGGGTATGATTATGGAATCAATGAAAATACTCATGTTAAAGTGGAGACTTATTATCAAAGGCTGTATAACATCCCGGTAGAGAACGATATTAATAGCTATTACTCCACATTAAACAGTTCTGAGTGGTTCAATAATGTGGATTTGGTGAACGAAGGAACAGGAAGGAACTATGGCGTTGAAATGACCCTGGAAAGATTCTTTTCCAATAACTTCTACTATTTGGTAACTGCCTCTCTATACGACTCTAAATATACTTCTTTGGATGGGGTAGAGCGAAGAGGAAAGTACAGTGGAAATTACCTGGCTAATGTATTGGTAGGTAAAGAGTTTTATCTGGGTAAGGAAAAGAATAAGATTCTGAATGTAAGTGCAAAAGTAAGCTACAATGGTGGTAACAGATACCACCCGGTTGATTTGCAAAGTTCGATTAATCAAAACCAAACTGTATTCTATGATAACCTTCCTTATGGATCAAAAGGAGAAGATGTATTGGTAGTGAATTTTGGAGCTAACTTCCAGATTAACAAAGAAAAGACCGCTCATATTATCAAGTTGGAAGTGCTTAATGCTACTGGCCATCAGGCAAGACTTTACGAATACTACAACGATCGTACTCAATCCATTGATTATGGAAGACAGTTAAACATGATTCCTAATTTAATGTATCAGCTTCAGTTTTAATTTGGTGGGTTTAATACTGAAGAGAAAGCCCTTGACCAGTAGGTTGGGGGCTTTTTTCATTAAACTGTAAGACTTTAAGACGAGTGAGAAATGATTTTCACTTCGCACTAAACGAGGTCCGCCATTCCCACGAAAGTGGGAATCCCATGAAGCAAGCACTAATCTGATAAGTTTCCCGACTCAATTCAATACTCCAAACTTTTACTCTATTCTTCCTCCACCCGACAATTTTTACATTTTGTTGAAAACCACATGGTTATCAACAATTTGAGAGGTTTGTTGTAAATGAGGTGTTTTTGTAAGTGTCAGAAAATCAGCTAAAAACGATTTGGTTAAGTATATTTCACATGTTAAAAATACTTAATCGAAACAATGCGAAATTGTTAATAACCCCCAGAAAATGAGAGTGCTACGAAAAATGCAAAATACCCCATAATCGACTGACCCTCATGACCGTTTATTGCTGAAAGTGGCGTCTGGTTCCCAAAATGATACCACTTACAAAAAAAATGAACCACTTGTAAAATCTTTAAAATTTCTGCGTTAATATTGGTGTACGGAATTGTGCAGAGTGTCCCCCTACTTAAAATGCCATTCCGAATACACCACTAAAAAGACATAAATAAATTACGAGGTAGAGTCGTAATTTAAAGTTGTGATCATTCTGTGTGAATGAGTAGATGCATTGTTGGATAAGCCTGGATGGTTTAAGAGAAGTAGTTCCCACAACATAACTGAATTTAACTTACGAAAAAGTGTTTTTCGTGAGCCTGGAGAAAGTACGCTTAATTGAAATAAAAAATACATCATGAAAATGATGCGAACATTAAATAATAATATGAAAATGAAGAAGTTAGTTTCAACCTTGTTATTGGTTTTTACCGTAGCTATTATTGGTGTTAAGGCACAAACCATTGTTTCACCTACTGATGTTCAATTGGTCATAGAACCTCAGGTAGATATTACCTTATCCGAATCTGAGGCAGATACATTAGTAGATCCATTCGATGCGATAGATGACAACCTGGTAATGGATGTGAGTGTCGTGATGACCTTAAGTGATACTGCTACAGTATCTCTGATCCATGTAAAAGTTGGTCGAACTACAGGTGCCAACGATATTATTGAGCACACCTTTACATTCGATAATTTTTCTCCCGGTTCTGGATTAATCTACGAACGTGAAGAGAATTCCATCAGACTTGGAGTAGGTGGTCATTCTAATGCCGAAATATTGTATGCAGAAGTTTATCTGGAGGATAGTTCTGGTCATACTTCGGAAATCATATTAACCAATACAGAAGATTAAAAACACTTTTCTTATGAATAAAGTTAAGTACATATTAATTGGGTTGTTCGTTTTTCCAATGATCTCCATTTCTTCTCAGGAATATGATGTGGTTTGGAAAAATCTGGTGGGCATGTCGTTCGACCAGCCCAGTAACACCCTAACGAAAACAGCTGCAAATGGTTGGACCAATGCAGGAGCTCTATCCGAGAATAAGCTAAAAAAGAATGCCGATGGATACATTAAGTATTCGGTAGAAGATATAACCATTAACAGGTTTATTGGGCTTTCGACCGAAAATTCGAACCCTAGTTTTTACCAGGTGGATTACGGTTTCTTTCAATATCAAAACTGGTTGTATATCATCGAACATGGTAGAATCAGAGGGTACTATGGAAGAGTAAATGTTGGTGATGAAATCATCGTAGAAAGAGAAGGTAATCGAATCAACTATAAGAAAAACGATGTGATATTAAGACATCGAAATACAGACCCGGATTTTGCTCTTTTTGCAGACGTTTCTGTTTACAATCAAAATGGAACCATCACAGGTTTAAAAACTTCTTTCCCTGTTAATATCAAGATCCAAATCGCAAAAACTCATGTTTCTTGCGATGATAATATAAAAGGAACCATTGATGCTACCATTACTGGTGGTGTGCCTCCTTATTCTGTTCTTTGGGATAATGGTGTAACAACAGAAGATTTGCAAAACCTGGAGCCAGGTGCCTATAAAATAACTGTTACTGACGCTGTTGGACTAGAGAAAACTAAATCGGTAAGAATCTTTGCTGATATCACCTGGCAAGACGAAGTTAATACTTCCATTTCAGGAGATGTACTAACCAAAACCGGAACTCAGAATTCGTGGGATGCTGGTGCAAGATCCAGCAATATACTACCAGCCGGACAGGATGGTAGAGTAGAGTATACCATTACAGAATCCAATCAATTTAAGGCGATCGGTTTATCGGCCGATGATCCCGATCAAAACATAACAGGTATCGATCATGCCATTGTGCTTTTATCCGGTAGAAGGTTAATTGTGCTGGAAAATGGTGTGTTTGCTGGGTTTAGAAGATACAAGGTTGGTGATGCTATAAAGATCATCAGAAAAGGAAATAAAATAAGGTACAAGTTAAATAACACTTTAATTCATAAAACCACGGTAGACAATCAGCAAGAGTTATTTGTAGATGTTTCCATCAGAACAGTGGGAGCTTCCATTTCTGGAATTGAAGTAGACTTTTGTCCTCCAAAGGAGGGACCAATTCTCAATGAATATAAACTAAGTGATCTAACTGCTGGTTTTGGTGGTGTTTTACATGCTTCGAGCAATTTCGGAGTTTCTTCTTGTACCATCGATGATTTGGATGGGGATGGAATTAACGAAATGGTTTTCGGTGCATCCTTCGATAACTTAAATGGACTAAAGTCTGGAGCAGTTTACATTGTTTATTTCAACGCTGACCTAACCGTTAAATCATACAACAAAATTACTGAGGGAGTAAACGGATTTAACTTGCCAATTGACCCGGAAGATCACTTTGGAGTTGGAGTAGCCAATATTGGAGATTTTGATAGAGATGGTGTTACAGATATAGCTATTTCGGCACACGAATCTAATGATAATGGTTCGTTATACATTACTCTGTTGAATCCTGATGGTACGGTAAAAGATGTGCAGAAAATAAGTGATACAGAGGGTGATTGGATCAATGATCTTCAAACTGGAGATAAGTTTGCCAATAATGTTACAGCTCTTGGAGATGTTGATGGAGATGGTGTAACTGACCTTGCGGTAGGAGTTCCAAGAGATGATGATGGAGCTGCCAATAGAGGATCTGTCTTTATACTTTTCATGAATCCAAATGGAACAGTTAAATCTCATCAAAAGATCAGTAGCGCTGCCGGAGGAATGGAAACTGAACTGTACGGTACAACCACCAGTTTTGGTTGGGACCTGGAAACCATAGAAGATTTAGATGGTGATGGAATCAATGAATTGGTAGTTGGAGCCGACCGACTAGATGGTAAAGGTGGTTATTATACCCTCTTTTTAAATGCCAACGGAACAGTTAGAAGCTTTACCAAAGTGAACTACCTAACAGCAGGACTAACATTAGACGATAACGATTATTTCGGAACGAGCATTTCCATGATAAATGACCTTAACAATGACGGTATCAGAGATTTATTGGTGGGTGCATTTGCAGATGATGATGGAGGAGCAGATCGTGGAGCAGTATACTTAATTGAAATGACCGCTTCTGGAGATGCCGGAAATATTACTAAAATAAGTAGCGACGAAGGAGGTCTGAATGGACCAGTTGATGATGGAGACCGATTTGGAATGTCGGTATCGTATGCAGGAGATTTATTGGGTACTCAAACACCATTTATTGCTATAGGTGCAACCTTGGACGATGATGGAGGAACTAATTTTGGGGCCAATTATTTGTTGGAGTTAGACGGTATAATTCCAGGTAAACTAACCGCAACAGCTACTGTTACCAATGCCATCATCAATCAAAATGGAACAATTGACTTAAGCATTCAGGGAGGAACACCTCCATACCAGGTTTACTGGGGAATTGATGGTCACTTAAACATTTATCAATTCAACCAAATTAAAAATACTAAGGCAGGGTTTTTAACCGAGGCTGGATTACCGCAAGATATATTAAACTCAGTTTCTTACTCAGATTTTCAAAATCATTTCTCTTCTAGTCTTAGAACCGATTTAGAGCCTGGATTACACAGAGTATTTGTTTACGATAGCAAGGGAAATAAGACCTTCTTAAGGTTATCCGTTAGTACGGATTTACAAGTGCAAAAGAATACCGGATTAGTGGTTAATGGAGATGTAATTTCTAAAGCCGACGGTTCATCTGGATGGGGAACTTACATTGAATCAGCCAATCATATTGGAGCAGCTGAGAATAGTTACCTGGAAGTTCTGGTGGACAACTTAACTTCTAACTATACATTCGGACTTAAAGAAGCTGAAACAGTTTCTGAAAACATTGCCTACGACGATATCAATTTTGGGTTCCTGGTGGATGCTAATAGAATTTACATTCTGGAAGATGGAGCTTTAACCGATGTAGGTACCATAAAGGCAGGAGATCAACTAGGTATAGAGAAAAATCAAGAAGAGGTCAACTATACCAAAAATGGTGTTGCACTGAAAAGTTCAACGGGTGCTACTGGGGTTTATCAAACCAAAACAAACATTAACACAGTTGGTTCATCACTTAACTTAACTACCAAAGCAGGGGGTACTATACCTAAGGTAAAAGTGCAGATCGACCATGTGGAGTGTGGAAGCCAACAAACAGGAGAAGTATCCATTACGGCACTTAGTAGTACTCCTTATACCATTCAATTAACTGATGCTTCGGGAGCAGTGGTTGGAACCACAAGTAATGTTACAGGACTGGCTGCTGGAGTATATACCCTTTCAGTTACCAATTCTGTAGGTACTTATCAAACAGAAGTTTGGGTAGGACATAAAACACTGTGGACAAACCAAAACGATGTGCAAAGTTTGCCTGTTCCAAATCAAAACTCATTGTTACCAACAACAACAGGATTTGGTACGGCCGTATCCAACAATCAGCTTCCTACAACAGACGAAGGTTGGCAATGGTATCAGTTAGAAGACCAGAATTTGTATTCTTATTTCGATAATGGAGTAGTTCGTTTCCAGAATGCTACGAATCATTTCGGAGGAATTACTACACTGGATTTTGGGGCCAATTTTAAATTGAATTTCCTTGTGGAGTTCAATGGTGCTCCATCGTTTCAGTTCATGGGAATTACCAATTACTTAACCAATTACTCCATCGAAAGAGCGGCTAACGGTACGCTTGGGTATTGGGCACAGAATGCAAGTAATACTACTCCTATTGCATACCAGACCGGGAGCATCAACTTAACAGGAGATTTAACAGTATTGGCTGGTATAAAAGGATTCCCTGGAATATTGTTAAAGGATCATCTGAGTTCCTTCAGCTGTATTTATCCGGATAACGCATTCTTGCTACAGGAAAAACTAACAGGAGGATATTACCAAATGTATAATTCCACTTTAAGGTTCGATTATCAGGAACGATATGAGGTCGAAACCGGAAAGCAATTGCAGTATAGAATTTTCGACGAGCAAAGAAATTTAGTGGCAGGTGTAGATGAAACCGGAGCTCCATTAGTGGGCAACTCTCCATCGTATGGAGTGCAATATGGTTTCAATGTGTGCGAGTTGGATTTAACCAACCTCGGGTTGGCTAACGGAAACTATTTGTTGGAGGTAACCACTCCTAAAAACGATAAAACCTATTTAAGATTCAAGCTATAAAGCTGTTCAGATAAAACATTGATTATGATAAGATTTGATATCAATAGAAGAGAGTATAAGCTACTGGCTTACATTACCATCGTATCGATGGGACTTCAGCTATTTTATCCATTAAATGTTTCCATGGCCCAATCCAATGGTGCCGGTCAGGGAAGCGTAGTAGGAGGAGAACCATCTCAAATGGTGGATTTGTTCTCGGGTGATTTTAACTATAGCATTCCGATCATGAATGTGGATGGTTTCCCTTTAACCTTAACGTACAATGGTAACGTTCACATGCAGCAGGATGCCAGCTGGGTAGGTTTGGGATGGAGTCTAAACCCCGGAGCCATTAATAGAGAAATGAGAGGCTTACCGGATGATTTTGACGGTGATCCGGTGACTAAAGTGGATAGTAGGAAAAGTGATGTTACCGTTGGAGTCAATGCAGGTGTAGGAAGTACAGCTCGAATCACCCCGTTTTATATTGGATCGGAGCTAAAAGGAGGGCGGTTCCATAATTCTTATTCCGGGTGGGGAACCAATTTTGACTATCAGGTTTCTGCTGGTGTGGGTAGTTCTATTCCAGAAATCGATTTTGACATAAATGGAAACCTTGGAGTTTCAGGAGGAATTAACCTTAACACTAGAAATGGAATAGGTTGGTACAGCTCAGGAAATGTATCGTTGGGTGTAGGTTTTGATATTATAGGAGTTCCTGCATTAGGGCTAGGAGGTTCAACATCCATTTCTACTTCTAATTCTTCCAGAGGAACAAAAACGAAGACTTTAGGATTTGGTAGTTCGTATAGCACGGGAATTATGAACAAAGGTTCTTATGGTACCCGTCAAATTACTATGGGAACCAAGACATACACTCCTTACATAAGTTCGAGTTCTGTAGGATCATCTAGTAATTTTAGAAGCTCATTAGGATATAAATTTATTGCCGGACCTTCCATATTAACTCCTTATGGATTGTATGAAGAATATGATAGTGAGCAACACAGCCTAAGTGAAATTGATGTATTGCCTGCTTATGGATACATGAATCTTGAGAAAGGCGATGAAAGAACGGGAGCTTTGTTGGATTTTAATAGAGAAAATCAATCTCAAATATCACATGAAACAAAAGTATTACCAGTTACCAGTTTAACACACGACATTTTTAGAGTGTCTGGTTCCAGTGGTGGATTTACATTTCGAGCATATAGGAATGATGTTGGGACGGTGTCAAATAACTTAAATACTGCTAATTCAGATGGTACAAGTACAACCGTAGCAGCGGAAATTGGATTGCCTGCAACTGGTATTACCGGGGGAGAAATTAGAGTTGGAACTGGAGGGTCAATAACCAGAGGAATTACCAAAAAATGGGATTCTGAAGCTTCTAATAATTTGAGTTATACAGATGTAAAGTCGAAGGACATAGATAATGAAACTTATTACTTCAAAACTACAGGAGAAATGACTCCTTATAACAAACAGTTTTATGATCAGTATGGGGGAGATGAAGCGGTTAATGTGAAAATAAGAAAAAGTGGTTCTTCTTACCTGGCAGATGCCATATTGGAGACTCAGAGTGTTGATTTAACATTGCCGGCAGAGAACTATCAAGAACATAAACAAGTTCGAAACACTTTGTACAGTACATTATCAGCTAGCGAAGCCACAGTGTATGGTTTTGAATCGCAAATACCACATTACTCGGAATCCAATTCTTCTGGTACGGTAGCTGAACAATCCTATGCTCGAAATTCAGGTGTGAGAAAAGATCATCACATTTCAGAAATCTCAGTAACTAAATCTGGAGGTTCTAAATGTATCTATAACATACCTACTTATTCATTTTATAACGAAAGCAGATCATTTAATGTATCTGAAGATCCTTTAACATCTTCATCTCCTAGTGTAAATCCTGATGTTCAAAATTTGGTAGATTACCAAAATTCTGCCAACTCAACTGCTAACCAACAGGGGAGAGATCACTTTTATCATAATACCCGAATGGAAGGGTATGCTACCTCATTTTTACTAAGAGCAATCCTTTCTGATGATTATAACGATCGTACCGGTGATGGAATGACAGAAGATGATTTGGGGTCGTACATGAAATTAAATTACACCAGAGTTTATGATGATTTAAACCCTTTTAAGTGGAGAACCCCCAACGATCTTAATAAGGCCAATTATATGGAAAATATCAAGTCTTATGATGATGATAATATAGGGCATATTGAATATGGCGAAAAGGAGCTATGGTACGTTCAATCTATTGAAGGGAAAAATTACATTGCCGAGTTTTACTTAAGCGATCGTGAGGACATGTTCTCTGTAAATGGAATTAATGGAGGTTTGGATCAGAGTAAGCCAGGGAAAAAATTAGAGAAAATAGTTCTTTTTAATAAGCACGACAGAGAATTAAACGGAGCTAATGCAGAAGCCATCCAAACAGTGGAGTTTGAGTATGATTACTCCTTGTGTCCTGGCTACAATGGAAACCCAAATGGAGGAGGTAAATTGACTTTGAAATCCATTACAACAACTTACTCTGATTCTAAAAAAGGAAAGTTGAGTCCTTACCAATTTGTTTATGGAGGAGAGAATTATGCTTACAACCCTTATGAAGTAGACCGATGGGGAGCTTATAAAGCGGATGGTTCTGTGAGTGGAGTGAAAAATGAGGATTACCCTTATGCCAACCAGAATAAAACACAAAGAGATAAAGATGTGGCACCATGGTCTTTAACAGATATTATACTTCCTACTAATGGAGGAATGCACATCGAATATGAATCGGATGATTACGGTTATACCGAAAACAAAGATGCCATGGAAATGTTTCCAATTTTTGCTCTGGGAGAAGAGGCAGAAATAGCTAATTATCCTAGTAATACCAATGATGAATTTAGGGTAGGAAACACGGTTAGTAAAAGGAAAAAACCACACGATATTATCTATTTGAACATTCCTTTTTCACCTTCCGGACCTGCAACTGCAAAGCAAGAGCTTTACGATCAGTTTTTAAAACCAATCATGGAAGAACATGGAGGTAAAGTGTTCTATAAGTGTAAAGTTGAAATGTCTAATAATGAAGGCAATTACGAATATGTGTCCGGTTTTATGGACATAGAAGATTATGGCGTTACAGATGTTACATCAGGTATGGTTCCTTACATCAAGGTGAAAACACAAATTGTTGATGAGGAGAATGGAACTTATCAGGTTAATCCAATCATGAAAAATTCCTGGCAGTTCCTCAGACGAAATGCCAGTAGAATAATCTTTCCGGATAATGGAATTTCAAATGTAGATTGGAACACAGTGATCAGTGGCTTGAACAAGGCTCTTAATCGATTAAAGTATTGTAAGCGTATGGATACTTCCGAATCTTTTATACGATTATGCTCACCGGATCATAATAAATTAGGTGGAGGGCATCGCGTAGCATCCATTACTTATACAGATAACTGGAATGCCATGGTAAACAACGAATCAAGCTTTACCTATGGTCAAACATTTACCTACGAAAATGAAGATGGGACTAGCTCTGGAGTGGCCAGTTTCGAGCCAACAATTGGAAATGAAATAAACCCGTTTACTCAGCCAGAGGAGTATACCATTGTTAATCAAAACTATCCGGATGATCACCTGTATCATGAAGCTCCTTTTGGTGAAAGCTTTTTTGCGGCACCTGGAATTGGTTACAGTAGAGTGGTAGTAGAGAATATTGAGCACCCTGGGGTTACTCAAAATACCACAGGTAATACAGTACATGAGTTTTACACAGCTTTTGAACATCCAACTATTACTTCCAGAACAGAAGTGAATAATGGAGGTCCAATTGCCGTAGTGTTGGGAGATACACAATATGATAAAATTGCTTTCAGTCAAGGATTTTCCATCATTAAAAATGACATGCATGGAAAGCCAAAATTTGTGACCAATTATAGCGAGGGAGGAGCAGAAATTTCCAGGCAGGAATATCATTACAAGGATGTAGACGATGTTTGTTCCTTGATCAATTCTAAGAACGAAACTGTTCAAGATCAAATTATAGGGAAAGACATAGATATCGTTTGTGACGTAATGGAGACTTCCATGTTAAGGTATAGTTATAACAACCTTATTGTAGCGGGTGCTTGGACACTAGATCCTCAAGAAATGCCATTCCCGTATATTAGAGAGGTTAATTCGGTTAGTACTATTGAAGAAGGGTACAACTTAATTACCCTAACCAAAGTTATCCAAAACTATGCGGTGTTGGACCATGTTAAAACTTCTCATTTAGGAGCCAAAGCAACGCAGCGAAATCTAGCGTTTGATGATCAAACCGGGCAAGTATTGGTAATGAATACCGATAACGAATGGGAAAACGATAACTCTTTGGAGAGTAGAGTATACAGTGCTTCTGTTCCTGCTTATTGGCATTATTCGGGGATGGCTCACGCCAGTAATACCTTTGGCAACCATGTAAGTGGTGTAGATTTTACTAATGGATATGCTGACATCTCTGGCTCCATAACTGATTCCGAAAAATATTTCGAAGTAGGAGATGTACTTAAGGTAAATAACGGAGATCGAGGTTTACTTTGGGTATTAGAAATTGATGAAGCCACCGACCAGTTGTTGTGCATTAAACAAGATGGGACCCTGGCAGACGATATCAACAATGCCAACATCGAAGTGATTCGATCTGGTCATAAAAACCAGCAATCGGCTAGTGTGTCAACATTATCCAGTCTGGAAAATCCTATTGTCAATAATGTCATTAATCCGCCTACGGTACTGGCAGCCCAAGCTATGGAGTTCGATCAGAACAGAACCATGTCTGCCAGCAGACCGGCAGGTTGTGCTAGTACGGTAAATAGTTGTAATCCAGCCATTGGTGATTACATCAACCCTTTTCTAAAAGGAATAATGAACAACTGGAGACCAAACAAAAGCTATGCTTATCAGGTAGATCGTGCTCAAACCAATACGGCAACAGCAGTTAACCTAATGTCTGATGGAGATTATGGAGCTTTTGTTTCCTTCTTTAAAAATACCGGAACTCAATATGATCCAATAACCCATGCGGACCATCCTGATTATAACAGTGGAGATACCGAAAAGTGGTTGTTAACCAATGAAGTAACAGCTTACAATGAAAATGGTAATGTGGTGGAAACCAGAGATGTGTTGAATCGATATTCCGGTGCTTTGTACGGATACAATAACAATACAGAAACCGTTCCGATGGCACAGGGTAATAATGCCAGACATCAGGATCTTGCCTTTGATGGATTTGAGGATTATGATTACCTAACAGGATCCTGTGCAGAGGAAGGACATTTTGATTTTGAAGTAACCGGAAGAATTGTCGAAGACGAAGCACATACCGGTAGAAGAGCATTGAAATTATTAAGTGGAGAAGAAGTTTCCACCAGTAGATATACCAAACCTTCTTCGTTCTCTTGTGTAGATCCTATTTCTCCTCAAGGTTTTGAATTGCAACGATGCAATGTAGAGGAATTGTTCTCTCCAACACCAGGCGATTACATCGTTGGAGCCTGGGTAAAAGAAGAAGGACAAGAGGAGGCGCTAAAATATGGAAACCCTTCCATAGAAGTGATTGTAACCAGCGCAGGAGGTTCGGTAGTAGAACAGAAATCATTTCAGGTGGTAGAATCAGATAAAATTGATGGATGGCAAAGAATCGAAGGAGAATTTGAAATACCATCAACTGCTTATTGCATTGAAGTAAAACTGAAGCACCGAGGAGGTAGTTCAGGTGATGTTTATTTCGATGACCTCAGAATTCATCCGTTCAATTCCACCATGATGACATCAGTGTTTGATCCATTGTCGTTGAGAAAGTGGGCAGATTTGGACGATTACAATTTCGCCACCTTCTACGAGTACAACGAGCAGGGCCTTCTGGTCCGGGTGAAACGGGAAACCGAAGAAGGAATTAAAACCATTCAAGAAAGTAGAACCGCATTAGTAAAACAACCTTAAGATGAAAATTAGAGCTAACATATTCCGAATTGTATCGTTGGTTGTTCTAACGATCACTACACATGTATTTTACGCCGGAGAGGAGCAATACGTTCGTTCCACTACCGGAGCCGATATTGCTGTTGGTACCAATGTACTGGTACATGAAGATGCCCAATACCTCTTCATGAAAACCAATGCCACCAACTGGCAAAATACATTCATTAACAGAAAAGTAGAAAACACTTTAAGTCTTCGTTTAAACCGAAAAACCATTTTGGGTAACGATGCTTTTTCCACTAAAGTTGAAGGAGTAATTACTTACGAAAAAGAAGATTTTAGTATTCATACAGAACCCTTCTCCCTTACAGTAAGTTACGATCCGTCATCGAACGTAACTCATGTGGACGAAGCCATGTACACATTTTCAGATGGGCATTTGGTAAACGTGGAAATTACTTCAGTGGTGGATCCTGTTACAAACGACCCAGGTTTAGTGGACCATTTAATATTGGAGTCCACCATCGATGTGGAACGTTATTATGTATTTGATTATACAACAGTTCCAACTGGACTATCCAATGATATCAATGCCTTAACCGGAAACGAAATTGAAATCAGCTGGCCTTTTTTACAGGGAGCAGAAGAGTACGAGTTGGAATGGGTATTTATCAATAGCTACGATGGAGCCGGAGGAACGATTCCTCAAAGCTTATTGAAATACGACTTTAAACACAACAGTACTCGTATTCAAACAGACAAAAACTATTGGAGAATTTCTCCTTTGTTTGAGCAGGGATATATCCTTTACAGAGTAAGAGGAGTAGGAAAAAACTTAACTGATTTTAGCACTCGACAAGAGGGAGTTTGGTCTGCATCGGATCAGGGAACAGTGGCTTTGATTAACGACAAGTTAATCATCAGCAACCCGCTCGAAAACGATAACATGAACTGGAGCTACCAGGTTAGCTATACCGAAGGAGGTAAGAAGTTTGAAGCCATCAGCTATTCGGATGGATTGGGGTACAACCGTCAATCGCAATCCAGAAACAATACCGAGCAAATGGCTGTGGTACAAGAAACCTATTACGACCATCAGGGGAGACCTGGTGTAGCTTCTTTACCAACGCCTGTGGCAGATAACCAATTGAATTACAAACCTAACTTCAATCAAAATCAATCTGGAGACCATTATGGTAGAAATGATTTTGATCTGGATGGAACCAATTGTACTTCTCCAACTCAACCCATGAGCGAACAAAGTGGAGCAGGGCAATACTATTCTGCTAATAATCCGGACCAGGAAGGGCATCAAGCTTATGTTCCTGATGCTGGGGATTATCCACTTGTTCGAACAGAATATACACCAGATAACACTGGTAGAATAAGAAGACAGGGAGCGGCCGGAGAAGATTATCAAATAGGAGAAGGACACGAAACTAAATTTGAGTACGGCGTACCTACTCAGCATCGATTAAACAAGTTATTCGGAACAGATGCCGGATGGGCAGATAAATACCAAAGAAATGTGGTAACAGATGCCAACGGTCAGAAAAGTATTAGCTATGTAGATCCTTCAGGTAGAGTAGTGGCCACTTCGTTGGCTGGTGCAGCACCTAATAGCTTAAGCGCTATCGAAGGAAATGCTGGTCCACAATTGTTAACCGATATAATGTTGGACGAAAATGTACAACAAGATGTGGTAAACATTCCTGCTCTTAATCAAGGAAGTTTGTCGTTCGATCAAACCTTTAACATTGATCATGAGGCCAATTATGAGTTTACATACAGCTTAACGCCTCAACAGCTTACAGATGCTTGTTTACCGGCAGATTTTTGTTTCGATTGTGTTTACGATTTGCACATTGAAATTTTAGAGCACGAATGCCAACAGGTAATTTTTACCAAAGATGATGTAATTGGAAATTTTCCATTGGACCCAAATTGTACAGGAGCACCAGTACCGTATGTATATGATGCTACATCTCCACAACCTGCATTCCATACATTACTCAAAGAAGGGCAATATACCATTACAAAGGTACTAACCGTAAATCAGGAAGCCATCGACTACTACACAGAGCAGTTCATGGAAAACAATAATTGCTTGTTAACCTATTCCGATTTTTACAACGATATATTATCCAATACTGATCTTTCCGGATGTGGAGCATCACCATGTGCCATATCATGCGTAGATCAACTGGGAACCGAAGCGGAATTTATAGCTAACGGAGGAGGAGATGCAGCTGCTTATGCTGCTGCGCTTCAAAGTTGTATCGACAATTGCGAGCTGGAAAACTACAGCCCGTGTACGAAATACGAAATGGCGCTTCGAATGGATTTCATGCCTGGAGGGCAATATGCCACTTACACTTTCGATGCTAACGGGGTGTATTCTTCTACTGACCCACTTTCTATCTTCAACCCAACCAACCTATTAAACGGTGGTTCGGCCATCGATTGGAGAAGTTACACCTACTACGAAACAGATGGAGTAACTCCCGTTACCATTTATAATAGTACTGGGCAATTGGTTAGTCCTACAGACCTTAGCATATCGCTAAATGAGTTCATCAGTCAGTTCGAATACAGCTGGACCAGTTCTCTGCTAAACGAGCACCCGGAAAAATGCTATCTGGATTATTGTCAGGCCGAATCTGATCCAAACCCTACAATTGGTTCTCATACGTTTGATGGTGTTATGCTAAATACTTCTTCGTATACAGATGCCAATGTCGCTAATTATCTTAATCCATTGGGAATGAACAATGCGCCAACCGGGATTAATGGAGCATTGGTGGATCCGTATTTTAGTACAGGAGGGGGAGCTTCCAGAGTAGTGGATATGGCTAACGAACTAACCAGCTTTGCAGACATTCATGGAGTTACTTTAAACATATGGGAAATGGCTTATATCATGACCCATTGCAATGGAAATGACTTATTAAGCGCCACCGATGTAAATAACTGCCTTACCGGTTTTGCAACCTTTAATTTAACTAATTGTACAGACGATCAGTACTGGAGAAGTTTTAGAGAGCTGTATCTATATGCCAAGGATAAAATATATCAGGAAGAGCAAACTGCTTACGCCATAGCTAATGGATGTTACAATGGCTGCATAGGTACTGGAGCTAACTACGATCCTGCCATAGATGGCTTTTTAGCAGCGGGAGGACCAACCGATCCGGGACAACCGTGTAATGGTGCTACAGCTGCTTTATACTCTGGAATGCAAGCAAGATTTCCTCAGTTATCTTATCATCCTTATGCTGGATTAACAGGTACAGCTTTTACCACACAATTAAACAATGCTACTCAGGCTCAAATGACTTCACAATGTCAATCGAGCTGCGAGGCTCAAGCAGATATTTGGATGAATGAATTGGCTGCTTGTAGTGCAAATGCCAGCTTTAACTGGACTCCGGGAGATGCGGGATACGAAGCGTTAAAAGCAGATTTAATTGATTTCTGTGTATTTGGTTGTGACCCATCTCATCCAAATGGAGCCATTACTTTACCTACGGGAGTAACTACACCTGCAGGACACAATAGTTTTGATGATGTGTTAACCACGCATTCCATTGCTGTGGACAACACCTGTAGTTCTTTGCTAATTTCTTCATTAGGACTTACGAAGCAGAAGAGATAGTAGATAACCTTGCTACTTTAGATGGTTGTGCCTGCGATAAAATTAAAGAAACCGAAGCTGCATTTATAGCAGGTAATCTACCTGCAGGAATAACTACCATAGAAGAGTTGTTTGCTGCCATGCATGGAGTTCCGGTACAAGATGTACAAAGTTTGCTGTGTCAGTGCGATGAAGCGTTAAATTCCATTTCTGCCACCTGGACAAGTGGGTTTGATTGGACACCTTTGGATGCTTATTTTGCAACTAATAGCACAAGCCCGATTCCTCCTGCGATAGGATGTGGTAATTGCATTCAGTGTAGCAAGTTTGATGTTGCCTATGCTGATTTTATTGCCTTGTATCCAAACATTGAAACAGTAGATAATTACGAGATTTACCTGCAGAACTACATGAACAATCGATTCGGATTCCACTTGCTGGGAGAGGACTGGGCAGAGTATGTAGATAATTGCTCAACAGTATTGGAGTGCGAACCAACAGATTTTGCTGTTCAAATGATAGAGGTGTTAAACGATTTAACCCTGTCTACCAATTTAAATACTGAAATACCAAGTACTTCGGCTATTCCTTTAACTAACTTTTCTTCTTATGTTCCAATGAGTACGGTATATACCACCATTGGAGCTCAGGGGCAGGTTTATACCACAAATGTGACCAATAGCAGCATTACTTTTGTATTGGGGAGAGCGCCTAATTTTTGTGAACTTACGCTAGAAGCACCTGCAGGAACAACTGTAAATTGGGACGATCTGGTGAGCTTATCCAATATAGAAGCAACAGTATTAGCCGACTGTGGTAGTATTTCTCCGGATTTCATCATAACAGGAACATTTGGAAATACTGATATTCAGTTAACCGGAACTTCCGATTGCGAAAAAATGATAGCTTGTACCTGTGGTCAAATATGTGATGTTATTTTAACAGAAATTGACCCAATAGACGATTGTATTAGTCAGGTACTGGAAACAGTTGCATCCGATGCAGATTACGCTTACCAGCAGTACTTATTAGCTCAGGAAGCACAATTCAGAGCAGATTACATTACTCACTGTTTAGAAGCGGCATCCTTCGAAAGTTTAGAGCGTCAGCACTACGATTTTGAATACCACTTTACGCTATTCTATTACGATCAGGCAGGAAATTTGGTACAAACCGTACCGCCTGCAGGTATTGATCATTCGTTTAACACCTCTCAGGTAGATTTTAACCGTGAAATTGCTACACAGGATGTACCAACACACCAGTTGAGTACCAATTACCACTACAATTCTTTTAACCAAATGGTGGAATCAAACACGCCGGATGGAGGAACTTCATTGTTCTGGTACGATTATGCCGGAAGAATTGCCTTATCGCAAAATGCGAAACAAGCCACAGCAGGCACTGAACAATATTACAGTTACTCTACTTATGACGAGTTTGGCCGCATCATCGAAGCTGGTCAGCTCATCAAGAACGTGGCTAACCCAATAACGGAAACTATTGTAAAAGATCCTGTTCAATTGGCTAGCTGGATTAGTTCTGGAACCAAAGAAGAGGTAACACGTTCGTATTACGACAGAACCATGGATGCATCCATAGCAGCTAAGTTTAATAATGGGCAAAAGCACCTGCGTTTAAGAATCAGTACCGTAGCCTATTACGATACCTATACCGGAAACGATCTGGATTATGCACATGCTACCCATTACAGTTATGATCACCACGGTAATGTGATCGAAACCATTCAGGATCAACCGAGGTTAAAGTACATGGATCAGCAAGACAAACACATCGAGCATGAGTTTGAGCTAATTAGCGGAAACGTTACCAAAGTATCCTACCAAAAAGGAGAAGTAGATCAGTATTACCACGAGTACAGCTACGATGCCGATAATCGTATAGACAGAGTAAGAACATCCGATAACGATAAAATTTGGGATCAGGATGCTCATTACCATTACTATCAACATGGCCCACTAGCTAGAACTGAATTAGGAGACTGGCAAGTACAGGGACTGGACCATGCCTATACCATTAATGGTTGGTTAAAGGCAGTAAACGGAAACGTTCTGAATGCAAGTGTAGAAATGGGGCACGATGGTGAGTATACCTCTCCATGTGTTACGAATGCCAATCAGGTGCACCAGCAATTTGCGCAAGATGTATTTGCCTTTAGTTTGGGGTATTACGGAGATGGAACTACTAACGACTATCAACCAATTAATACCACAACAGCAGCCTTCTACAATGACATCAATAACCTGAATACCGGAAGTAATCACAACCAGAATTTAGGAAACGAATTGTTTAACGGAAACATCAGGCACATGGCTACAGCCCTGTTGGACGTGGATGAAAAACCAATTGATCTGATTGCCAGCGTGTACAACTACGATCAGTTGAACAGAATTAAGCGAATGTCTGCTTATTTAGGAACCAGCTATGCCAATGCCAGCAATGGAGGAGGAGCCGGAACACCTGAAAATGGAGATTATGGAACCACCTATAGTTTTGATGCAAATGGTAACATCCTCAACCTAAAAAGAAGAGCACATGTGCCAACCGGTGGAACCACTAACGACATGGACAACATGGAGTATTGGTATTACTACGAACAATCCAGTGGTGGATACGGGATGTACAACCCTGCAACAGGATCGGTACCTGCCGGAGGTAAAGCCACTAATCGATTGTCTCACGTGGTGGATAATGGCAATAATGCCGATTTAAATGCCTTTGATGACATCCAAAGCATGAATGCCGGTAATTACACTTATACTGCCATTGGAGAGCTTAAAGCAGATCCTAGCGAAGGAATCAAAGAAATTCTTTGGCGTTGGAGCGATAGTAAAGTAAGTTGCATTAAGCGAGATCAGGCAAATAATGAAGTGGAGTTCCATTACGACGCCTTTGGAAACAGAGTACTTAAAATTGTAAAACCAACGGCAAGCAATGGAGTACCGGTAACCGACAGAAGTCAGTGGAGTTATACCTTCTACATGCGAGATGCTTCTGGAAACGTAATGGGAATATATGACCTCAAAGAACAATTGGGAGGAACAACCGATAAGTTTACTCAGGAGGAAGTTCACCTCTACGGAAGCAACCGTTGCGGAATCCATAAGCAAAACAAATTGGTGTCCCATTACGATCACAACAGTCAGGTGTATACCACAGAGTCTATCGCTGCTCCAACCAGAACCATGGGGAACAAGTACTACGAATTGTCTAACCACCTGGGGAACGTGTTGAGTGTAATTACCGACAGAAAGCTGTTGGATATAGAAATCGCTACCGATCAAAACGATGTGCCGGTAAAACTGGATTACGAAAGTTACATCAGTACCTGGGGAGCGCAAGTTCCTGGCGGATGTACCTCTCCAGCACAATTCTCGTTAAACAACGGACGTTTACAAATCGATTTTACTCCTTATGTAAGTCCGTGTAACGGAAACAGTGCTGATTACCGAATAAATACGGTAGCAGGAGAAACTTACACTGTAACCATGAAAGCAGAACGTGGAGTAGCCTCCGATGTAATTGCCATTGAAACAAGGGATCACATCAACAACACGGTAATTCCTACCGCGGTGTACGGAACCAATATACAAGGTGGAGTACTTGAGCCATGTATTGAGTTTACGTTTACCGCTACTTCTGCCGAAACACGTCTAAAAATATTCTCTCGTTCGGCAGGGTTTACGGATCCAACAGTACTTTACATAGACGAAATGCAAATACTGGCCTACGAGAAAATCACGGCAGATGTACAGTCCTACTCCGATTACTACCCTTATGGTATGGAAATGCCAGGTAGAAATGGTAGCTCTGAAAACTACCGTTATGGGTTCCAGGGACAAGAGCGTGATGATGAAGTGAAAGGGGTAGGAAACAGTGTTAACTACAAGTATAGAATGCATGATCCTAGGTTGGGGAGGTTCTTTGCTGTTGATCCATTGGCCGCTAAGTATCCACATAATAGTGTTTATGCATTTAGTGAGAATAGGGTGATAGATGGTGTTGAATTAGAAGGGTTGGAGTTTGTTTCTGTGCATGGTGTAATGGCGGAACCACTATCAAATGAAGAAGTAACAACACCAATTCAAATGGAATTGATTCAAACTTTCTTTGATATTTCTAAAAACTCTAAAATGGACATTTCATTTGATTGGACTATTCCAAGAAAAATTGACAAAAGAGGGAAGAATAAAGGAGAAAGAAAAGGATTAAGGATGAATTGGATCTTCCCTGGGAAGAAATATTTGAAAAAAGCATCAGAATTGTTGGTTGAGCATACTCTTAAGGTTAGAGAAAGTATGGGGATTCCAGAGGATGAGCATATTACTTTTGGGGCATTGAGTGGAGGCGGTCCAGTTTCTATTATGGCTGCTGAGAAATTGCGTAAAATGGGATATCAAGTTAATATTATCACTTATAATTCTCCTGCAGCAACAGGAGGGGAGGCATATCCAACTGAAGAGAATATTAATGATATGTTAATATTGTATACCAAGGATGATCCTATTCCAAATAAATGGGCTGGGTTTAAGAGGAAGTTTGATGAAAATAAATTAAATGATAAATTTGAACAGGTAGAATTAATATCCGATAAAAAATTCGTGGGAAAACATTTATCCAAATTTGCACCAGTTGAATCTATTCAAGAGGGAAATTATAAATTAGATATTCCTGATTATGGAGATATAGGTTCTAAAGCAAAAAGAAAAATAGATAATTTAAAAAATGTGGCATTGTAGATTTATAACTTTAATGTTGACTAGGTTGTTGGTAGTTCTTGTTCCAATTAGCGCATATGCTGATCAGGGCGAGTTGCAATCTATTATTTGGTTGGATAGCTGTCAAATAAATTTTTCAAGAGGGATTGTGGAATTTGAGGAGGTTTTGCTGGGTAAAACAAGTTTTAAAGAAATTAAGAGGTACTATGGTAAGGAAAAAGTTGAAAGAAATAGAGTTTTCTTTTCATTAACTGATGGTTTTTTCTCGTTGAGAGCCAAGTTAGATTATCCAGGAAGTGGCATTGAATTTAAGTACTATTCTTCAATGAATATTAAAGGTCAAAGAGGAATATTTGGAAATCATAAAGTAAATAGTATTGTTTTAAAAGACACTTGTTCTTGCCAAACTGAAGATGGAATTGGTTTGGGAAGTACATATAATGAATTGATTGAAGAATTTGGAGAGGATAATTTATCCTTTGTCAAAATAAATTCTTCTAGAATGTACTCAGTAGTGACTTCTAAAATAAAACTGAGTTCAGGAAATAGAATTTTTATCCAGTTTGAGGGGGGGGATGTTGAGGAAAAAGGAATGTTTGTCGTTTCAAAGATAATATTTTCATTGATGCCTGACACCTCCCCAGGGTAACGTATCAAAAGTGCTAAAAACAAATAGAACTAAAGCCCGTTCTTAGAGCGGGTTTTTTTATGCTTCTATAACTATAATTTATACTGCTATCATTATAGCTATACTCTTATCATTATGTTATACTGATAATGTAAGTATAAAACATTCAGGAAGTTTTAATGATATGGTATTCAGTGTAATGATAATCAAAACTAATGTAGAATAATATTTTAAAATCCTTGAAATAACAATCAAATATTCTGTTAATCACAAATATTTAATTGCTTTATTGTTGGTTTGATAATGGAGCCAATTTATCACTATACAAAGCCCCTTTTTTTACGGTCTGAAAACTGCATATTTGTTCTGGAAACGGACGCGGGCGCGGTGTTTGTTAGTCTAGTACTACTTCTAATAAATAAAAAAAGAGTTACAAACTTCAATGAGTGACAACGAATTGAGATGAGATGTAGAAAGAGAAGATATTATCTCTTGACCTTAATTCCTTATTCATATCTACAAACTATACTTATAAATCCAATCTATACTTTAAGAAGCTACTTTAATCGGTAGCTTTTTTTGTGACATCTTCCTTCGGCCTTATAACTGATTTGGGGGGTAATGGTTTTAGTAATATGATGTTCTGTCATAACTAAAACCGACAGACTAAAAGCCTGCACTTTGGTGTAAGTGTGGGCTAAGTCTGTTCCTTTTTCAATCAGATGAATTATCATGTTAAGCCGATAAGTTGTATCATTGTGGTACGGCAACGGCCAAACATATTTAATAACAAAAGCGTTAGTTTATTCCTGATTCTGAAAATCGCTAAAATTCAATCCACGGGAATGATAGACTAATGGCTTGCGTTTCGTATATTATAATACGGGCGCAGGCTGTGTCTGTTTGTGGAAAAAGGTTTTAGCGAGCCTCAGGGTAACGTATCAAAAGTGTTGTTATTTCAATTTTGAATTGTAAGTTACTGAAAAACAGCGTTTAGTAAGTTTAAGAGTTAATGAAAACAATAGAATTAAAAAAGGGCTAAGTATACTTAGTCCTTTTTTAATGTCTCATAACGTCTTAAATGTAGAAAAGTCATTCCACGTGTACCAAAAGAGTTGGTAGTATTAATAACTATATACCTGATCGTAGTTTCCCGATAGCTATCGGGACAGTGATCTAGTATTAATTGCATTTAAAAATGCGTATTTACATCAATTATTTACTTCAAAAGACAATAAAAAAGTTTTTATCCTCAATCTAATTGAAGCAATACTTCTATCAACTACTTTCAATCAAAACGAAAGTAGATTATTGAATATAGAAGTATGATAAAGCCCTTATTAATGTTTTTAATCATTTCCATTTTAGTAATGGTTGGATGTAAAAAGACAAGAATTCGGTTAACGAATGAAAAAGCTTCGTTTGTGATTGGTGGTAAAAACTATGAATTCGAGGGGAATGAAGTTTTATCTATGAATTGGGTGTCTGGTAGTCAATATTCAATAGGGGCAAGTACAAGTGATTTTGAAGGAGTAGAGGGAGTATTAGTTATACAGATCGGTCCTGTTTATAGCTCAACTTCTAGTTTGAAACCAGAAGATTTCGAAAACCAATTATTGGTGGGAGATTATACATATTTCCCGAGTGGAGATCCTTTTTTTGGAATGGGCCCTAAGATCGAATGGAATGATTCGTATGGTGAGACCTGGAGCAGTGATAATGGAGTGCAACCGAATTCATCGGAGTTTTTCATCGATAGAATTTTATTCAGCAAAAACAATGATATGTTTCAAGTTAAAGGAGGTTTCAGCTGTTTAGTTTGGAATTCTTCGGGTGACTCCAGAAGTATTGAACATGGACAGTTTAAATCCATTTTTTATAGAAAATAACCTAAATCCAAAATAAATAATGAAAAAGATAATTTTATCAGTAACCATCCTTTTTTCTTTTTGTTCTTATGCTCAAGATGATATTCATGTTGGGGTAGGAATGGACATGATTAACCTGAAATCTGAAGTAATAAACTCTAATTTATCCGGAGTACATTTAAGCGTAACACTAGAACATTTTTACACTGAAAATTTAAGTTTTGGTGGATCTGCCAGTTTGAATAGAGCTTCAGGAGGAAGTTTTACTGCAAGGTCCTATGATACTTACTCATCCACCTGGCAAAACCCTGAGGAGTATAGCTTTAATATGATAGGAGGAACATTTTCAGGGTTGTTAAACTATAAGGTTAAACTAGTTACTTTTCATTTAGGTGCTGGGTTTGAGACTTTCAACCTTAAAGCAGAGAGTAAATTTTTCTTTGATGATGCACACATCAGTTATATCTATTCTGATGGTTTATACCCTCCATATAACTCAATAAATGGTCATTTTTCTGGAAAGATCAGAACAACCCCTTACCTGGAAGGGGGAGCTGGATTAAAATTGGGAGATATAAGCTGCAGAGCTTCCTATCGAAAAACATTTTTTGATAAGTTCAAAGCTTCCGGTTTTGAAGGGAGGATGGGTATTCTTTCCTTAAATGTTTCTTACAAATTCTTAACACTATAGTTATGCAGGTTTTGAGTAAGATCATATTCTTTATGGCTATAGTCACTAATTGTTTTTCGCAAAAAACACCGGATGTTATTATAAGTGAGTCGTTTAAAGAACCCAAAGGATTTTACCTTGGTGTGGTAGGTGAAACTAATGATAGTTTATATCTGTTGTTCACTAACAATAATGGAATTAAACTGAACCAGAATATACTTTCAGGGAGGAGGGTGATGGCAGAAAACGACAAATTAATAATAAATCAAGTTGATAAATTGAATTTGAAATCTGTTAATGTTTTCGAGTTAGAGCTTCAAAGATTAAGTGAGCTAAATAATGTAAGACTAGTAGGTTTAGTTTTTATTGAAGGAAGGTTTCAGGTGGTTTATATATATCACGGTGAAAGTAATGAACGAATAATTGGTACAGCAATTTTTAGTAATACCGGTAAATACCTATCTAGAGAAGATCGGTTTAAGGTGAATAAGAAAACTGAAAAGAATCCAATTAATCTTATTACCACGAACACTGGTGTTGCAATTATAGAATCTCAAGAAGATAAAGGAGCCGATCAATTAAATTATATTTTACATCAATTTGGTGCGAAAAACTCGTCAAGAGAGATTTATGTAGGTAGTAAACAAAGTTCAATTCACAGTGTTTCTTCAGAAAGTGGGGTGATTACCATACTAATCGAAGAAAACTTAAAATCTTCTGTAAGGAAAGGGGATATTCAAATCTTGGTCGAAAATGCTGATCAATCTCTCTTCTCCAAAAAACTATATGATGTTGAACACTACTATAAATTTGGAACAGGGCATAAAATTATAGATGGTACTTTGTTGGTTTTTGGAAGTTATAACGACCAAAAGAAAAATGTTCCATTCTATTGGAGTCTTGATGTTCTGGAATTGTCTACCCTCAAAAACTTTACATTGAAAGGAGAGTATTCTAAAGAACAGCAAGGGGAGTTTTTAAAGAATTACGCCGGAGGAATTGGAGATTTAAACGTATTAGATTTTTATAAAAATGATGATGAGTATCGCGTGTTATTAGAGCATGGAAGCGAGTCGAAAAATAGTTATACTCCCATTTTTGTTAACCACCAATATAATCCTTCCGCAAGCGCTGCAGGTGGAAGCTGGATGCCCACCTATTCATACGGAACTCCCAGTTCTGGAAGGTCTTATGTAGCAAAGAACAATTACATGGTTTCCATTAAAAACGGAAGCGACAATGTTTATTCGGTTAGAAAAAGTCAAATCTTTTCAAAACCGGATATTGCATCAAGTGAAGTAGTTAATTTTCAAGAATCTTCAAGTTTTTATTTTTATGATAAGAAATCAAATATGAAGAAGTATGGAGACGATAATTATAAGCCTGGAACAATTATAGGTAAAAACAATGCATGCTTTGTAAGAGGTACGGTAACTACAAACGGAGAAGTTAGCTATAAACAGCTAATATCTAACTCCGAAGGTAATGGTAGGTTTATGAATGTGAAGAAACTTCATGTTACAAATAATGGTGAGTTATTTGGGGTAATGTCTACAAATTTTATTTCCGGGAAAAACAGTTATAATTTTGTTTTAATTAAGTAGTAAACTTTCTATGGTTTAATTGGTACATGTCAAAAGAACCTGTATTACCAGAATCTATTTTTTATAGAATTCACCAAAGTCATCTGATTAATCTTAATTATGTACAAAAAATTTCGAAAGATGACGGAGGATTCATTGTGATGGAGGGGACATGTCAAATTCCAATTGCAAGAAGAAGAAAAGAGAAGTTTTTTCAAAAGTTAGAGATTTTGTAAGATGCATAACCCCTTGGAGAACGGGAGGTAATACATATTTACTTCACCCCACTCTGGCTATACACCAATGTATTCTCCATCACCAACCGACTAATTTCGGAGCCTCCCCATTCAATTAAGGTAAACCCTTTGCGATCAAATGAACTAAAATTTGGCTCAGAGAGTTTGATGTTGTAATTGGGGTGATCTAACGAAGTGTAAAGCAAGTAAACACGCTTTACAGATGATGGCTGAGGAGAAACTTTTAGTGTAGCAATATTGTCGTATTCTTGGTCTATCAGGAATTGAATTAAGGCATATTTCTTAGATTCTAATCTAGGGCCCCAAAAGGTAATGAAGTCAGTCTGTTCTCTGTGGTTCAGCCCTATTGTTTCCAATTGATGTTCCAGAAAAGAAATTATGGTATCTGTTTTAATTAGAAATCCCTCCAGTTGTTCATTCTTTCTAACAAAATTAATACTGTCTGATTCTCCTTCCCAAAACAAATAAGGATATGTTCTGCCATTATCACTTTTAAGCGTACCATCGGGGAGGGCAGTGATGCTCCAGCCATTGTTGTATTTTGGGTAAGTAAAGGTAAGGTCACCTTTTATTGCCAGGTCAACTTCTATTTTTGTTTCCTTTTCGGGGTATAAGTATATAACTGGTTTATAGCATCTGGCTCGACCGGCAGTAGGGGGAGGGTATCTTTTATGAGGGTAATCGCCTTCGGTATTTGCTTCAGTCTCCACCAAAAAGAATTTTATATATACAGAATGTTGACTTTTAAAGTCGTAATCGGTAATAATTACTTCTTCGTAACCAGCTTTTTTGCAGTAGATGGCATTGTCTTCAGAATCAATGTATAACCAAAATTTTCCTTTATTGGTGGTTTTGTCCTTTTGAACTGGTCGTATTCCACAGGTTCTGATTTTTACATTTTCAAGGGGTTTCTTCCCATCATACACCGATCCAAATATTAAAGTGGTATCCTTGGGGATATTACGGTCATACTTTTCTTCAATAATCTGATAGCTCGAAACAATGGTGGCATTACAATTTAATCCCAAAATGATTAATGGAATTAAAATCAATAGTTTGTGTGTCATTAGGTTGTTTTAGGGTATGTATTAGTTATGCTGCTATAACACAAAAACCGCACCAGAATAGCAACGACTTATTCCCATACATTACCCAACTACAAAAAACTCACTCGATGTTTCTTCTTTCTCTTCTTTTTGCTCTTTTCCGCTTTACAGGTAACTCCCGATAGCTCCCGATAACTATCGGGACGGGACGGGATACACGGGAAAGGAGGTATCCAAATCATATTAGTCTTTGAGCGAAGCGATCCAATAATCGTTTGTCAATTATCCAAAACTCAACATAATACCTAATACTTCATACATCGCGCAGCGACCAACCCTACTCCGGCAACACCTCACAATAAACTCCACATGTTCTTAGCAAGCGAATAATATCCTTCTCTACAATTTCCTCGTTAGCATCAATTCGCAATACGTTATCTACATCTTCGGTATCTACACTCCAGGTAGAAATGGAAGGGTTGTTATTGAAAAGTGTTTTAAGCAGTTTAGCTCTCTTTTTGGTTTTTAGGTCTGTTTTAAAAATCAGTAGATTGTTCATGGCAAGTTTATTTAGGTGGTTCGTATGAGAATATTTCTTCTATGGTGCATTCAAAAGCTATGGCAATTCTAAAGGCTAACTCAAGAGAAGGGGAGTACTTGCCTTTTTCAATAGCCACAATGGTTTGTCGGCTCACGCCGATCTTATCGGCAAGGTCTTGCTGAGTCATTTCCCCATTCAGAAACCTGAATTTTCGAATGTTGGATTGAATGTAGTTTTTACTCATCTTATATTCCTTTTCTAGAGTAATACATCTCAGAAACGTCCAGAACGATTCCTCCGGCTAACATCGAGAAGAATAAGATATTGAACATGACAATAGGAGAGTATCCCAGGGCAAGTGCTCCCATAGATGCAAAGAAACCTACAATAAATACATTGTAAAAGTTTCTGGTGGCTCTGGATTCAATCAATCTTCCAAACTCATCTCTTTTAAAATCAAAGTTTTCATCTCCTGTAAAGATGGCGTACAGGATACTAAATAGAATGAACAAGATTATTTTCCCCGCAATTAAAACCGGAATCATGATCAATAAAGCTGTACTCCAAAATTGCAGTACCTCTGTTGTAGATTCACTTTGAAAATCCGACATGCCCGAAATAAAGTAGTAGGCAATGAATAGAGAAATGGTTCCTAATAAGGATATGATCGGTTTTTTATCTTCTGAATTCATAATAGTAATGTAAAGTATTCTGTTCACAAAGATAAGTAAAGTTTACACAATGTCAAGTAAACTTTACATTATGAAATGTTAAAAATGTATAAAGTGAGGTATTTTAATCATGCCAAGTCTTCTAAACCTAAGTAGGATTGGGAAGAGGAGTTCTAATCATTTCAAGGTGTTCTAAACTCAATACTCAATCCTCAAAACTGTACCTCCATAAAAAAGCCTCTTGTATTTGAAGAGGCTTTTTATAATTATGTTAAAAATTGATTTAAAATCGATAACCTACAGACAGAAGTACAGAGTTGTTATTCAGTCCGTAAGAAAAACCGCTTAATTTGGATTGAGCATGGTATTCAACTCCGTTATCGTTGCTTAATACTGTACGTGTGCCCGTTTGATACCTAAAGTGGGGTAACATTTCAGCTCCAATAAATAAATTCTCCTGGATCAGGTAATTAAATCCTAAAACTAAATTTACACCTGGAGAATACCTGGTTTCTTCTGGGGTGATACTGTTGCTATTAGAATAGTGGGAATAATGAAAGGAGAGATCAGCACCTAAGCGGAGTTCAAGATTTTCCGAAACATTTTTTCGGTGTTCACGTCCAACTGAAAATCCGAAACCATGGTAATTGTTTTCATATCCATTATTTATAGATTCATCTTTTAGATTGCTTCCATTAGCAATAATACTGTTAAATCTCCACAGTGCATTTTCAGTTCCGGTTCTGAAGGTGAACCCAAAATTGTTCAGGCTGGCAATGGTTACTCCAACTTCTCTGGTTTTTTCTTGAGAAAGGCCCGCAAAAGAGGTCATAAGGGTTAGTAAAATAATGATAGTTTTTTTCATTTTTTTAGGTTTAATTAGGTTAATAATTGCCCGCCCTAATCACAACAATTGTACCGCGTTTTGTTTCGGTAGTCACAGGTGTTGTAAGCATCAGAAAATCAGCTTGTAAGTTGTTCTGGGTGATGATGTTATTACCAATAATTATACATGTATTTTTAAGCTACGGGCAACATATCTATAGTTCCCGATAGCTATCGGGATGTAATGCGAGAATCATGTGTAGTCTAACTTGGTGAGTTTCCCGCCTCCGCGGGAAAAGGGTTGTTCTATTGGTATTAGTCTTTGAGCGCAGCGATCTTATAGTCTGAATCTAGTATAGATTCAAAAACTGTACTCCATATACCTCACGGTAGGATCAGGGTTAGGGTAGTAGGCAGGAATATCTTTAAACCCCAGTTTTTGATACAGAGCATTGGCACTTTCCAGTCTGGACACAGTGTCTAGTCGCATTTTTTGGTAACCCAACTCTTTAGAAATATCTATTATTTTTTGGCACAGCAGCTTGCCCAAACCTTTACCCTGAAATTCAGAATAGACGTACAGTCGTTTCATTTCGCAGACTTTGTCGTCTATTTTTCTGGTGGCTACACCACCTGCAATTTTACCATCTATGGTAACGTAAATAAAAGCCCCTTCAGGAGCTCCATACATGGTGTCGAATTGGTTAAATTCTTTGTCGGTGTTCTGAAAGTTCAGGTCCATGCCCAGCCACTGCATATAGTTTTTAGCAATGCTTTTGGCAATGTTAAAGTCGGCTTCCGTTTGACAAAGATGAACTTCCATAGTGCTACGCTAATTGAGGTTCTTTAAGTTGAATTCTTTCTGCAATACCATTCCACAACTCAATACGGTGTTGAAGTGCTTTTATGGCAATTTCTTCTGTCTCTTGCCATTTAGTTTCATCATTACCACAAAGCTCTGCAATCATCTTCAAAGAAAGTGGTCCGTGCTCGTCTCCATCCAGTTCGATGTGGCGCTCTAAGTAATACTTAAGTTTGTTGTATTTCGTATTGTTAGCGTCCGATTTTTCCAGAATAGCCAGAAACATGTCCGGAATTACATCTTCTCTTCCATAGGTAAAAGCAGATGCAATAAGGTGTGGTTTTCCCGTGGCAATGATTTCAAAAGTAAACTGTAGAAATTGGGCGATATTCGATTCTGGAATGAGTCGGTTAATCTCGTTTACCAGATCTGAGCAACTAGAAAGCTGTTCGATGGTATTTATTACATCGGAAGTATTAGCTCCAACTTGATCCATGGCATCGATGTACATTTCGAAATGACTCATGGGTACTCCTTCTTCGTTGAGGTCACTTTCCTCTCCGTGTACTATTTCGTTAATGAATCGGGTTATGGTGGCATTCTTGGCAGGAGTCCACGGTACGGTTACACAAGTTAATTCCTTCTGTAGCGCTTTAAGCAGTGACATGAAATCCCAAACGGCATATACGTGGTGTTCCATGAACAACTTGATGTCGTCCATTTCCCTCAGTTGATTGTATAGAATATGCTCTTTTAGTTGAGTTCTGTATGGGGTAATGGATTGTTCAATTTGATCTAGTGGATTCATTGTTTTCGTTTGGTGGTGCAAAAGTAAGTACCAAATAGGTACTCAAGCCACTTACAATGTCAAAAAAGCGTATTTCATTCTTCCGGTAGGCTCGATAAATGCTGACAAGTTTTTCTAATGAGAGGAAGAGATTTTTCCATTAGCTTGATGGGAAGGTAGTTGGGGTACTGAAAATTGAACCGAAGGTAGTCTTCGTTCATGCTAATGTTTTTTACCCTTCTAAAGCCAAAGGCTTTAAGCAGTTGTAGTAATAGTAGCTCCAATTTCTCGTTAGCTCTTTTCTCTCCCTTCGGAAACAAGGTTTTACGCTCTTTAAAGTAGGTGTTTAGAATGCCACTTTCAAATTGTAAATCTTTACAGGTAGGAGGGAAGTCAAGTTTTATTTCCTCTTTAATTGAATCCAGATAAATGCCAGGTTGTTTTCTGAATTCAATCCAAATTCTACCGGAATCGGGTTCTATGGAAATGGTGAATTTAGAGGTGTGATCCTCCAAAGTACCAATTCGATGTTCAGTTCTACCTGGTACGTGTTTCAAACCATGTTTTTGAGCCAGCTCAGGAAGTTTTTTCTTAACTCGCTTACGGTGGTAACCAGTAATGTCCTTAAGGTCGAGCTTTAAGATGTAGGCCATTGATGTAATGATCAAAATGGCAACTAGAATAGATGTGGTAGTGTCGTTCATTGTTGCAAATGAACTAAATCTGTGTCAATCGTAAAAGAGGATGAGGTAAGAATTCTATTTCCAGATTTGTTCCAGTTCTTTTCTTACGTTTTTATCCACTGTTTTGGAGAGGTGTTCTAAGATAGTTTCGTTGTAACCATGGGGGTCTTCCTCCATAACATCCCACATGCGGATGCAGCCCAGGTAGTCGAATTGAACATTGTATTTCTTTAAGAATTTTTCTTTGTTCTTCTCGTTGGCTTCAGGGAATCCAATAATTCCACCATGTATTACAATGGATAGTTGGTTGCTTTCGATGGCTTTTTTGGCCATGTTAATGTTGTATGGGCATTCCTCATTAAATCGCTCCGACCGAATAATCTCGGTACGATCAAACCGCAATTTGAAATTAGGAATAACAGTATCTCGAACCACTAGCTGAGTGGTGTCCTGACCAACTGATAATATAGTTGATCCACATAACAAAAAGAGCAAACAGAGTTTTATAACTGTATTGGACATGTTATAAAAACTTGAATTCATTCGGTTTAGTCTCTCAGGTTATGCTTTTTTTCTAATTCGTTTAATGAGTAGGATAATTGCTCCCCAAACGATTAGTAATATGTAAACCACGTAGATGGATAAGAATGCCGAAAAACAATCCATGTCGTCGTCACTTGAAAAAGAGATTTCTGAGTAATTGGAGGTAATAAAATCCCTTTTTACCCGATACTTTTCATCTCCCACATCAGGACCTAAATCATTGATGTTGTCGATCCACTTAAACTCTTTCGTTTTAAAATTAAAGGTAGGGAAGGCCTCGTCTTTTTCGTAATCATCGCCAGTCCATTGCATTTCAATACCATAGAGTAGATCTCCATTTTTAAAAGGACGCCAAATTAAGAAGTCCCTTTTCGGTTGAAACATACCACAGGTAAAACAAAATGGAATGGTACCTTGTTCGTATGCCGTAAAATACTCCACTGCATACTCTTCATATTCTTCTTCTGCTCGAATTAAATAACCGTACTCATCATCAATAGCATAAAACTCCTCGTCCGAAGCAGAATTAGCAAACATGGCAACGATGGCATTTTTTCTTCCTCCTTTGGCGATGTTGATGTCAAAACCATAGATCACCAAACAGTAGGCAAACATAAAGGTTACTATAAAGAAGGATAGTCCCCAAAAAGGACCCATTTTTTCAAAAAGTGCAGAAATTTTCTTCATGTTTATGAAAATAGGAAATCTTATCGTGTGTTTTTGAAAATAATTAGAATTTGGTTCTGGAATTGATTTTTTGAACAAAAAAAGGCAGTGATTTATCACTGCCTTCAAATATTTAATTCTTTCAAGTTTTGAGTCTTTTAGTTTAAGTCATTTAACTCTTCAACTTTTCAGCTTCTCGTAAGCCTTTTAACTTTTCAACTAATTAACTAGATTAGTATAGTGCCGGATAAGTTTCTGGATCAACTTCGTTCATGATCTCATACACCTTATCGAAAATGTCTTCGATGCTTGGTTTAGAGAAATAATCTCCATCCGATCCGTAAGGAGGGCGGTGATCTTTAGCAGATAAAGTAGCCGGTTCTGAGTCCAGGAAGTAATATCCTCCTTGTTCCTGAACTACTTTCTGCATCATGTAAGCAGTAGTTCCACCAGGGAAATCTTCATCCACAAAAAGAACTCTGTTGGTTTTCTTTAAAGACTCAACAATGTTGTGGTTAATATCAAATGGAATTAACGTCTGTACGTCGATCAATTCTACCGAAATACCTACTTCTTCCAATTGCTTAGCAGCCACAGTACAAAGGTTAAAAGTAGAACCATAACTAACTACAGTAATGTCCGAACCTTCTTTAACAACTTCAGGAATACCAAGAGGAGTTTTAAATTCAGTAAAGTTAGAAGGCATTTTTTCCTTCGTTCTGTACCCGTTCAGGTTTTCCACTACTAATGCAGGATCATCTCCTTCAATAAGTGTATTGTAAAAACCGGCAGCTTTAGTCATATTTCTAGGAACACAAACATGAATTCCTTTCACCAGGTTAATGATTCCTGCCATTGGAGATCCTGCATGCCAGATACCTTCTAAACGGTGTCCTCTGGTTCTGATAATAAGAGGAGCCTTTTGCCCTCCCTTAGTTCTCCATCTAACCGTAGCCAAATCATCACTCATAATTTGTAAACAGTACAACAAGTAATCCAGGTACTGAATCTCAGCAATTGGCTTTAACCCTCTCATGGCCATTCCAATACCTTGTCCTACGATGGTAGCCTCTCTAATTCCTGTATCGGAAACTCTAAGCTCACCAAACTCCTCCTGCATACCTTCCATCGATTGGTTTACACCACCAATTTTACCCGTATCCTCACCAAAAGTGATGATCTCAGGGTACTTTTCGAAAAGTGCCTTGAAGTTCTCTCTTAACACAATTCTTCCATCCTCCATTTTATCAGAGTATTCCGGAAGAACTTCTTCAGTTTTAACAGGGCTGTTTTCTGTTTCTGAGTATAAATGAGAAGCATATCGATCATGTGCCTTATCAGACTGAACTTTTAGCCAGTTGCTTAACTTTTGTTTAGCCGCACCGTTTTCAGATCTTACCAATCTCATTGCACGCTTTGCAGCGTTAATCATATCTTTTCTAATTGGCTCAATACTAGATGACAATTCGTCTTTTATTTTTCCAACAAATACACCATTTGAGCTTTCCCCTGCCAATGCATCCAATAAGCTTACCGCTTCAGCCACATCTGCCTTAATTGCATCGATAAAATCTTTCCAGGCCTTTTTCTGCTCCTGTCTAACGTATTTTTTAGCCTCTTTTCTGATTTCGTCTAACTCTTCCTCCGTAGCAATAGGTTTACCCGCTCTGTTTTCGCTGCTGATCATCCATTTTTTCATCTGGTTGATACAGTCATACTCTTCGGCCCAGGCCAATTGTTCTTTCGTTTTATAACGCTCGTGAGAACCGGAAGTAGAGTGTCCTTGAGGTTGAGTTACCTCTTTAACATGAATTAAAACAGGAATGTGATTCTCTCTCGTAAAAGCAACAGCCTCCTCGTAAGTTTGTACAAGAGTAGGGTAGTCCCACCCTTTAGCAGTAAAGATTTTGTATCCGTTTGGATCACCCTCTTTCATTTCCATTCCGGCCAATGCCTCAGAAATGCTATCCTTAGTAGTTTGGTACTTTCTAGGAACCGAAATTCCCCATCCGTCGTCCCAAACGCTCATACACATTGGTACTTCCAATACACCGGCAGCATTGATGGTTTCCCAGAAGATTCCTTCAGAAGTACTCGCATCACCAATGGTTCCAAAAGCAACTTCGTTACCGCCGTTGCTAAACTGAGTAAAATCTTTTAACCCATCGTGGTTGCGGTAAACCTTAGAAGCCAAAGCCAAACCTAATAAACGTGGCATTTGCCCGGCTGTTGGAGAAATATCAGAACTAGAGTTCTTTTGCTCCATTAAGTTAACCCAGTTTCCATCGTTATCTAAACTACGGGTAGAAAAGTGACCTCCCATCTGTCTTCCGGCAGAAATAGGCTCTTTTTCAATATCAGTATCAGCATATAGTCCGGCAAAGTATTGCTGAACATTTAAAGCATCAATGGCCATCATAAAGGTTTGGTCACGGTAATATCCCGATCTGAAATCTCCATTCTGAAACTGTTTTGCCATTGCGATCTGGGCAACTTCCTTTCCGTCTCCAAAAATTCCAAATTTAGCTTTACCTGTAAGTACCTCTCTACGTCCTAGTAGGGAAGTTTCACGGCTAATACACGCTAAACGGTAGTCTTCAATAATCTGATTCTTAAACTCTTCGAATGGAAATTCTGTTACTTCTGTGATCTCTGCTTTATCTTCTGCCATAATTATCAATTCGTTTTTCTCTCGTGTGAGTAATAGTAGTATCCGTAGAAGGAGTAATAGGGTAGACCCCTCCTTTCAGAGCGCGAAAGTACGCTTTTTAAGCGAGAAAAGAAAATGATTTGGGAGTTGAATTGATAGAGCTTTGTAATTAATTTGCCCTATTTAAATGGGGCGTTTTTTGTTTTTATAGAACATAGAGAAGGAGGGAATGATCCATTTGCTTTTCCTCAATACTCTGGCAGAACTTTTAAGTGTTTCCTGAGAAGTAGGGCGCTTTACTTTCCAAATTACCCCTGCTTTTTCAAGCAGTACGATGAAATACCAACTAATGTCTATTTCGTACCAATTATGACTGAATTTAGCAGAGGATGGATGCCCGTGATGATTGTTGTGTAAGCCTTCTCCAAAAGAAATTAAACCCAGAACAACATCGTTGTAGCCACTTTCGTTGGCGTGCTCAATGTGGTATTTAGAATAGCCATATTTATGGGATGCATAGCCTATATACCAATGCCCAAGGTGAGTGATGGCAATTCTTAATGGAAACAACAATAAAACAGTATTAAGATCAGAAAACAGGTAAACTACAATTGCCCCAGTTATAATATGAAACACCCAGGTTTTATGTAGCCACTGTATCCAGGGATCATTAAGGTCAGATTTTGGGATATTATATACTTTGTCGGAAGTAGGAGTAAAATTTAAGTGTAAATACCACCAGTAGTCTATGATTAACGAATGCCGGTAAGCAAAGTATTTAGGGCAATCTTCTCTATTTTGCCAGTAGTCTCTGTAATAATGAGATTTTAACCAGTTCAAAGGACTTCCTAAGCCGGAGTATACAAAGAAGTAGAGTAGTAGGTTTCTTGTGAACTTGGAAGTTTGGTAAGATTTGTGAATGATTCCTCTGTGCAGACCAATTGAATGCCCCAATGAAATGGTAATTAGGGTAAAAACGAAGGTGAGAATGATGGTTGGTAAGCTGATGGATGAAAAATCAATGAAGAGGGTAGAAGTGCATACTAAGTAAAACCAGGTGCTTTTTTTGAAAGAAAAGCTAATCTTACCAATGGATGAAGGAACTAAATGTTTCATAACTTAAGGATTTAGAAATGAATCTTAAGCTAATTTAAACTAAAATATTGAACTTTCAGAAAAAAATGAAAGTTAATTAGTTGTTGCATATTACTTTTATTCAATACTCTTTTAACTCATTAACTTTTCAACCTCCTCAACCATTTAACTTTCCGCTCTTCAACTTCTTAACTCATTAACTTTAACCTTCTCAACTTTTCAACTCTTTTTCAACTTCTTTTTTTGTTCTACAAAAAAAGGACACCCCCAAAACTGGAGATGCCCATTTGATAAAAGGCAGTCGATTCACCTTTTACTCGTCTAAAAACTCTTCAAAGTGTGCCCATACTCCGATGGTTCCTTTATCTAAGTCTCCCTCAAATTGTTTTACAGCTTCTTTAGTATACTTTAATTTTACTACTCCTTCAGCGATTAACTCACCGTTTTCACCATCTCTGCTAGAGTACATTTTTACAGTTACTTCGTTTACGCTTCCTACTTTGAATAGATCTTTGTTTTCGTACAATAAGTTAATGAAAGCATAATCTTGAACATATTGTCCGTAGTAGCTGTTGTACTCACGCATTGCTCTAGGAGCATGCTGACGGTAATCGAAATCTTTCGTTTCTAATCTTTTGATCATTTTCCCCCAAGCGGCAGATTTAGCTCTAAGTTCAGTTCTGCTTGCCGATTTTCCGTTCATTTCGTAAACAACGTTTAGTTCTTGTCCTGGAAATTGTTCTTTAGGTGGGAATTCGAAGAAAGCCATGTACTGCATGTTTCCAGCCATGTCTAACTCAGTTTTGAAATCATCTCCACTTACCATTGGTGGTTTGTTGATGTATCCTCTTTTCATCAAGTGGTAATCCTGGTTAGCAAAAACAATTTTCCCAATGTTGTTTGCGTACACTTTGTTTTTCTTCCACTTCTCAGTTTCTTTCGCCATTGCTTCTTTGTTGATTACGCTCATTTTTTGATCGTAAAGAACTTGAGCAGTTTCAGTATCGTACTCACTAAAATTAGAAGAATCTTTAGCAGCTACGCACAATACTTTATCCTCTTGAGCAAAAGCGTAAATAGCTTCTCCAATCTCAACAAATGTAAATTTGTCGTGGTTGTTAGCCAATGGAATAGCATCTTTGTCGGTTAGGTAAAAATAGTTGATGTTGTGCTTAGTTTTGTACTTTTCTTTTTGAGTACAAGTAATAGAGTTAGGACGATTTCCGTATCCTTTTCCTCCAAGCTCAACATAAAGTTGGTTAACTATTTCTCCGTCTTTTTCTTTAGTGAATTTAAATCCGATCGTGTTTTGTCTGTCAATAATTTGATCGTTGGTAAAGTAAGTACCGGAAATTCCTGTTGGATCTTCGAAATCGTAGGTTTTGTATTTCCCCCCAGAGGCTTTGGTGGCCATACCGTCCATTTTAGCCTTCAATTTGTCTTTTAGTCTGTTTTGTGCTGTGGTTGTTCCGATTAAACCAACCAGGGCAACCGCCAATATTAGTCTCGACTTTTTCATTTTGTGTTGTTTTTTCTTATTTATATTTATTTGATAAAACTTCCGTTGCTACCTCTAGAACCGTTTCTTCCGGCAGAGTTATAATTTCTATTTTTTGGTCTTCCACCTTGTCCGGCACTTCCGCCGCTAGTGTCTACATCCAGGTCTATGATGGAGGCTCCACTTCCCGAAAGCATTACACTTCCTCCGTTTCCACCGTCGCCACCATTTCCACCGTTCCCACTGCTAGCGTAATCTCCATCGCATCCATTACCACCGTTTCCACCACTTACATTTATTTCGATTTGGTTTTCCTGGTGGATTTTAGCTTCTGCCAATACCTCTCCGCTCATAGCGTCAGTAATAGTGGCTTTGATCACAGGTTCTCCGTTAATGGTTAAGGATTCGGCATGTACGTTAACACTTCTTCCATCTCTACCATTTCCTCCATGTGGTGATTTTCCAACCACATTGGCTCTACCCAGGCTTCCGCCTCCACCCTGGTAGTGGTAAAAAATGTCGTTCTTGTAGTTAAGAGGGTGTTCAATAGTTGCTCTGGCTTTGGTGTCGTACTTCGACCAAACTTCCACTTCGATCTTGTCGTTAGGAATTTGCCTGGAATCGTTTGCTACTTTGAAATCACCCCCGGAGTATGCACCTCCCTTAACTTTGGAGTCAAAGTCGGTGTATGGCGTTTTACCTCCGAGGTTTTTGGTTTTAAGTACTTTTCCGTTGGTTAGAGTCACCTCCATCCCAATCGAAACCACAGTAAGCATTCCCACTTTTGCAGGAGGGTTAACTAGTTTTAGTTCTATGGATTTAATGGATTTTCCCTTTAGAGTATTCTCTTCAGCTTCTTTAGCTGCTAAAGCTGCATTAGCTTCTTTTCTTTCGTCTCTAGCTCCGGTTTGGTTAGCTTTAATGGTTCTTCTGTAGTTGTCCAACAGTGCTTTTTCATCTACATATTTACCCGGCTTACCTTGTGTAAGAATGTACTTAATGTCTGCTCCTTTAGCTGCTGTCCAGCTGTAGTAAAAGATTTTTTTATCAATTACGGTAGTAACTATGGTTTCCGAACCATGGTAGTAAGCAGGGTAGGCAGGAAGATCCGCTTCGTAAAACTCTTCAATTAATCCTACTCTTTTAATAAGCATTTTACCACATTGATCTCCTTCTTTGTAGAATTCTACCGGCCAATTTTTTGTGGCTTTTTGGAATAGATACTTGTTGTATCCTTTTTCGGTGGTTTTGTAAACCGGATAGCTGCCGGATTCCAGCTTAGCTATTTGAATGTTTTGGTTGTCCTGGGCCTGGGCAAGGGTAAATGCCCCGAGTAGCCATAACAAAATTCCCCTTTTCATATCGACTTTTTTAATTTGATGGGTCAATACTAAGAGGGATAAAATGTTTATCCTAGGTTCGTTTTAGCAACAGCAAATTTTGTTCAGGAATGGACAATTTTTGTCTTTTCAGGTAAAAGAAACTCCCATTAATTGCATGAATCAATGGGAGTTAAATACGTTGTTGTGATAGTTCTGTAGTCTATAATTGATTAAGCTAATGGATTCTTGATGATCAACTTGATGAGTTTCTTATCCAGGTGTTCCATACAATGTCCACATGGGTCAAATCCTTCTGCAATGGCTTCAGTAATGTCTTCAAATCCAACTTTGTTTTTATCGGATGATCTTTTACCGAAACTACAGTTAGAAGCATGTAGCTCTTTAGAGTTTAAATTACCAATATAAGCAGATTTAAAGTTGGTTATGTTTACTGTTCTAAGAAGTGTTTTATTACTGTAGAAATTGATCGAACCAACTGGTGTTTCGTTACCTTCTGGAGATTGATAAGAGAGAATGATGTCGTTCTCTCCTTTAATATCCCCATTAGTATTAATGAACGCTTCTGCAGAGTTTAACTGATAATAGGAGTAAATTCGGTTAGATCGAATAAGTTTTAGTCCTTTAGTGGAGTCTTCAATAATTGATTTTCTAATTCTAATTGTACAGTTGCCATACTCTAAATGGTTAAAAGCAATTTTTAATTGAGATTTAATTCCTCTAATTATTTCTCCCGGAAATTTAATGGTCCCTGTAAGTCCGGGGTCAAGGTTGGTGGAAGTAGTTCCCTTCCAGGCAACATTGTTGTTGGTTCTTACCCAGTTTTCAAAACTAGCCTGGTCTACAATTGTGTTAAACCCTGGCATGTGGTTGTGGCTCGAATCCAAAACAACAATAAACTGAGGGTCTGAAGTTAAATTGAAATTAGCAGGGTTCCATTGTACCGGACCAAATACATCAAAATCTCCCGCGTTAACCTGATTGTAAGAAGTTTGGTTAATCATTTGCCAATTGGCAGGAGTACCTAGATTAGGGGTGTCGGTTACATAAATGTAAGCCGTAAATGGTCCACTAACCACACCTTTGTTTTGGATTCTTAAGTATAGATAATTATTAGTGTTTAGGTTAACAGGTTTGCTCCAACTGCTTTTGTGTTTGGTGGTAATTCCTAAATAGATCGCATCGTTAGGAGAGTAGCGATTAATTATGTCTGGGCTATTGTTCGGAATATTATTAGTGCTGTTCCCAGAACCATTATCTTTTACAATATCACGAATAAATGCCTGCGTTCCCTTTCTTAGAAAATTAAAAGCTTCGTTAGCTTTAACTATACCATAGCCTGTGGCCTTGTTCCAACCAGAATGAGCAGCGTCTCCATGATGTGATGTGCCTACGGTAACATCCAAACAAGCATTTTCTAATATGTTTTTAATTGCTCTTGGAGTTAAATTTTGATGGCTGGATTTAAGTAAAGAAACGATTCCTGCTACTTGAGGAGCGGCAAGAGAAGTACCAATGGCTGCGGCCCATCCATCATCTGGTTGAGTACCATCTAATGTGCTATTACCTTGATCTCTGGTTCGATCGGGTGCAGTGGGAGACATTAGTCGTTCAGGTGGTGTAACTCCACCGGAGAGGGCGGTTAAGTCTGGTACATGTCGCTGTGGAATCTGATATCTAAAGCTATCAAAACTACTTGATATGTCCGAAACTCTGTAGCTGGTTCCCGCCATGTGGATACTTCCTCCAATAGAAACAATATCGGGGTGAGCAATGGGTTCAACGGGGGCAGTAAATGGAAGGTCAGATTGACCGTTTCCTGCTCCACAAACTACTGTGCTCCCGTTAGCCACAATGTCTGCAATAACTAACTGAGTGGATAGGAAACTTTGTAAATAATTAACAGAGGTAGACATTCCCCAGCTACAGTTCACCACATCTGGTGGGGTAAGAAAGTTGGAGATACGAATCATACACTCTAAAAACTGACTATCGTGGTAAGGTTTATAGTATCCTAAGAATTGATAATTTGCTTCTGGAGCGACTTCCTGAGCATGTGCTGCCACCATTATTCCGTGTCCATCTACATCACCTGCACCTAAAGTTCTTTGCTGCATTCCGGTAGGGTCGGTAAATGGAATTGAAATTGGGTTATTTAAGTTGGGGTAACCCTGAGCCGTATAAAATGGATGCCAGTAGGCGTAGGTGGCCCAATATTCATCTTCTGTAAATGGAATGTTGTTGCTGTGTACAATGGTGTTACCCTGAGTTGTAATTCCTGTTAGTGAAATACTGCTGGAGTATTTGTCAGACAATGAAATGTCGTATAAATCCAGAATATCATTATCAACAGACAGTGTGAGACCGTTAATTTGACAAGGTTCTTTAGTCATTATGGCAAACCCGGTATCTATTACAGCTACAGTGGTTCCTGCTCCCTTGTTTGCATAATTTTGATGAATGTCGTCTACATCTAAAATGTCTTTGATGTAGTTGAAATCCCTTTGGTTGCTACCCAATGGAGGAGGGGTTGGAGAAACAGATAATGGAGCAGCTGATGGAGGTAGTTCCAGATGGTCAAATACATGGGAAATCTCTTTAAGGTTTGGTTGCTTGTCGAAAGAGTAGGTAATGGCTCCATCCTTTTGTTTGGTTACCTTGATGTTGGCTTTAACCAGCTTTTCCAGTTCTGTACGTTCCATGCTAAAGCGCACGATCAACTCATTACTTTCAGTAACAATTGCACCTTTCTCCTTTAAAAAGCTTATGGCTTTTCTAAGGGTGTCTTTACTGGCTTTGAATTCATTAATGAACTCGGCTCGGATTAGGTGTTGGTGACGGTTAATGTTGTATTTACCGTTCGACTTTAGTGTTGCATAAATTTTAATGTAATTTTTCATATATGGGGGTTTTTGTGCTAAAACTAGTTAGCCACCGCATAGCCTCAATTTACAGTTCATGAATAGGAACTTTGAATGTATGAATTGTAACTTTTTTAACTTGAATTGTAAAAATGAAAAAAGGTGCTTTTAAGCACCTTTTCTGATTTTAGAAAGACGGGCAAGAAATTACCCTGAAAGCCTTGTGTTTGACTTTGTAAAAGCTTCTGTACCCTCCGTTGGCCTCATAAAAGTCCTTAGGGATCTTAATCTCATATTGGAAATCAATGGATTTGTTACCTCTTGGTGGAATGGTAGTTTTCCATGTCAGTAAACCATCTGGTTCGAAATACTCCGCATCATCAATTCCTGTTACATTGAATTTAACCTTGTCTGATCCGTCGTATACCGGAACTTGATCCAATATTTCTATAGGAATAGGTTGATCTGAATTGCTTTTAATGGTAATACTCACTTTTGTTTTCTCCACCGAGTAGTTTCCAACGAAGTTTCTAGGGTGTTCCTTAATCTCTTCCTTCCAGGTGGTTTGAATGGTTTTGTCTTTTCCTAAGAATACTCCGAGTGTGTCGTTTTCTGCATAAGTATTCAGGAATGTTTTTCCCATGTAAGTACCATGGTTGTATACATTAGTGGTTCCCGGAATAAGGTTGTATTGGTTCCAGTTGGGAATTTTAGCCATTAGGAAACCGAATGGATCTAACTTAGGGATAAGTAAGTAGTTAAAGGAAGCTGCCATTTTATATTCTTCCACATCCACTAAGTATGGCTTGGCGTCCGATGGGATGCTGTATTTGTGCTTAATGCTGTATTCTGCTATGGCGTTCATTACTTGTACTTCTCTAAACTCAACTCCATCTACTTTGTGCCCGCTTCTGGCTTTATTGGCGCTAGCAAGACTTGGCATATCAAAGCCTTTGATAGGATCTGCGGTAGATAGTTTAATGCTTACATCTTTCCATGGAGTACCGGAAGAGTTAAATACATTAGCTCTAAAGTTGAATTCCAATGGTTGGTCTGGACCATTGTATTTAAAATCGTACATCGGTGCCCAGCCACCTTTTTCAGTTAAGAATTTAAAGTCAAATTTTATTCTTTGTTTAGAAGGACTGGTTACTACCAACATTATTTCGGAAGTAGAGTGGGAGGTAGTTACCGAAAGTTGTTTTAACTGACGAGAAAACTGGTCGGAACGGTAAGTAAGTCGTGTTTCTTTTTGTCCCAATCGGTACAGTTGCATGGCAATGTCAGTGTATCTTTTTCTAAAGAACTCCGAAGCCTTTTCTATTTCGTCTACGTCAACTCCTTTTGAAACACCTCCAATGGACTCGTCTTTAAATAACCTGGCCTTTTCAGCGTGTAAGATATCTGTTTTAACCGCAATAAAATCTAGCTCCTGCTCAATGCGTTCAATGCTGTCTTTAACAGCTGCAATTCTTTCCGGTAGCGCCCTTTTCTCCTTAATGTAATTGTATTTTTCTGTTACGGTAATGATGGCCACATCTTTAGAAGAAGGAGTAATGTTTACCGTATTTTCGATAATGTGCGGAGTTAACCCGGTGAAAACTATGGCGTTTTTTCCTTTGTTTAGGGTGAGCTCTTTTTGGTAATGAACTTCAGCGGCAGAAGGGTAAACCGTAATACCGGTAATTTTTGCCGTTGTTTCAATCGGTTTCTGTGCTGTAGAAGCTACAATGCTCCAAATAAGACCAAGGGTTAATACAATTCTCATGGGTTAAAATTTATAGGTTAAATAAGTTTGAAATTGACCTGGATAAATGCTGTTAAAGTCATCCGAGCTATAGGTTAGGTCGTATCCTAGTTTAAGTTGGATCATACGGTCTTTACGAACCCAACCGTATCGTAAATACCTTTCAAATCCAATCATAGGGGTGCAGTGAAAGTTTTCTTGATTGGCCCAACCATAGCGACCTCCAAGCATGATGGAAGCTTTTCTGGAGACTTTTGCTCCAAATGTCATGTTGAGGTAGTGGCTGGTTTGATCTAATGCTAACACATTTCCCGTATTTATAGCGGTATAGCTAATTTCCGATGAGGTATTTTTATCAATTAGCCTTAGTAAGTTTCCCAGGCTAACGTATTGATATGACTCAAAAGAAGAGTGGATTTGGTGAAGCGGAATATTAAGTATCCCGATGTTAAAGTATAAAGCATCCGAGGGCAAAGTAACCGACAGGGAGATGTTGAGGTTGTTTTCGTTTCTAACAGGAGAATTCTCAGCAGTATGATCAAATTGGTAATAGGAGTGTTGTCCTGAATAGTGTGCAAGCTGTAAGTGCTTTATGTTAGCTCCTAATTTTAAGAAAATACTATTGAAAATAACTGTTCGATACCCAACTCCAATTCCTCCATATTGGTAGTTGATGCTATCGTTTAAGGTAACTTTTCCTCCGTAAACTCCTGTACCTAAAAACAGTCCTTCGAAGTATTTGGAGAAAGAACCGGAATACTGACGGAATTCATTTTGGTTAACTGGGATCCCTGCATGATTAAAAGAAAGTAGTAAATCTGTTTTTTTATCTGCTAAAGCAGAAGGATTGGACTCTGTATTGAAATAGTCGATGGGTTGGTAAGGGTATACCTGAGCCAATAAAGCGTTGCTTAGTGGGGCAAGAAAAATCAACAATATCAGAACCTTTTTCATGTATTAGGGCGGTTAGTTTTGTCTAATAGGGAGGAGGATTAGTTTAAATCCATAAATAGTTGTATTTTTTTTGAACTTTTATGGAAAGTAGTTGTACCAAACACCACAACACTAAAGAAATTGAACGGTATGAAAAAACACATCACTATTCCCGAACCATGTCATGAAAACTGGAATGAAATGACACCGGAAGAGCAAGGTAGGCACTGTGCAGTATGCGATAAGGTAGTTATGGATTTTACCCATAAAAGCAAAGAAGAAATTATAGATAAAATAGAATCTTCAGAGGAGCAGGTTTGCGGAAGGTTTAATATGACGCATGTTTCTCCCACAAAGGCGCAGATGGAGTTTTATCATAAATACAAGCACCGATACAAAAACATTGCTGCTTCTATTTTAGCCATTGGAGGAACCATGGCTGCTAACGAAGCAGTAGCTCAAGGAGATGTGTACATTAAAGGAGATGTGGATGTAAATGTTCAGGAGCAGGTGCAGACCAACATTAATCCTGTTATTCTAAAAGGAGAAGTGAAACACTTTAGAGAAAGTGGTGGAGCTGCAGGTGTTAGAATTGTTGTGTTGAGTGGTGGTAAACACATTGCCAGAGCGATATCCGATAAAGATGGTAAATACCGAATGACCCTCCCGGAAGGAAAGGTGATGAACAATCAGATTAGGGTAGAAGCCACCATGGAAAACTTTGACCCGAAAATCCTGGATCATGTGGCAATTACAAAGGAGGAAATGTCTCTTCAGATTGTTCTGAACAATGATATTATGCTACTGGGAGAACCTGCTATAGAGCCTGTTGAAATTCAGGAAGTGCCTAAAGAATGTGTAGTAGGCAAGGTTAAGATTGATCACAAAAAGGAAATAGAAGAGAAGAAAGAAAAGAAGTAAGTTCGTATACTTGTATCAGTATGAAATTGATAGCAGGATTGATAACGATTTGGATGCTTGGTGTTACGAGTGCTTGTGTAGAACATCGAAAAGGGCAGGAGCGTGATTGTTGTTCTAATTGTAACTATCAATCAAAAGCGTTGATATTCCCAATAGATCATTCTAAAAGTCAAGGTGTTCAATCTCAAAAAGCAAAATCGATAAATAAAGAATTGCTTGAGAAATATAAGGGTGTGATGGAAAGTAGTGGAGTAGAAAGAGCCGCGAAGGCAAATGGTTATAAAAACATTGATTGTGTTAAACAGAAATTAAGCGTCGAAATTGATAAATATGGAGGGCTAAATATCCTATATCGTGACTCCACTGCGGAAGTTGTCAATTTAATGTGTCAGGAAATTATTAATTGTACAGATAGTTCTTTAAATGACGAGATGCCTCTTCTGGAAGGTCAAAAGGTTAGTATATCTCACCATTTTATGGTGGAACCTCCAATGGCTGAGGTTTATATAAAAAACAAATGATTTAAAAATCATCTGCTTCTTCCTCCCTCGACATTCTTTTGTTGTAATTGTTCAATTTAACCGAAACCGCTAACGAAACCGTTGGTGTTCTTGGCTCACGTAAAGAATAGGTGTATAAATTAGCACTGATCAATTCGTGTTCGTTGTAAGTGGTGGAGAAAATGTCTCTAACCTGTAGCGTAGAAGAAATTTTTCCATCTTTAAAGTCCTTCTTAACAGCCATGTTTGCACTGTAAAACTCGCTCATGGTACCTTGTGCCGTTACAATAGAACTGTTATAGCTAGCAGTTAGCTGAACTCTCCAGTCTTTAGGTAAGTTAAGCGTGTTGTTCCATCTTAATCTCCAGCTAAACGATTGTTGATCAAAGTTTTGATCTCCCAGTTGCCCAATTACTCGATAATCGTAGAAGTTTCCGGATAGATCTGATTTCCAGATTTTAGTCAATGATTTATTAATGGACAGTTCCACACCTGTAGAGTAGTCTCTTCCAACATTTTCCGGTTTGCTGGCTACAACATTAGCTTCGTAAACACTTCTTATTCTCTCAATTTTATTCACCACATTTCTGTGGTAGGCTTCAACAGAAATGTTTCCCTTATCAATTCTTTGGATCCATCCCAATTCGTAAGAGTTAATGTATTCCGGATCAAGGTTAGGGTTTCCTTGCCATACGGAGTAAGCATCGGTCCAGGTGGTAAATGGCTCCAGGTAATAGCTTCTTGGTCTTTGAATTCTTCTGGTGTAATTAACCATGTACTGTGTCTTTTTTGACAATTGGTAGGAGAGGTGAACTGTAGGGAAAGGATCAATTCTATCAATTTTATTGTACTGAGAGTTGTTAAGTGTGGTAATTTCTCTGTCGGTGTATTCTGTTCTTAATCCCAGTTGGTAGCCAAGTTTTTTGTGTTTTCCTCCGTACATTCCATAGAGTGCATAAATGTTTCTTACATAGGTAGCATTGGTGCTAAATTGGGGTAAGAAATTGTACACATGGGCAATGGTGTCGTATTCATAGTTTCCACTAATGTCGGTACTTTCTCCCAGTTGCATCTGTCCTCCGGCCTCGAAGTGGTTGCCATTTTTAAAAGGTAGCGTATAGTCTACGTTAAAACGCCACATTTCGGCAGGTCCATCTTCGGTATTCTTGTTCCCTCCCTGAATGGCATTTTCCTGATTAAAATACTCTGTAATCGTGGTTTCTTCTCCTTTTCTTTGGCTTCGGAACCCTCTTAATTTAATGGAGTGTTTTTTGTCTCCACCAATAAAATATTGGTAAGTAGAAGTGACTCTATAGCTTTCGAAGTCTCTTTGAGAGTTTTCCTGGTTGTAAAAGTGGTTCAATAAGGTATCGTTCCAGTATTCCAGAATGTTCAATGACTCTGAAGATTGCATGTTTCTCATGCCGTAATTACCGCCTATTTTAAAGGAGCTTTTACGATTCGGTCGCCATTCAAACTCGGCATTGGTGCCATATCCTCCTCGTCCCCAATTAGACTCTCCATCGTATTCCAATAACGACTCATCCGTACCAATTGTAGTTCTTCTAACCGATTCGGTAAACCTTGGACGATCTCGGGTTCGGTAGTTTCCGCCTATGGTAAACGAGGTCTTTTTGTTGTTGATGTATACCAAAGCATCTCCACTGTAATTGTTGAAGGTACCCACGTTTCCGTTAATCAATGCACTTACTCCTTCTAGTCTGTTCTTCTTTAAAATAATGTTCAGAATTCCACTAACTCCTTCAGAATCGAACTTGGCAGATGGGTTGGTGATGATTTCAATGTCCTGAATGGTGCTTGCAGGAATCATTTTAAGCGCATCTGCGGCATCTAATGTGCTCGGCTGCCCATCTATCAGTAAAGTAAAGCTTCCGCTTCCTCTAAGCGTTACATTTCCATCAATGTCTACGTTAATGGATGGAACATTTTCCAGTATCTCAACAGCAGTTTCCGATGCTGCTACGTTAAGGTTGCTAACGTCAATTACCTTTTTGTCTATTTCGTATCGAACAGCACTTTCGCTAACAATTTCAACAGGTCCTAACTCATTTTGGGTAGAGGAGAGGTTTAGTTTACCCAGATCCACCTCCATGGATTTTGGGTTAATTCTAACTGAGTCGACAATCATGGTTTCGTACCCCAGGAAAGAGAGCTTTACAGAATACATCCCTCCCGGAACATCTTTAATAACGAACTCTCCAATTTTATCTGTGGTAGCACCGGTAATCACCTGTTGGTTTCGCATGCGCATTACGGCTACCGTAACATATTCCATTGGTTTCTTGGTGTCGGTGTCAATTACTTTTCCGCTAATCTGTCCTTTAATATCTGGTCTGTTACCTCCTTTGTGGCCTCCGCCAGGACGTTGTGAATTCCCTGCAATGGTAATCAGAGAGAGTAAAATGATGGTGTATAGTTGTTTCATGTAAGGTTCTTTGATCCCCGTTCGACCACACAAAATTAAAAAGGTTTAATCTGGTCAAATATTTTTTTTGTTATAGCGAGGTTAAAGTTGGAGTACAGGTAACTTTCATAAGTTGATATTGGAAATAGGATAGTGTAGAAATATGGCTATTGCCCATTTACATTTTTTATTTAAAATTTTCCATTAGGCATTTCAAATTTTTCATTCCTAATTAGTCATTATCCATTTCAAATTTTTTATTAAATATTAACCATTAATCATTCTCTATTATTCATTACTCATTAATAATTATCCATTTCCCATTATTCATTACTCATTAATAATTATTCATTAAGCGCTAATGTAAACTAATAGTTTAAGTAAAGCTAAATAAATTTCAGGTTGGTAATCGGTTACTGTTTGTGAGCGTCTTAGCCTTTTTCAATAATTGTAAGCCCAACTCTAATGGTGTGATAAGGAATTTTTTCATCTAAAAATTCGTAATAAGGCTTTAGTGTAGAGGCATCTTTTATGCTGTCGTGAGCTTTAATTACTGCTGCTAATTCGTTCTGTGTAATGAGTGGGTTCAGATCTACTTTTTTGCCTGCCAGATACATCCCACATAAGTGAGAAATGATGGTGGGTAATTTTAATTCTCTGGTTAAACAGATTTGATCTACAGACATTCCTGTTTGGTACAATTGATAGGTTTGTTCTGCAGTAGAAAGTTTACTGTCCTTAAATGCCTTAATGGCTTGCAAAAATGGAGAACCGTATTTTTGTAGCTTCACCTCACTAATACCTTGTACTGCCAGTAAATCCATTTCAGAAGTTGGTTTTTCACTAGCCATTTCTTTAAGGGTGGCGTCGTGAAACACAATGTAGGCAGGAACTTTCTCCTGAATAGCAATTTCCTTTCTTACCTCGCGTAATTTCTCAAATAACTCTTCGTCTGGTGTAAGCTTTTTCTTCTCCTTCTTCTTCTTCTCGTTTACTTTTTCCTGAACAATTGGGTGAGTGAGTTCAATGGATTTATTTCCGTACAATACTTCCTTTCCAAAATCGGTAATTTTAAGTGTAAAGGATTCATCGTAAGCAATTTCGAGTACTCCCAGGTTTAAAAACTGTGATACATAATGTTGCCAGTCTTTGAAGCTAATGTCTCTACCTGCACCGTAAGTTTTAATGTTTTGGTAGCCGTTGGCAAAAATATCCTGATTAGCAGACCCTCTAAGGATGTTAATAAGCATGTTAGTCCCTACTTTTTCCTGTGTGCGGTATACCGCCGAAAGGGCTTTTTGAGCCAGTACACTTCCATTAAAGAAGGTGGGTGGGTTAAGGCAAACATCGCAATTCCCGCAGTTCTCTTCCAGTGGTTCGCTAAAATAGGAGAGTAGTATTTTTCTTCTACAAATGGTGGCTTCGGCATAATTCAGCATGCGGTAAAGCTTCTCCAAATACATATCGGATTGTGCTCCGTTAGTGGCGAATTGCTTTAATACCATTAAGTCTCTCAGGTTGTAATAAAGGATGGTTTCAGCTTCCATGCCATCTCTGCCTGCACGACCAATTTCCTGATAGTACCCTTCTATATTTTTAGGGAGATTATTGTGTATGATCCAACGTACATTGGATTTGTCGATTCCCATTCCAAAAGCTATGGTGGCACAAATAACTTGAATGTTATCGTTGATAAACGCTTCTTGAACATCAGATCTTATAGTGCTGCTTAAGCCTGCGTGGTAAGTTCTGGCAATTACACCTGCTTTGATCAGATCATTGGCCATTTCTTCAGCTCCTTTTCTACTTAAACAGTAGATGATACCCGATTGATTAGGTTTGGATTCAATAAACCTTACAATCTCTTGCATTTTCTTCTTTTTCGGTACGTTCGGTCTAACTTCCAGACTAAGGTTTTTACGATCGAAAGAGGAAATGAAAACTTCTGGTTCCTTTAGTCCTATTTGCTTGATGATGTCCTTTCGGGTAGTTTTATCTGCTGTTGCGGTCAGCGCAATAAAGGGAATATCATTCAACTGGCTTCTAAACTCTTTTAGTTGAGCATATTCCGGCCTAAAATCGTGCCCCCACATAGAAACACAGTGCGCCTCATCAATGGCTACCAAAGAAATAGGAGCATTTTTGATCCAGCCCTCTGTAGAACTGATTAATTTTTCTGGAGAAAGGTAGAGTAGTTTAATTTTGCCATTTAGTACATCATTTACCACCTGATTTTCCTGAACGGCAGTAAGTGAACTGTTGTAATAAGCTGCAATAATACCGTTTGATCTAAGGGCTTCCACCTGATCTTTCATGAGTGAAATCAATGGAGAAACCACAATGGTAACTCCATCCTGTAATAAAGCAGGTATTTGAAAGCAGAGGGATTTACCTCCTCCGGTGGGCATCAGTACCAGGGTGTCTTTTCCATCAATAACGTTGGAGATAATGTCTTCCTGAAGTGGTCGGAAATCACTGTACCCAAACGATTTTTGTAATATTTCTTTAGCCTCTGCAAGCATGCTGCAAAGGTAGAAGTATCATCAGTTATGTAATAAGGAATTTTAAAAAGTTATTGACCAATTTGTAAATCAAAAACTAAGGGTAAGTCCAAGTCCGTTTGGTGTTGGACCAAACATCAAGGAAGACTCGATGGTATTGTTGGGCTTAGCGTTGTAAATCGTTACGGATTTTTTGTAGTGATTAACTGCTTGTTTGCTAAAAACAAAGGAAAATGCTGCCACACCAACACCAATCCCGGCTAATTTCCAGTTGGGATCTCCTCCGGCAAATTGAGTCCCGAATGGAGCTCCGATTAAAACTCCACCACCAACTCCAAAAATTACAGATAAAGCCTTTTTGTTTCGTCCGTAGCCATATTCCTCATAAGCCAGGTCATTGTTTTTAATCAGCTCTCTTGCTTCGTCGGGAAATAACTTTTTGGAACCATTGTAAAAGTAATAGGAACCTATGGAGTTTTTCTTGTAGGCAAGCGTGTCCGAACTCTGACCAGAAACTAGTACAGTTAAGAACAATAGTGGTAAGAGGATGAGTTTCATGCTATTCTTTAAAAGGATCTCCTTTTCCTGTTTCAAGGTAGTCTCTTAAGCTTGCAAAATATCTTCCCCAGCTAAAATTACAGCTTCCAAAGAATTCTGAGGCTTCTTTCCAGCCGTCGTGGATAAAAGAAACCTTGGTCTTTCCTTCGTTATCAGATAAAGTGAAAGTGGCCCATGTTCCTAACCATTCCGGGTGAGCATCTGAGCACTCCCAGCGATAAAACTCTGGTGAGTTGATTTCGGCTACTTTGAATTTGATAAATCCATATTGTCCAAACTGAAAATGAAGAATTCCTCCAATTTCTTCACTACCAGTGGTGTCCGGTGTCCACCATTTCTTTAATCCTTCTATGGTTGAGATGGCCTCGAAGACTTTTTCCTTCGAGGCATCAATGTGAAATACGTGTCTTATACAAGCCATTATTGTTGTTGTTCTAATTGACAATTCATCATCCAGTGGATACCAAATTTATCGGTTAATATACCAAATCTGGCTCCCCAAAACTGATCTTGCAAAGGCATAGTTACTGTACCTCCTTCGCTTAGTTTTTCGAAGGTGGAGTTAATCTCTTCCACTGTACTCATGTCCAGATTAATGGTTACGGTATTTCCGGCAACAACAGGTTGTCTATTTCCAGAGTCAGACCCCATTAAGATACCTCCTTCAAATTTTAGGCTAATATGCATGATGAGGTTTTTTGCTTCTTCAGGTACCTCCATAGGTCCATCTCCAAATCGTTGGACTCTAACAAATTCACCACCTAAGCAGTCTTTGTAAAAATTCATGGCCTCTTCGCAGTTATTGTCAAAGAGTAGGTAAGGGTTCATTGATTTCATAATGTATTAAATAGAAATTTTAGCAATGTTATTATGTATTTCGTTTACTTCCATCAGGGCCGCAGATCCGTACCATGGGTGGAGTTCCATAATTAAACTACCTGCCTGAACAGCAGGATCGGAATTGGTAAGTTCTTGAGCTTCTTCCAGCGTGGCTACATTGAAAATATAAATACCTCGAATGTCTCCATCGTCCATAAAAGGACCAGCCACCACCAATGTCCCATCTTCGGCCATTTTTACAATGTTGTCCAGATGCGCACGTTGAAGATCTGCAGCTTGTGCTGAATCCAGGTCTCTATTTGGCCCCTTTTTTAAGAAAGCCATTACATAAGGTTTCATACCGTAATCATCAGCTCCCAGTTTTTCAGCTCTCAACGAGTCAAAACCTTCAGTTGGTTCTTCAGTTATTTCTTCCTCAATAATGATGCGTTTCTCTTCCTTTACTTCTTTTTTCTCTTCCTTATCGCAGCAAGAGTATAAGAACAACGCACAAAGGGATAGGGGTACAACCAGAATTCTTTTCATAATGTGATTTAAACAACAAAGCCACGAAATGTGGCCTTGTTCAAATGTAAAGAATTTTATGTTTGTTATGATATTAAATTATTGTGCGGCAATTTCTCTGGTTTCCGTTTTGTAGTCCAATAATTTAGTGTCGCCGTTTGGAGTAACCAGGATGTATTGCTTTTCAATTACCTTTTCCTTTTTGGGTTCTTCCTTTTTCTTCTCTTTTACTGGTAGAGTGTATGCTACAGTTAATTTAAAAGAGTATTGAACGGTTGGTTCTAAAATACCAGGATTAATAACAATGTCGTAGTTTTTAGTGTTTACCGGATCGTAAAACATAGAGGTGTTTTTAGTTACTCGTTTTATGTTTTTCTTCTTTCTGGATCCGGTCACTGCTTCAAAAGAAGAGCTACTATGAGCTGAGTATTGAAGATAGCGATCCATGGGGTAGAATTCATGAACCGTTTCGTTAATCATGTTAATTTCAATCTTGTCCTGAACTTCCAAATCATGATAGAAGGCAATTTTATTTCCTAAGTGCCTAAGCATCTTTTCTCTCATTTTGTTCATGTTTTCCTCGTTGTTCAGTACCACGTACTCTACCTTGGCCAGATCAAATACCTCATGAGTGGCGCAAATGGCAATAATCTTATCGATGTGCTCGTGGTTTCTGAATTTGATGTGAATGTTTTTCTTCAATTCAAATCCTTTTGGAATTTCGGTAAATGTTTTGCTAAATCTTTTCTTAACTACTGTGTCTTCATACCTTGGGATGAAAGAAACCATATCTACCACAATGTCTTTAGATGGTATTCCAAGTTTGTTCAGTTCTGCTTTTATTGGTTTAATCTTAGAATCAAGCAGTTCTGTAGCTTCTTGTGCAGTTTCTCCCAGTTGAACCATGGTGAAAACCGCTATTTGAGCATCCGGAATAACACTCATTAAAGCATTGGCTTCGATGGTTAAATTTCTGGATTGAAGTGCTCTAATGTTTCGGGTGGGAGGGGGGTTGTTGCTTCGATATACGTTTGCGCCCTTCATCTGCTCGTATACATAGTTTCCTGCGCTTTGAGCCATTACGTTAAGTGAAATAACTGCTAATAATAGTGCGATTGTCTTTTTCATGTTTTCGGTGTGTTTGATTGATTTTAGAATACACACCAATAGGGAAGTGGTTCAATAAAAAATCCATAAAAAAATCTCTATACATAGTATAGAGGGATGCTGGTAGAAATAAATAACTAAATAAATAGTTGTTTAACTAAAAAATTAGTTATAAGTTTGAACTGTCAAATTAATACCATGGATAAAGACAGTAAAACATTAACAAGGGCAGAGGAGGAGGTAATGCAAATCCTTTGGGAAAAGGAAAAAGCATTTGTAAAGGAGATTGTAGAGGAGTTTCCGGAACCAAAGCCGGCTTACAATACCATTTCAACCATCATCAGAATTTTGGAAAAGAAAGGAATGGTGGCTTACGAAGCATTTGGAAGAACTCATCAATATTACCCATTGCTAACCAAAGAAGAGTATGCTAAACAGACGGCAACGAATTTGGTCTCTGGGTATTTCAATGGATCTTACGAGAAGTTGTTGTCCTTTTTTGTGAAGGAGAAAAACATTTCAGCCAAAGAGTTGGAGAACATCATTAAAAACATCGACAAGTCATGAGTTTATTACAATTTATAGAAGTCAATTTTTACCTGGCAGTTTTCTTTGTTCTGTACCGGTTGGTATTTGAGAAAAGCGGCTTTTTCAAGCTAAATAGACTGTTGCTGCTAACGCTTCCCTTAGCAGCCTTTATAATTCCTTATTTTCAGTGGGGTTCCGAAGCAAGCGCTCAGCCTAATCAAGTGTTGGAAACATTTGTGGTATTGGGAGATCAGGAGGTGTTAACCAATGCGGGTAACGAAGTAGATTTTAAAGGTTGGTTACTGATTATTGGAGGGACAATAAGCTTGCTGTTACTGTCTTTTAACCTCTATAAAATTCTAAAGAGAAAAAGTATTTCGGATCGATTCGAGTACAAAGGGAAAAATGTACAAGTATTGGAAGAAAGCATAGCTACCTATTCCTTTTTCAATCAGATTTACCTTAATAAATCCGATTTGGCCAACAAAGAAATTATTCTGGAACACGAGTTAGCTCATGTAGAGCAGAAGCATAGTTTAGACATTATCTACATCCAAGTGGTAAAAGCGGTGCTTTGGTTTAATCCTATTGTTTATTCGTTGGAAAAAATGATTCGTGAAAACCACGAGTATTTGGCCGACCAACAGGTGGGAGCGGAAATGGAAATAAGAAAATATGCCATGTCCATTTTAGAAAGTGCTTTTGGTGTAGAAACATTGCCTTTAAGTAGTGCATTTAGCAATCGTTCTCTCATTGGAAAGAGGGTAGAGATGCTAACAAAAAAGAAACCTAAATCTAAATATATAATGAAGTATCTATTAATTATTCCAGTTGCAGGAGGATTGATGTATTTTTCTGCCTGCACAAAATCTGCCGATGAAGCATCGGATGTATCAAGTAAAGTAACTGCCGCAGAAGCCCCTGAAAAAGAAGTGGTTTTTGATTCTGAACCGGAATTTAACGGTGATCTGTATGCCTACCTTGGAGGTGAAATTAAATACCCGGAAGTAGCAAAGGAAAATGGAGAGCAAGGAACGGTTTACGTAGGGTTTAACATTTCTGAAGATGGCTCTATTGTAGATGCTAAAGTAAACAAAGGGGTTAGTCCTTCGTTAGATGCCGAAGCATTGAGAGTGATCAATGAAATGCCAGTTTGGAAACCTGGTGTAAAGGACGGTAAACCAGTAAAGGTTGAGTTTACATTGCCTATTAAGTTTCAGTTGGATGATGAGCCTGTAAAAGAGGACAGAACTGAGGTTATTGAATCGACAAGAATTCCGGAGGAAACGGATATATTAAAAGCACCGGAAGATATTCCGATGGAACTATCCACAAGGTTGCCGGAATCAACAAAATAATAGGTTAAAAGTAAAAAGCCATCAACACAAGTTGATGGCTTTTTTTGTGCGGTAAAACATTGATTTTAAGCACGGTTGGAAAAAGTTTAAAATCAAATGTAACTTATCGCAATGTTGTGCGTCATACAGGTGAGTTGATTAAACCCGGAAGGTTGAAGAAGTGCCGTAGAATTTGGTTGTTTTATATACATTATGCGTAGATTTTTTTCATAATGTGGCGCTTCTTTATCCGGGTTGTTCTATTTTTCAACAAACCCAAAAAACTGTATAAACTCTATTTGTGATTCGTCTACCTGAACGTAATATATTTTTCCGGTAGAGCAATCGCAAAACTCGCAGGTTGGAACCCGCTCTCCTTCAATTCTAATTTTCAGTGGAACTATTCCTTCTCGTTTTAAGAAATCCTCTAATCGGTTCTTAGTTCTTCTATCACTGTCCAGGTCCGTCCATTGCGGAATACAAGTGGTTTCATAATAGGCCATCCACTGTGGGGAAGTCGTTTTGCTACAAGAAGCCAATAGTCCTGATGTAGCAATAATTGTTAGGTAAATTAGTTTTTTCATGTGCAATTGATTTGGTAGTTGTAAATCAAGTATCGTGCCTTTATGTGAGCCTATTCCTTTTATCTAAAACCAAATAATTGAGTTAGTGCAATCTGACTCGGTTTAGATAGGGCATTTTGAAGCTAAACTTTGAATTAAAAGTAGGGCAAACAAGATGTTCCTAAGTCTAAAATCAGTATATTCGCGTGCTTTTTAAAAGAAGAGATAAATGGAGAAAATAGCACCTTATAAACCCCAAAATAAAGTAAGAATTGTTACTGCTGCTTCGCTTTTCGATGGTCACGATGCTGCCATCAATATCATGAGAAGAATCATCCAATCCACTGGTTGTGAAGTAATTCACTTAGGGCACGACAGAAGTGTAGAGGAAGTAGTGAACTGTGCAGTTCAGGAGGATGTACAAGCCATTGCAATGACTTCTTACCAGGGAGGACATGTGGAGTATTTGAAATTCATGTACGACTTGTTAAAAGAAAAAGGTGCTGATCATATCAAAATATTTGCCGGTGGTGGTGGAACCATTTTACCAGAAGAAATAAAAGAATTACAGGATTACGGTATTGAAAGAATCTACCATCCGGATGATGGGCGTGAAATGGGACTTCAAGGAATGATCAATGACCTTGTGAAACGTTCTGATTTTGCCGTTGGAGAAAACCTGAACGGAGAAGTGAATCACCTAAAAGAAAAAGAGGTAACCTCTATTGCAAGATTGATTAGTGCAGCAGAGAACTTCCCGGAAGAGAGCAAGTCTGAAATGGAGATGGTTCATGAAATGGCTGCTAAGGTAGATACTCCAGTTCTTGGAATTACAGGTACAGGTGGTGCCGGAAAATCTTCGTTGGTAGACGAATTGGTGAGAAGGTTCTTAATTGATTTCCCAGAGAAAAATATTGCTATTGTATCTGTTGATCCATCTAAAAGAAAAACAGGAGGAGCTTTACTAGGGGATAGAATTAGAATGAATGCCATTAAAAATGAGCGTGTTTATATGCGTTCGTTAGCTACCAGACAAAGTAACCTGGCACTTTCTAAGCACGTTGCAGAAGCACTTGAAATTCTGAAGGCTTCTGAATTCGATTTGATCATCCTTGAAACATCTGGGATAGGGCAATCGGATACGGAAATTATGGATCATTCAGATGTATCTCTTTACGTAATGACTCCTGAGTTTGGTGCCGCTACACAATTGGAGAAAATCGACATGTTAGATTTTGCTGATTTAGTGGCCATCAATAAGTTTGATAAAAGAGGTGCTTTGGATGCATTGAGAGATGTGAAGAAGCAATACATGAGAAATAACGACTTGTGGGATGTTCCTCAAGATGATCTTCCTGTTTACGGAACCATCGCTTCTCAGTTTAATGATCCGGGAATGAACAGCTTGTATAAAGCTGTAATGGATAAGTTAGTGGAAAAAGCTAAAGCTGGATTAAACTCAGGGTTTGAAATCACTAAAGAAATGTCTGAAAAGATCTTTGTGATTCCACCGTCCAGAACCAGATACCTTTCTGAAATTTCAGAAAACAACAGAGCCTACGACAAGTGGGCGAAAGAGCAGGCAGAAGTTGCTCAAAAGCTTTACGGAGTATATAAAACAGTAGAAACTGTTGCCAATACTGAACTGGAGTTAACGAAGTCGGGGATTAACGACGATAACCTTACCGTAAGCGAAGATCAAAAAGACTTTTTAGGATTGCTTCTAAAAGAGTTTGATCGAATCAAAATGGATTTGGATCCGCACAATTGGGAGGTAATCCTAAATTGGAGCGAAAAAGTAAAGAAATACAAAGATCCTGTATTCAAGTTTAAGGTAAGAGACAAGGAGTTATCTATTCAAACTCAGTCTAAATCTCTATCTCAACTATCCATTCCTAAAATTGCATTGCCAAAATACAGTGCATGGGGAGATTTATTAACGTGGAGCCTACAGGAAAATGTTCCGGGAGAATTCCCTTATACCAGTGGGTTGTTCCCTTTCAAGAGAGAAGGAGAGGATCCGACCAGAATGTTTGCCGGAGAAGGAGGGCCTGAAAGAACCAACAGAAGATTCCACTATGTGAGTTTGGGAATGCCGGCTAAGCGTTTATCTACAGCATTTGACTCGGTTACACTTTATGGTAATGATCCTGATTTAAGACCTGATATCTACGGTAAAATTGGTAACTCTGGGGTTTCTATTTGCTGTTTGGATGACGCTAAGAAATTGTATTCAGGTTTTGACCTTTCACATGCATTAACATCGGTGTCTATGACCATTAATGGTCCGGCTCCAATGTTGCTTGGGTTCTTTATGAACGCTGCTATTGATCAAAATTGTGAGAAATACATTAAAGAAAACGGACTGGAAGCAGAGGTAGAGGCGAAAATTGAAGCCATCTACAAAGCCAAAGGTGTTAAACGACCTGAATACCAGGGAGAGCTACCGGAAGGAAACGACGGATTAGGGTTAATGCTTCTTGGTGTAACAGGAGACCAGGTATTACCTGCAGATGTTTATAATACGATTAAAGCGGAAACACTAACTAAGGTTAGAGGAACTGTACAAGCAGATATTTTAAAAGAAGATCAGGCACAAAATACATGTATTTTCTCTACAGAGTTTGCTTTAAGGTTAATGGGAGATGTTCAGGAGTTCTTCATCGATAACGGTGTAAGAAACTTCTATTCGGTATCTATTTCCGGATACCACATTGCAGAAGCAGGAGCTAATCCAATTACTCAGTTGGCACTTACACTTGCTAACGGATTTACATACGTAGAGTACTACTTAAGTAGAGGTATGGACATCAATAAATTTGGTCCTAACTTATCTTTCTTCTTTAGTAATGGTATTGATCCGGAATATGCAGTAATCGGTAGAGTTGCCAGAAGAATCTGGTCCAAAGCACTTAAATTGAAGTACGGTGCCAGCGCCAGAGCACAAATGTTAAAGTACCACATCCAAACCAGTGGAAGATCATTGCATGCTCAGGAAATTGACTTTAACGACATCAGAACTACATTACAGGCGTTATACGCTATTTACGATAACTGTAACTCACTTCATACCAATGCTTATGATGAGGCCATTACCACTCCTACAGAGGAATCTGTAAGAAGAGCAATGGCTATTCAGTTAATCATTAATAAAGAGCTGGGGTTGGCTAAAAATGAAAATCCAATTCAAGGATCATTTATAATTGAAGAGTTAACTGATTTAGTAGAAGAAGCTGTATTGACTGAATTCGATAGAATTACTGAAAGAGGTGGGGTATTAGGAGCAATGGAAACCATGTATCAGAGAAGTAAGATACAAGAGGAGTCGTTGTACTACGAAACCCTAAAGCATACAGGAGAGTTCCCGATTATTGGTGTAAACACCTTCTTGAGTTCTAAAGGTTCTCCAACTGTACTTCCAAAAGAAGTAATTAGAGCAACCGAATCCGAAAAGCAATACCAGATTAGTATGCTGGGAGAATTACACAATGGTAACAAGCAAAAAGTAGAGGAATTACTGAAAGAAGTACAAAACGCAGCTATTCAGAACGAAAACATTTTTGCTTGCCTGATGGAGGTATCCAAGTACTGTTCTCTAGGACAAATTACAGATGCATTATTTGAAGTTGGTGGTCAATACAGAAGAAATATGTAATTTCATTGCATAGTTTCTGAACCACCATATGCTTAAATATTTCATTACTGTACTTTTCTTGTGTTTGAGTTGCTTATTATTAGCTCAAAGTAAGGTTGCTGATTTGCTTTGGCAGGCGGATAGTATTTACAGTTCTGATCCTGATTCATCTTACGCTTTGTGCCTGGAAGCAGAGAAGTTGAATGGTGGAGATCAAAAATTTCTTGGAGGTATCAATCTCAGTAAAGGGAGGTATCATTTGCTCATTACCGATTATGAAGCAGCAGGTAAAGAGTTTGCCATTGCTCAGGAGGTATTTACAAAGCAAAATGACCTGGATAATCTGGCGCACCTATTTTCGTTAAAGAGCATTCTTTTCGACCGGATTGGAGATCATAATGCGGCCATGAGTTTGTTGAAGAAATCCTACAACATTCACTTGCAATCCGGAAACAAACATGGTCAGGTGTCCGCCTTATTAAATCTCACAGGAGATTACTTAGAGCATAAAATGGTAGATAGCACCTTCCATTATTTGCAGGAGTTGGAAAGGCTTTCTGACCATTTAACCGATGGTAATCATTACTACTATTTTCAAAATTGGGGGCGTTATTATCATGCATCTGCCGATTACCCAAAAGCAATTGAGTTTTTCGAAAAGGCATTGGGCGTAGCTAATGAACTGGACATGTTGGATAGCAAGGCTACCATTACCATGTTTATGTCTAGAACTTACCGATTTGATGCAGAATTGGACAAAGCAGAAGAAATGGCAAGGTTGAGCTATCAAATTTCGAAAGATGGTGATTTGATTTACGAAACTAGCGAAGCATTGGTGGAGCTATTGAAAACCTTAGAAGCTAAAAAAGACATCGAAGGAGCTTATGAAACACTTGCGGAGTTGAGGTTGGTAGAGAAGGAAATCTATGATTTGGAAAAGGTGAGCAAGGTGAAGGAAGTAGAGGGAAAACTTCAAATAGCTGAAAAGGAAAACGTAATTGCACAGCAGAACTTAACGTTGGAAAAAGAAAAGTCTGACCGATTAGCCATGGAGTCCAGAAATCAAAAACTATGGTTGTTTCTGGTGTTGGGGATTGTTTTGTTAACCTTTACTTTGTTTATTTATTTCAGAACCAGAAAGCTCAATGCTACTATTAAGGTGCAAAAAGATGAGGTAGAGGAAAAAAGCCTGATTCTTGAAGAAGCGTATAATAACATTAGAGATAGTCTGGAGTACAGTAAATACCTGCAAAATACGATGCTGCCAAGTTCGGAGTACCTGAAAGGATGTTTTGATGATCACTTTGTGTTTTTTAGCCCTAAAGATTTGGTGAGTGGAGATTTCTATTGGGTTAGAAAAAAAGGAGATGTGGTAGATGTTTGTGTGGCAGATTGTACCGGACATGGAGTGCCGGGAGCAATGGTAAGTGTAATTGGGCACAATGGCCTTAACCGATCCATTAAAGAGCTGGAAATACAACAACCATCCAAGGTATTGGATAATCTAACCGAATACGTGGAAGAAACCTTATACAACGAAGAAAAAGGGATGAAAGATGGTATGGATATCTGCTATTGCAAGTTTGACCAGGGCAGTAACACCATCCAGTTTTCGGGAGCGAATAACCCTTTGTACGTTATTTCTGATGGTGCTTTAACCATTTATCCTCCAGACAAGCAGCCGATAGGTATCTTTGAGTCCAGGGAGCAATTTACACAAAAAGAAATTCAGGTAAAGAAAGGAGATTGTTTGTATCTGTTCTCTGATGGTTATGCCGATCAGTTTGGTGGACCTAAGGGGAAGAAGTTCAAGTATAAGCAGTTTCAGGAATTACTCATCTCCATTGCTAAGCTTCCAATGGCTAATCAAAGAGAGGCTTTATCGGAAGCTTTTCATACGTGGAAAGGAGATTTGGAGCAATTGGATGATGTCTGTATACTAGGGATCAGGGTATAAAAAAAGGCCGCACCTGGCGACCTCTCTCTTTTTATCAATTGTTTAACCTTTCGGTTTAAAACTCTTGGCAATTTTCATCAACTTTTCAGCATCTTCTTTGCTGTATATTGGGTCTAATGGTGTTTCTCCGTTAGATTCCAAAATGTAGTTTAATTCGTCGTTCTTTTTTACTACTCTTACAAAACCATATCCTGTTTGTGCTTCTCCACCTCCAAACGGTTCTTTGGTTTCCTTAAAAAAGATACAATCTTCATCAACACTTATGATTTCTACATCATCAAAAGAACTTTCAGTTTTTCGCTCTATTTTTTCTTTCTCTTCTTCAAAAGAAACATTGTTAGGGAATATGATCATTTCTGCTTTATCACCTAACTCTACTTTATAGGCTTTGCAGTCGTTCCCGTTAAAACTATAGTTTAAAGAACCTCCATCAGCTCCCATTAAATCAATGTCACCTTTTACATCCTTAGTGTCAATTCCACCGGATGCAGCTTCTTCTGAATTTTCTCCTCCTCCGCAGGCAGTCATTCCGAGGATGAATAGTCCAATAAATCCTGTTCTAAACAATTTTTTCATGCTAGTTTTTTTAGTTAACCAATGCAAAGTACAAAATTATTGATCAGAAGGTAGCGTTGGTCAAAAGCGTATGACGAACAGTTAAAAATCTGGTTCGGATACATTGTAAATGCCTATCTTCATGGCGTTAATCAAAGCCTTTTTGTGACTGCCATAAGACACATATTTATTATCCTTTTATTGGGAGCGTTGTATACTCCAGTAAAGGGTGTTGCCCAGGATTCTCTTACTATTCAATATCATTTCGACCAGTTTTACGATCTGGAATTTGAAGATCTGGATAAGGCGAAAAGTCATCTGGACTCTGGGATAGCGTTAGCGGGAAAATTGAATCAAGAATACTTTTTGGCACTTGGAGATAAGTATACCGGATGGTATTACGAAGATATTTTTGATCTGGATTCTGCCGTGATGTACATGCGCAGTGCCAGAGAAAAGTTCGCACGAGCGGGTAATATAAAGGAGGAGGCAAATTGCTATAACTCAGAAGGAAACTTACTATCGGATCAGTCCAAAATGGAAGAGGCTGAATTAGCTTACAGAAAAAGCCTCGAATTATCTAAATCCATCAACGATGTAGAAGGAAAGTCTACCGTGTTGAATAACATGGGGGTGTTGTATTCTGATTTGGGAGACTATATTAAGACGGTAGAATGCTATTGGGAAGCACTTAAACTGTTTGAAGAAATTGGTGATGATCTTGGAGCCAGTGATGCCTGGAACAATTTAGGATCGGCCTATTCGGATATGGGAGATTTTGATCAGGCATTGGAGTACCACCTAAATGCAATGGAAATACGAGAGCATTACGATGCTCCGGAAAAGAAGTCGTCGGTATACTTAAACATTGGGAGGGTACATCTGGCTCAAATGAGGTATCCTGAATCGAGGGAGTTTTTTCAAAAATCCATTGGGATAGATAACGAAATTGAGGATTTTGATGGCGTTGCAATTGGCTATAACAATGTTGGGCTGGCCTTTTTCAGAGAAGGTGAAAAGGACTCTGCTCTAAAGTATTACGAATTGTCTTTAGAGGCCAGAAACAAGACAGATGATTTACATGGTTATTGTTTGATTTATTCTAACCTGGGAGACTACTATGCCTCTATTAAGGATTGGACAAAGGCAGAAGAGTATTGCTCAAAATCTTACAGAATTAGTAAGGAACACAATTTCCTATATGAGTTCAATGCAGCCTGCTATTGCCTTTATGAAATCAAGGAAAAAACAGGGGTTACTTCAGAAGCTCTAAATTATTTACAAGAGTATACCAGTACTTCGGATTCCATAAGGGCAGAAAGCAAAACCAAAGAGGTAACAAAAAGACAAATGGAGTACCAGTTTTATACCAAAACACTTCAGGACAGTCTTTTGCGTGAAGAGTTAGCTTTAAAGAAAGAATTAGAGCACGAATATGAGTTGAAAGAGAAGATCATTGAAAAGGAAAAGGCGGATCAATCCAGAAGGAATCAGTTTTGGTTGTTCTTTGTAATCGTGTTGGCATTAGCCATAAACATTGGAGTGTATTTTAATAAGTACACCAATCAGAAAAAACAGAAGGAGATAATCAAAGAGCAAAAGGAAGTAATTGAGGAAAAAAGCAATGATATACAGCAGTCTATTGATTATGCTAAACTAATTCAATCTGCTTCGTTGCCCGAAAAGCAATTGTCTGACTTATTCGAAGAGTCTTTCCTAATGTATCGCCCTAAAGATGTAGTTAGTGGAGATTTTTATTGGTTGGAAGACAATGAACAATATGCCTGGTTTGCTGTGGCAGATTGTACTGGGCACGGAATTCCAGGAGCATTTATTTCTCTGATCGGAACCATATTGCTTAATGAAATTCATAATTCTAAATCCATTTTTCTACCAAACGATATATTGGATGAATTGAACCGATTGGTGCAATTAACATTGAGTCAGCAAAACGAAGGTACACTTAAAGATGGGATGGACATTTCGTTCTGTTGTTTGGACAAGAAGAGTAGAGTATTGCATTATTCAGGAGCAAATAATCCACTATGGATAATATCTACTGCCCAAACGATACAAGGAAAAATCAATAACGAAGAAGTGGTTCATAAGTTTGGGATGGAAGCAGGAAATGGTTATTATTTACACGAAATAAGAGCAGATCGCCAGCCGGTAGGGAAGATGTACATTGAGTCCAATCCTTTTACGGCACATCAGGTACAATTAAAAGAAGGAGATTCGGTGTATCTGTTTTCTGATGGTTATGCAGATCAGTTTGGTGGGGCCAGAGGTAAAAAGTTGAAGTATAAAAACATGAAACTCTTATTTTTGGAGCATGTTGGTTTGCCAATGGCTGATCAAAAGAATAAAATAGAAACTGCATTCGATGATTGGAAGAACGACTTTGAACAATTGGACGATGTATGTGTGATAGGAGTAAAAATTAAATAATATAAAATCATGAGAAAAGTAAAGAGTGTAGTACTGGCATTATCTGTAATCGTATTTGCAGCATGTGGATCTTCTGAAAACGGAGAAGGTGGAGCAGAAGCTATGGAAGATTATTTCATAAAGGTTAAAGCCGAAGGAGAAGAACACACGGTTGGTGCTGATCAAACTAGTTTCTTTGGAGATAAGATTTCTGGAGAAACTAAGTTTACTGTTGGTGAGTCAAACATGGTACTATTTGAATGTTGGAACCAAATGGGGGCAGATGGAATTACTGGATTAGAAGGAAAAACATTTAAGTCTGATGTAAACATCTCCGGGAAAGAATATAAGGGAGTAGATGCCACCATCGAAAAAGTAGAAAAAGAAAGTGATCAGGGAGATATGGGAGCGAACTACGATATTTCGGGGAGCATAAAAGGAGAAGTAACAGGAAGCTTTAAAGTATCTGCTTTTAAGATGCACTAAAGAAAGAAAATAATGATTGAAAAGCCTGGTTGTTTAACCAGGCTTTTTTGTTGTTTGTTGGTGTAGATTTTGAATTTGTCGATGAAATTTCTAACTTCATAGAATGCAAGAGCATTATTTCTCCGGCGGACTTGTTCAAAAAATTGATGAAAACATCATGCTGATCAGGTTCGAAAAGGACTACGAAATCCAAATTGAAGACGTAAAACAAATTACTGCTATTAGGAAGCAGTTGTTTGGAGATCAGCCATACTGTAGCCTGGTGGATGTATCGAAAGATTTTCTTTCTTTTTCTAAGGAGGCGAAAGATTATGTTTCTTCCAATCCTTCTATTAATGCACTTAGGGTGTGTGAAGCATTATTAGTGAGGAGTTTGGGGCAAAAAATAGGGGCGGATTTGTTTATTCGTTTGTTTAGAAAGAAGGTAAATACCAAAACCTTTACAAAGAAGGAGTCTGCAATTGAGTGGTTGCAGAAAGAATTTTCAGAAAATCAGATTAAAAAAGCATCTTAAAAAACAGGCTCTTGGAGTTCTTCAACTTCCCTAAACCATATTTTAGCTTTTTCGACGTCGCTAAATACCCTAATTAAGACTGTGGGTGAGTCTAATTTTCGATAAGCGTTGGCTAGTAATCTCATGTGCAATGAGTTTACCAATATGGCATCTGCCATCCTCCATTTAACAATATCTAGGTTAGTAGCTAATAATTTTCTGGCAGCTGGAGAGATGTTAGCGTAGGTGTTTCTGGTGTCAATAAAAAACATTCTCTTTTTTTGGTCACATAGGTCATCGAGAATTTGGCTAAACTCTAAAATATCCTGTTCAAAAATGTCGGCATGTTCCTTTAGTTTGATCCACACATAACCATCGTTATCCAAGCTGAATACTGCTGTTCGGTGATCCACTTTAGTCATTTCATTTTAAATATAATTACAATTGTAATGTGCGTGATCAGAAATGGGTGAACGAAGAGAAATTGCTTTTGAAGCAACGTTTAGGAGTGATGAAAAGAAGAAAAAAAATCCTTATAAAACTAAATTTTACTAGAGGAGAGTAGTTAGTTTAGTTCAGTAAAGGAACTTAACTTATCCAATTCTACTACTGCTTGCCCCGAACTATTGTGTCCAAGCATGGATTTGAATTTTGCATTGAGCACAATATCTTCTGCTTTATAAGATGTTCTGGAGTATACTTGTTGAGAGTAGGTTTCGTCGTAGGCGTTAATCAATAAAATTGCTTCCACCTTATGGTCTATCAGATCTTGTTGAGTTAGGTTAGCTAGCGGACTTTCCTCTTCGATAGGGTGTACAATGGTCCAGCTGGTAGCTAATAAGCTAATTTGTTCAAATTCTAAATCAAGGGAAAAGAACTTTCTTTTCATGCCTTCAGTTTTCTCTCTATCCACTAACGAAAACAAAACCTTACCCTCAACATTGATCAACTGACTGTCTTTAGCATTGGCCACACGAATCATGAGTCCTGTTTTATCTTTATAAGGAGAGATAAGTGCTTTAGAACTAAATAAAATCTTAGCACGTGGTCTTGAGAAACGACCATAAAGAATACCGGTGGCCATGGCAAAACTTAGTAATCCCACAAAAGCTTCGATAGAAGCTATCATGTTAATAGAGGTGCTGGTGGGGTACATCCCTCCAAAACCTACTGTGGTTAAAGTTTGTGTGCTAAAGAAAAAAGCATCCAGAAAACTCAACCAGCCATTGGTCTGATTGGCTCCTGAAAGTCCATCAATTCCACATAGTACGTACAGTCCGGCAAATATTAAGTTAATGAGAATGTAAAATCCAAATAAACACAGAATAAATCTGGCTAAAGGCATGGTAATCATGGCATGGAACAGGCTAAAACGCTCAAGGAAATTAAGTCCTGTTTTCCGAACATTGATGGTCCCGTTCTTATTGATCAAACGATCACCTTCGTTGTCCAGTTTGGATCCAAATCCACTGTCCTTTGATTCGCTGTCTTTTCTGAATTTATTCAATACCATGCGCGGCAAAGATAATTAGCTCCCAATTAAGAAGAAAGAAATGATTGTCAATGAAAGTTAATTTTTTAAACTACTCAACAGCCTGCTTTGTTTCTAAGAGCATTGAGGGTGAGTTAATTATTGATTATTTGGTACCAAATGCATTTGTGGTATGATGGATATTCCTCCAGCTTAGGGTGCATGAAGAACCCCATTTTTGTCATTCCAATTTTCTTCATCACCTTTTCGGAATTGATGTTTCCCTCTACACAGGTGGCAACTACTTTGTCCAACTTTAATTCATTAAAAGCAAATTCAAGGCACCTTTTTGCTCCCTCCGTTGCAAGTCCCTTTCCCCAGAAAGATGGAGTAAGACGCCAGCCTATATCAACCGCAGGAGTGCATACAGATTCGTAATCCTGATAAGCTAACCCAATGAACCCAATAACTTCTCCAGTTTCTATAAGCTCCACAACAAAATAAGTGTGCCCATGCTTGGTGTAGTGATCCTGCATGCGTTTTAGCATGGCCTTAGATTCCTCAGGTGTTTGTAGGGTTGGAAAAAACTCCATCACTTGTTCATTGGAATTCATGTCAGCTAAAAAGCTTAAATCTTGATCTTTCCAGGGTCTGAATCCCAGACGTTCTGAGGTAAATAGGTATTTGGAGCTCATATTATTAGGGTGTAAGAGTTACAATGATAAATAAGATTGTTAGATTAGGAAAGAATAATTGTCGTTCATCAGGTAATATGAGTTAACAATGTTAGAATATTAGTTACTTGTCATTAGTGGCAAATTATCCCTGTAAAAAGCATTATTTTAACCACGACCTATTTATTATGACCCAATGACTAAGTTTTGGATACTCCTCATTTGTTTGCTCCCCTTCATTTCCGTTGCACAAGATCAGCAATTGATTGATTCTCTGGAAACAGAATTAGAATCCGCTACTGATACTGCTCGCTACAGAACACTACGAATGCTGTCTAAAGAATATGGTAAGTTTGATCAGGACATGGCTATGAGTTATGCTGTTCAAATGCTTTCTCAGGCCAAAGACATGAACTACGAAGAGGGGATCATTACTGGTACTCAACAAATAGGTATTTGTTTTACAAGACTAGGTAAATACGAAGAGGCCATTGAGCGTTACATAGAGGCGGCAGAGTTGGCCAAGGAGGCAAAAGATTCCTTATTGCAATCTCAGGCATACAATAACATTGGGGGAGTACAGTACTACATCGAAAACTACGAACAGGCTGTAGAGTATTTTAAAAAGTCGGCTGATCTAAAGAAGTACGTTGGAACTCCTAAGCAAATGGCTTATGCATACAATAACATTGGATCTGCATACAGAAATTATGATCAATTAGATAGCGCCGAATTCTATTTCAATAAAAGCTACGCCATTTTTGAGGCAGAGGAAAACGTAAGAGGGCTAGCCATGATCTTAAACAATATTGGAAACATCTATGCCCACAAGGATGAGTATAGAGAAGCCATTAGCTATTACGAAAGGTCTTTAGTCTATAAGAAACAAGTGGGAACTCCAAGAGATTTTGCTGTTGCTTGCCATAACCTGGGGGAGATGTACCTGGAATTAAAAGAATTGAATCAATCACTGAATTATTATAAGCAATCTGAAGCGTATGCAAAACAAGCAGAAAGCCTAATCGACATCAAAGCAGCTTATAAGGGATTGTACAAGGTATATGAGTTAAAATCTAACTGGAAAATGGCTCATGAATACAATAAACAGTACACAACACTATCAGATAGTTTGTTGAATTTGGATAGGGCCAATGCCGTTGCTGAGATAGAAACCAAATACGAAACGGCAGAAAAGGAACTTGAAATTGCCAACCTGGAAGCCGAACATGCTGAGAAACAACGTTTGCTGGAACAAAGACAGTCCGAGTTGGCCATTGCAGAAAAACAAAGAAAAATTGAAGAGCAGGAAAGTGATTTTAAATCTACTGTTATCATCTCTTCGGTAATCGTTTTAATTCTGTTGGTAGTAGTGGTAATACTGGCTTTAAAAAGTAATGCTAATCGTAAAAAGGATAATGAGTTACTAAAGTCTAAAAATGAAGTAATTGAGGAAAAAAATAAAGAGATTACTGATAGTATTAATTATGCACAAAGGATTCAGCAAGCATTGTTGCAAACTGAAGAAAGCATCACAAAATCTTTCCCTCCTCATTTTATCTTATTCAAACCAAAAGACATTGTAAGTGGAGATTTTTACTGGGCACTGGAAAAAGATAATTACCTCTACATTTCCGTAGCAGATTGTACCGGGCATGGTGTTCCGGGAGCATTTATGAGCATGTTGGGAATTGCATTTTTGAATGAGATCAACCAAACCAGCGAAATCCTATCTCCGGCAACCATTCTGGATGAGTTAAGGGGAAGAATTATCCGCGAGTTAAATCAAACCGATAACGAGGATGGTTCTAAAGATGGAATGGACATGTCCATTTTAAGAATCGAAAAAGGAACTCGTAAGCTCGAGTGGGCAGGAGCAAATAACCCAATGTATATTGTTAATGGAGAAGAGGTAAACGAAATATTACCAGATAGACAACCGGTTTCTTATTCGAGGTTAGCTAAACCATTTACGAATCACCAAATAGAATTAGAATCATCCGCTATGTTGTACTTGTTTAGCGATGGGTTTGCAGATCAGTTTGGGGGTAAAAAAGGGAAGAAGTTTAAGTATAAGCCGTATCAAAAACTATTAAAATCGTTGCAATACAAACCAACTGAAAATCAGAAAGACGAGCTGAATACAGCCTTCAATGAGTGGAAAGGAGATTTTGAGCAAATTGATGATGTTTGTGTTCTTGGATTAAAAATGGAGGTTTAGAAAAACTGACTAACTCCAAAGGTGAAACCTCCTTCTTTGGGGTTTTCGAGGTTCCATCCGTAATCAAATCGAAATATAGAATTGTAGAATACCCTTAGGTGTGCTCTTAAACCTATTCCTCCGTAATAGAACGAATGGTCGTTTTCCAACATAGAAGAAAGAGCATTTCCAGGTAATCTGATCATACCAATATCGGTAAATGCAACCCCTTGTAGAATAACGTATTGATGCTTTAAAAAGGAATAGCGGTATTCCAGGTTAGTAATCATTTCTGCCGTTCCTCTTATAACTCTGTTACCAATTCCTCTAACGTTAATAAAGCCATCCAAAACGAAAGGAGAAAAGGGGCTGTAGTTGTTGGTGGCAATACCAAATCGTTGGTGAATTCCAAAGTTACTTCTACCAAACTGGTGATAAAAAGCAGTGAAATCCTCTATGAACTTGAAGAAACTCGCTTCCGGGTATCCTTTGGTTTCAATGTTTTCGGCATATAACTTAAGTTTAACTCCCTTTCTGAGTTCGAAGTGTTGGTTAACACCATTGTATTCTGCAGCTCCTCTAATTTGGTATTTAAAGAATTTAAAATTGCTACCTATGGGTAAGTCCTGAAAGTTTTCATCTAGTTTCAGGTAGTTTTCGTGCATAACCATTCCTCCAACACCTGCTTTCCATTTTTGAGTAATCCAGTAATGTCCTCCAATGGAAAGAGAATAATTGTCGAAATTAAAATCCGATGTAGCACCTTCAAAATACAATGGTTCCACGGTGGAGTACTTACCAATAGAGATTTCATGACCGGTTTTGTTGTTACGGTGCCTTGGGGTGGTTTGATAAATATTAAAAGAGTGTCTGTCGTAGTATTGGTAATAACCTCCAATGGTTTGTCCTTTACCTCTCCAGTTAATGTTATTAGCTCCAATTTGCAATTTGAACTGATCATCAAACCCTCCGATCGAAAAAATAGGGTAGACATACTTCGCTTCCTGAATCACAAAGTTAAGGTCAACTAAATCACCTTTTTCAATTACCTCTCCATCCACACCAAAGAATAAGTTTAAGTTTTTGAGGATTTGAATATCCTGGTCGAACACTTCTTGATTAAAAGTCATGCCTGGTTTACACTTAACCAGCTGACTCAAAAATGATTCTTTGGTTTTGGTTAACCCGGAAAAGGAAACCGAACCAATTTGTACTGCCCATGTATACGAGCAGAGTAATACAAATAAAATTGTTGTATGTAGTTTTTTTGCTTTCAATTGGTAGAAAATGTTTCAAGTCCCATAGAATGGATCCAATTATCTTCACTAACTCCCATTAATGTAAAATCGTATTCATGATTAGGGAAAAGCTCTGGAGTAGTGTCAGAAACCGTCATGTTAAATACCACATTCGAAGTGTCGTAAAAGCTCCAGAATTGGTCTGTAGTATAGGTTCCAGTTAAAAAGTTATTCGAGGTATCCGAAACAATCTGAAAGTAGATCACATTGTTCATGTTGTTCAATCCACTCCAATCGAACGAAGGAGTAATACCGTTTTCTGTAATGGAAATTAATTGGGATACATCGTTAGTAGGGTATGATTGAGGTTTAAGACGGATGGGATCGCAGATGTGCAATGTACCTTGTGTTAAATAAGTGATGATGCACCATTTTTCGGTGCTTACAGCAGGGTGAGAAAACTTTTTCATGCTGCCATTAAACAGCGATTCATGAGGAAGTATTATCTCGTTATACTGACTGTAATCCAATTCATCTTGCACTAGTCCTTCAGTTTCGTAATAATGCACGTTATGAGCTCCTTCAAATGGATAATAAAAAATGGAAATAGGATAGATGCTATCCTCCATAAAAGAGTTGTTGTTACCACCGGCACATGCCACCAGAAAGTCTGTTTCGAGTTGATTATTAAGGGAAATGAAAAGCTCCAGATCACTTTTTTGAGCTGATTCAGGAATCTCAGTTTCCTTCCTACAGCCCGTAAACAACAATATTATAATTAAGCAGTAGTGGAGGCTTTTCATTATCCCGTAATGTATTTCAATCCAACATTAAAGGTGCTACCTAAGCCACTGTTTTTACCTCTCCAAAAATTGGTGTAAAGTAATTCGATGTTAAAACGACTGGAGAATTGGTATTTAAATCCTGCTCCGGACGCGGTGTAGTTCATTGGTATCACCCAGTCGGTTCCCGCTGGAACCAGTTGGTTAATGTCTTGCGTATAACGAGTTACGTGTTGTGACATCAAATATAAGGTGATTTTATCAGATGGGAAATAACTTACGAATAAATTCATAGGAATGTCCAGATGAGTAACCTGATTTTTTCCTCTTCTAAAGCGGAACAATAGATCTGCCTCCCCAAAGAATTGGAACTTTCCGATGGTGTGATCAACGAAGAATTGATTCCACCAAATATATCGGTTCCAATCAGACCAGTATAGGTTTCCATCGCCATTCGGAGAAGAATAACCTTCTGGGTGTTGGATGGTTGGGATAAGGAAAGTACTTTGTATGGAAAAATTATTTACTCCTTTAAATGGGCTAATTTTTAGCCTTGGCCCAATAGAAGAAATACCAACCCTCATGCTATCGTTGTTCTGAAATCCAAATGAATTAAACGTACTGGCAGCAGAAGTATCTGCCGAACGAGCAGAAGATTTAAAATTGATGTCCACCCCAACATTAATTCTTTTGTTACTGGAAACCCCATAGGTCAATTGTAGTAAGGAAGTATGAAAGGTTTCTCTTTGACCTGAGTAATCAACTCCCAGCCAATTGGACCTGGTTTGGGTGTAAATGGTATTGAACAAGGTAATGTCCATTTGTCCTTTACCCAATAAACTTCCGGCGGTAAAGGTTTGTAAGTTAAACTCTTCATCGCTATCTGTAGAAGTCGTTACAGCCTTTAAGTTTTGATCGTTAAGGTTCCAATCGTAAGGGTAGAACTTTACTTTATTTTCTTCGTCGAATGGAGTTGTTCTGTATTTGTTGATGTATTCCACCACCGATTTATTATTTCCTCCAAAATCCGAAGTGTACCAACTAAAGATTTCTGATAAGTAAGTGGTTCCATCTTTAGAATAAACAAAAGCATCGTTGTTCAGCGCAATTTTTGTTTGCTGCTCTAATTGAGATTCTAATTGATCAGGCGTATAGGCAAATGAGGTAATTGGCGGACAACCTTTCGCACCACAAACCAGTACAAAATGAAACCTTGGATCTTTGTATTCCGGTCGAAGAATCTTGTTTTCCAATTCGTCCAACGTAATTTTTTCGCCACCAATATTAAACTTATTGCTCTTAAAAAATCCTGCAATTTCAATGGGAGATTGAATAGGGTAGTTTTGAACAATTTGGTGGATCACTAATAAATTGTAAACGTTAATCAGATAAGCTTTTCGCTCTTCTTTAAGGGATTTTTGGTCGATGGTTTCGATCATTTTTACCAAATCATTCAAGACAGCAGGGGAATTTTTAATGCCAGTGTAATTCACCAATCCGTTTTGGGTATTTTGGGCCAAAAAGTTCTGTGCTGTAGAAAAGAAAGTGGCCGCCTTCTGCTGAGCAAAACAGGTTGGCAGCCACACGCACAGAGCGATTATAGTAGCTAATTTCTTCATTAATAGAGTTTGTTGATAGCAAATTAAATAACTCTTTACCAAACGAATTGTCATACACTTGACATAGATTGTTCCTATTCCTCTTTTTATTTGCTCAACAACTCAAATTCAAACTTATGGAACTGATCATTTTGATCCTCTTTATCTTTTTTATGGGATTCATTTTTACTTACAGTTTGGCTCAGGCTAATCTGGTGTTTAAATACATTAGACAGAAAAGAAGAGGGAAGGAAGCTGCTCCAGAATTACCGGATATAGTTCCAATGGTTACTGTTCAGCTACCAGTGTATAATGAGCTATATGTAATTGATCGTTTGATAGATAAAGTATGTGAATTTGATTACCCTAAGGACAGACTGGAAATTCAGGTACTGGATGATTCCGATGACGAGACAGTACAACTTATTGCAGATCGGGTGGAGTTATGGCGTGAAAAAGGAATAGATATTACTCACGTTCGTAGACCGGAAAGAGTGGGGTTTAAAGCTGGAGCATTGGAGTATGGTACAAACATTTGTAAAGGAGAATTTATTGCCATTTTTGATGCAGACTTTGCACCTGAAAAAGATTTTTTATTAAAAACCATCCCAGGGTTTGATGATGATAAGGTTGGTGTGGTTCAAACCCGTTGGGCCTACGTAAATGAGGATTATTCGATGCTTACCAGGCTTCAGGCCTTTGCGTTAAATGGGCACTTTAGAGTAGAGCAGGTGGGAAGAAATGCAGGTGGGCACTTCATTAATTTTAATGGAACAGCGGGAGTTTGGAGAAAAGAATGCATTAAAGATGCTGGAGGTTGGCAATCGGATACACTTACTGAAGATTTAGATTTGAGTTATCGAGCTCAACTAAAGGGATGGAAATTCAAATATCTGGAAGAGGTTGGAGCCCCTTCTGAACTCCCTGCTGAGATCAATGCATTAAAAGGGCAGCAGTTTCGATGGACAAAAGGTGCAGCGGAGTGTACGGTAAAGAATTTACCAAAGGTGATCAATGCTAAAGAGGTTTCGTTTGGAACGAAGTTTCACGCCATATTTCACCTCATGAACAGCTTTATTTTTATCAGTGTGTTCATGTTGGCGATTCTCAGTTTACCATTGGTATTTGTTAAGGCAAATTATCAGGAATATCATTATTTATTTCAGCTCTCTTCGGTTTTTATGGTCAGCTGGATAATTTTGGCGTTGTTTTATTGGGTGGCATTTTCATTCGATCAAAAAGAAAAAGAGAAACGGGTCGTTAGATTTCTATTCAAATTTCCACTCTTTCTTTCAGTATCTATGGGGATGTCGCTCCACAACGCCATTGCCGTTATGGAAGGCTATTTAGGGCGAAAGTCTCCGTTTATCAGAACTCCAAAATTTAACATTAACGAAAAGACTGATCGATGGGAAAACAATAAGTACACCATCAAAAAGGTAGGTGCTTTAACCTATATAGAAGGGTTGCTGTTTATTTATTTCCTAATCGGAATAGGTATTAGTTTCTACTATTTTGATCTTGGAATACTACCATTGCTACTCCTATTGGCATTTGGTTATGGCTTTGTATTCTTTAGCTCTATTTTTCACGTTAACCGATCGGTAAATACAACAGAATGAAATGGTTCATGTTAATACTCTTGCTCATTCCTGTTGTGTTGTATTCTCAGGAAACAAAAGAAGAGTTGGGTAAGATAGAAGTGAAAGTTTCTAACCTTAGAAACGCCAATGGGGCAGTGTACTTGTTTTTATACAATTACGAAAATCAATACCCGAAAAATCCTTACCATCACTATAAAATTCCAAAGCAGTCGATTAAAGAAGGAGTAGTATCTTTTCAAATTCCCGAAGAATTGAAGTATGGTAAATACGCCATTACATTAATTGATGATGAGAATGAGAATGAAAATTTGGATAAGAAGTATGGTATTCCAACGGAAGGGTATGGTTTTTCCAACAATCAAAAACCATTATTATTCTTACTTCCCGAATATCGGGAACTTTTGTTTGATTTAGATGCTAAAACTGTTGTGGTTCAGTTGGAGGTCCAATACCTATGATTTAGTAAACCACTTTCTGATTACTTCCTCTGCCGGTTTGTTTTGGGGAGTAAATCGCTTATCATCTTTCCCTCCGGCCTCCTTGTGGTTGGCTTTCCATTTCCAGAAAAAACCTCCGGCGTACCAGGGTTGATCTTCTAGTCGTTCGAACATAGCCGTATAGGCATTTTTTTGCGCAATTAAATTAACGGCTCCCTCCTGATTAGGGTTCCATGTTTCATGGGCTGTTGAGTCGATGCTCATGAATCCGTATTCGCAAAAAATGATTTGCTTATTAGTTTGTTCCGAAAACTGTTTCAGTGAGGTTAGTCGTTTGGACCATGCCCTTTTAAGTTCGTTTACAGTAGGTGTTTTGCTTTCAGAGAGAGGAAAATAACAGTCAATTCCTACATAGTCCAATTGATCCCAAAAGGATATGTTGTTGTAGTTGTCCCAATTAGAGGAATAGGTGAGTTTACCTTTATAAAAAGATCGGATTTCGGTAATTAAATCTGTCCAGAACTCCTTTCTTTGAGTAGCAAAGATTTTGTACTCACAACCAATAGAATAGATCTCCACCCCTTCATCTGCAGCAATGTGAGCAAAGTCCAGAATGTATTTTTTTATGGAGGATTCAAAAGCTTTCCACTTTAGTTCGCTCTTGCCAAAATCAATATCTCCAACAAATTGATCATGGATCCATAGTTGAGGTTTAAGCATCACTTTTAATCCAGCTTTTTTGGCCAGTTGAATGCTTTTAATGGTTCCTTCTTTTTTTTCTCCCCACCATTGGTATGGAGAGTCATATTGAATTTTAGTATCACCCTTTTTCGAAAAGGCAAAGGGGATAATCGCCACCCAATTGGCATTTAACTTTTGAATGGGAGTAAAGTCGGAATCTTTAAGCTCTTTTGGTGGGGCTTCCAAAGAAAGTCCATTGATTCTTTTCCATTGTGCAGAACCATCTAAACAAATAGCTAAGAGTAATGTCAGAAAACTGATTTTTGTCATAAAAAAATGATTACTTTTCACACTTCGTAAAATTAACTGCAAAAGCCAAAGGGTTAAGTCACGAATGTGACATTTTATCCGAATAGAAAGTAGTTATTTTACCACTAAAACGGAACATTTGGAACACGTTGTAATTATAGGGAACGGAATATCCGGTATTACCGCTGCAAGGCACATCAGAAAGATGAGCAATAAGCGCATTACTGTGATTTCTGGTGAAACCGATTATTTTTTCTCCAGAACAGCTCTTATGTATGTCTACATGGGGCACATGAAATTTGAACATACTCAGCCATACGAACCATGGTTTTGGGAGAAAAATAGAATTGAGCTAAAAAAGGCCTGGGTAAAATCCATCGATTATAACAGTAAAAAAGTAGAGTTCGAAAATGAAGGATCACTTGCTTACGATCAGTTAATATTAGCGGTAGGATCGAAGCCAAATAAGTTTGGTTGGCCCGGCCAGGATCTGGATGGAGTGCAGGGATTGTACAGCTATCAGGATTTGGAACTGATGGAGGAAAATACTTCTAAACATTCCGTAAAAAGAGCTGTAATTGTTGGAGGAGGATTGATTGGTGTTGAGATGGCCGAAATGCTACATACCCGAAATATTCCGGTTACCTTTTTTGTGAGAGAAGATAAGTTCTGGGGAAATGTCCTTCCGGAGAAAGAGGGAGATATGGTGGAGCGCCATTTGGTGGATAATCACATCGATTTAAGATTCAATACAGAGCTGAAGGAAATTGTTGCTGATGGAAATGGAAGAGTTAAGTCGGTAATTTCTAGCAATGGAGAAGAAATCGAATGTCAATTTGTTGGATTAACAGCAGGAGTAAGCCCAAATGTAGAATTTCTGAAAGGAGCCGAGTTGGAAGTAGGGAGAGGAATAAAGGTGAATAGATACCTGGAAACCAATGTTCCGGATGTATATGCCATTGGAGATTGTGCCGAGTTTAATGAAGGAGTAGATGGTAGAAGACCAATTGAACAGGTATGGTATACCGGAAGAATTATGGGGGAGACTGTGGCTAGAACCATTTGTGGGGAAAAGTTGATGTATACCCCTGGTAATTGGTTCAACTCTGCTAAGTTCTTCGATTTGGAATATCAAACTTATGGTTGGGTATTTCCAACCTTAAAAGACAACGAAGAAGACTTTTATTGGGAACATTCGGATGGCTTGAAGTGCATGCACTTTGTATTCGAAAAAGAAAGCAGAAAGTTTATTGGTGTCAATACATTTGGAATTCGATTGCGCCACGAGGTGATGGATAAGCATTTAAACCAATCCAGCACCATCGAAAAAGTAATGGAAGAGTTGAAGGATGCCAATTTTGATCCTGAGTTTTATCGCAGGTACGAAGATGAAATTATTCTCCAGTTTAATCAGAAAATGGGGACCAATATATCCGCCAGAAAGAAAAGTTGGAAACGAATTTTAAACTTAGGGTAGTATGAAGGGGATAAAAAACACAGGATTAGTATTGTTTCTGGCTGCCTTGGGGATTTTTATAGCTAGTATGTTTCTGGGAGGTTTCCGCCTTTCTGAAGCAAGTTTGAATAATGCCTTTGCATCTAAAACAAGAACGGTTGATGACGTTGTAACAACAGGTCCAAGAGATACCATTGTTGCAGGTATTATACATTTAGCTAGCGAGAAAGGTATATTTGAAAAGGACTATTCATTTTCCGGTAGTTTCATTGCCGAGGTAGGACCTGTAGTAGCGCAATTCAATGAGTATATTTCTCAACAAATTGCAGACGAAAAAGGGATTGGGATTCAGCAACAAGACTTGCTGATTTCAGAAGCTACGTCTTCTGGTAGTGTAAGCTATAATCAGGGAATATTGGAAAAGGTATTTTCTGATTCTTCAAAAGTAAAGTGGTTGGTAGATAACACCAGTTGGATGTTTGATGATCAAAAAACCTATGAAAACCCGGAGGATTTCAAAAATGATTTAATTGGAAAAATAGGGGAGTATAATGCCAGCAAGGCAAAAGATTACCTGATTTGGGATAATAAATACTCTCGATTTGATATTGCAGAGCACAGTGCGGTCGGTTTAATTGCAGAGAACAAAGGATTGTTCCTATTTCTTACATTCGGATTAGGGATTATAGGCTCATTGATGTACATCATTCCTGGAGTAGTATTGCTTGGAGGTCCTGGGATAAAAAACAATGGAATTTATCACGATCCTTCCACCAATAGAGGGTGGATTGGAATAGGAGCTTTAGTATTCCTTACCGGGTTCTATATCTTACTGTATTTCTACCCATGGATCATAGCCAACTGGACCAATATTGTAGATCCTGTAAAAGGATGGTTCAAAACAGGAGCTTCTGCTTCTCAATGGTTCATGTATGGATTGTTGTATTGTGTTTCCATGATTGTTATGGGAATAAGAATGTACATTAAGTACAGACACAATCGTTATCAAATGGTGCGTACCACCAGCGTGTTGTTCTTCCAGATCATATTTGCTTTTTTACTGGTAGAAATATTGCCTCTATTTGATTTGCCTGGTAGAGATTTAAAAAATGCCTGGCCATTGGATTACACCTTCCTATACAAGTATAATGTAGAAGAATTGATGAATGCAGGGCACTTTGGTAAATTCATGTTCTTCTGGGGAATCATCTTGACGATTATCGTAGTTCCTACTATGGTATATTTCTATGGTAAGCGTTGGTACTGCTCATGGGTATGTGGTTGTGGAGGTTTGGCAGAGACTCTGGGAGATCCTTACCGTCAGCTTTCTGATAAGCGTTTAATTGCCTGGAAAATCGAAAGATGGGTGATTTATTCTGTGCTGATCTTTGCCATCATCATGACAGTTTTTGTAGGGTATCATACTAATAATGAACTAAACCACCCAGAAATGGAAGGGAGTAAAGATGTACTGTTTGGGTTATCTGCTTACTCCATCCGAGAGTGGTATGGATTCCTGATCGGTTCCATTTTTGCAGGAGTAATTGGTACAGGATTTTATCCAATTTTAGGAAACAGAGCCTGGTGTCGATTTGGGTGTCCATTGGCGGCATACATGGGAATTGTGCAACGATTCAAGTCCAGGTTTAGAATTACCACCAATGGAGGACAATGTATTTCTTGCGGAAACTGTTCTACCTATTGCGAACAGGGAATTGATGTAAGAGCCTATGCCCAAAAAGGGCAAAACATTGTAAGAGCTTCTTGTGTTGGTTGTGGTGTGTGTAGCGCTGTTTGTCCTAGAGGTGTGCTGAACTTAGAGAATGGACCAAATACAGATAATTCCAGAAAAGAAGCACCGGAGGTTATTCTTGGAAACAAAGGACTGTTGGATTTATTGGATAAAAAGTAATTGATGAAGAAGCCTGAGGAGATATCCATTGATGTAGTCATTCCGGCATTCAATGAGCAAGAATCGATTGTTCATGTGCTAAAGGATATGCCCAGAGATTGGGTAAGGGAAGTGGTTGTGGTGAACAATAATTCTACAGATGATACAGTAGAGAGAGCTGCTGCAGGTGGAGCAACCGTGCTAACCGAAAATAGACAAGGTTATGGTTGGGCCTGTTTAAAAGGGATCGACTATTTAGAGCAAAAAGAAGATCAACCGGACATCATTGTGTTTATGGATGCCGACTATTCGGATTATCCAGAAGAACTACCTAAAGTAGTAGCTCCTATATTGGAGAACGGTATGGACATGGTAATCGGTTCCAGAGCATTGGGCGAAAGGGAAAAGAAGTCCATGATGCCTCAGCAAATTTTTGGAAATTGGTTGGCTACCACATTAATTCGTTGGTTTTACAGAGCTAAGTTTACGGATTTGGGCCCATTTAGAGCGCTTAAGTTTGATAAGCTACTGGAACTACAAATGAAGGATAAAACTTATGGCTGGACAGTAGAAATGCAGGTGAAAGCTGCCAGAAAGAAATACTCTTTTACAGAAGTACCTGTTAACTATAGAGAAAGAATAGGTGTTTCAAAAGTTACTGGAACAGTAAAAGGAACTATCTTAGCCGGGTATAAAATAATCACCACAATATTTAAATACGCATTCGGTAAGTAACATGGAATATCTAGTCATCAGTTTATACATCTTTTTCCTGACGTTTATCCTGTTTTATGCTTTCACTCAGCTAAACTTAACCATTTCCTATATTGCTTCAAAAAGGAAGAAGGAAAAGCACGATTTTAAAAAGTTTAGTTCTGATCAGGAAAAGCCAATTGTTACTGTTCAGCTTCCGGTGTATAACGAGTTATACGTAATTGAGAGGTTGATTGATGCCGTTGTTAACTTTAACTGGCCAAAGGATAAATTGGAGGTTCAGGTATTGGACGATTCCAATGATGAGACGGTTGATATAATTGCCAATAAAGTAAAAAGCCTACAAGGTCAAGGGTACAATATTAAGCATGTAATAAGACCAGAAAGAGTAGGGTTTAAAGCTGGAGCATTAAGCTATGGCTTAGATCGATGTGAAGGAAAATACGTAGCTATTTTCGATGCAGATTTTGTTCCAGATGTAGAGTTTTTAAATAAAACGATTCCCTTTTTTAATGATGATAATGTAGGAGTTGTTCAAACACGTTGGGGGCACATCAATAGAGATTATTCCATGCTCACCAGATTACAGGCTTTTGCCTTGGATGCACATTTTAAAGTGGAACAAGTAGGGAGAAATAGAGGAGGACACTTTATCAACTTCAATGGTACGGCTGGGGTATGGAGAAAGAGCTGTATTGAAGATGCTGGAGGTTGGCAATCGGATACTCTTACAGAAGATCTTGATTTGAGTTATCGTGCACAATTAAAAGGGTGGAAGTTTCAGTATTTGGAAGAGGTAGTTTCTCCTGCCGAACTGCCTATCACAATGAATGCTTTGAAAAATCAACAATATCGTTGGAGTAAAGGAGCAGCAGAATGTACTCGGAAAAACCTGGGAAAGGTGTTGATTGATAGTAGCTTAGGGTTTAAAACAAAATGGTCAGCAACTTTCCATTTACTAAATAGTTTTTTATTCCTGTGTATAGTGTCGTTAGTAGCATTAAGCGTTCCAATGATGTACGTAATTGAGAAATTTCCTCAATATGATTTACTGTATGGGTCACTTCAAATATTTTTACTTAGTTCGTTCATATTAGCTTTTATGTACTTTGTCGCCAATATGGATAAAGGGGCTAATACCTTTTTAACATCAGTAAAATTTATCATCTTTTATCCTGTGTTTTTAGCATTGAGTATGGGAATTGGGTTTTACAATGCAATAGGCGTAATAGAAGGATATTTAGGTAAAAAATCAGCGTTTGTTCGTACTCCTAAGTTTAATGTTAATTCAAAAAGTGGCACGGCAAAATCAAATAAGTACAATCGTACTTCGGTTAATCCGGTTGTGGTTATCGAAGGGCTAATTGCATTGTATGCCATTGGAGGTGCGATGCTGGCATTTCAATTTGAAAACTATCACATGCTGGTGTTTTTAGTATTGATCGCATTCGGATTCGGATATACCAGTTTCTTTTCGGTAAAACACTCCTTTGTGGGTAAATAAGACTTCATGGGGAAGATCAGTAAACTCAATATTGTATTGATTGTTCTGTTTCTGGTCTTGATTACGTTTTTAGGATATGCAGTTAAAAGAACCGATGAATGGTTACTCTTAGGGAGCTTTGCTGCCTTATTTGGATTCTATATCTACTGGGCGCCAGGAAAAGGAAAGAAGGTTTTTAATTTCAAGCAAGTTTTGCTAATTGCTGTTTTCGCTCGAGTGGCTCTGTTATTCATGATGCCTAATCTCTCGGACGATTATTTCAGGTTTATTTGGGATGGGAATTTGGTAATTCAGGGCGAAAACCCTTTTGAGTTTTTACCTTCCGAACATCCGGCAGATCAACTTGATAATTACTCCAGTTTAAAAGAAGCTGCTTATTGGGGAACTAACCCCAACTTTCCGGATGGAATGAACTCCAAGAACTATTATTCAGTTTATCCTCCGGTTAATCAGGCTGTGTTTGCTATAAGTGCGGCTGCCGGTAGTGGAAGTACCACATTAAATGTAATATTCCTAAGGCTGTTTATTATCCTATTCGATATCGGGTTAATCCTGATAATGGGAAAGTTGTTGGTGAGGTTCAAAATGGAAAAATCTCTGGTATTTTGGTATGCTCTTAATCCGTTAGTGATTCTTGAACTTACAGGTAATTTACACTTTGAAGGAGTAACGCTGTACTTTGTGTTGTTGGCCATTTGGCTTCTGGTTAAGCAGAAAACCTGGCAAGCAGGGTTATTCTATGCCATGGCCATTGGTACTAAACTGGTTCCAATCTTATTCCTGCCTTTTTTTTTGCTTCGGTTACAATGGAAAAAGCTAGCTCTGTTTTATGTTGTAATTGGAGTATCGGTGGTATTGATGTTTATACCCTTTATGGGAGTCAACCTACAAGATACTTTTGGAGAAAGTATTCGACTGTATTTCAAATCGTTCGAATTTAATGCTAGTTTTTATTACCTGTTTAGATCCATAGGCTACAGTATAACAGGGTATAACCAAATTGCTGTTATTGGTAGTTTTACGCCAATCATTGTGTTGCTATTTGCATTAATACTTATCGTTGTTGGACGTAAAGAACAACACCTTAAACATATTTTTAAATACCTGTTGGGAGCTCTGTTGATCTATTATTTAATGGCTTCCATTGTACACCCCTGGTATACAATTTACTTATTGGCAATAGCAGTATTTACCAACTATAGGTTCCCTATGTTATGGACAGGTGTAGTTGTACTAAGTTATTGGGCCTACAGAACACCAGGAGCGGTAGAAGAGAATATTTGGTTAATTGGTTTGTCCTACGCATCAGTGTTGGGGTATGCCGTTTGGGAGTGGTGGAATTTAAAGAAGAAGTCGTATATTAACGGTTAATAATTATTACTATGAGAAGAGCAAAATCGGTAGACGAATACATTGATACCAGCACCCAATGGCAGGAAGAATTAATCGTACTGAGAAACCTGTTGCAGCAAACTGAAATGGAGGAAACGGTTAAGTGGGGAGGTCCTGCTTATACGGTTAATGGTAAAAATGTAATTGGACTAGGAGCTTTTAAAGAGTTTGTTGCCATTTGGTTCTTTCAGGGAGCTCTTCTTAAGGACGATAAAAAGAAACTGGTAAACGCACAGGAAGGGGTAACCAAAGCTCTTAGGCAATGGCGTTTTACTTCTATAGAAGAAGTTAATGCCAATTTAGCTATTGTAAAAGCTTATGCCTTAGAAGCCATAGAAAACCAAAAGGCCGGGAAATCCATTAAGCCAGCTAAGAAGAAACCACTAATCATTCCGGAGCAGCTAGAAGCTGCCTTCGAAGAAAACGGAGTGCTTAAGGATTGTTTCGAAAACTTTTCACTATCTAAGAAAAGAGAATTTGCAGAACACATTTCCGACGCTAAACGGGAGGAGACTAAATTGAAACGCTTAGAAAAGATCAAGCCAATGATTTTGAATGGAATTGGGTTGAACGATAAGTATCGTAATTGTTAAGTACCTCGATTTGATGTTTTTATTGAATTCTTGACATCAAATACTAAATGCTAAAAAAAAATACCAAATACTAAAAGGATATCCTGATCAACTATTGAATATTGTAAATTGAGAGTGTAAATAACTGTCAATGGAAAAATTTGATGTTGAAATATTTTTAGATAAATCAAAAATTAAAAAGGTCTACATCGTAGGATTGATTCTCTTTTTGGTGTCTGTTGGATGTATTATTTGGGCCACTCTTAATTGGGAAGAATATACCGAGTTAAGACAGAAGCTAAATGGTAGAGTAGTAGAAACAGGACTGGCTTCAATTCTATATGGATGGGGTTGGGGATTTGCAGTTGCAATTCCGGTGATCTACGGAATTATGTGGTTTACATTAGATTTTAAAAACCCAACATTGGCAGTAAATAAAGAAGGTTTATTTAAGAATGGTGAGTTTTTTAAGAAAACCTTTTTACCATGGAGTGAGTTTAGCTCTGTTCAAAAACAAGAAAATGGCGATTTGTGGATGCAGTTAAAAGATCCTCAAAAGATTGTAGATCAGCAAAGTGGAATGGGGAAAGCATTCTTAAAACAAACGTATGTAAAGGATAATAGTCCAATTACTATTTCAAATGATGGCTCAGATGCCAATTACGCTAAGATGATAGCCTTTATTGAAGAGAATTATATAGCCTAAGCGACATTTAAACGATTACCTAATAATGTCTCAGATAAGAAAAGCCTGTTCTAATTGGAATGGGCTTTTTTTGTAGTTAATCTATACGGATTGATTCACAATATCCATAAACTTCTTAATGTAAGGGTTGTCGTTCTTGTTGTTAGTGGTAATGCAAATAGGAATTTCCATACCATCTTCCGGAGCGGGAGTAACATACTTTACTCCTTGTATTCCAAACTGAGAGAAATTATTACCTGATATGGTAATTCCCAGGTTCATGGAGCATAGGTTGGTTCTTTTCCACATAGACTCAATGGTTTGCTCAATGTTGGGGGAGAATCCTAAGTTGGTGCATTTATTTACAAAGGCATCAAATAGTATAGAATCCAAATGCCTTGGAAAGAGTATAAATCGATCGTCCTTAAGTTGGTTGAGAGAAACAACCTTTTCGTTGGCCAAAGGATGATTACTTGGCAAAACAAACATGGCAGTATCCCATTCAATGGTGTGCATGGTTAACCTCGGGTCCTTTTTCATTTCGTAGGAAAGGATGATGTCGGTTTCTTCCGTAAGTAATTTATCCTTTAGATTTCTGGTTCCGGTACTGTCGTTAATTAAGAGCTTTACTTTTGGGTAAAGGGTTCGGAATTGTCGAACCCATTCTGGAAAGAGTTTAGAGATTCCAAAAAAGGTGAGGTCTATTCTTAATAAACCAACAGCGTTTTCGTGGTCAAACTTTAATGCGTCCCTGGCTTGTTCTACTGAGTTGGAGATGTCTTTGGCTTTTTGATAAAGTATTTTTCCGGAATAGGTGAGGGTAACACGTTGTTTTTCCCTGTTAAAAAGTAATGTGTTTAGTTCTTGCTCTAATTGTTTTATCTGTCTTGATAAGGGCGGTTGGGTCATGAATAGTCGTTCGGCTGCTTTTCTAAAACTTAGTTCTTCTGCAACGGCAATAAAACATTCTATCTGTCTTAATTCCATAATAGGTATCAGGTAATATTATTTGTGTATGACTAAACGATCGGTAAGTATAATAAATTGCTCAATATTGTGTCGTATTTGGTAAGATCAATCTCTTGTCAATGTTTCTGAATTGTTGAAATATGATGGTTGGTTTGCTAAATAAAGCGCAGATGAGACGTTGATCTACCCCCTAGCTAGATTGCCCAATCATCTCCACTTAACTTTATTGAAATAGAAATTTATGCTGACGTAAATATTTTATGTTGACAGGTAATTTCTTTGAAGTGAATTATTCAAACTCTAAGAATTTGTACCAAATTCTAAATTCAAGAATCTGGTGAAGATTAATCTTGCATTTTTGGATGCTTATTGGATTGATTTGAGATGAGTTTGAATTGATTCTAAAATTTGGATTAAACTGAAGATGTTTGATAATCTACCCCCCGGTCAGATTACCCAATCATCATATTTATTGGATTATTAACAACCGGTTTGCTGAGACATAGCCGGGTAAATTTTTACATAATGAATGGTAAAAAATTGATAACATTTTTGTTATTAGTGGTCACTTTATTGTCTAATTCTAAAGCACAAGAAGTAGGTGTCCAATGGGGATATTTGAGTGGTTTAAGCTATTACGGTAGAGGTAATCAGTCACTAACTAAAAGCGGAAGAGCAATCGCCTGGGGACCATGGGCACGTAGTTCAAACATTTTTAATGAAGAGGAGGATGCCACCTTATCGTACGAATTTGGAGGGAACTCTAACGAAACAGGAATTCTGTTGGCCATAGGAACTTATAGAACCTCTTATAGTTTAAGTACAGTTGAATATGGATTCAAGATTGAAAATAGCAAAGTCTATTTTCTAAAAGGTAATACTAGCCTGGGAATGCACTCTATTTCGTCGGGAGACGTAATTGAGTTAAACAGAACTCAGAGTTCACCTGGAAGTTGGAATGTAGAGTATACTATTAATGGTACTATCAAACATTCTAAAAGTGCTTCTAGTGCAGAATATCGTGCTTATGCTATGATTAGCACTCCCGGTTCTTTAATCGCTGGAGTAAAAGGGAAAAAATACGTTACGGTTCACACTGTCGATTCCGATTGTCCGGGTGCTAATGGTTCTGCATCAGCCATGCCTAATGCAGGGATTCCTCCATATACCTTTTCATGGTCTACAGGAGAAACAACAAGTAGTGTATACAACCTTGCACCTGGTACTTATTCGGTAACAGTTAATGATGCCGGGTTTAGTAGTTATTATCAGGTAGTGCAGATTAATAATAAGGTGAACTGGGCAGTTGAAAGCAATGTAACTACAACCCCAACATCTATTCAAAGAAACACTATGGCAGGAGCAAGTGGTTTTGGTGTGTCTAATAATACATTACCCAGTGGTGACGCTGGAACAGCAGAGTTTTTAGTAATCAACCAATCTGGCTTAAAATCCTTTGGGTTTGGTACATCCATCACCCAAACTGCTCCAGATTATGGTTTCTTTTTTATCAACAATACTTTTTCTTATACCACAGCTTATCAGACACTTTCCAGTCCGGTATCTTTTAACTCAACAGATAAATTTAAGATTACAAAAGGAGCAAGCGGAACATTCAAGTATTACAAAAACAATGTTTACCTGGGAGGAAGTTCAGGAACTGCGGCTTCTCAGATGATTGTGGCCAGTGTTGGTACATACAACAGCGGTTTCAAAAATATTTCTCTTTCTTTTTGTGGTTATGCTGAGCTAACCACTTATTACGCTCAACCCAAAAACAGGTTAGATGGTGGTACCTACGAAACAACTAATAACCGATTAAAATTCCTTTATAAAGGAGAATATTCCGAACACCCTGCAGAGTTCAATATTAAAAATGAATTGGGTACGCTAATGGCTAGTCAAACCACTACCAGTGTTAATAATACTCAAAATGGTAGTACCCAGATTTTCAAAATTTCTGATGGCTATTATGAGGTGGACTTATCCTCATTTGCGGCAGGTATATATGTTCTGGAAATAGAACACCCAGAAAACGAAACTCAATACTTAAGATTTAGAAAATAACTCTCCTAAAACGTTAATTATGATATCAAGAATTAGAAAATCAATATATACTAGAATTGCGGCAGGAGGGTTGATCCCTCTAATCATGTCGCCAGGCTTGGTGTTTGGAGTGGCCCCAGTGGCACCTGCTCCTTCCGGAGGATCTGCAGACCCTAACCTGGTAAGTGCAGGTGCAGGAGAAATGGTAAACCTTGCTTCTGGTGATTTTTCTTATAGCATTCCTCTTCTGGAAGTAGGAGGGCACCCAATTACGCTTTCGTATAATGCTAATATCGGAATGGATGATCCTGTTTCTGTTGTTGGGCTTGGATGGAACATCAATACCGGGGCCATGAACAGAACAGTTCGTGGAATCCCAGATGATTTTGATGGTGATAAGATTAAAACCACCATGAATCTTCGTCCTAACCTTACTGTAGCACATAAACTTGGAGTAAATCTGGAGTTGGTAGGACAAGAAATTAATGGTTTAAGTGATATAGGACTTGAAGCAGGAGTAACTTTTAACAATTACACCGGAAACGAAACCACTATGGGACTGGATGTAGGTCTGTCTTATGGAAGTATTAAGGATGATGGATACAATTTAGGGTTCGGAATGGGAATTCATTCTTCTTCTAGGTCAGGACTTTCTACCAATGTAGGAGCTACATTAGCTTTGGGGTCTAAAGTTGCTGTAAATGCCGGGCTGGGATTAAATCAAAACACTCTTCATGGTTCCAGTTTGAACCCAAGCTTTGGTGTGTCAAAGACTTTTAATAAAAAAGTATATGTTCCAGGAGTTGGTGGTCGTGCCGGACATTATAAAAAAGAACGATGGGGAAGAGGTGGATTGTCTTTAGGAGGTTCATTTCCTTTGAGCAGTCAAAGCTATACACCTACAGCTAATTTCAACTTTAAAAATTTATCTCTTACTGGTAATATTGATGCAGGAGTTGAATTTTTAACCATTTATCCTCATTTAAAATATACCTTCTCTTATTACCAAAATTGTTTAGATGAGAATGAAAAGGAACAACGAGCTTATGGTTATATGAATCTGGAAAAAGGGTATGATAAAAATGCTATTCAGGATTTCAACCTTAATCTTCCAAAAGTTCACGAAGAAGTAAATGGATTGGATACTCCAATACCAACTTACGATTATTTTACTTCAAGTTCTTCGGGAGATATGTTCCGCGCTATCAGAAATGACGTTGGATATGTAAAAAACCCATCTACAAAAAGTGAAGGAGATGCAGCAGCAATATCAGGAGAAATAGGATGGTTGCCGCCAGTAAACGTACAAGGAGGATTAAACCTAAGTTATAGCTGGAACAATGCCTCTGCTGGAGAATGGAACGAAGAGAACCCGTTTAGTGAAGACGAAATATTTAAGTATAAAACCAATGGGCAAGGAAGTACCAACGAAATTGCCGCGAAATACGAGAAATATACATTTCAGAAAATCAATAATCGCTCCACCATTACAGATGCCCAATATGCTACCTTAAAAGGGAATAATGCAATCCGTCAGGAAATCCACAAAAACAGTGGAGAAATTAAGGGAGATGGATACATGGTAGCTGATGATGGAACAGCGAATTATGACGTTACCAATAATCAACATTTTCAATACGATAGAAGAGATAGAAATGTAGTCTTTCAACAACGATCTAATAAGGAGTTGAGAGATGGTTTGGATGCTCAGTTTACTCATTATACTATTAATGATCACTCCTATAGTAATGGATATGTGGCTCAGTACAACAATAGATCAGCCAGTGCATATCCTAATAATCACATTGGAGAAATTACTGTGTTATCTTCTGGAGGATCAAGAGAAGTATATGGTATTCCAGTAATGAATTCCAGCGAACAGGTTTCGTTTAATATGTCTACCTACAACAACTACAACCCCAATGGTGTAATGGATTTGAGTAGAGATATTGATAATATGGGATTAGTGGAGTATACTCCAAATACCGATAATTCGTTAAACAATAAAAGAGGTAACAATTTTTATTACCTTAAAAATGAAGTTCCTACTCACGCTACTTCTTACTTGCTAACAGAACAACTTTCCGGTAATTATACCGATGTAACCGGAAATGGTCCTACTCCTGATGATATTGGAGATTATGTAAGGTATAACTACAGTCATTTAGGTGTTTCGAAATGGAGGTTCCCTTACCAACAAAACAGAGCCACTTTTAACGAAGGTTTCAAGTCCGATGAGTTAGATGATATGGGAAGTTATCAGTATGGTACAAGAGATGCCTACTTAATACACTCCATCGAAACCAAGGATTATATTGCAGAATTTGTCTACGATGATCGAAACGATGGATATGATGTGTTAGGTGAAAATGGAGGGATATCTTCAGTGAATCATAGCCGAAGCTTAAAACAAATAAAACTTTTTACCAGAAAAGGAAAAGAACTGGGGAATGGACCAATCAAATCTGTAAACTTTGTTTATAACCACTCACTTTGTGTGGATACACCAGATAATGCTTTAGCAGGAACTTCTGCTCCAGCTTCCGAAAGAGGTAAGTTAACTCTCTTAGAAGTGTACTTTGAGAATTACGATTCTCCTTTAGGTAAAATGCATCGTTACCGATTTGATTATGGTAATGTAAGTGATCCGGTTAATAATCCTTCGTATGACCTAGGGCATGTAGACCGTTGGGGATGTTTTAAAGATGATAATACAACCATTGATCATGCTCCTCTAAGCATATTAGATAATAATGAATACCCTTATGCCGAGCAAAATAAAACTACTGCTGATGCTGAAATTCAGGCGTGGAAGTTAAAAGCAATCGACTTGCCGAGTGGAAGTAGAATAGAGGTGGAGTATGAGGCAGATGACTACGAATACATTCAGGACAAAGAAGCCACAAGAATGTACAAAGTACTCGGGTACTACTCCTGGGATCAGATTAGTGGGTATGTTCCTGTTCCATCTGATTTCGGTGATGTATTGTACGCTGATTATTTCGATAACAAATATGCTATGTTGGTGGATTTGGATCATCAGATTTCAGGGAGTTATCAGGAGGTACAACAAATAATGGTGGACGAATTTATGCCAGCAGGACAACACCTTTACTTTAATACACTACTGAACCTTGCTCCATACAGGAATAACATTGAAGATCCGGATTTATACGAGGCAGTACAGGGGTATTGTAATGTGGAAGAGATTCGCCCGGTAGAAACTACACCAGGATCAGGAATATATAACAGAGCAATTGTAAATATTTCTCCTGATAAAATAGACTCAGGAGACTTAATCTCTAAAAAGGTACACCCTATTAGTAGAAAAGCCTGGCAAGTAATGAAAGAAATGTTGCCATTGGCCATTTATCCTGAGAATGATTTAAAGACCATTTATAGCAAGGATAACATGATTATTTGTGATGGTTACGACGAGTATGATGCCAGTAATGATCAGCCGGAATTAACGGATGACTCAAAAAACCATCAAAAGAACATGTTGAGTATTCCAAACATCTATCAAATGATGTTAATGACGGGATATGCAGCCAGAGCAGTACCGGGAAAAAGCTGGATTAGATTGAAAAATGGTCCGAACTCTAAAATAGGAGGGGGACACCGTGTAAAATCTATAAAGGTATACGATAACTGGGATGAATTTGTAACAGGAGAAAACCTATCAGTTTATGGTTCTCAGTATGAGTATATCACAACTAACAGTAGAGGAGGTGTAATTAGTAGTGGAGTTGCTTCGTACGAACCATTGAATGGAGGTGACGAAATAGCACTAAGAACGCCAAAGTATTACTACCACGACGGAAAAGGTGTACCTAATGAACGGTATTATACCGAGTTTCCGTTGAACGAAGAGATTTTTGCTTCAACAGACATTAAATATTCCGAAGTAAAAGTTTCGAGTATCGAATACGCTGGGTTGACCTTAAACACGCCGGGGTATACAGTATTTAAACACTATACCGCTAAAGATTACCCTGTTCAATTTGATCAAACCAATGCTAAAAGCGAATTGAGAAAGCCTGGAATTGTTGGAGCTATAGGATACTCTAAAAGAAGGTTCGGGTTCTCTTATGGAACTTCTACCATCGTGAACGATATGCATGGAAAATTCAAAGGGAAATACGTTTATAGTACCCCAACCAATACGCCGGATGGTATGTTGATCTATAAAGAGGAGCATTTCTATAGAGAAAACACCAATGGAACGTTGAGAAGTATGGTACCTGTGGTACACAAAGACGGTAGTATTACTGAACAGTTATTGGGATTGAATTTCGATGTAATGACTCACCTGAATTTTGCGGAAAGCAATCATTCTAATATTAACATTGGAGGGAATCTGGAGTACGATTATCCGCCACCACCAATTGGTGCATTAATCCCGTCTATTTCGGGTTCAGCTATGACATCCGAGAATAGCATCTTTAGCACCTTAACTACCAAAATTATTTATCAATCGGGAATTCTTGAGAAGGTAGTTGTTGAGGATAACGGACGTTATAAAACAACTGCCAACGTGTTATTTGATGCTAAAACCGGAGCTCCAATTGTAACAGAGATTAGCCCCGAAGTACCAGATGAAAACGGTAATGGAGCACAGAAAATTTACGAGTATAATTATCCTGCTCACTGGGCGCACAGTGGTATGGAAATAGCATCGGAAAATGTAAATATTGCTCGATGGAACATTCTTGATGCCAACGGAAATATTTTAACATCCGAAAAGCAATATTTCCACCCTGGAGATGTGTTAATTACAAGTATTACGAATCAGGACTTAAAACTTACGGTTGTCGAAAATGAGTTAACAGGAAATTACTTCCTTGCTAAGGACAACGGAGATCAATACTTACAATCAGGTTCAGTACTTTATAAGGTATTCTTACCGGGGCGTAAAAACTTTACAGGAGCTCCAATGGCTACGGTTAGTACTTTGGATACTTACCCAACAGGAACATCTCCTTATGCAGTAGGATATAATCACACTAATATTATCAATGTAGCTGGCGCAGACTTTACTGATCTGGCAAAAGTACAAGGTGCATGTTTTAGTCCTGAAAGTTCAATAAACCCTTATCGTTACAACATGCTTGGGCAATGGAAGCAGCATAAAACTTATGCTTTTGACCACGAGAGAGATTATTCCACTGGTGCAGCAAGAAAAGATGGCCTTTTAACTGTATATCAACCGTTTTGGAAGAATGAAGGAGGAGGACAGTGGTTACCGATTTATGATCCTGCTAGATCAGATTATAATTCCGGTGACCCATTACAAAACTGGTTCGAAACTGCCGAATCTGTATTGCACGACCACTATGGTTATAACCTTGAACAGGAAGATGCTTTGGATCTTAAACTAGCCAATTACATTGGGTACAATAGAAGACACCCAGAGGCATCTGTGTCAAATTCGAGGTATGTTGAGTCTGGTTTTGATGGCTTTGAAGATTACTATTCAGAAGGAACATTTATTACAGGAGAAGGAGATCCACTGTATAGACCATTTGGATGTAGTAATCAACATTTTAGAATTGAAGAAATTCAACCAACAGAAGAAGAGGCTCACACCGGAAGATACAGTGTAAGAGTTGAGCAAGGTACATCTGTTTCTTATGAGTCTACCACCTGGGATGGGGTAGAACCAGTTGTAGCTGATCATGAAGCTCCATTCCTTTTAGCAGAGTCTGATATTATTCATAAACATCAATTTGTAAATGGAGAAGCAGAGAACGTTTACGTAGTTATGGGATGGATCAAGGAGCACAATAATACTCAGGAATTACTGGATTATACTGCTCAAATTCAGATTACAGTAAATGGAGGGTTAATACCTGTTACAGAAAAAAGATCGAACATCATTGATGGGTGGCAACGAGTAGAGTTGACTTTCGAAGTGGATGATCAGTTAACCAACGATACTCCTATGGAAATTAGATTGGTAGCTGGTTCGGCTGGTGCAGCATTCTTCGACGATATTCGAGTTCATCCTTTTGATAGTGAAATGGAAGCCCAGGTAATTGATGCAATTGAGCAGAGGCCTGCAGCCCAACTGGATAATAGAAACTTTGCTACCATATTCCAATACGACGAGGATGGTAATATGATTAGGACTATCAAGGAAACTGAACGTGGTAAACAAACCGTTCAGGAAAACAGATCAGGAATTAAAATTTACGAATAATCCACAATGCTTAAAAAAATGAAATCATTAAAATTAAATACAAAGCTGCAGTGGAGAGCTGCAAATAGGTTGACCTGGTTATTCTTATTGTTGCTTATCAGCAATGCTGGTAGAGCAGCAAAAGATGAAGTTCATAATGTTAATACAGCAACAAATTTACTTCAGGATTTAAGCGTAGAAAGTCAACAGTACAGTACTGTTAACAATAATTCGTTGTGGAGTAACCAATTTAGAATAAAGCAAATTAACAACGAAATAACTTTTGGTATTGATGAGAGCTATTTGCTTCTGGATGCCTCTTATGCTTACAAAATTCAGTTTGATTTGAGCTGGGAAGAGTTACAGGGAAATGTGTTGGTGTCTCAATCTTTGTCGAGTGTTGAGTTGGACATTAATTACGACCCAAGTGTTTCTTATAAAGACAGAGCCGTTTACACCTTTGAAAACGGGATGAAGGTTGACATTACCAATGTTAAGTTGTTTAAGAAGAACTCGGGGATTTGGGTGTCTACCACCGTAGATAGAGAGAACTTATTCTTAAAGTCGTCTGTAGAAACTGAATACTTTAATGCATTTGATCGTTTTTACCAACCTGGTTCTTCATCTTCGGATATCAGTATGGTAATTTCCGGTTCCGAAATTCAAGTTAACTGGTTATCAATAGATGGAGCTGAAGAGTACGAATTAGAATGGACCTGGGTGCATAATTATACTGGTGATATTAATGGTGGAGTACCAGACTTTTATTACCCGGAAGATGTTAATTATAACTTCAACGAAAGTGCAACCAGAGTTAGGTTATCCCATAATAGTTACAAAATTCCTGTTATTTACAGAAATGGGTTTTTATTGGTTCGTTACAGAGGTATCGGAATTGGAGGAATAAACCTGGACCGTCCGATTGAAGGTACCTGGTGCAATGTACCTGAATCTGGTACTGTGGCACAATGTCCAGTGAATTGTATGGTAGAAACGGTACCTGTTGATGGTCATGATTTCAATTATTCTGCAGAGTTGGGGATAGTAGAGGAAGGAACAAAAGGAGTAGTGGTTCAGTACATGGATGGTACCGGAAAATTGAGACAGTCTATTTCCAAAATGAATAGTCAGAGAGAAGTACTGGCAAAGTCTACTGTTTATGATTATTACGGTAGGCCGGCTATCGAAACCATGGGTAGTCCTGTTCAGCAAGCCAGCCTGAACTATATTCCTGGGTTAAATAGAGATGTAAATGGAGGAGTTTATGATAAAGACGATTTCCATCAAGATGTTTTAATGTTCGGTAGTTGTGGAATGATTCCGGCTCAAGCCATGAGTGAATCCTTGTCGCAAGGTGCTTCCAGATATTATAGTGATCAAAATAACAATAAAGAAGGAGCTGAAGCTTATTTACCGGATGGTGATGGGTATACTTTTATGCATACTTATTATGCTAACGACCCAACAAGCAGAGTGAAACGAGTAGGGGGAGTTGGTCCAGATCATCAGTTAACCGAAGGAGGACATTATACTGAAACACTTTATGAGCCAGTAGAAGGCAATGAAACTTATTATCTATTTGGTTCTGATGCAGCACCAACAATTAATTATACCAGAGTAATTACGAGAGATGCAAATGGGCAGGTAAATGTGGCCATTACCGACAGCTATGGAAGAACGGTTGCCAAGTATCTTGAAGGACCTGCTCCTGCAGGATTAGAGCCTATTGAAGGAAATACAGGGATGAGTGCTACAGCTGCCGATTTGATGCCATACACCAGCGATAGTCCAAATTTATTAGAGGCAGGTATATTACAGGTTCAAAAGAAGGTTGTAGTAATAGATCCAGCTGTTGAGTACCAATTTAACTATGATTTTACTGCGGAGGTATTTAACGACTGTTTACCTCTTGATGTATGCTTCGATTGTGTTTACGAAGTTGAGTTTAGCATTACACCTATCGATGGACAGTTTACTGTAAACTGTGCACCTGAAGATGAAAATGGAGTAGAGTACCCGGCACCTTATAGCTGGACTCGTTATGTGGGGGCCGTTACACAATTTGATACTGATTGTGAGCAGCCATTGGTTTTCAGTAACGAAAATCCGGGAGATGAATCATTCGTGATTAAGTTTCCAAAGTTTGGAGAGTATTATGTAACAAAAACGCTAAAGGTTGCTCAAGAACCGATGGAGTACTACTGGCAACAGTATGTAGAGAATTCAGATTGTATTACACCATTTTCGGATTACTTAAATATTGAGCTTCAAAACATCGATTTTTCTACATGTGATGAATATACTCCTTGTTTACAAACTTTTATTGAAACATACGGAACGTGGGATATCTACTCTCAGGCAACCGGAGAAACAGATGAACAGGTTTATCTTGATTTAAGAGAGGAGTACGTGATCAATTGTGAGAATGCTCCTATTTGTGAGCAACTATATCCAATTTTGATCGGAGATGTTAGTCCAGGAGGGCAGTATGCATCTTTAGACCCAACTGATGAATACAGTGTATTTAATGAAAGCAATTCATTAGGGTTTAGCTGGAGAGATATTGTTCAATATGGAACATCAACTCCTGTAGATATTGTTACTTCTTCGGGAGATGTATATCCTGTAAATGATCCGTTGGTAACCATCAATGATTTCTTGTCTAATTGGGATCAGCAATGGGCTGAGCAATTATTAGTTGCCCACCCTGAATACATCACTTATACTTTTTGTACAACTTATCCTGATGTATTCTCATACATTAACGACTTTAAGCTAACAGATAACTGGAACGATGCCTTGAATAATGGGTATCTTGATCCTGCAGGTGGTTCAACCTACGCCTGCCTGGCATCGGCTCCTACCACTCCGGTTGTTATTCAGGATCCATTAATTGGTTTGATGTCTACCGCTTCAACCTGGTCTGCATGGGTGTATATGTATTATGTACCTGCTGGTGCGCCTAATCCATATTCATACCAGAATCAAGCTAATAACTTGTTGAATACCTGCTCGGGAGGGATCGACTTATATCAATTGGCTGCATTTATGGCAGATGACACGCCTTTTGGGCAAAGTACATGCGACAATGATGCTCATTGGATCAATTTTAGAGATTTATACCTTGGAAGAAGAGCAATGATTCTTCAGGTAATGATGGAGTTGTGGGCCTGTGAAAATGGAGGGCCTCATGTAAGGTGTATTGATTATGCTAACTCTTATTGCTCTAGTACTTATGGACCTCCTAATCCGTACGAGGAAAAAATCAAACGATTTACCATGTTTGATCAGTTTATGCCAGAAGCCTATTTAGAATCGGTAGATAACGGGGCTCCGGCTAACCCTGGACCAACAGTAAGTAATGGTTTTTGTGAGAGTCAATGTACATCGTTGTCTGAGAGTTGGATGGATGCTTTGAGCGAGTGTGCCAACGATATGCCTGGAAATGGAGGAGCTCCATGGGAATCAGGACAGTCATTTTATGATCAGTTAGAAGGTGATTTAGTAGCAGTTTGTCAATCTGGATGCTCTTACGATTGGCCAATGGCATCTCAATATGGATCGAGTTCTTCTTTCGAAACAGTTATCTCAGGGTATTTACCAGGTGGGTTAGAAACAGTTGGATGTAATCATTTCTTAATTACAACCCCTGCTGCTATTCCAAATCAAACGTTGGTGCATACACTTAATCAATGTGGTTGTGATCAGTTATTGAGTGTAAGCTCGGAAGAAGAGTTCGAAATTGAATATGGCTTTTTACCGTTGGATTTCTGCGACGAAAGAGCAGAGTGTGCCAATGCCATAGGAGCTAACATTGCTAATACTTATCCGTTGGGGTCGTTAACCTGGGATCAGTCTCAAATTGATATTATTGAAGAATATTTAACTCCTAATAACTATGAGTGTGCAGGTGAAGGATGTATTACTTGTGAAGAGCTTGCAGATGCATTAAATGATCTTGATAATGAATTTCATGTAACCAATGTGGCAGCGTACCCGGCACTATTTACCAATTTTGTGAATGAGATGTACGGTACTTCATTTACCTACGCTAGTTTAATTGGTTTCTTGGAAGATTGTGATAATTACAATACAGGGTTAATTACTGGTGGATTCACAGCAGAAGCAAACGATCTTGTTCAAGTACTAAATGGATTAGCAGTAGGAGGATTGTTGAATAACCAAACACATACACCTGGTTCGCTTCTATCTTATTTTAGTGCAAGTTTTACAGTAGCACCAGAGTTTGGCTCTCAAAATGTGTGTGATCCTTTCCCAACCTCAGATTATAACTACGTACCGGTTTGGAACGGAAGTGGGTTCTACTTTGACATAAACCACAATGATTGTAGGTTCTGTATAGACCCTTCTCAAGGAACCATTACGGTAGCTATTAGTCAAATGGGAAGCTTCGCTACTGCTCAAGAGGCCGTGGAAGCAACACAATCGTTTGGTGCTCCATATACAACCACAGGAGGAAGTAATTTTAATTTCCTGGTGGATGCTATCGCTATTAACGATCAGGGAGAGGAAGTAATATTGAAGTATTCTATTTCCATTAAATGCTTTGGAGCTTTGATTAACCCAGACGAATTAACTCTTTGTGAGAATGAAGGATTTGTATTCGATGACCATACTGACTGTATGGAAACATTGGTGTTGAATGCAACAGAACAGGCATTGGATATTTACGAAGAATACCTGGAAACGGAGCGAGATGAATTTATGGCAAGTTACATTTCAACCTGTGTTGGAGTAGATGAAGAATATAATTACGAATATGAGTCAAATCGTTATCATTATACCTTGTTCTATTTTGACAGAGCGGATAATTTAGTGATGACTATTCCTCCAAAAGGAGTTAATCCTTTAACCGATACTCAGGTAGATGATATTGTTAATAATGGACTGGAAATTTATCCAAGTCATTCTTACAAAACGAGGTATCAGTTTAACTCCATGAATCAACCAGTTGTGACTTCTACACCGGATGGAGAAGACTCCAGAATTTGGTACGATCACATTTCCAGACCAGTGGTGAGTCAGAATGCTAGACAAGAAGACTTTGAAACTGGTTTGTTGGGAGGAAATCCTAATTCAGGAGTTAATGTGCCGACGTATAATTATACTCAATACGATTACCTAGGAAGAGTAAGCGAAACTGCCGAGATAATGCAGCCTACTGCAATGACAGATGCCATTTCCAAATCTCCTAATGCATTGAGAACCTGGATTGATCCTGCTATTCCAACAGGATTAGCAAAACATCAAATTGTTCGTACTCACTATTCTGAACCATTTAGCGTAGCTGCAGAAACAGAATTTGGAGGAGATGGTTACGGAGACATTAGAAACAGAATTGCTGCGGTTGAAAAGCACGAAGGGTGGTTCCAACCAGGACCTGGAGGGTTTGATTTTACTGATCCAGATTATGTGAATCACTTTAGTTACGACGTACATGGAAATGCTAAAACATTCTTACAACAAACCGAAGATTTGGCTCAATACGATCGAGAGTTTATCAGAACCGATTATGAATATGACCTACTAAATGGTCTTACTAACGAAGTACATTTCCAGGAAGGTGAAATTGATCAAATAAGCCACAAATACTTATACGATGCGGATAACCGACTAAAAGAGGTTTATACCTCTAAAGATGGAGTGATTTGGGATCGAGATGCAAGTTACCACTATCGTTTGGATGGTTTATTGGCCAGAACTGAGTTGGGAGAAATGAAGGTTCAGGGATCTGACTTAGCATACACTCTTCATGGATGGATTAAAAGTATGAATGCAGGAGTATTGGATGCCACAAAAGACATGGGGAAAGACGGAATGTTAAACGGCACAGGAACACCGGAGTATCATTCAGCTTATCCTAATATGCACGATGAATTTGCACAAGATGCTTTCAACTTTACATTGAGTTATTATGCTAATGATTACAAGGCAATAGACAATACTAAACCCTGGAACCTGGAAATAGCAGGTAGTGCATTTGAGTCTGATTTGAATCCATTGTATAATGGTAATATTCAATACATGACCACTGCATTAAGTGCATTGAACAGTGAGCCATTAAGAGTTCAGGGAACTACATTTAAATATGATCAATTGCATCGATTTAAAGAGAGTCATGTATTTATCTCCAGTGCTATTACCAATAACAACTCAATGTTTGGAGCCATGCGTCAAAACGCAAGTACTTCTATAAATGGAAATGCTTTGGGAGATTTCGAAGTTCATGTTGATTTTGATCCTAATGGAAACATTACAGATTTAGAGAGAAGAGCTTACACATCTCCTGATAACAATAACGACAACCTGATGGATGATTTCCATTACAACTATTTGACTGAAGAGAACAAGTTGGAAACAGTTAATGAAGTTGCCAATGAAGTATTAGACTATGGAGATATTCTTGGTTCAGAGATCAATGGAAATGCCTTTGCATATCATGATGATGGATCATTAAAATCAGATACTTCAGAAATGATTGGGTTTATTGATTGGTATCCTGATGGAAAAGTAAAACAAATTTATCGTCTACCTGGATCAACTAAACCGGATACCTATTTTGAATATAGTTTTACGGGTAATAGATGCCTGAAAGTAGAGAAAACAAAGGATGGTAGTGGTAATTTATTACCAAGTACTGAATGGAAGTATACCTGGTATGGTATGGACGGAAACGAACAAAGTTTAGCAGTTTATAACAGAAATGAATCTCAAACAGATTTAATTGTAAACGAAAGGTTCATTAATGGAAGTAATCGTTTAGGACTTGACCAAAACGTGGTTACTGTAAATACACCTGTTACGAAATATAAAGAGCGTGTACTTGGACTGAAAAACTTTGAGTTGTCTGACCACCGTGGAAATGTGTACAATGTAATTACGGATAGAAAACTAGTAGTGGAAGATCCGAATAATGGAGCTTTGTTTTATAAGCCTCAGGTAAACAGCGCAGTTCATTATTACCCTTATGGGATGACTATTCCTATGGATTGTAACAATGGAACGTTGCAGGAAACACAGCAACAATACAACACAATTCTGGAAGAAACATTTGAATAAGCTCAACTAATATGAAAGTTGTCGTAACACAAATATTGATATTACTGGCCATCAGTGTGGGAGCTCAGCTACCCACTGATTGGAGCCAGTCAACTTCTACCACTGCTAATGTGGTTAGTGGAGACTTAAAAGTAACCAGTAACACCGTGGGAAGTGTACAACGAAATAATGTTGGAGTAAATCCTTTAACAAGTTACAAAGTTACCATTACCGTTTCTGCGGATCCTGGTATTACTAATCTAAGTTTAACTGCTAACCAATCTGCAGTACTTGGTCAGGAAGTTATTGCTTCTCCAAGTTCTACACCTCAAGAAGTAGTATTGGTTACTTCTACGGAGGTAACACCCTCCAATATGATGGTAGAAATCAGTGGGGAATTCAATACTTCCAGTACGCTTCATTTTTACATCCACGATTTTAAAGTGGAAGAATTACAAGAAGTTTTATTAGCAGCCAATTGCGAACCATACAGTACCGGAGGATATCGATATGGGTTTCAGGGGCAGGAGAGAGACGATGAGATGAAAGGAGAAGGCAATGCTTATAACTACAAGTTTAGAATGCACGATCCAAGACTGGGAAGGTTCTTTGCGTTGGATCCTTTGGCTCCAATGTATCCACATAACAGTCCTTATGCATTTAGTGAGAATAAGCTTATTGACGGAATAGAATTGGAGGGGTTAGAAAATGAAAATACAACCAAGTCATATAAGGGTGCCTGGCCTGGTTATTTTGATAAAGCAGAGGTAATGTCCATCAAAGATTTTGACCGTTTTGTAAGAACAGAATTAACTTTCGAAAAAGCACAAGAATTAGACGAAAAATACCAATTTGATTGTAATAACCTACCGCTGTATATTGTCATGAAATACTTTGAAGTAAATAGCGTTGAATTTACGATAGATATATATGGGAAACCATACAGTTCCTCAGATGAAAAGTATTCTAGTTTTGATGAATTTTTTGAGGCGGTAAGGGTGGAGATAGGAACGGTTATGGTTCAAGAACAGTATTCTTATGAAATTGAGTACGATGAAATTGTAGCAGGAGATATATATTTATCAATTACGGATAGAAGTAATGCTCATACAAAATTATTGATGGGGGAAGACCCAGATAGAAAGGATGAATTTCAAAGGCAAATAGTGCTAAATTCCTCTGGAGCATATCATGGAGAAAATGACCCAGAAAATTCACATAGCCCTATCAGTACTTTTACCGAAGGAGTTGCCAATAGGCATATAAATTCCATTAGAAGGTGGAATATTCTGAATGGCATACCATATGAACAAGAGGTTCCTGTTTTACCATATCTTCCATTGGAAAAAATAGGACATGAAACTCCAAAATTTAGAATTTGGTCAGATCAAGAAATTTTGGATATGTTGGAAAAAGTTGATCATGAAATGAATGTGCATTAATCAAATGAGGTTATTAGTTACAATAGTATTATTGGTTGTTGGAGGTTGGGTTAGTGCTCAACTACCAACTAATTGGTCACAGTCTGGAGCCACTACTGCTGTGGTTCTAGGTGGAGATATAAAGGTGACCAGCAATACACAGGGAGAGATACAACGAAGTAATGTTGCCGTAATACCAAATACTAATTATAGAATTACAGTATCCATTACGGCCGAATCAGGAGTGTCTAACCTAAAGTTGGAAGCATATCAAAGTTCGTTACTGGGTGAAACTGAAATTGCTAGCCCAAGTGGTTCGCTACAGCAATTAGAGTTAGTGGTTAACACTGTTTCAACTCCACAAAACTTATCTTTTGCCATAAAAGGAGATTTTAATACTTCTAATCAGCTGTATTTCTATGTACACAGTGTAAAAGTGGAGGAGTTAGAAGAAGTTTTGTTAGCTGCCAATTGTGAGCCTTATAGCTCTGGAGGGTATCGATATGGATTTCAAGGTCAGGAAAAGGATGAAGAAATAAAGGGGAGTGGTAATTCTTATAATTATAAATTTAGAATGCATGACACCAGGTTAGGAAGATTTTATGCTTTAGATCCACTTGCTCCAAAATACCCACATAATAGCCCTTATGCATTTAGCGAAAACATGTTGATTAATTGCGTAGAACTTGAAGGGTTAGAGAGTTTTGATGTTATTGTCCAACCACATGATGATGATCCAAAATTAAGTCAGGTATATGTGATAAAAACGAAGAAAGATGGACCATTAAGTGTTACGTACAGAGAATATGATGCAGATGGAAAAGTAATAAGAACGTATACTCAGGACAATTTTAATGAGAATTCTTTAGAAAAAATGGTGCTTAACTCTGAATATCAAGGAACAGGAAACACTGTAATGGAGCAGATGTCGGTTCGAGAAAGGTATACTAAACCAAATGGTACCGAAGGTTATAGGCTAGTCGAGCACATTTCTAAGCTTGCAGGTTTTATTGGATACACTTATGACTTAAGCGTTCGATTTAAATCGGATCAGGCATGTATTTCGGAAGAGGGTGTTCAACCCGGTCAGTACCAACAAGCCATAGATGATATTAATCAATTGTCTAACATTATTGGTTCGTCAGTAGAGGTAATGCAGCCTGCTGGAACAGGACATGTGGATTTTAGAAACTTTCATATGATGGTATCTGGAGAAACGGATTCCAATCATTCTAATTACCCTGATGAAAGTGGAAATGCTTGTGGAAATCCATGTTTAGGTCAGGATCGTGCAGATGAATTGTTGGAAACGTTAGAGTATGCTCACCCAACGAATAACTCAACAACAGTTGTAAATCATACAGGAACAGTAAAAGCAAAAGATAGGAATGCAACAGTTTTCTTTTTCCCGACTTGGGTAAGTATCCCCTAATACTATTGAATATGAGGAATTATAGGAAATATCTAAACTTAGTGTTATTTGTGTTGTTGATAGTACCAATATCAGCCCAACTTCCTACTAATTGGACTCAGGCAGTGGGAACAACTGCTAATGCTGTTGGGGGAGATATTAAGGTAACCAGTAACACAGTTGGAAGTGTGCAGCGAAACAATATTGGAGTAAACCCATTAACCAATTATAAAGTAACCATTACTGTTTCCGCCGATCCCGGTATTACTAATTTAAGCTTAACTGCTAATCAATCTGTGATGCTTGGTCAGGAAATTATTACTTCACCCAGTTCTACACCTCAAGAGATGGTTTTAGTTACTACCTCTGAAGTAGCACCATCTAATATGATGGTGGAAATCAGTGCGGAATTCAATACTTCCAGCACACTTCATTTTTATATCCACGATTTTAAGGTGGAAGAGCTTCAAGAAGTAGTTTTAGCCTCTAATTGTGAACCATATAGTATAGGTGATTATCGCTATGCTTTTAACGGTATGGAGAAAGATGATGAGCTAAAAGGAGCTAATAACTCCTATACAACTAAATTTAGACAGTTTGATCCTAGATTAGGTAGGTGGTTGAGTATTGATCCCAAGGCATCAAAGTACGCTTCAGAATCTCCTTATAGTGCTTTTCACAATTCTCCTTTGTTTTTTACCGACCCATTTGGCGATGATCCACCCGAAACAACAATGCAAGATAAGGCAAGAGAAATAGTAGCTAATGCTAAGTTTGGTGTTCCGGATTATGATCGTTTCCTAGGTAAATATCACTTACAAGTAGGGTATTATGAGGATAATGGATCATTTGCGATTTCCTACTCAGGTAATAAAAAACCTTCCAAAGTAGTAAAGTTATTGTTGAAGAAAGTGGAGGCCCAGGAAATTAGTATTGATTGCCAGTTCACAACAACTTTAATTTATTTAGCAACAGTTTTGGAAACAAAAGGAGAGGATGAGTTTAACAAAATGTTGAGAAGAGAAAAAACGAAGTTTTCAGACTCAAAATACCATATGTTTGTTTCTCCAGATGGTTTAGGGCAAGGGAAGGTCGATGTAGGATTAAGTAGTGAAGCTGGAGAGGTATATGAACGGGATAAGCAAGAAGATGCAGTTGAAGCTGCAAATAAAGCTCCTGCAGGAACCCTTGTGATATTAACGGCGGTAAATAAAAGTTTAGTACCTAAGGCTCATATAAATGAAGTGATGATGAAAGTTGAGACAAATGAGGAGTGTAATGGAGGGAAATATGTTGCCTTTGATTATACAAGTGGAGAGAATGCAGAGTTTTACACTCTTGAGGAAATTATGGAGTTAGTTAAATCTGCAGGGAGTCATTTTTATATATCTGCAGTTAAAGAAATGAAGTTTGAGGATATTGAAGAATAGTTAATTTAAGTTTGAAGTTCGAATCAGGTGCTTGCTTATATAGTTTATCGAAATGATCAATGCATTTCAAATTACTTTACAAATGAAAAAATACAGGGAATGCTTGAATTTAGTTCTATTTGTTTTTTGGGTGGTGCCAATATCTGCTCAACTTCCAACTAACTGGACCCAATCTGCTTCAACAACCGCCAATGTGGTTAGTGGAGACATTAAAGTAACAAGTAATAGTACAGGGAGTGTCTATCGTAACAACATAGGTGTTAATACTTCTACCAATTATAGGGTTACAGTTACCGTATCTGCCGATCCGGGAATTAGTAACTTAACATTGGCTGCTAATCAAACCGGAGTGCTAGGGCAGAAGGTTATAACTTCACCAGTATCCACTTCTCAAAATGTTATATTGGAAATCACTTCTGAAGCAACACTCTCCAACATGATGGTGGAAATTAGTGCAGAGTTCGGTACATCAGGAACTCAATATTTATACATTCACGATTTTAAGGTAGAGGAGTTACAGGAGCAGGTTTTTGCTGCTAACTGTGAGCCTTATAGCACTGGTGGCTATCGTTACGGTTTTCAAGGGCAGGAGAGAGATGATGAAGTAAAGGGCAATGGTAATACATACAATTATAAATTTCGAATGCACGACCCAAGATTGGGTAGATTTTTTGCTGTAGACCCATTAACCCATAAATTTCCACATTATACTCCATACCAATTTAGTGGTAATAAATTAGTACATGCTATTGAGTTAGAAGGAGCGGAGGAATTGGTAATGTTTACCAATATGTTCTTAAACCAATTTATGTGGAACCTGGGAGCCAGGAATGATAGAAACGACCCTGAAGCCGGTTTTTATTTTCTAGATTCAGATGGACAAGAAAGATATGCGGTTAGGAAATTAACCCCTTTCGAAAAGCAACAATTTTGGGATAATTCGGTTAATCGTCAAATCTCCCAAACGAACTCTGGTATTAATCAGTCTACCACAATAATAGATGGATTCGGGAATAGAGATATTATATACGAGTCCACCATGATCCGAAGCGATGCAGGTGCACCTAGGTTATTTAATACAGTTGCAATACCGGCTGTAGCCAATTTTGGAGCCAATATAGTTTATAACAGTTTTTCAGGAAATACAGGTGGAAATAATACTGAAACATTCAAAACAACAACTCCTAATGGTGTAACCAATGGAACATTTACATTAAATTCGAATGCAAACCTTACCGTTGTTTTTTCGGATCAGGACGGAAATGTGATAGGAACAATTGTTAGTGGAGGAGGAGGTGGAGTTAATATTGTAAGAATGCCTATTCCAGGAATTGGTCCTGGAGTTGAAAGCATCAATATACAGGTGATTGATCCAGCAGGAGGAACCAATGTACAATTTGTAGGAGAGATTGAATGGATGGGACCAATGGATATGACAGAAGCAGTTAGTTCTGGAACAACAGATAGTTCAACAGGTGATTCTCAAGTGACCAATTCGGGTATAAATATTGGAGGGTTGCCATCAAGCAGTTCCACTAACCCAATAAATGATCAGGTTGAAATTTTAGGCCAACCCTAACTATAGTTCGATTGGAGTAGGTTTATTTAGTTCCTAACGAATAATCAAAACCCCATAACCATCCACTTCATTTTGATTACATTTAATCCATGATTAAATGGTTAGTTACAATTGCATCAATTAGCTTGCTCTGTTCTTGTACAGAACAGGAGAAACAAAGGGAGGAACCATTACCACCAGAAGAGGAAAAGCAAATTCTTGTAGAGGAAGTTGTAGAAATAGACACCAATGGAGTGTGGCAAAAAATAAAGGAATTCCACACCGATCAAATTGGTGTTTACGATTCCGCATCAAGAGATTCAGTTTATTATGAGTTTCCTTTTATTGCTGATTACAAAATAGAGTTAACGGGCGATGAATATTTGGATTACCTGATTGTTGAGGATCATATGGGAGGACCAACTTATGGAACTTTTCATGATGGCGCAACAGGGGAGGTGATGGAGTATACCGACTACCTACATGTATGGTCGAGACCGGGAGTGGATATAGAAGTGGTTCCCATTAATGTGTATTGCGAAGATGGGCATCAGGAAGTGCTGATTCGTTCGGGGTCTGGAGGGACATTAGGATCGTATTACAACATGGAAATCTACCGGTATGATGATTCTTTAAAAGGAATGAAGTCTATTTTTTACGAAGCCATTTCTGTAGACCATTGGGAGACTTCTTCAGACAGCACCAATGATTATGCTCATCATATTGATGTTAACTACCTTACTCAAGAATGTGTGAACCAAATAATGGTGAGAGAAGCCATTCCCAGTGAAGAACACTCTTACACTTTAAATGTGAAAATCAAGAAGGGCGGAAGTACACAAAAGTATGTGTTCAACCCAGCTAAAAATGTATTCGAATTGCAATAAAAAAGCCCGATAAATATTTACCGGGCTTCTTTGGGGATGTTATGGCTTCAACTTCTTAATCTAAAGGCTTTTCTGGACTAACTTTATTGATGTTGTTGCAGTTCATTTCTTTAGGCGAGCTCATGATTTTTAGGTGAGGCTTGGCATATTCTCCAATACCTTCATATTCTCTGGCAATTTTACCCCATACCAAATGACAAGACCCATCATCTTCCTTTACCACGAATTGAACTCTTAGCGTTTTTCTTAAAATGATTCCAAATTTACTTTTAGAGATGTACCAATCTTTATCGTAAATGATCACTCTTTTGATTTCTCCGTAGTTACCAGTTTCTTTAGCTTCTGTTTTTACCAAAGAAACCAAACTACCATCCGAGCGCATGTTCTTATATGGCATTACAGCATCAATTCTACGTTGCTTTTCTTCAGCTTTCAATCTGGCATACTCCCCACTTGATTCGAATTCAGTTAAGTCCTTTTTTCTGGCAGCGATATCATCTTTAACAGCAAGAAGACCTTTGTCACCTTCAAAAATATCTAGTAATGCATCAGCACGCTCGTTACACTCATCCAATGTTTTTAACGCTTGTGAGAATTCAATTCTTCCGGAAAGAGCACTGTAGAAATCCTTTTGGAACTTCTCAGTTCCTCTGTTTTCCTTTTGCCAGAAATCAGTGGCACTAACACTTCCCTTTAAGTCTGGTAGTAATTTACCGTTTAATGTTTCAGTTCCGGTAGCATAGAAATTCTCCATTCCCTCTACCTGTTTTTCCATGAAGCCATCTTCCAGGTTGTTGTCTTTGATTTGCTTTTTAATAGCATCAAAGTCTGCCTTCTTTACCTTTGGAATGTGCTCAGCGTAGTATGGGCTGGATTTAAGTTGACTAGCACTCGAATTCATTTTCATTAATTGATCCGAAAGGCTTTTTACCAGGTACATTTTATCGTACTTGGCTTTATTGGTGGCATAAGTCTCTTCATACTCACTCAATAAATACCAACTTGGATCTAATTCTTTAATCTTGGTAATGGCCTCGTTACATTTTTCCAAATGGTCTCCATTGTAGCTCAAGTATCCTTTATCATCAATGTTCTCTGATACTGGATCCATGTGGTCCATGTACTGCTTGATCCATTCTTTGGCAGGACTCTTCTCCATTTTTTTCTCGGCCTTCAAATCTTTCGCTCCTTTAGCGGTCGAAGAAGCTTTGTCTTTAACACTTTTTAATTTGTTAAACCCCGGTTGAGCGTATGCTCCCATACAGGTAGCCAGGGCCAATGCGGTTATGGTAAATGTTTTTCTCATATCGAATAATTTGGTCCTTCTAATTTAGATCAATGCCGAATCCAACCTTCTGAAATATTAGTATTTAGCAGCTTTTATTATTATTAGTCAGAATATTTTTCGAAACAGGTGTACCTTTTTAAGAAATTGACATTAAGAAGGTAAACACTAACACTTTAATTCATGAAACACCTGTTATCCTTAGTCATGTTTTTCGCTGTTTTAGGACATGCAGAGGCCTGTTGTGGTGCCAATCAACATAAACTCTTTTTACTGGGAAGTTCCGATGAAAAACTGGTGGTTGCCGAAATGAAATTATTTCGTTTTTGTAATAGAGGAGAAGGAGCCGGACCCAATAATGAATTTCATTGGAGAGGTGTGGTAAATGTGGGGTATTATCAGGGAGATTCAGTCAACCTGATTCAAAACCTGGATACCATTCGTTTTTTAGATTGTAAATGCACCTACAGAGTAGTGGATTCTTTGAGTCACTACCTGGATTCACTTCAGCCCTATCTGGATCAGGCTTATAAAGTAGCCGATAAGCTCCCGTCTTTTAAAGAAGCAGTGCCAATGGAATATCAATACAATGGCCGTTCAGATACCCTGGATTATATTTCTTTTGTTGACGACTCAACACTAGGTGTAAATGGAAAAGTGATTCCTTTAACAGAGCCTTACTGGGGAGCTTGCGGATATTTAGCACACATCAATGATATTAGAACCTATCAATTAGGCTCGAAGTATTATACTTTACTCAACATAAGTTGTGGTTCTTCCCGTATCTCACTTGCCAGGCAGGAACAAAACCCTAAGCTTTTCAGAAACAAACAAGTTACTTACGATGGAGTAGAATGGCATGGAAATCAAAAGGGCATAATACTCCGCGGAAACCTCATGGAAAACAGGTAGAACTTAAGATCGTAAATTATTGATAGACAAAAAGATGTCGTTGATCACAATACCATTGACAGGTAATCATGGATTCTGTATCTTAATAGCTCCCTATATTTAACTGACGATGAAAAAATCCCTTAACACTCCCCAAAAATGTCTGACCTTATTAATGTTAATGAAGAGCTAAAGCTGGCTACCATAAGCACCTATGGAGAAATTTCTGTGGAAGAAATCGCTCAGTCCATAGAAATGGTTAATCAATTGTATCTGGATGGAATAATTGATAAAGTGATGGTGTTTGCCGATATGCAGGAAAAACTTCCCACGTTTGATGAACTTTATAAGGTGTCTAAAATATTCTCATCCGAATTAAAAATCGCTTTGATGATGTCTAAGAACAAACAGCCGCTACAAGAATTAAAATTTTTAGAAATTACCAGTCAGAACAAAGGTAAGCCCGTTAAAATATTTAATTCCATGCACGAAGCTAATTCCTGGCTTTCTGAGTAGCGTATCAATTCCCTCGTTATGTTTTTATGGAATTTGATGATGCACTTCACCTAATTTGAAAAATAAAAGAAAATGAAATTACCCGCCATTATTGTAGCCATATTAATTGCTACCATTTCAATTGCTCAGGATCAACCAGACTGCAGTACTATTAAGCTTAAAACTCAAGAAGAAGTTAACGCAGCAGAACCATGTGTTAATCAACTATGCGATCTGGTGTTGTCAAAACCACTTGGAGAATCTGGAGAAAAAGGACACGAAGCACGTAAAACCATCTTAAGCTGGATGGATAAATCTCCCAAGCATGCTTTTTCCATTAATAATAAAATGATGAAACTCTGCGAAGGGGAGAATGTACTATTATTTGGTGTATACATGACTTGCCTTGCTAAAGGAGCCATTGAAAATGGAAAAGGATTCGAGAAAAAATCATTGGAACTATTCGTTAAATACGTTCGAAACGTAGACAATAAAGTATACGAAACCACTGCTATTCGTAAGCTAATTCAGGATTGGGAAAAAGGTAAAGTAGAAAAGTACCTGAATTAAGGTGTTGATATCTAGAGGGTTAGTTTGTGTTCCATTTGTCAGTTTGAAACATGATTTATATCATGTAACACTCCTGTTTTTAAAGAATACCATTTTTGTGGTATTGCCCCCTCAATAGTTCGACCATATATTTGCCTCAGAAAATTTATTTAAACTAATTCTAAATAAGGAGGTATGAATATTAAAACGATAGGATCAATTGCAGTAGCAGGTTTAGTATTGATCGGGACGGGATGTAAAAAGAAAGGGTGTACGGACCCTGTAGCTTCAAATTATAATTCAGAAGCAAAGAAGGATGATGGAACTTGCGAGTACGATACTGCAAATGACGAATACGTTGTACCTACCACTTATGCATTTACTGATGATGCAGGAAATAGTACAGTAAGTTATAGCGGACAGCAAATTAGATTAGAAATGTTGAGTGAAATGACCACTTACATGAAAACTGCTAACACTGCTGGAACTGCTGTTTCTGCCACTACTCTTAAAGATATGTATGCCAATAACGCCTATTCATGGACTGATGCTCCTGGTTTAGGAATGACTGGTTCTACTAAACAGTTGAAGAACAAAACCGCAGCTGGAGATGTAGGAATCCAGGCCATGTTCGAAGTATATATGGATTCTCTTGGAGCAATTAGCGCTACCACTCAGATGGGAGTAGAAGATGGAGCTCCTGGAGTAGCAGGTGTTTACCCTAACGATGGAGTAAAAGGACCATATTTAATGTCGTCTGATGGAGTAGAGTACACTCAGATTATCGAAAAAGGATTAATGTGTGCCGTATTCATGAACCAAATGACTGTTAACTATTTAGGAACAGTTGGTGATGATGATAACACTACAGCAGTTGACCCGGGTGCTGGTAAATACTACACAGAAATGGAGCACCACTGGGATGAAGCTTACGGGTACTTCACTTCTGAAATCGATTACCCAACAAATGGAACAGACAGGTTCTGGGGTAAATATGCAGATGGACGTGAGGCTTTATTAGGTTCGGCTACAAAAATTGCTGATGCATTCAGAACGGGAAGAGCAGCAATTGCTAACGATGATTATACTGTGAGAGATGCTCAAATTACCATCATCAGAGATGAAATGGAAAAGGTTTGTGCAGGATCTGCAATTCACTACCTGAACTATGCTAAGGCTCACATTGGAGATCACACTGCAAGAAACCACGCTATTTCTGAAGCAGTTGCCTTCTTAGAAGGGTTGAAGTATGGATACAATGCAGTAAACGGAAACGGAATGACTGCAGCTCAAATTGATGTTGCCCTTGGACACATTGGACCGGACTTTAATAATGTTACTTTAATGAACTTGCAATCTGCCATTGATGAGATTGCTAACAATACAGGATTAAGCAGTGTTGCATCAAGTCTGTAAATATTAATTATGAATTTAAAAACTCCATTGGATTTTTCCGATGGAGTTTTTGTGCTAATAAAAGAATAAGAATTTTGAAGATGCGAAAAAGATTACAATCCACTTTAACCACTCTAATGATTTTAGGGGCCATGATGTTTTATGCAGCTTGTGGAGATAACGATCCGGACGATCCTCAGGTTGATCCGGAAAGCTACGATAGAGCAGCTATGTTGAACAACCTTGCAGATAATTACATTGTGCCATCCTACAATAATTACGTCTTACAAACCGATTCTCTAAAGAACGTAGTGAACAGCTTTACTGCTTCACCTTCTTTGTCTGGTTTGCTGGATGTTCGTAACCAGTGGAAAGAGGCATTGTTAACCTGGCAAGACGTAGCGTTTTTAGAATTCGGACCGGCAGAAAGCATTAGCTTAAGAGGTCAAACCAATGTTTACCCAATAGATACAACTGTAATTATCGATAACATTACAACAGGATCTTATGATCTTCAATTACCTGCTAATTTTGTTGGGAAAGGATTTCAGGCATTGGACTTCTTATTATACAAGCCTGGTTTCACTGATCAGGATATCGTAGATTATTATACCAACAATGCAAATGCAGTTAGTTACATACAAGACGTGGCAACAGAGCTTTATACCAATGCTGATTACGTATACAGTCAATGGCAGTCATCTTACACAGCTACATTTAAAGGAAGTAACACAAGTAATGCTCAAGGTAGCTCGGTGAGTAACATGGTTAATGCCTTAAGCATGCACTACGAAACTTATGTTAGAAAGGGTAAAGTTGGATTACCATCAGGTGCTTTTAACGGATTTTCTCAAACTCCAATGCCAGATCATGTAGAGGCATATTACTATGGGCAATCTCTACCATTTGCAGTTAGAGAAATGGTAGCCATTGGTAAGTACATTAGGGGAGAAGGATATACCACAGGAACCAACGGACAAGGGTTGGATGATTACCTGAACCATGTGGAGGCTCAATCAGGAGGACAAAACTTATCAGTGGTAATAGATAGCCAGATTACGGTTATCATCTCTAATATGAATGCCATTAATGATCCGTTGAGTGATGAAGTGGTAAATAATACACAAGGAGTTGAAACCTTATACCAAAGTATGCAGTTATTGGTTCCTTACATTAAAGTGGATTTAACCGCAGCATTAGGTGTATTGGTAACTTATCAGGACAACGACGGAGATTAAATAAATGAATAGATTATTGCTCATATTACTTCTTGCCCCTATTAGCCTGTTCGCTCAGAATAAGGGTGTGATTTCTGGGGTGGTGAGCAATTCTTCTAATCATACAAAAGTTGCTTTTTGTAATATCTACATCAAAGAAGCAGAGAAGCTTTACACTACCAACGAAATTGGAGCTTTCAAATCGGAAAAGCTTCCTTATGGAGAGTATACTCTGATTCTTCAACAGGTGGGGTATCATACCTCAGAAGTGAAGGTTACTTTGAACAAAGAAAAAGTAAAGCTAAAGTGCAGCCTAATTGGTACAGAGCATGTTCTGGAACAATTTGTTGTAAAAGATTCCAGTAAATGTTCTGATTTTTCCAGAAGAATGAGAGCCATCGAAGGGGTAACCATTAGTCAGGGAAAGAAGAGTGAAATTATTGCCATTGATGCGGTAGTGGGGAATTTGGCGACCAACTCTGGAAGACAGATTTACAGTAAAATTCCGGGACTAAACATTTGGGAAAGTGATGGAGCAGGAATTCAGTTAGGAATAGGAGGAAGAGGGTTAAACCCAAGCAGAACATCTAACTTTAATACCCGTCAAAATGGGTACGACATTAGTGCAGATGCCCTTGGTTACCCAGAAAGTTATTATACTCCACCTAGTGAAGCCATTTCGGAAATTCAATTGATTAGAGGAGCTGCTTCTCTTCAATTCGGAACTCAGTTTGGAGGTTTACTTAACTTCGTTACTAAAACAGGTAATCCAGATAAAAAGATCGAGGTAACAGCCCGTCAAACAGCAGGTTCATTTAAACTGCTTAACACATTTGTAAGTGTAGGAGGAGATCACAATAACTGGAATTATTATACCTACTATCAAAGAAAAACAGGAAATGACTGGAGACCAAACTCTGGCTTCCATGTGGAAACGGCAGGATTAAACGTAAGAAAGTATTTTACTGAAAATACTTCGGTTAGATTGGAGCTAACCAGAATGGCTTATACTACTCAACAACCTGGTGGTTTAACGGATTTACAATTCAATTTGGACCCTACAGTTTCTCTTAGAGATCGTAACTGGTTTAGAGTAAACTGGAATTTGGGAGCTGTTAATTTTGATCACGAGTTCAATTCATCTACCAAGTTAAACTCCAGGTTCTTTGGGTTAATAGCTTCGAGAGAAGCTCTTGGGTTTTTAGGGCAGATTAATCGAATAGACCCAATGACGGAAAGAGATCTAATTTCCGGTCACTTTAAAAACTTTGGTAACGAAACCAGATTATTACACCGTTATTTGGTAAATGATTTACCATGGGCCATGTTATTTGGTGTTAGGTATTATCAAGGGTATAATTGGAGTAGACAAGGTCTTTCTACCGATGGCGATGGTCCTGATTTCTTCTACATCAACCCGGATAATCTGGAAGGATCAGATTACAAGTTTCCAAGTAAAAACATTTCTGCTTTTGCTGAGCACATTTTTAATATAACAGAAGAGCTAAGTGTAACACCAGGAGTTCGTTTTGAACACATTCATACCAGAGCAGACGGAGTATATAGAGATATGGTGTACAACCTGGCCGGACAAGTTATTTTTGACACTAACTATACCGATGTTAAGGAGAATAAAAGATCATTTCTGATTGGAGGGATAGGGTTGAATTATAGAATTAGCGATACCATTGAGTTTTACTCGAACTTTTCTCAAAATTATAGAAGCATCAATTTTACCGATATGCAAATTCAGAATCCAAACTTTAGAATTGATCCGGATTTGGAAGATGAAAGAGGGTATAATTTTGATTTCGGAATGCGTGGAGGAATCAGTAATAAGTTGAACTATGATGTTTCCGTATTTGTGTTGTCGTATGCCAATAGAATTGGAACAACCATACAGGTGGACCCAACATGGTTTACTCCATACCAGTATAGAACAAATATATCTAAGTCGTTAACCAGAGGAGTAGAGGCCATGGTAGAAACTGATTTGGCCAAAGTGTTCATTTCTGATACTTCCAAGTACTCTTTCAGACCGTTTGTAAATGTTTCTTTTACCGATGCAGAGTACATCGACTCCGAAGAGGCAGCTTACGAAGGGAAGAAAGTGGAATTGGTACCTCCGTTCAATTTAAAGACGGGAATTACTTTTGCTTACAAATCCCTTTCTGTTAGCTATCAGTACTCCTTTACACAGGAGCATTATTCGGATGCAACTAATTCTGAGCAACAAGCCAATGCTGTTAACGGAATGATTCCAGCCTATAGCATCATGGATTTATCTCTTAGATGGAAACACAAATTTTTACAGGTAGAAACTGGAGTAAACAACCTAACTAACGAAAGCTATTTTACCAGAAGAGCTACCGGATACCCTGGTCCAGGTATTATTCCATCGGCACCTAGAAACTTCTACTTTACACTTCAAATTCAGATATAAACAAAAATTGCTTACTTTCTAACTCACCTAACAAGCAAGATAAACGAAAGCAAATAAATGGAAACGTTAGAAAATGGTTGGGAGCAGGTTGTATCTTATATCCTGAACATCGAAAAAAGGACCTATTGGGCTTTTTTGATCAGTTCTGGTGTAATTGCCTTTTTTGTTTATCTCGCTCAAAAAAGGAGAGAATCCTTTTTCGCTTACCTGTTGAATAAAAAAGTATGGTTGAGTCAATCTGCTGGGGTGGATTATGCGCTGGTGGTATTTAATGCATTTATTAAGGTAATTCTGTTGGGGGCATTTGCCGTGTACGGACTAAGACTAACCTACGAAGTAACCTATCATTTAGAGGTTTGGTTTGGGCAACCGATCTCCCTTTCACAAACAGAAGTGTTGATCTATTATTCTATTGCATTATTATTGGCAAAAGATTTCTCCTTTTTTATTGTGCACTATGCTGCTCACAAAATCCCCTTTTTGTGGGAGTTTCATAAAATTCATCATTCGGCAACTTCATTAAACCCATTTACACAGTACAGGCTCCATCCAGTAGAGCTGATTATTAATAACATTGTGGCTATTGTGGTATTTGCATTAGTCACTGGATTATTCGATTTTTTATCCGACGAAAAAGTAGAGCAATACACCATATACGGAATAGGAGTGGCAGCCTTTTTGTTTTTAAGCTTAGGAGCCAACTTAAGGCATTCTCACGTAAAGCTGAAATATCCATCCTGGCTGGAGAAGTTTTTAATTAGCCCATACCAGCATCAAATACATCACAGCAATGCGCCGGAACACTACAACAAAAACATGGGAGGTAAATTTGCCTTTTGGGATTTGATGTTTGGTACTTTAATTCGCTCAAAAGAGGTAGAGAAAGTAGAATTTGGGTTAGGAGAGGAAGATAAAGACTACGATACCTTTGCAAAAAACCTGATCATTTCTCCCATAAAGAACTTGGGCAGAATGCTTAACCCTTTCAAAAAGAAATAAATTGGTAAAAAAATTGTAGAGATTAATCCGTAAGCACAAAGTTGAATTTTACCCCAAGCATATCCTGAAACTCTTCTCCGGCTTCAAACATATCTTCGTCCATTTCTTCATAATGCCAGTTTACATTTAAACTGATGGAACTATCCAATTCTCCAAGCTTATTGATGATGTCCATGATGTATTTGGCAGAAGATGAATTGAAGTATTCGTATTTGAAATTACAGTTTACCGTAATTTCATTAGAATTCATGTCCTTTAAGAAATACAGGTGTTTGTTGTATGATTCCAGCCACTCCAATACAGGGGAGTAAAACTTTTGTACATCTTCAGGTCTGGACTCTCCCTCAAAAAGTAAAGTGTGTGTTTGATGATTCAAGTCCAATAAAGGCGTATTGTCCGTTGCTTCTACTTTATAATTTTCCATCCTCTAATTGTTTTTAATGTGTATTTGTAGTGTAAAAAAATGATTGTTATGGTTGTATTCTATAAACTGGTATTCCAGGTGAGATCTGGACTTCATTGCAATGTCCACAATCCCCAGTCCGGCACCTCCACGATCGGATATGGATCCTTCGCGAATAATTTTGCGATAAAGTTCCTTTAGTTGTACTTTGTCCAGGAGATTCACTTCATCCATTCGCTCTTTGAGAGTGTTAACCTCCTCTATTAGTACTGGGTTGCCAACCAGAATATTGAACTCATTGTTATGAGTAGTTACCAATACCATTCCCTCATCAGGAATATTGGGCGTATTTGCTCCATGTTTTTGAATGTTTTCAAGACATTCCACCAGAACATTATAGGTCCTTTTAGCCAGATGTCGTTGGTACGATGGGTGTTTTAAATCCTCCTTGGTATCTTTCAGTAAACGATCCACCACATCAAAATTAAATTGCCCCAAATATGAACATATCACACTCCCAGAAGCATTGCTTCTAAATTGTTCAAATATGTCTTTTGTTAATTGGTTTTGCATGGTTAGATTCTAATACCTAAAATTAATATATCGTCCAATTGTTCTCTGCTTCCTTTCCAATCCCTAAGTTTTGTTTCAAGAAGGCTTTTTTGCTGATTCATAGGCATACCAGATAAGTTTAATAATAGATCTCTGAACGGAGGGTAGTAAAACTTTTTGCCATCAGGTCCACCTTTTTGGTCCGCAAATCCATCAGAAAACAGATAGATGGTGTCATTCTTTTCAAGTTTATATTCGTGTAAAGTAAACTTTCTACCATTAATCTGATTAGGGTTTCCTATTTGGTAGCGGTCACCTTTGAACTGAATCAATTCTTTGTTTCTAATCAGGTACATTGGATTGTAAGCACCTGCCATTTTTAGTTCCATGGTATCCAGATTCACCGAACAAATCGCTAAATCCATTCCGTCTTTAACATTGGATTGATCACCAGATCTCAGTCTTCTATGAATTTCTTCACTCATTCTCTCCAAAATCAGGTCCGGCCGGTGAATATTCAATTCTCCCACAATCTTATCCAAAATATTGCTGCCAATCAGGCTCATAAAAGCTCCCGGTACTCCATGTCCGGTACAATCTGCTGCCGTAAACAAGATGGTGTTTCCATGTACGTATCCCCAATAAAAATCTCCCGAAACAATATCCTTCGGACGATAGAATATGAACATGTCTTCAAAATGCTCTCGAAATTGCTCTTCTGTTGGCAGAATTGCATTTTGAATTTTCTTTGCGTAGAAAATACTATCCGTAATTAAATCGTTTTTTTGAGACAATTGCTGATTGGTATTCACCAACTCATTTCGTTGTTGATCCACTACACTTTTCTGGTCTTCAATTAATAGTTTTTGAGATTTAATTACCCGGAAGCGATTATAAAGGAAGAAGGCAAAAATAATGGAGAGCCCCAAACCAATTGAGATGAATAGAATCACCATGTTTTTGGTTCTTTTATCCTGATCTTCTTTTAGTTTTCTCTTTTGATCATCCGACTTTCGTTGCTGTTCCTCCAGTTTTCTTTGATTTTCCTTTTGTTGGAATTCATGATCTATTTGCTCTCTATATGCTAACTTTTGATTGTCCAGATTTACCAAACTATCTCTCATGGTAATGGATAGTTTGTACATTTCTAAAGCCTTTTCGTGCTGTCCGGTAGTATTGTAAATATTGCTAAGTAGAGTAGAGGTAATGTTAATGACTTCGGGATACCCCAGTTTTAGCGAGTTTTCGTGAGCAGATTCCAACAAACCTTTGGCTTTATCAATTTCTCCCATTTTGTAATACAGTTCACCAAGACTGGATTCTGTGTTAATGGCTTCTCTTAGCATGGGGCCACTTTGGGTAATTTCATAAGCAAGTAAGTAGTATTCCAAAGCTTTGGTGGTATCGCTTTTTCCTTCCATTACTCTTCCCATGTTTAGATAAGTAAGGGCCATTTCTCCTTTAAAACGATACTCTTTTCTTATTTCCAGAGCTTTTTCATAATAGGCCAGAGCAGAATCCAATTCACCGTGATCATATAGTAAGTGCCCCAGGTTATGGTAGGCCAATCCAATGGATCGAATGTCGTCGTATTTTAATCCTATTTCCAGTGCTTTTTCATAAAAACTCTTGGCGGTAGAGTCATCTCCTTGTTCTCCATACAGGTTAGCCAGATTATTGTATACTACCGAGCTTCCTTTTTCATCTCCAAGCCCCAGTTTTATATCTAAAGATCTATGGAAATAATCCAGCGCTTTTTCAATGTCACCTAAAAATTTATAGGTATAGCCTAGGTTGTTGAGAGGAGTAGACATTCCCTTTTTATCATTAATGGATTCGAATAATGCTACTGAGGCCTTGTAGTTTTCGATGGCGAGAACCGACTTCCCCTGAGAATTGAATAAATACCCCACATTACTTATGGAGTTAGCTTTATACCAATTAAATAAAGAGTCCATACCCTGACCAAGGTTTTGGTCCGACATGTGGATCACCAAAGTATTGTACTTTGGCCAAATTTCGTCGTTCCAACAATTTTCAGCTATGTAAGTAATTAACCTAACTTTAGTGGAGTCATGATCGGCAGAATGAATAAGGGGTAAGATGGAATCCAGGTTGTGTAAATCCCTTTCAGATACTTCATTCCAGTTAATACCTGTGGTGTCTATTAAATAAAAATTGGACTGTGCTCGACTGGTGGATAAACAGCAAATAAATAGAATCGAAAGGACAATAGTATGAAAGCTAATTTTCAATGTATCGGTGGTGTTTATCAGTTTAGGTCTTACCATGAATATAGTATCCACATACGTAACTATGGCTCTTTGAATAGTTGATAATTGACCAATAGAAGGTATAAAATGTTAAACGTTTAGAATTGTTCAATTAAGAGGAATAGTCAATAATGTTTAAATTATTTGGTGCAACAATTAATGATCATAGAGGGGGTGTCGTTCGTCCTTTATTTGTTACAAAGTGTCATCAATTTAAAATGAGAATCTGTATTACGAGTAATTTCACTCTGCTAACCATAGAAAAAATTACTCCATGTATACACTTGATTCAGAAAGCCTCGGTAAGAGGTTAAAATATGTCAGAACTTTAAAAGAAGTAACCGCCAAGGAATTGGCTAAAAAGTGCAAAACCTCTGCCTCTATGATTAGAAGATACGAAAGGGGAGAGCTGTATCCGGGATTAAAAAGAATTGTTCAGATGGCTGAGTTATACGGTGTGTCTGTAGATTATCTAATAGGAAGAGATGAACAGTACCATACCCTGGGAAAAGGAAGGTTAAAGCACAGCTATAAGTGGGTAGATTTGGCTATGGCTTCTTTTTCTAAGAAAGATAAAATGTTTCTGCAGCGAACAATAGAACTTACCATTTCAGGTATGAAAGCAGATCAGGCACAATCTGCTCAAGGGAGTTAAACCTCCGTTTTAATGGTCTTCAAATAGTCGATTTTCCTAACTAAATTGAATAAAGCTTCTTTGGTGAGTGGTTTTAGTACTACATCCAGTACCAATGGGTTATGCATTAAATCCTCCAACGAATCGTCAAATATGGAGTTCGATAAAACACCAATTGGTGGTAAATAGTTAACCTTACTTTTTTCCAGTTCTTCAATGAATAAGGCTATGCTCATCTCTTTAGAGTGCAGGTCAAGCAAGATTAAATCAGTTAAAAAACTTTTCTGATTCACAATAAAGTTTAGTGCTTCTCTTGGGGTAGAAAACACTAGCGTTTCTTCGGCAATATCCGATTCGATAATGACATTTCGATTTTGGGTAGCAATAGTCATGTCGTCATCAATCAGGATGATTCTTCTTAATTTATTCACCTTCGGTACGGTAATGAATTAAACAACAATTTTTTCTTTTCTCAAGACAAATAATTGGGGTAAATCAACATTGTCAGAAGTGTAAGTTAGTAAATCTTTTTCAATATTTCAGAATGTAAGATTTATTATCTAATTCATAATCAGCTGTTTTAATAGGGTGTTTTTGATCTGAACTCAGAGAATTGATAGACTTAACTATCCAATAATGGAGCGGATTTCAGCTGGTTTTTTACCCAAGTGTTTCCTAACTTGTACCTGAGAAAAAATCAAGATATATGAAAAAGAATGTTTTTTTGATCCCCATTTCAATTGCTGTTATTTCCTTGTCTGGTTGCGACCGAGTTGAATATGCTAAACCGGTTTTTCCGGGAGTTGTGGATTGGAGCTTATGCCCTTATGATAAAGAGGATTATAATAATCCAATTTGGCAAGAGAATACCAATACTTTAAAAAATGTAATGTTGGAGGATTATACCGGACATCGTTGCCCCAATTGTCCTTCTGCCGGAGAAATTGCATTAGAAATAGAACAAGATAACCCCGATAGAGTTTTTGTTTCAACCATACATGCTAGTACAGATGGTTATTTTCAGTTAGTTGTTCCGCCAGAATTTGTGCTGGATTTTACAACTACCGAAGGAGATGGATATGCGAATGATCTATTTGGTTTTCAAGGTAATCCTATGGGAACTATAAATAGAGTATTGGGAGGGTATCAAAACTCAGTTTGGTATATATCTAATGGATGGGAACAAAAATGCGAAGAAGTGATGCAGTCAGATCTGGATGTTAACCTGCAGTTACAGTACAATTATTTTCCTTCTACAAATGGTTTGTTCATTCATGTGGAAACAGATTTTTTAAATGATATGGAAGGAGATTATAACCTGGTGGTCTCCGTGCTAAGAGAGGAAATTATTGCTCCTCAGGAAACATTAACTGGAATAGATCATCATTTTCATCATCATTCCGTATTTTCTGGTAATGTTAACGGAACCTGGGGAACCCGAATTGTATCGGGATCAGTTAATGCAAATGCGGATAATATAGAGACCATGTATACTTACGAAGTACCATCTGACCCCACTTTCGATATTGAGAACTTAACTTTGTTGACTTATGTGACAGATGCTAATACTCAAGAAGTATTACAAGTAATTAAAACTGAGTTACAAGAATAGTTTCCGAAAAATGAAATTATGAAAGGCCTTTCTGTACAGAAAGGCCTTTTTTGTTAATGTATCAAACACCCCAACAAATACCGCTTCAACTCACTAAAGCTATTACTCATAGTTACTTTTTCAATTTTGTTTAAATCGCAATCAGGACTAGGATAATCAATTCCGGCCTTGCGAATTACTTTCTCAAACTTTTTAGGGTGTGCAGTTCCCAGAAAAACTCCCACTTCGTTTTTGTTTAACTTTTCTTTAAGTCCTGAAAACGCCACGGCTCCGTGAGGATCGAGTAAATAGTTGCTCTTTCGGTATGTTTCAAGGATGGTGGTTAAGGTTAATTCATCCGAACATTCGTATCCTAAAATCCTCGATTGGAAAGAGGGGAGATCTCCTTTAAATAATTCATAAAGTCGATCAAAATTACTTGGAGCGCCTACGTCCATAGCGTTGGAGAGTGTTTGAACAGAAGCCACTGGTTGGTAATTTCCAGTGTTTAGGTAATTATAAAAAGTATTGTTGGCATTGTTAGCAGCAATGAACTTCTTTACTGGGAGTCCCATTTCACTGGCAATAACTCCAGCCGTTAAATTGCCCAGGTTCCCACTTGGAACAGAAAAAACTACATCCGCATCTGTTGATCTTCTAATGTCGCGATAAGCAAAGAAATAATAAAGCATTTGAGGCAGAAGGCGAGCAATGTTAATGGAATTGGCGCTACTTAATTGTAGCTGTTCATTAAGCTCCTGGTCGTCAAATGCCTCCTTTACTAGAGCTTGACAGTCGTCAAAACTTCCATTAACCTCAATGGCGTTTACATTACCACCTAGTGACGCCATTTGGAACTCCTGAAAAGGACTGACCTTTCCTTTAGGGTATAGAATGGAAACTTCTACACCTTCTACATTATAAAAACCATTGGCTACGGCGCTTCCTGTATCGCCGGAAGTGGCCACCATTACATGTACCTGTTTTCTTTCGGTAAAGTGCTTTAAGCACCTCGACATAAACCGTGCCCCTACATCTTTAAAGGCAAGGGTAGGGCCATGGAACAACTCCAGGGCAAAACAATTGTCTGCCACAGGAATTAAAGGAAAAGGAAAGTTTAACGTTTCCTCAATAATTCCTTTTAACTCACCAGAGGTGAGTGAGTCATCTACAAATGTAGAAAGTACCTTTTCTGCAATTTGAAAGTTGTTAAGGTGGGGGAGTTGTTCTATAAAGTCTTGGGAAAGTGAAGGAATATATTCTGGGAAAAATAACCCTTTGTCTTTTCCTAACCCGAGCACAACCGCCTCCTTGAAAGAGGCTTGTTGTTGTGGGTGTTTTATGTTGTAATATTTCATGGTTATGAGTTTAGAATTAATGCCCCCTTGTTGAGGCAAAGTTGTTCGATCACTGAGCTGGTAGAAATGTTAGTGTTTTCGAAAATGGATTCGAACTCAGCGTTAATCTGTTTGGCAGATTGCATGGAGTCTGTTAAGGCGAATACAGAAGGCCCTGATCCTGAAATTCCAAAGCCAATTGCGTTGTGTTTATTAGCAATGGACTTCATTTCCTGAAATTTCGGAATAAAAACCCCTCTTACTGGTTCTGCAATATAATCTTGCAGTGAGTTTCTAATAATATTCAGGTCATTCTGATACAACCCTGCTACAAAGGCTCCTAAATTGGCCCACTGATTTCTTGCGGTGTCAAGAGAAATCTGTTGACTCATAACTGACCTGGAATCAGAAGTATTGACCTTAACATTAGGAAAGAAGACTAATGCATATAAGGATTCTGGGACCGGAAGAGATAATATATCTAGTTCATGTTGGTCTCGAATCAAAACCATTCCGCCATAAATAGCCGGAGCTACATTATCACAATGAGGGGTGCCACAAGCTGCAGTTTCACCTAATGTAGCAAAGGCAACTAACTCTTTTTGGCTGTATGGATTACCCAATAGATGGTTGTATGCTACAGCAGCAGCTGCGCTACTGGCACTGCTCGAACCCATTCCGCTACCCGAGGAAAAACCTTTGTGAATAGAGATGTCTACTCCTCTTGTTTCTCCAGAATTCTGTTGCATCGCTTCAATAACCACTCCGCAACAATTACGCTGTATTTCCTTAGGGAGGTTATCGCCATTTTCGATGGAGACAATTTGGTTCGAATCACTACCACTCCAGCTTACTTCTACAGTATCACCTATGGAGCCAAGTGCTAATCCCAGTGTGTCGAATCCAACCGATAAATTAGCAATAGTGGCCGGTGCAAATGCTTTTACTTTGTTCATGGTTATTGATTTGAGATTAGCATTACATCTGAAAAAACACCCGCAGCAGTAATTTCCGCTCCGGCACCTGCTCCTTTAATTACCAGTGGCTCGTTAGGGTATCGCTTCGAATTAATGGAAACGATATTGTCCTTTCCTTCCAATTGGTACAACGGACTATCTGAAGGAATACTACTTAGTTTCACTAAAGCTTTTCCGTTTTCTAATTGAGCAACAACTTTTAGTTTACAGTTGTTTTTTGCCGCCTTCAGGTAGAGATGTTTGAAGTGCTCTTCTTCTGCTTCCAGTTGCTGGTATAGTTCTTCAGGAGAATTACTATTGGAGCAGTTTTCTGGTAAGAAGGATTCTACGTTTACATCTTCCAGGTTGATGTTAAGTCCGGATTCTCTTGCAAGAATCAGAATCTTTCGTTGTACATCCAGCCCGCTAAGGTCCAACAATGGGTTGGGTTCTGTGTACCCCTCTAGTTGTGCTTGTTTAACCACGGAAGCAAAACTTTGTTCGCCTTTGTAATGATTGAATATGAAATTGAGACTTCCTGATAGAACTGCTTGAATTTGCAAAATCTCATCGCCACTTAATACTAAATCATTGATGGTTTTGATAACAGGAAGAGCAGCTCCTACACAAGTTTCGTAGTTAAAAAAGCATTGATGCTCTTTAGCAGTTTCTTTTAATAACTGGTAATGATTAAAGTCTGAACTGGAAGCAATTTTATTACAGGCTACTACCGAAATACTGTTCTGAAACAATTCCAGATAACAATCACTAACCTCACTGGAAGCAGTATTATCTACAAAAATGCTATTTCTTAGGTTCAGTTCAATCGCTTTTTTACAAAAGTCATTGATATTACCAGGTTGAAGTGGCTGTTCATTAGAATTAACTCCACCTTCAGAGATAATATGCCCTTTACTTCTGGCTATACCAATAATTTTAATGTCTAACTGGTGTTGCTCCCTTAACCATTCTTTTCGATCATTCACAATAGAAATGAATTCCTGACCAACATTGCCATTTCCAGCAATAAAAAGGTGGATTCTTTTAAGCGCTGATTTAAAAAATGCTTCATGCAGTAAATTGAGTGCTTTTTTCTCGTTTACAGAATCCACCACGATGGAAATGTTTCTTTCAGAAGCTCCTTGTGCTACAGCTTTCACATTGATTCCGTTTTCTCCCAGAATAGAAAAAGCTCTACCACAAATACCAGGTTTATGAATCATATTGTTTCCCACCAATGCAATTACAGAATGGTTTGGAGAAGATTGAATTGGATTGATAAACCCTTTTTCCAATTCCCTTTCAAAAGTGTCCTGTAACGCTTTTATAGCTATCTGGTTAGCATTGGACTTGATACCAAGGCAAATGCTTTGTTCAGAGCTGCTTTGAGAAATAAGAACAACGTTAACTCCCACTTCTTCTAAAGATTGAAACACTTTTCTGGCACTTCCATGTTTTCCAATGAGTCCGGGCCCTGAAATATTGATCAGGTTTATTTGATCAACAGAAGAGATTCCGATAATGTCGTTCTCGTTCTCAGTAGTTAATTTACCTATCAATGTTCCTTTGTTATCAGGTTGAAAAGTATTCTTCAGATTGATGGGAATTCCCTTCTTCATAACTGGCTTTACCGTTGGAGGGTAGAGTACTTTTGCCCCGAAGTGAGAAAGTTCAAATGCTTCCTGGTAATCAACTTTTTCGATGGAGTGTGCTGATTTAACCAATTTAGGATTGGCACTCATCATTCCGTCAACATCGCTCCAGAGCTCTAGTCTTGATGCTGATAATGCACTGGCATAAATGGCTGCTGAGTAATCAGAGCCTCCACGTCCTAGCAATACTTTTTCGTTTTTTTGGTTAGAAGCGACAAAACCTGGAGCAATGTAATTACCATTTTTATTTACCGCATTCTGTATTAAGTTATAGGAATCTTTTTCGTGTAAGTGGGCACTTAGGTAATCACCATTACCCTTGATCAGTGATGTACTGTCTAGTAGATCAATGTTAAACGCTTCTGCAACCAGGTACTGATGAATGATATAAGAGGATAACTGTTCTCCAAACCCCATGATATTTGCGAGGGTTTTGTCAGACAATTCCTTCAACATCCAAACTCCGTTACACAAAGATTCTAGTTGTTTGAAACACTTTTGGACATATATGAGCGCATCTCCCTGAAGTTCCAAAGGGATGAGTTCCCTAACAGTGTTAAGGTGTCTTTGTTTAATGGATGATAAAATTTCTTCGTGTTGATTATTCAACGCTGCTGATGCCATTTCGGATAGTTGGTCAGTTACTCCGGAAAAGGCTGAGACCAGAACCACATACTGGTCGTTTTGTTGATTAAGAATGTTCTTAACCATTTGTATACGATTAGAATTGGAAACACTGGAGCCTCCAAACTTTAAAATTAACATGTTTAAAATTTAAATAATGAAATACTACTTCGGTGAACACCGAATTTCAAAAAACCATGCACCCGAAGGTGCTAATATGTAAAATCTGCCCCCCTAAGGGGTGGTTGTGGTTGTAGTTTGGGTAGACGTAATTGTAGCTGTTCCTGTAAGAGACAGGAATAAATCAGAAATGATATTTAGCTCACAATTGTTCATTTGAGAGAACAATGTTAGGACATATTGACAATATCCCAAAATAAAAATTGAAAAAAAGATTTAGGGAGTAGGTGCGGGGCAATAAAAAAAGCCACCCGCAATTGGATGGCTTTTTCTCTTGAAATAAATAGCGATTATTTGATCACGCTAAGTGTCTTAGATACGAATTCTTTTTGATCCGCCATTACCTTAACAAGGTATTGTCCGTTAGTTAAATCAGCAGTAGAAACTTCTACAACGTTTTCTCCTACTGTAGGGAAAACAGTTTTAGTGCTAACCAATTCTCCAACTAAGTTATAGATATTTACTTCCACTTCGTTAGCTTCTGTAGCTGTAAACGAAAGGTTAGCAACATCGCTGGTTGGGTTAGGGTAAAGGCTAACTTCATTTAAAGTAGTTTCCTCTTTAATAGAGTTAGTACAAGCCTGCTCTGTGATAGTAATGTTTGAGCTGGCAAAAGCAGCTTCAATTTCAGCAATACCACTAATTGGCCAGATGTCTTTGTTTTTTACTTTGTTATCAGTCCCGATGATACAAACTGTAGGGAAAGCAGAAGGACCGTAAGCTGTAGCAACAGCATCTCCACCTCCGTCATTTCCACTTACCGCAGGACCAGGATTGGTACCAGAGTATGAGCTTTCAAAGTTAAGAACATCCGCATCGCTGGATCTATCGTCGATTGAGATAACAAATACATCTCCATCATTACATCCGTACTTATTGTAGAATTCCGTAATGGTAGGAGCAACTCCCTGGCAAGGTCCGCAAGTGGTAAAGAAAAAGTCAATAAGAACAGTCTTACCTGATGCAGTAATGGAGTATAGGTTGTGCGAGTTTCCATGAGCATCTGTTACTGTCCAATCAGGAGCTGTGTCTCCAACGTTTAATGATAATTGTGCTTTGGCTTGAGTGAAAAACAAACCAGTAGCAACTACTAGCGTAAATAATTTTTTCATAATGTAATTTATTAAGTTATTTCTACCGTTAAAGTTAGCCGAGGTAAAAACCGATTCAAAAGGATTGATAACCCACATATTGGAATCTTTGAGCTTGATATGTAATTAGTTATGTGTGATTTGAATGGGGCTTTTGATTTGGTGACTCCTAGTGTTTGTAAGGGATTTAACAATTATAAAGCTTTTTGTTATATTTTATATTTCTATTGGAATCCTGAAGGTATTAAGTGAATAATGATCAATTAACTAGCATTCCAATAAAATTAGAGTTGAAATCTATATTTTCTTTCGGTTTCAGGGAAAACAGTATTTTTAGCATTCAAATAAACTAACTATAAAATCAATGAACCCAAACCTGGATTACCTCGAGATAAACAAGAAATCGTGGAATCGTAAGACGGATATTCACATCGAGTCTGACTTTTATGATAACGAGAACTTCCTTAAAGGAAAATCATCGCTTAACAAGATAGAGTTAGACCTTTTTCCAGAACTAAAAGGAAAGAAAGTACTTCATTTGCAATGTCACTTTGGTCAGGATACTATATCCATGGCAAGACTTGGTGCGGATGTAACTGGAGTTGATCTATCGGATCAAGCCGTTAAAAGAGCACGAGAATTAGCTGCCAAAGTTGCTGTTGAAGCCAGGTTTATCTGTTGCGATGTGTATGACTTACCGAATCAGCTTGAGGATGAGTTTGATGTGGTGTTTACCAGTTATGGTACGATTGGGTGGCTACCGGACATGAATAAATGGGCTGGAGTTATTAGTCATTTTCTAAAACCTGGTGGAAAATTAGTATTTGCAGAGTTTCATCCCGTAGTTTGGATGTTTGATGACGATTTTACAAAAGTGGGGTATAACTACTTTAACAGTGGTCCAATTGTAGAAACTCAAGAGGGAACTTATGCAAATGTAGACGCTAAAATCAATGAAGAATATGTTATGTGGAACCACGGAATAGGTGAGGTAGTATCAAGTTTAATAGCGAATGGAATGACCATTGATTCCCTTAAGGAATATGACTATTCTCCCTATCCATGCTTCAAGCATGTTGAAGAATTTGAGGAGGGAAAATACAGGGTCAAACATTTGAAAAATGACATCCCAATGGTCTATTCTATCGTTGCTAAAAGAATAAGTAATAAATAATTAATACGAAATACTGAATTAAAATCTTACATTTGAGCTTTAATATTATTACAATGAATAAAGGAACAGTAAAATTCTTCAATGAAACCAAAGGATTTGGATTCATCGTAGAAGAAGGCTCAAACAAGGAACATTTCGTTCATGTATCTGGTTTGAAAGATGAAATTAGAGAAGGTGATGAAGTAGAATTTGAGCTTGCAGAAGGTAGAAAAGGTTTGAATGCAGTAAATGTTAAGTTAGCTTAACGATTGCTTTTAATATAATTTTTATCAGAAATGGCCTTTTTATCTCAGGATAAGAAGGCCTTTTTTCTTTATGAGTTTAATAGATCAGCTAAAAATTCAATTGGAAGAAGATGCCCTTTGGGAAGGAGAGAAGGAGCTGTTACGAAACGAGTATTTAATTCATCAGGGGAGCAGGAATTCCAATTTGTATTTTGTAGAAGAGGGGAGTTTAAGAATTTTTATCACAGGAGAGGATCAAGAGCAAACCATTCGATTTGGCTATCAGAACTCATTTATATTAGCTTTAGATACTTTTATTACAGATCAACCTACACAATTCAATATTCAGGCGCTTAAAAAGTCTAAAGTAAAGTGGATATCAAAGGAAAAGTATCATTCTTTTATTCAAAGAAGTAAAGAGAATTTGTATCTCTGGTCCAGATTACTAGAATTGCTCATTTATCAGCAAATAGAACGAGAGCAGGATTTGTTAACCAGTTCTCCAATAGAACGATACAAAAGAGTGTTGGAGCGTAGCCCTCAGTTATTTCAGGAAATACCCAATAAATACATAGCCTCTTATTTAAGAATGACTCCCGAGACATTATCCAGAATTAAAAAGTCTTGATTTCAATCAATGTTTTTCTAACCCCAACTCCTGAAATTTGATCAAAATTTAACTCATGAAATGGAATAAGAATGAATTAATTGATCAACTGATTCAGTTAACCAATGATCATATTGTAAGGTCAGAAACCTTATTGAATTTGTCGGAAAAAGAACTTAATAAGAGACCGTCAGAAAAGGGGTGGAGTATATTGGAATGCGTGGAGCATTTAAATCGATATGCGGAGTTTTATTTGCCTGAAATCAAAAGTAGAATTTCGAATTCAAAGCACAAAGACTCTAGTGAAATATTTACTTCAGGTAATTTAGGTAATTATTTCGCAAAGAGCATGTTGCCGAAAGAAGGTATGAAAACAATGAAGACTTTTAGCGATAAAGATCCGGCTGGGAGTAAGCTCACAAAAGCAGTGTTGAACAATTTCATTGAACACCTAAATCATTTGAATGAGTTACTGGAAAAAGCCAGGGAAGTTGACCTTAAGAAAACCAAGACTTCCATTACTTTGGTAAGCTGGTTAAAATTGAGATTAGGAGATACCTTTAGGTTTGTAATTCATCATCATGAAAGACATTTGGTACAAGCAGAAAAAATAGTTTAAGCGGGATCAAATTTTACAAGGAAGGAATCTTTAAAAGTTCCCTCTTTAATTTTCTTTAGCATTTCCTTTGCTTCTTTTTTATCCTCATAAGCACCAATGTAGTACTTATAGTTAAAAGGAGAAGTAGGGTTTTCTATCTTCAATTCTTCTATAGATTGTTCCGTAGCTTTAAAGTCTGGGTTGTCTAATGCTACAGGACCGGTAGATGCCATAATTTGAATTTTCCAAACAGGAACTTCAGGTTTTTCTTCTCCTTCAACCGGAGGAGTTCGCATTTCGATTCCGTGTTTCTTCTTCATTAAGTCCCTAAAAGATCGAAAAACGGCACTAGCAATCAGATCTTGACCCCTGTCGCTGTTTAAATATACTTCTTCATCAGGGTTGGTCATAAAACCAGACTCTACTAGTATGGCAGGCATTTTACTGTCTCTAAGAACCATTAAGTTGTATAAGCGATCCGTTTTCAATTTTACACCTCGGCTATGTCGTCCGGCACGGGTAGAAAACTGCCCTTCAATCATTCTGGCCAGTTCCAGGCTTACTTTACTGTTTAAGTTATGAACGTGGGTCTCTGTGCCATAAACCTCACTGTTCTCGGAAGAATTACAATGAATGGAAATGAAGTAATCTGCGTTTAATCGATTGGCGATCTGAACCCTTTCCGGTACAGAAATAAAGGTATCGGTTTCGCGAGTGTATTTGATCTCTATTTTGTGTCCTAAATAAGCGTCAACATATTCGCCAAACTTTTTAGCAATGGAAAGATTTAAATCTTTTTCCTGTTTGTATTCGGTCTTAGATCGCAAATTACCAGGATCGGTTCCTCCGTGTCCTGGATCGATCACTAATGTTATTTTATCTTGTGCAATGGCACTGAATGACAGTAAGATGGAAAGAAGTAAAACGATTCTTTTCATAGTTAATCAATTATTCTTGCGGCTGTTTTTAATCTTGGTTCCCAATACGGATCTTTGTCCAATTGAGTAATCATTATTCCTCTACTGGAAGATGCATGTATCATGGTAAGTGGCGCACCTTTTTCAGAAATTACAATACCAACATGATTAATGTGGTTTTTATTACTTCCAAAAAATACCAGGTCACCTTTACGGGCTTGTGATATTTTAATTTTTTTTAGTTGATCAGACTGAGATTGTGCAGTTCGTGGAATTTTTAATCCATTCTTAGCCATTACATATTGGGAAAATCCTGAACAGTCGAAACCATTTTTGTCATTTCCTCCATATTTGTATGGGGTTCCAAGGTGTTTTTTAGCTTCTTTAATTACTGAGCTTTGAAGGTCCGTCTCTACCTCGGGAGTAACATCCTCAGGAGGTGTTGTGTCTTCAATAACAGGCTCGTTTTGGGTAATGGCTTCGTAGCTGGCAGTACTTCCAAACAAACGTTGGTAAGTATTGTATCGGGTTCTGGACTTTTCTTCTTTCCCTTCATTGTTCAGCATCCTTATTTCGTTGGCAATTCCCAATTGCATATCGTAAATGTAGATGTCAAACATTTTCCTGAATCTCCCGGTGCTGTCCAGTTTTAGAAACTTTTCGTACCCAAATATGGCGTTAGAACTGCTGTATTTATCATTCGATTTGGATAACTGAAACTCAGAAAGAGCGTGAAACAAAGTTGGAGTAGGATGATTATGATAATCTCCACTCAAAAGTTTATCGGATTTTCGAATCACTTTTTTATAGTTCCCCTGATCGTAGAACATTTCTAGCTTATCCAGTTGCTTATTTTGAGAAAAACCAACAACTGAAAGGCCAACAAAAATGAAAAATGTATAGATCGATTTGCTCATGATATCCTAGCTTACAAAAGAAATTAAAATCTCTTCTTTTTTTATTAACAAGAAAAATGTGTGCCAACAGTTTATTGTTAACTTTGATAGTTAATGTGTTGATTCACAAACAATGAAGCTTTTTCTATTTGTAATATTATCCGTTTGGCTACAATGGGGGTATGCCGGAGGTAGGTCTTTTCCTGGGGTAGAGTATAGCTATGTTAAGGTTTATTTATTCAATCTTAATAATGAGCAGGGAGAGCGTCCAGAATCCTTTGTAGTAGAAGGAAATTATTATGCTGCCTCTAAAATTGATAATGGGTATTCATTGTCCGAAGAAAAGGTCGAACGACTAAATCGAGTTTTATCTGGAGATATCAACGTATTGCGAATAGGACTTTCCAAATGCTTTATCCCCAGACATGGAGTTGTCTACTTTAACGAAAACCACGAAGCAGTTGCCTCTGTGTCTATTTGTTTCGAATGTGGTATGGTAAAGTTATGGAGTCCTGACGTTAAGTTTCCTCCACTGAATTACAAGAAGGTAGATGAGGGGAAGGCTGAAAAGCAACTGGAGTATATTCGATCACAAGTATTTGGAGAAAATATCCCATACTTTGAGAACCCTAAAGAGTACCTTACAATTGTAGATGACTGGAACCGGGAGAATTATGATAATGCAATGGAAACTGAATTGGAAGGACAAGATTCTGTATTTACCAAAATCACACAGGAATCACTTAGGTTGTGGTTCCGAAACCCTGCTCAGGTTAAAGAAGAAAAGGAGGAGAAGGTAACCGCTGGAGGTTCTCGATACCAGTTCAAAACATGGAAGTATAAAAAATCTGATTTTCTTTTTTGGGACGCTTCAGAAAAGGCAAGTTTAGCTTCTGCCAGTATCGTTGACCCTGAAATTGTTTTACCCAATGGCATGAGTATTGGTATGTCTTCAGAGCAAGTGCTTCGACACTACAACTATTTTGAAAAAGATAATATTCCAACCATTCTCTTTGTAAAAGAGGGGAGTGGAACCATCGAATATCATTTTATATACAACACACTTAACTTAATAAAACTCAACTTTAACCAGTAACACCATGAAAAAACTATTAGTCGTTCTATTGCTATTGCCTGCCTTGACCTATGGGCAAAAAGCAGTATTAAAAAGATTGGACAAGTCTTTTCAAACCAGCCTGGAAGCCTGGAACATTCCCGGTATGGCCATATCTATTGTAAAAGAAGATTCCGTAGTATTTGCCGAAGGATATGGAATTAGGGATGTCAATACAAAAGAGAAGGTAGATGCCAATACGGTGTTTGCCATTGCTTCCAATACAAAAGCATTTACATCAACTGCTTTGGGTATGTTGGTGGATGAAGGAAAGATTACCTGGAATGACAAAGTGGTGGACCATCTTCCATATTTTAAACTTTATGATCCTTATGTTACGCAATCCATGACCGTAAGAGATCTATTGTCGCACCGTAGTGGGCTAAAAACGTTTAGTGGGGACTTAATATGGTACGGTTCGTTTTATAGCCGTGAAGAAGTGATTAAGAAAGCTCGGTTTTTAGAACCACAATACAACTTCAGAGCAGAGTTTGGATACTCCAATATTATGTATCTGGCTGCAGGAGAGATTATTCCTGTAGTTGCCAACACTTCGTGGGACGACTTCGTGAAGAGTAGGTTATTTAAGCCACTTGGAATGGAGAGAACCACCACTTCAATTACTGATTTAAAGCGAATGAAGAATGTGGCAATGCCTCATAATGATGTAAAAGGAGAAAACATCAATATTGGTTATGTTAACTGGGATAATATTGGCCCAGCAGGGAGTATTAATTCTACCGCTAACGATATGGCCAAATGGATCAAATTGCAACTCAACAAAGGTAGTTTTAACGGGGTACCGTTGGTTTCAGAAGAGCAGATCAGAGAAATGCGTCATCCACACGTTAACAAAAGAGTTGGAGCAGGAAGTGAATCTCTTTGGCCTACCAAACATTTTAGTGCATACGGACTAGGTTGGGACCTAATGGATTATCATGGGTACAAGGTTATGACACATGGAGGTGGATATGACGGAATGATTTCCAGAACGGTAATTGTACCTGAGCTTGACCTTGGTTTTGTGATCCTTACCAATAACCTAAATTCTCTTCCTTATGCGTTAATGTTTACCATTCTGGATGAATATATGGATGTGGAGGAAAAGAAGGATTGGAGCGATCTCTTTTTAGAGTTTGAAAAGATAGGGAAAGAAACCATGGAACGCGAAACCTATTCGGAAGAACAAAAAAGGGTTCCTAACACCAAGCCAACTTTACCATTAGAAAAATACGTTGGTACCTATGGAGGAGAAATGTATGGAGATGCAGAAGTGAAGTTAGTGAATGGAAAACTGGAGGTGCAGTTTTTACCTACAGTGCTGTTTAACGGGAAGTTAGAGCATTGGCACTACAATACATTTTCAATAGAAATGGTTAGTGTACCTTCACTTCCAAAAGGAAAGTGTAGTTTTGTAATCGATGATATGGGAGAAGTGGAAGAGATGAGAATCGATATTCCCAATCCCGATTTTGACTTTACTGAACTGGAGTTTAAAAGAAAAGATTAAATGAAATTAGACATTCTGGTATTTGCTGCCCACCCGGACGATGCTGAACTAGCAGCATCTGGAACCATTATTAAACACATAAAAAGCGGGAAAAAGGTAGGGGTAGTAGACTTAACCGAAGGAGAGTTAGGAAGCAGAGGTAGTGCGGAGCTACGATATAAAGAAGCTGCTGCGTCTGCAAAAATCATGAACTTATCGGCAAGAGAAAATCTCAATTTGGGAGATGGATTTTTTGAGGTAACTCAAGAGAACCTTGTGCGAATAATAAAAGCCATCAGAAAATACCAACCGGATGTAGTACTTTGCAATGCAGTTAGAGATAGACACCCGGATCATCAGCGAGGAGGAGAGTTAGTTTCCAGAGCTTGTTTTTTATCCGGTCTTGTAAAAATTGAAACTGAATTGGAAGGGAAACAACAGGAGAAGTGGAGACCCAACGCGGTGTATCACTATATTCAGGACCATTGGATTGATCCGGATTTCGTGGTAGACATTACTGATGAGTTCGATACTAAAATGGAAAGCATTATGGCATTTGGTTCTCAATTTTTCAACCCAAATAGCACGGAGCCAGAAACACCGATTTCTTCACCGGAATTTATAGAGCATATAAAGGGAAGGTGTAGAGCACATGGGCGAATAATAAACGCCAAATATGGAGAAGGATTTACTGTAGAAAGGGCAGTGGGAGTAAATGATATTACTGAATTAAAATAGAATAGAAAAATAAAAGTTATACTTGTTCGAATATTAGATAGATGATGAAAAAAGTATTGTATTTAGCCTCGTTTTTGTTGTTACTAACAGCATGTAATGAAACAGAACAACCAACTACAGAGTCGGAAGGAAATGGAGTAAACAGCGCAGAATTTGATGAGATTAAAAAAGAAAACTTAATCTTAAAAAGGGAGTTAGCCGCGAAGGATTCTACCATCGATTATTTTGCCTCTTACATGAATGAGGTAAGAACCAATTTGGATTTAATCAGAGATAAGCAAGGGTTGATTATTTCCTACCAGGCTAATCCGGAAATGCTTACTGCAGATAATCCTGATTTAATTGAAGACATTAAGGTATTGGCTCAATTGATGGCAGATAACAAGAGTAAAATCTCTCAGTTGAAATCTGAAATCAGCAATGCTAACTTACAAATGTCTGAGTTCGAAGAAATGATCATTTCCTTAACGGAAGAAGTGGAAATGAAGAACATGGAAATCTACCAGCTACAACAGGAGTTGGAAAACATGGATGGAGCATTTACCGAGTTGTTTCAGGCGTACGAAGAAACCAGCGAACAATTGGACATTGCCAAAGATCACATCAATACAGCCTGGTTTACTTACGGAACTAAAGATGAATTGTACGAAAATGGTGTAATTACGAAAGAGGGAGGATTTATTGGAATTGGTAAAATCAACAAACTAAAAGACGATTTTAACAAGACTTACTTTACCGAAGTAAAGATTGATGCATTAACAGAAATTCCATTAGGGGTTAAAAAGGCTGATATCATTACAACACATCCTCAGGATTCTTACGATTTAGTTGATAATGGAGAAACCATTGAGAAATTAGCCATTAAAGATCAGGCTAAATTCTGGGGTGCTTCTAAGTACCTTGTGATTGTTGTAAAATAATCTGTTCCAACATACTTTATACGGTTATTCGCCGTTATTGCTCTTTAGGAATTCAGTATTGAACCCAAAAGGAACTATAGTGTACCTTGCATTGAACCTAAAAATATTGTAAATTTGCTATATGTCTTATCAGGAACAAGTAGAGGAATTAGTACAGGTACAAGAAGTACTGGAAGAACAGAAAGATCTGATTCTTTACAATGATGATGTAAATACATTTGATCATGTGATCAATATTTTAATGAAGTATTGTGATCATAGTTCAATTCAAGCGGAGCAATGTGCACACATTGTTCACAATAACGGAAAATGCCAGGTAAAGCGAGGGGAATTTGAAAAACTAAAGCCCATTTGCGAAGCAATGCTGGAATCCGGTTTATCAGCAAAAATTGAATAATAGATATTGGAGGATGGGAAACCATCCTTTTTTTATGCCCATTTTAGTCATTTAACTTTGGCATAAAATTGTATAGACTATAACTGTTATATTTGTCCAACTAAATTTTACTATATGAAAAGGATCGCAATCGTATTAGCTGTGGTGATGGGAGTAGTAGCTTGTTCTAAAGTGCCCATTTCAGGAAGAAGGCAAGCTCATTTAATGCCGGAAAGCAATTTGATAGATATGGCTAAACAACAGTACGCTGCTTTTTTAGCAGAAGCTAATGTATTGCCGGATAACGATCCAAGGTCTCAGCGAGTAATAAGAGTGGGGAACAAGATTAAAATGGCTACTGAAGACTTTTTAACCAGAAAAGGATTTGAAAAGCGAATCGAAGGATTTGAGTGGGAGTTCAAAACAGTAGAAGAGGAGATTGTAAATGCATGGTGTATGCCTGGAGGTAAAGTTTGTGTGTATACAGAAATTTTAAAATTAGCAGAAACTGACGATGAGTTAGCGGTGATTATGGGGCACGAAATTGCTCACGCTATTGCAAGGCATGGAAATGAGAGAATGAGTCAGCAGATGGTGTTTATGGGCGTAGGAAGCGTATTGGCACCACAAGATACCACTCAGGTTTCTATTTTTCATCAGGTATACATGGGAGCTGGAACACTGGGAATGTTAAAGTACAGTAGAAATCACGAAACCGAATCCGATAAGTTAGGGTTGGTGTTTATGAAAGTAGCTGGTTATGATCCTTATGCAGCGATTACTTTCTGGGAAAAAATGGCAGCTCTTGGAGGAGCAAAACCACCTCAGGTACTAAGTACACACCCTAGCAGCGAAAAAAGAATTGCAGATATTGACGAATTTTTAATGACAATCGATCAATATTTAGAATAGTTATATATCTTTGCAGCCCAATTATTGGCCACGTGGCGCAACTGAATAGCGCATCTGATTACGGCTCAGAAGGTTCCAGGTTTGAATCCTGGCGTGGTCACTAAGAAAGCAAAGTCCAATGAGTTTTCACTCATTGGACTTTGCTTTTAACATTCGGAGTTGGATCAGGATCACGCAGTAATCGATTAGATAAAATACTCCACTTCAAAGACGACCCCTTCCATCGAGAGAACGCTTTATTTCGATGCACGATGGAACGATTTTTCGATGATCGACTTTTTGGGCAAAAGAAAAAACTTCACTTCAAAGACCAATCCCCTCTACAATGATGGAATTGCAAATTCTATCGAGATGACAAACGTCTTTGAATGTTCGGTTGATATTGGGGTGTTATGGATAGAATGAGGAATAGTTTTTACAAATTCTTCTTTAACCTTCTCTAGATTCCAGATATCCGCTGCGCTACTTCTGGAATAAGAATGGTTGCGGTAAATTAGTGGAGTTTGGGGTATATGGGAAGACATGCTGTAAAAGAGTGTGATGTAACAGAAAAACTCCCACTTCAAAGACTCCTACAATGATGGAATTGCAAATTCCATCGAGCGAACGTTTTATTTCGACACACGGTGAATAGATATTTCGATGGATCGTTTTTTTGAGACAAATGCCAATCATACTGGAAAACACAATATCTCAAGCTTCATATCGTTACTTTTTAACCACATTCAATCATGAAGTTTACTGGAGTTTTATTGCTATTAGTTTTGATTGTTAGTTGCAAGAAGCAAGCTGATGAAAGCTGTTCCTGTAATGACATAGTAGGGTATAGTTGTATGAGCTACGAGCAAACCATGAGTAGTGATCCCTGGGGAGAGTACAGTTTACCAACAGATACACTCATAGTAAAGCTGGTCGATCATTTTAGTCCTTTAGGAATAGATATCATCGAACCTCAATTGATTAATCAGGACGCTAATAATTGTATGACACCCGAAGCAGGCTGTAAAACTGGTCGAATTTATTGTGTAATGGTAGTGGACAGTGTTGTATCGGACATGATAGCCAATGGATTTCAATCTCAATAGTTATGAAAAGAGGGAAGGTTATGAAAGAATTATTGATCTTGGTTATATGTTTTTGTTGTTCAACTCCTATGTTTGGCCAGGTTGAAAGTAAGGTGACTTTTGATTCTACGCTAATTACTCCATCACAAACATATTCCTTTCCATTTGTAAAATGTGAACAAAAGATTCAAGAGAAGCGAAAACTAACCGAATACATTTATTCTCACAGCGTATCCGGAAATTCCATCCGATTGATCTTATATAGTGACCAATCTTATATGCAGTACTATAGTTCCGATGTGCCTAATTATTCTTTTAATAAAGGAACTTATCACTTTGAAGAAGACAAACTTATCCTATCATGTAACTGGTCATTAGCAAAACCTGAGACTTGCTTTATTAATATTCTTAAAGTTGAGGACAATATTCTAGTACAATTAGTAGGTGAAAAAGGAACAGATTTGAATTGCTCTGATATCGACCTCTTAAATATGGAGTTATTGGAAGAGTCTTATTCATACCAACGGGTAGGTGAGTAATTAATATGAGCTATTTACTCCACGTAACAGGTATTTCTAACCATTTATAATTGATTATCCCCAATAAGAACTCATTACCTAAAATGATTACTTTTGCCGGACATGAAAGCAGTTGTGAGAATATTATTGGCCGTTGTTCTTTTCATTACTATAAGCTCTTGTACTACCGAAGGAGGTAACTCCAATAAAGTAACGGTGGCAGTAGCTGCTAACCTGAAATACGCTATGGAAGATATTTCCAAAGCATTTGAGGAAAAACATGGAGTTGAGGTGCATGTGTCATCCGGATCTTCAGGAACACTTACCGCACAAATTAAGAACGATGCTCCTTTTGATGTGTTTATATCTGCTAACCTCAGGTATCCAAATAAGCTTAATGAGGAAGGTTTAACTATTGCTGAGCCAGAAGTATATGCCTATGGTAAGTTGATCATGTGGAGCTTTGATGATCATGATTTATCTCGTGGATTGGGGGCTTTAATGGATTCAAGAATCAAAAAAATAGGAGTGGCAAACCCAGAAATTGCTCCTTATGGTATTGCTGCAATGGATGCTCTTAAAAACAGTGGATTATACGAAAGTATAGAAGACAAGATTGTTTTTGGAGAAAGTGTAGGACAGGTCAATCAGTATATTAAATCGGGTGCTGTAGATGTAGGGCTAACAAGCAAGTCAGGACTATTTTCGTTAAAAGAATCGAAGCGTGGCAATTGGCAGGAAGTGGAGTCCGATTATTACCAACCCATCGAACAAGGAATAGTCATTTTGAAGCAAGGAGAGAAGAATAACTCCGAAAATGCTCAGCTTTTTTATAACTTTATGTTCTCCGAAGAGGTTAAAGAAATACTTAAAAGCTACGGTTACGGACTGAAATGAACTGGACGCCTTTCTTAATTACATTTAAGCTAGCTTCAATTACTACGTTGATCCTTTTTGTTGTTGCTATACCTCTGGCATATTGGTTAGCCTATTCCAAAAGTAAATTCAAGTTTTTTATAGAGGCACTGGTAAGTATGCCCATCGTATTGCCGCCATCGGTGTTAGGTTTTTATTTGCTTATCATGTTAGGAAGTGATGGTTTAATAGGTGGGATGACAAAATCATTGTTCGATGTTAGTCTTGCTTTTACGTTCACAGGATTGGTCATTGGTTCGGTTATTTACAGTTTACCATTTATGGTGCAACCAATCCAAAATGGTTTTGAATCTTTACCAAAATCTTATAAAGAAGCTTCGTATACGCTTGGTAAAAGTAGGTGGACCACTTTATTGAAAGTTTTATTACCATGCATAAAGCCTGCTTTACTAACGGGTGTCGTTCTTAGTTTTGCTCATACCATAGGAGAATTCGGAGTGGTGTTAATGATTGGTGGAAATCTGGAGGAAACCAGAGTAGCTTCTATAGCCATTTACGATAGCGTAAACATGATGGATTACGATACCGCCAACACTTATTCATTTATACTATTGCTCTTTAGTTTTGTGGTGCTATCCGCAGTGTACCTGATTTCAAAAAGAGGATTTAAATCGTTAGGGAAAAGATGATTAAAATTGATCTGAATAAGACATACGGGAAAAGATCATCAAGTATCTCCTTTCAGTTTAAGGTTGATCTGGAGGAGAAAAAAATCATTGGGATTTATGGTAAATCCGGAGTTGGTAAGAGCACTTTACTTCGAATGATTGCAGGGTTGGAAGAACCTACTAACGGAGTACTTCAGGTGGGAGAGGAGTTGTGGTATAATTCAGGTGAGAAAATTGATGTGAAAATTCAAAATAGAAGCATCGGTTTCTTGTTTCAGGATTATGCGCTGTTTCCAAATATGACAGTGAAGCAGAACATTCTTTTCGGTGCAAATGCGGAACCTGATCAACAATTAATCGATCGAATAATTTCCATAGCGGAATTGGAAAGTATATTAGGAAAGTATCCAACTGAGTTGTCAGGTGGTCAGCAACAACGTGTTGCATTAGCAAGAGCATTGGCTAGAAAACCCAAGGTGCTATTGTTAGATGAACCACTATCGGCCTTAGACGAGGATTTACGAGAAGTACTTCAGGATGAAATATTATCCATCCATAAGGAGTTTGACCTAACCATTATATTCATTAGTCACTCTAGAACGGAAACGCTAAAATTAGCGAATGATTTAGTGGTGTTGGAAAATGGTAAAGTTACCTATCATGGAGCTCCTGATGTGTGGTTCAATAAGAAGCCAAAAAAGGGAGTGTTGCTAGAGCAAACTCCCCATAAAATTAAAGTTCAGGTTAATGGCGAATTAATCGAAGTTGATGTTAATCCGCATAAATAATTGTTCCTACATGCTCTCCATTAAGAGCTTTAGTGATATTTCCTTTTTCCATTCCATTAAAAACGTGTAGCTGTTTTACGCTTTGAGCTCGTTTCAAATAGTCAAGAACAACTCTTTCTACAATAAGGTCCCCTAAATCCATTTCGATCAGCTCATCCACATGAATTTTAGGAATAAACTTGGCATCAGGATTCTTTTTTGGATCATCAGAGTACAATCCCTTTTCATCTTTAATAAAATAGATGGTATCCGTACCTAACGCTTCTCCTGTAAAGTAAGCTCCTGCATCAGTTCTGTGCATTGGGATACTCCCTTTGTTAGGTAGGTCTTCCCAAAAACTATAAGGAGGCATTCCAGGAATAATAGGAATACATCCCAGTTTAAGGAAAAGCGGAATCTTTTCGAATTCTAAGTGGTCAAGGAAAATCCCTCCGTGTTTAGCCAAAATCATTTGGATCATTCTAGCGTTTTGAACGGCAATTGCACCTCCCATTTCTGCCAATACTCCTACAGGCATACCAAGATCAATTCCCACTTGATAAGTGTGTCTTGCACGGGTTCCTCCACCGGTTGATAGAATGATGTCGTGATTTTTAGTGTTCTCAACAATTTCTTCTAAAATAGGGAAGAGGGCAGCTTTTCCTCTATCGGTAATACTTTGCCCACCGATTTTCATCATTTTAACTGTAGGCAGTATTTGTAATTCCGGTTTATAGTTTTTTGCAGCTTCCTGTAGAGAGGAAGACATAAAGTCTGCTAAATTTCTAGTTTGATTATCCATTTTATTCTTCCTCTTTATAAATTATAGTTCCCACTTGTTCTCCTTTAATGGCTTTGGAAATCATTTCCGGCTTATGACCGTTAACAATGTAAATTTGTTTCAAATGCCTTGCTCTGGATAACATTTCCAATACCGTTCTATCAATAATCAAATCTTCCTGATCTTTTTCCAGTAGTTCTTGAGCAGAAACTCGATCATACAACTTAGCATCAGCGTGTTTAGCAGGATCTTTATCATACAAACCGTCCTGATCCTTCACAAAAATCATTGATCTTGCCCCCAAACCTTCGGCAGTCATGTACATTCCGAAGTCAGGCCCATTTTCAGGAAGTACACCTCTTTTTGGTGGTTTTTCCCAATAATGGTGAGGTGGGTTAGAAGTTAAAATTGGAATCATTCCGTTATCCAGGTAATGTGGTAAATCTGAGTAGTGATCTTTTGGTACTCTAACAGCTCCGTACTTTGCCATTAAGGCATACATCATATTAGCGTTTTGTTCTTCAATAGCACCAACTACCATGGCCAAACCACCAACAGGTAATCCAAAGTCCATTCCCATGGCCAATGTATGATCAACTCTTGCTCCACCGGTAACGGCTAGTACAAATTTGTATTCTTCTTTTATTTTGATCAATTCCTCAATTACAGGGAATACGGCCGAACGCCCTTTATCGATGATGCTTTTTCCTCCAACAGAAATAATGTTCAAATAGGGGAGGATACTTATTTCTTCAGATACAGCTCCTTCCAGAACCTCTTTATCTACCAGACTTTCTCTCATAAATCTGGAGTCCAGGTGTGTTCTACCAGATGTGTTTTTTTCTTTAATGAAATCAGACATTAGTCAATTTTATTGATTAGGTATTTAGTAACAATTGCTGAAAGCGCTCCAAAGGCACATTGAGAAATGATATACGGCGAATAAAAAAGGTAGTATTCTACCGGCATTCCCAATACCCAGGCAAGGCCAATTTCTACAGAAACTCTGGTCAAACCAGCAACTATTCCGATGAGCGCAAAAATAAAAAATGATTGATTACGGCGAAAGAATATCATTAAGATGTCAATCACCAGCCCGAGCAAGGCAAATTGGATAATTCCCAGAGGTCCAAATTTCCCAAAACCGGATATAAAGTGCACTATACCAGAGATAAACCCAATGGATGTGCCAGCGAATTTTTTGTTGGTTAGTCGGGCAGCCAGTATGAAGAAAGGGATAATTAAGACATTCTTATGACCGGGAGCAATGGGGAATCCCGGAGCAATCTTCATGAATCTGATAAAAGTTACAATCATACTAAAGGCTGCGATAATAGCAAGGTCGTTATTGGCAAACTTCTCTTTTGCTTCGTCAATTCTATTCGTAACCAGGTTCAGGACAGGTGTAAAGTCTCCTTTTACCACTGATTTAATTGAGATGGTTTTCTCTTCTTTGTTTTTGCCCTTCCCATTACCGGTTCCATTTCCGCCACCAGAGCCTTTTCCCTTTCTTTTACCTCTACCATGGCCGTGCCCTTTATTTGGAGCTTTCTCAACGGAGGATAGGATGTTGTCTAGTATTAATGCATAGTTCTCTGACAAACCAAATTGCCTTAGTCCTTGCATAAACTCTTCCGGTTTGGTTAACTGACGAACAATAATGGTTGCAAGCAACATGGTTAAAATCTTGGATCCCATCAACAGTCCCGTAAAGAACCCATCGTAGCTAATACCTACTTGCCATTTTTTTATGGAGAATAGAACAAAGTCGTTCGAACCGGAAAAGAAAGAGTAGAAGAATACCAGGAAGAAAACGAAGTTTCTAACCCTTTTTAAGGACCTAAGTTGTTTTAGAGGTATTTGATTACCAATCCATAATAACACCTGAAGACCCAATAGGCCTAAAGTGAAATACAAGTTGTTGAACACAAAAATGGTGATGGAAACAACCAGTATATATAAAATCTTTATGAAAGGACTTAGTTTCAACTACAGATTACTTACCGTAAAGATTCGAAAAGAAAATGATTTAAAGCTTATTTTTTCTTTTTCTTATCGGAATCGACGTACTTGTGTAAGAAAAATTTAAATATTTTGCTGTCCGTATTAGCAATGTTTACTCCCATTTTATACTTAGCCATATCTACTTTTTTCTTACGTTTTAGAAGGTCAAAGCTAACTCTGTTTGCTGTATATAAAGGGTATTGAAATTCTAATACAAGGTCATATAAATCCCCGGCTTCATTGGTCATTAATGAAGGAGAAAGAGTAAAAGTTTCGATATATACCGTGTCCAGTTGACTAATCTTATACTCCTTTACACGATTGAACTTTCTAGGGAATTTTTCGGTAATCACTCTTGCTTTGGTGCTATCGCTAATTTGCTCCATCCAAAGGTCAAAGTCATCATTTACAACAGCGGTTAGGTAATTGTCAATCACCTTTACCAAACGGTTAGCTTTTCCTTGTCCTATGTCCGCAGGTAACTCATCAAAAATGTATACATGGTTGTTCACTTTTGTAGTGTAATCCTGTGCTGTTAGTGTCCCAATAGCTAATGAAAGAAATAAAGTGTATATAAGTTTCATATATAAAAGGTATTGTAAAAGTAAATTGATATAAAAAAACCCTGACAGATTTCATGCCAGGGTTTTCAATATATTTCGAGTAATTACTCTTTAATTAATTTGAAGATAGAGTCAGAGCCATTCACTTTTACAAAGTAAATTCCTTTGCTCCACTCATTAACGTCAATGTTTAACTTGGTGTTGCTATCAACAGTTTGTTTGAACACAAGCTTTCCTTCTGTGCTAACAATTTCAATTAATGAAGTTCCGTTGCTTACTTTGCTTAAATCAATGGTTAGGGTAGTGGTAACCGGGTTAGGATAAACCGAAATGTTGCTATTCGCTAATTCTTCGATTCCAATTCCGATAATTGATTCACAAGCAGATGTATCAGCACAACTTCCTTCAGTTACTTCTACAGCGTAGTTTCCATCCACCTGAGCAGTAAAAGTCTGTCCATTCGCTCCAGGGATAGGTGCTAAGTTGTTGTCGCAATCTAACCATTGGTAAGAAGCACCAGCTGCATTTGCTGTAATAGAAGGGAAGGCAGTTGTTACCGTAGCATCAACCGGAGCCTGAACCGTAAGGTTAATAGTAACAATAGAATCACATCCCATTGGTCCAATGTTAGTAAACGTTTCAGTAGCACCTGTTACAGTTGTATTATAAACTGTTCCATTAACTACTATACTGTCACCATCACAAATGGTTTGGTCAATGCTTCCTGCTTTAGGGTTAACCGTTAAGTTTACCACTACAGTAGAATCACATCCCATAACTGATCCATTAGTGAACAATTCAACTGCACCAGTTGTTGTAGTATTATAAGTAGTACCATTAACAACGATACTGTCGCCACATGTAATGGTTTGGTTTAATGTGTCAACAATAGGAGATAATACTGTAAGGTTAATTACGATGGTAGAATCACATCCGAAAGGACCAATGTTGTTAACTGTTTCAGTAGCTCCTGTAACAGTAGAGTTATAAGTAACCCCGTTAACAACAATACTATCACCAGCACAAACAGTTTGTGTAATGGTGTCTCCTAAAGCTGCTAATACGTGAAAGTTAATTCCAGTAGCAGCACTATCAATAGTAGGAACTAAATCTAAGTTTTCAATAACACAGTTATAGATTCCCGATTGAGAAGCAATGTACGACTGGTTAGTTGCCCCTGTAATTGCAGCACCGTTTAAGTACCACTGAAAAGAAATACCGTTAGAAGCAACCAATGTATCAGTGTATCCATAACATACTGTATCTGCAGCAGTAGTATTTACAAATCGACCTATTGGAGCCATTCCTTTAATGTAACCATTAGAGGTAACACTTCCAACAGTTGAAACTGCATCTAACACAGCAAACCCAGTTGTGTCTACTGTAATAAACTCTTGATCTAGATTAGCCATTAAGAACTTCCCATCTCCGATATAAAGAACAGAAAAAGGTTCGTCATAGTTAAACCCTGAACGAGTAACTGTAGTCATAGATGAATCAGTCATGTCCCATTCTTCCATCGCTGGGTTAGAATCTCTACCTGACCAACGATAAACTTTACCGTTATCCGGGCAGTAACCAATTGTCTCTCCATCTGATCCAGCACCTCCAGTTGCAATTGGTGCACCTAAGGAACCATCGTTAATATTAATGTAAAATAATGCTTCACTTGTATTTCCACCATCTCCGGAAACACCCATCATGGTGTTGTTATCCACAAAAGTAATTTGTGCAATGTTTTCTCCTGTGTTTCCAATAGTATCATAAATACCTGTCCATGGATCTACAATAGAAAGAACCCTTCCGGTAACACCAGAGAGTTTAAGCATGGCATAATAATCTCCCGTATTTTCTCTTAAAGCAAGTCCATTTGCTCCAGTACAGGTTAATGATCCTCCAGAGTGTACCAGGGCCATTGCTGAAACTCTGGAATCAACACCATTAGTATCGATTGCCCAAATACTATCTTCGTAAGGGCTAACAGCAAAAATATCTGCCTGGGCATTAGTGGTAGTCGCATAACCAAATACGACAAGAAGTAAAGAAAGAATTCTTGTAAAGGTCTTTTTCATGTGGTGAATTTTAGGTCAACAATAGTTCGTGAAGCAAATGTAACCCGTAGCACTTGAATAAAAAAACTATTTTGTTAAAATGTAGGAGTTAATAAGTAGAAATAATAATAACTTATTTAAAGGATAATCTTTCCATAAAATGCCATCTAAGATATTGGCGCTGAAAGCCAGTTGGTTAGCGGAAAGTGGTTAAGGATTTGCCCTATCCATTTTTCGTTTTTTTAAATCTATTTTATGCCTTACTTGTAGCCAAAAAATGTTGCTGTACACAAAATGATCATGGATAGAAGTAGAAGAATATTGACCACTCCAGGTAATAGAAGTTTTAAAATTCTTACTCCAAACGACAGTTGGGCTAATGATGACTCGGTTTTGATCGAATAAATTAGTGTTGTTTCCAGAGTTAAGAAAGAGTTCATTTCCAACTTTTAATTGTAGTATTCTGCTTTCCCTCTGTAGGGAGAGCTGAGCTATTTTGAAATTTGCCATTATGGAGTACCTATACCTAAGGTTAGATGTTCGATAAGAATCAACTCCATTATGATGTGTGAAAAATCGTTCTTCTAATCTAAATCGATGATTGATTTTAACCTTGCTAATCGGTGTTTTATATAACCATTCCTGATAAAGTCTGGATTCTGTTTTGTGAATATCCCCCGAAGTATAAAAACCTAGGTTAGCAACCCCACCAGAAACCCTGTGTTTTTTGTTGATGTCGTATCCTAATCCAATTCTTCCAAGGTATTGCGACTTTGTCTTAAAGGTACTTTTCCATCGATAACTGGCATCAGCAAGAATTGTCCAGTTTTGGTTTAATTGAACTCTTGAGTAATATTGAATCCATTGCTGATCGTTTTTGGTAACCACCTTATCCTGCGCTTTAATGCAGTAGCTAAATAATAATGTAATAATTGATATAATCAGTTGTTTATTAGAAAAACCAATCATAATAAGATAGGTGGTTTATTACGAGAATTAAGGATAAAGTTCGTTTGTCGCAAATGTAGAAAACGAATTAGAAATAAACCTGTAAGAGTTAAAAGAGTTCTGTGACAAAAGTCACATTGCACTTAGTGAGGCAGTCGAGTTCTAATAAAAACTTGGCGAAGTAAAATTTCATTCCTTTTACCTGAAAAATGATCTTTAACTTTATCCGTTGATATGGATAAACTCATTGCTGAGATAGAAGGTTGTAATTTATGTGCTCCATTTTTAGAACATGGCGTTAACCCAGTGTTTTCTGCTCACCCTAAAAGCAAGTTGATTGTAATTGGTCAGGCTCCAGGGAGCGTTGTACATCGAACAGGAATTCCCTGGAACGATAAAAGTGGGGAGCGATTAAGAGAATGGATGGGAGTAGATAATTATACTTTCTATGACCCGGAAACGATTGGAATCATCCCAATGGGTTTTTGTTATCCGGGTAAAGGAAAATCGGGCGATTTGCCACCCAGACCAGAATGTGCTCCCAAATGGCATACTCCGTTGTTTAATAGCATGGAAAACCCTCAATTAATATTGTTGATTGGAGCTTATGCTCAACAGTACTACTTAAAAGAGAGAAATAAAAGAACACTTACTCAAACGGTGGAGGCATACGAAGAATATTTACCAAAGTATTTTGTACTACCGCACCCTTCTCCCAGAAACAACCTTTGGCTAAGAAAAAATCCATGGTTCGAATTGGAGGTATTGCCTGAACTCAAGAAGAAAGTAAGTCAGTGTATATATTCTTAGGTTATCTCCATTTAACCTGAAAGAAACGAGTGTTCTTTTCAAATTCTTCTGGAACTATCTTCAAAATCTCCTTTCTGAGGACATTGATCAAAGCTTCTCTTGCAAAACCTTTGTTCACCACAATACTTACTTCTCGTATTGGTTGAGGATTGTCAAATCGAATGGTGTTGGTTTTATCCCCATCATTAATGGATAATTCTGGCACCAAAGTATACCCTCCATAATGATCCACCATACGTTTTAGTGTTTCGATGGAACCACTCTGAAATTGAATGGATTGGTCCTTGATTTTGGGAGAGCAAATATTTAAGACTTGATTTCTAAAACAATGCCCGCTGTTTAGCAGCCATAGCCCTTCCTTGTTTTCTACCTGTTTAGTGGTGATTTGTTTTATGGAACTTACTTCTTCTTTTGTTCCGTAGTATAGGAAAGGTTCGTTGTAAAGGGGGATTTCTCTAAGAAAGGACTCGTTTAGTGGAGTAACCAATATACCTATATCTAGTTGGTTTTTATTTAATGCATCAATAATTCGATCTGATTTTAATTCCTCAATGTTTAGGGTAGTTTCTGGATACTTTTCGGAGAAATGACCAGCAAGTGGCGGGATGAGGTAGGGAGAAATAGTTGGAATCACCCCGATTCTAAATTCACCGGTAATGCTTTCACGTTCCGAGTTCACCATCTCTTTTAGTTGCTTTACTTCAATTAAAATGCTCTTCGCCTTATCTATAATAACTTGTCCTTGCGGAGTTGGTTCTAAAGGTGTTTTACTTCGGTTGAATATTTGAATACCAATTTCTTCCTCTAGCTTTTTTACCTGAGTTGTGATGGTGGGTTGAGTCACAAAACACTTCTCCGCAGCGGTTACATAATGCCTGTACGTGTCCAATGCGAGTACGTATTCAAGTTGTTGTAATGTCATGTTATTGATTTAAGCTATAAATATATATAAAATATCAATTTGATCAATATTTGTTAAAGTTGCACCTTTGTCTTGTCAAACAACAAATACTAATATTTAAAACATATAACAATGAACAGAATAGGTTTAGACACAGAAAGAACAAATGAATTGGTAGGACAGTTAAATGATTTATTATCGAATTACCAACTGTTTTATATGAATGTAAGAGGATTTCACTGGAACATTAAGGGAGATAAATTCTTTGAGCTACACGTAAAGTTTGAAGAGTTATACGATGACTTACTAGTGAAAGTAGATGAATTGGCAGAACGTATCTTAACACTAGGGGGTGTGCCGGTACATGCATATTCCGATTACATCGCTAGTTCGCAGATTAAAGAAGCAAAAAATGTAACTGATGCTAACGGAACAGTAGGTTCCATATTAGATGGTTTTAAAATATTACTATCCAAACAAAGAGAGATACTTGAAGTGAGTGGAGATGCCGGGGATGAGGGAAGTAGCGCATTAATGAGCGACTACATCAGAGAGCAGGAGAAACTGGTTTGGATGTATTCAGCCTTTCTGGGGTAACTAAACCAATAGTTAACAAAAGAGGTCCTAACAGAATTGTTAGGGCTTTTTTTGCGTTTGCATAAACCTTTTTAGTACTTCTTGCTGCTCTTCGGATAAATTATCTGCAGTAAAAAGTGATACCCCGTTGGCATTTTTCTCTTTGCAGAGTTCAAGAGCTAGTTTTAGATCGTTTGCGTCTTGCAATGCCGGTAGATACAATCCGGCATTGATGTTAAAATCAACATCATTAATTCCTTGTTCTACTGCAAAACCGATCCAGTTGATGCTTTCACGATAGAAATTATGGTAAACCATAGGGTAGGCAGCATCCAGATTCCAGTCGTTCCAGGCTTGTCGCACCATTTGTCTGCTCATTTCCGGAAATGGAAATACCGCGGCGGTAAGCTTAGTGTTGTTTTCATGAACCAGTTCAGAAATTTCATTTACCAAAGAAGTAATAGCATTTAATCTGTATTGACGCCATTCGGTGCTTAGTTCAGGATGTTCTAACTCAATTGGATCATAACCAAAAAGTTCTTTAAATCCTTCTCTGGCAATGGGGTGATATCCGTAATCATATTCAGGCATTTCGTGGTCCTGTACCAGATTGTATTTAGGCTGTAGGTCAGCCCCAAGGATTACATCGACATATCGAACATAATCTAAATGAACAGAAGCCAATCCTTCTACTTGTAACAGTTTTTTTACGTTGTTGATTACATGTTGTCTGGCTCCGGGATGAAAAGGACTTAACCACTGGTAATAATCCACATAAGCTCTGTATTCTAACGAATGGTCTCCCTTTCTATTAACCGCGTACCATTCGGGATGTTGTTGTGCTATACTATCGTTGGGACGGTTCAATGTCCACATCCAACCATGAATTTTCATGTTTTTACTGTTGGCAAGGTTAACTAATTCCTGCAAGAATTCTGGGCTTCCACCTACTAGCACTTCCGAAATTCCAACCGCCTGATAATCGTTTAGTTTTTTCTCCCATTTGTCCTCGTTCCATTCCTGATCTCCATGGGTCCAGGTGGAAAGAATAAATGATTCTTCTGCATCAACCTCAGTTTCAGTTTTTTCTTGGGTAATTACCTCGTTGCTAGATTCTTGTTCAGTTGGAGTACAGGCAAGAAATACGAAGCAAAAAAAGATAAGCGTTAATCGATGAATCATAGCTGTTTAAATTGTCCCTGTTGGTTAATTACAAAGGAGTTTCCTGTCTCCGTGTTGGTGATTTTAATATTGAATCCTTCCCAGGTTTTTAAATATTGGGCTTTAACCTTTTTATCTTTACTGTAAGCTACTTCTAAGTTTACTGTTTCCCCAACGGAGGTGAATTCATATTTCTCCTTTTCCCATCTTATTTTTCGGAATAGAGCATAGGCTATTTGCCTGGTTTCTTCATCGGGATTGATATTATAGGAGACATCGGCGGAAGTTTCATCGGTAGTGAACTGCAATACACCCCATTTTTCAGGTTCATGCATGTTAATCACTTTTTGATTGCTCCAAACCCAATTGTCTTCTCGTAAAACTTTACCATTTTCTTTTTTTCTGCTATAGGCCCCATTTACAATATCGTGTTGCCATTCTACTCTGGAAAAATTGATTCGCCATTGTTCTCCTTCTTTAGGAGTGGTTTTAGGTTTGTTTTTAAGCTCTATCAAGGGCCTCATAGGAATGGCCATCTCAACGGTCCAAAGTGAATCAATGTCTTTTGAATTGTTAATGGTGCCGTATACATGAACAGCCGACTTTAGAGAGTCTAAATTCCAATGAAAATTAGCAAATCCTCCAACTCTATAAGGTTTGTTTAAAAGTAAGTCCCACTCTGTACCAAGTGCATTGATTTCAATTTCACCATAAGTCTCAGCTTTCCCAGAAGGATCGAGGAAAACTTCAAAATCATTGTTCAGGTAAATTATAGTGTCGCGTTGGTATAAGTTTCCCCAAACATGTGGCTCTTCCATTTCTGCGTATACATATAAGTACTCCTTGTTCCATAGCATTTTTACCTTGGAGTCGAACCGTGGTTTTCCAACTCCTGTAATGTCAATAAAAGAGGAAGAATACTGAGCTTTTGACCAGCATGTTTCATTAGCTATGCCATCAATTATCGGGGCTTTTGGGCAGTGTGTTACAATGTAGTGGTTGGGGATGACAATATCATCACTAACATCATATTCCATGGTCTTTTGATTTTGTCCAAAACCAAACTGAATGGATGTAAAAGAGATAAGTATTGCAAGAACCAATTTCATTACCAATTGCGAAGATATAGAAACCTGATTAATTGTTGTAAGTAGCTTGTGTTTACAATAGGTAAACTTTGGGTTAACCTACTAATCATGGTTTATTAATGTTTACATATCTCCTTGATAACGTTTGGGTTGTATTGATAGTTGACCTTTGTAATATGGAAATACAAACACAAATATTAAAAACAAACTTGCTGGAAATCACCAGTTCAGATTTAAGTTTTTGCCTGGAAATGGGGGAGATCATGAATCGAAAAGGACGCTCCGAAGAATCACTACAGTGGTACATTAAAGGGTTGAACATTGCTCGTGAACTAAAGGTAGAAGAGAAAGTAAAAGAATTCTCTAACCTGATCGTGAGTATGTTGTGAAGGGAGATAAAAGATATTGTACTATGTATTACGTACAAAGTATTATGTACGAGTTATGCGCGTCTTTTACCACGAAAGCATATCCGCTAACTGAGTATGAATAGAATATCTCTTTTCCCGCGGAAGCGGGAAACTTATGATTGTTAGATCATCACTTGAAAAGGTCCCCTCCCGTCCCGATAACTATCGGGAGCATCGGGATTCACGGGGAACAACGTTTCTTAAGGTTGTTTCTGAGCTAAGTTCTCACTACTCTCTACTGTCTTCTAGTACCTCACTCGGCCTAATCACAAAAGAAAATGAGTATTCCTTCGCTGGAATTCTATATTCTTTGTGCACCATTCTTCCCCAGGAAGTGTCGCCTCCAACTCCCATTTGTAATAGGTCCAGGTTCCACTGTACGGTTTTCCCTTTTTTAATTTCTGCTCCATGTTTCGAAGCTACCGGAACCAGGCCTGAAGCTGATTGCCCACCATCTTTGGCTTCTACAAAACCCAATTCTTCTGTTGTAAAAGGCCAACAGTTTCCATTAAACAAATTGTGTTCTTCCATTATAGCGTGTAAAACCACTTTGTCGGATTCCAGATTAAAATACCTCAAGTCAGTTTTATTACCCGTTTCCTGAGGTCGTGGATAACGGTGAAATTGGTCTTCTACTTTTCCTTTGTACACTTTTAGTATGCCTGATGTTTTTCGATCCCAGTAGGTTTCATGTGGGCCATTTCCATACCAGCTAACCTTATTAAAATCGTTGGGTAATTCCATTCTGATTCCCATCCTTGGTACATCTGGTAAATCGTTTCTCGTTGGGGAGAACGTATTTTTTACGGTCATCTCTCCAATTGAGGTTAATATAAATGTTTGGGTAAACTTACCCGAAGAGTCCGGTAATGTGTACGTCAAGCTAAACTCTACATCGTGCTTGTTCTTTTTAGGTATAGAAGAAAGAATGGAGGAGGATTCATAAGTGGCTCTTTTCCATAATTCCGCCCATTGATGCATACCATTTCCCAAATCATTATCAGTAGGAGCTCTCCAAAAGTTTGGTTTTACTCCAGCTTTTGTGATTATAGATTCATGAAACTTCCAACTAAGTAGCTCTCCGGTATTACGGTCAATTTTCCATTCCGAATGATCATTGTAAATGGAGTAGTGGGAATCTGAAGAAACTATTTTTAAGTCATTTGGAGTTTTTTCTCTTGGAGCAACCGAAGCAGATTGAAGTATAAATTGATCAAAAGCAATTCGATGCCCTATTTCGAGGAGCCCCTTTTCTTCAGTTGATACCAATTCGAAAAGAATACTGTATTCTCCATTACTATTCATCTTAGGTAGATTGATTGAAAACTTCTCATCTTCTTGAGGTGGTGTAGAGATATTGGAGATGGTTTCTCGATGAACCTCAATTCCTTCTTTTAATACTGACCATTCGATGGAGGTACCTCTTAAAGGAGCAAAGAAGTTCTTGTTTTTAACGGTTAAAGTATTGGTGGTTGTATCAAAATAGAATTGAGCAGGCTCATATACCTTTTTTACCTCATACAAATGTGGATGTGGATTGCGATAGGGGTCCACCAATCCATTGTTCAGGAAGTTACCATCGGTTGGTAAATCTGGGTGAAAGTCATAACCATAGGCCAGGTATGGATTACCATTTTCATCTTTGTACTCCAATGATTGATCCACCCAATCCCAAATAAACCCACCTTGAAGAGAGGGGTGTTTCTCTATGATGTTCCAGTAATCTTGCAAGTTACCTACTGAATTACCCATGGCGTGGGCATATTCGATCATGATCCCAGGTTTAGTTGGATTATTAGAAGCATATTTTTCCAAATGATCAGGACTTGGATACATTGGGCAATAAATGTCAGTATAATCTTTCGTGCCTGCTGGTTCGTATTGAACCGGCCTGGTGGAATCTTTTTTCTTTAACCAGTTATAGGTGGTTTCAAACACTTTTCCCTCACCAGCTTCGTTTCCTAACGACCAAATTATAATGGAAGGATGATTCCTATCCCTGTAGAACATTCTTTGTGTTCTGACCAAATGTGCCGGAATCCATGATTCTTCGTTTCCAATTTGGGTATTTTTATCGATGGCCAAAGGATGACTTTCGATGTTTGCTTCGTCAATAACATAAAGTCCATATAAGTCACACAAGTAGTACCAATAAGGATGGTTAGGGTAGTGACTACTTCTAACCGCATTAATGTTATTTTCTTTCATCAACCTAATGTCCTTAATCATGCTCTCTTTCGAAACTACATGACCGGTTAGTGGATCTGTTTCATGTCGGTCTACACCTTTAATATAGATGGGCTTTCCATTTACCAATAGCTGTTGATTCTTAATTTCTACATTTCTAAACCCTACCAATTGTTGAATGTGTTGATCGTTCTCTTTGTCCTTTCCTGTTAACCCTATTCTTAGTTGGTAGCAATGGGGAGTTTCAGCTGACCATTGTTGCACGTTTTTAATAAGAGATTCATGATTCAGAATGGTTTCTGAAAAGCCGTCTAGCTGAATTTCTTCAGATTGGGAGTAAACTTCCTCGTTACCATCTAATAATGAAAAGGAAAGCGTTTTGATGACTTTTTTCTTTTGGTTGTTTTTGATCTTTGTCTTGACGGAAAACTGCCCATTTTTATATTGGCTAGCTAATTGAGCATTGACTTCAAAATCTACAATTTTAGTTTTGGGCTGAGAGTAGAGGTATACTTCACGTTCGATACCACTCATTCTGATCATATCCTGACTTTCCAAATAACTGGCATCACTCCATCGGTACATCTGGATGGCAATGAGGTTTTTTCCTTTGGTCAAGTAATCGTTAACTAAGAATTCTGCAGGAGTTTTAGAGCCCTGAGAGTAGCCAACATATTCTCCATTAATGTATAGGTACATGGCAGATTTCGCACCGGCAAAATGAAGAATAACATCGTTATCCAACCACTCTTTATCCAGACTAAACCAATGTCGGTAGGTACCAACAGGATTGTAGTCTTCAGGTGCGTTGGGCCACTTGGTTTCAAAAGGGTAGCGCTCATCCAAATAAATGGGGTAATCATAACCTTGTACTTCCCAGTTGGATGGGACAGGGATGCTATCCCAATCAGAGTCGTCGTGGTTCAATTCAAAATAGTTGATCGCCCTGTTTTTGGGAGATTTAGAAAAATGAAATTTCCACAGTCCATTTAAAGACAGATACCTGCGAGAGTCCGAAGTACTGGAAATATCTTTTGATTCATACCCGAAAAAGCTAGCATGCGGAGCGAGTTTGTTTTCAGCAAAGATGGTATGATCTGAATGAAGAACTTGTAGAATTCCCTCAACTTTTTGAGATAATATTATAGTTGGGAACAACAGTATGAATAATGTGGTGATTCTCATATTTTCTGAATATAATCTTCCTTTAGCACCTGTTTAAGTCTGGTTATTACTTCGCGAGCATGGTCCATAGAGAAAACAATAGGTGGTTTAATTTTGATGGCATTATTGTCTTTGCCATCGGTACTCATTAGAATGTTGAAGTCTTTCATTCGGTTGGCCAGGTATTTAGCTACTTGTGGAAGAGGTTCTTTTTTAGCGGTAACCAATTCAAAACCTAAGAATAATCCTTGTCCTCTAATGTCTTGTATGATGGGGTTTTCCAGTTGTATCTGCTTAAGTTCGTCTTTAAGGTAATTACCAACTTTTAGGGCATTGTCCTGTAGTTTTTCTTCTTTTACAACATTCAATACCTCATTTCCAATTGCACAGGAAACCGGATTTCCTCCAAACGTATTAAAGTATTCCATGCCATTGGCAAATGCTTCTGCCACTTCTTTAGTACACACTACAGCGGCTAAAGGGTGTCCATTACCAAGTGGTTTTCCAATGGTAACAATGTCCGGGATAACATTGTGTAACTGGAATCCCCAGAAAGCACTTCCGACTCTTCCAACACCCACCTGAACTTCATCCGAAATGCAAAGCCCTCCGGCTTTTCTCACAGCATCATAGGCATGTTTTAAATAACCTTCAGGCAATTCGATTTGTCCTCCACAACTAATAATGCTCTCACAAATGAAGCCTGCAATATTTCTGCCTTTGGATTGTACTTTCTCAATTTGTTGTTGAATATGTTCAGCATATTTTTGTCCATTTCCTTTTCCGGTGTAAATACCTCTAAATTGATCGGGTAGAGGAACAATATGAGTGTGTTCGGGAGCACCTTGTCCACCCTTACCATCAAATTTGTATGAACTAATGTCGATACAACCATTGGTGTTTCCGTGGTAGCCAATTTCGACTGCAATCATATCTTTTTCTCCACTGTAGGCTTTGGCCATTCTTAAAGCCAGTTCATTGGCCTCACTTCCTGAGTTAACAAAGTGAACGACGTTAAGCTCTGAAGGAAAAGTAGATAATAGATTCTCAGCAAATTGGTTGATGTTGTTGTGGAGGTACCTGGTATTGGTATTTAGCTTAGACATTTGTTCTTGCCCGGCTCTAACCACTCTTGGGTGCTCATGACCAACATGGGCTACATTGTTAACGGTGTCTAAATACTTTTGTCCGTGGGAGTCAATCAAGTAAGCTCCTTTTCCTCTAACCATATAAATAGGAGTGTTATAGGATAAGCTAAGACTTTTGCCAAGGTGCTCCTTTCGGTATTCCAAGATTTTCTGATTATTTAGTTCTGGAGTTGGAACTAATTCTTTTGATTTAAATAATACATTGGGGTCTGGGCATAAATCTCTCCAGATAGTCAATTCTTTAGGGAGGCATACTCCCGGAAAATCATTTTTGTAGTGGAGTAGGTCCAACATGAATTGAAAATGAAGGTGAGGAACCCAATTTCCATTCTCCGTTTTACTGCCTATAAAGCCAATAGTGTCTCCTTGCTTAACCAGATCTCCAACAGAAATCTGATTTAATGATTCGATAGAAAGATGCCCGTAAAGACTGTAAAAACTACTTTCATTAAAAGTATGTTCTAATATGATGGTAGGACCATAGTTTTTATCTCCTTCATTGTTGTGAACCGATATCACAGTACCTTCTAATACCGCACCAACTGGAGTGTTGTGATCTAGCCAAAAGTCGATTCCAAGGTGAACGGTTCTGTATTGTGGCCCCTCATTGCTTTCAATTTTGTAATCGTCCGTACTGTACAATGAACGTACTTCTTGATACCCTCCCGCAAGTATGGAGTTAGGAGATGTTTTTTGCAGTTGATGAATGCGAAATTCAAATTCTTCCAGGTTTTCTTCAGAAGCAACACCAATTAGGTCGGAATTAACCCCTAAATTAATTCGCTCGAGTTGATTGCTGCCAGTACCAGGGAATAGCTGAGAAATAGAAAATGAACACTCTGTAAGCCAATTAGTAAGTGCTTCCGTATTGGGGTGTGCATAATACCCACAGGTAGATCGGAAACTGTAATGAACCAGTTGTTCTGATAGTTGATACCATTTGGTTAGTACTCCCCAGGCCGGTTTTTCGCTAATTAATAAGTATTCATTATCGGGTTCTTCTTTTTTATTGATAGCCGATTTGGTAACACTAATTACCAATCTCATAGCCACCAAACCGTATAAATGCTCTAGTTCCTTTTCTTGTAATTCGAAAGCTTGATGGTATCCTTTAACCACATGGTAGGCAGCTCCCAGAGGGTTTGGTTTCTTCATTATTGCATAAGCTACGGCAATTGCAAGGTCGTTAATGGTTTGGGTGTAAACCGAATCTCCAAAGTCAATAATGGACTTCACTTTTGGGTCAATTAAATCATTGGTAACAACAACATTGTTGTCGTTAGCATCGTTGTGGACTACCGATTTTCTTAATTGTTGGTAAGAATCTAGCTTGCTTTCAAAAACTTCCTGAAAATATTGGATGATTTCCAATTCCTTGTTTTCAAATAGGTCCATATGATTTTTGGTCCATAATCCTTGCGCCACATCCCAATCAAATGTTCGATGAGCATTGGGATGATCAAAGTTGATCAGTACTTTGGTTAGTTTTCCTGCTTTTAATCCAAGATCTTGTAATAAGTCTTCCCTTATTGGATTTACCGAAGACCACAATCTTCCCTCCATCCAGGATAGTAAGCGAACAATTCTTTCGCCTCCTTCTGCTTCAATTATAGAGGTGGATTGTCCATTGGTATTCAATATCACTTCCGGTGATTCTAGGCCTTGTTCCGATTTGAAGGCAAAGTCGAGGATGGCATTCTGAAAATTGATACAACCTTCATCTTCATTAGGACGACTGATTTTGAGGATATAACTTCCCTGATCTGAATGGACCTTAAAGTTGAAGTCCAACTCACCAGGTAAAGAGGTAAGTTGCCCCTTTATGTTATAATGATTCCATAGAATTTCTGAAGCTTGCTCTGGAGTGATCTTGATGGAAGCGTATTCTTGTTTCATGCGGCGCTGATTGATGGATTAAAATTGAGAAAATAGAAATGTTTGAAGTAATACTAAATTAACATCCTACGGCAATATTTTGATTAATTAACGGTAATTTAATAGCTGTTTTTCTACTTAAATTTGGCACATGGCTACAATATTGGAAACAGATCGACTGAGGTTAAGAGAATTTGAATTGAACGATGCAGAGGACATGTGGAAGTTGAATGAAGATGAGGAAGTAATCAGGTACACAGGAGACCCACCATTTGAGTCCGTTGATTCTGCCAGAGAGTTTTTAGAGAATTATCCGGATTATCGCCACAATGGATATGGTAGATGGGCTGTGTTAAAAAAAGGTAGCGGAGAATTTATTGGTTGGTGTGGCTTGAAATTAAATGAAGAGGGGTACATAGACATTGGGTTTCGTTTTTTCAAAAAAGAATGGGGTAAGGGATATGCAACAGAAGCTGCCCAGGCATGTTTGGATTATGGCTTTAATAAGTTAGGGATGAAGGAAATCATTGGAAGAGCTGCCAGAAAAAACATCGCATCATTAAAAGTGCTGGAAAAACTGGGGATGGAATTTTGGAAAGAGGATGGCTGTAAAGGGATCGAGGATTCATTGTACTATAAAGTTAGACGTTAGACAAAAGATGAAAGACAAAAGACTTTTGAATTGAAACCTCCTTTCTTGCGAAAGTGAGGTGTCACTCTGGAGTTGAATACCTTCTTTCCCGCGAAAGCGGGAAACTTATGAAGTTAGAACTTTACCTAATGAGTTTCCCGATCAAGTCGAGAAAGTAGGTTTCCAATTGTTGGATGACACCCCGTATCCACGGGAAAAGACGTTACTAGAAACAAAAAATCCTTTCCAGAACAGGAAAGGATTTTCTATTCGTATGTACCTGTATTGGTTAAGTTATGTCGCTAAATAACAGTTTGTTATCATGATATGAGTCATTGTTTGAACAGTGATCCCTAGTTAATTTAGCAAGTGTAAAGACAAGGGGAAATGAAGCTTAAATCAATTATTATTACTACATCATTACTCGTATTTTCTATGTTGTCCTTCGCTCAGGAGATGGATAGAAGAGCTGCTAATTCTATTTATGGAGGGTTGGTTGGTAATGGACTGGTGTTATCTATAGATTATCATAGAATTTTAGTGGAGAGCGATCAATTCTTTATTGATGCTAATATTGGAATAGGAACTCATTTATTAGGGATGAATCTTCCACATGGAATAAACTTTAATTACGGTAAGAAACATCATCTGGAAATCGGATTTGGAGGAACTTATATAACTTCTGAGTGGATGGGGAGTACAACAAATAATTATGTATACTATCCTTTATTGGGGTATAGATTACAGGAACCCAAGGGAGGTTTTTCTTTGAGGGTTTACGCGAACCCGATTTTTTATTATGGAACTGAGAATGACGATAGTGGTGTTGCTAAACCCTCAACTTTGAAAATTGCTCCGTGGGGAGGTGTTGGGTTAGGTGTGGCATTCTAATGATTTATATTTTACAAGCGATTAGATCGTTTCAAAACAAAAAAGCCTTTCCTCCCGATGCTCCCGATAGTTATCGGGACGGGACAGGAAAGGCTTTTTCTATATACGTATGTCTGTGTTTATTGTCTCATCATAAGCACTCCTCCAAGAACTGAACTTTGTCTTGGGTTCATGATCATTACCGGTATTTTTTGGCTATTCATGATCAACTCTTGTTCATAATTAGCTCCAAGTAATCCGGTTCCTAAAATGGAATTCTTTTGCATGTTCATAATGGCAATTAGTTCAGCTTCTTTTTCCAATGCAATAGTTAGTGTATCGTCATTGAAGTTTTTACCGCTACTGATTTTAACACCGTACTTGATTCCTTCTTTGTCCAGGTGTTTTTTCATGAACTTAAGGTTATTCATGCTCTTAGTTTTAAGAGTAGGATCGCTTTCTTCCCTGTAGATGAAATAGATCACCGACTTAAAGTATTTAGCAAGTGCTGCAACCGCCTGAATCTTTTGTTTACTTTCGAAATGGAAGCTGGTTGGAACAAGAATTCTCTTGTAACCAGTTGGTAGGGGAGTATCCTTTTGTACAATAACGTAAGGAACCTCACTATTGGTAACCAGTTTTAAAGCATTAGACCCCATTACCTTTTGCATTCCGGTAGCTCCGTGTGTCCCCATAAAAATGATCTCCACTGATAACTCCTTTGCAATTTGAGGAATGTCTTTAAAATCACCCACTCGTACAATGTTTTCAATTTCTGCAGTGGTGTCAATCTTTGCCACTTGAGCAGTAAGTTGAGTTTTAGCATCTCCAAGCTCTTTATTCGACTTACACATGTGCACAAGATATACTCTTGCCTGAGATTGTTCTGCAGTGTGAACAGCGTGCTTTAGAGCAGTATCTGCTGCTTCTGAAAAATCTGTTGGTACGAGAATGAATGTATCCATAGTTTTGAAATTTGTTTAAAAATAATAATTCTAATTAAATCTAAGTATTGGACTCATCTTCGATGAAATACATGTCTATTTCACCTTTGTTTTTGGCATACACCTTACCTCTATATGAGGTTTGGAACTTACCTTTTACAATTTGATATGTGGAATCCGAAATGTTTACCTTGCTAATTTCCCCAGAGGATTCCATCCTTGAAGCTACGTTTACAGCGTCTCCCCAAATGTCGTAAGCAAACTTTCTTATTCCCACTACACCTGCTACCACAGGGCCAGAGTTCACACCAATTCTGATGTTCCATTTCGGTTCTCCCTCTGGAAGAGATGCGTTAAACTTTTCCACATAATCACGCATCTCTAATGCTGTTTTTACTGCATTTTCCGCATGACTAGGATCGTGATCAGGCAATCCGGCTGCACACATATATGCATCTCCAATGGTCTTAATTCTGTTTAATCCATTTCGCTCAACAATAAGATCGAACTCCAGGAAGATATCATCCAGTTTTTCCACCAATTGTACCGGGGTAAGTTTTTCGGAAATCTTGGTGAATCCTGAAAAATCAGTGAAAATAATACTGATCATATCAAAATGACGAGGAGGAGATTTCCCTTTTTCTTTTAGTTCTTCTGCAACAGTGATGGGTAAAATGTTAAGCAATAATGACTCTGACTTTTCTTTCTCTGCCTGAATTAAAATACGCTGTTGATCAATTTTCTTTTTCTTCTTACGGACGTTGAGGTAGAAGATGATGATAAGAACGATGATGGCTAAGAGACCTAATAAATAATAGATTAAGCTTCTTACATAAGCTTGTCTTTCTTTTAGTTGAAGGGCTAATACCTCGTTGTTTTTCTTTTCCAGTAAAAGGCTTTCCTCCTTTTTCTGGGTTTCCATTTTTTCTAGTTGAAGAGCAAGTTCCTGCTTGGCTCTTTGTTCGTCCAGCATTCTGATCTGATTCTCCTGCTCCTGAATAGCCAATAAGTTCTCAAACTCCTTAATTTTTAATTGTTGAGTAATTAGCTTTTGTTGATTCAATAAAGAATCCGCTTCGAAACGTTTAAGGTCTGCCTCAAATCTTTTCATTCGCTCATCATTGGCAGCTCTTTCTGCTTGAAGTCGCTTAATTTCCAGATCTTTCATTTCCTCACTTACAAAGTGCAAGTGAACTTCTTCTTCTGTTCTGTCCAAAAACATTTGCTGCAACTCAATTTCATTTTGCTTTCTGTTCTTAATGGACTCTAACGAATCTTTTATTTCCAGGTGGCGGTTCATGCTTGCCAAAGCATCTTCGTATTCAAATAACCCCTGGTTGATGAGAGATTGAGTGTAGTAACTGGATTGATACACATCTCCAATTAAGTGTTTTTTAGACAATTTAATGGACTCTTCATTGTATCGTAATGCGTTGTGGAAATCAGCTTGTTGGTAATACGTAAGTGCAAGGAAGTCTAATAAATAGGCTTCGTTATAATGATTGTTGTTTTCGGAGTAAATGAACAGGGCCTTTTCAAAATGTAACTTGGCCTTTTTGAACCGTTTGTTGTTTTGATCCAGTATGGCAAGGTTTTGATATATCACAGCATCCGTGGGGGTATCCATACCCGAAAGAATTGAGGTGAAGTAGGTCTCGGCCTCTTCGTATTGCCCCAAATACTTATAAGTATAAGCAAGATTGTTAATGGCGACGGTTTGTTCTTTTTCCAGGTTCAGTTCTTTGGTTAATGCAACAATGTCTTTGTTGATCTTTAACTCCTGATCAAACTTGTTGATGGTGTGAGCGATTTTTGATTTTTGTTGGTGCGCCCAAAGAACGGTGTTCCATTTGCTGTTTGCTTTTCCCGTTTCAATAACTTCGTTCAGTGTTACATTGGCTTCGTTGTAGTTTTTCAGTTTAGAATGGGTAAGTGCAATTTGTTTCTGGAGTTTGATCTCTTCATCAACAGCGAAATCCTTTGGAATAGAATCTGATTTATGATAACTAATCAGAGCTTTCTTCAATAGATCGAATTGATAATAGATGTTTCCGATTAAATAATAATTTTCCTTTAAGGGCTCATTAAGCTCATGGTTTTCCAGGTATTTGGAATAGAGTAGTAAGGATCTTAATTGAAGTGGATAGTGAGAATTATTCTCATGTAAAGCTGATAACCTTTCGTAACCTCTGGTTACACCATTGTGGTAGTTCAACTCTTCAGCTATGTGAATAGCCTTTTTCAAATCTTTCAGAGGACTGTCTGATTCATTGGCATCGTACTTATCCAGAATTTCATCCACAAATTTGATGTTCATCTCATCAGCTTCAATGGTGAAAATATCCTGCGAATAAGCTAAGCTTGAAAACAGACACAATAGCGATATGGCAATAACTCTAATCACTAATTCAATCGATAACTTAAGCTGATGAAAAACCAGCGGTTTAATTGAGGTACGTAATCAAATTCGTATCCATCCAACCAATTGGTGAAAATTCCTTTAGTAACAGAGTTGGTCAGATTAACCACTTTTAAGGTGGCGGATATGTTTTTACCAAACTGTCTGTTTATATAAAAATCTACGTTGTAAGAACTTCCTGTCTGTATAGCTACCAGATTTCCTCTGTCGAGGTACACTTGATTAATAAAAGGTCCGTCAAATCTAAAATGCGCACCAACAATGTTTTTTTGCTTGATAACCCCTCTAATGTTGGCCAATACCTGTATTGCAGGCATGGATCGGTAACCTGTGATTTCGGTACCGTCTCTAACTTCAATTTCTTCCTCTCCGGTGTGATATAAGGCGTGAATATCGTACTTAATTGGCCCTGAACGAGCAGAGTAGGATAATTGAATTCCCTGAAGTTTAGAGTAAGTACTTCTGTTCAAATAACCAATGAAATATCCGGTAGGTGGAGGTGGAATCAAAGTGTCGTATTGAACATTGATGTCAGTGAAGATGCTATTCAATAAGGTGTGTCTGTAATACACAACAGAAACTGATTGACGAGCCAGATGGTAATTCGCTGAAAATTCCAGGTTTCTTAACCTTTCCGGGGTAAGTGGGACTCGAGTACGGCTAAAATCAGTTTGCTGGGGAGCGAAAGGAGGTGTGATGGTATATCCCGCCTCATAATTGTTACTTTGATAGTAAGGTCCGGGAACCTGAAAAGCATGTGCATAAGATCCTTTTAAATTGAATTGTTTATTTACCTTATAAACCAATCCTAAATTAGGGTTTAGTACACCACTAATGTTTTCTGGCATTTCATACCTGAAACCTGCAATAATATTGAGTTTCTCTCTTTTGTAAAACAATTGAGAGAATACAGAATAACTGCTCATTTCAAATTCATCTACCAGGGATGTATCCTCTACCATTCCCGTTGGGTCTACAGAGTTAATAGCAAGTATGTTTCCTGCGGAATCTTTAGGTAATTTGTCTGAATCAAATGGGTGTTGCAGATAGTTTTGAAGATTGGTTCCGGATGCTTCTAATAATTGAGCTCCCACCAATAAATTAAAAGGACCTTTATTGTAACTCACAATAGGTTCAATTCTTAAATCTCCCGATTCGGCATACATGTGGTTACGGCCATTGGATAAGTAGTGGTCTATTCCGGTGTAAGAGGAGTTGTTATCTACTTCGTAATAAAGGAAAGAACCATTCACTAAAATGGACCAGTTTTCCTTAAGTTTTCTGTTGTATTGTAGTCCGGTTTGATAAATCTTTTCTCCAAAATAACTTCCCTGATCGGAATAACTAACCTGAGCTGGAAATGCTCCCAAAGCAGAATGATCTTGTCTACTCATGATGTTCCCGTTAAAGGTAAAGTCTCTGAATTTAATGTTGGCTCCAATTAAACTGCTTACATGAGGAATGTTTCTTATTTCAGGAGTATTAGGGTCTTCAGGTTCAGCAATAAAATTTGGGTTATTGGCAATATCATCACTAACCACAAATTGACTTACTTCTAAAGGATAATCGTTTACCGATTTGTTGGATCCATATAGATTATAAACCATTACGTTTTTGTTCTTTCCAACTTTTCCTCCTAGAGAAGTATTAATTTCCGTAAGTCCACCCGTTCCAACACGAATATCTGAACTTACCTCTACAGGGCGATTAATTTCAGGTAGAACAATGTTGATTACTCCAGCCATGGCATCTGATCCATATAAAGTGGAAGAAGGGCCTAAAATGATTTCAATTCTTTCTGCTTGTTTAATGGGAAGGTTTGATCCAATAGGCATACCTGGAGCACCTATGGGCTTAACAGGTTGTCCATTAATCAAAATGGTTGCATGAGTGTTCCCGACTAAACCTCTTGCCAGGAATGTTTCTCCTAGTTTAGAAGAACCAGGCTGAGAAGTTCTAAAACCCGGAATGTTCTTTAAGATGTCCACAATGGTAGAATATCCTTCCAGTACAATTTCATCTCTGGTGATGATGAAGATTCTTTTCGGGACCTCTTTTTTATCTTCCAGCAACCTACCTGCAGCGTATACCTTTTGCTCTTTTTGTGGTGAAAAATGAATCAAATCATCCTTGCCAAATTGTTCAAATTGCAAGCTGGAGTCAGATTCTTGTGCTATTGTGGTTGAATATGGAGCCACAAAAATAGCTGATACAATCAGCCAAAATTGCCAATAAGAATACTTAAACCTGGTGGTCTTTGTCATGGGTGAATTTAAGGTCTACAGCCCAATTGAGCTGATGAAACAAATATAAAAAAATAGAATTACGGATGGGACTGAGAGTGTAATTCAAAAGGGTTAGAAGACGGTTTTGTGAAAAACTTGCGGGTGATGTGAAATAAATTTTAATAAACGGTGGGAAATTGGTAGTTCTACTTAGGTAATTGTTGGGTATATAGCTGGTTATGGATGTTTAAATTTCTGATAAATATATTGGAACTTATAAAAGACGATGCCATGAAACCCCAACAAAAAACCAATTTAAAAAATAAACCGCAGGTAAAAGTAGCCCTGCTGGTAATAACGCTTGCAACTGTTTGCGGTAGCTTTCTTTTAATCTTGTCCTTATTTGTTCTAGGGAATATTGGTAGTATCGCTAAAGCCTATGCCATTCCGGTTAATAATCCATCGGTTGCAGGATATGATTGGGAAGAGATACTATACGTAGATCATACTAAAGTGTCGGGAACAGCAGACTTAATAGATTTCCCCATTTTGATGGATATTACTCATCAGGATTTAAAATCGGTTCTGAATGGAGGGTACGTTCATAATTCGAATGGGTATGACATTATTTTTGCTCAAAATGGGGTCCCATTAACACATCAGATTGAGTCATACGATCCTACTACCGGTCATATAGTGGTGTGGGTGAAAATTCCGGTGTTGAGCCCAAGTATTGATACAGAAGTGAGAATACTGTGCGGTAATCAATTAATTACCACAGATCCATCTTTGCCGCTGGTGTGGAACAGTAATTTTGCTGGAGTATGGCACTTACACGACAACCTTTTGGATGCTACTCAATCCGGTAATGATGGAGTGAATTTTGGAGCTTCCGGTACCTCTGGGGTTATCTCCAATGGAATGGAGTTTATTTCCTCAAGAGTAGAGATTCCAGATGATAACTCTCTGGATTTGATGGAGTATACTGTAGAGGCCTGGGTATATCCAACTCAAACCCATCATACCTGGCAACCCATACTGGCCAAGGAAGCTAACAATGGAACGCATCGTAATTATGGCTTTTTTATAAAGCCTAATTCAATGCGGGTGCATTTTTCCTTTAAACACAATTGTACAGGGGCCTGGAAGTCCTATAATACCAATGGATCCATGATTATGAATGAGTGGAACCACATAGTAATGACAATGGATGGAAGTAGGTTTAAGTGCTATTTAAATGGGGTATTAGATAAGAATAAAAATGTCTCTAATTTTAGTCCTTGCATGAGTAGTTATCCTATAAAAATAGGAGACGAAATTTCCAGTTATACTTATTTCAATGGAAAATTGGATGAAATAAGAATTTCTAGTGTTGCTCGCAGTGTAGATTGGATCGTAACCACGTATAACAATCAGGCTAATCCAACCGGATTCTTTTACATAGGTTCAAATGCTCCTTTGCCAATTGATTTACTTTCTTTTGATGCAGAGCTAGAAAACAATAGGGTATTGGTAGATTGGGTAACCACCTCTGAAATTAACAACGACTATTTTAGTGTAGAACGATCTTCGGATGGATTGAATTACGAAGAGATAGGAAAGGTGTACGGCGCAGGAAATAGTTCGGAAACGAGGGAGTATGAGTTTTTTGATGAATCGCCTCTCAGTGGGATAGGGTATTATCGATTAAAGCAGGTGGATAAAAATGGTGAATATGAATTCTTCGACCCAAAGGCCGTAGAGTACATCAATGATGTTCCTGTCATTTCACCTCCTAAGGTAGGTCCTAATCCATTTACGAGCGAATTGAATGTATCTTTTGATGCTAATCGATTAGAGGATGTACAATTAATTATTCATAATTGGGAAGGAAGAGAAGTGTTTTCCGATGTGATCTATGCAGAGAAAGGTAGCAATTCTTATCAGTGTACAGAATTATCCAATCTTCCTGCGGGTGGTTATATTCTAACATTGATGAATGAACAATCGGTAGAAACCATAAAGTTGATTAAACAATAATATAGAATGTATTTGAGCTTCTTTTTGATGTGGTTCGAATAAAATTATTCGATAAATTATGAAAAATCATCATCTTGTGCATCTGTAATTATGATGCGATCGATCTTATTCCTTTTACTACTAATTACTGCACAATATCCTGCACAAAAGTGGCTGGTGGCTTATTACATGCCATACGATAACGACCTGGATCATTCTGCAGAGTTCATTGTTAAAGAATCTTTCAATGGGGTCAAGTCGCCCAATTTAACGGTTGTTTTTCAGGCGGACCGAATGGATAGTACTGGAATGAAAAGAGTAGTGTTGAACTCTGGGGCGTTAGATACAATAGAGATTTCCTCAGAACAATCTTCTCATACAGAAAGCCTGGAGAATTATTTATCATGGATCGAAAAGGAATTTGAATTTAGCAAGATGGCACTCATATTTCTGAACCATGGAGGGAAACTGGATGAAATTGGCCTGGATGAATATCCTGCTAAAAGCTGGATGAAAATAGATTCTCTAGCACATGTGGTGGAAGAGTTTAATCAAAGAATTGGAAATAAAATAGAGTTGCTCCATTTGCAAGTGTGTTCTAAGGCCAATATAGAAGTGGCTTATGAACTTCAGAATTGTAGTAAGTACACTATGTTTTCTCAATTTGTATTAGGTGCTCCCAATTATTATTACAGAAATGCTTTCCAAAAATTATCCCTTAACCCTGAGGTGAGTGGAGAGCAATTGGCCATGGATATAGCCACCAACGATTCTCTGTTTATGTACTATAGCTATTCCTGTGTAAACAATAGTAATTGGGAGTCGGTAAATACTTCTTTGAATCAGTATTTGGGAGAATATTCTACCTATAACCTGAAAAGGGTGAAGAGTAAAATCAGGAACACCAAATACATGGATCAATTGCATTGGGATTTCGTTTCACTAATCAATAATTTCTCGTTAAAAAGGAAGGGGCGAAAATCTGCTAGAGAACTTGCTGAGAGCATCCAAAAGGATTTAATTACTTTCAATCTTCAAAATCCAAGAGTGCCCCAAATTAAGGGTTTCTCAGGGATTTCAATTTTGGCATTTACAGAGAAAGATAATTTCGAGAATTATCAAAACTTACAATTTTATCAGGATTTCGATTTTAAGGAATACTGTGGGGCAGTTTTAAATAAGCTCTAATTGGGGTATATTTGATAGATGGAGCCTAAAGTATGTCTGGAATGTGGAACTGAACTCATAGGGCGTGTAGATAAAAAATTCTGCAATGACCTTTGTCGCAATGTTTATCACAATAAACAAAACAAAGATGCTAATGAGTTTGTTCGAAAAGTAAACACCATTTTACGTAAGAATAGAAGGGTTCTGGAAAAGTTAAATCCTGGTGAAAAATCCAAAACCACCAAGGAGGAGTTGTTACTTAATGGCTTTAATTTTTATTATTACACCAATATTTATACAACAAAACAAGGAAAAACCTATTACTTTGTGTACGATCATGGTTATTTGGAGTTGGAGGATGAAGAGTACGCCCTGGTTAGAAAAAAAGATTACGTGAAATAATGAAGATTCTAGTTCTCAATGGTCCCAACCTGAATTTGCTTGGAAAGCGCGAACCAGGTGTATATGGTAATGAATCGTTTGACGGTTTTTTAGATCAATTAAAAAGCGAGTTTCCAACAGTCGAAATCAGCTATTATCAAAGTAATGTGGAGGGGGAGTTGATCAATAAACTACACGAAGTTGGTTTTTCAATCGATGGAATCATTTTTAATGCCGGAGGATATACACATACTTCGGTGGCAATTGCTGATGCTATTGCAGCCATTGAGACTCCTGTGATTGAAGTCCACATTAGTAATGTTTACTCAAGAGAAGAATACAGGCATACCTCCAAAATGGCTAAAAACTGTAAAGGAGTAATTACCGGATTCGGATTAGATTCTTATCGATTGGCTATGCAGAGCTTTACCGCTTAATGAGCTTAACTCTGTTTAAGTTATTACCAGTACTTAGTTCTACAATGTAGTGTCCTGGGGCAAGGTGCTCAAGGCTTATTTGAGTAGAAGGCTTTAATTGAGAAAGCACCAATTGTCCCTGGTTATTGTAAATCTTGAGAGATTCTGTTTTTTTCTTAAGATTAAGAGTGTTAAGTGTTGGATTGGGGAATAATGCTTGGTTTTCTGTTTCAATAGTGTTGGTGGATACTGTAGTTGGTTCCACTACTAAAGGAATCACGTCTGTACCATCACTCCATTGTCCCATGTTTTTTTGTTCAGGAGTATCTCCAAAGGCGTATTCACAGTCTGTGCCGTAAAAAGTACAGTTTAGTAGAGCGTCTCCAAGTTTCCAGTAGCAGAAATAGTCAACTGCATCTGTTTTGCTAGCAGCATAGCCCCCTGTAATAACGGTTCCAATGGTTCCTCCGTCATAGCTGTTGTCTGCGGCCAGGGGTTCGTTGTGCGTGGCTTCTATTACAGGAGGAGAGTCTGCGTATTGAGTAATGTAATTCATTCTGGAAGTGGGAATTCCAGAGTCATCGAATATCATTCGGCCAAAAGTGTTTCCTACTACAGCGTCATCTGCTCCCACAATGATCAGTGCATGGTAGCTTTGGTCCATATTGTTGTAGGAGCTAAGATGTCCTAATGAAGTTCCCGGTCCGGGTTCGCAAAGCATAAAACATTGTGGTTGAGGTACATTGTAGTTGGAGAACTCAATGGCAAGGTTAGCTGTGATTACTCCTCCAAAAGAATGTCCAAACATAGCAATGTGGTTCATTCGAGGTTTTACCCTGGAAGGATTGGTATTTAACTCGGTAAAAGCATCTTCTATTCCTGTTGCGGCATTAGGTGTGTATTGGGTTGGGAAGAAGCCATCATTTTGTTCGTATTTTGGAAAGATCACGATATTACCCTTTCTTACAAGATGTTCAATCCATGCTCCATATGGGCCAGGATTGTACACTCCCCAGCCATGGTTAAAAACCACTACGTCAGCAGAGTCCGGTTGAGGTTGATCTGGTTCGAATAACCAGTATCCATCACCACTTAATAAGCTAGTGAAATCAGACATGATGACCTGATTGTGTGCATAGTCACTACCACCGGGACCTGAGGCCGGTTGAGCAGGTGGTGTTTGTGCCTTGGCGCTGATTATCAGAAGAGTAAAAATAGTGGTGGTGATTCTCATCCTCTAAATTTAATGAAACTAAATCAATTTAAAATAATTGATGGATTAAGCGAAGAATTCTTGTGGTTTATTTTGATAAAAGCGTGGTTAAGCTAGTTATTGTAAATTGATAATTCATTTATGTTATCTTTGAGATATGGCGTTTGAATTGAACATGACTGAAAAGACACCGGAAGTGTTTTTTGATTCAGAGGAAGGGAGATTTATTTTCAGAGGGATCATTATGCCAGAGAATGCAATGGAATTTTTTAAGCCCCTCTTTAATTATGCAACTTCGTACCTTAAGGAACCGTTAGCAGAAACTACGGTTGAGATTGATTTGGAGTATTTCAATACTTCAGCATCTCGTATGTTGTATCAATTTATGAAATCTTTTGCGGATGCAGCAAATTACAAAACTACTCAGGTAACCATGAAATGGATGTACGAAGATGATGATCCGGATATGGAAGAAGCAGGAGAGGAGTTTAAGTTGTTATTCGAAGGAGTAGATTTTCAGTTGGTTAAGATTGACCGTCCTAAAATCTATAAAATTGTAAATGCTTAGTCGAGGAATCGTTTGATGTCTCGTCTTTCTTTTTTGGTTGGTCTGCCCTTAATTCCCAGTTTTTTATTGATGCGTTGTTGTTCCTGATAGAGCAATAGTTTTTCCTGTTCTTCTTTGGAGGTAGTTTCCATAGCAAATTCTGGTACTAGTTTAGCTCCTACACGGTTTTTAGGTAGGTCCAATACCTTAAAGCTTCTGGTGATGATGTGAAGTTTGGCTTCTATGTGGTCTCCTGTCTTTACCACCTTAGAAGCTTTTGCAACTTGATCATTGAGTAGTACCCTGCCATTTTTACAAGCAGTAGCTGCTTCCGATTTTGTTTTGTACAAACGTATGGCCCAAATGTATTTGTCGAGCCTCATTTTAGAAGGATTTAAGTTCTCTGTACAACTTGTGTAGTGGAAGCCCCATTACATTAAAAAACTCGCCTTCCATTCGTTCAATTCCAACGTAACCCATCCACTCCTGAATACCGTAAGACCCTGCTTTGTCGAAAGGCTCACATTTTTGAATGTAAAACTTAATTTCCTCTTCAGTTAAAGGGTAGAAGGTAACTTTGGTAACATCGTAAAAGGTGGTTCTTTTTCCTTTGCTTAGTAGTGTAACAGCAGTAATTACTTCGTGGGTATTACCACAAAGATCGGTAAGCATTTCGAAGGATTCCTGCTCGTCTTTCGGTTTTCCAAGTACTCTGTCTCCCAAACAAACAATGGTGTCTGAGGTGATGATCAGATCATTGTCTTGTAAATCAGTCTCAAAGGCATTGGCTTTTAAATCTGAAAGGAAAACAGCTACTTCTTCTCGCTTTAACTCCGGTGGATAAATTTCTTCTACTTCCTTAGTCTTGATGGTGAATTCGTCAACGATTTCACCCAATAGCTGTTGTCTTCTAGGCGATTTAGAAGCTAATATGATATTGTATTTATTGGTAATGTTTTGAAGCATGTTAAATCGTAATTGCAAAAATGAATAGGAAAACCAATGAGCCCAGCATAGATATCTTGATCCATGTTTGAGAATCGTGAAATCCTTTTTGGTCCTGAGCTTTATATAATTTGATTAAAGAAATAATCAGAGGGATAACTACTACAACCCCGCCAATTAACCAGTTTATGGCTTGTTTGGGAGCTAAGATCTCGCTTAGTAATAGTTTGAATACAATGATGGTGGCAAATATTAATAAGGTAGCAATTACTTTGCTAGCGGTAATTCCTGCCAAAATGGGGAAGGTTTTGTATCCAGACATACTGTCTCCATCATAATCTTCAACATCTTTTACGATTTCTCTAGCCATGTTAGAAGTAAAAGAAAGAAGGGCGTAAGCAAGGTAGATCAAAATGATCATGTGGTGTGCCTTAATCAATGATAACGGGCCTTTGGTGATAATTTGTACATTTTCAAAAGCCGTTAGTAATAATGGAACGAGTGCCACCATGCCACTTACTACAATGTTGCCAATTAGCGGCCATTTCTGAAGGTAAGAAGAGTAGGCCCAAAGCAAGGTGATGACCATTACGAATACAAAAAATATAGGGTCTCCTTTGGTGATAATACCGGCACAAACTAACCCGATAATGTTCAGTGTTGTGTAACCAATTAGAAGTGTTTTTCCAGGAATGTTGGGTTTCTCCGGTTGATTGATAGCATCTACCTTCTTGTCGTAATAATCGTTGATCAAGTTGCCTGCACCCGCAATACACACCATACTTAAGGTAAGTAAGGCAAAGTTGGTGTTAGATAAGTTCAGTCCTCCAACACCCTTTAGTAATTGATAAGCCACAAAGTGGAGTACCATCATAGTGATGATAATCACCAACATGTTTATTGGTCGTATGGCTTTAAGGAGGTTCATTTAAGTATTACCACTCCAAAGAATCTTCTGTAAACCAGTCTCCTCGTTCTCTTAAGGTTTGTTCCATCACATCTCTTACGCATCCCATTCCTCCGTCAATTTGAGAAATATAGTCGGCAGCGGCTCTGATTTCCACAGCAGCATCGTGTGGGCAGGTACCAACACCTACCTTTTTGATGCATTCGTAATCAGGAATATCGTCGCCCATGTAGAGTATGTTTTCGTAGCTAATCCCTTTCTCAGCACAGTATTCATCAAGAATTTTAATCTTGTTACTGGCTCTAAGGTATACATCATCTACTCCCAGATAGTGCATTCTGGTCTTAACCATTTCGGAGTTTCCTCCGGTAATGATGCACACGTTATATCCTTTCTTTACAGCGTATTGAATGGCATATCCATCTCTAGTATTCATGGTTCTAACCATTTCTCCTGATGGGTCAAGAATAACAATTCCGTCAGATAGTACTCCGTCTACATCAAATACAAAGGTGTTGATGTTTTTTAATCGCTGTTTATAGTTGGTCGTTTTGTCCATGAAAATGAGTTAAAATTTGTTTGGATATAAATTGATAAATGTCTTTAAATTCTGGATTTGATTCGAGGTGAGTCAAGTGGTTTTTTATGGTTTCCAAATCGTTTCTTCTGGCAGGTCCGGTTTGTAGTTCGATCGGATTTCCGTTTACCTCTATATTCTGAACCGTTTGTTTAATTAAAGGCTGTAAGAAGTTGAAGTTCAAATTATTGTCTTTGCAGTATAGTTTCGTTTTTGAAAGGATAAAGTGTGTGAAGTTGTTGACGGAAACCGCAGCAATGTGAAGAGCTTTTCTTTCTTCAGAACTCAACACCTGAACGTGATCTGAAAGCTTGTTGGCCAATTCCGAAAGTTGTTCAGAAATTCTCTTGTTTTCCGATTCTATGAAGAATGGAATAGAAGTAAAATCGACCTCTTTGTGCTTGCTAAAGGTTTGCAAAGGATAAAAACATCCGGTAAGTTCAGAAAAAGCAGATAATCTGGAGGTTTCAAAACTTCCTGAGGTGTGAGCAATCAAACCATTAAAGGATTTTTTTCTAAGTACTTGCTCAATGATGTCGTCCTTGAGTGCGATGATGTATAAATCAGAACCATCTTTTAGTTCCTCCAGTTGATTCGTGCATTTAGCGTCAACTTTGGACGCAAGTTCCTTAGAATTTTCAAGGGTTCTACTGTAAATCATGTCGATGGTGCAGCCTTTTTCTTTTAGCGCTAAAGCTAATCGGGTTGCCACATTACCTGATCCAATAAATGATATGTGTTGGATACTTTTCAAAACCAATACAAAAATAGAAGAAGCATTCAGTCTTCAAGGAATCTTTGTTGTTTTTTGTAGCTTTAAGGCATGAAAAGACTTTTATACCTGATGTTGGTGCTGGGGGTAGCATCATGTGGAGAAGAGAATAATGAGGTTACACTTACTTATCCTAGTGGTAAAGTAGAAGGTAAAGGTCTGATGGTGGATTCTCTTAAGCAGGGAGAATGGGTGTTCTACCACGAAAATGGAAATGTAAGGGATACTAGTAATTACAAGAACGATACGTTAGACGGCTATAAAGTCTCATTTTTTGTGAATGGGGTGAAGTACGAACAGGGAAGGTATTCCATGGGAAAACGCGAAGGTGAATGGCGCTGGTGGGATAAGAATGGAAACCTGGAAGAAGTGAGCCATTGGGCCAATGGAGAAGCGCATGGCATTGGAGTAATGTACTACGAAAACGGTAAGATTCAGAGTCAGGAGTACTGGGAGAATGGTAAGATGAATGGGGAGATCAGTTTGTATGGTCCCGATGGAATTCTAACTGAAAAAACGAATTATGAAGATGGATTAATCCATGGATTAGCTACTTTATTTTACCCCAACGGACAAATTGAAATGCAAGGAAACTTTACCGGAGGTTTACAACAAGGAGTGTTCAACGAATATTACGAAGACGGAACTTTGAAATCGGCTGTAGAGTGGAAGGATGGATTTATGCACGGCCATGGTGTAGAATACAATGAAGATGGTAGTGTAAAGGCTGAAGGAGAGTATTTTAATGGTTCAAAAATTGGGGATTGGAGCTTAGAGCAGTAGTAGCCCGTTATCTTTCAATTCGTTCCAGATGGGCCCGTTAATGAATTCGTGAGCTCGAGTATTGGTTTTTGATTCCAATAGCTCGCAAAATGCTTCAAGTGTTGTTTTAGAGCTCCAAACCATTATTTGAGGTATCATGTCAGCTAAAAAGTGTCCAAGTTCCTCAGAAGTGTTTAAAACAAAGTCAGAACCTTTCATGTAGAACACCAATTGAGCCATTTTTCTGGTTTTTCCTTTTCTTTTTTCTTCAAAAAATTGAATGTCTGGTGTGTTCCCAAGCCAAATTATACGGGATTTCATTTTTAATTCCCCATCAGGCTCTTGCAAACAGTCTTCAATGTAGGTGGGGCCAATGATGGTTGTTGGTACGGGATCATTAAACCATTCCTGTAAGTGGTAGTCAAAGCATAAGCCGTGCATGTAGTTGAACAGAGATTTTCTCAACCCTTCACCAAACAAATCGTGATTACCACCTTTAGGGTCGTTATGAAATAGATCGTTATGGGCAAAACCATCAAAATCAGGTCCCGTTTCACTAACACCATAAGCCGAAGGGTTCAATCCAATTGGGCTGTGAGCAGTCATGGAGAATCGATGCCAGTAGGCGGAATGCACAATTCCTAATTCGAATAATTGCCTAACCATTTCTAAGGAATCAATAGTTTCCTGGGCTGTTTGTGTAGGAAATCCGTACATGAGGTAGGCGTGAACCATGATACCAGCTTCGGTAAAGTTAGCAGTTACATTAGCCACTTGCGATACGGTTACTCCTTTGTCGATGAGTTTCAATAATCGATCTGAAGCAACTTCCAAACCGCCAGAAACAGCAATGCAACCGGAGGCTTTTAGCAATTGACATAAATCTCTGGAGAAATTCTTTTCAAACCGGATATTGGTCCACCATACCACTGTTAGTTTTCTTCTTAGTATTTCTAGTGCCAGCTCTCTCAATAGGGATGGTGGAGCAGCTTCGTCTACAAAATGAAAACCGTTGTTGCCGGTTTGTTCAATTAAGGTTTCTATACGGTCGCATAGTAATTGAGCTTTGGACGGCTCATATATTTTTATGTAGTCCAGCGATACATCGCAGAACGAGCATTTTCCCCAATAACACCCGTGCGCCAGCGTTAATTTATTCCATCTACCATCGCTCCACAAACGGTGCATGGGGTTAGCTATTTCAATAACAGACAAGTAGTTGTCCAGGTTAAGGTCATTGTAATCTGGTGTTCCTACTTCTTTTTGAGAGTAATCCTTCTCGTCAGATCCATTGCAATAAACTACAGTGTCGTTATCCAATACAAAAGTTCTTTTCAGATGATCGACAGTTCTGGTACCTTCTAAATGTTCCAGTAAATGATAAATAGGAGCTTCACCATCGTCCAGAGTAATAAAGTCAGCATATTCAAAAACTCTTACATCTTCTAATGATCGAAGTTCTGTGTTTACATATCCACCTCCAATGTTTATAGGGATGTTAGGGTAGTGTTGTTTGATCCATTGTCCGCATTTAAGGGTGCTGTATAAGCTTCCAGGAAAAGGAATCGTAATGCTTACTAAGGTTGGTTTAAATTCCTGAAACTTTTTCTCTAAAAGGCCTAGCATCACTTCATCTACATAGGTGTTCTCCATTTGGAGTTCGTCATGGATGGGGCTAAAGCTACTGGCTGATAATCCTAATTTTTCGGCATATCTGCTAAATCCAAAATGAGGATCAATGACCTCGATAATAAGGTCGGAAATGTCTTCTAAGTAAAGTGTGGCCAAGTGCCTGGCTTTATCGTGTGTTCCAAGACTTCCAAATGCCCATTCCAGGTCTTCCATTTGTTCAAATCTGGAAGCTTCAGGCAAATACTGACCACTACAAATAGCATGGGCCAGAGTAGAGTTTTTGTTTTGTAAAAAACGAATAACCTCATCGATGGTGGAAAGATATTCGTCCTTTAGCCTAACCATTCGATAAGCATTGTCCGAAAGCTCTGTTTCGGAAGCTTCAACGGTATCAAATAATAGCTCAAATCCGTGCGAAGAAAATATATCCAGAATGGTTTCTATACCAAGATCAACTTGATATGATTCGATGCCTTTTGTGTTTAAAAAACCTTTTAAATAAGGCGTAGCAGGGTAGGGTGTGTTCAATTGAACAAACGGAGGTGTTATGAATAAAACTCGTTGGTTCAAGGTGATTCAATTATCTTTTTACAGCAAATCCCTGATCGTATTCCACTTTGTCTTCACTTACTTTAAATGGAAAGTAGAATACGGGAATGTCCTCTTCAGAAGTGTTAACAATGTCTACTGCAATAGCATCGATAGGAGGTTGATTCTCCTCAATTTGAAGTTGAACTTCGTAGGTCAATCCATAGGCAAGGATGTTTCCTTCCTCTAATTCTCCTTCGCAATAACGCTGTAGCGAATTAATAACCTTTCCATTTTGCGGGATGTTTTTCTTGTCTACATCAAACTCCAACGGGTGAACTTGCCCTGAGTTATCAGTAAAAGCTCCAAAAGGATAGAATTCCTTTGTTTCGTTCAATAAATCTTTAGCGTATTCCTCGCAGTGGTTCAGAATGTCTTGAATTACCTTGTCCATAAAATATGATTGCGCCCCAAAGGTAGTGGAAATAAGCAATCACGCTACCCCTAATCGAATAAATCACTCAGTTCTGATTTCAACTCAGCTACGGTCATTTGCTCTATGTTCAGATCTACCTGATTAATCTTGCCCAGGCTAATTTCTTCGTAACCTAGCCAAGCCGTCGACTTATCTTTACTTACGCCGTAAGCAACAACAACTACTTCTTTACCCTTTGGTAATCCTTCAAATTTTACAGAGCCTTCAGGAGAGTATTCGTATCCGGGGAGTACTGATTTAATGTCTTTAAACACCAAACGATAACACATTTTAAGTTTCGTGTTAGCATTGGCAATTAGGTGTGTTTGGATTGGGTAACTGGTAAACTTATCGCAATTGATCCATCCCATTTTATTGATTTCCATTAAGTAACCATCAGCTTCTGTATAATATCCGCCTTCTCCGTCCCATTCTTCAAGCTCTTCGACATCCGGGTTAGTTGAAGGCTCATTCATGATAGGAGTATCTTCTGGTATGGCATCTACTTTACCATCTTTGTTTAGGTCCCAATCTACGGTTCCGTCGTCGTTTCTACCATTAAACGGTTTCATTCCTTTTTTTAAGTCTCCCGAATTATTAGGGAAAAACACCTGAATGGGATGATCCTCTTTTAAGTGGAGTACCTTTCCATTACACTTTGCTTCCAGATAGATCATTCCTCCTGTTTCCAGAATATCCTCAACGCTTCGGGTGGTTAGACCGGACAGTATGATATCTTCCATGTTGTAATACTCACAAAGAGTAATTTCAATTTCATCGCAATTTCCTAGGTTTTGAGTTGAGAAACAGTTGGCTGAGAATTTAACCATGGTGCCCTGTTGCCCGTAAATAACATTGTCCTGGTAATGGTTGATTTTAAATTCCTGACAGGTTTCGCTCAGTAGCATGGATTCACTTCTTTCGTAATACTTTTTGATTTCAGCATTTCTTTCCACCACAACAGATATCAATCCCTTTCGCTGAGTGAATTGTCGATAAGAAGCATTACTGGAGGATAGGTTGGCCTTTTTACTTTCAAACTCTTCGATTTTTAGTTGAGTAAATTGTGGTTTAATTCTCTTTCTATGTAGGTAAGTTAGAACACTATCCGCCCTCATTTGCGTTAATCGATACTGAATGTCCTTTTTTAGTTTTTTCTGTTCTTCTTTAGTTACCAATACAAACTCAGCCTGAGAGCCGTATTCCAATTCATCCCACAAACTATCTATTTCCTTTTTAACCTGTTCGTTAAGGTCTTTTTTGAAGTATTCAAAAGGGAGTTTAAGCTCTATTAGTTCCTGAGAAATAAGAGAGGTGGAAAATAGAAGGGAAAGAAGAAGAACGAGATTTTTCATAGGTCGGTGTTTGTATTACATAACCTAATTTTGTGCTCACGTTACATTTTCTTGTTCAGTTTTTTGCTGGAATTTTTTGATTAGCCAGATATACCAAATGATTGCTGTGAAGTAGAAGAGGGCCGTATACCCAAATATGTAGATAAAGTCTAGCTCAAGTGACCTTAAGTACCCAAACAATAAACCGCTCAGGACAAAACTTCCGTTCCAGATAAGGGCAAACAATGCACTTACAATTTCCTGATTTTTTTCGCCTACGTATTTCATTACAATTTCGGTAGTCATGGGCTGAGCAATGTTCATGAGTGGTTGTCGAATAACAAAGAAGAATACTGCCAGGTAAAATACCATTGGGATGTCGCTATACATTTCTAGCACTCCCAGCATTAATAAGGAGGCCACCGCAAGAGTTTGGGTAATTGGAATAGCCTTTTCGTATCCAAACCTTCCTTTTACTTGTGGCGATTGTAATATCATGGTGAAAACGATGCAATGGGTAATAAAACCAAGTGCTGCGTAGTTATCGTAATCCAGATCAAAAGTATGCTGAAAGTACAGGTTCATGAAAGGTATGCTCATTCCTGCACCAGTTGCAATTAAAAGTGTAGGGAACAGTCCTTGAAAAATGATCTTCCAGTCGTATTCCTTTAGATTGAATTTGCTAATGTTTTTAGAGTTGGGTTGTTCAGTTACTTCGTTCTTATCAACCTTGTTTAAAAAGTACAGGGAGCAATAGCTCAGAAACGAAATGGTGATCAAACAATTGAGAGAGGTAAAGAAATCAGGAGCGATATTGCTCAACAGGAATATGATGCTCCCGCCTAAGATGTTTCCCCAACTCCAGGTGGAGTAAGTAAGAGTAATGGCTTCTGTTACCTGACTTGGAGGGCAATGCCTCAATACAAATGGTAATTTACAGATTTGAGATAAGGTAAACGATAATCCCCATAGGATAAAGGAAAGACTGATGAGCCATCCCATTTTTTCATGAATAGCGTACAGTGCCAGTAATGTAAGTATGGGGAGGGTATAGGCATTAAGTCGAAACAGTGGAAGTAGCCTTTTTCCTTTAATCCATAATCCTAACGGAAAGGAGATGAACAATACACCCACAAATCGAAAAACAAAGTAATAAGCCTTTTCTTCATCTTCGTATCCCAATTCGCCCATGTATAAAAACAAAATGAGCATCAGTGATCCATTAATGAGCTGAAGGAAAGATTCTGCCAATACTACATTTAGAGAGTTTCTTTCCAGATTTCGATATCTAAGAAAAAGTGATTTCAGTGTCTGGAAATTTCCTGTTCCACATGCTGAATAATGTCAGCCTCCATGCCTGGTTCAAACCATGCGGTGTTTTGATCTTTTCTAAACCAGGTTAACTGTCTTTTCGCAAAATTTCTGGTGTTTTTCTTCATCAACTCAATGGCTTCATCCAGTTCGATTTCTCCATTTAAGTGACTAAATAACTCTTTGTAACCAACGGTGTTTAGTGAGTTCAGGTGCTGGTAAGGTAATAGTGATTTAACCTCTTCCAATTGCCCTTGCTCCATCATGATGTCAACTCTTCTATTGATTCTATCATAAACCACTTCCCGGTCGGTATTTAAACCTACTTTGATGATGTTGAAAGGTCTTTCTTTGGGTTGGTTGTTTCTAAATGAAGTGTATGTCTTACCTGTTGCTCTACACACTTCCAGCGCTCTAACCACTCGTTGAGGGTTAAGGGTGTTCATTTTTTCGAAGTGTTCCGGGTCAAGTTCCTTCAATTCTTTTTGAAGTTTTTCCAGTCCAAATTTTTCTAGTTCATCGTTTAATTGAGCTCTTATTTTGGGATCGGCGGGAATATCATCAATACCTTTACATACAGCATCTACATATAGTCCAGATCCTCCAATAAGCACAGCTATATCGTTATTTTGATGCAATTCCTCAATAATTTTTAAAGCATCTAGTTCAAAGGTGCCAGCTGAGTAATTCTCGGTAACAGAAATACAATCTACCAGATGGTGTGGGGCAGCAGCAAGTTCTTCTGAAGTTGGCTTAGCAGTTCCAATGTTCATCTCTTTGAAAAACTGTCTGCTATCCGCAGATACAATTTCACAATTAAAATGGTTGGCAATAGCAATGGATAAAGAAGTTTTACCAATGGCTGTGGGGCCAACTATAACAATGAGATGCTTCATGATGCGTACAAAGAACGCTATTGGCCCGAACATAAAAAAGCCCCTTGAAAGAAAACTTTGCAAGAGGCTCTTCTCGTTATGGAAATAAGAATCTAATAAACTACTTTGACGATCTCTTCTTTGCTTCTGTCAATTAATCTTAGGAAGTAAACTCCATTGCTGATTTGATCTGGAATCAATGAGGTGTTTTGATCGTTTCCTTTGTTTAGTGGAATTACTTTAATGATTTGCCCCATGGAATTCAATAGTTCCAACATTGCATCTTCCGATTGAGTGGAGTAGAATACATTCCATCCGTTTTGTATTCTACCGGCACTTAGTGTATTGGTGTTATTGTCTATAGTAACCGGAACCAATTGAGAATACTCATAGAAGCCATCATAATCTACCATTTTTAGTCGATAGTAGGATTGTCCACCAATAGGTTTGAAGTCTGTAGAGTAGTACTCTAAAGTATTGATGCTGTTGCCGGATGCTTTGACGTAAGATACCGTCTCGAAAGATTCTCCATCCTTACTTCTTTCTACCAGAAAGTAATCGGTGTTTTTCTCTGATGCTGTGGCCCAGTTAAGGTTCACCACATTCTTGTTTGATTCTGCATTGAATTCTAGTAATTCAACAGGTAGTGGAGAAGAAAGATGGCCCAATGTCCATGGGGAGAAAGAAGTAATTCCAGGGGCCGTTAGGTAATACCCCCCAGTAATTGTACCTCTGGTCTGACCTGCAATTACTGTTTCGTCCCAGCTGCTTGAAGAAGCGTCCCAACGTTGGGCCATCATTTGAGTGTGATCATTATATGGCGATGCCGGTAATTCTGAAGTTAAATAGCTAAAAGTGATGTCCGCATTGGCTGACCCTCCTGTTTCATCAATTTGCCAGAATCGGTCGGCAGTTGCTGCTCTATTATCCGGAGATAATCCAACACTGCTGTAAAGGTTAGAAACATTGGTAGGAGAGGATGGCCAGGGTAAATTGGTAGCTGGAGTACCGTAAGTAGAGAGGCTTACGGTACCAGCGTTACCACTGTTTAGGTTAAAGGTGAATGGAATGTAAGTTCCTCCAATTGCAGAGGCAAAAGGAAATACATGACTTCCAGTTGTGGTTCCCATTACCCAGTTAATTTTTCCTGAGTTATTACCGCTTGCAGCTCCTGATTCTTCAACAATGGACCCCGATGTTCTGGTAATGGCTCCGGTTGCAGGGTTATTTAAAGTAAGTTGATTGCCGTTTAGGTCAACTTGATCGTCAAATAAACTGAGCGTGGCGGTTGTTAGTAATGAGATGTTGTTCTGAAGCACCAATGCCCCCGCAGATTTACTTAAGGTTACATTGTTAAATGATTCTGTAAACGAATTGGTTGTAATGTTTTGATTTGCAGAGCCATTAAATATAATGGTGGATCCACCTTCTTCGAATCCTGCTGCATTATGGTTATTGGTATAGTGGCCACCAATCGACAGGGTTCCGTCAGCAGTACCATCTAAGTCCAAATATCCTCCATTGTTAATGGTTAAATCGCCCGTAAATTCAACAGTAGAAGTGGAGCTTTCATTCCTGAATTCTGCATTGTTAGCAGATGCAGCTGTACCGGTGATGGTTACATCGTTTGCCTGAAAAGTGGTAGCACCTGTAGTTTCTACGGTTAAATTACCTGTTCCCGCAGATTTGGTTATGGATAAAGCATTGCCTATGGTTAAGGAACCTGTACCGTCTACTTCTAAATTGTTGTTGGTGTTAGAATTACTGCTAATGCTTAAACTCTGGCATTCTGCATCATCTCCACTTACTAAACAATCATTATTCGCATCCTGATCTATGGTAACATCGGTAGTAGAGGTAGGGATTTCAAAGTTTTCCCAGTTTCCACAGAAGAACCAATCGTCGTCTATGTCGCCGGTCCAAATTCCAGGGCTGGCTGTTGCTGTATTGATGGTAAATCCGGTATTGGTACAAGATTCATTAAGGTAGTCGTAAGCGGCTGGTGCGGCATCGTAGCTGGCATTATCTGCATAACCGGTCCAGTTAGCATTATCGTTGATTAAAGCCAGTAGCTCTAATTTAGTCCCGGTTTTTGAGCCGGTATACTTTACCTTATCCTTGTTGGTAACACCGGTTACGTTGGTTACGTAACAGTCCATACCATTAAAAAGGGTAGAACCGGCAGTGCTGGAGTAACCGGGCGAGGTTTCCCATGGAATGGCTGTCCATCCGTAAAGTACATTTCCTCCTGTATAGGTGTCATCATGTCCGTTGTCGGTATTGTGATTCCAGGTACCTCCCTGCATGATCCAAACCTGATCAGATGAGTTCCAGTCCATTTGTTGTGGGTTGTAATTGGTTTGCGAAGCCAAGGTCCAATTTGCATCATCTTTTACTCCACATACATAAATGTCAAACTTGTCAACTCCGTCTCCGTCGTAAGAAGCATCTGGCCCTTCAATGCAAATAATACTTCCGGCAGAAATGGTGGTAGCACTGGCATCTCTGGTGAACTTAACGGTTCCTTCTGTATTTCCCCATTGACCCGCAGTTACCCTTTCGTATCCGTTGTCGGTAATTTCGAACGAAGTACCTGCTGTAATGTTTTTAAAGGTGATGAAGCAAACTTCGTCGGCACTTCCTGAAGCGTTTCTAGTCGTGTTTACTGCAATGATGGCGAAATCTCCCTTTTCGAACGAAGTGGAAAGTACAATGTCGAAAGTAGTACTTGTGGCATTCGTTAATCCAGAAACAGAAGCTGTTAAGGTAAGGCTGGTTCCGGTAGCAGAATGAATGATGTTGGTAAATGTGGCCGTCCCTGAAGAAAGCGCTGCTGTATTGGTGGACGAACCGGATAAAGTTCCTGTAGATGTAATGGTTACCGTACCTGTATAATCTGTGTCGATGTTTCCACAAGCATCTGTTGCATTAACCGTAACGGTCGACATGGCATTGTTGATCCCCGTACTAGAGGCTTGATTATCAAATTGAAGTTCCGTAGCAGTAACGGCATATACATTGTCTCCGTTATTGGAGGAAGCTGTGGTAAAAGCCGAAAATCCTGAGCTGTTACTTGCAGCAACGGTGGCATCAGAGTTTAGGATAGAAAATTGAAAGTCGTCTCCGTCATTATTGCCATTTCCGGTTCCCACACCGCAGTTTAAACTAATTCTTACGGATAATGTTTTACTACCGTTATCCGGGGCAGTTGCTGAAAAACCGGTGAAATCAATTTGGCTGGCGCCAATGGTTCCAGTGGCAAGGTGGGTTGATCCATCAAATAAGTCTGCACTTTGAATAGCATCGGACCAATTGTCCATGGCGTTTCCAGCTCCTTGTGTAAGGGAAACAGATTCCAGAACGGTACCAAAAGCATCGGAATCTGTACTTCCACCACCGTCTCTGATGGTAAATTGCCATACCTGTACTCCCTGAGTAGAAGTAAGAGGTCCGGCGGTAGTAGTTGTGGAAGGAATAGTAGCGCTTTCTGAACTGGCTACTGCAATAATATCTGAAGAAGACGAAGTGGTTAAGGTGGTGAAATTACCGGTTAACTCCGTTAAATGGTAGCACGTTCCAGTATTGAAATACTCATATATATAGAAGTAGTAAGTAGTTCCTGATGCTAATCCGGTTACGTTTACGCTTGTCCCGGTTCCGTTATATACCACATATCCAGACCCAACGGCATCTCCCGATCCGTAAGCAGTGTTGGCGGTGTAAGCAGTTCCCGAAGATGGATCAGTTGGTGTACTTGAGGTGCTTGCTACTACCAGTACATTGTCTCCATTACCTCTGGTCCATTGTGTAGTACCATTGGTAAATGAGATGCCAGAGGAAGTAAAAGAAGAGGCTTGCGTAGATGGGGCAGAGCAAGTGGCAGTTACTGTTCCAAATAATTGAGCTCCTGCATCACCAACGTTGGTCCCTGTAAATCCTTCTACATCCATGGTTCCGGCGGAAGATGAAGCTCCGTAGCAATATATTCTAATGGTAATGGCGGAAGTGCTGGATAATGAGAATACATCAGTAATGGTGGAGCCACTAGCCGAAATAGTTCCTGTAGCTAAATCGGAGGTATATCCATCTACACTTGATCGGATTACATAATTTGGAGGTCCGCTGTTACTTCTGTCCAACCTGAATTTCATAGAGCTGATGTCCAGTTGATATCCTGCATCAGGAGTGGCGACCAGTTCAATATAATCTGTGGCATCTAAACTTGCTCCCGTTGCCCAGTTTCTTGAGTTGTAATCTCCTCCGGTATTATAAGCAATTCCGGAACCTCTGCAAAGTCCGGTAACAGAAAGATTAGTAGTTGCCCACGTTGTGGTGTTGCAACCTGCGTTGTTGGCTCGGTCGTACTCGGCAATTAACTGAGCCTGAAGTGGTGTAGCAAGCAAATACAAAATGGTGGTTAGTAGTACCTGCTTAGCGATTTTGTAAAAGTACATTGTAGTAAATACTGCGAACTGTGTATTACAGTAGTTACTATATGTCGATGGTTTACGGCGTGGGGTTTTTCGCCTTCAAGGAGATCACCGACATATTTTCATTGCAAATATACGAAAAACAGCTGTCGATTTGGGGGTTAATGTTTCCTTATTATTAACAATTTGTTATCCTTTGGGAAGCTGTTAAATCCTGAAAACTAACATGTTGCTGTGGTGGTTTTGTGAATAAACAGGAGTGTTAATAGAAAGGTTAATAAAATCTGAATATTAATTGTTTTTACATGAAGTCAATCCTACTAACTTTTTATCTTTGCAGCCATGCAGGAAATGATATTAATTTTAGATTTTGGATCGCAATATACACAGCTAATTGCGAGACGAGTGAGAGAGTTAAATGTTTATTGTGAGATTCATCCCTACAATCAGATGCCGGAAATAGGTGAGAATGTAAAAGGGGTGATCCTGTCGGGGAGCCCTCATTCTGTACACGATGAAAATGCTCCTAATCCGGATTTATCTAATATAAGAGGTAAAATGCCATTATTGGGTGTTTGTTATGGAGCTCAGTTTTTAGCTCATTCTAATGGAGGTAGTGTAAAACCTAGCGAAATTAGAGAGTATGGTAGAGCTAATCTTTCGTTTGTAGATAAGGAGCACATCCTGATGAAGAAAGTAAGTAACTTCTCGCAAGTATGGATGAGCCATGGTGATACCATCAAAAACATTCCGGAAAACTTCGAAATTATTGCCAGTACAGAAGATGTGGAAATGGCTGGTTACCATATTAAAGGAGAAGAAACTTATGGAATTCAGTTTCACCCAGAAGTGTATCATTCTACTGACGGACCTCAGTTATTAAACAATTTTGTAGTTGGAATTTGTGGTTGTACTCAGGATTGGACACCGGATTCGTTTGTTGAAACTACTGTTGCTGAGTTGAAAGAAAAACTTGGAGATGACAAAGTAGTTCTTGGACTTTCAGGGGGGGTGGACTCATCTGTTGCAGCGGTATTGTTGCACAAAGCCATTGGAGACAACCTTCACTGTATCTTTGTGGATAACGGGTTGCTAAGAAAAAACGAATACCAGGGAGTACTACAGAGTTATAGAAATATGGGGCTAAACATCAAAGGAGTTGATGCTAAGCAACAATTTTATAAAGCGTTAGAGGGAGTAACTGAACCTGAAGCAAAAAGAAGAAGCAATCGGAAAAACATTCATCGATGTATTTGATGAGGAGTCTCATTTAATTGAGAACGTAAAATGGTTAGGACAAGGAACTATTTATCCGGATGTAATTGAGTCTGTATCTGTTAAAGGACCATCTGCAACCATTAAATCGCACCACAATGTAGGAGGATTACCAGACTATATGAAACTTAAAGTGGTGGAACCACTTCGTTCATTATTTAAAGATGAGGTAAGACGCGTAGGGAAATCATTGGAGATTTCACCTAATATTCTTGGTCGTCATCCATTCCCTGGACCGGGGTTAGGAATTCGTATTCTTGGAGACGTTACAGAAGAAAAGGTACGCATTTTGCAAGAAGTGGATTACATCTTTATCGAAGGCCTTAAGGAGCATGGCTTATACGACGATGTATGGCAGGCAGGATCAATCTTGCTACCAGTACAAAGTGTAGGAGTTATGGGAGACGAAAGAACCTATGAAAACGCAGTAGCGCTTAGAGCGGTTACATCAACAGATGGGATGACTGCAGATTGGTGTCACCTTCCTTACGAGTTTTTGGCAAAGATCTCGAACGATATTATTAATAAAGTAAGAGGGATAAACCGTGTTACTTACGATATTAGTTCGAAGCCTCCTGCCACTATTGAGTGGGAGTAATTTAAATGTAGAATATGAATTACAGACTAATCACCCTGGTATTGATGCTGTTTTGCAGTTCGATACTTTATGCTCAGCCCGGAAGTGTTCCGGTTGAAACCAGAAATGGTAAGCAGTATTATGTGCATACTGTAGAAAAGGGACAGACTTCATACGGAATTAGCCGATTGTATACCGTTGGTTTAAACGAGCTGTTTGAGTCTAACCCCGAAGCTGAGAGTGGGTTAAGTATTGGTCAAAAATTATATATTCCCGTTAAAGGAGGAGAGGCAGTAGTGCCAGATACTCCTGATATACCGGACACTCCGGAGGCACTACAAGCAGAAGGAGATCAGAATTTTCTTTATCATACCGTTCAGCCTAAGGAAACCATGTATTCTATTGCCAGAAAGTATGGAGTACCTGCAGCTGATTTGATAGAAGCCAATGGTGGATCGCAAAATTTATCCATCAATCAGAAAATTAAAGTTCCTTTGAAGAATGTGAAAAAGGATGATGAAGTTGATCCAATTGTAAAAGATCCGATTAATCCTACTGCTAACCCTGGTGATAGTATTATCATTCATAAGGTTAGGAAAGGGGAGACACTTTATTCATTGTCTAAACAATACAATGTAACCATAGAGGCCATTACAGCAGCTAATGATGGATTACCTGAAGGATTGAAGAAGGGAATGAAATTGAGAATTCCACTTAAGAAAGTGGTAACTACGCCTCAAATCGATACTACAGCAATTGTGGTTGAACCACCGGTAGATGTTGTTCCTGTTGATAGTTCTGTACTTAAGAATACTTATGATGTAGCTGTTATGCTACCGTTTATGTTCAAAGTAAATGAAGCAAAGAAAGCTAAATGCCCGCCAGTGGGAGACTGTCCTATATATACCCATACCTATACTTCATTAAACTTCCATCATGGAATTATGTTGGCGATCGATTCATTGAAGAAAGCAGGAATGAACGTAAACGTACATGTATATGATACCGAGAATGATACTGCTGTGGTTAATGGAATTCTTAGAAAACCTGAGTTTGCTAATATGGACATCATTTTTGGACCCTTGTTTGGCCGACAAATAAAAGTGGTATCAAAATACGCTAAGAGCAAAGGTATTCAGGTGGTTTGTCCTGTGCCTGTTTCTAATAAGGCATTATTCAACAATCCAAGTGTTACCAAAATGGTAGCATCAATTCCTACCCAGGTAGAGTACATGGCGAAATATGTTGCTGCAAAGTATCATGATCAAAATGTAATACTGATCAGGAATCAGAAGTCGGAGAAGGACGAGTACTACTACAAGGTATTTAAGAAAACTTATAACATGGAACTGGCTAAATACGAAAATAGAAGTACTGATTCGGTAAAAGAATCGTATGTGAATAGCAGTGGAAGTGGACTAAAAGCTGTTGAAGCAAAAATGCTGGCTGATAAAAATAATATTCTGGTGGTCCCTTCTACAAGCGTTGGACACGTGAGTAATTTCTTTACTAAGTTGAGTACTACAGGAAATAAAAATCCTTACCGTACTTACCCTGTAGAGATATTTGGAATGGAAGAGTGGGCCAGCTACGAAACGGTGGATGAGAAGTATAAAAACAAATTCAAATTACACATGTGTGTGTCTGGGTTTATTGATTACGGAAGTTCTGAGGTAAATGAATTTATAGCTAAATACAGGTCTACTTATGAGACAGATCCCAACCGATATGCATACATGGGGTTTGATGCTGCTTTTGTTAATTTAAAAGGTTTGTTTTTGTACGGAACGGGATTCAGAAACCAATACAATCTATTGAATAACTCAGGTTACTATACAGATTCAGATTTCCAAAAGGTAGATGCTACCAGTGGTTACGAGAATAAGAATGTATTCATCATTCGTCACAACGAATATCACGTAGAAAAGGTTAAGTAAGTACTGCTGCCACATGTCTGTAGACAGTAGATACCGGAGTTTTTTTGAGTTAATTACTAAGAGGGATGTACAATTCGAAATACAATTCCTAAAGGCCAGACTGCCTAAAAAGGCTACTCGCAATAATTATCAACTTACTCGTAAAATCCTGAATATTCGATACAAAGAAGGAGAACATCTACAGAGTAAATTACAACAGGTGGCTGATCTGATGTGTCAGCATTTATTAATCACTCGGCCCATAAAGGTGATTACCATGCGGAACATCGATGCTGGTAAATTTGAGATCATCGATAACCTGGTTTGCATTTATGTGAATGATGACATGATCGATCAAAACTTTGATCAAAAAGTAGCAATCCTAGCCCATGAAATGTCTCACTATTATCTAATGAAACAACATGGGATAGTGAAGCCAAAAACAGAGGAGAATGAATTGCTTACAGAAGTTAATGCAGTGTATGTCGGTTTTGGTTTTTTGCTCTTAAGAGGATATAAGGAAAACAGGCAGCAAGAAGGAAATAAAATAAAAACGACCAAAGTAGGATATGTGGGGTGGAAGATTATTTATGATGCCATTATTGAAACTGCATATGTCCGAAGACAAAAACCTCAGTGGATCATTAAGAACATTGGTTTTCCGTATAATCTATTAGCAGTATTCAGTCTGTTTAATCTATACTTACAATACAGGAAATTAAAGCGTAAATAAATTATCTGCACTGATATGGTTCTCTAAGCACCATAAATGGATTGGTTATGCTATACTTTGCTATTTCAGTTTCAGCTTTTTTTTCTAAGAGGTACATGTATAATTGTTCCTGAACCTTCAATTGTTTCTGCATTTCTTGTAATTCCTGAACTTCTTTAGGAAGCATTTCTATTTTTTCTTTAAGAAATGGAAGTTGTTCTTCTGCAGCTAATATCCTTTGGTTCAATCCTTCCACTGTAGAATCTATATAGCTAATGACCATGTGCTTTAGGTGGTCTATTTTTTCTTTTGATTCCTTTTTTACAATTCTATCCTGGTATTCCTGGAGCATATCACCCAACACCGAGTCAGAACAATCGAATGAAGGGGGAATCTTTTTATCATTTTCAAGTGATTCTTTTAGTTGTGTTAGATCATGGATGTTCATTTTAGACTCTTCCAAAAACTTACTCATCTCAATGTAATCACTCATAATCAGGCTTACTTCAAATGTCATGGGAACATTCACGGCATTATAAGCCTTCATTTGTTCTTGTATGGTATCCAATTTAACCATTACACTGTCGATTTGTCTTTGAATAAAGTACATGGAGTTCTCAGCCTGGTTGTGCTGAGTTTCTATGTAGTATTCTTCTACCACCCAAAGTAAAGTGTCTAAAAATTGAACTGCTTTATCTGGAGATGGATCATAATAGAATATTTCCAATAATTGTTGATTTTCGGATGGGTTAAAGGTGAGTTTCTTGTTGGTTTCTGTGATTCCGTTTTTTCCAATAGACATTTCTAACCGAAGCATGGTTTCTTCAATAACATCATCAGAAGTGATAAAGCTTTTCAGTGTTTCATTGGTTTCTTTGTAAGCATCTTCAATCGGCGAACCAAATATATTTCCAGAAGCTGGAGCTACCATAATTTCGGCAGATGCGTTAGGTTCAGGTGGTTGTTCATTTTGAGTAGAATCATCTCCACATGCGGTTAAAAATACCAATAGAACGATCAGAAATTTCTTCATGTGTTCTAAGGTAACAAGAATGCCCTTAAAATTCAATTCTTAAAAGAAGGTTAGGAGTAAAGGATAGATAATATCGATCTACCGCGTATGTTTCGAAGACTGGATCGCCATTGATGTCTTCGGTTACATCCAGTTCGTAGATTCTGCTTAGCACATTGGTTCTGTTGTAAACATTAAAGCAAGAAGCTCCAAGAGTTCCTTTCCATCTACTAGGATGATTAGGGAAGGAGTAATTAACGGATAAGTCCAACTGATGAAACAGAGGTAGAGTTTTGCTATTAGGTTGATCCACGATCAATTCATACTCGTATTCTTCTTCTCCCGGATCTCCATAGGTAAATGTTTCAACCCCCGTAACCGGGCTGTATGGTTTACCCGATGCAATTTTAAAAGAAGTAGAAAATGTAAATTGTCTCCACTCCAAAGTATTTACCCAATTCAAATTGTGTTTTTGATTGTATGGAGCAGGAAAGGAGTTGTTGTAAAAGTTTTCAAATTCGTAGGTTACGTTGCTCAAAGAGTAAGATAGCCAGGTTCTAAAATTCTCCCATTTTCTATTCACCATCACATCTAACCCTATGGCAGTTGCATCTCCTCTAAGGAATCCAGATGAAAGTAGAGGATTATCAGAAAAGTTAACAATGTCAGACATTACCTTGTAGTATCCATCTAGCTCAAATATCCAATCGTTGTGTTGGTAGATAATTCCGGTACTTCCCAATGTGCTTTTAACTACTGGAAAATCCTCTTCGTTGGCCATTACCCATATTCTATTAGATAGGCCTAGTTGTACTGCCTCAATTTCGTCTACCTGACTTATAAATTGGTTATTCATCCCAAAAGAAGCTCTTAGTTTAAGGTTTTTTACAACCTCGTATTGCTGATAAATTCTTGGCTCAAAGTAGAATTTTCCATTGCTACTTTGATGACTGGCTCTAAAACCAACTTTCGACAACCAGTTATGAGTTTGGTATCTATGATTAAGGTGAAATACGTTATTGAATCCTTCTACGGTTCCTATTTCTGCTAAAGTATCTTCTTCTTCCTGAATGGTTAAGCTATACTCAACTCCATTGTTGATCAGTTGGTACCCTCCGTTAAATTGATGGTGGTCGTTAATCCAATACCTGTTGTTGATGTAAAAAGTGGAGTGATTAATACCATTAAACTTGTCTGTTTTTTCGAATAGAGCTGCGGAAGAATCTTCGCTCAGTTCATTAACAAACTCATACAAGTAGGAGGAGTGGGTTAAACCAAAGTCCGTAGAAATTACATCGCTCCAGTAATGATTAAGGTTAAAACTAAGTCCGGAATTAGTAGAGGCAATTTCGTTGTAGTCCATGTCTCCCGAATTTACTTCCTGACTGGAATACATTAATCGATTGGCAACATGAATAAAGCTTGCTGAAATATTGTTTGTCCAGTTGGGACGATACATTACTTTTCCGTTAATATCGTAGAAATAGAACTGATTATTGATTTCAATTTGGCTTGGGATAATGTCGTCGTCATCTTCAAAATCTGGTTCAACAGTATATACTCCTGAGTTAGAGATTTCGGTTTCCTGATAAACTCTTTCAGAGTATTTTTTATAAGTAGGAGAGTTCCAGTAATCCACAGTAGATCTTCTCGCCGAAAGTATGAGCCCCACTTTTGGACCAATTGGAGTTGTTACGTAAGCATCTGTAGAAATCATGTCCGTACTTACTCCTCCATGTACTTTCTCTGGAACATATCCTGCAGAGTTTAAATTTATTAATCCGGATGCCTTACCTCCATATGCAGGGTCGTATACCCCTCTAACTACAGTTGCTCGATCAATCATGTTAGGATTTACCGAGGAAATCATTCCGCTAAAATGGCCTGGGTGATAAAGTTGAATACCGTCCCATAAAATTTGATTTTGATCGGCAGTACCTCCTCTTATTTGTAAGTCTGATATGGAAGAGCTGGCAGAGTTAATACCAGGAATGTTTTGAACCATCTGAAACACATCAGGGTTAGTGGTTCCCGGAACATTTCCAATTTTCTTAGGACGCAGCGTAACGTAAGAAACATCATTGTAAAGAGTGATTCCTTTAGTGAGGTATTCCACCACAACAATGTCTATAGGGATAACCTCCAGCTCCAGTTGTATAGGTCCATTTTGAAGTTCTTGCAGTGTAGTGGTTACTGTTTTATAGCCAACACTGGAGATTTCTATTTCAGGAGCGATATCACTACGGTAAGTAAAGGAAAACCTCCCGTTTTCATCTGAATATGCTCCTTTAGCGGCGTCTACAATTCTAATTTTCGCATAGGGAAGTGGCCCTAGGTTTTCATTCAAAACCTCTCCTTGTATTAACCAGTTTTTAGCTAGTGGGATAATCGTGAAATAATCGCTTTTCACTTCATTAATAGCAAAAGGTAGTCCGTTAAATAGGTGGGAGAGTGCCAATAACATAGTGGGTTGATCGACGGTTACGGTTACCCTATGATTCTCTGTTTCTTCCGGGTCGAAGGCTATTTTAACCTGATAGTTGTTTTCGAGGGTGTTAAGTGCGGTAGATAGTGGTGTATTAGTAAAAGTTTCTCGCACCGGCTTACCTTGCCCCCAAAGAGCACAGTTAATAATAAGAAATACAAGTACTAAAAATTGCTTCATTCTATTGAATTACAACTGTACTGTCGTTGGTTAATGTATATTCTAACTGCATAGGTGCAAAAACGAGCTCCAATGCTTTGTTTAAATTATCGTGAGGAAACGCTCCATTATACGAACGGTCCGTTATCTCAGTGTTTTTTGTAATGGTAATGTTGTATTGGTTTTCCAGCTCTTCAATAACTATTGGCAGTTCTACAATATGGAAAGAGCTAAATCCATTTTTCCAGTCGGCATCGGGGTTTACTATAGGGTGCCAATCGTTTTGGAGTTTCCCATCCACAATTCTTGCCGCGTCCGAAGGAGACAGAATTACTTTATTATCTGATAAATCAGTAACACTTACTTTTCCTTCGTAACATACTACTTCGGTTAAATCTCCACGATTTCTGATGTTAAATTCGGTTCCTAAAACTGCTATGGTTCCGTGACTAGTAATCACTTTAAAGTCGGAGCCTTTGGTTACTTTGAAATAAGCTTCTCCATTAAGATTAACTAATCGTTGTTCGTTCCAGGTACTTTCGTTAAAAGAGATTTTGGAAGAAATGTTCATGGCCACTTCCGAATGGTCGGGTAGAATGACGTTTTTTGTTTCTCCTTTCGCAGTATAAAATTCTATTGGAGTAGTGGAAGTGGAATTTAAATAAATCCAACCAAAACCAATTAGAAGAGCTACACTTGCTGCAACGGATATGATTTTCCAGGAGGCCATTTTAATGACCTTTCCTTTTTTATCCGGTAATTGATCTCTCAATTTTTGATATGCAGCATTAGAGTCGTATTCAGGAGCTTGTAATTGATCAGTATATTGAGCAATTACTTTGTAAGTCTCCAGTTCGTCAAGACCTTCAATGCGATTCTTTTCCTCCTCCGAAAGCTCTCCGCTAAGCCATCGACCGAGTAAATCGTCATTTATTTCTTCATTTGGACTCATTTTCCTGTGTTGTATCTTTAAAACAGTTGAGTGCGAGAAAACCCCACCCCCTGATTATTTAAATTCTTTAATTTTTCCTCTTATATGCTTTAAGGCTTTCCCCATTCGTTTTTCCACAGCCTTTACACTTACACCTAAAATATCAGCAATTTCTGCGTATTTCTTTTTTTCTATTCGGTTCATTAAAAAAACTTCTCGTTGAGTAGGAACCATAGAATTAATGGCTTCTTCCAAACGAGCTTTGAATTCGGATTCCTGCATTTTAAACTCAGGTGTTTCCACATCTGTGTTTTTTTGAGTGCCTGAATCGGCAAATTTCAGTTTCACCTTTAAATGGGCAAATTCGTTTTTTAATGAGTTAGATGCCAGAGTGTATAAATAGCTTTTCGCTTTTTCCGGAAGTACTTTTTTGCAGTTTTCCCAGAGCTTGGTAAATGTTTCCTGAACAATGTCATCGGCCCCTTCTTCGTCGCTTCCCTTAAATATTAAGAAGTTTCTGATGGGTTTAGCCAAAGTGTGAAACAGGTTGGCAAATACCTGCTCCTCACAAACATTATTCTTTTCCGAATTACTCATGGTGCAATTGCGAAAGTAGCACAACTGAGTCGAAAAAAAAATTCGAAGCAGGGGGTAGGGAAAAATCTAACAGGCCTGTTTTAATCACAAACCACAAAATTGAATCATTTTGGAAAAAGGTAAAAACATTAAAATTGTTTCGTTAGCAATCATCGTATTAGTTGCATTTTCCATTTGTATTAAAATTGCCGGTGGACATTTTCAGACGGAATCTTTCGAAAATGGAATGGATTATCAAGTTAATTACCATTTTCAGTTTGGTAAAGGAGATTCCGACTCTACCTATTACATTAAGGCTTTTGTTCCTCAAAACAATCATCGACAAACCATTACCATGAAAGGGAATGTAGCTAATTCAATTTTGAGTGAGGGAGGTACTAATAAACAAATGCTTTGGGATGGAAGTTTTAAGTCCGATAGAATGAGTGTTCAATTGAGGTTGGATGTTAATACCAGACCTCAAAGGTATTCCATTGATCCTACTATTACAGTAATGCAAGCAAGAGATGATCAGTCAGAGTTAATCAGTGCAACAGAATACATTGAATCTGATCATCCTAAAATAATTGAGCTTTCCAATCAGTTGGGAAGTGGAAATACACAGTTGGTGGATCTGCTCAACTCTTTTCATTCTTATGTCTATCGAATTCCTGCTCAACCCATAAAGCAGCTAACAACGGCAGTGGAGGTGCTGAATAAAAACATGGGGAGCTGTAACGGTAAAAGTAGATTGTTTGTGGCGCTTTGTAGAAGTGTAGATATTCCGGCTCGTGTAGCAGGTGGGATTATTCTGGACGAAGAAACCAAGAGAACATCTCACTTATGGGCAGAGGTTTTAATTAATGGAACCTGGGTTCCATTTGACCCGCTTAATGGGCATTTCGCTTATTTGCCTGCCAACTATTTGGAAATATATAAAGGCGATGAGTTTCTGGTAACGCGCTCTTCGGATATGGTATTTGATTACCAATATGAAATCGCAAGCCTTGAGCAGAATGCTGGTTTTTTTCAGGAGTTTAACATGTTTCACATTGCGGGCCAATCAGGTTTATCATCTTATGTACTTTCCTTGCTGATGTTACTTCCTGTGGGAGCTTTGATTGTGGCTATTTTCCGAAATGTAATCGGGCTAAAAACCTTTGGAGTGTTTTTACCTGTGCTCATCGCCATCTCATTTTTGTCTACCGGATTATTGTTCGGGTTAGTATCGTTCGTGGTAGTTATTTTACTAATTAGCCTGATGCATTACCCATTGCACCGTTGGGGGATATTGCATGTTCCCAAGCTGGTAGTAATGCTCATTGGAGTGGTGTTTTTTATGATTGTATTGTTATTTGCAGGAGTTCAATTCAATTTAGTGGGTATAAGCGGATTAACCTTTTTTCCAATTGTAATCCTTACAGTTAGTGCCGAAAAATATGCCAGAATTGTTGTAGAAGAAGGGTTGGTTAACGCTTCTAAGATTTTAGCTCAAACTATCCTGGTCACCTTGTTTTGTTACATCGTAGTGTCTTCCGATTCCATTTACCTGCTGTTGATGAATTTTCCCGAGCTATTATTGGTCGTAGCGGTTGTGGCCATCCAGCTGGGTAAATGGATCGGTTTAAGGATTTCTGAGTACAAAAGATTTGGATGGGTAATTAGTTAAAATGGGAAGTTATGTGGAATAAAGTAAAGAGAATAAACACAGAGTTTTTAGGGATTAACAACCGAAACGTTGGTTTTGTTTTTCCCAATAATCCGAGGAAACACTATCCATTGGCAGACGATAAGGTTAAGGCGAAACTCTTGATGGAAAAAAATGGAGTGAATTGCGCCACAACTTATGCGATTATTGAAAAAATAGGAGAGATACCGGAGAAATGGAAAGCAATGGAACCATACGAGAAGTTAGCCATAAAACCAGCTAATGGAAGTGGAGGAGATGGAATATTGATTCTTTCAAAAGGTAGAAATGGTGAATGGTTGAGTAAGGGGAAGGTGATCCCTGAGGATCAAATCTACCTTTATTTAGCCAATATTATTATGGGGGTGCATTCTTTTGGTTCTAGCGATAAAGTGCTGATTGAAGAATGTATTGAATCTCATTCGTTTTTCTATTCCCTTTTTCCGGAAGGAGTAGCTGACTTTAGGATTATTGTTTACAAAGGGTGCCCGGCTTTGGGGATGCTGAGAGTTCCCACTCAAAAATCCAATGGTAAAGCTAACTTACATCAAGGTGGGCTGGGAATAGGAGTAGATCTGGAAACCGGGAAATTACTCAAAGGATATGATGGTAAAGAATATCACGACCAGCATCCGGATACCCAGGCGCAAATTAGTGGGGTACAACTGCCTTATTGGAGTGAGATACTGGACCTTTCGTTAAACACAGCCAGGCACTTTCCATTGCAGTATTTAGGGGTAGATATCGTAATTGACCAGAATAAAGGACCATTGGTTATGGAGGTGAATGTAAGGCCCGGACTAGGAATACAGATGGTCAACCAAAAGGGATTAAAACCCATATTAGAACAAATTGATAATCAAAACAACATACTATGAATTGCATTAAATCTTCCAAACCGTACCTGTTTTTTTTAGGGGCAACTCTTATATTGGCCTTATTCAATATTCCAAACACGCTAAAAGCGGATAATACTGTAGTTATTGAGAGTACTCAACCAGTCGTAGAATCATACGATTATCTGGAAACTAATCAGCGTTTAAGTTTCAATCAAACCGGGAAAGATGATTAGAGTTTTAGGTTTGTTAATATTGTTGTACACAGGTGTAGCATCTGCACAACAGGCAGGGTATAAAATTATAATCAACCCCTATGCTGGTTATGATTGGAACCTGATTAAATCTCCCAGATATTATGAGTCTGCCACACAATCGGATAGCTCTTTATGGGCGAATGCTCCAAACACTGGAATTAGTTTAAGGGCTTTAAGGTTCTCCGATAAAAAACGCCATGTTTTAGATGTTGGGGTAAATGTAAAGAGGTCGCTTATGCCTGAAGGTATGGAGTTAACAGCATCTGATGTAGAAGGAAGCATAGCCTATAAGTACGATGGTAAAAAGTGGTTAGATAATCAATTAAAGCTGGAAACACGAAGGTTTGTTAGAACAGGAGCAGAGGATCAGGATAACTTATTTGGGCAACCTTTGTCTTATGGCAAGGTAACTTTATCCAATACATTTTCGGCCAAACTGAATAAAAAATGGAGGGTGGATTTAAAACCCTTTTACATTAATAAGAATTACCACAACGACCGGTTTGAACAATTCAGGTATCAGGATGCCGGAGTATATACCAATCTAAGGTTTAAAAAGAAACATAAACGTTGGGTGGAGTACTCTGTTTATACCAATACTCATTGGAGAAATTATGATATAATAAATGCTTTGGAGAATGAAAGCGATGAGGAGCTGGAGTTAGATGTTGAAGTAGAAGAGGAGGATTTATTGGTTACTCATAGGAATTGGACCTATTTGGAAGGAGGTGTTGGATACAAAGTGAGCTTGAATAAAACTTCTAAACTGATGGTGAAAGCCAGAGTGGTTCAAATGGAAGATATTGTCCAGCAGCGATTCGGTTATTTCCAAAAAGGAATTCAGGTTAAGTATACCAATAAATATAAGAAATGGAAGAACAGTGTTTCTTTGTCCTTTAACCAAAGGAATTATACCCATTTTACTACTTTGTTCAATGGAGAGCCTGAGCTTTTGCAGTATTCGTATATCCGTTGTTTAGGGAGTATGAAATATCAAATTAAGGATAATTTGAACCTTACTATGAAGTATGGCGTTAGAGCCAGAGTTTCCAACGTAAATGATTTGTCGAACAGGTTTTATCGTTCTTATTTTATGTCTGACTTTTCTATGGGATTGCAATGGACCATTTCTGGAGTTAAAAAACGTCCGGAAATGTTAGGCACAGAATAAATGAGTTGTGAATAACTTGATGATTGGCCGTTGTGATAAATTGTAACTTTGAATAAAAGTTTAGTTATACGGTTGATGTTTTTAAGAAGTCTTCTTTTACCACTTTTACTGATAGCCACCATTGCAGGAGCGCAAACCAATTACTTAACCCGAGCTAAGAATATTGCCTCCTACGAAAGAGAGCCGGTGGATCAACTAAATCAATATCGATTGGTGAGTGATGCTTATCTGCAAATCGGTGATACATCTAGTTCATTGTCCGTTTATAGAGAGTCCATTAAAATTGTAGGAAGCATGAAGGATTCGATGCAAAAAGCGGTAAATGGTTATACTACACTGAATCATTACAAAGAAATTGTGCCTAAGCAGGAGTTAATTAATGATTTGGAAAAGATTGCTCCCTCGTTTCAACTGTTACCAACACATATTCAGCACGACGCACTAACCATGGCCATGTTGGAACATTATAAGATCAACAGTGTGGATGGCTTGTTGTTTTACCTTGATAAAATAAAAGGGGAAAATTGGTCTTCAGGCGATTATAAGTGCAATGCCATGGTAGATCTGAGGAACAAGATGCTCATGGATCTTTATGAATCTAAAAACAAAACCCAAGACCTTTCCAGGTTCAGGCAGTTATGGGGTATGATTCCCGATCATACGGTTGATTTGCCTTACAGTAGGGGAAAGAATGCTCCTTGTGTTAACCGCATCGAAACCATACTTACTGCTGCATTAGTGGCAGAAGAAATAGATACAGCAGCTAAACTGATACAGTTGTTCCCAAACATCATTAACGAGAGTTGGGAATTTAAAGAAGGGTTGAGTACTATGATCGATTCCGGCAGAATTGATCAGGTTTGGAAAGTGTTAAGAACAGCCGATAACTACGGAGATAACTATGAGGTACAAATGTATTTACTGGAGCAAATGGTTGAAAGGGATTACGACCCACTTTCCATATTTGCTCTTAAGGACCACATGACCAAAAGAGCAGAGGAAAATCCGAAGGATAAAGAAGGTAGAGGAAATGATAAATTCAACCGATTAATAACCTGTTTATTAGAGTTAAAAGATTGGGATAGAGCAGAAAGGGTATTGAACCTAATTGAATCGAACAGAGCTTTGGCCAGAGCCTATACAAACTTTGCCTTTGCACTTAGGGAGGAAGGAAAGCAGAAGGAAGCGTTGAAGTATCTGGATAAAGGATATTCTGCTTTAAAGAAAGTGGAGCCAGATTCCTTTGTGAGAAATTATTTCACGGAAATGGCCATAGCTTACAAAGTGTTAAAAGCAGAAAAGAAAGGTTTAGAGGTGTTAGAAGCTGCTGAGAAAATGAGCAGGAAGATTAAATCCAAAACATTTGTAGAGTATTCGTTGGAGGATGTGGCCATTACTTATGCCAGGTTTGGTGAGTATGAAAAAGCCTGGGCACTGGCAGGGGAATTAAGCAATGATGGTTCTGGTAGCAGACGTTCCAGCTGTGAAGAAAAGATTTATAAAGTAGCTTTTTCCAGAAAAAACCTAGACAAAGCCATGAAGTTATTGGAGCAAGCAACTTTAGAGGTAGAAAATATTGGACACCAGTATCAAAGACAGTGGTATAGGAGAGAAGCTGCCATTCAGTACGCAAAAGAAAGCCGTTATAATCGTGCTTTAGAAATAGCGGCAGAACTGGAAACAAATACATTTGGTTACGTACAGGAGTTTATAGAAGGATTTGTGGCAGCACACGAAGAGAATGAAGAAAAACCAGTTGGTTTACAATACTACCCTCATTTACTAAAAGTAGTAAAGAATGCCGGAGGTGGGAGAAAAACGGCACCATTAAAAATGTTAATCGATCAACTGGTGGAGGATCATGGAACCGAAATCAAATGGGATTTTGAAGAGGCGGTGATGGAAGCTTATAACGAGAAACTTCAATCCAGTAAAAAATTCCATCCTGAAATTGAGTATTACCTACACTCCAAAATGGGAAATAGCTCTGAATTAACTAAAATGCTAAAGGAAGATGAGTTAGCCATTAAGACTTTGAAAAAGGAAAAAAAGCTGAAAAAGTTAATCGACCTGGAGCTTAAAAAGCAGGAGTATGGTATTAGTGGGGAGTAGAGAGTAGAGAAGCTCAAAAAAAACGTTGTTCCCCGCGAATCCCGATGCTCCCGATAGTTATCGGGACGTGAGGGGACCTTATGAAGTGAAGACCAAACAATCATGAGTTTCCCACTTTCGTGGGAAAGGAGGTATTCTAAAGTCTATAGTCTAATATCTAAAGTCTTTCAGTCTTTTGTCTAAACTACTCCAAATAAATAGCTGGCCCACTATACAGTATCCCGTAAACAGTGTTTTCTTCTCTTTTGAATTGGGCTTTGCTGATTTTCGCTTCAAATGAGTTGGTGTAGATGACACTTTTACCGTATTTAAATTTTAACCGAATTTGGGTCTTGAATGAACCTGAGTATTTTTTTATTGGCACCATAATGCATTCGCCCGGTTCAAGTTTTAAAGGGGAGAAGTAGCTATTGCCACAACCACTGTGTACCCAATATTCTATTGGTTTCCACGTACTGTCTTCATCAAGAGCTTCTTGTATCATAATCAGGCTTCCATCCTGTCTTTTTGCTTTAAAAGTAGAGTCTGTATTGTTAACGAGGTGACTTACAAAATAATCTTTAGGGTTATAATCATACCAGGTAAACCCAAGCGACTTCATGTTTCTTGGGATGTGGTCCGTATCGAATTGAAAGAATAGTTTTCCCGGCTGAACTTGAATTCGATTAGAGTCGATTTTCATATTCTCTCCAGTTTCGTACCATGCCATTTGGTTTCCTTTTTGTGCAAATACATATCCGGTACAGAACAGAGTAGTAAGAAGTATAAAGAAGTTTTTCATATTTTTTTTAATTAGAACGATTAGATCAGTGAATTAGTGTGAATCACAGGAAGTTAAGAGTATCAAGTTTTGTTCCATAATAACCAAAAAAAACGTTGTTTCCCGCGAAAGCGGGAACCTCTTGAAGTAAAGACCTAACATTCATAAGTTTCCCGCTTTTGCGGGAAAGGAGGTGTTCTATAGTCTAATATCTACAGTCTATTGTCTAGTATCTAATGTCTTTCGTCTTATTCAGTTACCACCTCAATCAAATAAGGCTCTAACAAATAGCCATCTTCCGACCTAAACAAATCCGTTAACACCACTTGTTGGTGCAACTTTGGTTTTAAGTTAATTTCGAATGTCAATTTTGTATGGTCATCGGACCATCCAATAAATTTAGTGATTTGTAGTAAATGATCTCTACCCATAGGGCCAAGTTGTAGGTTTCGAACTTCAGTATTCATTGGCTTTGAAAACTCGATGGTCATTTGATTGATGGAGGGATTAAGGTCCTCAGCATTGTTGTTAAACTCTTTTATTCCTACAACTTTAGGTCGGTTTAGTTCAAACTCTTTTTTGTATTCTTCGATGGATTTTTCGAAGTATTTTGAATCATCAATGAATTGGTAAACTTCTTGTTCGTTGAGGTAATCCAGATTAATCATATTCTTAATAGCCTGTTCTTTATCCTGGGCATGATCATAATAGCTTTTACTAATGGCATATCCTATGTAATACCCTAAATCACTTTTCTTGAAAATTACATTGGGATTTCCCCAAAACCACATCATCTCAAACTGAGTAAACATTTCTTTTACAAAGGTTTCTTTAATGGCTTTGTCATTTTCCTTTCCATAGATAACACTCTGCGTAGGAGAAGCAGTATTTAAAGCTTTCTCCGCCACAAATTCGGCTACACCTTCTATAAGGATTCTAGATAGTAAAGAATTAGCAACAGTAGTATCCTGCTGAGTGTGTACGTATTCGTGTATATTGTTAAATACTATGTTGTTATCTGGTTCATTGCTTTGGAAATAGGAGGGAAGATGCGGAAAGTCTTCTTTCACTTCTGAAACATCAACGTCTTTATCAGCCAGTGCAATTTCAACACCAATTAATACTCGATCAGCTAAAGTGGTTCCCCCTGACCTCATTGCTCCAACGGTAAAGTAAATACTAGCCGGTTTAAGTTCCGGGTAAATCTCCTTTAATTTTTTTATGCCCTTATTAATATCGCTGGCATATCCAGCTGCTTTCTGGGTTTTGGAACGAATGGTATTCCAGTAATTGGGATAGTGGTTAATGGCATAAACATACTCTTCGGCAGTGTACCTCCTGGCTTCCATCATAGAGTGTAGCCCAGGCGAACCTGCTTTTAGGTACAAACTGTCCAACATTTGTACTTGTTTGGAGGTGTCAGAAATAGCAATAACCTGATCGTATGCTGCCCAAAACTTCGGAATGTCTGAAGTGTTAATGAAGCTTTGTTTAGAGCCAATACACGAAGAAAGAAATACTGCTAAAAGTAGGTGAGTTACGGGGTGTTTCATAAAGGTTGTAGTGTTGTTTGTTTTAGGTGGCTCGAAAATAAGAAAATACTCCAAATACTAATCTTTCTACTTAGCGATTGGATCTTTTTCTAACTTTATTAATACATAAAAAATGCGGAAAAATGGAGCAGTTAGAGGAATTATCACAACAGGGGGCGCTGGAAGTGCGAACTACTCAAAAGGATTTTGGAATTACTACTGAGGCTATTAACCCGAGGGGGATAAGCGATAACAATACGGCTATTTCATCTGGGGAGAATACAGCCATATATAGTTTTAAATCCTACCAGGAAGGAACGTATGATGTGATTTACCTTGAAATAAATGATTCCGGAGAGGTAGTTAATCGTTACAAGGAATCAGAGGGAGTATTGCCAACGTTGTTTCACGCTCCTGATGGAACTGTTTGGATGACTTTAACATCCAACAAAATGGACGGGATAAAGGAGATTGTACTTCCATTGATAGATCGATCAAGAGTAAAAAAACTAAAAACAAGTAGAGAGTTCCCGGGGGATGTAATTGGAATACATAACGATCAGGTAATGTTACACAATACAGATCCTTTTGATCAATCAACTCCGGATAAATTATGCAGGTTAACCTTTGATAAAAACCATTTGTACAAGGGACGAAAAGCCGTTAAGTTGGAAAAACCAGGGCGTAATAAAGCTTACATAGCTCCAAATGGAGAGCTTCATTTGTTAAAATATGATTACGAGAAAAGAGCTTTGATACATCGTTTAATCAATGATGAAAACACCGTTGAAAAGGAAAGAGCAATAGTTATTGAAGCCATTCATTATGGCATTATTAACCTAAGTTTTGATAGCGATTCTGTAATGGTTGTTGCAGGTGAACATGATATGAATCTGGTAAGAGTAACACCTGATGGGGAAGTATCCAAAATAGAGTTGTTTGTAGATAGTAGAGGAGAGTATTTCTATAATTTCTGGGGACCAACCAGTCTGGGAAACAATCATTACTTAATAAAGTATAACCACGATGGAGGAAATGGTTGGGCTGTGTTTAACCTTGATGGATTAGTAGAGCATTTTATAGATCAGGATGAGTTGTATGTTAACCCCAATACTGGAGAAAAGATTGATTTGGAACTGGATAATGCCATATTAGGCGAGGCGGTAGGGTATTCATCTGGAAAATATAGCCTTGCATTGTACAATTCATCTACCAGTGAGATAAGAAATAACGGGTCTAAGTTTGTTGTTTTAACCAGATCATTGTAGGAGGATTATTAGGGCAATTTGGGTCATAATGGCATTATTGACCGTATTTCCACCCTAAAAATGGGTGATTTTACCCGTACTTTTAATTCGTTGTTTTGTGGAGGATAGTTTAATTTTATCTCAGTTTTAAATTATTACCAAACTAAGAAGCAATGTCATTTAATTGCTGATCCCCCACAAAGCAGGAATTTGACCCTTCCTGCTTTTTTTATGTACCTTTCTTTCGTTGTTGAATTAAACAGGTATGAAATATCTCATAATCCCATTGATTTTATTGTGTTCTTGTACAGAGCCTACCATTTCTAATGATGAACCAAAAGAGGAAGAAATTCAAGAGGACATTCTGGAAGATTCGGAGATGTATGGCGAATATGGCCCTATTTCCAATGTAGAAGGAGAAACTATTGATCCTAACCAGTTAGAAGGAATGTGGGGACTCGTTAGCTACTTTGATTCGATATATTTTAGTTGGTCCGTAGCAGCCCATCGATTGCAACCTCCGGCTCATTTTGCTTTGCTATTGGATATTGATGAGGACTCTATTATGAGTTATGGCTCCATATTCGATCGTAAATATGCTGTGGGTTCTGAAGATACATTAGTGATTTATGAATCGATGGGAGGTAGATGGTGGTTGCGAAAAGAAGAGGATAGGTTAGTACTCACCCAATTGGAGTATACCTATCGTGATGATACCGTGAGGTATGAGTACAGAAGAATGGATCACCTGCGACGATTAACAGATACTCTGGCAAGAGTACACCAGTTGAGCATTGGGATGAACAAGTACTTCAATCAACAACTAATGGCGGGAGATTATGCTTTTGAAGATGTGCTAATAACTTTTAATCCAGATGGAACTATTTCAGGTGATTTTCCATATAAAGCTTATCAAGTAAGAAACTACTTTGGTACAAGTCATCCATTCCAGAATTATGATGTAGTAACGATGTATCGAAAGGACTCTGATGAGTACGAGTATTTTCATTGGAAACAAAATTTGGAGGTAATGGAATTAACCAAACTAGTTAGAGATTCTACAATTATTGACCATGGTGATTATATAGAACAAAATGACGACTTCGTCCTCACCAAAAAGACCCTGTATTTACACAGGAATGTATAAGGTACGTGGTTATAGAATTGTCTGCTAACCTTCAAAGTATTGTCACAAAAGAAGTTGTGTAACAAATGATACAAATCATGTGGTTTCATGTTTCGTTTTTTGCCACATGTTTAACGATCTACAAGAATTTATTAGTCAACCCTGGCCCTGGTATATTGCAGGTCCACTAATAGGGTTAATGGTACCTATAATGCTAGTGGTACTTAACAAACCATTTGGAATTTCAAGTTCATTCAGGCATGCTTGTGCCATGTGTGTACCATCCTCCGTTAAGTATTTTGATTATAACTGGAAAGCACAATCCTGGCATTTAATGTTTGCTTTGGGAGTGTTTATTGGAGCCGGATTGGTATACCTGTTTTTTCCCAATCCAAATCCGGTTCAGATATCAGAAGCTACCATTCTTAAACTGCAAAGTTTGGGAATTCAGGATCATTCAGGGTTAATGCCCAAAGAGGTGTTTAACTGGGATCAATTATCCTCAGCGGGAGGAATAATTATCATGATTGTTGGTGGTTTCCTGGTCGGTTTTGGAACTCGATATGCCAATGGATGTACTTCTGGTCATGCCATAATGGGGTTGAGTCAGTTAAATCTTGGATCTTTATTCGCTACTATCGGATTCTTCTCTGGTGGGCTAATTATGAGTTGGTTTGTTTTACCCTTAATTCTTGAGTTGATATGAAGTTGATTAAAGCGTTATTGTTAGGAATGCTCTTTGGGGTGATATTGATTAAGGCAGAAGTGATTTCCTGGTACAGAATACAAGAAATGTTTTGGTTTCAGAGCTTTCATATGTATGGTGTAATAGGAAGTGCAGTAGTAACAGGAGCTATTTCTTTACTAATTATCAAGCGATTTAAGATAAAGTCTTCTAATGGAGAAAAGATAGAACCAAAGGGAAAACCTTTCAATAAAGTAGGAAACGTAGTAGGAGGCCTAATATTTGGTTTAGGCTGGGCTCTAACAGGAGCATGTCCCGGACCGTTGTATGCACTGGTGGGATCTGGTTATACCATCGTTCTTGTTCCCATTTTAGCGGCTTTACTAGGGGTATTTGTTTATGGGTTAATAAGAGATAAATTACCTCATTAAGGCAATGAAAAACGGCTGAAATAATACAATTCCAGCCGTTCATTTAAGAGTGATTATTACTGATTACTCAGTGAAAAAATCAACTTTTCCAGAATCTATGTGGTACATAGCACCAATCAGCATTAATTCTCCGTTATCCACCATTTCTTTAACGATTGGGCTTTCGTCCAAAATGTTTTGAATGGTCAATCTAACGTTTGCTGCTGATACTTTGTTTAAGAAATCTTTATCGGTATCAGGGTTAGATACTGCTTTTACTTCCTCAACTGCTGGCTTAATTTTGTTAACCAGTCCAGTTAGGTTCCCCATTTCAACAGCGTTGTAAGCTCCTTTTACTGCTCCACAGCCAGTGTGTCCTAAAATAACCATCACTTTAGTTCCGGTAAGTTTAGTACCAAACTCCATGGTTCCAAGAATGTCTCCATTAGCAATGTTTCCAGCAACTCGGATGTTGAATACATCTCCAATTCCCATGTCGAAAACGATTTCAGATGGAACTCTGGAATCCGCACATCCTAGTACTGTAACTCTTGGCTGTTGTCCTGTAGAAGTGTGCTCCACTTCTGCTCCATAATTTCTGTTTATTCTTTCTCCTCTTACAAATCTTGCATTTCCGTCTTTAAGTTGTTGCAATACTTCTGCTGGAGTCCATGCGTCTCTCTGCTCTTTAGTTACTAATTGTGTTTCCATTAATTTCAAATGTTTGTTATTGATGTTAAATACAAATTGAATGTTTCTTATTGATAAATTGTGTCAGGGTTGTTATGGTTTCCCTGATTAAAACTGCTTATTGATTAAGTATTACCAGAATATCAGGACGCCCAAATTTAATTGGATAACGTGGTATGGTTCACATCATTTCCTCACATAACATAGTGGTTCAAGTCATGTTTGAACTTGCTGTATGGAAGAGTTTAATTCCTGGTAAATCTATTATGCCGTTTCCGGCGGGGGAGTAATGACGTCGTGATTGATTTCTATTACTATTTCGAAGCTATGGTAATAGCTCATGTTTTTGGAGCTATGTTTCATCAGTTCGGATTCAAAAAGCAATAGAAAATCATCCATTTCAAAAGATTCCTCCTGTTCGTCGGTCTCTTTCTCGTCTTCAGGATAAGTGTTTTCAGACAATTCCATTTCCTGGTCATCTCCGTAAGTTACTACAGATGAGTACATCAGTGGCATCATTAAAACGAAAACCAGTAGGAAAGAATATATCCTGACATTTTTCACTGCACCCAAATTACTAAAGATTTATTTAAGATAAACATGATATGGCTCAGATTCCGTTAAAAAATGTCAACGTTTTTTTGCAATCTGAAACAATTTACAATTGCATTGTAGATATTTGCGGCTAATAATAAAGATGGAAAAGTCAAATTTGAAAAATAGCGTTTTGAATTACTCCTTCATTACCATTGGTAGTTTTCTGCTAGCTCTAGGGATGGTTGGCTTTTTAGCACCCAATAAAATTGCAACAGGTGGTACTGCCGGTTTGGCCATTATTTTTCATTATTTGTTTCATCTCCCTACTGGAGTATTAATGGCTTTGATTAATATTCCGTTGCTTATTGTTAGCTTAAAGTATCTGGGGCGTAAGTTTGCTTTTAGAACCATTATTTGTATTTCATTAACTGTAATATTTGTGGATGTACTGGCAGAGGTGGTTCAACTTAAAAGCTTAAGCGATGAATTGCTGTTAGCCACATTGTACGGTGGTGTATGTGCGGGAATAGGGTTAGGATTTATTTTTAAAGGAGGTGCCTCTGCCGGAGGAGGAACGATTATAGCAAAGATCATTACCTCAAAAATGGACGTAAAAACAGGATATGTTATTTTGGTTTTAGACGCCATTGTAGTTTGCGCAGCAGGAGTTGTTTTTGAAAGCATCGAATTAGCATTGTGGAGCATGATTAGCATTTTCGCTGCTTCAAAGTTGATCGATACCATACTAACTGGAAGGCCTAGTCAGAAGATCGTACACATATCTTCCTTTAAGAACCTGGAGGATTTAAGCAAGAACATAACAGAGTCGTTAGGGGTAAAAGGAACCATTGTTGCCGGAAACGATTTGAATTTGTACGAACAAAAGGATATCATATTTATTGTGGTGGAAAAGAACAGGGTCAATGCTCTAAAGAACCTGGTTTACCAGTTTGATCCTGAGGCCAGAATGATTGTAATGGAGGCCACTGAAATGCTAGGGTAAGCTACCGGTTAACATTTTTTAGAATTCTCTATAGAAGATTATCCTCACATTTGTCGTTAGACACTCCAAACCCACTTAATGAAATATTATTTTCAGTTGCAGTATAAACGCCTTTATCGTTCGGTAGAGGAAACCGGGATTAATCGGTACCTGGCTATTTTGGTTTTGGTAGTTTTGTTCTCAGGGTTGTCTTATGGTTTGTTTATGAGAAGTGAGTTCGCTCCTGAGATTTACAGTTTGTTAGGGTTAGCGGCCATTTTACAGTGGAGCAAAGAACAACGAAATGTTTTTTTGAAAACCATATTTACACCTTCCAATTACAGAAAGCTACGCTGGTTGGAAAACACGCTAACCGCACTTCCTTTTGCAATAGTATTGGTCATTTTTAAAGAACCTCTTCTGGCAGGAGGAGTTATTGTAGTGGGAGGGCTATTGTCCTTTTATAACCGGTTAAAAGGTATTAGTAAGGTTATTCCAACTCCTTTTGGTAAAAGACCATTCGAATTTACAGCTGGTTTTAGACGTTCCATTTTAATAATAGTGTTGTTGTATGCCTTAACGGTGGTAGCAGTAGTTATTAAGAATTATAACATAGGAGTTTTTTCAATTTTAGGGATAATGTTGTTGTGTACTTATTATTACGCCAAGGTAGAAGAGGAGTTTTTTGTCTGGGTTCATTCATTATCGCCCAGGCAGTTTATGAAAAGGAAAATGATTACGGTGGTTATGTATTCAGTGATATTGGCCTTACCTCCAATCGTAACTTTACTAATAGTTGCACCCCATTATTACGTGATTATTATTGGTTTACTTATTTGGGGAGTTTTATTGGTACTTCAAAATATGCTGGCAAAGTATGCTTACTTCCCGGTAGAAGCTCCTGCAATAGCTGGAATTATGATGGTGCTTAGTTTAATATTTCCACCGTTGGTACTTGTTATCGTCCCAATGTATTACAAGAAGGCTTCTAATAACTTAAAATATTTGCTTCATGAAGGTTCAGTCGTTGCATAAATCGTACGGAAACAAAGAGGTGTTAAAAGGAATTGATTTAACCTTTGAACCTGGTAAAGTATACGGAATAGTAGGAGAGAATGGAGCTGGTAAAACCACCTTGTTTAAAAGTATTGCTGGCCTTACCAATTATTCAGGAGAAGTTAATTATGATGGTGTTTTGAAAGATGTGTTAGGTTATCTCCCTACCACACCTCACATACTATCAAGAATTACCGGAGAGGAATACTTGAGACTAATGACTCAAGCCAGAAACATTGATTTAAGCCAAACAGATAATTACAATTTATTTGACCTGCCTCTGGAGCAGTTTGCTGAGAATTACTCCACTGGAATGAAGAAGAAATTAGCTCTAACAGCCATTTTACTTCAAAAAAATGATGTGTTTATTTTGGATGAGCCCTTTAATGGTGTTGATATTCAAAGTAATATTCTCATTAAAGATGTACTGCGAAAACTGAAACAATTGAATAAAACGGTGTTGTTATCTTCTCATATCTTTTCAACCCTCAGCACCACTTGCGATCAATTACATTACTTGAAGGATGGTAAAATAGTTCAGTCTGCTTTTCCTGAAGAGTTTGACCTGATTGAAAAAGCCATGTTGGCCGAGGGAATTGGGAATAAAATTGAGGAGTTGGATATCTAATTGTTAGATCGCTTCGCTCAAAGACTATAAGACAAAAGATTTTAAGACTGAAAGACAAAAGACATTAGACTTTAGAATGCCTCTTTTCCCACGAAAGTGGGAAACTCCTCAAGTGAAGACCTAACATTCATGAGTTTCCCGTTTCCACGGGAAAAGAGGTTTCAGAAGAATGTAGTAAAAAAGATGTTCTCAATACTCATTACTCCACACTCAATACTGCACTTTATGCAATCCATATTAAATTTGCACCTAATAGGAAATGCAAAAGGTAGCTACATATCTATGCCTGTTGTTAGGCTTCACCCACAATATCTTTTCTCAAGAGTTTAATTGTGAACCACATTACAAGGCTTATTGCGAACATTTGGAGTCGGACACCAATTATTTGCCGGTTTATACTGCCGGATATTTTTATTCCGGTTCGGAAACAGATAGCAATAGAACCATTATAGAGGACTGTATTGGAGACCTGGATGCTTTTTGTAATGGGGTTAAGGAAGCTTTAGAGTCAGAAAAGTTAGCTATCCGTCAGGTGGGAGATCCTTCGCATGTTAGTTCTTGTTCTTATTATTCTTACGAAAGATGGGGTGTAAAACTGGTAATGACCGGTGATATTATTTTGGATGCTGGGATATTCTCAGAGAATGCTGGGTTTAACTACATCATGAAGGGTAGAATTAAAGAACAGTTGGGGGAAAATTATAGTCAACTTGGAGTAAAAGACTCTAATTGGGTGGAATTAGATAATATGTTGTTGTCCAGTTTTTATCCTGCAGTAGGGTTAAAAAGAACTTCAGATACTACCATGGTGTTTAGTATTGACTCTGTAAAACTAAGTGAGACCAAATTGGAACACATGCGAGGAGTTATGTTTAAGGATTATTTTGCTGATAAAGAATACACCTATGAACAGGTTTGTGAAGGGGTAGAGGTGAAAACCAGAACTACAGGAGGTTCTAAAGCTTATCTCAGAGTTGATTTTTCCAATTACGAAAAGGAAGGCATGTGTGCTGGCTATTCCTCTGTTTGGACCATTCCACTTAAGCTAAAAGAGGGACCTTGATCAGAAAACGTTGTTTCCCGCGGAGGCGGGAACCTCATGAAGTTAGGTTATCACCTGATGAGTTTCCCACTTCCGTGGGAAAGGAGATGTTTTTAAGAGTGTTTTTTTCTTCAGTTCAGTTAAATAAAGTTAATTCCATCACAGCAAAAATGGTTTGATTAATTTTAGAGGGAATTAATCAAACTCTCTATGAAACAACTTCAAAAAACCAGTGCCACATTGAAATTATCGTTGATAGTTCTTCAGTTATTGTGTGTGGTTATATATTATGCGCAAACTCCAATTAAAGGAACAGATGTTTACCAAAGATCAGTAAAGTTTGGTAAGGATAATATTGATTTTATTACCACAGAGAAAGAGTTGAGCAGTAAGCCTGTAATCCTTTTTTTACAAGGTTCGCTTCCTATACCATTAGTCTTTGATTTAGGGAACTACAAGCATGTAAATATTCCTTTTGAGCGCAAAGCATTTAGCGATTACGAAGTGGTGGTGATCTCTATGCCTAATACTCCTGTTGAGGTTGGGAAATCAAATCTAAGTCCACAGTATTGCTATGTTACCGATACTGCTCAAATTCACTCTTTTGATGAAGACTATCTAAAGAACAATGTATTAGATGTATATGTGAAAAGAGCTAACAAGATCATTAAGGAATTAAAAAAGTCGGATAAAAAAAGAGAAATACATGTTATTGGGCATTCGCAAGGAGCTAAGGTGGCAGCTGTAGTAGCGTCTAAAAACAAGCAAATTTCTACGGTTTCCTTACTGGGGTTTAATGCTTTTGGTAGAATGGATGAAATGATCAGAAGAGAGCGAATAAGTCTGAAAAGTGGAAGATTATCTCCAGAAGATTATCGTTCAAAGTTATACAGTTATTACGGTATGTGGCAAGAAGTAGTGGATCACCCTGATGATCATAGCAATGGTAATAATAGTATGGCTAGCTTTTCTATCGATTATACTCCTTATTTGGTTAAGGTAAAATGTCCAATGTTTATTGGTTATGGAACAGAAGATATCATTGCAGAAAACTGCGACTTATTGCCTTTGAAACTGATTGAGGCCGGTAAGATGAATTTTTACTTTAGTCCTTTTGTTGGTTGGGATCACAACTTTTTTGAAGTGGAAAATGGTAAGGTGGATTACAAAAAAGATCCTCACTGGACGGATGTAATTATGACCATAGTTGACTGGACAAAAGGAGGGGAGTAGAATAAAGACTGAAAGATAATAGACAATAGAATGTCTCTTTTCCCGGTTTGTACCGATGCTCCCGATAACTATCGGGAGCATCGGGATTCGCGGGGAACAACGTACCTCAAAGAAATCATAAAAAAAGCACCCGAACTGGGTGCTTTTTAATTTCGTTTAATGTTGGTGTCCACCTGGTCCGTGAACATGACCATGGTCAATCTCTTCAGCAGTTGCTTCTCTTACATCTACAATTCCTACTTCAAAGTGAAGTGTTTCTCCGGCTAGTGGATGGTTCAAGTCTAAAGTAACATTTTCTCCTTCTATGGCTGCGATCAAACCAATTGCCGGGCCATGTTCGGTATCTACCTGAACTTGCATTCCTACTTGCATCTCTTCTTCACCTTGAAATCCTTGTTTGCTAACAAGTTTTAATAAGTCATCTCTTCTTGGTCCGTAGGCTTCTTCAGGAGTAACAGTTGCAGATAGGGAATCTCCTTTAGCTTTTCCTTCTAATTGTTTTTCCAGTCCTGGAATTAATCCTCCAACTCCATGCAGATAAACTAATGGCTCTCTTCCTTCTGATGTATCTAATACAATTCCTTGGTTATTTTTTAAGGTGTAAGTCATTGTAACCACCTTATTTACAGAAATATTCATGTCTATTATTTAGTGTTGGCGAAAGTACGCTTATTATTTCGATAAAAGCATGATTAGGATCAATTGAGTTGTTAAGACTAGAAGACAAAAGACTATAAGACGAAAGATGAAAGACAACAGACATTAGATAATAGACTATAGAAAACCTTCTTTCCCGACTTGATCGGGAAACAACGTTTTTTTTGAGAGACTCTTCACTCAATACTCTTCACTCAATACTGTTAACCCAAAACTCACTATATTTAAACTATCATAAACCAAATGAGAAGCATAACTTTCATATTGATTTTATTCTGTGTTGGAATCAAAGCTCAAAAGTTTGACTTGAACACACCTGAAGACAGTTTGAAGTCTGGAGATATTTACCAGTTCGAACCGGATATCATGTACGATTATGATAGGGCAGTGATTCAGAAGAGAAGTATCTCTATTTTAGACTCTGCTGCCAGGTATATTATGAATAATAAAAGTGTTGTTTTTGAGGTAGCTGTACATTTGGACACCAGATTCAGCAATATGTATAGTGTTCGGCTGGATCGAAAAAGAGCCGATGCAGTGGTGAAGTACCTAATAAACAGAGGTGTGCCTCCAGAACAATTAATAGGTAAAGGGTATGGAGAGGAACAGCCCATTATACCTGAAGAAGAAATTCTGAAGATGAAAACCAATCAGGAGAAGGAAGAAGCGCATGCTGTTAATCGTAGAACAGAGTTAAGAATTTATCGAATTCAAAAAAAATAATGCAAATTAACCAGGAGTGTAATTTACGATTGACTTGAGAAATCGATATGCTTACATTTGTGATCAAATTAAGGTCATAGGAAAAAGCATTTACATATCTCTTTTAGTATGCATAGTTTGGGGTAATTACTTTGCCCAAAACAGTCGTGTAGATAGCCTGAAGCATCGGGTAGAAGTAGATAATCTTACGGAAGAAATGCTTCCAATTCTTTCCGAACTTAGTAAAGAAAATGACTCTACAAACCTTTCTTATTCAAATCGGGGTTTAACTTATGCTAAGGAGAAAGGGCTAATAAATTGGCAAGTTCAGTTTTTATTAGACAGAGCAAGAGTACAGTATGCTAATTCAAATTTTCCTGAGTCAATAAAAGATGCTTTTTCTGCCATTCAAATTATTAAAGAGAGAAAGCTAATTAGCGATCAGGAAGGTAGAGCTCATTATTTGTTGGCGTTAGGGTTGGAACAGATAGGTGCATTGGAAGAAGCTGTTAAGCAAAGAAAAGAACAACTTGAATGGGTAAGTTCTAATCCAGAAGATTCCAGAATTCCTGAAATTCATGGCTTTATTGGCTCTCTGTACTTGAATATGAGCCTGGGAGACTCTGCTGTTGTGCATTTCAAAAAGGCGTTCGTATTTGTGCAACGGTTTAAAAATACTCAACGCATTCCCGGTATCATGAACGATATTGGTTTGTCTTACCTTTCGATTGGTGAAAATGATTCGGCATTCAAATATCTTAATGACTCTTATCAATTATTTCAGCAAGGTACCACCAGAGAAGATTCCTTAATGATGGGGATTGTGGGAGGTAACCTAACTTTGTGTTATTCTTCTGATAGAAATGAGGAGATATTATTCTTACTAAAGCAGGATGCCGCCATTTGTAATAAGTATCAGGATTTGGATGCTCTGGGAAAGGCATACATGGAATTATCTAGTTATTGGTTAAAACAAGGAAGTTTGGAAAGTGCAATAGCGTACCTGGATTCAGCAGACCATGTTATAAATCAATTGTCTCCAATTATAGAGAATCTGGAACTTAAACTGGATTTATACCATAGGTATCAAGTGGTATTGGAAGAATCTGAAGATTATCAAGGAGCATTAAGGTATTCCAGGAATTATCAGGAATTGAGTGACTCTTTATATGGTAAAGAGGTGGCAGATTTTTTAATACAAAGCCGTTCGGTGTATCTGTTAACTGGTATCCAAACCAAGTTGGAGTTGGAGAGAGCAGAGCTGAATCAGGCGCAAGAGCGACTTCAGTTGATGGAGAGAGAAGAGGAGTTGTCTAATTTGAAAACAACTTTGATCGTAGTGATAGGAACCATGTTACTAATCGTAGCCATTGTGATCATACTTAAAATGAGAAGTGATCATAAGAAGAAACGCGAAATTCAGGAGTTGAATCAAAAAATGTTAGAAGCATCAGTTCAGAATAAAACAGAACGTCTTACTCAAACCACATTAAGCCTAACCAGAAAAACAGAATTTGCAGAAGGGTTGATGGAAAAGTTATCTGAACTGGAAGGGGTAGAGAAAAAACGGCTTTCTCCTATTAAATTATTCATCAATAATGAGCTTCAAATGGATGAGTCATTGTTAGAAATGGAGCAGTATATAGCCGACCTAAGTAAGGACTTTTTTGTGAAGCTAAAATTAGCTCATCCTATTCTTACAGAAAAGGATATCAAATTGTGTGGATTGATCAGGCTAAATTTATCCATAAAACAGATTGCTATCATAAAAAATATTAATCCAGAATCTGTGAAAATGGCAAAAAACAGGTTGGGTAAAAAGCTTGGATTAGCTCCGGGGAGCAATTTGTATGATTTTTTAAAGTCTTTTTAATCAATGGGTTAAGGTGTTTGTAAACCTCGTGTAAACCTCATTTTCTTGATTTGGATTTGACAACCCGATAGTTTTGTGTTCGAACAATTAGTTAATCATTCGGATAACAACAAAAACTATCTTAACATGTCAAAAATTATAAGTTTAATTATTCTATTATTTACCATTTCTTCATCTGGAGTTTACGCTCAAAACGGACTTCATTTTGATGGAGTAGACGATTATGTAGCCACCAATTATTTAGGGATCAGTGGTAATGCTTCCAGAACAGTAGAAGCATGGGTTAATGCTCCTACCACATCGGGGCAAGTTGTAATAACAGACTGGGGAACTGTAGGAACGGGAGCCAGGTTTACTTTTGCCTTAATTAATGGATATTTAAGAGTTGAGGTGCAAGGTTCCGGACAAACCGGAAACACTTTGATTGGAGATAACAACTGGCACCATGTAGCTGCTACTTATGATAATTCACAATCCAGTAATAAATTCAAGATGTACGTGGATGGAGTGCTTGAAATGAGTTTCGATTTAGCCACTCCAGTAAATACAGGAAGTTCGGTGAATATGCAAATAGGAATGAGAGTAGATGGGGCCAAACCATTTAATGGAACCATTGATGAAGTTAGGGTTTGGAATTATGCTAGAACAGCTACTCAAATAGCTAATAACATGAACACAGAATTTTGCAGTGTTCCAGGTAGTCTTAAGGCATATCATAAATTAAATAATGGGATTAATTCTGGAACGAATACAGGTATTGTTACTTCCATCGATAATGCTGCTAATAACCATGGAACTTTAATGAACTTTGCTCTTATCGGACCTTCATCTAACTGGGTGGCTGGGACCAGCCTTGGCTTATCTGCAATCACCAATTCACAAACATTGGTTGGGTGTTCTGGTTATTCGGTTACAGTTGGTAGTAATACATATAACTCTACAGGAGTTTATACAGATACCATATTTGGAGGGGCTGTAGCTGGGTGTGATTCGGTAGTAATTACCGATTTAACCATTGGAAATACCAGTGTTACCAATAGCCAAACCATTAATGAGTGTAGTGGATACTCCGTTACTGTTGGCAACAATACTTATACTACAACCGGTGTATATATCGACACATTGATAGGTGCTTCATTTACAGGTTGTGACTCGATAGTTGTTACCGATTTAACCATAGCACCCGCAATTGATATTTCTACTACTACAACTACGAATATCATAGCAGCCAACCAAGCTGGTGCCGATTACCAGTGGCTGGATTGTGCTAATGGAAATACACCATTGGTTGGAGAAAACGGTCAATCATTCACCGCACTATCCAGTGGTAGCTATGCGGTGGAGGTTACCGTTGGAAATTGTGTGGATACTTCTGCTTGTGAGAGCATAACAATTCCAAATGGAATAGGAGAAGAAGCTATTAATATGGGAAAAGCATATCCTAATCCTACTCAAGGAAATATTCTTTTGGAGGTGGAACAGATGGTTACATCTATCGAAGTTCTGGACTTAAAAGGGAAAGTTTTAATTAAAAGCATTAACCCTACTAATGATAAGGTAGACCTAAACCTGAGTCAGCTAGAAGTTGGTGTATACATTTTACGTCTTAGAGGAGGTGGTAGTTCTCAGTATATAAGAATAGTAAGGGTATAAGCTGATTATAATCAGCATGCAAATGTTGATGCGTTTAGTAACAGGAAGCACCGGTAAAGATGGACCGGTGCTTCGTTGTTTTAATTAATTAGCAAATTTGAATTTGTAAATGTATTTCTCGCCAGGTTGGTACTGGTTAGAATCAAAGGTGATTTTACCCAATTCTGTTTTTACATGTTTGATCAAAGCTTCATTAGAAGCGTTAGTACCAAGTACCTCAATATTTCCCTTTTTGTCTATGGTAAATTCCACCAGGGCAAAGTCGTTTTGAATAGAACCTCCAATGTTAGTTGGGTAGCTCATGGCCTTGTTAATGGTTTCATAAACCGGCTTAGGGTGATTCCCTTTTGCAAAGGTAGATTGACCAATAAATAAGGTGGCTGCTAATGCTAAAATAACTGTTTTCATAGTGCTCGTTTTAAAGTTTGTTACACTCATTTGACGGTTTGGTACAGGGCTTTGTTACAACCCGATTGTTAAGATTCGTTAAAGGGTTGGTGAGCGGAAAATTGACTTTTTAAATGGTGTTTTTTGAGTTTGGAAAATTGAAAAAAATGGATTGTTTTTTCAGAATATGGCATTTCTGGTGGAATCTTTACATTTGCAAAAAAAATGTCCATGAGCACATTCGAAAGTTTAAACCTCACCAAGCAGTTAAATTATGCCATCGATGATTTAGGTTTTGAACGTCCAACGCCTATTCAAACGGAATCGTTTCCGGTAATTATGTCTGGAAAAGATATGGTGGGAATTGCTCAAACCGGTACCGGTAAGACATTTGCCTACATGCTTCCAATCTTGCAGGGGTTAAAGTTTTCCAAGCAAACCACCCCAAGGGTTATTGTTCTGGTTCCAACAAGAGAGTTGGTTCTGCAGGTGGTGGAAAACATAGAAAGCTTTGCAAAGTATATCAATGTACGTGTAGTAGGAGTGTATGGAGGTACTAATATTAATACTCAGGCTCAAACTGTAATGCAGGGAGCTGATATCGTTGTGGGGACACCCGGTAGACTTTACGATTTGGCTCTAAGCAGATCTTTACAGTTAAAAGCAGTTAAGAAATTGGTGATCGACGAGGTGGATGTAATGTTGGACCTGGGGTTTAGGTTTCAGTTAACTAATATCTTTGAATTATTACCGGAAAAGCGTCAGCACATTATGTTTTCTGCAACCATGACAGAGGAAGTGGATGCACTAATAGATGATTTCTTCATTACCCCTGCTAAGATATCTATTGCCGTAAGTGGAACACCATTAGACAACATTGAGCAATCTTGTTATCCTGCACCTAATTTCTATACAAAAGTTAATTTACTTTCTCATTTAATTAGAGATAAACAGGATTTTAGCAAAGTGTTGGTTTTTACTTCCAGTAAGAAAATTGCTGACCGATTATTTGACGCTCTACAAGATGAATATGGTTCTCAGGTATGTGTTATTCATTCTAATAAGTCTCAGAACTATCGTATTAACTCCATCGAACAATTTGATTCCGGTACTCACCGTATATTGGTTACCACTGATGTGATGGCCAGAGGGCTTGATTTGGACAAGATTACTCATGTAATCAATTTTGATACTCCAAACTATCCTGAAAACTACATGCACCGAATAGGAAGAACAGGAAGGGCAGAGGAAGAAGGGAAATCGATCCTGTTTTATACTCCTAAGGAAACGGAGTTGAGAAAGTCGATTGAAGAGTTGATGAATCAACCAATACCTCAGATGAAATTTCCATCCGAAGTGGAGGTGTCTAATGAATTAATTCCTGAGGAACGACCTAAAAGTAGAGAGATTAACACCAGGGGGAGGATTGATAAAAATAGCGAAGAAGCTGCTTTTCACGAAAAGAAAGAGAAAAATAGAAAAGTGAACCAAGGAGGGAGTTATCGAAGAAAGATTAAGAAGAAGTACAAGAAGCCTAAGACGAAAGGAGACAAGAACTTCAATCGTAGAAACAAAAAGTAACCCTAAGGATAGGCGATCATCATTAGCGTTTCAAAATTCTTCACAATTACCTTTATTTCTTTTTTACCATAAAGCAAGGTTATGCTTGCGGCACCTTCGCATTCAATTTCCTTCATATCTGGATCTTTTATTTCGATGTAATGCCCTGTAATGTCAGATTGTATTCCAAAGGTGATATAAACCTGCCCTTTAGGTCCTTGTGTTACATTTCCACTAATGGGTTGAGTAGCACCTTCTAACCAGATCTTTTTAACACTTAAATCGGAAGCGGGGATGTCTGTTTTTATGGTAACATGATAATTAACCCCAGTTCTACAGCAAACTCCACCGGCCCAACTTTGGCTGGTTGCTTTAATTACTTCCTGGCTAATTCCACTAAAAAGAACAAACGATAAAACAATGGTAAGAATGGTTTTCATGATGTTAGTTTTCTATTGATACAACATCGCCATTAATCCGTTCATTTTGGGTCAAGTTTTTTAAGTACCCTGCCACCAACCGACCGAATAAAGGTTTTAGATTCCTCTAGTAGTTCTTCCATGTTTGTTGAATCATCCAGTTGGTTGGCTAATTCCTGGAATCGCTTATCGGCTTTCATGGCTAAACCATCTACCATTAATGAAATGGAGTTGAAATTGATTAAACGCAAACGTTCTAAGTCTCTTAACCTGGAAAGAGCTACATAACCTTGTCCTCGTTCAAAAGTCCTGCTTAAATCTAGCTCTGCTGCATCCAGAGTCATTCCCTGGCTTTTGTGTACGGTTATGGCCCAGGCCAATCTAAGTGGTACTTGTTTGTAAGAGGCCAGTGTTTTTCCTTTCTCATCGTCTATGGACCATTCTTCCGGATGTGCTGTGATCTTTTCGTTATCGATGGTTTTAACAATGGGCCAACCAATGGTGGAGTAATCAATTATTTCTCCTAGTGTTCCATTGATGTATCCTTTCTCTACATTGTTTTTTACAAACATCACCTTAGCTCCCTTTCTTAGAGGCATATCGTTTTGTGTTAAAACAGTGTTTTTCAATACATCGATCAAGGATTTGTCGCCGGAGGTTTTGGCTTTAAAGAACCTACTTTTTCCTGGTAAATCGGCTAAATGAGTATTGTTAATGAAGTCCACATCCTCATTATGAGTATACAGTTTAGTGGGGTCTATATCGTTCGGGAAAACAGTTTTAGAAGCTTCTTTTAGCCATTGATGAGATTGTTGAGTCACCGTACCGGTTCTAATTTCACTAAGAATTTGGTTTAGTCGGTTGTCGTTTTGTCTGTACTGTGCAGTCAAATAGCAAATGTTAAATTCTGCCTTTACCCATGCTTCAGACATGAATGCGAATTTGTCTCTACTGGCTTGTTGGTATTCTCCAATGGGAGGGAGCTGAAAAAAGTCTCCGCACAGCACCACTTGTAACCCTCCAAATGGATCAAAGCTTTCGAGGCAATAGCGCAGAACTTCGTCAATGGAATCTAGCTGATCTCTGTGTAGCATTGAAATTTCATCAATGATCAACACTTTTGCCTTATTGAACTGTTTGGTTAAATGCTTTTTCTTGATGATGTTGGCCAAATCCTTTTGAGAAACACGTTGTTTAATCCCAATTCCGGCCCACGAATGAATGGTGCTGCCTTTAATATGAGTAGCAGCAATACCTGTTGATGCAGTAACAGCTACATCAATTTTAGCATCCTTTAGGTGTTGAATAAATTGGTTAAGAACATAGGTTTTACCTGTTCCAGCAGATCCGGTTAAGAATACATTTCTTCCGGATTTTAATATCGCCAACGCTTTTTCCTGATTCACGTTGCAAAGATAGTGATTAAACTACCTGAAACCCTACCACGCAAACATCATCTAATTGCTCCAGGTTTCCTTTCCAGTTTTTAAAGGCTTTCAGGAGTAAATCACATTGTTTGGAGGCAGGCGACTTAGAAAACTCTACCAACATTTGTTTGAAGGCTTTGTACTTTAATTTCTTTCCTTTTGGACCTCCAAATTGATCAGGGAATCCATCGGAGAAAACATAAATGAAATCCCCTGCTTGCAATTGAATTTCGTGATTGGTAAAAGGGGTAGGTCGATCGTATTTTCCTATGGGTTGTTTGTCTGGTTTAACTTCTATAGTTTCTTCTCCCCGAACCAGGAACAGTCCGTTGTTGGCTCCGGCAAATTCCAGTTTTTTAGAGGAAGGTGAGTAGGCACAAATAGCAATATCCATCCCATCTTTTACTTCGTCGGTACTTTTTTCAAAGGTTTCCATTACTAATTCTCTGGATTTATCCAGTATTGCTGAAGGATGTACGCAATTGAACTCTCTAACTGCTCTGTTTAATGTGTTGTGACAAACTACACTTACCATGGCGCCCGGTACACCGTGCCCTGTACAGTCTGCAGCTGCAAAATAAACTTTGTCACCTTTTGGCTCAAACCAATAAAAGTCTCCTGCAACAATGTCTTTCGGTAAATAGAACACAAAGCTGTTGGGTAATATTTGCTCTGTATAGTTCAACGGAGGTAGAATGGCATTTTGAATTCGTTGTGCATAGGTAATACTATCTGTTACCTCTTTATGGTGAAGCGCCAACTGTTGGTGCTGTACTTTAATTTCTTCTTTTTGGTCCTCCAGTAATTCGTTTTGCTGACTGATCAATTCATTGTCTTTTTTCTTTCTTCTAAGTCCTTTTAATAGTACAAATGCCAGAATTAATAGTAGGCCCAGTCCTCCAAACAAAGCAACTTTAATCAATCGATCTTTTTCAATTTTAGCCTCTTTTTGCTCGTTCTTTCTTTTTTCAACTTCTTTTTCTTTCTCTAGTTGGGTAATTTCCGCCAGTCTTTTTTGATTTTCATACCGAGCTTCCAGCTGGCTGATGTTCTTTAAGGACTCCTCATTAAGAATACTGTCCTTACTGCCTTTAAAGCTAACATGGTGTTCGTATGCCTTTTTGTAATTACCCAATCGGTATTCGGATAGGGCCAACATTTCGTAGGCTGTTGCCTGATACTTTATGGATTCTAACTCTAATGCAGCTTCTAAACCAAGGTTGGCATATCGGATAACACTGTCGTTTTCGTTTAATCTTAAATAAACGCTGGCCAGATCCAGGGTGGAAAAAGCAATTCCCTCCACATCGTTAATGCTGTCTTTAATTCTAATGCATTGTTTAATGTAGTCAATGGCGGTGTCTGGCTGGTTCAATTCCAGGTAAACCAGGCCTATATCGTTTAAACAATCCGCTATGCCACTAATGTTGTTGTCTTCTCTTCTGATTTCGAGAGCAACTTCGTGTAAGTGAATGGATTCTTCGTAGTTTTTAAGGTAATAATGGCTGTTGGCCATATTATTTATGGTGGAGTGAGGTGATTCTCCCATTTCTTTGGAAACGTCAATGGCTTCCTGAAAAAACTCAATGGAAGATTCGTATTTCCCCATGTCCTGATAAATCAAACCGAGGTTATTGGCTGCAGCTGCAATGGTTTGGTAATGATCGTGTTCTTTGGCAATATCCAGTGCTTTTCTGCCTGTTTCTAATGCCTGATCTGCATTACCCTGTAAGTAATAACCCGATGAAATGGTGCGAAGTGCTACCGATTGAGCAATAAAATCGTTGGTTTCGATGGCTAGCTTTTCTGCTTCCTTAGCGTATTCCATGGCGGAATCGGGATAGGACCAAACTAATTGTGCACTGATTTCGTTGAGCAATACTACTTTTTCTTCTTTGTTGGCAGAGCCAAGTAGAACAACAAGGTCATCCTGTGCATGTCCGAAGTAGGATAGTAGAATTAATATGGCAGAGAGGAGTCTTTTCATGCAAGGGTAAAGTTAAGGTCTTTTCCCTTACGTACTTGGTCCATTAATGTCTAATTGATTCTTTCCAAAATGTACTCCGCGTCGGTAATGGTTCTTTTCATACCGTTCCAGGTGTAATTGGAGAGCTTAATGATGTTGTTTTCTTTTTCGAATATGTAAACCTCGGTTTCCGGGTGTTCAAGGTTGTTGTGGTTATAGATCATTATGTTGTCATATACAGAAGGAGGGCCACAATACACATCTGTGCTTAGATCAATCTTTTTCCCATTTAGTTGGTCGTATCCGGTTATTAATCCATTGTTATGAATTCTGAAATAGTTAGAAAGGATTTTTCCGTTTTTATCTTTGAGTTTGTATTTCCCAACTAGCGTAATCTTTCTAACATAGTAATCTCTGGGGTTAGGGTGCAGGTAGTTCTCTTCAAAGAACGAAGCTATTTTAGTGTAACGGATGGTTTTTAGATCCTTACCGGGTAGTTTCCAGGTAAGTGTTAGTTGATTCTCTGAGATTTTGACCCAGGTATTGGCTTTGTCTGCAAAGAAAATAAAGGGAGAAGGTATGGGGTAGTAACCAGCAGAGTCCTTTTGGTTGAGATCTATTTTGATGTTTCCTTGCTCATAAATCGTATCCTTTCCCTGTATGGTGTAATCGGCAACTTCCGGATGAAATAGGTGGGAATGTAATTCACCATATCCCACGCTCCAGGTATTCTCTTTTATTTCTGTTGGGTTAAATCGAAACCCAACAGGTACAGTGCCATCAAACGATTTTTTGGAGCTAATCATACTGTGAGTAGTATCGAAAGATTGCTTAAAGTCGGTAGCAATCCAGATGCCGCTTAAATCTTTCACTCTTTGCTGTAAGGTAGTCTGTCCAAAGCAAAGTTGACTAATTAATATAAAGATTAAAGTAATTCTCATTCTTACTGGAAATTGGTGTTGAGTTAACTCATAATCCATAAAAAGGTACAAAAGATTTGATCAGTAAGATGATACTAAATGGATGTAGATGAAAATGATTTAACAGGGTGTTTTGTAATTTGTTAATTATCAAACAACTACTTGTAGATTTGAATTGAAATATATACTTTTGAACAAAAAGGTAAAAAGTTCAAATTTTATCATGAGTAAGAACAAGTCAATTATATTATCTAAATCAAAAGAGTTGTTTGAGCAGTTTGGATACCAGAAAACCACTTTAACTGATATAGCCAAATCGGTAGGGAAGGTGAAAACTGCTGTGTACTACTATTTCAGCGGTAAAGAAGAGATATTTGCCAATTTGGTAAAAGCCGAGGCGGAAACCTTCTTAAGTAAGCTTATGTCCACAGTGTTGGAGGAGTCTGACTCTTTGAAACAGATTGAAAGATATATTGAGACCAGGGTTGTGCTCATGGAAAAGATTTCTACCAGGTATAGCTTTTTAAAGCAAGAGTTTTTTGAATTGATGCCTTTGGTTGAAGCAAACAGAAAGTCTTGCGATGAAGAAGAAGTGAAGTTTGTTCAAAAGATCATTGAAGAGGGAATTAAGGAAGGAAGATTTAACATTGAGTCGGCAGAATTTGGAGCAAAAATGCTGGTTAACACCTTAAAAGGGTTAGAAGTACAAATGTATGTTACTGATCAAATTGTTGTTCTAGACGGAAATCTGGAGAAGTTTAGAGATTTCCTGTTGTACGGCTTAAAACCCACATAGAAAAGCACTAGAAATAACCATATAAACTAAAACATGAAAACCACCACATTCATTACAACAGCGTTGCTGTTGCTGTCATCCTATGGCCTTTTTGGTCAGTATCAAATTGGGCATACCACCATTAATTTTCAGGACCCTGACAGAGGAAACAGAACCATTGAAACAGAAATTTATTACCCTGCTAATACTGCTGGCACCGATGAAACCCCGGTAGCAGGACAGTTTCCTGTACTGGTATTTGGCCATGGATTTGTGATGGCCTGGAGTGCGTACCAGAACATTTGGGAAGAACTGGTGCCACAAGGATACATTATGGCTTTCCCTCGAACGGAGGGAAGTATGTTATCAACTAATCATCAAGAATTTGGGTGGGACCTACAATTCCTTGTGGGTGCCATGCAATCAGAAGGGAACAACTCTAGTTCAATTATATATGGAGCTGTAGCTCCTGAGACCGCCTTAATGGGGCATTCTATGGGAGGAGGAGCAGCGTTTTTAGCTGCAGACTCTCTTTCGGTTAACGGGAATCAATATCTTAAAACATTGGTTGGGCTAGCTCCGGCAGAATCCACCACGAATGGAGTTTCTTCCATTCATTCTGCCGGAAGCATTGCCACTCCGACTCTAATTTTTTCCGGTAGCCAGGATGGGGTAACTCCTCCTGTAGATCATCATATTCCTATGTATGATTCATTGTTAGCTGCTTGTAAAACCTTTATTAACATTGTAGGAGGGGGGCATTGCTACTTTGCTAATTCCAACTTTAACTGTGATTTTGGAGAAACTACTTCTTCCACTGGAATAAGTATTTCCAGGGCAGAACAACACGATGTAACTTTTGATTTTTTAAACCTTTGGCTGGATTACACGCTAAAGGGGAATTGTTCCGCAATTACTGTATTTAATGATTCATTGTCAGTATCATCAAGAGTTACCTATAACCAAAACTGTACAATTAACACTATAGATAATGGGGTGACACAAAATGGTAATACATTAACCGCAGATCAGGCTGGAGCAACCTATCAATGGGTAGATTGTGATAATGGGTTCAATGCAATTACCGGTGCCACGAACCAAGCTTATACCAGTGCTGCTGGAGGTAATTTTGCAGTTCAAGTAACAGATAATGGATGTACTGTACAATCCTCTTGTTATTCGATAGTTCCAGCTGGTATTGTAGAAAATCAAATGCAATTAGAGATCTATCCTAATCCTACTTCCGGGCAAATTCAGGTAAATTCTTCTTTTGAAGGAACACTCGAAATCATTGATTTAAATGGGAAACTCATAGGGCAATATCCAATTAATAAAGGCAATAATAGCATCACATTAGAAGCTTCTCCCGGTGTATATTTACGGAGAGTTCGTTCCCCAAATCAAAGCAACACATTTGGGAAGCTTGTAGTCAAGTAGTGTAGTAGTGTAAACTTGAAGACTGCAAAGGCTCGGTATATTCTGTACCGAGCCTTTTTTATGCTACTTTTGGCAGAGTGCCAATGTCTAGAAAAATAGTCAAAAGATTAAAGCTGGTGCTCTACAATATAGTAGTAGTGTTTCTCCTGCTATGTGGAATAGAATGGTATTTCAATTATAAACTTAATAACCCCGAATCTATTCCCACCTGGTTGTATCGTCCTATACGATCTTATTATCACGCTATGGATTGTAACATGATACAAATGGACCCCAATTGTGCTCACTATAGTACAGAGTTGTTTTATGAGTTGAATCCGGGAGAGTTTGTATTCAGTAATCGGGAATTCAGCAATCGGTTTAAGGTGAATAGCAAAGGGTTTAGAGATGATGAAGTTTCTTTGGATTACCCTCAGATTGTGGTGTTAGGAGATTCTTATGCCATGGGATGGGGGGTGGAACAAGAGGAGACGTTTGCACAGATCATTGAAAAGGAGTTGGGGCAGACAGTACTTAATACAGGTGTTTCCTCTTACGGAACGGCTAGAGAAGTAGCGTCACTTGAGAAAGTTAATACAGACAGCTTAAAACTGCTCATTGTTCAGTATTGCCCCAACGATTTACTGGAGAACAGAGAATTTGTTCTCAACGGTGATTCATTGATTGTTTCGTCTGAGAAATTATACAATCATTCTGTAAAACTACAACAAGAAAGAACGGGGTATTACTGGTTCAAACATTTGGTGCATTTACCTTCTCATTTTAGAGGGCATTCGCCTGGAAAAAAAGTAGAAACTGACAGGACTAAAAAGCTGGACGAGATTCCCGAGGTGGATGCTTTTTTGCAAGTGTTGAACAGTTCAAAAAAGATTCCTCTGGATACAAAGATTATTGTGTTTATGTTGGAAGCTGAGCATTCAACTGATACTTTTGTTAAGGGGGTACAAGAAAAACTAAATCAAAACTTTACCTCTTCTTTGAGTGATCGAATTAGTACAGTTGATTTGACTGGGAAGATAGGAAAGGAGCAGCGTTATATTTTGGATCCTCATCTAAACTCTAAAGGGCATCAGGTAGTGGCACAGGCCATACTAGAACATATCCCTTCTATTGATTATTCAAATACCCCTAAATTGTGGTATTACGATAGTGGAGATACGATGGTTTATGCCGAATATCAAAACGGAGTTAAACATGGAGTTTTTAAAGCTTATTGGGAAGGGAGCAACGTATCCAGGGTAACTCACTTTATTAAGGGGAGTAAAGAGGGGAAAGAAGTAGATTACTATCAAAATGGAAGCCCTTCTTTCATTCGTAATTATACCGCTAACCAACTGGTTGGATGGTCGTGGGAGTTGAATGAAGAAGGGCAAAAAGTGGATAGTTTATACCATGGAGCTCCTCAGTAGTTAAGGAGTGGCCATGTTGTAATATTCAATTTCCTCTTCAGTCATCCAGTGTATGTCATTTGCTTTTGCTGCTCTAATGGTATAAAAATAAAACTCGCGTGCTGCTTGTTCAGTCATTCCTATGGATTTGTAATAGTTAATGTAAAGGTCATGTTCTGGCGAATTTTCTGGTAGTTGATCGGCTTCCTGTCCATTTCCTGCCCACGAGTGCACACCAAGTTTAGCTCCTTTGGTAATGGTTCTTATTTCTCCTGCCAGAAACAAATCCACAGCGCCCGAAGCAATTTCAGAATCACTGTTTAATTGCATGTTAATGCCCAGGTCGTGGACTTTTTTTGCCAGTTTTAGGTTTACTTCATCGTTTCTTGATCCAGGGCAGTTTTCCATTACTATTAACTCAATATTAGGGTGTTTTTCAATGAGGTTGTCGAAGTGTTTCAAGGTTCTTCCTCCAATGGTGCCATTCATTACCACAGTTGTTTCGTTTTTAACATGAAAGATTCCATATTTGGTAAGGAATCCCGTTTTCTTGCAGCTACAAGTTGCCACCAGCAACACTATAGCCAATGCTAAGCTTAATTTTCTCATAATATGTTATTTAGTTAAGCTATGGCATACAGGAGAATCCTGCAAGAAGAGGTGAAACTGTCGAATCTTCCATAGCTTTTAAACAGCTTCACCAATTGGAACTTCATCTAATACAAATTAACAGTTAAAAATCGAAAATATTGTGAGGGTGATATAATTTAAAGAAACCTTACTTTAGCGAAGAATGAGTAACGAACTTGAAAATCGCATTAAATCTTTAACCGGAGCCTCGAAAGTTAGAATTCTTGAAATAATTCAGGAATTGTGGAGTGGATATGGCCAAATTGTAAGAGTAGAGTTGGAGGGAGTAGAGTATCACAGAGCAATTGTAAAGAATATCGTTCCACCGGTAGAAAGTAATCATCCAAGAGGGTGGAATACGAATATTTCCCATCAACGCAAGCTTAGATCCTATCAGGTGGAAATGGAGTGGTATCGTTGGTTTGCAAGTAGGTGTGATGAAAACAGCAGAGTTCCTCAACTGTACCATATCCATTCTAGCGGAACAGATCAATTGATCATTCTAGAGGATTTAGATGTGGCTGGATACCCTGCCCGTAAATCGTGGCTATCGATTACGGAGGTAAAAAGCTGCTTGAGTTGGCTAGCTTGTTTTCATGCGGAGTTCATGGGAGAGAGCACAGGTAAACTTTGGGAGGAAGGTTGTTACTGGCATCTGGATACAAGACCCGATGAGTGGAAACAAATGGAGAGTGGAGAATTGAAGAGTGCTGCGAAGCAATTGGATAATCAGCTAAAGAGAGCCAAGTACAAAACCCTGGTACACGGTGATGCTAAGGTGGCTAACTTTTGTTTTTCTGAGAATGGAGAATCAGTAGCTGCTGTGGATTTTCAGTATATTGGTCAGGGTTGTGGGATGAAAGATGTAGGGTATCTAATGGGGAGTTGCCTCAGTGAGTCTGAATGCGAAGAATATGAAGAGGAATTGTTAGAGCATTATTTTACGGAGTTACGCAAGGCTTTGGCAAGTAACTGGGACGCAGATAAAATAGAAGAAGAGTGGAGAAGTTTATATTCGATTGCCTGGGCGGATTTTACAAGGTTTTTGTTAGGTTGGATGCCTGGGCATCATAAAATCAACGGATACAGTCTTAAAATGGTTAATAAAGCTTTAAAACAATTGGGGTAAATGAATTGTCCTTGTGGAAGAAATAAAAAGTACGAAGATTGCTGTGCTCTGCCACACAAAGATCTTATTTATGCCTCCAGGGCCGAAGATTTAATGCGGTCCAGGTATACAGCATTTACCAAAGGAATGGGAGATTATTTGATGATAAGTCATCATAGTAGCACGCGACCAGTTTATGAAAAGGATGCTATTGAAAAATGGGCCAGATCAGTAAAGTGGATGAAGCTTGAAGTGCTAAATGCTGAACTTGGCGGTGAAAATGACGATACAGGAACTGTAGAGTTTAAAGCACATTTCAAAGAACGTGGTAGAAGAAGAGTCATTCACGAAAAGTCCAGGTTTGTTAGAGAGAACGGTGTTTGGACTTATTTGGATGCCATTTAAGTTAGGGGCTGGATGAAGAAAAGGCTGTTGTACATAGCGTATATTGTATTTTTTGTGCTTACCGTGTTCGGCGGTATTGAAATTTACTTGAACTATTTGTTGAACCATCCTGAGTCTTGTCCTGATGGTTGGAAGGATACTTTGGTTCAGTATTACCTGGAACATGATGCTCATTTCATTCAACAGGAAAATGAAATGGCACACTACGATGAGGAATTGTTCTATACCCTGAAACCGGGAGAGTTTGTTTTTGAAAACAGGGAGTTTGAAACACCTTTTAAAGTGAATAGTTTGGGGTGCAGAGATGACGAAGCTTCTCTGGAAAATCCTGAAGTTGTTATGTTGGGGGATAGTTATGGTATGGGTTGGGGAGCTAATCAGGATAAAACTTATGCTCAGTTGGTGGAAGGTAAATTAGGGATGAAGGTTTTGAATGCCGGTATCTCTTCATACGGGACACCAAGGGAGTTGGAAATCCTCAAACGAATCGATACAGATAGTTTGAAATACCTGGTTATTCAGTATTGTTCTAACGATAATTATGAAATTACAGAGTATGTTCAAAACAATGATGGATTAGTAATTTCTTCAGAACAAGTGTATGATAGTATTTGTGATTTAGTGCAATCCAGAAATAGTTACTACCCGTTTAAGTATGTGGTGGAGTTATTGCCACATTTAATCTTGTCTAAATCAGATGATATTTCAGTAAAACCAAAGAAAGAAGGTGGTGAGGAAATAAGTATTTCGAAGTCGTTTCTGGAAATGATAAAGAATTCTAAAGAAATATCTCCTGATGTCAATATTATCTTATTTACCCTGGATAAACATGGGTTTGAAAACTGGTTCATGGAAGAGGTGCAGCGAATTTTGAACCAATCGTTTGGTTCTTCTTTACATGACAGAGTTAGATTTATCAATTTCTCGGACGATTTGTCTAAAGAAGATTATTTCATTTTAGATGGACACATTAATGAACAGGGGCATCAATTAGTGGCAGATTCGTTGATCGAACTTATTGCATCTGATTCTTTTGAGTCCTATCATAAACAGTTCCTTTATGACAATGGAAATGTGTGTATTGATGCTACCTATATTAACCATATTAAAAATGGAATAACTACCTATTACTGGGAGGATGGAGCGGTTAGCCAGACCACCAATTATACCAAAGGAGTGAAGAATGGAGAAGAAATAAGGTATGATCAATCGGGAGTAGAAATGGAGAGAAAGTGGTACAAAAACGGAGAGGAAGTAAAAGTTGAGTAACAAGAACAATATATCGTGGTTAACCATCAACGTTAAGTTCGGTGCTTTATTGGCTTTGGTGAGCTTCTTTACCTTGTTTGCTTTGCATGGTAGGGTTATGATTAACCCTAATAGTTACTTAATGGCAAATACCGGAGAGGCAGTGAGGGTGTATTATGTGATGGCTTCCCACGCAAAAACTGATACTTCTTACACTCATTTTCAGGGAATGAATTTTCCTTACGGAGAGAATTTAGTTTTTTGTGATGCTCAACCATTGGTTACCGAATCGTTTAGGTTTGTGAATCAACTGTTCTCAGCCACTAGTAACTATGCTGTTGGAGTTCAGAACGCATTATCCTTGTATAGTCTGATTGTTGGGGCATTATTGCTGTTTATTTTTTTGTTAAGGTGGAACCTTCCTCCGTGGTATGCCGCTTTGGTGGCTTATGGAATTATGCTTATTGGTCCGCAAATACTTAGAATGCCCTGGCAACCTAACTTATCTTACTTTTGGTTTATTCCATTAATCTTATTGCTGTATCAGAAGTATTTTAGGGAGCAGAACTGGGGGAGCACAATTTACATTGGCGTGGTGACCTTCTTAAGTTTCTTTATTAATCCATATTTCGGAGTTATCTCGTCTGGATTCTTTGCTTTAACTTTTGCTCTATTAATTAAATCAAATTGGAAGAGTTATACCTATTACCTAAAAGGGCTAGTACAGTTTTTATTGCCGGGAATAGGGTATCAATTGTACGTTGCAATAACCGATTATCGAGTAGATCGGGTAGAGGTGCCAACGGGGTTGCATGAGTTTACTGCTACGTTTAGCAGTTTGTTTACTTCTCCACATTCGCCGTTTGCAGGAATATACAATGCCTTAGGGGTTGATGAAACTAACGTGTTAGCCCATTTTGAAGGAATGGCCTACGTAGGACTGGCAGGGAATCTAATTTTGTTGTTCTTTTTGGTTCGGTGGGTCATTGGCTTGTTCTATAAATCTAAAGTTTCAGGATATCTGGATCAGGAGAAAAAAGTCTTGCTGTTGGTGGTGATAGTTTTCGGTATTCTTTCAACTGGCTTTCCTTTTTTAATGCACTCTTCGTTGGAAGAGTTACTTTCTGTGTTTAAGCCGTTAAGACAAATGCGAGCGTTAGGGAGATTGTCGTGGGTGTTTTGTATTGGCTTAAACCTCATTTTGTACTATTTAATTTATAAATGGTTTTCAGAGGGGAAATCTTCAGTTTTAAAAGGAGTAGTCCCAATATTGGCAGTAGCCTTTACAGGAATTGAAGGAGTTTACCTTCATCAACAAGTGCGAAAAGAACAAGTGGATGGCAATCCATTCGTTATGGCTAATGTTGCCTCAGATCCAACAGTAAATCAATTGTCTGAAGCATTAAGTCAAGTGGATACAGAGAAGTACAGTTGTATTGTGCCTGTGCCTTACTTCCATGTGGGGAGTGAGTTGTTTTTAACTGAATCCCACACTTCCTATCAGGCTATGTTGGAGGTGTTGTGTTTTGCGTATCATACTGAATTGCCAATTACAGGGTGTTATTTAAGCAGAAATTCGAAATCTGAAAGCATTAAGGCTTTTCAGTTTTTTGCTCCTAGCATGATTGAAAAGGAAATAGCAGAAGATTTTCCAAATGATCAACCAATCCTTCTGTTCATGAGTAAGAATGCTCCAGAGTCTGGTGCCAATGAAAAAAGAGTGTTAGAACTTGGGCAGGAGGTGTATTCGAATGATCAAATAGCATTGTTTGAAGTGTGGCCGGATTCCATTTGGGCTACAAATAAAGAGGAGATCAATGGGTGGTATGATCAGTATAAGGATTCTTATAATCAATATGGAGACCTCCATTATTATGGGAACATTCAGCCCTATTATTTTTCGTACGATGGTGGAAGTCAGGAAGGTGTACTTGGTAATTCTACTCAGTTTTTAGATCAGGATACGATAGTGCTGTTTGATCAAAGAAATGTTCCTATTATTTCTGGTGATTATGAGTTAAGTTTTTGGCAGAAAACCATTGAGAATAGTACGCAATCCAATTTGTGGATGGAAACCTTAGATGAGGACGGTAGAGTAGTAGAAACAACTCATTTGTACGATGCTAAGAGAACCTTTACCTTCTATAAAGACTGGATGAGATGGAAACAAGACATTCAGTTTAAGGATGATAAATACATACGATTATACTTTGTACGACCTTCCAATGCTCCTGAAATTGTGCTAGATGAGTTAATGTTGTTACCAGAAAAAAGTAGCGTTTTTGTTCTAAAAGAAAACCAAAGAAGCTGGAATAATTATCCCATCGATTAATAATTCTGTTGGTTAGAATTCGTCCAGTATTTTAGTTCAGAGGTTCCGTCTTCGTACTGAACAATGTAGATTGAGTTTAATTCTGGTGTAATAACTTTTCTTCCTAATAAATCGAATACTTGTTTAATTTCTTTTTGTTTGTTATCCCAAATATCGGAGATGCTTACATTGCCACATGGGTTTTGAAGATCAGTAAGATGTAGAGGAGTAGATCCTATCATTCCTATTCCATGATCCACCCAAACCTGATAGGTGCCTGTATCAGAAACTACAATGGATTGAGTGGTTTCGCCAGTGCTCCACTCGTAATTACTATATCCTGTGGGAGCTGATAGCGTTACTGTTCCTGTTCCGGAACAATCAATTGAAGGTTGTGTTATTTCGAAAGGAAAGCTATGCACAGTAGCTCTGTAACTCAGAATTGAGTCCATGTAATACAGCTCTGAGATAATATTATCCTGATCGTCCAGATGAATAAAATTGGGGTAAGGCCTAAAACAGTTTCCGTATCCAACTAAACGTTCACTGTTGTTTCTGGTTTGAAAATTCCCCATGGCTCTGGAGTAGGAGTTCCAGGAATTATAATACTCATATACCATCGTGCAGGTCATGGTAGAAATGTCCAATTGATATTCAACCCCTCTTGATTTTCTTGGAGGAGGGGAACTGTTAGCATTGTCAAATAAAGTGATGTTGCCATTAGGTAGTCTTCTAATGTCGTGTTGTCCACTAAAGCCAGTGTCGTTAGCAAATGTAAATTGATTAGATGTTCCTCCTAAAATCCAAATAGGAACTCCAGTAGTACGGTCAATTTTATAAATGGCATCCAAATGTCTGAAGGATATTAGTAGGTTTCCATCATCGTCTTCGTCAACCGCATTTCCATGAGCATAATCAAAATCGTTAACATTGTAATTGTAGGTGTCAATAAAGTCGGAAGGGTGAATGTGGTCAATGCTCTTCCAATCGAAAACCAAATTACCGGATGGGTCAAACTCCTGAATAACAAAGCTTCTTACTTCTGTATTGCTACTACCAGGGGTTCCATCAAATGTATATCCGGTTAAATCTTCTGTTGTGTTAGTTGTTCCGGTAATGAGGTAGTTGCCATTATTCATAATTTGAAACTCATGAATATCGGTAGGGATACCGTTGGTTGGAGTTAAAGAATCAACTCTAACAAAGTTGGAGTCCATCAGGTAAAACTTCATATCCGCTCCCTGATAAATGGTTTGAGCAAAGGAAAAAAGATGGTGATCTTCGTGATACTGAAAATTGGTGTATACTCCTTGTGCATTGTTATCTGCGTACCAGGATATGTATCCATCAGAATCCATTACGGATAAATGCCTTAAGCTGGAGCCGCTAGCCAATAAAAAAGGAGCAGTTAAATAGTAACTCTCTTCTGTGCTAACACCTGTTTTATTGAATTCGTATTGGGGAAAACCAGATGGGGTAGGTCGATTGTAATTCTGCGATACCGCAGTAATGGATAAAATAATAAGTAGAGATAAGAATTTAACCTTTAACATATTAGAAACAATTTCGTAGGCGAATATAGTTTATTCCCATTACTATCAATAAAAAAGGTGACTTATTCAAGTCACCTTTTACTTACCGCCAGTTATGTTGTTTAATCAATTACTTATGGTAGTCCAATGTTTCAGTTCAAGTTTAGAAACTTTGTTGTTCCTGGCAAGTTAGATTATTTTGAAAGTTATTTCTGTAGGTAGCTTACTCACGTTCAGTTTCGTTTGCTACAAAATGTTCCCCAAAAGAACGACATGTATTTCATTTATGGTTAAGAAATTGGTAGATGTTCTTTCCGATTTACAAATCGATTACCTGATTTAGAAATTTACAATTGGAATGAGGGTATTTCAATAAAAAAGCCTGATCAACTGATCAGGCTTTTAATTAACACCTTGCGGTTTTTCTTTTCTTTCCAATTTTGTTCCGGTCTTCTACTTTCTTAATGTAATCAGTTGCAAATGGTACCTTACAAGCGGTTCCGTTCATGTCAACTTCCACTTTGCCAATTTTGTTAGCTACCTGTTTGGCTTTTTCGGTAAGGTCCTTTACATAAGTTCCAATAGAGATAACAAAACCATTCATGGTATACTTTACTCTGTTGGGAGCTGAGTGAATATCGGATGCTATTCTGTCCAGTAACTTTTCGTATTGACTGATGTCGATTTCTTCGTCGGGTCTTACGCTGGTGTAATACGCAAGTGTCCCCCAACCAGCGGCGGCAGTGGTTTCCTGGTCTGAGTTAATCCACTCCAATCCAAGTTCGAGCCCATAAGGAGACTCGGCCGCTACCCATGGCACAGCATATTCACTTAAATAAGACCAGTAGGCCTGTTTAACCCAGGTTTGCAAATCTTCTTTGCTAATTTTGGTTTCATCCGCCATTAAACTCGCCAAATACATGGCATCCGAGTTACCGGTTGCGAATAACTCTAAAGATAGCTCGTGGTTCTTTTTGGTCTTCTTCAGTATCTTTTTCAGGTCCTGAACTTTAACTCCAAAGAAGGGTTCTTTGGCACCATGTCTTGTGAGCGTTTTTTTGGTTTGCTCATCACCATATTCTTCCAGTTGTTTCAGAACTTCATTACACGTCATTGCAGTAATTTTTTTCTGAAATATATGAAATTACATGGCTTTTAGAACGTACTCGGCCAATTCTTCGGTCTCAATTTTTTCTATTAAATGAGGGAACCCTTTAATGGATACTGCTTTTCCTTGGGGTAGTAACTTTACAACATTTTCCGTCTCGCCGAAGGTAACCATATGGTCAAGGCTTCCAACTCCCATAATAACTTCCTTCTCGATTTGTTTGAAGTCTTCTTCTTTTAATCCCATATTGTTAGCAAGCCCTAGCATCAAATCTGCAGTTTTATGCATTAGATTTTTCCAATCGCCCGGAGCATGTTCTTCTTTTAGCTTTTTTGCGAAAAAAGGAATCTTTTCTTCAATTACTTCTGGATTGAGCATTTTTACTTCTCTGGCAGCAAACTCTGGATTCCAGTCTAGTTTAGTGCCTAATGTCACAATCTTCTTTATTCTTTCAGGGTTTTTAGCAGCCATACACAGAGCAACATACCCCCCCATACTGTATCCAAAAATGCTTACATCCTTTAGATTGTTGAGTTCGATAAACTCAAGGGCATTGTCAGCAAACAGTTGTATGGTAAATTCTTTTTCGGTTGTATTTCCGCCATGACCTTCAAAATTGAGATCGTAGACGTTATACATTACAGACAGTTCTTTTTTTAGGGAGTCAAACTGTATTTTACTACCCAGGGCTCCGTGGAGTAACAGTAGATTTGGTTTCATAACAATTTAATTTTGAACGCTGTAAACCTAGCAATTATTTGTTAAGGCTATATTATGTTGTTCTTAATTTAAGCAAAATAGGTGCTGCCCCCTATTGGTTAAAGGCCTAAAGAAATTAATGCATTTGTAATGTTTTCAGAGAAAAAAGCCCAGCTAATTAATTGTAGCATGGTAAGCAAAGCGAGGTGAGAAAGTAGTTCCAGGTTTATGTTTTTACGAAAGATTCCGACAGAAAGAACGGTTGCAATGTGAGTTACTCCGAAAATTGCTATTAATAAAAACCCTGCCATGTCACCTCCAGAGTTGTGTGTAACCTTAAACGCAATACTAACAAAGCCGACTATTGAAATAGCGGTGTTACTTACCATTATTTTATAGGCTTTAAAAAAGCGCTTCATTTTAAGGGGAAGGTTGGTTTCAGGTTTATGTACACAAAAGTACATTACAAGTTCATTTTTAAGGGTTAAAAAGGTGAATATTTATAGGTGGAAATTACCCAATTTTAAGGTGGAATTACCCTGCTTTTTTTAAGGTGTAGTTCTGTGATTTTTCATATTAATAGGTTTTAGGTTAAGGGATAAAGGTATCTAGAAATACCTGAGAGAATATTGATCTAAATCAGCTATTCCGACAGTCGACATAAAACTCCTCCAAACCGGAGAAAAATCGGAGAATAGAGTCAGCTAAATTTGTTTCAGCAAAAGATGGTTAAATCGCTTGACGATTATTTGAAGCTCATGCGCAGAGCTCATTCCGGAATCAAATAACCATTTAGCCGCCGGCGATTCAGTTATTCTGTGGGAAGAGGTAATTGAGGAGCCGGGTTTCTTCCCGGTAAGGATAGTAGGCTCTGCCTTTCTATCAAGTTAAAATTCAAAATTTAGAAAAATGAACACAACAATAAAGATGGTGTTAACCATCATTACAATAGGTGGGTTTTGCTCTTGTAGCAAAGTAACCCTGGAAGAGGACAAAACAGGAAAGTTATGCGTAACTACGATCGATAACCTTGAAAAGGGTGGAGACGACGATGACGATCCGATTATTCAAGGCTTAGTACTGGATAATGAAGAATCACCAGTAAGCAATGCTACGGTTCATCTTTACAAGGCTGGTACTACTACCATTTTGGATACGGATGTAACCGATTCGAATGGTGAGTTTGACTTTGTTGTTACCGCTGGAGATTATTACTTTAAGGTAATTCCACAGGTACAGAATCCAGTTACAACCAATCCAATTACTGTAACTGCAGATGTACAAGTAACCATTTACGTTTAAAATAGCCTCTTTGTACGAGAGCCCTGGCAAATGTGTCAGGGCTTTTTTATTGGGATTTTAACTTCAATGGTTAATCCGGGAGTGCTGGTTCTGGTAACTTCTCCGTGTATTTTTTCCAGTAAAAGATCTACTAATTGATTACCTATTGAATTGGAATCAGTTTTGGAAATGTCCATGCCTTTCCCGTTATCTTTAACTGTAAGGGAGATGTGATTGACCAATTGTTTCAAATCGATATCAATTCTAGGATTGTCAATATTCTTAATGCCGTGTTCTAAAGCGTTTAGTATTAGTTCATTTACCACTAGTCCTAGTCGCATGGCTATGTCGTAGTCAATCTCTATTGGAATAAGCTTGCAGGTAAATTCAACAGAACTATTTTTATTGTACATACTCTCCAGGTTGGAAATAACATTTTCTAAGTAGAGTTGAAGAGCTACTTTGTTGTTTGATTCCTGATCGGAAAGTAGGTATCGCTGAATCTGAGACATGGCCTCAACCCTAACTATATAGTCTGATAAATGTTTTTTTAGATCTTCGTTTTTGGATGATCTTCTGTCTAGAATTAAAACACCCTTAAGCATGTCGAAGTAATTCTTGGTTCGGTGGCTCAATTCTTTGTGCAATAGATCAATTTCCTGATTTTTTAGGGTGAGAATGCTGTTTTGCCTTTCAATGTTCTTCTTTTTTCTTCTATTGTTTACTGATAAAATTATGATGATAAGGAGGAGGGTCGCTACTACACTAAATCCAATGGTCCAGTACCAGTTTTTGGTTTGTAAAGCAACATTCTCATTTCTTTCTACTTCCAGATCGTTTTCCTTTTCATCCACTAGGTGCAATATCTCCAGTCGGGCAATTTCTTTTTTCTGTTCAATTCCCGAAATCTCATTTTTAATGCTGATCAATCGATCTTGTAAAGTCGAAGCTTGGCTATACTTTTCTTGTGTTTTTAATAGTTTGATGTATTCCCTTAAGGCCTCCTCTAAAATAGACATGGAAGAGGTTTTTTCTGCTAGCCTAATGGCTTCGGAGTACAAAGAATCTGCCTGTTGGAACTCTTTTTTTATGGTGGTGAGTTTCCCCAGATTAAGTAATGCCTTGGCAATTTTAGCTTCATTTCCAGATTCTAAACGAAGTGCTAATGCTTTCTCCAGGAAGTACTCCGAACTGTCTATTTTATCAATTTTAATATACAGTTCTCCTAGTTGAGAGTAGGTTGATGCTTTAGATGAGTTAGAACTATGTAAGTTTTTTTGAATTAGTGCTTTATGAAGGAATTTGTGTGCGCTGTTTAGATCGTTCGTTTCCAAATGAAATTTTCCTATGTTGTGCAGAGAGCTTGCAATTCCTTTTTCAAAATTGATGTCCTGTCGAATGGTCAAAGCTTGAACATAATTAGAAATGGCTTTGTCGTTATCTTTAATTAATGCATGAACATTTCCAAGTGAATTATAAGAGGAGGCAAGATCTTTTTTCTGACCGGTTGAATTGAAAATGGTAATGGCTTGATGCAGGTTTTTAATGGCCAAATCATAACTTCCAATTTCTTTGTAGGCTAAAGCTAAGTTGTGCATTGACTGCCCCGTAAGTGAGTCGTTTCCTAGTTTTTCATAAGTGGTTAACGCCAACTGATAATGCTCAATTCCTTGTTTGTACTGACCAATTTGGTAGTAGGCAACTCCCATGTTGTTTAGGATGATTGCTTTTTTTTTGATTTCATCCTGTTCACCAGCAAGTTTCAAAGCTTTTTTAAATGTTTCTAAAGACGACTCTGCCGAGTCATTTCTCAATGATTGTCCTCCTTTTTGGATGAGTGAATTTAGCCTTGAACCTTGAGCATCAGCAGTAATGATGTTAAGTGTGAGTAATATGGTTAAAAAAAAGAAGGGGAGTTTGAAAATCATTGCCGACTTTGAAGTACATTTAATTGCTGCTGCGAATATAAGAAGATTGAAGATGAAAATATTGATTGTAGAGGACGAACCACTTGTTGCTTTAATGTTGGAGGAGTACATTGAAGAACTTGGACATATCGTAGTAGGTAAGTGTGATCGGGTGGTAGATGTTTACCCAATGTTAGAAGAAAGTGCTCCTGACCTGTTGATGGTAGATATTGAACTCAAAGGAGAAGAATCTGGTATAGACCTTGGAAATCAGTTAAATAAACTAAAGGTTCCGTTTGTTTACCTAAGTAACCTTCAGGATTTAAATACCTTTAATAAAGCAGCTAGTACTAATCCCCTGAGTAATATTCCTAAGCCGGTAGATCGTATTCGATTGAGGAATACTCTTTTTGAGTTGGAAGAGAAATTGAGCCAAAATAAGGTGGAATCTGATCCGGCTACATTCTTTTTTGTGGAGGAAAACAAGTCTAAAGTCAGGGTAAATACCTGCGATATTGTTTGTTTAAAAGCTTCCAGGAATTATTGTGAGATTCATACAATCGATAAAATGTACCTGCTGAGTAAACCAATGGGAAGTTTAATGAATGTGCTGGATAAGGTTCAATTTAAACAAGTGCATCGTTCTTTTATCGTTAATACGGACTATATTTTATCTCTTTCTGGAAATACCATTTACCTCAAAGGGTATAGCGATCCTATTCAGATCGGTGAAAAATACAAGGAGAAGATCAAGCCATTCTTCAATGTAATTTAAAATTTCGGGTAGAAAAAAATCCTTTTTGGAAAGTCAATCACAGGGTTCGGCCAAATAATTTCATGCTGGTATCGGGCAATGATAAATTGTGTCAAAAAATTGTTTTATGGCACAACACAGGGCAGAAGATGTCATTAAAATGGTGCGTTTACTTTGCTGGCGACATCGATTAAATTATGACAAGTCTGGATTATCAGAATTACAAGATCAACTAAACGAAACAAGAAGCAAAGATCAAATTCGGCTGGGAGAAAAGTACCTGGAGAGTTTAAGAACCAATTGCAATAAAAACTCAGACGACCCCACAAGAAACGTAGGAGCTAGTTCAGATTATTTAAATCGGTTATTAAATGAATTAGAAGTACACAACTGGCGAGGGTTAATGGGGTTGTTTGAGGCAGCGGCTTCTTACTTCGATCATGAAAAAATCCCGGAGCACTTACTTAGGAAAGGGCAAATATGTATTTACCATACCAAAGAGCACGAAGGGGAGATTCTAAGCCATGTTTCATTTGCACAAAGTAAGGTTAAACCGGAGTGTGTGTTTCGTTCATACGAAATTACAAAGCTGGAGGAGCTAAGGCAGGACTTAACGAACCAGCTCGCAGATAATTCGGTTCTAATATGGTGTATCAATGAGGAACAATCCAAAGAGTTATTACACGCAGAGATTCTACAGGATCTTCCGGAATCCGGTCGGGTAATTCCAGTAATAACTAGGGGGAGTGAGTTTGATAAACCGGATTACCTACCATACATGGAAGCCAGTAGACAGCTTGGTGGTTGGAGAGGAATACTAGTAGCTTTATTGCAGTTGGAGGAGGCTTTCGAGAAGGCGTTGAAAACAATTGGAGAAGAGGAGGCCAAACCCTCATCCAAAACCAATATCCACACCATTCATAATTCAGGGACTTTGTTTTTAGGCGATAATCATCAGTTCAATAGTGAGAAAACCATTATGGGAGATTACCACGAGCATAAAATCATAAACAAAACTAATGACGATGGAAAAGGAAATAGTTGAACAGGTAAATGTGGCTGATAATTCCGGGGCCATACACATGAATAGCTCCTTTCAGGGGGAGAAAGTGGCCGGTAGGGATTATACCGAAAATCATTATTACGAAATTTCCAACCCCACATTTTCTAAAGTACAGTTTGATATTAAATCAGGAGATGGATTACATCCTGTGTTTACTAAAGAGGTATTGGATAAAGTAAAACAATACCGGGTAATATTACTTACAGAGGGCGGAAGCTTTGATTCTGCAGATTTTGGAAAACATTTAGCTAGAAAAATATACGATGAAACTGGACATTATAATGTATATGAACTGGTGCAGAATGAGGAGAATAAATCCTTGATCAGTGAGTTGCAAAATCAACCGGTAAATAGTGTTTTTTTACTGGATGGGTTGCATCCCAGGCATATTCAATATGACTTTAGAAGATTGCTTCAAATTATTGAATCTAAAGGTTGTTACTGCATTATATCCACTGGTGTAACTAAGGAAGTGTGGAGTTTGAATAATGATTTGATTGTTCCTCACTGTTATACCATTCCCGAAAAGGATCATTATAACCTAAGAGAGTTAGAGGAATGGTTTACGAATAAGTTTAGGAATGAAACACCAATATTCTTATCATCCGAGAAAGTTATTTCTCCAGAAATGAGGTTGAGCCCAGAACTTACTTTGGCTCATATAGTAAAGGAAATTCCTACACCTCAAGAACTAAACTTATTCTTCGCTTATTATAAGCGATTCAATGAACTGCCTTCTGATAGAATATTAAGATCTACTATTAATAACCTGAGACAAAGTCAGGAGGAGGTCATACATAAATGGTTCAGAAAGTTGGATCATCGTCAAAAAGTAATTGCCTTATGCGCTTCTTTGTTTAGCGGGATGTATAGCAACCAGTTTTTTGAGGTGGTTAGCGAGGTGGTGTCGAACTCGTTTTGGAAAGAAAGTAGTAAGTCGCTGGAAGCTTTGGACTATTGTGATTTGAACTTTCTCTATGTGTTTTTCAAATTGGAAAATGTTTCTGAAGGAAAGCTGTTAATGGCCCGTAGCCAATCGGTACGAAGTGCTATACTTAAAGTAGGAAAGGAGGAGTATCAACGGCATTTAGAAGCAGCTTTGAGGTGTTTTTTAAAGGTTACTTTAACCACCTATAAGCACAAAACGAGCAATTGGGAGTTGTACGGAACAACCCAACGCAGAGCTGTTATAAGGCAAGTATTTATTAGTGCTGCCAGAGACATTGGGATGAACGAAATGTCGAACATCGAAAGTGTTTACCTGGAGTTGGCAGCCAGTGGTCATAGCCACATGCAGGGGATAGCAGCAAAATCTTTAGCACAGTTTAGGCAGTTTGGAGAAGAGGAGTTGCTGTTTAATACCTTGAAACGGTGGCAGGCTGATAAATCCATTACAGATCGAATTAAGTTACTTCTGGAAAGAAGGGAGCAAACCCTTTCGATGGATGGTAAGCCAATTGATCGGGTTAAGGAGACTTCTGTAAGAACTTTGGGGTATGCAGCCGACTATGATCAACCCAATCATTTACACGAAGAAATTGTAAGGCAGTTTCTGAATTTCGCTAAAGACGAAACACCATCTGTAAGAAAAACAGTTGGAGAAATTTTGCCAAAGTTTATCAACCATCACTCGCTCCAGTTAAAGCACCAGTTGTTTGATGATTTGATGCCCATATATGGGTTGGGAGAAGCCATTAGTGAAGGGTTAAAGTTGTCCTACCTGGATTATCCGGACGATTTAAAAAAGGTAATGACCCATTGGATTCAAACCATTACCCAGGTAGCTTCTGAAGAAAACAGAAGGGAAAAGTTTACCAGGAGAGATAACTCTTTGGTGTCTATATTGTTGACTCTTCAGAAAATTGAACTCATGGATGAGAAAGGGTTTTCTTTGGACGAGTTATATGGTTACGTTTCCCTTTTAATTCAGCGCGAAAAGAGAGCAAGTGTAATTAAAGAGGTGCTCAAGTTGTTGGCATCGATTCAGGAAAAGGATTATCAATATGCACTGGAAAGTATTGATGCTTGCTTAGGGTCACTCTCTAAGGAGTACCGAAAAATCATTATTAATTATTGGACGGTACAGTATTTAAAGCAACGAAAGGAGATGGAAGATTCTCCTTGCCTAATCCAAGTGGGGAAAGAGATGTACCCGGCGTGGATGAAAATGAGTTCGAGGCCACTTACAAGAATTGAGGAGGGATTATTTATTTGGATGAATTCCAACTCTAAAATTGCACAGAAGTATGCCATGTTAGCATTTCTTGAATTTGCTCACTCCTTTGAGGTGCAAGAGAAACATCGACTGTGGGAGCTGAAAATAAGAGAGCAAGAAAGGGAGCGAGAGCGTAGGGAACGGCAAACGAGTCAATCGGTTCGATACCGAAAAGCTCCTTCGGCACCGGCCGAATATGGAATAGGTTGGTGGTTGAGAATTAAAATCTTCTTTTACCTCTTGTTCGAGAGCAAAGAGAATAAACTTCTCCTAAAAGATATTTTAAAGTTATACATGAACTCAGGAAGGTACTCAAGGGAGGAGTTAAAACTAGTTACCTGGAAATGGAGAACCAGAAACAGGGGGGAGTTATCTAACAAACTGGCTAAGTGGCTGGAAAGATTGGTTTAACATTTAAAAGGAGGAATTATGGAAGTGTCGCTATTCGATTTTACCAGATTTGTATGTCAATCTGGTGCTGCTAAGATGAATTTGGTTAGTAAAATAAAAAATGCTCCAGCCTATAATCCAATATCAGATTATTGGTTGGAGCTAATAAAAGGGGTTGTGGATCATCATAAGTACGGTTTTCATTTTCAAAACGAAATGGATCGTTTATTAGAGTCGGTACACCCTAGTAAATTGGTGAATTATAAAAATGCTATTTCCGGGTACAGCAAGTTTATTGGAATGAAATCCATAGAAGCCTGTAGAGTAAATCAAATGTGCTGGAAAAATGAGGATTTAATTGTAAATGTGAAACCAGAGCTGTTAATCTCAAAAGATGGCCATACTCGATACATTAAGCTCTATTTCAATAAAGAGAAATTGTCGTCAAAGCAGATAGATGTGATGTTAAATATCATGAAAAAAACATCTCCTGGTGATTCTTCTAAAAGCTTTGGCGTGTTACAGGTACAAACTTCCAGGATGTATGTTTCCGATTGCATAAAACAAGATCTAACACCATTGTTATTAGGGGAATCGAAATGTTTTAGAACAATTTGGGAGCGGATAGATTCCTAGAACCTGGTACTGTCCCTTTTACAATACCATTTGGGATCGCATTCGGAAATAACACATCCTCCCAATATAACCTTGCCATTTTCAGCATCTCTTAGTAAACCTTTAGAGGGATAGCCGTAAAGAATAGGAATTACCTTGTTTCTTTTTTTACACACCGGACAAGCGTGTTTTTTGTCGGAGTATTTGCAAGGCGGAGGATAGTTAATTTTTAGATGAGTAGTATCATTGGGAAGTACAGTGACTGCTGGAATGATACTATCCCTGTAGCCAATGTACCTCAAGTGGAGTTGGTATTGCCCGGGAGGAACGCTTAGGGTAAAGTTGCCATCTATGTCTGTTATTGTTCCGTAATTGGTGTTTTCCAATTTAACGGTTGCAAAAATCATGGGCTCATTCATGATATTATCATAAACATGCCCTTTGATGGTGCCTTTTTGGCCAAAAATGGATAAAAAGAATAATTGCGTAAATATGAAAACTAGATACCTCATGTTATTAGGATGATGAAGTTACTATTAATCCATAATTAGGCTATAGGTTGTTGCAGTTTATGCGTAGGAGAAGGGATAAATGATTAATCTATTATATCTTTCATTACTCATTACTCATTACTCATTACTCATTACGATCAAGAAACTCCATATCGTGTTCTAGTTTGATCTCTATTTTGGCCTCCGGATGTCTACTAACTAAATATTTGGCAATTTTTTCTGTGAGTTCAAAATTGGCAGCTCCATACTGAACAACAGAAAATTCGAACTGATAAACACCATTTATGTATTCGTATTCCTTGTTGATGTATTTGGCAACAGCTTTACCTTCGTAAAGCACTTCATACCCTTTGGTTTCGAATTTAGCCATCTCTGCAACCGAAAGTGGTTCAGGGGTTGAACAGGCAATAGATAAAAATGCAATGGAAAGAAAAATTAGTACTTTTTTCATGTTGTTTGAGTTGCCACAAAAGTAAGTTTAGAGTACTTATAACACTTTTTTTACAATTAAGGAATTGTTAAGGATTTCAGCTAGACTTACTTTTCATGGTGTCAAATTGCCATTTGGTGAAACGGGAGTAACTGCTAATTACAATTTATTTATTTTCGGCATCGTGATTAAAACTGTTTACATAAAACTAGTAGCCATTCTGGTTTTCATCCTAATGGTCTTCTCAGTTCCTGCCCAACATCCTTATTTCTGGCAGTTAACCGAAGAAGATGGATTGCCTAGTAATACAGTTTACGATTTAATGGAAGATACCCACGGAAACATTTGGATGGGAACCGACAAAGGATTGGTTAAATTCAATGGGCAACAGTTCGAATACTATGTGTGCGAGTCCAGAAAAAGTTTGGCAGTAACCAATGTTAATCAGGATGAGCAGGGAAGGATTTGGTGTTCCAACTTTAGTTATCAGGTGTTTTATGTGGAGAACGGTGAGATGAAGGAATTGCCGCTTGGGCTGGACAACAATAACATTGAGGGGCACTTAAAACTGACTCTTACCGAGGAGCATTTATATGTTTACACCTTCAATTTTGCCAATAGGTATGAGTTGGCTACCGGAAATTGGGAGCTGGATTATGCTAGTTCATTCTGGCCCAAATCCCATAGCCATGATGGTCGATCTTCATTACAGGACATTACTTACCACAACAACGAGTTTTATTATCATTTTAGGTATGAGGTACTTCGTGTTAATGATGGGAAAGTGATTAATCGACAGCCTCAGGCAAAAGGGTCCGTTTTCTTTATTTCGTCCTGGGCAGAGAACGAATTGGTAATGTTGGAAAGAAGAACTCCAACTGCATTGTTGCTTTCAGAGAACCTCGAAGTTAATGGTGAAATTGACCTTGGAACTCATTTCAAAGATTCGTCTACCAGATCATTATCCTATTCTTCATTAGAAAATCGGTTTTGGTTTTGTACCTCGAAGGGAGCAGCCTATTTGAAAAACGGAAAGCTATCTCAGGTGTTTTTGCCGGGAGAACAGGTATCTGATGTGTTGGAGGATAGAGAGGGGAACTTGTGGTTTGCCACTTTGCAGAATGCACTCTATGTAGTTCCTGAGGTAGATATAGAAGTGTATAATACGAAGAACTCAGGTTTGGTAAATGATCACTTAAGAAGCCTGGGTGTTTCTCCTGAAGGAGATTTATTGATTGGAACTTACCATGGAGAAGTTCAAATAATGGATCAATTTAAAACTCCTGGTAAGTACCTGGAATCTGGGATAAAAAAGGAGATAGAAGGATTTGCTCAATCTCCATCTGGCGAGACAGTGGTATTTGGGGAGCGAGTATTTAATATCGATACACCAAATAAAGATTATGCTCAAAAATGGCAGTATTTTAAATCATTGGAGTGGATAGATGACGAAACTTCTATATGTGTTGAGTCCGGACAGTTTTTTGTGGAAGGATTGGAGGGAGGTCGACCAGTTTTTCCAAATCAGAAAAAATATGGCTTTTTATGGGGGCATCATCTGGAAACCTTTTATCGATTAACCCTTAAAACGAAAGGGGTACGATCAGCAGCTTACGATAAGGATAGCAACGCATTTTATGTGGGAACAACCTCTGGGTTGTTTTACTATTCGGAATCTTACTGTGGAGAGGTGTTTTTGGATGGCCAGGAATCCATCAGTTGTTTAAGGGTAATTAATGGGAATGATGGCGTTTTTTGGGTGGCAACAGCTTCTCAGGGGATACTTGGTTTTGAAGAAAGAAATCTGATACATGAAATTGGAACTAAAACAGGTTTGGCAACTGATTATTTCTCCAGGGTTCGATCAGATGGAGATTTGCTTTGGGCGGCAAGTAACATGGGATTATATCGAATTTCTAAAAGTACCGAAGAGTTTGAACTATTTAATCGTTTAGATGGTTTGCCTTCTAACGAATGTAGCGATATATTGATTCATGGAGACTATGTTTGGTTAGCTACCATGAAGGGGTTGGTTAAAATTCCTCGAGACCTTTCCAGTGTAAATAAAACACTACCTAAGTTGTTGTTTTCGGGTGTTTATGTTAATCAGCAGAAAACTGATCTGAAAGAAAAATGGAGTCACGATTTAAACAATTTCAAATTTGATCTTTCTCCTCTTGCTTTTAGAAATAGAGGAGAAGGGAAGGTGAAATACCGATTAATTGGGAGAGATGATAACTGGACAGAGGTCTCTATTACAGAGTCTGTAGTTCGTTTTCATTCACTACCTCCTGGTAACTATACTTTTGAGGCATACGCTACCAATGAGGATGGTTTAGCAGGAGAAACCATTCGGTATTCTTTTACGGTATTGCCTCCTTTCTGGCAAACCTGGTGGTTTGTACTAATCATGATTTTGTTTTTGGTGCTAGTGGTGAGTTTAATATTCGTGGTTCGAATTAATATCCTGAAAAAGAGAAACAGAATTGAGCAGGATTTAAGAGTTTCTCAGCTCACAGCTTTAAAGGCCCAAATGAATCCACACTTTGTATTCAATGCTTTAAATTCGATTCAGGAGTATGTGTTATTACATCAAACCAAATTGGCTAATGATTATCTGGGGAAGTTTGCAAGATTGATGCGTAAAACCCTTGACCTTTCTAATCAAATGGAGATATCGTTGGCCGAAGAAATAAGCCTTTTAGATTTGTACCTGGAGTTAGAAGCCATCCGTTTTGAAGATTCATTTTCTTACCTGGTGGAGGTTGATGAACAATTGGATACTGAGTACATCATGATCCCTTCTATGATTATTCAACCCTATGTGGAGAATGCCATCAAACATGGATTGCTACATAAAAAAGAAGGAAGAGAATTAAAGCTGTCATTTAAAGCGGTAGAAGGAGCAGTGGAATGCCATGTAATTGATAATGGAATTGGTATTAAAGCTTCCATGGCCATTAATGCAAGAAGAAAACAAACTCATAAATCGTTTAGTACCAGTGCTATTCAAAAAAGACTGGAACTATTGAACAAAGACTGGCCCAATAAAATTGAGGTGAAAACCATTGATTTAACTGATGAAATAACTCAGGCTACCGGAACACATGTAAAACTTATTATCCCTATAAAACCAGAAACAAATGCTTAAAGCAATTATTATTGACGATGAACCTAAGGCAAGAAGAGTATTATGTGCTTTGATTGAGCAAAACTGTAGCAATGTTCAAATATTAGCTACAGCAGAAGATGTGCCTGAGGCAGTTAAGCAAATAAATAAGTATAAACCAGATTTGATCTTTCTGGATATTGAAATGCCAGGGTTTACTGGTTTTCAGCTATTGGACTTTTTCGAAAATGTCGATTTTCAAATCATATTTACAACTGCTTATAGTGAATATGCTTTACAAGCGTTTCAGGTATCTGCAGTAGATTATCTCCTTAAGCCCATAGAAATTACTGATTTGAAATTGGCTATTGAAAAGGTAGAAAAGCAACAAAAGGTAGTGGATCAAAACATGCACCTGGAAGCATTGAAGGCAAATCTTAACCCTAATGGAAATCTTAAAAAAGTAGCGTTGCCGGTGGCAGATGGATTTGTGTTTGTAGAGCCGGAAGATGTTATTTACCTACAGGCGGATGGTTCCTATACTCATATTTTATTGGCGGATGGGCAAAAATTATTGGTAACTAAGAAAATCAAAACCTTTGATCAAATCTTAAATCATCCTTGTTTCTTTAAAACACATCGATCTTATTTGGTAAACTTGAATAGAATTCAGCAATATGTTAGGCAAGATGGAGGGTATATTATCATGTCTAATGGAGATCGAGTAAGCCTAGCCAGAGATCGAAAAGATGAATTTCTAACTACCATATCTTCTTAATGCTACATTTCGTGAAACGTAATTTACGATTCATGAAAACTACTACCGTAGAGTACTGATTGGCAGATACATTTGGGTTGTAATCAAAATCAAACTCAAATGAAAAAAATTATTTACGTTGCATTGGCTACTGCCTTATTAGCAGGAACAAGTAATTCGTTACAAGCCCAGGGATTAAAGGGTAAATTGGAGAAGAAATTGGCTGAAAAAATGGATGCCAATAACAATAAAGGAAAATCAGATGGTGTTGTAGCTCCTCCGCATAAGGGACAGTTTTCTGATGATTATGGAATTTCTGGGTTATACCATTTATGGGAACCATGGGTGTTTATTCATAGAAAGCCATCTGCCAGAACCGGAAAGGAAATGGAGGCGCATACCATAAACCTGGATTATAATCCAGAGAAAATGTCGGCTCACATGTACTTTATAGAGGGACAATACGATCATTTCGAAATTAAAACATATACTGGCGATACTTACGAGAAGACAGTTTGGAATGCAAGTAAAATATATTGCTCTATGTGGCGAGGACATAGAGAAATTTCCCCAAGCCATACGGAAGATAAAAGGAGTAAAGGAGTAGCATTTCTTCAAATTGAAGAAGGTGTGTTTGCAGTTGGAGAGTTTAGATACAACACTAAAGCTCCGTGGGTTACTATTCCCGAAGAGTCTCATTCATACATCAATATAATGGCTAAAGACCCTGCGAAATTAGAAGGATTAACACAGGAAAAGGTAATGGAAATGTGCCAGAAAAGAGCTGAGGAGATCAATGAGATTTACCGAAATGCCAGAGCAGGAAACATTAAATTGCCAAAGAGAAGAATGACTGAAGCTTCTCAGGTAGAGGAAGCGCATAAATTTATGGCAGAAGCAGCTTCTACGGATGATCAGGGAGATTGGTCAGGACAACACATGTATACTTATGTACACAGCAGTGATTGGGGAGTAACCTATGCAGATATTCAAAAAACAGAGCCGGTTAAAAGAAGATTAACCATTATTGGAGTAGGAACGTCAACCACTCAACCTGGGAAGTGTTTCTATCAAGTAGGGTATTTACAACAAAACTGGAATGGAACCAAATGGGGACCAACTTTCTTCAGTGGATTTGGTGGAGGAAAAATCCATACCACTTGCGAAAATGCTAGTGAGTATCAATAAGTAGAGTAGTACACCCCTTATTTATAAACGGTCTGCAAGTTAATTGCAGGCCGTTTTTCGTTTTAACCAACTCAAACGATGCATTCACTAATTAGTTATTGAGTAAGTAATTGTAAAGGAGGAATATTGTGGTATAAAAAATTAATGTTATGAAAGATCATAGTAATAAATTAGTGTATGTATTGTTGGGAGTAGTTTTGTTTAGCGCATTTAAAACTCCTACGGTACCCACTCAAGTTCAGGAACCTCAAATTAATCAGGATCGCCTAATTACCGTAACTGGAAGTGCAGACATGCTGGTGCCACCAGACGAAATAACTGTTGAGATATCTTACAGAGAGTACTGGAATAATTATAAACTAAAGAAGAAAGAGGAAATAAAAAACATTGAAGATAAAATCATCAATGCCATTACAGAGGCAGGGGTGGAGAAAGAAAAAATTGTGGTTAACTCCGATTGGGCCTGGCGCCACAATTGGAATTATTGGCACTATTGGTACAATTACTACAACCAGTTGCACCAGAAAAACCTAACCGTTAAGGTTACTTCACCTGCTCAATTGGATGAAATCATTAGCAACATTAAAGACCGTTCCATTAAAAAGGAAGGAATCGTTAGTATAATGCTCAACGGGTCTTCTAATAAGGATATTCAAGAGTACCGTAAGATGGTAAAGGAAAGAGCTATTCAAGCAGCCGAGGAAAAAGCAGATTATTTGCTTAGTGCCGTAAACCAAAAAAGAGGTGTTGTGGTAAGTGTAACCGAATTAGCAGATCCTCAAACTACTAGTACCACCAGACATAATTATTATGACTATTGGGGGCGCGGATGGCCATATTATGGAGGGTACGGTTACAGTTCTGTTACTAGCTCTCCAAATGCAATGATCAGTAATAGCTCTGTAAACATGCCTGTAGGAGGAGTAAGTAGAGGTAGTGGAGGAAGTGGTAACGACGACCTTGGAATGAAGCCCATCCGATTAAGATATGAAATCCAGGTGGTGTTTGCTATTCAGTAATTAGTCCTCAAAAAATTCTGCCCCAAAAGAGGTGATTAAGTCTTTGTGATCGTGATCGAAGGTAGTAAGTAAGGTAACTCCTTTATGGCTACTTAAAAACTTCAAGGTCTTGTATTTGGGCTTAATCACTTCTTTTAATTCCAAATGGTAAACACCGAAATTACCATTGTTCTCAACTATTACAGCATCTATAAAGTATTTAACTATGCTATCGTACACAAAAGGAACAAGTGTTTTTTGACTGTAATCTATTACTCCATGTTTTCCATTTTTTGAAGCTATTATCAGAGGTTTTCTACGGTAGTTGGATACCTTGTAAATGTCATCAAATTCGGTTGGTAGGAAGAAGTCAGAACTCAGGTTTTTAATTTCATCTTTATGAACTAAACCTACTTTGTTTTTGAAATAAACTTTGTAGTATTTGTGCTCAAATTTTTCGGTAGAGATGCTATCTATGCTGGTTTTGTGTATTTCCTTAAATTTATCAAATGGAAGGGGTGGAGGAGTGCTTTTTTTGTATCCACCATAATCGTAACCGTCATCCTCCATAAGGTAAACCGGCTCTTTTAACTTTTTTTCAGTGGTATTTTTAACCTCTATAACTTCATCAGGTTTAGAGATATCTATTTTTAGAATTTTACCTCCTTCTTTACAGTAGAAGTTATTTCGACTTCCTTCACCGTATAAGTCCTGATCACTTTTAAAAATCTCATCGTATTTAAGTGGGATTACCTTATTGAACTCCTTGTCTGTTACCCCATATTTTCCTTTTTTGGAAACAATGTAGAAATAGTCGTCTTGAGCGTATCCAATATCGCATGTATGGTATTTAGGAGGGATAATATACTCATTGTCTGGACCAATGTAACCTTCCTTTCCTTTGTGAATGGTTTTTGCCCAGTATGCCCCGGAGATATAATGCTTATAAAAACTTGAAACAGAGTCGTATTCTGGTGTTATCTGAATGATGCCTTTATAGTTGCAAAAGCCCCATTTTTCTCCTGATCTATACGGGTATAGTGCGGTAGAATCTTGTGCAAGATGGAAAGAACAAATTAGCAACGTACTTAATAATAATAAGCTACTTTTCATTATGGTTGTTTGATAAGGTTGATGAACAAATGTAAAGAATAACCGATTAAGGAAGTTGGAATAGTGCTAAATGTACTGTTCCTGTTTATGAAAAGTAAAAAAGACTCACCATATAGGGAGTCTTTTTATATTCACTTAACCTTAGGTTTACCTTTTGTTTATCTGTTGAGTATAGCTTTGCAGTGTAACAATAGTAATCTTACTGGTTTCAACATGTACTTGACTGAAGCCTCATAGCCTGAAGCCTGCTGAATAGCAGGCTTTTTTTATGCTTTAATGAATTTGTGAGAGGTGATTTTCTCTTCTCCCTTTACTACTTCCAGTAAATAAGTGGATGGTGGCAAGTTAGATAAGTGTATGCTGGTGCATCTGCCGGATAGTGGGCATCGTTGTAATATTCTTCCTTCCAGAGTAAATATTCTGTAATGATATCCTTGGTATTGGTCTGTTCCAATGTCTAAGGTTAACCAATCCCTGCATGGAACTGGGTGAACTTTGGATTGAAGTGGTGCAGTAGTCTCGATTTTTTCGGTAGTCATAATGGTATTATTTCTTTTTTACTTTAAATGAAGTGATGATATTTTCCTGATCAATTAACCAAACCAGGTAGGTGTCGGATTTTAGGTAGGTTAAGTTGATTTTATTGTTCTTTCCAGATAGGTTAGATTTTTGAACCAGTTTTCCGGTTACATCATAAACCTGGTAGTGTAAGGCTTTAAATTCTCCTTCTTTAATGTCTAATACAATGCTTTCTTCTATGTCGTTGGATGTTATTTCAATGTTTCGAGTGTCGTCCATTTGAATAGATTCCGTGATTTCGAACATGGAGTTGTCGCTGTTAGATGCCAGAGCAAGCTCGTTGTTTGGTACCTGAGCTAACATTAGGTTAGAAATGATTAAAGCGGAAAGGAAGAATAAAGTTTTCATAATGATTGAATTTGCTTTTATAGAGGTAATTATCGTGCCACTACACTAAGTTGTTCTTTGAATCCCTTTAGTTTGGGGAGGTGTAGGGTTGTTCCCAAAACGGGAAGTAGTTTCGAATTGAATCAATTTGAGATGGTATTCCCAAAATGGGAAGAATGATGGTGTTTGAGTGCTGGCATAAATTGTCACAAAACATTTAATTATTGTTGTAGAATAAAAACTTTACAATTTGGTAAGGTTGAATCATTAGATTTGTCCGGTTTTATAAAACGCCACCAATGGAACAAATCAGTATTTTCGACATGCTTAAGATCGGAGTGGGACCATCCAGTAGCCATACTCTAGGACCGTGGAGAGCAGCACAAAAGTGGATAGATCAATTAAAGGATCAAAAACATTTTGATCAAGTCGTTGAGGTTAAGGTAGAATTGTATGGTTCGTTGTCATTAACAGGAAAAGGGCATGCTACCGATTTAGCGATAATGCTTGGTTTGAGTGGTGCTGATCCTGAATACATTCCTGTAGAAGATATCAGTGGAGTAATTGACGAGATTAGGGAATCTGGAAAACTAAACTTTGGAGGAGAAAGAGTCATTCAGTTTAGTCCGGAGGGGGCCATTGAGTTTAAACGAGATTTTTTACCGTTTCATTCTAATGGGATGATCTTTAAAGCAATTCTTGATGACAAAGCGGTTATTTCAGAAAACTATTTTTCCATAGGCGGAGGGTTTGTTGTTAAAGAAAACGAGGAACAAGAAGTTTCGGAGAGAGGAAGTAAGTTACCGTTCCCAATTCAGGTAGCAGATGAATTAGCGAAACATTGTCAGGACCAACAGAAAAGCATTTCAGACATTGTACTACAAAATGAATTAACCTGGAGGTCTGAAGAAGAGGTTAAGTCGGAACTGAATAGAGTATGGGATACAATGATGGAGTGCATGTACATTGGTTGTCATACAGAAGGTGTTTTGCCTGGAGGTTTGAATGTAGAGCGAAGAGCTTATAACATCAATAAGAAGTTGATGAATGGATTGGAATACAAGGATGTAGATAGTTGGAGAGAATCTATTCGAAAATTGGACAGTCCATTCCATAAAGTAATGAAATGGGTAAGTTGTTTTGCTTTAAGCGTAAATGAAGTTAATGCCTCATTAGGTAGAGTAGTAACTGCACCAACTAACGGAAGTGCAGGTGTAATTCCTGCTGTATTGATGCACTACCTTTGTTTTGTCAATAAATTTGCAGGAGAAAAGGAAATTCATCGCTTTTTGTTAACCGCTGGAGAGGTTGGTAGTATTGTTAAAAAAGGAGCTACCATTTCCGCAGCAATGGGAGGGTGTCAGGCGGAGATTGGAGTTTCTTCAGCTATGGCAGCAGCCGGATTGACGGAGTTGTTGGGTGGTTCTCCTGACCATGCTTTAATGGCGGCAGAAATTGCTATGGAACATCATTTGGGTGTTACTTGCGATCCTATTGGAGGTTTAGTTCAAATACCATGTATTGAAAGAAATTCGATGGGAGCAATAAAAGCAATTAACGCAGCAGAAATGGCATTGGAAAGGGATCCGAAGATGGCTAAAATCTCATTAGACATGGCAGTAGATACCATGTGGAAAACTGCTCAGGATATGAATAGCAAATACAAAGAAACTTCAGAAGGAGGTCTGGCGGTAGCGGTTAATATTGCCGACTGTTAATTCAGCGAGTATAGCCAGGTTCTAGCATCTTTTTCATTGGCAAATACCTTAGTGGGGTGATCTGCCTTTCTGAACCTGGTATAGAATTGAGCAATAAGTCGTTGTGCTAATGAGTGAATGACAATGGCTTCACCAATCGCTTTAGAGTTTCTAGCTTGAGCATATTCTCTAGCTTCTTTGGTGCTGGTCATGAACTTTCCAGATATGGCTAGTACCCGCATAGGTCCCGAATTCAAATTCTGGTAAAACACATTTAATTCTTTAACGTCTTTCAGTTCAAGATGGATATTGTCCTTATAATGAATCTTCAATAAATTCCTTTCTTCGAAGGTAAGAATCGCTGATTCAATTTCAGTTTGTTGTAGGAGAGTGGTCATTTAGGTCTAAGATAGAAAATTATAATTAAGACTAATTTGTCTTTTTACCAATGAGTACTATTTCGTTTTAATTTCAGTATTTTTTCGGATTGCACATTTGTGGAGTCATAGCTAGATTTACGGTAACGATTAACCTCATAAAAAATAGATATGGACATCAAATTAAATTTCATCAACGAATCCAACGATCAAAACAATTCTGAAGTAGTTATTTTTCAAAAGAATGTAGCTACCGATTTTGATGAATTGGCTGTGGCCTGGAGAGTAATAAAAAATTGTGGTGTGGGTGATCATCACCCGTTTACCTTTTCGGAGGAGTTTGCTGTAGGAGCATCAGATTCTTATGGAAACTACACTCCACAAAACCAGGCAAGATATGGGCAGAGATGGGAAATGATAAAAGATCATTCTGGAGACGTGATGCAATTGAGTAAGGATACTGCTTCCTCACCAAACGAAGTGGAAGTTGCTAATTCTTTACAACAAGGAGCAATTGATGCTAATATATACAGAGATGGAAAGTTATTGGCTGTTAAAACTGGTGTGTCTCCAGCTCAAAAAGCAGTGTTCTCATTTAAGCCAACCATCTTTGTTGGAGTGGTTTCAGAAGTGGTAGAGGGAGAAGTAATGAACTCGGCTATCATTAGTGAAATTAATACGGAAATCTCGTTGTTGGGAATTAGCAGTGCTGATATTGTAATGACCGGTGGTGGAACCGGACCCAATGCTACTCCTTTTCAGTTTGAACTAAGGGTTCACGAAATGGCATAGCCCACCTACACAACTCTACATTTATATATAAGAATCCCGACAGAATCGTCGGGATTTTTGCTTTTATATAAGTGGGGCTCAAGTATACATTTACAGATTATTCTTAACTTGTAGCTATGATCCGCTGTATTTTACTTGTGCTGGCATTGAATTGTACGTTACTTTCGATTTCACAATCGTTTAGTATTGCAGGTAAAGCAGATTCTACCTTAAAGGAAAAGTCAGTTCCGACAGATACTTTAATTATAGACACATTTCAGGTTAATTCTTCTCAGGTGTTTATTGTACAACATCAGGATTATCACCTACATTCCATAAAATGGATTGAGAACGCCATTCCATATTTTACTAATGAATATACCTGCTCAATATTAGGTCATCAATCTTATCAATTTGATGTTAAAGTATACTATGACGAGAAGTATACTTATAAGTCGTTTGGAATTCATGGCGTTAAAAAATTTGTTGCTTACTATCAAAAATTGCCCATGAACTGGAATAGTTCTATACTGTGTTCATCGGAGGATATTTTCAAATACAATTATAGAATTAGGCCCAAAGCATTTGATCGACATAAGAGCGAAGTGGAAACACAAGATGTACTGGCAAGAACTTTTTGGGAGCAAATTCAAACCCTCAATTATATGTGGTATGCTGCGGATCAATTAATAAGAGGGGCTAACCTTCCGCCAAGAAATGATCGCATGTATCCCAAAGATAAAATGGAGCAAGATTCTTTGATATGGGCAGAAAAAATGTACAAAGATTCGTTGAGTAAAGTTCGACAATCTGCTAATCAACCAATAATTGATTCCTGCTATAAGCTCCATAAAGCCTGGCATTTGCCTGGTATTAAGAAGTGTTTATCCTGTATGAGGAGTAATGATCAGATTCATAGGTCATTTGAGTTCCAAATGGTAGAGCAGGAGTATCAATTGGTTACTCAACGTGTTCAGAGTCTGGTGGCAATGGCAGATCGACTGTTTAATGAAGGCAATTATGTGAGAGCAATTGTATATTACGAAAAGGTGTTGGAGTACGACCCTGAAATGATTTATGCCAAAGACCAATGTGAGTTGGCAAAAGATCAGTTGAAATAATTACTTCTTCCTTTTAGATCGGTATCTCAAAGTATCTTTAGCAATTTCTCTATCGTTCAATTTAAACTTGCGTAACTGCTCCACAATGGCTGGTTTTCGGCTAATTTCCTGAGCAATAATTTGGTAAGCCATTTCTTCCATCTTTTCCTTTAATTCATTGTTTTTGGAGTGTTCATGTTGAACAATTCTCAGAAAAGATTCACGATTAGTATCGTTTACTTCTTCGGTGTAAAGTAGTTCGATCTCCTTCATTCTTTTCTTGTTTTCAGGGAAATGCTCCAGGTATTCTTTCAGGCAGCTATACGCCTGTATATTTTTTCTCCACCCTTCTAATAAAGCCGTTTTACATTTAATAGGGTCAAACATTTTAGTCTGGTATAATCTGGATGCTTCCAGATATTGCCCTTTGCTTTTCATTTGTTCCCCGGCCTTGTCGTAAGATTCATTGGCTTCTTTAAGCTGGTTTTGATTAAAGTACAAATCTCCTACTTTTTCGAACTTTCCTAATTCTTCGTAAAGCTCAATGGCCTGATCGATCATGTTGCCTTTTTCGTAGCATTCCGCAGCTCGCTCCTTATTGTTTAGTTGTTTAAGGTAAATGGTTGCTGCTTCGGCATATAATCTCCCTTCTTCTAAAGTAGATGCAGCTAAATAGTTGTCTTTAAGTAGTTTCAAATATACAAAAGCTGCCTTTTCGTATTCTCCTTTCTCTTTAAGCTGCCTGGCAGTTTTGTGGTACTGGTCACTTAATCGATGAAAACCATCTCCAAGGTCAATACTTCCACCTGCAGAAGATGGTCCAGATATACTAAACAATGAAAAATCTCCTCTTCTTTGAGATAGGTTCCATTGACCTTGATTGGCACTTCCTCTGGTAGTACCTTCATGATCCAATGGGATGGCATATTTAAGAGCTTCTTCAGGATCGTTCTCAAACATGTTCATTAATCGGTCCAATGTTTTCTGGTTTCGGTCATCCAGATCTTCAAAATCCTTTTTCATTTTATTCGACCAACTGTTTTCGTTGTCCGAATCAGCATTTTTTACAAAGAAGGACTCAAGCCTTTTCATTAAATCCGTCTTTTCCGTGTCTCCAATTGTGCCGTCTGATTTAACTCCTTTTTTGAACAGTGCTTTATACAAAGAGAACTTACCTTTTTCCCAGGTAGTAAGCGGTTTGTCTTCCAGTTTTTTCTTTTCCGGTACTATCTTTTCCTCCAATTGTTTAATGGCCTCTTCTGGTGGAATGGAATGTACCTTAAATCCTCTAATCGAATCTGGAACCTTAACGGAAGGAGATGGCTCAAATATGTACCATGACTTTTCTTCTGGTTTAGATAAGAAGCTTTTAAAGTTAATTGCAGTGCTAAGTTTAACAGTGCCAAATTCAGGATGGGAGAGATGAATGTTATTTTCAAATAACTTCTCTTTATCTCCTTTACTTAAAAATGGTTGTACACTGGTTTTTTCCGGGATGAAATAATAGGTGTCTACCCGTTGACACAACTCATGCCTTCCAACTGAACCAGGAGTTAGTTTGCCCTTTGGTAAAACAAAACAACCCCAAATAGAGTTGGCTGTATTACCGGGAATAGGGTACACCTGAATATCCTGCATGGCAAAGTCTAGCTTTTGCAGATCCAGTAGCCATTGCTTAGCAGATTCTCCCTTTATCAGGAATCCTCCCAGGGGGAATTGATTGATATGTGATGGACTGATTTTTAATTCCATGCCAGTATATCATCTATAAATGATTGTATATGCTGTTTGTAAAATCGTTCGGTGCTCCAGCTTTCTTGTTCGTACATTTTACTGGATACCTTTCTAACTTCAACTTTTGCACCAATGGATTCTAATTCATCCTTCAATTTTTCAGCATCATCAAATTTTAAAAAACAAGGAAGTATTTTGTTTTCCATATTTACTATTTCTTTCCCCATTTTTAAACCAATAATCAGGTGGTTTTTTAAAATTTGAATGGCTTTTATCTTCTCTTTTCCCGCATCAATAAGTGTTAATTCATACAATGGGTCAAATCGATAAAAGTTGTTTCCTGCAAAATGCAGTTCAGTAGCCATGGCTAAAGAGGTTTGTGGAACTAACGGAATGTATACATCCAGAGTGTTGGGTTTGTGATTCTTCAATATCATTACTCCGTTAGGGTTAATCTCTATGGAACTTCCATTGTGAAAAGTGAATACATTGTTTTCCGGATTCTCTGCCAGGATTTTAGAGTGATATTTGTTTCTGTCCAGTTTTAAATGTTGGCCGGAGTTAAGCTGCAATTCGTGTAAGTCGTTCAAAACAATTCTTCCTTCTGTATTGATGCAAATGTTTTTTACATTTTTGAAAATACCCGGAGTGGAGTAAAACCTGCGTCGAATATCTTCTACTTTTTTGTCGTGATCCGTAAATAGGTTCTTTAATTCGGAAAAGTGATACTGATTTTTTGTAATGTTCCCTTCCATGTCAATTTGCCATGAGCTGTTATAGTTGAAATGAAGGAAATAATCATTGCTAAAAACAAATGACTGATTTCTTCTGTGTTTCCATTGTGGGAAATCTACTTTTTTACTCTCACCATTTCTTAAGTTAACAATGGTAATGTCTTTGTTTTGGGTGCTGTAAGCTAAAAAATAATAATCTCCATTGCTGTGTAGTCCCATTGCAAAATCCTTGTTGGTAAAAGGAAGGTTTTGATGAAATAACTCCCAACCGGATTCGTAGTATCGAGATGACTTATTATAAAGTCTAAGTAACGATTTTTCCTTGGTAACCTGGAAGATTTCGTCGTTTTCCGTTGTGAAATACGCCAAATGCCCTTGAGCTCTTTGAAATAGAATAGGAAAGTGGTCCGTTTTTTCATCCCTGTGGGGAGCCTGTTTTTTGGGTTGTTTACTCCAAAGTTGTTCTAGTGGTAGTTGTAAGTGCTGTAAATGCCTTCTGCTACTTTTTAATTCTTTATAAATATCAATTCCTCCCTCATCATCATTAAAGATCCAATAAGCAATTTGTTCTCTGAATTCGCTCATTACTTTAATCATTGAGGCGTGTTTCTGAGTATTGGTTTCGGTAATGATAAAAACCTCTCTATTCTTAGCATCGGGGTCCTCTTCGAAATATTTCCTTATTCCTTCCGCACCATCCAGGCAGCCTTCTACAATCTGGAACCCGTTAATCAAACTATCCAGAGAGGTAACATCTATAGGAGTAACATTGTTACCAACAATATAGGCCTCGCAGCTAATGTCCGTTTTAGGGTGTTTGGCAATAGCCACCATGGTAGCAAATGCCACGGTCTTTGGTGTTCCCCAGTTTTTTAACGATACATCAATAAGAATTACCCGTTTCATGTCGTTGGTAGACGGAGGGGACTCTCTACTTAGATAGAGAGCTTCATTATTGGCTAACCTGGACAGGAAAACAATATCCTCGTTAGCGTATTCGGAAATAAGTAATTGATCAAAGTTGCCTTTGTTGGTGAGGTCGGATACACCGCCAATTTTTTGTTGAGTTGGAGTAGACGAGTGGAAAGGTAAGTGAATCCCCGACCACATCATTCTTACAAGTGATCCCACCTTAAACAAGCGATGATCATTGATCATGGCGTCGATAAAATCTTCGTCTGTCTCAGGATCTTCAGGGTTTGGTGTTTCTTCTAATTCTATAGGTACTTCTAGTTCCGGTAAATCTATGATTACATCCAGAATTTGCTGCACAGTAGTAAATTTGCGGTGCAACAGAGCCAGTGGCTTTAAATCGTTGTTAATGGCTCGGTTATCAAGATTGAAGGTAGCTATTTGATAGCTTATATTGTTGGAATCATTAAAACCTGTTGCTATATGGTCCGCTCTTTTGGCAGAGGTTACATTGTGGCAGTTTCTGAAAATGGCTCGGAAAACCAGCATTTTTCTCTCACCAGTTTTATATTGGTCGGGTAAACCGGTTAATAAGTAAAGAAAGGCCATAGCATCCGAGATGTACTCGTCGCTGGTAATATTAATGTGCTTTCGGAGTATGTTTTCAATTTCCTGTAAAGACCTTACTCCATTAGGGTTAACCGCAGTAATAGCTAATAATAAGGATCCAAACGAAGGAAAACCTTGTAGTTTAAGTTGTTCCAGGATAGAAGAAACTAAATCTTTATAAGCAATGGTGCTGGATTCCGGAATGGCTACAACAGTCCCATTTTCTTCCCATTGCCAGAAATAGTTTTCGTAAGAAGCAAAGTATTGATTTACGTTCATGACATCAAGTTTTGTTGTAGTTCGATGTCGAGCATAGACCGCTTAATGGAACTAATGGTTAATGATATTAGCTGTCTCTTGTCTATAGAAGAATAACTATTGTCTGTATTCCAGACAATAAAAATGTCTCCTTTGGGCGAAAGAAAGTCGTTGATTTCGTTGGCAATAATGTCCAACTCAAATTGATAACCTGTTGGAATCATTTGATCTCCATTGTTCCAATAGGTATTGCCAGGTATTGGAAGTAAAGGAGAACCGATCACAAATGCTTCTTTATTATTAATGATGCACCACTGCAATTTGGATAATCTAACTTCGGGAGCATTTACAACATATTGCTCCAGAGTTTTAAGTGGCACTAATAAAGCACAAGCCTCTCTGGGAGTATCTGAATCAACTAATCGAATATTGAGTTGTTGTTCTAATCCAAAGAAATTGTGATTGTAATTGGAGATTGTTACCGGAATGGCTCTTTCTATGGGAGTCCATAATAATGAAGAAGCATTTCTTTCTGGCAACAGACTGTTATAAGGATACAATTTTTCTCCTTTTTGATAGAACAGGTTTTTATAAGGAATGGCTTTTACCTCGGTAGATTCAATTTGGTACAATTCAAAATTGGTTATCCACACCCAATCACCGTCAAAGGCAACTTTGAGGTTGGGCCATTGTCTCAAAGCGCTTAAGTCATTTATTAAACGCTGTTCAATCTGTAAAAAATAGGTTATATGGTCTGTAGCATGGTTTGCCATAAAGATTCAATCTCCCCGGTCAGATGTTGTTTGTGTTCTTCGTTTTTAATCCAGTTACATCTGGTTTGTACATACCTCAGTTTGTCTTTAATTACGTTTTGTTCTTCAAAAGTGAGGTTTTCGGAATTCCATTTGTCCTTAAGCAAATTAATCTCCTTCATTAATTCTTCAGGGTTAGGAACTTTGTTGTAATGTGCCTGTGGGTGAGCCCCAGGTTCTGTATCCTTCTCAATAATGGTGTCAATAACTCCTGCAAGAATTTCAATCTGTTCTTCAGTGTCCCAAATGTATTTCAATACCCATAGATCAGATAGGATAGCAGATGTTCTTCCGCACATTACAGCGCTGGCGGCAAGTAAGTTTTGAATTTTTACTGCTCTACGATCCGAAACCTTGATCCCAGTGTTTCTCAGGTTGTGTATCAAGTCAATGTATTCCTTTTGAATAGGAGTAAGGTCCACTTTTTTAGTTTCTTCCTGAAGGGCAATAATGTCTTCCGGCCGAATTAATGGAGCTTCCGTAATGTCTCTTTTTTCTAGTTTCCTTCCGGCTATCAATACAGCTTCCAAATGATCAGGGTTTACGTAATCGCAACGAACTCTAATTAGGAAACGGTCTAATAAGGCATTTAAAGATTCGTCTTCCGGTAACAGGTTACTTGCTCCCACAAACATTAGTGCAGGAATCCTTCTGGTTTCCTTTCCTCTTCTAAAGATCTTTTCGTTCAGAGCCATTAATAAACTATTCAGTATAGCGCTATTGGCATTAAAGATCTCATCCAGAAATACCATAGAAGCTTCCGGTAGCATCCCCTCTGTATTGGTGGTTAGTTCTCCATCTTTTAATTTACGTATATCAAAAGGCCCAAAAATCTCATTAGGTTCTGTAAATCTGGTAAGCAAGTATTCAAAGTTTTTACCATTTTCAATACAGTTAGAAAGGGATCTTACAATGGCACTTTTTGCTGTTCCCGGAGGCCCCAATAAAAAGGCATTTTCTTTAGCAATTAAGCTAATTCCCAGTAGGTCTATTATTTCGTCCTTTCCTACAAATGAGTCTTTGATGTAGGTTAGTACAGCGTTTAATTTGTCAATATTACTCATGACTTTCCAGTTCTAATTCCGGCCAAAACATTTGGTGATGCATTCCCATGCTGCTGTTTACCCATGGAGAGAACACTTCGTGTTTGGCCAAAGTTGTGTTTTTATATCGTATTATTCTGTTGGCATATAATTGCATCAAACAAGCATCATTGTATTTAACAATGGATAGTTGTTCTGCACTCTCCAGGTAAGATATACCGGAGTAATGCCAGTGTTGTATTATTTTTTCAAGGACTTCAATTAGGTGGTCTTCCTGATCGAAAACCTTTAGTTGTCTAATCATTATTGGAATAAATCGAAGGCATAAATCTGCAGACAGAATGATAGGAGGAGTAAGTTCTTGTTTGAATTCGGGGAACAAACCTTTCAATTCTGTTTCTTCGTTTTTTCTGTAGAGAATCAGCTGTGCTGCAATGTAAGCCATTTGTGCACCCCATAAAGCGGCTTGTTCATGAAACGGTGGCTTTTGGTGTGGATAGTTGTTTCCTTCTATATCGTATTGATTACGCAGGTATTCAATCACCAATTCATGTTCACCATCCTTAAATGTTAGAATATTTTCATGTAAAATCACTTCTTCCTCCTCTCGAAGGGTTTTGATCATATTAAGAAAACGATTTTCGGACATGTTAGGGTTGTTAGCTTTTAGGTCGTAAACAAATATACAGTTTTAGCTTCCCCAGATTAAAAACTCTTCTTAAGATATGTTAAACGCACCAATAAATAGGATTATCGTTCACTCCCAAAATGGGACTCAACCCCCAAATTGGGATGGTTTTGAAGTTTGGCATTCTTCAAAACCTCCATAAACAAAGGGAAGTTGATTTTAGGTTCAGGTTTTGGAATAGACAGATTGAAAATTAAAATCCACAACTATGAGAACTATATTCGCTGCCTTCATCCTAATGTTTATTGCTTCATCTGCTCAATCGCAAATTGTACTTCAGTTAAAACTTACCGGGTTAGAAGACATGGAGGGGAAAACCATTAGAATGTGTTACGAGGAAGAATTTGATTGTTCCAAAGTGTCGTTTGCTCAGAAAAAACAAGATTTTGAATTGGAGAATGGAAGTGTGTACTGGGTGTGTTTGTATGACGAAAATGATGTAGAAATGAAACACCTGAAAATTTCTACCCATGGAGTGAAAGCTAAAGATAAGCACTTGTTAAAAGTACAGTTCGATTGTCGTTCTGAAGACAATCAGGCTGGGGCATTGGTGTATCATCGATCCAATGGGAAATTTATGGTAAAGCGCTAAACAACCAAATACATATATGAAAGGAAAAGAGGGGGAGACTCCTCTTTTTTATATAGACTTTAACCAATTCAGAGCTTCATCAAAAGACTTAAATACTCTTAATGGATGGTTTTGTCTTCTGAATTTACCGTAGAATTTAAACAAAATTCTTTGAGGAAGAGAGTAGAGGACCAAAGCTTCTGCAACTGCTGGGATTTTGTTTTCCTGAGCATATTCTCTGGCCTCTGTAGTAACAGTAGCATGCCTTCCCATTTCGACTAGCACTTTTACCGTTTTCCCTTCTGTTAGCTCTAGGTATGAATTATACCCTTCTTTGAAGTCTTCCACATCAGAGTATGTATCCTCATGATACTTGATGTAAAAAATATCGTCTGCCAGCATTTCTGCTACAGAATTCTTGTTTTGAATGATGGGATTTGTGCAAGTCACAAAATAAAAATAAGCGATTGCTATGGAATAATCGTCACAATTATGCCATTAAATAATTGCTCATTTTTACAATAAGGGCATCTTTTAAGTCTTGAAACTCAGCTTTATTAATTTGATGATCAACCTCATCAGCTACCAATTGCATGAACTTCTCGTATAAAATTTCAGACTGTTTATCGTTCTTTAGAATGATTTGTTTGATCACACTTTTATCAAGAGTATTGATCAGGTCTTTGTACTTGTATATTTCGTCTAATTCAAAAATTCGGGCTCTATGATCAATTGTATCCATAATATATGTTGCTTGTTGAATCCAAAATTAGTAGATATCCACAATGAAGTTTATGAGTATTGTCATATTAGAACAAAACATTCGCGATAATCCTAATTCAGTGTAATGAACGTTATTGAAGCTTGTTTGTAATCCATTTAAGAAATGTACCTTTAATCCAACTCACATACTCACCAATGAAGAATCTGTATTTCACCTTAATATTGCTTATCCCCTTTACTTACAATGCTCAAAAACTTAACTATTCTACAGAATTGCATCAAAATGGTAAAAAAGTAAAGTTTAATAAAGGAGAAGCTACCATCACCAAAGAACCATTTGCTTTGGTGTTTAAGTTTAAAGCGGAGCAAGAGTGGCTGCTAATTGCTGGCAGCAATGACAGGTTAAAACAATTAAATCAAAAAGATCAACAGGTTATTGAAAAAACCATTGGTAAAGCACACTTTGGGGGAGCATCCGGATATTTTAACGAAAGCAAATCCATCCATGCCCATAACGAAGAAGTATATACCGGGATAGAGTATAAAGACAAGCAGCATCACTCGTTCGATACCATATACAAAAAAGGAAAGTGGACGTACGGAGTAAGAACCATCGAAAAATTGTCTACACCAGAAGAAGCCGTGTTGGTAGAAGATTGGCCAACCAATGAACTATATATAGCTTATTCTGGAGTAGTGTATAAACAAGATGGAAGAACCATTTACGATGGTAATGTAATTAAGCTTAACCTGGAAAAAGCAGAGTTGGATAACCCGTTGGATGTTAGAGGGAAAACTTATGTAGAGATGGGAGAGGTAGAACATGTTGAAGGATGTGAGGGGTGTGGTAATCTGGCTGAGTTTAATTTCTTAAGCAATGGTAAACAGGTAGATTTTCTACTTTCCGGATCGGATACAGGATCATTTGGTGACTACCAACAAAAAGGAAATCAAATTACCATAGGTAAAGAGCACTCGTTTACAGTTTCTGATGATGGATATTCCATTGTGAATAATGATGGAGGGTATACCTATTATTTGAAGAAATAGCTTGTATATTTTATAGGTGTAACTTTTTGCTGAGGTGTTTGTTCTACAAATATGAACCTAATACCTAGTCATATAAAGCTTTTCATTCTATTGTTAGTTTTTCCACTGTTAGGATACTCTACCACTTGGCATACGGTGTCTAACGGTTACTGGGGAAACGGAAACACCTGGAGTGGGTCTGGAATACCAGATTATCATACGGAAGATACCATCATTATTTCACATCCTGTTTTTCTGGATAATAATCTGGTTTTGTTTAACCAGGCATTTTTGCAAATAGAAGAGGATGGAGGGTTGTGTGGTCATCAGCGATTAGATGTGTTACACAATGCTCACCTGCAAAAGTTTGGAATACTTGAACTGGATACATTGAATCTACAGGATAGTGCAGTTGTGGAGTTGTTGGCTCCTGGTAGTACCGTGTTAACATTAGGGGCTGTGATTTCAGGGGCAAGTTACATGACTTCTTCCAGCCCTATGTCAGTAGGTCCCTGGTTCGATTGTATCATGCCCGAATATGGTTTTATGGATATCCACAATTATGATGAAGTAAAAATAAATGTGTACCCTAATCCTGCATCTGAAAAGCTATTTATTGAGTTAGTTGGAGACTCTAAAGGTGAAGTTAGTTTGCTGGATATCCATGGGAAATTGATCTATAAAAGCTATGTTGAGGCTAAAAAAGCGGTAATCGATTTATCTCCTTTTGAGAAAGGGGTTTATTTTGTTTGGATTAAAAGTGCTATGGCTATCTCAAATAGAAAAATTGTAGTTCAGTAGTATTTCTTCTTTTGAAATAAAATTTCTTCAAATTATGCCCATTGTTCAAAAACGTCGGATATATAGGGTTTTTGCCTTGTTTTTGAAATAATATTTCGCTAATAAATTATTTTTTTCTAAAAAATGGTAGGGTTTTTTCTTGCTAGGTTGTTCTATATACAACAACGCATCTGCAGAAATAATGTTTTAGTGAAGATGTTTGGTGAAAGCGGTGAAAACCGACCATGACACTCGCTTGTTAACTTACATTACATGCATTGCTCTTTAAGAACAATATTTAAGTCAGTTGAATGTGGGTTCGAAAACGACTTAAATCAAAGCCTTTCCTGTATGGGTAGTTATACGAAGGAAAGGCTTTTTCTTTGCTTCATCTTTAACGTTTTTGCTGATTTATAGCTGCTTATGTCAATAGTTAAGCTATTGTTAAGGCGTTGTAATTGCATTAGCAATAGCAATGGTTGTGTTTTGTGGTAATTAACTAAATCAATTACTATATAAATTATGAAACACGTTATTCTACTGTTTGCATTTGGGTGTTTTCTAAAAGGAACCACTCAAACGTATAACCAAAACTATGGAAGGGTAGTAACCATCCAATCCAGCCAGGTAAATAGCCTGGTACCACTGAATGATTTTCCAGTATTAATGCATTTTAGCGATCCGGCATTAAAAAGCGTAGCCAATGGAGGTAATGTAGCAAGTGATAGTGGAGATGATATTATTTTCATTGAAACAGATTGCAGCACTCAACTGGATCATCAGATTCAGAAATATGACCCAGCTACAGGAGAGGTTGTAGCCTGGATTAAAGTCAACACTCTGGATAACGCAACAGATACAGATGTTTATTTGTTGTATGGAGATTCCACTGCAGTCAATTCGGAAACAGATCAGGTATGGAGTAACGGATATACTAATGTATATCATTTAGATGCCGAAGTAGATACAACGGATGTAACAGCTAATGGGTACGATGGTACAAATTACGGAACCACCAATGATCCAAACGCCAAGGTGTTAGGAGGTAGATACTTTGATAGTGAAAATGACTACATCGAAGTAAGTACGGCTGGGATGTCTACTACTGATGGGACTGTATCTGCCTGGGTAAGACCGGATGATCTTGCAGGGTTCACTAACTGGGAGCAGTATATTTTCGGACATACTACTCAGCCAGCATGGAGTGATAGAATTCAGTTGTATTTTAACCAGCCATCTCCTTCAGGAAGTTTGAATCTTGGGTTTGGAGATGCTCATTTATTAAATACAGGTATCACAACATTTGCAGATAGTGCCTGGAAATATGTAACACTTACATGGTCCAAGCACCAGGTAATGGTAGCTGAAGTTTATGTGGATGGAGTTCTAATGAGTACGGATACAGTGAATAACTTCAATACCTTCCATCCAACAGCAGATATTGGAAATAATGGAGAAATTGCCACTTCAACAGCATCGCATGGTCAAGGGTTCTATGGTATTATTGACGAGTTTCAAATATCCAATGTAGGAAGAAAAGTAAATTGGATTTCGACGTGTTTCAATAACCAAAATGATCCGGGAGCTTTTTCAGTTCTAGGTGCCCAAGTTACTTACGCAGATCTATGTGCAAATGGGGTTCTGGAGTTGCAAAATCAGAATTTGTTCAATATTTACCCGGTTCCTGCAAAAGACTTCTTTACTATTGAGCTTAAACACCCAGAAAATGGAGAGTTGACTGTTTCATTAACTGATGTTAATGGTAAAATAGTACAGAATGAACTTTTTAATGTAACTAAAGATCAAATGTCTGTACAGGTATCTGTGGCTAATTTGCAGGCAGGAGTATATGTCTTAAAACTAAACCAAAACAATAAAGTAGAAGTTAGCACATTCATAGTTAAGTAGTTTAGTATAGCTAACTTTTGATTAATAAAGCGCCCCTGGAAATGGAGGCGCTTTTTTTAGTGCTATACTTGTGGAAAGAAAAAAGCGCCATGGTAACATGACGCTTTTATTGTTAAGTAACTAAAGGTTATTGTTTGATTATTGTGTAGTAGTTATTGTTATGAGAAATCAAATAACTTCCTCTAGCTTCTTTTTCCAAATTAACTGTGATCGTTTTTAAGTTATTTGGTTCAATTGTTTTAATAATTTGTCCAATCATATTGTATATAGTTATATCATTTGTAATTGGAGAATTACTGGAAATAGTAATAAGATCAGTTGTAACAGAAGGGTAGATGTTGATTGCTGTGGCAGCCATGTCTACTATATTACTCAGGGTTACCTGAATACAATCTGTTGTATCTGTGCACCCCTGATTTGTAATAACGCAAGCATAAGTTCCATTAACACCAGGAGAGTAGCTTGTGCCTGTTTGACTACTGATACTTGTATTTGTAGTACAATCAATCCATTGGAATGTTCCCTGTTGGTTATTAATACTCAAAGTATTCCCGGTTAAGCTAATGGTAGTATCCAATTGAAACTGAGTTACCTCCACTGTATCAGTATTCATGCAGCCATTCCCATCGGTTCCTGTAACTACATAGCTAGAAGTTCCGGTGGGGGCGTTAAAAGGAACACCATCTGTAACACCACCAGACCAGGTGTAACTTACAGCTCCAGAGCCCGATAGTGTAGTTTGCTGTCCTAAACAATTAAATACATCAGGGCCAGCGCTAACTATTGGATTGTTCCAAATAGTCACATTAACTGTAACAATACTGTCGCATCCGGCAGCATTAATAAGAGTATCGGAGTAAATTCCACTGGATGTATAAGTTTGTCCATTGTAGGTGTAGTTATCGCAATTGGAGGAAGTAACAAATCCGTATGTAGTTAAGCACCCTTGTCCGGAACTTGGTTCTAATACTACATCTGATGGAAGTCCATCCTGTACCTGAAAACTGATGGAAGTTTCGTTATTGCCAACATTATTAATGCTTACTCCTACAGAAGATGATAGAATACTCCACTCATTGGATAGTGTTAAAGTAATGGTAGTGGTTTCACTAAGTAGGGAAGAAGGGTTAAATATAATATTGGGGTCACAAACGCTTAGATGTAAATTGCTTCCTACTAGTTGTTCCATAGCAAGGCAAGTTGTACTAAAGGTATTTATATAGCCTGGGCTGGAGGTACTTCCAGTTGGGTTAAAACAAACGTATCCAATTATATCATTCTGTAAATTCTGAACAATGTGTGCATCATTGTTGTGCTGATGAACCTGATATAGATTTCCAGGATTCATGGAACTCATGGAAGCAGAATTGGTTTCAGGTATGATCATGTATTCGTAACTGGCGTTATTGGGTGCAGTTCCATGATCAATCCATGCACTGGCATAAGTACCTGTTCCATTACCACTGCCAGTTTCGTATGGGGTAGTCTGGCTGGTCCTTAGTAGTTCTATATCGTCTCCACTTTGGATGTAATATCCATTTCCATAATGGTCCAATATCCAATTAGAATTATTTCCTGAATATTGATTGGAATAATTGGTAGAGCTAATGTTGCTTCCGTTAATTATAGTTACATCTGAACTGCTACCAAAACTTCCTTGAAATAGGTTGGTGGCAGTTGAACTAGAAGAGTTGTCATTATTAATATCAGATCCAAGGCAAATTAATTTTCCGTCAAAGCAGAATACCGATTTTTTAAAGGTGAAACTACTGTCGTGGTAAGTTCCATTATTGGGTTGCATTTGCTGAAAATCCATTCCGAATACTCCATATTGACCTTCGGTTTTGTCCAAATGGTAAACTGTGGCAGGTGTATTAAATCTCAAAGCTCCGGCAAATGAAGAGTTGGTTTTTTCATCCATCCTTCCGGATTCTGCTAATAATTCGCTCCATGGGAGGTGAATTGTGGTCGTGCCAGGAACTTTATTCCAATCCCAACCATCTTCCGAACATCCACTAGCTGCAATTCCCGCATCATACAAGATTTCTATCGCCCCATAACTTTGATATCTGCCATATCTATTGGCGCTACTGTATATTTCTGTGCCGTAGAAATTATTGTTAAACCCTTTAATGTTGGCTACCCAATCGTTATTTCTGTACACTCCCATGGGCATGTAATTAAATTGCCAAAATCCATTTGGTAAAGGTTCTGCCGGGATGTTGTTTACATTCTGGTTGTACATCTTATTGTAAATTGCAATAACCGCCTGATTGGCCATTCCAAGTCCCCCGTATTGCAAACCATGATGTATAGGCGGAAAGCTAAATGGATTTCTTCCACTTAAGCTTATAGGTATATCTACACCGCCCATTGTTAATCGAGTGGTTTTTAGAGATTTTTCAGCATGGGTTAATGTAGTGCTGTTTGGAAGGTAAGTAGGAGAGTTACGCAATAGATAAAGGCATTTTCCCACATTGTTTAATGCCGGATGCGAATAACCGGGGTAGTGAATACTGTGATGAAATGCTGAGTGATCTGGTTTAAAACCTTGAACTTTCATTCCTCTTGGTTGATACCAATGCTGTAAGTAGGCTTTGAACCCTTTGAGGTATTGTATTTTTTCTGCATCAGTTGGAAGGTAAAGGATTGCTCCTAATTTTTGAATAGAGCGAGTGTTGCCTTCATCCATGTTACCATATTCTGCTGTTAATTCCCAAATAGATTCCATTGCCGAATACCACTCAACCATGTCTCTTGCTTCCTCCCATAAGCCTTCGGTTATCAGTTCATCTTTCATTAGGTGGATGGCGTGGGGTAAGTTTCTAAAGCCATATCCAATGTGATGAATAGTTTCAACCATACTACCACTGGCATAACCCTGATCCAAAAAGTACCTAACCGACCAAATAAACTGTTGTAATCTGGTGGCAGTTGGGTTGTGTTTATAATCTTTGGCTAATACCCAAATATATTTGTCTACAGCAGCAATGGTTTCTGAAGAGCTATAATCCAAACCAAAAAGCGGTTTGCCTTTTATTATACCACCTGTGTATGTAATGTTTAAGTTGTTGTAATTGTTTATGGCTGTACTCACAGCAGAAGCTGAAGGAGCACTTCCAAGGATTAAACTGTCGTAGTAGTATTTTACTTGAGTCAGTTCATTTAATTCTGTTGTGCTTGGAGTAGTTAATGGGATAAATTTTGGTTCGGCTTCATAATCCATTAAATCGTACCAATGACTTTTTCTACCAAGTTCATTAGTTAAATAGGGAAGTTGGTAATCTGGAGCTTTTCCGAGATTTCTTGACCTGGTAAAATCAACGTAGTCTATAAACAATTCGGTTGATGATGATGGACCATATATTTTCATTTCGTCCAGATTTTGGCTGGAATGGTTTCCTCCCATGTCATGATTGTAGCTAACCAGCATAGCTCTCCATCCTGTGAAGTCTAAGTAAAATGGGAAATGATATTGTAGATTACCATTGGCATCGTAAAACTCAAAATATACTGAATCACCGGGTTGTGGAGTTGAGTTGTATAGCCACATTCTGAATGAATGATAATGATAAGCAGAGACTTCAGTAGTGTCAAGCCCCTTGTTTATTAAGTCCGTTACAGTAAGTACGTCTCCGGGTTGGTAGTCCCACTTTAATGATTGTCCGCTTTTTTTGTAATGCTCAGTGCTAATTGAAAGAGCTCCGTTTTGAATAGTATTCCAGCCTGAAGGGACAGAGGCAGCATTAAAATGTTCGTCTTGACTCCAGGAAAAGGAGCATATTGCTATAAAAAGAGCAATACATGTAAATTTAGTTCTCATTGGTTTGATTTTTAAGTGTAGGTTCCAATATATTCTAATTGGTGTTTAGAATAATTTAAGTGGCCTTTACCATTACTTATCAAAAATGAGTACTCTTTAAGATGGAGTCAGAAAAAAGAAAACAGGTGCCACCACAACACCTGTTTTCGTCTATTCTAATGTAATCAATAGTTCCGTTAACCACAATGCGAAACTATACTAACCACCACGATTGTTTGATTACAGGGGCAAATAAATGGTTTTGAAAGGTGTAATTCTAAATATCGTGCTATACATCACCTTAACTTCTTTATTCGTAAGTAGGAGGTTGTTGGAATTTAGTAATGTAATGGATGGAATTTGATTCGAAAGTGGCTAAGATATCTTGTTTTTATGAAGAAAATTGGGTTTTGAACATTTATTCGCTACCTTTTGTTGTTAAGGTTTTGGTTTGAGTTTGATATTTCTTGTATCTAGCTGTTTTATAGGTTGTTGTGCTTTGTTTTGCTAGTAAGGATACAGCAATGTGTATAGGTGTTGTTAAGGTTGGTTGTAGGTGTTTTTTACGATGGAAAATTGATTATTGTACTCGGAAATCAACTTTACTATCTTTTCATATGGTTCAAAAATGTTTCTTCTTCTGTGGTATAATTTTGATGATATCAATTCAGGCGATATCACAAGTAAACATATCTAAGTTAGAGAAAAAGATACGTTTACAAGAAGTTGATTGGGGAGGAACCTCTGTTGAATCTACGAAAGTGCAAATTGATACAATGCTAAAGCTTTATGATATGTCTATCGAAATTGGAGATAAGTATAGCGAAGCAAAATCATTAGAGTTAATTGGATATACGAAAGTATATCAAAGAAAGTATTTGGAGTCGATTGGGAACTTCAGTATGGCAGCTCATATTTTCGACTCCTTAGGATTTAAGGTAAGAGCGGGGGTGCAAAAATTAGGTGTTGCTAATGTATACTTTAACAATGGAGAACTTTCAAAATCAGATTCAATATTCTATTCTCTGGTTCCTCTATTCAAAGATTCTTTGGAGTTTAACAAGTTGTCAATTACTTATTTAGGGTTGGCGGAGAATTATATGTCGATCGAAGAATTAGACTCTGTAGATAAATACATAAAACTGGCTAATGGATTGTTGCCCCTCTACGAAGATCATTTTAAGTTTAACGAAATGGTTGCAGTAGAAATGGAAGGGTGGAGTCAGCACCTAAAGGGGAACCATGAAAAATCCAGACAATTGTATAAAAAAGTAATAGAACATGCCATTTTACATAATTTAAAAGGGAGAATATTTACTGGTTATAGATCATTGACTAAAATAGAATTAGCTCAAAAAAATCATCAATCTGCTATTGAACTGCTGGATGAGCTTAAGCCATACGTAGTAGAAAGCCATAATTTCATGGCAGAAGTAAGTAAGCTAAAGAGTCAGGTATATGAAGAGATGGGTAGTAATGATAGTGCTGTTTTTTATTTACGTCAGTTTTTCAATTACAGCGATAGCTTGAGAGTTGTTTTGAATGAAGAACTGCAGCACGAAATGAAAGTGAAACACGAGTTAACGACACTTCATGCAGAGGCAATTAAAGACGAGATTGAAATCAATCAGCTCAATCAACAAAGTAAGAGGGAGAAGATGGTGAAGTTCTGGGTACTAAGAGTTTTGATAATTGTGCTGGTGTTGTTTGGATTATTGATTCATTTTTTGAGGAAAGGTGTTCAAAGAAAAAGACAATTGATCTATGCAAATCAGGAGGTTGTAAATGCTGAACAAGATTTATTAAAGAGTAAGTTGGAGGCCGAAAAACTTAAAGAAGGGAAGCTTGAAAAAGAGATTGTTGTGAAGAATAAAGAATTGATCAATTTTGCTCTGGAGGTTGCTAGAAAAAATGAATTATCAAGAGATGTATTAAAGAAATTAAAGAAATCGTTGAAGAATAAATGCGAGGAAAACCTATTGAAAGAATTGGCATTTTATCTTCAGTACAACTTGGAGATCAATAAGTCTTACGAAGAATTGCAATCGCATGTGGACCAAACCAATAAAGTGTTTTTGGAACAGTTTAAGGAAGCTTACCCAAAATGCACTCCCAATGATTGTCATGTTGCAAGCTTGATCAGGTTAGGGTTAACCAGTAAGGAAATTGCAAATGTGAAAAACATCACCGTTGCATCGGTAGAGATAGCAAGACATCGATTAAGGAAAAAGTTAGGGTTGGAAAGTTCAATTAATTTATCAGAGTTTTTGCAAGAAGTATGAAGCAGTTAATAGTCATAATGTTTCTGGTACCTTTAACAGTGTGTGCGCAACATTCACTAGAGTGGAGTAAGGAAAGAAAGTTGGAGTTTTTTCAAAACGCTGATTGGGATAATGATATGGCATACCTGTCAGTAAATCAGGATTTTGATTCTTTAGAAGTGCTTTATCAAATGGCTCTCGATTGTGAAAATGACTATTACAAGGGTAATATATTGAGTTTAATGGGGTCTTCTAAAGGGAGGGCAGCTCAGTTTGATAAAGCACTGGATTATTACCTAAGATCTATTGAAACTTACGAAAAAGCAGGTTTTTATGTTGAAGCTGCATTTACCAAATGCCTTATAGGTGTAGAGTTCTATTCAAAGAAAGAATATAAGCTGGTAAGGAAATATTGCCTCGAAGCACTTCCGGTTTTGAAAGATTCAAACTCCATAGATCTTATGGAGCCTTACCTTACTATAGCAGATTCTTACGTTGCTGAAGACTCAATGGAACAAGCTAAAAGATACCTGGATCTAATAAAGGTGGAGTTACTTCCTCGATTAGAGGAAAACCACTATAAAAAAAGGTACCTGGAATTGGAGGGAGTCTACTTTGCTAAAATGGGGGATTGGGATAAAGCAGAAAAAGTGTTTAAAGAAACTTATGAGTTTGATAAACTTGAGGATATGGTTCCTGGGATGATTAACTCGATGGGGTTACTTGTCCAGGTATCCATTAGGCAAGAAGATTATAATAAGGCTAAACGATATTTGGATACTGCATATTATATAATTGAAGGCAGAGAGGATAATTTGGATATTTTTCTTCGAGACATGCATTTGTTTAGTGGGATGATATACGAAGGACTTGGTCAGTATGATAGTAGTATTGTCTATTATAAAAAATATCAAGAAGTAAAAGTGATGCTGGAGGATAAAGTTAATGATGAGCAAATGAAAGAAATGTTGGCTTTATACGAAGTGGCTATACTTGAAGAGGAAGAATTAGAAGCGCAGAAGCGGATTCAAGAGCTAAATATGAGTACCAATCAAGAGAAATTTGTAAATGCGTGGTTGCTGATAATAGGAGGGGTGCTAACCAGCCTGGCAGGTACAATATTGTTTTTATTATATAGAGCCTTAAGGAGGAAGAAATTGATGCTTAAAAAGAATAAGGAGAAGGCGCTACTAGAGGGTGAATTGCTAATAAGCGAATTGGAGTTAAAACAAATAAGAGCACAGCAATTATCTGACGAAATTGAAATAAAGAATAATGAGCTCACTAATATTGCTCAGGAAATAGGGAGAAAAAACCATTTTTCGAGAGATGTATTAACCAGGGTTAAGGAGATTACTAAAAGTGGGTGTGATGAGAAAAAACTTAAGGAGCTAATATTTTATGTTCACTCCAGTTTAGAGGTTAATAAATCTTACGAAGAATTGCAGAAAAGTGTAGACGAAAACAATGCTAAATTTTTTGATGTACTCATCGATAACTTTCCGAAAATAACTTCTGGAGAAAGGCATATTGCAGGATTGATCAGGTTAGGGCTTACCAGTAAAGAAATTGCAGGGGTAAGAAACATTACAGTGCCTTCTGTGGAGGTTGCTCGGCACAGAATCCGAAAAAAGATGGAGCTGGATAAACAAATCAGTTTAACTGAGTTTCTAAAGGAAATATAGTTTATTGGAATAATGTTTCAATAATCGAGTTTTATTTAGTTTTTACGGTTGGTTTATCGGTGTTTTGTTGTTTGTTTCGGAATAATATTTCAAAAAAGATTTCTTTTTAGGTAGGGTAAATTTATAGTAGTGGTTTAATAGAGTAGAAAGACCTGTTAAACTAACCTAAAAACAATGTCCTATGTCCCAGCGAAAGACGTTATTCTTAAAAAACATGTTTAGCCAAAGTTGCATTCGACTGATTCAATTGGCTTTTAAAAATCACAACTATATAAAATTGGAAAGTGTAGAACTGGGGACAGTAAAGTTTCTTGTTCTGGTAGACTTGGAAGATGTTCTATTAAATCAGCTATTTGCGGATTTGGGATTTGAGGTGGTTCAGGATCCGGATACTGAATTAGTAGAGAAAGCAAAAGTGGCTGCATACGAAATTGTATTTAAAGCCAGCAATTCCAGTTCTTTAATAAGAAACTCAGATTACGTTAGCGATAAACTACAGGTTCCTTATGATAAAATAAGCAGAGTGTTTTCTAAGGTTACTGGAGTAAAGTTCGAGAAGTACATCATTATGCTAAAAATGGAAAGAGCAAAAGAAATGATGAGCTCTAGAGAGTATACCGTAAGTGAAATTGCCTACATCATGGGGTACAGTAGTGTCCAGTATTTCAGTAATCAATTTAAAAAAGTGGTAGGGGTAACAGTATCGAAGTTTAAGGAACAACCCAATGCTTTTAGGGTGCCGGTAAACGAACTGGTTTAAGCCCCAAAATGTTACACATCATTTACAAAAAAGTGTAAACTATTAGATAATAAAAAAACGTTGTAATAATAAAGCCAAAAGTTAGGTCTGATCAACTTTTCCACGGCACTTCAAAATAGCTTCATCAACGGATCGGAGCACAATTTTCAACTCAAGTTTAATCTAAAAACTAAGTGATATGGATATTAAAAAAAATATTGCCATAAGTGATTCTGGTTTCCTATTTAACCCCTCAACAGGAGATTCATATTCCATGAATCAAACTGGGAAAACCATTCTGGAACTGCTTAAAGGCGGGCAATCAGATACGGAAATTGTAGAGCACATTACGCAGCATTATATGATTGACAAAGACTCTGTAGAGAAGGATTTGTACGATTTCAAAAACATGTTGGAGAACTATAAACTAGCTAGTCATGAATAAGCCAACATATACCATAGGAATAACCGGACTCAATGCCATTGATAGCCCTGGACCGGGAATGGCAGTGATCCGGGCCTTACGAGACGCTAAGAGCTTTAACGTAAGGATTATTGGATTGTCGTACGAAACCATGGAGCCTGGAATTTACATGCACGAATTGGTGGATAAAACTTATCAAATTCCCTATCCAACAGCAGGTATGGAGGTGTTGTTTGAGCGTTTTAGTTACATCAATGCTATAGAGAATATCGATTTTCTGTTTCCCAATTTTGACGCTGAGTTATACAACTTTATTAAAAGTCAAAATAGGTTCGAACAGGAACTGGGAATTAAAATGGTGCTACCCACCATCGAACAGTTCGAAGCCAGACATAAGGTGAACCTGTATGAATATGGAAAGGAGCACAACATTACTGTTCCATTTGCCAAGATGTTGTTTAGCTCTGCAGAAATTCCTCAATTGTCGGACGAGTTTGGTTTTCCCTTAGTCATCAAAGGTAAATTCTACGATGCTAAAGTGGCTTATACCAACGGACAGGCAATACAGCACTTTAATAAAATTAGTGCCGAATGGGGATTACCAGTTCTGTTACAGGAGTTTGTGCACGGATCGGAGGTAAATGTGTGTGGAATAGGAGATGGTAACGGAAAGTTGTTAGGAGCAGTACCTATGCGAAAACTTTACATCACCGATAAAGGAAAAGCCTGGGCAGGAGTGAGTTTAGATGATGAGAAGTTGATAGAAGTAACTAGAAAATTGGTGGCAGAAACCAAGTGGAGAGGTCCTTTTGAGCTGGAGTTCATGAAAACCACCGACGATGAATACTACCTCATAGAAATTAACCCAAGGTTCCCTGCCTGGTGCTACCTCACGGTAGGAGCAGGGCAAAATCAAATCGAAAAACTAGTCAATTTAGCCATGCAGGGAGAGGCAGAGCCATTCGATCAATACGAAGTGGGTAAGATGTTTATTCGCCACTCTCAAGACATGATTGTAGACATGAAAGAATTCGAACAAATCTCAACAAAAGGAGAACTCTAAAAACTTGAACAAGATGGAAAAATTACAATATGAAAGACCAATCATAACCCCATTAAATGCTGGGTTGATGAATAAGTTTGGAACAAGAACAGAATACACCCCGGTAACACACATTGATGGAGTTTCGGTAAGTAGTTTACTAGAAGAACACGGATCTCCTTTGTTTGTTCTTTCCGAAAAGAAAATTAGAGAAAACTACAGAGCTGCTAAACGTGCTTTTGAAACCAGATACCCTAAGGTGCAATTTGCATGGTCGTACAAAACCAATTACCTCAATTCGGTGTGTAATACGTTTCATCAGGAGGGTTCCTGGGCAGAAGTAGTTTCCAGGTTCGAATACGAAAAAGCATTGAAGAATGGAGTTCCGGGAAACAAGATCATATTTAATGGTCCGGACAAAACCAACGAAGACTTAATTGTGGCGATTAAAAACGACTCCCCAATTCACATTGACCATTTAGATGAGCTATACCGACTGATCGAAATCTCCAGAGAAATGGAGGCCAAGCCAAGAGTGGCTATTAGAGTAAACATGGATACCGGAGTATATCCAAAATGGGACCGTTTTGGGTTCAATTACGAAAATGGTCAGGCGTGGGATGCTGTAAACAAAGTAATGGCTTCTGGGGTGCTTAACCTGGTTGGGTTACACTGTCACATTGGAACTTACATGTTAACCGCAAGTGCTTATGGAGTTGCGGCCAGTAAACTATCAGAATTAGCCAGAAACATTAAGTCAAAATACAATAAGCAGATTACCTATTTGGATATGGGAGGTGGATTTTGCTCAAAAAACACGCTGAAAGGAGCATATCAACTTGGGGCAGATTCAGTTCCTGAAATACACGAATATGCAGAGATCATCTGTTCTGCTATCCTAAATGCAGGATTTCAACCGGAAGAATTGCCTTATCTGTATTTGGAAACCGGAAGAGCATTAGTGGATGACGCAGGATTTTTACTTGGGTCTGTAATCTCTAACAAGCGCTTGTCGGATGGAAGAAGAGCTACTATTCTGGACTTTGGAGTGAATGTAATGTTCACCAGTTTCTGGTACGATCATAAAATATCTCCAGCACAGGATTTTGGTCAGCACACGGAAGAAACAGTGTTGTATGGCCCGCTTTGCATGAACATCGATGTGGTTAGGGAAAACATTACACTTCCTCCATTAAATACTGGAGATCAGGTTGTAGTACATCATATGGGTGCATACAACATTACTCAAAGTATGCAATTTATCTCTCTAAGGCCTGCTATTGTAATGATCGATCAGGACAGGGGAGTTCACCCCATCAGAACCAGAGAAACGCTGGAAACCCTCGAAAAAGACGAGTTATTACCGGATTACTTAAAAGATTTTAAGCTGTAATACATTGAAAGCGATCAATTTTAGACATATCATAGAAGTATATGGGAATGGCCTTCTCAATAGCTATTCCCAGATTTTTTTCTCCTTGAATAAGGTGCTGGCAGTATTTCTAACTGTTGTAAGCTTCTTTGATCTGGGGGCAGGAGTAAGTGGAGTGCTAGCGGTTGTAATTAGTCAAATTACTGCTCGTTTGTTCTACTTTGATGAGAACCTGATTAAAGATGGATCATACACCTATAACCCACTAATGGTGGGATTAGCTCTGGGGATGTTCTATGAGTTTGATGTGTCTTTTCTGATTATTTTATTAATTACAGCTGTCTTTACCTTGTTCCTTACAGTGTGGTTCATCATTATGTTGGGAAGAAAGAACTTACCATTTCTAAGTTTACCGTTCCTGATTTGTATTTGGTTAATCATTTTAAGCATTCCCAATTTTACAGCTCTTGAATTGGTAGTAAAACAAGATTTGTCACTTGCAGTTTGGTTCCCTGAATTATTCACCTTTACCACAGATTTAATCAGTTCTTTGCCTTTTGCGGATGTGTTACATCTTTACTTAAGGTCATTGGGGGCTATTTTCTTTCAGTTCAATGATTTAGCTGGGTTGTTGATTGTAGTTGGGTTAATTGTTTTTTCAAGGATAACCTTTCTATTGTCAGTGTTTGGATTCTTGATTGGTTACTTGTTTTATGCATCATTCGAAGGGGACTTTTCACAGTTGATATACTCTTATATCGGATTCAATTTTATACTCACCTCAATAGCGTTAGGAGGCTTCTTTGTGGTGCCTTCTCGCAAATCTTTCCTCATGTTGCTGTTCACTATACCAATGATTGCTTTATTGATTAGTGGATTGCACACCTTGTTCCAAATTTTTGGATTGCCATTGTATTCGTTGCCCTTTAACATCGTTACCCTCATTTTCCTTGCTACGATGGGGCATCGATTCAAGGCATCAGGGATAGATTTAGTGCTGTTGCAACAGTTTTCACCGGAAAAGCACCATTACAAGCATTTTAATGCCAAAGAGCGATTTAGTAATAATACCTACTACCACGTTTCATTGCCCATTTTTGGGGAGTGGAGAGTCCCTCAGGGGCACGATGGAAACATTACCCATCTGGGAGATTGGAAATATGCTCTCGACTTCGATGTGGTGGATGAGAATGATCAAACCTATAGAGGGAGTGGAGCAGATTTAAAGGATTATTTCTGTTACGAACTACCTGTTGTGGCTCCATTAGCCGGAACTATTGTTCAGGTGTTGGATGGGATCGAAGATAATCTGGTGGGGGATGTCAACCTGGATAACAACTGGGGAAATACCGTAGTGATTAAGCATGGAGAGTATTTCTACAGTAAAATATCTCATTTTAAAAAGGGATCCTTTAAGGTAAAAGAAGGAGATTTTGTTCAAAAAGGACAAGTGTTGGGAAATTGCGGAAGCTCAGGTAGATCACCAGAACCACACCTTCACTTTCAACTTCAATCCACCCCTTACATAGGTTCTAAAACGCTGGAATATCCAATTGCCTATTACCTAAAGTTAAACGAAGGTCGTAAAGAGTTTTGCTCATTTAGTGTGCCTGCTGAGGGAGATAAAGTGAGCAATGTACAAACCACACCGTTGTTAAGTGCTGCCTTTAACCTTATTCCGGGTAGAGTACTTAAGTATCAATACGAGGGAATAGTTTACGAATGGGAAGTGTTTACAGATGCATACAATCAAACTTATTTGTATTGCCATAAAACAAAGAGTACCGCTTACTTCGTAAATAATGGAACTCTTTTTTATTTCACCGATTTTTACGGTAAGAAGGGGAGTCTTTTACATCATTTTTATTGTGGAGCTCAAAAGGTACTGTTGGGGTATTACTCATCTATAAAACTGAAAGACCAATTAGTCATTCAGGAGTTCTTCAGCCCTTTGTTATCTGGTGTACATGATTTAACAGCTGTGCTACATCACTACTTAAAGGTGCATTACACCTTTCAATTTCTCTCTTGTAGCGATGAACATCAGCCCACCAGAATAACCTTTGGTACGAATTGCTCTGGAAGTGTTTTCGGAACGGTAAAAAAACAAACCAATTACAGCTTTGTCATTGAAAACAATAGCATTCAAAAGATCATCATCAACAATTTAACAGAAGCAACATGCATCGATTAATCTGGATAAACATATCGCTACTTTTTGGAAGTGTATTAAACGTGAAGGCACAATACTTTAAGCAAGTTGATGCTACCACTTATGAGCTGTATCAAAACTCCGATTGGGAAGGTCTTAAAAGGCTAGGGGAGCAACACGCCCCTGATCAATTTGACTATTATTACTACAATGTTAGAATGGGAGTAGCTTACTTCCAGCTCAAAGAATATTATAAAGCTGAGGAATACTTAACAAGAGCCATCGCGAATAGCGATTTGGACTTTCCAAAGGAATATCTGTTTTGGACCTATACTTATTTGGGAGAAGAAGAACTCGCAACACAGCTATACTTCCAATTTGATGAAACTATCCGGTCCAGGTTGAACATGAACAACTCCGCGGTGAAATCGTTCGACCTGGAAACCGGAGCCAAATTTCCAGATGACAATACTTTGGGGACGGGAAAATACATTAATGGATCCTTAACTCATGCATTAGCCAATAATTGGAACTTGTCTTATCAGTTAAGTTTGTTTGGTCAGAATAAAGATTATTCCAATTTCAGATATACACAATATGGAGCGTCTGCCCATAAAACAATTGGAACAAAGTCGATTAGCCTTGGAGGGTACTATGGTAAGACTTATTCTAATTTACCGTTAACCAGCACTACAGAATACACCACCGGAGAAACTAATTTACACTCATACGGTATGTTTGCCGGTATTTCAAAAAGATATCAACGCCTTAGGTTAGGTGGGTTTGTAACCCTCACAGGACTACGGGGGAAAGTAGAATATCAAACTCTGGATTCGTCACCCGGAGTTTCCTTTCCCCCAGTACCTGTGTTTAGCACTAGTGCAACCCATTACGAAAACCAAAGTGCAATTGCATTTACCCCAACCATTACTACTAACTATACTTTACCTTTTTGGAAGGATGCCGTTACATTGGGTATGGACATCAGCCCGGTGAATGGGACAAGCGGCTCCTTCCTTAATTTTCGCCCCTCATTGAGTGCTAAATTCAGCGATAAGTTATGGTTAAAGGCAGATTATTTGTCGGTTGGAGATTACCTGTTTTACGATTTAAGAACAGGAGTTTCCTATAATAATTTCCAAACCAAAAAATTGACTACCTCCCTTAATTATGCTTTTACTTCCAGGGTTTCAGGTAGACTTACCTATTCTTTCGAAGATGTACAAGACCCCTGGGAAAATGCAAATTACAACATGAACTCTTTATTTATTGGTATTAATTTAAAATTGAATAGAAATGATTAAGCAAGCCATTATCTCCGTTTTCTTAACTACAGTTGCCATAACTGCAGCATACAGTCAAACTGCCATGTCAGAAGCTTTTTCTGCAAGCTATACCCACGAACACAATCAGGAATATGCTCAGGCCATTCAGGTGTTGAGTAATCATTACAGCAAGTCGTCTTACGAAGTTAACCTCAGGCTAGGGTGGTTGTATTACCTCAATGGAGATTACATTAAATCTCAAACTTACTATTCAAATGCTATTGCATTAAAGCCAAAGAGTATTGAAGCTTTGTTAGGCTATATTTACCCTGCTGCCGCACTTCAAAACTGGAACGATGTGTCTGCCAAATACAAGGCCATTGTTAGCATTGATCCTAACCATTCTACAGCTAATTACCGATTGGCAGAGATCCACTTTTACAAAAAGGAATTCAGTACAGCAGAAAAGTATGTGAAAAGGGTTCAGGCTACGTACCCATTCGATTATTCAGCCAATCTATTAGCAGGAAAAATTCAAATTAGTTTGGGAAAAATTACCGAAGCTAAAAAGTCTCTAAATGCCGCATTGTTGTACGACCCTACATCGGAAGATGCTAAGGTGTTGTTTGATAAACTATAGGCTCAGCGAATTAGCATTACATGTCCAGTGAGTGTATTAGGTACAATCGATCCCTGGTGGATGTATTCAACTTTCCAAATGTACGATCCTTGCTCACAGGAAACTCCGTTGTATGTGCCATCCCAGATAGAGTTGGTTGAACTTCCTTCGAAAATAAGTTCTCCCCATTTGTTAAAGATGGATACTTCCATGTCGATTTCATAGTCCCAGTCAAATACAATTTCGAATTGGTCGTTTATGCCATCATTGTCTGGAGTAAATGCATTGGGGACATAAATGCGAAAATCTGGTAGAATGTTAATAATCATATTGGTGCTATCCATGCAATTGGGAGAATTTAGAGCAATTAAAGTAATGTTGTAGTTGCCTTCTTCCATAAACTGATGAGCGTAATCCGTTAAGTTGGAGGTGTATGTATCGTTTATATACCAACTATAATTGGAAGCATTAGTGGAGGTATTGGTAAATTCAATTAGGATAGGTGCTTCGCCTGATGTGGTGGAAGAGTTAAATGAAGCAGAGGGAATGGAATCCTGAAGTACTTGTACGTTTTGAGTGGATAAACAGCCATAACCATCCTGAACATTAACTGTATAGTTTCCCGGGGCCAGGTTATTGAAAATATTAGAACCGGAAGTGGTATTCCAGTTGTCTATACTATAAATGAATGGAGGGCTTTGTGATGTGATTACTTCAACAGTAATGGCTCCATCATTGGTATTGCAGGAAGCATCTAAAACAGAGATGATGTAATTATCCTGAAACCCTTCGTTTGGAACAGTAAAGGAAGCGCTTACATCACAGCCGTTGGAGTCGGATACAAACAAGGTGTATTGCATTCCTCCTTCTAATTGATTCTGATCTAAATTTCCCGGGTAAATGGCTCCGTTTTGATCAGTCCAGGTGCTAGAGTAGGGAAGTGTTCCTCCAAGAACCGATAGCCCGGAAATACTCCCGATTTGATTGTTGCAGGTATCTGGTGTAATAACAAGACCTGTGGAATCTAGTTGAAGGTTAGATTGATCACCTACTGTAACTAGTATAGAGTCAGTGCAGTTGTTCACGTCAGATACCAGAAGTTCATACTGCCCGGATGTGAGGTTTGAAATATCAGATGTGGTAGATGATGTATTGATGATGTTCCCACCCTCTGTCCAGGTAAATTGATATCCTGGAGTTCCTCCGGATGCTGAAATATTGCTTATTGAGCCAATGGATTGAAAACACTGGTCATCTGTTACGACCATGCTGGTGGCATCCAAAAATACTCCTGGTTCTAGTGGCACAAATACCGACAATGAGTCGGAGCAATTGTTTTGATCCCATAATTCCAGTGTGTAAGTTCCTGAGCTTAAATTGGAAATTGAGGCAGATGATGTTGAAGTGTTAATGATGTTTCCTGAATTATCTTTCCATTGAAAAGTATATGGCGGTGTTCCGCCAGAATGAGTTATTCCTGTAATTTCTCCTGTTCCTTCAGAACATATATCAGATATTACCTGAAGATTGGTGGTGTCCAGGGTAACTCCAGGTGTGGAAGGAACATAAAAAGAGGTGTCTATTGGGCAACTGGTAAGATCTGAAACTGAGATTTGGTAGGTGCCTTCTGCCAATCCAGAGTTGTTTAAAGTTGTTGCTCCATTATCCCACGAATAGACATAAGGTGGAGTTCCGCCACTAATGGTTAGTCCAGTAATTTCTCCATTTCCTAAAGAGCATAATTCGTTTAGAATAGATAAGGCCGAAGTATTAAATGCCATTTCTGTAATGGAGGTGGATAAAGTATCTCCTAAAGCTAGATTACCACACGCATCTTCTATAGAGCCATTGTTGGTATTTAAAACTAATTGGTATGTGCCGGCAGTAATTAGGGTGGACCCCAGGCTAAATGTAAAGGTAGTTCCAAAATTCGCTCCTGATGAGCAGGCAGCACTTTGAATGTTGTTTATGGTAATAATTCCACCTGTAGGGTCCAATAATTGAAAGTCTAAAGTACTGATGGAAGAGCACAATATAGGCTCAGAAAAAGTGATGGTTAATGTGTCTGAACCACAGGCAATATTGCTCATTTGAGCGAACGTTGGAGGGACGTTGTCGTAGATAACAGCATTTCCGGGGTTCTGTTGAAAGTCTATCTGATAACCATTGGTAGAGCCAGAATGATTAGAAATAAGGAGAGCATATTGTTCTCCGGCAGTTACTGGTAAATCGGCATTAAAAGGTGGTCCGTTGCTATCTCCAGGGCCGTTGGAGTTGCCAATACCTCCAAGGTTCGAACTAATACCCGTTGGTCCATTTTGGCCAAAAAATAACCCGAAAGAATTGCAACTTACCACCAAAGAAGGATCGTTGTAGATATCAGAGCAGCTAGCGTTGGTTAGGTCAAATAACATCCAGTCATAATCATCGTAAGGGTCGTTGGGCGTGATTTCAAATTCCAGCATTCCAGATTGAGAAACGTTGAATGTATACCACACTGAATTATCTTCTTCTATGTAGCACCCACCAATATTGCTCCAATAATTGGTTTCATCTGGGTAGTTTCCACTTCCAACTGGTGAATTGACTTCTGCATAAGAATTGTTGCAAAGTGGAATAGCCCCCAAACAATCTTGTATGGTGGGTACTTGTGAATAGAAGGTTGTGGTGGTCATTATTAAAAAGAACAAAACAGGATTCTTTTTAATCAACGACAAACGAAATAATGTTTTAATAATTAACATGTAGTAGAGTTTAGTTTTGGAGTTGGTTGATGTCTGGGTTTAATTTGATCAATAATTTTGTGTTTGTGTCAAATCTAAAATTGATTTTACTTAATCTAGGATGTTGTGGTGATGAATTATCAAGCAAGTAAAAGTGGAGCTTTTCAAGAATGGAAAAGCCATTTTGCCCTAATGTGAAAAAGGGCAAAATGGCCGAAAAGTTTTGGGTGGTTATTATATAAATCCTTTTAGAAGGAAGGGGGTGTATTTTATTTTTTTTCAAATGCCCCAGGCATGAATGAGGAGCTGAATTGATTTTCCATGAATGATGAGAATTAGGAAATCAATTTAGGGGTAATTTTGATAAGCAATCTTGTTGGTAATTATCTGTTTAAGATAATTTTTTCTCTCAAAATATCACCTTTTGACTCTAGCTCTATGAAATATATCCCGGATTGTAAACCAGTGAGTTGAATATTCATTTGAGGAGTGCAGGAATTGAATGATTTAATGATTTTACCATGAACATCGAACACTCTTAATTTTTCCATTTGTTCAGATTTAATGTTTATTTCTTCTTGGGTAGGATTGGGGTAAAACGTATAGGTAAAGCCTGGGACTGTCTCAGAAACACCTGTAGATATGTTAGATTCTTCTGGAGTATAATTCATAAACACCCAATTAGGAGTGCCATCAGGATATCTTCCATAAGAAATGTCTGGAATAACCTGAGTGTATGAAATAGAGTCAATAACCTCGGTGCTGAGTACTGAGCTTCTATGTATACCAATTTGCTCAGAAGGGCTACCTAGTTTAAAGTTAGTGTGCAAAATACCCTGTTCAGAATCATTGTCAGCCCAAATAATTAAATAATCTCCAGGAGCTATTGTAGTAGAGTCTTCATGGTTTAATGGGATTCTATATTTTTCAGGAAAAGATAGGTCGTCTGTAAAGTACAGTCCACCGACATTAATTGGTGTACCACCTCCATTGTAGAGCTCAATCCAGTCATCAAATTCTCCATATTCGTCGCTAAATGTATAGGAGTTATCTGCAATAAATTCATTGATATAAAGGTGTTCGAATGAATTTGGTTCTTCGTTAGTGGCATTAGCAGTAGGAATATCAAAGAAAATAAGGTTGGTGTCTCCATCGGGATACCTTCCTAAAGAAATGTTTTCGTAATAGGAGGAGAGAGCCTCCATGAAGTCAACTAAAAAGGTATCGGAATTAACCACCTCATATAGATATATAGTTTCTTCCCCAATTTTAAAGTTACTATGGTTATCTCCTTGTGCGGTGTCATTATCAGCCCAGAATATTTGAAAGTTGTTTGGAGCGATAGGCTGAATGGAAGGTGGTATTTTCCATTTGTGTTTACAGGTGGAGTCATCTGTTAAAAACAACCCTGCTAAATTGATGGTGGAACTTGTCGAATTATATAACTCTATGAAGTCATCATATTCTCCATAGTTATCCATAATTGTATTATTATTTTTAGAAAGTAGCTCATTTAAATGTAATCCGGTTATGGTGTCTACAGGAGTGAATATAGCAGTAAAAGAAGTGTCGCTAGCGAAAGTGATATGAATAGAGTCGCTAGTAGATGAGATGCCTTCCCATCCTATAAACTGGTACCCATGATCTGGTATTGCAACTAAATCGATAGGATTGCCATTAAAGTAGATACCTGTCCAGGGGTAAGGATAATTCCCATTAGGAGAAATGGATTCATTGATTTGAACCGTATTTATTTTAATAGTTCCTCCTTCAGAATTAAGTACATTAAGTGATATATAGCTGGTGTCTGTTAGAGTGGTGAATTGTTGCAATATTTGCTCTCTTATATAGTATGGACGTTCGGAGGCAAATTCTTCCATTTCCAAAGTGGAATTATCAGACCATAAATTACCCCATCTAGCCTTGTGTTCTTGTATTTCTGGATCGTAGATGTTATTTAAGCTGTCTATCTTAGGGAGTATAAGTTGAGGGGCCAAATAAGTGTTTAAATTATCTGCCATCAAGTTTATCCAATATCTGTTAAATTCTGGGTTTTCCATTAAACTTCTAAACATTGCTGTTTCAACCCCGGGATTAGACATGATAATGTTTAATCGATTCTCATCTGGATTTTGAAAACCGTGGTCTAGGTCATACAAGAACCACCTGTATCTTCCATCTTGTCCATAACTAGCGTTTGGTATATATTGAGAGGTTCTTTTTCTCCAACATTTTCTATTATTTGATAACCAATCCGTGTTGTTAATGTAAATCTGTGTCATAAACAATTGAGCAAAATTCTGTACATCAATCATAGTACAAGCAGAGTCGTATAGTAGAGGAGAGGACATGTCCTGGAAATCAATAAAGTTCCTTACACCGTTATAGTGAATACTGTCGTTGATATTTCCAAAGTCTATCCCTCCTGAATTGCCTTCTAGGATTACGGCATCGTCTTCCTCTATGTCGTAATGATCATCCAAATAATGATCGTCATACCTTTGACGATAGTTCATGACCCCCCAATATTCTCCATTTAGAAATACCACTGTTGGACTAAAATATTGAACTTCGATATTTAAATGCTCCACAATATGTTGCATAAATGCATCCTTAAATAATTGTTCGGCCCAGTTATTTCCGGAGTTTCTTAAAGTAAGACGCTTAAACTTGGTAAGTCGATCAGATGGAGAATTTTGCTTGTTCAATGAAGGAAAGAAGTCATGGTTAAAGTGGTTTTTTAAATCATATTCTTCTCTGGCATAAAGTCTTAAAGATTTTCTTGCCCAGGCTCTGGAAACATTTCCAGAAATTCGTACACCGATATTTTGATTAAGTTTAACTTCTCCATTTTCTATCAGAGTTATGTGAGCGGGCTTTTCCCAGTTTTCTCCTTTTTGAGTGTAGTTAGCTTTAATTTTTGCCCAATAACCCCCATTAGGAGCATTGTTATAGTAGAGTTCTCCCGGAACATAAATCCCTTCATAATAATCAAAAAGATGCTTTTCATCTGTTGTTATAGAAGTTATAGGTAGGCTATATCTATTTTGACCGGCAGGAGAAATAAAGTAACTATTGTTTTGGATATCACTCGGTAGTTTGCCTTCACTCTTGCACATGAATTTGAGTGAGGTCCCCTTAAAGGAGTTAATACCATTATAATTCCACCAATTAGGGGTTGGTCTTATTGTACATAGTTTGTTAGTGTCAGTAGACCTATCTTGAATCGTTATAACTCCAGTGGTGGTGAAAAACGTTTCATGAGAAATACTGGCCATCGTTGGGGAACTGTAGTCTTGCTTTATGAAGTATGTGTGTCCGCCAATATGTGCGGGGTCCGGGTCAGAACCATCTAGTGTGTAGTAAATAGTATCATTAGTATATTGACTGGAAATTTGAACAGTTATAGAGTCTGTATATAACCCGGAAACCATCGATATTTCAGGAGGTAGTAATTGGGCTGAAGTGTAGTTGCAAGTGTCTATTGTGGTAGTTTCGAAAGTGTACCAGTCTCCTCCGTCAGGTTGCCTGCCGTATGAGCAGTCCTTAGGTATTTTAGTGTAGGAATAAAAATCCAGTAAAGTACTGTCAGGAGCTGAGAGAACTAAGCTTTCTCCATCATTGTTTAACTTAAAATTACTATGAATTTCGGTCCCATTGTAAAGAGAGTCTTTAGCAGATGCCCAAACAATTACATGACCCAAAGGAGGTATGGAAATGTTTGGCATTTGCCATTTATATGGTTGTAGTGTGTCGTCAGAAAGGAAGTAACCATTGAGGTTGATGGAAGAAGAAGAGGAGTTATAGAGTTCTATCCAATCTGGATGAGCAGGTGCGTAAATAGGTTCGTCAGTGGTGTTGGTTGGAACAAATTCGTTAATAACGATTTGGGAAGTGTAAGATTGGCAAATTAAGAATAGGATGATTGTAGCAAAAGATTTGTTCATATGATATGGGTTTAAAACAACGAACAAACAAATCAAGTGGTTTGCCATAAAGTCAGAACCATTGATATTAAGGAGGAAAGTAATGTTGGTTAATGAAATTATACTCTAAAAAAAAGAGTGAAATGTCAAAATGAGAGTCTGTAATCAAATTGAAATAAGTGTTCTAAAGTAGGGAAGGTGATAAAAATTTAGTGTGAAAGTCTTATTTATTGGCTTTTGCTTCTCAATTGTAACAGAAATGTCTGAAAAAATTCACAAATTAAAACTCCTTAGAACAATTCTAAATAATCCCCTAAATTAGCGCTCGCAAAATTCAAGTTAACCTTTAATTCTGTGGAGTGCTGCGCCTTTTTGTGAATAGAAGACAAGTTGGTGTTTTATAGTGGTTTACGAGTTTTAAGGTTGATTTAAAAAGAAAAGTTATGATAGAAACAGACATTATTATTGTTGGAGCGGGACCAGTTGGTCTATTTACGGTATTTGAAGCAGGGTTGTTAAAATTGAGATGTCATTTAATTGATGCCTTGCCAATTCCAGGTGGGCAATGTGCTGAAATCTATCCTAAAAAACCGATTTATGACATTCCTGGATTTCCTTCCGTTTTAGCAGGAGAATTGGTGGATAACTTAATGAAGCAAATTGAGCCATTTGAACCGGGGTTTACTCTTGGAGAAAGGGTAGAGGATGTGGAGAAGCAAGAAGATGATACGTTTATTGTAACCACTAATCGTGGAACTAAGCACAAAGCACCAGTGGTAGCTATTGCAGCTGGGTTAGGAAGTTTTGAACCAAGAAAACCACCTATTTCAAACATTAAAGATTTTGAAGATAAAGGAATAGATTACATCGTTAAGGATCCTGAAAAATTCAGAGGAAAAGACGTAGTGCTTTCTGGTGGAGGAGATTCTGCTTTGGATTGGGCCATTTTCCTGGCTGAAGGAGTAGCCAATAAAGTAAGCCTTGTTCACAGAAGAAGTTCTTTCCGTGGTCATCCTGATTCGGTAGATAAAGTGTTTAAACTTGCTCAGGAAGGTAAACTTAACTTGATTACTGATGCTGAAGTAAAAGGACTTAATGGAACTGATCAGCTTGAATCTGTTGAGATCAAGCATAAAACAGATGGAAACATCACGCTGGAAACGGATTATTGGTTACCACTGTTTGGGTTAACTCCATCTCTTGGGCCTATTGCAAATTGGGGACTAAATGTTTCGAAAAACTCAATTGAGGTGGATACCAGAGATTACAGTACTAATGTTCCTGGAATCTACGCCATTGGAGATATCAATACCTACGAAGGAAAACTGAAATTAATCCTATGTGGTTTCCACGAAGGAACCCTTATGGTTCAGTCGGCATTTAAGAGAATTTACCCCGACAAAAAATTATCGTTTAAATACACCACTGTAATGGGTGAAATAAATGGATTCTAATGGCAGAGAACATCATTACCATAAAAGTGATTGATCGTGAAGATAAACTTCACGAATTGGAAGCTCCAACGGACATGAACATGAATGTAATGGAGGTGTGTAAATCTTACGAACTTCCGGTAAAAGGTACTTGTGGGGGAATGGCCATGTGCGCAAGTTGTCATTGTTATGTAGAATCCAGCCATGAGTTACAACCGGCTTCTGACGACGAAGAAGACATGTTAGATCAAGCCTTTTTTGTGGAAGATAACAGCCGTTTAGGGTGTCAGATATTTATTAAAAACGAATTGGATGGGTTAACTGTGAGGTTGGCTGATCAAACGGATGAAGATTAATAAGAAGCTACCAGTTAAGCATATGTTTAACTGGTAGCTCAATTGTAGAGTCGTCATTGTTTAATGACTTTTATGGTTTGGTGTTTATTATCAAACTTAAGTTGGGGGCGAAAGAGCCCCTTTTTTATTGCCTAAACGGAGCATTGAAAATTGGTTGCCGAGTAATATTTTACAAAAAAAGCTATTCCTTACATTTCGAATTATAAGCCAGAAGCGATATGTAAGTTATGCTAAGTTTTGGTTTTGAATAAGTTAATAGGTGTCGGTAATTGCGATTACAACTTTATAGAAACCAACGCAATGAGACTTAACACCACTCAACCAAATTGCGAAGCGAAATGCTTTTCAATTTACAAACACTTATTAAAGCGCGGGGTATTTTTCCTGTTTGTTCTACTACAAAGTACCCTTGTCGCACAAAAGAATTTTCCTCCATTACAATTGCCTCCACCATCTGTGTTTAACAGGGCAGAAGAGGATAAGATTTCCAGCAATGAATTAATGAACCATCATTTTCTTGATGTGGAATTGAAAGAACAATTATACCGAGACATTTCCAAGTATTGCCTCATTAAGCACCTTCATACAGAGTCGGTTAGGAAATACTATTTATCCAATTCATTTACCTACATAGAAATCTTTAAAGGAAAGGTTGATCATGAACTATACATGAGAAAATCCAAAGAAGTCTTATTTACAAAAGCAGAAGTAAAGCAGATGGTAAAAGACATTCTACCCTTAGTGGAGGATGATTATCAATACTTCAAAAAATATCAGAAGGAACTAGTTAATGACTCTTCTAAACCTTTGTTCAATAAACAGGGAGGAAGTGCCCAAAGAGGACCAGGAGATCCTTGTACCAATCCTAATTTCGAAGCATGTGATTTTTCGGGATGGGAGATGAATGCAGGAGATGTAGACAACAATGTAAATGTGATGATAAATTCCACTCCTACGAATACCTGGTGCAGTGATCCAACTGGTCAATGTTATAATTTCCCACCACCTAATCCAAACTGCGATTGCGATGCCGGAAATGGAGTGTTTGTTTGTGGAAACGATTGTACAGGATCAAGTACCATTAATGGCGTGTGTACCTGCAATAGCTGTCCATGTGCAGCAACTGTGTTTCACCACATCACCGCACCCGGAACGGATGCTATAACCGGAGTGATTTCCACTGTAGATCCTAATGGAGGAGCTTGTTCAGCTGCTTTAGGAGACTATAATGGAACTGGTGCCAGAGCAGCAAGTTTGGTTCAAACCTTTCAGGTGGATGCCAACAGTGCTAATTTTTCCTACAGCTATGCTGTGGTACTACAAGATCCAAATCATGCTCCGGGGGAACAACCATTTTTTAAAGTAAACCTGTATGATGAAAATGGTAATACCATTCCTTGTGGAGCATATAGTGCTACTGCCGGAGACGGGCAAGCAGGATGGATAACGGTAAATGATTGGACCGGAAATCCTGATTACTCTTATAAAGACTGGACGACAGTGTTTGTTCCACTACACAATTATATGACTCAAAATGTGACCATTGAGTTTATCGTAGGAGATTGTGCACAAGGTGGTCATTATGGATATGCTTATGTAGATGTTAGTTGTAACCCATTGGAGTTATTGGTGGGGTCTAATGTGCCTTGCGGGCCTACAACTTTAACAGCTCCTCCAGGTGGAGCAAGTTATTTATGGAGTCCTACCGGAGAAACTACACAAACCATAACACCTACAGCCAGTGGAACGTACGAGTGTACGATTACACCGGTTGCAGGGCCAAACTGTGCCATTACTGTTGATACTACCATTACTATAATTCCTAAAGAATTAACCGCGGATTTTACCTCAACCGAAGTGTGTGAGGGGTTACCAACTGTATTTACAGATAGTTCCTTAGCGGATGGAACAACAGTAAGTGTGTGGAATTGGGATTTTGATAATGATGGAACAATAGATAATACAAATCAAAACCCAAGCTATACCTTTCCTTCATCGGGAACACACAATGTTAGTTTACACATCGAAAGTCCGGATGGTTGTATCCACGATACCATTATCCCTGTTGAAGTATTAGAACTACCTGTTGCAAGCTTTACCTCAACGGTAGATTGTCAGAGTTTGCCAACCGTGTTTACAGATCAGTCTACCGTAGCAGCAGACATTACCAATTGGGAGTGGGATTTTGATGGAGATGGAGTAGTAGATGATAATACTCAAAACCCATCGTACACATACCCAACAGCAGGGAATCATCCGGTTCAGTTAATTGTAACCAATGCCGATGGTTGTGTGGATACCCTCACTCAAAATGCTACGGTAAGTACTTGTCTTTGCTATGTAACATTGGAAGGTGATACCATTTGCGAGGGAGACGTAGGTACTCTTACGGCAGTTGGTTCTAGCGGGATCACTAACTATACATTTACTTATTCTGGTGGAGGGTTGACAGGGGTAACTGCGCAAGGAACAACCGATCCATCTACCGACACTCAAACAGATACTCCCGCTACTACGACCACATATACTGTTGTGTTGACGGATGCTTTAGGGCAAACTGATACAGCTACAGCAGACATAGTAGTGATACCAACTCCGTTAGTGGATTCTCCTCAAGACGAAACAGCTTGTGGAGCATATACACTACCAGCTTTAACCAACGGGAGTTATTATTCTTCGCCTGGAGGAGTTGGTGCCATTGCTACCGGAACTCAAATTACATCATCACAAACCATCTATGTGTACAATCAATCCGGGACAGTTCCTAACTGTACAGCAGAGAGTAGTTTTCAAGTAACCATATTGCCTGGTTCAATTGCTAATGCTGGCCCTGATCAAGTTATTTGTAATGGATTACAGGCCACTTTGGATGGTTCAAACAATAATATCCCTGGAGTATGGAGTGGCCCCGCTTCAGCGGCATTTGGAGTTATTGACCAATTTAATACATTGGTAACTGTTCCAAATGCAGGTGACTATACATTTACCTGGACAGAAGATGATGGAATGGGATGTATCACCAGTGATCAGGTAACAATTGTATTTAGCGATATGGATATCCCTAATACACCTCAGAATCCAACTTGTTACGGCGATACGGATGGACAAATTGTTCTAGCACCTCAAGGAGGTATTGCTCCATACATTTATCAATGGGGAGCAGCTGCAGGAAATCAAACCACCAATCCAGCTGTTAACCTGGGAGAAGGAAACTATTTTGTTACTGTAACAGATTCTGCCGGCTGCATGGCCGATACTACTATAGGTTTAACTCAACCTGCTGCGTTAACTGCAACTACAAGCGTAGAAAATGTAAGTTGTAATGGATTATGTGATGGAGAAATTACCATTACAGCACTGGGTTGTGTTTCCTATAGTATTGATAATGGTGTGACTTTTCAGTCTAATAATGTTTTTACTGGTTTGTGCCCAGGGAATTACAACATAGTAGCACAGGATGCAACTGGTTGTACAGTGAGCACAGGAGCAACTATTACTGAGCCATCTCCAGTAGTGGTTTCATCTTCTGGTTCAATAACCATTTGCCCGGGAGATTCTACTTTGCTTACCTCAAACGCCAGTGGAGGTACTGCTCCTTATGTTTACAGTTGGGATAATCAATTTTCTACTCAAAACTTTATGGTGTCGCCGAGTGTGCAAACTACTTATTGTGTGGTGGCTACAGATTCAATGGGGTGTGTCAGTCAACCATCCTGCGAAACAGTGGATGTTAGCCCCGGTATTAGTGTAACGGCCCAAAGTAATCAAACCATTTGTGAAGGAGATCAGGCTAATATTTCTGCTGTTGCCACAGGTGGAGCAGGAACAGCTGTAACTTACACCTGGAATCAAGGTGTGGGGCAAGGAGCTAATCAAACTGTTTCGCCAAACACAACTACCACTTATACAGTTTTGGCTGATGATGGCTGTATAACTGATTCCGCAAGTGTTATAATTACTGTAGTGCCATTACCTATAATCAGTTTTGAGGCCGATACTCTGGAAGGGTGTTTACCGGTAGAAGTTAATTTTACGGCTAATGGAGTGCCTGCGGGGTCACAGTGTAACTGGACCTTTGGCGATGGAGGCTCAAGCTCCGACTGTTCTCCTGTTAATTATACCTTTAATCAGGAAGGATGTTGGGGTGTAAGTTTAGATATCATTACTCCCGAAGGATGTCCGGCAAGCTATTCCATTGCAGATTACATTTGCGTATACGGATACCCAACAGCAAGCTTTACATTTACTCCGCAGCCTACCAGTATATTCCATCCGGATATACACTTTAACAATACCAGTGTAAATGCTACTTATTACCAATGGGTGTTTGATGTTACAGGGGCTAGCAACAGTTCGGAGGTGGTTAATCCAGGTTATACATTCCCATCAGACGTAGGTGGTAGTTATGAGGTATGCCTTACCGCTATTAATGAGCATGGATGTATTGACGAAACTTGTGAAATCGTGATCATAGGAGATGAATCAATGCTTTATGTTCCAAATGGCTTTACACCGGATAACGATGGGGTAAACGACCAATTTTCTCCAATTGGATACGGAATTTCAGATGAGAACTATAGTTTCTTAGTGTTTAACCGCTGGGGAGAGCTCATTTTTGAAGCAGATAACATCAATAAACAATGGGATGGGACCTATAAAAACAGACCGGTTCAGGATGGTGTATATGTGTGGAAATTAAACTGTCAGGATAATCAGGGTAATAAATACAAAAAGATCGGCCATGTATCGTTGCTGAAGTAACCAAACAACTCAAAAACAACCTAAAAGCTCTAACTAAATGTTGGGGCTTTTTTTGTTTAGAATAGAAATGTAATAGCAATAAAACTGAAATAAATGCATTTTGAAGTGTACATATTTGCTGGTTGTAATAGTTTTTAAATCAGTTATTTACCTGTGTCGAAGTCTTGGTTCAAGCTGTTAAGAAATTAAATAAATCGAATTGCATTGAGGTTCTTAGAGTGGTAATCTTGCATTGCGTTAACTGCCCTTTTAACAATCCGAACCTTAAAGTTGTTTTGTCTGGAAGGGAAAAACCTAAGACAATGAGAAATAGAATAATAGTTTCAGCTATGCTTCTTTCGATGGGAGCAACAGCACAAGATTTAATTTTTGAACAAGCCAGACCATTACCACCAGAAATTACGCTGGAAGCGGATTTTGAAGGAGTAGAGTATGGAGCTCTAGATTTTGGCGATGTGGATAATGATGGAGATTTGGATGTAGTTATTTCCGGAGAAAACAGTTCCGGGTTGCCAAGTACTTCACTTTATCTGAATAATGGCTCTGGAAGTTATTATCCAGAAACTCTTAACATCCCCTCTTACAGTTCGGGTACGGTTGATTTGGCCGATGTAGACGGCGACGGTGATTTGGATTTATTGGTGACCGGAACAACCGGGTTTTCTCCAAAATCAAGTTTGTATTTAAACAATGGTTCTGGAAATTTTACAGCACACCCTACAGTCATTTTGGAAGGGGTATGGCAAAGTGATGCTAAATTTCTGGATGTTGATGGTGATAACGACCTCGATTTGTTAATTGTAGGTGTAATGTCTGGAGGAAATCATATCGCAAACTTGTATCGAAATAGTGGGAATGGAGCTTTTTCTTTGGATGTTACCGCTTCATTTACCGGGGTGGAAAGAGGGAGTATTGCCAGTGCAGATATAGATAACGACACCGATTTGGACTTGGTAATATGTGGGATGGATAATTTAGGGAACCCAATAACTCATTTATATGAAAATGATGGACAGGGTGACTTTACCTTAATCTCCAACCAAATGACTGGGATTTGGCAGGGAGATATGGTATTTGTTGATATTGACAACGATCAGGATCAAGATTTAGTGATGGTAGGAGAGGTTGCTTTAGGAAGTCTAGTTGGGATTCAATACAATAACGATGGCTCAGGTAATTTTACCCAGCACTTTGGTAATCAGTTCGAAGGAGTGAAGAACGGTTCAATTTCTATAGCAGATGTAGATAACGATTCAGACATCGATTTATTAATAACTGGAATGCAGGGCAACAGTTTTGAGTCAACTCAACTGTACTTAAATAATGGAGGTGGGTCATTTTACCTTCCACAGTATAATCCTTTTCAGGGAGTGTGGTTGTCCGATGCTGCTTTTTCGGATGTAGATCAGGACAATGATTTGGATGTAGTGGTTGTTGGTTCTCCAATGGGAGATCAAAGAATGGCGAAGTTATATTTAAATACCGGAGCAGGAGAGTATAAAGAGGTTACAGGATCTCCTTTTCCTGGATTAATCGACTCTGCAGTGGATTTCGCAGATATTGATCAGGACAATGACAATGATATGATCCTGATGGGGAAAGATGATGAAGGCAATGCCTATACCCTCCTTTATTTGAATGATGGATATGGGAATTATTCTTTGGACCAGTCTAATGAGCTTGATCAAATGGCGAGGGGAGATGTAATGTTTAATGATGTTAATGGAGATGGTTTTGTTGATATAACTATTGTTGGAGTGAAAAACAATAACCACAGAGTAACACAGATATACTTGAATAATGGTACAGGGGTATTCTCTGAAAACACATCAGCAGGAATTGAAGGGTACATGTACGCGGATTTAGCAATGGCCGACGTTGATGGTGATGGAAGTCTTGATGTTGTGGTTTCCGGGATTGGAATAAATGGAACGGAAACAGCATTGTATCTCAATCAAGGAAATGGAAATTTTGATTTGGTTAATGGTACTCCTTTTGTTGCTGTTAGCACAGGAGCTATGAAATTTGCAGACATCGATGGAGATTTGGATATGGATTTAATCATTACCGGACAAGGTGCAGGTTTAGATCAGGAAACTGAAGTTTATTTGAACGACGGTAGTGGAAATTTTTCGGTGCTTTCTGGAGCAATCAGTGAAGATATCGGAAGAGGAGAAATTGATGCAGCAGATATTGATGCAGATGGAGATATAGACTTAATTATTTCAGGAACTGAAGTTACATTAGGAGAGATGGTGGCGCTCTACACAAATGATGGAGCAGGCTATTTTACAGAAGTACCTAACACAGCTTTTCCTGGTGGAAGTAATACCGCTGTTGACTTTGAAGACATTGATGGAGATGGAGATCAGGATTTATTAATAGTAGGAGTAGAAGGACAGTACCCAAATGGTACAAGGTTCGCCTCGCTGTATTTGAATGATGGTTTAGGTAACTTCAATACATTGGTGCTTAATCCGTTTGAAGGAGCTTATTTTGGGTGTGCAAAAATGGTGAACGTTGATTCCGATAACAATGTAGATGTGTTTATTTCCGGTTGGGCAGATGATGGGCCTATTTCCAAGTTGTATAGAAACCTTGGTTTGGTTGGTGTGATGGAATTAAATAATATTGATATTTCCATTTACCCCAATCCAGCTCAAAATGTTCTTAATGTACCAGGATACAATCAGCCTTGCGAAATTATAGATATACATGGCAAAAGGATCAAAGCTTTTATCAAAGCTGGTAGCTTAGATGTGTCCAATTTGGCACCTGGAACTTACTTTTTAAATATAGAATCAGTTGGAGTAACTCCTTTTGTGAAAATGTAACACTATAGATAAATATTCAGAGGGCCTCAAACATGAATTGAGGCTTTTTTTGTTATCGCAAGCTAAATCGATTTAGATTTTTCGTTATATTAGACAATTAATTTGACTTTTTCATGGCTACTGAGTCTATGTGGTAGTAGGGTTCAGTAGTAATATAGTTGATTAAGTAGTAGTAGTAAAAGAATGAAAGCTCATGCCTTGCGTGGGCTTTTGTTGTTTATTTAGACTGTTAGAGACTAAACTTTTCAGTACAATGTCTTAAGTATTATGTATTAATGTTCGCCAAATATATCCAGCTGTTGTTTTTTACTTTAAGTATCTACCATTAGAAAGGAAAAACTAGATTGCTAACCGCAAGCCCTACAATAACACCCGGACCACTCTCACTCCCGACGAAGCGTAGCGGAGATCGGGAGTCCAGAGGAGCCTGGGCAAGACAAAGAAGTTAGACTTTCTGAAGTTGAGCTCAAAATGAGAGTAGCGAGTATCATCTTTTTAACTCCTAAACTTTTTAACTTCAAAAACATTAGTGCATTTCAAGTATTCTAGTCACTTCTAATCCCCCAAACTTTCCTCCAACTTAATTCCGTAATCCTTAATTTCTTTATTCAGAATTCGTTTTAGCATGGCCATTTGCCCAATGTGCCAGCAAACATGTTTGGGTAACCACAACAAAGCCTGGAACTTTAATTTAACCGCAGGATTAGGAACTGCTGTTGGGGCATCTAAATCTTCATCAGACAATTTATCCAGCTCTTCCATGCATACCTGATGTTCCAGTTCCAATAATTGAATTAACTCTTCAGAGGTTGGCTTTTCATCCAGTAGTTCATTGGGTTTAGATCCAGGTCCATACCATTTAATCATGTCTTGAACATTTACTGCAGCTCTTATTTTTTCATTTGGTCCTGAAATAGAAGCAATACCATGTAAGTAATTTCCTAATGCAATGTGCCCCAATTGCCAGTTAATGTTGGAGTCAATTACCTCAGGAGTGGTGTTCCAGTGTTTTTGATCCAGGTCGGCAACCATCCCAAGGGTTTGCTTATGAGTGGTCTTTATCTGTAGGGCAATCAATTCTTTTCTGTTCATTTTATATATACGGGGTTAGTTCTCTGTTCCAATTTTTTCTCCCATTTTAACAAACGTCTCCATTTTGTTTTTGGTGTTCTCTAATAAGTCAGAGTCGATGGTAAAATGATTATTGTCTGTTAGCATAACTACCGTTGAACCGCCAAAAGCAAAGTAACCCATTTCGTCACCTTTATTAATGGACTGGTTTGGTATGTATGTTTCCAGTATGCTTCCTACCATGGTAGCACCAATGGGTACTAGCACAATATCTCCTTTGTTTTCCGTTTCCAGAATGCAAATTTCACGCTTGTTTTCGCAAAAAACTCTCACAAAATTATTAGCTAAAGCATAAGGTGAAACTGAGAAGTAGCTCCCCTTAATTTGTTTTATTTCACTTGGGATTCCGGCATAAGGAAAATGAAAACGGTGGTAGTCGTTGGGAGCCAGACGTAGTATCGTTAAAGCATAATCGGCATATTTGTCTGCCATTTCTTTGTTTTGCAGAAAACTACCAAGAGTAAACTGATTTCCCTTTACAAAGAAGTGTTTCAGGTCGGATACCTTTTCAAAAGCCAATAGTCTTCCATCTCCCGGCGATACCAACCCTTTTTCAATTGGTCTGGCAGATGGTTTTAGCTTTCGGTAAAAGAAATCATTAAAGGAGGTAAAGTCGCTAATGGGTTTTACGCTTTCGGACATGTCAATTCCCAACTCATCCACAAACTCCTGAATCTTTTGAGTAGAGGAGGGCTTGTCCATTTTCTTACCATAAATTTCGGAAATAAACTTACGCTTAGCAATGGGTAATACCGCAGTTTTACCAAAGGGGTTGTCGTACAAAAACTTCAACAAACCTTCGGCAGGTGGAGATTCTGATTTGATCTCTTTGGTGCTTCTATCTATAAATTTGATTTCCATTTCTATGGTGTGTGGTACAAAGGTATTTTTTGTTGGATAATATGCTATTTTGAGATGTTAAATTATTGATCCCACCATACCACAAAAAACTTCTGTAACATTCCTTCTGTAGTTTTAAGCCAACACAATGGAGATTTTTTAGCATTCAGTAGGTCATTAAGCTCTTGCTTAAAAGTGTTAATCTCAATCCATTTAACCTTTTCATGAGGCTCAATTAACCAATCTAGTTTAGTAGGAATATAAAACTGGTTATTAGTAAAATTATCCAGTTCGTTTAACCGAATGTAAAAACCTGAAATGCACTGTTGATTGAGGTTGGATGATGTAATGCTTTTGTTTAATGGAATAAATAACTGAGCTCTAAAATCCACACGTTGCAGAAAGTCTTCTGAATTCAACCCTAGCTCCTGAAGGTGTTTCTGGGTGGTTGGATGATGTAATAAAGGAAGCTGTTTGGATTGAAGCTTGGTTAACTTCTTAACCAGGTGATCATTTCGGTTAGGACCTATCCAATGATCCAATTCTTCTGTGCCAACAGTTTCATCGTACAAATAGAACTTGTAAACCACTTCCAAATGAATCAATTGATTATTGTGTTTAATCAGGCAATCCAATTCGCCTAAAGTGACTTTGTTCTCAATTACCTGAATGTTTTTGTGTAGCAATTCAATTTCACCAGCTTGTTTAAACTCATAAAATGCATAATGCTCTACCAATTTCCCAAGTCTAACTTCATGAGGTATAATTCCTTTGAATTCTGAATGTTGGAAAGGATGTTTTAGCTGCATTATACCATAAACAGAATCATCTTCCCATAATTGAGGGGTGCTGATAAACCCTTGATATCTTAATTGTGTAGAGATAAGCGGAATAATTAGTCGGAGTAAAGTTATAGTTTTTCATAAATGGAATTTCTCCCAATTCAAAACATTATATTTACCGCAAATAAACCCTATGAAACAGATCATCAAACCAATTGCTTTATTACTTAGTGTTGCGCTAATTTCTTGTGGAGAAGAAGCGAAAGAGCAAGAGTCTAATCAAAGTACAGAAGATGTTCCGAAGGAAGAACAAGTTGCTGAAGAAGCAAAGGACCCTAAAGAAATGTTGAAGGATGCTTATCAACTCTTTAAAGAAGGGGATGATGCTCAATCCATCGCTTTAGCAGAAGAAGTATTGAAAATTGGTCATGAAACTAAGAATGACACACTAATCGGTGATGCACTTTCCAGCTTGTGCAGAAATGCCCAAAGAACCTTAGACACTGTTTCTTTAGCTGATTTGAGTGAGCAATTAAAAGCTTTAGCAGAGTCTTCCGGAAATCAGAAATGGATGATGAAACGAGCGCACATGAATGCTGAAATGTGGCGTTTGGTGGGGAACATGGAACGCGCAGAAGCGTTTTATAATGAAAGTTTAAGCATTAGCGAAGCCATTGGCTCTAAAGGAATGTTCATGATCGATCACTTCAATAAGTCGTTTGTATCAACTGCCATTGGCGATTTTGAAGAGGCGAGAAGACTGATTGCCAAGTACTATGCTTTAAGAAGAGAGTACGATCCTGAAAATGAAGATGCATACGGATTAATTGCCTTAGCTTATTTATTGGAGCAAGAGCAAAACTTTGAAGGAGCACACGAAGTAGCTACTGTAACCAGAAGACTGTTCAAAGAGCAAAACATTTTCCCTGAACCACCGGATGAGAAGCCTTTATTGGCAGTAGAAGCAAAAGTTCAGAAAGAATTATCTGAAGAGTCTTACAACCAGATTAATGAAGCTTCTCTGGAGGAGACAGTTGGTAGTTTATTAAACAAATACCTGGAAGGAACAACGGATTTGTGAGGGGAGAGTTTTGAGTAAATAGTTTAGAAGGTGACTCTAAACTCACATTCAATTACTGAACTTACAACACATTCTTTTCTAACTTAGTTGTTCTAAAACCTAATAAATGGAAGCACTAAAAGGAGAAGGGTTTATAAAGCAACAGTTCAACAACAGAGGGATATATGCTAAGGTATTAGTAGAAATAATCTATACAAAAACTACAGGAGTTAGAATTAAGATTGACCCTGAAATTAATTATGGGTTTCATAAATCATTTGATGTGGGAATACTTGATGCTTTGGAAGGGTATGTATATCCAAAAGGATGGAATGGCCTAAAAGTAAAAATAGTTGATTTACATTGGATGGCAGTGGATTCATGTCCTGCAACTGTTGCGATTGCAACTAGAAGAGCCATGATAAATGCTTTATACCAAATGTAATATGGATATGGTTGGAGTAACCGTTTATATATATGATTTTTATGATTGCCCTCGATCTGGGATATGTTCTGTAGGTGAAAGTTTATATTATTTTGAATGCTTGTTTGATGAACAAGAAGACGAATACACTAATAATTATGTTTTATTTAAACTAAAGGTAACCCCTGAAAATGATAAAGAGTATTTAAGGATAGTCCAAAAAATACAAAAGGAGTTAAAAAACAATGATGAAGGGGGTAAGATATACGTAGGTATGTTTGAAGTGATTGAGTATATGAAATTATATAATATGGAGTGGATAGAGGAAGTTTAATAGCTTGGTGCTCAATACCCACACTCAATACTTAGTTCTTCTTCTGGCTTTCTCTTTCTTTTTGCCATGTATTGTAGAACTTTCTTAAGGCTCGATACACTTCTTCTGTTTCCTGAATGGTAATATAGTTCTCTCCAATTGGTTGAGTCATTAAAAATGGACCATCTGGAGTTTTGAAAGTGGTCATCACCATAAAATAGAAGTTATTAAAAGCGTTGGTTCTGGAAGGAAAAGAAAATGGATGAATATCAGTTCCTCTTCGTCTTCTTTGCACCAGTTTAAAATCTCTAATCTCGTGCATTTTTAAGGTTTGCTTTGTAAACAAAGACTTATAGGTAATACCTTCTGGAGATATGGTCACTTTTGCAAAGAATAATTTATTCATGTAGACCAGCATTATTATTAAGTTAAAAGCTGCAACACTTAGCAATGGCCATGGAATCTCATTTTCCTTGATGTAGAACAAAAGGGTAAGCCCGGAAAACAGAATAAGTCCTAGTATTCCCAGAATTAGAGAGAATGTGTTGGCAAATCGCTTACGATTAAGAAAGGGAAAAGTGTAAGTCATAATGGTTAAGTGTGGTTTAAAACTATAAATAATAAGTTGACCTTCTAATATTTGTTAGTATTTGGCTTAGTTTTTTAGTGTATTTCTTGATGAGGGGCAAAAGTTGAATAGTTAAGGAGTTAAAGAGGCAATATTTACTATTTGGTCCTCGCATTGGATTACTGCTTACTTCATAAGTTTCCCTCCCGTCCCGATAACTATCGGGAGCATCGGGATCCACGGGAAAGGAGATGTTCTAATCGTGGAAGGGGAAGGTCTTTTGTCGTTCAAGTCGAACATCGTTAATCGATTAACCTAGCTTAATGATTATACTTCTCTAGACTCCTGATCTCCGCTGGCTGCGTCTGGAGTAAGGGTGGTCCGTGTGTTATTGTAGGACTTGCGGTTAAAATCTAATTTTTCACTTCCAATAACTGATATTTAATGAGTTACTAAAAGCATAAAATTAATACATCATACATAGTACTTTTAATGTCTAATGTCTAATGTCTAATGTCTGTTGTCTAAAGTCAAATTTTGTCAATCAAATCCTCAATCGTCTCAATTCCATGAGATTTAGTTTTCTTAATGATTCTGTATTTTGTGGTTCTGGCACCACCCATGGAGATTCCCAGGCATGAGGCAATTTCCTTATTGGAGAGCTTAATCTTTGTAAGCATTAGGAACCTAACTTCTGAAGTAGAGAACTTGAACTCTTCGAAGATAGGATTGCCTAAAAACTCTGGGTGAACTTCTAAAAACATGCGTTTAAAACGATCCCAGTCTTCTTCGGTTAAGATTTTCATATTAGATAGCTTAACCATCTTGAATTGCTTGTTTTCGGAGTCTTTGAGCAGTTTACTTTCCAGTTCTTCTACTGCATTATTTTTTAGAATAATTTCATTCTTCATGGCAGTAAGCTTTTGCTCTTTCAGTTCGATTTTGGATTGAGCACCTTTTAGTTCTACCTCCTTAAGCATCAATTTATGAAGTGCTTTTTCTCGTTCTCTTTTCCTTCTGTAGAGCAGAAAGGATACAATTCCTGTTGCCACCAATACAATTAGAGTAATTAATAAGCTTAGCCATTGCCGTTCGGAATCCTGAAGTTGGTTCTTGGTTTTCTGAAGAGCTAATTCGTTCGAAATAATGGTCAGTTCTGCTTCTTTTTTTTCTACTTCATGATCAGCATAAATACTACGAATGGTCTTGTCTTTTTCTATGGTGAACAAAGAGTCATGAATCATCCAATGTCTTTTCATGTGATCATAGGCATTTTTATATTCACCTGAGTTATAGTAGTGATTACTTAAAAGCTGGTGAAGATTCTTTTCTCTTCGTATAATATGAAATTTAAGTGCAATGTCTAATGCACCCTGATACATTAAGAATGCTGAATCAGGCTTGTCCATTGCTTCGTAAACCTTTCCTGCTACTTCAAAAGAGTAAGAAGCAGTTGCTGTATGTTCTTCATTGCTAAAAAATGGAATGGCTGTACTAATGTATCGATAGGCACTGTCAACTTGATTGTCATCCAGGTATACCTCAGCTATATTAGCTCTTGCGTGATGATGAAACTGTGGGAAGTTTGAATTCGAAAAAGCCACAGAAGCCTGATTAAGGTGATAGATGGCGGAATCTTTATTTTTGGGAATATACGCCGTTCCCATAGCACTTTCTGAATGCCCTAACATTTTTTCATTGCCGGTTTCTTTAGATAGGTGAGAAGCAACTTTAAAGTGCTGGATGGCCTTTTCTGTTTCTTCCAGATCGATGAAAATGGTTCCCAACGAATGATTGGCAAAAATTTGCATGTTTTTATTGTCAATCTTAGAAGCTAAAAGTTCGTTTTCTAAATTCAACTCTATGGCTTTTTGGTTTTCACCAAGCCTTCTGTAATGAACTGATAAATCATTTCTAAAGCCAAACAATTCATTGTTTTGAGCGGAGTCAATACTCAATTGTATTCCTTTTTCGAATAGTTTAATTCCATTTTCAGTATCTCCATTTATTAAGATCATACCACCTGCCTGATGACGCATGGCACGCAGTTGATAGGTGATGTTGTGATGCTTTACACTTAATTCGTATAGTGAATCGGCAAATAGAATAACCGAATCATTTTCGGTGTGTAAATACATTCTAGTGGCTTGAAACAAATTATTCAATTTAGCCTCAGAATCGGAAGTTTCCTGTGAAAAAACACTGTTGAAAGTTGCCAGAAATAGCGCAAAAACAATACTCAACCTTCTAAACCAAATGTTCATCCCAGATAATCTCATATTCAAACATAGTGAATAAATCCCTTTAAAAATGGGCTGTGACGATTATGTGACGCCTTGTCGGTTTTATTGCATTTCGAAATTCGGTACTGAAACGGTCGTTTTTTGATGTTGTGACGTTTTTGCGCTGCGTCACATGTATCATTCTGGTCTAAATCAAAGTAGCTTGAATGGAGTTCAGTTGAATTAATCTAAACCAAATGAAGCAGTCACCACAAACTATCCTTCTTGTTTTTCTTTTAGTATTTGTAAATCATATATATGGTCAAATTTCTCCCGGGGGTGTATCTACCGGATTGGAACTTTGGCTCAGGGCAGATCAGGGAACTTCGTGTACGACGAATGGATGTTCTGTAAGTTCCTGGACGGATCAAAGCGCTAACGGATATACCGCTAATTCATCTAATCAGCCTTCTTTTTCGGAAGTAAGCAGGAATTATAACCCGGCCATAGAGTTTGATGGAAACAACAACCATTTCGAAATAGCTGGAGGAATCTTTCCTTCATCGGGAGGATGGAATGATATAATGAGCTACTCGGTAGTTAAGAAAACCAATAACAATGGAGATATTGAAGCCATTTGTAGTGAGAAACTTTCTGGTGGATATTTAAGACTGTACGGATCTACTACTGCGGACAAGGTAAGGATGGATTACCCCACCAATTCGCAAGACATTAGAGTATCTTTTTCTAATGTTACCGACGAAACTACCTTGTGGACCTTTGGACATATTCATTCCGGAACATCGCCAATAGGAATTAGTTCTTTTGCGCAAAAGAATGGAGGACATGTAGAGACAGGTGATGGTACCGCCAATGGAAAAGTATCTGCAGGGAATTTTTACATAGGTAGTTTGCAGAGTGCCACTAACAAGAATTATGATGGTAGCATTTTTGAGCAAATCATTTTAAGCAGCGCTCCAACGCCCGCAGAGCACATTAAAATTCAATCTTACTTGTGTTTAAAATACGGACTAACAATGGATCCCGATGCTGATGGAGATGGCACCAATGGTGAGGTGATGGGAGCTCATTACGAAGGAGATTATTTAGCAAGCGATGGTTCGGTCATTTGGGACTATAATCAATCCTCAGGTTATCAGAATCAAGTAATTGGAATTATTAGAGATGATGACTCCGGATTAGAGCAAAAGCAATCGGTTACAGCTGATGATAACCTGCAGCTTTATGTAGGAACCTTAAGTTCTTCAAATGCCACAAATGCAGCTTCCATTACTAACGATGCTTCTAGCATAGTGGTAGGACATAATGATGGAGCGTTATCCAGCGTATGGTCTCTAGAGGTACCAACTAACATATATTCGAGGTTTGAAAGAGTGTGGAGAGTACAAAACCATAACTTTTCCGACACTTACAGCTTAGAGATAGAGTGGGATGAAATTGGGGCTTTTGACATAGACGATATTCGATTGTTGGTGGATGACGATGGTGATTTCTCCGATGCAACCGTTTTTCAGGATGGAGATGCAGGATTAACCATTACTCAGGGTTCAATTATCCTATCTGGAATTAGTACCAGTCATATTCCTTTAAATAGTGCAAGGTTTATTACCATTGGCTCTAGCGATCCAGGTACACCTTTACCGGTGGAGTTGTTAGAGTTTAATGCAATTGCTAACGATCAAATGGTGGATGTATACTGGAGCACAGTATCGGAGTCTAATGTGGATTACTTCGAATTACAACGTTCCAATGATGGTGTTCATTTTACCATTGTAGAACGATTAGAAGCTACAGGAAACAGCACCCAAAGAAACGATTATAAAACAGTAGATGTTCAACCTTTATCTGGTATTTCATACTACCGGATTAAGTGGGTAGATGGAAATGGGGAAGTGGAGCACTCCAATATAGTACCAGTGCAATATACTATGGAGAACAATGCTATGATATCCGTTTTCCCCAATCCATCAACCCGGGGAGAACGAGCAAGTATTTCGTTGGAAAACATAAAGGGCGAAAAGATACTGGTAGTAGTTAGAAATGTAAAAGGAGAGGAGTTCTATTCCAAAGTAGAGTTGTTGGAATCTGGAGAATCTAAACAGGTATTGCCAATTGATTGTGATTTGCCTCCGGGGCTTTACCTGGTAGTGGCTTCTTCTAACAACGCTTTATACAGTAAGAAGCTGATTGTGAAATGATAAAAACATTAAATGAAATAAAAAGAAAGGTGGTTTCGCGTGGATTCCACCCTGTGAGAATCAACGGTTAGTGATGGTCGTATTTATGTTCGTGTTGGAGTGTGGTGTTCCAACAATAGACAACGTCTTTAAGTTGATTTTCATCTCCCACATGGTCGTCGATTAGTTATGGGAGAATAGGTAAGTGGTTGTGGTGACCACTTACCTTATTTAAAAGTTTAAACCACCAACTCAATAGCAATAGGGGTGCAAGCTCCGTGGGGGATCATAATTGTTAGATTTATTCTTCCTTCATACAAACAATTTTGATTGGAGTTGCACAAAGCCCGGAATTAGATTCTCCGGGCTTTTTTATGCAAAAAAAGTGGCAGGTACCACCAGGGATACCCACCACTCTTTTATGGTTTATTCATGTTCTTCTCCTAATTAAGGAGAATCTCTATTTTCTTTGATTTCTGAAAGAATTCCACCGTTATTTTACTTTGTCGCATCTAATATCATATTGACTTCCAGTTCCTGATCGGTAAATTTTCCCAAAGGTTTTACCCAGGTTGTCTGTAGCTTCTCGATGCATGTTGAACATTTGATAGGTACATTTTCCATTAGGCCAGGTAGCAACAGCAGCAATCTCTATTGTTTTACCTGTAATTCTGCCGGAGTATTTATTCTTGTTGTACCACCAATCAGAAGTAATTACCACTTTGGTAAATGTTTCTTTCCAACCCTGGTTTTCTCCAAACTCCTGAATAGCCTTTAATAGTTTAGCTTCTAAACTAGAACTTTTTAATTCTGCTTTTGGGAGCTCTCTATTGTCCAATTCTGCAGTTTTTTCTTTAATGGTGCTTTCTCTCAATTCATCTATTTGAGCTTTAACTTTTTGCTCTAGTTTTTCAACTAAATCTATTACCAGATCTTTGTCTTTAAATTCATTGGCTCTGGTTAATTCATTCATGTACACATGAAGTAGTTCTATTTTCCCATCTTCGGTAAACTTGTAGTTTACGATGTATTTCTTGTAGGGAATCAGTACATAATAATCTTCAGCCTGTCCCGAATTATAGCTCCCCTCATCCCTGTAAAGAGTGTCGTCTTTGTATTTAATTTCTTTGTAGAATTTATCGTCTTCAAATTCAACATGAACTTTCTCTCTTCTTCGGTCAATGTACTTATGGTGGTAAGAATCTTTCATGGCGTCTAGCACCAATTCGTTTGGAGATAGTCCTAAACCTTTTTGATTGACTACCGCATACGTTTTTAAGCCTAATCCTTTCTTGTTCTGGTAGTTTTCATCCAGTGCATCGAAATAATAATCGTCTGGGAATATTTCTCCCATCGATTGGGCTTTAATACCTGTTGCAATAAGCAATAACAGGAGCATTAAAAGTGGTCTTTTTGTCATCATCGCAAGTTGATTTTTTTAAGTTATTGTCTCTCAAATGTAGATTCAACAAGGAGAGGAATACAAATAGTATCGGCTGAATTTATCGGTTGGTAGGAGATCGTAAACAGTTGGCATAATTTCAAAATGAATGCTCATTTGAAGCAAAAAATGCCATATACTCATGATGTTTGCCAAGGGCTAATATTTTGGTGGAATTTCATTGGGTAATGCTAACTTTGATAGTAGGCTCGAATAGAATTGTTTAAAGCCTGAAAATAGAACCGAATATGAGAAAATGCATAGGCATACTATACTCCTTGCTTTTGGTGTTGACGTTGATCTTTTCGTCAACGACCTCTTTTGCTCAAAAGGACATCAAAAAGTGGGAGGCCATCATAGAACAAAAAAAGGAAGACACCACTCATTTTGATGCTTTAATAGAGCTTTATAAAGCTTATGAAGCTACCGATCCAGACATAGCTAGAAGATATGTAGATAAGGCCATGGAACTATCTAAAAAGCTGGACTCCAAAATTAGAAAAGCCTGGGCCTATGCCTACTATGCAGATTACTACATAGAAGCAGGGAAGTTTGAACAAGCCAACAGAATGTTAGTAGAAGCCAAAGCCATTTACGAAACATTAGATGCACCAAAAGGAATGGCACATTACTGGAATTGTTTGGGGAGAATAGCCACCTATCAGGGAGATTTCGAGATGGGGTTAGTGAACTTTCTGGAAGCTGTTAAAATTTACGAAGAATTAAATGATACCACTGGTATGGTTTCAGCTTACCACAATATAGGAGGAATGCACTTCACTCTCGAACGTTATGATAAAGCGATTGAGTATTGGGAAAAAGAGTTGGAGATAGAGGAGTTAAGAAATAATTCAAAGGGGATATCTCTTGCGGTAAATGCGTTGAGTTTGGTTCATGGCAAACAGGGTAACCATCGCAAGGCAATAGAACTGGAGTTAATAGCTTTAGATATTGCTAAATCCATTAATTCTGTTCCGGAAATAGCCTCTATTATGGGTAATATTGGTACACAATACTACAACCTGGAGTTATACGATAGTGCTTATTATTACTACACTAATTCATTGGCTATGTATAAGCAAGTTGATGATAAAAACGATATCCTCTCTCAATACTTCAACCTGGGGAAAGTAAACGTTAAACTGGATGAGGGAGAAATAGCACTGGCTTATTACGATACCACACTTTTATTGGCTGAAGAGATAGGAAATGGGAGGTATATTGAGCATGCCTATGGTGGAATGGCAGATGCCAATAAACTTTTGGGGAATTTCGAATTGGCCTTTGAATACCTGGATAAATGGCATCACATTAAAGATAGTTTAGTGGGCGAATCGGTTAAAAATCAGCTCAACGAACTACAGCAGAAGTACGACATTGGAGAAGTTGAAAGGGAATTGATGTTTACCAAGCAAAAACGAGCTCAAGCTTTGTTAGAAGTTGCTAAAAGCGAACACCAATTTACCATAACGGTAATTCTGGCCGTAGCTCTATTGTTAATTATATTGTTATACATGGCCTATAGAAGGGCACGAGAACAACGTAAAAGAATAGCTCTGGAACAAAAGGCATTGAGAACCCAGATGAACCCTCATTTTATTTTTAATTGCCTGGGAGCCATTCAGCAAATGTACGAATCTGGGGAGCTCGATTTGGCCAACGATTACATGGCAGACTTTGGTAGCCTAATGCGTAAAATACTAAACAATAGTGGTAGAGACCTAATTTCTGCTAAGGAAGAAATAGAGATGCTGAAGCTTTATTTAGAGTTGGAAAAGGGAAGAAGCAATGAAAGTTTAGAATACGAAGTAAGGGTAGACCCTAAATTAGATCTGTTGGGAACTAACGTACCACCTTTGGTGATCCAGCCATTTGTTGAAAATGCTATATGGCATGGCATCTTACCCCTTAGAAAGAAAGGGAAAGTAACCATTCAATTAAACACCACTGAGGATGTAAGAACCTTACAATGCATTGTAGAAGACAATGGAGTAGGAATACAGGAAAACAAAGATAAGAAGCACGAGTCCATGGGGATGAGTATTACCGAACAACGTTTGGGAACCAAAGTGTATGTAGACCGATTGAATCCAGGAACACGAGTTACTTTTAAAATTAAGGTATGATTAGAGCAGTGATTATAGATGATGAGAAGTGGGCGAGAGAATCACTTAGAAATTCCATCAACAAAAACTTAGCGGGAAGGGTAGAAATAGTAGGAGAGAGTAGTGATGTGAAAAGTGGGGTAGCTCTTATTAAAAACCATCAACCTGATTTGGTTTTTCTGGATGTTCAGATGTACGAGGGAACCGGGTTTGGTCTATTAAGTAAAATCAGTAAGATCGATTTTGAAGTCATTTTCGTAACGGCCTATAACGATTACGCCATCAAAGCCATTGAATTTTCTGCTCTGGCTTATTTGCTAAAACCAATTAAATCGCAAGACCTTAGAAACGCTATAGATAAACTGGAAAGTAGAATGGAATCCCATAAATCTGAGATGGATAAACGCATCAAAGTGTTGGTAGAAAACTATGGCGATGATCGTAAAATCAAGAAACTCATCATCAACCACCTGGATGGTTTTGATGTGTCGTTGGTGGAAGACATCATTAGATTAGAAGGAGATGGGAATTATACCAATTTCATAGTAGCCAATGGTCGAAAAATACTCACCAGTAGAACGCTGGGAGAATACGAAGAACTACTGTTTAATCATGGTTTTTACCGCATTCACCAAAGTACAATCATCAACTTACGCCATGTAATCAAATACCACAAAGGCACTGGCGGTAAGGTAGAAATGACTGATGGACAACTGTTTAATGTAAGTCGCTACCGTAAAGCTGGTTTTCTGGCTCATTTTTTTGATCAATAAGGTAGAGTATTTGAAATGCCTAAAATGCCTGAAATACTTGGAGTACTTGGAATGCCTAAATTACTTATAAGTGCCTGAAATACTTGGAGTACTTGAAATGCCTAAAATATCTAAAGTTGAAAAGTTAATAAGTTAAACGCCTCTATACTCACACTCCTTACTCCACTTTGCTTCATCTGGAATAAGAGTGGTAGAAGTATAAGATTAATACATAATACTTCGTACTTGATACATTGTACTGTAAAGTCTAATGTCTAAAGTCTTTTGTCTTTCAAACTTTGTCTAGTAAGAAACTCCATTCCTAAACTAATTTGGCTATTGCTCAAATCAAAGTCAAATCATATTGTCTGCACTATACCTTCGTTCTGAATTAATTAATCACCCCCTATATGAACGATTATAAGAAAATCAGACGGTTGATTGGCCTTGCCATCCTGTCGCTACCCATGCTGACAAGTGCTCAGCAGGGCGTTACCACAAACGAAAGAAGTGAAGTACTATCTGCCATGAAAAATGGTGCAAAACCTTATGCAGAAGTAGTAAAAGACGCCGAAGCCTATTTAGAAAAACATCCAGAAGACAGATCTGTAGCCAAGAAATTTGGCCGATGGAACATGTTTTGGAGAGATCACCTCAAGGATGGTTACTGCTACATGCCCTACAAAACTTCTTTGCAAAGAACAGATAACTCTAAATCTGCTGCTTTACAATGCACCAATCAATACCCACACGACTGGGTAAATCTATCTGTGTCCAATACACCTGCACCAATTCCGGGAACGTTTAACGGACAAAATTCAGGTAGAATAGAAAGTGTATATGCACCACTTGGTCAGGCCATGTACAATGGAAGTGATCGACCAAGAATTATCTATGCCGGAGCCGAATCTGGAGGCCTTTGGAGGTCTTTGGATGCCGGGATAACCTGGACCAATGTAACCGATGTACTCGATTTGCCTGCTGGAGGAGTTCGACGTATTATTGGAGTGCCAGAGAATGATCTTCCTGCCAACAAAGATGATCATACCAAACAAACCATTTACATCTGCTTTGGTATTCAGGGGCCTTATCAACATTCAGCCGGAAATGGAGTGTATGTTTCTCACAATGGAGGAGATACCTGGGCAAGAACCAGTATTTCCATCGATCATCCTGATACCTGGATAGGAACGCAAAACTACGATGTGTTTAAAGACATTGTTGTGCACCCCGATAGTGCTGAAATAATGTATGCCGCAGGACAACATATTTACGGAACTACAGATGGGTTTCTGTACAACGCAGATCCACAACTTGATAACACCGATCGAATTTTGGATAGAAATTGGTCAACTACACATACCGTATTGTCGTGTCCATTTACCAGTACAGCTTCAACTCCTGTGGTTAGTGCTGTTGGTGGTGGCTGGAGTACTAATTTTCTAGATTTAGAGTTGGTGCCAGGATCAAACCCTGGGCAAGATGATATTCTGTTTGCTACTACCAGGTTCGTCGGAACACTTACGGATCCAGTTCCAACAGCTACTTTAATTCGAGGCGAAAAAGTTGGCGGAGTTTGGCAGTGGACAGATGTGTCGCCAAGACCAACTCCTGTTGTAGCAGGACAACCAACGGTTGATATTTATAATACCTTATACATTCAAAAAGTAGCCAATCCTGCGGCGCAAGGAGGGTATGATTTGTATTGTGCCATCAATGGTGAAATTAATGGAAACGGTCCAAGTCCAATGTTTAAGTCAAGTACGCTGGGTAACTCCTGGACATTTGTTGCTTACCATGGTGGAGACGTTGGGAACAAAGAATTATTTATTGTAAATCCTAATAACTATCTGAACTCTCCGGCCATGTATTTTGGAGGTACAGGACTTAGAAAGAAAGCTGGTAATGGTGGTTATACTACTTATGGACCAAGTGAAGCAGCTGGTTTCCACGACGACATGAGGGATTTGTGGATTTATGAAGCCAGTCAGGATGGAAGTGCAGATCATGTACTTATCGGAACAGATGGAGGTGTTACCTATAGCGAAGATGGAGGAGCAAGCTGGACCGATCTTGGAAGCTGGAATTTACCAATTACCCAATACTTTGGATCCGATAATTCATCCTCACACCCAGGGCTAATCGTAGGTGGAGCACAGGATAACGGTTATTTCCAATTGGCCGATGGTACCTGGAGGCAAGAGCGTGTTGGAGATGGAGGTCAATCCATGATCAATGAACGCCATGAAACCAATCCAATTATCTATTTAAAGAATAATGGAGGAGTATCCAGAACCCAGGTTGGAAGTCCGATATCAAGTGGGTTAGGACTACCGGGACCTGCTGCAGACCATTTTACAGATATTGTATTAGAGTCCGACCCTAACTGGGATAACTTATTTGTAGCAAGAAACCAGAACATTTGGTTTTGGAACCAAACTCCATCTCAAGGAGTTACCAAAGACTTAAACGTTAACTTAAATCTGAACGACGAAAAGGTAAGAGCAGCGAGTTTTGCCACACCTACAGCAGCTAATCTGCAGGCAGGAATAGATCAAATATTGTACGTAGCCTTTACCAACAACGATATTTGGAAATTTGTGCACGACAATAACTCGACTGTAAATGGAGGCTGGTCCAGTATTAAAATATTCGAGAACAATGGTTCTTATTTTAGAACAGAATGGCCATCAGGTGGATTTACCAACTACAACAATCTTGGAGTGCCAATTCCAGCAACAACGGTGGATGGGGAAGTGCTAGCAAGTGAACTACACAATTTTACAGGAATTATTTCGCTTACTGCTGATCCTGAAAACCCTAACCGTTTTTGGGTAGGATTAAACAATTACCAACACGAGCAAATTTGGTTGTACGATGGAGACAACGAAGAATGGACCATGGTAGACGGTCAAGGTACTTCTCCGGACTTTCCGATACACGACATTGAATACCAATACGGAACTGGAGCATTGTGGGCTGCTACCGATAAGGGAGTTTATAGATATGACCCTGTAGCAGATCTTTGGGAGTGTTACAACCTTGGAACTACAACTAACTTGCCTGTGTGTATTGTGCAGGACATTAACATTGATTACTGCAAGCGAAAAATCCTTATCAGCACCTTTGGTAGAGGAGTTTGGGAAACCGAATTGCCTGAAGATGGGCAAGATGAGTGGACCATCAATAACAATACCACCTGGAACGAAAGAAATATCATCAATTCTGCCAGTACCATTAGAGTTAAATCAGGTAATCGATTAACAGTTAAAGGAATCTTAAACATGGCCAGCGAGAGTTACATATTGATAGAGCCAGGAGCTGAGCTTGTAGTAGATGGAGGTATAATTACCAACAGATGTGGCGATATGTGGCGTGGAATACAAGTATGGGGAGATAAAAACTCACCTCAAACTGGTACATTTCCTAATCACCCACAAGGAAAGCTGATCCTTAAAAATGGAGCCATTATCGAGCATGCTGTAAACGGAGCTTTGATTTCTTACGACTGGCAAACAGGAATTGATAACAACAAGAATGGAGGAATCATTCAGGCGGAGAATTCTACCTTTAGAAACAACAACAGAGATGTTGCATTCCATCAGTATGTATGGGAATCGCCGTTACCATGGTTGTTAATGTATTTCGAAAACGAATCTTACTTTAAAGAGGTTAATTTCGAAATCAATTCTGATTACAGAAGCAATAGTCAGCTAGGTATGGTAACCATGTGGGATGTACATGGGGTGGATTTCTATGGATGTACCTTTAAAGATACCAGATCATCGATTAACTCAACTAACCTAAACACATTGGGTAAAACAGGAATCTATAGTGTTGGAGCTAACTTTAAAGTAACTTCTTACTGTACTAATCCTACTATCGATCCTTATGGAAACACCATTTGTAATCCAACCATTAAGTCGGAGTTTGACAACCTAAGATATGGAGTAGAAGCCATTAATAATTCTCAATACGGAAACTTTAGATTAACCGTAGAAAATTCTGATTTTGACTGCTTTAGAGGGGTTCACTTAAACTCAATTAGTAGCTCTACTTTAATCAATAATACCATCAGTACTAACTACACAGTTTCCGGTTCTGATTACCCTTACGGAATGCACATTGAACTTTCCAATAACTATTGGGTTGAGGGTAATGAGTTAACCAGTACTTCTGGAAACATCAACATGGGAATAACAGTTAGAAACGACCATGGATTGAACGAAAGAATCTATCGAAACAGTGTAGATGGATACTTTTTAGGAATCTCTGCATTAGACCTAAATCATGGCGATCCAGCTAACGGATTAACCTTTCAATGTAACCAACTGAGCAATAATCAATACGACATTGTAGCGTATGATGAGCCAACCTATGGTCAATCAAGTGTTGGTGTTAATGACCTGCAAGCAGGTGTGGGAACCAGTGCAACTGGTAATACCTTCAACAATGCTGCGGCTGTTAATATCCTTAACCAGGGGCAACAATTTGAATACTATTATGGTGCTGCCCCACTAGAGAATCCAACCACAGCTGGAGCTGTAGTAAAACAATTTACTGCAACAGGTGCAGAGTGTACTGATAACACCATTTCTTCTCCAGTATACAAGTCTTCAAAGCCGTTAGAAGAAGCATTGGCAAGCTTTGATGCATCTGATTTAGCTTCTGTAAATAAGGTAGTGTTAGAGTTGAACCGATTAAATACACCAGTTAGCGAATTGTTAAAGGTAAACTACCTAACCAGAGCAAATCAAATGGAAAAAGCAGAGATGGTATTGAATACTCTGCCAGAGAAGTTTGATTTAAACCAATGGGAGCAGGAAGTTTACAACGATTACATGGAGTTAACCACTTTATTAAATGATTGGGATAAATCTGATGTTAATTTGAGTGAGCTAAGTACTGTTGAGTTACAAATGCTACAAGAGCTGTTAGACAGACCAAACATTGCTACCGGAAAGGCAATGGAGTTATTGGCACTGAACAATGCTTTAAGCTATACGGAGCCACTTCAGTTCCCTTCTGTAGTAACAGGTGTAGAGGAGGAGAACCAACTGCTAAACAGCTTGTTGGTGTATCCAAACCCTTCAGAAGGTCAGTTTACCGTTCAGTACCAATTCCAGGATCACTCAGAGCTAACATTTGAGCTGATTGATGGAGTAGGACGTCAATTGCACGTACAATCACTAATGCATAACACAGGTAGATTGGATTATACCAATACCCAGTTAGAAAATGGAACCTATTACTGCATCATCAAAGATGCTAACGGACAAGTATTGGTTTCTAAAGCAATTGTATTGCTTAAATAGTCCGTATTTATATTCTTTTACAAGCCCTGAGGAGAGATTCTCGGGGCTTTTAGTTTCCAGACAACCTTGTTAATTCTCCAACCCCTCCAACAACAACCTAACTGTCTCACTTTCATAAGGAGTTTCTACAATCTTTACTGCATCTCCCTGTAAGTCGTAAACCAGTTTTCGGTATTCTTCTAAGGTCCAACCATTGGTTTGGGAGTTTCCTCCAGGAATGTTCATGCCTGCGGCGTTAAAGCGACAAGCTCCGGGAGCAAAGAATACGATGGTCCACTGGCGAGATTTTAATTGCTCGATAAAATCATGGTCGTTAGTGGTTCCGATACAATATGGATTTCCAATGAGTGGAGGAATCATTTTAGAGGCTTTTAAAGCTTGTTCGGGGTCGCAACCACGGATAAGGATGCTTTTGTCTGAGTGATCGATGCTATTTTCTGTTTTCATAATTTTTAGTGTTTATAACTAATACCAAACTGTAGTATAGCTGTGGTTTTCTTAGTGTCGGGGATTTCTTTGTTTTGATAATAGGTTTGGTGCAATACATTCAAGAATAGATTTTTAGAAAGCATTACATTGAGTTTTAATAAATGTTCTCCTCCCCAAAATTCAGTATCGGTACCAGAGTGATAAGTAGAGAAGGACCAGTTTAGGTTAACCTGCTCAGAGAGCGGAAAAGAGCTTCTTAAAGAGGTTCCCAAAGCAAATGTGCTATGTGGAGCTACTCCGGCAAATTTGAAGTGTAAATAGCCAGCCGTAACGTGAAACTGTAAGTACTTGTTGGGTTGATTATTTATTAAGTTAATACCACCTCCAATGCTGTTAAAGTTGGATTGATCAATTCGATAAGACCTGGCAAATCCATTAACCAATTGAATGGCTGGGAAGAACCTTTGATAGGGCTTTAGCTGAGCAATTCCACTTAACCAGAAGTCATTAACTGGGTTGAATTCTCCCAATAACAGATAGTTGTAGTTGGCACTCAGTTCAGTGTATACTTTTTTGTTGTAGAGCTTTAATGTGCCATTGGGCATTACACTTAACTGTTCGAGGTTCCCCTTTTGCCATTGACCCATTACTCCAATTTGTAAGGAGGTTTTTAAAGTGTCCTTTTGTGCTGTGCTTGTTAGAGTAATCAAGCTAAGCAATAATAATAATGTCTTTTTCATTTCGGTCGATTTAAAGTGATTTACCTCTTCCAAACAATCGTTTGATGTCGTTTTTATAATCCTCCACAGCACTTACTTTGTATAAAGCAGCACGATGTTGCTTCATTTCTTTTTTCATGGGAATTCCGGCGTACAATCCTGCAAGTACATTGGTTACTGCCATAGCAACAAATACTCCTTGAACTCCCCAAAAAGAACCTAGTAAGGCTAAAGGAGCAGTAAACACAAACGACTTAATCAAAGTGATTTTTAAGGAAGTCATGGTTTTTTGCATCCCATTAAAAATGGCTGTGGTAATCAAAAACAGTGCATAGAAAATGTATGATAAGCTTACGATATAGAAGTATTGAGTAATGTATTCAATCACCACAGGATCATCACTAAAGATGCGAGCCATGGGTTGTACAAACAAGAACAGCAAAACTGCCACCAATAACCCTAAATAAGTAGCGGATTTTCCTCCAAATATGATGGCCTCATCCACTCGGTCTTCTGCCTTGGCTCCTGAATTTTGAGCCACAAAAGGAGTAATGGAATTACTAATGGCCAGAATACCAATTAACAACAACATTTCCATTCGACTTACCACACCAAATGCTGCTACAGCTAAGGCAGATTGTTTAGCCAGGATATAAGTTAAGAAGGTAATAGTAACCGGTCCTACAATTTGAGTAAGAATGGTTGGAGCACCTAAAGAGAAAATCTCCTTTACAATACCCGAAAGACTGTCAGTTGCTTTATCTGTAATCCTTAACAGTTGATCTTTAAGTAGTAATTCAATCATGGCTACCATCGCAAAAGCCCACGAAATAAGTGTGGCATAAGCTGCTCCCTGAATGCCTATCTCCGGTAATCCCCATTTTCCAAAGATCAAAGCATAGTCAAATGCCAGGTTAATAGCTCCTGCAATTCCCATAATTACCTCAGGTTTGGTAATGTTTCCAGATGCTCTAAGAATAGCTCCGCTAGTAATGGCTACCGTTAGGAAAGGCATACCAATCAATATAGGGATGGTGTATTCTTCAATTAGTGGTATAATCTCTCCAGAAGCACCTAAGGCACTAAACAACGGTTCAATGATTAACATGGTTAAAAAGGATAGGGAAGTGGAAAGAAGTATGGATAACAACAAAGAAACTCTGGTGGTTTTCTTTACTTTCTCACGGTTTCCTTCTCCAACAGATTTACCCACTATGACCGACACGCCAATGGATAATCCAATGTAAAGACTCACCAGTATAAAATAGATGGTAGAAGAGAAACTCAGTGCAGCTAAAGCATCTGGTCCTAGCTGACCAATAAAATAAGTGTCGATTACTTGAAACAGGAAAGTGGAAAGCATTCCCAAACCGATGGGGAAGCTCATGAGGAGTAGTACTCGATTGGTTTTGTCTTTTAATATGTTTGTCATGGCTTAAGTATTTAAATCAATTTGATGATGCAAAGTACTTGCACTGTGACTGGTCAGAAAAGGTGAAAAATGACCTTTGTAGGGTGAAAATGGGCACTGAAATGCCTAAAGTGCACTAAAGTGCCTGAAATACTTGAAATGGCTAGAGTTAAGAAGTTTGAAAGTTAATGAGTTAAAGCCTCAATACTCACACTCCTAACTCAACACAGTAGTTACCTTAAACTATGCGTAAATATTATTAGCATTTCAGTATAAAGATGTTTTACATGAAACCAGTACATTTTACCTAATACTTAGTACATCATACCTAATACAAAGTACTTAATACATCAGGGGGCTACCCCTGAGCTTTAAACTCCGTAGGCGTCATTCCCACATGCTTCTTAAAGAACTTGAATAGGTTAGTGGGCTCTCCAAAATTGAGCTCGTAAGCAATGGTTTTTCCAGATTTAGAAGTCCCTTTTAACTGTCGTTTGATTTCCAGTATCCTTCTTTGGTCGATAACGGTTTTAGGAGAAGCTTTGAAGTGTTTCTTGGTGAGTTTGGTTAATGATTTAGCCGTCATGTTGAGCTGATTGGCGTAGAAATCAACTTTGAACTCTGTTTTATAATGTTGTTCTAACAGTTCATTAAAACGCAGGAAATTAGCCACATCCTCGTCCATTTCAAGGTTGTTCTCACCACCTAATCGAGCTTGAATCATTTCGCATTGAATAAGAAACAGACAAAGGTAATGGTAGAACCCGGTGGCTTTATAAGAATCACCCCATTGATTAAGGATGCTAAACATTTCTACAGCCAGTTTATCTAGTCCGGTTATTGCTGTTTCATCTAGCTGAATGGTTTGCCTGTCCACCTGGTGAGCATTGGCATTGAATCGAAATAAATGATCCAAATCCTCTTCGCTTTTGTACACAAAATCAGGAACAAAACTGATGGACATGATTTCTGTCTCATCTCGATCAAATGGATGGAAGTAATGCAATTGATCTTTAGAAAGAAGAATTAGTGAATTAGGTTTAAATTCGTGTTCCTGAAAATCCACTACATAAGTACCTGTTCCTTGCCTTACCCAAAAGATCACATGAAAATCACGTAGAGAAGGAGTAAAGATATCGTCCGATTGTATTAATTCCTCGTAAGAAACAATAGCAAAAGGCAGTTTGTGTCCCAGTTCGGTCGAAACAAAATACTTTACTTGATCTTCGTTTTGCATTTGGTAAAGGTAGGGAAACAGTTTGGAATTCTTGAAATGCCTAAAGTGCCTGAAATACTTGAAGTACTTGGAATGCCTAAAGTGTCTAAAGTTAAGAAGTTGAAAAGTTAAAAAAGTTAAAGTTTCTATACTCACACTCTTTACTCATCACTGATACTTAAAGTACCTGAAGTACTTGGAGTACCTGGAGTACTTGAAATGCCTAAAAAGTCTAAAGTTAAGAAGTTGAAAAGTTAATGACTTCAATACTTGGTCCTCGCATTGGATTACTGCTTACTTCATAAGTTTCCCGTTGTCACGGGAAAGGAGATGTTCTAACCGTGGATGGGGAAAGATTTATTGTTGTTCAAGTCGAATATCGATTAATCGAATATCAAAAGTCTTTTTATCTTTAGTCTTTCAGTCTTTCGTCTCTGAAAATTGAACCAATTTACACTCCATCTGTACCACCCAACATGAGATTACTCTTCGCCTTACTACTAATAACAATTACCGGAACAGCTCAATTGGATAGCATCCCTGAAGTGACACATACCATAGCATCGCCATCAACACCTAATATCTATTATTTTCCCATTTATAACGATACACAGCTGGTGGAAATTGATGTATTTAATCATACTGTAAGGCAGGGAAGTTGGATGAATCAAACAGTTCCCAGGGGCGGTTCCTGGTATGCTGATGCGGTTTCTGCAGATCAAACCAATTGGTATGTTCTTAGGAATGGAAGAGGAGAGATTATCAAGCAGTATGGAGGAGTGAGTGTTGAGCATACCGGTTTCAATCTTCTTCCTCCGGCAACAGCACCAACTATTACCCATAAAGAACGGTTAAATCAGAAAAAAGCCCAGTTGGGAGATGTTCAACTTACCTGGAAAGATGCTAATGGATATGGTTATCGATATTCCGAACCAAGGATAAACGAACAGAAAACAGAAATGCCCGAAATGCCTTACGAAGTTTATGGTATGATCGATACTTTGGGGAGAATTGTAATTCCTCCAGACAATTATAAAATCACATATTTGGAAGGAGAGTATCTTGTTATAAGAGCAGGTGGTGGATACTCTATGTATAACAGCCATTTTGATTGTGTGTTGAGTCAGAATTATGGTTCTATAAAGCGGTTAAGTGCTGGGATATATGCCTATTACAACAATGGAGCATGGATTGTAGACGCCAATGGTAAATTATTAGATTCTACCAGGTATACCGATGTAAGGACCAATCAGTACAACGATATGTTTATTTATCACATGGAGGAAGGGTCGAAGAAAAAGTTTGGTGTGCTCAGTGCTAATCTGGAAGTGGTAATTCCTCCAAAATATACGTGGCTAAAAGCGATGAGCCATGGCTTTTTAGGGTTTTACCAGTCTTCTACAGCAGCTATTATAAGTCCTTCGGGTAAGCAACTTACAGGGTTTGACTTTAATCAGTACAGAGTTGGATATCAAGACGGGTATTATTTAGCTCAAATGCAAAAAGGTAAAGAAAAGTATTACGGAATTATCGATACTATCGGAGATACTCTTATTCCATTTAAATATGAAAGTGTTTCTTATTTTGAAGGTAACTTAAACAAAGTGTTTCTTAATAATAAGTGGGGGTTGGTTAACCGAAAAGGCGAGGAACTTACTCCAGTTAAATACGATTACATGGGCGACCTCAAAGGAGAATACATCATGGTTCAGGACCAAAACAACTGGGGGTTGATCAATTCGAAAGGAGAGGAGTTATTGGAACCTAAATACTTTGGGATATCTTGCTTCAATACTGATTACATTTTTTACCGAAATGATGATAAGCAGTGGCACTTGCTTAACGGTAAGACTAAAAAGACGAAGAAACTAGGTTACGATCAGGTTTATTGCTTTAACTGGAAGTACACTCGGGTAATTAAGAATGAAAAATATGGCTTAATCGACCACAATGGAAAAGAAGTATTAAAGGTGGAATACGATGGTATTAGTCTGCTTAAAAACGATCAGCTACTCATTCGAAAAGGCAAGTATTATGGTATTATGAATACTGATTTAATATGGGTAAAGCCGTTAAAGTATAAAAGTTATGAAGTGACTAAAGATGATAAATTCAAGGTGCTTTAAAAGTTGCTTTATGTCTGATCTATGAGTATATTTAGCCATCATAAATGGTCTTGTTTGAAACCCCTTATCACTATATTGATTCTCACATTTTTCATCTCTTATCAGGGTTATACTCAGGGTACCTGGACATGGGTTCATGGAAATCCAACCTCCGGATTAAGACATGGTGTTCAAGGTGTAATGGATCCTGCGAACACTCCGGGGCATCGATATACTGCATCTCCATTTTTGGCAAGTGAGGATACTTTGTGGCTTTATTCTGGAGCCTACAATGGATGGAGTTTAGTGGATGAGCAAATGTGGTTATATGATATTCAGCAAAATGCCTGGAATTGGATATCTGGAGATTCTGCTGGAGTTTTAGACCCAGGAGTACAAGGTGTAGCTGCACCAACTAATTCGCCAGGTACTGTTAATGTAGGAGCTCCAAGTTGGACTGATTTAAAAGGGAATCTTTGGGCCATGTCCTGGGGTAATAGAACCTGGAAATATGATACTGATACTTTTGAATGGACCTGGATGGCAGGAGATGGAAGTGGAGCATCAAATTATGGGACACAAGGAACTCCTGGTCCAAATGTAACACCAGGTGGACACCTTGGGGAAAACAACATAAATTGGGTGGGTGATAATGGAAATCTGTGGTGGTACAATGAAAAAGAAGGAAGCCTTTGGCAATATCATATGGATATCCATCAATGGTCATGGGAGAGTGGTGTGCTTAACTCTGCAACCAATTATACAGCAATTGGAATTGAAGATTCGTTAAATCAACCTGGTAAACTATGGGATTTTCCTGTAGATCATGTTTGGTGCTCCTGGAAGGATACTTTGGATAGATTATATATGATGTATACAGATGATGCCAGCACCCAGGAAATCTGGAGGTACAACATAGACTCTGGGATGTGGGCTTGCATTCAGGATGAACCATTGCCCACTACAGCTATTAACAATGCTTCAATCTGTGAGTATTCCTCAACATCTATGCCTTCTTTGGGTAAAGAGAGTAGGGTTAAATGGACAGACGATTGTGGGATTTTGTGGTTCATCACACATGATTACCCTGGGGGTATAATGACTACCAGAACTGATTTGTGGAAATATAATGGTTATGATGATCAACATGCATTGGTAGCTTCGTACTCTAATCGTGTGTTTGGTACTCAGTTGGTGGCTAGTGCTAGCAATCATCCTTACCCAAAAATTGGAGCTATTTCCTGGACCAATCCGAAAGGATTTTGGATGATGGAAGGAAAACTTTGCAATAATTCGGTATTATGGAAATACACACCGGATACAGTTATTGCCGGTTTTAGTTATGTGGATACTTGCCTTTCGGTTCACTTTGAAAACCTTTCCGAAACAGGTTGTAATACCATAAAGAATTGTTTGTGGGATTTTGGAGACGGTAGTTTTTCGAATAACTTAAACCCTATTCATACTTATGCAAATTCTGGGACCTATAATGTGAAATTAGTAGTTAATAATTGTACCTGGGACAGTGATTCAGTTACTATTCAAGTTCATGTTGAAGAGGCGATATCTGATTTTAGCTATAACTTTAATTCAGATGGAACTCAAGTACAATTAGAGAATACTTCTTCAGGGTATACAGATTCCTATTGGATTGTTGGGACTGACACTTTAATAGGTAGTGATACAACCCTGTTTTTAGAGGATGGAGAACACCAAATTACTTTAATATCTAGTAGGTTAGGATGTTCTGATACCATTTCGAAAACAATTGTGGTTAACGGAATATCTCAGCTTATCGTTCCCAATGTATTTACTCCCAATTCTGATGGAATTAATGATCTGTTTGCCATTACGCATAAGAAAATTGAAGAATACAATATCAGTATTTTTAATCGTTGGGGAAGTGTAGTATATACTTCCAAAAACATTAATGCTCCCTGGGATGGGTTGAATGCCAGTGATGGTGTTTACTATCTGATCATTTCTGCTAAAGGGAAAGATGGGCAGGAATATTCTTACTCCGGTTATTTACAACTTTTTAGATAGTTACACCCTCAACCCAATCACACATACATCATCAATTTGCTCAATCTGACCTCGCCAGGATTCAAACTCCTCATCTAAACTTAGCTTTTGCTGTTGCATGGATTGGTCTTGAATCGACTTAAAGTAACGCTTTAACTTACCGGACTTATATTTCTTACCCTTTTCGCCTCCAAATTGATCAGGGTAACCATCCGAGAAGATGTAAATGGTGTCGTTTTCCTGTAGTTCTAACTCGTGTGTGGTAAACGGACTCATGTGCGAATATTTACCAATGGGTTGTTTGTCTGCTTTAACCTCTATGATCTCATCATTCCTAACAATCCACAATGGGTTATTGGCTCCGGAGTAGTACAGCTTTTTACCTTCTAGTTTACAAAGTGCAATGTCCATCCCATCTTTTACTTCTTCCTCACTTTCTTCGAAGGTTTTAAGCACGAGTTCTCTGGTTTTGTCCAATAGAGGTCCGGGTTCTGTGATTCCAAACTCCTGAACTGTTCTGTTTAAGGCTCCACTACATACCACACTTACCATAGCTCCCGGAACACCGTGCCCGGTACAATCGGCGGCGGCAAACAACAAAGAATTCTCATTAGAAGAGGAGAGGTGCTGCATCCAATAGAAATCTCCCGCTACAACATCCTTGGGCTTGTACAATATAAATCCATTACTAAAGTGTTGGTTTACATATCCATCTGGAGGTAGAATAGCTGTTTGAATTCTCTTGGCATAATTAATAGAATCGGTAATTTCTTTGTGGGCTTCTTCCACCAGGTGCTTTTGGTGTTCTACCTTTTCTTTTTGCTCTTCAATAATGACCTTTTGTTGTTTGGTAACCTGCAAACGTTTGTAGATCAGCACAGCAAAAATGGCTACAATAAGTAGTGTTCCTGCTACTGCTAATGAGATGATGAATTGTTGTTGTTCTTTCTCTGCAGCAACAGCCAGTTCTTTTTCTGTTTTAGCATCATCCAATGCTTTCTTAGTCTCATATTCATATTCGGTACGTTGCAGTATAGCAGCCTTTTGGTTTTCCTCATTTACCACACTGTCGCGCATTTTAATCTCCAGCTGATACATGTGAAAAGCATTTTCGTAATCGCCCAGTTCCTGGTAAACAGAAGCTAATAACTGCGCAGAAATCTGAATCTCGCTCGGATACCCAAGTTCTACAGCTAAATCGTAGCCTTGTCTTCCAAATCGTTCTGCTTCTATAGCATTTCCTTCAGCCCAGTTGAGTTCCCCAAGTTTAACAGAGGTATTCACCAACCCTGCCTTATCTTCAATTGCTTCATTGTATTGATGCCCTTTTAAATAATGCTCCAATGCCAAAGAATTGTCCCCGTTAATCTTATGTACATGCCCAATGTTAGTGTTCAGTATAGCCAGCCCGCGAATATCTCCAAGTGTGCTATCTACCTTTAAAGCTTTGTAATAGTATTCCAATGCCAGGTAGTAGTCTTCTTTGGTGCGGTAAATCCTTCCAATGTTATTTGCACAGGCCGATACTCCTTCAAGTAGCTCAATTTGCTCGTAAACCTCCAGTCCTTTCAAAAAGTACTCCAATGCATCCTCTATGTCTCCTTCTGTTTCGTAGATGTACCCAATATTGTTGTATAGCCCCGCAATACCTTCTGGGTCTCCAAGTTCTTCGAAAAGCTTCAAAGAGGCTTTAAAAGTGTTCAATGCATTCTCAATGTCTCCCTGTGCATTGTACACATATCCAATATTTCCTAGTGTTTCAGCAAGTCCGGCTTTATCGTTCAAATCCTCAAACATTCCCTTAGAAACAGCAAACTGCTCCAATGCTTTGTTAGGTTCTCCACTAAAAATATATCCAATACCAATGTGATTGCTACATACCGCCAGGCTCTCCCTTAACCATTTCTCTACACCTTCTGGTAGCTCTTTTTTCAAAGCATCCTCCATGTAATTATACTGAATGGGACGATAACGCTCAGTAATGGATTTACATAATACATCCAACGCATTTACCTTGATGGTATCAGAATTACTGGTATGATAAACCTCCAAACAACTATCTAATACTAGTCTTTCCTTTTCCTCTAATTGATCAAGATCTAAAGAGTCTAGCAAGTAGTGGTTAGCATCGGCATAGTTTTGACTTAAACCATAAAAGGGAAGGGTAACCAATATAAGCAGTAGTAAGCGGTGTATCATCATGTGGTGATTATTCGTAGGTGAGTGCTAAAATAATGGTTTTGATGGAATAGAAACAAGGCTGTTGATATCTTGTCCATTGCTGATTTAATACCGGTTATTAACGTTACAAAATGAGTGAATGCAGGTGACAAATGGGTGACAACGATATTTGTAAATTACCTCTTGTCAATGTTTTAGCAATACCATAATCATTGGTTTAAGTGTTTCACTTTCCCGTACAAAAGGTTTATTTTAGTTTCACGCACCCTTCTCACTTAATACTTAATTTGATGAACAGAATTATTGCACTATTACTAGTGATTGGTTTATGTACGGGAGCGTATTCTCAAGAGTCGGAAGAAATAGAAGCTTTACTTGAAAAACACAAAGAGGCGTCTACCGATCAGGAAAAGCTGGAATCCAACATCGAAATTTCTAAGCAGTATTTTATAGAAGGAAATCAGGCCGGTAAAGAGTATGCCCAAAAAGCTGTCGATCTGGCAATCAAGTTAGATGACTCCGAAAACCTTGCAGCAGCTTATACTCAATTGGGTAAATCCATCTCCAGTTTGGATGGGAAATTCCCTGAAGGGATTCAATATTTTGAAAAAGCATTAGAAGTCTATCAAAAAGCCAATCTTGAAAGGGGAGTCATGGCTTCTTATAATAATCTTGCCATTAACTACGGAATGAAGGGCGATGACGATAAGGCACTGGAGTATTTGCATCTTTGCATAGAGAGCTCAGTTAAGCTTAAAGACTCTATTATGTCCAGTAAGGTATACTACAATGTTGGGAATATATACATGAGAAGAGTAAACGATAGCTTAGCCATAAAATACTACAAAGAATCAGAATCATACCTAACTTCTAAATCATCTCCTTCCAGGTTTGGAAAACTATACATTGCATTAGCTACCTCTTATGCTGGGCTAGTTCAGGACGATTTGGCTTTGGAATACGTGAATAAAACCAAACCAATCATTCCAGAAGTTAAAGGCTTCTATGATAAACATATTATGATGTGTCAGGTTGCCAATATTTACGTTGCGTTAGGACATGCTAATCTGGCCTTGCCGTATGCCGAGGAGGCTTACCAGGGTTTTAGTGATATGAAACATGTAGAAGGTATTATGACCGCCACCATGATATTATGTGAGGTATACAACAGCCTGAATATGACAGAGGAGAGTATAAAAGTTGCTCTGCAAGGAGTGGAAATGGCAAAGACAACACAGTCTACTTATAAACAAATTGACTTTTATAGTAAGCTAAGTAGGTTTTATTTCAAGATAGATAGTACCGATTTAGGGGTGGAATATTTGCAACTTCAGCATCATATCGAAGATTCACTTTTTACGTTAGATAAGGAAGCTATAATTGCAGAGATTAGAACCAAATACGAAACTGAGAAAAAAGAACAGGAGCTAATAGCCAAGGATAACCGATTAAAATTATTGGAAAAAGAAAAGAAGATTACCCAACAGCGATGGTATTTGATTGGGGTAATAGCGTTTGCGGTAGCCGTACTGGTATTTCTTCTTATTAATCAGTCGAGGGTTAAACACAAACGAGATAAGTTAGAGGTAGAAAGAAAGCTGAAGGAAAGAAACATTGAGTTAGAACGATTTTCCAATCAGCTCATTGCTAAAAGCAATTTAGTGGAAGAGCTTACAGCACAATTGGAGCACTCAGAAGTACACAACCGTAAGGAGATCGAAGAAAAAATAAGAGAAGCATCTTCGCTTAAGATCCTAACAGAAGAGGACTGGGTGTATTTCAAAAACCTATTTGCCGAAATACATTTTGCATACAACAAGCTAATTAACAAAATTGAGCCCAAACTATCAGAAGCAGAGAAAAGATTACTAATGCTAGAAAAGCTGGGATTTGGTCAGAAACACATGGCCAATACGCTTGGGGTTCAGCCTAATACTATTAGAGTAACCAGGTCCAGATTACGTAAAAAGTTAGACATAGGTACGGAAGTAAACATCGTTAAGTACGTAGAAGAATCTAATTCTTAAGCTCGATTTAACGAATTTCGAAATTCGCCACAATAAGCCCGTTCAAAGCTACTGCTTTATTCTAAACATTATCAGCTGTTTAAAGTGTTGTCACCTTCTTGTCACTCCAATTCTTTTTGGATTTTGGGTTAATAGTTGACTTTTGTTTTGGGAACAAGCTAACCAAAATTCAAGTTAGTTATTATGCTAGATAATATTGTGGTGGTATTATCGGTTTATATGTGGCGCAAAACGTTGCATGGTTAGCGAGAGGAGGGGAGGTCATATCCTCTCCTCTTATTTTTAAAGTTCAAAGAAGTAATACACGCAAGTTTTTCATTGTTAATTAAGGGGTTACAATAGAGTGACATCCTTATAATCTGTTTTTATTCAACAGCTCGATGATCTACATTTGAAGTAATTCCAACGAATATACCACCCACCTGGAACTGATCAATGTTTAATTGATTTACCCTAATAGAACTTATTAATACTTAACCAATGAGACTATTGCTACTACACGCTGGTATATTTATTTGTGCTGTTACATCATCTATTAACGCACAGAACTCTTATGCTCCAGATTTCACCGAAACCGATATTAATGGAGTTACTCATTCTCTATATGCGGATTATTTAGATCAGGGGAAATATGTCATACTTGATTTTTCTACTACTTGGTGCGGCCCCTGTTGGAGGTTCCATGGATTTGGGCATCTGGAGCATTTTTACGAAATCTATGGAATAGAAGAGGATGATGCACAAGTATTCCTTATGGAGTGCGACCCTTCAACCGGAATGGCCGATTTAATGGGGAACACCACTCAAACCACTGGAGATTGGATTACTGGGACTCCATATCCCATTATCGATTTGGCTACAACAGCAATTCCGGATGCTTATGATATATGGGGGTATCCAACCATTGTAGTGGTTTGTCCGGATGGAATCAGATCGGACAATTTTGGAATGAACCCTTTGTATTACGCTAACATTGTAGATCATGAATACCTGGCCGATTTTGCCTACAACTTATGTAGTGAGTCCAATAATAATGTAATAGATGCTCGTGCAGTTAATATCGATGGATCTCCTAACCATTGTAACGTGGATTATACCGGGCAAGTTAAAATAAGAAACCAGGGAACTGGCGACATAACTAACCTTAATTATGAGCTAGTTGTGGATGGAAACTCGGTTGGAGTTCAACAGTACAACACTCCAATTAATGCCGGCGAATTTGCATTAGTTCCTTACGGACCGTTAACCTTATCCAACACGTCTAATGTAGCAATAGAAATTACCGATGTAAATGGAGCACCAGACGAAAACCTGCAGAACAACACCACCGATAAAGACATTACCGGAACCTTTGTGGATGCTGGTCCTTTTGGAGATTTTACGCTAGATGTAAGGTTGGATTACCCCTGCTGGCAATTGGGCTGGGAACTTTACGACGATAACCTAAACCTAATGGATTCCGAATTTGAATATAACAACGGAGATCCTTCCGATATACGCACCTATAGCCTGGATACCGGATGTTATACCATTAAAGCTTTTGATGTAATTGGAGATGGATTTGACGGAACCGATGGATATGTTTTGATTAACGATCAGGGAGACGAACTATTTCATTTTAATCCGGAAGGATTTGTGGATTACAAGTCCTTTTACGTGCGAAATCCCACCATGGAAGAAATTCTCGAAACGAACGATCCTATTGGAGTTCCTTCAGCTTTTTCGCCCAATGCAGATGGAAATAACGATGTGCTTTATGTAGAGGGGATGGGAGTATCAAAAATTGACTTTAAGGTATTTAATCAATACGGAGAAATGGTGTTCCAAAGTGGAGATATAGAACATGGATGGGATGGCACCTACAAAGGAGCAAAAGAGAATCCTGGAGTATTTGCTTATGTGTTAGAATACACTTTTATCGATGGTAAAAATGGATTGTTAAAGGGCGACGTTACGTTGGTGAAGTAAAATGAAGCGAGTTATTCTATATATCATATTAAACTTAATGCTTTTAAGTTCATTTGCTCAGGAAGACAATGTCTATAGCGTGTTTGATGAAGTGCCCATCCAATTAAACCCGGGTGCTACCGGGAAAATGGAGAATTCGTTTCAAGCAGCTACTCGCTATAGAAACCAATGGACCTCCATTACTCCAAAATTTAGTACAGCCTATTCGGTTAGCTTTGAAGGAAAGGTGCATGAAAAACGAAATAGTTATATGGCTTTGGGAGGCGTAGTCAATAGCCATACTGCAGGAGCAAGCAAGTTGAAAAGCGTGGATTACAACTTATGCTTTAGTTACGGTACAGAAGTGTTGAGGGATCAGTATTTGGCTTTTGGCGTTCGCCCTACCTTTTTTCAGAGGTCTATTAACAACGAACAAGCTACCTGGGGCAGACAATGGGACGGAATGGCATTCGATACCGGTATGGAATCTGGGGAGACAGTAGCCAAACAAACCCTTAATAAATTCGACTTAGCCTCGGGCATCTACTATTACGGGGAGGTAACCAGAACATTCTCGTTTAACATGGGAGCTACTATTCATCATTTAACCAGACCAAACGTGTCTTTTACAGGAGTAGAAGAGAAGCTGTACCATAAATACACAGCAACTGCAGGAGCCGAAATAGAAATTACACCAGAGCTATTTTCCATATTGCCCAACTTGATGTTGTTTAAGCAAGGCCCCAATCAGATGATTACGGTAGGAATCGATACTAGAATATACTTTGCCGAACGATCGGTTTACACCGGTTATTTCGACGATTCCTACCTGTCATTTGGACTGTACTCCAGATTTAGAGATGCTTTGTATGTAACGAGCTTCATCAATCTATCTGATTTTTCTTTGGGGTTGAGTTATGATGTTAACATCTCTAAACTATTTCCTGCTACCAAAGGTCTTGGGGCTTTTGAACTTTGTTTAGTATATCGCCCCGATTATTAGGTTGACTCAACTATTCATTTAATCCATCATTAACCCACCACCTAATTGCTTTTTGTAAGCCTTCTTAAGTCGTTTTTGCTCTGATTTTTCAAGAGGATTGTTGCTGATGTACAGTTTTTCCAAAGAAGCTAGCTTAGTAATGTTTTCAGGTACTGTTTCCAGTTTGTTCTTAAATAAGATCAAGTCTTTTAGGTTTTGCAATTTTCCTATGGATTCGGGTAGTTTAGAAACTCTGTTTTTTGAAGCGTTAAGTATTCTAAGGTTGGTTAAGTTACCTATCCAGTCTGGCAGGTTCTTAAGGTTGTTTTCGAATACCCAAAGAATCTCCAATTGAGTCATTTCTCCAATCCAACTGGGTAAGTTCATCAAATTGTTTCCTCCAACATGTAGCCAGGTAAGTTTAGTAAGGTTAACCAGGTTCTCTTCCAGATCATACAATCCCACATCTTCCAGGTGTAAATACCTTAGGCTGGTTAATTGGGTAATGGCCGGATCCACAAATCGCAATGGGTTAAAGGATAAATTCAATTCTTCCAATGCAGTTAGTTGAGAAAAAGTTGGTGGTATTTTGCTGATATTATTTCTAGCTAAATCTAACTCCTTAAGGCTAGGAAGTTGATCAAACACATCTGGTAATTCGGTAATGCTATTACCCGCCAGGTCTAGCTCCTCTAAGTTGACGAATTGGGTAATTTCTTTGGGGAAAGTGGTTAGTCCTTGCTTACGGAGTTCCAGTATTTTAACCTCATTGGGAGCTTTTAGAGCTTCTTCTAACGAACTGAAGGTTTGAGAATAAATTGGAAGGACAAAACAAAGAGTAATAAATAGAGCGAACAGGCGCATAGTGGTCAATTTTACCCGAAAGATAAGCAATTTAGAAATCATAAAATGGCTACATTCGCAGCAAATAGAAGTATAGAATGAAACGAACTAAAATTGCAATTACCTCCTTTGTTGCTGCAGCCATTATGATGAGCTGTGGTGGAGCAGAAGAGACCAACACCGAAAACAAAACAGAAGAAGCTCCAACCACTGAAAAGCAAGTAGTAGAAGAGGAGATAGAAGAAGTTGTTGAAGAACCAACTACTCTGGAAAACTTAGATGTTACCCACGGACAAGCGGGACCATTTACGCTAAACGCTGCCTTTACCGGAGAAGGAGAGTATATGGGGTACACCATGGAAATGGTAGAAGAAACCAGAGATACAGAAGAAGGACCTTATACGCTAACCAGTTATCATGCTAAGTTTAATGGAGAAACTCACATCATTATTTACCCAAAATACGATAATGATGCCTTAATTGGAGAACTGCAAGTGGTGAGCCCAATGTATAAAACCAGTGAGGGAATTGGAGTTGGAAGTTCAATTGATGACTTCTACGCTTCGTTTAAAGACGCTAAAGCATTCTACACTTACATCAGTGGAGCTTATTGGTTGGAGAGTAGCGTATACCCCAGCTTAAACTTTACCATCAACGAAGACGATCATTTAGGAGAAGTTGATTTTGATGGAGACCTAACCGAAAGAAGTAAAGAAAGCTTCAAGGAAGGTGCCTTGATCGAACGAATTAGAATTTACTAAACACAAAAAAGGGGCTACAATTTGTAAGCCCCTTTTTTTTTTAATTCTTTTAGTTAAGTATCAGCGGTAACCTCACTTCTTCCAGGTAGTTACCAACTCCATCTTTTATTGGGGTGTCAGCAACAAACATTACAAAAGTACTGGTTGTTAAATCGTATTGCCATACCGTTGGAAAGTCCTGATTCAACTCTTCGTTGTAAGAAGTTCCCATAAGGTTGACTAGGGTGTTGCTCTTCCATTCGGCGTCTAAAGGATTGCAATAAGTACCACACATCATCAGTTCCAATGTGTTTACTTCAGTTCCGTTAAAGCTCAGTAAATACACTTTAGAATCTACTTCAGTTCCCATATACTCTTTTGTCCCATCCTCATTTTCCGAAATATCCATTCCGTAGCTGTCCAAATCTATGCAATGGCTAGAGTCTGGAGAGTATACCATAGAGTTGGCAAACATACCCATTCCTTCTTCCGGTAACTGGTACGACATTGGCTCCTCATATACCAGAAGAGAATCTGGAGTCACTTCAAAATCAGCTTCGGTTACTCCAAAGAAACTGTACCAACCATGAGCTTCAACAGTTTCAACCTCCACTTGCTCTGTTACAACAGTATCTTCTACAAGAGGTATAGTGTTTTCCTTCGGCTCTTCTGTGGTGGTTTCCTGTCCGCAGGCCATCATTAGTAGGGGTAAGCTTAAAAAAGCTAATTTCTTCATCTTCTTTACTTTAAGTGGTGTTTTAATAGGTGCACAATATACTAATTGTAGGAGGTTAGTTTAGGGTTAGGGGGAATTATTTCAGAGGGGGTGTTTTTACCCATTTTTAGAGTGAAAACACCAAATGTTTTCATGAGGGCATAGGTTTAATTAGCTGATTTAAAAGCGCTTATGTGCACTTGTTGAACTTGGTGTAAACATTAAATTAAACGAATCCATTTATTGAGTTTTTAACTTGGCAGGTTGACATTTCTAATAGCACAGTATGGATTCAACTTATATAGGTTATGCACTTGCAATTTTGGGGATTTTTGCAACGATTCTGTTTTTCTATATTCAACAAAGAAGAAGGAGACTTATAAATTATGAAATTATCCACTCTCCTGTATTTGATGGTGATGTTACGCCGGACGAAATAGAAATTAAATTAAGAGGAGAGAAGATTAAGGGGCAACTATACTATTGTAAAGGGGCAATTATTAACGTAGGTAAAAATGATATTTCTCAGGATGACCTGTTAGGTGATGGGAAATTCAGAATTAATTGTCCTGAAAAAGGAAAATGGATTCAAAATAACATAGAAAACCATTTAAATATAGTGGAGGGAAAAGTCAACGAGGACAGTAGTTTGATGTTGGACTTTAATCTGTTTAAAAAGAATGAAGCCATATTATACGAAGGGTACTATAGCTTGGAGGGAAAGAATGAGGGAACTAAATTTAGTGATGAAATAACTCCACTTGGGTTCTTTTTCAGAATAAAGAACATTCCAAACTCCATTAGAACACTTTCTAAAAAGAAATTAAAGGAAAATCATATTGCCAGAATATTATTCCTGTTAGCTACTGGAGCATTCTTTTCTTATGCTGCATATACAGTTATTGTGGAGGATTTTATGCACATTGAAACTGGGTACGATGAAGTCCAGGTTTATCATCCTGATGAATCAAAAAATTGTTTGGAAGAAGTTTCGAGAGATGGGGACTCCATAAGAATGACCTTTTCTGATGGAAATAAAGAACCAATTAGCATTCCTAAGGAAGAACTACCAGAAATATGTTTTAAATTAAGGTTTGAATACCAAGAATTTGAGCGGTCAATTGATTGGGAAGGGGTAATCCTTCTGATAATATCATTTATATTTAGTGCTGGGACTTTAATTTTTGCTTTTAGGTCAATTTACCTTTACTTCTTCAAACAAACGATAAGGAAAGCTTTACGAAGTATAGGCCAGGATAAGCTATAATTATCGGTGATGCTCACAAAGGAATGGGAGAGATTGTATTTAAATTGTATTAATCACCTCCTATACTGGCTCTCCGGTTTAGGCTTCATCAGGTTTTTAAAGAAGTAGGGAATTCCAATTAATTCTCCCGCCAGGGACACAAGAGTAATGGGGAGGTTGAGCCAAATGGTATCATCCAGCACCGGTTGTCCATCTACTCGAGGTAAACCAGCCATGAATGCTGAAATGGCCACAATGGCCGTGAAAATAACGTATATGGACAATCCATTTTCGGAGTGATCCCTAAGGTACAGAAACAGCATGGCTGCAACTGCCGTAAGTGCAAAGGTCATCTGAATTAATACTCCTAAAGAATAACCGTTAGAAGGCATAACCCCTCCAGTTTTGAGGTATAGTTGGTAGTAACTCACATTAACTACTAATATTATAGCCACAACAATTAAGTAGGATTGAAAAAGCTTATAGGCAATGGTGTGGTATTCTTTAATTCTATCCTTATCCGCTTTTGGAGCACCATTTCGATTTAAAAAGTAAGGAATCCCCAACATGGTAACTAAACTTCCTATTAGGGATATAGGTACCGAAAGACTATAAATAAGATTAGGCATACCTGCATCGCCGTAAAGCCTTTTAATTTCGTTAATGGAAGGGAGCATTCTTATGCTCATGGAAACATAACAAAAGGTGATGTTGGCAATTAACAACACCAAAATCCACTTTATATACTGGAAAGAATTGTTGTACCTCTTATCTATAAACTTGTAGTGAATAATTCCATTAACGATGGTAAAGAACAAGCATTGATACCCCACGTATTTTAAGCTATAAATTTCTGGAATAGGGATGTCTGTGCTCATGTCCCAAATAAGGTAATAGCCCAAAGCAAGCATTACAGCAGCAACACCTGCTATTAAGCTGGAGGTAATTATCAACAAAAGTGAAGATGATTTTAATTGCTCTTTTAGGCTCATGCAGTGCTAATATACTTGAAATTAGTCATAGCAATTAGCGGTAGTAAAAATCCTCGGGGCAAGCCCACGAGGCATTAATGAAATATTCTTTTCGTTTTCAAACTTTACTTTTTCGCACCAGGCAAGCCTCAGAGTATTGACCCGTAGACCCTGCTGCAAAAGCGGGGTTGGTTCTACTTGCAATTTTGAGTGCGTCTTTTCAGACTTCTCAAAATTGAGTTTCACCAATAAAAAAAGGTAAGCTGCGATGAGAGATACAGCTTACCTTTTAAATCCAACTTTGGTTTAGTTGTTATTTGAGCACACTTAATTTCTTAGATGTCTTTCTGTTTCCATCAACAAAAGTAATGGTGTATATTCCTGTGTCTAGGCTACCAGAATCAAAAATAATGTTGTTCTGACCAGTAATCAGGTTGTCAATTCTCTTTACCAATTTACCCGATGCATCGTACAATTCTAAAGCTCCTTCGGAAGAGTTAGTCAATTCGAAGCTTACATTGAATAAACCGAATGCCGGGTTAGGGAATACCTTTAACTCTGGAGTTTCGTTCTCTACAATATCAGTAGGCCAGGTAATCATAATATCATCCACATAAAGGTTGTTACCATAATCTGATGTACCTTCCATTTTAATCATCACTTCCGACTCTCCATCGTAAGCACTTAAATCTACATTAGTAGTGGTCCATTCGTCCGATTTAGGGAAGAAATTTCCACTGTTTAAAGCAGGTGCAGTAGATAGGGTAGAACCAGCTTCGCTCCACACAGATGTCCAGGTGTTTCCACAATCGGTAGATACAAAGATCTCTAACTGGTCGTCCTCGTTGTTGTACTGAGCGTAAGCATGAGAAAAGATTAATGAGTAGTTAGCGTTGGTGCTAAAATCAATTTTCTCCCACACTAAAGAAGCCGATCCACTTTGAATACCATAGAAATTCCACAAGTAGCTATTGGTACTATTCTCATATCCTCCTAATTCCCAGTTGACAGACGAAGCTGCATTTTGGTTCACCACAAAAACACTTAATCCATCTGGGTTATCTGCAATACTATTTGGAGGAGCTACATCGCTTAATGCGTTGGATTCAAATCCTTCCGAATGGGTAGTAGCAAACGCCGTTGCAGGTAGGGTATACCACTTATTACTTGCCGACTCGTTGTTCCCATTCGTTAGTTCTATCGAAGTTAAATCAGCCGATGTATTTACGTTGTATACAATCTCGTTTTCTCCGGTAGGTGCTGTAATAGCAGGGAAGGTATGGGTGTAGCTTTGTCCAGCTGCAACTGTTTGGTACACCATAGCAGTAACTGCTGTTCCACCATTTAACGAATAAGATACTTCTAAGGTATCAATGTCCGAACTACCTGCATTGTTTACAGTAATTTCTGGAGTTACTGCGTTATCACAATAATCTGCAGGGTAGTTCATGTTAGAACCAGCTGCTAAATCCACTTCATCCACACCATTAGGAATATTAATGGTAAGTGGTCCATCCGTACCAGTAATGATTTCATTTTGTCCTTCGGCTATAAAAGCAATGACTTCCAGGTTGTTCAACTCCATTGGAATGTTCTCTATCATGGCCGGAATGGTATAGGTATACTGTCTTGTAACAGTAGTACCCTGTGTAGTTGTAGTTACAGGATCTCCCCATTGCCCGGTAATTAAACTTCTTAAGGCGTGAGTATGATTGTAATCTCCATTGGGCAATACCTGAGATGGGTTACCGTTGGTTCCAGATTGTCCTCCAGCTATATCGTTTTGCAATAGTGCAATGTTAATGTTGCTAGAAGCAGGACCGTTTCCAGTAAAGTATACTTCTACATCTACAGTTAACTCTCTGGTTACTGCATTAATATTAGCATCAAATGCAATGTTAGCATAAGAAGCTTCCGTTAATAAATCGTCTAAATCTCCAGAAGGAAATGCTGGAGGATTACCAGATTGCAGGTTAACTGCCGATCTTCTGTTCATCATGGCTGCGGGAAAAGCAGAAATAGAGAAGGCATTGGCTAAACCGGTACCTTCTGGAGTTCTGAAGTCTAAATCTGACGAGTTTTGAGGTGTGGCATATCCACCTGCGTGTACATTAATAAGAAATACATCATCTGGGTTATTGTCTTTAAACACCTGTGCAGAAGCATGCCCTGTAGGGCACCATCCACAATAAATTCCGGTGTATTCTTCTAAAATTACGTTCTTGTTTTCGGCTGTTGTGCTTACTGGTAGTTGAGCAAAAGAGCTAAACCCAATAGCGAGGCCAAGTGTTGTAAGTACAGTTTTTTTCATAGTTACAGTATTAGTTATTTGTTTCTACATTGATTTTGGGTTCAACATGTGCATGACTCTTCCTGTCCGGTATAACATACCAGATGTAAGGTCAGAGAAAACAATAGGAATTATTAGTGCACAACAATACCGTTAGCTTAACTCTAACAAGTCAATTTTTGGCGGTTTAAACGGGTGGTTTTGCAAGACCGAACTTGCTGCTTCAGGAATTCTTTCGATAGCTAATCAAAAGAAGATACTTTGTTTAGAATTCTTGTGGTTGATGAATTCCTGGCGTGGTATCTATCTCAAAAACACTTGTGGATATAAAGGGTTGCTTGGTGGGGTTAAATTTGTACTGATGTTGTTGAGAAATGAACAATAGTTTCTTTGTGGTTCTTATAAAATAGAAGGAAATACTAATGAGGTGAATTTGGGCTACCGTAGAATTACCCTTTTTTGGGGTGAGATTACCCAATTTTGACTCTTTTATCATCGTCATAAACAATACATAATTAATTTAATATCTGAATTTATAATGCCTTTAAGTAGATAGTAAGCCATTGAATCCTAGTTTAAGCATTAATAGAAGATTTAGACTAAACAGGGGGAGAGATTACTTACTATTGAAATTATAGGTAAAGAGTATCAATTTTAGCAAATTTATATGATTTTCAAACTTCCTTCACTGCATAAAACATACAAGGGCTTTGGTTCTCGAAATATAATCAATCATCTGATACATAAAGAAATTGAAGTCGATTCGGCTTATTTAATTCAGCAGGGGAGATTTCTCAAAATTAAATTTGGTGATGATTGGATATATTTTACACGATCAACAAATAACTTAACTGCTCAAATGACCCATGTGGTCAAATGTGACAAAGCACCTACTGTTGAAAGAATTGAAACGGAAGAGTTACGATTAAATTGGTTTAAACATCCACAGTTACGTGATTATCAGCCTTCAGAAATCGTTGATTCATGGAAAGGTGATTTTACTATCAAAGAAGAACATAAAGATGAAACTACACAAATAAATGGATTAAGAGACCCACAAATAGGTTCGATATATGCGACACTGGCCCACTGGAGATCTTCGGATGAGACGGGAACAGTTGTACTTCCTACAGGAACTGGCAAAACAGAAACAATGTTGAGTCTTTTGGTCTTAAGACAATGTCCTAAGTTGTTAATTATTGTTCCATCGGATTCTCTCCGCGATCAATTGTCAAAGAAATTTTATTCGCTCGGGCTTCTAAGAAAACTCGAATTGATAACTGAACAAAGTTTATTTCCTAGAGTCGGAGTTTTAAAGTCAAAGATTTCTGATGATGACCTATTTAGAGAATTTTTGAATGGCTGCAATGTTGTAGTTACCACAATGGATATAGCAAGTGGATGTTCTGAGGTTCAGCAATCTATAATGGTGGATCATTTTTCCCATTTATTTATTGATGAAGCTCACCATATAAAAGCAAAAACTTGGTCTTCCTTTACTGAGCGATTTCCCCATAAAAGCATTCTACAATTTACCGCAACACCGTTCAGAAATGATCAAAAAAGAATAGGAGGAAAAATTATATTTAACTTCCCTTTAAAGAAAGCTCAAGATCAAGGATATTTCAAGAAAATCAATTTTGTGTCAATTAGGCAATATGATATGGAAAAAGCTGATCATGAACTAGCTGAAATATCGGTTGCAAAATTGAGAGAAGATCTGGAAACCTACAATCATATTTTAATGGCGCGATGTAAAAATCATAAGGAAGCTGACCGAATATTCGAAATTTATAGAGTGCATGAAGATTTAAACCCTGTGTGCATCCATTCAGGAAGAAGTGATAAGAAAGAGGTTATGGGTAAAATACTCTCTAAGACAGCTAAAATCATTGTTTGCGTGGATATGCTTGGTGAGGGGTTTGATTTGCCTGAATTAAAGATTGCAGCATTTCATTTTATCAGAAAAAGTCTTCCAATTACCCTGCAGCTTGCTGGCCGATTTACTCGAACAGATTTTGATGATACTCTAGGAGAAGCAACCATTTTTGCGAATGTGGCCGATGTAAACGTAAGAGATGAACTTGATGATCTTTATGCACAAGATGCTGATTGGAATCAGTTGCTTCCTACTTTGTCTCAAGCTCAAATAGAAGAAGAACAGCAGCTGACAGATTATTTTGCTGGGTTCAACAAGATTGATCAGTCTAAGGTACCTTTTCAAAATATGCGCCCAGCTCTAAGTACAGTTGCATATAGAAATACAGAAAACGCAGATTGGAACCCGAAAAACTTTAGAGCAGGTTTGAATGAGATTGGAACGAATGAGTATCTGTTTAGTGATTACAATTCTAACCAAAAAGTATTAGTGATAATTACGGGGAGACAAAAAGACATTGATTGGGGTGTTTCCAAAGATATTTTTGATATCCATTGGGAAATGATCATTGTTCATTGGGATTCTCGAGAAAATATTCTATTGATTCATGGCTCCGATAATGCTGGATTATACAAAGATCTAGCAGAGTCAGTCTTAGACGAGAATATTCAAATCGTAAATAAGATGGATGTTTACAAGGCTTTTCATGGTTTAAATAGGGTTAAACTCCATAATGTTGGATTAAAGAAGTTCTTAGGTAAGAATATAAGATTTCAAATGTTGTTTGGGGCCGATATTCAAGCCGCAATCTCTGCGACGGCGGAATCCGGAGCTCAAAAAACTATTGTTCAAGGAATTGGTTATGAGAATGGTGTCAAAGTTTCACTAGGCTGTTCTGCTAAAGGAAGAATTTGGTCTAAAATGCGTGGGAATGTAAAGCAATTTACAGATTGGTCTAAAAAAATTGCTGCAAAAATTAATGATCCTGATATTGACCCTAATACTATTTTAAGAAATACTCTAATCCCGAAATTGATTGATCAACGGCCGAATGCTTATCCTGTATTTCTAGATTGGCATGAAGATATGTATATTCAGTCCGAAACTAAGTTCACATTTCATATTAACGGTAGATTTTATGATTTAGCAAGTTGCGAATTGAAAGTTGTAAACCCTGATAATAACAATGAATTGAGGTTCTCACTAAAAACAGAGGATAGTGAAATTGTTTTTCAACTTAATTTATTCTCAGAGGATCATGATTTGGGTGGTGGAAATATTCAAAGTATTCCAGATTTCAAAATTGAAAAAATTTCAACAGATGAAGTAAGTGTAAGTTTCGGAAGTAAAACTATGTCTCTTGAAGATTTTTTCAACTTGTTTATTCCTACGATTTGGTTTGCAGATGGTTCGGCTTTAACTGGCACAGAATATATTGAGTTAAAGTCGGGAAGTGTTGGGTTATATCCTATAGAAAAAATAGTGTCATGGGATTGGACGGAAGTTGATATTTCAAAAGAAGCTCAGGGTGTTCCTCCAAAAATCACAAATTCTATTCAATATAAGGTGATTGAAAAACTTGTTGCTGAGGATTATGATATTGTTTATGATGACGATTATTCAGGTGAAATTGCGGATATTGTTGCTATTAAAGATAATGGCGATAAACTCATAATTGAATTATATCATTTGAAATATGCTGTAAATGGAAGGGTTAGTGGGCAAATAAAGAACTTCTATGAAGTCTGTGGACAAGTGCAAAAATCAATTCAATGGAAACATAGAAAGGGACGAGAGTTTTTTAGTCATTTACTTCGAAGAGAAACTAAAACAAAAAATGGGGTGTCATGTTCAAGAATTGAAAAAGGAACGAGAGCGGAGATCGCAAGGTTGGAGAGATTAGCCAAAGAGGAAATTCCGATGGAGTTTAAAATTTACCTCGTTCAACCAGGAGCCTCAAAAAGAAATCTTTCTGACGATATACTTTCTTTGCTCGGAGTTACTGAGAATTATTTAATGGAAATTGCTGCAATTGAATTGGAAGTGATAACAAGTGCATAGCAAATTAGAATCATGGAAAACAAGAATTACAAAATAAATCAACGACTCCTTGAGTTAAGAAATACTTACTTTTTACAAAAACTTAACTACAATATGACAAAGTTAATTAAGAGTATATAAATCAATATCTTTACAAAATGTTCACCCCTGGCCAACACTACAAAAGAAGCACCATACATGACCAATATGGTGGAAGTCGTCAAAATGGAATATCTCCTTCGAGAAAGATTCCTGTTATTTTCATGTTTACTGGAGCAGGAGGAAAGCAGCATGGATATAAAGACCTTTGGTTAAACGATAACGTGTTTTCGTATACTGGAGAAGGACAGGTTGGTGATATGCGGTTCATTCGTGGTAATTTGGCTTTGAGAGATCATCTTACTTCTGGCAAACAAGTATTCTTGTTTAAATATGTAAGAAAGGGAATTGTTGAGTTCGTAAGTGAAATGGAAGTTTTCGATTTCGGGTTGTTTGAAACACATGATAGGAATAATGAGAATAGATCTGGAATTAAATTCTTTTTGAAAAGAAAAGGAGTAGCCCTTTATTCTATTCCAGAAGAACTAAGACCATTTGCTGCTGACTCCAAGAAAGCTTATGGTGAAGTTAAGCCCAATGTAACAGAAAGAAGTGGGTTAGTTACCTCACGTGTAGGGCAGGGGGCTTACAGGAAAAGTATTCTTCACCGATGGGAGTATAAATGCGCTGTTACTGAGTACAATGATCCACGATTATTAATAGCTTCTCATATCGTTCCATGGAAAGACTCTTCAGATGATGAAAGGCTTGATGTGGACAATGGAATTTTGCTTTCTCCAACTTATGATGCTCTATTTGATAGACATTTAATCAGCTTCGAAAATTCTGGGAAGATTATTCTGTCAGATGATCTTGGTAATTTTGACACCCAGAAAATCAAGATTACAGGTAAAGAAAGAATAATTGGCTTGTCCACTGGAAATATGGAATATTTAGAGAAACACCGTTCTCAACTACTATAATTACTTAGTAGGAACCAACAACTCCCTAATATCTACATCCAAAATCTCAGCAATTTTCTTCAAATCCTTTAAATGAGGTTGAGACTTATTGTTGCACATTGAAGTAACAGTGTTAGGGTTCTTTTCTAGTTTGGCAGCCAATTCTTTTTGGCTCATCCCTTTAATTACCAGTACTTCTTTAATTCTATTAATTCTCTCAGACATGCTTCGAATTTACCTAAAAACAGCAGGGGAGACAAATCAGTAATTCTCAGTTCATTGGTTTTTACAGTGGAATCATCGGTTAAAACGATGTTTTCATAAATTAAACCAATGAAAGTATTTTGTTTTATCATTGGTTAAACCTATGTTTGTATGTGAATAAACGATTAAAAAACTGCTTAAAACAATCATTTACTATGATAAACAAAGATTTCATCATTAAACTAATCCAACAAGACTTAAAACACAACCAGTTAACCACTCGGCTACGTAAGGCGGGGCTAGAAGGAGAGGAGGTATTTAGTTTAGGCATATCTGATATGGTGGCTGAGCTAATGAGTGTGCCCCAAACAGGAGGCATTAGAGATCAATGGATGGAAATGTACATTGAGTTTATGGAAGATGTGGTACATTTCGATATCTCCGGTAGAAGCGAGTCTTTCCAGCCTTTCGCGGAGATGTGCTACAGAAGGTTGTATGCTTTACTGAAGAATGGAGGAAAGATTACCGTTTAATATTTTAGTACGCAAAAAGACTTCATAGTGTGTTTTTATCATTGTATTAAATCTGAATAATTTGAGAAATGGAATTAAATGTAAAAGATGGTAGATGGGATATTTTCTACCCAGAAATTAAGACAATAGAGCAATTTGCCAAGCTGTGTCCTGTAATTGAATTTCGTAGTAACATACACGATGATGTCAAGAAAAACTTTCAATTAATACAAAAGCTAATCACATATTCCTTTTACGAATACCAATTCTATGATAATGCTATGGAGAAAGCTTTGCTGACTTTAGAAATGGCATTAAAAATAAGGTATGAAGAAATAATGAATCGAAAATGGCGAAATAACTTAAAAACTCTTCTTTATTGGTTTCTTGAACGAGATTATTTTGAATGTCAAACAGAAGCCTCACTTGACCTTATTCGAAGTGTTAGGAACGATGTTGCTCATCCAACTCATCATTCGGTTGGAGGGCCATTTTTGAGTCAATGGGTTACTGGAGCAGCAAATTTGATTAATGAAATATATAACCCAAATATCGATTTGCGTATCGAAAGAAAAAGAATTATAGGAGAATTAAATAAAAGTTCTCGTTCCCATGTTAAATTCGGAGGAATAGTGAATCATAATAAATTGGGAAGAAAAATATTTTATGATTTAAGGTTTACATTTCTTGATAATAGTTCTGAAAAATATGACTTGTATGGGTTTTATAGAATCAAATTTAATGAAGAAGAGAAAATAAAAGATTCAGTCTATCAAGTGTACGAAACATATTTTCCATTTCAGATTAGAATTAATCAAGAGAACCTTAATTTAAACACCGTTTTAAAGGTATTAAATATGCAAAGTTTCTCAGAAAAGAATAAATCATTAGCAGATTGGTTAGGTGGATTTAAAACTGAACATCAACCAGTGATGATTCATCACGCTCAGGAAAGTGAAGCTTGGTCAATGATTCAGCCTGTCATTGAAAAGGTAAACCTTAAATAAGGAAGGTTATGGAGCTCTTATTTGGGTTAAAATTGAGTAATTCTCCAGACACAAAATTCACCTACTTATCCAGGTCTTATGACCGACCCGCCAGCTCATATCAATTCCATCACCAATAAAGCCAAATTTAAAAGGTTTTTAGGTTGTACTACAGGAAATCACACGTTTTATTGGAGGATGACAAGAAGTGTTTTAACGTCTGAAAACAGTTGTCTCCTTAATATATGTTAAAATTGAAATGAAGGATTTCTTTGTTGAATAAATCTGTTGTTTGATTGATCTTAATTTGGCTCAGCCCTTGTTTTAGTGAGGTTTGTGCTATAGTATTAACACAAATAACAGATGATCAAACTAAAGTTAGTAACACTCGTTCTAACCACCACATTTTTCATTTCGAACCAACTAAAAGCACAATCGGATGACATTAGAATAAAAGAATATTATTGGGTTACCCCCCTAAACAAAGTACTGAATGATTTTCAGCACAAATACGGCATTCAAATAGTTTACGACTCTACTTTTACCGCCAAATTTAAGTTTAGCGATAAAGGAAGGTATGGAGCAGATGGCACAACGGTAGAACGTGCTTTCAATTCCATTTGTAACGATATTCCTCAATTATCTTTTTACATTAATGAAGATCAGGTAGTATACCTCGAAAAGAAGGAACTTTCAACAAAAAAGGTAGAAATAGCTAATTCTAAATACTTGGGACCTGCAGAAAAACACGATATTACTCTGTCTGGTGTAATTACAGATGCCCAAACAGGTGAGTCACTTCCTTTTGCAAGCATAAAGGTACGGGGGAGTACTAACGGAACTTCCACCAATATGGATGGGTACTATACCTTGTTTAAGGTGCCAACAGATACCACCGCGCTGGAGGTTAACTATATGGGGTATACTCCAATTACCTATTTTCTTAACCCTCAGATGGAGCTTTCTGAGGTAAACATTAGCTTAACTCCTTCAACCGCTTCGTTAAAGGAAGTGGTAATTGAAACACAACGAGAAGAGTTGATGAGTACCTCAGATCGAATAAGTGTGGTTAAAATGTCGCCAAAGAAAATGGCTGTATTGCCTAATGTAGGAGAGAAGGACATCTTCCGATCATTTCAACTATTACCCGGAATAAGCGGTAGTAACGAAGCATCGTCTGGTTTGTTTGTAAGAGGCGGAACTCCCGATCAAAACCTGGTGTTATACGATGGCTTTACTGTATATCATGTAGATCATTTGTTTGGAATGTTCAGTGCTTTCAACTCCAATGCCATTAAAGATGTACAGCTTCACAAAGGAGGATTCGAATCTCAATTTGGAGGTAGAATATCCAGTGTAATGGAAATCATCGGAAAAGATGGGAATAAAAACGATTTTAACATAGGTGCAGATATAGGCTTACTGAGTGCTAATGTATTTACAGAGTTTCCCATAAAAGACAAAACAACTGTATTGCTGGCTGCCAGGCGATCGTGGAAGAGTCCATTGTACAATTCCATCTTCAACAACTTTAGCTCAGCTAATCAGTCAGAAAGTGTTATTCCTGCTTCTAACGGAAAAGGTAACCGAACAACAGAATCAGCCACGCCCACCTCGTATTTTTACGATTTAAATGCTAAAATCACCCATCAGCTAAGCAAGAAAGACATTCTGTCTTACAGCTTTTTTAATGGTCAGGACGACCTCGATAACTCCAGAACCATTAATCGAACCAGGAATGGTATGGCCATTTCTGGAGGAGTAAACGACATTACCCAATGGGGAAACTGGGGAATGAGCACCACCTGGTCTCGAAAGTGGAATAATTTGTTTTACAGCAATGCTTTAGTTTCTATGTCTAACTACTATAGCAACAGAGAGTTAACAAGTTCTAGAGTAATTACAGATCCAGATGGTGTAGCCTCCGAATTGAGCAGAGGATCGATAGAGGACAACAACCTAAGAGATTACACTTTTAAACTAAATAATGAGCTTAAACTGGGTAAGTCTAATCAGTTGGAATTTGGTTTTCAAGCTACGGATTACACCATAGATTACGATTATGTTTTAAACGATTCCATAACCATACAACAACGCCATGATAATGGGGTAGTAACCTCGGCTTTTTTACAGGATAAAATCAAACTGTTCAATCGAATTACCTTAACTCCTGGTATTAGAACTTCTTATTGCGATGTTACCGGAAAGTTTTATCACGAGCCCAGAGCTTCGGCGCACATCAATTTAACCGAAAAGCTTAAAATAAAAGGAGCCTGGGGGCATTATTATCAGTTTGCCAACAGAATTATTCGAAACGATATATCAAGCGGTAGTAGGGATTTTTGGGTGTTGTCTAACGATGAAAACATCCCTGTAAGTTTTTCGGAGCATTTTATTGCAGGGGCAAGTTATGAAACCAAAGGATACTTGTTTGATGTAGAGGCTTATTATAAAAAACTGGAAGGATTATCTGAATACTCGTTGCAGTTTGCACCATCGTTTACCAATGTAAATTTCGATGAGTTCTTTTATCAGGGAACAGGAACAGCACGAGGTGTGGAGTTTTTATTCCAGAAAAAATTCGGGAAATACAATGGCTGGGTAGGCTATACTTTGGGAGAAGTGCTTTACGATTTTCCGATATACGGAGACGAACCATTTTATGCTAACCATGACGTAACCAACGAATTTAAACTGGTAAATACCTATAAACTAAAAGACTGGACTTTTGCAGCCACATGGATATATGCAACGGGGAAACCATATACTGAACCTACCGGAGGATATACGTTAACCCTGTTAGATGGAAGTACTGAGGATTTTATAACCATTGGCGAAAGAAATAGTGTGCGTTACCCTGATTATCATCGTTTGGACGTTTCTGCAACACGAGATTTTGAAATGAACAATGGAGGCAAAGGGAGTTTAAGTTTCTCCATATTTAACCTTTACAATCGAAAAAACATTTGGTATAAGGAATTCGAAGTTGAAGACGGAGAACTAATCGAAACAGATATTAATCTTTTGGGAATAACCCCTAGCATAACCCTATCCTTAAAATTAAGATAATGAAGAATTTAAAATCACTATTCCCATTAGCAGCCTTAGTGTTAGTTGGATGTACAAAAGAGGTAGAAAGTGTACAAACCATACAAGATATAGCAGTAGTAGAAGCTTATTTAGAACCCAATGAGCCCATTCAGGTTAAGCTTTCTAAATTGTTGCCCTATACCGAAGAGGAATATGCCGAATCGCTGATCATAGATACTGCTCAGGTATATATTACCCATAACGGAACAACGGTTCAATTGCAACCATCTTTAACCCAACCAGGAGTGTATTTGGATACTGTTACACAATTAGCTGGAGAAGCCGGACATTCCTATTCGCTTCAGTTTATGTATAACAATCAGGAGGTGAGTGCTACAACGACAATTCCTAATGAACCTCTAAATGGCTCTCTTAGTACTAATGTTCTGGAAATAGATACCGATGTGGTGGGGCCAGGAGTTTCGTTAACACCAGTTACCGTTTCCTGGAGCAATGCCAGTAATGAATATCACATGGTAATGGTGGAATACATGGAATCCAATTACGCTCCTATCAACGAAGGTCTTCCGGAAGAAGATTATTATAAGTTTGCCAAAATAACTACGGAGCCCGTGGTTGGGAATTCATACGACCTTAATACCAGAAGACATCTGGCGTTTTTTGGAACGTACAGAATCAAAATTTATCGACTTAACGAAGAATACGTAAACCTTTATGAAAACATTAGTCAAAGCTCCCTCAACCTAACGGCACCTGCAACCAACGTGGTTAATGGATTAGGGATTTTTACAGGTATGAGTTATACAACGGTGTATTTGGAAGTGGAAGAAATGTAGATGTTTTTTAAAACTAATACAGGCTTCTTTTGTTTGCTCTAATTAAAGTCTGTATTTACTTATTTTAGTAAAGATAGAGTTAAAAAGACGCATCAATAATTTCCTCCAGGCTTGTCCAATTCTAAATTTACCTACTTTTGCTGTGCGCATGACCCAACCGCCAGCTCATATCAATTCCATCACCAATAAAGCCGAATTTGAAAAGGTTTTTAGGTTGTATTACAAGCCTTTGGTGGGTTATGCTATCCGCTACTTAAAAAGCCAGGAAGAAGCTGAAGAAGTGGTCCAGGAAGTGTTTTTTAAGCTTTGGAACAAAGCAGATAGTCTAAACATTAAGACTTCCGTTAAATCCTATTTGTTTGGTGCGGTGAGGAATAGCTGTTTAAATGCTATTCAGCATCAAAAAACCGTACAGGAGTATGTAGATTATACTCGGTATACTACACGTTCGGAGTTAACTGAAACTCCGTTGGAGGTAGAGGAACTACAACAACAAATCAATACGGCCATCAACAAACTCCCGGAAAAATGCAAGGAGATCTTTTTGCTGAGTAGAATGGAGGAGAAGAAGTACAAAGAAATTGCAGAGGAGCTGGGTATTTCTATTAAAACAGTAGAAAATCAAATGGGTAAAGCGCTTAAAATACTGAGAGAAGAATTGGGACAATACCTTCCATTATTGCTCTTTACCGTACAAGGAATTAATTTTTTAATGGAGGCCATAGGGGTAAACATGAGTTGATCTGTCATATAACTGAACAATGTCGAATAAAGAGTTAAACATACCATACGATGAACTAGCAGCACACTTTGCCGGAAATGCTTCTGCAGAGCAGCAACAACAAGTAAATGCCTGGTTGTCGGAAAACCCAAATAACCAAAGTGTTTACGATGAGTTGTTCACGGTGTGGCAAGATACCGGCATAGTAGAACCTGCTCCTGAGTTGAACATCGATATTGATGCTGTTTGGTCTAAATTCGAGACTAGAATTGATGAAGAAGAAACACCGGTAGTTCCACTAACCAAATATGATTCTACTAAAAATAGAAAAGGATGGTTGGCTAGAATTGCAGCTATATTGATCATAGCATTGGGATCTTACTTTGTGTTGGAGTTAATCAATAACGATCCTCAGGAAACTCCGGAAATTGCTCAATTGGAGGTAATGGCCAACGATGAGATCGTAGATCATGAATTGGTAGATGGAACCAATGTACGCTTAAAACAAAATTCTACATTGATTTACCCAGAATCTTTTGCTGGAAATACCAGAGAAGTAGAGCTAAAAGGAGAGGCCTTCTTTGATGTAGCTCACAACCCAGATAAACCTTTTATTATTCATGCAGACGATGCTAGTATTAAAGTATTGGGAACATCATTTACTGTATCAGCACTGTCTGATTCCGACAGCGTTTCGGTGTATGTAGAAACAGGAAAAGTATTGCTTTACTCAGGTAATGAGCAAGTAGAATTAACTCCTGGTATGAAAGGAGTATTTGTTAAGAGTACCGGAGAAGTGCTATTGGTACAAGCAGATCCTAACGAGGATTTCTGGAGAGATCAAATGCTGTATTTCCAGAAAGTACCATTGGAACAAGCCATTCAAACCATTAACCGTTCTTATGGAGTTAAGTTGAAACTAGATGATGCCACTGCCGGAAAATGCGAGTGGGACATCATCATAGACCAATTAACCATTGTAGAAGTAATCGAACTGATTGAAGTAACCTTCGAAATGAGAGCTGGATTAAATGGTGATGAAATCATTTTTTATGGTAAAGGGTGCTAGATATTTCCTGGTTGGTTGTTGGTTATTTCTCACCCATTTTGGGCTAGCTCAAAACCCTTTGGAGAAAACCGTAACTATCGAGTTATTAAGTCAATCCGTGGGTGAATCTCTAGAACAGATTCAACTCAATGGAGGTTTCTATTTTTCATACAATTCCTCCATCATTAACACCAATAAAGTAATAGATGTAAAGTCGAAAGGAAGAACCGTAAAAGAGGTGTTAATCGACCTAATTGGAGAAGATTATCAGTTTTTGCACCGAGGAAGCTACATCATCATTAAGCCATTCAACAAACCCAGTAAAACAGAAAAGAAAGAGGTAAAAGTACGAGGAGCGGTGTTAGATGCACGTACCGGTAAAAAGCTTGAAAACGTTACTATATACGAAGTATCCAACTTTAAATCTGCTTTGAGTAATAATGATGGAAGCTACAACCTGAATACTTCTGCAGATGAAGAATACATCGAAATAGCTATCTCGAAGGAAGCTTATAAAGACACCATCATTCAGGTTTCTGCCATAGAAGCTCAGCTCATCGAAATCACCTTAACTCCTTTGCCGGATACGGCTATTGTTACGGAACAAGATGCATTGAGCACTAACAGAGTGGTGAACTTCTTTATGAATGATCAGGCCAGGTGGAACAACAGAAACGTTAAACTAACCGAAGAAAGCCCTTTTCAGGTGTCGTTTGTACCATTTGTAGGAACTAACATGAAGTTAAGTGGTAAAGTCACTAACAAAGCCTCTATTAATGTAATAGGAGGGTATAGCCATCAACTGGAAGGATTCGAAGTTGGTGGTGTATTTAACATGGTTAAAACCGATGTGTCGGGTGTTCAGATAGGAGGAGTAGGGAACATCGTAGGTGGTAGAACTTCCGGAACACAAATAAGTGGTATTCATAATATCAATAAAGACAAAGTAGAAGGTGTTCAAATAGCAGGGGTAACCAACATTGTAAGAGATACTGCATCCGGTTTCCAAACTAGTGGGGTAATCAATATAGCCAATACTGGAAATGGAGTTCAATTAGCTGGCTTTAGTAATGTGGTTAGTCAACGTTACAAAGGAGTGCAAACAGCAGGGTTCCTAAATGTTTCTAAGAAGGTGAGTGGTGCCCAAGTATCAGGCTTTGCCAACATCAATACCCAGGAGGTGAAAGGAGCGCAAATCTCTGCCTTGTTCAATTATACCAAAAAGCTTTCTGGTATTCAGTTGGGAGTATTTAATGTGGTAGATTCTGTTGCCAAGGGCGTTCCAATTGGGGTTTTTAGCTATGTAAAAAACGGCTTTCACCAGTTCGAAGCTGTTCACGATGATGTAATGCACTCCCGATTACTCTTTAAAACTGGAACACACCGATTATATAACATATTGGGAGCAGGAGCTGCTTACCACGGAAATTCCTCATTGTGGAGCTATACCTACGGGTTGGGAACGCAGTTCTTTATGGGGAAGAAAGAAAAATGGTACAGTAACATCGAAATTACAGGATCTAACATACAACGCATGGATCAATGGACAGATGGAGTAAACATCGTTGGCGATTTAAACCTGGTGGCCGGGTATCAATTGAACAAAAGAGTTTCCATTAATGCCGGTCCTGTACTACATGTTTATACCACCAATATCGTCAATCCGGATTCTGGAAACCTTGGTTTTGATATCGCCAACAATCCTTTTTACGACGAAACTTTTAGCAATTCTACCAGAGTGCAAATGTGGGCTGGATACAAGGCTGGTATTCGCTTTTAGTCAATTCTCACCATTCATCATAGGGAGATATTTCAACTTTTTTTCAAAAAAAATCAAAGTCACGTAGGGGTAAATTCATTCTTGTCTGTCATAGCTATCGAAACTTAAAAATTCATAGTGATGAAAAAGACAAATTGGATATTGATATTACTTCTTTTAGCAGTAGTAAATACATATTCGCAAGACAGTAGTGAAGTAAAAACAAAAGCATTTCAACTATCGTTTGTTCCGCCATTGAGTACTAATGGAATGGATAATATTAACCATACCAACAAGGTATCATTTAACATTATTGCAGGAGCATCAGGAGGTCTTGATGGAGTAGAGGTAGGAGGATTGGCCAATATCATTAAAGGAAACACTAAAGGAACTCAACTTAGCGGGTTTTGTAATGTGAACAAGGGAACAGTTAACGGAATTCAAATGGCAGGATTCTCCAATGTGGTAACCGAAGATTTTCAAGGAATACAATTGGCAGGGTTCAATAACTATGCTAAATCTGCTACCGGAGCACAGATATCAGGGTTTCTAAATACAGCAACTGGAAGTACAGATGCTACTCAAATTTCTGGTTTTTTAAATGTTGCAGCCGATACGGCAAAAGGCATGCAGTTAGCTGGTTTTAGCAACATTGCCACCAAAGACTATTCAGGAGTACAAATCTCTAGCTTCTTAAACCGGGCAAGAAAGGTAAAAGGGGCACAGATCGGCTTCATTAACCTGTGCGATTCTATTCAGGGAGTTCCGGTTGGTTTCTTCAGTTTTGTAAAGCATGGTTACCATAAATTCGAAGTTAATTCCAACGAGACTTTTCAATCTGTTGTTTCTTTTAAAACAGGGGTAAACAAGTTCTACAACATCTTTTCTGCCGGAGCACGATGGACCAAAACTGAACCAGTTTGGGTAGTAGGATATGGTATTGGTTCTGAGTTTAAATTATCTCCAAAAATGAACTTAAACCTGGACGCCATTTCGTATGCTGTGCTGAATAACATGGATGGTTATGAAGACAATTGGAGTTCCATCAATAAACTGCATTTAGCGGTTTCCTATACTGTACAAGATCGTTTTTCTCTCTTTGCCGGACCAACGTTCAACGTAACGGTAAAAGACAACAACTACGATAACACCACCGTGGAGCCATGGCAAACCTACACCAAAGTTTACGACAACACCACTGTAATCATGTATCCGGGGTTCAACGCCGGAATTAGATTCTAATCAAAACATTTAAAGCATCATGAAAATAATTGTAAGTACACTATTAACGCTATTAGTGCTGTCGGGAGTGACTGCACAAGAAATTACACAAACCATTCGAGGTAAGGTAATCGATCAGGATACCAAAGCAGAATTGCCAGGAGCAAAAGTGGTCATTATTGGTTCAGACCCCATTGTGGGAGCCGCTACCGATATAGATGGAAACTTTAGAATAGAAAATGTACCCGTAGGTAGAGTTTCGTTGAAGTTTACCTTTACCGGATACGAGGATAGAGTTATGTCTAATTTACTGGTAGAATCCGGTAAAGAACTGGTGTTAAACGTAGATATACTGGAATCGGTAGAAGCTTTAAAAGCAGTAGAAATTGTTGCTGAAGACAAAAAAGCCGAAGTACTAAACGACATGGTAGTGATCAGTGCCAGATCGTTTTCTGTAGAAGAAACCAAACGTTATGCAGGAGCCATTGATGATCCAGCCCGTATGGTATCGGCCTTTGCAGGAGTTAATGGTAATGCCGAAGGAAACAACGACATTGTAGTACGTGGAAATTCACCCAGAGGAATCTTGTGGAGGTTAGAAGGAGTTGAAATACCCAACCCCAACCATTTTGCCGGAGAAGGAGCAACTGGAGGGCCAATTAACGCTCTGAACAGTGCTATGCTGGGTAATTCAGACTTTTACACCGGAGCGTTTTCGCCAGAGTATGGTAATGCATTGTCTGGAGTATTCGACATGAAGCTAAGAAACGGAAACAACGAAAACAGAGAGTATTCGGCCACTTTAAGTGTACTGGGAACCGACCTTACAGTAGAAGGCCCTTTCAAAAATGGATACGGAGGCTCGTATTTGGCCAATTATCGATATTCTACACTGGCACTGTTAGATGAAACAGGAGTAGTGGATTTTGGAGGAGTTCCAAAGTACCAGGATGCTTCGTTTAAAGTGAATTTGCCAACGGGAGAAAAGCAATCGTTTTCCATGTTCGGATTAGGAGGGATCAGTAGCATTAGCCAGGATGTAATGTCAGAAGAAAACGAAGAAGAATTCTTATGGAGTGCCAGAACAGGTGCTAAGTTGGGTGTATTGGGACTTTCTCATACGTATTTACTCAATGAAAAATCCTACCTAAAAACCACTTTATCGGCTACAGGTACAGAGTTCAGTTCCAGCTTAGAAATACCGGATAATGAAAATGATTTGTACAGCATTGGAGATGCCACCTTGATTAAGACCTCATACAATGGAACTACTGTGTTTAACTACAAACACAATGCAAGGCATAAACTAAAGGCAGGAGTGATCTTTAATCAGTTAAACTACGACATGCAGCATGAAGATTACAATTTTGAGGAGAATCAATTAGAACCTAGTTTATCGGCTGTAGGAAGTACTTTACGCACACAAGGATTTATGAGTTGGAAGTATCGAATCAACTCGGATTTAACCATGGTTTCTGGGCTTCATTACTTGCATTATTTCTTAAACAACAACAATTCTGTAGAGCCAAGATGGGCATTGAAATGGCAACAAAACGATGCTCAGGCATTTAGCATAGGAGGAGGATTACACAGTAAAGTGGAAAGCATTTCTACCTATTTAGCAGAGCAACAACAAGCCAATGGAACCTTCATCAAGCCCAATGAAGATTTAGCATTCTCCAAAGCAGCACATGCTGTAATTGGGTATGATCGTTCATTATCGGCCAATACCAGGTTAAAAGCAGAAGCTTATTACCAACACCTGTTCAATGTACCGGTAGAAGATGATGTAAACAGCACTTATTCTTTACTCAATTCTTCCGAGTGGTACACCAACAGAACATTGGTAAACGAAGGGGAGGGGAGAAACTACGGAGTAGAACTTACCCTGGAGCGATTCTTTAACAAAGGATTCTATTATATGGGAACTTTATCGCTATACAAATCCATGTACACCGCCATGGATGGAATTGAAAGAAGATCTAAGTTTGATGGAAACTACGTGTTTAACCTACTGGGAGGTAAAGAATTTAGACTGGGTAAAGAAGAGAAGAAAAGAACTCTTTTTGTGAACACCAAGCTGGCTTTGATTGGAGGATCAAGGTACACACCGATCGATTTAGATGCTTCCATTGCTGCAGAATCAACCGTATATCAGGAAGACAAACCTTACTCTGAAAAAGGAGATGACGTTCTAAAATGGGATATCGCCGTTGGAATTAGAAGAAACTACAAAAAAGTAACTACCGAGTTTAAGATAGATGTTCAGAACGCCACCAACAATGGAGCGGTTGTCAACGAATATTACGATCAAAGCAGCGAGTCGGTTGTGGTTAGTAAACAGCTACCATTGCTTCCTGTAATAAGCTATAAAGTAAGTTTTTAATTGAGTTGTTAAACAAGTGCTGCCCGGAATGGGTGGTGCTTGTTTTAGTTCGTAAAAACTGCAATTAATCTATCATCCAAACTTTAAATGTTTGCTTTTCACCTTCTTTTGTAACAGCTTGCAAATAATACATTCCTGGTGAACAGTCTAGATTAAGGTTGACACTGTTAACGAATTGATATTGATTGGATAAAACAATTTGCCCTAAGCTATTGGTTATATTAATTTGGAGTTCAGGAATAGTCTCGTGTAAATCAATAGCTAAATTCCCATTAGTAGGGTTGGGAGAGACCTCCATTTCTAATAGTTCGCTCTCTTCTGGTATGTCATTAATACAGCTATTAAAACAATTGGTAGAAAAGGCAGAGGTATGATCTACCCAGGAACCCCAGTCAAATAAAGCATCATTTACATCATTGACTTGAATACAATGCAAATCAGGATTTATATGCGCCATAAAATATTCAATGTAATAGCCCTGAGCATTTAAACAGGTTAATTGATTATTTTGGACATGTAGTCGTTCCAGATTAATAATCGAAGAAACATCTAATGAGGTTATACTATTACTGGAGCATATTAAGGTTTCCAGCAAGCTATTATTTGACACATCCAATTCGGTAAGTGAATTTGTCCCACATTTTAGGTCTGTTAATTGAGCATTCCATGATACATCCAACTCAGTTAACAAATTACCTTGTACATTTAAACTTGATAAATAAGGAAGATTACTAACATCTATATTGAGAAGTTGGTTGTGATCACACCTCAAAGTTTCAATGTTGCTGTTATTGGATAAGTCTAAACTATTAATAGAATTATTGTTGCAATGTAATGAGGTTAAGTTTTGACATTGAGAAATATCTAGACTTGTTAATTGATTGTTACCACAGTTAAGCGATGTAAGATTGGGGGTGTTACTCAAGTCAAGATTGGATATTGAATTATTATAGGATGTTAACCTTAAAAGACCTGAATTAAGAGTTATGTTGGTAAGGTTGTTATTGTAACAAACTAAAATGGTTAAGTTACTGTTTTGAGAAACATCTAAACTGGTGAGCATGTTGTTATTGCAAAACAGTGTAGTTAAAGCACTAAAATCTTCTATTCCAGATAAACTACTGATATAGTTTCCAAAAACACTTAAACTGGTTATGGTATCTATGTTCGATGTTACCACCATTCCATTAGGTGTACCAGAGTCGTATCCCTGATTAATTAATTCTAGCTCAAAGTTCAAATCAGGAATAGGAGTAAACTGAGCGTAAGATGACACAGAAAATAGTAGTGAAATTGCAAGGTAGGATAGGGGCTTCATAATTAGAGTGTAGTTTTAGGTTGTTAATAAAGCTAAAACGCAACATAAATTATGCCGTTTTTGCCTAATGCAAAATAAAATTTTAAAGTACAACTTACAAAGTGATTTAAAAAGGTGACAGGAGCTTTTTTTACAGTATATTGCCTTAGTTCAGACATTTGTGCGTGAAGCTATTATTCATAGCTCTCTAATACAATGTTTCTTTCTCCTCTAAAGATTCCATTTTCATCTTCATTAAGAGATACAACATTAGAGAAACCACCATTTCTTTGAACGTTTTTCACAAGTTCATCAGTTACCCTTGGGTCATCTTTAAACCATACTGAAGCCAGCCAATATTCTGGATATTCTTCACTTTGTATGGTATAATGAATGTGTGCTGGTTCACCACCATGACTGTGATAAGGTGCTGGGCGAATGGTTTCAAATTCGTACTTCCCATGAGCATCTGTTTTCATCCAGCCACGCAGGTAGCCATGGTACTTGCCATTTCCTTCTTCGTTTCCTCTTTTGGGGTATATTCCTTCAATGTTGGTATGATAAGCATATATAATTACTCCTTCAGCAGGAGTCGTTCCATCAGATTGATAAACCGTTCCGGAAATAATTATTCTTTCACCTGGTTCATCATCAGGAGCTATTTTCGTACTCCATGTAACATCCTCTGGGTGTTCACTGGTTCCACACCAGTTACAAGTATTCTGGGTGGGAGGTTCCATGGTTTCACTTGAGGTTTCTGGAGCAGGTGTATGATCAGAAGGTTCTGTACAGGAAACTATTGATGCTAAAAGAATAAAAAGGGCTAGTGCATTAGTCGTCATCATTGTTTTTCTTTAGACAATGCATGACTTACAAAATGGAACAAAATTGAAGTGAATCTTTTAATTACACAATCTTCCAAACTTGATATGAAATGCAAACAGGGGAGTGCTAAAGGTATTTTGAGCCACCTCTAAATCGGTATTTAGGCGTCTGTAACCGATAGAAGCACCCAATTTTACTACTCCTAATATTTGGTAATCGATATTTGCTCCAACTTCTATAAAAGGATCGTATTCGTCGTAATACTCAATATACGTACCTCCAGAGTTTTTGTAGCGCGAATTGATATCCGCCATTCCAACTTTTATAGGAATAGAGATGTTTATTTTATTGTCTTTTAGTACAATTGGTTCAAAAGCAATGGCACTAAAAGTAGCATCTGTTTTAGTTGTAATACCCGTAATGTTATCCACTGGATATAAATCAGTCTTATAGTTTCCTCTTAACCAGGAATAGCTATAACCAATTTTAAATCTACACTTTGATTTTAGTCCAATATCAATTCCAAAATACTTAGTATCGTTAGAAAATATGGCTTTACTACTGTGCAAACCGGCATATACTTTAAGCTTACCATTTTTCTGACCAACAACCAGATTAGAGCTTATTAGTAAAGCAAAAAGAAGAATTGTTTTAAGAGGATTAGACATGTTTGTTTTGTTTGATGCAAACGTATGGAATATTTGCATAAATGCTTATTAAAAGAAAGGATTAAGATTCTGAATGAACATTAAAACACAAATGCCTCTTACCTAATTTCATCAAGGGTATAACCCCTCAATTTCTGGGTAGAATTACCCTAATTCAGCCTTTATTGTTCTTCCAGACCGGATTTCTGACTAAATTCAACCGTGACATGCAAAGCTTACCATACACCGCTGGCTGCGCATTTGATTAAATCTTTTAAATGCTGCAACGTTAATGCTCAGGAATTTAAGTAATTCATCCAAAGGGTTTGTTTAATATTGATGTTTTTGATAATAACGGACAAGATATCAAGAGAGTGGTTTATTGTCCCATTAAGTATCATTGAAAAGTGGTTGAATTAATTATTTCTGATAAAAAAGTTAACTATGGGGGTGATGGTGAAGTCAGGTTTAAATTAAAAAGTAATGAGTGTTTTCAAATTATTAGCCATACGACCATTAGAAGGTTGTGACTCTAAATTTTTAAAAGTTCTAAAAGAGGGAAGAATATATCGTTTTTACAATGATTACACTTTTTATGATACTTCAAACAAGGAACAGGACTTTGAAGGTGATGTTGCCAAAATAGAATTGAATTCAAAAATCCCTAATGATTTATACAACATAAATGATGTAAACCTTAATATTTCTGCTGTAGTAGGGAAAAATGGTTCAGGTAAGAGCAGTTTAATAGAGTTATTATATGTTGCTAATTTCTTACTGGCAATTGAACTTAAAATATTAAAATCTCACGATAAAAAAGATACTCAAGGACAAGATGGTATTGATGAGATTAAAAGAAAGAATAGTGTTCGACTGGATAAGTTACAACTCCAGAAAGAGCTAGCAAGAGATATTGTTAAACCTGATTTTGGAGACGATTACATTAAAGAGATTGCTAAAAAGCTAAATACCATCTCTTGGTTAAATAAGGAGCAAGAAAGGCTAGATTCGTTAAGAAATGAAATCCATTCTTTGAGAAAACAAGTCAAAGTAGAAGTGTTCTATCAAATTGAGGATAATATATTTATGCTCAAGATTGACTCTAAGAAAAAGGAACCAATCAGGATTGGTATTATTCCTTTTGAAAGTTCAGTGGATAATAATGGAGTTGAAGAAAACAGAGAACAACAAAGAAAAGTATTTGTTAGAAATGAAAAAATAAACAAACTGCTAAAAGATGAAACAACAGACTTATCATCACACTTTTTCTACTCTTTAGTGCTAAACTATTCTCAATATGCTTTAAACTCAAAAGAAATAGGAAATTGGATAACAGAACTATTTCATAAAAACGATGGATACCAAACACCTATTGTTATTAACCCGATGCGTACGGAGGGAAATTTTGACATTAATAGAGAAAATGATTTAGTAAAACAGCGGTTATTAGTCAATGTTTTTACCCCTTTAAAAAAGAATGAAAAAGTTGAAAACAGTTTAAGACATTTAGCTCAAAATCATATTGCTCATAGAGTGAAAATTACCATTAACAAGGATAAGTTTAAAAATGAGAGGGGAGATGAGGAATTAAAGGTTTTAACCGATTACACAGAAGAGTGGAAAATTATAGAAGATAAGCTGTTAAAAAACAAAAGAGCAACAAAAACCGATTGGGATGATTATGCAAAAGATTATATCATAACCAAACTAATTAGTATGGAAGAAAAATACCCTCCATACTCCGGTAATTGTGTTGACAAACGTTTTACCAATTTGGATGGTTACTTGGATGATTTAATGAAAGATGATTCACATATAGCTTATAAATTTCACCAAGCCATTAACTTTTTAAAGTACGATTATGCCACTTTATATATTGATGCACAGAAGTCAAAAGGTATTAATGATTTAGCTAAAGAATTGAATAGAGTTAGTAAGGAGAAAAAGGAAGAGTTAAAACATCTAATACCTCCTTCATTTTTAACAATTGATATTCTTTTCGATGAAAAAGAACCGAAGAATGAAAATGTAGAAGAAACAAACACATTACAAAATTTAAGCTCTGGAGAAAAGCAGTATATCTATTCCATTAGCTCAATAATGTATCATTTACGCTATTTAGATTCTGTTAAAGAGAGAAAAGAAGAGAAAGACAATGAAGAAGCTAAAAACAAATTAAAATATAAATATCGATACGTTAACTTAGTTTTTGATGAAATAGAATTATACTACCATCCAGAACTCCAACGTCAATTTATATACGATTTCAGAAATGCTATTGATAGGTGTAAATTAGAGAGCATAAAAAATATTAACTGCACGTTTGTCACTCATTCTCCTTTTATCTTATCAGATATACCAAAATCAAATATTTTGATGTTGGAAAATGGTGAAGAAGAAATAGAAAGGGAAGGAGAAAAGGTCAAAACATTTGCTGCTAATATTCACGAGTTATTGGGAGAAAGTTTCTTTTTAGACAATGGCTACGTTGGTGAGTTTGTAAAAATGAAAATAGAACAACTCCTAGAGTTTTATAAGAAAACTAAAGCTAAGAAAAAATTACCTGAAACTAACTCATTTACTAAGGAAAAAGCATTAGAATTTATTGCTTTAATTGATGATGATCTTATAGCAGATAGATTAAGGGAAATACACCAGGAAACCTTCCAGGAGAAAGAGAAGGAGCTTCAATCTGAGGAGTATGAACAATGGCTAAAATCTGAATTGGCAAGAATTAAACTGGAAGAAGAATGATAAAAATAGATACAATCAATCCGTTAGATCTTAATTCTAAATACAAAAATGTAAGTGATCTTGAAGATGATTATTTAGGTAAGTTTAGAGTGAATACCAAACCCGAAGATTTATTAGATGATTTTATCAAAAATGAAGAGAGTAGAAAATTTGAAATAGAAAATGTTACTCAAATTGATATTCTAAAACATTTACATTCCGAATTTGAAACAATCATTAAAGCTAAACCAAGAGAACTTGAAAAAATAATTAGACACTTTAGAAGTAAAAATTGGCAAGAGGAAGTATATAAGATTGAAAAGGACAATAAGGGTAAGACAACAGCTTTTGGTAAAGAAATTCTTTTTGTGTTAGGTTATAAGGAAAGATTTAGATCAAATGTTGATAGAGGACTATGGTTAACAAAACAGTTAAATATTAAATCTTGTCCTTATTGTAATGCTCAAAACACAATTATTACGGAGAAAAAGTATGGTAAACAAGTAATGAAATTCCAATTAGATCATTTCTTCCCAAAAAGTGAATTTCCATATTTATCCATTTCACTGTATAATTTAATTCCTTCTTGTGCCAACTGTAACTTAACCAAAAGTTCTAAAGCCGTTTCTCTAAACGAGTATTATCATCCTTATGATATGAATCTGGCTAATAAATCTGAGTTCTCTCTAAAATATAAACCTGACCCCAGTAAACTGACCATCAAAGGGATAAAAAAACAAGAACTTGAAATAAGTTTTGTACCTAAACACAGAGACCCTTTAAACATTGTGGACAAACACAATGAAATGTATCACATTGATGGTGTATATAATAGACATCAAGATGTAGCAGAAGAATTATTACAATTAGCTATTATTTATTCAAAAGAGCAATCTAACAAGCATTTAAAGATAAAAGGACTCTTCTCAAATAAAGAAGAGTACTATCGGTTCTTACTTAGAAACTATCCTGAACAAAAAGATATATTAAACAGACCTTTAGCTAAATTTACACAAGATATAGCAAAACAATTAGGATTGATTAAATGAATAATAAGAAATATTCAATTTTTCAGAATTTCAATTTTTTTAAATTCTGGAGAATTATATGAATTAAAATATTTTACGTGATTATATGAGTGTTAAAAATTGTTTGGAAACTCATGAGCTCGTAAACTCGGTTCTCAGAGAGAACATTTTTGTCCAGGAATAAAATATATGGTAGTTAACTGGTAAAATGGAGTTACGCTAACTACTAGTCAGTTAATTGAAGCAAAATAGAAATTAATAAATTATTGATTAAATGAATTTTGATTGGTAATAGATGGAATAAAATGTACTTGTCAGTATTGAAATATATAAGATTCTCTTCCAAACAACCTAATAGGTAAATAATTGTAAACCTTCTTTATTCAATTGTTTGCCTAATATTACAATTCATTAATTCTAAGTGATTACCTAATATCTCATAACCACGTCTTTCGATATTGAATAAAGCCTCCTAATAATTTTAAAGGAATAAGATGTAGAATGTCTATTTTCACAAGAGTTATTAGATACGCTGTTTTAAGAGAAATAATATCATGAGTTTGGTTGAAGAAATTAAGGGGATTTTTAATAAAAAGAAGGAAGTATATAGTCTTTCGTATCATGAAATGCTTGGAGACTATAAACGTGAACAAGAGACTATCGGGGGATATAATGGACGACAAATATTAGAACTTATTCAAAATTGTGACGATGAATGTGCGGATCTTGTTAAAGTTAAGTTTGATATAGAAAATAGTATAGTCTCGATTAGTAATACCGGTAACCCATTTTCTCTCGAGGGGTATCGTTCATTGAGTATTTCCAATTTATCTTCTAAAACATCCAAAAGAATCTATATAGGTAATAAAGGTCTTGGTTTTAGATCTATCATTAACTGGAGTAATGTAATTAAAGTCTATAGTAATAATATATGCTTGGAGTTTTCTTCTGATTCAAAAGAAGAAACGTTCAATGCATTATTTGAGGGAAGACAAAAGATGTTGAGAGATGAAATCGGTGTTGATGAAAGTGTGATTCCCATACCTTTTCTTTCGGCTCCTAGAATTTCTGAAATCGAATCAACAAATGAGTTTTCAACGACCATCGAGATTCAATATAAAGAAGAGTTTTATTCTGATATTATAAATCAATTGAAAGCTGTTTCTTCGGAGACCTTGCTGTTTCTAAAACATATTAAAGAGATCCAATTTGAAGGTATAAATGGCATACCGAACATTAGATGTGAAAAACATCAACATAAAGACTATACTACAAGTTCTTTTTCTCCAAATGAAAAAATCACAATAAATGATAGCTCTTGGAGTATTTTCTCTAAAGAAGAGGACTTAGAGTTTGGAGATGAAGGACAAAAAGAGAAAGCCTTTTATCAATTGAAAATTGCAGTTAAAGAGGATCTTAGCGATAGAAATGCTTTTCTGTATTCATACTTTCCGACTAAAATCAAAATGGATTTCCCATACATCATTCATGGAACGTTTGATTTGGATCAAAATAGGAATCACTTGAATAACACTACTAAGAATAGAGTGGTATTAAAGAAATTGGTTGAATTATTAGTTGATGTGGCTAAGTATCTGTCAAGTAAAAGAGTAAGTTGGGATCCATATAAAATTCTCTCAATCAAGAGAAAAGATAGTGAGCGGCTAAAAGAATTAGGGTTCTACCGGGCTTTGGAAATGGCGATTTCAAGAGAAAGAATATTCCCATGTGTAGATGGACATTATCGGGTTAAATCTGAAGCTAGACAACTTGATGACCATTTCTCGAATATCGTTTTAAATAATAATTGGAATACTGTTTTTCCCTTGCTTCTTATACCCAGGGAAACTGTAGACATTTATGATGTCAATATAACAAAAGGTTACCCAAATCATGTTGAATTAGTGGATCATATTGGTATTAGAATTACTGATATGAGAGTAAGAGCGGAGTGGATAAAGGTTATTAGCTCAAATTTCCCTGATTCCAAGTTTGATATGTTTGTTGATCAAAATGGAAATTTAATAGATAAAGCAATAGATGTTTACACACCTCCTTCTAGAAACAGCGAAATCAAGATCCCATCATATTGTAATATTAAATTTGTCCATGAAGAACTTTATTATTACCTCCTAAATCAGCTCAATATAACTACTGCAAATGATAAGCCGAGGGAATTTCAAAGAAGGTTAAAAGGAAATGGAAAGGTTCATAGCTATGAACCAGCTCCTCTAATTAATAAGATAATTTCTAACACCAATCTGGAACTCAAAAACCTGGAAGAACACTCTAAGGCTGATGTAATAAGGGAAATGACAAAGGCCATATTCCATAATTTTAAACTGCGAAAGAAACAAGATGTTGCATTAGAAGTTGCAAGTGTTCCTTTATTGGACCAAGATTTAAAAGTCTGTAGTGCAAGGGAGTTATTTCTTTCTGAAGAGTTTCCTCTTGGGAAAGTGGCTTCAGATATATTTTCGAATGTTCAGTTGGAGCGAAAAAAGATGGCGAAAGTTGAAGAATACGGATTGGAAAATGAAGAATTGGAAGAACTTGAAGTATTTTTTACTTGGCTAGGTGTTAGGAAGTTTGCTTCATATTCAAGGTTGAATAAGAAAAAAGCAAGTGATAAATATATAACGGAGTATTGCCAGGCTTTACGTAAATTCGGACCTAATGCTGCGGAAGTAAAGTATACATGTTTAGAAAACCTGCAAAAGATTCTTACTGAAATTAGCGTTGAGGAATTCATTGTTTGGTATACCCAAGATGAAGAACTTCAAATTTGTTTAAATCCTAGGAGTCATCACGATCAGATAAGAAAGTACAATCACACCTATTTCAATAAGGCGAGCTTCTCATTCATTTCATTCATGGTCAGGAAAATCTTGGGAGATTTTTCTAACCACCTCTTAGATGACACATTACATTGGTTAAATTCAATAGATATTGAATATCACCACCCTTTGTTTATACAGTATAACCTAAATAAAAGGGAAGTTGATAATGTGTTAGCTGAATTAGAGGCAAAGGATGAATTTGAGGATGTATCAATTGAATTTGTTTCAGAATGTCTAAACTTAGTTCCCAATAGGTTTCCAAATGGTAAGAATTCTCAGTCTTTATATAAAAAGGCAGTTAATCATTTTGAGAAAAATGAACGATCTCTTCCCGAACACATGGACCTCTTTGCAGATAATGGAGTAGGGCTCGCTCTTTATCCCCCGGATGCAATATATTTTAGTGATAAATTTAAAATTCCCAATAAATTAAAAAAGCACTACCCAACCCTAAATTTTCCTCAACGATCTGGAGGAGCCAAAGCAATACAGTTTTTTGGGATCAACGACGCCTCAGAATTAGTATTTGAATTAGCACGGGTATCATTAAGTGATGATCATACAAAAGCATTAAATCAGTTTATTGAAGATATCAAAGTATACCTTCTGGTTTATCGTTTTGGCCATCTAACCAAATCAAGTATCAAGAAACAAGAAGCTTCAATAATCCAGAAGTTGGATATTCATTTATGTACAGAATTGACATATACTATCAATAAGCAATCATTTGACACCGAAGTTTACGAGTTTATAGTACAAGAGGACTATCAATATTATGTGAAGATAACGGGTAATGAAAGTTTGGATGAATTGAGAAGAAACAGTAAGTTCTCTGATTGTTTTACAGATATAGTGTGTCATGCTTTTGATTTCAAGAAAAGTAGAGTTGAATTCAGGAACGTTTTTAGAGGAGATTTAGAAGATACGAATCACTCAATTATTTCTCAACATGGAGAAGAAAGCGTCCTGGAGGCAATGGAAATGCTAGGGAAGGGAGAATATGATTATTCGTTTTGGTTTGAGATTTCTAAATTATTAAAAACGCCACTCAGAAGTGAAACTGAAGTTAAAGAGTTTGTTAATGAAAAAGAAAAAGAGCTTTCACTTGACTTAAAAAGGTTGACTAGCAAAAAGAAATATATTTTATATCGAAGCAAATTGATTGATCAGTTATTTGAAAATCTCAATATTACAATAGATATTTTTAACGAAATGTCAGATTACAATATTGATAGCTTTAAATATCATTATACAGGATTGAAGCAATATTTTGAGAATTATGAAAATAAAGTGAGTTCAAGTATTTGGCTGTATTTGAAATATGAAACTGAGCAACAAGATCAATTTTTGGACATAATTCATTCATTCAACCAATTCGAGCAGTTCATAAGGACCGTATCTGAAGAAAATAAATATAAATCCGCATTGAATTATCAAATCATTCTTGAGGAATATCTGAAAGAGGTTTTACCATATATAACGATTAGGGAAGAATCAGTGAACCTTAACGAAATTCAATCTCAGTTGAAGAAATTGTTTACAGAAGACGAGCTTGACCTTGTTCAAGAGAGCAAGAAATTAAGGAGTTGGTTGTATTTTGAGGATAAAGTAGAGAAGATTAAATCTGAATTAAAGAAAAGTGAGGCCGTTGAAGTAGAGACAGAAGAGGCTATCGTCCCCTCCGTTGAAGTTTCTGTAAAAGAACCAAAGGAATACACTATAAAGGCTAAAAGGCCGACTCCCACCAAAAAACAAGGTCCTTATATACCAAGACATGAAAAGTCAAATAGAGCTAAAAAGAGGATTGGAAACACATCAGAAGAATTGGTGTATAACGAGTTAGTAAACCTGTATGGAGCCGAGAATGTTACGCATGTTTCAAAAGTAAATGAAGGTGCGCATTATGATATAAGATATAAAAATCCAGAAACCGAAGAGAACAAATATGTAGAGGTAAAAACAGCACCGGGGAATTCATTTCATTTATCAGCTCATGAAAAGGAATTTGGCGAAGCACATCAGGAAAATTATGAAATATGGCTCGTAAAAGGGAGTGAAATTATACCTCTCAAAGATTTTTTCAAGAACAAAACATTTGTACTCACTCCAAAAGAATATTTGGTTACCGTTGAATTAAGCTTTTATTGACCTCAATGATAGATGTTACCTCTTCAATATACATGAGTAGTTAACTTATTCTGGGTAATTTCACCCAATTTGAGGGTGAAATTACCCAATTATTGAAGGATCTACCCTAGAATAAAAGTCTTATTACTATTTTTCTGTAAATAACCCTTTTAGAGTGAAAATCTGTTCTATGTTGTTGAGAGAATTGAAAGTATCTTCAGAAATATTACTTGTTCCATTTGATGAAAAATTGAAAATGGATGAAGAGAAACTCAATGAAGAAATTGAAATATTTTATGAGATAACTCGAAATTCCAAGGTTGAAGAATATTTGCCGTTAATCTATCGGAAATCCAAAAGTGAATCATCTCACGTATTTCTCAAATTATTACGTAATGCATCTGAAACATACTACATATTTTATTCAATAAAGAAACTGATCGGAAGTATTTATGTAACTATTGGCTATATATTTTTAGCGCACCCTGCACTGAAAAGTGCAACGGATTCAAATGGAACCCCTATACCAGGATGGGCGTTGACATTTCTTCTTTCCATGAGTCAGGAAGGGAATAATATAATTTACAGTTCTTCCAGTAAACTTTTGAATTACTTGTATCCCTTCAACCTAAAGTGGACTGATTAAGGAATAAGTTAAGTGATACTTATTTATCTTCAAAGCATGCTTTGAAGACTTTAACTAAACCTTAAAAAGTACATCATGGGAAAACCAGGAAGACCAAAGAAGAAAAATGCAGAAGCATTAATTAAAGACATCAAGCGAAAAACCAGAAGAAAGTTTTCTTCTGAAGAAAAGATCAGAATCGTTATTGAAGGGCTCAAAGGAGAGTCATCTGTTGCAGAAATTTGTAGAATAGAAGGAATATCACCGGCATTATACTATCGTTGGAGCAAAGACTTTATGGAAGCTGGCAAAAGACGTTTACAGGGAGATACTGTTCGTGAAGCAAACACTACAGAAGTAAACGATCTTCGAAATGAAGTTAGAGACTTAAAAGAGGCTGTTGCAGAACTCTTATTAGATAATCGCAAGCTTAAAAAAAGCTTGAATGGAACAAACTAGAGTTCAGGAAGTATATGCGATTTAGTCAGCAAGAGAAGTACGAAATCATCCGTATTGTAGAAGACTCTGAAATAGGTCCGGTTAGAACTCTAAAAGAGTTGGGAATAAACAAGAGTACCTTTTATAGTTGGTATGGGAAATACAAAGAGCAAGGCTATGATGGACTGGCTCCAAGACAGCGTTCTATAAGTAGTTACTGGAACAAGATCCCTGATAAAGTCAAAGGTAAGGTCATTGATCTTGCTCTGGAACTTCCAGACTTATCACCAAGGGAACTAGCCTACAGGATGGTTGATAGCAGTGGCTGTTACATCTCCGAAAGTAGTGTCTATAGAATCTTGAAAAAGCAAGGTTTAATCACTTCTCCAGCTTACATGGTTATGAAGGCTAGCGATGAGTTCACGGATAAAACCACCAGAGTAAATCAGATGTGGCAAACAGACTTTACCTATTTTAAAATCATTGGTTGGGGATGGTACTACCTTTCCACCATAATGGATGATTACAGTCGATACATAATCCATTGGGAGCTTTGCTCAACAATGAAGGCGGAGGATGTGAAAAGGAGTTTAGATGCTGCAATAGAAGCAACAGAGGTAAATCCTAAATGGATGCCTAAACTTCTTTCTGATAATGGTTCCTGTTACATTAGCGAAGAACTGGCTTGCTATCTTGATCAAGTAGATATTAAACACGTTAGAGGGCGTCCAAATCATCCTCAGACTCAGGGTAAAATAGAACGCTATCACAGATCAATGAAAAATGTGGTGAAACTGGAAAACTATTATAGCCCAGGAGAACTTAAACACAGGCTCGGTGAGTTCGTTGAATACTATAATCATAGAAGGTATCATGAATCTTTACAAAATGTAACACCTGCTGATGCCTATTTTGGAAGAAAAGAAAGAGTACTACAAAAACGTAGAAACATTAAAATCAAAACAATGAAAAAAAGAAGAAAAGAACATCAACTTCAAATGTTGAATTTATAACTAACTTTAAGCTCCTTTCAGTTCACTTTGTTTGAAGACTTACAGTTAGATAAAAATCGACTTGTGATAGATGATTCTAAAGAATTAAAGAGACTGACAGGAACTGAAATTACAGGGAGTAATTTCTCCTTACATGGTTTCACTCAAACAACTGGTCTTACCCTAGATAATACCGGACTTAGTGTCGGTGGAAATCATGTAGACAAAGCCCATTTTGCCTTTTCAAGTATTGGAGGTAGTTCGGAATCGGCCTTGAAGATTATTGGTGTGGGGAATAATAGACTTTACAGTGCTGGCTCACTTGATTTAAACATAAAACCAGAACTATATACACAACTGGATGGTGATGCCTCAATAGCTCTGTATAGACCAGGAAATGATAGAAACTCATTGCAATTGACCATTAGTGGATCTGCTAAATCTGGAGGAATTGGCTGGAATGAGAATATTAACAATGCTGATAAATTATACATAGGGGAAGAAACAGCGTCTAGGATCGGGGGATTACTTTCTAAAGAGACATATCCACATCTTGATACTTTGTCTATTCAAGAACCTTCGATACAAATTGGCCAGCCAATTTACTTTTCACAACAATATGGAGCTTCTTTTGAGGCGAAACTTGAAAAAGTTGAAGAACGAGTTATGAATAAGCTGAAGAACCTGGAACAGAAACTTATAGAACATAGAGAAGATGTACTTACTGATATGATTGAACTCGTACGAGCAGAATACGCTTCTGACAAGAGAACAAATGAGATTATTGAAAAGTTAGAAGCTGCAATAAAAAAAGGCGATCGCAGATTTTATGGAATGCTTGGACTTCAGGGAGTCAAAGCTATCTTCGGAATAGGTGCAGCGTAATTCTCTTGGAATTTGAATAATGGACTAGTTTTAAGTATGTCCTTTTGCATTCGGATACAATAGAAGTTGTTAAAATATGATTTTCTTTAATGAGAAACCATCAACGCCTTTTTAAAGGCGTAATTAGAGGGATGTGGAATTGGAGGCAGAAAGTATAGCTATAGTTTAAGCAATCTGGCTATTCACTTCTCAAAAGTATAATTTTCTCCCTACATATCCTGGAATAAATTTAATTGATTAGAGAAATCAATTTTGGGAATAGCTTCGTATTTTCCTAACATATAATCCTTTTCGAAAGATGCATCTTTTCTTGCTTTGACTTCATAAAGAGAATTCAACTGAGTAGATCCAAACTTATCTTTTTTGGTCAAAAAGATTTGATCTCTGCGGAGTATATTTCCACTTAGTAGAGTAACGTTATGAGTGGCGAAAATCAATTGAGCATTTTGGGGGTTAGTTGATTTGGAATTGAAAAGATTGACGATGGCTTTACTCAATATAGGGTGTAACCTTGCGTCAAATTCATCTATTATTAAAGTGTTACCCTTTATTAAAGCTTCTATAATTGGCCCAGAAAGGCTAAAATATTTCTGAGTACCTAACGATTCGTCCTTCCTTAAATTAAAATATGTTTCGTTTACAGGCTTATTATTTTCATCATAAACAATGTGCTTAGTATTTACTTTTACTTCGTGTTCATTAAGTAAATACTTTCGAAGTTCACTAGGGACTCCACTTAACATTTCGTCAGTAATTTTAATCTCTTCCTTTTTTATTTCTCTAAACCCCAAATTTGCGCTAGAAATGAAATTAGTTATGCGCGTTTTATATTCAGGTTCATTCAGTAGCTCTATGGTTCTTTCATAGTGCGATTGATCTCTAGTACCGGAAATAAATTGAATTTGATTTAATTTACTTATCAACTCTTTAGCAATTTCACCATTGAATTGTGCTGAAACAGAAAGGGCTAAAGCATTGCTTCTGGTTTTTTGTTTCAGATTCTCGTCAAAATCGAACTTTTCATCAGAGTGGATGTCCTGGTACAACCTCTCAAACATTTTATATTCCTTAATTTTCTTTTGTCTGTAAAGCCACTCGCGATGAACTTTTTCATTATCAACTTCAAAACCATATCGATATTTAAATCCTCCCTTCATGAACTCCATTTCGAAAAAACTAGGTTTTTCCAAATTGGAAGTATTTAAGCGAAATGGCTCAACATCTAAGTCTTCTCCAGCTTGAATGTTTTTTGATGAATTAAGAATGAACCATTTTGCAAATTTCATACCCTTAAACAAGTTACTCTTTCCACTTGCGTTTGCACCATAAAGAACGGCTCCTTTCAGTAGGTTTAAATCTTTGATCGATGTACTTGATACATTATCGTTTCTGTATTCACTTATTGAAGAGGCGGTTAATTGTAACGTTACTCTTTCCTTAAAGGATAAAAAGTTGCCTATGGTAAATTTTACGAGCATTTCTATTTTTTATGGTGCAAAAACGACCGAAAATAGAAAAAAATGAGAAAATATCGACAAAAAGCACAAAAAAACATTTCTTACCCTTGTTTTTTAAATGATAAAAAAGTACTTTTGTGAGAAATATTCGTAATATCCCTGTTTTTATGCTTTCTCACAATGTAAAAATACGGGATATATCGAGATACCTGAAAATAAACCACCAATTATAAAAATGGACTTAATTAAATTTTACCCTGTGGATAATGGAGATACCACATTAATTAAACTCTCCGATGGCACAACAATTCTTATTGATTGTAAAATACGAGACGGAGAAAAGAATTCTGCCGGTTACACGATTTTCAATGTTAAATCGGATTTGCTTGATGAATTGCAGAAAAGAGATGGCAAGCCGTACGTGGATGTGTTCATTTTAACGCATCCAGACGAAGACCATTGCCTAGGATTTGAAAATAATTTCCATGTAGGCCTTGAAACGGATTATAAGGACGAAGACAACGAGTTGATCATTATTGATGAACTATGGGTTACTCCAATAGTCTTTACAAATTCATTAACTAACGACGATGCTAAAGTGATCCGTCGTGAAGCAAAAAGAAGAAGAAAGTTATACGATGAAGACGAATCTAATAAGGAAGACAGATCCAATAGAATGGTGATAATTGGTTATGATGGAGAAGATAACTTGGAAAATGTACCGCATCAATATCCAGGCGATGTGGTTGAAAAGTTTGCCGGTAAGGAGCAAGCGGAATTTTCACTTTTCATTCATGCTCCACTCAAAGCAGATTTGATAGAAGGGAAAGCAGATGACGATAAAAACTTAACAAGCATTGTCTTTCAAGCAAGATTTAGATCGGATTGGGAAAATGAAGACTATGGAACACGTGTCCTGTTGGCTGGAGATGCAGATCACTATAATTGGGATAAGATCATTGAAAAGACGGAAAAATATGAGAACGAAGAGTGTTTAAAATGGAACATATTCTTAGCGCCACATCACTGCTCTTGGACTTTCTACAATGATGTTCCTTATGACAAAAATGAGGAGAACAAAAAACCGCAAAAACATTCAGTAAAGTTGATTGAAGAGTATAAGTTGGAGGAAGGATTGATAATAGCTTCTAGCAAGCGAATAAAGAACAACAATGACAATCCACCACATTATCCAGCAAAGGAGGAATACATAAAACACTTAGATAAAGAGGGTGACTTTATTTCTCTAGCTGAAAGCCCAAAACCAAGTGAAACAAAGCCTGTAGTGTTTGAAATTGACGACGATGGATTTGATCGTGTTGATGATGGGGCAACTAATGAAGACAAGAAAGAAGAAGCAGCAAGGAGAATCGGGGCATCGTCGGCTGTATCTGGCAACTGGTGTCAAAAATGAAATCCAGATATGATAAAAACAAGGATCTGGAAAAGGTTCTAAAAAAGTACACTTTGCTTAAACATCAAGTTGACCACTTAAACACAACAGAATCCTTATTTGGTGAAATTGAGTTAGTAGATGAGCAAACGAAAACCTATATAGACACTTTTGCTGTTGAGATAATAATTCCTAGAAACTTTCCTTTTAGTTTTCCATTGGTAATTGAAAAAGAGGAGAAAATTCCTCGTTGTACTTCTAGACATGTGATTCCTGGCTCTAACACTTTATGTCTTGCCTTAAAACTAGAAGAACGACTTTTGTGTTTGCATGGAATAACATTGTTATGGTTCATCGACCATGTACTGGTTCCTAGGCTGTGTGAGGAGTATAGAGTGAATAGAGGAGGGAAATATCAAAAGGAATATTCTCATGAGATTTCCGGAACGTGGGAGTACCTAATGAAAAGGTTTGAAACAAAGGATCAATCGATCATCATTGCACTGATTGGAGCACTTGCGTACAAGAAAACTCCAAAAGGAAATCAAAAATGTCTTTGTGGAAGTGGAAAGTTCTACCGCGAATGTCATAAACCTGAGTTGGAAAAGCTTAAACATTTAGGAAATGAAACCATTTCTAAACTTTTTGAAGCCTTAAATAAAACTCCTTATGCTGGAGTTGACTTATCTTAATTGCTATGAAAGAAATCATTGAAAAAATTAGTTCTTATAACTTATTCAATTATTTATTGCCAGGAACCGTTTACGTCGGAGTTATACGGAAGACTACGAAAATTGATGTATTAGATGACGATATCTTGGTTACAGCGTTCTTGTGTTATTTCATTGGGATGATAATCAGTAGAGTGGGGTCTTTACTAATTGAACCATTACTGCGGCAAACGGGCTTTCTAAAGTTTAAGGAATATGAAGACTATATCGAGGCCTCCAAGCGAGATGAGAAAATCAACACACTCTCTGAGCAGAATAACACTTTCCGTTCTATTACTGCAATGACCATTTTAATTGCTATAACCATTCCTTACGATAGTTTAAGGAATTATTATGACTCCTTGCAATTATGGGATGTTTGGGTATTGATTACCGGAGTTCTTGTTCTATTTCTATTTTCTTATCGAAAACAAACCAAATTTATAGTCCGGAGAATTGAAAAAAATTTGGGGAGAGATTAACACGGTTAACGGTTTTAACTTTCACTAAAGAAACTAGATCATATTAGTTAGGTAATTTTAAAAAATAATATAACATGAAAAACTCACTCAAAGAATTTGAAGAAGAAACAATAGGCGAAATAAATTCAGGTCTCCCAAAAGACTTTGAAATTAGCGACGAGATCAAATTCGATGTCTCAGTAACAACTACTGCAAGTAAAGGAGGTAAGTTAAACATAAAACTCGCATCTGGAAATATTGAGAAGGATAATCAAGTTACGCATAAAATATCATTTGGTGTTGTCAACGCTAAGCAAAAGGAAATGAATTTGAATCATACGGCAAATACCGTAATAGCTATAGTAAAAAAGGGTATAGCAGAATTGGGAACAGTACTTGCTCCTATGGATATAAATCCCTCACTAATCGAAGATTTAGAAAGGGAAAATGGAGTAGAAAAGATAGATAAATAAACAATGTTAGTCTTGAATTTGTTTTACTCTGGAACTTTTAAGGAATCTCTTTCTACGTATTTCTTTAATTTATTTTCGGCGTAATCCTCCAGTTTTCGAATCAGGTCGAAGTAATGATTAAACGAGTCTATATAAACTACAAGATGATCATGTCTATGGGTAGCATTCATTACGCCTTCATAGCCATAGGAACATAGTGTTTCGTGGTAGCCGGAGGTTTTAATATCAGTCAATATCCTTACTAATTCTGCATCCATATAAGTAGATTTCTGCAACAGGATCCCAAGAAAATAGTCTACCTTTAAACTATATTTAATCATCAATCCAAAAAAGGTTGGGACCCGTACAAATCCTGCTGGAAGACGATCATCATCCTGGTTTAGTTCATTGGGATTAATTAAGTTGCAATACCTATTGATTTCGTCATGGTTTGGGAAAACTTCATTGTTTCGATTATGAATGCTGGTAGCAAAATCATTATTATAGAACCCATCACCACGCGTTCTTAAGCTAGCAGCAAAGTATCTAATATTGTTCATCATTACATATGAGTGATCTGCAATAAATGGCATCATTTGTTTCCTTTCGCTAACTTCCTTCATTTTGATTACAATTAAATAAAATATGAAAGCTGAGATATAGGCCAGTGAAAGACGCTCAAGGATTTTGTTCATTACAGCTCCGGAAAACTCCCACCATGGTTCTAGATGAAAACTGGGAAAGAAGTTAATCCAGAGAACTATTAAAAATGAGACCGATAAAAGTAGATATATAAGAAATGTTCTTGTCATGGTTAACTTTATTGAGCGAGTATAAATTAACTTACAGTTTGCGATATAAACAAGCCTGCCCCTAAAGAATTAAGAGATAATTGCTTTCGAAGTAATAGGTGTTCTAGGGAATTATTCACTGGTACACCAAGGTTGAATGATGTACATCAAGTAATTGCCATTAATATGAAAAACCAACCTAAATTAATGTACATTGCTCAGTTCAAATAATATGGATAGACTAACAGAAATTAAGAATATTTCAATATCTGAGATAACCTTGAAGCTCAAAAGTGAGTTAGCGGATAGAGATTATCAGGTTATTAGCAAATGGCTTAGGCTACTAGGATACAAATCTGTGGCAGAATGGCTAAAACAGAGTGTTGAAGAATTCCAAAGATGTGGTAAAAGTCCGCATTTTCTTTATAAAACTGAACTAGCTCAAAGAATAGATAGCCTTATTCAAAGGTGTAGATTGTTTGGTCCATTTGATTTGGTTGCACTCTACAAGTATCGATATATAAAAAAGAACTCAGATGTTTTTGATCGTATGATGGCAATATTTGTAGCTATTAACGGATTTGAGTTAAACAATAAGAAGGTGGTAGAGGATGTTATAGGGATGGGAGAAGGATTCATGACTTTCCGTCAAGCGTCAGGTGAAACTATTTCTGAAAAAGAAAAGGATGCTCATGAAAACCTTAAGCAATTAAATCAATTGATCCCATGGCCTGAGGTTAACCTTCCATACATTGTGCCTACATCAGGCTCTGAAACTCAGATAAATGATCTGGCTAACAAATTGTTTATTCTGGGTTTCATTAACGACAAAGACAACTTTCAGTTGTTGTTTACTTTAAACCGCTCGGAAATCCAAAAGCACTTTGAGTTAAGTTGGAATTCTACCCAAAAAGCACTAGTGTTTCTTTTTCTCATGATGGAAGAAATTGAGCTCATAGAGACAGAACAAATACAAGACTTTGCCAAAAATCTCTCGATTTTCACAAGTAAAGGGAAAGCTATTCCTGCCGGAAGTCTTAAAACCTCAAAAAATAGGATGGATCATGAAAAAGATCTTAGAGAATATGCCAAGTCGGCAAAGAATAAGGATTATAGGTCTATTTTAAAGATAATTGATTCGATTAAATAGGCTGCTTAACTGTTACCGAACTGTTACTATCTGTTCTAGCAGGTTGATTTTAATAGATATTCGGTTAACATTTGTACCAAACAAAAAACCGGTGCAAGGTCCTTCGAAAAACTCTCCACCGGTTTCTTAAAATTTAGCAACCGTGAAATTAATTAAATCTAGGAGAATATCCTATTGGCCCCGCTGTTTTCTTACCCGAAACATTCTTTTCTTCTCAAGCGCTTGATTTTTATTTCAAGTCAATTTCAATTTTTTACTAATCGGAATTAGCGGAGAATCTGTCTCCCTTATTCCAAAAATCAATCAAATGAATATTATCAATTTGAGCGGGGAAATCTATGTCCAGATATCCTTCCTGGAAAAGTATGGTCTTAACTCTCAAACTATATACAACGGGTTAAGCCGGAATAGAAAGAAAAACAACAGAAGCTATGAGCATTTTGCAGATCCGAAAGATAATCGAGTAAAGTGGATCAAATACCTATCTGTTCCAAAACAAACAATGGAAAAGTACAAACTACCATCCCTCTTGCAGCTAACTTCAAAGCTAGAAGAAGACCAACGGACCGAGAAAGAAGAATTAATTCATAGATGTCTTCACTATGCCAATGAAAGAGGTTATTACAACTACAAAAAGTACTATCACGGTACTTTTCATGACAGCTACATAATTGACCAATACGCAAGAACTCATGCTGTGTTTTGCAGCGCTTTGGATCTTAAAAACAATGATATAAAGATCAAAGACATATTCATCGTTTATTGCAGTATTCATGATTTAGTATTCAATACTAATTCATTGAAATCCTTCTATCACAAGTTAAGAGACTTTGAGCAATATGGATATGGCATATTTATCCATAAAAGTTATGGTAAATCCAGGTCCTGGAGAAGAGTGTCTGAAGAGCACATTAAGAAAATTGAATTACTATATCGAGACACAAAGATTTACTCAGGCAGGGAAATTCATCAAAAACTGAATTCTTGGGCCATTGAAAAGGGTCATTTCCCATTATCCATATCTACTGTTAAAAAGATATTATCCTCTGCAGACTTTAAAAACAGGAACAAAGGTTATCGCTATGGAAAAGAGTGGGTATTCAACAATTTTGAACCTTTCACTTTAAGGTTAGATCCTGAAAACAATGGTACACTTTGGCAAATCGATGGAAGTCGATTACAGATTCCATACCTGGGAGAAAATAATCAGCCTAAATTCTTAATCCTATTTGTTGTGATGGATGTTCATTCGAGAAAAATTGTCGGCTTTTCATTTGGGAAAAGCGAGACTCACCAAGTAGCAATTCAGGCATTAAAAATGGCAGTTAAGAATACTAGGTATGTTCCTAAAGAACTACTAAGAGATAATGGTTCTTGTTTTAAACATACGAGGTTTAAAGAACTTGAAGAACATTTTAAGTTCTTGGGAACCTATGTACGCAGACATAAAGTTGGTTTAGCCCGCGATAAAGCCCACGTAGAACGGTTTTTCTCGACTTTTCAGACCACGATACTCAATAAGGTTAAAGGATATATTGGAGAGGGTGTGAAAAGTAGGAGAGAAGAAGGGCGCCCGGCAAAGGAAGTAATTGAAGAATCGCTTAAACCAAGTCAATTGCGAACTCTAACGGAATTAGAGAAACTCATTCCAACATTGATCGATAAATACAATAACCAGAAGATTTACGATGACCAACACTCACCTTGGTTAAGATATGAAATAGCTGGAAAGGATTTATATACCACTCATGTTACTGATAATGAATTCTCATTGATGTTCTGGGACAAAGCTACGATTAGAGTAAATCAATCGATGATTCTGATGTCAGAGGGCAAACATCGAAATAGACGTTTTCAATATATCATTGAAGAACATGATCTGAGATGCAGTTTAAATCTAACGACAGTACAGGTGTATTACCAGAAAAGTGATCGGTCTTTAATTAAACTGTTTGATGAGAATCTTCAATGGATTACAGATTTGAAATTGTCTGAAAAAGTGTCTTCGGTTAAACCAAGAAAGGTTAAGAAGAGGAAGAAACGTCTGGTAAGAATGGATGAAATTGGTTTAAAATCCATTGCGAAAAAAGCCAAAAAGAAAATTTCAAAGAACAACCAACTTTTCAAACAGCCAGCAACATTAGATACAATCCTAACAAAAACGAAGAATAATGAATGATTTTATCCTTTCGACTAGCAATTTTAATACTATCCAGGCACTTTGTAAAGAGGCATACAAACGATCCAAAATGATTGGTCTTGTTGGATATCCAGGTGCTGGGAAAACTACCGCTCTCCAGGAGTTTGCTGAATCCACGGGAAAAGCATATTATGTGCGAGTAACCGCAAGTATGTCAGCCAGACATTTTTATAGCCTAATCTTAAATGAAATGGGTGTTGAGAGCAAACATCAGGGGACATCGTTACATGATTTAATCAATAACATATCCTATCGCTTGAATTACAATAGCTTAAAGAAGCTGATAATTATTGATGAAGCAGGAAAGTTCAAGCCGAAGTTTTTAGAGTATTTACACGAGCTAAGGGATAACACTATGTCAACTACCGGCATCATTATCTCTGGGCCGGAATATTTTAAGGACAATCTCATCAAGTGGAAAACTAGAGGAGTCATCGGTATTCCGGAGTTATACCGTAGAATAAACTATTGGGAAGAGTTGAGCTTACCTACAAAAGCAGAGACAAGAGCATTTTGCCATAAGTTCAAGATAGATGATGAAGGTTTGGTGGAAGAATTAGCTAAAACATGTGAAAACTATTCTGAGATTCTGAATTCGATTGAAGTCTATCTTAAAAAGCAGGAAAATGACTGAAAAAATAACGATCGTTTAAAATAGTTTCTATTGTGAATAAAAAAGGGTAGGATAGGGGTGCAATTAAATTGCAAAACAACCCCATTCTACCCGTTATTGATTAAATCAAGAAAAATGAAGGTCTTAGGATACATTAGAGTCAGTTCAGATAAGCAAGATCTCCAAAAGCAAAAACATTTGCTTTTAGACCACGCTCAAAAGCTTCAAATAGTAATTTCTGAATTCATCGAAATAGAAATTTCATCAAGAAAAGATAAGGAAGCCAGGAGAATAAATGAGTTAAATGAGATATTGGATAAGGATGATGTTTTGATGGTTGCTGAACTGAGTAGAGTAGGGCGCAACATGATCGAAACCTTGAATATTATTCATTCCTTAACTGAAAGGGGAGTACAAGTCATTTTTGTAAGGCAACCGGAGCTGTCAACATATGGTAATTCAAATCATGGAAAACTATTATTAGCTATTTACAGTTATTTTGCGGAGGCTGAAAGAGAATTTATTTCAGTGAGAACTAAACAGGGATTGGAAGCAGCTAAAGCGGCAGGGAAGGTTCTAGGAAGACCAAAGGGGAGTAAGAATAAAAAAGGAATGTTGTTAGATCCATACAAAGATCAAATATTGGAATATTCTCAAATGGGTTTATCCATATCTGCAATTCAAAAAATTGTAAACCACCAGATGGAAAAGCCGGTTAGCTATAATTCATTCAAGAATTATTTAAACAAATTAGTCTAGTTTTATGCGAACTGACACATGGTTACCACAATAGAGGATATCTCAGAGACCAACTGAGCGTCAATATATTTACATTCCAAGTATTTGACATATTCTTCGTAAGGCTTTCCAAACTTTATAACATAGTTTCCTTCTTCATCTTTTCGATAATCTTGTATAACAACCCTCTCTTTTTCGGGGTACTTTGCTAAGATATCGTACCATTTAGAGATTTCATACTTAATCAAATCTTCATTTATCTCTATATCGATATTTTCTTCATTTTTCATGAAGAATTAATACCTGGATGGACCAAAAACTTGGATTTCGTTCGAATTGTTTGTCGAATCTTGTTGGACACTATCCTTTTCAATTGTATCAGTCGATTGATCTTTTTGGTCGGAACATGACAAGGTGATCATAGTTATTGCTGTCAATAGTGCGGTTTTTAAGAGTAGTTTCTTAGTATTCATTGTAATTTATTTGTGTACAAAACTAACAAAAAAGACACATATAAGAGGGTGCATAATAGGGGTAACACAAGAAGGGGTACATATTTTTCTTTACTTCATGGAAAAAAGCTCCCACATAAGTCCGGAAGAAGAAAAAGAGTACCTACTAAAAATGGGGAAGAGGTTGAAGCAATTAAGAATAGAAAAAGGATACTCAAACTACGAAAACTTCGCATTTGAAAGTGGTCTTTCTCGTACCCAATACGGTCGTTACGAAAAAGGAACCAATATTCAATTCACTACATTGTTGCGAATAACCAAAGCTCATAATATTACTTTGGCAGAGTTTTTTTCTGAAGGATTTGACTAGAAAATGAGCCTGTACTGTTGGAGCAGTCTAATTCTATTTTAGAATATCAATGATTCCACTGATGTGATTGTTCAAATTCTTTAGTCATATCCGTTATGTTACCTTCATCTGCCTGCTTGATGCTTGTAAGTAACTTTTCCTTATTTCTTTTAGTAGATAGAAGGTAGCCTGTCTCAGTCAAAGAAATCAAAGGGGAAGGCTACAATAACAATCATTATGAACATCTGATTTTCGGATGTTAACCGTATTTTCCCTTTATAATTCCTTCAAATTCTTATTGTAAAGTTTTTTTGTTGTTAATAAATCAATAAAAGTTAATTTAGGATTCTAATAATGCATAGTTATAAATGACATTACTTTGACACAATTATTATATCTTTGGTGAAGGTGTTGAAGAGTTTTGTTTCCATATCATTGATTATTTGCGTTTTGTTATCTTCCATAGGAGTAACATTTACCAAGCATACCTGCAAGAAAGGAAAGGTTTCGTACTCTATTTATTCTGATTCTGGTTCCTGTTGTTGTAAACACGAAGAGAAAAAAACAAATACTAAAACTTGTTGTCACAAAGAAGATGCTCCAAAATCTTGTCACGAAGAAAAGGACGAAGGATGTTGTCATGATAACATAGTTGTAATGCAATTGGATGAGGACTACACCTTTGAAACGGATAAAATTGAATATGGTAGCGATTTACAAGTGGCAGTTATTTACTACACACTTTTTTCTACCATGGCTTCTTATAACGATGCTACAGATAAAGTAAACTACACATTATATAGGCCACCCATCCCCGACAAAGACATTCCTGTTCTGGTTCAATCTTTCTTAATTTGATTTAATAATTTGTTTCACGTGTTCTTGAGTTCTCAGGAGTGCGTTGTTGTGCTTTCTATCATCAAAGCTCTTACCCAATTATTAAGTCAATAAGAAAAACATGCTCAATAAAATAATACGTTATTTTTTAGAAAACAGGCTAATCACCATGTTGGTATTGGTTGGTTTTCTGCTACTTGGATTTGCAACGGCACCATTTAGCTGGGAGTCCGATTGGGTTCCAAGATCTCCGGTATCTGTAGATGCTATTCCGGACATTGGCGAGAATCAGCAAATAGTTATTACCGAATGGATGGGACAATCTCCTCAGGACATTGAGGGTCAAATTACCTACCCATTAACCACCGCTTTATTGGGGATTCCAGGGGTAAAGACCATTAGAAGTAACTCCATGTTTGGGCTTTCCAGCATTTACATCATTTTTGAAGACGACATAGAGTTTTATTGGAGCAGAACCCGAATATTGGAGAAATTGAATTCTCTACCCAACGGTACACTTCCAGCAGATGTAACACCTACACTTGGCCCTGATGCCACAGCACTTGGACAAGTATATTGGTACACCCTGGAAGGAAGAGACCCCAAAACCGGGAAACCAACAGGGGGGTGGGACCCTCAGGAATTGAGGACCATCCAGGACTTTTATGTTAAATACAGTTTAACTGCTGCCGAAGGAGTTTCAGAAGTAGGCTCCATTGGAGGGTTTTCTAAAGAGTATCAAATAGACATTGATCCTATTGCCATGAAAGCTCATGGAGTATCGGTAGCACAGGTAATGATGGCTGTTAAAAAGAGTAACCTGGAAATTGGTGCTCGCACTATAGAGGTAAACAAAGCAGAATATCTGGTAAGGGGCCTAGGGTATATCGAATCCATAGAAGATCTTGAAGAAAGCGTTGTAGCGGTTAAAGAAAACACACCAGTTCGCCTAAAGGACATTGCTAAAATTCAGTATGGACCATCTACAAGAAGAGGAGGATTAGATAAAAGTGGAGTAGAAGCGGTAGGAGGAGTGGTAGTTTCACGATACGGAGCCAACCCCCTAGAAGTGATTAACAATGTAAAAGAAAAAATTGACCTCATTTCTGAAGGATTACCAAGCAAAACATTAGAAGACGGAACAGTTTCTAAGGTAACTGTAGTACCGTTTTACGACAGAACAGGACTGATTAAGGAAACACTGGGTACATTGGAATCTGCGTTGACCCATGAAATTCTGATTTCAATTCTGGTGGTCATTGTTCTTGTATTGAACCTTAGGGCTTCATTCCTCATTTCCAGCTTGCTACCCATCGGAGTTTTAATGACGTTCATTACCATGAGGTATTTCAATGTGGATGCCAACATTGTTGCCCTCTCTGGTGTAGCCATAGCCATTGGCGTAATGGTGGATGTGGGAATAGTCTTTACCGAAAACATTATACATCACCTGGAGCTCCCCGAAAATATTGGAGCCAAGGGAAAAGAATTACTCGAAGTGATTTACACCGCCGTAAAAGAGGTAGCTTCAGCCGTGTTTACGGCCTTGGCAACAACAATAGTTAGTTTCTTTCCGGTATTTGCTATGCAAGCAGCAGAAGGTAAATTATTCCAGCCATTGGCCTTTACCAAAACGTTTGCATTATTATCGGCATTGTTGATTGGAATCATCATCATTCCAACATTGGCCCACATTATCTTCTCCATTAAAATCAATAAGAAATCGACCGGAATTGTATGGAACTCCATTTTGATTGTGCTGGGGCTTGGGCTGATGATTGGCTACGGAAGTATGATCGCCATCGCGCTATTGGCATTTGGGGTAATAGGACTATTAGAAATCACAATTGACGAATCGAAAAAGAAGTATTTCAACCACCTAAATTTGATTGTAATCATTGTGATTTTGTCCTATTTCTTAACCATAGAATGGATGCCACTTGGAGTTCAGAATTCTGAGTTGGTCAACTTCATTTTTGTGGTATGTTTAATCGGGTTAATTCTTGGTGTTCTAATGCTTATCATTAAACTATATGCCAGAATCCTAACCTGGTGCCTAAACAATAAATGGCTGTTTCTAAGTTTACCAATACTCACGGTGTTTTTTGGAATATTAAGTTGGGTGGGAACCGCATCCATGTTCAGTTTCACACCAGACTCGTTCAAGGAAACGTCTTTTTACACCTCAATGAATGAAGAGTTCCCAGGAATTGGCAAAGAATTTATGCCGGCATTAGACGAAGGTTCTTTCCTTCTGATGCCTACCACCATGACCCATTCGGGCATTGAGGAAAACTTGGAGGTGATTCAGGCATTGGATAAAATGATTACCAGTATTCCTGAAGTAGACATGACCATCGGAAAGTGGGGAAGAGTTAATTCAGCACTAGACCCCGCACCAGTTTCTATGTTCGAAAATGTAATCAATTACAAATCGGAATTCATATTGGATGAAGATGGACATAAACTCAGGTTTAAAACAAATTCAGATGGTGCCTTCATATTAGCTAATGATAGCATTTATAACCCTAAAGAAGATGGATTTAGGATTCTTACCAAAGAAGAATTAATTGAAGATGAAAAGGGAAGTTATTTCCGACAGTGGAGAGACCACATCAACTCCAACAATGACATATGGAACGAAATAATAGAACATTCTAAATTCCCCGGATTAACATCTGCACCAAAACTACAACCCATCCAAACAAGACTTATTATGCAACAAACAGGTATGCGGGCTCCGATGGGAATGAAGGTGTATGGTCCGGATTTGGAAACCATCGAAAAAGTGGGGCTGGAGCTAGAGTCGTTATTAAAGGAAGTACCTGGAGTAGAACCCTCTACTGTTTTTGCAGATAGGGTGGTGGGTAAACCTTACCTTCAAATAGACATAGACAGGGAGGCCATAGCCAGATATGGGCTAACCATTAAAGATTTACAAATGTACCTGGGTGTTGCCATCGGAGGACGAACTCAAACCAATACTGTAGAGGGCAGAGAACGATACCCTGTTAGAGTAAGGTACGCTAGAGAGTTCAGAGACAATCCAGACGATCTTAAAACCATTTTAGTTCCAACACCTATGGGAGTTCAAATTCCTTTGGGGGAGCTCGCCAAAATAGAATACACCCGTGGACCTCAAATGATAAAAAGTGAAGATACTTTTTTAATGAGCTATGTGATATTCGACAAAAAGAAAGACAGAGCTGAAGTAGATGTGGTAGAAGAAGCTCAGAATTATATACAAGGAAAAATAGACTCTGGCGAATTTGTATTGCCTGCAGGGGTGAGTTATAAGTTTACCGGGAATTATGAAAACCAGTTAAGAGCCACTAAAAGGCTAATGATAGTGGTACCACTTTGCTTGGTAGTCATTTTCATGATCTTGTATTTCCAATTCAGGTCCATCATTACAGCAGGAATGATTTTTACCGCCATCTTCGTGGCCTTTTCTGGTGGATTCTTAATGATTTGGTTATACGCTCATGAAGGGTTTTTGGATTTCTCTGTAGCCGGAATAGAGATGCGGAATTTGTTTCAGATTCAAAGCATTAACCTGAGTGTGGCCGTTTGGGTTGGATTTATTGCATTATTCGGAATTGCAACAGACGATGGGGTATTGATAGCCACCTACTTGAAACAGACTTTTGAGCAGAGAAAACCAAAAACAGTTCAAGAAGTTAGAAAAGCCGTGATTCATGCAGGAAGTAAAAGAGTGCGGCCAGCAGTGTTAACCACGGCTACCACCATCATTGCTTTGATTCCTGTATTAACCTCTTCAGGAAAAGGTTCAGACATCATGATTCCGATGGCAATACCGAGTTTCGGAGGGATGGTTATCGCCATTATGACCATGTTTGTTATCCCTGTATTGTACAGTATGTGGCAAGAAAGAAAAGTTAAAAAGTTAAAATCATAAATGATGAAAAGAATAACACTCATATTAGTTCTTAGTATCGTTGCCAACCTAGGTTTTAACCAGACTTTAGACGATTACTTAAAAACAGCGGCAGAAAATAACCCAGGGCTTAAATCGACCTTCTCGGCTTATTTGGCCAGCATGGAAAAAGTAGATCAGGTGGGTACGTTGCCGGAGCCTCAAGTTGTCTTTGCTTACTTTATATCTCCTGTTGAAACCAGAGTGGGAGCCATGCGAGCTAAAGTTTCTTTAACACAAAAGTTTCCATGGTTTGGTTTATTGGATGCCAAACAAGATGCGGCCACAGAAATGGCCAAAGTAAAGTACGAAGCTTTTGAGCAGCAAAAATCCAAATTATTCTTCGATGTAAAATCGATGTATTACAATATCTATTTTGTAGAAAGGTCAATAGGAATCAGTCAGCAAAATCTGGAAATATTGAATAGTATGCAGCAATTGGCATTAGCAAAAATAGAATCCGGAAAAGTGAGTGTAGCTGATGAATTAAGGGTGGAGATGGCAATTAACGAATTGAATAACAAACTAGCTTACCTGGAAGATGCTAAAGACTACTTAAAGAAAAGGTTTAACCTATTGCTCAACGTTTCAATTGATTCGGATGTTCAACTACAGGACTCGTTACCTCATATCAATTTCTCAATAGATGAAGAAGCATACAAGGATAGTATTTCTGTTAACAACCATAAATTAAAGCAGCTAGAGCACAGGGTTTTAACCTGGAAAAAACAGGAATTAATAGCTGATCAATCTCGAAAACCTATGTTAAGCGTAGGAATGGATTATACATTTATTTCTCAAAGTGATAATCCGATGATTTCTACTTCGGAAAATGGCAAAGATGCCATTGTATTTCCAAAAGTGATGCTCACCGTTCCAATCTACCGCAAAAAGTACGATGCCGCTGTTAAAGAAGTCCAACTAAACATGGAGTCCACTGAACATAAAAAAGAAGAGGTATCCAATCAGTTAACCGGATTGATGGAAAAAGCATTTAAAGACTTGAGAGATGCTAAAAGAAGAAAAGAGCTTTTCTTAAAACAAACAGTGTTGGCCCAGCAAACCCTTGAAATTCTTCAGGTAAGCTACATCGCTAAGGGAAGCGGATTTGAGGAAATGCTAAGAATAGAACAAAAACTTTTAAAATATAAACTGGAATTAACCAAAGCATATACTGATGAAAACGCAGCCATTGCCTTTGTGGAATTTCTAGCTGGAAAATAAGATTAACAACATGGAAAAAGATTCTAAAAAATACAATTCACTTAAAAGTTTAGCACTACTGGTAGTTGGACTATTACTTGGGTGGTTAATTTTTGGCGGTTCAGGAGGTGAGGAAGAAAATACCGGCCATGAAGGACATAATCATTCTCAAGAGGAATCAGTTATCTGGACGTGTAGTATGCACCCACAAATTAGACAAGATGAATTTGGTTTGTGTCCAATTTGCGCCATGGATTTAACACCCCTGGAGGGCGATGGTGAGGGAGTTGACCCCAATGAAATTGCCATGAGCGAATCGGCCTTGAAATTGGCAGAAGTTCAAACTTACATTGTCAAAAAAGAGGCTCCAGAAAAAGTAATTCACCTATTAGGAAAAGTAAAGCCTGATGAAACACTTACTTATTCGCAAACCGCTCATATTCCAGGAAGAATAGAAAAACTCTATGTGGATTTTACAGGAGAAAAAGTATCGAAAGGACAGAAATTGGCTACCATATATTCTCCTGAATTAATTACAGCGCAAAAAGAACTATTTGAGATAAAAAATAGTTCAAATGTTAATTCAGCTCTGTTGGAAGCCGCTCGTAAAAAGCTCAAGCTTTGGAAACTGACGGATAAGCAAATTGAAAATCTGGAAAATAGTGGAGAACTTCAAACAGAAATTGATATCCTTTCGGACTATTCTGGGTACGTAGCCACCAGAAAAATTGCATTGGGAGATTACATCAAAGAAGGTCAACCTCTTTATTCTATAGTGTCCTTAAGCAAAGTATGGCTAATGTTTGAAGCCTATGAAAAGGACATTGCCTGGATAAAGGAAAATGATGAAATAGAAATTGAACTCAAGTCATTTCCCGGAGAAATTATTACTGCCAACATCGATTTTATTGATCCTTTCCTCAATCCTAAAACAAGAGTGGTAAACCTTAGGGTAAGTTTAGACAATCCGGATGCTAAAATAAAACCAGACATGTTTGCTAATGGTATTGTAAAGGCAGTGCTACCACTAGATGGACCTACATTACTACTCCCTAAAACTGCAGTATTGTGGACTGGAAAAAGATCCATTGTATACGTTAAAAACCCATATAACGAAGAAACATCTTTTGCCCTCAGAGAGGTTATACTTGGTGAAGATGCCGGAGAATATTACGTCATTAAAAGTGGAGTAGAAGAAGGGGAGGAAGTGGCATCTCATGGAGTATTTAGGATCGATGCAGCTGCTCAACTAGCTGGTAAACCAAGCATGATGAACCCTGGTGAATCATCAGAAGCAACTCCATTAGAGCCAGAATTTGAAGCCTCGCCAGAGTTACAAACACAAATTGGTGAAGTGGTTCGGAACTACCTTGACCTATCCACCGAGATGTTAGCTCAAAACCAGGACAACATTGTTGACGCGGCCGATTTTGTATTGATGTCTTTGGAGGATGTGGACATGGATAACCTGGAGGAAGATGCAGAAATGGCCATCTTCGAATACGTGGATTTGATTACCATGGAATGTCAAAATATCATTGAATCCAAATCAATTGACGATCAGCTGATTGGATTCTCAAAACTATCAACCAATTTATCTGAAATGGTAAAAGCATTTGGTGTAGATATTGGTGAAGAACCATTATACCTTGATTTTTGTCCAATGGCCAACAATGACGAAGGTGCGGTATGGTTGAGCGTTAAAAAAGAAATCGAAAATCCTTACTTCGGAGGGATCATGCTAAAATGTGGAGAAATCAAACAAAAGTTAAACTAGTAAACAAACATGTAATCAATATAAATCTTTCTAAATCAAATAATTATGAAAACATCAAAACTAATCATGCTATTCGCACTTCTTTTTATCGGATTGCAGTTTACAGCTCAAGATGCAACACCAGTTAAAGAGTCCTTTAAAGTTTGGGGAAATTGCGACATGTGTAAATCGAAAATCGAAAAGGCAGTTAAATCTATTGACGGAGTTAAATACGCCAAATGGAATGTTGCTTCTAAGAAAATGTACGTGAAATTTTACGAGGACAAAACATCTGTAGATGCTATACAAAAGGCCATTGCAGACGTTGGTTACGACACTGAAAAATACAAAGCAAAAGACGAAGTATACAACAACCTACACTCTTGTTGTAAATACGACAGAAAATAAAAAACAACTCAAATCAATAATTATGAAAAAGTACATTATTATCACATCAATGCTTATCGGAGGAATATCTTCTTCATTAGCTCAAACCACCGCAACAAATTTTACCGCCAACGATTGTGATGGGAATTCCCACACCTTATTTGACGAATTAGACGCTTGTAAAGTAGTGGTCATTGCATGGGTAATGCCTTGTGCTACTTGTATCTCAGATCCTCTTTCAGCTTACACTACAGTTCAAAGTTACGCATCAAGTCACCCGGGGAAAATCCTTTATTACATGGTTGATGATTATGCCAATACTAGTTGTTCATCTTTGGAAGGTTGGGCTAATAATTACGGAATGGGAGGAGTAGATGCATTTTTCTCTGATGCTTCTATTTCCATGTCGGATTATGGAACCGATGGGATGCCCAAAATAGTTATTCTGGGAGGTGGTCAAAACCACAACATATACTTCAACAAAAATAGCAACATTCAAGGGTTTCAGGCTTCTTTAGATGTGGCTTTAACCGAAAGTTGTGTTGGAATAGATGAGAAAGAAGAGATAACCTTAGATGTTAACTCTTACCCGAACCCGGTAAATGACCTGCTGAATGTTTCTTATGAATTGGGCAAAAGTTCTATGGTTAGCATTAAATTATTCAATTTGCTAGGGGCAGAGGTAACCACCATGGAGTGTTCTGATATGAAAACCCAAGGAAGCCATATGGATTGCATTGATGTAAGCGCAATAAATGATGGGGTTTACTTCCTATCAGTTGAAACGGAATATGGAGTTAAAACAGAGAAAATAACTATTTCTCATTAAACTTTATTTATGCGTATTCTTACATCACTTATCATCGTAACAATTGGTTTTAGCAGTAGCTACGGACAAGGTTGTTGTTCTGGAGGATCAGGTAGTCCGATTGCCGGAGGAGCGGCAACAGGAGTGCTTCAGGAGCACCAAATGGAACTGTCTGCCAATTACCAATTCAATCAATCCAATAAGTTCTTTACTCAAAACAGAGACACTACAGCACTTTTTGAAAACCTAACCAGTGACTATTTGTTTTTTAGGGTAGATTATGGAATTACTAAAAAACTAACCTTTTCTGTTGCATCCGGATACTATTTAAACAGAACCCTGTTTGAACTTGAAAACGAAGACACCATAAGCACAAGTGGGATAGGGGACTTGATCATTTTTCCGAGGTTTGACATTTACAATAAAACCAAAGACAATCATCGTACAGAAATTACTTTAGGGCTTGGTGTAAAGTTACCATTGGGATCACACCTGGATTCTAACCTGGTTTTTTCTCACCCAATTGCCGGAGACTTTTATACCATTTCTCCTCCTACAGTGCAAGCCACAACCGGGTCGAGCGACATGATGTTTTACTCCTTTTTCTATCGGGGATACCCCAAACGTAAGCTTAGGTTTTTTGCCAACACTCTTTACGTGAAAAAGAGTTTTAACTCCCTTGGAGAAAAGTTTGGAGACTTTGCCAGTGTTGGATTATTTGTAGGAAAAACTCTTTTTGGAAAATTGGGATTAACAGCTCAAATAAAAGGGGAGTGGATAGCAGAAATGGAAGCCGCAAGAGGGGTTGATTTACTCGCTAATTACAACGTAGAACAAGAATCAACAGGTAGTAAGAAATTGTTCTTTGTTCCTCAAATTAGTTATACGGTTAAATCGCTTACCATTTTCGCTACCAGCGATATTCCACTTTATCAATACGTCAACGGAACTCAGGTAGGATCACAATACCAAATCACTGCCGGATTAAATTATAGATTCTTAGTAAAAGAACCTGAAATGACCACTGAAGATGAGCATTCAGAAGAATCTCATTAATTGCTCAAAAGGTTTAATATTGATCAAGACATGGCTGCTCTTTAGAGTGGCCATGTTTTATTTATACTTTTTTATACCTGCTTTTACTTCTATATCCAGATAATTCTCTTTAGGAGGTATCGGACATGAATAGGCGGAGTTGTAGTGACACAACGGGTTATATGACTTGTTAAAATCAAGAATTAGTACATCTCCATCAGGAACGATTAGGTCAATGTATCGACCTCCATAATAGGTATCCACGCCATTAGTTTTATCGGTAAACAGCAAAAACAGATTTTTACGGCATTCCTTGGAGCTATAATCGTTATAACTCTGATATACATTTAACGACAAGCTATCACCATTAATCGTGAATTTCAAAACTCCGTATTTTCGGTATATGGGCTGATAATCAGAAGACGTTTTCATTTTGAATGATTTTTCTTCCGGAGTTCGAATCAGTTTAGCTTCTACTTTGTATGATGAGTCTATCGGAAAGAAATTCAACGAATTAAACATTTTTCTTTCCTTGTTCAAAAACGGAGATGTCTTTTTGTTTTTAAATCTTAGATTCAATTCTTTCTGAAAACCTACAATTTCTTTTAGATAAATAGAATCAGATGTTTGCGACAAAACTCTCATAGGTGCGAAACTAAATATCAAAATTATCAATATGGAATTCCCTAAATTCATCAGTACAAAATGCATTGTTAAGATAATCACATATATTGAATTAACAGTAATTCCAACATGATAAAAAAGCAATTTTAATCTAAAATTAACTCGCTGAGAGTCACGTAAAAAATTCATTCCTGGTTAATTTATAAGCATGGTATGCAATCTTTTTGCGTACAAAACTGAATAAAAAATATTTTTTAAAATTAGTTTAATTATAGATTGCTGGTTGTGAATATTCGATTCTCAGGCTGAAGATTTTAAGGGAAGTATTATTCCTGTTTTTTTATGATCTTTGGTTCCAGGTTTTGTTTTGACTTTTACATAACTTCCACAAATTCAACCAAGAATATTCCATGAATTAAAATAACCGCGTTCCATTAATAAAAATGTCTACCACAAATAACAAACATCTTAGATATTGCTAATATATTGATCTTGATCAATTCGTCTTATAATTAATAAGCTGTTAAATACTAACCACTTGACAATCATTACTTAAACCTTTTCTTGTGCATTTTACAGCTGTAATTTGCACGAAATTTAAGTTTGGAAACACGTAAATAATTTACTGTTTAGACTATATAAACAGAACGTAAAAAAATACGACAGGCCAATAATTAAAATTGGCCTATGAGAAAAATAAGACTTACCCAAGTCACTGAGAAGAAAGGAGAGTATTCTGTTTTTCTTGGTGATTCTCATAAATACAAATTCTCTTCAAAGAGAAAAGCGAATGCATTCTTAGGGAAGGTTAACAAATTCCTTAATGAGCAGTTGTTCGATTTAAATCATATGTATGGTGAGTTGTATGGTATCTATAGAGAATACTTTCTCATTATTGAAAATCCACATTTCTTAAGAACACTAAAGACAAATTTTGAGGTAGTTGAAAAATGCATTGACATGTCTGTTGAGCGTTGCCAATGGAGTAATGGCAATGCATTTACATTTTCCCATCTACTTAATGTCTATCAGCACTTATTATCTGCTTGCTATACTCTCAGAGGGGTAGCGGGTAAAAGTAGTCATACACCAACTATTAAAAAGTTGGATTATCTGATTTCGAATATAGAAACAAGGGAAAAACAGTTCTATAAAATGGAAGTTGAGAATCAGGAATACAATCAAGTAAATATTAATCTAAAAATAGCATAGTTATGAGAATTAAACTAGCAGGAGTTATTGCCGAACTCGGACAAGAAAGAAAGGCACAAGGATCAAGAGACAAATTTAGGGATGTTGTAGTTCATTCGTCTTTGTACGATGAATTTGGAAGTCCAGTTAGTACAAAGCCCTACTGTTTAACAGCTAAAAATCTTGATAAAAAGTTAGTTGAAGGTGTCGAGGTTGTTATAGAGGCTCAGGTTCTTTCTAGAAAAAACAAAAGCGATGAGGGAAAAGAGTATTGGAACACTCAGTTGTTTATTAAAACCATTGAGGATAAATCTACTGAAAAGTAAGTAAAAACAACTATAGCCCTGCACGATAAGTGTGGGGCTTTTAATATTCAAATTATGTCAGAAGATAATATGCATGATTTTGGTTCTGAACATTCAGAAACATTTGTCGAGGATTGTTCTAACTGTGGAAAAACACATCATGTTTCAACTCAGCAGGATAGTAATCCAGAATATTACACTGAGGTTTATATAAAATGTACTTGTGGTGAGTCTGTGAGATTTTTATTACCAGTAAATTAATATCAAATGAAAGAAATAATAGCTGATTTTTATAGGCTACAAATTTGTGTGGCTCTTAGAATAAGTCCTAGTGACTTTTATAAAGAAGTAAAGGCAATTGATAGTAGTCTGAAAAGACTAGAACTAGGTGAGCAATGTTCAACTGATTTTTCTCCTGAAATGCATGTAGCAATGTATTGTCGAATGAAAATGAATAATCTTCCATGGTAGATACAATAAGTTTGGTATTAACCAAGTCCTTGTACTACGATGATAATGGAGACGAAAAAGATAGACATCAGGCAATATTTGATGAGCTTTGGTTAGCGAGCTGTAGAGGCTCTAAGAAGCTTTTTTACAAAGAGGTGGACACTAGTTTAGGTTTTTCCGAATTGCCTCTTAGAGTAAAACAAAAGGTCATCAAGTATGATGGTCAGGAAGATTATCCAATAAAAAATTGGACAAAGAAGTTAGCTCCATCATGGAGCTATGAATTAAACGCAAGTGTTGATCCATATATAAAAGGAGAATGTTATTTCGAATTTTCTATTCCTAAATATCTATATGGAAACAACATCGCTCAATTCATAATATCCCCATTTAACCCAAAGTATTTTAAGGCAAAACACTCGTCCTGGGAATCTCAAAAGAGAATGCTTTTTGAGAGGCTCAAGCAATTTATTCGTTATTTTTTCGAAAGGGAGTTCCCTGGTGTTGAAGTAGATTATTCTTGTGTAGAGATACACAGGATAGATTTGTGCTACAATGAATACTATGCAAGCAAAGAGGAAGCTTTGTATATGTTGGAAATGAAAAAAAGAGTCGGTAAGAAGTCGGTAAGAGACGACGATTCTAATTACCAAGAGTATGGAGGTGGAAAAGGAGCAGGTATAACGGTAAACTCAAAGTTTAAGTATAGAAAAATCTACCATAAGGGTAGTGAATATAGAAAGACGGGGTTAGATATTCATATTAAGCACAATCAGCGAATTTATAAGAAAATCAAGTTTAAAGACGATAGGATTCGTCAGACGGATGAAATCTACTCAATGAGGGTTGGAACTGCTTTTTACAATAAGAAGGACCATGATAACTGGAAGCAGGAAAAGAAGCGTTTAGAGAATGAGGTTAAGGAGCTTAGAAGAAAGCTGATTGATATTGATTTCCTTCAAAAGGAAGCGGATAAGATATTGAGGTATGAGGTGGAGTTTAAGCCTCGTGTAATGTCTTATATATTCCGTAACAAGATATTCCGGAAAAATTGTCCAGTTCATTTAAGGTTAAAGAAAGAATACAATAAAATCAATAGTTTAACTCGTAGTGGAACGTTATTTATTAAACCCGTATTATACGATGCTCATGGGGACCACCAGACCATGAGAACTAATGAAAACAAGTATGTAAAGGTGGTTAAAACCAAAATGAATGATGAGGGTAGATTAGTGATTCCTAAAAATGCGGGTTATAGATTAGTTGGTTTAACAAAGTCCAGGCTACTTTTAAAAGAAGGTTATGTGTATTATAGAAAGGAGGATGCAGGTAAACTAACATCTGATAGTCAACAATTCAAAAGAGTGGTTCCAAAGTCAGACGAAAGGTTTTTTAACAAGATGCGTAAGAGTGAGCAATTTACCAATAAGTTTTTCTTTATGCTTCCTGAGAATGTAGTAAGGTATCATAAGGGAAGTAATTCGGGTTATGACGAATTAGAGGATATGAAATCCATTCCTAACTATGGAAGGTCTGAAAGAAAGGCGCCATTCAGTTCTGAGCTTCTTGGATATATGGTAGATCAATTGTGGTTACACATCAAGGAATTTGAGGTTAAGGATTTACCGGATGAAATGAGCTTTGAAATGAAGGTTGACGAATATAACCGAAGAGTCAAGTTTAAAAAGACCACCTTAACGAAAAGCGAATTGAAACACCTTACATCTCATCAGAAAAAGAAGCGCGGTTTAATGGAGATGGATAAGGCTAAAATGGTGGCCTTATACGAAGCTTTACAAAGCGGAACTATTGAAGAGTACCGAAAACGATTAGGAGCTACTGCAAGAACTGTTAGAAATTGGATATTGGATTTAAACCGATTGGATATTACCAGAAACCATTTATTTGACGGTAGAGCAAAAGTAATTGTAAGGCCTAAAACTGACTTTGACGCATGTTATACTGCAATGCTTAAAAGTATCCTTGTAACCCATTACGATAAAGGCCACTTAGTTAAGTATCCATACTTCGGAGCCAATGAGCAATTAAAAAAGATTTGGTAGAATGGTACCCATTTTCTAAAAACGCCTAAAACCGACCCGAACTTTGTACCTGAGTTAAGCAATTAATCAAAGGATATGAAGAAAATTTTAAAACCAGTCGGGTTGATTTTGTTAGGTGTGATTGCCGCGCCATTTATTACCCCGATGTTAGCGAAACTGCCATTTATTGGAGGTTTCTTCGGAGGAAGTACTAACCCACCATCAGGTGAAGAGTAAGAAGGAGGTAAGAAATGGGACTACAAGTAAAACAAGGGGAAACTAAAACATTTGAATTTTCAAATGTGTCTATTTCGGGAATCAGTTTAGATTCATTTATTCAGCATACAACAGCTAATACAGCTTTTGTTGCGGGTGATGGTTTCGACTATAATAACATTGATGTGAACATTCAGCTTCACAGAAATGGAAGAAAGCATGAAATTTTTCATGATAACGTATTACCAGCGTTATTGGCTTCTAACTTTCATAAATCAACTTTCCAGTATTTGTATAACAAATCTGGTAATCCGGTTGGAACGGTTACATTGGCTGCGGCGTCAGGTGTTGACGAAACTGCAATTGTACCTGCAAAACTTGATTTTGGAGGTGTTGTAAACCTTAAAGGAAGTGATAAGATCACTGTAGAGGTAAGAGTTGGAGATAGTGTTTTAACAAATGCTGATTCATCTACATCTTACATCACAATTGATTATATCCCTGGTGTAGGTTTAGAGTGGGAGACTCCGGTAATTAAAGTTGTGACTGTTGACGATAGTCAAAAGAAACAAACGCATTCATTTGGAATGAATGTAACCGAGTTGACATTTATCAATCTTGATAAAACTTCCAACTTGGTAGCTGATCAGGTTATTGACAACATCGATTTGGATTCTGACCGCTTAAGTTTAGACTTAACGGATAAAGAATTGCACGCGATTCGTGATACAGAGTTCCAAGCGAAAGGAGTTGGCCAGGAAAGGTGTCAGTGTTTTTCACTCTTAAGAGGTGAGGTTGACGAATGTCAAATCGTTGTAGACTATGATACAGCCAACCTAAACGGATCAAAGAATTTCTGGGTAGCTAGAAGCTTTGTTCATGATCCTATCGCGATAAAGCGTTCTGAGAAATCCTATGCAAAGCATAGCAGATACGCTAGAAGAAAAGCGGGAATGTAAGCAAATTCTCATACAGCCATAAGAATAGAAAAAGGGTAAGGTATGAATTGCCTTACCCTTTTTTGATAACTAAGAATTTAAGAAAGTGAGTTTTTTCGAAAAAATATTTGGAACCAAAGAGGAGCGCAACGAAATGAAGCGTTACCGTATTGATAGACGAAATGACCGTAAGATGGGTCGTTGGGGATTTCGTACGGATCGTAGTTATTTCCGTTCTCAATCCAATATTGAAGCTTACAGGGCAGGTATTGATCCGAGAGCTTCAATGTGGGGTGGATTATCTTCAATTACGGGTTCTTTAAGTAGTGCGGCTTTAGGTATGTATGGAATGCATGTTGCACCGGATAGTGCGGCAGATATAGCAAAGAGTATTAACCCAAATGCCACCAATCAAAGACCATTTAGCGGTGATAACAGTATGATAGTTCTTTTAGTTCTTGGTTTATTGTTCTTGTTTGGAGGAAAGAAAAGGAGATAGTTATGCCGGGGAATTGGTTAAATCCAAAACCGCCTAATAATGGTGGTAGCACAGGAAATGTTTTTCATGACATGGGGGATAGGTTTAAAGATAAGGCTAAAAACCTTGGAAAGATCAAGGTAAAAGCGAGATCACTTATTTCTAATCGTGTGAAGGGTATTTCCAATGGTACTTATTTACCAACAAGGGTTAGCGGAATTGAAAGTTATGGATTAGAGCAGACTAAAGGTGACTATGCTTCAGAAGGTAATCAAGGATCAGGAATGATGATTTGGATATTAATTGGAGGTGTCATTTTATTCTTACTTAATCCATTTAAAAGAAGAAACAGGAGGTAGTTATGAATCCATGGGGTAATTCTACAGCAGATTTTATAAAGGAGAGCTTAAACGAAGGTTATGGGGCTGAAAACTTGAATATCAAGGATAGAGGTAACAAGGCCGGAAATGTTAAGAAGAATTTGGAGGATACAACAGGCACTATTTCTGGGTTTTTCAACTCTGTTTCGAATAGTATCAACAGTGTATTGAACAATTGGAAACAAACACCTGCTGTAAAGACAGATAGTAATTTTTCACTTGATCCAATGACGATAGTATTAATACTTGGTGGTCTTTGGTTCATATTTAGACGAAAGTAATGTTTCATATATGGGGAGCCATGGGACAATGGCAAATAGTGACTGTAGTTACTAGAAATGTAAAGGAATTTGGTAAAAGTAAATTTAAGTAGCTGTTATGGATATTATAGAATTTTTATTTCAACTGGTAACCAAGTTTGTACACTTGGACGAAGAGAATTTGGCAAGAATGAAAAGAGATGCCAACAAATGGAAAGGGCAACTTGTTCCAGAATCGGAAAACAAAATTGAAGCCTTTTATGCTAAGTACATGCGTACTTGGTGGGCTCAATTAGCATTAGCGGTTCTATTCCTTCCTGCTTGTAAGTGGGTAATGGAGTGGATGCAACCAGACACTGACAGAACAGAAGAAATTGATTAGTAATAAATAATAAAGCCATGTTAGACGGATTATTTGGAAGCGCAAAGAAAAAGAAAAGAAAGCGTAAGATTAAGTATCTAGTAAAAAGAAAGGTAAGAGGAAGTAGACCAATTGTGATTTCGAAGCACTACACTAAAAAAGGAGCTGATTCGGCTTGTAAAAGTGCAATAGGTAACTGTTATGTAGTTAAGATTGCTACAAGAGGGTCTTATTCAAGAAAAAGGAGAAGCTACGGTCGTAGAAAGTGGTAAGTCCAGGATACTTTTTAGATTTTAATTGATGGCAAGAAAAGTTACAGCAGACGGGGTGTTATCGTGGGCCGTTAAGAATTGGAAATGGATTCTTATCGGCCTTGGTTGCTTGTTGGTGATTCCAATTATAGTTAACTTAATGAGGAAGGCAAACGGGTTGTTTTCAAATGCCAATTCCTCAACGGGGGCGCAACAGGATACTGAAAATCAAATTCAGGATAATGTAGACGGTATTTCATATAATACCAATAATATGACATTATCTGAAGAGGAAGCAGGTGCAAGAGCTTCTGCCATATATTCTGAATTTAACAGGTTTATGGGGACTAGGAGCGATAGAATATTAGCTCAATTCTTGGATGATCCAAGTTTAGCAAATGCATCAAATTTTGAATTGATTGTTAACGCTACCAGTTCGGCAGGTGGGTCAATTTCTAATCTTACAAGGGACGATTTAAAAGCGATTGTGAAAAAGTTCGGTGTGAGGTCTTATTCATACTCAAATGGTGGTGAACCTTCTGTTTTGGATGATTGGCTTTTAGGTCCAGTGTTTGGAGTTGAAAAACTTGATTTGAATGGTTGGGTAAATCAGGAGGTGGATGATACTTGGCGAGAGCATATTGTTCAATTATTTGTAAGCAAAAACTTTAGTTATATATCATGATAAACTTATACGATACAGTACATAAAGCATTACAGGGGGGTATTAACGAGCAAAAGGAAATTTGTACTCGAATTGGTTTATTAATGGGTAGAACACTAGCCTGGAACCAATTAACCGTTAAACCATTTGATGGGGTAACTACGGATGATAACACAGATAATAATGTGGTTGAATGGTTAGAAGCGGGGATTGCGGCAAGTAATACGAAAGTTCAATTTCTGGTAGGTACTTTAAGTGGTTCCGTTTACTGTGGTGATGGTTCATCTAATTATCATGAGGTTAAACTAAAAACTTGGAACCAATCCGACGGAGCTTATAGTTTAACTACTCTTATATCAGGTCAGGGTTCAACGATGAATGCCTTACCGTACTCATTTAACAACGTTTTGTTTAGTTACTGGGAGGTATTAAAGCAAGGGGCAAATCCTTACAATTCTAGTACTTGTGCAACCTTTACAGGTTATAAGATTCTGGTGAACAATGGAAAATAATTTATTATGGCTGAAAATGAGAATGGAGAAACGATTCCTGCTCCAGTAAAGACAAAAAGAGGTTTCAACATAATGAGCATAATGCCGTTTTTGGCAATTGTACTGGTTCCAATGCTGTTGTACTTTATTTATGAGTTATGCAGTTTAATTGCTCCCTTTACAATTTATTTGATTGGCTTTTTTCTGGTAGATCGGTTCTTAAAGCATATTGAGTTAAGGAAAGGTTATAAAAAACCAGTAGAAAAGAAGAAATCAAAATTTGAGGAAATAGTAAACTTTTCGGTCAATAATTGGGCAAATAAGAAACAAAATGGGAATACTAAGGAAAATAACGGTTCGAAATGATAGTCAAGGCCATGGGTATTATGGGGCGCCAAGAGGCTCAAGAAAACACAATGGTGTTGACTTGGTGGTGGAGAAGGGCGATCAAGTTTTGGCCCCTGAAAATGGTGTTTTAAAAAGATCAGCTCAACCTTATTCTAGTGATCCGAAATACAAAGGCTTTGTATTGGTTGGTGATTCTGGTTTAGAGTGGAAGGTGTTTTATTGTATTCTTGAACCTAACATTATCGGAACAAGAGTTTCAAAAGGTCAACACATCGCAACGGCTCAGGCAATTAGCGAAAAGTATAATTCATCTATGATCGATCACATTCATGTGGAGATCAGAAAAGATGAAAAAAGAATCGATCCAACCGACACTATTATGTCAGGTGACGAAAAAAAAAAGTGTGGCAATTCCTCTTTTTGTCCTTTCTACTGTACCTAATTAGTAAGTAATGATTGGCACTTCAAATAGCTTATTTTGGATGAATCCACCTATACCAGTAGTGGTAGGGGTGGATAAATGGTATATACCTGTGGATAGAGGTGTCCTGGGTAATACTGCTATGTCAAAAGACGGTTCAGATTATGTTTCAGAATTATTTGATGTTATTGGAGGCGGTACAGCGTTAGAGCAATCAACAGGGAGCGCACAACCTCAGTGGATTAGTGGTAATGGTTTAGCACATGACGGTGTGGATGATTGTCTAGTTAGTGCTGATACTTATTTTGATTTTACAAGCTCTTTTACAGCTTGCGTGTGGGTTAAATTTGATGTTCTTAACGCTATTGAACCAATGTTTTCAAAATGGTTAGGGTCATCAAATCAAAGAGGTTTTTTAATGCAAAAAGATGCCTCAAATAAGGCGTCCTTTAGCATGTCTCATAATGGACAATCACCTTATACCACGGTAACGTCATCAGCAAGTTTAACAACTGGCACATGGTATTTTTTATCATTTGTTTACGATTCGGTAGGTCAAGAAATGAAAGTTAGTGTTGATGGTGGCGCATTTGATACCGTTTCACATACAACTGGTGTTCATGATTCAACGGAAGATTTTAAGCTTTGTTTTGCTCCAAGTGGCACATATTTGGACGGTAAAACAGGCAGTATTTATATAAAGAAGGCAGTAATGTCATTGAGCGATATAAATAAGCTCAAGGATTATGGTGTCTTAGGTAATTTTAGTTAAGGTTATGAGTCAAAAGAAAGTATTAGCGGTAGTTGGGTCGCTTGATTATGTGAATCAAAAGAATGAATTGTTCCACAACTATTTAAAGGATAATGATAAGACTTACAAAGCTGATAGGTGGAGTAATGTTTTTACAGTTGGATCGAAGTACGGTATTTATTACGATGAGCGTATGAAGGATTGCTATGGTTTAAAGACTTATGTGCCTGCTGATCTTACGGAATTTTTCAAAGGTACAAGAAGCTTCGAACCGTGAAAGTAGTAAAAGACGATATGGAGAATTTAACGCATGAGGAAATGGTTAAAGACATTCATCAAGCGTTAGTAGGGGATAAGTACCGTAAAGGTCTTATTCATGATGTAGAACGCCTTAAAAACGAGTCAAGAGTACATAAGGTGTTTATATCTGTTGGAACCTTCTTATCGATAGTATTAGGATATTTTTTCTCACATAATAATTAAGGGTATGTTAAATTGGATAGTAGAACACTACACGGACATTTTAATAGTTTTAGGGGCATTAGAATTGCTTTTAAGACTTATTCCTACAATGAAGAATATTTCAATTGTAGATGGACTTAAATCAATTCTGGATAGCATTATCCCGAATATTTCGAAAGAACATTCGGATGGTGCAAAAAGAGAATTGAAAGAACGGGCAATAGATTTGTTCAATAGGAAGATCAAGAAAAAGAGACATTAAAGAAAAAGCCCAGGTTAGATTTACCTGGGCTTTTTTTATTCTTTCCTTTTGTAGAATCCTATTATAATGGCAATGGTTACAAATGAAAGTGAGGTTAGTATATAGTAAATTATAAATAGTCTTGCATCAATCATATTTCTTATTGTTAAATTCGTGATTTATTTCTGATTGAACCCGGTATTTTAAATATCCAATATCATCAACATCACAAATATTTTTTCGAATATATTGGTACTCTAAATCCTCTATTAATTCTTCAAGTTCTTTAGGGAACTCTATGTTGTCAATTTGACATTTAAATTTCATTCCATAAAGGGCACCAAGAACGGTAAAACAGTAGTTTTGATTTGAACTGAAGGTAATAGTTTTTCTATACCTTCTTTCTTTGACGATAGAAATAACTAAAGCGATAGCTATAACTACGATTATTGCTAAAAACTTCATACCGGTATTGCGTAAGCTCTTTTTTCGTTGAACTTTCCTCCAAATAATCTTTCCCTAACAAGAACAGGGTAATGGTAGGAGCTTCTTTCTTGTGCTTCGGCTACTGCATCATCATAATTGAATTTAATGATTGTACGGCTACTTAAAACGTTGTTTTTGATTGATTCGAATGTATCGAATTTTACAATTTCGATTGTCTTTTTAGTTAAGTCTTTCATTTTTTAATCTGTTAATTAGTTTTTTATTTTGTTCTTTAATTGCCGTTAAAGCTTGTCTGTAAAAGCTTACTTTGTCGGCTTTTGTAATAGCGGATTGACAAGTATTAATAAGCTTGGCAATTGCTTTTGAGTCGGTTTTTTCGTTGAAGTAATCTTTAAGAAAGTCTATGTTGGATCTATAGTCGATCAGAATCTCTTCAGGAATTTTTATTATGATTTTATTTTTAGCCATTGTGAGCAGATTTAGAATTGTATTTATACCTCCAAACAAACCATTGTTTAGGGTCGTTACGGACTTCAAAATGAATGATTACAGCTTCGTCTAATCGTTCAACATGTTGAACCAATAATTCATTGATTTTGTACATGATTCGAGCGTAGTTACTTCTATTAGTGAGTCCGGGGTCGATTTGTATATTTACTATACCTTTGTTTATATAGATAGTGTTCATTATGCTAGAAATTTTAGGAATTTGATTAGAGTTTTTAATGCAGAAAAGGACAATCTTTTGATTTTTTGCATGGTGTGATTGATTCGGTATTTTCGTAGTACCCCTTTTTTTTACAATCTGATTTCATAGCGGCTCTATTTCTTTAATTGACATTAGGAAACCTAGGTTCATTCCGACAAAAGCAAACTCTCTCATTTCTGTAAAAAAGTATAGTAGAGTGGCTATGATGTTAAGCAGAATGAGGAGTGCTATGTGGGGAAGGTATTTTTTCATCGTTCAGTTTTTAGTGTTGTTAGGTATCCGTTAGCTGAATTTTGTTGTAGCAGGATAGAGCAATTGGTTGATAGATTTAGTTTAAGTTCTTCGTATAGCTTATGAGCTACTTTAGCGTTGTCATGGTCTATTCTGGTGACCATGTACTTTTTTTTCATTAGGATTATTCTATACATAATGTTTGTTTTAGAATGGTTCACAGGATTCTTCGCAACCGTTTGATTCATCAATTTTTTCGATTAATTCAACTAGGTTGGTTTGATAATTTTGGTTTTCTCGAAATGGAGTGAAAGGTTTTTTACTCAGTTCAATTAGTTGTCTTGTGGAGGTATTATCTCTAAAAAAATGGAGTGGAGGTTTGATTTTTGGATTGTGCACCCTTCCCGGAGGAATAAATTCTTTGTACTTATTTTCTATTTGGATCCACCAATTAGTTATTCTTTTATCTTCTTTTATAAGGGTTAAAAGTTTTCTAATTGTTTTTTTAAAACATAGATCGCAGTTTCCTTGATGTTCGGATAATTTTAGATTGAACTCTTGTTGGAGCCACCAACTGTTTATTTGTTCTTTATTAGTCGGTAACCAAGAAATTAATGGGTAGATATGTCTTTCATTCTTTTTTCTAACTCTGTCTATTTCATCTACCCTTATTCCAATTGCTGTTTTGTAATCTTTATTTTTCCAACCGATTGATCTAGCGTAAGCAATGATTGCTCTAGTTTTTAGTTCTCTTGTACAGCAAGGGTTTTTTACATTTGGAATTCCATGTTTAGCGATCATAGCTTCAAATGGCTCTCCGTTTCTTGACGCGTTTTTAAAATCGACTACTTTTGCTGATACACCTTTTCCATATGCTTTATTGGTAATAGCTTCTATCCACACAACACCCAAATTCCATTTTACATCACATTCGTTGACAAATTGAAGTGTTTCCTCGCGCTCCTTTCCTGTATTGGCAAACACAATTAAAAATTCATATTTATCAGATAGTTTTTTTATCATTTGATAGGTCATATAGGCAGAGGTTTTTCCTCCTGAAAATCCAATTAAAATCTTTTCTTTTTTCATAATTTTGATTTGACATAGGCGCATTATCGCCTTTAAAAATTCTTTTTTATTTTATCAGCAAAGCGAGAGTTGTAATTGGTTTTAGCATCAAGGGCAAGGCGGAAAAAAGGGGAGGGACCCCGAAGGGGATACCGCTTTTTTATGAATTGTTCTATATACCCTTTATGCTAAAATCCCCTAATCGGGCACGCCCGCCCGATTGATAAGGGGAAAATGGAAACTATCTTGGCTGAGTAAAAGAAAAGAGAATGCGCTTCCAAACGGAGCAGTCTAAAGCGGTAACTTTTACATTGTGGAGATAAAACACCTGACATGACAGATTGTCTAATCAAGGCTTGCGAACGAACATGTATCACCGTTCGCAACATGAAAACGTTTTCACCTTTTTCTAGTATCAATCTATACTTAAAATCTTATTTTCCAGCATTTTAGCCTTAAAACTGCCATTTTGACACCCACCACAAAAATTATAGATGATTTGCTTACTAAATATTTCTTATCTTTACAAAAAAATTACATGAAAAATATAATACTCCCTATGTTCCTGATAATCAGCTTATTAGGATGCAGAAAAGAAGGTTGCACAGATGTTTTGGCAACCAATTACGACGCTAACGCAAAGAAAGACAATGGTTTATGTGAATATGAAGCTAATTTGGTTTTTTGGTACGATCAAAGCGTAATGGATTTTTTGGTTAATGATGGAGCAACATCATTATATTTTTATATTGATGGAACTTTAGAGGAAACGATCCCTTTAACCGTTTGGTGGACATCAGCACCTCATTGTGATGAAAATGGGGCTATTAATGTGAAAATAAATATGGGTAAGAATAATACAGATGTTTCCAGAATTGAGGTTTATGACCAAACAGGTTGGAAGTATTACGATTTTAATGCTGAATATTCAGGAGGTGGCTGTACACCTTTGAGGTTGCAATAAATAATTAATAAACAATTTTTAAAGCGAATCATTTGGTGGTTCGCTTTTTTTGTTTAGTTTTGTTGAACGGCACTGCCGTATTTTTTTAGTTCTTTACTTGTCCTATAATTAATATTATGTTAAATAGCCGGAAAACTTTCTTATCTTTGGGGATGTTATGACTATTGAAGAATTTGATAAAAGATTTGGATTCATTTTGAGACATGACATTGACTCAAAAGAAAACTATGAGAAGATTAAAGAGTTCCACTGCAAAAATAATTCTGACATGAAAAACGATCCTAAAGAGAATCTGCAGCAACTACCTTGGCTGAATCGCTTTCTGAAGAAATTGTGGAATCAATATTACTATCAAGCTCTTTGTGTTCTTTTGATAGTTGGTCAATTGTATTGTTCAATTCGTCTATCTCTTTGTTTTTAGAGTATATTCTTTCTGTTGAAAAAACATTGTAGATAAAAGATAGTACAGCTATGACACCAATAATTATTTTCCAATAATCTTTTTTAGGCTTCACAAGGGATTCTTTATACGCTTCCCAATTCGAATCAAATTTAGTAGCTGCTATTGCCCCTTCTTTAGTCAAAGAGAAATTAAAATCTTTCTCATGTTTGAATGCGTCACACTGTTTGAAGTATTCTACTAGAACTAAATAGTCTTCACCTGAAATTGCATCATGAAATCTTATACGGCTTATGTCTGCCGATTTAACATCATAGGAATAAAGAGCCGATATGGCATCATTTATATAGTCTTGTTTATTGCACCGTAAAGCCATATTCAGTTTTTATCCCCAAATCTAACAACCCCAGGAAACAAAAAGTAGATTTTGGGTATTCCTACCCTGAAATTGGGTGATACTACCCTATTGTTTATTACCCTACCAAAATCAGGTATACGTATTTCTACGTAAAAAAAGGGTGTTATCACCCTGTATTTTGTGTCAAAAAAAACAATGAATTTAAAAATTAGCACTAATTTTGCGGCATGAGTATTACTCGTAAATACAAAACTCCCCCACTTATTGAAGCTTTGTGTGAATTCAGGTTTAAAAAATCCGATATAGATTACACATATATAAAGGAGGAATTTACTAAGTCATTAGAGAATGATTATCCTAAAAAAAAGACTAGGAAAAATATTGATATAGTTCTTCGTAAAAAAGACAATGAAACTACTCAGACATTGGAACAAACTGAAGGATTAGTACAGTTTAGTAATAACGAAGAGACATCATTAGTACAGATTGGAGAAAATCTATTAGCCGTTAATCAATTACGCCCTTATGATTCTTGGGAATGCTTTGAGCCAATAGTATTTAATAGGCTTAATGAATATATTGACATTGCTAAGCCAAATGAAATTGAAAAAGTTTCAGTTAGATATATAAATAGGATTGACCTGAAGCTAGAGAAGAACGAGAATTTAACTTCTTATATTAAATATAGTGTATTGATACCTTCAGGTATTAGTTCTACATTAGCTAGTATTGATATAAGGACTGAACACATGTACAATAATAACAATGATGTCTTAGCAATATCATTCAAAAACATAAAAAACAATTTACCCAACACAATATCTTTGGCTTTAGACTTTACCTATGTATTGCTTAACACTAAAAATGTTGATATAAACAATATAAGAAGTCGTGTTAAAGTAGCTCATTTAAACATGAATGAAGCTTTTGAAGCTATGATAACTGATAAATGTAGAGAGCAGTTTAATATATGATACCTATTATTGCCATAAATGCCCACCCTGATGTAACTGATGTAAGAATAGAATGCGTAGCTATTCATGATCAAAACATTTCAAAATATTCTGGTGAAACTAATCATTCAGTATTTGAAGGCGCTTCAATAAATTCAAAAACCATATTTGAATTAAGTTCAACAGCGTTAAAGGAGAATATATCGAGCTTTTTAGGAAATATAAATCTTGGAGATGATGAGTTGGATTTTTTAATACGTGAGTATAAATGGCTTAATGAAATCAAGAAAATTGAACATAGCATTCATGACTACGTTTCAATATCATCTGTGGAATTATGCTTATTTAAGGATATAGATGAAGATTTCGAAGTACTTAATATTATTTGCAAAACTGATGTTGAAGTTGAAGATGCATTAGATACTGAGGATAAGTTTTTCAATGAGGTTTTTGTTGAGTTATATGATCTTTCAGATGGTAAAATTAATTTTCGCATAGAATCTAATGCCATTTAATTGGGGGGAATATATCACTATTGGAGAGAGGTTGAAGAATTCCACCGAAGAGGTTGATTTAAGGGTTTCAGTAAGTAGAGGTTACTATGGAGTATATCATAAGACTAGAATAAAACTAGGGTTTATGTCTGAATCTTACATTCCTCATGAAACCCTGATAAAAAAACTTAAACAAAATGAAAACATGGTAAATGGCAAAAGATTGTCATCCATGTTAGAAACTCTAAAACAGAAAAGAGTTGACGCAGATTATAAATCTAGAGCGTCAATAAATAAAGTTTATTGTAATGATTTTTGGGCAAGAATTAAGAGGTATTTGGAAACCATAGAAGAAGAAGATTAATACCTTATTTGTCAAGTAAAAACCGTAATATTACCCCTCTCCTGTTCCAAACTGTCAAACAGATTCTCTGTCTGTATAACGAATTTTATGTTAAATAGCGACTTTTAAAAGATAAACTTCTCCTAATTATCATGTTGAATTTGATCCCGATAATTGAAACTGTTTATTTGATAAGAATTTAATTAATACCACCCTAAAAACCGAAATATCCAAAAGTCACATTTCTTTTATTAGATTTGACAGCAACACTTTTTTATTATGACAACAAAAGAAAAACTAAATAGATGTGAAGAAGTATTTGGTACAATGGGAAAGAATGTCCTTGAATCAATTGAAGATATGACCCCACGAACGGTTAACCATGTTCATGATTACTTTGCCAATGACCTTTATGCTGATCCAACACTTTCAGCTAAAACCAGAGAACTTTGTGTCATTTCTATTATTGCAGCTCAAGGTGGTTTAGACAAACCGTTAGAAGTTCATATTAGAACAGCTCTTAACCAAGGGGTCACAAAAGAAGAAATTATAGCTGTATTAGAAACTGTTGGTTCATATGCAGGTATGCCAAAATCAATTTCTGGTTTACTAGTGGCTAAAAGAGTTTTTGAAGAGAAAAGTTAAGTCGTTCCACAGACCTCTGCTAACACGCAGTTGTATTGTGCGAATATAATTTCCTTTTTTAATAATTAAAAACTACCTCTCCCCTTTCCATTCCTGATTCGAAAAGATTTGATCTTGTTCAAAATCAACAAATCCTATAATCAGGATCAAAACTACCCTACACTTTCTTTACTGCGTTCCATTTTTAAGTAAGCGCTTGGAGACATACCAGTTTCGCGTTTAAAGGCTGTGTTGAAGGATGATTTTGATTTAAATCCCACGTCGTAGCCAATTCCTTCTATGGATAGTTTCTCGGCAGTTTCAGCTACCAGCATTTCTTTTGCTAAATCAATTCTAAAACCATTAATGTAATGGTTAAAGGATCGATTAAACCCTTGATTAATCACTATGGAAAGGTACTTTGAATTGGTATTCATTTTTTTTGCCAACTCCCAAATAGTAAGCGTTTCATCCAAAAATATTTTTTCTTCATGCATTAATTGCTCAAGCATAGTCTTTAATTCACTAAACACATTTTCATCAAGCTTTTTAGGGGCAGTTTTAGTTGAGTCCTCCTCTACTTCCAAACCTATTACTTCTTCTGATTCCTTTTTCAGTTCTTTCAAGGCCAAAATTGGTTGTAGAGAGTGAATGCCAAGATAGACGATATAAAAGAGGGTGAAAACATTTAGCAGAAAGTTAATGCTCCAGTGCAATTCGAACCAGTACACGGCAGTATACACTTCTATCACGGGTTGCGATAGTACATTATTACCAACTTAATCGTTGAAGATGAGATCACTAACAATTTGGAAGTATCTATTTGTTACGGAGACAGTTATTATGCAGGCGGAGAGTACCAAACTATATCGGGAGTTTATTCAGATACCTTAACCTCAGTATTTGGTTGCGATAGTATTGTACACACCGATATAACAGTGAATCAACCAACCGAATCAATTATTAATCATACCATTTGCCCCGGAGACACTTACTTTTTTAATGGGGAAGAACTTACAACGGAGGGCATTTATACATCAATTCTCACCTCTGAAAGCGGTTGTGATTCATTAATTACATTGAATTTGTATATCGGTGAAAATGGTGAAAACTGTTGTACTTCTGTAGTGTTTGCTCCTAATTGCTTTACTCCTAATAATGATGGTGTTAATGATGTCTTTAGAGTGTCTGGAGATTGTATTGAAGAAATAGAGTTACTTATTTTTAACCGTTGGGGGAACTTGATATTTACATCTACCTCTCTTCAATTAGGTTGGGATGGGAGAACTCTCACTGGGATAATTGCACCAGATGGAGTTTATGTATACTTACTCAAATATAAAAGCATCGAAAAGTCCAAGTATAGATGGGTAGAAAAACGAGGGCACGTTACTCTTTTCAGGTAAACTTGTTTGACATACCTAAAACCTAAGTCCCTCTCTTGCATATTTGTTTAGAGAGGGCTTTTTCAGGGGCAAAATTGTTTTACTATTTAAACATACTGAAGGTGAGTTTTGCGGTGAAAAGTACTAAAGGCTTTATAAAATAGACGGGAATGGATGTAGGGATAATACAGTTAAACACTGCGTATTTCAGTTTTTTTAAGCTTAGATTGATCTTTTGAAAGAACTTTACTTCTCCCCTTTCCTATTCTATATTATAGATCGATATTCTTAAAATGAAAAATCAACAATTTAATTATCCGATCATGTTACTCAATAATTAGCTTTCGAGTGCCAACAAGTTCTTGACCAGAATATACTCGTAAAAAATACACTCCACTGTTCAAGTTACCTCTATTAATTTCAAAAACTCTTTCCTTACCTATCTTCTCCTGCTTTATTACCTTTCCTTGCAAGTCTATTATTTGAAATTCAAGATATTGCTCTGAAGTAGCACCAATTGGTATTTTAACTACAGTTGAATTACTAAAAGGATTAGGAGCTAAGGATAATTGATTGTCCTGAATTAGATCATCTGAATTAGACGACAAAATAACATAGGTATTGATTGTTGTATTAGTTATAATTGGTGGATTGTAATCAAAAAATATTTCAGCGAAATTTTTAATTTGATCACCTTCTACTACTCCAGGTTTACTCTCAATTCGGTATTTAATGTACCCCATACTTCCCAAATAATTGACGTTGCTATCTGGTAGTAGTATGTTGTCAAATTTAAATTCTAACATATTATTGCCAATCAAATTCAGAGATACATCATGGCTCGAAGCCAATACATTTAATGTAGAAAGTTCTAAATGGCTATCTATTTCATCCCGTATATATATGTTGAACGCAGTATCAGAGCCTGTATTTTGAAAATGAATGGTATATGTAAATTGATCAACATCCATTTCAATTAATCCAGAGTTGTTATTAGATGTATCTCCTGTTGGTGTTACTTCTTTTATATTGGGGTCATATGCCGCTGTTATTTCAACGAAAATTGAGTCTCTATTGTTTGTTAAGTCCGGATCTGTATTGGTTATGGTCCCTACCCCACTTGTTTGAAGAATGGTACCAAGTAAATTTATATCTGCCGGAACATCGAAGTATAATTCTGCATTTTTAAATTCATTAACATTTAAATTACCAACATTCCAGGTAAAGCTATTTAAACCTGTGTTAATTAAAGGTACTGTCGCAGTATTATATAGTAAAATACTATCCCAATTAATCTCAACACTTGCATTCAAGGATGTAGTTCCAATGTTTTTTGCATTGACATATAACACCGTTTCAAAACCTACCCTGGCTGGCCCTTGAGTAATTGACAATTGTAGGTCCTCTATGTTTGGTATTACATGTAGTCCAAAATCATTGTTGCCATAGGTTTGCCCGCTTTGAACATTTAATGTAATTCCTGAAGGGTTACAAACGTTTGTTTGCCATGGTATACTTGGGGCATTTAGTGAATAATTACCTGGTGTGACCCACTTCTGGTAATAACCTGAAGAATCACACATAATATATTGGTTTGGCTGTAAAGTTATTATAGCATTTGCCATACCTGGCTCGGAATTGTTAATGCAATCTTGATTTTGATCATTAAAAACAGTTCCTGAGATTAAACTACATTCTATACTATCGCACAGTTTTGCCATCCCATAAATAGATGTTCCACAAGAAGTAGACATACACGAGAACATTAAATCATTTCTATAATTAAATAAATGGTTGGCATTAGAAGGAGCATAAAAGTCAGATAACCTGGTTATGCTATGATCTTGTTCAAATTTAGAAACCCTTATACGAGATACATTGGAGATTGAATCATAAAACTCACCTGACACAAAGAGTTGGTTATTAAGAGTTGCCAATTCAAAGACCTGGCTGAAACATGAAGAATCCGTAAGTAAGTTTCCCCATTGACCATTACTTAAATATGAAATTTTATTTGCACAATTTCCCGAGATATACCGATAAGAATGGGCAAATAAACAAGTGTCTGAAGATGCCAGGTGTAACACTCCAAGATCGCTTATTGAAACTGGCAGCCAATTATTTCCGTCCCAGGCTGCAATATTTTTATTGGAAACAGTTGTACTCATTTCAAAATTGCCGCCTACATATAGTAAACTATCATGTACTTCTAACGCAAATCCACTTGCATACGCATACCCCGCAGGATATGGAGCTTCCAGTCCTAACCCTAAAGACATCCAGTTATTCCCATCATATTTCGCTATTCCATTAAAACTTACTAAAGAAGGATCTACATATGATCCACAAATGTAGAGTTCACCTTTATACCGTTCCATATCACGGACTACCCTGGTAAATCCACCTGGGGGAAGAAGCGTATCTATTGCGGATACGTTATTCCAAACGGTGTCATTAAAATATGCTATGTTGGTCCAATTAAATCCAATGGAAAAATCACCACCAATGAAATATTTGTCGTCATATATTTTAAAACAATGGATCGTCCCGTTGCATTGAAAACTCGTTATTGTGTCCCAGGCGTTGTTTAAAGTGTCTAATTTTAATATTTCATAGTTGCCAACATTCAATGATGTAAGAAGATATAGTTCATCATTTATAGTGTCGGAATAATGGACCACAGATAATGAGTCTAAATTATTATTAGGTAGCTGGGGTTCTGCACTAGTCCAAACATTTAAAGGGTCGCAATGATATTGACTTTTAGCACAAAATGAAAAAACGAAAAAAAAGAGGATAGCAGAATATTTCATAGGGTGTAGGTTTTAGCGATAATAAGTGTAATAAGCCTTTTCACTTTTGATTAGGTTGGTAGTAATAAATTTAGGCAGAATAAGATAGAAATACCTCCTCCTTGAGACAATGGTTGTTTCCAATTATCTGGCGGTCAATATTGGAAGGTTTATCTGGAATCCCCTCTCCCAATTAATACAAGCAGGAGCAAAATAATACACTACATCTCATTTTCAATGCTTTATAAATTTTGTTAAATATTTGTTAACGCGGCATGATTGTTGTTTCAATTGAGGCAAATAAAAAATTTAATTGCCATGAAAATTTTTACCCACAGCATGATTGTAGTGTTGACGCTACTCTTTTTTCAAAATTGTACCATTATTAGACCCGGAGAGGTTGGTGTAGATGTTAAACTTGGTAAGGCCAGACCCAAACTACTGGAACCCGGACCACACCATTTCGCCCCTAAAGTATTTAGGCATGTAGTACGCTACGAAACCCGTACCATTAACCACAACAAAGAGTTTCACTTTCACTCCAAAGAAGGAATTTATGTAGATGCAGACATTACTATCCTTTATCACATTAACCGAGATTCTATTTTAAGTGTTCACCGAAACTACGGTCCACGATACGAAAGCTTGTTAGTGGATGATTATGTAGAAACCAACCTGAGAAAAATTGGTTTGAAATACGATGCTCAGGACCTGATTACAGTGCGTTCTGAAATTGAATTGGATTTGATGACTAGGTTGAAGGAAGTACTGGAAACCAGAGGGATTGTTATAGAAAGTGTAATTCTAAAAGATTTTCATCTACCTCCTGGTATTATCGAAACCATTCAGGCACGATTAAAAGCAGAGGAAATTGCCAAGAAAACCAATGTGGAGAACAAAGTTGCCAGAGAGCGTTTGGATTTTCAAATTGAAAAAGGAATGAAGGAAAAAGAACTGGAAATTGCCAAACAGCGTATGGATCTGGAGTTTGCTTTAGAAAGACAAAAGCTGGAGGCAGAGAGAATTGTTGTTCAGGCCGAAGCGGAAAAGAAAAGGCAAGAGCTAGAGAACTCTACCATTACCGACCAAATGATCAAGTTAAGAGCCATTGAGCTCAGTGCAGAAGCCCTAAAATCGAACTCTAAAATAATCCTTACAGATGGTAAAACCCCCATTGTTTTAGGAGGCAACGGAATAAGCTTAACCAGCTTTGATCCTTGATTTATAGAGTGAGTTTATATAAAGTAACCCTGGCGGAATCGTCAGGGTTTTTTATTTCTAGTACAATGGTACTCCAGTCATGTCGATATGATATGTAGCTTCCTGAATTAAATCAAAACGATAACTACTATCGTTAATATGATGGTACCCGTTAAGAGGTAATTGTTCTAGGTTTTGGTTGCCAAAATTGTATTTCAGGTGCCCTTCTTCATTCAGTACCTGCCCGTAATACCCACCACCGGTAACGTTGTCCCACACAATATACAACTCCCCCATTTGAGTTCCCATAGACACTTCTCCTATTGTTACCAAACTACTTTCGCTGGTTTGTAATTCTGGAACCATTTCACCATTAGGACCATTGGGAACATATACCCAGCTTTCGGTATGGGTGGTATAAGTAAACTCCCACGGACCAAAGTATTTCTCTAAGGAATGGTCGTAAGGTGGTGCAATTTCAATGGGGTCTTCCTGAATGCAGGAACTTATAAACATTAATGCAAAAAGTATAGAAAGTAGTCTTAAGGTCATCTTTTGAGGGTTTATTCTCTTTAAAAACACGATCCTAATCTACCAGTTGTCTGCTATATTGCTTTTTCTCTATTGCCACTTTTGCGAAGCCCAGTTATACTCCAACATTCCCAATACATTTGCATAGCGATACTCCAACGCTTTTAATTGAGCGTCTAATGCATTGATGTCTCTTTGATTTAAAAGAAACAATGAGCTCTCTCCGTTGTTAAACAGAATGGTTTCAGAATCTAATAATTGTACATAATTATTGGTAGCCTGTGCTTGAATCAGGTTTTGCTCATAACTCATTTGCCAGGAGTTATAGGCTTTAACAATTTTCATCTTAACTTGAGCTTGCTTATTATGCATACTATACTGAGCATCTTTAAGCTTTATTTCCATTAAATGTGTTTTCCCCCTCGCCTTTCGATTCAAAATAGGATAACTCACTGTAGCTCCCCAATTATAGTTAGCCTGTTCATAGCTAATATCTCCAGGGATATTATTAGCCAAAGCATTGTATTTCAACTTTAACTCAGGCTTTAACGCCTCCTTCTGTAAGCGATAATCGATCTTAGCACGATCAATTTTGTTGGTGCTCATCAAATACTCCGGATGATTCATAACCAATTGCTCCGAAACTCCAATTGTTTGCTCTATGGGCTCTACTCTATCCGGTAACTCCTCAGGAATAATGGTTTCCGTCATTTCTAAAGGAACAAATCCCTCTAACCACAAAAAGGTATTCAATGAAGCTTTCTTGTTGTTCAATTCCAATTGTGTGACTCTAAACTTAATTTCCCTTTCTTGTAGCTGAATTTGAGCTTTCAGAGTATCTACCATCGGTTTATCTCCCAATAGAGCTTTATCCCTAATGGCTTTAAACCTCAATTCTGCCGCTTCTACCGATTGTTTTACCACTTCGTTTTTCCAATGGGCCTTACTCCACTCCCAATAGGCTTTTTCGGCATCTAATCTCAATTGATTTAAAGCCAATCTTTGTTCTAATAATGCACTTTCCTGAATGATTTTAGCTTGTTGTAAATCGGCTCTACGTTGGTCCAACAACAGTCCTTTCCCCAGGTTAACACTCAAACCGGCATTCCACAATCCTTGCTCATAGGTGTAAGACTCAGGGTTTAATCGAACTCCTTCGTTAGCTTGATACCCGGCAACTGCTTCTATACCAAACCAGGTGGGTACTTTTAATTGTCCTCTCAAATAGCTGTAGTACTGCTTCCCATCCAGGTATTTCTGGTGTAAATGACCATCCAATTTGGGGTCAAACCCTCCTTTGGCCATCATCAACACGTTATCTCCTGTTTTCTTTAATAACTCTGCTTGATAAGCTACAGGATGATGTTTAAATACCATTTCCAGAAACTCTTGTTTGTTGAAAACAGAATCCGATTGGGCCATTCCCCAGCTACACCACAATAAAAACCAGAGCGTTAATCTTGTTTTCATTTCTTCTCCTTTTTTGGTTCCACTTTCTCCCCTCCCTGATAATACTCAGGAGGGAATCCGTTAATGTTTCGCCATAGCTCATACCAGATAGGTACATCGTTCAATAAGATCATAATGTTGGCCCCTCCTCCAAAACGAAGTGCTTCCGGCCAGGCATAATCATCCTTATCCGGCTCTACCAATACCCTATACTTTCCATTGGCACTAATGTATTGGTCAATGGCATAGATCTTTCCTCCATAAGTACCATGACTGGCATTGGGCCATCCGGAAAATACAATAGCCGGCCACCCATCAAACTGAATTCTTACCTTCTCTCCTAACTTCATCAATGGTAAATCGATGGGCTCTACATATAAAGCAACAGCTAATTCATATTCCCTTGGCATTAGGGTTAGTATCTCCTGCCCTTCTTTTACAATCTCCCCTATTCCACTGGCCATGGTTTTAGTAATGTAACCATCCTGCGGAGCGGTAATGTAGTATAAACCATTTCTATAGCTGTAGTTGCTGTATTGGTTCTCCAGTTTACTCAAGCCGGTTTCCGTATCCAGCTTCTGAGAAATGGTAGATAGCCTTTCGGACTGAACTTTATTGATGTCTGCATCGAATTTTACTTTAATATTTGATCGTTCTACCTGTAAATTCAATAGCTCGTTCTGGCTGTTAAACCACTTGTTTCGGGCAGAAGTCTCTTTGGCTAAAGCATCCTGTAACTTTAAGTTTCTGGTCTCTAAATCCGTAAGCGACTTAAGGCCAAGTTGATACAAGCTATCTTGTCGGTTATAGCGGTACTGAGCTGTGGTAAGATTGATCTTTGCCGTTTCGTAAGCAATGCTGTCTATTTGAACCTTTAGCTGTGCTTGTTGAAGTTTAATAGCATTTTGAGACATTTTTAGTTCCCTCTGCGATTGCAATATATTAAGCTGTTCTTGCTGAGCTAGTAACTTTTGATCATAAGCTTCTACCGACTGCTTTTTAAACTCTACCTGATCTTGTGTACGATCCACCAAATTAGGATCGAAATATGATTCTTTAATCTCAGAGATCTTTAGAATGGTGTCTCCTGCATTAACGTAATCTCCCTCCTGAACAAACCACTGATCAATTCTACCACCAATAACAGAGTGTAAACTTTGTGGTTTCTGACCCGGCTTAAGAGTAGTGACATCCCCCTGAGTTCTTACGTTTTGAGTCCATGGCAAGAACATAATAACCAATCCTATTCCAAGGGTCCAGAAGATGATTTTTCGAAGAACCTTACTGGATTTTTTACTCTCTACCTTTACCAAAGTAGAGTAATTCTTTGGCAGGATGAATTTAGAAACACTGTTGTTTGAAATATTCAACATGACAATTACTTTATTTCGATTAATGACTGATTATCAGACTTGATAACTCTATTTACTTTGTTGATCAATTCAAGGTCTCTGGAAGCCATAACAAGGGTCCAATGATGCGAAGGGTCTGTTAGGAAATCCATGATTTCATCCCTTTCATCTTCCACCATAGAGGTAAAAGCATCCTTGATGAGCAACAGCTTTGGCTTATCCGCAATGCATCTTGCCAAAATCAAACGATCCACAATCCCTTTAGAAAACTGTTTTCCCTGAGGATGAATCATGGTATTGTAACCATTTGGCAGACTCTTCACAAAGTCCTCCAGGTTTAGGTTCTTAACCGCCCACTGTACATTCTCAAAGGTGGCTTTTTCGCGCCCCATAGTAATGTTTTCAAGTAAAGTTCCCTCAAACAAGAGTTCGTCCATTAAACAGTCTCCAATTACTGATCTAAGCTTGTTGGGATTGAAATTACCAATGGACACTCCATTAAAGGATACTGAACCGGATTCCAATGGGTATAACCCCGCCAACAAGTACAGTAAAGTCGTTTTACCAGAGTCTGAATCTCCGGTAACCAATACCTTCTCTCCTGCTTTAATCTTTAAGTTAGCTCCTTTAAAAATGTAGTTTCTTTGCTCTGGGTATTTGAAGTAAAGGTCCTTAAGCTCGAGCGACAATCCTCCATTTACTTTTACATTATTGATGTCCATACCATCAGCAGCTTCTAAGGCTAAATCGGTTACCTGTCCTACTTTTTCTAATGAAGTAAGTACATCGTAAATGGTTTCCAGGCTCAAGATGAGCTTCTCTACAGATCCAAGTACCAAAAGAATAATGATCTCTGCTGCTACAAACTGTCCGATGTTCATTTGCTGATCCATAACCAGAATACTCCCAACAATTAGTAGTCCTGCCGCAACCAATACCTTAAATACAATCATTAGAATGTACTGGTACTTCAGAATTTTAAAGTGATCATCTCTGGCTTCTACATAAGAGCTTACAGACTCGTTAGTTCTTTCGATGGGTAAATCGGTTTCTCCCGCCAGTTTAAAGCTTACACTGGTTCTTGCTAACTCCTCCAGCCAATGAGCCACCTGGTACTTTCCTTTAGATTCACTTAAACTGGTAGAAAGCCCTCTTTTAGAAGTTAGCTTAAAGATGGAATATACCAGAACGATGAGAATAAGGCTAAATACGATGAAAAATGGGTGATACATAGACAGTAACAACAACCCAAATATGGTTTGTATAGAAGCTGTGGAAAAGTCAATGAGTATTTTAGATAGTCCCTTTTGTACCGAAACCACATCGAAGAATCGATTCATCAGTTCCGGAGCGTAATGCTTGTACAAAGCCTCTAATTTAACTCTGGGTATACGGTAGGCAAACTCAAAAGCAGCTCTGGTAAAGATCTTTTGCTGCAGGTGCTCGGTAATCATCAATTGTTGAATTTGAAGAATACCCGTAATGATTACCCCGAGTATTACAAAGCATACCAGGATTACCCAGGAAGTACTCATTTGACCTCCTTGTATTAAGTTAATAATGGCCTGTATTCCTACAGGAAGTGAAAGGTTAACCAGCCCATAAAAAAAGGCGTAGATGTAAACGTTTCTGATTTCTTTTTGATCCGGCTTAATTAAGCGCCAGAATCGCTGCATGGGATTCAGCGTAAGTGATTCCATGAATGTCTGTTAAATGGTTTAAAAATGGTGAGTGAGCGAAAGTCGTAAGACTCTCAGAGTGAAGGGGTGTTTACCCAAGTTCGGGTGGTGGTGAATCTATTCTTTGGTAAGAATAAGTGGATTTTAACTGATAGTAAAATTCACTAGAGAACTGGTGAGCTCCCATCCCCCTATTTTCGAAAATCAATAATACTTTGTGGTCTTCCTGTTCCTCCTTTTCTTCCTCTTCTGAGGAATCTTCAACGTCAGAATCGCATTCTACCATTTCTTCAACGGTATCAATGGTCAATACATTAGAATCTACCAATTGAACAGTGAACACCGTAAGCATTCCTAGTGCTAACGCTTGTAACAACAATAACCTTATGTTTACAATCCACTTCATTTGATTTCCTTTCTCACTAATTCCTGATAAAAAGTAGCTATGGCATCTTCTCCTTCTACTTCGTCTGTAAGTCGTGGTAAATGTTCTGCAAAAAAGCGTTGATGATGAGCACCTTCTATTACTGTAGACACCAACATGTGTGGATATTTGAAGGAAGGATTAATCTCTAGTATGATATCGCTTACCAATTCCACCACATCTTTGTATTGTAAAAAGAATCCCTTTTCGTTTTCAGCATCCACCTTCTTATTAAGGTAAATCTTGGAAGATTCGGTAATCACAATTCGATTAAGTTTTACCTCATTGATCTGAGAGAAGTTAGAGTCCTCCTCTATTTTCTCTGTTAGAATTTTAATGCAACGCTTCAATCTTTCGTTAGGGTCTTCTACGTTCATGGTGGTCATTACCAAACGGTATTCCTGCCACCCCCAGTACCATAATACCAGATACACCAGTAAATGGTGTTTACTTTCGAAATAGCGATAAACAGAAGCCTCCGTAGATTGTATAGAACAAGCTAGTTTCTTAAATGTAAAATCTTCGAAACCAATTTCGTCAATCAAGTCAATGCTACCCTGAACAATCTTTTTCCCCAACGTTGAAGAGTCCGGATGCTTCAGAAAAACATTCTCATTAACCTTAATACTGATCTTATTTCGAAAGTTTTGCACTTGTCTATTGTAATATTCTGTGCAAAAATAATAGTATTACTATCAATATCAAAATAAAACTATAGCATTACTGTTAATTTTTATTAAATTACTTCTATCTGGCTTATTGTCAATCGCTTAACTTTTTCATTTAATCAAACATCACCTTTGCAACAAAATACTTCCCTGATTGTCGTATACTTCCCCATCCACTCCAGTAGCTCTCAGGACATAAAAATAACTTCCATCAGGTGCTAGCACTCCAGCAACAGATCTCCCGTCCCATGGAATATCCTTTCCTTCCCAGCTAAATATTACTTGCCCCCATCTATTGTAAATGTCACAGCTACTCTCTAACAGGTTCTCACTTGTTATATACCAGGTGTCATTTACACCATCCCCATTGGGACTGAATATGTTTGGGATAATTAAACTGGAGGTTCCTTCAACCACTATAGAAAAACCTATAGTATCGACACAACCTAAAGAATCTACTACGGTTAAATGCGACCAGTACTCCCCCATTTCTGTATAAGTGTAATTTGGCGAAAACAACTGAGAGGAATCTCCATTTCCAAAACTCCAAAAGTAACTCTGAGCACCACTGGACAGGTTATCGAATTGCACTTCAAGAGGAATTATCCCACTTGGTGGCAATGGATTAAAATCTGCTACAGGTCCGTTAGTTACAAGAATTGAAACAGAGTCTATTGCTCCAATACAACCACTTCCGTCCATTTCATAAGCATAATAAACTCCATTAGCTGTTGGCAAATAAAAGGAGCCAGTATGCACTTCATTTAGATTTTGATCGAACCAAACAATGCTTCCTCCTTCGCTTGTTGCAGTAAATGGAAGAATTACATCTTGCGGGCAATAGATAGAGTCTCCTGTTAAGGTTGGTGTTGCAGGTAATTCTATTATCGCTATTTCGGATATTCCAGGTTCACTCATACAACCATTAGTATCGGTTTCTACAGCGTAAAATACTCCAGTCCCGGAAGGCTGATAAGAACTACCAGTATGAATGATGGAATCCAAACCTACTGTATTGAACCAATTGATAATACCACCTGAACCAGTAGCTGTTATAGGCAATAAACTATCACCATCACAATAACTAGTATCAGAAGGCAAACCTGGTGTACTAAGCATGTTTACTACGGTAACCAGCACCGAGTCAGTTTCACTCTCACATCCATTTACCGACTCTGTAACATAATAGGTTTGCGTAGTGTTGGTAGGTGTGAAATTAGTTCCTGTCCCTAATACGTTACCGGCATCGTTATACCAGGTATAGGTTCCTCCGCCTCCATTCACGGTAAGATCGGCCATGAGCTCTCCAAAACAATACAGGGTATCATTTTCGGCAGTGGGAACAGGTATAGCAATGGGTTCAATTAGAGATAAAGTGTCTGTCGCCAAACACCCTAAACTATCAACTACGTTTATCCAATAAACTCCGAAACACAAACTATCGATACTCGAAACTGAATCGCCATTTACCCAGTTATATTGATAACCGCCTGTTCCCCCTTGCACATTAGCAAATAAGGCTCCATCACAAAAGCTATAGCAGGAAATGGAGTTACTTTCAACTATATTAACATCCAATACTTGAGGGTCTACAAGAGTTACCGAAAGTGAATCGGTACAGCCTATAGAATCGGTAATGACAACACTGTACGTTCCATCTGGTAAATTGGATAAAGAATTTGTTTGCCCTCCCGTATTCCATAGGTAAGAATAAGGAGTATTCCCTCCAAAAACACTCAATCCAACCCCTCCTGTACTATCAAAAGCACAAGAGGGGTGGTTGATACTAGAATTGAAGGAAAGCTGATCTTCAATCTTCATAAACAAGGTATCAGTTTGATTGGCCAAACATTTTGTCCAGTTGGCTACCAAATAAAAATCTTCTATGCCTTCCGATATCCCATCAGGATAGACAGGAACGGACACCTCAATAATACTATCGCCTATTCCAAAACTGAAGTTTGGAGCAATTTGATAATCCACTCCATTCATGGCAGTTCCTCCGGTGGAAATGCTAAAAGAGAGAGGAACGGATAGATCACTACCAACTCTGGAAAAAGTTAGCATCAGGTTACTACAACCCTCTGTTAAAGTATCTCCTCCAGCCAGACTATCCATTCCAATCACTGCTATGTCGTTTACGGAGTATTGTTGTGCATCTCCTACCCCTTGAGAACCAGATGTTACTACACCGTTAGCTCCAACTGTTAGTCCCAAATTATCCTGTACAGGAGTGGTTAAACCAGTATATCCTGCACCTGTATTACCTCCATCCATAAGACTAGTGGTTAAATCAACCAAAGCATACGAACCATCTCCTTCTATCGCGTCCGGACACAAGTCTCCATCTGAATCCAGATCGTAATAGTTTTCAACTCCATCACCATCATAATCGCAAGGTTGTCTTGCAAAAAAGCTATAGGCTATTAAATCTCCATTTCCAGATGCAATATCATTTAAGGTTATCTCTATTGAAGAAATAAGGGTGGAGTCTACACCACGTATAAATAAGTTTTGATTATCTAGTGGATTGACATTAAAATGCCCATTAGCAGAATTGAAATTTAGAGAGGTGTAAGCACTTTCTTCTTGAAATACCTGGTTAGAAATGCCTCCATTAATTACAACGTCTCCAGATGCTGATAATAAAGTCCCTGTGCCCACGGGGTCAATATCATTAATCATAAAACCTATTTCGTCAGCTCTTACTGCAGGACTAAAATTTGCCGATATAGTAACGTTTCCATACTTAGCTTTTCGGGGTTCACCACCATTTTGGTTTAGGTGGTAATCCAATTGAGTACCATTTGAAAATAATACGGTGTGAGCTTGATCAAAAGCCCCTTGAAAATCAAATGTCACATTGGAACTGGTTACTCCTTTCCAAACTCCCGAATTGTTTTGAGATATAAACCCGATACTACACTCATCTTTATCAGGAATTCCATCGTTATCTCTATCCATATCTAAAATGGAATTTACACCGTCGGAATCCAGGTCCAATTGACCGGAAATATTAACTGAAAGAAAAAGGGTGATGACGAATAAAGCAATTGTGGTTTTAATCATTCGTGAGCGTATTACAATTTTCACTGCAATTACTCAAAACACCATAAACCTTACAAAACAAACACCTTAACCATACCCTAACAGGTATTATTAGATGTATTGATTAGGATAGTTATTTACTAAATAAAAATGATCCCGTGGGTCATTTTCAAACTCCATATGAGCTAAACCATCTTCCTCTTCAGGATCATAACAACTCCAACGACTAACGTAATTTCTATATGCAGTTGGGAAATCCTCATTATATCCTTTAGGATCTTTTTTCTCCAGCTCCATGAAATGTTTAGCCACTGCTTGAAAACGACTATAGTTCCCCTCATTAGGCCTTTCATTACTCAAAGTAATCATCTCCTCTATGATTTCTGTATAAGGCCCTACCGGCTTCTTTAAAAACTCTTCTACGGTAATCTTGTTTTCATAATCAGGAAACAAATGAGAGTACTGCTTGATCCATGAGTATTCTTGTACCTCATAAGTCATTCGCATGGCATAACTATCTCTTTGGAACAGTCTTTCTACCGGTAAACTTCCTATAACTTGTTGATAATTCGACAATGGATCATTTTCATAATCTTCTTTATAGGATTTTGGATCCATGTATCCTGCCTGAACATAAGCATCTCCTACAGGAGGGATATTTCTTCTTAGTTGATCATCATCATCGAATAAGGTATAATGATCCAAATGAGTATAGGTGGTTTCTATTTTAGCATTAACTACTTCTTCTAATGTTGGAACTTCAGGAGTATCAATGTCTACATAGACAAATAGGCATTTAGGGTATTCTTTGAGGCCTTCGTCCGCATCAACACAAATGGCAACACTCCATTTACCTGTTTCTTCCATTTCGTCGGTATCCTTGTTGTAGCGAGCCGCCTTAAAGGCAATTACATCGCCTTTTTGGTAAGGTGCAAGCATGGTCTTAGGGCGTTTGCGCTTCAATGGAGTTTTCTTTTCCTTTTGTAGCTTTTTCTGAATTTAACCAGAACCTTTTGTCTTTCAGCCAGATCTTCTTCATTAGCTCCTAACTCTTTCCAGTTATTCAGGTCAATTTCATCGTCAATAATCTGTTCTACGATGGCTTTAACTTCTGGCTCCAGGGCCTTACACTCCCATTCGATCAATGCCAGTGCTAACCAATAGTTAGTATTATCCACTATTACCGGTTTGCCTTGTTGGGTGTAAGCACCAAACATGTTTCGCATTTTCTCCTGAATTACCTCATGCTCTTCACCTACATTGTACATTCCCACGTAAATGTGGTATACATCCGCTGCTTCGTCAGATCCTAGTATATCTGTTCCAAAAGTTCCCATAGTACCAAATTAATTAGATCATTAAATCTAATGATTAACCCGTGATAAATGAAATAATTAAAGGTTTTATCCTATACTTCCACAATAGGAGTCTTCAACACTACCCTGGTTCCTTCATCAAGGTCGGTGTACTCAATAGAAAATTGATGCCCATAGATGTTCTTCATCCATTTGATCCGATCAGAAGTGATTTTAATACCATGAGAAATCCCCTTGTGGGTCTTCCCTATCTCTTTGGACTTTACTCGTCCTACTCCATTATCTATAATGGTCCATAGAATGTATTCATCGTGCGGTTCGATAGCTATAGATAACGTCTTAACTCCATTGGTTTTGTGATACAAACCATGAATCAAAGCATTTTCCACAAAGGGCTGAACCAACATAGGAGGAGTATTTACAAAGTCTTCTACATGATCTTCATCGTAAATAAACTCATATTCGAAGTCTTCCCCTTGCTTTACTTTATTTAGCTCAATGTAAGCTTTAAGGAAGCTAATTTCATCCACCAAACTAATGGCCTCCGACCGGGAGTAATCTAATGTTTTTCGGAGCAACGTGGCAAACATAGATATGTACTCTTTGGAGAAATCATAATCGCCAACAGAAACGCTTGCTTCTATAGTGGTAAGTGCGTTAAAAATAAAGTGAGGATTCATTTGCTGTAGCAGCATTTTCTCCATGGACGAAGCGTATTCTGCAGAATTTAATATCTGAGTGTTCTGGATGTTTAATTGTTCTTTTTGGGTTTTCAGAATTAAGTTGGATTCCTTTTGCTTTTTGTTGGCCTTCAAAAGAAAAGCGATAAACGATATGGCTACTAGTAAAAATGCAATTCCTAGAAAAATGATCCACTTGTTTCTAATGGAAAGTTGCTCGTTAATGATGGCAAATTCGTCCTTTTCCTTTTTTACTTGCTGATAACTACTCTGAACATCTGTCAGTTCGTTAGAAACCCTCGAATAATTCACATCTCCCTTCAATTCCAACAGCTGCTCATCCTTGTAGTTTTCCATCAATTGATCCCCTACTTCCAGAAGCTTGGTTTGATATTTATAAGAAGTGACCGTATCTCCTTCCGCTAGGTAAGCATCGGTTAAATAAGTATATAAGTCCAGCTTAACCTTTAAGCTATTTAAAGTGTCAGCACCACTTAAAGCTTTCTGCTCCATTTCTTTTGTTAAATCAACGTCTCCAGATCTGTAGGCAGATAAATACAAGTTAACATCGCACATAAATACCTTTTGGTAATTTCTGGCATCGTAGTAAAGTTCTCTGGCAGATTTTAACTTTTCTGTAGCTTTTTGGTACTCTCCAATATCATTATAGTTGAGTCCCATGTTTAGGTATACATTGTCTAAACCGGCACATTTCTTTTCCAATATAGCCTGTTCAGCTTCTTTGAGTAACTCTAAGCTTTTATGAAATTGGTTCTGCTGATAGTAGATAATAGCAATGTTATTGATAGCCGTCTGCTTCAAATGAAAAGCATCATCATTAACCGCATATTCCAGTGCTTTGTTAAAGAAAGTAAGAGCATGTTGGTAGTCTTCTGTTTCCAAATAGATTAGCCCCACATTGTTGTTTACAATCGCTATTCCCAGAGTATCATTAATTAAATAAGCAATTTCCAAAGCTTCTTTAAATTCATGTAGTGCCAGAGTATATCTTTCGTTATCGTAATAAATTAACCCTTTTTGGTTGTGCAAATCCTCCAGGTCCATTCCCCTGTTTATTGTATCTGCATGAGCTATCCCAAGATCCAGTAATTCTTCAGCTTCTTTGTAGTAAAAGTACTGTTGAAAGAGTGCCCCCAAGTGAAAGTATAGTTTAGAAAGCTTTGGCTCTCCTTTTTCCAGTTGCCAGTTCACCATCACATCTTTGTAATAGTTGGCGGAGTCCAGATTTTCTGCCTCTAATGACCTTACTATTGAAACAAAGTTGTTTTCCAACACAGAATCTGCTTCTTCCTGTGCCTGAGCTGAGAAACCAATAAAAAATGCAATGATGATATATCCAAACCTCTTAATCATCACTCCGCCAATCGTTGTTCAATGATTCTTAAAAATTCCTCTTTTTTTCTTCTGGATACAGGAACACTATCTCCATTACTCAGTTTCACATAGCCCCCATCGGTTTTAACCACAGAAACCACCTGGTTTAAGTTGATGATGTGAGAACGATGAATTTTAATGAAGCTGTCGTTGGGTAATAATTGCTCGTAATGCTTCATGTTTCTGGAGCTAACGACCTTCTCACCATTCAACAAAACAATATTACAATAGCTTCGATCTGCCTCTATCCTAATGATTTCGTTTACCGGAATGTATTTTACTTCTTCCAGGCTACTGATGGCAATTTTGTGATTGGTTTTTCCTTTTAGCTCATTGAAAAGCATTTCAAATTTCTCCTGGTAATTATCCTTTTTACCAAGGTCCTGCTTAAGTTTAATAAGCGTTTCTTGTAACTCCGTTCCCTGGTATGGTTTTAAAAGAAAATCGAAGGCGCTGTATTTAATGGCTTTTATGGCAAAATGACCATGTGCTGTAGCAAAAACCGTTTTAAAATTGATTTCAGGAAGCGCATCCAGTATTTCAAAGCTGGAACCCTCGATGATTTCAATATCAAAGAAAACAATATCGGGTTTATGCCTTAAAATGGTGCCAATACCGGTGGTTACACTGTCGGCCTCTCCCACCACATCGAACCCCAAACCAGATGTTTCGATTTGATGAACCAAGCTTTTCCTTAGCTGAACCTGATCTTCTATAACCACAACTTTCATATACCTGCTGATGTGTTTTCAAAAGTAAACAAATCTCCCTATGCGATTAAAACCATTCGGAAAATGAATTCAACCACTTGCAAAACCGCTACTTCTACTCGAAAAACTACTAATAAATAAAGAGTTTCAGAACCTAGTTTTGAGTTCAAATCATACTGCTATGAATGTAAAACAAATGCTTATATCGCTGGTCCTGTTACCATCTACTTTGGTTGCACAAACCAAATTATCGGGTACCATCATCAACTCCAAAAATGAGTCAGTTCCTTATGTCAACTTATTGGTACTGGAACCATCCGATAGCTCATTTATTAAAGGAGAGTTAATCAGTGATGGAGCCTTTAATGTTAGTTTAAGCGACAGGAGTTATTTACTTAAATTTCAGGCAACTGGGTTCGATAGTTACTTTCAGTTAATTGACCACTCCTCCCATTTGGGAGACATTGTTTTAAAAGAAAAAACATTGGATGAAGTGGTGATTTCTGCACAACAACTTCCTTTTGAAAACAATCAGGGCAACGTAAAAATCAACGTAGAAAATTCACTATTCTCCAGTAGTTCTTCTATTACTGAAGTACTAACTAAATCTCCGGGAGTTTCTGTAAACAATAATGGTATAACGGTGGTAGGGCGTGGAGATGCCTTGGTGTATATCGACGGAAAACTATCTACAGTAGATGCCATGAAAGCAATACCGGTTTCTTTGATTAAGTCGGTGGAAATTGTAAAAAACCCTGATGCGAGCTATGATGCTGTGGGAAAAGCTGTAATTCTGGTTACACTAAAAGACTTGGGACTGGAAGGCATTCAAAGTTCTATTTCCGCTAATTTCACTAAAGCTTTCTATCAATTGGGTTACGTAGATGCCAGTCTTAATTGGAGAAGTGGAAAATGGAGCTTAACTTCTTCTGGGAATATCAATTTGGGAGCCACCGGAACCAGAAGGTATGATCAATTTAATATTCCAAACAATCCTATACCGTACACGGCACATTCTGATTATTTCGAAAAAGTGAAATTATCCAATGTATCTAACTACTTATTAGGAGTAAAGCACCAGTTTAACTCAAAGCACAGCGCATCTGTTCAATTTAACGGTAATTACAGCGATTATTTACTGGATGTAAGGACCAATATATACCAACAATTAGAAGATTCAATACATGCTATAAATGCAATCGACAAAGGGATTAGCGTTTGGAAGACCAACACTATTTCTGGTAATTACTCTTTTGCAGTAGATAGTTTAGGGAGTCAGTTATTTGTAGGGGTTAACTACAGTCTGGTAAGCTCCGATTATCATGATAGCATTATAGAACTACACTCTGGCAACGATCAATTGATGGAACTCAACTCCATTTCAATGGGGCTTAATCAAAATAACCTATTCGTTGCACAGGTGGATTTCAATAAAAACTTTGCAAAGGGCGGACAACTGAAGACGGGAGCAAAAATGACCAATACTGGAACATCATCAGACATTGATCTGGAAACAATTAGTGAAGCAGAACAAATAAATGATTTACACCGAAACATTTCGTACGACGAACAATTAATAGCAGGCTATGTTAATTGGAATGGCCAATTGAAACAAGCTAACTACCAACTTGGAATTAGACTAGAACATACTACTTCAAAGGCTCATGAACAATCTATTGGAACCTATATAGACACTAATTATTTATCCTTATTCCCTAACGCCAGTATCACATTGGATTTAAAAAAATGGAAAATGACGGATCAGTTTAATTCTAAGATTACCCGACCTAGCTACACTGATGTAACGCCGTATATTTTCTATTTGAACACCTTTGCCAGTGTTCAGGGAAACCCGGAATTACTACCAAGTTACAACTACAACCTGGAACACAAATTTACTCACAAAGAGCTTGGAACGAACATTAGCATAGGGTTGAACCATGTGAAAAATGCCAGGTCATTCGTCCCATCTCAGAATCAAAATTCGGAAACTATCATCACTTATTCTGCAGTTAATTTGCAACAGCAAAACGAAGCGTATTTCGAAATAGCACAGGGAATCGACAAAAAATTCTGGAGAGGTTATACGATGGTAAACATTAGCGTAAACACCACCAATGATGATCGTTTTGATTTTGACTCAGACAAAATAATCCCAAAAGTTTATTTGTACTCTTACAATCGATTTCCAGTTAAAGAATGGTTCAACTTTGAATTAATTGGAGCTTATACCTCCAGCTTTTCGGATGGGACTCAAACTTTTCAGCCACAGGGAGAGTTGGGATTGGGGATTTCAAAGTCTTTTTCTGAAAACAAATGGTTTGTGCAGATTTCAGGGAACGATATTTTCCAAACAGCAAAGAAGATATCTAGCTCTAACCTATTTGGTAATCAATATGATTTCAACACCACCATGGACACACGATTTATTCGGTTTTCGGTTTCTTATCAGTTTGGGAAATTGAAAGAAAGCAATTTTAACCATCAAAACATTAACGAGAATGAGCTACAGCGGGCACAGTAACATTTATTTGATTTTGGTTGATCCCTAAATGTAACCCGCATTGTTCAATTTTCAGATAACAAAAACCATCGGCTGGGCGAGTCGGTGGTTTTTAGTTTACCTGATTAAAAGAGGAGTATGCAAACTCTAAAGATTCAATGGCAATTTCACCCTCTTGCGATATTAAATCCGAACAGGACCACTTAACTGGCCAGGCATTTACAAACTCCCATTTCAACACCGTCTTTCCTACGGCATTGTTTAAGCAAACTTCCAGGTCCTTTGTTTTAATGGTTTCCGATAAGTCTGAATCTATAGTCTCCATTACCCATTTTAGAATGGGAGAACCAGATGGAGCAAGCCCTCTTTTTAATACCAGGTTTTGAAACTTGGCAGTTGTAGGGATTTTATATTTAAATCGATCCTCGCCACCTGTTTCAATGATGTCTTTTTCTAAGGTAATTCCAGAAGCTTCGGAAAATGATATATCTTCTGTAGCACCTTTAATGGAAAGTTTGAAATAAAATGAGACTGGTGGGTAGCTTGAATTTTTCATAATTGTGAAGTTAATAGTATTGTTGAGAAGTAATTTAAATACTAAAACAAATACCTCAATTTTAATTCTAAATTTGAAACGGATACCCCATAATTAAACATGAAAAGCTACTCCTCAAACTCTTCTAAAGATCAATCCTCATCTGCGGCTTCTTCTACCAATCTTGATTTAGAAAACTCAAGTAATAATTCGTTTACGGACAATAGTCATATTTCTACTGCGCAAAGAGCACTCACTAATACTGTTAAAAGAGGCTCAAGTAACTCCAGCAATGCCATTCAGAGAATTACATTTATGGGGGCCAATGTTGACATTAATGGCTTAACTCTCGACGAAGCAAGAGAACACCTGGGGCGCCTAAGAATGATCCGAGGAAGATCTGGTGCTGGTTTTGTAATGCAACCGGCTCAATATGAATACGACCCTGCTGATGAAGCTGCTTTACAGTTAAGAATCCAGGCACTGGAAGCTGCCGCTCTTGAGGCTCGAAGAGTTGCAGTTAGAGACCGACTAATTGCACATCTTGCCGCTCAGGCCACTGCTGCGGATTGGACTGGGCAGCCAGGATGGGTAGGCTCTGGATTAGCAGCGGTAGATGGTGGCGAAACAATAGGAGGAAATGTTGCTACAGATGATGTAGAAGCGAGATGGACTACCTTTTTAGGGGGCGGGCCGTATACTCATAGACATCCACGAACTGGTGCTGTAGACGCAACACGGCTGGTTTCTGCAGATGGACAAAGAAGCATCAGGTATGGAGATCACGAAAGAAACTCAGCTGCCAATCAACATCACTTTCATGAAGAGACCTGGACACATAACCCAGGTGCACCGGGAACAATAACCTGCACAAATGTTTTAAGAAGAGCTCCGGTAACTTAAATTTGAAAAATGGAAATAGAAATTGTAAATATAGAATCCAACCACCCCAACGAACCAGTGGTTGATGTAAAAAGTGAATATGGCACTTTTAGAGGAGTTTGGCGATCTTCTCTCCCAAACATAGGAGATACGACACATGTTGAGTTAACCATTCCTGAAAAACTAGAATGGGGAAAATCTATTGTTGTATCTGAAAATAAAAATCCAGGTATTGTATCAGGTGATCAAACCATCATTGATGGTACTCTGGAAGGAGTAGACAATCAGCTAATCTATTTGCGATTGGGTAAATCATTATTAATGGTAGAAACTGTTGGGGATATACCTAAAATTGGATCTTCTATCACAGCAACTGTTAACAGAATTGAGTTTTCAGATTCTGGGATTTAACATTTAAAAAAGCAACCTTTTTCTGGTCGTTTGTGTCTCTTTTAATAGAAACAAAACTTAAAACTCTAACCACATGACCAGCCCTAAAACGTATGTTATTGGGAATGGGATTTAATACCCTACTCCTACCATGCCCCAATTTATTAAGACCTACCTATTTCTTTTATCCATATTATTCTGCTCACCAGTTATAGCACAGGATTTATTATACACAACCAACGATGTTGGCGACATTCATTTGGTAAACGCCTCCAATTGTACTTCAACTTTAGTGGCAAGCGCCGGTCAATCCTTCAAAGACATTGCCTTTAACCCAATAGATCAACATTTATACGCCGTTAATTGGAGTGGTTTGTATAAAATCAACCCTCAAACAGGTGTTGTTACTCTGGTTGCACCTGATGACCCAAATGGCTACGCTAATTCTTTGGTTTTCAGCCCTACTGGCGAACTTTATGCTATGGGAGGTACAGAAGTATACATCATCGATATTAATACGGGTATTTACAGCCTTCTTGGGGATGTTGGAAACCTCTTTTCTTCCGGTGGAGATTTATGTTTTTACGATGGTGACTTATATTATTCCTCGAGCAATTACGAATTAGTAAAAATAAACCTGAACAATTTTCCGAACAGTACTGTAATGGGGCAACTAATTCCGGATTCTCAAGTATTTGGACTAGCAACAACTGCTTGCCCTCAAAAACTATACGCCACCATTGGAGATAACGACTTGTATCAATTGTCGGGGCCACATTTAATGACCACCACACTTACATGTCCGGCAATAGTACCTGGAATGATTTATGGGGCTGCTCCAGTAGAACATTCGGAATTATATGGAATTGACTTAGGCAATGACACTACATTTTGCCATACTACACCATACAACATCAGTTCAAACGTTTCTGGGCAAAACTTTCAATGGCAAGATGGTTCTACAGATTCTACGTTCTTAATCACTCAATCTGGCACCTACTGGATTGAAGTATCCGATGGAACGTGTTCTCATAGAGATTCGATTACCGTTGATGTACAACAATTACCTACTCCTAATTTAGGGAGTGACATTTATGCTTGCAGTGGAGATATTGTTCAAATAGATGGATACACCCCAAATAGTAGTTATGAATGGAGTACCTTATCTACTTACCACATTATTACCATAAATCAACCTGGAACCTATTGGGTGGATATCACCAATACTTGTGGGACTGCCAGAGATTCAATTGAGTTGTTTATCAATGAATACCCTGAATTGAACCTGGGAGCCGACACATCTCTTTGCCAGGGACAAACCATTACCTTAGACATGACTCAACAGAATGCTACTTATCAGTGGTTGGACGGCTCCACTACTCCAACTATAGATATCACTCAGTCCGGAGATTATTGGGGCGAAGTTACTGTTCACGGTTGTTCAACCACGGATACCATATCCATTGATTTTTATAATACACTACCCTATGTAAACCTTGGTAACGACACAACTTTATGTGAAGGAGAATCACTGATGCTAAATGCTACATCTTTCGATGCTACTTACCTTTGGAACGACGGTTCTCAGTTGGCTATGCAAACAGTTTCTACCCCAGGTTTGATATGGGTTTCAGCAACCAATCACTGTGGTTCAGACACTGATTCAATACTGGTTAACTACAACATACTACCCAACCTTAATTTAGGAACAGACACCCTCATTTGCGAAGGAGAAGGGTTTTGGCTTGATGCTTATGAAACCAATGCCAACTATTCGTGGAACGATGGCTCCACCAGTGATCAAATTTGGGTAGAACATGGCCAAACCTACTGGGTAATTCGAACCATTGATAATTGTAGTCAGTCTGATTCGATTGTCGTAAATGTGCAGGATTACCCTATTATCAATTTTCCTAACGACACTCTGCTTTGTTTAGGAGAATCACTCTTGTTAGATGCTTCAACACCTAATGCCGCTTATTTATGGCAGGATCAATCTACCTCTCCTACTTTTAATGTTCTTGAGCCTAATCAATTCTCTGTAGAAGTAACTGTTAATGGGTGTCTCACGGAAAAAAGTATTCAGGTTGATTACATCGATTGCCAAAATGCCATTGAACTCCCCAATACATTTACTCCTGATGGAGATGGTGTAAATGACCTGTTCAAACCCATTGTACATGACGGAATTAAAGATTATCAATTATTTATATACAACCGATGGGGCCAATTGGTTTACACTCATCCCAAAGCCTTAGCTTATGGTTGGGATGGTAGAAACAATAATGGAGAAATGCTTTCGGAAGGTACTTATTTCTGTGTTTTGAATTACACAACCTACGATGATGAAGAGTATTCATTAACAGGAAATGTATTGTTGGTTAGGAAATAAGAAGGGATTATCATCTAATTAAAACCAATCAAATAGTACCGCAACTTCGGTTGGATCAAATTATTATATTTATTCCATGATGAGGAGAATGATTTTACTGTTGATGATATTGGCTCCCTTTATGGCTAAATCTCAGAATAAATATGGGCAGGTTACTGTACAAGGAGGAGCCACTTATTCTGCCTGGAGAGGAATATACAAAGTTCCATTTAAGGATTACGACACGAAGTTTAAGTTTACATTGGGAGGACAAGCTTCTTTGGATTTTGCTTTGTTTAGAAGGTTAAGTGTTGGTTTTGGGTTCATTAATCAACAACAACAATTACATATTTCCAACTACCAATACACTTCTAACGGACAAACCATTACCGAAAACCCCACTTTTGTTGTTAGTGCAAGCGCACTTTACATTAGAGGCTTTTTTCATCATTTAGAGCTGTTTGAAAACACCGACGGGAAACTGGATTTATATGGAGGGATGCACCAAAACTTTATTTGGTGGCAAAGCAATCATACCAGCAACGATCCCAACTTTTTTACCCTAAGCGAAAACATTCCGGACCTTCCTTCTTTGGTGGGAGGACTACGTTATTACCCAACTGAAACCATTGGAGTATACATTGAAGGATCATTTCCTGGAGCATATACTGTTGCATTGGGAGTTTCTGCCAGGTTCAATGGTAGAGACAAGTTTTTGAAGGGATAGTACTTCATTATGCATTAATAATTTCACATTACTCACTATTCATTCATTTTTCATTACCCATTAATCATTTAGACCATTACTCATTGCCTTTACTTGCCAAATCCTACCATTCCTACAATCCATTCTAAAATAGGCAACACACCATCGTAAATTGAGGTTATAATACTAAAACCCAAGACGATGGAAAGAAATATTAAAATAAACAACTGGTTTACCATAATCGGTCAGAGTGCTTTAATATTGGGGTTAATCGGTTTTGGAGTTAGCTTCTTCATTTTTAATTATTCCCCAATTATTGTATTCACTTCAGCTATTCTATTAGGATTATCAACTGTATTAAATTTGATTCATCTATTTAGGATCAGAAGAGAGTTGCATTAAGCAATTTAACAACATCATATTTAGTGTGTTAATTTCTCTAGTTGGTCGAATTAATTTTTATTTAACGAGCAACTAATAAACATTATGTAAGTTTATAAACTGAATGGTTGATCTTGAAACAATCAATCATTCATAACAACTCTAACTAAACTCACTACTTATGGCCCCCAAACCAGACCACATATACTGGTTTGCTCCTTACAATGCTAAATGCCCAAGTACTCGTTATAGAGGGTTATACCCTATGCGCCATTTAGCGGAGAACGAACAAACTACTTATTCATTCTTTTACCCTAGTAGAACGCTAAAGGGAATTAGAAAGTTCTTAACTACCTATTTCAGTATACTGTTTTTCAGGAAGAGAAACTCCACTATTGTTATTCAAAAAGTGTGTAGCAATAGTTGGTACGCTAATGCCTTAAAACTGTTGGTACTATTACGTGGCGCTAGAACACAATTCGACATCGACGATGCTGAATACTTGCGGCAAGACACCAAAACGCTTCATTTTTTCTTAAAAAAGTGCCAGTTAATTACTGTAGGCAGTAAAGCTTTACAGGATTATTGTGTCAGGTTTAACTCCAATGTAAAGATCATTACTTCGCCGGTAATTGATCATGGCCAGGTAAAATCCCAAAGGAATAATTTGTTTCATATTGGCTGGGTAGGTGATTTTGGCAACGGGAATGAAGTATCTAAAGATTTTTCTCATAAAAAAAGTGTGTTTGAGATATTACTTCCTGCTGTAAGAAAGCTGGACTTCCCAGTAAAGATCACCTTTATAGGAGTTCAGAAAAAGAATGACGTTATTGAGATAAAAAAATACTTTCAAGATTGCGAGGTAGAACTAGATGTTCCCAGTCACCTATCCTGGAGAAACGACAGCTGGATTTATACTTTGATCTCCAATTTTGATGTGGGAGTTTCCCCAATGGTTGATCACCCATTTAACCAAAGTAAATCGGCATTTAAAGCCAAACAATACTTATCTGCAGGTGTGCCTACAATAGCTAGTAATGTAGGAGAAACGAACAAATTCGTTGGAGAACGCAATGGTTTCCTCTGCTCTACTTCCGAAGATTTCTTCGAGGCAATAACCAAAGTGAAAAATATGAATGATGTGGCCTATTGGGAATTATCCAACAATGCCCGAAATAGCAGACATCAGTTTTCCATGAACAGATACTGTGATGAATTAACATCATTGCATGCTCAATTGTCTAAATCTCATAAGCCAGAGGTAGTTCTATCTCAAGGCTAAAATATGAGCCAAATCATTGTTTGTTTCATTTCAAGCATTTTACGAATCCAATAAAGAAGGATAAATTTCTTGTTTCTTCTATTAAAAGTGAGTTCATTTGAGGCAACAACCCCTTGTTTTGAACAACACAAATGAAGAAAAACAAAAAGGAAATAGGCTTACATCAATTGTATAAGTCATCTCCACAAAAAGCTGTAGAAGAACTACTTGGAGAATCCAAAAGCAACCGAAGAGGATTTCTTTCCAAATCAGCACTAGCTGCCATGGGAACTCTATTGGGTGGCAAAATTGTATTTGGCGACAACTTCCCCTCAGAAATGATCCCGGCGGGACTAGATAATCCAGAAGCATCATTCAACATAGAAGGAAAAAGTGGAGATTTGGTTATCCTTAACGATAAACCGGTTAATGCAGAAACACCTCCGCATTTACTTGACCCAGACTCTACTCCATCAGACATCATGTTTGTAAGAAACAATGGAATTCCTCCTGTTAATGTAGATCCCACAAAATGGACATTGACCATAGAAGGTGAATCTTGCATCAATAAGAAAACTTACACCCTAAACGACCTTAAAACAAAATTCAAACACCATACTTACCACCTAACGCTAGAGTGTGGAGGAAATGGAAGAAGCGAGTTTAATCCACCAGCTAAAGGAAACCAGTGGACTTTAGGTGCTGTAGGATGTTCCGCATGGACAGGTGTGCGATTAAAAGACGTACTGGAAGATGCAGGAGTTAAAAGCGATGCAGTATACATTGGGTATTACGGTGCCGACACTCATTTAAGTGGAGATCCCAATAAAGTGGTTATTTCCAGAGGAGTTCCTATTAAGAAAGCTTTAGAAGAAGAATCATTAATAGCCTGGGCCATGAATGGAGAAGATATACCAGCTATGAATGGATATCCTCTACGTTTGGTATTTGGTGGTTGGCCGGCATCTACTTCAGGTAAATGGCTTAAGAGCATTAGCATTAGAAATATTGTTCACGACGGACCAAAAATGAATGGATACTCCTACCGTGTTCCCAAATACCCGGTTGCTCCTGGCACTGAAGTTCCAGAGGAAGACATGAAGATCATTGAATCCATGCCGGTTAAGTCGCTAATTACCTACCCTAAAACAGGAGCCATGGTTGAAGGAAACAGAAAGTTTGAAGTACGTGGACATGCCTGGGCAGGAGATTTAGAAGTAAAAGAAATGCATGTTTCCATCGATTTTGGAGCTACCTGGCAAAAGTGCGAACTAGAAGCCCCTGTTAATAGATTAGCCTGGCAAAGGTGGAGAACCATGGTATCCTTACCACAAGATGGTTACTACGAGGTATGGGCAAAAGCCACTGACTCAGAAGGCAAATCTCAGCCATTAGTGGTTCCGGGGTGGAACCCTAGAGGATATTTGAACAATGCTTGTCATAGAATAGCTGTAAAACGTACTTAGCCAAATGAGCAATAACGACCAGCAAATATCAAACATCGTTAAACACTTTAATCGCCTGATGACATTTTTAGGGATAATTGTGGTTTATTGCTTAATACAGTTCATCACTCCTTACTTTCCTGAGTTTGTGTGGAGCTCACCTGCAGATGTTATAACACCAGAAGAAGTACTAGTAGAGGAAGAAGAACTCATTGTTGACGGGATACACGTTGAAAGCGGATTAATTGTAGACGAAGGATATGACCTGGTGGTGACTAATTGCGGGGCTTGTCATTCCTATAAATTGGTGACACAAAACAGAGCTACAGAACAAGGCTGGACAGACATTATAAAATGGATGCAAGAGACGCAAAAACTTTGGGATTTAGGAGAGTCTGAAGCATTAATTGTAAAATACCTCGGCAAAAATTACGGCCCTGAAAAGAAAGGACGTAGAGAAAATTTAAAAAACATTGAATGGTATGAACTGGAAGATTAACACTATTCTTTCTTGCTTGATGATTTTAATATTCCTACCGGGGTATACTCAATCTTACTCCATAATTGAAGCAGAAGAAGTAGTCTCTTTGATGGAAGATTCTACCATAGCAATTATTGATGTAAGTAAAGAAGCAGATTACAACACGGAGCATTTACCGGGAGCTATTAATGTAAGTAGATCACATTTTACTGATCAGGAAGCAGACTTTGGTGGAGTAATAGCTCCAAAAGCTCAAATGGAAGAATTACTGAGTCAACTGGGAATCACTCCAACAACCAGGTTAATCCTGTACGATAATAAAGGGTTATGTGAAGCAGCAAGGCTTTGGTGGATTTTGAATCGATACGGTCATAAAAACATGCAATTGATGAATGGAGGGCTTGCCTATTGGAAACTGAACAACTACCCTCTTTCTTCAGAAATTCCTCCAATTACCAAAACAAATTATCAATTTGAAGGAGAAATCAACAATGCGCATTACGCATCTTTGGAAGATGTACAAAATGCCATTGATAACCCCAACATTGCTTTACTGGACGCCAGAACGCTGGATGAGTATACCGGTCAGTTTCAGAAAAATGGAGCATTTAAAGCAGGAAGAATTCCCAATAGTGAATGGTGCGATTGGGGAAACAATGTAGATTATGATTCCACTCAAAAATTCAAATCGATAAATGAATTAAATGCCCTGTACAGTAACTTAGGTATCACACCGGATCAGGAAGTCATTGTATATTGCCAATCGGGAGTGAGATCAGCTCATACTACTTTTGTATTAACTGAATTATTAGGATTCAAAAATGTAAAAAACTACGACGGTTCCTGGATTGAATGGAGTTACCACGATGATCTTTCTATCGACTCGGGATTCGTAGCCAAAACCATAACAGACAACAACAATTTAACATCAATTGGAGAAAGCATGAAACAAATCAGCGTGGATTACTGGAATTTATTTACCGAATCGTTCGGGTCGTTTGCTAACTACACCTGGAACGAAATCACCTTTAATGTACCAAACTGGTATGTCAACTACTTTTGGATGTTGGTGGCATTGTCGCTAATTGTTTGGGCATTGGAAGCTATGTTTCCATGGAGAAAAAACCAACCGCTTGTTCGTAAAGACTTTTGGTTGGACGCTTTTTACATGTTCTTTAACTTTTACATTTTTAAGATCATCATATTCATGGCCTTCTCCAATGTAACGGAGCAAGCATTTAAAGATCTTTTTGGAGGAGATTTATCCAAGTTAGCGCTCATTAACCTTAAAGATTTCCCGGAGTGGGTACAACTATTAATTTTCTTTGTGGCAACGGATTTCATTCAGTGGTTTACACACGTTATTCTGCATCGTTACGAGTTTTTCTGGCGTTTCCATAAAGTTCATCACTCTGTGGAGCAAATGGGATTTGCAGCCCACTTAAGGTACCACTGGATGGAGAATGTTTTCTACACTCCAATGAAGTACATCATGGTAATGCTAATCGGTGGTTTTACTCCGGATCAGGCGTTCATTGTATTCTATACTGCCATCACCATCGGTCACTTAAACCATGCTAACATCAAGTTGAATTACGGTCCGTTAAAGTATATTTTTAATAGTCCGGAGATGCACATTTGGCACCATGCTTACACATTGCCGGAAAACCACAAACACGGAGTTAACTTTGGTATCTCACTGAGTATTTGGGACTATATATTTAGAACCAACTACATACCGGAATCAGGAAGAGACATCCGATTGGGGTTTGAAGACATTGAGGAGTTCCCACAAGGATTCTTTGGTCAATTGATCTATGGGTTTGGCCCCGATAAAAAGAAGAAAAAATAAACTTTGATTCTTTAACAATATGACTCCCCAATGCTTAGTTTTACCAACCAACAACTCGGCTTGGTGAAACTATTGAACAAATACAAACTACCGCTATTAGTTAGCGGAATTGCTCTGTTAGCTTATTTCATTTGGTTTTCTGTAATCAACTTGAATATCGGAGAAAGCGTTATGTTCTCTTCGGTAGATGCCCGATCTTATTTGTCAGTAGCCGATTGGATTCAGCATAATACTGCATCCCCCTATATTGCTGTTAGACCGGTACTCTATCCTACTCTAATAATACTATCCAGATCAATTGGCGGATATCACGGTATTTGGCTCATGCAGGTATTGTTTTGGGTGGTAACCGCTAATTTCACTTTTTTCAGTGTGCTTAAGCTTACCAATAAAAAGGTACTTTCTTTTGTCGCTCTGGCTATTTTCATCTCTAACGTTTCACTGGTATCACTCACCCTACATGGTTTATCAGAAATTACTACTGCTCTTTTGCTTTCTATATTGGTGTATTGTACTATACTAAACCGAAAGCATTTATTAGAAGTAAAATTCATTCATACAGTTGTACTTCTTCTGGGACTATTAACTATCGTTAGGCCATTATTCCTTTTACCACTATTGGGGATTCTTTGCTTGCTACCAGTCTTACATTTAAAAAAGTACTTTCAAAAGCCCATCAAATTGACATGGTTAGCTCTTGCTCTACTTCCGGTTCTTATTCAGGGAACCATCATCAAGTTAGAATACAATGAGTTTGGTATTTCCACCAGAAGCTCCGATACGGTAGATTTTTACCTTATGGCTCAAAGCATGCATCAAATTGAAAACATTGAGGTAAACGAAGCAAGAGCCATCATTACCGAAATGAATCAGGATGAGCGTTGGCAATATAAAATGGATCATTTAGGCAAGATGACATCCAACCTTTTTCAAAACGTAGAAAACAACATCAAAGCTGATGCTATTTATCTAGCCTCTGCAGGAGGTAATGAAAACCTTGGATTAAGAAATTACATGAAAGGAGTTAACCTTTGCTTCTTCATACTACACTATATATTCCTTGCTGGACTTATTGTTTACACTGTTTACCTATTCAGAAAGAAACAATGGTTCGAATTAGCTTTCTTATGGTTTTTAACCTTGCTGGCCATGTACTATATCGTGGCTTCCGGTGTTTCATTTTGGCAGGGAGATCGACTCGTATTACCAGCTATGGTGGTATGGCTATGCAGTTACTTTTATTTAGCTCACAGCTATTCTATTTGGCTAAAGAAAGATGCTAAAGCTCTTGAAACTCAAACGTAGGAGTACCTTTTTGCCCCATATCATCATAGAAATCGATAAAATGTAACTTGTAATACTTTTCTTCAGTGCTTTTAATAATATAATTCTGATTAGAATGAACGGTATAACTACTGGTTCCGAAATCGTAAAATTTCCAATTATACCCTATTACATCAATAGACTCTGAGAAGGTAAGGTCATTGATGTCATCAGCAGTTATTTCATCAAATTCCTTATCAAACAGCCGTGCTACCTGTACGCCGTTTCGATTTGCTAAAGCTCCTGTAACCAAATATGGCGAAGGAGGAACTTCATTAAATATGTGAGTATATTGAGTAAAGGATAAATCCCAATCTTCTTTTAAGGGCTCTACCTCTACCACTGCATTATCTAACGAGAAGAAAGTAAGATTATACGATTCGTCTTTAGGAATTGTGGCGATATAAGCATCGCTCCCATCCAGGTTTGCTACGTCAATTTGATATTCGATTGAATTATACGATTGTAAAATCATTTTCTTAAATCCCTGATGAGCTCCGGTTGGGTCATAACCTCTGTCTATCACAAACACCTCTCCTGAGGCCCAGTTTCCAATGGCAGTACTATCTATGTTGCCAGAAGGGACATCCCAATTAAAGTGCAATCCAGCAGTATCTATTACGCTATTCATGTTTGTTTCTCCTGTGTTTGATGCAGCCATCATTTTGGCAGAGTTTAAAACAACGTGATAGCCATTAGCAGAAGTTTCAAAACCAAGATCCCAAATAACCTTTAGGTTCTGCTGCACCATCGAATTTGTTTCCAAATCGAAGTACAGTTGATAGCGATAATCTGATTCCATAGACACCTCTCCAGTAACCATATTACCTGTAGAATGTGGCTTAACGGGTAGCTCCTCTTTTTCGCACGAAAAAAAGCCCATAACAATTAGTCCAACCAATAGTTTACTTATCCTTTTTTTCATGATCAAAATTTAAAGTCATCTTTACAAAATAGGTTCTTCCCATTCCAATAGGAGCACTTCCACTACTCCCACTGTGTGCAGTTCCTTGCACCATAGCATTTACATTGGTAACATTTAGAATATTCTTACTTCCTAATAATACTTGTAGTCGCTTATTCCAAAAGTGCTTTCCAACACTTACATCAGCAGTATGGTAAGAATCAATATAAGTAGCTATTACATTGTCATCTCCATCAACCGCAAACCCGGGCAACCTTCCGGAATACTTATAGAAAAGTGAAGCAAACCACTTCGTTTTAGGAAACTCCTGATTAATATTACACCTCCATTCGGGAGTATAACTAAACCTCTCTACCGGACTGTCTTCTGATAAGAAGTTATACCTTCCTGTGTAGGACCCACTCAAGTTAATCTTGGTATGTATATAGCTTAAGCTATAATTTAACTGCATACCGTGTGTTTGAAAATTACCAATGTTAACATAGGTGTATTGCGTCCCATCCACCAGAGCAAGGGTTATTAGATTATAAATCTGATTATAAAATGTTGTTGCTTCTACTTTATGAGTTCTATTCTTAATGCTCTTACTATAGCTATAGGAAAGACTTGCATTGTGCGACTGTTCTGCTACCAGGTTAGTGTCTCCCTGGATGTTGTGATTAATATCTACAAAATCAAAATAAAGTTCTTTTAAAGAAGGCGCTCTAAACCCTTTAGCATAAGAAGCTCTCAAACTACCTTTATCTGTATGATACTTAAAGTTGATCGAAGGTGTTAGTGGAGCTTGATAAACGGTGTTATACGCATACCTCAATCCAGGTCTAATGATCCACTTTTCAGTTGGTTGATACTCAACACTACCATAGACAGCATAATCGCCCAATGCCTGAGTTTGATCTTTAATTCTACGTCCGAACGCTTCTTCGTGATTAAAGTCTATCCCAATTTGAAAATTTACGTCCAAACTATCGTTGGAGGTAGAATAACTACTTCTCAATATCCACTGGTTAAATCTGGTGGTGTCTTGCGCACCTTCATTGGTGCTTAGCGATTGCTCCAAAGTGGTGAGGTCCTTGAAATAAGTGTTTTTTATCCTGGTAAAATCATTATATGCCAGCGTGGTATTGATCAAATCAGTTTCATTAATCCTCTGCTGATGAAATAAGGAATGATCCATTCTTGTGGTATAGTAATAATCATCAAATGCTGTTTCCCCATACGGGTTTCGTGGCAAACCTTTATTGGTGATTTTCTCGTCAAAATACCTGAAGGCATACTTAATGTTTCCCTCGTTTAATTTGTAGTTATAGCTAACTTTTCCAAATAACTGTTCTTTTGGTTTCCAGCTTTTAAACCTGGAGCTATCTGCAATTCTGGTAGGTTCGCCAAACAATTGATCTCCTTCTATCCATCCATCAAAATAATTTCTTCCTCCTCCAATGGAGATGGTATGTTTCTTTTCTGAAAAAGATACTCCCCCATCCACGTTGTATTTACCAATGTTTTCGTAATAAGAATTAGCCGAAGTAGAAATGGTTTTTCCTTTATTGCTTTTTGTGATCAGGTTGATAACTCCTGCCAGAGAGTTGGTACCAAAGTTAACCGACATTGGTCCCTGGATAATCTCAATTCTTTCAATGTCATTCAGGTTGATTTGGCTTAGATCAATGTTGCCATTCAGTCTACCGATCATGGGTACACCATCAATTAATATCTTAACATTTTCACCTCCCAGCCCCTGAATACTCATCCCAGAGCCAAGGATATTGTCTTCAGACAAGGTAATGTTCATTTCATTAGCCAGTACATCCTTTAAGCTTACTGCCGCCATTTTTTCGATTTTCTTTTTATCGATTATGGTAATGCGTTGCACTGCTTTTTCAGGATCATTGGCAGAATACTGCCCGGTTACTACAAATGGTTTTAACTCTGACACATTAGACTCCAGATAAATTTTAACATTCTCATTGGGGCGAATAACTTTTTGCAGTTTGTGATGCCCAATAAAGCTCACCTCGATGGTTAAAGATGGTTCCTGATCAAAACCTATGGCAACTTTTCCATTCATGTCGGTAATGAGGTATTTATTTCTCTCCATTACCAGAACATGAGCATTAGGGATAGGATCAAACTCCTGATCGAGAACAGTAATAACAGCTTCCTGCCCCGTTCCCAACCAGGAGATGAATAACAAAACAAACGATAAAAAAGCTCTAATTTTCATTTACTCTGGTTAACTCGTTAACAGACATCATTAAATTGGAGCAGTTCAATAATTCCACGGTATGGGCTAAGTCTTCGTAGGTGAAGGATATTTTAACATCTTTATTTTTAGTATTAACCACAAATGTGCGATCCATGATCTCGCTTCCACGGATATCCATGTAAAAGCTAATTTCTCTAAACACACGATTAAAGTCTTGATACTCCTCCTGGTTTAGTGTCATTAACACATTCCCTAAACACAATTGTATATCTCCACAACAATCGCAAATTGCAATGTGACCATACTCGTTTTCGTGTAAAATTTCCATCATACTTTACTAAATTTTCTTTTGTAAGTCATTAAATCCGAAATACCATCTAAAATTGATCCGGTAGGACAAAGTAATCTGCACCAGATCATAGGATAAACCATTGTTACCAATACGGTAATTACAGCAACCACAAACCATACAGAAAGCACACTTAATCCAAATAAATCTGGGAACAATTCGTAATTACTCCAACTCCTCAGTCCTAGTAATATTCCTGTTAATAAGATTACTGTTAGGGCCATTCTAATTCTCTTAACCCACTTGTTAGATATGAAAAACTTGCGTTGTGTTTTCCACGGATTGGTTTTGATGACTAGTCGCTGTACATTTCCAAATGGGCATACGTATTTACAATATGTGTTCTTTCCCCATATAGCCCCAAGCAACACAAAGAGGGAGTATAATCCAACAAATGAAGAAACAGATGTTCCTAGAAATGGATGCAAGAAAGAAATGTAGGTAAATGAACTGTTCAGGAAAAACCCAATATAGATTGCAGAAAGAATACTGAGAATTAATACTGATTTTTTGGATTTCTTCATCCATTTTTGAACTCCAAATACGAACATTAAGAAGATCACTGCAATATGGATAATCCAGGAATTGTTTAACGCTGCAGAAAGACTAAAAAAGTTTACCTCGTCTATATCTGCGTAGTTGGAAACTGGATCGGGAATTGCTTCTCCCATTAACTCTGAAACCGTTGTTGCAATGGCCTCAGAACTCAATGTTGCCCCCGAAACAGCATCGATTTGCTGTTCTCCACCCGCTAGCGATACAGTATTAAATTGCTCATAAAACCCTGCTTGCTTGATGTCTGCCAGGTAACTCTCTGTTTCTTTAGATGAAATGTGCTCAACTCTTTTAATGAATCCATCACTTCCTAAAATAACTCCTACCTGAATTTCACCTGCATACCCTCTAACATTTTTTACAATGTGTGTACTTTCTAAATAAATTGATTGTTCTTTAGATTCTTCTGAGGTAATAGTGGCAAAATACATATCCATAGAAGGTTTGATTTCTACCGAATCATTTGCTCCGGAAAACTCTTTTGCATGTACGAGAATCTTATCTTTTAATTCTTTCGACAATCCTGGGTTATGTTGCTCATCGGCCACCATCCCCCAGTTTTTTGGCTCCTCTTTTTTGTCCAGAATTAATCCATGCCCAAAACCCTCTTCCTCCTCAAACTCCAATAAGTTGTAAGTAGTTTGATTGGTTTTGTTGTCAACACCATCACTCCCCACCATAACAGGATTGGAGTATTCGGTTTCCTCAGTTTCTAAACTGAGAATCTCGATGGAGTGCATGATGGGGCCATTTACCCAGAAATAAAGGAAGATAATTGCCACCAATGCTGTGGCAACTACCTTCTTTATTTGTGCTATGTTAAAACTGCCAGCCATGCGATATTTATAGGTCTTCGGCAGTTTTATTTGCTATATCTACGACCCAATTATTGAGGTTGGCATCCGGCAGAATAGCGTCTTGCTTGTACAAGACATTTCCAGGCACCATATCGCAGGCTTTTTGAATGATATCTTTTTGGAAGTATGGATCGTTAGCTACCAAAATTGGAATAACGATTACATTGTCTTCCAGTTCCATTAATTGCTCAATTCCTTTAACTGTTGGCTCTGTAGAATACCCTACAAGGTGGCCACACCAAGAATAGGCAATGCTTTCATGACCAGTTTTAATTTTTAGGTACTTACCTATTTCATCAACCATTTCTTCCCATTGTTGGTTGTAGTCAGCATCTCCGTAAGCTACTAATAATACAGCTTCATTATCAGGGTTTTGGCTTAACGCTTCTACCCTTCGTTCAACATTTTTCTTAAGTATGGTTGAATAATCCAAAGGCGGAGCAATACTCACTCTTGCTTTTGATTTATAAACTTCAATTTCCTCTTTTTTAATCTCTTCTACAGCTTTTGGATCTGCACTAACACCAAGAATTACTGGAATATCGTGGCTGTAATGAGAACTAACCGTTAAGAAAATAGGTACAACAATTACTTCGTCAAACCCTTCTTCATCAAACTCTTTCATTCTGGTTGCGATAGAAGGCTCATTGTACTCCATAAAAGCTGTAGTTACTTTACTGATTTTAGGATTAGAAAGAATCTCTTCTTTCACTTGATCTTCTACATCAAGCAACATGTTTCTCCATGATTCTGCTACCGATCCATGATTTACCAATAGAACTCCAATTTTCTTATCCGATCCTGATTCGTTTGCTGCATTCTCTGACTTTCCGCAAGAAGTAGCAATAATCGCTATTGCGATAAAAAGTGTATTAATAATATATTTCATAATTCCCTGTTTTTATTACTCCCTGGCCCTCCGAAGAGGACACAGGGAATAATGACATACACAATGTTATTTGATGATTAATTTTTGAGTGGTAATTGATTGATTAGTAATAAGGCTTAACTGGTAAATTCCAGCTGGCAAGTGGCTTACCGAAATAATTTCTTGATTTAACCCGGGCACAACATTTAGCTGTTGGTTATAAACTTGTTTCCCTGTAATGTCAAAAAGAGCAATACTTAATTCACTATTCGAAGTGGCATAAGACAATGTAATTTGCTCCGATGCAGGGTTAGGATAAAGAGCAAGAACCTGGTTAGACTCTACTTCCTCTACACTTACTGAAGACCCCACCAACTCTTTGGTAAAGATGTAATCTCCGTTTGCACTACCACCAAATCCAGTAAAAATTAAGCTGTAGATGTCTCCAGAAGGGTCTTCAACAAAATACACCAGACTATCTTCAATATCGTACAAGTACGTGGTCATGTTAAACGACTTCCAATCGTAACCAATCATTCCGATGTTGGATTCGAAAGTTTCTCCAATGTGCGAAACGGTGTTTAGATCCACCTGATTTTTTTGAACCACCTTTACACCAGCATTGGTAAGCACACCCGAAACTCCGTAATTCATACCTGGAGCTACTTCTACAACGTACTTGGCAAATAGTAAATCCCAGGTAGAACTAAGTGGTTCACGATCTACTTCTTGTCCATTTTGAATAGAATAATAACCAAAGTTTTTTCCAGAAAAATCTGCTTTAGTTAATGTTTCGTCAATTTCATTAGAACCGTCTACATTCGCATAAGTAAAGGAATAAACACCTCCAGATAAACTATTGATTTTAATTTTCTTGTAGCTTCCGTCAGCTATTTTGATGATGAAAATTCTATTGGCTTCAACTACATGAGTAATCATGTTATAGGCTCCCCATCCTAAATCGTAAGCATCAGTTAAAGCATGGTTGGAAAACGCCCCATTTCCCCACTCCACATCGGAGTTAAGCAAAGATGTTCCCCATGCAAACCCGGTGGTATCTACCGAAGCCCAATCATTTACATCTGTGCTATAAATAAACAATTCTGCACCCATTCCACCATTGATATGGATGGTGGAACTTGATCCTCCCAGACCATCTGCTCCAAAAGCGATGTCCCAATCGTCTCTCGCAATAGAGGATTCCCCTCCATCGCTTAAAGAATAGTAATTTTCGTTAGCATATCCCGCTCCAACCGAAACGGTGTCTACTGTTTGTGCGTTAATTGCACCTGCTAAGAAGAAGGCAGTGATTAATGGTAAGTTTCTTTTCATTTTAATTAGGTTTTTATTATTTAGATTCTTTCTAAATAGCACAACAAAACTATGATGAGAAAAGAGTTAGTTGCAATACCTCAAACAAGGTATTAAGACGTATCACCTTGTTTTTGTGTGCTTTACAAAATGTTAATTTTCAAAAAATACCGTAAACGTGGTATTGAATACTCAGTCATTTTAGCTCAATTTGTAACTATTCACCTTGCTATTTGTTCTTACTAAAAAGAACATTTATATGAAATGGACCTCTACCCTGTTATTTTTTATCTCAACCTTTTGTTTTGGACAAAACCTAATTCATAATGGTAGTTTCGAATACAACTCCTGGTGCCCCAGTGGACAAGGACAAATAAGTAATGCTACCTTATGGAGCAAAGCGGAAAACAACACTGCTGCTACAGCACATTCTCCTTCGCCGGATTACTTTCATTCTTGTTCTACTGTAGGAGCTTATTCGGTTCCTTCTAATATTTCCTACCAACCAGCTAAAGAAGGAGAAGCATACGCCGGAATATTTGTATATGGTAACGATAATCAATCCAGAGAATACATCCAAACAACCTTGATGGAGCCTATGATTAAAGGAATTACTTACGATGTTAGTTTCTATGTTAACCTCCCGAACAATGTAAAGTATACCTGCACCAAAATTGGAGCTCATTTTTCAGAAAGCCCACTTACTTCTATTTCTCCAATACTCCCGGTTGAACCACATATTAAAAACAACAACGGATTAATTACCGATACGACTAACTGGGTACTGGTAAAAGGTGAATACACAGCGAATGGTACTGAAAAGTATTTGACCATTGGTAATTTTTACTCCGACGAGAATTCAGAACCAACTTTAATTAACCCCAACTCAACACAAGACAATACCGCCTATTTCTATATTGATCAGGTAACGGTTAGCAAAGAATTTGCTTTTGATGTTGCTCCCAATCCATGCACGGATATTTTGGAAATAGAACTATCGGGAACAGCTAACATTGAATCGGCCAATATTCTTAATATTATTGGGCAAAGAATCAAAACACTAAACTTAATCAACAACTACAACTTAGTTGACCTATCTGATTTAACACCAGGTATTTACTTTATTTCTATTAGAACTACTTTTGATGAAGTAGAAACGAAAAAGATTGTTGTTCTTTAAATCACTATTTTTAGGTACTTGAACTCCATACCCAACATAGCATTTAAACACAAAGACTCCAATCCAACCTTTGGTTTTGAGCTATTGGATTTACAGCATTTACTAGAACAACAAGAAGTGGTTGATCACAACCCGCATAGTCCTCATCGAGTTAACTTCTTTGCCATTCTGATCATCGAAAAAGGGAATGTTCAGCACATGTTGGATTTTAAAAATTATGAGTTAAAAGCTGGTGATTGCTTGTTTATATCTAAAGGGCAAGTACACGCTTTTTCAGAAAAACAAGCGTACAATGGAAAACTAGTGTTGTTTACAGAGTCGTTTCTTCACACCCATTTTACCGGTAATACAATTGCACGGGTATCTGCTTTGTACAACTATTTCACTTCCTCTCCTCTGAAGCAGCAAAAAAAGGATAATCTGGAACTAATCAGTCAACTTACCAACTCATTAACTAACGACCCTAAGGAAGTGCTGGAAAACCTATTGGGAGCTCACTTATCCATCTATTTACTTAAAACTCAGTCTAACTGTACCAACACACACCTGGACCAAAATCATGAGTTGTTTTTGATGTTTAAAGAGAAACTCTACCAAAGCTTTCATCTTTCCAGAGACGCTAAGTATTATGCAAAAGAACTGGGAGTGGATTACAAACGGTTGAACAATGCCTCTAAAGCTACTACTGGCAGCACCATAAAGATCATTATTGACGAATATGTGATGTTGGAGGCCAAAAGAAGATTGGCTTCTACCAACCTTTCAGTAAAAGAAATAAGTTATGAGTGTGGATTTGAGGAACCTACCAATTTTCTAAAGTTCTTTAAAAAGCACGCATCCGCCACTCCGCAAGAGTTTAGAAATCAGCTAAAACCTTAATGCATATTTGCTCTTAGTTGCTCTAAATCAACACGCAATGCAGCAAAAGATTTGAATTGCCACTTGTAATTGTGCTTTAAACTACTCTTTTCAAAATCAGCTAATTTCTGATCAATCAACTCCACAATATTCAGGATTCCTTCTTGATCAGCTTCTTTAGAGTAATTCATTAATCGGACAATGTGTAGCACCCCATCCAACAAGTCATGAGATTCTTTCATGTTATCTTCATTAATTGTCAGACCCTCTAGAATCCCTTTGTATTCAGAACAAAACTTATAACTCTCTTCTCCCAATAAGTTTTCATCAATTACTGTTTGGATATGAAGTTTAAGCTCCAGGTTCCCTAAATCCTCTACATCATAAAACAATGCGTTTGGAACTTGTTTATCGAATATCTTTGCCAACTCCGCAGCGCTATTAGGATCTTCAATACTTAAATTCTGGAAATAAGTTAAATAATGAATTAGCATGGTTCCGCTAAAATTATCCACTCCATTAAGAAACTCCGGAGTAACTGTAGCCATATAGCTCTCCATTTGATCGCCAGAAAGAGAGTCAAACTGCCCTTTATTATCTCCGTAAGTTAATTCTACCACAAGTAATCGCTTAAGATAATCGCGCTTCCAACCAAAGTCTTTCAGACCTATTGGAGAAGCAAAGTAAACTCCATACTGCGGGTTATTATGGATCATATCAATCATAAACAACTCCGAAGCCAGGTAGTAATTTCTGGTCAAATCAAGATACCTCGTTTTCCCATTATTGTTCATCACAAATGACTTCCCAACTTTCAGCATTTCCGGAGAGTTCCCCATAGGTTTAGATGCATATTTGTTAAATGCACTAAACAACTCTTCAACAGGGGTAATTTCTGAATTTTTAATGTTTGGATCAGGAACAAAATAAGCGACTTGATTATCAAAACATTGTTGCGAGGATAAAGCGGTGTTCAGGGAATTTACATCCTGTACCATCGTTACATACCAGGGAGCAGCTAATAAAGATAAGTTCACCACCATAACATCTTGTCTATGCCCTAATTTATCCTGAACATACCATAATGGATAAGTGTCGCTATCTCCGTTAGTAAACAAGAATGATCGCTTTCCACATCCATCCAAATACATTTTAGCAATGGTTTCAAATGCCTTGGGGTACTTAGCTTGCTTCAGGTATTTCTGCGCCAATCCATCTTCTTTCACCGATTTAAGAATTAGGTAATAGTTCATGCAATTATTAGCCTTTTTAAGCCTAACATTTCCAATCAAATAAGTATCGTAATTCGGATCTTGCTCTATGATCTGATCGTACAAAGCCAAACTCTTGTCGGCCAATTCTTCAAATTTCGCAATTCTATCTTTCTCAATTTTGGTGTAATTACCTTCTTTATAATCTTTAGCAAACTCAGGAACTGTTCCTCCCTGTCCGGGATGAATACAATTATTAGCCTGAGAATCATAAGCTCTGGCAAGGTTTTCTATATCTTTAAGTGGCAATCCTTCTACTCCGTCCAAATACTCTATCACATCACTGCTCCATCCATCGTACCCGGAAAACAAGGAGAAATCATATTCACCTTTTCGAACCGTCTGATCAAACCCATTAAGACTTCTGGTCTTTAAGTAATTATCTATCTCTGTTTGACTGTACCCTGGAAAATAAGACTCTAAACTCTTCAATTGATCCTTGATGTCCGGCACAGAAAATTCTTTCTTCTCTGCGCTCCAAACCAAATATTCTTCAGAAAGCTCGTCGGATTCATTATCGATTAATTGCAAATAATAACCTTGAGGTTTTTTGGCTATGTTAAAATGAGCACCTTCCGGTGTGGTTTTAATTTCCTTATCTAATTCAGTAAGTACTCTTTCCAGTTTTGGAAACTCACTTCTTACTTCATTTGCTTTCTCATTGGTTTTATCAGAACCACATGCCACCAATGAAGTTAAACTCACTGAAATGATAGCAACTAACAAGGATAATCTATTGTTCATTTATTTGGGTTAAGGATTAATTCTCAAATGTAATCAAACAGAATGAAGTATTTTTCGTTTTTTTACACTTCCGTTTATGTCCCTAAGTAAATGAAGAAAGGAACCAAAATACTCATCTATATTCTTGTGGTTTTTCTATTTCAGGAAATTGTGGTTCGAATTTGCTTTCCGGTTCCTGAGTTAAAAAATTTCGACCGAGTGAGTTACATGGTACTATCCGACAAGGTCTCCAATGTTCCTTACTCCAGAAATCAAAATTACACCTGGGTATCCATGCCGGATACAAATCATTATTTTCTTCATGAAATGAATCAGTATGGATTCAGAGATGATGAATGGACCATTAGCAAAACAGAAGGTAAAAAGAGAGTGCTTTTCATTGGAGATTCCTTCGTAGAAGGAGTTATGGCAGAGCAAAACCAAAGTATTCCTGAGGTATTCGAATCATTTAATGATCAACTGGACGTAATGAATGGAGGGATGTTAGGAGTTGGTTTAGATTCCTATTTAACATTTGGTGCAGACGTTATTCCTCTCTTTCAACCGGATGTAGCGATTTTGTGTATCTACTCCAACGATCTTGGCAAAAGTGCTCCAAAAGTTCCACAATACTATTTGGAACCGGAATACTACAGTTTCTTTAAACCCAGGTTTATAGAGGTTATTCAGCAGAACAATGATCATGGCCCAATTAGAGCCAGATGGAAATTAGAACCCAAACCTTATTTACCAGCTCTACCCGATTCTGCTAACCCATGGTTTTTCTTCGAGGAAGAATTCTCAAAGCAGGTTACTCCTGAAATTGCACAATGGATGAAAAAGGCAGAATTTAATCCACACCTTCCAAATAGGTTAATGAAGGAGGAATTTCATCTGAAACACACTCCAAACATTGGTGAAACGATTCCATTCTTTCAATATACGTGTGCGCAAAATAAAGTACTCCCAGTGATAGTATACATTCCAACAAGGAACCAGGTAACTAACCATTATAAGAAGTACGAACAAGAGTATTGCCTGTCTTGTCCGGACACCATTGATCTAACTCAACCTGCTTATCAGATTCATCAAAAAACGCTAGAGGAACATTGCAATATGTTCAATGTTCAATTCATCGATCTTACACCAGTAATCAGACAACAAGAAGAAAGTGGTAATCATCTATTCTGGAATTACGACCAACACATGAGAGCTAAAGGATATCAAATTGTCGCGGAGACCATTTGGAAACAGCTACAACAGTAAACCGTTTTACCTATCTTTAGTACATGAAATGGTTCCTGATCTTCATTTGCTTTCTTTCCATCACCTCCTGGGGTAACATGGCTGAGCCTGTGATCCATGGTTCTATTGGGAGTTCTCCATTTACCAGTCAATATGTAGATGTAACAGAAGAAAACTTATCCATTAAGATTGACGAAAAGTTTCGATTTGCTCAGTTTCATATCGAATACCACATTCAGTCCGACATAGATGGAAATCAAATTCCACTTCTATTTTATGCATCCGATATTTATGACTCCACTTTTCAAGTATCAATAGATGGAGTTCCTATTGTGCTTAAAGAAATTCCTTACGGTGAAAAGTTGGATGGAAAATTCAGTGACTTTACCTACTTTTTTGAGCAACAGGGAAAGTCCGATTACTATTATGTAATGATAGATGAAGACGAAAACACCGGCTTTTCTATCACTTTAGATGATATGCGTTATTTCGAAACAAATATCTCTAAAGGAGAGCACATCATTACTGTAAATTATACTGCTAGCTGTTGGGTAGATCAGTGGGAGTTAATTAATAAGTACAGTTTTAGGTATGCTCTTTCTCCGGCTAAATACTGGAGATCTTTTGGCAAACTAAACATCAGTCTTGACCTTTCTTCATGCTCCTACACTGTTTTTACTAACCTTCCTACAACTGATTCCAGTTCTTCCATAATGAAATGGGAATTTGATGAACTACCTGTGGATTTACTAATGATTAATTTTCATCCTGAGATCAATGAAAAAGCATTTTTCTACATTGGAATTGGGCCAATGAATTTGGCGCTATTCCTGGGTGTGTTCTTAGTGTTAGCCCACTTGTTTTGGGTTAAAATTCATAGAAAGAGGAATTTTAATAAACGATTCTCAACTGCTGTAATCATTGGAAGTATAGTAGTTCCATTTATCTATTTTATTACCTGGTTTAGGATGTATGATTTTATTGACTGGATGATAGGAGAACATGCCAGTGGAAAGCATGGTTATTACTTCTTATTGTTCATCTTTCTCCCTTTCGTACTACCGGTATATTGGGTAGTAATTTGGCTATACGACAGGTATTTAAGGCAAAAACTTGACAATACAAAAAATCCGTCGTAACCTTGCGCCATGGCTAAGTACCAGTACAATTGTAATTGGACCAGAATAAAACAAACCAACTATATCTCAAGTTGGAGAAGTTGCTAATGCTCTCTTCTTAAAGAAGAATCTCACTTATTTATTAGCGATCTGACATAGTCGGATCAATGTTTCACAATCTAACTGACTTATTATGTTAGAATTAATTGGCTGGATTGGTGGAATTACATTGAGCATTTGTGCACTTCCACAGGTTATCCATACTTATAAAACGAAAAACACTTCCGGACTCTCCTCTACTTATTTGCTATTGTGGCTCAAAGGGGAATTATTAACTCTGGGGTATATACTAATTCATGATTTTGAGCAAGAACAGTTTCAAACTCCACTGTACCTCAATTACTTATTGAACTTACTGATGGCATGTTACCTGATCTACGCTAAGTACTGGTATTCCAATAACCATTGTGCGGAAAAATCCATTCGTGAATAGAATTGGCTGTTGCTGAATTACAAAATTCTTGTAAGGGTTGAGGGGCTACATTTGCTCCTGAAATTAATTATTAACTAAACAAAACCCCTATGAAGATTTTAAGAAACCTTTCATTGGCAATGTGTGCAGCACTAACAATTGCAAGCTGTACAAAACACGAATCATTAACCCCTAAAGAAGTTGCTGAGAACGTAAAAAGTTCGGATGTAGAAATTACTCACAACTACATCTACAATGGAAAGGACCATTCGGTAAAACTATTGTTTAATGAAAAAAATGAGTTGGTAGATTGTAATGGAGATGTTCAGGTACATCAGAACATTATGAACGAAAAAAATGGAGCTAACAAAGCATTTTTAGTGGAAAGCATTAGTGAAGATCAAAAAACATTCAACATCAGAATTTTTGATAATCTGGAGAAAATGCACGAGTACCACAGTCAGCAAGTTGAACTAACTCCAATGGATCAGGCTAAAGCATGTACTCACTGGAGTAACGAAGGACAAGGAACAGCTAATTACCTGTTTTATCAACACACCAACTACCAAAGTGAATACGCCTTTTTAGGTCGTTGGAATGTTACCTATTTCCAGTGGTGGGGATTTGCTCATGCCAATGATCAAATCTCATCTGTAGCTCTTTGGGGAATCAATGGACATGGTGCTGTACTTGATTTATTCGAACACACTTGTTTCTCTGGACACACCATCAGACTAACAAGCAGCGTAGCTAATTTACACCACCTGGTTTTCATGTACGACACACAAGTTATTAGAGATCCTGTTACATTATTGTGGGAAGAAGTAGTAGTTCCTATAGGACACTGGGGAGATAAAGCATCTTCAGCAAAAGGTTGGTATACCAACTAAATTTAATCCAATAGAAAAAAGCCATCCTGAACATTCTGGATGGCTTTTTTTATGTCTTATTCTTCCTCTACTTCAGGAGCTTTCTTGCCGGAGCCATTCAACACATAAGCTGATATACCCCCTAACAATGTTCCGAGTACCTCTTTGCTAATGGCACCACCAATTCCCAGTATCATAATTACTCCTATCAATAAAAATACGGTAATGATCTTATACATTACTTTGGAGTTGTAAAAGGTGTAAACTTCTCCATTTTTAGATTGAAGAAATACTGGTATTAACATGATTAACAATACCGTTACGGCAAATGCAGGGAGAACATACTTAATGATGGTTCTATTCAAATCATTGTTTCGAACAACCTCTATTTCTTTTTTGATTTGAGTGAGCTTTTCCTCATTCGTTTTTATAAGGTTTTCTGTCTTTTTTTCGTTTTGCTCCAAAGCTCCTTTCCATGCAATTAACTGAGCAATGAATTTATCCTTTAATCTTCTATATTCCTGTAGGTTATATTTCCCTCTCAAGTCAAGTATATCTTCCTGAATAACTCCCCCATAGTAGAGTTGATCAGTTCTGGTAAACCTGCTATATGGAAAGTAAGCTTTAAATACCTCATGAAAAATCCTTTGGATTTCAAATCCTCTTTGGTTTTCATGATAAATATCCTCTTCGTACCCCAAATCAAATCCTAAGTCAAAAGCTCCTCCGGTTTCCAGTTCAAAATCTACAAAAGCACTTAAAGGTGAGAAAAAAGCCGTTCTAATTTTAAACTCCGTTTTAACAAATTCTCTCTCATCCATACCAGTAGCAAGTCCTGTCATCATGGAATCCAAATTCACCATCTTTTTCTTGTCCAGTTCGGCGCTAATTGAGCTTATTTCGGTTTGATCCTTTTTAATCTCTTCTAACGACTCTTTCAGGTATTCGATTTGGTGAGTTTTGTTTTGCACTTCCTGATGCACTAGTCGATTTAGTTCATCGTCTTTATCCAAAGAGCTATCTTTTACAGATAAGGTGATAAAAATGGCAATGGTAATAACAAATAGCCCAGCAACAACAGCCAGGAGTTTTTTAGTGGAAACTTCGGTCCAATTCATAATAAGTAGGTGAGTTAAACATAGTTGACTCAACTAAACTACCGAAATACCATGTGTACCACCCAATACATCCGTAGACAATTCATAGACATCAGAAAACAAGAAAGGCGAACTGTTAAGTCCGCCTTTCCTCATTATTGATCATATTATAACCCGAATACCTTATCCGTGAAATAACCTTTTTAGTCCGATAAATAAATTTTGTTCCACCTGATCAAAATGACCATCGGATAGGAACAATGATCTCATTTCCTTAATAATATCTTCCAACTGATCTTGAGAATAATCAAAACGCTCCACATTATTCATGATTTTCTGAATACTTGCATAGTCATTATCATTTTCTAATTCATCGTGAATCTTCTGAAAAGCATCACTTCCCACTTTTGAAATAATCATGCTTTTCTCCTCTTCGGTTTCAACATAATCTGCCTGAGCAGAATACAATAGAATGTATGCTAAAAACTCTTCTTTTGTCCAGTTGGTGATGTAATCTTCGTTCATGGTCAGAATATCTATACCACCAAGATAGAATATTTTACAGATACTTACAGAAAAACTTCTTATCAATCTGGGAATCCCATATCTTTTTAAAATAGACAGATTTATCTATAATTTAACAATGGGGTTAAATTGCCTTTATGATTCTTGGGAATCTGCTGGTCTTGGCAGCAGGTTATTCTGACATGCAAAAGCCATTAGGTGAGCCGTATTTCGCGACTTGGTTTTAACCAACATGGTTGCTCTCATTGCATCAATGGTTTTCTTAGAGTTTCCTAGCCTCTGTGCAATCTCTAAACTGCTTAATCCTCTGGACAACAAGTTTAGTATTTCCATTTCTTTGGGTGTCAACTTCTGAGTCATTATGCGAATAAAGTAAAAAACCACGATTAGGTATAAATACCTAAGTATTAGTTACATGTATCCACAACACTCAAATTATCAATAAATTAAAGTGGCGACAACAATTCGTTTTCTAATGCAAATTTTACTAATCCTACAGAGCTCTTCACCCCGGTTTTTGCTAACAGGTTTTTCCTATGACTTTCCACTGTATGAGTACTGATGTACAATTTATCTGCAATTTGCTGTGTGGTAAACTCTTCGCAAATTAGTTGTAAAATATCTCTTTCTCTTGGAGTAAGTTTAATATCGGTAGTGGTATTGTCCGATCTAAAGCTTTGAAATAATACTTCTTTCACTTCTTCCACGAAATAAGTTCCATTTTTGTTTACCGCTTCTATTCCCTCTATCAACTCTTTTTTACTGGCATGTTTAAGCAAGTATCCGTGGGCACCGCTTTTCATTACCTGTTCAATGGTATTAAAGTCGTTGTGCATGGTAAGCATTAAAATTTTAGCATCAATTCCTTCCTTTAGAATTGCTTCTGTAGCCTCAACACCATTTAGTTCCGGCATATTAACATCCATCAAGATCACATCAACATCGTGCTCCCTGGCTAAATTAAGCGCCTCTTTTCCGTTGGAAGCTTGCTGAACAACTTCGAACTGTTCTATGGAGTTCAATACAGAAGATATTCCTTCGCGAAACATTTGGTGATCGTCTGCTATTAAAATTTTAATCATGATAATGGAATTTCAATTATGGTAGAGGTACCTCTTCCTTTTCTGCTATCTACTTGAATGCTACCTCTAATTTTATTAATTCTTTCTTCGATATTACTAATCCCTAATCCAGGTGTAATCTCATTTTGGTCATACCCATCACCGTCATCCTCAAAAATGAGATTTAAACTATTGTCTATTCTGGTTAACTGTAGTGTTATTTGCTGTGCATTAGCATGTTTAAGGGTATTGGTGGTTAATTCCTGTACAACTTTGTACACCTCTTTAGACATACCTGAAGGCAATACTACCTGATCCAATTCATAGTACAGATCAAAACTCAGTTTACCGGAGGTATCCACCGCTTTTTTCAATTTTTCTAACGTATGCTTCAGCTCACCGGAATGTAATGACTCACTTAAGTTGTGGGATATGTTCCTAACTTCTTCAATGGTCATTTTTACTAGGTTCCTCACTGGTGATTCTTCCTGACCATCTTCCGTATGTAGGTTAATGGTTGCTAGTAACCCACCAACCCTGTCGTGAAGCTCTGCGGCTATTCTTCTTCGTTCCTGACGCTCTCCTTCTATCTGAGACTCGTAAGCCATAGTTTCTTGCTGAGCTATCATTTTATTAATTTCCTGATCTCGCTGGGCGATGGTAAGTTTTGAAATGCGTTGTCTTTGCATATAAAACACTATCCCACCTATTAAAACTATAACCGCTAACAAGATCCCTCCTCCCATCAACCAAATGGTTCTTTTATTGGCTTTGTTAGCCAATTGCATCTTCTCTCCTCGCTCTTGTTCGAGTTCCAGTTGCCTTTCCTTTTTCTCTACTTCGTATTGGGTTTCAAGCTCTATGAGGTCTTTATCGAAGATTTTTCGATTGACGTCATAATCCAGTTCCCTCTGCATTAAATAATAGTGTTCTACACTATCATATTCGCCCTTCAAACTATAGCTCAACAATAACCCCTCATAACAATCAGCTTCAAGAGACACCTGTTTCATAAGTCTGGACAACTCTAACGCTTTATTGTAGTAGAAGATGGCTTTTTCTGGAAGTCGATTGATTTCCATCATCACCCCCCAATTGTAATAACAATCCGCTACACCTAGGGAATCATTATTATTCTGAAACACCATCAAGGCTTTTCTAAAGGACTCATCTGCTTTATGATGTTGATTTACATTAACATAATAGGAACCGAAGTTTATAAGTATGTTAGCATATTGCTCCGGATCCGCATGGGCATCGGCCAACTTTAATGCCGTATTATAATATCCATAGGCATCATCCCAACGAGCATCGTACTCTGCAACCAACCCTAAATTAATGGCCACATTAATAATGTTGTCGGTTTTATTCAAGTCGTCGTAAAGCTGAAATGCCTTTTCGAAGTATTCTTTAGCTTTAGCTGACTGAAATGTATGATAAAATAACGTTCCTAAGTTATTGTAGCAGGAAGCTAATCGGTTGATGTGTTTCGTTCCTTCCAGAAACGATAAACTTTTAAAGAAGCTTTCTTCAGACTTTAAATAGTCTTCTCTATCCAGATAAACTACACCTAATCTATTCCAGGCCATTCCTTCTCCAAGGTTATAACCCAAATCTTTGCTTTGTTCAATAACATACTCAAGTAGCTCCTGACTTCTACTATTTTCATCATAACGTATTTCCCAGGCATATTCACTTATGGAATCTAATCGATCAGTTCCCTTTATGTGAGGAAACAAATTGGCTTCAACCTGTCCATACACATTGAAAGAATAGATAAAACAAATTATATTTAGGAGAAATAGTAATCGCATAGAAAAAAGGAGGAAAAAGTTCCTCCTTTACCCCTTTTAATAGATTTTACTTAGGCAAGATAGAGGTGTTAACCACTTTATTTCTTGTCTTTTTATGTTTTTTCTCTACTCTGTTGTATCGTACATAGATGTCCAATATTCTAGCATCTGGATCAGCTGGATCAGCAGGACATGCGTATACAGTATCATGCGTACCAACTCCATCAATTCCGGACTCTCTACCTGTAGCGGTATACTCTAATCCAGTTACTTTATCGTTCGCATCAGTTATTTCAATAGGAGTCCCTAAAGACATTTTTACATTAGGAAGCCAAACTTCAACCCGCAAATTCCCATCAGAATCGTAGCGATCGCAAATATCCCAATCTTCGCTAAACGTACACTCTTCGTTCGAATGACATTCTTCGCTGGACATTCCCTTTAAATCTGGATTATCTTTGATTTTTACTGTCTTATTTCTGGTTCTTTTACTATTCTTAACATTATCAATAATGTTAATGTCCTTATCATTTGTTTTTTCACAAAGTATAAGGTAGGAATATAAGTCTCTATCTCCATTTACGACTGCTTTGTTGGTAGGTAAAAGAACTCTTGTAGGGTTATTCTTACCTATCTTTCTGGCATAAATTACAATTACCTCTCCTAACTCACCTGGAGTTTTATACTTAGCAACATGAGCTACTATTTCCTTGGAGAATTCATTTAATCTTGCAATTGGCTTAGCATCCATCGACAGTTGATATTCATCTGTAGGAAGTGTTACCACTAAACTAAGTAAGCTATCTGGGTATATATCACATACCCCCCAGCCATTCGTTATTGTACAATCATTTGACATAATATTTAGTTGTTTTGGTTATTGAGTTCAAAGTTAGATGAGCACTCCATTCCCCATATCCCCTTGTACAAGGAAATTCCATATCCCTGAATTCAGGGAGAAAGACTTGAAAAACGCTTAAATGAGGGTTCAAAATGTAGGAGGCTTAAGTTTTTCGACTTTAATAATAATCAATATTATGCGGATAGCATTTAATATTGAGGTTTTATTAATCTGGGGGTAAAGAATAACTCAATCACTAAAAAATTACCTTTGTCCAATGGCTATTGAAAGGATATTTGAAGATGACTATATAATTGCTGTCAACAAACCGAACGATTTGTTGGTGCATCCTTCTCACTATGCCAGAAACATAAAAGGCCCTACATTGGTAGATATACTCCAGAACGAACTAAGCATAAAACTCTACCCCATACACCGCCTGGATAGAAAAACATCAGGAGTAATCCTATTTGGGAAATCGTCGGAAGCAGCAAGACTGTTTCAGGATAAAATTCAAGACAATACATTGGAAAAAGTCTATTATGCTATTGTAAGGGGACATTCTCTTGAAAAAGGCATTATTGATACACCTTGTAAAAATGACGATACAGGGGTTTATAAAGATGCCTTAACCCATTACGAAACCCTTAATAACATTACCTTGCCTATTCCGGTACACCCTTACCCAACTTCGAGGTATAGTTTATTAAAACTAATTCCTAAAACCGGACGAATGCATCAATTGCGTAAGCACATGAATAAAATCAGCCACCCCATTGTTGGCGATTATAAATACGGAGATCGGTTTCATAACAGAATGTTTACTAACGAGTTTGATCATCCCTATTTGTGTTTACATGCTTACAGCTTAACATTTGTTCATCCGGTTTCGGAAGAAAATGTTACACTAACAGCAACACCTCCACCCGGCTTTATAAACCTGTTAGAACGATTTAGCTGGGCCTTAAACAATTAACTATAAAATAGTTTAGTTCAGTATTATCCCATCATAATAAAGAAAAGATAAACTTCTACTAACTATTTGATTTTAGAGGGATAAGAATCAAGAACAACTTTAATTCAATGTTGCAACACTCAATAAAACAAGTACTTACATTAAAAAATAGTTAAATCATGGTTTTAAAAAAAATTAAACAAATTTGAGTTTTTTTAACTATTTGAGAATGAGAATATAATGTCACCAATGACAAGATTATCTCAATCAGGGCTTTTTCTCCCGCCTAAAAAACTAAATTATTTTACCTATTTTGTTCCTGACATGGAGGGATTGAACAAGCGAATTACCAATGGAAAATCGGAAGCTTATTTGCTAGAGGAAGACATTTTTTACATTTATTTTAGACCCAACACCTACTCCTGCCTTAGAGACTTCAAAGAAGCTTATGTGGCCTATCGAGAGTTAAGCGAAGGTCGAAACATTAAGGTATTAATTGAATTCGGTAAGTATGCCATGATTTCTGACAGAGCAAGAGAATATGCTCAGGAGAATGACATACCATTTGTTGCTGAAGCTGTGGTAGTAACTGGTTTGGCACAAACTATCCTGTATCGCTTCTACTCCCTCTTTAGGAGACATAAATACCCACTAAAGATGTTTCACACTAAAGAAGATGCCATTGTTTGGCTAAACTCTTTTACTGCTTAAGCAACTTTTGCTTCCCTATTACTTTTCCATCTACCTCTACTTGTAGCAAGTAGTTTCCTTTGGAAACATTACTTACGTCCAGTTGGTTTCCTTTTCCAGAAAGCACTAACTGACCTTTAATAGAGTACAATTTCAAATCACCATTTGCCGAAACACCTCTTACAGTTATCAAATTAGTACAAGGGTTTGGAAACACATCTAACTGTAACAGGTTTTGCTCTTCTACAGAAACATCAGGAGCTGGCTGACCTAACAGGTCATTTTGATACACTCCAAAACCATGGGTACCAATTCTTAACTTATTGTTGACAGGTGAGATACTTAAATCCATTACGATACAAGCATCCGGTAAACCATCCGACATTGATTGCCAGGTATTACCATTATCCTCACTGACATAAACTCCATAATCACAGCCCAAATAAAGAATACTATCGTTGTGAGGATCCAATTCGATTGAGTTAAACGGTACATCAGGCAACTGCCCATTATCTAAACTTGCCCAGGTAGTTCCTCCATCTTCCGTTTTGTATACATGATCAGTTCCATACCCTCCCAGAGTAACAAAAACAGTGTTATCATCTTCAGGATGTATATCTAAATCAGTTATGAATCTATCCGGTACGTTAGCAGTAACATTTGTAAACGAACTTCCTCCATTAGTAGACACAAACACTCTTGAAGGAGGATCGTACAAAAAGGTAGTTGTGGCCAATTGTCTTAACGGACAGGTTGCCACATAGATTTTATCAGTGTTTTGATGAGAAACATCCAGTGCAGTAGCAGTTTTCCCGTTATCAATCATCCCCGAAACTGTATTCCAGGACATCCCTTTGTTGGTGGACTTAAATACTCTATTGGCTGCTCCATACAACACATCCGGATCCTGCTTAGCTACTACAAAAGGAGAGATAAAGGCAGATTCATCATCGCTCATCCCCGGAATATTAGTGCCATTAAAGCTATTAGCGTTGTTATCCGAATAGTAAACAATTAAATTATAAGTACTGGTGTAAATGTAGTCGTCATCGTCAGGGTTTATTGCGCAATATGCTCCATCTCCTCCAGTTACTTCTTCCCAGTCTGGTGTACCTCTGTAAAGCATCGTACCATTATCCTGTAGTCCTCCCACAAACAATAAAGAGTCCTGATGAGAATTGGCTGTACCTGAATAAAATTGAGTAGTTACCAGTCCTCCACTTCTTACTTCAAATGTTCCTCCATTATTGGTTGAAGCATATATTCCTCCATCTGTTGCAAATAGCACCAATCCCGGAATGGTTGGATGAAACTTAATATCGTGAACATCGGAATGTACATAGTCATTTGGCCCCGCCGGCCCTCCAACTGATGGTTGGGTATAACCAATCCACCACGAAGATCTTCTATCTAAATCCTGGATTGAAAATTTGTACTTATACACCATTTGTCCGGCACATACTATATCGTCTGTACTACCCGGTACAAACTCTAAATCGTGAGCATACCAACCATAAGTAAACTGAGCATCGTACGAATTCCAGTTGGTTCCAAAATCATTCGATCTAAACAATTCGTCATTACCACTGGGATAACCAACAGAAGCGATTACTATATCCGGATTGTCTGGTGATGCCCCCAACATGATCTTTCCTTGAAAAGATGGAAAACTACCACTTACCAAAGACCAGTTATTTCCTGCGTCCGTAGAACGGTACACTCCACCTCCTGCACTAGACAAATCACCACAGGAGAATAACAATTGTGAAGTATCTGAACCATGAATAATCAAATCCATTACGTTGATGTTAGAACTAACTTGAGTCCAGTTATCACCTCCATCATAAGAACGATAAACACCATCGGTAGCTCCTGCATATACCGTATTTGGATTATCAGGATTGTACTTTATAATGTTTACGGATAAGGCCTGATCCAATGCATTGGTTAGCACAGATGTCCAGGTTTGACCATAATCAGTTGACTTTACAATACCAACTCCGGGGAAACCTCTAGTCATCCAAACGGCTTCTCCGGTTCCAGTGTATTGATAATTATAGACCTCTCCAGTACCAAGCAATAAGGTATTTGAATCCTGCGGATGAATAGCCACAGTACTAATAGAGTTAGTACCAATATTCAATGGAACATTTTCCCAGCTATCTACACCAACCCCCAGGTTATATGACCTCCATAAACCTCCTGAAGCAGTACCTGTAAAAATAGTATTGGGATTTTGCGGATTAAACTCTACACACTTCGATCTTCCTGCAATGTTAAAAGGGCCAATATTTTCCCAGGTTCCATAGGAGGACTTTTCCATTCTATGAACCTGATTGGCCTGATGCCCCTCTAACATTTTACTTAGATCAATGGTTCCATTCGGATACGCCCTGGACATGTAAAACACATCAGACTTCCCTCCTATTCCATAGGTGATTTTATGATCGTTATTAAGAGAAGTTTCTTCATTTTCGCTACTTTCAGAGCAGCTATAAAAACATGCACCGGCTACCAGAATAGCCACTATCCTAAAGTTAGATTTCATGATTGGTTGTTTTTCGTGTGGTGGTCCCAATTATGGGATTCATTGGTACTACACGAAAATAACAAATAATCAATTACCCTCCCAGACGAGCTTTAATTTCCTCTGTCTCTTTGTACATCGCAAACTCCTCATAAATAAACTTTAGGTTGCGAAGAATGTGCTCATTATTTGGATCTAAATCCAATGCTTGTTCGAAGTAAGGCATGGCTTTTTTATAGAATTCCTTGGCCTTTTTTACTCCCTTCTCATGCTTGTATAAATCCTTTTCCAAATCAGCTGCTTCGTGAATTACTATTCCCTGATTCATGTATAATCCGGCCAGATTAAATACTGCATCAAAATAAGCAGGCTCATTTTTCACCAAATCCGTTAAGACTTTTTCTGCCTTATCCAGTTCCTTTAACTCAATGTGCAAGGTTCCCAACATGTAAACCAACTCTCTATCATCCGGCGATATTTCCAAAGCGTCATTAATCGCTTTTAAGGCATTTTCACCATCTCCCAAACTCACGTAAAAGTCTATTTCTTCCACCAAAAGCTTTTTGCTAGTTGGGTATTTTTTTCGCGCATCAAACAAAGTCATTACATATTCTGTGTTCTGCCCTGTTTCGGCAAGGATTTTAAGCATATTTAAATAAGTATTCTCATCTGCCTCGCCTGTTTTTATTAGTAAATCATAAAAATGAGATGCTTTTTCGTAATCATTAATTTGCTCTGCACAAACTGCCATATTATTGATCAGATTAACATCTGATTTACCTATTACATCCAACATTTCTGCAGCATTTTCAAAACAAGTAAGTGCAGCTTTAAAATCTCTGGCTTTGTATAATTCTACTCCGGAATGCTGATAATGAGTGCTCATGGAGTAAAAAATAGAGTTGATTCGCTTCTTTCTATCATCAGTTAATTTATGATCGGTAGAATCTAAACGAATCGCTTCTTCAAATGCTTTTGCCGCATCATGAAAATAATCCAACGCTCCTTCTCCTCCTTTTGCTCCAAGTGCATAAAGTATATTTCCTTGTAACGAATAGGTTTTGGAATCGAAAACATCTTTGGAGCTTTCGTAACACTTATTAATGTGCTCCAAAGCTTTTTCGTAATTCTTTTCGTTGTAGGATCTGGAAGCAAATGTGCAATATTCTTGCTGCCCCCAAATGGTTGAACAACAGAACATAGACAAAAATGGAAGTAAAAATTTGGTCATGATAGATTCAAAGATATTTATCTGATGTGGTAATTTAATACTTTCTACGTTATATTTATACACAAATAATACCAAAACGAACTAACCTCCTACGCCTGATTTTAATTGATTACTCCCAGTAACACTCTGTGAAGTATAATGTTAGAATTACGACCAAAAAGAAAGACTATGAAATACAAAATATTAGGAAGAACCGGAATTAAAGTATCTGAACTGTGCCTTGGAACCATGACCTTTGGAACCGACTGGGGATTTGGATCGGACATCATCGAATCCAAAAAGGTATTTGATGCTTTTATTAATGCCGGTGGTAACTTTTTAGATACTGCTAATATTTACACCAAAGGAACTTCTGAAGAAATGATCAGTGAGTTCATTGGGGCCGAAAGGGATAATTTGGTTATTGCTTCTAAGTATTCATTAACCGAATCAGACAGAATTAACCAGTCTGGTAATAGTCGTAAAAACATGATGCAAAGTGTTGAAGCTTCATTAAAAAGGTTAAACACAGATTACATCGACCTATATTATATTCATGCATGGGATTACACTGTTCACCCGGAAGAACTAATGAGAAACCTGCAGGACCTTCTTTCTTCAGGGAAAGTGCTTTCTATTGGAATCTCCGATACTCCGGCATGGATCGTAAGCAGATGCAATACTATAGCAGAAATGAGAGGATGGACACCTTTTAGTGCTTACCAGGTAGAATACTGCCTTTCTGAACGTACTGCCGAAAGAGAAATCATACCAACCAATAATGGTTTTGACATGACTTTCTGTGGGTTTGGGCCTTTAGGAGCTGGACTACTTACCGGAAAATACCTGGAAGATGCAAAAGGACCTAGAAGAATGGATAAGTCTCGCTCTCATCGATTGAGTGAAAAAAACCTACTTCTTAGTGAAGAATTGGTAAAACTCGCAAAAGAGTTCGGTCAAACACCATCGCAAGTGGCCATTCGATGGACCATGCAAAAAGTAAAGAATTCGTCGCCCATATTTGGGGCCAGAAATGCTAAACAGGCAAAAGAAAACTTAGGAGTACTCGACTTTGAACTTACTCAAGAACAAATGGATAAATTGAATGAGATTTCTAAGATTGGTCCAAACAATCCGAACGATTTTCTACAATTACCACGAGTTGAAGAAATACTATATGCTGGCCATAAAGGAAGTATTGAGTTTTAATTAAACCCTCACTCCTACTAACAACACATCATCTATTTGCTCCACGGATTGACCTCCATCGTTCATCCATTTAGCAAGCGTATCGTTCAAATATACTTTTTGATTGGCCATTGGTTGATCACAGATTTCCATTAAGAGTTTCTTCAATGTGGTGTATTTAAACTTTTTACCCTTTGGTCCTCCAAATTGATCGGCATAACCATCGCTAAACAAGTAGACACAATCTCCAGAGGATAATTGTAGCTCGTGATTATGAAACAACTTCCTTTCATCAAACGAGCCAATAGGCTGACGATCTGCCCTGATTTCATAAAGGTTCTTTGAATCTCCTTCAATCATTTTGTCGTAATGAAAATCAGCTTCTTTTTCTTTGTCCCTTATAATGTAAATAGGATTATTGGCTCCTGCATATTCCAGAGTATTGTTTTCTTTATTTAAACAACACAGTGCCATGTCCATACCGTCCTTTACGGTATCTCCTCCCTCTTGCTTAAATACATCTTCAACAAACTCGTTGAGCTTATCCATAATCTCTGACGGTCGGCTCAATTTGTATTCGTTGACCGCCCTGTTAAGTCCATTGTTCCCAATAATACTTACAAACGCTCCAGGAACACCGTGCCCTGTACAATCAATGGCAGAAAAATAAACTTTATGCTCTTTTTTATGGAACCAGTAAAAGTCTCCACTTACAATGTCTTTAGGGTTGAACAAAACAAAAACGTCTTCCAAATGCTCATTCATTTTCGACTCAATCGGAAGTATAGCTCTTTGTATTCTTTCAGCATATCGAATACTATCCATAATGTCTTTGTTTTTTTCAGACAATTCCTCTTTTTGGTGCTCAATTTCTTCCTTTTGCTGCACAACTTCGGCAGTTCTTTCCTGAACTTTTTCCTCCAGAATTTTCTTCTCTTGCTTCAACCTTCTTTCCCTTAGTTTGGTGTAACCAAAAAAGCTAAGAGTTAATACCAACCCACACACTACAAAAAACCATGTTCTTTGCCAAAATGGTGGTTCTATCACAAAATGAAAGGTAATCGGCTCTGTATTTTCAATACCGTAATTATTTATTCCAATCAACTTAAAAGTATACTCGCCCGGAGGTAATGGCGAATACCTGGCAAAACTCTCATCGGTTACAGGTCTCCAATCTTCATCTGCACCTTCCAGCATAAACTTGTACCTTACCGCTTCCGGATTAGATAAACAGATAGAACTAAAGTCAAATCGAATATCTTTCTCAGTATAACTCAACACCACCCCCGACTCAATTGGCCTGTTTTCCAGATTTACCATAAATCCGGTAATGTGGGTGTTAGGTTCCAAAACGTTTACCTTCTCTTCATCAATGGTATTAACCATTACGCCTGATACTGTTCCATACCAAATTCTACCTAGTTGGTCAATAAAACTAGCGTTTGGCTTAGTTTCTACTCCTGTAAACCCTTCTTTTTGGCTGTAATATCTATAAGAACCATCTTTTGCATCAATTCTGGTTAGACCGATGTTTGTTCCAATCCAATAATCTCCATTCGCATCCTGATCGATGGTGGAAACAAAATCGGATAATAACCCTTCTTTTGCTCTGTAGTTCTGAACCACCTGATCATTCTCTAACACAATGATTCCATAACCTTCGGTACCTATCCATAGTTTGCCATCATTGGCCTGATAGAATGTAGATGGAGTGAATTTGTGCTCGGTTTTTATTTCTTCAAACTTTAGGTGCTCTCCCTTAATAACTTTAGTAATTCCCTTTCCTCTGCTTCCTACCCAAATTTGATTGTCCTGATCCACATAAACGCAGGAAATATCGTTTCCAACAATCCCTGTTTTCTCTCCTTTTTCGTCGATAGACTGAGTAATTCTTGCTGCATTTCCTGTTACTGAATTGTAATAAACCAAACCATCGATGGTACCAATCCAAAGGTCGTTGTTTTGATCAATATCTAACCCAGACACAAAGCCCTGAACAATATTGTAGTTGATTCCGAAATCATATACAGGCTGCCCAACTCCTCCAGGAATTTCAATAATTCCACCACCCCAGGTTGCTATCCATACATTGTGGTTTCCATCTTCTTTGATGAACCTAACTTGATTATGAGGTAATCCATTTTCGGTGGTATAAGTATACTGCCAATTACCATTCATAGGAAGTGGGTCGTAAATAGAAACTCCATCGTTGGTTCCCATCCAGTACTTACCTTGATGATCTTCCAACACTGCCCATACCTGATCATTTAAAAGGCCATCCTTATTGGAATACCCAACAAATTGTTCTCCTTTATAAATCATCAAACCATTTTCGTTGGTTCCCACCAGTACATTTCCTTCTCTGTCTACAATTATTCTTCTAACCTTATTGTCCTTCAACCCATTTTTAGCGTCGTAATTCACGAATACTTCATTATTTCGGATAACACTAATTCCTCCTCCCCAGGTACCAACCCAGATATCTCCATTCGGACTTTCGTTGATGGTGCTAATAAAATTCCCAGCTAATCCATCCTCAAGCATCCCAAAATTCCTCCATGATTTACTAGAGGCTTGATACCATTTAACACCTCCATTCTGGGTCCCTACCCAATAATCGCCAGTACTAGACTGAAACATGCAAGTAGTCTGGAAATAATTGGTCATCCCTTCTATTTTTAGAAATTCAAACCCGTCTTTATCTTCTTGATAGTACTTAATTCCAACGTCTGTAATGAAACACAACTTACCATCTTTCAATAGTAACATACCAAAAACTCGATCACTCAGCCCTTCCTGACCTTTATAGTATTGATAATTGGCTTTGTTTCCATCCTTTTCTTCAGGATTAGAGATTTTTATGGCACCCTCACTAGAAGATATGATCCATATATTTCCAGTGGCATCTTCGGCTATTTTGGTAATATCACCTCCCGACAAGACAAGGTATTTGGATAAATCATCATCATTATTTCTGGAGATCCCTCCTCCATTGTGTCCAAACCACAAACCTCCTTTGGAGTCTTTATAAATGGATCGTACTCCATTTTCAGCAATGCCATCTTCGTTGGTATAATTGATAAAGGAATGTCCGTCGAATTTAGAAATACCAGAGGCAGTTCCCAACCAAAGAAAGCCATTATCATCTTGATAGATATCGTAAACATTGGATTGTCCAAGCCCTTCTTTTACACTATAGTTCTCGAAAAAATAAGTTTGCGCGATAGCACTTATTGGCAGCAAAAAGAAGATAAATAAAAGCTGCTTAATGGAGGTCCCTGAAATTTTCATTTATTTCTTTTTTACAAAGAAGAAAGTACCATTTTCATCTTCCAGTCCACTAATGTTTCCAAATTTAGGTTTCTGATTACCACTCTTGGTAACAGCAGTACTAACATTCACCACAATCTTGTCAATCGGAATACATGCATTGGTATTGCTTTTTAAACTCTTGGCAAATGTTTTAGTAAACTGAGAGTTATCTGAGGCCAACTCATACCCTGCAGATGAAAACACTTGTGAAGACTTAAACTGCGTTGCCGTATAATCATCACACCTACGCTCTGCATTAGTACTTCTCATGGCCTGATAAAAAGATGGACCTGATTCACATGCATCACTTATTACCAATGTGTGCGATAAGTACTTATCATAACTCTGCATGGCTGCTTTTAAAGAGTTAATATTGAAATAAGTAAACTCGTCGTCTCTTTTTGCATTGGTAGGAATCCAGTATCCGGTTTCGTTAACAAACTTCCCATGCCCAGCATACCAAATTAATACGGAATTAACTCGATTAGCTTTAACCAGGTCTCTTAGTTCAATGGAAAAGAATTTCTCCATGTCTGCTTTCGACATGTTCTTTTTATGAATGATGTTGTGAATTTCATAATTAGCAAATTCAGATTTCATCATTCTAATGTCCTTTTCAGGGCCATCTAAACTGGCAAAATTGGAATAATCAGAGTTTTCTACAAATACTACCCAGGTTTTTCCCATTGGGTTATTAGCACTTATTACTGCTCCTTCTCTATTGAACGTATACTCCTGAACAACCTCATTGTTATATATGTCTGTTGCCTTAATTTGAATTTTATTTTTGTTAGCAATGCTAATTGTTGCAGAAAACGTAGGATTCAATTGATCAATCACAAAACTTGCATTAGCACCTTCTACCACTACCGACTTTATTTTACTGGCATCCTTAATTACACCTTCTATGTATAAAGTAGATTCATTGTTGTCCAAATAAATGGTTCCGTCGTGTGAAGCTACAGGAGCACGTAATTTAATGATCGGAGGATCAATCTCTGTTCTTTGGAAAGTATAAACCTTATCCAACTTGTTTTTGTATACATCTTCTACAGTAAGAGTAAACTTGTCTTTTCCATCAATATTGATATCTGCAACAAATTCCGGGTTTAATTGATCCCTTTTAAAAATGGCCTCATTACCATTAATTTTGATGTATTTGATTTTACTATCGTCGGTAACTACTCCTTTAACTTTTATTTTCTTTCCTCCAATTGGCACCTCTAATACACCTTCTGTATTTTCTCCATCCAACTTCACAATCGGGTTAACTTCTTCGCGATTTAACTCAAACATTCTTTCTTTAGCCTGATCGTACATTTGAGCAGCAACGGGATCATAAGGTGCTAACTTTCTCAGTTTCTCGTAATCCTTAATGGCTTTTTTGTACTGATTCAATGCCTCGAATGACGCTCCTCTACAGAACAGTGCTTCATGATTCTTAGGGTTCTTATCGATAATGGAAGTAAAATCGTTTACAGCATTAGAATGCTGATTCAGCTTTTGATAGTACAAACCTCTGGTAAATAATGCTTCCGAATCTTTTGCGTCTAATGCAATAATTTTAGAAAGGTCATTAATCGCTTTTTCAAAATTATTCATTTTGAAATAAACCGCACTTCTTACTTTATACCCTGCAGTCTCACCAGGTTTACGTTCTATTAAGTCATTACAGGCTTTTAAAGCATCTTCCGACTTACCTTCTTTTAATCTTGAATATGCAAGGCCAACATAAGCCTTTGTCATATCTCTACTCGCTATAATCGCTCTATTATAGTTGTATGATGCATCCTGATGTTTTCTTAAACTATCCAATGCTTCTGCTTTATTAAAATAATGACCAGCTGTTTTTTCAGCATCCAACGTAAGTTCTGCAGTGGTTAGAGCATTATTAAAATCTTTAATGATCATTTGCCCCTGATACTGGAGCTCCAATGCCATTACATATTTCTTATTGATTTCTGTAGCTTTCTCAAGATACTTCAATGCTTCTCGATGCTTCTTTAACCCCATGTAAACTCTACCAGCATTGTAGAAATTAAGTTCATCTTTACGATCGTAAGAGGTAGCCTTAGCATAATCCAATGCAGCCTTTTCCATTTCATGGGTCTTCTCATAAGATTTTGCTCTTTCCACATAAGCTTTTACAAATTCATTATCCATCTCAATGGCTTTTGTAAAATCTTCTATGGCTTCCTTGTACCTTTTGTCCTCGGCAAACTCAATTCCAGACTTTAAGTATTTCTTGGGGTTTTGTGCAAAAACAGCAACGTTTATTATAAGACCAATGATCAGGATCAGAGATTTGTTCATTGTGTTTGATTTAGTGGTTGTTCAAAATTAAATAAACCAGAATCTTTAGACTATGATTAATATCAAAAAAAAGAAAAGCTTCCATGAATATGGAAGCTTTTCAAACCTAAAACCTAAGAGCTAATTTCTCAGATAACAATTAAGGAACCACCCTTAATTGAGTGCAAGATAGTAATTTTAATCGTAACTCAAAACCAATTTGTCGATTTTTTGGATTTATAGATCGAAATAGATGATAATTAGTCGATATTGACATTTTATTGACCAAATCCCGTTTTAACCGAATTTAATCCGACAAGAAAAACTCTCTTTGGTCCAAATCTATTAAATGAGCTTGCGTATAATAAAACCGTAACACATCTTCGTAGCCATAACCAAGGTCACACATGTTCATTGCACCTTCCTGAGACAAGCCTACTCCATGTCCAAAACCTTTTCCTTTCAGTATTACATTACTTCCATCAACAGACACACTAAAATAAGTGCTCTTCAGGCGCCAATCCATTCTAATGTCTTTTAATAAGATGTGATATTCCCAGTCTATGTAATACTTTCTTCTTTTCTCCTGGGTAAACGAAAGAGCCCTACTAACTGCTACTGAGTCTTCAACCGGAAAACGATGCTTATTTTTAAGGTATTCCAGCCATTTACTCTTATCTATTATTTTAGTCCAGGAATAGTTAGTTCTACCCTTCGAAAATGGATCTTTTACACTTTTCAAGTAAGGTAAAGGCTTGTCCCAAACATCTTCACAATTAACGGTTTGCCCTCCGCTGTTAGAGTAAAACGCCGCTGTAATGTATTTCATTTCATCATCCACCAATACCATGTTTCTGGTCTCCTTCACCGCCTGAATGATCTTAGGATTCTGATACATTTTCCCTTTATATACCTGGCAATTGGTTAGGTCGGTAAGCATAAACCCTTCGTGAATAAATTTTCTTAAATGCTTCAAGGCATAGGTTCTGCTAATCACAGCTTGTACCTTATAAAACTCTTTAGACTCGTTATTACCTGTTTCAGATTCAATTACTCCAATAAGGTAGTCTTCCATAGATACTTCATTAATCATCTTTAGGTATTTCCCTTCCGGAAGCACCTTCAAATCACCTTTATACCTACGTTCTTTTAACGATGGATAAAGCCCTTTAAGCTTAAAAGCTCCCATCATGGAATCACTTTTTATAGATAGCTTAGAATAGCTTCCAATGGTAATATCTCCATTCTTCAGCTTTACTTTACCATCGCTGTTTTTTATCCTAACCGCCATGCCCGGCTCCAGGGTAAACACCTTTTCGGAATCAGCGTAAAAGTGATAAGTTTCTGTGTAGTACCCGAACATGACCTGCGAGGTTTTATAGTCTCTCAAAATGCCAATATCAAGCACCTGATCGTCAGCCAACGACCACTTACTTACTAGAATTAATATGATTAAAATTGTCCTGATGAACACAGCACAACAAAAATAGAGCCTTTATTGATTATGGGATTTTAGCTCTTTAATAGTTTTCAACATGCTTTTGGCAGTTTTTTCAGAAGCCCCTCCTCCTCCTAGCACACCAATCATCCGTTGATAATCCTGAAGTAAAGTTTCTCTTTTTTCTCCGGCCAGCAAACCAGTTAATTCACTTATTAAGTTATCCTTCGTTAACTCTCCTTGAATCAACTCCTTAACTACTTCTTTATTGGCAATTAAGTTCACCAAAGAGATGTAGTCTATTTTTACCAACCTCTTTGCGATGTGATACGAAATAGCACTTCCTTTATAACACACAACCTGAGGAACCTGAAACAAACCAGTCTCCAATGTAGCCGTTCCAGAAGTTACCAAAGCTGCATGCGAGTTATTCAACAAATTGTAGGTATCATTTTCAATCAGCTTAATTCTGGAAGAAACTAAAAACTGTTTATAAAACTGTTTATCCTGAGATGGTGCTCCTGCAATTACAAATTGGTATTCCGGGTACTCCTCCACCACAGACAGCATAATTGGAAGCTTTACACTTATCTCCTGCTTTCGACTTCCCGGAAGCAAAGCAACAATAGGGAGATCAGACAACCCATATTTACTCGTAAATGCTTCTTTAGTTAAAGCTTGCTCCTTGAATTGCTCAATGGCATCCACTAACGGATGACCAACAAACTCTACCTCGTATTGATGTTTTTGATAAAATTCTTTTTCAAATGGAAGAATAACAAACATTCTGTCCACCACCCTTTTGATTTTTTTTACTCTGGACTCTTTCCAGGCCCATACTTGCGGAGATATATAATACAGGGATGGAACTCCCAATTGCTTAACATGTTCTGCAATTCGAAGATTGAACCCAGGGTAATCAATAAAGATCACGGCATCGGGCTGATATTCTTCGATGTCTCTCTTGCAAAACTTGAGGTTTCCGGAAATGGTTCGGATATTCATTAACACTTCGAAAAAACCCATAAAAGCGAGATCACGATAATGTTTTACCACCTTTCCTCCTGCAGCTTCCATCAAATCTCCACCCCAACACCTAATTTCTACATCAGAATGCTGTTTTTTTATCTCCTTAATTAAGTTGGCCCCATGCAAATCGCCCGAAGCCTCTCCTGCTATTATATACAGTTTTAGCATTAAACAAATGCGAGAATTAGAATACAAAATATCAATGTTGCCCCCACCAATCCTTTAGAGGCATGATCCAGTTTCCATTGAAACAGGAAGAAGTAAAACAACAACATATTTGGCATCATAGATAAAATCAGAATCTCAATCTTGTAATCGGAATCGCTTAAGAAAATGTTCCAATACTGAGTCCAGCTTACGTGCGAACCTTTTACCATTTTAGAAATAACAAACCCCAAAAAAGGCAATAAACTACCAAGTACTGCACCAACCATGGCCTTATCATACTTCTTCTTTATCTCTTCAAATTTCGACATCTTCTTACATTTTAAACATTCCAGGCTTTAATCTTATCTATCGCCTTATATGCAGTCATATCAAACTGAGTAGGCACTACTGATACATAATTATTATCCAAAGCCCACATATCAGTATCTTCACCATTATCATGGTCGTAAAACTCACCAGTTAACCAAAAATACTCTTTTCCAAGTGGATCCTTTCGCTCATCAAAAGTATCATCCCAAAAGGCTCTTGCCTGACGACAAACTTTAACTCCCTTAATAAGCTCCAATGGCAACTTAGGAACATTTACATTTAAACATATCCCTGGCTCCATTCCCTCTTTAAGCGCTTTTTCTACTATCGCCTTTACATAATGAACAGTGGCGCTAAAATCAGCCTCTATAGAATAATCCAACAACGAAAAACCAATACTTGGTATTCCCTCCAAAGCCCCCTCTACCGCAGCAGACATGGTTCCAGAGTACAAAATATTGGTAGACACATTAGATCCATGATTAATTCCAGACACTATTAAATCAGGTTTTCTCTCCCCTAATTTATACATCCCAATTTTTACACAATCTACCGGAGTTCCTGAACAATGAAAAGCCTTAACATCTCCAAAATAATCAATTTCCTGAATCCTTAACGGTGAGTTCACCGTAATTGCGTGCCCCATTCCGGATTGAGGTTTATCAGGTGCCACCACCAATAATTCACCAAAAGGTTTTACAGCCTCTACCAGAGCCTTAATACCTGGAGCCGTAAATCCATCATCATTTGTAACTAATATCAGTGGTTTGCTCATATTGAAAAACTTCTAATTATTGTGCAAAACTAACATTTTGATCTGTTCATTTAATACTGGATTCATTTACTTTTGTTAGTAGAATAGAAAAAACTAAAAATGGTACAGAAAATCGCTCTCCTATTATTACTTGCAATTCCCGCAACTGTTTTCGGACAACATTCACTTAAAGCTAAAACAAATATCGAAAAAGTAACAGTTTTCCTAAACGGAGCTCAAATAACAAGAACCGGAAAAGCTTCTTTAACAAATGGAGATAACGAAGTGCGTTTTGAAGGGCTTTCACAATACATCGAAAACAACTCTATTCAGATTAAGGCAAATAGCCAATCGGTAACTATTGTCTCTGTAAAGCACGAAATGAACTTTCTGGACAAAAAGAAGGATGAACCAAGAATTGCAGAAATCAAGGATAGTATTGAAGACTTGCAATTTAAAGTTGAAATTCGAAACAGCCACAAAGTGGTTTATTTGGAAGAAAAATCCATGCTAATTTCTAACAAATCTATTGGCGGTGAAGACAGCGGCGTAGACATTGAAGATTTAATGGATGTTTCCGACTTTTATAGATCCAGATTACTGGAAATTGAAACCAAATTACTAGACATTGATCGATCGGTTCGAAAAATGAAAACCAGTATTCATCGACTATCCAATCAATTAAAAGAAATAAACAACCAGAAAGGAGAATACAGTAGCGATATCATTGTTAAGGTAAGTAGCAAGGGAAAACAAAGTCCGAAGTTTGAATTGAGTTACATTACCAAAGGTGCTGGATGGATTCCTAAATACGATATTCGCTCCAACGACATTAACGGACCTGTTGCACTAACTTACAAAGGGGATGTTTTTCAAAACACAGGAAACGACTGGAACAATATCCAGATAGCCCTATCTACTGGGAACCCAGTAATTAACAATACTCAACCAGGGTATTACCCCTGGTATTTAAAATACTATAGCGAATACAAAAACCGCGGTGGCGGAGGAAGAAGAAAAGGTGTTAGTTACGCCTATGCTTCTGCATACAACAATAGAAGCTCTAATGACAACGATGGTATTGCAGATTTGGAAGAAGTGAAAATGGAGAATGAAAAATCCATCTCCAATAGCTTATCGGATTTTACCACAGTTACTGAAAGCCAGGTCAACTCAGAATTTGAAATAAGCATGCCTTATACTATAAAATCTGATGGCAAACCAAACGTGGTGGAAATTCAGGATTATGAACTCCCTGTAAGCTACCAATACATGAGCTACCCGAAAAAAGACAAAGATGCTTTCTTGCTAGCCAGAGTTAGTGGATGGGGGAACTACAACTTGTTACCGGGTTATGTAAATACATTTTACGAAAGAACTTACGTTGGCGAATCTTACCTAAACACCAACATTACGGAGGACACGCTAAATGTTTCTTTAGGTAGAGATAAAAGCATTGTCATCAACCGTGAAAAAATTAACGATTTCTGCAAAAACAGCTCATTTGGTGGAAACAAAAAATCCACCAGAGGCTACCAGATTAAAATAAGAAACAACAAAAGTCAGGCTATTGAAATTGAAGTGGTTGATCAGATTCCACTTTCCAACAATAAAGACATAGTTGTTGAACTATTGGAAGACGGAGGAGCAAAGCACGATGAAACAACAGGTAAACTGAGCTGGAAATTGAACATCCCTGCCGGTGAAACAGTAGATATCTCATTTAAGTTCCAGGTAAAATACCCTAAAAATAAAAACTTGAGCAATCTTTAATGAGCCAGGAAATTGAAAGAAAGTTTCTGGTTCATGAAAAGCTATGGGCCCAACTTACCAAACCAGAGGGAACGAAAATCATTCAGAGTTATTTATCCTCCAATCCTGAAAAAGTTGTTAGGATAAGGATATTTGGAGCTATTGGGTTTTTAACCATTAAAGGAAAAACATCCGGAATTACCAGAAAGGAGTTCGAGTACGAAATTCCTTTTAAGGATGCAGAAGAAATGATTGTTTCCATGGGAGAGGGAACCATTGAAAAGATAAGATACTTAATTGAGCACAATGAACACACCTGGGAAGTAGATGTGTTTGAAGGTGAAAATATAGGTCTTGTACTAGCAGAAATCGAATTAAACTCAGAAGACGAAGAATTTACTTTACCCGAATGGATTGCAAAAGAAGTATCTGACGATTCAAGGTACTACAACTCCAATTTGCAACTTACACCATACACCAAATGGTAGCCAACAAAAAAAGGTCGCCGTTTTCACGACAACCTTTACTCCAATATTTGAAATAATTAAATTCTAGTTAACTGTCTGATTACTTCAATATCCTGACAAGTAATCTTAAGGGTATAAACCCCTTTAGGGTAATCATCAGTAATTAAAGTTCTCTCCAACTCTCCATACACAGTTCTCGTGTCGTAATAGAGTTTTTGTCCTAGCTGATCACTTACTTCGATAGTAATGGTTTGTTCACTGGTAGTTACTATCTCAAAAGATAGTTGATCATTAAATTTAGTATCCAACCTATGCAGCTCAAAAGGTTTCTCATTACCAGGCATGGCTTGAGGGTTGGCACTATACAACTGTAAACTAAACAGTACTGTCAAAGCCGCAGATAATATCATCTTCATCTTACTACTAATTTTAGTTTTTAATACGTTGTTTTGAATGTTCGTTGTTGTTTCAATCTAAACTAATAGATTGGGGTCATGCGTTTTACACGCTGCTAAGATAGGTCAATTTATCGCAATAAAAAAATATCTCGTCATGCTAGAGCTTACATTCGACATGAAAACCCAAAACATTTCAACAAAGTTATTAACAATTGTTCGCGGTTACTAACAATTGCACAACACTTATATGTACAGTGAAATAATTCTTCTAATAAAGTTGCGGTAAATTTACCAACCGAATCAAATCCTATTTTTGATCACAGTTGGTACGGTTTCGATATAATTCGTTTTGTTTAACACGGATCAATCGAAACGACAGTTTTTGAATTTGGTTACAAAAAATTATGAAATACCTAATTCAGCCTTCGCTGCTTTTAGAATATCTTTTGCATTCTCCAGATCCTTACCCTCCGCATAAGCCCTTAATACAGGCTCTGTACCAGACGGTCTAATCATCAACCATTCATCATCGCTTAAAATGTATTTAAACCCATCAATGGTTTGAGTTTCCTGAATCTGATATTTACCAAAAGAAGTGTATTTGCCAGATTTGCAATTAGCAATTACCTCTTGTTTCAATTCTTCAGACAAATGCAGGTCATCTCTCCAGTACTTAAACTCCCCTACCAACTCGTAAACTTCTTCTACAAGCTCCTCAAGAGTTTTTCCAGATTTAGCCATAAACTCGAAAACAACTAACCCCATCCAGATTCCATCTCTTTCAGGAATATGCCCTTTAATGGCAATACCACCACTTTCTTCTCCACCAACAAGAATGTCTTCATCTACCATTTTACCGGCAATGTATTTGAATCCGATTTTAACCATATCAAATGGCAACCCAAACTTCTCCGCCAACTTCCCTACTCTTGGAGTTGTAGAAGCTGCCACACAAACACCACCATTCATTCCTTTGGTTTTATGCAAATAAACCATTAACAAAAGCATGATGTGATGAGAATCTACAAACTCTCCAGAAGAATTGAATAAACCAATCCGGTCTGCATCACCATCGGTTGCCAGTCCGGCCGCAATATTTCCTTTACTTTTAATTAACTCAGAAAACTCCCCAAGGTTTTTTGCAATCGGTTCTGGTGCCTGCCCCATAAAAGAAGGATTATAGTCACAGTGCAGGAAAGTCATTTCTGGCAATAATTTCTTTAATACATTTTGCCCGGCACCATACATAGCATCATAAGCAAAATTTAACCCAGAGTTTTTAATAGCCTCTAAATCAAAGTTTTCCCTACAATGATTCAGGTACATTTCTTCCAGATCAACATACTCTACCATTCCTTGCTGAACAAACACATCTAACGAAAGGGTTTCCAGGTCTAACTCATGATTTTCAGGAATAGCATCTTCTATCTCCTGTACATTTTCAGGGCTCAAAGGACCACCAAAATCTCCTTTTAATTTATAACCATTGTACGAAGGCGGATTATGACTGGCAGTTAACACTACCCCAAGCGAGGTATTTAACTTAACACACCCTAAAGACACCATTGGAGTTGAAACAAACCCCTTAGCCAACTTCACCTTAACTCCCATCGACGCAAATACATTCGTTGCCGTGTGAGCAAATAACTCACCAGCAAATCGACAATCGTGCCCTAATACCACAACCGGATTATCGTAGTTGCTTTTTATCCAGTTTGCTGTAGCAACAGTTACTCTTGCAACGTTATCCACTGTAAACTCTTTTGCGATGATCGCTCTCCATCCGTCTGTCCCAAATTTTATCTTAGTCATAATCTTATTTTCAAAAGTGCATCGAAAATAAGTAATCCCCTTCGATCTGCAAACTCAAAACGAAAGGGATTTGACCAGTTAACTAAATTTATTGAAAACCTACTTTGTTCCTTCTTCAAATCTACCCTTCTCCAACTCCTCTGAAGTCTTATACCTATTCTTTTTAAACAGTTCGTAAGTATTCTTTCTATTGTTAATCACCTTTACTATTTCCTCCTCTTCACCCCTCTCTTCTTCCAACACCCAGGAACCTAATCTTTTAAACAAACCCATAATTCTTATTTTAATTCAGATTCGCAACCAAACATCACACAAGCTCGCACATAGATTAGGCTGTACCACCTATCCAACACAGGATTTAACACCCCATATAACTTACGCGACAACCTCGAATAAATCATTCGAAAAACCTTAAAAAGACCATACATCATTTTAAACAACACCCTCAAAATCATCACCACAAAGCGCAATGCCTTTTCTATTTTATCTTCATTTGACTGCTTCATTTTTACTTAATTTTTAACTACAGAAAAGAATTACTTCCATTTCCTTTTACAATAGTACTCCCTTCGACTTCCTTTTGTTTTAGGAGTTAAGCGAAAAATGACTACTCAACTTTTTTCTAAAGTTCCACTTCAGTTCCATTTGAAACTTTACTTAATTTTTTAAGTATAAACTTAATATTTTACTTAATTTTGCTTTAAGCATGGTACGTTATACCTTCATAGAACATCCATTAAGTTACCTGATTGCTAACATTAGCAACTACATACCAGGTGCTACAGATGTTGTTGTGGGGTACTGCAACAACAATAAGGAACTCCTACTCAAAGAGCTCAAGAATGGCAATATCTCTAGAATAAACTTGAGAAACAGGACTCACCTATTGCAAAAATTTAGAAAAGAAAAATCTACTAGTTCGTGGATCAGAACAGACATGATTTCTTTTTTGGATCAGGAAAAAGAAAAGAGAGTAATTAAACAAATGAGCCTGGAGGATGAAGACGACAACAACATTTTGTGCTTAAAGTTTTTATCTCCTTTTGATCGTTTATTCGACTTTGTGCTAATTAAGGTTAATCACGCCGGAATTTTTGGATTATCCAAAAACAGTAAGATCAATACCGAACAAAAAGCAACAATAGGAAATATATTATACCACACTATTTCTGCTAGAATTAGAGAGGAGTACAACAACCTGGAAACCCACCAATTGGTTTTGAATAATTTACAAAATCAAAAAATAGCTCTCGAAAATTACAAGCAGGAAAATGAGCAGTTGAAAGAGAATTACAAAAAGAGTTTAATGCATTTTATTCAGTCTTTAATTACCAGATTGAATCAGGAGCACGATTTCGCCATTGCTCTTTCGGATGATGCTAAGGAATTCATAATAAGCAAAACCGCTAATCTGGAATTGATTGAAAAATCAATTCGTGGAGCCATTCACATGGCTATGAATTTATCACTTAACCTCTCTTCTACTATATTAATAGAACAGGAACACATCCTTATTGAAGAGCAAAAGCAATCTGAAGCTTCGATCTACAAAAAAGACAAATACTCTAACGTAATCGAAATACTGGACAAGTACGAAGCTGCTGCTGAAAAAGCTCACCAAAGAGAATGGAAGATTAACGGTAATACTGTAGCTGATTTGTGTGAACCTAAAATTACACCTTCTGCTATCACCTTTAATTTGAAGAAATATAAAAAGGCCATCAATATCTTACTGGAGAGATACGACAACAAATGGCCTTTAATTAGGACTTATTTTAAGCCTTTGAGAAACATCATTGACTCTTCTCAAAATTCTTTAAATGAGTACAAAAGCGCTTAAATCTCAATTTACCCCATCCAAATAATTCACCTATTTAAATAAAGATTCAATAGGTTCACCAAGTTACCGAACCTATTTTTTCTACTTATAGGTATATTGAACACACACCACACCTAATTAAGCAAACATTCAGACACCACTATAGTTATGACGAGACTATTACTTTCTGGCCTACTACTCCTTTTTATTTCTAATCAATACCAGGCTCAAATTATCTGGTATGAAAATTTTGACGGGCTTGCGGATAGCACCTATGAAGACAATGGATCTTCTGCCTGGACAAAATACGATGCAGGTATTACACTTGTAGACGGAGGAATTAACGATTATTTCATTGTACGTAACGAAAGATTTGAAGGAAGAGACATGCTTGGTGAAGGTGTTTGGTCTTCCGAAGTAGTTGATATTTCTGGCTACCCAGCAGGTGTTGACCTAAAAATTGATCTATGGCAATTAGCTGGATACCTGGAGCCCACCGACTATTTAAGAGCATATTACGTATTGGATGGTGGAGCAGAAACACTTTTTGTGGATGGAGATCAAACTGACGATATTACCTCCGGAATTGTTAATGCTTACGTGGATGGATTAGTTGGAGACTCGGTAAGAATAGTAGTAAGAATGAACCTACATACCGGTTCTGCTGAAAGAGAAGCCTTTGACAACATTTTCGTTCTTGAAACTGGTGCCAATCCATTATACTCCATTGCCTCTGGAGCATGGGAAGACGGGAACAACTGGTCCAAAACTTCTGGTGGAGCGGCTTGTAACTGTATTCCAGGGCCAACAACCGATGTATATGTAGAAAGTGGATACACTATGGACGTAAGTGTTGAAAGCTACTTTAACTCTATTGACATTACAGGTAACTCATCTATAAGATGGACAGTTGGAGCTGACTTAATTGGCTTCAATGGTGGTACGATTTCTATAGAAAGTGGAAGCAATATGAACAGAAATGGGAAAAACGCCGTGGTTATTCTTCAGTCAGGTGGATACACCATTACTTCTAACGATGCTGCTATGGGGATGGAAATTAGCGACCTCATTATAAGGGGAGATCAGGATGTAACTTTTGAAGGTTCTGGTAGAATTTATTTGCGAGATGATTTTATCGACGAAGGTGGTGACCATACCATTACTAATAATCTCACTGGGACTTTCACAGTTCATGACCAACTTATGTTAAGATATAGTCCACTCCTACCAACAGCATCCGAATATGGACCAATCACGTTTATTCATTCTGGAACTGCTGGTCTGCTAGACATTCATGATGACTTAAGAATGGATAAAGACACTATAGTGTTTACCAATAATGGAAGCATTACTGTTACCGACCGTGTTAGGTTTATGGAGGACGAAATTGTTTTTAACAACAACAATACTATAGCAGCTAGAAGATTGGAAGTTGGCGGAAGTGGAGATGACAATAATATTTTCAACAATAATACTGGAAATACCGCTTCGTTTACTGATGAAGTAGACATGAGTAACTCGGCAAGCTTTACCCTAAATAACTACGGTAATTTATCAATGGGGTTCTTTAAAGCCATCGACCCTGCAGATTCATTTGTTAATCACTCTAACGCTACCTGGACAATTACAGGAACAGGAAATGATTTAGATGCAGCACTGGACGCCACTGCAGCCAACAATGTAGTTGTATATAACAGTGCAAGTGCGCAGGAATTGCTAGCACCGGTAAGTGGATATTATAAAAACTTAACCCTTGATGGCGGATCAATAAAAACTGCACAGGGAAATATTTCCGTTCACGATTTATTTACTATCACCAATGGCGATGTAGACCTTAATACCAATAGCTTAACTCTTGGACAAAGTGCTGCTTCTACCGGAACTTTATCTCACACAACCGGATCTATTTACAATGGAGATTTTAGCCGATACTTATCTTCTGGCATAATTGCAGATGGAGCTATTGAAGGGTTCTTCCCTATGGGAGATGTAGGAGAAACAAGACCTATATATATTTCTGCTCCCACTGCAGGACCAACCACTGGTGGTTTAATTACCGTTACACACACAGATGACGGAACAACAGACGACGTAAGTTTTTTCGATGGAGGTGATGAAATTTTAAGAACCGACGATGCTTCATGGACCATTATCACTGGCGGAGGCATTGCAGGAGGAACTTATGAGATTAATGCAGGAGGAACCGGTCTTGGTATTGTTACCGACATAGACGACCTAAGACTAACATTGTCCGGTAGCGTTGTAGGAAGCCATGGAACTACTGCGGGAACTACCTCTAACCCGATGATCACCAGAACAGGACTTTCTTTAGCTGATTTAGCCAACACATTCCACATTTCATCTTTAGACCTTGCCTCTCCTCTACCAATAGAACTACTAACCTTCCAGGCAATGTATAATAATGGTATTGTAGAATTGAACTGGTCTACAGCAACTGAAATCAACAATGATTATTTCGAAATTGAAAGATCTTTTAACGGAGAAGAATTTGAGACTATTCTAACTGTTGATGGAGCTGGAAACAGCAGCTCTATTATTGATTACTTCGAAAGAGACATAGAGCCATTAAGTGGCGTTTCATTTTACCGTTTAAAACAAACCGACTACGATGGAACATTTACCTATTCAGACATTGTACCAATGAAGATCAATGAGAATCAAACGGATTTCAGCGTATTCACTAACCCTACATCTCCTGATAACATTAAAGTAAATTTTGATGGAATGAAAGGAAAGGAAGTGCTATTGGTAATTAGAGACATTGAAGGGAAAGAGTTCTACTCTAAAATGCAAGTGGTTGAATCTGACCATCAGTTGACTGCCATTCAAACAGATAGAAATGTACCTGATGGAATTTACCTTATAATTGCTTCTTCTGACGATCAATTGTTCAGTAAAAAGATAGTAATCCAGAATTAAACTTACTTAAAAGTAACTTTTTTCACAACTCTCAATTAATCACAATTGGACTTCATCCATCATTACATGTAGGTCACCCATATTTTAAATTACTTCATACTAATTGGCAAGTTGTTAGCACCAATAATTAGGTAGCTTAGCAGTGCACCACTTTTAACATAATTAAACAAACAATTATGAACTATAGGTGCACACTACTTTTATGCCTACTACCCTCTCTGTATTTCAATTTTACCCAGGCTCAAATTATTTGGCATGAGAATTTCTACGGTTTAGCCGATAGCACTTATGAAGATCTGGGTACGAGTGCCTGGAAAAAATACGATGCAGGCATCACACTTGTAGATGGTGGAGTTGAGGATTTTTTCATAGTTAAAAACGAAAGATTCGAAGGTAAAGATTTAGATGGTGAAGGTGTTTGGTCCTCAGAAGTAATTAACATTTCAGGATATCCCGCAGGAGTTGATCTAAGAGCAGACCTATGGCAACCGGGTAACGATCAGGAGGCAGGTGACTATATAAGAATCTACTATGTACTTGACGGGAGCTCTGAAACATTATTTACCGATGGAGATCAAACCGGAAACATTAATCCTGGAATTGTAAATGCTTATGCTAATAATCTAGTTGGCGACTCTGTAAGAATCGTGGTTAGAATGAATAATGATGGTGATTCTGAACAATTATCATTTGACAACCTATTTGTTCTTGAATCCGGGACAAATTCGCTATACTCTATTGCATCAGGAACCTGGGAGAATGGCTCTACCTGGTCCAGAACTTCTGGTGGAACATCTTGCAATTGCACCCCAGGACCACTAACAAATGTTTATATAGAAAATGGCCACACAATTGACCTTAATTCCGAAAGTTATTTTAAATCAATCGATATAAAAGATAACTCCAACATTAGATGGATTTCGGACTCAGATTTAGTAGGTTACAATGGTGGTAATATTTCCATAGAAAGTGGCAGTAATATTAATAAAAACAGCTATAATGCATCTCTTACACTACAAACCGGAGGATACACCATTACATCAAATGACGCCGTAACCGGACTAAATGTAAGCAACTTAATTATTAGAGGAAACCAGGACATCAACATAGAAGGAAGTGGCATAATAAACCTATCTAATGATTTCAATGATGAAGGAGGAGACCACATCATCACCAACAATTTAGTTGGTGCATTTACAGTACTCAACGACTTCCTCCTAAACACTAATTCCAATTCTAATTACCAATATGGCCCAGTTGCTTTTATCCACTCTGCTACTGCAGGAACATTGACCGTTCAAAACGAGATCTCAATAAACAAATCACTGAGTACATTTACCAATAACGGCACAATTACAACTCCTAAATATATCCGGTTCGAAAGTAGCGATATAGTGTACACCAACAACGGTACTACATTAGCGGATGGGATCAAGTTACAAAGTTCAAGCTGTACTAATAACACGTTCATTAATTCCTCTGGCAATGTTGTTACTTTTAACAGAAATATTGTCGGTGGAAATGCATCTAACTTTACTGTTCATAATTATGGTACATTCACCATCGCCAGCTTTCGACAGATAGACCCAAGCGCCTTATTTGTTAACCACGCCAACTCAACCTGGACCATCAATAGGTTCGGGAATGATTTAGACACCAGAATAGATGCTAGCGCTTCTAACAACTTGGTTATATACGACTCTAATTTCCCTCAAAAACTACTAGTCCCGGTTGGTGGGTACTACCAAAACTTAACCATAAATGGTGGTTCCACCAGAACCTCACAAGGAAACATCGAGGTTCATGATTTACTCACTATTACAGACGGTGATATCGACCTTAATACCTACAATTTAACTCTAGGGCAAAATACATCTTCCACAGGTACATTATCGCATTCAAATGGAAAAATCTATAACGGAACCTTTCGCAGATATATTGCAGCTGGAATAATTCCTTCGGGAACTACAGCTGGTTTTTTCCCTATGGGAGAAATGGGAGGAGGCTTTAGACCTATTTACATTTCTGCCCCTGCTTCCGGACCTACTTCAGGTGGACTTCTTTCAATTTCCCACTCCGATAATGGTACTGTTACCGGATCTAACTTTCTCGACAATGGAGACATTATTGTTAGAACGGATGATGCTTCATGGTCTATTACAATAAGCGGAGGCATAACAGGAGGAACATACAATATTAATGCTGGAGGCACCCAATTTGGTACTATTACAGACATAGATGATTTAAGACTTACTTTGTTTAATAGTGCTATTGGACTGCATGGAACAGCCACTGGAACCACCTCCTACCCAATGATTACCAGAACCGGCTTATCCTTATCCGACCTCTCTAACACATTTCACCTTTCCTCTATAGATCTCGCTTCCCCTCTACCAGTCGAACTCACTTCTTTCAATGCTATATACAACAATGGAGTTGTTGACTTAAATTGGTCTACTTCAACTGAAATAAATAATGATTACTTCGAAATTGAAAGATCTGCAAACGGACAAAACTTCGAATCCATAATTAAAATCGAAGGTGCTGGAAATAGCAGCTCAATTATCGATTACTTCGAAAGAGATATCAAACCATTGAATGGTATTTCATTTTACAGACTAAAACAGACGGATTACAACGGAAACTATACGTACTCAGAAGTGATCCCCATAAATATAAGCAACAATAAACCCGACTTTAACATATTTACCAATCCAACATCTGCAGACAACATTAAAGTAAGTTTCAATAATTTTAAAGGAAGCGAAGTATTATTGGTCATTAGAGACATGAATGGCCGTGAGTATTACTCTAAAATGAAAGTCATCGAATCTGATCACCAATTAACTGCTATTCAATCGAATAGGCCAATTCCGAATGGCACCTATTTAATCATAGCATCTTCTGACGACCAACTGTTTAGTAGAAAACTTATTGTCAAGAACTAACCTATAAACAACTATGATTCGATAACTTTCCATTCTTAAAAACCCAACTCTACCCTTTCATTATTTATCTTTGTGGTTTAATTCTTTTAATCGATGAAGATTATTATAACCGGAGCCGGTGCAGTGGGGTATCATCTAGCTAAAATGCTTTCGAGTGAATCGCAAGACATTTATTTGATAGATGAAAACGAGGAAAGGCTGCAATACGTTGCTTCGCACATAGATGTGTTTACCATTACTGGAGATGCAAAATCAGTTCGTGTACTTAATGAAGCGAATGTAAAAGACTGCGATCTATTAATAGCCGTAACTTCTTCAGAAGAAACTAACTTATTGGTTTCTATTTTAGGTAAAAAGTTTGGAGCAAAACGAACCATTGCCCGAATTAACAATTTAGAAATAGTTAACGACGGCATTGAAGACATCTACCAGGGACTGGGAATTGACACATTAATTTCTCCGGTACAACTAGCCACAGAAGAGATTAAAAGACTAATCAAAAGATCCGTGTTTACCGATGACTTTGAGTTTGAAGAAGGTAAATTGACGGTTTTTGGTATCTCTATTGGGGAATATTCAAAACTTAAAGATAAATCAGTTAGTGAAAGTGCTCACTTAAACCCCAACCTAAACTTTAAGCCAATTGCTCTTCATAGAAATGAAGAAACCATCATTATCAACAAAAACACCATCATTAAGGAAAACGACATCGTTTACTTTATTTCTGCTCCAGAATGCATTGATAGTGTAACCGATATTTGTGGCAAAGAGTGCTTCCCTATTAAGGACATTATGATCTTGGGTGGAAGTAGAATTGGTGTTCTGGCGGCAGAAATGTTGGAAGATGATTACAACATTATACTAGTAGAAAAGGACAAACAAAAGTGCGAGAAAATAGCCGGAATGCTTAAGAAAACACTTGTTGTTAACGTCAACGCTCAGGATGTTGAAGAGTTGGAAGAAGAAGGGCTAGCAGACATGGATGCTTTCATTGCCGTTACCGGTGATTCTGAATCGAACATCATGTCTTCTTTGGTAGCTAAAAACCATGGCGTTAGAAAAACCATTGCAAGGGTTGAAAACATAGACTATATTCACCTTTCACAAGCCATTGGGATTGATACTTTGATCAATAAAAAAATTATTGCTGCAAGTAATATATTTAAATATGTACGTAAAGGAGACGTAATGGCCATTGCCAGTTTACATGGTGTAGATGCAGAAATCATTGAGTTCATTGTAAAACCTGATTCTAAGGTAACGCAAAAGCCGGTGAGAGACCTGAAATTCCCTAAAACCGCAAACATTTCTGGTGTTGTTAGAGGCGACAAAGGATTTATTCCCTTTGGAGATTTCCAACTACAAGCCGGAGATAAAGCAGTTGTTTTTTCATTAACCGAATCCATTCATAAAATTGAAAAGTACTTCCAATAAAAAACTGATCAATGGTGAAGTAATTGCTCATGTAGTAGGTACTTTATTAATTATCAATGGACTTCTAATGTCTTTAGCCATCCCTTTCTCATTTGCAGGAGGAGATTCAATAGCGGCAAAAAGAGGGTTAATTATTTCAAGTGTTCTAACACTATTGGTGGGGTTCGTAATGCGAATGGCCACCAAAGAGAGCAAGAACGGGGAAATTAAAAAAAGAGACGGTTACTTAATTGTAGTGCTAGGATGGCTTTCTATGGCATTGTTTGGAACCTTACCCTACTTACTTTCGGGTGCTATCCCAAACGTGAGTAACGCCTTTTTTGAAACCATGTCCGGTTTCACCACTACAGGAGCCACCATCCTGCAAGAAATCGAAGGACTACCGGAAGGGATATTATTCTGGCGAAGCATGACCCAATGGATTGGGGGTATGGGAATCATTGTACTTACCGTAGCCATCCTGCCCATGCTTGGTATTGGAGGAATGGAGCTATTTGTTGCCGAAGCTCCGGGGCCAACTAAGGATAAAATCCACCCAAGAATAAAGGAAACTGCAAAACGACTGTGGGCTATCTATGTTGGACTAACATTGGCAGAAACCATTATTCTTTTGTTCTGTGGAATGAGTTTTTACGACGCCATTAACCATGCGTTAACCACCAACTCTACAGGAGGATTCTCCACTAAAAATGCCAGTATTGCAGGGTTCAACTCGCCCGTTATCGAATATGTAATTGTTATTTTCATGTTCCTGGCAGGAACTAACTTTACTTTATTGTACTTTGGTTTAAAGGGTAAAATCAAGCACTTCTGGAAAAACGACGAGTTCAAATGGTACTTGATGGCTGTTATCGGGCTAACCGTGGTATTAACTCCATTTGTTTGGCACTATTCCGATAGTGGCTTTGGAAAAGCGTTTAGAGACACCTTATTTCAAGTGGTAAGTATGATTACCACTACAGGATATGCCAGTGCAGACTTTATGTTATGGGGACCATTGGTGGTTTTTGTTTTTTTCTTATTACTATTTTCAGGAGCCTCTGCCGGTTCTACCAGTGGTGGTATGAAAATCGTAAGAATCGTGCTTCTAATGAAAAATGGGTTTTTAGAGTTTAAAAGAAGACTTCACCCAAAAGCTGTAATCCCGGTGCACCTTAATAAGGAGGCAGTATCCAACAATATTATCTACAACCTGTTGGCATTTGTATTCCTATATATGTTCACGTTTGTTATCGGATCCATTGTTCTTACAGCATTTGGCGTCCCTTTCTTAGAGTCTATTAGTGCGGTAGCTACGTCCGTAGGAAACGTAGGACCTGGTATTGAAACACTTGGGCCAACCGGTAACTTTAGCGCTATACACGATGGTGCAAAATGGGTACTTTCGTTCCTAATGCTAATGGGAAGACTGGAACTGTTTACAGTTGCTTTAATATTTACACCGTTTTTCTGGAAAAGAAATTAATTGAATTATGGTAGATACAACCTTGAAATATGAAACCCCAATCGAATGGGCAGAAAACGCAATAAAAGACTTACCTAAACTACTTCAGGACCATGCTAATGCAGAGCGAAAAGTAGCTAATATATGCATGTCGTTTGCGGCTAAATATGCAGACAGAACCGAAATTATTTCAGATCTGGCAGCAACAGCTATTGAGGAAATTGCACATTTCAGGCAAGTATTCGAACTCATGAAAAAAAGGAACATTCCTTTAACAGGGAAAATTCCACCAGACCCCTACTCTTCTGGATTTATGGACTGGATCAGACATGGTAGAGACGAACGTTTTCTCGACAGACTATTATTCTGTTCCATTTTAGAGTATCGTGGTGTAGAAAGGTTTAAACTTCTTTCTGAAGCCATGGAAGACGAAGAATTAAAAAAGTTTTACGCCAGGTTATCGGAACAAGAAAAGAACCACGGTATTTTGTTTGTAAAGATGGCTGCTCATTATTTTGATGAAGAGACCATAGCTAAGCGCTACGACGAGATGCTGACCAAGGAAGCTGAAATCATTCAATCGATTCCGTGGTCGTCTTCTATACATTGATCACAAATTATTTCAATTCCCAATAAATAATCGTACATTGTAGTTGCTCAAACAGACAACTATGAACATCGATAAATACCTGGATATCTCTCAAATAAATGAGTTAGTTCCCGAAAAGGGAAGATTACTTATTGCTGAACCATTTATGGAAGATAACTTCTTTAAACGTTCAGTAGTTTATTTATGTGAACACAACGAAGACGGATCATTTGGCTTTGTATTAAACAACCCTCTTAGTGTATCATTATCTGAACTTATAGAAGATTTCGATGTAGACGGTTATCCGGTTAACTTTGGTGGCCCTGTAAACTCCAGCAATCTTTACTTCCTACATACGCTTGGAAGCAGACTAGCGGGAAGCATTGAGGTGAGTGATGGAATTTATACCGGAGGTAACTTTGAAGAATTAAAGCCAATGATGAAAACCGGATTAGTATCACCTGAGGAAATAAGGTTCTTTATGGGGTATTCTGGTTGGGAAGCTGATCAACTACAAAATGAAATGGAAATTAATTCCTGGTTAATTGGAGAAGCTCAAACCATTGATGTTATTGGAAATACCGATAAAACTTTCTGGAGAGATACTTTGAATAAAATGGGAGGGAAATTTAAAATGATATCTAACTTTCCCGAAGATCCAACTTTAAATTAGTCTCTTTTTCATTAATCAAAGTCAACAACCTTTTTGCTATGTTGTTGTAATACCTTTTGGATTTATAACCTCCTACCCACTGAATTCCTTTAATGGCATTGGTTAGAAACAGTTCATCTGCTGCCAGAATATTCTGAGGAGATAGAGAACTTTCATACACTGTAATTTTGTTCTCCAAAGCCAGGTTAATCACATTCATTCTCATGGTTCCACCAATACAGCCATCTTCCAGTGGAGGTGTGTATAATACCCCATTACTAACAAGAAACACATTAGAAGAGATGGATTCAATCACCTTACCTTTCTGATTGAGTAAAAAGCAATCATCCAATTCATTTTCTTTAGAGAATTTGGCAGCCATAACATATAACAATGAGTTCGCAGTTTTATAGTTTGCTAGTATGTCTGAACTTTTCTTTATATCAGAATAAGCATCGATCAACAATCCTTTTTCATTCAACTTAAAAAAGTTGTCGCTTAGGTAAGTTAGTTCAATAAAAAATGAAGCGTCATTCTTCTCAGGAAAATAAGTTCCTCCTCCACTTCTAAACAAGCTCACTCTTGCTTTACCTCCTGCTTCTAGATTATTCTCTCTGGCTAAACTTCTAATTTGATCATCCAGATAGGTCAAAGTAAAAAACTCAGGTACTTCTATACCCAATAGCTTTGCTCCATCCATCATTCTTCCATAATGTCCCTTAAGGTTATATGGAAAACCATTGATTAATCTGATCGATTCGAACAATCCATCACCAAATCTAAACGCCCTGTTACTATTAAATACAGGTTGCGAGGCATTTAGAATCTCCCCATTATAACATACAAATTTCCCGTTGTTCATAAAGCAAAAGTAGAGCTATTAAAACGATTAAAAAACAGGTTTATGATAATTTATTTAACCATTTTGAAAAAATGCTTCAAAATGCCCTTTTCAGGTTTTAATCAATCATCTTGCCAATTAAAAGGTATTGGTAACCCAATAAGAAATTTGAGTGAAGAAACTAATGATAAAATGGTAATCCATAATGGATAAGAAGACTAAACCAAATATAGCTCCTGAGATATGTGCATCATGGGCAATACCGGTATTCCCTCTTTTCCCCATGTAGTGCTCTGCAATCAAGTACAAAGTACCAAAGATAAAACCCGGAATATGAATTGGAATAAAGATAATTCCTAACTTCTGCAATGGAGCAATTAATATAAAAGCAAACACAACAGCAGATACTGCTCCGGATGCACCAACTGCTAAATACCCTGGATTATCACTGTGTTTTCTCAAAGATGGTATAGTTGCAAATAAAGCTCCTCCAACATATAGAGCCAGATAGTACAATCGCCCTGTCATTTCTCCATAAAGCCCTACAAATACATTTTCTACCATACTTCCAAATGAGTACAGTACATACATGTTTAAAGCCAGGTGCATGTAATCGCCATGTACCAAGGTATGAGTAAGCGTTAACCACCACCTTTTATGATGCTTAACACTGTAAGGACTTAAAGTTAATTTGTACTTGAAATTACGATCGTTAAAAGCCATTAACGATACAATAACCGTGGCTACTACAATTAGTAGATTTACGCTAAGATTGATTCCTAACCTATCCATTATTTAGCAGGAACCAGATTAATGTCTTTAGAAAGGTGTGCCTTAAAAGAAGATTTATCTAATATTTCTATTTCCTCGTAGATTTCCTCATAACCGTAAGCTCCAACAAACATATCGTATTTTCCAGGAGGAAGAATAATTACATAACGTAGGGTCTTTTCATTTGGAACGTAATCTCCATAAATCTCGTCGGTTTCCTGATCTGTAACTTGAATAAATACATCTTCAAACTTTTTAGCTCCGTCTTTCGCTACAATGTTACCGGTAATAATAGTATATCTTGGCTCCACTTCTTCGAAACGAACCCTGTAAATATCCAAATCACCATACCCACCACTTCTTACAGCAGAAATATACCCGAACTCCCCATTTTCAGAAGCTCTAAAGTTCATGTTGTCTTCCGGAGTATTAATAGGATACCCCATGTTCTGCACTTTTGAGAATTTGTGTTTTCTTTTATCGTAAACCACTTTAAAGATGTCATATCCTCCCATACTGGTATGCCCCTTAGAAGAGAAATACAAAGTAGTTCCATCAGGAGAAATGTTAGGGAAATCCTCATCGTAAGCAGTATTAATAGTTGGACCTAAATTTCTAGGCTCACTCCATTTTCCGTTTGGTAATAACTGGCAAGAATAAATATCAATTCCTCCATAGCCTCCCGGACGATCGCTGGCGAAGTAAAGCTTTTGATCATCATTGGTAATACAACCTGCTATCTCCGTATATTTAGTATTAATGGTTTTACCCAGCTTGGTTGGCATTTTTAAAGTTGCTCCGTTAATCTTACACTCATATAGATCACCAGCTTGCTTAAAATCTTCCAGGTAAAAAATAGCTCTCGACCCTTCACCATTCAAACCAACAATCTCTTGCTTGCCATCTACTCCATTAATCTCTGCAGGTAAAATTTGTGCCTTTTGGTACTCTCCTTCTTTTACATGCGAAAGAAAGATTTTTGGAGAATATGAACCATCAGTCAATTCCTCGCTGTTTTGATCCCTTTTTGAGTTAAAAATCAAATAAGACTCATCTGCAGGGACAAAAGGAAAGTAATCTGCATAAGCAGAGTTTACATTCTTACCAAGGTTTTCAAAAGTAACCCTAACCGGGAACTTCATGATCTCCTTTGCGTTCTCGCAATACTCAATTTGCTTTTCAACATCATCTCGGTTCTCTAAAGAGCCTTTATCGTCCTCCATGAATTTATGAAACGCCTCAATCGCTTTATCAAACTGGTACCCAAAATGATAAGCTCTCCCAAGTAGGTACCACGTATTTGGGTCAATTTTAGGATTCTCCACCAATAACTCTAAATGGGGAATAGCCAACGATTTATCAATGTTGGTATTCAGGTAACTTACCGCAATGTTATAATTGGCTTCTATATCGTTTTCATCCTCTTCCAGTATAGCTTTATACTCGTCAATTGCCTGCTCAAAGTTTCCTGTCTGGAAAAATTCCAAAGCCTGCTTTCTATCTTGAGAATAACCTGACAACAAAATAGTTAAAGTAAATATAGGGACCAATACTTTTTTCATTCTGACATTTTTAGTAGGATGCAAATATAAGGCTAATTTCAACTTTAGCATTCTTTCTTAATCTGATTGTGTATAACTTAAATCAGTCACATTTACGTCAGTATTCTGTCAACCCTTATATTTGTGGGAAATTATTGAATTCGTGGCGAAACAGACTAATTTTTTGGGGGAGTTTTTAAAGGAAAGAAGAATGGTTGGAGCAATATCTCCAAGCTCTAAATTCCTGATGAAAAGGATGATAGCTCCCATTGACTTCCAAAAAGCAAATATAATTGTTGAACTTGGTCCTGGAAATGGAGTATTCACTAAAGGGATCCTGGCTAACATGAAACAGACGGCAAAACTATTCTCATTTGAGCTAAACCGTCCGTTCTACGAACAGATTAATTCTATAATTAGCGACGACAGGTTAGTACTTATTAACGATACCGCAGAAAAAATTGGAGACTACTTACTTCAACATGGTATCGAAAAAGTAGATTACATTGTTTCTTCACTTCCATTTACGGTAATTCCGTTTGAAGTAAAGGATCCTATCTTAAACAATTGTGTAAAGCACTTAAAAGACGACGGAATGTTTATTCAGTTCCAGTACTCTCTTAACGCGAGAAAATTGTTGCAGTCTAAATTCAATCAGGTTAAATTGGACTTTACTCCAATGAACTTTCCTCCGGCATTTATTTACAAATGCACATTAAACTAAAGGGAAGGAATCATCAATCCAACTTTCAGGGATAATTCAGGTGTCACCAGCATTGGCTTGTGGGTGTACCCTCCTACACTTATTTCTTTGCTTCCGGTAATTCTGGTGTGCAATGCTGTCCAGGTGGAAAGGTAAAATCGCTTGTTTAAAAAGTACTGATAACCACTTCCCAGCGTTAGAATCCAACTTTCATTTTGTACCGTTACCCCGTCTACATTGGCAATGGAATTGTTCCAATACCCAATTCCGGGACCAAACCACCAATTGCTAAATTCAGGTTTAGGAAAATACTCGCAAGACAATCCCACTGCCTGAACTCGATCCGAAGAAATTCCATCGGCAAGTAATAATGGAGGTGAAGATGCCTCTGCGTAAGAAAAACGACCTCTTAAATGTTGTTTCCCCACCCAAACAGTACCAATATACCCTTTAAGAAAATAGGGCAAAACATCTTGTTCCAGCCCTATTCTCAATTGGTTTTGTCTGCCTTCCTGTGCTATAAGAGAACCACTAAGGAAAACAAACAGTAAAATGATTATACGCATTAACGCACTAGTTTTTTGTACTTCACTCTGGTAGGAATTACATCTTTACCAAGGCGCTTTTTACGGTTTTCTTCGTATTCGCTAAAAGACCCTTCAAAAAAGTATACTTGAGAATCTCCTTCGAAAGCGAGAATATGTGTACAAATTCTATCTAAGAACCATCTATCGTGAGATACCACAACGGCACATCCTGCAAAGCTTTCAATTCCTTCCTCTAATGCTCTCAAGGTATTTACATCAATATCGTTGGTAGGCTCATCCAGTAGCAACACATTAGCTTCTGTTTTAAGTGTCATGGCCAGGTGCAACCTGTTTCTTTCTCCCCCTGATAATACACCAACTTTCTTTTGTTGATCTGATCCGTTGAAATTAAATCGACTTACATAAGCTCTCGAATTAATGGACTTCCCTCCTATTTCAATTACTTCATTTCCTCCACTAATTACATCGTACACCGATTTTTCCGGATCAATTTCAGCATGGCGCTGATCCACATATCCAATCTTTACGGTTTCACCTATTTTAAAGTCTCCACCTGTTGGCTCCTCTTCGTTCATAATCATTCGGAACAAAGTGGTTTTACCGGCACCGTTAGGCCCAATAACACCAACAATACCTGCAGGAGGTAATTTAAAGTTTAAGTCTTCGTATAATAATCTGTCGCCGTAGGCTTTACTCACGTTAACTGCTTCGATTACTTCGTTTCCTAAACGAGGTCCGTTAGGAATCGGTATTTCGATTTTAGCCTCTTTCTCTTTGATGTCTTCGTTCATCATGGCTTCGTAGTTGTTCAAACGAGCCTTTCCTTTGCTCTGTCTTCCCTTAGGTCCTTTACGAACCCACTCCAACTCTCTCTTTAAAGCTTTCTGACGCTTGCTCTCTTGTTTTTCTTCCTGAGCCAGGCGTTTTCCTTTTTGCTCTAACCACTCAGAGTAATTTCCTTTATAAGGAATACCTTCTCCACGATCCAATTCCAAAATCCAACCAGCAACGTTATCCAAAAAGTATCTATCGTGAGTTACAGCGATAATGGTTCCTTTGTATTGCGATAAATGTTGCTCTAACCAGTGTACAGACTCTGCATCAAGGTGGTTGGTAGGCTCATCCAATAACAGGATATCCGGTTGCTGTAGTAGTAATCTACAAAGTGCTACCCTTCTTCTCTCACCTCCTGAAAGGTTTTCGATTTTGGTATCACCATCCGGAGTTCTCAAAGCATCCATGGCCAATTCCAATTTCGAATCAAGATCCCATGCATCCAACTGATCAATTTTTTCCTGAACTTTTCCTTGTCTTTCGATCAGATCGTTCATTTTATCAGGATCATTCATGATTTCCTCGTCCATGAACTTGTTATTGATGTCTTCGTACTCTGCCAATACATCTACAATTTCCTGAACACCTTCCTGTACTACTTCCTTTACTGTTTTAGAATCATCCAGTTTAGGCTCTTGTGGTAAATACCCAACAGAGTATCCAGGTGAGAAAACTACATCTCCCTGATATTGTTCATCTAATCCGGCAATGATCTTTAGTACAGTAGATTTACCAGCACCATTCAATCCTAAAATTCCAATTTTTGCTCCGTAGTAAAAAGACAGGTATATGTCTTTTAAAATTTGTTTTCCTTGCGGTGTATGCTTACTTACATTCACCATCGAAAAAATGATCTTCTTATCGTCCGACATCTTCTAATCAGTTATTTAATTATTCCTTACAAAGGATACGAAAATAACCAAAATTCGGATTTAACCGTACTTAGCAGGCTCTTAAAAATGATTAGTTGATTTTAAACTTGATAGGAAGTACGTACCACACATTTACTCGCTTACCGTTTTGCCTACCCGGAATCCAGTTAGGCATGTTTCGAATAACTCTGGCAGCTTCTTTATCCAATAGTGGATGAATTCCTCTTAAAGTGATTACCTCTCCTATCTCACCATTCTTTTGGATCATGAACTTCAAGTAAACTGTTCCTGAAACACCCATGTTAATTGCCTTCTGAGGATAATGAGTATTTTCAGCCAGGTAGTCGTTTAGTTTTTCTTTACCTCCTATAAATTCGGGATGTACTTCTGAATAGTCGAATGCATGAACATCCAACTCCATTTGCACTTTATTTGGTGCAGATGTATCATAAGCAGTTAAAGAATAGTCAAATCCATATCCTAATTCTCTCATTTTAATCTCCCATAAAGGCTTAAAATACAAATGCTTCCACTTGTTCATCAAAGCATTGTAAGCATGATCATTGGTTTGGTAGTAAACTCCCTTTTTAGTAAAATCTCCTTGAATTGATCCACCTGTTTGATCAACAATTTTCCAATCGGTGGATTGCTCTACATCGTAATTTTTAATGTCATTAGAGGTTACCTTAACCCACTTATCTTGTAGCAGGTAATACTTTAATCCGTCCTTAGGGGAAGACACTTGAGTTACGAAATAACTGTAAGAAAACCGGTAGAATTCTTTCTTCTGAGCAAAGCTCTGGAGTGTGGTTAAAAGTATTATGGCTACAAACAGCTGTTTCATTGGTTGTTGATCGATGCAAAGATAACTTTATTGAAACAAATACTTTACCATGTTTCTTAAAGTTCAATTAATCTATTAACAATTCATTACACAATAGTTACAATTTTGTTTTTATAAACTCATCCAAAGCCTGAACTTAAAATTATCTTTGCGCCCTCCATGGACCTATCTATATCCTATAAAAACATATGGAAAGTAGCCTTCCCCATCATCATTAGTGGTGTAGCTCAAAATGTGGTAAACGTCACCGACACTGCATTTTTAGGACACATAGGCGAGGTAGAACTTGGAGCAGCAGGTAATGCCGGGATCTTATATTTTGTTTTGATCATTTGTGGAATGGGATTTACCACAGGGGCACAAATTATTATTGGACGAAGAAATGGTGAAGGGAATTACTCTTCTATTGGTAAAGTAGTAGACCACTCTTTGTACTTCATGATACCACTGGCAATAGCGATTTTCTTATTTTTCCAACTCTTATCTCCTTCATTGCTCAAGGGAATTACAGAGTCAGAAAGCATTCGATCGGAAGCCACCAAGTTTTTGAACATTCGATCTTACGGAATCTTCTTTGCGTACATTGCTTTTGTTTTTAATGCCTTCTTTGTGGGGACTACCAAAACAAGGGTACTCACCTATTCTACTATTGTAATGTCTACCATTAACATTGGATTGGACTATGCATTAATATTTGGAAAATTTGGATTGCCACAAATGGGGATTGAAGGTGCTGCAATGGCATCGGTAATTGCTGAAGCATGTGCTTTTACTTTCTTGGTGGTGTATTCTTTTACCATGGTCGATCGCGAAAAGTATCAGCTGTTTCGATTCTCTTCTTACCAGAAAGACCTAATGAAAAGAATCATTAAAATTGCTACGCCCATTATGCTACAAGGTTTTTTAGCTCTTGGATCGTGGCTAGCTTTCTTTACCATCATTGAGCACATTGGAGAAAGAGAATTAGCGATTTCTCACATTGTAAGAAGCATTTATATGGTGTTAATTATTCCTCTTATGGGATTCAGTTCTGCCACTAACACACTAGTAAGTAATCTAATTGGCGCCGGAAGAACCGAAGAGGTGTTTACATTGGTAAAGAAAATCCTAATGATGGCCATTGGGTGTACCCTGGTATTGGTAGTATTTAACCTTATCATCCCAGAAATAATTCTAAGTACTTACACAAAGGATCAAGCACTCATTGAAGCCTCCAAAGGAACACTATTAGTGGTAAGTGGGTCCGTTTTCTTTTTCTGTATTGCCAACATATACTTTAATGCGGTTACCGGAACTGGAAAAACCCTTACTTCAATGACTATAGAGGCTATTAATATAGCCGTCTATCTTTCCAGTACCTACTTCATAGCCATCCACCTGGGAGCATCATTAGAAGTAGTTTGGTGCTCAGAGTTCATCTATTTTAGCGTTCTGGCCGGAATGTCTATTTGGTACTTATACAGTCGAAGATGGGTTGGAGCTAATGTCTGATTTGAATTGCCTGTACACAGCATAACTCAAGAACCCTAACAATACAACGTGAATTAAAGCTACCGGTTTTGGATGGTAGGGCATGTTTTTATTTAAGATTTGCCACACAAAATGACCGTAGATTAAACTACCTACAATAATAGCACCCCAACCTACCAGGGTTTTTATGCTAAAAGTAGGATTCCATATATACCATGCCATTATAATGAATGGGTAAAAATGAAACAGGTATCGCTCGTGTGTACCGGTAAAAAACACATTAAACCCCAGGTTCCCCATTGCTAAAAACAAAATATACCAGGAAGTTCTTTTCTCATGGTTTCTTAGTCTAAACATTAAAACCAAAAGAACTAACATCCCCATTAAGTATATAATGGTTCCGGTATTTTTTGGAGTTAACCCCATAAAGTAAGGTATTGTAGAAGGTTGTAGTTGATCACCTCCTTTAAAGATCCAAAGGTTAAATCCATTTTCGGCGATAACATCCATGTGATCACTTCCTGTATCAAAAATGTGTTGAATGTGCGACATGTACCCATCATTTAAATTGAGCCAATTATCGATTAGAAAAACAGGTGCCACAGTTGCCAAAATGGTTGATAGTCCTGCTGGAAATAACAAGTACCACTGCCCTTTTTCGTATCGTTTAATGGCCTCAAGAAGTAGTATAAAATAGAACATCACCACACTAAAGATGGTTAACTGCTTGGTTAAAAACACTCCAGATATCAAAAGCCCTGAAAGGGTACAGAATAAGATAAAACGCTCTTGATATAGTTTAGTTTTAAGTATGATGTGATGCAACAAGAAATACAATGTTAGCAGAATGAATAACTGTCCCACTCCGTCTATTTGCCCCCAAATGGCTGCTCCTGCCCAGGACGAAGGCAATAATCCAATTACACCACTCCAAAGCAAGGCGTAAGGCATTTTAAACAATCTTAAAATCAAAAAACACAGAAGAACATTCAATCCATCGATAAGGGCGAGAAATACTTGATAAGCTTCAATGTTCCCATCAAAGAAATCAAGAACACCAGTAGATGCCATCATCCCCAGGAATGGATAGTTGGAACATTTATCCGTTAAGTATACATCCTGGTATCCATCCTTTACGTATTCCAGACCTCCTACAAACACACCAGTATCAAAAGGATGATGTAATTCGGGCATCAAGAGCACGAGCAGCAAACTAATGCTGGTACCTAAAACAAAAACACCATAATTCCCTATCGATTTCATGCTTTCATTTTTTGGTATAGTTCATCAAACTGTCCAGCAATACTTAATCTACTAAAGTGATTTTCGGAATATTCACGTATAGATTTTGGATCGAAGTCTACCTGATTACTTTCTACTTCTAACAATGCCTCCAATAACCCCTCTTCATCTTTTGCCTGCACCAGGCGGCCATTGTTTTTATTGATGTGCTCACGAATTCCTCCAACATCCGAAGATATTACAGGCATTCCACATGCCATTGCCTCCGGAATCACGCAGGGAAAATTCTCGTAATTACTAAATAGTATCAGTGCATTGCTCTTTTCCATTAAACCTGCAATCTCTGATAAAGGCTGCTCTCCCAGTATAGAAAGATTACTCTCCGGAATTCCCAATTCCTTTGCATAAGCAATGTGCGGAGCAGTATCTCCATCTCCAACAATGGTAAAATGTAAATCAGGTGTTTGATCCAAAGCCTTTTTAGCAGCCCTTAAGATACCTGATACATTTTTATGATCATCAACCAGGGTGGAAACGTGCAAGAACTTAAACGGAGCTCTTTTGATTTCTTTTAGCTGAAATAACTCAGTATCCACCACGTTGCTTACTATTTCATAATTTCCCACCAGACCTCTATCGCGCATGGATTTACCCAAATGATCCGTAACAGGACATACAAACGAAGATTTAGCAATAGTTCTTTGTGCCAGTCTTTGTTGAAAGAAGTTTAACTTAATGTTCCTTTCATCATGAAAACCGTTCCAATGTTCAGACACCAAATAAGGCAAGTTATATTTCCTTTTTAACCACAATGCTTGCCACCCGGCAGGCAGTGTTACGTTGTGGTGAACCAGGTCAATTTTCACTCCTTTTTCTCGAAATAAAAAATCAACCCCCTTCTTAAAAGCTTTTAAATAAGATAGGTGTTTTAAAGCTTTTCTCTTGAAATAAACAACTATAGTATCTATTTGATTTATTGACTGATAACTAACCTCAATTGAATTCTTAATTGAATCATCAGGCATAACATGTAAAACATAAACATTATGCAAAATGGACACCGCTTCGGCATGTCTTTGAACAAAATTACCCAATGTTGCATGTACCCTTGTGGGGTACCAACTAGAGGTAAACAGGACATTATATTTATTAGAATCCTTCAAGTTGGTGAAGATAATAAACCATAAACAAAAAAACCTTCTCAGCATTAACTAAGAAGGTTTTCATTTATTATCTAATTAAGGTTCGACTAGGCAAAAGCATTTAGTTTTTCTTCTAATACTTTAATCTTTGCCTCGGCATCAGCTTTCTTTTTCTTCTCCATCTCCACTACCTTTTCCGGTGCATTTTGAACAAATCGCTCATTACCTAGCTTTTTCATCACAATGTTTAACGACCCTTTAGCATATTCAATTTCGTCTTGAATCTTCTTGATTTCAGCTTCAACATCAATGTCATCACTAAATGGAATAAAGTACTCATTAGACTTAACAACGAAAGAGTATGCATTGTCTACTTTTTCTGTTACATATTCCAATGAAGATAAGTTAGAAATCTTGGTAATCACAGAATCAAACTCTCTATCGAAACCTTCATTATCTCTAACTTTCAACTCAATCGCTACCTTATTCGCAATGTTCTTTTCTTTTCTTAGGTTACGAACATTAGTAATAATATCATAAGCTATATCGAATCGAGTCAATATCTCTTCGTTTGCTTCTCCAGCCTCAGGCCATGGTTGAGTCATGATACAATCACTCTCTTCTCTTCCACTCAATAGGTGCCAAACTTCTTCGGCAATAAAAGGAGTAAATGGATGAGTTATTTTAAGTACTGTTTCGAAGAACTCTACCGTTTGTTGGTAGGTTTTAGCGTCAATTGGTTGCTGATAAGAAGGTTTAATAATCTCCAAATAAGTATTACAAAACTCATCCCAAACCAATTTGTACGTGGTCATTAAAGCTTCAGAAATCCTAAACTTATCGTAAGACTCGTTAAGTTCAGTAATTGCTTTATTCAATTTATTATTGAACCACTCCACACCTTTTGCTGCATATTCTGGTTGCTCAAATTCTTTAACCTCCCACATTTTAACCAGCTTCATGGCATTCCAGATCTTGTTCCAGTAGTTTCTACCTTGCTCGCACTGTGAGCTATCAAATGGTAAATCGTTTCCTGCCGGAGAACTCAACAACATCCCTACTCTTACACCGTCTGCACCGTATTTAGCGATAAGATCTAAAGGATCAGGACTATTCCCTAGAGATTTAGACATTTTACGTCCAAGCTTATCTCTTACAATTCCTGTATAGTAAACATTTTTAAATGGAAGCTCTTGTTTGTATTCATAACCGGAAATGATCATTCTAGCTACCCAGAAGAACATAATTTCCGGTGCAGTAACCAAATCGTTGGTTGGGTAATAATAGTTTAGATCAGTAAGGTCTGCTCCTTCTTTAAACCCGTCGAATACAGAAATCGGCCATAACCAGGAAGAGAACCAAGTATCCATTACATCTTCATCTTGTTTCAGATCATCAAGTGTAAGGTTTGCATTTCCTGTTACTTCTTTAGCCTTAACCAATGCCTCTTCGGCAGTTTTAGCAACAACGTAGTCGTCTTTTCTCTTACCGTAGTAATACGCAGGGATTCTATGTCCCCACCAAAGTTGACGAGAAATACACCAGTCTTTGATGTTTTCCATCCAGTGACGGTAAGAATTCTTGAATTTCTCAGGGTGAAACTTAATGTTATCGTTCATTACGTTATCCAAAGCAGGTTTAGATAACTCCTCCATTGCACAGAACCACTGCATAGAAAGCTTAGGCTCAATAATAGCATCAGTTCTTTCGGAGAACCCAATCTTATTGATGTGGTCCTCTGTTTTTACCAAATAACCTTTTTCTTCCAGGTCAATAGCAATTTGTTTTCTTACTTCAAATCGATCCTGACCAACATATAGCTGTCCTTCTTCACTAATGGTTCCATCATCGTTTAATACATCTATGGTTTCCAATCCGTGCTTACTTCCCAATTCATAATCGTTTGGATCGTGTGCAGGAGTAATTTTCAAACACCCGGTACCAAATTCCATATCAACATACTCGTCAAAAATGATCGGAATAGGTCGATCTACCATCGGTACAATTGCCTTTTTCCCTTTTAAGTGAGTATATCTTTCGTCGTTAGGGTTAATACAAATAGCAGTATCACCTAATATTGTTTCCGGTCTGGTGGTAGCAATAGTTAACCACTCGTCGTCCGTATCTTCGATCTTATACCTTACGTAGTAAAGCTTTGAGTTAACTTCTTTGTGATTAACCTCTTCGTCGCTCAATGCAGTTTTTGCAGAAGGGTCCCAGTTAACCATTCGAACTCCACGATAAATCTTACCTTTTTCATATAAATCACAAAAAACATGGATTACACTCTTGTAATATTCATCATCCATGGTGAATCTGGTTCTATCCCAATCGCAAGAAGCTCCGAGCTTTTTTAATTGCTCCAGAATGATTCCTCCGTGCTTTTCGGTCCATTCCCAGGCATGCCCCAGAAACTCATCTCTGGTTAAATCGGATTTCTGAATCCCCTCTCCCTTCAACTTTGCAACAACTTTTGCTTCGGTTGCAATAGAAGCATGATCAGTTCCAGGAACCCAACAAGCATTCTTACCAAGCATTCTCGCTCTTCTGACCAATACATCCTGAATGGTGTTGTTAAGCATGTGTCCCATGTGAAGAACACCCGTAACATTTGGTGGTGGGATCACCACGGTATATGGCTCTCTATCATCTGGTGTAGATGTGAAATAGCCATTTTCCATCCAATAGGAGTACCACTTCTCCTCTGACTTTGCTGGTTCGTATTTTGCTGGAATTTCCATTTTTATTTTGTAATTCAGTTTTTAAGAAAGTGCAAAAGTAATGGATTGACTGCGAATCTTTAACCAATTATCTGATTTTGTTCACCAAGGAAAGTTAAATAAAATACAATATTCCTATTTTTGTGATCCAAATTAACTCATTAACAGGCAATAAAGTCACTATACCCTTTGGAAAAAGACAATAAATACAAGGAATTAGAACACCAGATTGAGGTACTAACCAACCGAGAGCATAATCTTGGAATAGTAAACTCATTTGCTTTGATGTTGATCGACATTAAAACGGTGGATGAAATTGTGTGGTCCGTTGCCAAAGAAGCAGTGGGTAAACTTGGGTTTGAAGATTGTATAGTCTATTTGTTTGACGACAACAAAGAAAAACTTATTCAACGTGCAGCTCATGGGCCTAAAAACCCTGAACGGCATGATATTATTGACCCGTTGAACATTACATTGGGCAAAGGAATTGTTGGAACGGTGGCCCAAACTGGTATTGGAGAAATTATTCCAGACACCAGAAAGGACAAGCGTTATATCATGGATAAGGATTTCAACCTTTCTGAAATTACTGTCCCTCTTATTTTTGATGATGAGATTATTGGTGTAATTGATTGTGAAGCAAAGGAAGCCAACTTTTTTAATGAAGAAGATTTTGATTTACTATCCACCATTTCCATTTTAACAGCACACAAGCTTCATTATGCCATGGAGCAGGAAAAGTCTCAGAAAAAACAAGAGGCACTTCAAAAAGAGCTAGACAAAAAGAATAAACACCTGGAGAGAACGATTAAAAAACTAAAGCGTTCTTATGATGATATTTTCAGGCAGGACTCAGAAAAGGAAATACTGCTAAAAGAGATTCACCACCGGGTAAAAAATAACATGCAGATCATTAGTAGTCTGCTAAACATCCATATTAACACCACCGAAAACAAAAACGAGATTAAAGTTTTTCGTGAGAGCCAATCAAGGATTCGTTCTATGGCACTGGTTCACGAAAGGCTGTATGCAGAGGGAGACTTGGCTAAGATTAGTGTTTTTGGATACATTAAGGAGCTTTTTAACGAACTTCTCTATTCCTATGATGCTACGCACCATATAAACATAGAATTGGACGTAGAAGACACCAAACTGGACATCGATACTTTTATTCCACTTGGATTAATCTTAAACGAACTTACGGTTAATGCATTGAAACACGCGTTTCCAGATAAACAAAAAGGAATTATCTCCATCGGATTTAAGAAAAATTTCAATCAAGTTACTCTTGATTACGCCGACAACGGGATAGGACTTCCTGAAAACCTCGATTTTACCAACAATGAATCACTAGGACTGGAACTGATTGAAACCCTGGTATTTCAATTGGATGGAGCGGTAAAAATCATTCCTACAGACAGAGGAGCTCATTTTAGAGTGACCTTTAACACATAGGCAATTACCTCTAATTCTAGCTAATTTTACAATTAACTGGTAATATTGTATTACTCATTCGTAATTTACTACTAAACAGAAAAGCCCCTGTCTAGTACTTTTATCCTATCCAATGAGACCTGAATGCGTGTAAGTACCAGATATATCCTAATTAGCTTTTTATCATTAACTATTCTTTTGTCTTGTTCCGAAGAACAAAACAAAACTATCACAGAGCAAGAAAAGAACACAGAACAACAGTTCCGGGATGTATTAAACCTCAATTACGACAGCACTCTTGACATCCCTAACCTGTTTTTTGACGAAGGTTCCTGGCATGGGTACGGACTTAACACCAACAAAGATTTAATGGGCTTTTATGGCCCTTATAGTTTAACCGATAAGAATGGTTTTGAAGTTTCGGACGTTCTTTCCCAATTTGGAATTAAGGAGCTTTCCTCTCCTATTCGATCAGAACAGTACTCTTACCCAGGAAGATTAACGGCCAAATACGAATTTGAGCAGTTAACCATTGACTTAACGCTTGTTTTTATCTCGAATCGAAGCTCAATGATTGAAGCAACAATTACTAACACCGGCTCTGAACAGGTTGATGTTTCTCCATTTTGGAAAGGAAATATAAATGACCCCTATGAATATTTACAAGATGGTCTTTTTCGAACAAACAACACTTACACAGCCATTACCAGCACTCCTGCTTCTATTGAAAGTAGCGAAGGCTATTTAATATCTTATACCCCCAATCAGCTTTCCCCTTCAGAAAGCAGGAGCTATAGAATATGCCACTCTATTTGTTTCAACCCCACTGAAATTGAACACGAACTAGAAATAGTAGATAACGCATTAAACAACAAGGATTTAATAGTTGATCATATCCTAAACTGGAAAAGCAAAACCGACCAGCTAACCAATGGGCTATCTGAACAGGATCAACATTTAATCATTAAGTGCCTTACTACCTTAAATAACAATTGGAAAAGTGCAGCTGGAGAACTTAAACACGATGGGTTGTTCCCTGCTTATTCTAACCGTTGGTTTCAAGGGTTTTGGAGCTGGGACAGTTGGAAACATGCGGTAGCCATCGCTCAATATGATACTGAATTGGCTAAAAACCAAATCAGAACCATGTACGATTACCAGAATAATCAGGGCATGATCGTGGATTGCATTTTTAGAGACACCATTATAGAAAAACACAATTGGAGAGACACCAAGCCTCCTCTAAGTGGTTGGGCCATTTGGGAAGTATACCAACAGGACCATGATCTTGATTTCCTGAAAGAAATGTACCCGAAACTGGAAAAGTATCATCAGTTCTGGTACCTATACAGAGATGTAGATAAGAATGGATTATGTGAATACGGGTCGACAGATGGAACCCTTATAGCTGCAAAATGGGAAAGTGGAATGGACAATGCCGTTCGGTTTGACTCTTCCCAGCTATTACAAAGTTCTGCTGGTGCATGGTCAATCGATCAGGAATCGGTAGATCTCAATTCTTACTTGTACCTGGAAAAAATAATCTTGTATCAAATAGCAACTGAAATGGCATTGGAGAATGCAGAGCAATGGAAACAGGAAGCAGAAGAGTTAAAGCTTACCATTCAGAACAAAATGTACGATTCTGTTTCGGGGTGGTATTACGACATTAAACTAAACTCAGGAGAGTTCATCAAAACCAAAGGGCCTGAAGGGTGGACACCACTTTGGACCGGTTTAGCCACTCAGGAACAAGCTGAATCCATCAAAAACACCATAATATTGGAGGAGAATTTTAACACTTGGGTTCCTTTTCCTACCATTGAAGCCAATCACCCTCAATTGGACCCATTTAACGGATATTGGAGAGGTCCTGTATGGATTGACCAGGCTTTCTTTGCAATTGAAGGATTAAAGCGATATGGATTCGATTCTGAGGCTATTGAACTACAAAACAAGCTATTGAAAAACTGCGAAGGGCTTTATGATCAATCGCCAATTAGAGAAAACTACCACCCTATTACAGGGGAAGGGTTAAACGCCACTCACTTTAGCTGGTCTGCAGCTCATATTTTACTGTTACTTAAGCCATAATTATATGAAACACTTATTTCTGATAATTCTACTAGTTACTTGTTGTTCCACCTCTTTTGCTCAACGTTACCACGGAGCTAAAGCCAGTGGCTCAGGCGGACCTTTAAAGCCACTACAAGGAGCATACAACGTTCACTCCTACCAGATTAACCTGCGCATTCGTCCAAACAGCAAATCCATCGATGGTAGTTCTGTGGCTTTTGTTAAGGTAACCTCTCCTATTAGCGAAGTGTTATTGGATTTAGATAATAGACTTACCGTTAGAAAAGCCAGCGAATTTTACTCAGATCGCAGCTTTAATTTTAACCATAAAGATGGTCGATTATTGGTTACTTTAGACAGAACTTATCAGCCAGGTGAAAAGATTGCGATAAAAACCACTTATGGAGGTTCTCCCAAAGAAGCGGTAAGTCCGCCATGGGTTGGTGGGTTTTCGTGGAAAAAGACCAAAGATGGTCAGCCATGGATTGCTACCTCCATGCAATTTGATGGTGGAGACCTGTGGTTCCCTTGTAAAGACCATCCATCTGATGAACCTGACAGTGTAAACTTATTCATTGAAGTGGACCAAAGCCTGGTAGTAGCATCTAATGGAACACTTCAAAAAGTGAGAGAAACACAGGAAAACACCAAAGTTCATCACTGGAAGATCAGCAACCCCATCAACAATTATAACATTACACTAAACATTGCTCCTTATAAAACCCTGGAACAAGAATACACCAATGTAAATGGCGAGAAAATACCAATGTATTTCTATGTTCTACCTGAGAACCTGGACAAAGCAAAAAAACTTTTCCCTGAGTTCATGGAGCACCTTGCCTTTTACGAGAAGTACCTGGGACCTTACCCTTTTAGAAATGAGAAATACGGTGTTTCTGAAACTCCTTTCTTAGGAATGGAACACCAAACCAACATCGCTTATGGTTCCGATTATAAACCAAATGAATTTGGATACGACTTTTTACATCATCATGAACTGGGACACGAATGGTGGGGAAATATGGTCACTGCTGCCGACTGGAAAGATTTCTGGATTCACGAAGGTTTTTGTTCTTACATGCAGGCATTGTACAACGAAGAAAGATTGGGAAAAGAGGCTTACCATAAATACTTCGAAAACTCTTATCCTAAAATTAGGAACCAACAAACCATGGCACCCACCACCTCTAAAACCACTACTGAAGTATATTTTGCGGCCCCATTTTACAAAAAGAGCGATGGAGACATTTACACCAAAGGAGCTTGGTTTCTGCACACATTAAGGTATGTCGTTGGCGATGAGGCTTTCTTAAAGTCATTGAGGTTGTTCTGCTACCCTAATCCAGAATCAGAATCTTATGTAAATGGGAAACAATGTAGATTCGTTAGCACTAACGAATACAAACAACTAATTGAATCTTTATCAGGTAAGAAACTGGATTGGTTATTCGACATCTACCTTCACCAACCTCAATTACCCAATATTTTGGTAAACCACACCGGTAAAACATTAAGCTTAGAATGGGACACCCCCAACAATATGGATTTCCCGATGCCTATTGAGATTAGTATAAAAGGTAAAACTCAAATGGTAGATATGAGCAATGGGAAAGTAGAAATTCCATTAAAAAAGCTAAGCGATTTAAAAGTAGACCCTAATAATTGGATCTTAAAAAAGTCCAATTGGCAAGACAAGGTGGAACTAAGAAATCAATTGAGCAAAATTTCCGGTATTTGGTTTGAGGAAATTCCAGCGAGGGATCATTTTAAACAGTCTTACCACATCGTTATGGATCAGGAACTGGATCATTCCAATCCAAAATCTTCCACCTTTGAACAACACATCTACCTCTCCCACTCTGACCCTGAAAGGCCAACTTTGATTGAAACCTGTGGATATGAGAGCTACGACAACACCAAGGAAATTTCGCAAATGACACTTGGGAACCAACTGGTGGTTGAATATCGCTATTTTGGGAAGTCCAAACCCGTTTTTAAAGATGGTAAAACCAACTGGGACTACTTAAGAAACGAACAAGCAGTGGAAGATTATCACCGTATCGTAACTTCGTTTAAAAGCATCTATACCGGTAAATGGGTAAGCTCAGGTGTAAGTAAAGGTGGAGCCAATTGCATTACTTACCGCAGTCAATACCCTAACGATGTAGATGTTACCATCCCTTATGTTGCACCAATTGCCTTAGACAGAGAAGATGACAGAACCATTAAACACATCCAAACTATTGGTGATGGTTGGTGTAGAGACAGTGCTTACGCTTTTCAAAAAATGCTACTGGAAAGAAGAGACGAGATTATTCCTTTGCTTAAAGAATGGGCCGGTAAAAAAGGCTACACCTACTCTGTTGGTTATGAAACTGCGTTGGAATATGCTGCTTACGAATACACTTTCTCTTTCTGGCAGTGGTACGGCGACTGCAACGCCATTCCAGGCAAAAACTCTAGTGCGGAAGAAATGTTCAAGCACGTTAACCAATCTGTTGGTTGGTCGTTCTATTCCGACAAAACCATCGAAAGACTAGGCCCATCCTACTATCAGCACATGGTGGAGCTTGGGTATTATGGATTTGAAGAAGATCATATAAAACCATTAATGAAAAAGGTATTTGATCCGGACAATATGTTCTTCACACCAGATACAACAGGGATTCCAAAATACGATGGCACCTTTATGAAAAACGTTTGGAACTATGCCACCAACAAAGGAAACAACTTCATTTACATCTACGGAGAATACGATACCTGGAGTGCCTGCGCCATTACTCCTGCCTCCCATTTAAATTCGTTAAAAATGGTTAAGCAGCGAGGTACCCATGGCACTAGAATTAGGCACTTTAGTAAAGAAGAAAAGTTGATGATTTACAAAGCTCTGGCAGAATGGCTCGATTGCGAAATTATTCCGCTGAAATAGCTCTACTTTGTAAATCTTATAGAAGGGTGGTTTGTGGTTGACCACCCTTTTTTGTGCTCAATTCTGATTATCAACAAAAACCCTTCATTTTGTTAAGTTTTGGGCAGGTTAACTTTCTATCAACCCGTGGTAATTCACTACTATTTACAGGGCCAAAACACCTCTAATTTTGATTAAACTTAAATCGAGAAAAGAATGAAAAAACTATTACTTTCAATTTTGTTGGGCGGAGCTATCTCAGGAGCATCAGCCCAGGAAAAAAGCATCACAGCCTGGTACAACTACGGATATGAAATTTCGTACAACATGGCTCAGGATGTTGATTATTATTTAACCCATGTTTTCCCGGACTCTACAGTGCAAGTGGAATACTCTTCCGGACTAGGTTCTGTTTGGATGCATGGCCTGGGGCAAGTATTTGATCCTACTTCATTCGTATGGAGTGTAGATTTGGATCAAGTAGGAGAATTTGACGCTTATGTATTGGATTCTATCTCCATTCCTTATCGTTATTTCAGATTTCAGGATGCCGCTCCTGACACATTGAAAATTCAATTAATCAAAGAGCCTGCTTACAACAACTTATATGAAGATCCATGGGCTAGCGATCCTACTTACGGAGGTAGATCTTATGCCAGAATTTCTTACGATTCAACATTGCTAAGAAGTGATTCAACTGCTATGGAGTTCATCGAGTTGCTAGATTATAACGATACAGCAAGCACTAAAAAGTCCATTGACATTGCGATTAACGAATTGATTCCCGGAGGACAAACTGTTGCTGTAACAGTAACTTATGTACCTGGAAACCCTTACAATATTGGAGATACATTAGATGCGGAATTTAATACTGTTGGTGGTGTAACCAATAAGATCAACGACTTCATTATGAACTACTATGTAGATAATGATCAGAACCATGAAACTGGAGTATACAATCATGGAATCATTGCTACTGCAGATGGAAGATATGACATTGACACTTATAATTGGAACAAACAATACTGGCCAGGAATTGCTTCTGGAGGAGGATTCTACCACGCAGATATCAACTTCTTGATTTCCACTTTTAATGGAATAGAAACTCAGGATAAAGCCAGTCAAGTAGTTATTTACCCTAACCCGGTAACTAATGAAGGAACAGTATCAATCAATATTCAACAACCATTCGAAAATGGTTCTATTCAAATAACAGACATCAACGGAAAATTGATGGAAACCATTCAACTTCGTAATACAAACATAGGAACACAGGTAGTTTCGTTCAGTACCTTGGATTTTAGTAGTGGTTTGTATTTCGTAAACCTTAATCTTGATCAAGTTACAACCACCAGTAAATTGATCGTTCAGAAATAGATTAAGTTTTTTTCATAGGAGTAAGGCCGGGGGTAGTAGTCCGGCCTTTTTCTATTTTATTTTTGGCAATCCCAGTTTATATTTCACCGCCAACCCTCTGAAAACTGCAATCACAATTGCAGAACAAATAAACACCACTTCTCTTTGTGGCACCACCATATCCATCAATACGTAAGTAAGCGCCCCCGTCATACATGCTGTGGCGTAAATTTCCGATCTAAACAAAAGTGGTTCATCGTTGCAGAGAATATCTCTAATAACTCCTCCAAACACAGCACTCATCATCCCTAAGATGATAGCTATTAATGGGTTGTAGCCTAAAGAAAGGGCCTTCTCTACTCCACCTATTGTAAATACTGCAATTCCGATGGTGTCAAACAGGAACATGGTTTTACGAAGAGGCATAATTCTTTTCTTAAACAAGAAAGTTACAATCACTCCTGCCAATACTACCAACAAGTACATCATATCCTGAATCCAGGTTAAGGGATGACTATCGATGAGAATATCCCTAAGCGTACCACCACCAACTGCTGTTACAAAGGCAATACAACTAACGCCAAAGAGATCAAACTTCTTTTCTGATGCTGCCAAAGCTCCACTGATGCCAAACACAAAGGTTCCGGCCATATCTATTCCGTAGAGTAAAGTCATTGTTTCTAATTTTATGGAAAGGTATAAATAAGCACTAAAAAACCCAGCTTCTACTTGCAGTAAAAGCTGGGCGTCAAAAAAGTAATCATTATTGTTATTCTCTACTGCTTTACGACTTTCCTGACTAATTGTTGATTTTTCGATTTTAAGGTTACCGTATAAACACCGTTTGGATATTCCGATATATCGAACATGTGTTGTGATTCTCCTCTTCTAAGGATCAATTCGGCAAAATAAATTTCATCTCCCAAAATGTTGTGAATCTGCAATACACACTCCTCATCTCTTAATAACTCAAAGTCGATGTTAAGTAAATCCTGTGCAGGATTTGGGTAGATTTCAGAAATGGAAATGTTATTTTCTTCCACACTTACATCATCCAAACATCCGGTAGCGATTAAGTTAGATTCGGTCCATAGGTTATTCCTACCTGCAACCGATGAGTTCAATGCTGCTAATACTCTAGTTTTTTGCCCTTCTGTAAACATACTAGGACACGGTGTATAGTCCATATAGTTTTGATCATTTACTGCTGTTACTCCAGAACAAAATGTTCCTAATTGATCGCAGTTATTAGAACCATGGTAATATACAGGAGGTGTATCGTTTACATAATCTCCAGGTGAGCTACAGTAATTTTCGAAGGTGTGGTGTAGGTTAAGGTAATGTCCAACTTCGTGGGTTAATACCCTTGCCATTTCTGCTTGCCAGCTAGTTGGCCCACTTACTTCCGAAGAACCAGTATACCCAAGGTACTGATGATTGTATACAATTCCATCCAGGTTTTGATTGGCCACCCAGGAATCTGGCAAAAATGCCCATCCTGAATTATAAAGACTTCCGTCATCTTCGGTCTCGTTAACTATCCAAACGTTTAAGTATTTGTTTCCTGGCCAATACTCTACTCCTTTTACTGAAGAACCATACCCATCCGGCTCTCTTCCGTTGTAGTTGTTGTAGTGATAAGTAATTCCTGTTGTTGGATTTCCCTGAGGATCTTTCGATGCCAGGCAAAACTGAATATCCATATTGGCTACAATACCTGCAAATTCTGGAATAATATTATTAATATCAGCATTGGTTGCCGAGTAGTCTTCGTTTAATATGTCGATAGCACTTTGAACCTGAGCTAATGTTACCTTTTGAGGATTATTAGGATCATTTACATGAAATACCACCGGTATGGTAATGGATGCACCGCTTTTGCTTTTTAGTTGATCGTAATTTTCGGCAAATTTTTGAGTAAACTTTTCCAGTTCAATTCTCTCTTGTACCACTTCCGGATGAGCATACAAATGCCTCTTGTAATAGTGGTCACTTCCACAACGATGATAATCTCCGGTTTGCGCGAGTGCTGTTAATCCCATTCCCCCCGCCAGGAATAATGCAAAAAGTCTTTTCATTTCATATGGTTTTTGGTTATTGCAATTTACCCAGAAACACAGGGAAAGACTAGTTGCTTTTTCGCACCCAATGGTACTATTTTACCTTATAAAACGGTTAGGGCACAACCGCTCGGAAATGGTTTTCTCTTCTGCTATAATTTGACTCACCAAATTACCGGTTACAGCTGCTAAACTTACCCCCAACATAGAATGCCCGGTTGCGGCTATAAGGTTGGGATATTTCCAAAAACGCCCAATGTATGGTAGTCCATCCGGAGTACATGGCCTTAAACCTGCCCACGGTGTGGTTCCCTTTAATTCAGAGGTATCGGTTTTCGGGAAATAACGGGTTAATGATTGCAACATCCCCTCAATTCGATTGGGGTTTACCTCTGTGTTCAACCCATCGATCTCCATGGTCCCTGCTACTCTATATTCTCTTTCAAGAGGAGTTAACGCTACTTTACCTTCTACCAATATAGTTGGAACCTTAATGCTTGTCTTGGGTTTATCAATAGTTATGCTATACCCTTTTCCTCCTTGCATAGGCAGTTCAACACTCAATAACTTAGCAAATTGACCACTCCAGGCTCCTAGTGCCAGTATGTATTCATCCGCTTCAATTTTCTCATTTCCATTAATCGAAATAGCAGTCACTTGATTATTCCCCGTTTCAACACCGGTTATTTCGGCATTGTATAAAAACTTCACATCGTGAGCAATTAAATAGGCTTTAAGCTTTTGCATCAATTCTTTGGGGTGAAAATGCATGTCCTTAGGGTAATAAATCCCACCTATACACTCAATGCTTTCGTTGGCTTGCAATTTTTTGATTTGATCTGCTGAAAGTTCTCTGGCTTCAATTCCCAATACATTGGCCTGATGTGCAATTTCCTTTTCTTCCTCTAATCCTTCTTGTGTATCGCAAAGCATTAGTAATCCTTCTTCTTTAATCTCAAAACCAATCTCTGATTGCAGTTCCAGGTATAGCTCTCTGCTATCCAGCCCCAACTCTTTAAGTACAGGAATTGCTTTGTTTACAGATTCTTGATTGGCCGCTTTCTTGAATTTCCACAGCCAACTCAATAATTCGCGACTAAATTTTGGTTTGATGTAGAAAGGGCTTTTGGAATCTAACATCCATTTTAGACCAGAATTAATCATTCCTGGAGCAGCCAATGGAATGAAATGACTTGGGCACACATATCCCGCATTCCCATAAGAACAGGCAGTTTCATCCTCCTCAGACCCCCTATCAATAACCGTTACACTGTACCCTTCTTTCGAAAGGTAATAGGCACTACAAAGTCCAATTACTCCCCCTCCTAATATGGCTACACTTTTTCTCATTACAATACTTGAAAACCTTTTACATACGGATCATCTTCATCGAGGATAATCTGGTTATACCCCATTACTCTTGCCCAACCTTCGATGCTTGGCACGATTGCATCTATATCACCAACCCTGGTAACTTCTTCTACACGACCAATAAACTTACTACCTATAATGCTTTCGTGAATAAATTGATCCCCCAGGTTCAACTTACCTTTTGCAGCCCATTGAGCCATTCTTGCAGAGGTTCCGGTACCGCACGGAGAACGATCAATTGCTTTTTCTCCATAGAACACTGCATTTCTAGCATCTGCCTCAGCAGATATGGTATCACCGGTCCAAAGCATGTGGCTTAATCCTGAAATTTTATCATCAGTTGGATGAAGGAAATTATACTTCTCATTCAAGCGTTTTCTAACAACTGGGCTCCATTTTAACAACTCTGCCGCTGTATAATCTTGTATTCCACTAAAGTTCTTTTGAGGATCTACAATGGCATAGAAATTACCACCATAAGCTACATCTACCACTAACTCTCCAAGGTCGGGGCAATCTACCACCAACTCAGTAGAGTGTAGAAAAGAAGGAACATTAACCAGTTTAACTCCGGTAACTTTATTTCCATTTCTCGAGTAGGTTACTTTTACTAGTCCTGCCGGAGTTTCTAAGCGTAGCTCCCCCTCTACTTTAGGGATCACAATCCCCTCCTCAATCATAATGGTAACAGTACCAATGGTTCCATGTCCACACATGGGTAAGCACCCACTTGTTTCAATAAACAATACCCCAACATCATTATTGGGATCAGAAGGTGGATACAAGAAGCTACCAGACATCATATCATGTCCTCTTGGTTCGAACATTAAACCTGTTCTGATCCAATCGTATTCTTTCAAAAAATGCAAGCGCTTCTCTCCCATGTTTTCTCCCACCAATTCTGGGTGCCCGGTTTTTACTAATCGAACCGGATTCCCACAGGTGTGAGCATCAACACAATCGTATATATACCTCATTAATATTTTACTTTAGTTAAAACAACCTACTAACCAATATATCAACTTATTGAATCTTTAGTTAACTGATCATTTACTGTTCTCCAAATTCCCAATGGATTAGAATTTTGCAATGAAATTGGCAAGAACTCATCCGGCCAATTTTGGTAGCAAACCGGACGAACAAATCGCTTAATTGCAGCCGTTCCAACCGATGTAAAATGACCATTAGTGGAGCTTGGATATGGACCTCCGTGATGCATGGAACCACATACCTCCACACCAGTAGGAACATTGTTCAAAATCAATCTACCAACACGCTCTTTTAATTCATCGATGGTTTCTGTAAAGTTCGACAAATCACTTCCTTCCGCCATGATAGTACCAGTCAACTGACCATTTAAGACTTTTACTACCTCTAATAAATCTTCTTCGTTGGCACATTTTACCAATAAGCTATAGGGACCAAAGATCTCTTCGTGCAAAATAGGATTTGCCAAAAATTCTTTACTGCTAACCGTTGCCAGCACTCCTCCTGCTTCTACTTTCCCTGAAGAGTCTTGTTTGCACAACACCTCTACTCCTGCCTGGTCAATTGCATGATTGGCACCACTTTCAAAGTTCTCTTTAATGCCCTGATTTAACATGGTTGCAGGCTGTATTGTTTGAAGAGCTTCCGACAGGCTATTGGCAAACAAAGTAAAGTCCTCGTTTTCTATCCCTATGATTAACCCGGGATTGGTACAAAATTGTCCCACTCCTAGTGTAATGGAGCCTGCATAGGTTTTTGCCAGGGTTTCTGCATTGTTTTTTAATGCTTCCGGTAAGATTAATACAGGGTTAACGCTTCCCATTTCGGCATATACAGGAATTGGAGTTTCTCTTTTATTGGCTAAATCAAACAAAGCTCTACCACCAGACAAGGATCCGGTAAAGCCAACAGCCTTAACTGAAGGATGTTTTACCAATTCTACTCCAACCCCTATAGAGTTATCCTGCAATAAAGAAAATACACCATCAGGCATTTCGGAATTAATTGCCGCTTGTCTTATAGCATTTCCTACCAACTCACTGGTGGCAGGGTGGCTTGGATGTCCTTTTACAATCACAGGGTTTCCTCCTGCTAAAGCTGATGCAGTATCTCCACCAGCCGTAGAAAAAGCCAACGGGAAATTACTCGCTCCAAACACAACTACAGGACCAATTGACTCTAACACTTTTCTAATGTCTGCTTTTGGTAACGGCTGTCTATCAGGAATTGCTGTATCTATTGTTGCTTCTACCCAAGAACCATCTCTTACCAATCTGGCAAACATTCTAAGTTGATTACATGTTCTTCCTCTTTCTCCCGTTATTCTTCCTTCCGGTAATCCGGATTCTGCACATGCTGCTTTTACTAACTGTTCTCCTAAAGCTTCTATTTGTGTGGCTATTTCATCCAAAAAAGAAGCTACCTTTTCTGGGCTCTTCTTTTTATATTCTTTATAAGCCTTACTTGCTTTTTCTACAGCCTTGTTTACCTCTTCTGTTGTTGCTTTAGTAAACACATGCTCAGTATGCTCTCCAGAAGCAGGGTTAACTGCTTTGTAGGTTACGCTTCCCTCAGAAGAATTTTCCTGACCAATAATATTTTGTCCGGTTATACTCATTAGCTTAATATTGATTCTGTTAGTACCTCTGGCAACTCTGGTCGGATGGCTATGGAATCTTCAATCACCTTCAACACTTGTCTTCTTTCCTCTCCAATTAATGGTAACCTAGGCTTTCTAACATGCTCAGTTCCCAATCCTGTAGCTACTTCCGCCAACTTAATGTTCTGTACCAGTTTTGCGTTAATGTCTAATTCCAATAAAGGTAAAAACCATTGGTAAATCTTCACTGCTTCGGTAACGCGTTCTGCTTTAACCAGGTTAAAAATGGTAGTAGTTTCCTTTGGAAAAGCACAAACCAATCCTGCTACCCAACCATCTGCTCCAAGCACTAAACTCTCTAAAGCAAGGGTATCCACACCAGAAAGTATTTTAAAACGATCACCAAATCGATTTCTCATTCGGCTTACATTGCTAATGTCTCTGGTAGACTCTTTAACTGCCTGAATGTTTTCACATTCTGCTAATTCTTCAAACATATCGAGGGTAACCTCAATTTTATAATCAACCGGATTATTATAAACCATTATCGGCAGTGGAGTTGAATTGGCTACTTCTTTAAAGTAAGCCACAGTTTCGCGATCATCCGCTTTATAGCGCATCGGTGGTAACATCATTAATCCTGATGCTCCGTTTTCTTCAGCTTGCTTAGCAGCATGAATTGCTCCCTTTGTAGTCTGCTCAGCAATGTTCATGATTACAGGAATGCTATCTCCTACCGTTTCAACAGCAACTTTTAGTAAAGTGTTTTTCTCTTCTTCTGATAAGGTACTAGCTTCTCCAAGAGTTCCTCCCAATACAATGGCATGTACTCCTGCATCCAATTGAGCTTTTATATTGTGAACGAATGCAGGGATATCTAATTCATCGTTCTCTGTAAACTTAGTGGTGACAGCGGGGTAAACCCCTTTCCAGGTGACTTTCATTATTGTTGTTTTGAGTTAATGTATTAATTCAAGACCAAAGGTATTGGGTTCCATCAGCCAAAGATTAGATAAAGTTAACTACACATGATACTATTTTACCCTATTAAATTACTTTACTAGATAATATGGGTAATATTTACCATATTTGATTCATGAAACCCGTTCATTTCAAAGTACCTAAGATCCAAAATGAGTCCATCTTAATCCAGGTGGATCGTGAATCCTATTTCTACGATTTCCTTCATTTCCACGAAGAAATACAACTCTCCTGCATTGTATCCGGAGAGGGAACCAGATTTGTTGGCGACAGCATTGACAGCTTTTCTCCCGGAGATGTATACCTATTAGGAACCAACTTACCACATGTATTCAGGTGCGACCCTGAGTACTACAAAAAGGATTCGGAACTAATGGCTCATGACATACTGGTCTTCTTCAACAAGGAAACATTTGGAAGTGAATTCATCTCCATTCCGGAAATGAAAGAAATCAACTACTTAATAGAATTGTCTCAGAGGGGGCTATTGATTACTGGAGAAACGGGAATTAAAATTGCTCAGGAATTGCAAAACATAGAGAAATTAGGAGGATTTGAAAGACTTATGAAGCTTCTTTCTATGCTCCAGTTAATTGCTCAGTCTGGAGAGTACGAGCAGATTTCGAACATTGGGTACTCTAAGCCACAAAAAGCACTACACAGTAAAAGACTGAATGACATTTTTGATTTTTTAATGGAGCATTTTCACGAAGAAATTAAACTGGAGGATGTTGCCTCTGTTGCCAATATGACTCCTACTGCATTTTGTCGTTTTTTTAAGCATCGAACCAAAAAAACATTTTCACTATTTCTAAATGAACTAAGAGTTAGTCATGCCTGCAAAATACTGATGGAAGAAGATGTATCCATCTCTGAAGCTGCCTATAGATGTGGTTATAATAACATTTCGAATTTTAACAGACAATTTAAGGCCATTAAGGAATGTACCCCTAAAGAATTTACAGAACGATATAAAATTGCTCAATGATTGAACCCATGGTTAATAAATTTCCTCATTTACAGGCTTGTTAATTTTTAGGTTCTATTAAATTCGTGCAATTATTTACAAATAATCTAAACTTTACCATATGTCAAACGGTGTTTATACTGTACCATTTCCGGCAAACGAACCTGTTAAAGGTTACGCTCCGGGATCAGCCGAAAGAGATAGTCTTTTAGCTAAATACAAAGAAATGTACAATCAGGATCCTATTGATGTTCCTATGTACATTGGAGGGAAGGAAGTAAGAACGGAGAACAAGAAGCGTATGGCTCCTCCACACGATCATGCACATACACTAGGTCATTTTAACTACGGAACCAAGGAACACGTTTCTCAAGCTATTGATGCAGCACTTGCCGCACGTAAAGCCTGGTCTGAAATGCCATGGGAACACCGTGCTTCTATTTTCTTAAAAGCTGCTGACTTATTAGAAGGTCCTTTCAGAGATGAAATGAATGCTTCTACCATGTTGGCTCAATCTAAGAATGCTATGCAAGCAGAAATTGATGCTGCTTGTGAGTTGATCGATTTCTTCCGTTTTAATGTTGCTTACATGCAACAAGTATACGAAGACCAACCAGAATCTAATCCAGGAATGTGGAACCGATTAGAGTATAGAGCAATGGAAGGATTTGTATTTGCAATTACTCCATTTAACTTTACTTCTATTGCCGCTAACCTTTGTGCTGCACCAGCCATGATGGGTAATGTAGTTGTTTGGAAGCCGGCAGACACTCAAGTATATTCTGCAGAAGTAATTATGAAGTTATTTAAGGCTGCAGGACTTCCTGATGGTGTTGTGAACATGGTTACTGTTGACGGACCAGAAGCTGGAGAAGTGGTATTTAACCACCCAGATTTCTCAGGACTTCACTTTACAGGATCTACAGCTGTATTTAAACACCTGTGGAAGACGATTGGAACAAACATAGATAAGTACAAGTCTTACCCTAGAATCGTTGGAGAGACAGGAGGAAAAGACTTTATCATCGCTCATAAATCATCTACACCTGCTGAGGTAGCAACTGCAATTACCCGTGGAGCATTCGAATTCCAGGGGCAAAAATGTTCTGCTGCATCCAGAGTATACTTACCTTCTAACATTGCTGATGAAGTAATTAGTATTGTTAAGGAACAAGTTGGTTCATTTAAAATGGGAAGCCCAGATGACTTTTCTAACTTTATCAATGCGGTAATCGATGAGCGTTCGTTCGATAAGATTGCCAGCTACATTGAGTACACTAAAGAAAGAGAAGATGCTGAGATTATTTGCGGAGGAAACTACGATAAGTCTAAAGGTTATTTTATTGACCCTACTGTAGTTGTAACTACCAATAGTGCGTATAGAACCATGTGCGAAGAAATATTCGGACCTTTTGTTACTATATATGTATACGAGGCTGACAAGTGGGAAGAAACTCTTGAGGTATTAGATCAAACATCTGAATACGCACTTACAGGAGCTATTTTCTCTAACGACAGATACGCCATTGATTCAGGAATGAAGAAATTGGTTAACTCTGCCGGTAACTTCTATATTAACGACAAACCAACCGGAGCTGTTGTTGGACAGCAACCATTTGGTGGAGCGAGAGCTTCAGGAACCAATGATAAAGCTGGTTCTTACTTGAACTTAGTTAGATGGGTATCGCCTAGAACTATTAAGGAAACCTTTGTTCCTCCTATGGACTACAGGTACCCATTTTTAGGATAAAAATCATTCATCAATGAAAAAGGCCCACTCATCCAAGTGGGCTTTTTTTATACTTGTTATTGCCCTATTCGAACTAAAATTCCCCAACGTTAATCCATTTATTTAAACAGAATTGACTCGGTAGCGTAACAGAATGTGATCCTAAACCGAGTTAGAATGCCACAATCTACTACAACACCAGAGCCGACCATGCAGTTAGAAATCCACAACGGATTGCTAACTCAATTTCCAAACGGAATACTTCAATTCGAAAAGAAACCAGAAATTTCGGAGTCCACTCCGGAAGGTACAAAAGCACTATACGACGGAATTGTTCAGATTCAAAAAGATGAAAAAACTCCAATTCTAATTAATCTAATTGGATTAAAAGACCTTAAAATGGAGTGTAAACTGTTTTTAATGAACAAATTACCAGACCATGCTACAGCAGTTGCATTTATTATAGATAATTCCCCATTGATGCGATATAACTTTAACATGTCAAACTACCTCCGCATCAAAACTATCCCTATGAGCCATTTTCATGACAAAGACGAAGCTCTTGAATGGTTATATTCGTACCTTTCCAGTGCGAAGTGATAAAAGCAGTAATATATGATATGGATGGGCTCCTGATTGATTCGGAGCCTTTTTGGCGTGAAGCCGAAACCAAAGTTTTTCAGTCCATTGGGCTACCATTTAACCACAGCATGTGTCGCCAAACCATGGGGATGCGTATTGATCAGGTTGTTGAGTATTGGCACAGGATTTTTAACTGGGTGTCTCCTTCTGTTGAAGAAGTAACCAGAAATATCATAGAAGAACTAATTGCTCTGGTAAAAAAGGATGGCAAGCTACTTCCAGGTGTTCTGCAATCCATTGAGTATTTTAAATCTCATCAAATTCCTTTGTCCATCGCTTCTTCTTCCACCATGGAGATCATTGAAGCAGTTGTAGACACTTTAGACATTCGACATCATTTTGATATTATTCATTCTGCGGAATTTGAAAAATACGGAAAACCACACCCACAGGTATTCCTGACAACAGCCGAAAAACTAAATACTCATCCTGAAAACTGTCTTGTTTTTGAGGACTCTAAGCACGGTATGATTGCCGGATTATCAGCTAGAATGAAAGTAATTGTAGTTCCTGAAAACCCAGAACAGGACCAACCATGGCATCACCTTGCCGATTTAAAACTGAATACATTACTAGACCTTCCGAAAGACCTTTTGAACTCCCTTTAAAGTACGTAATCGCTAGGATTAGAATTGCTTTAATGCATGTCTCCATCGACCTTTGAAAAAACAAATTACAAGTCGATGAAAACGGTATTTATAATCATTTTGGCCACTATTACTTATACTTTACCTGCTCAGAAAAACCTGGTTATTGAAGGGGGAAGTGTGAGAGGCATTGCCTACGTTGGAGCATTGGAAGAATTAGAGAACAATGGAGTAATGGAAAACATTGAAAATGTTTCCGGGACTTCGGTTGGAGCCATTGCTGCCAGTTTAATTGCAACCGGATACGACGCTCAGGAAATGAAGGAAATAACCAGTCATTTAAACATTAAAAAATTCAACGATGGCAGAGGTATTTTTGTTGGTGGATCTTACAGAATGGCTAAAAAATATGGCTGGTACCGAGGCGACAAACTGGAAAAATGGCTCAATGAACTCTATTTTGAAAAAACTGGAATATCCAACATCACTCTTCAGCAACTCTATGATTTGAGCAAAGAAAAGGAAGAGGTGAAAGCACTGTATGTAACTGCAACCAATCTAACAACCCAAACCTGGATGCCTATCTCACACAGGGAATATCCCAACATGCAAGTATCTACAGCAGTTAGAATCTCAGCAAGTGTACCCATGTACTTTACAGCCATATTTATGAATGATGAGGGGGAAATATTCAGAAAGAATAAAAAGAATGAAAACTTAATGGTCTTAGTGGATGGTGGAATTTTAGCCAATTACCCCATCTCCATATTTGATGATCAGTACCCAAAGAACCAAACACTTGGATTAAGGCTAGAACGCGAAGAACAATTGGTAAATGACACTTCCCATGTTAGGGTTCTTGCTCCTTATGAGATTAATAACATTCAGAATTACGTTGGTGCATTTTACAACATTGTAATCGAAAATCTCAATAGAAATCAACTCACCGAAGAAGACTGGGCCAGAACCATTTCCATTAGTACCAGCGGAATTGGTAACCGCATTAGAAAACTTAAACCAGACGAAATTGATGGTTTGATTGAAGGAGGTAGAACCGCTACGAGAAATTACTACGAATCCTTGTCCAGACAAGACGCTTCCAACTCATTTAATTCTCGACAAAACGGTAAATAAGAGTGATTATCGGAGAGCTTTTTGATTTTTTCGATAAGTGTTTTCAGGAATTTTTGATGTTCCAGAGAGTCTGGCTTTATAGGTCGGTGATTCACCCCTTGAATGATTTTTCCAATTTCTTTATTTAAATCTCTAGTAGCATTAGAGAAATAGGTTGCTCCAAACTTCTCCCACACAAATTTGATCGCCTGATCGTTAGGGTGTTGTAAATCCTCTTTAAAGAAACGATAATCTCTAAGTTCATCAATGACTAATTCGTAAGATGGAAAATACTCCACTCCTTCTCTACTCACTAATTCATTTACGGCTAATAACAGTGTTGATTTACTCAGGTTATTGTCTTGAGCCCCATCCTTCCCATGACGTACCGGACTAACGGTAAACAAGAATTTAGCTTTAGGATTGATAACTTGTAAATCATTTATCAACTTAGAATACAATGCAACGATGTCTTTTACCTCTAATAATTCTCGGCTAAATTGAGCGTTAGGAATTTTATGGCAATTGGATACTACCCGATCTTGTTCGAGGTGCTTATACACCCAGGCTGTACCGAAGGTAAAGCAAATGAAGTTTGCCTTCTTGATATGGTTTTTTGCTTTTTGTAATTGATCATTGATGTGTTCTAAAACACCTTCTGCATTCTCACCAGAGAAATCTCCATGATGATCAAAACTGTGATACAGGCCATTGTGCTGTACTAAGTTTTCTTCTGCGTAAGCATCAATTTCAATAATTTTTCGAATGCAATTTGCTACGGAAACAGGGTTAAACAGAATTCCAAAAGGGTTAATCAGGGCATCAAATTTATTCTTCACCAATTGATTACCAATGTTTTCTGAAAAACACGAACCAATCATAAAAATGCTATCCTGATGTGAAATGGAAAAATTGGATGTTGGAATGGATACTTCCGCTCTGAATTTCATGATCCAAATTATATTAAAACCTAACGAAGATAAGGCTATTCGACCACATTGTTTCAAAATAAAACTGAATTATCGCCGATTATTAACAATTTAACAAAACTGTGGATAACTCCGTCTAATTATCTGGTGTGTATGCTTCAAATAGCCTAAATTTGTTAGCCAATTACTATTAATTACAAAAACATCTATATGAACGAATTTGGAATAAGACCTGAAACCGCGAATTTGGAAAAGCTAGGTTTAGGGAATGTTGCCAATGCATTTTGGAACTTAACACCTGCGGAATTGGTAGAGGAAACTATCCTTAGAGGGATGGGTGTATTAGCAGACACAGGAGCTGTTGCTATTGACACAGGTGAATTCACAGGTCGATCTCCACAAGACAGATTTATTGTGTGTGATGACAAAACAGAAAATACTGTTTGGTGGGGGGATATCAACAAAAAGATCAGTTCTGATCATTTTGAGAAGTTATACGACAAAGTAACTTCTTACCTTCAAGACAAAGATGTTTATGTAAGAGATGCTTTTGCTTGTTCTGACGAAAAATACCGTCTTAACTTAAGAGTTGTAACTGAGTACCCTTGGTCAAATCAGTTTGCTTACAACATGTTCCAGCGTCCTACTGCTGATGAAGTAAAATCATTCCAACCGGAGTGGCACATTATTCAAGCACCAGGATTTTATGCTAACGCAGAAACTGATGGAACCAGACAACACAACTTTGCGGTGATCAACTTCACTAAGAAAATGATCATTATTGGAGGAACCGGATATACAGGAGAAATCAAAAAAGGAATCTTCTCTGTATTGAACTTCATCCTACCTCACGAAAAGAACACATTATCGATGCACTGTTCTGCCAACATTGGTAAAGACGGTGATACTGCTATTTTCTTTGGTCTTTCCGGAACTGGAAAAACTACTTTATCTGCAGATCCAAACAGACAGCTAATTGGTGACGATGAGCACGGATGGGCTGATGGTTCTGTATTTAACTTTGAAGGTGGTTGTTACGCTAAGTGTATTGACCTTACTAAGGAAAAAGAACCTCAAATTTGGGATGCTATCAAATTTGGAGCTATTCTGGAAAATATCAACTTCTACCCAGGTACTTCTACCGTAGATTTTGAAGATTGTGAAAAAACAGAAAACACTCGTGTTAGTTACCCAATTCATCACATTGACAACATTGCTCCAGGAAGCAAAGGAGACACTCCTAAAAACATCTTCTTCCTTACTGCTGATGCATTCGGTGTATTACCTCCGATTTCTAAATTGGACAAAGGACAAGCGATGTACCACTTCATTTCAGGATATACTGCAAAAGTTGCCGGTACAGAAGCTGGAATTACTGAGCCTGTAACTGCATTCTCTGCTTGTTTTGGTGCTCCTTTCTTACCATTACACCCAACTAAATATGCTGAAATGCTTGGTGATAAAATGACCGAGAACAAAGTAAACGTTTGGTTAATTAACACTGGATGGACTGGTGGACCTTACGGGGTTGGTGAAAGAATGAGCCTTAAATATACCAGAGCAATGATTACAGCTGCTATGGAAGGTAACCTGGATAACGTTGAGTATACTAAGCACGAAATTTTCGGACTAAATATGCCTAACACTTGTCCTAACGTTCCGGATGAAGTTCTTAACCCTAAGAACACCTGGGAAGATAAAGCTGCGTATGACGAGAAAGCAAATCATTTAGCTGAGCAATTTGTAAATAACTTTACTCAATTTGCCGACAATGCTAATGACGAAATCATGGCTGCTGCACCAAAAACAAAATCAATGGCATAATTAAATTGCCACTATAATATTAAAGGCCTCTTTTTAAAGGGGCCTTTTTTTATTCCCAATTTTGGAAATAAATCTCTCAATGAGATTCTGGAATTTGAACTCCTTTGTAAAAACCTTTGAAAACAGGGATTTTAAAGTTTGGCACCCTTTTGGTATTACACCTATCAAATCAATTGAGTAGCTAAGCTACCATCTAATAATTGATTTAGTGCATTTCTAGCAATGTGCGATTAACTTTTTTCATAGCGTACCTTAGGTACGAGATAATTAGGTTAAAGGTGGTTAATTTTGAAAGCTCCGGGTGGTTCCGGAGCTTTACTTTTTTAGACTTATTCGTGAGTAAGCTTTTTAGCTTCTTCCACGTCAATTTCTTCACCATTTTGGAAAGCAATGATTCTCGCAATGGTTACTCCCTGATCAGTAAATTTCTTTTTCAATTCTTCAGCTTCGGAATACAACCCTTCATTTCCACAGTAGTATGTTGCTCCTTCCGGTTCTTGTACCGATTCAATTCCTAAACTATCTAACTCTAGGAATACTCTACTTCTAGCCAAAGGAACGTTTCCTGATGGATAAGTTCCAAGGAATACTCTATATACTAATCCATCTACCGGAGTTGGAGGTAGTGCAGGTTCATTACCTGTTGTTTGATCTACTCCATCGTTATACTCTACTAGCCTGGCATTATCCACCCCAATTAATTTAAATTTCTCCAGTGCTCTCTCTGCATCCGACTTATTCTTAAATACACCACATAGGTAATGGGTTCTTTCTTCGTCTAATTTGATGGATTGTACATCATAATCGTACATCAACAACATCCCCGTTCCTACCTTTTGAGGAACCGATCCAGAATAAGTTCCAAGATCTACATAGTATTCGACACCTACATTCGTTGGAGCAACTGTTATCTTATTAGCAGATGGTGTTTGATTTACACCAGCTCCGTTACCTCCACTACCACTAGAAACAGTTTTTCTAATATTACCCTGAGCATCGATAGCCATCACAGATTCACCTTGTGTTGCCACTAAGTCTTTTACTTTTTGTACTGTCACTTTTTCTCCATTACAATAAGCTGTGATAAATGCATCGCTTAATCCTCTATTATGCATTTCGGTTCTTCTGGCAACAGCGTCTTCTACTGTTCTGAAGATACCGGTAGAATACTTATATAAACCATTAACATACTTAGTAACCAATGGAGAAACATTAAATACGTTATCCGCCTGAATTGGTCTTGAGAATGCTCCAATTTGAACAGTGTAGAAACATCCCTGAATAACCTCTACCGGCTCTACATCTGCTGCATTATCACCCATATTGTTTACATAGTCCGGCACGTCAGTATTGTCGATGTTATCCGTTACATCTGTTGTATTCTGGTTATTGGTATTTTGATTACCTGTGTTTTGGTTATTGGTATCAGTATTATCCGTGTTATCTGTATTTTGTGTATTGGTATTATCAGCTAGCTGCCCAGTTGATACAGGAACTCCATCTCTTTCCATTTGTCTAGCTTCTGCCAGGCTAATTCTTTCTCCATTATAAATGGCTACAACAAATGCATCGGAATATCCCATTCCTCTAATTTCATTTTTCGCATCGTTTGCAGTTTGCCAACTTAAGAAGTACCCTACTCTATATCTGGTTATATCATCTCTAATCTTCTCAGCAGAAATAGGTGCAAAACCTTTAAACAAGTCTTGAGGGATTGGGTTTCTGAAGGCTCCCACCTGAACTTTATATACTAACCCATCAGGGTATCCTGGGTTAACCGGAATTGGGTTTTCCTCCGTATAAGAAACCGTAGTATCTACAGCAAATATATTGTTATTAAGTTCTGTTGGAGGTGTAAAGTTGGTAGCAACGATATCTCCCAATTCAGGTTGTCTCTCGATCGGATCTTTGTCGAAATCTGAAATGGCCAATGCTTTATAATCATCAGCAAGTGCTGGATCTACATCACTTATAGTTTCATCTCTTTCAGCAGTTTTTTGCTCTACCTTTTCGTATAAGTCCTCAACTACAGCAGAAGACTCTTCTTTTTTCTTTCTGTTACCGGAAGCCTGATCTCTTAAGTCGTTAGCGGCATCTAAGTACTCTTGTTTCTCAGTAGGATCATCTGTCATTGCTGCTTTAGTCTCTAAATCTCTTGCTTTGTTTTCTTGCTGTAATGCAAGGTTCTCGTATCCTTCAACTTTATTTTTCTCAACAGCTAATTGAGCATTCAACTCATCCACCTCAATTTGCTTAGCATGGAAACCGATATAAGCATCTGACTTTCTAATCTCTTCTACTTTTTCAGGAGTTAAAGAAGCAATCATGTTTTGTTCTTCCACAATGGCATCCTCCATTTGTTTGACCTTCTTAGATTCCTCTCTCAATTCATAAGCAATGTTTTGCTCAGTGGCCGCTTTTTGATCTAATATATCTGCCTGATGAATAATAGCCGGTTGCTCTTTCTTCTTAACGGTTGTAGCACTATCTCTTAACTGAGTAGCTCTATCTGCAAAATCAATTGCTCTTTGGTCAGCAGCATCCGCTTTAGCTTCTAAAATGGTAGAGTTTCTATTCTCTTCAGTTCCATCTACATTATCATTCTCAGTAACCTGATAGGCTTCTACTGATGCATCTGTATACAATTGAGCTGCACGATTTAAGTTTTCAATTGCTGCCAACTCTTTACTAGAAGCTCTCTTAATCAACTCATTTCTTTCAACCTTATCTTTGGTTTCTAATGCCTGATCTCTTAAATCTTCAGCCTCAGCAAGCATTTGTCTTCCGGCATTTTCGTATTCTTCTGCCTGACGGTAAGTAAAGGTGGTAATAGGTAACTCAACCGCAGAGTTTTTAGCTGCTTCAAGATTTCCAAAAGCAATGTCTGTTTCACGCTCGTTAGCTGTAGCCATTTCATCGGCAATCTTCAATTCCTTCTTCGCCTTATCTGATTTAAGCTTATCTAAATTCTTTTCTGCTTTCTTCTTATCTTTATCAGTAGTTGCATTTTCAACAGCTATTTCAGCAGCTGCAATATCAGTTTCTACACCTCTAATTTCAGTTAAATCATCCTGAAGCTCTGCTTTGATATCTTGAGCATTAGTACTTGTAAAACCTGTTTCGGTATAGCTCTTCTCCTCTACTTCAGTTGCCACCTCATAAATTTCCGGTTCTTCATTGTCCGGATCAAATGTATAACCTGCCACCTCCTCTGTCGGCAGTCCTGATCCTTCTGGCACTACTGTTCTGTTAGAGTTATCTATATTATCGGTATTGTCAATGTTGTCTGTTACATCCGTGTTATCCACATTATCCGTAACATCTGTATTGTCAGTGTTGTCCGTTACATCCGTGTTATCTACATTATCAGTAACATCGGTATTATCAGTATTATCTGTTACATCCGTGTTATCTACATTATCGGTAACATCTGTATTGTCAGTGTTGTCCGTTACATCCGTGTTATCTACATTATCAGTAACATCGGTATTATCAGTATTATCTGTTACATCCGTGTTATCTACATTATCGGTAACATCTGTATTATCAGTATTGTCTGTTACATCCGTGTTATCTACATTATCGGTAACATCGGTATTATCAGTATTGTCCGTTACATCTGTGTTATCTACATTATCGGTAACATCTGTATTATCAGTATTATCTGTTACATCTGTGTTATCTACATTATCGGTAACTTCAGTATTATCGGTATTGTCCGTTACATCTGTGTTATCAACATTATCCGTAACATCGGTATTGTCAGTGTTGTCTGTTACATCAGTGTTATCCACGTTATCAGTAACATCGGTATTATCAGTATTGTCTGTTACATCTGTGTTATCTACATTATCAGTAACATCTGTATTGTCAGTATTGTTTATTGGATCGGAGTTTCTAGTGGTATTATTAGCCAAGTCACCTGAATCAATGTATTCTGCCACATAAGAAGGATCAGACATTTCCTCATACACTTCTATAGCACTTGCTTGATTATCTATTGCGGCTAAATCGTGAGTATGGGCTTCTTTCAGTAAATCAATTTTATCTTCATCCGAAGCAGCATTATTTGCTTCTTCTCTTAGGCGATTTGCCTCATTTTTATGCTCCTCTGCTTTGGCTTCGAAAATCCCAGCTTCAATGTATTTTGAGTCGTTTTGGTAATTAGAATCATTGCTTTCAGCTTGAGATTTATAACCCTGAATTTGATTATCATTAGTTGAGATCTCAATTCCATTAGCCTGTCCTAGCTCTTCTGCCAATTCCAGTTCAAGCTGATTTTTCTCTTCGTTCTTTTCATCAATTTCTTGCTGAATTTTCTCTTTCTTCTTATCCTTTGTTTGCTCGTCTCTTTCTAGTTCAGCAGCTGCAATCTCTTGTTCTAATACTGTAACCTGATCTAATTTGTCTGTAGACTCATCAAATTTATCATTGGCTTCAGAACTTTTGTAGTTTGTAGCTCCATTAAAGGACTTTTCGAAATTAGTTTCGTCTGCAGCACGGTTGTTTACATCCGTCTCAATTGATTTGTATTCATCGGTAGAAGTAATATCATTAGAAGTGGTTCCAGAATTGGATGGGTCGGAGTTATCACCACTTGCTATTAGGTTATTGTTAGATTCGATGGCTTTTTCCTTATCTCCTATTTCTCTAAACAACCTGTTAATCTCCAGTAGATGCTCTGTACGTTTCCCTTCATCGGTTTCAGCATCCATTTTCTCCTTCACTTCTCTAGCCTCTTGAGTCAACTCTTCTTTCCATTGTTCGTTGATCTCATTTTCTCTTCTTGCCTTCTCTACCGGATCCGTAATGTTTTCCGTTTCTTCTATTTGATTTTCAAAATCAGCATACTTTTCATCTCTTGCTGTAGGAGTACTATTGTCTGAATTGTCCGTCACATCTGTGTTATCCACGTTATCGGTAACATCTGTATTATCGGTATTGTCCGTCACATCTGTGTTATCAACATTATCTGTAACATCAGTATTGTCTGTATTATCAGTTACATCCGTATTTGCAGAGTCAATGATTTCGTTATTAGCTGCTACAGCATCTTCTTTGCGTTGCTTTAACTCATTCAACTGCTTAATTTGATCCTCCAGCTCTTTTCTTTTGTCAGGGTCATCCTCTAATACCAATTTATCCTGAGCGTCAAGAATATCTTCTTCGATGATTCCAATCCAATTTTGATTGACTTCATTTTCCTTTTTAGCTCTTGCTACCGGATCAGTTTCATCAATGTCGGTAATATCATTTTCGAACGTATCGTACTTATCCGTTACATCAGTGTTATCAGTTACTCCAATGGTTTCATTATTACGATCTCTTAAAAACTCTTTCTCATCTTTTAATTGTAGCAGAGCTACTAAATGATTCTCGAGCTTTCTCTTTTTACCGGAATCATCTTCTGCATGCACTTTAGCAGTGGTTGCTTCAATATCATCACCTAACCTGTTGATCCAGTTTTCGTAAATCTCGTTCTCTTTCTTAGCTTTTTCTATAGGATCTGTAATGTCGCCAGCCGCTTTAATGTCTCCTTCAAACTCTACATAATCGTCGCCGGTATAAAAGTTATCTGCAGTTACATTAGAATTATCCGTATGATCCGTGTTGTCTGTAGCGTCTGTATTATGGGTGTTGTCTGTTACATCCGTGTTATCCACATTATCCGTAACATCAGTATTGTCTGTTACATCAGTGTTATCAACATTATCGGTAACATCTGTATTATCGGTATTGTCCGTTACATCGTTGTTATTAGATTGTCCACTATCCTGAGGAAGTTCGGATAATGAAGTTTCGTTTCTCGCAATGGAGTTATCTACATCGCTAGACTTAACACTGTTTTCAATTTGTTGTTTCTGTTCATCGGAAAGTTCGGTCGAACTTCCTATATCCACCTGGTCGTAAATGGATCCCATCAACTGAGCCTGATGGTTTAGATCATCCGCTTCTTTTTGGTACTTCTCATTTTTAGCAAAAGCTGCTTTCGCCAACTCATCTCCCTCTTTTCTTTTGCTCTTCTAAATCATCAATTTGTAACTGTAAACTCTCTTTATCTTTCTTCTTAGCTCTTGCGTGTTGATCTTTTAGTCTACTTAATCGATTGTTAATCTCATCTTGCCCTTCTCTATACTCTTGCGCTTCAGCCAGAGCATCATCTGCCAGCTTTTGCTTGGCAGCTGCTTCTACTAATAGATCATCGTAAGCAGTTCTTTTCTGAATATCCGAAGAATCTGTTGTAATGATATCGTTGATCTGAGTTTGAAGGTCTTTTAATTTCGCCAGAGCAGCTTCATGATCCGTTTGACTCAAAGCATCTTGAAATGCAGTAGCAATTTGTTTAGACTCATCCGCTTCTTTCTGTTTGTCCTCGTGCTCAACTTTTAAGCTATTAGCCAAATTAATAGCTGTAGTGGCCTGCGTATTTAAGTCTTTAGAGTTTTTATGATGTTGATTGGCTTCCTCAATCTTTTTCTTTCTCTCTTCAGGATCAGTAATATTATCTAAACCAGAAAGAATTTCCTCAGCCTTCTTAGCTTCCGCAGCAGCTTCCTTACTCTTAGTATCAGCTACAGAATATGCAGCATTCATTTTATTATTGATCTCATCTGCTTCTTCCTGAGTTTCAATTACCATGTCGTTAATCATGGTTTCCAGGTCATCAGGATTGATATGTCCATCATCGATGGCCTGATCAATAACAGCATCCTTATCTACGGCAAACAATGAATCAGGAAATTGATCCGAGTTGATCTCCGGATCAGACAATTTGGACATCACTTCTGCAAAAATTGCTTCCGAATTCTCCACCTCCTGATCGAATAGGTTTCGAATGATCAATTGTTCTTTACCATTTCTATTCACCAATAAAATCTCCTGTTTTAATGGCTTCATTTCTTTTTGAGGAGGAATATCAATTAATCCAGAATGGATTTTTTCGCTTTGCGGAGTTTCTACAATTAACTTGTATTTCCCAGCTTTTGGTAAGATCAGTACATATTTACCTTGCTCATTAGGATTATAAACCCCTATCATTTCACCGGTAACGGAATTCTCCACCTTTATAGTGGCTTTATTGTCGGCTGGGTTAATTTCATTCATGAAGTCCCCTGCAAGGATTACATTAACCAATGGGAATACTTCTACCCTAACCTTGTAAACATCCAAATAACCTCCTTTAGCTCTACGATTAGAGGCAAAGTAGGCATTGTTGTTCAGCGAATCCACCACATACATAATATCATCATCCGGTGTGTTCACTTTATAATCCAGGTTTACCGGAGGTCCGAATGAGTTTGTTTGCATGTTATAGCTACACTTAAACACATCGTACCCCCCCATACTGGAGTGACCTTTGGAACAGAAGTAAAAGGTAGTTCCATCAAAATGCAAAAATCCGTACGCATCATCGTACGGAGTATTAATGTGAGGTGGAAGAATTTCCGGATCGGACCAGTTTCCATTAGGTAGCCTCCTCACCTTATATAAATCCAGACCGTTATCTCCCGACTTACCATAACTGGAATAAAAGATTACATTTTGTTGCAATGGTGGGAAATAGACCAACGACCTATACCCTACTTTTTTATCGTATTTAGATTGAAATTCTTCAGTTACTAAAATCTTTCCTCCTATATCACTTAAATCATAGGAGTATTGAAACCTATCGTAGCTGGACTCTTTTTTATCGTCCACCACCAGTTCTGTCAGCTCTTTTAGAAGTTTCTTACCATTGTTACACATTACAATGTGCTGATCAACGTGCAATCGTTTCTTCCATTTATCATCTCCCTTTTGCTGAAACTTTTTGTATTCGGTAACAGCATCGCTAAACAAGTAATTTAGGTGAAAAGCTTTTCCCAGATAGAAAAACACTCTGGTATCGGTACCGGATTGCTTGGAGGCATATCTTAAATACCTCAAACTTTTGGTTTTGTCTTCATCGTTATGAAGAACACAAACTCCGTATTTAAAATTGAATTCTGCGCTGGTTTGATTTAAACTCAAAAAATGAAGCATATGGGGTTCCGCTTCAATGAATTTACCATCATCAAACAAATTATTGGCATGTGTCAATCTTTCTTCTTCGCTCTTAAATTGCTGAGCAAAGGCTGTAGATACAGTAAGAATGAACAGTGCGGTGGTCCAATATTTCAGTATTACTCTCAAACAGTACTTTTTAGTACACTTTAAATCCCTGTGCGTTCAACTATCTTTTACTTTTAAAGTTAAGAGGCATTTTATTCTCTTCTTTCTTTAATAAACGCTCTATGTTTTTTCGGTGAGTAAGAATTACCATTATGGACAACACAATGGAAAAATATATAAGTGAAGGTGTTTCGGCTTTAAATACAAATATGGTGATAAAAGGAAAGAAAAATGCGGCCATCATTGCTCCCAGGGAAACGTACTGACTAATTAAAAACGTAATAATAAAAATTAGAAAGCTTACTCCGGCTGCCGGAAAGTTGATGGCCAGGATAATCCCCAATAAGGTTGCCACTCCTTTTCCTCCTTTAAACCTTTCGTAAATCGGGAATACATGCCCAAATACTGCAGCCATACCAATGGCCAACTGTAAATTTACAAACTGATTAGATCCTTCGGGATAGGTACAAAACAATAAAGTAAATCCTTTAACTGCTGCCCATCCCTTTAAAATATCAAAAAACAGTACCGGGAATCCGGCTTTTTTACCAATAACTCTAAAGGTGTTAGTAGCTCCTGCATTCTTACTTCCGTAGTCTCTTACATCTACACCAAAGAACCACTTACTCACCCATATAGCTGAAGGGACCGAACCTATTAAATAGGCCAGAACAATTGCAGCTATGTTGTTAATCGAAAATATTTCTTCCATAACTTAGGTACAATATTAAGGAAACTTACGTCTAAAACCAACTGCTTTTGTTTTAGAAGAAAGCATAAATTGATAATCCTCAACTCCTTTTGCCCCTTTAAACTTGGTTTTGTCCTTTTTTGTTTCCAAAATAACCGTATTAAATTCTTCATTAGTGGAATAAGCTTGCATTAACCCTCCCCTATAGTTGAAGTAATAGAAGTTATTTTCGTCCATTTGAAGCATAATATTGATCTCATCTCGTGTACGAGTCTTTTTAATTACCACTTTACCACGAACGTATTTATAAATCTGCTTTTTCTTAAGGTTTGCAATACCTATATCAGCATAACTTACATAAGCATTTTGTTCTGCATCCCACTTAAATCTAACATCGGCAAGGAAAATCGATTTTTCCAATTCTTCCGGGAATCTTTTTACTTTCCCATGGATGTTTAAATCAGAAATCACCTTATCCGCTTTTTCTAATCCAATCATTTCACGCAATGACTTTTCGTAAGTTGAATTCACCAAATCCACCGGATTCAGGTCTGGATATTCCGTTATGTGCTTAGCCATCTTATCAAAAGCCAGATCATTGAATGGGAAGTTTAACGCCACAGTCGCTTTAATTTCCAGCGCTTGTTTATTAGGATCATAAGTCATTTCTCCGATTGGAGTTACTTCTATTTGCCCAAGATTAGCACCAAAATCAAATAATCCGTCACCTTCCATCATACAGCTTTCTGTATTCAACGCCACAAAATTACCAGGTAACGATTTTTCTTTCAGTTTATCCATGTTGGATATATGATACTCCTTCGATTTTTTATCGTAATGCAAGTACCCATCTGCCGACATCACATCAATGTGATCTTTGTGTAGTTTCTTAGAAAGGAATGTAGTGTATAACCCGATGGAGTCTTTATTAAGAATAATACCCGCTCCTATTGAATTACCGTTAACATCCGTCAACTCTTTTGCCACCGGAATATATATATCTGCCGGGTCAAGTGCAGCTTTAAAGCTCATCCAGTTTCTTTCCAGTCCTGCACAAGTATGGTTAATTCTTGTTTCTCCTTCGAAGGTTAACTCTTTATAAGAAGCAAACATTTCTACTTTACCATGATACTCGAACTGAGGACTTAATCTAAAGCCTGCTTTTTCAGATATCTCCCCTGCTGCAACCGTTTGAAAGGCAGTATCAGGGTGAATATTATCAAAATAAATCTTTTGTTGATTCCCTACTTCATCCACATAGTTATAGTACCCTGACGCCTTGTAATCTCTTTTTGCAAAGATGTCCACTTTAGCATCGAACATATTATGATACTTAGTAATATAGTTAGCAAGAATCTTAGCATTCTCCAACGTTTTGATTTTTGCTTTTTTGTGCACCACAACGATTCCACTGTCAGGATAGATTCTAGCATCTGCAACAGTTACATACTCTACTTGTCTACAGGTTAATTTCTTTTTACGTACATCAAACTTTGCTTTAGGCGATCTAAAGTTCAACGAATCCTGTTTAGGATGAACCGAGAAGAAGTTGGACCCTGTTAAGTCAAGGTCAGTGTCGATATTAATATTCCCTTCTTTCTTAGCCTCCATTTCCAGATCATCGTTATCCATGAACCAATTGAATTTATCCATGTAACAGATGTATTGGTTTTCCGGGAACTGAACAAAGGATTCTCCACTATTGGACTTAAACTCCCCTTTTCTGGTGGTAAAATCAACATGGGCGTTTACGTTCTCCGTCTTAAACGCCATTCCCTCCAGATCGACCGTCCTAATCTGGAACTCTGCGGTATCTGCGTCAATTGCATCTATTTTGTACTTATAACCATAGGATAGCATTTCTCCATTTCCAAACCACATCTTTCCTGTTCCGGTCATTCCTTCCGGTCTAAGTGCCAAACGTCCCTCTAACTTCGCCTCTTCGTCTTTAAAGAAACCTAATACATTGTCTTCTACACTAGCTGCAAACAACACCTTTTTCTTTGGGATATATGATACATAAACATCTTTCCCCTGAACTTCCGGTACTTCGGGATCGTCTTCCTGTGCAGTATTGTAATAAACCTGTGCAATTGCTGTTACAGAATCCGGTAAAAAGGTTAATTGATCAGACTCTGCATGGGAAGTTAAGAAGTCGATCTCTCCTGTTCCTTGCAGTCCTTTATTACTTAAACGAATCTCTTTATCATAACTTGCCTTATCTCCATAAATTCCATATCCATCTTTAGGAGTTTGACGAATAAAACCAAGAGAATAATCTTTTTGAAGCCTTAGTGTCTCATCAAATGTTGGGAAAATACCTGCCGAAATAAACTCCCCATCAAATGCAATCCCTTCGTTGGTGAAGTTATCCAAACTATCCATGGTAAACGGCTCTATAATAAACTTGAAATTCTTTCTTTTATAAGCTCCTTTTTGAATGGAGTTACGATCGTAAAACACGTAAGTTTTCTTAGAACAGTTAAGAATTGGAAAATCGTGGTGGGTAGTATCGTACCCCGACTTATTATCTGCTGCGTCCAATTGAACTTCACCTCTCACCCCTTCTATTGTAGAAAGCACTCTAATCTGGGCCGGCCCTGAACGATCTTCATTTAGCGCTCTCAATCGCATGGAATCGCACTCTATGAGGTTGATTTTAAAATTGTCGTAATCGAAGGTAAACTGAGAACCAAAGAATTCTGTTCTACCAGCGTTAATGATCCCTCCAAACTGCATGTCTCTGTTTTTCTTAACCGTTAGCTTTTTTCCTTTTGGATAAATTCTTACAAATTGAGCATCACTTAAAGAAGTTTTACTAACTCCGTTAATAATTAAATCGTGCGACACCAAACTTAGCGTTGCATTCTTCTTAGCCTGAGAGTTAATTACAATTACATCAAAGTCCCTTTTACGTTTTCTAGCGTCAATGTAATTGTAAAGCTTTTGCTTAACGTAAACCATTCCCTGATCTGCATCGTATGAAATGAAACCAAGTACTGTTAACTGAAACAATAATGGCTCTGCATCCTGCACTGTTTTTCTAAGAGCAGTTGCCAGTCCCTGAACCTGTAGCTCGTCGCTGGCATTTCTAATCGCATAGTTTTTGATCAATACTAAAGGGTTAGCTCCTGCGCCTGTTAATCGATCGTAAATATTTCTATCAAAATAATCGTAAGAATCAAAGTGAGCTGTACTATCCGTAGAACCATATAGCGCTCCGAAATCCATGTAAGAATCTCCTACTTTCCAGGTTAAGGCCTCGAAATACATATCCATTTTATGGTATGAATTATAGAATGGAGATTGTGCAATCCCCTGCCCTCCTCTGGTTAAGGTAACTTTTCTTTTATCATTACTGTACTTAAAGTCAATACCAGGATGAACAATGGAATCCTCTTCCAAATACATTTTAACCTTAGCCTTAGATGCATTGATATCGGTTGCATCAATGGTAAATATAATCGACTCAGAGATCATAAAATCTTTATCGTTATAATGATAAATTACCTTTGCTAAATTCTCATTGGTACCTGTTCCTAGTAACTTACCTCCTTTAATAGAGAATCCACCTTCGTAATCCACATCGTCGAATATGTTTTTAATCTCCAGCCTTAAATCATACGACTCAAAACTTGGGTAGGAAACCTTATCTGCTCCTCGGTTGGATAGTACTTTTTCGGATAATTTACCCATAATTGGGTCATCGAAATATCTACTGTGGAACATCACCGAATCAGCATCAAACCCAGCACTTTTCATACTTACCTTATATCCACCAATATCGGCGTAAACCTTATCCTTTGGAAGGTCAGCTCTTTCCCAGGTTAACTTTCCTCCCTCTCCTTTCCAAATGGACGTCATAGGATAATAGGTTCCCTTTGTTTTGTATAAAACAGAACTATCGTTTTTAGAGAAACACTTTAGGTCCATTTCTTCAAAAACAATGATTGGTTCCTTTTCGTACACAAAACGATATTTGTTATTACTGGACTGCCAGGTGGTTGAAGATGATTTAAAGATGATGTTTGACCCGAATAAATTATTACAAGTTTCCAGGTATTTGGAAATCCTCTTTTTGTTTCTTCCCTCTAATACTTTAGATACTGTTTCGTGCCATACGTTAAAATCTTCGTTGGTTTTTCCGGACCCAACAAAGTTCATTACGGCAGATAAATAGTTCTTAAAGTCAGGGTACTGCTTTAATTTTTTCTGAGCCATCAAGTTGGACGTGGTATATACCTGTGCTCTTTGACCTGCAGTAAATTTCCCACCGAACCATACAACCTCAAACTCTTTCATGAAGCTTTTTGCATCCGATTTATTTACGTATCCCAAGTACCCTTCAGCTTCCTTAAGAAACTTTACGGAATCAGGTGTAAACGTCTGAATCTGAGCTAAAGCATTATGACATAAAAAAACTGTAAGGAATAATGGTAAAGCGAGTAATTTCTTCATAATTTATTTTTCAAAAACCAACATGGCCCAATTATTTTTCAACTTAGAGCTAGCAAACTTCAAACCATATTTATCTGCTTGCTGCTTGAGTAAATCAATGTCTGTGTTAAAAAAACCACTTAGTATTAAACATCCCCGGGGCTCTAGGCATTGGGACAAAACCGGCATGTTTTCCATAAGTACATTCCGATTGATGTTAGCTAAAATAACGTTAAATGTCTGATCCGCCAATATTTCGAATCCTCCTTTATCAACAACGATATCGTCAATATTATTCAACGCAATATTCTCCAATGTATTTTGATAGGCCCAATCTTCGATATCGATTGCCCTGGTTGCTCCGGCTCCTAACATTTTAGCAAGAATTGCCAAAACACCTGTTCCACAGCCCATATCCAATAAACTTTTTCCTTCCAGATCAAGGTGGAAAAGTTCCTGAGAGATTAAAAATGTGGTCTCATGATGCCCCGTTCCAAAAGACATTTGAGGAGAAATAACGACATCGTATGGCACAGAAGTAGAATCATGAAATGGTGCTCTAATAACACATTTATCATTGACTTCGATGGGTTCGAAGTTACTCTCCCAAACGGCATTCCAGTTCTGATCCTGAATTTCTTCGACAACAATATTTACAGATTGCCCTTCGAGACTGTGAATCATTAACGATTCCAAGCTATTCCGATCAAACTGATCAACTTGAACATAGGCGTTCAGCCCATTTTCGGTATCCTGAAAGGATTCGAATCCCAGCTCTCCTAATTCAGCATAAAGTATTTCTCTAGCAGGATTAACTGGCGATAATTCGAACTGAACTTCTATGTAGTTCATTTATTTCGATTTTGTGAATTAATTAAATCCATTGATGATTCCCTGAAAGGAATCTTCTTTAAGTGCCGCTCCACCAATCAATCCTCCATCCACATCTGCGTTGGCAAATAATTCCTGAGCGTTGGTTGGCTTACAAGACCCTCCGTATAGTATAGACACTTGAGCAGCTGTTTCGGTTACATATTGCTCCTCTAAAATTTTTCTGATGAAAGCATGGATTTCCTGTGCTTGTTCTGCCGAAGCAGTTTTACCAGTTCCAATAGCCCAAACAGGTTCGTAAGCAATAACTACCCTCTTAATATCTTCATTCGACAAGTGAAAAAGGGCTTCTTTAATTTGACTTCCAACTACGTCAAATTCACTTCCTGCTTCTCTTTCTTCTAACGTTTCTCCACAACAATAAATTGGGGTAACATTATGACTTAGCAATGAATCTACTTTTTCTTTTAATTGTTGATTGGTTTTCTTGTAAAACGCTCTTCTTTCGGAATGTCCTACAATGCAATAATCTACTCCCAAGGAACTTAACATTTCGGCAGAAATCCCACCTGTAAATGCTCCATTCTCTTTTTCTGAGCAGTATTGAGAAGATAGCTTCACTTTCCCCAAATCCATCTGAGAAAACTCGCTCAGATAAATAGCAGGAGGAGCTACTACTACTTCTACATCACTCGGATAATTAACTGATTTTGATACTAATTCATTGAATAATTCTCTGGCCTGAACTGCATTCATGTTCATTTTCCAGTTTCCAGCTACAATCTTACTTCTCATGTATTTCTTTTTATCTAACTCTTACTCTTGGGTCCAGAAATCCATAGGTAATATCTACCAATATTTGGATGACCACAAAGAAGGATGAAATGACTATTACTGTTCCCATTACGATGGGGAGATCGTCGTTTAACAAGGCTGCTACCAACTTTTCGCCCAGCCCGTCCCAGGCAAACACCTGCTCTACAAACACAGACCCTGCTAACAGGGATGCAAACCAACCAGAAATGGCTGTAATTACAGGATTTAATGCATTTTTCAACGCATGAACCACTACAATTTTAAAGAAAGACAACCCTTTTGCTTTAGCTGTTCGAATGTAATCCTGAGAAAGGACTTCGAGCATCGAACTTCTGGTTAATTGCGTTACAATGGCCAATGGTCTAATACCTAAGGTTATTGAAGGAAGCACTAGGTTTTCCCAGAAGTACCTTTCCTTACCGGTATAATCATCCAGATCTACCAATGGTCCTGAAGGATTCAAGCCAGTTCCTCCAAATTCGAAAGCTGTACTTAATAGCGGTAACTCTCCATAATTGAAAATACTATACCCTATTATATATACCAGCCATATACCAAACCCAACCAGAAAACCTTTTAATCCCCACAGTAATACCTCCTGAACCTTGAACCTCTTATCTCCCTCTTCAACCTTTTTCATAAACATTTTGTACAGTCCTATGACTACACCCAAGCTTGCTAGCATGACAGGGAACGCCGGCAGATTCATGGTTTCGGCCCACTTAACACCACCTACAACGGATATAATCGCCGCCATAAAGAATGACGGCGCCGACATCCCGGTGACGGCAAATATAAATGAGGAATTATCGAAAAATGTTCCTTTATTAACAGCGGATATGACTCCGAGGAATATTCCCAATATGGTGGCAAGAATCATAGATGTTAGTGCCAATATTACAGTATTGGGCAACTTTTGTGCTATGATATCTGAGACCTTAGATTTGTTCTGATAGGACCTCCGGAGATAGGGCATTTTAAATACAACGGTTCTGTTATCGCTCCAGTCAAACAATTCTGTTGCGTTATACTTTGCAGTATCCAGATAAATTCTGGACTTTTCTACCGACTTATTGTGAATGGATATTGGAGATAAATCGTTTAAGTAGAGAGCATACCTCTGATACAAAGGCAAGTCCAAACCTAAGTCTCTTTTAATATTTTCCACCACTTCTTCGGTGGCATGATTTCCCCCCAACAATCTGGCAGGGTCTCCGGGTTTAGCATTAAAAAGGAAGAAAATAGCAGTAATTACCCCGAACAATACGAGGAAACCATACAATATTTTTCTTACAATGTATCTTAACATTTACAATGCTTTAATTTCTTCTACTGTAGGGAAACGGTTATAATCCCATTTTCCTGTTACCACAGCATTCTTAAGGTAGATCATTCCGGGGTTGGATCTCACAACGATTTTTAGTTCGGTACCATCTGCAGATAAAAATGGAGCGTTTACTCCTTGTTTTTCTGCAAATTCCTGAGCCGTTTTATGGTCGGCAGAAGCAATACAGAATACTGGAATTCCTTGCTGCATGGCTTCATTGGTAATTTCAGCCACCTCTTTCCAGGCTTCCTTATCTGACTTCTCTATATCATAAGATATAACCAGTAATACCTGCTCTAAACTAAACAAATATTCTGTAAATTCCACATCCATCTCAGATGTTCCTATTTTTCTTTCGAACTGGCCCTTCATAAGGTACAGAGAATCAGGATAGAACGCTGGATCGTAATCCATAGCATACATGGTATCGATATAACCGTATTTTAGGTCTTCTACCACCACCATTTGCTCGTAGTAATCCTGATACAATGAATCAATATATTTCGCCAGTATTGGAACTTGCTTTTGCTCTTCAGATAAAGTATTGAATGGCTTAGATGGAGTAAAGTCTTGAATAGAAGCAATTTTCCCTTCCACCACTACGATCTCTTCGGAAGAAACAAATGAATAACTGGCTTCAATTTCTTCCCAACGTTGCATATAATCATCCTGGAATATTTCTAACAACTCTCCGGTTTCGTTGTGCTTATAGGTATACAAATTGTTGTTTACCTGATTAACTCCATCGTTCTTCTTCTCGATCAAGTTGTTACCCAGGGCATATCCTCTATAATCTTTAATCGGAAGGTAAGTATAGGTATACAATGCAAACCCAAATGAGAAAACTATAGCTAAAGCTGCGGTGAGAATTACATGTAGTTTCTCCGCCATCATTTTCTTAATGAGCATATAGATCGCACTAACAATGATTACAAATATGGTTGGGAACCACCATCCAAATAACCATGCTCCCACCACCAGTGTAAACAGTACTGTACCGGATAAGATGATAACATCATCTTTATCATCATTAAACTTAATTTGCCCTTGCATTAAGAAAATGATGATCACATATACTAGCAATGCCAGGTCTTTAAAGAAAGACTCCCATGGAGTAAGTGACCTACCGATAGAACCTTTAAGGGCATCACCAAAACACCCACAATCTGTAACACATTTTTTATCAAAACTTTCAAGAGCCAGAATATTTACCCTTTCCTCTCCTTTCATGTAATAAAGCACTGAATCTTTACCAACTTCATACTGATTGGCTTTTATCTGCTCCAAAGCCTCTACTCTTTGATTGATGTGCTCATTATCATAAATCACCAATGCTTTGTCGTACTCCAAAGCACCATCTTCATAATTTCCAGAAACCAGATAATCATCCCCTGCATCTACGTAACTGGCAAATTCCAGCGTTGCACGCTGAGTATCATTACAACTAGCCGTAAAATACGTTAACCAGGCAAAGAATAGGATCATCCCCATTAATGCCCAGGAGGATATCCTGATTAGCCCACCAAATATAACTGCTAAACCAAGCACTATTTCGGATCCTGCAATAAGGATGGACAACCAAAGTGCATGAGGCTCAAAAATGGTCCAACCCAATGCGTCTTCGGCAAAATATTCTTCCAATTTGAATGAAAAACCTAAGGTATCGTTTGCCTTGATTAAACCAGAAACCACAAACAAGGCTCCTAAAAGTATTCTGGCAATATAGGTACTGTACTTTATCCCTTCTTTAACCACCAGGTTAATTACTCCTAACACCAACCAACTAACAGTTGTAGCCCAGTACAATCCATTAAAGACATCTCCATAAGGTTTATATACAAATGGCAGAATCAACATGATTAGTCCTATTAGCAAATAGGCAATACCAGTAATTTTAGAAAGTTTTGAGAGATTTTTCATTGCGATGAGTTTTCCTCAAAGTTAGTATGGAAAATAATTATTGATTCAGGTTTAACAGTTCGATAACGTTTTTTCCTCGGCGATTTTAATCAAGGCAAAAACGGCATAATTAATCATATCGTAGTAGTTGGCATCAATTCCTTCCGATATCAATGTTTCCCCTTTATTATCCTCAATTTGTTTTACTCTTAAAATCTTCATCAGGATTAAATCGGTTAGCGAAGAAACCCTCATATCTCTCCAGGCTTCACCGTAATCGTGGTTTTTTCTTTCCATTAATGATTTTGCTTCGATTGCAAACTTATTGTAAAGATTAACCGTTTCTTCGGTTTCCAATTCCAATCGATCATCGTCTTCCATCTCCAACTGGATGATGGCCATAATACAATAATTAATGATCCCGATGAACTCTGGCTCTATTCCTTCATCTACTTTACTCTCTCCTACTTCCTGGATGGTTCTGATTCTATTGGCTTTGATAAAAATCTGATCCGTTAACGAACTGGTTCTGAGTATCCTCCACGCTGTGCCATAATCTTTAGTTTTTTTACTAAAAATGTCTTTACATTTGGCAATAGCTTCATCGTATTGTTGCGATGTATTATTCATTCCTGATTATAATCGTTAAATAAGCCGTGAAAGATACGTATTTCCATCGAAAATCCACCATGAATTGCAAGGGGAAACTCATCTCTTTTAATGAACCATTGGTAATGTCTATTCTGAACGTTACTCCAGACTCATTTTACGATGGTGGAGAGTACAATAGCAATGATAAAGTTCTAACAATGGCAGAACAACATCTTTCTGAAGGTGCGGATATTCTAGACATAGGTGGTTACTCTTCTCGTCCAGGGGCAAAAGAAGTTTCGCCAGAAGAGGAACTTAACAGGGTTATTCCAGCTATAGAGGCGATAGTAAATCATTTTCCTGATGCCATCATTTCGATAGATACTTTTAGGAGCGACGTAGCCAAACAAGCTATTCTTTCCGGAGCAAGTATTATCAACGATATTTCTGCAGGAGAGTTGGACAGTAACATGTTTAAAACTGTGGCAGAGTTAAAGGTTCCTTACATTATGATGCACATGAAAGGAACTCCTGATAACATGCAAAATAATCCAACATATGGGGATGTTACGAAAGAAGTCATCCACTACTTCTCAAAAAAAGTTAATCAACTGAGAGTACTTGGAGTAAATGACATTATTTTGGACCCAGGTTTTGGATTTGGAAAAACAATCGAACACAATTACGAGTTATTATCCAACCTGAAACAACTAAATGTTTTCGGATTACCTGTACTTGCAGGAATTTCCAGAAAATCGATGCTGTACAAACCTCTTGGTATCACTCCTAAAGAAGCGTTAAACGCCACTACAACAGCTAATACTATAGCACTAAACAATGGAGCTTCTTTACTCCGAGTTCACGACACGAAAGAAGCCAAAGAATGTATTAAAATTTGTCAGTATCTTACTTAAATACCGGCTCTGAGATAATTAGCTGAACACCTTTACCTCCTTTTAAACTTCCGATGGTTGCAGATGGTTTTTTAGCAGTATCGGCAAATTTCTCCGACTCAAACTCAAAGTTATACTTCTGAGCTTTAACAAAATCTCCTCCGTACATAATTTTCTTTTTGTATCCCTCAGGAACATTTGACTCGATAATGGACAGCATTTTGGCTAACAGTTGAGCAGATAGTACTTCATCTCCTTCTGTATCGAACATCACTTCAAACTGATAGATATTATCGCCATCTACTGTAATGATTTGATTGCTTCCGGCAGCAAATTTTTGCTTTACTTCAATTACCGTTTTTCCTCCTTGTTCCTTTTTGCTTCCGTCTACTGTGTTTGCAAAACTTCCTTTTTTACTATCTTCGAATATGGCTTTAAAAGTAGCTTCAAAACCTTGCATCATATCCCCTACCTTCTTAACTCTTGCTAAATCTGCTTCCTTTTCTGCTTTCTTCCTTTCAAACTCTAAAATACCTTCCAGTTTTCCTTTCCAGGTGGTTTGTTTTCCGGCATTCCAACCATCTAAATAAGCTCCTGCATTTTTATGTAATTGAAGAAGGTTCTGACATTGATCCGCTAAACCTCCGGTAGCTACCACTTTCATTTTAACCATCTTTACCTCGTACACTTTATTAGCCAATTGAGCTGTTAAAGCTGCTACATCTTTTTCTGTAGAAGCTGAAGAACATTTGGACTCCCAATCTTTTTTATCCTTCTTCCAGGCTTTAGCAAAGTCTTTTGATGAGATGTTTTGCTCAAACTCCAATAACAAACCAGCATATTCCTTCGCTCCACTTTGAGCATTCCCAATAACTCCTAATAATGTAAATGCAATAAGTAATAGTTTTCTCATAGGTGTAATTTTAGATATCTATTTACCAAATCTGATAATCCAGTGCAATGTTTTGAATTCTAGATGTTGGCACTTGTTTTCCGTGTGATAATTTAGCTACTTTTTCGGTAACGTACAATTGTAATTCGCTCAGCATGATTTTCCCATCTTCGTTTAAGTCTGCTGTTTCATTTCTTAAACCGGACAATAGGCAATAGGTAAACAATCCATTTTTCCATTCATCGCTTTCCATAGCAAACTCAGCACCACCAGCACTAGAAATTACCGTAGTACCAGTACCTCTCCTCAGGTCAGAAAACAACTCTTTCATCATTTTGGAAGGACTTACTCCATCCGCATTCTTATTCGCAATTCCCGGCCCTACATTTCTAAACATCACATCCCCCTCAATCACCTCTGCTGTTTCGGCTGCTTCTACCTCATCTTCTTCCACTTCTCCACTATGACAAGTATCCATGATTAAGAGTTTTCTCAGTGGTTTTATTCCGTCCAGTATAGCTTCTATCTCTGAATACTCCAGCCCTTTAGTTTCCGGTTTTTCAAAATCAATGTCGTGAGTCCCATAGTAATAATCATATTGAGCATCCAATACACCGTGACCGGCAATAAACACAACTACCTGATCATCCACCGATGCTCCGTTCAAAAAGTCCTTCAATGCTTTAAAGTTGTTTTTTCTAACTTCTTCATTGGTCAATACCTTTTCATGAACATTTACATAGATGCCATTTTTACTTCCCTTCAGCAATTCAGCAAGGTCGTGTGCATCTTTGGCCGCATAATTCAAATTGTACTTCTTGTTTTGGTATTTGGAGGTTCCAACAGAAACAATGTATAAATCTCTTTTTGCTTTTACATCGCAATTTACCTCCAACGTCTGCTTTAAGCTCTCTATCCCTTTAGAGTTTACACAGGATACCTGAATCTTATTTACTCCAGAAGAAACTTCTATCTCCAAATCCTTTTCGATTTTATTCCCCGTTATCTCCATTCCTTTAGCTCCCAAAACTGGAACATCATTTACCCAAACATGTATTTTACTTAAATCGTACTTAGCATCTGATGCACTCACTTTAATGGACACGGTTCTTTCTGTAGTAATTAAAGGCAATTCATTTCTGTTTAATACTGTAAGTGTAGGAAGGTGCATCTCGGATGTTAAATCAGACTCTTTCAACCCCAATTTTCTCAACCTCTTTTTATAGGCTTTTTCATAGAGAGACAACAATCCTTCATCTTCCGAATTCATTGCTGCTAACACAATATCCGGTCGGTTATATTTAGCATCAAACTGCTCAAATGGGTAAGCATCTTTACCTACTCTAAAAGTTACCAGATCAGTTCCTTCTTTAGTTACCTTGTAATAGTTCTCTGGCGTTTTAAAGATGGCGTTATCCTTTTCACTTACCATGATAAATCTTTCCTCTCCAGTTTCCGGGTCATATACTTTCAATTCTCCACTTTCTAAACTTACCCCTACATAACCAAATTTATTGGTTTCTACTCCCGTGATTAGTTTAGTATTGAATACTTCTGTTTCTGCCTGGTGTTGAGTAATGATATTCAAGAAGTGGATTTTCTTTCGATCCTTAGAAACAATGTAGTCTGAAGGAGTGTGCTGCATAAATGGAACTCCCTTTACCTTTGGCTGTTTTCCATCCAATGGCACCATCAATTCTGCATCTACTTTAATGATTCCTAGTAGCGTTCTGGCAAACAAATGCTTTCCGTCTTTACTGTAGTTAATAAACGCTTCTCTTGCCAATGCTCCTTTTAGATCAATTTGAACTAAATTTTGCCAGGATGAAGTTTCCCATACAATAATAATCCCTGTGTTAAACACCGCTGCTAATCTGGAACCATCAGCATTAAAGGTAATGGCACGAGCTTCAAAGAAGGTTCCTCCTGCAATTTTTTCTGTACTTAATTTACGAATTACTTTACCAGTATTAATATCTGATATGGTAATGGATTCTTTACCTGAACCGGCCAATGCTATATACTTTTCTTGTGGATCCATGGCTAAATCATTCACCCCTCCATGTTGGTCAGCCTCCACCACCCCAACATACTCCGGCAAATGATCTGTTATCTGATACAAACGAAGTTCATCTCTTGTAAAATCAGTAATCAAATGACCTCCTTCAGGAGAAAAGAACAAGAAATCTTTTCTACCTGCCACTCCTTTTGCCAGCTTTTCAGACATTTGGATGGACCTTTCCTTCATCTTCTCCTTGAAAGCGTCTCTATCTACATTAATCTTTCCCTCTGATAATTCTTTTAAATGCTCTAATCCTTTTAGTGTTCTTTTTTCCGACTGATCTTTCTTCTCCTCTTCTGTTTTCTGAACTCGTTCCTTACCTCTTTCGTGCAATGCAACTTCTCCAAATCGTTCCGCCTGATTTAAATCCCAAACAGATAGTTCTTCTCCCTGAAGGGTATAAAGAAAGTTTTGAGTTGGATGAAATGCAAAGGTTTTAATCGGGTTCACTTCTCCTTTTAGAGTTCTGAACAATTGATGACGATTAACATCCCAAATTTTAATCACATTATCCTTCGATTTAACTTGATTAAATATGCTCAATCGATAACCAGAAGTAGAAAATGTACTTCCGTCCGGGCTATACTCCAGAGACCTCACCTCTTCTGCCTCTTCTTCACTTCCCTCAATTGAATTGGTCATTTCTGCCACCAACTCTCCCGTAGTTAAGTTCCACATCTTAATCGATTTATCCAGGCTGGATGTTGCAATGCTATTGCTCCTTAGGTTAGCATCTATGGCAGTTATTTCTTTATCGTGCGCCTGAAAGGAAATTATTTCTTCGTAATCATTTGTATTGAATACCTTAACAACTCCCCTATAATCTGCAGTAACCAGTTTTCCTTCAATAAAACCAACTCCTACTACTTCCTTTTTATGAGGTTTAAACTTTTTAATTTGTTTCTGACTGGGAACATCCCAAACCAGCACATCGGTTAATTTAGAACAAACAGCTACTTGTTCTCCCTGAATATCCAAATCGTTGATCTCGGCACTCATCTTTCCTATCTTGATCAACTTGTGATAATCTGAAGTATTCCAGCACACCACCTCTCTATTCTGGCTACCTGCAACCAAATAATCTCCTTTATCCGTAAACTCAAGTTTAACTACCTCAAAATAGAACTTTACACTGTCTTTTTTTTCCCAGGTGTTTAAGTCCCAGATATAGGTTTTCTGTTTATGAGAGGCACTTGCTAAATAATTTCCTGATGGGTGAAAAGCAACGTCGTTGATGTGGGATTTATGTCCTCTAAGAGTTCCTATTAACTTTCCAGATTGAACATCCCACACCTTTACGGCATTATCCTTTTCGCTTCCGGATGCAATGTACCTTCCATCAGCGCTGTACTTGATGCATGTAATGAGTCCAAGGTTCTTTTCCTGGGTGATTAATTCGGCTTGTTGAGCATGATAAAAACAGCTAACAAAAAGTGCCAACAAGAAAGGAATAGCTTTCATTTTTTTTACTTTTAGAGCAAATTTAAGCAAAGCGCGTTCCATTTAAAGTATTTGACTAAATAAATATTATATGAACGCTTGATAATCAGAAAAAAAGAGCATTATGAATTTATATTCCATCCCAACGGGAAATTTTAAGTTAGACGGAGGAGCAATGTTTGGAGTAGTTCCTAAATCTTTATGGCAAAGAACCAATCCTGCAGATGAAAACAACATGTGTAGCTGGGCCATGAGAAGCTTATTAATTGAAGATGGAGATCGTTTGATGTTGGTGGATTGTGGAATGGGAGATAAACAAAGTGCTAAGTTTTTTGGGTATTACTATCTATTTGGAGATGATACTCTGGAAAAATCATTGAACAAACACGGCTTTACTTCTGATGACATTACGGATGTTATTCTTACCCACTTACATTTTGACCATTGCGGAGGAGCGATTAAATGGGCCAACGAAGAAAAAACAATTCCTGAAGTCGTATTCAAAAATGCTAAGTACTGGAGTAATGAAAACCACTGGGACTGGGCCACTAACCCCAACCCTAGAGAAAAGGCTTCATTTTTACAGGAGAACATTGCCCCTATTAAAGAAAGTGGGCAATTATCATTTATTAACAGAGAAGGAAGAGTAACCAAAGATGCATTTAATGGTATTGATATTTTCTTTGCGGATGGACATACAGAGAGCCAGATCATTCCTATGATTAATTATAAAGGAAAAACGTTGGTGTTTATGGCTGATTTGTTACCAAGTGTGGGGCACTTACCTCTACCCTATGTAATGGGATATGACACCAGACCATTGCTCACTTTAGATGAGAAAGCATTGTTCTTAAATGATGCAGCAGACAAAGAGTATGTTCTATTTCTGGAACACGACATCGACAATGAATGTTGCACGGTTCAACACACGGAAAAAGGAGTAAGATTAAAAGATACTTTTAGACTTACCGACCTCTAAAACTTGTAAAAAAGAGAGACATCAAAATAGCCTAAATTAAAGTCAGCAAAATTCTGAGATAATCCATATTGATTGTACTGATCGATCAAACGATCTGTATCGATAATAAAGTAATTGAACTGAGGAGTTAACTGGAATGTAACCAGTAAATCTTCGCTTAAAAACCAGTCGAACCCAAAACTTAAATCCAACCCGGTAGTAAAATAATTACTATCGTGAGAGCCCTGATAAACAGGAGCTTCATTATCGTCCACCAGGTAAAAACCAGTGGTATCTTTATGGAGGTTTACATCGTCGTATTTTGAATGGAACTGTGCATATCCAAAAATCAGATCAACACCAATGTGAAAACGAGAAAAATTGCTTCCCTTAAGCTCTTCAAAACCTATTCTAACATCGTAATGATCGTACCAACTGCTGTAATAACGATTAGTAATCATTGTATTGTTAGAGGCTATGGTTCTGTATGATGTATATGGGGTTCTATTGGCCAGAGTTAAATAATTCAGGCTTACTCTAAAATTCCTATTTCCCATATTCCGTTTATAACTCAGGTTAATTTTAGAACTTTTATTACTTCCTCCGAATGCTCCCGTTAAAAGTGGGCTAATATTTACCCCTAAATAATTCCTTCTGGATTCAATGTATACCGTATCTTCTTCTTGAATTGAATCAATCGTTTGAGCTTGAAAATCAACAACTAACAACAACAGTAAGATTGAAAGGAATAATTTCATATTTGATTTTTATTTAATTAAAATAGGTTTATTTTGGTCTCAAAATAATAAGATAATAAGAAATACGCAATTCGGATTGTTCTGAAACTATAAGCAATAATGAAGTTATTCTCACTTCCAGATATCAAATTTGAAAACTATTATGAGGAATCCAGGTTTCGATTAATGTGGAACATCAGTTTCGTTTTCATCTTCTTGATGAGTGTTGTATCAATCTTCAATTATTCCAACGAACAATACAGCTCCACCCCTAACCTAATCGCCATTGGTTTTGCTATTATTGCCTTGATTGTTTTGAAGAAAACAAAGGAATACAAGGTGATTAGTATCATTGTTAGTTTATTGAATCTTATTCTAATTTCGTCGGTCTTTTTTACCTTAAGAAACGTTATACATTACACTACTCCGCTTTGGGGAATAATGAATATTCTGTTTACCTTTTTTATGTTGGGACACATATGGGGGTTTGCGGTATTGATTATTCAGTTTATTGTTATTTTCTTCTACTTTGCCCTACACCTTAGCGATAATATTCAAAGCATTGCTCCTTTTGATGCAGCAGATATTACTAATATTATTGTGGAGTATGCTATTTGTGGAGCCGGAATTGGTTACTTCATTTTCAAGTTTATTAAAACCAGCAAATTTGCTGAGAAGCAATTTACCCACACCAACGAAGAGCTCAATAAGCAAAACAGTGTTATTTCTTCTCAAAATGAGGAAAAAGAGATTATGTTGAAGGAGATTCATCACCGAGTAAAAAACAATCTCCAGGTTATAACCAGTTTACTCCGACTTCAATCTTACGAAATTGATGAAAACAATGGGGCTAAAGAATTTAACGAAGCCATTAACCGGGTTAAAGCCATGGCTCTGATTCACGAAAAGATGTATCAAAACCAGATGCTATCTAAGATTAATCTCGAAGAGTATGTTAGATCTCTTGCTTTGGATCTAATTGACTCCTACTCTTTAGACATAGACATTGAACTGGAGGTGAAATCCGATATAAATAACGTAAATTCTAAAACTATAGTTCCATTAGCTCTACTCTTAAACGAGTTAGTTTCCAACTCTTTAAAGCATGCTTTTGACAATATTCCAGAGGCTAAAATAATGGTTAGTCTAATGGAACAGGGAAATGATCAATTTAAGCTGCTATTTTCCGATAATGGCACATGGAAAGAAAGTCAATCAAACTCCTCTTTTGGCTCTGAATTAATTGAGGCAATGACTGAACAAATGGAGGGTGAGGTAACTTTAACCAAGTCAGATACAGGCACTTATTACCAATTTGTGTTGAATAATATTTCGGAAGCTCCCCAATCTGCTATTTAATTTTTATTAACTTTTGATCAAATAAAAGTGTAATTTCGTACTTATGCCTATTTTGAATGTCCCCTCAACTCATGTAAGCAGTTATTACGATAAAGCTCGTTTTGCCTTTACCTGGCGATTGAGTTTATTCCTTACCATATCCCTGTCGATTGTTACTATTTCCTATTATTTAATTAGCCGACCCAACACCATTCCTTTTATGATAGGAGCCTTTGTTGGTTTGATTTCGCTAGTTGTATTATACAAAACCAGAAGCTATAGAGAAGCAGCTACCTTAACTACCATTTTTGGTGTTTTGGCAGTTAACTCTGTTTTGTTTTTAATTACCGACGGGATTCATTTGGGGTCATTACTTTGGATGGTAGTTATCTCTTTGTTTGCTTATTTCACTTTGGGTAAAAAATGGGGAAACTTCATTGTATTTGTCAATGCACTTGGAGCAGCAAGGTATATTTTATTTCAAATGGATTCGAATATAGCACAGCTACCACCTTTTACTCCACAACTGATTATTACCCTTGCTTTAGAAATTACCATTTGCCTGTCCATCATTGCTTATTTGACTCAGCAGTTTATTAAAACCAACGAGTTTGCCGAGAAGCAGTATTTGGCTGCCTATGATGAAATGAATCAGCAAAATAGCATTATCACCAACCAGAACAAGGAAAAGGAATTGATGTTAAAGGAGATTCATCATAGAGTAAAAAACAACTTACAGGTAATTACCAGCTTACTTCGTTTACAATCTTATGAACTGGAAGAAGAAAAAAGCAAAGAATTCTCCGAAGCCATTAACCGAGTTAAAGCTATGGCTTTGATTCATGAGAAAATGTACCAAACAGAAGAATTATCGAGCTTACAATTGGACAGTTATTTTGAATCTCTCGCCAACGAATTAATCGTTACTTACTCATTAGAGATACCGGTTGAATTAAGCATCAATTCTGAAGTTAATCAGGTAGGATCGAAAACCATTGTTCCACTAGCTTTATTGTTCAATGAGCTTATATCTAACTCTATTAAACATGCATTTAAAGATTCTTCTAAAGCTAAGATATCTGTTGATGCACACAATAGAAACGATGGCTACTTTGTAATTAAATACAAAGACAATGGAAGCTGGAAACCACAAACTAAAGTTTCCTCTTTTGGGTTGGAACTTATAGCTACTATGACAGAACAACTGGAAGGTAAATACGATTTAGAAAAATCCGATACAGGAACAGAGTTCACCTTCCTATTAAAGAACATAGAGGAAGATTCTCAGAAAGAAATTTAGGTAGATTTTACTCTTACCCCGATGATGCAAATGTCATCTATTTGCTCAAAATCACCCCGCCAATCTAATATGGTTTGATGCAGTACTAATTTCTGCTCATCCATAGGTAATTTTTCTACTCTCTTCAACAGTTTAATAAACTGGTTGTATTTAAACTTCTTCCCTTTTTCTCCTCCAAATTGGTCTGCATACCCATCAGAAAACAAATACAGCATATTTTCTCCGGGCTCTAACTGGATCTCTCTGTTTGTAAATGGCTCCGGCTTGTAGGTATAACCAATTGGTTGTCTATCCGACTTGTACCTTTCCAGTTCTCCTTCTTTAACGACATATAATGGATTATTGGCTCCTGCCCATTCCACCTGATTTGTTTTCCTGTCTAATCGAATTAAAGATATATCCATACCATCTTTCGAACCATCATCCTTGCCGGTTTGATTCAGTTCTTTAATGACACGCATTCTTAACTCATCCAGTATTTGAGCTGGCGAAACGTATTCTCCGGTAGAAGTAATATCGTTCAAGAATGAAATTCCCAGCATACTCATAAATGCACCTGGCACGCCATGTCCGGTACAATCAGCAACTGCTATATAAATGTAATCTTCATTTTTGTGGGTCCAGTAAAAATCACCGCTTACAATATCCTTTGGCTGAAAATAAATAAAGTGTGGAGGAAAGCTAGTGGTAATGTGTTCTTCTGATAAAAGTAATGCCTGTTGAATACGTTTGGCATAGTTAATACTGTCTACAATTTCAGTATTTTTCTGAACCAACTCATCGTTCAGGTTTTCCAGTTGCTGACTATTCTTTCTCTTTAACAAAAAGAGCCATAGCGCTCCCCCTCCAAAAACAAATAACAATCCCGCTATTAACCACAAATTGGCAATTTTCCGCTGCTGGTTTTCCGCCTGAAGTTGAGCCTGTTCATTTTCCTTATTTAGGTTAATGATTTCTAGCTCCTTTTTGTCGTTTTCATACTTTTCTCTCATTTCAGCTATTTCCCGACTGGTAATAGCAGCATTGGTGGAGTCTTTTACTTTAGTATGTAGTTTTTGGTAATAATATGCTGAATCATGGGCTCCGTTATTATCAAAGATCATGGCAAGTACCTCATAATTATCAATGGTTTGCCTTAATAACCCATTTTCTTTACATACCACTATACTTTTTCTAATCAACTCTATTGCCTTTTCCGAATTACCGATCAGGTTATACAAATCGGCCTGATTGTTATAAGCTATGGCTATTTGCTCAGGAGTTCCTTTTTCTTCGTATATCCTAAGGGACTCAGACAATAGGCTATCCGCTTTATCATAATTTTCAAGTTGTTGTTCGATGAGTGCTAAGTTGATCAATGATCCTGCAACTCCTTCATCGTTACCCAGTTTTTCATCTATTCTTAACGATTGCGAATAGTAGTAAATGGCCGAATCGGTGTTGTTCATCAAATCGTACATCACTCCAATGTTGTTGTAGGAGTTACCTATCCCTTCTTGATTCTTCTCTTCCTGGTATACAGCCAACGCCTGCTGATAATATCCTAAAGCTTCGATAAAGTTATCCTGATAATCGAAGGATAAACCAATGGTATTGAGACTTCTTGCCTTACTATCGTTAAGGCTATTCTTTTCAGCTATTTCCAGAGCTTGTATTCCAACACTTCCTCCTTCGTTAAAACGGGCTTCTGAAATGTATAAAGTTGCAAGGTTTAGTAGTACTTCCACCTGATTATAAGGATCATTATTCTCTTCGAATAATGTAATTGCTTCCTGATAGTAAGCTTCTGCTTCTTCTGTTTTACCAACAGACTTGGAGCACACCCCTAACAATTGGGCGGCATATCCTTTATCTTCTTTAGTACCACTTTTTTGAACTTTCTCATACAAAGACAAGCTCAATTGATAAGCATGCTCCGGATTATCTCCCCTGGCATCTAATATCTCTTGCTTATCCTCGTTGAACTTTTCTGTTTCAAAATCGAACGATAAATTGATTATCGCAGAAACAACAATAAATACTACAAACCCGATTTTAGTTTTCTTCCCCCACATATTGAGTACGGAAGATATAAAATTGTAATTTAACCGACTAAGGGTTAATGACAAAAGTCATAATCCTGAACACAACAACACTACTTATTATGAAACCAATCTATCTATTTTTAATGGCCTGTTTGCTCATTGGCTGTGCTGAAGAAAAGCAGGAAAAACAGGAGAAAGAAGAGCAAAAACAGGATGAACTTCCACAGGTGGAAGAACACAAAATGCCACTTCCCTACAGAATAGGAAAAATTTACACCAAAGACAACAAAAAGTACATGTACGGTGGTGAAGACAGCATCAGTCATTTTGATATTACCAACTGCATACTAAAAGATGAACAATATCATTACGGTATTGGAAGAGAAGCATTTCATGCTTTGATTGAACCAGAGTTTATTTCGGTGGAAGATGCAGACACTATTTATCATGACACTGATCGTTTTTTATACCTGGAAATTGGCGAAGAACGAAGAGCATATAGCATCGAACTACTAACTCACCATGAAGTGGTAAACGATGTTGTAAATGGTGAACCTGTAATGGCTGCTTATTGCATTCTTGCAGATTTAGGAGCCATTTACCCAAGAACCATTGGAGGCAAGGTATTTACTTTTGCTTTAAGCGGCTATACTTACCACGACCCGGAAGTTTGGGACGATACAGACGGCTTCGTTTTTTGGGATAGAGAGACTGAATCTACCTGGTGGCCATTAATTGGTAAAGGCGTAAGCGGCCCTATGCTCGATGTTGATTTAAAAGTGTATGATGAGCAAAACTGGTTGCAAACCAATTGGGCCGACATAAAAAACAAAAACGTTGCTGTACAGGTATTAAAACCAGGACAAGAAATGACTCCGCCAGAAAACTGGCCAAGGTTTGACGAAACTACAATTGATCAGATAAAATCTACTTTATAGAGATTTCATCCAGTTGATCAATAGCTCTCTTTGCTCTTCGTTTAACTCAGAATCTCCGTGCATCCAAACATAACTCTGTAGTGGCATTTCGTGCTCTTCAATTTCTTCGATACACTCCTCCAGCTTGTGCTCTTGAGTTTCTTCATCGTAAGTTCCCCAAACTGAAAAGTTAAGGTGCTCTCTCCCCTCTTCAACGTGGTGTCCAACAAACCAACTTACAGGTGCTACATTAGAGTACCAAGGGAAAACTACCTCATTTGAGTGACAATCATAACAACTCTCTCTCAAAATTGAAACCACTTCTTCAGGTGCATTGGTCATGGTAACCAGGTTCTCTGAATCTTTCACTTCCGGATTAGACTTATCGATTCTAAAGAATTGAATAATTACTAATACCGCTACAATTCCGATTAATATTTTCTTTTTCATGGGTGAGTAAAATGATTAAAGTAATCTTGAAGATTTGTTTCTATATCAAAAGTTATTTGACCTGCCTGATCCATGTCTTTAGCATCATGCAAATCGCTAATTAAGTCTAATATTGGATGAAGAACGTGATGTAATTGTTCATGTGCTTCTCCGGTCATACTGCAATTATGAATAATATAATCGGTATGGTCATCCATCTTTTCTGCCATAAAATGATAGTCTTCCAATGTTAATGGGTCTCCATTCTCCAGTAACACCTGTATTCTATTCATTCCTTCATGGGTTTCTTCATTTACCTCCCATTTTTGACCATCGTTTAAGTGAAGAGCTTCGGACTCTACTTTTTCGTTTTCTTTAGCTTCTTCCTTTGGTTGATCTGAGCAAGCCACAAAAAACAAGCTAATTGATAATATGATTATTGTTGCTATTTTCATCAGAATAGTTTTTCTCGGTTTCTGAACAGTGTTAAAACACAGACTGCAAATATACCTAAACAAACCACAGACAAACGCTGATCTCCGTAAATTAAATATCCAATACCAAACAACGCCGCATACACCCCTATTACAGAAACAAAGAACCCTAACACCTTAGCTCCGAAGTTGTTGAACTTCTCTGATTTACCATTTTCATCTTCAAATATCTTTTGATCAAATTCTTTTAGTTTAGCTTCGTCTGTTGGCGATGTTAGCAGCGACACAAGCACCCACCCAAGAGTTGTTATACCTACACTTATAACTAATTGCCAATGCCCCGCCATTCTTTGAGAAGGATCTACTGTTTTATTGTACACAAAAAACACCAATGCCATACCGAATGATACCACCATTGCAGCAATCTCACTATAGGGGTTGATTCTTTTCCAGAACCACCTAAGAACAAACAACAACCCCGTACCAGCTCCTATTAGTAGCATCAGGTCGAAAACCTCTTTGGCTTTTTCCAGGTACAACGAGAGGAATCCGGCAGCAATCATTAACAAAGCAGTAGATAACCTTCCTACTTGTACTTCTTGTTTTCCAGTAGCTTTTTTATTGATAAATCGCTTATAAAAGTCGTTTACGATATAGGATGATCCCCAGTTTAATTGCGTAGAAATGGTGGACATAAATGCTGCAATTAAAGAGGTAACCACAATTCCTAACAGCCCTATTGGTAAAAAGGTAAGCATGGATGAATAAGCTACATCATGCCCCATTTTATCTACTGGCACTTTTGGGTTAGATAAATGAATGTTTACCAACGACTCCAATGATAGAGGATTAACATCCTTTTTAGAACTATCACTTTTTTGGGTATATAAATAGGCTAATGATTTAATTTGGTATGAGTCTGGATGATTTTCAACCAAACTAAGTACTCTATTTACGTTTCCATCATTGGTGGTATCTGCATCAGATGATAGCATATCCAATTTATCGGACAACAGCACCAATGTTTTCTCATTGACTTCATCATCCAAAAACTCTTTAGCCTCCTGGGTAACAATTACTTTAGACTCATCTTGCTGCAGTGTGGAAGGGTAAACAACCAATGAAGCCAATGCTAATAATATCCAGGGCCACGGACGTAATGCATAGTGAGCAAAGTTGAAGAACAATACTGCCCAGGTGGCATGTTTCTCATCTTTAGCTGCTAACATCCTTTGAGCAATGTATCCACCTCCTCCAGGTTCCGCTCCTGGGTACCATGTACTCCACCATTGCACAGCGATTGGAATGATAAACAACGGAATTAGCACTTCCCAATTGGAAAAGTCAGGAAACATATCCATTTTACCATCCAGTTCCGGGCTGGCCAATAAATTATCAATTCCTCCAACTTCGGGCATGTTTACGATATAAACCGTTGCCCAAACTGAACCAATCATAGCTATGATGAACTGAAAGAAATCCGTTAACAATACACTTTTTAAACCTCCCAACATGGAGTAAATGGCAGTTGCTGTTCCCGCTATTAAAAGGGTTTGCCAGCCTTCCAAACCAAGAAGAACTTGTCCTATTTTTATCCCTGCCAGACAAACACCTGCCATGGTAATAATGTTAAATATAACTCCCAGGTAAATGGCTCTAAATCCTCTTAAGAAAGAAGCAGACTTTCCACTGTACCTTAATTCGTAAAACTCAAGATCGGTGGTTACTCCTGATTTTCGCCATAGTCGAGCATAGAAAAATACGGTTAGCATCCCTGTTAACAACATGGCCCACCATACCCAGTTTCCAAATACCCCTCCTCCATCTTCTCTTACTATATTGGTTACCAAGCCCGGAGTATCTGCGGCAAATGTGGTTGCCACCATACTAATTCCCAATAACCACCATGGCATATTTCTACCCGATAAGAAAAAGTCCTCAGAGCTTTTACCGGCTTTTTTACTAGTAATAACCCCAATTAGGATAGAAATAATGAAAAAGGCTACTACGATAGCCCAGTCTAAATTTTGTAATTGCATGCTCTACTGCTTATAAGGATGTAAATCTAGTGTAAGTAGACCTATTAATCTTTAATAAGGGTTATGTTCTATCAACAGAACTTTTTTAATTGTTAATACTGACAGTTCTCATGTTTGCAACAATTGATTTAACTTAATTTAGAACCATGATAGTATCTGCACAGGAAGCACTAGAAGTAGTAAGGAACAACGACAAAATTTTTATACACACTGCAGCTGCTGCTCCGCAGTATTTGATTAAGCACTTGGTGGCAAGAGCACCTGAGTTAAATGGTGTTCAAATATATCACCTCCACACTGAGGGCGATGCCTCTTATTCTTTACCCGAACACAAAGATTCTTTTAGGGTAAATGCTCTTTTCATTGGGAGCAACGTAAGATCTGCTATACAAGATGGTAGAGGTAGTTATATTCCTATTTTTCTTAGTGAAGCACCAAGGTTATTCAGAGAAAAGATCATTCCTCTGGATGTTGCTTTGGTAACAGTATCACCTCCAGATAAACACGGTTTTTGCTCTTTGGGTGTTTCGGTGGATGTATCTAAAGCGGCGGTAGACTCTGCCAAAATTGTTATTGCTCAGGTAAATAAACACATGCCCAGAAGTCATGGAGATGGACTACTACATGTAGATGACATTGAATACTTTGTAGAAAAAGACGAACCTCTTCCAGAGGTTACTCCACACCGAATGACCGGTACTGAAAAAAGAATTGGTGAGAATGTTTCGGGGTTAATTGATGATGGGGCCACTTTACAAATGGGAATTGGTGCAATTCCCAACGCAGTATTATCCTGCTTATTTGGGCACAAGGACCTGGGGATTCACACAGAAATGTTTTCGGATGGAATATTACCCCTGGTACAAAATGGTGTAATTACCGGAGCCAATAAAAAGAAACACCCTGGAACCATTGTATCGTCTTTTGCTTTTGGCTCTAAAAAACTATACGATTTTATAGATGATAATCCAATGGTTAAAATGTTGGATTTTGCCTATGTTAACAATACTGATGTTATCAGAAAAAACCCTAAAGTAACAGCAATAAACAGTGCCATTGAGATCGATTTAACCGGTCAGATATGTGCAGACTCCATTGGAAAAAACATCTATTCTGGTGTAGGTGGGCAAATGGATTTTATAAGAGGTGCTTCTATTTCGGATGGAGGGAAACCTATTATCGCTTTACCCAGCACTTCTAAAAAAGGGGTTTCTAAAATTGTACCTATTCTAAAAGAAGGCGCCGGTGTGGTTACCACAAGAGCACATGTACATTATGTTGTAACTGAATATGGAGTGGTTAACTTACATGGAAAAACATTAAAAGAAAGAGCTGAATTACTCATTAGTATAGCACACCCTAACCAACGTGAATTTTTAGAAAGGGAAGCACATGCTTTACATTTGGAGTAACTCAACTCTTCTTTTCTTAACCAAAATTCTCGACGAGTCGCCCCATCTCCCCTCTTTCATAGGCATTTAATGCCTCAATAATTTCCGACTGAGTATTCATTACAAATGGTCCATAAGTAGCCATTGGCTCTTCTATTGGCTCACCGGATAACAAAATTGCTTTAGAAGTACTATTAAACTTGAGCGCAACCGCATCTCCATCGTTATTAAAATAGACCAATGTTTTATCTCCTACTACCTTGTCTCCAATTTGCATTTCTCCTTCCAGTAGGTAAATACAAGTACTATAATTTGATGGAAGATCAATGTCTATTTCTCCATTGGCACTTCCGTACAAGTTGGCTACTACCATTTTACTTTTAGCCGGAATTGGCCCTACTTTACCTTGTAATTCACCAGACAAAATATTTAGTTCCACCAAATCATCATCTGAGTTTACTTTTGCTAACTCTTCCTTCGATACCGGATAATATTCCGGAGCATCCGATTTATGCTCTTTTGGAGTATTGATCCACAATTGAATGATCTCGTGTTCGCCTCCGCTTTCGGCTATCTCTTTAGCTGGTCTTTCACTATGAACAATTCCTTTTCCACTATTGATCCATTGGGCACCACCAGCGTAAATTACACCATCATTCCCTAACGAATCTCTATGGTGAACTCCTCCTTTAAAAATAAAGGTGACTGGCGAAAATCCGCGATGTGGATGCGGAGGAACTCCTACGTCCTGTTGCTGCTCTCCTCCATTGTATTTCCCTTCCCAATGATGGATTAAGATAAATGGATTTACATCGTTTATTCCCGCCTGTGGTAATGGTTGATCAATGATGATTCCTCCCATGTTTACCTTCTTCGAACTATATATTTGTTTAACTGTACGTTTCATAACCCTAAATTACATGTTGCAACAAATATCTCAATTTTAGATCAAAAAAAAGTGGTATTAAGAAAACTTAACACCACTTTAACGTGCTTATACTATTCTTTTAAAATCTAAATCTCATGAATCCCATACTTAGAGATAAGGTAGATCCGTTCTTAGCAATAAAGGTGTGCATATCCCTTGAAGCTACACCACATTCCCATGAACCATTTCCTGCAATCAATGTAATTCCCATAGGAACTGAGAAGTCATTATTTCCAAGGAAAATCATACCTCCATTAAGCATTAACCATGGAAGTGGTCTGATGTCTCCACCAATACTAAGAGTAGATTGATTAAAGCTTCCCGGCACATCTTTACCTGGGAAAACCATATCTACACCTACGTGAGCTTTTTCTCCAACTTGCAAACTTGCTCCTAAACGAACAGTTGTAGGAAGACTAATTTTCTTAGCATCTTCTCCTCCCCATTCGAAAATTCCTTCTTGTCCCACTAATTGTCCCATGTCGTCTTCTGTAGCCATGGTATAGTTATCCATTCCGGCAGCCGTTGTTGAAGCCAATACGGTAGAGCTATCCAGTGTATACACATTTCCTTCCCAGTTGATGGAACCGATGTTATTAACAGAAGCTCCTACTCTAAGCTTTCCTCCTATGATGGCACTTGCTCCGAAATCCATTCCAAACCCTTTTCCTACAGGCTGTGGTAAAAACTTGGTTGAATCTTGTGTGGCTGTTGTCGGGTTATTGTTAGCGGCTGCTCCGTAGTCGATTCCAAACTTAGGCGACAATGACGAAAATGCCACTAATTGATCTCCGGTATACTGTAGCTGAACCAATCCAATTCCCTGAACAATCTTAGCTCCTACCCCTGCAAACAACTCGAATTTATCTTTCTCTCCAAAGATTTTTCTACCATAAGAAAGGTTATATTCTCTTGTCCAGTACATGGTAATGTCCGTTCCTTCAATTAAGTCAGTTAACAATTGAGGAGCATTAGCCATACCCATAGCTACATTTTGAATAGAATCAGAACTAACGTTAGCATAATTAGCAATTACCGACGTATCCAAAGTAGTTGGATCCACGTACATAATACTATCAAAATATGGAGCTACTTTACCTAAAAACAATAACTCCGAGGCAGTGTTCCCCAATTTGGAGTACATGTGAGCATTGTCATTTATTCTAAATGCCAACCCTCCAAATTTCTCATCTTGATAAGCCGCACCAAAGGACATATAATCCAGATTCATGGTTATTCCTTTATCGGCAATATCGTGAGCAGTTTGTAGCTTTTGCGCATAAGTAAAACCTTGCTCCTCTCCTCTTATAATTCCTTCCAGCTGATCTCTCATTTCTTGTCTACCCAACACTTCTGAGTGTAATGAGTAGGCAAACTCATTGGTACTAACGGTTACTTTTTTCTCATCGTAAAAAGTTCCCCACCCCAAATTGGAAGGGTTAATTCCAATGGATTGATAGTCGGTAGCAAATGTGGTGGCTACACCTTTTCCTGTAAGGGTAAAAGAGCTGTACTCAATTTGAGCAAATGAACTCAACCCTAAAAAGCAGGAGGCAAAGATCAGTGTGATTTTCTTCATAGTATTTCGTCTATTTTATTTCTTAAAGATAATAGAATTGTTGAATTATTGAATCTAATTACATTTGAGCAGCTATTTATACCAATATGATCTGGCAAAAAGAAATAACACTATCTCCCTACAGCAGAGGTTTTCATTTGATTACCCACGAACTACTATCCCAAATTGATGGATTTCCGGATACGGGAATTATGAATTTGTTTATTAAACATACTTCTGCCGCTTTAACCATTAACGAAAATGCAGATCCTAGTGTACGCACTGATCTAGACAGATCGTATGATGAATTGGTTAGAGAGCGTGAACCATATTATACACACACCTATGAGGGAGATGATGATATGCCTGCACACATAAAAAGCTCGATTACAGGATGTTCCATTAACATTCCTATCACGAACGGAAAACCAAATTTAGGCACCTGGCAAGGCATTTATTTGTGCGAGTTCAGAAATAATGGAGGAAAGCGAAGAATTGTCATCACCATTCACTCTTAGTAAATTAACGTTGGTAAACTCATGATATCTAACCTGTTATGGTCGAGGTATATTTGATTATGCCCCTGAATAAACCAACGACTAACCGAATAGATCTGGAACACTCCTCTGTATGGATCGACGATGATAATGTTTTGAGAATCGATTATCGTGGAGGTGGTGATTTAGATATTCATTACATTAAATCACATACTGAAGCTATTTTGAAAGTATGCAACGGAATACCACGCCCTTTTCTTATTGATTTAAGAGACGTATTTGGCAGCATCTCTTATGAAGGACAAAACTATCTGGCCAGTTATCCGGAACTAACTAAAGTGCGAATTGCTCAAGCTATTGTAATCGACAATTTAGCTAACAGGCTTTTGGGTAACTTTTACTTTTCAGTATTACGCCCTAAAGGACCGAGAAAAATTTTTAATTCGGTGGACAAAGCAAAAGAATGGTTAATGAAGCAATATGTAGAAGATTAAGCGGGCTCAACGTGCATTAATACATCAGCTACTTCAGGTAGTTGAGCTTTGATTTTGTTTTTCAAGTGATGTGCAATATCGTGCCCTTCTTTTACGGAAATACTCCCATCTACCACCAAATGTAAATCCACGTGGAAACTCATTCCTGATTTTCGAACGAAGCACTTTTCGGTTCCCACTACCAAAGGTTCCTCCTTAGCAATTGTTCTAATTTTTTGAATCAATTCTTCGTGCAGGTTCTCATCCATGATCTCTCCCAATGCCGGTCGAAATATTAGGTAAGCGTTATAAATGATAAAAACAGCCGCCACCATAGCAGCCCAATCATCTGCTGCTTCATATCCCTCTCCCATTATTATCGCTACAGAAATACCTAATAGTGCAACTAGTGAGGTAATTGCGTCGCTACGGTGATGCCAGGCATCGGCTTGTAAGGAAGTACTTTTAGTTTCCTTCCCCTTTTTTGAGATGATTCGATAAAATACCTCTTTTACTATTACTATAACCCCTAATACCCATAGGGTGTAGTTTTCAGGTACACCATGTGGATGTTTAATGTTCTCGATGCTCTGCCAAAAAATAACTATTGCTGATGTCAGTAATAGCCCAACCACAATGAAAGTGACTAACGGTTCTGCCTTTCCATGTCCGTAGGGGTGGTTTTCATCAGGTGGCTTAGTAGAATATCTAATTCCAAACCATACCAATACTGATGCTAAAATATCTGTTGTAGACTCGATGGCATCAGCAATCAAAGCGTAAGAGTTTCCCAACACACCAGTTACTCCCTTAATGATAGCAAGAAACAAATTCCCCAATATGCTAACATATATAGCTTTAATGGCTTTATTACGGTTAACCTGATGCATATACCAAAGATAAACCGAGAGAAAGGATTCTAAAAGGAAAATAAGGGATTCTTTAGGACCAGCCTCTAAAGATTCGACCACCTCGAACCTTTAGAGATTCTGATTCCAACTAAAACTAACATTTCTACACTAGACGCAGAAATCAACTGCCTCAAAGTTCCAAATTAATTCCATGCTGTAACCTAAGTAAGCCATTTCATTATTTAGGTAAGCCCTAGCTTAAAAGCATATAAAATTTCCTAACTTTAAATCAATCTATGAAGTTTAGATCAGTTATATTTTTACTTGCATTATCCATTCTATATGGGTGCTCCAGTAACAGAGGGAAGTTTTATCGAAAATCTAAGAAAATAGACCGTGTAAAATCCACCTATTACAGCAAGCCGGATTCTACTTTTTATGTTTCTGGTATATCTATTCAGGGAAACGTAAATTATGACGAAGATATTCCTCATGCTAGAAAAGACATTCAGTATAACAGAGATATGGTATGGTCCATTAATTATGACTATTTTTTGGATTCGGGAGGAGAATTTATCACTCTTTCCAAAGAATTCAACAATGACAGTTCCATATATGTTCAGCATGGCTACTGGGACACCAGCCAAAATACCTATTATCAATTGGAGTTGAATTACGACGACGGAGTTTTGATATCGGAACTTGAAATAAACTTTGATAATGAGGACTCTAGTCACATGAAAATGTACACCTTAAGTGAAGAGGTGATCAACTATTACCATGAACTTTCATCCATGCTTATTGACTCTGTTGACTACCTTGACTTTCCTGAGTTTCCAGATATTTCCGGATGCAATAGTTTAATAAGGAGCAATTACTCCTGGGTTAATTATTTGAATGACGATAGTACCAGTTTAATGAACCATTACCTGGACAGTATTAAAGATGGTAACAATTGGAAAGTTAAAAGCAATAGCATTAAATCATACATCGATATAGAGGTGAATGATGATGGTATGACCACCTTGATTTCTAAAAGGCCTTATTTAAAAGGTAGCTTATATTGGAAAAAGGAATACTACCAGATGTACAACGATCTGTATCAGCTATGTTTTATTGTTGACACGATACAAAAAGACACCACTTATTGGATGGAAATGACTTCTGAGAAAGTAGGTAATAATACTTTACACCACTACAAAATCAGAGGAAACTCCTCATTTGTATCCGGCTTTCAAAAAATGGAGGGAGATAAGAGAATTCCTATTGTAGAGAAGGAGTTTGACATTCTAAGAGATAAAAACACCAGGTTACTGGAAGTACATGCAAAAGGAGTAAGTGAACAGGGACATCCATTAGAGGTTAAATATAGCATTGATAAAAAAAACAATGCCACCTATGATATTAAGAAGAATACCATACCCAATGTATCTGGCGATCAGATTTACATTTTGGAGTACCCACATAACCTAATGTATTTATTACCTGGAAAAGCTAAATACCGGCGGTTACCCAAAGAAAGTAGGCACTATTCCTGGTGGCACAACCGATTTAGAATTAGAAAAAGATACAGACCTGAGTATTATCACGAAGACACGGAGAGGATAGAGCGAAATAGAAAAGAAAAATACGAGAAACGAATTAAGCAAGACAAGTGGAGTAAATCTGTTTATGAGATTTACTATCAGGACTAAATTCCTTTATAATAACCTAAAATAATTGTATTAAGTTGTTTTCTAAACTCTGCTTGAATTAGCTCCAAATTAGCACTGAAATAGGCAGTTTTAGCGTCCATCAATTCGACGAAATTAATAACTCCCTTTTCAAATTTTAGTTGGCTGTTTTCAAAATGCAATTTTGCAGCGTCAACCATCTTCTGTGCTGATGTATATTGTTGATTAGAATTACTGATGTCCATTTTGATCTTTTCCAACTCCAACTTTAAATTGGTTTTTATACGATCGCTTTCCAATTGATTTTGCAACAGGTCCAACTCACTCAATTTAATTCTCGTTTTTATTTGATTACCATTAAAAATTGGAATGTTTAACGATGCTGAAACGGACTGGTAAAAGTTCTCGCTTAACTGGTTTCTAAATGGCTGCGGAACGTACTCTCCCGTAGGAGAAAGAAAGGTATTGTTCTGAGAATACCCCGTTCCTAGTGAACCATTTAGAAGAAGTTTAGGCATCAATTCTCCCTTTATTCTTTTGTTTTCTATCAGCTTTAGTTCTCTACTTATTCTGGCTAACTCCTGCTCTGGCGCTGTTACTATTTTTTGGCTACCACTAGCTATTCCCCCTATATCTTGTGAAACCTGAAATGAAGTATCGGGAACTCTACCAATTATCTGCTGTAGCAGAAACAACGATAGCTTAAGGTCACTTGAAGCTTGCTGAACCAAAAACTTTTCCTTAGCCAATTGAGCTTCTATTTCTAATAAATTACTTTCCGGTTCTTTTCCAATGTTTACTAACTGTTGAATACGTTGATGTTGCACTTCTACAAATTCTAACTGTTTGATGGCAGCTTCCTTTACTGATCGATTTAATTGCACCTGAAGAAATGCAGCTGATACCTCTATTGATTTATCCCTCTTTTGCAGCGCAAGTTCCCATTCGCTTTTTTCCAACTCAAGTTTATTGATTTGAGAGGAGTAATGATTTTGAAGACCGGAAAACAACACCAGGCTACTATTGAGGTAGAAATTATCGTATTGTACGGTGTTTGTGGCAAATGTATTGGTAAACGGATCGATGGTTTGTCCTATATTATATCCATGATACACATTAGCATTTAGGTTAGGCAATAAGCTCCATTTCTGGTTTTTAAGGACTACTTGATTCTTTTGCTTATTCAAATTGGCCAACTGAACCTCCACATTATTACTTAAGGCAGAATCAATACACCTACTAAGACTCCAATCCTGACCAATAACAGAATGCACCAGTAAACAAGCTATTATTACCAACTTCCTCATTATTCTAATACCTGACTGAATTGATTAAAGATTCTTTCGATCAAACGATAATCGTCGGTGATGATTTCTGCGGCTCCGGACATTTCTGGAGCAAACTCCACTTCTTTATCGTATGTAGTTTTTAGCCCATTGACCAGCTTAAATTGCACCTGGTAATTTTCATCTTTAGCCAACAACGATACATCACTTACCTCTCCCATTAAGACCCCATATTCGTGAAACGGGTAATTATCTAACTTAATTCTGACCGATTGGCCAACTTCTACTTTTCCGTACCCCTGTTTAGGTACAGACAAGTAACCAATGTAATCCTGATTTTCAGGTAATATGGCAAAAAGCTCCTTCCCTGCTTCCACATATTCATTAGGTGCAAGTGTTTGTAAGAAACTTACTTTACCTCCAACCAATGCTTTGAGTTCGTAATTTCTTCCTACCTCAACAATGGAGTTTTCTAATGATGATAAATTACCTGTTAATTCCAACATTAAGCTTTCTTTTTCTTTTTGATATTCCTGAGAAAGAATCGTGTGTTGATTTTTCAAATCCAACAAGGTAACTTCTCCCTGAATATTGCTTTTCTCAATGTTATTTACATTGGCTTCGGCCATGATCAACTTCTTCTCCTCCTCCATTAATTGGGTTTTGGAAATCACTTTGTTCTGATATAACTCTGAGTTGATACCATATTGCTCTTGTTCCAACTTTAGTTGACGTTTTGCCACTTTTAACTCACTTACCGCTAAGTTCAACAGTTGTTGCTGGTAAGAAATTTTACTTTCCAGCGATTGTAACTGGTTAGGTTTACTAATGTCTTTTTGGAATAACTCGTATTGCTCTGCACTTCTTTTTAATTGAATAAACTGCTCCTGTAAAGCTCCGAACACTTGCTTCTCGGGCCAGTTAACCATCACTTTTTCTTCTTCCAGTTGTAATTTTATTTCTGTACAAAGTTTCCTTAGTTGATCTGCCGATGCCTGGCTTAAATTATTCTCTACAGTGGCTATTATCTCTCCCTTTTCAATCCATTGCTTGTCTTCCACCATAATCTGATCAATCTCTCCGGCATTTTTTGACACGATCTTAATTACAGGTTGTTCTGTAGATAAGGTAGCATTGGCCGAAATAACATCAGGATATTTGATGATCCATGTTAAGGATAGCATTAATAGGATGAGGACAAAAATCAACGTGATTCCCCACCTAATTGTCCAGGTGGGCACATGGGACATGATTTCCTGTACCTCCTCGCTTCTAAGTTCTATGTTTCTATTTTGATTAGGCATTTAGTCTTTCTAGTTCCAGTTGGTTTTTAACTAAGTTGTAGTAGGCTCCTTCTTGATACAACAATTCCTCATGTGTTCCTTGCTCAATAATTCTTCCATGATCCAGCACAACAATGTTATCAGCGTTTTTCACAGTACTTAATCGATGTGCAATTACAATTGCTGTTCTATGTTGGAAGAACTCATTCAAGTTCTCCATAATCACTCTTTCGTTTTGAGCATCTAGCGCACTTGTAGCTTCATCAAAACAAATGATTTCAGGGTCTTTATACACTGCACGAGCAATCAATAGTCTTTGCTTCTGCCCCGTGCTCATGCTCAACCCTTCTGCCCCTATTTTGGTATTCAATCCAAGAGGTAATTCGTCTATGTACTCTTTGATGTTTGCTATTTTAACAGCATGGATCAATTTATCGTAGTCTACTTTATCCTGCCCAACAGCTATGTTGTTAGCTATGGTATCGCTAAATACAAATCCTTCCTGCATTACAACACCGCATCGATCTCTCCAGGTTTTTTGTGCTACACTAGACAACGGAATGCTACCTGTTTTAATTTCACCTTCCTGAGGTTCGTAAAACTTTAATAAAATCTTCATCAAAGTGGTTTTTCCACTTCCACTGGCCCCTACTATTGCGGTAATTTTCTTTGCTGGGATGGTTAAGTTCAAGTTTTGAATAACCATTTTATTTGTTCCGGTGTACCTAAAAGAAACATCCTTTAGACTAATATCATCATCTGCCGATACAAAACGAACTTTGTTTTCCGGGTCCACTTCTTCCTCTTCTTTATTGTGTATTTCCGATAACCTCTCCAATGCAATTTTTGCATCCTGAGCAGTGTAGATGAAGCTGATTAACTGTTGAATCGGAGAGTTCAATTGTCCGATGATATAGGTTATCGCCATCATCATACCCAGTGTTATATTACCATCAATTACCAGCTTTGCAGCCAATATGGTAATGGCAATGTTTTTCAGCTCATTGATGATGTTTGATCCCACCATCTGAGTTTGTTGAAGCGAAAGGTTTTTTATTTCTACCTTATAGATTCTTGCCTGTAAATATTCCCAACTCCACCTTTTCTGCTTTTCTGCATTGTGGAGTTTAATCTCTTGCATACCATTAATGAGTTCTATCACCTTGCTTTGTTCCTTGCTTAACTCATTAAACCTGGTATAATCTAACTTTTTTCGTTTTCTTAAGAATAGGATTACCCATCCACCATACAAAGCACTACCAATCAGAAATACAGAAAAAATCATGGTATTGTACCATGCCAATACAGCCCCAAAAATAATCAGATTAAAGAATGAGAACAATACATTTAGAGAAGTGGTTGTAAGCAAACTTTCAATCCTTTTATGATCTCCTATTCGTTGCATGATATCTCCCGTCATTTTGGTATCGAAAAAACCGATTGGGAGGTTCATGAGTTTTATAAAAAAGTCGGATACTAATGAAATATTAATTCTGGTACTTAAATGCAAGAGAATCCAACTCCTAATGATTTCTATACTGGTTCTACCAATAAACAGAAACAACTGAGCAACAAGGATCAGGTATATAAAATTGATGTCTTGATTCTGAATTCCTACATCCACAATGCTCTGCGTTAAGAAAGGAATCATTAACTGTAGCAAACTACCTGCTACCAGCCCAATTATCAATTGAACCAAGAACTTCTTATACTGAAATAAATACTGATACAAAAAGCTAAACCCCTTCTTGTTTTCTAAATCATCTTCCTCTTCCTGATTTAGTTTTGGAGTGGGTTCCAGTAGTAAACAAACTCCTTCTTTTGTCTCCTCATTGGCTTCTTGCCCAATCCAGTTTTGAATAAACTCCTTAACACTCATGGACCTCAGCCCGGAGCCAGGGTCGGCAATGAATACCTTGTCTTTTTTTATTTTGTAGAGCACCACAAAATGGTTTTGGTTCCAATGAATCACACATGGAAGCAGTGCTTCTTCTACCAATTTCTTAAAGCTGATTTTAACTCCAATGGTTCTAAATCCAATTGACTCTGCAGAGTTGGCAATGTTTTGCAGACTACTTCCCTCTCTGGTGGTTTCAGAAAGCTTTCTCAACTTTTGCAAACTAACTCTTCTACCATAGTATTTCGAGATCATTTGCAAACATGTTGGACCACAATCCATTGCATCTGGTTGGTGTATGAAAGGGAATTTTAATGTCCTCATAAAATCACCTCCTCTTTATATTCGTTAACAGGTACATAACCTTCTTCTCCCTTCCACTTAGCCAGGTAGGGATTGTATTCGCAGTTAGACGGTCTTGAAAGAGGGTTCGCCGGGTCATCCGTTATTGCCCTGCAATCAGTGCAGATGTATCTAAATTCGCAATCTTTACAAACTTCTACCTGATCTTTGGTAATGTACCAGGATGGTGTTTCAAAATCGTAAAGAGTGTAGTTTTCCAGTTCATCAACATGTCCTAAGGTCTGGCTCATTGCAGGACAATTTTTCAAGTTCCCTTCTACATCAACTCCAAGCTTTTTATACAGGCAAGTGTTGTAGTTCATCGCTTTCAAAACATGAGTTTGATTCTGTGAAAAGTTGTAGGGAGAAATCTTTCCGCAACTTCCTGATGAAGTAATCTTTTCAGGAGTAAAGAAAACCTCTCTTAATTCTAACACATCGGAAGGAATTGATTCATTCACCGAATGAAAAACAATGTTTGATATCTTAGGGTATTGCTTTTTCATAGCAATGATACCACGGTATTCTTTTGTATATGGTATTAGCAAATCAATGCTCTCGCAAGCTGAAAATTCAGTTGAGTGCAGAACAGTATTCAGGTCGTTTAAATTAAAACCGTTAAACCAACGTATTTGCAGAAATTTATTCCTTACTTGATTCAAAAAGTGGGTGACTTTCTCCATTGAATAACCTGAACCCTCATCTCTATCAATGATTACATTTTCCAACGAGTTTGGGGCATAATAATTTTTATCCAAAACTTTGAGCCTTTTTCGAACTACGTCTGGTACTTGAATAATCATTCCCTGTTCGAGCATGAAATTCAAATTCTCCTCAGAAACCATTTGGATATCATCATCTTTTTCAAGTGAAAAGTCCACGTGGTACCAGCAATCGTTTTGAAGGTCAATGATTAGGTTCATGGAGAAACCTTTCACAAAAACTACGTTACTTGCTATGGTTAATACCTTATTCATTTCTAAGTACTTGTTCCGGTGATACACATAAGCTAATTGGACTGGTGGAAATTTGTTTCTCCATACCAGTGTAGTTGATATCTTCTACATGGATATCTGGAGCTTCTTCTCCTTCTGAAGCTACTTTACCGATCCTTTCTGATAGGTAATACAGGTCCATTGGAAACCTGGATTCGTGTACCCTGGATATTTCAGATAATTGTTGAATCAATCTTTTATTCATCCTCCATCATGTTTAAGGCGATTTCTCTTTCCAGTTGATAGTTACATTTCTCTGAAATGGCAGTAAATTGCCCACTTGGGTTCACTTCCAGGAAATAGTAGTTTCCATCTTCTGCCAGAATAATATCTAGAGAGCCCGTTTCCATGTTTAGTTTTAACATTAACTCATGAATTCTCTTGGATAAATTATCCGGTAGTTCGAAGGGTACAACACGATTCATTTGATCGGGATTGTAATTACGGTAATCCTCTTTGGTGTTTTCCTGTTGCTGCGAAATAATAGCACTTGCCCAACATTTACCTCCAATGTAAAATACTCTTAACTCGATCAGTTTTTCAATCCTTTCCTGAAAAACAGTTAGAGGAAATACATCGGGAAAAACTTTAATATCGGAATGTGCTATGGACTTAGTTAGCTGCTGATACACCTTTCCTTCTTGTTCATGACTAAAGAACATTCCTATATCCAGGGCTTTGGTGATGACTTTCATTTCTGGTTTAAACCAGTTAGCCAATTCCCCCTTAGAGGTAGTAACCAAGGTATTGGGAACGTTAAATCCCAGCTCTGCTGCTTCTTTTAGATTAACTATTTTATTGGTTCTACTACCATTATCTTTTCCGTATGTTTTCCCTTGCAAATAGAAGTGATTGACCAATTCTTGTTGAGCTAAATCGTGAGTAGTAAAAAAGTACTTTACTTTATTCTCAATGTCATCAAAATTACCAGGATTGGTTCTAAACCCTGTTGCGTTATTTAAAGAAATTCTTCCTCTTCTAAAAAACACTGTTTTAGCCTGTTCTGTGTTCAGCGTTTTCCCTTCAGAACTTGTAAGGTTCATTGAACTACTCTGGTTGTTAATCTGAATAGAGGATATTGCCACTTTCTCCTGATCAGTGTAAAATATTTCTACATCTGCATCAAAGTACTTTAACCAGTCGGCAATAAGTTTGGTGGTATAATCACCTGTCATCGAAACTAAAATATTTTTTCTTCCGCTCATTAAGGACAATCTTTTTCCAAAGGAGTTAATCCGATTTCTTTTCTCTTACGGTTTACTTGTTCCAATTCTTCTCCACAAAAGCTCTTTTTTCCATATACACCGTATACATTAGGCTTTTTCATATTAATCATACACCGATCTACCCACCTGGCATATTCATCAGGTGGCATGTTTCCTTTTTTTAATTCCTTATTAAAAATGGTTCGCAATAGTGTATAGTCTCCTTCGAGGGTATAATGAAGTGTTAGCACTTTTGTTAAGTCTGATCCTGTTCTTTCTCCTGAAGGGTAACCATAGTCCTTGATAATACTTAGCAATAAGTATTTATTAACGGAATCATTTTTACTCTGAAGCACCCAAAGAGAGTCTGAATCGATTAGTTGATTTTGGGAGATCATAGAACGGTATTCCTGATCCTTTTTTAACATACATTTCAGCTCTTTTCGAACGGTTCGCTTTTGCTTAGAATTAAGATTCTGAGCAGAGCAATAGCCAGACAATAGAATGAAAATCAGGAGAAAAATCTTGATCATTAAACAGGAGTATTCAATATATAATGGGTGCCGAAAAATCGGCACCCAAAACTATTGATAATTCTTACAAATCAAATGGTTGCTCGTAAATTTCATCAACTTTTCTGTTAAATAAGCCGCATAAAGTAACTTCGTCACAGTTTCCGTTGGTCATTGTAGTTTCAACGATTTTTTTTCCTCCGTTTACAGAGTCCATTTTGATTTGATCCTTTTCGAATCCTTTGATTGAATTCTTTTTCATTTTTACTAGTTTTAAATTTTCGTGCGCCAATTTTTAATCCGCATGGCACTTATCGGATTGATTCTGGCCAGGTAATCAATTTTTTATTTCGGTTTAACTCCAAAGCTCTTCGTTTATCAATTCCAGTTGTTGATGATTAATGGTTTGAGATCCTTTTAGAACCTCGACACCACAACTGCTTAGGTCTGCATACCCTTCTTCTCCTTTCCACTTAGAGATATAAGGGTTATAGCAGCATTCTTCTTCGTGATACCACTCTCCTTCTGCATTCTGTTTAGGTTCTCTGGTATCAACACACATCATTCGAAATTCACAATCTTTACAAACGGTGCATTTCTCTTTAGACACGTACCAGTTTCTTTTAAATTCTTCTGTTAGTACAATGGCTAACAATTGCCCACTCCCTTTTAATTCATTTATATTTCCGAATACCTGAGTGGACTCAGGAGCATTTTTTATTTCTCCTCCAGAAGAAATGAATAGCTTTCTATTGTAGTACAAATGGTGTTCCTGTGCTTCGGTAAATGCGTCTATGTTCACAGTTAAGGCTGGTTTTCTTTCCTCTGAGTTTACCAACTGAAATACATCTTCTTGCTCTGAATTCTCTGTGGTATAAACATTACCTAGTATTGGATACTGTTCTCTTAAATCTTCCAGTTGATCTAAACTTCCTCCTTCAAGAATTACATCAATATTTTGAAAATTCGATACCTTAAAATGTTGTTTAAGAATGTTTTCCAGCCTTTTCAAATCTGAGCATTGAATAACAATGAACTTGCAAATTAGCTCATCCACCAACTTCAATGATTTTCCAAGGTGCTCTCCATCTTCAAGAATAGCGTTGGTTATAATTGATGGGGACTCCCACTCCAAATTAAGTTTGGAAAAAAACTCCACTGTTGGTGCAGGAACCTTTGCTATCCACTCTTGTTGCTCCATTTCCGACACCCACTCTTTTTCATCTTCGGTCAAAGAATCAAATACAGCTATGGGCTGCTTCTCGATTTTCTCAATCAACCCTTTTATTTCGTTTGGAACAAAATGATAATCCCTACGAGGTAAATCGTATATACAAGAACGATTAACTCCAGAGATCAACCGTACTTCCTCCATCCATTTATAAACTAACATTTCTAACTATAATGGGTTTGTAGCACTTTTTTCGATTGTATTCTTTTGTCTGATAATCCTCTGATTCCAGCACGCATACCAAACTGTTCTTTTTAGCCTCCACCATTTCGGAATACCTCAAATAAAAAGGCAATGTTTTGGTGGTTTTTAAATATTCTTCCAGTTGTTCCTTCATTTCGCTTCCATTAAGTATTCTGCCACCTTTTTCTCTATCCTATAATTACATGGTTTAGACACTTGCCCGAACTGACCAATTGGGTTAACTTCCAGAAATATATATTCTCCTTCTTCGGTTACCAATAGATCTATTGAACCTGAATTTAATCCGAGTTCGTTCATTAATTTTCTTAAAATATCCTCTTGCTTTTCCGGTAAAGAAAAAGGAGGTGTTCGGTTAGGTTTTAGTAGGTTATAGTTTCTGAAATCTATTTTTGTTTGGTCGTCGTTTTGAGATAAAATGGCACTGCAATAAAACTTTCCATTCAGATAGAACGCTCTTATTTCAAATGCCTTATTTACTGTATTTTGAAACATCATTGGAGCAAAAGAATCCTCCAGACCATCTATCATCTCATCGGTAACCAACATGGTGTAGCTATTGATGGTGCTCCCCTGATAACCAACAAATATTCCTTGCGATATATTTTTGGTAATGATGCTCCCCACTTCTTGTTTAAAGCGAACCACCTCTTCTTTGCTGGAAGTAACTACAGTGGTGGGAAATTTGACCCCAAGTGAAGCACACTTTCGAAGAACTGTAAGTTTATTGATAAATACATCTTCCGGTTTGTTTAGTGACTTTCTTTTTAACTCTCCCAGAAAATATTTGGAATATACTTCCACTTCAGATACTAACTGTCTGTTTAACTCACGATCAAAGTCTTTATCTAATCCCGATCCTATCCATTGGTGGTCAAACTTGATCCAACTTCTTCGGTACCAAATGCTTTTAAACTCGCTCAACTTGAAGGAATCTCCTTTTATATTTAATTGAATATCATTCTCACTAGCATCTATTTTAAGTGAGTTTAACTTTAAAGAAACATCGGCACTTACCCTTACAAACTTCTCTTTGCCTCTGCGCAACCAATCAATCACATCGTTGGTTGATCTATCATCATCGCTGGAAATAATTAATATCATAACTGGTATTTCTTGATTCTTTCAGATAAATTTTCCTGATCCCTACAAGGAACATTTTCCAATGTACCGTAGTACTGTTCTCCTGTGTGTGTTGTACTCCACTGATCGTAAAGCTGGAAGAATGTACCGGAGATTTTCCCTTCTAAGTAGGCATTTTCCAGATAGGGAAACAATAGATCCCAGGTGGGCTGAAAAAGGTTTTTGGATTTGAAGGCATGAAGCATCATCAATTGAACTTTATTGTAAGTTCCGATACCATGATCAAAGTTGTTGATCATGGTTCCCTGTACTTCACATAATTCTGCAAGCCTCAACATTCGATTCCAATCATTCCGCTCTACTATACCAAGCTCAGCTCCTAACTCTTCTACTACTACCTTTAAGGAATCATCACTCAATTTAGTATCCAGTTGATCTTGCAAAAACAGATTGGATATTTCTTCCGAACAGTCTTTTTCCGCAAAACTTCTCTTTATCTTTTTATCAGTTTTGCTTAATGTCCACGCGTCCAAGCCTTTACTCTTTATCTGAATATTGATGGGATGCTGATTAACGGAAGGGTCATGTTCAATGTATTTCCAATGATATTTTCTTATTAATTTACCAACGCTCTTTTTATAGTATTTCACATCATCGTTTTGTAGTGAAACAGCTAAAAAGAGTAATGTTTCGGAAGGGTCTATGGAATACTTTCGATCACATTTTTTCCATATAGCTTTAGCTTCATTGTAAGAGTTATATTGAATTGGGTAAACCTCAGTATAAATGATACTATATGATTTATTCTGCCCAATAGAATAATAGCTCAACAAAACTGCATATATGAAAACTAAACTCCTCATTTAAAAATCCGGGGAGCTAAGTAAGCTCCCCGAGAAATTTTGAATTATCCTCCAAAAACAGCGTAACAAGTATCGTCGTCAGCTTTAGTAGGGTCAGTATCAAAAATTGCATCAGTGTAGATATCTCCACAGTCAGCTCCTGATCCACCTCTGTTAGTACAGTCAGTATCTCCAGTACTGTTAGATCCTGGTCCTGCTCCACCTTCGATTAGGGCTTTTGCATTTTTACTTAGTTGAGCGTCTTCAAATTTTTTAAACAAATTGCTTTTTTTGTTTTTCATGATTTAAGTTTTAATAATGTTATACTTACAATCAACATTATTCTCCAAATTCATTTCAGCTCCTACAACCCGGTTTGGCATTAATTTAGGCATTGGTGTTTTCCAATAATTTAATGCTACTTAAATTACTATTATGGTCAAAATGCAACTGATTTTTTCTGAAAAAAGGGTAAATAAATGTTGCTTGAAACAATGATCTACATTCATGATAATTGAACAAAAAAATATGGGCGTATTTTCTACGTAATGCAATTAAAGGCACCTACGTATTACGTACGTACTTACGCTAAGCCACTCCCTATCAATTCCTTACCTCTTTTCTTATTCCGACGAGAATAAACCACCTGATCTTTGTTTTTTTCCTGTGCTCCACTAAATTTATCGATGAATTCGTTTCTATTTGAGCAATCAGTTTTCTTAAAAATGTTTGAAGCGTGTTTAGAAACCGTCTTGGGTGTTATAAATGTTTCTTCTGCAATTTTGGAGTAGGTATATCTTTTTAAAATTAATAGTGCAATTTCCATTTCTCTTGAAGTAAGGGAATACTGTTTCAGCTCACCAACTGATAAAACCACTTGTTTATCTATTTCACTTTCCTGGAAGTAGCCAATCTTATTAAGAACTTCATACTCTGCCCTACTCTGAAATAAATGCATTTTAAAATAGGCATAGAGCGCCAACATAAAGCTAACATTAACCAATCCTATATTTATCGTTTGAAAGTCTCCAAAGAAAACTACAATAGGCATGGTAGCCATGAATACAATCCCCAGATAGCCACTAAACACCTGTGAATTATAAGGCTCTTTATTCAATTCCTTTTGCCTTCTGTACTTCAGGATAAAACCGACTGTTTTAATGCAAAAATAAACGGCTATGATTACAGGGAAAGTAATAAAGGTACTCTTTGATAATTGGAAACTTCCGGTGATCCAATAAGTGAAAACAAAACCAATTACAAAAGAGAGTGAAAGGCTAATGCTTAATATTTTCAGATTAAACAACTTCCCTTGATTGATGTTCAATTCCTTTACCAGGTAATAGAAGTAATAGGAAGCTAATAATATCCCACTTCCGTAGGCTAGTATATTTTGAATGAGCAGATCAATTGCAATATTCTTGTCTGGGAAAAAACCACTACAGCAATTGTATACAACAAATAGAGCTGTTAAAATCAAAAAGCGCAGACGAGATTTATCCTGTACTCTTGATAGGTAATTTATAAATTGAAAGAATAGTACAACCAACTCAATAATGGTGAGCACAAAAGTGGTCACAACCATTTCGGTTCCAAACATAAGTTCTAATTAGGAGTAATACGTAGAATGGGTAGATCGTGTGTGAATAATGGGATAAGCTGGTTAAAGCCTATTACATACTATTATTTTAGTTAACACAATTGAACAATAGTTAAGTGTTTTGGGGGTATTATCAAAATACATTTTAATCGGGTTCATGGTAGTTAGAGTTTTTTTCAAAGTTGTCCAAAACTAATAATTATTAGAATAATTCAAACTTTATTTTTCTCTATCCACTTTAACCAGAAGCTAACTTTATTTCACCATAGTTTATTTTGGTCTTCCCAAAACATAAGTCCCCAAAGGCTTTCCATTAGACTTGAATCCATAACCCTGTTCCCAAACATATTTATCTGATTCTAACCCTTCTAATAATTCTTCAATATCCTTTTTGGTATACATTCTAGGTAGAGAGGCCTGACCATCCCAGGCATAAAATATGGGTATGATTGGGATAATATAGGTAAACACAATTTGTTTCCAGGTTAATGGTCGAACCATAGGTGTCATGAACAACACCATGACCATTAAAATGGTTAGCGATATTGGTAAGAATAACCACCACAACAAAAGTGGAATTTTATTCTCCGCCATTTCATAGATTAATATGGGTTGTTTGGTTTCTTGTGCAGATTGCAAAATCTTTCTTGCTGCCTTTGGAGGCATGTGATGAAAACAATTGATCATGGTTTTCAGTCCTTTGGGCGCACTGGCAAGGTTGGTTGCATCCACCGACTCACCATGATACGTCATGTATTTTTCACCTGCATATTTTTTTACCTGTTCCTGATTAGGATATAGGTCTGTCATGGTTAGTTTAACCTTTGTTAAACCGTGCTTATGAAGACTATTTAATACTTCCGGCATTGCACCTCCTGAACCCGACCCCATGTCTACAATATGAGTTTGTTTGGTTTCTGATAATGTTTTGGCAGTTAATCGAGCTATCACATCGCTTATTCCCATCATACGATGAAGAACCACTATCAAATTGGTTAAGCATCCTCTTAACCATCCGGGAAACCATTTAAAATCCTCGAATTCGAATAATTGTACTCTTTTCATAAGTACAACGAAGGTAAGGATAAGCACAATAGGAAATATGTTATTTAATCATCTACATTAAATTTTTCTTATCAACTCTTTTAAAAGAGGAAACATACTTAGTAAATCAGTCGTACTATATTCTATGGCACTGGGAACTAACCTATATTCATCTTATCAGCGTACAAGGTCTTATCTTAGAAAAACAAAAGATAAAATGATCTCTCCCTTCGGCTGGAATCAAGGACAGAAAGGAAAGCCTATCAATTCAACCAAAGTAATTTCAAATGCCAATAAAGAACGAATTAAAAGCAAATTGCTGAAACAATCTAGAATGAAAAACTGGCTAATAACATTAATATATTTAGGTACCATCATGGTGTTTGGTTATTTATTGAGCTTATATTTCAGGTAATCATCGTTATCTCGTCGTAGTTTGCAACCACGGCATTGAGGGAATTCTGCTATCGTTCAGATCTTTTTGATTTGAATTAGCTCGATGGAACCTCCAGTTCCATCATTGTAGGACATTTCGTCTTTGATCTTGAAATCTTCAGTTCCGCTGGATTTGCAATCCTGCGGCAACTTAACACCCCTTATCTCGCCGTAGTTTATCAACTACGACATTGAGGGGGATTACTACTATCGTTCGTGATTTTTAATGGGCTTAACTTCATTGATCCCGGATATCTTCGTGGCTAGTGCCCTCAAAGTTAAAGTCATTTGGCAATGGCTTTTTTTGTTTCTTCTCCCTGCTCATTGAAGTGAACTTCATCGCAGTTTTCAGAAACAAAAAAAGGTCTTGCGATGCAAGACCTTTAACTTTGGGTGGAAGATGGGATTCGAACCCACGACCCCTGGAACCACAAACCAGTGCTCTAACCAACTGAGCTACATCCACCATGTTTCGCTGTTAGCGGATGCAAATATATAATTAATTTATATATACCATCAAGTGAATTTTCATTTTTTTAATTTTTACTTTCGCAAGCAAATTTAAACCATGAAACTATTAAGAGAAATGTGCGCAATCCACGCACCAGCGGGGAATGAAGTAGCAATGACCAATTTTGTTCTTAACTACGTGAAAGAGAATATGAAAGACTGGAAAGTCCAACCGGAGATCATTCACGGAGACGGTTTTCAGGATTGTATTATATTAAAATTTGGAGAACCAAAAACAGCCATTTTTGCACATTTAGATTCCATCGGTTTTACAGTTAAATATGGTAAAGAACTTATTAAAATAGGTGGCCCCAAGCTAGAAGAAGGGTTTCAATTAGTGGGAGAAGACAGTAAAGGACCTATCGATACAGAGTTAATTGTTATTGAAGATGACGAAGGGCACAAGCACATTGAATATGTTCTGGATAGAGAAATAGATAGAGGTACTGAACTGGTTTGGAAACCAAATTGGCGTGAAGACGACGAATACGTGAAGTGTTGCTATATGGACAACCGACTTGGAGTTTGGAATGCTCTTAAAGTAGCAGAAACACTTGAAAATGGAGTGATTTGCTTTTCGTGCTGGGAAGAGCATGGCGGAGGTGCTGTTGGCTATCTGGCCAGACACATTTACGAAAACTGGGGAGTTAAACAAGCTTTAATATCTGACATTACCTGGGTTACTGAAGGAGTAAAACATGGTAAAGGTGTTGCCATCTCTATGAGGGATTCTGGAATTCCTAGAAGAAGTTACTTGAACCGCATCATTGATATCGCCAATAAGAACAACATTAAGTACCAACTGGAAGTAGAAGGTTCTGGAGGTAGTGATGGTAATCAATTGCAACGATCTCCCTACCCTTTTGATTGGTTATTTGTAGGGGCACCTGAAGATAACGTTCACTCCCCCAACGAAACGGTGCACAAAGACGATATTGCCTCTATGGTTGAGCTCTATACAGCTTTGATGCGAGAACTTTAATTAAAGATTAAATGTGCATTAAATCTAATTAGCACTGTAAAACAGCTACTTCGGTTGGTTAATTTTACTGGAAATCGAAGTTTATGTCTTTTGGAATTTGTGCTTTATCCGTTATCCCGTGCAGGGCTGAAGGAAATGATCGAGCTGAAATAGTAACACAACTATTATTCGGAGAACAATACAAAGTACTGGAAGTACAGGAAAAATGGGTGCATATAGAAACCATTCTCGACCAATATCAGGCTTGGATTTGTATCAAACAGCACTCTCCTATTTCCGATACTGAGTTTGAAAAAATCAGTCAATCTTCCCACCCCAGAAGTGCAGATTTAATCAGCTTTGTAAGCCATAATGAGGAAAACATAAACATTACGCTGGGAGCATTATTAACCAATTTAAAAGATGGAACACTCAATTGGGGAAAGGGACAATTTTCCTTTAATGGAGCAATTAGTGAAAACACCACCGATCAAGTTGAAAAGTATGCCATGATGTACCTCAACACTCCTTATTTATGGGGAGGAAGATCTCCATTTGGGATAGATTGTTCCGGATTTACACAGGTGGTTTTTCAGCTTTGCGGCATTCAACTCCCAAGAGATGCTTACCAACAAGCTGAAATTGGAGAAACCATTGGTTTTGTCCAAAATACCAGGCTGGGAGATTTAGCCTATTTTGATAATGCCGAAGGAAGAATTACCCACGTTGGATTATTACTGGACAATCAGAAGATCATTCATGCCTCAGGTAAAGTTCGAATAGATAAACTGGACCATAATGGTATCTTCAATGAAGAGACCGGTAAATACACACATCAACTGCGCATTATCAAGCGTATATTCTAAGCACTGATTTTATAATTCAAATACCTGGCAATTTTGTTGTTCAACCTAATTGGGTCAAATGGCTTTAATTCATAATCATTCATTCCACAATCGATTATTTTTTCCTGATCTTCTTTCATTGCAGAAGCAGTAAGTGCTACGATAGGAATTTCTTTATCAGTTTCCCTAATCTTCTTCGTAGCTTCAAACCCATCCATAATCGGCATTTGACAATCCATTAGGATTAACTTGTAAGTTCCTCTTTCAAGCTCTTTTAAAGCTTCTTCTCCATTACCTGCAACGGTTATATCCAACCCCCATCGATCAAAGAACTGAGAAGCTACCAGCACATTCATCTCATTATCCTCCACAAACAATACAGGTTCATTACTAAAATCAATTAAAGACTCTTTGTTACCGTTATTGTCTGAGACCTCTTCTTTGTGTTTTGGAAAGGAAATACTGAAATAAAAGGTAGATCCCTCTCCCAGGACACTATCTACTTTAATCTCACCACTCTGTAATTCAATTAACTTACGGGTAATGGCTAATCCAAGCCCTGTACCTCCAAAGTTTCTGGTGGTGTTACTGTCTGCTTGAGTAAACGATTCAAATATCTTATCTACTTTATCCTTTGGGATACCGATACCCGAGTCCTTTACATGAAAATAAATGGTACACTCCTCATCAGATTCGCTTTGTTTCTTAACGCAAAGTTCTACCCCTCCACTACTGGTAAACTTAATGGCATTGGATAACAGGTTGTTCAACACCTGACTTAAACGCGTTGGGTCCGCTACAATTTTAGGTAAATTATCTTCTATGTTTAGGGTTAGATCAATCCCTTTAATGATGGTATTTCCTTTGTGAATTTTAATGATGTTTTCGGAGAGTTGAAGTGGATCCACACCTACCTCCTCAAAGGTCATTTTACCTGCTTCAATCTTACTAAAATCAAGAATATCATTAATCAACATGAGCAAAGTATGGCTAGAAAAGTTCAAAGCATTGATGTTTTCTTCCTGCTCAGGTTTTGGTTCGTCTTCGCTCAGTAAGTTAGAGATCCCAATAATTGCATTTAGAGGAGTTCTTAACTCATGACTCATGGTGGATAAAAATTGTGCTTTAGCTTTAGCTGCGGATTCTGCACTTTCTTTAGCTCTGATTAGCTTTATTACAGCGCTGTGCAATACCTCTAACCTTAGAGAAGAGTCTTCTACTTCCCTTTTTAATTTTAATCCACGATCTTCTACCTCCTTAGTTCTTTGTGTTAATTCTTTATTGTGTCTTATTTCTTCATCCACAACATCAGTTAACTCCTCTAGTTTGTCGTACAAGATTTCCAACTCGTTCGAGTCTTCGAAAGACTTTACTGCTTCCCTCACCGTTTGTGTCAAATCTTTTTCTACCCATGGTTTGGATATAAAACGATACAAATGGGCATTATTTACCGCATTCCCGACAGCATTAGCATCTGCCTGACCGGTAAGTAATATGGTCTTTATCTCTGGGAACCTCTCGTAAACTTTAATCAGGAACTCATCCCCTTTCATATTGGGCATAATATGATCTGAGATAATGAGAGGCACTGTTATTCCAAATTCTTTCAGCTCATCTAATAGCTCCAATGCTTCTTCTGCACTTTGTGCTGATTCAAATACAATACCTCTATCAAAGTTTCTTTTAAGTTGATCTTTAATGGAATCCAAAACGATTTTTTCATCATCCACGTAAATGATAACAGGCTTTTTGTTTTTCATAGCGTACTAATGGATTTTTTAATTAATGTGGTTAATTCTTGTTCGTTCCATGGCTTTTTAACCAATGCATATAAATTAGCTTTTTCCTCTGCGTTCCGGATAGCACTATCATCGGCTTGTCCAGTCATCATAATCTTTACTATTCCAGGGTATTTCGAATGTACTCTTGTCAAGAATTCATCTCCCTTCATTCCCGGCATTAACCAGTCAGACAAAATCAATAATACTCCTACGCCATCTACCATCAATTCATCTATTATCTCTAACCCTTCTTCAGGAGTATCGGCAACTTCAATGCAGAACTGGTTATCTAAGGATTTTTTCAGCTGTGTTTTTAAACTACTGAGTATGATTTGTTCATCATCTATGCATAGTATCGTTTTCTTCATAGTTATTTAGGGTTTATTCCGTCATCACGGGGAGCTGAACCGTAAAGGTGGTCCCCACTCCTTCTTCGCTCACTAAGTTGATCTTTCCGTTGTGCTTTTTAATTATTTTCTGAACAATATCCAGTCCCAACCCACTTCCCTCTCCTTGAGGTTTAGTAGTAAAAAAGGGAGTAAATATCTTCTCTTGAATTTCTTTTGGTATTCCATGACCATTATCAGACACAGAGACGTTGATTTCGCCATTCTCCTCAAAAACACTAACCTTAATAGTTCCACCCTCTCCCAAAGCTTGTAGAGCGTTATAGATTAAATTGGTCCACACCTGTCCCAGTTCATCCTCATAAGCAAAGGTTAGCGGTACCGGATTAAAATCTTTCTCAAGGTTAACCTGTTTTAGTTGGTTATGATAGATGGTTAAAACGGTGTTTACATTTTCCTGTATATCTGTTTCTACCTTTGTATCCAAATCGCTTCGATGCGCATACTTCTTTAAGGCAAAAACGGTCTTCGCAGCTTTATTTACAGCTCTTTCTATGTTTTTGTTATTAAACAATACCAGTGTAAAGTGGTAGGCTACATCCAATATCTCTACTGATCGGGGGCTTTTTATGATAGGCAAGTATTTTTCGTACCCATTAACGATGTTCAGGTCAATTAACAACTCTGCAATTGTATCAGACTCTTCCAGTTCCATCTCTTCCAATTCATTCCTATACCTCCTCTTAATGGCTCTCTGCTCCCTGGTAGATAAATCTGCTGTTTCTTTGGAAGAATCCTGAATAATCTGATTCAACAAATTGGTTTCTTCTTCTGTAAGTTTTCTGAAAATATCAGTGGCTCTGTTTAGGATAAAATCGAATGCCGAAAGTATGTTTCCATTCGAAGCCTGAATGGCCCCAAGTGGATTGTTAACTTCGTGAGCAATGCTGGAAGTTAACTGCCCCAGAGCAGCCATTTTTTCAGATTGAACCAAATGCGTTTGCGCTTCTTTTAACTCACCTAAAGCGCTGGTTACTTCCTTATTAGCATCTTTTAATTGAAGCAGTAGTTCATCTCTGGAAAGTGTTTCTACTTTCTTTCTGGTTTCGGTAATGAAGTCTTGACCCGGATAAAAAAGGATATCAGTTAATCGCTTTTTCAACACCAGTGATTCACTCCCATTGGAAGAATAATTGACACCATCAAACACTTCATAATGACGATTATTTTTTCCATATAATCTAGCATTTAATTGTAAGCATAAATGGAACAATCCTCCCTCCTCTTCCAGTCCGGTAGAAATCTCTAATTGTGTTTTTTGATTGAGGGATTCGGTCATCATTTCAGAAACAACGCTGGTAATCTGCGCTGCCATATAGGTGCTAAATCTACAATCCAAAGCAAGATCATAGATTTTCTTTCTACTGCTTATGATCCCACTATCATTCTTAACTATTATGGTGCCTAAACTGATCATTTAGTTACTTGTACTTTACAATTAAACTTGCTTTATCATCATTTGTTTTTCCGAATTTCCGAACGATTTCTTCAGTCAAATTCTCGGCTTTATCGGTTCTTAATTGAGGCATGCTTGTTAAATCAAAGTTTCTACTTATTCCATCTGTACACATAAACAATACATCTCCCCTTTTCAATTCACTTTTATGGATTCGGGGTGACGGCATTTTATACCCTACAACTCCGTCTCTATTGGGAAAAGAATAGTTCTGACCTCCGAACACCTTAGCGTCAACGTTCCCTATTCCCACGTAACTTAACTCACCTGATTCTATGTCTATTAAAGCTATGTTCCCAACTAACCCTCTGGTTCCTCTAAGGTGCTTATGCAAACCGTTCATAATATCTATTAAATCTCCCTCGTATTCTTCGTTTAAATACTCCAATGCCATTTTTGCTACTTCATAGGCTTCATCTCCGTGTCCTAAAACATCCAATAATGCCAGAAACAGCTTTCCATCATACTCCTTAAACATTCCGGTATCTCCGCATTCTACACGACTTAACAGTGGTTGTATATGAATAAAATAATCTAATTCTCCAGCCATTTCCTTACTTGTATTTTCACCCCCACTTTTCTTTCTCTGTCGTATTCAAATTCATCCACAAGCCTAACAATGCCTGGAAGACCTAATCCCAATGTATTTTTGGAACTATAACCATCTTTCAACGCTTCTTCCCAATTGCTTATGCCGGGCCCCTCATCCTGTGCCACAATCTGTATCCCTTTTCGACCAAATCCACTTATTTGCTCCACTATTATCTCTCCCATTCTTGCGTACTTAAATATGTTATTGGCCAACTCACTTACCACCACACAAATACTGGAGCTTTGGATTTTAGAAAATCCAATGGAATCACACAGTTCACGGGTTTGTGCTGCTACGTAATAGGCATCATTCGTGAACAGAATCTTGAACTTCATTTTCCTCATCGTTTGAATTTTCTTCTATTTCTGTGTCTTCAATCACTTCTTTAACAACACCTAATCCTTTAATTGTTTTTATACCTTGATCCACGTTAAGTGCGGTAGTTACATGATCCAGGTCCAGATCCAAAGAAACCATGGTAATAACAGCCTCTGGGCGCAGACCGGTTATTATTGCTCGCCCTCCCATAAACTCAACAGACTCCACAATATTTATGACCTTGCTAACAATAAAAGTATCCAGGATAACCACCTCAGAGAGATCAATAACAACCCCCAATATAGGCTCCGCATGAAAACGTTCAAGAATATGCTTTTGCACACCAAGTAAGATGGTCTCATTTAATTCAGCATCTAAATTAGCCACCAGAACACGGTCAATTACATTTATGGAAACGATATCATTTTGATTCATTTTCATGACCTACTGTTCTTCTCATTTACAATTTCGTAAGCAGATTCTACAGCATCTCTTAATACTGCTTTTGTGTTCAGTTCTTTCAAGTCGATTCCCAACTGAACCACAGTAAGTGCTATAGCTGGCGATACTCCGGACAGAATACAGCTACACCCCATTAACTTGATGGCTTTTGTCATTTTGATCAAGTGGTTTGCCACGGCAGTATCAACCATATCAACACCTGCAATATCAATAATGGTAACTTTAGAAGTAGTCTCCAGCACCTTGGTAAGGGTGGTTTCCAAGACATCCTGAGCTCTTTTCGAATCGATCACACCAATAATGGACACCAATAGGATATCTTCTGCCAACACGGCAATTGGAGTTGCTAATTTGGTAATGGTAATAGCTTGTCTTTGAATTAACTCGTTTTTCTCACTTCCTTTTCTTTCATTGTACTCATTAACTACTATGGCCATATCTATTTGCTGAATTTTAACAAACGCAGCAAGAGCATTATACAATTGTTCATTCTCAGCTTCTTTAGATTGCTCGTTCACCAAATCCATCACCCAGTTGGTAAAGAAGGCCAATGCCGCAAAGTAAGAGTCCAGAGGTAAATTGATTCTGGAATGAGTTTGGGCCAACCTCATTCTTTTCTGAATGAATACATCGTCCAAATTTGCCTCTAATAGCTCGTGCCAATAAATTTCCTGAGCTTTCTGAACCCTCGAGAGCATTTCCTTATTACCTCCAAAAAAATGCCCGTATTCTGGCAGTTCTACCATCCACTTATAAAACTCAGTAATCATTTCAGGTATTTTTTCAGTCATGACTGGTTTTAAAGTATTCTTTACCAAACTCAATTCTTTATCAGTTACCTGATACCTACTGAACAACTGATTGATATCGACATTAGAAGATGATTCAGATTGGTTAGATCTTACATAAGCAGAGTCATCGATTTTTACGTGGTTATTTTCAGCCATAGTTTTTTGATTTTTTTTAATTAATAATCGTTTTTAGTTCTAAAAAGGGTTCTTTTTCAGACTAAATTCAATGAATTCTGATTTTTTGTGATTTGATAGAATTTTGAACGAACGTTTACATTTTTCGAATTAACGTTTACATTTTCAAAATCACCGTAAGAAACAGGGGCTCATCGTCAATAATCTGTAGATCAATATAGTGATTTATTCGACAAAAACAAACATTTCAAAGACCAGTGATTTTTCAATATTCTCCATTTATCATAGAGTTCCAAAAACACATAAAAGCTGTCTTTTTGTCTCTACACCCCAATAAATACGGACATTTTTACAGGTTTTCCTTTCCGGCACCTGCTCCTACCTGAAATTTTGTCTGATATCCGGCATTGGAAGGGTTATTGACGACGGAGGTAACAACAAAACCAAATACGAAAACAAAAGAATTGATTCGTTTAATTATTACTTAGAACTATGAATCTCAATAACTTTACAACTAAATCACAACAAGCGATAAGTGAAGCTCAACAAATTGCCATAGGGAATCAAAACCAGCAAATTGAAAATGGGCATTTGCTTCAGGGGATGTTGGTCGTAGATGAAAATGTTATACCCCACCTATTGAATAAATTTAGCGTTAATGTAAAAGTATTCAAACAAGCTTTGGACAGCATTATATCTTCCTACCCTAAAGTTTCTGGTGGACAGGAACAACTATCCAGAAATACTCATCAAGCACTTAATAAGGCAATACAATCCTCTAAAGCCATGAAGGATGAGTTTGTTTCTTTAGAACATATCCTATTGGGGATATTGGACACCTCAGATAGCGTTGCTCAATTGTTAAAAGACAATGGCTTAAACAAAAAAGAACTTAAAATGGCCATTTCCGAATTGAGAAATGGAGAAAGAGTTACTTCACAAAGCCAGGAAGACACTTATAAGTCTTTAGAAAAGTACGCCGTAAACCTAAATCAAAAGGCAAAAAGCGGGAAACTGGATCCTGTAATTGGAAGAGATGAAGAAATTAGGCGAGTTCTGCAAATATTAACCAGAAGAACTAAGAACAATCCTATCCTTATAGGAGAGCCCGGTGTAGGTAAAACAGCTATTGCAGAAGGTCTTGCTCACAGAATTGTGAATGGAGATGTTCCTGAAAACCTAAAGGAAAAGATCATCTATTCTTTGGATATGGGAGCATTGATAGCCGGCGCCAAATACAAGGGGGAATTTGAAGAAAGGTTAAAAGCTGTAGTAAAGGAAGTCATCAGCGCCGATGGTCAAATTGTGTTATTCATTGATGAGATACACACATTGGTTGGAGCCGGAGGTGGTCAGGGAGCAATGGATGCTGCCAATATCTTGAAACCTGCTTTAGCAAGAGGTGAATTAAGAGCAGTTGGTGCAACTACTTTGGATGAATATCAAAAACACTTCGAAAAAGACAAGGCGTTAGAAAGAAGGTTCCAAAAAGTAATGATCAACGAACCTGATACTGAAGATGCTATTAGCATTCTAAGAGGTATCAAAGAAAAGTATGAAAACCATCACAAAGTTCAGATCAAGGATGCTGCGATTATTGCTGCAGTTGAATTATCTCAAAGGTACATTACGGACCGCTTCTTACCGGACAAAGCAATTGACCTGATTGATGAAGCTGCCTCTAAATTGAGAATGGAGATTAATTCTAAGCCTGAAGAATTGGATGAAATTGAAAGAAAGATCATGCAATTGGAAATCGAAAGAGAAGCAATTAAAAGGGAAAATGATAAAAAGAAATTGAATCATTTAAATGAAGAAATTGCCAACTTAAGTGATCGTAGAGCTGATTTTATGGCTAAATGGCAAAGCGAAAAAGACCTGGTGGACCTTATTCAGCAAGATAAGCAAAGAATGGACGACCTAAAGGTTGAAGCAGAGCAAGCAGAAAGACAAGGAGACTTTGGAAGAGTGGCAGAAATCAGATATGGTACACTTCAGGAGTTAGAACAAAACATAGAGGCCAACAAAACAAAACTCATCGAACTTCAAGCTAAATCAAAAATGATCAAAGAAGAGGTGGATGCTGAAGAAGTGGCTGATGTTATTTCTAAATGGACCGGTATTCCTGTTTCTAAAATGCTAGAAGGAGAAAGGTCCAAATTACTTAGACTCGAAAATGAACTTGCTAAAAGAGTGGTTGGACAAAAAGAAGCCATAGAAGCAGTTGCAGATGCAGTAAGAAGATCAAGAGCAGGAGTACAAGACATGAAAAGACCAATTGGTTCTTTCATATTCTTAGGAACAACTGGGGTTGGAAAAACAGAACTTGCCAAGGCTTTGAGTGAGTTCCTTTTTGACGACGAAAACTCCATGACCAGAATTGACATGAGTGAATACCAGGAAAGGCACTCTGTTTCCAGATTAGTTGGAGCACCTCCAGGTTATGTGGGATACGATGAAGGAGGACAATTAACTGAGGCAGTAAGAAGAAAACCTTACTCTGTGATTCTACTGGATGAGATTGAAAAGGCACATCCGGATGTATTCAACACATTACTACAGGTACTGGACGACGGTAGATTAACAGACAACAAAGGAAGGTTGGTCAACTTCAAAAACACCATCATCATCATGACTTCCAACATTGGAGCACATGTTATACAGGATAATTTTGAAAATGCTGAGACTAATAACCTTGTTGAAATTGCTGAAAAATCGAAATACGAGGTATTCGAAATTTTGAAGAAATCAGTTCGACCAGAGTTCTTGAATAGATTGGACGAGGTAATCATGTTCCATCCATTAACAAAGAAAAACATTGAAAAAATTGTTAAGATACAGATCGAGATATTATCTAAGCGACTGGAGAAGAACGACATTAAAATCTCCGCTACAGACGAAGCTATAGAGTCTCTGGCTAATCTTGGGTACGATCCACAATTTGGAGCGAGACCTGTTAAAAGGGTTATTCAAAAGAAGGTTCTAAACGAACTATCAAAAGCTCTACTAAAAGGAGATGTTTCTTCGGACGATGCTATATTACTGGATGCTTTTGATGACCAATTTGTATTCAGAAAAGATAAAAATGGTTACTCTGAGAACGATATTGAAGAGATAGAAATCATTGAGGAGTAGGTGTTCTCAACAACCAAAAAAGCACTTCGAAAGAAGTGCTTTTTTTACATCAGTTTACATAGTAATTGAATGATCGGAACATCGGCAGGAGTAACTTTAAACTGATCCTGATTTTCTGGTTTTACCCACTCAAACCGATCATGATCCTCCGATTCATCAATTTCTTTATCTGTAGTAACAAAATAGGCGAATAGATTGATGGATTGCGAAGGATATTTAAACACGTTTAATGTGATGTGATCTCCTACCACCGCTTCAACACCAAAACTTCTTTTTAATTTTCTTTTTAAAGCTTCTTCAGGGGTTTCGCCTTCCAATATAACTCCTCCTGGTAACTCCCAATATCCCTCTAATACTTTCTTTGGCTTTCTCCTAACTAAAAGTATTTTTCCATTATTAATAATTACTGCCGCTGCAACATCTATAATATCATTGGCTCGCTTAGGGTTCATTGGTGTGGTGATTTAAATAGTAGTTTGGGTAGCCATAAAAAGTTCGCATGGAAATGTAAAAAGGTTTTCCCATTACACAAGGGGTTTAGCCCAAATCTGGGTAATTCCCCCCACAATTTGGGTGATATTACCCATAGGGTAAATCCGGTAGTTTCTGCAATAAATCCCCAACTCGCATTCATGGATATAATATACAGTAGTCGTAAGCTAAAACCCTCACTTCATCTAAAATCCACAACAATCTTTAACAATTAATGTTAAATTAAGGAATTGTAGACGATTGCTCACCACAGAACACACCATGAACAAAGTATTACTCTCTCTATTTCTTCTTGCGCCATATTCTCTGATTTCTCAAACACCTGGAGGAGTTTCTTCCAGTGTTAATATTTGGCTAAAAGCCAATTCCGGGACAACAGGCACAACAAACGTAACTCAATGGAACGATAACAGCGGTAACGGGTTTAATGCTACCGCCACTACTGGTCCTGAGCTTATTAGCAACGACATTAATTACAACCCAACCCTTTCATTTAATGGTAGTTCTGAATACATGCAAGTGGTTGGAGGGATTTTTGGAGGAGGAACCAAATCTCACATGTTTACTTACATCGTAAACAAAACCACTAATGTACAGAACAGTTCCATTTTCTTTGAATCTCTTTCGGGAGGAGATCGATTTGGGAGCCATGTAACCTGGGGAAATTCTAATGTTTATTACGATTTGGGGACTTGTTGTGGAGCATCCAGAATTAATGTAAACTGGGGAACTTCTACCGGTAATTACCATATTTGGACGCTTGGCACAAGTACGTCCACCTCAACACCAGCTGGTAAGCGTAAAGCTATTTACAGAGACGGATTAAAGCTACAGGATAACAACAATAACGATACTGGAACTGGTGCAGGAAGTAACTTTTTTATTGGTTCGGGCAATGGAGTTAGCTCATTTCACTCTGGAGATATTGCAGAAATGATTGTTTTGGATGCTGTTCCAACGGCAACCGAACAACAGCAGATTCATTCTTATTTAGCGGTTAAATACGGAATTGGATTAGATCAAAGTACAGCAACTGACTATTTAGCTTCCGATGCGTCTGTGATCTACGCAGCAACTACTACTCACTCCTCTTACCTCAATGATATTGCTGGAATTGGTAGAGACGATAACAGTGCTCTAGATCAACAACAATCGATCAGTGCAAGTTCAGATGCCAGAGTAATCATGGATAAAGGAAGTGCTTTCTCTACTGATAAAGACTTTATTGTTTGGGGAAATGACGGTGGATCATTAACCACTACTACTACCAACAGACACCCAAGTTATTTGTATTTGGTAGACAGAACCTGGAAAGTTGATGTTACCGGAACTCCTGGCTCAGTTACTTTAGATATTATTCTTGGAGGGGGAATTGCCAACTCTGGAAATGTAGCTGATTATGCCTTAGTTATTGATAACGCAGATAGTGATTTTAGTTCCGGAGCTACTTTGCACACAGCAGGAGGGACAATTATAGGGGATACTTTAAGATATACTGGAGTTAATTTTACCGATGGAGATCACTTCACTTTAGCTACTGACTTAGTAACCGTAGCACCTGGTGGTGTTGGAAATAACGTATGGATGTGGTTAAAAGCAGATGCAGGAGTTACAGGCACAACTAATGTAACTGGATGGACGGATCAGGTAAACAGTTTTAGTGCAGCTGCTACTTCTGGGCCTGAAAAATTAGATGCAAGAGTTAATTACAACCCCTCGTTACAGTTCAATGGTTCTTCGGAAGAGATGAATGTGACCAATGGAATTTACAATGGAGCAAACCAGCCAGACATGTTTGTTTATGTAATTAATAGCACGAATAACGTTCAGGGTAGTTCTGCCTTTAGAGAAAGTCTTTCCGGAGGAGATCGCTTTGGAGTTCATTTAACCTGGAGCGATCAGGTTATCTATTATGATCATGGAACCTGCTGTGGATCGTCAAGAATTAATGTTAACTGGGGGGCAAATACAGATGAATTCCATTTGTACTCACTTGCTTCCAGTACCAGCACTTCTACTCCATCAGGAACCAGAAAAGCCATCTATAAAGACGGAACTTTATTGACTTCTAACAACAATAATGACTCTGGAACGGGGGCCAACAACGATTTCTATATTGGCTCTGCAGGCGGTAGCTCTTATCATGCCGGAGAAATAGCAGAATTTGCTGTTTACAACGGAATACCAACAGCTACAGAACATCAACAAATAGAAACTTATTTTGGGCTTAAATATGGCCTAACCCTTGGCCACGATTACATATCGCCTAGCGGAGCTACTTTGTGGGACGTAACAGCTAATGCAGCCTACACCAACGATATGGCAGGAATTGGAAGAGATGATGCTGCTGGATATGATCAAAGACAATCCATCAGCTTAAACTTCGATGCCATTGTGACCATAGCCAATGGATCGGTTGCCAGTAGCAATCAAGCTAACACGAATAGCTTTGGATCCAATTCCTCTTATTTAATATGGGGGAATGACAATGGTGCGATAGAAAATACCGGATCAACTGATTTACCAACTGGAATTAATGGTAGAATTGACAGATCGTGGAAGGTCGAAGAGTCCGGAACAATTGGTACAGTAAGAATTCAGTTTGACATGAGCAATGTACTTGGACCAACTGGAGCTGGCTCTAATGATTTACAATACGTTCGATTACTAGTAGATTCTGATGGAACATTTGGAACCGGGGCGGTGGTAATTTCACCGGTATCTTACGACAATACTACCGATATTGTATCGTTTGATCATGATTTCGCAGACGGAAGATTCATCTTTTCCCTTGGAACCGTAAACATCCTTGGTGCTCCTCTACCAGTAGAATTATTAGAGTTTAATGCTGTTGCAAACGGAGATCAGGTTCAAATTAATTGGGCTACTGCAACTGAGATTAACAACGATTACTTTACCATTGAAAAGAGTAAAGATGGTAAAGTATGGGAAGAATTTATGAAGGTAAATGGCGCTGGAAACAGTAGCCAAATGATTGAATATTTTGAAGTCGACTATAATCCATACAACGGAGTTTCCTACTATAGATTAAAACAAACAGATTTTGATGGAACAGAAACCACAATGGGGCCGATAGCTGTGAAAATAGAAGAACAGCTCGTTGAGTTTCAGGTATACCCTAACCCATCGGAATCTTTAGAAGATGTAAACCTTAATTTAGAAGGAATGGAAGGAAAAGATGTTCTGATTGTTCTTAGAGACATTAAGGGCAATGAAGTATACTCTAAAGCTTTGGTAAATGAAAACAATCATCAGGTGGTATTGAAGAAATCTGACTTAAACCTACCTCCTGGAACCTATTTGATCATGGCTACTAGTGCAGATCAGTTCAAATCCTCCAAATTAATCATCAAATAGTTAAACTATTGACTCTCAATTAGTTTTGCGTTTTTCTCAATAACGAAAAATGAATAAATTGTTAATTAGTCGAATTTATTCGCCTATTCGTTTGTAATTTAATGTGGTTTTATCGACTTTCGCGGAAAATTAAAAATTACACCATAATCAATTACTATGAGAAAAATTTTACTCCCTGCGTTAGTTGCGTTGGCAACTAGCACCACTGCATTGGGTCAAGTTTCATCGGATGACCCAATCTACCAAACGACACCATCTTCAACTACGCCTGTTACCTATACAGCGTTTGAAAATGCTAACCCATTACAACAAAAAGCACTTACCGGAAACGGAGCAGTTATTTGTGATTCCGGAGCGGTTACTTTAGTAGGAACCGGAGGTTACGGATACATGTGGTCTTCTGACGCTGTATTTAGTGACACTCTTGCCATTGACGATAGTTTAACAACTGGTATGTTATACGGAGATACTACTTATTACCTAAGTGCTTACGAAGAGTCTAACATCATTGACTCTTTAATGCCGTTACCAGCTCACGGATCTAACTTTAGCGGAAACGTTAGAGGATACTACTTTACTGCACCGGTTGATTTTGTAATTACAGGATTAAGAGCTCCAACTGAAGCAAGTACAGGAGCACAAAACGTTGCCATCATTAAATTTGACAACAACACTCCTCCTCCACTTTGGTCAACAACTACTAATGCTTTCCAAACATTAGGGTACTGGAGCAACTACACTGCTACGGATACTATTCCTACGAACATTGTAGTACTAGCCGGTGAGGTTATCGGAATTTACGGAAATAGAGATGATATTAACTCTTATGCCGGAGCTCCTTATACCACAACCATTGCTGGTAACAACGTTACTCTAACAAGAACAGGAATGCAATACCCACTTAGCTCAACTGCAATGCAAGATGTATTTTCTGAGACAGGAGGAAGCATTTCCAGAGTTGAAATGATCTACAGCACAATTGAATCAGACACTATTCCGGTTTCTGTTCAGCACGCTCAGTCGACTACTAACGCAGTTTCTGCTACTGTTTGTGCCGGAGATAGCTTAATGGTAAATGGAAGCTACTACGCTAACGACTCGATCATTGTAGATACATTATTTACAACAATGGGATGTGATAGTATTGTTACCACTACTCTTTCTGTTCTTGCAATTGGAAGTGGAACGGATGCAGTTTCTATTTGTCAGGGAGACCAGGCATTAATTAACGGAAACTATTATACTACAGCTGGAATCATCGTTGATACTTTAACAGGAGTTAACGGATGTGACAGTATTGTTTCTACAACTCTTACTGTATTATCTTTAGGAAGTGCTACTGACTCTTTAGAAATCTGCATGGGTGATAGTGCTCTTATTAATGGAAACTACTATACTACTGCAGGTGTTATTGTCGATACTTTAGTTGGACCTAACGGATGCGATAGTATCGTAACAACTAATTTATCTGTAAAAGATTGTACTAGCATTACTGAATACACTAGCGGACTTGCAGAAGTATTCCCTAACCCGGTAAACAACGTACTTAACATTTCCTTTAAAGGAACTGGTATTGGAGAAATCAGAATTACTGATGCTCTAGGAAAAGTACTTGTTAACTACAATGGAGTTTCTGGAACTAAACAAGTTGACATGAGTCAATACTCTGCAGGAGTATACTATGTTCTTGTTAGCCAGGATGGAAAAAGCCACTCATACAAAGTGATTAAAAAATAGATTGATTACTTGAACAAATATAAAAGGTGGCTTTATCAGCTACCTTTTTTTATACCTCAAATACCGCAACTTCTGCTCTTGAAAAAAACCTCATAGGCACAATACTCGTTCCTATTCCTTTCGACACATATAAAGGAGGACTCTGATCTTTATACCATCCTTTTAAGTATTCACCGCTTCCAACAGGCCTAAATGGAGCCCAACCGAACAGGGTTATTTGGCCACCATGAGTATGACCTGACAGTATCAAATCAATATCTAATTCGCCTTTCTCCCTAACGATGTAATCTCGATGCTCAGGACAATGAGTCATAACAATCACTGTATCCTCTGACTCTAAGTTATTTGCAGCCATCCTGAAATCAGCCTTCCCTCCTACCAAATCATCCACTCCAATAATAGATATTTCTCGATCTCTGATTTTTAATGATCGATTATGATTTACCATTAACAAACAATTGTGCTTGTGGTACACCTTATCCAACTCTTTTAAGTCTATATATCCCCAATATTCCCAGTTTCCAGGTATGGCATACTTTACTATAGAATGATCGATTAACCCCAGAAACTTATCTAAAACTTCCAAATGATCTCTACTATCTATGGCATCTCCAGTGATTAATATAATATCGGGCTGAATTTCGTTTATTTTATCAGCAATACCTTCATGCACATATCTAACTTTTTTTAAGTGTAAATCAGATAGCTGTACAATTTTGATTTTCGCCCCTTTGTCCTTCGAAACATCAAAATAATTCCAATCAATGATGAATTTCTCAAACCAGAACATATCGAGTACTACCAATCCAAATGAAGCTAATAACCCTCTTTTTATAAATTTCCTTCTCGTAGTTTTATCCATCCTACAACGATGCTTTTAATTGTTTAATCATTTCATTTGCAGAGTCAGTATTGTGGTGTTTCAATTGCTCTATGACCTGCAATGTAAGTTCTTTAGACATGGCTGGAGGTGTATTTTCTTTCTCAAAATCATAACCAACTTCCCTAAACAGCTCATCGCTCCATTCATTTCTCACCATATCTATTACCAAATGGATTCTATCCTCATTGCTTCGATTGTGTACTCTATGAGGGCTGTTAAAATTTCCGTACCAACACTCTCCTGGTTTCATTTCTACTCTTTGATTGTCGATATAGAAAAACACTTCTTCGTTGGTTTGAACTGGCACATGTATTCGCATGTATCCATCTTCGTACCCCATATTGAGGTCTTTATGCTCCAATATTTCACTACCTGCTGTTAAGTTTAAAATTCTAACAGACTGTTTCTCGCACAAAAAAGAATCTACAATTTCCTTGAGATAGGTACAATTGCTCAATACTTCTGTATCCAAATACACATCTTCACTATTAATTCCAGGAAGAATGTTATCCAGGCTTCCTTGTAATGACCTTAGATTAATAGCTCCCCAGCTCCCTTCATACCCATCTTTATTAAAGTGGCCTTTGTACCCGGTCGATACAGCAACCTTTAAATCATTATAAAGTTTATCTACATCAAACTTAAAAGGTAGTTTTAAAAAAGGATTACCAGAATAATAACGGGGCTTGTTCATACCAATAAAGGTAAACAATCTTAAGGTTTCGCATCTCTTACTCTCTCAAATTGAGAAATTTTCTCTAATAATTAGAGGTTTGAAACCTCAACTACTTAATTAATCCCTTGATTTTCAGTAAAAATTGGGATTTGGCCTTTGATTTGCCATACTTTAACCGATTTGATCAACACCATATATACGGAAGAGATTGAATAAGGGCTTTCTCTTCTATTCATATTGCTGTTGCCAGGGCATAATTGTCGTTTTGAGCACAATAAAATAAGTTCAATTGATCGACACTTAACTACGAACAAAGGACAATTTACCCCTCGCTTTTTTTTAATTTGTGATGAAAGCACGAGAGCTATCTTGTGCTTTTTTTATTCTGTATTTTAACTATCTGTCAAAATATACCCAGCATGGTGATTCGATAATAGAGTTTAACATAGGGGTTATTTTTTTGATGAACTCTAATTTAACAAGCCTACTCAGGAAACTCAAGAGGCAATTAGGTTTCGGCAAGAATGAGTTACGGAAGGTCCTAAAATGAAATAAACAGGAAAGCTTCTAAATACCCCCAGTTAAAATCGAAGTGATGATCGGTTAGGTTTTTCCATCGGAAATCGGCATTGTAATCTAAATCAGACAAGCCAACAGAATTAAGGCTATAATTACCTACCTGATAAGCAACACGAGGAGAGTATTGTAGCGCTCCTCCTAACCAATTGTTAATGTAAAACTCACATCCTACAACAGGAGCCACTCCAAAGGTCCAGTATCGGTTAATGGTATGATCCACTACTCTATCAAATGGTAATGCAGGATACAATACAGTATCCGTTTCCACTACAAAGTATTCAGTATTAGTATAATCTATAATTTGTTCTTTGGAAGCTCCAAGAATCAAATCTACTCCTGCATAGATATTTGTATGACTCCCCAACCAGTTTTTCTCAACTCCTATACGGACATTCAAATTCTCATTATACTGTCCTAAATACCTATCGCGAAGTACAACTGTATCTCCTATTAAATGAGCCGGAACACCTCCATCATAATGCTCTCTGTAAATTCCATCATGATCTCGGTAGTTTTCCATTTCCAACCCTAAACGCAAAGAAAGGTTATCTCCTCTCCTTTTATAGCTTAATATCACTTTAGGATCTGCTTCCATGTGATCTGCCAGATTTACATAGAACGGTGAAAAACCAACGGCCAGCCAGTTTTTCTTTAAGGATAAGGCAGTATCCTTTTTCACAGAAACACTATCCGTCTGAGCATTAACTGCTAATATTGAAAATAGACAACTAAAGAATAATACAACCGCTTTCTTCATCCCTTTTTATTTACAGGACGAAGGTAAGGAATCCTATTATTTATGAAGTAGATTAAAAGGTGAAGTTGACAAAAAGATCGAAGAATCTATTTTGCAATTGAGAATACAGTGGATCCAGGTTGTTTCGACTGTAACTATAACCTGATCCGTCGTGTTCATCAGACCACATTAACTCACCATTCGAATAGCGTTGATCAATCGTTTTGTTGTACTTATACCACAAAGCCTGGAATCGATAAACCATCCACAGAGAAAAATGTTCACTCAATTCTCTCTCTACTCCAGCAGAAAGATTAAAACCAATGTGGTGATTATAATTTTTACTACTCATCAAATCGATCTTGTTGACCTCGTCTATGGTCACATTAAATTGATCCTTAATTGTTTCATTATAATGACTGGAATAGCTACTAATTCTATAGCCCAATCCGGCAACTCCATTCGCTCCCAACTGAAAATCCCATTTAGATACGTTCCAGTTTTTCTCAATTCCCAGAAATAGTTGATTATCTCTTACAAAATCTTCATAAGACCTTTGATGAGTGACAGAGCTACTCATCCAATAATTCCCATTAATATCTTGCGAATAAACTGGAAAAAATTCTCTTTCATTACTGGATGTTCGAAGACTAGTTGTTCTGAAACCAGCACGCAAATTCCACTTACCTAATCGCTTGTATTGTAAAGAAAAGTCAGGTTGATCCAACTTATTATCCATGAGGTAATCCACTCCGGAAATAACATTAACTCCAACTTGATGTTTGGATTGTGCATTAAGATTAACGGATAAAATGATAGCGGCTGTTGCCAGCCCAATTGATTTGATATAATTCTTCATAGGGGTACTATTTTTCTTCAAATGTATTTGCAGAACAACGTTTGAACAACTATGATTTAGTTAACGGCAATGGTTAGTTATGGAATAGTAAATTATACTTATTACCTGAAAAGTTTATTAGAAGTTATAACTAATAAATACATCTAAATGCTGCTTTAAAAGTTCGCGTGAAAAATCACTATTTGACACCCTATAATAAGTATATGATCCATCACGATTATCCTCATAATGCACCCCTTTAAAATAAACTTGACTTGAATAACGAAGATCTGCTTCCCAAATAACTTGCATCCGATATACCAAACCAAGAGAAACCTTTTCAGTAAGCTTTCTGTCTACACCTGCAATTAAATCAAAACCTAGTTGACTTAGTTGGGTTTCCGAAGTCCAATAATCCGTTCTTTCGCTATCCTCATTCGGGCTCCCATGATAGTATCGTTCAGTTACAGTCCTATTTCTTGAATAATCATAACTCCCTAAACCAGCAATAAAATCTGTTCCCAACTGAAAGTTCCATTGAGCAACCTTCCAGTTCTTTTCAACACCCAGATAAACATCTGACCTATGTATACTTCTCTCAGTAGAACTTTCGTAATCAATCTCGCCAATCACGTATTGAGCAGACGTAGGTTCGGAATGAATAGCCCCACGGTCAAATTCATACTCCAAGGTGGAGAAGCTTGTTAAATTAACACCAGCTCTTAGGTTCCATTTCCCAAGGCGTTTATATTGCAAAGTAATTTCGGGGTGGTCTAACTTATTATCCGTTAAAAAATCAATACCTGACATTACATTAACACCAACTTGATGTTTAGATTGAGCTTTAGCATTAATACATAAAATGATAAGAATGGAGGTTAATCCAATTGACTTGATGTAATTCTTCATAGGGATAGGTTTTGTTCAAATGTATTTGTAGAATACCTTCTATACAACCCCCATTTATTCAAAGGTAGCTACCAATTATGGATAAGTAGCTTGATATTATTACTGGTTCTGTTGCTTTTCTTTAATTAATTCCGAAGCAGCCAACTTAGCAACATCTCTATGCGTATTGCCATTTACTATTTCCTGCAGTTCAGCAATAGATTTGTTAGCGAAATTACTCTTCATTTTCTCCAATTGAGCTTCAGAAGGGCGTTCTATTTTCTTTCCATTACCCAGCTCTACCTTGGGCTTCTCTTTGTTTGTGGATAGCTTTATTTCATTTCTAAACACTAACAAATGAACAAAAAGCAACAACACTCCTTGAGGCTGAAATTTCAGCCCTAATCCTCCAATATAAAACCCGACAGTAAAGTGATAAAAGCTAAATGAAACTATTGAAAAAACCGCAAGAGAAAATAGCGCCAAAAGGCCATAGATATAGACTTTCTTATTTAAAAAGTATAAAACCAGAAACAGCAATGCCCCACCATACGCCAAATAATTAGCCATTGACACATCAATAAACATGGTTCCATTTATAAAAGTCCATAACAGGAGTACTGCTACAACATAAACCGGAATTAAATCTCTTAATACAGAGTTTTTCTTTTCTCCTGATGATTCTATTTCATCAAGGATATTCTCGTTTTTCATAGTTTGGTTTTAGGTTATCGGCAAATTTAACAACTCTTTCTAACTCTTAAAGTCCAAAGCCCATTCCAAACCTTCCGGCAATTCTGCCGACGAGAACTCCAAATGCAAGATTCTTCTCCTTCTTTGAGATTTGGATTTAGAAGAAGCATGCAATACCAAAGGACTCATTACATGAACTCCTCCTTCCGGGATATCCACCGGCATGGCAACACTATTTTCAGTAATCACTCCAATTTCAGATTTGCTAAGTTCTTTTTTATGCGAACCAGGCACAACCCTTACTCCTCCATTTTTCTGACTGGTATCATCCAAGTGAACTCTTAGGGTAAATACACTTTTAAGCACATCTTCCGGCGGGATTACTCCAAAACGATCTTCTTTTTTGGTCCACCCTTTATATCCTTTAACAGCCTTTTTGTTTTTTACCTCAATAGTTAAGTCCTGGTGCCAGGTTACATACCAATTGTCGGTTGGAGGCTTATCAAAATAGATCACCTTTACCAATTGGGCCTTAGGATCAATGTGTTTTACAATGCTTTTTAAGTTTTTGTTAAATAGCAAAGTATTCAATTCGGGGATCTCTGTAAATAAATCTCTGTTGGCGTGTTTAGCTTTCTTAATGGCTTTAAGGTGCTTATCGATAATGGCTTTTGCTTTTCGAACCTCTCTTTGGGTATAAACTCGATTAAGCATACTGGTACCGTTGTTTTCCAGTTGCGCCACCACTCTCTTTAACCCAGAGGTAGTAAGCTCCGTTTCGTACACATCTTTACTGGCCTGAATTCTGTTGATGATGTTCTTTCTCAACCTTTCCGGCGATAGTACCTTTACCTCTTCGCCATAAGACAGAATTTCCTTTTCTAACTCAAAATTATGCACCACATTCAGCTCAATAGTTACTCCGTAGTAATCCTCTTCTACTACTCTTTGAGAGTGATGCAAAGGCTTGGTAAGAATATAAGGTGCATGTTTACGTGACAAATACAACTTGACTTTTTGAGGCTCCATTAAAGGGTTAACCGATACACCAATGGCATCTTTAAAATAAGTTGATCCATCAAAATCGAAATTATGCTGAAATTCCAGCTCGCTTTTCTCTACTTGTAGAATTCTATCTAGAGCCAGGTTTAAAATACCTTCTTTTTTCTTTTTACACCCCACTACAAACCAACGGTTCCTGAACTCTTTGAGCAGATAAGGATGGAAATCAAAAGTATTAGCCTGTCTTGCCTTAAAAGACTGGTAGGTAATTTTTATAGCCTTCTTATTAATGATGGATTGATACAAAAAATCCAAATGAGAGATTCCTTTTAGATTCTCATTTTTTTCGAACTCGATTACCGGGTGTTGCTTTGTTTTTTGAGAGTATACATGATCCTCCAATTTCTGCACCATTGCATCCAACTCCCTAAAGTGCGAAAACCCCTGAAATTGTTTTAGGAACTCCACTACTTCAGTCATTTTACTCAAGTCCTGTTCTGTAACGGGAATATTGGTGATACTATAATCGGGATCTTCGTAGGTGTAGTACTTTTTATCCACTACAATAATAGGAGCATTGTACCCTAACTTATCGCTACGCATGATCTGAATATCCGACTGAACCGTTCTTCTACTTACTCCTTTATCAATTCCTTCGTATTCGTATAACGCATCCGAACAAGCATCGATCAAATCTTCTAATGTCCACTGCCTGTATTTGTTTTGCAAACATTTATCAATGGTTTTATAACGGATCAATGCATTTTTATTTACTGCCATAGCTCTAGGTTTTATAAGGGTTTTACTTCCCTTAACTCAACGAATTTAAAAATTATTTTTCACCGCGCAAAAACATTGCGTAGTGCATATAAACCTTTGTGTCATCAATATTCAAAGAACCACTCGTTGGAGTCGCAAAATTGGTTGCGGCTCCTCTGATTGAATTGAAAAAGAAGAATTTAAATTCAGCTAGATGCATAGCTGAATCAGGAACAACGACAAACACATTGCCCTATTGGCGCTAGTAGCAGGTAGGCCTTAACAGGAGTGTTAGAGAGTGGTTAGAGCCCACAGTTCTTATACTAGCGGGAACAATGTTTGAAAAAGCTCTGATAAACGCAATATTGTCGTTGTTCTAAAATATTTAGGTGCTGTAGTTCAATGGTAGAATCCCCGACTGTCTATCGGGTGGTTGCGAGTTCGAATCTCGTCAGCACCGCTTTTTTTATTCGTAAACTTACCTGAGAAACGATTATTCGATTAACGATACCAATGATTTGAAGTTTGAAATGCCTTAAACTAAAAACTGACGCAAGTTACCTGTACTAGGAGTAACACCTCTCAATTCATGAGTTTCCCGTTTACACGGGAAAGAAGGTATTTTAATCCAAAATTGTGATAAAGTTCCTGGTACATTATACTTAATACGTGCTACCTAAATCTAACGTCTTTCGTCTTAGAGTCTTTTGTCTTAAAGTCTATTTATACATAAAAACAGTAAAATCATCTTCCAGGTAACCATCTACCACCTCTATTCTAGAAGCTAATCGATCGCAAAATTTAACTACTTCCTCTTTGTTGTGAGACTTAAGAAGTGGATGATCTTTAAAATACCGATCATCAAGCATATTAAAGGCTACTCCTTTTTTGCAATTGTTATACAAATGCATAATGGTTTCCCAATAATACTCTTCTCTTTGGCATTTATAGCCGAATGCTCCAGAGCCTAAAATGTAATCTACTTCTGAGAAAAATACTTTAGAGAAATCTCCTTCGATGAAATGAGTAGTGGGATCATCTTTAAAGAAATCATTCGCCACTTCAATAAACTCCTTCATTTGGTCCACACCAATGTAATTGAAGTCTCTTAGCCTTTCATCCAGAAATATTTTCAGGTCTCCATGTCCACAACCTACATCTAGTATATTTTGCCCTTCCAAATCGGCAATTTGACAGAGGATTTCGAACCGTTTTTGTTGGCTGTATTTATTCTTCCAGCCCAGTGCTTCTACGGTTTCTTCACCAAAATGCTGAATGCGGTGTTGGTGAAAATTTTGGATAGTCAGTTTTTCAACAATGTTCATTGAATGTAAAAGTAAAATTCTTTACTCAGGTATCAATATAAATGTTAAATTCGTTACATATAGATTAAGACCCTAATCAAGATAATTTTATGATGACAACCCCTGTAAAGAAGAAGGCTTCTGGCTCGAATCAGATGAATGTGGTTTCCAGTAAAACTAAGCCTAGTTCCAAGCATTTAGCGAACGATTTACTAAAGGAGTTACATGGTCTAACCGAAAAAGCAGCGACTGAAGGATTGGACGTTCCCAGCAAGGTATTTGAAGTAATTGTAAAAGCAGAAGAAACTGAGGAAATTGAAGCTCAATTATTTCAGGACATTTCTGAACAGTTAAAAGTAATGTCTAATCTGGTTAAAACCAGAAAAGAGAAGTACAAGGATCAGTTACTCGCAGAATTCCGTGGCAATGTAAAAAGCATGGAAAGTGGCCATTGGAATATTCCTCCTTCCATTCACTCTACTCTAATTGCATTGGAAAATGCAAAAATCATAGAAGACGATTTAATTATACAGGTTGCCAAAGACAATGAAGTTTTAAACAAAATCCTCAATCCGGAATTCCAGAAACTGGGAAGTCAATTGGTGGAAGAATTAAAGACCGAAATTGATAAAGCTGAAACAAGTGGTCATGAGGTAAATCTGGCTCAAAAGAGTTTGTTAAATTTACTTGATACGGGACACACCTTAACTCCTAAAGATTTAGAAAAAATAAGGTTCGACATCGAAGCAGTAAAGGAGCTAAACAAAGGGCAATCTGTAAAGCTGATTGAAAAACTTAAAGCAGATATTGTTACTGCTGCGAACAAGGCACTTAAGAATGATCATAACCTACCTAAGGATGTTCTGGACCTGATTAAAAATCCTGACTTTAATAACGATGTAGAAAAGCTATTAAAGATTAAACGTCAGGTTAACAAAATCAACAATCCTGAATCTGTTCAAATATTGAGTAGCCTTATTGATGAGCTTAAAGAGCAAGTGGATGACGCACTATCCAGCGGTATCCAAGTTCCCGGCGAAATTATTCCATTGATACAAATGGCTGAAGAGCAGGGAGGAAAACTGGATAAGTCTGATTTTTCGAAACTATTTAAGTACAATACTGAGTTAAAAGAACTCAACAAAATTCAGCACCCTCCACATATTGAGCAACAAATAGAACTTTTGAGAGATTTGGTGGAAGAAGCTGGAGCCCACAAAGTACCTTTGGTTCCAGAAAGAGTTAATTCCAAGACAGGAAAAGACAACATTGATCCAATGAAATTGCTGGAACGTTGTGAGTCGGAAAAATCGAGCATGGATATGTATGAGAAATTACTGGCATGCAACAATGATCTTTCTAGCAGAATTTATAAAAACCCTCCTACTCTTCTTAATCCACTAATTACAAACACTACCATTTTAGTGGAACATGCATTAGGTAAAGGAAAAAAGATTCCCGACGATGTAATCGAGGTACTGGGCAAGCTAAAACAAAAACAGAAGGTAGATCAACAGTTAGTAGACAAACTTTCGAATCACTTCGAAGAATTGAGTAGAATTATTGCTCCTGCTACTCTGGAATCTGCCCAATACATCCACTATAGAAAAAAGGATATTAATTCCTCGCCAAGAGGGAAATACATGAGCACTTTTCCTATTAGGCGACAGCAACTATTAATGTTTATTTCTTGTATCGTTGCGTTTATTGGATTGTTCTTTTATGAAGAAGCTTTTCTGAGCCTGGAAGATGGTTTATTGAACAATTTTAACGTTGGCGAATGCCTAATTGGAATGGCTTTTCTAGCCTCTGCTGCTGGAATGGGAACTTTTGTAATAATGCTTCCGAAACTCAACAAGGTGTATACTCAATACACTTATGAACCAACCCATAATTACACCTACTGGCTTACTGTATTTTTTAGCATTCTAGGAGGAGTTGGCATCAGTGAATTTACCGGAATCATAGAAGGCTTTTTTGACGCTAGTCAACTTGGAATTTACGTAGCCATTAAATTGTTGGTTGCCTTTACATCTTCCATGTTCCTTACCAAGCAATTACTAAAAGGTAAGCTTAGTACAAAAAGTACGGCTACTACCACACAAACGAAAGAAAACGACGACAACCCTTAATACCTCCAACAATGAAACAGATAAATAGATCATCGCATTCAGATAAAAGCAGAAGTGCCGCTAACAAAAACAGCTCTTCCAGAGCCGCTGCACAATTGGTAGAAGAAGAGGAAATGGCTCAGAAAAAGAGCATTTCTCAGTTAGTTGAGGAAGAAGAGCTACAAGGAAAGTTTACCTCTCAATTAATGAAAGAGGAGGAAATGATGCAAGGTAAATTTACCAGCCAATTGGTGGAGGAAGATGAATTACAGGGGAAATTCACTTCCCAATTAGTCGAAGAGGAAGAACTTCAAGGAAAGTTTACTTCTCAATTGGTTGAGGAAGAAGAATTGGCTCAGGGTAAAATGAAAACTACCCAACTTCAAACCAAAGATTCCGGAACTGCTCAGTTAGAAGAAAATGCACCTGCAACTAAAAACAACACTGGGATGCCTGATAACCTGAAGTCTGGAATTGAAAGCCTTTCGGGGGTAGACATTTCAGATGTTAGAGTACATTACAATTCAGATAAACCGGCACAAATGAATGCTCATGCCTTTGCACAGGGAACAGATATACATGTTGCTCCAGGGCAAGAAAAGCATTTACCACACGAAGCCTGGCATACTGTTCAGCAGAAGCAAGGACGAGTTCAGGCCACCACCGAAGTAAATGGAAGCCCGGTAAATGATAATGCAAGTTTGGAAAATGAAGCTGATGTGATGGGAGCCAAAGCAAATTCTTTGTAAATGAAATCTTCAAAAAAAAATGAGATAGAAAAAAACAAGGCTGCGGCTAACGTTAACTCTACTGAAAATGGTAGTTTTCAATTAGTGAACAATAGAGCTGAATCCATTAGTCAGCAAAAGAATATTCAGCTCTTGAAGAATTCTTCAAGAACCAATAACACTGTAGCTCAGCTGGAAAAACTCCCTACTGTACCTAGAACTGCTTTACCATCTTCTCATGCGGTGGATGATAAACACTGGGATACAAGTGTATTTCCTTACGCTCCTGATGAAAGGGTTAGAAAAAATGGAGGAACTACCCTTTACCCAAGAGAATTATGCAAAGGAAACAGAGTTCAAGATGCGTGGGGGTATTACAACAGAGTATCTGATAGTTCCAATTGGACAGCACAAGGCACAGATCGATATGTGCATGAAGACTGGGACGATGACGTTAAAGTTAAGGTGGTGATTGCTCATGACGCAGCTGAGAAAAAGCAAACTCTGGTAACAACCTACCCAACAGATGGTAGAAACACCAGAGCAGTTTGGGATAAAACAGCAGAAGATGCAGAAAGTGATGCACACGTTAAAGTAAAAATCACCACCAGCTGTAAAACTGCAGATAAAGTAAAGCGAACCGACTCTATGCAGGAATGGATAGATAAGCATAAAGATGAAATAGAGGTTACTGCCGGATTTACCATCAACAACTCTAATGGCGTTAGAGGAAAGAAGAATATTTACACTACCCTCACCTTTGCCACTCGTGCTAAAGCTGTAGCTGCAAAAGCAGCTTTAGAAGGTGATAAAAAACCTGTTTTTGGTATCTCAACAGAACTAGCTAAATAATTATTTCATCTTACAATAACAGGAAACTCTCATTGTAGTATCGCTAGCTAAAAAAGCTTCAAATTCCTTTTGTCCTGCGGATTCTAATAAGTCAGGATTGTGAATCACCTTAAAGGATAAAGTATCTGCATTTACTTGCATCCAGCTTGCCACCCAATAGGTTTTATCTGAATAACCATTGGCGTACTTTTTATAGTTCAGGAA
>CBDDKM010000007.1:0-179781 GCA_965230225.1 Parvicellaceae bacterium
AATCTCCATCCGGATCAATTGCTCCGTGATTAAAACAAAATGTTTGCCCAACGCATGTGTATGGTACCGGAGCATTTGTGAAATAAGGAGAGCTATTGCATGGGTTATTCAGATTGTCAAGAGTAGCCTCAATATACATTTCCTCTCCTCCCGGATTATTGATGTTGGTAATAGCATTGTTTCTACAACAAATACGATCGTAAAAGACCCAATCATCGCAAGGAGTTAGGTTAACCGTTGCAGAATAAACAAACCTTTGTACCCCAGGAAATGAACCCCCGGAACAGGAAGAGTTTTGCCCTGGACAGGTAGGTGTAATATCCGTTCCGGTACCAGCAACCTGACTTAAGGTTAAACTACTCGTTCCTGTACAGGAAGAAGAATAATTAATGGTTAAGCTTCCTGGAGCACTAACACCATTACAATCTCGATAAAGAGCAAAAAATACCGTGTAATTGGTTCCTCCGTTACATTCGTACCAGATTTCGCCACCCATAACGTGAGTAGCATATACATTGTTAAAAGAAATAAGGGTGGTTACAAATAATAAGGCTCTGACAATTCCCTTCATTTGACGTTGATTATTTTAATTATGATTAAAAAAACGTCAATGCAACGGCGGGACTCAAATATAATGGTTATTCCACCCCTATTAAGAATTATCTTCACCAACTAATGATGAAAATATCTTATTTAATGACGAAACCAACGAAATAAATGACTAATAAGCATTTTCTTAGAAGTGAAATTTATTGCCAATTGTGAATTATTAATACAACTAAGAAAGCAATCGTTAAAATTCTATTAATTCTCAGAAGAAATCTTCATCACCAAATCATTCACAGTAGTTTTCCCTGCTTCTAACTCGGTCATTTCTCCTTCAATTTGAGGTAACACTTTACCAAATCCAAAACATTTATTTAGTTAATTTGTAGTGATTTGAAAATTAGTTCTCTGCGAACAACTACCTCAACAGGTTGACATGCCCAATGCGATAATCTTCTACTCCACCTTCTCTTCTAGTGGTGAGTTTCCATACATACTCTCCTATTGGTGCCGGCGCACCGTAGGTAGTACCATCCCATTTGGCATCAGATGAATAACCTCCCCAAATGAATTCTCCCCAACGATTAAAGATGACTAAACTATAGTGTTCAAAATTCAGATTTGTTCCATCTGCAAAGAAGTAGTCGTTTACACCGTCTCCATTTGGAGTAAAGGTATTTGGTAAATACAGTGCTTCTCCTTCTGTAATTTCGATGGTATGCGATATTGTATCGGAACAACCTATATCGTCTGTTGCTTTAAGTATTATCCTATAAATACCAGCGTTTTGATAATGATGCTGTAGTTGTTGACCATAGCCATCTATGATTTCGTCTGCATCAAAATCCCACTCCCAATTAGTAGCACCAATCGACTGATCAGTAACTACTACAAATGGAGCGAGCGTGGTGGTCGATTGTGGCGAATAAATAAACTCCGCCACAGGCAATGGGTTAACGGTAATAAAAGAAGGTTCTGTTATGGTAGAAACACATCCGGAATCGCTTACAAACTGCACACAAACGTCGTACACGCCAGAATCCAGGTAGGTAAAGTTCACCAAAGTATCTGTTGAAGACAAGTCGGTTATACTATCGCATTCAAAATCCCAATGGTAGGTTCCGGTCAAATCGGAAGAAACTTCAAACTCCGCTTCGAATGGTACACACCCCTGATTTTCAAGAACATTCAATGTAAGTTCCGGAAGGGGGTTCACTAATATTTCTGTAGTGTCCATCGCTTCAATTGAACACCCGTCGTTTAAAGTAACAATATAACTTGTGGCTCCAGATGGTGTATATGTTACTTGATTCAATGTATCTCCTGTTGGAGAAAGGGTATCTAACTCGAACCAGTTGTATAGGTATGGATCGCCATTACCTCCACTTGGTATGGCTGTTAGGTTAATGCTATCCAGGTCACAAATGGTAATTAAGTCGGGGATTACTACTCCCAATTGAGGAGTAACTGTAATGTTAACACACTCAACGGTTGCAACACAACCCGAAGCATCTGTTACCTCAAAACAATAATCCTGAGAGTTGAGTGGATCAACAAATATTGGCCCCTGTCCGGTTAAGTTATTGTTTGGTGCTATCCAGTTAATGGTATACGGTGCTACCCCACCTGATCCACTGGCCCAGATTTGAGTAGAATCGCCATAACAAATGGTATCATTTCCATCAGGGATACCTTCTAATAAGGTTGGTTCAGAAACAGATTCACAAGCGGTTACCACACACCCATTGGCATCAGTTACATCTACACAATAATTACCAGCCGTAAGAAGCGTGGCAGTTGGGTTGGTTTGGGCATTCTGCCACAAATAAGTCAATGGAGCTGTTCCACCTGTTGCATTTACCGTAGCACTACCTGTAGCTGATCCAAAACACAATGCATCAGCTGTGGTAACGGATGTAATTTGAGGCCCGGGAGCATCAGTAACAACAGTATCTACGAAAAACTGACAACCGTTAGCATCAATGACAGATCCCGCGAAAGGTCCTGCGCAAACACCAACCGCCGTTTGTGTGGTTTGAGCATCTTGCCATAGGTAAGTATATGGAGGCGTTCCTCCAGCTGGAGTAATGGTAACATCTCCATTGCAAAATCCACAGGTTGTTTCGTGATAAGAAATGGTTGCCGTTAGTGGTGGAGGTGAACTCACAGTGTAATCAGTCACTGTATCACACCCATTCATGTCTGTTACTAACAAAATATAATTTCCGGCACATAACCCTCCCAATAACGAAGAAGATCCCTGAACAGGAGCCCAACTGTAATTGTATGGAGCTGTTCCTCCCGATGCACCAACTTCCAGACTTCCGTCGCAAGAACCTACACATGAGGTTAATGTAGAACTTATCAATGAAGCAATAACAGGAGTCGGTTCTTGTAGCGTTACATCACTTTGCGAAGAGCAACCATTGGCATCGGTTACGGTAACCTGATGGGTTCCATCACATAAATCTGTAGCTATATCGGTAGTTTGCCCATCGGACCATGCTACATTATAAGGAGCTGTTCCTCCAACGTATAATACGGTTGCCGTACCATTACAATCTTCGAAACATGCTGGATTTGTCGATGCTGAGATAACCGAATTGACTGAATTTGGTTGAGTAACACAATGGGTTTGGGAAGCATAGCACCCGGCATCATCTACTACCTCCAATGTATAGCATCCTACTGGAACGTTATTCAAAGTTAGTGAGTTAGGCAATCCAATGGTATTTCCAGTTCCATTATCTACCCATTGAAATGATTGAAACGGCATGATTCCTCCGGCTACATTCATTTCGATATTGGCATCGCTATTACCTGCACATTGAACGTCGGTAAAACTAACGAGAGAAACTACCGGTCCCACCACATCGTTCACATTAACCAATTCAGTAATAGAACAGTTGTTTGCATCCGTTACAACAACCGTATAAGTATTCCCAACTAATCCAACAGCACAAGCCGTTGTCTGATTGTTACCGTCGTTCCACTGATAAGAATATGGAGAAGTTCCCCCTATTACGCTGGCACAAGCCTGGCCATTATTCTGACCACAATTGGCATCGGTGGTGGTAATATTTACATCCAGAATAACAGGTTGTGCAATGTTTACATTTGCACTTAAACTACAACCATTAGCATCCAAAACACTAACATTATAAACTCCTGTACATAAGCTATCTGCCTGAGCTGTGTTTTGCAGATAAATATCATTCCATTGATAAGCATATGGCTGTATTCCACCTGAAACAACATATTCTGCTACCCCATCGCAGGCATTAAAACAAGTAACATCCGAAGTAATCATTGCTCCAGACAATGCTACGGGCTCTGTAATGGTTACCATTGCCTGACTTGTACATCCGTTAGCATCAGTAATCGTAACGGTATATACTCCCGCACATAAATTAGTTGCCATTTGATTGGTACTTCCATTAGACCATAAATAAGTATACGGCATTGTTCCTCCCACAACGTCCACTTGAGCATATCCATTACACAGACCATTGCAAGTTACATCTCCAGAAATTGAAATAGAAGACGAAAGAACTGTTGGTTCATTAATTACTGTTTGTATGGTATCCAAACAACCATTATTGTCCGTAATTATAACCGAATAATTATTTGCACAAAGTCCATTCGCAGTTGGCGTTGTTTGCTGATTAACATCGTTCCAGGAATAGGTAAATGGGGCTACTCCGGCAGTAGGTGTAGTTATTGCAATACCATCGCAGTTCCCGTTGCAGCTTACGTCTGTAGTTACCACATTACCGCTTACCGGAACCGGATTGTTTAAAACAAAGTTATCGTTTACAATACACCCGTTTGCATCAGTTACCGTTGCCACATAAGAACCTGCTGTTAAATTAGTTGCAGAAGCATTGTTCAAACCAGGGTTATGGGACCAACTATAGCTTAGAGGAGGTGTACCTCCGAACAATACCAAATCAACGCTACCATCACTGTAATAATAACATCTTGGATCATTTACTGTACCAACTATATTTAGTGGTTGAGGCTCCGTTATGGTAGCAGAGGTGGATGCTGTACAACCTGCATCGTCTGCTATAGTTAATGTGTAAGTTCCTGAAATTAGATTAGAAGCTGTTGGGGTTATTTGAGCTCCCGCATTAACATCCCAAAGGTAACTATAAGGTTGTGTACCACCATTAATCTGAGCAGTGGCCTGTCCGTCGTTCCCATTGGCACAGGAAACATTATCTACGTTAAGAATAGAAGCTGTAGGACCAGCAATATCCGTAACAATTACTGTTATTTGCTCCTGACAATCATTAGCATCATTAACATCAACAATGTATGCTCCAGCAGGTAAATTATTTTGACAAGGGTTTACATCTCCATTGAATTGCCACACCATATTATAACCTGGCGTACCTCCGGAAACATTAACACACGCTGCCCCATCAGACTGACCACAGTGTGAATTAGTAACTGTGGAATCCAATACCAATGGAGCAGGTTCTGCAAAACTTGCGTTCTTCGAGGTCTGACAACCATTGGCATCCGTTACAATTAGAGTATACTGAATATTTGCACATAAATTGAAAGCGTTGGAAGTGGTTTGCTGACTAGGATCATCCCATTGATAGCTATATGGAGGAGTTCCTCCAGTAACGCTGGATTGAATTTCTCCATTACATTCTCCATTGCAAAGAGCATCTACAGGAGTTAAAAATAAAAACAATGAAGGAGGATCAGTTAAAGTTACTGATGCATTACTAATACATCCGTTAGCATCAGTTACGGTAGCAGTGTAATTTACTCCTCCACATAAATTGTTTACCCCTACAGTAGTGGCATTTGTTGCATTGTTCCAGGAATAGGAATACGGTGCTGTACCTGTTCCACTCATGGAGACCAGTGCTTCACCATCGCAAACATTGTTACATGTTGGATTGGTAGTATTTGTAATGGTGGCTACTCCTGCAGGAATGTCTCCAACGGTTATTGAAATTACCCGGTGACAACCATCGTTATCCGTCACTGTACAAGTATAGGAACCTTGCCCTACTCCGGCAGCTATAGAAGAGGTTGATGGCGAACCTGTCCATGAATAAGTAAAAGGAAGAACACCTCCACTCACCACATTAACTTCTGCCTGACCATCGTTTAAACTACAATGTGCATTAGTTCCCTGTCCGGTTAATACTATATCTACCGGTTCTCCAATGTTTACAGAAGTATTAAATGTACAATTTTGATCGTCGGTTACCACTACTACATACCCCCCGGGTGCCAACCCTGTTGCTATTGTTCCTGTTTGATTTCCTGCATTGGCATCCCACTGATAATTGTAAGGTGCAGTTCCACCGGATGCGAGTACTTGTGCACTTCCATCAGTATCACCAAAACAGGTTACATCCGTTTCGGATTGGATACTTGCTGTTAATTGTGTTGGCTCACCAATAACATCACTATCTGTGATAACACATCCAACAGCATCAGTAACCGTAACAGTGTAGGTTCCTACACATAAATTCCCAACTGATATTCCGGTTGAATTATTTCCATCGTCCCATTGATAAGAAAAGGGAGCTGTTCCTCCCGCAACGGAAGCTATCACCGACCCGTTACACGCTCCAAAACAGGTAGCATCTGAAGCAGTTACTGTTACTGTTCCCGCCGGTAAATCCTGGACTACAGCAGAATCCAGATGAGTACAAGAATTGTCATCGGTTATGGTTATGTAATAAGTGCCAGCACTCACGTTGTTAATTGTAGCTGTAGTACCCACTACGTTTGCTCCATCCGTCCACTCGTACTGATAATCGGTTACAACAGTTCCTCCGTTAGCCACTACGGAAATACTTCCATCCGATTGTCCACAATTGGCATCGGTTGAACTTGTTGTCGTTGATATTGGAGTTGGTTCATTTATAGTAACTCCAGCAGAGGTAGAACACCCTACTCCATCAGTTACTGTTACTGTGTAGTTTCCGGCAGTTAGTCCCACACCTGTTGCTGCATTTCCGCCCAGTGGTTGCCAATCGTAAGAATATCCTCCTGCTCCTCCTGTTGCATTTACAGTGGCTTGTCCGTCGTTACCTCCATTACAAGTTACATTTGATGAAGTTGATATATTTGCAGTTGGAGAGGCATTATCAGAAATGATGGCCGATGTAGTAGCGGAACATCCATTTTGATCTACTACATCTGCATCGTAGTTTCCTGCAGGTAGGTTAATTGCTATTTGTGTGTTTTGACCACCAGGGGTCCATGTGTATAAATAAGGTCCAGTTCCTCCGGTTGGGTTGGCCTGAATAGAACCATCTGATTGTCCACAGTTAGAATTAGTAACATTAGTGGTTACTGATACTACTGTTGCATTATTGATCAATACATTTCCTCCAACTGTACATCCCTGATTATCTGTAACCGTTACCGTATAAGAGTTGTCGCATAAATTAAGTGCAACAGAAGTAGTTTGGGCAGATGGATCATTCCACAAGTAGGAATATGGTGCAGTACCTCCAGATGCAGTTGCCGTAGCGGTTCCACTACAAACACCTTCGCAAACAGCATCGGTACCAACAACTCCCACAAGTAATTGAGCCGGGTCGGTTAATGTAATTGAACTGGTGGTTTGGCACCCATTGTTGTCGGTAACAGTTACCGAATAGATACCATCAACCAAATTATTAAGGTCTTCTGTAATGGAGCCATTGCTCCATAAATAGCCATAGTTTGGTGTTCCTCCATTTACTGTTAAATCCACTGTACCAGTAGCAGCTCCATTACAATCCGGATTAACCCCGGAAACTGATGAGGTTGGTTGTGGGTAAACCTGAATGGTTACCACCGAAGTATCGGAACAAGCTCCATTAACCACAATGTGCTCTACATCGAACGAACCACTTGCAGTGTAAACATGAGTTGGGTTTTCAGCATTAGAATTAGAAGATGCATCTCCAAAATCCCAAATATGAGTTACTCCTACTCCACTAGTTCCTTGATTGGTAAACTGATAACTATTGCCAGTTAAGCATTTATTTCCATTGTAGGTAAAGCTAGCATCGGCCGTTCCATTAATGGCCACCGTTGCATTAACCAAATAGGTACAGGAATTATCATCGGTAATGGTAATGGAATAATTACCAGCAGCCAACCCTGTTGCAGAAGAACCACTCAATGCTCCGTTATGCGACCAGGAGTATGTGTAAGGAGGTGTTCCTCCAATTGGTGAAATGGCTATTTGACCATCGTTTCCTGCACATGTGGCATCCGTTACAGCAGCATTCCCAGTAAGAGCAGAGGGCTCTGTAATGTTTACTGTTGTAGTTTGCGTACAAGAATTATCATCTGTTACAGTAATATCGTATTGTCCTGCGGTAAGTGAAAAGATGTTTTGATTGGTTGATCCGTTTGTCCAGGAATAGGTATATCCGGGAGTACCACCTGTTGCAGTTACACCAGCTAATCCATTGTTCCCTCCGTTACAACTCACATTAGAAGAAGATGTTGATATGGCTAATGCTGCAGGATCTATTAGAGTAGTTTGGATTGCATTGGAGCAATTGTTTACATCCATTGCATATACATCGTAAGTTCCATCGCAAAGTGAGGCAAAAGTATTTCCGGAAACAAAGTTTACTCCATCTAAACTATAGGTATACGGACCTGTTCCTCCGGTTGCCCCAATTACTATTTGTCCATCACAAACTCCATTACATTGTGGATCAGTATCGGTGCTTGTAACTACGATATTTCCAGAGCCTACAGTAATACAGAAAGAATAAGTTTGGAAACCGTTAATTGGGCACGCATCATCCATGATGGTAACCGTAAAACAATGGGGAGTTGCACTTACATCGGCTGGACCAGGAGTCCATGAAAAGGAACCTACAGGAGCTGTAGTTCCATTATTAGCAATGTTAAATGTTGCTCCCGTAATACCTCCATTCCACGACATGGTCAAGTTTCCTCCATTAGGATCAGTTCCGTTAGTTGTAAATGCAATGGTATTTCCTTCGCATCCGGAAACTGAGAATACATTGGTGGAATTTACTCCATCAATCGAAGGGATATCGTTGGTACAGTTCATGGTTTTGATCTGCATATCCCTCATAACTGTTCCCACCAATTGTCCGTTGCTCCAATGTTCAATAACCACTGCTGTAACAGATACTTCCACGTTAGCTGGAGTCATACAAATATCTCCTGTTTGCGGGTCGAAAGAAATTGCAGGATTAGATGTAACTGGTTGCGCTGAACTAAAACCACCATTATAATTTACCGGGTCGGTATTGTTGTTATCATAAGGAGTAATCATTTGCCAGGCAAGAGAATCTCCATCCGGGTCGATGGCTCCATGATTAAAACAAAATGTTTGCCCCACGCACACATAGGGTACCGGAGCATTTGTGAAATAAGGAGAGCTATTGCATGGGTTATTTAGGTTATCGAGAGTGGCCTCAATATACATTCCCTCTCCTCCTGGGTTATTAATATTGGTTATGGCATTGTTTCTACAACAAATACGATCGTAAAACACCCAATCGGCGCAAGGAGTTAGGTTAACCGTTGCAGAGTAAACAAATCTTTGCACTCCAGGAAACGAACCTCCAGAACAGGAAGAGTTTTGTCCGGGACAGGTAGGCGTAATATCCGTTCCGGTACCAGCAACCTGACTTAAGGTTAAACTATTCGTTCCTGTACAGGAAGAAGAATAATTAATGGTTAAGCTTCCTGGAGCGTTAATTCCATTACAATCTCGATAAAAAGCAAAGTATACAGTGTAACTTGTTCCTCCGTTACATTCATACCAGATTTCACCACCCATAGCGTGGGTAGCGTATGCTTTGTTAAAAGAAATGAGGGTAGTTACAAATAGCAAGGCTGTAACAATTCCTTTCATGCGGTGTTGGTCAGTTTAAGACGATTTATAGCGTAAGTGGTAACCAACCCCAATTTATTGCGATTTTAATTCATATAAAAGCTTAGTATTCAACTCTTGATGAAAAGAATTAACCTAATGACAAAATATAAGAAACAGCTGATCACTAAGTATTTTTTACATACCTATTGAACACTCAAGTTGTGAATTGTTAATACAATTAAGAATCCAGTTGTTAAAATATCTTTAATCCTCTGAAGAAATCTTCATTACCAAATCATTAACGGTAGATTTTCCAACTTCTAATTCGGTCATTTCTCCATCAATTTGAGGGGATACTTTTCCAAATTTCGATTTAAATAAGTCCAAATAATACTGTATCCCACTATTCAGGTTATTCCCAAACTTCTTTAAAGAATTTACTTCTTTTCTAGATGGTTCAGATGGTAATTGATCTATTTTCTCCTTAAAATAGTCCAGATACATTCTCAACTCTTTTATAAACAAGTTGGGACGATCAGATCTGGAAATAACATTGGATCTTCCATAAATGTGATCGATCATTTTGTTTAAGGAAATAGTTTCTGAAAAGTAAGCCATGTTTGGTCCGGGACAAATTGAAACTCCAGGACCTTCTCGTTTAACACTTAAATCATTTTCCAAAAGAACAGATGTTCCTAAACCTACACAAATACAAGATTTCTCCACCACCTCATCGTATTTCTTTTGATATTCTTCTTCCGATAAGTTTTGTTGTTGTAAATCCTGAATCTTTAAATGCTGATATTGTCTGGATGCGGTACAGATTGGTTTGTCGGTAAACTCTGTATTAAACACCAAGTGCTCCTTAGGGCAAGGACTTCCTGGCCTTCCTTTCTTAATGTACTCTACCTTTTCGATGTCTTTGGTATTTCCATGTAAACTATTAAAAGGAACTCCAAGAGGTGAAATATTGCTCAGATACAAATCTTTCTCCTTCGCCTTCATCAACTTTTGTCTGGTTTCCTCATCTACATTGGTTACCTCCGGCACCAACAAGAATGGACTTCCCCAACCAACAGAATCTAACTGGTAATGATCTATTAAAAACTGATGTTCTTCGCTGGTTCCTACTCCACCCTGAGCAGTAATTTTAACGTTCAATGGTTGTTCTGGCACCTTTTTCCCTTTTTCCTTCAAAGCTTCGGTCAAAACAGCATTAACACTATCCTCTAACTCATCTCTTTTCTCTTTAAATTCCTCCAGAATTGGTCCGAGTAGATATCCTTCGGTAGCAAAAGCATGTCCCCCACAATTTAACCCGGATTCAATCCTGTATTCTGAGACCCATAAGCCTTTTTTAGCCAGGTATTTCCCCTGAATTAACGCCGAACGATAGTCACTAACCTTTAAGATGATTTTTTTACTGATCTCTCCATTTTCATCTGGATAGAAATCCTCAAAGTTTTCAATGTATCCATATAATCGAGGATTCATACCTGCAGAAAGTACGACCGAAGATTTTAGGTTACTGTTGGCAAAACCTCTTAAACCAGCATGAGAATCATTAAACTCTACCGGTAACTCCTCTCCTTTTTGGTAATTTACCTTATCCAATTTGGTCATGATGTTTACATCAATACTACCCATGGATATATTATCTCGTAACCAATCTTTAATCTCACTTAAATTGAAGTATTTAGAGGTTAACTTATTGAATTCTTCTTTTACAGCTGTACCATCAGGTAGCATGTTGAAGTAATTCTTGATCTCTTTGGTTTTTTCCTGAGAAGCACTCTTTAATTCTTCAATCTTTTTCTCTGCTAACTCTCCTATTAGGTTAAGGTATGAAGTAATTCGTTTAGCTCTAAAGTCTTCTATTTTGTCAGTTATTTCCTGATATGGCATTCCGAATTTCTCGCAATACATCTTTCTTAACCTTTCAAGTAAATTATCGTCGCCTAATGGAATTACTGAGTCCATCCCATACTGAGCAACTTTTAGAGGGGTATCAATGGTAAATCCTATTCCCATTACAGGAATGTGAAAAGAATGATTCTTCATTGCATTAAATTAGTGCAATTCCAACCTCTATTACTCCTAAAAAGAAAGAAAAAATACGAGTGTTCCAAATTGCATGTTAATGCCAACAAATTTAGACATAAGAGAGATGCCTTTTCCAGAAACTTCCCTGATCTTTATCAGGATTATACTATAATTGAGAAATAGTTATTTCCTTACCCACATTTGGATGTTTTCAGGGCTGCTCCATGCATAGTTCATGGTCTTATTAATGAAAGACCTTAAGCTATTCTTGGTAGACACTGGAAAGAAAGCAGCACAATTGGGCACTTTCGTACCCCATGATGATGACTTAGCTTGTTCTCCCTGAATAACCAACACTGTAAACTTGTGCTCGTCATCCGTTTTAATTGCAATTACCGGGTAACCATCATTTGCCATTTTTTGAGCATTATCCAGGCTTTCCTGATCAGTAGCCATTCCTAAACTTTTCCATTTAGAATCGGAAGTCACAAAATCGTATATATCGTGATACTCCACATACTCTCCTTTATCGTTCTTTAAATCTGAAATACCATTGTACTCGCAAATTGCTCTTGCTGTAAAATTCTTACAATCGGTTGTTTCACCATGCTCACTGCATTCGTTGTACTCTTCCAGAATGGTTTCGATTGTAACTCTCTTTTGCTCTTCCGTAGGTTTTTCATCGGCACAAGAAATTAGGAACAATGCTACGAATAAGCTGAGGTAAACTAGATTTTTCATTTTGCAATTTTGATTTGAGCCGTAAATCTATAAAAAGGAATTTAATCCACCTTTAAATTGGTTTTATATTCCTGATATAGCCATATAAAACTGACCAAATAAAGTAATCGCTGGATCAGTCCCATTCCAATGGGTATCCAATTATTAGCTGCTAGCCCTACTCCAACAGAGCAGATGACCACCAGAACAAAATAAAAGAGATGGAATCTTCGATCGCCGGGAGTATTGTGATAAAAGAAATGAATTGCTATTGCAATGGTAAACGACACACCTGCTATTTGTGCAAATACTGAGTGTAGTAAGTCGCTTAATTCGGAATATTGCTCTACGTTCCAAAAAGGCTTTGTACTGAACACACCAGACAATATAACTGCTACTCCATAAATCAATATTGCTATGTGTCCATAATTTCTTCTTTTTTGAACTGCATAACTCTTCCACATCACTATGGCTATCATTGCTCCATAAGTTATTAAGCCAGTTCTCATTATCCAGGCATACAGATACTGCTGTGCCGCCATATCGCTAATGGAATTCTCCAACCAATTGTAATCTTCCGGCACCAGAAAATGGGCGGTAAGGATGATTGCGATAAAAGAAATTAAAGCAAGTTCTATTGAGAATACACTTAGTGGCTTCATTTTTATTCAACAGGCGAATCTATAGACACTTTCCATTTACTGGAGTAATGCTTGTATCCTACTGCATAAAACAATACTCCGTTTAAGGTCATAACTGTTCCTGTACCCAAAGATACTGCTCCTAGCGTATTATATATCAAATACTCCATCCAATGATCCTTGGGAGATGCAATTACTATTGCTCCCAATACATTGAATCCAGTTCCTACTACGATTAACAATGCACCAGCAACTTTAGAAGCATCCGTTTTAGCTAGTATCCACTCCACTTCTGATAGAGTTACCCTATTGGTATCTATTAGAATTACGGTATCGTTAACATTTTGATACTCCCCTCTGATTACTTCTTCTTTGTACTTTACCTTAACTGTGCGCCCTTCTTCGATCCATTTAACCTTTTGAGATTGATTATTCTCCAGCCGGATCATCTTCTGCCCAAGGACAGTATAACCAACACTTAAAAGCAAGATAAATACCACATACCTCATACCATTCGGTTTGAGAGTAAATATAGTTTACCTAAGGGAAGAGTGAAATGATTTGAATCAGGAAATAACCTATGCTTGTGCTTAAACACTAAGGATTTCTCCCAGCCAATTGAAATCTTTAACGTTGCCAGGAGTGACAATAGGATCTGATGAGTAATTTAACTGGTGAACAATTTCGTTGATTAATTCTTCATCGGGTACTGTAAGTTCTGTAGATTGTTTTACCTCTTTAATGGAGGTAATTTCTTGTTCGTAGGACGATGTACTTTCAATTTTCTTTACCTGAGTTGGTTTATTTGGCTCGCAATCTATTTGCCACTGATCTTGTAATCGATCATTCTCGTCAAAAAAGTAAACATCCACTTTTCGTTGTGCTCCTTTTTCCAGGTAACCAATTACCATCCTATCTCCAACATACACCCACCTATCCGATGACTTATCCAATTCTTCTGTACGGTTTTCTGAAATATCAAATATATCAACGGACACAGGGCCATCGTAACTCTCGTTAGTGGAGTTCTGAGGTTGCTTTCCACACCCAGAAAGTAAAACGATTAATGCAATTGGTATTAGGGTTTTCATCAGGTTATTTTTACGTATGACGCTTTAGCTCCCTAATAAGTTACAACCAAAATAAAATTTAACAGTTAAAATGTTATGAATGGTAATATTGAAACACCAATGGCGGCACTACCCAATGGCTAATTCAGCTAGCTTATTGACTGTTTTCCAGTTTCTTGTGGTAGCTTTGAGTTTTAATTTTTTCTCGAAAAAATTGTTATTAAACTTCGATTTACCATATCCACCAAGACAATTTAAGTAAATCACTTTATGATATAAGCTGTACTCATCTTCTTTGTAAATCAGCCCATCTATTTCATCCCAATTTACTCCTTCAGGTTCTTTTTCTAAAAACACCACATACAGGGATTTAATTTCGTCCGAATTATTGAAATAAGGATTATTTGCCAGCACTTTCTCCCAACTTTCCAGATTCCATACCTGTACAGTTACTTCAAATTTATATTGCTCCAAAATTGCTTTCTGTATTTGATCAATTAAAACACCTTCGGATAGGCTGCTTTTAAAAACCACATTACCACTTTGGATATAGGTTTTAACTTCCCCTAAGCCAAGCGACTCAAACAAGGACTTAAGATCCTTCATTATGATCTTTTTTTGACCACTAACATTGATCCCTCTTAATAAAGCGATATAGGTATTCATTGCGATTATATTACGTTAAAATCTTTTATCCCGAGAGACTTACCATTTACTAATACCTCCACCGAGTGCTTTCCTGCATAGTATTTTCTAGTTGAGATGGGTTTAAATGACTGTTTCTTTTTGAAATCTATCTTCTGACCAGGTTGAACGCTTATTTTGGATAATTTAAAAACTTTTGGCTGTTGCTTTCCATTGGCTTTCATGAAATGAATGGCATAATCCACCATTAGATTTTTATCTTTAGAATCATTGGATTTAATAGAAAAAGAGAATTGAATTTCTTTTCCCAGTTTAACCTGTTCTTCCACTTTAAAATTTGATAAAGTAACTTTTACCTTTGGATCATACCCTAATAAACTCAAAGCATCCTTGTTACCAGACTTGACCAATGATCTTGCGGCATGCCTAATTAACCATTGAGTATCTTCATTTTTGATTTTACTCCATTTTGTTAACCTTTCCACCACCAATTGAGGATGATCCTTGGCAATATCATTTAAGTTATTAGCCACCGACCTTCTTACATACAAGGAAGGATCTTCCTTTAGTTTCTCCAACAATTGAAATACTGGTTCTGGGTCTTTTTGAAACTCAGGTAATCTGGAGGCCCATGGCAGTCTTGGCCTCGTACCCTCCGACACCAATCGACGAACATGTTCATTTTCGTCTTTGGTCCACTCGTGAAGAACAGGCATTATTTTATCAGGGTACTGTTGAATAAACGGACGAATGCAAAACTCCGATGTAAATCTCTTTGTGATTTCATAAATGGCAACCAGTGAAGAGTCGTAGTTGTTAAGTCCATAAGTTTCTACAAAGGTGGCTATGGGCATAAAGTAAAAGCTGGACAAACCATTCATTTCGGTTTGATAGTTTTCTTGTGGCATTGCTTTCAATAATACCTCCACCGCCTCATCATAGCTTTCCGGTAAATACTCCTTCATGGTATCGGCAATAAGCTGTGATCGTTCTTTTAAGGCCAATGGTTCTAGCTTTTTTAGAATGGAACTAACAAACTCTTCGTTTTTAAACGAAGGGGTAATTTTCTTAATATCACTAGCGATGGCTGTTATTAAACGCTCATCAAAAAAATTCTTTAACTGATAGTTTTCACTCATCTTCTATTCTTTATACTTCTTAACACCATTAAACAATAATAAAACTGAGAAATGCACCAAATTAAAATAAGAGAAGACCCAAGGGCTGCTTTGATGTACTCTCTGGGTTCATCATCTAAAAACATAACCATAAATGGAATTAATCCGATTAAAAACAGAAACACACATAATCCCATCCCTACAAAACTATAGCGAAGAATTCTGGAATCTCTTGCATTCCTTTTAAAGGTTATACCACCATCGTAAGATCTTACATAATAATGAAAGTGGAAGGTTCTACCTTTTGTATGACTATTGTAATAGTTAAACCCTATGCTAATCATAAACATGAGGATAAATGCCACCGAAAAACCCGGATGAACTCCAAGCGACAACAGGAAACCTGATACGGCCGCCACATAAAACAGGTAAACTCCCCAGGAACAAATGCTGTAAGCTAGTCTTAACATTTAGAGGTATCGATTTTTCGATATTTGGCTAATAAATCCACAGTGGATTCTTCTCCATCGAATTTAGCCATTCTTTTTAAAAGTTCGATAGCCGCTTCTTTCGTTGGTACGGTTGAATAATAATTATCTCTAGAAAAATGCACGTATTTTAACACCCAAAAGGCATCAAACACCTGGAAGAATCGCTTTAACATGGATTCGTCTGATGTGGAATTCCCCAAGATCCCTGACATTTTGTTATCGAATTCCTCTTCCGATATAAAACCCTGAATTTCTTCAGGAAACAGCATGTACTTAACAGCTCTTTTCTTCTCTTTAATCAGGTTAACAAAATCCTTTAATGCGATAAAAATATCCGGATGATAACTGAGATATAATACTTCAGATTGGTCTAGTAAATCTCCCACCGCTTTACCAGTACCAAAAGGGACTCTATCGGACACCCGAGGTGATGGAATTACTTTGGTTTCGTTCAGTTCAGTGAAATCGCCTAACTGGATGATTTTATTCAGGAAATAAAAGTCTTCTCCCGCTTTTCTTTTATTCATACCACCCTGCTTGGCGTAGGCAGAAGCTCTTACTGCCATACTAGAACCTATGGTATGATATATATAAGGAAGCCCCGTGAATTGCAATGCATTTTTGTAATAACGAAGGTGTAATTCGTACTGCACAATAGCGTCGTATACCTCCTGATTATACCCCTGCCCTTCTATTGGATGTTCAAAATGCAAAGCACATCCTGGTGTTTTGGGATGTTTCTTGAAGTGACTGTAAATCTCCTGAAAGTAATTAACCTCACATAAACTATCGGCATCAAAGCACACAATGATTCCATCGTGTTCGATTTTAGAAAACCTTCTAAGTGCCTCATCCATTCCTATTTTTCTAGCTAGGCCAACTCCTGCCCTTTTTACAGGTAAATCGAAAGCTTTAATACAATGAAACTTTAGTATAGGAGTATTTGTATTGGAGAACTGCTGAACAGTTTTAACTGATTCGTTGTTAAGTTCAATTATTTCTTCTTTTACTCCTTTACCATGATTTACTACTACTATTACCTCCACAGAAGCATTTGCCGGAATTACGCACTGTTGAAGAGCATCTAGTGTTTCCTCTAAGTTCTCTTCGTTGTAGCAAGGAATAACAACAATCAATTTCAGGTCTTCTGAAACGTCTTGTTCTATTTGTTGATCGCAATAGTGGAAGCGATCAAAGTATTTATCGATCAGGGAGACAAACGAACGAGCTGCCATCCTCCATCTTTTTTAAGAAAAACAATTCTATCGTGGAGCCTACTGGCACGTCCTTGCCAAAACTCTACTTTGGTAGGCTTTAATATATACCCTCCCCAATGCGGCGGGCGAGGTACTTCCGAATTTTTATATTTCTTAGTAAGTTCTTTTACCTTATTTTCTAACTGATCCCTGCTAGTTAACTCATCGCTTTGAGCAGAGGCCCAAGCTCCTATTTGGCTTTCTTTAGGACGTTTATTAAAATAGTTATCTGAAACCTCTTCAGAAGCTTTTTCAACTACTCCTTCAATTCTAATTTGTCGTTCTACCTCTGCCCAATGGATATTGAGTGCTGCTCGATTATTATCTTCTAACTCCAATCCTTTTTGACTTAGGTAATTGGTGTAAAACACAAACCCGTCATCAATAATGTCTCGCATGTAAACAATTCGAGAAGAAGGCTGCCCTTCTTTGCTAACAGTAGATAAACACATAGCATAAGGATCCAGAATTTGACAATTTACAGCTTCTTCAAACCAAACTGCGTACTGTTTAAATGGATCACTTTCTACAGTAGATTCATCCAAAGGTTTATCAGCAAAATCTCTTCGGATGGAGTTCATGTAACTTCTAACTTCTTCCAGGCTCATGGAATAATGATTTAATTCTGTACAAAGTTAAAACCAATGTTACACTCTGCAAGATTATTAGGAGGTAATATTACCTCCCATAATCGTCGTAATACTCTTCGTAATAACTTTCGTATTCGTAGATCAGCTCAATGTTTTCCACTTCGGTATCTGTCAAACGATCTCTTACATCGATTCCAACAGGGATATACCATTCAGTAGCTTCAAAATGTCTCCGCCAGTCTTTGTTTTTGAAACTATAACCATGACGAGCGTAAATCTCATTTCTCATTTCTGCTAACTCATCTTCACTAAGGTTTTCCACATCAGTATAATCCAACTTTCTTTGAGAAGCTTCAGGGTATTTACCCAAGGTAGGGTCGTAAGTATAACTTCTTTTGTGAAGAGTATATTCTTTCACTTTCCCATCACTAAATTGAGTCCAATTTCCGGTTAACTCCTCTTTTTGAGTATCAATTCTAAAAACGAATTTACCATCCCATTGGTCATCTCCCGGTTCTGCCATGTCAAATTCTACTAAACCATCTCCAAGTAATTGAAACGTTCCCGTAATTGGTCGGTAGTTACCTGCACACACACTAAATCCCTTTGCATCTCCATTCTCCACCTCATAAATCATTAGATTGATCATGTTTTCTTCAAACATTCCTACCCAATAACCCGTTTCAGCATCTTCAAAATTACCTTTTGCCAATCCTTGTTCCATTTCAATCTGCCCCTCAGACTTCTCTCCTCCATAACTTCGTGGGTCAATCAAACTCTTCTTCTCTTCCATAACCTCTTTTTGTTCTTCAGTTTGATTAGATTCTTCCTGCTTTTGTTCTGTTTCTGAACAAGCAATTAAACTAAGTGCCAATAGACCAACAAATATTTTTTTCATGAGTAAGTACTTTCTTGTATAATTTTGGGGAAAGTAAGCAATTTGATTCAAAGACCCTACAGAACGATTATTATCATTGGGTTATTAACCTTCTTTACAGTGTTAATGATTAACCTCATGATCCCCTACTTTAGTTTTTCTACCGAGGTAAGTTTTCTTAGAATCAAACAATGGGTTTTTCGCAAATACGACACTCCATTTACCTCCTTTTGGATCGTTGCTTTTTATATCCACGTGTTTAGTAGCATACTTGCCATATTGGCTGGATTCACACAGTTTTTCAAGCGATTTCTAAAAAACAACACTCATCGAATTATGGGTAAAGTATATGTTTTTTCGGTGCTGTTTTTATCCGGTACTTCCGGCCTTGTAATGAGCACTGTTGCCAATGGAGGAATCACTTCTATTATTGGATTTATTTTGCTTTCTGTATTGTGGCTATATACTACTTATATGGCCTATTACTGGGCCAGAAAAAGAAACTTCGAAAAGCATGGAGCATTCATGTATCGAAGCTATGCATTAACCCTGGCAGCGGTTACATTACGAGTTTACAAATGGATCTGGGCCAACGGAATTGATCCAGATATGGAGATATTACATCCAATGGATTTGTACCGAGTAGTAGCCTGGTTAGGATGGGTTCCCAATTTAATTATTGCGGAAATTTTAATTCGTAAAAAGCACCACTTAAAAATGTTATCCATAAAAAAACGCCCCCAGTAGAGGCGTTTCTCTTGAGTTATATCGTTGATTATTGCACAACGATTTTTGTTGTTGTGATCTGATGTTCATTATTGGTTTTTAGAAGATAAACTCCCTTTTCCCAACTACTTACATTTACTTGGGTATGAAGAAGATTATTACCAGACCACACCAACTTCCCGGACAAATCATAAATCGACAATTCGGAATTATCGCTTAATTCAATATTTAGCACATTGCTAACCGGATTTGGGAACACACTAACTTCTAGTACATCTATAGAATTGATACCAACTGTTTGATTGCTAATAACAACTGAAACAGAACCTGATATTCCAGAACCATCCTGAGCCATGGCAGTTACCAGTACAGTTCCGTTAGAAACAGCTGTAAGTAAACCATTACCATCAATTATTCCTATGGCTTGATTATCTACCATCCACGTAACATTCTGATTAGTGGCATCCAGAGGAAGAATAGCGGCTTGCATTTGTAGTGATCCACCAGGAGTCGAAATCGTAGTAGCTCCTCCTTGCCCTGTAACTGTGATGCTTTGAATTAATACCGGTGGCACATTAATTATGGCTGTTCCAGATACTCCAGAACCGTCTTGAGCAGTTGCAGTTACGAATACAATTCCATTCGATACGGGCGTTAACAATCCATTCACATCAATGGTGGCAACTGCTTGATTATTTACACTCCAGGTAACATTCTGGTTAGAAGCGTTTGCAGGTAAAATGTTAGCTACCATTTGTAAAGTAGATCCTATATTTACACTTGTTGCTCCTCCCTGTCCGGTTACGGTGATCAATTGAACAGGTATATTGTTTGATGTTACTGTAATGGTTGTGCTTCCGGAAACACCGGAACCATCATTAGCGGTGGCAGTTACCGTTACTGTTCCGGCTGTACCTCCTGTTAAAATTCCGGTAGTTGGGTTAATCGTTGCTGTACCAGTTCCGTTTACCACGTTCCAGGTAACTGAGTTATCGGTTGCATTCGCTGGCAGTACAGTTTCGACCATTTGCAAATTAGCGCCTGCTGCAACTGTTGTTGCACCTCCTTGCCCCTGTATAGTGATGGAGGTGACCGGAATGTTGTTAACGACCACAGTTATAGTAACATTTCCGGTCACACCTGACCCATCATTTGCTGTTGCGGTTACCGTTACCGTTCCGGCTCCGGTTCCGCTTAATACACCCGTTGTTGAATTAATGGTTGCCGTACCTGTTCCATTTGCCACACTCCAGGTTACACTGTTGTTAGTAGCATTTGCAGGAAGTACGGTAGCTTCCATTTGTAAAGTTCCTCCTTGAGTTACAGTGGTTGCACCACCCTGTCCTTGAACAGTAATAGAATTAACAGGTATATTATTATTAACCACTGTAATGGTGGTATTACCAGTAACTCCAGAGCCATCGTTGGCAGTAGCAATTACCGTAACGGTTCCTGCTGTTGTTCCATTAAGCACACCCGAAGTTGGGTTAATGGTAGCTGTGCCTGTTCCATTGGTTACACTCCAGGTAACCGAATTATCAGTAGCATTGGCAGGTAACACAGATTCCTCCATTTGAAGGTTTCCTCCTACACTTACGGTAATTGCACCTCCCTGACCCTGCACTGCAATAGAAGTTACAGGTACATTTCCTGTTTGTCCATTATCTCCGGCATTAATCGAAGTGTTTGGAGTATCGTTATATGCATAATCCTTGTAAGTAACATTTCCAGCTCCATCTACATTGATTCGAACCCATCCGTAATAGATGTTATTGTTCATATCAATTTTCATGGCTAAATAGGTATCTTGCCCTGTAACTAGTGAGGGATTTCCTCCTCCCCATCCGTTAATTGCACAGTCTCCTGCACCTATCCAGTTACCTGAAGCATCGATGGTAAAACCTGCATTTACACATTCAGGAACATCCCAGTTTCCTTGTTGATTCCCTTGTGCGTGAATATTGCTTTGAGGTCCTCCGTTCCAGTAAACAAGGTAATCTCCGTTCCCTACAATTGGCCAGGCATCTACTTCAAATTCGAAGTTTCCATCCTGATCGAAATCAATCCCTGCAGGGACACCATCAGGGATGTCGGTATAAAATATGGATGCTGTTAATGTTTGTGAATGAAATAGTAGGGTGGTCAGTAGTAGTGTTATAATAAATTTCATGTTAGTAGTACGTAGTGGTTAGGTCTTATTCTTTTACAACTTTTTGGGTAGTGGTATTTTCTCCTTCACCCAGTTGAACCAGGTAAACTCCTTTGGGCAATTCGGATAGATCAAGAGAGCATTTTCCTTCTATCGGATACGAGAACAGCTCTTTCCCATCCAATGTTAAAAGCGAAAGCAATGTTTTAGACTGGGTTTCCAGATGAATAATATCGATAACAGGGTTTGGGTAAGACGTGAAGGTTATTGAAGTAGATTCCTCCACTCCTACGCTTCCTCCTCCAGAAGTTCCTTCATCTCCAGCTTCTATTCCCTGTCCAGGGGTATCTTCGTAAGCCCAGCTTTTTACAACAAAGTTGGTTCCATCCCAGTTTACTTTGATCCAACCATAGTGAGTATTACTTCCTATTGGAAATTCAGCACCAATGTATACATCTGTTCCATTTGGAAATGGTGTGGTTCCCCAAAATGGATCGATATAGGCATCCCCCTGATCCTCCCAGGTTCCTGATGCATCAATCATAGTTCCTCCATTAATTCCAAGAATAACATCCCATTCTCCGGCGCTAACAGTCATTAAATGATGATTTTGAGTCTGAAGAAAAACACCCGGTTCTGGACTGTTGAATCCCATATCTTCGAAGGTAAATTCTGCTCCTCCTCCATCGAAGTCTATTTCGATTGTTCCTCCTGAGGATAAAGTTTGATCGGCATTATCTGTTACGACAATTCCTGCTTGTGTTGTGGTGAACCATAATGACCCAACCAAAAGTAGTGTAGTAGTTTTTTTGTTCATACAAGATGGTTTTAGGTGGTCGTTGCTTAATCAACGGAGGGTTGCGATATGGTTGCTGAGAAAAATATTTCAGGAATGGTAAACAATTGTAGTCTTAAGACTGAAATAAAATGATTAAAAATCACCTATAATTAAGGCAACCACATGTGATTTACAAGGGATTGGGAGAATTTTGATTTTAGAGATTATTGTACTTCAACCTTAATAAAAGTGGTCTAAATTCTATCGAAAAAAATGTTTTTTCACTCTTTCATCAGTGATTCAAAGAAGGTTTTTAACTTTATATCTATTAATATTTGCTCATGAAATTACTATTCATTCAAACGGGAGGAACCATCGACAAGGATTACCCCCACACCACAAAAGGTTGGGCTTTTGAGTTTGGGGAACCTGCTACCAATAGGATTCTAAAGCACCTTGATCCTTCTTTTGAATATGAGGTAATTACCGCTTTTCAAAAAGATAGCTTAGAGATTAATGAATCCGACAGAGCGCATCTGTTAAAACTTATTAAGGATTGCGATTATCAAAAAATTATCATCACCCATGGAACGGACACCATGCAAGATACCGCTGAATGTTTGAGCGAAATTGATGACAAATTAATTGTGATTACCGGTGCTATGCGCCCTGAACGATTTGCTAATTCGGATGCGTCGATTAATCTGGGATGTGCTATAGCAACCGCCAACCTTCAGGATAAAGGTGTTTATATAGCCATGCATGGTGTGGTTAAGCCATACGATCAAATTAAAAGAAACCTAAATACAGGAAAATACTATTAAAACATGAGTCAGCTCCCTACTAAACAGGACATGATTGATGCTAAAAAACGCATCGATTCTTATGTACATAATACTCCGATTCTAACTTCTGGAATGGTTAACTCCAAGGCAGAAGCTAATGTTTACTTCAAGTGTGAAAACTTCCAGAAAATGGGAGCTTTTAAAATGCGTGGAGCGACTAACGCTATATCGCAACTCACTGATGAGCAAAAAGCAAAAGGAGTGGTGACTCACAGTTCTGGTAATTTTGCACAGGCCTTATCTCTGGCAGCAAAAAGTCTTGGAGTAAAGGCTTATATCGTAATGCCAGAAAATGCTCCAACTGTTAAGAAAGAAGCTGTACAAGGGTATGGTGGAGAAATTATAGAATGTGAAAGTACACTGGAGGCCAGAGAATCTACAGCCAAAATGCTGGAAGCAGAAAAGGGAGCTACTTTTATTCATCCCTCGGATAATCTAGACGTAATCATTGGTCAGGGAACGGCCGCCATGGAACTACTTGAAGAATATCCTTATTTGGATTATATCTTCAATCCTGTTGGAGGTGGTGGCTTGATTGCAGGAACAGCTCTTGCTGCTCATCATTTTTCGGACCATGCCAAGGTAATAGGTGGAGAGCCATCGGAGGCTGATGATGCTTATCGTTCTTTACAATCAGGGAAAATAGAATCTAACGAAACTGCTTTGACTATTGCAGATGGACTACGAACCATGTTAGGGCAATATAATTTCCCAATTATCTACCAACTGGTAGATGAGATCATACTGGTTGAAGAAAATGAAATTATTGAAGCTATGCAGTTGATTTGGGAGCGAATGAAAATTATTGTAGAACCTTCCAGTGCAGTGGCACTTGCTGCTGTATTAAAAGAAAAGGAACGCTTCGAAAATAAAAACATAGGGATTATTATTTCCGGTGGGAATGTTGATCTGAGTAATCTGCCGTTTTAATAATTCTTCCCCTCCTCTACTTGTTTTTCGAATAGTTGAGAATCCTTCAGCGCACAAAGGTTTCCATCTGGGTCGTGAAATTTAGCCACTATACCCCAATCGTGTTCCTGATAGTCTACCTTAATACCAAGACGTTTTAATCGATCAGCTTCTTCCTTAATGTTAGAAACATTCATTCTGATACAGGTCTTTGCTCTCCCATCATTTAATTCAACTGTCTCATCCTCCTGCTCCACCATCAAGTATGTTGCTCCTAACTCAAAACAGGTTAGTGTTGAGGTTTGAAATAATACAGGAAGTTCGAGTACATCCTGATAAAACATCACACACTCTGTATAATTTAGTACGTATAGTATTATTCCAGTTCGATCGAGTTTCATTTTCAGGGTATAAAAAAAGGGTAGTTACCTACCCTTTTCAATGTTAGTGTTAGAATTTACTTTTTAAATTCTGTTATTGTTTTTTCGATAATAGCAACACATTCCATTAGCTGATCTTTAGTCATTACCAACGGAGGTGCAAATCGAATAATATTACCGTGAGTTGGTTTAGCTAATAAACCATTATCTCTAAGTGCAATACAAATATCCCATGCAGTTGAACTATCTTCGGTATCGTTAATTAAAATTGCATTTAACAATCCTCTACCTCTTACTGAAAGTACCAAATCAGTGTTTTCAATAATTCTATTCATTTCGGCTCTGAAAAGCTCTCCAAGCTCCATAGCATTCTCCGCTAATTTCTCATCGCGAACTACCTCTAAGGCAGCAATTGCAACTCTGGCAGCAATAGGGTTACCACCAAAAGTAGAACCATGCTCACCCGGTTTTATTACTCCCATAATTGAATCATTAGCCAATACTGCAGATACAGGATAAACTCCTCCACTTACAGCTTTACCTAAGATCAATACATCTGGTACTACGTTATCGTATTGTGTAGCTAATAATTTACCTGTTCTTGCCACACCAGTTTGAACCTCATCGGCAATAAAAAGAACATTCTTCTCTTTACAAAGTGCTGCACACTTGCTTAAATACCCTTCTTCCGGTACGTAAACTCCCGCTTCTCCCTGAATAGGTTCTACAAGGAATCCTACTACGTTTTCGTCCTCTAGAGCCGCAGCTAAAGCGTCAACATCGTTGTAAGGAATTCTTATAAATCCAGGAGTATATGGTCCAAAGTTATTTCTAGCTACAGGATCATTGGAAAAAGAAACAATGGTTGTGGTTCTTCCATGGAAGTTGTTTTCACAAACAACAATTTTTGCCTGATCAGAAGGAACACCTTTTACTTCGTACCCCCATTTTCTGGTTAATTTAATAGCAGTTTCAACTGCCTCTGCACCAGAGTTCATTGGCAATACTTTATCAAAACCAAAGAATTCAGTAATGAACTTCTCGTATGTTCCCAATACGTTGTTGTAAAATGCTCTTGATGTTAAAGCCAAAGTTTGAGCTTGTTCTACCATTGCATTTACAATTTTCGGATGTCCGTGTCCTTGATTTACAGCAGAATACGCTGAAAGAAAATCGAAGTACTTTTTACCTTCGCAATCCCATAAGTAAACACCTTCTCCTTTTGCTAATACTACCGGAAGCGGATGATAGTTGTGTGCTCCATACTTGTCTTCCATTTCCATCGCTTGTTGAGAGCTCAATCCAGAGCTTGTCATAGTCTCCATAGTTTTAAAAATTTAGAAAATTAAACTTACAGCTCATCACGGAGAGTGCCCATCCTTTCCTCGTTCATTGGAGAGAAATCATCCTGGCGCAAATTTATTTAATTTCTTAACAAGAAACAAAATTGGGCAACGAAATATGAATGCAAGTGTTTAGATTGCATAATTGACTAAAATTCATCATTTTTGCTCTCATTCTGACCGACATGGAAACTGACACTGTGGATTTTCTTAAGAACATTGATGCGTTCCTAAACACAAATTTTGTGTTTGATGAAAACTACCTACTTCAACAATACACCCATCTAGTTGAGAAAACAGACTTTCAAAATTTTACCGATTGTTTTGGAAGAGAATTGGATTCTTTCTTTTGCAAAGAGCTCTCTGTACCCACCAAGCAGGTATTGGATCAAATATTCTCAGGAAAGGGTTTCTCTTCTATTACCTATTGTACGTTAGAGGATAACTGCTATGAAATTAAGGGAAGACTTATTGCGCAAGCATCAAGTGATGAAAAATGGGTTTCATTAGTCATAAGAGATCAATTGTTAGATGACCAGTCTACCAAACAGAAAAAGCTATTTGAAAATATAGTAATGGACAATTGGGATGCCATTGTTTTTGCGAACATGGAAGGAACAGTTGAGTTTGCCAATCCTGCGGCTTACGAATTATATGGGTACGAACCCGGAGAGTTAATTGGTGAAAATGTGGACATTTTTAATAGCCATCTTAGCCACAACACCGACGATATTGTAGCCAGCATTAAGGAAAATGGTTACTGGCGAGGAGAATTGATTCAGAGAAAGAAAGACGATTCTACATTTAATGCTCTTTTGGAGGTACAACTGATGATGGGGAAAGATGGTATACCAATAGGATTATCCTCCCACAGTAAAGACATTAGCGAAAGTAAATCCCAAAAAGAAGCTCTAAAGAAAACCATTGCCGAAAAGGACATCCTTCTTCAGGAGCTTCATCATAGAGTTAAGAACAACTTGTCCATTATTAGAGGAATGTTGAGCCTGCAAGGCGCTAACATAAATGATGAGGCACAATTAGAAATAATTGATGTACTTAAAAATAGGATCAATGCTATTGCTTCGTTACACAATACTTTGTTTAACAGTAATAATTTAAGCGACATCAATTTCAGCTTATTTATTCACTCGTTGTGCATCGATCTTGAAAACTCATTTGAGAACCCAGACAAGAAAATAAACTTAAACATTAAAGCTGATCACTACCGTATTTCTCTTTCTAATGCTATTCCTTTGGGATTAATTGTAAATGAGGTTCTTACTAACTCTTACAAGCATGCATTTGAAAACAAAGAGAATGGTGAAATTAATATTCGACTAGAAAATAATAACGAGAAAACCATTATCACTATTCGCGATAATGGTCCTGGTTTTGATTTCGAAAAAATCAAAGATAGTTCTCTTGGCATCTCTCTAATTCAAGGATTGGTTGAACAAGTGGATGCTGAATTTGAATTTATTAATGACAACGGAACCAAATTTCAGTTAACCATTTCTAAGAACGATTAGTTTATCTGAAGTTTACTCTTCCCTGAAAACAATTCATTGTAACTATTGATGGTTCTTTAGAGCTTGACTCATTGAAGATTCCTTTCAATTCCAACTGACTGTTTTGTTCGCTTTTGAACTCCACTTTTACGTCTTCTTCTGGAAAATCAAAGCTGGTGTATGAGGTGTTAGCTTCCAGATTAAATTTGGATTCCTCCTGAAAGTCCACATCAATTCCGGTATATTTTGATTCAATCTTGAGACTTTCGAAGCCACTGTTTACCTCATCCACATCCAAACTTCCGTTGAACATTTCCAAATCTAATTTGGACTCTAAGTACTCTATGTCTATGTTAGAATATTTTGCAGAACCTATGATCTGCCCCACTTCAACAACATCATACTTATCGTTAAACGATCTCTCCAAATCAACGTCCGCAATTTTAACTGCTTTAACAGTACTGTAAGATCCGTTAATTTCCAATGATTTTATGTTTTCTGCAATCAGTTTCCCATGAAATGATTCTAGCTCAATATTCTTTGCATCTCCCTCAATCTCGATATCTCCATATTTCACAATACCTTCTAACTCATTTACACCCTCGTAAACTTCAAGATTCGATTGAAACAATTCCAGTTCTAACTCCCCTACTTCATCAATTCGTGCTTTGGAGTACTTGGCATCCAATTCAAGTTCTTTTGATTTACCCAAATCCGCATCGCCATGAAAAAGATAAATCTCACCTTCTTCATAATCTCCCATGGTGAGGTCTCCATACTTCTGCGATATATCAATTTTACCAGTAACATTACCAGTTGAGATATCCCCTTGCATTGCACTTGCTTTTAATTCTCCATTAAAGCTTGCTACTTCCATATCTCCATAGCTCACTTTGAGGTCAAGGTTCATGTCTTTAGGAATACTGATTTCATAGTCTACATCAATTTTTTTGATTTTCGCGGTTTCTCCATTACCAAACTTTACTTTACCATTTCTGATGATGGTAGTAGTGGTACAACCACACTCATCTTCTCCTCCCGAAGAGTTTTTAATCTCCACCTTTCTACCTCTTTGAATCATGCTTACATCCAAATTATTAAGGGCCGTTTGAACATCCTCTTCCTTATTTCCATCTACCGAAACATAAGCCACCAATTTTACAGTTTCCCTGTCCCAGGTATTGATGTTAATGTCTCCCTTAGAGTTCGTTACTTTTACCCAGTCCACATCTGACAACTCCAGAGTTTTTTCAATGGTTTTACTATTGGAGTCATAGGTAACATTTTCTTTTACTCTTTTCTTGGCAGTATCCGGCACTTCGGGCTCTGATTGCATGGCTTGCAACGAATCGAAATCAGGTAACACCACTAACTCATTGTTCAATTCGGGTGTAGGATTTGCTCCTGGAATACTCGTTGCTTTGATGTTTTCAACGTTTTCAGGAATGTATTCTTCATTTGCATTCAAGGGAGCGACAGTGGTATGCTCTGGCTCTACCACCGGCTCCATGAATGTTTGATCTATGTCTTGTTTTGGTAATTCTTCTTTGGTCTCAATAATGGGTGTCTCATTTTCCGACACAGTAGTTACCTCTGTTGGGGTATTAAGAAGAAAAATAGATGCCGTTGAAATAATCAATGTTGTTGTCATAATTAATAAGTTTTTTGTTGTCCACCACGGTTTCTTAGGTGGCGTTACTCCTTTAATCGTAACAAGCGCTTGTACTTCTTCGAAACTCATAGCTACTTTAATGCTGCGAGCCGCTTCGAAATATTCATCTATAGATTTACTTTTCATTTCTGTACAGTTTAAACTTAACCTTCTGGGGCGCCAAACAAATGGAAGGTTATAAAAAGATCGACATTAATACGGTTGATCTGGTTCCAACAGGTTCTTTTTCGAGTTGATCAGACTTCAGAATCTCTGCTAGTTTAGCTCTACCTCTTTTTAAGCGTTGTTTTACGGCAGACTCTCCTGATTTCTGAATTTCAGCAATTTCCTTTATGGCAAAACCGCTAATTTCGAACAGGATGAGGGCCTCTTTTTGTTTTTCCGGTAATTCATCCAGTGCCTGATACAATATCTGAACATCCAGTCTGGTATCGGCGTCAATTCCTTCATCCGGAATTGAATGCGCATGTTCTTCCTTGTAACTTCCGCTGAACTTAGCTCTCCTATACTTATTGTTCACTATGTTTTTGGCAATGGTGAACATAAAGCTTAGAAATGCCTTTTTATTCCGAAGTTTATCAAAACTCTCCAATGCTTTTAACACTGATTCCGAAATCAGATCCTCAGGCTCCATTATGCCATAAGCTTTGGCATGGCAATAACGGGCAAATGAATCATGAACAGATTCATATAGCGTTAAAAACTCTTTCTGCTTCTCTTTCATAAAAAACGCTTGTCGACTTTTTTAGCTTTCACTAGGTAAGAACCTTAAATGCGAATTAAGTTACATTACTCAATAACATTTTTTCAAAAAGCCTGTCGATACTGAGGTTAAGGGGTTAATCTTTTTTTCTGTTTCTCTTAGTTTCTTTACAATCTTTTCTGGATGACTTGGTATCGCATTCGCAATTTCCCTGTCCTGATCTAAACAAATTAGTAAAGCGACACATTAACTCTCCAAAATCGTTAAAACTTTCCTGATAAAAAGCACCAACTCCCTGAGTATGCTTTGCCTGATCAATTTTAGTAATGTCGTACTCATTGGACTCGTTAAAAGCATGTACTCTTAAATTACCTTCCGGTGGATTCAATTTGTACTCAATATCTACATCTCCAATAAATGAATTCGGGTTATGATTGGCCTCATTTCCTTGCGATACCCCAAGGTTGGTATTTACAGTAAGTCGATCATTGAAAAACTGTGTGGACATTGCTACCGCTACTTCATCATTACTAATGTTATCTCCCGGACTGTAGTTAAACCCAATATCAAAGTCATCAGAAAAGTTAGAGATCATGTTACTCAACTGATTGGATAATACTTCACTTGTGGTAGCCTCTACAAAACCAAGGTTACTAGTTTCGGCACCTGCTACCTCTGCATGAGGCAAGAACTTATTCAGAATCAATAACGAGAACACCTGTTTATTCATTTCCTGATCGGTACTTACCAGATTCCTCAACACGGTTCTGGCATTTTCATCTGTTCTAGGCAATAAGATATCGAAGTGGATTAATGGATTAAAGAGGTTTTGAGTAAGGTGCATAATACATTCTACCTCTGTTTTCTGACGATACTGCTCTTTGTCATTAATAGGCATGATATCGTACAAACTAGCCTTTAACGGATAGTAGGCTCTAATATCAATTTCTGCATCGTAAGGATCTCCGTACCAACTAATGGTACTACCAGGTTTCACCTCAAACTTTTTATTGATGAAATCCTTTAGGGTAAACAGGTAACTCCCATCTGAAATTTCGTATCCGCCGAACATGTAAAAGTCATAAAATTGATCAATATACATATCAATATGCCCGGTTCCGGACCCCTTCATTACATCCCCTACCACTTCATCAAAAACCAACTGGAACTCAGCATCCTCAGTTACATCCATGCTTAGAGTCAGGTTAATACCTTCCAGATCTACTTCGTACTCCTCTTCCTCGGTGGTGTGATCAACAAAAGAGATAAAGTCCTGTAACACCACATCCTCCGATCCATATAGTGGTAATGTAATACTGGTTCCTTTCTCAGATTTTGCATTCACATCAATTTCCAAAATTTCTTCGTAGTTAATGGATATATCTCCAGTGGCAAAAGCATCTCCATAGTATAATGGATTCATTTCGTAAGTGGTATTCATTACGAGGAATGGATCATCAAATGCGGCAAAGAAATCGTAACTATACTGCTCAAAGTTTTGGTGAAAAAATGAACCTACCAGAATAGCCTCAGAACCAAATTTATCTTTAATCGGAATACCATTCATTAGAATCATATCCGGCTCTATTAATACTTGTCCATTAGCTACATAATTCGTATTCAACATTTCCATATAGTAGGATACATCATTGAGGTATAAGCTTCCATTTAACAATGGTTTCTCTGTGCTACCTTTAAGGTACACGGTACCTTTAGTATTTCCCTGTACCTCCATTCCTTCTGGCATAAATGCATTTACAATGTGTAAGTCAGTTTCTTTAAAATCAAATTGGAAATCCAGGTTATCCTCTTTCTTATTAACGTAATAGTGTCCCTTAGTAATGGAAAAATCACTGTTCATGTCCATTCGGATCAAGTCACCTGCAAACTCCATTCTTTTGTACTTAGGGTCCCAATTAGAATTGGCTTCGATGTTTCCAGCGTAGTAACTATTTACACTTAACCCTTCTACAAATGTGTAAGCATCGAAGAAAAAGTCACCATAAAGGTTAGAGACATAACCATCCAGGTTTATTTCTCCTTGTAATTCGAGGCTTTCCGTTCCCATAAGGGCATTTATGACATCTAAATCAAATCGAGCTATTTCGAAATTAAGTTTTGCTTCGGGATCTTCCGAAACCATACCATCAAAACGAATGGACTGATAATCGTTTGTGGCCAGCATATTATCCAACTTAATGGTGGTAGAATCTATCTTTATATGAGCATCATGATCTACATGCCACAATCCTGCCTGAGAGTATACTTGTGAAGGCTTAATATCAAACGAAAACTCGGACGGACTAAGTACGTAACCATCTCCATATATCTTGGCCCAATAAGAAGAATCCGATGCCGACCAGTACAGGCTGGTTCCAACGTTATCCTCGTAAGCTTTGGCAATTAAGTTTACATTTTGAACTACTAAATCCGGAGTCACATAAACACTATCCACCATTAAATCGAAGGTGTAAAACACATCAAAAGCGCTAAATTTTCGAGTAGTATCCAGTTCTATCCCCGCAAATCGCATATCGTTGTACTCTAGCCACTCACACTGAGAGGCCAACTCAAACAAGTCTTTATCACTATCGTAGGTAACATGCATGGATGTGTTTTCAGAAACCCTTAACTCCGGCATAAACAGTTCTGTCAACTTTGAGAGGTTATTTACTTTAAACGATAAGTCAAAATCTTCGTGGTTAAATTGTATGTCTTCCGAATTAGGGAAAATAGAAGGTAGAATTTTAGCTCCCAGCGCATATAAACTTTGGTCCAACGTATCCAAACTATACTCTCCCACCATGCTTATGTCTGCAAACTGAGAAAATACATCTATGGTATGGTAGTTTGTATTTCCTTTCGACTCGAAGAAGATGGATTCGAATTCATAATCCTTTCCGTTTTCGAAATAGGCGACTTCATTAAGGTAAACCAATCCTGTAAATTCATCCAGAGTTGACCCAGAACCTTCTGCCATTACCGTAAAACAAGCAGAAGAAGATTCTCTTTGTATATCTGATATTAAATTTAGGTCGTAAAAATGTGCTTTCTGAACATCTGCGTTAAAGTGAAACTGAAACGGACTATGGTTCAAATCAACTTCTCCGTTAAAGGCTAAATCTATGTTTGGGTCTACAATAGTTATTCCTCCATCAAATGCTCTCTCTTCAAACACTCCATGTACACCCACCTGATCGTAGGTATAATCTAACAGCTCAAAATTGTTCAGATTCCCATCTAACCTTACATGAAGATCATCCATGGTTACACCTCTTCCCTTTACGTCTAAATCAGATGTGAAATTCCCCAATTCTTTCGATCCGGTTAATAACTCCAAGTCCAACCCAGCAGTGTATAAATGACCAGTATAATTTATCATGCTTAAGGAATCATATACCCTGAAATTTCCTGTGGTAACACCTATATCCGTAATGATATCCATTGACAGGTCAATGTCATTATAGTAACCATCCAATTGTCCCATGGCATAAATCACTCCCAAATTGTCTAACTGTTCAGGTAAAACTAAATCCTCTTCTAAACCAAAATCAGTAAAGTCGAAGGAATCAATATCCTCTTTAGATGTTTGGAGTACGTCAATATCCAACCCAATAAGAGCATTCTCCACATCTGGTAATCCTCGAACAGAGATGTCTCCATTAAAGAAAGTAACAGGAGATAATCCTAGGTACATATCGGACACTAGAATATCGTTGAATGGTCCCTCTACCTCGCACTCCAGTTTAATTTTATGATCCACATCTCTCAAACTTGGAATGAAGTACGAAAGGTCCAAAGTACTAATGCTGGTAGGTTGGATAGAGGCATACATACTAACAGCATTCATAAAATCCTGCAGGTCGCCGTAATCATGATACCTCAACGAAATACCTTTTGTTTGAATATTGGAATGAGGAGTATGAATTTTCAATTGCTCCATCTTTATCTTCTTAGGATTAACCAGTAAATGACAAGACAGATGGTCCAATTGGAACCCACTCCTATCTTTTAGGGAAACTCCCTCCAAATCCAAAGTAGTTACATCTCCTCTGGTCCTTAGCCCAAGAATTTTACCCGTTACATTAGAAAGTTCAATGTGTTCGTAATCAATACCATACTCAATTACTTCCTTGTTCCAGTTATTAAAGCTGATGTGGGCATTATTAAGGGCTACCTCCTTGATTTTGATGGTAAAAACCTCGTCCTCCTTCTCCTCATCCGTTTTAAAATAGTCGATTAAGAACTGAAGGTTAAACACCTCTTCTCCCTTGTATTTTTGAATCTTAATTCTGGTATGTTCTGAATTAACTGCTTTTAAAATTGCAAATCGACTATCCAAACTTAGATCTTGTAGCGAACCACTCAAATGTGGTGAATAAATTAGTGTATCTCCACGCTGATCAGCAATGTATAAGCCCGAAATTTCTGCATACTCCCACCCATTTAATTTGATCTGCTCAATCTTAACTTCTGTGTTTAACTCGTGGGAATAATAGTTGGCCAATTGCTGCCCCAGAAAATTTTGAAACCAGGTGGTTTGAAGCCCAAACAAGAGTATCATTGCTACTAGCAGTAGTAACTCAAAAAGATTCAAGAACCTTCTGAGCAGAAATAATCCTATTTTTTTGATAATTTCGAGCACTTAATTTTGAAAATGAGCCTTACAAACAAAGATAATATCATTCTTGGGATAGAGTCCAGTTGTGACGATACTTCTGCGGCAATAATTATTAACGCAGAAATTAAATCAAATGTTATAGCATCTCAGGCGGTACATACCGAATATGGAGGTGTTGTTCCAGAACTGGCTTCTAGAGCACATCAACAAAACATTGTTCCTGTTGTGGATGCAGCCATTAAAAGAGCAGGTGTAGAAAAAAAGGATATTTCTGCCATTGCTTTTACCAGAGGTCCAGGATTAATGGGGTCGCTTTTGGTGGGTACATCCTTTGCCAAATCAATGGCTTTAGGTTTAGATATTCCATTGATTGATGTTAACCATATGCAAGGGCACATTCTTGCTCATTTTATAAAGGATCCTAATGTTCCAACTGAATCTCCTTCCTTTCCATTTTTGTGTTTAACAGTAAGTGGGGGGCACACACAAATAGTACTAGTAAAAGACTATTTAGACATGGAAGTAATTGGCGAAACTATTGACGATGCGGCAGGTGAAGCATTTGATAAAGCAGCTAAACTAATGGGATTACCCTACCCGGGAGGACCGGTTGTTGATAAACTGGCCAAAGAAGGAAACAAAGGTCGATTTGAATTCTCATTCCCAAAAATTGATGGTTATAACTATAGTTTCAGTGGCTTAAAAACACAGTTTTTATACTTCTTGCAAAAAGGAAAAGCACAAGATCCTAATTTTATTAAAGATAACCTCAACGACATCTGTGCTTCATACCAGTCGCACATCATTAATTACCTATTTATCAAGGTAAAAAAAGCGATGAATGATTTGGGAATTAAAGACATTGCCATTGCTGGTGGAGTATCCGCCAATAGTTACTTAAGAAACTCTTTACAAGAGCTGGGTAAAAAACATGGTTGGAACACTTACACCCCTCCATTTCAGTATACCACCGACAATGCCGGAATGATTGCAATAACAGGTTACTACAAGCTATTGAAAGGTGAATTTACCGACCAATCGGCTGTACCTATGGCCAGAATGAAAATGTAATTAGTAAGTAAACTCTTTCTTAAAGGTTTCTAAATCTTCTCTTAAGCTATTTTTTCGAAAATCAGCTAATGGAGCCACGCGCTCATCAAATTTGATTTTTAACTCTCTTAATTTCAAATTTTGATTCACAAACAACATTTCTAAATCCGGGTACATATCCTTTAGTACATCAACAATATCGTTAATGCTAAAGGTGCTTTCCACCATGTTGTACACCGACGGTTCCAGATCGGAATCAAGTAAATTAATTAAACTATCCGATAATCGATCAATGTGTATAAATGATCTACTTTGATTACCGTTACCATATATTCTGACCAGTCCATTGTAGTTGGCCTCAAACATGAATTTATTGATCACAGAATCAAATCGCATGCTCTTACTATAGCCATACACATTACCGCATCGAACGATATAGGTCTTAATTTTACTATCAAATAATCTTTTAACTTGATCCTCTCCCCTTAGTTTAGAAATACCATAAAAAGTTTTAGGATTAGGAACTGTATTAATATCAATCTCTTTACTGGACGCTCCATATACAGACACACTACTTAAGTAGATCAATTTCTTAACATCGCTTTCCTCCAAAGTATAGATTAATTCTGCTGTTCCCCAATGGTTTACCTGATCAAATTCATGTGGGCTTTGATCTGCAAAAGGAGTGGTTACCTTCGCTGCCAAATGATAAACTATATCTACCCCGTCCAAATGCTTTTTTAGTTTTCTGGTATCCAGTATTTCTCCCTGTACAAACTTTAGCTTTTCTGCTACAAGTTTAGACTTTCCAATAAAGAGATTATAGTTCCCTCTGTTTAGGTTATCATATATAATTACCTGTTCTACTTCCGGCTGATTCACTAATCGATAAATCAACTCTGTTCCAATGTATCCGGCACCGCCGGTAATTAATACTTTCATGGTGGTTTATTTCGCCAGGTCAGTATGTAACCCGCATTCTGTTTTATTCATTCCGAACCATCTACCGGTTCTTTCATCACTCGCATCAAACTTTCTGGTGCATGGCTCGCAACCTATACTTAAGTACCCTTGTACCTCTAATGGATGTTCAGGTAAATCGTATTCCTTTCTATACTCCCATATTTTCTTCGAATTCCAGTCTAAAACCGGGTGAAACCTTAAGGTGTTATGGGGAGCAGGTTGCTCCACTTTCATGTTTTTCCTATTGGCATTTTGGTCTGCTCTAATCCCGTTGATCCAAATATCATACTGCATCAAATAAGCTTCCATTGGGATGGTTTTATTTATCTGGCAACAATAATCTGGCTCTGTGGCAAAATAAAACTGTCCATTTTCCCTTTGCATGTTTTTAGGAACTGAAGAACGAACATCAATTACGTTTAATCCAAAAGACGCTGCTATCTCATCTCTAAAATTGAGGGTTTCCGGAAAGTGGAATCCAGTATTTATGAATAGAATATCGATTGGAGCATCTATTCTGCTCAACATGTGTAATAGGGGAATGCTGTGGGTTTGAAACGATGAAGTAGCATACATCTTTTTCCCCGCTGCATGATACTCCAATACTTTCTTTTCTATTTCGTCAAATTCCATCCTGTGGTCAAATGTAATTTTATTAGAAGCCGCTAAAATATGACTTATATCATGTTTGAGCATGTTTTGTTGTGAATATTATTTCATTCCTTAAATTAGTAAGCATAAATCACTCTTACCCATGCCTTTTAATAAGCTTAATCATTCCCATTTAGGAGAAATACGTCCTCGTTTCAGGTTAAATACCGACCTAAGTATTGAGGATTCGATAGAGCAGTTAAAAGTGGCTTTGGAAAGCGATCCATCTGTATTGGGTAGAATAGAAAAAGATCATGCTCATTTTAAAATTCCCGAAGCAGATCGACATTATTGGTCGCCAGAACTTCAGGTGTCTTTCGACGATTGGCACGAGGATGGAGATGGAACCTTAGTTAGGTGCTTAGTGGGACCACAACCTACCACCTGGACCTTATTTGCATTTTTCTACATTGTAATTGGATTGGCTACCACTTTTGGAGGCTTTTTTGGGCTAACTCAACTATATCTGGGCAATCCGGCCTATTGGTTATGGTCAATTCCCGCAGGAGGGATAATTCTACCAACGATATACATTACCTCTAAGTTTGGGCAAAAAAAGGGAAGAGATCAAATGCTACACCTCATTAGCTTCCTGTATCATGCTCTTGATAAAAATGGTACGGTAGAAAGAATCTAACCTATACAAATCCTTCTTATTTTTGTTTTCACTCACAACCGGAATCCCGGATTAAGAAACTATGATGAAAAAAGTACTGGTAACAGGAGGCACAGGCTATATCGGTTCCTGGGTAGTTAAATATTTACTGGAAGAAGGCCACCTTGTAAGAGTAACCGTTAGGGATAAAAACAAAAAACATAAGGTACAGCACCTATTGGATATTGCAGAACAATCTGAAGGAAAACTAGAGTTCTGGGAAGCTGACTTGTTAAAGCAAGGTTCTTTTACAGAAGCCATGGAAGGATGTGAACTGGTATATCACCTGGCATCTCCATTTGTAATCATGAACATTAAAGATCCTTATAAACAATTAATCAACCCTGCTGTAGAGGGAACCAAAAATGTTTTGAAATCTGTCAATCAAACTCCTTCCGTTAAGCGAGTAATTCTTACCTCGAGTGTGGTTTCAATTTATGGAGATAATGCTGATCTAACCGAACAAAACATTGAGGTGCTGGACGAAAGTTATTGGAACACTTCTAGCTCTGACAAGCATCAGCCCTACTCCTACTCTAAAGTAATGGCAGAAAAAGAAGCCTGGAAAATACACGATGCGCAAGATCAATGGAAGTTATCGGTAATCAACCCTGCTTTTGTAATGGGACCTTTTCTTACCAATTCTTCGGACTCGGCTAGCTTACCATTTCTAAAGGACTATTTATCCGGTAAACTAAAAATGGGAGTTCCTAATTTCACTTTCATTTTTGTTGATGTGAGAGATGTAGCGAAAGCACATTTACTGGCAGCAGAAAAAGAATCGGATGGTAGACACTTAATAGGCAACGAAACACTAACCATGCTTGAGTTCTCTAACCTAATTGCTAAAAGCAGCAATAAACCTTACAAACTTCCTAAAAAGGAACTACCAAAGTTTATGCTACTCATGTTGGGATGGGCATTTGGAATTAGTAGAAAAATGATACAACGAAATGTAAATTACCCTGTTCGATTTACCAATAAAAAAAGCATCGAAAACCTTGGGTTAAACTATACTTCATCGGAACAAATGATGAAAGATCATTTGCAACAAATTGAAAATTAGATCGTCACGAATTTCAACATAAAAAAGGCCGAAAAATGATGTACCATTTCGGCCTTTTTAGATTATAGTCCCAAAAAATGTTAACCTTTCTTAAAATCAAAACCGAGGGATTTATAAATTTTTAATTTCGCAACGCAACTTATACACATGATGAAAAAAACTCTGACTTCCCTAATAGTCCTCTTGATCTCTTTCATGTCTTATGGGCAAAACATGACCGTGTCCGGTGATGTTTACGATACCATTAACAATAGGCATACGGATCATGCTGTAGTTATGGCTGTTAGACTAAAAGATTCTGTTTTATTGGACTATACCAGAACGGATTCTTTGGGACAATTTAGCTTCGACGATTTACCTATAGATACCGTTGAGCTTTTGATCACTCACCCAAGATTTGATGATAAATCATTCTTCATATTTGGAAGTGAGAACAACCACGAATTCAAATTACCTAACATCATTATGCTGGAAGACAACAGCACATTTGATGAAATTGTAATTCTAGCCTACGAAGAACCCATTTATTTTAGAGGAGATACACTAGTATATGTGGCTGACTCCTTTGATGTGAAACAAAATGCTGTGGTGGAAGACCTATTAAAAAAACTTCCTGGAATCGAAGTAGATGCTAATGGTAATGTAAAATCACAAGGAAAGCAGGTAAGTCAGATATTGGTAGACGGAGATGAATTTTTTGGTTCCGATCCTACCGTTGCTACTAAAAACCTGGCGGCAGATGGTGTAGAATCGGTAGAAGTATATGAAAAAGAAAACGAGGATAGTGAATCGGGGGATGAAACTATACAGGTAATGGACCTCAAACTAAAGGAAGAAGCCAAGAAAGGTTACTTTGGTAAAGTTTCCGGTGCCACTGATGGCCAACAGTTTTTTGAAGGAGAAGTATTGGCCAACCGATTTAATAGAGACTTAAAACTCTCCGTATTTGGGTTAGGTTCTAATACTCCACGATCTGGTTTTGGATGGGGCGACATGTATCGCTTTGGATTAACCAATGAATACCAAATGACATCGTCTGATGGGGGTACCACCTACTATTACGATGATGGAGGCAATAATCAAGGAATACCACGAACATACAAAGGAGGTTTTTACTACTCAGATAAGCTTGGAGAAAAAACTAAACTAGGTATCAATTATACCTACAACGACAATGTTCTGAATGCAAATGGTGCTCAGACTTCACAATTCTTTTTATCTGATACCACCTATACCACAGATGAAATAAGTACTTCTAACGAAGAGTTTAAATCGCACGCCGTAAACCTATCGGTTACGCAAACCATCGACTCTTTAACCACTTTAACCATTAGGCCCAGGTTAACTCTTAACTCATCAAAACAAAGAAATTATAATCAAACTGACTTTACGAGCGAAGATGATACACTGATTTATAGAACGGACGTAACAAATAACAACGAAGCTGAGAATTTTGATTTTTCTACGGACATTTCTTTGGACAGGAAGTTTAAAAAAGAAAAAAGAAAATTGAGGACTTACTATAAGTTCAGTATGAGTGAGAATTTGAGCAACTCTTCTCTTCTATCCAATCGTTCTTATTTTAATTCTACCAATTCCAACGACAGTATTGATCAACAGAGTAACCTATCTAAAAACACTTTTGGACACATGGCCACTCTAAGGTATGTTGAACCACTTAGTAAAAAAATGAGGTTGGAATTTGATTACAATATGAACTTAACCAATAACAACCAATTAAAATCCACCTATAATCAGGTTAACGGTGAATATACCTCATTGGACTCTACCCTTTCTAACGATTTCGAAAATATTCGTTTCAAAAACAGAGTTGGCGCTCACGTTGTTTACCAAACTAAGAAAACCTACTTAAGAGCAGGAACTTACGCTAGAAATGTATCTATTGATAACTATAGCATTAACAGCGATGCCATTCACCAAAGCATTAATAACATTCTACCAAGTCTTTCTTACCGATACAAATTCTCCAACAGTCATCGGTTTAGTATAAACTACAGAACCAGTTCTCAGCAACCTTCTGTAAGCCAACTGCAACCGGTACAAGACAACAGTAACCCTAACCAAATTAGAATTGGAAATCCAGACCTAAGACCAACATATACACATCGTGTAAACGTTAGTTATAACCGTTACCAACCTCTTAAAGGACAATACATTTGGTTGCGAGGAAACTACAACAGAACCAACGATGCATTTTCTAACTCTATCGAATATGACTCTTTAGGAAGAACAATATCTCAATCCATTAATGTAAATGGAAATGTAAACTCTTCGGTTAGCTTTGGAGGAGGTATTCCATTATTTGATGGTTTGTTTTCTCTTAATCCATATATGTCTGCCGACTATTCTGAGTACAACAGTTACATCAATAACCAACAGAACACTACAACCACACCAGGTGTTTCAGGAGGGTTAGAATTGGAACTGGAAACAGACTCCATTTATTTCTACATTGGAGGAGACATTACTTATAACAACCCATCCAGCACATTAAGTTTCTCCAGTAATCAACCTTATAGTCAACAAGTTTTTACTACTGGTTTTGAAATAGAACTTCCGTGGAAAATGAGTATCGAAGCTGATGCTGAGTACACCATTAACAGTCAACGTGCAGATGGATATGATATCAATTTCTTAATTATAGATGCAAGCATTAACAAGCGATTTTTGGAGACAGAAAACTTGATTTTATCTCTAATGGGGAACGATTTATTGAACCAAAATGTAAGTGCCCAAAGAATTATTGAGAACAACGTGGTAATCGATAATCACACCAGAATTATTTCCAGATACTTTCTGTTAAAACTAACCCTAAGATTTAATAATAACCGTACAAAAGAATCCAATGACTTCTATTAAAGCTACCCTACTGGCAATCATAATTATCTGTGGTTCTTTAATTGCCACCAGCCAGGTTACATCTGGGAAAATAATCTATGAACGAAAAACCAACTTGTTGAAGAAATACAGCGACAATGAGGACATGAAAGAATGGATTAAAGACAAGAAAGATAAGTTCGATCGTTTTCAGCTGGTTTTTAACGATACCGCCTGTTTATTCATGCCGGATGATGAAGATGATGCTGTTCAATCGTTTGACTGGGCTACTTCAAAAAATACACATTATCAAAACTTCAAAACAGGAGAGCGTTTATCTGGATATGCCATTTGGGGTGAATTACAATTCGTAAAAGACTCCTTGAAATATCGAGAATGGAAAATGACCAATCAGGAAAGGCACATTGCCGGATACGATTGCAGAATGGCCATTTGGTATAAAAACGACACCACAAGAATTTATGCCTGGTACAGTGAGGAAATTGTCCCCTCCATCGGCCCTGAATCATTTACAGGATTACCTGGAGCCATTTTAGGGTTAGCCACCGAAGATGGCGGTGTAGTATACTTTGCTAAAAAAGTAATTGAAGAAAAAGTAAACAACTTACATGATCTGGTTCCTACTCCTAAACCTAAACACATTCTTAAAGAAGAAGAATTTGTAGCTAAACTGAAAAAAAGGTTTGAAGGGAACCCCTGGGGTGATCGATTGATCAGAGATATACTTGCGTGGTAGACTTCTTCTTTTATTCTATATTAGCTGGGTAAACCAATTAATTCTCTAAAGATGAGCAAGAAAAAAGTAACCGGAGTTGGAGGTATATTTTTTAAGTGTCAGGACCCCGAAAACATGAAAAACTGGTATGGTAAACACCTTGGACTGGCTACCGATCAATACGGCTCAACGTTTGAATTTAGGAATACAGATAGACCAGAGGAGATCAACTACTTACAATGGAGTCCGTTTAAAGACGACACCAAATATTTTGAACCATCCAACAAGCAATTCATGATTAACTACCGAGTAGAAAACATTGAAGAATTGGTGGAAGAACTACGAAAAGAAGGTGTTACCATTTGCGATAAAATAGAATCTTTTGACTACGGTAAGTTTGTCCACATCATGGACCCTGAAGGAAACAAAATAGAGCTTTGGGAACCGGTAGATCAAGTATTTACCGATTCACTCAATGGCAATACTACCCATTAGAGTATTTTAAAATATTCTCCTCCTCTATTCGTCTACCCAAAAAAACTTTGGTATGAACAATGGGCAGGCACTTGATGAAACCCTGAATCACAGAAGAGCTGTGAGGGTTTTCGACCCTTCTATTTCTTTTGACACAGATGTGGTAGAACGCAATTTAAAAAGAGCTACTCTAGCTCCCAGCAGCAGCAACATGCAATTGTACGAGTTCTATCATGTAAAATCAAAAGATAAAATTCAAGCTCTGGTAAGTGCATGTTTAGGACAATCCACCATCGAAACCTGTAATGAATTGGTGGTATTTGTCGTTCGAAAAGACTTATTTCGATCAAGAGCAAAGGCTAACCTAGACCACATCAACGAGGCCTTTAAACATGCCGAAATGGAAAACAAAGAAAAAAAGCACAAAATGGCACAAAACTATTATGGTAAACTCATGCCTTTTGTGTACTCAGAGTTTTTAGGCTTATTTGGAGCAGCAAAGTATTTAGCTGTTAACTCAGTAGGCCTATTTAAACCCAGCTACCGAGAGGTTCGAAAATCCGACATGCGTATTGTTGCTCATAAAAGTGCTGGTTTAGCTGCCCAAACATTTATGCTTGGAATGGCATCGGAAGGGTACGATACCTGTCCGGTTGAAGGACTTGACAGTGCCAGAGTAAAGCGAATACTCGGAATACCTTACAGAGCAGAAGTTAATATGATCGTATCCTGCGGCACCAGAAAAGATGAGGGCATTTGGGGAGAACGATTTAGAGTGCCATTTAAAGAGGTTTACCATACCGTATAACTTGCTTTCCAATAGTTCCGGATAAATCAACTTGTTCTTACAGTTTTGATAGAATAGTTTAGAGGTCTAGATTACTCTAACCCTAAAACCTATTTATGAAAACAATTCTCCTTTTACTTACCTTCAGCTGTATTGGAGGAGTTCTTTTTACCAACTCTAATTTCAAAACTAAAAAGACAACACCCTACCTTTTCTCAGACACACCTACCTTCCCTCCTATTCCTGATAAGCAAAATGCAGAAGTAACCATAGAAGGAGCTGAACTTGGTAGATTTCTATTCTACGACACCATATTAAGCTCAGACAGTTCATTTTCGTGTGCATCATGCCACAAACAATCGGCTGCGTTTAGCGACTCTCCCCTGGAACTCAGTTCAGGAGTAGATGGCGTACCTACTGTGAGAAATACCCCTCCCATATTTAATGTAGCCTGGTACAACTCCATGTTTTGGGATGGTAGATCTCCCAATGTAGAAGATCAGGCATTAAATCCAGTAAGAACCATTCAGGAAATGAATCTTCCATGGACAGAAGCCGAAAAAAGGATACAAGACAGTCCGTTCTACCGAGAAAAATTCAAACAAGCTTTTGGAACAGATAAAATTGATAGCAACCTAATTGTAAATGCCATCGGTCAGTTTGAAAGAACTCTAATCTCCAATCGTTCGAAATTTGATCGGGTTTTAGCAGGAAAAGATCAATTAACCAAGGACGAACAAGCAGGATTGGACCTGATGAACTCACCTGAAGTAGGTTGTGTGGTTTGCCACCCTCTCAGCGGAGCTAATTCTTTGGGTACATCGCCTGGTTTTAGCGACATTGGATTAGACAATGTAAAAGAACCTAAAAACTACATCGACAAAGGGCTAGGAGAATTTACCTCTGCACCTAAAGATCACGGTAAATTTAAGGTTCCATCGCTTAGAAATGTAGCTTTAACTGCCCCTTACATGCACGACGGTAGGTTTGCAACTTTAGAAGAGGTAATTAGCTTTTTTAGTGATGGAGTTAACAATAGTGTTAATGTGGACCCTAAGTTAACCATTGCACATAAAGGAGGCGCTCACTTAACACCGGAAGAGCAAAAGCAAATCATTACTTTTCTACATACACTAACTGATACAGCTTTCGTAACAGACCCAAGGTTTAGTGATCCTTACAAGTAATCCATTCAATGGGATTCTAATTTTTAACCAAACTTTAACAAGCGTTGACTTGATTCGTCTTTCTGATTTCGATAACTTTACTTTCGTAATATGAGAATTACTGCAGCGATACTACTCATTGTTATCTTCCTTTCTTCCACTATTGGGATATCGGTAGGCACTTGTGTATGTGCAGATGACAACTCTACTCACATTGTTTTTACTGAAGATCATAATTGCTGTGAATCTCACAAAAAAGAATCCCATTCTTGTTGTCATTCGTCTCAGGAAACTTCGGATGAAGAAGATGATGGTTGTTGTGATAAAAGTTGGCAGTTTTTCCAGGTGGATGATGAATACACCTCGGATTTCGAAAGCATTAATCTTTCCTTAAAGGATCATATTTCAATTCCTGTGCTCTACTCTTTAGATCCATTAGATTTAAAGGTAAAAAACTCAGCAGCACTCCTTTTTGAACAATACAAGCCTCCTCTAATTCAAGCAGATTTGTCGGTTTTGTATAGTTCGTTTCTAATTTGATTTTCATTGTAGTCTCTGGTACACACCAGAAAGAATCACCCCTTGTTTAACCAAAAAATAATTACAATGAAAACATTATCAATAATAGTACTAAGCTTAATAACATTAACTTCCTTTAGCCAGGGAAAGAAAAAGAAATTTCAAGAAATCAACTTTCAGGTATCCGGTGTTTGCGGGATGTGTGAAGATAGAATCGAAGATGCTCTCGATGTAAAAGGAGTTAGATTGGCGGATTGGAATCTTGAAAATGAAAATTGCAAGGTAGTATTCAATCCAGAGAAAATTTCGGAAAACGAAATTCATCAGTTAATAGCAGATGTTGGGCACGACACTGAAAAGATTAAGGCAACTGATGAGGCGTACAACAATTTGCACCACTGCTGCAAATACAAAGAAGACGTTAAACACTAAACTTCCTGTATCATGAAAGTCGCAACAAAAGAACTATTAACGGTTCTCCTGTTGGCCTGTACTCTCTTTTCTGTTGGACAAACTTCAATAGAAGGTTACGTGTACGAATTGGTACAAGAGGATTCCGTACAACCGCTTCCGGGTGCTAATGTTCACTTTTCAGGAACAAGCATTGGTACAGCCACCAACGAGAAAGGGTATTTTAAATTAAAATCGGACAAAAAACACGATAAAATTGTTGTTTCGTTCATTGGTTTTTCGGCAGATACTCTAGAGCTAACCGACACTAAAAAACCAATGAGCATAGTAATGCAAGAAGGTAATGTGTTGGGTGGATTCACTGTGGAAGTAAAAAAAGGAAGCTATTCCATATCTAAGTTCGATCCCATTAATGGGCATACCATGAACAAGGATGAACTATGCAAAGCAGCATGTTGCAACCTTGCCGAAAGCTTTGAAACGAACCCTTCTATTGACGCTAGTTTTACCGACGCAGTAACAGGAACAAGGCAAATTCAAATGCTTGGACTGTCCGGAAAGTATGTTCAAATTATGCAGGACAATATCCCTCTTATTAGAGGACTATCTACCATATACGGTTTTGAATACATTCCAGGAAGCTGGATCAATTCCATTGCAGTTTCTAAAGGAACAGGATCCGTAGCTAACGGCTATGAAAGCATGACCGGGCAAATCAACCTGGATTTAGTAAAACCGGGTAATGCTAACAAGTTATTTCTTAACGTTTACGGAAATAGAGCCGGAAGGGGAGAAATCAACCTTGCGCTAAATAAACCAATTGGCGAAAAATGGGAGTCTACTCTCCTACTACATGGTAAAAAACTATCTATTGCATGGGATCGAAATAACGATGGTTTTCTGGATCAACCCCTTTCTCAAAACCTTATTGCCCATAACCAATGGACCTACCGTTCTCCTAACCTTTTTATGGAATATGGCGTTGGTGCTTTAAATTTCAATAGCACCACCGGAAAAGGAGTATCAGAACAGTTAGAAAATCCAGGTTCATCAGTTTATGAGGTATCATCCACCACCAATAGAGGTCAGGCATTTGCTAAAATTGGATATGTTTTTCCGGGAGAACCATACAAAAGCATGGCCATTCAAATGTCCGGTATGTACCATCAACACGAAGCTCTTTTCGGGAACAGAAAATACAACGGGACACAAACAAGTGGTTATGCCAATTTAATTTACGATCAGGAAATAGGCGAAGAAGAGGTACATTCGTTTAGAACAGGTGCCAGCTTGATCTATGATTTATACAATGAAACTCTTCAGGATCACGACACCGGAATGGTTCAAAACTACGATCTTGAGGAAATAGTTCCGGGAGCTTATTTCGAATACAACTTAACCGACACTAAAATTGGCCTGGTTGCTGGAATTAGAGCCGATTACCACAATGTTTACGGAGCGTTTATTACACCTAGAGTTAACTTAAGATATAACTTCACTGAAAAAAATGCGCTAAAGCTTTCTGCCGGAAGAGGAAGAAGAACTCCAAACATCATCATGGAAAATGTTGGTCTGTTGGCTACTTCAAGAAATTGGATCATTGAAAATGATGTAAACCTACCTGGATATGGACTTCTGCAAGAGGTGGCCTGGAACTTTGGTTTAGGATTTAATCAGGACTTTGAATTCTTGTATCGTGAAGGAAACATCAACATTGATGCCTACCACACTTTGTTCGAGAATCAGGTTATTGTAGATTTGGATTACAACCCACAAGAAGTATATTTCTATAACCTAAATGGTAAATCCTTCTCTAATTCTATTCAAGCGGAAATCAATTACGATATTTCTAAAAGAATGGAAGCCAGAATAGCTTACCGTTTTCTGGATGTGCAAAAAGACTTTAAATTGGGAAGACTTAGCAAACCATTAATGGCAGAACACAGAGGCTTCATTAACTTGGCTTACGAAACCAAAAAGAATAAAAAGGAAGGACAATGGAAATTTGATGTAACTGCTCAATGGGTAGGAGCACAACGAATTCCAAGTACCACATTAAACCCTGAGGAATTTAGAGTTCCGACCATATCTCCAGACTATGTTATGGTTAATGCTCAGGTTTCCAGATTTTTCAATAAAAACCTGGAGATATATCTAGGTGGAGAAAACCTTGGAAACTACCGTCAACCGAGTCCTATTATTCAGGCAGAAAACCCTTATGGAAAGTACTTTGACAGCTCTTTGATATGGGCACCTATTTTTGGTCGAATGTTTTATGGAGGTCTTCGTTGGACCATCGAATAATTGTGATATAATTGTTACATAATTCCTGGTACGATTATCGTACCTTGCACTAGAAATTAAATTTCATGAAGACAGTACTGACATTAGTAATATTATTTCTTGGAACAGCGGCATTTGGTCAACTGGGCGGAATGCCTGTTCCCGGAGGGCCAGGTGGAGGATCAAGTGAGAGTTTAACCCCATTAGAAGCACCTCCTCACAAAGGAGTGGTTAAACCAGCAGGGAAATACTACATAGAAATAGTGGTTAACTGGATGCTAAGCAAGAATAACACAACTTTATACTTGCTCAAAAGTGGAGGAAAGCCAATGCCTGTTGAAAAAGTACGATGTACTACAGAAATGGTTTATAATCAGGACAGTATTGTTCCAACCAATGTAATAGAACTAACTCCGGAGAGTCATGGTACCCACCTCGACCCTGATCATGCTTATCAGTTAAAGGTGACTTATTTCGTAAAGAAGAAAAAGTACACAGCCATGTTCCAGACCAAAGGCTCCGGAAACAACACACCATAAATTAATGAGTGAAACTAAAGACATCAACCTTCAAGCACACTGGGATGCTGCCTATGAAAGAACTTCCACAGATAAAACAGGATGGTATGAGGAATTCCCAGAACAGTCCCTCAACCTAATTGAAGATTGTAAGGTTAGCAAAGATGCCAGAATATTCAATGCTGGTGCAGGATCTACGACATTAGTGGATCATTTATTAAAAAGAGGATACAATAATCTCATTGCTTCGGACATTAGCTCCTCTGCCCTATCTGATTTAAAAGAACGATTGGGAGATGAGGGTAAAAATATAGAATGGATCGTAGACGATTTAACAGCACCGGGCAATTTAAACCAAATGCAACCGGTAGATGTTTGGCACGACAGAGCCGTAGTACATTTTTTTACCGATGAAAACGATCGTAAAACTTATTTCGAATTATTAAATCGTTCAGTAAAATCAGGAGGATATGCAATTATCGCTACCTTTAATCTGGAAGGAGCTGAAAAGTGTTGTGGACTGCCTGTTTATCGATTTGATGCTTCTATGCTAAAAGATCACATTGGTGATGACTTTTCTTTAGTGAATCATTTCAACTACACTTATACTCAACCTTCCGGCAATACCAGAGAATACGTATACACCCTGTTTAAAAAGAAATAAATGAGCTCTTCTCCCTCACATAAAGAAACCACTTTAGATGTAGAGGGAATGACCTGTGCCAATTGTGCCATGGGCGTAGAGAAACATTTAAAGAAGATTGGAGCCAAAGACATTAAGGTCAATTTTGCACTGGGCGAAGCTTCTTTCCAACTACCAGGAGGATTAAGTGCCAATGAGGTAGCCAAACAAATTACCGACATTGGATATCCTTCGGCAGAAAAAGGCACCGGAGAGTCCGAAGGAAAAGGATGGTCATCCATAGAAAGAAAATTCTGGATCAGCTTGGTATTTACCATTCCTTTGATTCTGCACATGTTTCTACCTCATGACTCCATTTTGCAGAATCCTATTTTACAGGTTTGTCTTTCTTTCCCGGTTTATTTAATAGGGGTATTCCACTTTGGTAAGAGTGGACTTAAGTCGTTAAAAACCGGTGTCCCCAATATGGATGTTCTCATCTTTATTGGATCCACTGCAGCTTTCGTATATAGCTCGTGGGGTACAATTACCTACTACGGCACTAAGGAGGCTCATAATTACCTGTTTTTTGAAACTGCCGCTTCCATTATTAGCCTGGTTCTGCTTGGTAATTTACTGGAACATCGTTCTGTAACCAAAACTACTTCGGCTATAAAGGACCTGTCTGCTTTGCAAGTATCAACTGCCAAAAGAATAACACCGGAAGGTGAAGCAGTGGAAATCCCTTATTCCGACATCAACACCGGAGATTTATTATTGGTTAATACGGGCGATGGAATCCCAGTGGATGGAACTGTATTGGAAGGAAATGGTTTTGCTGACGAGTCCATGATTTCGGGCGAAAGTATTCCCGTTGCACTAGAAAAGGAAAGTCAGGTAATTGGTAGTACCATTCTTACCGATGGGAACATCATTATGCAAGCCACAGCAGTGGGTAAAAACACTACTCTATCTAAGATCATTGAGTTGGTCAAAAATGCTCAACAAAACAAACCTAGTATTCAACGCCTGGGAGATAAGGTAAGTGCCATATTTGTACCTATTGTTATTGGTATCGCATTAATAACCTTTTTAGTGGCAAAATTTGGGTTTGTGCTAAGCACTCAGCAAGCCATGATGCAAGCCATAGCCGTATTGGTAATTTCATGCCCTTGTGCTATGGGATTAGCCACTCCAACTGCTGTAATGGTAGGAATTGGAAGAGCAGCTAAGAAAGGAATTCTAATTAAAGGAGGGAGTACTCTGGAAGATATGGCAGGGGTACAGACAGTAATATTTGATAAAACAGGCACACTAACCACTGGCAACTTTAAAATTAAAGCATTACAGATTTTAAGTGGTGATGAGCAGGAAATAAAGAATGTATTGTTCAATCTGGAAAGCAGAAGCTCCCACCCCATTGCTAAATCCATCGTAGAGCATCTAAAAAACACAGCTCAAATTGTAGAGTTTAATCGTGTAGAAGAAACAAAAGGTATTGGGCTTACTGCTCAGCTTGGAGAGGACAAATGGCAAGTGGGATCGTTTCGATTAGTGGAAGATATAACCAGTGATAAGAACCATGAAGTATACGTTCTAAAAAATGGTGAATTGGTGGCGACCATCGACATTGAAGATGAAGTAAAGGAGCACTCTCAGCAAATGATCGATGAACTTAAAAGTTCGGGAATTGAGGTAGTATTATTGAGTGGCGATAAACAAGTTAAGTGCGATGATATTGCTACCAAACTTGGTATTAAAACAATATATGCTGAGCAATTACCTGAAGATAAATTAAGAATTGTACATCAATACACCGCTAAAGGAAAAACTGCCATGGTTGGCGACGGTGTAAACGATGCTCCTGCCCTGGCCAAAGCTACTATTGGAATTTCCTTTGGTAATGCTACGGACGTTTCCATGAATACTGCTCAAATAGTATTATTAGGCAAAGACGGCTTGAAGAAATTGACGGAAGCATTCCACATCGGAAAACTTACCTTAAAAACCATTAAGCAAAATCTATTCTGGGCCTTTTTCTATAATGTACTGGCTATCCCAGTTGCAGCATTCGGCTACCTAAGTCCTATTATTGCTGCAGGAGCAATGGCCTTTTCAGATGTAATGGTGATAGGAAACTCTATTTGGCTAAAAGTTAAGAAGTAGATTTCTTAACTGATTTGAACCTCCAATACGCCAGACCACATAAAGCGATCAGAGAAAAGATGATCATCCAAATCCAAAGCGGAAATGCCGGAGTATCACCTCGGGCATAGCTATGTAATCCTTTAGTCAGGTAGTAGTTAACCCCAATAAATGTCATTAATACGGTACTAAACATCCATACCGCTCCAATATTAAAAGTTAGCTTACTTTTCATCCCTGGAATAAATCTAAAGTGCAATAGCAATGCATAAGCTAAAACAATTACCAATGCCCAGGTTTCTTTAGCATCCCAGCCCCAATATCTTCCCCATGATTCGTTGGCCCATACACCTCCTAAAAAGGTTCCTACGGTAGCTAATACCAATCCTACCATAATGACCATTTCGCTGATGTAGGTAAGCATAGCAATATTGTCCGACAATCTATTTTTATTCTTATTGGTCATGAATAAATAGGTAAACAAATTAATCAAACTCAATTTGAATGCTGCAGCAAAAAATGCATAACTAATGGTCAAACATGCTACATGAATAATTAACCAATATGATTTTAGAACAGGAACCAAAGGTGTTAATTGAGGATCGTAACTACTATGCCCTGCAGTCATTATTAAAAGGAAAGCTACCAAAGCAACTGCTCCCATAATAATTTTGGATAACCTAAGGAATAAGAACCCTACTAAAATGGATCCCCACGATATAAAAACCAACACCTCAAATCCATTGCTCCATGGAGCATGCCCAGTTAAATACCATCTAATTCCAAGTGCATAGGTATGATACAGAAACACTAATCCAACGAGCCCTATAGCTCCCCAAACAGTCCAATCCAACAGCTTGTTACTTCTTTCCTTAAGACTTTGAATCAAAGTTAAGAGCAACAAGACCACCGCTAACAATGCGTAGTAATTCCTGATTTTAGAGAACATGTCAGTCTTGTTGTAATAGACTTCCAATTCTATCATACTCTCAGAAGGCAATAATGATTCGTCTACTGTATGTTGAAGGTCACTAATAATCTTAATCATTTTATCAGGAGCTTCATAATTCCCTGTAGCTTTTGCCTCATGAAGAGAAGCAAAATAAGAAAGGAACATTCTGTAATAACTCATGTTATCTAATCCATGCCCTTCTCCTGCAAACGGAACATAAGCCAAACTATCCCCTAACCCGATCCAATTATTAGTGGAATCTCCAATAACAGGAAATATCTCTAGTATTGCTCCATTTAACGTCATTCGCATTACGTTAAACCTTTCATTGACTTTAATCAACTCTTTATCGTATGCATTTTGCTTATTGTTTCCTTTCTGACTGGAATACCTGATAGTATCCAATAATGCAGGTTTTAATCGGTAACTTGAGTCATTCTCAGTAAAATCGTTAAAGCATGCTTTACTCCCTTCAATTCCCAGTACCTCTCTAACCCCTGTATTCCCTTTTACGTTGATCATTGGGTAATTTCTCCAGTATTCTTGATTAATTACCATATCAAGAAATACTTGCATCCCATCTACTTCCCCAATACCTTCAACCTCAAATTTGTGGCTTCTACTTAACTTATGCATCACATTGTACGCAAGAGTATGAATTGGCTCAAACCTTCCTTGATTTTGTACAATTAAATGACCAAATCGATCGGCATGTTCAGCATCGATCATTTTATCTTGTTTCGGAAGTTTATCCTGTGCTAAAGCATTACCTGCAACCATCAACAAGATGATTACGGCTGAGCTTTTTGCAGTTTTCTCTAAGATCTTAGTGGTTTTCTTACCTAAATCTCTAAACCTTCCTTCTTTAGAAAACAATGAAATCACAAAACCTAACCCCAGTAATATGTACCCAATGTAAGAAATCCATGTGCCCCAGAAATCGTGATTTACTGATAAAGTAGTAATGTCTGGATCCCCCATTTTTCTTTTCATGTCCGATGAATAATCATAACCAGATTGAAAGAATCGGTATCCATCATAATCCATTACATTATTCATAAATATCTCCTGAGATTCACTAAGGTCATGTCTCTGATCCAATAATGTAATCTCACTCTTAAAAGAAGAAGGATTCATGGACCCAGGGTAATTCTCTAAAATGAAATCGTCCAGTGCAATGGCAAACGGTAAGAAAATTTGTTTTGAACCATACCCAAACTCAAACCCCTCATGTTTAATCCAGGATGGTTTAGCTCCATACCCTCCAAACAGGTTAAGGACTTTATCTTCTCCTCCAACATTTACATTTACAATCAGTACATCCTGTCCCGGCTCATCATCCGGCATTCTTTTTAATTCAAATACTGCTTTGTGGTGATACCCTTTAAACACAAAATTCACACCCTGAGTACTGTGCAGATGGCGTCTGGCAAGTAAATGCGTCTGATCCCTTTGCAATGTATCCTGTCGCTGAGTATCCATGCTCAAACGTTGTAAATCGTACACTGACTCAATAGTAAAATTCTTGCTTGATTTATTGATTTGAATAGCATCTGACCTAGAGTTATTGTTATAGGAAATGGCAAATTCTCCCAATTCCAATATTTCTCCATCTCTCACAAAATAATCCTCTCCCTGCTGACCATTGGAAATCATGAATTGAATCATATCTACTCCTCCATCAACAGAATCTTTCATCACAGAACGAGCATTTTTTATGTACTCTTTGTAACTAATACTTACTGGTTTTCCAGGAAAGTCTACTGTATATTCAAAGTCGTTATTGGTAATCTCCGTCAGGTAAATTTTTTCCGAAGATCGAATTCCGTTTTCTGGGTCATTAATCTGTAAATAGGGCTCAGAGCTAAAAATCACATTGGACATCTCCCCTTCTTTAATGGGCATAACACCCTCAAAACCAACGTAACGAGTAACCGCAGCTCCAATAATCATTACAATAAATGCCAGGTGGAACATTAAGCTTCCTATTTTTTCCTTACGCAATAATTTATATCGATCAATGTTACCAATAAAATTGACCATAAGTAAAAGGATCACTACCTCAAACCACTTGGCATTGTAGATCAATACTCTGGCTGTTACGGTATCATACCTCTCTTCAACAAAGGTGGCAGCCCCTATTGCAATTGCAAATACAAGTAATAGGATGGCCATCATCCGGGTAGAAACTAAAAATTGATACAGCTTTTGCATGATCTGAATTTGGATGGGCAAAAGTAATAACTATTAGCATCGGACCTGTAATTAAATTGTCTTAAATCCATGTTAAAAAATTACCTTTAGCAATACCTTTGATCACATAGCTTTTAATCCATACATTAAAGAGGCTTGATAAGAATATTTTAACTTTGTTCAAAACAATAGTTTAATGAACTACATAAACCACCAACATACCGCTAAGGATGGGACCGAATTGGTTACCTACCACTGGGAATCTGAACTTCCAAAAGGAATTGTACACATTGTACACGGAATGAGCGAGCACGCAGAGCGCTACGACCATTTTGCAACCTTCTTAACCGCCAATGGCTACGTTGTTTACAGTTCGGATCTGAGAGGGCATGGTAAAACTGCGGGTAGTATTGAAAACGTAGGTCAATTTGCCATGGAAAACGGATGGAAAAAAGTAGTGGGAGACATCATTGAACTTAGTCAGAAATTTAAAGCAGAACATCCCGATGTACCATTAATTATACTTGGTCATAGTATGGGTTCGTTTATAGCAAGAAATGTAGCTTATGAAGCTCCTGACTTAGCTGATGCTTTTATTTTTTCGGCCACCAATGGACATCCTGGATTAATAGGTGTAGTGGGTAAAAGCTTTGCCAATTTTAACATGAAATTGATCGGTAAGAAAAAACGATCGAAATTAATGGACAAACTGGTATTTGGAGATTTCAATAAGAAGTACGAAAACCCAAGAACCAATAAAGATTGGCTTTCAAGAGACAATAGCATTGTTGATCAATACATCAATGACCCCTATTGTATGCAAACTTTCACCGCTCAGTTCTTTACAGATTTACTTCATGGTATTTTAGACATACAGGAGTTCTCTAACATCTCTAAAATGAATAAATCCACTCCTGTCCTGCTCTTTTCTGGAGACATGGACCCAGTGGGCGATTATGGTAGAGGCCCGAAACAGGTTTACGCCAAATTCAAAAGAGCCAATATCGAAAATGTTACTTTGGAGATGTACGAAGAAGGAAGACATGAAATGCTGAATGAGATAAACAAAGATGAAGTTTACCTAATGGTGCTCAACTGGTTGGATGGACTATTTGCTAATGAATAAATCCTGTTTACTTACTCAAAGCATTATTTAACCAAGTTATAACATCAACCATACAACTCTGGTATGCTAATTGACGTTTTGCAATAAAAATTTAGAATGATGAAAAATATATGTTTAGCTCTAATCATGGTAGTTACCACCTTAAGCAGTGTAGCACAAACCACATGGAAAGTAAAACCAGGTAAATCAGAAATTCATTTTGCCATTGCAGGCGATGAAGGAACGCTATCTGATTTACAGGCAGAAATTACCTTCGACCCGATGGATTTAACCTCAACTAAAATGAGCGCTGTTATTCCTGTTAGTACTATTAATACCAACAACAAAAAGAGAGACGCACACTTAAAGTCTGCCGATTTTTTCGATGCTGAAGTTTACCCTAACATCACTTTTGTTAGTTCTAACATTGAACAGTCTGAAAAGGGATATGTTGTAACGGGAAAACTTAAGATCAAAGACATCGAAAAGGAAGAGAAAATAGCATTCACCTTCGAGGATAATGTTTTTGCAGGAGACCTTATTATTTATACTGGAGACTATGGAATAAGAGGTAATAAAAGTAAAGAAGATCAAAAAACTACCATTACCATTAAGGTTCCTGTAAACAAGAAGTAAAAAAAGAGATTTCAAATTGTACAAAAGAGAAGCTTTAGCTTCTCTTTTTTCATTTATTTTGCATCAAAATGAACAATCATGGTAAAAGAGAATTTAGCTAAAATTCAATCAACCATTCCTGAAGGGGTAACCCTGGTAGCTGTTTCCAAAACGAAACCGAACGAAGACATACAGGAAGCATACGATGCAGGACAAAGAGTATTTGGAGAAAACAAAGTACAAGAGCTTTCCAGAAAATCGGAGGAACTACCTTCTGATATTGAGTGGCACATGATTGGGCACCTTCAGAGAAACAAGGTTAAATACATTGCTCCTTTTGTTACTCTAATACACAGCATAGACAGCTTTAGGTTACTTTCTGAAGTAAACAAGCAAGCAAGTAAACACAATAGAACCATTGATTGCCTGCTTCAATTTCACATCGCAACGGAATCTACAAAATTTGGACTTTCGTTAGAAGAGGCAAAAGAAATGCTCAGTTCTCCTGAATACAACCAACTAAACAATGTTAGAATTGTTGGAGTTATGGGCATGGCTTCTTTCACTTCAGATGAAGATCAGGTACAGAAAGAATTCCAACAACTAAAGGTTATTTTTGATCAGTTAAGAGAAAGTCACTTTTCGGGAATTGATTCCTTTAAAGAAATCTCTATGGGAATGAGTGGTGATTACGATTTAGCTATTAAAAATGGTTCTACTATGGTAAGAGTTGGCAGCTCTATTTTTGGTCATAGAAATTATTCAATTTGACTTTAATCGTAAAATAATCCAATTGGCAGAATTTTTTGCACTATACAGCGAAAAGTATTTTGAATAATCAATAAAGCATCTACCTTTGTACACAGGGGTAGTCAAATATATGTTGCTTCATAGCAACGATTTTGAGAGGGACACTTAAAGTGTCCCTTTTTTTGTATCCATATTTCTCATATCTATCGTAGATCTCTGACTTGAAAGGTCTTATTCCCATCAAAAACTATTTATCGACAAATATTCCTATTGGCAGATTTTTTTACACCTTTTGACGAAAACTAATTGATTAGAATCAATTTAGCTCTACCTTTGTTCACAGGGGTAGTCAAATAAATGTTGCTTCATAGCAACGATTTTTTCAGGGACGCATTAGCGTCCCTTTTTTTATGCCTAAATCGTTCCAATTGCCCTAGACTTCTTACTTGTAACTAAACGTCTAAAAAAAGTTTTGATTTGTCGATGAAATTGCAAATTGGCAGAAAAAAACACTTAATACAGCGAAAAGTACTTGGGAATTAGAAAATTAACTCTACCTTTGTCCACAGGGGTAGTCAAATAAATGTTGCTTCATAGCAACGATTTTTTCAGGGACGCATCAAGCGTCCCTTTTTTTATGCCTAATTTTTGGTATAAATTAGAACTTCCCTACAAACTTTGGATAACGATACCTGGCAATTCTGATTTTCCCTACATTCTTTGCTCCAGCTATCTTTACGCTTTTAGCATGCCTTCCTCTCCTATCGTGGTAATACAGAATTACCTCTTTTACATGAGACGGAACCGAATATTGGAATTCTCCTTTATTATTAGTAATTAATGTTGAAATGGAGTCGCCCACTTCTATTTCTAAATGGTATTCCGGTAATATATGACCAGACTTTCGGTCTACCACAGTACCTGATAGTTGATTGATAGAATCTTCCGACACTATTGGAATATAATCTCTGCTGCGCTGGCCATGAACTTCATTAATCGTAAATAAAGAACTTCCAAATACGAGAAAGGCTGCGGCAGCAAACCGTTTGAGTGGATGTATATACTTCAATGAATCAAATTGCTCCCTTGTCAATTCAACACACTCTCCCCTTCCACTATATTGTTCAATTTCTTCTTCAGAAGCTCCGGTAAGATCCATCACTTCACGATCACATAAATCGCAAAATTTTCCTTTGTTTGTTGGAGTCATTTCCTCCAACCGCTCCATGCACGGATGATATTTCCAATGATCACTCATTTAAAACGAAGGACACCCAATAGTAATAAATGGCAGTGCTGCACATTTCATTTTGATTAACTCTACCTCAGTTGTTCCCAATTGATTTAAATACACAGTTCTGGATTTTTTTTCTCCAAGACATACGATTCTTAGCTGAAGCGATTCACCTTTATAATCGGCTGGAATCGGAATGGAGTAATGACCTTTATCAAACTTTACTTCCAGCTCTCTTCCATCCTCTAACTCTGCAAAACAGGTTCCGTCAGGAAGTAAACTGGTTTCCTTGTATTCTACTTTTCCAGTAACTACCCCCCTTACAACATCTTGTGCTGTTCCGGTTGATGAAATCAATAAGAAAATTGAAAGAGCAATTATTTGATGTATCATTTTTGTCATAATTCCAATCTTTTAATTCTATAGGGTTGTACTCCATATCTTTTCCATAAAAAATAATGTACTTTTGCGCTTCAATTTTTTGAAACACACGATATGTCTGAAAAGGAAAGAGAAAAAGAAGTGATAAAAGGAATCATCAAAGATTTTAATAGTTCTGATGAGTCTACTGTTCTAAAAGCACTAAAAACTGCTAAGGACAAAGGAAATGTTGATTTGATTGAACCAATGATCGACCTTTTCGAAAAAACATCTTCTTTTCAGGTTCAGGAGGAAATCAGAGCTATGCTTCAGGAATTAAAGATTAGCAATGCTATTACTCCTTTAATCGAAAATCTTAAAAGAAACAATCACGATGTTCAGGAAATGATACTTAGTGCAATCTGGAACTCTGCATTTGAGCCTGTAGAAGAAATTGCTACTATATGCGAAGTTGCCTGTAATGGGAACTACATGGTAGCCCTGGAAGCACTTACTCTAATTGAAAACCTGGAAGGCCCTTTTGAAGAGGAAGTACTTTCAGAAGCTAAAATTGTATTAAACGAATACTTCCAACAACCAGAGGATGAAAAATCTGACTTGATTAAATCCATCCTCGGTGTTATAATGAGTTTTGACGACGGTATCGAAGCTTAAGAATAGATTGCTCTTGCTCTATCTCTTAAGTTATAGCTACTAGCCATAACCTCACCGTAAGCTCCGGCACATCTAATGGCTATAATGTCTCCTCTTTCCGTGGCAGGAAGCTTTACCCTTTTTCCAAAACAGTCGGATGATTCGCAAATTGGTCCTACCACATCGTAGAATTCAGCCCCATCTTCTTCGTATCTGGATAAATTCTCAATTTTATGATAAGATTGATACAAAGCCGGTCTGATCAATTCTGTCATTCCTGCATCCAGAATAGCAAAATTGGTTTTTACTCCATTTTTTATGTACAGTACTTTTGATATTAGCGTACCACAATTAGCCACAACACTTCTACCTAGTTCAAAATGTAATTTTTGCCAGGGGCGTAATTCCAAAAAGTCATTAAATATGGCAAAGAAGGCTTTGAAATCGACAATTGGGTTAATGTCTGGGGAGTAATAGTCTACTCCTAATCCACCACCTACATTAATGTTTGTTAACTGAACATTTCGATCAATGAACCAATTCTGAAATTCGTTTACTCTCAGGCACAGATGCCTGAAAGAACTCATATCTACAATTTGGCTTCCAATGTGAAAATGTAAACCTATTAGCTCAATGTTTTCACTGGCATTGATCACTTTTAGCACTTCTTCCAGTTCCCACTTACTAATTCCAAACTTATTTTCTTCCAGTCCTGTAGTGATGTAATGATGCGTATTGGCATCCACATCCGGGTTAATTCTCAACGCTATTCTGGCTGTAGTATTTTCTTGCTGTGCCAGTTCATTGATTACTTCAATTTCCTGAATGGATTCACAATTGAAACAAAAAATATCATTTCTCAATCCAATGAGTATTTCCTCATCGCTTTTCCCTACTCCTGCAAAGGCTATTTCATTAACAGGAAAGCCACAATCCAACGCTTTTTCGATTTCTCTTCCACTCACACAATCCGCTCCTAAACCATATTCCGAAATAAGATTTAAAATGTGATCATTACTATTAGCTTTTAATGCATAATGAACATGATAACCATATCGCTCCGACTCTTGCTTTACCTGTTGCAAGGTATCCTTGAGTAAATCAATATCGTAGTGAAAAAAGGGCGTAGCATTTTCTGCCGTTAAGGCAAGTACTTCTTTAGCTCTATTCATCTCTCCTATTCAAATAATCCAACATGCAATGCTCTAAGCGCATTTTCCTTATTCTCTGTATCCACTAAAACAGAAACATTATTCTTGCTCCCTCCATAAGAAATCATTCTAAGAGGAATCCCTTGTAAGGATGTGAATAATTTAACAGCCGTTCCTTTTCGCTCTGCCAAAAAATCTCCAACAATACATATAATGGATTGCTGATCATCCACTTCCACATCTCCGAATTCCTTCAACTCCCCCACTATTCTGTTTAAATGAGTATGGTCATCGATGGTTAGTGAAACTGCCACCTCTGAGGTGGTAATCATATCGATAGGCGTTTTATATCGTTCGAATACTTCAAATACAGACCTTAAAAAACCATAGGCATTAAGCATTCTTCCAGACCTTACTTTTATAGCTGTAATGTTGTCTTTTGCTGCAATGGCCGTAATTCCTTCTCTTTTTACATTCTCTGTAATCAACGTTCCTTCTGCCTTAGGAGCCATAGTATTTTTCAGCTTAATCGGAACATTTGACTTCTGAGCTGGCCATACACAAGCCGGATGAAGAATTTTTGCTCCAAAATAAGCTAACTCCGCTGCTTCATTATAAGATAGGATATCCACAGCACTGGTATTTTCCACTACTCTTGGATCATTGTTGTGCATCCCGTCAATATCCGTCCAAATTTCAACAGTATCAGCATTCAGCACTGCTCCAATCAAAGTAGCCGTATAATCACTTCCTCCCCTTTTTAGGTTGTCAATTTCTCCAAAAGCATTTCTACAAATAAACCCTTGTGTAATGAATAAATTGCAGTCCTCGTGCTTCTCTAACTCATTGTTAAGGTTGGATTGGATGTAGTATTCATCTGGCTCTTGCGCCTTATCAATCCTCATAAAATCAAGTGCTGGCAACAATACCGACTTAACTCCAATTTCCTGTAAGTACAGCCAAAATAAACCGGTGGAAATCAATTCTCCCTGTGCCAATACCGCTCTCTCTTCGTATACTGTAAAAAGATCTTTAGTAAAAGACTCCAGGTATGAAAAATGAGAATTAACTAAAGCAGTAGCTTTTTGTTTAAATTCTTCCTGTTTATATAATCCATCAATAATTACATCGTATTCTTTTCTAAGGTTGCTAATCTTAACACTAGCATCCTCTTTATCCTGTTTATACAATGCTTCTGCATACGCCACCAACTTGTTGGTTGTCCCGCTAACAGCGGACAAAACAACCACTTTCCTTTCATCATTAACAATGATGTCTGCTACTTGCTTCATTCGGTCTGCTGAACCTACCGAGGTTCCTCCGAATTTCAATACATTCATTTCTGCTTGATTAGATTTATAAATGGTTTATTAAAACTTCGGCAGCAAAATTAAACGAAAATTTGCTCATTTATTAAGCAATACGTATATTTGTTCAGAATGAAAACTTTGAGTTAAAAAATTAACACTAGCTACGCATGAAGTCTATTTCAAAAACTGTTGAAAAAATTATCGTTTCATCCCCTTTCCTGGAGGAAGCACTATCAGAAAAACTAATCAATGTTTCTTCTCTTGCCAGAAAAATTAAAGGTGAGGTAGAAGAAATTATGGGAGCTGAGATTAAAGAAGGTGCCATTGTAATGGCCATTAATCGTTTAGCGCCTAGCTACTATTATAAAATTAACATTGGTATTAAAGACTTTGTAAACAACATTGGAGATATCATTGTTAGGTCTAATCTGTTGGCGTACACGTTCGAGAACTCGAATACTTTAATTAACCGTCAGCAAGAATTACTTCACGAAGCAAGTAAAAACAAAAAGCATTTTCATACTATCTCTCAGGGAATCTATGAAACTACCATCATCATTAATGATACTTTAAAGAATACATTAGATGATGCCTTTAAAAATGAGAATAAACTATCTGTAAAAGACAACTTATCTTCCATTACGGTTAAATTACCAATGGAAAACACAGAAGTTTCTGGTTTATACTACTACATCTTTAAGAAATTGGCATGGGTTGGAATCAACATTGTTGAGATCATTTCTACCAGTAATGAGTTCACTTTAGTGGTGAGTGACGAGGATGTTGACCGAGCTTTTTCTATCCTAATTGGATTGAAGAAAGATTAAGGGTCGATAACTAACACAACGTATTGCATAACTTAGTTTACGGTACTCCTTACAGCTACTTATTTAAGTATTTTTGTAACCTGTAAACTTATAGTTATATGTACGCATTATTTCTAAAGGAAGTAAGGAGTTTTCTTAATTCTTTAATTGGATATATAACCATTGCAGTTTTTTTAATTGCAACAGGTGTTTTCATGTGGGTTTTCCCAGGGTCTTCTAACGTATTGGATTACGGAGAAGCATCCCTTAACGGTTTATTTTTTAACGCACCATTGGTTTTCCTTTTTCTGATACCGGCCATTACCATGCGCTCGTTCTCGGAAGAAAAAAGAACAGGAACCATCGAGATCCTGATGACCAAACCTCTTACGGACATTCAGATCATTTTGGCTAAGTACCTGGCCGGACTAGTATTAGTACTGTTTAGTTTACTACCTACCCTCATTTATTATTACTCTGTTATTGAAATGGGAGATCCTGTTGGTAACATTGACCATGCAGGTACCTGGGGAGCATATATAGGTTTATTCCTGCTGGGAGGAGTATTTGTTGCCGTTGGAATTTTTGCTTCGTCCATTACCAGTAATCAGGTAATTGCCTTTGTGGTGGCCCTGCTATTTTGCTTTATCCTTTACCTTGGTTTTCAGTATTTGGCAGGTACTCTGGAAGCTCCTTTTGATTACATATTTATTAAGCTTGGTGTAGCCGAGCACTATGCCAGTATCCAGAGAGGGGTAATAGACAGTAGAGATATCATTTACTATTTCAGTACTATTTTGGTATTTCTATTATTCACCAGAATTTCTTTACAATCCAGAAAGTGGTAAACTATGAAACGAAAATCTCCTAAAATAAGACACCTGTTTGAGCTAATCGTTGGTATAGCTTTAATCATCACTATCAACTTGCTGGGAAATATCAAATTCGGAAGAATTGATATGACCGCAGATAAGATTCATACCCTGTCTGATAAAACGAAAGAATTTCTGGCAGAAAACATGACCAGTGTGGTTAATGTGGACATTTACCTCGGAGGTGAATACCCTGCTCAACTGGAAAAATTAAAACTGTCTATTTCTGAAAAACTGAACGAATTCTCAGCTTATGCCTCAGGGAAAATCAAGTTTAATTTTATAGACCCTTACGAAGACAAAGCGCTTTACCCGGAATTGGAAAAAATGCTTCACGACAAAAGGCTTGACAAAAGTTACTTGCAGGTAAATAAGGACGGGAGTTTTGAAGATCTTGAGTTCTGGCCGGTGGTTGTAATGCGTTATGGAAACAACGAAGAGGTACTTCAACTATTAAGACCACAGGCATATACCACTGTTCGATTCATTAACCATGCAGTTAATAATTTGGAATATTACTTCATTACTTCATTTGCCAAATTAGCTGGAATGAAAAGAAACAATGTTTCCTTCTTACAGGGACATGGTGAGCTATCGTGGGATGAAACCTGGTCGTTTAGGGGATATTTAAATCAGTTTTACGATGCAGACACAGTACAAATTACTACTTACAACGAGGATTCTGTACTTACTCCTAATTTGAATGCACTAGATAAAACGGACATACTAGTTGTGGCAAGTCCTAAGGAAGAAATTCCGGAAAAGGAATTGTTTATTATCGATCAGTATATCATGAATGGTGGAAAAGTAGCCTGGTTAATGGACATGATTAGCATTAGAGAAGATAGCCTTCTATTTCTTAATCAATATTATGGTGAGCAGGCATTTGTATTTTCCAATCCAAGACAGTTTGAATTGTTAGAAGATGCCATTTATAAATATGGAGTAAATGTTAATCGAGATATCATTTCGGACAAGGTATGTGCCCCCTCTCCTGTTTTAGGGGTAGACCAACAAGGAAAACCAATTCAGGTTAAGGATTGGCACTTGTATCCACTGGTTACTAAGGCAGAATCTGAATTAACACACAATGTAAACCCGATTAGGACCAACTACCCTAGCTCTCTGAAAATAAACGAAGGTTCTCCGGTAAATAAGGAGGTAATTTTAGAATCGTCGGATAGAAATAAGATATATCCTGCTCGTATGAGAATTGGATGGAATTTTAACTACGACCCTATGCAATTTATTGAAGAAGATCATGGTACGGTAGAAGCACAACCATTAGCCATCTATTTGGATGGTAAGTTTAATTCTTATACAAAAGGTAGAAAGACAACACCTGCTTTCGAGAAATTCATTACCGAAGGAGGATACAACTACAGAGAAACCGGAGATCATACTCAAATGGTTGTAATTGGAGATGGAGACATTATTAGAAACGATTATAACCAATACACAAGAAGTTATTCTGACATAGAAGAAGAAAGAGCCTACTTTGGTTCAGCAGAAAATGGTAAAATGTATGGAAATGCCACCTTTATGCTTAACGTTTTCGATAAAATGACCGGAAATGACTTCCTAATCCCTCTCCGTTCACGTATAAAAATTCAACGTTTACTCAATAGAGAGGAGATTTCAGTAAATAGGCAATACTGGCAGTCGATTAATTTAACAATTCCTGTTATACTTGTAATTGTATTTGGGGGTATTCAATTTTTCGTGAGGAAAAGAAAATATGCTCAGCAAGCTTAAAATTTATGAAGAAATTTGGAGGTATTATTGCCCTGACCCTATTGTTGGCAGGATTAATTTTTGCTGTTTTATACTTAAAAAATGAAGAGGAGGAAGCCACCTCTGAACCGTTTAAAGATTTTGCCATTAAGGACACTGCAAGTATCGAAACCTTTAGAATTTCTGACACGGAAAACAACACCATTACCATTACACGTAAAAAGGATGGTAAGACGTGGATGATTGGAGACTCTGAGTTTAGAGCACAACCCAATACTATCGAGTTATTGATGGAGACGTTTTACCGAATTAAAATCAAGCAAGACGTACCTGAAGAATCAGTAGAAAATGTTCTTACCTCTCTTTCTGTAAGACATAAAAAGGTAGAGTTCTGGATGAAAGGAGATTCGGAGCCATCTAAAACGTGGTATGTTGGGAGCGCAACTCAGGACCACATGGGAACCTATATGCTACTAAAAATGGGGAATAAAAAATCTACCATTCCATACATTGGTTATAAACCGGATATGTACGGGACATTAGATGTACGTTTCTTTACCAGCTTTAAAGAATGGAGATATACAGGAGTGTTTAACTACAACTCAAAGGAAATCAAATCCATTAAAGTTCAATTCAACGATGCTGTTACAGATTCTTATGAAATCATTTCCAATGAAGAAGATGTTACGCTTATGGACAACATGAACATGCCTGTGGCTGTTTTCGATTCAAGCCAGGTAAAACATTACCTCACCCACTACAAGGAAATTTTCTACAATAAAGTTAATGATGAATTAAGTCAGGAACAAGTAGACTCCGTTAGAGCAAATATTCCGCACAGCGAAATTACTGTTACAGATATTAACAATGAGAAGAAGCACGTAAAAATGTGGAAAATCAAAATGCCAGAAGGGTTTACCGATAATAACCACAGATTGGTTGAATGGGACCCTGAATATGCATGGATTCAGATAAATGACAGTGAAGAACTGTTCAAAATCCAATTCTTCTCATGGGATGTATTGTTCAAGCCACGTGCTTACTTTGAGCGTTAGGTGATAAATTTTCGTTGATAATTTAGTTGTTTTGGCCTTTTGATATTTTAATCCAAAAGTTATCTTTGCCGCAAACAATACTGCATGACCAGAATCGGGATAATAAGAGAAGGAAAAACACCACCAGATAAAAGAGTACCGTTGGCACCGGAACAGTGCGAATATATTCTTAATCACTATCCCGATGTGGAGGTATTTGTTCAGAAAAGCGAAATCAGAAAATTCAAGGACGAAGAATACTCAAAATTAGGAGTAGCAGTGGTTGATTCTGTTGAAAATTGCGACATTCTGATCGGTGTTAAGGAAGTACCTATTGACCAATTAATCCCGAATAAAAAATACATGTTCTTTTCTCACACGTTTAAAGAACAAACCTATAATAGAGATTTGTTGAGAGCTATTCTTGACAAGAACATTCAGTTAATTGATTGGGAAGCCATTAAAAATGCAAAAGGAGCAAGATTAATTGCTTTTGGACGATACGCAGGTATTGTTGGATGTTATAATGGATTGCTAGGGTACGGACTTAAAACTGGTGCTTATTCTCTAAAAAGAGCTAAAGATTGCGAGGACAGAGCCGAAATGGAAGCTGAACTATCTAAAGTTGTTCTTCCAAATGGTTTTAAGCTGGTTCTAACGGGACAAGGTCGTGTTGGAGGCGGAGCTGTTGAAATTTTAAATAAGCTTGGAATTAGAGAGGTTAACCCGAACGAGTTCTTAACAGAAGAGTTTGGTGAACCGGTATACACTCAGCTAGGAGTTGAACACTACAATGCAAAAGCAGATGGTTCTGAGTTTAACAGGTCAGAATTCTATAGCGATCCTTCAGGATACGTATCCACTTTTATAAATTATGCTCGTACTGCAGACATGTACGTGGCTTGCCATTATTGGGATAGCGAAGCCCCATTCATTTTTACCAGAGAAGATGCCAGAGATGCAAACTGGAAACTAAAGATGGTGGCAGACATTAGCTGTGATATTGATTGTGCCGTGGCAAGTACTCTAAGACCGTCTACTGTTGCTGATCCTTTCTATGGTTATAACCCTGTTTCTGAGTCTGAAGGAGACTTTATGATGGAAAACAACATTGGGGTAATGGCGGTAGACAACCTTCCTTGTGAATTACCTAAGGATGCATCGGTTGATTTTGGAGAGATGTTCATCGAACACGTTCTTGACCCATTGAGAGGTGAAGATCCGGATAACATTATCGAAAGAGCTTCTGAAACTAAAGATGGTAAGCTAACTGAACACTTTGCCTATCTTCAGAGTTACGTTGACGGAGTTGAAGTCTAGAGCTTAAACCTTTTTCTCAAACTATTTTTGCAACTTTCCGCTAAGTAAGGATCTTCGATTACTTGTTTTGCCAGTTCCAGATTATTCCTTTCCGGACCATAAAGACTATAAACCTCTTTCATGGTAAACTTACCTTTGCTTTCGATCAACTTCATAGAATCGTTCCGGGAAACCCTTCCCTCCGTCAGTACCTTAACATATACTCCGCAAAACTGTACGTCCAGAAAATCCTTTATTATTCCCTGGTCATTAAATCGTACTCCCAGTTTATAGCAAGGAGTTCTGGGTTCAGTAACTTGTACAACAGTTTCTCCCAGTTGAAATACATCTCCAATTTTAATGGTGGCCTCATCCAAACCTTCCACAGTTAAATTCTCACCAAAAAAACCGTACTCCCAATCCAGATTAGGGTACTCCCCTTTCCAATAATCATAATGATCGAAAGAATACAAGTAACAGGCTTTGGTTGTTCCACCATGATGGATCAGGTCTGCAACGTGGTCTTTCTCCACTCCATGTTTTCCCAGGTAGACCCCATCATTTAGTGGTTCTTTAAAAATTCCGGTTGTTTCTGTTTTTCCGTTCCACTCAAACTCTTTGGGAACCGATATGTTAGTGGATATTACTTTCATTATGCTGCATCTTTAATGGCCTCTACCCTTTTCAACCACTGATCAAATTCATCACTCATTAAAAACTCTGGGTAAGCAATAAATTCTTTGTCCCAATTCACTATTGTTACATCAAAATACTTTTCCATCACTAACAAGCTCTCCACTGCTTCTATATAGCTTTCCAACTCGATTAAGCATACTACCTTAGCCCAGTGTATTTCTGCTAAATGAGGTAGCTCTGAGAGGGTATTGTTATAGTGAATCAACGCATTTTCTAAATCTTGTTGCTCAAATAAGATTCTCCCATTTAAGTACTGCAACAAAACATCTTCTCCCAAAAAATCTTTCAGATTAATCAGAGCCAATTCTGCCTGTTGATAATCTTCGTTTAATGCATCGATATAAAACTTCTGTAACCAGTAGGCAGGTTCATCAGCATCCATATTTTGCCACAATTCCTTTAGCACTTCAATTTGAGCTTCTCTAGATAGTTTACTGGCTATGGATAATTTAGTATATAAAATACCGGGAGTATTCTGAATATAAGGGTCTATTTTAGAAAACTGATACAGTGCCAAATCTGCCTGATCATTAAGCATATACATATAACAGGTATCCAGGTGTTGATTGGCGCTCCTCATGGACTCCAGATTATTTTCTTCCTTGATGGTAATATCCACCAATTGAGCCAACATTTCTCCATACGTTTCTCCCAAATGGTAAATGTATACATCTTCAATTTCTACATTGGTTTTACCACCTATTAAAGCAAAGTCGTAATAAAACACTTCCATTCCTGAATTGAACAACCTTAAAATAAGGTGGTGCTTTTCATTCTCTTTATAGTACCTAACAACGTCGATATCAGCACCGCCCAATACCATTTGATTAAGGTCTTCGTAGAGGTTATATCTTACATCGATAAAATCAAAAATGAACTGCTGCATTTCCTGATCAAAGTTTTTACTCTGCATTTGCTCATTAATCAAGGCTATGATATTGAACCTCGATTCGAATAAATATGGATCAGACTGTCTGATGGATTCGGTTAACTGATCTCCAAACTCAAGACAAATGGCCTCGTTTAATTCAATGTCTTTTACTGGATTTTGAACCGTGGTTTGCTCTTTTTCCTCTTCAGCACAGGAATAAAACAAACTAACTAGCAAAATAATCAAAATCTTTAAGCCGCTGTTTTTCATTAACATAATCGTTTTTAACCGTTTATTTACGTAATTATCCGAATACTATTCGTTTTAAATACGAATCGGAATTTTTAACCGCCATTACTTTGCAGTGTCGATTCCGGAAAACGACTGATTAAAAGTAAAATTATTAAACATACGTTGCTAACCCCAAAGTATTATGTTAGTAACAATTAAAAATTATCAACTATGAATAACTTAAGAAATCGTGTGCAATTAATCGGACATTTAGGAACCACTCCAGAAGTAAAAGAATTACAAAATGGTAATAAAATGGTTAAGCTAACTCTAGCTACTAATGAATCATACAAAAACCAAAAAGGAGAAAAGGTAAAAGAAACTCAGTGGCACAACATTGTAGTTTGGGGACCACAGGCAAAAATTGCTGAGAAATACCTGGAAAAAGGAAAAGAAGTGTGCATTGAAGGGAAATTGAATAACCGTACGTATGAAGATAAAGACGGAATAAAAAGATACGTAACTGAAGTTATCTGTAATGAGATATTAATGCTGGGTAAGAAGCAGTAAGCCCCCTCCAAATATTAATTATAAAGGCTCTCATATGGGAGCCTTTCTTACTTTAGAAAGAAACCCTTATGATTTGAGTCATAGTGAGGTACAACTGTTCGGAATATTTTTGGAAATACCAAACCGATAATTCTATGAACGTTGATACACTAATAAAATGGGACCCTGGATACAGCGTTGGTATCGAAGGGTTCGACAATGAACATAAAATCCTGATCAATTTATTGAATAGTTTACACGAAGCGATGATCAATGACCCTAGTCATGCCAACACTTCTGAAATAATTAAAGAGCTTTTGAATTACACTGAAACACACTTTAAATCGGAAGAAGCCACTTTCGAAAAGTACGGTTACCCAAAAGCTCAGGAACATAAAGATGAACACGACTATTTTATTCGTCAGGTAAAGAAATTTCAGAAACAAGATGAAGAAGGCGGACTGGCCATTTCGATGCAACTGCTGTACTTTATGAAAGAATGGATTTATACCCACATAGTGGGAACTGATAAAGAGTATTCAGAATTTTTAAATGAAAAGGGAGTCCACTAGTTAATGGTGGACTCAAACTTATCCAGTTCGTTTACAAAATACTCCCAGCTAAACTTTTCTTTTTCTCTGATTACATTTTGCTCAAACTCTTCCAGTTTATTTTCGGAATAAAACTGGTTAATAGCAGATGCTATTGAATTGGGTTCTAACGTGGTTACGTAGCCCACTACTCCATCCTCTACAATTTCAGGTAATCCACCAACATTGGTTACAATCATTGGTTTGTTAAAATTGTAAGCCACTTGTGTAATACCACTCTGAGTAGCCGTTTTATAAGGTTGTACCACGCAATCCGAAGCTCCGAAATAATACTTTACCTCTTCTTGAGGAATATACTTATCGTGAAGTTCTATCTTGCCTTCCAGTTTTAACTCTTCGATTATAGCGATGTATTTTTCTTTTTTATCGTAAAACTCACCGGCAATGATCAGCTTTAGCTTTTGATCTTTTAGTTGCTCATCACTAAGGGCTTTTAATGCCAGGTCCAATCCCTTATACCCTCTAATTAAACCAAAGAACAATACATATCTGGTATCTGAGTCAAGTCCTAAATGCTTTATTCCCTCTTCTCTGGAAACCGGATCTCCAAAAATGTTGTACACCGGGTGCGGCAACATTATTTTGTTTGGATTATCAGTAAACTGGCTAATGTCATCCAGCACTGAGTTAGACATGGTTATAAACCCGTCACAACGCTTAAGAAAGTATTTGGTTAACTGTTTATCTCCTGGTCTGGATTCGTGAGGAATAACGTTATCGGTAATCGCCAATACCTTAATTCCTTTTTTTCTAAGTTTACCAGCAATGGTTCCTAAAGCAGGTCCCATAAATGGCAACCAAAAACGAATAATCACATAATCCGGATTTAACGATAAAATGTACTTAGCACTAGACAACCAATTGAATGGTCTAATTGAGTGGATTTTAGTGTCGATGGTTAAGTCTTTCGGTGCTTGCCCTGTATTATCGAACTGAGAAGTACCAGGGAAAAGTATTTTGGGGTATTGATAAGAAAAAGAAACTATAGTAGTATCGAACCCTCTAAGGTTCATTTCTTTGGACAAAGCTTCATTGAAATTGGCAATTCCTCCCCTTAAGGGATAAGCCGGTCCAACAATGACTACTTTTCTCCTTTTATTCGTCACCTAGTTTTTCTTTGATCAGATAGTTATTTCTGGAACCTGAATTTCTGGAAATCATTTCTCCGAGGAAGCCTGCTAAAAACAACTGAACTCCCATAATCATAGCTACCAATGCTACGTAAAACTCCGTTCTATCAGCCAATAATTTGGCTGTGGTATCGAAAAACAACTTATCTATTCCGATGTACAAAAAGAAAGAGAATCCAATGAAGAACATTAATGTTCCCCAAACACCAAAAAAGTGCATTGGACGTTTACCAAACTTTCCTAAAAAAGTAATGCTAAATAAATCCAGAAAACCATAGATAAAACGCTCCAAACCAAACTTCGTGGTTCCGTATTTTCTGGCTTGATGGACCACCACCTTTTCTCCTATCTTGTTAAACCCAGCCCATTTGGCAATGACTGGAATATAACGGTGCATTTCTCCATACACCTCAATGGACTTAATAACTTGCTTCTTATAAGCTTTTAAACCACAGTTCATATCGTGCAGCTTAATTCCACTTATTTTTCTAGTTACTCCATTGTATAATTTGGTTGGAATGGTTTTAGAAATCGGATCGTATCTTTTTTTCTTCCATCCGGATACAATGTCGTATCCTTCCTCCACAATCATTTGATACAATTCAGGAATCTCATCAGGACTATCTTGTAAATCGGCATCCATGGTAATTACCACATCTCCTTGTGCAGCTTCAAATGCCACATACAAAGCAGCGGATTTCCCGTAGTTTCTTCTAAAAGAAATTCCTTTAATGTTAGGATTAGAAGCTCTCAACTCTTTTACCCTATCCCAGGAACCATCGGTACTTCCATCATCCACCATTACAACCTCGTAGGTAAACTGGTGTTCAGTACATACTTTGTGAATCCATTCGATTAATTCTCCTATAGACTCCACCTCATTGTAAAGTGGAACTACGATGGATAGTTGTATTTGGCTTTTTTCTTGATCCATTGATTTCCGACAAATATAATGAACGCAAACAGACTAGTATTATTATGATTGCAAATTTTAGTTAAATATGTCTTTAATGGTTTCTCCCCTATTGTTATTTCAAGTAAACTTTAATACTTTTGCGCCAAATTAAAATTGATAATACTAAAAACTAAGAAAATGGCTGGAAACAGAACTTTTACTATGATTAAGCCAGATGCTGTTGAAGCAAACAACATCGGGAACATTCTACAAATGATTACTGATGCTGGTTTTTCCATTAAAGCAATGAAAATGACTCAGTTAACTACTCAACAAGCTCAAGATTTTTACGCGGTTCACGCTGAGCGTCCATTCTACGGAGAGTTGGTAGAGTACATGACTTCAGGACCAATCGTTGCTGCAATTCTTGAAAAAGATAACGCAGTTGCTGATTTCAGAGCATTAATTGGTGCTACTGATCCTGCAGAAGCTGCTGAAGGAACAATCAGAAAGAAATACGCTCAATCTAAAGCTAACAATGCTGTTCACGGATCTGATAGCGATGAGAACGCTGCTATCGAATGTGATTTTCACTTCCAAACTGCAGAAATAGTAGCTTAATTTTAGCCAAGATATTTACAAAAAAAGCCATGACGTTAGGTCATGGCTTTTTTTATTATCGTTGTATTAAGTATTACCCTCTGGTAAATACAAAATTATCTTCTTTCGATAGGTTTGGATTAAAGCTATACCCTTCCAGGTCAAACGCCTTTAAATGTTCTACCTCTTTTATTCTGTTTTGGATAATGAATCTGGTCATCAATCCTCTGGCAAATTTGGCATAAACAAAGATGGTTTTGTATTGCCCATCTTTTTCGTCTTTAAATGCACAGTTAATCACTCTTCCCTTTAACTTTTTCAGGTTCACTGCCTTAAAGTACTCATTTGATGCAAGGTTAACCAAAACTCCATCATCCGCAGCTAGTTCTTCGTTAAGAACATTCGTAATTTGGTCTCCCCAAAACTTATAAAGGTTATCCTTCTTAGGAGTTACTTTTAACTTGGTTCCCATTTCTAATCGGTAAGGTTGAATGATATCGTGTGGCTTTAACAAACCGTATAATCCACTGAGTATTCTCAAGTAATCCTGAGAAGCTTCGATGTCCTCTTTAGAGAAGCTTCTGGAATCCATTCCTCTGTACGCCTCTCCGGTAAACACGAATAAGGCTGGTTTGGCATTCTCCTCTGTAAAAGGCAACTGCCAAGACTGAAAACGTCCGTAGTTCAAATCCGCCAACTTTGGGCTAATGGACATTAAATCTGCTATTTTTTTAGGAGAAAGTTTACTCAGTTTTTTGATCAGTTTTTCACTTTGATCCAATAAAACCGGCATTGTATGGTTTCCTATTTCAGGAACATTTTCAAAGTTCAATGACTTTGCAGGTGAGAGAACAATTTTCATCTTTCAGTAGAATTTCCCCGAAGATAAAATCAATTTTTCACTTTTTTAAATTTCATTTTGTATTCCACTCCTTCGCTGGATTTCAATTCTACTTCTCCATCCAACTGTTCAATCAACACCTGAATCAACTCCATTCCCATTGATGTTGGCTCATTCCAGTGTTTTTCCAGATCAAAACCTACTCCATTGTCTTTCATTAACAAATGTGTGGTGCCATCAGGATCTTGCGATAATTCCACTTCTATAATTCCCTTACCGGATTCCGTAAATGCATACTTTAAGGAATTGGAAATGATCTCATTAATCACCAATGCCAATGGAATTAAACTATCAATACTAATGCTACAATCCTCAATTTTTAGTTTCAATTCAACATCGTGATCCAGGCTGTAACTGTGTCTTATTTCATTAACCAAATCTGTAATATAACTACGAATGTTGACCTTAGAAAAGTCTTTAGCTTCATACAGTTTTTCATGAATTTTAGCCATGGATAGCACCCTGTTTCGACTTTCCTTAAACAAGGACAACGCTTCTGAATTCGAGGTAAATCTGGATTGTAAATTGAAAAGACTATTAATGATTTGAAGATTATTCTTTACCCTGTGGTGAATTTCCTGAAGCATCACCGTTTTTTCCTCGTTCTGACGCTGAATTTCGCTGGTTCTTTCAGCAACTCGTTGCTCCAACAACTCTTTGTGTTTTTGAAGCTTCAGGTTTCTCAATACTATTAAATAGTACAGAGAATATCCTATTACAAAGGTTAGGATCAGGTAAAACCACCATTTCTGATAAAATGCCGGTGGAGGTTCGTTAATAATAACGGTACAGCTAGCTTCGTCCGACAACGTGCAGTTATCTCCCAGACAGGCATTTACTCTAAAGGTATATTTGCCCGGAGGCAAGTTAGAATATACGGCTTGCATCGTTTTTTGTGGAGGCGACCAATGTTTATCAAACCCATCCAGCTTGTACGAGTACCTTAATTGCTTTGGGTGTTTTAAATCCATTCCAATAAACCCAAATGTTAAGTGGTTCTGATCATAAGGAAGTTCCAGTTGTTTAGGTATTCCAAACCAGTTTAAATCTCCCGACCCATTGGCTTCCAGATTAAAATCTTCTAGAAACACCTTTATATCTGTGATGTGAACATCAACAATTTTATCAAATAAACTATCGCTCTTTGGAATGTACTGGTAAATTCCTTCTACAGTACAGAAATAAATGTTTCCGTCTCCATCTAAATGAACACCTCCTGCATTACACTCTATCCCCTTAAATCCTTCCTCATAACCAAAGTGTTCGATGCTCTTAATCTCACTATTATCAGTAAGAGTTAGCTTATCCAGCCCTAAATTCGTTCCTACCCACAGATTTCCTTCCAGATCAGTAATCATTAAATAAATCAAATTAGAAGTCAATCCATCTTTTACATTGTAGCTAACAAACTCTTTCTCGTCCAATCTGGCAATACACCGATCAGTACCTACCCAAATTTTACCATTTTTATCTTGTACTATGTTTCCGATGTATGAATTACAAATTCCAGGAACATGCCGATAAGAAGTAAATTTTTCTCCATCGTATTTCTGAATTCCAAGCCCGGTTCCGATCCATACATTCCCCTCTCTATCCTCGAAAAGACTATGGATGTAATTATGAATTAAAGAATCTTGAGAAGTATAGTTAACTGTTTTCCCGTTGCTCATTACAGATAACCCGCCTCCATTGGTTCCAATCCAAATGCTTCCTTTACTATCTTCCATCAAGGTTTTAACATGATTGTCCACTAAACCTTTTGTAGTGTCGTAAACAGCTATGGAACGGTCATTATACCTTACCAATCCTTTATTGGTCCCGATCCAGATAACATGATCCTTTGTTTCTATAACATCCCTCACTCCATTACCTGGAAGCACGGTATTTTCATTCAGATGGATCACCTTATCTCCATCAAACATAAAGGCTCCATCGTCTCCGTTTCCTACCCAAATTCTACCTTGATGATCTTTGAGTACAGAAAAATTATCGGATTGGTTTAGCCCCTCTATATTTTGATATGATATGAACGGGTTATCGTAATATCTGATCACCCCTTCTCCATTGGTACCAATCCAAATATTGTTTTGGTAATCGCAATACAAGTCGCCAATATTCACGGATTTTAATCCATTGGACTTGTTAAACACATTGTAGGTTTGTTCATTAAACCTGAACACACCATTTTGCTTCGTTCCAAACCAAATATTCCCTTTCATATCTTGCGATATGGCATTGACTGTTAAGTTGGGATAATTCAATTTAATAAGGTTGATCATTTGAGAATAACTGGTTTTATTATTCCCCACTATTTCAATTCCCCCTTGCTTTAAACCAACCCATAGGTTTTTATCATCGTCCAACATCAACGATTTAATCTCGTGGTCAAATACAATCGAATTTTTTAGTGTTCTTGAACCTCTCAGAACTGTATACAGCTTATTGTTAGCAGCTACATAAATCTGGTCATTGTCTTGCTCAAATGCGATTACATTTGGATTAACGTCATCTCCAAGTGGCACATGTTCTACAATTCCGTTAGAATAAATATGCACCCCCTCGCTTGACCCAATCCACAGGTTGCTTTTTCGATCCACCAACATACTTTTAACATGCGCCGGCGACCCTTCCAAATTGAATACCTCTCCTCCTCTGTAAATGGAAATCCCTCCCCATTCAGAACTCAGGTATACTTCTCCACTTCTCCCTTCGGCAATATCCGTCACCAAATCTCCTACCAACCCAGTATTCTCGGTAAACACAGTAAACTCATGCCCATCAAAACTACACACTCCTCCACCATAGGTTGCTATCCATAACAGCCCTCGCTTATCCTGATAAATTTTATTGATTTGAGATTGGGGTAACCCTTCTGCAACCGAGAACTGTTCGAAATTATAATATTGAGCACGAACGCTCCCACTCCAAAGAATTAGAAAAGCTATTAAAGCGGTGCTATATTGATAAAGTTTTTGGATCACTCTCGTCAAAAATCACCTTAAGATAATAAATTATTGGAACAGATTGTACTAGTCAGAAGACAATAGTAAAACACTTTCTCTGTACATGCTTTGATAGGGTCCTCCAGGATAATAATCGTTGTAATCAAAATTGAGCCATACCATACCCTCTTCGTCCACGTAGTAATAGATGGCTTTGTCTTTAGACTCATCTGGATACATCTTGTTTTTGATTAGATAGGCCACGGCTTCCAAATCCTTCTCATCTCCAATCTTAACTTCTGGATATAAATGCCCTGTTATTGTTCCATCCGGGTTGTTAATCTCTGTTCTAACTAATTGTACCTCTCCGCCTGTGGCTCTAATCAACGCGGCTACAATGATGCTATAATCATCGCAGTCTCCTTTTAGCTGATCATCAAACTCCAATTGTTTTAAAGTTTCACTGGCTTTTGAGTAATAATCCTCTCCTTTTGGATCATAAACATAGTTCCAACGGTTTCTTACTTCTTTAAATATGGAAAGTGCATGTAACGTTTTTAAACTTGGAGTAACAGATTTATATGATTTAAAATTCTGAACTGCCCAGTTGGCCGCTACTTCTCTAACTTCGGAGGTGTTATAATCTACCGCAACAATGATCTCTGCCTGTCGGCTAAAAGGGTCTTTTTTCTCTTCAAAGTTAAGTTGAATCCCATACTCACTTAAATTATACAACATAGCTGCATAATCATAGTATAAGTTACGAATCCCATAGTTACCAATTGCAGAAGAAACGATGAGGCCAATTAATCCAACTCCCAACAACACATACACCAGTTTGGAAAGCTTCTTAATCAGGATATAGATAACAATAAATACTACAACAAATGTAAGCACATGATCTATTCTATAGCCCTCTCCAATGGGCACAGAAATAACCGGCATATAGTGGTACAGTGTAATGAACACGGGAAGAGTAGCAATCAGTGTAAGACTACTGATTATTAAGCTAGATGTAGGCTCTGCCAAAACACCTAAAAAGGACTTCTTTTTCTCTTTTTTTTCTTCCACTACTGATTAAAACTGGTTATTTTATCTATTTAGTGTATTTTGCCACAATAATACTACCAAAAAGGTTAATTATGTCTACTGAAGATCATCAATTTAAATTTCCTTTTCAACAATCAGAGGAAGAGTGGAAATCTCAACTTACTCCAGAGGAGTACGATATACTTAGAAACAAAGGAACAGAGTATCCTCATACGGGCGAATACAACCATTTTAATGAAGAAGGAAAGTATGCTTGTAAAGGTTGTGGAGAAGAACTGTTTTTAAGCGAACAAAAATTTGACTCCAGTTGTGGATGGCCCAGTTTTGATGATGAGATTAAGGGCAAAAAAATATTAAAATTGCGAGATACCAGTCACGGGATGAATCGAGTGGAAATTATATGCTCTAATTGTGGTTCTCATCTGGGACATATATTTAACGACGGACCAACCGAAACAAGGTTAAGGTATTGCGTCAATTCAAAGTCCCTCAATTTTAAGCCAAAAGATCCTGAATCCTAGAATCGTATTCTTGAATTTGGAACTCCCAGGAGTATCTGGTTACGTATTTTCTAACTCCATCCAATTCAGATCGGTCAACTCCATTTTGCAATAAATGAGTCAACCTGGTTTTTAACTCCACTTTGTTTTGATACACCATTAATGATTTAAGTGAACCAGGAATGTGCTCGGGATAAGCCAATCTATTGGGCAATAAAGGATATGCCCCTGCATTGATGGCCTCTATGATGCTTCCTCCAAAAAAGTCTTGTATAGAGGTTACCGGTAAAATATCAGCTTTCTTCAATAAGTTCATGTATCCCTCGTAAGTTGGTGCATATCCAAAATGAATCACTTCATCTTTTAATGCCTCTTTAGCCCTCTCAAATATAGCTGGTGAATTTTTATACGACTCCCCCAGTACAATGAGCTGAAAAGGAACCCCTTCCTCTTTTACCTCAATAAGCAATTCGAAAAACTCATTGGGATTTTTGTCGTACTCCCAACGGTGGTTCCAAACAACTACAGGAATATCGTTTGATTCTTTTATACCTGAAGGTTGGGGTAAATCCATTCCCAGGTACTGGACTTCGGACTTATTTTTTATTTCCTGAACGGTAGATAGGTTTTGATGATCGGGAAACTGCTTTAAAAAGCCAGTTAACTCCTCCGTAAATGAATTAAGGTGATATTGTGAGTTGAACCATAGCACATCAGCACTTAATGCTGTGGTATAATTGATAAAAGCGTAGTGAACGTCCCTTTGAAGCTTTACATCTTTATCTTCCGGCGACCATGGATAGGTCAATTGATTTTCATGAAAATACACCACCACCCTGGCATCTCCAATATGACTTCTTGTTAAAGACAGAAAAGTGGACAGGTCCAACATGTCCGAAGCAATTATAAGATCAGGCTTATTGTTCAGCTGATTAAACTGGTGGGCAAGAGTTACGGCTGCTCCGTGCATTCGCCATTTCCAATGCCTTCCAGGTAAGGATAGTATTTCAACTGAATGTGAGGAATACTTTTTAAAGCCATCGCACCATTGCTGGTGAGAACCGCTATAAAATGGTTCTATCAGCAGTACTTTTTTCAAACTAAATTTTGAATACTCTCCCGATACAGAAACCTATTCTGAATCCACCATCGGACCACTTAGAAGAGGTATAAGGCAAATACTGTGTTTCGCCAAAACCGGTAACGTTACTAAGGATTAATCTAAATACGTGCCCTCCGGTATCGAATTCAAACCCAATGGAAAGTGGATCAACATACTCGGTTCCCAATACTACTCTGTTATGGTTAAGCAGGTAAAAGTACTCTGCTGTAATACCGAACATCTTGGTTACCTGAAATTTGGCTGCACCACCTAAGGCAAACATCGTATTCTCATCTTCAAACGCCACCAGATTTCTATGAACCATAGTTGGCATAAACTGAAGAGAAAGACGATCGCTAAATTTTCGAGACACTAATGCCTGAAACGAATAGGCCAATCGATGTTGCCATTCTTGAAACGCAACAGGTGATGTAAGATCAGTTGATGCATCCATAGAAGAGTACGATCCAGTTCCAACAAATGCCAAAGAAACCGGCATATCGTATGTGTTTTGGCGAAATAACTTGTACTTAAAAAAACCTGAAGCCAGTCCACTATAAGGTCCTGCTCCTTTACCAATAGCAGCACCAATGTTTAAGTTATTGCTAATTCCTACGTCTGCTCCAAAGCTAACATCTGTGGTGTACCACATGTTTTCTAATCCAACCGAAAAATCTCCAAACTTGTGTCCAAAGAAAAGGTCCACTTCGTTTTTCCACAATGTTTCCGTAGAATGACCATTTCCAATGCGCGTAGCTTTGAAAATCTCATAAACCTCAGTACTATCTCCACCAGCAAACAAGGCCGAATGGAAAACCACTGCGAAAAATAGAGGGATCAGTTTCTTCATTTGGTTATTTTCTTTTCAGGCTCCACGGGTTTAACTTTTCCGTAGGATTGTAGTTCGCTTTTTCTGAATTTTCGTGTAAGAATGCATTGGCCATAATTACAGCCATTTCTTCCTGATCTTCAGAAACGTTGTTCAATACATTAGGATCGCTAAAGTGATGCTTAACAAATTGAGTATCAAAATCGCCGGAAACAAAAGCTTCGTGATTAATAGCATATCTACAGAAGTCAAGTGTTGTTTCAATTCCAACAATATCGTAATCCTCAATGGCCTTAGTCATTTTCTTAATGGCCATTTCTCTGTTCTCTGCATGTACAATCAGCTTGGAGATCATTGGATCGTAGTAAATCGGAATTTCCATTCCTTCTTCAAATCCATCGTCCACTCTTACTCCTTCTCCTTCCGGTCTCTTATAGACCTTAAGGGTTCCTATGTCCGGTAAGAATTCGTTTCTTGGATCTTCTGCATATACTCTCACTTCAATAGAGTGACCGTTGATGGTTAAATCTTCTTGTTTGAATGAAATTTCTTCGCCTCTGGCCACTTTGATTTGTTCTTTTACCAAATCAACACCGGAAATCATTTCAGTTACCGGGTGCTCCACCTGAAGTCTGGTATTCATTTCCAGGAAGTAAAATGATCCATCTTCATACAAGAACTCAACTGTACCAGCTCCAACGTAGTTACAACTTCTGGCTACGTCGCAAGCAGCTTTCCCCATAGCTTCTCTTAACTCTGGTGTTAATACCGCAGATGGTGCTTCTTCAATAACTTTTTGGTGCCTACGCTGAATAGAACATTCTCTTTCGAATAGATACAATACGTTTCCGTGAGTATCTGCCAATACCTGAATCTCGATGTGACGAGGAGAACCAACATAACGCTCAATAAAAACCGACCCATCTCCAAAAGCACTTTCTGCTTCTCCAATGGCTCTGTTCATTTGCTCTTCGAACTCTTCTTCATTTTCCACGATTCTCATTCCTTTACCTCCACCACCTGCAGAAGCTTTTACCAGAATAGGAAATCCAATTTCTTTGGCCGTTTTCTTAGCAAATTCGATATCAGTAATGGCTTCGTCCAATCCCGGAACCATAGGAATGTTAAACTCTTTAACAGCAGCTTTTGCCGCCAGCTTACTTCCCATTAACTCCATCGCCTCTGGTGAAGGACCTATAAAAGTGATTCCAGCCTCCGTTACTTTTCTGGTAAAATCAGCATTTTCACTTAAAAAGCCGTATCCCGGATGAATCCCGTCTACGTTTAGTTCTTTACAAATTTCTATGATTTGATCACCTTTCAAATAGCTTTCTGCACTTGGTGGTGGCCCTACACAAACGGCCTCATCAGCAAATTTTACAAAAGGTGCATTTTTATCGGCTTCCGAATAAATGGCTACCGTTTTAATTCCCATCTCTTTGCAGCTCTTCATTACACGAACTGCTATTTCTCCTCGGTTTGCTACCAGTATTTTCTTCATTCTTGCTCTTAAAATTGAGCCTAAAGATAGTAATATATACGTATAATAAGAGAGGAACTTACCAACACCTATACAATTAGAAAACGGATGCTATAATCGAAACGATTGTGCCTTAAGAAAATAGGTTTTAGCCAGTAGTCCCAATGTAATTCCGTACACCAGGTGTCCCACGGTTCCGCCTATAATTGTTAAAGTTGAAATGGGAAACATGAGTGTTTCACTTTGAGGAGAAACCAGTAATGTGAAATCCAAACAAGCGCAAACTGCCAGTCCGAACAATGCTCCTTTCAATATCCATCTTCTTGATTTCATAAAATGGAGCATCATAAAGAAGGTAATGCCCAGGCCTCCTCCGTTTCCTACATACCGCCAAAGATAGCCCAAAGCAAAATTCTCGTCAGTGTGGGTTAACCACCCTCCTATTCTGGGAATAAAATCTTCCCATCCCATCATCATAAATGGAATTCTACTTAAATCGTATAAGGTAACGGCAATAATACCAGACATCCACCCCACCAGGATTCTTCTTCTTAGCTCCTGGCTCTGAATTGAAAAAAATGCCAGTACACCATAAAACAGTATAACGAATGGGTAAGAGTTTTGAAGATAAAACAGCCCCATTACGTGGAATGCAATAGCCGTTACCGGAAGCATTCCACAAATGAGGCATACCCACCTACAAAGGACCTTATTCTGTTCGTATATGTTCAATTCTAATAGGGTTTTAGGCAATCAATTTTGTGCTTTGTAAGTTTTAGTTTTTAGTATAGGTGTATAAACTCCCTATTTTTCATAATTCAACTTTAATTTTTTGTTACACCTCAAAACTAAATTGGTTCAATCAATCTTTAATTAATCAATGATCAACCGCAAGATTCTGTCTATTATTTGGAGAAGCGATAAATAAAAACCCGATTTATCAGTATTCACATCAAAATCGGGTTACCCACCATAAAACAACTTATTAGCTGTACTTACACTTCCTTTATACTTTAATGGAGGTCATCGGGATGGCGAGGTCGTGAAGCAAATTCAATGTTTTGGACTTGCTTACACATTTCACCATTTTTCTTAGGATGATCTCTTGCTGCTTTCGGGATAACACCGTTAAGCATTGTATAATTCTATTTATTTCAATAAAGAATACCGTTTCTTTATTGATGACTAGTATTTCTTCCTGAGCACAAATGTCGTTTTGTGCTAATATTTTTCTGAAGGTGACTTCCTGGGTACTCATGATCTTGTTTTTTAATTCAGTTACAAAAGGTGTGCCGTAATATTTGACTGCACTCCTACTAAAAGGTTTATTAATAAAATTTAACAAATCTCCCCTTCAAATACCATGATGTGCGTCAGGTTGTCGTATACGATAGTGGCTGATAGTGCCTCATTACCAAGGCTCTGGCAGAAAACAGGACCTTGTCATCATGATGAACTTTAATAAATAAAATGAACAAATAAATTATTGTGTCAACGGGACTCTACACTGGATGAAAGTTTGATATTTTCAGATAAAACGACCATTTCCATCGATGTGAATTAAATATTTAACATTATTTTTTGTTAAAACGCTTTACATTATCTCAAAAAGAAGTTTATATTTGCCGCGCTTAAAACAAGAAAATTAATCTTACTAATTATTTTATTATGAAACTTAGAAACTTATTTATTGCTGCATTTGCAGTTGTTTTCCTTGCTTCTTGTGGAGGTGGGTCTGATTTTTGTGGATGTGCTGAAACTTCTCTAGAAATGATGAAAGAAATGAAAGAAGCTGGAGATGACGAAGCTAAACAAAACGAAGTAAAAGAGAAGTACAAAGCAGACGTTGAAGCTTGTGAAAAAATGGCTGAAGACATGCAAAAAGAGATGGAAGGACTTAGCGATGATGAAAAGAAAGCTAAAGAAGAGGAGATGAAGAAAGAAATGGAAGGATGTGATGCTTACCAGGAAATGCAAAAAATGATGATGGAAGAAATGCAAAACGCATTTGGAGGTGAGGAAGCTCACTAAGAACATCATTAATTGATATTTAAAGCCTTTCGTTTAAACGAAAGGCTTTTTTTTTACCTTCAAATAAAAAAACATGAAGTACTTCAGACTTATTCTGCTAATTGCTCCCCTACTATTAGGTTCGTTAACCCATGCTCAACAAAAATTTGCTCACATTAACTCTAATGAGTTACTGGAGCTAATGCCGGAGCGTGACAAAGCCCAAAGCGATTTGGAAAAATATGCGAATACATTGGAGAGTCAACTAACCTCTATGTCTTTTGAATACGAAGAAAAGCTAGCTGATTACCAGGAGAACTCTGCTTCGTGGTCTTCTACATTGATGGAGCTAAAGGTGAAAGAAATAAAAGAGTTGGAAGAAAAGATTCAGGAATTTCAATCCGAAGCACAAGAAAATCTTGCCAACAAAGAATCAGAATTGTTGGAACCAATTATTACTAAAGCTAAAACCGCTATCGAAAAGGTTTCTAAAGAATTAGGATACGACTATGTAATAGATTCTGGAGTTGGGGTATTCTTAGTATTACCAGAATCTGACGATATTCTTCCTCAGGTAAAAAAAGAACTAGGTCTATAGGGTCCTAGGGTAGAATTTTACTACGTATCTGAAGGTAGGTGTTGGTGCTTTCAATACCTGCTCAGGATGAAGTACTCTCTTTCCTGCTTGCAATTTTTTCCATTCTTGTTGAGAAGGGATATAATTTGCTATTAGCACATTCTCATGCTTTACCACTTCTCCTTTATGTCTTATTTTCCATAAGTAGTAAGACCTTGCCTGCGTGTATTTTAGATCAGTAATAAGACTCTTAGGAGCGGATGAAAAATCATACACTTTAGGTAAATGATCAAAATTGCATTCGTCGCAGATACATTCTGACCTGGGAACGTGATTTTCGCAGCATTTAGGATTTACAGAGCAGATTATTCCAGGATAAACATTGATCTTCTCCGGAACAATATAACTATCTCGAGATATATCGCTCCTAACGTCAGAATCGATCTTTAAATCATTCTCGTAGCCAAGAAACAAGTCTTTCCCTTCTCGTTTATTTGACCTGTTATAACCAGTTTCCTGTGTATAAACAGGGCTATATAAACTAGTATCGAGTTTACAAGCCTCTTCGTAATCATAATAATACTGAAGGTAAATTAGCTTTCGAGGATCAATATTGTTTTCAAATCCAGAATCGTTTTCTGTAAACAGGTACGATAGTTTTTCTTTATACTTATCAGGTAGTTTGGACCAATCCAATTTTGCTCCCCAATTCAAGTCCCACTCTACCGGATCTCTTTCTTCGTACTCATCTCCATAGGTTGGAACCAAAAATTCTTCAGGATACTCCTCTCCCAATATTCTTCTGGTAATAGAGTCTCTTACATAATGAACATACTCCTGATAATCTTTATTGGTAATTTGCCATTGGCTTAAATCAAATTCTGGAACCGTATAAGTGTACCACTTTGGTGATGCTTGTTTTATTTCTTTGTTATTAGGTAGTCTATACTCCACTCTAAGTGGAATCTTTTTCCGGTTCAGGGTTGTTTGATGCATTTGAGTTTTCCATGCTAAAAAGGCATTTGCCTGGGCTGTATTAATACATACTACCGGATCATCCTCAAATTGCTCATGATGTTGGTAAAATGACACCATGTTATCGTATATATCTCCTACCCAAACATCATCTTCTCCCTGTTGTTTCCAATATGTGCTATCATGGAAAGTTGCAATCCTTTCTCTAATAATGAATTTAGGATTATCGGCATCTCTAATTGCAGATGATTTAATTCTATTCTTAACAGGCAAGTGAACCCAATAATACTCAAATATCAACTTTCGAGTATCCAGCTCCTTTTTGTTGTAATACCTTTCATTTTCATAGTAATACATCTGCGAAAGCAAGGGAGAGTAATCCACTTTATTCCAGAACTTAGATTTTACTTTCCAGTTAATGTTCCACTCATAGACGTCCGTTTCTACTCTATCTTCTTCTGTAGGCCTTACCAAAAACTCATTGGGAAACTCTTCTGCCAATATTCTTCTGGCAATAGAATCTGCCACATAAGCCTGGAACTCTCTCCAATCCTTATTAGTAACTGGCTTCAGGGAAATATAACTATCCGGATTCACTCCTTCTTTTCGTTGCTTAAATGGCTGGTAGTACATGTACTCTCCCTGATAACTCTTACCTGTAATAGCCCCTTTAACCGAACGAGATTGATGAATAGTTATTCCTGTATCTAACCTTGGATTATAATTCCATGGTTCGTGCAATTTAGTTCCTTTAATGGGTTTCTTTAACAGTTCTGCATAATACTGTTCTCCACGATCTATTACCAAATATTTCTTGTTGTATTTACCCGGAGACAGGCTCATCCCTATCTGAGCATAAAATGGAGCTATAAAGAAGATGAATAATAAGGTAGAAAAGCTTTTCATAGTGCAAATGTTGTGGGTATAACCTAAACTTACAACAAATGTTACCTCAAACCAATTAAGAAACTGATTTTAAAGCACCTCTCTTTATTTCATTATACTCTAACCGTCAATGTAGAGCACAGAAAAACACCACCAATTAATAGGAAGTTACTCTATATTAATAAAATAGAAGTTGAAATTATCTTCTTTCGATAGCCTTTAAAGTATTCATCATCAACGACGCAATTGTCATTGGACCAACCCCTCCTGGTACCGGAGAAATGTAAGAACACTTAGGAGATACTTCATCAAATTTCACATCTCCCAACAGCCTGAACCCGGATTTTTTAGAATCGTCTGCAATTCTGTGAATTCCCACATCAACTACTACAGCTCCTTCTTTTACCATATCAGCAGTAACAAACTCAGGCTTACCAATAGCAGCAATTAGAATATCTGCAGTTTTACAAACCTCTTTTAAGTTTTGAGTTCTACTATGAGTAAGAGTTACGGTAGCGTTTCCAGGGTTCCCCTTTCTCGCCATTAGAATACTCATTGGAGATCCTACAATATGACTTCTACCAATAACCACACAGTGTTTACCAGAAGTTTCGATGTTGTATCTATCTAACATCTCCACAATTCCGTTAGGTGTAGCTGGTAAAAAAGTAGGTAACCCTAAACACATTCTTCCTACGCTTTCAGGGTGGAACCCATCCACATCTTTCTTAGGAGAGACTGCTAAGGTTACTTTAGACTCGTCGATATGATCTGGTAAAGGCAATTGTACGATGAATCCATCAATGTTGTCATCGTTATTTAACTCATCAATTTTGTTCAGCAAATCCTCTTCGGAGATGTCTCCCGGTAAATTGATTAAAGAAGAGTCAAAACCAACTCTTTCGCAAGCTTTTACTTTGGCATTTACGTACGTTAAACTTGCACCATCGCTACCTACCAAAATAGCAGCTAAGTGAGGTACTTTTTTTCCTTCAGCTTTAATTTTTTCTACAGCTTCAGCAATTTCTTTCTGAATATCCTGCGATGTTTTTTTTCCGTCTAATAATTCCATCTTATTTCAAGTTTAGATTAATTATTGCGGAATTACGGCTGAAATTTCCCTTGGGGTGCACGTAGTCGTAATTCTGCCTATACCATATATTATCTTGGCATTCCGCCTTTCATTCCTTTAAACTGACGCATCATGTTAGCCATGTTCTTTTTGTTGCTCATTAGCTTCATCATTTTACGCGTCTCTTCAAATTGCTTCATCAGTTTGTTTACCTCTTGTATAGAAGTACCACTCCCCTTTGCAATTCTTTGTCTTCTGCTCGCTTTAATAAGATCCGGCTTTTCTCTCTCTTCCGGAGTCATCGAACGAATAATGGCTTCGATTGGCACAAATGCGTTGTTATCAACATCTACTCCTTTCATTGCTTTACGCATTCCAGGAATCATCCCCATCAAATCCTTCATGTTACCCATTTTCTTGATTTGTTGGATCTGGCTTAAGAAATCGTTAAAGTCGAACTGATTCTTTTGAATCTTTTTGTGAAGTTTCTTTGCTTCCTCTTCGTCGAATTGCTCTTGTGCTCTCTCAACTAAAGAAACAACATCCCCCATTCCCAGGATTCTGTCGGCCATACGTTCCGGGTAGAACACATCCAACTCCTCCATTTTTTCACCGGTACCAATAAACTTAATTGGTTTATTTACCACCGACTTAATAGAAAGAGCAGCTCCACCACGGGTATCACCATCTAACTTAGTAAGTACAACACCATCAAAGTCAATTCTCTCGTCGAAAGCTTTAGCAGTATTCACTGCATCCTGCCCCGTCATGGAATCCACTACGAATAAGGTCTCTGTAGGGCGAATAGCATTTTTAACCGCTTCAATCTCGGTCATCATCTCTTCATCCACCGCTAAACGACCAGCGGTATCCACAATAACTACATTAAAGCCATTGCTCTTTGCATATTGAATTGCCTTTTGAGAAATCTCTACCGGACTTTTGCTATCTCTATCAGAAAATACCTCTACTCCAATTGAATCTCCTACTACGTGTAGCTGATCGATTGCCGCCGGACGATAAACATCACAGGCTACTAATAAAGGATTCTTCCCCTTTTTTGTTTTAAGGTAATTAGCAAGCTTACCAGAAAAAGTGGTCTTACCAGATCCTTGCAGACCTGACATCAAGATCAATCCCGGGTTCCCCTGATAATTAATATCGGCTTTTTCACCTCCCATTAACTCCTTCAACTCATCGTGAGTAATCTTGGTCATTAACTGACCCGGAGAAACGGTAGTCAATACGTTCTGCCCTAACGCCTTCTCTTTTACCGAGTTGGTAAACTCCTTCGCAGTTTTGAAGTTAACATCGGCATCCAATAATGCTCTTCTTACTTCTTTAAGGGTTTCTGCAACGTTTATTTCTGTTATCTGCCCGTGTCCTTTTAGGACTTTAAAGGCTCTGTCAAACTTATCCGATAAATTCTCAAACATTCTTTTTGTGATTTAAGCGAACAAATATACTTAAAATGGGCAATTGGAGGCACTAAATCCTCCCCTTTTTCTGGACGAATAGAACAGATTTATGGACGAACAATTATTCGTAGGAAAAACAGATTTATTCGTTGGGATCAAGTTGGATTCGAATAGGGAAACTCAAATAATAAGTAAGAAAACTCGGTCAATAGTTTACCTAAAATAAATAGGAGTAGTACAAATAATTTAGTGTCAGCAAATTAAGCATACGAACTAAATTATATACCTTATGAAAACATTTCCTCACCTCAGTTTAAAAGCCATCCTGTTAGGATTGGTTTTTATGGTTTCAACAGGGCTTTCTGCTCAGGAGAAACAAGAAGACAAAACATTGTCACCTTACTTTTTAGTTAAAAGCGAAAATGGTGCTACCGAATCATTTCCATTAAAAAGTACCGAAGCAGATGTAAACATTGCCGGAGTCATTGCGGATGTAACCATTTCGCAGGTTTACAAAAACGATGGAGATAATGCCATCGAAGCCATTTACGTTTTTCCGGCTTCATCTAATGCTGCTGTTTATGGCATGACCATGACCATTGGAACAAGAGTTATTACTGCCGAAATTAGAGAAAAGCAAAAGGCAAGACAGGAATATGAACAAGCAAAAGCAGAAGGTAAAAGAGCTTCTTTATTAGAGGAGGAAAGACCAAATGTTTTTCAGATGAACGTGGCGAACATTATGCCTGGAGACGAAATTGAAGTTAAATTACAATACACAGAATTGCTGGTGCCAACCGAGGGAGAATACGAGTTTGTATTTCCAACAGTCGTAGGACCCCGGTTCTCCACCAGTTCTGCTAACGATGCCAACGCCAACGATAAATTTGTGGCTAATCCTTACTTAAAAAAGAATGCCACTACCCCATATACATTCGATATTAATGTTCATTTAAATGCCGGATTACCTATTCAAAAACTAAACTGTACTAGTCACAAAACAAGAGCTACGTACGAAGGATTAACAGAAGCTGACATCCGATTAGCAAGAGAAGAAAAACTATCAGGAAACAAAGATTACATCTTAAAATACAGCCTTCAGGGAGAAGAAGTTGAGTCGGGATTATTGATGTACGAAGGAGAAAAAGAAAACTTTTTCCTAATGATGGTGGAGCCACCAAAACAAGTTAAGCCCAAACAAATTCCAAACAGAGAGTACATCTTCATCATTGATGTAAGTGGATCTATGAGAGGGTTTCCGGTAGAAGTATCTAAAAAACTAATGAGAGACTTAATCACCAACCTTAACCCTACCGACAAGTTCAACGTAATGGTTTTTGCCGGAACATCGGGACTATTAGCTGAAGAATCGCTACCTGCTAATGAAGCCAACATGGAAAAAGCAGTTGATTTTATCGACAATCAAAACGGAAGTGGAAGCACTCTGTTATTACCGGCCCTGGAAAAATCACTTAAGCTACCCCGTGCTGAAGGATTATCAAGAACAGTGGTTATTGTAACCGACGGATACGTAAGTGTTGAGAAAGAGGCTTTTGATTTAATTAGAGAAAACCTGGATGCTGCCAACATGTTCACCTTTGGAATGGGTACCAGCGTAAACAGATACCTATTGGAAGGAATGGCTCACGTTGGAGGTGGAGAACCACTAATCGTAACAGAAGAAGGAGAAGCTTACACACAAGCAGATAAGTTTAGAAAATACGTTAACTACCCCGTACTAACACAAATTAAAGTAGATTTTAAAGGATTTGATGCTTACGATGTAGAACCTGTTTCTGTACCAGATGTATTGGCCGAAAGACCTGTTGTGATCTTTGGAAAATACAAAGGAGAAGCCAAAGGAGAAATTACCCTTAAAGGATTTGCTGGAAAGAACAAATACAAGAAAACGTTTAAGGTAAACAGCGGAATAGTAAGTAAAAAGAACACAGCTCTAAGATACTTATGGGCCCGTAAGAGAATCAAAACTCTGGAGGATTACAACAACCTTGGTGTGGATGACGAAAGAGTGAAAGAAGTAACTGAGCTAGGATTAAACTACAACTTACTTACTCCATATACTTCGTTCATTGCAATCGATAAAGACGTTGCTAACCCTGACGGGAAAAACGAAACGGTAAAACAACCGCTTCCACTTCCTGAAAAAGTAGAGAACACAGCAGTAGGATTTGACTTATCCATTAGCGGATTAACTAAAAAGTTCAGCAAGAACAAGTCTACTGTAGACTACAGCTCGACTACTCAGATCATCGACGATCAATTGGCTTCTATCGAGGACCTGATCATGGAAAATGCTACAGACTTAACTCAATCTGGAATGATCAAATTCAAACTGACTTTCGATAAGCATGGTAACATCAAAAAAGTAGAATTCCCTACTAATACCATCGACAAGTCTCTGGAAGAACTGATTAGAAAAGAGATCCTAAGCTGGAGCTTTAACAACTTGAGCAAAAAAGGAAAATTCACATACGAATACACACTAAATCTATCACTATGATCACCTCAACCACCTACAAAATAAAAGTGATGATAACTGCAATAGTACTGAGTATCGCTACCTCAGTAAGTCTGGCCTCTCCTACTTCGGTGGGAGAACCAGACTCCTTAAACACCTTTATCGAGAGAGAAAGTATCACTTTCATTCTTGGTGAAGATACCGAAACAGGAAACCGATACTACTCAGAAGCAGCTAACTATTACCGATTTAACGAAGAGCATAAAACGGACAATTTGGTTACCCATTGCAGATCGTTGTTAGAATTAAAAGATTATCTGGAAGATTTCCCTCCTCAAAACGGTTTACCGTGGGGAAGAATTAACGTAGTGGTTCACAGTAACGAATGGAGCGATCTTGGAGTTACGGTATTACCCGAGGGGGAAAGAGCTTCTGTAAATTCATTGCAGGCAGCTACTAACAGTGGTGAGTTTGTAGCTCCTGTAGATGGATTATTGGATCAGGAATCTGAGTTAATGATATACGGTTGCGGGTTAGGTCGCAATCAGGAATTACTGAATGAATTAAAAACAACATTTGGAGGTGAAGGAGCACAGCCAGTGGTCAAATCGTCTAAGTTCTTTATTTCTTACAAATCCGATAAAATGGAAAATGGTAGGCCATACAACTGTAAGAGATACATGACCGAATACTGGTATGCTCATCACCCTTCATTTCATAGACCCAGCGACACCAAATTAATCAAACAACTGGAGGGGACCTACGGAACAACCGACATGAACTGGTCTGATGCTTTATCGAGAACACTTCCTCGTTTCGAAGGAGATAGTTACCACTATACTTTTAGAATTCCATTGGTATGGTACGTGGCCTACGAAAATGCTGCAGATCGACCAAGTGTAGAAGAGAAATCAGAGAAGCTGGCTTTTGTTCACTCTCAACCCGAATTACTACAAGCCATTAAGGATTACGGTTTTGAGGTAAACGATTTTAGATGGTCCGCCAGAAATGCATCAGTAGAAAACGAAGATGGTTCTAAAAGTCCTGCCATTAAAGTAATCGGACAGTGTACCATTGTTTGTATTCTTCGTCCTTTTGTGGATGAAACAGAAACAAAAGAACCATTGATTCCGAGCGAAGAAGATGACCTGTTTTATGGAGTTGCTAAAAACTAAGAAATGAAGTGGGGACTATTTATCATACTTGTTTCAATTTTAGTTGGATGCCAGACGGAGAGCAATACTTCTTATAAATCTCCCCTACCCAAGTCTGATCGTTGGCTATTACAACCTCAAGGATTAAAATACCACTTAAATCAGGCCTTTGAAGAAGAAGTCATTCCCGCAGACACCTTTAACTACGATCAAACGGACATTAAAGGAAAGACTTACCTGAGGTACGATGACTTCAAGTTATCCATTAACGGTGAGTTTGAAACCCACAAAACCTCCTCTAGAGACACGTTGGATTTATACGAGTTTGTAGGCGATTACATTTACGGAAGAAACCTAAAGATATACCCTAAACACAAGGCCGGAGAATACAAGGTATACGTTGCCATTAAGCAGGAAATTAGCGAACAACTGGATCTTTCAAATGGTTGGCCGGATAAAGACTTCGACTGGTACAAATGGGAACAAAGTAGAGTTAAATGGGAAGGCTTAACAGATTATTTGTTACTGGAACCGGAGAAAGAGAACCTCTATTTTTTACCGGCATTGAACTGGCATAAGAATATCTATTTTCAAAAAACATTTGATCAACTGAATTTAAGAGATACACTGGTTCACTTTAGTAGCGAAGGTGGAGGGAACACTGCTATTGTGGTTTACAAAGAAAAGCCCTGTTATTATCATGTTCCCTATGCTATATTCAGGATCGATCGGGTAATTGGTAAACACCGTACTTCTAAATATCTTAGAGTTGGATTTAGCTATGGATGCTAATTTAAATTCGGTTATCTTTACGTTTAGAATTTCTAATGTTCAAGAATGTTAAAGTCCACCACACTCCTTTTAACACTAACAATTATCAGCCTGGCTTTTTCCTGTAAAAAGGGAAAAAACAACCCCGAATCCTGCAACGGAAGTAGCACCAGAAGAGAGGTTAAATTAGCCATAGATGATCTGGCTTCCGATATCGACACCATTCCCATTATTACCAGTGTAGATTCCATTGGGAGCATTAGTGTTCCGGAAGCAGATTCGGACACCGAAAGACAAGACATTGAAAAACGTGTTTTTACCATCACAGCAACGGTACATAAAGTAAGTAAACACAGAGATGGCGACTGGAAAGTTAAACTCACCGACGGCAACGATAAATACATCAATTGCGAATCGCCCAACATGGGATGTGAGTACATCAGCTCATCCATCTTTTTGGATCAAATGCAAAGCGTGAGGGATTGGATCGAAAACAATCAGGATAATCTGGAAGGGAAAACGGTTACTATAACCGGAGTAGCATTTATAGACATCGATCATAAATACCCGAGAAATGCTGCCGAAAATGAATTGGAATTACACCCTATTTTGGATATTCATTACTAACTTTATGAAGTGATCAACAAAAGTAAAATACTATATTCATTCTGGTTCATTGCTGCTTTAGCTTTATTGCTTCTAAACGATTTTGTTCTAAAAGATGCTTTGGACAATTGGTTTACTGGCAAACTATCTGATTTTACAGGATTGTTTGTTTTCCCTCTGTTTTGGACCGCTCTATTCCCGAAGTACAAAAAGCTTTTTTTCTGGTGGACAATGGGATTGTTCATTTTCTGGAAATCTTCGCTTAGCGATGACATAATTAACAACTGGAACATGTTGGGGATACTGCCAGTTTCCAGAGTGGTGGATTATACAGACCTACTAGCTCTGGTCGTACTTCCTCTAGCCTACATATACGAGAGTAAAGAATCCATTCGTACCCTTAAGTTGTCTCCGGTAATGATTACACCACTGGCCATTTTTGCTTTTTGTGCAACATCTTACGACACCAGTGCTGATGTTCAGAAGGAATATCACTTCGATTTCTCAAAAGATGAATTAAGGCACCGCTTGTTTAAAGTAATGAATAAGAATGGTGATTACCGACTCGATTCAGCCTACTTCCATTTGGATAGTATTTGGAAAATCGACTCAAATTTTCCTCCTGTTGTTTGGGATAAAATTCCGGACGATATGGACCCCGTTGATGTTTATGTGAGGGATACTACCTATTTATGGTTGAATGATGTGAACTATTGTTACTCTCACCTTAATTATGAAGTGGCCATTTCTGGAAACGATAATATTTCTAAAATGGTTTTGTTTCGACTTGATCCCGACTGTACAAACGACGACAACCCTAAAAAGCAAATCAGTGACTTAAACTATGCTGTGGAATTATTTCAATTGCATTTTGTAGAAGAAATTGAATCCCAACATTGATTCCAATAAGTTTACTTAACTTACAACCTGTAAACTCAACTAAATCATCATGAGCGAAATAAAACTAGACAACTTTACAACTGCCAAAAGAGATGAATACATGCAGGATGCCTTCGACAGCCTGGACGCGCTCATAACTGATGCCTTGTTGGGAGAAGATCAAAATGGAATTAAATCAGAATTTCCGCAAGGGTGTAAAGCGGAAGACATCAGTGTAGAAAACTCAAAAGTTTCTCTATCGTTTCTAAACGGGGCGGACGAAGCTATGATCGAAGTGGTGGTTCAAATTGGATATCAGGAGGCAGCTTTTGGAGAATATAAAAGTGTTTACGATCTGGAAGGAGAATTGCTAGATGAGTTTTTCTTTCTGGATTAATCCGGAATAGCGCCCAATTCTACCTTATTTTATCCCAATTGTACATTTACATTAGTTCGTTGGCTTCATAAGTTTGTAGTAATCAATTTAAACTACAACTCATGAAACTATTCCAGATTATTACTTATCTGTTGATTTCCTCCGTTGGATGGACTCAAATCAACGAAACTTTTGACACGAGTATTCCTGCAAACTGGTCTCAATCCTCTACCAACAACTTTCAGCACAACCAGCAGTTTGTGTATACTTCAGACTTTGGAGCAAATGCACCTGGGTGTGCCTACCTTGATGATTATACCGGGATGGCAGGAATGGACACCCTGTTTCTTGAAACTCCCTTTATGGACCTAACACAAATTACCAACCCAGAACTGACTTTTAATCTTGCATGTGTAAACAGTAACTTCCTTGCACCAGAACTTTCGCTATGGTACGATGATGGTAATAACTGGGTAGAGATTCCTACTAACTGGAATTTTCAAAGTGGATTTAGTCCATCACACCCATTAAACTCCAACAGCTTTACCTGGGAATCAGCAACACAAAATTTATTTAACCTCTCTAACCTTACCAATGTTCGGTTTGCTATAGGAGCACACATGATTAATAGCGGTTTTGTACTGTTGGACGATATTTCTATCCATTCTGCAAGTTCTTCAACTGTATTGGCCAGCTCAATTATAATAGACGAATTAAATAGCAATTATACAATCAACACTAATGGAGGTACACTGCAAATGATTCACACCATGTTTCCTACCAACGTATCAAACAATACCGTAACCTGGACCACCACCGATCCGGCAATTGCTACCATAGATCAAAATGGAGTATTAACAGGTACAGGAAATGGCTATGTTTTCGTTCGGGCAACAGCAAATGATGGTTCAGGTGTATATGATGAAATGGCTATTCAGATACAGAACCAAATTGTAGGAACTGAAGAATTTAACCTGGGTACTTTTACTGTTTTTCCAAACCCTTGTTTAAACCAAATTCAAATAGATTCCGATCAATCGGCTAAATCCTATATTATTTCTGACCCTTCAGGAAGATTAATTGAACAGGGACTAATAAGCAATACCACCATAGACGTATCTAACTTATGTAAAGGGACTTACCTGATTACCATACAGTTTGATCAAACAACCAGCACCACAACGATTGTAAAAAAATAACCACTCGTTTACAGGCCGGATAAAGAAGAGGTGCTTTGTGCGCCTCTTCTTTATCTACACAATGGGCCTGTTTCCATTTTATTGAAGTCTACTATTTATTGACCTAATTAATCCTGAGATGTAACTTATTACCATAGGTATTCGTCATACGGCGAAACAACCTAAAATGAGAACACTACTCCTATGTATTGCACTGCTAATTGGTGCTCATGTGACTGCTCAAAAGCCAATGATTTCGAGTGAATCAGCTAAGTCGGACATCCAATATCTAATCAAGAGTTTCGAAGAAATTCACTACAACCCCTACTTCATTCATTCGAAAGAAGATATTCAATTACAGGTAAAAAACCTTACGCAAGATTGGACTACCGACTCTATTGGTCTAAAAGAATTTGCCACTGTTGGAATGAAACTTACCGCCCTTATGAGTGGTGGTCACTCCTACATGGAATGGCGCATTCAAAAACTAATGCCCGAAGTAAAGGCACACCTCTACCTTCCTGTAAGTGGAAAACTGAATGAAGATGGAACCATGGAGGTTACCAAATCTGCTGTATCAGAAATCCCGATTCAATCTACCATTGTTGCGATTAACAACATTCCGGTGCAGGAACTATACGAAGAATGCCTGAGCTACATTGGAGGAATTCCTGCTTATAAAAAAGCCTATTGCGAAGTGATTTTCCCGTTGTATTTGTTCTTTAACGAAAAACTGAAACCTCCCTATGCTGTTCAGCTCAAACCCTCTAACAGTCCAATTCAACTGGAAGGAATGGACATTAACAGCTTTGTTTCTTTCATCAACCAAAACCAAAAAACAGCTAACTACACCTTTAAGGTATTGCCTCAAAACATTGGTCTGTTAAGCTACAACAGTTGCAATGGTTACAAGGCTTTTAAACGCTTTTTGAAAAGCACCTTCAAGCAAATTGAGCAGGAGAACATCCAACACCTCATCATCGACATTAGAGACAACGGAGGTGGGGATTCTGGCTTGAATGACCTGCTTCTCTCTTACCTTACCACCAAGTCTTACCAGCAATCGAGCGGCAGGTACTGGAAAGTGAGCGAACAATCAAAAAAAGCTTACAACAGCAACAAGGTATATGCTCGCATGTTTGGGAAAGAGTTCATGGAGCAGTACAACAACACTTCTAATGGAGAGGTAATTGAATCGTTTGAAGAAGGGGTAACTACTCCTAAAAAGCCTAACAACTACTTCGATGGGAAGTCTTGTTTCCTCATTGGTCCCAACACTTTCTCCAGTGCTAACTTTTTGGCAGACGCTGTTAGTACCTATAAGTTAAGCACTCTTATAGGTCAACCTACCGGAGAATACACCAACGACTTTGGAGAGCAACTCAAGTTTATGCTACCTACATCTAAATGCCTGGTGGCGGTGAGTTCCACTTACGACATTGGCGCTAATGGTAATCATGAAGTGCTAGAGCCTGTTCATCCTAACATTAGTGTTTCGGACGATGCTTTAGAATATGCTATAGAGTGGATCAAGAAATAAATTGGTATTTTCGGGCCTCTAAAACCGAAGCTAATGAAATACCTTTTTCTGCCCTTGTTTTTAATTATCCTTATTGGATGTTCTTCTGACCAGGAAGAATCTGAACTACTGAAGGAACTTAAAGGGAATCATGAAGAAATGATGAATCAGGTGGATTCCATCTTCCCTGCCGGACAGCGTTACTATGTATGTAGCAACCTCAACGTTAAAATGGCCATGGATTCTTTAACCAAGTACAACGCGTTAGTGATTAACGACGAATCCATTAGCAAAGAAATCAATAATGAATTGGAGAAATGGCTGTTAGACTACATCTTCATTGTTCCTTCAGAAGCTTACAACGGAACATTTGAATTAGACACCACTAACCTGCTACTACTGGAAAATGAGCTAGATTATTACATGAGTAGAGATACTTTTGTTACTCAAAACATTAAAAACCGACTAATCTATATCAACGAAGCTACTTCTCACAAAGTAAAAACCTATTACTACGACATTGTTCCAGTAAAAAAAGAATACTTGGGGGTTACAGGAAAACACATTCTTAAAACCAGTGATGATTACCTATCTACAGCAAACTACACCAGAGTAATTGGAGAAAAACATCTGGTGGATTGGCATTTTACCATTGCTTCTGATGAACTTGGTGAGTTGGCTTTTATTATTTCGGATACTACTGTTCATTATTCTGTTTGGTATTAGTAATATACTTATAGGCAGTTACCTGTAAATATTCTTAGATGATTGAATCCATCATTAATGAAATAGAAACCACCAAGAATGTTAAGTTCTCGAAAGAATTGTCTTCTCGATTCATTGGTCACATGACTACTTCAGATAATACTTTCCAGACTAACTACATCCATCATGGCTTTACAATTAGTATTCTTATCAATTATGTAAGAGGAACGTGGAAAAAATCAAATTGGAGGAAATCCTTAGATGATACGGACTTTATTCACTGGGGAATTCATTTGAATCATGACATTGATCACCTGGAATTGAATATCAGTAAAAATGATTGGGTAAGAAGAACATTCCTTCGACAACCATTTCTTAACATTGATTGCTCCAATGCAAATATTCAAAGAGCTCTCAACAAATCTTTGAAAGTTCTTAACCTTTATCAGGTTAAATACTTCCCATATAAGCATGAAATTTGGAGTGAAGAACATGAAATCAAAACACACTGTCTTACTCATCATGGTCATCAAACCACAATAAATAATCTTATTCTGGCATTCGAAGACATTGCTTCCATTCTCGCTCAGTCTAAAAAAGTATTGTGATCAATGAATGAACATCACAAACATACATGGCACGAGATAGACAATCCAAACCAGCTGGTAATACTGGAGCAACATCGAATTTGTAAAGCTGAGATTGAACCTAAAGACATTATTGGAGATATTGTTGATGAAAACAACCAAAAAGTGGTTATTAAGAACTCGCTTCCTCTTCGTGCCATCAAAAGGATAACCTTAAATGAATACTCCAATGAAATTATACTGGAATATGGAAAGAAATCATCCTTTTGGATCAATAGTTACAATCTGGAGACACTTAATGAAATTTTTGAAAACCTTTGTAAAGTATTAAATAAACCTGCTCCCGCAAGACGAAAAATGAATATTTGGGACAAGGGGAAAAAACCAATTATTGCAGCAAACATTCTATTTATAATTTATGTTGCTGTTCTACTAACAGATCCTACACCATATCATAATACAGATGCAATTACTTCACTTCTGAAAGCCTTTGCTTCTATGAATTTATTGACCTTAAATCTAACCTTTGGAACTTTTATTTTAATAGCGATAATTGCTTTGGTATTAAAAAGTAAAAAAGAGATATATGTCAGAGAATTACGAATTAGGTAATTATAGAATTAATTACTTTCAGATTTGCCCTACCTCTCCTAACTCAATACTTCACTCTCTACACTCCCACCTCCTCACTATCAACTGATATTTTCCCTATATTGTAGGTATGATTGAATTGGAGTTAGTAGAACTAAATAAGATTGAAACCCTTCGATTGATCCACCTTTTCATTTGTGGAGCCGGGGCCTTGTTTTTAATTTTCCTTTGGAAAAGGGTGGTTTCCATCGATCAAGATCATAAAAATGACATTGGATTATTACTGCTTTCAGGAGCTTTCCTGATGTGGGTATTCATGGATGCATATCGTTTTACAGGACTCATGAAACCAGGTGAATCATCTTTGATCATTAAAACCTTCTCGGCCTATAACAATGCGTTCTTTATAGCTGCGCTACCCTTTTTTGGAAACTCCTTTGGATGGCTACATAAAAGAGTAAAACTGTTTCAATCTAAAACCAAGTGGGCGCTTGCTATACTGGTGGTAAACATCCTGTTAGTAATGATCTACTCGTTTGCCAGTAAAGATGAAAACAATAGCAATTCTTTTGTGGATTACATCGATTTGGTTTATTCCATCCTTACATACATACTACTCGGCATTGCTTTAATCTCCAGAGCCTACAACAGTTCCTTAAAAAGAAACCTATTTCCTGTTACACTGGTACTTTCCATTGTACTAATAGTGGTTCAGTTTTCCTTTTCTCCCTTGTTTGAAATTACTCATTACGATCTCATTTCGGTTTTGGCTTTAATTAGTCAGACAGTATTGGCCATGGTGCTTATTTCGTTTGGGTACGAATGGCTTATTCAGGTGAGCTCTTCTCAGGCAGCAGAAAAGAATAGAACTGAGGAACAAATTCAAATTTATATTCAGGAAAACGAAAAGCTCAAAGAGGAGTTATCTCAACTTCAATCTGAGGTAAAAAATGAACGTACATTATCCGCTCTTTCTGCTCGCGAATTGGAAATTTTAAAACACATCAACAAAAGCTATTTAGAGATAGCCAATGAGCTTTTTATTTCTAGAGATACTGTAATTACCCACAAAAAGAACATCGAATCCAAGTTGGGAATTAGTGGAAAGAAAAGTTTAGAGGAATTCGCTAAAAACAAGGGACTTACAACAACTTTAGAGCAGTAGGTAACCACAGTGGTGAGGTAAAATACCTATGGTTAATCCCTACTGACTACCCTTCAATTTCGGTACGGTTTGGCATAGCTTAGCCTAAACAGCTAAAAAACGAACTGATGTACTTAAAATTGTTTACGGTATTTGCCCTATTCGCTACCCCTACGGCTTATAACGCACAGATTGTAATCAATGAGGTAGATATTAAACCACCTACGAGCAGCTCAAGCTCTCAATATCAATCCTTAAAAGTATGTACTCAACCCACCTATGGGCGTGAGTATGTAGAACTCTATAATACATCTTGTAATACAGTAGACATTGGATGCTATTTTATAGGGTACCGAATTTATAGTTCCTCTTTGGATGGAACATTCAGGTTTCCGGCGGGAACCTCCATCGCACCACATGGATTTATTTCCATTGGAGGTCCCAACTCCGGAGCCACTTTCTCTATGGCCGATTATTGTAGTGACGCCCACCTGGAAACCGGCTCGGACAGATGGTACATGGACAATGGAGATTTTTACATTGCGCTTTACGATGCCTCCGGAGCTCCACAAAACGCAGTATACTGGACAACATCCAGCGGACAATCTTCTAAATGGGGTACTGATTCCGATTTGGACGAACCACCTACTTATACCCCTTCACCGGGAGGTTGTTCGGTGGTAGCTAGTCTTCCGGGGCCAACTTCAGCTTCGTTAACAGCGGTGGCAGAATATGCCGGAACAGCACCTAGCATGGGGGATGTATCTCACCGCACCGAAGACGGTGGAGCCACCTGGGCCAATAATGGAACGCCTTCCATTAATGCTTCCAACAATGTAGCCGATCCATGTACAACACTACCCGTAGATTTATTAGGGTTTGATTTTACTTGTAGTGCCAACCGCATAACATTGGAATGGCAAACATCTGCAGAGTTCAACAACGATTACTTCGATATCCAGTATACTGAAAATGGATACGATTTCGAGTCTGTTGGGCGATTATCCGGGGCTGGTAATTCATCCAATTACATCGAATACTCTTACCAGATCCCTTCGGTTATACAGGCAGGTTATTTCCGCTTAAAACAAGTGGATTATAATGGTGCATTCGAATACTCAGATGTGATCCATGTTAATTGTAGTGGCAATCAGCCCATGGTACAGGTGGTTAACGGTCAGCTTTTAATCTCCAACGTAGAGGAAGTGAAAGATTGTATTGTTTACGACCTCTCTGGAAGGGTGGTTCACAACTCCCCCAGTTACCAGTCATTTTCGCCGGAGACTTCCAGTTCGTTTTACTACGTACATCTGGAAACACCTCTGGGAAGTACCATGCACAAAATATTTTTCCAATAAGCTTTTTGTTAGTTCTGTAGTAGAACCTTGGTTGTTACCCCGTCGGAATTTATTTTTGACGGGGTATTTTTCGTTAAGCCAATAATCCCCCTACCTTTGCCCCCACATGGAGAAGAAAGAGATCAAGTACAAATTGCACCCTCGAAATAAGCACCGAGAGCGTTATAATTTTGAAGAATTGTGCCAGGCACATCCGGAGCTAAAACCATTCGTTGCTCCCAATAAGTATGGTAACGAGTCCATTGATTTCTTCGATCCTAAGGCTGTAAAAGCTCTAAACAAAGCACTGCTAAAGCACCATTATAAAGTAACAGACTGGGACGTACCGGAAGGTTATCTCTGCCCTCCTATACCGGGAAGAGCTGATTATGTACACAACATGGCAGATGTACTAAAAGAAGGCATTAAAGGTGGTGCTATTCCTAAGGGAAGTAAAATTAAATGTTTGGATATTGGTGTTGGAGCCAATGCGGTATACCCTATTATTGGTCATCAGGAATACGGTTGGAGTTTTGTGGGTACAGACATTGACAAAACTGCATTGGAATCAGCGAAAAACAACCTCAATCATGTACCCAATTCTGACAAGCACTTCGAACTTAGATTCCAGAAAGATTCGTTTAATATTCTGTTTGATGCCATTAAGAAAGAGGAACGATTTGATTTGATGTTCTGCAATCCTCCTTTCCATTCTTCTGCAGAAGAGGCACAAAAGGGAACATTAAGAAAATTGAAGAACCTTAAGGGAAAGAAGGTTAAAGACGTTACCCTCAACTTTGGTGGTAACAGCAACGAATTATGGTACGAAGGAGGAGAAAAACAGTTCCTGAAAAACCTGGTTCACGACAGCATGAAACACTCTAAGTCTGTACTTTGGTTTTCTTCATTAGTCTCTAAACAATCCAACATCAAGCCCATCACAGAAACCTTAAAAAAAGCCAGAGCAAGAGAGGTTAAGGTAATCGAAATGGGGCAGGGAAATAAAGTGAGTAGAATTGTGGTTTGGACATTTTTAAAGCCTAATCAGAGGAATAATTGGAGAAATACAAGGTGGAAGTAAACTTTGATCTATAACTCCTTTTAGCAACGCCATTCCGGGCTTATCCCGATAGCTATCGGGACCAAACAATCAAGCTGCGCGAATAACCTTTAAAATTGAACTCCTCATCGCTAAAGTGATGTAAACTCACCGAACTATTACGGATATCGTTCCACTCTATCCGAAATGTACGGTTCAAACACACATCCCTTTTTAACGCTCCCTGCGGGCCAATTTTTAAAAGAACATTCACGAGGCGGTAAAATCATGTTTTGGAAAACCTTCATGTGACTTCACCAAGTCGAATCACTTAAATTTTGTAGTTTTAGACAAACTTAAAACCTAATAAAATGTACAAATATTTCTCAAAGATTCAACCTCTTTTTCTTATCTCTTTGATTGCATTTGCTAGTTGTACAAGCGAAAACTCACCTTCATCAATTTCCAATGAAATAGAAAATACTTTTGTTCAATTGAATGACAACATAGAATTTGAGCAACAAAAGCTCTTAGATTCGATGGAAAGACATTACGCAGAATTCGAAAAAGCTTTAGAAGGATTACAAGCGAGTAAAGGAACAAATGAACAAATGAACAAATTGAAGAAATTGAAAAAGTTCAACAAACAGCTTTAAGAATAAAGCATATTATAAGAAGCTGCTCTAATTATTACATTGATTTTTGCAGTTACCTAATCCGTTTCTCAAAGGATCCGGGATATGGAACAAAATCAACAAACGGAGAAAAACATGACAACCACTATGAGATTGACGAGAATGGATATTATCACCTATTTACTCTTGATCATTTAAATAAGAAGGATGATTTCGAATCTCCAAAAAAGTTAATTCTGAACAGTTCCTCACCTCTTTACTCCGGTTTATTCTTATCGGATAGCATGATTTATGTAAGAGACAGAGTTTGTATTACTCTGGCCACCTATGAAGATAATAATGGAAATTCATATTACTTCTATCCTCCTTTCGACTATGGAGCTCCCGAAGACAATAAAGAAGCAATAAAAGAATACGAAAAAAGATTTAAAGAATCTTTACTTACTGTTAACCCAAAAGATACTGCTACAATTAGAGAAATCTACAATATTCTTACTCCTCCTCAATACATAATTCAGAATGGAATTAAGAAATCATTTATCGCAGGCCAAATGGAAAACACCCCATTAATTGCGGTTGTTTCTATTATTCAAGCTATTCGATCCGATCTAATTCTTGTGGAAAACCTTGCCGTTAACCATTTGGCACAAAGGCCTAACTTTTTAAGTAAAGACTCGGAATTATACCTTAATAAATTAGGAGATTCATTGAACAAGAAAGAATAAATTCAAGTTTATAGCTTTTCAAAAAAGTAATTGAATCAAGCACCTGTTATTTGGATCATATTTTAAAACCCAAACACATCATCATAACCAATGTAGTCATCTCTACTAATGATATACAGAGGCATGCCGTTAGCATCTAATATCGCTCCTTTTGATTCATCATTAGCAATAGGAAAGTGAATTTGATACGACTTACCATTGTCTAGTTTGATTCCGTAAGTTTCTACTGAGTTAGAAATGTTTACCGAGTTTTGAGAGTACTCATACTCCTTTGTTTCACCATCAGTAGTAATTGAGAAACTATGCTCGCCAAACTCCAAATCCAATTTGTTTCCATACTGATCTGTTGCTTTCCAGTTACCTCTATAAGTACCCGAACCACTACAAGCCAACAATAAAACAGATAATGATACAATTAGAAAGTTTTTAAGCGTCTTCATTTTAGTTGATTTTAGGATTTTGTGGGAAGATAGGGAAATTTTATTACGGTAAAATCGATAACAATTAACCCTTTTCTATTTCAAAACTTTAAATAATTGGTAAAAAATAATAGCAAGTGAATCTTTATTAAGAGACTCATTTCATAAAATTAACCTCAAACTGGATAATTAATATTGGTGGTTTTCCTAACACCAATTCCTAACTTTCGAAATGTAATCTGGTGTAATAACACAGTAACGCCATAAAACAATATCAACAACACTCATTTTTTCGTCTATAGGACTTGCAATAGTTTTACATAATTCGTGGACACTAGAAAAGTTAAGTTCGTTAGCCAGGTTAATTAAGTGTCTATCTGGTTTAACAACATCAACACCAATATTTTTGGCTAAGTGATATGATGTAGCAGGCCCTAAAAAAGGAAACTTCTGTAAGTAATCTATCCCCCTTTTTCTAATATTGTTTTTAAAATTTATATACCCCTCTCTATCAATTTCTTCAATTATATTAACAATTGCATTGATTTTACCTACATGATTAAAATGAACTAAAGCTTTTTCTATACATTTTTCTTTATTTAGTATTACTCTTTCCACGCTATCCCAATTAAAAAATGCTTCTGAAACTTTACTAAAAACCTTTGTTACTGTTCTGACACTCATCCCACTGGACAATATCACCCATGCAGCTTCGCTACAAAACTTAGATTCACTAATTGTGGTAAAATCCTGCTCTTCTTGCCAATCAATCTCCCAGGCAAACCCACTTTCAATCACTTGCTTTTTAATATCAATATATCTATCAATTATAGAATTCGAAATGCTCATACGATTGAAGAATAATTTGTTAAATAGCCAATAATATTCAATTTCATTATTTGATAAATGATCAACATATTAAACTAGTTAAATGTGAATTGTTTAAAACACTATAGGATTTCTCCCCACTTTTCTAAATTTCCAGATCTATCAGCCGATTCCATTTTCCTACTCATTCTAGCTAAGCTATCCGAAACTATTCTCCTTTCAACACTTCCATTCCCACCTAAGTAACCATCAACTTTTAAAGTTTGCCCTGTTTTATCCTGAATAGAAGATAAAACATGTTCAGAGGCTCTTGAAAAAAAGTGCTTCAACATAGTTTTTGTTACCATATCTCCAGAATAATTAGAGAATATTTTTACCGCTAATGATTCAATATGATATCCCTTTAACTGTCTAGAAGAAGGAAAATCAGAAACTATTGATTTAGCTAGTTTAATTACCGGGACAACCTTATTTGCACATTTTTGATTAACCTTTACTAATTTCTCTGCAAATGCTTTGGGTCTAACTACACTAGACCAATTCTCGCCATTTGAAGATGATATTTTCACCCCACTCTTAGTACGAATTGCAGGTAACACCTGAATTTCTATTCCATCTGTAAAGGAAACTGTTACAGCCATTTCCCCAATCTTTATCTCAGAAAATGGTAACCTCTTTTCCATTCTCTCTTTAATATACTCTTTAACCTCTCCAGGTGAAAATTGCTTCAACTCAGTATCATTTACAATAACTAAAACATCAATATCACTTAATCCATCTACATAAGTGTGTTTTGCTACAGACCCTCCAAAAATGGTTTGTACATTTCCATCAATCTCCTTATTGATTGAAGTTAAAATTGTATTAATATGTGTTCTAGTTTGCTCTACATCCCTGCTATTCGCATCTTTTAAAGTATCCGCAATTAACTGATTCACTTCAATTTCAAATTCTGCATCCTTTGACCTTTCTTGCTCCTTCTGAATTTTTTCGAAAGTCCTTCTTGGATCTTCGTTTGTAGGAAAATTTCCTCCTGAACCTCCCATATTATTTTATTTTATTTAGAAAATCTTTATGAGCTTTTTCAATTAACTCTGATAAATTATACCTACTATTATCCAAATCAGAAAAATAAGAATAGTCCAAATCCTCCGAATTCGCGAAAGAGGATAAACGATTCTTCAACTTTTCTAAATACGTTATGTTATCAACAAAAAAATTCCTTCTTAATACTGTATCTTTTGATTGAATACCATACTTGGAATTTAAAATACTATAGTTTTGAACATAAATTGCTGCTCCTTCATAATATGCAAATTTCAACCAAGTTAATCCATCAAAAATTTCTGCTCCAGCCAAATAATATAAAATGATATTTATTGGATCTAAACTCCCAAATACATGAATTGGAGCATAGTTTCCATGATCATCCATAGCTCTTCTAAGGCTTGCTATATTCACCATTCTTTCTAATTGAGAATTGCCAACCTCTTTTTCCGTAACTCCAATAATATCAAAGTCGTCTAAAAGGTCAGGTGAGTCTACAATTTTATCAATTTGTTTTCTAATTGACTTCTGACTGTTCTTTTCTGGTTTTATCAAAAAATCTCCCATGAACTGATCAAAGGAACCAAACAACTCCTTAGCTGACTTTATCTGATCAATCAGGTTTACATTCGATTCGACCCTATCAAAATTCACAATTATTCCAGTCATTGTTTCCGGCCAAGTGGCTAGTGTCTGTTTTAATCCATCTTCATCCCAAGATTGGACATCATGATTAGATTGATTAATCCCTGCTAAATCTACCATTTTTGAAGTTTCATATCCTCCACTATCAATAAATGTAACCTCCGTACAGTTAAATTCTTCTGGTTTTGGAATAAGGTCAAAATGTAAATCATATGCACTGACTAACATTGATTCCCACAGAAATTCCTTTGCAACCATAATGTAATTATATGATTCCGAAATCTTCTTGTCATCCTCTTCAAGCATTACAAACCCCTTACTTGAAAATGATGGCACCAATAACGGAGTCTCAAATTTAGCTCCATTGGGGTGGTTAATAAACCTTGTCCTATATAACTTCTCCATACAATTTTTTATTATCAATACAACTCAAACAAACACCACAGGGAGTATCTTCTCCTATTTCACAACTATAAGACAACTCAAATGGAATATTTTGCGATTTGATATAATGGAACAACTCCATCTTATTCAAGTTTAGAAAAGGGGCTTCAAGCAGTACCAATCCAGTAGTATATTCCTTCACTATGGATTCAGCTTTGTTAAAAAATTGGAAAGAACAATCGTAATATGGTGTACCATTATGAATACCAATTATGATCTTCGAATAATTATCACTAACAAGCAAAGCGATAGAAATTAACATCAAATTCCTACCTAATAACTCCCCCTTCGTGAATGATCTCTCTGTATTCACTTCTGATGTTATCAACTCAACTTTGAAGTATTCACATAACAAAATAGCACTCTCATACTCTTTCTTTTCAGATGATTGACCATATTTTATAAATAGAGCAACAACCTCACAACCTAAGTTTAAGTAATATTGGATACAAGCAGAAGAGTCTAACCCTCCGCTAAATAATACTAGAACCCTATCTTTATAAGCACTATTTTTTTGTACTCCCAATTTATTATTGTTTAGTCCATTTCATATTTAACACCCATTTAGCATGTGCTCCAATTCTATAATCCGCAACCTGCTCATCTTCATTATACCCTAAACGATTAATCAAAGCTGCGCTCGCCCATTTGAAGTAATCTGTTTCTTTATTCTGTAGTTCCTCGAGCTCTTCTAGTTGCTCGTCATTCAATATTACATCAAGTACATCGTACTGTAACACCTCCCAACAATTCCAACCACTCTCTATGGGAGTTTTTTTCACACCTGTTACTACCGACCCAACAAACTCATAATTTATATATGGAAAAATATCTTTGTTTAAAATAGGATTCTCTTCACTTAAAAGTTCTTCATAAAACTCTCTCCAATGAGACATTTCCCTATCTTTTGTAGAATTAAACCAATCCAGAAATTTCACAGCATTTTTAGCTGGAACAAACACAGCTAAATCTCCTTTTTTCAACCCACTAGTTTTCATTTTAATATCATCTACCGCATTAAGATCACTTAGGATTTTATTGGTTTTTTCTGTTCTCTTATATTTACCACCCACGTGCTGATACCAAGTCCAATTAGGATTTGAATTTTTAACTAATAAGTATTTATCATTTACTTTTATTCTGTATTGATAAGACATTGAAAATCGAATTTCTTTACCTAAAAGAGCTATATACTTTGTCTTTATGATAAACTTAAATCTTCGCCAATTAAGCCATAAATACTTTACAGAATCGAGAATAAGAGTTGTGATTAACAATATTGCTCCACCACCAAAAAATTCAGGTTTTAAATCTTCACTAACTCTATAACTAAGTGCGATAAGTGAAATTCCTAAGATTATTTTTAAAACAAATGTTAGCAGCATAATAGACAATTTCTTCTCAAAAAAGCAATTTGATTCTAATGTACTTAAATAGCCTATTGAATAATTGATTACCTATCAAATCTGGGTATCCTCACCCTAAAAAAGGGTAAAATTACCCTCACCTAAAAACACCACCTATCACCTCATTCACCTCCTCTGCATCCTCATACATCATCAAATGCCCAGCATTTTTCAAAGCCACAACAAAAGGGATTTTAAGTAGATCTTGATGGAATGATGCTTCGCTGGAAAAAGAAGCTACTCTGTTTTCTTGTCCCCAGAGTAAGGTGGCGTTGGAGTGGTTGGTATTGTCGAGGATATCTGCCAGAGTGTAGGAATTGGCAGCAAATAGAAGGTTGAGGCGCATACGTGTGTGTTTGGCCTCTTTGAGTTTACGCTGGTAGCGTTGTACCAATGGGTCCTGCTTGTGGTATTCTTTACCGAAAAGGATTCTGGGGAATTGATATTTTACGGGGGTTTTTACGAACACAAATTGCAACCAACGTTTTATATGTTGTTGTTTTTTGGGGTTAGTGTTGCTATTAAACACCCAGTTTCTTAGTCGCTTGTTTTTAATGATTCGCTCACCGGGGCAAATGTTCATGAGTACCATTCGGGTTACTCTTTGCGGGTGTCTTTGTTTGAACAGGATGGCGGCTGATGCTCCAATGCAATTACCCACAATGTTGAACTCATCCAGGTTTAACTGATCCACAAATGATAGCAAGGTACTATACAATAACTCCACCGTAAGGGGTTCGGATACTTCGTCGGACTCGCCAAAGCCGGGCCAGTCTAATGCGATTACCCGATGAGTTTTGGAGAAATGCTCCAATTGTTTTTGCCAGATGTGCCAGAAACCGCCACCATTGTGCAGAAAAACAATTACGCCTCCACTACCCTCGTCTACATAGTTAATGGTGATCCCATTACACGATATTTGCTTCTCGATGTACATCAGATTCTTGCCAGCATTTCAGGGCTGTACAGCTTCTTCAATTCCGACTCGATGAACTCCTTGTTCACTCCGGCAGAAGTATCGTAACTGTGTCCACTTTTATAGTTCTTTTTGGCTTCCTGAATAGCTTCTAATCGCTCTTGTTGTGCTGATGTCCATTTCAACCCTGCCGACTGATACAGGTTCTTTACCATGGTAGATGGATCGGAAACAAAGTCTTTGAATGGCACCACAAACTTTTGGTGCTCCTCCAACTTGCTCAGGGCTTCCTCTGCCATACGATACCACTCCATTACAAATCGAGAAGTTTTATCTACCAGAGCTCCTTCTTCCGGTACTTTGGCAAACGAACTGTATATATGGTTGTTCAGGCTAATGGTAGCAGGAATGGTCTTAAGTGGAGTACGCAACATGTACACAATCTTGCCCTCTGGAAAAGCCTCTGCCACAGAACCAATTTTAGAAATAAACCCTGGATTCTTAGACAAGAAATACTTTTCCTGCTTGCGGTTAAACACGTAGTTGTGTCGCTGAACTCCTCGCTTATAAAAGGCAAGTATTCTTCGTTTCTTCCTTTCCGATAACCCTTCATCAAACAACAGGTAATCGTCCATCACCTTTACCTCCGGATAGAAGTAAGATAAATACACCGACGAAAAGGCGTAAATCAACAATACCTCGTCCTCCTCCGGTTTAGATAATCCCATGTCGTGGATTTCTCTAAAGTCACCAAACACTACTCTGTCAAACCAAAGGGATAAACGATACAATGGCCTACCTATTTTACGATCGATGGCAATGATGGCCAACCAAAAGTACTTTTGAATGATGCTGGGCGCCAGAATCATTTCCCACATGGTAAACCCTGTAAAGTTTTCCTTATCGCCATACAGGATTTCCAACATAAACGTAGTAGCACTTCGGGGTACTCCAATTACAAACAAAGATTTGGATACCTTCTGCCTTCTGTAGTTGAAAAAGAATACCTCATCCAACAACAAAAACACCCAGTTAACCACTATAATGGTAGTAAACAACGGGAACAGAAAAATCACTGCAAAGATCCGCTTGAAGGTAGGGAACCGCAGACTGTCTTTCCGAAACGAAAAGGTGCTAAAGAGCAATTTTATGAGTAATCCAAAGTCAAACATTAGTACTTAATCAAAACTGCTCCAATCGAAAACCCTGCACTGGTTCCACACAGCATACAAGTGTCTCCTCTTCTAATCTTTCCTTCTTCAATGGCATCGTGCAACGACATCGGAATAGATGCCGCAATACAGTTTCCGTGGGTCTCCAGGTTACCGTACACCTGTCCCTCTTTGAACTTGTACATCTTTTCGAATATCATCACTCCCGACTTACTTGCCTGATGAGGAATCACCAAATCGGCATCTTCAATCTTCATGGATAAATCGCTAAAGAACTCCTTCATGAATTCAGGAATTTTCTTTTTAGCCAGTTTTAATAGCTTTTTACCGGACATGTGAAAAGAGTGCATATCCGGGTCGTAAGCCACATCCTTGGCGTGGTTTTCATTTCCACCACCTCTAATGATGGTATCAAATACCCCTTCCGAATAGGTACGCATTCCTCCTTTAATCACACCACTCTGTCCTGATTCGTCGTAACTTACAATGGCAGCCACTGCTCCATCTCCAAACAAGCTGGCGGTTTCCCAGTTTTCGGGGTTAATCCCTTTGGATGCAATTTCTGAACTTACCACAATGGCATTTCTATAGCGTTTACCATCCAACATGGTAGATACCACATCCAATGCACTCACAAAACTCAGGCAAGTACTATCCACCGAAATAGACGGAATGTTCACCTTATGACCATCCTTCAACTCCTTCTTGATTACACTCGCCTGATTGGGCAATGGGTAATCAAAAGTAGCAGAGGCACAGATCAACAAGTCGATGTCGCTCAGTTGCATGGAAGCTTTTTCCAGTGCCGTTTCGATGGCTCTGGCTCCCATTACTCCTCCACTTTCTTCGTTGGAATGGTGTCTTTCTCTTACTCCCGAGTAGCGTTCACTCCACCCGGAAGGCATATTTAAAGCTAGTTCTAATTCTTCAGAACGAACTTTGTTTATGGGTAAATACTTACCCATACTTACGATTTTAATTGGCTGTAGAACTTTCATTTCTAACCCTCCTTAATTTGGAACCTTTTTCAAGGTTCATGTAGTCAATAAACTCAATGTTTACCTGATCGATGGCTTGCTTGGCCAACATTCCGGTTAAAGATGCCTCAACAGCTTTGCGCACAGCCGTTAGGTCTTGCTCAACCTCCAGGTAACACTCTAATAAATTGGGGCTCTTTTGAACCACCGTATAAAACTGAATTTGATCGGATGCAGTAATTACCGCTCTTCTGATAAAATCAGGAAAAACCGACACGTCTGTCCCCTCTCCTGTTTTAAAATGAAAAACATCATCTGATCGTCCTTCAATTTGTTTAATTCCCGTAAACGGGCTGCCACAAGGGCAATTCTTTTCTTCGTGAATAATGTCGTTTAGTAAATACCTCACCACCGGTTGAGTTTCCCTTACCGTATCGGTAATGATGGGATGAAAACGCTCTTTGTTTTCGTCGATGTATTGCTTTTCGATGATGAGAAAATCTTCGTTAAAATGAAGTGTTCCATGCTCGCAAGTAAAAGCCAAAAACCCTTCCGTACACTGGTACACCTGATGAATGGTTTGCCCCATTACCTTTTCCAGATACTCTTTATCCTGTGGTTCCAGTACTTCTGCCACCGAAATGATCTTCTCGGCATTTAATGTAAGCTCTCCATTTTCTATGGCTTTTGCCAGGTGCAACAACACCGATGGTTGTCCAACCAAAATATGGGGTTTTAATTGGTTTAATCGAGCAACGTTCTCCGGCATGGGAGTCATCAGATCGAAGAAGTTAAAATCCAAAATACTGGAATTCACCGATTCGTATAAATTGCTGTTGGCCCTTAGGAAAAAGGCTACTTTTCGTTTTCTTAATTCGAACCCAATTACCCGATCCAGCACTGCCCCTACCCATCTGGCACGTTCTTTTTCGCTGGCTAAGAAAATCCCTTTGTTTCCACTGGTTCCAGAAGATAATCCTACCGTAACTCCATTGATTACGGGAGAAAAATCCCTCGATTGCTCTGCTTCTACTGCCACCTTCATGGCATGATCTTTCTTTAAACCACAGGTATTAATGCGATCGAACTCCGCCATAAACACGGATTTATCGATAATGGGATACTGGCTTAAATCTGCTCCTTTGTTGGCTAGATCCGCATAGTAAGACGATGCCTTTAACACTTCGCTTAACCCCGCAAACATCTTCTTTTGATGCTCCTTTAAGTTAGCAAGATTGTTCAATCGCTTTTTACGCTTCTTGAACCCGAATAAATAATATATAATTCTAAGCTTAAACACTTTCTGTTACTTTGTTTTGGTTGAGTATGTACTGGCTGGTAGTACTGTTGCAATGGGTTGGTATGATCAACACATCCGGGTGTTCCTGATGAAACTGATGAATCCTCTTGAGGTTATCAATATAATCTTTCCAGGAGTTGAAAAACAGCTTTACAATGGGGTTTGGAAACTTTAGCTCTTTGTATGATGGACTAAGCCATACGGCATCTGCCACCAAAAACAAAGGTTGTTCGTTGTTCATCATCAAAGCTCCCATCTGTCCGGCAGCATGCCCCTCCAACTCCACCATTTGGATCAAACCATCTCCAAACAAATCGTACACATTACTAAAGTAGCGGCTCTCTACTTTTGTTTTGTCATCAATAAATTCCAATCTACTTTCTAAATCATCCGGCACCATTCCTTTTAGGATTCCCTTACTCACTGCAGCAAATCCATTCAGCTTATTCATTTGCTCATAAGCCTTCTTAGAGCAATAGAATTGAGCATTAGGGAAATCTTTCATTCCTCCTATATGATCGGCATGGAAATGAGATATAATGATGTGCTTTACTTCTTCTGCCGCTATTCCCATCTCTTTTAGTTGCGCATGCAGTTCCTCTTCCGGGGTAATGTACACCTTAGTGGCCCACGCGTATATTTTACCGGGAAGCTTTGCGGTTTCCTTGTAAAACCTCGTGGTATAGCCGGTATCAAACAACACTACTCCGTGTTCCGGATGCTGAATCACTCCCACAATGGCATCAAAGGCTATTTTCTTGCGCCTCCCGCCTTTAATGGCGTGATGCTCCATGGCATCGCAATATCCCGTTTTAATTAGTTTAACTTCCATCTTATTATTGCTGTTTGTACCACTGTACAAATTCGTCTATCGCTTCTTTTGTATTCATTTTGGGTTCGTACCCCAACTTGTCTTTTGCTTTGGAAATGTCCATGGTAAAATTCATAGCTAATGTACCTACGCTATACTGGGTTAATACTGGCTCTTTCCCCTTGCTCCACTTTGCTTTTAACTCCATCATTTTCGCCACTGTTTTCACTACTCCCAAAGGCACCTTTTTGGGGCCCAATTTCATTCCCAGTCGTGCCAGAGTATCGTCTATGGCTTCCCACAGTTTTACCGGTTCTCCATTGGTAATGTTGTAGACCTCTCCACAAGCTTCTTCGGATGCTCCGAGTGCCAACACAATGGCATCCACCACATTGCTCACTGCGGTTAAATCCACTTCATTTTTACCGTTCCCTATAATCTTTAATCGCCCCTCTTCATAAGCCCGGATCAATCGGGGCATTATTACGGTATCTCCTCTTCCGATCAATGCTCTTGGGCGTATGGCTATATAGGATAATCCGGAATCTTGTAGCATTAACTCCGCCTCTCTTTTGGTTCTGGCATATTGATTTACAGGTGGAGGCAATGGCTCTGACTCTTTAATATCGTATCGATCTTTAAAATTGAAGTACAAACTTGGGGTAGAAACAAATACAAATCGGTTGATGCCGTTCTTCTTCGCTTCTTTAATCAAATTGGACTGAGATTGCACATTGGCCTGATAAAACTCGTAATAACTCCCCCATGGAGAAGATAAGGCTGCGCAATTAACCACCTGGTCCACGCCTTCGAACAAAGAGCTTACATAAGCTTCGTCCTCCAGGCTTCCCAGTCGGTATTCTACTTTAGGATGTTCCACCACTGCTCCTGGCTTTTTGGTTCTTCCTGCAGCAATAATTTTAGCTACATCCGGTTGTTGTGCTAAACGCTCAACGGTCCTAAATCCTAAAAAGCCGGTGGCTCCTGTTACTAATATGGTTCTATTATTATTCATACGTATGTATGATTATTTGAATGGGTCAATAAATGTTCAGATCAAAGGTAGGTATAGTGGGGCACATCAAAAACTAGCATTACAATTTCACGTACTTTAGAAATTCATTTTTTAAATCTTCATTTTTCTAAAATCACACCCAAATATGAGGTAAATTATCGTTTTTATGGAAAATGGTTACGTATTTTTAGTGACTGGTTGATTAAACAAAAATGTCGCGTATCAGTCTAACCTTATGAAATCCTCACAAAAGTCAGTTGTAATTGGTTTCGCATTTCATATCTTTACCCTATGAGGTTATTGCATCTATGCACCATAGCGCTCTGTTTATTGTTTGCCTGCCCACCACTTCAGGCCCAGCAGTATAATTTTCAAAAATTATCGATTGAGGATGGGCTTCCTCGCTCTGCCGTATATTCTCTTTGTCAGGACAACGATGGTTTCTTATGGGTTGGACTAGACGGTGGAGGTGTTGCGGTATTCAACGGAAAAACTTTCCAAACCTTCGACATGGCCGATGGGCTCCCCTCTCATCAGGTAAGGGCCGTATTTCAGGATTCTAAAGGAAACATCTGGTTTGGAACCACCGAAGGACTATGTAAATACGATCATAAAACCATTAAAGTATACACCACAGAAGATGGACTTTGCTTTAACTATGTAAGAACCCTTGCCGAAGATGATCATGGTAATTTATGGATCGGAACCAACAATGGGTTGAGTATTTACGACGGTACTCACTTTAAGAACTACAACATTTACGAAGGATTACTGGATTATAAAATCCGAATCATTTACAAAGACAAAAACGGTAAAATGTGGATCGGGACCGATTCAGGAATCAACTACATGAAGGGAGATAAGTTTGTAGATTTTATAGACAATTACTACCTGCCACACCCCACTGTACTGGAAATTTACGAAGACAAAGACCGAAACCTTTGGATCGGTACCAAAGGAGGTTTGATTAAATTCAAAGACAATCAACACACCATTTACACTACAGATGTGGGATTGGTACATAACCGTGTTAGAGCCATTTCGGAAGATCAATTGGGAAACATCTGGATTGGAACAAGATCGGGTGTAAGTAAGTTTGATGGAACCACTTTCTACAATTACCATCAGGGAAATGGATTGAGTCATGACCGTATCAGAGATATCCTACTAGACGACAGAGGAAACTTGTGGTTCGCCACTTATTTTGGAGGAATCGACCGTTTTTCGCACAACGATTTGGTTTCCTACACCACCTACGAAGGATTAATTAGTAACCAGGTATTCTCCATTTTCGAAGATTCGGAGGGAGATATTATTCTTGGAACTTTTGATGGAATATCTAAACTGAAATTTAAGAATGGTAAGTTGGATACTGTAAAGAACATCACATCTATAGAAGGATTACTGGACGATCGGGTTTTTGCGGTTCTAAAAGATCAAAATGGATATTACTGGTATGGAACTCAAAACGGTATTACCATTAGCAACAATGACGAAGTACATACCATTACCCGAAATGATGGTTTAATCGACAACGAAATTACCACCATTCACTCAGTGGATCAGAACTTGTTTTGGGTGGGAACCGAAGAGGGAGTTAGTAAAATTGAATTTCAGAACTTCCCAACTGAATACACCGTTACTAACTTAAAACAAGACTCCAGTCAGTTTTTAGCGGGTAACGAAATTTCGGCCATCATTAGAGATTCATACAATAACCTTTGGTTCGGATTTAGAAACGGTAAGATTACGGTGCTTACACCGGATAATCAATTCATCATCCCTAAACTGCCGGATAACTTATTTAATGTTACCTGTTTAATGCGCGGTAAAGGACAAACCATCTGGATTGGTACAGATGCCAACGGATTGTTTAAACTGAGAAACGAGAACAGTTACGAACAGTTCCCTACTACACTTAATTACACCAAGAAAGACGGGTTAGAGTCTAACCACATCTACTCCATTTTGGAGGACAAAGACGAAAACATTTGGCTGGGAACCGAAAGAGGACTTGATCATTTAATTCTGGACAAAGAAGAAGTACTGATCCGTGTAGCCCATTACGGAAAAGAAGAAGGATTAAAAGGTAGTGAGGTAAACGAAAATGCCGTATTTGAAGATCATAACAACAACCTTTGGTTTGGAACTGTAGAGGGCGTATCCAGCCTTAACATCAACTCCCTGTACGAGAACCAAACCCCACCCGATTTATACCTTACCAAAGTAAAGTTATTTGGCCATACCATTGAGCCAGACAACGAAATGGGAATTACCACTGAGGGTAGGTTCCAGATCCCTAACAATTTTGAACTGGAGCATTTCCAAAACTCGATAGGTTTTGAATTTATTGGGATCAACTTAGGAGCTCCGGATAAAGTAAAATACAAATGGATACTGGAAGGATTTGATGAAGAATGGTCGGAGCCTTCTAACAGAAGAAGTGTTAATTACACCAACTTACCTGCGGGAACCTATACTTTCAGTGTTCTATCCACTAACGAAAATGGTATTTGGAACAAAGAACCAGCTAGTATTACCTTCAAAATATCTCCCCCATTCTGGCAAACTGGGTGGTTCATTTCATTAATCGCCATTGGAGGGTTGGTGATCTTCTTTATGATTTCACAATTGAGAGTAAAGAACCTTAAAAAGGCCAAACTTAAATTGGAGAAAAAAGTATCGGAAGCCACCGAAGAGCTAAGAGTTGAAAAGGAACACATTGAGTTACAAAACGAAGAAATTGAATCTCAGAAGAATGAGCTGGAAGAGATGAACAATGCCTTTACGGATAGTGTAAACTATGCACAACGGATCCAAAGAGCCATCATGCATCCAGAATCTTCTACTCATTCGGTGATTCAGGATAAGATGTTCATTTTCCACCGTGCAAAAGACATTGTATCGGGAGATTTCTTCTGGTTTAGAGACAAAGAAGACTCTTCTTACTTTACCGCTTCCGATTGTACCGGACATGGTGTACCGGGGGCATTTATGAGTATGATTGGAATTACTTACCTCAACCAGATCGTAAACACCAGTAAAACTCTAATTACACCGGACGAAGTATTGTTTAAGCTTCGTAAAAACGTAATTACTGCCCTAAAACACGAGGGAGAAGAAAAAGCCAAAGATGGGATGGACATGGGGCTGTGTAGAATTGACTGGAAAACCAAAAAACTCCATTTTGCCGGATCCAACAACCCAATGTATTTAGTAAGAAACAGTGAGCTAACCGAAATTAAGGCTGATAAAATGCCAATTGGAGATCACGATCTTAAAAACGAACCGTTTACTCCACACACCATCGACGTTCAGAAAGGTGATATGATCTACCTGTTTACAGATGGTTATGCTGACCAATTTGGTGGACCAAAAGGCAAAAAGTTCAAATACAAGCCTTTTAAATTCTTCCTGGAATCCATCTATGATTTCCCATTAGAGAAACAAAACGAAGCTCTTGGAAACGAGCTAGATCGTTGGATGGGCAACATGGAGCAGGTGGATGACATATTGGTTATCGGGGTTAGGGTTTGATTTTTTAGACTGTAGATGACAGACATTAGACGATAGACTTTTTTTGCGCTTCGCGCTTACATGGAAGTACCAATTTCCCGTGAAAACGGGAAACTTTCGAAGTGAGCACTAATGTGATGAGCTTCCCTCCCAACAACTATCGGGATCATGGGAAAAAGAGGTATTCTAATCGTAATACTACTTGTACAACACCCAAACAAACGCCACCAAATAAGCACAAAACGTAAGAACAAACGTGCTTAACATGCTGTACTGAATAGCCTTTCTTTGGGTTCCTTGCGGATAAATTAATTGCATTAACACCCTTGTTGCCCAAAGCACTGCTGTTGCTCCCAGCACTACCAACAATGAAAACTGTTCATCTGGCCTACACCAAATTAACAGCATATTCATCACCCCAAATAGTACCAGACACAGAGAGAAAAACACATTGATAGCTCTAACCGCCAACACTAGTTCAGGAGCACTTTTATCGATGTAATTGTACCAACTCCAGATTTTAGGCACAAAGAAATGCCATACACCAAAGCCAATGGTAACGATACTGGCAATAGAAACTAGTATTTGAATAAAGGTGCCCACTCTATTTATTAGGTTCGTTTAGTTTCAATTTTCCACACCATCGAGCTTTATTCGATACAACTTATGGAAACCATTTTTGTTTTTTAGGAAATACACCCACCCGCCATACAACTGAACATTCTTAGCAAAGGTTTGTTCGTTTAAAGTAAATACTTCTTTTAATTCTCCATTAATTAGGTTAATGGAAGAAATGGAATACAACCCATTGTTCTGGTTGAGGGTGTAAAAGTCGTTAGTTGCTTTATCGATTAATATGGTTCGGTTCACCTTATCGTCCGGAACATGAAATTTCGTTCGGTGTACCATATCTCCATTTCCTTTAAAGGCATAAATAGAATCCGAAAGAAAATCGAAGGTGATGATTTGCTTATTGGCCTTATAGGATGATATTTCCAGTTCTCTTCCTCTAATCTTCAAGTACCAACTTATCATACGGTTCAACTCCTTGTCTCCAGGCAATTGCAAAGCAATTAGGTTTCCATTCCACACTCCATTGGTAATTACATTACCCTCTGGTGGGGCATAAGCATTGTATCTTCTAATGATGGCCCAATAATCTCCACGAGCCACTTGTTCTGCTTCTTTATCCCAGGTACTATAAAAGTATTTTCTTTCCCCTCCTTCTTTGGCTACGGCGGTTAAAGTATACTTCTTATTGTGGTTGCTAAACGACTGGAATACACTGTTCTCCTCAAAGGCACCCACACAAGGTTTAAGAATATCTTCAAAATCACTCAGAGAAGAAACAGAGACAATGTGTAGCACCGAGTCTACATAAATCTGATAACTGGAATCCTTTGATAGGATATGAATGTTCCCAAAGCAATCTTCGTAAAACGATTTGGCATTGATAGACTCCAGATCAAACGACTTAATGGTGGTATCCGTGCCTTCGAAAGACAATATCTTCTTAGACTTATAGGACTTTAAAGCCAACACAAAATGATCGTAGGGAACATAATCAAGTATGTTCACCGAATTCTGATCCACCACCTTTTTCATACGACCAATGGTTACGGTTACCTCTCTAAGATCTTTCGCACCAATCTTTAATCGAACGGTAACATTTATAGTGTCCTTTTGATCTGTTATGTTAATGTATTGAGAAGAATATCCTACGTAAGACACCTTTACAATACTCCCTGCCTTTACTGGTAAGGTAAACTTACCTACAGAGTTGGAAACAACTTGTGTATTCTGAACTATATCTACCACATGTGCATTGGAAAGCACCTTATTATTCTGATCAACCACCACTCCGGTTAATACCTGTGCCCTTCCTTGTTGTGCCAAAGACAATAACAAGATACCTAGGAACAATATTCTGGTAGTTGCATTCATGAGGGGTAATTAAAATGAGGTTAATCGTCTTTGGAGATTTCGTTTAAGTATAATTGATAGATAATACCATCACTTAATCCAACCTTTGGAACAATCATGTTTTCGGCTCCTCCGGCTTTCATAAGGGACAAATAGATTTTACTTGCCGGAACAATTACATCCGCTCTATCTGGTTTTAATTTCAATGTTTTTATTCTTTCGTCCAAAGAGAAAGACTTGATGTATTCGTATACCTTCTTGATTTCAGAACGGGTCATCATTTCTCCCATGGTATGTCTGGCAGCTCTGTATACCCGGTTAATGTTTCCTCCGGTACCAATGGCAATTACTTCTTCGTCCTCATCATGCACCAAATCCTTAACAAATGCTTTAGCTTCCTTCCAATCTTCGTCTTTCACCTTTCCCTTTATCATACGTACAGTACCCAAAGGAAACGATCTGGATTTCACCCTTTTGTTGTCTTTGATCAAAGTAATCTCAGTACTTCCTCCACCAACATCGATGTACAAATAGGTTTTATTATTGGCTAATCCGGCTGTGTAGAAGTTAGAAAAAATCAATTCCGCCTCTTCATTACCAGATATAATTTCGATTGGAATTTTGGTGGTTCTTTTAATGATGGAGCAAAGTTTCTTTCCGTTAGAAGCCTCACGCATAGCAGAAGTTGCACAAGCTCTGTAATCGATAATGTCGTTTACATCCATCAAATAGCGGAAGGCACGCATTACCTTAATCATCTTCTTTTGCTTGTCTTTAGATATTTTACCGTTGGTAAACACATCTTCACCCAAACGCAACGGAACACGGGTTAATGAAATCTTTCTAAAGTAGATTTCATCTCCGTTCTTAACAGCTTCTTTTATCAGCAATCTAACTGCATTCGACCCTATGTCTATCGCTCCAAATTTCATCTTTCATCTCCATTTTTACTACGTAGGTAAGTAAAATGAATGCTCTCGCCAATTTAGTGAATTTTTATCTATCCAGAACAGTATATATGATTAACTTTAACACGAACAATTGCGCTGTAATTGGCAAACTCACTGTTTATTAATTACATGAATGTTAAGATTTTGTTGATAAGTGATGTATCGAAACGCAAAGAAATTCCGTAGAAGGACTGTTATGAATTGGAAAAACTTAAGAATATTAATGTTCTTAATGCTTCTGATCCCCACCTTTAACCGAGCGCAATGTGACTTATACGACGGAAACGGAAATCCCGCTAATAACCCCGTATGGTTAAGTTGTTTTGGAACAGACTATACACTAGTAATTCAGAGTCCTACGACCTATGGCCCCTGGACTGTTGACTGGGGAGATGGATCGCCCATTGAGAACGGTGCTTCATTAGTACCACCTGCCAGCGTTACACACACCTACACTGCTACCGTAGATACTTTTGTGGTAACTTTTACTGAACCCGGAACCGGATGTACCATTACCGGAATTGTTGTGATGGAAGAACCCACCACTGCCTCCATTCAAATTCCCTTTGGAGGAATTACCCAAACTTGTGCTCCTGCTCCGTTAGAATTTATTAACTCCAGTACCAATGTATCAGAAACCACTGTATTTACATGGGATTTTGGAGATGGCAGTCCACCTTTAGTATTTGATTATACCAATGCCGGAGACACGATTTCGCACATGTACCTTCAGGGAACGGTGAATTGCGAAACTATGGTATCGCTCACCGCAGAAAACTATTGTAATACCGCTCAGGGAGGTTTAAGTACCGCCACCTTTAACCCCATTAGAATTTGGGATATAGATGATGCTGCTATTGATGCTAGCGCTACCCTACTTTGTTACCCGGATACCACTGTTACTTTTACCAACAACACCAATAGAAACTGTTTAGCTCAGGGTAATACCTTTCAACGACAAGAATACTGGAACTTTGGAGATTACTGGGGGTTAGGATATGACTCCATTGTAGATTGGACCCCATGGCCACCAACTTTCCCATATACCATCGATTATCCAGGTATTGGAACTTATGATGTAATGTTAATTGATAGTAACTACTGTGGAGTAGACACTGCAATTATTACCGTACAAATTGTTCCACCGCCAACTGCAGATTTCACCTTAAACGACGACACCATTTGTTTGAATGAAAATGCCGTTACCGTAAATGCTTCTACCGGAGGGGCTAACGCATATCAATGGAACTGGGGTGATGGAAGTGGGTGGCAAGCTACCGGAGGAGGAAATCAAACCCATAGTTATGTAGCGCCCGGAGACTACATCATTAGTTTGGTGGCTGGAATTGGAGGAGCTCAGGGCTGTACAGACACGATTAGTTTACCAATTCATGTACTTCCTATACCAACAGCTAACTTCGTACTCAATAATAACAACGGCTGTGATACACTCACGGTTGGCTTCACAGACGCCTCCACCGATGCCATAAGCTGGGCCTGGGATTTTGGAAATACCAATACCGACAATACTCAATTCCCTCCACAACAATTTTATCCTGCACCTGGTATTTACACGGTTTCATTAACCGTAACCGCTCTTAACGGCTGTACTCATACTAACACCAACGATGTTAATGTATATGAATCTCCAGTGGTTAGTTTTTCTCCATTAAGTGTTTGCGAAAATACCCTGGCAACTTATACGGATAATTCTACCTCTGCGCCGGGAGATCCAATTATTTCGTGGGACTGGGACTTAGGTAACGGAAACACCAGCACACAACAAAATCCAAGCACTACTTACACCGGAAATGGAACATACGATGTTTCTTTAATGGTAAGTACCGCTCATTGTTCCAATGCTGATACACTAACTGTAACAGTAGAGCCAACACCGGTTGCTGCATTTACAGAAGACATTAATATTGGGTGCCCTACACTGGACGTAAACTTTACCAACAACAGTACCGGAGCAGCTCTGTATGCCTGGGATTTTGGTGATGGTAATACCTCTGCTCTACAAGATCCATCTAACTCATTCGATAACCTTGGAGCTACTGATACCACTTATAATGTAAGCTTAATTGCAAGCACCGTATTTGGATGTGCCGACACCGCTTACGCTCCAATTACTGTTTACTATGGAGTATCATCTTCGTTTACCCATGATGGTTTTCCTGGATGCGCACCTTTAGACGTTAACTTTACCAATACTTCATTACCGGGAGAAATTTACACCTGGGATTTTGGAGATGGAAATGGAGCCAACACTTACCATACTACGCACCAATACATCAACAACACTTTGTTTATCGATGTATATACAGTTAGCTTAATTGTAGAGTCATCTAATGGTTGTACCGATACCTCTTCTCAAGACATTACGGTTTATCCAATACCAGATTTTGGATTTACTGCTGTACCAGATTCCGGATGTAGCCCACTTACGGTTAACTTCCCTTCGGTAGTAGGAGCAGTATCGTACCAATGGGATTTTGGAGACGGAACCAACGGAACCGGACCTACTCCTACTCATGTTTACACCAATTCTACTACAAACGATGTAACATACAACGTTGAATTGATTGCTATTTCTCCATTTGGATGTGTTGATACCACCGGAGGAACAGTAAAGGTATTCCCTAACCCTACGGTGCAATTTACTCCTGTTACCACGCAAGGATGTGCTCCTTTCGATGCACAATTTCAAAATACTTCCATCAGTGCGGAGAGTTACTCGTGGGATTACGGAGATGGAACTACGTCTACCGATACCAACGCATTGCACTCGCATACCTTTGTAAATACGACTAGTAACCCTATTAACTACGACATTGATCTGGTTGGTTACACTGATAGAGGTTGTACGGATACAGCCACTTACCAAATAGCTGTATTCCCAGAGGTTACAGCAGCATTTACTTCCGACACAGCAGGATGTACTCCTGTTCCAATTGATTTTACCGACCAATCCATTAACGCAGATTCGTGGAACTGGGATTTCGGAGATGGAATTGTGGATGTGGTTCAGAACCCGTCTCACATCTTCTCCAATGTAGGAACGAACGATACCGTATTTACAGTACAATTGGTTGCCTGGTCGGCATTTGGATGTAACGACACAGCTTACCAACAAATATTAGTATACCCTACTCCGGTAGCACAATTTACAGCTATACCTGTTAATCAAATTTACCCGAACACCACTGTAGATGTGACAAATTCGAGCACTAATGGTTCGTGGAACTACGATTGGGATTACGGAGATGGAAGCACTACTTCCGGTCAAAATCCTCCTCCATATTCTTATAATACCTGGGGAGACTATACTATTGAATTAGTAGTTTGGAGTCCGTATTGTTCGGATACTGCAACACAAATTATTACCATAGTACCTCCCTTACCGGAACCTGAGTTTTATGGTCATGGTGAGGGGTGTAGACCTGTAATGATTCAATTTACAGATAGTTCTAATTATGTAGACACTTATTTCTGGGAGTTTGGAGACGGAGGAACCTCCACCCAACAGCACCCTCTTTACACTTATTATGTTGCGGGAGATTACGATGTTACTTTAACGGTAACAGGACCTGGAGGAGTAAGCACCGTGGTTCACATGGATACGGTACATGTGTATGAAAATGCCAATGCTTTCTTCCAACACTCACCTACTACGGTATATGTTCCTAACGGACCGGTACAGTTCTTTAACCTGTCTACTTTTGCCGATTCTTATTACTGGGATTTTGGAGACGGAGGAACATCTACTGATGAATTCCCTGAGCACTTTTATCAGGACGAAGGAGACTTTACAGTTACTTTAATTGCCAATAACGAACACAATTGCCCGGATACTATCGTTATGCCGGCAGCTGTAAAAACTGAAGTTGGTGGCGAAGTAAACTTCCCTAACGCATTTACCCCCAACCCAAATGGATCATCCGGAGGGGTTTATGATCCAAATTCGTTTGATAATGATGTATTCTTCCCTGTTTTTGTAGGAGTAGATGAATACCATTTAAGCGTATTTAATAGATGGGGAGAACTTATATTTGAATCATTTGACCCCAACATTGGTTGGGACGGATACTATAGAGATGAGCTTGTTCAGCAGGATGTTTATGTATGGAAAGCGGTTGTAAAATACATTAACGGAGCCGAGGAAACACAGGTTGGAGAAGTCCATTTAATACGATAAAGAAGGTGATATGAAGACATTATTTACAGCTCTCATCGTTGTTGCCACAGCAGCAGTGTACGGTCAGGAAGAAGTAGAACTTCCAAAAATCGACAAAAAAGAGCTAAAAGAAGCGAAAGCACTTCTGAGAGTAGGAAATTACATTGATGCGTATGACATTTATTGGGAGTTATACGAAAGCTATACTGAACATGCTGACATTAATTTTGGTGTTGGAGTTTGTAAATTAAAAAGAAGAGGCGAAGAAAAAGAAGCTCTCCCCTATTTAATCAAGGCATGCAATAATGAAAAGAACAAAGAGGCACTGTTCTATCTTGGTAGAGCTTACCACCTGAACCACAAACTTTCTTTGGCTATTAGCATGTACGAAGAATACAAGTTTTATGGCAAGGGAGCCATTCCTAAATCGGAAGTAGAAAATAGCATTATCACTTCCATCAAAGCTAAAGAACTTATTGCCAACCCTAGAAACGTGGAAATTGTAAACCTTGGAGAAACCATTAATACGGAAAACCAGGAAATTGTACCAGTAGTATTGTCTAACAACAGAGGAATCATGTTTACTTCCAGAAGAAAGGGAGGGTTTAATAATCAAAAGGATCATCAGGGTAATTACTATCAGGATATTTACTACGCAGCATACGATAATAACACCTGGCAAACGCCGGTGAATGTTAATGAACTTAATTCTGAGCTTCACGATGCCAGCGTAAGTGTTTCGAGCAACGGGTCCACTTTTATTTTCTTTAGAACCAACGAAAACATTACTGGTGGAGACTTATACTACACCATTAACAAAGATGGTAAATGGCAAGAAGCGGTTAAATTTGGAGAAAACATCAACTCTCAATATCAAGAGCCAAGTGCCTGCTTATCTCCAGATGAAAACACACTATATTTCTCTTCTAACCGACCAGGAGGATATGGAGGATTTGACCTGTATAAGGTTCAGAAACTACCTACAGGAAAATGGGGATACCCAATGAATCTTGGACCAAATATTAACTCGGAAGAAGACGAGGACGCACCATTCATGCACGCCGATGGAAAAACACTTTACTTTTCATCTACCGGACACCAGGGAATGGGAGGATTTGACATCTTCAAAACAGTATTGCAAGACAACAACATCTGGAGTACTCCTGAGAATTTGGGGTACCCTATCAATACTGTTGTTCACGATCTGTATTTCACCTTGAGCGAGGATGGTAAAAATGCCTACTACTCTTCCGACAGACAAGGAGGGCTTGGGAAAGACGACATTTACCAGATTAAAATGTTAGATGTAGAAAACTACCAAAATGTAGTTAATTGTGTGATTACAGATGCTGAAACCAAAGAACCGATTAAAGCCAAAGTGACTTTAATTGATCAAAAAACACATAAAATAAACGGAGTGTACCGTTCTAATGCTTCCAACGGAAAATTCATTTTAGTGATCTTACCTGAAGTAAACTACCAGATGATTGTTGAGGCCAAAGGATATGAATCTAAAATCATTTATAAGAATTACATCGAAGACGAACTCTCTACCGTAGATCAATTTACATTAAAACCCATATCTGATACTGCAAATGATCAGTAGTATCCCTACTCCATGAAGAAAATATTTCTATTCATATTCTCCCTAATTACCATTGGTAACTGTTTGGCTCAGGATCCGCAGTTCTCTCAATTCTATGCTGCATCTAATTATTTGAATCCGGCATTTGCAGGAGCGGCTTACGAAAACAGAGTTACACTGAACTATCGTCACCAATGGCCATCCATTCCTCAGGCATTTGTTTCGTACAATGCTGCCTACGATAAAAACATCAGGGAAATTAATAGTGGTGTAGGCTTTTTAATGACACACGATAAAGCAGGTACTGGTGGATTACAATTTACCAACCTTGCCCTTCAATTTTCTCATCAATTCAGATTAAAGAGAGATTTATACCTACGTCCGGCTATACAATATGCCTTTACCTTAAGAAGCCTTGATTATACCAAGCTAACCTTTGGGGATCAGCTAATCAGAAACAACGCCCCCACTACAATAGAACCGATTAACACAGATGTTATCAAGTACTTTGACTTCTCTTCGGGAGCCTTGTTATATTCATCTACCAGATGGGTTGGTTTTTCTGCCCATCACATCAACCGACCTAATGAGTCCTTAACAGGAAATGAAGCAGGTATACCAGTTAAATTCTCTGTTCATGGTGGAGCTAAAATTCCTATTCAGATGGGGATGCACAAAGTAGAAGATGCCATTACAGCTGCATTTAACTACAAAGCTCAAAGCAAATTTGACCAATTTGATGTTGGGTTTTACTTTGGTAGAGATGCGGTAATTCTTGGTTTATGGTATAGGGGTATCCCCGGGTTTAAAGCTTACGAACCAGGCTACCAAAACAACGATGCAGTAATCATCTTAGTAGGAACTGAGGTAGACAATCTTAAAATTGGATACTCTTACGACATTACCATTTCCAGATTAATGTCTAATACTGCTGGTTCTCACGAAATTTCTCTTACCTACCAATGGGCCAAGAATAATGAAGAAATTCCGTTGAGCAAACAAAAAAGAGAAGTTCCTTGTCCTAAGTTTTAGAACCAAACCTCTACATTTTTCGTATTTTGGAAACTATGTACTTAAGGTGGTTAGTTTTCGTATTGATTGTTGCTTCTATAAATGTTTCGGCTCAGGAGTTTAAGAAACATCAGGATTCCATTTACTTTTTTTTCAATAAAATGGATGACTCTACGCTCAACACTACAGTAGATATTAAAATTCTGGATACCTATCCTAACTATCCGATTAAATTCAAAAAAGAAATAGAAAAGCCTAGAAAAGAAGCTTTCTTACTGGAATATTACACCGGAAAGCCATTGAAAAAGGGAATTGAAGGTACAGTATTCATCAACCCAGCAGAAGACTTCCCTAACCAGAATAAAGTATACCTACCCTACTCTGCTTTTTATTACCAAAACCCTTCTTCTATCGAGCCCATTGTAAACACCAATTTCTTTTCTAGCGAAGAAGTATCCTCAATCCCTTTAAAGGAGATATTTAAGCCCTTCTATTTTTCCGAATTTGAAGTAACTAACCTGGAGTACAGGGAATTTATTCACTACACCAGAGATTCGATTGCCAGACAAATGCTGGGAGAAGATTTCCCCAAAGAATTTCTCATTCCAACCTACGATGAAAATGGAGATGAAAAGGATCAGGAAGATTGGTTAATTAACTGGGAAACTGAATTTAGGTACGCCTATTACACCAAAGAAAAACATCCTTACGAAGTTATACTAGAGGACATGTTCTATCCTCAGAATCAAAGATTTTACCGAAGAAAGGAATTTGACACCAGAAAACTAAACTATTCTTATATAGAAAATGGAGAGAAGAAAATAGTTAACGTATACCCGGATACTACCGGTTGGACCAGAGACTACCCTATGCGCAAAGTGGAAATACTGGAAAACCTTTACAACTGGCATCCGGCTCTGGATGATTACCCGGTTGTGGGAATTACATGGGAGCAAGCAAATGCTTATTGTCATTGGTATACTAAAAAACTCAATAAAAAACTAGCTGCTGAAGGATACGATATTAAAGTAAAAGTTTCTCTTCCCTCTATCATTCAATGGGAACAGGTGAAAAATACTTTTGAAACAAAGAATCACTCCCTGTTTTGGGATAACAGAGTGGAAAAAAGCAATCCGTTTAACTGGGAAACTAACCTAAAACTCTCTCCTGATCATTACTTCCCACATTTGGCAGAGGAGGTTGTACTGGATGAATCTTATTATGAGCTCAGCTACGAGGAGCGTGTAAACCTTCTTTTAAGTAGAAGACACTCATTCTTCAATGAAAATACGTTTGATTACACTTACTTTAGAAATGATCAGTCTTTCTTCTGGAACTTATTACCTGTTTATGGTAAAAAGCTAAGGTCGCCCAACTACAAGTACGAATACTCCAAATGGCAACGCAGAAAAGGAAAGCCGGAAACCGTTAGAGAAATAGAATACAAAGACAGCATTTACCTTGCAAGACTGGAGCAGTTTAAGAGCATCCATGGGAAAAACTACAAGAAAGAAATCAAGCAATACCACTACGATCCATACATTGGTCAATTCGTCCTATACGAAGATCGATTAACATTAAATACTGACCACACGGGGATTAAAAACATGGGAAGCAATGTCTCAGAATGGCTATTGGAAAGCTATGAAAACAACTGGAAGTACCTCAATTTTAAACGACACGAATTATTGATTAAATCTTCCGGCGCTGATGCAGACATTACAGCTTTAAAGGAAGTATACCTCAACCAATACAACAATGAAGATGGCCATTTGGTGGTTGGTTCCAATTGGTTGGATGAACGAGTTGGCCTTCAATATGGCAAAAACATGAAGGGAATCAACTCCAAGGTTTTTAGCTCAAAAGCCTACCCTACCGTTGGGTTCAGGTATGTAATATTAATTGAAGATTAAATGAAAAAACTATACATCATTCGACACGGTAAATCGGACTGGCACCAAAACAAAACCGATTTCGAACGCCCATTAAATAAAAGAGGGCAACGAGATGCTCCCAACATGGGGAAATACCTCAAAAAACACCACAACACTCCCAATTTAATTGTTTCCAGCCCTGCTAACAGAGCCATTTCTACTGCACGATTAATAGCTAATGAAGTGGATTACCCTTTAGAAAATATAGTGGAAGCTCCTTCTATTTATGAAGCTCCATTATCTAACATTCTAGAAATTATTCATCGATTACCCAACGATAAAGATGTAGTTTACCTATTTGGACACAACCCGGGTTTGAGTATGCTTTCCAGCTATTTAACGGACGAAAATGTAAACATGACCACTTGTAATGTGGTAATTGTTACTCCACAGGTAGACGAATGGAGCAATTTAGTAGCAGGAACTTGCTTACTGGATACTCACTTATTACCTAAGGAGTTGGACCTTTAAGCTTCTCTCTATAAAGGAATTTCTTTTGTAACGATTCAAACGGGCGGTAAATGTAATAGGCATAGCCTCCTCTAATTTGAATGTTCTCCACAAAGCGATTATTTAGTTTAAAAGGATTAGTTGTGGCTCCATTGTAATAGTTTACATCTTTTAAGAACATGTACCCTCCACTATTGTATAATGCATAAATCTTGTCCGAAACCTCATCTCTAATAAGTGGTTGCTCCCACTTCTCGCCTTTCATGTTAATGTGGTAGGTTACCGGAACAACTTCTACCTCATCATTATCCGAATCAAACTTTAACAACTGCTTCTTGTACTGGTCAAATACTAATACCGTATCTCTTACCACAAATAGAGGAGCATAAACTGGCTTGTACAGTATATCCTGGGTAAATGAAGATGCTCCAATCCAAACCTCTTTGTCTATTCCCGTCTCCTGCTCCTTTCTATAAGCCCAAAGTTTATCTCTACCGCTTACGTATTTAAATTGTGCACGGTATAGCTCCATCATAAAGTCGTCTTTTACTTCGTATAACTCATGATGAGCAGTATCTCCCCGCTCAGTCATAAAGAACTTTACAGCCGGATAGAGCTCATTGTAATTGGAATAATAATAGTTATTACCAATGGTGTCTATAACACGCTCATGGAATCCATAATAATCCTCCAATGGAACAGGCAGTAGTGAAATCACATCGGAACGAACATTAATCATGTATACTTTTTCTTTACACACTACAAATACGTGGTCAGCATAATCCCTGTACAAATATTGAGCATCGCCAGGTACTGTATACCTGGAAAGAATTTCTTGCTTAGCATCTGTCAGCAGGATTTTAGCCCCTTTATTTAGGGTCTTTTCGTAAGCCAATAGCAAAAGTTTATCGTCTTCAAACAACTCAAAATCTTCCACCGAAAACTCAGGGCTTCCAAACACAGTATCTACCTTTTGAGCTAAGATGGCAACTTCTTTAAATTGATGAAATTTAAGGTATACCGGTTTCCAAAATAAGGTATCTCCCACCACTTTTCGCTTTGCCATTCTTGAAGTTAGCACACGAGAGGTCGGATCAAAACTAAACCCGTCAAATTTTACCGTGTCTTCTTTCTGAAAAGTAACCTTAAAGCTATATTCTCCGTCTCTGTTGGTTTTAGCCACCTGTTTTCCACCGTAGATGACCTTCACGTTAGGAACAGGGTCATGATCCTCATCATCATAAGCCAATACTTTTCCAGCTACCACGAATTTTCTTCCTTCCTGGGTGTACCCAAAAACAGAAACAGCTAATAGTAAAAGGACAAGTATTTTTCTCATAAGTGAATGTTCGTTTGGTTAAACTTTATGTAAAGATGCACAAACAAAATTAATTCCATAAATAAGACTTATCCCGATAGCTATCGGGACACTTCGTTCAAAGACAATAGACCGCTGCGCTTAAAGACTTTGGACTTAATATGGTTAGAACACCTCTTTTCCCGGCCCAGACCGGGAAACTCTTCATATTAGTGCTCACTTCATGAGTTTCCCGTTTCCACGGGAAATTGGTGTCCTCTTATATGCGCGAAGCGCAAATAGTCTATAGTCTAATGTCTATCGTCTTACAGTCTTTCTTCTTAAAATCTAACAGTCCAGACAAAAAAACCGCCTCCCTAAAAAGGAAAGCGGTTTCTGTAATTCGTTTATATTCAATTAAACTCTTACGATCCAGTTGAATTTATCTTCTTCGTGACCGTGTTTGTATGAGTTTAAATAGCTTCTTACTTTGTTAGAGAATTCAGCTTTTTCAGGATCTGGAAGTGGGTAATCCACACCATCGTGGTGGATTAGTTTGATTTGAGCAATGGTTGCAGCAGTACCTGCTCCAAATGCTTCTTTCAATGTTCCATTTTTAATAGCGTCCATCACTTCTTCTACAGATACTGTTCTTTCTTCTACTGTATATCCCCAATCTTTAGCGATATCCACTACACTTCTTCTGGTAATACCAGCTAAAATGGTATCGCTAGATTTAGGTGTAATGATTTTATCTCCGATGTGAAACATTACGTTCATAGTACCAGCCTCTTCGATGTATTTGTGCTCTTTAGCATCCGTCCAGATCAATTGTCTGTATCCTTTATCCTGAGCTAACTTAGCTGGGTACAACGACCCCGCATAGTTTCCACCAGCTTTAGCATATCCGGTTCCACCTTCTACTGCTCTGGAATATTCTGTTTCAATTTTTACAGCAACCGATTCAGTATAGTAAGCTCCAACAGGACAAGTGAAAATGATAAACTTGTAACTATCAGATGGCTTAATTCCAACAAACGGATCCATAGCAATCATGAAAGGTCTGATATACAGCGAGCACTCTGGATTAGCAGGTACCCAGTCTCTATCAATGTCTAACAGTGTTTTTAACGCTTCCATGAAAAGATCTACCGGCACTTCCGGCATACACATTCTCTCTCCGGAAACATTAAATCTCCTGGCATTCTCTTCCGGTCTGAATAAAAGCACCTCACCATCATCTGTTTTATAAGCTTTCATTCCTTCAAAGAAGGTTTGCCCATAATGCAATACTGAAGTTGCAGGAGATAATTTTAAATCATCAAAGGGTTTAATTACAGGATTCTTCCATTGACCATCTTCATAGTCCATTACAAACATGTGATCAGAAAATACTCTACCGAATGGTAAATTATCCCAATCCACTTGATTTGCTGTACCTTGAGCCTTCTTTTGAATCTCAATTTTCATAATATCTGCTTCCATATCCCTCTGAGTTTATTGTTGCGCGAAAGTAGTAATAATTCACCACATTTCAAAGTATATAAAAGGACGAATCAGCTACTAAAATATTTTAACCCAGCTGTTAAAAATTGTTACAATTTATTCATCTTTAACCAGCCCGTTTTTCATCAAAAATAGTAGTAATTTTACCGCTTTAATGTCTGCCGATATACATCAAATACTAAAACAAATTTGGGGGTACGACTCCTTTCGGGAAATGCAAGAAGAAATCATTGCTTCTGCTCTGGAAGGGAAGGATACACTGGCCCTACTCCCCACAGGAGGAGGAAAATCTATTTGTTTTCAAGTACCTGCCCTTGCTAAAGAAGGAATTTGCATTGTAATATCTCCCTTAATTGCCCTGATGAAAGATCAGGTAAACAACCTTAAAAAGAAAGGCATCAAGGCAGAAGCCATTGTTTCTGGAATGTCTAAAAGAGAAGTTGACATTACCTTGGACAATTGTATCTACGGCGATTTTAAATTCCTTTATGTTTCTCCCGAACGATTAAAAAGTGACCTTTTTATTGAACGTTTAAAAAAAATGAACGTCAACCTCTTTGCCATCGACGAGGCACATTGTATCTCCCAATGGGGATACGATTTTAGGCCTCCTTATTTGGAAATAGCCAATTTGAGAGAGCACAAACCGGATGTTCCATTTTTAGCATTAACTGCTACTGCCACTCCAAATGTGGTAAAAGACATTCAGGCCAAGCTGGAGTTTAAAAAGGAAAATGTATTTCAAAAGAGTTTTGAGCGAAAGAACCTCCACTATGTTGTTTTGAATGAGGAAGACAAAATGGGGAGAATGATGAAGGTGCTTGAAAAAGTTCCTGGCTCTGGTATTATTTACGTTAGAAACAGAAGAAAAACACAGGAAATAGCTCATTATCTCAACAACAGAGGAATTGCTTCCAGCTTTTATCACGCAGGACTGGAACCGGAAGAGAGAGCGAAAAGACAAGAGAACTGGATCAATAATCAATTCAGAATCATGGTAGCCACCAACGCATTTGGGATGGGAATCGACAAACCAGATGTAAGAGTGGTAATTAATCTTGACTTACCGGATTCTCTGGAAGCTTATTTTCAGGAAGCAGGACGTGGTGGGCGCGACGAAAAAAGAGCTTTTTCGGTACTGTTGGTCAATGAAAACGACAGAGAGGAACTGACTGAAAGAGTGGAAAAGAGTTATCCTGAAAAAAATAAAATTCAGAAGGCTTACCAGGCCGTATATAACGAGTTGCGAATAGCACTGGGAGCAGGAGAAGATACTTCTCACCATTTGGAACCAGAACAAATAAAAAACAGGTACGACCTTACTTTACCTGAGCTCTACCACTCCATTAAATTTCTGGAGCGCGCTGGATATTTTAACCTGTCTGAAGCTTATTATACTTCTTCTAAAGTTAAGATTGAATTGAGTAACCTGGAACTCTACGATTTTCAGGTGAGGAACCCTAAGTTTGATCCATACATCAAACTGTTGTTGCGCAGTTATGGTGGTCTGTTTGATTCTTTTGCGAAAATCAATGAAAAGGATTTGGCCAAACGTTCAGGGCAACCCATTGCGGTTTTTAAACAGGTACTCAATAAACTCAACGAGTTGGAGGTCATTACTTACGAAGAGCAAAGCAACGCCCCATTGCTTACCCTACTTCAACCCCGAATTGATATAAAAAACCTTCGAATTGATAAAGAGGTTTACGAAAATCGTAAAAAAGAAGCCAAAGAACGACTGGATGCCGTAATTCAATACGCCTTTACCGATCACCTATGCAGAAGCAAAATGCTTCTGAATTATTTTGGAGAAAGTGATGCTAAGGATTGTGGTCAGTGTGATGTCTGTCTGGAGCGAAAAAAAGAACCTCAGAATCGTAAAGAACAGCAACAACTCCAGGAGCATATTTTGAAAGAGCTAAAAAAAGAAGCTTTAGACGCCAATAGCCTCACTCAAAAATTAAACAAACAGTTTGAAGAAAAGGACATCCTCGAAGTGGTACAATGGTTGTTAGACCAGGGTATGGTTAAACTTAACGATAAAAATGAACTTCATTTATCTTAAGCCGTATAAAACTGCAAATTAGAACCTTGAGAATACTCATCATCATATCTGTTATACTTACTGCTAACTTTCTAACTGCACAGGAAGACAAGTTTGATGCATTGATGAGTCAAGCCAAAAAGTTCAAAAAAGAAAAGAATTATACACAGGCGAGATATTATTACGAATTAGCCAGAAAACACAATTTTAAACCCGACTCTATCGAAGTAGATGAGCTAATACTTAAAACCATCATCTCTATGGATAGCACAGTGGTTTACGACAATGCCTGCTGCAAATATTTGGACATGATTTGCAAAGGTGACAGTTTACTAAGTTGCAACGAAATGCTAGCTTTAAAAACTTTTGACGATGCCTACAAGCTGAACCCCATTTATGCCTATCCTACCGACCGGATTGACTACTTACTTGATCATTCTAAGGAAATCCAGAAGCAGCTACTGATTTTTCAAGCTCACCAAAAAAGAGTGGAATATCAATTTGATTTAAACCTGGCTCAACACCAAATGGATTCTGGCACTTTATATCACGCCTATAATTTGTACAACAAGATCAAAGTGAAATATCATTTTGACACCATTGCATCTGTTAAAGCGGATAGCCTGGAAAAAATATTAACTAATGAAATTGCACTTTTTGAAAAGGTGCTAGCAGAGGGGGACGAACTTTACTTCGAAGACAATTTAACGGAAGCTAAAATCAAATACGAATATGCCCAAAGCATTAACCCAGATTGCTATAGCTGCAAATCAAGAGTAAGAAATATTAATTACTTGCTGGAAAAAGGAAAGGTAGATCAAACCAATTGGGAAGAATTACAGAATAATGCCATTCATAACTTTGACATGGGTAACTACGACGAAGCACAATACCAGTTTCTATGGCTTTATAAGCACGACCCAACTAATGAAACTTACCAGGCCATGCTCGAAAAAATTGAGACCATTCAGCAGGATGAGTTGGAAGAAAAAAATGCTGTAAAAAATGCACAATTACTTCTGGAAAGGGCTGATTCTGCTTTTCTTCGGTCGGAATATAAAGATGCACGGGAACTGTATCAAAACATTATGAATCGCTATTCGGAGAATATTGATTACCTTTTGTACGTCAAAGAACGAATTAAAGACTGTAATCATTACATTGACCAACAATAGATCATGAGCGAAAACTTAATTCTGTGGCTTCTTTTTGGGGTACCTGCTATCTTTTTAACGATCTACCTGTTATCTACCTATCGTAAGCTTAAAAACACTGCTCGTGGCAAACAAACATTTACGGTTCACCTAATGATTGTTTTACCTGTTTATTTCATGATCAATTTACCCAAGTTAGCGTTCGACATTAACCTGGACACCATTTTTATCATTGTGTGCAATTCCATTGTAGTGATTTACACTTTTGTGCTCTACAAATTCTCCGAAAACTTTGAATACAAAAGAGAAAGAGAGAAAAAGCTTAAATAGCTCTTCCCTCCTTTTTATACCAAATAATTCAACTCTCCAATAATTTTTTGTACCCTTTTCATTCATTTGCATTAACCTAATGAAGCAAGGAAGTTGTTTCCCTTCAGCTTCGAAGGAAACAATAGGAAAGTCCGGGATTCAATTTAAGCAAGGGAGTCGCATTTATTGTTCCCGGAAACTTTCCAACCAGATCTCCCACAAGTATTATTCAAAAGGTATCATTCAACACGATTGAATGACCAAATTATTCATGCTAAAACCTGAAAATTATGGCTAGTGGAAAAGAAACACCCAGACAAAAAATGATTTCATTAATGTACCTTGTACTTATGGCTATGCTCGCTATGAACGTAACCAAAGATGTACTGGATGCATTTGTAACCGTAAACCAAAGTTTACTTACATCAGAGGCTAATGCAACGGCACAAAATGACCTTGTATTTCAAAACATCGAAAAGGCCTTTGCCTTAGACAATAAAAAAGTAAAAAAGGAAATGGAGCGAGCACAAGAAATTCGATCCAACACCGAAGAAATACTTCAAAAAATTAGAGCGGTTAAAGCTGAAGTAATTGCAGCAGCAGAACAAATTACTGTTGAACAAGCAGACACTATACATGCCGAATACCTTACCATGAAAGATGATTATGACACTCCTACCTATGTAATGGTTGGACCTGTGGAGGATGCATCTCAGGGAAAAGGACGCGAATTGTACAACGCCATAAACGATTATAAAGCTGGTGTTAAATCTCTTTTTTCTGAATCCGAGCTACAAACATTAAACCTTGGACTGGAACTAAACGGAGGAATATCCGGAGAGAAGGAAGTAAACTGGGAAATCTACAACTTTGATCATACTCCACTGGTGGCAACAGTAACCATACTTTCTAAACTGGAAAATGATATAAGAAGTGCTGAATACAATGCTCTAAACCGATTGTTAGCCAACATTGGAGAAAACGACTTCACCTTCGATACCATTGCGGCCAAAGTTATTTCACCATCCAATTATGTACTATTGGGAGAAGAATACCAATCTGAAGTATTTCTGGCGGCATTTAGTACTACCCAAAGCCCTGAAATTGTATTGAACGAACAGGAACTAAACGTGGAGAATGGTGTGGGTAAATACTCCGTTAAAACAAATAAAGAAGGGTTCTTTACTTATAATGGGAACATTACTGTAAAGAAGAAAAACGGCGAAGAGAAAACCTACCCTTTTGAATCGGAATACATGGTGGCTAAACCCAGCCTAACAGTTAGCCCTACCAAAATGAATGTATTGTATGTAGGAATCGACAATCCTATTTCCATTTCGGTACCAGGAGTTGCCAACGAAAACATCAATGCCAGAATAAGCCATGGCTCACTTAAAAAAACCGGAAACGGAACTTACAGTGTTACACCTCCTAGAGCTGGTGCTCCAAACACTGCCACAGTAAATGTTTCGGCCACTATGCCAGATGGTTCTTCCAGGTCAATGGGAAGCATGGAGTTTAGACTAAAAAGAGTTCCCAACCCTCAAATTGTAATCAGAGGTAAGTCCTCCAACTTTAATTTTTCGAAAGGAGAAATGAGACAGATTACAAAAATCAGAGCAGTACACGGAGAAGACTTTGTTTTCGACGGATCGGCAGAAATGATTTACTGCGAGATATTGGTAAGCACTAACAAGGGTCCTAAAAAATATGAATGTCCAAACGGTATATTGCCCCAAAATGCAAGGAATTACTTTCAAAATGTAAACAAGGGAACCATCATCAACATCATTAACATTAAAGCCAAAGGAATGGATGGTAGCACCAGAAAACTGGACTCCCAGGTAATTAGAGTAAAATAAACTACCCAATAAGAGACAAGCCAGACACCCGTGAACTGATTTTAGTCTGGTCCCATCCTCAGAAAAGGATGGGACGTTTCTTAAAGGGTTATTCCATTTTCCAGTCTGGTAGAGGAATTCTTCCAGGAGTATAAGGCGCTCCTAATTCGTCCAATTGTTTTTCCAATTGCTCTACCTCTTTCATAATGTTGTTAATGTCCTTCAGTAATTCTTCAAACTCTTTACCAGCATCCTCGTATAGGTTACGGTTAGTTTGAGAAGGGTTAGAACGAGTTCTCCACATGTTCCAAACGATAGTCCCAACTTTACTTGAAATACCATCTGGAACTTCAAACTCATGCTTAGAAATGGTGTAATCTCCATTCAATTTAACTCCTACACTATGTAACTCATATTGTAAAGCTTTAGCTTCTCCAATTATACTGGTTGGTACACCAGGAACAGTTTCTGCAGCTCTTTTGATGTATTTAACTCGATTATCTAAATCAGATTTTACTTTCTGAGTTCCATCAACTGCTTTTCTTAAGTTCTCTACTTTTTGCTGGAAAGCCAATAAGTCTTCTTTGTTATCCGTAGGAAGAGTAATGTCTTCTAACCATTTACAAGTAAACTCAACCGGCTTAACCAATTCGGTTACTTTTCCATCCTCTACTTTAGACATTCCAACAGAGTATTTTCCTGGTAATGCTAATGGTCCCTGATCTTTCTCTCCGTACCTCCCCGGTTGATGATCTTTCATTCTTACAGGCGATTTAGGAGCATATCTAAAGTCCCAAACCACTCGCTTGATTCCGTTTCCGGTAGAGGCTCTTAGTTTTCTTACTTCGTTTCCTTTAGCATCGTAAATGGTAAATAATAAGTAAGCTTTTTCCTCAAGGCTTTCTGCTCTAATCTCATCGTGAGAAGGGTAAGCGACATCTTTTCCATCCTTAATTAGCTTGGATTCTTCATCCTGACGAGTTTGCTTAAGGGTTTTAAGTGTGTCATTAAAGGTATAGGTAATCACAGCTCCTATTTCAGGGTTTGGAGTAGTAAACAAACTCTCTCCCTGCGATCCTTTTCCTCTTAGTCCCAGTGGTCTTGCATCCACATACATTAAAGCATCTTTAATGTTAAAGATGTGCGCACTCTTATTCATTACCTCATCAGACATTTCTCTTAAAGAAGAGTAATCGTCCAGCACATAAAATCCTCTACCGAAAGAAGCTAATACTAGATCATTCTCACGTTTTTGAATCTCTAAATCTCTAACTGCAATGGTTGGTAACCCTGATTTTAATTGGGTCCACTCACCTCCTCCATCAAGAGAAACAAAAACACCAAACTCAGTCCCTGCAAAAAGTAAGTTCTTGTTTACGTGATCTTCTGCAATATCATATACAGAACCTCGCTCCGGTAAATTAGAATGAACCGCTTTCCATGTTTTTCCTTTGTCGGTACTTTTTAAAATATAAGGTTTAAAGTCTCCTTTTTTGTGGTTATTAAACACAGCATAAACAGTTCCTGCATCATACTGTGAACAAACAATAGCATTTACATAAGTATTAGCAGGAATACCAGGAAATGAAGAAACCTTTCTCCAGTTCTTCCCTGCATCTTCTGTTACCTGAATCAATCCATCATCTGTACCTACATACAATAAATCTTCTTGCAGCGGAGACTCATCCAAAGCCACAATGTTTCCATAAATGGTCGTAGACTTGTTTTTCATCACCGCATCAATACTTTGTACTCTACCCATTACCGGTAATTGATTACGATCAATTTGCTGTGTTAAATCCGGGCTAATTTGAGTCCAGGTATCACCTCTGTCTTCACTTCTAAACAATACATTGGCAGCAAAGTATAATCTCTTATTGTTGTGTGGGCTAATTACTAACGGAGCGTCCCAGTTCCATCTTAAGGCAGGTTCTCCGCTTCTGGCCATAGGTTTGATTCCTACATTTTCACCACTTACTTTATCGTATCTTACTAGCCAACCATACTGAGATTGAGCATAAACAATGTTCGGGTTTTGTGGGTCAATCGCACTTTCAAACCCATCTCCTCCATTGGTAATTACCCAATCCTGGTTCATAATTCCATGATTGTTAATGGTTCTTGAAGGGCCTCCTAAAGAGTTATTGTCTTGAGTACCTCCATAGATGTAATAGAAAGGCTTTTCATTATCTACCGCTACCTTGTAAAACTGAGTAATTGGTAGATTGGGTTTAAATTGCCATGTTCCCGCGTGATCCCAGGTCTCGTATAGTCCACCATCGCAACCTAAAATCCAGTGATCGGTATTTTTAGGATCGATCCACATACAATGGTTATCCACGTGTTTGCTTTTTTCTCCGGTAGCTTTTACCGTTTTACCACCGTCTTCTGTATGGTGTAACCAGGTATCCATAGCAAAAACTTTGTCTTTATCGTATGGGTCCGGAACCAACTCCTGATAGTAGTTCCCACTGGTTTTATAGCTACTCATTTTATTCCAGCTAGCACCTCTGTCAACGGATCTGTAAAACCCTCCACCATTTCCTTCAGCTTCTACAACCGCGTAAATGTAATCAGGATTAGCCGGAGAAATGGTCATTCCTACTCTACCCATTTTAGATGGTAATCCGCCACCCAGTTTATTCCACGTTTTACCACCATCAGTACTTTTATGAATTCCCGATCCCGGTCCTCCACCAACGTAAGTAAACACGTGTCTTCTTCTTTGGTGAGAAGTAGCATATAACACTTGAGAATCTCTTGGGTCCATCCAAATCTCATTTACTCCTGTATGCTCATCAATCTCAAGAATCAGCTCCCAGTTTTCCCCACCGTCAGTTGTTTTGTACAATCCTCTTTCTCCACCTGCACTCCATAATGGACCATAAGCAGCAACATAAACTACGTTTGAGTTATTTGGATCAACCACAATTCTACCAATGTGTTCGGAAGACTTAAGTCCCATGTTCTTCCAACTTTTTCCTCCATCCATACTTTTGTAAACTCCATCACCATAAGCAACTGATCTTTGGTTATTGTTCTCTCCGGACCCTACCCAAATAACGTGTTCGTTGCTTGGGTCAATAGTAATACACCCAATGGAATAAGACCCCTGACCATCAAAAATCGGATCGTAAGTGGTTCCCGCATTAGAAGTTTTCCAAACTCCACCAGAAGCAACAGCAATGTAATACTCTGCAGGATTATTAGGGTTTACTGCTATGTCGGCAACTCTACCAGCGGTAAGAGCAGGACCTACATTTCTAAATTTCAAACCTCCAAAATGAGAAGACTTGTACTTAGCTTCTTTTTCCTTATCTCCTTTTTTAGGAGGCTTTACAGCAAACGAACTCAGTCCGGTTACTAGTGCCATAGATAATATAATTGCTTTTTTCATGCTGCTGATTTTCTAATTAGAAGAGGGTGAAATTAATAAAAACACTAATAGACACTATGGGAATTGCGGTAAATGTTATGAACGGAAAATCCACTCAGAAAACTAAACTTTAATCCAGTTATTAGTATGTTTTCAACAATCTGATTTAGAATCAAAAAAATCACTAAATTGGACCTAACAAAATGATTAGATGTGTTTTATGGCATGAGTTTTTCAGTAATCATTGAAAAACGTACGATAAACAACTAAATTACCTCGTTGGTAATTGTTTTGTACCTAAAACACAATTCTATGGTAAACCTTGTTATGAAACTCACTAACAGCCCTCTAATATTAGTAGGATTCTTAATCGCCACACCTACTCTTAGCTTCGCTCAAAAGGAAGCCCCTGAAAACTGGTTCAATCTTGATTATCAAAAAGACAACACTCGAGGAGTGAGTTCTGAAAGAGCTTATGAAGAGTTGTTGAAGGATAAAAAATCTACAGAAATTGTTGTTGCGGTTATTGATGCCGGTGTAGACATTCACCATGAAGATTTACAAGGTAAAATCTGGGTAAATGAAGATGAAATCCCCAACAACGGAATTGACGATGATAAAAACGGATACATTGACGATGTAAACGGCTGGAATTTTATTGGAGGAAAAGATGGGAAGAATGTAGACAAGGATAACCTTGAAATGACCAGATATTATGTTACGTTAAGTAAGAAGTTTGATGGGAAGGAAAAAGGTGATGTTTCTAAAGAGGATAAGGATTTGTACAAAAAATACCTTGAATTAAAAGAGGAAATTACTGAAAAGAAAACCCACTACGAAAATGAGTTAAGAGGAATGACTGCTTTTAAGTCGATGTTGGAACAAACTGAAAAGTCCATTGCTAAAGAGTTGAAAAAGGACGAGGTTACAGCAGAAGACTTGAAGAACTACCAAGTGGAGGATGAGAAAAAAATGAAAATGGTTAAAACCCTTGCAGCCTTAAAGGAAAGCAATGGGATGGACGAGATAGATGGGTACATCAGCTACCTTGAAGACAACGTTAACTATTACTACAATACAGAGTTGGATACCAGAGAAATTGTTGGAGATAATTACGAAAACGTTTCTGAAATGTATTACGGTAACAACGATGTAAAAGGTCCGTTTAGTGACCACGGAACTCACGTTGCAGGAATCATTGCGGCCAACCGACACAATGATATTGGAATGAAAGGAGTATCGGAGAACGTAAAGATTATGGTTCTCAGAACCATTCCTAATGGAGATGAAAGAGATAAGGATGTTGCCAACTCTGTATTCTATGCTGTAGACAATGGTGCCCAAATCATTAATATGAGCTTCGGTAAATCCTATTCTCCTTACAAATCGAGAGTGGACTCGGCCTTTGCCTATGCCGAATCTAAAGGAGTATTACTGGTACATGCTGCTGGTAATGAACATAAGAACATCGACAAGGTTAAAAACTTCCCTAACGATCAGCCAATAGATGGAGGAGCTAAATTTAGCACCTGGATCGAAGTTGGAGCATCTCACCATGGAGATGATGAGCATTTCGTAGGTAACTTCTCCAATTACGGAGCTAACAATGTAGATATTTTTGCCCCTGGAGTACACATCTACTCCACCATGCCTGAAAATAAATATGAATCCATGAACGGAACCAGTATGGCATGTCCGGTTGTATCAGGTGTAGCTGCTTTAATCTGGTCTTACTACCCGGAGTTAACTGCTCAGGAATTAAAAGAGATTCTATTATCTTCTGCCGTAAACTACAGCAACAAGAAAATTAATATGCCTGGTACTAAAAAGCACAAAGGAGAGGAAGAATCATATAAAATGGTAAAGTTTGCAAAGCTTTCCGGAACCGGATCCATTGTAAATGCTTATGAAGGCTTAAAGAAAGCCGAGTCTATGAGCAAAGGAAGTTAACCGTCTTTTAAATCACTTTTTTCGAACGGATAGGAGTTGAAGGTTCCATGTGCCATGGCTACCATCTCTCCTTTTTGATTATAGGCCTCTCCCTGAGAAACTATAATTCTATTCCCTTTTCTAACCACTTTTCCTACTCCTCTCAGTACATCTCCTTCGAAAATTGGCTGTAAGAAACTCACCTTATACTCTACTGTAGACACTAACCTATTTTGCTCTAAAGCCACTGTTAGTGCCGGAATCCCTGCAACTGCATCCATAAAACCGGCCAGGGCTCCACCATGCATAGCCGTTTTGGTTGCCAATAACTCTTTTTTCACCTCCAAATGATGAACCACATGCCCTGGTTCAATCACTTCGTAAGTCATCCCTAAGAACCTTCCAAAATTGTTGTACTTGTTGTAAATCTCTAATATATCCATCGCCACTTGGTTTATGGATGCAAATTAACTAAACATTGTTCGAAAAATACGTTTTCAGTTTTTATAATTATAGTACTTTTGCGCATCAAACTATTTGAAAAATGATAAAAGTAACCCTACCTGACGGAAGTGTTAGAGAATATGAAAACGGAACTACATCGTGGGATGTAGCAAAAAGCATTAGTGAAGGATTGGCTAGAAATGTTCTGGCTGCAGAAGTAAATGGAGAAGTATGGGACTTAACCCGACCGTTAACAGGAGACTCTACCGTTAGTCTTTTATCGTTTAGAGATAAGGGAGGAAAATCTACTATGTGGCACAGTTCTGCCCATTTAATGGCAGAAGCTCTGGAGTTTTATTACCCAGGAATTAAATTGGCCATCGGACCTCCAATCGAAAATGGTTTTTACTACGATGTAGATTTCATGGACCACGAGATTCATGAGAAAGATTTGAAAAAAGTAGAGGACAAAATGTTGGAATTGGCTCGTGAGAAAAATGAGTATATCCGTAAAGACATGTCTAAAGCTGATGCCATTCAGTATTTTACTGAAAAGGACGACGAATACAAATTGGAATTGATCGAAGGACTAAACGACGGTGAAATTACTTTCTACGAGCAAGGAAAGTTTGTTGATTTATGTCGTGGACCTCACCTACCTCATACCGGATACATTAAAGCGGTTAAATTGCTAAACATTGCCGGAGCTTATTGGAGAGGTGACGAAAACAGAAAACAATTGACCAGGATTTACGGTATTACTTTCCAGAAGAACAAAGAGCTGAAGGAATACCTTCACATGTTAGAGGAAGCTAAAAAGCGTGATCACCGTAAGCTTGGAAAAGAATTAGAGTTATTTGCCTTCTCTCAACGAGTGGGAATGGGACTACCTATGTGGCTACCGAAAGGAGCTGCCCTTAGAGAGCGCTTAATTGAGTTTATGAAAACTGCTCAAATTAAAGCTGGTTACTCTCCTGTTGTTAGCCCGCACATTGGTCACAAAGACCTATACGTTTGTTCAGGACACTACGAAAAATATGGAGCGGATTCGTTCCAACCAATCAATACTCCTCATGAGGGAGAAGAGTTCTTGCTAAAACCAATGAACTGTCCTCACCATTGTGAGATTTATAAGGCTAGCCCTAAATCATACAAAGACTTACCAATTAGATATGCTGAATTTGGTACGGTATATCGTTATGAGCAGAGTGGAGAACTACATGGGTTAACCAGAGTTAGAGGGTTTACACAAGACGATGCTCACATTTTCTGCAGACAAGATCAGGTAAAAGAGGAGTTCAAAAAAGTTATTGATTTGGTAATGTATGTATTCCAGGCGCTAGACTTTAAAGATTTTGTGGCTCAGGTTTCTTTAAGAGATCAAGATGATCACTCTAAATATATTGGCTCTGAAGAGAACTGGGATAAAGCCGAAAATGCTATTATCGAAGCTGCTGCTGAAAAAGGACTTGAAACCGTTGTTGAATACGGAGAAGCTGCATTCTACGGACCAAAGTTAGACTTTATGGTGAAGGATGCATTGGGAAGAAGCTGGCAGTTGGGTACTATCCAGGTGGACTACAACTTACCAGAAAGATTTGAATTGGATTACGTTGGTTCTGACAACCAAAAACATCGTCCGGTTATGATTCATCGTGCGCCTTTTGGGTCGCTGGAAAGATTCATTGCGGTGTTAATTGAACACACTGCCGGTAAGTTCCCATTGTGGTTAAACCCAGAGCAATTAACCATCTTACCGATTAGCGATAAATACAATGATTATGCAAAGGATGTTTTGAATTTGCTAAATAATTACGATATTCGCGGACTTGTTGACGAGAGAAACGAGAAAGTTGGTAAGAAAATCAGGGATGCAGAAGTTAACAAAATCCCTTATATGCTTATCGTTGGAGAGAATGAGGCGAAGGAAAATAAAGTTTCTGTACGTAAGCAAGGACATGGTGATTTAGGGACATTTACCATTGAAGAATGTGCTAAAATCATCCAGGATGAGATAGATGAAAAATTAATTCAGTTCGCTGAATAATATATAGTGACGTTAAATTAAAGTAAAAAGCTATTAGACCTAGAAGAAGAAAACCGAGAGGCGGAAGAGTCATCAAAGAAGATGCTCACAGAATCAACGAGCGAATTCGTGTACCTGAAGTACGTGTTGTAGGTGAAGGTATCGAACAAGGGATTTACAAAACCCCTCAGGCCTTACGTATGGCCGAAGAAAAGGAATTGGACTTAGTTGAGATTTCCCCTAACGCAAAGCCACCGGTATGTAAAATTATCGATTACAAGAAATTCTTATACGAGCAAAAGAAACGTGATAAGGAATTGAAGTCGAAGCAAACCAAAGTGGTTATTAAGGAAATCAGATTTGGGCCTAATACTGACGATCACGATTTTGAGTTTAAACTTAAGCATGCCAGAAGCTTTCTGGAAGACGGTGCAAAAGTTAAAGCTTATGTGTTCTTTAAAGGAAGAACAATTGTATTTAAAGACAGAGGTGAGATTTTATTGTTGAAATTCGCTCAGGCTGTTGAAGATTTAGGAGTTGTAGAACAAATGCCAAAACTTCAAGGTAAGCGAATGATCATGATGATCAACCCTAAAAAGAAATAAGTAAGTAATAACAACAAAACATAGAGCGAAATGCCAAAAATGAAAACTAAATCTAGTGCCAAAAAACGTTTCAAGTTTACTGGTTCTGGAAAAATCAAAAGAAAGCACGCTTACAAAAGTCACATTTTGACTAAGAAAGGAACCAAGCAAAAGAGAAACTTAACTAAAGCTGGATTGGTTCATAAAAGCGACGTTAAAAACATTAAAGTTCAATTATTAGCGTAATTGAGCTATTAGGTTTAAGTAAAAAGTATTAACCAGGTAATTAGTAATTAAATTATTGAGATCCGAAAAGGACACTGATTACCAAAAAAACTTAAAGAAATGCCAAGATCAACAAACAGTGTAGCTAGTAGAGCTAGAAGAAAAAAGATTTTAAAACTTGCGAAAGGTTATTTTGGACGTAGAAAAAACGTTTATACAGTAGCTAAAAACGCAGTTGAAAGAGGACAAAACTTTGCTTACAGAGATAGAAAGCAAAAGAAAAGAACTTTCCGTTCACTTTGGATTACTCGTATTAATGCGGGAGCTAGAGAACACGGAATGAGCTACTCAGAATTCATGGGGAAAGTAAATGCTAAAGGAATCGAATTGAACAGAAAAGTTCTTGCAGACTTAGCAATGAATAATCCAGAAGCTTTTAAAGCAGTAGTAGACGCAGTAAAATAGATTATAAAAACTTGTTATTACTTACGGAAAAGGAGGTCAATTGACCTCCTTTTTTTATGCATAAAAAAGGGAACATTTCTGTTCCCCTAAATATTAAGTTTCTTCTTACATAGAATTCAGTGCATCCAGTGCCGGCATATATCCAGGCTCAATCTCAAGTGCTCTGTGATACTGTGCCTTTGCCGCTTCGTTATCTCCCTTTACCTGATACTGGATCCCTAGATTATAGATAGCCTGAACATAGTTTGGGTTTAACTCAATGGCCTTGTTAAAATTGTCTATAGCACCTTGTAAGGTAGTATCCTTAGACATTTGCTCCATGGCATCATCATACTGTCCAATGTAGGTATTACCTATATTAAAATAAGCCTCCTCGAAAGTAGGATCAATTTCAACAATTTTTTCAAATGACTTTCTAGCATCAGAAAATTGTCCGCTAAAGTGATAAAATAAACCTTTGTTTCTCAGCGCCTCAATACTGTTCGAATTAAGGTCCAGAGCTGCATTATAGTAGGTAAGAGCTAGTTCATCGCCTTTACTGGCATATAAGGTCCCTAAACGAACATAAGCATTGTAATACCCAGCATCTTTTTCGATTGCTGTTTGATAGGAAGACTCTGCTAATTTGAAGTTCCCTACTTTTTCATAAATCTCTCCCTTAACGAAATATGGACGAGCCAATTGATCGTTCATCTTCATTACGGAGTTTACATTTTTCATCGCATCATTAATGCTGGAGTCTGCCAATTGAATCTCCGCCAATAATAAATAAGCATCGAAATTGGAAGAGTCTAACTCAATGGCATAGTTACAATAAACTTTGGTTTCATCCAGTAAATACAAATCCCACTTATACATGGCTGCTTTATACAGAATTTCGGCTTTAGTATAATTGATGGATGATGTTTCAGGAGCTAATTTAAGCGCTCTGTTAATGTCGTCAATGGCCTTGTCAAACTCGTATTTATCCTGATAGTATATTGCCCTTTTGTAATAACCATTAGGGCTTTCCGGATTAGATATGATGTCTTTTTCTATTTCTTCTAAAGGATCAACATCGATCACTACCTCCTCCTCTACTATTTGAGTTTCATTCTCTGTAGTAGGTTCCTCCTTATTTTCTGTGCCACAAGCTGCTAAAAACAGCAACACTATCCAGCTTAACTTTCTCATGAAATAAAATTAAAATCCCGTTCTCACCCAAATCAGGTGGAACGGGATAAATATAACGATAATAATTCTTTAGAATTCTACCTCAAAATAAGTTATAACAACCTATCCTAAAGCTTCTACGATCTTCGCTTCTAATTCTTCCATTAACTCAGGGTTGTCGTTAAGGATTTCTTTAACGGCATCTTTCCCCTGACCAAGCTTAGTTTCTCCGTAGCTGTACCAGGAACCACTTTTCTTAATTACTTCGAACTCAACACCAAGATCAATGATTTCTCCAATTTTAGAGATTCCTTCTCCGTACATGATATCAAACTCTGCAGTTTTAAATGGAGGAGCTACTTTGTTTTTCACCACCTTCACTCTGGTACGGTTACCAATTACCTGATCAGAGTTTTTAATCTGAGTAGATCTTCTAATGTCCATACGAACTGAAGCATAAAACTTCAATGCGTTACCCCCAGTAGTTGTTTCAGGGTTTCCGAACATAACACCAATTTTTTCTCTCAACTGGTTAATGAAAATACAGCAGGTATTTGCTTTGTTAATCGACCCAGTAAGCTTTCTTAGTGCTTTAGACATTAACCTTGCTTGTAGTCCCATTTGGCTATCTCCCATTTCTCCCTCGATCTCCGCTTTAGGAGTTAAGGCAGCTACGGAATCAATTACCAAAATATCAATTGCTCCAGAACGAATCAGGTTATCTGCAATTTCCAATGCTTGCTCACCATTGTCCGGTTGCGCAATTAATAGGTTATCTACATCAACACCAAGGTCTTTTGCGTAAAACTGATCGAATGCGTGCTCTGCATCCACAATTGCTGCAATACCTCCACTCTTTTGACACTCAGCAATTGCATGAATGGCCAATGTTGTTTTACCAGATGATTCAGGTCCGTAAATCTCTACGATTCTTCCCTTTGGGTATCCACCTACTCCAAGAGCTCTATTGATGGTAACCGACCCTGAAGAAATTACCTCTAATTCCTCAACTGCATCATCACCTAACCTCATTACGGTTCCTTTTCCGTAAGATTTATCTAATCTGTCTAACGTTGCTTGCAACGCTTTTAATTTTTCTTTACTTGCTTCTGCCATTTTAATTTGTTTTTACACAAGATTACGGGAGTAGATCGTAATCTATTTACGTACTGAATTTTATTCTCCGATTGCTTCCAGAATTTGCTCTGTATGCAGCTTGGTTTTTACCTTTTCAAATATTTTAGTAATCACTCCTTCCCCATTAATAATGAAGGTTTTTCGGTAAATACCATCGAACTCTCTACCCATAAACTTTTTAGGTCCCCAACATCCATAAGCATTGATGATGGTTTTCTCCTCATCCGCAATCAATGGAAAAGGTAAGTTTTGCTTGGCAATAAAGTTTTGATGTCTTTTTTGAGAATCGGCGCTAACACCTACCACAGCATAATCTTTAGACAACCACATTTCGTAGTTATCTCTTAAATTACAAGCCTGCATTGTGCAACCCGGAGTACTATCTTTAGGATAGAAATACAGAATCAGATTTTTCCCGGCGAAATCCGCCAGTTTAATCTCTTTTCCATTTTCATCTACCCCTTTAAAATCAGGTGCTTTATCACCTTCTTTAAGTTCAATCATTGTTTTTGTTTTTTTGCATAACAAAGAAGCGAAGTTTACCCCGTTTTATCAATTTTGTAGCTGTCAATTTTTCAACAATTCACCTTTTTTAGACAATAGACATTAGATATTAGACTTTAGATACTATAGGCATTTCAAGTACTCCAAGTATTTTAGGCACTTTAAGTATAAATAATGAGTAGAGAGTGTGAGTATTGAGAGAAGCTTGGCTAGATATTAGATACTAGACTCTAATCTCTTTAACTTCTTAACTTTTCCACTCTTCAACTTCTTCCACTCTCTCAACTCTTATTTGTTGAAAGCAATAAATGAACTCATTCGAAGAGGTATTATAATTTCCTTTCTTTGAAGAAACCAGTAACATCTAATTATGGCATTTGAAAGAATTACGGAAAAAGAATCCAATCATCAGAATCTGGATAAAATGAGTACGCTTGAGCTGTTGACCAGCATTAATCAAGAGGATCAGACCGTCCCTAAAGCGGTAGAAAAAGTAATTCCGGCCATTGAGAAACTGGTGGAAGAGATTGTAACCCGAATGAAAAATGGAGGACGATTGTTCTACATTGGGGCAGGTACTAGTGGAAGATTGGGAATTGTGGATGCCAGCGAATGCCCACCTACCTTTGGTGTACCACATGGATTGGTGGTTGGATTAATTGCAGGAGGTGACAGCGCCATCAGAAAAGCTGTAGAATTTGCAGAAGATGACCAACATGGAGCCTGGAATGATCTACAGGAACATCAACTTGGAAAGGAAGATGTTGTTGTGGGAATAGCGGCTTCAGGAACTACTCCTTATGTAATTGGAGCCTTAAAAAAATGTAACGAAGAGGGTATCTTAACAGGAGGAATTACCTGTAACCCCGGTAGCCCGATAGACGAAGTTGCTGTTCACAGCATTGTACCGGTTGTAGGCCCTGAATTTGTTACCGGAAGCACCAGGATGAAGTCTGGAACTGCTCAAAAACTGGTTCTAAACATGATTACCACCTCTGTTATGATCAAGCTGGGTAGAGTTAAAGGAAACCGCATGGTAGACATGCAATTGAGTAATAATAAACTAGTGGATAGAGGCACCAAAATGGTAATGAATAGTCTTAACATAGAATATGATGAGGCTAATGCATTACTTAAGAAGTATGGTAGTGTAAGAAAAGCAGTTGAAGGTTTTGCTAAGTAATTCTCTATTAAAAAAGCATTCTAAACAGTATTAATACTAACCTTCATGAGATTCCGGGTCAGTGCCCGGAATGATGGTGTTAAAAGGATGTGATGGTACGACTGAATGAATTCACATCATTGTATTCTAAAACATGATATGGTCGCCTCGTGAATGTCCTGATTTAAATTACCCCGCAAGGAGCGTTAAAAAGGGATGTATGTTTGAGTAGCTGATAAGCTACGAGTTTACATCACTTTAGCGATGAGGAGGAAAATTTAACAGGTTATTCGCGCAGCTTGATTGTTTGGTACTTTATTATCAAGAATAAAGTACATAAATGTGTCTTTCAATATGCCCTCTTACTGTTCAGGCATTTCTATAAAAAGAGTTTTCAAATCGCGTAACTGCGAACCTTCATGAGGATCCAGGTCTACGTCCGGAATGAAGGTGTTAAAAGGATGTGATGGTACGACTGAATGAATTCACATCAATGTGTCAAAAAAGAAAAGCCCCAACATGACGTTGAGGCTAATGCATTACTCAAAAATAGGTAGAGAGAAAAGCTGTGAAGCTTCGTACTAGCATTACATCAATGCTCCGAAGTTATTCATTGCTTCGCTCACCGCTTTATCCATAAACGTATCAACAATTACTTTTAAAGCATTGTCTTCTTTGTTCTTAAACTGAATTTCGAATTTCATTCCATCGAAACCAGCTTCAAAGTTTACGTTATCCATTTCTTTAATCAATTGAATGATTTCGTTTCCTCCTTCTTCGTTTCTCAATTCATCCAACATTTGCTGAGGATATGAGTTTAAATCAGTATTCAGGAACCATGAAATTGGAGCTGTTGTATTGTTAATTGGGTAAGACTTAAACTTAGCTCCGCTGGCAAACAACTGAGCTGTTTGCTCATTGGTTGTGATCACCATTTTCCCATCAGACATAGCAAAATAAGCTTCTTCTACATTGTATACACCGTTGTTGTTTACGATTCCAGGAATGGTCATAATCAATTGATTCATGGCCTCCGTATTGTTAATTCCAATGGTAGCTACCACATGAGGTTTAGGCTCTGTTCTTGCAGGCTCATCAAAAAAGTCGTCGAATGACTCTGGGTGATAGCTTGGCTTTTCTTCAAATGCAATATCGATCATAGAAAACGCAAACTCTCCAGTAAGCAAGTCTTTAGCTGTGGCTTCGTCTAATCCTATTTCGCTCATTCCACCGTAGAACTCTTCTTTGAACTCAGCATTTTGATCCAGCATATTAAACAATGCCATCATGTCTACTGAACCTACTCCATACATAATCAAGTCACCATCGGTAATGTACTGATTGTAATCTTCAGAAATCGCTTTTGTTTAACATGTTGTATTCAGAAGACTTAATCTTATCTGCCTTCAGGTTGGTTTCGAAAATGATTCTTCCCGGCTCGAAGTTTCCACTTCCCACCATGTAAGCTCCTTCGTAAAGGGCTAATAATTCTTCTGGAACTTCTGCTTTACGATCCATTTTTGAGATCATCTCAGACCAATTATCCAGGAACATGAACATGTTCATGTCGTCTTTTCTGTTTAGATATGCTTCAAGTTCTGCATTATCTTCTCCATCGGTAAATCTAGCTTCCATCAACTTCATTGCTTTAGACTTCATGTCTATATCTCCATTCGGAGAACCAATGATAACAACGTGCAGACTATCCCAGGCTACGGCAGCACCTCCGTACTTCTGCTCCACATAGCTAATTCCGTTTTCTTCTTCAACAGAACCTTTGATATAAGTTTTAACAGTAGAAGTTGCTTTTTCCTTATTTAACACCTCTGCCACCAAAAAAGCATAACCAAACTCACCATTATCCTGTGTGGCAATGGTAATTGGATTGTTGCCTTCTAACTTAATTCCCAGCTTAGTTGAACTTGCGTTTTGGTTAACCGCCTCATTCATTAAAGCCAAAATATGCGGAGGAATTTTATCAGAGCTCATTACCCCAGACTTATCCTTGATGGTCATAAAATCATAGGAAAAAATCATTGCAGGATTCTCAACTGATGAGATCATGTTATACTGATAACTGTGTTTTAGGTCAATCTTCTCTTCGTCTCCTCCTCCACAGCTCTGACCAATTAGCATCGTTGCAATCAGTCCGGAAAACAGTATTGTATGAGCAAATGACTTACGGAATTTCATGGTTCCAGGTAATCTTAAGGGTGATTTCATAGTAGGTATTAAATTAATATTGTTGTGGTAAGACAAATTTAACTTTTTAGATAAATATCTGAGCCTTATGATCTTTTATTTATTGGAAAATTAGAATTCGGTTTTATATATCTGATAAGTCGCCCGAGAAATGGTATAAATGATCTATTTTTGCGCACCACAGATGCATACCATAGAACCATATTATAACTGGCGTAATTTATACATCGCTTCAGAAGATCCTAATTCTCCGTTTTACGAAAGGGAATATTCTGAAGTGTATTTTACCGACCAAATTTACAATCACTACATCCACCCTCAATGGGATTCTATTGGTTCTCCTACTCTATTTATCAAAATTCTGTTTGTGGACTACGACGAAGGATACTCTATTATAGAATTACTTGGTGAGTGGAACGATTGCCTACATAATGACATCATGTTTTTAAAGCGTGAAATAGTTGATGAGATGATCCCTCAAGGCATTACAAAGTTCACTTTGGTGGGGGAAAATGTGCTGAATTTTCACAGTTCGGACGACTGTTATTACGAAGAATGGTATGATGATGTGGAAGACGGTTGGATTGCTTTACTCAATTTTAGAGAGCATGTGCTGGAAGAATTTTCTGCCGTTAATATAGACCAGTATTTTGTTCAGGGTGGAGAATTGAATGAACTCAGTTGGAGAACCTACCAACCTGCTCATATGTTTCAAAAAATTGATAGTCTGATACTTAGAAGACTGGGTATGTAAATTAGCTCCCTTCAGTTTCCTTGTATCTTTTTTTCATTTTCACCGTAGGACCAACCTGAACCTATTTTATTTGAACAGTAGATTTTCAATGACAAACGTCTAGAATTCAATCTATTTGTTATATTTGCGAACCAATGTCAATTCTCAAGGTATTATTATTCTCATTTATGCTGGCTCCTCAGCCTGCAATGAATTACAACATTCCAACTGAAAACAAGGAGGAAGTTGAAGCCTATGTTCCATTGAATCAATACACCGAAGATTTATACGATCAGCTTAATGATCAGGAATTAAACAAGGAGGCATTCACATTGGCACTTAAAGGATATTCTGAGCTTTATTTAAAGAATAAACTTAAGAACACTAAGTACCTTACTGTGGTAGATATGACTCAGTCTTCTAACACTGAGCGTATGTTTATCATCGACATGCAAGAGCACAAAATCGTTTACAAAAACCTTGTTTCTCACGGAATGAATACAGGACAAGAGTTTGCAAAAGATTTCTCTAACGAATCTAACAGCCACAAAAGCAGTTTAGGTTTTTATACTACCGGAGAGCTTTACAATGGTAAACACGACTTAAGTATGAAGTTGGACGGATTAGAGTATTCTAACGATCATGCCAGAAGCAGAGGTGTTGTGGTACACAGTGCTGAGTATGTAAGCAAAGAGTTTATTCAAAAAAATGGTCGTTTGGGAAGAAGCTTTGGTTGTCCTGCCATTCCTGAAAAGAACTACGAGAGCGTTGTAAACAAGATTAAAAACGGAAGTTGTTTCTTTATTTATTACCCTGAAAAGGAATACATGAAACGATCTAAAATCGTTAATTCAACTTCTGATTTTTTGATTTCTCAATCGGGAGATGTAACTATGAATTAGGCTTTTCTGCTGGTTCTCTTCCTGCAATAATTCTTCTTAAATCAGCTTCCCATCCGTATATGTCCGGATAAAAGATAATTCCACTATCCTGCTTTCCTTCTACAGACATGTACCTTACATGAACAGCTAGCTTATCGTTAAGACTTACTTTCTTGCGTTGCTTACGATCTATAAAAGCCTGTACGGTATCTATAGACATCGTTTCTGATTCTCTTGCTAATATATACTCTGCCAATTTCATTGGGTCCTGAACTCTCATGCACCCGTGGCTATAAGCTCGAATATCGTTGGCAAAAAATCGTTTGCTTGGCGTATCATGAAAATATACAGAGTGCTTGTTAGGGAAAATGAACTTGATTTTACCTAAGGCATTCGATCCTCCCCCATTTTGGCGAATTCTAAAATCGGAAGCGCTAGCTGTACTCCAATTGATAGAAGAATGACTAACAGCCTTTCCTCCCTTTAATACTTTGTATCCATTCCTGGCCAGATACGTGGAGTCTTTTCTCATCTTAGGAATCAACTCTCCACTGGTTATGCTATAAGGCACATGCCAAAATGGATAGGCTATCATGTGGTCTATTTTACTATCCAGCATAGGGGTCTTGGTAAGGTTTTTCCCCACCACGATTCGGTGTTCTTGTTCTTTAATGTTTTCCTTATAGAATTTCAGCTTATATGTAGCAATGTTTGCAAATATGTGCTCTTCTTCCCATTCGGGAGTCCAACGCCACTTCTCCAAAGATGCTGCAGCCCCAAGATAAAAGTCAACAGGATTCGTAGATAATGCTTTTGCCGTATTTCTACCTATTACTCCATCAGGAGTTAATCCATGATCCAACTGAAATGCTCTTAAAGCTTGCATTAACAACGTATCCGTTACCTCTACAGTATCGAGATAGTCATGAATCACTAACGCTTCTCTTGCTTCGTTATATGCCTTAACAGAATCTTCTTTGTAGTTTCTTACATTCACAGAGTTATCAGTTATGGCTCTTTCACTTAAGAACTTTTGTAATCCTTGCTGTAATTGGTGGTACTCAATGTGTTTAGGTTGGAGATTCAACAATGAACCTATAAGGTTGTCTGCTTTACTTGCATTCGCCAAATACTCTGGGAAGTTAATGTCTAATGTTCTTCTGCTAAACTCCCAGGTATATTCTGTTGAGTCCACCACTCCAACTGCAATGTCTTTTCCAAATTTGAAATACCTGTCGGTTAAAATTAACTCTAGTGTAATAGCATTTCCCAACCTTGCCAATGGATCAGCTTCTGCATCTATCTCATTATTTAAAGCTGCAATTAGGGTACTGTTGTATCGACCGGAATCCAAACCATAATATTCTGGGTGAGACAATAACTCCACCATTTGTTTTCCTTCCGGAGTTAACAATACAGAATCATTGATCCAAATAGCAGATACATCAGTTAACTCGTAAGCTCTGTTAACTTGTTCCGGTTGGTAGTAATTGGTATCTAAAGAACCCAGGTGATTTTGAAGTGAAGCTTGAATCTCCTTCGCATAAGTAACCACAAGACTTTCACCGGAATGATCGGTGTTTTTTGCGGATTCCTCTACACCGCACCCCGTAAGGATTAGGCTAAGAAATAATATGAAATACAAGTTTCTGTTCATAGGGTTAGTGCAATATCAAATTGTGGTCCAGAATTGGGGTAAATGTATAATATTATACAGAGTTAATCATTATAAGTTGAAGGAATCGTACAAAGAATTAATTATTCGTTATCAATGGGTTCATATTAATTATGACTTGAACGAATAATGGATCAAAGCAAGCAATTAATTTGTGGCAAGAATGTTTTCATGAACAGAACGAACCTGAGGAATTAACATCTTACCTCCATTATTATCGATAGTGAAGTCAGCATATTTAAGCCTTTCTTCTTCACTCATCTGATTCTTAATTCTGGCAGTCACTTGCTCTTCTGTTGCTCCATCTCGCTTCATGACTCTTTCGATACGAATCTTTTCGTCGGTAGAAACCACTACTATTTGATCTAGTGTTTTATATGCTCCACTTTCGATTAGAATTGCTGCTTCTTTTAAGATATAAGGAGACTTTTGTTGGCTTACCCAATTATCAAAATCTCTGGCCACAGCAGGATGCACCAGGGCATTTAAGTCTTGTATACTGGACTTATCTTTAAACACTACTTCGGCCAGGTAGGGCCTGTTCAACTCTCCGTTGATGTAAGATTGCTCTCCAAACCTACTAATGATTTCCCCCATTAAGGTTTCATCATTGTTCATGAGGAACTTAGCACGATCGTCGGAATTGTACACCGGAATACCAAAAGATTCAAAGATCCTGGCTACAGTGCTTTTACCACTTCCTATACCTCCGGTTAGTCCAACTTTAATCATCATTCAAGATTAAATAAAAAAACCCAAACTCCTTTCGGAATTTGGGTTGAATAATCTGTTTTAGCTTTAATTAAGTAGCTTGCTTAGCCGCATCCTCTGTCATTTGACCAGATGCATCCATAGAAATAGCTGACTTCTCAATTCTTAATTTAGCTCCGTCTTCAACGCTGATTACAACAGTTGATTCTTGAACTGAAGTAATTTTACCGTGAATACCTCCAATGGTAACCACACGGTCTCCTTTACTTACTCCCTGACGAAATGTTTCTGCTTCTTTTCTTTTCTTGTTTTGAGGTCTGATTAAGAACCAGTAAAATACCCCAAACATTAAAACGATCATTAAAAGTGAGGTCATGTTCATTCCTTCTCCACCTCCACTTTGTAGTAATGTTAAATCCATATTCTTTTTTAATTATAGTCTTATTATTCCGGTCCAATTACAGTACCTGTTAAAGAAACCTTAACAGTTGCCGGTCTGGTATTGGCAATAATTGATACACTCTTTACTTGTTTCCCAGGTCCTTTTGGCGTCATTTCTACTGGAATTTCACCTGTTCCTCCTGGAGGAATTGCTTCTTTTGGCCATTTGTTAATTACTGTACATCCGCAAGAAGCTTTTACAGAGTGAATCACCAATGGAGAACCTCCTGTATTTTTAAACTTGAATGAATATTGTACCGAAGATCCCATAGAGATTTCTCCAAAGTCGTAAATCTCTTCTTCAAATGTCATTACCGGAGGATTTTCGTTATCCAATACATCTGAAGTGATTTCTGCACTATCATTCTTATCCGTAATTTGGCAGCTTCCCAGTACCAGAGATGTACATGCCAATATCATTAAAATTCTTTTCATTATTATTCTATTAATCCTCTTCCTACTTTCTTAATGGTTCCATCATTCTTTAAGTCTTCAAAAACTTTGTCTAAAACTCCGTTAATGAACCCATTACTCTTAGGTGTGCTATAAAACTTTGAAATTTCGATATACTCGTTCAACGACACTTTTAATGGAATAGAACGGAACTCAATTGCTTCTGTAATGGCTAGGTTCATCAATAACATATCCATCTTAGCCAGCCTTTCCGACTCCCAGTTTTTGGTGTATTTAGAGATAATTTCTTCGTGTTCCTTTTCGTTCGTCAAAGCTCTTCTAAAAAGAGTTTTAGCGTATTCCTCTTCATCATCTTTGTACTGGTCAAACACCCTGTGATATTCGTCTGTATTCTGATTAAATTGCTTTAAGGTTTTAATGACCATCGAACAGATATGATCCATATCGTCTTGCCAGTAAATGCTTCTCTCTTCGAAGAAATGGTGCAATAAATTAAAATTACAAACCTCTTTCTTAAATAGTTTTACGATAAAAGCTTTGTCTTCCTCATAGCTGTTTTCAGAAGACTCCATGTACTCTTGATAGATCTCAGTAGTTCTAATATACTGATACATCTTCTTAAGCATATCCTGCTCTATGTCTCCTAACCAGTTGATGCGATGATCTTCTGACAAATCCTGAAGGTGTTTATTAGCTGCCAATTGTTTGATTAAACGATTGTTTACAAACTTCATGTTTGGAGCCAGGTCCTCTTTGGTAGGAACCCTTTTTCTTTTTGCCTCTTCTATTCTAATTTCCTCAAACCTCGGTAGTTCTTGAAAAATTTGTAGAAAATAAATGTACATGTCGTACATTTTATCAATGCTGTGAAACAATTCTTTTTGCCCTGCAGCAAGATTGTCGTTATCGGATTGCAAAAAAGCATACAATGCCTGCAATACTTTTATTCTTAAATGTCTTCTATTAAGCACTAGTACTGTTGTTTTGGAGCGTTCTCCTAACTAATTTACGACTTACATGTATTTCTTAATGTTGGCAATTTGGGCAATTCTTTCTTCTGCCATTCTGTTTGCCGCCAAATAAGTTGGAATACCTTCTTCTCTAGATCTGTTAATAATATCTATGGTAGTGTTGTAAATATTCTCTGCCATGGTCATAATTCGTTTGCTATCAATGTTACAAACTTCGCCATAACAGTTCATTACTCCACCAGCATTGATTAAGAAATCCGGTGCATAAATAATTCCCATACCTCTTACCTGCTCACCTTGAACTTCTTCGTTAGCCAACTGGTTATTTGCAGCACCAGCAATGATAGAACACTTCAATCTTTTTAAAGTATCTTCATTAACGGTTGCTCCTAATGCACATGGTGCATAAATATCCATATCGATGTCGTAGATTTCGTCTACTCCAACCACTTTAGCTCCATAAGTATCAGCTACACGCTTTAATGATGCTTCGTGGATATCGGTAACCGAAACTTCAGCACCTTCTTTTGTTAAATGCTCTACTAAGTATTCTCCTACATGTCCTACTCCTTGCACAGCAATTTTCTTTCCTGCCAACGAATCGTTTCCAAACTGAACTTTAGCTGCAGCTTTCATTCCCATGTAAACACCATAAGCAGTTACAGGAGATGGATCTCCACTCTTACCAGGCAATCCTGCTACGTGGTTGGTTTCCATGTTTACCCATGTCATATCCTGTGGAGAAATCCCTACATCTTCAGCAGTAATGTACTTACCACCAAGACTGTTCACAAATTTCCCAAATCTTCTGAATAAAGCTTCGGATTTATCTTTTCTGGAATCCCCAATAATTACCGCTTTACCTCCACCAAGATTTAGTCCTGAAATAGCATTTTTATAAGTCATCCCTCTCGATAACCTCAACACATCGTTTAATGCTTCAACTTCGGATGTGTAGTTCCACATTCTCGTCCCTCCTAAAGCAGGTCCACAAACGGTATTATGAACAGCAATAATTGCCTTTAATCCTACTTCTTTATCCTGGCAAAATAACACTTGTTCGTGTTCCATTTTTTGCATTTGCGCCAGAACTCCTAAATCTGATGCCTGAACATCTGAAATATCTTTAACTTCCATACGACATTAATTTGGTTTGAATAACTACTTTTGTCTCCCTCTCAAAGGTCGAATTGTTATCGGACTGCAAAAATAGCATAATCCAGTCAATTTGATAGAGAGTTTGGAACAAAAAGTTTAACGGCAAATTAATTCGCATTATCGGTTTGTTTTACACACAAAGAATCAAACCTTTAGAAACATTGAATGAAATCACTTTCCTACTTAAATAAATACTTGTACAAATACAGGTGGCGACTATTACTAGGGGTTTTCTTCATTGTATTCTCCAATTTGTTTAACGTTTTAATGCCCGGAATTGTGAATTTGGCAGTAGATAATATTGAGCACTATGCCAACAGTTCCTCTCCCTCTGCAATTGCTCATTCTTTCGAAACCATAACAGGTAAACAGGAGTCAGGGGCACCATCAGATTTAAGATCAATTATCATTACCCTTGGTTTGGTGGCTACAGGAATGTATTTGTTATTTGCCCTACTCAAGGGACTATTCTTGTTTTTTACCAGGCAAACGGTAATCGTTATGTCCAGACTAATTGAGTACGACCTTAAGAACGAAATTTATGATAAGTACCAGGCTTTAAGCATGTCTTTCTATAAACGAAATAACACTGGCGACCTGATGAACAGAATTAGTGAAGATGTTGGAAAAGTAAGAATGTACCTGGGCCCTGCCATCATGTACACCATCAATTTGGTGGTGTTGTTCATCATGGTAATTACCTCCATGATTCAAATCAATGCGGAGCTTACTTTGTATGTGCTTACTCCTCTCCCTATTATGTCTTTTCTGGTGTACAAAATTAGTGGAGTCATCAACAAAAAAAGTGAAGCTACTCAGCGCCAACAATCTAGATTATCCACCTTTGTTCAAGAGGCTTTTTCCGGAATACGAGTATTGAAAGCCTACAACAGAGAAAAATACTTTGAAGACAATTTTGAAGAAGAGACTGTTCTTTATCAAAAAGCTTCATTGAGTTTGGTGAAGGTAAATGCTACGTTTATGCCCATCATTGTAATGTTAATTGGGTTGAGTACCATTATTACCATTTACATTGGAGGGTTAAAGTCCATTAGCGGAAGCATCGATATGGGAGACATTGTTCAGTTTGTGATCTATGTAAACATGCTTACCTGGCCGTTTGTTTCTGTTGGTTGGGTTACATCCTTAGTGCAAAGAGCTGCTGCTTCGCAAGAGAGAATTAACGAATTTCTGGAACAGGAAAGCGACATTCAAATGATTGATTCTCCAAAGGAATTCAAGAGCGGAGACATTGAATTTGACCATGTTACCTTCATTTACCCTGAAAGTGGAATCAAAGCGCTTGACGATGTTTCTTTTACCATTGAACAAGGAAAAACACTAGCCATTACAGGTAAAACAGGATCGGGAAAATCTACCATTGCCAATTTGTTGTGCCGCCTGTATGATGTAAACGATGGTAAAATCACCTTTGCAAATGATAACATCACCGACCTTGACGTTAATGAATTGCGCTATAAAATAGGCTATGCTCCGCAAGAAGTGTTTTTGTTTTCCGATACCATTACCAATAATATTGCCTTTGGCGACAAACAAGAAACCACTCCTTTCGAGTTGGTGGAACAAGCAGCTAAAGAGGCCGATATTTATGATAACATCCTTGGGTTCGAAGAAGGGTTTAACACTAAAGTTGGAGAAAGAGGAATAACTCTTTCCGGAGGGCAAAAACAACGTATTTCCATTGCCAGAGCTATCATTAAACGACCTGAAATTTTAATTTTTGATGATTGCCTCTCGGCAGTTGACACAAAAACTGAGGAAGCCATTTTAGGAAACCTCAGAAGAATAATGAAAAACAGAACCTCTGTTCTAATTAGTCATAGGATTTCCACGCTAAAAGATGCCGATCACATATTGGTCTTAGAAGACGGTCGAATCATCGAACAGGGAAATCACGAAGAATTACTGCAATTAAAAGGAAGTTATTTTGAAACCTACCAAAAGCAACTTCTCGAAGAAAAATTGGATTGATTCGTCATTTAAACGCTCATTTCTAAGCAAAAAGAAGCCTCATTTTTTTGATCTTACGCAAATAATTTTAAATTTGTTAGGACAATATTGTAATTCAAAGCACGATGGAAGAAGGAAAAGGACAAGATAACTACAGAGATGAGATTTACTCAAAATCTGTAAGAGCGGGAAAAAGGACTTATTTTTTTGATGTAAAGGCGACGAGAGGAAATGACCTGTATTTAACGGTTACTGAGAGCAAAAAAAGATTCAATCCTGATGGTAAATTCTACTTTGAAAAACACAAATTATTCCTTTACAAAGAGGATTTTGAGAAGTTTCATGATGGCTTAAAAGACGCTATCGCTAAAATTGAAGAATTAAAAGCTTCGGGAGAATTCCCAACGTTAACCTACGATGAACCGTCAAATAACTCATCTAGTTCGGACGGACAGTACAACGACGTTAGCTTTGATGATTTAGGAGATTAAACACCTTTAACACTAAATAAACAAGAGCTCTGACAGAAACGTCAGAGCTTTTTTTATTCATTTAAACGATAGCTCTCTTCTTTTATGATAAATCAATACAATGATGGTTAGTAAAGGAAACACCCAAACTAATCTATTTTGAAATCTGGGGTGCACCATTGAAAGGTTAGCACATACCGCTGAACTTATCAGCGCATAACCAAACGCCAGTTTAATTACCCATCTTAGAACTTCAGGAACATGGCAAAGTAATAGAGCTAACATTAGAATTATATAGCTGAGGTAAATTACCCCTTTTTCAATTTGATTAAACAAGGTTAAGTCCCAGCCTAAACTTCGTTGCTTCGAATTCTTATAACTCTTCACTTCATTAGGGTATCGCCAGTTAATCTGACCATCTGGTGCGTATCCATGTACAACGGGCGCATCTAAAGTGGTATGGAAAGTAAAAAACTGATCGATAGTATAACTGATTCCGCTGTAACATAATGTTCCCCAGTATTTTTTATCCAGAAGGATGTTTCGAATCACCTCATTGTATTCCTCAGTATTCTCTACCCAGCCTCCAGTTTTATACAATGGACTATCTGAGTTCCATAAAAAATCCCATCTTAACTCATCCTTATACTGACATAACCCTATTTCATTTCCAGTGCAATTCTCTTCCAAAAATTCGTCCATCACTCCTATTTCGATTAAATGATTTACCATAAACACATGGCCACCTTTTGACCACTTAAAACCTCCATCTAAACAATAGTTTACACCAGGGATGAACAAAAGACTCCCTAAATAAATGGCAACTACCAAATTGACTCTAGTTATCGGCAATAAAATAGCTTTGTTTCTAACTCTCTTTATTACAATTGAAAAAAGTATTAGTGCCAATAGCAAAAACAGAATTGGTATGTTAGATAAATGCGTACCAATGCTATAGAACAGCAATGCACTTACACTGACTAAATGGAATTTACTCAGATTCTGATTTATCAATAAATTAATCAAGCTTAATAAGGTTATCGCTGAAAAAACATCGGCTATCAAAATACTCACGTTAAAAGAAATACCGGTTGTTAAGGTTAATGTAGTTAGAACGGTTAGGAAAATAACATCCAACTTCCTTCTAAAAAAGATACTTAGGGTTAGGTAAATCAAATAACTCAATATAAAGCCCTGAACTAAAACAACCAACCACAGGCTTTCTGACAAACTAATGTGCCTTAAAAAGAGCCCGTAAAAGATTGATCTATCGTAAGGCACTATATTGGTATATCCTGATGAAATGTAAGTCCCAGTATCTGAATATACCAGGGGGTAGCCATTAAGAATGGCAGTTGAGCACAACATCAATGCTCCAAGAAATATTACCACCAAATTTAATTTTTTGGGATCTTTTTGATGTTTGGTTTTTAGGCATATCGTACTTGCCTCTCGAACGTTCTCCGTTCGAAAATTAGATAAGAGTTTCATATCAACACAGTTTTCACTCCGTTGACTCCAAGTAGTTGGCCATTACAATTGGGAATCAGGGATGGGTTCCTATTTTTTTGTTTCCTTCAAGTAGTTGTTGAAGGTGGTCATTTTAATAACCTGAAAAATAATTAGTGGTTGTTTCACCTACCTCTAGCTCTCCTAATATTTATAGAGTTTTCACCTACAAAGACTGCTCTTCCCTTACTCAAAGAAACCTTTTACCAAATAAACCCTACCTAAGAATAAATCAGACAATTTGATGAAAAAAAATAAGAATTAATCGCCAGAAGTTTCCAGTTTAGGTAAATCCGTATTTCGATATCTGGAAAGAGTAAAAGCAACCATTCTGTCATTAAATTCTGGAAATTCTACCCGTTTTCTTGCACCACCATTACTAGAAATAGCAACTGGAATAATATTATTAATGTTATAATAAACGAAATGGTAACTACCAAAACCACTCATTCCTCGGACCAATAGCCGATTACCAGAATTTCCATCCAATAAAGGTGAACGCTTTAAATATGCTTCCGGCCAATCGATGTGATCGTCGCATTTAAAGTTGTATTCATTTCCTTTAAAACAACTAAATTCTTTAGCCCAATGTTGATTATACTGGTTATCCTTACCACTATCTCGCATAGTATAATAGTTCCATGTTCTATTATGAATAATCCCAATTGCTTTGCTATCGTCTTCCGATTTTAAATAAGTTATATCTCCCTTTAGGTCCTGCCTTCTCAATCTCTTTAACACTTGCATTTCTGACATTCCCGAAGGAAAGTAAGGTTGAAAATTTTCCTTATCTAATGAATGCTTTTGCATGAAACTTTGAAGTAGGTTATACTTTGGAAAATAAGTGGAGTCATAGTGCCAAATGGCCATTCCTGCTATTCCTGTACATGCCACTCCCCACGAATTATAAAATCCATCAAAACACTCTGGAGCACACTCCCTAAAAGCGCCTTCACCTATTTCGTTTAACAAGATAGGCTTACCAATGGTAGCGTAAGGTAATTTAGGGTCATTCAACTGCCCTAAGAAACTGGTATAATTCTTCGGCTCCACCTTAGGGTAAAAATGGTATCCGGCAATGTCTACAAACTCTAAGTTGTATGATCTGTCGTACTCCATAATTTGAACCTTCTCCCCTATTCCTGCTCCTGAATAACCATTGGCATAACTAACAGAAGTTAATTGATCTGCTTTTAGCTCCTGCTTAATGTAGGTAGTCATTACATTGTGCCAATTCTCTATCGCCTCCTGATGTTCTTTTTTGAAATAGGGGTTATACTCTTCGAATTTAATTTTCTTACCAGATCCCCATGGATATTCCACCTCATACCCTGCCTGAATTCCAAACTGATTCATTTCGTTACCCATTTCAATGATAATCATGTTTGTGGAATAACCATACCTGGCTACGAAATATCTGATCTTTTCTTTGAAATATTTTTGAGCACCTTCGTTAGTTAAAAACTCAACTGGTTCTTCCAACTTAAACTTAGTTTTGTAACCAATAACTTGCTGATTTTTTCCAAAAGCTTCGTGCTCGTTCCAGTCAAATCGAGTTCCCCAAAATGGTGATGGATTACCAAAATAAAACTGTTGATGCATTAAGGTGAAAGTGAATCGAATATCTAATTTCTTGCATTGTTCAAAGAACCGATCCATTTCCCAGGCTATGTTTAACCTATCGGTATAGTCCCCTACAGTTTCGTACTCAAAGTCCCAACTCCAGGGCACCATATTAGTTCTAATGTAATTAATCCCACCCCGAGCACATTCTTCAATTCGTTTTTCAAAATTCTCATAAGCTCTGGGCAAACTTCTATCGATACAATAAACATCGGACATTACCGGTCTGGTACAATCATTAGAAGCTTTTGGTGAGTCATAACACACTTCCGAAAAGTCGGGCCAGGTTACATTTTGACCAACTGGAAAATAAGTTTCTCCTCCAAGAGTAAAATACCTTCCATTCTCACCTACCTCCACAAATCCTGGGTTATCAGAAGCTACTACCTCAAATTCGAAAGGACAGGCAATTACTTTATCGGTGGGTAATATAGCTTCTATGGTACATCTGTACTTTCCGGTATTTTTAAAAGATGCTCTGATTCTAAAATTAAACGATTTCCCGGGCATGTTGTAAGATTCCCCTTTTTCTATCCAAAAATCACTTTTAGGATTATTCCCAGTTACTACCCTATCGTACTCTTGATAATAAAAACCATCTACTGTCTTTACCTCTTCCCAAGCTTTATCTGAATTTTGTTTTTCGAACTGTGCCTTCAATTGAATTTCCCAACTCAAATAGGGGTTTATACCATCCGAACTATTCTCTAAAATAAAAGCTTGAATAGCATCTCTGATTGGTTGAGGTAAAGACACCCCAACTTCCAACTTTTCGAATTGCGGTACAACACCTGGCGTGGCAACAGGATCAAACCATGCCAGATTCACAGAACAAGTATCAACCTGAGGCAAAGGAACAGGATTATTCCTGGAGGTTACGGTTTGCCCATAACCCGATACAGTGCATATCCATAAAAATATGATACAATAAATCCCCCTCATAATATTGATTGATTAAGGTAGGAATTATTTTGAAAAGGAATTAAAGAGGTCCGAAAGTAATTTCGGTTAGTTCCCCATTTTCGAACCAGAAATCAATGTTAGAATCTTCGAAACCAATAAATGACATTTCAGTTCCCTCATCAGAAAACTCCTCGTAATCTGCTGTTCCTAAATTCATTTTAGAAAGTTGGTCATCCACAGCATCATAGGCCTTACCAATTAGTTGACTATCCTTAACAGTATAACCTTCTCCACTAACGGCAATCATGGTTAATTGATCTCCCTCATCAAAGGAAAGCGAATATTCATAATCATCGTAATGCCAGTGTTCTCCTCCCTCTTCAGTTGGCTCTTTCTCTGTTGGATCACCAATTAGATCATTCACTTCTTTTCTGGTTAACCCAAAAGTTAACTCGTTTATTCCTTTACCAATTTCTATCGAATTCATAACTAAAATATCTGAGGCAAAGGTAGGTACAAATTTCAGAAGAGTACAATTATTGAGTTAACACAAGTAAGTATAGTTATCAACTTACATACAGACTCGAAAAACAACATCATAACCCGCTGACACACTGGTCATTAGATAGGTTTTTTCAAGGTGAATTTTCATTAAAAATGTTTATAACCTAATCCTAACTCCCCCAATAAACAGAAATCTGTGTAAAACTGTGGAATGGCTCCTCCTGAAACTTGGGTAAGAGTCGCTATTTTTACAGTGCTGAAATTGTATACTGAAATGAAAGTAACCTATTACGGACATGCTTGCTTAAAAGTAGAAATTGGAGGAAAGAGTATTCTTTTTGATCCATTCATCACCCCAAATGAACTGGCAAGCGATATTGATGTAGATTCTATTGAGTGCGATTATATCTTAGTCTCTCATGGACATGAAGATCATGTTGCAGACGTGGAGTCGATTGCCAAACGAACTGGCGCAACGGTAGTTTCTAACTACGAAATTGTTACCTGGTTTGGAGGTAAAGGCATTGAAAATGGTCACCCAATGAATCATGGAGGAACCTGGAACTTTGATTTTGGTTCTGTTAAGTATGTTAATGCTGTTCACAGCAGTACTTTACCAGATGGTTCTAATGGAGGTAATCCAGGAGGGTTTGTACTTTCAAGTAAAGAAGGAAGCTTTTATTATGCCGGAGACACTGCTTTACACATGGACATGAAGTTAATTCCAATGTTCCATACGCTAAGTTTTGCCATACTACCAATTGGAGACAATTTTACGATGGGAATTGACGAGGCGATTAAGGCTGCTCAATTTGTGGATTGCAAAAAAATTGTTGCAATGCATTTTGACACTTTCGGATACATCAAAATTGACAAAGACGAGGCAAGGAAAAAATTTGCCAACGCAGGAATTGACTTGCACATACTAGAAATTGGAGAAACAAAAGACATTTAAACACAGAAACAACAATGGGTAAAGTAATAACAATTGCCAATCAAAAAGGAGGAGTAGGAAAAACCACTACAGCAATTAACCTTGCTGCAAGTTTGGGAGTATTGGAGAAAAAAACGTTGATCATCGATGCTGATCCTCAGGCCAACTCCACTTCGGGAATAGGTTTTGACCCCAAAAATGTTCGTACAAGTGTTTATAATTGTTTGATTAACAATGAAGATCCAGAACATTTAATTCTAGAAACCAATAGTCCTAACTTGTTCATTCTTCCAGCACACATCGATTTGGTTGGTGCTGAAATTGAAATGATCAATTTTCCGAAAAGAGAATTCATCATGAAGAGTGCTATTGAGAAGGTTAAAGATCAATATGATTACATCATCATTGACTGTTCTCCTTCTTTGGGGCTTATTACGCTAAATGCATTAACTGCAGGAGATTCTGTAATTATTCCTGTTCAGTGTGAGTACTTTGCTTTAGAAGGTTTAGGAAAGCTTTTAAATACGATTAAAATTGTACAATCAAGGTTAAATCCTGACTTAGATATTGAAGGGATTTTATTAACCATGTACGATACCAGATTAAGGTTAGCTAACCAGGTGGTGGAAGAAGTAAAAATGCACTTCCAGCAATTGGTTTTTGATACATTGATTCATAGAAACACTCGTTTAGGGGAAGCTCCGAGCCACGGAGAGTCAATAATTATGCACGATGCAAGTAGCAAAGGTGCTGTAAATTACTTAAATTTGGCTAGAGAGATTTTAACGAAGAACGAAGCTTCGGCATTAGCTAACAAGAATCAAGTAACTACAGATGAGTACTAAAAAACCTGCGTTAGGGAAAGGACTTAGTGCCTTATTGGAAAATGCAAACACAGATGTAACTTCTACCCCATCTTCGAAAGAAGAGGAAATGCAGTTACCAACCGCTGGTGCTGTATCTTCTATTCCTGTAAAATTAATTGAAGTAAACCCTTTCCAGCCGAGAACTCAGTTTGAGAAAGAAGCTTTGGAAGAGTTAACCGACTCCATTAAAGAGCATGGGCTAATTCAGCCAATTACTGTTAGAAAACTTGGTTATAACAAATACCAGATCATTTCCGGAGAAAGACGATTTAGAGCATCTCAAAAGGCGGGATTGGAAGAAGTTCCGGTATATGTTCGTATTGCGAATGATCAAACGATGTTGGAAATGGCCATCATCGAAAATATTCAACGCCAGGATTTAAATGCCATCGAGGTTGGGTTAAGTTTTCAGCGCTTGATTGATGAGTGTGACCTTACGCAGGAACAACTTAGTGATCGTGTTGGAAAAAACAGATCTACCATCGCTAACTACCTTCGTTTATTGAATCTTCCTTCAGAAATTCAGGCCGGAATCAGAGATCGAAAAATCTCCATGGGACACGCCAGAGCTCTATTGGCTTTCAAAAATGAAGAAGATCAAATTAATGCGTTTCGAGCTATATTAAATGATCAACTTTCGGTTAGAAAGGTAGAAGAATTGGCTAGAGGAAATCAAGAGAAAAAAGCTAAGAAAGCTTCTGAGAAAGCTCCTCTTTCTTTTGATGAGAAGAAGATTGAAAACGACCTTTCTTTCCACTTCAACAGCAAGATCAAGATTTCGAAAAGCAATAAAGGAAATGGAAAAATCGTTATTCCATTCGCAGATGAAGAGCATCTGAAAAGAATTTTAGACTTATTGGATTAACATGTTCCGAATTGCTTTAATAGCGTTCCTTTTTATTTCTATTGTAACACCTGCTCAATCGGATTCGAGTTCAGAGCCAACCGAGATTCATACAAGCGTGGATACAACACACTCTCCTAAAAGAGCCACCATACTTTCTGCCATTGTTCCGGGAAGTGGTCAGATTTACAATAGTATTCACCGACCTAAAGGAAGTAAATCCAAATTGTGGTGGAAACTACCACTGATTTATGGAGGAATGGGAACCACCATTTACTTTGCCATTGACAATCATAAGTATTATAGCGATTTCAGGCAAGAAAGAATTGACCGACTGAAAGACCCTAATCATGTTACTGATTACCTAAATCATACAACGGATGAAGCATTAGCTTCTTCGCAAGCTCAATTTGAACGTTGGAGAGACCTCAACATCATAGCTACTCTAGGTATTTATGTGTTAAACATTGTGGATGCAAACGTAGAAGGGCATTTATTGCATTTTGACACCACAAATGATCTTAGTTTTCAGTTTCAGCCCTCTGTTTTTCAAATTCAACAAAGCTCATTTACAGGGCTTTCGGTATCCATGAGGTTTTAAACATAGAATTGTCGCTTCATTTCTAGTTAAAAAAAGCCCCATTTAAGCATTTTTTTTTACCTTTCCAGACAATAAAACCTAGCTACTACAGGATGGAAAGATTTGACCTATGCGTAATTGGAGCAGGACCCGCCGGGTATGCTGCTGCCATGCGTGCCGTAGATTTTGGTAAAAGAGTAGTTCTAATTGAGAAGAACAAGATTGGAGGTGCCGGACTATATGCTGGTGCTCTGGCTTCTAAAACTCTTTGGGAACTATCGCAAAAAGTACGGTCGGTTAACGAAAGTATCGTTTCTGTTGGTCGTAGAAAATTCGAAATTAGCTGGGAGGAAGTACACCGAACAGAGCAGGAAGCATTATTCGATCGTAAATTTCAATACTCATGTCACATTAAGCTTTTGGAAGCAGAATCCATGAACGATATCTTTCGTTACGAAAGAGGGCTTGGTTCTTTTGTAGATGAGCACGTAATTGAAATCACTAAATCAAATGGTTCTACCAAAAAGATTTACGCTGAAAACACCATTATTTGTACTGGTAGTAAACCAAGAAAATTACCCAACCTGGATGTGGATGAGAAAATCATCATGACCAGTGATGGCATCCATAACATGGACGATTACCCAAGAAGTATTGTAATTGTTGGTGCCGGTGTAATTGGTTGTGAGTATGCTACTATTTTCTCCAACTTTGGTAAAACAAAAGTTCACCTGATTGATAGAGCTGAAAAAATTCTTCCATTTGAGGATGATGATATTTCGGATGTAATTGAATCTAACCTTACTAATAATGGGGTTATCATTCACCACAATGCCACTCTTGAACGTTTAGAGAAAAAAGATGGTGAGGTGGAATACGAACTATCTTACAAAGATGGAAGACGCGAAGTAATCCGTGTAGAAAAAGCCTTATTATCCATTGGTCGTGTATTGAACACCGACGGATTAAAAATGGAAAATGCAGGAGTAAAAATGAGTAAAAGAGGGGTACACATCGGAGACGAAGATACCCGCACAAATATTCCGCACATATACGCTGCGGGTGATGCCAGTGGTAGAATTGCCCTGGTAAATATGGCTGAGCTGGAAGGAAGACATGCCGTAGAAAAAATGTTCGGAGATACTCAAAACAAACTTTCTTACGACAATGTTAGTACCATCATGTTCCTTCAACCTGAAGTTGCAGGTGTTGGATACAATGAAAAACAATGTCAGGATAAAGGCATTTCTGTAAAGGTGGTAAAACTGGATTACTCTTGTATTGCAAGAGCCATTGCCATGCGTAAAACACAAGGGTTCTTTAAAATCATTGTAACCAACGATGAAGAAATGAAAATCCTTGGAATGCGTGCCGTTGGAGAACATGCATCTAGTGCTATACAAGCTGTTGCGTTGTTGATTAAAATGAATAAGGGTATTGAGGAGTTGGCTGAAATGATTCACCCACACCCATCCATTATCGAAGGGGTTCAAGAGTGCGTAAGAATGCTTCTGAATAAATCAGTATTCAAATCTTCTGTATTCAAAGACAAGCTTAAGTGCTACAGTTGTACAGATGGCATCTGTACTCCGCTACAACGTTTGTAATTTCTAAGGAATTGTATTAGCAGGATCCGTTGGCTCCTCTCTCGAAATCCTTAAAACAGACTTCACATCACCAATATTGAAGAAATCAACTTGATTGTGATCAGTGCTTAAAAGCATTTCTTTCTTATTGATCAACTCGATGTAGAAAGTCCCATCAACGTAATTATCCATGTCCAGATAAATACTATCATGTGAAATCAAATCCCAGGTTCCAGTTACGAAATAATTTAGAGTATCCTGATTAGTTGTTGCATCGTGAACATAATACTCTCCTCTAGCCAACCCACTGTTTAACATGTAGATTTTATAATACCCATTGCTTTCTACATAGTCCGGCAAAACTCCATCCATAAAATTGGTGGAACCACCATCAATTTCCAATGAGTTTAAGTACCATTCCCCTTTTAATATATAGTTGTGATGAACCTTATAGCAGGAGGTAAACCCTAAGAATATTGTTAGAATAACTGCGCCGGTTAAAAATCTTTTCATATTATCGGAGTGCGTTTTTTCGAAGATAAGAAAATAAACTTTCTTTTTTCACTTAGTATACTATTTTTGTAATACTTATGATGGAGTTCATAGAGGAATATAAGGAACTATTGATGTACATTTCCATCCCAATTACAAGTGCAATTGTTGGGTGGGGAACGAATGTATTGGCATTAAAGATGACCTTCTACCCTCTCGAATTCATCGGAATCAAACCATTTTTAGGCTGGCAGGGAATCATTCCAAGTAAAGCCAAGAAAATGTCTGAGATGTCGGTAGACTTGTGGACATCCAAACTCATAGATGTTAGAGAACTCTTTAGTCAAATTGACCCTGCAACAGTTGCAGAGGAAATGCGACCAGAATTCAATCGCTTGTCCAAAGAAATTATGGATGAGATTATGGTGGAACAATCACCAGAGGTATGGAAAAGAATACCTGATTCTGCCAAGAAATTAGTCTACGCCAGAATTTCGAGAGATATGCCTGATGTGGTAGAGGGGATCATGAGTGAGGTAAAGGAAAACATCGAAGATGTGTTTGACATCAAAGACATGGTGGTTAAGCGCCTTACTAAGGATAAGCAACTGATGAACGAAATCTTCCTTAAATGTGGTAAAGAGGAGTTCAAATTTATTGAACGGTCAGGGCTGTACTTCGGATTTACGTTTGGGCTGGTTCAAATGGCAGTTTGGTATTTTTTCCAGCAGTGGTGGTTGTTACCATTATTTGGGTTAATCGTAGGATATGCCACCAACTGGTTGGCATTAAAGCTCATTTTTGAGCCTGTAATGCCCAAAAAGATTTTGGGAATGAAGTTCCAGGGGCTATTTATAAAGCGTCAAAAAGAAGTATCGGAAGAATACGCACGAATGCTGGCTGAAGAAATCTTCACCTTCGACCGAATATTTGTGGCCATCATTAGTGGACCTACTAAAGAGCGTTTTGTAAACCTTATTACCGATCATGCCAACAAGGCCATCGACGATGCCGTAGGTCTATCAAAACCTTTAATCACATTTGTTTCTGGAAAGAGAAACTACGAACGCATGAAAAACATCATTGTGGAGAAAACGGTTAAAGACATGCCTAAATCTGTTCGACCTGCCTACGGCTATGCAGAAAAAGCAATGAATCTGGAAACTACTTTTAGAACTAAAATGATGGCGTTATCCCCACCGGATTTTGTTGGCTTTCTAAGACCTGTTTTTCAGGAGGACGAATTAACGCTAATTCTTGTAGGAGCAGCACTTGGTATGGCAGCCGGATTTGGTCAACTATTCTTTGTATTTGGCGGGATATAGAGATTAAAGTCCCCTTGTGTATAACTCCCATTTTTCCTAACAAGACAGACCTGAATTGCCATTAACTTTGCGGCATTCACATTTAATTCACAATTGCTTTACATGATTTTAAAGTCTTTACCTTTTACTGCCTTTCTTTTGCTATTAATTAGTTGTGCTGAAACCGAAAAAGATCAGAGTGCACCGGAAGAAGAAGTAATTGAGGTACCAGATAGTACAGCCTATTTCGATAGTGCCTATGCCCCATTAGCCTACCAAATAGATACTTTTTTTACCAAAAGGCATGAGGCCAAAACCTTTTATGGGAATGTACTCATTGCAGAGAGGGGTAGAGTGATTTACGAAAACAGTTTTGGACTAGCCAACCTAAAAACGAAAGATTCCCTTACTCTTGACCATACCTTTCAACTGGCTTCTGCATCCAAACCCTTTACTGCCGTTGCGGTGTTAAAGCTTATTGAAGAAGGTAAAGTGAAGCTAGATGATCCCGTAGAAAAATACGTTCCTAATTTTCCATATACAGGAATTGATGTTGAACAATTGCTTTGTCACCGTTCCGGGTTAAGTCAGTACACTCATTTTTGTGATGCTCCGGATTCTATCTGGCCAGACAAACACAAAACCATTACTAATAAGGATGTACTGCACATCATGAATCAATTAGTACCCATGCCTAATTATGCACCGGATACTAAATATTATTATTGCAACACTAATTTTCTGTTGTTAGCAGAGATCATAGAGCATGCATCAGGTCTATCCTACTCAGATTACATGAAGAAAAACATCTTCGATCCATTAGAAATGAGTAGTACGGTGATTTATACCAGAGACAATAAAGATGAACTGGTACTACCTACTGCAGGATACAATGGGGCTTTCAATCCGGTTATAGACATCTACCTTAACGGATGTACAGGCGATAAAGGTATTTATACCAATGTTCATGATTTCCTTAAATTCGATAGAGCTTTGCACTCCGGTAAAATAATTGAACCTGCCACTTTAGACAGTGCATTTGTTCCGAGAAACAAAACCTTTAAGACCAACCAGAATTATGGTTATGGTTTCCGATTAATGGATGTTGAGGATACCGGTATGGTACCATTTCATACCGGTTGGTGGAAAGGATACAGAACCTATTACATTCATGTTCCTAAATCCGACCGCACCATTATTGTTTTAACTCATATCAAAAGAGGTCCGTTTTTTAAAGTGGATCAATTGGTTAATTTATTGAACTAATCCTGCACTTGCTGAGCTTAGCTGAATAATTACCTTTGCAGCATGAATTATCAGCAAATAACTTTGCTTCCGGGAAAGGATAAATCGGTACGCAGGTATCATCCATGGGTATTTTCCGGAGCGATTAAATCAAAGGATGAAGGAGTAAACGAGGGAGACATTGTTGAAGTATATTCTCACAAATCCAAATACCTTGGTACAGGGCTTTATCAAGAAGCTTCTATTTCTGTTCAGATCATCAGTTTCTCTCAGGAAGAAATTAATGACGATTTCTGGAGAAATAAGATTACACAATCAGTAAAACTGAGGAAAGAATTAAACCTACTTGATTCCGATCAGAATAACATTTGCCGATTAATTCATGGAGAGGGAGATGGTTTTCCCGGGCTGGTGGTAGATTATTACAACGGAACTGCCATTATACAGTGCTACACCATTGGTATGTGGAAACAGAGAGTTGTCATTGCCCGTTTATTAAAAGAGGTATTGGGAGATTTGTTAGTAGCAGCTTACGATAAAAGTAGTGAGACATTACCTAAACGATACCGCTCTAACAAACAAAACGAATACTTGTTTGGAGGAGAGTTGGTAAAAAAGGAAGGTGTAGAGTACGGGAATAATTTTGCCATTGATTGGGAAACAGGACAAAAAACAGGATTCTTTATTGATCAACGAGAAAATCGTCAATTACTAGCGGCTTATTCAAAAAACAAGAAAATCCTGAATACCTTTTGCTACTCTGGTGGATTCTCTATTTATGCCCTTAATGCCGGCGCAAAAGAAGTACACTCTTTAGACAGCTCAGAAAAGGCCGTAGAACTCGTAGAAAAAAACATAGCTTTAATTCCCGAGCATAAGGACCGCCATAAAAGCATTGTGGCAGATGCAGTGAATTACATTCAGAAAATAGAACCGGATTACGATGTAATTATTCTGGACCCTCCTGCCTTTGCTAAAAACAGAAGAGCCAAGCACAATGCGGTACAGGGATACAAACGAATTAATGCAGCTGCCATTAAGCAGATTAAACCTGGAGGAATCATATTTACTTTCTCTTGTTCTCAGGTTATCGATAAAGAACTCTTTAATCGTACCATTGCCGCTGCTGCCATAGAGGTAGGAAAAAAGGTTCGAATTTTGCATCAATTGCATCAACCAGCAGATCACCCCGTAAACATTTATCACCCGGAAGGAGAATATTTGAAGGGACTGGTTCTACAGGTTTATTAAATTAGTAACATGAAAGCTTTCTTATTTACCTTATTCATTTGTTTAGGCTCTTTGAGCGGAACAGCACAGTTTAAATTTGGGTCTTTGTATCAATCAGATACCGGAACAGAAATAACCAGGTATTTCAAAATCTATTCTGACGGATTGATTTTAATGGTGGATACCAGCGAAGATATTGAAGAAGTAAAAAAATGGTTTAACAGGGAAAGTGAAGAGAAAGACTATTACGTTTTTACACGTGTACACAGTACGGTTAAAAAGAAAATAAAAGCTGTATTTAAGTTGGTGTACGATGATGAAAAGTATAATTGTATTGCTCAGGCCGGAATAAATAATGTCTCTTTAGTTAAAATATCTCCGGAAGGAAGAAAAAGTCAAACTGTATATACACTAGTAGAAGAATGAGAATTGTATTTATGGGTACACCGGATTTTGCGGTGGCCACTTTAAAAGAGTTGAACGAGGGCGAACACGAAATTGTTGGTGTAGTAACTGTTGCCGACAAACCAGCCGGAAGAGGAAAAAAACTTAGACCATCTCCGGTGAAAGTATATGCAGAGGAACATGGGCTTCATTTGATGCAACCAACCAACCTTAAAGACGAAGAGTTTGTAGGCGAATTAAGAAGTTTAAATGCCGATTTGTTTGTAGTGGTGGCATTTAGAATGCTTCCCGAAGTGGTTTGGTCCATGCCTCCTAAAGGCACAATTAATCTACACGGATCTTTATTACCCAATTACAGAGGAGCAGCTCCAATTAACTGGGCCATTATGAATGGAGATCAAAAAAGTGGGGTAACCACTTTCTTTATAGAAAAGGAAATTGACACCGGAAAAATCATCGATTCTGCCGAACTGGACATAAGTGAGAATATGACCGCCGGCGAAATGCACGATGAACTAATGCACATTGGAGCAGGCTTAACTGCTTCTACGGTAAATAATATAGCATTGGATCAGGTAGTGGCTAAACCACAGGCCGAGTTCGATTTAACACATATAAAAGAAGCTCCAAAAATCTTTAAGGATACTTGTCGTATTGATTGGACCAAAAGCAATGGTGATATCCACAACCACATTAGAGGATTATCTCCCTATCCTGCTGCCTGGACTATGCTGATGAAAGAAGAGGAAGAAACTTCGCTAAAGATTTTCCGCACTGAAAAGAATGATGGAAAACTTTCTCCCGGAGAAATTAAGACTGATAATAAGTCCTTTCTGGAAATAGGGTGTGGAACGGGAAGTTTATTGGTTACCGAATTACAATTGTCTGGAAAAAAACGAATGGACATTAAATCTTTTCTGAATGGAGTAAAATTGGAAAACCAACATTGTAAATAGTCTACCATGAAATTAATTGCTATCTCCGCTCTCCTATTATTAACTTCTATTACTACCAGAGCACAACTGGTGGAATCTTTTGATGATATTCGCCCAACTACTGAGTTTGAAAACATCCATGTACAAAAACTAGCTAACGATAGTTTGTCTTCCACCTTTGCTATTTGGGTAAAGCTTAAAGTAAAAATGCACAAGCATGTGGAACATGTGGAAAACGTATACATTACGGAGGGAGCAGGAAAGTTCTATCTGGCAGATACTATATATAAAGTAAAGGAGGGAGATTTAATAGTGGTTCCTAAAAATACCTGGCACGGAGTTGATGTTACCTCTAAAAAACCAATGAAGGTAATTTCTGTGCAATCGCCCGAGTTTAAAGGGAAAGACAGGGTTTTCAAAAAAGAGGAGTAAGGTGTTGAAAAACACCAAAAACCTCCAAAACGCCCTAAAATCAAGGGTTTTAGAGCATGTTTATTAACAAACGCTGGTACTTATTAACAAAATCAAAGTTTTTTTTGCTCAAACCCTTGCGTAGCTTGACTTAACGTATATATTTGTTTCGACAAGAATAAATTATTAATCATTTAAAAACTAAAAAAATGAACAAAGCACAATTAGTAGATGCTATCGCTGAAGATTCAGGACTTTCTAAAGCTGACGCAAAAAGAGCCGTTGACGGATTTGTAAACGTAGTAGGAAACGCTCTTAAAAAAGATGACAGAGTAGCACTAGTTGGATTCGGATCTTTCTCTATCTCTAAAAGAGCTGCTAGAACTGGTAGAAACCCACAAACTGGAAAAGCTATCAAAATCGCTGCTAAAAACGTAGTGAAATTCAAAGCTGGAGCTGAACTTTCTGGAAAAGTAAACTAATCCGGTTTTTCGAAACTTATTAAAAGGACCCTGACCTTAGTGTCAGGGTTTTTTTATGCCTTATTGCCCCATTACTTCCTGCTCCTTCCCTACAATCAATTTGTACAATCAACTACTACCTTGTTAATTCTTTTGCAATTTTGTTTAA
>CBDDKM010000008.1:0-493560 GCA_965230225.1 Parvicellaceae bacterium
AGCTTGCCACCCAATAGGTTTTATCTGAATAACCATTGGCGTACTTTTTATAGTTCAGGAAATAATTATCTCCTTCATATTTCAAAGAGGCATCATTAGAGATTTTGAAATAAGCTTGCGAATACTTGGCTCCCCCATAAATTCCTTTGTTGTCTATCTTAATCTTATCGTTCGGGTTATCGCAATTAGCATATTCCGCCCTGATTTCCTTTGGAAAACTCTTCTGTACCGGACTATCTGCCGGTTGAGCAACCCAAAACTCATTACTCTGCTTTGCCAATCCAACCGTAGATATGAGCTGAATTGGAGGTGGAGGAGTTTTTAGTCCTTCCAGGGTTTTATTGATGCTATCCAACAAATACACCAGCATAGAATTTACCGTATCCAACTCTACATTTACAATGTTGGTATCATTAAGGATGGTTGTATCTCCAGTACCCAACCCCTGTAACACAGTGTCCATGCCCATAAGCTGATCGCTAATTCCCTGCATCGCAACAATGCCCGAACTATCTACAGCAGCCTGAGTAGTATCATCTTCTGCCGGCACTGTTCCGTCAGCAGTACATCCACAATCGCCACTACATGATGGCAGGATAGAAATTGTGATACAAACGATTGATATGATAATGGTAGTCTTCATCTTTTTTCTTTTTACCCCTTCCCTTCTTTTCTAAATTCTTTTCTTATACCTGTTTCCAGATCTCTGGCCAGAACCATTTTTGCATCTCTTTGCATGGCTTTTATAGAACAATGCCTTAACACGTTAGCAATGGACCCTCCACTAATTACATGGTCTCTGGCAATTTTATCCAAATCGATTTTATCGTCCAATTCGATTCGATTACCAAAGGCATTTTTCCAAAGTTGTAGTCGTTGATGTTCATTAGGTACAGGAAAGTATATCATAGACTGAAATCTTCTGGTAAAGGCATCATCCAAATTTCCTTTTAAGTTACTGGCCAGTATGATGATTCCAGGGAAATCCTCTATTCTTTGTAGCAGATAAGCCACCTCCTGATTGGCATGACGATCATTTGAGGATGACGTAGCTGTTCTTTTTCCGAACAGTGCATCTGCCTCATCAAAGAACAAAATCCAATCTTTGTTCTCTGCCTGATCAAACACATTAGCCAGATTTTTCTCTGTTTCTCCAATGTATTTAGAAACAATCATAGACAAGTCAATTCTATACACATCTATACCCAGGGACTTTCCTATAAGGCAAGCAGTAAGTGTTTTTCCTGTTCCGGGAGGTCCATAAAACATAGCCCTGTACCCTCTTTTAATTTTGGTATGCAACCCCCAATCATTCATTAAAGTTTTACCGTGATTGATCCAGGTGATAATATCTTCTAACTCTTCTCTTACATGATCATCCAATACCAGATCGTTCCAATCTAGCTTGGTTTCTATTCTCTTTGCAGGGAAATTGGTAGAATAATCCGGTTTAAATACTTCCCCGGTAGTTAACAGCGAAAGGTATTCATCAGAAATCATGAGTACATTACTCAATTCCGGCTCTCCCTTATTACTCTGATTTCCCACCAACCTTAAAATGTTGTTTCGGTGAAAGAAATGATCCTCACTAAAAATGGCCTTCATCTTAAACCTTAGCTCCAGATTATCTCCTGCCAAAACAAATGCCACTGTTTCACCGGTTGGTATAAAACCACTATGAAAGTTTCCGTTGATTCCTCCAAATTCGGTATATCCTCTATTGAAGTTTTCGTTTTTGGTGTAGAAAATATCCAATAAATTGGGCTTTACATGAGGAATTAAGGCCAGTACCAGCACCAATCGTTCTGAGAAACTCATCTCAAACTGATTAACCAAGTTGGCATAAACCGAATTACTTTGAGATAAATCCGGTGGCGCCATATCGTAAATATCTCCCTTAGCCTCGGGATCGTTGAAATACCTTTTAATTCTGGCATTTAACACATCGCTAAACCAACCAAGCTCCTGAGCCAATGTCTGGGCATTTTCACTTAATTTACTCATCTCCAATCAACTTGTATCACGTTTTCCATCCATGGAAGTTTAACAACATTGTAACTCCAAGGCAAACTATCCAATAGTATATCTAAAGTCTTCTTTTCCACTCTTAACTGTATAGCATCGTCCATATGAACCACTACTCCTTCTCTCTGTAAAAATCCTTCTCGTAAACCATCTATTGATGTATTTTTTAATGCTCCCCAGTTTCCAATTACACCACCCAGTAAGCTTTCTGACAATTCTTTCTCTTTATCCGTAAGCTCCACATGAGTATCCAATGGAGTGTTAACTGGGATTCCGCAAAGTATTTTATTCAAGTAGAGCTCATGTTCCGGATGACTTTCTTCTCCGGTAACTAAATACTGCAACAGCATAGCTGCTCTGGCCATGGAAAGCTTATCGTTAAACTCTTTACCATCTGTTAACCCCAACATCTCGAAATACTGCGTGATAAAAGGCCACATCAATACCAGTCCGGCATTGTTTATATGTACTCGTTCTCCTGATTCCGGTTCTTCAACTTCTTCTTCTTTCGATTCTTCTAGCACTTCTTCAACAACCTCCTCTTCCTTTTTATCCAAAGATTCAGCCTTTTTCTCCTCATGGGACGACACCCCCAACTCCTGCACATCCAACTTAGCCATAGATAATTCAATGGTACTGGAAAGTTGACTTCTAAGTTCTTGTATAGCGTTGGCTACTAATTGCTTTAATCGATCTTTCGATATGTTTCCGGATTCCAGTAGTTGATTCATGATCAACTTAAAGAAATCGTGTTTCCCAACCCCGGTTTGACTTAACAGGTATATAATGCTCTGAGTTTGTATCGCTCTTAATGACTTTAACCAATTAAGCTCAGGAATCATCCCTACAATTAGCTCCAGATCTTTGTTATAATAGCGTACAAAAAGCTTTTCCGGTGTAAGCAACATCTCCACCCATAAGGCCTGATGCTTACTGGTAAATGCACCAAATATTTTTTTCAATTCTTGCTCCGAAAATTCAAAGTATTTAATCAAACTTTTTAATCTTTCTGCCGAAAGAGTTGAATTCTCCTGAAGAAATTGAGCGATGGATTTTTCCTGAATAAATGCCCAATCGGATTGGTTTTTGAACTGGTAAAACAACAAGAATAGTTCTTTGTTTGTAATTCCAAAGTTCATTTTAACTCGCTCCCACTCTTCCAATGCAAGCTGCTCTTTATTTTCAAGCTCAACAGAGACTTCAACCTCCAGTTTCTTTCTCTGAAAATACTCTTCCTTAAGTTCCTTAATGGCACTAATAAGATCTGAACCTTGAGATTGAGCAACTTCTTCGCACATCTCCACCAATTGAATAAATAACTCTTCGAACTCCAATTGAAAATGATGAGCCAATTTATGCAGTGTATTGAGTACAAAAGACTTCATGTTAAATAAAGAACCTCTATCGGTAATCAAAGCAAAAATGATAGTATCCCACTTTTGTTGATCATAGTTGGAAACAGAATGTGCATTCTTTTCCTGAACCTGATCCAAAATCTTTACATACGACAAAATGGATTCCTTGCTTGACGGCTGAATCAACTGTACCATGGTAAGCATTCCTTCCAAATTCAAAAGCTGAAGCACCCTCCTTCTCTTTTCTCCATCCATTAAATGAGGAACAACTACTTTTCTTAATTGAGTAGCATCTGTTCTAGACAAGCTAATTAAAACCGACTGAAATTGTTTTTGATCCAGCAGGTATTTTTTGCTCCACCATGGCTCTTCTCCTTCTATAATCAAATGCCTAATCCAATCCAACTGATAGGCAATTTTCTCTTTTTTGGATTCTTCAATGGAAATTTCAACTTCCTCGATTAACTGCTCCTTTCTTATTTCCAGCAATACAGCAGACAGATCACCACTAACAGAGGGTAATTGCTTGTTTTCCAACTCCGCGAAGACCACATCAACCAAAGCATGGTATGACATATTAAAATGAGCTGCTAAGTGAAACAGAGAAGACTTAACAAAGCTTTTCAGGTTAAACTGAGAACCTCTGTCTACTAGAAGTGCTTTTAGTATAAACTCCCATTTAAGCTTTCGGAAGTCTGAATGAGAAGTGTTTACTTTAATAACCTCTTGTTCTTTTAAGTTCTGAAGGTTACTAGAGAATTGTAACACTACAGGTTTACCCGCTGGCTCCACTAATCCAATCAGGTTTTCTAGCTCAGGTTCGGACAATGCATCAATGATTCTATAGCGAACTACTTGAGATTTACCCTTTTTGAAAAGAAAAGACCTTAACTCGGCAGAATGGCTTTTAACCAATCCTTGCAGCATTTTCAACCAATCAACCTGATTACTTTCCTCGCCTCTCTCCAAAACATTATACAACAATTCTTTTTCAGATTGGCTGTAATATTGTTCAGGAACAACAGAACTTTCCTTAAGCAGTGATCTACTTTTGTCTGATAATTCAAATATTGTTATATCTACACCTGATAAAACAAGTTTATCCAAAGCTTGAATTACTCGCGTATTAGAAGCCTCTACATACACCTTTAAGAGTTTCCTAATCACTTCCATTGATGAATCATCTACCTGATCAAAATTATTCAGCTGCTTCAACAACCAACTATCTTCTTCTTGTTTTATGGATTTTTCGGATGTTTGATTACCCTCTCCACCCTTTTCTTCGGAGTATATTTCTTTGATTAACTCAGGTAAACTATGGGGTAAACCAATATTAGATTGAATGTCAACTACTGCCTCTAACACCTGATTTAGGAACATTCGAAACTCAATATTAAAGAACAACGACAACTGAAACAACAATGACCTAACAAAGATTTTAGTATTAAATACCGAGCCTCTGTCGTTTAACAAATAGGTTAATATGAATTCCCAAACCTTGTTTCTAAATGTTCTATTATCGGTTTTTACCAATTGTTCTTTCTCCTGAAGCCTTATGGTATTCTTACCGGTTTCGATAACTGTTTCTGCTTCGGTGGGTTCTAGTTCTCTAATTAGGTTAAAAATGTTTTCATCGGAAAAATTAACTACTAACCGCTGTATAAACTCCTGGTTGGTTTTATGTTTTCGAAGCACATGAACAAAAGACCTTAGTTCGTTTTGAACCACCTTGTTTATGAGAGTTGACAATTGAAAAGCCGGTTTTCCTTTGGCCCACCAGGGCAATGTTCCTTTGGCTAAAAACCATTCTAGCGCCATCAATTGCTTTTCCTTTTCCGAAACCTGATCATCTACCTGCTCTGGCTTTTTACCGGTAAATCGGTGAGATAAAAATCTATCCAACTCTTCTTTTACTCTTTCCACCAATTCTTCTTCCAGGTATTTCTCCGATATGGAACCAATATCCAATACAATTCGGTCGTACCTGATGGAGGTATCTTCTCCTGAGTACTTATCCAATACCTCTCCGATTGCTTCATTGAGTCGATGATTAGACAAATTGCTCAATCTATTTTGCAGGGCATGGGATTTTTTCTGATCGTAATACCCTACATCCAGTATTTGCCTGTTGATGATATGACTCCCGGGATCAATCATCTAACTTCTACATTTTTAATAAAATTAAGGAGTTGACCAGAATAGAAATTTAACTTTCCATATTGCACTTCTTCTCTTCTGTTTTCCTCTAACCAGGTATCATACAACTGCTCAAACACAGTCATATCTTCCAAACCTACCCACTTAAAATGAATTCCGATGTGTGCGGGTGTATGTTTTCTAAACACTGTTTCCAATAAGTACCTAAATTCCGGATCGGAAAAACGGGCGGTCCACGAAGTAAGTAATACTGTAATGGTAAACGAGTAATGATGTAATGGATGATCATTATCCTCCACTTCTCTTTTAAACTTTACCCTTGTGGCGTCATGTACATCAAAATCTGTAAAGTTGACGAAGTATTCTTTTATTTCTTCTGCCTTTCGTTGAGCTTCCAGTTCTGATGCAAATTTCTGATTACATCTTCCGATGATTCTTTTGTCATCTGACCAAACGATCAAATATTGACCACCTCTTTGAATAACCTGATATGGCAACATTCTCATGGCAAGAATATCATTTTTGATTCCTTCTTCTACTTCGGAGAAATGGTATCCTTCCGTTAATCGGAAAGACCAGTCTGAAGTAGGGTCGTTGAGCAAGATATTTACCTCAACATCTTTCTTTCTTGGGCGGAGCAATACATGATCCAACACGTAAAACCCTTCGCTTTCCTGATTCCACTTTAACAGGTGATTCTTTAATGAAAAAGCACATTTAAAAGCCTCATCTTCGGTATCAAATGTTTTTAGCACCTTCCAAATAACGGATGGTATTGGTATAAATTCGCCACGATCGTTTTTAGTAAACTCCAATACATAAAGACTTTCACCATTCTGCTCAAATAGCACTTCCAATGATTCCTGTTCAGGGTTTTCCTCAAAAAAGGTGGTTAGTCGCTCCAACTCAACATCGCCAATGGCTGATTTGTATGAGTGAGTTACTGATAGTTCCTCTTCTTTTCTGCACTTATACATCAGCATATTTCGGTACAACTGATGCAAAGGTGTATAAGCTACTTTAAGGTTTTCCTGCCAAATACCACGTTTAAAAATATCGTCGTTTATATTTATTCCCTCCAACCATTCAGGATCCATTTCGGCTCCATGTTCTTCCTCTCTCATCCAAATTCCTTTGAGAGGTTCTCCCATGAGCCAAAACTTAAAATCAGAATATTCTTCTGCTAATTTCTTAAGCCCATACAATTGCTTGCTACCATCAAAAGCAACATTTGGGAACAAATCTGAGGCTACCTTATTTACTCTTAAAGGGAGCCCTAGTTCCAGCCTTATTCTACTTTCAAGGGTTGAAAGGTTAGAAAAATAAGACTGCTTTTCTTCCTTCGATTTATTCCACAAAGGGCGAGTATGATCGAAGGACCTGGATTTATTTCTACTCAACCAGTCGTAATTCTCTAACACATCCAGGTACCTGTTTATGGTATTATTTCTATGTTCCTCTTTAGAATGGTAGTAGTTAAATCTTTCGAAAGAAAACTGATATGAATTATCGCCAAATCTCGCAAGTAAGTGTCTAATAAACCTAATTCTACGGTCATGAAAGTCATCAATTCCCTGCATGATGCTCTCTACTGACCTTCTGAATTTATTCTGAAACTCTTCTTCTGTTGATGTAACATCCACACCACTTACCAACTGATACATTTGCGGAATATCCCATGGAGCTTCCACAAAGTAAGATTGATCTAGACTCCTTTCCAGCGAGTACAGCTCGTTAAACCGAGAAAGCTGTTCCAAAAAATTGGTCATTACCTGCTCAAAGAACATCAAGTAGGCTTTTAACTGAAAGATCTGCGCCTTTCTAGAGTTTGGAGTATTGGAGGAGATTCCTTCTTTGGACAAGCCAAAAAACTTAGGAAACTGATGTTGCAAGGAGTAATAATCCCTTATAGGTTTAACAGTTCCTTCAGGCAATTTGAAGTCAATATCCTGCTCCATGTTGTGGCTATACCTCAACTTCACTTTAGCTTCAACTCCCTTGATGTATCGGTCCACATCCTTTTGAAACAGGTGAATGGGCACACCGTCTTTAGAATAATTAATGAACTCAGAATGGTTAGCGTTCTGATACATTTTACTTCCCAATACAGGGATACTATCCCATTTAACCACTACAACTTCGTTCACTCTTTCCTGTCCGAGTTCATCGAAGTAATTCTTGTACTCCAAGATCCCTTCTTCATTTTCTACCTCTTCTACCAGGTTAAAAAACTTAATGGTTTTTATTCCCTCAATTTCTCGAAGCTCGTTTAACAACTGGCTATTGAACAATACACTATCCTTCTCCCTTAAATGTTGATCAACGATGAATCCATTGTCCAGTCTTGGTCCTTCAAATATCTTATCAACTTCATAACCGGAATCCAACATTTCGTTTAACGAATAATACATCATTGGACGAGTGATCATTCGGTCTAAGGAGACCATTACTCTGGCATGTACCTCTTCCGCAATGGCATTTTTATCCAACTCAATCTGACATTGAACATAGACTTCTTGCTTATCCAGAATGATCACATCCTCGAAGGCTTCTCCGAGGTTACTGTAGTGATTTAGCACCTTTTTCACTTCTTGCTTTACAGACTCAGCTTGAGAAAGGTACTTAGGGTCAATCTGTAAAAGAGCCAGATACAGCCCTTTAATGTTTTTCCTTCTGGTAAAGCTATTGAGCGGAAGCATCCAGATGTTTTGCACTCCCTGAACCCTATCTAAAATGATTTTTCTAAAATCATTGACTGTAAGGGGGTTACTGGTGAGTATTTTCTTTGCAGGAAAAGCAGTATCCTTTACATTGGGATTTTTCTGAGAGGCCAACAAATCAACAAACTCCAGATTACTTCTGTATCCCAGGTCTGTAAGTGCATAAGCTAATTGCTCCAAAATGGTAACACCGGGGTCGTGAACATTAAAATCTGTCCAATTTTCTCCGGCAAGGCGTTGAATGTGCTCAATTCCTTTCTTCTTCAGAAACTGATAATCTAACCCTTCAGGTAGAACTTCCTTTTTATCTATGAACTTTGGTTCTGCCATTTAGGATAAGCTATTCGGTAGTTTTATAATGATTTGGAATTCCCATTTTCTTATCATCCCACAACTGACTCAAGTAATACTTGATCTTAATATCATCTCCAAGATTTCTGGAGGTTTTAATCTGCAAGCCATAATTATAGGTGCTTCCCACCCATCTGAGCTTAATTCTTATGGGTCTCCAAAAACTAAATCGAACATGGGTTCTTTTAATTTTACTACTGGAATTACCGAAAGCACTCATAGCAATTGCATGGAGTAATGCGTGTTTTCCAGATTTCAGCACTCCCACTCTGGCTGTTACCTCAAAGGCATTGCAATAATTAAGACCATCTATGATGTTGTGCCATTTACCATCGGCAGGTACTTCCGATTGACTTACGGCACCACCTACTCTTCCGGCTGATTTAACCATCCCTCCAACATCCAAAGTAAATTCCGGTTGTTGATTTTTAATCCCAATTCTTTGATCTTGAGATAAGGTTAACAAAGCTTTTTCTTCGTTCTTATAGATGAAATTCAATACATTGATCAATTCCTCTTCAGAAGTATTTTCATCAATTTTCAGGGACCACTCCGGGTACTTATCTGTAATTCGTTTAAAAATGGACAACACCTTTTTTGAATCGCCAATGGGCGAAAGCATTAAGCCGTCGTCCATGGATTTTGAAAAGCCATCGTCTATCTTATTGATGGAAGAATCGATAATATCCCCGAAACTCTCCTGTGTTGGCAGACTTCCGTTTCTAAATAGGTTTTTTAATGTTTGTCTATCTCTTAATGACATCTCAATTCTTTTACTCCGTTATAATAAAATCCGTCCCTAATACCATGTTTGCAATTCCTCTTGGCTTAGCTATCTCATAAGTTGGATCACCAATAATGGTTATATCATGATGATCTGCCGAAACGAGCAACGACCAGGGGTAACTTGCCTTGATCTCTTCTATGTTCTCTTCTGATCGAGCAGTATCGAACAACGAGTAATTATCTTGTTCTCCAAGAATTCTAACCATAGAGAACTCCGTAACAAAATCCACATAGGACCTGTTTTGAATAAATGCCAGAACTTCTGACTTATAAATGCTTTTACCAAACTCTTCTTCCACCTCTTCGTTACTCATCCATGGGTTAAGAAACTCCTGAATCTCCTTCTGAAGTTTAGCTTCGTAAAAGCTATCTGATTCGTATCCGGGTAAAAGTTACCTTGCAGATAACTCTAATTTGCTCATAATAAGCATTGGACAGTTCCATCTGAACAAATGGGGAGACCAGTTTTCTGAGGTGATTAGAAATCTCCAGCAGCATTTCTGAGGACACTCTTGGACACAGTTTACTTTGAGCCTGATGAATATCCGGAATTACTGTAATTCTTACAGAACCCGGAACTATGCTGTGAGGAATTTCACGATAATCATCTGTTAGGGTGTGATTTGCCGTAAAGCACTTCACCTTGTGAATTAGTGGAAATTGTTCAAGAATAATTTCTTCATAATCCAGGCTGGTAATGGCCCTGTTTTTATGCCTCAATCTTTCGCTTAGTCGCTGATAAAATTGAATTTCATCTTCGGCTTCTCTGCCCAAAAAGCTTTTTACCGGCTGATGTACTTCTGCTATTTTAGGAAGCTTCTCTTTAACCTGAACAATGGTTTCTGCAGGAAGGGGCTCTCCTAAATGAACAGCAGTCGCCTCACCGTTCCATTCCAACTCTACCCCATTTTCGTAAAGCGCTTTAACTCTACCTAAGCCCAACGTTCCATGTTTCACTACTCCTTTTACCCAAAGGTAATCTGAAGGTAAAATGGTGTTCCCGGAATCAATTTTGGCAGGAATTTTCAAGCCCATTATCCCTGTATTCATGAATCCGTTGGTGGAGTCGTTCATTACCCCATTTGCTCCAAATGGATACCAGAGGTTATTCTCCAAATAATACCATTGCACCTCCGGCACTTCCATGTCTTCCTGCCCCGAAACATCTCCATCCATAACAAACAGTAGCGATAGCTCACCTCTTAAAGGGTATTTATCTAATCCTAAATACAGACTGGATTCACCAGATTCTGTATAGGTAAATGGAATGGACTGATTGGAGGATTTAAATGTTTTCTTTTCGTATCCGAACGGGGTTAAGTGGTAGTACTCTACTTCTTCTTTACCTGGGTTAGAAGTTCTTTCGGACTGTGCTGTAGCTACAGCCGAATAAGACATTTCTACTCCATCTATTACCGGAGCGAATGGCTGATTAGGTTGCTCTATGGTTTTTTCCTTCTTCTTTTTGGTGGAATTCTTCAACACCGTTTCTGAGAGAACTTTGGTGTATGTTTCGTGCCCAAAAGCAAAGTCTGGGCAGTTAAGTTCGAATTTCAGAAATCCATTAAGGCTGTTTTGATCGTGAATAAACGGATCTGACATAATAGCGGGTTCTTGCCCCATTGCCTTCATGTTTAAAGATATTTCCAAGCCGTTTTGATACTGATCTGCCAGTACGGCTTCTTGTTCTTCTGCATTGCTGAATAATGACTGAGAATATTCTGTGTATTGATTCCAAATTCCGTCTTGCAACAGGGAAGCTGACAACTGATACTGCTTCGTTTTCACCTCATCAACGGAGGCTTCTAATTTGGGATTGAAGTACTGTTTATAGTACTCTTCCATTCCTCCCTCTACTATTGGCAAGGAATAATAACTAAAGTTTAGTTTTAGCTCGTTTATTTGTTTTGTGAAAGCTTCTTTGTGCCCAAATATGAAGAACGAATTGTTTTTAGGAATAGGACCAAACCACTCAAATGGGCTGTTGGCGTTTAATCCTCCATAGTTGTTTGACAGTACAAAATCCTTTAATTGTTCGGACTTCGTATTAATTTGAATGTTCTTTAGCTTCAACTCTTCTACCACAGAGTACATATAAAGGGAACACTCGTGTTTTAAGAGCACTTCTACAAATGGCAGCGATAATTCCGGGTAATTACCATCTAATGGCTTTAAAACGCCTTTAAATGGCTCTTCATTAACCCCTAGCTCAAAGTCTATGATCCATCTGCACGTGGATTGGTCCATTCTAAAACCATAAGCAGGAATTGACTTCAATCCTTTTTCGGTGGATATACTAAGCAGGAAGGCTGTGGTAAAGGCCTTGTTAATGGTTAATGGAATGGGTTCTTCGTTTTTTTCTGCTACTTCGTTGAGTATGGAACAGCTTCGATCAAACCCTTCTTTTTCGAATTCGAAAGTGATTTCAATTTTTCGCTTTCCGGTGCTCAGGTTAAGTACAGAGGATGCTACGATTAACCCTAACCTACTTTCGTTTAAGGTTTTTTCTTCATTGATCTTTCTAAATTGTTCTTCACCAAACAATGGTCTTCCCGGAAATTCGAAATGCCCCTTCTTTGGTCTATCCAACTCTGCAGAGTATACATCGGTAACGTAATTGGTTCCCGGTTGCTGATGATAACGATTATCAACAGTTTTATACAGGGTACAAATTTTAGCCACTTTAGTACTGGTAAGGCTGGTGGACTTCAATTGCTCGTAAATAAGCTCCTCTCCTTTGGTGTTTTTACCGGCATCAAACGGAGTTCCTTTTTCGAGGTAAAAGTTCTCTACTCCATCGTTAAGGGTTAGGTTGCAGTATACTTTATCGGATTGAAAGCTTCTTTCCCCTTGCTTTAATACCTCTCGGTAATAATGATCCAAATGCTTTTTAGGCAACTGATTCTGAATATCCTTTACGTATTCGAACAGCTCAAGGAAAGTCATATACAAGGCAATGTGCGGCTTGTTATTCTTCATTTCCTTCATCATCACCTCCAACATTTGTTTGGACTTTTGAATGATGTGATGCACCGTAAAAAAGAATGAGTGATAAATCTCTTTTACTTGTTCTACATCTGCCGTAGACATCTCTCTAAAAGCGGTTTCCACCTGCGAAAAATCACATCCCCAATCCTTTTCAAACCTTGTAAACCGGTTGCTAACGGCTTGCTCCCACGAAAGGGACAATGAGTAACCATAAAGATTTTGAAGTTCGTGTTTTAACTCGCTTTTAATGGCGTTTCCAATATCAAATATCAGGTCCGAGGTAAACGCATCTCTATCCAAATGTTTTCGGATATAGTCCAATGCTTCTGCCATGCTTAGAATAACCGAAACCATTTCATTGAGGTGCAACACCTTCAGGTCCTGTTCGGTAGCAGAAAAGGCCTTATCGAGGGTTAAGTGAACAAACTCCTCGATCTCGTTTATTTCAAAATTGGAGATGGTAATGAGGACGATCAGATTGTCTCTATTAAAAAACTCTCCCCAGTTACCATAGTCGGTATCTTCGTAATCGAGGTGTTCTTTGGTAATGAAATTAACCAATTCGGCATATTGTTGAACAAACTGCAACATATCCGGAATGGTTCGTTCATCAATCTGAACAAAATCCGTAGCCAACTCCCCCTTTCGTCTTTCGCGCCTACTGGTTCCGTTAAAAATGTCGTATGTCTTATTTGGCTCAAACACGCTTTACCTAAATACTCGATATATTATTTCCCTCCAGAATATAAAATGGATACACCATATTGTGCCTGGAGTTGGTTTGTCTAATTCTGTAGGCTACTGTAATGTACAATACACCTTGTTCATCTTCGAATTCAATGCTTATTTGTTCCACATCGATTCTGGCTTCGAACCTTAGTATAGCATCGGAAATAACCTCTTTAATGTGACTAAAAAGAGATTCTGATATTTCCTGATACATGAACTGGTTCAGGTTGCACCCAAATTCAGGCTGCATTACTCGTTCACCGGGGTGAGTGGATAAAAGAATCTTCAAACTTTGGGCAATATCCTCCTCCTTACTAACCATCACTACTTCACGGTTAATTTGATCAAAAGCCGGTGGAAAGCTCCATCCTATCCCTAGAAATGAATTTTCTTCACTCATATTACCCTCCTATCATAACAGTTGGACACCCAAGCACTATTGATCCTCCGTGCGCTGTTGAATCTCCCATTCTTGCTGCCGGCATTCCCCCTATCATAACGGTAGCCGATCCTTTTGCCACTGTATCTGGTGGACCTACACATGTTAGCATATCTCCAACCACCGAAGCTGGCATTCCTCCTATCAATACTGTAGGAATACCCGGACCAGTAATTGGCCCTCCCACATGTGGTATCGGTGGCACCCCCGGTGTTTGCATCGGGCAAGTATGCATATCTGTTAATCTTGCTGCTAAAGGCATAATCTTATTAGTTTATCATTACCATCGCCCCCTTAACCGTGGTGTTTCCTCCTGCTGAAAACTCAGCCGAGGCACTACCTTTTGCTGTGAGCGATGTATCTGCTGTTATACTTACTTCTAATCCCTTTATAGTGGCATTAGAAGTTGCTGTCATTTCGACATTGGAAGTTGCACTTCCATTAATATTTTGAGCTGCCACCAACTTTACATCAGAGGCACTATTAATTTCAATTCCACTGGAGGACATCACTATTTTGTTTCCATTCTTGTCCTCAATGCTAATCCCATCGGTCCCCATCACCATTTTATTTTCATTTTGATCCTGAATCGTAATCCCTTGATTTTTATCATCTAGCACCACCTTATTAGGACCAGGGGTGGTAATGGTGATCACCTTGTTTTCATCATCAAACTCTACTTTATTCTGAGCCTTGGTGATGAACATTTTTTTATAATTATCGGCTGTTAGAGCCAAATCGGTTCCTTCTGTATCGGAACCAGGTTTAAGTTTACTGCTATAAAGCGAACCTAGCACAACTGGGAACCTTGGATCAGCATTTAAAAACCCTACCACCACTTCGTCATCCACCTCCGGTATGAAGAAAGTTCCTGCACCGCTAGTAGCATAAAAGTTGGACAATCTCGCCCAAACCCCATTGCTATCATCCTGCATCATTGGCAGTTTTACCTGAATTCTAAATTCGCTATCTGGATCTTCATCCAGTTTCATTACTTTACCAATCATCAATCCTGATATTCCCGGTAAAAGCCCTGAGGCATCAGGTGATTGAATATCTCTTTTCTCAGTATGCCATGAATCTGAAATTCCCATGTGCACTGTTGTGATCCAATTTCCATCGGTTACTTCGTGCTCAACACCCGAGATATAGGCGCTTCCATTAAATCGATCTCCTACTCCGGCAAATTCAATTACGCAACCCGGTATGGCTTTGGATGATCCTTGAAAAGTGGCAGATCCGGTAATTTTATTCAACCATGATCTTTGCAATTGAGAATCTGCCCAGGCCTTTAGTGTATCAGAATCAATCTTAGCCACACTCTGTAAACCATAACTGGATACGCCTAACACGTCTGCCAATGTAGAAGAAGTAATGTTACCCTGCGAGTTTACCGTAGGGTTGGAACCATCATTTTGAACAATAGCCTGTGTTGACTCATCCCATGAAGTTCCCTGAGCTGCAGACAATTGACTATCAGAATTCAATTCAGCATCAAATCTCAACAAATCAGCTCCATACGTAACTGTTAGTACTGCTGACTCACTTACCTGTGGTGCATTGGTGGTTACTTTCCCACCATCTACAATTACCACCTGACCATTTAACTCTGCTCTGGAAAGCATGAAATCCCAGTCGGAGCAGTAATGCTGCACTACCATTGGGTGGGTTACCGTTGTTGCAGTAGCATCTGCTGTTAAACCAGCATCAGAAACTAGTGAACTGATGATATCAGAATCTAATTTCTCTTTGAAGTAGGCATTTTTTCTACCTACTGTCATTTTAAGAGCTTTATCCTTCACCACAATTTCCATTTGTGGCTCTCCAAACTCAGTAAAGGAAACTCCATGTTTAACAATGATTCCTTTAAACACTGATTCGTTGGTGGATTTATACCCCAATTTCACCTCAATTTCCACCCCCGGCTTTAAGTCATCAGAGTCAGAGATAACAAACTTTTGCGTGGCAGGATTACCATCAAAAAACACAATTCTAGCTGTTGGAATTTTATTCAACTCTTTCTTTACATGAATTGATTTAACTTGATATGAATCAGCTATTTTTGATCCAGCAGCAGTTATCTCAAATGAAACAACTCCTACATCATCTGTTATGGGTGAATCCGCCATAGTTTTAATTAACCGGAGGAAAGATCAATTTACTCCCCACCTTTAAATTTCTAATGTTTACCAAATTGTTGATTTCAGCAACTTGCAAGTAGTACTTACTATCCTTGTAAATCTTATTGCACAAATACGGTAAACTATCTCCTTCTTTTACTGTAACAATGTGTGTTAAATCAGGCGAACTTCTGTTGGCTATTTGAGTCTCCTTCTCTGGATCCACATATCCTTTAAAAGAAACTGTTACCTTGGCTCTAAGTGGCGCTCCACTTGGCTTAAACATCTGATAGTCGATCTTTAAACTCTCCAATCGGGACTTAAAAATAAAAGTTCCCCATTTGAGCATTACAAAGTTAGGCTCGTGAGTATCTCCGTTATAGGTATAAACAGCATCTTTAAAGGCAGTTAGCATCGTATCGATGTCCTTTCCTTCATTTTCGCTGTTCTTTTTCACCGCTCCTGTATCATCCAACATAAAGTCAAAAGACACTTTCTCGGGCCCTACCGTTTTAAACTTGGTAGTGGTTGCTGCTTTCCCCGGCGACTCCTCTTCGCTGTAGTTTAGGGTAAACGAATGATCATACTTGGATGGGTTTATCATTACGGTAAACGCATCTCCTTTTTGAGTACTGAACTTATTGTCAGAATACCCCGTTATGGTCATTTTCGTTAAAGCCATCTTAGCGTTCGTTTATTTCCCTTACTTTCTGATTCACATAGGACTTACACTCTTCCAGAATTCTTTTTTTCATTTGATCCATGGCTGCTTTATCCACTTTCCCTCCTTCGGAAGCAGACTTTTCTCCATCAATATTGGTTCTAATGACTAATTCTCTAATTTCAACTGGCATAAGTTTTAGTATAAAAAGTATAGGTAAACTCCATTGTTTCTACGAGTACTTCGCTTTTTGAAGACTCTAATTCTGACACCTGATATTTTACTGGCCTGGCATCGTTAAACGTCCAGGTAATTAAGGGAGAACCTTTATCATTAAAGAGCTTCACTATGATATTCTTTAACTCAATAGCAGAGGAATAATCGGAATTGATGGTATCCTCCACCCAGGTCATTAACCCCTTTTTACTCGACAAAACCCCGCGCTTAAGCACAAGGTTCGATGCATTTAACTGAGTGGGGAGTTCAACTGTATAGTTGACTCCCCCTTCTGTTAATTTTTCTGATCCCAGTTCTACCGACAGACCTGATACTTCTTTGAAGCTATTGTCTGCAGTATCAGTAACTCCTGCTACTTCGACTTTAAAATAAAAGCCAACCGCAGGATACCAGGTTTCACCAGATGTTCCCATATATTATCAGGAAGTTGAAATAGTAATTCCTTCGTGTACGATTTCGATCGACTCGATTGCTACTTCGTTTGCATCTGATTTTAAATCAGTACCAGTAATTTTTGTTGGCCAGCAGTTAGCTAACGTCCACGTCATTTGTGGAGCACCAGTTTCGTCGCAAAGGTTTACAACAACCGGAACTCTTTTAATCGTGTTCATCTTAATTTGACTGTACCAATCCCAGAATTTATTATCTCCGGTAAACACACCTTTTTTCATGGTGATGTTACCAAATTTTGCAATCCCAGGCATTTTAATAGTAGAAAATACCGGACTATCTCCGTGTCTGTATTCTATAATTTGTGTTTCTGTTTCTAGGCCAGTTACCTCCTGGAACGACATATCGTTTCCATCCCATGTCACTTTAAAGTGAAACTTCGGCATTGGCCATACGGTGCCCGATTGAGCTGATCCATCATCTGCCATAACTTATATTTTTTATGTGATAATTATCGATTTATGATTTTTGCATTTGTTGTTGGAAAGTAATCTCAATGAACTCCGCAGGTCTAGAAATAGCAACCAATACAGTAATTCTTAAGATTCCTTCAAGTATATCGTCGGCTGTCATTGTACTTCCAAGACCAACACTTACAGAGTAAGCATCTTCCGGTGAAGCACCAACCAAAGCTCCTTTTTTCCATTGGTTATAAAGGAAGCTATCGATCATACTTTTCATGGTAGTCCATGTATTAGCATCGTTTGGCTCAAATACATAAGCTTTAGAAGCTGCTTTTATGGACTGCTCCAACATAATCATGGTTCTACGAACGTTGATGTATCTCCAGTCTTTGCTGTTTCCATCTAACGTACGAGCACCCCATACCAATACTCCTTCTCCGATAAACGGACGAATAGCATTTACAGACTTTCCGTATAGCGTTACGTTTAAGTCTTCTTGCTCATCGTGACTGATGTTTACCGTTGGGCTGGTAACAGAGTTAAGAGAGACGTTTGCAGGTGCTTTCCAAACTCCTCTGGCGTTATCTACCAAGGTGTAGATACCTGCCATAGCAGCAGCTGGCGGCAACAAATTTAACTGCCCCTTAATGTCCATTAAAATGTTGTTGTAGGTAGGGCTAATAACGATTAACGTTTTGTTGATTTCTTCAACAGCCGGTCCATCGTACCCTTCGTTATTGATGTTTGGCAACTGAGCTAACAACTCTCTTAATTCTGTTGTTTTAACCGGCTCATCTTCTGCTGCTTCTTCTGGCACGTGTAATTCGGACATGATTAGTCCTTTTAATACCTCAAGGCTTTCGTTAGTAAGGTTTGATAACCCTAACTCCGAATCCCCAACAATTGTAGTGTTCAACCACGGATAGTATGCCATACCGTAGCTTAGAGAGTTTACTCCTAAAGCATTTCTAAAGTTGTCGATTACATCTCCATCTGGATGATTACGTTGTTTATACCCATCGTAAACGTCCAAAACTCCCACTCTGCTCATCATTTTCCCACAGTGTTTTAACACTGCTTGTTGAAGAGCGATACAGTCTTCGTTTTTCAAGCGAACTGCCTCTGGGATTACGATCATTGTAGGCTCTTCCTCTTTTAATAGCGGAGGAATACCGTTATCCATCAATTTTGCATTTTCGATGGTATCTTCATAGTTCCCTACAGAGATAATATAGCAAGGTCCTCCTCCATTCTGGAAGAACAAACGCATACTATTGTACAAGTTATATTGCTCTCCTGAAGCAGAAAGCGAGTAAGACTTGTCGTTAACCTGAAAATCAGGCTCTTGCCCTTCTTCAGCTCCTTCTGCCAGTACATACTGGTAAGTAGGAGCACCTCCGAAAAATTGCTTATACTCCCCTATGGAAGTAATTCTGGTTGGCTTGTTCAGCAACGACTTCCCTCCATTATCTGCTCTTTGGGTGTAGCCAATAAAAGCGGGGACAGCGGTAGCAACTTCAACCACACCATTTCCAAAAGCGTCTTTCTCAACGATATAAACGCCTGGTGTTTTCATTTGTGCCATACAATTGTTTATTTATTTAACATTCAAAATTTATACATATACATAGATGTCGGAAAACTCTTTCCCTTCATCGTTTATCCTTGCTATAGTATCCTTTCCGGGGATGGGTAATCGACTAATGATTACTCCTTCGGAACGGTTTTCTACTCCTACGTTTTTCTTTAATTGGAAGTACGCAGCAGGTTGTTCTAACAGCTTTAATAGTTCATTAGATGAGAACAACTTCATTTCTTGCCCATTTGGAGCCATAACCGACTCTCCTTCGTTAAATCCAGAGTCATCTCCATTCACGATTCTCACTCCTTCAACACCATCTAACCCCGATTGTGGAATCCAATACCTCCAATAGGTGGATTTAGCCTCAAACTGCACTTTAAAATCTTTTCGGTTCCAGGTCCAGTCCTCATTCAATACATTATTCTTTCCAAAAGCAGGGTCGTATACCAAATGAAAAACGGCATCAAACTCCGGAAATTCACTGGTTACAAATACCCTCTCCTCTTTTGTTCCATCAGAAATGGTATACACTCCTTCTTCCAGCTTTCTGGTCAGCAAATACAGATCTTCTCCTCTCTGTTCTAGTGCGTTCGAACAATCTTCTTCGCTGCCTAACTTCTGAAGATTTACCTTTTCGTTGTTATATCCTTCCAGCAAACTTTGCTGAAACATTACTTCTGTTAAATGTTGATCACTAACAACCTCTTCTGAATGCAAAACCCCTCCCTCTTCATTAGTAAATACAAGGCGCTTCATTCTAGAAGGTGAAACCGGTGTAATATTGGACCAATTTTGTTCGTTGAACTTCGCAAAGAAGGTCAGCTCAAATGGTTCCTGAAGCGAGTATCCCAGGGTTACTTTTCCATCATCGTCTTTAACTACACCTACAGCTACGGTTAATTGCCCATTGTTTTGTTTTAGGATAACTCCTCTGGACTTGCAAAACTGCTCTGTTTCCTTACTTGGCAGCCAGGTAACTGAACGGCAAGTTCCTCCGGCAAAATATTCATGCCCAATGCTAATGGTATTCAATATGTCGTAACTCAGCAACAAGGTTTAAGTGTATTTATCCAGATCCACGGATCGAACGCTATCCACCATTTTTCTAATGGATTCGTCTCTCATGGTCAACATTCTCATTTTGTACATTATGGAAGGCATATATTTAGCTCCCAGTGTACTCCACAGGTTATTTTTCATGTTCGAATCCTGATGATAGATTTCGAAAACCATTCGGTCTACTTCTGTAGATGCCAAACCGGGAGAAGAACTCCTATCGAATACAGGTTTTGCATGAAAAAAACCAATTACAGCCGACAGGTATTTCAACGCCTCTGCATAGTTCAAAGGATTAAAATGAGCAGCAAACAACACATGCAAGTTCAAATGAAGATCTGGCTGACTTCGAATAAATCCATTACCGGAACCACGAACTGCAGAACCATTCTTAAGGGTGGTTTCTTCAGACACGTCAAAAAGGCTTAGAATGATCTTATTCTCATCCTGTGTAGCAACCTTTCCATCCTGGTCCACTAATGGACTTAACAATACTTTATCCTCGTTTAAATCAAACCTAATTTTTAAAAATTGGTTGATCTCTTGAGTGGTAATTAAGAGGGCCTCGTCAATCATGGGGTCATCATGGGTTGTCAAGTAATTGCCTACGGACTTTCCGCACGCAAACACGAGGTTAAATATTCAAATTCCAAATGGATTAGTTATTGGCGGTTTTGCCAATTTTTTAAACACAAAAAAGCAGTTATACACAGGCTGTCTACGACCTGTCTACGACTCTTCTTCATTTTCCTGAAAAAGGGTCTTAATTGCAGAAGAAACGAACCTAATGAGCAAAATCCCCACAAAACAAGTGAGCACAAAAATGAGGTACAAAACGATTACCTGATTATCAATTCTTCCTAGAAATTCATCCACATCGTCCACCATAAATTCCACCACCGTTAATGGAACTAATGCGAGCGGAAATGAAAAGATCAATGCCACCAAAAACCACATGAACTCTTTCGCTATTATTTTCTTTAATAACTCCATGTTATGGCACGTCTTTATTTAGTTTTAAGAACACCTTCCAACTTAAGGCAGAAATAATGGCTCCTCCTAATATTCCTAACTGGATCAATACACTAATAACGTCATCGCTGGCGATTACATCAGAATTATCGTCGAATACAAATCCGGAAACGGCAATACACACGAGAATAAATGCCAAATAGAAACCTAGTATACGTAAGTACACTCCCCACTCTTGTATCAGGAATTTCTCGTATACTTCGGATGACAATAATGCAAGGACTACTCCGATTAACACAAACCCCAGAAGTATAACACCGATTACCATGATAACTTCTCGCTGTTTAAGAATAACACATGCGGCCTGCTCGAAACTTACCAAAGCTCCTTGAGGATTGATATTTGCGAGATTCAGTGCACTGGTATCCGATACAAAAGTGGTTGTATCAACCGGATTATTGAATCCAGGGTTCTTTACCAATTCATAGTCTTTCCAGGCATCCCACATATCGGAATAACCATCGTCATACCCCAATGCCCATATACCAGCTCCTGCAATTCCCTGACTTTGCACCCAATCCAGTTTCATCTTTAATGTTTCCGGATTATCAAAATAACATACGTATTGTCTATCACCATCTACGTAATGATAAAAAGCAGAACTGGATACTTCATCTATTTCCGGTGGTAAACCTCCGAGATCTTCCAAAATTTTATTTACTCTTCTATGCTCAAGAAACTCAAATTCGTTATCTCCTACTATTTCCCAAACTGCTCCATAATAGGGCAACGCCACAATTAACCTTCCTTTATGAATTCCTCTTTGCAAGTAACCATCCAGGGAGTTTTGCAGGTTATAAGTCCCCCATTTATCTCCACTCAATATTGGTGATACGGGACCAGCAGTCTTACTTTTCTTGTAGTAATAATTGTACCCCATGATTACAAACTGCTCTACGCTGGGGATCAATGCTTCAAAATCGTAACGTTTGTCGTCGGGCACAGCGGGAAGGGCTAAAACTAAACTTTTGTCGAGTGTTTTAAGAGAGTCGGATAAATCTGAAATAAATTGACTCAATTCATCCTTGTATCCTTCCGGGATATCTTCAAAAACCACATTTATTCCTTCGATATCTTGTCCACGGGTAACTTTATCCATCAAATACTGAATGCAGTAACCTTGTTCGTTTGGGTACTTTAACAAACACTCAATAGCCTTTGCTTCGTGGCACTTTAGTGTGAGCAACACATTACAATTATTTGCTTTTGCTTTACTCACCATTTCATCAGTTTCTTCGCTCTCCCACCCTTCTTCTTTGTAATCAAGGTTCTCAAAAGGACCTAAAAACATGGTGCAAGAAAAATAAGATAAGGTAGTTAACTGATCATAGCGGTAGCTATCTGATGCCCCTTCTATCCAGTTAGGGTGCCAGGCAAATACTTCCAGTCCACTGGTTGGAGTTTCCTGAACTCCTAATCGTGACTGAATAGAAGACTCCACTGCTTCTGCAGCTGTGAATATTTGATTGAAAAGTTCATAAACCAACCTTTTCTCTGTTGCAGACTCTATAGCACCAGAAGTTGTGTCCGAATTCTGCGCACAGAAACGACCATAGCTTACCAGCATAAGCAGGAAAGCTAGTACGGGGGTACTATAGATTTGCCTGTTAGTCAAAGGGGGCTAACATTAGGGTCAGTTTATTATAAGGCAGTAAATTTATATAAATAAGCTTCTCGTGAATCGATTCGCAAATTTTATTTTATCACCAATAATCAAAGGTTCTCAACAAAGAAGAGGCATCAATTCGTAGACAACATTCAAGTTTTTGAAAAAAAAATTGCACTCTTTTTTCACTACGTAAAAACATTGCGTAGTGACTTATTTTCTTTGCTCCTGAAATTGAAAAACGTTCTTTAAAATATGTTCATCGCGAACAAAAAGCTTCCTGTTTGGAAGTGATAATTCATTGAACTCAAGGGTCCTGATGAGTGTTTCTGTATAGCACCATAGTATTGGGCAATGAGCCTGGATATGCTATCCTTATTTAATGTTATTATCAACATCTATGTGTCATGGGTTCGATTCCCATATTCTCCACCAAGCAAGGGGGAATTAGCTCAGCTGGGTAGAGCAATAGATCACGTCTATGAAGGTTCGAATCCTTCCTGGAATTACACTCCAGTGGCTGACCTCGCTTCCGCATAGCTTTAGCGAAGCGAAGATGGTAAGGCAGCATACTTTTAATATGTTGACAAAATGAAGTTTACACCTTCTAAAAATGTGTAGTGATGAGAAATGGAAGTGCGCCTTCGGTCGGGGGCAAGAATGAGATCCGAACCGACAACTCAGGTATTATCCGGGTAACGAGGATACCGCTGTGCAAAGGTTTCGACTTTATGTATTAAAAGCTTAACGACTACCTCTAGTCTGATAATCAACATGCGATAAACTTGAAATTCCGAACACAACTTAATCAATACTCCGATTTTATCGGGTGAAGACCGTGCTTCCTTTCTCATATTTAAAATGAAGTAAACTATAAAAACAACTATAATGAAAAGAGTAAGAATTAACCAAGGATTTACCGGTTTGGTATTCCGTAATGGAGACTACCAAAGAGTTCTTACAGCTGGTAAACATTGGATTGGTTTAAAAGAAGATGTAAGAGCATACAACATGTCTTTACCCTTTAACACCAACCTTCCACTCAACTTACTGTTGAGGGATGAAGCTTTGGCAGATATGCTACACGTTGTTAATCTAAAAGATCAAGAAATTGCATTGGTATTTGAAAGTGGAAATTTTCAAAATACCTTAACAGCGGGTAAACATGTATACTGGAAAGGATTAATGGACTACCGTTTTCAGGTTGTTAACTTGAACGAAGTATTTGTAGATAAAGATATTCCGAAAGAGGTATTATCTAAAGCTAGCCTTCTAAAATACATCAGAGTATACAAGGTAGAGCCATACGAAACTGGATTACTATTTGTAGATGGAGTATACACCGGAAAACTTAAAACCGGAACACACTACTTCTGGAAAAACAACACACCAGTGGAAGTTTTCAAAGCAGATATGAGACAAATGCAAATGGAAATTTCCGGGCAAGAAATCCTAACCAAAGATAAAGCTGCAATCAGAATTAACTTTTATACACAATACAAAATTATTGACGTGGAAAAGGCTTTGATTGAAAACAAAGATTTTGCTAAACAACTGTACATCTTGCTGCAATTGGCACTTAGAGAGTACATTGGAACTCTTTCTTTAGACGAGTTACTGGAAAAGAAAGAAGCAATAAAAGGATTTGTTTTGAACTCTATTGAAGAACAAATATCCAACTTAGGTGTTAAAATTACTGATGCTGGAATTAGAGACATTATACTACCGGGAGACATGAAAGAGATCATGAATCAGGTATTGATTGCTCAGAAAAAAGCTCAAGCTAACACCATTATGAGAAGAGAAGAAACTGCTTCCACCAGAACATTGCTAAACACTGCAAAATTGATGGAAGAGAATGATATTCTTTTCAAATTGAAAGAGATGGAATATGTAGAAAAAATAGCCGATAAAATTGGTGAGATTACAGTTTCCGGGAACGGACAAATTATCGATCAATTAAAAGGTATATTCTCTGGAAAGTAAAAAAAAGGATCAGGTTTCTGATCCTTTTTTATTTTTCATTTTTATTGCGCAACAACACTGCACACTACTATCAGATCTTTGGTTTATATTTAAAAATCATAAGATATGAAACAAGTTATTTCAACAGAAAAAAGACCAATCAAACTTTGGTTAGAGGACCTGGAAGATGGAGCTTTGAAACAGGCTAAAAACCTGGCTAACCTTCCGTTTGCATTCAGACATATTCCACTAATGCCAGATAGTCATCAAGGGTACGGAATGCCAATTGGCTCTATCCTGGCAACAAAAGGAGTTGTTGTTCCGAATGCCGTAGGTGTAGATATTGGATGTGGCATGTGCGCAATGAGAACCGAAGTACAGGACATTTCTAAAGATGAACTAAAAAAAGTACTTGGTCTTGCAAGAAAAACAATCCCATTAGGATTTAATTGGCACGACGAACCTCAAGATGAAGACTTAATGCCGAAAGGACATGAAGATCTGCCTATCGTAAGTAGACAATATGTAAAAGCTACCAAGCAAATTGGATCTTTAGGTGGTGGAAATCACTTTATTGAAATCCAAAAAGGCGACGACGGTTATATTTGGATCATGATCCACTCCGGGAGTAGAAACCTGGGATATAATGTAGCTAAGTGGTACAATCATGCTGCCATTAATCTTAATGAAAGGTACCACTCTTCCGTAACCAAGGACATGGAACTAGCCTTTTTGCCAATAGAAACAAAGGAAGCCAAAGACTACCTGGCAGAAATGGAATACTGCGTGAAGTTTGCCTATGCCAACAGAAAATTAATGATGACCAGAATGGCAGAAGCCATGAAGGAAGTTATGGGTGATTTTGAAACTGATGACATCATTAATGAATCGCACAATTTTGCGGCCTGGGAAAACCATTTTGGCGAAAATGTTTTGGTTCATAGAAAAGGAGCAACCAGAGCTTTTGACGGAGAACTTGGAATGATCCCAGGATCTCAAGGAACCAATTCTTACATTGTAAGAGGACTTGGTAATCCGGAAAGCTTTAAATCCTGTTCTCATGGAGCCGGAAGAAAAATGGGAAGAAAACAAGCTCAAAGAGAATTAAGTCTTGAAAATGAGATCAAACTCTTAAACGATAAAGGAGTGATCCATGCCATAAGACATCAAAAAGATCTTGACGAGGCCACTAGTGCTTATAAGGACATTGATATCGTTATGGAAAACCAAAAGGATCTTGCCGAAATTGTAGTTAAGCTTTCACCGCTCGCGGTATTAAAAGGATAAAGGGCAGAAAATCTGCCCTTTTTTATATCACATATAACACTTCGTGTGCTTCGTCTAAAGTGGGAACCTCCCACCTATTCATCATATTTCGAATCACTTTTTCAGGAACAACTCCTTGTCGCTGACTGTTCTGTTTAAGCAATTTCTTTTCAGAAACTTCAACATAAACAATAACAACCTTGGCTCCATATACTCTGAAGGAATCAATCAACTTAGCTCTTAGAGAAGCATTCAAATTGGTAGCGTTCCAAACAAAATCCACTTGATTTCTCAAATACTCTTTTGCCTGTTCTTTCGCTTTTTGAACAATTCTCCCCTGCCCTTTCTTATCGGTTATTCTAACTTTTGATTCCCTGCGCAATTCATCAAGGGAGATTATTGGCAATTCTTTAAAATTAGTTTGACAATAATGATCCTTCCCTGATCCGGGCAGAGCACTCATTAGGTAAACCGTTGATTGCTCTTCGACATAGGGAACATAATCAAGATGCTGATTATCGGAATTCAAATAGTACATTTTAGAATTGGAATCTACAAATTGTCTGGGACTCCCAAAACAACCGGCTTCTTCACTCAATATTCTAAACATTTCTACTCGATCCAACACCTCTTGTTGATCCTCACAAATTCGCCCTAAAACATCAGCTTTAGCTAACATATACAGCAGTTTATTATTACAGCTAAACGATAGTTTTACCACTTTTTTCAAAGGGTCTTTACTATCAATTGCCCAAATGGGCGCTCCATGATTTCTCACTAAAGCAACAATCTGCTCCCGTATTTGAAATGGACAATTGTATTCAGAATACAATAATTTTCTAGCTGTTACCGCTCCTTTTTTAGCGTGGTGAGGTGACCTCCACTCTCCATTAACTTTTCTGGTGGTGGATCTTTTCTCAATGTCGTGCATCAATACCGCACAAATTAAGATTTCCTGATCCTGACCGGATAAGCCTGAAAACTCAGGTAGTGAAACTAAAGCATCAAACACCATTTTGGTATGAGTTGCTACATCGCCCTCTGCGTGGTATTTAGGAGATTGAGGTACTCCTTTCATATCTCTGACCCAACTAAATTGCTCTTCAAAATGACTCCATTCTTTTATATCTGTTAATTGCCACATTTTTCCCAGTATAATGGTGCACGTTTCCAGGAACGAGTCCAATGTTCATCGGTTTTCACATGATTCTTTCTCACATACTTGAACACGTTTCTTTTGAAATCGCCTACTTTGAACTGTTGGGCATTTCTGGTTACAATTCCCTCCATAACGCAAGGAACTTCAGAATGAACATCAACAGAACCAAATTGACTTTCAGCACCTGTTAAACTTAATATTTCTGTTTCGTAATTTTGTTGATCTTCTACTTTAAATCTGCTTAACACAGGTACCGTAGGGTACTCTAGCAGATTGGAGTAGAATTCAACTTCTTCCCACGACAGCCACTTATCCTGACAACGTATAGCAAACACATAAAAATGATGCTCCAGATTTAAATATTGAATGGAATGTATGGCGTATAAATTCTCGCCAAAAACCTCCAGATCTCCCAAATCTCTCTTAATTAACTCCCACTTGGGCTTAAGAAATTGACTCCAGGGATGCCGCGTAGGTGCGGCATGCGATCTGGCAAAAACTCCGTACTGGTTTAAACACGTATTTTCTCCATCTAGTTTTTCGGTATGAATAACTTGTTCCAACTCAGATAAATCCTTCCAATAGGTATGGTTGATTCTATCATCACTGGTTGTTCCAGGAGAAAATGGATAATGATAAGTTCTGCCGTACTTTCTTGAGATACTCATTTTAGTACGTTTTTAATTTAACTTCATTTCCTAATTACGTTGTTCATTCCACTACATGATTTCCAGTTTTAAAAGGTTTACAAATTATTGAAGCTCCCGTCCCCTGAACCTTATGCTTGAATTGATGCACAAAGGACACTATTTCACCCACCCGTGTCAGACAAATTAACTCGTACGTTTTACAAGTTTCTGCCCCGAGAATTCAATTTCTTTATGAAAGGTCCCGATAGCTATCGGGATGAACCTTTAACCGACTGCATATAAGGCAGCTGCTCACCTCCCGATAATTATCGGGAGAGCTACAGATCAATAACCTTAATTGAGATCCCCGTACCAAATGGGCATAAAAAAACCCTGACGATACCGTCAGGGTTTTCCAATGCTTTTACACACCGATCACCTGAGGGGATCTTTTCTTAAATATTTTAACTCATAGGCTTCGCTTCCTCCGTTCGGCAAGCTGAAGCTTCGATCAATTTGATTCGATATGAGTATTGCGCTTAGTTTTATCATCTTTTCAATTTTTGACACAAAAAAACCCTGACGATTTTGTCAGGGTTAGATTGATCAATTTGTATTGTTCAATTAACTCTAACCCTTCCATAATTCACCTTCGTTTGCCAAAAGTAAATCAGTACTATATTTTTTTGGTTGATGTATCATTTTTCCGTTTTTCCGGTGACAAATCTGAGAACAAAAATGACTACTTCCAAATTTTTTTTGAAAAAAAATAATTACCCTATTACTATGTAATAGGTTAAATTTATGGATGTTAAGAAGTTTTTCACTTTCTCACTTCATCTGCGCAAAAAGAGTTCGTTCATCACTTCGACCTTAGTGAGTTTATTCTTTTCTGAACGGTCAAAATCCCCATACTACGTATGGGAAAAAAAATCAAAAAAAATCCTTGGAACTTACGCAACTTCCACTTTACATTTGCGTCATCAAATCAGAACTCCTAAAGTTCACAAAAGAATGGAGGACACTGTTATGTTAGATTTTAGATTACATATCCAAAAAGCGGTCGGTTAGCCTGAGAAAGATTCCCAAGCTGAACCTGATCCATTTGATCGGGTTTTTTTGTACCCCATCACAACCGAAATCATAAAAATTATTGGATTTGCGGCATGACCAAAATGCGTCGTATCGCAATAAAACTGAAGCTTTCAGGAGCAATCTCCTGTGCTTCTATCTAAACCATACATAATGGGAAAGTCGAAACTTCGGGGTAAGGATCTCCGAAAAATTAATTACACAGATAACGAAATGATTAGCCTGGCAATGGAAGTTATGGCGAAGCATTTTAGATACGAAAGTAAAGCCAGTAAACTACAACTACTGGAAAACGTTCTTTTACATCCAAAACAATATCTTGATCATCCGAATTTAAGTAGAATTGCACAGCTAATGGTGGAAACACCAAAAGTTCCAACCCCAAAACAAAGGGATTTAAGAGAAACTCCTTTGGAGTACAGCATTTATGGTAAATCTCTTATCGAATCTGGAGCTATCCGGCAAATGAACATCGCCATGCAATTACCTGTTGCAGTTGGTGGTGCACTAATGCCAGATGCTCATGTGGGATACGGGCTACCAATTGGTGGTGTGTTAGCTACGAAAAATGAGATTATTCCGTATGCTGTTGGAATGGACATTGGTTGCAGAATGTGCTTAACCGTTTACCCGGAAAATAGTGAATTCCTTACTCGATTCAGATATCAGGCTAAAACAGCTTTGAAGGATGAAACTCATTTTGGAATCACCAAAACCTCCCCTTTCTTATCAGAACACGAAGTTCTGGACAGAAAAGAATTCAACGAGATCAAACTCCTAAAAGGACTTGCCATGAAAGCTTACCAACAATTGGGAACAAGCGGTTCAGGGAATCACTTTGTGGAATTGGGAGAAGTTGAACTTCCTGGAAACAACAGGTGGAGTGTTCCTGCCGGTAAATATGTTGGGATACTCTCCCACTCTGGTTCGAGAAGTTTAGGAGCTAACATTGCCGGACACTACACCAAAATTGCCAAAGAACAGTGCAAGTTACCTTCAGGAGCTCAAGGTTTAGCCTGGCTAGACCTCAATTCTGAAGAAGGAATGGAATATTGGATAGCTATGAATTTAGCTGGAGATTATGCACAGGCATGCCATGATACCATACATGATCGAATTGCCAAATCTCTTGGGATTAAGCCGATTATAAAAGTGGAAAACCACCACAACTTCGCCTGGAAAGAAAAACAACACAATGGCGAAGAGTGGATCGTACACAGAAAAGGCTCTACTCCTGCTTCTTATGGACAATTAGGAATCATTCCGGCCACCATGACCGACCCCGGATACATTGTTTCCGGAAAGGGAAATGCCAACTCATTAAACTCTGCCTCCCATGGAGCAGGAAGAAAATTGAGTCGTGGCAAAGCGAGGTCTTCTATTACAGGAAGCGACATGAAAAAAATGCTTAAAAACACAGGCATTACACTAATTGGCGCTGGCGTAGATGAAGCTCCTATTGCATACAAAAACCTGGAAGAGGTAATGGAACACCAGCAAGAATTGATCAAGATTGAAGGGAAATTCACCCCTAAGATTGTGAGGATGGATAAATGATTAAACAAATTAAAATGGAAAGAATATTACAAATCACCTCAGGGCGAGGCCCGGCAGAATGCTGCTGGGTGGTAGCTCAGGTATTAAAATACGTCATTGCTACTGCTAAAGAACACCAACTTGAAGCATCTACACTGCACCGAGAAAAAGGACCAGAAAATGGCACTTTGTATTCCGCAACGGTTCAAATCTCTGGCAAGAATGTAGAAGCATTTATTTCTGAGTGGAGCGGCACGATCCAATGGATTGGAAAAAGTCCATATCGAAAGTTTCACAAAAGAAAAAACTGGTTTGTGGGAGTTCAGGAAATTAAGATGGAACAAGCTCAGTTCGAACTAAAGCGAAATGAAATCAGGTTTGATACTTACCGCTCCGGTGGTCCGGGCGGACAACATGTAAACAAAGTGAGTTCCGCTGTACGAGCCAAGCACCTACCTACCGGTTTATATGTGGAGGTTTCAGAACATCGATCTCAGCAGCAAAACAAGAAATTAGCCATTCAACGGCTGGGAGTATTGTTGCAACTGGAAAAAACGAAAGCCGCCAAATCGAACGCTCAAAATAACTGGCAAAACCACAATGAACTGAAAAGAGGAAATCCGGTGAAGGTATTTGAAGGAACAGATTTTAAAAAGAAGCGGAAGAAAAACATTAGAAAACAAGAAAGACTAAAGTCCAAAAGAGACTTAAAACAATGGGACACAGGAACAACATAAAAGAAATAAGAGAGAGAACGGTAAGAGCGCTAAAAAATGAGGAGTACGAATTGTGGGATGCTAAAAGAAACTTAGGTTATATAGAACTAGAAAAACCTCTCAGACATGGATGGTTTACCTACCTCACTTTAAGAGAGGATATTTCCAGAAGAGAGGATGCAGCTATATTTCAAGAAATTATTGATAAGTGCACCTTAAATATTTGGGGTAGCGACAAGAAACATGCAGATAAAGTTTGGAATGCACGCAACAGAAAAAACAATAAGATTCAATGGCCAGGATTTAAAAAACTAAATCATTTTCAGTATTCACAACTCTCTCCTTCTGCAAAAAAATACTTTGAACCTTTTAGTAAAAAATCAAAGTATAGAGGTAAATACAAATGCAATGTTCCACGGTATTTTTTCGTAAAAACCTATTGCAGAGCTTATATCACCAAAAGAAAGGTTACCAGTAATGAAATCGACCAAAGAATTGGAGAAATCGAAGCCATTTTAAACCATAACATCTACTTCGATTACAAAGAATCCTTTTACAGATCAAGAAGATCAAATAGAGATTGGAAAGCCATTTACCACAGAAGCAAGAGAAAGAAAAAGAACCAGTCTTTACAAAAATATTTAACTGAAGAAATTCTTGATGAAGACCTATACCTAAAACAACGTAAAACCTATTGGTAAAATGACATTAGCAGATCAATACTACATCAAAGCAATGGACGATTACCCATACAACCTCAACGAGGCAATGGAAAGTTTGCATTATGCTTTGAGCTACGATGAAAATCATGTAAGAGCCAATTTCTTAATGGGACGAGCTCAGTACGAAACGTTTGCGAACTTCGAAGAAGCTGAATACTACTTCAATAAAACCATCCAGGAAGATCCAAAGCTATGGATGGCTTATGATTGGTACAGCCACATGTTGATTAGACGAAAACAGTTTAGTAAAGCAGAGAAAATTATTGACTTTGCCAGCACTTTGAAAGATGCAGAAGTTTCTTCTATTCACTATAAAAGAGGACTCATTGCCGAAACCAAAGAAAAGCTTAAAAAAGCAGAAAAGCTCTTTGAAAAGGCTATGCTTTCCGCCCCTAACTCTGGGTATTTGAACTTCTATAGAGATGAGCAAAAAAGGATCAAAGAGAAAAGAAAATTAGCGAAAAAAAGCAAATAATTTTTTCTACGCAAAAACCTTGCGTTGTGGTGCTTTTACTTTGGATCGTGATAATAAATCGAATCTTAACGGGTTACTTTTTAAGTACTTAGTTGTTAAACTAAATAAGAAGCTATTAGTAACGAATTGAGTTTTTTCGATTAATAATAGTAAAACCACTAAACCTAACACCTATGAAACGACAAATACAGCAACAGCTGAAATTACTGGAGCAGGAGCGAAAAATTGAAATCCTTCTGGCTTGCGAAACTGGTTCGAGAGCCTGGGGTTTCCCTTCGCCGGATAGCGATTATGACGTTCGAATCATCTACCGCCATGAACAGGATTGGTACATTACCTTAAAGAACAAGAAAGATTCTTTGGAGATAATGGACGGTGATTTAGACATCACAGGGTGGGAATTGAAAAAAGCATTACTCCTACTCTACAAGTCGAACGCATCATTGATGGAACGTTTGCAATCGCCTATTATTTATCAGAAAAATGACTCTTTTGTAGAGCAAGCTAATCGTTTAGCTAAAGACTGTTTTTCGCCAATAGCCTGTATGCACCACTATTTAAGTATGTCTAAGAAGTTTACTGAATTAGTTACTACACAATCTGACTCCAGATTAAAGGACTATTTCTATGCCCTTAGAACTACTTTATGTGGTCATTGGATAGCAACGAAAAACGAAATACCACCAATAGAGTTCAACAAAATGTTTGACCTGTTGCCCGATGGAGTTTATGAGCGAATAAGTGAGCTACTACAGTTAAAAAGTACTCAACCTGAAAGCTTTACCATACCTTCGGATAGCCTATTGAATAATTGGTTGGAGGAAACTACCACAAGTAACCAAAAGGTATTTCAATCTTTAAAAGGTTCTAATGGTAAATTTGAATCTTTGGAAACTCTGTTTAAAACATTGATAAAATGACCATAAAGGACCTAAAAGATAATGGATTAATATTGTTAGAATGTGTGAGTGGTAGCCATGCTTATGGACTTGCCACTCCTACTTCTGACAATGACATCAAAGGAGTATTTTATTTACCCAGGGGACAATATTTTGGGTTAGATTATATACCCCAAGTAAATGACGCAACCAATGATCAGGTCTATTACGAATTAGGAAGATTTGTTGAGTTATTACTAAAGAATAACCCCACTGCTCTGGAAATACTTGCTACTGATGAAGCACATGTTTTATTCAGACACCCGATTATGGAACAATTTCAATTGGCTGACTTCCTATCGAAGAAATGCAAAAACACTTTTGCAGGGTTTGCTTTATCTCAAATCAAAAAAGCTAAAGGGCTGAACAAAAAAATCCACAATCCTATGGATAAGGAGCGTAAATCTCCTCTCCACTTTTGTTACGTACCGCACTACCAAGGAAGTACTCCACTTATAAAGTACATGGAGAACAACCACTTGAAACCGGAATATTTCGGTTTAACCAACACCCCCAACATGCACAACTATTACACTGCTTTCTATAATGAAAATGGTAGTTATAAAGGAGTACTGAGCAGCAACAACTCCAATGAGCTGAGCCTTTCCTCCATCCCCAAAGGAGAAAAGCCGCTTACTCATATATTTTATAACCAAAATGGTTATTCGAGCTACTGTAAAGACTACAAAGAGTATTGGGACTGGGTAGAGAAAAGAAATGAGGACCGATACCAAAACTCCATAGAACATGGCAAGAATTACGATGCAAAAAACATGATGCATACCATACGCTTATTGCTAACAGCTCTCGAAATAGGAACAACTGGAAATTTGACCACTTTCTGCAAAAATCGAGAAGAATTGCTTGCTATAAAATCGGGTAACTACACTTACGAAAAATTAATAAGTTGGGTAAACCAATTGATGGATGAATGTAACTCCGCTTTTAAAAGCTCTGATCTTCAGGAAGAACCAAATGAATCTTTATCAATCCAAAATCTGATTAAAGTCAGAGAGCTACTTTACTGTAAGTAGACACACAATAAATACATTGAACAGAAGTTAAGTGGGTATGAAAAAATTAATGATCCCCCTTTTCGTATGTATCGGTATTAGTACTTACGGCCAACAGCATTATCAAAACACCATGTTTTGGAATAATTTATCGTGGATAAACCCTGCAGCCTCAGGAGTGGACCACCAACACTATGGTGTTGTGCAGGGACGAAACCAATGGATGGGCTTTCAGGGAAATCCCAAATTAATTGGAGCAAGCTACGACGTTAAACTTTCTGGAATCAACAGTGGTATTGGAGTAAACTATGTTTATGACGAACTAGGTTTTGAGAGAAATCAAATCGTTAATTTAAACTACTCCTACCATATTGAAATGGAAGGAGAACAAACCCTTTCGGTTGGTTTAAGTGGAGGCATAAATCAAAAACGTTTGGATGCGGTTTGGATTACTCCTGACCATGGAGTTGGCTCTGACCCATTTATCCCAACCAACGGAAAAGAATCTACAGTTTCTTCAAGGGCAGGATTATTTTATAAGTCGGATAAAATTTGGCTAAGTGGAAGTGTTACTAATTTAATTGAAACAACATTTGATGCCTGGGGCATTGATAATAAAAGGTTATTCTTTGTGGGAGGAAGTTATGAATATAATGTCTCTCAAAGCATATCAATCAATCCTCAAACGATGGTTAAAACAGATTTTGCCAGCACAGCAATCGACCTAAATGTATTGGCTAAATTTAAGCAACTTTATTGGACTGGGGTAAACTACAGGCTAAGCTCTGGCGACTTATATTTAATGGCAGGAGCGGATATTATGGATCATTTCAGAATTGGTACGGCATACTCTATCAGTAACGTTCAACTTAACAATAATGGCTCCCTGGAAGTGGTACTAGCAGCCATGTTCTAGATTATTAATAATCTCCCGCATCAACAGTACTCACTCCGATGGAATGTAAGAATCTGTTTACCTGATTTCCCATTTCATCGGAGGCTTTTTCATCGTATTTCACCACCACATAATCGTCCTTGTGCTTTTTCATGTGAGATTCCATTTTGGACTTTAGCCCATCAAGTGAACAACCTTTACCTCCCACTCTAATCTTATCGTTCGCTAGTATTTCAATTAATAATGGCTGCCTCATGGCTTTTTCCAACCAACCTCCCGGTCTACCTTCATCCGGCAACAAAACATCAGAAACCAAAGAGGTAATCTTTCTTTTTTGTTTCAAATCTGTATCTCCAATCTTTTTTAACGCCCTAAGGGCATGTCTACTAGAATTAGTAGCTAACAACAACCCTAAATACTCGGTAGATTTATCATTATAAGCCACTCCCAGTATTTCGCAAGCTGAATAACAGAGTGAAGAATTGGGAACACCCCACGAAGAGTCTTTCAAAAACTGACTAGCATAAGTAGCATAACAAATGGCGTGTAATTGATCCAAATTAGGCCTCCCTTCCGGTACAAGGAAGCTCAAAGAAGACCCTAGATGCTTAAGCTTGCCGTTTACCTCAATCATCATAGATCCGCACCCCAGTGCACCTCCACTGGCTTTTATCGCTGTTTCATTCAGTTCAACTAGATTAGAGAGCAATGCTTTTTTAGGAGCTTTCTGTGCTTTTACACTCCCAACCACCAACAACAGTACTAAGAAAATTATCCTCATTAACTTCTTTTTATTCCAGATGCATCAAAAGAGAAATTCCATATTATTCTTTGCTCCAGATTCGAGTATTTAAATCCAGGTCCTCTACAATATTTACAGAAAGTATGAGGTAATTAAAATACTCCCGCACCAGTTCAAAATCGAGCATAGACTTAAAGAACGGAGGTTCGAATAGATTTTTCGATACACTTATGGCAAGGTACACTTTCGAATGTAAAAAAGACATACTGATCTTCCCTGACTTCTTCTTGAAATCCATGATTCTACTCATCATAGCAGGGGTTAGAATGTACCTTGCTTCCACCTGATCGGTTCCATAAACTGCAAACTCCTTTTCAAACAATGGGTCTTCCAGTTTTATTAGTTGAGGACGGGAAATATTCATTTTCTGAAGCCAGGTTCCTATTTTCCCAAAAATACTTTCTGCTGTATCCGGCAACACCACTGTTTCTCCAATAAAATCCTTATGGAAATCGGCAATAAAGAAGATTCCTCTAAAAATGGTATGGTAGCTTTTCTTTCCGTCTTTATCCTTGGTATAATACTCTGCATGAACTTCAGAAAATCTAACATCCGTCTTTCCAATTCTACCTTCCACCAAATCATCTCCATTGTATCGATCAATTCCTTTTAGGAAAATCTTACTTCCTGTAAACTCTGATTTACTAATGTGAGCCGATGCCTCATAGCTAAGGTCAGGACTCACAAATTCGATCATCTTTCTAATCACCTCTTGCTTATAGATCGCTTTCGCCTCTTTCCTCCTGCGATTTAGTTTTATTCCAAGAACAATTGCTGTTATCACAAATCCTGCCCCTGCAACAATTACCGTACCCCAGGGCAATCCAATTGGAAATGTAATTAGGATAATGATTGCTGCCAACACTCCTGCACCAATAATGTACCAGGCCAGGCCAACATCCTTTTTTCGTTGTGCTTCGAGCTTGTTTAGTACTTCTAACAGGTCGCTCTGATAAAACCCTTTGAACTCTTCAATGGTTTTCATGCCTATAGTTTAATCTCAGGTGCTTTATCCATCTTTTCGCGTTCTACTATGGGTAGAGAGAACATTTTTCTGGTCTTGTAGCCCATCATCCCTGCTACAATGCTGTTCGGAAATGATTCTACACCATTATTGTAATCGGTAACAGATGCGTTAAATGCTCTTCGAGATGCGCTTAGTTGAGCTTCAATTTCGTTAATAGACCTTTGTAACATTAAGAAGTTTTCGCTGGCTTTTAAGTCTGGGTAAGCTTCTACAGCAATCATCAATTTTCCTATTCCCTCCGTAATCCCATTCTCCACATCTACTCTTTGATTGGTATCCAAAGAATTCTGTCCTACTTGCTGACGTAACTGAGTGATTTGAGTTAACATCTCTTTTTCATGTTGCATGTATCCTTTTGTAGTTTCCACCAACGAAGGAATTAAATCTGCTCTTTTCTTCAGATAAACGTCAATGCTGGCAAAAGCATTCTCAACTTGATTTTTCCGACTTACCAAACTGTTAAACAACAGAATAAAAACCAATAGGACAAAGCCTACTACACCCAGTGCTATATACATTTATAAACTTTTATTATACAAGAGTAATGATACGAATTAATCCCTACTTAGCAAAGGATCAACTTTTCTGAAACAACAATAAAATCTGACTCATTGCTATTAACTCCGACTTGTTTCTTCCGGCAAAAGAACCGGCTATTTCATCGGCAGTTTGATAGATTTTTTGTTTAATCTCTTTTGTGAATTTATTGGGGTGCTCTTTAAAGTACGCTTCGAAAACCTCCCAAATGAATCTGGGTGATGGTTTTTCTATAAAAAGCTTCTTTAATTGCTCATACATTACTTCATTTCCGGTGGAACTACTATCCGACCAATTATTGTCGATGACCGACTTCAACCTTAATTTTTCAGCTTTTTCTACTCTCTTATCTGCCATTACCACATAGTAATATAGGTACGATAAATGGACGTAAAATTCTTGTTCTTCCAGGGTCATGAATACACTTTTTCAGTTACAAAATCTAGCAACTTGTTAAAGGTAACCAATTCGTCTATTTTATCGTCCGGAATTTCGATTTCAAATTCCTTTTCTATGGCCATTACTAACTCTACCAAATCTAAACTATCGATTGAAAAATCTTTTGGAAGGCAGGATTGCCCAACAATTTCTGTAGTGGGCACGTCAAACAACTGGCCAATAATTTGTTTGAGCCTGATTTCAATTGTATTCATATGCAAGTTAAACTACCCATTTAACTAATATTCAAACATTTAAGTTCCATTTTTAAACCTTCTATTTGCTCAATGGGTCCAAGTAATGGACTAACGTTCCAATTTTGACTATTTATTTAACCGAAATAACCTGAGTAATTAACCTTTTTTTCACACTTATCAAATATCTTTACGGCATGTATTCCAGACCCACTAACCCTACCATCAAGAAAGATTCCTCCCCTCAGGGCAGAATGATTTGGAAGGCATTGCAGTGGATCTTCTTTACAATTGGAGCTTTTATTCTATATACCCTCGTGTTTCACGAAGAAATAGGTATCCAATTACTTTGGAACTTTCTAATCCCTATTGCACCGGCTCTACTGGTAATTGCACCCGGAATATGGAGAAATGTATGCCCAATGGCCTTTACCACATTGTTCTCCAACCGTTTAAACTGGTCCCAAAAGAAAAAGCTTCCTGCTAAGTTGCAAAAAAGGCTTTACACCTTATCGGTCATTCTACTTTTATTAATTGTTCCGTTAAGGCATGCCTGGCTGGACACTAGCGGGCCTTTATCTGCTTTATTTATTGTTTCACTAGTGGTTACCGGGGTTACATTAGGATTTCGATACAATTGGAAAAGTGCCTGGTGCAATAGCTTATGCCCTATCCACCCTGTTGAAAGACTCTATGGTGCAAAGCCCATATCTTCTGTACCTAATACCCAATGCATTAGCTGTGAGAAATGCGCAGCACCTTGCCCGGACTCTACCCCTAAAATGAACCCCGGATTGATTAGAAAATCCAATACAGACAATTTACTAGCCTATATTATGATTGGAGGGTTCCCAGGATTTATATGGGGTTGGTTTCAAGTACAAGATTATTCTAATGGTGTTAGCTGGAGTCAACTTTTTGATATTTACTTTTGGCCATTTGTGGGAATGGCGGTTTCGACAATACTATTTATTGGATTAAGCGTTATCCGAAAACAACGATTACACCCACAGCTTATTTCCATTTTTACTGCTCTGGCTGTGTCCACGTATTATTGGTACAGAATACCTGCCTTGTTGGGTTATGGACTATACCCAGGAGATGGAATGTTAGTGGACCTAAGCCACAGTGTTCCGTTGGAGCTAATTACTATTTTCACATCGTTACTTACAGTATTCTTTATATGGTGGTTAGCCATCAGAAAATCAGAAAACTACAGCTGGACCATTCGTCCTAAATACGTATAGTAGACATTTCGTATACAGCAATTAATTTAATATTGTATTGATCTGCTAAGAGTACAAAAATGTTAGTTTTAACATGTAATAAACACTTAATATCATGACCAAACACCTCACCTCCTTACTCTTCCTATTTCTATTTTTAGGTAGTACTCTTGCACAAATTCCTAACGGATACTACGATCAAGCTCAAGGTAAAACGGGAGACGAATTAAAGTCTGTACTTAACGACATTATCTCTGGACACAAGGAACTAAAGTACGATAAGGTTTACAAAGCTTTATATGAACTGGATAGAGACCCCAAGCACCCGGAGAATGTACTATGCTTATACTCTAACTTCTCAATTCCTGCCTCTATACAAAGCGACAACAGTCAGGGGTGGAACAGAGAACATGTTTGGGCCAAAAGTCGTGGAGACTTTGGTACTAAACCTGGTGCAGGGACAGATTTACACCACATTGCCGCCGCCGACTGCTCTACTAACTCCAACCGAAATAATAGAAACTTTGGTGTGGGAGACAAACCATTTACAGATACTAAAGGGAAGTATTTTGGCCCTACAGAATGTAAAAAGGGTGATAATTGGGTGTGGGAACCACAGGACGATATAAAAGGAGATGTTGCCAGAATGATATTCTACATGACTGTAAGGTATGAAGGTGAAAATGATGAGCCGGATTTAGAATTGACTAATGAATACCTGGCAAAGGATGATAAAAGACCTCTACACAGTAATCAGGATTTATTATTACAATGGCACTTCCAGGACCCTGTAGATGAAAGAGAGAAAAGAAGAAATGATTTGATTTACAGCAAATACCAAAACAACAGAAACCCTTTTATTGACCACCCTGAGTATGTGTACCAAATTTGGCCAAGTACTGTTCCCATGCCAGAGGCGGCAATAGAATACCCTCTTGATAAAAACAAAGATCACATACAAATTGGAACTTACAACCTGTATTGGTTAGGTAGCGAAATGAGATACAACAAAGGGTTAAGAGAAAAGAAAGATGTAGAGCGAATTGCCAAACTAGTAACAGAAGAATTGGATCTTGAGGTGATCGTATTTCAGGAGGTTAACGTAAGTGAAAATGGATTTAACAAAGGGAAAGAGTTCTCCTCCCAGCAATTTGACTGGTTAAAGGAAGCTATGAAACAAAAGGGGTATGCTATGTATTGGGGAAGTACAGGACACACCCAAAGAATTGTAATGGCTTATGACAGCACCATTGTTTCTTGCCTAAGCAAGCCCAAAGACATGGAATTAGCCAACAGTTTCAGAATTAACGAAAGCTGTAAATCCAGAGGGTTAAGAAAGCCATTAATTGGGCAATTCAAAGCCGGAGAATTTGATTTTTATCTGGTTGGAGTTCACTTAATTTCTAAAAAGAAAGGTGATTGCAGCGATAAGATCAGAGAAACTCAGGCCGAGGAACTCACTGATGCACTTAATCAACTAAAGGAGTCTGGAGAAAAAGACATCATTATTACCGGAGATTTTAACTCGTCCAGAAAGAACTACAGCCTTTCTCCTTTTTACTACTCCGGAGGTTTTAACACATTAACCTGGCCGGGAAGAATGAGAGAAGAATCCGGCGAATACTCCTACCTCATTGGAGACTGGAAAAATGTAATTGATCACGTAATGATTGATCCAATTGAAACCAAAGAATGGGTTAAAAACAGCACAATTATCTATCTCCCACCCAACATAAAAGACTACATCAACAACTACTCGGACCACGTTCCGGTTTGGGCAGATTTCGATATTTCTGAAGACCGGGATTAATTCTCGGCTTCAGACTTCTTTATATCAACAGGGTTTTCTCCTCTTCGTTTTTCAGAACACCTGTCGCATCGAAGCTTCTTTCGTAAAAGGTATACTGTCCCTGTAAATTTCTTACAATTACAGAGGTACTTCTGGTTCCATAAACAGGATCGTTGATGAACAATGGCGATGCTTTTCTTTCGAACTCGAGACCACCACCGGTATCCGGCAAGCGATGATCTTCCTTTACCTCTTCGCTTCGCATAAGCTGAAACAGCTTTTCAATATCCAACTCATCTGCCTGAACTAAGCTCTTAAAGGCATTTCCTCCATCCTCTACCTTGGGCCATGGAGTATCCAAAAAAGCATTACTTATACCATGCACTCCTCCACGAACTTGCTCCTCTTGCTCACTTACATTGGAGAAATACCTCATTTCATTATCACTACCAAGAATTAAATTGAATCCATTGTACAATTTGGAGCGCTCTTTAATCCTGAAAATAGTCTCTTCCGGCGATTGATCATTTATAAGGAAATTGGTGATTAACTCACCTCTCGAAGGAGCATTCTTTAACATCGGAACTCTAAAGTTTCGATGATTGGTTACCAAGGCTATTTTTCCTTTTTCGGAAACTCCTAACCAGGTGCCATTCGATTCCAAATCGCGGCCAGCAAGAATACCAATCGGTTGCTCCCAATGGTGTAAATACTTTGTAGGTCGCTGATGAAACTCATCCCGATTAAATACTAAAACTAAGGGGTAATCTTTCCGATCATTTACCGAAAGAAAAGACGTACACATAATTAAACAACCAATTAATTATCAACAAAATAAACTAATCTACTTAAAGTATTTAATCACGCTTTCGTCAAGCGGATTTACTTTGGAAGGAAAATAGGTTACCCACTCTCCTTTTTCGTTAATAAGGTATTTCTGAAAGTTCCATTTCACATTGGAATCTTCTTTACCATTTAACTCTTTTGAAGTTAGCCATTTGTATAAAGCGTGTTGTTCATCTCCCTTTACTTTTACCTTCTCGGTAATCAAGAAAGTAACTCCAAAATTCTTTTCACAAAACTCAACTATCTCCTCGTTTGTTCCAGGCTCTTGTTTTCCAAATTGATTACATGGAACTCCAATAATCATCAAATCGTCTTTGTGTTGATCATACAATTCCTGAAGCTCTTTGTATTGCCATGTATAACCACATTTAGAGGCTACATTAACAAACATGATCTTCTTTCCTTTGTAGTCTTCCAGTTTTATCGGCTTACCATCGATATCATTAATTTTAATATCGTAAACAGAAGTCTGCCCTACCGTAACTACGGTAAGCATTAATGAGAATATAAACAGTATTGATTTCATCAATTAATTATGGGTTAAAGATCATTAAATCGTCTTTACCAGTGTTACGTACATCAATGTGAACCCAATTCACACCGTCTTCTATGGCAGACAATCCCATTTTCATCAGGTCATCTTTCCACTCGTTCTTTATTTTATCACGAACCTGTTCTGCTGTATAACCTTTCACGTCGAAGTCTGCAGCTTTTCCAAACTTATGCTGCGATAGACTGGCACCAGTTCCGGTATTAAAAGGTCTTAAACCTCTTAATTTAAAGCCTCCTGAGCTATTCCACCAGGTATTAACAGTTACCGGTTTACCTGTTTTTGTTCTGATGTATTGAACAATGTCTATTACTCTTTGATCAATGTACCATCGAGATTTTCTTCCTTTACTCTTATAAAGATCCGGGTAAATGAATTCGTCTAAATAAAAGTTCTCGCTAATTTTAATTCTATCTGAGGGCATGGTGTAAATTTTTGGGTTAAGATATAAATTATTCCATCAGCTGATTCGAATAATTTCATTTACACAAGGACAATTTATAGACTAAATTTCTCTGATAAAATAAAACCCTTCGCTTTCACGAAGGGTTTAATCAATTTAAACTAAGTTCTTCATTACAATTTCCCTTAGTTGTTTCAACAGCTAATTTTATAGCTCGTTTACCCTTTAAAAATATATAATTCAATGGATTATTACAAGTCTAATTTTCCACAAGGTTGGAATTACAAGACTTCAGAAACCTCTTACTTCGACTGGTTTTTATGACAAATCATCAATAATCTCTTCTGTTAACTTCGATCGATTATTGTAAAAATTGAGGGCCTTTCTATGGCGGTGCAAATCCAAAATATACTTTAAATGACTAAACAATAGCACCAGAAAAATGATTCGAAGAACGTGCACCACTATGCCTCCTAGTCCGGTAGATAACAGAAGTAACAATGTGGTAAAGGTGAAAAACGCCACCCCCACATAATACATCCAAATAATACCTTTCCGAACAAAATACCCTGTTAAAACATAATACACTCCCATAAAGAATGGAATGAAGAGCAACGCATCCCACCAGCTATACATATCTATGAAAAAAGCGAAGGAACCAAGGATCATGCTGATCAGTCCCACAAAGTAAAAAATGATAGAAACGGTTTTTAACTTTTCTTCTGCCAAAATTCTGGAATGGAACAAATAACGATTACCTGTTTTAACTTCAAATCCTAAGGGCTTGGTCAACATCCTAATAAACACATTCCCGGCATTAGGAAAATCAATGGTAACTCCCTTAAGCATTTCGTCTGCTCCCTGATAAGTTGCTACCTTTTCCTGGTTATGATAAATATAAAAATTGAAGAATCCCTGATCCCACTTAATGTTTACATAGTCCTGCCCTTCTGGATCAAAAAAATACTTTTTGGTATAAACTCTTTTTTTCATGGTTTGGTTTTAGGTTAAATCAAATTTAATAAAACCAAACTTAAATTCCTCAATTAACTATAACTGATCCGTCAAAGCTCCACTCTTTGGACTTGATCTCCATTCCATCTTCCAGCACCATCAACTTCTTTTTTAAAGTGGGGATAAAAGAATATTCATAGAAGTAAAGAACATTACCACTATACGGCAAATTATCAATACAATACTTGCCGTTTTTAAAAACGACTTTGGAGCCATCCGCTGCTTTAAAATACTTTAGTAGTATAGCTTTAATCTGATTGTTCAACTCCCCCATTTTAGCCGGAGAAACAAGGTAAATGGTATCCTTAGGAGTCATTACTACAACTTCATCTTTGCTCTTGATTTTTATCTTGTAGGAGCGATTGATCTCAACCGGACCGGGAGGCCCTGGATCATTTGGTCCAACCGGATCGTACCCCATATTGCAATCACGGGTATAATTGTACTTCAACTTAATCGAGTCTTCATCAAAATTCCATTCATATAATTCCACACAAGATTCATCTATAATTGGGTAATCTTTAACGGGCCAATAATTACCTATGGTAAAAGGATTACCCAAGGTAATTTGCCTTTTCCAGGTTCCTTCTGTTTCTGGGTTTTTAACGTATTTGGCAACATCAGGAGCCGCTACCCAAGTGGATGAGTTGATAGCAGTTATTAAGTCATTCCCTTCTTTATTTTTAGGAACATGCAACGTGCTTCCCATACAAATTCCATTTACCCAATACACCCCCGAAGACCCTTTAGGTAAGATATCGTAGGTATATTCCTTATCGTATTTAACGTATTCAATCGTTTTCACCCTTCTGCCATCAATCAAATCTCCTACTCTTACAAATTCAAAGTTGCTTTGATAATCCTTTTGTGGGTGTTTGTTAGAAACCAATATGTGCTCACCACTAACAAAACTAATCTTAGCCATTTGGTGGTTGCCGTTTACCTTAACTTTATTAACTGTTATGATGGGTTGAAGCATTTTCTTCCCCCGGTGAATGGTCATTATTTTATCTCCTTTCTGGAGGCTTTCTACCTTTTCCAGCCCCTTCTCTGTATAAATCATACTTCCCTCGGAAAGGCACTTACAAGTATTTCGGTTTCCTCTAAACTCTTCAGCAGTACTCCAATGGCGATACACAAATGTTCCATCTTTTAAATCCTTAATTACTTCATGATTTCGAATTGGGGTACAAACTTGCTGTATCGGCCAGGTATAGGGATCATTTGCGACAATCTCCCATTTCACCAGTGTATCTTTCAGTTGTTCTACTCCTGCTTCGTTGAGTATACAGGTATTGAGGTAGTACTTACCATCATTTCCTTGTACCGGATCGTACTCGAATATATTGCAGGGAGTTTGCGCGAAACTTGCAATGCAAAAGGAAAGCAGTATGAAAAATGATGTGATCTTCACATCATCTAATACGTTTAATTACTTAAAACGTTCAATTACTGAGGGAAAGGATCAGAAAACCTTACATCCTGAATCATTTCATGATCCGTTAGAGTTAACATAAATGCCTCTAAAGCTTCTTTCTCTGCCTGAGTTAAGTTAAGAGGCACAGGTGCTCCTCCTACATAACCAGTATCTCCTAATCGATCATCTAGGTACGGATGAGGCTGTACACCAGAATTGTAATGTTCTATCACTTCCATTAAGGTAGCAAAACGTCCGTCGTGCATGTAAGGTGCTGTTAATTCAATGTTTCTTAACGATACCACACTAAACTGGCCATTATCCTCCGGGTCACCGGTAATGTCTCCCACTCCTCCATCGGTATAAATAGAATCCAATCCATTATTCATACTACCCGGAGTATAGAAATTAGCTGTCATGTGGCAAAATCCGCATTTCGCTTCAGGACTAAAGAACAAGTCTTTTCCGTCTAGTTCTTGTTGAGTATAGTTGGCGAAACCTGTTTCTTCCCCCACATCGTATTTCGATCGATAGCTTTGAATAGAACGCACAAATTGAGCCAATGCCAATGATATTCTTTCTGAAGTAATTTCTGTACTTCCAAAAGCAGCATCAAACAATGGTTCGTAGTATGAAAGTGTTGCTAATTTGGTTTCTAGTGTTGCCAGGTCCATTCCCATTTCTACGGGGTCCTGTATAGGCCCTAACACCTGGTCTTCCAATCCATTGGCCCTTCTATCCCAAAAGAACCTAAAACTGTATCTGGCATTGATAATTGCCATGGAATTTCTTCCGGTCAATCCTCCATTGTATCCTTCACTAAAAGCTACATCATCGGCAAATGCCAACTCCTGTTTATGACAGGAGGCACACGAAATGGTATTGTTAGCTGATAGGTTTTTATCATAAAATAATACTCTCCCCAGTGTAGCTCCCTCATCTGTTATGGTATTACTCGGACCAAACGATTCAAACAAATTAAGTGCAGATGTATTAAAATGATCCGGCAAAGTATCGTTATAAGAATAAAGGGAATCCGGTAAGGTGGGCTCGTAACACACTGCTTCAGGAATTGGTTCAGGTTCTATCACTTCCTTCTTTTTACATTGAACAAAGATGATGGAAACAAACAGGGTAAAGAATAGTAATTTGAGCCTCATGGCTACAAGATACAAACTTCTGTTTAGATGTTGTAACAGACAATTAACTAACTAGTGGTATTCGAGGATTCTTACCTCTTTAAATGCCTCACCGTTAATGGATAAAGAGCGCTCAATCCAAAATCCTTTATCGTCGGTTTTATATTGATCAAACAACACGTGATTATCCGGTTTACCTGCATTTAAGCTTTCTTCAGAGTAAAAGCCTTTAATTTCTTTAAGCTTGTCATCTTTCCAGGTAAATATGGCTTTATAGGTAATCTTGTCGTTAGTCAAGTTTGTTTTTTCCTGAATTCTACACTGATCATACACATACTTTGTTTTCTCTCCTTCTCCCAGGTCCAGAGCAAGAACTGCATGGTTATCGTCCCAATCTGTAGCAATTTTTTCCAGCTTTCCACCCTCGTCTTCCACTATGGCTTTTAACAAACGTTGTTCATCGTCAAATTGATTGATGGTAGAATTGATCACTAACCCTTCGGCATCTTGTACGATCATACTATCCATTTTTCCAGATGGATTGTAGTACATGAATGTTCTGGAAGATAATACTTCACTCTCTCCATCCAATTTGTACACATCTGCCTGAGCCGACTTAATTCCTTTATCAGGTCCATAACAACCAGGCTCGAATGAGGTAGAACAAGAAGCTAAAAACAATAAACTGGAGGCAACAAAAAGTCTAAACATTGGTTTACTGCTGTTTTCTTAACATATATGGCACATTAAGTAACTCACCATTGTTAAACCTAATGTTAAAGCTACCATAAACCGTATTGTCTTTCCCTAAAGTACCCGATGGAAAATGAAGTTTTAGGAAGTAATAATTAGGACCAAAATGATTGGAAGTTAATGACACATCAGTCCCTTGAATACTTGGTGTTACCTCTCCCAATTCCAACTCATCTCCTGCGTAGTAGTAGCAATCGATGTAAAAAACGTGCACCTTATCTTCCATTACTTCCGGCATATCAATGATCCACATTTCATCAGTTCGATCGTAATGACGATTATTAAATTGGATTACTCCGGTAATGGTATCTAAATTAGCAATGTGGTTTCGAGTTGGTTTCACAATCATTCCGTGATTAACGTAGCAAACTTCTTTACCAAACTCCCCTTCAATACTCTTTGGTGAACATGGTTTCCAATCTCCCAATTCTTCTTTCTCAAATGTATTCTTCTCTGCTTCTTTCGTTCCATGCTCCACAATCTTGCCATTAGTGTCGATCACAGCAAAATGAGAATCTTCGAATGTTGGATTATATTTTTCTCTTAAATAAGAACCATACTGCCCTGTATACTTTACGATTGGATCTGGGTTAAAATGATCTCTTTTTACATAAAAGTATTTCAGGATGTAATTTTTACCACCAAAATCTTTCAGGAATGCACCTGTTTCATTAATGTATCGGTAAGGATCACTTATTGGAATACTGGTAGCAGTACCAGTTAAAAATTCCTGCCCTTTGTCCGGATAGGTAAACTCTACATAATTCTTTACGTCGTTGGTATCAACACATGCTAACGATTGATACTCCATAGTAAACTTGAATTTCTTTAAATCGGAAGAAACAAAATAGTCCTTGATAGAAATTTTAGAATCGTAATAGTTTACCGGCCTTGGATCTTCGGGCATGGCGTAAAAAGAGTTGTCCAAAGACCCCGTTTGAATAAACTTACCTTCAGGTTGGGTAATTTTTATCCAGGTATCTTTTTGTGCGGTGGCAAAAATGGTTAGTAGTAGTATGTTGGCTATTAATATTAGCTTCATTCTATTCCATTAATTAATATTTCACAAGTTTCGGTCTTTTTTGGTAGGAATAAAACCAAATTAAGCATTTGTTATTAACGCTTTGTTTGTTAATAGTCTGTTAAGAATCAAAGACTTCCTAACTTTTTCACAAAAATACAAACCTTACTTGTAAGTAAAACCAAGAATTACCGTACGTTGATTAACTATTTATAAGTGACATTTAGAATATCATTATAGAACCGATCTACAATTTTGTGTTTTTCAGGATTGCTGGCGGAAAGTTGAATAATTAATGAGTCTCCCGTGGTTATATTATTTGTTAAATAGAATGATTTGGAAGGTAAATAAACTTCACCTTCGTATTCGTACATGTAAAACACCGTTAGTTTTTGCGCACCTCCTCTGCCTCCCAAAGGAGTTAGACCATGAGCATATGCATATCCTTTTACTTCAACAGGGTCCCAAATGGTAGTACTTAGCTTATAAACGCCCCAGACAATAATAATAACAGAAGAAACGATTATTATTCCATTTCGATTCCCCTTTCTTTTCTGAGCTCTGAGTTTTCTAACAACTCTTTTGCGCATTTGTTCATAGGACTCTCCCATGCCTACTTCCCAGGCGTATATTCTTCTCCAGATTCTTTGTAGAGATATCTTCTTTTAGCACTTCCTTCGGTTACTAAAACAGCAATACCGTTAAATTCTTTAGACTCTACTTTGTGAAACGACTCCATTTCGGCAGATGGGTGGTTGTTCTCCACCCCCTCGACTACTTCTTCTGGGATTTCTCTCATCTCCACCAACTTGGTGCTTTCCAACCACTTTCCTTTGCTAGTGAAAGTAGCTGTCATTACATCTCCAACCGACTTAAAATTAGCTTTCCACTGGTCGTCTACCTGATTCCAGTTTACCAGACTATCAGCATCTGGGTATTTCTCAGTAAATGTAGCTAACACTTTTTCCGGTGCAGGAAGAGTGTCTTGAGCTTTTACACTGTAATTAATCAATAATCCGATTGCTAAAACTAATAATGCTTTCATAATTTTATAGGTTGGGTATACCATGCAATAATACACAATTCTTAATCAAAATTCTCAGGCTTTTTATGCATTCTGCTCGAAGAATTCCGATTTTTTGAAAAACAGAATTGATACGGTAATCATTTATTGCCTGAGAATAATCAAACAGTTAAAACTCCAACTCCCTATTTCAGTACATTGTAGTAAAATGAAATTGTACTCCCTAATACTGCTGTTTGGATTTATGTCCATGATTGCTCCTGCCAACCTGGCACAGGAGGATAAAAGCCTGGACGACAAGATCATATCTGCACTATTAAAGGACGATTTGGAAGCCATCAAAAAACTTAAACGTTTCAGAATTAAACATTTGGGTAAACGGAACATCTTTTTGGGTACCAAAACTCCCGTATTCCATTTAGCTTGTCAATACAGTTCTTTGGAGGTGGTAAAAGAATTACTTCCTTGTAAGAAATTCATCAATAAATCATCTGCAACTACTAAGTGTACCCCACTGCTTCAAATATGCAAATACGGGAATCCTAAAAAGAAGCAATACGCACAGGTAATTGAGTATTTGTTATCTCTAAATCCAGACATTAAGGCAGAAGACCTGTCGGGAAATACTGCCTCCCACTATTTTGCTCAATATGGAAATTCTTTAAAACTGGAACAGCTACTTAATCTGGGGGCCGAGATCAACCATAAAAATGCTCAGGGACTAACACCACTACATCTGGCCATTATGCACCGTAAGAACAGCATTTTAGAGATCAGAAGGAGAATCAAACAATACAATAAAAGAGAAATAAAACTGGATTCATCTGGAATTGCCTACATCAAATCTGCGCTAAATAATCCGGTTATACCACTTCTCATCGACCGAGGAGCAGACATTAATGCCAGGGATAAATACAACGAAACGCCTTTGCACAAGGCTTGTAGAACCATGGACACTATATCAATTGGATTGTTGATTGATGCTGGCGCTGATGTGACCATTAAGGATAAACGAGGACAAACTCCACTTCACTACTTACTCAATAACGGTAGAGCTTCCGATACATTAATTGGTATGGTTACCAACATGAGTTTAATGGAAGAATTAGACAAGCAGGGGAAAACAGCGTTCCATTATAAAGTAGAAAAAGGAACCTACAAGGAGGTCGTTTCTATGGGGAAAAATCTGGACATCCAGAAGCTAGATACTATTGGTACTTCTTTATTCTCTTCCCTTACCTTTTCTAGAAAGGACACCTACAAAAAGGCAGAATACTTACTTAAGCACGTCGATCCTAACTATCTATCCAGTAGAAACAGGCATTCTGCTATTCACTATGCTCTGTTTTGTAGAGAAGACTCTTTGATCCACTTACTGGCCAACCATGGCGCAGACCTTAATTCGAAAAATAAAAATGGGCTTACTCCAATTATGAGGGCTACTGAACTAGGTAAAGTGAATAAGGTAAAAGAATTAATTAAGTTGGGTGCTAACGTAGACTCAATAGATGTTACCGGAAGGTCTGCTTTGTTTTTAGCCGTACAACACAACAATTATGAAATAACCGAAGCTTTACTACTGGCAGGAGCTAACCCTGCGGTAAGAGTAATGCATGGCTGGAGCTTAATGCACATGGCCGCTTTAACTGCCGACCTGAAACTTGTTAAACTACTGGTAAAGCATAATGTACCTCTTAACCTCTACGATTCTAAAGGAAATACCCCATTAGAGGTGGCCATTCATGGAGATGCTGATTACCGAGGCAAAACAACTTCGGGTAATCCCGAAATCATCCAATACTTAAAGGATGTAGGAGCGAAAAACAAGTAATCTTATGGTGGCCATGGACCTGTGTAAACTGCACATGGATCATTTCCCACAAAACATTTTTGATGATAGTTAATGGTAAATCCGGTGATGTCGTCATCATCCTTCTTCAACACAAAGTCGCCTCTCTCCCACCAGGCTTGATAACATTCTGGTGTACCTTTAATCAAACCACTAGCAGGAATCTGCTTTTTAGGCTGTTTTTGGGCTTCAATTTCTTCTTTGGTGAGATAATCTAATACATTGAACTCCTTAATTTTTCTACCACTTGCTAAACAATAATCTCCCGGCTCCACGTGGAAAATTAATTCTCCTTCCCAATTGGTTCGAACCACTTTAACTGGTTCTACTGTACTATTCTTAGTTCCTTTTCGTATGTAAAAAGAATAATTCCCCATTGGTTGTGGAGGTACCGGAGGGCGATACATTCCTCCACAATGAGAAGAGCTCGAAGTAACTTTCCCCATAACAAATAAATAATTACCTGCTATTTTTTCAATTTCCTTCAATTCTCCTGAATCGAAAACCATTTTCCGAATCAAAGTACCATCCTCAATATAGTACTTACCTATACCATGTTTTACTCCGTTTTCGAAGTTGAAACTTGTTTTCAGTTGCCCATTGGCCCAATAATGTTGTTCCTCTCCACTTTTCACTCCTTTCTTATAATGCAATATGCGTTCGGGTTTTCCTTCCTCTGTCCAAAGGGATTCTTCACCGTGCTTTTCGCCAGCTAAATAATGCTCTATTAGCCTAATTTCTCCACTGTTGTAATAATAAGTCCATTTCCCGGTTAATTTACCTTGTTCATCCTTTTGCCCCTCCCAATTTAAATGACCTTCCTGATTCCAAAAATGAGTTGGCTTCTCTCCACTTCTGGGATATTTAACATGAGCATCTTTGTATTTCATTTGTCCATTGGAATACCATTCGTTGGACAATTGTCGGATGTAATCTACCTCCTTAGTTTTTACACCTTCTTCGTTATAAAAAAAGGCATGAACATACTTGCTTTGATCCCAGGTAAGTAATTGAGATAATATCCCATTAGAGTGCCACCTTTTCTCTTTTCCGTCTCTGGCTCCATTCTTTATTTCCAATGAATGTATCACCTTCCCCTCTTTATTTAACTCAACAGCAACACCTGTAAATGGCTTCTCTTTATAAGTATACTTACCACTTTTAGGAATCAATTGATCCAGGTTGACTCGCTTTTGACCTACAGCAATAAAACTGTAAACAAAAGGAACCACTACCAATATCCATTTGAACATCGTTTTCATACCATTCAGTACAGACCAAATTTTGTTCCGTTCATAAAAAAAGAGGGATAAATCCCTCTTTTCTCTAGTAGCAAACTTCTATAATTTTCTCTGCCAAATACTCGTTGGTTATCTTTTCTCCTCTGAGGATTGGAATCAGGGAATAAACAATTTCATTTTCTTTCAATTCTAGTGGCAATGACTCTTCTGGACCGTACACTGTGAATTTTTCATCTCCGGAAGGTTTCTTTCTATATAGTGGTTCAATCAGCTCTATTCCTGGATAGGTTTCCACCACTTTATCTTCCCAATTAATAGCTCTGATTTCTGTTTTATTAATGGTATCTGTACAAGTTACTGATACATCCACTAACACTAAATCGTGCTTACCATCCATTACTAACCACACTTCGTCGTAGTCATTTTTATTGGCAGTTGCCGGTCCTACTAAACGCTGCATGTATTTGCTCCCATCTTTTTCTACCGTTTCATACAAACTTTCGTCTGTATACTGATCGTTAGGAATGCTAATCATTTTTTCACTACCCAAATCAAACGCTGCCAATAAATATCCTCTGTCGTAGTATTCTCCCCATTCATAACTATGAGGACCAACTTTCTTCTTCTCTACCCAATCGTACTTATCGGCAATCAAATACCTTAACGAATCGTCTGTAGGGTTATAGAAATTAATGATTCGCTTATCCAGCATTTCTTCTCCGTCTTCAGCCTCATCTGAAGCACCTTCTACGTATTCGGTATCACTTACGCCAGAACTATAATCCGGTTCTGATTCTCCTCCCCAAATTAAGGTGTAGGTACCAAAACAAATAAACAACAACCCCCAAATAGACATTGGAATCCAAAAGAAATCGTGTTTTGATCGTGCAGGAGCAGCCTCGCCAGCTTCAGCAGCTTCCTTTGCTTCCTCATCGCTAGCACCAGACATACCCAGCCCTAACAATAAAATTAATATTCCGGAATACAGCAGGGTTTGCCCAAACCAAGGGGCATTCTTCATGGTATAATCATCATACCAAAAACTCATGATCCAACCTGCAACAAATAATAAAATGGGAACCAAAATACCGGCTCCGCGCCAAACAATTACCATAGCTTAAATTTTTTCTGGGTTTAATTTACCTATAGCAATCTGAACATCAACCAGTTTTTACCGATTTGTGATTAAACATCAAATTGAGCAGACGAACGTTTTGGTAATAATATTTACTTTAGATGGTTCATGAGTAAAAGAGACTTAAAAAAATACCTATCCTCCTTAACCAAAGAGCAATTGGAAGAACAAGTACTGGACTTGTATACCCGCTTTAAACCAGTTAAGGTATATTACAATTTTGTATTTAATCCGAATGAGAAAAAACTCATCGAGGAGGCTAAATTCAAGATTTATAAGGAATACTTTCCCAATACTAAACGCAAACCTAAAATGCGTAGATCAGTTGCTCATAAGTTTGTTAAGCACTTTGTTACTCTTGGTGTAGATCCAATGCTAATATTGGACCTAATGCTTTATAACATTGAAATTGCACAGGCTTATACCTCAGAAAAAATGATCCGTCAGGAAGCTTTTTATATTAGTATGTTGAGATCTTTCAAAGAAGCCATCGACTTTTCGAAGAAAAATGGACTTTTCAGCGAATGTTCCGGAAGAATTGAAAAGATAGCTGAAACCTCCTGGCAGCAAGATTGGTTCAACAAAACAGCATTTGAAAATGCTTTAGAATAAGGCATAAAAAAAGTGGTCCTGGGACCACTTTCAATATTCTATTAAGATTCTTTTACCCTTGCTTTTCGCAATAAGCTTTCAAATTGTTCAACCCTTTGGTGTAATCCGGCCCTAAGAACTTTTCGATAAAACGACCAAAGATTCTAGCCATTGGATTATTCCCATTGTCCCCTTCAAAATCCCAGGTTACTTTAACGGTTCCATCTCCATTATCCTTAACCATCATGTTTACGTAAGCATCGTTCATTCCTTTGAACTTCATTAATGAACGTACATTTTGATTAGGAACACTTTCGATAATTTCCATTGATCCCTCTCCTACTTTTTTCTTTTCTCCTGCCCATGAATACAAGGCTCCTTTTCCTTCTGCAATGTCGTTGTATTCATGCTTTGCATTGGGATCTTTTTCCGTCCATGGAGACCAGTTGTCTACAAAGTTTTTAAGGCTATTTAATTGAGGAAAAACCTGATCGACAGAAGCATTAATGTTTATCGACTTTTCCATAGTAGACTTTTGAGGCGAAGCCATTCCGATGATTACAATAAGAGCAACAAGCCCAGCTACGCAAATTCCAATGATTATTAGAATATTCATAATTAAGTAAGTTTAAAATGATGAGTAATGCTCAAATATATAAACATTTGAGTTGCAACACCTAATAATTAAGTATTTCTTAAAATGAGATACTTACAGAGTAAGTTATTTCTTTTCAGGAATCTGATCCAACGATACGTTCTTAAGCTTGATTACCTTATTAATCTCCTGATAACCTGATTTACAAGGCACCTTAAACTGAGTTGTACTAAAGGTTTCATCGTTAAGCGTGTACTCTACCTTATACTCTTTACAAGGAGTAAGGTTAAAGATATAAGCATTAGAACGTGGGTCCGGCATATACAATTTAGATTCTCCTCCATCGTTCCCTACTTCGGTAACAACAATAACTAGATTATCAGGCAATTTTTGCCCTTCTTTCAAATCGATATACCCTCTTAAAATAGCTACTTGCTCAATTGGAGGTGGACGGAAATCAATGGTGTAAATGTCCATAGCTCCCAAACCTTCTTTAGCATTGGTACTAGAGAAGAAACCTGTCATTCCATCTGCAGTAGTACTAAAGTAGTTATCGTCGTAAGGAGAGTTAAACGGGAAACCAACATTTTCCGGTTTTTCGTATCTGTTTCCATCTAATAAATCAGAGAAGAAGATATCGAATCCTCCGATGCTTTTCTCATTGTTAGAACTAAAGAATAGTCGGTGCCCATCTACGTGTAAAAATGGAGAAATTTCGTTGTAAGGAGTGTTTACCGTAGGACCTAAGTTAGTGGCTAAACTCCACTCACCATTAGGAAGTCTAACACAACGGTACAGGTCAAACCCTCCAAAACCTCCCGGTCGGTTAGAGGTGAAATATAAAGTTCTCCCATCCGCAGAAATAGCAGCATGACTCTCTTCGTATTTTGTATTGATGTTTGACTCTAGTTTTTTCAAATCTCCGTACTCGAAACCATCTCTTTCGGCAACATAAATATCTCCTTGTCCTTTTACTTGTTGATATACAAACAGGAACTGTCCGTCGGCAGAAGCACTAATGGCACCTTGATGACTTCCAGGTAAGCTAAACTTCATCAGCTCCGGCTGGCTCCATTTACCTGTTTTTACATTTCTATAAGAAACATAGATGTCCTGGTAGTATTGATGATCTTCTTTGCTCAACATTCCTTCATTGCTCTCGTCGGCAGAAGCACTTCTCTTTCTTCTAGAAGTAAAGAAAATGGTGTTACCATCAGCAGTTACAACTGGTCCAAAGTCTTCCGTTTTATCGTTAATCGGTTGATTGATATTCTTAATTCTAAAAGATTTCTTAATGTCTACCAATACAATGGAAGTATTCAATTGAGCTTGTTCCAGTTCAGCCTCTTTCATCAATTCGTTATCCTTATCGGCATTTTTCATGAAAAGATCCAGCTTTTCTTTAGCCAACTTAAGGTTCATGTTTAAATGATATGCTTTAGCCAGGTAGTATTCCGTAGCAAGCGGAGCACTTTTCTCCTTTGCAGAATTCTTGTACTGTGTAGAGATGTTCTTTTCGGCCTTGGATAAGCTTTCAATGGCCTTTTGAGTAGTTAAGTTAGACTCTAAATAACACAACCCTTTTTGATATTCGAGGTTAGAGTTATCGCCGTTGGTTCCTGCTAAATCTTCCCAAAGAATAAGAGCAAGATCATATTGCTTCTTTTTCATTAGGGAATTAGCCTTCTTGAATTTTTTATTGAAACTTCCGGTCTTCACCAATTCGTCGATTGCCGCGCGATTGCTTTGGGCCGGGATAGCTGCTACGAATGAAATGATAAAAAGAAAAGATACTATAGTTGTTTTCATCTTGTAGGTTAAAATTTGATCTTAGTCTTTCATTTTTAACTATCCAACGAAGATACAAATAATTGCTATTCCACTAGGCTCTGAATTAACCTCTTTTTTACAATCTATAAACACTACTATGTTGGAAGATGTTATATTTGCGCAAATTTCAAAAGGAATACCGGGCCATGAGACTAGGGCAATTAGCTAGAAAAATAGGTGTAAAACCTGCTGTTATCATCGATACCATTAAGGAGGAATTTGACGTTGAAGTAGAGAACTCTCCCAATGTTAAATTGGTGGATGAACACGCCCTGTTTGTTGAAAAACAATTCACTCAGGAGGTGGTTGAAGAAGAGACTACAGAAGAACCTGTTATTTCAGAAGAAGTAACTGAAATTCCAACTGCGGAAGAGGAAAAGGAAGAAACTCCTGAAAATATAGAAGAAACCGAAGAAGACACTCCTGAAATTCCAACTATTCTGGATTTAGAAGGAAATGAAATCCCTGACCCATCCTATGCAGAACTGATTAAAGCTCCAAAGGTTGAACTGGAAGGGATTAAAGTAATCGGGAAAATTGACCTTCCTGAGCCCAAGGCTAAGGAAGAGGAAGAATCTAAAGAGGAAAACTCTGAAGAAACAGCCACAGCTGCCCCAGTTAGAAAGAAAAAGCCTCATCACAAAAAGAAAAAGCGTACTAAATCTGCAGAGCAACTTAAAGCGGAAGAAAGAAGAAGGGTTAAGAGAGAGAAGCGAAAAGAACGTGAATTGGAAGAGGAAAGAAAAAGAAAGAGAAAAGAGCATTACGAAAGCCAATTCAATAAACCCGGTGCAAAACCAAAACTTAAACCCAAAAAGAAAGAGAAAGCTACTCAAGCAATTGAACCTGCTAAGCAAGAGGTGAAGCGAAAAGGGCTGGGTAAACTTTGGTATTGGTTAACACACACCGAAGACAGTAAAGACTTTTAACCATGGATAACAACGTATTTGGTGAACCTCTGGAAACCTGTAGTAACAATCCAAAAACCGGATTTTTCAGAGATGGGTGTTGTAATACTGATGACACTGACTACGGGCAACATACAGTTTGCGTTGTCATGACTGCAGAATTTCTTGATTTTTCGTACAGAGCAGGAAATAATCTAATTACTCCTATACCAGAGTGGGATTTTCCGGGACTAAAACCGGGAGACAGATGGTGTTTATGTGCTTCCAGATGGGTTGAGGCCTACCAAAACAAATGTGCTCCAAAAGTTTGTTTAGAAGCCACCAACGAAAAAGTATTGGAAATGATCCCATTGGATTTATTGATCCAGCACGCACACTACAGCTAATTATTTCTTTTCCCAGGGATGATGGTCCAACAACACCTGTTTTAAAAAACTACGATCCAAATGGGTATAGATTTCGGTAGTGGTTATAGACTCGTGCCCTAGCATTTCCTGTACAGCTCTTAAGTCTGCTCCACCTTCTACCAGATGAGTGGCAAATGAATGTCTAAAGGTATGAGGCGAGATACTCTTCTTTAATCCTATTTTTTCTGCTAGCTGTTTAATTATGGTAAAAATCATTACCCTGGTTAACGACTTCCCTCTCCTATTCAAGAACACAAAATTCTCAAAACCATCTTGAATTTTCTGATGGCACCTTACTTGATTAACGTAAATATCCAAATGCTTTAGTGCCTTTCCTCCAATTGGAACCAGACGTTGTTTATCTCCCTTACCTATAATTCGAACAAAACCCTCTTCCCAAAATATTTCAGACAATTGCATATTCACCAACTCACTTACACGCAAACCGCATCCGTACAATGTTTCCAGAATGGCAATGTTTCGCTCTCCTTCTGCTTTACTTCTATCAACAGCATTGATCAGGTTATCAATGTCTTCTATACTTAAAGTATCGGGCAACTTTCTACCCAATTTAGGAGATTCCAACAGCTCACTTGGATCGTCTAATATTAATCCTTCTAATAATAGGTACTTAAAGAAGGCTTTTATCCCAGAAATTATTCTGGCCTGACTACTGGCGCTCAATCCAATTTCGTTGATCCACTGAATAAATTGCTGCAAATCCTCCAGTACAATCTGGTTTAAAGATTTTTTTTCTTCTTCTCCCTGATGAAAAAACTGAAACAGCTTCTCAACATCCCTCAAATAATTCTCAACCGAATTATCTGATAAAGAACGCTCTAGCTGTAAATATGCTTTAAACCCTTTTATAGAAGACCTCCACGACATTAGAACGAATTTAAAAATTTATAAGAATTTTCGCCGAAAGAGTTTGTAAATAAAAAAGCTTTTATATTTTTGCAGTCCCATTGGAAAGATGGCAGAGTGGTCGAATGCACTGGTCTTGAAAACCAGCGTACCGAGAGGTACCGGGGGTTCGAATCCCTCTCTTTCCGCAGAGCAAAAGGCTTCATCAATTTGATGAGGCCTTTTTTAGTTTTAAGAAGATGCCAAACACCGTTTGAGCAATCGGATTAAAACTATAAAAGCATGAGCGGAGCGAAGTCTTTTGCTCTGAACGTATCCCCCTTTGGGATCATGGAGTAATCCCTGATTAGACAAAAGATTTTAGACAAAAGACTTTTGCCCCCCTCTTAACTCCTTAACTTCTCAACTCATCAACTTCACCCACCCATTTCTCCCAATCATCAAAAGAAAATTAAAACTTACTAATAAGTAAGTAAATTGCATTCATGTGTGGGACCTACGTCATTGTAACTAAAATTAAAACACTCGAAAAGAAGTTTCGGGTACAGGCCGTACCAGAGCTGGATTTTGAGACTAACTCTGCTGTTGGTATTGGCGACAAAGGATTGGTAATTACTTCCGAGGATCCCGACCAGCTTCAGAGTTTCAGGTTTGGGCTAACTCCCTATTGGGCAAAGAAGCCCATGTATTTGTTCAATGCCAGGTCGGAAACCATTCTTTCCAAGCCCTCTTTTAAAAAGCTGGTTCCCCAACAGAGGTGTTTGATTCCTGCCGATTGTTACATGGAAGGAACACTTAAAGAAAAGACGAAGAAGCCATACCTCGTTTACCTCAACGATAAAACTCGCCCATTTGCTTTTGCGGGCATTTATGACCAATGGACAGATACCAGAACCGGAGAAATCATTAACTCCTACTCCATCATTACCACCGCGGCTAATCAAGTACTCGAAAAACTACCTCACGATCGAATGCCAGTAATCCTGGATGAGGGAGATTATCAAAAATACCTAGATCCCAGCAGACCTATTAATGAAATCACCTCACTGCTTAAGCCTTTTAACGAAAATCGAATGAATGCTTATCCTATTTCTCAGGAATACAAAAAGCAACGACATAACATTACTGATGTAATCCAACCAATTGGTCAGAGAGTGATCAAGGAATATGACATCATTCTTGAGAAAAAAGAAGGACTACAAGGTATGGGAATGACCAGTGCAAGAGAAAGAAGAATTGAGATGGAGGATTCTGACTTTGAAGAAGAATAAATATTCGTTTCTCTCAACTTCCTAACTTTCCAATCTAACAGTTAGAAATTCAATATTCTATCTAGGAATATTACTAACCACTGGTCGAATTATCTTTCAACCCACCTCAAGAATTTATACATTCGTAATGCAATGAAACAATTTCTGACTCTTATTACTATACTATTTTGTTCGCTTCTTATAACAGGGCAAACTTCGGGTAGTTCGAAAGAGGAATTTCAAAAGTTTCATCAACGATCAAAAGACCTTCAGTTTACCGATATTGATTCGGCACTATACTATGCTGAACATACTCAGGGTATTGCTAAGGAACTGAAAGACGATTTTTTAATTGCAGAGTCGGAAGCCAATCTGGGGGATCTATATGTAGTGAACAACCAACTTAAACAAGCTGAGAAGCATTACCACAATGCGCTCCAACTATATAAAGAGACTCAGAAGTATTTTGAGCATACTCAAATAAAGATGATCCTTGGTAATATCCAATTGGTTAAGAACAACTACTACGAAGGATTAAAGTTGTATCAGGAATGCCTTACCACCTCTCTGGATAAAGAGTTTAAAACCATTACTCCTCACCTATACAACAACATAGGAGCAATTTATGAGAACCTGGATGACACTCTGGAAGCTTTGGAGCATTTTACCAAAGCCAACGAACTTTTTATAGAACTGAAAGACGATTACAATACTGCACTTACCATATCCAACATCAGTAAGATACAAACGGTAATGGGCAAAAAAGAGGATGCAATAAATGGGTACCTGGAGTCCATTCATATCTTTTCGAAAGAAGAAAGTTGGATTAATATTGCCAGTTCTTACAACTCTTTGGCTGGTATCTACATGAAAGGTGAAGAATACATCAAGGCGGAAGAGTATTTGTTATTGGCGTTAAACATTATTGAAAACAACAGCAGTAAATTTAGAGGGCCATCCTCCATTAACAAATCGGACATCTATTTTTCGGCAGCTCAATTGTACCATAATATGGGGCAAAATGACAAAGCAATGGAATTTGCCAAAGGTTCGCTCAACCTTGCCATAGCGAATGGATACAAACAAAAAATATCAGAAAATGCTCATTTGATCAGTCAACTCTTTGAATTACAAAATCAATCAGATTCTTCTTTAACCTATATCAAGCTACACACAGAATATAGTAAACTCCTACAAGAAGAAAACAACATTAAGGAAATTACTCAGCTAAAAATGCAGCACGAGTTTGACGAAACACTCCTGAAAAAACAGTTTGAAGAAGAGCAAAAGGAAGCTGCACACCAACAAAAAGAACGCACCTACATTGCTATACTAATAGCGGTTATCTTAATTGTTATCATTTTAGTATTACTGTACGGTTATCAACGAAACAGAGCTACAAAAAACCAACTAAAAAAAGAAAACCTTGAGTTAGAAAAGGATCGGTTAAGTAAAGAATTGGATTACAAAAACAAGGAGCTAACCACCAACATGATGTACTTGTTGGAGAAAAATGAATTTATTACCTCCATTGCTCAAAAGCTGAGTGAAATTAAAATTGATGTAAAGAAAAACAATCAAGTTCTTCTTCAGCAAATCATCAACGAGTTAAAGAGTAATTCATCCAAACTGGCCTGGGAAGAATTTGAATTGCGCTTCAAAGAAGTTCATTCTGATTTTTACCAATCGTTAAATGAAGCCTACCCGGATCTAACTCCAAACGAAAAAAAGCTTTGTGCATTTTTGAAATTGAACATGTCTACCAAAGAGATTTCTGCCATTACTCACCAATCGGTTAAGAGTATCAATATGGCTCGTTTTAGATTGCGTAAAAAAATGAACATGGAACAGGATGAGAACCTGATTTCTTTCCTGGCCAAACTATAAAAACATCTTCTTTCTTTTGTTTTTATCAAATTTCCTTACTCTTCTCCAAGAAAACACTAACCACTGACTTACTGACAGTTAACCACTCCTGTAGTAATAATGTTACCGGGTATTTCCACCTGTAGAATGGATGTGACCGATATTTTTTTGGTTGGCATTTTTTTGCACTTATCCTTGCTTCAGAATTCTCCACCTTACGAGATTTAATCTTCATTATTGAATTTATAATTATGAAAAAGGAAACACCACAGGATGTCAATTCAACAAAGAACATTAATGAACAATTGAATGATATTATCGAGGAGAATAAAGCATACTCAGAAGTTCTGAAAAAGATGATCAAAAACATGAAGAAAAAAAAGTAATCAATGCGCTCTACACTACTCATACTACTAACATTATTACTAATTAAAGGAACCTCTCAAAACCTGGTTCCCGATCCTGGATTTGAAAACTGGAACGGAACTTCCGGAAACTACATGGCTCCCCTATTCGATTGGGACGAGGGTAACGGAACACCTGATCATCACCACGAACAAAACCCCATTGGCTCTAATCTTACTAGTGCAGACCCTAATTGTGTACTTACCAACAGCGGTTTCTCTGGCTGTGGCGCTGTATTTGCCGGACAAGGTTGTTTAGGAGCATATAAAGCTAACGGCCCTACGGGAACTAAAGAATGGGCGGCCACACAACTCATTTCGCCGCTCGAACAAGACTCCTGTTACCAGATTTCCTTCTGGATTCAAAACAAAAAGAACAGTGCCAATTATACCATGGTTACCAATCAGTGGGGAGTGTATTTCGACAATACATTGAATCCAACATTTGACCCTAACACCCATAATTTTTCGGCTAATCAAAACCACTGGGTTACCTGTTCTACAGTAATACAAGATACCATTTGGCACCACATTGTACTGGACTACATTCCAGATGCCAATTACACACACATGTACATCGGTTATGTGGGTGATGTAGCCAATGCTACTGAAATTGCCTGGAGTAGTTCTCCATCCGTAGGATTTTACACCTGGATCGATGAGGTATCAGTGGAAAAAGTAGCATGTTTTACTTGCCCAATAAACATAGACTCTGTATCAACCACAGACGAAACTTGTACCAACTCTGATGGAAGTATTATGACATACGCTACTCCATCTGCATTGACCTATATACTATACGATAACTCTGGAAATCCTCTGGATACAAACACTACGGGGGGATTCAACGGGTTACCTGCGGGAGACTACTACGTTACCGCGGAAGATTCCATTTGTATGGAAACTTCTAATATAGTTACCATCAGTACTTCTGGTGTACTACCAAATGCCGGACTAGATGATGATGTACTGCTTTGTGATGGTTATGCCATCTTTAATTTACTGGATTCTTTGGGTGGTACACCTAATACCGGAGGGACCTGGAATCCATCACCAATTTCGGGTACTAACAACTTTGATCCGGCCAACGACATTGCTGGAATATACACCTACACTCACACTACAAGCTGTGGTACAGACTCAGCGCAATTAAACGTTAGTATAACGACCACTCCAGATGCCACCATCACTCCTGTAGGTCCGTTTTGTGTAACTGACTCCTCATTTAATTTGAACTCGGCTGCAGGAGGTGGGGTCTGGTCTGGTACCGGAGTTAATACTAATGGAGAGTTCTCTCCTTCTCTTGCTGGTCCCGGAAACCATTTAATAACTTACGAAATACAAGGCATGTGTTCTGACCTGGACACCATCACCATAGTAGTATTTGATACAGATGATGCCGGTTTTGATTACGTTGATTCTCTCTATTGCATCAATAATGTCAATCCCACACCGCTAATAAACGGATTAACTGGCGGAAGTTTTTCCATTACAGCACCTGGCACAATTGACCCCACCACTGGTACAATTGACTTACAGGCATCTGGAATCGGTACGTATACTGTATCTTATACTACGACTGGTTTTTGTCCTAATTTCTCAACCGTAGACATTGAAATAATTGGAGAAACCGTTACCACTATTGACCCTGCCGGTCCGTTCTGCAGTTCAGATGCAACTTCCTTCCTTTCAGCATCTGTACTTGGAGGTACCTGGTCCGGTCCGGGAATAGTGGATCCAGTAACAGGAGAATTCTCACCGGGCAGTGCCCAAATTGGATGGAACGAAATCATCTATACCATTGGTGGTTTATGCGGTGGAGCTGACACCATCGAAATCGAAGTGTTCCCTTCCCCTACCGTAGACCTTGGGGAAGACATGGACATTTGTGTGGATTGTATCATTCAGCTAGATGCAGGGACAGGATATACCGATTACGAATGGCAGGACTTAAGTACATTATCAAGCTTTACTGCTAATCAACCGGGTATTTATATGGTAACCGTAACTGACGACAATGGATGTACCGCTACCGATACCATTGAGTTGTTTTATCAGTGTACCGCCAGCTTATTTGTACCGAATAGCTTTACCCCCAACTTTGACGGAAAAAACGACGAGTTTATTACTGTAACTCAAAATCTTTCTGAGTTTACACTATTGATTTTTGACCGATGGGGACACGTGGTACACGAAACCAATGATCCTAATTCAGGATGGAACGGATCAAGTAATGGAACTACCTTACCAACTGGGGTTTATGTGTATGTAATCACCTACAAAGAGTGCGACAGTATAGAATCTAAAAGTAAAACCGGACACTTTACCTTGCTAAAATAATCCCGTATGAAACTGACCAAAATATACTTTTCACTACTCCTTTTTTCTTTGATGGCTCATCTAGGAAATTCCCAAAATCTGGTACCCAACCCCAGCTTCGAAAATGAAGTAAGTTGCTTTACCATGAACGCTGGATTTCAGATGCCTGAAATTGATTACGCCATTGGTTGGGATATGCCCACCATGGGAACATCAGATCATTTTCACCCGTGTCATACCGGAGGATTTGGACAATTTACCCCACCCAACACCTGGATTGGATATACCCATGCAGCAGATGGCAATTCGTTTGCAGGGTTTATGACTCATGAAAACAGTTCTGTTGGATACAAAGAATATATGCAGGCTCCCCTCACCTCTTCTCTTATTGCAGGAGAAGTATACACTATTGGATTTTATTACTCATTAGCCGAGGGAAGTCAATTTGCTTCTGACGGACTGGGAATGTTATTGCAGAATGGGGCAATATCTCAGCCGGCAAGTCAGTCAGTGATCAATGCTACTCCCCAATTGGAAACTACTACTATTCACACTGACACTGCAGGTTGGACGTTAGTGACCGGTCTTTTTACTGCTACCGGAGGCGAAGATCATGTTGTAATTGGTTGTTTTGTAGATGATGCTTCCCTCGGCTTAACTTCTACTGGTTTTGGAACTAACCCGGTGGCCTATTATTTTATTGATAGCGTATTTGTATCTACGGGATGTGCCACTTCCATTTCTGCTCCTGATACCCTTTGCCAAAATGCGCAACCAATAGATCTACAGGCATTTGGAACTGGAGTTTGGTCCGGTAACGGGATAACAGATACTGTAGCCGGAACTTTCGATCCAATTACGGCAGGAGTGGGTACTCATCAGATTATTTACACTATATCCGGTAGTTGCAATGCAGCTGATACAGCATACATTGAAATTATGCCGGAGGATACCACTACTTTTTTCTATTCAGATACCATTTTTTGTAGTCATATAGATAATCCATTGCCCACTATTATGGGACTAAGTAATGGTGAGTTTACCATCGATAATAACGGAGTTATAGATCCTGTTACCGGCGAAATAGACATTACAGCATCTGGTACAGGACAGTTTGAAATTACTTATACTACCGGAAGTCCCTGTGGGAATCCACTCACTTTTCCAGTGGAAATCATGTTCGCCCCTTCTCCCAACATTGCCATAGCTTCTATGCTTTGTGAAAACGATTCGCCAGTAACTCCAAACTTTTTACCAGCTGGTGGAGTGTGGAGCGGAACTGGAATTACAGATAGCATTACAGGAGCTTTTGATCCTGCTGTAGCTGATACGGGGTTGCATGAATTGATTTATACTTTATCTGATTTTTGCGGAAACTCTGACACTGCTTATGTTCAGGTTAACTCAAGTGGTGATCCAGATTTTCATTATTCACAAAATCCATTTACGATTAATCAGAATGACCCTTCTGCCATAATTGTTGGTACTTCAGGTGGTAACTTTACCATCAACAACGGTGGTATTATCGACTCTATAACCGGAGCCATCGACTTGGACCAGTCTGGTATTGGAACTTATTTAATTACCTACACTACTCCACCTCCATGTTCAGAGAGTTACTCGTTATACATAGAAATTACGGATGTTCCTTCGTTCGATGCTCCTAATGTATTTACCCCTAATGGTGATGGCCAAAATGATGAATTTAAAATCCCTGAGTATGTTGTTAACTCCTTTAATGGAGCCATATATAACAGATGGGGAACGAAGGTTTTTGAATGGTACGATATCTATTCCGGTTGGGATGGAACTATAAACGGAAATGATGCTCCGGAAGGAACTTATTATTATTTGATAAATATTACAGCCATTGATGGGGAACACTACTCCATTAATGGACATGTTCAGTTGTTAAGATGATAACCACAGCGTAAAAAGTAGTTAGTTTATATTGAATGTTGGTTATTAAAAAAGGCAGCTCTGTGAGCTGCCTTTCTATTTTTAGGTTTTCTATACACTACTATAGTAGCGCAACATTACTTATGTTTAGTGGGGTGTCTTTTAGGTTAATGTTGAATCAATAGCTTTTCACTACCAACAACATTCCCTTCAGCTACAATGGATACAAAGTAAAGCCCGTTTGGAATATCTTTCACATTAATGTTCCACTCATTCTGATATGTCTCGATGGTTATGTTTCGCACCAATTTCCCCATGGAATTATGTATTTGAACGTTCTTGTAAGAACTCTGAATTGCGTTTAGGTTTCCAATTGTTAGGGTTTCTTTTGCGGGGTTAGGCATCAGCTCAACCTCCATTTTATTTTGCTCTTCTACCCCAACTGTACAGGTTCCTGTATGGGTTGCATCATATCGAATTTGTAATGAAGCCACAACGGCATTTCCATTATTTACATCCAACCACTCGTATAAGTATCTCGCACAACAAGTTGTATCCGTTGTGTAATAATGACCCGCAAAAGTATTTACAGAATCGCCTGGTGCAATTATCTCAGAGAATACACTGATTTGCATTGGAACTGTACCTGATGGTGAAGCCCCAGGACAAATGAACCAACAAGTTGCATTTTTCGACTCCGGGCATATATCCAATTCAGTTGTTCTAACCTTTAATTCAATTGTATCATTACCTGTATTATGCACATGTAATTCTGCCACAAACTCTTCTTCATATTGTCCTTGTGAGTTGGTATATGTATACTTAGGCGTTATACTCATAATGGCCGTATTATCCAGATTAGCAGAATAATTGGTAGTATCATTAATGTGTAACTGAGCTGCAGCTGTATAGGTGCTAATGGTTAGGAATAGTACTATTAGTTTTTTCATTTAGGTATATTTAATTGGTTTATGCATACAATCTACCTATTCCTTCCTGCTCTTTTCAAGAATAAACATACAAACACACCACAAATATTGGAAACCCAAAGAATTTAACCACTAATAACTTTCCAAGAATAACATTCTAAAACTGGTACACCCCTCTTGATTTCCGGTATGGGTATTTCCACCCATTTTTAGGGTAAGCCTACTCAAAAGGCTTTTCGGATAGCGTATTTCCTTGTTAATTCGCCTTCATAACCTCTAATCACACCTTCATGAGATACTTCTTTTGTTTGTTTTTACCACCGTTAGCTGTTCTTAGTACTGGAAGAATTGGCGCTTTCATTTTAAACTTGTTCTTGTGTGCTTTATTCGTTCTTCCAGGAATTATTCATGCGTTTCTGGTAGTAAACAGAATGTATGCAGATCGCAGACATCGGGAATCCTTAAAGGCAATGGGAAAACAACAAGTTATTCAGAATACATCTTTAACCCTAAATCAGAGAGGTATGGAATAAGAAGTCGGTTAATGTGGCTAACATATTTTTCTTCCAGATCGGGTAATTCAAACTCTTCCGGAGTTAGATTAATGAAGAAAAAAGTACGCATGGAGCCACTTAGGTCCATTAAATAGTCTAAATCATCAGGGGTTAGGTTACCTCTCAAAATCCCATCACTCTGTAGTTTCAACAATAACTGCAAATACCCAGCTTTACGGAGCTCGTTGTCTTTCTCTGCTCGTTTAAACAACTCCGAATACTTTCTTCTGAGCTCTACATAATCCACGTAGAAGAAAAGAAACTTCATGGACACTTTAAAAGAATACCTGGGAGCCAGCAAAATGCCCTCCAGTAAATTATCCACATCTAAAGTAGACATGATTTGTTTGGTTTCAACCAACATATCCTGATATAATTCTTCCAATAAAACTTGCTTGCTTTTAAAGTGATATGTCACATTACCATAACTGATTCCCAGCTCTTTAGACACATCTCTTAGGGTAACATTGCGCACTCCATTGGTATTAAACAGACATCTGGCTCTTTCCTTTATTTTATCTCTTGTTTTCAATCTATTTGCAAATATAGTCCATTTGGCCTAATTTTGAAAACTGAATAAAAAGAACAACTAATGAGCACCATATATAAACACTCAAAAGCCAAGGAGGAGATCATGGAGTTATACGAAGAAAAACTCCAAAGTCTAGGTATAGAATACGAAGAAATCGACGTCCCTACTCAATTTGGTAATACCCGCATTGTTAAAACGGGTAACCGTAATGGTCAGCCAGTGGTACTACTCCATGGCTTTAATGCAGGTGCTCCACTAACACTAGAAGCTGTTAAGGAAATTACTGATCAATATTTATTCTACGCAATAGATACTATAGGCCAGGCAACAAAGAGTGATGAGGTAAAAATGAACATAAAAGACGATTCATTTGCCGTTTGGGTAGATGAGGTACTGGAGCAACTTCAACTTCCGAAAGCTAATTTCATAGGAATTTCCTACGGAGCTTTTATCCTTCAAAAAGTAATGGTTCATAGACCTCAACGAATTGATAAATGCATTTTGGTAGTGCCGAGTGGATTGGTTAAAGGAAGTACGAGGGATGCACTTACGAAATTAACTTTCCCTTTAATTCGCTATAAACTGTCTAAGTCGGACGTAAACCTTAAAAAATTTCTAAATGCATTTGTACCGGAAGACAATGAGTTTTTGTTTCGCTTACTCAAAACCATTATGACGGGGATTAAATTGGACACCAGAATCCCTGCTTTAGCTAAGCAGAAAGATTTAGCACACTTCGGTCAACCAGTTTACATTATAGGAGCTGAAGAAGATGTATACTTTCCAGGGAGCGAGTTACAAAAAACCGGCCCTACTCTATTTAGCAACCTTAAGGAGGTTCATTTACTGAAGGGCTCCAAGCACATGCCCGCTGTAAGACACTACCCGGAAATTCAAGAAAAATTAAAGGAGTGGATGGGTTAACCAGAACCTGTAAAGTCATTTTTTAAACTTCAGTTTGAATTAAAATTGAAATGACCTATATTTGATTATCGTTTGCCATCTACTTGTGTAGATACACCACCAAATTTTATTAATAATCAGTAAGGTTCTGTTCAATTAAAGTTGAGCTTCCTTTCTATGTTTCAGTTCTTTCCATGAAAGAAGATATGACCCTGAGCAAAAATTAATTTTTGAGGTCGTATTTATGCATAGACGAAATTTACACTTACTGTTAACCGGAATATTAATTCTGATTTCCAACGCTACCCTAAGCTTTGGTGGAATAATTGAACCGGAAATAGAATTAGCTCAAGACAAAAACTCTTACCAATCACTTAGTAGGATTGATGCTATTAGGAATTCATACTTGCTTAAGGCGCGTTCATTTGCGCAGAAGAATTGGTTTGACTCGTCTTACTACTACTACCAAAAAGAATTTGACCTCATCAACAATACAGTTGATGAAAACTACTATTTCGACAAAGCCTATAATAGGCTAAGGTTAGCCGAATTATGCTTAAACAACCAACAATACACAAGAGCCATATTGTTTTGCGATGAAGGTATCTTATACTCCCAGCAAAATGGGAATCACTTTAGTTCCATCATTGACCCCATTCACAAAATTATGCATACCGCTTACGATGCTCTGGGGGATGTAGAAAACTCAATCAAATATTACAATCTGTATTCTGAGGTGTATAAAGAATACTCCTCTTCCCTGATAATGAAACACATATATAAATTGGGGGAGCATCCAAAAATTGAAATTCCAAGTGATTCGACCACAATCAAACAACCCATTTCTCCCACTACCTTTCAATCGAATAATACTGCATTGATTATTAACTACTCCAATGTTACACTATATTTTGTTTCCATCTCACTAATAATAGGCTTAATTATGGGTATTAACACCTACTTTAAGCCATCAGAAAAACAATAGACTTTTAGTTTTCCGCTAAAGGAGAAACATTCCAGGTATCCACATAATCAGTTTTACCTCCGTATGTTCTTCTTCTAAAGGATTTTCCATCTACTAGTATTTCTTCTTTTACTTTTTGAGTTGGTTTACCCTCGGAATAGGTTGCCTTTCTGATATAAAAATACTCATCGTTTATCAATACGACTTCCAAATAATCAACTGCTTTGTTTTTGGTTAAATAACTAACCTTCAGTTTTTCCACTTTTCCTGTTCCCCTGTATTTAATCTTTTGTTGAAATCGCATAGAATTACTCCCTAACACCCCCCTAATAACTGTTTTTTTACCAGTCCAACTTTTTCTAATGTATAAATCTGATGCGTACTTACTTAAGTCAGATAATATGGCGTCTGTTTCTTTAATAAAATCTTCCTCAAAATTAGAACTCTGTGCAATTGCGCCATTAAATAATATAAACAATAACAGGATGGGGAGCCAAAATTTCTTTTTCATTTTCAATTATAGTTTTGTCTGATAATTCGTTATTAAAATCGTAAACGGGATTTATCGTTCTTTATTTTAAAGCCAAATAACAAACCACATCTTTATTATAAATTACCACATTTTCACACAAGTTTTCATTGAGATTTGGTTAAATCTGTAAGTTCTTTCTGAAGCTTTCTCATGATTTCCCCTTTTATATTTCGATACCAACATTTCGTAGGTTCAAACAAGGCTTACAACTATCCGGTTAAATCATCCTGTTATCCAATCAATACTTTCGAGTAAACAATAAAAAACTAACACATGAAAAAATGGTTATTGATTTCGATGGCTATCAGCGGTATAATTACGACAAATGCTCAAACCATGAAGGATCGAATTCAACAAAAAATGAATGGCGAGAAAGTCACTTCCAACGAATTTACCTCAATTGGTGAAATAGCAAAAAAATGGAAAGATGGATCCTACAATTCTCGAAGAGTTGTGAGTGGTATGTATCAAATGGGAGCAAAAACTGAAATTAAATTTCACAAGGAGAATGATGAAATAACTTCTATAGAAATTAAAGGCGATCGCTTCGTATCTGACGCTACCAATTCCACTCCTTGTGTAATGGTTTACAGATACAAAAGCTCATTCCTGTACCTTACCAACGAATCCATCCTAAAGTATAATAACCCTTCTGGAAACTTATTTTTAGTCCAAGCCTGCTACGGAGCTAAAGTTCCACCTAAGAAAGGAGAAAAAGAAATAGTGGCCTATCGTGAATTTGCTAAAAACACTCGTAAAGCTCAAAATGATGAATACAGCAAGAACTCTGCTATAGCTGCCGAAAAAGCAGCAGCAGAAAGAAAAGCTGAATTTGGTTTACACGATAAGAGCGTTGATCATATAGAGCTAGTAGTAAAGCAAGAAAGTGAATTTGGAAATTTTAGTGGGTTCAATTACGATGTTATCGCTCATTTAAAAGGAGGAAAACAAATAAAAACTTCCGGTTTAGGAGGAAATGGATTTTGGGAGGATTACATCATTACGGTTAAAGGTAAAAGCAGTCAGCTTGGAGACTTATTTAGAGACTATTCCAATAAAGTAACATCGAATGTAACCGAACTGGAGGGAGATTACATCCTAATTTCTGCTACCTTAAAAAAAGACCCATCAATTAAAGACGAAAAAAAGTTGATACTCCAGTACAACAAAAACCTATTTCTTAATTATTCAGGAGCCAATGGCTTTTCCAATTCTTCTGGAGAGAGAGGGACTAGTGTACGAGTTGAAGCAAAAGCCATAAAGCACTCTGAAACCAATAATCCTTTAGTTCAATACAATGTTTTCGATATGTCCGGCAAATTACTTCATGCGGTAAGGCTTCGTCCGGATCGTACCTTAAAAGTTATTTCGAATGGAGGAAGTGGAACATCTGAAAAAGAAAATGGGAGAAACGGAAGTGATGCAGGCGACATTACATTGGTTGTTGATCCTTCCCTTAAAAATTACTCTTTTGATTATGAGAGTAAAGGTGGCCGAGGTGGCCGAACCAAAAACCCAAGCCTCTACAATGATGGTAGAGACGGAAGAGATGGAAAGTTCACTAAAAAAGATCAAAAAGTGAACTGGTAATTTGATTCATTGGGTGTAATTTTTGAAAAAAGCCATATCGTTGATATGGCTTTTTTTGGTTTTAAGAATTGTGTTAAAACGATTATTGATTACTATAATTCAATGATCCTTTAAATTGATTTGTTCGTCAATAATTACCCCAAAGGTTACAGATCGATTTTCCAAATCACTACATTGTAAGAACGAAAAAAGGTTGTTTATCAACCTGTTACTCACCACCATAACTACCACATGAAAAGGCACATTGTTAAATCCGAAACCTTCGATAAGTACCGCCTTGAGCTAGACAGTGAAGGACTTCTTTGGATCATCCATCGATCTGATATTGTTTTTGAACTTGAAGACGCAATTAAACAAGAGAGAGAAATCAATCATTTTTGTGAAGGCAAGCCCCACCCTTTTGTTATCGATGTTCGAGTTCAGAATTGGGACGCCCCTAAAGAGGTCAGTGAGTTCCACTCCACCAACGAAACGCTACTTCGTCTTAAAAAATGCGAAGCTCTATTGGTAAATAATCTAGGAATAAGGCTATTGGCTATATTTTATACCAAATTAAACAAACCTCCAGTTCCTACTAAAGTGTTTTCGAACGAAGCTGAGGCCATTAGATGGGCTTCCAAATTTTCCATTAATACTCCACCTCTCGTGGTAAACCCTAATTCGAACAATCCGGCTCAGTTTCGTAAATAAGCCGGTACAAGTAGACTTTATTTAGAGTTAAGCATATTTAGTACTTCCTGAGTAATATTTTTTCTAGGCTTAAAAAACCATTGACCGTACACTTTGGAATCTACAGTAGTGTTACCATCATTTAAGGTTCTAATAAAATTACCTGTCTCTTCGTTTTTCAGTTCAAAACCACCAATTCCCAATTTTTTAATCGTCCAATGACTAGCATTTCCAAGGTCCTGTGTTAATCTAAGTTGCTGTCCATCTCCCCATGGCACAATCGATAAATATTGATTGTTTCCTAAGTTTAGCAGCTTGAACAACCCTGAGTCGGTTTTAATCAATTTCCAATTGGAATATACACCATTGAGTAGTTTCTGAGCGGCAATTAAATTAGAGTGTTCAAAGGCACTAAACCCTATGTGCTCGGCATCATTCAGAAAGGTAGCAAACATTACCTCCTGCGTGTTCTTTGGTACCGACTCCATTCTAACCTCTTTCTGCTCCAATTGCCAAACAGCTCTTGGATCCTCCATTATGGTAGTTAAAGTTATTTCTCCTTCGGCATCAGTCGATAAAAATGCATTAGTTGTTACATGTCGAATCAACACCCCATTATCTACTTTAACTAACTTCCACATGGCATCTGGTGCTCCAACAGACATATCTCCTCTCGACACCATAAAATTACCTTTCTCTCCTTTAGCCAATATAGGATCGCCACTAATTACGAAAGACACTTTACCACTTGGATACGATAGCACTTTCCATGCAGCATACTCTTCAAAATATCCCCCCATTTTAATAGGCCCCATTCCACTTTTAAAAACATCATAAGCAAGGTATTGTCCTAATGCGAGGTTTCGCAATTTAACTTCTGATTTCAGAGTTTCACCCTGTTTTTGATCAGAAGGTTTTTTGTATTTTGAAATAATGAAAAAATCTTTGTTATAGCTCGTTTTTCTTACCTTCAATTCTTTCCTTACCCCATCATACCTCCAATACCAATCATTGGCTACAACTTGTATTTCATACATTTCATTTCCCTTCTTGGTAATTCTAAACTTTGCATAATCATCATCCTTCTGTTCTCTAGCGCTAATGGTTTTTTCTCCATTTGATGCTCTCAAATACCTCCCTGAGTTTTTCGCCTTAATCTTGTAAACGTCTCCACCAAGGTTTTCGAAAACGAAAACAGCATTTGCATTAGTATAACCAAAACCGGCTCCCACTTTGTACGTTCCTGCCGAGAGAGTACCAAAGTATACATCCTCTTCTATATGTGTAATGGTATATTCTGTACCACTTTCTATTTGCGCCCTGGATGTAATAGTTATTCCAAAAGCCAAAATCATTACTAATAGTGAATTACAAAAAAATCTCATACGTTTACTTTTTGAATTAATAAATAGTTCTACAATACAATTGAGTTGGTAAAATCAAATAGTGTACCATGCCTAAACCAACCTGATTGATGATTAAAATGTTGAGTTACTATTCTTTACCTGACCTCCTATCATAAGGAATAGTATTCTCGTAAATAAATCAATGGGCTGAATGGCATCCCAGTGCTCTACCAGCTGACCATTTTCTAAACGGAAAGTATCTGTAATGATAAACCCTTTTTTCTCATTCCCTCTGTGTTTAGACTTCAGTGTTGTATGACTATGTAACACAACATAATCGCCATCTACGTAGATACTCTTTACATCAAAAGAATACTCAGGAAACCTTTTTACCATGTTCTTTACATACCCAACAAGTCCGGTTATATTATTAGGAATGGCTCTATTGTGCTGAACGTATGTTCCTCCTCCAAAGGTACTAAGGGTATACTCAAAGTTGTGCTCATTCATTAAGTGCTGAAAGAAGTCTACAACCACCTCTACATTTTCTGTTTCTTGAGGAGTCCAGTGCTCCTTACGAAGTTTATTTATGTCGATTCTCGGATTTATACTAGTCTGTTTCATATCTCTACTGTTTTAAAAGTGTTTTCTTAAATTTCTTATAGTTCTGAATGATTATTTTGAAGGATTCTTCTTTATTCTTTTCGATATTATCAAGCTCTTCGTGCAGATTAAGATCCGGATTAAACTCCTGAACATTGTATTTACTCCATAAGGTTAGTTCGATCAAAACTGGCGTAAGGGACACCCCTCTTTCCGTAAGAGTATAAATATTAGTCTTGTTGTTCGTAGGAAGCTTGTTTTTGTCTATTATCCCATACTCTTCTAACCACTTTAATCGGGTGGATAAAATGTTGGTAGCAATGGACTCCTGGCTTTCTGTAAAGTCCTTAAATGTACTCTTGCCTTCAAACAACATTTGTTTGATTACCACTAAAGACCATTTATCTCCAACTAAATCCAAAGCCGAAGTAATTGGACACTTACATCGAAAAGTATTTTTCATCACCTCAATTATTACTTGCAAAACAAAAGTAATAATTATTTCGTATTAGTTGCTAATTGCAAGTAATATTTTTTTCTCATAAAATGCTTTGTTAAGATTTTATAAACCTTTCTAATACTTTAGAATATTAAGAATAAAGGTTATTCTTTGATGAGCCTGGAGATGTATCGCTCTTCTCCCAGTACTACATGAGCAAAGTATATTCCACTGGGAACATCTCCTAAACTAATACGATCAGTATTAAAAGCAATCAGCACTTGTTCTCCAATTGCATTGTATACCTCTATCCTGATAGCCCTAGAATTATTCAGTATAAATTGATCTTCGGAAGGGTTAGGGCTAAAGAATATAGGCTTCTGCTCCAGCGCCGATATCGACAACCAATCGAAGTTTACACATGCAGAAGTATCTACGCAAGTATTTTCAGTAACCTGAACTGCATAGTTACCATTAATGGTAGGAATAAACTCATTATCAATTTCGCCTGCAATTGGCGCCCAATTATTGTCGCAATCCAGCCATTGGAAGCTTGTCATAAAAGGACTAGCCACCAACGCAGAGTCGTTTTGAGTAATGCTTACATCTGGTTCAACAATAGTCAATTCAAGTACAACAGCACTATCGCATCCGTTAGCTGCTCCTCCTACAAAGGTATAGGTTGCTGTGTTGTTACTGGTGTAATAAGTATTACCATCTAACCAGGTAAGGCTATCACATTCATATCGTAAATCAAACCCAAGGGCGTCTTCCATAATGGTAAGATCAAGTGTTACCAGACTATCACATCCGGTAGATGCTCCACCTGATATTAAATGAGTAGCAGTATTGTTATCGGTATAATAAGTTAGACCATCAATCCAGGTATAGGTGTTACAAGCAGATCGTGTATCTACTCCGGTAACATCATTATTAATGGTTAAATCCAAAGAGACTGTACACCCTCCAACTCCGGAATATGTGGCAGTATTATTCGAAGAAGTATAGGTAACTCCATCTACCCAGGTATAACTTCCACAGGCAGAAACAACATCGGTAGGATTCGTTCCTGGATAAACTGATAAATGCAGCCTTACCACACTATCGCACCCCATTGGGTCGGTAAACACCTGTTCAATGGTATCAGAACTGGTGGAGTATGTTACTCCATTGCTCCAGGTATAACTATTACAAGCTACAACAGTATCAATCGAAGTTTTTGGGGCACAAGTCTGATTCTCATACAGGTGTGCAACCCTACCTCCAACACTTCCCCAACCAGTTATGATCAAATCCTCATCATTGTCTCCATCGATATCAAAAAACTCATTACCAGGGGACATTACATCGGCGAATGGGGTTGTTATTTCACTAAAATTACCAGAACCATCATTTTCAAACAACATAGTTATGGGTGAATCGCTAGAAGAAGAAGGAATTGTATCCCCCGAAAACAAAACATCAATATCATTGTCCTTATCAAAGTCGGCCACCTTAATCTCACTATAAATTAATCCATTTAAACCTGGAAAAGGTGCTCCGGGAACCAAAGTGTAATTCCCTGATCCGTCGTTTAAATAGAGCTGTAAAAAAGGACCATAAGTAGGTGTATTAACACTTCCTCCACATGCAATTAGGTCTAAATCATTGTCTCCGTCTACATCTGTGAGCTCTACTGCACCTCCCGACATAATGGTAAAGGACTGTGTATTATCCAGAGCAAACACTCCAGCTCCATCATTTAAATACAACTTAACCTGACTCCCTGTTATATCACTATGACCAGTAATAATCACGTCCAAGTCATTATCGGCATCAACATCGCCTATTGCGATATCGCTCATATCCACACCTTCAAAAGGAGCTCCTGTTTGTAAGGTAAAAACACCTGTTCCGTCATTCAAATAAAGCTTAGTATCATCATCATTCATGGAACTATTAATACCAGTAAAAAGCACATCTAAATCTCCGTCAGAATCTATATCAAAAAACTCGGTAGACCCGTGAGAGAACCCATCAAAAGAATTTACTAAATCTTCTGAAAAATTTCCTGCTCCATCATTAAGATACATTCTGGTAGTTCGTCCAACGTTTGTAAAACCGGAAAGCATCAAATCAGGATCATTATCGTTATCCACATCTCCAAAGGCAGCAGAGCCAGCAATTACAGGAATAAAGTTGATTCCTAATGCTTCTACAAAAGAGCCTGTTCCATTGTTTGTATATAGTTTTGAAATATAGGTGCCACTGGCGTTAACACCGGTAATGAAAACATCATTATCTCCGTCGTTATCCACATCAGCATACTCAACGTCACCGATATTCACACCTTCGAAAGGAGTATTTAATATTTCTACAAATTGGGCATTCAGGGTAATCGTAAACAGACAGCAACCTATCAAAAAAGATTGTTTCATGGGGTAGAGTTTTAAGTAAGGGTGTTTCAATTCCTTATGTTGGTATAAAGAACGGAAAAATGTGGATTGGTTGTGTTATTTTTTTCGAAAAGGTTATAAAATTGAAACGGGTAAAACTCCCCATTTTCAGGGTAAGAATACCCTACTCATATCCAAAATATAAATATAACCGCTACCTTAACACCCTAATTAAATAACTCGTTATGAAACAACTGATTACCTTTTGCTTACTAATAATAAGTATTAGCTCCTTTAGCCAAACCAATGTTAAGAACGCGATACCGAACTTTGAAGAAGTTGGTAAAAAAGATCGTTTAGACATCTGGACAGAAGTGAATTCTGTTAACATATACGGGAGTGGAGCTCTTTTTAGTATTGTTACAGCTGAAGAGGAGCTTAAAGATGCAAGCACACCTTTTGGAAGCCTTGGAGTTAATTTTATTACAAAGAGAATGTCTTGTGATATTTTCTTCTCATACAATAGCAGGTCCATCGTAGAAATGAATTCACTTTCTAAATTTGGTCACTCCCTTATGAATCCAAATATTGGTGGTCATTCATTTGCATTCTCATTAAAGGGAAGCTTAGCAGAACGGGCTGGATTCAGTGGCAATGTTCTATTAGCGGATAACCTGTGGAAAATTGACAGTACCACAACAATTGATGCCTCTCCAATGATTGCAAGAATAGGAGGTTATTTTAAACCATTTAAATTTGACCTTACCGACAATGATATTGATTTCGTTCTTATGGCTCATTACACCCATAGAGGTATTGTAGGTGATTTTAACAATGAAACAAGAATTATTGATGGAACGGAAATAATTCCAAGAGGATATAACGGAGTTGAGATTTCTGCAAGTTTATTCTTTAACTCAGTTGAGATTTTTGGTCAAGCCACAATAAATGAGCTAGGCGACAATAATTTAGAAGGGTTCTCTGGTACTCAGATTATGTTTGGAATTAATGTTTCTGGAGATTTCATTAAGTTGAAATAGCCTATTTTACAAACAATAAGATTATCACCCTTTTTTAGGCTTAAACACCTTAATATTGGCTTCATTCGCCTCGATTAAGTGTCCACCTGATAACTCTAAACAGTAAGGAATTGCAGGAAAAACAGCCTGAAGACATTCTCTTATGGATGCAGGTTTCCCGGGCAAATTCACTATAAGAGAATCATTTCTCAATCCTGCCATTTGACGAGACAATATAGCAGTAGGAACATATTTAAGACTCTCCTGACGCATTAACTCACCAAACCCCGGCAAGATTTTATGACAAACCTTTTCTGTGGCTTCAGGTGTTACATCCCTTGGAGCAGGACCAGTACCTCCTGTGGTTAGGATCAAACAACACCCTTTCTCATCGCTCATTTCTACCAACTTTTGCTCAATCTGATCTTGCTCATCAGCAATTACCTCATACACCTCTTCCCACGGGCTAGATATGTACTCACTCATCACCTGAATGATTTCCTTCCCGGAAATATCTTCGTAAATTCCCTTGCTTGCTCTATCAGAAATGGTTAACACCCCAATTTTTATCATAATCGACAATTTTTTATCATTTTATCAAACCCTTTTTCCTGCAGGTTTTTACCAATAAATACAAATTTACTCACCTTAGGTTCATCATCACCCCACTCTTCTCCTTCTTCCATAAAAAGAGATTGCATTACAGATTGAACAACCAATTTATTCTTTTTTCTAGAGTCATAAAATATTCCCTTAAATCGGTACACATTAGCCGACTGAACCATTAGAAAAGTATATAGTCGCGTATATAGCTTATTCTCATCAAAAGACTCTGTATACTCTAAAGAAACAGCGCTAAAATGGTCGTGTCCTTTTCGAACTTTACCAACTAAGCTTTCTTTGTCTTCAGGCCGTACAATTGGAGCTAAAGAATCACGGTCTTTCAATAACTCCAATAATGGAATATCTTGCTTATGTCCGGAAATCAGACCAGCAAAAGGGTTGAACTCCTGTACTAGATTCTTAACCCCTACAACATCGGTTTCAGAAACCAAATCGGTCTTGCTGATGTAAATTTTATCGCCATAAGCCAACTGAGCAGCAGCAGTGGTAGAAACATTTAACTCTTCTTCTATGTTTTGAGCATCAGCAATACAAATGACATTCGGTAATTGAAAGTATTTCTGGATCCAGGGAAACTGCTTAAAAGGAGTAATGATTCCACCCGGATTTGCAATTCCGGTGGCTTCAATAATTAACTCGTCCCAATCATCCCTTTTAGAGAGTTTTTTCAATGTATCCGTAAAATTACGGTTGATGGAACAACAGATACATCCATTGTTCAGCTCTGTAAACGAATCTGTATTCTTTACGATTAACTCTCCATCTATACCAACCTCTCCTACTTCGTTTTCAATAATAGCAAATCGAGTGTTGCTTTTTTCACGAAGAATGGAATTAAGTAAAGTCGTTTTACCTGCACCTAAAAAACCAGTTAAAACAGTTACTGGTTTAGGAGAGTATGTTGTTGATTCTTCAAGTTCCGCCATAATTTGTACTTCCAAAATGCAAAACTAAAAGGTTCAATTGATTTTAAGACAACTAAAAAACTCTTCTCTTACTTTTTGATCATTAAAGGCTCCTCCAAACTCCATGGTAGTGGTGAAGCTTTCCTTATCTTTTATTCCTCTAGAGGATACACATAAATGCTTTGCATTGATCATTACAATTACATCCTTTGTATCCAGAGCTTGTTGAAGATCTTCGAGAATTTGTAAACACAACCTTTCCTGTACTTGAGGTCGATGAGCGTAGTAATCCACCAGTCGATTGATTTTTGATAATCCTACCACTTTACCATTTGGAATGTATCCAACATGCGCATGCCCTGTAATGGGTAAAAAGTGATGTTCGCAGGCAGAATCAATGGTTATGTTTTGCTCCACCAACATCTTTCCATAACCATACTTGTTTTCGAAAGTTGAAAGCTTAGGTCTATTTTTTGGATCTAAACCATAAAACAACTCCTTTACATACATCTTCGCAACACGATAAGGTGTACCAGATAAACTATCATCTGTTAAATCGAGCCCCAGCTCTTCCATGATCAACCCGAAATATTTCTGGATGTTTTCGATCTTTTCGGCATCAGTTCTATCGAAAGCATCAGTTCTTATTGGCGTTTTAGTATTGGTACTAATATGATTGTCTCCGATTAATTCAATTTGGTTATTATTCATAAAGAAATTTAATGAGTATTTGTACAACATTCTTGTTCCTGACAGCTGCAGTATCTTCTATTATACAGATGCAGTACAATTAGCATTATTGCCGGTAATATGGTTGGGTTCTCCACATTTGGGAACCACTCAAGTCTTTCGCCTAATATGGCAAGAAACAACAACCCCCAACTTAGCCATAAGGCAGGTTTCAACCATTTTTTTGAAGTGGTTTTAGCAGAGTAAAAAACAGCAAAAAGTGAAACCAACAGAAAAGTATAATCGATGTATTGCCACCAGGAAGGAGCATTACTACAACAGCTCGCAGAACAAGTCTGAGCAATAAACAAAAATGGAGTAATGACACAATGAATCAAGCATAAAAAACTTGCTATTGCTCCAAGATTATCAGATTTTCTAACTAGTGAAATCATGGGTAACTATAAATTTTGATTTCGCAAAAATATAAAAAACCCACCCAAACGCAACGATGTTGCATTTAAATATTAAACAAAGTATTTCCACGACACATAAAGAGCCAAATAAAAAGATCCCTAAAGGCAATTAGAACATACGCCCTGAGCCTGAATTTCGAAGGAACTTACATTAAATCCAGGTATCTGTATATCAGGGAAATTTCCTTCTACACAGATGATTTCATCACATTGTTTACAATGAAAGTGAATGTGATCATGGTGGTGATCATGATCATCACCATCCTTATTATTATCGCAATCGTCTTTACAGAGTGCTAACTTTTTAATGTCTCCAGGCATTACAATTTCGTGAATAAGCCCTTTATCCAAAAAGGATTTAATGGTCCTATATAATGTAATACGATCATGCTCTCCTATCGACTCTTCAATTTGGTTTACGGTAATGGCGTTTTCATTCGTTGTGAAAACACTTAATACCTCTCTTCGAAAGGCCGTATTCCTTAATCCTTTTTTCTTTAGCAAATCCATAGTGATGTAACGTTGTTGCAAATAAAAACCATTTCATTGCAACATTGTTGCAAAATGTTCTTATACTTGCAACATTATTGCAAATGTAATGAAAAGATTTATATCTATATTACTCCTTTTTTTGGTAACAAATGTAGCGCTAAGCATTCAGTTTAGTGGGGTTATCAAGGATCAGGCGACAAAAGCTCCTGTACCTTTTGCCTCTATCTTCTTACCTGATATGGGTATGGTTACCACATGCGATTCGGTTGGAGCATTTAATCTAAGCATTACCTTGCCTAATCACATTAATGTTGTGGTATCTGCCTTTGGATACGAAAGTAAAAAGGTGCGAATCTCAACAGAGAAAACAACTTCTTTAGAAATATTCCTAAATAAAAGTAGCACTACTTTAGGTACAGTTATCGTGTCTTCACAACGAAATGCTCTTGAACGCTTAACCATTAGTAATATAGAGGCAGTAAAGTTGGATAATCCACAGATGGCTACTGCTGCCACTCTTGGGGATATGATTGCAATGGTTCCGGGAGTATATCAAAATACCATTGGTACTGGAATCAGCAAACCTGTTATTAGAGGATTAAGCGGAAACCGTGTAGTTAGTTATTTGAACGGTTTAAGGATCGAAAACCAACAATGGGGAGGTGATCACGCTCTTGGTGTTTCGGATTTAGGAGTTGGTAGAGTTGAGGTTATTAAAGGTCCTTCTTCCCTACTCTATGGTTCTGATGCTCTGGGAGGAGTACTATACATGATTGATGTGCCTTATGCAGAACACAACACTGTTGAGGTACTAGGGTCCTCTCGATTCGAAACAGTTAGTCTAGGAACCAAGAATGTATTAGGGGTAAAACTATCTAAAGGAAAAGTAAGGTTTAACCTTCACGGAAACTATGTTAGCCATGCAGACTACCAGCTACCTAATGGTAAGTATGGAATGAGTTCCAGGTTCAACGAAAAGAACATTAAAATGGCATTTGGTTTTAACCACAAAAGCTGGGTAACGAACCTCCGTTACAATTACTTACAAAACAGACTGGGTATTCCGGGACATACTCACGATCCTATTATTACTCCTGAAACATTTCAAGTTGAAGAACAAAACAGATACGATGTTGTACCTGCTCAGGTAAATCACAACCACTACCTGTTGTGGGAAAACAACATTTATTTCGGAAAAAATAAACTGGAAGTCATTTTAGGACAAACCATGAACGAGCTTCAGGAATATGAAGAGAAATTTAGTATTCCGGCATTGCACATGCAATTGAACTCGTCTACCTACAACATCAGATACAAACACGATATAGGCGATACCTGGAACTGGGTAGTTGGAGCTCAGGGAATGTACCAAACCAATAGAAACGACAATGGTGTGGAAGAGCAACTGATTCCTGATGCCAACCTACTGGACAATGCAGCTTACCTCTTGCTTGGTAAAACACTGTCGGATACCTGGAGTGCAGAAACCGGACTTCGTTTGGACACAAGAATGATCTCTGCATTTAACGATGCAGGAGAAGGTACTGATTTAACAGGTACTTATACCAACCTCAACTACTCATTAGGGATTGCGAAAATCACCAAATACCTGAATATAAAAGCTAATTTAACTTCTGGGTATAGAGCTCCTCATACTTCTGAGTTACTTTCGAATGGTGCTCACCATGGTGCATTAAGGTACGAAATAGGAAATAGAGATCTCGAAGCAGAAAAAGCTATTCAAGCGGATTTAGATCTTGAATACAACAATGCTCAATGGAAACTATTTGTTAACCCATTTGTAAATGTAATTGCAGATTATATTGCATTAAACCCATTAGATTCAACCATCAATAGCTTACCGGTATTTGCCTATACACAATTAGACAATGCCACTTTATATGGAATTGAAACAGGATTTAGCTATGAGCCTAAGTTTGCCGACTTTTTAAAGCTAAGTTCTAACTACAGTAATGTAATTGGAGAGGATGCTAATGGCGCTCCCCTATCATTGATTCCACAATCCAGAATTAACTCATCGCTTGAATTTAAGTTTAACTCAGATCAAAAAATAAGATTTAACAGCATTATTGTACAACACCAATATTTATTTGCTCAGGATAAAGTAAGTCAATTTGAAACCCCAACAGACAGTTATCAGGTAATCAACTTAGGAGTAAGCATGCATGCCGATGGCAAAGCAGATACCGATCTAAGGTTTGGAGTGAGAAACTTACTTAATGAAGAATACATCGACCATTTATCAAGATTGAAGAACATAGGAATGGCTAACCCCGGCTTAAATTTTTACGCAGAACTAATTGTTAAACTCAAACATAAACTAAAATAGAATGAAAACTAGAAATTACGTAATCGCGTTAGCTGCCGTTGCCTTAGTAGGAATGGCTTCTTGTAAAAAGAACCAATGTAAAGAATGTCACTATGAAAAAAATGGTGCTGAAGTAGAAATGGGAGAATACTGTGGAGACGACATTACAGACCTTGAAGCAAACGGTACTATCGTTAACGATACTGTATACGAAGTACACTGCGGAGAGCATTAAGATATAAGAACTCTTAAAGTGCAAAAAGCAGCTATTTGATAGCTGCTTTTTTTGTTATAAAATGGTATATCTAAAAAACTAAATTCGAGACATTATTTCGAATAAATTTCATCAAGCATTTTACTTAACTCTTCAATTTTAGGGTTAATGTATTTTATTCTTCCATCTGAATCAATTAAAAAAGACTGGGTAATATAGAAAAGTGTTTCATCAGATATTGCCTAACGTTTAGTATAAGCGGTCGTTTTAATGTTGCTTATACATTGTTAGCAGTATTTAATTCCTTTTAGTTCTTTTTTCTGGATTCTTCTCAGGAAAATAACCATCTTCATAAATCCAATTTTTATCCTGATAAATAATGATGGAATCATCCTGTATACACTCAAAGGATGTCGCATCAATAGTTTCCATTTTCCAGTTTTTATAATAAACACTTTTATCGTCTTTGATCAAATAATATGATGCTGAGAAATCCGAATTGGGTTTGTTACAGAGTATTACCAAAGAATCCACATTAATATCTTCCACAATTACACCGTTATAAAACACATAATTCTTATCTCTACCTAATCGATATTGTATTACAGAAAACGTTTCTACATCCGCTTCTTCCAAAATAACAATGTTCCGGCCGTCAGTTGTACCATCATCAATGTATACGTTAACATTATCCTTGGCATAGTAACCGGATAAGTCAACATATGATTCAACGTCTGCTACAGGAACTTCCTTGAAGAACTCAGGTCCTTCTTCTTCCGGTGGCCTAATTAATCTCCGAGTTTTAATATAAATCTTTCCTTTATTTCCCTTGAAAAACACATTTGAAAGCCGTGTATATTGACGTGTTTTAGTACAATAGCTTGTATCCTTAATGAATTCAAGATTCTTAAAATCTTCTCCTCCTATTGCGTCAATTAAATGATCTTCTGTTACACGCTGACCCCATTCAAAATATCCATTTTTATCTTTGGCAATAATGGGGAATTGCGTGCAAATCGCAAAAGTGTTGTAATCAGCCTTTACTTCGTTACCCATTCGAAAAAATATCATGGTATCATGAATAGCGTATTGTGAGTTTAAGATTCTAAAATTTTCAGTATCATTTGAAAACGTAAGCAGGTATCCTCCTTCGCACATTGGATGATATCGATAAATGAAGTTTTTATCTTTAAAAAAATCCGCGCTAAGTTCTTCAAAGGAAGCAGTATCAATTACCTCATTTAAAGACGTCTCATAATTTGATCCTATAGTGGTTAGAAAGACGTTTTTACAACGTTCTCCCAATTCGGCAGGAGACAATCCAAGAACTCTTGGATCTGTTGCAAATCCAAGTTCTCCTTCAGTATTTAGGTAGAGCCGACCTTTTAATTGTTGCCAACTTTCATCTTCCTGTGCTACAGCATGGTTCGTCAAAGTTTGTAAAAACAACACCAGGATTAAGGACATTATTAATCCATTCTTCATTACAGCTAAGGTTTTATTAACAATAGTTTAATCATTATAAGTCAGGTGAGGCAAACAGTGTATTAATCTTTCCTTTTCATTTAACTCAACATTTCGTGAATCAAAATGAAGTTCTTCTAAGTTTTTTAGACGGCAAATATGTTCTGGAAATACAAATGGAATGCTGCATAGTTCAGTCATTCTTCCTAAACAAATTAAATCAATATTGAGTTTTTTGAGATTTGCAAGATTGGAAATTTCGTTTGGTAGCTGAGTGAGTTCATTGGCATACAAGTTTAAATTTCTTAGTTCTTTTAACCTTCCAATTGAGGAAGGCACAACTTTTAAGCATTGCCCTGCTAGGCTTAATGATTGTAATTGAGAAAGTTCACAGATCAATTCTGGGAAAGATGTCAAGCATGTTCCTACAGGAACACCTTCGGACCAGCTATTGTCCAAATAAAGACTTACTAACTGATTTAAGCTTGCAAATTCTTCCGGCAAAAACGCGATATCATTCCCGCCAATATCAAGAACCGTTAATTCATTGAGCATAGAAATTTCAATTAAACTTTTACCAGTAAGACTATTATGATACAAGTCTAATTTCTTCAGCTTGGATAATTGACCTATTTCCTGAGGTATGTGGCTGATTCGATTGTAGCTTAAATCAAGTACTTCCAAATTACTTAAATTACTTATTTCCTGGGGAATAGTATCGATAAGATAGTCCCACCTTTCGTATTCATCTATATAACTGTAGGCTCCTGAAAGATATAACTCTTTCAAGCTTGTCATCATAAAAATGACGGGAGGAATACTTTTGAAGTTATTCACGCTAATGTCAAGTACTTCCAGATTAACAAATTGCGTAATGGAGTCTGGTAGAGAAGTGAGCTTATTTCCATCAAGGATTAAAATCTGCACGCTATCAGGTTCATTGAAAGCTTCTTCTAAAGAATTATATTTCTTCAGGTTTTGGCTTACCACAGATTGTGATATTAAGATGCTAATAAGAATGACAATAAACCGTCTCATATTACTGCTAACATTTGAATAAAAAGCATTCGTTTTATTTCCTATATGGTTGGAATGCTTTTTTCTTATGTCCTTACTAAAAGTATAACATTTTTTTCTTGCTGAAACAACAATCAAAGGGTTTTTATGGAATCTACCCTATACTTGCAATATGCATAAACCTTATCAGGTTAACTACTTTTGAGCAGTATTATCAGTTTCGTTTTCAAGTCCCTACGTAGCAAAAAAGTCTTTTGTCTTAAAGTCTTTTGTCTAACCCTGCTCCGTTGGATTTGAAACCCAGCGAAAAAAAGGCATTAATTCAATATAGTGATGCATAAGTAGGAAAAACACTTAGAGTAAAATTTAACCACTTTTTTCCTTTACAAAAGCAACTTTAATTAATAATAGGTTATCCTTATTGTAAAGCCCCATATGAGACCTACTATTACAACGTTATTTATTGTTATATTATCAGTATCATGCTATGCTCAAAAACATAAAGAATTATCCCTAATTGGTGGATTTGGTAAGTATTCCATCGAAGATCGAGCAAAACCTATTCTTCCCTTCAAATCTTGGATGAGAAAAAACTACTGTTATGGAATTGAATACGCAATGGTTCCTGATAATGCAAAGTTTAGTTTATCAACTGGAGTATTGATTAGTTCAAAAGAATATTTAGACTCTTATGACTCCTATTTAAGAGTACCTTGCATTTTAGATTTTAGAATGGGAGAAAAATTTAGATTTGACTTTGGATTTGGCCTTTATTCAAGTTTGCTTATTTCAGAAAAGCTAATGTATAAAACCAGGTTTCAAATAGGAAGTCTATTCAGACGGGAGTAGGGAGCAAAATCACAGACAGTTTTTTTCTCAAACTAGTATTTCAAAATAATCTTGATGCCTCCCCAATTTCTATCATCACTACCGCCTCCCATGGAGGAGACCTGCGTAGTTCTGAAGGAATATTTCAGCTTCATTTATCGTATCTCATTTCGAAATGAGTATTGCTCGGAAAAGCACTTAACTTCTTTAAAATATTCTTCCTGTTGAAATACGGAATTGAATGCCATCTACAATAAAGCTCCTTTTACCACTTTCCAGTTTTCCTCCATTAGATAGAGATGAATGAATATAATCGAATGACTCTCCTTCTATTTCCTCCAATTTACCTCCATTGTCGAGACTCTCATGAATATAGTCAATATCAATATTACCAATTGACTCGATTTTACCTCCATTGTCCAAGCTCTCATGGATATAATCAAAATCTATGCTTCCAATAGATTCAATTTTACCTCCATTATCCAGACTTTCATGTATATAATCAAATTTAACAGTACCAACCTTTTCTACCTTTCCTCCATTATCCAGACTTGTATGGATATAATCGAAATCTACGTTTCCAACACTTTCTATATTACCTCCATTATCCAAACTGGAATGAATATAATCCACATCACCCTCTAACGAGACATCAACAACCTCTCCCGTAGACGAAACCGTAACCCAACCACCTTCAACAGCAACAATAGCTTGAAAATTACCATAAACGTCTATTCTAATTTGATTCACTTGTGAAAAAAAACTAAGCTTTAAGAAGATCACAAATGCGATTGAAAGTATTATTCTGCTCATATAACTGAATTAAAGATTTTACATGAACTATTCGCAAGAAATATACCAAATATGAGTTTGTTTTCCCATTGACTTTAATACAGGTACAGCACAATGTACTTCGTTCTTTTTTCATGTACTTATTTCTTCAAGCGAGTATGAGAATTCAGTCGATTATCGAACATCGATCCATCGATTTTCGAAAAGTCTTTTGTCTTTCATCTTAATGTCTTTATCTAACCAGAGATTTACCTCGCTATTGCTCGATGAATGGTGGGGAGTGCTCATCAAAGCCCCAAAAAGCCTTAACTCACGTTTAGGCTTTGGTGGCGCGGGGGAGTCCCGATAGCTATCGGGATGAACTCCCACTATTATTCACTAAATAAAAAAGCCCTGACATGAATGTCAGGGCTTTTAGTGGCGCGGGGGAGATTTGAACTCCCGACCTCAGGGTTATGAATCCTGATTACAGGCTTCTATCCTAGTGTTTTAGTTTACATTTTGAAGCAAAATGGAGCAATTTTGAGCATTTTGTAACTCCTTTTTGTAACTCCACCGCAGCTTATAAAAACTGTCAAAAACGTCACGAATAGTTTTAAATTAGAATTATCTGAACACGAATCAGGGGTTTAGATTATGAATTTTCATTTAGATGATGAGGTTGTTGCCAGAAGAATAGTAAAGAATTAACTTCAAACGAAGTGCTCGAATGAACACTTCGTTTTCTAACATTACAACATTAATATCATCATAATACTCTTCAATTACATTATTGACATTTTTTTGAAAAAATCTTCTTTTTTACGTCTGGAAATTTCCAACTGATCACCATTTCTCATAACCACATAGCCTCCTTCTTCCCTGAGAAATTTTGAAACGTGATCCATGTTGACTAAATGGCTTTGATGTACTCTAAAAAACTTAGATTGTGGCAATAAATTTTCGTATTCTTTTAAAGTTTTCGAAACCACATATCTTTCGCCATTCAACAAGTAAATTTTTGTATAATTATTATCCGATTGGCAGCGAACAATATCCGATACATTAACAAATCTTATTTCCTGTTTATCAGTTATTGCAATTCTTCTGTCTTCTTCTTTGGTTTGGAGGTTATTTAAAATTGCCTGCAAATCCAATTGACTAGGCTGATCTTTACTTATCAATTCTTCCATTTTTTCTATGGCATGATGAAGTTCTCCGAGGTTTATCGGCTTGAGGATGTAATCCAGTGCACTGTACTTAAAAGCTTTAATTGCATACTCATCATAAGCGGTAACAAATATAACCTGAAAACTAATCTTATCTAAAGCTTCCAATATATTGAATCCACTTCCATCGGTTAAATCTATGTCCAGAAATAATAAGTCGGTCGGAATATTATTAAGAACCTCTATTCCCATTTTACAAGAATTAGCCTCGCCAACTATTTTAATGTTGTTGAAATTTCGTTCCAATAAAGTCTTAAGGTTATCACGAGCGGGACGCTCGTCGTCGACAATTATAGCTCTAATCATGTGGTTTAGGTATCAAGTAGTTAAAGTTGTATCTAAGATAATCTAAATTGGAATATGTAAGGTGATTTTTGTTCCTTTCGTCTCTCCTCCTTCTTCCAAATCATCTATTTTCATCAGAACCTTATTCCCCGTTTCCTTACAATACAACCTTATCCGATCTTTGGTTATTGACATTCCCATTGATTTTTTCAATAGATTTTTCTTGTTCTTTATCTTTTTTGCTGCCTTTCTTCCAATCCCGGAATCCTCTATGGTACAAACTAGATGACTTCCTGACTGTTCAAAATCAATGATAAGTTTTTTTACTCCCTCCGCTTTAGGTCCAAGACCATGAATAATAGCATTCTCTACAAAAGGTTGAATAATCATGGATGGTATTTTGATCATTCCAACATCCAAATTATTGTCTACCTGAATGCCGTAGGAAATTTCATTTTCAAACCTTAAACATTCCAGTTTTAAATACAAATCCAACATTTCAATCTCCTCTTCAATTGTTATTAAATTACTTTTGGAGTTCTCTAATACCTTTCGCATTAATACAGAAAAATCTGATATATAATTGGATGCATTAACCATATCAGAATGATTGACAAAACTTTGAATGGCATTTAAAGTGTTAAACATAAAGTGCGGATTCATCTGAGACCTCAGGGCTTTTAATTCTGCCTTAATCTGATTATGCTCATGTTGCTTTATTAATAATTCCTGATGGTTTCTTTTTGCTATGCGCTTCTCTCTGAAAAGAATCAAAAGATAAAATGCCAAGAGTAGTACTAATGCCATTAAAATGATAAACCAGGTAGTTAACCAAAATGGAGGTGAAATGGTAAATTGTATTTCCCGTACATCACTCCATACTTTATCTTCATTAGCTGCCTGAATTTTAAACACATACTCTCCCGGAGAAAGGGATGCATATCGCAATATCCTATTGGTGGTAAGCTGCCAGTTTTCATCTACTCCCTCCATTTTATAGCGATAAAGAATCTCACCAGCCACACGATAGGATAACCCTGTATAACTCACTTCAAAATAATTATGGTTGTAAGCGAAATTCATTACAGAATCAAAAACCACTTCCATCTCGTTAAATTTGATACTCTTTAGCTTTAATTGAGGAGCTTTACTATTAACAATTTGCAGGTTTTTATCAAAACTAACCAGGCCTTTATTTGTGGCCACCCAAATGGTATTCAGGTAAGAGCCTACTTCAACGATTTCTTTTGTTGGTAAGCCATGATGATGATCAATGTTTTGAATGATATAACGGTTTCCATTTTGTTTTAACCAAGACATCCCGCTGGTGGTGCTTACCCATACATCCTGATCATTATCAATATGAATATCATTAACTATATTACTAATCAGTCCTTTCTGTTCATCAATGAAATAAGCATTGCTTCCTTTCCAAAATAGCACTCCTTTTCCTCTGGTTCCAATTACCATAGTTCCATCCTTCAACTGATCGATATCCTCCACACGCACATTGTTCAGTACCGATCGAAAACCATCGCTTCCATGTTGCTCATTGGAACCTCCATCTACCTCTTCTGGTACATCAACCCAAATCAAAGAACTTCCATCAAACTTCATCAATCCTTCCATGGTTCCCGTCCAAACCTCTCCTTTATTGTCCTCAAACACACAATTATATCGAATCAGTTCGTCTTTAAACTTTGAATCATATAACAACTCTCCATCCTTAAATCTGGAAAATTCCTGATACCCTGCTGACCATACTGAGGAATCTCTGGAAAACAAAAATCTATTTCCTGTCATTACCAAAGGATAATAAAACGAAGAATCAACCCCTTCTTTGGTAACATTATACCCTCTTTTCACCTTTGCTGCAAGCCACAATTTGTTGTCAAATATTCGAATACAGCTAACCGGAAATTCGTCACCTGCATCTCTTAGGAGAAGTTCAGGTCTTTTCCCTTTTTCAACACCATATAAATCTCCAGCCATATTTCCCACAAACAATTTTCCCTGTTCATCAACTAGTATGGTGGAAAGTCTATTGGCTAGCTGTTCTACTCCAAACTCATAAGTCTCAAAATTTTGTGAAGGCAGATACAATAATCCCTGATTCTGAACTGCCAGCCATATTCCACTGTTATTGTCTAATAGTACATAACTAACACTTTTTTTTTCCAATATTTGATTCACAGGAGGTTTCCCTTCAATGAAATCATGAATGGACCGGTATATATCCACCCCACCTTGATAATTAGCCACCCAAAACTCTCCTTTTTCGAACAAATGAACGACTGATGGACTTCCATTTGTACGCCTTAAAAAATGTTCATTCCCTATTCTGCCTCCAACAAAACTTGCCCTTAAAAACACAAAATCAGAATCGTTTATATTTTGTGCCCTCAAACGATTTCCATGTCGTATAAATTCAGAAAACTTCAAAATCTGGTTGTCCGATGGCCAATTATCTACATTTATTACTTCATCAATATTAACTATTTCACTATTACATTTGGTACCATAAACAATAGATTCCATTCCATTTTCCCACCTTTTCAATTGACGTGTTGAATCATTATTCCAGTAGGTAAAATCCAGCACCCCTTCTTTGGTAATTTGACCAAATCCATACCTATTCGTTCCAAAATGTATGGTTAAATCTGAATCTACCGACATTCTTCTGAACCACTCAGCTCCAGGTAAACTATCTAATAAAGTTTGATTGTATTCATATGGATGAATTTCCTCATCTTCGAAATAGCAAAGTGTTTTGTTAAACCCTGTAAACCAAATTCTACCGGTATGATCCTGATAAATATGAAAAATGGTATTATCTGTCAATCCATCTTCTGTAGTAAATATTTCGAAATCGTAACCATCAAACCGAGCAACTCCAGCATCCGAACACACCCAAATAAACCCTTGTTTATCCTGTAACACTTCATATACCTCAGAACTTGGCAACCCATCCTCTACCGAATATTGCTTGAAATTATAGCCGAAACTTTGAGCTAAATAACTACTGGAGGTGAAGAACCAAAACACAATTAAGGCCACTACAATAAAATGAACGCTTAACCTATGTTTAATATCAAACAAAGTAGAATGGTTTAAGATAATGGCAAAGTTAGTAATAATTGTTTCTTAACAACATTAACATTGGAGCCATTGCCTAATCAATATACCCCTTCAACATGAGGTAGACTGATTAAGCAAAAAAGTTAAGTAATACTTATTTATCCTCTCTACCGAATTCTAATTCTCTTTAGCCAAAAACTAATTTTACCAGTACAAATTCTTAATACCTCTTTATCAACTTCATATAACATTGAGATTTGAAAAAAATATATTATGAAGAAACCTAAGAACATTTTAAACAAAAAAAAAGAAACCTATTTAAAAAGAAGCTATACTAAAAAGCTTTTAACTTTGTCTCTGGCACTACCTTATTCTTTATCCATTTTGGGTCAATTAAACCCACAGGAATGGTCTCCAAATGGAAATGCTTATGGTCCCGAAACAGGGGGAAACGTGGGAATAGGGACCTATGCAGAACAACCTGGAAGTCAAAGTCCCAGAGTTATTATCAAACCTGAATCAGGTCATCATGAAGTCCTTCAGTTAGAAAATTATTCAAGTAGTAATGGGCATCGATTCTTGACAGTCCCTCACAATGTTAGCTACCAAAACTATGGTTTTCAATTAGAAGGTAATGGAAATAACAATGAACTATTTATTCATAGCAATAATGGTGGAGGAAATCAGCAAGCTTTATTTTTTGGGCATGCGAATAATAACAACAATAATATTTTTGGGATTAGTAGAAGTACTAATTCAGGTTCAACATGGTCTACTGCTCTCAGCGTAACCCAAAATGGTAGAACTGGTATCGGAACAAATTACCCAACCGCTTTATTCGATATTTACTCCCAAACAAACCCCAATTTTAGATTAAGAAGTGGGACAGGAAACAAATTAGAAATTGGAGTATCAGATTGTGTTGGATGCTATCATTCATTAGCTCGAGAAGGAGATATAGTATACCGTAAAATGTCAGGAGGAGACCATTTAATTTTCACTACAGATTCAGATCCGATAAGCAACAACTCTTTTTTATTCACTGACAATGCTAATGTATTGCTGGGAATATACGATAATGGAAAAACTCAGGTGAATGGAGACTTTACCATTCTTACTAACTCAGGAATGGCAGGTAATCATGATCATCAACTGAATATAAAAACCATCGGTGATCCGAATAATGCCGATATTAATTTCCATTCCAACACGGAAACTTCTGATATCATTAATCATGATATAAATGGGGACATAATGAGTGTTTTAAGATTTGGAAAAGACGCTGCAAACAATGGGGCATTTCTGTCGTTTGATAGTAGAATTGGAGGAAGTGTTACTGAATTCATGAAAATAGCTGGTGATGGAATAATGTATACACGTGGACTTGTCGTTTACCCTAATAATAGTGCTTTTCCCGACTATGTATTTGAAGAAGAATATGAACTGATGGAAATAGATTCTCTAGAAAAGTACATTAATATCAATAAGCACCTGCCAGGAATGCCAGATGCTAATACCGTTGCTAAACATGGAGTTTCAATAGATCAGGTACAGTTAACCTTAGTTGAAAAAATTGAAGAATTAACTCTATATATTATCGACTTGAAAAAACAAAATGTAGAGTTAGAAAATAAAATTTCAAACCTTGAAAATTCTATAAAATGAAAGCTTTATTCATCATTTTGGTACTACTTCAGGTGACACCAAATATATTGGCACAAGGTGATTTATTAAACGAACAGAAATATAATAATTACCGAAATAACTTAAAATACTTTGTAAAACCAAGAGGTACCAATAAAGGAGATGGTTTAGTAGCTGGAGCTAGAAATACTTATAACAGTTCTAATAACAGCTCAGATATCTTACATTTTGGAGATGGTGTGCTTTATCTAGGCTGGTACACCGGAATGCTGGCTACAGAGTATAAAGTACTAACTAACAAAGGAAAAATTACGGAAGCAAAATCAACATTAATTGACTTATACTACGCTTTACAAGCATTTGATAGGTTGGACTACACAGGAGAGAATTATTATTCTAAACCTTCCTCTATGAATGGTTTTTTTGTAAGAACAGATGCACTTAACAGCAATAGTTTTGTACTAAATAATCACTCTTATTTTAATGATTTTATAGATAACCCTAATGATCCTGGGTTTCCTTCACCAAATTCACCCTACAATAGTCTCGGACAAATATTTAAACATGTGAATTTCACTAATGAATCTGGCACTAATCAGTTAGGGGAACCCAGCAATGATCAAATTATCCATTTCATGATGGGGTTAGCATTAACTTATAAGTTAGTTCCTGACAACGTTAGTGTAACAGTCAATGGTCAAACAGCGATTTTAGATTTAAAAACAAAGTCAAAAATCATATTTAAAAGACTATTGGATTTCGTATACGCAAATGGGGATTGGCAATTTAGAAACCCAGATGGTGAACTTTGTGGCGAAGTTACGGGTCAAGGTGGTGGAATTGCTATTGCTTGGTCATATGGATATAAACATGCCGCTGAGTTTTTCGATTTAGATAAATCAGATTATACTGATACTTCACCTACTTTATGGTATTTAATTGATAACTCATGGCTTTGTATTACTGAAGATATCTTTTGTCAAAAATTTCATAAACACCAAATGTTAATTTTATCTTCTATTGCTGATTTATCCTTTAAGGCTGATATGAACTTAGAGTCGTCTTTGAGACAAGTAGCAGCCTCAGAAGACTGGGAAGCATTCTACCCATTATTATATTCTGTTTTGCATGGAAAAAAATGTTTAATAAAAACTTGCGACATTGCTACGGAACTGGATTCAGCTCCAATGAATAACCCAGCGTTTAGTGGAGGAGCTGGCACCTTTGGTTGGAAGTCGACTCTAAAGTATACTCATACTCCTTCCGAACAACAATCAGGACAGTACAAAGATGGCCTTCCCGTAATAGAAGGGAACTATAACGGCTTGGACTATATGCTACTGTATAATTTGTATCAACTAAGACAAAAAGATAATGAATTAATAACTAACATGATTAACCCAGATCCTAACACTTTTCATGGAGATAATTTAATGTTGAATGAAATCATCGTTAATAATAATGAAGGGATCGAGGTAGTTGCAACTGAATCAATTGTACTTATGCCAGATATCTTTATTATGAATAATGATACATCCAAATTTATTATCGGAAATTGTTATGATAATACTATAGATTATACAAAAATGATGAATAACCCAAGTCAAGAAATTGGCAAAGTTAAAAACCAACTTAATGAAGATAGTCTCTTAGATTTTCACGCATATCCAAATCCAGTTACAGACTTTCTAAAGATTAGTTCAAGTTCTGTATCTTCTTTTGAAATTGAATTATACAGTAGCTTTGGGCAACTTCTATCCTCAACAAAAGGCATCAATAGTGAAAGCCTTATAGATTTTAATGATTATTCTAAAGGAATTTATTTTGTCAAAATAAAATACGGTGAAAAGGTTATGATTAAAAAAGTTATTAAGCAATAGTAGTTAATTGATATAACCCCATACTGATCAACTCTTTTGACATATGTGAAATCACTTTTCTACATTTCAATCGTTTTGAGACATTAAGATTGGGCTAGATTTACATAGCCCGATCTTAATTTTATGGGAGATTTGATCTCCATTTTGTAACTCCGCGACGCTGTAATACATAACTCTCATCATCAGTACCAAGAACCTTATCTTTTACACATGATTTCTTAACTTGAATTTCGTGTCGCCAAATAGTATTTTCAAGAAAATTAAATTGTCCAACAATGTTTAAAACAAACATCATTAAGAAAAGGGGAAGAGTAATTTTTTTCATTTTATGGGATTGTCAATTTATAACGAAATTAGATACATAATTGATAAAATAAACTGATTAGAATCATGATATATTTCTTATTGATTCAGTTCTTCAGAAAAAGTGTTTTCTCCCAACTATTGCTATATTCATTATTTGATTCTGAAAAGGTGCCATAATCTTTTTACTTCCTATTCCAATATTCACAACTAATAAAATCACTCTTTCGTAATTCATTAGTTTTCAGCTCGTTCGTTATTACGAACGCCCTTATACAGGAATATTGGCTTTTCTAAAACCTCTAAAATCAAGGACTTTATCAATTTCTCCTTTACTATTTCATCTCTATCAACCATTTTTTGCTTCTGAAAAGGTGCCACGTTCCGTATAAAATGCGTTTTGGCGTCAGCCAAAGATGCTTTATATACATTGTTGGCTGTTCGTTTTTATTTCTATATAAATTTTTTATCAATAAACTTAGAGTTAAGCAAACGTGCTACTGCCATATAGTTAGGCTTAAAGCGAATTTTATCACCTATCTTGTATTTTAGGTTGCCTCCTTTGGTTTTGTTGTTGCCAATATCTACCACCATCATGTCGGAGGTTATGCCTACAAAAGTCAGGTTTTGATCTATGGTCTCAATGTCTTCTTTATCAACATCCAATAGCCCGAAATCAAGGATGGCCTTTACAGAGGTTTCGCCCTTGTCTTCTTCGCTGTATTCGGCTGTATGCCCAACATTCGAATCACTAATAATCCCTTCGGGTACGATTTTTTTCTCTTCAATCTCAATAATATTGGCATGAAACTCAAACGTATCGGTAGAGAGATTCTTAAATTGTTTATTGTCGAATGGGCTAGCTCCAAAAAAGGCAGCCTCACCAATCCGGTAATGGTTAATCTCTTTAGGTACAACGCCTTGTTCTAAAAAGGGTAGCGTAATAGATGAACCTCCTGAAAGTAACTTCAGGTCTTTATTAAACTTCGCAGAAATAAGTTCTTTGTACAAGGTAAGCTGCAATAGTTTATCGTAGGTAGGTTCCACACCATACATACAACCCAAGTTAGAACCTAAACCAACTACCAATATGTTAGAGAGTTTAAACACCTTCTCGTAAAATTCCATAATGTCGGCACGGTTTACGCCTTCGCGTAATTCGCCCAGCTCTATCATAATAATGATCATGTGAATTTTATTGGCCTTTTTTGCTGCTTTGTTCAGTGCTTGTATTGTGCTAAAAGATGAGTTAAGAGAGATGTCTGCATACTCTACGATGTCTTCTGCATACATTTTTGCGGGTGGCTTAATGTAAATCGTACGCATGTTGGGATTTACCTCTTTTAGATTCTTTAAGCTAGTTAATCGTGAATCGCCAATAGAGTATATTCGATCGACAACATCATCGGTTAGTATGTTTCGAAGAAATTCTTTATCGCCAGAGAATACTTTGGTAATTAAGCTCCAATGAATGTCATGTTGCTCAAAGTAATCGCTCAACGTTTTAATGTTGTGCTTGATCTTTTGGGTCTGTATAATGAGTTCTGCCATAGTTACGGAATGGTAATTCTTGGTATATCGTGAGGTAATTGGGTGAGAAGTTCGTAGTTGATCACTTGGCTAAAGTCACTAAAAGATGAAACTGTAATTTCTTGTTCATCTTGGTTGCCGGGCAGGAGTGAAGCACCTTTCGCGTTTTCTCTAGTAGTGGTATGTGTTTTTCATTTATTTTCAAAACGCAGTGTCTGTAATAGCCCGAGGCTTACTTCTTTAACCTCATTTCTAAGTAAGGGTTTGTGAAACCAACTTTTTCGTAGAGGTGCTTTGCGGGATTGTCTGCTTCAACATGCAGGGCAATATCGCCTTTGGTTAGTTTAATGGTTTCTTCCATTAATCTTTTGCCTAAGCCTTCTCCGCGATGATCTTTGTGTGTTGCGATGTAAACCAAAATGTTCTCTGGGATATATCCACCCATTCCTGTTTCATTTACGACAACGACTCCCTTGAGTTTTCCATCGTCTGATAGCAAAATGGTAAAACCACCAAAAGAGCTAAATTCCTTTATAGAATAATCTATTGCTTTTTTTATATCAGGTTTGGGATCGCCATATTCTTGTAGGTTTTCGTGCAAGAAATTAATGATCTCTTTCTTTTCAATTTCTGTTGGTTTGTTTACTGCGTCAATTTTTTTTATTTCAATCATAAATTCCTTGTTTGATCTAATGATATAAGAATAGTTGAGGCAGCCAAACATTTTAGTATTTTTTAATGACAGCCAACGTTTTGGCTATAAATAGTGCGTGGATGAAAAGCCCTGTTTTCAGCCGAGCACGTAGCAAAGCCTTTGCGTTTTGTTTTTAATAACCAATCCAAAGGATGGTTCTGTCGCACCAACAAATTAATTGATGCTGGTAAGCTACTTGATATTAATGTTTTAGATCTTCTGATTGTTACTAATAATAACTACTATTCTTTTGCTGATAGTGGGTTGATGTAACTCCTTGAAAACAAGACTTGTCCTTATAAGGAACACTTATCTCCAGGGCTAATGGAACCTTCTAAAATTAGAATGATACTCTATTTAACATAATATTTAAGCCAATCATCTCCCATACAATCACTTACCATGACTTTTAAACCTAAGTAAATCAACTTATTATAATTGTAGCATTCCAATATTAATTATTTATGTGATTGGAATCATACATCAAAATGTTTTATTTTACGTTGCGTGAAAAAGGCTTTGGCATATCTAATGGTTCTAATCATCATGGTTTCAACCATAGGAGTTAAGGTCAATATTCACGTTTGTAAAAAAGAAGGAAAGCTTGTCTCCTATTATCTGGACAACAACCAATGCAAATGCCATTTAAAAGATAAAGCAAAAGAAGATAATTGTAAGAAAGAATCTAAAAGTTGCTGTCATTCTGCTAAAACAGTAAAACCCAAACAACAAAAAGGTTGTTGTGGTGATAAAACAGAATTTCATCAACTAACCTACTCTGCTCCTGTACAATTCGAAAACATCTCTCTGACACCATTCTTAATTCATCATCCTTACCTACTACAAGAAATCAACATTGATGAAGAGGAATCTAATACGAGAGATTTTAAAATAATTTCGGATAAACCTCCTTTGCCAGGCAGATCTATCCTGGTGAAAAAACAATCCTTTTTAATTTGATTTAATTGAATGACCACGTGTAACCGTGAATACAACTCATTATAATTAAATTAAATTTTCATGAAAAATATATTTTTAGCGATAATCGCTACGCTATTGGTAATTTCTATCAATGCACAAACATTTACCTGGACACCAAACGACTCTATTGTTCAGGATATAGACGCTAATGGAACTGCTGTTCTAAAAATGGAGCAAGAAGTAATTGGTAACGATGATACTCTACTTCTTAAAGTAAAAACCATCTATAATGACATACCAGCCTCCTGGGACGGTATGCTTTGTATTGAAGGACTTTGTACAGGGATGATTGCTCCAGTTGGCACCGAAAACTTTATGTCTTTAATAGACACCAGTAAAAATGGCTATGTTCGTTTAACCATTAATCCAATGGGTAATACAGGCACTGTTAAATATCAGGTGTATGTTTTTGATGTCGATCATCCAAACGACGGAGATACAGCTACTTGGATATTGAACTCGGTAAATTATGCTGCTATTGAGGAATCTAACCTTAATAACACTTCTTTTTACCCAATTCCGGGGAAGGATGAGCTAAACATCTCCTCTACTCAGAACATTGAATCCTACCAATTGTTCGACCTTAACGGACGATTGATGATTACTGATAGAGAATTATTTTCAAACACGTTTAGTATTGATATTTCTTCACTATTGAATGGAGTTTACTTTATTCGGTTAAAGTATACTGACGGGACTTTTGCCACTAAAAAAATTACCAAACATGAGTAAGTATTCCAATTGGGTATTGGGACTTCTTACTTGCTTATTTTGTGTTAATGTATTCTCTGCTACGATTCATCAATCGCTGTACATTAAGGGAGATTCATTAACGCTGGTAACGGGAAATAAAATTCCATACCTAACCTTCAATAATTCTGGCACATACGATCAGAAAAATGCCAGAATAGAACTGGATATTCAGGACAGCTTAAGCATGTGGGTGTATAATAACGATACTATTGCTCATGAATTTGAGATCAAAAATGTGGTATTCGGGCTCTCTCCGATTCCTTCTGGAGATTCGCTATTTATTGGCTATAAATTCAATAACGCTGGGTGCTACATTTTTTACGATCCTCAGTTTTATACAACTGGTCTTGGGGGCATGATAGTGGTAAAAAATCATGCTTACTCCTCTTTTTACTGGAATATGAAAACTCATCAATCCAACTGGAACGAAGTTATGCTTAACAATGGTACGGTAGACTGGACCACATATCACCCCGATTATTACACCATAAACGGAAGTAGTTTTCCTGATCTCATGTCGGATACAGACTCAAGAATTACCGGACAATTGGGAGATACACTAATGGTGTATATGGCAAATACCGGAAAAAGCATTCATTCTGTTCATTTACACGGATACCATGCTTCTATTGTGTTCTCTAGCAAAGATGCAAATCATGTAGGAAGAGAAAAGGATACTTTCCCGATTTATCCTCTGGAAACTCTGGTATTAAAACTGGTACCTGATAAAAGTGGAGAATATCCGATACACGACCATAATTTAGTAGCTGTTTCGGGCAATGGATTGTACCCAAACGGGATGTTATCAACCATATTAATTGTACCGTGATGAAAAGATTATTGATATTATTCTTTGTGCTTGCGACTACGATTAGTCAGGCTCAAATAGACCAGACAGAACTGGTGATTTCAAAAATTGATGCTTTTGATCAATTCACCCTTTGGGATAATAGTCAGATTAGAATGATGGGATACACTCAAACACTAAGTGCTCCAATAGATATCCCCTCTCCTACACTAACCTTTAACTCTGGAGATTCTGTTCGTTTGGACATGTGGAACCTGTCGCAAGGTCCTCCACATACAATACACTTACATGGTTTGGATGTGGATCAGGCAAACGATGGTGTTCCAGCTTTTTCTCAGAGCATTCATCACGACGATACTGGGAGCTATTACTTTAAAGCTCCTCATCCAGGAACTTATATTTACCATTGTCATGTAATGTCGCCTATACACGTACAGGCAGGAATGTACGGAATGGTGATTGTAAAACCGGCAGATGGTAGTAACAATACCTGGGATGGCGGATTCGCTTATGATAGTGAGTATTCTATAATGACTTCAGAGATTGACACCAATTGGCATGTTGATTCAATTATTATGCATGATTATATGAATAATGCCAGTACCACTGCTTTTCCAGATTATCATCCTCAATACTTTATGATAAACGGAAGGTCAGACACCCAATTATATAGTCATTCCATAGATAAAACAGTAAACGAAACTGTCTTTCTAAGAACTGCCAACATTGGGAATTTGGGCAATCGATTCATATTACCGGCTGCATTGAACCCTCAAACTATTTCTTCAGATGGAAGGCCGCTTCCTTCTTTCCTTTCGAGCGATACCATTGAGGTGTTACCTGGAGAAAGGTATGGCACTATATTCGAAGCTAATAGTGAGTTTACAGACTCCATAGTAATTGAATACTTTGATCTGAATACTGGTTTGGTAGAAAACACTCAATATTTAAAAGTAACTATTGAAGGTACATTTGGTTTGGGTGAACTAGATCATAACACCATAATGGTATACCCTAACCCTGCTTCCGATCTTATTACAGTCGAATTACCATTTAACTCCAGTCAGTTAAAAGAAGTTTACCTGATAGATGCTTTTGGAAAGAGAACCCACATTGATTGGCAGAACAACGCAAATCAAATCAACATGGATATATCCAATATTTCGGGCGGGATCTATCTACTCACGGTAATTGATCATCAAAAATCATATACGCAAAAATTAATTTTAACCCACAACTCTAAATAAAACATAACAAGTAAATCCAATCAAAAATGAAAAAAACAAGTTTACTATTAACAGCCACAGTCGTTAGTGCAATGGCTATGGCACAAAACAATGTTACTCTAAACATTGAACATGAATTTAACGGATCATCTTTTGCTTACGGTCAAACATATACCGATGCGAGTGGTGCAGTAGTTTCTTTCGATCGAGTACAATACTACCTATCTGGAATTAATGTAACTCACGATGGTGGTCAAAATACTCCTCTAACAGATGTTTACGTATTGGCCAGTGGAAACATTTCCAATTACTCATTAGGAACTTTTAACATAGACAATGTAGAGAGTTTTAACTTTGATTTGGGAGTGGATGCCGTGGTAAATGCAGGGAACACATCTAATTACTCTGCTCCACATCCATTGGCTTTACAGTCTCCATCTATGGATTGGGGGTGGCCATCAGGTTATTTTTTCATCGTGGTAGATGGAATGGTAGATTCTAATGGAGATGGGACACCAAATGCTCCGTTTCAATTTCACGGTTTAGGGGATCACCTACTGAGAAATGTAACTGTTAACTGCCAGGATGCAGCTTCTGGTGGTAACTTAACTATTAACCTTTTTGCCAATGTGGCCGACTGGGTACAAACCATGGATCTTACTACGGTTGGCGTACAACACAATGGAGGTGCCGAAGTGGTAGAGTTATGCGACAACACTAACGATTATACGGTGTTTACACCAGATACTCAAATGAGTGATAATGACATAGCAAAACCTGCTTATTCTTTACATGTGGATTGTACCATTGCATATGCACCTACCATTTATTACACTTTCGAAAACAAAGAAGCTTTAGATTTAGTAATTACAGACATTAATGGAAAAGTTGTTTTGAGAGAAACCGCTCTTCCAAATGAAGGAAACTACTTTATTAAAAAGGAATTCCCAACAGGAATTTATATAGCAACTTTTTCTAACGGAAACTCAGTAAAGGAATCTATCAAATTTACTGTTACCAGATAATTAATAATATCCCCTGAAGCTATTTCAGGGGATAATTTTTTACCATTATGAAATTCGTAATCATCTCTTCTCTAATTTCTATTGCAAGCAGCTTAACCTATTTGGAGTATTCGGACTCTAAAGGCAATATAGAACAGCTTAAAAATGAATTAACCTATACGGATAGTACCAAAGCTGTGGAATTGGGGAAGCTATTGTTTTACGAAAAAATCTTGTCCAGAGACTCTTCTACTTCCTGCTCATCATGTCACCAACCTCAATTAGCATTTACCGATGGGCTTTCTACCAGTATTGGATTTAGGAATCAAAGAGGTGCAAGAAATGCCCCAACTTTAACCAATGTTAAGGACCATCCTATACTCTTGTTGGATGGTGTAAATCCAACTTTAGAATCTCAGGTTTTAGTTCCTTTTCAGGAGCATAAAGAATTCGATCTTCATATTTTACTTGGCGTTGAAAGGATTAAACAAATTGAAAAATACGTTAGGCTGAGTAAAGAAGCGTATAATCGAGAGCCAGATGCTTTTGTATTAACCCATTCTATAGCCACATTTGAAAGAACATTAGTAGGATATGACTCCCCCTATGATCAGTTTTTAGCTGGAAACAAAGAAGCACTTAGTCCTTCTCAAATTAGAGGAAAACGACTCTTTTTTGAAACATTATATTGTGGCGAATGTCATACTGGTAAAAACCTCACTAACTACTCTTTAACCAACAATGGATTGTACGAAGTTTATGCAGATTCTGGAAGAATGCGATTAACAGAAATAGAAGAAGATCGTGCAGTTTTTAAGGTTCCTACCTTAAGAAATGTGGCAATTACAGCACCTTATATGCACAATGGAAGCGTACCTACCCTTTATGAAGTTATTGAGCACTATTCTACCGGGGGTAAAAACCACAAAAACAAAAGCCCAATTATTAAACCATTTACCCTCACTCAGGAAGAAAAACACGATTTGGTTAATTTCCTAAATGCGTTTACGGATACTTCGTTCATCAATCATCCGAACTATTACTTAAGTTTTTAATGGTTAATTAGAGTTGCAAATATGCAGCGATGTACAGCTAAAAGACATATAACTATTGCAATTCATATTTTATACTAAAAGAACCTTGTTGATAAATATGTGATGATGGAAAAATTATTGACCAGATACACAAGAGAATATCATTGTTTTTTATGCATTAAATTCTCATTTGAGAAGATAAAATACTGTCAAAAATTCATTGCTAGAATGTCAAATTTGCAGATTTTCGAAATGGCATTTATTTTGTCTATGTGACCTCAGGTTTGAACCAAGTTGGTTCAGCTGAAATATTTTTCACTTAAATCAAACCATTATGAAAACAAAACATGCTATGGAGATTTTTAGTGACTCCATACCTTCATTAGGATTAGCTGAATGTAAAGAGTTAAGTAGTCATCTTAACTGGTTAAAAGAAGTCAACATTCAATATTACCCAGATGTGGTAAAAGCTGAGATTTACATCCCCAGCTTAATGAATAACTGTTATCAGCTTGTAGTTGATAAGAGTAATTTACAACGCTTTGTCGGTTTCTCTGTGAACCGTCAAAATAGCTCACCACTTCTTTCTTCTTACCTCCTTCGGCGTATACTGCACTATAGGTCCAGTTCTTTGATGCTCCTGAACCAGGCATTTCGTGAGGTGGACTTTCCCATGGAGTTGATTTAGGATCTATACTAAGCCATTTACCAAGCCTAACATCAAGCTGCCCAACCTTGGGTCATGCATTCTATACTTGTAGTTCACACTATTTCCAGCACCTTTCACCTCGTCATCCTTTTCCATACCATTGAACCCATACTCCCAAAAACATCTATGTAAGCTAATTGTTTCTTAAATGAAACTGGCTTTCTTTGTTGATTTCTATGAAAAGAGCTGCTTATCATACTACACTTAAAGAATTGGTACATTTTGGATTATTACCTCCCAAATATGAAGGCATAATACCCAGAACTAACCTGCACAGATGGAGAAATGACACCATAGATAGATATGTAGGATCTGAGATAAATAAAATCGCTGACAATCATTCAGAATTGGTTAAAACATTGAATGAATATCCTCGTATGTTTTATGCTTATGGAAGGCTAGTTAAAACGGTTGTTTCAATTGTTGGAAAAGCTCAAGATTACTCTAAACTTGTTAGGGAATCTAAAGAGAAAGTGGTGAAATCTATCATTAGAGCCAAAAGTTTTGTTCCAATAGAGAAAGCAGTTAAACTCTTTAATATCTCCTCCTCTACTTTTCATGTATGGGTCTCTGATCTACAAAATACCTGTTCTTTATCCTTCTTTAAACGATGTAACAAAGTATACTCCAACCAGATTACACCCAATGAGATTAAAGCTGTTAAACTAGCTCTTACCAACCCTTCTACTGCTCATTGGTCTATTAAAAGCATCCATTACAAAGGAATAAGAGATGGTACGTTATCCATATCTATTGGCTCTATGTATATGCTCAATAAAAGATTGGGAATTAGGGATGCCATTAATAAAAGAAAGCCCAGGAAAAAAAGAAAAGTGGGCATTAGAGCTTCTTATCCAAACCAAATTTGGCATGCTGACATTACTGTTCTAAAAACTCTGGATGAGAAAAAGTACTATATCTATTTGGTAATTGATAACTACTCCAGAAAAGTACTTTCTTATGCTATTAAACAAAAAGTATCTGGACTGGTAACCACTTCAACCATCAAGATGGCATTTGAAAAAGCTTCTGATCTTTCTGATGATCTCAATGTTAAACTCATTGTAGATGGTGGCCCTGAAAACAACAATATTCACATCAATAACTTTATCAACCAATCTGAAATTAACATTCAAAAACTGGTTGCTCTTAAAGACATCAATTATTCGAACTCTATGGTAGAGGCTGTTAACAAAATTGCCAAATATCAATACCTCTTTCCTAAGCACCCCTACAACCTTCAAGAACTAGAAGAACTCCTTTCCTACTTCATCAATGACTATAACAACGTAAGACCTCACAGCCAACTTAAAGGACTTACACCAAATGAAGCATATATTGGAATTGAATTACCAAAAGACTACAGAACAAGTATCCTAAAACAAGCTAGAATAGATAGATTGGCTTATAACAAAGAAAATAAATGTGAAAAGTGCTAGAAATTAAGATTTTGTCGTTTATCTGATAACCTAATAATAAACATCCTTCATTACTAATCTATTTCCGTCATAATTTACTCTTTCAACTTGAAAGTCATAACTCCTTGATAACTAACCATGTCCTTATAAGGAACACCTAACTCCAGTTCTCTATAGGGTTGTGCGAGGCAAAAAAAAGACCTACATTACTGTAAGCCTTTGATTTTCAGTGTGGCGCGGGGGAGATTTGAACTCCCGACCTCAGGGTTATGAATCCTGATTACAGACCTGTATCCTAGTGCATTCGCTTACATATTGATGCAAAATGACGCAATTTTGAGCATTTTGTAACTCCTTTTTGTAACTCCACATCCTTTCGTAATAACTTACCGAATATGAAAAATAAAACACCTTATCATTCAACTACCTGTATCCCCCAACCTAAAACTAATTAAGAAAAAAGTTAAGTGATACTTATTTATACAAAGCATGCTTTGGCATTTCACTATCCCTAATATAAATCCTTGTGATAAAAAAGAAATTGAGATAACCAATAGCTTTCATTTTGGCTTGATAATTCTAACTTATTATCAATTAATGTATAAATAGATAAAAATTGATCACCCCAGGCATAAAGCCCATTGTTAAAGAAATGAATATTATCATAAAAAAAGCCAGAATTAGAAATACTATCACAAATTGGCTCTAGGCCTTTCACTTTTAACACGCTTATCTGGTAATCATCGGTCTGGACTACCAGATTTTTCTTATTAGCGGAAACACTAGCAACTATTATTTGTGGGGAGTCTTCTTTAAATGTTTTAACCATCTTCATTCTCTTAGTATTTACAATAATACTTTTGGTCCCAGATAAAAGGAGGTGTTTTTTCCCATCTAATAGAACTACTGGAGCTACGTTCCTATTTATATCCATTATTTCGGAGTCTTGATAAAAGATTCCATCCTCAAAGAAAAAATAGACTTTAACCAGTTTAAACTCTTTCTTATAATTTTCAAGAGTTATGAAATATTCATTCTGAGAATTCGAAGCAAAAACTCCTTTCACATCATTACCTTTTTCAAACAAAAACACCCCTATGGGCTCTCCATTTTCTTCGTACAATGTAGTGGTTCCAAAACTGGTATGAAAAAAAAATCCTGATTTACCCACAAATTGCACCTGTGAAGGTAATACAGGTCCATTAATAATTTCCTTCACAATTTCACCATTCATTTGACATAGAGAGGCAGAGGAATCGCTGATTAAAACGATATGTTCTCCATCTGGGCTATACTTGATTGTGGTAAATTTAGTATTGGGTAAAGTGAAATAAGGTTTTTCAGAAGGTTTATTGTAATTAAACAATATTCCTGTTCCCCTATTTGATATAGCATAACATAAGGAGTCATTCATGTTTTGTGCTTGAGCCCCCCATATAGTTATTACGACTACACCAAGAAACATCAATACTCTTACCAGTTTTATATCTTTCATTTTTTTGTTAGGTTAAAGCCAATATTAAACGATAGATCCAAAGTTGGAGTAATTCTAATGGGCTTCCTACCATTCAATAAATCCTGCTCAATTACGATATCGGGATTGTTGTAATAATCATTATCTACTTTAAAGAGTTTATATGAACCTCCTATCGCTGCACTCATTCCAATTGATAGCCTGTTTATTGGTATTATCATTACAAAACCATAAAGTACATCGTAAGTTCTCATGGTTGCAGAAAAATCGCTATATCCCAGGTTAGAACCACCAGACGTAAAAACCAAGGAGTTTACCGGATTATAAATTCTGGATTGGTGCCTAAACTTGAATCCTGCATAAGTTTTCAAATCCTCATCCTTCACCAACAACTTATATGCTCCCAACGAATACCTGATACCAGAATAGTTCAACCTGACGGATTTGGCTCCCAACTCAGAATCAACATCAATACCTGTATCCCATTTTTGATTGATGATTTTGTAACTCCCCTCTAACAAAATGGATCCTCCCGTAATATAAAGGCTATACTCTCTATTTTTACTTAGGATGGGCAATACATTTATTAATGCATGTATGTTAAAGTTGCTCTCCTTCTGAAAACCCTGTTTGCGTTTACACTTTCTCACCTCTTTTTCTGCTTTTGTTGTTAATTCAGGTAACTCGCCATGCTCGGCCGCTAACAGAGTTTTTTCCCACAGGTAACAGTTTGACTCTAATATAGCTTTATCTTGCAATTTATTGGCTATCAGTGCACATCCTAACTTATCCAAATTGGCCATTGATACATTAAGCAAATCAATTAATTCGCCGGAAGACAAAAACTGATTTTTTATTACATCATGATGATGCTCTTTAATAAGGTTGAATTGTTTTATGTTGTTGTAATTCTCGATTAACTGAATATGTGTTTCCATCTTCACATCATAGTCATTCAGGTCTTCAACCATGGTAATAATGACCTCTAAGTCTTCCTTTTTATGAGATATACCTAGTTCCTCGCTAACCTTAAAAAACAATAATGTTGCCTCCAGAAACTCCTGTGCTGTATACCTGGAAGAGTTATAGCTATCCCCATTCAACAACAAATCATGCGTACCAAATAACTTCATTTTCTGTTCTTTAGTTCCTTCCTCTATGTTTAAAGCCCTTACATAGATTTTCTTTAATAAAAGATGACGATTGAGCACAAACTCACCAAGATTTGGTTTATACCCTTTTTTTAAACCTAATTCATGATAACCATTGTATTTCAAATCTACTTCCGAAAAATCCACCAGAGCTTCAACATAGAATTTATTGTATGATTTAAGGTCTTCTATTCCAACTGTATTCCCATGCGAATTAGCCACATTGAACGCCTCTTCACTCATACACTTTTCCAAATATTCCAAAAGAATCATTTTCATACCCATGCTATGGTCGATCGCAGAAAGAATTCTAAAATTGATTAGAAGAAACATGCACTGATCATAGTGAGCAACCTTAAAGGTTGGATCAGTAGGCGACAAATTTTTCTTAAGGTTATGATAACACCAATTAACCTGATTTAAGTACTTGAGGTAGTTAGTAAAATCACGTAAACTAAGTTGGCTAATATCTTTAGTTCCTAACTGGTCCAGAATAAGAATAATTTGCTGTACATTTTGTTTTTGTACAGAATCTGTCAGTTCAACAAAGGTTTTCACTTTAGATGGAGCAATGTCGATGTTAATGTTACCCATCAGGTCTTCGTTACAACCAAATTTACAGCTTCCATCCTCGTTTAGGATATAAATTAACGGTCCATTTCGGGCAATTACCCCTTCCTTATACGCCTCAATATTATTGTATTTAAAAGGTGTTAACACTTCGTTTTTTTGGTTTGTAATTCCCCACTTCCCATCTTTTTTAAAAATGATATTATTTCTTCCTCCCGATTTTGCATATGATTTTGCTGCTTCGTACTCTGGAGATGCTACCCACTTTCCACTTTGGTTAATGATTCCAAACTTATTGTTCTCCGAAGCATACAGGTTATTTGGAGTATACAAAACCGGTGAGTAGACCTGAACATCAGTAAACTTTTTCTTTACAATTACTTCCTGATCCAATGATGCCGTCATTTTAACCAGACTGTACAATTCATCTCCTTTAGCAAACCGGTAACAATTTTTATTTACTTGCGCAAAAGAAACCGTGAAACAGCCTAACAAAACGAACATAAAAAGAACTTTCTTTCCCATTGCTCCCTAATTAATTAACTAATCAAAGATATCTTCACGAGAAAAGCTCTACCATACGATGAATGACGTATTTTTATGCATCATGTTCTGGAGAAGAGTACATATTACCCTGGCACTTTTAATGCTGTTAAGTTCTAACTACGGACAATACCGTTTGAAACATTACAATGTAAATGACGGTCTATCTCAAAACACAGTCAATGATGTATTACAAGACAGTAAAGGATTTCTATGGCTAGCAACTCAAGAAGGGTTAAACAGGTTTGATGGCTATCAATTTGAACACTTTGATCAACTTAACAACAATTCCGAATCGATAATCGATCAGTTTATTTGGGGCTTAAAAGAGGATCATTTAGGTAATATTTGGTGCTGCTCTCGAGAGGGAGTTTCCAGAATAGATGGAAAAACATTTCAGGTAACCAACTTTTTAAACGATATAGATAATAACGGAGGACAGCGGTTAATGATTGAAATTGTGGAACAGGAAGTTTGGATTACCACTTCTGAAAGCATAGAAATTTTGGATGCCGCACAGCAATTTAACAGGCAAGAATACCAGTTGACCGATACTACTTTAAAAAAACGAAATATTGCAGTACGAAAACCTTTAAGCATATACTACGATCAATCTCATAAACTTGCTTATATATTAACTCAATTTGGAATTGCTAACGTTAAAAACAACAAAATTCAAATTGCCAGCTTCACTAACGAACTAGATATATATAGGCACATGAGTCGGCAATTTCTTATTGATGGTGATTGGGTCTATGCTGCTACCAACCAGGGCTTATTCAAATACCGCAGTACCGACAATAGTATGGAAAGTATAAGCTCAGATCAATTTAAGAGTGTTTATTCTCTTGTTCGTGTAGATGATGAGATCTGGGTATCTACCGAAACTGGAGTTTATTCAATGAATTCGGATCAATTCAAACAACTTTCCTGGAAGACCCCAATGGAATCTACAGTTTTATCTATGTATAAAGATCAGGGAGGTCTCATTTGGCTAAACACCTCCAACGATGGCTGCTATATGTACGATCCAAGCAAGGAACAGTTTAAATTTCTATCTATACCTGATCAGTATGGAGTTGTATGGGACATCAGGCAATTCGATTCTCAGTTATGGTTAACCACAGATGGTGGGGTACTAAAATACCAGTTAGATGAGGAGTATATTAGCTATAAGCACCTCTCCACTGCCACTTCTTTTATTGGTAGTGTAACTATTAATAACCAATCAATTTCTAATGCTACATGCCTCTACGAAGACATTGATGGAAGAAGATATATCGGAACAAGAAATGAGGGAGTTTACGTTTTAGATTCCAATGAGCATTTGGCTCAGCATCTTACTCATAATTATCATACTGATCTATCCAATCATATTACAAGCATTGTAGAGTTCGACAACCTTATTTGGGTTACCACCCATTACGGTATTTACCGGTACAACAAGAGCCTTACATCCTGCGATACTTTAAGTATATATTCAGAAAATCCTATTCCCACCAATTATGTATTTAAAGCTATCCTTGGCGAAGATGGAAACCTTTGGCTAGGTACCAACAAGGGGACAGTTATTTTTAAAGACAATGATCATTTTACCCACCTGCCGTATGCAGAAAATGGAAGTGAATCCAGTCCTTCGTTCTATTTTATCAATGACATCATTCCTGAAAAAGAAAAGGCATGGATTTGTACATTTGGAGGAGGTGTGGATTTATATCTACCTGAAACAGGAAAATTTATAAACTACAACAAGAGTAATGGATTAAAAAACCTAAATTGTTCGGCCATTTTAACCGATAACAACTCTACCTTATGGGTTGGACACAACAAGGGAATCTCCAGGTTAGATCATACCACTAACTCCTTTATTAACTTCAATGTTTCTGATGGACTATTGTTTAATGAAATAGCATTGAATTCGTCTTTTAAAAACAACGAAGGAATATTATTCTTCGGTACACCAGAAGGTATTATCGCTTTTGATCCGGAGGCTATTAAAACACAGGAAATAATAAACCCTCCTACCATTACGAAAACGACTATAAACTACTCTGTGGTAAACTTCTCGGATGTTGTTGAATTGTGGCCAAAAGACAAGGTTATTTCCTTCGAGTTTTCGGCTCTGGATTATCAATCCTCTAACGAGCTAAAATACGCTTACAAAATAGATGGAATTGATAACGAATGGGCGGTGGTGGATGCCGCACACAGAATTGCTACCTACTCTACCCTTCCTTATGGTGAACACCTACTACAAATAAAAACCATTGGAATAAATGGAAAAGAAAGTAAAGCTTTAGAAGTTCAAATTGTGGTGCTTCCCCCGTTTTGGTATACCTGGTGGTTCCTTCTGTTAATAGTACTCTTCATTGTATTAATTGTGTTTATTTGCATTCGATTTTACTATAAAAAACAGTTGAAAAAACAACTATTAAAGCTAGAAATTGAGCAAAAAGTACTGGCCGAAAAAGAGCGAATTTCTTCTGACTTGCACGACAATGTAGGTGCTCAAATCACCCATATTATTCACTCACTGGATCATGAAGTATATCGCTTGCAAAAACAACAATTTTCCGGTACCGAAAAACTAAATGAGATTAGCGATTTTGCCCGACATACTATGGACGAACTCAGAAACACTATATGGGTTATAAACAACGAGTCTGTTACCATCTTAGAGTTTAAAAATAAAGTACTGGATTACCTTGCTATAAGGTTCCAGGAAAGTGGGATCAGCACCAAAGTAGAGCTTAAAGGAAACGAACATATAAAACTGGAAGCTAAGCTGACCTTAAATATTTTTAGAATCATTCAGGAAACAGTAACTAACACCATTAAACATTCCGGTGCCAATCAGCACAGCATTATTTTTAGTTATTCTGATAACCTATTAAAGGTTGTTATACAGGACAACGGTAATGGTACAATAGTAGAAAACAAACCCGGACACTTTGGTTTGCAGAATATGAAACAACGTGCTAAAGCAATAAATGGAGATTTGAACATCATTGCAGTAAAAAACAAGGGAACTACCATTAACCTTACTCTACCATTATAAATTAGGGCAAATGCCATATACCACAACAGAATTATTGACATTAGTTTTACAAGTATGAAAATTAGATTAGGAATAGCAGAGGATGATCGTTACCTAATGAAAACTATAAAGGCTAACTTAAGTCTGTTTGATGATGTAGATGTGGTATTTTGTGCTTCTAATGGTATTGAAGTACTCGAGCATGTAAATAACATGACTGTAGATCTGATTTTAATGGACATCAACATGCCACAATTGGATGGCATTAAAACCACCTACAAAATCAAGAAAAAGTTTCCTGAGATTAAAGTCATCATGCATACCGTTTTTGATGAAAACGATAAAATATTCGATTCGATTCTGGCTGGCGCCAATGGATACCTGCTTAAGGGAACTAAACCGGACAGAATGAAATTGGCCATTGAAGATGTGATGGTAGGTGGTGCTCCATTGAGCCCAACCATTGCAACCAAAGCGTTACAATTAATAAAAGGCAGTTCTGAAGAAGGAAGAAAAGAGTTTAATTTAACCAACCGTGAACTGGAAATACTTACCCATATTGCCAACGGAAAAGGGTATCAGGAAATTGCTACATTGCTTTTCATTAGTGCCGGAACAGTGAGAAAACATATCGAAAACATCTATCAAAAGCTTCAGGTACACAACAAGGTAGATGCCGTTAAATTGGCTTTAAAGTACAATTTGGTAGTTCCTGAGTGATTTTATGTTTAGTTCGTTATTACGAACGCCCTTATACAGAATATTGGCTTTTCTAAAACCTCTGAAATCAAGGACTTCATCAAATTCTCTTCCAATATTTCTTCTCTATCAATCATTTTTTAGTTCTGAAAAGGTGCCATCCAAATCACACCTGGCATGCAGACATCACAGTTGTAAAAACTCTAGATGATGTCCGGCATTATGTATATCTAATTGTCGATAATTACTCTAGATACATTGTCAATTGGAGAATAGCTGACAAAGTCTCTGGTCACATTAGGTTACAAACCATCAAAGAAGCTGTTCAACAGGAATTTGGAAATCAAATCAACAAATCTGTTAATCTTATTGTTGATGGTGGTCCAGAAAACAATAATCTAACCGTTGAACAATTCATCAAACAATCTCATGTAGATATTGATAAAAAAATAGCTCTCAAAGACATCAAACAATCCAACTCAATTGTTGAAGCAAGTAATAAAGTTCTAAAACATAATTACCTCTATCGATCTCCTTCCAATGACGGAGATCAACTCAAAGAAAACCTCTTTGATGCAATCTATGATCAATGTTTAGTTAGACCACATTACGCACTAGGAATTAGAACTCCATATGAAGCTCACAAAGGAATCAATCCTATAATCAACGATAATCGTCTTAAAAATGCTGTCAAAGAACGAATGATGGAAAACAAATCAGATAATTGTGAAAACAAATGCTAGAAATAGTGAATTTCTAGTTTCTAATTCCATTTATCTTCTCCTTATCCATCAAAATCTATTTCAAATCTATAATCTTTTTACTTCCTATTCCGATATTCACAATTAATAAAATCACTCTTTCGTAATTCATTAGTTTTCAGCTCGTTCGTAATTACGAACGATCTTATACAGGAATATTAGCTTTTCTAAAACCTCTGAAATCAAGGACTTCATCAATTTCTCCTCTACTTTATCTTCTCTATCATTCATTTTTTGGTTCTGAGGAGGTGCCAGGTGCCGCGTACTTACTACCAATTTGAAATGATTACTCCTAGAGGAGTGCCAATAAATATTAAAGCAAAAAAATACCTCCATAAATAATAAATCCTTCTATTATAAATTTGAACTATTTCATTTAGTTTTTGGTCTTTATATTTAATGTCGATGGGGACAGGAAACCGATCCGCTATATTTGACTTATTACTATAAAATTTTGATTCAAAACCTGTCCCATTTTTTTTACAATAACTGAAATATCTACCATACTGAATTTGAGACCTTAGGTACATTACTCCTAAAGGAATTAACGACAACATAATAATAACTGCTCCTAACATAATTATAAAACATCTTTTATTAATGATAGAACTCTTTTGGTAAAGTTGTATTCTACAACAGTAAACTTACTTAATTCTTTTAATTTAGTTCACAACCAGTAAAATCACTCTTTCGTAACTCATTAGTTTTCAGTCTGTTCGTTATTACGAACGCCCTTATACAGGAATATTGGCTTTTCTAAAACCTCTGAAATCAAGGACTTTACCTATTTCTTCTCTAATATTTCTTCTCTATCAATCATTTTTTGGTTCTGAAAAGGTGCCGGGCTTTAGTTTTATTCATTTTTTGGTTCTGAAAAGGTGCCTTAAAGTGTTGGTGGGGCTTCTGCTAGTTTACACTCCCCTTCCCCAGAATATTCCTTACTACCTTTTTCATCTTTCAAATTCCATTCATAGGAATATGATGCATTCTTCTTATTCATGCTTGGTATTTGCAAGCTAAAGTAATTATTCTCAAGGCCAAACCAATATTTATGGGATATTATAGTGTCAAGAGACTCATTATTTATTCTAATTGAAATTTCAAATTCCATATTTGGTGGAATAGCAACGTAGAAACTAGCTCTATCCATATTTTCCTTATCTAATATTTCAAGAAATGAATAGAGAACTGGATTTCCCTTAATGTTATCTATTTCTCCATTAATATAAGAAGCAGAAAACAATTCTTTCGGGTTTCTATATCCGTACTTTATTATCTGTCCATTTTCTGCATAATCTAGCCAATCACCTTGATAATTCCCTCTATAGTAAGCTCCAACAGATTGTATTGAATCATTTGAATAAAATGAAATTGTTTCACCATTCTTTTCCCCATTTTCGTATGCTACGTACTGATAACCTCCTGTCTCAGAGCTCGCATGAAAACAAATACCTTCCCTTAACTCATTAACGTACATTGACGAATCAATTAATAAACCATTTTTAAAAACCATTTTAATCTCCGTACTATCATTTACTTTCTTAAATCTTTCCAAATAAGGGTTGGTCTCCCTATTCTCCTCTGGTTCTGAAGATTCTGTACAAGACAACATTCCTATAATTAATATTAAAGTAGAATGTATTATAATATTCTTCATCTATTTATTTTTTAATTTATTATTATACTGGAAACTTGATAATTCTACCAATTTTAAAGCTTTAAACTAAACTCGATCATAATTTTATTTCTTTTGATTTTTCACGTAATCTAACATCTTTTGGAAATTAGGCTTTAGTTTTATTCATTTTTTGGTTCTGAGGAGGTGCCTCTCTTTTTGTGCTTTTCAAATTTTCTATAAATTGATTTCCAACTACTTACAAAGTTTTCTTAAAAAAACAACTCTTTTGATACGTTACCTAATTAGCACCAAGTATTTTTACCACAGCTAATAAACTTTCTAGATCACTTTCATTTCCATTGAAAGTCTCTTTAGCTTTGCTTCCATTTATTTCTAATTTTTCAATTTTCCAATTATCATCATCATTCTTATCAATCACCCTTATCAGGACATCTCCATCCTCAAAAAAACATGAATATATCATACGATTGAAATCATCCTTCTTTAAATGTTTTGGATAAACAAAGCTTGTAAACCCTAAGCTTTTCAATTTATGTTGACTAATCATACCTAATTATTTAAATATTACATCTACTGAAGTATAGTTTCCATGAGTACGTTTCACCATTGTCCAAAATTACAGCTCTTTCTGGATTAGAGGAGAAAGGGCTAAATCTTCATATAAAAAGATTCGTTCTCAAATTAGAAATAGGTTCACTGTTAAAGAAGAAGCTGAATTTGTAAAACAAGTCTTTTCTACTATTTCATCAATTGAACAATTCCCAAAAGCTTTCCCTAAGTCAGAACAAAAAAAATTGAAATCTACCCGTAGAGCTGTTATTCATCCACACTGCTCATTGTTTTATCGAATCGAAAATAAACAATCCATCAGATTGTTATTATTTTGGGATAATAGAGATAACCCTAATAAATTATCTTAGGCATCTTTCCCACCGCTCAGAATCATTACCTTATTTCAATGGACTACCATTTAGACGAAACACTTCTTATAATGTCACTTTTTAACTCGAAAAAATTTGTCTTATTTCACCAACACGTTTGATACACGTTAAACGAACTTACTGCGATACAGACGATTTAAGACCATGAAAAAGGCCTAAGTATACTCAGGCCTCACTTAATTTTATCTGTTTTTTCGTTTTATTGATTTTCTTTCTACTGATTATCTGTATGTTACAAATTCGTTTTGAAATACCAACACGTTTGATACGTTACCATGGTCCAGCCTTCCTGGTTGGTTACGGATCCGCTTTCGCGGTCCTTGGCGATCTTCATTACCCGGTTGCCGGTTTCATCATAAAGGGTGAATTATGAGGATATTGTGGCGCCAAAGGATCAACAGCAAAGAACCTACCTAACCTTGGGACACTACCCAATTCCCACAACCAACTCTAACTGATTAATTATAGAATCTATTTTGTTCAGATTACTTCGTATTCTTTTATTTCGTTTTATCATTACTAATACAGAGTACCCTACCCATAAAAAAGAAAAAATTAAAGGAAATACAATCAATAAAACCTTCATAAGATTTGATAAATCACCAACAAACAAACTAACTAAACATAAGTATAGAACGCCAAAAAATATTAACTTCTTATTCAAAGATGCGAAAAACTTATATTCCTCAAATACTGGTAAAGAATCGATAAGAACAAAAGCTTGCTGGTTCTGATTAAGCATTTGGTTACTTAGTAAAAACTTTCTAGTAGATTCGTACAACTCTATAAATTCAAAGTACACTTTTTCCTCTATTCCTAAGAACAACTTTAATTGATTAATTTTTTCTCGTAATGTAAAAATTGTCCTAGAGAACAAAGGCACATCCAATTCATTAGCAATTGACATAACATTAATCCTTTACATCTATTCGTTTAATTTTTTCTCCATTTTTATATAAATATTTGGAGAGTACCTTTCCTGATGGAGTATAACAAGTCATAATCCCATTGAGCTTTCCATCCTCATTGTAACCAACACAATTTACAATATTACTGTCCATATAGTTTGTGAATCTTTCTCTCGTCCCTTCCAGTTTTTCAACGGTCATCATTAGGAAGCCATCCTCTCGATATATAGAATCACTTATCAACTCTCCATTTGCAAAACATTTCTTTTCTTTCAATGTACCATTCTCAAAATAATAATTCTGACAAGTTTGTTCCAAATTATTTGAATCACATCCAAATAAATGCAGAAAAAACACTATAAAAATCACCAATCTATTTATTCTCATACTCAAACCTTTCCAAATTATTTGGAGTAAATCCTTGACCAACAAATAACTCAGTTGGTACCCAATATACATATTTCGGTCGATAGCCCAAAACCTTCTCAGCAGATTTCGAAGATTCAAATAAGTGCATTGTAGGTGTAACATGGTATGTTCTGGTCTCATCTAGCTCACGATCAGAATATACAAATAAATAAGGATTAGTCAGATTTCCTGAACTCAATTCCCCAGACATATACAATTGCATTCCATACAAAGTGTTCTGAGCAGTTTGATAATTAAACTCAAATTGTTCATCGTACAACCTTTGTGCTTCAAACTCACCTGCCATCATAACCATTGAAAATCCTAAACTTAATGTCAAACTTCCAATAGATGCTCCTCTTGCAGTATAACCTGCCTCAAGCAATTCAGCTTCAAATACAGATGCGATATAACCACCTCCATACTCATCTACCAGTCCCCCAGGAGTCGCTACAACATCAAAGTCTTCAGAAGGCTTCCAACCTAACCAAGTAGAATATTGTAAAGAAAAACCACCAGCTCCTGCAAGATTCTCTCCAAGAAATCTAGCTAAACTACTTTTACTTGAAGTCATTAGTTCAGGAATCGCCCAAGTCGCTAATTTTTGCATTGATAATCCTGCTGCAGAATTTAAAAAAGACCCTGACGAGACTCTATTTCCAAAATGAGGATGGAAACTTGTAAGTGATTCTACAGGTTTTCCGTCAATAAGTTCACTAGCCAAAATAGCCTCCTCACCTGAAACCTTAGAAGGAGTAGTCCCTGCAACTCCACCAGTAACTCCAGCAGTAACTGTTTCAGCTAACGACTTCTTACCATCGCCAGGACCTTCAGCGGCTAACCCTTTGGGATCACTTAACAACACAGGATTGTTATCATAGGCTGCATAAGGACTTTGCCAAGGAAATGACGAAGCCAATGGATCCAAACTCAACCATCTACCTAACCTAGGATCATACTGTCTAAATTCAGTGGTATAACTCGTACCAGAAATACCCTTCACTTCATCATCCTTCTCCATACCATTGAACCCATATCTATAACCTTCCTCATTCCCGCTTCTACCTTCCATGACCATTCCGAATGGGTAGTAATCGGAGTAAGACTGTACATCTGGCTCGTAGTAGTCTACAATAGCGTCTGTACCTGTAATTAGCTCATAGTCTCCTGCTGATGGAGTATAGTAGTATACATCTAATCCAGAGTCGTAAGAGTAATCTTCTGCTGTTCCACCTACATAGCTGTACTTTTTAGTGTCCATAGCTAGCTTCTTATCAGACACTACTGCTAGTACGTTTCCTAAGTGGTTAGACAGTTCGTATTTCTTGTTACCCACTTCTCTTTGGTAGAATCCAAAGTCAGCTTCTGTTCCTTCGTCTGTTTCAGTAATGTCATAATCATCAAACCATCCATCAGAAGTGTAACTGCTTACTTCCATTCTACGGTAGTAAATCATCTCGTCGTGGTCTTTTAACCCTTCTCTACTACTTCCGTAAATTGGATGATCCATCAGTTTAGTGGTCTCCTTAATGTCTCCTGCTGCTACTTCTTCGTAAGTAGTTTTATAAGTAGCCATTGGAGTTCCTGATGCATCCATTACGTAGTGGGTAATGGTCCAGCCTTCCTGATTGGTTACTGCTCCGCTTTCTCTGTCTTTAGCAATCTTCATTACACGGTTACCCATTTCATCGTACAGGAACATCACATCGTCCTCACTATCTACATCTCTTTGTACTTCTCTTACTTTTCCATTTTGGTACCAGGTAATGTCTCTGATGTTTTCAGCTACATCTTGAATCAGACTTCCACGGGCATCATATGAGTAGTTCGTACTGGATTGATCATCAATATCATCCGCCCAGTTTCCACTGGCTATGTCATCATCTACATAATCTAACTGGTTTGTTCCAGCTGTGTAGTGATACGTAAAGTTATCCATAGGTCTGGTGGCCGCTGTACCATGGGCATGTCGGATAATGGACAACAGGTTACCGTTACCATCGTAAGTATACCCAGCATTGTAATCTCCACTATTAGAGGCAGTAGAATATTTACTACCTAAATAAGTGGCTACAGTATCGATACGCTGTAACTGATCGTACTGGTAGATACTAGCATTCAAGTCCTGAGCTACCTGACTGGTGTTCATCAATGCTGTTGCCATGTGACGGATGTTTCCGTTGTATAAGTTAGCTCCTAAATTTCCATACAATGGGTTTCCGGAAACTACATTATCTAAATCACTAAAAAAGTTATCGTAGCTAGTTCCTCCTATGCTTTCATAATCATTTTCGTGGTATCCAAGGGTAAATCCAAAGGCATCTATTGCAAAGTATTTGTGCATTTGACCAGAGCCGTATACTCCCTCAATGCTTCCATCTCTTCCCATGTCTTGCTCAGCTATTAACTGGTTCCCATTGGTTCCTTTGAGCCATCCATTAATGTTGTAGGCATAATCGATTCCCTGTACCTGATCTTCTCCAATTTCCTTTCTGGCCAATGGCCCATGTTGATAGTACAGGTACTTAGCATCCTGATCCCAGATAATTCCATCCTGAGAAGTAGAGGCGGTTACCAATCGGTTATCCGCATCGTAAGTATAACGGTGCTTGAACTGATCTACTTCTCCTTTTTGGTAAGTTACTTCGTTAACGTTTCCGCTAATCAAATCGTAATCGTAATCCAAACGCTTTAGGTGATGACCAATGGCCTCCAGATAAGCATTTTCTTTGTACAATACGTTTACATTTCCATGAATATCGTACCCATAATACGATGCAAACAGGTAATCAGGATCATCTTTAGTGGTACTCCAATAATAGCTTGCCGCTACCCTGTTTCTTAAGAAAGAACTCTCTGCAGCTGTAAGTGGAGATGTTACCCCGGCTCTTACAGCATCGTAATCCGTTGCTGTTACTTCTTTGTAATAAGGAACAGAGGCTCCATAGGTCCAATCGTTCCAGTTATCCGGATAGTTATCCGCATTTAATTCTGTTTCTGTTGGATCAGTATCGGCATGTAAGATTCCACTCTCCACCAATCTTCCTTGCTCATCGTATTTTACATAGCTGTACTCTGCTTGAGTGAAACTAGCCTGACGAGCATCTTGTGAAGCCACCAATCGGCCAATGTTATCGTACCAGAATCGGCTAGAGTAATGACCTGCCTGAACAGCTGATATTTCATATCCTCCTACCAACAACTGACCAGTTCCTATACCTGCAATGGCATTAATGGTACCTGTTACCGGTACTGTTTGAGACTCCCAGGTGGTGGCTCCATCATTAGTGGTTTCCATTACACTGTTTCCTGCTATGTATCCATCTTGTTCGGTACTAAAATGAAGGTCTAGAATGGAGGTTCCTGCCGTTGCATTGCTATACACATTGGTCCAGGTAGCCCCATCATCATCCGAATAGTAAGCATAAGCATTGTTGTTAGAAGAAACTACCTTAATTCCTCCTATATAAATATCGCCAATTGGCGTAATCGAAATCGCATATCCTGTAAATGATCCATGAAGTGAAGCAGCAGCAGCTACTGACCAACTTCCAGAATGGGTCATCTTAATGGTTCTTCCGGATGCACCTACTGCAAATCCTTTGGTAGGAGATTCAAATGCAATATCTTCCAGATTGTCAGTATAAGATCCATTTGTCAGGTCGGTAGTACTAAAGTTTGTTCCATCAAAATCTATTTGAATGATCTTTCCTGAGTTTCCTACTGCTACTGCACTATTTCCATCGAAATATCGAATGGCATTTAAGGCTTGTCCTACTCCACTTAATGTTCTTGAACTCCAATTATCTCCTCCATCGGAAGTCGTGTAAACAACAGGTTCTCCTGAGTTTAAATCTCCAACGGCAATTCCATGGTTGACATCCACAAAATCAACCCCATTTATCCTTGCACTTGCTGTGTGTTGTGGATCCCAGGTCTCTCCACCATCTTCTGTTTTGTATATTTCACCATCTTTCCCTCCAGCATAACCAATATTGGTCGTTACCATATCCAGCGCTGTAATTTGTGCAGCTGAGGTTCCAGGAGGATTTGTACTAGAAACTATATAGTCCCAGGTACCTGTAGTTTTTGTATCAGGTGTGTTTTGAGATACTAACTGGTTCAATGAGTTATAGTAATAATGGGTAACCATGCTGTGCTGTGCTTTTACAAAAGCATGTGTTGGATCGGTTGGATCCTCTCGGTACTCCGCTGTAGCATCCAGTTCTGCACTGGTTAGTAAGGTTACCCCTTCCGGCGGAACTGTTCTGGTTAGGTTCCCGGCCTGATCGTGATAAAACAAGGTGTAGTGATACTCATAATCTTTGGCTGTTAAATCAAAAGACTCTGCAAAATTACTGCTCCCATCTAAATTGAAACAATGAGTAACATAAGCATCAATAAAGATTTGAGTATACTCTTGAAGCATTTCGTAGTACTCTGCTGAAGCCTGTGCTGAAGCCAATCCTTCTACTCCGATTGAATCGCATGGATCAAACTCCGGCTCACAATACGACAACAACTCTTCGTAATTTGCGCGGATGTTGTTCATGATAGATGTTGAAAGGGTGTTGTCATTGTCTTTACAATGGTCCTTCCACAATTTTAATGTGTCATCGTCTACCGTAATTCCGTACATTACCAAGTATTCAGCTTGCATCTCAGTATACACCTGAGCTGATGTTGGTGTTCCTGATCCAGACCAATCGTAGTAAATCTCATCGTACATGGAGTTTAACTCTTCACACATACAATCAGGAATATCCGGGCAGAACAGGTCCATGGTTCCCAGAGTCACCGAAGTGCCCCCAATGTCCAACTTAATGATTTCTCCATCTAGAGAAACATCGTGTACCTTAACAATTAATTCTGTTCCGTTTTGATATACATATAATCCAGGGTAAGAGTACTCTGTTAGCTCCACAAAAATAGAATCTGCCCAAGTCAAAGCCCCAGGTGCAGGATTAGAACTACAATTCAAATCAACTTCATTTCCAACTAATGTTGTTCCGATATAAATTCTTGGCGAAGCATACCCTGAAGTACTACAAACATTAATTTGCTCCAAATCAAATGTATCTGCCACGTAACAGTAGTAATATTGATTCGATAAATCATCATGCATATCATTCAGGTCCGTAGTATCGCCTGCGTTTCCGGTGGTATAGGTCTCATCTAAATGATAAGGATCCTGAAAGTGTAACTGGAAACCTTCGTAATCTCCATCACATCCTGTTATGCCTGAATCGTCCGCCACCATGTCTGGTAAATCTCCCGAACCGGTATCAAACTGATCACACAGGTATTTACATCCATCGGTGATTTTCTCATCGGAAATCATCTCTTGTTTTTTATGGATGTAGTAATACTTCCACATGTTCCAGTAATCATCCATCGTTGGGCTGGTATAGGCTGCATCGGTGGCATCCACCGCATCTTCCCAGATGCTATTGGCTCCGCTCACCGCCATAATTCCGGTGGTGCTTTCATTCAACAGCATGGCATCATCCACGTCGCCCAACAGAGTATTTCCGGACATGTAATCATTATCAATAATTCCTGTAGCATCCGTTACGTTAGCAGGATCAGTTACGTTTTGAACCCACCCATTTTGGTAAGCTGCACTCCAGGTAGTTACGTTGATTAACTCATGGTTATAAGCCTCCGTTTCTGCCTCTGCTACACACCACTTATAGTGGCAATATTCCGGGTGAAAATCCACTAATCCGTAATACACCGTACCATTATCTGCTGTAGCACTCTGTGGTAAGGTATCTGCCCAGGCTGGATCCCAGTTATCAATCACCTCCTGCCAGGTGTCTACTCCTGTTGGAAACCCAAAATCACTCCAGAAACTCCCTGAAGTCTTTAAGGTATTGTCCCACAGGTCTACAACATTGGCATCAAACCAATCGTCATTAGGTGTAGTAGAGGCTCCAAACTGAACATTATCAAAATACTGTCCTCCAGGGCTCATGTCCTGAGCAAGTAGCACCTTAATATCTTCACATGAGTTTTCAATTCCATCAGAATCCACCGGATTGAAATCTGCACAGTCAGCAGAATCACACAAACCAGTCAGTTCACAATATTCCTGACAGGTTAAACAGTTGCTCCAGTCTATAGAGTCTAAAGCAGCATCGATGTAATCCTGCTCGGTATCAAAACAAGTATTCGCAGCAGTTCCTAAAAAGTCCTGAAAATCAGACACTGCCAAATCCAGGGCATTCTGATTCAGGGATAATTTCTTGTAAACAGTATAGGTTCCTATTTCGGTAAAATTGATGGTAAAATCCACCGTCAGGTTAGCACCACCTACTTTCAATCCAGTATAGGAATAAGTAGCATCTGCAGGGGTATCATCTTTTACCAACTCCCCACATTCATCTCTTACTTCGATCAACAAATCGTACTCGCAATCGTAATCATCCGTATCTCCACACATCCCCTCCAGTGTCTCGGGAGTTAGCGTGTATGAAAAATCATGATCGCCAGTACTCTTTACAAAGTAAGGAGTGGTTAATATATAAGCTTGTTCTGAGGTACTGTATTCATTAAACACAATAATATCATCGGTTATGGTACTGGCCACTCCAGGGTTACTGGTAATGGCTTCGATTCCCGTTGGAGCCTCACCAATTAATGAGGTGGCTTTCGTTTTTCCACTTAAGTCCATGTAAGTCATGGACAGTTGTCCATTGGCATCTTCTACCGCTTGTACCGTATAATGCTTAGCGTGTCCGGCTTCGTTTCCAAATAGCCTGTCTAACTCCTTCTGTAGTGGACGCCCCACGTAAAACTTCGTCTCGTGCCCACTTCCGATATTGTGATTGTCTCCGGCTCCTCCTTGCATTCGAACACGTCCTTTACGATCGTAGGTAACACGGGTATAAGGGTATTCGTTGGCATCTGGGATATAGGCATTCATTCCTGTTTTTTCTGAGTTCTGGTCAGAGTAATAATTACTTACTCCCGACCCATTATCCATCTTGGCATCGCTCGGCTCACATACATCGGTGGTATTATCTAAATCGAAGTCTACCTTGCTAAACCCATGGGTACCTGCACCATTCATATTAAAGTTATCGTAAAACTTAATGGCCCCATCTCTGGTGGTGGAAGGACTAGGTAATGCCTGCACTGTAGCTCTTCCTTCAAAATCGTAGTAGGATTCTGCTATGATACTTTGGTCTTCGGTATTTGACTTGGTAACACTTTGGCGGTTTCGTTGTGATCCATCAAAGTAACTTACCACTTCTTTTTTCTTTCCTCCCTCGGCATAAACGGCACTATAAGTCCAGTTCTTCGAAGCTCCTGATCCGGGCATCTCATGAGGACTTACCGTGATCACATCAGCCGTTTGATCACTCCAAACTCCTACTTTACGTTGATCAGGACTTTCAAAATACCTCCCTACAGGACGTACTCGATAAAACAATTTCCCCTCTTCGTAAATCAGGTTCAACTTATAATCATTATCCGTAACTGTTACCCGTGTAAAGTCTTTATCGTTAATATCTGATGGTAAAGTATAACTGCTGTAATTGGCAGAGTACTCTGATAAGAAGTACCACTCCACATCGTACTCTTCTGCTCCATCAATCAGGTTCCAGTACAAACGAACCTCATTATCGTTAAGAGAGGTATTCTGTACATTGTCCTCGTATTGAACATTCACTGCTGTTAAATAATCAAGGTCATGAATTCGATTCACCACCATGCGGTTTTCCAATCGAACATCCGATGGCACTACTCCGCCCAACCCGGTAGTAGTAACACTAATATTGGTTAACGTAACTTTTAACGCTCCCGTAAAGGCATATACATCCTGGGGAATGTAAGTCACATTCTCATCTCCATCGTAATCAATGCTCAGGGTAATGCTGTTCCCCCCATTGACCTGAAATACATTGTTATTCGTATCGTATGCCACCACATCAAAGGTGACATCAATGCTCCAATCTCCAGTTGAAGGGTTGTAATACTTATGATTATCTCCGGTAAATTCCAGACTGATCACATTCTGGATACTCTGGTTTTTAAAATCAGAATTCCAGCCTCCTGTGACAATCTGAGACCACAGAGGATCTTCATTGTCCAATACACTATTGTTCTGCATATCGGCTCCATACCAATAGGAACTCCAGTCGTATTCAATAGCAGATACGCTACTGCTAAGAGCCATCAAAATGACAACAAAGATTTGTCTCACACGAGACAGCGTTGGGTATATTGTTGTTTGTTTCATCTTAGTATTGTTATTAGGTTCTAATTTCTTTTTCATAGTCCTGCAACGGTTAAGGTGTAGTCTTTATAGGACTCTGCTAATTCTGTTTTCTCTGCGCGTTTACGGATGTATTTCTTTAAATCGTATACTGATTCCGAAGGAGCATTTTGACTAAAGCGGGTATAAATCACTTCCGATTTGTACATCCCCATGTTTGCCTTGGTGTCTTTCTGGTTATAGTAATAAACGACCTTGCGCAGGTAATGGGTTTGGGAATCAAAAGTGATGACCGTACGCTCTATCAATTCCAGTGGGTTGTGAATGATGTAAGTAGTTCCTCCATTCTTCTGCCCCACATACTCCACCGAATCGATGTTCTTCTTGAGTTGATCCAACTCACTGTTCAGGTCAAACTGTTGGCTCTTTTTGCTTTCGTGAAAAACAATCACTTCTTTGTTTAAATGATCCACCAGAATGCTTTGTACTCCATCTGAAATGGTTTCTCTACTTCCTGCCCTGGAGTAATACTTATCGCCTTTCTTCCTCAGCATGGCATGAGAATAAATCTCTCCCCGGGCCTGCGAAGATTTATACATCTTTACTTCCACATCTACCGTAAGGTATTTACTGGTAAATTGTTCAGACACTTTGGATATGTCTTCAAAATAATCCTGGGCCTGTACCATCTGACAGGACACCAGCAGTAATAATATGTTTAGTAATTTCTTCATCTTAATCTTCGTGACTGGTTGATATTCTTCCCTCCTGGATGCTCTTGATTCCTTCGGCGGTCTCTTTCTTGATCAGCACCAGGTTACCCTCATCATCATAAATGTAAATGGTGGCAAAATTGTTCGCATCCAATTCAGCTTCCAGCTTGTAATTGTTCTGGTTATAAACATAGCTCGTCATGTTCCCTTTGTAAGGGTGGATACGTAAATCATCAAAGTACACATCCCCGGTACTGTTGTTCTGGAACACCACATCAATCTTGTTTAACAACTCTGGCAATTCTATTTCACCATAGATACGCTGCCATCCTTCGATCACCTTTCCGGATGGAGACAGTGGTACTGTTACCGTAGATTGTCCATCTTCATAAACATTGACCTTTAACACCACATCGTTGTAGGTGTAACTCTCGGTAGCTTCTTTTACCCAGGCGCTGAATACGTACTTGTATTTTAGCGCTCCACGCATTGGTCCGAACTCTCCGATACAATCACATCCTTCTACCGTATAGTATGGGCTTGACCCACTGGTAAACGTTGGTGAGTGATTCAAACAAGAATCTCCTATGGTATCGATGGCTACTGTAAGCGAAGTTCCGGTAGTTAATTTCAGTGAATAATCTCCCGTGTGGGCAATTTGATCCTCCAAAGAAGTAATACTAGCTCCTGCAGTTCCATCTACATCAATCACAAAATGGTCATCAGTACATTCTCTTGGGTAATCTTCAAAACCATCGAACACCATCTCTGTGTAGCGCATATTAGCTCCAACGGCTACCACTAATGAATTCGCATATCCATAAAGGGCTGCTGAATACCTTCCCAAAGCATCTTTCTCCTCCAACTCAAATCCATAAGGTGAAAACTTGGTTACTTCTCCGGCTTTGATCCACTTACTGCTCGAAGAAGATGGACTTGCCCAGTTAAATTGTGCATAGTCTTCATAGTATCCATCCGTTTGCTCATTATCGTCGTAAACACGATCTGTTTTATAAGCATAAGATGATTTTACGCGCCAATGACCTTTTACTCCATTTACAAATGGATTAGCAGCATCGCCTATGGCATTGTCCAATGGGTTTCGGCTATCCTCCTTGCTACAACCTTCACAATCCAGTTGCCATTCATCAGACAGCTCTACTGCAGAAGCAGATAGGATCTTTTCTTTAGTAAATGTGGTAGCACTACTGTGGGTGTCTTCATCAAAGCCACTAAGCTCTCTAAAGCTCTCGGAGCCAATGCTCGCTAGTAGCATGTTGCGTTCTACCGGGCGTACCATGTGCACTCCAACAGTTCCTGTATAGGTACTTGTTGCACTCCCGTTATTGGTGATGCATTTAATGGTATTGTTCCCCGTATGTACATCAATAACATGTGCCAACTCACCTGTGCTTGTATACGCAAGATAAACTTCATCACCCACCGAATATTTAGAAGCGTCATGACCAGCGTTCAAATTGACAATTCCTCCTGTAGAAATGTTGGTTGCCAAGCCTCCAGAATGATACCGATCGTAAACAGCTCCTGTACCATCATACTCCCAGTATGCTGGAATGTTATAGGCATACAATGGATCACTAAACTCATTCGTTACCTTCGTTAACAGGGCATTACCTGTATATGGATCAAAGGCCATGTTTTCTGTTTCTATTCGGCTAGCATCGGTAGTTACCACCGTTTTCTTTAATATTCCTGAACGATGGATCACTTTATTGGTCACCACCGATTTGTGGCTCACCTCACTAGTGTAAAACTGTGGCAACGGAATCGGAATTGGGATATAAGGCGCTGCTGTTATCACTCCAAACTCCAGGTTCAGGTTCACTCCTTTGGTTACTCCAGAGTTTTTATTCTCATTTCGATCGATATGAATATCCACCGTTTGAGCCATGATGGCACTTTGGTATTCTCCGTTATCGGTAAGTACCTGAACTTCGTTGTCCAGCTTGTTCACCTTATCATCCGAAAAGGCTTCCTTAGTCTGATAAATGTATTCCGTTCTGGTAATCAAGCTTCCAGGACTAGACACCCTTTTACCTCCTACATCGCTATATTCTCTGGTATAAGACTCCACCTTTTTCATCTTACCGGCCATATCGTTCAGTACAATGGAATACCCCTGGCTCTTAGCTCGCTTTGCTCGATAATCAATCGTGATTCCCGGGATCGGTACAATCCTGAACATGTTCGGCTCTGCTTCTATCGCTGTAGCATCACAGTACACCGGGAAGTCTTTACCGGTATAAAACTCATATACCGCAATCGGAGCACTGTTGGCTGCCAGATGGATTTCATCCGTTCCATCAACCGACTCACTGTTTCTGGTATCCTGAGCCTTGTCTGCCTCTTCAGGAGCTATACTGCTCACTGTTACTTTGCTATAACCCACTGACTGACCAGGGTAATAAGAGTTTAAGATCGGAAGTACCGACATCAACGAATAAGCCGATGCTAATGGAGTAGATTCAAAATAAGGTTCGTACTGTGTTAAGGCATTTTCCTCTTTTCCTACACTTGGCTCGTAAGCCACTCCACTACTGATCACATTTCCGTCCTTATCGGTAGTAGTATAATCGTACTCCTGACCGTAAACCGATTCGGTGCCCCATCCATCACTCAAGGTAAACTTCTTTACTCGATCACCTCCTCCGTATTTGATCCCATCAGGATCTTGCAAGCGAATGATCGAACGTCCATTCAGTTCCACGTATTGGCCCCAACCTTGTGCCTTCGCCCAACGGTTGTAGCCTGCTATCATGCCTACTACATCATCAATAGCATTTGCAGCAACAGTAACTAACGAATGTAAGTTTTCCCAGGGTCCATTATCCGTAATAACAGCATCATGGGCAATCTCTGGACGGTTAATCCTCATATGATTAATCGCTGATTTTTGAAATGGACTCATTTTAGGAGTTCCATTCTTGGTTACCGATACCGGTTTAACAGTAATATACCCCACATTATAATCAGTAGATCCATCCAACTTAACAGCTCCAAAAAACTTGAAGTAATTGCGATCAGATCCCGATCTAAGCTCTGCATATCCTTCTACATAATCTTTGTATTTATCATTTCCACTACCCTCTTTTCTTAAGTATGTGTAATTCTTAAAATACAGGTAGTCTAAATCTCCAACGTATTGGTCTCTAATAATCGCGTTTACCTCTGCATCGGTAGCACTAGAAGAGATTTCTTCTTCCAATCTAAAATAAACACGATAAATACGGTCTTTATAATTCGTACTGTTATCATCATCAAAATTGGCTGTATTTGCCATTCGAACGGATGTCCCAGTAATATTTCTGGCAAGATCATCCATCGCAACATCACTGGTAACCTGATTCATGCTTCCACTACTAAATTCGTAATAGGCTCGATCAGGCCCATAAGTACCTGCTGTTTCAACATCTCCTATTCCTACAATGTCGAACATTCTAGTAGCTTTTTCCGCCTCATTGTAAGCATAATCATCCGATTCGTACTCTACATTGAATACTCCTCCAGTTGGCAAATTCACCGATTTTAAACACCATACTCCGGCATCCGGTCTGGTGGTGGCCCCAATACCTCCTCCATTATTGTCTTTGTATTCTTCTGTTCCCTGCTCTGAATAAGGGAAGTTTATATAAGGGTAATAACAATTACCTGCTGTATACTGATCATTGTTTTTGTAATTCCCCCAACGATCTATGTTTCTAGAATTGTAATCAGGATTACTACTTTCAGTTGTCGCATCGTAATCAAACGCATATGGGCTTAACTCTCCTCTGGTAGAGTTCTCATAGGTAAACCAAACCTTTTTTAAGGTTAGTTTCCCTTCTTCATTTGTGAGTTTAGCAGTTCCTGAATCATTATCATGATCATAATCCGCCCCATCATTGTTGGGAACACCGGAACATAACTCATAGCTATACTCCATGTGAACAGTTTGTAGAGGTACCGCATCTATATTAACTGTTCCATTATCATTATAATACTCTTCTTTAGTAAAGAGCTCTATTTTATCCAGCTTTTGTAACACATCATCTCCAAGAGGTGATGAACTAGTTGCATATTCCTCCTTTGCCTCATACCCATCATGTCGATCACTCAAAGAAAAGATAGCAATGTGAGTCTTTGTCTCTACAGATTTAACATAAAACACTTCCTTTTCTCCATAGGTAAAAAAGGCTCTATCATCATCTTCATCTCCTGAGTTCCCCTCAGCAAAAGTGGCTCCCTGATATGGCATCCTCCATGAGTAATCCGTAATAGCACGATCGTAAGTAAACTTGGTCCAGTAACCTAAATCTCCCTCTGATGGTCCTTGTACTCCATCAATATCTGCATAGTCTGAAGACAATACACTTGTGAGTAACCAACTATGAGCATAGTCGGGAATGCTGGATTTATTGAAGTATTCATGGGCAGTTCCAATGGATGGAGCTTGATACGTCGTTGCTGTAACATCCACACGATCAGTATTGAAATCGGCATCATCATTAACTATCCCATTTAAGGACATCGATACGTTATTGTGCTTCTTATTGTAAGCCGGTAACCCGTAGATGTACCTTAACCCATCTTGTTGAGTGACTTGAATCTCCGAAATGTGATCATCTTTTTCTGTATCGGCAAATGACTTAATTGCATCTTGATAATAACCAAATAGCTCCGCCTCTGTTTGGGATAAAGTACGAATCATTTTACCACGCTCCTTGGTGGTTTTCGTATACTTCATATCGGTAGTACCAGCATCGTAGTCATTACCATAGTACTCGTTATAAGAAGTAAACTCATCGGTAATGGTATAATGTCCATCCAACCACTTCTCAATGGCATTTCCAGTGGTTCCGTTTTCATCGTCCAACACCGGCTTAATGGCTTCATCTCCTGCCCAGGCACTTGTTAACTTATCGTTCCCCACTAAAGTAGCTGAATGCTCTCCATAAGTCTTAAAGTATACTCCACGATCTGTAGCACTTGCACCAAAGGTTGCATCATTATCTGTAGTTCCATCAGACCAGTCTCCTGAAGATTGAGTGTTTACTCCTTTTACATAGTCCAGTCCTAAATGGAAAGTACTTGGAGTACCCGGTTTTGCCACTTCTACTCCAAGATCATAACTTGTTGAGATGCTTTCCTGTAATTGACTGGAAAGGATATCTACAGAATTTTTTGTTGGTCGGAAAGTACCACCAGTTCCCTGACCTGTATGCATAAAATGATCATAGGTATACTTAGAAGGAGCCAAATACCTGGTTCTTTTAGATTCTAAAATCCCGTCTCTACTCAAATCCGTAATATCTGTGGCATCCGAATTATCAGTATATAAATATCCATACCCCTCCCTTGTATCCAATCCTCCATCATCCTCAAAAGACATAGAATAAGAAGCTGATATATTTAAATGATCATTAGTGGCCCATTTAGGTTTCCAATTTGGAGTTACCCCCTGGGTTTTCCCTATTTTTAATGACACAGGAAAACTAACTGATTTTGAAGGCATTCCTACTGTTGGTATTGATGCCATACTTGAAAAACCAAAACCACTAGAAGCACCATAAGAAATCCCTGACGTCCTTGATTTTGTAGTTTTTCCAGATAATTGATCAGTGTGTTTGTATGTTTCTCTGGTTGTAAAACCCGTAGACATACCAGCTTGTTCTAGTCCTTTTGATGGGCTATACTGAAGAGATGTCCCAAATGTAGTATGTAAAAACTGTAAGTTTGATTGAGCTGAAATACCTACACCTTCTTGAGAATCCAATGAAATACCCATTGAAAAATTAAAATACTGACTATTAACTGCCAATTTTGGTATGTTGTTAGACAAACGGTACCCCAACCCTTTATAATTATTAAAGTATAATTGTTTTGAAATGGTTGAACTCCATTCTGGAGGGTTGCTGATACTCGACCCACTAGAGTAAGGGAATCCCCATTTTTCTGCATATCCTCCCATACCCTCGCTGTTAATCAATCCATCTAAGTCTAAATTCGCACTCCAACTCTTACGCATGTGTTGCTCATACTCCACCTTATCTCCATTGAAATCATCCGGAAGACCTTGCATCGATCTGTTGATGGCTCCTACATTCAGGTTCCATCCCAATCCTACCCAACTGGCTTCCTGTTCCATTCCTACACCACCATGGTAAGCCAGATTCAATGGATATCCTCCATTAGGGCCTGGTACCGATAGTAACGGAATATTATACGTAAAATCTCCACTGTATAGATCCACCATATCACTCGTGGTGGCGGGCTCAAAACTGCTGAACTCCTCCTGCCCCGGACCCGAAGTAAGGGCATAGGACGTGGTTGGGTACATCAATTGAAACAATACCGTACACGCAGTAAAAGCAGCTATCGTCTTTGCTCTGCGAGATTCTCTAAATTTTAATGCACTAAATCTTTTCATATCATATCGTGATAAGGTCAGGAATGCTTTCCTGTGATTCTTTTTCTATCGTAAATTTTATCCGACCGGCTCCAAATAACCGCTCTTCTAATACTATTTGTAATTCTTCCGGCTCCTGAGTCTTGCGTTCAAACCCCAATACAAAATCTACATAAGGAGCTACTCCATGGGTTCGAACAAAATTGAACAGCTTACAAGGCAACGTGTCTGTAGCAGTAACGAGCTTAAAGTCTTCCTGCATGCCATAGGAACAGTAATTTACTCGCTCGTAATATTCCTGTTCTTCAGCTAATCCAGTTAGCAATACATCTCCTTCTGTATTGCTCTGCATTCTAAAGTTGAAGTAATACATCCCCTCCAGAGCCTTTTTACGTTCCTCCAACTTTGCCAGTGGTAATTCGTCTGTTCGCTCTTCATTCGCCACTATGTATTCCACAGGCTTATATTGCAACGAGTACGTCACATCACTCATCGTCTTTTCCACCTTTAATCCGTTGGATGCATCATTTACCCATTTCACATAGGCAGAGGGTTTTAATTGTTCTTTCTCTCCACAACCAAACAGAGCCAACAACACGAATATGTAATTCCACTTCTTCATTAGGCTCCTTTATATTTTTCGTTGATAAATGCAATTACTTCTGCCGTTACATCTTCTCCTTCTGATGCGTACATCAAGTTTCCATTGCCATTGGCTCCAAACAGGTAATCGTACTGCCCTTCCTCTCCAAAGGATTTGATGTATTCATTCATCTGAGTAGTAATTTGCTCGTGGTATTCTGCTCTCAGTTGCTCATGCCCTTTATAAAAATCTTCCTCCAGGTAGTTAAACTGTTGTTTTAACTCCACAAACTGCTGCATCTGAGACTCATCATTGGTCTGCTCAATACTCTTAGCCAAAAATTGTAATCGCAATTCTAAACTGTCCAATACAGCCGATTTGGAGGTAACATATTGCTCCAGTTGTGCATCCAGCTCCTTAGTCATTTCAAAAGAGGTATATACCTGAGCATTTTGAATATAGGCTACCTTCTTCTCCTGTACTTCAGGTTGATTCGTTCCAAAATAAATTACCAGGGCAATTAAGCCAGCTAACAATCCGATTATTGCTACTTTAAACTTCATCTTTAATCCAATTTAAATCGTAAATAACTTTTCTCTGACTTATCATTCTCGATGGTCAGTAGGTAGTACCCACTCGTAAGTGATGGGCTGATATCATCCAAATCAAGGGTGTAAAAACGCTCTCCTACTCCTCGCTGAATCGTACCAGAATAGGTATAACTTGTATTGCCATCGTCGGTAATAGTGATATCCAATGCTGTATTATCCGGAACGTACTGCTCATCATAGGTAAAGCGCAGCTCGTCTTCCTTCAAATGGTAATAGGACCCCGAAACTTTTTTACCAGTGCGCGCAAAACTTTGTAGATTTAGATGGGTGCTTAGGTTGAGTTTGAGGTTAGTAATTTTAACAGAACTAGTCCAATAATTTAAACCATCAGCATACCAATCTTCAGTTGGAGGAGTAATAGTCTCCTCATGCAGAATCACTCCATCATTTTTCCAATAAACTTTATTTCCAATTCTCTCAATTCTTAATACATCATTGGCTAAGTATTGATCTATATAATTTTGGGTACCATTCAGTATGTAATAAAGGTTTTTATTGTTTGCTAAATAGAACCCATACTCAATTTCAGATATCGTTGTAACTGTATTTGCTCCATTCGCAAATCCAACAACTTGATTGGCATTAGTTTGAACCGCAGCATACTCTATAAACCCATCTTCAGCAGGAGATAATCTCTCTTCTGAAATTGCTTCACTGTTCCACCCTGCAGTAGAACCTGTTTTGTACATTGAAGTTCCATTAACAGTTGCATTATTAAGATCAGTCCAGGTTACAAAACTCTTACTATACACCGGATATTCTTTCACATAAGTACTATCCAGCGAATCAGATACTGTTAAGGTATACCTTCCCTGAGGTACCCCAGAAATTGACTCAGTGGTATCCCCGTTTGACCAAGAATAACTATATGGCTCTGTTCCTCCCGTATAATTAACATCAATGGTTCCTAACCCATTTCCATCAATGGATGTAGTGGCCATAGATTCCTCTCTGAACCTTCGATCATAGAAACTTACTTTTGGTCCGTTAAAATCTCTACCATTATGATAACACATAGCCTCTGCCCACCAGGATGTAGTTGGAACCGCGATAGTTTCAGACCAAATTTCTCTTTGATTGCGATACCATTTAACTGTATTTCCATTCCTTTTGATTGAGACTTTATCCCCTGCTCTAAAAACATCTGCTGCAGTATGAACTCCATCCACTACCACATACAACCTGTAGTATCCGACAAAATAAAAACCATATTTTATATCCGTAATTGTTTTGCTATTATCCTGATCTGAAAACCCAATAATATTATTTACTATATAATTCCAGGAATTTACCGTATAGGTCAACTGCCCATCATCAGTTGGTTTAAATTCTCTTGCCGATTTAGCCTGACAATTCCAGGCACTTGGAGCATTCCCTCCCTTTTGAATCATTGTTCCATTCGGATAAAAACCTATTAAATCAGTCCATTCTATCAAACTATCCGGGTACACAGAGTATTCACGAACCAAAGAATCTCCCAGACTATTTTTAACTGTAAGTTGATAATATCCAAATACAACGCTATCTAAGTCTTGAACAGTATCCCCATTCGACCAATTATAGGTCAATGGAGTATCTTCACTAACAAAACTTACATCGATTGATCCGCGCCCATTTCCATGGTTTGTAGTAGAATAAACTTCTGATTCATGAAATGCTTCTTTATCAAAACTTATTCTCATATCAGAAATTCCTCTTGAATGGGTATGAATTAAGGCAGCTGCACACCATTCTTTAGTAGGAGCTGATATTGTATCTCTATATAACTCAATGTTATTCTTTTTATAAATGATGATACTATCCTTCCTATAAATAGAATATTCTGCATTATCCACTTGTCGATCATCAATTAACACATTCACCCCCTCATGTCTAACCCACACTCTTTCCCAGCTAGCTGTATAAAAGCCATATTTAATATCACTATAATTGGTAGAAGCTTCCAGAACATCTGTAAATCCCCACATGGTAGCATCATGAATGTATCGCTCACTAGTCATTTTATAATAAATCTCCCCATCCTCATCTGGTTGTAACGCTTTAGATGAAATAGCTTCGGCATTCCATCCAACAGGATAAGATACTTGCTTATACAACTTGTTACTAGTTGAGTCCAATGCAATCAGCTCATCCCACTCTACTTTATGTCTGGAAAACAACCCATATTCCTTCACAATCGAATCTCCCCTGCTATCTTTAATGGTTAATGTATAAAAGCCCTGAGCTACACTATCAATATCTTCTATAGTATCGCCATTGGACCAATTGTAAGTATAAGGACCAACACCTCCGGTATAAGTAACATCTATCTTTCCAGAATCGTTAGCATAAACAGTAGTTACTGGCATAGATGACTCTCTAAAACGAAGCGTATTAAAATTGCTTCTGATATTTTTCATCCCCGTGTAATAACTGTAAATAACGCCATCCACATACCAATCTTTAGTAGGTGGGTTAATTTCAACGGTGTGAATAATAGAATCATTGAACAAAAATGTAACAGTTGTATCTGTACGATCCACTTTTAATGTATCACTACTCGTTACCGTTCCTATAGAAGTGTGAACTCCATCCACAACACGATAGGCGGCATTAGTACTTAAGGTATAAAAACCATAATCTATTCCAGTATAAGAATGTCCTGCATCGTATTCTTCTGCAAATCCAAATGCTTTATAATTACCAAGATCACTAACCGGATATTCAATATATCCATTACTATCCGGCCTTAGCACTGTAGATGAGTATGCTTCTGCATTCCACTCAAAATCATGATAGTAAGTTTTAAACAACGCACTATCGTTAATTCCCAAATTCAAAGCATCTGTCCATTGTATTGCATAGTCCTGTGTTCGTCCAATAAAACAGACTATCACCAGTAAAAATGTTATCCCAACTCTATTTATCTTTTTCATAATGCCCCTAATTTTGTGGATTAATGAATAAAACTGATTTTGAAATTGCCTCCGACGTTGTACCATCCAGGTAGTGCAGTTTTACATTAAAATATTTATCAAACTGTGGGAAATCTCCCAACTCAATTGTTGCTTTCGATTTAGCCTCATTTAAGGATACATCAACATATGTTGATATATTAAACTGAGCATTAAGTATATCATCACCAAGTTCAGTTGTTCCTACCTTCAACTCTATATGATCCACATTTTCGTTAACATCAACTACGCAGTTAATGCTAAAAAGAGAATCTCCATCGAGCGGATCAATCCCTGAATAATTATAGTTTACTTCATAATTAAATGAAGGGCTTTGTCCCCATCCTATACTCATGATCAGCAACAATCCAACGGTCATTAATAACTTCATAATGCTTTTTTTTATTTCACTACTTATTAGCTTACATCAACAAAGGTCTCCCAATGCCACGTAAGGTTTTTATGGTCATCTTTTTTCTGCCAAAACTTTTATTTTTTTAGCTGAGTTTAGACAGTATTTTATCATCAAAGCATTAAACCCTTTTTAATGCTTAGCAATCATTTTTAAAGTGGTGTTATTTTCGACTATCTATTCTATTAGACTAAGGGGTAATTCCATGAGGGAGGTAGTCTATTCAAATAGTCTTATGCTAAATTACATAGGCTAGTAACTTCGCTCCAAATCTTTTTCCACTTTCTTTGTAAGTGGTATCATTTTGGAAACCAGACGCCACTTTCAGCAATAAACGGTCATTTTTGTTTTTCTGAATACACCTCTTTTAGCAGAGACTAATTAAATAAGAAATCTGACTTGATTTTGATCGAACGGAAGTTTTCAACTAAGTATTTCTTACATTACTCAATGTTAAAAATACTTAGCTAGCTCATTTTTCATACTTGTTTCCAAGTAGTTAGAACAATCTATTCTAAATGAAAATTGTGAATAAGCTGTGAATAAGAAATAGTGTTAGTAAAATTTCAAGAATTCCTGCGCAAAAACATTGTTTTTGTCAACTCCACTTACTAGTTAAGCAACTCTATTAACTTTTCAATGTTTAAGTCTATTCTATATACTCCATGGGCGCCAGCACTTTTCAATTTGGCACGGTAAATCTCTGAATCAAAAAAAGTCAGTACTATTAGCTTCACTGAAATAGTACGGGTTATGGACTTAATTAAATTCACCAACTCCTCATCGCTTTGTTCATTTTGAGATAACAAGAAATAATCCGGAGGTTTTTCATTTCTAAGTTTATTGATGCTCACAGCAGATTCCTCTATAAAAACATATCCACTTCTTAAACTAATCTCTAGTAAAGCTATTAATGCTTTTCGGTAATAATCATTGGGGTGACAAATTAATACTCGTTTCATTTTTTCAATTTGAAGGTTATGCCCTTTCAAATCCTTGAATGAAAAAGGGCGGATCAATCACTTGTCGAAACGGAGGTACTGCCATACCTAAGACCAACAAAGCAAAAGTCCACCCCATACGAGGCGGTCTGCTTATAATTCTTGGTCTTGTTGAAAATTGGCAGTTTTCCGTTTCAAGAATTATAGCTTCACGCTATACTTTTATGTATTCTAACTTATTATTTCTTCATAAATTCTTGGGCCAAATATAATACAACTATACTGGATCATTATTAGGTTCTTTCATGATTGGTTATATTTCCTCTAATTTCCCCTCATATTCAAATCCATACTTTTCACAGTACTTTGCAAATTCATTAAGAATTTCTGCAATAAGTTGTTTGTTGGAGGACTCATTGGCTATCTCCCAGGAGACCTCTTTACTAGTTCCATAAAGCCAAGTTTCAAATAACTCTCTTGGCTCCGGTGTTAAATCATATTGTTTCATTAGGGTAATGATAATTTTAGGCTCAACAGATAACATATATAATACCAACTCTAGTTTGATTTAGAAGTAGCCTCATCAGCAAAATTAATATGAATTCTGCATACAATTTTACCGATTGCGTATTTCTCCCCTAAAATTGGGTACTTTCTACATGACTATTTTTGATATTTATTTTTAACAAAACACCTTCTTCCAATCCAAATTATCATTCACATAGCCTACAAGCCGTTGAAAGCTCTTCTCTGTGATTAATGAAGCTTGTTTACTATCCTTTTGTATCCCAACGAGTAACCGGCTATTCAAAAACATTCCAATCTTCGCAGCGTTCCAACCAATGAGCTCCACCCTGGGGTACTCCTGAAAGAGTTCCATGGGAGACATCAGGTTCAAGGCTTCCTTTTTATTCAAGTTAAGCAATTCATTGTAACGGCTGTTGATCAAACAAGCATAGCTCATCAACTTTAGAAAACTTTTCTCCCTGATCATACAGGAAGTTTTGTTGGTTTTTAAGACTCCTACAAGTAAGTTAGAAGTCAAGAAGATTCCGATTTTGGATGGTGACCATCCTAATAATTCCACCTGGGAATATTCCTGACACAACCACTTCGGAGTTTTAAGATCTGGGTAATAAAACATCGTCTTTTGGTTTTAGGTTAGGCGACATGGTCAAGTGTCACGTCTTTTTCCTTATGTGGTGTGCATACATAAGGATAACGTAAATATTGTAAAAAGAAACATGTTTTAAATGTTAAAAAACATCAATAAAAACAAGCCTTATCAGAGCATTTAACCACTTATTCCTCAAATCGACCAGTGGTTTCTAAAATAGTACCACTGGTTCCTTTTTTGGCATATCTCCTAATTTTCATATACACCTCCATTTTTTGTCCCATCTCCCCGAAAAAGTACCCCAACCTCCATTTTTTCCTCCCGAAACTCTTCTGAACTTGAATGGGAAATCAAGGAAAACCCTTGGTGTAACCTGATCAAACATGACGTAACATGAACATACCTAAGAAGAATTACAACGAACTCATCGCAAGGTGGTTAAAATGGGATGGTGAGCTTTGGGCTACCCTGCGCCCCATTCAAATAAAGCTATTAAAAGACCGAATCATCCATGAAATGAGCTTTTATCAAATGGCCAAAGCCAATCAAAGCACAGAAACACAAATCAAAAAGATATTTCTGGCCATTCTACTCAAGCTTAAGCAATCACATGGCAATAAAATAGTGGCGTTACTGCATTTTATCCATTGTGAATTAGAAAAACAAGAATGCGGTAAGCTGAGCAAACATGGGGTAACCTATGAAAATATCTGCCTGAACTGATTTATCTAACCTAAAACCTAATCTTTATGGAACGATTAAAAGGAAGCCTATTCATCTCCACCAAAGACATACAAGTACTCAACGATTGTAGTATTCGACAGGCTCAACGAGAACACCTAGCTGTTAGAGATGCTTTGGGAATAAATGGCGATAAACTCACTGTCAAAGCATACTGTGAATATTGGCAATTGGACTACCAACAGGTAGTAGAACACATCAACGTATTCCGCTAATTAAAAGACAAATACGGCTAAAAGTGACAAATGCGTCACTAGGTGACACTTACGCTTCAATTGAAGTGAATTTGCCTCAATTTTACTAGTGGCAATTCTGCCCAACAAACCTAAACCTAATTATCATGAATATCATCAGCACAAGATTTGGCTATGGAGTATTGATTACTCCGACTAACATACATCAAATTACGGGACTTGATACTCAAGCAGCTTTAAGAGAACATTGGTACCTCAGAACAAAAAATGGATATTACACAGACGATGTTTCACTTGAACAATTCTGTGAGCATTTTCAGTTAGATGTTCTCGATGTTCAGGAGTTCCTTGAACATATATCGCATAGCCATTTAGATTTTGAAGATTCAGAAGAGTGGCTATTAGACCTTTTCGAGGAAGAAGAAGATGAATTTGACCGAAAAATCAAAGCAATTGAGCTGGACTCCAAGTATAATCTAGCGACAATCAAGGCTAAAGACGACATGGGACGTCATTAGACGACATCTACGACTTAAAAGGCTTTGTTTCTTCTTATCTTTGTAGTGTAATTAATTCAAAAACTCCCCTACTGGATTCATTACTCTCCCAATTATCTTTTCATCTCATGTGGCTGTTACGGTGGTACTGGGCATGTTTTTGAAAAACCAAACGAAAGTGTTCGCAACGTGTGTGTTTATGCGACACGAAAATCTTTCTCTTACAGAATTCAATTGTGGCGTAGCGGTGGCTATGGGCAAAGTAATTCCAACGAGAATCCCAGCTTACAACCTTAATTCTAAAACCTAAGATCAATGGAAGCATTACTGGTCATCAACGGCATATTCGTCACTGTAGGCATCTTTCTTCTCAAAGAATTCCTTCATGACTTCAAAGACTTAAAGAAAACAGTCAATGAAATCAAAGGACATACCTCCGGTATGAAAGAGAAAGTGGAAACTAACCAAAAGCGAATAGAACAATTAGAGCAAAACAAACGAGCATGAGTTTAGTCAAATACATCATCGGTGGAGGCATTGCCTTCTTTGCAGGAAGATACCTGATTAACCTCACTCGTGCAGGAAACAAGGCGGTCACCATGGTCAACGGAAAAATTGACCGTATTACACCGCAAGGCGTAGACGTCTCCTTAAGCTACAACATTAAGAATCCTACCCGATCCAGCTTAAGGATGACTCCGCCTCTCATAAAATTGAGTCACCAGGGAAAAGTCCTGGCTTCTTCATCCATGAAGACAGTGGACATTCCGGCAGATGCTAAAGACAGTAAGGGAAGAATTAAAATTCTACCTCACAATGAAACAGGTGAAATTTCCACGCTGATAAACATTCCATACCTAAACCTAGTTGGTGTCGGTATTGGATTATGGAACAAGATCAATGATCCTAACCAGTCGGTTAAATTAACCATTGAAAGCAATGCTACTCTGTACACCTCTGTTGGAGTATTCCCTTATGATGACATCACCAACATTGAGCTATGATTGCCTCTGGCCACCGACATATCAAAAGCGGAAAGGAGTTTAATTGCTTATTTCCAATACCGGAAGGTGATTCAATAAGCATCAAAAAAAGAGCGGTATTAGCAGATACCATCGGACTAATGAAAAAGGTAATCAAAACCACGTTGTCCGATACCTCTGAAATTGCTAAGCACCTTAAAGCAGGAAGCATAAGAAAAACCTGTCATCAAATCTGGAGCTGGTGTTATCATCATTTTCAATACAAAAAGGATGAAGATGGAACCGAACAAGTCAGACGTCCTTCCAGATCCTGGCAAGACAGAAAAAAAGGAATTGATTGCGATTGTTTTAGTGTACTCATTGGGTCAATCCTAACCAACCTAAACATTCCATTCGTGCTTCGAATGACCAAATATGAAGCCCAGGAATATGAACACATTTACCCTGTGGCTTTAATGGGCAATCAGGAACTCATTATGGACTGCGTAGTGAATCATTTTAACTACCAAGTACCCTACACTCAAAAGAAAGACATTACCATGGAACTACAATATCTAAACGGTGTCGATAATCGACATTTATTTACACCCAGCAATGCAGTCAACAACTATATAACTGATGACATTCTTGATGAAGTGGAGAATGAAAGTCCTCTTACCATTATTTATAACAATGACTTACCCATGGATGCTGAAGTATTGATGGAACAGGAATTAGAAGGATTAGAAGGTCGAGCTGAACGATTAGCAAGAAGAGATGCTCGTCAATCCAGAAGGGACAATGTTCCTCTTCGAGATAGAATCAAAGAAGGATTAAAGAAAGGAATACACAGCATTAATAAAGTGAATCCAGCAACCGCCTTACTTCGAGCGGGAATCCTCGCCAGCATGAAACTCAATATCTTTCAGGTAGCCTCCAAACTTCGATTTGCATACTGGTCTGATCAAAAAGCCAGAGAACAGCAAATGGATTTAAACAAGTTCAATGAACTCAAACGAATCCTGGAGAAAACTGAAAAGATCTTTTTTACAGCGGGAGGGAAAGCAGAGAACTTGAAAAAGGCTATCCTAACAGGAAAGGGGAATCAGAATAAAATGGTGTCGTTAAACGGACTTGGAGCAATCGTCACCTACCCTTCTGACTATGATAACTTAAGTACTATCCTCGGACACGATCTCTATCAGGAAGTTACTTTGGACAATGGTTTAAATGGTCTAGGTGAAGTCACCACAGCAGCAGCTGTAACAGCAGCTTCCGGAGTGATGGCAACCATCGCAGGGATGATCAAAAAGCTTGGTGAGCTATTCAAGAAAGGTTCTAAAGCAAGTCAGTTATTACAACTTCAAAACAATACAGAACAAACAGAGGAGAAAACCAGAAGGTTTTCAGTGAAGAACATTGTTTCACGCGTGGGTGATCTGATTCAGAAAAGAAAAGAGAGTCAAGCCGCTCTTCCTGAAAGCAGTAGTCTTCGACCATTACCGGACAATCCTGAAACAACCTTCATCCCGGATCAATCTCCTATGAAGGCTAAATCTAGCGAAATGGAGAGCTCTGACACCTCAGGCACTAACAACCAAAACTGGTTTCAAAAGAACAAGGCTCTGGTGCTTGGTTTGGGTGGGGTTCTGGCAGTCGGAGGAATTGCTTTAGCCATTAGTAAGTCCAAAAAGAGTAAATCACTAAATGGTCCTCCTAAAAAAGCGACTACCTCAAAACGTAAAAAACCAACTCGCAAAAAGAGAAAGACCGTTTCGAGAAAACCCAAGAAAAAAACAACTCCTTCCATAGTTAAAGTGGAACTAACCTAATACTGAACATCATGAAAAAGAAAAAAAATAAAAAGAAGAACATCATCAAAAAATATAATGATGCCAGGGCTAAGAAAAACCTGAAAGTAACAGGAATGAAAACAGGTGTTGACTTAGTTGCAGGTGTTGGAGTTGGAACTCTTGCAGGTTCTGCATTAGGTAGCCTCTCCCCTTTCATTGGAATACTCCTAATGGGAATTGGGCACTTTGCTGGAGATGAAAGTGGTGTCATTCGACTAACTGGCGCTTCTATGGCTGCTTATGGGTTAGCTTCAGCCGTAGAGAACAGAAACATCGCTCAGGCCACTACCGTCAATGGAATCAGTTTGGGGTCGGTCACTGAAGGAACTAAAACCAGGTTACTCAAACTAAAAGAGAATTGGAAGCATGCTTTTTATCTGGATAAAATCGGTGGTAAGAAAACTGATGTCTCTGCTGAAAAAGCATTTGGAGCCATAGACATGGAGGCTTTGGACAATCTCGAAGCCATGGTCAAACGCTCTGCTGTTCAGTATGAAGCTGATAGAATCACGCAGGAAGACAATAGTCTTCTGGAACTAAACAACCCAACAGTCTTTGAAGACGAAACTGGTTCGTTGGTTTCTATCACCTCTCCTTCATTAGATGGTCACTTTTTAGAAGATGATCAAGAGTTTGATTTCTCCACCATGTAAGGGAGGAGAGTCAAATAAACATTAAAAATAAACCTAAATCATACTAAGATGCTAAACGAATTATTAGATTCTGAATACAACAATGTTGGTGAATTGTTTGGATTCGGAGAATTAGAAAAACTCACCAGACACTTGCCGGAAAGGCAAAAGATACAGGCCATTCATCGATTGTCTAAACAGGTCAAAGCCTCCAGAAGGTCTAGAGGAGAAATGGAGAAATTCTTCAAACAACTTCCCAAACATGTTAAACAACAGCTGGTTAAAGGGTCATTAAGGTTGGCAGATTGGACCATTTACAGTGTTAAACAAATCCAATCCAAAACCATTAAAATGTTTGAGCCGCAAGATGATAAGGAAGTAGGCTTAAGAAACATCTCAAACGCCAAGCTTCCAAAAAACTCAGTTTTCTTAGTGAGTGCAGTTATCTTGCTTACTGGAACTTCAGCCGAGCCTGGTGACAAGGAGAAAAACAAAGCAATCAATTTTAGAAGCTTGTCCCTTGTTCCTGCCATTGCCAATGGTGAATTCAGTCTAAAAGCCAATAAGCGTCAAATCATTCCTGAGAACCAATCCAATAGAAGGTTCGTGACCGATAACGATCACACCATTCAACTAGGGTACTACAAACTGGATAACCCAAGGTTGATTCGTGATGAAGAGGTGATCGAATTTGTCATCGAACTAGGAACTCAAGAAGGGATTCCTGCCGGACAATTCCTTTGGGCGGGACTAGACGGTACCGGAACCACACCGTAACGGTGATTTATTTGGATCAAATCATTTATAAAAAAGTGACTGAGAGCCTTGCTCTCAATCACTACTACTACAGGTTTGACCAAATCTTAAAAAAGATCATTAATCTAACTCAAATTTAGTAAAAAAATGGGGTACAAACACAACATCATTAAAGAACGATTCGACCTACAGGTTGAATCACAAGATCAAACCATTAAAAAAGAATGGGAATTGGACAAGAATGCAGAGATTCTATTGGGTGTTGCTGTAACTTCTGATTACGATGAATTGCTGTACTATCGTGGTACTCAGCAAATGCAAATCAATGATCAGGAATTGTTTCCTGAAGATTTTGAGAGTAAGCTTTTGATGACTGGGTTAAATGTTGCCCCCAACGATCGTATGGTTAAAGTGGGAAGGATTGATTCAGGAAATGGACTTGTGGAAGTTCGTTTTAAAGATGTCACCCATCCAAAGATAAAGTTTCAGCCCTATCGGGTTTCTTTCTACTTCTTTTCCAAACCAAGGTAGAATGAGTAAAATTATTCTTCATCAAATACTGATAGGGAAAAGTGATACCAAACGTTCATTTCAAATTCGATTGCCTAATGGCATTTGTAAAGTAGAAGGAATTTTGGTGAGTTGCACCATTGGAACGATAGATCAATTAGCAGGCTCCCTTTGGCTTCGAATCCCGGAACAGCGAGATGTGTTTTACAATGAACTCGTCCACACCAATCCCCATGAGCAAAAGAGCATGGATTGGAAAACTGACAGCATTCTATCTCTTCAACCTGAGAAATGGTTTTCAGCAACTAAACAAAAGTTTTTCAAGATCGATGTTCCAATTGAAAACACCATCATTGAAGGATTCTACAAAGATGAATCCCAACAAGATTTCATCAAATACCAGGTCAGTATTTACCTGCAGTTAAAGGTAAATGCTAAACATAGCCCAAAGACAGTAAATAAATCATAAATAAATGCCCGTTACGGGATGGAGGAAGGAACTGCGATATTGATTGCTAAGTGCAAAATGCAAGAACTCGGAATTGAAGATTATTTACTTCGATACCGACACTTGAAACTGGACGACAATGAGACCTTGGAGATTCGGTCTGAGCATCATTTATACATCCTGGTGACTCCCAAGCACTTTATCAAAGTAGAATCCAAAACGGGGATCTATGACACGCAAGATGAAGGACTCAATGAGCTACAATATGTCCATCGAGGTATCATTAAAGTAATTAATCGATACCCCAGGCAAATTGATGTCAGGTTTCTACAAGTGATTCCTAAACGCAAAACATAATGGAAGACATTCGACAAACACATAAAAGAAGAAACGGAGGTAAAATCTACAATGAGCCATTCAACCCTGATTCCATCGATCGGCTTCGACAAATGGTGCAGACCTTTCATGGGCAAGGTAAACCTAAAATTTACTGTGTACTGGTTGATGGAGAAATAGTCGTAGAGAAAAATGCAGATGCTGATCGCTTCGATGCTTACAAGGACTTTATGAGTGATCATACCAAGAAAGTAGAAGTGAGAATGTATATGGGCAACTCCCCTAATTGTAATCGGTACATCTTCCGAACTGCTAATGAACTTTCCGGTACTCCTGCGGATACCTTATCCATTGAAAAAGCACTGGAGCAACAACGTCTTCAAATGGAGCTGGAAACACTTCAAAAACTGCTCAAGAAGAAGAATAAGAAGATCAAACGATTGATCAAACAACAATCAGAAGCGGTTGGAACTCTGGACAACCTTTCTGGCTTCGCAGAAAAGGCTGTTCAACTCATTGGAATGTTTAAATCTGCTGGAGGTGTTCCTCCGACTCTTTCCGGTCCATCTCAACAGGAGCCAGTAGAAGTTCAGGTGGAAAGTTCTTCACCGGATGAACTTACTGAACAAGAGAAACTTTACCTCTCCTTAGTGGATCAAATGGGGACGGATGGAATGGTTAAAGCTTTAAACATTGTGGCTCTATTTGTACAACACCCTGAATTGGAACAAACCCTTAATCAAGTATTACAACAAAAACTCAACAATCATGAATAAGTATAAATTTTCAATCACCATCTCTGGAAGTAAACAGGAAGCTTCAGACAAAGTGAATGCTTTGGCTGTATTGGCTGCTCACTTATCTACTGACACCCTTAAAGCATTAGCTCATGTGGTGAAAACTGACCCCGCTAAAGTAAAACTGGCCAAACAGTTTTTGGGAGTTTAATTAATTATTGATGGATCCAAATGCTGTCATAGCTATTAAACAAGCTCAGCAGGAACGAAAAGTTGAGCAAAGGAATAATAGAAAATCCTGGTGGAGAAACCTTTCCCCTGAGCAAAGAAGGCTCATCAACAACATAGCCATTGGCCTTGGAATATCAGTAGTAGCAGCCATCGGAATCCATTTTGGAGTTCGATTCATTCGAAGTAAGGTGGCCATTTCTGAAGAGAACAAGAGCTTTGGAAAAGACAAGCATGCCACCTGGGCCAAACAGATTAAAAATGCTTTTGACAACAATGGATGGTGGGGAACCAATGAAGTCATGCTCCGAACTGCGCTGTTGGAGATTCCTTCCAAAGAGGATTTTGAAAAGGTGAGAAAATCTTATCGACACCTCTACAAAGGAGAAAACTTGGTGCAGACCATGACCTCTGAATTAAAGGACAGTGAGTACGATGAAATGCTCGCCATCATCAGTTCTAAACCCAAACGTGCAAGAGATGCTCAAGCAGGAGCAGTGATTTTAGATCCTTTGGGATGGGCTAAGCGGTTTTATGCTGCCATGAGTTATGAGTGGTTAGGCTTTGGCTGGGGAACTGATGAAGATGCTATTCTTGCCGTTGTCAATGAAATCCCTACCAGAAAGGCTTTTTCTCAAACAGCCATGGCATACCACCAGAAATACGGCAATCATTTACTCATTGACCTTCAAGGGGATTTGTCAGCCAGTGATTATTCATCCATTGCCAGAAAGATTCTGGCCAAACCTGAACAATAACATGGAAAAGAAAAAAGGAAAATACATTTTGATCGGATTAGGAGTCATTGCATTGGGAACCGGAGGTTTTCTTCTGATCAAACACCTGAGCAAGAATAAGAGTAACTCCACCACTCTTCCACCAGAGCTAGAAACTACCTTTCTACCTGAAGTTACCACCTCTAGACCAACCAGCAGTTCTTCTTCCGGTTTTCCTCTAAAAAAAGGAAGCAAAGGAGAACTGGTCAAAAAGTTGCAACAAGTACTTATCAAAGCTTACGGTAGTTCCATTCTTCCTCGGTATGGGGCGGATGGAGATTATGGTTCAGAACTGGAGTCAGCTCTTCGTTCTAAAGGATTGCCAACTGTAATCGATATAGACTCCTACTCCAAGATCATAAGCAAAGGAAGTTCTTCAGTTACCATTCCTCAAACTTCCAGTTCTTTTAACCCTGTATCGGTTGCCAATCAACTTCGATTAGCCATTTTGGATGATAGCTTAAGCAGAGCCATCAGTGCATTAAAGCAAATGAACACTGTTCAGGATTATACAGCAGTAAACAATGAATTCAAAAAGAAACCCATCGGCTTTGTTCGAAAAACCATTGTCACCGGACTTTTGCAGAACTTCTGGAAGACTACTGAAAAGAAACTACTCAACGATCAGTTCTATAGAATTGGACTAAAATACAACGGCTCTCAGTGGTCGCTAAATGGGTTATCAGGTATCGGAAGTAACCACATTAAAACGCTAGCTTCTTGCAAGGTCTGGAATGCCTTTGGCCAATCCATCATTGCACCCAAAGGAACCATTTTAGGTGAAGTGCTTTCCATTGGAAACGGAGTCGCTGAATTCTCCACCCTGGACGACAAAATCCTATTTGTTAACACTAAATGCATCAGTTATGTTTAAACCAACTATTCGGCAAGTAAAAGAAGTACTTGCTCTTAAAAAATATCGATTCTTCGATGGTAGCAACCCTTACGATCTTAACATCATTGGGATTCGTTCTGCCAGTGCCATTAGTAATTTCTTTAATGAAACGCTTCTAGTCATCTATCGGGACGAGACTAAGGAAATGCATATTGACTATTTCCATTACACCACCAAACCTGGGATCTACTATTTACAAAACCCACTTCACCCTGATGGTTGCGCTATACTGGCTGAAGGACAGCACCTGGGAGCTTTTAGAAAAAGAAAGCACAGAGGAGTTTATCAAGCTCTTTGTCAAGCCAAATCACTTCCTTATTATCGTGATGGCAATAAGGATGCTGTTCATGACATTACCGGCAAAGTTCTAAAAGGAAACATTGGATTAAACATTCATCGGGAATCTCCTTCCATCATCAGCAAAAAGGTAGGAAAATACAGCGCGGGCTGTGGGGTGATACAAGCTCGTTTTGATTACTTCATGTGGCTGATAAATCAAGGAATCAAGTACTACAGTAATCAATTCTCTTACACTTTACTCAGTGAAAAGGACTTTTATGAAACGGTGTGATCGCTCGGTTAAAACATATCGCTAAGCGAAACAATTTTTTCATCTATACCAAACCATATCAGTTGAACATCTGGGGAGTTCGCTCGAAAAGCATCATTCCCAATCAATTCGATGATGAAATCCATGTATTCTTTACCACTGACGATGGATTTCTAAAGTCCTGGAAGCATTATGTATTTCCGTGCACCACTGACCCTGGGACCTATTGGTTAAAGAATCCCATGTCTCCCAAAGGAACAGCCATGTTAGCTGCAGGTCAATATTTAGATACTTATAAGATGGACTTGCATCGGAACAAGTATAAGGCTCTCTGTCAACGCTTGGAAAAGGTGAAAGTGATTCGGGATTACAACCGAAATGCTGTGCTAGATTTCTATAATGGCACTCCGGATTATGGAATGTTCGGAATTAACATTCACAGAGCCAACAGATCCGGAACGACTTACAAAGTGGACAATCATTCTGCTGGGTGTCAGGTGTTTCAAAAGGTGGAAGACTTTGAGTTGTTCATGAAGCTCTGTGACATGCACCGAAAGCTCTATGGCAACAGGTTCTCCTACACCTTGATTGATAAAAGAATGGAGAGTCGAAAAACCATCAAGAAGGTGGTGCTTGGAATAGTAGGATTAAGTGCCATTTCCCTTGGAACCATCTGGATCATGAACCAGCAACAAGAACTAATTAAAACCTAAAACCATGAAAAACATTAAAAAAGAGTTTCCCAGAAGGTGTGAGCAGTGCATTGTTTCCATTGAAGGGAAAAGAAGTGACGCCCGATTTTGTTCCAGTACATGTCGTTCTAAAAGCTACCGACAGCGATTAAAGAAATGGAAAAACGCCATTGGTCAAGTCTTTTCCATTAAGGACCAGAAAACCAACAAAATTGAACATCACCGATTGACTTTCATTCTGGCTTTCATCAGCTTCATTGGAAGCATTGGGTTCTACATAGGTGTACTTCACAAAGTATACTCTGATGATCCAATCTCTACCCATCAGTTGGAACAAGTGGTTAAGGATCATGAGGTATTGGAACAACGTATTGAAGTTTTGGAGAACCAGAGTGAGTAATGTCTCTGTCAGGCACATATCAACGACAACTCAAGACGCCCATTGGTTACTATGGAGGTAAGCAGAACCTGCTCAAAGAAATCATCCCTCTTATTCCCGAGCACCATACTTATGTAGAGCCATTCTTTGGTGGTGGAGCGGTCTACTTTGGGAAACACCCCTCTCCCATGGAAATCATCAATGACCTGAACGACAATGTCATCAATTTCTATTGGGTACTCAAGAACCAGTATAAGGGGTTGATCAAGGAAGTAAAGGGAACCCTACATTCCCGGTCAACTCAAAAACTTGCCAACAGCATTCTTTATTACCCCAAGTACAAAAACAAGATCAAACGAGCCTGGGCTTTTTGGGTCATGTGTACTCAGTCTTACTCTAATGACCCCAGAAAGAATGCAGGATTTGCTTATGATACTTTAGGTAGTACCACTAAAAAAGTTGTTAATGCCAAAGAGAACCTGATTTCCAACTTTGGAGAGCGACTTTCAAAAACTCAAGTGGAATGCACTAATGCCATTAAAGTGATTAAGTCCAGGGATTCTAAAGATACCTTCTTCTACATCGACCCTCCTTATGTAAGTTCAAATTGCGGGAGTTATTCCGGCTATAGCTTAGAAGATTTCAAGCTACTTCTTGATACCCTTTCCTCCATCAAAGGAAAGTTCTTGTTGAGCAGTTATCCTGAAGAGGTACTGTTGGAATACCGCAAAAAGAAAAAATGGTTTTCTAAAGATTTGGTCAAGCGATTATCAGTCTACGGGAAACGCAAAACCGCCAAACACAAAAAGGAGTGCCTAACTGCCAACTACAATTTTATGGACTCTTCCTTTCAATCTTTTAAACCTACTCCAACCGACAAACCTAAAAACATGACTATTTCCTTAAACGGTATATCCTCCAAATCCATAGACAACCTTGAAATAAGGTTCATCAATCGGTTTTGCAATCTTCATGGCAGAATGAAAACTAGAAGGCAGATCAAGCTATTTGTGAATGCTTTGCAAAAAGCAATTTCATCGAAGGAAATCAATCGTTCTTCAACTTACTCTTCCGAAATCATGGAGATACAAGACGACCTGATCAAGCTCTATCGTTCTTTTAGTTCTAATCCAGTGATCAAAGTTCAGATCGGTAAAAAGAAGCTTTTGCGCTATCAAAAGATTGTAGCTGAACACATGGGTTCTTCTTCCTTAAATGGTCCAACCTCTCCTTACCGGAATAAAATCATGAACAGTACAGAGATCATTAAACTTGATTTTGAAAAACTGGGCTTTAAGAATAAATGGCTTAAACTGGTTGGCGATCCTTCTAAAGGGTTTACAGCAATGGTGTATGGTAAACCAAAAATGGGGAAATCTTATCTCTGCGTGGATTTTGCAGGATACCTCGCTAGAAACCATGGACAGGTACTTTATGTGGCTCGGGAAGAAGGGATTGATGATACCCTTCAGAAAAAGCTTAAAGACAAGAAAGTGGCTCATCCTAATTTGTATGTGAGTGACTACCTTCCTAGTTCTCTGTCTGACTTTGATTTTGTATTCCTGGATAGCGTGAATAAACTGGGGCTTAGCCCCCATCAATTGGAGCAAATCAAAAACAGAAACCCCAACACTTCTTTCATCTACATCTTCCAAACCACCAAGCAAGGGAACTTCCGTGGAGGAAATGAATTCCAACACGATGTGGACATTGTCATCGAGGTGCCTGAAAAAGGGAAAGCTGTCCAATACGGAAGGTTCAACCAGGGTGGTGAAATCAACATCTTCTAGGGGGATAATCCCCCGATTTATTTAACTAATTCTTAAGAGAATCAAATGCCAATACGTCTTTGAATCTTTTGTCTTTAATCTTAAAATCTAACAAATGAAAACAAAATATGCATTAGTGCTAAGTGGTGGAGGCTTTAACGGGGCCTTTCAACTTGGAGTGCTCAACTACATTAAAAACCATTGGAAATCCATTACTGGTCTTTCCACTCCTCCATTCTTTGATATTGTAGCCGGAGTAAGTGTGGGCGCTTTAAATGGAGCCATGATTGCCATGAACAAATGGCAGGAGTTGGAGGATCTATGGTTAAAACAAATAGCCAAAAATGGTGTTCAGGAAATTTATGTCTCAGAATTAATTGATACTTCACCTACCAAGGATAAATTGAGTTTTAAGCCAGATATCTCTTCTATTCTAAAAAGGTTAAAGCCTTCAGTTAACCTAGATCTAAATTGGCGTAAAAAGCTAAAAATGGTCTTTTCTAAAAAGCATAGAAAAACCATTCTCAAAGAACTTCTTCAACAGGTGATCAGTGAGTTAAAGGTTTCCTTTCCTAAATTCAAATCCATTGCAGACAATGCTCCTTTGAGAAAGAAGTTAGAGGTATTGTTGGACCGTGAATTAATCCCACAGACCAAATACCTCTGTGGTTTTGTTTCATTGGATACCGGGAAGTATCATGGAGTGCTTCATGATCAATTTGATTCCAACGAGGATTTTATTCGTGGAGTACTGGCTTCTACCTCTATGCCCATTGTCTGGTCTCCTGTGGAGGACATTGCTTATACTTCGTCTGAAGAAAAAGTGATCAGTAAAAACAACATTGATGGAGGAATCAAAAACGTATCACCATTGGGTGACGTAATTAAATTAATCAATGAAGATCCGGAAGACTGTAGGTACCAAATCATCGTGATCAATTGTCATAGTGGAATTCATGAGTATGTAGATTATTCTAACAAGAGCATTGCTGCCATAGCTTATCGATCAGTCTATGAGTTCGCCACAGCTGAAATCTTCAACAACGATGTAGCTCATTTTCTAAAAGTGAATGATTTAATCAGGCAGGCCAAAGCTTGGGACAAAGACATCGCTTTATTTAGTTCTTTAGGGGATCAAGAACTAAAGTCATTTGAAGCCATTGTCATCAATCCAGAGCCTGGTGTTTTGGGAAATAGTCTGCTGGCTAATCATACTTTGATCAATTCTAGATTTGATCATGGGGCCTCACAGGCAGAAAAAGCATTCGAATCACCTAAAAATACTGGCAAATAGTTAAAACTGGACCAGTTGTTGACGCATCACTCATGAATCAATTAATCATCGAATACATGGATTTAGCTGAGGTTAGAGCATTATTGAATTACAAAGACCTAAGGTCGGTTCAAAAATGGTGCGCTAAGCAGGGTATCATGATATTAAAGGTTGGTGGAGCAATGAAAGTAGCCAAACTTGAATTCCTTCTCTCTTTTTACAAGCCTTTTATTCAGCACTTGAAAAGTTCCTTCCCAAAAAAATGGAAGGAGCTTTTTCTAGCTTATTTGAATGGGGACGTTAAGTCGGTATTGGACCTTTCTGAAAAGGGCCATTCCACCACCCCTTTCAACTACAAACCCAAGCATGAATCCGAAAAAGTATTCTTAAACCTATTGAAAGATTTATGAGTAAGCCATTAACCATCAGCAAACGAGATCAGGTCAGAGGGCTATACACGTTTTGTAACAAGTGTAAAACCCTCACCAAATCTGGTCAGTGCAAGTCGACAGGAAAATCCTTAAAAACTTGTCCTAATCCAGAGTCTCATGTATTCAAGGCCATCTTTTCCATTCCTGGATCGGATGGCCGAAAACGTAAAACTCGAGTTTTTGATACCAAAGATGTCAAAGAGGCCATTAAACTCACTTTAGATTTTGAGAAGGAATTGATGAATCAGGATTACCAAAAGGTTCCTGAACCAGAAACTCCAGTCAAACCTACCAAGCTAATTGAATGCATGGCACTTTACATTGGTTACCTCAACAATGAAAACGTTCAAGAACATCAAATCAAGAAACGTTCGTCGGCTCACATTAAAGAGGTTGAACGGTTTTTAAAGTATTTCTGTTTGGCGATCAAAAAGAACCGTTTAGACCACTCTACTCTTCTCATTTCTCGAGTGGATGATTCCATTGTGGGGATGTTTCATTCATACTTGCTGGAGGATTTAGGATACTCCAACAAATCATACAACAAAGCCATGGCTCAGCTCAGGCAGTTCATGAACTGGCTCATTGATAAACATGGCTATACCCTCTCCAATCCTTTTGCCGAAGTAGCTCGAAAACGAGAGGTTACTGACAAATCAGTCATTACCAAATCGGAAATGGAGGCTTTATTAGCCTCTTTAAGCCCTGAAAATGGTTGTCAAGAGTTATCTACCGGTGAAAAGAAATACCATTACTTCCCTTGGCTTAAACACGCTTTTCGCTTGGCTTTGGAAACTGGGCTTCGTAGAGAGGAGTTCATGACACTTAAATTTTCTCAGATTCAGTTAGATGAGCAAGGTAATCCCTCCTACATCACACAAGAGAATTTTAAGGTCAATCGGATCAAAGGATTAGATGAGTCTTCTGGTAAGGAGGTCAAGGTGATACCGATTACAGCGGGGCTTCTGGATTTGCTTTACGAGTTAGGCTACGTAGATTATGCTGATTCTGACCTCTTTTTGATTGACCCTTTTTCGAAAGTGACTCGTAGGACCATGATTAACCAAGTTTCAAAATCATTTTCACATTATTGGAAAAAGCTTGGTTCTGAGAAGAATTTACAGCTTAAACACCTTCGTAAAACTTACATTTCTCAACTTGCTAAGGTTTATGGGAATAAGGCTTCCATTATTACCTCCCACTCCACTCTGGATGTCATGAAGAAGCATTACATCAATCAAGGGGTGGTGAGTGAGATGGTGAAAGGGTTTAGGGTGTTTGGATAAACAAAAAACATTCTACTTTCTTCCTAACACTTTATCCACTTCTTCTACTATATCACTACCAAATGATTTGTACTTATCTGAAGGCACTACCTTTGTTCCAGATACATCTGGAAAGTATCCAAAATCAACACTAATAGATTGGGAATCATGATTAAGATACTCTTCTTGGTTTAATTCATGACCTATTAGTGTTTCTCCATTTCCAAGAGTAATTGTTATCTCATTTTTCTTTGTCATAATTTTTATTGTTTAAGAATTTATCAATTTTGTTCCAGAATATTGACTTTCTGTCCAGCATTTCTTTGGGTAAGACAAACCATACCGGAACTCCTCTTGAGACAGGCATTCCCTTACATTCAATTTCTTCACTAACTTTATTGGGAGTACTCCACTCTCTTTTAGATATTTTCCATCTTATTCCTATAACTTCTTCTCCATCCCAATTTAATTTTGCGATAGAAATTGATTCCTCTCCAGCATCTAGAATAGTCTCTACATTACTTACAGAGTCACGTGGGCTAACTACAAGATTTGGGGCTTTGTATATCATATCATCAATTTAATCCAATTTGAATTTAATCAAGATTATAGTTCAAATTAAACATTTGGGTAATTCTACCCTGAAATTTGGTAGAATTACCCTTTGATAAAATAACAGTTAGAATAGACTTAAGTTAACGAATACTCTTTTAGGTTCAAAAACAGCTCTTTTTGAGGGTATTTTCTTTTGAACTGAGATAGTTCATCCCTTCTTACAATATGACTTTTCATTTCTTTCAGAGGAACTATATAAACTTCATTCGGTGAATTAGGAGGGCCACCTACACCGATTGCAACAAATACCTTCTCTCGAGATATACTTGCAAATTTCTTGTACCTTTTAATCTGTTGCTCTTTGAATTCCAATTGATTCTTGTAAAATCCACCTCTATACTTACATTCCACATGAAATTTAAAGGTTCTATTCATTCCCTTCTTTCTAAAACCCAATTTCAAATCAGGGTTTAAACTGCTAAGTGCATACCTACCCTTATGATACTTGTCACCACTCCAATCCAAATAACTAAAGTACTTTGGGTTAAATTTCTCGATAATATAGTTTTCGAATTCTCTACCCTTCTCCTCTATTGTGTAATTTAAAAGGTCACTACCATATTTCCCTTGGTCTTCAAATTCTTTATTGGCCAAATCTATCGCAGTTTTAAGATCAAATTCTTTTCTCTTCTCAACGGCCTTTTTCAAACTAATCTCTTTTTCAAATAACCATTCAAAAGCTAAGAACCATTTTTCGATTCTTTTCGATTTTACTTTTTCATAGAGGTTTGGGCTCCATTGCTTGAAAACATACCAAAGAACAAGCAGTGCAAAAATGAAATATATGATCTGATATAGTCTATACATCGTGGTTTAGGTCTTGATTACGAAGAAACGAAAAACCTTAATACCATTTAGTTGATTTTGCTCTTGTCAACCAAAAAAGGGTATTTCCCCCCTAATGTTGCAGTATCTACCCTAATGGATTTTAAGTATTTTTTCGGATTGTATAAAATATTAGTTCTTCGTTCATTTGTAGGTTAATGCAAAGGCTAACATCAAATTCAGCGTTTTTTCTACCCTCAATATTCGCTAATTATAAAATGATTCAGCTTTTAAATATTTGATAAAAATGTAAAATATAAGCAAAAACTGATTTTTTCTAAAGAATCATAATTACATTGATTTCATTAGTTAGTCAGATTATACTATTTATCTTAGTCAGCTTATATTAAACTGAGCAGGTAGAATAAATGTCAAAGAGAATAGATTACATCATCGATGAAATAGTAGACCAATACCTACTAGAAGATGATAATTATAGGCCATGGATAATTGGTTTTAGTGGGGGAAAGGATTCAACTGTACTTCTTCAATTAATCTGGAAAGCACTAGAAAAGGTTAAAGATTTTAGTGGAATTGTTAGAAGGGATATATATGTGGTATGCAACGACACTATGGTCGAAAACCCCATCATATCCAACTATGTAAACGGTGTATTGGGTAAGATTGAAGAAGCTGCAAGAGATCAAGACCTTCCGGTGAGAGTTCAAAAAACAATTCCTCGTTTAGAAGATTCATTCTGGATCAATTTAATTGGAAAAGGATATCCAGTTCCTAATAATTCTTTCAGATGGTGCACTGATAAATTAAAAATCAAACCTACTTCCAGGTTTGTTGTTGAGCAAGTAGATGAAAAGGGGGAAGCAATAATTGTTGTTGGTACCAGAGCTGATGAAAGCGCTAATCGAGCTCGTTCTTTTAAGAAAAATGAAATTCGAGGTAATCGACTAACAAAACATCCTAACCATCAAAACACTTACGTATATGCTCCAATTAGGTATTTATTGCTAGAGGAAATATGGTATATCATTAACACAATGCCGTCTCCTTGGGGAGCTAATAATGAAGAGCTATATCAAATATATGCCGATGCAAGTGCTGATGACTATGAATGCCCAACAATGGTAACCAACAATAAACACTCTTCCTGTGGACAAAGTAGATTTGGATGTTGGACATGTACATTAGTCAAAAAAGATAAGTCAATGTCTGCACTAATTGATAATGGGATTACTTGGTTAGCTCCTCTATTAAAATATCGAGATCAATTATACGATGAGAGAAATCTTCTTGAAAACCGAATGCCAACAACGAGAAATGGAAGGCCCGCTGTCAACGGTATGGGGACATATAAAGCTGAATATCGAGCGAAGCTACTAAAGCGCTTATTAAATATCCAAAAAGGGATCCAAAAAGAAAGGCCTGATCTCGAATTAATTACTAATCAAGAATTAGTTGCAATACAGGTGATATGGTATAGAGATTTCATTTTTAAAAATAAAGTATCTCAGATATATAATTCAGTATATAAACAAGAGTTTGACATGAAAAATCAAGACGAGAACTATAGGAAAGAAGAAGAGCTTCTTAGTGAAGTATGTAAAAACGAGAAAGAATTCGAATTGATTCAAGATCATCTAAACCTATTGAAAAACAAAGCTCTTCTTACTAGAAAGCATGGTTTAAAGGCAGATTTAGAAAAAAGAATTGAAGAGTACATTAAGCCTAAAAAAAAGAAGTAATATGTTCATAAAAGAAATAGAGCTTAATAATTTCAGAATCTACAAAGGGACTAATAAAATAGGACTCTCTCCTGAAGGAGATAAAAATATTATAGTTGTCAGTGGAAAGAATGGTTTCGGAAAAACCACATTTCTAATGTCTCTAGTTTGGTGTCTTTATGGTCGTCAAATGGAGAAAGTTGACGAACTGTATAAAAAAGAGATTTGGGATAAAGGAGGCTATGGCAAATTTATTGGAAATAGCTTAAATCGTTTAGCCGGAACCAAAGGAGAAACAATATTTTCAGTTGCAGTTACTTTCACAAATGTCAAAATTCCAGATATTACCTGTAATGAGATTAAAATTATCCGTTCTTACAACACTAAAACTGGTACTTCAGAGAGTCTCGATATTCTGATTGATGGCTACCCAAATCAAATCACGGATGATTTAACCACTGATAATCAAAATGGTGGAGAAATTTTCATTCGGGAATTTATTCTTCCCATTGAAATTGCAAAGTTCTTCTTCTTTGATGCAGAGAAAATTGTTTCTCTTGCAGAAGTAAATTCTACCGAACAAAGAAAATCTCTTGGGATAGCCTACTCTGAAGTTTTGGGGATTCATAAATATGAAGAACTCAAGAATCAGCTTATCAGTATTCAGGATGACTATAGGAAAGAATCAGCCAAACCAGCTGATCAGAAGGCATTTATTGATGTTGAAGCAAACATAGACAAAGCTCAAATCGAAATAAGTGAAGTTGAAGAAAGGATTGAAGAATTAACCCAAGAAAAAGTAGAAAAGAAAGACGAATCAGAGAAAATTCAAAGAACGCTTATTCAAGAAGGGAATCACATGTCTATTGAAGAAGTGAACGCTCTTAAAACAGAAGAAGACGAATTAGAAACTAAGATATCCGAATTACAAATTGAACTGAAAGAATTATTTGATTTGATTCCCTTTGGTTTGGCTGGTGAAACCTTAATGGACACATCTAAGCAACTTGCTGATGAACAGAGTCATAAACAAAATCAGTTTAGGCAAGATGATGTTGACAATAAAACGGATGACTTTTTGAATGATTTGGACCAAGTAAAAAATGAATCTAACGTTGTTGTTGATGTAAAGGTAAGAAGGTTTTATGAGGATAAAATCAAAGAATTGATCAAGAAGCACTTCTATGGGGACATCTCTGATCTTCCTCCAAATTTTGAAGCCTTTCACGATTTCTCAGAGGCACAATCCAATCAGTTAAATCAACTTATCAATAATTTAAAGCACTCATTTAAAGAAAGTTTCACCCGTCTTAACCATGAATATACTCAGTCCAGAAACCAAATTGGAAACATTCAAAGAAAACTGAGGAAAGCTGAAAAAGATGCAGATGATTCTTATATCTCAGATCTTAGAAACAAAAAAGAATCTCTTGATAAATCTATAAGTGAAATAGAAATCAATTTAACTGATTGTAATCAAGAAATTGGAAGATTAACTAATGAATTAAAAACTTTCCGTCAGAAACAGACTGAACTGAGAAAGAAGATTGATATTTCAAAAGCAAATAAAAAGAAAAATGATGCGATTGAGAAGGAGATCAAAACATTGAAAAATTTCATTATCAAATTCAAAGAGAAAAAGAAGCAATCTCTTGAATTGAAAATAAAAGATGGCTTAAATACATTAATGCATAAAAAAGACTTTATCAGTAGAGTCAATGTTGACATTAGTCTTTCGGGAGAAGATATTGAAATCAAGTTATTCACAACTGTTGATGGTAAAGAACAAAAAGTTGACAAAGGATCTCTTTCAATGGGAGAGCGACAAATGTATTCTTCTGCTCTTTTGAATGCTTTAGTTGATGAATCTAACATTGAATTCCCTGTCTTTATAGACAGTCCTATGCAGAAATTCGATAGAGAGCACGCTGAGAATATTATTAAACACTTCTACCCTAAAGTTTCTGACCAGGTTGTTCTTTTCCCATTGATCCATAAAGAGCTAACTGCTAGTGAATATAAACTGCTTAAGAAAAACGTTAGTAAATCTTACCTGATAAACAATTTGAGCAATGACAGTTCAACTTTCTTAGAAGTAGAACCTGAAGAATTAATTAGTAAATACAACGATTTATATGTACCATCAAATTAATATTACTACCTCAAAAAGCAATAAGGAAGTTGTACAGAAACTTACAAAAAAGCTACCCGCTGGAACCAAAGAAAATGTAATAGCTCGTATTGCGCTTGGATATTCATTGCAATCTGGAAAAAAGTTCTCAAAAGGAGAGTTTAACACTTATGATTCAGGTGGGAAAGAGTATAAGGATCATATTCTATTTGATGCAAAATATAGAGATTATTATATTGCTTTGATAAGCCAATACTATGAAGTTCACAATACCAATGACAATATTCCAAAGTATATTAAACTTCATATTGACCATGGTTTGGTATCCATGAATGATTTGTTTGAGAATAATCCAAAGTATACCATTTTCGATTTTCTGATAGACAATTTAGATAGAGGAATTTCGCATTTGGAAGATGTTGAAGTTAGTCTTGATGCAGTAAAAAACAATAATCAAAGTATTGAGAAAAGCTATTTTACTTCTCCACTTATTATTGAAGTTGGAAACATTATTGGAGAACCAAATAACAAAATTGAGCTTGCACTAAATAAAATTGACTTATATAGTAATTGTCACATGGCTGTTGCTGGCAACTCGGGGACAGGTAAAACACAGTTTGCTTTGGAGTTACTGTCTCAAATTACTGAAAAGTCAAATGGAAAAGTGAACTTTATCTACCTTGATTTTAAAGGTCTAAAAAAGGATGACATCAAGTATTATGAACCTTTCTTTAAAAGGTCAAAATCAAAATATATTGATGCTCCTATCACTCCCTTCCCTTTAAACCCATTAACATTTATTGATAACATCAATGATAAGAATAAGCTTATGGGGATAAGCAAATTTGTAGACATTATCTCCAAGTACACTCCTTCTATGGGTAAGAAACAAGAGCAAAAATTAAAAGATGCAACCAAAGAAGCATTCCTCGACCAAAAGACTGGGAATTATCCTACCATTGGAGAAGTCAAAGACAAATTACTCGAAAGTTATGAAGGAAAGGTAGATACACTTACTGAGGTCATGACAAGCTTGAGTGATTATGAAATTTTCGAATCCAAACCTAAAGGAAACTTTCTCAATCAAAATTACTACTTGTCCCTTTCTGGTGATCTACCAAATGAAGTAAGATTCACCTCTACATTCCTTGTTATCAACTATATATACAACACTTTCATGAATATGGAAAACTCTCCTGTTGAGGAGGGTAATAAAGGAATTCGATACGTTCTACTTATAGATGAAGCTCATGTCATTTTTAAGGAAAAGAAATCTCAAGATCTTCTTGAAAAGATCTTGAGAGAAATCCGCTCCAAAGGTGTTTCTGTGGTTCTATTGTCACAAGGTATTGAGGAGTTTAATCAACCAAGTTTTGATTTTTCAAGTATGTGTGAAATTGCTTTTTTGCTGAACATTAAAAACAAAGGGAACCTGAAGATGATAAATAAGTTCCTTGGTATTAGTGAAAAAGAATCTATGAAAGTGAAAAAGAGTATGGAGAATATTGAGAATGGCCAAGCCATTTCCAATATGAAAGAGTTTGAAGCGGGAAATCTATTTACGTTGAATCAATTTGTTAATACTTGATTTATGTTCGGAATAATTAATAAAAAAGAGAAACAATTTCTTGAAAAAATTGCTTCCAATAATACAGGAGAAAATTCTCTATGGAAAATTCCTAATATTATTATACCACTAGCAGCAATAATTGCTGCTTTGATCATCTATGTATTGTTTTCAATTAGCGAATTTGACACACTCGTATTTATCAATTTAGTTATGAATGGTTGCCTACCACTAATTGCTTTAAATCAAATTAGTTTTTTGGGAACTCATATTTTTAAATATGATAAGTCTAAAGAAAAGGACCTAGGAATTGGGAGCATATATTATCTAAGAACTAAATTAGATTATATGTTGAGAGGAATATTTGTTATAGGTCTTCTGATGTACGCATACCAAGTTGTGAAGTCTCCTTTTGATTCTTACATAACAATCTCAATCAGTTTAATTCTTTCGGTTCTCCTAATTGTAATTTCTAGTAAAACTTCTAAAAAGGTTTTCCTCCTACAAGAACACTTTATCAATCATACCTATGATGCTGAAATGAGAGATGGCTCTGATGAACTAACAGCAAATTTCGAATAACATGGATAGTTTAAGCGGAAATTCTATACTTGGATTACCAGTCACTCAAAACAAACAAGAATTTGTTATTGGGGTATTCACTATAGAAAAAATCAGAAAGTTTACTCGTTACACGGAAAGGCTGATTGTTAATTATGATGAAAATAATCAGCCTGTTTACAATGATGAAGTACAAAGAAAAGTTGAACCTGACAGAGTTGGGAAAATAGCACAATTTCTAATAGATGACCCAAACGCTACCTTCCCTACTAACTTAGTAATTTCAATTCCAAACGAAGTTATTAACTCTCAGAAAATGAAAGGCAATTTCATGGAAATTGAATTAAATGATCGTGTCTTTGAAGAAGTCAATAAGAATAAAGGTGATATTTATTTAACAATAATTGATGGTCAACATAGAATTAAAGGTATTGAAGAAGCTATAATTATTCTTCAAAAAGACATTAAAATTGCAGAACAAACTTTAAGAGGAGGAGCCTCTGAAAAAATTCAAAAAAAGTTAAAGAAGAATAGAGAAAGACTAAATGATCTTTTGAAAATAGAACTTGTAGTATCCTTTTTTATTGGAAAAACGCTTGAATATCAGGCAATGATTTTTTCAACGATCAATCGAACACAAAAAAGAGTATCTCAAAATTTAGTTTATAGTTTGTTTGGTTTAACAACATCTGATTCCCCTCAAAAAACAGCATTGCAAATTGTACTTGCCCTAAATGGACATAAAATGTCTCCCTTCTATAAAAGAATCAAACTCTATGGAGGGGATTACGAAAGATATATGAGCCCTCCTCTTTCGCAAGCTACAATGGTTAAATCAATAATTGATTTAATATCAGAAAACATTAAAGAATCAGAAAGTGACAGATTCAGAGATAGAGCAGAATTAAATAAGAGAAGTCCAGGTTCTTCAAAAATTTTACCATTTAGAAAACACTATGCTTTGAACAAAGACATAAACATTTCAAATTATCTATATTTTTACTTTAAAGCTGTTAAAGAGGTTTTTATTAATGATGCTGGCAACAGCTTTTGGGACCTTTCTAGCAATACAAATATTCTTCAAACTACGGTGGGGTACCAAGCATTACTAAAAATCCTAGTTGATATTATAGAGAACGAAGAAATTACAAATATTGCATCAGTGGAGGAGTATAGCAAACATTTAATAAATGCTTCTACTATTAATTTTGCTGATGGGAAAAGGTACCCTTTTGCCAATAAATCTAAAAATATCCTTTATTATGATATTAGTTTGGCAATTTGGGCCCATGACCCATCCAATCCAAAAGATAACAGAATGGTTCTACTAGAAAAAGCGCTTCGTAAAAATGAGGAGAGGTAGCCCATTATTCATGTATCAATATTTCAGATTCATGAATACTAAGTCGATTCTATTTAATAAGGAAAATGCATTCTTAACGAATTGTAACTCCACTTTGTAACTCCAGCATAATTATTGGGCAAAAAAAAAGACTTACAAAATTGTAAGTCTTTGATTTTCAGTAGTGGCGCGGGGGAGATTTGAACTCCCGACCTCAGGGTTATGAATCCTGCGCTCTAACCAACTGAGCTACCGCGCCGAAATTCTTTTTCAAGAAATAAATTCGATTTCAGATTTTAGTGCTTTAGTCGCTTAATTCCCTTCGGAATGTACTGCTGCGCCTGAAATCGGTGCGCAAATATATAAAACTTCCTTTTCCACACGAATGATTATTTACTTTTTTTTACCTGCAATTTTTAGCCAGTCAATAATCCACCTGATTTTTAAGCCTTTAACACTCCCCTATTCTCAATAGAAACAACCATTTATCGACATATTGTGTTATTCAAACAAAAATCATGCTTCACAGAAAGTTTTTTTGCTATATTGCGCGCCATGATGCCACAGCATCACCATATTAATAAAGCTCTAAGAGAATGGATAAAGTAAAATTCGAACTCGAATACATAATAAATACCTCACCACAAGTACTTTTTAATTGCCTAACCACCCCTAGTGGACTGTCTGAATGGTTTGCTGACGATGTAAACATCAAAGACGAGTACTTTACATTTATCTGGGATGGAAGTGAGGAAGTAGCACACTTATTAAAGTCTAAAAAAGGTGATTCTATCCGTTTCCAATGGGAAGATGACGAAGGAGAAGATTACTACTTCGAAATGGCGATCCAAATTGATGATTTGACCAAAGAAGTTGCTCTAATTATTACAGATTACGCTGAAGAAGACGAAATAGAAGAAGCAAAACTATTGTGGGACAACAACGTTGCTAAACTTCGTCAGGTAATTGGAGGATAATTTTATTCACCTTTCTTCGTTTTTTAAAGTCTAAAAGCGATACATCTTGAAAAAACTGGGCTGGGTAGTCATAAAAGCTTTCGTGGGGCCGTTCATCCTGAACTTCTTCATTTGGATGGTCATACTGGATATGCAATTCCTATGGCTGTACGTAGATGATTTGATGGGTAAAGGACTCGAGATCAGTATCATTCTCGAATTGATGCTCTACGCCTCCGCCAATGTGGTTCCAATGGCTCTGCCACTGTCCATTCTTCTTGCCTCCATTATGACCTTTGGTAACCTGGGAGAAAGCAATGAGCTTACAGCAATGAAAGCCTCTGGGATGTCCTTGTTTAGGATTATGCGTCCACTTACTATTTTCATGATGTTTGTTGCCGCTGGAGCATTTTACTTCTCTAACAATTTATGGCCATTGGCCAATTTTAAAATGAGGGTCCTCATCAGCGACATTCAGCAAACCAAGGCTGCTATTGTTTTAAAAGAAGGAGTATTCTATAACGAGGTAGAGAATTTCAGTATTCGTGTGGGAGAAAAAGACGAAAATGGTAAAGATCTGTACGACTTATTGATCTATGATCATTCGGAATCTGCTAAGCATAATTCTTACAATAGAGATCCAAGAGATCATAAAAGAGTGATCCGTGCTAAACGAGGTCGCATTAATCAGTCAGACGATAAAAAACAACTGCTGCTGGAACTGTACGACGGATACATTGTTCAGGAAATGAGCCCTAACTCTATTAAGGATACCAAAATGCCTTTTATGAGATACTATTTCGAAGAGGCTAACCTTAATTTTGACCTTCAAGGGTTCGAATTAGAAAAAACAGATGAGGATCTCTATCAAAAGGAAGAATACCTGCTTAACCTGGCCCAAATTGCAGAATTAAAAGACTCTACTTTTGAAGAAGCCGAAAAAAGATACGAAAGAGAAAATACCTATAACCAAAACCTATTCTTACTAACTAGAACACATAACGATTCTACTGGTAATCTACTTGCCTCTTATACCCCAACAGAAAATTACTTTGACAATCTCTCTCCTCAAGATCAAAAGAAGAACCTTCATTCTGCAATCAGCAGAATAAAAGGAATAACCAAACACCTGGAAATTGAAGAGAAAAGAGAACAAATAAAAACCGACTACCTCATGAAACTGGAGGTAGAATGGCATCGTAAATTCACACTAGCCTATGCCTCTATGATGCTATTCTTTTTGGGAGCTCCATTAGGGGCTATCGTAAAAAAAGGAGGACTTGGTTGGCCAGTATTAATAGCAATCTTGTTATTCCTCGTTTATTTCATCATTACCAGAGTTGGAGACGAAATGGCCATTTCCGGTGGAGCTCACCCTATATTGGGAATGTGGTTAAGTGCATTTATTCTAACTCCAATCGCTGCCTTTATTTCGATAAAATCCAATAATGATTCAAAATTATTTGATCGGGAGTTTTACATTAAGCTACTAACGCTTAATTTTGGGCAACGAAAAAAATGAAAGTACTTCAACTCTGTCCTAAACCTTCGCAACCAGCCATAGACGGCGGGTGTATTGCAATAAACAACATCACCTCGGGGTTTATTTCTAAAGGAATCGAAGTGCAAGTACTCACCATTAGTACCCAAAAGCACCCCTTCAAAAAAGAGTCTTTTTCCGAAGAGTTTCTGGAAAAAACTAAAATCAAGGGAATTTTTGTTGACACCAAGTTGAACGTAGTAGATGCTTTCTCTAATCTTGTTACTTCAGACTCTTATAATATAAGCCGTTTCTTTTCGAGCGATTTTGATCTGGAAATAAGAAGAATCCTTGAAAACAATAAGTTTGACGTTATTCATCTGGAGAGTTTGTTCATGACTCCTTATGTTCACACCATCAGAAGATTTACAGATGCCAAAATTATATTGCGTTCGCACAACCTGGAATACATGATCTGGGAGCGATTGGCCAATGCAGCCAGTAACCCTGCCAAAAAGGTATACCTTAAGATTCTGGCCAAGCAACTCAAAAAATACGAAACTAACGTTTTCTCTTCTCTGGACGGAATTGCAGCCATCAGTATTGAGGACCAGAAGAAATACGAAAACTTAGGTTGTAAAAAACCTATTGTTACCATTCCTTTCGGAATTGACGTAAACAATTACCAACCTGCTCAAACTCGCCCCTACTCTGCTCCGCTTCAATTGTTTCACATAGGAGCAATGGATTGGAAGCCGAACATTGAAGGAATGTCGTGGTTTCTGGATGCCATTTGGCCTGCTTTGGCTGATTCTGACGTTAAACCGGAATTACACCTTGCCGGAAGAAAAATGCCGGATTGGTTAATCAATCACGACATAAAAAACATGATCAACCACAACGAGGTAGATTGTGCACAGGAATTCATGAGGGCATACGATGTAATGGTAGTTCCTCTACTATCTGCCGGTGGTATGAGGGTTAAAATCATTGAAGGAATGGCTTTAGGTAAAGTAGTTATATCTACAAAAGTTGGTGCCGAAGGAATTGACTATACCGACGGAGAAAACATCCTAATTGCAGATACCCAGGAAGAATACCTGGAAAAAATAACCTGGCTTCACCAAAACTCAGATAAGATTCTGGAAATTGGAGAGAACGCCAAAAAGCTGGTCAACGATTACTACAATAATGACCTGATTACTGATCGATTGTTGAATTTTTATAAAACGGTTCAACAAGCATGAAAATTCTGATGCTAGTTTCCAGAGTCCCTTATCCATTGGATAAAGGGGATAAATTAAGAGCATACCATCAACTAAAGGAACTCTCAAAGCATCACGAGATTCATTTGTGCTGCCTGGATGACAAAAAAACAGATCAAAAGCACATTAACGAACTGAATAAGTTTTGCGAATCTGTTACTGTTATCCGCCTTTCTAAAATTCAGATACTAATTAACTTGGGATGGGCCATGTTTTCTTCTCTTCCTTTTCAGGTTTGGTATTTCTACCAATTGGGAGCACAGAGAAAGATTAATGCTCTAATCAAAAAAATACAACCAGAACACATCTATTGTCAGCTCATTAGGACCTCCGAATACGTAAAGCACGAACACTCCATCCCAAAAACGTTGGACTACATGGACACGTTCTCTAAAGGGATTGAGCGAAGAATTGAAAAGGAAAGACTTTTTAGAAGTGTATTTCGATCTGAAGCAAGAAGGCTGGCTAAATACGAACATAGAATCTTCCAGTATTTCGAAAATAAGACTATTATTTCCAAACCGGACAGGGATTTAATCTACCACGAAAGCAGAAACGAAATAGAGATTATTCCCAATGGAATTGACCTGGACTTTTTTACTCCCAAAGAAGCAGAGAAAAAATACGATTTGGTTTTTGTGGGTAACATGAGCTATGCACCAAATGTTGATTGTGCCTTGTTCCTAGCTAACGAAGTACTTCCACTACTTATAAAAGAGAATAAGAACATTCAGCTATTGTTAGCCGGTGCATCTCCGGTAAAAGCAGTTAAGGAGCTGGAGTCTGAGAACATCACTGTTACAGGATGGGTAGAAGACATTAGAGATGCTTATGCATCAGGGAAGATATTCATTGCTCCGTTAAATATTGGAACCGGGCTTCAAAACAAATTATTGGAAGCCATGTCCATGGGACTACCCTGCATCACCTCTAATTTAGCCAATAATGCCCTGGGCGCAAAAGCAGATCAGGACATTCTTATTGGTGAAACACCCAATTCGTATAAAGAACTCGTTATTAAGCTATTAAACGATTTTAACTATTCCCAAACCATTGCCAATAATGGTAAGAACTATGTTGGAAATAAATACAGCTGGGAACAATCCACTAATCGTTTGAGAGTGATCATGGAATCCTCTAAAATATAGTCAGAAGATTGCCATTGGTCTAAAAATGGTCTTTTTGTGACGGAACTCCCGTAAAAATCATGTTTTTAACCCTATCTTTGCACCGCGAAACAAATGAATATGGAATTTCAACTAAATACAATCGAAGAAGCGATTGAAGATATAAAGAACGGTAAGGTAATTATCGTTGTGGATGACGAGGATAGAGAAAATGAAGGGGATTTTGTAACAGCGGCAAGAAACGTAACTCCTGAAATCATCAACTTCATGGCAACACATGGCCGTGGATTAATCTGTGCCCCATTGGTGGAAAGCAGATGTGATGAATTAGGGTTAGAGCTAATGGTACAAAATAACAGCGCTCAATTCGAAACTCCTTTTACTGTATCAATAGATTTAATTGGCCACGGTACCACAACGGGTATTTCTGCCAGTGATAGATACAAAACTGTAAAAGCACTTATCGATCCTGAAATCAGACCGGAAGAATTAGGTAAACCGGGACACATCTTCCCTCTTAGAGCTAAAGAAGGTGGAGTATTAAGAAGAGCCGGGCACACTGAAGCTGCTATTGACTTATCCAGATTAGCAGGGTTTGAACCTGCAGGGGTAATTGTAGAAATTCTTAACGAGGATGGAACCATGGCGAGAATGCCTCAATTGGTAGAGATCGCTAAGAAACATGATTTAAAACTAATTAGCATCGAAGACCTCATTAACTACAGAATGAGAAATGAGTCTTTGATCGAAAAAGTAGTAGAAGTTGACATGCCTACTAAACATGGTGAATTTAAACTTGCTGCATATAAACAATTAACTACCGGAGAAGAGCATTTGGCCATCACTAAAGGAGAATGGACCAAGGACGACCCTGTATTAGTTAGAGTTCATTCTTCTTGTTTTACCGGAGATATTCTGGACTCACTTCGTTGCGATTGTGGACCTCAACTAGCTCACGCATTGCAACAAATTGAAAAAGAAGGTAAAGGAGCTGTTCTATACATGAATCAGGAAGGAAGAGGGATTGGTTTGGTGAGCAAACTAAAGGCTTATAAACTTCAGGAAGAAGGGTACGATACTGTAGAAGCAAACTTAAAATTAGGTTTCCAGGCAGATCAGAGAGATTACGGAATTGGAGCTCAAATTCTTAGAGACTTAGGGATTAGAAAAATGAAGTTGATGACCAACAACCCTAAGAAACGTACCGGATTAATCGGTTATGGATTGGAGATTGTAGACAATGTCCCAATTCAAGTAGAGTGTAATACCCACAACGAAAAGTACCTTAGAACCAAAAAGGAAAAAATGGGACATACACTTGATATGGAAGATTAAAAATTCAAACAATTGATAAAAAAGGGCTGACGAATAATCGATCAGCCCTTTTCTTTTTTATATCATCTGTACCTTTTTACCTGAATTGCATTACTGTAGTAGAAACTTATTAGTTATGACCATAAAAACCATTTCTTCCGTTATTACTCTTTGCTTCTTCATCTCCTGCTCATCTACCAGTCAGGAGCCCAATGAAACAGCACCGGAACCAGTTATCACACCTAAAACCGATTCTATATCCGTAACTCCCACTGTACAGAAAGAGTTCCCTCCTGTTAAAGTAGAAGATCGTACATCCATTCTGGCTTCGTTAACCCATAAGGTGGAAAATGGACTACCGTTGGTGGTTCACGTAAAAGTACCTCTTTGCGATAATGAGCATCAAGGTATCGTACCCACCACTCCTAGTTTGGGTAATGGAATGGACTTAAAAAGAAATCTATATTGGGCCACCAGTAAAGGAATGAAACGTTATTTCAAAGAACTTCCTGATTGGAAATTGATTCGATCGACACTCGATCCAAATAAAGATGTACTGGAAAGGGTGATATTCAAAAAGAAATACTCCAATGGTACCATTGTATACATGGTGGCAGATGCCTATAGAGGTGATCGAATGGTTCCTTGCCTGAACGACCACTTTAACTCCTTAACCGGAAAAAAGAAGGATACCCTAATTGTAGATCAGGACACTTTAGGAATATATGGTAATGCAGACCTTTTGGCTTTTAATGGACATGATGGATTAATGGATGAATCTACCACTTACTCTTCCTCAACAGATGGAAAGCAACGAGATGCAGTTTCGATATCGTGCGTATCCAATCAGTACTTCAACTGGGAATATGAAAAAACAAATGCTTACCCATTGGTTTTAACAACAGGACTTCTTTATCCGGGAGCATTTGTAATGGAAGGGATCATTAACGAATGGGCCATGCTAAAAAGTGGGTTAGAATGTAAAAAAGGAGCTGGAAGAGCATACTATAAGCACAAACCAAAATCTGGTCCAAATGGTTCACAAAATCTATTTGATACCGGATGGTAAGCTTCAAAGAATAGTACCTATTTACCCTGTGTCAATAGGATGACAAGATTTATTTTGCGGTTCCAAATTAGTCCTTTATTTTTGGTCATCGCCCAATGAATCGACCTTTACTACTCATATTTACCCTGGTTTGCCTCACTGGTTTTGGGCAAAAGAACCATTTTTTAGTTGATAACGTAAACGTAGATCAACTGCATCAGCATGACGTAGACTTACTCGATTCCACTCTAAACATTTATCACTCAGATAGTCACGACACAACAAAACTTACAGTGATCAGTATTCTGTCTAACGAACTTTACGACGAGGTTCTTTGGCCACAATACAACCAACTGATGTTTGATTTGGCAGAAGAAGTATCTAACAAATACTCTGACAGAACTATTCGTAAAACTGCTTTGAAGTATAAATCAGAGGCCATTAATAATTTTGGGTACATCGAATTAAGCAATGGCAATAAAAAGGAGGCTACGGAATACTTCGAACATTGCATTGCTTTACAAGAAGAAATTGGCTACAAGAAAGGGCTGGCTCACTCATTAAACAATTTGGGAGCAGTATACTTTAGTATTGGAGAACCCAATAAAGCCATTGAAAAATATAAGCTAAGCCTGGAAATTGAGCTGGAGGTTAATGACCATGAAGGTGCAGCTCAATCTTATAACAACATTGGTACCCTCTATAAACATCAGGGAAACATTCCGCTTGCATTGGAATATTATAGAAAAGGATTGGAACTGGAAATTCAGGTAGGAGATTTGGAAGGAGAAGCCCAAACACTGTCTCATCTTGGTAGTGTCCATAAGAGTATGCACGATTTGGATCAAGCCTATTACTTCTATTCTAAAAGTCTGGATATTCATTTGGAAATAGGATATAAAGAAGGTATTGGGCACTCCTACAACAGCTTAGGTACTCTTTATTATAAGAGCGATAGTCTTCAGGTGGGGATCGACTTTTTCATGAAAGCTTTAGAATACTATGAAGAAGTAAATCATGTTGCCGGTATTTCAGGAGTATATAACAATCTGGGAAGCCTATACGAGAGTCATGATTATCATGATGAAGCACTCTCCTATTTTCTTAAATCGTTAGAAATTAGAAAAGACATCAATGACCGAAGAGGATTATCCAGTACGTTGAACAACATTGCCAAAATCTACTTATTCAAAAAAAACTATACGGAAGCATATACTTACGCCATAGAAGGATATGCCATTGCTAAAGAGATTTCTTACCCCGACTACATTAAAAGTTCTGCTAAAACACTCAGCGAGGTTTGCAAAAACATAGGAAAACACTCAGAAGCTCTTACTTATTACGAAGAGTTTATTTTGATGCGAGATAGCTTGAGTAATGAAGAAAGTCAGAAAGCCGTTATTCATCAACAATACGAATACGAGTATGCTCGAACTAAAATGACAGATAGTCTGGAGCATGTTATGGAGATTGAACTGGCTAAAAAGAAGCACGATGTGGAGATGGATAAAAAGGACCTTCAGATTGCTAATGATAAAATGTGGCGCATTGGGCTCACCATTGGTATCATTCTTCTGGTGGGGTTAGTCTTTGTATTCTTTAGAGGCGTACAGGAAAAGAAAAAGGATAACCAAATCATTAGTCAGCAAAAACAAAAAGTTGAAGAACAAAAACTAATTACCGAGGAAAAGAACAAAGAGATCATAGACAGTATTCAATACGCCAAGAAAATACAACAAGCTCTATTACAATCGGAAGAAAAAGTTGGAGAACATCTACCGCCTCATTTCATCTATTTTGCTCCTAAAGACATTGTTAGTGGAGATTTTTACTGGACCGCAGAAAAAAACAACACCCTCTACTTTGCGGTGGCTGATTGTACAGGACACGGGGTCCCTGGTGCTTTTATGAGTATGCTGGGAATTGCATTTTTAAATGAGATTGTAACTGGTGATGAACTCCTTGCTCCAGATCAGATTCTAAATCAACTTAGAACTAAAATCATTAAGGAACTTCACCAAACCGGTAGAACAACTGACATGAAAGATGGAATGGATATTTCTTTGGTAAAGCTTGATCTGGATACCAACGAAATTGAATGGGCCGGAGCTTATAACCCAATCTGGATTGTAAGTTCTAACACCATTTCCAATCCTGAGCTTAGCATTACTGCTAACCAAAAAACACTGACTGAAATCAAAGCTGACAGACAGCCAATTGGTTATAATGCAGTTACCAAAGATTTTACCAACCACAAAATTCAACTTTCTCCAGAAGATCTCATCTACATCTTTACCGATGGATTTGCAGACCAATTTGGTGGCCCTAAAAGAAAGAAATTCAAATACAAACCTTTCAAAGAATTACTTCTCTCCATTCACCACCTTCCTATGGACGAGCAAAGAAGAATCATTGAAAAAACGTTTAGCGACTGGAAGGGAGATTTGGAACAAATCGACGACATTTGTATTCTAGGAATGAAACTTTGATATGAAAGTATTTATCACAATAACCTCTACCCTGCTATTATTGAGCTCTTGCTACTCCTACAAGCAAATGGGTACATTAACTGCCGCTCCGCAGGAACCTAAAATTATCCAATCCATTTCCGACAAGATGAAGGAACAGGAAGAATGCTGGAACAAAGGAGACATTCCTTGCTTTATGAAGCATTACTGGAAATCTGACTCCCTTAGATTTGTTGGTAAAAGCGGGATCAACTACGGATGGCAAAAAACATTGGATAACTACCTTGTTGCTTACCCCGATGTAAACGCTATGGGCAAACTAACCTTCTCCAACGAAGTAATGGAATTTGTAGATACTGCTACCATTCAGGTAATCGGTAAATGGGAACTAAAAAGAAGTGAAGAGTTAGGTGATCTTTCCGGATATTACACCCTACTTTGGAAAATCAAAGAAGGAAAGTGGGTTATTGTTTCAGACCACTCCTCTTGATCTTACCTTTTCCTGAATAACTTCCTCTACTGGTCTATCCTCAATTTTACTTTGTAACCAGGAATGTAGGTCCAAATACAACAATGGTCTGGACTCATACTTATCGTACAAGATATTCTCCAATTCCTGCTTTAGCTTATCGAAGTGAGGCTTCATATCCTTACGATCCATGTATACAGACCTTCTAATGAAATTCAATACTGATTGTTGAACCTGCTGTAAATCTTCCATTTTTAATAGGAAACGATAAGTAGACCTAATTTGATAATCTATTACATCATCGTTACCTAATTCGTAATGAGCAACAAGGTTTAGAATTCTTGCAAAGCACTGAACATCTTCACGTAAATGATAGCTTTTACTGTTGATAATCTTATTTAAATACTTAATCGCATTTTTAAAATCACCACTTCCAAAGTATAAACAAGCTATTTTATACCAAAAGATTAGCACACGATGATGATCCAATCTGGAGGCGTACTTTTCTAACTCTTGATCAAACTCTTTAAACGCTTCTACTCCACTTGTAAATTCACCTTCCAAAAAATATTGATTTAAGCGAGCGGTTTGCAAATAAATAAAAGCCTGAACCTGAGAATTGATGTTAAAACCACTTTTCTTTGATTCCACAAACTCCTCCAGTCTTTTGCACACCTTAGAGAACCGTTCCTTTTCATTACAATAAAACAAAGCAGATAAGCAATTGTGCATACCTTTCATATATAAGTCTGGCTGCAAATCGATAAACTTTGGAGATTTATCAAACTCAGCAATCCAGGACAAAGAATGCTTATAACAAGTTGTAAAATCCTGTACTATATAGTTGTACCAAACATAACTCTGATGGCGGTATACTCTTCCGAAAAAAGAAAGTTTATCCTCGCAGGTTGGAACATTTGCTTTAAAATGAGCAGCAAATTCCTCGTACTCATCCCTGTTCTTAACGTGTCCGGATTTCAGGTAATAATCATACATGATCAATGCCATATCCAACCATTCTGCTTCCTGGTTAATAGCAGCTCTTACTTCTCGTGCTTCTTTGATCAGTTCATCTGCTCTTTCTTTGTAACTTCTGGTAATATGTCTCGATTCAATCTTTTTCTCAAACTCAATTACCTCCAATAGTAAAATATCGTTTTCCTGATTTCGAGCCATTTGCTTTGCTTTACTCAGTTGAGTTAAGCTTTGCATGTACAAACCTTTCTGATACAATAGCTGAGCAAAATTGTACAATTCTCCTGCCCTAATTTCAGATTCTTTATGGTTTAGCAACCTAAGACTAACCATAATTTGCTCATACAAGTGAGCCTTTATATTAGAGAGTAAGCTTGGCTTCAGTCCTGCAAACTTTTTTGCCACCTTTTCTTCATTATACTCTGGCATTTTGTCCAGCAAATCGAAAAGAGCTAAAAATTTCAGGTTTTTATCCCCTAAATTTCTTTTTGCATACAACTTAAAATGCCTCTTTTCCGACTTCGAAAGTGTACCAATCAGGTCGAACAATTGATATGAAAGTGTGTTGGACATGTGAATTCTACTACTCTATTTCTCCTTGTTTACCAATACTTTACGACTAAAGTTAAATTGTTTTAACATCCCAATCGATTTATTTTTTGGTTTCGGTTCAAGCCTAATGTAATCGAATTTTGTTAGCCACAAAACAAAACAAGAACAAATAAAAACTACAAACATTGGATTCATAAATTTTAATCTATTCCTATGAACAAAAAACTACACATATTTGATACTACTCTTCGGGATGGTGAGCAAGTACCCGGATGCAAATTGAACATTGAACAAAAACTAATCATTGCCGAAGAACTGGAATTACTAGGTGTAGATGTAATCGAAGCTGGATTCCCGGTATCGAGCCCAGGAGATTTTGATGCAGTGAACCAAATTGCCAAGTTGGTTAAAAATGCAGGTGTTTGTGGATTAACCAGAGCGGTTAAAAACGATATCGAAGTGGCAGCCGAAGCATTAAAACCTGCTGCCAGACCTAGAATACATACTGGAATTGGAACTTCTGATTACCACATTAACTACAAATTAAAGAGCAACAGAGACGCCATCATCGAAAGAGGAGTTGAAGCTGTAAAATATGCTAAAAACTTTGTGGATGATGTGGAGTTTTACGCAGAAGATGCTGGTAGAACCGACAACGAATTTTTAGCAACTGTAGTTGAAGCAGTTATTGCTGCCGGTGCAACTGTTGTAAATATTCCTGATACTACAGGATACTGTTTACCAGATCAATACGGAAAAAAGATCAACTTTTTGGTAAACAACGTTTCCAACATTGACAAAGCCATTATTTCAACCCATTGTCATAACGACTTAGGATTGGCCACTGCTAACAGTATTGCTGGGGTGTTAAATGGAGCCAGACAAATTGAATGTACCATTAACGGAGTTGGAGAAAGAGCAGGAAATACTTCCCTGGAGGAAATTGTAATGATCATTAATCAGCACAAACACATTGATCTTGAGCACAACATTACTCCTAAAAAATTAACTTCTATTAGTCGATTAGTAGAAACAAGCATGAACATGCCGGTTCAGGCTAACAAGGCCATTGTTGGAGCTAATGCTTTTGCTCACTCTTCTGGAATCCACCAGGATGGAGTGATTAAAAACAGAGAAACTTACGAAATCATCAACCCGGAAGATGTTGGCGCAGGTGGTTCTGAGATTATTCTTACTGCCAGAAGTGGTAGAGCAGCTCTTAATTATTGTGCAGAGAAGTTAGGATTCTCAATGAATTCCGAAACCTTGAATAAAGCTTATTCGAAGTTCTTAGAAGTAGCCGACCGTGAAAAAGAAGTTACCGACAATCATTTAATCTCCATTCTAAAAGCTATATAAATGAGCAATACATTATTCGATAATCTTTGGGAACGACACGTCATTAAAAACGTGGATGAGGATATGGACGCTATCTTTATAGATCGTCATTATATCCACGAAGTAACCAGTCCTCAGGCTTTTGATGGAATCAATAAAAGAGGAATTAAAGTATTCATGCCGGAGCGTACAACTGCAACGGCAGATCACAATATTCCAACCAAAGACCAGCACTTACCCATTTCCAATGAGTTATCCGCTAAACAAGTGGATGCACTTCAAAAGAATTGTAAGGAGCATGGAATTTCTTACTTTGGAATGGGACATGAAAACAATGGTATTGTTCACGTAATTGGACCAGAACTGGGATATACACAACCGGGGATGACCATTGTTTGTGGAGATAGCCACACCTCTACCCATGGTGCTTTTGGAAGCATTGCCTTTGGAATAGGGACTTCTCAGGTGGAACAGGTGTTTGCCTCTCAAAGCTTGATTTTAAAGAAACCTATGACCATGAAAATTGAGGTCAATGGTGAGTTAAACAAAGGAGTAAGTGCAAAAGATATTATCCTCTACATTATCTCAAAATTGGGTACAGAAGGTGCTACCGGATACTTTGTAGAGTATGCCGGAAATACCATCCAAAAACTATCCATGGAGGAAAGAATGACCATTTGCAATATGAGTATTGAAATGGGAGCTCGTGGAGGTTTAATTGGTATCGATTCCACTACCCTAAACTATGTAAAAGCACACACCAACTATACCGAAGAAGAATTTAAAGCAAAAGCTGATTACTGGCTTTCTTTAAACAGTACTGATGCTTCAGAATTTAACCATAAGGTTTCTTTAAAAGCAGAAGACATTCATCCGATGGTCACTTTTGGAACTGCTCCAGATACTGGAATTAACATTGGCGAAAAGATTTCTGATTCAACAAGAATTCAGGGTCAAGCCTTAAACTATATGAAGTTTGCTCAAACAGATAAGCTGGAGGGGCAAAAGATAGACTACGTGTTTATTGGTAGCTGTACCAACAGTAGAATTGAAGATTTGCGAAACGCAGCTGAAATTATACAAGGTAAAAAAGTTGCCGAACACGTTACCGCGTTAGTAGTCCCAGGCTCTCAAAATGTTCTCAAACAGGCTCAGGCAGAAGGTTTAATAGACACCTTTATTAAAGCTGGTTTTGAGTTCAGAGAGCCTGGTTGTTCTGCCTGCTTGGCCATGAACGACGACAAGATTCCTTCTGGTGCTCTTTGTGTTTCTACCTCAAACAGAAACTTCGAAGGACGTCAGGGACCAGGCGCCAGAACAGTTTTGGCAAGCCCTGTAACGGCTTGTGCATCTGCTCTTAATGGACACATTACTAACCCAACAACTTTTTTAAACTAAGCTATGTCATTTATACAATCAACTGCCATTCCTTTAATGGTAGAAAATATAGACACTGATCAAATCATTCCGGCAGCCTTTCTTAAAGCTACTAACAAAGAAGGATTTGGTAACAATTTGTTTTACAACTGGAGGTACGAAAACAATCAGCCCAACCCTAACTTTGTATTAAATCAAGACAAATACAAAGGGTGCATTTTGGTGGCAGGAAACAACTTTGGATGTGGTTCTAGTAGAGAACACGCAGCATGGGCCATTGCCGACTACGGATTTAAAGCCATTATTTCCAGTCAGTTTGCCGATATATTTAAAGGGAACGCGTTAAACAACAACATCCTCCCTATTGAACTTAAGAAAGAGATCGTTTCTACCATTGCCAATCAGATTGAACAATCTCCTGAACTGGAAATTGAAATCGACCTGGAAAGACAATTGGTCATTGTACCTCAACTTCAATTAATCGAACCATTCGAGATCAATCAATTCAGAAAACAATGCATTCTAGAAGGAATTGATGAAACCGAATACCTCATTAACATGAGAGAAGAAATTAAAGAATTTGCTCAGAATACAGCTAGATGAAAAAGAACATAACCATATTACCAGGTGATGGAATTGGACCGGAAATCACACAACAAGCCATTAAAGTAATGGAAGCGGTGTGTCACCATTTTGATCACGACTTTAAACTGACCTCAAAAGATTTTGGTGCCATTAGCATCGATAATCACGGAACTCCTTTAACTGAAGAGACCCTAAACTCTTGCCTAAACAGTGATGCTATTCTATTAGGTGCAATTGGAGACCCTAAGTACGATAATAATCCGGAAATTAAAGTTCGTCCGGAACAAGGTTTATTGGCCCTAAGAAAAGAATTAGGACTACACACTAATGTTAGACCTATTACCACTTACGATGAGCTAAAAATTGCCTCTCCTCTTAAAACAGATTTACTGAAAGATGTAGATATGGTTATTTATAGAGAATTAACCGGAGGGATTTATTTTGGAGATAAGGTATTATCTGAAGACGGTACTCAAGCCTCTGACTCTTGTTCATACAATACGGAAGAAATTACCAGAATCGCTAAAGCGGCGTTCAAGGCAGCTTCTAACCGTAGAAAAAAACTAACATTGGTAGATAAAGCCAATGTATTGGAGACATCCAGATTGTGGCGTAAAACCATTCAGGAGCTATCATCGCAATATCCAGATGTAGAAGTAGACTACATGTTTGTGGACAATGCAGCTATGCAAATTGTTATCAATCCTGCTCAGTTCGACGTTATTCTTACGGAGAACATGTTTGGAGATATTTTATCTGACTTGTCTAGTGTACTTACAGGGTCATTAGGAATGTTACCTTCTTCTTCTGTAGGAGACAAAACAGCATTGTTCGAACCAATTCACGGTTCTTACCCACAAGCTGCCGGAATGGACATTGCGAACCCTATGGCTACTATTTTGTCTGTAGCTATGATGTTTGAATACTTTGACCTATTTGAAGAAGCAAATGCAATAAGAAACGCTGTTAATTGGGCATTAAAGGAAGAAATTGTTACTAAAGACATTCATCCTGCCAATTACGAATCGTGCTCTACAGTGGGAGATTTAATCGCTATATACATTGAACAAAATGGAGAGGTTAACCTCAATCGACAATCCATTTTAGATTCAAGAAACTGCATTATTTAATCCACGACCCGGCTCGAAAGAGTCGGGTCTTTTATTACCTCCTCGGTTTGAGGTGAAAAAGAAATAACGAAAGTAGTTCCACTGGAGTCCGGCATGGTCATTTCTCCATCCAATTGATCCACAAAAGCATCAATCAGCTCCATACCTATCCCCTCCGATTCGTTTCTGTTTTTTATTCCAATACCATTATCCGCTACTCTTAGCAATATTTTATCTCCACTGGCTTTTAAGGTTATATCGATCTCTCCTTCTTCCCTTCCCACAAAAGCATACTTAATAGAGTTCGTTACCATTTCGTTAAGCAATAACCCCAACGGAATCATGGTTTTAATTCCCAGCTCCATAGGGTCTACATTGAAGTGTACCTTAACACTGTTACTCAACTGGTAATTACTTACCAATTCATCCACCAGAGTTTTGATGTAATTATCTGTTTTAATCTTAGCTAAGCTAGTCGATCCGTATAGCTTTTCATGTACCAAAGCCATTGCCCTAATACGTTGTTGTGCTTCAAAAAACAATTCCTGATCTGAGTCGTCTTTTAAACTAATAGACTGTAAACGCAATAAGCTAATCACCACCTGCAAATTGTTTTTAACACGGTGGTGAATCTCCTTCAGCATGACTTCTTTTTCCACATTCTGTCTCGAAATCACCTCATTTTGCTCCACTAAGCCAGTGGTTCTCTCTTCCACCTTCTTTTCCAACAACACGTTTTGTTCCGCCATCATTTCTTCCTTTTCTCTCGAAAGCTTATTGATTCTAGTGGTTAAGGCATAAGTAAGAATTAATATTTCGAACAGAGAACCAAACTGTATGGAGTAATAAGCATTGGAACTAAAACCTAAAAAGCCAAGATTATTCAATGTATATATACTTACCGAAACAATAAAGAATCCCCAGGCCAAAATAAAAAGCCTGGCTTCTCTCACATCTCCATCTTTCTTAAATGCCAGTATAACTCCAATTACCAGTATTATTGCCGACATGGCGAATGTCATGTAGTTCAGAATAATTCCTACCCAACTACTGCTACTCAATACAGAAAAGATAAATAATCCTCCAAAAGCTACCATGATGCCTCGAAGAACTTTATCCCAGGTGGGAACCATCTTCTTTGTTTTTAGAAATGCTCTAAAAAATTGAATCACCAGAACACTGGTGGAAATAGCCAACTCTCCTAATATATTATTGGTTATCCATGGACTATCAGGCCACAGAAACTTGTTTCCATACCCGGTTAACGATATTTGAAGTAAAGCAAAAGAAACTAAGTACAGAGCATACCACAAGTAACTCCTCCCTCCTATTGAAAGGAATATGTAAACACCAAAGAAGATCATGATGAACATGATCCCAAAATAGATTCCCATGTAAAAATCGAACTTGCTAAATGCTCCTGTGATTTTGCTTTCAGATCCCACATTCATTGGTAAAATAACCAACCACTGAGTTTCTGCCTTAATGTAAATGTCTTTGTTTCCTCCGGGAGGTACAAACAGATCAAATACATAGTATACAAACGAATACTTACGATCGTTAAAACTCATGCTTTCGTTAATCTGAATATGGCGCTCTAACGTATCTGTAACAGGGTCTACGGTAAATACTTCAACATTTTCTAAACCAATGTTCTCCAATTCCAACATCAGGTGATAATAATCCGAAGCATTTTCCAGGTTAAATTTTACCCAGGTGGCACTGGTTGCATTTCTAACAGAAGGGATGGAAGAAATGGGAGTAAACTTTTTATGTACAATGGAATCAATTGGCAATTCTGCCGTAACATCCTCATAAATTTCCATACCAGAATGCACCTCCATTACTCCGGGGTCACCCGTGTAAACAAAGTTATTGTCGTTTGCTGTAAGGCAATACGATATCAATAACAAGCAAAAGGAGAAGAGGATCCTTAACTTCATTAATGCAAAATTAGTCGATAAAATTCAGGTATTAAAACGTAAAATACCGCAATTAAACAAGATTTCATAGTTTTTTACCAAAAAAATTGGACTCCCAATTGGAAAAAATATCGGCAGATAGTTTAATAACAGGAGGTAGAACTCTTAGTATCATTCCATCTTTATTCATTACTGAGAAGAAAAGTCGATTAAATTGTACTACCTTTGCAGCCTCAAAATTTTGAACATGATTGCAGCTAATAATATATCACTACAATACGGAAAAAGAGTTCTGTTTGATGAGGTTAACATCAAGTTTCTGGAAGGAAACTGTTACGGTGTAATTGGAGCAAACGGAGCTGGTAAATCTACCTTTCTTAAAATCTTGGCAGGAGACATTGACCCAAATTCTGGGAACATCTCTATTGAGCCGGGGAAAAGAATGGCGGTGTTAAGACAAAACCACTTCGAATTTGATGAAGTAACTGTAATCAATACAGTAATGATGGGGCACACAAAACTGTGGAACATCATGCAGGAAAAAGATGCTATTTATGCTAAGCCGGATTTTTCGGAAGAAGATGGTATTAAAGCCTCTGAGCTTGAAGCTGAATTTGCCGAAATGGATGGATGGAACGCTGAATCCGATGCAGCATCTATGCTGAGCGGACTTGGTATTGCAGAGTCTATACACGATAAGTTAATGAAAGACTTAAGTGGTAATGAGAAAGTAAGGGTATTACTTGCACAGGCTTTATTTGGTAACCCGGATATTCTGATTTTGGATGAGCCTACCAACGATTTGGATCTAAAAACCATTACCTGGTTAGAGGATTTCTTATTGAACTTCCAAAACACAGTAATTGTAGTATCTCACGATCGTCACTTCTTAGATACGGTATGTACACACATTACCGATATTGACTTTGGAAAAATTAAGCTATTCTCGGGTAACTATACCTTCTGGTACGAGAGTAGCCAATTGGCATTAAGACAACGTCAGTCGGCTAACAAAAAAGCTGAAGACAAAAAGAAAGAACTTCAACAGTTCATTGCTAGGTTTAGTGCAAATGCAGCTAAATCTAAGCAAGCAACCAGCCGTAAGAAAATATTAGACAAGATTAATCTGGATGAAATCCAACCATCTACCAGAAGGTATCCTGCGATCATTTTTAAGCCGGAAAGAGAAGCTGGAGATCAAATTCTTCATACAAACAATTTAAGTTCTTCCGTAGACGGAGAAATGTTATTCCAGGGATTGGATCTTAATGTTACTAAGGGAGATAAAATTGCTTTCATTGCTGATAATGGTTTGGCAACCACTTCCCTATTCGAAATCTTAATGAACGGTAAAGCTGCTGATTCCGGTGAGTTCAATTTCGGGCAAACCATTACTACTGCTTACCTTCCAAACGAAAATGCAGAGTACTTCGAATCAGACGATAATTTGATCGATTGGTTAAGACAATACTCTGAAAATAAAGATGAGGTTTACATCAGGGGATTCTTAGGTAAAATGTTATTCTCAGGAGAGGAAACATTTAAGAAATGTAACGTCCTTTCCGGAGGGGAAAAAGTACGTTGCATGATCTCCAGAATGATGCTACAAGAAGCTAATCTATTAGTTTTAGACGAGCCAACTAACCACCTTGACCTTGAGTCGATTACAGCCTTCAACAACTCACTGAAAGATTTCCCGGGAACAGTGCTTTTCACTTCTCATGATCATGAGTTTACACAAACTGTAGCTAACAGGGTTGTGGAACTAACTCCTAACGGATGCATCGATAAAGTAATGACTTACGACGAATACATTTCCAGCGACAAAATTGCTTCTTTAAAAGAAGACTTAATGAGTGTTGGATAATATATACATGACTGAAAAAGAAAAGCATTTATGAATCTTCATAAATGCTTTTTTTATATCCTGTTTTAAATTTCTTCTTCCCCAAATTCCTCCTGGAATTTTTCATGCTCTTTATCCACTAGCCTATTTAACTTGGGCTGCAGTATCCATACCCCAATAAAGAAGAACCAAATCAAAAAGAACTCTTCCATAAAATCTTTAAACACTACCGGCTCTTGTAACTGAACTGTTTTCATCAATTTGGCAACAAACACAAAACAGAAGAACATGCAGAAAATAGCAAACAGATGTAGTGGAAACATCAATGCAAACATGATCGGGACAAATGCATCCGGATCAATGTTCATGGCTGGAGGATTATCAATATCAATGTTTCCCATCAAACTGAAAAACATAATCATTAAGAGGTAAAACAACATTAAGTAGATAAAGGAGAATCCCCAAAAGATATTGAAGCGTCCATACTTCATTGGAACATCAGAAGGCACTCTATCTTTTAACCCCGTGATAACTGATCTCATCCAAAGAAAAAACAAAGCAATTCCAATCATAGAAACCAGCATCATCAACCAGGTACCATTAAACATTTCCTGAATGTTTTCCTGCGCCATTTGAGATGGTGGAGCATAAGGGTTTCTCTCGGCCTCCATGGATATCTGGATGGCTTTCTTCATGGAATACCCCATAAATACAATTCCTCCAAGAATAGGAATTCCGTACATCGGAATAAACAATTGCCAGTGTTTGGACCTTAGAAAATAGTTAGTCATGATGATTGTTTTGGGTTAGCCAGGTTTAATAGTCTTAATTCGGTTCTATTGGAACTTCCATTTTTCCTTTCCAGAATAATGGTTTTTCCGGTTCGAGAGTATTACGAAACTTTAGATCAAATATTGCTTTAAACACTCCTTCTTTTAATGCATACTGATCAACTGTTACCATACCATCCGAGCAATAGAAAAACATGGGTTCAATGTTAGTTATACTATTAAAATGAATCCAGGCTGTTGCTTCTCCATCTACAATAGAAATACTTAAACTACTATGAGTAGCCATATTACAATGGGTTGAACACAATATAGAGTCGGCAGTTCCTGAACAAGAAGCGTAATGTACATCCAATACTTCGTAACACCTTGTTTCACAGCTTACGTTGAAGTATTGATGGGTAGTGTCCACCAGCTCATAAAACCTACTTAGAGAATCTTCTTTTATCCTTCCGGTAGAATCTTTCATGTCCCATGATTCCTCTGGGCACAATCCATCACAACTCAATTGCCCCCATTGGTTCCTATAAACATATTCCGGGTATTTCCATTGCTCGGTAAAGGAGAAATCACCTTCCAGGTGCTCTTCCCAAATCAAGTCAATTTTATCTGTCGACTTCTGTGCTTGAGTTAACACAACTCCAAATAGGAATGGTATAATTAATAAGTACTTCAAATCAATTGTATTTGAATAAGCAGGTTATCCTGCCATTACTTCGTGTAAGATAACTCTTTTTGATTAAATTTTTACGCGCTAAAAATCTCCGATATTCATTCCAAGTGTAAATTGAACCATTGGATCTTTCCAACTAAACCCTGGTTTACTTAGGCCCCAACCCACATCTATTCCCAACATCCCTACCACTGGAGTGAACACTCGGGCACCTACTCCAACAGAATGATTTAGGTTGTTCAATGACACCGGAACATCTGATGAAAATGTACCACCTGATTCAGCAAACAAATGTGTTGAAATCATATACTGATCTGCTTGCAATAACTTTTTTCTTAGCTCAAAAGATAATTTTACTGCCATAGGGTCTCCATCTATCGAAGATATTTCTTCTGGATCATACCCCCTTAAACCTATGAATTCGTTGGCAGAAATATCGAAATTAGTCATTCCTGTTCCTCCCATAATGAATCGTTCAAATGGAACATCTCCTATAGCAGAATTAAAATTCCCCAGATAACCAGCTCCAAACTTAGACTCCAAAATTAAGGACCGCTTATTATCCAGGCTGGTATATTGCTTCCACGAAAATTTCAGTTTATAATATTCGAACCATTTAAACTTTTCCTGATCGGTCAGAGATAATGCCTCTTCTGCAGTAAATCTAGAGTACGGAGGCAAAGTGGATGAAACTGAAGCTTTAAAAACCTTCCCCTTAGAAGGGAATATATTGTTGTCAGTAGTATTATTAAGTACTCCCACCTTAAGCGACAGTGCATTAAAATTACCAGTAGTTAATCCAAATACATTGAACTCATTTGGTTGGTAATTTCGGTAACTCAATTGGTAGTTTAAATGAGTAAAAGGATCACTCTTAATCGGCTGATGAGACAAGGTAGATTGCACACTAAACAAGTTCAGCGTTCCGATAGAATCATTATATCGGGCATAATTACTGGAAAAACTTAATCCGATAGGACGCCCTCCTACCCAGGGCTCCATAAACGAAAACATCACTCCGTAATATCCAACTCCATCCGTTTGTCCCTTTAATGACAGATGCTGTCCTCCTCCTGCTGGCAATGGCTTCCACCTTGTTCCCTTCTTAAAAATATCACCACCGGAAAAGTTTTTAAAGTCAAACCCAAGGGTTCCTACTAATCTGCCTGAGCCGTATCCTCCGCTAATCAACAGCTTATCGCTAATTTTTTCTTCAACAATGTAAGTTAAGTCTGCAGTTCCATTGGCTGTATCCGGTATTAAACTAACATCCATAGCAGATGGCTTAAAGTAATCCAGTCTGTTCAACTTTTGCTGAGACAATAAAATATCAGAACGCGAAAACTCTTCACCCGGAGTGGTAATTAGTTCACGCTTCATAACATGATCTTTGGTTCTTACGTTACCGCTTACTCCCACTACCCCATATTTTAATAGAGGACCTTCATTGATGTTCACATAAACATCCAAACGGTTGGTGTGTGCATTAGGCACTAAACGATAACGTAACTGCATTAAAGCGTAGCCATTATCCATATACAGAGAAGTAATATCCGACATTTTATCGCTGTATTGTAATACCTCAATCAGCTTTCTCCTACTATACAATTGTTCTGTTAATGGTTGGGCAATGGAGTTTAACACACTATCGGAATACACTTCGTTCCCTTCCCAAGAAAACTCTCCAATGGTTTCTTTATCCGCTTCAGAAAAGGTATACCTTAAATTCACTTTGTTCCCCAGGGTATCTACTTTAATTTCTTCTACCGAAGCACCATAATACCCTAAGTTATCTGCTGTTTCCTGCAACAAACCTATTTCGCCTTTTTCGTTCATCGAGTAGATACTTCCCGGCCAAAATACCTTTTTCGGCCTCAGCGCATTCATGGCTTTTTGAAACTGTCGATCCTTGATTTCATAATCATGAACAAATTCAATCTCTCCAACCCTGTATCGATTACCCTTAATTACCTTCACCTGAAAAGAAACCCTACCATTTAATGTCTTAATGGCATCCAACTCATATTGATAATGCACAAAGCCTTTGTCCACCAATAGTCGACTCACTTCTTGCTTAATTACATTAAGAGAGTGAGGACTATACACCTTCAATTTTGCTATGTTTTCAGATCGACCTAACAACCGCTCTTCTGACTTGGAAAACCCAACAAATTGTATTTCTCCCAGGGATAAATACTCTTCTACATGGATGGTAATGGAGATTCCTGTTTTTACATCTTTTCTTTCCAGATATACGTTCTTGTACTCCCCTGTTTCCCAAAGATTACTTACGGCAGTTTTCGCTTTTGTGCCGGACATTCTTATCCAATCTCCAATTTTAAGCTGAGATAAGATAATAATTGCATCCCCCGAAGTTCGCTGGTTTCCCTCTACCTGAATGTTCCTAATGTAGAACGCGGTATCGTTTTGCGAATACAGTGCAAAACTTATCAGAAATGATATAAGAAACGTGGTTATTCTCACGCAGCAAATAACGGAACTTCGTAGCGGTAATTGTGGGTATTGATGGTAAAAGTTGTTAATTTTTTGTGCTGACATAACTGGACATTAACTTGATTTTAACCCCAACCACCTCACCTTTTTCAATTATTTCCTTATTTTTGAAGGACTCAAACCATCACAGAATGAACAACTTAAACAACCTATTTTTTCTGGTATTTTTAATACTGGGAACAAGTTCAATTGCCCAAAATAACGTAGTACCAAGAGGAATGGCTCCGGGAGAGGAAAAACTCATGGAAAGTTATTTGGCCAACCGAAACCTCAACAAAGGAATTACTACCCCTCCTTCTTTTAGTAACATACGTGCTGCTGCAGAATGGGAAGAAGTACAAGCTCTTGTAATTACCTGGACAGGTCAATTTAACTCTATTCAAAGTCAAATTGTAGATGCTGCTCAGGACGAGTGTGAGGTAATTATAATGTGCTCTGACTCTAACGATGTAAAAAACATCCTATCGAATAACGGTGTACCTACCACCAACACAGCTTATATCGAAACAGATTTCAACTCAATTTGGATTAGAGATTACGGCGCAAATACCATGTATGTAAACGATGTAGACTCTCTTTTCCTTGTGGATTGGATCTACAACAGACCAAGACCGGACGATGATGTTATTCCGGATGCCTATGCTAACTATATGGGCCTTGACCTTTACTCCATGACTAACTCTCCAAACGACATTATGGCTACTGGAGGGAACTGGATGAGCGATGGAATTGACATCGGTTTCTCATCGGAGTTAATTATCGATGAAAATGATGGAAACGGAGGGCAATCGCTTAACTACCCTAACCACTCCATTAACGAAATTGATAACCTGTATCAGGACTGGATGGGAATTAATGATTACATCAAAATGACTGTTCTTCCATATGACGATATTCATCACATTGACATGCACATGAAGCTGCTGGACGAAGAAACATTACTCATTGGAGAATTTCCAACTGGTGTATCAGACGGCCCGCAAATTGAAGCCAATATTCAGTACATCTTAAGTAACTACCAATCTACTTTTGGTACTCCTTTTAAAATTGTAAGAATCCCAATGCCCCCAAGTACTAGTGGTGGATACGCAGATGGAACCTGGAATGGAGCTTACTACAGAACATACGCCAACCAAATCTTTGTAAACAAAACCATTCTTTTACCTGTTTACAGAACAGAATATGATACTACAGCACTAAGAATTTTAGGAGAACAATTACCTGGATACAACATTGTACCTATTGATGTAGACAACAATGGACAGAACTTAATCTCTAACGGAGGAGCTATTCACTGTATTACTCACTCAGTTGGAGTGGATGACCCTATGTATATTCTTCACCAACCGCTGGAAGACACCTACGATGAAACAAATCCTTATTCGGTGTCAGCTACGGTTAAGCACAGAACAGGAATTACGGCTGCAACATTGCATTATACTACTAATTTAGGTTCCGGATACCAATCTGTTTCGATGATGAACCTTGGTAACGACATGTGGGGAGCTAACATTCCACCACAGTTTGCCGGAACAACCGTATACTATTACGTAGAAGGAACGGCTACTTCAGGAAAGCAAATGACAAGACCAATTACAGCTCCTGACGGATATTGGAAATTTGATGTATTGGGAGGATCTGTAGCAGTAAATGAGCAAGGTTGGAAAGCAGAGATGGGAGCTATTTACCCTAACCCTGCATCTGCTATTACTGCTATCCCACTTAACATTATTAAAGACATGGAAGGAAGCCTTACTCTCTACAATATACTTGGAGAGCAGGTGCAAACCATTCACTCAGGAACTTTTTCGAAGAATACGAAAAACTACTTTATTGATGCATCTAACTTTGCACAAGGAGTATACGAAGTAGTATTCCAAACGAATGAGTTCCAGCAAACTCAGCAACTTATTATCAAATAAGCGCATAAAAAACAACCAGTAAGCAAAGCTTGAGATGGTTAAGCCTCTTTTTCGGGTTTGGCTATTTCAAGCTTTAATTTTTTAGACAAGCCAATTTTCTGCATTTCATCCCCCTTCTTCCCTATCTTGTATCGATAACGGGTAATGTTATCTTCCACCAGGCTTTTCATTTCTCGATCAGAAAGCTTGATTCCTTTAAATTCGAATGGAATTGTAAACTTGCATCCCTTTTTCCAGTTGGAACATCCCCAGGCTGTTTTACCATTAATCATGTGGCCTACTTCGCATTTAGGACACCCTACTTTTGCAGCTTGAATTCTTTGATGCTTTACCTGATGAACCAATAGGTTAACCATCTCGAACAACTCTCCTTTAAATTCTTCAACGTCGTATTCCCCCTTCTCAATATCACGAAGTTTTTTCTCCCATTGTCCGGTTAACTCTGCAGATTTAAGAATATCATTTTCGATTAAGGATATCAGGTGTTTTCCTGTATTGGTAGCTACTATTCTCTTCTTTTGACGAGTAATGTAGTTTCTCTTAAACAGGGTTTCTATAATATTCGCCCTTGTGGAAGGTCTACCAATTCCGTTTTCTTTCATTAAGTCCCTTAACTCATCATCATCCACCTGTTTACCGGCAGTTTCCATTGCTCTTAGTAGTGTAGCCTCAGTAAAATACGAAGGTGGCTTCGTTTGTTTCTCTTGAAGTTCTGGTATATGAGGCCCTTTCTCTCCCTTTTCGAAGGTGGGCATAACCTGTTCCTCTTTTGCACCTGCCTTTTTCGTTTGGTCCTTAGCACCTTCAGCCTTAGCTTGGTTTTGCTTCTCTTCCGGAGACACATCAGCATACACTTCTCTCCATCCCGGATCGAGGATTTGTTTTCCGGTGGCTTTGAACTCAATTTCTTTAACCTTACCTATAACGGTGGTGTTACTCACTTTACAATCTGGGTAAAACACCGAAATAAAACGTTTGGCTATGATATCATAAACCTTTTGGTGTTGAGGTGAAATTCCACTTGGCACCACTCCCGTTGGTATAATAGCGTGGTGATCTGTAACTTTCTTATCGTCAAATACCTTTTTGGATTTTCTTAGTTTCTTACCTAAAATCTTATCCGTAAAACGCTTGTAATATTGCATTTTCTCCAATATCCCCGGCACTTTTGGATATATATCCTCCGATAAGTAAGTGGTATCAACCCTTGGATAGGTAACCAGTTTTTGCTCGTATAAATTCTGAATCAGGTTCAGTGTTTCTTCAGCGGTATACCCGAACTTCTTATTACACTCTACTTGCAACGAAGTAAGGTCGAACAACCTTGGTGGCTGTTCCTTTCCTTCTTTTTGAGTGTAAGATTCTATTTCGAATTCTTCCTCTGCTATTTCGTTGATGAACTCCTCTCCTTTTTCCTTCGACTTTAGCTTTCCCTTGTTACTGGAGAACAATACATCCCTGTAAACTGTTTTCAGTTCATAGTAGGTCTCAGAAACAAAGTCATCTATTTTAAGTTGACGCTCAACAATTAGTGCAAGTGTAGGAGTTTGCACCCTACCAATGGAAAGTACCTGCTTGTTTTGTGCAAATTTTAAGGTAAATGCACGGGTAGCATTCATTCCCAGCATCCAATCCCCAATAGCCCGGGCAGCTCCCGCTGCATAAAGATTATCGTATTTGGTTCCCTCCTCCAGATTTTCAAACCCTTCTTTAATGGACTCTTCCGTTAGGGATGAAATCCAAAGTCGTTTCAATGGTTTTTGATTCTTTGCCTTTGCTAGTACCCAACGCTGAATCAATTCTCCTTCTTGCCCGGCATCGCCGCAGTTTATTACTTCATCACATTTCTCTACTAATCCTGCAATTGCATTAAACTGTTTCTCTACTCCAGTGTTCTGTATCAGCTTAATTCCAAACTTAGAGGGAAGCATGGGGAGCGCTTTCAGATCCCACCATTTCCACTTTTCGGTATAGTCTGCCGGTTCCTTTAGTGTGCATAAATGACCAAAAGTCCAGGATACCCAGTAACCATTTCCTTCCCAATACCCATCCTTACGGGTATTTGCTCCTAAAATTTGAGCTATATCTTTTGCTACACTCGGTTTCTCGGCAATACAAAGCTTCATATTCCCAAATTTAAAATTTAGGGCGTGCAATGCCATAACATTGTAGAAAAGTTCGTCCTTTTGTGAAATACTGCCCTAAATGCTGTTCCATGTCATTGTTGCAGCTTCCAATTAAAAGGTCTAACGCTTTATCAACTCATATCCTGTTCACCAAAAAGGCTTTTCCTTTGTGGTAGACAATTAATTAAACAGATAACGAATAAATAAAAAGACTAAAGTTCAGGTAATATCACTTCCAAGCTCGACAAGCACATCGCAAACCACTAATAGATTCCAGTGTTCAGTCATAGTCTCAATCATTGATCAAAATACATTCTTACATACAACAAAAATTACCTGAAAAAGAAAAAGCAGATTCCGGGAACTCCCTAAGAATCTGCTTTTCTATATTGGTCTACTGTTTACTATTGCATTCCTGGAATTACCAGGTCGTCCGAAGAGTCGTTACTACTTCCTCTTCTTTTTTGTTTTCCCTTTACCATCTTACCAAATGAGTAAGAGAAAGTCACGTAAATTGTTCTCGACTCCCAATTTCTGGCAGAGGTGAATGTATAATCAGTTCTTGGATCGGCAATGAACATAAATTCTCTTGTATTGAATACATCACGTACTCTAACACTTAAACTTCCTTTGTTTTTCAGAATCATTTTCTGAGCAGAAATGGCTACTCCATACATGGCTATTATCTCACCTCCTATTACATTTCTTCTTGGGGTATAGAATCCTCCTATTTGGGTAGTCCACCCTTTCTTTAACCTTGTTGTTACACGTAAATTAGTTTGCAACCCCGGTAAATTCTTTTTCACTCCCCCCGTTAGTAATTCGTCTGTTATAGAACTGTACCAAAAATTAGTGGTAGAGTTTATTTTAGTGGATTTACCCAGCGCATAAGACAATGTTAAATCTGCCCCAGTAATAGAACTGTTCCCCAAATTGGTATAGCTTACATAAGAGATTTCTCCTTCGTTGTACAAGTATTTTCTGGTTAAGTTGGTGATGTACCTGTAATAAACAGAAGAGTTAATGGAAAATTTAGTGAAGTACTTCATGTAATTCATTTCTCCCACATGAATCAATTCGGGCTTTAGATATGGGTTCCCTATCTCCAGCGTATAAGGATCGGAATAATTAGTGAATGGGTTTAACATTTGAATTTGAGGGCGATTAATTCGCTTGGAATAGCTCCACTGAAATTCGCTGTTATTATCAGTACGATAAGATAGGTGAAAGGAAGGGAAAAGCTGGAAGTAATTGTTCGCAAACTCGTTATCACTGGACAACAACCTAGAACCAGTATAAGTTTGTTCGGCTCTTAACCCTCCTTTTACACCTATTTTATTAATTTGTTTACCAAAAGTCATGTATGCAGCATAGGTATCCTGATCGTACCTAAAACTGTTGGATATTAAAGAATCAAAAACAAAGTCTCCATCACCAGTTTTTGACTCGGAATTAAATTCATTAGCGGAACGTCTGCCAGTAAAATGAAAACCAGCTTCCAAAGTAGTAGAATCATTAATCGGTAACACATAATCCAATTTTCCTAACATTAAACTAAAATCATTTACACCATATGTATTCTGATACCCCACATCACCAAGCTGATTGTTCCCGTTATCAAAATATGTTTCATCCAAAGTCTCGTCAGCATTGCTGTAGTTATTGGAATACGTTAAATCCAGATCAAGTGTATTCTCCTTGTTCTTAAATGTTTTTTGCCACCCTCCGTTAAGGTTTAAACTTTTGTTGGGTGCTACGATGGTACCGTTCCTAACTGAGGTAAAGGATACGTTTTCATCCGTGTCGTAATTGGTATAATTTACTGTTCTAATCCCCAGCCCATTGTCTTTACTATAAGTACCAGATAGGTAAATTGTGTTGTTGTCATTGGCAAACCAATCAATTCCGGTTTTCACATAATTGGATCTTCTTAGGTACTCTCCTACGTCATCCACCAACAGGTGATCCCATAAAGTATCGCCCAGCAACACTCTTCTGTTCTGTACTCCTCCGTACTCGGTTAATCCGTAATTAAAATTGTAATTGGTATACAGGTTCACTTTACTGCTTCTATAATTCAAACCGATCGATCCATTGGTTTTTGGAGTATAACCATATCCCACACTTCCAACTACATTACCATTAAACCCTTTGGTCTTATTCTTTTTCATGATGATGTTCAGGATTCCTGACATACCTTCTGGATCGTATTTAGCAGAGGGATTAGTAATGATCTCTACCTTTTCTATAGCCGTAGCCGGAATTTGCTTTAACAATTGACTCACTGGCATAGAGGATGGTCTTCCATCAATTAGAATCGTTACTTTAGCATCTCCTCTTAGCGTAATGTTTTCGCTTTCATCTACATCTACCGAAGGAACATCTCTCAACAAATCCAATCCCGTTCCACCTTTACTGGTAAGGCTCTTATCGGCATTAAATACTTTCTTGTCTATCTTATTTTCCACCAGGCCTTTCTCCGTAGTAACAGTTACTTCTTTTAAACCTCCATCCGAGTTTTTCAGTTTTACAGGTCCTGCCACAAAATTTGGAGCAGAACCTGATAACTGTACATTATTGATGAATTGTGTTTGATAACCGATAAACTTGACCTTAAGAAAATACTTTCCATAAGGTATGTTGCTCATTTCGAACAGCCCTTCGGGATTGGTCACTGCCCCAGATAACAAGGTTGAGTCAGCTAAACGATGTAGCGAGATAGTAGTATACTCAATTGGGGAATCATCATTATAATCGACGACTACGCCGTTTATATTTCCCGTTTGGGCGTTCGAAACGAAATAAATTAAAAGGAATAATATGGTGGAGTTGATCGCTTTCATTATTAGCTATTTGTAGGATATAGAACATCCTGAAATTCAAAATTTCTTTACTTGGTTTTAGGTTGTTGTTTATATCCGATTTCAAATGTATGGCTGCGAACAGGGCCAAAATTGTAAAAATGTCAACTACTCCAATTGAGGATCATAATAATTGTTAAATCTCTTGTTCATACAGGCCAGAGAATAATTAAGAGAGGTGTTTTCATCCTTCCTGATTCTCTGTGGAGTAAAACCAAAGTGGTTCTTAAAGTCCTTGATTCCATGTGCCTGGTCGTAGTAACCTGCTTCCAATGCTGCCGAAGTCAAAGACATCTCCTCCTGAATAAGTGTTAAGAAATAATTTAGTCTCCAAATCTTGGATAACTCCTTGGCAGACATTCCTAATTTTTGAACAAAAGCTTTGTGTAATCCCTGTCTGGAAATTCCAAAGACAGATTGTAATTCTGAAATTTTCAGAACTCCTCTCCTGTCCAGGATATAATTCACTTTGTCTCTAAAACTCTGATCCATACCAGAATTACTTCCAATTAACTCCATCACTAAATTTTCCATGGATAGAAGAAGCTCTTCCAGCGAGCTCTCCTTTGAATTGCCCCATAGTTTTTCTTTTAGAATGGTGTTTTCCGGTAATAGATCGGATAGTTTATTAACCGACTCTAACTGATTACACTTGTCCTTTAAAATGGATTTTAACGCAAATGCTTTTAAACGAACACCGCAAACTGAAGAAGATGAGCTGAACGAAATAACTTTGTTCTGAACAGGCATCAGGTAAATTCCTTTTTGAAAATCCTTCCAGTGATTTCCAACCTGTACAGTTAAGTCGTCGCTAGCCCACACCAAATTAAAAGTGCCATCCGGAGGAAGAGTAATATTACTCTCCGTTTTCCAGCAGCTCTCTATGTATCTGGAGGCTTCTCCTTTACTTCTTAATTCGTTAATAGGGTGCATTTGGGTTCGTTTTACATTGTAAAAGTATTTCAAATAAAAATCAACCATTCTAAAAAGTGAACAATGGTATTCCCTCAAGCCGAATTAGGAGTTACATTTTTGGATTGGATGGAAAAAATAAAATGAGATTCGGTCGAAAATTTTGATGACTGGAAAATTTTAACATTTCACCAAAAAGAGAGTTTTTCTTTCAATTTTGGATAAATGGCAACCCAAATTCTAAAATTTTTGCAAAAAAAATGGGAAAACTGATGTTTCCCCACTTCTCTTTATAAATATGAATTATTTAAACATTTTTCAAATCCGTAATGGTTTGTGCTGGGTTATCAGATTTAAATACAAAACTACCCGCTACCAATACATCAGCTCCTACATCAATCAAGTTCTTAGCATTGTCTATAGTAACTCCCCCATCTATTTCGATCTTAGTATCCACATTTGATTTAAGAATTAACTCTTTCAATTTAGATACCTTTCTGTAAGTTCCTTCTATAAACTTTTGCCCTCCAAAACCAGGGTTAACAGACATAATTAATGCTAAATCTACTTCTTCGATGAATGGCTCAAGTAATTCTACCGGAGTATGAGGATTCAATGCTACACCAGCCTTCATTCCTTCATTTCTGATTTGCTGAAGCGTTCTATGTAAATGAGTACATGCTTCGTAGTGAACAGTAAGAATATTAGCTCCTGCGTTCTTAAAATCGGTAATGTACCTTTCTGGTTTTTCTACCATTAAGTGAACGTCCAAAGGTTTTAGTGTATGCTTGTTGATATAAGAAATAACAGGCATTCCGAAAGAAATATTCGGAACAAACATACCATCCATCACATCCAAATGATACCAGTCAGCATCACTGTTGTTTAGCATTTCACATTCGCTTTGTAAATTGGCAAAATCACATGCCAGTAGAGATGGTGAGATTAAATGACTCATAGCTGAAGAATTTAACTGCAAATAAAACAAAAAAAGTCCTGTTCTAAATGATACATTGAACAGGACTTTTAATTTTTTTTGAAGAAGCGACTTATTCTTTTATCCTAAATAAGCCTTTAGCATTTTGCTACGGGAGGTATGTTTCAACCTTCTGATAGCTTTTTCTTTTATTTGACGCACTCTCTCTCGAGTCAAATCAAAACGCTCACCTATTTCTTCCAATGTCATTGGGTGTGAGCCACTCAGTCCAAAATACAGGCGAATTACATCCGCTTCTCTTATGGTAAGCGTGGTCAATGAACGTTCAATTTCACGTCTCAAAGACTCATGCATCAAATCTTTATCCGGCTTAGGAGTAGAATCCGACTGCAATACTTCGTACATACTACTGCTTTCTTCGTCATCCTTTAATGGAGCATCCATCGATAGATGTCTTCCGGCATTGGCAAGAGACTGCTTTACTTCGTTTACAGTAATCTCTAGCTCTTCTGCAATTTCTTCATGTGTTGGAGGTCTTCCATGTGCTTGCTCCAATGCAGAAAATGCTTTATTAATTTTATTAATGGAACCGATCTTGTTTAACGGTAACCTTACAATTCGAGATTGTTCCGCCAAAGCCTGTAATATCGACTGACGAATCCACCATACGGCGTAAGAAATAAATTTAAAACCTCTGGTTTCATCAAAACGCTTAGCTGCTTTGATCAATCCTAAATTACCTTCATTGATTAAATCCGGTAAAGTAAGCCCCTGATTTTGGTATTGTTTGGAAACAGAAACAACGAACCTTAGATTGGCTTTTACCAGCCTCTCCAGTGCCGCCGTGTCTCCTGCCCGAATCTTCTGAGCCAATTCTACTTCCTCCTGCGCTGTAATCAAATCAACTCTACCGATTTCCTGTAAATATTTGTCCAGAGAAGCGGTTTCACGATTCGTTACCTGTTTTGTAATTTTTAATTGCCTCATGGGATAGATTTATTAGTATAACATTTAACAATAGTAATTGGTTGCCCGAACTTCATAATTATCAATACTTTACAAAAAGTGCTAATCGCGAAATTCTACTACAATAACGAAACAATATTTTTGATAGTTTCACTATTGCAATCATTTTTATCACCAATTAAACGAATCAAAGATTTTTAAGTTCAGAGAGCAAATTAATCTGGATGAACGTTGAATAAAATCTTCAGATATAAGTTCTAACAAATATTTCGATTCGTTTATTGTACTCTATCTCAAAGATTAAGCCAAAAAACAGCATAAAAAAAGCCGTTTTCCGAATGGAAAACGGCTTTTTAACAATATTTAGGATAATTTACTTATTCTCCTCTTGTGGCTTTGGCTTACGCTCTGGTTTTGGTAATAACGCCTTTCTTGAAATTTTTAATTTTCCATTTCTAGGATCTTTACCAATAACTTTAACGTCAAGCATATCTCCTTGCTTTAAGTACTCTTCTACTTTTTCTACTCTTTCCCATGCAATTTCACTTACGTGTAATAATGCATCAGTTCCAGGTAGAATTTCAAGGAAAGCTCCAAATGCTACGATGTTCTTTACCTTACCTGTATAAGTTTGACCTACTTCAGCAACAGGAGGGAAAGCAATCATTCTGATTCTTCTAACTGCTTCTACTAATCCTGGTTTATCTGCAGAATAAACCTCTACCATTGCTTCTCCATCAACTGAATCGGCGATCGAAATAGTAGTATTGGTTTCTTTTTGCATTTCCTGAATAGTTTCACCACCTTTTCCGATAACTCCACCAACTGCTTCGTCAGGAATTTTAAAGCTCTCAATTCTTGGAACGTGATCTTTATAATCTTCTCTAGGCTCAGCAATAGTTTCTGAGATCTTATCAAGGATGTGTAATCTTCCATCTTTAGCTTGTTCTAGTGCTTGTTGAAGCATATTATAATCCAAACCATCAATTTTAATATCCATTTGACAAGCAGTAATACCATCTCTGGTACCAGTTACTTTAAAGTCCATATCACCTAAGTGATCTTCATCTCCAAGGATATCGGAAAGAACTACGTAGTTTCCTTCAGCATCGGTAATTAGTCCCATTGCAATTCCGGAAACTGGTTTCTTCATTTTAACCCCACCATCTAACAATGCTAAAGTACCGGCACAAACTGTTGCCATAGAAGAAGAACCATTTGATTCTAAAATTTCAGATACTAAACGGATAGTATATGGATTTTCTGGCTTACCAGGAATCATTGGTTTTAATGCTCTTAATGCAAGATTACCATGACCTACTTCTCTTCTACTTACCCCTCTAATTGGTCTTGCTTCTCCTGTAGAGAATGGAGGAAAGTTATAATGTAAAATAAAATCTTCTTCACCTTCGTGAATCGCTCCATCTACTCTTTGTACATCTAATTTACTTCCCAATGTAAGGGTAGTAAGTGATTGAGTTTCCCCTCTGGTAAAGATGGCAGAACCATGAACACCTCCAGGAAGGTAATCAACTTCCGACCAGATAGGACGAATCTCAGTCATTTCTCTTCCGTCCAATCTTACTTTCTCATCCAACATACATCTTCTTACTCCTTCTTTTTGAGTCTTCTTTATGTATTGTCCGATCATGAAAGCTTTTTCTTCTCTTTCTTCTTCAGAAAGCGCTTCTAAGATTTCCTCTTTAACACCTCCAAAAAGTTCTCCTCTTTTCTTCTTGTCAGCAATTCCTTGCTTAGCAATGTCGTAGAACTTTTGGTATCCAAGGTTATGAATTCTTTCTTTCAATTCATCATCGTGATTCTCGTGGCTGTACTCTCTCTTCTCTTTCGCTTTTTCAACCTCTGCAGCAATATCCAACTGCATTTGGCATTGCTCCTTAATTACGTTGTGCGCTTCTTTAATAGCTTCTAACATTTCTGCTTCAGAAACCTCAAGCATTTCTCCTTCTACCATTACGATGCTATCCAAAGAACCAGCTACCATCAAGTCAATCTCAGCTCCTTCTAATTCAGTTTTAGTAGGGTTGATCATGAATGTACCATCTTTTCTAGCTACTCTCACCTCAGAAACAGGCCCGTTAAACGGAATGTCTGAAACTGCTACTGCAGCAGATGCAGCAAAACATGCCAATGCATCCGGTAAATCCTCACCATCAGCAGACATTAACTGAATCATAATTTGAGTATCCGCATGATAATCATCCGGGAACAATGGACGCATAGCACGGTCCACCAATCTCATGGTTAATATTTCGTGATCGCTAGGGCGAGCTTCTCTTTTCAAAAATCCTCCTGGGAATTTACCTGTAGAGGCAAATTTTTCGCGGTAGTCTACAGTCAATGGCAAAAAGTCCATATCGTCCTTAGCATCTTTATTAGAAACAACTGTTGCTAACAACATTGTTTCTCCCATTCTCAATACAACAGACCCATCTGACTGTTTAGCGAGTTTTCCAGTCTCAATGGTAATCTCTTTACCATTGGCTAAACTCATTGTTTTTGTTACAATATTCATTTAATTTACGTGTTATCCCAGACCCTGTGCCCGGGGATTTATCTATTTATTTTTATTTCAATTTATTCCTCTTTTTGTTCGATATAAACAAAGAGGGGACTATTACGCGTGCGCAATAGTCCCCTCAAATACGTTATCAGTCTCGTTTGACCGATATGCTAAGAATTATCTTCTTAGACCTAATTCTTTAACGATAGCTCTGTATCGCTCAATATCTTTCTTTTTCAAGTAATCAAGGTGGCTTCTTCTCTTACCAACCAATCTGATCAAAGATCTTTGAGTGTTATAATCTTTACGATTCTTTTTTAAGTGCTCAGTTAAGTGAGCAATTCTGAACGAGAATAAAGCGATTTGCCCTTCAGCAGTTCCTGTGTCTTTCTCGCTTTTGTTGTGTTTTTTAAAGAATTCCTTCTTTTTTTCTTCTGTTAAATACATCGTGCAATACTATTTAAGTGATTGTTATGTGATTAAATTTCGGCTGCAAAGATAGTGGAATATTCGAGAATCCAATTAATTCTTAAACATTTTAAGAACTAAATCTAATTTCTCCTTCATATCTCTTCTATCTACAATAAAGTCTAAGAACCCGTGCTCCAACAAAAATTCTGATGTTTGGAACCCTTCTGGCAGATCCTTACCAATGGTTTCTTTAACCACCCTTGGTCCTGCAAATCCAATTAAAGCTCCCGGTTCTGCAATGTTAATGTCTCCCAACATTGCAAATGAAGCAGTAATCCCTCCGGTAGTAGGATCAGTTAAATAAGAAATATAAGGAAGTTTAGCTTCTGCCAATTGTGTTAAACGAGCTGAAGTCTTAGCCATTTGCATTAAAGAGAACCCTGCTTCCATCATTCTTGCCCCTCCTGATTTTGAAATCATCATGAACGGACATTTCTTTTCGATAGCATATTCTATAGCTCTGGCAATTTTCTCACCCACAACCGATCCCATAGAACCTCCAATAAAGGAGAAGTCCATACAAGCAACCACTAATTCATGCCCGGAAGTTTTTCCGTAAGCAGTTGCTACGGCATCCTTCAATCCGGTTTTCTTTTGAGAAGCTGCTACTCTATCGGTATATTTCTTAGTGTCTTCGAAGTTTAGAGGATCACCTGATTCTAATTCAGCATTAAGCTCTTTGTATTTGTTATCATCAAAAATGATCTCAAAATAGTCGGCAGAACTAATTCTGGTATGGTGTCCTTCTTTTGGAGTTACGAATTTGTTCTCCTTTAACTCTTTGGTTTCAATTACATCTCCACCTGGAGTTTTGTACCAATAACCATCAGGAGCTTCCTTCTTGTCTTTGGTTGGGGTAACAATTCCTTTTACTTTTCTCGTAAACCAACTCATAATGTAATTTTATTAGGTTTAGTAGTATAGTTGAGTCTTAATTATAGTGCCCTAAAGTCAGGCCTGATTATCAAAGATACAAACCAATTCTCAACTTCGACCAAAATTTAGGCGATTGTAATGTCTTTATCGAGGTATACGTCCTGAATGGCGTTCAATAGAGCTACACCTTCGTTCATTGGTTTCTGGAAAGCTTTACGACCAGAAATTAATCCATGCCCTCCTGCTCTCTTATTTACCACAGCTGTAGTTACCGCCTGAGTCAAATCAGAAGTTCCATCTCCGGTAGAAGCTCCACCTGAGTTAATCAACCCGTTTCTTCCCATGTAGCAGTTAGCCACCTGGTAACGACAAAGATCAATTGGGTTTTCTGAAGATAATTCAGTGTATACTTTTGGATGTGTCTTTCCAAAGTTAATAGCGTTATAACCACCGTTAGTTTCCGGTAATTTTTGCTTAATAATATCCGCTTGAATAGTAACTCCTAAATGATTTGCCTGAGCAGTAATATCAGTAGCTACGTGGTAATCAACACCATCTTTCTTAAAGTCGCTGTTTCTTAGGTAGCACCAAAGAATGGTTGCCATTCCTAATTCGTGTGCTCTTTCGAATGCCTCAGCAACCTCGATGATTTGTCTGTTGCTATCTTCAGAACCAAAGTAAATGGTCGCTCCAACTGCAGCAGCACCCAAGTTCCAGGCTTCATCAACACTTCCAAACATGATCTGGCTAAAAGTACCTGGATACGTTAGTAATTCGTTGTGGTTTAACTTAACAACAAAAGGAATTTTGTGAGCATATTTTCTACTTACAGAAGCAAGAACTCCATAGGTAGAAGCTACCGCATTACATCCACCTTCGATCGCCAACTTAACGATGTTCTCAGGATCGAAATAAATTGGGTTTGGTGCAAACGAAGCTCCTGCAGAGTGCTCTATTCCCTGATCTACAGGAAGAATTGAAACATATCCAGAATTAGCCAATCTTCCAGTACCGTAAATAGCCTGAAGATTTCTCAATACTTGAGGGTTTCTGTTGGAGTTACCAAAACATCTGTCCACAAAATCAGCTCCCGGTAAGTGAAGCAAATCTTTAGAAATGGTTTTACACTCATGGTTCAATAAGTTCTCTCCTGCTGCTCCTAAAATTTCTAATGTTTTCGACATTGATTTTATATTTTGCAATTAGTTAATTCAATTTTGAAGATTGCAAATTTAAAAAAATATGTGTTCGCCCTTCTCTAAATTCGAATTTAGATGAAGAGGTTTTTAACAAGTAAAATTGGGTAATTCCCTTTTGATTTGATCCACACCACTACATGGTTCTTAACCATTGCAATGCTTCCTCATAAGTATTGAACACTTTTGTTGGGTTCTTTCTTCTGCGAAGCCGAATGTAAAAACGAATAACTATGCGCTGAGCCAGACTGGTAATAACATAGGCCAATGCAATACACTCCGGAGATCTTGCCGCAGCATAATCCCTCGCTTCTGAAGAGATATTGACATACCTACCAAATTGGGATAGTACCTTTACCTTATTACCTCCTGTTAATTCTTCGAAGGTTCTTTCTGCATCATCAATGTCCGGAATTTCCAATTCAACTCCTTCTCTCCATAACACATGAATAATTTCCCCATCCAACACTCGAAAAGTAGAATTTTCATTGATGATTTCAGGCGATATGGTTTCTTCCAAAGTCATTAACTATAATGCTAAAATAAGTTATTTAGCTAGTGATTCCAAGTAACTTGATTCCACGGGATAATTTAAATCTCTAGCTCTCAGTGCATCCTGATATGCCGATGGCAATTTACCTTGTTTCTCGTAGCTAACAGAACGCCAGTAATAAGCTTCTCCGGAATTCGGTACTATTTGAAGGCACTGGTTAAAGTCTAACGTTGCTCCGCTAAAATTATTTGAAAACAAGTACACCAATCCTCGATTAAAAAATGAAGAATAATGCCCTCCATTAACGGTGATAGTTCTATTCAAATATAACAGGGCTCTATCGTACTGCTTCAGGTTTAAATGAATCAATCCTAAATTGGTCAATGCATCAGCATGATTCTCTTCAAGCATGATTACCTCTTCCAATGCTTTTTGCGCCTCCAATAAGTTACCTTGTCCCAAATACAAAGTAGCCAACTCATAATTCGTAGATACAAACTCTTTACTCTTTGAATCCGATAACTCAACAGCTTTTTTCAAATCTTGGATGGCCAAAGGTGTATTTCCGATCACTTTATTTAACAAACCTCGGTTGTAATAATTTAATGGGGCGTTTGGCTCCAGTTCAATTCCCTTATTAAAATCCGACGTGGCCAGATCCATTTCACCAACGTTTAGGTAAACTAATCCTCTATTAGTGTACCCTTTCCCAAATTGTGGAGCCAACTCTATCACCTGATTAAAATCGTTTATTGCATTTTCCATCTCCAGTCGATTCAGGTATACCTCCCCCCTATCCATATAAACCTGAACAGATGAAGCATTAACTTTTAAAGCTTCTGCATAGTCCAATAATGCCAACTCCACTTCTCCATTCTTCTTATAATGCTCCGCACGATTAGCATAAGCAATAAAGTCTTCAGGGTACTTATTGATCACTTCGGTCCAAAGTGTTTCAGAATCCGTCCAAATCTGACTCCGCTGGAAGGTAGTACTCCCCAAAAAGACTACATATCCCAAACCAACTATCAACCCAATTGTTTTATACTGCTTATACCTATCGAGAATAGCAGTAAATATTAATGCGAATAGCAAAAACAATCCAACATACCCCAAGTAAGAAAAACGCTCCGCAATAATTGCAACCCCTACTGGGAACAACTGCAAAACCAAAGCCATGGATATTAAGAAAAAAAGCAAGCCAGCTCCCAGTTTCCTATTCTTATAAAACAAATAGAAACTTCCTACAACAATAAGAATGGCTGGCACGATAGATGCCACGATATACCATGGTTGCTCTTCTCCAGGTGAATAAGGGTAAGGATGAAAAGGTGATAATTGATAAGGTATCAACGACTTTATAAAGTATTGGGTTACTCCATAACTTGCCACAAAGAAGCTTTGAACTCCCGAAATGTTTTGTGCATCATCTACAGCACCTACTTGCTCTTGTCCTGATACAGCTAAAATTCCGAACAATAAACTCAAAACAAAAAATGGTGCTTTTTCTAGCAACATGGATTTATTAAAAGTTCTTCCCTTTACCAGGTCCAATAATATTAGTACAACAGGAAAGGTAACAGCCATCCCCTTCGAAAAAAGTGAGCAAAGGAAAAACAACAAACAAAGTCCAAGCTGTTTATTAAACTTGAATTCTTTTTTATCCAGGTATCGAACATAGGTAAGCAGTCCCAACAAATAAAACAGGCTATACAACAAATCCTTTCTAGCGGTTACCCAGGCAACAGCCTCCAATTGCATAGGATGAACTCCGAATAAAATAGCTACAATTACGGCTACCTGAATTCTTTTACTCAATAAATGTACTATGCTAAAAACCAGTATTACATTGAGTAAATGAATCAAGAGATTGGTAACATGAAAGACTTTAGGATTATAACCATCAATGGCATAATCCATCGACCACGACATGATCACCAAAGGAGTATACCCTCCATTACTCTGAGGAGTAGTAAACACTTCCTTTGCTTGTTGAAAGGAAGGCACATCAACCAGAGGGTTATTCAAAATAAACAACTCATCATCCCAGTTTACCCAACCATTGTTAATGGTGGGAAACATGACCACCAAAACAATCAGGGCGCAAAACAGCATCCATACTTTACTATTGGATAACCATGATATTGATTTAAACTGGTTCACGAATAAAAGGTATCTATTGCATCAGAAGGGATATCCTATACCGAGGTTAAACTGAATCGGATAAAAATCTCCAAAATTTAGACTTGGGTCCACATCGGTTTTATCTCCTAACTTGCCCTGGAAGATCCAACGATTCCCCGGTCTTAAAGCAGGATTTTTAAATGGTATAGCAAAATCAAATCGAACGATTAAGAAATCCAAATCCATACGTACACCTAATCCTGTTCCTATTGCTACCTCACTAATAAAGCGATCCCATTGGAATTCTCCTTCAGTACGTAAAGAGTCTTCGTTGATCAACCAAATATTTCCTGCATCAGCAAACCAGGCTCCTTCGATCCAACTACTTATTGGAAAACGAAGTTCCATATTACTCTCCAATTGAATATCTCCAATTTTATCAAACCCTCCCAAAGAATCATAATAACCTCCAGGCCCCAACGTTCTGGCTTTCCATGCTCTTATTCCGTTAGCTCCACCAGAGAAAAAGCTCTTCTCAAACGGCAAGGCTTCACTCAGGTTCTTTCCGGGTTTTCCAAATCCAACAGCAGCCCTGTACACTACTTTACTCCTTTTTGTAAGTACCCTATAGTATCTTACATCTAAAGAATACTTTTTGTATTGGGCAAAACGAATCCCCAGTAGATCATAACTATTGGTTTCTGTATTCAATGGCTGATTGGATAAATTATACAAACCTCTTAATACATTTCCTGCCCAATCAATAGCTACCTCAGTAAAAAATACATTTTTACTGTGGCTATGATCCTGACCATTGTACGTCATGGTAATTCTACTCCCTGCAATAATGTGATCAGAATAACTAGCCAAAAGCAAACGGTCATTCAACTCATTTAACTTATTCTCAAAAGCAGAATCCTTCTGGATAGAAATGGCGCTTAAACTAGCAGGATACAATCTAACATTAATAGGCTTCTTTATTTTAAACAAGTAAGCAAATGATACTTCTTCGATGCTTCTTTTAAAATCCGGACGTTCCTGAAAATTCATGGAAGCCGAAAACTCTGTTCTTGCTCCCGGAGCATGTTGCCATTGTTTAAATGGGACCATTAACCTGGGAAAAGTTAAAGACATTCTAGGTCCAAATTCTTTGGTATTGAAAGTAGGTATCACATCTGTAGCTGTAGCAGAATCGTTCACCACCAATCGTTGTGCCTCGAACCCACCTGCTACCGAAATCTGTAATTTTTCTGCTCCTCCAAAAAGGTTATTATGAGTATAAATCAAACTCCCTTCAATTCCATACAAACCGTTGTTATGTAACCCATCCGTTGCCGCTGTAAATGTTTGTGACTTTGCCGGTTGCAATCTGGCTTTTGCCACTAACCCATTATCAGTAGTATCGAACTGAATAGAAACCGAACGGAACACCCCCAGAGAAGCCAGACTTCGATACGTTTTTTCTGTCTGGGTTTTATTATACAGCTCATTTTCCTTAATAAACAAAGAGTTTGTAAGCAGTTTCTCTTTGTACTTCAATTTATCCTTAAACAGGATACCAATATCATCGTGAATTACCTTGATATAATTAACCGCACTATCATCTTTTGGCGAATGATCAGGGTACAACTCAATCCTTTTCACCATATACTGCCTGTGAGGACGCTCAATAATGGAATCAGTTAACGGGTCTTTGACCTTATAATTCTGAATTCCCAATGTTACATCTACCTGATGAGAATTAAGTGAGCTATCAATTCGGAAGTAAATGAACTCCTTGTTGAAAAAGTGATAACCATGATCCAATAAGTACTTATTAATTCTGATCCTTTCGGCATTTAATTTATCCGAATCGAAAATATCACCCCTGTTAAACACTCTGCTTTGTTCTATACTATCGATGTACAAATTCAATACAGAATCTTTAACGTAGGTATTGATGTTTCTAATGGTGTATGGTTGTTTTTCGTCTACATGATAAATTACTTTACTTTTTTGACGCCTACCATACTCCACTTTATAACTTACCTCATTATTAAAGTAGCCTTTATTGGTTAGGTAATTCTCAATTTGCTTCGCCGATTTTACAATCTTGTTTGAGTCTAATATAGCCGGTGGTTCTCCAGAGTTTCTTAGCCCTTCTCCAAAAGTAGTTTTTGGTTCCATGTATTGATGAAGTGGTTTTCCTTTAGCCTTTCTCTTTTCGTTTTTCTGATCTATTTTCAGGTTTTTCTGAGCAGCCTTTTCATCGTGATGCGCTCTTCTCCTATCAATCCTTTTTTGATTGGAAAGGCTATACATTCTTAGGTGAAATCTTACACCTAGGAGTCTCCTGTTTGGCTTTTGCTTAATGATGGGATAAAGATCATCTGCTGTAACATTTCGATTCAAGTTGAGGGAAAATAAAGTACTATCCTCTGCCAACTCAATTACGTTCTCATCCAGCAAATACTCATCATCCTGAACATACTTAGTGGGACTACAGGCCCACAGCAACATTACCATGGATAAATAACCGATATATTTCCAGACAGTCCGCTTTAACACAATAAATCTCTAACTTTGGCCAAATTACAAACAAAAGTTAGAATAATTGTGATTACAAAGAATGAAATAAAACTGATCAATTCACTTAGTCGAAAAAAGAACAGAAAAGAGCTCGGATTGTTCGTTGTAGAAGGAGAAAAGATCGTGGAAGAATTGCTAAATTCTAACTTGGAAATTGAAAAGATATTTGCCACAGAAGATTGGAACAACAGTGCCGATCACGAAAAGGTTTCTCCTAAAGAACTGGAAAGAATTAGCCATCTTAAATCTGCCAATAAGGTATTGGCCCTGGTTAAAACTCCAGAAACATTAAACTGGAACAAAAAGACAAGTCTGGTGATTGATGGTGTAAATGATCCCGGAAACCTGGGAACCATCATCAGAACAGCCGATTGGTTTGGTATTGATCAGGTTATTTGCTCCGAAAACAGTGTAGATTGCTATAATCCTAAAACCGTAATGTCGTCCATGGGGAGTATTTTTAGAGTAAAGGTGATTTATAGAGATTTGCAAGAATTTATTAAGAATTCTAACCTCCCAGTTTACGGGGCCTTGCTAAATGGTAAATCGATTTACCAAACTGATTTTGAGAAGGATGTGTTAATTCTTATGGGAAGCGAGTCTCATGGTATTAGCGAAAATTTAATACCTTTAGTCAACTACAACACCACAATTCCGGGGTCCGGACGAGCAGAATCGCTTAATCTGGGTACCTCAACCGCTATATTTTGCTCAGCATACTTTAGCCAACACAAATCAAATTTGGTTGGTTATGAAAACAATGCTTAAACACTATTTTACGCACCCATCGGTGTGGACCTACATTGCCATTGCAGCGGCACTATTTTATTACCTACTTATCTATGGTTGCTTTTCCAGATACTACTGGGTATTGTTCATTCCTATAGCTATTGCTCCATTTTTCGAATGGTTTGCACACAAGTACATTCTTCATATGAGAATTGGAAACATTCTGGAAATTGAGAAAGAAACTCCCAATGATTATCAAAAAGGACAAACCATTGAATTGGAAACATCAGAAGGGAAAAAAGAATTCGAGGTTCTGATGATTAAAACCAATGGTATCATAGTAGGAAACGGCAAAGCCAAAAAGGCTCCTGGGCTGTACAAATTCATGCAGAAGCTGCACTATGGACATCATCAGGACCCCGATTATGTACCTCTAATTTTTGCTCCGATACTTTCAGTGATCATTCTTTTTGTAGCCATGTTTTTAGTGTTTTTAGCCTTAAGTTGGAGCATTGATGCTTCTCTAACCTTTCTATTTGGAGTGGTGGTATACTATCTACACTACGAGTGGATGCACTTAGGACACCATGTTAAAGGATATAACCACATCATGCCCTGGTCCAAAAAACTAAAAAAGTTACACAGCCTACACCATTATAAAAATGAGAACTATTGGTGGGGAATTACAAATATATTGGGAGATATTGTTCTAGGAACTTATAAAGACCATTCCGGCATCCCAAAAAGTAAAACCGTTAAAGACATTAACCCATAAAAAAGGCGAGCCGATTGGCCCGCCTATAAATCTAGCTTTTTGGTTGTTGAGCTTGATTTAGTGTTTTCCCCATACCACAACTGTGGCCTTTCCTTTCTTGGTAGGAACAGTTTTGTAATTCATCACTATTTTTTTGATGATGCGTTTATTTCCCGGTAGGTCAATAACTCTGGACTCTGTTCCCGCTGCAAATTTTCTATCTATTTTAACTTTCTTGGCCTCTCCGTTTCCAAATACAATTTTTACACTGTGTACATGAATTGGAGCCTTGAGAACTCTAAATTTTAATTTTGTAAAAGCTCCTTCATGAGCTGTTACCAGGATCTCGTCATGATCCCCTCCCATATTTACTTTACGCATCCCTAAACGTTCCCATTTATGAGCCTGCATAATACTCGACTTCACTTTTACATTTACTTTCTCTGTAGTAAATGAAGACAATCCTAATACCATTGCAAATACAATTGTTAAACTCAGTAGTTTTTTCATAGCTTTTTCATTTTGATTTGCTTCTTGGACCTTAAAACAACAAAAAGGTTTAATCCGAAAACGAAAAGGATGTTTAGTAACTGGTAATCAGTGATCAACGAAGTGTATTAATACACCAACTAGAAAGAATCTTTAATCTTGATCATACCATTCTGACCGTCTATTGCTGCAGAAACAATTCCACCTGCATATCCTGCCCCCTCTCCTATTGGGTATAATCCTTTTATACGAGTATGCTCCAGAGTTTCTCTATCTCTCGGAATTCGAACCGGCGACGAAGTTCTGGACTCAGTAGCGTGCAATACTGCCTGATTGGTTAAATAACCTCTCATTTTTCTTCCGAATCCGGATAATCCTTTTCGAAGGGCTTTGGTAATAAACTCTGGAAAAACCTCACTTAAGTCGGTAGAAACGATCCCAGGGTGATAAGATGTTTTGGGGAGGTCTTTTGATTTCTTTCCCTTAATAAAGTCTACCATTCTTTGCGCAGGAACCTGTTGAGTTTGGCCGGCAACTTCCCAACACTTTTGCTCCACACTGCGCTGAAAATACATTCCTGCCAACGCCCCGTATTGATGAAATTGAGGAATGTCTTCCCATTTTACTTCGGTAACGATACCTGAATTAGAAAACGGATTATTTCTTCTACTTGGAGACCAACCATTGGTCACTACTTCTCCCGGAGAAGTAGCACATGGAGCGATCACACCTCCTGGGCACATACAAAATGAATATACTCCCCGGTCCCCAACATTTTCAACCAAGCTGTAAGAAGCCGGAGGGAGAAGCTCTCCTCTGTCCTCACATTTATACTGAATCTGATCAATTAATTGTTGAGGATGCTCAATTCGTACTCCTAATGCAAACGGCTTATACTCCAGTTCGATGTTCTGATCATGAAGCATTTCGTAGATATCTCTGGCAGAATGTCCTGTTGCTAGTATTAGCTTTTCGCATTTTATCAATTCTCCATTGATATATGCTCCGGTTAATGCATTGTTTTCGATCTCCAACCCCGTGAGCTTGGAGTTAAAATGCACTTCACCACCATGATCCAAAATCCTGTTTCGAATATTAGTAATTAAGGAAGGTAGTTTATTGGTTCCAATATGAGGATGTGCATCGATGGCAATATCTGGATCTGCTCCATGATAAATAAGCGTTTCCAGTACCTTTCTTACACTTCCTCTCTTTTTAGATCGAGTATACAATTTACCGTCCGAATAGGTTCCTGCACCTCCCTCTCCAAAACAATAATTAGATTCCGGGTTTACTATATGATCCTTATTAATGGCCGCTAAATCTCTACGTCTTTCCCTAACATCTTTTCCACGTTCGTAAACAATTGGTTTAATTCCAAGTTCCAACGCTTCCAATGCAGCAAACAGTCCTGCAGGGCCACTACCAATAATTATAACAGAATGCTCTGAACTACTAACATCCTGATAATTTCTCTGAATGGGTTGAGGAACGTAATCCTCCTCCAGATAAACTTGAAACCTTAACTGATAGGTAACCGGTTTCCTTCTGGCATCTATGGATCGCTTACGCAACTGAATATGACGAATTTCATCGGGTGAAATTCCCATTCTGGCAGCCACCTTGTTCTTACATAAATTGGTGTCCGAAGCTTCCTCCGGTAATACAGATATGACTACCTCTTCTATCAATTGATTTGATTATCCTTCAAAGGTTAAAGATACTGTCCAGACCTTAGATCGGAGCGATCCAATTGGATCAGAGAATTTCAGGTTTTCCTGAATCAGCATGTTGCGTCGCCCTACCCCAAGTTTAAGTTCTATCCCAAACTTAAAGTACTCTAAAAAGAAGTCAAAACCTCCTCCTATTTCGTATCCAAAATCTGCTTTTTGAATTTTCACAATCTGATCCTGCAAAGAAGCGGTAGAGTTTTTCACATCCTTGTTGGACGACATGTCCAACCCAAACCTTCCTCCAGTAATCATATAAGCTGCAAAATTGTTAATTCTGTTTGTTCTGAATTTAAACAACAGCGGAAAATCCAAAAACACTGACTCTACTGGTTTTACCCAAAATTCCGTAGTATCCGGTTCCTGATAAAAGGTGTACTCTAACCCTCTTTCCTGAAAAGAAAGAGTTGGAATAAATCGAATTTTAAAGTTGGGCGTTGGGTTTAAGGACGATACAATTCCCAGGTTAAACCCGGGTCTTCTATCCACCTGCATTACCATTATGGTATCGTTCAAAACTCTGTTTTGGTTAGGCTCCATGTAAAAATCGGCCTGGTTATATCCCAGAACAAACCCAAAGTGAATAATCTGACGATCAAAACTTTGAAGGTTTCCAATTTGCTGAGCCTTAGACTGAAACGAGCAAAAAACCAGTAATAATATGGTAATATACCTAAACATCGATTGGCAAAAATAGTAAAATTGAACTATTACAGTAAGGTTAGATATCCTTTACTAACGAAAAAATCGGGCCATTATTTTTTTCTGTTTCGAACTCCCTTTCCTCCTTCAAAGTACATTGTGAGCATCCATACCTTATTTCTAAGGGATTCAATGGGAGCAGAAAAGGCTGTTTGATCCTGAATTAGAATATCCCTCATTCCCGAACTTAATTTCAGTTCCAGGCCATACCTGAAGTACTCCAAATAGAACTCAACCCCTCCTCCAACTTCGACACCATAATCCAACAATTCTGTTTTGATGATAATGTCTTTATAGCTATGGGTAGGATTCTGTACTTTTCGATCAGATGATAAATCCACACTTAAATATGCTCCTCCAACTGCAAATGCAGAAAAATTATCAATTCGGTTTGTTTCTAGCTTTAGTAGTAGAGGGAAATCATAATAGGCAGATCGAACGGGCTTTTCCCAATACCCCTCTTGTCTTTTAATTGTTTGAAAAGAATATTCCAGATTCCTTTCCTTAAATAAAAATGTTGGTGTAAATCGTAGGCTAACATTTTTCGAAATGTTTAAACTGCTTACAACGGTAATGTTTAGCCCAGGTTTCTTTGCCACTTCCAATACCATTAATGAGTCGGAATAGTTTGGATTTCTTACCAAATTTAAACTGGAAGAATTATACCCCAATCCAAATCCGAAATGGAAATTATTGCGATGAAAAGCTTGTAAATTCTTAATCTGAGAATAAGAAAACAAGGGCAGAAACCATAAAACAATAAAGAAGCAAGACCTATACATTCGTACAGATCAAAACGGAAAACAGGAATTTTTATTTTTCTCCGATATAAATGGTAGCTATTCCTCCGGACACCTCTCTACGAGAAACATTTTTGTACCCCACTTTCCTGTAAATGTCCAAAAAGTCATCTCCTTCCGGAAAAGCTTCAATAGACTCCGGCAAGTAAGTGTAAGCTGCGTCATCTTTAGAAATACTGCGCCCTACCTTAGGCATGATGTATTTGGAATAGAAATGATAAGATTGCTTTACCGGAAATTTTCTAGGTTTCGAGAACTCAAGTACAGCAGCGACACCACCGTCCTTTAATACTCGTAGCATTTCTGACAATCCCTTCTCAAGATTTTCGAAATTTCTTACTCCAAACCCAACAGTTATGGCATCAAACTCACCATCTTCAAAAGGCAATTGCTCACTATCTCCGTATTCAAGGGTAATGACCTTATCATATCCCTTTTTCTGAATTTTTTCTACTCCTTTTTCCAACATTCCTCTCGAAATGTCTACTCCCACAATTCTTTTTGGATTTAGTTTTAAAGATTCAATAGCAAAATCTCCAGTTCCGGTAGCAATGTCTAAAACAGATTTTGGATGGTACTTCCCTATCATTTTAACTGCTCTTTTTCTCCATAGCTTATCAATTCCCATGGATAAAAAGTGATTCAAGAAGTCGTACTTATGGGAAATATTATCGAACATTTCCGCCACTTGTTGCTTCTTCGATCTATCAGATTCTTTGTAGGGTGTTACCGTTTGCTTTGACATAATAACGCAAAAGTAGTGGTAATTTTAGATTCAGGAAACCCTATTGGAAAATATTATAAAGACTTATTTATAGGTGATGGTAAGTACGTAGTGAACTTTACCTTTCTTCCCTTTCTTTTCAGCAGGGTTCCAGTCGGGCATTTGCTCCATGATATTGGCAAGGCTAAGTCCCAACTGACGATGATTGCAATTCTGGATCAGAACATCTTTGATCTTCCCTTTACTGGTTACCATAAAAGATAAGTTTGCCTTCATCTTTCTATTGATCCCTTCCAGTAATTCATCTTCATCCAATCTGTTTTGAATAAAACTCATTAAATCTTCATCAGAACTTCCAAAGTAAGGCATCCCCTCTTCCTCATACACATACCCTTTTATTGGTGCTGCATAAGCGGTGGTTTTACCCATGGTTTTGGATTGAGAATAAAACTCGTCTTCTACTTCGGCAGATTGGCGGTAAGCTATGGAAGTACTAAACACCTTTTCTCTCGGCTGAATAGGCTTAAATCCATTATCTTCTTTTGGCAGTGGTTCTTCATTCACTACCGTATCCTTCACTTCAACAATTAGATCATCAGGCTCGTTTGCCTTTACTTTTTCTGTAAAATAAACCTCTTCCCTTACCTTTTCTTCGATGTGAATGTTGTTCCCTTTCAATTCAAAATTATACAGGGTATCATCATCCGTAAACACAATAGATTCTTGTTCCTCAACAGCAGTATCTTCAGGTACCAGAATATTCTTCTCCGGTTGTACATTTTCCTCCACCATCTGCTGTGTTTCTTCACTAGAATTAGACACAAAAATAGTAACGCCAACTGCCAGTACTGCTGCAACTGCTATCCAACCATAAGGTACAGACTTTTTCCCGCCAACAGCTTGATCAATTCTACTGTTTACGTTAGAAGTAATATTAGAAACAACACCAAGATCCGCTAATGTCAACTCTTTTACAACCTCCTCCATCTCGGGATGTTGTTCAAGAAATCGTTGCACACGCTCTCGCTCTGAGGTATGCAAGGTACCAGCTACATATCCTTTTAACTCCTTAAGGGATACATTGTCGATATGTTTATCCTTTTGTGTCATTAACCTTCTTGATCATTCATTCTTTTCTCCATCATTATTTTGATGTTCCTTTTTCCATTTTGAATGTAGCTCTTTACTTTTTTTAATTCGTAACCAGTTATTTCCACTATATCGGTATAACTTTTCTTCTCCATGTAGAACAACTTTACACAAATCTGTTGCTCTTCTTTCAACTCTTCTATTACCGACTCCATTAGTAACAACTGGTCTTCCAGCAATTCTTTACTCAATAGGTCATCATTCTCATCGGATTCCATAAACGGTGAACGATTATTTTTTTCTTCTTCTATTTTTTCTCGTTCTCGAATGGTTTTTCGAAGCTTCTTGTAGCAGTGATTTCTGGATACGGAAAAAATCCACGAATTAAAATTGGACACCTCGTGCTTCAATAAATCTCTGGAAATAATTTCGAACAATTCAAAAGTGGCATCTTCTGCCTCCGTTTGATTCTTCAAAAATTTAAAACACAAAGCTGAAATCAAATGGGTTTTTCGTTGAAACAATTCTCCAACGTATTCCAGGTTCTTAGATTCTTTATAAGCAATAATAAGTTCCTCATCACTCATTTTCCTGAGGGATCGAATAAACTTTACTATGAGAATCAAAAGTGGCATTAGAGGTCGTAATCTACATTTTTTTCAGGTAGTTATGGAAATTATATGATCAATGAACCTATTATGTAAATCTATAAAATCGCCTACAATGTTAAAAAGAATTTTACCATCCACCATTTTCATCCTCACTACTTTTTTTTCATTCGCCAACGAACTATATGTCAAATCTGAGATTAAGCACGTAACCGTATTTCTTAACGGAGCTCAGATCGAACGAAAAGGAACAGCAAAGCTTTCGAAGGGAATGAATGAAATCATTCTGGAGGGAGTGAGCGATAAGATCAATGCTAAAAGTTTTCAGGTGAGCGCTACCGGTGCAAGAGTGCTTTCTACCAAGTACACCAACATTAACATTACCAAGCAAAAGGATCACTCCAAAAGAATCAGAACAATCGAAGATTCCATTGCTAAAATTGATTATCAGATTAGAGAAATTAACTACAAAAAGAAAACCTATCAGGCAGAAGCTGAGGTAATGAATCTCTACCACAAAGTAGGAAGCGGAGAAACAGGATTTACAGTAGATGACCTATCCAAATTATCAGAATTACACCGTACCAGACTTTGGAACATCAACAAGAACCTGTTCGAGCTGGAGGAAAAATTTAAGCGATTACAAGAAGAAAAAAGAAATCATCAATACAATATTACTGCTTTAAAAAGGGTACTTCCACCGGAATACGTTCATGCCATAAAAATTAAGGTACAAGCCAATGCTGCAGTCACTTCTACTTTTAACGTAAAATACCTTGTTGGTGGTGCTGCCTGGGCTCCTAATTACGACATCAGAGTGGTTAATACCAATAAAGACATTAAGATTGACTATCATGCAGATGTAATGAATCAAAGTGGTGAAGATTGGATCAATAAGCCAATGACCATTTCCACCTTTGTTTCTGAGCAAACACTTGCTCTTCCAAAATTGAACGAATGGAAGGTGGGGAAAAGGTATACTTCCAATAATCCGGGAAGATCGCACGTGGGGCCAAAAGATATTTCAAGAAGCGTTGCTCAACAATCTTCTGATTTAAAATTACTGGACGGTGTAGAATATGCCGAAATTGAAGTTTCAGGTATAGGTGTTGATTTTAAACTAAAAGAGAAATACAACATTCCTTCGGACGGACAAGTGTATCTGGTAGACATTACAGAATACACCCTACCTGCCATGTTCAAGTACTACTCTATTCCAAAAATGGATAAAGACGCATTTATCTTAAGTCAAATATCCGGATGGGAAAAACTTAACCTGATTGAAGGTAAAGCCAACATCTTCCTGAGAGAATCGTTTGTGGGAGAATCATATATAAAACCAGGTGTTGTAGGAGATACTTTAAGCATTGCACTTGGAAGAGATAACAAAGTATATGTTTCAAGAGAACGAGTGGAAGAAAAAACCACAAAACAGATTATTGGTTCTCACAAAAAAGAGATTTACACATACAAATTAACGGTTAAGAACACGAATCCCAACCCTATTAAAATGGTGCTAATCGATCAGGTACCAATTTCTACCGATGATGAAGTAACCGTAAACATATTAGAGCTTTCCGGAGGAATCAAAGACGATTACAACGGACAGGTGGACTGGGAAGTGGCACTGGATGCTGGAGAGTCTAAGGAGTACATTCTATCCTTCTCTTTGAAATACCCTAAAACAATGAAAATGGACAATAGTAGAAAGGCAAACTACTACCAGCGAAAAGTGAAAGCTAAATTTTAACCACAACCCCATGAAATTACCTGCATTACTTATCCTCACTACGCTGTGCCTATCATTCAACGCGCAGCACATTCCGGAAGGGTTTAACTTGGAAAACCAAGTTTACAATCCTGCCTTTACTGCTACGAGAATTAATCCTTCTGTACAATTAAACAACTTGTATTATTTACCAGGTACGGATAGAGAGCTACTAAGCTTTAATGCCTATGGCGAGGGTATTGTATTGGGTAAGATTGGACTTGGAGGCTACTTTGGAAACACCATTTTGAGCAAATCTTTAAACAGAACTGAGGCAGGATTAAATGCTGCATTCAGTTATAGAGTTACCAGAAGGTTTTCCATCAGAGGTGGTGTTGGAGCAATGATGCAACAAAGTCAATTGCATACGCCTTTTCCGGGGAGTTATTACAGTGGTTCCATAGCGGTGCCCTATCAAAATAGTTTTCATTTAAATGCAGGAATACTAGGATATAGTCGAAATTCCTACTTCGGAATATCAGCCAAAAACATCAATCAACCTACAGAGAGTTCTTTGGGAGGTCAGTCCCCTATTCTGTGGAACGGATTATTTGGCAGAACATTTAATCTGGCATTAGATTCTGCCAGCAGAAACAATAAGTACAGCAACCAAAGAGTTAGCTTACACACTATACTTAGAAGTGATTACAGTGCTAAAACTGATCAACTAAACGAGTACATGGATGTGCAATTACTAGCCCAATGGGGGTATAAAAAAGTAGCTATTCGAACAGGTTACACCTGGAGAAAGGACCTACCAACATCCATCGATATTGGTATAGGTCTAAGCAATTACCACAACGAGGTGTTATACACTACTCAGTTAACCAGTGATCCCAATGCTTTTATTTCCGACCACAGTGGCAATTACTTATCGCATCAAATATCATGGAAATTCAACTTCAATACTAAACCTAAAAAGAGATCTTTCAGGACCATTTCCTGCCCATCCTTTGGTAGCTCTCCAAGTTACTTTTACCGGGCCAACTATGGTTGGTTAAGTGGGAAACGAAAAGTAAGGGCGAAATTCGGAGGTAGCGGCTCTTATGATAATCCTGAATTACCACAGTATAGTTCCAGTAACACCGAAGAGTACGATAAAATTACAGACAATCCATTTGTCCGTCCAACCGATCATGCGCTATCTACCTTTTCCATCGATGTGGACAATGCTGCTTACTCTAACATGCGCAGGTTTGTAGAGCAAATGGATACTCTACCTCCAATCGACGCTGTAAGAATTGAGGAAATGCTCAACTACTTTGATTATGAATACCCAGAACCATCAGAAGAACCTATTGAAATCTTTACGGAAACGACCCCAGCTCCGTGGAACAAGGATCACCAACTATTAAGAATTGGATTGCAAGCTACCTCTGGAGATTTCGATACTTTACCAGCCAATAACCTGGTGTTTTTGTTAGATGTTAGTGGTTCTATGGAATCCTCTAATAAGCTTCCGTTAGTAAAGCACTCCATTAAACAATTAGTAGAAAACTTAAGAGAACAAGATCAGGTTTCTATTGTAGTTTACGCCGGTAGTTCTGGTTTAGTCCTCCCTCCTACTTCGGGGAACGAAAAATCGAAAATATACAAGGCGCTAGACCAATTAAAAGCAGGGGGTAGTACAGCCGGAGGCGAAGGAATTCAACTAGCATATAAAACAGCATTGGAGCACTTTATCGAAGGAGGTAATAACCGTGTAATATTAGCCACTGATGGAGATTTTAATGTGGGAATGTCTAGTAATGGCGATATGGAACGTTTGATCGAGTCCAAAAGAAAGTCGGGTGTATTTTTATCCACTCTTGGATTTGGAATGGGCAATTACAAAGATTCTAAAATGGAAATTCTGGCCGATAAAGGAAATGGTAACTACTTCTACATCGATTCTAAAAAAGAAAGCAAAAAGGTGATGAAACAAGAGATGACTGGAAACCTTTATGCGGTAGCTAAAGATGTTAAGATTCAGATCGAGTTCAATCCCAACTTTGTACAGGCATATCGATTAATTGGCTATGAAAATAGAATGCTGGAAGCAGAAGATTTTAACGATGATAAAAAAGATGCAGGCGAAATTGGACTAGGGCAATCGGTTACTGCTTTGTACGAAATTATTCCAGCTAACGAAGGTTTGGAAGATTCTCTATCAACCGTTACCGATTTGAGGTATCAAAGAACTTCTGTTAAGAAAAAGTACAAGCGTAAAGATGAATTAGGTTTTTTCCAGTTGAGGTACAAACACCCAGAGTCAGATACTAGTTTACTCATCACTAAAGTAATTAGCACCGATGTGCTGGAAGAGCAACAAATGAGCAAAGATCAAAAGTTTGCTGCCTCCATTGCAGGTTTAGGAATGCACTTAAGGAATTCTCCATACAAGGGAGAAACCGACATTAAAATGATCACTAAACTAGCAGAAGAAGGATTGCAAAACGATACTTATGGTTACAAAAAGGAGTTTATTGAACTGATTAATAGCATCGAAAAAATAGAAAAGGGAAAACGAACACATAAGCCTGAGAAAAAAGAGAAAGCAAAATTCTGATCTTGCCGGGTTGGGATGTGACAAACAGTACTTACATTCGTAATCAGAATTTGTGGGAATACATAATTCCTGATAATTTTAGATTATGAAATTTGAAACTCACGCCATCCGAACCCAAATCAAACAAACTGAGAACAAGGAGCACTCTACTCCACTGTTCTTAACTTCTAGTTTTACCTACGACAATCCCGACATCATGGCTGAAGCCTTTGCAGGGAACAACGATTCGCGTATTTACAGCAGGTTTGACAACCCTAATTACAGCGAATTCATCGATAAGGTTAAGTTCATGGAAGGAGCTGAAGATGGTTTTGCCACAGCTACTGGAATGGCTTCAGTTTATGCTTCCTTCGCTGCCTTGTGTAGTCAGGGAGATCACATTCTTTCTTGCAGGTCTATTTTTGGTTCCACCCATACAGTACTTACCAAAATATTGAACAAATTTGGGGTGGAGAGTACTTATGTGGATTTAACTGATACCGACAGTTGGGATAATGCTGTACAGGAAAACTCCAAAGTATTGTACTTAGAAACACCTACCAACCCTGGGTTAGATATTATTGATTTAGAATGGGCCGGAGAATTTGCTAAAAAGCACGACCTGATTTTAATCGTAGATAACTGCTTTGCCACCCCTTACCTACAACAACCTATAAAATACGGAGCTCATTTGGTTATTCACTCTGCTACCAAGTTCATCGACGGACAAGGAAGAGTGATGGGAGGAATTGTAGTGGGACCTAAAAACCTGATTGAAGAGATTTTTGCATTTTGTCGTTCAACCGGACCGGCACTATCTCCTTTCAATGCCTGGGTACTTTCCAAAAGTTTGGAAACTTTAGCTGTTAGAATGGATCGTCATTGCGACAATGCGCTAGAATTGGCAAAATATTTAGAAACTTCCGATCAAATAGATTGGGTAAAGTACCCTCACCTACCTTCTCACCCTCAACATGCTATTGCTGTTAAACAAATGAGAAAAGGTGGAGCATTGGTAACCTTTAATCTTAAAGGAGGATTGGAAAGCGGTAAAAAGTTTCTGGAAAACATTCAGATGTGCAGCTTAACAGCTAACCTTGGAGATACCAGAACCATTGTTACTCATCCGGCGTCTACTACCCATGCTAAACTAACCGAGGAGGAAAGACAAGCTTCGGGAATTTTACCGGGAATGGTAAGAATCTCAGTTGGGTTGGAACATATTGACGACATCATTGCTGATATCTCCCAAGCACTAAAAGCTTGAAGAAGTATTACGATATATTAGGTATTCCTGCTGGTGCTTCTCTTAGAGACATTAAACGAGCCTATTATAAGCTCGCTAGAAAATATCATCCTGATGTTAACCCAGAAAATGACGCTAAAGAAAAGTTTATAACCATTAACGAGGCTTACGAAATCTTAAAAAATCCAGATTTAAGGCATTCATTTTCGAATTACCTAAAAAACAAAAAAAGGAAACGCGCCCCAAAACCAAATAAGCACCAGCAATTTAGAGCCAAACAAAAAGCCAGAGAAAAAGCTCAGATGAGTGCTGAAGAATTTAAACTTTATCGGTTAAATGTTTTAAAAAAAGACAGAAGAAAAATAATCTTTATGGTTGGCAATGTTTTTCTATTCTTATCATTAATTGTATTTATTATCTGGTATTCCAATGACCCAAAACAAGAAGGATATAACCCGTATTTACCTTTAGGAGCGGCTATGGGATTAGGAGTTCCATTTCTAGGAGTATGCGTATTTTTTATTATCCAATTTGTACATTCCATTAAGGATGAAAAAATTTTCAAAGAATAATGTGTACCTTTTTCAAGTCGAAGCATTAACCCTATTGAATTAATACATTTTAGTGTTGCAAGGAGATAAACAGAGTAGGAAATTAGCTATAGAAAAGCAGCTTATTGAAGCTGCCAAGCGCGACCCTGCTCGGTTTGCTCCTTTGTATGACATCTACTACAAGCCCATTTACCTTTTTGTGTTTAAAAGGGTTAAAAGCGAGGATTTGAGTGGAGACTTGACTTCCAGGATTTTTATGAAGGCATTGATCAACCTCAAATCATACAAACACATGGGGTTTCCTTTTTCAGCCTGGTTATACCGAATCGCATCTAACGAAATAAACATGCACTTCAGACGTGCCAACAAAGTAATGGAAGTGGAAATCATGGAGGGCGATGTAATTGAGCTGATGTCAGAAATGAACGAAGGCCCTGACGAGGATCGTCAGGAAATGGTGATAGAAGCACTAAACCAATTACCTTTGCAACAAGTAGAATTAATAGAATATCGATTCTTTGAAAAAATGTCGTTCAGAGAAATCGGAGAAATTTATCAGATATCAGAAGGAAATGCAAAAATCAGAGTTTATCGTGCCATCGATAAACTCAAAAAAAGTTTGAAACTAAAGTAGTGAGGAAGTACAAAATAAATAGAGGCTCTAAAGCACCGGATCTTCCGCCAGACGAAGTAATCAATAAATACAAAAACTTCGATCAGTTCCGCGTGCAATATGACGACATCACCAAGAGGTCGAAAACGCCTTTGTACAAGAATCGTAAGATCTTCTTGTTCCTACTACTCGTGGCCTTGGTGGCCTGGCTCATTTCCGAAGGAGTTTTCTCAGAACGAAAAGAAAAGAAACCTCAAAAAGATAAGATTGAGAGGACTAAGGAGAATTAATTCCTTTCTTGAACTACAATTCCCCTTGGAGGAATCATATACCAATCAGTTTTAAAGAGTCTGGGATACACTTTTTCTATTAGTTTCAAGTCTTCCTCGAAGTAAAATAGTTCGAATACCCTTACAGACATTTTAAAGCGCTCTCTGATTAACTTGTTTATTAAGAACCTTCTGGACTTTTCAAATTGTTCAACTAGATCAATGAATAACCTGTAGCTATTAGAATTACTCATCTGTAATTGTATTGATGCTTTTTCAGGAATACTTGAGTACTCTCCTATCAGACTTACAATCTTAAGTTTTTCAGTCCACTTTTTAAGAGAGTCCGCATACCTAATGTCATCTGGATAATAAATAATAGCTTTTTTATACCTGGCTAAATCTTTCTCTATACTTTCTTTGTTTTGCAATTTCCCCCAGCTATAACCTCCTCCATATCTGTAAAAGTCCACCAGCAATTTCCAGATTGAATCTTTTTCTACAGGATTCTTTTCAACCATAAATTTAGATTCATCATTAACTAACACTTCAAATTGATGTGACATTCTAACCAAACAACAACCTCTGCAACTTCCATGTCCTATCACTTTTTCCTCCAGTTTATTCAATTTCCCTTTTTGGTCTAGAACAACATAATTAATCTTCCCATCTGAATAAGGTCTAAAGCATTCAATGATCCTCTTTCTAAACCTCATGGTACAATTGGTATCAGCATAAATATTGATCTCTGAAACATGATTCATCAGCTTTATCAATTTCTCATTGGTATAAGGTGGATATGCTTCATTTATTTTCATTCTATTATTCTTGATCACTATGTCCAAGTAACGAACAGAATCGTACCGAACAAACACCTCCCCGTAGTCAGATACGGGAAGGCTCACCCCTTTTGTGTCCACAGGTTTGGTAAGTTCCAATGGAGGCACGTATTGTTTGCTCGGAAAAAATGAAACGATTAATATTAGGCACAGAAACATGCCTGGAATTAGCAATAGGTATCGGTTGTTTTTCATACCGTTACACTTGCAAGATTGATGCTAAACAGCTGTAAATCACACCTCTATTATCAAGAGGATATAATTCTCAAAATTTCGGTAGTAAATCAGAAAGAAAAGGGATTCTACTGGCGGTAGAAATCATCGATCGAAGCTCCTTTTCCGATTCTGGTGGATATGGTAATGTGGTTAGAAGTACCAGCCAAATGGTATTTCCCCATTCCATAGCTTACATGGAATTTCTTCACTTTAAATCCAAGTCCCCACGACATTCCAGCTGTTCCCGGCTTGGCACCAACTTTAAGATCTTGTCTGTTTTTGTAGTTAAATCCAAACCTGATGTGGAAATTCTTGGACAATAATAGCTCCCCCCCAAATGCTGTATGGTACAACAACTTTTTACCAAACCCGGGAACCTTCACCTCTATCGACTCTCCTGTAAGTGGATCAGTAGTTTGTTGTTGAGAAGGATCAAAATAAACCAAATCCCATTGTTGCAAGTTATGTGCTGTAAACGAAAACCTGAAAGGCGCATGGGCCAATTTCTTGGAAACCGCCATTGCAATGTTTAGTGGAAGAGGTTCTCTCCCATTTGAAGTATATGACTTTAACTGTACTCCTGCATTTTTCACCATAAACGCAGCGCCAAAACCAGATGCTTTCTTTTGATATGCCGCTCCCAAATCCATGGAAACACCAAATGCATTATAAGATTCTAAAAAGCTCGCTAACAGCCTTAAATCAGCTCCTACACTAAAGTTAGAGTCCAATTGTCTACCATAGGCCGCAGAAAGGGCTAAATCATTGGCTGTAAAGGTGGAACCATTTCGTTCACCATTAACATCGGCGTAGTCAAATTTCCCGTAGTTGGCGTACAATAATGAGCCATTAAAAGTTCCTACATTGGGTTTATGCCAGGTATACGAAGCAAAACCGTAATCTGAATCAGCAAAGTAATTGACATAATCCATGGCTAAAAAGCCATGCATCGTAGGGTTTAGCAATGCCGGATTTTCTACACCTAGTGTAGCATCATCGTCCTGAATGGTTAACAAATACCCACCAGCTGCTTCTACCCTTGCTGAGTTAGAAAAATTTAAAAATTGAAACGTGGAATTTCCTCCGTTTTGGCCGTAGGCAAAAATGGAACAAAACAATGAAATCTGTAAGGCGATTTTCTTCATTCAGCCTAATAACGAATCCACATGGGTTTTATTATACATTGAAACGGAAATGCATTACGTCTCCATCCAATGGAACGTATTCTTTCCCTTCTACCTGCATTTTACCTGCTTCTTTACATTTAGCTTCAGAACCACAAGCCACGTAATCGTCGTAGTGAATTACTTCAGCTCTAATAAATCCTTTTTCAAAATCCGTATGAATTACTCCCGCTGCCTGCGGAGCTGTCATTCCTTTATTAATAGTCCATGCTCTCACTTCTTTTACACCTGCCGTAAAATAAGTTTGAAGGTTCAATAAATCGTAAGCTGCACGGATCAACTTAGATACTCCCGGCTCATCTAAACCAAGGTCATCCAAAAACATCTGACGCTCTTCGTAAGTTTCCAGTTCATTAATATCAGCTTCGATCGCTGCTCCCAAAACTAATACTTCAGCATCTTCATCTTTAACCGCTTCTTTTACTGCTTCAACGTAAGCATTACCTGTTTTCACAGAGCCTTCATCTACATTACACAAATACATTACAGGCTTAGAAGTTAACAACTGTAACTCTTTGATCATGTCCATCTTTTCCTTCTCCAAATCAACCGAACGAACAGAGTTACCTGCTTCCAGGTGTTCCTTTACTACTTCGTAAATTTCGAACAATTTAGCAGCTTCCTTATCTCCGGTTTTTGCTTTACGCTCAATGGTAGCCATTCTTTTCTCCAATGTCTCCAAGTCCTTCAATTGTAGCTCAAAATCGATCACTTCTTTGTCTCTTACAGGGTCAACACTTCCATCAACGTGAACAATGTTTCCATCGTCAAAACACCTAAGGACGTGAATAATGGCATCCACTTCTCTAATATTAGCTAAGAATTGATTTCCCAATCCTTCACCTTTATGAGCACCTTTTACCAATCCTGCAATGTCTACAATTTCGATAGTGGTAGGTACTACTTTTTCCGGGGTAACTAATTCTTCCAGTTTATTTAGCCTTGGGTCCGGAACAGTAATGGTTCCAATATTAGGTTCAATTGTACAAAAAGGAAAGTTTGCCGATTGCGCCTTAGCATTAGACAAACAATTAAACAAAGTTGATTTCCCTACATTCGGTAATCCTACAATTCCACACTTCATTGAATTCAAATTTAGATTTGTGCAAAGAAAAAAAAAAGCCCCGAGATTCGGGGCTTTTCTTTCAAATTATAATTGAGAATCTTATCTCTCTCCAAATACGGTAATGGTTCCCGCTTCGTCTTTAGTACCACCATCCCACTTCATAACGTAGTAGTAAGTACCATCAGATACAGGGTTTCCATTCATTCTAACTCCGTTCCAGCTGTTGTCGTACGAATCAGTTTTCCATACTACTCTACCCCATCTGTTGTAGATTACTAACTGTACATCGCTGTAGTGGTTAGCAAAGTTCGTGTAGAATACATCGTTCTGACCGTCACCGTTAGGTGTAATTACGTTAGGAACGTCACAATCTTCAACCAATACATACATTTGATCGGAAACAGTTCCACAGAATCCAGTACCAGTTACACTGTAAATACCAGTTTGGTTAACTGTAATAGAATCTGTTGTAGCATTGTTATTCCATAAGTAAGAGTTAACCCCTGTAGTTACTGTTGTAATGGTAAATTCATCATCACTACAAATCTCTACCGAGTCAATCGGAATATCTAGTGTTGGATCATCATTGAACCAAACATTTACACTAACAGTATCATTACACTGAATATCGTTGAAATAGATTACGTATGGTCCGTTAACATCTACATCTGCCGATGGGTTAATAAAGGTTGTTGTTGGGTTTCCAGCAGGATCGTAGAACGTCATTGTTCCAAATCCTTCTCCCCACCATGTTCCTCCTTCTGGAGCATAAGTATTTGTAAACTGAACACTACCACCATTACAAGCAATCGAATCAACTACAGAAATAGAAGGTCCAGGAATTACTTCAACATTCACAGTGGTATCATAAGAACAACCAAAGCTATCTTCAACTTCAAAAGTATAAGGCCATGTTCCTAGTCCAGTAGGTACAACTACAACAGCTGTATCAGATCCACCAGCAACAATTGTTGGATCAGTGTGCCAGAATTCATCTACAATAGTAGGAGAATAAGCTTCACTATTAGGGTTAAGAGAATCGATGAAATAAATTCCCCATTCACAAATGTATCCATCATCAATACCTAAGTTATCTCTAACTGTTAAGGTCCATGTTCCGTTAATAGGACATCCTGATAAAGCAGGAGCATAAGACTCTTCCGGCTCGTAAGTTCCAGGCTCAACCATTGGTCCAGGAGCAGAAGGTCCTGTAGACGGTACAGTGTTGTATCCGTTTACCCATGCTGGCCATGACCCAGGTGCCATAGAGAAACAGTACTCTTCACAAACCCCAATGTTTCCGGTGTTGTTATCGTAAGCACCACCAAGGTAGGTACCACCTCCACCGAAACCTCCGGCGTATAATCCAGTTCCTGAGTAACTGTTAAACATCATTACGTTTTGCCCGTTTGGACAAGTTAACATCATTTCCAAATCTCCTAAGTAAGAGTGCTCCATTTTAACACAAACTTTGTCAATGTCGGTAGCAGCATTTACAGTTCCACCCGGAGTGAATCCTGTAATTGGAATATCAGTCGTATAGTTTTGTCCTGATCCATCAGGAAGATATGTCTGAGCTCCAAATACCCCTCCAATTGGGAAAGTAGTAGCAACAGCATCTACCCCAGCAGTATCTCCAGCTGTAATCCCTCCAATAAGGTTGGTAAATTGGTTTTCACAAATAGTATCATCCTCAGGCATACAAGTTGCAAAGCTTGGGATGGTAGAAACTCTTACTTTACTAGATAGGTAAGAGAAAATTCCAAATTGATTATCAGTGATTTTCAAAGTAATGAAGTAACCAACTCTTGCTGGAGGTGTAAACCAAACTGAATCTCCTGTAGCAGTTGTCCCATCACTAAACTCCCACTCTGCAGTGTAGTTATTAGATTGATCGTATCCAGCTCCGTTAGTAGAAGCAGAATCTCCACCTGGCTCGTAAGGGAACTCAGGAGTAGCAACAAATAAAACTGAATCTCCGTAACATACATCAACGTATCCTGTATCAGCAGGAGTTAAATCACTAGATGCATCGTTAGCTCCATTTGCCTCTCCATTAATAAACGCTTCCATGTGAGCGTTGTATGGTTGAGGAAGGTTACTACATGCAATGTTTGCATCCCATCCAGTTCCTTCGTTTGCTCCATCACTAATGAATTCGATTGTTAAACATCCGCTTAGGTTAGACCAGGTAGCAGGAGTTGCAGGAATTCCAGTTGGAGTTAATGTATTGTTCAATTGTACTAATAATGGACTAGCAGTTGTAGGTCCATCGTATACATTAATAGTATCCGATTCGTGAACGTCAAAAGTATACCCAGCGTTGTTAGCAAATGCCACAAACATTTTTGTTCCTGTACCATTAGGACAAAATGTAATCGCTTCGTTTTCGTTTGGACCGTAGTTACCACCGGCACCTCCTGTATCGTGAAAGTTCTGGATAGATCCATTATTAAAATCGGACGCACAATCACACTCACCATTAGTGGTTGAAGAGGTCCAATCATCGTCGTTTATATTAACATCCGGCTGAGCGTAAGAAACTCCAGCCGCAAATACTAAAACTAGTAGTAATATGGCGTTTTTCATGATCATTTTCTTGGTAGGTCAATATTATTTATTCATTTCTTTGATGATGTGCTCCTTTGAACGAACCACTAACATCTTATCAGAACCATTAATTCTGTAGTATTGATAATCGTCTTCAACGATGTTCAATCCTAACTCAAAAAAGTTGATGTTGTTCACATCAGCAATAGTTAAAGTTCCTTTTAATTCTTTTGCTCCACCTTTTTCAGATGGCATCGGCGCTAAATAATATGCATGATCAGCACAATAGTTAAGATAAGCAATCTCTTCCGGATTGTTTTTCTGGATTTGAGTTAATTGCTCCTGTGTGTACTTTTTAAGAAGTCTAGCATCCGGAGTGGTGTTTTGAGCGGTAACTGCTCCTCCTACAGCTAAAGAAAAAGCCGTAACAAATAGTAGTTTTTTCATCAGTTTTTCATTTGTGAATTGTTGCAAATCTAATAATTCTCACGGATTATGTGAAAATTCAGTTCTCAAAATGCTAGACGTTTATCTTTTAAATTGGTTGCATTGCCCTGAAAAAAAATTACTTCATCCTACAACTTCATAAATCCATTTTTATGGTAAGCCTACAATTAACAACACTTCTGAAGCTCAAACTCCACACCATTTCATAAAAAACAACACCTACATATCCTACTCATCTTACTCAATTTCAACACAAAAAACTGCGTCAATTTTTGCAGTCAACTGTTAAATTTTAAACACTTAAAATCTCAATTACTTGACAACTAATCTTCTTCCGCGCTCCCTCCTTAACTTACTCTACGATACACTTATTCACTATAGGGAAAGTTATTAACAGTGCATTTCGGTATCGTTTGATAATGCTACTTTTGAATCGGAAAATAAAAAACACACAAATGCACAGCACGGATATTACCCAACTGGAAAATTTTTGCACACAAGTTAGAAGAGATATAGTACGCATGGTTCATGCAGTACAATCCGGACATCCTGGAGGATCATTAGGATGCGTTGAATACATTACTGCTTTGTACCAGTCGGTAATGGATTACGATGCAGAGAACTTTAACATGGATGGAAAAAATGAAGACTTATTCTTCCTTTCCAATGGACATATTTCCCCTGTATTTTACAGTGTTTTAGCCAGAAGTGGTTTCTTCCCGGTGGATGAGTTAAACACTTTTAGAAAATTAAATACCAGACTACAAGGACACCCTACTACACACGAAGGACTTCCAGGCGTAAGAATAGCTAGTGGTTCTTTAGGGCAAGGATTATCAAATGCAGTTGGTGCCGCTTTAGCCAAGAAGTTAAACGGAGATGATAAAACTGTTTTCTCCCTACACGGTGATGGTGAACTTCAGGAAGGACAAATCTGGGAAGCAGTGATGTATGCTTCTGCCAATAAAGTAGACAACTTAATTGCTTGTGTGGATTATAATCACAAACAAATTGACGGAGATATTGACGATGTTCTTTCACTAGGGAACTTACGAGCTAAATGGGAAGCGTTTGATTGGTTGGTTCTTGAAATGGATGGAAACAACATGCAGGAAGTATTGAATACGCTTACTGATGCAAAATCTAAAACTGGACAAGGAAAACCAGTTGTAATCATCATGAAAACTGAAATGGGTAACGGTGTTGACTTTATGATGGGAACTCATAAGTGGCATGGTTCGCCTCCAAACGATGAGCAATTAGCATCTGCACTTGCTCAAAACGCAGAAACTTTAGGTGATTATTAACCCTTTGAATTGCAAGAGTTTGTAACGGAGTCGAAAATTTGGAATTATAATTGAGAAGAATGTTCCAAATTGACTAATATGAAAACGCTTTTAAAAATATTATTCTGCTTTCTTTTTATCCTTCCAATGGGCAATGCCAAAGCTCAGGATGAAGGTGAAAAAATTCGCATACTATTCATCTTTGATTGTTCGAACAGTATGTTCGCCCAGTGGGAAAAGAGCAGTAAAATAAAAGTGGCCAAACGACTATTGAATCAAACTCTGGATAGCTTAAAAGGCATTGAAAACATTGAAATAGCCTTAAGAGCATACGGTCACCAGTATAAAATTACTCCCGGTAATCAACGATGTGATGACATTGAACTTCTGGTTCCATTTGGACAGGAAGGCGATGCGAACATCGACCGGATCAAGAATAAAATTCGAGGATTAGAACCCAAAGGTACAACTCCAATTGCACTTTCTCTGGAAGCTGCTGCAGACGATTTTCCTCCTTGCGACAATTGCAGAAACGTAGTGATCTTAATCACGGATGGAATTGAAGCTTGCGAAGGACTGCCATGTGCTGCTGCCCGAAAACTGAAGGAAAAGGGAATTAACCTCAAACCATTTATTATTGGTATCGGACTAGATACCAGCTACATGGAGCACTTTAGCTGTGTGGGTGAATTCTTAAGTGCCGATACCGAGGCAGGGTTTAAATCCGTAATGGATTTTGTAGTGAGTCAGGCGCTGAATAATACCACGGTACAAGTAAACTTACTGGACATTAATAAAAAGGTAAAAGAAACGGATGTTACCATGTCTTTTTACGATCAAAATTCCGGAAAACTACTTTACACTTATATGCACACTATGGATCAGCACAGAAAGCCAGATACGCTTCCTATTGATCCATTGCATCGCTACCGACTGGAGGTACACACTACCCCACCAATGATTAAAGAGCACATTAAACTTACTCCAGGGAAACACAACATCATTGAAGTTGATGCACCAAGGGGTACATTGAACTTAAGAATACATGGAACCAACACTCCGTACAGTGGTATTAACTGTATTGTGAGAAAACATGGTGAAATGCGAACCCTCAATGTACAGCCTATGAACAAAACTCACCTGTACATCGTTGGTGAATACGACCTGGAAATACTAACCTTACCAAGATTATACATGGAGAAGGTGAAAATTAATCAGAGTAAAACAACTCCAATTACCATCCCGAACAGCGGTATACTACACGTTAATAAGGGCAATGGGCCATGCGCTATTTTCCAAATGAAAGACGGAAGAGAAAATTGGGTGTGCGATTTAACCTACGAAGGAGGAATCCAATCCTTTAACCTTCTACCGGGAAAATACAAGGTAGTTTACCGATACGAACGAAATACAAGCAGTGCGAACACAATAGAACAGCACGTCAAAATTGCTTCAGGAATAGAAGAATCATTAAATTTTTAATACAACAAGCGAATAACCATGAAAGAATACCCAGTATTAGGAAATAAAGATACCAGATCAGGATTTGGTGAGGGATTAGCAGAATTGGGAAGAGAGAACCCTAATGTAGTTGCTCTTTGTGCCGATTTAACCGGATCTCTGAAAATGAATGCATTTCAGGATGAAAACCCTGATCGTTTTTTCCAGGTAGGAATTGCAGAAGCCAATATGATTGGTATGGCGGCTGGACTTACCATTGGAGGTAAAATTCCTTTTACAGGAACCTTCGCCAACTTCTCAACCAGCAGGGTATATGATCAAATTCGTCAGGCGGTAGCTTATTCCGACAAGAATGTAAAAATCTGTGCTTCTCACGCAGGTCTAACATTAGGAGAAGATGGTGCTACTCATCAGGTATTAGAAGATATCGGAATGATGAAAATGTTACCAAACATGACGGTAATTAACCCATGTGATTTTAACCAGACAAAAGCTGCTACGAAAGCTATCGCTGATTACCACGGACCGGTTTACCTACGTTTTGGTCGTCCTAAAATGCCAATTTTTATTTCAGAAGACACTCCTTTTGAAATTGGAAAAGCACTAATGCTTAACGAAGGTACTGATGTAACCATTATTGCTACAGGGCATTTGGTATGGAGCTCTTTAGAGGCTTGTAAAGCATTAGAGGAAAAAGGAATCAGTGCAGAAGTAATTAATATCCACACCATCAAACCTCTTGATGAAGAAGCTATTCTTAAGTCGGTTGCGAAAACTGGATGTGTAGTAACAGCTGAAGAACACCAAATTGCTGGTGGTTTAGGAGAAAGTGTTGCTCAAGTATTGGCAAGAAACACTCCGGCGCCACAAGAATTTGTTGCAGTTAACGACAGCTTCGGAGAAAGTGGTACTCCTGCTCAATTAATGGAAAAATACGGATTAGATACTCCTAACATTATTGCTGCTGCAGAGCGAGTAATATCAAGAAAATAAATTTTATTGCTTGATTGTATTGTGTATCAGGTACCAAGTACAATGTATCTAAAATCTTAGTACCTAATACATGAGGCCTAATACCGCGCAATGCGCATTACGGGATTAGTACGAATCAAGAAGTTATATTTAAAATGCTTTCGTCGTTTGATGAAAGCATTTTTTATTTTCAAATTAAACCTTTTAAATTTACCTGAGTCCAAAGGTCAATGAGTTTCACAGATAAAGAAATAGTAAGTAAAATTAAATCGGGAGAAGATGCACAAAATGCATTTCGCTTGTTGGTAGAAAAATACCAGGAGCGTTTGTATTGGCACATTCGACGCATTGTGGTGGACCACAATGACACTGATGATGTATTACAAAATGTTTTTGTTAAAGTTTGGAAAGGCTTAAAGTCGTTTAGAGAAGACGCAAACCTTTATACATGGCTGTATAGAATTGCTACCAATGAGTCCATTACATTCATCAACAAAAAGAAAAAGATGAATAATGTAGATATCGAAACTGAGTCCTATCATCTTACCGCCGGAGAAGCAGACTATGTAATGGATGGTGATGAAATCCAGATGAAATTGGAAAACGCCTTACTTCAGTTACCTGAAAAACAACGTACCGTATTTCACATGAAATACTTTGAGAACATGAAGTACGATCAGATTTCCGAAATTGTAGGAACCTCAGTTGGAGCATTAAAAGCAAGTTATCATCACGCAGTTAAAAAAATCGAAAATTATTTAGTTAGTCATTAAACCATTTACTACCGATTTAGTCAAAGAAACAAGACAATGAAAAACGAGAATCAAAATATTAACCAAGAGCAAGAGGCTTTAAGAAAGATAGCCCCTACTCTCTTCAGCATGGAAAAGCGAAATAACTTTTCTATACCTGAAGGATATTTTGAGCAACTGTTTGATCAAATTGATAAAAAAGTCAATCAAAGTCAATCGGTCCCGGAAGATTACTTTTCCAACTTTGCCGATCGATTAATGGATCGAATTGAAGAAGAGGATTTGGCTCCTACGCTATTTGGAATAGAGAAAAAGAACAATTTTAAAATTCCTGAAGGGTATTTTGATCAATTACCTGAAAAGATAGCAGAGAACCTCCAAGACAATAAGGAGACCAAGGTAATTCCTCTTCAACAACGATCTACTTTAAGAATCCTATCTACCATTTCTGGTATAGCTGCAGCAGTAATTATGGGGTTCTTTATTTTCCAATCGGATAAGGGAGAAGCAGTAATTCTTGAACAAGATTCCTTTGCCAACCTTACTGTAGGAGAATTTGAAGAAGTGTTAACAATGGAAGACGATGAAGATGATTTATTGGCCATGGTGGACTTCGAAATGGAAAATTATGAGGATGTTGCTGACGAAGCATCTGACAATATAAACTTCACAGAGGAAGTTGACTTCGACTTCACGTCAGAAGAGGTCGAAGATTATTTTAGCTCTGAATCAGAATTCGAACTCGAATTTTAACGATATAATAATATTAAAACCTGAAAGCAAAATGAAAAGCAAGATATTCATACTACTAATAGCATTGTTTACCGGAATGGTAAGCACACAAGCACAAGATCAACAAAAGCCAAAAGAAGGAAGTAAGCAAGCTAAAAAAATAGCATACATCACTACCCGTTTAGAATTAACTCCAGATGAAGCAGAAAAATTCTGGCCCATCTACAACGAGTATCAGGCAGAAAAGAAAGAACTGAGAAAAACCAAGAAAGCTGGTAAATCGGATAAAAAGGTTAGCGAAATGTCCGACAAAGAAGTGGATGAGTTAATGACGAGAAGCCTTGATTTCCAGCAAAAAGATCTCGATTTAAAAAAGAAATATCACAATAAATACAAATCGGTATTACCAGTAAAAAAGGTAGCTAAGTTCTACCATCTGGAAAAAGAATTTAAGAAACAAGGTCACAACAAGAAGAAGCCCGGCCATCACAACGGTGGAGGTGGAGGACACCAGGGAGGAAGATAATGACAAAAGCCATACTTTTTAAAGTGTGGCTTTTTTGATTAAGTGTAGTATCTTTGCGGCGCATGAATCAATTTGGCACATCGGCATATTATACTTTAGGGTGCAAACTGAATTTTTCAGAAACCAGCACCATATCCAGGTCCCTCTCGGAAGCTGGATACGCTAAGGTCCCTTTCGAATCGGGAGCTAATGTGTATGTCATCAATACCTGTTCGGTAACTGAAAGTGCCAATAAAAAGTGTCGAAACATTGTTCGGAAAGCATTGAGTTACAACCCTGAAGCCTTTGTGGTAGTAATCGGTTGCTACGCTCAATTAAAGCCCAAAGAAATTTCGGAAATTGAAGGAGTTGATTTGGTATTGGGAGCCAATGAAAAATTCAATGTAGCTGACTACCTGGACGACATCCATAAAAGGCAGGAAACTCAGGTTGAGCTCAACGAGATCAAAGACACCAAAGAATTTGTTCCCGGTTATAGTTCGAATGATCGAACAAGATCTTTCTTAAAAGTACAGGACGGGTGTAATTATTTCTGCTCCTTCTGTACCATACCACTAGCTAGAGGAAGAAGTAGAAACGCTTCTATTGAAGAAACAGTTGCTAAGGCAAAAGAACTTGCAACTACAGATGTAAAGGAAGTGGTACTAACCGGAGTTAATATTGGTGACTTTGGAGAAGGTACTGATGAAAACTTTTACCAACTCATCCAGGAACTGGATAAAATTGAAGGAATCGAACGGTTCAGAATTTCATCCATTGAACCGAATTTGCTCTCTGACGAAATCATTGAGTTTGTATCTAAATCAAAACGATTTGTTCCTCATTTCCACATTCCACTTCAAAGTGGATCGGACAAGCTTTTAGAAAGCATGCGTAGAAGGTACAAGTCCGATTTATACGCTTCTCGGGTAAAGAGAATTAAAGAGTTAATGCCAGACGCCTGTATTGGTGTGGATGTAATTGTTGGATACCCTGGAGAAACAGACGAAGAGTTCAACACCACACTAGAATTCCTAAATGGATTGGATGTTTCCTATTTCCATGTATTTACCTATTCGGAGAGGGAAAACACCACAGCCATCAGAATGGAAGGTGTTGTTCCGCAAAACGTGAGAAAAGAACGTAGTAAAATGCTTCGAATCTTAAGCGAGAAGAAAAGAAGAGCGTTTTATCAAGACAACGTTGAACGAAAAGATAAAGCACTTTTCGAAGCAACAGAGGAAAACGGAATGATGTTCGGTTTTACCACTAACTATGTTAAGATTAAAGCACCTTATAACCCTTTTATGGTTAATCAATCTGCTGCGGTTAAATTAACCGAATTGGATCGAGATGGTGTGATGAAAATAGAGTTCATAGAAGAACGATTAGAAACCATTACTAGAATTAACGGATAATGTACCCTACCCTCTACCATTTATTTAAAGATCTTTTTGGAGTTGAGTGGGTTTTCTTAAAACCTGTAAATAGTTTTGGTTTTTGCGTGGCAATGGCCTTTCTGGTAGCTGCCATTATCTACAAAAAAGAAATTCAACGAAGAGAAAAAGCTGGATTAATTTCAGGACACAAAAAAATGGTGATGGAAGGAGAAGGAGCTTCTCCTGTTGAAGTGGCTATAAATACAGTTATTGGGTTTATTATAGGATTCAAATTGCTATACCCATTTGGAGACTCTGCTGTATTGGACGATTTTCAGCATTACATTACCAGTTCTAAAGGAAGTTGGATTGGTGGAGTTGTATTTGGATTAGCTCTGGGAGGTTATAACTTCTACCGAAACAATAAAAATAAACTACCTGAGCCTAAAGAGGTAGAAAAAGAAATTAAACCACACGAACATATTCCCGTCATTACTTTTATTGCTTTGATTGGAGGGTTTGCAGGAGCTAAACTCTTTGCCTGGTTCGAAGATCCTCAGCCATTTTGGGAGTTCATCAGCGATCCATTTAGTGGGCTTACCATTTATGGAGGACTGATTACCGCTTTTGTTGCTTGTTACATCTACGTTAGAAAACATAAACTATCGGCAGGACATTTTATGGATGGTGTTGCCCCTTCATTGATCTTAGCTTACGGGATTGGAAGACTTGGATGCCACATGAGTGGCGATGGTGACTGGGGAATCGAAAACCCATCTCCAAAACCAGATTGGATGAGCTTTTTACCTGATTGGTTATGGAGTTATAACTACCCTAATAATGTGATCGACGAAGGTGTTTTGATGCCCGATTGTATTTACGATGATTACTGTTACCAGTTGGCAGTTCCAGTGTACCCTACTCCTCTTTACGAGATCATGATGTGTCTGATTATTTTCGGAATACTGTGGTACCTCAGAAAGCGTATCCATGTTACCGGAATGCTCTTCTTCATTTACCTCATCTTTAATGGGATAGAACGTTTCTTAATCGAGCTAATCAGAGTTAATGTTCCTTACAACATCGGTGGACTGGAAATTACCCAGGCACAACTCATCTCCTCAGCGTTAATCATCACCGGAGTGGTTGGCACTATATTACTTAAGAAAGGGAAGATTAAAATACCTTAAGGTACCACCACAGACATCCGATCTTCTGCCGAAGTCATAAAGAATCCTAATGCTCCATTAGTTAAGTTGGTTGGCACATTTGCCGGAGGAGAATCAAATATTCCACCTCTCCACTCGGTTTCCAGCATCATAGCATAATAGGTATCGTAAGTTTCTTTCGAAATTCTGTGTTGTTCTAAGGTTAAAGTATCACCAGCAACTGCTTCTTCGGTGTATTCAATGTTCCAATTGCTGAAATACAAACCATCCGGAAGAAACTGATCTGTTTCGAAATAAATCTCGTTTAAAGTATCCGTTTTCAACTCATCGTTTACCCATAACCTCCACAAGTAATAATCTCCAGTACCAGGTAATTCCTGTGTCCACATAAAAACATCGTACCCGGTAAACTCGTTGTTGCTATTGTACCATGGTTCCACTGATAAAGAGTCTAAATCGGCCACAGTATCTACATACGAAGTTGCCTCGTAACTCTCTCCATTGTAGTCGATGTGTAAGGTATAATTAGTATGAAACTGCGCTGCTGTACCAGGAGCAGTTTTGTAAACCCCAGGCTCTGCTTCCAAAAACGGAATTTGAGTTACCCCATCCGTTACGTATACATTTGCACCAGTAGCTTTAGGCGCTTCTTCGTTTTGAAAATAACTGGTGGTAAGCGTCAGTTTCACCTCATGTTCGGACGGTTCCGTAGTAAACCAGGCATCCACCACCAAACGCTGGTTATCGTCGTCGTTTAAATCCAGTTCGATAATTTTAGTACAACTACTAAAGAATAAAACTGCTGCTGATATGATTAATAAATTCTTCATGATTAAAATCTAAAATTGTAAGTCACCGCCGGAACAATTCCGAACAAATACATCATTTCTGCCTGTGTTACGTTAGGATCAGTTTCACTTTGTCTGAAATTGATGCTAAATGCATTGGCTTTGTTATAGGCGTTGTATACTGAGAATACCCAGTCGCCGGTAAATCGCTTACCTTCTTTTTCTTTTCCTTTTAAGGTTACCGCTAAATCCAATCGATGGTAAGCAGGTAATCGTTCTGCATTTCTATCAGAATAAACGGGGATAATCATTCCCATGTACTCCATTCTTCCGGTTGGCATCGTAACAGCGGATCCGGTACTATAAACCCAGTTTACTGATGCTTCCCATCTCTTGCTAATTTCATAAGCCATTACCACCGCGATGTCGTGAGTCTTATCGTACTTAGTTGGATATCGATTCCCATTGTTAATGGCTTCGATTTCTTTTTCCGATCTGGCAAGAGTATAACTCAACCATCCGGTTAACTTCCCTTTTTGCTTTCTTAACAAGAACTCCGCTCCATAAGCATAGGCATTACCAAACCTCAACTCCCCTTCCAAATGCGGATTTAGTAATAACACTGCATGGTCTTTGAAATCGATGGCGTTAGACATTTTCTTATAATAGGTCTCCACCGAAGCTTCGAACATGTTGTTTTTAAAGTTTCTGAAATACCCCACAGCCACCTGATCTGCAATTTGTGGTTTTACATTAGGACTACTTGGGAACCAAATATCCAGCGGAGATGCCGAAGTAGAATTAGAAGCCAGTTGGATGTACTGTCTGGTTCTATTATAACTCGCTTTCACAGAACTTTCGTCATTAATTCCATACTTGATACCAGCTCTTGGTTCCAGCCCCATATAAGTGTTGTAAATCTCTCTCTTACCATATTCGTTAGTATCTGATACCTGATAATTGCTATCATAGCTATACACGGTTCCCGGTCCAATATTCTGGAACACAGAGAAACGCAATCCATAAGTAGCTTTAATCCTACTTCCTATGTCTTGTTCGTTCCCAATATAGATGGCATGATCCAGTGCATTGGTTTCGGATGTACCGAATTGCTCAAAAATGGATTCATCGGTTCCAACTGCCATTCCAGGATCGAAGTTATGATAAGCAGTGTGCAGTCCAAATCGAATGGTATTGTTAGGATTTAAGAAATAATTGAAATCGAATTTAGCATACTTATCTCTGATGTTCGAGGTCCAGGTAAAACCATCTACCCCACTGGGTTGCCCTAATAAATAATCGTAGTTACTGAAAATTACAGAAGTGTTCAGGAATAGCTTACTATTAAAAATATGATTCCATCGAAGCGTTCCAGTGGCATTTCCCCAGTTCATTTCGAACACATCTCCAAACCCAAATACATCTCTACCAAAATACCCCGAAAGGAAGATTTTGTTGTTATCATCTATTTTGTAATTGGCTTTCAGGTTCATGTCGTAGAAATAGAGTTTACTTTCCTTCAGCCCAGGATTTTTAGACAGTTTTAAAAACAAATCGGCATAGGTTCTACGAGCAGAAACCACAAAGGAACTACGATCTTTAATGATTGGAGCCTCCACCGTTAAACGACTGGAAATGGTTCCAATCCCCCCCTGAGCCTGAAACTTTTTAGAATTCCCATCCTTCATCCTAATGTCCAGTACAGAAGATAATCTACCTCCATATTGCGATGGAATTCCTCCTTTATACAGTTGTAGGTCTTTAATTACATCCGGGTTAAACACCGAAAAGAATCCCATTAAGTGAGAGGCGTTATATACATTGGCCTCATCCAATAGGATCAAGTTCTGATCAACTCCTCCTCCTCTAACATAAAATCCGGAACCTCCCTCTCCTACTGTTTGAACTCCTGGTAGCAATTGAATGGCTTTAATCACATCAACTTCTCCCATCAAGGCAGGAATTTTCTTTACTTGCTCAATTTCCAGTTTCTCTACACTCATTCCTACATCAGACACGTTTCCATCCTCCTGCTCTCCCGTCACTACTACTTCCTTTAGTGCACTGGAAGATTCAATAAGTTCCATGTCTTTGGTAATGTCCTGATTGAGTTCGATGGTTACCGTTTGAGAGGTAAAACCTACAAAAGAATAGGTAACATCATAGGTTCCTTCAGGTAGGGTTAAAGAATAAAACCCGTACACATTAGCAGCAGTACCCAGAGATAATTCTTTTACCCCAACAGTAGCTCCAATGAGTTCTTCTCCATTTTCTACATTTTTAATGTATCCGCTAATGGAATATTTTTTCTGAGCGATTGCACCAAAGGCAATAAACAAGCTTAAAAAAGCGAGTATGCTTCTCTTCATTACATGTGGTTTTATCCATTGACAACCAATTTGATAATTAGTTGCATCTTTTTTCTAACTTTTTTTGTTCCCTTTCCAGGTACGTGCATTATAACTATTGAAAACGTATAATTATGCTGAATATTTCAATCCTTCATTTACTATTTTTCGTTCATTTCGCAATGCCTGTTTCCTTACAGGAAAATCCATCCAATAACAGATATGACGGCTTAAGCAACGAGAAGTTACAGCAGGAATATCAAAAACAATTAAACATCATTAAATCTGCTCGTAAAGAACTGACGAACCTAGACAGTGCTGGATTTTATTTGAAAGAAAAATTAACTACGGAGGTGTTTCCTGCCTGGTACGGTACCACCTGGGACTATAACGGATACACTAATAAACCGAGAGTTGGAATTGTAGCTTGCGGATACTTTGTCTCCACCACTTTAAAACATGCTGGATTCAATGTTAACCGATACGATCTTGCCAAAAAATACTCCTTTAGCATTGTAAAATCCTTGTGTGGAGAACCTAAAACCTATCACAATACAGAAACCTTATACGAACAACTTTTGGAGGCCCCAGATGCTCTATATGTTGTGGGGTTAAGCAACCATGTTGGTTTTCTGGAAAAAACCGGAAACAACATCTATTTCATTCATAGTAATTATATGGGGCCGGTAGCTGTAGAAAAAGAATTAGCAGCAGATTCAGATGCGTTTAATTCCTCCAATGTATTTGTAGTGGGGAACCTTACCGGAAACAACGATTCTGTTTCTAAATGGCTTAAAAACGAACCTATTAAAGTAATTGAATGAGGTTTCAATTAATCCTATTAGCCTCCATGTTATTGGTATTAGGGTGCGAAGATCAAAACTCCTTCAATGCTTCCATTAAAGGTTCAACCTCCTTCTATCCTTCTCATGTTTATCAAGCCCCTCCCATATCCGTCTATTTGGATTCAATAGCTCCTAAACACCCTCAATATAACCTTTTAGACTCCAATCAACTAAGGCAAGGTTGGTGGCTCGAAGATCAATCCGGCCCATATTACACCGCCAGGTATTACATCAACGATACGGTAGATGGTATCACTATAAAATATAGGTACAACCAAATCATCAAGGAGCAATACAAAATGGGAGTTTTAGATGGGTATTGTACTGAGCTTAGACCTCAAGACATACATCGGATTACTTATAAAGCACCTGGAAGTACTAATCCATTGAAATATACATGGTACAACGAAAATGGGAAAAGAACCTGGTTCACCTTTCCTAATATTATCGTTGTTGGTGGGGAACAACCCCGATACCGAAACATGAAAGGGTGGATGCTTAATACAGAATTAGATTCGGTATACGCTAAAGTACCCTACCCCAATGGTCAGGTATTTCAAGAAGGTTGGATTAAACGATCTCCCGGAAAACGCTCTACTGAAGTTGGAGAACACATCTTTTACGATTCTTTAGGAAAAGAATTGATGCGTGTCAATTACGATACAATAAGGTGGTAATTAAAGTAGTTCCTTAACAATTCTTTCGATGGAATATCCTTCTGCTTCTGCCATGTAGTTTCTAACCAAACGGTGTCTTAGGATTGGTTCAGCTACTGCTTGTACATCTTCAATGTCCGGTGAGTATTTCCCATTGATAGCAGCATGACATTTAGCTCCAATCACTAAATATTGTGATGCTCTTGGCCCTGCTCCCCAGCTAACGTATTTCTTAACAATCTCTGGAGCATGTGGCGAATTAATTCTGGTTTTAGAACTTAATTTCACAGCATATTCCATCACGTTGTCCGGAACCGGAATTCTTCTGATCAATTCCTGGAAATACAGAATATCATCAGCATTCAACACCTCATTTAGCTGTACCTTATGATCAGATGTAGTTGATTTAACAATGGCTAACTCCTCTTCGAACGAAGGGTAATCTACCCAAACATTGAACATAAAACGATCCAACTGGGCTTCTGGTAACGGGTATGTTCCTTCTTGCTCAATTGGGTTTTGAGTAGCCAATACAAAAAATGGTTTATCCAATTCGAACCTCTGTCCTGCAGTAGTTACTGCCTTCTCCTGCATTGCCTCTAAAAGTGCTGCTTGAGTTTTAGGAGGGGTACGGTTAATCTCATCCGCCAGGATAATGTTCGAGAACAATGGTCCTTTGATGAATTTAAAATTTCTGTCTTCTCCCAATATTTCAGATCCGATAATATCAGAAGGCATTAAATCAGGTGTAAACTGAATACGGTTAAAACTTAATCCTAGCGCATCAGCAATGGTATTTACCAAAAGTGTTTTTGCCAATCCGGGAACTCCAACCAACAGACAGTGACCTTTACTAAATATCGAAATCAGAACTTGCTTCACAACTTCTTCCTGCCCTACAATCACTTTTCCAATTTCCTTATTTAGTGCCTTGTACTTTTCTACAAAAGCATCCACCGCCTCAACATCTGATTTATACATATAATTCTAAATTTTCCTAAAGATAAAATATTTTCTATTTGCTTAACAATTCAAATTATCTTTAACAAAAATTCACAAAGACGATGTCAGAACCATTTCATATTATAGAACCAAAAGGAACTAAAGTACCATTTATACTAAGTGTTCCACATTGTGGAATTGACTTTCCGGAAGAGTTAAAAAGTGATTATCATCAGGACATGATGAATCAACCAGACGATACGGACTGGTTTGTTCACGACTTGTACAACTTTGCTTCCGAAATGGGAATTACCATCATCTATGCTAAATACAGCAGATGGGTAATCGACTTGAATCGCGACCCAAAAAGCAAACCACTATATAACGATGGTAGAATCATTACAGGGTTAACTACCCTAACAGATTTTTTCGGAAAGGACATCTATGTTTCTAAAGAAGTGGAACCTGACCAGAAAGAAGTAGAAAGAAGGCTAAAAGCCTACTATTGGCCTTACTACCAGAAAATAACCGAATTATTAGAAGCCAGAAAAGCAGAGTTTGGTAAAGCTCTTTTATGGGATGCTCACTCTATTCGTAAATCTGTACCAACCATCAGGAAAGACGATTTTCCTGATCTGATTTTAGGAAACGACGATGAAAGAACAGCTCACCCTGAACTTATCAAAACTGCACTGGAAGGACTTGGATCGGGCAGTTACGGTTTAACTCATAATACCCCGTTTAAAGGAGGACACATTACCAGGTATTTTGGAAATCCGGAAAATAACATTCATTCCCTTCAGTTAGAAATGGCTAAGGTGTTGTACATGAATGATGAAGAGCTGGAATTTAGCGAATCGAGAGCGAATGAAATGAGAAAAGTACTTAAAACTACCTTCCAAAACCTGATCGAAACTTTGGTAAAATTATAATCTTTGCAGACCAATAAACTTGTATGAAAAAGTACCTTTTTAAAGGATTATTACAGCAATCTGGATGGATCGAGAATGCTGTTGTAGAAGTGGATAATGATGGAAAGATTACATCCATCACCTCTAACACAGAGGGAGCAGAAGCTTTAAATGTGTACGCCCTTCCCGGATTTCAAAATGCACACTCTCATGCTTTTCAATATGCTATGGCAGGGTTGGCAGAAATCCATCAATTATCGGCTACTCCAGATGATTTCTGGAGCTGGAGAGAAGCCATGTATCAACTGGCATTAAGTGTTTCGCCAGATCAACTGGAAAACATTGCAGCCATGTTGTACGCAGAAATGGCCAGACAGGGATATACCAATGTAGCAGAGTTCCACTATGTGCACCATGATAAAGATGGAAAACCATTCACCAACCTGGCAGAAATGGGAAGCCGACTTATAGCAGCTGCTAAAAGAGCTGGAATCCAAATAACATTGGTTCCTATCTTTTACCAAAAAGGAGGCTTTGGACAAGCCCCAAACGACCGTCAGAGAAGATTCATATCGCCAACCATAGATGATTACTTAAAGCTATTAGAATCTAGTAAAGAAGCTTGTAAACACTACGAAGGTGCGAATGTAGGAATTGGTATTCACTCCATGAGGGGTGTAGAACCAACAGACATTGCTGAGATTGCAAAATCAGGTCCACAGAACATTCCGTTCCACATTCACATATCAGAACAATTAAAAGAAATTGAAGATTCCATTACTTATTTAGGTAAAAGGCCAGTGGAATGGTTAGCGGAAAATGTACAGTTAAACGAACGCTACCATTTAGTTCATGCCACTCATCTTATCGACGAAGAAACACTCTCTATAGCCCATTCGGGGGCCAACGTAGTGATCTGCCCTACCACAGAAGGAAACCTGGGCGATGGTATATTCCCATTGAGAAAATATCAGGCCGAAGGAGGAAACTGGAGTATTGGTACTGACAGCCATGTAGGAATTAACCCATTGGAAGAGTTAAGACTATTGGATTACGGTCAGCGATTAATTACTCATAAGAGAAACACTTACACCTCAACAACACAAGGAGATTCCGGTTTGTATGCAATCGATATGGCCTGCCGTGCAGGACGAAAAGCCATGAATAATTTCACCCCTGAGTTCTTTAAGGTTGGAGAATCATTTAATGCGGCATTAATTAAGGCAGATTCACCATTAATTGCTTCTTCTAAACTGGAGAGCCTTACCTCTACAATAGTTTACACCGCAGATGCTACCATGCAAGCAGGAAGCATTGTAAATGGAAAAATAACAGGAGAAAATTACTCCGAAATAGTAAACGCCTTTGTGAGGACCATAAATGAATTAGGAAATAGATAAATAGGAAGGCCTGCAATTGCAGGCCTTTTTGTTTCTTCAATTATTCGAAAACTACCTGATTCCAACCCATATCTAATTAGGTCTCCCCTTTGCTACATTCTCATTTGCAGTGTATTATTATAATATTGACCTTCAAGGTAAAATCGATAATATGAAAAAATTAACTACCCTCCCACTGTTAGCTGTTACGTCGTTATTAACAGCTCAAACCCCAAATTTTGACTACCTCAATATCAATCAGGTAAATGCAAAAATCCACTCGGCCGGAATGATGTTCTCGGATACCGTAAATGGCGGAAATGGCTATGAATTCCCCAATGGATCTGGGCTAAGTACCTATTATAACTCTGGTCTTTGGATTGGCGCTACCGATTTTAACGGGCAACTTTATCTGGCCGGACAAAGTGAATATTCAGGGAAAGATTACTACCCAGGCCCCATTAGTGATTCAATTTGGTACAATGATGCACATCAGTTATGGAACAATGTATGGAAAGTGGATAAGGCTGACATAGACCTATTCGTTGGAATGATCCCTTGCCTTCTAGATCCTTCGTGTACGCTTCCTCCCGGGTACACCATCCCCTCTTCTATAATGAGTTGGCCGGCACACGGTAATATGGCTCATGGACAGGAATTTCAGATAGCACCATTTGTAGACATTAATAATGATGGAATATATGATCCACTAGCTGGAGATCATCCTTGTATTAAGGGAGATCAGGCCATATTTACCATTTTCAATGACGACTATACACACGAAGAAACCGGAGGACAGCCATTAAGAGTTGAAATTATGGCTCTTCATTATGCATACAGTAGTAGTGACTCTGCGTTGAACAATACTATTTTTTCGGAATACAAAATCACTAATAAATCCATCAACTCTTATAGCGACTTACACATCGGTTTCTACGAGGATATGGACGTTGGAAATGCTGCAGATGATTTTGTAGGTTGCGACATCGAAAGAAACCTTGGATATTCTTACAACGGCACCGCAACCGACTCACCTTCATCTAACTCATACAATGGTTATGTTCCGGCACAAGGAATTCTGTTGCTAAAAGGTCCACAAATGGACAACGATAACTACGACAATATGGTTGGTATTGCCTCCGACCAAAGCATCAATGGATGTAATTTTGGAGATTTAATTGATGACAACGAGCGATTGGGTATGACATCGTTTGGATACTTTAGTACTACTCTACCCAATAACATCTACGGAGCACCAACTACTGCTGCGGAATATTATAGTAAACTAAGAGGATATTGGAAAGACGGAACACAATACCGATATGGAGGGAATGGACACTTTTCCGATCCCAACAATACAGGTATCAAAACTGCATTTTGTTTCCCGGATGACTCGGACACCAATTATTACCTTTCTTCCAATGGAGCACAAGTTCCAAACTGGTCAGAGACAACAGAATCATTAACTCCGGGAGAAAGAGGACTTCTTCTATCCACTGGAGGAATTTCGCTTAGTTACGGTGAGTCAGTAGATTTAGCAATAGCTAGAATTTCTGCAGCCGATTATGATGGAAATAACCTATCGAGTTTAGACCTACTAAAATCCTACTCAGATGATATTAGAAATTTCTACCCATGCGATTCTGAAAGTTTTATTTGCAGTGCCCCACCAGTTGGACTGGAAGAACAAGCAAACATCACTTTGGAAATTTACCCCAACCCTGGAACAGGAATATTTAACTATACTTCTGATGCTACCAATATCAACTCCGTTAGAATTGTGGATTTAACCGGAAAAGTGGTGCGCCATCTAAACACCGTAAATGCAAACGGGACTATAGATATTAGTGATGTTAACAACGGAATCTACTTCCTGAGTTTCCAATTGGATAACGGAATGGTTGTAAGCAAAAGAATCATTAAAAATGATTAAGTAAAACGATTACTTTATGGAAATCCTCGTTTTCTGACGGGGATTTTTTATTTTTATTAGGCTATTCAGGTACAATTATTGCAAGTAATGTATTGCCATGAATACGTATTGAGTATGAAAAAAACCTTACTATTAGCCTTCTTATTATCACTTTTCTCCTTTGGTAAAGCTCAAACCGAAGACAATTTCTTCCTCTTTCTGGAGCAAGAAAATGGAGTACTTGGAGACCAACTGGTCAACTCGTATCAGGTTAAACTGAAATACTTTGTTGAGGAAAACATTAGCATTAATTATTCTTTAGGATTGAAACACATGCTATTGGACGATGAATGGACCTTTCACTTTCCAATGGGAGTAGCATTATTGGCTTCCGGACTTACTTATCTTTCCCTTTTTCTACCTGAAGAAGTAGAATTTCATATTCCCCTCTCCCAACAAACCAAATTGAGCCCGTACATTAACCTATTAGGATTGGAGTTGGGACCCGAACAAGGAATCAACGATAATCAACTCTATTTTTCCTGGGGAGTAGGTAGCAGATTTGGATTTGTTTCCAGAAGCAAAGCACTAGAAATTTCAGTGTCTGCAGCTTACAAAGGTGTTCAGCATTATGGCCATGGATGGTTTGTTGGAACCTCTGCCGGCTTCGTTATCAAATAACTCTATTTTCAATTTAGGTACAATTCTTGGTAAATCTCAAGTGCCATGAATTTAATTTACCTAAACTATGAGAAAATCCGTTTTACTAGCGATTTCCCTATCGCTATGCTTCTTTGCCAAGGCGCAAGAGGCAGAAACCTTTATGGGCTATTACGAACAGGAACAAGGTTTCCTGGGCGACCAACCAGTCAATTCTTATCAAATTAAACTTAAATACTTCCCTGAAGACAACATCAGTTTGAACTACTCCCTTGGCCTCAAACAATTTCTGGATCAGGATCGGTGGCAATTTCATTGCCCGGCCGGTCCTGTATTTGGAGTTCCTGCAGCTGGAGTTGGAGTTGGAATGACCTTGCTTGGTTTGGCAAAAATGGCTGTAACCAGCGATGAGGAAGAAGAAGACTATTGGGATGATTCCGATGGTTACTGTGCTTGTGATGACCCTTCCCAACCATTCTACAACCCCTATGACCCAGACTGTCCTACAGCAGTAGATCAAGCCAGTACAGACGATGAAGGTCTGGATGGCGGACTTATGTTTATAGGAGGCTTAGGTTTAGTAGCTGCCGGTGTTATTGCCACCCTGATTCCAGAAGAAGTAGAATTCCACCTTCCGATAACCAGAAGAATTAAAGTAAGTCCATTCATCAATCCTGCAGGACTTGATATTGGAAGAATTCCCGGGTATGATAAACCTAAATTACTTTACTCATGGGGTGTTGGTTCCAGACTAGGAATTAACTCCATCGACCACAACTGGGAAGTATCCTTTACGGCTGCCTATAAAGGTGTTCAAAAAATAGGACACGGATGGTTTTTGGGAGGTACATTAGGTATTGCATTATATTGACCATATCGTAAAAAAATCTGTTTTGAATTCCGTTTCTTTGTAGTAGATGGATTCTGACAGAATAAAAGGACGCGGAGCTCAGCAATCGGTTAATAACCGATTCTCGAGTGTTCAATATGAACACGACGAAGATTCTTCGCACGTGGACCTTAAAGAGCTGGATAAAGGAGTTAAGACGGAATACATCAAAATATTCCCCAAAAAGATCGTTAATGATGTTCCCAGTCCTGATATTAATATGGATTATTCCATGAACCCTTATCAGGGATGTGAACACGGTTGTACCTATTGTTATGCCAGAAACACTCACGATTATTGGGGGTATGGTCCCGGATTGGACTTTGAAAGAAAGATTCTTTACAAGCCTAACGCACCAGAACTCCTGATCAAAAAACTGGAATCGAAAAGTTGGAAACCCGCTCCGATTATGCTGTCTGGAAATACTGATTGCTATCAACCTGCTGAAAGAAAGTTTGAACTGACCAGGCAATTGCTGCAAATATGTCTTGATTATAAAAACCCGGTGGGGATCATTACCAAAAACAGTTTAATCGAACGAGACCTTGACATTTTATCAGAAATGGCTAAACACAAACTGATTGTCGTAAATATGAGCATCAATACGATGGATGAGTCTTTGAAAAACCATCTGGAGCCCAGAACATCCTCCATCAAGCGTAGAATGATGACCATCAAAGCACTTTCTTCCAAAGGAGTGCCGGTTTATACTTTAATTGGCCCGGTAATTCCCGGATTGAATAGTCATGATATTCCACAGCTAATTGAAAAATCGGCAGAAATGGGAGCTCTCTGGGCCAATTACGTAATGATTAGATTAAACGGTGCAGTTGGGGATATTTTCACTGATTGGGTTCAAAAAACCTATCCCGACAGGGCTAGCAAAGTACTCAATCAAATTAGAGAGCTCAACGGTGGGCAATTGAACAATAGTCGTTTCGGGACAAGAATGAGCGGAAAAGGAATATTGGCTTCTTCCATCAGTAACTTATTCGAAATTCACCGAAAAAAATACATGTCCAAACCAGACTTTCAGTTTAACCTGAACGATTTTCAGGTTCCTTCTAACCAACTTAGAATGTTCTAAACTGGAATAATTTAATCCAATTAAGCTCCTTTTCAGACCAAATTTTATCAAGTCAGCACAAAATCTTACCATTCATACATTCTTCTTTGGAGTGAAATTTGATTTTAGGTACATTCACACACAATTAAAATGAAACTAATATTTCAGATATGAAGAATTTATTCAGAATTACGTTGCTGCTATTCATTTTTGGAGGGCATGCAATTGCGCAGGAAAAGAAGCCAATTGACAATATGATCATTTGGGGAAGTGGAGCATTTTATCCGGAAAATGTATACGGAGGAAATTCCATGAATGATGGGGAGCACTTTACTTCATTGGATTACAACCAAATTTCACAATCGTCCAAACTGAATAAATACTCTTATAAAAAATACGAATTGGTAGAAACACTATTGGATTCGAAAGACTTTAAACCAAATGGAACTGATGCAGTTTCTATTGATGATTACTCTTTCAACGCAGATGAGACGAAGATTTTGATCGCTACTGAACAAGAAGCCATCTATCGTCATTCTAGTAAATCAAATTATTACATCTACGACATTAAGTCGAAGAAAATTACTCCACTTACCGACTTTAGCAAAGGAAAACAACGTTTGGCAGAGTTCTCTCCAAAAGGAAATAAAGTAGCTTTTGTTAGGGAAAACAACTTATTCGTAATGGACTTTGAAAGTGGTAAAGAAACAGCAGTTACTACTGATGGAGAAATGAATAAAATCATTTACGGTGGTACTGACTGGGTATACGAAGAAGAATTTAGCTTTGACAAAGGGTTCTACTGGTCTCCTGATGGATCAAAAATAGCTTACTACAGATTTGATGAGGAAGATGTAAAAGAATTCCAAATGGAAATGTACGGTACTCTTTATCCTGAGCACTACAAGTTCAAATACCCTAAAGCCGGAGAAGACAATTCTGAGGTTAGAATTTTTGTATATGAAGTTGGCATCGAAAGAAATACACAGTTCGATATAGGAGGTAACATGGACATTTACATTCCTCGTATTTTCTGGACCAACGACTCAGATGTTCTTTGTGTTCAAAGAATGAACAGGTTGCAAAACAAGACTGAACTACTGGTAGGAACTTTCAAACAAGATAGACCTAATAAAGAAGGAGTAAAAACCAAAGTAATTTACACCGAAACTGCTGAAACTTATATTGATGTTCACGATAACACTAAATTCTTATCGGACGGAACAAGCTTTTTATGGACCAGTGAAAAGGATGGGTACAACCACATCTACCAAATTGATATGGCTTCCGGAGAGGGAAAACAAATCACCAAAGGAAACTGGGAAGTAACTGAAGTATACGGGTACGACGAAAAATCAAAAACAGTTTACTTTCAGGCTGCTAAGAACCACCCTACTCAAAGAGAGGTTTACAAAATTAAATCAGATGGTTCTGGTTTAACCATGTTATCTAAAAAGACGGGTACCAACAGAGCTGAATTCTCCAAAGGATTTAAGTACTACTTATTGTGGAACACTACTGCTAACACTCCTTTCTACGTTACTCTTAACAATGCGAAAGGTAAAGAAATCAAAGTATTAAAGGACAACGCTGACCTGTTAAACAGAATGGGACAATTCGATCTTACTAAGAAAGAATTCTTTACTGTTAAAGGAGCTGCCGGAGATGATTTGAATGCCTGGATGATTAAGCCAAGTAACTTTGATGAAAACAAGAAATATCCTCTTTTAATGTTTGTTTATGGAGGTCCTGGAATCAATACCGTAAATGACTCATGGGAATGGGGAAATTACTTCTGGTGGCAATCATTAGCTCAGAAAGGATACATCGTTGTGTCTGTTGATGCAAGAGGTACCGGATACAGAGGTAGAGACTTTAAGCACTGTACTTACCTACAATTAGGAAAGTTCGAAACTGAAGATCAAATTGCAGCTGCTAAAAACCTTGGTAAAAAAGGATACATTGATGAATCCAGAATTGGAATTTTCGGATGGAGCTACGGAGGGTACATGTCTTCTCTTTGTATCACGAAAGGAGCTGATACTTTCAAGGCTGCAATTGCTGTAGCACCAGTAACCAACTGGAGGTATTACGACAATGTATACACTGAAAGATTTATGAGAACCCCTCAGGAAAATGGAGAAAACTACGATGTAAACTCTCCTATTAATCACGTTGAGAAGTTAAAAGGGAAATACTTATTGATTCATGGTTCTGCTGATGACAATGTACACTTCCAAAACGCCATGGAAATGGTAGACGCTCTTCAAAAGGCCAACAAGCAATTTGATTTTATGGCTTACCCAAATAAGAATCATGGAATTTACGGAGGATATACCCGTATTAATCTGTACAACAAAATGACTAATTTCCTTTTGGAAAACCTATAAACACTTTGGTTTAAAATTTGTTAAGTCCACTTCAACACTGGTTGGGGTGGACTTTTTATTTTATATTTGAGCATTATGAAATCAATACTTACTTCTTTAATTCTTTGTACTTCTTTGCTATCGTTTGCACAGGAAACTACTTCTATAAAATGGATGACCTGGAATGAAATGGTTGAACAACGCGAGAAAGATTCTGTAAAGAAAAAAGTATTTATTGACCTGTATACCGAATGGTGTGGATGGTGTAAGAAAATGGATGCCAGTACATTTATGGAACCTTCTGTTGTAAACTACATGAACAACAATTATTACCCCGTAAAATTTGATGCGGAAACTACGGACACCATTGTATTTAACAATCATCAATTTACCAATTCTGATCCCACTTATGTAAAGCCGTCTCCTCGTTCAAGAGGAAGAGTTCATTGGTTTGCTCACTCTTTATTAGAAGGTAAAACCTCCTACCCTTCCTACGTAATTCTGGACGAACACTTTACCAGACTGATGATCTGGAAAGGGTATAAAAACCAGGAAGACATGATTGGAATATTGGTATTCTTTGCTAAAGAGCAATACAAATACTACCACAACTTCCTAAATGAGCAATGGCAGAAGTCATTGAAACAACAACAGCAGAACCAGCAAGGAGGAAAATAGGCTTAATCTAAAGCTCCCTGACAGCTTGATCCTGCTCCGGCAGTACAACCATAGCAATGCTGAGAAATAACCACTTCTCGCTTACTTAATTGATCTACATCAAAGTCTTTAATATTCTTCACGGAAGAAGCGTTGGCTAGGTTTAATATCTGATTAAAGTCGCAATCGAAGATATCTCCTTTCCAGTTTACGGAAATGGTATTCTTACACATGATCCCATCAAGGGTTTGAGGATTGAATGACTCAATCAGTTTATTCATGTATTCTTCGTATCGACCACTTGCAATTAAGAAATCAAGGAATCGGCTGATCGGTAAATTAGTGATGGTAAACAACTCATTAAAAACGATATCGAAGTTTTCCTTCAACTCTCTTTTGTAATCTACTTCCAGACTTTTTTGATCTCCTGGTAGAGATGGTCCACCTGGGTTAAATACAAGATCTAACTTTAAACCACTTCCTTCTACCCCATAGCCAACCTTATTAAGCATCTTCAATGCTTCGATTGAAGCGTTAAACACTCCATCTCCTCTTTGTTTATCTACATTACCAGCCGTATAACATGGAAGTGATGATATAACGTGTACATTGTTTTCTTTGAAAAACTCAGGAAGGTCATTGTACTTTTTATTAGCTACGATAATGGTTAAGTTGGAACGAACAATGATGTCTTTCACTCCAACATTCTTCATCTCCTTAACAAACCATCTGAAATCCGGATTCATTTCCGGAGCTCCACCAGTTAAATCTACCGTATGAGCTCCAGACTTTTGAATGGCATCCAAACAATCCCTCATGGTCTCTCTGGTCATGATTTCTTTACGATCCGGACCAGCATCTACATGGCAGTGGGCACACACCTGATTGCACATGTAGCCAACATTAATCTGAAATATCTCAATTGGGTTTACCTTAACCGGAAACTGTTCTAATGATTCCAGCTTTTGTTTAAACGTAGGCAACTTCCCTTCCCCAAAAATTCCATTGTTGAGGAACTTTAGCTGATAGTTATCTTCTACCAGTTTATTCTTTTGAGCTTTTAGAGATACTTTCGGATTGTTTGTCATATAGTATTATTGCTTGTTTAGTCCCCAGTTATATTCCATGTAAGAAACCTTAACTTTTGGGTGAAATTTCATCCCTGAATACTTTTCGATGTAAGAAATAATGCTTCCTGTTTCAGAAACAAAATCATCTTTATACCATTCGAAAATTTTAGAAATTTTAGCTGACTTTTCTGTCAACTCTACATTTTTAGATTTAAAAAACTCTTTTGTTAAACGAGTCAATTCTTTCTCTACATTAAACATAGTAAAAGCCTTGTTGTTCAACTTAGGGCAAGAAATAGAAGCGCAATTGATGGCAAAATGAATTCTTGAATCTTCAAATTGTCTTCTCAATATCTTGTTTTCAATTTCATTTAAAGTATGGGTAATCTTTCCAATTTTAATGAACCTTTTATCCCATGGTTTTGCAGATACATCGTTGATGCTTTTAACCGGGTATCGATCTAAAATCAACTTTATAGTAAAAGCATTGTAAGCATTGATCCAATAAGCTTTTCGCTCTGCAATTGGCCATCCTGGTTGAGCAGGGTTTTTAGCTAATAAATCAAGGTAAGCATCTAATTTAGCTACGTTATCCTTTAATCCGGCATAGTTCACCTTACCAGCAGGAGTAACGTATTTTTGAAGTAACTCATTCCACTGGTCGTGTTTAATGTGTTCTTTCAGTTCTTGCTGAACAGTTTTATCGTTTTCTCCTCCGGCGTAACTTGCCCCGGTAATAAATAGCAATGCAATTAGGATTACTTTTTTCATGCTTCAAATGTATTTTGGTTTTTAAAAAGAATGTGTCGTTCATCAGACAAACAAAGTTTGTACCGAATGCATAACACACTTTTTATTGGTTGGTTACAACAAGTAATTCTTAAGATTGGATCACTCCAACATTGAATGGTTTTTCGATTGGCGCATGGTTAGCCGCCTCAATCCCCATAGAAATCCATTTTCTGGTTTCCACAGGGTCAATGATTGCATCCAGCCACAACCTTGCAGCAGCATACTCCGGCTCAATTTGCTCGTCGTATTTTGCTTTTACCTTATCAAACAACTCCTTCTCTCTTTCCGGAGTAATTTCTTCTCCTCTTGATTTTAAAGAAGCCACTTCAATCTGCAACAATACTTTAGCAGCCTGAGCTCCTCCCATTACTGCTAATTGAGATGTTGGCCATCCAACTATCAATCTAGGGTCGTAGGCTTTTCCACACATGGCATAGTTTCCTGCTCCATACGAGTTCCCCATTACAACAGTAAATTTAGGAACTACAGAGTTGGATTGAGCATTTACCATTTTGGCCCCATCTTTAATGATTCCTCCATGCTCCGATCTTGATCCTACCATAAAGCCGGTAACATCCTGTAAGAACACCAAAGGAATTTTCTTTTGGTTACAGTTCATGATGAAACGAGCAGCTTTATCCGCAGAATCACTGTAAATTACCCCTCCAAATTGCATTTCACCTTTTTTGGTTTTAATAATTTCTCTTTGGTTGGCAACAATTCCAACAGACCATCCATCAATTCTGGCATAAGCACAAACAATGGTTTTACCAATACCTTCTTTGTATTCTGTAAATTTAGAGTCATCCACTAAACGCTTAATGATCTCTTTAGTATTATAAGGTTTTGCCCTATCCTTAGGCAAGATTCCGTAAATTTCTTCAATAGGGAATTTAGGAGGTTTACTTTCAATTCTGTCAAACCCTGCAGTTTCGTACTCTCCTATTCTACCCATAATATCTCTAATGGTCTCGATACAAGTAGCATCATCAGGGCTTTTGTAATCGCAAACACCACTAATTTCAGTATGTGTAGTTGCTCCACCAAGGGTTTCGTTATCGATGGTTTCTCCAATGGCAGCTTTTACAAGGTAAGATCCTGCAAGGAAAATACTTCCTGTTTTATCTACAATTAAAGATTCGTCGCTCATAATTGGGAGGTATGCTCCACCAGCAACGCAGCTTCCCATTACAGCTGCAATCTGAGTAATTCCTTTAGAGCTCATTACAGCATTATTTCTAAAGATTCTTCCAAAGTGCTCTTTATCCGGGAAAATTTCATCTTGCATTGGAAGGTACACACCTGCACTATCTACCAAATAAATAATTGGCAGTTTATTCTCCAAAGCAATTTCCTGTGCTCTTAAGTTCTTCTTTCCTGTAATTGGGAACCATGCACCTGCTTTCACAGTTGCATCATTAGCGGTAACTATACACTGTCTTCCACTTACATATCCGATAACTACTACAACTCCACCTGCAGGACACCCTCCGTGCTCCTTAAACATTTCATACCCTGCAAACTCTCCTATTTCTATCACCGGTGCATCTTTATCCAAAAGGGCAGCCACACGTTCTCTAGCTGTCATTTTCCCCTTTGCTTTATGCTTCTCCATTCTCTTTTCACCCCCACCTAAATGAATCTTTTCCAATTTTCTATGAAGCGCAGATAGCTTCAATTTCATGGAATCTTCATTCTTATTAAACTCTATATCTTGTTTCTTCGTCTTTGTAGCTTCCGTACTCATATCAATTCATTTTTTTGAAGTCTTGCGAAGATAAGCATTCCTGCTTAAGATTGGAAAGCTAAAAATTTTAAGCGCAAAAAGATTGAGGATAAATGGTTACTTTTGCCCTCAACTATCACGCACTATGAAAATTGGAATTGCCTTGTATCCGACCTTTGGAGGGAGCGGAGTTGTAGCGACAGAATTGGGAAAAGCATTAGCCAGCAAAGGACATGAAATTCATTTCATTACTTACAGTAAACCTGTCCGATTAAGCGAATTAAGAGAGAATGTTTTCTTTCACGAAGTAAGGGTTTCGGATTACCCTCTTTTCGAGCACACTCCATATGAGCAAGTGTTAACAAGTAAATTAGTGGATGTGGTAAAATACGAGAAGCTTGATCTGTTGCATGTACATTACGCCATTCCTCACGCTTCTGCTGCCTACATGGCACAGCAAATCTTGAAGTCTCAAGGAATCAATATTCCATTCATTACTACATTGCATGGTACTGACATTACACTGGTTGGAAAAGATGCTTCTTTTGAACCGGTAATTACTTTTTCCATCAATCATTCTAATGCAGTGACTACTGTTTCTGAAAGCTTAAAGCAAGATACTTATGAGCATTTTGATATTCAGAATGGCATTGAGGTAATTCCTAATTTTATTTGTTTGGAAGAGTATAAACTGGGCAACAATGAAAAGTATAAACAGCGTTACGCTCCTAATAACGAGTTCATTCTAACTCATATTTCCAATTTCAGGAAAGTAAAAAGAGTGGATGACGTAGTAAAAGTATTTAGAGAACTTAGAAAAAAAATTCCTTGTAAGCTTCTATTTGTTGGTGATGGACCTGAGAGAGGCCACATTGAGCAAATGTGTCGTGAAGACCTTTGTAGTAGAAACGATGTAATGTTTTTAGGAAGTTTACAATCTACCAAAGAGGTACTAAACATCTCTGATTTATTCCTGTTGCCTTCGGAGACAGAGAGCTTTGGATTAGCAGCATTGGAGGCTATGGCTTGTGGAGTTCCGGTAATTACTTCTAATGCAGGAGGTTTACCTGAAGTAGTAGATCATGGTAAAAGTGGTTGTTTAACTCCTGTGGGAGACATTGATGAAATGGTAAAACATGCTTTACATATCTTATCTACACCTGAAACATTAAACCAGTTTAAAAAAGAAGCCATAAAAAAAGCGGAAGAATTTGATATTCACAAAATCCTTCCGCTTTACGAAGATCTTTATAAAAGAACTATCGAATTATCTCAATAGTTGAATGTAGTATTCGTCTTTAACTAAGGTTGGAATTCTTTCTCCTGTAATAGGATCATATACACTTCCGTAAGATCCATCAATCAATACGTAGTAGATTCCTTCAGCACAATTCTTTCCGTTTCTGTAATTGGTACCATCCCAGCTAAACAATGGGTCGTCACTTTGATAAACCATTTGTCCCCAACGGTTATAGATCTGAACCAACATGAAATCGTAACAAGGATCGTTTTGACCTCTTAATCGATAGAAATCATTCTGTCCATCATCATTCGGTGTAAAGATATTTGGAATAGGCTCTACATATCCAACTGGAGGCTCAACCTCAATGTGAGAACTCTTGTATACAGTATCGGATCCACATGCTGTAGAATATCCCATATAAGTTAAATCGTAATTCTGTTGGAATACAGCATCGCAATCGGTTGTCCAACAATACCTAAGTGCTACTGAACCTTGCGCAGATGGAGCGTTATTAATTACTCCAAAGTTCTCCAACCAAAGTGTGTCTGTTCCCTGGAAGTTCGTGTAGTAATGCAATGTACCGTTAGCATTCGTTCCAAAATATGATGGTTGAATGTAAGTAGAAGCAAAATCAAACGAACCTGAAAGAGGTAATAGCGATAATGTATCCAGTGGGTTAGCTGTATCCTGAGCAAACATCTCTAAACAGATGGTTTCTCCTAAAAACAACTGCATCGTATCAGGAATATTCAATAATACCGGTGGAGGATTATGAACCACGTGTACTGCAACACTGGAAGTTGCCGTATCTGATCCAGAACATCCAATGGAATAAGCAATTAAATCCATGTGATAAATTGAGTCCAAATCATTACATCCAGGCATCCAGCAGAATCTCATTGGAATCTCTCCTACTCCTTGCATTGCGTTATTAGCACTGTCAAGATGTGGGAACCAAAGGTCATTTCCACTACCCTGCCAGTTTGGATAGTATAAACTATCTGGCATTTGGATAGGCTCTACATAAGTAGCGTTCAAATCAAAATCGCTGGAAGATACATTTAAGTAAATAGTATCTGTACCATCGTTATCGTACACATACATATCAATACAAATCGAATCATCAACAAATACATCAATAGAATCTGCCAGCGTAATTACCGGTGGAGAATCAATAGTACAAGCTAATGAGGTGTATTGCACATCTCTTACTACTTCTCCTATTTGAACTCCATTTCTGTATTCTTTAACCATTACAGAGAATACAAATACACCTGCAATTTCAGGATGACAAGTAATTACACCTGTTTGTGAATCAATAGTCATTGGAGGATTTGAAACGTTTCCTAAAATATTAGCTAAACTATATCCGGTAGCCCATCCACAAGTTGGGAATGGTTTGGGCCCTCCAGAGGCCTCATCAAATGGATCAATAAGAGAAAACACTAACGAATCTCCATCTGGATCTGTTACCTCAAAATCGATTTCCTGATCAAAATTGATACACAAATATCCATTGGTAGGGTAACTTCCAAAATCAGGAGTACAGTTACCTCCTGCCAGTGCAGGATCCGGGATTTGTACATAATAGGTCATTCCGTCACTACTAGGAGAAGCAAGGTTATCAATAAGGCTGTTTCTACAGCAATCATCCCACTCTAAATAGTATCCATTTGGATTATCCGCTAAAGTAATTGTAGATACATAAACGTACTCCTCAACACAAATTCCTGTTGGAGTATAGCATGAATCTCCAAGGGTTAATACTGTTTGAGAAACCAAGCTACTGGACATGCTAAAGTTCATTACCAATCCGTTGGTTACGTTGTCAAATACATTAATACTTGATGGGTCAATAAATGTGGAGTTCCCAGGAGCGCAATCTCGATAGACTCTAAGAGTAACTTCGAAATCGTTTGCTCCGGTTTGACAAATTGAAAAGTTTCCTCCGACAAAGTGTGTCGCCCATAATGATGTAGATACCATCATTGTGAGCATAATGGTTAATAGCTTTTTCATAGTTCAATAGATTACCCGTGGTGCATTAGTAGTCAGGCAGTTAATTTAATTGTAGTTTTGTTGTAGTTGACGCGAAGGTAATAAAATTGGTTGCAAGGAATCCAAGGATAACAAATATTTCGTCAGGCGTTAATAACTTAACATTAAATTTTGGGTTGCCAGAATCCACAATTCTTTACATTTGGGATTCTAATTAAAACTAACAATGGCAACACTGGAAAAACTACACATTAAATACGATAGGAGTTCGTTGAAGGATGAGGAATTGAAGAAGTTTTACGAAACCCTGCTTTTACCTAGAATGATAGAAGAAAAAATGCTGATTCTTCTTCGTCAGGGAAAAATTTCGAAATGGTTTTCCGGTATGGGGCAAGAAGCTATTTCCGTAGGAAGTGCGTTAGCTATGGATGAAGATGAGTTCATCCTACCAATGCACCGCCATTTAGGAATATTTACTACTAGAAATCTTCCTCTACAACGTTTGTTTTCTCAGTTTATGGGAAAAGAAAACGGGTACACTAAAGGACACGATCGTTCATTTCACTTTGGATCTAAGGAGGACCACATTGTGGGAATGATTTCCCACCTGGGGCCACAGTTGGCCATTGCAGATGGAATTGCATTAGCAGAGAAACTATCGGACACTAAAAAATCAACTATTGTATTTTCTGGTGACGGAGGAGCTAGTGAAGGAGATTTTCATGAAGCATTGAACGTTGCTGCAGTTTGGGATTTACCTGTAATTTTTGTGGTGGAGAACAATCAATGGGGACTATCTACCCCATCTGTTGAACAATTCAGATGTAAGAGTTTTGTAGACAAAGGAATCGGATATGGTATGGAAGCCGTTCAAATGGACGGAAACAACATTATCGAAGTTTACGAAACGATCAGAAAAATAAGACATTCGCAAGCAAAAAAACCAAGACCATTTTTGGTGGAGGCCATGAGCTTTAGAATGCGTGGGCACGAAGAAGCTTCTGGAACAAAATATTACCCTGATGGACTTCAGGACAAATGGGCCTTAAAAGATCCTATCGATAATTTCGAGAAATTCTTATTGGATGAAGGTGTAATCGATGAAGGTTACATCATGAGAATTAAAGCAGATATCAAAAAGCAAATCAGCGACTCGTGGAAAGCGGCTGAGGCTGAACCTACTATAGAGGCAGATACTTCTAGAGAATACGGATACATGTACAAGGAGTTTGATACTCCGGCAATTGTTCCTGAAACCAGCAACAAAACTGAAAAGAGATTCATCGATGCTGTTTCCGATGGCTTGAAACAGGCCATGGAAAAACACGACAACCTAATTATTATGGGACAAGACATTGCCGAATATGGTGGTGTATTTAAAGTAACCGAAGGGTTTGTCGAACAGTTTGGAAGAGAGCGAGTAAGAAACACTCCTATTTGTGAATCTGCTATTGTGGGGGCAGCATTAGGACTCTCCATCAAAGGATACAAAGGAATTATGGAAATGCAGTTTGCGGATTTCGTAACTGTAGGATTTAACCAAATCGTAAACAACCTGGCTAAATTGCATTACAGGTGGCAGGAGAATGCCGATGTGGTAGTGAGGATGCCAACTGGTGCAGGTGTTGGTGCAGGACCATTCCACTCACAGAGCAACGAAGCATGGTTCTTCCATACTCCAGGATTAAAAATTGTTTACCCTGCTTTCCCAGGTGATGCTAAAGGATTGTTAGCTGCTGCTATCGAAGACCCTAACCCAGTTATGGTTTTTGAGCACAAAGCGCTTTATAGAAGTGTTACGGAAGAGATTCCTGACGATTATTATACTACTGAGATTGGTAAAGCCAACTTATTGAGAGAGGGAAGCGATGTAACCATCGTAACTTATGGACTGGGAGTTCATTGGGCACTGGAAGCGTTAGATGAAAACCCAGATATTTCTGCTGACCTGATCGATTTAAGAACTTTACTTCCGTTAGATACAGATGCTATTTATGATTCTGTTAGAAAAACAGGAAGAGTAATTATTCTTCACGAAGACTGCTTAACAGGAGGAATTGGAGGGGAAATCTCTGCTTTAATTAGTGAAAACTGTTTTGAGCATTTGGATGCACCAGTAGTTAGATCAGGAAGTTTAGATACTCCTGTTCCATTTGCCGCAGCACTAGAAAAAGATTTCTTACCAAAAGACAGATTTAAAGATCAGTTGGTTAACTTAGCGAGTTACTAATTCATCTTTATGCGTAAAATAATCTTCTTTGCCTTGGCTCTTTCTATTGGAGTAAAGAGTATTGCTCAGGATGAGGCTGGCTCTGTATACATTGGAGGAAACTTTGGTGCCTATTTTGGAAATAAAAACACTGCCATTATGTACACGGGTGGTAATGTTACCAATTATGGCGTAGAGTACGTATTCAACAACATCAATTTTAAACCGGATATTGACCTTTACTTTCAGTACCCATACGAAATTGTAGAATTACCTATTAACCCAGCCTACCGACCAGCAATGGACATTGGTTTACACGCTGGGGTGCATTTAGGGAATGGCAACTCTCTTTACGCTGATTTCAACTCTTCCAGGTTAAACTTTGAGCAGTTTTTTACGGTGGCCATAGAGGACCCAAATAACTTATCTCCTGATCCCACTTACGAGCAAATACCTCTATTTGGAGAAGAAAGAAGATTCAACATTAACATTGGTACTCAGATCAGTCTATACAATGAAAACAGTATAAACTGGTACATGGCTTTGTTTGGAAACTTAAACAATACCAGACTTGAGAAAAATTACTTTGTTCTTAATGGCAGACAGTATTTGATTTGGCACGGACAACCGGGAACACCAAACGTAAATCCTGGAGGAATGGGATACGGTGGTGGAGCCGGAACAGGGGTTAAATACTACTTTAACGATACTTTCACCTTCGACCTCACCTATAACTTATACTACAATAAGATTAGAATGAATGAAGATTTTCAACCATTCGGAATGCACCATGGAATGATGTTGAGAATAATTTGGGGGTAGAATTGTAATGCGCTAAAATGCCTTCCCCGGATATACGTTTCACTTCTTCCGAGGATTGAATACTTGAAATGCCTAAAATTTGAAGTACTTGAAGTTGGAAATGCCTTAAGTTGTAAATAAAATTGAATGAGAAATGTGAGTGAGGTATAATTAAACCTCCTGAACTTTAACTAAAAACTCTTTCCTTACCACTCCAATTTCCAAGCTCAATACTGCTTAAAACGTTTCCTCTCCGGACCAATCGTCGCCGAGGACAGCCCACTCTTTTTGTAGGTCTTCTATTTGTGAACGAAGCTGGTAATAGTACACTTCAGCTTTACCCAGGTCCTCAAACCCATAAGAACTAATGAAGTTAATGTCTGAAACTTTAACGTCCGCCATTTCTCCACTTCTGGTTTTAAGGTACAGAGTTGGGATTCCATGATCGTCAAATTTCTCCTCGTCGGCTGGTGTAATCTCTACCGATAAGTCTACCCAAAACCTCTGATGCCTTTTATCCTTTTTAATTTTGAATTTCATGGTCAGTACCCTGTATTTAACATCTCTTCCTTTACCTTATTTAAGGATTTGATTTGTTTAAGAACTTTGAAAATACGAATTCCCAGAATAATTACACAAAGGCTTAATGTAGTATTTACAGCTTCCTGAAATACATCAATAAAGTATTCGATTGGGAGAATAACTGCTGTTAGAAAAGATAAAAGTACAATTAGTAATACCCTCGCATAACTTCTGTAATGCCTTAACACTTCGTTGATTTCATGGAAGAGTTTTAAACGGGCATTTTCAGGACTGTATTCCAAATGCTTCTCGAACACTTCTCTCCTGAAGAAGAATGAGGCATGTTTACTGTTCTTTAATCGGGTAATAAAAAAAGAATTCAAGATTTGCATTAACACCACTCCTCCTAAAAGGATCAGTCCAAACCCTGTAATATCTTGTAGGTTACTCATACGAATACCCAGCAATCTCGTCTTGATTAACTGCCAATCCTAACCCGATTACCATTCTGTTAACAAAATTGAAATAAGAAATCACCATATTGGCATCCAGAATGGCTCTATCATCCAACCCTAGCTTTCTCAATTTATCGATGTAAACTTTATTGCTGTTTTGTGGTGATTTGGTCAATGCCCAAGCCATGTTACAAAGTGTTCTATCCACATCACTAATATTCAGTTTGGTATAGTCATTCTTTAATTGTTCCACCATCTGATCATCCTTCCAATAATGCTTTACCGCCTCCGCATGGTGAAGTTGACAGTATTCGCAATTATTAGCTTTGGACACCACTACAGCCATCATTTCTCTTTGAACCCTTTTTAATGGAGATTTACCAAACATGATGGTCATGTAAAGGTCCATATGATTCACTATAGACTTAGGATTTAGGCTTTGAATTTTATGAACGTTAGCCAATTTACCTCTGGACTTGATCAATCCATCATAAATCTCCTTCAGTTCTCCTTCTGCCTCGGGATAATCAATAACATCAATAAACGCCATATTCTGATTTTAGAGCTACAAATGTCGGGAAAATGAACTTTATTACTTCGTTAAAACTCGTTCAATTATTAACAATCTCACTACTCTCTTGATTTATCTTTCTTATAATGATAAGTTATCTTATAATCAGACTCTTCTGGTGGCTTTTCTTTTCCATATCCAACGGTAAAACCAGACTCAGGATCTACAATCTTTTGATAACCTTTTCTTTTCATTTCTTCTTCCAGCTCTTCTTCTCTCTCCCAATTGTATTTCTTAGGTTCAAAAGTAGCTCCATGTTTTTTGAATACGTAAGCCAGGATAATTCCCATTATTCCTCCTGCGGCGTGTGATTCATACGACACTCTCATATCTATCGGTAATACTCCCCACACCATTCCTCCGTAGAGGAACACCACAAAAAGAGAAATGGCCATGAGCTTTACCTCTTTTCTAAATACACCACTAAAGAACAGGAAGAAAGCAAGAGCATATATCACTCCACTCATTCCGATGTGAAAATTGCTTCTGGCAGCCAACCAAACTAAAATTCCAACTCCGACCCAGGAAATAAACATCACCGACCAAGCTATTCTTCGGTAGAAGTAAAATAACGACCACCCCAGAATAAATAAAGGAGTAGAGTTATTAACTATGTGTGCAAAATCTTTTGAAGAATGAATTAATGGAGAAAACAGAATACCTCTTAACCCAAACACTTTTCTGGGATATATCCCATATTGCCCCAAATTAAGGTCCAGCATGATATTGGCTAAATGCGCCACCCACATGAACCCCAAAAGCAACAATGGAATTTTAAGTGCTTCAAATATTGGTTTCTTATCTTTTTTATCAACCATTAAAATGATCTTCGTGTTCTATTTTACAAATTCTAATGCTGTATGAGCTGTACCAATCTTTTATGCCTCTTTCTTTGGCTTTTTTATGGTCTATATTATCTCTCCAGCGATCGATAGACTCTTTATCTCGCCAATAAGAAATGGTAATTCCCAAATCATCTCTGGCAGATTCTTCCCCCATAAATCCATCTATCTCTTTTACTTTTTCCACCATCAAAGCAGCTGCTTGATGATAGCCTTCGTGTTGAGGGTTTAGCTTTGAGGTAAAAATTACCGCATATTGAGGTTTACATTCCTCGTTCTTTTTTGATGGTTTCATAGGCGTCCTGAATTTTTTGGAACTTCTCCTTGGCAGCTTTTTCATGCTCCTCTCCCATCTGAGTATACTTATCCGGATGATGTTTTACAGCCATTTTACGGTACGCCTTTTTTACTTCCTCATTGGTGGCAGTGTGATCTACACCAAGTACCTTATAAGCATCGGAAGTGCTTTTGTAAAACATTCCTTTTAACTGTTCAAACTCCATGGATGAAAGCCCAAGGTAACTAGCTATTTGACGAATAACATTGACCTCTGCATCTGAAACGTGACCATCTGCTTTAGCTACTCCAAACAGGTATTGCACCAAAATTGATCTTTGTTGTGGAGGCATTACATTACTGATGTCCACACAGATTTGCTGCAAGTTAAAATTCTTGTTTAAGATGTCTCTAAAGCTTCTGATTTGCTCTTTTGCAAATTCCGGTGGAAACTGTTGCTTGATAAACTGCTTTACGTAGTCTAACTCCGACTTCAGTACTTTCCCATCTGCCTTCATTACCGCGCCAGATAAAACCAACAAAGCAGTGGCAAAGTCGTTTTGATTAATTCGTTGTCGGTAATACCTTGGATCGTGAGTGGTAGATCTTTGCTGGAAAGGACTTCCACCAAATGCACCTCCAAAACCTCCGGTAAACGAAGAACTTCTTCCATTTCCACGAGAAACTTGAATTCTTGAATCGATTAAAGTGGACCCAATAAAGCCTCCAACTAATGACCCCCAGAAACTTCTGGTTATAAAATATCCTATTATCGACCCAATTAAGAATCCCATGCTTCTTTCTCTTTTTTATTAATACGAATGTGTTCAATAAAAATGCTACACATTCTGAAATTTCTTTCTATTTTTAGAGTACCAAATGGCATTAGAACCCTACAAAATAGAATATCCAGCTATCAAATCTGGTAGTGTTTACAAATTTACTACAGATTCTGATATCGACTACGAAGTACGGTTTGCACGAAAGAAAAATAATCTTCTTCACACCAGCATCGCCTTTGGAGTATTAAACGACGAATTTGAAGGCGAAGAGTACGCTCTAACTAATCGAGGTGAAGCCTTTGGTGTAATGACTACTATTGTAGTTATTGTAAAAGCTTACATGGCCGAACATCCTAATGTCAAAATTTACGAGTTTGTTGGTGAACCAACTGCCCAGGAACATGATGAGTTCCCTCGTAAAAGGCTTAATTTATACAATCGATACCTGAGACAGATGTTTGATCAATCCTGGAAATTTGAACTTCAGGGAAACAAAATGGTTATCTCAAAAATGTAAAGTATAAAAAAGAGGTCCGATACTCGTTTGCATCGAACCTCATCTATTTTTTTAATCGATTAAATCGATACTTCTATTAATAAAGTTAGTCAGATCAGCTCCTTTAAGCATTCCGTTCGACAACAGCGCTAAATCAACTGCTTGCTTTGCCAATTTAGTTTTCTGATCAGCATCTTTCTCTTCTAAAATTTTAGATGTTAGAGGGTGATTACTGTTTACTACCAGGTTGTACATCTCAGGGAAAGCCCCCATCATGTTCATTCCTCCACCCATAGCTTGCTGTTCTTTCATTCTTCTCATGAACTCACTTTGAGTAATTAAGATAGGTTGATCTTTCTCGCTCATGCTTTCGAACTGTACCATGAATTTTTCTTTCTCCACATTATTTTCGAAAACCGGCTTCAATTCTTCTTCTTGTTCTTTAGACAATTTAGAAGTCTGAGCATCTTCTTTAGCAATTAGCTTGTCTAATACATCGGCATCTACTCTACTAAATGACGCTCCAAGCTTTTGCTCAATTTTCTGAATATAATGGCTGGAAAGTGGTCCATCCATGATTAACACATCGTAACCTCTTTCTTTAGCATTTTCAATTAACCCGTGGTGCTCCTCTACATTATGAGTATATAAGTAAACTAGCTTACCGTCTTTATCTGTCTGGTTGTCTTTAACTTTTTCTTTGTACTCTTCGTAAGTAGCATACTCTCCTTCCGTATTCTTTAATACAGCAAATTTCTCTGCTCTTTCATAGAATTTCTCATCCGATAGCATTCCGTACTGAATGAAAACTTCGATATCATCCCATTTTTGTTGGAAATCTTCGCGATCGTTTTTGAACATGGAGTTCAATTTGTCCGCTACCTTTTTAGAAATGTGGTTAGAAATTTTCTTAACGTTACTATCGCTTTGCAGGTACGATCTGGAAACATTCAAAGGAATGTCCGGAGAATCAATTACCCCATGCAATAAGGTTAAGAATTCTGGTACAATGTTCTCTACAGAATCCGTAATGAACACCTGATTGCTATACAATTGAATTTTATTCTTTTGTACTTCTACCTGATTCTTTAATCTTGGGAAGTACAGAATACCTGTTAAGTTGAAAGGATAATCAACGTTTAGGTGAATGTGGAACAATGGTTCTTCTGTAAATGGATACAGTTCATTGTAGAATCCTTTGTAATCCTCATCATTAAGGTCTGCCGGTTTTTTAATCCATGCAGGTTGTGTATTGTTTAATACGTTAGGAACTTTAATTTCCTGTTTTTTTACATTTCCTTCTTCATCTTTCTCCCCACTTGGATCATCAATAAACTCTGATCTTTCTCCGTAGATTACGTCTACAGGTAAGAACTTACAGTATTTGTTCAATACAGTACTGATTCTTGCATCTTCCAGATACTCTACAGAATCTTCCGAGATGTAAAGAACGATATCGGTTCCTCTGGTGTCCTTTTCAATATCAGTTATGGTGTATTCTGGTGTTCCATCCGATTCCCACTGAACGGCGGTAGCACCTTCTTTATGAGACAATGTTCTGATATGAACTTTGTCTGAAACCATAAAGGAAGAATAGAAGCCAAGTCCAAAGTGACCAATAATGGAGTTAGCATCCTTGTCTTTGTATTTTTCTACAAATTCAGTTGCTCCGGAAAAGGCAATTTCGTTAATGTATTTATTTACCTCTTCTTCGGTCATTCCAATACCGTTATCTCTAATGGTTAAAGTTTTAGCTTCTTTGTCAAGAATTACTTCCACTTTTAACTCTCCTATTTCTCCTTTTACCTCTCCGGCAGAAGACAACGTCTTTAACTTTTGACAAGCATCCACTGCATTCGACACTAATTCTCTCACAAAAATTTCTGTATCTGAATACAAGAATTTTTTAATGATCGGGAAAATATTTTCCGTTTGAATATTAATCGTTCCTTTTTGCATTTTATAATTCTTTAAATTTTGGTTTCGCTTTGGTCAAATGGTATGCCACAGCAAAATCAATGACAGAATGTCGTAATTCTATTCATGAAGCATGAAGAAGAGTCAGGAAAGTCAGCTTTACGGCTTATTATATCCAAGAATGAGGCACTGAATTGTTTATTTCACCCCACGTAACATCTCTCTTTTACCTGGAGGCCCTGGAAGCCTTTCCATCTTAAATCCTACGGATTCCAAATCTCTCCTTACCTGCCCTTTCGCACAATAGGTTACAAACACGCCTCCATCTCTGATAACGTTATATACCTTTTGAAACAACTCCGGAATCCACATGGAATCTTGAGCTCTTGGCCCAAATGCATCGTAATACACCAAATCAAACTGAGATTCAAAGTTCACCTCCTCAAGTTTACCATGGAGTTTATACAGATTAAACCCTTCATTAATTTTGTTCCACTGGTTCCATTCGCAAGCGTGTAATAAATCAAAGCTCTCCTTCCAATCTTCGCTAGTGTAGTTCAGTTGTTGGGTTAATTTTTCGGACAATGGATAGGCCTCTAACCCCGTATAAGCAATGTTCAAGTCTTTGTCGATATTATGTTGCAAAGTCAGAAAAGCATTTAATCCTGTTCCGAATCCTACCTCCAGTATTGAAATATCTTTTTTAGATTGAATAACTTCTTTCAAACCACTTTCGATAAAAACATGTAGTGCTTCCTGAATCGCTCCATGGGTAGAATGATAGTGTTCATCCAGATCAGGCCGCCACAATGTATGGGAGCCATCGTTAGATTTTATAATTTTTAGTTGAGATTCGTCCATAATTACCTAAAGTGCTGTAAAGGTAACTAAAGGATATAAATCATAAACCAACGGTTCATTTTCGTGAATGAACGAATAAATGAGCTAAATCCTTTAATCATTCAAAACCGACCGTTGGTGTAACAGCCCCTGTTTTCGGGCAACTAAACCTCTTTTACTTGCGTTCTTTAATTAAACCCCAAAATTTGACGATGATGGATAAATCTGTAGACAATAGCGCAATAATTGCCATAGGAATAATAGCATTGATGGGAGTATTCTCCCTACTGTTTGTATAAAAGAGATTTCAAAGTGACATAAATGTTGCTACCCGAACTACCTCACTACCTCTACCCTATATTCCACTATAACAGCTAAAGGCTTCCTCTTAGAGAAAGCCTTTTTTGTTTTATCGTTTTTATCGAAATTATTTTTCCATAAATACCCTGAAGCCAACCATTGGGCTCTGTAAAGGAATCATTTCCCGACTGTTGAGTTGCATGTAGAATGCATCACTGTTCCATGACCCTCCTTTTACAAATATGGCATCGGTTAGGGTTTGAGGCCTATCCATATCGCTACCTGGGGTAAACCTTATTTTTCCTTTATCCTGAATGATCATTTCGGAAACATTCCCACTGCAATTGTACAACCCAAAATCGTTGGGATGATATCCTGTTACGGGGTTGGTGTAATAATATCCATCCAGATCGGCTCCAATCATTGGATCTACTCCAGGAGGAACTACTGTTTCAAAATCTCCTGTAGCCGTTCTTCTAATCATATTTTCGGGCACGGTTCGGTGATTACCGAGGAAACATCCTTTAGCATTTCTGGTGTATGGACCTCCCCATGGGTAAGGAACCATTTCCAACCCACCTGATGCTGCCTGATACCATTCGCGTTCTGTAGGCAATCTAAACTCCCCATCTTTTCCAGCTTTAGAAGCATATTGGTTTTCCATCCAGCTCATAAAGGCTTTTGCATCACTCTCCTTAATATTGACCACCGGGTACTGACTGAATTTAGGGTGCCAGTGGTAAAGCAGCATCAATTGATCGCTGTAGGCGAACTGATCGTTCCAAAGAGTTGAATCCGGCTTGGGGTGTTTGGTTTCTTTACAGAATAGATTATATAACTCGTTGGTTACTTCGTACTTCCCTCCCATTAAAGTATCAATGCCAATGTCTAAAAACTGTTGCTTAAAAAACTTACTGTTTATTTTGGTTTTCACCTTATTCTTAACCGGTTTACGCTCTCTGGTTTCTATGATGTACCTGATTCCTACCTTCGAACTAGGGATGGAATTCTGCAATTCTGAGGTCACTTTAACTTCGAAACCGGTGGATCTCCAACAGCCACCAAAGGCTACATCCCGATCTGAGACCATTTCGGCTACATTTCCGGCCATATTATACAATCCAAAGCCGTTGGGCCAATAAGATCGTCCGGGAGCCGTTATATCGGCGTTATCGTTTAAATGACCTGCGATTCCCATATAATCACCTCTACTTCTCATAAAATTACACCTAAAAGTTCCCTGGTGCTTCCCTTCAGTAAATCTTAAATCGTGCCCATCCCATGGGTATTCATTGTATCTGCTCAACCCTCCTCTGGCGGCCATTTTCCACTCTGCTTCTGTGGGCAACCTCACCAATACCGTTTTAATGGGATGGTCTTCATCTTCGGCCAGTTTTTTATTAAGTACCTGGGTTAGCCAATTACAAAACATTTCTGCCTGAAATTTATTCACTCCTACTACAGGGTAATCGTTATAGGCTGGATGCCTCAAGTAATATTCAACATAAGGTTCATTGTAACCTACTTTATCTCTCCAAACGAGAGTATCGGGCAATAGTTTATTGTAGAGTTCCTCTCCCACCTCTTTCTTCTTGTAATGAAGAAACTCTCTATACTGGAGGTTAGTTAGTTCTGTTTCTGCCATCCATAAAAAGTCCTCTTTAATGGGCACACAGTTAGGTAACTCGAACTTGATTTTATCCTGTGCTGTAAAATACAATGGAGCCAATAATATGATCACTAAAAGTTTCTTCATACTCGTCGATTTGAAAGTATAACTGACATGATTTTTTCTGTTACAATTAACTTCCAACTTTTTGTGCTAAAAAGCGATTTTCTTTCTGTAACTAGAAAGAAACATGCCACATTATGGGCTAGCGATTAGGAATATTGATAACATCACCATCATCAATAGCTGTGGTATTTTCAAATGCCTGTTTAGCTTCTTCTTCCAATTCGGAAATCTCCTTGTATCGCGCAGAGTAATGCCCTATGATCAATTTCTTCACCTTTGCTTTAGCAGCCAATTCTCCGGCCTGAAGAGCAGTAGTATGAAAAGTTGCTTCTGCACGACTTTTCATTTTGTGTAAAAACGTTGCCTCATGGTACAACAAATCGGCTCCCTCGATAATGGGTATGATAGAATCCAATGCCTTTGTATCGGTACAAAATGCATAAGATCTACTTTTAACTGGAGGTAAGGTAAGCACCTCATTTTTGATTACTGAACCATCATCCTTTACCCAGTCTTCTCCTTTCTTTAATTTGGAAAACATAGCCACCGGAATTTGGTACTCATCAATAAGGCTTTTATCGATTCTCCTATCCTTGATTTTTTCCTTAATCAAAAACCCATTACAATAGATTCTGTGCTCTAGTGGAATGGTGCGAATTTCTATTAAGTTATCCTCAAATATTAATTGGGATTCTTTGCTTTCTAAAGGGACAAACTCCAACTCAAAAGACAGATAAGACTGACTCGCTTTTAAATTACCTATAATTATGTCTCCCAGAGGATTAGGTCCATAAACATAAAGTTTTTGTTTACGACCTAGCAAATGTAACGTTGAGATCAATCCAACCAGCCCCAAATAGTGATCTCCATGTAGGTGACTAATGAATATATGGTTAATTCTCTGAAAGCGAACATTGTTCTTTCTGAGCTGTATTTGAGTACCTTCTCCACAGTCGATTAGGAAGTGTCTTTCCAGCACATTTACATATTGTGCAGTAGAGTTCCTAACAAGCGTTGGAGTGGCACTTCCACACCCTAATATGGTAACTTCAAATTTCACTTTTGAACAAAAAAAATCCCTTCTGAAAAACTCAAAAGGGATTTTGTAAATTAATTTATTGTTATTTGTTTACAATCATCCTTTTGGTTAGTACTGAGTTTCCACTACTCAATGAATAAAGATAGATTCCATTAGGAAACTCCTCGGTATTGATGTAGATATCGTTAACCCCTCTTTTAGCTCTAATGGTTCTCTTTTCAACCACGGCTCCTAATAGGTTTGTAACTGTAAACTCAACTGTTCCCTGAGTTCCTTTAATGAATTGGATTTTAGCTTCATCCTTAACTGGGTTAGGGAAAGCATTTCTCAATTCAAAAGACTGATCTTCGAAAGTAGTGATCCCTACTCCAACTCCAGTACTATCAGCAATTTCAAGTACGTAGTAATCTAAAGTATCGTCTTGCGTTATGATTCCTGCCAATCCTGCATCAGCAGTAGTGGTAAGGTAAATATCTAATGGGTACAACCCTATATCCCCTGAAGTAGGGTTCGAGGTACTGTATAAGTTCATACATCCTGATTGTCCTCCAGGGAAAACACAATCTGTTGGAGTACAAGAGTTATCAAACATAGCAGGTAATCCGTTTACAGAAGTTACTTCAATACTAACAATGGTAACAGTTACAGGAAATCCTAGTCCAACATCCACTAACGTGTCTGTAGGAACAACCGCAGTGATGGTTTCATCATAGGCATGACCAACATAAGCAGTTGGTAAATTTGCTGCACTATCAGGGTAAATTCCTGCTGTAGTGTATTGAGGATCCGGTGTACATTGAGCAGACACAGTTCCTGCGAACAAAGCCATTATGGCAAGTGATAGTAGTTTTCTTCTCATAGTCGTTGTGGCAGTTAATGATTATTAAGCGAAATGCTGTTTTGCTTCACTTAAAGAATCTGTAATGTTAAGAACGGTATGCAACTGAGAAATTTGAATTAGTTTTTCTACAGGACTTTGTAATCCGCAGATAACCAGAGAACCTTCTGATGCCTTAGCTAACCTGTTAGCTACTAACAAAGCGCTTAACCCAGAAGAATCACAATACCTTGCAGCAGATAAATCTATGATGAAATTCTTGATTCCATCTTTATCCAATAAAACCAATTGTGCTTTTAAATCGGGAGCAACGGTAGTATCCAATTTATCAACATTTACACTGATTGTCACGCAATTATCGTCTTTGTTTATCTCAAAACTCATATTCTTCAGTTGATTTATTCAATTGTCCTCGAATATAGTTATAATGTCAACACTGAAGACATTTCAATTGGTTTTTATTTTAACAATGGAAATTTGATTATAAACCTAATATCAAAACACACCAAACACACAGTAATAGCAAGGGTTTCGAAACACTTAACTTAACCAATGATACTCAGAAAAAAATCAAAAATTGTTAATCTCTGTTGATTTTTGACGCTAATAGATAGATCACTGCCATACGAACAGCTACTCCATTTTCCACCTGATCAAGAATAATTGCCTGTTCAGAATCAGCAACTTCACTACTTATTTCCACTCCTCTATTGATTGGCCCCGGATGCATTACAACGATCTCTTTGTCTAATCTGTTAAGCATGTCCATGGTTAATCCATACTGAAGTGTGTACTCTCTAATGGAAGGGAAATACTTGATGTCCTGACGTTCCAATTGAATTCTAAGCATGTTCGCAACATCGCACCATTCGATGGCCTTTTGCAGATCGTGCTCTACTTTTACTCCCATCGAATTGATGTACTTAGGAATAAGAGTTGTTGGTCCACAAACCATCACTTCTGCTCCTTGTTTTTGAAGGGCGTAGATGTTGGAAATAGCTACTCTGGAGTGCTTAATATCTCCCACAATAACAACTTTCTTTCCTCCTACTTCTCCTAGTCTCTCGCGTATTGAATAGCTATCTAACAAAGCTTGTGTTGGGTGTTCGTGAGTACCATCTCCGGCGTTAATGATCTTGGCATCAATGTGTTTCGATAAAAACATGTGTGCTCCCGGATTAGGATGCCTCATAACCACCATATCCACTTTCATGGAAAGGATGTTATTTACTGTATCTATTAAGGTTTCCCCTTTCTTTACACTAGAAGAAGCAGCTGAAAAATTAACCACATCTGCCGAAAGTCTTTTCTCTGCCAACTCGAACGAAAGTCGGGTTCTGGTAGAGTTTTCAAAGAACATATTAGCAATGGTGATATCTCTCAGTGTGGGGACTTTTTTAATCGGACGATTAATTACTTGCTTGAAACTATCAGCGGTTTCGAAGATAATTTCGATGTCTTCTTTGGTAATTTGTTTAATTCCCAATAGATGGTCTACACTAAGATCTTTAATCATTTTCAGTCTGTGTATAAAGAATTACTTCATCAATATTTTCAGTCTCTTTCCAATTTACTGCTACACGTTCCGTAGCTATCGAATCAACTGATTTTCCTACGTAATTGGCTTCAATTGGAATGTTTCTACTGAACCTTCTATCCACAAAAGCCATTAACTCTACTCTGGAAGGACGACCAAAGGCCATCAATGCATCTAATCCTGCTCTTACAGTTCTACCCGTGTACAATACATCATCAACCAGAATAACTTGTTTTCCCTCTAACGAAAAATCAAGATTGGTAACACTAGGAATTAGCGGTCGATTTTTTCTTCTGAAATCATCGCGGTAAAATGTAATGTCTAGTGCTCCGGTAAGGATTTCCTCTCCGGTAATCTTTTCCAACTCCTTTTGCAGCCTATTTGCCAGGTAAATACCTCTTGGTTGCAAACCAATGATGGCTGAGTTAGAGAAGTCGTTATGATTTTCGATTAATTGAAAACAAAGCCTTTGAATGGTTAATTGAAATTGTTTGCTATTTACAATTACAGTTGGCTTCATTTACTTTTAGAATTACACAAAAGTAACAGTAAAACTGAATTTGGAATTAGGTTTAGAAAGTTTTTTTTGAACTATTTTTCAAATGCTTTAATAGCCCCATTTCTTTTCCCGTTTATCGTATTTGTTTACAGCTAGTTTCAATCCCGGGCGAATGTTGGCATAATTGGATTCCGCCAATACATAAAACAATCCTATTCTAAATCGGTCTCTACCCAGTTTAAAATTCCTTTCCACTCCAAAAAATACTTCTCCATACAGGTATTCGCTTTCGTGAATATATAGTGTACTGGCACCAGCCGATACATGTAGTCCAAGTTTTTTTACCATTGGAATGTAGTTTACAATGGCTCCATTAAAATGATGAGTATAATGAGCTTTAAAGTGCATATCCGTAGAGGTTAATGTGGTGTCCTGACTTTGCATGGATTCCATTAACGAGGCAAATAACCACTGATCTCCCCTTGGGAAAATCATTTTTTCTACATGATTGATTTTATTGATGTTTAAAAACTTACCCCAGGTTAGTTTGTATGCGGAGGTTCCCATAGTTCCTGCTTTGAAGGTGTGCTCCACTTCCAAATCGGTATAGTCGAAATCAATAACGCTTCCAAGTAAATTGGGGATTCCCTTCTCGTAATACCAGGTAAAGGTGGGCCATTTACTCCCAAGTATGATTTTACGGTTAGGCTCTGTCATGTACTTCTGGAAAGGGGTAAAAGAAAGTTCTGCCTCTGCCAAAAAGGTACTATAAGCTTCGAATTCTCTAATCTCGTTCCCATCAAACCAATCCTCCGTAATGGTTCCAAACTCATAAGCATTTAAAGGATTATTCTGATTCCTTGACAACCAAATATAGCCGCTAAATCCATTTACAATTTCCCTCATAAAGCCAGCTTCGATAGTGGTTTCTTCGATGTAATTATTTCTTTCGAACATGTTACTTAGTGCATCGCTATAAGAGATATTAGTGATGTAGTGGTGACCTCCTAATAAGATTCTTCCGTCTTTCATGGGGTCAAACTGATGGGTAACGAACATACCTCCTTTTACATCATTGTTTCTAACTCCAAGGCTCAAATGCCCATAGACTAAAAAGAACTTTTCATTTTCCAGTTTCTTAAAATACTGTAGCCATTGCTGCACTCTAACTCCTCCTAAGGTGAAAAAATCCAGCATTCCAGGCAAAGGATTTAAGCTAATATCCCTTTTCTTTTCCCGGTTTCTAAACCCAATTCCATCCCATAATATATCTCCAATGGTTAAGGCATTGTAAGCTCTATCCACCGAATCCAGGTACTCTTTAGTGTTCTGAGCTGCATGAATACTGTCTTTAATATATTGGTACCGCTGTTCCTCCAGAGATAGAGCTTCCGGTCTGATTTTCCCCCAATAGGAAGTATCCCTGTCGTACGCTTTTTGAGTCGTTACAGCTACTTCGTTTCTAAAGAACTTCTTATCGTACTCAGGGTTAATTACATACTCCGAATAATCAACAATGGTACTCCCGGTAAATCGACTACTCCCCTCTTTAGAGAAGTAATCAAACTCCTGACGACTAAGCACCAGAACAGAATCATCGGTAAAAGCATATTCTTGTTTAATGCTAAACTCATCGTAAGTAACCATGGTATTGTTGTCCAGCTTTAAATCCAATTGATGAATACAAAAATCCTTATCCAAAATCCAGATGTAGCCTTTCCAACTGGCATTTCCCTTTTTTCTTGGCGTTACCTTGATCTTGTACACCATTCTTTCTCCAATAAAAGAGGTTTCTTCTAGCTTAAACTTGTAGGTTAAAACGGAGGTTCGATGAAGTGGAGAAACCAACGGTACGTCATTCAGGTTTTCCAGATTCATCAGATTGGTATAAAAATTAAAGTCTGCCTCGGTGGTGGTCTGGAAAAAAAGGTTTTCTACATCTCCATTTTTCTTTACCGCTTCTCGGATTTCCTTTACATTATTAGGGAACTGATAGTGGCGTTTCATCTGAACCTCCATCATATTCATTCCGTAGGCTATTTTATTAATCTTTTCCAGATTAGCCTGCTTCTCTGCCTCAAAAACATCTACCTCTTCTTTTCCTTCATTTTGCTTCTGAATTTTCTCTTCCTCTTTAAGGCGCTCTCTTCGCTTACGTTCTTTTTCGCTAATTACCTCTTTAGCTTTAATATAAACCGTACTGGTAGAGGATAGAAATTGCTGCTCCCATTGATCTCTATGTTCTATGGCTTTCTTAATGATGTCGTAAGCAGGGTCACGTTTATTGGCGTTGACCACAATTTTATCCAATTCGGCTATATTGGGTTCTAACCAAACATTCTTTACCACTTCCTGATTATCACCCACAATTATTTGAAGGGTTTTATCCTGATAACCTACAGCGGAAAATACAATTTCGTAATCGCCGGGTTGTTCGAACTGAAAGAAGTATTTCCCTTCATCATCGGCCGATGTCCCGGTATTTAAGTATTTGATATAGACATTGGCATAAGGAATGGGCATGTTCTCCGAACTCTGCACAAACCCACTTAGGGTTTGTGCGAATGAGAATTTTGCTGATATGATCAGCAAAAAAAGGGGGAATAGTCTCATAAAGTTGCTTAGGTTATGTAATCTCTTTTTTACCAAAAGTGATGGTTGGTTTTAGGTTTTTTTGTGGTTATTAGTAGAACAAATTACCCCATCAAAAAGTTACACCCCCTTTATAAAAATAGATGACAAAAATAAAAATATACGGTCTTAGAACCCCCAACTCTGATCTCGCAGATTATAGCGATTAAAGGCAAACTTTATTCGTGGGGTAATGTTGGAGTAATTGGATTCTGCAGCTACAAAATAGAGACCTACTCTATACCTTGCACGTTGGGCTTTAAAGCTCCTTTCTGCCCCCACAAATACTTCGCCGTATTTGTAATTACTTTCGGTAATGTATAAGGCACTTGCACCTGCAACCAAATGGACTCCAAGCTTTTTAACTAAAGGAATGTAATTGATAATTGCTCCATTGAAATGATGAACATAATGAGCCTGAAAATACAAGTCTGTTGCCGTTAATGTGGTATCCTGAATTTGCATCGACTGCATTAAGCTGGCAAAGAAGTATCGATCTCCTCTTGGGAAAATTTTGTAATCAACATACCTTAAATCGGTAGTATCTATGAACTTACCTCCTTTTACATGGTACGAAGAAGTTCCCATTGTTCCCAGTTTAAACGTCTGTCTTATTGAGGCCGATAAGTATTGAAACTGAATATCACTACCAAATAATCCATTTACTCCATTTTCGTAATGAACTCCTAAAGTAGGCCACTTACTACCCAGTATAATCTTTCGGTAAGGTTCGGTCATGTACTTCTGGAAAGGAGTATACTCAATGTTTGCTGTAAAGATGAATGTTTGATATCTTTCAAAATCCAATGTTGGATTACCATCGAACCAGTCGGCGGTGATGTTCCCAAATTGATATTTATTAATTGGTCTTCGATCTACAAAATGAAAATTAGTTTGGAGATATAAACCATTGATTAGCTCTCTACCATGGTAGGCAGTAATTCTCCCCTCTTCGATCCAATTGGCACGCATAAAAATATTGGATAAAGCATCGTTTTCTACGATGGTATTGAACAATTCTCCTCCATAAACCCCTATGTACCCCAGGTGCATCGGGTCATACCTGTGCCTCAACGATAGTGTTGCTTTAAAGTCTTTATTTCTGAGCCCTACATCGGTATCTACATTGGCCCATAGAAACTTTTCGTTTTTCCACTTTTTAAAGAAAGAAGCCCCGGGGCCGAAACGCAACCCTCCAATTTCGAATGGGTCGAACATGCTCATCAAAGAAGATACATCCCAATACTTTTTCTTCTTTCTGTCCGAAAAGGCAAATCCATCCCAAAAAGCATCCATAAAAGTAATTCGGTTGAATACAGAGTCTACCGAATCCAGGTAAATATCGCTATGAACGTGAGCATATAAGCTGTCTTTAATAAACTGGTAACGTTGTTCTTCTTTAGAAAGTGGCTTAGGTCTAATCTTATCCCAATAAGTAGAGTCTTTTTCGTAGGCTTCCTGTGTGGTAACGGCTACCTCATTTTTAAAGAAACGTTTTTCGAAGGTTGGATTAATGATATAATCCTCATAGGTTACATCTGTTTTCCCCGTAAATTCTCTCTTTCCGGACTTTGACTCGTACTGGAAGTTTTGTTGTGTTAATACCAATACAGAATCCTCGATAAACTTAAACTCTTGTTGAATGGTAAAATCATCGTAGATGTAGAGTCCTGCCTTGTGAAGATTTAAATCTACTTTGTAAACACAAAAATCTTTATCTAATATCCAGATGTATCCGTTCCAACTGGCATTTCCTTTTTTACGTGGAGTTACTTTAATCTTGTAAAGCATTCTGTCGTTTACAAACTCGGTTTCCTCCAGTTTGAATTTATAGGTCAGTACAGAAGTAACGTGAAGTGGAGAAACCAATGGCAATTCATTTAGAGTAGCAATGTTCATGAGGTTATCATAAAAATTGAAATCTGCTTCATTGGTAGAGGTGTAGAATAATCCATAAGTGGATCCGTGCTTCTTTACCCCTTCTCTAATTTCTTTAATGTTGTTAGGAGCTTCATAATGTCTGGTTAGGTTTACCTCTTGCATGTTCATGCTTCCGGCAATCTTATAAATCTCCTGCTTTCTTTTTTGAGCTTCAGCGGCAAATACATCTTCTTCTTCTTTTCGCTCGTTTTGCTCCTGAATTTTCTTCTGCTCTTCTTCTCTCTTTCGCCTCTTTTTTTCCTTTTCGCTAATTACTTCGCTTGCTTTGATGTATACAGAACAGGTGGAACTATTGAACTGACTTTTCCATTTGCTTTTATTTTTAATGGCATCCTGAATAATTCCGTAAGCAGGATCACGTCGTTTTGAGCTAACAATAACTTCGTTTAATTCTTCAGAATCAGATTCCAGCCAGATGTTTTTTACCACCTCTTCTCTGTTTTCTATGATCACATCAATTTGACGGTCCTTATACCCTATTGCATTAATTACCAATTGATAAACACCGGGGTCTCCAAATTGATGATAGTATTTTCCTTCTCCATCGGTTTCTGTTCCAGTACCCAGGTTTTTAAAATAGATTTTTACAAATGGTAGAGGATTGTTATCAGAATCGTACACAAAGCCTGTAACTGACTGAGCGGTAACAGTTAGGGAAATGAGCATAAAAAAGACCGATAAACAACTTATGTTCAACCACTTATTTAAACTAGATCTATTTTCTAACTTCATTTATGAGGCAATATTATTGGTTAGCGATGACAGTATTACACAATTTTTTACAAAAGGTTCAAGCAATCATTAATTGGTAGAAATATGACAATCGTATAACACCAAAAGTTACAATTGGAACAACACTTTTTTCATTTCCCTTCGAATACCTTTTTGAAAAAAAGTTGTTAACATTTGAAAAAAAGGTAGTTATGTATAGAAAATGGCAATTGCCATTTTTATATTTTCAACTTATAAAACGAATTGACCTAAACGATCGACTATGAAAAAAATCACCCTTCTGTTATCAATTGTAATTACTATTAGTTCAATTGGGCAAAGTACTGCTAACCTTGTTAATGCAAAACTAAACCTGGACGGAGAAGACTTTGTAAAAGCTAAAAAAGAAATCGATCTTGCTATGCAGGATGATAAAGTTGTTTTAAAAAGTAAATCCTGGTATTATAAAGGACAAATCTACACGGGGTATGCAGGCTCTCAGGTAACCGACCAAAAGGAGCAAGGTAAACTACTAATAGAGGCACACCAATCCTACAAAAAATCTTTGGAGATTGATGATTATTACTCCAAGAGTATCATGCGAATTAAATCATTTGAAATTAACTCGTTGCTCAACAATGGAGTGGTAAAATTTAACGAGAAGAACTACGAAGAAGCATTAGTTTATTTTGATCGTTGTAATGAAATTGCCAGAATTTATGGAGAACTGGATACGCTAGCTCTGTACAATGCTGGTTTATCGCACGAAAAACTAGGAAACAACGATAAAGCGATTGATACTTACCTAAAATGCGCCAAAATAGGGTACAAAAAATCTGAGATGTATTCTTTTGCCATTTATCTATACAAAACCATGGGAAAGACTGAGGAAGCGGATAAACTTTTGCAGGAAGGAAGAAAGGCATGCCCGGATGATATTAACTTGCTTTCTTTAGAGTTGAATGAATTTCTAAAAATTGGAAAATATCAGGAAGCTGTGGATTTGTTAAACAGAGCTATTGAGTTGGACAATGACAATAAAGTACTTTACTTCTCAAGAGGAGCTTTATTGGAAAACCTAAGTCAACCATCTGAAGTGGTGGTTAACGATTACAACAAAGCTATTGAACTGGACCCGGAATATTTTGACGCTTTATACAACCTTGGCGCTCACTATTTTAACATTGGTGTAGAGTACAATAACTCCGCCAGTAATGAATTGGACGACAACAAGTATAAAACCATGAAAGAACAGGCTGACGGTTACTTTAACAAAGCATTGGTTCCTCTGGAAAAGGCTAATGAAGTAAATCCCGGTGACCAAAATACGATGCAATCCTTATTGCAATTATATGCTCGTTTAGACATGATGGATAAATACAAAGCCATGAACGAACAGTTAAAAAATTAAATTTTATCGGGTTACCTTTTTGTCTTTTGTGCATTAACCTATTAAAATGCATCTAAATTGATATGCCTTTTAAAGCATTCCTGATCATATTGTGTTGTTTCCTAATAGATTCAGTTAAGAGTCAGGAGGATACGGTATACAACAATGTGTACTACAACTATGTGATTACCAATAACCGGGGAGAATTAGTAGAACTGGGAAATTGTGATGGGCACTTAAAGGTTGGCGCATGGATGTATTTTTTTAGCAATGGTAAAGTAGCGGAAGAGGGATATTATTTGAACAACCTTCCTCACCGAACCTGGATGTATTATCATAGCGATGGCTCTGAACTAGCTACCGGCAAATACATTTTAGGAGTAAAACACGGAAAGTGGACCTACTTTCCCACCTGTAAAGTGAAGTACGAATATGGCAATATAATTAAAGAGAAATGCGAAGATTACAAGCCTGTTTATTATCGGGAGTAATGTTCTGTTGCATGATGGTAAAAGCTCAAGGTGAGCCCCACCCTACCATAGACAGCACCTTACAACCAGAAGAAAATTATGTTTTAAACTGCCATCCTTTTTTAGGGTATGGAACCTATGTACCTTCCAACCTGGACCAATGCATTGTTGTGCTACAACACAAGTCCATTGGAGAATTGGAAGAGTTTGCAAAATTAACGGAGAAAGAGGCAGAAGAAATCGGTTTTGATGAATACGAACACCGAATCAGGCATTCCTGGGATTTAGAAATAGGCTCTGTACTGGCACGTTTCTTCCACGACCACGAGGTGTACGACCCTTACACTATGGAGTCGATTATTCTGGTTGCATTGCACCGATACCTCAACCAAAAAGAATACATCGAAGAAGAACTAATTGAAGCTTTCCGGGATAAATACAAAAAGCAAGAAAAATCTTACCTAAAAGGAGACAAAGAAAGAAGAAGCTTTGAAAAAAAATTAAGAAAACACACCAATCGATTAAAACGAAAAGAATCGAAGGTGATCAAAAAAAGAGAGTCTGGAGAAGATGAACTGAAGGACATGGACAAGCGCTTAAAATCGCTGGAAAAGCAAAAGAAAAGAGGAAAAATAAAGGATCCTAAGGATCAGGAAAAAGCCAAAGACTCTAACTGGAAAAAGTTTGAATAGCTATTTCTTTTCTTTCATGTTTACAAAGGACCATTTTAGCCCAACCAGGAAGTATCTCCCAAGGGTAGAAGTTTGGGCTCTTTCGTAATAGTTAAGCTGATAAAACTGATCCAATCCGGTATTTTGATTGAGAATGTCTTTTACTGTAAGGTATACTTGCATTTTTTTAGACTCCAATAGGTTTCTTCCTATTCTTGCGTTCCAAATCAACAACTCTGTAGCTTCTGTAAAGGTTGGATAAAACTGATGCTTGATTGTACTTTCTACTATCCAGTTTTTGTTTTGCTTCCAGGTTACTCCACAACTGTAGTTCCAGTTATAAAAGCTGTTATTAAATGCTTCATTCCCTTGATATTGATTTTTGGAGTAGGTCACCTCTCCCCCAACTCTAATGTTCCATTTCTTTTTGCTAATGTTTTCTAATACCAACTTGGATCGATTATAAAAAGAGGTGTACTGATCCATCTCGTCGTTTAGTCGAATAGCAGCAGAAGACCACCTGTTTTGATTGGTTATTTTGAACTTTGTTTTTAGTGGGTACAGCGCTCTACCCCAGGTAATTTGTCCATTTACCTCCTGTTCATCACCTAAATTCTCTGGCATTACTGTCCTCACCAACGACTCGTTTAACCACTGAGAAAAAGTAATGTTGTTTTGTATGTATTTTCCAGAAACCGCCACCATAAAGTGCGACATGTTAAACTGCTTAAATCGATTGAACCTTAAGGATACATCGTGTACATATTCCGGAGTAAGGTTTTCGTTTCCAAGAATCAATTCCGTAGGATTGGTATTATTTGGAATGGTTTGCAACTCATTTAACAATGGAGCATTTACAGATGTAGAATAAACTAGATCTATTTCGGCTGCTCTGCTTGGTTGATACCACCAGCTTACTCTTGGCAACAGGTAATTCATGTCTTTCTTTTCTGCAAGAACCCCATCTCCAAACAACGATAGTCTAGAATAATTAGCTCCAACAGAAGTTCTCCAATCCTTTTTTACATACTTGTAAGTTGCTCCTCCCTCGTAGTTATAAGTATTTAGAGTTCCCGTGCCTGAAAAATTAGGGTTTAACTCCTCCTGACTAGCATTGATATCGAATAAACTCTTATCTCTGAATTCGGATTTAAACTGAGCACTTCCGGCAAACAACCAGTATTGATCTTTTAAAAACGGAATGGAATACTTTCCACTTGCCTGGTAATCGAGGTTAGATGTTTGATTTCTTTGAAGTTGATTGATAATGGTCTCTATTGGCACTCCTGCAACGTAGACACTATTATTAAAATCCTGAATGGACGAAGCTTCTTTTTCGGAGTAATTACCACTTAAATCTATCCCGGTGTAGTGTCCATTTCTTTTAAAACGCTTAGTATAATCCAAACTCCCTTCCAAACCTATTGTGGTATTGTCTCCTTCGTTTTGAGATACAAACGAACTGATTAACTCCTGAATTTCATTTTGATTGTTTATGAATGATTGGCTGGAATGACTGGCTCTACTCCATCGACCACTTCCTCTTACATTCAATAACTGCGAACTATCTATTTCATTTTTATAACGAAGATTCAAACGATTGTTTAATGCTTTGTTATTTAATTGATTCTCCTCATTGGTATACATTGCACTATCGGTAAAGTAAGTGGTTCTATCCACTAGTTTATGATAGTTTCTATCGTATCCATTAAGAAACAGACTACCATTGAGGTTCTTTCCTTTATTGGGTTTATAGTTAAAGTTCATTCCTGTAGCATGAGTATTCAAAAAACCATTGTTTCTTCCAAAATCTAACGGTAATCCTGCATCAGAACTTAAATTGAAATTACCTGAACCATCCAACAAACTTTGGATCCCTCCCATAAACTCGATGTAATCGTCTATGGAAAAACCAGTTTCGTTAATGTTATTGGACAATCCCAATGCCGAAAACTGGAACTTTTTACCAAAGGAATTCACATTTCCTTTTAGTTTATATCGTCCTGCATTGTCGTCCATTCCACCAGCCAGGTCCAAATTACCAAATGCTCCTTTTTTATATTCCTCCTTCAGTTTAAGGTTAATGGTTTTGGTATCATCTCCATCGTCTATTCCGGTAAACTCTGCTACATCGGATAACTTATCGAACACCTGTACTTTCTCGATGGCTTTTGCGGGTAGATTTTGAGTAGCTATTTTAGGGTCGTTCCCAAAAAACTCTTCTCCATCCACCAACACCTTTTCCACTGTTTCTCCCTGAACTTTAATCTCTCCATCTTCTTCTACCTCAATTCCGGGCATCTGCTCCAACAAGGCCTCTACATTGTCGTGCTCCGTTGTTTCAAAGGCTCGCGCATCATATTCTATGGTATCTCCTTTTAGTTGTATCGGAACATAGCCTTCTACTGTAACTTGTTTAAGTTGTTTAGACTGGATAGGTACCTTTAATGCCGTATCGGCCGAAGAAGTAGAAATAGAGATACTGGTTTCGTATGGCTGGTAACCAAAGAGGGCCGCTTTAAAAATATAATCGCCTACGGGAACATTTTTAAATGTAAAACTTCCATGATCGTTGGTTACGGAAAATGACTTTAAAATGGAATCATTTGCTCCAATGAGCATGGTACTTACTCCCGGTACTCCTTTGTCTAGAGAGTCGACTACCTGTCCGTAAACGTTAATGGATTGCGCTCTTGCAGCTCCCACCAATAGTAGAAACAGTGATATGACCAGCCACTTTAGCATGTTATTCTTCGATGGTATGGATGATTACATTTCCTTCACCTCCAAATTGCTCTCTCATTTGGCGCATTTTTTCTTCAGCAATTTTATCGTATTCCTTTTGAGTAACCACTTTACCTTTAGAAGGTGGCTTAATTTCATTTCTCTCTAGTTTGCGCATCACAAGATTGGAAGCAAATACTTCCATGTCCTCGTCGATTTTAAGGTAAAGTATCAATCCTGGCAACCCTCCTATCCCTAATGGCCCTGCAGAAACAGGAATTTCTGAAGTAAACCAGGCTACTACTTTAGAAGAGTCCGATAACATTTCTGCTCTCATGCATTGCATACTTGCCACCTCTTTTTGCTCTCCTGTAATTTTCCATTTATCGGCATAGATAGAATCTTTGATGAGAAAGATTTTTCCCATTAGATCTTTTTGCTGAACGGTTTGACTGTTCTTGAGATCCATGTACACCTTTTCATCGGGTTGCTCCATCTTAATTTTTACCTGCATATCTCCTTCGCTTTGATCAATTTCCTGATCATTATCCGCTGCTACTGGTTGGTAGAGGCTTTCGTTCTGACTAAATAAAAGTGTGGATTTTGTTTCCTGAAATTCCGGAATCAGAGAAAGAATCATCTCTTTTTGAGGGCCATCAGGAATTTGATTGTGCATGTTAATTTTTTCCAGATAGGTTACTTCCCCTTCTGCTTTTTGTGCTACCCCTGCTATGCTAAAAAATAGGGCTAATAGTATCGTTAACTTCTTCATCGTTGTTGTTTTGATCCAAAATTATAGTGTTGACCACCTAAATCAAGTTAAAGAAAGCCTTAAAGAAGTTAAAGAAAAGTTAACGTCTGGTACTATAAGAAATCCAATGTCAAATCAACTGCTTTTTGCATGTGTTCCGGCAGGTCTTCTCGATCCCACGGGTGTTTAGTATCGAAAGTGTGTCCAGCTCCCTGAATTATTTCCAGCTGAGCATTTGGATTCCAGGATTTAAGTTGTTGTGCATCGTGCTCGGTAACTGCCATGTCTTCGCTTCCGTGAATGATTAATTGAGGCACATTAATGTTTCTAGCAGCTTTTTCGATATCTAATTGCTCTCGGTTGTTTTGAAAGTCTTCGTAGAAACTATAATAATGGGGCATGTTCTGTTTGGTTCTTCCGTTCAGTACATATCTTACTCCATCTCTCTCCCACTTTTCCAGTTCTTCTCCCGATGGAAACCTGTTGGCATAATCGCTCACTCCGGCCCAGCTGACTACCTTTTTTACTCTGCTATCTTGCCCTGCTTTTAGGGTGACCATTCCTCCTCCTCTACTATGACCAATTAAGTAAATTTGATTGGCATCTATTTCGTTGGGCAGTAATTCTCCACTTTCAATGTGATCCAATACTACTCCAAGATCGTAGGATTCTATACTGTAGGTATTTTTCCCAAAAGCTTCTAAATCCGGAAAATCGATTGGATTATCGATGGTTCCTCCGTTGTGGGAAAAATTGAACTTTACAAACACGTATCCTTTGACAGCAAATTGTCTGGCTATTACGTTCCATGCTCCCCAATCTTTATACCCCTTATATCCATGACAAAATACCACCACCGGCTTTTTCTCTCTGTTTTTATTCAGATGTACATCTCCTAAAATTGGTCGATCGTGCTCTACCGGCAAAACAAATTCTACGTGCTCCATTCTATCCTCTTTTGAGCTTCAAATATACTTATTCTTCCAATGGATTATGGATCAATGCTCTACTACCTTTGTAGTAATAAACGGAGGCTGCCATCATAAATACATGGCTAATGTCGTAGTGGTTAAACCATATACTAAATCCAAACTCCGCCAGGAAGAATGCTGCTCCTATGGCACACAATAGTACTGCAAAAAGAATCTGCTTACTCCCCAGGCTTTTTTCTTTGAAATAGATGTAAGCGGTAAACCCGGTTACTACAATGGCCATTCCGTATCCGGCATGTACCAGTACAAACCTAAACTCCAGAAACACTAGCGCCAACACCATAAAGGTAACCAGCTCTATAATGTTTAACCAGGCAAAGAAAAGGCCGAGCCTTTTGCTCACATATTTCCTGGAGTGTTCGATAACTGCTCTTTCCAAAAAGGCCACAGAGAACATACTGGTGATCCAGGCTGGTATTTTCCACCCAAAAGGCAAATAGTGCATTAGTCCATGTCCCAATACTCCTCCTAAAAAGGTGGCCATACTCATGGTAAGAAAGTAATACTTAAAGAACTGATGTACTTTTCCTCTGGATGGAATTTTGTTGAGTTTAAAATAAGCCACTAAGCAGATAATGGCCACAAATACATCGGTTATGGCTGTTACAGGGGTATGTATTACCAACCCAAACAGCTCTATGGAGGGTTGTTCTAGAGAAAACATGACAACTGTTTTATATTGTTCCTATTGCCATAAGTTACGAATAAGCTTTTGGATGGAATAGGATATATGTCATGTACTGGTAAAATCAGAATAAATAGCACAAAAAAAGCGCTCAAATGAGCGCTTTTCTTTTAATATCTGTATTGAATTATTCTTCAATTACTTCCATACTGATGATTTTATCTCCTGCACGGATATCATCGATAACATCTAATCCTTCTACTACTTTTCCGAAACAAGTGTGGTTTCTGTCTAAGTGAGCAGTGTTTTGTCTGTTATGACAAATAAAGAACTGAGATCCTCCAGTATTTCTTCCGGCATGTGCCATAGAAAGTACTCCTTTATCGTGGTATTGGTTATCTCCATCCAGTTCACAATCAATTTGGTATCCAGGTCCACCTGCTCCTGTTCCGTCAGGACATCCTCCCTGAACTACAAAATCAGGAATTACACGGTGAAAATTCAATCCATTGTAATATCCTTTTCCAATTAATGTAGTAAAGTTTTCTACTGTTTTTGGAGCATCATTTTCGAAAAACTCCACTTTCATATCTCCTTTGTCGGTACGGATTATTGCTTTTTTCATTCTCTAAAATTTTGCGCAAATATAATGAACAGATTCATGATAGGAAACTATTCTTTACATGGGCCAACATGTACTACCCTAATTCCCTCTCTATTGGCGTTGCACGCATTAGAATATGTCTTACCATCGCAACCACATACGGGTACTGCAATGGCGGGACAGTTTCCTGAATGATTGTCTTTCATTCTCTGATTGAAACAAGGATGTTGACCTTTTACGGGGTTTTTCCTTCTTGGTGTTTTTTCTGTCTCATTACAAAACCCTTTGTACTGAACATACATTCCTGCACGATTGGCTTCGCATCTATTGTTATAGGTTCTTCCGTCACATCCGCATACTGGATCAATATGGGTAGGACAGTTCATGTTTACATCAGCCATTCCGGCATCATAACATGGGTTATCTGATCTTCTATCTTCTCCCAATTTTGGAGGTGAATCGTTTCTTACTACTTGATGGGGCGAAGTGATATCGCAAGCGGTTAGTACTAAAACATAAGCTAGTACAGTGGAGGTAATTAATTTTTTCATGACACCTCCAACTGCACAATTTTTATACCAATTCTTATATAAATCTTGGGTTCTTCATGGACTGATATTTCTGCCTTACTTCGTTGTGTCTGTAGTACCTGTAGTTGGCATCCATCTCTATGGTAAACACCAGTTTCTTACTGATTGATTCTCCGGGTTTTAGGGTAACGTTCCAATTCACCTCCCCGGTTTCGGGGTTGAGTTTTGCTCCTGATAAGTTGTTGATCTCCACCTCTGCACTTTTGGTTTGAGATATGGGTACCTGATCGATTAACTGATAGCTAATTTCGAATGGGTTGTTGTTTTTTAATTGGTATTGGTAGGCATAGGTGTATTTTTTCTTCTTGGTGGTGGAGGTTATTTTAAAGTATTTCTCATCGGCTATTTCTTCTCTTTTAAGGTAGATGGAATTGTCTTTTCCTATGGGTAAAGCAAGGGTGTCTTTGTGCTGACTATATTGTACTACAGTTCTTCCGGCATCGTTTCCATTGTAGGTGATGTTGGCTACTCCATCTACCAAACCTATGGTATCCCATTGGGTTATTTGAGCTACTAAGTAGGATTCTGAATCCATTCCGGGAAACCCATAATGATGGAAGGTGGCTGGTAGTTTTCTGCTTAGCACTGGAAATGTAAATACGGTACTGTTGGATTTTATGGTATGGCTACCGGAAAGTTGTCTTGGTTTAAGTGAAGAGGGCACTAATATTTCGTCGTATTCTACTCCTTCCAGCTCGTCAATTTTAGTGGTTGTTTGGTCGTGTTCTTTGGATTGGTTAATTCTGTTTTGGTAGGTTCCTCCTGAGAGTAGCCAAGGTTCGGGTTCGGGTAATTTGGTTGGCGATTCAAGCGGAAAAGAGGAGGATAGTTTTAGGGAAATGTTTTCCCAGTTTTCTCCTGTCTGACTCATTATTTTGGCAAGGTATTTTAGCTGAACATGGTTTTGCTCTTCTTTGTTTACGTCTATTTCGTAATAGGGGCTCCATCCTACTCCTCCGGTTACATACTGAACGGATAGCGGCTCGGTTAGTGGTGCTTGTAGTGATATGGTGAGTTGGAGTATTCCTGCATTTTCGTGAGGTAGCGAAATACTTTTTAATTCGTCTGCTTGCCTGATTTCTTTAGCTACCTGACGCAATTCTTTTTTGAGTTGAAGGGTTTGTTCAGAGTAGAAGACTATCATTTTGTTAAGTTCCTCTACTTTAGTAATGAATGTGGTATCGGAGTATTTCAGTTGGATGAGCTGTAATTGATGCTCAATGGTTTCTTTTCGATCTAATAATTGCTGATACTCTTCCTCGGTTAGCTTTTTCACTAACTTTTTATTGAGAATGGTTACTTCCTTGTTTTTAATTTTTAGTGTGTTTAGAACAATTTTGGAGGATATTCCTCTTAGTTCTATCTGATTGTTTCCGGCTGGCAATTTATCAGTGCTGGTTCTAGTCACTAGTGCTCCTGAATGATAGACAGTTACTTCAGTAGGCTTTGTTTTTACAGGGGTGCCTGAAGCAAATAATTTTGCACTGATTAGTATTGCAAAGGCTACAATTATTGGGTTTTTCATATTGGTGTTTTTCACCAATAATGCAGCTTTATTATTTGGTTACAGTTGTTTTAAAAACCGTACATCCTAAAAGTCAAATTAATTCTTGGCTCCTTACTTTCTGGTTCTATTGGTACCGCGTGCTGATAGTTTTCCTGACAGTTTTCGCCCATTATTATCAATGTACCGTTGTTTACTTCAAAATCATGTTCTTGTCCGGTTTCTTTGTCTTTTAGTTTAAAGGTTCTGATGGCACCAATACTTAATGAGGCAATAACTGAGGTATCTCCAAATGCAGGATAGTCTGAATGATATCCTACTCCATGGTTCCCATCGGGATATAGTATGGCTACACACACCCGAAATTCTTTACCGGCAAGTTGCTCTACTTTGCTTTTCAATTGGGTCATCGGCGTGCTCCACTCTTCTGCTTTTCCCCAAATAGCTTCTGGTAGTGCTTCGGTTTCTTTTAGCGATGCATCCATGAACGATAACTTATGGATTTGATACACAGGAGAATCGAAGAGTAGTTGGTCAATATGATAATCGGCGGTAAGGTGCTGAAACAACTTATTGGCTTCTTCCTGGGATAAGAAATTGGGGATAAAGGTTAATTTGCATTTAAGGGGTGATAGGGGTGTCATGTTTATTTATTGTTTATACACTTTATGATTGGTTGATGTACCATGTTGATCGGTTATTTGGAGGAGATAGATACCGGAAGACCAATCATCCAGGAATAGTTTTACTCCTGTTCTATTGTTGTACTTACGGTTCAATAGTAGCTCTCCCTTCATTCCCCAAATTCTAACATGGTTGTTATTGGCATCATTAAATTTAACGATTATTTCGGAAGTAGTAGGATTAGGAAAGACCATTGTTTCGGGGTTAACAGGAGTAGATATTATATATTGACTCAACTCTCCAAAACAATCAATTTGATTGGTGTCCAAACACCTTATTTCGACGTTTAACGACTTATCTTCTGCTACATTTACGATAAAGTAATTATCTCCATTCCCCTCTCCCATTCCTGTACCTAAAAGAGTTATGTTATCATAGGTATCGTACATAAAATTATCGCTCCAGGGGCCTGCACCAAAATCGCCACAGGCAAACACCACCTGATTGGGTAGAAAATGAAAAATGGGTTCTATGTGTGTCCAGAAATTATGCACTCCCGTATAACCGGTAAATGAATTGGGGTCAATGTGGCTGTATTTGTTACTGCTTTCTCTAAACAGAAATTGATGGAAGAACACGTAAATGTTATCTACCTGAGGTGATTGAGTTTCCACCAGTTCTTTTACATACAGGTACTGCTCTCCGGATATGTTCCAATGATCTAAATTGGGATCTAACACAATGAACAAATCATTTTTATGTACAAAGTGATAATAGGTTTCTCCATACCTACTTTCGTACAGCGGTCGGTCTTCCATGTCGTGGTTTCCAGCTGCAAAATAGAAAGGCATGTTTAAGGAATCAAGGTCCAAATCTACTGAGTCCCATTGTTGTGGAGTTGGGTTGGCTTTTACCATATCACCCAGTATCATTCCCAGTTCCATATCGGGATGATTATTGAGGTACTCGAAATGATCTACAAACTCTGGGTTTACACCAAAATAAGAACTGGTATGCCCAGCTATAAAAAAGCTATAAGAATTCTGTCCGTGTATGGTAATGCTCCAATTACAGAGAATAGTCAAACAAATTAAGCCAAATAGATTCAAGTAGCGTTTTTTACAAAAATATCAATTTTGAACTCCTGATTTTACTTAATCAGAGAGAAAAAACTGTCTTTGTAAGTATCTGATACCGGAATGTACTCTTTACCTATTCTAATTCTGCTTCGTTCAATGGAATCAATTTTCTGAATGGCCACCATGTAAGATTTATGCACTCTACAAACTACTTTTGGAGGAAGCAATTTTTCAAATTCTGTAAAGGATTGCAACGTCATGATCTTTCCACTGGTGGTATGAATTCTGCGATAATCCCTCATCCCTTCTATGAACAATATATCTTCGAGGTTTACCTTTTCCAGTCTGTTTTCGGTTTTAACAAACAGGTAATTCTTCTGCTCGGGCACATTTGCCCTTGCTTTTTCTACTGCTTGAATGAACCTTTCGAGAGTATATGGTTTTAACAAGTAATCGGTAACGCTCAACTCAAATCCTTTAAGGGCATATTGATCGTAAGCTGTTGTGATAATTACCTGTGCTTCTACATTAACCGTCTCCAGCAGTTGGATACCAGACAACTCATCCATATTGATGTCTAAAAACAAAATGTCCACCTGATTGCTTTTTAAGTATCCAATGGCTTCCAGCGCATTATCAAATTCGGCCACCAACTCTAAGTAAGGCAACTTATTGATCATACCTCTGGCTCTTTCCATCGCCAGAGGTTCGTCTTCTACAACTATGCATTTAGATATCATGTGGCTGTATGGTTAATTGTACTTTATACACTCCGTTTGCATTTGAAATATCCAACTGATGATCAGGATACAATAAATCTAATCTTTTCTTTATCAGTTCATTCCCAATTCCTGTTTCAGATGGGGTATTGGCCGTTTGACTGATGTCGTTTTCACAAACAAATTTAATTTGATTTCCATCTTCCAACAAAAGAATTTTAATGGCTTGTTCTGCCTTTTTATTGGTAGCATGTTTAAATGCATTTTCGATAAATGGAATAAACAACATTGGTGCTATGTTCACCTTTTTGCTAGAGGTTTGAATAGTATACTCCACAAAATTTGGGTTGGCTGTTCTTATTTTCTGAAGGTTAATGTATTGTGTAAGGTAATCCAGTTCTTTTTGTAATGGAACGGAGTCACTTTTAGCATCGTACAACATGTATCGCATTAATTGCGATAGCTGATTGAGGTAATTGGAAGCCGCTTCCTGATCTTTCTGAATCAATACATCGATGTTATTGAGGGTATTGAACAAAAAGTGTGGTTCCAACCTGGCCTTTACCAAAGCCATCTCGATTTGGTGGTTTTTGTCTTTTAGTTCCTGCTTTACTTTAATATCATCGTACCATTCTACAAACCCTTTAATGATGAGTCCAAGAACTATATTTAACGCTGCAATTACCAATATAATTATGGTAGCTCCAACGGCAGAGTTCCACCCTCCTCTAAAAAGGAATCCCCATTCGAAAGCGACGTTTAAAAACAATTCTCCTGCTATGGTTCCTGCTACAATAAACAATAAACTTCTAAGGATCAAGCCCAGAAAATTCTTGGGTTGAAGGTATTTTTTGAAAAGGAAAAAATAGGCTCCATAAAAGGTCACCATGGATGGAATAACAGCGGTACCAATCATTAATTTGGCAAAATGCACTCCAACATCTTTGGGACCACTCATGGTGGAGACTAAAGTATAAAACAAGAGGAGTAATATGGTGTAACACCCCCAATACCCCAGATGTAATAATATGACCATTGCTTTTTTCATAATAATTTGATTTTTTGATTAATAACAACCCAAAAATCAAGCTTCATTATACAGGATTCAAAAGCGATATGCACTCCTCCTATATCTCTCTGCAAAATAGCAATTTTGTTCTGTGAAATGCAATTCGGGGTATCTCCTACTGGAAACACCCCGAATTACTTAATAAATATGTTGGTTTCGATCTACATTTTCACAAATCGTGTGGCGTATCGAACACCTTCTTCCTGTACTTCGATCATGTACACTCCTTTTGGCAACTCAGATACTTCTACAGTTTTCTGAGTCCTTCCGGATTGCACTAACTTTCCTTGTACTGAATAGATGAAATAATCGACGTTACTCTTAAACTCTTCCGAAATGGTTAGTTCGTTCTGAACCGGGTTCGGGTAAACCTCCAATTGCTTATTGGTCCACTCTTCTACTCCCATTATGCAATTAACAACTACAGTATCACAATAATCACAAACGTGCCCGTTAATAGTAACTGCCGATAAACAAACCACATAACTTCCATTAGCTGTATAGGTATAGGTTGGGTTTTCATCGGTACTCATATCCCCTGTTCCAAAATCGTACATGTAGGCACCTATTGGGTCTACAGTAGAAGTAGACAGATTGGTAAAGGTAACTACCGGACAGGCACTCATGTCGTAAGAGAACTCTGCATCACATCCCGACTGTCCAAGGCAGTTAATTACAATGGTATCACATGTTGTATGGGTACAACCATCGACAGTAACTACGGTTAAACAAGCCAGATAAGATCCATTGGCATTATAAACATGAACAGGGTTTTGCATGGTGGAAGTTCCTCCATCTCCAAACGAATAGGTCCAGCTTACAATTGACCCGGTTCCTCCGGTTGAAAGATCCGTGAAAGACACCGTAGGGCATCCAGAATAGCTAAAGTCTGCCTGACACGTGTTTCCTCCCAAGCAATTGATGGTAATGGTATCACAATAGGTACTTGTACAACCATTGGCTGTTGTTACAGTTAAACAGGCTAAATACATACCATTAGCGGTATATACGTGCACCGGATTTTGCAAGGTGGAAGTATTTCCATCTCCAAAATCATATAACCAACTGGTTACCGCTCCCGGTGATGCGGTAGAATTATCAGTAAATGCGACCGTAGGACAACCTGCCCATGTAAACCCTGCCTGACAAGATGGGGTTAAGCAGTTTACATTGATGGTATCGCAGTAGGTACTGGTACAACCATCAGAAGTGGTTATGGTTAAGCAAGCCAAATACATCCCATTTGCACTATACGCATGCACCGGATTTTGCTGGGTAGAAGTATTTCCATCTCCAAAATCATATAACCAACTGGTTACCGACCCGGGCGAAGCTGCAGAATTATCAGTAAATGAAACCGTAGGACAACCCGTCCAGGTAAACCCTGCCTGACAAGATGGGGTTAAGCAGTTTACATTAATGGTATCGCAGTAGGTACTGGTACAACCATCCGAAGTAGTTACTGTTAAACAAGCCAAATACATTCCATCTGCACTGTAAACATGTACCGGATTTTGTTGGGTAGAAGTATTTCCATCTCCAAAGTCGTATAACCAACTGGTTACCGTTCCCGGTGATGCTGTAGAATTATCGGTAAATGAGACCGATGGACATCCCGTCCAGCTAAAATCTGCCTGACAAGATGGGGTTGAAATACAGTTTATATTGATGGTATCACAATAAGTACTGGTACAACCTCCAATGGTACTGATGCTCAAACAAACCATGTAGGTACCATTAGCTGCGTAAGTGTGACTAGGGTTTTGTTGTATGGAGGTGTTTCCATCGCCAAAATCGTATACCCAACCAATAACACTTCCACTAGTTGAAGAGGAACCATCGAAGAAAGAAACAGTAGGACAATTACCTAGAGTATACTGGAAAAAGGCCTGACATTGACCATAGGATTGTTGAACAAAGAATACTCCTAATAGGAAAGGAATAATAAAGAGGTTTTTCATGGAGAATAAATTGGTGGTTTTCATAAGGGGTTAATTTTTACCCTATAACAAAGATAATGCGAATTGGTTGCCACCTAAGAAGAACTTTTTGTTCAAAATACACTCTACTAAAAATATGGCTTTTCCTGATAGTCTTTCACCTTTTTGCCCGTGCTAAGGCTAACCCAGGTAAACCCTAAATAAAATCTTTTACCCCTTGGCCAATAGGTATAATGCCCAACCAACCCATACTCTGAAATAAAATACCCTCGATGTTCAACTTTCTTCCTACAACTTTTCTTTAATATAGATTGGTAACGCAATTCAGAAATAAAGCTACAATCTGATTTGTATTCATCTCCTACTCTTTGAAGATTGTGTTGATACACCTTTTGTTTTTGATCGAAGGAGATCCATAACTCGCTTTGAGGAACTTCGTACAACATTAAATGATACTTAGCTCTGTAATAAATTTCTATTGAGTCCTTTAGTAACAGATCATTTCCATCTACTACTTTATAATCGTGTTTAATGGTATCTAGCTCCCAGGTATAAAACTGAACATAGTCATTGTACAGGCAATCTCCAATATGGTCCAGCAACATGGAATCTGCTTTGGCTCTGATAGCATCTATGTTTACCTGAGTCTTTGCGGATAATCCAATTAGAATAGTGAATATGATTAATAAGGACCTGGTCATTTATCTACAAGGTATAGATAATTGGAGAAATCCATAAAATGAAAAAGCAGAATATCAGCTTTAAAGAAGTTCCCTACCTTTAACATCGTGAAATTCAATCTACTTGTTTTAATAGGGACAATAACTCTTCTATTTTCTTGTGTAGAAGATGGAAAAAGTGAACTGGAGGAGTTGAAAGACCGACTGGATAAGGTGGGAGAATTTAAGGAGTACCAACCGGAAGAACCCATTGAATTTTCGCATAAAGTACATGCAGATGTACAGGGAATTGATTGTAAGTATTGTCATAATGCACACTCAAAAACGGAGGAGGAATTGGTTTCTCACCAAGTTTGTACCGATTGCCATAAAGGAATCCCTTCTACTCCGGACACCAATAATACATGGCTTTCACACCCAAAAACATTTGGGGTTACCGACAGTATTCCTGATTCATTTTCGCACAAAGATTTAGTACTAAATGACACGCTTACCTGTAGCCAGTGTCACTACTAATCGCGGTACTTTCTTCTTGCCGATATATCCTTTGTGGTTAGGCTGATAAAACGACTTAATGTAATGTTGTGCTTGTATACATCCGGGTGAGGCTCACCCCAAGCACAAAAATTATATCCATAGCTTAATCGGTACACCGCCGACTTTTTCATATCTCCCATTTCGAATAAATACCCATCTCGCAAAAAGCTAATGACATTAAAATAAGAAATGGTGGGTTGGATATACAAATTGGGGGCATCTGACGGAAAATAGCTAGAGAATTTCCCTCCAATCATAAAGTTCAGCCATCCGGTACCTGAACCGTACCCAAGGTAGCCACTTACTGCCTGAGAATTGTTCCCCATTACTCCATACTGATAATTCAAATCCACCATCATATTGGTGGTTTCCAAATGGCTTACAAAAGTAGCCGCTCCCAGATTAACCATTGGCTTATCTGAAATTTGAGATACTTCAAGGTTTAACCCGTATTGAGTAATATCCGGCCTTTGATGAAAGATAAAATCAATCCATTTAGCAGAAGAAAAATCAAACACACTGTTGATTCCATATCTCCAGTGTAAAAAACGGCCTCCTCCTACTCTCGAAAAATCCGGTTCTAATATGTTTTCTCTATGCCCTAAAGATCTTACGTCTCTATCAATTATTAAAAACAAGGTGGTATTTAGTCCACTAAAAGCACCATACATGCAATTTTCTCCCACCATATTTCCATAGCTAAATGGTTGAGTCAACGCTAACCTAAAATCAAATGCCTGATGACCATCTGTACCAGCAAAACCGGAATAAATAGAATGGATTACCGATGCACCCCATAAATTCATGGATGGCCTTAAAGGATCCATTGGGCGTTGTTTATTCAAGGTTTCTATAAGTGATGTTTCGTAGAAGGTTTTTTCTTCGATGGGTTCGATGTAGACTTCCGAAAACTTACTTCCATACATTCGGGCCAGGTTCATGAATCGAATGGATTGTTTCATTTGTCGGCTCATAAAAATGGCAAAACGAGCTGTATTGGCCGAACGCCATTCTTTACCGGTCCATTCCGTTCTACCATTTCTTTTATAATCGGGAAGGTCCTGTGCTTTAACTCCAAAAGTGTTAACTACAATAAGGGGCAACAAAATCAATCTAATCAACTTCTCTTTTTTCATCGTGGGGCATTCAATGTTTCAGACAATAATTGATATTTACGATTTGGTTACAGATTGATTTCTTAATTGATACCAGGTGGTAAATTGCTTTTCTCCTTGCTCATTCAAGGTGTAGTCAATATCAATCATGGGAGTCTTTACGGGTCCAAGAGCCTTTACCATTTCTTCAGCTTCTGGTGTTAAGTTATTCATGAACTCGTTTACTTTATTTACCATTACCTCATGCAAACACTTTTGACAATAACATCCTCTGTTGGGTGTTACCGACATGATTGGTGGATAGGCATTGCACCAGCAATTTCCTCCACATTCGAATTGAACGTTGCACTCCGGACAGGTTTTCATTTCTACTCCTCTCATCGTAAATACGAAGGTATTATTTATTGGGAAACAAAAAATATTCCTCCACCGTCATACAAATAATCGCTTCCTAAGTACTCCACTTTATAGCCTTTGTTTTCAATGTATTTTACCAATGCCTCACCATCAGAATGGAGCAGGGCATTCCCCATAAAACAAACGGTGTCTTCCAGAATTCCACAAGTACCACCTAAGAACCCATATTTATGATCTACAATTTTTATCTGTTTTGGGTCGAATAAGAAATGATCAATCTTCTCTTCTTTTAATCTTTTAGCTATTCCTCCATCTGAGGTAATCACCCCATCGCCCACCGGTAACATACTACATCTGGTGTATGCCTGCGATAAATGTATCGGTGTTTTACTTTTAACCACGTTCAGTATAGTTTGATCAGAGCTCCCTTCTTTTGCATAAATATGCTCATCAGAGCATACAGTATTGTACCAGGTACTTTCTTTCAGGCTTTCTCCTACAGGATTATTTCCTAATCGATAATTGATTCTATTCTCATCTAGAAAAGTAATCAGGTCTTGAGGCGAATTAGGAGCTATGATTAATTCGTTTTGATGCTGAAAAATAAAAATATCAGGATGCCCTGAAACGGAGTTATAGGTGACATTACTGCTGGAAAACTCAAATACTCCCTGAACCTTTTCGCTCAAGTTTTTTTTCACCTCTTCAGGAGCCCTATGATCAATGATAGCAAACATTAAACTCAAAGTCCTTTAAGTTAGCATCTGGCATAAACTTTAGCTGGTATCCTTCTTCTACAAACTGATTTCTATTGACACCTTTATAACCAATGGCATAATTCAACTGTTTGCCAGGAACACTTATTTCTACTGTTCCTTTTTCCTTAAGATTTTCTGTTAAGATATCGTTCCACAAGGAGGACAGTACCATTTCCTTGAAAGAAGGATGAATGGGTCCTGCCACCAAAGATTTTCCAAACTCTAACTCATCGGATGGGTGCAATCCTACTCGCAATACTTTTACTCCTCCAGCATTGAATATTTTAAGTACTTCTTTGCTCCAGTGCACTGCCTCATCTAATGTTAACACCTTATACAACCCTTTCGTGTAAAAGCGTTCCAAAGCAGTTCCTTCTACCACAATGGTTGGATAAATTCTGGTGGTATCAGCACCAAGCCTTACAATGTCTCTAGCAGTTTGTTTAGACAACTCCAAAGTATCATAAGGCAATCCCAGCATCATTTGAAGGCCAAACTCTACATTTCTTTTTTTGATCAATTTGGCGGCATTTTCGATGGCGTCAAATTTATGCCCCCTACCTGATTTCAGCAGTACTTTATCGTTTGTAGATTGTGCCCCCAATTCAATAGCGGTTACACCGTATTCCTCCAAAATATCAAGAATTTCTTCTGTGATGTAGTCCGGTTTGGTGGATAATCGAATACCGTGGACCTGTCCACTTAAAATGTATTGATGAGCAGCAGCTAGATAAGCGATCATTTGATCTTTAGGAATACCTGTAAAACTTCCTCCAAAAAACGCAATATTGATGGTTCTATTGGAGGGGATAGTTTCCAGATAAGTTTCAATGGTCTCACTGATTTCATTGGGCTGAGGAACATGAAAAGTAGAACTTATTTTTTCCTGATTGCAAAAAACACATTGGTGCGGGCATGCCAACTCCGGAATAAAGATGGGAATATTGCTATGTGTTTTATTGCTCATAAATTCTGTTTTGCAAAGAAAAGAAATCCTGATTATTTGAAGAGTGTTTTATATTTTTGTTCCTCCTTAAAAAGAGAAATGATAAAATTTAACTCACCCCTCATCAAGGGTACCTTAATTAAACGATATAAGCGATTTCTGGCGGATGTAAAACTAGAAAGCGGTGAAGAGATTACAGCCCACTGTCCTAATACAGGAAGCATGAAAACCTGCCAATGGGAAGGAGCTACAGTTTACCTTACTCATCACGATGATCCAAAAAGAAAACTAAAGTACACCTGGGAATTGACAGAAACAGATGGTGGTTATATCTGCGTGAACACACACCGACCAAACCGAATTGTTGAGCAAGCTATTTTGGACGATCAAATTCCAGAATTGAGCGGTTATGCCAATCTTAAAAGGGAAAAAAAATATGGTGAGAACTCTAAAATTGATCTTTTCTTATCGGGTCATGAGTCTCAACCAGACTGTTATGTTGAGATAAAAAATGTTACCCTAAAAGAAGGGGATACAATCACCTTCCCGGATGCAGTAACCACTAGAGGAACTAAGCATTTAAATGAATTACAGAACGTAGCTAAGGCCGGAGATCGTGCTGTTATCTTCTATCTGGTAAATCGTCCTGATGGAAAAGAATTTGGTATTGCGGGAGACATTGACCCTGTGTACAACGAGACTTTTAAGAAAGTAACCAAAAAAGATGTTGAAGTACTGATCTATCAATCAAAAGCTTCTATGGAGGGTATTGAAATTGATCAAAAACTTCCGTTAACCAAGGCATAAAAACAAAATATTACAACTACTTATTTACCTGAATAATGAGCGATTTATTTACCATTGATAACCTTATCACCTTATTTTTATTAATCCTATTGCAAGCTGTATTGGGGTTCGACAACTTGCTTTATATCTCGTTAGAGTCGAAAAAAGCGCCAACAGAAAAACAAGCTTTTGTAAGAAAACTAGGAATTCTAATCGCTATTGGATTAAGAATTGGGCTTTTACTATTGTTAATGTCTTTGATCAAATCCTTTCAGGTGGCATTTATTAACATAGACATTAAAGGAACATTGTCGATGCACATGAACTTCCATAGCTTGATTGTACTATTGGGTGGTGGGTTTATTCTGTATACAGCCATGAAGGAAATCTGGCACATGATCCGTTTGGAAAGTGATAAAAAAGAGGTGAAAAAGAAGAGCAGTGTTGGAAGAGTAATTACATCCATCGTTATTATGAACCTTGTATTCTCATTTGACTCAATCTTAAGTGCCATGGCATTAACCGATAATTTTTGGGTAATGGCCATTGCCATTGTAGTTAGTGGGTTACTAATGATCTGGTTGTCAGAAACGGTATCGAAATTCCTTAAGAAGAACCGACTTTATGAAGTACTAGGGTTATTTATCCTATTCATAGTGGGTATTATGCTGGTTACCGAAGGAGGACATTTGGCTCACATTTACCTGTGGGACAACCCTATTACCCCAATGAGTAAAACTACCTTCTACTTCATCATTGCCATATTGGTATTGATAGATGTAGTACAGAGTAGATATCAGAAAAAGCTCCTTAAAGAAAAGGACCTGGAAACTTTCGAAGATTAATTTACCATTCGATTAACCTTGCAACAGGGTACCTGTTGTGGGTTGGTTCGTAGTAATTAGAATGGGTATAGATGTAGTACAACTGTGCCCAGCGGTCTGTTGCAAACTTTTCGTCTTCCTTCTTTTTATCTTCAAATTCTAATTTGAGTTTAGCATCTTCTTCCAAAATCCTAATGGCTTCCGACTCAAATGAGAATGGTGAAAACCACTCTTTCTGCTGCAGTATTCCATCAAAAAAGTTCCAGGCAAAAAAGGAATCAGTTCCTTGTGGCTCCAGAGTTTCTACAATGTATCGATTGGTTTCCTGATTAACGAAGACGATGTAATCTCCTTCGTAATAATTAACCGGTGAGAGCTTCTTTTCCACCTCAACATTATAGTGCAGATAATGTCCTTCATATGGGTGCTTCACTGTTTCATAATCCTTGATGTAATACATCTCAGCAGTTAAAGAGGTATCTTCTTCTATACGCTTCATCACTACCCCATTTAGTTTAAGCCTTTCCACTACTTCTTTGTAGGCTTGAGGAACTACATAAGCAATTGGTTTTTCTATGGTTACATCCGGTAAAAAGTGATCGTAGTATTTGATTTTTTTAGAGAATGGTTTATCGTGGTTGTAGATTAACTTTTTTGCATCTTTCCCAAACTCACTTTCTACATACTCTGCTTCATATCCTTTAAACTCAATTTCTTTATACGATACCGTATCCTCCTTCCATGACAATACAAACTTTGTTTGGGACTTTGTATCATCAATGGCATTCTTTCGAGCTTTTAGTAATACCACATTATTCTTATTCATCCATTTAAGTACGGTACTAAAGAACTCATAAGTTTGCTCCACTCTTTCTTCGTATGGTTTGTATTTAAGTGTTTCGGTAACAAAACCAATGGTATTAAACAAGGTAGTATATCCAGTAGAATATCTTGGCGTTTCCAAATAATCTTTAATTCCATTATCCGGTGCACCTTTAACGGTAAATACATAAGGAGCCATATCCATTTTCTTTCCTTTCATGTCTTGATACAGAAACGGCAGCATTTCCTTGCTCATGCAATCACTCATGGTATGATTTAACTTATCCTGCTGAGTAGCAATGATGGTCATGGTGTGTTGAAAATCTGAACCATTAGTAGCATGTGCATCGATAAAAACATCTGGTTCTGTTAAATGGTAAATCTTAGCAAAAATCTTAGCATTTTCCGAATCGCATTTAATAAAGTCTCTGTTCAAATCTCTGTTTTGAGCATTTCCCCTAAACCCATATTCCATAGGTCCATTTTGCCCTGCTCTGCTACAGCAAGATCGATTTAACCCTCCTCCAACATTATAGAACGGAATGATACAAACATTGGTGTTTTCCAACAATTGGTTCACCTTGTCGTCCTTCAACAAATCATTGGCAAATTTTACGCTGGCATCTACCCCACAAGGCTCTCCCGGGTGAATGGCATTATTGATAAGTAATACCGCCTTATTTTTGTTGTGTAAACGATTTACATCTACTACACTTTCATTAGAGATTACAAACAAATGAATGGGCCTCCCAACGTCGCTTTCTCCCATATTTATTAAGGTACAATTGGTGTGAGATTTAGCAAGTTTTTTATACTCCTCAATGGCCGCTTCGTGAGTATAAGTTTGGTTTTGCTGATAAGGATATTCCTGCGCTATTCCTAACGTTACAACCAAACCAAATAAAAGGGTGAATACTGCTTTCATAATTTCCGCTTTGCTACGAAAATATGTATTGAGTTTGACAAGTAGAAATTAATTTCATCCTGCTTTTCATACAAACAGGATTAGAAAAGGGAGCTATCATCACTTTTAGGTAACTATTATTATAAATAATAGATATACCCGAACAACTAACTGACAAAGCAAACAGACCCGATGAAAAGACCACTAACCTGTATACTACTACTGCTTGTTGTTTCCTATACCCAAGCACAGGACATACAATTTCTGCCCGATGCCATGAGCTTCAACTGTGAGTTGGCGGAAATTCAAAACGAAGATGCCGGAATCATAATTTACGATCGATATACCCCATTACTTGGAGGAACTTTGGAAAGAAAAAGATCGAATGGAGAATTGATTGAAGGTGAAATAAACGATACCTACAACGATGGCAAAAAACTCCATACCGGAAAATACAAAGAAGGTAAATTGGTTTCTTTTACGAACTACTACCCAAACGGGAAAATAGAAAGGGAATTTGAATCGAAAGGTGGAAAGAGTGGTTTGTTAAAAGTATACTACGAAAGCGGGAAACCAAGAATGGCCAGAACTTATAGCAAAGGGCTTCTTGTTAAAGTGGAGAACTACAACCCTAAAGGCAGAATGTTGTACTACATCGAGTACCATAAGTCTACTGATTACCCCTTAATGATTGAGGACAGGACACTAGCTGGTAAATTGAAATACAGAATTAGCCTGATTGACAAAAAAGATTTGATTTACGATTTTGTAGAAAAAGATGCTGAGGGAAAAACTGCCGAAAAAGGGATGCTACAGTTTGACGCATCTAAACAACAGTTTAAAAACGAAATTGGTAAATACTACTACCGTACACAGGAAAACGATCCTATCTTTTCGAAAAACTACGAATACGGTGATAAGATGATCTCTAAAAGAGAAAACAATGCCTATTTAGCCATAAAAAAACAAGAAGAGGAAAACAACATTGTTTCCAATCATCCGTACAAAGATTTCGACTTGAATAAGAACAACGATATTTCTGTTGGTGAGTTGGACTCAGCCATCAACAACTTCTTCGAAGATGATACCATTGAAGCAGCTACTATACAGGGGTTAATTAACTACTTCTTTGAGCAGGATAGTGCTCAGGATTTTTAATGATTTAATTACTACAAGTTAGTCTGCGAAAACTTAATCCCCAATTGGCGTTCCATTGGCTTGATTTTTTTTCTTTCATTTTCGGTTACCAGAGCCAAAGAGATTCCCTTTTTACCGGCTCTTGCTGTTCTACCACTACGATGTACGTAATACTCCAGTTGTTCCGGTAATTGGTGATGCAGTACAAAGGCCAAATCTTTTACGTCAATCCCTCTTGCACTAACATCGGTGGAGATCAGGAATTGAAGTGTTTCGTTCTTGAACGCACGCATTACTTTCTCTCTTTCCTTTTGAGTTAAATCGCCTTGTAGCGCATCTACTTTAAAGTTTCTGGACTTTAATTGTTTGGCCAAGGTCTCTGCTCCAGCTTTCGTTCTGCAGAATATGATTCCTCTCTCCTCTTCCTGAGATTTTAAAAACAGAATGATTCTGTTCAACTTTTCATGATCGGGAGATACAACGTATTGATGCTTTATGTTGGCATTTACCAAACTACTGGCATCCACTACAATTTGATGAGCATCGTGAGCCATGTAGCGGTTAACGATTCCCAGTATCTCTCTGCCCATGGTGGCAGAGAAAAGCCATTTCTTCTTCCCCTCACCGGTTCTTTCAAGAATGTTGTCCAACTCTTTTTTGAACCCCATGCTCAACATTTCATCGGCTTCGTCTAATACCAGCGTATTGATTTGCTCCAGGTTCAGTGCTTTTCTGTTCAACAAATCGATTAACCTCCCTGGTGTAGCCACTACAATGTGTGTGGGGCGCTTTAAACGACCAAGTTGTATATCAATTTTCTCTCCTCCGTAAACACCCTCTACAAATATTCTATCAGTATACTTGGTAAACTTAAACAGTTGCTTTTTGATTTGTTGTACTAGTTCTCTGGTTGGCGCCAATATCAAGGCCTGAATCGTTTTTTCTCCTGGATTAATTCGTTGAAGAATGGGCAAACCGTAAGCAGCAGTTTTACCGGTTCCGGTTTGAGCCAGACCAATAAAATCTCCATTGGTTTTCAATAAAAACGGAATTGCCTCTTCCTGAATCTCTGTTGGGTTATTAATTCCCAATTCTGTTAGTCCCTGTCTAAGGTCTTTTGATACTCCAATGTCTGCAAATGTTGTCACCTGATATACTTTTAAATTGCGAAAGTACTAATTCGTCCTGCAATATCATTTCCAACGGATAATATTTGTACATTCATCCATCTTAAAAAACCAGGAAACATGTCTCAAATTTCTACACAAAGTTTTGAATTTCTTAAGCAACTTCAACGAAATAACAACCGCGATTGGTTTAATGATCATAAAGATGAGTACGTAAAGGCTCATGAAAATATCATAAGTTTTGCAGAATCTCTGTTGGAGCAGATGAATAAACACGACAACATTGAAACACCTACCGGAAAGAAAAGCTTACACCGAATTTACCGAGACATTCGATTTTCTAAAAACAAAACTCCTTATAAAATTAACTGGAGCGGTGGCTTTAAAAGAGCAACTGAACAATTAAGAGGTGGTTATTATTTTCACCTTCAACCGGGAAACTCTTTTGTAGGAGGTGGATTCTGGGGGCCTAATAAGGATGACATGAAACTTATTCGACAAGAACTGGCCGCTGATGCAGATGAACTGCGCGAAATCCTAAAAAGACCTGACTTCCGAAAAACTTTTGGAGAGTTGATTGGAGAGCAACTAAAAACAGCTCCAAGGGATTACCCGAAGGATCATCCTAACATTGACCTGCTAAGGATGAAACAATTCTTAGTTATCAAACGGTTTACAGACGAAGAAGTATTGGCACCAGATTTTTATAAAACAGCAAGTAAAACGTTCAGGAAGATGCGACCATTTTTCAATTTTATGAGCGAGGTACTTACTACCGATGCCAATGGAGAACCACTTTATTAAGTGGTTAAACCCGAATTGGGGCTACTAATTCTTCGAAGGCAAAGTCCCTATCAAAGACCTCTCTTAAATACCGTACTATAATTACGTTTTGCTCAGTAGACAACTTTAACGGATAATCTATGATTCTGTAAATTTTTCTCAAGCTCACTTCCAATTTTTCTCCTAACTCTTTTTTTTGATCTATTGAAAGTTTTTTAACCAACAATCCAAGTTTATTGGTTTCCACAACGCACTTTTTCTTTTTATTTTTTTCCTGGGGCATGTCATCTTTCAGTTTTAAGGTTTTTGTGTAATATTGTCATTCATTGTCACTATTGACAATGTTAATTGTGACTAACTAAAACTATACAAAAGTTTTGTTAAACACAAACTTATTGAAAGCATATTTATGAGATTATCCTATTCTGAAAGAATTAAAAAATTGTGCAAGTTAAAGCGTGTACCCATTTATCAATTGGCGGAACAGTTGGGAATGAGCGAGGCTGGATTACACAAAACACTTAAAAACGACACTCTACAGGTAAAGAAACTTCAAGAAATTGCCGATTTCTTTTCGGTAAACATCATGATATTTTTTACCGACGAATTTGATGCTGGTCAAACAGGATCATATTTGGCACTTGAACCTCATTTAGTCTATCAATCTACCGTAGAAAAAAGGTTGAAAAGATTAGAAGATCAAGTAAAAGAGATTCAGGAAAAAATAGATTAATCAATCCGACAGTTTAAAGAGGTAAACATCATCGTTAGCCTCTGAATAACCTTGTTTATTGCAAACTTCCGGTTGGCAGTACACTTGCTGGATGGACTCGTTATTGAGCGAAGCCAAACAAGCACCAATGGTGGATAGTTTATTGTTCATTGGTGCTATGGTGGTATTTACACCATTAAACTCTTCCTGATCGAGGTATTCCAGTATTTGCTTTTTAGTTTCTAGAGGGTTGGTAAGTGAGAACCTAAACTCTTTGGTTTCAGGTATTTCGTTCACCAATCTTTTATAGCGTTCATAATTGATGCTAAAATGGTTGGCTTGAATTGGGGTAACACCGAAACCAACGGAAACAAAATCATAATCTCCCTGCTTTATGGTCTTAACTGCCATATCGTACTCGAAGCCCATTAGCAATAGTAAGTGAGTCTTATCCGATTTCTCAGCAACTTGATAACCTTCAATTTTTCTAATATCCGCCACTCCTTTTTGCAACCATTTTTCCTTTTGGTTTTGATTCAAGGAATAATCCTTCGCTCCAACGTATCCCACATAAACAGAGTCAAAACCGGCTCTGGCCTCATATATCCTCTTCATTAATATCAATAAATTCTCCGTTGTAAACCCGGTAATATCTACCAATACATTGAGTTGCAAATACCTTCGAAACAATTCGTTGATAATGTTATTTACCTTGCCAACAATTTCAATTGGTTGATCTACAGAATATTCTACCAGGGAAACTTTATAGTCTGGCTGGGAAGAAATAGTATTGGCATTCTTAATTGAATGGTTACAACCTTGCTCCTGAAATACAAATGCTTCTCTAATTCCAGCTCCACGGATAATTTCCGGAAGGGTTAAGCACCTGTCATCATAGTTAGCAGAAGTAATTAATACGTTGACGTTGTCGCTCTTGATCTGATTTTTAAACCCGGGATAGTCAAAAATACTCATGATGTTTATTCTATTGATTCTATATCATCTTCGGCACCTGGCAATTCCAGAGCCTTAACTGTACCAATAGCATTTCCTGCAATCCCCTTAATACTTCCGTACATGTCTATGGTACTTTCTATTACTTTATTTATTTGTTTTTCTCTCGACTTCCAAATCCTGTTCATGGAATTCTTTTCGCGCTGCAAATCCGATTGCATTTCGGTAAACCCTTCCACAATGGCTTCAATTTGCAACCTAAAGGAATTACTGGTTAGAAAATCGTACAGCATGCTCATTTTATCGCCTTTGTTTTCCTGCGACACCACTGCTCTACTCAATTGTACAATGGATTCTCTTAGCACTTTACACAATCCTTTAAACTCTTCGAACGAACAGATCCAAATTCCATCCTTCAACCCCATTCGATCCATATCCGATGGCATGGCCTCGGTTACCAATACTCCAATATTGGCATTCTTTTCTCGTATATCGTTTTTGAATTTGGCAATCCAACCAGGCTGAAACTCTTTGGTTCTCTTACTCTCGTAGTAGATGGTTCCACAATTTTGAGTTGCTCTGGTATTCACCACCTGAATACAATCTCCTCCCCTGGCTCCTTTTTTTATTTCGATTACAGTATCCAACGGAAAGTTAGTTTCTAACCACTCTTCTATGGCCAATTCCTGAACTTCTCCCTGCATTTGCATAGAACCTTGCTCCTGCTTGCGTTTCATTTCTTCCGTTAACTTCTTTTGATCTTCTAATTGTTTTTGAAGTTCGCGGATGTTCAGTTCATTCTTCTCCTGCTCTACCTTTCTGATTTTCTCCTTCTCTTCGTTGAGCATTTGAGTGATCTTCTTTTGAGATTCCGCCTCTATGCTTTCTCTTAACTCTCCTTTTTCCCTTTTCAGTTTTTCGATTTCAGCCTTGCTTCGATTCAGTTCTTTAACTTGTTCCGACTTTTCCTTCAACTCTTTTTGAATCATAGCAATACGTTCCGCCTGCTCCTCTTCTAACCTATTCTTTAAAGATTTTTCGAGGGATTGTTTTTCCTCCTTTAGTTTAGCCTCTAAATGCTTTTGAAACAATTCATTCTGCTTCTTTTTCTTCTCCTCAAAAGCTTCTTTTTCTTTCTTTAAAACTTCTTCCTGAGCTTCAAACTTCTTACGCTGTTCAGTCAAACGAGCGTTGAACTTTTGCTTCAACTCCTCTTCCAATTGATGCGACATGACGTCTTGCACATCAATGTTTTCTCCACAGCTCGGACACTTAATATGATTCTGACTTTCCATCTCCTCAAAGATAGACAGGAAATGGCTCAGGATGGATTCAATTTATGAACAATCCTTAAAGACTTTTGAATACTATGGGATGATTAGAGTATTGCTATATGTTCCTCCATTATCAGCAACCGCTTTAAGCAGATAGGTACCAGAAGCCAAAGTAGAAATATCTATCTGCTGCTGCCCAGATCTAATGGTATTTTGCTTCACCATTTGCCCCAACGAATTATAGATATTCAATTGAAGTTGATCAACGCGACCCGGCATTTCAACACTCAAATAATTGCTAGATGGATTTGGATAAATTTGTAATAGGTCAATTGCGACATCATTTATTCCAACCAAATTAGACAGTTCCAGGTAAGCCACCTGAATGATTCTTTCATCTGCAATGTTTCTAATATATGCAATGACCTTGCAATTCCCCAGATTCCAGGAAGGATCAGGATTGTATTGTACACTAGTAGAGACTTGAGTTCCCAAAGTGGTTAACCCTGTACAGTACAACGCTCCCCAGGTTCCATTCATGGCATCTCGCAGTACATTTCTGTGATCATAGTTAGTTATGGTTCCTGACGCACCTTCTTGTGGGCTTATCAAATGATCTTCCACCAGATAAAACACTACGTTATAATCTCCATTTAAATTGGTTTGCAATTGGGTTTGTAAACTCACATCCAGTTCATTAATAGAAGCATCGTAAGTAGCAGAAAGCACCATATCTACAGGAGATGGAATTTGAACAATATCCGCAACCGCTCCTCCAACATCATCCTTTAAGTAAAAAGACATTCCAGTTGAAGACAAAGCTCCGGTTGTATCCATCCTGTTGGACATCATTATCGGAACTCCTATTGGAGAAAATGTAGAATAGTAATCTTCGGATACCGGATTGGTATAATCAGTACTAAACTGCCCGGCCATTGGATCAGCAAATAAGTCTGCATGAATATTTACATATACCATAGAATCTTGATAATGATTCTGTAGAGAGTCTAAAACATCGTTAACCGCAGGACAATTAACACATCTGTGCCCATTAAACTGCTCTACTAAAGCAATGGTTTGCTGAGCATTAAATGATCCAATAGAAACGATCGATAGAAGGGATAGAACAATTTTTTTCACGATAAAATAGGTTTTGGTTTAGCTCTAAGGTACCTACCCAATACCTAATGCACCAAACCTAAACACGAAGCATTATTACATTCCTAGCTCTTTGCTTCCAAAATGGTACAAAACGGATTAACCTTTTGTGCGTATTCAAATCCTTCTTTCCACCATGCTTTCATTTCTTTAGGATCAAATACTAATGGTAAGTCAGTAATTACTCTTGGTAAATAGAAATACCTGATTTTTACATCTCGAACAGTACTTTTCAATCTCCCTATTTCCAAATCATTGTAATAGATCTGGTCAGTCATATAACCAAATACTCTCATTAAGGATTCAAATGCACTACCTGATGGAGGTAGGTTTCTTTTAATTTCCTCCGGCTCCAGAATAATTACATCTATGGCAGTTGCTCCATTATCTATAGCCGCCTGAATAGGAGTATGAGACCCAAAGCCTCCATCAGCATATTCGCATCCATTCTTTTCCAGTAAACTCATAAATGGGACGTAGTTCGCCGATGCCCAAATCCAATCGGTAAAGTCTTCGAAACTGTTCTTCTTACTGCTTTTGAATTCGGTTTGGTAAGTGGTTAAATTGGAAACGGATACGATGACCTCTTTCCCTCTTTTGTTGAGCTCAGTCATATCCTCAGGTTTCACCGCAGCTTCAATTAGCTTCTTGAGGTTTCCGCTGGAACCAAATGTTTTTCGTCTGAACAAGAACGCTTTTAGGGTATTGAAGTGATTAATTCGAACCGTTTTCACCCCATTCTTTTCTCTAATAATGAAAGGGTTGATACTAAAGATATCCTTTTGGTCGACCGAGGTAAACAACTGTTTGATCACATCTACTCTCCCCAATGCCAGATTGGTCAATAGTAGACTTCCGGTAGAGCTTCCTACATATAGATCGTAGTCTCCTCCACACTCCTTAATGAGGTACTCCGCTATTCCTCCTCCAAATGCACCTTTGCTTCCTCCACCGGAAATAACCAACGCCCTCATATGCTATATTCTAAAAAGCAATCCTAGTCGGGTATTTACACCACTAAATGAAACTCTAAATGGAGCGCTGTTGTTACTGGTTTCTACCACTACTCCATCCTGATCCGTTAGTTCATTGTAGTTGTATCCAGCCCACCCGGCATTAAAAAAGAACCCTACTGTTTCTCCAAAATGGTGCTGAACCCCTAAATCAAACTCGTAGCAGAACCCTGTAGACTTTACATAGGTAGAATTGCTATTATCTCCGAACTTAAAAGAGCTCATGCCTAACAATGTTCGAACGTACAGGCTATTCTTTTCTGAGTTGGTTAAACGATAAGTCAAATCCAATCGGTAGTTCAACGAATTACCGTAGGTCTGACTATTAACACTATCCACTTCTGTTATGAATCCATTTCGTTCGAAGTTTACTCCAACTGCTAACCGATCCATGATGGAATAATTAACGTTTAGTTCAATTAATCCACTTCCGGCATTTACTCCGGATAGTGTATCTTCTATATCATTGCTGTTAGCCCCGTATAAACCAATACCACCACCTGCGGTTATGGAAATATTTCCAGGTTCAAATTGTGCTTTGGTTAAGGGTAAAATTCCAATTATCAACAATAGTGTAAATAACAATTTTCTCATAGTTGGGTGTTTTGTTTCTACTAAAGGTAAGAAAAACCAGTATTCCTTCAAACTCTACTTTTCTTTAACCTGTCATTGACTTATTTCCATGGTGTTTTTTGGAGGAATGGCTTCAAAGAGTTATCAGAAAATAGAGGGAATTCGTCATTTTACAGGGGCATTGTTGATAACAATTTGGCTGTTTTTACGTAGTTACTTTAAATACGTGTAAATTAACACATTATAATATTAACCCCTAATTGATCGGTTATGAGTTCAAGAACATACTTGGTTCCACACGACTTTTCGAGCGTTGGAGATACGGCTACCTTACAAGCAATTAAATTAGCTCAAAAATCCAATGGAGAGGTGCACATTCTGCACATCATCAAAAAGAGTAGCGAAGAAGCTACCGCTGCGGAAAAAATCAAAGAAATTGTATCACGCCTAAGACCCCAAGAGAACTCTCCAAAATTCACCTACTCCATCAAAAAAGGAAATATTTTCAAAGACATTAGTAGTGTTGCTGCTGCCAAAAAAGCTAGCCTGATTATTATGGGTACGCACGGTATTGTGGGAATGCAACAAAAAATGTTTGGAAGCTTTGCCGCTAAAGTTATTCAGAGTTCGGATGTTCCTTTTCTGATTGTACAGGATGGTAATATTTCCGATAAGTTTGATAGTATTATCATGCCCGTAGATATGACTGCTCAAAGTATCCAGGTACTAAGTGCTGCGATTCGAATTGCTCTTATTTTCGATTCGGAAATGACCATTCTAGGGATTAAATCCAAGGATGCCATTTTTGCTAGGAAAATATCCACTCACATTACCGTTGTAAAGAAGCAAATGCAGAAATACAACGTAAAAGGGAAAGTAGTTCTTTTCCCGGATACAGGTGGATTTAAAGAGAAAGTAATGGATTACGGAAAAGAGATTGGTACAGATGTTTTTGCCATTGCCTATAATAGTGGGAATAGCTTAATTCCTAAGCTTGATCAGTTTGCTCAATCGTTCATTACGAATCCGCAAAAAACTCCTACACTTATCATCAATTCTAAAGATGTAACCTCTGGTTATTTCTAATCTTTAAGAAACATTACCTTTGCCGCCATGGAGATTGGTAAAATAAATCGATTGGTGGTTGCCAGACGATCCGATTACGGATTGTACCTGGTGGATAATGCCGATAATGAAGTATTACTTCCTAACGCCTATGTTACGGAAGAGATGAGCATTGCCGACGAATTAGAAGTATTCCTATATAAGGATTCTGAAGATCGTTTGGTAGCTACTACCCTAACTCCTAAAGTACAGTTAGAACGGTTTGCCTACCTGCAGGTTAAAGACACCAACCAGCACGGTGCTTTTTTAGACTGGGGATTACCAAAAGATTTGATGGTTCCACACATGGAGCAATCTTCCAAAATGGAAGAAGGTAACTGGTATTTGATCTTCCTATTTCTAGATGAACAAACTAATAGGTTGGTAGCTTCTTCTAAAATCAACGATTTTTTCTTTTACGAAGATGTTGATGTGCAAGAAGGAGACGAAGTTGATTTGTTGATTTATAAAAAAACGGATCTAGGCTACAACGTGGTAGTGAACAATATGTTTAAAGGATTGATATACCATAATCAACTCTTTAAGTCTATTCAGCTTGGAGATAGCACCAAAGGATACGTTAAGTTTATTAGAGAAGATGGGAAGATTGATGTAGTATTGGAAAAACAAGGTTATGAAAACACCATCGATGAACACTCAAAAGCCGTACTGGACGAGCTAAATGAAAACGATGGGTATTTATCGCTTAACGATAAAAGCTCACCAGAAGACATTAAGTTCCAATTGGAAATGAGCAAGAAAAACTTCAAAAAAGCAATAGGTAGTTTATACAAGCAAAAGCTTATTGAATTTACAGAAGACGGGATAAAATTGACTTGATTTAATCGTTCTTAATCACCTCTGCTGTATACCTTTCATTCTCGAACTTAAGGAAAATAGACATTTCCTGACTACCTCCATCAGACTCAACATTAATTACACCGTACTCCTCAGAGGGCGTAAATTTTGAGTTGGGAAATCTTTCTTGTAGCATTTCTTCTATTTCGGAGAATATAATCTCGAATATATCTTTCCAAAGGTCAGGAGATTTATGCTTTTGCTCGTAAAACGGATGCTCTGCATTACTTAGATAGGTCAACTTAGCCATGTCTATTCGATCTTTATCTTCGCCAAGATAAAAGGTCGTTCCATGGTTGTCCATTTCAGTTGAAATTGGAATAGAAAAATTGGTTTCTAACGTCTTAACCAGTCGATTTAACTGTTTCATGGTATAAAATAATTTGCATAGTCATGCGTTTACCGATCCCCTTTATACCGCCATCAGCTCAATGTACAATTTAATTTCATAACAACATAATAATCAGATAGTTATTAACACAAAAAACAATAAATGTTAGTAAATCGGTCTTTAATAGTTCCACCAATAGTACATTAGTTTAATGTACTCATTATTGACCATGATTAACCCCTGTTCAGATTGCCACCAAAAGGCTTCATCGTACTCAGAGTGTGGGGCACCACTGATAATGACTGTTACACCATTCTTTTCAAATTCATCAAAAGTAGAGTTGATTCTTCGTGTATGAAACTTATCTGAAACAACAATAATTTGATCGTATTGGTGTTCCAGCGAATACTGCAATATAGCTTCTGACTCTTCTTTGGTACTGGTTCCTTCCACCAGAGGCCATACTGCATCCTCAGGAACTCCCAAATCATAAAGCTGCTCTCTCATTATCAGCGCATCCGACATGTTTTCCATTCCCAAAGATTTCAAAATAATAGCCGAATTAGCTCCAAGAGTTACTATTTTATCAGCATATCCTTCATCATACAGAAAAGCAGCATGATTAGTTCTATCGTAGGTATTTCCTCCTAAAACAAAAATGGCATCGGACTTTTTAAGCTCGTCTTCCACTATCAAATATCCTCCTACACCTTTTAATACCGGCTGAAGAAAAATAATCACAAGACATCCCAGAATAAATAATCCCCACCAAAGTTTTCTAAGCTTTTTTGGAAACAGTTTTCTGATTCTCCATTTTAATATGTCCCAAAATTCAGCGAAACTCATATCTACTGTTTTAAGGCTCTTATTCGTTCTTTTAACGGTGGATGTGAGTAATGAACAAATACATAAGCAGGATGAGGGTTCAAATTGCTTAGACTATCTACAGAAAGCTTTTTTAAACCGGAGATTAATGGTTCAGCCCGATAAGTTTCTTTAGCAAAAGCGTCTGCCTGGTATTCATTTTTCCTTGAAAATACACTCATGCCTATGCCCATGATGGTTGAAAGTGGAGTGTACAATATGGAAAACCCTATTATTCCCACATGAAAACTAGCTTCTTTAGCTCCCAGAGCCTGGGCTAATTCGGTAGTTCCTAAAAACAAGGAGAGAATGAATAACATTACCCCACTTTGAACAACTCCGAGAATCAAGCCCGATAGGGTGTGTTTCTTTTTATAATGCCCTACTTCATGTGCTAATATAGCCACCAACTCTTCAGTTGTATTTTTTTCAATCAGTGTATCAAACAATACGATTTTTTTACTGCTTCCCAAACCGCTAAAGAACGCATTCGCCTTGGTGGATCTTTTAGAACCGTCCATTACATAAATATTGGTCAATTTAAAGTCCACTTTATTACTGTACTCTTCTATAGCTTCTCTCAACTCACCTTCTTCTAAGGGAGTAAGCTTGTTGAACAACGGAAGAATAATAGAAGCATAAAGCATGGTAGCAAAAAGCATAAAAACTATCAGAACTCCCCAGGCGTACAACCAGAAGTTTTGCTCAAATTGCTGATAAATTAGTACCACCAAATAAAGTAAACCTCCACCTAAAATAACGGCCAATAAATATCCTTTTATCCGATCTAGAATAAATGTTTTAGGAGTGGTTTTATTGAACCCAAACTTCTCTTCGATTACAAATGTTCCGTAAATAGAAAATGGCAGGCCAATGATTTCACTCCCCAAGCCAATTACTCCAAAATAGATTAATGCAATGATTTTTGGATCGTCTGAAAACTGTCGCACCCATTGATCAAGCACACCAAATCCACCAAGCACAATCATCCCCAGAGAGATCACTAGCATAATTGCACCGGATATTAATCCAAACTTATTGTTTACCGATTGGTACTCTAATGATCTTTGATATTCCTCCTCTTCGTAAATCCCCTTTACCTCTTCGGGTAATGGTTCTTTCCTCTTTTTATCGTTCAGGTAATCAAGTACCTTACCGAAGATAAAAACCACAATAACTATGGCAATTATGATATAAAAGTAAGCCGTTGAGGACATGTATAAGAATTAATAAGCTCCGTTTCTTTTTCTCAGGAACCACTCTACAGAAAGTAGAGCCATTAACAAGGCAAAAATCCACTTCCAGTTAATCAAATCTGTTACATCCTTCTGAGTGTAAGAAATATCTACAATGTCTTCTTTGTTAAAGATTGCATCTGCCAATTGATCCAATTGATCCGGATAATACATTTCTCCTCCGGTAGACTGGGCTAAGTTGTACAACATGGAATGATCTGCCATTACATTGCTATACTCCATCTTCAGTTCATGCACCGTAAACTCTCCTGATTCTTCGAAGTTCTTTGTTCCCAGAGTTACATTGGCTGTGTAGGTATAACTTCCAACATCAAAGTTTCCTGCATCTAATCGATAAGCATTTCCAGATTTACTAAAGCTTTTGGCCGGGTAAGTTTCGCCACTTTCGTTGGTTATTTCGATGGTTACTTCCGGATCGTTAGTTAACTCATAGCTATCGTTGTATAGCTCTGCTTCGAACACCACCGATTCGTTTTCTAATACGTTGTTTTCACAATATACTCTAAACTGACTTTTATCTTCTTTAGCCGCCAGGTACTGAACCATTTTAGAAACTAAGTCGTTGAACAAGTTATTGGATTGAGTGGTTTGATATTCGTACAACTTCCATCTCCACAAACCTTCTCCCAGAATAACCCCGTACTTAACACTTTCCTTTTCGTTAAACATGATTAAAGGAAAATCTGTTTGAGTAGCCCCAACGGTTTGTTGCATTAAAACATTGGTTCCTCCCGAAATTTTGTAATCCCCAGCAAAAGGAATTTTTAATGGAGGAAACTTAGGTATCAATTGTTTTAGTTCTTCGGATACAGAGAACTGTGTAAAAGAAGTGTTTAAAGATGCGGTAACATCAGTACCTCCATTTGGACCGATTACTGACAGCCCCAACTCTTGTTTATTGAATCCGGCAAACTGAGTATTTACTCCAATCAGAAATAATCCCGGAACCTTTTCGCTAATAGCCTGTTCTACCCACTTACCTTCTCTTCCATTATAGGAAGCTAATTGATGAAACACCACTAAGCTATATGGTTCAAAGTTACCATCAAATTTATCCGTAAGAGCTACTTCTACTTCGTAGTTTACGTTTTTCTCCATGGCACCTCTAAGAGCTGCAATATCTGGATGCGGTGCTGAAGCCAGAATAAGGATTTCCTGTTTATTGTCCAGAATATCAATGTAAAACTCTCGTTTATTATTGACATAGGTTAACTCTCCTTCCAGTTCGGAAATAGTGACTGTAAACTTTTGTTTACCACTTTCTTTTGCCTCCAGAAGTACAGGTAAAGTAATTACATCCGCTCCGGTTGCAAAATCAATTTCTTGTGTATACCAATTGGTTCCTCCACGAGAAATTTGAACTGTAGCTTTTTCTCCCTTCAGTTGGTTGGCTTTTACAGTAATTTCTACCGGAAAGTCATTTCCCTTATAAGCCAATCGGTTTGCTACTACGTTAGAAATTATTAAATCTTTTCGGATGGTTGTATCCCCCAGAGCGACGGTAAAAACAGAAGAATGCTTTAGTTTACTAAACGCATATAAAGGATCAGAACCTCGGTTTACAATTCCATCTGTAGCCAACACTACTGCCCCAAGGTTTCTTCCATAGTAACGGGTATATAACTCACCAAACAACTCAGAAATATCTGTCTGTTTGGAAGAATAATCTACCTCTAATCCAGATTTTACTTCATCGCCAAAAGTATAGGTTTTTACCTCGTATTTTTCTTCTAGTTTTTCTTTGAATTGCTGAAGTTGAAGAAGATAATCTCCCTTCATTTTAACAGAGTCTTTATTCAGAAGAAGACTAGTTGAATTGTCCTGAGCAAGTACCAGCACAGGTTTTTCCACCACTTGATTCTCTGTCTGAACCAATGGTTCCAGCAATAAGAAAGCTAATAAAGTAACCACACAAAAGCGAAAAAAAGCCATGGCATACACCACAACTTTATTCACTTCGTTAAGAAGTTGTTCTTTTCTATATAGAACGAAAGCATAAAGAACCCCAACTAATACGCACAATAAGACGTACCAACCGGGATAACTCAATTCAATGTTCATTTATTCTATTCGGATTCTAAAGGTTATAATTAGGTCATCATTCCACCACAAACGCTCAATACCTGACCATTTACGTAAGCTCCCATATCAGAAGCTAGGAATACTGTTGCATTAGCTACATCTTCAGGTGTACCAGCTCTTTTCAACGGAATATCTTCTAACCATCCTTCTACCACTTTTTCATCAAGAGCAGCAGTCATTTCAGTTGCGATAAACCCTGGTGCAATAGCATTGCATCTTATGTTTCTGGACCCTAACTCCTGAGCAACAGATTTGGTGAATCCAATAATACCAGCTTTTGAAGCTGCGTAATTTGCTTGTCCGGCGTTTCCTTCTACACCAACAACAGAACTCATATTAATGATGGAACCACTACGTTGTTTTAGCATGGTTCTAAGTACGGCTTTAGTCATGTTAAATACCGACTTCAGGTTTACATTGATTACATCGTCAAAGTTTTCCTCGCTCATTCTCATTAACAATCCATCTTTGGTAATTCCGGCATTGTTTACAACAATATCAACGGTTCCAAACTCTTTAACTACATCGTCAACAAAAGCAACCGCAGCATCCATCTCAGCAGCGTTAGATTTAAATCCCTTTGCTTTTACTCCCAATGCAATTAACTCCTCTTCTACCGCCTTAGCTTTTTCTTCGCTAGACACATAAGTAAAAGCTACATTAGCTCCTTGCTCTGCAAATTTGATTGCTATTCCTTTTCCAATTCCTCTGGTTGCACCTGTAATGATAGCAACTTTACCTTCCAATAATTTCATCCTTTTTCTTTTGTCTTCAAGCAACTAATGGCCGCCTGTTTAAGTTACTGATTGTTAGAATTATTACTTTAAATTCACAAGAAGTTTATTTTGGGCTATTTATCACTAATTAATTTTTTTTAACCGCCCAAAAATTTACTTTTGCCAAAAATCAAAGATAATGAGAAAAACGACTTTTAGCCTATTTCTATGTTTTGTTGTCAGCTTAAGTTATTCACAAGGATGGGTGGATGTAGGACTAAAAGGCGGATGGGGCCCAACCATTCTTATGAACCAGAATATTCTGGATGATCAGGACTACAACCACATCATCTCTACAGGAGGTACATTTGGGGCTAAAATTGGTTACAACTTCAATTCTGAGCACGAAATTACTGTCGACGGAATGTATGGTAATTTCAATCAGGCTTTTAAATACAATGTGTTTGATTCCATTACCGGAGGATATCCTGAATATGATTCAAAAATCACCTATTCTTCCATCAACTTGCTGTTGATGTACCGACACAACAAAGATGGAAGATATTTTGAAATCGGACCTCAACTTTCATTATTACAACAATACAACCGTACCGATAACGGACCGGAAGCTCCAGACTTTGAAAGTGCTTACTTTAACTCTCAGTTAAAAGGAATGACTCTTGGTTTTGGAAGTTACATGGTGGGAACCGAAAACTTTGGAATTACTGCTGGAGCTAGATTCAGCTACATGTTCGATGATTTGATTTCTATTGCTGGTCAAAACGAAAACCTTCCAACATTAACATCTTACAGCACTTACAAATCTTCTAACCCAATTGTTGTTCAGCTGGTATTCGAAGCTAATTTCGATTTTGCTTATTTGGCAAAAGCACAATGTGGTAGAAGAAAGCTATTGCTTTTCTAACATTTACTAGTATTTATTAGCATTCCTTCTGAAATCGTAAACAGAAGCTTACATTTGTGCGATAAAATTTACTGCACAAAATGAGATTATTATTACTGTTTCCAATTTTAATCGCCACCACCATTTTAGGGCAAAATGCCTACATTACCCCTAAATTGCAAGAGGCTTTAACCAATCAGAAAAACGGGTATCACCACATCCGTATCGAGTTTAGAGAAAAGATAGATTGCTATGCTTTAAATCACCAATTCAAACAGGATCAAGTACCGGTTAACGAAAGACCAACCATTCTAATAAACATGCTTCAGCAACAAGCGGAAGTTTCTCAAACCCCTCTGTTGGATTATTTGGAGAAAAACCATTCTAAGCATGTTCAAAATGTTCAAACATTCTGGATCATTAATATTGTGGTAATGGATGCTAAAGAAGAGGTTATTCAGGCTCTTTCCCAGCGTAAGGACATTGCTTTAATCGACCTTGAAAACAATACCATTTTACCACATGACCCAATAGAAAAAGGAACTTCACTCAACCCAAAAGCTGTCGGGAGTCCCGAGCCTGGTTTAGTTGCTATTAATGCTCCTGCCATGTGGGACCTGGGATACACCGGAAGAGGAAGATTGGTTTATGTTTACGATACAGGCGTTTGGCCAACTCACCCTGCTTTTTCGGATCGTTTTATGGCCAACCACTACCCTATGGATCAGTGCTGGTATGGATACTTTAGCAATACCCCTAACGGAATGGTTAACGATCATGGAACACACGTACTGGGAACTGTAGCAGGATTAGACACTGCCACTAACGACACTATTGGTGTTGCTTCTAAAGCGTACTGGATCGCCAATGATTTTGTTACTCCAACTGTTGCTGGATTACCTCCAATGATGGACATGGTAGGTGCATTTGAATGGGCATTAGATCCAGATGGCAACCCGGCCACTACCCACGACATTCCGGATGTGATTAACAATAGCTGGAGGTGGTACGACGGAGCTGATACTTTACATTGTGGTGATTTTGTAGTGGACCTGATGAATGCCATTGAAGCGGCGGGAATTGCAAACGTTTTCTCTGGGGGTAACTTCGGACCATCTAACACTACAGTAAGTTCTCCGCAACGAATAAATACTACTGAAGTAAATACCTTCTCTGTGGGAAGTGTTAACGGTAATGCAACATTTCCTTACCCAATTAGTAACTTTTCAAGTATCGGGCCTAAACAATGTCCGGGAACGGGATCATTGTTAATCCACCCTGAAGTGGTTGCCCCCGGACAAAACATCCGATCTGCCTGGAGTACTAACGATTACAACACTATTTCAGGTACTTCTATGGCTTCTCCACACGTTTCCGGAGCTATATTATTACTAAAAGAAGCTTTTCCTTATTTGTCTGGAGAAGACCTATTATGGGCTCTGTATTTAACTGCTGTTGACCTTGGTCCTGCAGGAGAAGACAATACCTTCGGAATGGGTATAATTGATGTATACGCTGCTTATCAATACTTAGCAGCTACGAACACTCCTGTTGACCCTAATACGGTAAAATGGGATTTAGCCATTACGGAAGTTAATAACCCAAACAACGGCGATGTGGTATGTTCGGACAATTACGAACCTATAGTAACTTTCTCCAACTTAGGAGATAGCACGATTACAGAAATCAACATCAGCTACTCCATTAACGGGGGAACTGTTCAAACTTATGATTGGATAGGAACTTTATTAGGAGGAGACGAAGTTTCTGTAACTCTTCCTCAAATCTTTACTTCTACCTATGGAGATCAGGAGTTGACTATTATATCGGAAATAAGTGGTAACTCCAACGAATATGACTTGTATAACAACCGAAGAATTATTCGGTTTAACAGAAGAGGACACTATTCTCTTCCTTTCACGGAAGGGTTTGAAAATGGGTTTGAAGCTGATCGTTGGTACATCTACAACGAGGATGGAGGAATGACCTGGGATACTATTCCAACTGAAGGGTTAACCTGGAACCACTACTCGGCGTCGATGCAGTATTTTAATTACGCTCCAAGAGAAAGCCAACACGATGGGTTAATGGGGCCGGAACTAATTATTCCTGGTTCAGGTAGTAGTACTTTAAAGTTTGACCTTGCTTACCAAAAAAGAAGTTCGAGCCCTACTCTGCAAGATACCTTAAGGATATTGGTTTCTGATGATTGTGGACAAACCTTTAATGATGTGGTATATGAGAAATATGGAGATGATCTGAGCACACTGGATACGATCCATACTAATTTTACTCCAGAGTTTTCTACCCATTGGAGAAGAGACTCTGTAGACTTGAGTTCTTATGCAGGAGGATACATCATTCTTCAATTTCTAGGGGTAAATCAGCAAGGAAACAATTTGTATATCGACAACATTGCTATTTATAATGGGAACAATGAGCCAGCCACCATTGGTGAACACTCATTTACTTTCGGTTTATACCCGAATCCGTCGGAAGAATTAATCAACTTGGAGCTTCCAAAGGCTTTAAATGGAACAACCCAAATGCAAGTGTTTAATTCTCTCGGACAACAAATTGAAAACAAAACTTTGAGAAATCTACAGGTACATCAATTGGATATCCGTAATTTTGAAAACGGTATTTACTGGATCACGTTAACTAATGGTGCTTACAGAAGTACCAAATCATTTATAAAGAAATAGCATTGAAGACCTTTTTAGTTGGCATATTAATTACTTTATCGCTAGGAATTTTCGGACAGGAAAATACCCCTACCATAGACTGTTCTCATTTGAAAAAAGGAAAGTACATCATGACCGGGCCATCGGGTGGGGAGATTAGAATGATCCGAAGAAAAAAAACTCAGTTTGAACGTTACAACAGAGAGCATCAAAAATATCGTTTCAAAATTGAATGGACTTCTGATTGCTCCTATACTCTTACCTTAAAAAAAGTAAAGGGTAAAAGATCTGCTAAAGACTACATTGGCTCTAAGGTATACGTAACTATCATTGCTGCTAAAGAGGATTACTATACAGCGAAAAGTAAGACTGAAGAGGGAGTGGTTACGGAAATAGAGATCACCAAAATCAGGTAACACCTTCTTAACCCCCTTTAAAAAAGTTTATTAACTTTAACGGTGTTACACATTATTTTTTAATTAAAAAGTACTGATATGGGAAAAGGTGATATTAAAACCAAAAGAGGTAAAATTAACAACAAAACTTACGGAGTATCTCGTAAAAGAAAAAAGAAGAAAGTTGTGGTAGAGGCCAAACCCAAGAAGAAGGCAGCGGCAAAAAAAACAACCGCAAAAAAACCAGCAGCTAAGAAAACAACAGCTAAAAAAGCTGCTCCGAAGAAACAAGAAGAAAAAACAGAAGAATAAAAAAATCCCCGGTGTTTATCCGGGGATTTTTTTTAGAATCGACTATCGGGAGCCGCTCGTTCGTTTTTCTTGGAGAGCTCTTTAAAAATGAAAAAGTATTTTAAGGATACTCCTATATAATTTCCTCGTGTACTTGAAGAAGCAGTTTCATTATTCAATGGGTTTCCTGTATCTAAATAGGTCATAGAAGATGAGATAATGTCTCCCAATCCGTATCGGTAAATGATCCCCATATCCAGGTAGCTTCCTCTATTCAATCTTTTTTGCAAACCAACTTCTGGGGTAAACAACAATACTCTGGAGGAAACAAAGTTGATGGAGTACGTATAAAAATTAGCTGTTTCGGTAAGTCCTCCACTACCTCCAAACATATACCCTACTCCAGCCTTAAAATAAATGGTATTGTGTTCTGCCTTAGGCGTAAAATTCTTCTTCAGCTTTACATCCACATAAGGAGCACGATACCCCAAATTAAGAGCTACTCCTTTATTCTTATATAAATATGTATTGAATTCGTAAGAGAAATCGGCTTCTATTCCAAAATTGTTCTTCATCAAAAACGATACACCAGCGCCACCGGTTATAGAATAACCAAATGGGTGAGCCCACGCAGAAGTTCCCTTATTAAAATTGGCTTTAGATACTCCAAAGTTTCCGTTGGCCGACACAGCAATTGCATGAATCGTATTTAAAGGCTTACCCAATACATTATCTGCATTTTTACTCGGATCCTGCTGAGCAGTCAATTTGCTTCCACAGATCGTCATACTTCCAACCAAAAACATCATCATCGCAGATCTTTTACCTATCTTCATGTCCCTCAATTTTGATTTATAATGAGTAAAAGAAACATAAATAATTCATTTTCCGATGAATCGAAGCTTGATTTTGATGAATTGAAGCAATTTCTCGATGAAAAGGTAGAATTGTATAATCGTACTTCCTTTATAGAAGATGATCCGATTAGCATCCCACACCAATTCGATAGAAAGGAAGATATTGAAATTGCTGCATTTTTAGTTTCTTCCATTGCCTGGGGTAACCGAAAAATGATCATTCGATCGGGAGAAAGGATGATGGACATTATGGATCACTCTCCATTTGAATTTGTAAAAGAATACTCCGGTGACAATAAAAAACTAGCGGAATTTAAACACAGAACCTTTAATGGTTTTGATCTCGAGTTCTTTATTCGATCACTTCAAAACATCTATTTAAAACATGGTGGTTTAGAAGAAGTATTTAGTCATCAATACACTGAAAATGTTACTACCACGGTTCCTCTTATTGAGTACTTTAGGTCAGTCTTTTTTGAAATAGATGACTCAGAAAACTTGCGAACTAAAAAACACGTTTCCAGTCCGGCTAAGGGATCTGCAGCTAAAAGAATCAATATGTATTTAAGATGGATGGTTAGAGAAGACAACAAAGGTGTTGATTTTGGAATATGGGATTCTATCCCAACCTCTGTCCTATCTTGTCCTTTGGATGTACACTCAGGCAATGTTGCTCGTGCATTAGGGCTGTTAACCAGAAAACAAAACGATCTTAAGGCCTTATTGGAACTGGATAATAATTTAAGAAAAATGGACGTTTTGGACCCAGTGAAATACGATTTTGCTTTATTTGGTTTAGGGGTGTTTGAAAAGTTCAAATAAACCATAATTTTTAAGTGTAATATCCTATCTTTGTTTTTTAATGAAACTACTTTATCCAGAATTTCTATGGGCACTTTCGGCACTGAGTATTCCGATAATTATCCATTTATTTAATTTCAGGAAGTTTCAGAAGGTATACTTCTCTAACGTTGAGCTTCTTAAAGAAGTAAAACTAGAAACGAAGAGTAAATCCCAATTAAAACACCTTATAGTACTTCTTATCCGATTAGTGGCCATTACCTTATTGGTTTTTGCATTTGCACAACCTTATGTGCCTGTTGGGGATCAGGAAGAAAAAGGAAGCAGAATCGTTTCGGTATACATTGATAACTCTCACAGTATGGATACCAAGGGAGAAAATGGATACTTATTGGATCTGGCAAAGGAACAAGCCATTTCGATTGCCAATAGCTACGAGCCTACGGATAAATTTCAATTGATCACTAACGATTTAGAAGGTAGACACCAAAGAATTGTTAGTAAGGACGACTTTATTCAATTGGTAGACGAGGTAGAACCTACCTATGTAAGTAGAAACCTTGATGAGATTTATACTCGTCAAACTGATGCTTTAAGTGATCAGGAACAGGATAAAACCATTTATTGGTTATCGGACTTCCAAAAAAACATGGTGCATTTGGAAGAGGTACAACCTGACTCAAATGTTCAGGTGTTTTTACTTCCATACTCTCAACCGGGTAAAGGAAATTTATACATTGACAGTGTTTGGTTTGAAAACCCTTTAAGAACCTTTAAAAGTGAAGATAAAGTATTTGCCAGAGTGGTGAACAAATCGGATAACCCGGTAGAATTTAAAATGGAGTTATTTGTTAATCAGGGAACGTCGCAAGGCTTTTCTAATCAGACTGTGCCAGAAAATAGCACTATCAACTGCGAAATTCCATACACACTTCAGACCCCAGGATACCAGCAATGTCGATTAAACATCTCAGAATACCCTGATCCGGACATGAAGTTCGATGATGAGTTCTTCTTTTCCTACAACATAAAAGGAAAGATTAACATCCTTCACCTGTTTGATCAAAAACAAGATCCAACGGATACCACTGGATTTATAGAAAATGTTTTCAGGAACAATTCCATGTTTAACTTGTCATCTCAAAGCTTAAGTCAGATTGATTACTCTACTCTTTCCAGCTTTGATTTGATTATTCTGAGTGAAGTACAAAACTTTACTTCCGGAATTACATCCGAATTAAACAACTATTGTAACAACGGAGGTAGCATCCTTGTTTTTCCTCATGATCATGCAGATGGTATTTCATACAACTCTTTTATAGGTGAAATGGCGAATGGAACGTTTAATGGATTGGATACTAACGATGTTAAAGTAGCTTACCTTAACAGTGAGCACCCACTTTACGCCAATGTATTTGACAAAATACCAGAAAACGTAAATCTGCCTAAAACACTGTCTCATTATCCGGTAAACTTTCCGATTAACTCTGGTACAGAGTACCTAATGAAACTAGAGAACAACTTGTCTTTTTTGAGCATGACTCCAATAGGAAAAGGAAAGTTCTATCTATTTGCTGTTCCAACCAGTTTGGAATACTCTAACCTGGCTCAACATGCATTATTTGTTGCTTCTTTATTGAGAATTGGAGAATTTAGTCAACCTCCTGCTACTCTATCCTATACCATTGGAGAGAGCAATAGCGTTTCTCTTACTCAAGGTAGTTACCAAAGTGAGAAAATGAAGGTTAAAGAGGACAATGGAGACCTGGAGTTTATTCCCGAATTAAGGACCAATAGAAATGAAGTGAACTTGCTGTTGTACGATCAAATTAAATTTGCAGGACATTTCTCTGTATTTCAGGAACAAAGTAAAGTTGGAGCTTTCAGCTTTAACTATAACCGAGAAGAATCTGACCTATCCTACTATGGTAAGGAAGAATTGGAAAGTCTCATTGCAAAATCTGCTCTTGGTAAACATACCAAAATAATAGAAGGAGCGGATGGAGCAGAACCTGTTAACGTAATTGAATTTGCCGAAGGAAAATTTTACTGGTGGCTATTATTGTTTCTGGCAGTAATCTTTTTAGGCATAGAAATATTGTTATTAAGAATTTGGAAAACCAGATAGTAAATTATTGAATGATGAAGGTATTGATTAAATCAGCAAAAGTGATTGACCCTAATTCTCCGGTTAATGGACAAGTAACCGATTTGTTAATCGAAAATGGTGTGATCACCAAAGTTGCTTCAGGAATTAATGACGAAGCAAATCAAGTGATTGAAAGCGATAATTTACATGTATCTCCAGGATTAATGGACATGCACGCAGATTTCTGCGAGCCCGGGTTAGAACACAAAGAAGATTTAATTTCGGGGGCTAATGCCGCTGCAAAAGGTGGTTTTACAGGAGTAGCAATTATGCCTGATTCCACTCCTACTCGATCCACCAAAAGTGATGTGGAATTTGTAATCAACAAAACTCAAAACCACATTGTGGATGTGTACCCCATTGGTACAGTTAGTCATCAATTGGAAGGAAAAGAATTGGCTGAGATGTACGACATGAAATGTGCAGGAGCTGTTGCCTTTTCTGATCATAAACACCCTATTAAAAGTTCTGGCTTAATGTCTAGAGCCTTATTGTATTCTAAAAACTTTGATGGATTAATCATTAGTTTTCCACACGACGAATCCATTGCTCATGGAGGACAGATGAACGAGGGAGACACCAGTACAACTTTAGGGTTGGAAGGACTTCCTGCTCTTGCAGAAGAAGTACAATTGTCCAGAGATTTGTTTCTTACCTCTTACAACGATTCTAAAATTCACTTCTCCACCATTTCATCGGCCAATTCGGTTGAAATGATTAAAGAAGCTAAAGCAGAAGGACTTAATGTTACCTGCGAAATGGCAGCTCATCAAGTTGCTTTTACGGATGAAGCCCTAACTGATTTTGACTCTAACTATAAAGTATTACCTCCATTCAGAATAGAAGCTGATAATAACGCTCTTATTGAGGGGTTAAAAGATGGAACAGTTGATGTTATTTGCTCTGACCATACTCCTCAGGATATAGAGTGCAAACAGAAGGAATTTGATCATGCGGATTTTGGAATCATCAACTTACAAACGGCATTTCCATTGGCTTGTACTCACCTAAAAGAGCACATTGGACTGGAAGGGATCATTCAAAAAATGTCCATCAACCCTAGAACCATTTTAAAATTGGATGTACCGATGGTGAATGAAGGATTCGAGGCTAACCTGACTCTTTTCAACCCGGATGAAAAATGGACATTGAACCGTTCGGACATTGTATCTAAGAGCAAGAACACTCCATTTATTGACACTGAATTTACCGGAAAAGTAGTTGGGATTGTTAATGGAACTCAACTGGAGTTAGCATGATCAAACTAAAGTTTATTGCCCCACTATTTTTGCTATTACTGTTTGTTTCAAGCTGCGCTACTTCGCAGAAGTACTTAGAACTTACTGATGCAAAGTTCAAGGAAATTGAAGCCGAAATGTACAAGCAAGATGACTGGAACCCCATTCGAATTGAAGGGTATTCCAAAGAGGAGCTAGTTGCTTTCTATATTAAAAGTTATGGAGACGAATCCATTAGTAATTGGATGGAATTTGCCTACAAGAAAATGCATCGATTCGAAGAATCTAAGCCAACCCAAGAACAGGAGAAAGAGTTTAAGCGATTAATGGAACTAGAGCACAATCGTGAGAACACCTTCTACTTTATGATGCACATGACTCCCGAACAGATAGAAACTGTTGGTTACTAAGCTGTCACTTGCTCTATTACTTCGTGAATAATGGTTGCTGACTGTTTGATTTCTTCGTCGGAAATAACCAATGGAGGTGCAATTCTAAAGCTCTCAGGACAAGATAAAAACCAAAAGCTAAGCACGCCTCTATTTTTACATCCTTCTACCACTTGCTGAACTACCTCTGCACTTTCCATCTCAATGGCAAAAAACAATCCTTTGCGACGAATTTCTTTAATAGCAGAATGACTAATAATGGATTCGAACAACTCTCCTTTTCTTTCCACATCATCAATAATCCCTGACTGGGTAAGAACATTTAGATTAGCTAATGCAGATGCACAATTAACAGGATGCCCACCAAAAGTGGTTATGTGTCCCAATACTGGATCATGAGTTAATTGCTCCATGTTTTCGTAAGAAGAAATGAATGCTCCTATTGGCATACCTCCTCCCATTCCCTTGGCAATGGTTAATATATCCGGTACCACTTCGAAGTGCTCAAAAGCAAACAATTTTCCCGTTCTCCCAAAACCGGTTTGAATCTCATCAAATATAAGCATGGCACCAGTTTCGTCGCACTTTTTCCTAAGTGCCTTCATATATTCTACATCAGGAATTCTCACACCGGCGTCACCTTGAATTGGCTCTACAATAACGCAGGCTGTTGATTCGGTAATTCCGTCCAGTTGTTCCAGCTGATTGAAGTCGATGAATTTAACACCAGGTAACAATGGTCTTACATGGTACTTTTTATTTTCGTTTCCGGTAACACTTAAGGAACCGTGCGTACTTCCGTGGTAGGACTTATTGAAGGATACAATTTCTGTTCTTCCGGTACACCTTTTAGCTAGTTTAAGCGCTGCTTCGTTGGCTTCAGTTCCAGAGTTAACAAAATAGCTGCAATTCAATTGGTTCGGCAATACTTCGGCTAACCTTTGTGCCAGATTCTGTTGAGGCTCTTGCTTATACTCACCAAAAACCATTACATGGGTATACCGGTTAACCTGATCGATGATGGCTTGTTTTATTACTGGGTGATTATGCCCCAGATTACTAACAGCTATTCCTGAAATTAGATCAAAATACCGTTTTTCGTTAGTATCGTAAATGAATACTCCCTCTGCTCTATCTACTTCAATTTCGTATGGCGTTTTTGATGTTTGCGCCAAACAATTAGCTCTTCTCTCCACCTGCTTTGTTATTCAATTTAATTACTAATCCCAAATTTAAAAATGCCCCTCTGGCAATGATCTTCCAATCCTGAACAGGGTGATCGCCCCAAAATGCAACATCCTCTCCATTAAAGGTTAAGTATTCCATTTGCATGGGTTGATTCATCAGGCCTGTTTTAACATAAAAACCAAAGTGGTTTCCAAAATACTTATTGTACCCCAGATACAACGAATTGTATATTCCACTTGCCCTTAAGGCACCTACATTATCTAAAGAATCAGTTACTTCATAGGTCAAACCAAAAACTCCTAAAGAAGTTCCCACATAAGCCACTGACTTCTCTCTGTTCATGAAATTGTACTTCAGGTTTAGTCCGGCCATTCCAGAATCCACCGTTTTTATTTTCGTGCTGTCGTCGGTAAGAAAATTCTGAGACCATAGTTCTACCCCCAGCGAAACCTGTTTGTGTGTATTTACATCAAGTCCGAATCTCACCTGGTAAGGAACTCCTGCACCTGTTTCGTTAATGTTAATATTTGAGGTCATTTTATAATATGCACCTCCTCCACCGGCATAAAAGTTAATTCTCCCCTTATCGGCAGATTGTGACCATCCTGATAATAAGAACATCACCCCTCCAAATAGTAGCAAGATTTTTCTCATAATGTGCAAGTTAACGAAATAAGAATTGAACTAAAAATAACTCTTTCCGGAACCCAATTATTTTATTCGAAATGGATACATTTAAGAACTAATCTATTCTGGTATGAGAAACACTTTTATCATTATCGCTTCTTTCACAGTTTTGCTATTTGGATCATTAGGATTTATTCGTCCATTTTTCTGGTGGATATTAGCATTTCTGGTTCCATTGATCATCGTTGGTATTTACGACATGCTACAGAACAAGCATGCTATTCTTAAGAACTTCCCTTTACTGGGGCACATGCGTTATATATTAGAATCGATCAGACCAGAAATTAGTCAATACTTTATTGAGTCTGATCTCAATGGTAGACCCTTTAACAGGAGACAAAGAAGCATTGTATATCAGCGTGCTAAAAATGTACGACAAACAGTGCCATTTGGAACCCAACTGGATACCTCAGAGCCCGGGTACGAATGGATTTCCCATTCTCTTTATCCTAGCCATATTGAAGATAATTTAAGAATAAATATTGGGAGCAGTCAGTGTACCCAACCATATAGCAGCAGCATATTAAACATCTCTGCTATGAGCTTTGGAAGCTTGAGCAAAAATGCGGTGATGGCCTTAAATGGAGGAGCTAAAGCTCAAAGCTTTGCCCACAATACGGGAGAAGGTGGAGTTAGCCCTTATCATTTAAAACCTGGAGGTGATTTAATCTGGCAAATAGGTACCGGGTATTTTGGATGTAGAAACGACGATGGCTCCTTTTCTGATGAACTCTTTACAAAATACTCTACTCTTGATAACGTAAAAATGATTGAGGTAAAACTATCTCAAGGAGCAAAACCGGGGCATGGAGGAATTTTACCAGCAGCTAAAAACACTGTTGAAATCGCCAATATCCGACATGTAAAAGCTCATACTGATGTTATTTCTCCTGCAGCTCACAGAGCTTTCTCTAACGCTGAAGAGATGATGCATTTTATAAAAAAATTAAGAGACCTTTCTGGTGGAAAACCAGTTGGATTCAAGCTCTGTATTGGAAGTAAAGAAGAATTTGAAAAGGTATGTCAGACCATCCAATCTACAGGTATTTACCCCGACTTTATTACCATCGATGGCAATGAAGGTGGTACGGGTGCTGCTCCATTGGAATTCTCCGATCATTTGGGAACACCTTTGTACGATGGACTAAGCTTTGCCCATAACTGCTTAAACAAGTACGGAATTAGAAAAGAGATTAAGTTAATAGCCTCTGGAAGAATCTTAACCGGATTTGATTTAGTTAAAGTACTAGCTCTGGGAGCTGATGGTTGTAACAGTGCAAGAGGGATGATGTTCTCTCTAGGATGTATCCAGGCTCTGCGTTGCGATTCTGGCCATTGTCCTGCCGGTATTGCTACACAACAACCAGGGTTAATGAAAGGGCTGGATGTTGAAGATAAAAGCCAACGTGTGGCCAACTACCATAAAAACACCATGTTTGCCGTAAAAGAAATCATGGAAGCCTGTGGTGTTCACCATAGTGGTGAACTAAACAGAACTCATATACTCCGAAGAGTAGAAACCAATAAGGTAATGAGCTTTGAAGAGATTTACCCTTCTGAAAACTAATAATAACTGTACTCGTACTGGAACTTAAATTTAGGTTCGTCGATTTTATTGTAGTTTACTTCACTTTCAACAAGTCCCTTTTTGTTGTATGAAGTGACTTTCCTTTTTTCCTGCTTATCCAGATTATCGTAATCAATCAGTTCTGTTTCCTGTCCATTTTCGTTGTACTCGAAATGGCTTCTTCCCTGTTGTCCTACTCCACCTTCGTACATTACAAAACCGGTTACTTTTCCCTGATCTCCGTAAGTGGTAATTCCCTGGTGTAGAATCTGTCCAATACCATTGTAGATAGTTGCTTTAGTCTCCTCTCCGGCATCGTTGTACTCATAAGCATAGTACGCATACATACTATCTGTTGCATCGTATTTTTCTACCAATTGAGCATCTCCCCTTTCGGTATACTTGGTAAGAATGGTCTTTCCTTCCAATTCTCCTGATGGACCATAAGTTGAAATGCTAGACTTATTTCCTCTATCGTCGTAAGCATTAATAATCCTCATCAGCAAAAGACCTTCTCCATCCATCTCAGTCTTCGACTCTACCTCACCGGACTCGTGATAAGTAAACTCATTGATCAGTTGTAAAATTCCTTTAGAATCAAACTCTTTTAGTTTAACTAATTGATCCTGATCGTTGTATTCCTTTTCCTGCATGTAATACAGGCTATCTCCCGTATAGATTTTAAATCCGTCTTCTAAATTCTTTTCATTAAACGTTCTCAGAGATCTCTGTACTAATGTTTCGGTGCTATCAAACAATTTACGTTCGATCAATTTGTTGTTCTCGTTGTACACAAACTGCTCGTGCATTATTTGTTTATTATCGCTATAAGCAATGGAATCTACCAATAAACCTTTTTCGTTGAACTTGCACTCGTATACCAACAATCCTTTTTCATCCGGTTCTCCAAAACTATATCCGTAAGCTGTTACCTTTTTCTCTTTTACTCCTTTTTCCTCTATGAAAAGTCTGTAAAGTTCAATGGCATCCTTTTCTTCCTCCTCTGCTACAGTTTCCGTATTACTGGCTTCTTCTGTTGTATTTTCTGATTCTTTCTCAGCACAAGAAGGGAATAGAAACATGGAGGTAGCTATTGTTAAAATAAGACCGCTTTTTTTGATCATAGTTGACATCGTTTAATTGGTTGGCAAAAATATCATTTTTAATGAGTTGAAATAACGATGAAAATGGGAATAATATTCCATAAAAAAACCACCTGCTAATGCACAGGTGGTTTTTACTTATTAAAAGGAATATTTTTAAGCTTCTCCTTGAGTTTCCTCTTGGGTCTCTTCATTGTTTTCTTCCACCACTTCCGTTACTTCATCTACAATTTCCTCTTGTACAAGGTTCTCAGCAGGAGCTTCGACTTTTTGTTCTTGTACTGCCTTAGGTTTAACCTCTAATTTTTCCGGACCTCCCATGGCATAAACCTCTCTTAGTCTATTCATAACAGCTCTTCTTTCTGCTTTACTAGAATAAGTTGCAGCTATCTTTTTGGCTAATCTAACTCTTCCTGGGTCGGTCTTTAAAAAGAAGTTTCTCAATTCTTGATAGAAAGTCATCTGATAAAAATTTTAATTCGTCATTAAAGATAAACATTTTGAGAAAATATGAGTTATAGTATATAGAAACAGTTCACAACCAATTCTTAACAATGGAAAAAAAAGCAAAAATAGCATTAGTCGTGCAGGGTGGATCTATGAGATCTGTCTATACAACTGGTGTTTTGGATGCTTTTACGGCTTTAAATTTTAAACCATTTGATTATTATGTTGCTGTTTCCGGTGGAGCTATGAGCCTGTCTTATTTCCTGAGTGGGCAATTTAGAACCAGTTTCAATATTATGCGTGAGTTATCGGAAGATAGCAAGTTCATCAATGTAAAAAACATCTTCACCGAAGAGGGGTTGGTCAATCTGGAATACCTCGAAAAATTTACTCAAAAGAAATATCCTTTGGATGTAAAAAGAGCTTTCGAATTTGTGAAAGACAAAATGTTTGAGGTGGTTGCTACCGACATGTCTAATGGAGAGCCTGTTTACCTGAAGCCGGGGTTAAAGAATTGGCTAAGGTATTTAAGAGCCTCCGCCAGTTTACCATTCTTTTCCAAGGGAGTTTGTCATATAGACGGAAAAAAACTAATGGATGGTGGATGGAGTGATGCCATTCCTGTACACCGAAGCATCGAGAAAGGAGCTACAAAAATTGTAGTGATTAGAACCCTTCCTAAATTTCACAAAGAAAATTGGTCCTACTTTGGAGTGTTTGGAGGCTGGTGGCACAGAAATAACCCAGGCCTGGCCAGAAGGTTTTCTCACGATCATATATATTATAACGAGGTGGTGGAGTTTTTAAATAGAGAACATGAGGGAATTGATATCTATCAAATTGCTCCGGAAAAATACCTCAGAACCAGTAGTTACTCCTCTTCTCTTCAAAAAATTGAGGATGATTATCGCCTTGGATTAGATGCTGGATTACAATTTGTTGCTCAGAACCGCTACTGGCTGGAAAACAATGATTAATTAGATTGTTGGTTGATGTAAGCGGCCAAATCCTCCAATTGTTGGTGACTCATTCGCTCTAATGTATAATTCGGCATGTATGGTCTGTATCCGGGAAGTGCATAAGTTCCCTTTCTTACAATGTTGTACAATGCTCCGTGATTGTATTTACCCATGCTTCTTTTTAGCGACTTAAAAGTAACCACATTTTCGTCCAGATTATAGTTGGTTACTTTACCGTGTTGATGGCAATGCATACAGCTACGATTATAAAGTTCTTTACCGTTTTCAGGATTTCCTTTCTCTCCTAATTTACGTTCAGCAACCGGAATTGGAGATAAAAATGTAGCAGGAGAAGCGGTATAATAAAAGGATTTTAACCAACCGATCAATTCCTCGTTATTACCACCTTTAGTATAGTTATTTAGTTTATCGTAATCTTCTTGAGTAAATCCTAGATCTCCTAGCTTATACTCGATGGAGTATAAATAGGTCATAAAGGCTTTCAGTTCCCAATCTTCAAAAGGTCTTCCTTGTGAACACTCAACAGTACATAAGTGAATTGCATTTAATAGTGAATCCCTGGCAGGTAACACTAAGCTACCATACTTCTTTTGATAGTCTTGATTATACCAGTGTTCTCTATTTACAATCCCATACATGGTACTACCAGATAAAAAAGGGATATTGTTTTCTACAGCATAAGTCAACCTTCCTTCAGGGTCACTTACTCTCAAATCAGGATCCTCAATACAAAAGTTATGACAATCGGTACAGGTAAAGTATTTGGATTGTCTGGAGGTCATTTTTCCATCCGGTCCTATTGTTTTACCCAATGTAGCCAACTCCATTCCCTGTCTAATTAAAGTGGTATCTCCTCTGCTCTCTATATAATGATACGGGGCTTTTTCACCTAAAGCAATTAATACGTCCGTAACACCGGACTCTGCATTGAACGGTTCTTTTACCGACTCTAAGTTATTCTCTGTAAGATTAACAGACAAACCAACTCCTCCTAACAGGATCAATGCAAAGACGATTAATTTCATATTTCCAAAGCTAAAAAATTAATCATAATTCCTCTCTGTTCTGGTCATAAGTAATTGTACCTAATTGATTAAATCAAGTAATTCTACGCAATCCCAAAATATAGAACCGAAATACATTTGAATCGAATTCAAAAAACAATTCGAATCAGGTAGCTACGGTTTTGTAAGAATTCATGGGGACGCCGAAAACCATATTAGAGTAGGCCAATAAAAAATCAATTATTAAAAAAATGGCAACATTTAAAGTTAACATTCCTGCAGGACCAATCTGGAACCAGGAAGACGCACAAGAAAAAGCTCCTAAAGTAGCTGCTGCTCACCAAGGAAAATGGACAGGACAATGGAACACTGTTGTACCTAGCGAAATGAGTGTTATTGAAGTAGAACTTAACGTTACTAACACTGGATCTAACGAATACAAAACTAACGTTCTTGCTGGTCCACTTTGGAGCAACGACGAAGCTCAAAAAGTAGGTCCGGCTATCGCTGCTTCTTACGGAGCTGAATTTACCGGACAATGGAACACCATTGTTGAAGGTGTAATGAGCGTTATTGAGATTAAATACACTTTTTAATCGTTGACTCACCCTTTAAAAAGCGATCCTGAATTTTTGGGGTCGCTTTTTTATTATATAATAGGTAATTCTGATGCCTCCACAATCTTATTTTGGATGGCGTATACCACCAGACCAGCAATATTTTTTGCACCGGTTTTTTGAAACAAATTACTCTTGTGCCCCTCCACTGTTCTTTTGGTAATAAACAACAACTCTCCTATTTCCTGAGCTGTTTTTTGTTGTACAATTAACTTCAACACCTCCAGCTCCCTTTCCGACAAAGCATTTAAATCATCTAACTTTGGCTCGGGAGACTGTGCCAATTGATTTCTCATTTCCCCCACTTGATTTGGTTCCAAATGAAACCCATTTTGATGTACATTTTTAATCACCTGTAGTAAAGTTGCAGGAGAAGTTCCCTTTGGTAAAAATGCAGCTGCTCCACTCTTGATTACATACCCTAAGTAGGAGGGTTTGTAATGAGAAGAAAGAATAATCACTTTTATCCTCTGATGATTGACATGGAGATAATTCAGTATATCCAAACCAGAAGATTCTTTCATTTTTAGGTCCAGAATAAGAATTTCAGGCAGCTGATCGCTTAACTCCAGTTGAGTTATAAACTCTTCTCCACTGGTGTGTTTATTTAAAATTTCTATTCCTTCTTGTTGACCAAGAAACTCTCCTAAAAGAGATACAATTAGTTGATCGTCATCAACCAGGGTAATCATCATTTTTTTCATGCTTTAGTATTTAAATGTAGTATCACTCTAGTTCCCAAATTTGGCTTAGATTTTACTTTAAAACCTCCCTGTAAACATTGTACTCTAGCTTCCAAATTCTTCATACCAATGCCTTTTGATTGTTGGTTGTGGTCATATCCTACTCCATCATCTTTAAACAAAATATATAGTTGATCTGGAGAGGCTTTAATCAGAACCTCTATTCGGTTTGCTCTTGCATGCTTATGTGCATTGTTGAATAGCTCTTTAATTATTCTGCACAGGTGCAATTTAAAATCAGAGGATACTTCTTTATCTATGGAATTGAGGTATTGTACCTGAACGTGGTACTGTACTTTCCAGTCTTCAACAATTTCGCTTAACAGTTCAGAAACTGTTAATTGCTCTATCATTGGAGGACTAAGGTCGTGAGAGATTTCTCTGGCTCTTGTAATACACTCTTGAATAGAAAACCCCAAAGCTGATTCCGGATGACTTATCTGGTGCTTGAGTTGAACCCCCACTAACTTCCCAATCAGATCATCGTGTAAGTCTGCAGCCACCCGCTTTCTCTCTTTTTCCTGTGCACTAACACTTGCACTTAACAACTCTCTTTGATGAAGCAACAGGGTTTCGCTTTCCTTTAGTTTTACTTCCAGTAGCTTTTTAAAAAAGGACCTGGAAAGTATTACAATAGACGTAGCCAATAACAATACGAAAACTATGATGATGGTGATCCATAAAGAAATTGTTTCCGGATTTTTCCATTCTTCCATATCTTCCAGGTTAGGTAACTATAAAACAATAAATTCAATACAAGGTATGTAAGCCAGAACAGTAGGTTGAAATTGGTATTTTCATTCACAAAAAAATTAATGGGAAGAAAATAGATCAAGCTCAAGGCTCCGTAGAATAGTACGGCCCCAACCAACTGAAATTCATCTTTATTCAAGTCTGCATCTCTGATAATTTTACGTGCATAATAGACTACCCCAAATACCACCAAAATAAAGGAGTCCACTACTCTGGAATAAGATTGAAAATGATCAATATCCGAGGAGTTAATCATCACTAACTCATACAGTATATACCCCAGTCCGGGCAAACAAATCAAACCAATCCACTTAGATGGTATAAGGTGAATAAATATCAGGCTAAAAATGATTAGCTCCAGCAATCCAAACAAGGGAATAAAAAACAAGTTATTTCCATAGTAATAACTTACGACTCTACTGATTACATCAACTAGAAAAGCACTACACAGGTAAATTACCAGGTAGCGCTTTAGTCTTTTCAGTTTATTCCAAAATACCACTCCTCCTACAGCACCGATAAAGGCAATGATGGGTGAAAGGTATGTTAATGTATCAAGAAAGTTATACAGGTTCATGGATGGATAGAACGTAGTTCAGCAAACCAAAATCTTTTTGTTCTAGCCCGGGTGAATTCTTGAAAGGAGGTACCGGCCTTACCGTATCATGAACACTACCTGAAACCAATGGTACAGCCAACTTGTTGGTGGAGATATCTACTACGATCATATCAGCAGTATAGGTTCCATCCTTTTCCTTCATTAAGGCTAAGAAAGCTTGATGCGTATTACCCTTAACAATGTCACTAACTGGCATAGCGAACGCCTCATAAATTTGTCCGTTGCTTTTTAACTGATCTCCTAACCAGGTATTTCTTGTACTTTCTTTGTTCCAGTTCTTAACCCCCTCAATGGCCTTTGTTTTAGTTATGGCAGTAAGATCGTCCAGGTTATTAATCAGTGCAATAATGTCCGCTTCTTTCATAGCTTCTACCTGAAACGTTACTACGTTAGGTGATCCTGCATTTGCAGGATAGTTCTTTTGAAGATCCTCATCCGCCAATACCAAATTGAAATTCCATTTGAGTACATCAACCCCAGGGTAAGTATTAATAAAAGTGTTCTTTCCAACAGATTGCTCTAAGTTGAATTGAAACATATTTCCCTGAGTGAAAAGAGCCTGTAAAGCGTCTTGTCTGGACATGGCTTCCTGCCATTCCAGCATGCTTAGAATGATTGCATTCATAAAATAAGTGATTTTTATAGGTGAACTAAATTGATAACGGGGTAATGATTAGGGGTTTGTACTGGTTAAAAATAGTTATTTCGATGAATCTTACAAGGGCATTTTACTATGATTTTTTATTAAAAACTGAATTCCTACCGAACCAAAACTATGTCCTCTTAAATAGTCTTAGATTTTCAAAAAAAGACCACAAATTACAGCGCATTTCCTCATTAGCCTAAATCAGATTAAAATCGATTAATCATTGATTTTAGCAGACCAATCATTTTTTATTAACAATTAATCCCCGCGTTGATCTTTTTTAGTACTTTCAAAACCATTAATCAATTGTTTAACTATTAATCTTAATTTTTATGGAGTACAATACTCAAGGACTATTAGAAACTAACCCTGGTTTAGCTTGGGCAATTATTATCGGAGTGATCGCACTTGTTGTGATTATGATCGCTTCAATGTGGAAGATTTTCACAAAAGCAGGAGAGCCGGGATGGGCTGCAATCGTTCCAATTTACAATACTATTGTATTAGTAAGAATTGTTAAGAAGCCAGTATGGTGGGCAGTAATCATCCTAATAGGAGGAATTATCCCTATTGTAGGGCCAATTGCTGCTTTAATTTTCAACATTCTGGTAATGGTTGAATTGGCTAAAGTATTTGGAAAAAGTGGTGGTTTCGCTGCAGGATTAATCCTTCTAGGATTTGTCTTTTTCCCAATTTTAGCATTCGGAGATGCTCAGTATGAAGGTGCTGAGAAAGATTCTAACCCTGATTTGTTAGACGCTTAATTAACTACGATAAAGTATTATGGAGAATAACTTTTCAGAAGAGGCAAAAGATGCCATGAAGGGGGGAGCAGGATGGATGAAGTTCTACGCCATAACCATGTTGGTATTTATTGCCTTAGGTTTAATTATTGGACTACTGGCTATAGCTAGTGGCGATGAGCGAGCAATACTAGTAGGAGCTGCTATTTTTATTGCCTGCGGATTTATGACCTGGGTAATGATTGTATTGCTGCAATACGCCACTAAGTTATCGCGTGCGGCTTCGGGAGATGGTTCTGCTTTGGATGGTGCATTTTCCAAACAAAAGGTCTATTTTATTGTGGCTGGGATCCTTGGTATTCTTGGTCTATTAGGTAACTTAATTAATTTCTTTTAAGCACTATGGAGACAATGGATACATTAGATGAAGGGTTGCAGGAAAACGACATTTCACAAACGGTTGTAGAACAGAGTGCTGCTACTTCTACCTGGGTAAAGATTGTTGCTATCTGCGGAATTGCAGGTGCAGTAATCAGCTTGATTAGCTCTCTTATTATTATGGGAGTACAAGGTATTGGCAGTGTTATCGGAACCGGTATTTCAGTAGCACTGTACGTTACATTATTAGCGTACGGTAATAGCCTAACTGCTCTTGGTAATTCAGGAAATTCTCACGATTTTACTGATGCCATGAGAAAACAAAAAACCTATTGGATGTTTTTAGGTATTTTGTTAATCATTGGATTAGTAATTTTTCTAATTGCAGTGATGATTATTGGCGCTAACATCGAAGAGTTTGGACACGAACTTGAAGATGCAATGGAAGAAATTTTCGAAAGAGCCATGTAAAATACATCTGAATAAGACTAAAAAAGCCCTGACATATTTGTCAGGGCTTTTTTTATGCTTTATCCTTCCAGGGTAATTCGATACCCCGTATGGGATCTTAAATTGATTACACTTTGATCTTCGAAGATTAAATACTGCCCTTTAATTCCCACTAACTTCTTTTCTATAATTGGTACTTTATCCAGTTTCATGCTTTTCACCTTTGTAGGATATTGTAATACCGGATAGTTAATATTGGTGATGGTATCATCAAACTCTACAAAATCCTCGTATTCCTCCGGCATCATTTCAATTAGTTCTTCTTTCTTATCCAGAATAGACTCTTCAGTTAATTCATTTTTAAGCATTCTCTGCCAATGAGTTTTATCGGCGATGTATTCTTTCATGGCCACCTCTATCATTCCCGCGGCACCACGGTGTGGAGTTTCTGCTAAGATTACTGCTTCTACTGCCCCCTGATCAATCCACCTGGTTGGCACCTGAGTTGTTCTGGTTACCCCCACTTTAATCCCTGAGGTTTTAGATAAATACACATAGTGAGGTTGCAAATGGTGTTTCCTCTCCCACTCCTCATCTCTCAATGCAATTCCTTCATGAATTCGACTAAGCTCCGGCCTGATAATACTTGGACTAGCCAACGGCGATGACATATAAGCATCATAACTCATCCCCTCTCCATACGGTTTCTTTATTTTTTTTCCGGTTACCACACAATGAATGGCATTTTCGAAACGAAGAGAAATCTCATTGCCGATAAATTGATTCATGTTCACTTCCTCTCCCGGATTCAGAATATCGAAAAGAGGCAAATCATACTTTACCTGCTCTCCTAGTTCCGTTCTCATTTTTCGTATGTTTCCTGTATATATCATGCTGTATTATTTGACGGATCAAGATAAAAAAAAACCATGACGATAAATGTCATGGTTTTTCAAATGCTTTTGAATAGAATTTATTTTCCTTCCAACGCTTTTAATTTATCGTTGTATTTAGCAAAATTCTCATCGTCTCCGATCATTACAAAAATACTCTTAAGAATCTTAATTGTATTAGTGTCTTTTCCGTTCAACTCATGAGCTTTTTCTAAAGGAGCAATCGCCTCTTTAAATTTCTCTTCTGCTTTTTTCGCTTCTACTTCGTATAATTTTTGGTCGATGATTTCGTCCAATAATTTTTGAAGCTCTACACCTTCATTATAATAAAGAGCCCCTAAGTTATACGTAGCATCGAAATACTTAGGATCTAACTCCAATGCTTTTTTGTACGCCTCTGCCGATTTGGAAGCATATAATTTACCATCGTCATGCTTTTTATCTTCGTGTGCTTTGGTAGCCATCTCATCGAAAGTAGCTCCAATGTTAAAGTGAAGAATTGGGTTTTTAGGATCAGCTTTTACTGCTTCCTGAAGACTAGCTTGAGCTTTCTCGCTATCTCCCGTAGAGAAGTAGTAGTTAAACTCTTCGATAGAAAGAGCTAAGTTGCCAGGGTATTTTGCTTTACCATCCTGAATTACTTTCAATGCTTCCTCAGAAGGTTTTCCTTCATTCTTTTTATTAATTACCTGTACCATTAATTGGTGTACCAATGCATTTCCTCCGTATCCAAGCTCTGCAGCTTTTCCGTAATACTCTAATGCTTCGTCGTACATTTCTGCGTTATCAGCAGCCAACCCTGCATTGTACATTGCAAGAGTATCTTTTTCTCCAATTACATCGTACATTTCAACTGCTCCTGCAAATCCTGCAAATGCTTCTTTGTACTTTTCTTCCTGGAACATTGCAATAGCAGAGTTCAATGACATTCCTCTCATTTGGCTCATCATTGTTCTAATGTCGTCCTCGTAGTAAGAGTTAGCAGCAATACTTTTTCTGAATGCTCCCATGGAAGCTTCTTCGAATTTATCGGTATCAGCTTCTACTTCTTTTTGAATTTCTTCGTCACCAGCAGCTAACATCATGTAGCTTAAGTTAGCCAACCCCTGATAATAATACAGCTTAGCTAAATCTTTGGTTTTTGTTAATGTTCCTTTTTCGTTTTGAAGTGCAACAGCCTTGTTAATCTCAGTTTTCGCTTTCTTCACTTTTTTCGCTAACTCATCAGCATTGTCTGATTTTTGAGCTGCTGACATAGCCACCATTAACGGAGAAACCCCTTTTAATTCGATTCCTGCGTTAATCATTTCGTTTTTCTGAGCATTTGAAGAAAGTGCCCCAAGAACTACTGCAAATAATATAATTGTCTTCTTCATCTTATATTTTTTATAACGTGATGCAATATTACTAATAATTTCATAAGCCATTTAGCAATTTCTTTGCCAATCTGACATGAATCAGTTTTATGAAAAAAAATCCCCCTGACAATAATTGTGTCAGAGGGATAAATATAAATAATCAAATTTGCCTTAAAATGGCTTATTCACCATCGGTAGGAGTTTCAGGATTATCGGTAGCTTCGGCAGAAGTTTCTCCTGTTGGAATCTCCCCTTCAGCACCTTCCATACCTTCAACATTTTCTAAATCCTCTTCGTCATCTCTTTCTACTTTAGCAACAGCGGCAATGGTATCTTTTCCTCTCAGGTCAATCAATTTAACCCCTTGAGTTGCTCTTCCCATTGTTCTAAGAGAATCAACATGCATACGGATCATGATTCCTGACTTATTAATGATCATTAAGTCATCATCATCAGTAACTACTTTTATAGCTACCAACTCACCAGTCTTATCCGTAACATTTAAGGTCTTAACTCCTTTTCCTCCTCTATTGGTAATTCTATAAATAGCTTCACCAGTTTCAGGATCGTTAAGTAGTGTACGTTTTCCGTATCCTTTTTCAGATACTACTAATATAGTATGAGTGAAATCTTCAACGCAAACCATTCCAACTACTTCATCTTTCTCGTTTCCAAGGGTAATTCCTCTAACACCAGAAGCAGTTCTTCCCATCGGACGAACAGTAGATTCGTTGAAACGGATAGCTCTACCAGATTTAAGAGCCATTAGAATTTCGTGCTCTCCTCCAGTTAATTTAGCTTCCAGTAACTCATCTCCCTCTCTAATTCCAATGGCATTAATACCATTCGTTCTAGGACGAGAGTAGGCATCCAGTTTGGTTTTCTTAACCACACCTTTCTTAGTACACATTACAATGTACTTACCTTCTACATACTCTTCGCTTCTGATATCTCCAACATTGATGTAAGCTTTTACCTTATCATCCTGTTCGATGTTGATCAGGTTTTGAATTGCTCTTCCTTTAGAGTTTTTACCACCTTCTGGTACTTCGTAAACTCTCATCCAGAAACAACGACCTTTTTCTGTAAAGATTAATAGGTAGTTGTGGTTAGTTGCTACGAATAAGTGCTCTAAGAAATCTTTATCTCTTGTTTGAGAAGCTTTAGATCCAACTCCTCCTCTGTTCTGAACTTTGTATTCGTCCAGACGAGTTCTCTTAATGTATCCAGCGTGGCTAATGGTTACCACAACTTCATCATCCGGAATTAAATCTTCGATTCTCATTTCGTTGGCAGAGTACTCGATAGTAGAGCGTCTTTCATCTCCATATTTATCTTTGATCTCCAACAACTCCTCTTTAATGATATCCATTCTTCTCTCCTCTCTATCAAGAATATCTTTCAAGTCGGCGATTAATTTCATGATATCATCGTACTCAGCTCTAAGTTTATCCTGCTCCAGTCCGGTAAGGTTTCTAAGTCTCATCTCAACGATGGCCTTAGCCTGAATTTCGGATAACTCGAAACGCTCCATTAAAGAAGCTCTTGCCTCTTCTGCATTCTTAGATGCTCTGATCAATTTAATTACCTCATCAATATTGTCTGAAGCAATGATCAATCCTTCTAAGATGTGAGCTCTTTCTTCTGCTTTTCTCAACTCGTATTGAGTTCTTCTAACAATAACTTCGTGACGGTGCTCCACAAAGTGGTGGATCATGTCCTTCAAGTTCAATACTTCAGGACGTCCATTAACCAAAGCAATGTTATTAATAGAGAACGACGTTTGTAACGCAGTATATTTATATAGTTTGTTTAGTACAACGTTTGGAATTGCATCTCTTTTTAATTCATATACAATTCTCATCCCTGTACGGTCAGACTCATCTCTCAACTCAGAAATACCTGTCAGTTTTCCTTCATTAACCAACGAAGCAGTTTTCTGAATCATGTCTGCTTTGTTTACCTGGTAAGGAATTTCAGTAACGATAATGGCTTCTCTACCTTCTCTAATTTCTTCGATGGTAGCTTTTGCTCTCATCACTACTCTTCCTCTACCGTTTTCAAAGGCATTTTTAACTCCTTCGTATCCGTAGATGATACCTCCAGTTGGGAAATCAGGTGCTTTTACATGTTGCATCAATTCCTCAATCTCGATATCTCTGTTGTCGATGTAAGCAATTGTTCCATCGATCACCTCGCTCAAGTTATGAGGTGCCATATTGGTAGCCATACCTACCGCAATACCTGAAGCTCCATTTACTAACAGTGCAGGTATTCTGGTTGGAAGAACAGTTGGTTCATTTAAAGAATCATCAAAGTTGGGAGAAAAATCAACGGTTTCTTTATCCAGATCAGACAACATTTCTTCTGCTGCCTTTTGAAGCTTAGCCTCTGTATAACGCATTGCTGCCGGGCTATCTCCATCCACAGAACCAAAGTTACCTTGTCCGTCTACCAACGGGTAACGTAGGGACCAATCCTGAGCCATACGAACCATTGCATCATAAACGGAAGAATCACCATGTGGGTGATACTTACCTAGAACCTCCCCGACGATACGAGCAGATTTCTTGTAAGGGCTACTAGCTCTAACTCCAAGATCCAACATTCCGTATAATACTCTTCTATGAACAGGTTTTAATCCATCCCGAACATCCGGTAAGGCTCTGGAAACAATCACCGACATCGAATAATCGATGTAGGCGGTCTTCATTTCCTCCTCAATGCTAACCGGAATAATTTTTTCTCCTTTTTCTTCTGACATATGATTAAAATCTAACTTTTAATTGTTTGTTTATAATCAAAATTGCACCCCAGAAGAGGCGCAACTTTTCTTATTTTAATAAGTTCTCGAAAATACTAATTGCTGACGGCTTTTAAGGATAAAAACAACCGCTATTTGCTAACAAAATTCTGTGAAAAATTAGACAATTGTTGAAAATTAAAAGTCAGAAGGTATTTTTATCTTTGAATTGCATGGTATATTCCTTATTTTAGGGTCGAATGTGATTTTGAACAACCCTAAAACTGAATATCAATAACTAGATTTAGACTAATTTTAAAAACAAGTATGGAAGCAAAGTTTTCTCCAAGAGTAAAAGATGTAATTAGCTTTAGCCGCGAGGAAGCTCTACGATTGGGACATGACTATATTGGAGTGGAACACCTCCTATTGGGAATTATCAGAGAGGGCGAAGGAATCGCAGTAAAGATTATTAAGAACTCTAACATAGACCTGAAAACCTTAAGAAAAGACCTGGAGAGCAATCTATCAACCAGCAATGGGAAACAAGCCAATTCCGGCAATATTCCATTAGTAAAGCAGGCTGAGAAAGTACTCAAGATAACCTATTTAGAAGCAAAGTTATTTAAGAGTAATATGATCGGTACAGAACACCTTCTTCTTTCTATTTTGAAGGAAGAGGATAATATTGCCGCTCAAACGTTAAACAAATTTAAGATCGATTACGATCTGGTAAAAGACGAATTAGAACTTATGATGGAACAAGGATATCAGGAGCCAAGAGCTGAGCTTCCTGGTAATGCAGATGAAGATGACAGCACAATGGGTGGAGGATTTTCTGGTGGATCACCAAGAAAGTCGAGTGATTCTAAATCAAAAACTCCAGTGTTGGACAATTTTGGGAGAGACTTAACGAAATACGCAGAAGACGGGAAGTTGGATCCGATTGTGGGAAGAGAATCCGAAATTGAAAGGGTATCTCAGATTTTAAGTAGAAGAAAAAAGAACAACCCGATCCTTATCGGAGAACCTGGTGTTGGTAAATCTGCTATTGCAGAAGGACTTGCATTGAGAATCGTTCAAAGAAAAGTATCGAGAGTTCTATTCAATAAACGAATCATCTCGTTGGATTTAGCTTCTTTAGTAGCTGGAACCAAGTACAGAGGTCAGTTTGAAGAAAGAATGAAGGCCGTGATGAACGAATTGGAGAAATCTCCAGACATCATTTTGTTTATCGATGAAATCCACACCATTATTGGTGCAGGTGGAGCTTCAGGTAGCTTAGATGCCTCGAACATGTTTAAACCTGCTTTGGCCAGGGGTGAAATTCAATGTATTGGAGCTACTACTCTTGATGAGTACAGACAATACATCGAAAAAGATGGTGCTTTAGAAAGAAGATTCCAAAAAGTATTGGTTGAACCAACTACTGTTGAGGAAACAATTCAAATCCTTAAGAACATTAAGGAGAAATACGAAGATCATCACAATGTTAATTACACACAGGAAGCTATTGAAGCGTGTGTTAATTTAACTTCCAGATACATTACCGACAGGCACTTGCCGGACAAAGCAATTGATGCGTTGGATGAAGTTGGATCAAGAGTTCACATCACCAACATTAATGTACCTAAAGAGATCATCGATATTGAAAAGAAAATCGAAGAGATTAAGGTTCAGAAGAATGAAGTTGTTCGTAGCCAACAATACGAAGAGGCTGCTAAATTGAGAGACAACGAAAGAAAACTGAATGAGGAGTTGGATGCTGCTAAACTTAAGTGGGAAAACGAAAGTAAATCTCATAGAGAAGTAGTAACTGAAGAGCACGTTGCTGAAGTTGTAGCAATGATGACTGGTATTCCTGTTCAACGTGTTGCCGAAAAAGAAAGCGGTAGACTAATGAAAATGGGAGAAACCATTCAAGGTTCGGTTATTGGGCAAGACGAGGCTATTAAGAAAGTAGTTAAGGCCATTCAGCGTAACAGGGCCGGATTAAAAGATCCTAATAAGCCAATTGGTTCATTCATTTTCTTAGGACCTACAGGAGTTGGTAAAACTCAACTTTGTAAAGTATTGGCTAAAAACATGTTTGATACAGAAGAAGCTTTGATCCGTATTGACATGAGTGAATACATGGAGAAATTTGCTCTTTCAAGATTAATTGGAGCACCTCCGGGCTACGTTGGATATGAAGAAGGTGGACAGTTAACTGAAAAAGTAAGAAGAAGACCTTATTCTATCATCCTATTGGATGAGATTGAAAAAGCTCACCCAGACGTATTTAACTTACTACTACAAGCGTTGGATGATGGACAATTAACCGACAGCCTTGGTAGAAAAGTTGACTTTAGAAATACCATCATCATCATGACTTCCAACATTGGAGCCAGACAGCTGCAAGATTTTGGAACAGGTGTTGGATTTGGAACAAAAGCACAAGCAGATAACAAAGAAGCTAATCAAAACTTCGTTATTCAAACTGCACTTAAAAAGGCATTTGCACCAGAATTCCTTAACCGTATCGATGACATCATCTTGTTTAACTCATTAACCAGAGAAGATATTCATAGCATTATTGACATTGAATTGAAAAAACTATTTGGTAGAGTTGAAGAGTTAGGATATAAAATTGAGCTTTCTGAGAAAGCTAAAGATTTTATTGCCGACAAAGGATTTGATCAGAAATTTGGAGCTCGTCCTCTTAAGAGAGCTATCCAAAAATACCTTGAAGATCCATTGGCAGAACAAATCATTAAGAGTGAATTGAACGATGGTGATACGTTAAAAGTTGATCTTGGTAAAGACAATGAAATCTCTATATCCACAAAAGGTAAAAAGTCTTCTAAGAAAAAAGAAGATGAATAGATAAACTAACTTAAATGGAATAAGCCTTCTGCATTTTGTGGAAGGCTTTTTTTATGCCTTATACTTCGAAACCAATTAGGATCACATCATCCATTTGCATCATGTCTCCCTTCCAGGTATAGAAGAAAGAATCAATTTCTGCATATTGCTTTTCGATTGGCATTAAGGACACTTGATCCAATAATTCGTGGAAACCTGTTAGCTTCAGTTTTCTCTGGTACGGACCACCAAATTGATCTGGATAACCATCGCTAAACATGTATACCTTATCTCCTTTCTCCAATTGATACTCCTGAGTGGTAAATGTCTTATCTTTTATAATGGTCCCTCCTAGTGAGTATCTATCTCCTCTCAACACAGTTCTCATTCCGTAACGGTAGATATAAACAGGGCGAAGTGCCCCGGCAAACTTCATTAAATTGGTTTTCATGTCAATTACACAAACCGATAAATCCATCCCATCTTTATTAGACTCCAACGTATCTGTTTGCCTTAATGTGGCAACAAGGTTTGTATCTAAATCTTCCAATATCTTTCCTGGATCCAATATGTGCTTTAATACCGCAGACTCATACATTAGCATAGTACCAATCATACTCATGAATCCTCCCGGCACTCCATGTCCGGTACAATCGGCACAAGTAATTAACACTTGATCTCCGAATTGCTTCACCCAATAAAAATCACCACTTACAATATCCTTCGGCTTATAGAAAATAAAACTCTTAGGAAATAACTCATCAAACTCTGTTTTTTCAGGCAATATAGCTTTCTGAATCCTTTTAGCGTAGTTAATACTGTCTGTTAAATCCTTGTTGATTTCCTCAATTTCTTCTTTTTGGTTAACCACCTCTTTGGTTCTTTCTGCCAGTTGCAACTCCAGCTCCTTTTGGTAGCGAATGTGTCTACTCTCTCTCATTTTAATAATCACTGTTACAGCAGCAACTAAAAGAATGAATATGGATACATAAAACCACCACTTTTTCCAGTAAGGTTCGGCAATGGTTATCTTAAAGGTTGTTTCTTCTCCCGTTATACCGTCAGCATTAAAGGAACGCACATGGAAAGTATATTCGCCATCGCGTACTTTTTGGTAGATAATTTCCGGGTTATTGGTCATTTCAGACCATTTATAATCGTATCCCTCCAGGTAATATTGATAGGTAACTCCTTTAGCATTTTTAAGGCTAAGCCCCATCAAATCGATTTTAATATCATATTCGCCATAGGACAAGTCTACGTCATGAATAGAAGAAATCATTTCATCGTTAATGATTAACGACCTTATAGAAGTAATTGGAGGAATTTGATTGATGACATCAGCATTCGCATTACAAAGCACTACCCCATTTTCCGTTCCTAACCATAATTCATTATCGTACCTACTAACAGCTGCACGTACAAATCTAGTATCCATTCCGTACTTCTCCTTATACGTTTCTATCTGATAATTTACAGGATCTACTTTACTTAACCCTCCATTATGGGTTACCCAGATGTTGCCATTAATGTCTTCAGAAATTCCATAGCAATAGTTAGTTGCCAGTCCATTTTCCGTTTTCAAATTAGTGATAGAGTCACTGATGTGAAATATTCCATTATTAGCGGTACTTAACCAAATATCACCTTTACTATCTTCAGTAATCATATTAATGGTTACCACATCATAGTCTGGAGTTAACTGAATATTTCTAAACGTTTCATCTTCGAACTTACTAAGATAAGCGCTCTGCGCTCCCACATAGATGTCTTTACTTTTAGAAATGTAAATGCTAGCAATATAATTGTGAGTTAAACCTGACGATATATCATAACGAACTACACCTGTGTGATTAATGTCTCTTCTGTATACCCCATTAAGTGTTCCTATCCAAAGTTTATCATCTACAATATCCAAACTTACTATGGATTCTGATAAACCATCTTCCGATAAAACAATTTTATTGAATTGACCAGATAGCCCTTTTAATTCAAATAATCCAGATTCCTGAGTGGAAACAAATAAGATAGAATCGCCAGCAAACTTGACCCCTGATATAATATCATCCGGTAACCCCTGCTCCACACCATAAGAATAAAGCACCTTTAGGTTACTCTTATTATAGGCCATCAAGCTTCCCTTTCTGGCTACCCAAATTTGATCTTTATTAGCATAAACATGAGATACTTCTTCTTGCTGATCTGTTCTGAAGTAAAAGGTAAAGAGATTATCTCCTCTGGAAGCTAACCCTTCTCCAAGGGTTCCTACCCACATCACTCCTTCTCTATCCAGGAACATGGTATTTACAGCATCAGACTTCAATCCATTACTGGAATTGTACCTTTCACTTACCAATAACTTTCCTTCTTCGAAAGAAGCTTTTAATAATCCTGTTTGCAAAGTACTTACCCATAGAATTTCGTCTTTATAATTTAAGTCTCTTACAACCAGATCTTCTTCTTCGGTGTTTACAATCTCTACTTTCTGGCTTCTAAATACTCCGTCTTTTTGTTCTACTATATAGAAACCGGAATATAAAGTTGCTACCAAAATTTTATTATCGTCGAACTTAACCGTTTTTACAACCTGATCAAGCGGTAGCCCAGAAACGTCCTGAGTTTTACTCAACAGTTTTTCTTCTGGGTAATAACGATAAACCTCTAACCCTTCGGAGGTTCCTACAAAGAAGTTATCCTGATCATCAATGTGTAACGAATAAATATACTCCCCTTGAAACAGGGTATTGAAGAATTCAAATTTCCCATCTTGATTCACATAAAATAAACCAAAATCCTGGGCCGCAAACCAAATGTGACCTCTATGATCCTCAGCTATATCGGTAATTACACTTCCTATTCCATCTCCACGGTGAACAAGATCAAATTTCTTTCCATCATAAATACTAGATCCTCCTGATTTATGACCAAACCAAATGTTCCCTTTACTATCCGAAAAACTACACGAGATAAAATCCTCCGTTAATCCATCGGATTTATACTTCATATCAAAACTTTCCCCATCAAATACACCAACACCTTCTCCTGTACCTACAATCAGGTAACCGTTGTTATCTTGTTCAATAGAGTAAATAAAGGGGTCCCGTAAGCCTACATTTTGACCTAAATGTTCAAATTTAAATTCCTGCCCATACAATTGGACAGATGATAGAAGTACAAGAAAAAGGATTAGTCTCCTCATTATTCGGTCTATTTTCCTTGTGGTTTAATGGACATTTTTCCTTTGTATTTTGGTATTCCCCCAATGGGGACCGTAAAGAAAGGAAGTGCTTCTCCATACTGGTTGGTAATGTAGAAGACGACATTATTATTGTTTAGGGGTTTTGCCTTGTTCTTTTGAAACTGAATATCCAGAGATGTTCCCTTCTCTGATTTTTTTACTAAATAAGTGCTTTCTGCTTTAGTATCGTCACCTGAAACACTTAATGATTTAGCTACGGTAGAAACAGAGTACAATTTAATTGATCCGTCATCATCCCAATCAAAGTTAGACTGCTTTACCGAAACCACTTTATTATCTACATATGGATAAATGTGCGATACCTCATTTGGATTATCGTGTAATCTGAAAGTATATTCGAAGGTAAATGCATTACCACCTTCTACCGGGATATTGGATGTTGGAGAAGCACTCAAATAGTATTTATAAAGATTACCATCGTTACCGCTGATTCCTTCTGTTACGATTTTAATTACGTATCCAAAATACTGCTCTGCATACTCCCCTTCTGAAGGGTTAAATGGACCAAAAGAATACCATTTATTGTTGTATTTGGCTTCGTTACCAAAGGTTTTGGTACTGATTAAATTTCCACTTTTATAGTTACCTGTTGGATTAATGTCTCGAGCTGCCTTTTCAGTTACGCATCCTTTTCCACCATACACACTGAAACGGGTTTTACTATCTGCAGTTCCGTTTAACTCGTCTACATCTCCACCAGATTCAGGGTCAAACACCCTTATGTATATTGGCTTTTTATAATCTTTAGGAATTGAAAAGAAAAAGATTTGATTATAGTCGTCATCACCAAAAGAAGCCTTCGCTCCTTTTCCGAAGGTTACCAAATAAGGTATGTTTTCTTCTGCAGCAGGAACAGGCTGACTTTGAGCTGTGGTGAAGACCAGTATAAAGCACACTGGCAGAAAATAAATGAATAACTTCATATCAAAGGCAAAATAAAAAAAATAATGGCACAATTACCGTTCTAGGGGTATTGTTCGTTCAATACCAATAACCGAGCCATCTAATTTGCTATTCCATACGATCAATTGAACTTTTAGTTCCTCTTTATGTGCAATTTCTATAAAATTTCCTCTAAATAATTGATCGTTTATCAGCCAATAATGTTGATCCCAACTTTTATCTGCCCATTTATCAATCAATTTAATTCGAACTTTATCACCAATAACTTCATGTTCAATCATTGGTTTTCCACCAGTTGAAATTTCGATTAGATACTGTGTAACATCTTCATAAACCTCACCAATGGTTACATCCTCTATGCTCATGCTAACCATAAACTGGCCGGTATCCTGATAACAATGCTCTATAGATAATCCTTCCTTTTGAGTACCATCTCCCAGGTCCCACTTAAACTTCAAGGCATCCGAAGCTTCCATCTCTTCATCTGTAATGTCATAACAGAAGTAAACTTCTTGCTCCTCGTACTGTGAAGGAACTGGTAATTCTTCCTTGAAATAGAATATTCGATCTATTGCTGTTCTTCTATTAGAAGAAAAATAACCAGAAACGCCATCTTCATTTAAGTAATACCCAAAATCATCTCCTTTAGAATTAATCGGTTCCTGAAGTAATTTTGGTTCTCCCCATTGTCCTTTATTATAAGGAGCAACATAAATATCCAAACCTCCAAAACCACCTTCTCTATTAGAGGAGAAAAACAATTGATTTCCAATTAACTGAGGAAAAGATTCGCTTTGATCAGAATTGATCACTTCCCCCAGATTAACAGGCTTACTCCACTCCCCATTTTTTAGTTCGGAATAGTACAAGTCCGAACCTCCAAATCCTTTAGGGTCATCAGAACTGAATATCATTAAATCGCCTGCATCATTTAGAGTGGGATGAGCCACATTAAATTTAGTACTGTTATGATCAAAAGCTACAGGTTCTTGCCACTCTCCTTCTACATTATCAGAAATGTATATCCCCAGCTTGTTTTCTTCCTGAATCCTTCTTGAGATTCGTTGAGGAATATTGATGTTTCTACTATAATAAAGTTTGGATTCGTCTTTTGTTATAAACAATGGTCCTTCATTAAGAAGGGTATTTAATGTATCCGATAATCGAATAGGTCTTCCGTTAAACTTATTCTCTTTTTTGAGCTTTACTTTATATAGGTCGAGTACTTGAATCCCTTCATCATTGATGAGTGTTTTCGTTACCTTATCTTTTCTATCGTAGCAAAAATAGAGTTCGTTTTTATATACAAAAGGACCAAAACTATTCTCCCCCAACCCATTTAACCTGACTTGAGAAATATTGATTTCCTGAGAAAAGATGTTAGATGATAAAAAGAATAATACAAGTACAAGCAATGCTTTTTGCTTAAAAGCTTCGAGGGGAATCTGCTTGATGTTTGTATACAAAGTCATACTTTAACATTACTTCGTGTGAGCCCGAAGAAAAGTTTCTTAAATTACCCGAAAGATAATCATAGCTATAGAAAATTAGGAATTGATTTGTGGGTTTTATTCCTAAACCTCCAATTAAATTACCATTCGATACTATTGTTAAACCAGCATATATAAAATCATCATAAGAACTAACTGTCGCCAGATCAAACTGATGAGTTTGCAATACATTATTTCTATACATTCCGGAAGCAGTTAACTTCCATTTTGCATTTAATTTATACTTATACTGAATAAATGATGTAAGGTTCACCCCATAATCATTATCGATCATAAAATCATTGATCGATACTCCAGCTGACAGATTGGAATAAGTATAAACCACGCCAAAATTGGCGGTAGGCGAAACATCTCTATTGAATTGCTGATAAAACGTATGATCCGCATCATTTATCAGGTTCAATTTAGTTACGTCTAATTTATACGAGTTTAACCCTCCTCCTAATCCAAAAGAAAGTCTTCCTTTCTCCAGATCAAGGCGGTACGCATAATTTACAATAAATCCGTGGTGTATAGTTGCTCCAATTCTGTCACTATAAAGAACTCCTCCCAATCCGATGTGTTGCTTGGAAAGTGGAGCATCTATTGAAATCATTTGTGTAGATGGGCTTCCAGGTAATCCTGCCCATTGCTTTCTAAGCCCCGTAAATATTGACATGTATTCCTTTGCTCCAGCAGAAGCAGGATTAAAAAATTGACTCGACTCTAAGCTTAACGACATTTTAGGCATGTACTGTGCCTCAGTGGAAGAAATCCATAGAGCAAGTATAATCAGTATGTAGCCTTTTAATCTCATTATTTTCTCAATTCAATGTATCCCGACAATTGTCGATCGTCTAACGTAAGTACATAAAAATAGGTTCCGTTATCCACTTTACTTCCTTTGAAAGTACCATCCCAGAAGTCGTTCATTTCGTTGGTCTGGAATATTAACTCTCCCCATCTGTCGTATATTTCAAGATCCATCATGTCAAATAACTCTGTTCCTTGTATCTCAAAATAATCGTTTACCCCATCGTCATTTGGAGAAAATGCATTCGGAATATTCAATTGATACCAGTGAATTAACACCTCATCTTGTTCTACCGTACAAACTCCATTGGTTACTTCGAGAGTAAAATAGTTTTCTCCTATATCCAAATTAGTAGCAGATGTACTCCAATTATTAGGATCTGTAATTGTTGCACCTCCCGAAGTAGTCCATACAGGAACTCCAAAGCTACCACTACCAGTAAGTGTAATAATTGCCGAATCAGTTAACTGATCGATTCCGGCATCTACCGTTGGTATTTCGTAAAAAATGATCTCTACAGTATCTGTAGAAACACATTGATCTTCTGTTAAGGACCAGATAAATTGATAAGTACCTTGTTGTGGAACTGTTACTATTGGGTTCGATTGAGTAGAGTCAGGATCAAAGTTCCCTTGCGTTAATGCCCACCATGCTCCTACGGCAGGAGAAACCTGATTAGCATTTAATGTATAGTTCAGTCCACAAATAGAATCATCCAAACCAGCGTCAGCCACAAAATCGTATACTGTAACGGATAATGTAGAATCTTTACTACACAATGAATTAGAAACTGTTAGAGTAATGTTATGCAACCCTACTCCAGCATCTGAAGGAACAAAATAATCGTTTGACACTCCGGTTCCTGACCATACTTCTCCAGGTATTCCATTCGAGTAATCACTTAAATAAATGGTATCCGACTCTAAACAAACTCCCGTAGGCAGGTCGCTCCAGTAAGGCTCAGGTACAGATAATACTTCTATATTGAATGAACAAGTTGCAAGGTTTCCAGATGCATCAGTTACCTGGTATTGCTGAGGAGTAATTCCAATTGGGAATGTACTTCCACTAGAAAGTCCGCTTCCATCGATTTGACTAATGAATGCCCCTGAACAATTGTCGGTAAATACAGGAGATGAATATGAAATGACCGAATCGCACGACACTGTATCGGAAGGACAAGTAATTTGCGGTAACTCCACATCTTTCACTTCGATATTAAATGTACAAACCTGACTTCCACCTACCGCATCAGTAGCAGTATACTCTAATGTAGTTATTCCCAGAGGGAATGTACTTCCTGATGTTAATCCCGTAACGTCGGATTGAACAGTAACTACACCCGGGCAATTATCCGTACCCACCGGTGCCGAGTATGAAACTATAGCATCACATGTTCCCGGATCGTTGTTAACCACAATATCAAATGGACAGTTAAGAACAGGTAACTCAGTGTCAACCACAGTTATATTAAAGCTACAGGTATTTGTATTACCAGCTAAATCTGTTACGGTATACTCCTGAGTAGTTAAACCAATTGGGAAAGTGCTTCCAGAAGATAGTCCTGATGCATCAGATTGAAGGGTTACCACTCCTGAACAATTATCCGTACCAACTGGAACTAAATAATTACTAATTGCTCCACAAACTCCCGGGTCATTATTAAGAACAATATCAGAAGGGCAACTTATCGATGGATTCTGAACATCCGTTACGGTAATATCGAAACTACAAGTAGCAGTATTTGAAGCCAAGTCTGTTACCGTGTATTCCAAAGTTGTAGTTCCAATTGGAAAAACATCTCCAGAGCTTAAGCCTGTTAAATCCGTCTGTGTTGTTACCGCTCCAAGGCAGTTATCTGTACCAGCAGCCACCACAAAACTATAAGCGGCTCCACATATCCCCACATCATTACTTAAACTAACATCCGAAGGACATATAATCGATGGTGACTCTACATCTGCTACTGTTACATCAAATGTACAAGTTGCAGTATTCGAAGACATATCGGTTACTGTATATTCTAATGTTGTCACTCCAACAGGGAATGTACTTCCTGATGATAATCCGGTGGCATCTGTTTGAGACGTTATAGAACCAGAACAATTATCTGTACCCACAGGAGTTAAATAACTATAAACAGCACCACAAATTCCAGGGTCATTACTTAATGAAACATCCGACGGACAAGTTATTAAAGGATCTTCAATATCTACAACAATAACATCGAACGAACAGGTTGCCGTGTTGGTTGAAGCATCTGTTACAGTATACTCTAGTGTGGTTATTCCAACAGGAAAATTGCTCCCCGAAGAAAAACCGGTAACATCAGATTGAGAGGTTATTGACCCTGGGCAATTATCAGTTCCAACCGGAGCTGTATAAGAATAGGCCGACTCACATACTCCTGGAGAGCTATTCAATGTAACATCAGATGGGCAGCTAATTGAAGGTAACTCTACATCATTTACAACCACATCAAAAGTACAGGTTGCGGTATTTGATGCAGCATCTGTTACAGTATATTCCAAAGTTGTAGTTCCCAGTGGAAAGGTCGAACCAGAGGATAAACCAGTTACATCTGATTGAGCTGTAACTAGCCCTAAACAATTATCAGTTCCTACTGGTGCCGAATAAGTTGCTACAGCACCACAGGTTCCTGCATCATTTCCAATAGAAATGTTAGAAGGACATGTTATTGCCGGATTCTCTGCATCCACAACAGTAATATCGAACGAACAAGTATTATCATTTCCAACAACATCAACTACTGTATACTCCAACGTTGTAGTCCCCAACGGGAAAAAATCCCCAGAAGAAAGACCAGTTGCGTCGGATTGAGAAGTAACAGCTCCCACACAATTATCAGTTCCAACCGGAGCTATATAAACGTAAGTTGCTCCACAAACTCCTGCATCATTATTTACGGTGGCATCAGAAGGACAGGTAATGGTAGGGCTTTCTACATCCACCACTGTAATATCGAACGAACATGTTGCTGTATTTGAACCAACATCTGTAACGGTATACTGTAACGTGGTAACTCCAACAGGAAATGTACTTCCACTTGATAGTCCTGTAACATCTGTTTGCGCAGTCAACGCTCCTGAACAATTATCCAACCCTACCGGGACAGAATAATTGTGGATAGCCCCACAAACACCTGCATCATTGTTTAATGAAATATCAGTAGGACAGCTAATGGTTGGAGACTCTACATCCACCACAGTAATATCAAAACTACAGGTTCCTGAATTGGAGGAAGCATCAATTACGGTGTACTCCAAAGTGGTTGTTCCAACTGGAAATACATCTCCAGAAGATAAGCCTGTTCCATCCGTTTGAGCGGTAAGTGCTCCAGCACAATTATCCGCTCCAACTGGTGCTGTATAATTGAAAACCGCTCCACAGATACCAACATCATTGTTCATAGTTACATCGGAAGGACAAGATATGGTAGGGTTTTCAGCGTCTACAACAGTAATATCGAAACTACAGGTAGATGAATTTCCAACAGCATCCACCGTGGTATATTCTAAAGTAGTTGTTCCCAACGGGAAAAAACTTCCACTTGATAGCCCAGTTACATCGGATTGCGTAGTTACGGGGCCAGCACAATTATCAGTTCCAACCGGAGCAGTGTAACTATAAATTGCTCCGCAATCTCCAGCATCATTATTAACAGAAATATCCGAAGGGCAGACAAGTGTTGGAGCTTCTACATCATTTACAGTAACGTTAAACGAGCATACACTTGAGTTCCCTGCTGCATCTACAACTGTATATTGTTGAACAGTTGTGCCTATCGGGAAAATATCCCCGGAAGTTAATCCGGTCCCGTCTGTTTGTGCGGTAACCGAACCTGGACAGTTGTCTGTTCCCAGTACTGCTGGGTATAAAAAAGTAGCACCACACACTCCGGGAGAATTATTGATGGTAATATCTCCTGGGCAAGTAATAGATGGATCTTCTACATCCACCACTGTAATTTCGAATGTACAACTGGCATTATTTCCCGCACCATCTACAACCGTATATTCCAATGTAGTTGTTCCTATCGGGAAAGTATCACCAGTGCTATAACCTGTTGCGTCTGTCTGAGTGGTTACCGGGCCGGTACAATTATCGGTTCCAACCGGAACAGAATAATTATGAATTGCACCGCAAATACCAGCATCGTTATTCAAGGATACATCAGATGGACAAACAATGGCCGGACTGGTATTATCTACCACAGTAACATTAAAAACGCAAGAAGCCACGTTACCATTAAAATCTGCTTTAATAGTAATCGGAGTGGTTCCTACGCCAATATTAGTTCCGGCTAAAGGAAACTGAGACAATACTGTTACCCCACAATTACTCCATCCTGCTGCCATTGGGGTATAATCGGGAATTGTGTATTGACAACTTGCATTGGCTGAAACTGTTTGATCCGAAGGACAAGTTACCGTTACATTACAAACTGTCATACCTGCTACAAAACCATTTCCTGCATTTAACGAGGTTAAATTAATGGCTCCAAAATCAGCATCATTATCCCAAATACCACCCGAATAAAATTTATCTGTACTAGCTGCAGATAAACAGTCTACACTTTCGTTCCCTGAACCATTTACTAACTCGTTAGCCACATAGATTCCAGAGTGATCATATTGAGCTACAAACCCTGCCCTATTTGCTGTAGAAGTTAAATCATTTGCTGCTAAACCATCAAAACGAATCGTTCCTCCAAACATACCTCCAATGGCCACGTAATTTGGTGAAACAGCAATGTCATTAGCAAATGCGCCCATAGCAGTAGTAGTAGATTCTACTTTCTGCCAATTGGTTCCTCCCGATGTAATGTCGTGATTAGAAAGAAAAATATCAATTCCGTTAGTAGCGGTAGACATTCCTGCACCAGCTCCCGGTGCGGGAAAAGTAGCAGCAGCTCCCAAACTTCCGGTAAGGTATAATTGACCGTTACCAAATTCCAAACCTCCAACCGTATTAGTGGCCGAATTGGTAATGCCGCTGAACCAATCAAATGAACCGTCAAATTCGTCTAACCCAAGCAGGTAGATGTAATCGTCATTTCCTGCATTGCTCATAAATGGAGAAGCTGCGGCCCAACCATCTACGATATAAAAATTATTGCTTTTAAAAATCCCAGAGGCGTACATTCGAGTTCCGTCCAGGGTAATGGACTCAACACTATTATCTCCAGATGTTCCTCTTGTCTCGGCCACCCATTGAGTAAAACCATTTAGATTTCTTTGTAAAAAATAGGCTTCATTAGTAGTATTAGCTCCACTTCCTATCCAAATGGCTCCGATTTCTGCAGTTGAATAAAAATCACCCGCAAAATAGACCATGTTGTTGATGTTATCCACTTTTACATCCTTACCAACATCATCCCCTGCTCCACCATCTTCATGGAGCCAAACTAAAGCTCCGTTAATATCATATTTAGCCTGAAAGGTATCTTTTCCTCCAAAGAAAGTTGCAGAATTACCTCCCATTCCTGAGATTCCATCAAAATTGGCGCTATTCTCAAAATACCCTGTAATGTAAAAATTACCACTGGCATCAATATCGATAGCCATTACTTCATCATCATTGGCTCCTCCAATGTAGAAAGCCCAAATAAAGTTTCCGGATAAATCATACCTGGCTACAAAACCATTTTTACCAGCGGGAGAAAGGTCAAAATCATTCGTTCCATTAAAGCCTGTAGGAAAAACATTGGATAAGGTTCCTTCAAATGTACCAACGGCATATACAAACCCATTGGTTTCATCCACGACTACGTCGTGAACCACTTGATCATTTACATTATCGACATTATTCGCCCACTCCCAATTTAGCTGTGAATGCAGAATTGAGCTTGAGCAAATGATCCATATCAACAAGGCGTAACGCATTGTCATTTAAACTAAAATACGTAATTATGATTCTGCCTCGAGAAATAATTGACCAACGGGCTTTAGTCTTCGACTAAAAGGAATCTACGGGTATCAAATTAAACTTAACATCGACCATTCTCTCGTAATCCTTCCCTACTTCCTCCATTTCGATGTCATCATCCTCATAATACCAGTTTACCATCACTTCTGAATTGTCTATCTCAGTTAAAGATTTAAAAATATTAAGCAATACAACAGAAGTACTGGTATTGAAATATTCTAATTTGAGATTAAGTGTGGTTTTAGGTTGTGGATTAATGGAGTATTCGCTGATCCAATAAATCAGCTTATGATAAAATTCCACTGTGTTTTCCGGAATTGAAATACCCTTAATGAGTAAGGTCCCAGTTGAAGCACTAAAATCTACTTCAGGGGTTTTAACTGTCTTTTCTATCCTAATATCTTCCATTTCAGTTTCGAAGGTATGAAAAAGATTGAATATTAAATATTTTTTTGATTACTAACTGGAGAAGCCAGATCAACTGCATTTTTCTAAATATTAACAACGGTTATTTTTTTGATTTATTTTAACTACGTTTGGTCTGTTAAACCTGAATTAGATGAGCAAAATACTTATAAAAAACATCAAAGAATTGATTGGAACAACCTCTTCAAACACCTTACTCAAAAAAGGGAAAGAGATGAATCAATTGAACACGATTGAGAATGCATTTTTAGCCATAGAGGATGGCAAAATTGCAGACTTTGGCCCAATGTCTGAATTGCATGGAATTACTGATTGGAGTGATTTGCAAGTAATTGATTGTGAAGGAAAAATGGTGTTCCCGTCGTGGTGTGATTCTCATACTCATATTGTATTTGCCGCTCCTCGTGAAGGAGAATTTGTAGACCGAATTAACGGGTTAACTTATGAGGAAATTGGATTAAAAGGAGGTGGAATTTTGAACTCTGCCAGAAGACTTCAGGAGACCAGTGAAGAACAGCTTTATCAGGATGCATTGAAGCGGGTAAATGAAGTAGCCAAATTGGGTACCGGTGCCATTGAGATTAAAAGTGGATATGGTTTAACTCTGGATGCAGAAATCAAAATGCTAAGGGTAATTAAACGCCTTAAGGAAACCACTCCTCTTACTATTAAAGCTAATTTTCTAGGCGCTCATGCCATACCTACAGCGTACAAGGAAAACAGAACGGCATATATTGATTTAATTATCAATGAAATGCTACCGATTATTGAGCAAGAAAATTTAGCAGATTACATTGATGTATTTTGCGAAACCAACTATTATACACCAGAGGAAACAGACAGAATTTTACAGGCCGGAATTGCCATTGGGTTGACACCAAAAATTCACGTTAATCAATTTACCTCAATTGGAGGAATTCAGGTTGGGACCAAGAATAATGCTTTATCGGTTGATCATTTAGAAGTAATGAAAGATGATGATTTTGAGGCTTTGGCCAATTCGAATACCATGCCTACTATTTTACCTTCTTGTTCGTTCTTTTTAGGATTGCCTTATGGACCTGGAAAAGAGCTGATTGAAAAAGGTCTACCGTTCGCCTTAGCTAGTGATTACAACCCTGGATCTACCCCTTCCGGTAATATGAATTTCGTGGTATCTTTAGGGTGCATTAGAATGAAGTTAACTCCTGAGCAAGCCATCAATGCAGCAACATTAAATTCGGCTTATGCAATGGGTATTAGCAACGAAATGGGAAGTATTGAAGTTGGAAAAAAAGCTAACATTTTCATCACCAAAGAAATGACATCTTACGCCTTTCTTCCCTACTCTTTTGGGAGCAATTTGGTGGAAACTGTTATTCTAAATGGAGAAATCTATACGTAAAACTTAAGGTTCAAACGCAAAATAGATCATGAGCAAGGTGGCTAAAACAGCCAAAGCAAAGTCTAGAAAGTAGTTGATTTTTAGTTTTCGATCTTGTATAGTTTTGATCAGGTGAATAGACAACTGAATAATTTTAAAAAAGTTGCGATTAAAATCAGTATATCCATTCTTCTGTAGGTTGGAAATTACCTTCAACCAGAAAACTACCTGAACTACAGCAAAGACTAAAAAATATATGGTAGATGAACTCATAATAAAAAACCTCTGAGCAGTTCTACCCAGAGGTTCTATTACTTTTTATAAAAATTATTTACTTCTAAAACCGTCCAAAAAGGCAGTTACGTTTTCTTCTATTCTGGAAATAACACTTTCTCCGGTAGCTTTTTCAAACTTCTCTCCGGATACTTTTTCATACAACTCAATGTATCTATCAGTAACGGAATTAACAAACTCAGGAGTCATCTCCGGAATGGTTTGTCCTTCTTTCCCCTGGAATCCTCCGGCCATTAACCACTCTCTAACAAATTCTTTAGAAAGTTGTTTTTGAGGTTCATCATTATCTTGTCTTTCCTTGTATCCATCTGCATAGAAGTAACGAGATGAATCAGGAGTATGAATTTCATCAATTAGGTAAATCTTCCCGTCTTTCTTTCCAAATTCGTATTTAGTATCTACTAAAATTAGTCCTTGTTTTGCGGCAATTTCGGTACCTCTTTGAAAAATTTCTCGGGTGTATTTTTCCAGTTGTACGTAATCTTCTTCGGATACAATTCCCTGTGCTATGATTTCTTCTCTGGAAATATCTTCATCGTGCCCTTCATCCGCTTTGGTTGAAGGAGTAATTATTGGTTCTGGAAACTTTTGGTGTTCTTTCATCCCTTCAGGAAGAGTAACTCCGCAAAGTTCTCGCTTTCCACTTTTATAGGTTCTCCATGCATGTCCAGTTAGGTAACCTCTTATCACCATTTCAACTTTAAATGGTTCGCAGGCACGTCCAACTGTTACCATTGGGTCCGGTGAGTCAATTACCCAGTTATCTACGATATCTTCGGTAGCTTTTAAAAACTTTCTGGCCAACTGATTCAATACTTGTCCTTTAAAAGGAATACCCTTTGGTAAAACAACATCAAAAGCAGAGATTCTGTCGCTAACAACCATTACCAATAGGTCATCATCAATGTTGTATACATCTCTTACTTTCCCGTGATATACACTTTTTTGCCCTTCAAAATTGAAGTCTGTTCTAGTAATTGCTTCCATGTTTTCTTGTGTTGTCTCCATGTTGGATTTAATTGTTGCCTTTGCTAAAGGCATTGATTATTTGTGTCACCAATTTATGTCTGATTACATCGTTACCATCTAGATAAACGAATGCAATTCCTTTTACACTTTTTAGTACGTCTGCTGCTTTCTTTAAGCCGGATTTTTGTTTTCCGGGTAAGTCAATCTGACTCAAATCTCCAGTAACGATAAATTTAGCTGTTCTTCCCATTCTGGTAAGGAACATTTTCATCTGACTTTCAGTGGTATTTTGTCCTTCATCTAATATAACAAAGGCATTGTCCAAAGTTCGTCCTCGCATAAATGCTAGTGGCGCAATTTGCACCACTCCAGATTCTAAATACTCCGCTAATTTCTCGGAAGGAATCATATCTCGCAACGCATCATACAATGGCTGCATGTACGGATCCAATTTATCCTTCATATCACCGGGAAGAAACCCTAGGTTTTCCCCTGCTTCCACCGCTGGTCGAGTTAAAATGATTTTTCGAACCTCTTTATTCTTTAATGCTCTTACTGCTAAAGCAACTGCTGTATACGTTTTACCTGTTCCCGCAGGTCCAACGGCAAAAAGCATGTCATTTTTATTAATTAGGTCAACCATTTTTCTTTGGTTCACCGTTCTTGCTGAAATCTTTAGTCCGCTGTTTCCGTATACAATTACCTCATCTCCACCAGACTTTTTAAGTACATCACTTCCCTTACCTCCCAGGATATTTTTAATGTTATTCTGTGTAAGTCGATTATACTTTTCGTAGTGGTAAATTAATAAATGAAGGTGATTCTCAAACTCGTTAATTTCAGACTCCTCTCCCATTACTTTAATGACGCTTCCACGCACAACAATTTTCAATTTCGGGAAATAGGATTTGATCAAATTGAGCTTTACATCATTTGCTCCGAATAAATCAACCGGATTAATGGCACTTATTTGTATGCTTTTTTCTTGCAATTTCTTTCTAAACTAGCATTATGCCTTACTTACAAGGCGATCATTTTAATTGCTGCAAATGTAATTATTTAGGGTGGAAAAGAATTGCTATTTTATCCAATGAAATCATTACTTTTGAACAGTTCTAGACAAAAGTACTGCATGAGCGTTATTACACTTACAACAGATATGGGGTTAAAAGACTACTACGTAGCTTCCGTTAAAGGAGCTATCCTGAGTGAGTTACCCACAGTAAGTTTAATAGACATCAGTCATGAAATTGCTCCTTTTGATATTGCGCAAGCTTCTTTTGTAATAAAAAACTGTTATAGGGATTTTCCCAAAGGGACCATTCACATTATAGGTGTTAACCCTGAAGCAGGAGAAAATTCTCCTCATTTATTAGTGGAGAATTCCGGACACTTTTTTATTGGAGCTGACAATGGAATATTTTCTCTTCTATTCGAGAAAGTACCTGATAACATCTATGAATTAAACATCATAGAAGATTCTGGTGCGAGAAGCTTTCCAACTAAAAATGTATTTGTAAAGGCAGCCTGCCACATTGCACGCGGAGGAACTCCTGAGATTATCGGGAGAAAGATAGAGAGCTTTCAGAAACGTCAATTGTTCAGAGCAACGGTTGATGCTAATGTTATTAAAGGAACTGTTAGTTATATTGATGGTTACGGAAATGTGATCACCAATATTTCGGAATCTATATTTCATGAAGTTGGAAAAGGTAGGCCTTTTAAGATTTACCTAACCCGTGCAGGATATACCATTACTAAAATATCTAAGGTTTATAGCGATGTTCCAGATGGGGAAAAAGTTGCTTTGTTTAGTAGTTCCGGAAATTTAGAAATTGCTATCAACAAAGGTGTTGAAGGCTCCGGAGGTGGTGCCAATAAATTGTTCGGACTTAAAATGAACGACACGATAACCATCGAGTTTAAAGACCCTGAGCCGGAACCAGCTAATTTTGGAGGACAAAATCTTTTTTAATGTATGATCACCAGAATTGTTAAACTAACCATTGACCCTGCCAAAAAAGACAGTTTTAAAGCAGTTTTTCTCGATAATAAAGATCAAATTAAAGGATTTGAGGGGTGTTTACATTTAGAATTGTTGCAGGATAAAAAGTACGATAATGTGTTTTTTACCTACAGCAAATGGGAAAGTGAGGACCACATTAATGCCTACAGAAAATCAGAGCTATTTGGAGGGATTTGGAAACAGGCTAAGGCCACTTTTTGCGCCCTTCCGGAAGCCTGGAGTGTAGATCAATTGTTTGAAGTTTGATTGAAATAATCTCCTCTTTCATTGAATAAATAGAGCCATCATTTAGCCAATTACGATTTTTGGTGTATGAGCTTAAAATCATTCATTTTTCTTTCTCTATTATTGTCTGCTTGTACAGCAGTACCTACCTATACCAACAAATGGAAAGTCGATGCTGAATATCGTTCTGATTTTCCAACGGGAGTAGATGCCAATAATAAAATTAGATGGACCAGTTATAACGATAATGATAACTTGTACGTTTCGATAGAGTCGGGATTTAAACCTACCCAAATAAAAATGCTTAAACAGGGGGTAACTCTCTTCTTTGACTCTACTCAAAAGAAAAAAGAAGACATATTTATAAAATATCCGGCAAATTTGGTGGATAACAACATTTCCAGGTCTGAGTACAAAAGCAATGCCTTAACCACACCGTACAAGGTAATTGACAAAATCCCTTCCACTATTTCGTTTAGAGGAATAAATGGGCACAACCTTATTGACAGAAACCAGGAGTCTAATGTTAATGTACAGGTAGAATTTGATTCCATAGCAGGACTCTCCTATCACTTCTCAATTCCACTTACAGAATTAGGAATTGTAAACATGGAAAGACAAAGTGAAGTAATGATGGGAATAAAGTGTAATGGTATGCCAATACCTTCAACTCCTCCAAGCACACAAGGAAGAGGCCCGGGAGGTAAAGGAGGTAGAGGTGGTAAACCATCAGGGACCACTCCCAGACCACCAGCGATTAATTCTGACTTAATAAGGCCCATAGAATTTTGGGTGAAAATTCAATTTGCCTCACTATAAGCAAAAACTGTATACCTCATATTTTATCTTCTTTGGACGAATCGCTAATTATTTTATTTCAACGATTTGAACTATCTATGGATTCATAGTACTTTTGCACCCAAACGCCACTTAAAACCACGTATGAATTTTCCGGATGATTTTACGCCACCCGAAAATGTAGAGATAATTGACAATAACAGTGTAGTTTCATGGTACCATGAAGGGATATTTTATATTCTTCATCATGATTCCGGTATGGAACACACCCTTGAAGACGCTGTTAGACAGGTTCAAATTATAGAGGAAAGAATGCAAGGCAAAAAAGTAGACCTTTTGTTGGATATTCGAATAGCTCCTCCACTCTCTCCTGAAACAAGAAGTTTCTACGGAAAGACTGAATCGGTTAAAATGCTAAGCTCCATTTCTGTTATGGTTAAATCTCCTCTTAGTAGGATGATTGGTAATTTCTACCTGAGCACATTCAAAGCTTCGCTTAAGACCAAAATGTTTACCAGGGTTGAAGATGCGGTAAAGTCCATTAAAAAAAGGAAATCCTAAAACCATTCCCAGGCAGTTCGATACTGCCCGTTGGCTTCAACATGCTCTAGAAATCGATTATAAAATGAGTCTTGCCCAATAGTTGAACTATCGCCAATAATAATAAGCTTTTGCTGGGCTCTCGTCATGGCAACATTCATTCTTCGGTAGTCTTTTAGAAAACCAATTACTCCTTCTACATTGGAGCGTACCAAACTAATTACAATCAGTTCCCTTTCCTGCCCCTGAAACCCATCAATGGTTTGTACATCTTTATTACCCAGTTTACCTTTTAGAGCTTCCTTCAGTAGCTCCACCTGACGAGCGTAAGGACTTATTATTCCTATAGTTTTGAACTGTTCTTGCTCTTCATCGAATAAATTAGTCACCAGCTGTACCTCTCCTACATTGAACTTACTCCCTTCCTTCACTTCTTCTTCGTATCCACATCCGGCAGTATCAACAAAAACCAGAGGATTTTCCTCACTTCTGTTGGCTTCTGTAATTAATTTACCATCGTAAAATTCATGGTTTGAAAATTCCACAATATTAGAATGCATCCTGTATTGAGTATTGAGAAAGGCTACTTTACCTGGAGCAAAAGTAGCTACCTGATCAAGTATGGTACTGTATTCTTCTTTACCTAAGTTTTGTACAATGGTAGGGGGTAATTGCTTATGATCTCCAGCAATGATAAGTCTTTCGGCAAAGGAAGCTACCGCCCAACAAGCCGGTTCAAACGATTGTGCTGCTTCATCGATTACTACAACATCCCAATGCTGCTGCTTTACATTGTCGGTACACAAGCCTATTAAAGTTCCCGTTGCTATTCTTGCACTATTCAGGATATTTTTATGTGCATACTCTTCCAAAGCTCTTACTTGCTTTCTCAGCAATTTCACTTCATTCCTCAGAGCATTTCTTTCTTGTCGTTCGGCCGGGCCAAAATTTCTTTTAAATGTATTTGCCTTTTTAAGTGATTGATCAATTTCCTTTTGATAATCCTTAATCAATTTGGCTTCTTCAGATTCCTTTACTTTAGTAGCAAGGGTAACGGCATTTAACTCCTCATCTACCCTTTCAGGATTACCTATTCTTACCACCTTTTTAGTGTGATCCAACAATTGCCTAGTAATGTGATCTGCCGCTGCATTGGATGGTGTTGCCACCAATATTCTTTTGTTCTGCTTTACCAACTCCACAATGGCTGCAACAAGTGTGGTTGTTTTACCCGTACCTGGTGGTCCATGTACTGCTACCAAAGGCTCATTAGATAAAATCTTAGAAACTGCTTTATTCTGAGAATCATTTAATTGGTCAAGATTAAACTCCACCTCATCTGCTATAAACTCTTCTCCTCTTGATATTCTAAAAACTCTACTTAAAGCTTCGTTTTCTCTTTGTTCCAGTATATCCAAAGCTCGTTCCATTTCTTTGAACGATCTTTCATCAGGGCGGATTAACAGAGCTAGTTTACCACCCTTAATCCACTCAGGTGTTTCTTCGGAACTCAATAAAATTCGAGCTGACTCTTCGTACAATTTGCCAACTGAAATATTAATATACTCTTGTGTGTTTACTGAATATAATCTTCCTAATGAACCATTAGACAAGGTTCTGGGCCAATAAGCCGGTTTCTCAACTACAACGACTACTTGTCCCAGCTTACTATACTCAATGGTTCTAACATTGAGTGGGTATACAGCATACCCTTTTCTTACCTTTTCTCTTAAGGAAGGAATATCATCGATCTTATCATACAAGTTCTGATAAGCTTCTATTTCTCTATCAAGGGATACTCTTAAAGCCTCAACCTTTTCGAGATATGGCTGACTACTCATCGAACATGGTCAATTGATCTTCATCATCAGGATCCTGTATAGGGTTTCCTTTTGGAATGGTTGGATCTTCAATTGAATCTTTGTTTGTTGGCGTAATCTCCCACTCTACCTCCACAGGCTTTTCAGAATTTCCTTCCTGAACTACTGTAGTTTCCTTTTCCTGAACCTCTTCTTTTTGATCTGTTGGTTCCGGTGGTTTAACTTCCTCTACCGGTTCCGGCCATTCCTCTCCTTCCTTAGTAGGTAATAATTCGATCTCTTTTACCTTTAACTTGGTTAGCTGATTACCTTGAGCCTTCATCCCTTTGATGTCAATCAAGTTATTCAGTAGTTCAACCTTATCTGGCAGGTTCTTAGTTTCCTTTAAACGCTTGTTATAAATAATCTTAATGGTTGGGTTGAATTGGGTAGAAGCCACTACTAATTCGGTACCTTCATCTTCTGGGATAAACAACACTTTTTTAGTGGAACTTTCCACCATGAATCGTTTAACGAAATACATTTCTTTCGTAGGGTTCCAGTATACACAAGCCATAGGCCTATCTGGATGCCATTTCTCTATATGTATCAAATCATCGTCAAACTTGGTAGCCAATTCGAACCCACTCAGTTTATAATGTCCAGATTGGTAGTAAGTCAAAATCTTATCGTCTCCTCTGAATTCGCCAAGGAAAGTACCTCTTCCTTCATCATTCAGCCTTCTTACAACAGAGTCCCACCATACTTTTCTTGCAGCAAGTGTTGATCCTCCAACCTCTTTTTGCTCAATTTTACTGATCAATTCCTTGGTAACTCGATTTCCTTTTGAACCTCTACCTTTAATCAATAACTGGCTAAAGTCTATATCAAATCGAATCTTTTTAAGGTGTGGCCTAGGTCTTAGTTTTACCCCTACAATTTCGTTTCTTCCATTAGGATTACACGTGAAATAATGCAATTTAGATCCTTTGTTTCCAGCAGTTAAATCGTACTCTTTGTCTCTGGTAATACTGCTTACATTGAAACGTTTCATGTATGATGGACCTCCTTTACCATCCTGATAAATCATGTGGTAAATGGTACGTTTATCACCTTTCTTCCAAACTCCTACATGGATGATTCCCTTGCCAACAAATTTCTTATCGGCAATTCTGGTAACCACCATTTTCCCTGTATTAAAGAAAATGATTATATCGTCAATATCAGAACACTCCGAAACAAACTCATCTTTTCTTAACGACCATCCGATAAATCCTTCTTCCCTGTTTACATAGAGTTTCTTGTTAGAAACAATTACTTTCTTAGCAGAAATAGAATCAAATACTCTGATCTCGGTTTTACGCTCTTTTCCTTCTCCAAAACGATCTTTTAAATCTTTGAAGTAATCCACTGCAAACTGAATTAAATTATCCAGATGGTGCTGTACTTCTTCAATTCCAGCTTCAATTTTTGCTATTACTTCGTCTGCTTTGTTAGAATCGAATTTAGAAATTCTCTTAATCTTGATTTCTGTCAAACGAATAATATCATCCTCAGTAAGGTCTCTGAATAACTGCAATGCAGTTTTGGATTTATTCTTTTTGGATGGAGTGGAAATGTATTTATGCATTCCTTTATCGATGGCATCCATTACTCCTTCCCAGGTTTCCTGCTCCTCAATGTCTCGATAAATTCTGTTCTCAATAAATATTCTTTCTAACGATGCCCAGTGCCATTGATTCTCCAGCTCACTCTTCTTGATTTCAAGTTCTTTCTTTAGGAGAGCTACCGTTCGGTCCGTTGAGTGCTTAAGCATGTCATTAACACTCAAGAATACCGGCTGATTTCCTTCTGAAATTACGGCTGAGTTAGGCGAAATAGAAACCTCGCAATTGGTAAACGCATACAGTGCATCAATCATTTTATCTGGAGACACTCCAGTGGTTAAGTGAATGATGATCTCTGCTTCTGCTGCTGTATTATCTTCAATTTTCTTAACCTTAATCTTGTTCTTATCGTTGGCCTTAACAATCGAATCGATTAACGATTCCGTTGTTGTTCCATAAGGGATTTGATCAATTCTAAGAGTCTTGTTATCGACCTTGGTAATGTTGGCACGAACCCTAACCTTACCTCCTCTTAATCCACCATTGTAATTGGTAAAATCAGCTTTACCTCCATGAGGAAAATCAGGGTATATTTCTACTTTTCTCCCTCTTAAATAGTCGATGGAAGCATCAATTAACTCAATGAAGTTATGAGGTAGAATTTTACAAGCCATCCCCACGGCAATTCCTTCTGCTCCATGAGCAAGCAAAAGAGGAAATTTTACCGGTAAGTTTTTAGGCTCCTTATTTCTTCCATCATAGGATGATAGCCATTCTGTTGTTTTTGGATTAAACAGTACATGGTTACCAAATTTAGTTAACCTGGCTTCGATATATCTGGGTGCTGCAGCTCCATCTCCGGTAAGGGTATTTCCCCAGTTCCCCTGACAGTCAATCAGTAAATCCTTTTGACCTATCTGTACCATAGCATCTCCAATAGAAGCATCACCATGTGGGTGGTACTTCATGGTATTACCAATAATGTTCGCTACCTTGTTGTACCTTCCATCATCAAGTTCTTTCAGTGAGTGAAGAATTCTTCGTTGTACCGGTTTTAGTCCATCTTCCAGGGCAGGTACAGCACGTTCCAGAATTACGTACGAGGCATAATCAAGAAACCAATCTTCGTACATTCCAGAGAGTTCTACAACACTCTCTCCATCATCCAGACCCTCTTCGTCGTCGAGATCCTCATTGAGGTTTTCATTTTCCTCGTTGTTCAATTCTTCGTCTTCGTTGTGTTCGTTGTCTTTGCTCATGGTTTCTTATTCCTCAATTTCTTCTTCAATTCTTAGATTATCGATAATAAAACGCTGTCTGTCCGGAGTGTTTTTCCCCATGTAGAAGGTTAGAATTTCTTCGATAGAATGTGCTTTGGTTACCAACACCGGCTCCAGACGAATATCCTCTCCAATAAAGTGTTGAAACTCATCTGGAGAAATCTCACCCAAACCTTTAAATCGGGTAATTTCGGGGTTCTTCCCTAATTCAGAAATGGCTTTCAGGCGCTCTTCATCAGAATAACAATACCTGGTTTCTTTTTTATTTCTTACCCTAAACAATGGTGTTTGAAGGATTTTAACATGTCCTTTTTTAACCAAATCCGGGAAAAACTGGAGGAAGAAAGTTAACAATAGCAATCGAATGTGCATTCCATCAACATCGGCATCTGTTGCAATGATTACATTGTTATATCGTAAGCTATCTAGTCCATCTTCTATATTAAGTGCCGCCTGAATAAGATTAAACTCCTCGTTTTCGTATACCACCTTTTTGGTTAACCCGAAAGAGTTTAACGGCTTACCACGCAAACTAAAAACTGCCTGAGTTGCTACATCTCTTGACTTTGTGATGGAACCACTTGCGGAATCCCCCTCCGTAATAAATATGGAAGTTTCCTCTCTTCTATCGTTTTTAAGATCGTTGTAATGAATCTTACAATCCCTTAATTTCTTGTTGTGAAGGTTGGCTTTTTTAGCTCTATCTCTAGCCAGCTTACGAATACCAGAAAGCTCTTTTCTCTCTTTCTCCGCTTGCTTAATCTTGTTCTCCAACACCTCTGTTACCTCAGGATGCTTATGCAAGTAGTTATCCAGTTTATCCTTTAGGAAGTCCATTACGAATGCCCTCATGGATTTACCACCTGGCTCAATTTCCAACGATCCTAACTTAGTTTTGGTCTGAGATTCAAATACTGGTTCTATTACCTTAACGGATACCGCTGCTACGATGGACTGTCTAATATCTACCGGCTCATATTTACCAAAGAAGTCTTTAATTACTTTAGCCACAGCTTCTCTAAAAGCTCCCTGATGAGTACCTCCCTGGGTAGTATGTTGACCATTTACGAATGATGAATAATCTTCTCCGTAGCTTCTGGCATGAGTAAAAGCTACTTCTATGTCTTCTCCCTCCAGGTGAATGATCGGATACAATGGATCTCCATCCATGTTGTTTTCCAATAAATCCTTCAGTCCATTTTTAGAGTAAAAACGCTTGCTATTAAAATGGATGGTTAAGCCGCGATTCAGGTAACAATAGTTCCAGAATAATTTCTCGATGTACTGGCTTCTAAATTGGAAGTTTTTAAACACTTCTCCATCCGGTACAAATTTCACATAAGTACCATTTTCTTTATCAGTTGGCTCAAGTTCTGATTCTTTCAGTAATTCTCCTCGTGAAAACTCTGCTGTTTTCCCTTGTCCGTCACGAAATGATTGTACCTTGAAAAAGCTGGACAAGGCATTTACCGCTTTGGTACCAACTCCATTCAACCCTACTGACTTCTTAAATGCTTTGGAATCGTATTTCCCCCCTGTATTCATTTTGGAGACCACATCTACCACTTTTCCTAAAGGAATCCCCCTTCCATAATCTCGAACAGAAACAGAATCTTCTTTAAGTTTAATGATAATCTTGCGGCCATTCCCCATCACAAACTCATCTATACAGTTATCTACCACCTCTTTAATTAAGATGTAGATCCCATCATCTGCCGCCTTACCATCTCCAAGCTTCCCGATATACATTCCGGGACGCATTCGAATGTGTTCCTTCCAATCGAGCGATCGTATATTATCCTCAGTATATTCAACCTTATTCTCTGCCATGTAAGTGCGAAATTTTAATGAACGTAAAATTAACGAAATATTCAGGGGTAATAGGGGCTACAGCACTAGTATTTATTAACATTTTGATTGTTAACTTAGGGGTACTTTCTCTTTAAACCCGTAAGATTTTTATTTAATTATCTTTTTTATCAAAAAACCTGTGCTATTTTCGACAAAAATATGTTAACCTAATTACCTTGATGAAAAAAATCATTCTTATTTGTTCTCTCCTGACCACCTTATTTCAGAGCACATTTTCTCAGGAACTAATCCCATACTCTTGTTATATTGATCGAGTTTCGGTTCAAAGTTGGATGAAATACAATGGCCGAAAGCTGGATAAGGAAGGAATATTGCAGAATGGTAATGTCTACCATCCTTTGAGTATCACTCAGTTTGGCATGGGATCTTACTATCACTTCAAAGAAACCAACGACTCTACCTACTACCGCCATTACATTAATCAGGTTAAGTACTTTAAAGATTCTACTAAGGTTCATTATTTGCACGACGGAAAATCCATAGGGCTGCCATACACCATTAATTTTTGGGACATGAAAGCTCCCTGGTATTCTGGTATGACACAAGGATATGCCATGTCATTTTTAATTAGATACTGGCAAGATACCAAGGATGAATCCATTGTTCCGATCATTAAAAAAATTGCCCATTTTCAATTACAACCGGAAAGTAAGAATGGTACTATTGGCGAGACACCTAACGGACTGACATGGATAGAAGAATACCCCAACTCTAAAAAATCACCAGAAGTACTCAATGGCTTCATTAACGGTCTTATTGGATTAAAGGAATATTGTGATTTCTTCCCGGAAGATACTACTGCAGTTAGAATTCATAAAGAAGCTTATGAGGCAATGATTCAATCCCTGAATCTATTTGACACTCCAAACTGGTCGCACTACAACCTAAACAAGAGAAGAATTGATGTGAAGTACCTACGCTATCAAATCTTTGAAATGAGGCATTTGTACGAGATATACAAAGACCCTATTCTACTGGATCAAATGAAAATTTGGACCTTTATGGTGGTGGGTAAAAAATTCAACGCCAAGGGACCATTTTCCAGAAAGGATTTTGAACCAGGAAAACTCATGCAATACAAAGATGGTATTCTATCTTATCATCATAATCTACCTTCCTACATTGCTAAAAAAGATACATCTTCCAGAGCATTACCAAAGGATTCTATTGTAACGTTCGATGTAAAAAAGATGTCGTGGGATGTTAAACTCGACTCCAAGAAAAAAATCAGCCAACTAAACCTGGAGATGAATACTTCTCATAAGAAAGCTCCAAAAACAAAACTAACCTATTATGATGTAAATGATAGCATCATTGAACTTTCGGTTAAAAATGTGATCCAGGGAGACTCCACATTGACGGTTAATTTCGACAAAGAAGTGAAACTATCTAAAGTAAGAGTAGACATCAAACACAAGAAAAAGAAGTCCATTCAATTTGGCCAGCATTCTGCGTATAACCTTCTGGATTTCAGCTTGCCGTTTTATGTTTGCAGAAAACAAAAAGCCATTGCATTTAAAAAGGGAGAATACAATTACGACATCAAAAAGCACAAGAACGCCGAAGACATTACTGTGTTTTATAGATGGGCAGAGAAACCAAATCTAATCCCTAAAAAGAAGTGGATCAACTCCAATTGCTTTAAAGGAACCAACGGAACAGTTACGCTACCCGAAGATGCACTCTACGAATTTTTAATTGTATACAAGCCCACTAAAAACGACTCTTACATGAGTACCTTCCAACTACTGAAAACTACTCCGTAAGATAAGATTACCCCAATTTAATTGGCGACTTCACTTTTTGCTTCATCAAAGCTAACTCCACCACTTCTTTCATTTCTTTCACGTAATGGAAGGTCATTCCTTTGATGTATTGCTCATTGATTTCTTCTATGTCCTTTCTATTCTTCTCGGATAGGATAACCTCTTTAATATTAGCTCTTTTCGCTGCCAATATTTTTTCTTTTATCCCTCCTACAGGTAACACCTGCCCTCTAAGGGTTATCTCACCTGTCATCGCAAGAAATTTCTTAACCTTACGCTGAGTGAATACCGAAGCCAATGCAGTAAGCATGGTAATACCTGCTGATGGTCCATCTTTAGGTGTTGCTCCTTCCGGTACGTGAATGTGAACGTTCCACTTATCGAATACCTCTTCATTGATCCCCCACTCCGATGCATGAGCTTTTAAATACTCTAATGCAATCACAGCTGATTCCTTCATTACATCTCCCAGATTACCCGTTAAGGTAAGTTTTCCATTTCCTTTTGTAATGGAAGATTCTATGAATAAGATATCTCCTCCGGTTCTAGTCCAGGCAAGCCCTGTAACAACTCCTGCTACATCGTTGGTTTGATAACGATCCTTTTCGTATGCTGGACCTAATATTGGCTTTAGGTGTTCTTTCTTCAGTGCTACCTCAAATTGCTCCTCTAAAGCAATTTGCTTCGCTCTTCTTCGAACTACTTTGGCCACAATTTTATCCAACCCTCTTACTCCACTTTCGTTGGTATAAGATTCGATCATATATTCAATAACCGACTTACTTAAAGTAATATCTGTTTTCTTAATACCATGCTCTTTTAACTGTTTTGGAATTAAGTGGCGTTTTGCAATCTCTATCTTTTCCTCAACCGTGTAGCCATTTACCTCAATGATTTCCATTCTATCTCTTAAAGCTGGTTGAATGGTAGCCAACTCGTTAGCGGTAGCGATAAACATTACCTTAGAAAGGTCGTACTCTACCTCCACATAGTTATCCTGGAAGGTATTGTTTTGCTCAGGGTCAAGAACCTCTAATAACGCAGAAGAAGGATCGCCATGATTGCTAACTCCTACCTTATCTATTTCATCCAATACAAACACAGGGTTTGAAGATTGAGCCTTTTTGATGTTGCTCATAATTCTTCCAGGCATAGCTCCAATATAGGTCTTTCTATGCCCTCTAATCTCGGCTTCATCGTGCACACCCCCTAAAGAAATTCGAACATACTTTCTCCCAACTGCCTCGGCAACGGATTTTCCTAAAGATGTTTTCCCTACACCTGGAGGGCCGTAAAGACACAGAATTGGAGATTTCATATCCCCTTTCAGTTTCAATACAGCCAGGTATTCGATAATTCTTTCTTTTACCTTTTCTAATCCGTAATGATCTCTATCTAATATTTTCTGAGCCTTAACTAAGTTAAATTTATCCTTGGTATACTCCTCCCATGGAAGGTCAAGCAACATTTCGCAATAGTTTAACTGAACACCATACTCTGCCCCTTGAGGATTCATACGTTCCAGTTTATTTAACTCCTTATAGAAAATGTCGGAGACCTTTGTTTTCCACTTCTTGGAAGCAGCTCTGGTACGCATTTCACTAACTTCTTGCTGCACCGGATTTTCTCCCAACTCATTCTGAATTTCCTTCATTTGCTGATGTAGGAAGTACTCGCGTTGCTGCTTATCCAAATCTGTTCTAACTTTGGATTGAATATCATTTTTCAATTCCAACATTTGGAGTTCTCGATCCAAATGAACCAGAAGAATATTTGCTCTTCTCTCTAAACTGGTTTCCTCTAAAATTTCTTGTTTTTTCTCCACTTCTGCCTGCATGTGAGAAGAAATGAAGTTGACCAGAAACGATGATGAATCGATATTTTTAATGGCAAATGAAGCCTCAGAAGGAATTTGTGGCGACTGTTGAATGATCTTCAAGGACATCTCCTTTAACGAATCAAACAATGCCTGTAGCTTAGTATCAATTACATCTGGTTTAACATCTGCGATGGTTCTAATCTGAGCAACAATGTACGGATCGTTACTCACCTCCTGAACCAATTTCATTCGCTTTTTACCTTGTATAATTACCGTTGAAGAACCATCAGGCATCTTTAGTAACTTAATAATCTGAGCTACTGTTCCCACTTCATTCAGGTCTGCAAAAATTGGATCTTCTACTGAAGCATCTTTTTGAGAAACAACGCCAATGATCTTATCCTTTTTATAAGCCTCCCTAATCAACTTTACCGACTTATCTCTTCCTACTGTTATAGGAATTACCACCCCCGGAAATAATACATTATTTCTCAGCGACAGTATTGGCAAATGTTCAGGAACATCTTCGTTGTTCATTCTCTCCTCGTCTTCCGCGGATATCAACGGAATAAACTCTGTCTCCTCATCTATAATATTGGTTAAACCAATCCAATCATTTTTGAAACTATTATCGTTCATTTTCTTTTATCTATAAAACGACATTCTGTCATATAGTTCATTAAACTACCCCCAAACAAAACGTCGAAAGAATTCTCTCTTAAACCTTAAAACATTGTACAACAACATTTTAAACTAAAACATAAGTTGTCACACACACTTTTCGGTTCAAGTGTTGTGCCAATTAAAAATTTCTGAAAATTTGGCGTACTTTACTTATATCAGACGATTGAGATGTCCGATTATTTTTCAGGATTGATTTTTTCTTTCTGCTCCTTTTTCCTCTTGTTCATTTGCAAAATAACATAGTAAGCAAGAATACATGCAGAGATCCAAAGCCAAATCTTGAACAAGGTGATGTACCTAATGGTATCTACCTCCAGTAAAAATAATCCTAACGCAATTAAAGCGAATATAATCAGGTTTATTACGAATGCTTTAACAAAGTTGTTCATAATAGTACTTTTAATTTCTATACTCTTTTGTATCCTCGTGTACCCTGGTTAAAATCTTCTGATCAGCTTCCGACAAATCAATTCCTCTTCTGGACATTACTCTCTCTGCCACCTCAAACGCTTTATCCAACTGATAAGAATCAAATCCATCACTCCCTCCCCAAGCAAACGAAGGAATATGTTTAGCAGGAAAACCACCTCCAAAAACATTGGCAAACGCTCCTACCACAGTTCCGGTGTTAAACATGGTATTGATACCACACTTAGAATGATCCCCCATAATTAAACCACAGAACTGCTGCTCTGAGTTAATTAAATCTTTCTCTTTATAGCTCCATACCTTAACTTCTCCATAGTTGTTTTTAAGGTTAGAAGTATTAGTATCTGCCCCTAAGTTACACCACTCACCTAGTACACTGTTCCCCAGATAACCATCATGCCCTTTGTTAGAATACCCCTGAATAACCGAGTTACCAACTTCTCCTCCTACTTTGCAATGTGGCCCGAATGTAGAAGGCCCGTATATCTTAGCTCCCATCTTAAGGGTTGCATTATTTAGCAGTGCCAATGGTCCTCTAACAATACAACCTTCCATTACTTCTGCATCTTTAGCTATGTAAATTGGCCCATTGGTAGAGTTTAATATGGAACAAGAAACTTTAGCTCCGTTCTCCACAAATACCTGATCTCCTATTACCTGATTGGTAGCATCAATCTGAGCCGGTTCTTTTTCTTCTTTAATGAATTCAAAATCCTTCTCTATCTCTGCTCCATTATGTAAAAAGACATCCCAGGGGCGGTAGATCACATTAACATCCTTATTATATTCCAATATGGTCATTTTTTCCAACACCTTCTCCATGTTTGCCGACTCATCCGGTAACGGAGAAATGGCCAGTACCTGACCTTCTTTCATGAGCAACTGACCATTTTGCAGATTGAACACCGCTTCTAAAAAGCTTTCGTCCGGCATTACTCCTGCGTAAATACCTTTTTTAGCTTCTGTAGTAATGCCATTAAACTTTTCGGATAGGTAATCCTTAGTTCTCACTCCTACTTCTCTTTTAAGGTGCTTTTCCCATTTTTCTTTAATGGTAAAAATTCCAACTCTTAATTCCGAAACTGGTTTAGTATACGTTAATGGTAACAATTGCTGGTGACCAACACCATCGAAAAGTACGATGTTCATGATATAAAGCTTAAATTAATCTGGTATTCAAATATAAAAAAACCCTGACGGTACCGTCAGGGTTCATATTTAATATTCTAAAAAGAATAATCTTATTTCTTACGAGCTCCGTATCTAGATTTGAATTTATCAATACGTCCAGCCGTATCAATTAACTTCATTTCTCCAGTGAAGAATGGGTGTGATTTATGAGAAACCTCCAATTTAATCAGTGGGTACTCGTTTCCATCTTCCCAAACGATAGTATCTTTTGCCGGAGCACAGCTCTTAGTGATAAATGAATATTCATTTGACATGTCTTTAAACACTACCATTCTGTAATCTTCCGGATGTATATCTGCTCTCATTTTTGTAATCTTTGTTTATATTCGGGGTGCAAATGTACACTTTCTTTTTTATATAACAAATACAGCATTTGAATTAATCAACAAAATAAATTTAATAATTTGAAGTTATCTTAACTATCTGAGAAAGTTTAGCTTTGCAGAGCCCAATGAGAAAACACCTTATTATATCCATATTAACTGTTTGCGCAGGCTTCATGATCCTGATGTTTTCGCAATGTCGTAAGAATCAATTCATCTTTGATTCCTCAGCAGATTTGGATTTCTCTACCGATACGGTATTATTTGACACTGTTTTCACTACCATTGGCAGCACCACCAAATACTTTAAGATTTACAACAACAATAACGGTAAAATTAAAATTGACAACATTTGGTTGGCAGGCGGAATCAATTCACCCTACAGAATAAATGTTGATGGTGAAGCAGGAGTAAATTTTGAATCATTAGAATTAGAGTCTAACGATAGTCTTTTCATTTTTGTAGAAGTTACCGTGGATCCTAACAACAGTAGTTCTCCGCTTGTTGTACAAGATTCTATTATGTTCAGTACCAATGGTAATGAGCAAAAAGTCATTTTGAATGCCTGGGGACAGGATGCCTATTTTCATGTTAAAGAAATCATTACTGCCAACGAAACCTGGAACAACGACAAACCTCATGTAATATACAACTACTGCGCAGTGGATTCAGCAGTTAAACTAACCATTCCGGCAGGAACTACGGTCCATGGACACAACAACTCTTATTTACTAGTTTATAAAGGCTCACTGGATGTAATGGGTTCTCCCGGACAACAAGTAACGTTTATGCAAGACCGATTGGCCGACTATCTTCTTTATCCGGCAGACAGTGTGGCGGGACAATGGAGAGGATTGTACTTTTTTGAAGCTCAAAACAGCACCATTCAATATGCAGATATAAAAAACGCAGTTATTGGTATTCAGGTAGACACCAACCAAACCGGACAATTTGTCAATCTGGAACAGGTAAGAGTGGACAATAGCCTTTATGCAGGTATCCTAACCCAGGGAGGTAATGTAAATGCCACCAATTGTTTGTTTGGAAATACCGGTACCTACTCTGCTTCATTAACCATTGGAGGAGACTTAAATTTCGACCATTGCACCTTTGGGTGCTATTGGAGCGGACAAAGAAATACTGCTTTGTTTGGTTTAAAAGATTATTATGAATCGGGCAATACGATTCAATACCGTCCTTTTGATCAGGCTAACTTTACCAACTGTATTGTTTATGGTCAAAACGAAAATGAATTCATTCTGGATACTTTAGATAGAGTACTGTCTGGAGTTCCACCGGTATTTTCGTTTGCCAATTGCCTAATTAAAACCGAAAATGGGATTCAGAATGCTAACTACTTTACTTCCTGTTGGGTAAATACTGATCCTGGATTTGTTGATCCATATCATTGGGATTACCATGTACCGTCAGGAGGTTTTGTTGATGGAAAAGCTGCCGCTTCTTCCACTTCTATAGACCTGGAAGGAAATGGTAGATCGAATGGGACTTTAGGTTGTTTTGAGTCCAATTAAAAAAGAGCGAACAACTAAGTTGCTCACTCTTTTTAACTGATAGTAGTCAGATTATTTTTCAGGGTTAAAATCGAAGCTTAAAATCTTAAACTGGGTTCGTCGATTTCTTTGATGAGCAGCATCTCTTTCTTCTTCGGTTGCCAAAGCTTCAATTGCTTTACACTCCAATCCTTTTCTAGGTACACCTTCTCCATACCCTCGAGGTACTAACCTTCTTTTATCGATTCCTCTAGACACTAGGTAATCCACACATGATTTTGCTCTTCCATTAGATAACTTTAAGTTATACTCTTCGGTTCCTCTACAATCGGTATGGGCTTGTAATTCCACAATCCAATTCTCATTTTTAACCATAAGGTCATATAGGTAGTTCAAAGAATCTTCCGAGTTTACCTTGTTCTCAATAACCTGGAGAGCAGAATCGTTAAAGTCATACCTTACCTCAGGCAAATTGTAGGTTACTTCTTTTTTATACATTCTAAACTCTTCGATAAATAATTTGGAACCTTCTACTCCAACTGTTGAGAACCTAGAAGATGCAGCACCATATTTTTCTTTCTCAGCACTAATGGTAAAGTTTCCACCTTTTTTAATGTACCTCCCTTTTTGATGAGCATCAAATCGGAACATTCCTTTTTCGTCGGTGTACTTGGTATATAACTCTCCTTTATCGCTTACTAATTCCAATTTAGCATTAGGAATCGGTTGATTGGTTAACTCATCCAACACGTAACATTCCAGCGTAATAATCTCTTCTGGTAAGTAAAAAGAGAATAGATCATCTTTTCCTTTACCTCCTGTTCTGTTGGAAGTAAACATCCCTCTTTGTTCGTCCATACCTTCGAAAGTAATTCCATAATCATCTCTGGAGGAATTAATTGGGTATTGCAGGTTTGCTATTTCTCCCCAGCTATCTTTCTCTAACTTCTCTGCTTTAAAAATGTCCAGTCCTCCCATTCCATTTAATCCGTTGGAAGAAAAGTAAAGGTTTCCTTCTGAAGTGAGGTGAGGAAACATTTCATCACCCGGAGTGTTCAATGAAGCTAAATTCACAGGCTCTCCCCAGCTTTTTTCTCTTTTATTATATCTAACCATCCAAAGGTCCTTTCCTCCTTTACCTCCCGGTAAATCTCCACTAAACACCATCAACATTTCATCTTTAGATAAGGTAGGATGTCCTACCGATAAAGAATCTCCTCCATCTGGTTTAAGAGCAATTTTCTGTGCTTGCTTCCAATTGCTTCCTTGTTTTGTTGAGTAATAAATATCGCACCCAATGTTTTTCTTTTTCTCTCTAACACACCTGGTAAAATAGATTTTGTTCATTTTCGAATTCATTACTGCCGCACCTTCATTATCATCGGTGTTAATTGTAGATGGAAGTGGCTTTGGCTCATCCCATTTTCCTTTATTATCTCTTATTGTAATCCAAATGTCTGAGAACGGTTCTCCTGTTCTATCGTCCATGTCTACACCTGTAGCCCCTTCTCTTGTGGAGGAAAACAGCAAGGTTGTTTGTCTTCTATCTCCCCAGGAAGGTGCCCAATCGTAAGCCTTAGTATTTAATTGAACTTCCTGAAGTACATGATGACGAGTTGGCTCTGCAATCCATGACATTGAAGTACGGCAAGATTCGAGTTTTTCTTTAGCTGTTTTATTATTAGGAACCATAGTCAAGTACTCTTCCAATTCTTCTTTGGCTTTTTTGTACTGGCCTTCTTCCATAGATGTTAGTGCCAATCGATAAAGTACTTCCGGGTTGTGTTTCTGATACTTTAATTTAATAGCTCTGTTGTAATAGGTTTCAGCTTGTTCGGTTTCTTGAAGGTGATCGTAACACAAACCTATTTTGTAATTGATTTCCCCCTTAACATCGGGTTTTATTTTTTTGGATGCATCTGCCCGTTTATAACTTTCTACGGCAGAATAAAAACGCTCATTATTGTACGCCAGGTTTCCTTCTTCCAGATGATTCCTCTGTGCAGAAATCCCAGCCATTAAAAGAGCAAAGATAAATGTGGTATACAATTTTTTCTTCATGATTTAGTGTTTAAGATAATTCATACAAATGCTATCCGGATGGTCTTGTGGGAACTTCCGGAAAGAATCTCAAATCAGGCCTGAAGAGAAAATTCAACCGAATAATACATTCTTAAAAAAAGGTTACAAATACCACATTAATTTAACTTAAGTTTTTCCTATTTCCTTTATATTTAGGGCTTATAACAAGATGAAAAAAAATTGGTTCATACTTATACTGGTCATTTTTCCATTGGCAATATTGGGGAATAACACCAACCTTGGCGAGCATAAAAACTGTACGGCACAATGCAAAGCCAGCTGGGGGTTCTATGCCCATAAGAGAATCAATAGAATGGCAGTGTTTACTCTTCCTCCGGAGTTATTCAGCTTCTATAAAAAGCACATTGAGTTTTTAACGGACCACGCCGTAGACCCTGATAAAAGAAGGTATGCAGCCAAAGGAGAAGCAGAAAGACATTACATCGATATTGACCACTATGCTCACGAAGGAGAAGACCCGTTTGATATTGTTCCTAAAAAATGGAACGACGCCGTTGCCAAGTTCTCAGAAGATACTTTAAAAGCGTATGGAATCGTACCCTGGCATCTGGATGTAATGGTTAAGCGGCTTACCAGAGCATTTAAGGACAAAAACCTGGATCGAATTCTTCATTACTCTGCGGACTTAGGACATTATGTGGGAGATTCTCATGTACCATTACATACAACCGAAAACTATAACGGTCAGCTCACCAATCAAAAGGGAATACACGGTTTTTGGGAATCTCGTATACCTGAACTTTCGGCAGAAGATTATGACTATTTAGTTGGTCGAGCAGAATATATTGCCGACCCTCTGGAAAAGGCATGGCAAGTGGTGGAACAAAGCCACAGAGCTGTAGATTCAGTATTATCGATAGAGCGAGAACTTACTGAACAGTTTGACCCAGATAAAAAATACAGCTACGAGCACCGAGGTCAGGTAGTAATGAAAGTATACAGTGAAGAGTTTTCTTTAGAATACGAAAAAAGGTTGGATGGAATGCAAGAACGCAGAATGCGAGGTTCAATCCTAACCACCGGATCATTTTGGTATACCGCCTGGGTTAATGCCGGTCAGCCGGATTTAAGTGATTTAAAAAGCGATATTTCTGAAGAAATGAAGGAAGAGATGAAAAAGAATGATGCCTTTTTTAGGCAAGGTAAAATTAAAGGAAGAGAACACGGCAATTAGTTTCTTGCCACTGCACTTTTGGAGTTCTTCTTTTTCTTTTTGTTCTTTTTCTTATTGCGTTTTTCAATTTCTTTTCCCTTATCGGATTTTGCCGGACGAGGTACAATACTTACTTCTCCCGATTCAATTTCCTGGACTACTCGTTCAATAATAGCATCCTCATCAGGGTCAAATGTAGCTTTTAAGTTCTGGCCGTTTAACAGACATACTGATTGATAGAAAGCGGCTTTCACACCCCCTCTGTAATCCTTAATTATATCGTAGGTACTTAGACCGGTTTCTCTGTAAATTAGTTTATTCAAGTACTTTCCTCGGGTTACCGACATGTTTCGGATTTCATCTCCAAACTCATCTTTTAACTCTTTATTAGCTTGTTTCAAGAATTTTTTCTTCTTGGACTTAGAAGACATTGTTTCCAGAGTGTCTTGATACTCTGTTAACATGGCAGAAGCCAATTCGGAATAGGCATATACTCTTCTAATAAAGTATTTAGCACTTCTGTATTTTCTTAAGTATTCGTTATCGGAAGTTATTTCTACTGGACGTAAAAAGCTTCCCCAAAGGGTATCTTCCTGAGGTTCGGATGCAACCACTTCCTGATCATTTTGAGCATGAATACCCAGAACTGGAAAAAGGAATAATATGACGATCAAATACTTATACAAAGTTGAACTTTTTTCGGCTATAACGTAAATTACAAAAAAAAGTTATGCCATTCCTGTTAAAATGCTACCAATTAATAGGATTTACCCCCTTTATTACAATTTTGATACTTATTTTGATAAATATTCCTGTATTTTTGTGGTTAATGATGTTATTACAAATAACAATCTCCTCAGCATGAAACTGTTAGCTCTAAAAATATTTCTACTTCTATCCATTTATAGTACTGCTCAATTAGAAGCCATCTTTGATGTAAAAAGGTTTGATGCACCTTCGGGTCCATTTATAGAAACTTATTTAAATGTATACTCCCACTCAATTGCTTACGTGCAGACAGATTCTACCAATGAATCTTACGCTATAGAGGTGGTTCAACTACTGAAGCAAGGTGAAGAAATTATTGACTTTAAAAAGTATGTGCTAACCCGCCCTGAGGCTGAAAAAGAATATAATGACATTTTGGATCAGCAAAGGTTTCAGGTTAAGAGTGGAGAAAAATACAGCTTGGAATTGGAGCTAAAAGATTTAAATAATGACTCTATTCCGGTACAAAAGCATCAACAGGATGTAGAAGTAAACTTTAGCGACGAAACAGTAAATGTATCGGACATTGAGTTTTTGGACTCTTTTTGGAAAACTGACAAAGAGTTGGCCACTACCAAATCCGGGTACAACATGATACCTCTTGTTTCTACCTATTTTTCGCCAGACTTTGAGAAAATAGCCTATTACTTTGAGGTTTATAACACCAATAAAGTATTTGGAGATAGCAACCGTTTTATATTGCATCACTTCATAGAGAACTACGAAACGGGGAACATTGCAGGAAACTTTAGTAAGATGAACCGAATGAAATCTTCTGAGGTGATTCCGGTATTAAATGTGTTTGAAATATCTTCTTTGCCAACAGGTAACTACAATATGGTAGTTCAAATTAGAGATAGGGAAAACCAACTGGTGGCGGAGCAGAGAACACGCTTTCAAAGATTAAACTTACTAAACGACATCAATACAGATCACTTAAAAGATGTATCCATTGGAGGTACATTTATGGAACGAATCAACAAAGATTCGATAGATGAGTTCATTTACTGCCTGAGACCTATCTCTACTCCAATTGAAAAGAAAATTGTAGACAATCAGCTAGATGAATTGGATGAGCAGATTAAAATGCAGTTCTTTTATAGTTTTTGGTACAACAGAAATGTTCAGGAGCCGGAGAGAGAGTGGTTACGATATAAGAGACAAGTTAGACTGGTGGATGCCATGTTTGGAACTCAGGTTAAGAACGGATATGAAACGGATCGTGGTAGAATATTCCTTAAATACGGTGCTCCAAATACAGTTGATGATAAACCACACCAACCAAGTACTTACCCGTATCAAATTTGGCACTATTACAAAGTTGGAAAGTTTAACAATAAGCGCTTTGTGTTCTATATGCCTGACCTTGTAACCAATGAGTATGAAATGCTTCACTCTGATCTTCCTGGAGAAATTAATAACCACGACTGGAGAAGGGACCTGAACAAAAGAAATACTCAGGGAGGAAACCTGGATGATACAGACATCAATTCACAATGGGGAAATAATACCAATGTGATTTTCGGAAACCCTTAATATTTAACAGTTTTTTGCGGAGTATTATATTTAGAGTGTTACTTTTGAACGCGTGAAAATTGTTGTCGCTATATTAAATTATAACGGGGTTAACTGGTTGGAAAAATTCCTGCCTAATGTTATTCAAAATAGCAATCACCCTGTTTATGTAATCGACAATGCTTCTACAGATAATTCAGTAGAATACCTCAAAACCAATTTTCCGGAGATTCCCATAGTAATTAATGATCAAAACACCGGTTTTGCAGGAGGTTATAATGCTGGTTTAAAACACATTGAAGCTGATTATTATGTGTTATTAAATTCGGATATTGAAGTTACTCCCAACTGGATTGACCCCGTAATCGAATTAATAGAAAAAACGCCTGGAGTTGTGGCTGCCCAACCCAAAATTCTTTCTTATAACAGAAAGGAATATTTTGAGCATGCCGGAGCCGCCGGTGGAATGATTGACAAGTTTGGATATCCATTCTGTAGAGGAAGGCTTTTTGAGCACACCGAAAAGGACGAAGGACAGTACGACGATAACATTGAAATTTTCTGGGCTACTGGAGCTTGTATGTTTATCAAAGCTGATGTGTACCATGAGTTTAAAGGCTTTGATGATAGTTACTTTGCCCACATGGAAGAAATAGACTTGTGTTGGCGAATGAAAAACGCTGGGCATAAAATCATGTATTGCGGAGACAGTACTGTATACCATGTAGGTGGTGGTACACTTAATTACATGAGTCCAAGAAAAACATTTCTTAACTTCCGTAATAGTCTTTACACCCTTTACAAAAACTACCATAAGAACGTATTTGGAAAAATCTTCTTCCGACTTTGCATGGATGGTTTAGCAGGGGTTAAATTTTTATTCTCTGGTGATTTCAAGCATATATTAAGCATCATTAAAGCCCACTTTAACATGTATGGAAACCTTGGTGCATTATCTCGAAAAAGAAAAGCCATTCCAAAAAGTAACTTCTCAAAGATGACTGGGGTTTACAACAAAAGTATTGTATGGCAGCACTTTGGCAAAAAAGTTAAAAACTACAAGGATTTATAAACATCCATAACCTCCACTCTACGAATCTTTTTGAGGTTAAAATTAAAAGGTTATTTTTACCCCAAACCATAGGTTATCATGACAAACGAGACTAAGAAACCCTCCTTATTTCAAGCCATTTTACCAATAATCGTATTGATCGTTTTATTAATGGTTTCGGTTCGTATTATTTGGGGAGACTCCTCTCTGGACGGAGCTAATCAGATGGCATTAATACTTGCTACTGCTGCTGCAGGATTAGTCGGATGGTCGCTTAACTACAAGTGGAAAGACATGCTTAGCGGAATTAGCAAATCGATCCATTCTGCCATGCCTGCCATTTTGATCTTACTTTTAATTGGATCTCTTGCCGGAACCTGGTTGATTAGTGGAATTGTCCCTACCATGATTTATTACGGTCTCAAAATTTTAAACCCTACCATCTTTTTGTTTGCGGCATGTTTGGTAAGCGCCATCATATCTCTAGCTACCGGAAGCTCCTGGACTACCATTGCAACTATTGGTGTTGCCCTATTAGGAATTGGAGAAGCATTAGGGTTTCACCCGGGTCTGGTGGCAGGTGCTATTATTTCTGGTGCTTACTTTGGAGATAAAATGTCTCCTATGAGTGATACTACCAATCTAGCTCCAGCAGTTGCCGGAACAGACTTGTTTACGCACATTAAGTACATGATGTGGACAACCATTCCTTCCATTTCAATTACCCTGATAATCTTTCTTATTTGGGGATTCTTTGCAGATGGTGGAGGATCATCGAAAGAGATTGACAGCATTCTTACAGCTATAGAAGGTTCTTTCTACATCTCTCCTATCCTATTTCTTGTTCCGGTAATTGTTATTCTTTTGATCATTAAAAAAGTAGCAGCAATTCCGGCACTATTTGCAGGAGCATTGTTAGGAGGAGTTTTTGCCATGATTTTTCAGCCGGATATTGTAAAAGAAATGGGAGTAAAAAATACCGTTTCTATTGAAGGAGAAAACATGGAGCAATACCAATTTGTATGGCAAGATGTGGATGGAAAAGAAGTAAGTGACGAATCTAATTTAGCTAAAGTTGGCGGAGGTACTTACCATTTGATTATCAAACAGGAAGATGAGATTATTTCGTCTGGAAACGTGGTTCTTCCTGCTGCAACTGAAGAAATTTCAGATTCTACCTTTTACATGTCTTTCGAAGAAAACTCCATCAATGAACTTGGACTTTCTGCTTCGATCTCCAGAACTTCTTATGGAATTGCCAGTTATCAGGCTATCGTGGATGCCATGACTGTAGATACCGCAGTTGAAACCAGTAACGACAATGTAAATGATTTACTTGGCACTTCTGGAATGAGTGGAATGATGGGAACCATTTGGTTGATTATTTGCGCCATGGCATTTGGAGGATTAATGGAAAAACTAGGACTATTGGAACGGTTAACAGAAGCCATTGTTTCGAAATCGCAAAAACGTGGTTCATTGATACTTACAACTACATTAAGCTGTATTGGATTTAACGTAACAGCATCGGATCAATACCTTGCAATTGTCGTTCCTGGTAAGATGTACGCCAACACTTTTAAACAACGTGGGCTCGCTCCACAGAACCTCAGTAGAACATTGGAGGACAGTGGTACCGTAACCTCTGTTTTAGTACCATGGAACACATGTGGAGCCGCTCAGTCTCAGGTACTTGGAGTTGCTACAGGGGAGTATTTATTCTACTGCTTTTTCAACATCATTAGTCCTATTATGACAGTTGCGTTTGGATATCTTGGCATCAAAATTGCAAAACTGAATCCAGCAGATGTTAAAAAATAAGTTAATTGCAAACTTAATTTTTCGTATATTTACGTACAGAGCTGTGTTTTAACCAAAATATTAAGACCTTAAAAGACCACGACGAAGCATGAAGAATATTTTACTATTTAGTCTTTTGATTACCTCAACTGCATCTTTTGCTCAACCTGATTTAGAAAGCCAGGTTCCAAAAGAGAAAAAGTATGATGCAACTATCGTAGATGAAACTTATGGTATTACCATGTACGAAGGATTGAACCTTGCCTTAGAAGGAGATTCTGTTCGAATGGAAAATGGATATGCAGTGAACAACTGGAAAGAGGATTACTACGAAGATGGTACCCTTTTACACAGAGGATACTACATTGACGGGCAGTTGAAGGTTTATAAAAACTATTACCCAAATGGACAATTAGAAAGAGAATTCAAAAACATTGATGGTTTTAGATCTCAATCTAAATTATACTACAAAGACGGTACGCTTAAGTCTGAGGTTAAATACATGGAAGGTTCTCCGTTACTATGGGTTGATTATTACACCAATGGAAACATGGAATACTACGAAGAATATCACAAAAGCTTCATGTATCACATTGCTAAAAGATCGTACTACGAAACTGGTCAGGCAGAGTCTTTATTTGAACTAGACAACAAAAAGAAACTGAACTATACTCAAAATGATTTTCATGCTAACGGAAACAACAAAGTAGATGGTTTCTTAAGCTATGATAAAAGTCTTTTGGATTATTACAGAACTGGAAAATGGACTTACTACAACGAACAAGGTAAGGCTACCAAAGAAGAGCAATACAGCGATGGTAAAGTGGTTAAAACCAGAGACCTTTAAATCGCTAAATCATATTCAAAAAGAATCCTGCATTTGATGCGGGATTTTTTTTGCCCTACACTATTCTAACTTTCCATCGGTGGTATACTTCATTAACTTGAGGTAATCCACTTTGTGAGAATAAAAATCACCTTCCATTTCCCTCAGTAAATTAAGCGCCACCACTACTCCGTTATCATACCAGGAACCAGACACTCCTATTACTTCAAAATGCTCATCAAATAATCTGGTTTCGTGAAACAGCTCATTGCCATCAGCATCAAGCTTAATCAAATAAAATTCATCGTCATTATTCTCTCCTGCCAGATAGATATCATCATTTACATCGATCCACATGGAAGGAGGGTCCAAAGTACCTCCACTAAAGTTTTTGGTCCAGATTTCATTTCCCTCTGAGTCCACTTTAATTAGACGGTGATCCTTATCCTCTGCATTATGCTCATTTACCCCAAGAATTAATAATTCTCCGGTGGAAAAAGATTCTAAGCCTACTCCCCAGTGTTGATCATTAAAATTTTTGTCTGCTCCCTTTTTGTACTGGAACTGCTTCATCCATTTAGCCCTAAGATTTTCATTAATATGTGTTAGTTGGATTTCGTGCCTTTCCAGGTAGTTACCACTAACAGTAGACAGCACATATATGTCTGTATTGTAAGAACACAATGCACTTCCAAAACCACTATAAAAAGGCTCTCCCACTAACGCATCATTAATGACCTCTCCTTCGTTAGATAATTGAATAATTCTTGGGTACTGAGTTGGGTAATCCATGGAATATGCAGATTCCGGCACCTTTAATTCAGATTTGATCATCCCATCACACAAAATGAAGATTTCACCATTCTCGTCTACAATCATGTCTTCTGGTGTAGAATTATATCCTGAAGGGATTTGTTTGGACCACTCTATTTTTTTATTGTCTAGATCTAACTTGGTAATGAATACTGCCTGACTTCTATCTCCCAGGTGTCTGTCATCCTCCTCTTCGGTATTATAGAATCCACATACAAGCAATTTACCATCTATGGCTTCCACTACATTTGTAGCTCTGGTTCCGGGTATAGCACCTGATTCTTTAGTAGTATCTGGAAAAATGGCATTTCCCTGAGGATCAAACGACAATACAATAGGGTTTGCGAACACTCTTTCTGCCGCCCCCACCAAATAAATGGTTCCTGAGTTAGAAACATGTAAATCGCCCAACTCCAGTTCCTCGTATCTTCCTTCCCAGAAAAACGAATAATCAATTTCGAATGGTTCTGCCTCTTTTTGAGAATCACAACCAACTGATGTAAAAAGAAAAACTGCTCCTAAAAACCAGTACTGCAATTTACCATTCCAGTTCCTGCAAGAAAGCAATGGAACGTTCCATTTCGAAGTGCATGATTTTGTCATCATCTACGAAAGGTACCATTTTTCTAAAATCTGACACTAACTCCTCTACTCTTTCGGAAGATTTAAGTGGTCTTCTAAATTCTAGTGCCTGAGTTCCTGTAAACAATTCTACCGCCAATATTTTCTCCACGTTCTGAATTACTTCTACCGCCTTGGTAGCAGAATTAGCACCCATACTAACGTGATCTTCCTGTCCGTTGGAAGAATCGATAGTATCTACACAGTTAGGCATACACAATTGCTTGTTTTTACTTACTACCGATGCAGCGGAATACTGAGGGATCATAAATCCTGAATTCAAACCTGGGTGTGCCACAAGGAATGGAGGTAAGTTTCGGGTACCTGAAATCAATTTATAGATTCTTCTCTCCGAAATACTTCCCAACTCCGCCATAGCAATAGCTAATTGATCCATCGCCAACGCTAATGGTTGACCGTGGAAATTACCGGCTGAGATGATCATGTCTTCATCAGGGAAGATCGTTGGGTTATCAGTTACAGAATTAATTTCTGTTTCTATAACAGATTTTACATATCTGATGGCATCTTTAGATGCTCCGTGTACCTGAGGCATACAACGGAATGAGTACGGATCCTGAACATTAACTTTTTCCTGATCAATTAACTCACTTCCCTCCAGGTATTTTCTAATATTTCTAGCAGTTTCTAATTGTCCCTGATGGTTTCTAACCAAATGAACCGCATCTAAAAATGGAGAAATTCTTCCGTCGTATCCTTCCAAAGAAACTGTACCGATTAGATCAGCCAATCCGGAAAGCTTTTCTGATTGAATTAAGGACCATACTCCATGAGCACTCATAAACTGGGTACCGTTCAATAAAGCCAACCCTTCTTTAGATTGAAGTGTAATAGGCTCCCACCCTAATTCTTCTAATACCTCATCTGCCTTTCTTCTTTGGCCATCAAAATCAACATATCCCATTCCTATTAGAGGAAGCGACATGTGTGCTAAAGGAGCTAAATCTCCAGATGCACCTAAAGAACCTTGCTGATATACTACCGGAGTTACTCGATTATTGTAAAAGTCAATTAATCGTTGTACCGTTTGTAATGAAACACCAGAGTGTCCATAAGACAACCCTTGAATCTTCAGTAACAACATCAGTCTTACGATGGCTGGCTCTACTTCGTTTCCTAAACCACAAGCATGCGACATTACCAGGTTTTCCTGTAATTGAGAAAGATCCTCGTTAGAAATAACAGTGTTGCAAAGTGAACCGAATCCGGTGTTGATTCCATAAAACACATGATCTCCATTACTTAGTTTATTATCTAAGTAATCGCGGCATTTTTGAATCTTAGCAATGGCCTCTTCAGATAGTTTAATCTGAACGTTTGACTTAACAATTTCCGCTACCTTTTCGATTGAAAGGTGCTCAGAGGATATAGTGTGGTATGTCTGACTCATATTATCCGTTTATGGTGTCTATAATTTCTTCTACTTTCAGGTCGGATTGTTCTCCGGTTGTCATGTTCTTCAGACCATAGACTCCAGATTCAACCTCACGGTCTCCTGCAAAGAGAACATATTGTATTTCTTTAGCATCAGCATATTTCATTTGCTTCTGCATTTTTGCTTTAGAAGGGTAAAACTCTGCATTGATTCCAGCATTTCTGAGTTGAGTAGCTAGTTGTAAGCAGTGAACATCGTTCCCTCCAAAATTGGTAATCATTACCTGAGTTGTTTCTGAAGTAAATTCAGGAAACAGGTTTAACTCTTCAATTACATCGTAAATTCTATCTGCTCCAAAAGAGATTCCTACTCCAGAGATGTTTTTCAATCCAAATATTCCGGTAAGGTCATCGTATCTTCCACCTCCGCAAATACTTCCTATTTTAACTCCGTTAGCTTTTACCTCGAAAATAGCTCCGGTATAGTAGTTCAATCCTCTGGCCAGGGTAACATCAAATTCGAATTTGGCTGTTTTCAAGCCTATCGTATCTACAGCTGTAAAAATTTCTTCCAGTTCATCCAAACCTTTTTGTCCCACTTCTGAATCTGCCAACATGGTTCTCATCTTGGCCAACACTTCGCTATTCGCTCCGGTTAACTGAAACAATGGTCTTATCTTATCGATGGCCTCAGAGGGAATTTCTTTACTTTGTAGTTCCGCTACTACCCCATCCTCTCCAATTTTATCTAACTTATCTATGGCTACAGTAATGTCGATGATTTTTTCAGACTGACCGGTAATTTCCGCAATTCCACTTAGAATTTTTCGGTTGTTGATCTTAATGGTAAAATCAGGTATTTTCAAGTTCCCCAATACTTCATCAAACAACTGCACCAATTCGATTTCATAGATTAACGAATCGCTTCCTACTACATCTGCATCGCATTGGAAAAACTCTCTGTATCTTCCTTTTTGAGGGTTGTCAGCTCTCCAAACCGGCTGAATTTGGTAACGCTTAAATGGAAAAGCAATGTCGTTTTGGTGTTGCACAACGTATCTTGCAAATGGTACGGTTAAATCATACCTCAACGCCTTCGCTGAAATATACTTTAACAATGTTTTACTATTACGTTCCGCATACTCTTCATCGCTTGCAGGTCGCTTTTTTGGATTCAAGTAATCTCCACTGTTCAATATTTTAAAGATCAGCTTATCTCCCTCATCTCCATACTTTCCGGTAAGCGTTTGAAGCTTCTCCATAGAAGGCGTTTCGATGGGCATAAAACCATACTTCACAAACGACTTTTTAATGGTGTCGAATATGTAATTTCTTCTCACCATTTGAGTTGGCGAAAAATCTCTGGTTCCTTTTGGTATTGAAGGTTTGCTCATGTTTTAAAAATATTGGACGGTAAAAATAATACTTCCTTTTTGCTGCGATTGCTTTTGGGCGTATTTTTTTATTCATTACTGCATTCTTAAACGAGATTTCAGAGCAACAAAAGAAATGGACCATTCATCCATCCAAAAACTACATTCAAACAATTCAGGCAACGAAAACCTTCTAAATTAGTTTTCGTATTAGAACTATACCTTAAAATACTACTATTGTGATTGAGAGCAAGACCACCGCTAAAGATCAGTTAATTAGCAAAATTGAAGAGTACATTTACATCAACGAAAAGGAAGAGGAGTTAATTCGGGATGCCTTTAAGGTTAAGGAGTTTAATTCGAAAGAACACATCCATTGGGTGGGTGGAGAATCGGCTTATTTCATTTTTGTGGTAAGCGGAATTGTTCATGCCTACCACGTTGAAGATGGGAAGTCCATTAGTACTAATCTTGCCATTGAAGACGAGTTTATAAGTCCCTTACTAGGGTTTATAACTAACGAACCATCCAGAGAATACATTCAATGCCTGGAGGATTGTGTGGTATGTACCATAAGCAGAAGTAAAATGCTGGACTTGTATAAGATGGTTACCAACTGGAATAAGTTGGGGAGGTTATTTGTGGAGTACAACTATTCCTTAATGGCAGATAGGGTATTGCCCAATAAAAAGTCAGACAAGGAAAAATTTCTGGGGTTCTTCGAAATGGCACCTACGGAAGTATTCAGACGTATCCCTATCAATGTACTAGCCACCTTTTTAGATATCCATGAAGATCGATTAATGACCTTAATTGATCGTTACGATAAGGACTAAAAAAAGCCGTTTGCATTGCAAACGGCTTTTTTATTCTGGTTTTATAAATATTCCTAATTTCCTGTAATTAAGAATTCGGTTCTTCTGTTTTCCTGACGTCCTTCAGAAGTATTGTTCGAAGCAACTGGTTGGGATGATCCATACCCTTTTGCTGCTAATCTTTTACTATCAATTCCTTTATTGATCAGATAGTTTACTACTGCTTGAGCTCTATCTTGAGAAAGCTTTTTGTTCATGCTTTCGCTACCAACGTTATCAGTATGTCCAGATAATTCGATCTTTAACCCAGGAACATCTTTAAGTAACTTCACCAACCTATCTAACTCAGCATTAGAATCTGGAGTTAATGTGGATTTACCAGAAGCAAAGAATACGTTTCTAAGTGCAATCTTACTTCCCACTTTAATGTTGTACAACTCAATAACTTTGTTCACCATGTTAAATGAACTTGCATTTGAAATATCAAAGTTTTCTGAGTGGAACAGGTATCCATCTTTCTCTACCGCAATACCGTAGTTACGTCCGGCATTAAGCGATACCAGGAATTTACCTGTAGCACTATTGGTGGTAAAATCTTGGGTCTTCTTACCAGTAGAGTTATCTACGATCTCCATTTCTGCTTGTACCGGCTTTTTGGTAATAGCATCGATGGTTTTCCCTTTAAATACAGTTAAGGCTTTTTTATCCACCTTTACTTTGCTCTCAATTTGTACATCCTGAATAGGGTTAGCAACACTTGCCAATAAATAATCTTCAGTTTCTACAGCCATTTCTTTAGGCTCTCCCCAGAAAGTTACTTTGTAAATGTCCAGATTTCCTTTTCCACCTTCACGGTTAGAAGCAATGTAAGCAAACTTACCACTTGCCGTAGAAGCAAAGAAGAAATCATCATAAGGAGTGTTAATTGGGTAACCAAGGTTAACCGGCTCTTGCCATTGTCCTCCTCTTTTCTTAGACATGAAAATGTCCATCCCCCCCATAGAGTTATGCCCTTCTGAACTGAAGTACATGATATCTCCATTTGGGTGAAGGTATACAGAACCTTCGTTGAATTTAGAGTTTACCTCGTTCCCTACGTTCTGAGCAGCTCCAAACTCGGTGTTCCCTACTCCATTCATTCTTCCACAAGTATAGATGTCAGTACCTCTTACGGCCGATCCCATTTTTTTGTCGGAAACAAAGTAAATCTTACGGTTATTGTAGTTATAACTTGCCTGAGTTTGATTGGCTTTCGTATTTAAACTTCTGTGTAGTTTAGTTGGTGAAGACCATGTAGCCCCCTTAAGTTTACTCTCGTAAACATCGTAGTTCTCTTCTTCCAGTTTGTACATCAGCATTTTTGTACCGTCGTAAGACAGCATAGTGGCTGTTTCGTAGTTTTTAGTACTCAGTGGTGCTCCTACGTTTTTAGCTTTAGACCATTTTCCATTTTGAAGTTCTGTGATGTAGATGTCTCCATCGTAATCTCCTACCTCATTAGGGTTATGTCCATTCTCTCTTGTAGAAGTAAATACAATTGTTGCTCCATCTGTAGAAATACAAGGACTAAAATCATCTCTGTCTGAGTTGATAGAACTAACGTTATCGATCCAGGCTCTAACTGGTTTAGCAGTTAATTCTTTACCGTATTTACACTCCTTTTTTCTTTTGGTAACCATCGGTCCTAAAGTAGCTACTTGCTTTGCTTTAGTTGATGATTCAAATTTGGTATAATGTTTTAACGCTCCGGAAAAATCCATATCCAACTGCTTGGCCATTCCTAAATAAAAATCTAAGAAATCGTCTACAGTTGGGTTTAATTTTTCTGCCTTGGTTAAGTATTCCAAAGCCTTGTATTTTTCGTTGGTATATAAATAGGCATTTCCTAATTTGAAGTTTACCTCTGCACTATTCGGGTTGAATTTATGCGCTTTTTTATACTCAATGATCGCTGCTTTGAAATTATTTCCAGGGTCGGTTACTGAGTACACAGCCTCATTACCCAGGGTTAGGTATTCGTCTCCTTTTTTCTTGTGTTCCAGAGCAGTTTTAAACTCTTCTTTTTTGTCTTTAAAATTGGAAGCTTTGAACTCCACATCCTGAGCAAAAGAAAACCCACCCAAGAACAATGCTACTAATAATGTATTTAATGCTTTCATGATTTTCTTTTGTTTAGAATTGGCAATTTCCTACTTGATAAATTTTTCCTAGTTCAGAACCTAGCTCACGCGCTTTGGTCCAGTCTTTACAAGCTCCATCCATATCTCTGTTCATCTCTTTTGATGTACCACGATTAGCGTAAGCGCTTCCGTATTTCGGGTTAATGGAAATGGCTTTATCAAAATCCTTAATAGCTCCTTTATAATCCTTTTGCTTGTGCTTTACTGAACCTCTGTTGTTGTATGCAGGAGCATATTTTGGATTCAACTCGATGGTTTTGTCAAAATCTCTAACTGCTTCGGAGTATTTACCTTGTTCAAAGTTCATCGCTCCTCTGTTATTGTAAGCCAGGTAAAATTTAGGGTCTAACGAAAGTGCTTTACTATAAGCATCTTTTGCTCCCTGATAATCCTTCAGCTTTCTTTTTACCGTACCAATGTTGTTAAAGATAAACGCATGTTGCGGTGCATATTTACCAGCCATTTGGTAATCTGCCAACGCTGCATCAAATTTCTTCTGCATTCTCTTACAACTACCTCTATCGTTGTAAGCATCAGCAAACTTCGCGTCCAGCCCAATGGCCTTATCAAACATCTTAATGGCTCTTTCGTAATCTTTTTTCATGAACAACACCCCACCTGCATTATAATAGGCTTGTTTGTTCTTGGTATCGAACAACATGGTTTGGTTATAATCATCTAATGCTGCATCCAATTTGTTCATTTTTTGATTGGCAACACCTCTTTGAAAGTATGCTTTAGCGTGTTCGTCGTTGATTTTTATCAGATCTCCAAAGGTCTTTACTGCTCCTTTGTAGTCTTTCATCTTATGTTGAGCAACTCCTTTATTATAGTATGCTGCTTCAAATTTCGGGTCTCCACTAATAGCCATGGTAAAAGAAGATACTGCTTCTTTATACTTGCTTTGACTAAATAAGGTAATCCCTTTGTTGTATGCTTCCTGAGACTCTGCTGTGGCGGCGCTTGCAGTGTTTACTGCATTAATGGAATCTCGAAATGCTTTTTCTTTCTCGGTCAGTTCCTCATCCTGGGCCGAGGCCGAAAAGATCAGGAAACAGCCCGCAAGAACTGCTAAACATTTTTTCATAGGTCTGATTTTTACTGGTTTAATTCTATGCTCGTTGTTCGTCGTTGGTTATGGACGAGGATTTCGAAGATATTAAATATCGTGCCACAATGAAGAGATACTTTTCCACATATTGTTAATAAGTCGCCTATGTGGTTTCATCTGCTTAAAGCAATTAAATAAGGCAATTACGAAATTTTTTACCAGAAATACAGAAATAGTTTAGCGCTCTTAATTCACAAAGAACTTAATGGTTTTTACTCCCACATTGGAAGAGAAAGAAGCGATGTAGATCCCGGAAGGAAATGAAAAAGCCACATTAGATTTAGCTTCATTAAGCTTTTCATTGAGTAGCTCCTCTCCTAGCATGTTTACCACCTTTAATTGCCCAGACACCTGATTAGGGTTATCAATTGTTAACTGCTGATTGGCATACCAGGCACTGATTTGAAGTTCTTGCTGTTCCTGAATATCTGCAATTGGCCCCCAAATGGATTGCACCCAAAATGGTTCATCGATAAATGGGTTCCGATTGTTTTGAATAGCATAGATGGCATTGTTTCTATCAATTTCCTTTTGACTAACAGGGTCGTTCAAATGCCAATCCAACAGCATGTTTTCTGCCCAACCGGTTAAATCATTTCCGGAAAGCATATCGCTACTCCAACCGGAAACCACATTGGTGTATCTGGTCATCATGTAGAAATAACTTCTGGCCACATCTCCTTTATATTCATCTACCGGCTCAAATACAGTTCCTGAATACCCAGGGTAATTGCTGCTACCTACTTTACTTCCATTTTGAGAGGTCCAGCTGGCACTACCTACTGTTCCATAAGGGTAATTGCTTCTTTTGTTGTTTACGTATCCATCTGTTGGATAAATGTGAAAAAGATCCGAATACATCGGGTATGCATCGTTGTACCAACTTTTAGGCATGGAATGCTCTCTGTTGTAACAATCTCCCTCTGAGTTGTAATTACCACACTGATCCGCCCCAAAAGAGTATGTATATGGCGAACCTCCTGAAGAATTTGTGGAGTAGATATCCCAAACACTTCCGTTGGACTGTTGATCTGTAGAATTAAAAGCTGTCCACAAATCGCTATAGTTTTGTTGTGAGTGATTTTTGATGATGTTATAAAGAGCCAGCTTTAAATCATCGCCATACAAGCCTTGAGCACTGTTGTAATATCCCGGTGGAATTTGGGCTGTTACAATTAAATTAAAAACAATAAATAAGGCTGTGATGGTTCTTTTCATGCTGTGGTATTGGCTGATCAAATATACCAATAAACATGGCCAAAGGCATATTAATAAATAACAAAGCCCTGCTTTTTAGGCAAGGCTTTGAAAAGTATTGATAAACGAATGGTTTTATTCCACCACTATCTTAATGTTACCTGTATAGTCGTTACTAGATAGCTGAACTTCGTAAATTCCGGTAGAAAGGTTCGACTGAATTAACTCTTTTCCACTTCTTAATTGTTGTGAGTAAACTAGCTTTCCTTCCATCGAGAAAATCTTTAATTCAGCATCCGTAAAATTGTGCTCCACCACAAACTGTCCTTTAGAAGGATTCGGGAAAACCTCCAACACGTACTCTCCTTGCTCATCCACTCCATTCGAATTTGTTTCGATGTTTACATTGTCCAGGTAGAAGTTATTTCCGTATCCATTAATTCCAACAAAACGAATCATGGCTTCTGTACCAATATAACTTTGAAGATCGATGGTATTGTCTAACGACCAGTCTGCACAGTCTGCCGGCTCCCACCAGTTTCCAACATCATCTACTGTTTCCAAACTATCTCCAAAGGCATAGAATAAAGTATCCCAAGTAGCTCCACAATCGGTAGAAATATCTATTCTAAACCCATCCTCATAAGATCCACCATACTTCGCATAGGCATAATCATATACCAAAGATGCTGTTGTTACACTTGTTAAATCGATGAATGGCGTAATTAATTCTGCCTCATCACCTACAGCATCAATGTCGTAATGGTTAATTCTTGCACAATTGGTCGGAATACAATCCGGGCCATTTGTAATACTTACCGTACTCCAGCTGTATGTTCCGTTGGCATTGTACAATTTCCAATCCGGGTCGAATCCGGTTTCAAAATCCTCTTGCAGATTAGCCGGAATAACATTTTGAGTATACTCAATAAATGCAGTATAAGACTGTGTGCTAGTTCCGTAATCGTCCGTTACGGTGAGAGTAACATCATAAGTTCCGGGTGAGGTATAAGTTACTGTAGGGTTCTGTTGGGTAGAACTAGCTGGTGTTCCTCCCGGGAAAGACCAGCTCCAGGTTGGGTTATCATTCGACAGTACCGAATGATCTACAAACTGCACTACCTCATCTAAACAGGATACTTCAAATTTGTCCGCAGCAATCTGTGCCTGAGGTGTTGAAATGTCGTAAGTTTCTACTTCGTATACACTTCTACTGGTAGCATTTCGAAGCAACTTATCCTTATACTTAATAGTAAGTTTAGTAGAAGGAGTGCTAAGAGGAAGGTTATTATTAAACAATGCCCAGTCGGACATGGTTGCGTTTCTGTAATACACGGCTCTTCTGGTTCCAATGTATACACCTCCATCTGTACCTCTTTGATGAACGATGTTAGTGATCCATTCATCATCAATGGTGGAAGTGGTAATGTTGGTCCAGTTTTGACCTCCATCGGTGGTTTTGTACACCTGATTTCCGTTTAAGTTAGGACTATCGCTGTATTGAGATGTTCTGGCTGCCCAAAGAATATTTTCATCATTACTACTAACTGTAATGTCCCACGGCACCCAGGTATTCCCTCCTAACATGGATGACGGAGGGGTTATGTCTGTCCAGGTGTTTCCGCCATCTGTAGTTTTCCAAATTTGTTTCGCTCCCCACCAATCTTCGTAAGTGGCAACGTACATAACATCAACATTGGTCCAGGCTACCTCTACCCCTTTTACCTCTTTTCCAAAATCATAAATGTTGGTATATGTTTGCCCGTTATCTTCTGTTTTGATTAATCGATTTCCTCTACCCAGGTAAATGTGATTGTAGTTTCTTGGGTCGAAAGTTAATCTGCTGGAAGCTCCAATAATGTATGATGCATTTGGTAATGAATCGAACTGAAATCCTTGAATAGGTTGAGTTCTATCTCCAGAAAGGATTCTACCTTCCCAATCGTCGTAGGCAATTCGATCGTCACCAAAATTCACAAACCCTCTAACACCATCTCCTCCACCGGTACAAATCCAGTCGTTTAAGTAGGTATTGTTATCCATTAATAATGTTCCATTGTGGTAAGCACCACCTAACATTACATCACTTTGTGGACTAGCTCCGAATCCCCAGAAATCTGTTCCTGCAATTCCGAATTGAGACTTATTGATGTTGGCTCCACCATCGGTAGACATGAAAATTCCACCATCGCATGCAATCCAAAGTTCTGTTCCGAAAAATCGAATGTCGTGAATATCTGCATGTACATATTGTGGTAGATCCGGCTCTGACCATTTTGCAGGGCAGGTCCAGTTTTGACCACCGTCGGTAGAAATCCAATGATTTACCCCTCCTAAGTGAAGTTTTAATGGGTCTACCGGATCAACTGCTAATGCTACGTCGTAATAGAATTGTCCTCCGTCTTCGGTTCCATCTTTGGACCAGGCCATTAAGTTAGGGTTAGATAAAGATGCAGGACCGGAAGGTTGAGTTCCACAACACTGGAAGGTCCAGTTTTCTCCCATGTCTGAGCTAAAATAAATTCCGTAGGTTCCACTTCCTCCATTAGCTGCACCGGTTGCATTGGCATAGATGTAATTAGAGTTGGCTGGAGTAACCGCAATTTCTACTCTTTTTTGCTCATCTCCAGGTCCTGGATTCGGCCATCCATTCGGTTTAATGGTAAATGTTTGCCCCGAGTCTGTAGATTTATAAAATTCTGTTTTATCACCCACCACTTTAATGGTGTAAATCATGGTTGGGTCCGACGGGTTAATTTCAATTTCCTGAAATTCTCCACTCATTATTTGTGTCCAGTTAGCACCTCCATCAGTAGTTCTGTAAAACCCGTGATTAGAGGTAAAATAAATCTCATTGGTATTGGACGGGCTCATCACAATGTCTTTAGCACTATGGCTAACACTATTAAATGATGCATCTCCTATAGTATTCCAATTTACACCTCCATCAGTTGTTTTATACAATTCTCCCCCACTTTCAAAGTACACCACATCCGGTGTGCTATGATCAATTTCTATGGCGAAGATTCCATTAACCAGATAATCTTGAGTAACCAAATCCCAGTTTTGCCCTCCGTCTGTAGATTTCCATAACCCTGCTGTAGCAGTACCTGCATACATTATCTGAGTATTACTTTCAGATCGCTCAACAGTGTATACATGGGCTGATCCAGGAGCATAACTTCTGCTTGCTGCATCAATGTCGAAATCGAAAGGTCCTATACAGTTCCATTGTGAGTTAGGAGCTTTGGTTTGTCTTAACTCCAACGACTTTTCGATGTAATTTCTGTTTTTGGCGGATGAAGCATATCCAGTTGGTCTGGAAAAGGATCTGATCCACCTTTTGTAGTATTGTGTATGTTGGTTTTTTACCAATTCGTGGGTTCGGTAATATTCCTTGTATGCTTCCACCACTTCTCCAGGATCAGCATTTTCTGAATACATCATTTTAACCCAATCCGGCGATGTAGATTTAGCTTGATACTGTTGTTCGTGTTGTGCATAGGTAACTCCTCCCCAGAACATTAGGGAGCAGATAAGTAGTTGTTTCTTCATAAAATGTAGTGATATGGCTTGGTTAAATTTAATATTCTTATTGATATGATTGATTTCTAAATCGATTGATTATTGAATTTCTATAATCATCAAAATATTCTATAACCATTTTCACAAAATCACGTATTATTGGACCGATGATCTTACTTAGGCCACCTGCTACCTCCTATGAAGATAAATTTGAAAGAAATAAATTCAATACGATATGGGCCATCTCCCTGACCCTAACGATTGTATTTGTTGGACTTTCTACTTTGCATTGGTACTACAATGACCCAAGTGTTTCCACTTCGCTAGGAGCGCTATTTTTTTGTATTGGGGTAATGGTAATCCTCTACTCTACCAGAAAATATTTTCTATCGGCCGTATTAGGTGTAATTGGTGGTTCTACCATTGACCAAATAAGCATTCATTTGATTCAGGATTCGGAACAGGTAACCGATTTAATGTGGATCATACTGGTTTCCTTTTTTGCTTTTTACTCATTGGGATCGAAGTATGGAGGTATTACATTAATACTAAACATGGTTGGTTTTTTGATCCACCTCACCATGTACCCTGAGTATGCCATATACAATACAGGAACGACCACCAATACCAACTTACATACTGTAATCAATCTGGCCATTATTACGGTTGTTATTGCCTTTTTGATCTATAAAATTAATCAATCGAACAATTCCTCCAATAAAGAGTTAAGGGCTGCTAATAAACTCTTGCTAGAACAAAATGAGTTGGTAAATGTACAACACGAGGAAAAGACAGTATTACTTAAAGAAATTCATCACAGGGTAAAGAATAACTTACAGGTGATTTCTAGTCTACTTAAGCTACAGGCTTCCGAAATGGACAATGAAGAAACCATCCGGCAGTTTAACGAAGCTATTAATCGTGTTGGGTCCATGGCTCTGATTCATGAGAAAATGTATCAAACAGACGATCTGGCTAAAATCGATTTAAAGGATTACCTCACTTCTCTGATGGAGGATATTCTAAGCTCCTACAGAAATCAAACAAACATTCAGATCATCATTAAATCCAGTGTGGATGATTTAGATATAAAGTCATTGGTTCCTGTTGCTTTGATATTTAACGAGTTAATCAGTAACTCGCTTAAGCATGCGTTCAAAGAGCGTACTGATGGAGAAATATTCATTCATATTACAGAGGGTGAAGGTAACATGACCAATATTGTTTATCGTGATAATGGTAAATGGGTAGTACCACAAAAAGAATCCAGTTTTGGACTCATTCTTATTGAAACATTTACAGAGCAATTGGATGGTGAATTTAACCGCACTACCGAAAATGGTACTATTTACACCTTTACACTGCCATCCTTATCGGAATAATTACAGATTTTTCTGATAGATTTCCACCTTACAGTTTGTTTTAAGAAACTTACCTATTCCTTCATGAATTGCGTTGATGTCTTCGGTGGCAATTAATTCATAACCTATTCTAGTGTACCAGGAATGAAGCATGACTTTATCTTTATGCTCAAATTCGGTGGGAATCAACAACTCTAATTGAAGCTGTTTGGCCCCCAATTCTTCAGCCCTTTTCTCCATTACATTTACCAAATAAGACCCTATCCCTTCTCCTCTTCTTTCAGGGTCGGCCACCAACATTTTAAACCCATATACCTCAGGAGAGCGCTTTTCAAGCTGAATACATCCAACCACTTCATCTTCTATATGAGCAACGATGAGCTCTTCTTTATCGATGATGTTTGCCAGTACCTTTGAATTCACTCTTCGATATCCATCTATCCAGATATTTCCTTCCGAAAATTCGTATACACGATTAATTAACTCAGTAAGGAACTTTATTTCCTTTCTGGTTAAGCTAGACGGTATGCTGTGGCTTAAAGACATATTAGCAAGGTAAATAATTTCTGCAAAAAAAGAAATCCCGGCGTTAACCGGGATTTACAAATGATATATGTGTTTGCAATTACTTTTTCAAAGCAATTTTTCTCATTCTAAGGTTTACAGGTGTTACTTCCAGGTATTCATCTTCTTTGATGTATTCCATGGCCTCTTCCAGTGAGAAAACAACCTTTGGTGCAATCTTCATAGCTTCATCACTTCCTGATTTACGCATGTTAGTTAATTGCTTTCCTTTGGTTACATTAAGCTCTAAATCGTTATCTCTGGAGTGCTCTCCGATCACCATTCCCTTGTAAATTTCATCTCCTGGCTCTACAAAGAATCTTCCTCTGTCTTGCAGACGGTCTAACGAATAAGCCAATGCTGGTCCCTGCTCCATAGAAATTAACGACCCTTTAATTCTAGAAGGCACATCTCCTTTAATTGGTCCGTACTCTCTAAAACGGTGAGTCATAATAGCCTGTCCCGCAGTTGCAGTTAGGATGTTATTTCTCAATCCGATAATTCCTCTCGACGGGATATCGAACTCAAGGTGTTGTAAATCTCCTTTTGGCTCCATTACCAATAGGTCTCCTTTACGTTGAGTTACTAATTCAATGGCTTTTCCTGAGTAGTCTTCCGGTACATCAATTACCAATGTTTCGTAAGGCTCGCACTGAACACCATCAATATCTTTAATAATTACTTGTGGTTTACCTACTTGTAATTCGTACCCTTCTCTACGCATGGTTTCGATCAGTACAGACAAGTGAAGTACTCCTCTTCCAAATACATTGAATTTATCTTCCGTATCGGTATCTTCTACTCTAAGAGCAAGGTTTTTCTCCAGCTCTTTGTATAATCTGTCTCTTAAGTGACGAGAAGTAACGAATTTACCTTCTTTACCAAAAAATGGAGAGTTGTTAATGGTAAACAACATACTCATGGTTGGCTCATCAACAGCAATTCTGGTTAGTGGTTCCGGGTTTTCTAAATCGGCAATGGTATCTCCAATTTCAAACCCTTCAATACCAACAATGGCGCAAATGTCTCCACTTCTTACTTTATCTACCTTCTCTTTCCCTAATCCAACAAAAACGTGAAGTTCTTTAATTCTTACCTTCTTGTTTTCTCCGTCTTTACAAAGAGTATAGTCCTTTCCTACTTCAAGGTCTCCTCTAAACACACGCCCAATGGCAATTCTTCCGGTAAACGAAGAGAAATCCAAAGAAGTAATTTGCATTTGAGGTGATCCTTCTCTATAAGGTGCTTCAGGAATGTTTTCTACAATGGCATCCAATAGAGGTATAATATTGTCAGTTGGTTTTTCCCAATCGGTACTCATCCATCCGTTTTTAGCAGAACCAAAAATGGTAACAAAATCCAATTGATCTTCTGTTCCTCCAAGGTTAAACATTAGGTCAAAAACGTTGTCCTGAGCAATGTCTGGAGTACAGTTTTCTTTGTCCACCTTGTTTACTACAACGATTGGCTTTAATCCTAAATCGATTGCTTTCCCCATTACGAAACGGGTTTGTGGCATTGGTCCTTCAAAGGCATCCACCAATAGCAATACACCATCGGCCATTTTAAGTACACGCTCTACCTCTCCTCCAAAGTCGGCATGGCCCGGGGTATCGATAATGTTAATCTTGATCCCTTTGTAGTTTACGGATACGTTTTTAGAAAGGATGGTAATTCCTCTTTCACGCTCAAGGTCATTGTTGTCCAGAATTAAATCTTTCGATTCTTTTCTTGGGTCCAATACCTGACATGCGTGAATGATTTTATCTACCAACGTTGTTTTTCCGTGATCTACGTGGGCAATAATGGCGATGTTTCTAATTGATTGCATGCTAAATTTTTACTGAAGGCGCAAAAGTAGAATAAATTAGCAGAACTACTCCTATTCCTTATTTTATTATTCAATGAAGAATGTTTATGACGCAAATGAAACATTCTGTATGGTGCTAAAACGAGGCAAATTGCGTACCTTTGCGCAGAATTTACAAAGTGATAATGTCAGAAACGAAAAAACAGCCGGACCCACTTAAGAAATTAAGAAAGCGATTACACACTGATGTATGGAATGCAATGCAGGATTTCCAGATGATAGAAAATGGAGATAAAGTGATGGTATGCCTATCGGGTGGTAAGGACAGCTATACTATGCTGGATGTGTTGTTACACTTTAGAAATTACTCTGACATTGACTTTGAAATTTTAGCAGTAAACCTGGATCAAAAACAACCGGGATTCCCGGAAGAGGTTCTTCCTAACTACTTAAAAGAATTGGACGTTCCTTTCGAAATTGTAGAGAAAGATACTTATAGCATTGTACAGGATAAATTACCTGAGGGTAAAACCACCTGTAGCTTATGCTCTCGTTTAAGACGTGGTGTACTGTACACAACAGCTAAGAACCATGGTTGTAACAAAGTAGCATTGGGACATCATAGGGATGACATCATCGAAACCTTTATGTTAAACTTGTTCTTTGCTGGTAAAATGGAGGCTATGCCTCCTAAATACATTACCAACGATCATGCTCACATTGTAATCCGTCCGTTGGCATATTGTAAGGAAGAAGATATTGCTGCTTTCTCTGAATTGAGAAACCACCCTATTATTCCTTGTAACTTATGTGGTACCCAGCCTAACCTTCAGCGCCAAATGATGAAGGAAATGTTGAACAACTGGGAGAAGCGTTACCCGAATCGTAAAGCGATTATGTTTAATGCATTGAAAAATGTTAGTCCTACTCACTTAATGGACCGTGAATTACACGACTTTTCTGATTTGGAAAAGATGCTGGACAATTCGTTGATTACGAATGATGAGCATTTACCGATTTAAACCAGTGTTGCTGGTTAGACTTTAGACAAAGATTTTTGGAATAGGTATTAGGTACGATGTATTAAGTATTAGGTTGGGCTAATTTTTAAAAGAACATTTACGAGGCGGTATTTAAGAATGTTTACATGTTCATTAGGGTATTGACAATTTCAATTAACTAATCAATTATACCGAAATATACTCTCTGGTCAACACTTCATACTAATCTTTCCAAGGAAGAACCCATTTCCGGGCACAGACCCGGAAACTCATCACATATAACTATACCACCAATCAGCTCGAATGCTACTCAACTCCTTAACTTTTTAACTCTTTAACTATTCAACTTACCTTGCCAATCTACTGATTTCTAACTCGATAAATTATTGTTGATTTATTAAACTTCAATTTAATTGACTTTTTAAGCTAAAGGGGTTGTGGAATTTGAACATTTGTTTACTTTTGTGCCGGGCAAGTCTCATACGACCAGCTCCTACTGAATCCCCCAGGACGGGAACGTAGCAAGGGTAGGTGGTTGTAGCGGTGCGATGTGAGTAGCTTGCCCATTTTTTGTGCCTTGTTGTGAGGTTTTTCTTCCACTTTTTCCGAATTCTGAATTATACCGAGGGATTACATTCCAATAATTATCGGAACCAGCAGAGCGAATGGTAATTCCAGTGGTGTAACTATTGCATAGTATACATTGTTATACAAGTATGAGACCAACCAACCTAAAACCTACCATCCTATTAATATTCGCCTTATCCTGCACTTTAGTTAATAAAGCGCAAACACATGGTGTAGCATTTACTTCCTCTTTTGGTTATTCTAATCACGGAAGAATATATCACGAATTGGCGTATACCTACGAATCTAACCGATTTTTATTCTCTACTGGTTTTTCGATAGGTCCACAATTCGAATACAACCGGCGAGAGTTTTACAAAAACACCGATAAAATAGAATTTAAAGGTATACGAACAGGTGTGCAATGGTGTGTAACCAACCCCGATAAACGAGTGAATTTTGTTCTACAAAACGACCTGTATTTTAATGCCTACAGAGTAATTGGAGCATCTGTAGAACCTTCCCGCTTCAACCCCAACTTTGAATTGGACCATCAAAAAATCAAAATTGTTGGTAATATGATTAGCCCTGGTGTAAGATGGTCCATTGGTAATCACATTCAATCCAGTTTGTTGATGGGCGCCGCCCCTATTTACTATTGGAACTATTCCCAACTTAATAATGGTGAAAAATACTCTGAAAAAGGGCTATACTGGGATGTCTTGATAAAACTACAACTGGGGTATCAGTTTTAGGTATACTTAAGTTTACCTCAATTAGAGGAGGTGCTTCGCACCAGATGAAAGACTATAAGATTAAAGATTACAAGACCTTCCTTTCAATTAAAAAGTTAAATTTGAGCTGTCAGACCCCTAAGATCTGGACTTTTACATGCTAAAAAACTCTAATGGTAAATGCTTATGCTTTGTACACGAGTAGTTTACTAATACCCTTTAGTTGAATGAACAGAAAAAAAGACTCCCTACAGCAAAACCAAAGCACTAGTGTTGCTAATAATGTTTTGACTCCTGAGAAATCTTCTGATACAGCTTCTCAGTTTAAAGATAGAAGACAAGAATCGAGCGTACAGAGAAGATTAATTTCTGTTGTACAGAAAAAAGAAACATCACAACTTGTAGCTCGGCGAGATCGTGGTGTTGAAGTTGATCGATTCAAACACTGGAGATCGCTCAATGCTAAAAATGGTCCCGAATCGAATGATCAGTATGTTACCCGATATGAACTAGCCATCGCTCCGGACACCTTAACGCCTCCGGTAAGGACAGCTATTCTTGCCTATCAGACTGAAAAAGCCACTGACGAAGCTGATCCATTTTACGGGTTAGATGGGTTAAACAAAGAGCCTGCTCTTGCTGAAGTTACCATACAAAACCCAGATCATGCTTCGGTTAGCTATTTAGACTGGAGCAGAAACCTAATGAATTATTGGCGAGATGGCGAATCGGCGGCAGATCATGTTAGGCGGTTTACAGATTATCTAAAAGCTGATAAAAAGGAAAATCTTTCTCTTGCTGCCATTGGTACCTTAACCAATCATCATCCTGCTAAGATTGGAGCTAATAACGTTATTGATCGATTTAAAAATTGGGTCAATACCAATAATATTCGTCCTCAGGCAGGTTCCAGGGTAGATTTTGCCTTTGACACTTACATGCACACTCAGGACCACGAGCTACTAACTCAAGAAGGATTAAATAAGGTAACTGGTGATATTAGAGTACTTAATGCAGCAGATACTTTAGCCGAAGCCAGAACATGGGGAGCACCAAATAGTACAGAAGACATTGCAGCATATATCGAACGATTTAGAGTTAACCGACTGGACAATAATCAAGTGATTTCGGCACAGGGAATAACAGCTTTAAATGATCCTAATAATACCAGGTCCGGTAATTTTGCTGCTACTACACAACATCCATCTGTGACCTCTCCTACTGATCTATCACTGTTTCCAAGTGGTGTTAGGGTTTCGAAACAAATTAACTTTGTTCCTGCAGGTGATTTTGGAGTAAGACATGGGGGTATGGCCGCTTTTAATGCACTTAAGGCAAGATTTATTGCTGCTGCTAATAATGCACTTTCTAATAAATACTCTGTAGAAATAACTTCACCGGGAGCACCACAACCCGGCGATGGGACCTATCGAATATCGGTATTCGTGAACGAAGACAACGGAGCCCCTTATAACGTAAATATGATCGGAGGGCAACATGGTACAAGTTCTGCAGGAGGAGCATTCGGAACCATTTACGAATTAGGACTACCTTCCGAACACATGCAATCTGATGTAACCATGGCTCATGAAAGCGCACACATGATACTAGGTGCCAGCGATGAGTATGCAGATGCCAGTTTTGCCGCCAGGCCACTATTTACTGACCATAGTTTGATGGGGAACTATCCTGCCGAGGGGCCTCATTTGGCAGAAATTAAAGCCAGACACTTTGGTCATTTGGTAACGCAAATTGGTACGTGGTATCCGGGAAGAAATGTTAGAATTGTTTAATTTTAGTGAAAGAAGTAATGCATAAAATAATGGAAACAAAGACTTCGAATGAAAAGCATCTTATAAACTACGAAATTGGCAATGCTTTTCGTGGACAAACACATCTTTGGATAAACGAGCAGGGGAATTTTGAACTTACTTCGAACGTAAGCTTGAACCGAGAGCAATTAAGCTTTAAAGGAACTCTACCCCAACCTCAATTGGACACATTATTAAACTCCATCAAAAACACCGAGTATTGGAGCATCAAACACACAGAAGGTCATCCCATCAATGACGATGTAAAAATTACTATTCAATTTTCAGACGGCACCACTAGTTACTCAGCCTATGCCTGGGCTTCGGAAATGGGAAAGCAGGACTCCTTTAACTCTGCACAATCCATTATTCTAGAATTAATTTCATTACTTTCTGATGGAAAAATATTGGAAAATGGAAGGTGAGAATGTTCTACAACATTACATCCCAATGGCTATCGGGAGCAGCGGAACAAGGTTTCGCTAATTAATTATTCGTTTCTCATTGCAATTAAAACATTATCACCTTTCTGAAAGACATTCTGACCAATTTGAAAAACAAAATCTCCCTCACATGTTTTATAAATTTCAGAATTACCTATATCCTGCACTAGGTTAATCATTGGAGAAGCTTCTCGAATGATCCCTGCCATCCTGTGATATTCTTCGGGATCTTTTGATTTAACTCCAACTAACTGTACCTCACCATTTCTATGACTTACAGTAATAATTTCTAATGGTCCAAAAATTCCTTTTTTTGTAATATAATCGTACACATAAGAACCATTAATTTCGTCTCTTCTAATTCTTTTAGCTTGTTTTCGAAATACAGCATCTATTGTTGGAAATGATATATCACTCTCCATTAAATTAAACAAGTATCCAAACCTTGTTGTGGCTGGTATCATAAATTATTCTTTAGGGGTATTATTTTGCAAACATAAATTGCATTTTTTCACAATTCACGAGCAAAATTAACACCTCTAAAAATCAAGTAGAACAGGTTAATCGATAAAAACTTTTTTCTTGTCTTTTTAAGTAAATAGCTGGCGTTAAGCCCGTCATTATTGCCATGGCCCCCCATTAGGAAGTGAATGTTTAAGGAAAGAAGTTGTATAGGTTCGGTGAGTAGCTTATCTATTATTGGCTTTATTCTGAAGTTTTTCTTCTACTTTTTCTGAATTATACCGCAGGATTACAAATCCAGCGGAGCGGGTTCACTTCCTAAACTATTTTGAGTTGCAATAATTGCCCATGCATCACACTCACTAGGATTAGTTATGTAGTTATCAATCTGCTCCCAAAGTCTTTTTCCAGTTTCAATCTCCCACCTATCTAATTTGACTTCAATTCCTTTTCTCTTCAATTCTTGAGCTATAAACTCCATTTCTTTATTCTCGTTATCTTTCCAAGAATAGGTAATCCATAATGTCTTCATAATATTCTTTCTAAAAGACATGAATTTAATGGAATAACATATTGAATTGTGTGCTTGGCCTAAATACAACTAAAAAATGGGTAAATACACCCTTAAACTGAGTAAATACACCCCTGCTAGAAATACTTAAAAACAACCTCTTCCAAAGAACAACAAGCAACATTAGGAATTCAGAACATAATCTTTTTACATGTTGAAATTCCCAAATTCAATAAATATTAGTAATTATTATTCAGTATCTCTGTCCCTTTTTTTAAGTACTACGCAAAAAGGTTGCATATTAGATACATAGCTTTGTTTTAACTTTGTTAAACCTGATCTATTATGATAAATATTTTGACACCTGAACACCTCTTTCAATACTTGAAAAAATTTGAAGCTTCCCTTGATTCAGCAATAGTTAAAGGAGATAAAAAAATTACTTTTGACCTGATTAAAAAAATTGATAATCTAGAAGAAAAAATCCCTAGCTATCTAACTTCTCAATACAAATACAAATTAGGAGAATACCACTACACGGTTGGTCTGCATTTCAGGTTAAAATCCGAAATGAAAATCAGTTCTAGCATACTTTCTAAATTGAAACCTGAAAACTACAAAGAAGAACTCAGAGTTCAACTCAAATTCATGCTGGCACGTAGCTTGTTTTGTGAAGTCCGGTTTACGAAGGAGGAAAAAATAGCAAAAAATAAATCAGCCTTATGGAATCAAACATCATTAGACAAAGCGCTTGAGGCAAAAAAGATTTACACTCAACTTTTAATCAAAGAAATATCTGAACAACAGAAAAACACAAGTATTCTTGAAGTGGTTGTTCATGACCTTACGCAATTGCTTTGTGATCTGTATAGATGGACAGAGGCATACTATTATATAAATTCATTTAGTAAAGAAAATGCTTTCAATTCTGCTTTGAAAATTATTATTCTAGATATGTTGAGTCAATATACCTGCTCAGATGACTACCAATTAAGTTCTCTATATTCATTTATTATCAAAACTGGAGAAACAATAGATCACACCAGATTCAGTTCTGAATCTGATCTCCAACAAGTATCTGAAATAATTGAAAAAGCCAAAAATGGCTTAAAAAAGCATAAACTAAAATTGAGAGAAGAAAAAACTGAACACACTCACCTATACCAGCTTTCCAAAAATCATAATAACTTTCGAAGTTTTATATTAAAAAATTCTCTTGCTCTATCGGAGCACTCAATATACTGTGGATGTGACTTATCTAAACATGATAAATTAACTATTACAAATGATCATGTCAGAAAACATCATGAATTAAACATTCATTTTTTTGACAGTTTTCAAAGAATACTTGATGCTATTGTTATAGATTTCCATCATGCAAGAATTTCCTGGTATAAAGGCCTAAACAAAGACAATTCTTCAAGCTATCCCTCAAGTTTGAAATTAGAAAACAAAAAAGAAGCTCTAAATCACTATGAATTGTTAAAGGCATTCAAATTGTGTTATACAATTCTTGACAAAATTGCACTTGGACTTATTTCTGCAATTGCTCCCAATCAATTAAAAACAAAAAACGATGTATATTTTTGGAAATGCTTTGAACAAGGTCACCCTATACAAAAACAACTGTTTAAAGGTCAAAACGAATATCTACTAACTCTATATTCTATTTCAAAGGATCTTGAATTACAAGGAGTTTTTTCCGAATTTAGAGAGTGGAGAAATAAAATAGAACATAGTATTGTTATTCTTGAAGAAAATGTACTATCATCAGCCGACAATGAGTATCTGTATAAAATAAACAAACGAGAATTTATTGAGAAAACAGAGTTGCTTTTTCAGTTGACAAGATCTGCTATTTTTTCGTATTGCTATTTCTTAAGACGTTCATCAAAAAATAGCTACAATGGATGAAACTGATTAATCAACTTCCTCTGTTTCTCCAGATCATTCCTCTTGCATACCTCAATAAACACAAAACAACCGATCAACCCTCTCCCTAAAATCTCCCTGACTAGTATTGGAAGCAACCTCCTGCTCCACTAACTCAAGGTACTCTTCAGTCCATTGGTCTCTTTTGGCAGGTGGGACCAGCAACAAATCGGCTATAATTGGTAATAAATTGATGGAAGGGCTTCCAGTATGTTCGAAGCCTGCTTTTTGTAATTGGTGTAATAAATAGTGGTGTTTTAAATCTTCTTGGATCAGTTTTAGGGCTAGTTTTTTGTTTTTCATTAATTATTCTGTTAACTATTTACACACTATGGTATGACTATACCCACAAATGTATTCTTTTTCTGTACAACTCTAAAATTGAAATCCAGAATTTCTAAACAAATGACAGATAATCCTAAATTTGAGTGCAAATTATTAGACTTTAATGACAGAATTCGGAGCATATCTAACTAAAAAATCAGCTAGCAAAGCTGAAATTTCAAGAAAAACTGGGATTAGCAAATCACGAATTAGTGAACTTTCTTTGAACCCTTCTACTCAAATAAGAGCCAGAGAGCTTTATTTAGTTGCTCTTGCTTTGGATGTTGACCCTGGTGTTATGTTTAAAGAGTTGTATTCTGGGTTGAAGTTGCAGTAGGATGTAACTTTCAACACCTAGTATTCCACCCTATAAAAAGTCTCTACTTAGTACTCCTTTTAATCCCTTGAAGTAATAATTAAGCCGTTTATTGCTATTGAACTCCTTCAACCGGTTTCTTATCTAAATTGAAACCTCCCTCCTATTTTCTTGGTAAACAAACTATACCTAAAACCTAAAAACCATGGCTGGAAATTATTATCAGTTATACAAGAATGCTCGAAGGCATTTGCGTAGAACTAAAGAAAACTTAATTCAACCTTTTGAGCGAGAGGTTGGAAAACCCGGAACACCTTTAAAGCAGGGAAAAACACTTTCTGAAGAGAGGAAGAAGGAAATTAGAGAAAGAATGTCCAAAGAAAACCTTAAAGAAAGAGCCTTACAACGGCTTAAAATCTTTTCGATATTTGGTCTTATGGCTATTATTTACTTGTTCATTCTTTACGGAAATAGACTATTTGATTTATTTCATTAATAAAAAAGGCACGCATTTGAAATGCGTGCCTATACTTCTAAGATTTTTCTATAATAAAGCCCAATAAATTAGATCAATACCATACTAATTCTTTACTTTTTTTCAATCTTCTGAACCCCTACTTTGCCATTTCCTTTTACTCTAAGCAGGTACATTCCACTAGTATATTCTTCCATATTCAGAGTGAATTGGGGGCTTGAAACCAACTGAGTAAATAGTACCTTACCCTCTAACGATAGTAACTGAATTTCTACATTTTCTAATGCGTCAATTCTAAGGTTCATCTGGTTTTCTACAGGGTTAGGAAATGCCTGAATTGCTATTTGAGTTTCGTTTTCGGTTATGCTTACATAACTATTAGTAGAGCTATACCCATTTACTCCCGCCACATAAGCTGTACTGGTTCCATCTATAATATGAACATCGAAATAGCCTCCAAATACTCCAACAGTAGAGGTACTATGGTCCTGCGTAAATGTTGCTCCTCCATCTGTAGTGGAAAAAATACGAGCATCCATCATTCCTGTACCACTCACAATACCGTTAGTTTCGCTCGTAAACTCAATGGCATGTGCAGCACTGGCACTTAGAGGTAAGGTTGTCCAATTGACTCCCAAATCTGTCGATTTTAGAACTTCTCCACTAAGGGAACAAACGTAAATGGTATTGTTAACAATGCTTATATCATTAAGATTTGCAGAGGTGGTGGTATAAATGTTGGTCCAGGTATCTCCGGCATCGGTGGTAAGCCACACCTCTCCGTTAAAACAACTAACTACTCCTGTATTATTATCGGTAAAATCAATATCCCAAACGGAAGGCCCGGTATAGTTAAAGTTTTCGGTCCAATTTAATCCTGCATCTGTGGTTTTATAGATTCCTCCATCCGATGATCCTCCTGTAACAAAACCTACATTAGCATCGATAAAATACATTGCAGAAATAGAATTAGGTAATTGATCTGAAATATTTGGAACGGTATCCCATGTTAAACCTGCATCGGTTGATTTTAAGATTTTTCCATAGTAATTGTAATCCCCTGCACCGTACACTAACGTAGGAGTAATAAACTGGGCTGTTCTACAAGAACCCAATATATCAAAAGAGAAAACCTCTGCCCAGGAATTCCCTCCGTTAGTTGTTCTGAAAATCTTTCCGATGGTATTGTTATTCCCGGATTGTACCCCAGTTAACAACCCTGTATTTATATCAGTAAAATCTACAGAATAAATGGACATTATTTCTGACGACATGTCTGTATCGGTGTACTGTGCAGGAGTAATTCCTGCAATAAAAACTGCAATAATTGCGGCTAAAGCTCTCATATATTTTAGGTTTAGGTTAATACCAATATTGGTACGAGCTAATTTAAATATCACCTTCTAATAAAAATATGAGAGAAATCACATTATTTCATCTTCCTACACAAATATACTCCCATCCCAGGGTTGTTCTGGACCTCTGTTAATGGTTAATCCAAATAGAATGTATAAGAATATAATTCCCAGTATTATAACTGAAAAAAGAGCTAGCTTTTTGTTCTTCTTTCTAAGCCCGATTAAGGCGGTAACTATGAGTACCAGTTGAATGGCTAAAAAGATGATGAAGTAAAAAGCATCTCCTAAACCTGCTCCAAACGATAAGCTACCGTTTAGGAATAGCGAGTTGTATACAATGGTTAAGAGTACCATTACCCCCAATACTATTTTCAATGTTCTTTCCATCTTATGCTTTGAGCCTTTTTTCTACGCTAGCTAATAATTCATTGAATGCAATTTACTAAGAAAATCACCTTGATGGAAAAAGAGTAACAATTGACACTCAAATTATCTACTTTAGCATTAAAATAAATTGACCTGACCACATGAAAACCAAATTGTTGCTTCTTTCCGTACTACTATCCTCTTTATGTGCTTCTACTTTTGCACAAAGTTCTACTGCAGTTACCAAATCCATTAAAATGAAGATAGATGGATTGGAAGATGAGGAGGTGTACCTCTCCTATTACTACGGAAAAAGACAATATTATAAGGATACGGCCAAAGTAAATAGCGATGGGAGCTTCGAATTTAGCGGAGAGGAATACGAAGGCGGAATTTACTCAGTAATTTTTCAGGATAAGCGTACTTATTTTGAACTTGTGGTAACAGAGCCATATATTGAAATGGAAACTAGCATGGACGATTTGATTAACTCCATGAAGGTGATTAAGTCTAAGGAAAACAAAATCTTTTTTGATTACCTACAATACTCTAATGGCATACAAAAAAACAAACTCTCACCATTAAAAAAGGAATTGAGAGAACTGGAAGAATTAGAAGAGACTACCCAAGGTGATTTATTCCGAATTGAAGAATTAAAAAATGAGATCAAGCAAGCAGATCAGGACATCCTTAACAGTAAGGAAGAAGTGATCAAGTCTAACCCTGATGCGTTTATTGCTAAGGTTTTTAAGGCTTCGAAAGACCCTGATGTGATTAAATGTACTGCAGATATTAGTCAGGAAGAATGTGAGAAACTACAATATAGAGAGTTTAAAAAACACTTTTTCGACAACCTGGATTTTAAGGATGAACGATTACTAAGAACTCCTGTTTACCACAACAGAATTAGTTATTACCTGGAAAAACTTACTTACCAGTCGCCAGATAGTATTTTGAAGGAAGCGGATTGGTTAATAGACCAGATTAAACACAGTGATGAGTTGTATAAATACACGGTGCACTACATTACATCTACCTTCGAAAGCAAAAAGATCATGGGAATGGATAAGGTGTGGGTAAAAATGGGACTGAAATATTACTGCCCTGATAAAGCACCATGGATGAAGGAAGATAAACTAGCTGAATTTTGCGAAAGATGTGCCACTCAAAATAATCTACTGATTGGAGTTACTGCTCCAGATTTTACCTTATGGGATAAAAATGGAAAAGAATTTACCTTATCTAAGCATCAGTCGAAATATACCCTACTCATTTTCTGGGATAAAGAGTGCGGACACTGTAAAAAGGTATTGCCTCAGTTTAATGGGATTCAGGAAGACTTGAAAAAGCTGGGAGTTAGTACGGTAGGAATAGTAACTTCTTTGGAAAACGAAGATTGGATCGAATACGCTGATGAGAAGGGGTTTAACTGGATTAACGTTTCAGACACTCCAGAAAAGCCGAATAAATTTAGAACCAATTACGATCTATTTTCTACTCCGCAGGTATATGTGTTAGACAAGGATAAAACCATTATTGGTAAAAAACTTACGGCAGATCAAATGGTGGAATTTTTAGAGGATTACATTGAGCGCAATAAATAAAAGCTCGACTAACTAAAGTCGAACTTTTACTTCTAATTACCCGTTGCCGAGGTAATTATGGCTATGGTTTACTAGGAGGGGAAAGTCAAGATGCTAACTTCAAAATATCTGTAGGAGTCTTACATATTAGTCCTTTATTTTCGAAAAACACAATGGGGTGAACCAGTAGTTCTGGGTGATTTTTAAGTACATAAAACCACTCTTCTCTTTTAAGGTTTCTGTTTCGCAATTGATTCTGATAGTATTTATCAGAGCGATTTATAACTTCCTTAGCGTCCACTCCTATTCTGAATAACATGATACAAAATAGATTTACCGATACCCTTGCAGAGGTAATGTCCTGATGATTAACCCTTGTGCTTAAAGCACGTGCTAATGCAACGGTTTTTCTGGATTTATCCTGGTGTCCGTTGTAAATGATGGTGAGTTCGTTATTGTTGAAATGCATAATACAGTGTTTTGTGGTTAATCAGTATTATACTGTAATCGTGCCATCATCCATTTCTTCCTGTTTTATTGATGTTTCAACAGTTTTATTTATGATAATTGCTCTCAATTTTAGAGAACATCATCAATAATAGAGCTACTTGGAATCCTAGCTGGTGGAGTAATATTCTGTTTCTCTCTTCAATATGGGATAACTCATCAAAAGTTCCAGTAACTTTGCACCGAATTAGTTACCTTATAGGAAATGAAACTTATTAAATCCCTCTCAACGTTGTTCCATATTGGAATTTTCGGCGCCATTGGTGGCACCATGCTATGGGTGGGGTTAGGGATGCTGGAAGTTCAGCAGGAAGATTCTCCAACTAATTATAGTACTATTGAAGAAGTTGATCCCGATGGACCAAAGTGGATTACAATAGAGGAATGCGAGTTAGATATACTGGGCAGTGAGTTTTTTTCAGATAAGGGTACCAATGAGCTGTTTATTCCCATAACCTGTGCCTATGGGGAATACTACTTACAAACGTCGGATAAGGAATTAAGAGGCCCTTTATTACAGCTGGAACAATTATTTAAAGCATCGAGAGCCCTGGAAAACAGTATTGAGATGTCTAAAAAAGATCCTGAATTTGAACAATTTAAAGGTGTTTCTGTGGAAGAGCAAGAAAATGCTTTGGAGCTACTTCAACAACAAATTGATCAGTTCATTCAAAAACACCCACCAATAACCATGTCTATTAGTGGAATTTTAGATCCTTCTTTTGATACCGGTAACAAACGTAGTCAGTTAGGATACTCCAATGAAGTGCACATTATTAAACACCAGAAAGATCCTGGAAGTAGTTTCTATACCTGGGTATTGATTTACGGTGGCTGGATTTTTCTATTTATTGGGCTTTTGGGAGTTGTTGGTTTCTTCCTAAAGAAATAACTTCGTTCCTTTTACCGTTGTAAAGTATGAAAACCACTTTCCTTATTCTTTCCGTTTTGTTTCTGGGGTACTTAAGTATGCCCACCGAAGAGCAGGGGTACACAGTGGACGAATCCAAGATTCTTAGTCATACAGTTGACCTGAAACAGCAGGATTTAAGAATGTTCTGGAAGAATGATGAGGGGAAACTTTATGGTAGTTTTAAATCTTTAAGAAGTGACCTGGAAGCAGATGGCAAGAAATTGCTTTTTGCTATGAATGGAGGTATGTACATGGAAAACCAAACTCCACTTGGTTTGTACATTGAGGAAGGTGAAACCAAAAAGAAATTGAATTCAGTTCAGGAAGCTTATGGCAATTTCTATATGCAACCAAATGGGATCTTCATCATTCATAAAAACAACACAGCAGAGGTGGTTCCAACTAAAGAGTTTGTGCCCTCCTCCTCTATTCGGTTCGCTACACAATCGGGCCCAATGCTATTAATTGGTGGTAGAATTCATTCTAAATTCAGAAAAGGCTCCAGCAACCTACACATTAGAAATGGCGTGGGTATTCTACCAGATGGAAAGGTATTGTTTGCCATGTCGAAAGAACGAATCAACTTTTACGATTTTGCCACTTACTTTAAACAAAAGGGATGCAAGTATGCTCTTTACCTTGACGGCGCTGTTTCCAAGACTTATTTACCTTCTAAAAACTGGGAACAGTTGGGTGGTAAGTTTGGGGTGATTATTGGGGAAGTGAGTAATGAGTAATGAGTAATGAGTAATGAGTAATGAGTAATGAAGTTAAAAAGTTGAAGAGTTAAGAGTTAAGAGTTAAGAGTTAAGAGTTAAGAAAAATATAATAACCTAGTACTTAATACATCGTACCTAATACAAAAGCCTAATGTCCCCCTTAGGATTACCATTCCGATCGAAAACAAAATTGCATCAAGCCATAATCCCTTCCTAAATTTCGGCGCTACTAACTACTACATCATGCTAAAACTCAACACCACGTTGTTGTTTACCTTATTGGTATTCAACTTGTTTTCTCAATCGTTACCGGAAGTATTTTCGAAGTCGGCTACTGCTGTAAACATTACTGAATTGAGGGATTATTACCTGAACTCTTATCCCAACCTCTCTTCTTGTGATAGTGCAGCAAAACAGATTTCTTATCGGTTAAAATCTAAGAATGATACTCTATTTGTTTTGAATGAATTAGCTAGAATTCAACTGCTGTCTTTAGCAGGAACGCCAACTACAGCAATTGATCAATTAGACAGGTTAAAAGTACATCCATTGTTTATTTCAAATCATCGAATTATAGGTTATCACCACAATGTTTACGGAAACATTTATTACCACCACGAACAACCTGAATTAGCCCTAATTCATTATCAAAATTCGGTTAATGAGTTTCTTCAAACGAAAGATATGGTTGGCTTAAAAGGTAATTACATTAACCTGGGTAATGCTTATAATGATGAAGGGAAATTGGATTCAGCCATGCACTTTTACAATCAAGCGCTATTGCTTGAGAAAAATGGCACTGAACGTTTTAGTCAAACCTTAAGGGGCAATATTGGGCAAATTCACTTGAGGCAAAACAATCTGGACTCTGCCCTATTCTACTATTCTCAACTTGTCCGTGAATACCGATTAGAAAACAATGCTTATAGCCTCTCCAATGGCTTATTGAATTTAGGCATTACCTTTCAAAAATTGGAACAAATCGACTCTGCTTTGGTTTATCTGGAGGAGTGTAAAAACCTCTGTGCTAAATTCCAATTGGGTCCTCAATACAAAAAAACCTGTGTTCATCTTGCTTTGTGTTATCAGTCCAAAAAGCAATACGAACTAGCTCTGGAACACTTCTTTACTTACGATAGCGCATTAAGCATTCAATACAATGAGCAATTGAACCAAAAAATTGCAGAAATTGACAAAAAGGACATTCAAAATGAAAACCTGAAAGAACAGTTGTTATCGGGCATGTCGCTTAGAAAAGAACAAGGGAAAAGCTCTACCTATTTAATGGTAATTACTTTATTAGCATTTTTATTGACTCTACTGCTTTACCACTACCTTTCGATAAGAAACAAAAAGCTAAAACTAGTTCAGTTAAACCTTAATTCAGTTGAAAATAAAAAGAGTAACCCACCAATAGATACCAACCTTATAGAGCAACTGGAAAATCAACTCAGCAATAAAATATATACAGATTCTGACCTAACACTGAATAAAATGGCAGAAACCATTAATAGTAACAGGACTTACCTTTCCAAAGCCATCAATGATCATTACCAATTGTCCTTCAGTCAGCTCATTCACCGTTACAGAATTGAAGAGGCCAAATCCATGTTAACTCAACAGGAATATGATCATTATAGTATAGAAGGTATTGCCAACTCTGTGGGATACAAGAGTACTTCCAATTTCAACGCTGTATTTAAGAATCAAACCGGAATTACACCATCGTATTTCAGAAATCAAGTAAAAAAGTAGATTAATTCCACATCTTAGCCTTCTCTACACGTTTCAGTTCACCTCCTTCTTTAGCGTATTGTAGGTCCAATTTGTATTTAGAATCGGTGTTAAAGAACAACACTTTTACTGGTACCAAACCAGCTTCCAATTGTACAGTAGCTTCTCCTCCGTTTTCTACTAATAGTTGATCGTTGATGTATAGTCTTGCATTTCCACCTTCGGCGATATGATTAAACTGATAGCTTCCAGCTTCTGATATTTCTATGAATCCTTCGTACTTCAATCCAAAGCTAGAGTACCAACCAATGATTCCAGGAATTCTGAAATGCCCCTGAACCACATCATTTTGAAAATGCTCCTCTACTTCTAATTCATCCAAAGTGGCAAAATGTCCGTCGGTAATGTGAGCATGAATTCCTTGCTTAAGCTCTTTGTTTACTCCAGCTGTTGCCATTCCCTTGTAGTTGGCTTTAGCTATGATGCTGGACTCTCCGTTTGCCAGTATTGTAACGGCTTGCACCTGATATTCTTCTGCTTCATCAAAATTCAACTCGATTGGCCCCGTATATTCCTGAGATTCTACTCCCGGAGTTGTACCATCGGTAGTATAATATACTGTAGAGTTTGGTACCGGATTTCTCAATTCTACCTGATACATTCCTCCACCCGAAATCAATTTATCTTCCAATCCAAATGGTTCAGGAATACGATAGTTCACTTCATCCTGATCCATTCTTGGGAAGTGCCCTTCCAATCTGGTTAAGAAAGAATCCCAATCCTTTTTGTGGTTTGGTGTCCAGGCAATTTCTGAAAGTGCAATTGCTCTAGGGTATACCATGTATTCTACTTGAGCTTCGTCTGGGATATATTCTGTCCATACATTGGCCTGAACCCCGATGATGTGTTTCTTTTGCTCCTCTTCCAACTGATCAGAAACCGGCATATAATCATATACCTTTTTAAGAGGAGTAAAGCAGCAAATAGCCAATGGTTCTTGTTCTCTGTCTCCCTGATAGTGGTCAAAATACATGGCAAAACCAGGTGTCATTACTACATCATGCCCTTGTTCGGAAGCTTCAAAACCACCAGTTTCTCCTCTCCACGACATTACTGTTGCCTCAGGTGCCAATCCACCTTCTAAGATCTCGTCCCAACCAATTAGAGCTCTTCCTTTTGATATCAAATGCTTCTCAATTCTCTTGATAAAGTAGCTTTGTAATTCTTCTTCTGTGGCTAGTCCTTCCTCCTGCATTCTCTTCTGGCATTTATCGCACTCTTTCCATCTGTCTTTTGGAGCTTCATCTCCACCAATATGAATGTAGTGAGAAGGGAACAATTCGATTACCTCATCCAGTATATCTGTTAAGAACTCGAAGGTTTCGTCTGTGGTACAGTAGGTATCGTATGATACGCCCCACTTGGTTCTTACCTCAAATGGTCCTCCTGTACAAGAAAACTGAGGGTAAGCTGTAAGTGCGGCTACTGAATGCCCGGGCATTTCAATTTCCGGTACAATAGTAACGTGTCTTTCGGCTGCGTAAGCTACTACTTCTTTAATTTCTTCTTGCGTGTAGAATCCTTCATAAGGAACTCCATCTCCTATGTAAGGATTGAAGTTCTTTTCCAAAATAGTTTCTTTACGCTTTGATCCTATTTCGGTTAGAAGTGGGTACTTTTTGATTTCAATTCTCCACCCCTGATCTTCTGTTAAGTGCCAGTGAAAGGTATTTAGCTTGTACTTGGCCATTTGGTCGATGAACTTTTTCACAAACTCCACTGGGTAAAAATGGCGACAAACATCCAGGTGCAATCCACGCCATTTAAGTGTTGGGATATCCACCAATTCGGCGTAAGGTAACACTACTTCCTCACCCGGTGTAGGGAACAATTGAATCAAAGATTGTAATCCATAAAACACTCCAGAAGCCTGATTAGCTGCTATTTCAATTCCGTTATCTCCAATTCTAAGCAGGTATCCTTCCTGCCCCAAACTATCTATTCCGGCATTAGCATTCAAATGTAATTTCGTAGGGTTTTCTTCACCTAATTGATAAGGTTCTAACATGGCCTTAGCCATTTCTTCGTTGGCCATTTGTTCTCCTTCCGTAGTAATGCTTATTCCACTAAGTTTAAGCTCAGCATCGTACACCTTAGAGTGCAATGGTAACGGAATAATGGATAACTCCTTTTCTATCAAAGCATGTTGTACTTCGGTAGACTCGTTTTCTTCGTTATTAGTGGTAGAATTACTACATGCTGTAAATAACAGAATGGCAACAAAATAGAATAGTTTCTTCATGATTGGTGATTTACACCGCCAAATTAAACATTAGAACGAAAGTTTAAGGAGATTCTTTGTTTTATTCTTGAAGTCTTATTTCGCACAATTTTATCCTGGAGAACACGTTAAAGATTCTTGTATATTTGGCACTGAGTGAAACGCTTTTCTATCATATCAACCATACTTGTAGCAATCATTGTGATAATGGTGTCTTGCAATAAGAAAGATCCACGCCCTGTTTATAACGTGAGGTACGAAATTAACTTACACACTCAGGATACTATTTCTATTGCCTACCAATCGGATTATTGGTCTCAATCGGGTAATTTAAAGGTGTTCTCTCCTCACGAAGAGGGAACTACACACAACATTAATTCTGATTTGGTTTGGTATGCAGAAAGAACATCGCCTAACAGGGACGAAGGATATAACATTCAAGTTTGGTTTGACGATGATGCAGATCAATTGAACTATTTTAGATCGGTAAGGGTTTACGTCAACGACACTAATCTAATTGATTCTTACGAAAGTTATTCGGATACTAATACCATTATCCTTTCTGGAGAGTTTCCTTTTACTTTTTAACCTTTTTTCTTCTTTTTACTGGATTTGGCCAACGGATTAAAATCCAGACATTGTTTTACCCAAAATTCAAGGTCGCTATCCATATCTACTCCATCTGGATCTATAAATACATATCCCTTCATCGGTCTTTTGGTAAAGTCCATTGGTCTAGCTCCTTCTCTTTGCAATAGCTCCTCATAAATCTCGGGATCAACTCTGGCCATCAAATCGTTTTTCACGATTCCTACACACATTTTATCATCCACCATAAAGCAGAGACCTCCCATCATCTTTTTTTCTGAAAATTCAGATCCCTGATCTTTTAACTCTCTTCTTACTCTATCTGCCAAATTTTCGTCGTAAGCCATTTTAATTGATTTTTAAGGCTAGTGAAGATAGAAATTAGTGCGCTCGAATGCAAACTGAACTATTTTACCATTTTTATGGCCTTGTCCAGCTTTTGGGATGAAATAAAGAATAAGTAAACTCCTTTAGAAGCATTTAGATCAATACTATAGCTCTGATTTCTTACCTGATTAAAGGTTTGAGTATGGCACAATTTCCCTTGAATATCGTACACTTTTAAGTTCACGTCTTGTACTTCATCCAACTGGAAATTAATGCGGTATCCATCTCCTTCGTTATAAAGATCAACTTGTTCCTTTTGATGTTCTTCCACCTCTGTAATGGTAGCGTCCATCACCACAACTTGTCTTGCTCCAGAATCTTCGCAACCATCTTCGTTAGTAGCCACCAACATAAGGTTATATATCCCCGGTTGTACATATAGGTATGTTGGTTCAAACTCGGAAGAGGAAATTCCGTTTCCAAAGTCCCAGCTATAATGGGTAGCTCCTATAGTTGTATTCACAATGTCCACCCCTTCTGTTTCGCCAAGAATAATGGTATCGTTTCCTATTTGGAAATCTGTAATTACATAGTTTGGATCTTCTATTTCGAAACTGGTTTGGGTTACTCCACATACTCCATTAGAATCAGAAATATTAATGTAATAAGTACCTGGAATTAGATCGGTTAATACATAGTACTCTTCTATTGTACTATTATTACCTATTACATTTCCTTGTGCATCTTCCCACCAGGCTCCGAAATTAAAGTTATCTGATGTGCCATCAATATAGATGGTTGCATTTCCTGTAGAATCTGCACAAGTAGCCGCCTCAGCCTCTACCCTTACAGATGTTCCGAAATGAATGTAAAATTGAGTGGTATTGGTACTAGCCAGTAGATTCACTGCATACCCAGGAACTGTTCTTAGATCAATCAAGGTATCGTTAATTACATCTTCTAGTATTACACAAGAAACATCTGAGAAAACGGAGGAATTGGTAAAGCTAAATACATAGTTACCATCAAAAGGCACATCTACCTTAACGGGTATGGATAAATCGGAATTGAAGGCATTGAAACTCTTCACTGAATAATCTTCTCCTTGATAGTGAACCGACATAGAAGGTACATTAACATTAGAACTAAATACTTTGTGAGCATCCAATTCTCCATTAAAGTTATGAGTTCCTCCCTGCTCGACTCTAATTAATACTTCATCCTGGAATCCATTTGGAGCATCTAATTTTAATCCAAACACATCTGATGTAATTGGAGTTCCTTGTTTAATGAACACATCAGAAACATTAGCTTTTACGCTTTCGTGAGCAGTTAAAGCTCCTCCGGAAGTGGCTTCTACCATAAATGCCTGGTGCGACCCGATGTACCTGGAGCCACCATTCGTTCCAATTCCTGTTCCTGGGGTTGGCCCGGGCACATACGTAGCATATTGTTGTAAATCCGGGTTCCAGATGTACACCGCTCCATTTATGTTAGAACGGGTCCAGTTTGGAGAATCCCAGTCGATTGGACAAGGGTACGGATTACCAATTAAGTTCCAACCATCGTGAGTTGGCCCTCCTACATTGTTATAACTAATTGGGAATACAACATCTCCTGTATTGGCAGGTCCAGTTAAATCCACTGTAAAAGATTGCGTTCCGGTTATAGTATCTCCAGACCAAAACCAGAATCCTTGCCCCACATTAATTGGCTGTGTAATATCGTAAGCAGGAGTGTATCCATCCTCATAAGAAGTACCTGCAGTTTCATCGTAATAATAGATGTTCGGCCACCTGTTAGTGGCGCTTGGCCAATCCGGCCAATCAGACCCTGGGAATCCGGTTGTGATCAAATCATCGTTCCAATCTTGTAGGGTTCTTCCACTTACAGGAGAAGTCATGAACCTCCAGTTAGTGGAACCGGCATCGATGTATCTTAAGGCTGTAATGTCTCCACTGATTGATCCTCCTGTTATTTCCGCAATTCTTGCTGTGTTGGAAGCATTAGACATCAATACAAATGTTCCGCTGGTTTCGAAATTACCATTGGTTAAGGTTAACGTACCTATTATGCTATCGTTTCCATTAGAAACTACACCTGCTCCAGAATTATCGATGGTTAGGTCGGTGTAATACACATTCCCATTGATGTTCTGCAGACTTGTTCCCTGAAATAGTAATGCACCAGCTCCAACCGAAGGGCTACCATTATTGGTTAGGTCACCATTAATGGTTAATATATATCCTGAAGTAATATCTATGTTTGCATTAGCATCGATAGTTACATCAAATGCCATTCCGTTAGCTCCTGAATTCAACACCGGGAAGTTCCCACTTGCACCACTTACATCTGGAATGGTTACGTTAGTCAAGGATGCCGGAATACCGTTAGGACTCCAGTTGGTGGCTGTATTCCAATCTGTACTAGTGGCACCTGTCCAAACCAAATCACTGGCATCCACATTAATATTATCAATGGCCATGTCGCTTCTAAAATTAGCCCCTGTTTGACCAATAAACTGTACCAACACGTAACAAGCATCTCCATAAGCACTCAAATCGATTGTCTGTGATGACCATGCAGCTGCTGATGAAGCATGTTGCTGGCCACTCGCACTCCATACTACATTACCATTTACCACTACCGAAAGGGTTCCCATATCGGAACCGTACATGTGATAGTCGAATTGCAATGATGGATTGGATATACCAGTAAAATCAAAGTTATTCTCAAAAATTGCCGTTGAATTAAAGTTAGGATTAGACCCTTCGGTATACATATAGAAGCTTCCGTCAGAGGCTGCAGAAGGTCCCGTATTATTAGATGGTGTTCCTCCTGATCTTCGGGTCCAGTCTATTTGATCTGCTGTAGAATTTACCCAGGACCCCAATCCACTTTCAAAGCTTTCGGTATACGGAAAAGAAGAAATCCCCCCTCCTCCACTGTTTACGTAAACAGTAACAGTATCCGAATAGGAAATACACCCATTGGTTACCTTAACTCTAAAGTGATAATCATTGGTTGGGTTTAATGTAGCAGTAGTGTGGTTAGCTGAGGTGGCTCCGGCAATGTCGGAATATGTTCCTCCTCCAATAGCTTGCTGCCATTGTAACGTTGCAGCTGGGTCATGTCCCACAACAGATAAATCTACCGTACCTGCTGCACACAACGAAACTTCAGATGAACTCACATTACCACCTACCACTGCACATGGATCTTCCAGGTCAATGTTATCAATACAAGCGTCACTTCTATAGTTCGCTCCGGTTTCCATTTGGAACTGAATTAATACATAGCATAAATCTGCGTAGGCACTTAAATCTATTGTCTGTGACGACCATGCTGCGGCTGATGAAGCATGTTGTTGTCCACTTGCACTCCAAATCACATTGCCGTTAACCAATAATGAAAGTGTTCCCATGTCCGCTCCATACATGTGGTAATCAAACGAAATTTGCGGGTTTACACTTCCTGTAAAATCAAAATCTGCCTCTAAGATTCCAGTGGAATTGAAGTTAGGATTGGAAGCTTCTACAAAGGTGTAAAAAGAACCTCCTGCAGCTCCTGTTGGACCTGTATTTCCAGAAGGAGTCCCTCCAGATTGTCTGGTCCAGTCATTATTATCTGATGTTGAATTGTTCCAGATTCCAAATCCGGATTCAAAGTCTTGTGTGTTAGGTAATGTATTGGTTCCACCTGAATTGGAAACATAAACCTGTACCGTATCAGAATAAGAGGTACATCCATTGGTAACTCTGGCTCTAAACTGGTAAGTATTTACAGGAGATAATGTTGGAGAAGTGATATTGGCTGTTGTTCCTCCAGCAATATCAGTAAACGCTCCTCCGGTAGATTGTTGCCACTGAATAGAACCTGCAGGGTCATGACCTGAAAGAGATAAGTTAACTGTTCCTGCTGCACACAATCCTCCAGATGATGTACTGGCAGAACCTCCTGCAACAGCACAAGGGTCTGTTAATGAAATATTATCCAAACCGATATCACTTCGGTAAGAAGCACCTGTTTCGTTTCTGAACTGAATCAATACATAACACTCTCCGGCATAGGCACTCAAATCAACCGATTGAGTTCCCCATGGATCACCACTTGCTGTTTGCTGTTGTCCTGTGATACTCCATACGGTAGTTCCGTTAATGTCTAAGAACAATCCTCCCATATCTGCTCCATACATGTGGTAATCAAAACTAATGGTTGGCGAGGTATTATAAGTAAAATCGAAATCTGCCTCTAGTATTCCGGTTGAGTTAAAATTAGGATTGGATGCTTCTACAAACAAATAGGTTGATCCATCCGATGCGCCGGAAGGCCCGGTATTGTTAGATGGAGTTCCTCCTGTTTGACGAATCCAATCGTTATTATCTGCAGTAGAATTGGTCCAAATCCCAAACCCTGATTCAAAACTTTCGGTATTTGGGATAGAATTAGTACCTCCTCCTGCGCTTACATACACCAACGAAGTATCAGAATAGGAGGTACAACCATTGGTTACACTTGCCCTAAAATTATAGGTGTTTGTTGGGGTTAATGTTCCTGTTGTATAGTTGGCTGATGTAGCCCCGGCAATGTTGGAATAAGCTCCTCCATTTAACGATTGTTGCCATTGAATACTGGCAGCAGGGTCATGCCCGGAAAGAGACAAATCCACTGTTCCTGCTCCACAAAGTGCTCCTCTGGAAACAGAAGAGTTCCCTGCAGCTATTCCACAGTTATCAAAACAGTAAATTTGATCAATGGCCACATCTCCATTCCAACTGTTCCCACTAATAACTCTTAAACGAATGGTAATGTTATTCTGATTGGCAAACCCAGACAGATCCACTTGTTGTCGGGTATATGCATCGGTAGTTGCTGTATGTTGCTGACCAGATATGGTCCAAACATCGTTGTTCCAACTTCCATCATTCACATCAATGTGAAGCGACCCTACATTACCTCCAAACATGTGGTAATAAAACTCAAATACCGGATTAGTTACTCCGGTAAAATCAAATGTAGCTTCTAAATAGGCTCTTCTTGCAGGGTAATTAGGGTTAGATACTTCCGTGTAAATATATGTGCTACCACTATGTGCTCCATCCGGCCCAGTATTGTTCGATGGAGTGGAACCGGTATTGGTGCTCCAATCAAAATCATCTCCTCCAACATTATTCCATGATCCAAATCCACTTTCAAAGCTCTCTGTATACGGTAAGGTTATTTGAGATATTCCACTGAATATCAGGCTCAGGTTAATGCAGGTAAATAGTAATAATTTGTAGGTGTGGTGCATCGTCATAAAAGTACTTTTACTTTTAAGGTGAATTGTAGTATACTACAAAATACGGCATTCCTTAAGGAATGGTTCAGCAAATGTTACTACACAGGGCATTCGTAAGATGAATGAACTGATAAATGAGATGAATTAAAAAATTCCTACTAAATCAGACAAACTTTTTATATTTGGCTCCTCTGAAATTATGTCGAAAATAGCTTTCATAACAGGTGGTACTTCTGGTATCGGAAATGCGATTTGCAAGGTGCTAACTTCCAACGGATATACAGTGTATGGTACAGGGAGAAAAGTGCAAAATGGAGATCGTCTGGATGGTTTTGAATTGGTACAGTTAGATGTTACTTCTGATGAATCTGTTCGATCGGCCATTAGTTATGTTATTGAGAAAGAAGGTAAAATTGATGTGTTGATCAACAACGCTGGTATTGGGTTCGCCGGAGCCATAGAAGATACATCAGTAGATGAGATCAGAAAGGTATTTGAGACCAATATTGAAGGTGTGGTTAGGGTTTGTCAGGAAGTGATTCCGTACATGCGAAAACAACGTTTTGGTTACATTGTAAACATTACCTCATTAGGTGCCGTAATAGCAACTCCATATCGTGGTATCTATTGTGCTTCTAAAGCAGCAGTAGAGGTCCTCTCAGAATCGATGAGCATGGAACTACAGCAATTTGGTATAAGAGTAACCATGGTGGAGCCCGGAGATGTAAAAACTGCCATCAACGAAAATCGAGAGGTGGCAGAATCCATCGAAAAGAATGTATATAACGATCACTTCAACAAAGTGTATCAGATTATAAATGAAGAGGTTAACAATGGTGATGATCCAAAAAAAATTGGTAATATTGTATTGAAGGTCATCCAGAAAAAGAACCCCAAACTGCGATACAACGCTGGAGGGTTTCAACTAAAACTGGCGGTCTTTGCCAAAAGGGTGATCAGCACCCGGTGGTTCGAACGGATCATTATGAACCACTTTAAAATGAATCGAAATTGATGTAAAGTGATTACCTACCCCCTAATAGAGAAAACGGATATTGAAGAAACTTTGATGCTGTCCATTTCTCTACTGGGCGAGAATTATCACGAGCGGTCTTACTTTGAACAGGTTGCCGAAAATCAACAAGCATACTTAGCAAAGAGCGGCAATCAAATAGTTGGTTTTATCACTTTCAGAGCTGCCAGTAAAGAAGGCTTTTACAACAAATGTGGTCATGTAATTCAAGCTCCTTCAGGACTCATAGATGCCATTGGAGTGCATCAGACTTATCAAAAACAAGGTATTGGTAATCGGTTATTGCAACTAGCATTAGCTCCACTGGAAAAAGAATTTCCTCAAATCGTTTCGTTGGGCTGGAAATTCAACGATCATGTTAACGTTGAAAAGCTTTTTTTGAAGAATGGGTTTAAGGAACTCAAAGAAATCCATCACCTATGGGAAAAAGAGTGCCATAGTGGAGGTTTTAGTTGTCATGTAAAAGAGCAAAACAACTGTATTTGTTCGGCTGTTTTGTACAAGAAAATTATTGTGGAATAATATTGCCGGAATGTTAATTAGTTTTCCCTCATATTCTCATTAATCCTACTACTTTTGTGGCAATCAAAATTTTCAAAAACATTAAAAATGAAATTCTTTATCGACACTGCCAATCTTGATCAAATTAAAGATGCTCAAGACTTAGGTATTCTTGATGGTGTTACCACTAACCCTTCTCTTATGGCTAAAGAAGGTATTTCTGGAGAAGCCAACATTCTTCAACACTACGTAGACATTTGCAACATTGTAGACGGAGACGTTAGTGCAGAGGTTATTTCTACCGACTTTGAAGGTATGATCGCAGAAGGTGAAAGATTGGCTGCTTTGCACGAAAACATCGTTGTTAAAGTTCCGATGATTCCTGCTGGTATCAAAGCTATCAAATACTTCTCCGATAAAGGAATCAGAACTAACTGTACACTTATCTTCTCTGCAGGGCAAGCATTGTTAGCTGCTAAAGCCGGAGCTACATACGTTTCTCCATTTATTGGAAGATTGGACGATGTATCTACCAACGGACTAGACTTGATTGCTCAAATCAGATTGATTTTTGATAACTACATGTTCAATACAGAAATCCTGGCTGCATCTGTAAGACACCCAATGCACATTATTGAGTGCGCTCAAATTGGTGCTGATGTAATGACCGGTCCTTTAAGTGCTATTACAGCTTTAGCTAAGCACCCATTAACTGATATCGGTTTAGAGAAATTCCTTGCGGATTTCAACAAAGTAAACGCTTAATCATTCGATTACAACTATTTTTGGAGGATCGTCTTAGGCGATCCTCCTTTATTTTAAATTAGAGTCATGCTTCTGGAAATATTCCCTAACAACCCTGATCAAAGAAAAATTAATCAAGTGGTTGAAGCTCTTCAAAAAGGTGGCATTGTGGTTATCCCTACCGACACCGTTTACAGTTTTGCTTGTGACCTGCGAAACAAAAAAGGTTTGGAGAAAATGGCACGTCTTAAAGGACTTAAATTAAACAAGGCCAAGTTTGCCATGATGTGTTACGATTTGAGTCACATTTCGGATTACACCAAGCCAATGGAGAGAAAGGTTTATAAAGTACTAAACAAAGCATTACCAGGACCTTACACTTTTATACTTAATGCTTCCAACGAAGTTCCTAAACTTATGGGGAACAAGAAAAAAGACGTTGGAATCAGGATTCCTGATAATAACATCACACGCGAAATTATTCTTCAGTTAGGTAATCCCGTTGCAGTAACTTCTGTGCACGACGAAGATGAAATTGTGGATTATACTACCGACCCTTCTGCCATATTTGAGAAATTCGAAAATGATATAGACGTTGTAGTTGATGGAGGATATGGTAACAATGTTCCATCTACCATTTTGGATTGCACTCAGGGAGACATTGAAGTGATTCGTGAGGGAATTGGAGAAATTGACTTTATCTAACAATAGTGGCGGCACCAATTTTAATTATTGATTGCGGAAGCGATAAAACACAGGCCATCCAATCTTGTTTGGAGGAGATCAACGTGGCCTATAACTCTATTCAGCTTGAAGATTTTTCGCCTGAAACACCACTTGAGTGTTCAGGGATTATTATTGGAGGAGCTCCTATCCTACTTTCAGAAAGAGACATTACAGAATACTTGTGGAAGTTTACATTCCTTACCGAAATAGATGTACCAGTATTGGGCATCTGCTTTGGCCATCAGATACTAGGATTGGTATTCGGTGCACAAATCAGTGCCATTTCTCCAATTAAGGGAGAGATGGAAATCAATATTGAACAATCTTCTACTCTACTAAATTACCTTTCTCCTCCAGTGACTATGGAGGAAGACCATACCGAAGAAATTTCTCTTCCAAACGGCTTCAAACTATTGGCAACATCGGCATCTTGTAACAACGAAGCCATGCAACACATCATTAAACCGCTTTTTGGTGTTCAGTTCCACCCGGAAGTAAGCGGACGCCCTGGATTACAATTGTTGAAAAACTTTTGTAAAACTTGTTCTTAAAGGATACCAAACATCCTGAATAAAACCTCATTTTAGTACTTTATTCCTAACGCCAAATGGTTCTAAATTATATATGGATCGGATTCTTTCTAATTGCCCTTATTGTGGCATTGGTAAAGACGTTTGCCATGGGACAAACGGATGTATTTAGCGCCATGGTCAACAGTACGTTCGACATGGCGGAAACCTCGTTTGAAATTTCCATTGGTTTAACCGGCGTACTTTGTCTTTGGTTGGGAATCATGAAAATCGGAGAAAAGGGAGGTTCTGTTCAGGCACTTTCGAGAATTGTTGGTCCGTTCTTTAGTAAACTATTTCCGGATGTTCCGGAAAACCATCCGGCCAGAGGATCCATGTTGATGAATTTCTCTGCCAACATGCTTGGGCTGGACAATGCTGCCACTCCGATGGGGTTAAAGGCAATGAACGAATTACAAGAGCTTAATCCCAACAAGAGTACAGCTTCTAATTCTCAGATCATGTTTCTGGTATTGAACACCTCGGGACTAACGCTTATTCCTATTGCTGTAATGAACTACAGGAATCAGGCAGGAGCAGAAGCCCCTTCTGATGTTTTTATTCCAATTCTTATTGCCACATTTTGCGCATCTCTTATAGGGTTAATCATCGTTTCTATCTATCAAAAAATAAATCTGTTCAATAAGGTTATCCTTGGTTATTTAGGAGGATTAACAGCCTTGATAGTAGGAATGATTGCTTATTTCTCCAGCCTTAACCCAGTAGAACTACAAGAACAATCGGAGTTGTTGAGTAACATTATTCTCTATGGAATCATCTGCTTATTCATCATTATGGCTTTGGTGAAAAAAGTGAATGTATACGACGCCTTTATTGAAGGGGCGAAAGATGGGTTTGGCATTGCAGTTAAGATCATCCCATTTTTGGTGGCAATACTTGTATCCATTGGAGTATTTAGAGCTTCCGGATCATTGGATTTATTAATTGATGGGTTAAGAATGTTCTTTGGTCTGTTTACGGATGAAGTGGCTTTTGTGGATGGATTACCAACTGCTTTTATGAAACCGCTAAGTGGTACCGGAGCCAGGGGAATGATGCTAGAGTCTTTTGATCACTACGGGGTAGACAGCTTTGTGGGACGATTAACTTCTACTCTACAAGGAGCTACGGATACTACCTTTTACATCATTGCAGTATACTTTGGAGCGGTGAGCATTAAGAATACTCGATATGCTATTAAAGCGGGATTACTGGCCGACTTAGGTGGGGTAATTGCTGGAATTTTTGTGGCGTACATGTTTTTTGGAAATTCAGTAAATGGATTGACTAAAATCCAGACAGTTGAACAATTCTCAGCTGCCTGGGAAATAAATAGTCCTACTCAAGCAAGTAACTTCCTGGACAAAGATGTTTATGTATTTGATCAGGCCATGGATACTGTTTGTCATTCCAAAAAAGAGTTCATGGAAAAGATTCTTATTCCGGATTCGATGAACTTAAACACTGTTGAGTCTAACCTAATTCAGGAGGTTGAAACAATTATAGAAGGACAAGGCTCTATTCTTTACAAAACCACCCATATTGATCAGGACACCACTTACCGCAACTATCGCCTTAGAGTGGTAAATGGTAAAATCAAATCCATGGAATATTTAGGATATTTCAACAATTAGTTTTTAGAAAAAACTTCTATTAACTCTTAATTTCCTAATACAAATCATTGTTTTGACCAGACGAACATCCTACCTTTGCCCTAACCAAAATTAAATGTATGAGAAAATTATTTACACTTATTTGTCTTTCGGCTACTTGTATAGGGGCTAATGCTCAATGGGGACACATTGACAATGGCGACTTTGAAGCCTGGACAACGGACACTGCTTTTATGGATCTGGATGATTGGACCAACTCCAACCAGGAAATGGGAGGTTTAGCAAACAATGTAACTGCAGAAACAGATGCTGTTGACGGAAGTTTATCTGCAAGAATGGAAACCATTCTAATTAACAACGATACCATTTTTGGGTACGTTATGCTTGGAGCACCTGGAAACGATGGTCCTGGTAGTGGAATTCCTTACACTTCGGCAGTTGACTCTGTAGTAGGATACTGGAAATACAATGCTGTAGGAAATGATTCCATCACCATATTAGGAATTCAAACTACTGGTTCGAACCAGGCATTTCTATTTGACGTTAAAGCGGGATCACAAACTACCTGGCAACGATTTGCTTATCCATGGCCAGTTACGGTTGGACAAGATTCATTAATGATAGCATTTGCCAGTGGAAACGCCATGGCAGGATACTCTGAGCCTGGAAGCTGGTTAATGGTAGATCAGGTACAACTTAAGAGTGGAGCTAGCTTTGCAACTGACGTACCTAACTATAGCTTTGAAAACTGGACAGCGCAAGTATCTGAAGATCCGGACGACTGGTACAGCTTTAACTCTCAGTTATCTGCTTTAGGATACAACGCAGTAAGAAAAATTACTGATGCACAAGCCGGAAACTATGCACTTGAACTGGAAACAGTATACGTTTCTGAGTACAATGACACTGTAGATGGATGGTTAACTAACGGTGATATCTTCCATATCCTGAATGGTGGTGGAGGTATTGCATACGGTTCTGAACCAACCAATTTTGAAGGATACTATAAGTATGCTCCAGCTGGTACAGATGGAGGTTCTATCAATGTAATGTTCTATAACAATAGTGCATTAGTTGGTTCAGTGAACTACAACATTACCAGTGCAGCAAGCTCTTACACAGCAATTAACGAATCAATTACCCTTGCTCAACAACCAGATTCCCTTTCGATTGCAATTTACTCGGGAGAAAACCCTGGAAGTATATTAACCATTGATGAGTTAGATTTAACTGGAGGAAACGTTGGAATTGAAAATTACGATGTAGAAGCTGCTTCTGTTACTTTATTCCCTAACCCTGCAAATGAAAATTTAAATATTAGCTATCAAATGAACAACAGTTCTAATGTAGCCATTCAAATTTTTAATGTAGAAGGAAAAGTAATCAGAACGGTTAATAACAATATTCAACCAGAAGGACTTTACAATCAAACCATTGATGTCAGCAATTTAGAATCGGGATATTACCTAATTCAGGTTGTTACGGACAATGGCATTGTAGCCAAAACATTTACTAAAGTGAAGTAAATAACCAAAATTGTACGAGAAGCCCTGGCCATTTGGTCGGGGCTTTTTTTTGCATATGATTTTACGATAAACGATTATTCGATGATCGATATGGTAATTATGAAATATTGAATCGTAGTTTAAAACTACGATTAGGGGGATGAGATATAGTCTTTTAATCAAAAGTTTCCCACTTTCGTGGGAAAAGAGTATTGAGTAAGGAGTGTAAAGTATCGAGAGGATGCTGTCTACTTTTCAGGAGTTTCCCACCCCGATAGTTATCGGGATAAACAAGGAAAAGAGTCTTTGTTCTTTTGTCTTACAGTCTTTCGTCTAATTAACCTTCACCTTTTTAAGACTTAGCATGTTAAGAGAGTTACCGCTTAGTCCTTCTACCCTTTTACTTACGAACCTTAACGTTTCTGCATAGAACAACGGAATAACTGGCACTTCTTCATGGATGATTTCCTGCATGCGTTTGTACATGGCAAATCGTTTCTTATCGTCCGTTTCCAGCATAGAGTCTTCGTACAGTTGATCATACTCTTTATTGCTAAAGTGAGTGTAGTTAGAACCGTTTTCAGGGTAAAAATTCTTACTGTAAAACAACTGGAAATAGTTAATAGCATCCGGGAAATCAGCAATCCACGACTTACGATAGAAATTGGCTTCGAACAAAGCTATTCTTTGATTCATGGAAGAAACAGAGTTGATGTCAATTTTAACTTTTAACCCAATATCGGTAATCTTTTTCTGCAAGTACTCGCACATGGCTTTATACTCTTCGGTAGTGGTTAAGGTAATTTCAGGAGCTCCTTCTCCATTTGGGAAACCGGCCTCAGCTAACAGTTTTTGAGACTTATCCGGGTTATAAGTAAACCCTTGAATGGCATAATGATCGAACCCTGGCATTCCCATTGGAATGAATCCTTCTTCAGCAGGTATCCCCACATTGTTTCTAAGGTATCTTACAAACTCTTCACGATCAATTGCATATCCTATGGCCTGACGAACTTTCTTATGAGCTAATACACTGTTTTGTACACTCTTCATTCTATCATCCACCAAAATCCCAAGATAATCCGTATTTAACCATGGTAATTTCTGTAGGTAAAAGTCATCCTGAAGCTCCTTTTTCAACTCGCCGTTTAACGATAGCAACTCATCTTTATCATCCTCACTCAAACCAGAGATCATTTCCAGCTTGTTACTCTTAAACTTAATGTATTCCTGATGACGATCCTGAATGAAGCTCACAGAAACGGCATCTAAATAAGGTAATTGTACTCCGTTTTCGTCTCTTTCAAAATAATTAGAATTCTTCACCATAACCATTTTCACCTCTGCTTTCCATGACTTAAGCATAAATGGTCCCGTTCCTATTGGATGCTGTCCAAAATCGCTTTGATACTCCTCTACTACCTCGTGAGGAACAATGGAACAATAGGCCAATGATAATTGGTACAAGAAAGAAGGTTGTGGCTTTTTCAAAAATAGCTTTACCGTAAACTGATCCACTTCTTCCATTCCCTTAAACCCAGATTTTTCGCTACGATCGATGTTCTGAAAGATATATTTTCCGGGTGATGCAGTAACCGGATCAATGATTCTTAAAAAGGAAAAAATAACATCCGAAGCAGTTACCAATCTCCCTTTTCCATTAGGGAAAAGACTATGATCGTGGAAGTATACATCATTTCTCAAATGAAAAGTATATTCCATTCCATCTTCTGAAATTTCCCATGAATGAGCAACTCCAGGAACCACGTTCAGGTCTTCATCGAGCGTAATTAATCCATTGTACAATTGCTCAATGGCTAAAAAATCCTCGAATCTTCTAACGTAGGCAGGATCCAAAGTAGTAATACCAGCTGCTTCGTTGTACCTAAAAACCGTTTTTCCATCCTGTTCGGAATTCTTCTCTTCGTTGGCACAACTAGATACCAATACGATAAATAAAAGGGGGAAAAACCATTTTCTCATAGCTACTTTTTTGGTAGCTATAATAGTACGAATAAGTAGAAGGATTTTAGCTGTATTTCACCGATTGTTCTTCACAATGTTATTCACAGCACGAACGAAGAATTATACGATCTTAATTCCCATTAGGCATACATCATCCACCTGATCTAACTCCCCTTTCCAATCTTCGAAAGAACGATTAAGGATATGTTTCTGTTCACTCATTTCTTGATGGGAATGATCAACTAACAACTGCTTAAACGGCTTTACCTTAAATTTTTTCTTTTTCTCTCCTCCAAATTGATCTGCAAACCCATCGCTAAACAAGTAAAGTACATCTCCCTTTTTTACGGGGATATCATGATTGGTAAATGGTTTTTGATCCACATAATCTCCTACCGGTTGTTTATCTGCCTTGTACTCCTGTAATTGTTTTTGTTCTCCGTCTGTACTTACCACATACAATGAATTGTGCGCACCTGCCCATTGCAAAGTATGACTTTCCATATTATAACAACACAATGAAATATCCATTCCATCTTTTACCGATTCTGTGCTCTTCTTAAAAGTATCAATGACCAGTTCTCTGGTTTTGTTTAGGATTTCAGCCGGTGTTTTTAAACCAAATTCTTTGATGGAACGATTTAATGCCGTTATACAAACAACGCTTACCATAGCTCCAGGTACTCCATGACCGGTACAATCTGCTACACAGAAGTAAATATTTTGATCCTCTTTATCAAACCAAAAGAAATCTCCACTTACAATGTCTCTCGGTTTAAAAAGCATAAAAAACTCTGGAAAGTAATTCTCAATGGTTTTTTCAGTTGGGATCAATGCCATTTGAAGTCGCTTGGCATATTCAATACTTTGAGTTATTTCGTGGTTTTCCTTTAGTTGATGGATCATGGAATTCATATAGGAGGCCACTACTCCAAATTCGTCTTTTCCCACCTCCATAGCTTCCGATTGTAGGTTACCTCTGGCTACTTGCTTTAATGTTTCTTTCTGATTAGTAAGCTGCAGTTTGAAATAGGATGAATAAGACAGTGATATCAAAACGATATATGCTACGTAAACAGAAGCCACGAATATGATCTCAAATAAGGTGCTTTTTAGGGCATACTGAAACTGATCTTGCTGCAAGGTGATGATCCAATGCAAATCTTTAGCTATGATTAGAATTCCATTAACCGCCACTAAAATGGCCACGATTAATGCAAACATTAGCATATCTCTGGAGATGGAAGTATGTACATCCGAAGTATATCTTGGAGTTTCGTCGTACTTAACAGCACATTTTATGAATCGTACTTTTCTGATTAGGTAAAGGGAAATTCCCATTAATATTCCAAGTGATAAAAATCCTGTTATTACTTTAATAGCACTCTCTTTTGGAAAACCATGAATAAAGTAATTGTATATTCCCCAGATTACACCTGCCGACAGGTAAAGCAAAGCATCTTTTACCACTGTTTTCTTTGAGAGGAAATCCAATGCTGAACCACAGAATAAACGATCGTATACCAACCATTTAAACGCCAAAACCAGAGCACTGATAGATATGTTAGCAAGAATCACTTCGGTCCATCCTAAGCTTTCGATATAAGGACACACCTCAATGGCATAAATGGATTGAATGAAAACATTTGCTAACAATAGACCGGATGTCCACTGAAAATCGCGCTTTTTAGGAACAATTAGTACTTTTTCTCCCATATTAAATTTTATGGCAAGCACTTAGTGGTGATCATACCTGCTCCATTGAACCAATTGATTCAACGAATTTTTAAACAAAATGTTATGTGATTAACTAAAAGCTTTTTTCCAGCATCTTTTTCTTTTGTGCTGAATGTGCTTATAGTTTTTCCAGTTTTGGATGGCTTTGCTATTAGTCTCAAAAATCCCTGTGGTTTCTACTTCTTTTACTCCGTATTTCTCCATTACCATTTGCAATTCGTTGATCAGGATAGCTGCCACTCCTTTCCCTTGAAATTCTGGCAACACGCCAGTTAGCATTAAGTCGACTACCTTAGGTTTATTTAAAGCCTTTTTCAGGTGCCACCAACCAAACGGGAGCAATTTACCTTTTGCTTTCTGAAGCCCTTCGGATAAGGATGGTAAACCAATAATGAATGCCACGATATTTTCGTTTTCATCAAACACCAATTTTACAAAATCCGTGTTGAGCATCATCATATAACGATTAACGTAATAATCGATCATCTCCTTATCCAGTTCCACAACACTAAACAACTCTGCAAATGCTTTATTCAAGAGCTCAAACAAAGTAGAGGCATAAGGCATTAGCTCTTTAGAAGAACTAAAACTCTTAACGGTTAGGCCATTTCTCTTTTTAATGATTTCTGATACTCTCTTTGCTTTTTCAGGTATTTCTTCCAAAAACAGTCTGAACTCGATCCAATCCACCTCTTTCTCGTACCCAATTCTTTCCATTTGCTTTTGGTAGTATGGCAAATGATATTCCGATGCAGCTGAGGGTAAATGATCATGTCCTTCAATCATCATTCCCTGATGATCCAGATTGGTGAAGCCAAGTGGTCCCTGAACGCCTACCATTCCCTTCGACTTGATCCATTCTTCTGCCACAGCGAATAATGAATCAACCACTTCATTATCATCAATAAATTCTGCTCTGGTAAAACGTCCTATTTTTTCACCGGTTTTTTCGATGTATTTATGATTGATAATGGCTCCAATTCTACCTACACACTTACCATTTTTATAAGCCAGCCAGTAGTTAGCATCGCAAAAACGATAAGCAGGATTTCCTTCTTTCGTAAGTGCCTTTACTTCATCACCTTTGATTGGGGGTACCCAATATTTATTGTCCTTATAGAGTTGAAACTGAAAATTAACAAAGGCCTTAAAGCCATTCTTCCCCTCAACTTCTCTAATTTCTATCGACATGTATTTTTCAAATTAACCCTGCAAAATTAACTGTATAAAATGATTTTCAAAAAATCAATCTTTTTATTTTTGCGGCATGACAAAAACCGCAGCCTGGATAAAAGCCTTTCGATTAAGAACTCTCCCTCTGGCCCTTTCAAGTATCTTAATGGGAAGTTTTCTTGCCTTAGAAAATGGCTATTTTTCAGGAATTGTATTGGCTCTTGCTATTTCAACTACTGTATTTTTACAGGTACTTTCAAATTTGGCTAATGATTACGGAGACGCGGTTAAAGGTACCGACAATGAACACCGACTTGGGCCAGAACGTGCCATGCAAAGCGGAGCCATTACCCAGCCTGAAATGAAAATGGGTATCATCATTACGGCCATATTGGCACTTGTAAGTGGTTGTTGGCTTATTTACGAAGGTCTTAAAGGGTTTAACCTCTATTATATTGGTGGCTTTTTTGTATTAGGACTTGGGGCTATAGCTGCTGCTGTAAAGTACACCATGGGAAAGAATCCTTATGGGTATTCCGGTTTGGGAGACGTTTTCGTTTTTCTATTTTTTGGTTTAACAGGAGTATTAGGAAGCTATTTTTTACACGCTCACACTTTCGATTATTTACTCATTTTACCTGCCAGTAGCATTGGATTGCTTAGTGCAGCTGTACTAAATATGAATAACATGAGGGATGTTGAAAATGACAGAAACAGTGGAAAAAACACCTTGGTTGTAAAAATTGGAGCCAGAAAAGCCAGAGTATATCATAGCTTTTTAATTCTTGGAGCTTTAGCATGTATGGCCACCTATATTTTCATCAATTCTCTAGACTTGATTACACTACTATGCTTTGTGCCACTACCTGTTTTTGTTTTGAACCTAAAAAAGGTATGGTCCTACACCTCTGCTAAATCCCTCGATCCTGAATTGAAGAAAATCGCATTGTCTACGTTTCTGTTTACCGTTTTGTTTGCGGTTGGGGTAATGCTATAAAAAAATCCCCCTGATGCTTCAGGAGGATTCTCTTAATAAATATTGTTTTCAAATATTAATCGGTGATTGGAACTAATACTCCTGAGGCTTCAAATACTACTTCGTACTTCTCTTCGGTAATTGCATCGTATTCCGCCTGAGAGACCTCTTGTCCGTCTTCTTTAGCATCATCTAACAAGTGCTTTTGAAAATCGATTGAAAGAGTATCGATAGAACCAACTCCATTTAATAATAAGTCAATTCCAGGCTTAGTATCCGTTGGGATTCCGAAGTGATCTTTATAAAAAACCATAACAGTTTCTCCATCTTCTTTTTTCAATTTTGTCCAGCAACCTGCTTTCTGACAAACTTCTACTACTTCACCGTGGATCACTCCCTGAAATTCTCCATCAGTCATAACGATGTTACACATAGAGTCTACAGTAGCTCCCATTTCTAATTCGAATTGCTCTAATCCGTAGAAATTCATTCCGTTAATAACCACTTGCTCTGGTTCTTCACTAACTTCCTCTTCAGCAGTTTCGTGATTTTCGGTGGTTTCTTTGTTCTCTTCTTCCTGCTTACTTTCTTCAGCTCCGCAAGATGTCATAACTACTGCTACACCAAGCGTTAAAGAATAGATTAATTTTTTCATTGTAAAATATTTTGGTTAATTGGTTTGCAAAAATAATTGAATCTGAATGTTTCTATCGTAAGCTAATGTTTTTAACTTGATATTAACTATCTAATCCCTTCGGAATTAAGCCATTGTTGATACTTCTTAGCAAATGTATTGTGCTGAGAAAGTGTTTTGGAAAAATTATGGTATCCTGAATATTCAGGCTTTGCACACATGTAGAAATAATCGTGTTTTTCGTAATCCAAAACAGCGTCAATGGTTCTTGGTTCGGGAATAGAAATAGGTCCTGGAGGTAAACCTCCGTGCATGTAGGTATTGTATGGAGAATCTACTTCCAGATGGACGTATAACAATCTCTTTAGAGTAAAGTCTCCTAATGCGTATTTCACCGTTGGATCAGCCTGTAGTTTCCAACCATTTTTCAAACGATTAATATAAAGTCCGGCAATTTTAGCTTGTTCGTCAAACTTTACTTTCTGCTCCTCGTAAACAATAGATGCCAATATGGTTACTTCCGATTGCTGATATCCCAGGTCTCTTGCTTTTTGCTGTCTTTCTTCATTCCAAAAGGCCTTGTACTCCACCGCCATTTTTTCAATAAACTCTTCTGGAGTTATATCGGTATAACACTCGTAGGTATTTGGTAAAAAGAAAGTAGGCCAGGTGGTACTGTTAAAACCGTAGTGACTAATGATTGAATCATTGGTAAACACATTCGCTACCTCTGTAGAATCTGCATCAATAAAATGTGATACAACTCCTGCCACATCGGCAACATTACGTACATTATTGATTACTACATCTACTGTTCCTTTATAGTTAATTACAGCATAATGTATGTTATTGATTAAAGCATTATAGGTATTCCACTCCTTCAATACCTTCAGCTTTCTAAATGGTATTTCTTCGTCGCCAAACTTTTTAAAGTTGGCTAAAAACTGAAAATCATCCTTACTGTCAATTACACCATTTTCCTCTAGTGCAGTGGCAAGATCATTAAAGTTACTTCCTTCACCTACGGTAATGGTCACATCGCTATCTGCTCCAGAAAAGGTGGCTTTATCTCCAATCGTATATGCCTGATAATATGGGTAAGCAATATATCCTGCAACTGCCAACACCCCTACAAAGATTATTAATCCTATTAACTTTTTCACTCTACGAAGGTAATTAACCCATTGGTGTTAGGCAAGTAGTGACTCATTTAGATTTGGTTTGATAATTGTGTAACCTTTTAAGGTTTTTCACTTATACCAACTAACTTTAAAGCATGAAAACAACCTTACTACTCTTTTTAATACTCTTTGGTCTGACTACACAGGCTCAGCATACCATACATGTGAAAAAAGGTAAAGAAACCTGTTCTTGTTTGGATTATCCGGAATTGAGAAACATCGAACCTGGTTATGCTGTTCTAAAAGGCAAACTAATCATTACAGAACAAGATAAGGTTGATCAGGCCAAACTCATTTTAACTTCCAATAAATACTGCTATTCGTTTTCCACTAATTCTAAAGGAGAATTTGACGAATCGTACCTACCACAGGGGTTGTATAAACTCCAGATTTATTTAGACAATTACCCTATAAAAACAATTGGCGAGGTGGAGCTAAAAAATAATAAACTCACTTCTGTAGGAGACATCCTTATGATGAAGAAACTGGAAAGTTCTTCCAAAAAAAAGAAATAATTATTGGTTCTTTTCTTCCAACATTTTGATGATTTCGTCATCACTCATGTCAGCGAATCCCATTTGAACATATTCCTGAGCAGCAAGTGCTAGTGGATCTTCCGGGAAACGATCGATTAAAGCCTGATATGCAGCTTTAGCATTATCCTTCTTTCCTAGTTTTTCTTCCAAAATACGAGCCTTATTGTACATGTAAGATGGAGTCTTATCGCTCTCATCAAATTCGGTAATCAATCGATGAAGTAAACCAATGGCTTCGTTATATAATTTTGCTCCCTCAGCTCCCTTTGCTGCAAGCTCTAGAGCAGCTTCTGCATCTTCATGATTTGGATTTTCTGCCACAAATTGTCTCGCGCTGTTCATCAATTCTTTTCCAACCACAGCATCAACAGACATATCGTCTTTTACTAATTTCTGATCCAACTCTTTCAAGTATTCGAAGTTCAGCTCATTGGTTTCAATTACTGCTTCTTCGTGAGTAGTTTCCTCATTCTGTGTTTCAGTTTTTTCTTCTCCACAGCTAATTAATAAACTTGCTAATACGAACGAATAAATGATTCTTTTCATTGGAAATGTATTTGGTTGTAAGTTGGAAATTAATTAAAAACCTTTTCTTGTTATCTACTAAAAGAGTACCTGTAATTATGATTTATTCAACGGTATCAAAATCCGGTATTCGGAAATGAATTAACGGGTAAACTTCATTCTGTACTTAGTATGGATTTTCCCTTTGGTAATATCCGATAGCTTTCTTTTAAGCATTCTCTTCTTAAGTGGCTTTAAGTAATCCGTAAACAATACTCCCTCTAAATGGTCGTACTCGTGCTGAATAACTCTTGCCGCTAATCCGGTAAATGTTTCCTCATGGAACTCCCAATTCTCATCAAAATAAGAAACGGTCACATCACTGTGTCTAATTACCTCTTCTCTGATATCCGGAATACTCAAGCACCCTTCATTAAATGGCCATTGATCTCCTTTTTCATCTTCGATGATTGGGTTAATGAATACTTTTTTAAAGTCCTTCAGTTTATCCCAATCTCTTGCCTCAAATTCATTGTCCGGCTCTTCATCTTCTGCAAATGGCGAAGCATCTACAATGAATAAACGAACTGATTTACCTACCTGTGGTGCAGCCAATCCAACACCGGATGCATGATACATGGTTTCAAACATATCACTTAGTAACTTGGAAATATCCGTTCCTTCTTCAATCTCCTCGTTTTCGACCCTTAATAATGGATCACCGTACGGTATTATTGGTAAAATCATTTGCTTTAATTTGAGCGGCAAAAATATTAAACTTTTAGAAATGTTAATTCACCCCATTTATAGAATGACATATTTTATACAAAGCCATTGGACTTCTTCTCTAAGTAATCTTGTAAAATAATGGTCGCACTCACCTCATCCACCAGCCCTTTATCTTGCCTTTTTTTCTTCTTTACTCCTGACATTAAAATGGCTTGAGAAGCAATTGCCGATGTAAAACGTTCATCCACTCGATCAATCTTTACGGTTGGAAATGTTCTGGAAAGGTGTGTCACAAATTTTTCGATTTCGAAGGTACTATCCGTTTCCTCGTTTCGAAGGTTTTTTGGTTCTCCTACCACAATCGTTTCCACCTTTTCCTTTTCCAAATACGACTTAAGAAAGGTTACTATTTCGCTAGAATGAACGGTAGTTAACCCACTGGCTATTATTTGCAGTTCATCTGTAACTGCTACCCCTACTCTTTTGGTTCCATAATCTATTGCCAGTATCCTTGCCATAATTGTTTTCTAGGTTTCACAAATATCAACATTATCGAAGAATTTACAACAATTGTTCTAAGATTGAATTTACCTCTTATTTTTGCCAAAAATTATTAGCACATGAACGATTTAAGAAATACAATAGAAGCTGCCTGGGATAATAGAGATTTATTGAAGGAAGAAAGCACCAGAAAAGCAATTGACGCAGTAATTGAATTGATTGACAAAGGCGAATTAAGAGTTGCTGAGCCATTGGAAAATGGAGAGTGGCAAGTAAATGAGTGGGTAAAGAAAGCTGTTGTATTGTATTTCCCGATTAGAAAAATGGAAACCATTGAGGTTGGTCCGTTTGAATTCCACGATAAAATGGCATTAAAAACCAATTACAAAGAACTTGGTGTTCGTGTGGTTCCTCATGCTGTTGCCAGATATGGAGCTTTTGTTGCCAGTGGAGTAATCATGATGCCTAGCTACGTAAATATCGGAGCATATGTAGATAGCGGAACTATGGTGGATACATGGGCTACGGTTGGGTCATGTGCTCAGATTGGTAAAAACGTTCACTTAAGTGGAGGTGTAGGAATTGGTGGAGTATTGGAACCTCTTCAAGCTGCCCCGGTAATTATTGAAGATGATGCTTTTATCGGATCAAGATGTATTGTGGTTGAAGGAGTAAGAGTTGGTAAAGAAGCTGTATTAGGAGCCAATGTTGTTCTTACTAAATCTACCAAAATTATTGATGTTACAGGTGATGAGCCTAAAGAATACAGAGGGTACGTTCCTCCGAGAAAAGTAGTTATTCCAGGGTCATATACTAAGGAGTTTAACGCAGGGTCTTACCAGGTACCATGTGCATTGATCATTGGTGAAAGAAAGGCAAGTACCGACCTTAAAACCTCTCTTAACGATGCGCTGAGAGAGTACGACGTAGCTGTTTAATATCTAACTATCTAATCGTAAGTTTGTTACTTTCCCTTTGGAAAGAGGAATTTGTACGCTCCATTCCGAAGTAGTAAAAAATGTTAACTTTACGCCACCACAAAAGCTACTTATGAGAATAGGATTCGATGCAAAAAGGGCATACCACAACTATACAGGTCTTGGTAATTATAGCAGGGACCTGATTAAAAGTTTGCTGGATGAATACCCTGATAATGAATACTACCTCTACTCGCCTAAAACATCTGGAAACCCAAGGTTTAAATTTGTTAAAGGCAGAGAAAATGTAAAAATATGCTTGCCTGAATCTCCGGTTCATAAAACCTTTAAGGCACTTTGGAGATCCATCAATCTTGAAAAGACTTTAGTTAGTGATCAGGTTGATATTTTTCATGGATTAAGTAATGAAATTCCACGTAGAAGAAAGTTTGGAAAAGATAGAGTTAAATACGTGGTTACCATTCACGATTTGATCTTTAAGAGGTACCCTAGAAACTATCGTGCTGTTGACCGTAGAATTTACAACGTAAAGTTTAAATATGCGGCAAAGAATGCTGATAAGATCATTGCCATTAGCGAGCAAACCAAGAAAGATATTCAGGAATATTATAAGATTCCAGGGGATAAAATTGAGGTGATCTACCAAACTTGCCACGAAAATTTTAAGAAAGAGTACTCTAAAGAAATTCAGGAACACATTAGAGAAAAATTCCAATTACCGGAAAAATACATTCTGAATGTTGGAACCATCGAATCCAGAAAAAACTTAAATGCACTGGTGCAATCTATTCCTAAAATGGATAACGACCTACCAATTGTTGTGGTGGGAAGAAAAACTAAGTATTTCAACTTTTTAAAGGTTCAAATGCAAAAGCAAAAAGTGGATGAGAGTCGATTTATCTTTTTGAAGAATGTTTCGATGGACGAATTACCTTCTATTTATAAAATGGCTGAGTTATTTGTGTATCCATCTATTTTTGAAGGGTTTGGTATTCCTATTATTGAAGCTTTGTATTCTGGTACGCCGGTAATCACTACAGATGGAGGATGCTTTCCTGAAGCAGGTGGACCGAATAGCGTATATGTTGATCCACTTAATTACGATCAATTGGCAGAAACCATTGATGCTTTACTTCAAAACAAGTCTCAACGAGAAAAAATGAGTGAAAAGGGATTGGAATACGTTAAGAAATTCGACCCAACTCTTTTAGCAGAACAGGTGAAAGACTTATACAAAAGCCTATAATTTATGCTTTTTAGGGTCCAGAGCATTTCGAAGCCCCTCTCCTATTAAATTGTAAATGGCCACCAAAGTAAATATGGCTAAACCAGGATAAAGGATTAACCAATATGCTGTTGGATGAGCTCTTCCAGAACTTAAAATTGATCCCCAGGTAACAGTTCCTTCGGGTACCCCAATGTTCAAAAAGGACAGCCCACTTTCGATGAGAATAGCGGAAGCCACTCCAAATGCCAGTGTTACCATTACCGGCGCTAAAGCATTGGGTAAAGCATGCTTAAAAATTAACTTGAATTCACCAATTCCAAGAGCACGAGCAGATTCGATGTATCCCAGCTGTTTTACTTTAAGCATTTCTGCGCGGGTGTATCGGGCTATTTGAGCCCATGATGTAAGTCCAATAATGACCATTAACAAAGCAATGCTCTTTTGTTGTACTACTGCTGCTATGGTTATGATGATTAATAAACGAGGTAAACTAACGAATAGCTCGGTAACTCTGGAAATGATTCCATCTAAAGGGAGGTTTACTTTTTCTCCTAAAAAGCCTTTTCTCCATTTATTTCCAATCCAACCGAATAATCCCACTATTCCAATAAATACTATTAGGCACCAAAGTAACTTGAGCAAGCCATAAAAAGCTCCTGATTGAAAAGCATCGGTCAAACCAAATCGTTGCAGATAAAAACCATAGAAATAGGCTGGGATTAATCCAAATACCATTAGCAACAGAGCCCCCCTGGACAACTCTATCTTATCATTACCAAAATACCCACTTATACTCCCCAATACAATTCCTATTACTCCTGCAATCCCCATAGAGATGATTCCAATTAGTAATGAAATTCGCGTACCATGTATTAAGCCAGACATGACATCCCGCCCAATTTTATCGGTTCCCAAGATGTGTCGGTGCCTACTATCAATGGCTACCTTCTCGCCATTACTATTCATGGTAAACTGTTCTCCTCCCGGCGATTTATAACCTCTGTTGTACCGATCTGTTTTTGATGGACTCCAGGTGATCAATGGCCAGGTAACCTCTTCCAGGTCCATTTTCTTCCAGTCGGTAATGTCGTATTGTATCTTTTCCCATTGCTGGGTTTCGGGGTCTTGAACACTATCAGTTTGAGTTGGATTAAAGTAAGTGGTAAAAGCTGGGTAAAAAGTCTCTCCTTTGTATTTTACATACAAAGGCTGATCATTAGCTATAAATGGAGCTAAAAAGCCAACTATACCCAAGAAAATGAGAAGGTACAAACTTAACAGTGCCAGCTTGTTCTTTTTAAACTGACGCCAGGTTCTTTTACGAATTCCCTCAACCGATGTCTTCTTCTTTCTAAACATTCTTTCGGGTTAATTGAATTCTTGGATCTACAATTACATAGAGGATATCTGCAAACAAATAGCCCAGCATGGTGAAGAATCCACCTAGTGTAAATATGGCTATGATTACAGGGTAATTTAAAGTTTGAAAAGCATCATAACTGGCTTTTCCCATTCCGTCGTATTGGAATAAGAACTCCACAATTACAGAACCTCCAATAATCATGGGTAAGATATTGGTAAACACCGTTATTATTGGTAACAGTGAATTACGAAAAGCATGCAACCAAACTACTCTATTTTCTGACATTCCCTTGGCTCTTGCTGTAAGAATATAATCTTGCTGGTATACCTCCAGCACACCTGATTGTGTCATTTTAGAGATGTAGGCAATACCACTATAAGCATAAGTAATTATGGGTAACACCATGTGTGGGAGCATTAACTTTTGCTTTTCCCAAAAACCTAGATTTTGATCCATATTTACAGGTTGATAACCGGATTCAGGAAAAAAATCAAACATTTCGGAATTGGCAAATAAAAACAGCAACATGGTTCCCACGAAGAACCCCGGTAAGCTGTACAACATGAACAAGATTACAGAACCACCTTTTTCTGCCCACGACCCGTTCCATCTAGCCATGTACACTCCAGTTGGCACACTGATTAGGTAAGCCAATATTACTGCAATAAAGATGAGCTTAAACGACCTTAACAATTTAGGCCACAAAGCTTCCATAACTGGTCTTCCATCTTGATATGAAACTCCAAAATCTCCTCTTAATACACCATAACTTTGTCCAGGTTTATCGGCACTTCCAAACCAGGGAGCATTTCCAAACAACCACTGATGGTATTGGTTACCAGCACCAGTCCAATTAAAAGAAGGCAAGTAGTTCTTCCATGAAGTTGCATTCTCTTTTACCAATTGAAAATTATCCGACAGAGCCTTTAATTCTGATTCAATTATGGTTCCTTTTCCTAACTTATTTAGTTGATCTAACCGGTTCTGAATTAATTCGGGCTTAAAATTTTGCTGTAGTGCCATTAACTCCACCACTACCTCATCTAACTGGCTGTTTTTAGCCAATACGATGCATTTGTTTTGCAGTATATAGTAATCAGATATTTCCGACCAGTTTCCGTATTGATCAGTTAATCGATCCAGAGCTTCACGGTGATCCGGGTTTTGAATTCTGTACAGGGTATCGCAAGAAGCTAAACTTTGAATAGAAAAGTAAAATAGTGGTTGATCCAACCCTAATTGATGCCTTACTACATTTCTAATGGAATCTGATCGGTTAAGGTCACTTGAAATTGCTCCAGACTGAATGCCCCCCAGCATTTTATCTACTGGATCTCCCGGAGCTTTAGAACTAATAAAAAAAGCGATGAAAGACACCAACATCAACATGGGAACAAATAACAATATCCTCTTGATGATGTACTTAACCATAAAGGAAAGGTAGTAAAATTAATCCTTTGACTTAAGCTTAAGTGCTCCTAAGTGAACACCTGGCTTTTGAGAGTAAACGTGAATATTATCAAATCGATTGTGTACGGCTACTTTTCTGGTAACATTATAAATGTATACATATGGGCTTTCATCGTACACTTGCTCCTGAAGTTTCTTGAACAATTCTCCTCTTTTAGCATCATCCAAGGTAGAGTTGATGGATTCGATTAATGAATCGGATTCTGAATTACCAAAACCAACGTAGTTAATTCCTCCATTAATAAAGGAAGACGTATGCCACATTTCCATTGGGTCATCATACCCCAAACTTCCAGACCAGCTACCTAAAGTGGCATCAAAATCCCTCGAAAGAATGGAAGGTACCCATGTATCAAAATCTTTACTGGTTAAATTAGCCTTAACTCCTGCTTTGTACATTTCTTCCGAAATAATAATGGCAATATCTTCAAACGATCCGGCCTTAGGATACAATAAATCAAACGACAATTGCATTTTTTGGCCATCAACCACTTTGTCTCTAATGTTATCACCGTCGGTATCTTTCCAACCTGCCTGATCCAATAACTCTTTTGCTTTATTAACATCAAAGTTTCTTAAAGCTAATTCCGAGTTATAGTACTCCCTCAATGGAGAAGCGAATGATACCTGACGTTGACCTTTTCCCATTAAGATGATCTCAATTAATTCATCTGAAGGAACCAAATGAGACAATGCAACCCTTACCTCTTTATCTACAAAATATGGCTTTCGTTTTTGTTTATCCGGTTTACAATTGAATGATAAATAGGTAGAACCTACTACACTTAAGAAATCAGAAAAATAGTTTTGATTGAACTCGTCTTTATCCTGTAGCTCTATTAGCTGATCAGCTCCTAAATTATTTGCCACATCAATGGACTGATTGTTTAACGAAACTGTTTGTGCTGCCTCATCTGCAATAATTCTATAAATGATCTTATTAGGATTATTCTGGAAGATTAGTTCTTCTCGATCGTCTGCCCACCAATTGTCTTTTCTAATAATTGTTATATCATTTTCAGAATTCCAGGCTTCCAATTTGTATGGTCCTAATCCGTTTTGGTTTTCTTTTAACCGGAATCGATTAAGGTCATTAAATTGATCAAACCACTGATGAAGCTCTTCCGATGTATTGAATTCGCTATTATAATCTGCTATGTTCAATTGATTAGTAAGGCTTTGAGGGTCTTCAAATGATTTTTGAAGAATAAATACCTTTCCCATTATTTCCTTGGAAGCAGGATAGGCTTTTTTCATTTCTACGATAAACCCATTTTCATTCTCAGGGTCTGGTTGGATGTCTTTAATAATTTCTCCTACCCAAACACGAGTTCCAGGGTTATTGGTTAAAGGACATAGAAATACCTTCAAAGAAAAAACCACGTCTTCTACCCTAAGTGGAGAACCATCATCCCATTTCACATCAGATTTTAATTCATACTTAAAAGTCAAACCGTCTTCCGAAACTTCCGGTAACGATGCCGCTAATTCCGGAATTACTTCAGCAGTTTCAGGGTCGAGCCGAACAATGGTTTTATGCAGATACTCCATAATATATTCTGCATTTCCGGTAGACCAGTTATATGGGTGCAATGCATCCGGCTCGCTGTTTAAGTGAGCCACCACAATATTATCGTTACTCCAACTATCCAGAAACTGAACATTCTCCCCCTCTTTATTCTCCGATGGAGCTTCTGAATTACAGCTCCACAGAGTTGCCAATATGAATATTGTTAACACCTTTCTCATTAGTAACAAATATAGGAAGCCAGACAAGACAAGACTCTATTAAATGATGGAAGAATGAAAAAAATTAGTTTTTGGTATTAAAATTTACGTTTCCGGTTTGTAGTTTCAAAAACTGTATTATTTTTGCAGTCCGTTTTTGACGGAAGTTCTTAAACTTAATGATTTCGGAGAGGTGGCAGAGTGGTAATGCAGCAGCCTGCTAAGCTGTGCACCGTTTAGGTGTCCTGGGTTCGAATCCCAGTCTCTCCGCAAAAAAATGGAAAGTTATTTTGGGTTTTAAAAAAATTTCTTTCCTTTGCAATCGCTTAACAGTTCGGGGTGTGGCCCAGCCCGGTTAAGGCGCCTGGTTTGGGACCAGGAGATCGCAGGTTCGAATCCTGCCACCCCGACAAACTAAAGCTCAATTTCATTAGAAATTGGGCTTTTTTTATTTCCAGCACGTTGAAAATGTATTTTCATAAGGAATGGGAATAAAAAAAGTCCACAGCGAGGAACGAGCGTGAGCTTTAGTTTGAATCTGCCCCACTTCAGGATCACGGAGTAATCAATTAGACAAAAGATTAAAAGATATCAGGTCAAAGACAGATCACCTTATAATGATGGAATGCAATTCCATCGAGAGAACGTTTTGATGAGAAGCGATGGCTAGATAAACGACAAACGATACTACCTAAAAAACAACAACATACACCTCAACCTCCTCTGGTCCCGATAACTATCGGGACCAGATATCCGCTGCGCTTCTTCTGGAATGAGAGTGGTCACGTTGAAACAGTTAGATTTCGGTTATTGGGTAAAACTCCTCCATAGGATATGATGAAACAATAAGTGAAAAGATCAAAGACGGATCAACCTACAATGATAAAATGCAATTCCATCGAGAGAACGTTTTGATGAGAAACGATGAGCAAGATTCTTGTGAAAACCAATGATCTATGTCTCCACTTTCACTAGTCCCGATAACTATCGGGACCAGATATTCGCTACGCTTCTTCTGGAATGAGAGTGGTTACGTCGAAACTGTTACATTTCGGTTATTGGGTAAAAATCCCTCCACAGAATACGAAGAAACAATAAGTGAAAAGATCAAAGGCGAATCTCCCTACAATGATGGAATGTAATTCCATCGAGAACAATTTAATGAGAAACAATGGTTCAATGTCCTATAAATGGCTTTATTTTGAATAAAAAAAATCATTATATTGATTAACTCAACACAATAAGCGAGAATGAAATTTGGTTTCCTGAAGTCACGAAAGTTTTGGATTAGATGTTTGATTTTTATCGTTCTAGTCCCGGTATTATTATTTACCACACTAATTGCCATACTTTATTGGAAACAAGATCAAATTGTTCAAGAGTTAGTTCACTCATTGAATGAAGATTTTGAAGGCCACTTTGAAATCAAAGGAAGTCACATTTCACCTTTTGAAAATTTCCCTTACATATCAATTGACTTAGAAGAAGTAACACTTTATGAAAATGACTCCAAAAAAGGGACACACATCTTAGATATACATGATGTCTATGTTGGTTTTAATATCTGGGATATATTATCCGGAAACATGGAAATCAAATCCATTTTATTGAGCAATGGTTCAATAAATTTGGTACAACATAAAGATGGAAGCTTTAATGTTACCAGTGCCTTAGCCACCAAAAAGGAAATTGAAGACCCTGCCGAAGAATTTCATTTAAACTTGAAATCCATAAACTTAACCAACATTGACATCAATAAACTGAATGAATCAAACGGAATGTACTTTGATTTATTTGTTAATGAAGCGCAGTCCAATTTTAAAACTGTTAACGATGATGTGCAGATGTTTTTAGATTCAAAATTTATTGTAACCTATATCGATAATGGAGATACTACATTCATCCATGATAAACACTTTGCCGTCCATACAGAAATAGATTACATAGCTGAAAAAGAAATCTTAAAAATCGTCCCTTCCGAAATTGAACTAGAAGAATCTGTGTTTAACATGGAAGGTGAAATTGATTTTGCAAATAACATGTTTTTAGATGTTAATTTTAAAGGCGAAAAGCCAAACTTTGATTTGCTTATTGCTTTTGCACCTGAGGAAATTGCTCCTACATTGAAGATGTATAATAATAGGGGTAAAGTATTCTTCAATGGTTCTGTATATGGAGAATCAATTAACGGGTATTCTCCAAGTATCGATGTGGTTTTTGGTTGCTCCGAAGCTTATATTGAGAATTCTACCAACGATAAAAAATTGGAAGACCTTAAGTTCACAGGTCATTTCACGAATGGAGACGAGAGAGACTTGACAACCATGGAGTTTTCTATAATGGATTTCTCAGTAACCCCTGAAGCCGGTGTATTTAGTGGAGATTTAACTGTCAAGAATTTCTTAGAACCTGACATCAACTTAAAGTTGGTTTCTGATTTTAAACTAGACTTTTTGGCAAAGTTCTTAAATCTTGAAAGTTTGCGTGACCTGTCTGGAGATGTTGAATTGACCATGAACTTTCATGACATTATTGATCTGGAACATCCTGAGAAAAGTATCGAAAAACTAAATGAGTCCTATTATACAGAATTGAAAGTTACTGACCTAAGTTTTGAAATTCCCGATTATCATTTACCGTTAAAAGACCTGGATGTTTATGCGGTAATGGATGGACATGAAGCTCACATTGATTATTTCGATATGCTTTTTGGAAAATCTGACTTGCACGTTAATGGTACAATAGATGACCTCCCAGCAGTTTTACATCACACCGATAAAGATGTCACATCTCACTTAGAGATTTCATCAGAATTTCTGGATCTTTTAGAAATGACAAGTCCTACCAGAGATACAACAGAAGGAATTAATGAATCGCTATCCGATATGAGCCTAGGACTGTCTTTTATTTGTTCTGCCAGAGATTTCACCGAATCTCCTTATCTTCCAATCGGAGAGTTTTTCATAGATGATTTTCATGCGCAATTAAAACATTATCCGCATAATTTCCATGATTTCCATGCCGACGTTATCATAAAAGAGGACGACTTACAGCTAAAAGACTTTTCTGGTATGGTAGATAAAAGTGATTTTCACTTTGATGGAGGGATAACGCACTATGGGTTATGGTTTCAAGAACATCCTCAAGGAGATACGAAAGTTGAGTTTAATCTAAAATCAAAAATGATTCAGCTGGAGGACCTCTTTACTTATGGAGGAGAAAACTATATTCCTGAGGATTACAGGCATGAAGAATTTGACGATTTAAAAATACATGGTTTTGCTGATCTTCATTTTAAAGAAAAGCTATACTCATCTGATATAAACCTCGATCTTTTTGATGCTAAAATGAAAGTTCATCATCTGAGGTTTGAAAATTTTGGAGGTCGATTTCATTTAGAGAATGATGATTTGCTCGTGGAAAACTTCAAAGGTAAGTTAGGGAAAAGCAAATTCCTTATTAATGCAGAATTAGCCTTAGGAACAGATACTATTCTTAGAAATGAAGACAATCATATTAGCCTGGAGGCCTCTAAATTAGATTTTGATGAACTATTTCTCTATGAAGAGCCAGATTCTGAATATGCATCATCCCCTGAACAACACGAAGAAGGATTTAATATTTATCAAGTTCCATTTCCAAACTTAAAAGTTGATCTGGATATTAAGGATTTGAACTACCACCTGTATAAAATGAAAAAAGTTAAAGGGAGTCTTCGAATTCAACCGAATCATTACATATATCTGGACACTCTCTCTTTGGATGTGGCAGGAGGAAACTTAAAAATGAACGGTTACTTTAATGGCTCAAATCCAGAACTCATCTACTTTAGCCCCAATATTAAGATCAAAGAACTCAACCTGGATAAATTGATGGTTAAATTTGAAAATTTTGGTCAGGATTATCTGGTTTCGGAAAATCTTCATGGAAAAATCAGTGGTGATTTATGGGGTAAAATACACATCCACAAAGACATGGTTCCAATCATCGACGATAGTGAAATTCACCTGGATTTTAATGTCCTCTCTGGTAAACTGGAAAACTTCGGTCCAATGGAATACCTGGCTGAATATTTTGCCGACAAAAATGTTGCTAAAGTTATATTTGATACACTTCAAAACCACATAGACATCACGGATGGTACTCTGAATATTCCCAACATGAAAATAAACACATCCCTTGGGTTCGTAGAAATGTCTGGAATTCAAAACACGGATTATTCTTATGAATATTACTTAAAAGTTCCGTGGAAAATGGTAACAAAAGCAGGAGCTTCAAAGTTATTTGGTAAGAAAAAAGGAGAGTCAGTAAATCCTGATGAAGAAGACGAAATTATTTATGCAGAAGAAGGCAAAAAAATTCGTTACGTAAACATTGTAATAACTGGCGATTTGGAGACTTATAAGATTAAATTAAAGAAAAAGAAGGCTTAGTACAATTTTAGACAATCCCGATAGCTATCGGGAAATAAGACGTCAGATTAAAAATAATGATGTTAATACTCCACTTTCTCTGGTCCCGTACCAATAAGCATCCTGTAATAGTGGAATGGAATTTTATCGAAATGACGTTTTGTTGAGGAACGAAATTCTTACTAGATCTTTACCTATGCTTCTTCTGGAATGAGAGTGATCCGTTAAAACAGCTGGATTTCGATTATTGGGAAAAAACTCCTCCATTGGATATGATGAAACAGTAGGTAAAAGGTCAAAAACGGGGCACCCTGCAATGGTGGAATGGAATTCCATCGAAAGAACGCTTTTATCGCTCTCCCCTACCCTTTCAGCTCCATAAAGTTCTCCTTACTTTAATATCATTACCCATGATTTTGATCATCGATGGTTTTACAAATCAATTGTTCATATTTCACCTATTTCGATTTAGTTCTTACAATTCTATGATACTTCAGGTTGTTCCATTTAATAACTTTTCGGAAGATTGTCGTGGGAGGTAACTTTTGAAGAAAAAAGTAAATCTACTCATGGATTAAGTTCCATTCTTGACAATATTTCGAACAAAAAACTACTAACGATTAATGCGCCAACAAAATTTAAACAAGATGAGGAGAGATTATGTGTTGCTGAAATTCAAATATTTAATTACACTTTTAACCCTACAACTTATTGTATTTAAAGGGTTTTCAAATACCAAAGAAACCGATACAACTATATTATGGGAAACCATCAACACAAAATTGGAATTACTACAAGAATCTATTCCTAATGAAGACAGTAGTGAACTGCTTAAACTTGAATATGAAATCATTGACTTATCTGAAAACATCAGTAAATATGCTAAAGCCAATGTTTTTAATTTATTTGGGGAAAAGTACACTACTGCTGAAAAGTTTGATCACGCCATGGATATGTTCAAGAGGTGTATCAAGCACTCAGAGAAGATTGGGGCAACCCAATTAATTGCATCATCCGAATTATCTATTGGAATCTTATACTATTGGCAGGAAAATTTTTCTGATGCGATTGATTACTTCTTAAAGACTTTAGAGCATTATGAAATTGAAGGAATTCCTATAAATGGTAGTTCGAACTATGGTAACGCCTTATATTATATTGGAGCGAGTCACATTAGTGTTGAAAACTATATTAAGGCCAAAGAGTACCTTGAAAAATCAGTCGATCAATATGAATCAATAAATTTTCCTGAAGGGTTAGTTAATAGTTATGGTGGGTTATCTATAATTGCTATTATGGAGAATGAATTGGATACAGCTCTTAAGATCAACCAAATAACTCTTGACCTGTGCCTTAAAAACGAATTGTACACCAATGCTAGTATGACTTACGGGACCATCGGGACCATTTATCAACAACTAGAAGAATTCGACTCTTCCATATTCTATTTAAACAAAGAACATGAATTACTATTGAACTTCCCGGATCAATCAACTAATTATTATTTAACCTGGAATCGAATACGATTTGCCACATTATATGGAGTAACCCGTGAATATTCTAAATGTATCTCATATGCAAATGAAGCTTTGGAAACGACTAAGTCTAACCAGTATTTTGATGCTGCAACCAAAGGTAAGGCCTACCTCATCCTTCACATGGCATACGACTCTATTGGTGACCATGAAAATAGTTTGAAATATTTAAAGCTTTATGATGAAATTGAAGATCAGCTAAAAGGCCCTGACATTATTTCTGAAACCTATGAAGAAACGCTTGACTACGAAAAGAAAAAAAGTAATCAGGTTGTTAATGAATTAAAAGAAAAAAACTCAAACTTAAATCAAAGAGGTAAAATCACTAATGATGAATTAAACTCTGCCAATTTTTCACTTAATATTCTTGCTATTATTCTTGTTGCAGGGATGATCGTTACCACCTGGTTCTATGTGCAAAAAAGAAAATGGAAGTTAAAGGCACTGAGTTTAATTGATAACACCAATAACAATGTAGAACCATTTCCTTATCCAATAGATCCATTGTCAATTTCTGCTTCTGCTTCGGTTGCTACTCCAATAATAACGGAACAGAAAAAAACTTCTACTAAATATTCCAATTCTAAATTAACTAAGGAAAGAAAAAAAGAGTTGATCGATGAAATTTTCAAAATAATGAAAGAAGAACATCTCTATAAAGAAAGTGATCTAAACATCAATAAACTTGCAAAAAGACTTAATACTAACTCCTCCTACATTTCTCAGGTGATAAATGAAGAATTTGATATGAATTTTAGAAATTTCATAAATGAATTCAGAATACAACAGGCCACCAAAATGCTAGCTGATAAACAATACAGGAACCTCACTATTGAGGCCATTGCAAAATCTACAGGGTTCAATTCATTATCACCATTTAACAAGGCTTTTAAAAATACTCATGGAATTACACCTTCCTTCTTTCTGAAATCTGTTATTAAAGCAGATAAGGGAGCTGCTTAGAACAAAATGGAATAGAAGGGGTGTTCTTCTGAACAGCCCTTTATTATTCAAAAATGAGGTGAAATTTTGCAACCCTATACAATTGATGTTCCTTCTCTTCGCATTCAAAATCACCATTGCAATTAACCTTGTAGTTAACCTCTCCATACCCAACTCCTGATATTCTTTTCGGGTTATTTACCCTACTTTGAAGATACTCAACTGTAACATCAGATCTTTTGCTTGACAAATTTTGATTGTATTCATCACCTCCCCTGTTATCTGCATAAGCCTGAACCTGCACTTTTACATTTGGATTGCTCTTCAATAACTCCACAAGTTTGTCTAACTTCTGTTGGTCAGGTTTTCGAATTGTCCATTCTTTATAATCAAAGTAAATAGGCTCTATTTCAGAGGTTAAAGCCCCCTTCGTACCACCTTTATTCAAAATGGTTAACTGCCCTTCCATATCCAACATAGCCGAAACATCAATAGGGTCAAGGTTAATAATTTTATAGTTAAATTCGATGCGACTTGGTTTATTAGCATCACCAGGAATATCAATAGAATACCTAATCGAATCCCCCATGGTTTTTCCTAATACTGAAAACTCAAATTTACCAAACTCGTTGGTGATTATTTCATTAATATCTCCTGTTATTTGATCAGTTATTTGTAGAGTTACTCCATTTAAAGGTAAACCCGAATTTTTATCAACTAAATAACCTCCTATTGGTATTCCTTCTGCCTGCAAATCAAAATCTATGTTCTTGTTGGTTTCTCCTGAATTAAATTTGATTACTTGTTCTCCCACATAATTGTCGATATACATTAGCATATAATCAGTATCAGGAATTACCGGAAATAAATAACTTCCTGTTGAGTCCAGATAATCAGTTATGATTACCTCTCCTTTTGGGCTCAACAACTGTATTTTTTGACTCGGCACCGGTTGATCAACTGTTATCTTTCCGGAAACAATTTGTGCCTGGCTAAAAGGATATAATATATTAACCCCGTACAGATCGTCGCTACCTTCTCCTCCTTTTCTATTTGAAGAAAAGTAACCTGTTTTTTGATCTGATGAAACAATGAAATTATAGTCATCTTCTTCGGTATTTATGCTCTCACCTAAATTGTAGATTTCCCCAACTTGATAACCAGTAAACGATACTCTAAAAACATCCAACCCTCCAATGCTATTCATTCCTTCTGATGAGAAAAAAAGAAGGTTTGTCTCCTCATGATAAAATGGGGTAAATTCATTTTTAGAGGTGTTTATCTGTTCCAAATTTATTGGCTTACCCCAATTACCACTTTCTGTTCTTCTACAATAGTATATATCCGTTCCACCTTTTCCACCAGGCATATCAGAAACAAAAAACATCATTTTCCCGTCTTTAGACAAACATGGTTGACCAACAGAATACTCATCACTGTTGTAAGGAAAAGCTGCAATATCACTCCACTTCCCTTTTACCAACTCCGCCTCCATCAACCCCAGGTACTGAGGATTCTTTCTGCTTGCTTTCTGATTTTTCGTATAAATCATTTTATTTCCTGATAAATAAAACGCAGCAGGGCCTTCATTGAACTTATTATCTACGCCTTTTAGCTTTTCAATGGACACTATTTGTCCATCTTCCTCAATATTTGCTGAATACATCCTAAGAAATGGTAATTGATTCTCATTCCAAATATGCTTTACCATAGTCCTTTCATTTTTGGGATTTGATGAAACAAAAACCAATTTTTCGCCATAAAACATGGCTCCAAAGTCCTGGTTTTCAGAGTTCATATTCAGCTTAATTAGAGAAACTCTTTCTTCCGTGTCCATTTCCACATACCTACCTTTATGAGATACACTGACACACTTTTCCATATTATTAGGGGCTGGAAATTTTTGAGCTGGAAATACCTCAAAAAGAAAAACCACGAATAGTACAATTATTAGATTACTCTTCATTTTAATTATTGGTTTTAGAATTAGAAATACCTGGGAGAAATAACTCTCCTAGTTGATACATTATATTCAAAATCATATCTCAACATTAATTCATGACTTCCCAGATTATGTAAAAATGTTTGGTTACGATAAGACCAATCAAATGAATAACCACAATAGAACTGATCATTCAATTGAATTCCGAATAAGGCACCTGCAGCATCCCCAGACCTAAACATCATTCCAAATTCAATTTTCTCACTATACCTTAGGTTAGCGGTAAGGTCTAATTGTACTGGCCCTCCTTCCGTATACTTTATATATCCATTAGGTTTGAACAGCCAATCAGATGATAGCTGATGGACAAAACCTGCCAACAAATAAAAATGTTGCTGATATACCCCTTCGAACTGTCCTATAGAATTATTTTTTAAGATGGAGTACTCTACTAAATTTGGAATTCCTAACCCCAAATAATACTTTTCAGATTTATAATATGCTCCAAATCCAAAGTTTGGGATATATTTATTTAGACCATCAACAGCAAATAAATCATCACTTTGGTTTTCCAACACCAACTGTGAAAGATTCCCTTGTATCAAGTCCAATCCCCCCTTTAATCCCAGTGATAAAAAACTTTTTGAATCAACTCTCAATCGATATGCTAAATCCAGGTTCAAAGAAGCCGTTTTAACTGGTCCAACTTTATCATTAAAAAATGACATTCCTCCTCCAAAATTCTTATGACGAATTGGAGAATGCATAGAAAATGCTTGCGTAGTAGGGGCTCCGTCGAACCCCGTCCATTGAGATCGATGTATACCAACTATGGTTAACGCATCCCGACTACCTGCATATGCCGGATTAATTATTAATGGGTTGTACATATAATGAGTGAACATTGTACCTTGTTGTGCTTTTGATTGATTCATCAACAAAAACAGACTTAATAATGCTAGTAATATTCTCATAACTTAGTTTTCTTGGGTTAATAATTGATGAATACATATCCTTTAAGAGGCTCTGGATTTTCAGAAATTTGAATGATATAGTAGTAAGTACCTACTGGAAGTTTATTATTGCCAATGGACAGCCCTTGGCTTGCAGTTCCATCCCAATTATTTTGATAATTGTTAGAATGATATACTTCCACTCCCCACCTGTTCATTACAGATAATTCTACATTATCTAAATCTTCTATTCCAACAATGCTGAAGTAATCATTGATTCCATCGTTATTTGGAGAAAAACCCTGTACAACCACTATTTCATTCCTACAAATGAACAGACTTATTAATGCTGTATCACCAGGGCAGCTTCCACCAGAAACCAAATATTGATAGTGAATAGAATCACCGAGTGGAGCATTTTCAACAATGAAATTACTACCATCAATAGTGTTTGAATAATTATTCTCCCACCATTGCCCAGTCTGATTACCAGTAATTAAAGTATATAGATCGAATGGAGAATTTACACCGCAAATCTCAAACTGAACATTCTCCCCTGCATCATTAACTGGGTCAATTGTTACATTTACTTCCGAGTATTCACTCTGACAATAATTTCCGTGAACGGAATAGGTATAAGTATAAATACCAGGATCTAACAAAATTGGGGATAAAATACTTCCTTGAAGCCCTCCGTTTCCATTATCATCCCAAATTCCTCCGGAGTCTTCACTGTTCAAATAGTCGAATAAATCAACTGTTGTTAAACTATTACACACTGAAGTACCTTGTGGTACTCCTGAATTAGGAGGTTCTTCAATGTTTAACTTAAATTCTATCGTATCATTTTCACATTTAATTCCAAATACTACATACCTGAATTCTATATTTCCAGCTCCCAAAACCTGTGGATTAATTACACTTGAAGTTAAAGTTGTTCCATTGGTTAAATTGTACCAGGTTCCTCCTGCATTTGCTCCGCTCAAATTGCTCCATAAATCATAGACATTAGTGCTTGAACAAACCGTATCATTTTGAGCAAATCCGGCAATTGGTTCTGATTCAATGTACAATTCAAACTCGGTTGTATCTGTGCCACAATTAACCCCATGTACTACATAGAGGTAATTATTTACTCCCGCTCCTTGTAATTGTGGATTTATAATGCTAGAAAACAAAGTACTCCCATTAGAAACATCATACCACGTTCCTCCATTATCCGCCCCAACTAAACTAGTTGAAAGATCATAGGAAATACTACTGGTACAAATGGTATCGTTTTGTGCATATCCTGCATTAGGGCCTAATTCAATGTGCAATTCAAATTCTACTGTGTCATTGAAACAATCCAAACCATATACCACATACCTATAGTTTATATCTCCTACTCCTAGCAACTGAGGGTTAATAACTGTAGATGTTAAGATTATTCCATTGGTTAGGTCATACCATGTTCCTCCAGAGCTAGCTCCACTCAAATTATTCCATAAATCGTAGGTGCTAACACTAGAACAAACGGTATCATTTTGAGCTGTTCCTGCATTGGGTTGTGACTCTATATACAACTCAAACTCCGTAGTATCATTATCGCAACGTGCTCCATATACCACGTATCGATAAACTATTCCTCCTACTCCCAATAATTGAGGGTTTATTGTACTTGAAGTTAATGTAGTTCCATTTGTTACATTGAACCATGTTCCTCCAATATCTTCTCCTATTACATTGGCTGCTAGATCGTAAATTGTATTGGAAATACATACAGTATCATTTTGCGCAACCCCAGCATTTGGAACTGCTTCTATGTTAAGTTCAAACTCTGTGGTATCATTGTCACAATCTGAACCATAAACTACATATCTATAGTTTAAATCTCCAACACCAAGTGACTGAGGATTAATTACCGTGGATGTTAATGTTGTTCCATTGGTTAGGTCATACCATGTTCCTCCAGAATTAGCTCCGCTCAAATTGTTCCACAAATCGTAGGTGCTAACACTAGAACATACGGTATCATTTTGAGCTATTCCTGCATTGGGTTGTGACTCTATATACAACTCAAATTCTGTAGTATCATTATCGCAATTCGTTCCGTGAGTCACATAACGATAGTTTATACTACCAACTCCCATAATTTGTGGATTTACTATACTTGATGACAGAGTGACTCCATTCGTTAAGTCATACCAAATTCCGCCAATATCTTCGCCTATAACATTGGACGAAAGATTATAAGTTGCATTAGAAATACATATAGTATCGTTTTGTGCAAGCCCAGCATTTGGTACTGCTTCTATGTGCAATTCAAATTCTACTGTGTCATTGTCACAATCTGTACTGTAAACCACATACCTGTAATTTACATCTCCAACACCAAGCGACTGAGGATTAATTACCGTGGATGTTAATATTGTTCCATTGGTTAGGTCATACCATGTTCCTCCAGAATTAGCTCCGCTCAAATTGTTCCACAAATCATAGGAACTTACACTAGAACAAACGGTATCATTTTGAGCTAATCCAGAGTTAGGTTGCGACTCTATGTACAACTCAAATTCCGTAGTATCATTATCGCAACGTGCTCCATATACCACGTAGCGATAAACTATTCCTCCTACTCCCAACAACTGAGGGTTTATTGTACTTGAAGTTAACGTAGTTCCACTGGTTACATTGAACCAGGTTCCACCAACATCTTCTCCGGTTACATTAGCTGCTAAATCATAAACTGTATTGGAAATACATGTAGTATCATTTTGCGCAATCCCGGCATTTGGTACTGCTTCTATGTGTACTTCAAACTCTGTGGTATCATTGATACAATCTGTACCGTAAACTACATACCTATAGTTTATATCTCCAACACCAAGAGACTGAGGGTTAATTACTGTTGATGTTAAGGTTGTTCCATTGGTTAAATCATACCAGACTCCTCCTGAGTTGGCTCCATTCACATTGTTCCACAAATCATAGGAACTAACACTAGAACAAACGGTATCATTTTGAGCTATTCCTGCATTGGGTTGCGACTCTATGTACAGCTCAAATTCCGTAGTATCATTATCGCAACGTGTTCCATATACCACGTATCGATAAACTATTCCTCCTACTCCCAATAACTGAGGGTTTATTGTACTTGAAGTTAACGTAGTTCCACTTGTTGCATTGAACCAGGTTCCACCAATATCTTCTCCTGTTACATTGGATGCTAAATCATAAACTGTATTGGAAATGCATATAGTATCATTTTGCGCAACCCCTGCATTTGGAACTGCTTCTATGTTAAGTTCAAACTCCGTGGTATCATTGTCACAACCTGAACCGTAAACTACATATCTATAGTTTATATTTCCAACACCAAGCAACTGAGGATTAATAACTGTAGATGTTAATGTTGTTCCATTGATTAAATCATACCAGACTCCTCCTGAGTTGGCTCCATTCACATTGTTCCACAAATCATAGGAACTAACACTAGAACAAACGGTATCATTTTGAGCTGTTCCTGCATTAGGTTGCGGCTCTATGTACAATTCAAATTCCGTAGTATCATTATCGCAACGTGTTCCATATACTATGTAGCGATAAACTACCCCTCCTACTCCCAATAACTGTGGGTTTATTGTACTTGAAGTTAATGGAGTTCCACTTGTTATATTGAACCAGGTTCCTCCAATATCTTCTCCTATTACATTGGATGCTAAATCATAAACTGTATTGGAAATGCATACAGTATCATTTTGCGCACCCCCTGCATTTGGAACTGCTTCTATGTGAAGTTCAAACTCTGCCGTATCGTTATCGATATTACAATTACCTGAGTAAACAATGTACCTGTAATCAAATCCTCCATTTCCTAATACTTGTGGATTAATTATACTGGATGACAAAGTTGTTCCATTGGTTAAGTTATACCAGATTCCTCCTGCATCTTCACCAGATAGCGCTGTTGTTAAATCATATACATTACTTGAAGCACAAGTAGTATCGTTTTGAGGGATACCAGCATTTGGGATATCACTTCGGATTGCCAACGTTAAATAATCTCCATCATTCAAGGTAACATTAGTTATTTCTCCGTTATTATCTAACCCTCCCAATATGCTTGAGCCTGAAGAAAAATCTCCATCTGAATCCACTAAAATGGCATAATCACACCCCATTCCATCAAACTTTAAATTAACCAACTGAGAAAAGTTTAATGACTCCACTTTCCACTCTCTTGCTATTCTGCTACTAAAGATGGTTAAATCTAACTCGGTAGTTTGACTGGAAACGGCAGCTCCGTTATTTGCCAGCACTAAAAACTGGTTATCATTTATATGAGATGTAGATCTTGTAGGATCATCATTAGCAATTAAAAAGTCGTTGTCCAGTGCAACTGTTAAAACAGCCCCTGAATTAACACTTTTAGAAACCTTTTGATTTAATGCTTGATTATCATCTCTTCCTATTCCAAAAATATCGTTGTTGTACGCTACATTATTCGATGCTGTCCAAAAAGAAGAGCCATGGGAATTAACATAATCTGTAGCAACGGTCTGGTCCAACGTTATTCCATATTTAATTGCCAGGTAAGACTCTATCTGCTGGCTCCTAAAATCGGTAATAGCACCTTCTACGAATACAATTTCGGAAATAACACCATTATAATTGGTATTTATTGTCCCATTGGATACCCCTTTAGCTCCAATATACATTTGTGTACCGTTAATATTTGGAGTAACGGGTGACAAAGAACTGGATATGGTTCCACTAACCAATGGAGTGCTATTTACCGAAAGCAAGTAATCTTCATTAAGTTCATTACCACTGTTTCTTCCAGTATTTAACAAGGGGCTTGAACCATATGTATGAGTTTTGGCCACAATCCCAGCTGTTAGCCCAGCATAGATATATGCTACATTATTCGTAGACCCACCGAAGCTAATGTTCTTTCCGGTTTGAGCAGCCGCTTCTCCCAGATATAGCACTGCTCTTCTACCAGAAGAGTTATTAGTTCCTACATAATAAAAGTTTCTTCCATATACACCTCCGGTAAATGAACCTACTCCTCTCTCCAAATAATCATTGTTACCATCAAATTGCAATCCTGGGTTGAAATTAATTGCATTATTAACCACCTGAGGCATGCGATTATTACTACTTTGAGTTACATCATTTCCCTCTGGGGATTGATCCGACCAACCATTAACAGAAGGAGTACCAGACACTCCCATATCTGCCTTTAACCACAATCGTAATCCGGTTGAATTACCTCCGGGGGATTGTCCAATTAGGTTTGATGGAAATAAATAAAGAAAAAAACTAAATGCTAGCAGCATTCCAGGTAAAAATGTAGCCATAAATAATAATTAAACAGGTTAGTATAACATCAATTAAAGTTGTTGCAGCACTTACAAATCATACTGTAAAACCTCTCGAATTGATATTATCAAGTTGGGGGTAATTATTATTCAGGCATAGAATTAAAAGGGAGAATGCCTGTTGATTTGCAAATTAACAAGTGTAATATTTTGATTTTTTAGAAACCAAAATATGTTGTCATCCAAAGAATTTGCGTTTTAAACATTAAATAGGACTACTTTAAAATCTGTTGAAAGATGGTCGTCCATTAAAACAAATAATGATAGGTAGTCAAAATATGATTTAAAAAATTAAACAATTCTGTTTTTTTGGGAATAATCAACCAAATAATTAGCTACTTAACACGACAATTCAAGATCAACATTGTCTGATTCAGTAATTGAAAACCTCCATTTACTCTTCTTCTAGTTCTTCTTCCAAAATGGAAAATTGCAATTTCTTTAGAATTTTAGTCGTATAATGAATTACACCTTCTCTTCTAAGTTTACTCATAACATTGCTTACTGTTTGTCTTGAAGTGTTGGTTAAATCCGCAATATCCTGATGAGATAAAAGGTTTTTAACTTCTGTATCTTCTGAAGACGGCTTAAAATTCTCTATGTAATCCAATACAAAGTCGGTGATTCTCCCTTCACTATCCTTGTAGTACATACTCTCCAGAGTTTGAGAAATTTCAATAATGTGGGCCCCAATCTCTTTCATGACGCATGACCTTAGTCTTGGAGATTTATTCATTAGCCTTAGCATGGTATCAGAATTAATCTTACATAACACCGAATCCTCCAAAGCAACAGCATAATAAGGTATTTCTTCCTGGTTTAATAGAAGTAATTCTCCAATACACCCACCAATTGGTACTATCTTGGTGGTTTTACCACGTTTTACAGATTGCAGTTTGAATGCTCCACCAATTACAAAATATAGATTAGAGCTGTCCCAGTGCTCCCAACATATTTTTTGGTTTCTGCTAATGTTCCGAATGGAGACATATTCACAAATTTCGATCAACTGACTTTTGTCGATGCATTTGAAAAGTTCAATTTTTTCAAGTAGCCAATATTTAGTAATGCTCATTATTAAGTGTTTAAAATTTTCATTTTCACCTAAGAATTAAAGCAGCCTACGTTTCGCCTTACATTACCATAACCCGTAATTGGAACCCTGCCTCAAATCTCACTTATAGAGAAGCTATCAAGTAAATTACATGTTGCACCATCCTTTTACTGCAAACACTTGCTGATTTAAAAACCAGCAAGGATTTCCTTTGTACACAAGGGGTTTCGGTTATTCTTACAAATCGACCCACCAGGGTAATTACACCCAGAAAAAGGGTAATTTTACCCCCTAGAATTATTCTTTATTTACTGTTGGTTAATCTATTTTTATACATGTAGAAGAAAGCATAAACCTGAACTAAGAATATGATTAATTATGACTCAGGTTCAACAGGAAATAAGTCTGCAGAAACCGTATTAGAAATTCTAATCTGGTTACTATTTGCTTCTACCCCGGCCCTTTTGTTGACCCAAAATTTTGTATTGGAACACAGTATCCAATTGTGGATAGGATGTATTCTATTATTATTCATCCCTATTATCTTTTTATTGATTTTCGAGGAGCTTCCAATCAGATACCTCAAGAAAATTTACTTTCGAAAAAAATGGGAGAAATATTACCAAAAACATTTTAAAGATTCTTCTTCTCATCTGGCTTCTATTCCAAAAAATGAAATTGAAGAATATTTGGATACTTTAACGCAGAGATCAGATAAGACTAGTCAATCTATTCTCTCCAGGTCTAAGGTATTCCTCTTCATTAGTTGTTTGTTTGCTCTGATCGGAATACTCGCTATTGTCTTCTCTGACTATTCTTACATCGCCAATAACGAAACTTCCGAAACTCTTCCGAAATATTCCTGGCAATTTGGAATATTAGCCTTTTGCTTATTGATGACTCTTCTGTTCCTAAGACAGTATAGAAAATTGATGGAAGACTATCTTCAATTTGAACAAATAAAGAAGAAAAGAGAAGATAATCTATCTGCGTTAAGAATCTACAAGGAAAAACAAAAATCCGACTCTAAAAAGGAAGGTTTTTTCCTGGATGAACTACTCCAAAACGTTCAAAATGATGATAAAAAAAACTAGAACCTTAGCATCATCTATTTTCATCTAAACCATTAACTATAAAGGGATTTAATTTATTAATTGATCAATTAGGTAGTCTTCAAACAACTGATTGATCAATCTTATATGGTTGTAAAACAACCAAGAAAAGATATGTCGTAACTAGCATGAAGCTACTAACAACTCATGCTGGATTATGAAGTCTATTTTTCTGTTTTTACCATTCTTTTTTTGCGCCTCCATATTAGGACAGGTGGAATTTCAAATTTGTATTCCTAACTCATGGGCAGGAGGAGGTTCGGGAGAAATTACCATAACCAATGTAAGTGGTTCTCCCATAGGTGGAGGTTCAACACTCGAACTCAATTGGACCGGAATAACAAGTGTTTCTCCGTTTTGGGGGATGAGCGTATCTGGAAATGGCCCATACACATTTACTTTTACGGACCCTATTCCTGCTGGGGGAAGCATTGGCCCAATTGGATTTAACTTTACCAACTCAGGGGCTTATTTCACTCCCTCTACGGGTATTTTTAATAATAGCTCTACGGTAAATACAGAAATTCCTCAATGTTATGTACCCCCATCTTATCAAAACTTCGATTGTGAGACCTCAATAAGTGAATACTGCTTAACACCTACTCCCAATGAGATTCTTATTGGGGAAGGGACCTTGCATTCCTGGAACGCTACGTTAGACGCATATATTCCAACCAATAAGAAAAACTGGGCCATTGGGATGGCATTTGCTCATACACTTTTTAATAATCTTGTTGGTTTTGATGCCATGTCCATCAATCAGAATTTTGCTACCGCACTACAAGAAACTAACTGTGGTTGTGACGGTACCATTACTGCTCCCGGTTGGGTAAGTAATCCCTACCCCGACTGGGAAACAACTAACCCTGTATATTGTTTCGATTATACTCATGGTGTAGCGGTTGGCTTTTTTCAGGAGGAACATGGAACCGGCTGGCTGGAACTTGAACAAGATATTCCCTGTTTTATTCCCAACATCAATTTTGACCAGGCAATCGTTGGAAAAAACTATGCAGCTCAATTGGTTGGAAAAACCTATCACGATTACAATAACATTGCTTTTTTACAGTACATCCAATGTTTCGACATTTTAGACTTTATGGAAAACTGCACCGATCCGTACGGATCGGAAAAGCTATTGGCCGCCATTTATAACAGAGGAATGAACGCCGGTTTTATTCAGGATATATTGGTAACCAATCGTGCATCTGCTATTACTGCTTCAGACCTACTACCATTTATTGGTGGTTTGGGAGAAACTTATGCTGAACAAATCAGCAGAAATACTGCTGTACTGGATAATCAAACAGGATTGGTAAGTACTTACGGGACCTCCTCTCAGGGAATTACCTGGCCCGGAGTACACAACCACAATGGTTTTTACGACTCCCCAATTACCTGGACTGATATTGATATATTTCTAGATAGTATTGATGTGATATACTCTACAGTGGGAGTTAACATGAATACCATTAAAGGAATTGCACAATCTACCTTCAATAACATTAATGGAGGAGCTCCAATCTCGTTCAGGTATGAACTAGGGCCGGTTATCGACTCCATTGTGGTCAATCTGCCAAGTTACGACCCAATGCCCGGGCTAGGTTCTATTTATGGGAATTCTGGAGGGAATTCGTGTACGTTTCCTACTGCTTCTATGCAAGGAGACACGGTGAATTGCAATGGTGGCCAGGCATACTTAACAGTCTATCTCACCGGTTCGGCACCCTGGTCAATAACCTACGAGTATGGAGGTAACAGCACCACCGTTAACAACATTATGAGTAGCCCCTACTCCATTCCTATTTCTTCTGCAGGAGAGTACTATTTAACCTCAGTAACTGATAATACAGGAACTATTGGAGAAGCAGATTGTCATCCATCCATCATTTCCATTGGAGGCGCCAATGCACCACAAATTCAAATTGCGACACCTTCTGTTATCGATTGCAACAATACATCCTTACAACTTGATGCTTCTGGATCAACTGGAAATGGTATTACTTTTAACTGGAATACTGGTAATGGAAACCTTGTTTCAGGTAATAATACCGCAACCCCGACGGTGGATCAAGGTGGAACTTATACCCTAACGGTTAATGATATAAATGGGTGCAGCAATTCTGCTTCGGTTATGGTAAATATGGATACCATAAGCCCAACAGTTATAATAGCTCCTGGAGACACCATTAATTGCGCCAATACTACAATTAACCTGGACGCAACTGGTTCTTCCGCTGGAAACTTCCAATGGAACACTCAAAATGGAAATATCGTTTCGGGAGCAAATGGTCCTACACCAACTATAAACGTTGCCGGACAATACGAATTAACTTTATTAGGTAACAACGGTTGTACGGGTATGGGTAGTATCATCATCATAGCAGATACTACCTCCCCAATCGTTGATATTAATACTCCAGATACCATCAATTGTATTACCTCAACTGTTATTCTTAATGCTAGTAATAGTGATGTAGGAAATTATAATTGGGGATCTAATACAGGACAGATACTAACAGGAGGAAGCACTTTAACACCTACGGTAAACGAACCGGGGTTTTATTGGTTGAACATAACAAGTAGTAATGGATGTGAAGGAGCAGACAGTGTGGAAGTTATTTCAGACACTGTTGCTCCGATCATTCAGTTTTCTCCTTTAGACACCATTCATTGTCTTAATTCATCAGTGTTAATTGATGCTTCCAATTCTATTGGAAATCAACTTTCTTATTTCTGGTCTACCACTAATGGTAACATTTCAGGAGCTAGCAATACCGCTTCAATTACAGTTCTTTCCAATGGTGATTATGAATTAACCTTAATTGATGATAACGGATGTGTGAGCATTCAATCTGTTAACATATTTGAGTCTCCTATGCCAATAGCGCAATTTATTCCTACTCCTGATTCTGGGTTAGTACCACTATCAGTATCGTTTAGTGATTATTCTAACGGAAGTGGGTTAAGTTATTCATGGAATTTTGGAGATGGGGTAAGTTCAACTGATTCTAACCCTAATCATCTTTTTGAGGCCATTGGCGAATACATCATTGAACTAACTGTAACCGACGAATTTGGGTGTACTCACATGGCAACTTACACCATTAATGTATTTGGTGAATCCACCCTTACCGTTCCAAATGTATTTACCCCAAATGGAGATGGGATCAACGATCGTTTCGATGCTTCAGGGATTAATATTGGTTCATTTAAGGGAGCCATATATAATCGATGGGGACAAAAACTATATAACTGGGAAGAATTAACACAGGGCTGGGATGGAAGAACCTATAGCGGAAGCGAAGTACCTGCCGGAACCTATTTCTACGTTATTGAAGCTACTGGATTAGACCATCAACAATATCAACTGGAAGGAACATTACAATTAAACAGATAACCACATGAAAAGAGTCATTTCAATTTTATCATTTATCCTGCTCCAAGTCATCGTATTTGGGCAAAACGGATCACTTACCATTACTGTACATGCAGGAAGTGTCCCTCTGCAAGGGGTTACCGTTACGTACACCTGCGACTGGAACTCTAATTTAGGAAACTGGACCTCATGGAACAGTGGAGTTACAGATGCTAATGGAGAAATTATTACACCAACCGGTACCAACTTAAATAATGTGGTGGTAGAAGTAACCAATGTGCCCTGGGCCATTCAGCAACAGTATGGAAATACTTTTTATCCTGCACAGTTTACTTTTGCATCGCTTACGACCAATGAAACCTGTGCATTTAATACACAACAGACTGCTCCTGATATTACAATTAATCACCCCAATTCTAATCCACTAATACTACCATTAAATGGAAGTACTCCATTGGAGGCCGATATAACTGTTGGTGGTGGTTTTAATATTACTTCTGTCAATTTTTCTATTGACGGGCAGTCCATTACCAACTCCAATACTTCAGGAAGTACTTATGCCTCTACCTCCAACTGGCAACCTACTCCTTCGGATTTTTACCAGCAACACACCTTTAGTGTTACTGCTACTTCTTCCAATAATGCCACCACAACTGAATCTTTTGACTTTTACTTAGATTGTTCTGGAGTAAATTGTCCTAATCAATTACCAACTTTGAATTTGATTTCTCCTTCTCCAACAACAGTAAATCAACCGGGAGGATTTAGTCCAATCGACATTATAGTATCCGCTACTGACGGGGATGGAACAATACAAAATGTTTCTATTGATGTTGATGGCAATACACATACCATGAACTCCATCGGAAACGATCAATATCAATACTCCTTTACCCCCTCTGCTTATACTACTTACCCTTTTACCATTACTGCCACAGATAATAGCAGTGAGGCCAATACTTTAACCAATAGTATAACTGTTATCAACTCTACTTTTATTCCATTACCAGATAAAGTTATTGTGGGTTACTGGCACTCCTGGGATAATGCTTCAGCTCCATTCATGACCATGAATAGTGTAGGAAATACCAACTATAATGTTGCTGTTTATTCCTTTATTGAAACAGTAAATGGAGATGGATTTACCCCACAACTAACGGTTCATGAACCAGCCTACTTGAATGGAGGTGTTTTTGATCCTCAATTGCTTAAGAATGATATTGCTGCTTTGCAAGCTCAGGGAATACCAGTTTTGATTTCAATTGGCGGACAAAATGGACATGTAGAATTAAATACAGTAGCAGAAAAGAACACCTTTGTACAAGGGGTGATCAATATTATTGACTATTATGGATTTGATGGATTAGATCTTGATTTTGAAGGTGGTTCTATGGATTTTGGAGGAGGAAGTTTACCCGATTTCTCTTATGCTACCATTTCTAACGGTAGCTACCCAAGGCTTAAAAATGTTATTGATGCGGTACATGAAATTGATTCTTATTATAGTACAGGATTTCATATTACTGCTGCTCCTGAGGTATTTTATGTTCAGGTTGGAAAAGGAACCTATTCCAACACGGCGGGTAGTTTCTTACCAGTTATAGATAACATTAGAAACATTTTGGATTACATCCATGTTCAATTATACAATACTGGAAGTGTTGTTGCACTGGACAATCAGGCTTACTCTCAAGCTTCTCCTGACTTTGTAGTTTCCATGACCGATATGCTACTAAAAGGGTTTGACGTAAGTACAACCGGAATCCATTTCAATGCCTTAAATCAGGATCAAGTTGCCATTGGGTTACCAGCTTGCCCAAGTGCAGCACCTGCCGGAGGATATCTTGCTCCTTCGGGAGTAAATCAGGCTCTGGATTACCTAACTCAGGGAATTTCTTTTGGTGGAGCTTATGATACTCAAGGGGCTATTTACCCTAATTTACGTGGAGCCATGACGTGGTCCATTAATTGGGATCAATCGCCTACTTGCGCTTCTGCTTATGAATTTGCAGATAATATCCATAACTACTTTAGCAATTGTGCGGACAATCAAGCACCTGTTGCCCAAGCACAAAACTTAACACTTTATTTGGATGCTTCTGGTAATGCTGTCACTACTGCTCAGGCGGTTGATAATGGTTCAACTGATAATGTAGGTGTTACTCAGTTAACCATCAATCAAGAAAATTTTGATTGTAGCCATGTTGGTACTAACACTATTACCCTGACAGCCATGGATGCATGCTCCAATAGTAACAGTGCTAATGCTAGCATTACTATTTTGGATACCATTTCGCCTGTGGCATTAGCTCAAAATTTAACCGTTGTATTATCAGGTAGTAGTGTTACTATTACTGCCAATCAAGTGGATAATGGATCCAGTGATAATTGTGGTTTTACGCTTAGCTTATCTCAAAGTACTTTTACCAGTACCGGAACTTATCCTGTTACTTTTACTGCGACGGATGCAAGTGGGAATACCAACTCTGTAACCGTTACTATTACGGTAACCAATACTCCAGACACTACCCCTCCTACGGTAAATACACAGAACTTAACGGTATATCTAGACGGAAGTGGGACTGTTTCTATTACTCCTCAACAAGTGGACAATGGTTCTACTGATAATTATGGAATTACTTCCCTCACTCTTAATAACAGTACATTTTCATGTTCTGATCTTGGAAACAATCAAGTTACCTTAACCGCTTCGGATGCATCTGGAAACACAGCGAGTAATTCTGCAACCATCACTGTTTTGGATACCATTTCTCCTATTGCTTCCGGACAAGATATTATTGTTCAATTAAGTGGAGGTAGTGTAATAGTTACTACTACACAAGTGGAAGTTAACTCTACAGACAATTGTGGTATTGTTTCTCATGCACTATCTCAATCTGTTTTTACAGCACCTGGAATATACACTGTTGATTATTCTGTAGAGGATGCCAGTGGTAATGTTGGAACGACCGAAATTGAAATTACAGTAGAAAATCCCGATGGAATTACAGAAATTAATCCAACTATTAAGATTTACCCAAACCCTGCAAATGCTGGAGAAACAGTGTATTTGGAAGGACTAAATAAAATAAATTCAATAATTCTTTACAATGTACTAGGGGAAGTGCTAAACCGGTACGACTATATAAGTGGAGAAAAAATCGGAATCGAGGTCAATGAACCAGGCGTGGTTCTCATTCAGTTCGTAGGAGATTCCGGAAACAACTCTATTTTGAAGGTGGTTATTCAATAGATTTTCTCCACAAAAAGACCGGCTTTTGGCCGGTCTTTTACTTTTATCTAATTCCTTTTATTTACTAATGGATTGTTTGTACCGATCATAGAAGTACAATGGTAGAAAACCTAAATTGAGTATAAATGCTCCTAACAACAACGCTATTCCTGCGCCCGGCCAATGCATTACCTTAAACAACAGCCCTGTTGATGTAATGAACATTGCAATAAATCCCATTATATACAATAACTTCTTTCCTGATTTATACTTTCTGTACCATTGATCATGGCTAATCTTATGTTGAATATCCCCTAACTCAGTATTTCCAAACTCATGAATGGCTATTGAATAAGCTTCGTGAAAATTATCGTGATCCGAATTTTCAATCTGGCAGCAAATATGGTCCACCATACTTTCAGCTAATTCTTCAGACTCAATTCCTCTTAATCTAATATCCAATTCAATAAACTCAATTTGTTCTGTGGTAATCATCATATATTTTGTGCTTTGGGCTTTAACAGTGTTTTCATCGTATCCATAAAGTCTGATAATTCATTCACCTTTTCCATCGCCACTTGCTTTCCCGATTTGGTAAGGACGTAATACTTCCTCACTCTTTTTCCTATCATCTCCTTTTCTACAGATACAATTTTATCTTTTTCCAATTTATGTAATAACGGATATAAAGCCCCTTCTGTTATTTCAATTTTCCCCTGAGATAATTCCTTCACTCTTTGGGTTATTTCATACCCGTACATCCTCCCATTCTCTTCTAACAGACTTAGAATAATGGGCTTTAATGTTCCTTTTATTAATTCTTTTGAATACATAATTTCTGATTAGGAAGATACTAAAATAAGCTAACCGTCCTTGCTTCGGTTAGCTTATTTATCAAACTATTTTACGCTATAGATTTTTTGTACCTATCGTAAAAATAAAGGGGTAAGTATCCTACATTAAATATAAATACTCCCACTACTAAAGAGATTCCAGCTCCTGGCCAATGCATAATTTTAAACAATATGCCAGTACTAATTCCAAATGCGGCTAAGAAGCCCAAAAGATTCATTGTTGCTTTCATAATTCTTGCTTTTTAATGGTTAAATAAATTGTAATTGAGTATATACCTAGAACAATTATACATAATTTTCTTATGTATTGCAAATTTAGGTATTGATTTCTTCAACCTAACAAGTATTACCACCACCTACTCTACCATCAGTTTTTTAACCTCAAGTCCTGTATTTCCAACCAATTGCACCAAGTAAATACCACTATCATAATTAGAGATATCAACGGTATAAACGTTAGAAGGAACCCTATTTTGATATAACAACTTGCCTTCTAGAGTAATAATAGACAACTCACTTCCCTGTGCTCCTTCTACAAAAAACTCTGTTCTTGCCGGATTTGGAAACAGCTTTACTCGAGGTTTTTCAGACTCATTCACAGACAACACGTTGTTATTACAATTCCCCGGAAGGTTTGCATCCATCCAGGCTAATCGGCTATCGATCCAATTTTTAAAATATGTAATTTCTTCTGCATAGGTTTGTGGAACAGGAAATGGTTCTGCCCATATTTCCTCCCCAATAAAGTCAGACCAACGTGTAAAGTTTCTATTAATAGCGTCTGTAATGGTAGCTACTTCTGCATCAATCCAATTGTGAATGGTGTCTTCATGGAAAATATTATTTCTAAACCCATCCCATCTGCATTTCATGTAGTTGGTAAACAAAGTATCTTGCATCATTGCTTGCCACCACATGGGCATGGTTTCTATATCTTCACACTCGGGTTGATTTTGTAAATAAGTCCATCCCGTATGATCATCACAGGAGCAAACTGTTGACATACCATAAGTTTGGTCAAAATCCCATATTGGGCCTGCTGTAAGTTTCCCTCCCTTGCTGTCTTTATCCTTATGTAAATATGAACTCAATTTATAGCCATCAGAATTTTTACTCAACTCATTAATCAATAAAAAATCGGTAAAAGAATTTAAGTTGATATAGTCAGTATATCTGGTTCCTCCATTATTGGTGTAGTTAGAAGCAAAAACTGCCTCTTCAAACTGATCCATATACCCTTCGATATAGGCTGCCTGTTGCGGTAAAATATTTGCTGCTTTGGGATAATACCATTGATAGAACATAGGAACACCTCCCTGAGCATTAAAATTGGACTCAAACCCTTGTGGATTATCTAACCAATCTATTCTTAGAATGTATCCACCGGTAACCGAATCACCGGCCAAATCATCTGCATCCAATTTGGCTATATCTACACGATCATCATCCCTTTTGATCTTTTCGGTTAATATGTACAACCCTCTATAGTCTCCATTGAGTACCACCTCTACAAATTTCCAGTGAGCTGCATAGTGTCCCATTCTCTGGCTGAGGTAAAAACTCATTGGTATTCGAAGCTGAGTTTTATCGATTACCATAGCATGTAGAATCCAATCTTCTTCTTTACCCATTCCTAGTAAGGCAACTGAGGTATCCTGATTAGCGGCGGTTCTCAATTCTATTGAATAAGTTTTTTTATCAAACCCCTGAGTAGAGTTACCTCGGGTTTCTATTCCTATGTTACCATTGTAATGATTAAATGGATCATTGATATTGTTGGTCATCCCGGGGCCATTATCGATAATCCCCATGGTGGCATCAATTTTTGGTTCATCCGGAATCGTTGCTCCAGAAGTATTGAGAATAACAATAGGTAAATTACTAGTAGTTAGTTGCGCGTGTCCCCAATTAAATATTCCGGCTACAATTAAAATAAGAATTGATGTTGCTTTGTTCATCTTTAAGTAGTATTAATTATTAAAAAACTGAGCATCAACCTTAGTATAGTAGGTTGATTTTCATTTATAACAATTGACTCTCTTTTTCCCCTACCCCCTTCTTTAACTAAAATTAACTTATTCTTAACACTATCGCGGCAACGTTTCAATTTTATTCGCGTCTATTATAGTATAACGAACAATTCAACTTTTTACTTTTGGCATAAAATTGGTAAAGCAAAATGTATATTTTTGCGGCCATTAAACGCCACACAACTATTATAAAAGTTAGAAAAGTGATTAGCGAAAAAACCAAAACAACACCTAGAGTAACCTTCAACCCAGAGTCTAAGGTTCTTGAATTTTCCGGAATATTAATTCCAGAAGATCCCGTTGTATTTTTTAGACCCGTTTTTAATTGGTTAGATGACTATGTAAAAAACGGTGAGAGTCAGCTAACATTTGTAATTGGTTTGATCCATTTTAACTCATCTTCTGCTACAGTTTTGGTTTCCTTTATGAAAAAGCTGGCTGAGAGTGGTCCTAATTTTAAGGTAGTTTGGCAATACGAAGCTTCTGATGAAGAACAGAGGGAGATTGCTGAAGAATTCTACAACATTCTTGGAGATAAATTAAGTCTGGAATCGGTAGATTAAGACTAACTTATTTTCACTCCCATTACACAAACATCATCGATTTGTTCCATGTCCCCTTTCCAGGCATAGAAAGCATCTTCTAATCTTACTTTTTGATGTAAAGTATCTTTCTGAGCTATTGATTGAAGCAATTGCTCAAATGGTTTATGCTTCATTTTTTTCTTTCTTGGGCCACCAAACTGATCTACATAACCATCGGTAAACAGATACAGTACATCTCCCGAGTTTAATTCTATTGTATGATTAGTAAAGTTTGAAGGATCATAAAACTTCCCTACTGGTTGTTTATCTGGCTTATACTTCAAAATTTCAGTATCTCCACCTACATTTCTTCCTATCCAAACAGGGTTATTAGCTCCGGCATATTCCAATTTCTTTTGCTTAAAATCAACACTACACAAAGCGATATCCATTCCATCTTTGATGTCTTCTGTACTTTTATCAAAAGTATCTATTACCAATTCGGATACTTTATCCAAAATTGGCCCAGGTTGCTTTAATTCAAACTCTCTTACTGCACGGTTAAGAGCGTTATGACACACCACACTTACCAATGCTCCCGGAACGCCATGTCCGGTACAATCTGCTACTGCAATAAGTAATTTATCGCCCAGGTTTTCCACCCAATAAAAATCTCCTGCAACAATATCTTTAGGTTTGTACACCACAAAGTAATCGTTCAACAGACCATCTATTTCTTGAGTAGATGGTAGTATGGCCCCCTGAATTCGTTTAGCATAAACGATGCTATCGGTAATTTCTTTGTTCTTCTGATCTACCTCTAATTTTTGAAGGTTAATTTCTTCATTTTTCTTAAGTAGTAACTCATTGTTTTGCTTACGGATTTTGATGTTTAAAATGGAAATCACTACTACAGCTAATAATAACCCAATTACGATTAAAGTACTCCACAAGAAGATGCTCTTTCTTTCTGAACTTCTGTTGGCTTCATCAGCCTCTAATTTTGCCAACTTTTGCTCTTGTTCCAACAATTGAATTTCTTTGTTTTGAATAGTGTTTTGCTGATCCAATAATTCTATTTCCGCCTGGCGCTGTTCGACCAAATAAGTAGATTCCAAATTGGCAATTTCTTTACTCTTTTCGATGGTAAAAACACTGTCTTTTATTTGTGAATAATATTTAAAATACTGAAGGGATTCTTTGTATTTACCTAGTTTATCACAAGTATTAGACAAAGCCAGTAAAGCTCCCATTTCCCCTTCTTTATACTGAACTTCTTTAGATAATTCGAGCGACTTTAACTGAGACTCATAGGCCTTTTTATGTTGATTTCGCACCATGTAAATCTTTCCCAGGTCGGTATAACTCATTACCATCCCCTTTTTGTTATTGAGTTCTTGTCTTATTTCCAACGCTTTTAATTGGTACTCTACAGCCAGATCATACTTTCCAAGCTCATAATAGATTGTTCCAATGTTTCCATAGCTAGAAGACATTCCTTTCCAGTAATTCAGCTTTTCTTTTATTGCAAGAGACTTCTGGTTATACTCCAATGCTTTTTCGAACTCTCCCATCCCTTCGTAAATCGACCCCAAATTATTATAACTCCCAGCCATCCCCATAGAGTCTTCCAACTCTAGCCTAATTTGTAACGATTGTTCCTGATACTTAATAGCTTCGTTATGATTATTTAAGATGGCATGCACATTACCAATTCCCATGAGAGCGTTAGCCACTCCTTTCTGATCTCCCTGTTCTTCCTGAACCTCCAATGCTTTTAGATAGTAATCCAGCGTAGAAGTGAAATCGCCCATGATGTAGTGCATGTTACCGATATTAAAGTATCCTGCAACTCTCCCTCTTGAATAGTTTATTTTCTCAGCCAACAGAATGGCTTCCTGCCCGTATTCCTCCACTTTCTCCATGTCCGAATTACGATAGGAAGAAGCAATGGCATTTAACACATCTACTCTTGCGGTATCGGACTTCGTTTCCGGTAATATCTTAAGTAGACTATCTAACCTTCTACTCTCTTGTCCAAAGGAGAACACCTGAACAAATAGACATAAGATGGTGGTTACTATGAGTTGGTAATTTTTCATGGTAGCGGGATTTAATTTACTAAAAAAATCAATCCTCTTTTACCAGAACCTCCTAATATTCAATATTTAAGCTTTTTTTATTTCCAGTAAGATGCAATAAAATCTTCCTGAACTTTAGTTTCTACAGCTCTTGGAGAACGATACTTTCTTACCAAAGAAATGGCCTCCTGAGTTGAATATCCATGATATTCTCTTAAATAGCAGGCTACAGCAGTACCGGTTCTTCCAATTCCGCCTACACAGTGAATTAATACTTTATTACCATTACTGATTTCCTGATGAATTGAAGCTGTTATTTCCTTCATTTCTTCTTTGGTAGGAATAAATTGGTCTACAATGCTACAATGATATGAAGACAAACCGTTTTCCTCATACGATTTTAACAATTCATCCACTCCATACTCCTCCATTTCATCTTCGGTTATCAATGTAAAAACGGTACGAATGTTCTCTGTCTGGATCTTGTTAATGTCTTCTTGTAAATTTCTATTTCTATCACGTCTTCCCGGTAAAATGGTCATTCCTATTTTTCCCAAAAGCTCATGCTCTCCCATGTAATCTATTCTCAATTCATTGTTACTACTTAAGTAGGTTTTTATTTTTTGAGCCAATAATCCCGAGGTATAAAGCGCCAACTTTCTTTGCCAGATATTGCACTCATCGAATGATAATGTATGAACAGAATACCTTAACAATCCAATGAACAACTGATAGGGACTACGATCCGAATGAATCAATGCAGGATACAACCCTCTTAGGTATGAAATGGCATTATACGCTTTGTTAAAGGAGGTATTGTCAAAATTCATTTTAGGAAGTGACTTAGCCAGATCATCAACATCTAACATGGTATCGATCACCTTTGTAGCCTGCTGCAACTCTACCGTGGAGTTTACCTGCATAAAAATGTAACAGATATCGTTTTCCAGTTTGATTAAATCCTTAAGTACATGTCCTCTATGTGTGTGAAAGAAATCAATTAACCATACATTATCCTGAGCATCAATTATAATATTGGCCCCATTCAAATCTCCGTGTAAGTAAGAACAGAAATGATTTTGCGCATAAGACTCTTTTAGTGTAAGTAAGTCTACATCGTAAAAATTACAAATGTTATAGGTCTTAACTCCATTGTACTCCAGATAAGTTTGCTCACCACAATCTTCTACCAATTCGGTTACTTTCTTTCTTACAGAATCTTTGTATTTACTGCTAAACTCATAATACTCCAGTAAATCCAGCTTTTCAAGTGTAGCTGCTTTATAAAACCTTCCCAGTTGCTTTACATAAACCACATCCAGGTACTCCTTTATTTTTTCTTCATCATCAGATGTCATGAAGAATTTCTGGAAAGTGATCACCTCATCATCAAACATCGAAGCATAGCGGTATTTGATCCCTCCTCTACTTTCGCTTTCTACATACTCAACTATACTTGGTGCATTGTTTCCCAGTACATCCCTTATTTTTTCGAAGGAATCTCTCTCCTGAGCCATTGGGTTTCTAGGACCAATTTTTAATACGGTAGGAACTTCTTCGTGTCCAAAAACATCTTCCGCATCTCCTTTAAGTACAATATTCCCCGAAAATCCACCATCCAAAACTTTAAACTTAACAGATCTTGAATTACGATAGAGATATTGCATCATTTCTTTATCCTCCTGTGCAAACTGATACCCTTCCTCAAAAATGAGTTCAGTTCCATAGTCAACAGTATTAGAGAAATCCAATAAATCCGGATATTTTCCAGATAAAAAACCAATGAACTCAGTAATAGAAGGATAGATATTTACTCCGAGTACATTCTTTAATTGTTCTAAGGCCACAAAGTGCATGTGGGTAGAAGAACTTGCAGTTAATGCTCCACAGACGCCTACTTCGAAATTGGGAAACCTGGTAATGATATCATACGCCAGAAAAGATACTTTTGCTTCGGTCCATACACCTATGATTCCAACTTTTACTTCCTCTTCTTTAAAAGGCTCCAGTAGGTCCATTAAACCGGTGTCTACAAAATCGTTTAAACCGGAAGCATTTACCATAACATCTCTCCCCTCTTTTCTTTCCTTTTCGAAAACCAATTCAGCACCTTCTGATTCTTGCAAGCAATGATGACCAAATCGATTAAGATGCTTCTGTTGTTTAGGATCATTTGGATCGTGCCAATCTCGAATATTGATGATTTTCAATTCTTCCTGCGGCTGAGAATAAGCCCATTTCATCATGTTTAGCAACATCCCCTCATCAGGTGTTTCACCAAGTAATCTTTTTGACTCTCTACTTCCAATATGAAGTTGATTAGGCAGTGAGTCAAACTTTTTAATGGGCTTAACAAAATCGTTTTGCAAGCATTGGGTAATTAGAATAGTTTTCATTTCACGACTAAATTAGCCTTTTCTTTAGCAATTCCAATTTCTACTTTCTGACCTGCATTGAATAGTATGGCATCCGCTTCGATGCCATCGCTAAATACTATTCCATTTTCGATCATGGCAGATTCCACTTTTAATGTGTTTTGTTTTGTAATGACCCCCGAACAAATTCCAGCACTCGATGTGGCACTAATGAACGGCTCTCTTACCGCAAAAAACAATCGATTTATTTCCCAATCCATCTGACTCACAAATGTTCTCCCTCCCAGCCCTTTAACCATGTTTTGTATGGAACTCAACCAACCGGTTGAACCTGCTCCGGTAGATACAATGATTCCACTTGAACTTTGGATTTCTTCTTCGCCTGCATGTTGAATTTTGTATCTCGCAGAAGTATGACTTTTAGGACCAATGAAAAAATCATTGAATGCTAATAGTCTTTGCCCGTCAGAAAATGCAGCTTCTGCCATAGTAATTTGATGGGTACTATACTTGTTTTCGAGTGTTTTTTGAAGCACCGTTTTCAAATCGTTTACCTGAAATGGCAGCAGTATTCCATCGTACGAAAGAGGATCAGGATTAATAGCCAATATGGGCTGATTGTTTACATATTTAGCTGTATTGGCCACTAATCCATCTTGTCCTATTACGATGATTAAATCACTTTCAGAAAAAATAAAGGTGGGCAAATAAGTTCTGTCAATTACCTTATGCCTTAGCTTGCCCTGAACAGTATTAATTAGCGACCCCAAAGCTTGATAAAACACATCGTGTTCTCGTTGGTATGCATCAAAGTTTGCACCGGATCGTTCCAGATAAAACTGAGCTTGTTGCTTGGTATTAAACCGCTCTATTAGCTGCTCTAATCTTGTTTTTGAGCGCACTACTATTATTTGTTCAAAGCTTACCATGACTTTATTTTTTATTTAATAATGATTCTAATAAATCCGGGGTAATGTTCAGCGTTTCGATTTTATCCGAGTTGGAGGCAAGCTCTCTAAAGGCAAGAGCAATATTATCGGCCGCAGTCATGTCTGAATTTTGTAGGGCCATTACCACCTTCCAATCCAGTTCTTTGTAAGCACCTACCACAGCTTTAAGCATTTGTTCTTTTGCTTCGGCTTGTTTTTTCTCGTTCTCCACCTTCATTTCCACCAGTGCCTTGTTCTTCTCCTCAATGCTAATTTGTGTGGCTATTTTCATCTCCTTCAGCTTTCTTTCGTTCTCTCCTTTCACCAAATCAGTTTCCATTTTCTTCTCCACAATTTGCTTTTCCTTTTCTTCTACTGCTATCTCGGTGTTTAGCTCTCATTTTCTCGAATTTTTCTTTCTTGCTCCACAGCAAAATTTCTGCGCTCATAAATTGCTTCATCAGCTTCTTGTTGGAGGGCTTCACGAGTTCTGGTTTCAAGAGCACGGGTCATTTCGGGAGTGGCTCTTACTCCGAGTACACTAACACTATTTACTTCCACACCCAATGATTCCAGCACCTCAGACTCTCTTAATCCCTGAACAATTTTCTGAACTATCTCGTTTTGCTTTTCCAATACCTCTGTTATGGATAATGAATGAACAAATTCGGAGGTAGCTTTTTGAGCTTCATTGATCAATCGTTGACTTAGTTTCTCGAAGTCGTCACTAACGTAACGTTTGTTAGATCTAATTGTAAAATTGAGCTGTTCGGCCAATTGCTTGGGTTGTTTGATTTTATAGGTTAATTGCCCTTGTACGGTTATTACCTGATAATCTGATGTGGTTTCGTGAAAAACGAATGGTTGGTCGAAACTCTTAAGAGGGATACATACTATGGAACTGTTCCTGTTCCAATAATAAAAAGATAATCCTCTTCCTTCCCTTTTTATTTTTCCGTTGGAATAATGAATAGCATATTCCATCGAATCGAATTTGATATAATTGATAGTAAACATAATGGTAAGTTTTTAATTATGTGTTTATTTCACACTAATTGATTGGTGTAAAAAAATTTTGTTGCTATTTGATCTCTTACTTCCTGAAGAGTCTGCTCCTGAGTTAACACTCCATCTAAATAAACCGTTTTCAGAACTCCCTCCTTTTCTTCTTCCCAGCTCACCTGGTCCTTCATTACGATAGTACCTTCGTGTTCTTCCAGTTTAATTAATCCTTTGGCAGAGCGTTTGGTTCCATTATCAGTTTTAGGATCTTTAAATATTTCTCTTCCTTCTCCATTTACCTCTCCGTAGGTAGCCTTCATGGCAAATCCAAAAGTATCTCTGGTAACATACTGATAGGTAAATGATCCTACTCCAAATACTAAATTGGTTGAAGCAAATCCTTTCTTGATCAAAGCTTTACAAATGGCTTCACATCTTTCAAGTGTAATGCTATCCCCATAGATTAATCCAATGTGTTCATCCAACTGCTTGAACCCATTTTTTGTAATGGTTCCTCCAAATGTTTCCCACAAACACTCAATTGCTCCTTTATACTCAGGGCTTCCAAACGGAGCATCTTTATCTCCACAAATAATTTTAACCGGATCTCCAGAATCAGGTCGAATAACCACTTTTCCTTCTCGTTTTAAAATATCCTGTTTCAGCTCTGGAATATATTCTGTTATGACTTTCCAAAAATCCCAGGTATCTGAAACTATACTTACAATTCCAGCAGGATATAATTGATTGATTAACCTTTTGAAGGTTTCAATTTCTCCTAGTTCTGTTCCCATACACATTACAGAATGTTCTGTTGCCGGTACACTAGCTCCAATTAATTCATTATCTGAATTTGCTCCGTAATACTTTTCCAAAAAGTCTATGGCTGGGATGGTATCCGTACCGGTAAAACTCAATAAGTGAGCTGCTCCACTCATCATGGCAGCTTCTAACCCTCCCATTCCTCTAAAACTAAAATCGTGTCCTTGCCATGGTACTAGAGTTTCATCTCCTCCAGTTAATTCTGCATAAAAGCTTAATCGTTTTCTGTACTGCAGTGCAATGGTAGCACTGGTACATGGTAGCCATATTACACAGGAGAGAATGGTTTCCAGAAAATTAGTTACCCAGAAAAACTCTGGTAGCGTATTCTTTATGGTAAACATTGGAACTCTCAAAGAAACTGTACTACCTTCTTTCACCGCTTTAATTTCAATTGGTAAATACCCCAATTTGTGTAATTGTTCTACGTGTTCGTAAGTAATTGCTCCTGCTCCCAGGTAAGCCTCTATTCTTCGTTTATATTCTCCCAGTACTTTTTCCAAAGGCTGCTCAAAGAAGTTTTTGTCGAAATCTTCCTGAAGGTACTTCTTAATGAAATACTGCATTCCAAAAAACACTACTTCTTCTATTCCTTCCATTCTACTCGCTCTTGGAGTCCAATTAGAGTATACCATTCCGGTATTCTCTGGGTACTGACTCCGGTGATCCACCTTATACCCATCTGTTAAATTTAATGAGTTCATACTTTTATATTTTTGGTTAATAATTCTTCTACTTTAATCACCTCTACCTCTTCGTTTTGAATATCCCTAAATGAATTGGTGGTGATAATTCTGCTATAGTGCTTGAACAATTCTTCAAAACCGTGACTAAATATTCCATGACTTACGATTAGAATTAAATTGCCTGCACCTTTTTGCTTTAATTCTTCTGCTATTCCGGTAAAGGTTCTTCCTCCATCACAGATGTCGTCCACTACTACACACGTTTGGCCTTTTAGGTCGTCTGCGTAAACTTTAAAGTTTTGTAACTCTCCTGTAAGAACATTTCTACGTTTACTGCACTCAACAATGTTATTGGTTTGGAGTTCTTTTGGCTAGTCCTGTCACCTTTTTTAATGCTCCTCCATCTGGGCTGATCAAAT
>CBDDKM010000009.1:0-225728 GCA_965230225.1 Parvicellaceae bacterium
GGAGCAATCGAGTCGTTTGCTCAACGTGGAGCAGGGAGGGAGAAAGCACTGGCACAATTGGCAAGAAGTACCGGAACATTTTTCTTAACAGCTTCTCAGGATGCACAGTATGCCAACGAAGCTGGCGATTTGAAACACGGATTGTTTACCTATGCAATACTGGAAGCTTTATCTGGAAAGGGGAATTCAGGTAATGATGTTAAAATTACGGTGAGCGAGGTTAAAGGGTATGTTGAAGATAGAGTACCTGAATTGTCAGAGCAATACCATGGTTCTGCTCAATATCCTACTAGCTATAGCTATGGTCAGGATTTTCCATTAGTAATCATTAAGGAATAGTGGAATAATCCAGTTCTTACGCTGAGAAATATCAGGTAAATCATCCTTTGAACCATCTACTTTTGTAGAATCAAAAACAATAGCATGGACACAACGCAATACTTTTATCGCAATTCTATTATTTCTAAGAAGGGAAATACCATTTCTTTAGCGGATATTGATAACCCTAAGCAACAAGGGGAAGTCTTAGAATCGTGGTTTGGTATAGTAATGACTTTGGCGGACGGACAGCATTCTATAGATGAGCTAGTGCAGTACATGGCAGCTCATTATCCTCAGGGAGCACCACACAACCTAAAAGATACGTTAGTGTCTGTTGTTGAACGATTATCTGACTCAAGACTAATTGTTCTATCTAAAGAAAAGGTTGAATTACCTTATTACCTTTCTGCACCAATTGAACAATTGGACCTGGATGTTGCCAGAAAACAAATGGAGTTGGAGAGAAAGGATGTGAACTAAGGGGACATTCTTCGTAAACACTTCTTGTTATACAATTATTTGGGTTCTACCCAAAAGATGGATGTAAATGTAACCAATGACGTTATAGAGTGTCATTAAGTTAAATCCATTACATTTACCCATCATGAAAATACTATCCCTTTTATCTCTTTTACTTTTTGGTCAGGTATGGGCTCAAGACTCTTACTATAACTATGTTCCTATGGGAACTTATGGAGTGGGCTTTTATAAAGAGTTAATGTTTAATCATCAAATGCATTATCATGAGTATGGTTATAATGATGATGCTCCATTGTTTATTCAGGTATGGCACCCAATAGAAAAGCAAGAGAATCCAAAGCATTTAATATTTAATGATTTTCGGTTTAAAAGCCTTCCCAAAGACTTAGAAAAGGTATATGAAGAATTGGAAAAACACACTGATACGAGTTTTGTAGAGTACAACATCGAAGTTAGTATACCTTTCTTTAGATCACTTAAATACAAGGAAGGTCCGTACCACGTATTGGAGACCATGAAAAAAACACCAACGAACAGTGTTGCTGCCAAATTAGAAGGTAAGTCAGACTTTCCGGTAATCATCTACCATCATGGAGCACAGGGAATATCCGATGAAAACTATGTCTTAGCGGAGTATTTTGCTTCTAGAGGTTACATAGTAGTATCCTGTAATTATCACCTTCCTTTTGAAGGGAAACGTTTTGGGTATGGAGAACATATTGGATACGAAACTACTGGTCCCAAAGCAGTAATAGAATATGCACGAACCCTTACTAATAATGATAAAATTGGTTTTGTAGGACACAGTATGGGGGCTCAAACCGGATTTACTTTTTTACATCAGGAAGGGTGGGCAGATGCCTTTGTTTCCTTAGAAACCACTCTGGAATATTTTGACACTTCTTTCGTCTATAAAAACTGGAAAACATTGGGAGATACCATGAGACTAAATGCTGATGAATATACTTTACCCATTCTAATGTTTGCCAATAATGGGAGGAAGAAAGAAATAGGGTTTGATTTCTACAATCAAATTTCCAATGCACATGTAATTCAAGCTTCGGCGAAAAAACGTTTTTATCATGAAGCATACACCTGCATTATGGAGATGAGGTACCTACACAGGAAAGAATTTAGACAAAGGGATTCACGACAGGTAAAAACACAAATCAAGTATTTTGCAAAGCACCTTTATTTCATTGAATCATTTTTAGATCATCACCTAAAAGGGAAATCTAAACCAGACTTAGCTTCATTTGAAGAAGGCTTTATGGTGAAAGAGCTTAACCCTGATTTATAGCTTTTCTAAAGCTTGTGTGGCAGAAGTATTCTTAGGGTTTAGGTCGAGAGACTTTTGATACATTTTTTTTGCTTTTTCTTTTTGCCCCAGTTTAAGGTAGACTTCTCCCAAACTGTCGTAAACATTCCAACTCTTAGGGTAAAAGCTGCGGTTAAACTCCAAAACCATTCTGGCTTTTTGAAGTTGTCCGGCATCCATAAAACGATACCCTACCGTATTGATGTCGTATTCTTCAAAATAGTATTTGTCTTCATATCTGGAAAGATTCATAGTGATATCATCAATAAGTTGACCTAAATCTTCCAATTCGGCCTTGGAGTAGAACAAGTTAGATAAATTCTGCTTTGGAATCCACCCGCCACTACCTTCTAATACTGACCAAATAGAATTCTTAATGGCCTGAATTTCTTGATTGTAGAAGTTGTCCAAAAGAATTACCGTTTGACGCTGTGGAATACGTCTTAGAATAAAGCTATGATATCCTTTTATTATTCCTCCATGTTGGTGCCTTTCAAAGTACTGTCCATTATCATTGAGTCCCTTGTGAACTCGCCAGCCACAGGCATAATCGCCTTTAAATCTGCTAAAATAAATGGTTTTAAGGCTATCGGGTAAGAGTAGATTAGTGTATAATGCCTGATCCCACCTGTACAGGTCGTGGGCAGTGGAATACATACCGCCGGAAGTATATAAGGTATTTAAAGAATATTCTGGCATTGGTTGGTAACCAGTTGGAGTTCGCCAGAATCCCTTTGCTACTTTTTTATTCAACCAGGTGGTGTCAAATCCAGTATTTTTCATCTTTACTGGCTGTAGTATGTTTTGTTGGAGTAACTCTCCAAAAGACTGCTGACTTACCCTTTCAATGATTATTCCTAGTAGATAGTAGCCCGAGTTGCTGTATTCATATTTGGTTCCTGCAATAAAATGAGTTGGACGGTTCATCATCTCCATCATTTCTTTCTCTGTATAGGAAACAGAAGCAGAAAACTCTTTGAATAACTGAAAGCTGGGAATTCCCGAAGTATGAGTCATTAGGTGGTACACCGTTATAGAATCATATCTGGCGTGATTTAATTCTGGAATATACTTCTTAATGGAGGAATTTAGGTCTAATTTCTGGTCTCGGCATAGCTGTAAAGCCAACATACTGGCAAATTGTTTCGTGATGGAACCAATATAGAATCGATCACTTTTTGAGATCTTTTTTTGATTATTCGGAGATTTGAAACCGTATCCCTTATGGAGAATTATTTCTCCATCATCCACCACCAGAGCAACACCATTGAAAAAACCATTTTGCTGGCAAGTTGTTAAAATACTATCTATTCTGGCTTGTTGGGCATTGATGCTGGAGCCAAAGAATAATAAAATCCAGAGGGTGTGTTTTATCATGAAGCCGAAGATACGGCTCAATACTTTTCAGAGTGAGATTAAATATTATTTGCAGGAATATTCGATTATTTGCCTTTCGTTCAACCGACCTTTTTCATGTCGAATGCCAAAAAACTGTCCTCATATTTTTCTAATTCTCCCTGCATAATAACATAAGTGAGTTTTTCACCACAGATAGGGGAGAACAACACTTCAAAAACAATGGTATCGGTTATTTGTAGATAAATCTCTACAAACTTTGGATGTTCATTGGATTGTAAATCTGTTTCACAACTTGGACAATGAAACTTTAGTTTCTCTCCTCTTCGAACCAAGAGGTCAATATCGCTGGAGTGACTATAAACTCCAGGCAGAGGACTGAGAGTCATGGTAGCACGTTGTTGCTTAGTGTTTTCTACAATGAACTGTACTGAATCTCCATGGGTTAATTTGTTTTTACAATGGGGGCAGTGATAATCGTATGAGGCTAGCATAATGTCGGTGTTTTTTCAGATGGTTCTAATAAAGGTAAAGAACATCTAAGGTTTGTAATAGTAGAATTTTCCCTAAGTGAGTTTTGGATTTGCAAACGTAGGTTCGTTATATTAAAACTTGGAATTCCGGAAAATATTGTTGCCGGATCTTGCTAGAGTTCAATGACCTCAGAGTTTATTTTGGTTCCATCTTTTAGGAAACAAGTAACTTTGACCTTGTTATTTTTACTAAGATCTAGCTGGTACTTTGAAGCTTGTAGCATACCAGATTCTTGTTTAAATCCACTGCCTTCATCCACCAGTAAAACATAACCAAGAACATTGTCTATTTTATTGTTGCTCCAATCCAAATTAAGGCTTTGTTTTCTCTTTTTGTATTTCCACTTTAAGTTCAGCGGTAGGTACTCTTGGGAAAGGACAGGAGAGGAGATTTCGAAGGAGTTAGAAGGGTTAGAAACATTATTAACCGAATCGGTTGCTACCAGATAATAGCAGTATAGTTTTTGTGAATTAAGATTAGTATCCAGAAATTCGCTTTTTTCTTTTGGAATAGAAGCAATAAATGAATAATCTTCTTCCGATTTTTCCTTTCGGAAAACCTGATAATCTTTCAAATCTTTTTCTCTATTCTCAATCCAATTAATCTTAATTCCATTTTCAGCAATTTGGGCACTTTTTATAACTGGGGTTTCAGGTGGAGTAACATCTGGTTGTCTTAGTATTGCCGGTGCCGAGTAATCACTATTATTAAAAGAAGTGTCACTTGCCACTATTTTATAAGCAAAGTTGTTCCTGGCTCGTTTGGGTAGAATGTCTACAAAAAAAGTATCTGTTACAGGAGTGCTATTTAGTAAGGTATACTTTTCAGATTGATCTTCATTAATCGTTCTATAAATCAAATATCCCTTTAAGTCCTTTTCCTGATTTCTATTCCAGGATAAAATGATTTTACCTGTATCACTATAAGCAGTAACTCCTTGAGGTACTTCAGGTGCAATCATATCCTCTACATGAATAATTACCTTATTAGTAGCTCCTTCATTTCCAAATTGATCTATTGTTGCTATGTAGTAATAAAAGTCCCCAGCTTCATCCGTATGATCTACAAATGCAGTATCCTGTACAGATAATACTTGTTGGTTAACCTTTTTGAATGGGCCATCAAACCGTTTGCTTCTGTATACATTTATACCAGATGCTTTCTGGTAATCTGGATTTTTCCAACTTAGATAAACATCTTGTAGCTTAACATCTTCTTTGGTTAATTGATATGGTCTCAATGGAGGAATTGTATCTTTAATATTGATATTGAAAGTTTCTGAATAATCAGACTCATATCCAAAAAAGTCTATGGAGGTTAGTTTATATGAATAAGTTGTTCCTGGTTTAATGGTTTTGTCAATATAAAATCGATCCGGATAGTCTTTGTTTTCATCCGGTGATTTAGTTACCATGACTGGGTAGTTGTTTACCTTTTTGAATTCCTGGTTAGTATCCTGTCGATAGACATTTACACCGAAATACCTTTTCTCTTCTGGTAACCAGTATATAGAAACTTCTCGTTTAGTTTGTTTTACGTTTATTTCCCTAGGAGGGGTAATTTGGGTAGGCGAGTTGGTTAACCAATCGGAGATGGCTATTTCTTTCGAATTGGATACAACTTTATACCGGTATGATTCCCCTTTTTGAGCAGTTTTATCCACGTAGTATATACCTATAAATTCTGCAAATTCATTTTCCTGAAATGATTTCACCAAACAGTTAAGAAGCATTATTCCTTTTGGATGCCAATCTTTTTGAAGTGCAGAAACCAAAGCTTCAGTTTCATTGCTTTCACTCTCAAAAATGAAATTTGGATTACCTCTAATAATGGATTTGTCGTTTAGCTTGGTCCATTCCTTACCTTCTGATTGTCTAAAAACATCAACGCCATTGTCGTAGGTAAGCGCTGAGCTATACCATTTAATTTCAATATTTCCTTCCAACGATGGTTTTAATACAATTTCGTTCGATTGTGATTTTCCAACCATAAACAGGAAACAGATCAATATGGTAAACAGAATTCTATTCATCATTGCGATAGGTCTTTATTTATTTCCAGATCGAAATCAATTCCTATTCCGATAACGGTCATTGCTCCAGCTAGGTGACCATATATATAAGCTTCAGAAGGTCTGTTTACATAATGAGCTTCTCCTTCCAGATAAATACCAGCAAGTACCCAATTACCACTATCAGTTACGTTGCCATCATTGTCTCTTTTCTCCCAATCAACACCTACCTCAGAATTCATATACAAGTATAAAATGGCTTCCTGAAGACTCACTGTTGGTTGGAATTGAACATCTACTGCAGTTAAAAAATGGAATTCAAATCCTGCATAAGGTCTCCAATAACGGCCAATTTTTATCCATGGACTGCGTGCCCAAATATCAATGTCTGCCTGTAAACCTAATTCTAATCCTGCATTATCAATATCAAACCAACTTTGAACACTTATAGCATTTAAACAAAGCACTTTTGCGGTCATAGGGTTTTCCTGAGTTCCTGCGTAAAAATTCCAGTAATCAGGAGAAACATGTAGTCCCATTTCACCATTGGCGCATAGCAATGGAGCAATGTTAGTTTGGGCATTAAATTGTCCTAATAAGGTATTGTCGAGCGTAGAGTAACCTAAATATCCCGTTCCACTTGCAACTCCGGAATGGATAGATTTTGTGAGGTCATTGTCTTCATAGGCCATTCCCACATCACCTCTTATTTGCATCGTAAAGTAATCTTCCATTACGGTTACTTCTGCATCTACATCCATACGCATAGCCTGACCACTGGTAGGACCGGAGTTATCGATCAGGAACATTCCAACACCAACTCCATATTTTGCCGTTTCATCAGGTAGGTATGTTCCATTCTCCAGATCGTACGACATGTGTCGGAATACTTTTCCTCCAATTCCGTCTAAAGTAACTCCTGAGAATACGGGAACATCTAGTCCGTGAGGTACAGAAACTTCAACAAACCAGAAGTTAAATCCATCAACCTTTCCATTTAAGAAGTGACCATACAGGCTTACTTCAGGTTTCTTAACATCTACATCCAACATGGCTTGCCAGGAATCTCCCCACACTGGATCGTCGGCGGTAAATTCCAATTGTCCTTTGATGTCGGCAATTTTTGATTTGATAACAATGTTGGTTGGATTGAAGCTTACGATATCTCCAATTTCTCCATTTTCAATTTTTTCACCCAGATTGGTAAAGTCGAACTCCACATTATCCATTAATCCAGCCACTACATCTCCGGCAAAATTATCTCCTATAATGTCGGTTAAAGCGTCTGTTATTAATGCTGCAGCTTCACTTTCAATGCTATTGAGAATGTCGGTTTTAATGTTTTCACCAATCTGTTGCCAGTTAATTCCTTCATAAGCATCCACTACAATATCTTCACAAGTGTTTTTTACCCCTTGTAAGGATATGCTTTTAAACACAGTTACAACATCTTCACCCATTTCAGTAATAAGTGTCTCCATGTTGTTAAGCATGGTGTCTACACTTAAACTTTCAAAGTCTTTATCGATAATAGCATACCCCAAACTGGTAATTTGATTCTCAATGAATTCAGTAACTCGCTTGGTAAATATGGTGTCTATAGTAGTTGTTATCTTATCAGTAACATTAGTCTTTACTGAGTTGTGAACAGAGGTGTACAATGATCCTGTAACATTGTTTATAGTGGACTCTCTGGCATCAACAATGATATTAACAGCACTTTCATTACCTTCTCCCAGAAGGTCAATAAGATTGTCAGTAAGTTCAGTGATGGTTTCATCTATGAAATCGTTTACTCTAAAAAGAAGTGTATCAACTGGAGAAAGAATGGCATTTTCTATCTTCATGTTAATGGTGTCCATTTCGGCGGTTATTTTACCATTTAAACGATCTGCTAGTTTGTCAACCTGAGCTTTAAGGATTTTATTCAGATTAAAACCATTCTCTTTAATTTCATAGTAAATCTCCATCAATTCACTATTGTTAAGAGCTTCTAGTTTTTGTTTTAACTCAGCGGCCTTTTGTTGTTTCTCCTCAGGTAAAAATGGTTGAACAATATCAATGTACAGAATTATCTTCTCCAGGGTAATTTCACCATCATCCATTGGGTTACTTTCATCCAATTCTTCGGGGAACAAATCATCCAATGTAGTTGCATTACCTGTGGTATCTTCAAATTGAGCATTACTCATGTTTCCAAGGTAATTTCCAAACATGTTAATGGCATTGTTGATTTGTCCAATATCGTTTCCTTCGTCTAACGTAGGGCCTTCACCGCCACCTTGTCCTTGTACATATTCAGGCAAAACACCAACAGGTGTTGTTTCGTCAAAATAGGGTTGGTAATTTTCTGGGATGATTGAACTTTCAAAGATGCTGAAGGCACTAAAAATAGGAGCTCCATTTTCTCCGCTTACATCTTCTCCCATCATAATGGTTCCTGAAATACCAATACTATAAAGGTTAGCATCTCTTCCGGCTCCAATGTAATCTACAGTAATATCATTATCGCTGGCTTTACCATTAGCCTGATTAATTAATGCGCTGTGTCCATTAGGAGTAACAAAACCAATGTCGTAATTGCCCCATACGGTAAATCCATCTACACTTTCCAGACTAAAATCGAAATTAGGCCATTCGATATCCAGATTCATCAAAATCTTGGAGTTGTCGGCAAATACTGCTCTGTTTATGGTTAGGTTAATCTCTTGATCTCCGTTACCGTTATTAAACACAAATTCTCTTTCGTCCAGATTTTCGTCTAAATATCCCTGATTGTATCCTGTTTCGGTTAAAGGAACTGTAAAAGTAAAAGCTTCTGATTCGCTTAATACAGGAATTGCAATGTCTCCGGTTAAGTAACTGTTACTTACCGAAGAATTAATTATTTCCAGGTTTAAACTGTTTATACCCCCAGGAAATGTGTTAAACGTAATTGCTTCGTTATTAGTAAATGGTTCGTTTACTCTAAGGTTAAGACCATCGTTTGTGATCCAGGCAATAACGGAGTCGTTACTTGCCAATGTTATTGATTTGTCGATGGAACTTGTAAACTGTAATGTGGAACTGGCTCCGTAATTAGCAGGGGTAAAAGAAAGCTGGAATTCGTCCATATAAATCCCTTTCCAATTAGGTTGAGAAAGAAATCTATCAGGAGAAATATCATCAGATAAGTCAATGGTATATTGATTTGGCGAAACCCTTATGTTAGCTTCTCCTACAGGCACAATTCTATTATATAGCCCTTGTTGCCATCCATTTAGGTACCTCAGTTGATCATGATCGCTAAAATGGAAGGTAACCCTAACATCTTCATCTACTCCTTTAACATTTAAAGGCGCAAATACATTTCCGGATAGGTTTAAATCAAACTGGTTGTTATTGGTTATAAAAGTGGACTGATGATCCATATTAAGAGTAAAACCAAATGGGTCTAGTAGTTCATAGCTTTGGTTATAGGCCAATTCTGCAGGTCCGGTTAAGAGGTAATTGAAATAATTGATCCAGGTATCTTTGGAAATAATTTTAGGAACACCTGGGCTGTTGGATAAGTGGGGTAGGTCCCATTCCAATCTGGTTAATACTTTTAAGTCTCCCTCAACACTCAAGTGAACCCCTTTTATATATCCTGTTGCAGTACCATTTTCCGGTAAGTTTGCCATTAGGTCAACCTCTATAGAATCTTCTAGCATTCCCTCAACAAACCCTGATGTCATGTAGTGGATACCTGCTAACTCTGTTAAAGAGATGTGATTGAATTCCACTTCTGCCATGTAGGTGCCATTGGCATCCAAACTAACCAATCCTATACCTGATAAATTATTTAAGTCTTTTGTACTTAAAGAGGTAACTTCCACTCTTTTCTGATTAACAAAAAACTCATCCACAAGGGGTGGCCCCATAAATTGACGAACTTCACTTTGGGCAGTAATTTGATTTCCAGTTTTAGATTGAACATACCAGACGTACTCCTGTGCTTTATCAAATGCTTTGATGGATTTATCCAATTCATAATCTCTCCCGGTACCCATATAGTTAATGGGGAACAAATTGCTGTGCCAAATAGGATTATTTACAATGGCATCTTGTTTCGATTGCAATTCATCCTTCTCTTTTATAATGATCTCGTATTCTATCCCTTGATTATTCAATACATTACTTGGGGCGTTCCACGAAAAATATTGAGGAGAGTATTTACTAAATCCGGCACTGTCGGCAGGTGTATAAAGTTCTATGTTTCCTCCTTCCGGATAACCATACCAAAACCAACACATTTGGCTATATCCATTATTTTTGAATAAATCTCTTCCACTAACATCTCTTGCCTGAACGGTAAAAGCATACCCTTTTCCTAATTCCAAAATAGGGTCTGATGTGGTGTATAAGTAGTAAGGTGTAGTTTGCCATGGAGATTGGAAGATTTGAATTACCTCTCCATTACTAACTGCATTTAAAGGAGAACTATTGGGATTAGTTATTTCAAATACGGTCAGTTGATATTCTGTAGAGTTTAACGAGTTTAGAGATAGTAAGTTCGTGCTCTGCCACTGAAACATAATGTTTGTTGGTATCGATGGATCAATAACCGCATCACACATAGGAGTATTGATCAAAGGCTCATCGTTCAATTGAATCCATGATGCGCCACAATTTTTTTGAGACAACACTTCACCCGATTGATAATCGATTACCTCCACACAAAATTGATAGAAGTCTTCTGGTAATCTTCCATTTTGTTGAATTTGACTCCAGGAACTTCCTGATATATCCATCGATTGAGGAGTAAAATAAGCGGCAAGATCGGCTCCTGAAATTTGAACTGGAATACCCGGCAAAAGAGTAATTATATCATTAGTAGGGATGAATCCTGGTTTCGATGTAAGCGTAGCACTTCCAGACTCGATAGATAATCTTAAATAGACGTCTCTGGATGGTTCATTTAAATCCAGTAATGTTAGATTCATCATCCAACTGTTTCCTCCTGGAGCGTAATAATCTTCCAGATAAATAGAATTAGGAGGATTTAGAATAGAATTAATTTGAACCGGATAAGTGCCTCCCTGTCCAAAGAACTGGGTAACCAAAAACAGGTGGGTTAGGAGTATATAAAAACGTAGAGGCATATCAGGGCACAAAGAAATAACTTTTTAGGTAATAAGTGACCTTCAAAAACATAAATTTTCTGTTGATAAAAATGGTGGGATTTTTTGTTTGAAAAGTCATTTTTGGATGTATATATTTGCCGACTGGAATGAAGACTACCGTAAAAAATATATTCCTACCAATACTCCTGTCGTTTTGTGTTGTATCTGCCTGGTCTCAGGGAGGTAATGATCCTGAAATAGATAGCTTAAAGCAAACTTTTCTTCAAAGAACGGGTCAGTTTTTTGATGTGAAGATGTTGGATCATTCTGTGGAAACAAGAAGAATGGTTAAAAAGGGGGTGCATGAATCCTTGAATGAGTTTGAAGATAAGACCAATGGACAGTTGGTTTTGGCATTAAAATCTGAATTAAGTATTGATGAGGTTTGGCCAAATATCCTGAATAGAAAAAAGTATTATTCAACTGATGGAAAGTATGTTCTTGATGCTACATTCGGTAATGGAGAAGAAGGCAAGTACTTTATTGCTCTCAACATTGATGTGGATACACTAGATTCAAGAGAGGAGTATGCAATTGAAATAGTTGGGAATTTAAATCCGGATTTGGAAGAATTTCTTGAAGAAAAGGAGATCACGGGCCTGAAAGGAGATATTGATGATCATTTTCTTGGGTATTTTGATGAAGAAATATATTCTCACCCTGGAGAAGCTCCTGTTGATGAGGCTATTATTGAATTGTTGGAGTTGTTGGATTTGAAATTGGGAGATGTTTATTCTGAACTACAAGAGATGCAGGGAATATTGGATAATGTTAGTGAAACATTTGAAGATGCAAGAGAAGATTTTCAAGTAGTATTCTCTCCTGCGGAAAATTTGGAATATGGTTTTGATGTTTATCAGTATGTTGCATGGATTGATTACTACGATTTTGTGGCGCTTGGAGATGGGTTTCATTATAAAACACCTGTTCAATCGGTTGAAAAAGGTGAAGCTGTTGTTGTAAAAGCATTATTGATAGATTCAATTGGTACTCACAATTCTGAGCTAGTTTCATTTGAAGCAACAAATGGGGCCACCATGACGTGGGAATTACAGGGAGAGTACTACCTGGTAACAATTAATAATACCGATAAGTCGCAGTTCATTTATGCTAAATATGATGGTAAGAAACTTGGTAAGTTACAACTGGAGTCGTATCAAAAGAAACAGGAAAAGGTGGTTGTTATTCCTGTTAATCAAACCCTGCCAATATCTGAGTCAGCATTGGAAGAATATTTAAACACCATCTATCAAAAATCGATAGTTGAGTGGGATGTATCCATTGCTGATAATTGGACCAATACTACATGGGATAGCATTACTCCTGGTCAATTGGAAGAGGCCGATGCAACATTAATGACAAAGTATAGCAGTGAAATGAGAAAACTGCGTAACACTTATTTTGATGAGAATCCTACCATTGAAAATGGTTGTCATTATTTGTTTGTGGTAAATGATTTTACCAAAGAAGACCTACAGGGATATATGGTAAGAGGTAGATCTTTAGGGTTTATTAAGAATACAGATGCATTATCTTTTAAAAGGACGGTTGGACACGAATTAGGCCATGGTGCTTTCGGATTGAGGCATACATTTAACCAAAATAAATTTGTTGGGGAAATGACTCAGGTGAATAGTATCATGGATTATTCTAGTTCCACACATCTCAGTTATCCTGAATGGAAGGCAATTCATGATTGGAAACCGATAAACTCACTATTCGATGAAGAAGAAGATGCTGAAGGAGTGTACATAACGATGGATATTCCATACGAATATCGAAATTCCGATTCTACCATCACCGTATTAACTCCCACAAATCGATTGATAACTCTTCCTAGAGAGACGTCATATTTGCGATTCTTTACCGCTGACCCTCTTTACTATAGCAGTACGGGAGCATTTTCCGGTAATTACGGACCAATTGGAACATTAGCTGCATTTAAAGTAAGGTCATCTTTAAATGAAGTGGTTGAATACAAATTGAATAAACAAGGAGGTAATCTATATTACAAAAAGAAGGATACGGAAATCAAGTATATAGATTCGCTATCTACGGATGTAGCAAACTTTAACCTTCTTACAGCATTCCCATTTAGGGAGAACAAACAGTTTCAATTGCAGATTTATAATTTAGGTACTTCTGATGTTCAAAGGCAAGAAGTAAGTGCAAGACCAGATTCAGGAATTGTAAATTTCGGAAATGGACAAGATTCATTTGGAGGAACATTTTCAGTGGTTGAGTTGGTTTATGGTGTTGAGGCGGCTAATCAGGAAAACATTGAATCTTTGCCGATGCAGGCTGGAACCACCTATATTGAACTTAATGGATTGGCCTGGAAAAATGTATTTGATATTCAGCAAGGATATACAATTGCCGGAGGTTTTTACCCTGAATTGAGTGGGTTAAGCATAGAGTATTTGGATTATTTCTCTTCGTACACAAAGGTTGGTCATCCAGCCGCTCCAATTGTAATATCTAACGCAGTTTGGGTTCAGAAAATGGAGTTGATTGAACCCTATATCAAATGCGCAGTGAGTACTAATACCAATACTCCACAAAACGACCCTATCGGCCCCCCTCCTCCTTATGCTTTGGATGATGGGTTTTTGAATTCTTCCTCCTTAAATGTTTACAATCCAGGGCCAGGTATGTTTGAACCAATGGAGGAATGGTCATCACCACCGCCAATTGATCAATACAATGGTTCCGATTTAGGAAAAGCTGTTCGTGCTTATCGGGAATTTAAATACATGATTGATAACCTCATTCTTGTGCCAGATATGGCAAATGGTGTTAACAATAAAATTGCCAATACTACAGAAGGGAATGACACTCAATTAGAAGAATTGATCGAGAAACTTAACCAAACTCCAATTTGTATTTTTGAAGAAATTACTGTTCCTAACCGGATAAAAGCAATTAAGCTTTTGGAGCCTGAGAATGAAGAAGAACTAATTATTAAGCTTTTTAGTTCTACCCTTTATAATGGACAAATGTCTGCGTTGGCTGATGCTCTTTTTGAAAATAATGCAGACTTGTTTGACAAACTATGGTGGCGATTGGATTTTACAGAGTTTCACCAGTGGATTAACTCTGTCACCCAATTAATCCTGGTCAATAATATGGGGCAAGAGGTTACAGAGAGTGTAGATTTTTCAATCTCAACAAGAGTAACCGTAGAGTGGCAAGATAACGGTAAAATAAAAATAGGAAATCGTTATTTGCATGATTATGGACCGTATGGAGCACTAACGCAAAATGGAACTATTTATTCGGGGTATGCTACTGATTATCATGAGTATGATTATGATCAAGTAGTCAATTTTACCTTTGCTAAAGATGGGTTTATTGACTTAGGCGATGCTCAGGAAGACATTATGACCCTCAAATTGCCGGCATTTTACATTGGTTATTTAGTTCATAATAAAGATACCAAGGCTGTAATGACTTTGGTAAGGGTAGTAGTTGATATTGCGGCAATCGTGGCTGCCATTCCTACGGGAGGTGGTTCAATTGGTGCAGCAGCGGCATTTAGTGCTGTATTGGCAGGAGCAGACCTAATAGTATTAATGTCGGAAGACGCTATAAAGAACAATTTTGAGCAGGGAGAAGAGTTCTTAGAATTATGGAATTACATCACTATGCTAGACATAGCGGTAGCTATTCCTCAAATTGGGAAGGGGATTACAAAGGTAATCGATAATATTCCGATTGGTACTATCAAATTTGAAGTCAATATTGCCAATTTGATAGATCGTATGGTGTACCATATGAATCAGCTTAGAGCACAAGGAAAAAATTTAGCTACTACCCATTATAAAGAGTTGATTGAAAAGTTTAGAGTTATAGCTACTAAACTAGCTAACGCTGGCGAGTCCGTTTATTCTATTATGTTAAGAACCAAGCTTCTGTTGCAATTAGAAGCGGAGTACTTGAGAGCTTTATATGCGCCAATATATTTGGATGATGCTTTTAGCATTGTTAACGATATCGAAGGAATCATTACACGTGCCGGTCAACAGCATCATGTATTTTACTTAAAAACATCATCGCAAGGGTTATTTGTAAATAGCCCTGTTCTTGCAGGCGTGCCTGGTAATGGTACGTTTTTCGGGAAATTTGATGATATCAGATATAAATTTGGTGCTAAGGTGGAAGAGGGAGACTTGTTTGTTTATAAGGTGACTGACGGAACTTTAGTTGTAACTAAATATGATGCTCTTTTAAGCTACTCAAAGATTTCAGATCTGCCGGAATCCTTAAAAGACATTATCAGAATGAAAAGTTTTGATGGTGCAACTCTTGCTAAACTTGAAGATGACTTAGCTTCGTCTACTTTTAAATCACATTTAGTAGGAGACCCACAATTACTTGATGGTTGGAAGTTATTGGCAGATGCTCCATCCTTGAGAGTAGATATTCGTTATTTGAGAATACTATCTGGTGATATTTCAAGTTTAGGGTATACTGTTGATGACATTATAGCGCATGGAACTCATTCAACAACTCAAATATCGGATGGTGTAATGTTGTCTAATCCAACAGTAAATGGAATACTTCAGGATTTGATAAACCAAGGTAAGTTGAATTGGGTCGAAGCTTCTTCAATTTTTAGATATACCTATTATAACCCTATAACTAATATTGGAGGTTCTGGGTTAGTGAATCCAGTTATTTCTGTTTTTCCGGAAAAACTAGCAGCAGGTAGGATTTTGGATAATGCTTTGCAAAAGTTTGGCGATGCTGGATATTACATTCCAGATGGGACAATTACTACTAGAGGAGGGTGTTATACTTCAGAAAGAATGCTAGAGGATTTTATACAACCATATCAAAATAATGTGCCAACTACATTGCCAGTTGTTTTATCTTCATCTATGGATAATGCAGGAGATGTGGCTAAGAAATTTATTGATCATACATATGATGGGACTAATATACGTACCATTATTACTATTAAAACTAAGCAAGGAGTTTACGTGGATGATATTGCTCATTGGGGTTCAAATTTTAATGCAGCTTCCAACCCCGGAATATCAGCAAGTCCATTGTTGCCACACCCTCAATTAGAAGTACTACAAATGCCAGGTAAACAATACAGAATTACATCTATAGTTGATGATTTGAATAGTTCTTGGTATCCTGGTGAATTATTAAAACGAATTACTCTTGAAGAATTATAATATACAATCAAAATTAGAAGAGTACCTCGCTAAGTATGGTGATGTAAATAATCTATTAGCAGATGCTTCAAGTGAGGAGAAGGATGAGTTTTTAGTTCTGCGCAAGGTTTTAGAAGCCGGTTATGAAAGTAACCCACTCGGAGATCAACACGCACTTGACATATTTCAAAATATTACTAACTACGATTCATCAGCTTTTATTGATGATAATCATCCACTTTCAATAAATTATAGACTTTCTTTTTCTGGAAGTTCTAATATTTTCTATCCAGAAGGCTATTTCAAAGATTCTTTTCCTGATGAGATTACATTTTCATCGATTAATCAGTTTTTTCAGTTTCATTCAGCTTTGTTATTTCTAAACAGAAAATTAGCAAAGCAAATACTTTCAGGTGAAGTTGATGTTTTTAATTCACTTGAAGATCATATAGAAAATTATGATGATAGGGTTTGGAGACTGCATAGAATTAAAATTATGGAAGAAGGTGCTAAGAGCGCATTCGAAAGTTCTTTAGTTTTCAAACAAGGTTTAATGGATGTTGGCGATCAATTCATAAAGTTTCACTCATCAGATGAATTCTGGGGAGGGGATATGCCTTCCGGAAACCATAATTATTGGGGGAAAATATTAACAAGGTTGATGTTTCTTGAAAAGCAAAAAAATCAGTGAAGTACTTATTGTACATATCATTACTGGTATTAATAACGAAAGGATATGCCCAGGACATTGAGTCGGTTGTAAAATCAGATCCTATAAAAGTAAGTGGATCTTTATCGACTTCAGCCTCATATTATAATGCATGGGGAATTGATAGCAGAAGAACACCTTTTTACTGGACGGTAAATGCCAACCTGAATTTCAATTTTTTTGGGGTGGTATCAGCTCCGTTTACTCTAAATTTTAGTCCTCAGGGAAGTCAGTTTAGCTATCCATATCAGCAAATGCAGCCATTTAATAAAATGGGAATTAGTCCTAAATACAAATGGTTAACGGTGCATTTAGGGTATAGAAGCATGAACTTTTCGCAATATTCGTACTCGGGAAATAACTTTAATGGAGTAGGAGTGGAAATTCAGCCCAAAAAGAAATGGAGTTTTTCCACTTTTTATGGTCGATTGGCAAGAGCCATTACCGAGGTAAACAATAACAATTTACCAGGTATTATATTGTATGATCGATGGGCAATGGGGTCTAAGTTTAGAGTGGGTGATGGAAATCGTAATGTTGAGTTAATTGTTTTTAAGGCCTGGGATGATCAAAGTAGTCTAATTCTAACGGATCAGTCAGATGAAACACCTCCAGAGGATAATATGGTGGTAGGAATAAATACTGCTCAACCCATAACCAAGAAATTGAAGCTAAAATTAGAGTATACGTTAAGTGCTTATACTAAAAATTCCACTAGTGAGGAAGTAATTGGAGGTTACAGCTACCTTGGTGGGTTTGGAGGAATTTATGTGCCTAGAACATCGTCACAATACAACAGTGCTATAAACACCGGAATTAATTATACTCACCAAAAGTTCAATACGGGGCTTACCTATAGGAGAGTTGATCCAGAATATCAGAGCATGGGAGTACCGTTTTTGAATAACGATATGGAGGACATTACGGCCAATTTATCCTGGAGGATGTTTAAGAACAAAATGAATATTACTACTAATGGTGGTTTTCAAAGAAATAATTTAAGCAATGAACAAACGGGAAGTACTGCCAGAGTAATTGGTGGAGTGAATACTACCTTTATGGTAAATGAGCAAATTAACCTTAATGCTGGATACTCCAACTTCAATACCAGTACCGTGAGAACCAGAATAGAATTACTGGATTCGTTGATGTACTATCAGGTTACTCAAAGTGCTAATGCAGGTGTAAACTATCGTTTTGGTTCGGATTCATTATCTCATGCCATCATGCTAATGGGAAATTACCAGCATGCCAATGATTTGCAGCAAAATGAGTCTTCTTTGATCAATGGAAACCTGAATTATTCTATTAATGACCAGGTAACAGGTTTGGCAATAGCAGTTGGAGTGTCTGGAAATATCAATTCGATGCAAGGGGTTGAAAATTTTGGATATGGACCGGTGGTTTCTATTTCAAAACCATTCTTTGAAAAACAAGTGAGAGCTTCAATCAATGGTAACATGCTTTCATACCAGAATTCGGGAGTAAAACAATTCGACACTTTTAATGGTGCCCTTAATCTTAATTATACTTTAAAGAAAAAGCATAATTTTGGTACAAGTGTTAGCTACATTAGAAAGGATGATAAAATAGCTGATAACTCTTTTGAAGAAGTGAGAGCATCCATTAAGTATGGATATTCTTTTTAATTAAGTTCTTCCAAATTCCTTGTGAATACTCTTTAGGTTTTTACCTACTTCTTCATGGTCCATTATCTTTTCAAATTCCACCATTAAACTATTGTCGGTAAGTATTTTCCAGTTGGTGGAAAGTTTAAAAATCTCTCCATATACCTTCTTTTTTGTGGCAACATCATAATTATCATTTTTTCGCATGCTTTTTCTATAAGCTAGCTTGTTCGATATCCATATTGCCGGATAGAAAAATGGTAGTAATAGAGTAGAAGTAGGTTTAGAACGGGTGAAGTGAACTTCTTTAATCTTAAATCCAGAAATTTGCCCTAGAACTCTTAGTTTTTGAATTCCTGTTAAGAAAATGTGACCATAGTAGATTTCACTATTCAACTCCTGCTTAGACATCCAGATACTATCCAACTCGTTTGGTGCCATCATGGAGTTGAAACGTTCAGTTTCTCCCAGCAAATAACTTAATTTAGCCCTTATATTGGAGTAGTTAGGTGTGGTCATAATTAATGTTCCACCTTTTTTAAGGATCCTACTAAACTCTTTGAATGCTTTTAATTGATCCGAAAAATGTTCAATTCCTTCCTGGCAAATAACAAAATCAGCAAAGTCATTTTCAGTAGGAATTCGCTCATTAATGTTGGCTTGTTCACATTTTAATCCATCTATTTTGAAGTATTCAGGAAACAAATCGAAAGGGTAAGGAATTCCTCCATTTTCCTGAACAATTCTAGAAGTAATTCCATTTCCTGAAGGGAAATCAACTACTTTTTTGTCTTTAAAACGATCTTTGTTAGATACAATGAATCGCTTGATGTAGAATTTTATGCTTTTAGGATTATCCTCGTAATTCATTATTTCAGTAAGATATAGTTTTTAAAACTACCTAGAGGCTTTCCTCCAAAAAATGTGTTTTCTACAGATGAAATAAAACGGTATTTAAATTTTTCGTGTTTAAAGCCTACTCTATTTTTATTAGTAAATCCTTTTTCCCTAAGGTCATTTGCCCAGTCAAATTTCTTCATCCAATCTTTCATAATTGGTGGGTGTTCTCCCTTAAACTTAGCTATTTTGCTCAATGGTCCGTAATCATAAACATCTTCCAGTGCTTTTCCCTCATTCGATTCTTTTGCATGATAAGTATCCGAACTTGTTTTACGTTTAACCGTCATCATTTTAGGTGGTCTCACATAACCGTAATGATATACGTTTACATCAATGGCTTTTACCTTGAGCTTCTCACTATCATCTTTCTTCTGATAGTCTTCAAATTTTCCATTCCATTTCGAAAATTTTCTGAACGATTGAGCATCTTTCCAGGAGTGTATTTCTGGTAGATTCCTAATGATTCTAATTTCATTTTTGTACCAGGCGTGAGAACGATGATAGTGATTGTAGTCGCCCCAAAAGTGCAGGTAATTAAAAATAAAACCTTCCACTCTATTGTCGTTGTAATTATCCTCCATGGCCTTCTTTATGGTAGCCAAATCCTTCTCATGAATTACCTCATCACATTGGATGTAAAATAGCCAATCTCCGGTACACGCTTCCTTAGCGATATCGGTTTGCCTTGCAAATTCTGTGTTCTTTGGATAATCTTTAGTGTTCCAAACAGTTCTGATGATTTTGATTTTTTCAGAATCGATAGAATTGATGATTTCTTCAGTTTTATCGTCGTCATCGCAATCTCCCAAAGCAATAACAAATTCATCACAGATAGGTAAAATGGATAGAATAGCCTCCTTTAATGGAATGTATAACTTGTCTCCGTTCTTAATAAATGTGAAACCACTAATTTTCATCAGATAAATTTGGAGGCCAAAGGTAACGAAATCTTAAAGTTTAACCCACTTGAGTATTTTTCTTTCTAAGCCAACTCTTATCTCGATGAGGTAAACACCCGATTCTAAAGAATACATTTCGTATTCTTTCTTGAAAAACTCAGCTCTATTTCTTTCTCGATGTATCAGTTTTCCAGATAAGTTATAGAAACTTATTGAGAGGTCTTTTTCCTTTTTTAGTTGTGCTACAAGAGTAAAGTTTCCTGAATTCGGGTTAGGATACATCCATACATAATTGATGTCCGATAAGGTGTCTTCCTCCAAAGGAAAATCAAAATGTAGGTCATCTTTTAATAGTGATACTATGACTGGTTTTACAGCTGTATCTGAACAATAACTGTTGGAAGCAATTAATTCCACATGGAAGGTGTCTGTAATATAGAATACATGCCATGGAAATTGATCAGTAGAGGTTACACCATCCCCAAAATCCCATTGGTATGTGGTTATAGAGTCTGTAGAAACCGGTACAAAGTGAACAGTGTCTCCCGGGAAAATTTCTGTAGCAACTAAAAATTCGGATACAATAGGATATGGGGCATCGTTTACTAAAATAGTGTCTATCTGCGTACAGCCAAATGGGTTTGTTACGGTTACCCAAACCATATCAGATTCAGTAATCAATTGAGTTTGGTCTAATCCTAAAACTCCATTGTTCAAGCTTTCCCATTGGTAATCCCACCCTGTGATTCCGGCATCCAAAGTAATTCCATAATTAGGGCAAACATATTGATCTGGCCCGAGGTCTACGTCCCAAAGTGTATCAACTATTATTTCAATGCTATCAGTAGAAGAGCAAATTCCAGTGGTAGAGGTTACAGAGTACCAATCTGAAGAATTTGCGGTTATGTTTTGTGTGGTTGCTCCGGTACTCCATAAGTAACTTGCAGCACTTCCTGCATCCAGATCAATAGACTGGCCGTAACATATAGCTGTGTCGTTACCCAGTTCTAATACTGGACTATCGAAAACAGTTATATCAATACTGTCTCTGCTAACACAATTAAATACATTAGCTACTTCCAGCCAATGGGTTCCTGAGGTCGTAATGGTTTCAGTAGAAGCTGTACCTCCCGTACTCCATAAATAGGAGTTGTAACTACCTGGTGAAATCATAATCTGATCACATACAGAAGTATCGTTCCCAAGCCAAACAGCAGGAACAGGATTGAAAGTAACATCAATGGAGTCGGATGTAACACATCCATCAAGTGTAGTAACTATTACTTCAAAAACTCCTGAGGTGTCAACGCTAATAGTAGAAGTAACTTCGCCAGTATTCCACAAAATATTGTTGCTCGCATTTTGAGCATCTAATGCAAGAGGTGCGTAGGCGCATAAGGTAGTATCAGCTCCTAATTCAACAACTGGGCTATAGTTAATCGTAACATTAATGGTGTCGCTACCCGGACAACTGTTTTGATCTACTCGATCGATCCAATACTGACCGGAAGTTAATGCTGTGATGGAACTCGCCGTTGATCCGGTAGACCATGTATAGGTAGAGGAAGGGGCAAAGGCATCCAAAATAAGGCTATCACAAACAGTAGTATCATTTCCTAAGTTAGGTATAGAAGTAATGTTTAAGAAAACATCTACTGTATCATTGGTAATACAACTTTGAGGGGAGGTTACCTGAACCCAATATTCTCCGTCAACGGTAGCAGTTAAAGTACTATTGGTACTATTATCTGACCATAGAAAACTACTACCAGCATTTTGTGCGTCAAGAACCAATGAAGGACCACAAGTGGAAACGGTGCCACCTAAGTTTACAATTGGATTTGGAAATATGGTGATGGAAGAAGAGGTTGAATCAATACAACCTTCATTACTGGTAGCTATTAATTTAACTGTGTAATTACCATTGGTTGGATATGAATGAATAGGAGAGGTTAGGGTAGAAGTATTGTTGTCTCCAAAATCCCAATCATAAGTCATGGTTCCGCTTCCAATTGTACTGTTGTTTACAAAAGAAATGATTTCATTTTCACAGTCGTCGGTTGCACTAAAACTGACAATTGGTTTAGGGAAAACAGTAATGCTTGAATTAGAAGTGTCAGAACAAGTATTTGGGGCGGTAACTACTAATTCTATTACGTAATTACCAGCACTAGAATACGTGTTGGTAGGAGATGCTACATTACTTGTGTTTCCATCTCCAAAACTCCATTCGTATCCAGCAGAACCAGAAAAGTTATTGCTGGTATTGGTGAATAAAATAGAATTGTTTTCACAATCATCAGAAAAACTAAATGAAGCGTTTGGAATACTATCTACAAATACAATTTGTGTGACAGAATGTGAACATCCAAATCCTGAAGTAGCTGTAAGATCTACACTGTAATTTCCATTGTTTCCATAAAAATGGTTTGGAGAGGTATTAGTGGAGGTAGTAAAATCACCGAATTCCCAGAGGTAGTTAGACGCTCCTGATGAAGTATTGGTGAAAATCATGTCGGTGTTTTCACATGCCTGACTATTGGTGAAAGAAGCAACAGGATTCGGGTGTATAATAATTGGTTGGGTAATAGTATTTGTACAACCTGCGTTTGAGGTAACTTCTAACTCAACGTTATATGTTCCACTAGAGGTATAAACATGCCCAGGATTTTGTGTGGATGAAGATTGACCATCTCCAAAATTCCAATCAAATAAGGCTAAACCATAGCTCATTCCTCCAACAGGAGAGTCTATGGTTGTACCATCGGTAAAACTGATCAAACTATCCTCACAGTTGTCCGCCATAGAAAATGAAACTTCAGGAAGCGGATGAATTAGCATGTTGTTTTTTATCGAATCAACACAACCAAATGTGGTGGAGGTGATTAATGTAACTTCGTACAAACCGGTATCGGCATATAGGAAGTTAGGAGAGGCAAGATTACTGGTATCGTTCAATAATAGTAAATCTCCAAAATCCCAATGATAGTAATCTGCTCCCGATGAGGTATTGGTAAATACCGAAGACTGATTAAAACAGGTAAAAGGAGCTGTAAACGCTGGAGACGGCATTGGTTTTTCAATAATGGTTACAGTGTCATATCCTACACATCCATTGTTGTCCGTAACGATTACATCATAAGTGCCCTGAGTAGTTACGGTTATAGATTGAGTAGTTTCTAACGTATTCCATCTGTATTCCATTCCAGGTAACTCGGTATCTAAAATAACAGATTGGCCTGCACACAAGTACTGAGTGGAGTTTCCTAAATCGACCACCGGAGGGCTATCACAATAACGTTCTGCAAGAGTTAATACATGTGGGGTAGACACAACTATAATTGTGTCTTGTACATAATTTCCCGAAGCTGAATTGAGAGAAATTTGTCTTCTCCAAATGGTGCTATCCTCCGAATACCACATATCCAGTTCTGTTTCTGTTAACCCATTAAGTTCTACATCCAGATAGTCAATTCTAAATTCAACTTCATCACCAACAAAGGCATCTAATGTGTAGAATTTTTCAATGCTCCCGTCACCTGCGTTTGTTTGTGGAAAGTGGTATCTTCTGAGAGTTGTGTTACCTAGTGTGTTTAAATTTTCAATAGTAAGTCCAAGTCCAGCAACATTTTCATTCAAAACATCACCAATAGTTCTTGTGGTTTCAATATATCCGTTGGAACCATAAATTCTGGATGAATTTGACTCACCGGAAACTACTCCTTCTCCAATACTATCGGCTAGGTATAATACCTCTCCATTTAAGTTTAAATTACCATCAATTAATTTCAATGAATCGTGCAGGACTATATTATTGTGCAGAATAAGACCGCCAGGGTTATTTAGTTCTGCTTGAAAGAATCGAATATGATTACCGTTAATGTGTTGTAACGAATTACCCTCAAAAACAACCAGTCCCATGCTATCTGATCTAAAAAACTGTTTTCCGGTTAATCCATTGATATCTCCTTTAAGAAATATTTCCCCTCGGTTGAAAATCGATGAGCTGTCAACGTCCAATGTTCTAATGTTAGGGTATTGATTTAAGTCACCGCTGATATATACCTTCGTTCCATTTGCAATCGTAATCTCTTCTCCAAAGTTGTGAAGATCTGTTTGCCCTGAACTTGAAAGAGCGAATAAAGTAAATAGTATGGGTAGAATGTATTTCACTAAGGTCTATTTTCTTTGTTTTTTATTGCGGATTATAAAGAATGATTCGTTGGCAACTAGGTATAAGCCGTAAGAGTAATCTAGTTGTGTATTTATTGGATCAAAATAAGCTTCTCCTCTAACCTCAATTTTTAATTTATCATCAAAGTTCTTTTGGAAAGATGCTTTTGCTGTATATAATTCTCGGTTGGCCTCAGTAAATGAAGGGTTAAATTCAGAAACCGATTGAAACAAGTACTCTCCTCTTTCAGCAATGTATTGTTTGGCGTTCCAATAACCAAGCATAAACACTAGCCTTTTGTGTTCCATTCCAATTTTAGGGTATATTCCCATACCATTTTGAAAATGCTGGGAGTTAGGTTGACCATATTCAGGTAGGCCTATTCCTATATAATGAGAAACAAGTGGAGCTAAATAAACAGAACTGGTAGAATTGATGTGGTAAGTTAATTGAAGTCCGGTAAATGTATTAAGAGTAGTGGTTGCGGCATTAGGCGACGAATCGATTTGACCACCAATATGCACGAATAATGCTTGTACAGGTAGTGTTAAAGCAACATGGTCCTTTTTTAAAAGAACAATTCTATTTGTGTTTCCAGCTACTAATTTTTCTTGCAGAGAGTCGCCGGTAAAAATGAACCTTTCCCAATTGAGCCATATATCCGATTTGATTTTTTCATGGTCAATTAACAATTGAAAACCGTTTTCCAGATTATTTTGGTAGAATCGATCAAACCGATAAATTGGCTCTTCCAGTTCATGATTCAGGTTTCCATAGATGTTTCCAACAACTAACATGGCGGATGGTGAGAGTTGGTGTTTTATTCTAAACGTCGGTTCTAATTCTGAGACTTTAGAAGTGCCCGAATACTTAAGCAAATAACAACCTAACTCTAGTTCAGTTTTAGGTAGTAATTGATAAGTTAATGATGGTTTTAAGAAATATCCTATTCCTGTAAACCCTTTAGTAAAAGAGTTGAAGTACTCATTGTTCTTAAAAAAGAATGTACCATTGATATCAAAAGACAGAGTACCCACAGAATCTTCCTGAGCGGAGGTCACCGTTCGAAAGGTTTGTGCATGCACCTGAGTACATATAAGAATAGATATTACAAATAGTTTTAGCATATATACTATAGCTTCATAATAAAGGCTAAAGTGTAATAAGGTGGTCTGTTTTCGTGGGCTGAAATGGCACTAGAAGAACCTACATTTCCCACGGTAGTTGTAGCAGAAGCTGAATGTGAATGAGCTCCATCGTTACCTGTAGCAGCGTACCATCCATTGTTATCATGAGCTCCGATGTCAAAAGCACCACCAGAAGTACCGTTTCCTTTCTTTACGGTATGAGAGTGAGCACCTCCATGATTAACCGTTACAGAAGTAGAAGCCGAGTGATTATGAGACCTAATTCCACTTTCGTTTGCAGTTAGCAAATGTGTTTCTTCCCCTCCTCGGTCTCCAATTACTGCAGTAGAAGAATAAGCTGCTATTGTACTGTAATTCCCCGGTTGATTATAATCTGCGTTACCAGAGCTATACCCAACAATAAATCTCCCTCTCAAGTCCGGTGTTCTGATGTAAGGTGTACATGGAGCAGGAGGCATAGCACAAAAATGAACTGTTCCATTCGAATTGTACATTCTACCATCGCATAGTACCCAACCGGTAGGAGGCGTGGTTCCACTCCACATCATGATAGCTCCTCTGGGTACAATTCCATCTCCGGAAAAATTTCCTGCAGATACGGTTCCTGTAAAATTGGCACTTGCTGCAGATAAGGAACCAGAAGCTTCTATGTCTCCAACTACCTCCAGAGAGCTGGAAGGAGTTGGCGTTCCAATACCAACGCTATTGCCTGTTGTATACACGATATTGGACCCTAGTGCATTTCTCCAGGGGTTAATCGAGTGCCATTCGCTTAAGCTTTCGAATCTAATTTGGATTTCGTTAGAACTAGTGTCTCTAACTAACAATCCATCTGCAGGACTTACAATGCCTGTTATATTACTGGTTCCTCCTTCTGGAATAAGTAAACCAAACCCATAATTTGGGGCACCTGATAAATCTAAAACGGTAGAAGAATCCGGTGAGGGGTTGTTAATTCCAACTTGTCCGTAAATACTGCCGGAACATAGGGTTAAGAGAAAAATTAATTTTTTCATTTGAGTTATATTATTACCAATAACTCCCCCAGATCAATTAATGATTATTTAGGGGGTCAAAGTTGGCGGCAAATATAACAAAACAACCAGTAATATTTTAACCAATTCTGGAATACAAAAATTTATTTATTTGTCTTATTCGAACTTCTCAAATAAATCAGTAATTTCAGAGGTGTTGTAAAAGAAAAACGAATGAAAAAACTGACTATTTGTTATGCCCTGGGCATGATCCTATTAATAACCTCTTGTGCTACGGATAAAGTTGCTTCTGGAGGTTTTTTACAGAAGAGAAAATACCAAAAAGGATTCTTCATGCGGTCCCCTTTTAAGAAGTTCGATAAAACATCTTCAGAGCAAAACCTGATGGTGGAGGAGGTTAAAAAATCAAACGTGGAAGAAGAGTATATAGGTAGATTACATGAAACGAAACAATCTCCAAACCAATCAATTGGTCAGGAAACTCTTCCTGTGCCGAAGAAAGAAATTTCAAAAAATAAAAAGCTTAATCACGGAATTGAAAAACTAACCGAACATTTAGGGACAAAAGAGGTAACCAGAGCTCATAAAACATCTAATGTGGGTAATAGACTTCACTCAATTGCATTACCCAATCCTTATGTTAACGGAGGCGATAGTCAGGTAGTAGCCTTGTTGCTGGTAATACTAGTTGGTGTAATTGGAATTCACCGTTTTTACCTTGGTTACGTTGGTATTGGAATTTTGCAAATTATTACTCTTGGAGGTTGTGGAGTTTGGACATTGATAGATTTGATTAGAATTGTTACAGGAGATTTACAGCCAAAATATGGTGATTACTCTGAAACACTTTAATTCATGAGAAGTTCTTTGTCTATATATCACCCGTATACATCTTGGCTTAAAGCAACCAAATTGGCCGTTTATTTAGCTATTCCTTTGGCATTATTCATACTTCCGGCAGATTATTTTGATAGTGGATCTAGCATAAGTGTGTTTGCTTACTTTGGAGTGGAGGATTTAGTGTATTCTACCGGAATGACAAGAAGTGTAATGCATCTATTGCATGGTGATTTTTCTACCGCAATGGAGTTTAATCAACTCGGAATAATTGTACTACCACTTTTGGTGTTATTTTGGTTAAAATTGGTGCTAAAAGAGGTGGGAATTAAAATACTTCATTGGTTTTAGTTCAATATCAATTAGTCCAGATTATTAGGAGGTTCATCCACCAGAAAAAATCATTTACACTTTAATTCTGCGATAAATGGTGATACAGTTGTTCCAATTCAATAATACTGTTAACTTAATACTCTTGTAATTAAGTGTTTCCCCGTTACATGGACCCGTTAAGTAGGAATCAATACAATAACGATCAAGAATACATTGATGCTCTAAATGAGGCAAGTGAAAGGTTGTGTCGTAATGAGCCATCTTTGGCGGAGGATTATGCTGAAAAGGCACTGGAGGTAGCAGAACGTAAAAGATATATCTCTGGAATAGCCAGGTCCAAAATCAACATAGGGTTTGCAAACTGTTGGTTAACCAATATCAATAAAGCATTGATCTATTGCCTGGAGGCAATTGAAATATATGATGCAGAGAACATGGTTCAGGAAATGGCCGCCAGTCATTACAAATTAGCAGCTGTTTACTATTATGCAAATGACTATAATGTTGCTCTCGGACATTTTAAAAAGAGCCTTAGTTTATCGGTTTCCATTAAAGATGAACTAGGAATAGCCACTGCAAATAACGGAATCGGAACAGTTTATTACACCATTGGTAAAAACGAATTGGCATTGGATCATTTGAACAAAGCATTTGAAACGGCCAAGAAGTTGGATGCCAAAAACTTGATGGGGAGAATTTTTGATGGGTTAACCAGTACCTATTCAAATTTAGGAGAGTATGAAAAGGCGATAAAAACAGCCAAAAAATCAGAAAAGATTTCCCTTAGGTTAGGGGATCTCCACATGCGTGGGCATACTTACATGGCAATTGGAAAAGCCAATTTAAAGTTGGAGAACCTCAAGGAGTCAAAAGATTATTATACAGAGGCTCTTACCATTTGGAAATCTATACCATTCGAAGTTGGTATTACCAATGTAAAAGTAAGATTGGGAGAGGTTGCATTAAGAACAGGAAATGTAGAGGAGGCTTTAAACATATTTCTGGATTTGTATTCAGAGGTACTGGATCAGAAGAAATTAGATCTTGAGTTAGAGTTGCTACGATTCATAGGAGAATGTCAGAAGTCTTTGAAACTGTTTGATGAGTATGTACAAACCATGGAAAAAACCATTGTTGTACAAGATGCCATAGCAGATCAAAATACTAAGAAGCAGCTGGATTTAATGGATATGGCGGAAAACGTGGCCATATTCGAGAATAAAGAATTGGCCCGAAAATCAGATGAACTGAAAAAGGCCAATGATGGAATAATGCTTCTAACAGAAATTGGTAAGGAAATAGCCGCCATTACCGACATGGAAGAGCTAACCAACAAGATTTACGAAAAATTGAACGAGTTGCTAGACGCTTCTGTTTTGGCAATTAGTTTATTCGATAAGAAGACTCAAACGTTAGAAGTTCCATGTACCATTGAAAAGGGAGAGAAACTTCCAAAGAGTAGTATTTCATTAGAAGAAAGCGAGAGACTGGCAGTGATTTGCTTCAGTAAGGGCAAAGAGTTGGTATTAAACGATTATGTAAAGGATTATACTAAATATTCGGATCAGGTTCCCGCGGCATACGTTGGAGAGAATCCAGAGTCGGTAATCTACTTTCCGTTGTTTTCTAAAGATGAGGTGATCGGAACTTTTACCGTTCAAAGTTTTAACAAAAATGCTTACGGTAGAAAGGAGCTGGACCTAATGCGGAACCTGGCAGTTTACATTAGTATTTCTGCAGAAAACTCATGGTTGGTAAATAACCTGGAAGAGGAAGTTGCTGTTCAAACCAGAGAGGTATTGGAGCAAAAAGAAAGTCTTGAAAAAACCAATACCAACATTTCTCTTATTAATGACTTGGGAATGGAGATTTCATCTCTAATGAGTTTTGAAGAGATGTCTAGAAAGATCTATGAGGGGATTCGTTCCATATTGCCTATTGAATGCTTTGGTATTGGGGTATATCACGATTACGGTCATGAGTTGGTGTTTGATGGAGTAGTGGAAAAAGACGAAAAGCTGGATTCATTTACCTATGGTGTGGAGGAAGATCGGTTGGCATCAAGATGTTTTAGAGAAGGAAAGACCATACATATCCCAAAACTGAGTGACATTGAATCTCAATCAAAAAGTGCCAGTAAAGTAATTCAGGGAGATGTTCCGGAGTCCATCATTTATGTTCCACTTCAGGTAGGAAAAATTTGTAATGGAGTAATCACCATACAATCTCAAAAAGCAAATTGCTTTTCGGATCAGAATGTTAATATGTTTACCAGTTTGGCAGCATATATTTCTGTTGCCATCAACAATTCAAGGTCGTTCGAAAATTTGAAGAACCTTACTAAAATTGGTAAAGAGGTTACTTCAACATTCGATATTGAACGTATTGCAGATCAGTTGTACGATAATATATCAAGGCTAATGGATATTTCTTCTTTTTTATTAGCCACTTACAATAACTCGGAGCAGGTATTAACTTATATCCGAGTTTATGAGGATGATGAAAAAATAGGAGCAGGACTCTCATTTAATGTAAACGAAAAAGAGAATCTTGCCGGATACTGTGCTAAAAACAATGAAGAAATTTTAACCACTTGTAATGAGGATGTACTGCAATATATCTCTCATCAAAAAGCAAGTGTAGGTGTTCCTAGAGAGTCTATTATATACATACCGCTTTCGTTCGAAGATCAGGTGGTAGGAGTGTTATCTGCACAAAGCGTAATGAAAAACGCATATACGGAACAGCACCTGGAAGTACTTAAGAACATTGCAGCTTATTTATCTGTAGCCTTGAATAACGCACACTCTCATCAGGGAATTAAGAACATTGGGTTAATTGGGCAAGAGATTACCTCAAAAAACTCCATAAGGGAGATTAACGAAGTTGTATACGGAAGATTAGGTGAAGTAATGTCAACAGAAGGGTTCGGGATTGGAATCTATAATGACATGACCCAGTCCATTGATTTTCCTGCTTATATTGAAAATGGAGAGGAATTAGAATTCCATTCAGAGCATATTACAGAAGATCGCTTTTCTACCTGGTGCTACCACAATAAAGACATTGTACACATATCCTGTATGGATGATTACTTTGTTTACCTAAAGGATTGGACTGCTCCTGCAATGGGAGAGGTAATGCTTTCGTTTGTATACGTTCCATTGCTTATTGGTAAACGTTGTATTGGTGTAATGACTGTTCAGTCATTTGATGAAAACATTTATTCAGAACAGGACATCAACCTTATAATAAATTTAGCCCCTTATGTGGCAGTAGCACTTCAAAATGCGAGATCATTCGAGAACTTAAGATCGCTTTCTAATATTGGGCAAAACATTACTTCTACACTTAATATCGAGGATATTGCAGATAGTATTTATCAGCAGGTTAGCCCATTGATGAACATCTCGTCATTAATGTTTGGAACATTTGATGAAAGAACTCAGGTGTTAACTTACAACAGAATATACGAAGAGGGGGTTCCTTACTACAATGAGTTGAAGTTTAACATTCACGAAAAGGCCTCATTAGCCTCCTATAGCATTGTTAATAAGGAGGAAATATTAATTAATGAAAAGCAGGAAGTACAAAACTTCGTTAAGGAAAAAATCGAAAGTTTTGGGTCCTATCCAGAGTCGATTGTAATGCTTCCTTTAGTTTTTGAGGATAGAGTACTTGGGGTGTTTTCCGTACAGAGCTTTAATAAAAATGAATACTCTGATCATTATATAGTGATCTTAAGAAACATTGCTTCTTATATATCCATTGCAATGAATAATATTCGTTCTTACGAAACCATTAATATGATTGGTGAAGTGGGACAGGAGATTACTTCCACATTGAATTTGGAGACGGTATTTGGTACCATTTACAACCAGTTGAATGAGATGATGGATGTGGAGTTTTTGGTGGTAGCATTATACAATAAGGAAAAACATCAGGTAGAATACCGCTATAGGGTAGAGAAAGGAAAGGTAAACTATAACCTCCTTACCATCGATGCTAATAACGAAAATTACCCAGGGTCCTGGTGTATCGAAAACAAGAAAACCATCCACATTGGCGATCTGGAAAATGAATATCATCATTATGTAAAAGAATTGGTGTCTACCAGAGGTGATTTACCAAATTCGGTAATCTATCGTCCGTTGATGCAGGGAGAAGAAATTATTGGATTAATATCTATTCAGACATCTACTAAGTTTGCCTATAGTGATTATCAGGTTCAGGTACTGGATTCTTTATCACCTTATGTAACCAGTGCATTACAGAATGGATTAACCTACGAAAAACTGGAACAGGCTAAGGGACAGCTTGAGAAGCTTTCGATCGTAGCCAGAGAAACGGATAATGCGATTATTATTGCTAAGCCAGATGGAACTTATGAATGGGTAAACGAAGCATTTACTGAGTTAACCGGATTTAGATTAGAGGATATCGTTGGAAGTGAGAAAAATACCATTCAGAGCTTGAGTAATTTTGACGGGATCAATGAGGCAATGGATGAGGTTAGAACGACTAAACAATCGGTGATCTATGAATCCCCATTGATGTCGGCAAAAGGTGATTTGAGATGGGTGCAAACTACTTTAACTCCAATTTTAAATGAGAACAATGAGTTGCATAAGTTGGTGGCCATCGATTCTGATATCACAGATATGAAGCAAGCTCAGTCTGCTCTTAAAAAGAGTGAGAAAGACTATAAAACTTTGTTTGAACAAATCACCGACTCCATTTTCATTTTCGATAAGCAAACTAAGAAGTTTATTGACTGTAACAATGCGGTGCTAAATATTTACGGTTATTCTAAAAAGGAAATTAAGAAAATGACTCCTCTTAATTTACACCCTGAAGAAGAGCAGGAGCGTGTTAAGAATAATCTCGAAACAGAAGGTAATAATAGGCATAATGAGTATACCCACATTACTAAGGATGGACAAAAAATAATTGTGGACATTAGTTCAGAGGACCTTTATTATAAAGGTAGAGAAGCTACGCTTAGTATTGTTAGGGATATTACAGAAAGAAGAGAGTTTGAAGAGAAGATTTTGTTCCAGAATTCGGAGTTGGAAAAGCTTTCTATCGTTGCAAGTAATACGGATAACGTTGTAATTATTAGTGATGCTCAAGGTCAGATTATGTGGGCTAACGAAAGCTTTGAAAAGACTTACGGAATGGGAATAGCCCAGTGGGTTGAAATACATGGGACAAGTTTAGTTCAGGTTAGTGGAGTGGAGAATTTGAGTGATATTATTGTTCAATGTGTAGCAGAGAAAAGAGGAGTAACGTATGAAAGCTCAAATACCAACAAAAATGGTGATGAAATTTGGCTTCAATCCACATTAACGCCAGTATTTGATGAACAGGGTGATTTGAAAAATCTAGTAATTATTGATTCGGACATTACCAAACAAAAACACGCCGAGTTACAAATTAGAGAAAAGAACAAAGACATTACCGATAGTATTAATTATGCCAGTAGAATTCAAAAAGCAATGCTGCCCGGAGATGACTGGATCAAGTCGGTTTTACCAAAGTCATTTGTATTCTATTCACCAAGAGATATTGTTAGTGGAGACTTTTACTGGATGACTCAGGTTGGAGATCAAATTTTGGTGGCAGCTGTGGATTGTACCGGACATGGAGTGCCTGGAGCATTCTTAACCATTGTTGGTAACAACCTTCTTAATCAAATTGTAAATGTTAGAGGAATTACCAGCCCAGGTAAAATATTGGATGAGGTAAATGCCGGTTTAATTAGTCGTTTTAGAATTGGAGAAGAGCGAGCCATTAAAGATGGAATGGATGCCTCCATTTGTAGAATTAGCATGGTGGATGGAGAGTGTAAAGTTGATTTTGCCGGTGCTAATAATCCGTTGTATTATACCATTGAGGATGAGTTGATGGAGATTAAAGGAAACCGATGTGCATTGGGTACAGTAATGGAAGAAGGAGAATCGTTTAAAGAAACTACTGTAGTACTACCTCAAAATTCCATGTTCTATTTGTTTAGCGATGGGTATTACGATCAGTTTGGAGGTGCAAAAGGAAAGAAATTCATGAAGAAGAGATTCCGCCAGTTATTCCTCGAAATAAAAGATTTACCAGCAGAACAACAAAGAGAGGTAATGAGCGACCAGTTTGAAGAGTGGAAAGATGGTTTTGACCAGGTGGATGATGTACTGGTAATAGGAATTAGAGTATAGAACTTATTAAAGACAAAAAAGGCGAATCAGTTTTGATTCGCCTTTTATATTTTGATACTGTTAAGTTTAACCATTAACCTTTTCAGTCTCTTCTTCTTCTTTCATTTCTGCTTTCTCTCCTTCTTTTCCAGTACACTTCTTCTCACATTTTTTCTCGCAAGATTTAGATTTTTTACCAGAACAGCTTTTCTTTTCAGTAGAAGCAGTTGCAGATGTGGTAGCAGATCCTTTTTTACAACATTTTTTATCAGATCCTTTTTTACAGCATTTTTCTGTTTTAGCTTCTGTCTTAGTTTCGGTAGATTGAGCGAATGATGTGTTAGCCAAAGCCATTGTCATCACCATTACTACAAGTAGAGAAAATATTTTTTTCATGATTACAATAAGTTTTTTGTTTGTAACAAAGCTAGCACACCTTAGAAAAAATGCAAGTTATTGCCCGGTTAATTGTTGTTAAGACGAGGTTAAATAGTTTTTCATTCCTTATATAAGGTATTACTTTTGAGCTGAGATGAAAAGTAAACGAACGCAGCTGGTACTCATTATTGCTACCGCAATATTTTTGGTTGCCCTGGTGATTAACCAAATCATTTGGGTGTTTCAGGCTGCGGATATTCAGGAAAAACAGTTTAACCACGATGTGGATATGGCACTTTCCGGAATCGTTGAAAAAATATCCAAAGACAAAAAGGTTTGTGAGCAAGTAGGAAAGTGTTTTAAGGGAAATGATTCTACCACCTTGTGCAGTAATCACCTAAAACACGCTGAGTGGATCAGAATCGACTCCATTATTAAAAATGAATTAGCTTCCTATAGCATGGACCTGGAGTATGAGTTCGAAATTACCGGAAAGGGATGTAACTCTGAAAAATGTCCTCGTACTAAAAACTCCTATATCCAGAGTATGGATGTGGCTCTAAAGAAGGCCGGTATTATCCTGTACCTTCAATTCCCAGATAAAAACCGATTCCTGATTAATCAAATTGGTCCTGTTTTTATATCATCCATTTTGTTCATCATCTTCATTACAATCTCTTTTATTCTAACCTATAAATACTATCGCAAAGAAAAGGACCTATCCCTTCGAACGAGGGATTTTATTAATAACATGATCCATGAGTTTAAGACTCCGCTGGCTAATATTTCATTTGCGAATAACATGATTAATAAGAATGCCGGTGGCTCTGAAGAAAAACTTAAAAGATATTCTGGCATTATTACGGACGAGAACAAACGATTAGAACGCAATGTGGAGGATCTTTTGTTGATTGCATCTGTGGAAAATGGAAACTCTGGGAATCAGGATGAGTTAATTGATTTAAAGGAATTACTTACTGAGGTAACAGATAGTTTTTGTCCACAAATGGAGAAAGATGGTGTGGTTATTAACCTTAATTCGGAAGAGGGGATTAAAGTACGAGGAAATTACAATTTGTTCTTTAATGCTATTGTTAATCTGATCGATAATGGAATTAAATACAATGAAGGAGCTCCAATAATCGACATCCATGCTCGAAAAGAGGGGGGGAAAGTAATGATGGAAGTGAAGGACAACGGAATTGGAATTAAGCCGGAACATCAGGATCTTGTATTTGAAAAATTTTATCGTGTTCCAACCGGAGATCAGCACGATGTTAAAGGCTTTGGATTGGGCTTGTCTTACGTGAAGATGATATTGGAACAAATGGGAGGAGCGATTAAGGTAAAGAGTAGCATTGGAAAAGGAACCAGTTTTCTAATTACATTAGAGTTGAAATAATGAGTGAACAAATTAAAATATTACTTGTTGAAGACGATTTGAACCTTGGGTTTCTGCTGCTGGAACACCTGGAAGAAAGTGGTTTCTATGTTAAGTTGTACAGGGATGGTGAATCTGCTTATAATGCCTTTTTGAATAATGATTTTGATTTTTGTTTGTTGGATGTGATGCTTCCAAAAATGGATGGATTTAGTTTGGCTGAAAAAATCAAAAAGAAGGAAAAGTTAATGCCTATTGCCATGCTTACTGCTCGTTCTATGGATGAGGACAAAATAAAAGGCTTTAAACTGGGGATTGATGACTACATAACCAAACCTTTTAACGAGGAAGAATTAGTGCTGAGAATTAAAGCCATTCTTGCCAGAGTTAACTCAGGAGCAACGCATCATTCCGTATCTAAGTTTGATATTGGAACTTTTAGTTTTGATAGTAAGAATCAGCAATTAACACACAAGGAATCTGAGGAAACAAGAAGGCTAACTAAAAAGGAAAATGATATTCTTAAGATGTTATGCTTATCCACAAATCAGGTAGTAAGTAGAACAGAAATTATGCGTGCGGTGTGGGGAGATGATGATTACTTTATTGGAAGAAGTTTGGATGTATTTATTTCTAAACTTAGAAAATACCTTCAATCGGATTCTTCTATTACAATAGATTCTATTCCAAGCGTTGGGTTGATTCTGAACATTACTTCTTGATTTTTATCAGTTGCAACAGATATATTTCCAGTGTTTCCGTATACTGGAGGTTCCTGAAACTAATACTATGATTTAGCGCATATTAAGGAGGGTTATTCTTCCTAACTTTGCCCCATGATTAATGTTGAAAATATGAAGAGTAAAAACCGTTTGGTGATGGGAATTCTCGTTTCGATTTTTATCATTTACAACGTTTTTGTCTACACTCAGGGAACAACTAATATAACTCCCAAGATGTCTGAATCAGCACTGCGTGGAGAAAAACTATATCAGGAAAACAATTGTACGGCATGTCATCAGTTATACGGACTTGGTGGCTACCTTGGACCTGATTTAACCAATACTGTTAGCACCAAACCTGGTGGAGAAATGTATGTTAAAGCATTTCTGAATAGTGGAATCAAAGCAATGCCTAAGTTTGAATTTACCGAAGAAGAAATGAATGATTTGGTTCAGTTCTTTAAAGAGGTGGATAATACCGGACATTATCCCGATTTTGAATCTCATACAACCGCAGCAGGGTGGGTAGAATTAAAGTATAAAAATCAGTAGAATGGAAAGAAGAGTACCTAAGATTTTTATAACCCTCGGAGTTTTGGCTTTGGTTGTGGGAGTAATTTTTGGAACCCTTGCCGGAGTTCAGGCCATTTTTCCTGATTTCCTAAAAGAAGTATTGGCATTTAATAGGATGCGTCCTTTCCATGTGAGTACGGTGGTTGGGTGGATCATTCTAACTGCAACAGGAGGTGTTTATTATTATTTAGCCAATGTGTTGAAAGTTAAATTGTACTCTCCTAAACTAATGACCACCCACCTGGTATTGTTTACCCTATGTGCAATTGGAATCTATATTTCGTTTGCCAGTGGGAAGATGGGGGGAAGAGAATACCTTTCTTATTTACCATATATATCAGTACCGATATTATTAGGTTGGTTTATTTTTGGTTTCAATTATTTCAAGACTTTACTTAAACAGGTTCAAGGTTGGCCGGTATACTTGTGGATGTGGGGAACAGGTATCGTATTTATGTGTTACCATTTCTCAGAGGCTCATTTTTGGATGATTCCGCATTTCAGAGATAATTTTGTGAGAGACATCACAGTTCAATGGAAATCGTACGGATCTTTTGTAGGTTCCTGGAACATGTTGGTATATGGAACAGCCATTTTCCTAATGGCTAAAATCAAAAACGACGATAAAGGTGTTGCTCACGGGAAAACAGCTTTTTTCTTTTACTTTCTGGGACTTACCAACCTCATGTTTGGTTGGGCACATCATACTTATTTTATTCCAACACAACCATGGATAAGAGTGATAGCCTATATTACTAGTATGACGGAGTGGATTATTCTTGTAAAGATGATCATAAGTTGGAGTAGGTCTTTGAGTAAGGAAGCAAAAATTCAAAATAATCTATCCTATAAACTTTTAATGTCTACCGATGTTTGGGTGTTCTTTAATCTGTTTTTGGCACTTCTAATTTCCATTCCATCCATTCAGGCAATTACCCACGGAACTCACATTACAGTGGCCCATTCGATGGGAACAACCATTGGGATTAATACATCCATTTTATTAGCATCTGTTCTGTTTATTCTAAACAAAGAGCACAAAGAAAGAATGGAGCGAAATGCTATGTGGTTAAAAGCAGGGTATTGGATATTCAACATTTCTCTAGTGGCCTTTTTTATTAGCCTCATCCTTGGAGGTATGGTAAGAGGTACAACCGAACCTGATGTTCCGTTTTCTCAAATGCAGGAGAACATACTTCCTTACATGAAAGTATTCCTGTTTTCCGGATATGGAATTCTGGTGGGTATTCTATTAATAGCAATACCTAGTTTAGGAGCTCTATTCAGTAAACCGGAAAACTAGTTTTTAATTAGTTTCTCTGTGAAGAGAATGTTATCGTTGTTTCTGATTCTTAAGATGTACAATCCTTTGTTAAGGTAGAATCCATTAAACGATAGCCTGTTCTCTCCAGATTTACCCTGATCTTCCCAAAGGGTTCTAACTAGTTTTCCCTGAGCATCAAATAATTCGATGGTTAAGAATTGTTCTTCTTCCAGTTCAAAGTCGAAGGTAATCCAGTCAATTGCAGGGTTAGGAAATAACGACCCAGAAGCAAATGGAGGATCGTAAGTTTCAATTGGGGCAGGAGTTCTACAGGTGTCTGAAGCTGCAACATGAGCAATCCAACATCCATTTTCTCCAACCTTACCATACATACCAGCCATCCATACATTACACGGTTCGCTAAAATGACGTTGAATTCCAAAGTAATCTCCCCAACGATCAATGGTATCATTTAATATATTGATTGGTGCATCTCCTCGTTTTAGAATGGTCATGTTGGAGTAATTCTCATCATTATCCATGTAGAAACATGCAACACCATTGGTGTCCGTAGGAGAGGTGTAGTTAAAACCAATTACCACTTCTTTCTCATCTGGATTAATACCAGTAGAAGCAATGTTAGGATAACCTAAATCTCTGGTGGTATCACTCAATATTCTTCCAGATATGGTTGGTGTACCATTAATGTTTTCAATCATACCATGGTAAACAGAAGCTAAACCAGTGTTGGTATCCATGGAATTGTGTACGTATTGAATCCAGTTGTCATCTCGAACAGCTCCCAGCATTCTGGAATCGTTAGTAGCAAGAACTGTATTGATGGATTGTCTACCACTTGGACTCATGAAATAGTGGTCAGGATTACTTAAAAGCGTAACATTCATCTGAGCACTTCCACTGGCCATGGTATTGGTAATTTCGATTAAATAAACGGTGTCGCTTTCTGGAGCAAAATTCTTGTTAGATAAAAAGTATTGATTTGGTCCGTAAAGTGTTCTGGCACCTTTAACCGGATGTATGTTTCTAACATTAATCGTATCATCTTTAATGTCAGACCAGATTTGAAAGTCTAGTGAATCGGCTCCATTGTATCCGTCAAATTTATCTACTTGCCAGATAATGGATTGAACAAACGAAGTTTGCCAGCTACCGTTGTCGATTAACAGGTTTCCTGTTAGGAAAAATTCATCTTGTGAAAGAGCAACGGCAGGATAATCGGTCCAGTGCCCAGTGTCCAAAGCGTCTCCTGTAAATAGATAAACATGCCATGGGTCGAGTGGGTTACTAGTACTAGAGAAGCAAGTTGCAATTCTACTGTTGTTGTGCAATGTTCCAATCAAAAAGGTCAAAATAAACCGATCTTCCTCTTGATCGTAAGTCAGTTTTGGATCATATTTACTGGAAGAAATGTTTAGGTGTGAGATAAAGTCATTTAACCACCCTGAGTCCATTAATGTATCAGCTTTAGTGTCGTAAATGATATAATTACGGTTCATGCAGGAGATAAGAATTCCATCATTGTTTATGGCTATTGTGTTATCATCAGGTACACTATTGTTGTATTCATTTCCTTCAAATCCCGGGCTAACAATTAATTCAGGTACACTATCGTTTCCTTTTTCCACAAGAGTCACTGTTTTACGAGGATACTTCTCTTGCATTTCCTTTTTTAACTGTAATAATCTGGCTTTTTCCGATCTCCCATCCGGCGAAGGCATTTCCATGTTTTGCAGATTAACATACCATTTTTCCTTTACCTCTTTAAGGTCTACAGTAGAGCTTTTTACCAGTTTATAAGATTGAACAGTTTGGGCATTTGAAATTAATATTCCACCCAAAAAGAATAAAAATGTAAGTAGTGTTCTTGTTTTTATCATGGTGAAACGAAGATACGTAATCTTATAGATATCGTGTTTACCAGTAGACCACCAAAAGTTTATTTCTTAACGTTTATTGTGATTTTTGGACCATAGAAATGGGGCTCAGTTCCTAAAACATAAAGATCTAAAACAGCTTTAAATTTTGCTAAATGCTCCCTTAGATTGTTACTTTCAGCATCAACCAATACCGCTTTGGCATTCATGCCTATGGCTTCGATCCCCAATTTATTACAAAGAAATACCGCTCTTTGATTGTGAAATTCTTGAGAGATTATAGTCATTTTGTTTAATCCAAATACCTCTCTTGCCCGAACAACAGAGTCGAAGGTTCTAAAGCCAGCATAATCCATGGTAATGCAGTATTCCGGAACACCTAGTTGTACTAAATAATCTCTCATGTCTGTGGCTTCATCATAGCCCTTTAAATGGTTATCACCACTTACCAATATGTGTTTTATTTTACCGTTGTGATATAATTCGGCTGCGGTTTGCATTCGGTATTTAAAATAAGGATTAACCATTCCATTACTCAGGTATTTGCTCGTGCCAAGCACTAGCCCTACATTGTTATAGGGAATTTTATTCACATCACTATAAAGTTGATCCTTAGTATTGTTGATGATCCATTTATTGCTCAAAATAGTGAAGCATAACAAAACAAAAATGCCAACCAAGAATCGATAAGCCCAACGATATAGAGTTATTTTATTCATGTTGGTTTTCAGGCTTTTCCAGATTAGAACATTCAGTATGTGACAAGGAGTCAATGTGCCCTTTCGGTTCACTTGCTGTATTGATCTCCTCTTTTATTGGTTCTTTTTTTTGACATGAAAAAAGTAGGAGGCTAAATAGAATGATATAGAAGTATTTCATCGGTTTTAGATTTTAATCTAAAACTAGAGGTCCTGTTGCACAATCACGGGGAAGAATGATTATCTGAAAACCAATAATGATTATCCGCCAAATTTTATCCAGAGGAAATAGATACTAAACCCAGTCAGAAAAATAATACCAAGGTAACTGAGTATTTCCATCCACTTAGGTGGTGTTTGTTCGCCAAGGTATTTTTTTCTAACCAATAGAACATTAAATACGGCTACCAATGGTGCAACAATAAAGGATACGGTTGTGGCTAGATTTACTAACCCTTTTATCCCAAATTCAGAATCTTGAAAAATGGAAATGAGCGTAAACCCTCCAAATATGGTTATTAGCACGGAGCCGATGTACCAGTTCGATACCTTTTTAGAAGGGCTGGGACCATCCAGAATATCTTCCTCTTCATGAGGTTTGGAGAATAATAAACGGGACGTGGCTTCCAGAGCTCTTCCATATCCATCGAACACAGCGATACAGGTGCCAAACATGATGGAAAATGCCGATGCAGCTATGACGATATAGGCCCACTCGCCAATCGAATCTGTATATAAACCAATTATTCCACTGGCAAACCCAGCAGCGCCATTAGGAAGAGGTTTCCCGGTTCCATATAAAATAAATGCTCCCATGGTAACAAAGCAAATGGATAGAAGTGCAGAGGCAAGGTATCCGAAATTAAAGTCAAACAGAGTCTCTTTTAACTTAGGTTTATAACCAGTTTGTTTCATCCGTTCGATGGTCCAAAGGCTGTTCCAGGAACTAATGTCTACAGCAGTAGGCATCCATCCCATGAGTCCTAATAAGAAGAAAACACCTGCTTTATCGTCGGGTAACCAGGATGCATCAAATAATGGCTCATTTCCTTGTGGCCCTTTGAATAAAGTCATTAAAAAGGCAAGAATTGTAGTTATTAGTAGTACAATTCCAATCACTTTAATCAACTTATCCAATACACTAAATTTTCCAGAAATGAGGATTCCTCCACAAATTACAAATAGTATGATGGTGGTTAAGGTGGAGCTTCCTATTCCAAACAGGTTTTGCATAAATCCAGAGGTCACAAAACCAACGGCTGCTGTAACCAAAAACATCGAAATAATGGTGATGAGGAAATAAAGCCATAGAACCGGTCGCCCTAGTTTTTTATAACCATCGATAATGGAAGTTCCTGTTACGTTTGCATACCTGGAGCCATATTCGAAAAAGGGATACTTAAATAGATTGGCAAGAAGCACTGCCCACAATAAACTAAACCCAAAGTTGGCTCCTGCTTGAGTACTCTGTACCAGGTGAGATACGCCAATTGCAGTACTCGCAAACAAAATACCTGGTCCTAAAGCTTTGAGTAGATTCTTCTTGTCTTTCATTTCTGTAATCAAATATAGAATTAGAAATCGAATGGGCAAAAATGTCAGTTTGTAAACCAAATTGCCTGATCAAAAGGTTAACTTTGCCCCCATGAATTCGATAACCATACCCTTTAACCAAGTTGGTAAAATGTCTGCAATTATGCAGGACTATTTGAACAATATTGATGAGTTGGAGAAGATGATATATGCTCCACCTAAATTGGAAGGGTTTGAGAAGAAGTTGTCCGAATTTGATTTTTCCTGGGAAAAGAGAGAAAGATTGGTACAACAATTAACCCAACAATATCAGGGTTGTGGTTTAGATGTACCTGAAAATGTAAAACAACTCTTTAACCAAAATGCCTTTACCATTACCACGGGGCACCAATTGTGTCTGTTTGGTGGACCACAGTATTTCATTCATAAAATTGTTTCGGTTATTAAGTTATCAAAACAATTAAAGGATCAATATCCAGATAAGGAGTTTATTCCCATTTTTTGGATGGCATCCGAGGATCATGACTTTGATGAAATTAATCAGGTTAATCTATTTGGCAAAAAGCTACAAACGGAAGAGAAGGCTTCCGGTCCGGTAGGTAGAATTAAGCCTGCAATTTTTAATGAAGCATTATCTGAGTTAGAACGTATTTTGGGTGACGATGAAAATGGAAAAAAACTTTTTCGGTTATTCCAATCAGCTCATTCGGAGAAAGATTTGTCTACGGCCTTTAGAAAATGGGTTCATGAACTATTTCACTCTTATGGCCTCGTAATCGTAGATGGTGATGACAAAGAGTTGAAACAGAGTTTTACTGAAGTATTCAAAGATGAGTTAGTTAAACGAAAAACGCATGTGTCGGTAGAGTTAACCTCTTCTATTCTGGAGTCCAAAGGGTATCATACTCAGGTTACTCCAAGGGAAATTAATTTGTTTTATATCGAAGATGGATTGAGGGAGCGAATTGTCTTTGAAAATAGTACATATCGGGTATTAAATACCAATATTTCTTTCACAGAAGAAAGCCTTTTGGCTTGTCTGAAAGAGTTTCCCGAAAAGTTTAGCCCTAATGCAATTATGCGCCCATTGTACGAAGAGTATATACTTCCTAACCTGGCATATGTTGGAGGACCTGGAGAGTTGGCGTATTGGCTTCAGCTAAAGTCAAATTTTGATCGTTTATCGGTTCCGTTTCCTCTTTTGGTGTTAAGAGATTCGTTTTTATTGACTCAGCAAAAGCAATTGGATACGCTGGAGTCAATGGGAGTTGATTTAAAAGGAGTATTTGGGGATTTAGATGAATTAATAAGGAAGTATCTAAAATCCAACTCAGGTGAGGAATTGAATTTTGAGAGAGAAGAAGAACTACTGGGGGAATTGAAGCAAGGATTATTGAATAAAGTTTCTAAGGTGGATGGATCATTAGAAGGTATGGTACGTGGCGAGATGAAGGGGATTCAAAAATCCTTCGAAAAGCTGGAAAAGAAACTGATTAAGGCTAAAAAGCAGCGTGAAGAGGTAAACCTGAATAAAATTAGAAGAATAAAAGATCAGTGGATGCCTGGTGGTGTATTGCAGGAACGATCACAAAGCTTTATTCCTAATTACCTTAAGTTAGGAGATAATTACATACCAACTTTGTTAGAATATTCGGATGCATTTAATTCTGAATTAAAACTAATAACCCTATAAACCGTAAATCTCTGAGTATTTCGCTTCTACGTAATTCATGAAATAATCAAAGTTTAACCCTTCTCCTGTTACTCTTTTGCAAAGTTCTTCGGCAGTGTATTTTTGACCATGTTGATGAACGTTAGTCTTTAACCAGGAAAGTAGGTTTGAGGTTTTCTTTGAAGCAATTTCATTTTCCAATTCCGGTATAGTTCTTTTAGCATGTTCAAATAACTGAGCAGCATAAAAACTACCAATAGAATAGGTTGGGAAATACCCGAAACTTCCATGACTCCAATGGATGTCTTGCAGTATCCCTTCTGAATCGCTCTTAATTTCTAACCCAAGATACTTCTGGTATTGTTGGTTCCAAAGGTCCTTTAAATCCTCCACTTTTACACTTTTTTCGAAAAGAGCTTTCTCAATTTCATAACGTATTAATACGTGGAAATGATAGGTTAACTCATCTGCACTTGTTCTAATTGGGCTAGGAGCAACCTTGTTCATAGCCTTGTAGAAGTTATCCAGACTGATGTTATTTAGTTGTTGTGGGAATCGTTTTTGTAAGTCAGGGTAGTTGGTTTGCCAAAATGGTTTACCTCTTCCTACGTTGTTTTCCCATAATCTCGATTGAGATTCGTGCATTCCAAGAGATAAATAGGTGCCAAGTGGTAAACCGTATTCGCTATCAGGTAGTCCTTGCTCATACAAAGCGTGCCCACCTTCGTGAATGGAACTCCACAATAACTCGCTAAGGTTATTTTCATTAACACGGGTGGTTACCCTTACATCGTTTGCACTAAAATTGGTAGTAAAAGGGTGAGTGGATAGATCTTGTCTTCCCGCTTGAAAATCGTATCCAATTTGATTCAGGATATCGATGCTAAAATCCCATTGATTATCCTTATCAAAAAACTGTTCCAGACAATTATCATTTACTTGTTCAGCCTGATAGATTTTTTCTATGAACGGAAATAATCTTGCTTTTACATCTCCAAAAATGACCTCCAGTTTGGCAACAGTCATTCCTTTCTCATATTCGTCCAACATTGCATTGTATGGATGATCTGAGTATCCAATGTATTCGCACTCTTGTAGTTTAATGTTAACTAAAGACTCAAGTTCGTTGGAAAAGAGAGAGAAATTGCTTTCTTTTTTTGCTGTTTGCCATGCATTAAAAGCTTTAGAGATGGCAATACTTTGTTTCTCTACAAATTCCGTTGGAAGCTTTTTCTTTTTCTCGAATTGCTCCAACATCAATGATACATTCTTATGCTGATTCTCAGTTAAGTCTTTCTGAAGTAAGTTGTTCATTAAAGCCCCGAAATCTTCATTTACAATTTCAGCATGGGCAAGTCCAGATAAGGTAGCTAATTGTTGAGCTCTTCTCTCCGCACCTTTTGGAGGCATATACACTTCCTGGTCCCATTGAAGAACTGCACTTGCAAAATAAATGTCAGCTATTTTTTGAGCCTTTTGAACGAATTGTTGATAGTTACTCATGAAGATGAATTTTGTTTAAATAGATTGATGGTTAACAATACCCAACCAAATATAAAACATATTCCACCTAGTGGAGTAGCGGGAATCATACTGTACTTTAACCAGTCCATTTCCCAAATACTGTTCAGGGTAATGAGGTAAATTGATCCAGAAAACAAGCAAGTACCTACAATGAACAATACTATACTTTTTGAGATCTTTATGTTTATCTGTTTTGATAGCATCACAATCACAAGAATAGCCAGAGCATGAACAATCTGATAAAATACGGCTGTGTGCCAGTTAGCAAGTCGTTCTGCCGAAAGGTGCAGTGTCTCTTTTAAATAATGAGCTCCCATGGCTCCAAGGCTAATAGCAATTGCCATAGAAATAACTGCAAATAATAAAGATTTTTGATATTCCATGTTAGTGAGTTTGCAACAAAAGTAACTACCAAACCATTAGGGGCATGTTAAAGGAATGTAAAAAAAATCCCGCTCCAAATTAATGAAGCGGGACTCAATTGCCATGATCCAATATTACCTATTGGACGTATATTTGTTCAATTCCTCTTTCGAAGAACTGAAATCAAATACTGAGTTAATGATGTAGTAATTATCTACATCGTAGGTGTAGTCGTACGCAAATTTAGCAAATTCTAATTTGGTGTCCTCAAAATCGAACAATTGCGCAAGTGTTTTTATATCCGAAGCTTTCAAGCATTTATTCTTAACTGCTTGTTTTGCTACGATCAGTTTATCATCAGAAAATGATTCTGCTTCAACAGCATTTTTAATCATTCTCACATCTGCCTGTGGAACCGGACATCCAATTCTACCGGTATAATTTGGTACGTAAGAAACAGGAGCAGTAGACTGAGTTTGTGTTCCTTCACTAAATGTATCGAATCCAGACGAAGAAGTAGTTGTGGTAGTGGTTGTAGTTGTGGTAGTAGAAGTCATGTCCATACTCTCATTCATCGAAGTATTGGTGTTCATTCCATTATCATTAACGTTTACATCCACATTCATGTTGAATCCACCAACATTAACATCCATGCTAACACTCTCTGAGTTCCCATTAACCTGATCGGTAACATTAACTCCTGCATTCATGTTAACTGTTTCACCTTTACCTGATGTGCCAGATGAAGTAGTTGTAGTGGTAGTAACAGTTTCTTCAGTTACGGTTGTACCAACATTCATGTTGGTGTTCATTGTTGTATTAGTAGCAGGTGTTTCTGTTGAGTGGTATACTACTTGTACCTGCTCGGTGTTGGTAGGAGCACTTCCCATTGGTACTTCTCCAAAATATCTTAGTTTGTAACCTTTCTTTGTGTTTACAATTCTAGCAGTAGCTTCCACATTCATGGTCTCGAAGTAGAAGTTTTTATCAATATCAGGTGTTTTACCGTCAGTAAAGACAATTTTCACAAAATTGGCCTGGTTAGTAAGTCCGGTAATTTTGACATTAGTTTGTGCCTCATTATTTTGTTTTACCCCATTAACAATGGCGAAAAAAGGCTTAGGGTCCTCCACAAAGACGATCAAATTACTCGTTGCCTGAGCAAATGTTGACATGGTGTACACCAATGCAAAAAGACCTGTTAGTAATAGTTTTTTCATGTTCGTTTTAATTAAGCTGATTATACAAATTTAACATTTGTGAAGGATATGTCAATCCTTGTGCCAGAATTAAGTTTTCAGGAATGCAATTTTGTTAATAAGTTGTTAAGGCCCCCAAGTAGCTTGAATAGACTAAGAGGTTAATTTAGCTTCACTAAAATTTATAATTGCAGACCGAGATGAAAACAATATTAGTGATAGGAGCAGGTAGATCGTCTTCTTCGATGATTCGTTATTTTTTGAATAATGCAGAAAAAGAAGATTGGTTTATCCGTGTAGGAGACATGGACATTGAAATAGCCAAAGAAAAAGTAGGGGGACACCCAAGAGGAGAGGCATTTCAGTTTGATGCGTTGAACGACGAAATCAGAAGAGAAGAATTGAAGAAAGTTGATTTTGTGGTTTCGATGTTACCAGCAAGGTTTCATGTGGAAGTGGTGAAGGATTGCATTGATCTGAAATTGGATGTGATAACACCGTCTTACGTTTCTCCGGAAATGAAGGAATTGGATGAAGCAGCCAAAGAAGCTGGGATTATTATCATGAATGAAATTGGTGTTGATCCTGGAATTGATCACATGAGCGCCAAGAAAATTCTGGATGAGATTGAGGCAGAAGGTGGTAAGATGCATTATTTTGAGTCATTCACAGGAGGTTTAGTTGCCCCTGAAAGTGATAACAATCCCTGGAACTATAAATTTACCTGGAACCCTAGAAACGTGGTGTTAGCAGGGCAGGGAAGTGCAGCAAAATTTATTCAGGAGGGACAATACAAATACATCCCATATAATCGATTGTTTAGAAGAACCGAAATTATCAACGTAGAAGGCCATGGTAGGTTTGAAGGGTATGCTAACAGAGACTCTTTAAAGTACCGTTCTATTTATGGATTGGAGGATATTCCTACCATTTACAGAGGAACACTTAGAAAGGTTGGTTTTAGTCGTTCGTGGAACGTATTTGTTCAACTTGGAGCTACAGATGATTCTTACATTTTGGAAGGGTCAAAGGATATGACCAAGAGAGATTATATTAACTCATTTTTACCGTATAATCCACATGATTCAGTAGAGCTAAAACTTCGTCATTATCTTCATATCGAACAGGATGATGCCATTTGGGATAAATTAATTTGGTTAGGTATTTTCGATAACGAACCATTGAATTTGGAAGAGGATAAAACTCCTGCTCAAATCTTACAAAAGATTTTGGAAGAGAAATGGAACCTGGAAGAGGATGACAAGGACATGATTGTAATGTGGCATAAATTCGGATACCATTTAGGCGGAGAGCTTCATGAAATCAATTCTCACATGGTTTGTATTGGAGAAGATCAAACCTACACCGCCATGAGTGAGACTGTCGGATTGCCTGTTGCCATTTGTACTAAGATGATTCTGAATGGTACTATAAAACTAAAGGGAGTTCAGTTACCTATTCAGAAAGAGATTTACGATCCTGTATTAAAGGAATTAGAGGAATACGGTATTGTATTTAAAGAGACTGAAGTGCTGGAACCACAAGGTTATATTTAGAATGCATAACGGAGTTGAGTTATTCGTAGAGAAAAGTCCTTCGGAGCTAAAGAAGGTGATGCTTCAACTTCGTCAGATAATTCTTTCGTGTTCTCCAAATATTGAAGAAAAGATTTCTTACGGGGTCCCATATTACTATTATATGGGACCCATGTGCTATTTTCACATTACCAAATTGGGAGCATTACAAGTGGGATTTGCCAAGGGAACATTTTTGCAAGATCCATTTGGTGTACTTGAAGAAAAGGGGAGAAGTGTAATAAAATCAATAGACTATTTTAATACAGAGGAAATTGTAGAGGAACACATTCGCTTTTTTATTCAGGAGTCCATTATTATTAATTCAGAAAAACGTAAACGGTAAAGAAAATTAAACCATCGGGGTTATCAAAAAAGTAATGGCGAACTTGGTTGATTTATAGGTGTTTATGTGCGTAGGGTAGGAGAAAAGTTGCTTTATATTTATAAGTAACAACCTACAATTATGAAAAAAATAGTACCCCTAATTTGCCTTTTGTTGATCTTAGGATCATGTTCTGTAAATCCATTTTCCAAAAGGAAATACACCAACACCAGAGTGTGGTATAAAGATACCTACAAGGTTTCGGAGAATGATGAAGACAAGAATCCGTCAGAATCAAAAAAACAAAAACCTCCAAAACAGGATAAGCCTGAAACAGATAAGGGGTTTTTAGCAAAATCAGATAGTGAGAAGAAAAGACCCCAAAAGGAGGAGAGGAAAAAGAAAAAGCCGGAACACGGAGAAAGAACTAAAAAAGAATCTTCGGATTCGAAATTAAGTTCGGAAACTGCAAAAGCTAAAAATAACAAAGAAGAGAAAGAGTTGGAGTTTCATAGAGGGTATGGAATGATGGCGATGCTATTTGGCACCTTAACCGCTTTTCTTGGAATTGGAATAATCACTTTTGCAGTTGGTTATTTAAGCCTGGGAGTATATTATCAGGATGGTAATTTAAAAAAGTCCAGAGCCATGTATTATTCCGCATTTGCAGTTGGCTTGATTTCGTTTATTATACTACTTATTATCCTAATTTAAAGTTTGGATTGCCCTATACATTCTCCGTCTTTGTATAAATCAATGCGCTCTAATAAACCAAATTCATCATAGATGTAGTGTTTGCCGTTGATCAGTTTACCATTTTTGAATTCACCTTCCATAATAATGTTTTCATTTTCATCATAAAATTTAGGATGTGGTTCAATTAATGCTTTGTTGTATTTTTTCTTTTCTACGGTAGGGGTATAGTATGGCTGATACTGATTTATGGTGGTGTCTATACTTCCCTTAATAGAAACATTAGTATCGCAATTATTATAGTAATACTGAGATGAAATTACCTCGCCACTTTCTCCATATTTAATCTCTTTTAACAGGCATCCTCTATCGGAAAATACAAGGTAGTCTCCGTATATTTTTCTTCCCTTCCAAATGCCTGTTTCCTTTATTAATCCATTTTCGTAAAAGAGTGTGTACTTACCATAGGGTCTTCCGTTAAAGTATTCAATGATGCCTTTTTTATTGCCAGACGGAAAATACTTGGTCCAATTTCCAATTTTTCTACCTCTATCGTAAACTCCCTCTTCAATTTTGCAAGAATCACAGTAACCAAGAGTATTTTTCGTTTTTCCTGTAATGATCCAGTAACCCGTTTTTCTTCCGGTGGAATCTAATAAGTTGATGGTGTCATTATTCTGAATAATCAGAATATTATTGTGTAGCGGTTGATAAGGGTATTTTAATTGGGTGTGTGCTAAGTCCGATGATTGGCTAAAGGATGAATGGAAGGAAAGTATTAGAATTAAAGGTAATACTGTTCTTATCATGGGTTATAGTTGGTTTCCCACGTATTTCCCATTACGATAGAACTCTGTTCTTTCCAATTCCCCGGTTAAACTATAGAAGTAGTGTTTTCCTGTATATAATTCTCCATTAATGAAACTTCCTTCTTTTATGATTTTACCATGGTTATCCTTAATGATTTTCTGGTTTTTCGATTCAGAAGTGGAAGGAGATTTAACAGATGATACTTTCGGAGTATCTTCCATATCTTCTGCGTAAACAATCACCACTTTTTTAAATTCAGCATCTACCATGTCTTTTTGAGAAACATTGGCCAATACATATTTATCAGTAGATTTTGCTCCTTTTTGAGCTGCCCCGAAAAATGGAATTAAAAGCAGGAGAGGTAGAAATATCGATCGACTAAGTTTTAGGGCTTTACTCATTGTTATCTGTCAGGTTAAATCAAATTTTGCCTAAGGTGGTTAGTCAGAGGTCATGCAAAATTTAACTGTTCATAATTCGTTTCCCCTAATATAAGAGGAGACAAGCCGAAGTCTTGTTGAATTTATTTGAACCCGATGAAATTCTTGACGAATCTATATTTTTTCAAACAACATGATGCTTTCCACGTGTGATGTGTGTGGAAACTGGTCAACTAAACTGAATTTTTTTAGTTCATACCCTGCATTTCTCAATTCCACTCTATCTCTTGCCTGAGTAGCTGGATTACAGCTAACATATACAATTCGATTTGCTCCTAGTCGAATTACCTTACGAAGCGTTTTTGGTGCTATTCCGGCTCTTGGTGGATCTAGAACAATGGTGCCAATTTTCCCCGTATATTGAGGGTACTCCAGCAAAAACTTTCCTACGTCAGCAGCGTAAAATTCTACATCGGTAATTCCGTTTAATTTAGCATTTCTTTTCGCATTTTCTATGGCAGAAGGAACAATGTCAACTCCAATAATTTTAGAGTTGGATGTACGTGAAGCAAGGATTTGTCCTATTGTTCCTGTACCACAGAATAGGTCCATGATCACTTGATTATCAAGGTTATTATCTTCAAAAGCATAATCCATTGCTTTGGTGTAAAGTACTTCAGCACTGGCTGGATTGGTTTGGAAAAAACTCTGCATGCTAATTTCAAAGTTCAACCCTAAAATACTTTCAATGATGGTTGATTTACCGTAAATGAGGTCGCTTGGTCCGTGTTCTAACTTTGCTCGATCTGCTACATCATCATTGGTGGTGTGAATAAACCCGGCTAGTCTTTCTCCAAATTGCTCCAATAGGAAGTTGGCAAATTGTTTAGAATCAAAACTATCTATGTGAGAGGTAGAGGTAACCAAATTAATGAGTAATTCATCATTGGAAAAACTCTTACGTACTACCAGGTGTCTGAAAAAACCTTCCTTTTTTGGTGGGTGCCAGGCAGGAAGGCCTGTTTTCTCCAGGTAAATTCTGATGTCTTTAAGGGTGTTTTCCAGTTGAGCGTCAAACAAACCAGATTCTAAGTCCATGTTTTCAACTTTCCACCAGGTACCCGTGTGCTTAAACCCTAAACCGAAATCATCAAACTCTTCATTCGTTTCCAGATCGTGTCTAATAACAGAAAACGAGTATTCCATTTTGTTTCTGTAGTTGTAAATTTGAGGCGATTCTATATATTCATCGAACAAATCTTCAATGTTCTCAACCTCTCCAATTTTTCGGAATAGATCAAATGCTGATTGTAGTTTATACTCCTTTTGTTTTTCAATTGGTAGGGTAATGTAAGGAGCTCCAGAAATTGGCTGATAAGGAACTTTTATTTCATCAGGAGATCGTTTGATCACCTCAATCATTTTTGCTTCTGCAAATCGTCTTTTCTTTTTGGCAATTTTAGCCTTTACTATTTGGCCAGGAATACCGTTAAGAACAAATACAACAAATTTACCCTCTTCGGTTTCTAAACGACTTATTCCTTTTCCTCCAAATGCAAGGTCATGAATTTCAACCTCTATTATTTCACCCTTCTTAAAGTTCATCCAATTAAAATTTGGGCAAAGATAATTTAACAAATAGGATTTTCTTGTTTTGAAAGTGGATATGTGAGTTTGGAATACTTAAAATGCCTAAAATGCCTGGAATGAATGTGTAGGTTGTCGTAAGCTCGGTGTAATCTGTCGATTCCATCATTGTAGGATATTTGTGCTAGGGAGTCTAAATTCTAGTGTCTAATGTCTTGCTCTAGCCAGTACTTAATACATAAGGCATTAAACGTTTGCTTGATGCAATCTGTCGATTTCATCATTGTAGGACATTTGTGCTAAAGAGTCTAAATTCTAGTGTCTAATGTCTAATGTCTTGCTCTACCAGATACTTAATACATAAGACATTAAACGTTTGCTCGATGTAATCTATCGATTTCATCATTGTAGGACATTTGTGCTAAAGAGTCTTGCTTCTTTTGTCTAACAAAGGATTACTCCGTGATCCTAAAGGGGGGAGACGTTAACTCAAAGCCGCATTCACTCCGTTCTTTATTGGCTTTTTTTCTTCCATCTTTTACAGAAATACATTTCTGACAAGCTGAAATAAAAAAAGCCAGATACTACGTATCCGGCTTTGAGTTGCGGAGAAGATAGGATTCGAACCTACGATACCATTTCTGGTATACACGCTTTCCAAGCGTGCGCCTTAAGCCACTCGGCCACTTCTCCAAAAATGGAGTGCAAACTTAAATAAGTTTGCCGAAATAGAGAAGAATTTATTGAAAGAAAAGAACAATTAGTAAATTAGCCATTCACTTTAACTCTCCACTTATGCAATACAAAGCAGCAACTGTTGATGAATACCTGGATCAACTTCCTGAAGAAAGAAAAGAGGTATTAACCAAAATTAGAAAGGTTATTTTGGATAATTTGCCAGAAGGATTTCGGGAAGAGTTGAACTATGGAATGCCGGGTTATGTTGTACCACATTCAATTTATCCTGCTGGGTATCACTGTGATCCTAAATTACCATTGCCATTTATGAACATTGCGTCTCAAAAGAATTTTGTTGCCTTGTATCATATGGGTATCTATGCTGATCCGGAGTTGCTGGAGTGGTTTACTGCAGAATATCCGAAACATTGCAAAAGGAAGTTGGATATGGGAAAAAGCTGTATTCGTTTCAAGAAAATGGATGATATTCCTTACGAGCTTATAGCAGAGTTAACCTCTAAAGTATCTGTAGAAGACTGGGTGTCTGCTTACGAAAGTCAAGTTAAGCGGTAGGCTTTTCCAGAAGAGTTAAATGCCCAGTGCTTGCATCCATTTTTACCTGAATACCAAGGGGTAATGTCCATTTATCTTTTATGTGGCCAAAGGGAGCACCATAAAAAACAGGAATTCCCAAATTACCTAAATGTTCTTGAAATACTTGTTTAAGGGTAAGGGATTTTTCAGGTTCTTCCGGGGTGCATTTCTTGAACTCTCCCAAAATAATTCCATTTAGTTGGTTGAGAATACCTGCAAGTTTTAATTGGGTAAGCATTCGATCAATTCGGTATGGTTCTTCGTTAAGATCTTCCAGGAACAGTATTTTCCCTTTCATGTTGGGGAGGTATTTGGTTCCAACTAATTCGCAAAATACAGTGAGGTTCCCCCCGGTTAACTCGCCGGTAGCATTACCTTTGGCAATGGTATAAAAAATGGATTCTTTATTCGTGTTATTCAGTCTCTCCGAATGATTACCAGTTAATATGTTATTGAATTCTTTCATGGACCATGAACTCCAACTGGAATAACCAACCGGGCCATGGTATGAAATTAAGTTACATTGACTTTGTAGGGCAAGGAGAAGAGCTGTAATATCACTCATACCTACAACTGGCTTAGGGTTTGCTCTTATATAATCGTAGTCTAATAGAGGTAAAATTCTGGCAGTTCCAGAACCACCTCGCATGGTTATAATAGCATCTATAGATGAGCTTTTGTACATGCTCATAAAGTCTCGTGCTCTTTCTTCATCAGTTGCAGATAGATACCCGTGCTGTGAGTGTAAGGTTTTTCCTTCTCTAACTGAGTAACCTAAACTGCTCATTTTTTGCTTGAAGCGATCTATTTTATCCTTGCTAAAAATTGCTCCACCAGGAGCTACTGTTCCTATAACTGCTCCCTTTTTTAGAGGTAGAGGTTTAATCTTGTTGCTGGTTAATATTGAAGAAACAATAGGGGAAACTTGTCCAATTAGAGCTGTTCCACCAACTAGAGCAGGAGTGACAAGGGATGCTTTTTTCAGGAAATCTCTACGATTATTCATAAACAGAAAAAGGAAGATTTTGACGTTAAGATATACAATATCGTTGCCAAAACCCTCCTTTTTCTATTATTTGATTGATACTAGATTGTATTTGATATCTGTTTTTTGTTGAATTCTTTAAAGTAAGCAGCTCTCTGATCAAAATGCTCTTCGTTTACCGGCTCAATTATACTGGTAAATAACTTTGAAAAATGTTCGGAGTGATCTGTAGGACGTTGGGTTTTCATATCAATGTGTACCAGCTCAGTCCAGTTAACCGATTTTACCTCAGTTTTATCAATGTCCCACATCCTCATTTCAAATCGAATTGCTTTATTACTGTATTCGATAAGTTGAGATTCGATCAATACCTTTTCCATCATTTTTGCAGGTCTTAAGTAGGCAATATTATGCATGCTTACAACCCAGCTAACTCCCATTTTAACAGCAATGGTAGCTAAATTCATGTCGTAGTATTCCATTAAATGATCTTCTCTGGCATTCACAAAATAATCCAGATACTTTGAGTTGTTCAAATGTCGAAAAGGATCGCAATCCTGAAAACGAATGGGGTATACCTTGGTGGGGATTTTTACTATTTCTTCCATATTATAATTCTTTTAGTGCTTTAATTGCAGCAGTGGTGTGACTTTTAGCTTGTGTTGCAGAGTGAAATACTAGTCGGATAATCCCTTCTTTATCCACTAGATAGGTGTACCTTCCGGGTATAAGTCCAAATAGGTCTTTTGGTACTCCAAATTCTTTTCTTACTGTATTATTGGTATCGCTCAATAGGATAAATGGAAGGTTATGATTTGCAGCAAATTTTTCGTGGCTCTTTTCACCATCGGAGCTGATACCAATGACTTCGCAACCTAATTCTTTAAACTCTTCATATTCGTCTCTAAAGGAGCATGCTTGTGCTGTGCAAACTTTAGTTTCATCCTTGGGATAGAAGTAGATGACCATGTTTTCTTTACCTAATAGAGAGTCTATTGAGAAAAGTTTTCCATTTTGATCATTAAGAGAAAAATGAGGTATTTGATCTCCTTCTTTTAATGGCTTGTTCATTTTGTATTGTTTTGAATATTTTTGATTAACTCATTTAGTTCAGACTTGAGCTGAAGCAGTCTTTCCATTTCAAATCCGGATTTGGAAAGTAATTCCATCGGAACGCATTCTATTTCTTTTTTTATTTCTTCGGCTTTTGGGGTAAGGTGTACCAAAACCTTTCTTTCGTCATCAGAAGAACGTTGTCTCGTAACATACTCCGACTTTTCCATGCGCTGCAGGAGTGGGGTAATGGTATTGGTTTTCAAATCTAACTGTTGAGCTATATCATTAACCGGTAGAGGAGATTCTTTCCACAGTACAAGTAATACTAAATATTGAGGATAAGTAAGCTCAAATTTAGCTAGTAGTGGCTGATAGGCTTTAATCATAACCCTCGAAGCCTGATACAAGGGAAAGCAGATTTGATTATTGAGTGCTAAAGCATCCATAATTTAAATTTTAAACAAAAGTATCTTAAGCGATTATATCGCGCAAGATATAAATGTTAAAATAGCTTAATATTTGATTTGAATCGATGAATGAATTAATCCTGTAAGTTTTTGAAGAGGTCTTTGAATTCGTTCCAGAATTCATCGAGGCCAACAAGAGCATTTTCATAAAATGTAAAAATACCTGCCCAATGATCCTTGTTGTACATGTTTACACCTTCTAATTCTACGAATAGTCGAGACATGGAGTGACCGTATTCGTTGGTGTAATCTTTGAGCCAAACCCAATCTTGTCCTGTCATGTCGGAAAATACAGTTTTTACCTCAAGAAACTGATCGTAGAATAACTCCCTAATTCCTTCATCACGGTGTTGTAGATCCACACAAACTTTTGCAGTTCGTTTATCTGCATCTAGTCTGAAATAGATATCCTTTACCCCCGTTTTATAATTGATCCATTGAATTTTGCTTCCGTATTCTGTTTTGTGCTTACGCATGTATTTACCAAAACTGGTCCAGAATAAAGTTTTTAATTCTTTGGCTTCGTCTTTTCCGTACATACTGCAAAATTAATCATTGTAACCTTTAAAGCTAATTTCACTTGTTATTAACATTAACCTTCTGAATGTTAGTAAAATAACGAATAATTAATGCTCTCGTAATTTATATTTTGAAGAGTATTTATTAAATTAGTGGCAAGCGCGGAAGCTGGGGGAGAAAATGAAGTAATAGAATACTCATGGAAACGATTACCCTTAAGAATGCCTATTTTGACTTGTTTCAGAAATACTGTAGCAATCTCGGTTTGCAGTATAATTTCTGGGAGGAAATAGATCAAGCTTATACCCATCTAAAAAGATATTATCACAACCTCTATCACATCGAGTACATGTTAATGAAGGTGAATGAGGTGAGATCAGAAGTAGATGATATTGACTCGTTATTGTTTTCCTTATACTACCACGACATTGTATACGATGTGGTAAAAAAAGACAATGAAAAAAAGAGTGCAGAGCTGTTGTTGAAACGATTAAAAGAAATAGGGTATCCTGAAAGTCAGTGCGAAAAGTGCTATCAGCAAATTCTTGCCACTAAACAACATCAAGTATCGGAAGATCATGATACGAATATTTTAATGGATGCAGATTTGGCGATTTTAGGTGAATCCTGGGAGGATTATTTGATTTACAGTCAGAATGTGAGGAGAGAATACAATGTATACCCTGATTTTATCTATAACAAGGGGAGAGCAAAGGTATTGGAAAGTTTTCTGGAGCGAGATAGAATCTATAAAACGGACTATTTCTACGAAAACTATGAAGAGCGGGCCAGATCGAATATGCGTAGGGAGTTGAACATGATCTTGAGAAAGCATTGATCATTTTTCACTAGCTTTGCCGAAAATTTAACTGTGGATTACAGAGGAACAAAGCGATATAATAACTATTCTACTTACATTAAATCGAAGTTTAATCAGAGGGTTCAAAAGGTATCTTTAGATACTGGGTTTACCTGTCCAAATAGAGATGGAACTAAGGGGATTGGTGGTTGTACCTATTGCAATAACAATTCGTTTAACCCGAACTATTGCAAGCCTGAAAAGAGCATTACTCAGCAATTGCAAGAGGGAATCGATTTCTTTTCTAAGAAGTACAAAACACAACAATACCTTGCCTATTTTCAGGCCTACACCAACACTTATGCAGACATTGAATTAGTGAAGGAACTGTATCAGGAAGCGGTGGATCACCCTGATGTAATTGGATTAGTAATTGGAACTCGCCCAGATTGTATAAACGAAGAGTTGATTCAGTTTTTATCTAACCTGGCCAAGGATTATTATGTCTCGTTGGAGTTTGGTGTAGAAAGTACCATTAACAGAACACTGGATTTAATAAACAGGTGTCATAGTTATGAGGAGACCATTGCAGCTTACGAGCTATCTGTAAACAGAGGATTGCACCTTGGAGCGCACATGATTATTGGGTTGCCTGGAGAGTCGAGAGAAGAGATACTTAATCATGCTGTTGAACTTTCAAAATTGCCAATTAAATCATTAAAACTGCATCAGCTTCAGATTATCAAAAACACGATGATGGCTCATCAGTTAAAAACAACCCCGGAAATGTTTAATTTATTTACATCCGAGGAGTACATTGATTTAATTACTGATTTCATTGCTTTGCTAAGACCGGATATCATCATCGAACGATTTATTAGTGAATCGCCGGCAAATTTATTAGTAGCTCCTAAATGGAACGGTATGAAGAATTTTGAAATCGTAGATAAGATCGATAAAAAACTGGTAGAGAAAGATCTTTGGCAGGGTAAACATTATAAAGAACCGGTTATAACGGAATAAAAAAAGGGGAGATCATTGATCTCCCCTTTTTTGTCTAGTATGATTGAGATTAAGCGTTAGCCAATCTTCTGTTTACTTCATCCCAGTTGATTACATTAAAGAAAGCAGAAATGTAATCAGGTCTTCTGTTTTGGTAGTTTAGGTAGTATGCGTGCTCCCAAACATCCAAAGCAAGAATAGGAGTACCTCCACATCCAATTCCTGGCATTAGAGGGTTGTCCTGATTAGCAGAAGAACAAACTTCTAATTTTCCGTCTTTAACGCAAAGCCAAGCCCATCCAGAACCAAATCTAGTAGCTGCAGCTGCAGAAAACTCAGATTTGAAGTTCTCAAAAGAACTAAACGCTTCGTTAATTTTATCTGCAACAGCTCCTGTAGGGTTTCCACCACCATTAGGACTCATGTTTTCCCAGAATAAGCAGTGGTTGTAGTATCCACCTCCGTTATTTCTAAGACCCATGTTGTTCATGTCCATGTTAGTCATGATCTCAACAACGTTATCGCTATTGATTCCTGCAGCTTCTAAAGCAGCGTTAAATTTAGTTGTATAACCATTATGGTGCTTACTATGGTGAATCTCCATAGTCATTGCATCAATGTTAGGTTCTAATGCGTCGTACGCATATGGTAATTCTGGTAATTCGAATGCCATTTTTTCTTTGATTTTTTAGTGGTTAGATAAATATTCTGCAACACCCTCAGCGTTAGGAGTCATAGCTTCGTCTCCAGCATTCCATCCAGCAGGACAAACTTCTCCGTGCTCTTCGTGGTGACGTAAAGCATCTACCATTCTTAATGTTTCGTCAACATTTCTTCCTAATCCAAGGTCGTTGATAGTAGCGTGTTTTACAATTCCTTCTTTGTCGATAAGGAAAGTTCCTCTGTAAGCTACAGGAGCTCCACTGAATACTGAATTTCCTTCATCGTCAATATCATACTCACCAGCTAGTACTCCATAGTTTTCAGCAATAGTTTTTGCAAGGTCAGAAACCAATGGGTAAGTAACACCTTTGATTCCACCGTCGTTTTTGTCAGTATTTAACCAAGCCCAGTGAGAGAATTTAGAGTCGATAGAACATCCAACAACTGCTACATCTCTTTTTTCGAACTCTGCTAGCTTAGCCTGAAAAGCTAATAGCTCAGTAGGACATACGAATGTGAAATCCAATGGGTAGAAAAATAAAACAACGTACTTGTTTCCTAAGTATTGATCTAAAGAGAAATCAGCAACAATCTCTCCTCCATTAATTACGGCGTCAGCACTAAATGATGGTGCTTTTTTTCCAATTAAACTCATTTTTTATTAATTATTATTTGTTAAACATTTATTACATTTTCCTTTTAAATACAAATGTGTCTCATCCACTTTGTGATGATTGATTGATGTATAATCCAAATTGGAAACATCGATGTGTATATCCTGAATCATTCCACAAGAAGTACATGTAAAATGACCGTGTTTACTCATGTCAGCATCGTAGCGAAGTTCGTTCCCATCAATATTTACCACAGCTGCTACCTTGTTTTCGATTAACAAATTAAGCGTATTGTAAACCGTAGTTTTAGAAAGAGTAGGTAACTCTCCCTTTAGGTTTTGGTAAATAGTGTCTACAGTAGGGTGATTATGATTCCTATATAAATATTCAAAGACTTTAACCCTCTGAAGTGATGGTTTTACTCCGTTGTTTTTTAAGTATTCTGATATGTTATCAATCTTTATCAAAACTAAATTGTAATGATTACAAATTTGTAATGAATACAAATCTAAGAATTATTTTCAATCTAACGACAGATTAAAATTAATATTTCATTAACTAATTCGAACCATTATTGTATTCTTTTTATTGCTTCTTTTTTCAAGTTGCCAAATGGGTCAAATACTTTTTTATCCGAAAGGTAAATAGTAAGAGTAGTAGTTATAATAGCTGTGGAGAAAACGGTGATCATCAGCATGATTTGATACTTGATGGCTACGTTTGGATCGCTACCACCAAGGATTTGTCCTGTCATCATACCAGGTAACGATATTAATCCTACTACAGCAGTTGCTGCAATAATAGGGTTAAAAGCTGCCTTCATAGCTTCGCGTCTAAAGGGAAGTAAAGCTTCTCTATGACTTGCACCATTGGCTAAATACCAGTTATAAGTGTTTTTGTTAGAATTCAAATTGGAGTAATAATGACTTAATGCTACAATGATTGACTTTAGCGTATTTCCCAATAACATTCCTGTGATAGGAATAAAATACCTGGTGTCAAAAATATTATTCAATTTGATCACGAGCCCAAGAAAATAGATATCTGTAATAGCTAAACTTACTATGGAAGCCAAAACAAAAGGGACAATAAAAACTTTGGTGGATAAGCCACTTCTTTTCATGGCGGTAAAGGCAGCTACAAACACCATGGTTAATACCCAACTTAAATTGAGCCAGGGATTGTTTAACTTAAAAAAGTATTCCAAATACAGTCCTGTTAAAAGAAGTTGGATGGTCATTCTGGTTGAAGCCCATAAAGCATCTTTCACTAATCCTGTTTTGTAGTACCATAGAATGATGATAGGAATAATTAATAACCCATATCCCAACAAAAGAGACCAGTAATTGATATCAGTTGTAGAACTCATAAGCGGATAATTTTAGAGGATTGACTGATCCAGTATTCATCATGAGTACTAGCAATAATGGTTAATTCTGGTTGGTTAAGTAAAGTGTCAGTTATTTTGTTTCTCAATTTTTCATCCAGTGCAGAAGTGGGTTCGTCGAGTATAATGAGTGGCTTTTTGAGAAGTAAAGTTGTGGCAAGTAAAATTCGTTGTTTTTGCCCTCCGGAAATTTCGTTGGTGGGCTTTTTTAATATGTTTTCAGGAAGCTCTAACCAATTTATAGCTTCTAATACTTCATTTTGATTGGGAGTGTTAGCTTTGTTCTGTTCAAATTGAAAGGGAGTCAGTAAAAGTTCTTCTACCGAAGAAGCATGAATAGTAACATCCTGAGGTAACCAGGAAACAGAACTCCTTATTTGATTGATCGTATCTTGCGATAGTTCGTGGCCAAATAGTCTTATTGATCCCTGAACGTTGGGAATGAACCCGCAAAGTGCATTTAACAAAGAAGATTTCCCTGTTCCAGAAGGGCCTACAATTGCTACTTTTTCTCCTTTTTGTACTTGAAATGATAAACCATTAAGAATTGATTCTTCTTGATAGGGAATGGTTAAATCTTTTACTTCAATCAAGTTGGACATGGTACGAAGTTAAGTTCCTTTTTTAATAATTGGTGATTCCTGTAAAGGAAAATATCTTTCTAAATTTGTCCCTCATGAAAGTATTGGTAACAGGTGGTACGGGATTCTTAGGAGGTCATGTAGTCAAGGAACTTCTTAAGCGTGGCTATGAAGTGATTCTTCCTCATAGAAACCAATTACCTAAACGGCTTAGTTTACCCGGTGTATTTCCTTTTAAAGTGGATATTATCCAAAGGGAGGAATTAAAACCTTTGGTGAAACAATCTGAATTTATAATTCACGTTGCTGCTGATACATCTATGTTTCCTTCTGATTCTCCTGTAAGAAAAGCCGTAAACATTACTTCCACAAGGAATTTGGTAGAATTAGCTAATGAGTTTGAAGTTGAAAGAATGGTGTATGTAAGCACGGTTAATGTATTTCGATTTGGAGATGAAGAAAACCCAGGATCAGAAGAGGAGAGGTTAGAGAATACTGATGGTCTAACAGATTATATCAAAACCAAATTTGTAGCTCAGCAATTAGTAGAGAAATCTGTTAAAGAAGAAGGTTTAAATGCAATTATATTAAACCCTTGTTTCATGTTAGGTGAAGAAGATTATAAACCAAGTTCGGGATTATTGGTGAAGTCTGTTTTGGAGGGGAAAGTTCCGGTAAGTACCAATGGTGGAAAAAATGTAATCTATGTTAAGGATGTAGCTGGAGCAGTGTGTAATGCATTAAAAATGGGTAGAATAGGGGAGTCCTATATATTAGCAAATACCAATATTTCATATACCAAATTGTTTAAGATGATTGCTGAAGTAGGAGAGGTGAAACCACCTAAGATTACTCTACCTGATGGTTTGGTAAAGACGTATGGTGCAATTGGTTCTTTGATGGAAAAGAACTTTAATAAAGAACCGCAGCTTAATCTGGCAATGGCAAAAATCGCTTGTGAGAAGCATTATTATAAAGCAGATAAAGCCAGAAAAGAGCTGAATTTGGAACAGACTCCTATTGAAGAAGTTATACAGCGTACAGTAAATTGGTTTAAGAAAGCTTAAACTACTTTGATTTAGACACAACCCAATCGGCGGTTTTCTTTACTCCATCTTTTAGAGTAGTTAATTCCAACCCTAATTCATCGATGGATTTTTGCGGAGATACTTCCCAGTGGTAGTTTCCACGTTTGATCCATTTTGGAATAATAGTAGGCTTTTTACCAAGACGAACTGCTTTAAAAAGCTGAATTCTACCATATAACATTTGGAGCCACATTGGGGAATTAATCAATTTGTAGTTTTTTCCTGATGCTTCTCTAACGTAATTGAATAAGTCCACATAAGTATGGTTGAAGCCGGCTAAAAGGTAATTTTCTCCCGACCTTCCTTTTTCCATGGCTTTAAGGTGACCTTCCACTACGTCATCTATGTATACGTAATTTCCAACTTGCATCCCATCGCCCGGAATTAGTTTCCATGATCCATTGATGTATTTTTCAATCATCAAGGTAATAGAACCACTATCGCCAAACATGTATGGTCCATATATTCTGGTTGGGTTTACTATTACAATATTCATCCCGTAGCGAATAACATAATCTTTTACATGCGATTCGCAGGAGGCTTTGGATGACTCATATTCATTAAAGAAATCAATGTCTCTTACTTTGGTTTCATCTACAACACCTCTTATAGAAGGTCCGTAAACTCCTCCGGTGGAAGTAACAACAGTTTTCTCTACTTTAAGTTCGTGTGCAACATCCAGAATATTGTTAGTGCCCAGTACATTGATATCGTAATAAACAGCTGTATCAGGTTCCCAAACGGAGGTACATGCCGCTAGGTGATAAACTTGTTCGCATCCTTCCATAGCGGTTCGAATGCTTTTCTTGTCTAGAATGTTTCCTTCGAACAATTTTACATTGGGAAAAGAAATAGATGCTCCCTTATTCTTAGAACGAATAAGTACGTGAACATCATGGCCCTGATCTGATAATCGCTTTACCAGGTAAGCTCCAATGTATCCGGTTCCTCCTGTAACAAATACTTTCATCAGACACTTTTCATTTCAGGGTTGTGCTTTAATGCCGTAAATGAGTTGGTCCATGCCATTACCACGTGCACAATAAAAGCAATCCAAATAGTTCCAGTTAGGATCGATAATATACATAACACTAAACCAAGTGGAATAGCTCCAATGGTTTCATCTAGTCCTTTTGGGATATGAGTAGCAGAGTACAATGCAATATTTACAGCTATAGCAGGCCAAAGTCCTATTTCAGGTACAAGAGGGAAGAAAAGAATTCCTCTAAACAAAAATTCATAACCAAACAGGTATGCAGCCCATCCAAGTGCATTTTGCATCTTCAGCTTTCTATCCCATTCTTTCGCTCTAATTTGCGGATAGTTGACAAGGTTTTTAGGCTTTCTTGCACTGAAAGAAACCAGTGGAACGATAAGAACACTAAGTCCAACTATCCATACAATAGTGGTTAGAGCTGTTTCTTTGTAAAAGGTAAGGCCGTAATCGGCAAGAGAATATTGAGGTAATGCAATCAAGCAAACAATAGCTGGCATCATCCCCATCCAAACCAATCCTGAATATTTAGTAAAAAGGATGTGTTTAATTGATGCCTTATCTTCATCGTATTTGTCGTAAAATTTGGCTTTGATTTTTTCTGATTTGGCAGAAAACCAATAAATAATAAAACCTACCAGAGCCACAACCATTGGCAAAAAGCTATTTAGGTCATTTTCTCTCCAGCTAAGGTCAAATCCAGTTGTTCCGAATTCCATGGTGTTTAAAGTAGTAGATTAATGATCCTGCATGGACCTTCCTTGTTTTGCTAATAATCTTTGTAAGATAGGCATTGGAAACAGTTTAATAGCCTTTAAAGAAACTCTGTTTTTAAATCCAGGAGTAATAACAGCCTGTCCTTTCATCGTTCCTTCAATTGCCTTGTTAACTACAGTTTCCACGGTGGTAACAGATATTCTTGCAAAGAACCCACCTGTTTTTATCTGGGTTTTTACAATGTCGTTAGTAGGGGTAGCACCAGGTTGGAGAATGCTCACCTTAACATCGAAAGGTTTTAATTCTTCTCTTAATGCTCGGGAAAAGCTTTTTACATATACCTTGGTGGCAGCATACATCGTTTTGTAAGGGAATGGGAAATTAGCAACCATACTTGCGTTATTCAGCAAATAAGAAGGTGCATTTTTCTTTAGTTCCGGTACAAAGAAATGAGTAAGGTGTGTTGTAGCACGAATGTTTAGATCTAACATTCGGTTTACGTAGGCAAAGGAGTAGGAGTCAAAAGGTCCAACTCCACCAAAACCAGCATTGTTTATCAGAAAGTTGACTTTATATTCTTTTTCCTGGGTCCAGTTATATATTTTTTCAGCAGTATCTACAAGAGTCAAATCTCCCTCAAAGAAGTCTGCTTTAACGTTGTATTTTTCTTCGGTCTGCTTGGCAATGGTTTCAAGGTTTTCATTAGGTAGTGCAACTAAAAGTACATTTTGACCCAATGAGGCACATTTATTCACCATTCCCAATCCCATTCCGTGACTTGCTCCCGTGATTAAAGTATATTTCATTGCAATCAGACAAATCTGTTTCTAAATGCAAAAGAAAGTAAAATATTACTATTTAGCTACCATTAAAGGAAGTAATACAAACGACTTATTAACGTACTATTGAAGAAAGTGTGAAGGCTAAACCGTTCAGGAAAAAATAAAAGAAGCCTCAAATCTCTCTACTTTGAAGCTTCTTTACTACAGAACATACGTGGTTATTGTTTTACAAATTTGATTTGTTTAGAAGGATCAATACCTTCTTCGTTATCAAACGAAATAAAATAAATACCACTTTCATACTTGCTCATATCCACTCTTAGTTTTTTAGATTCAGGTTCCACCTCCTGAATGTAAACAAGCTTCATTTGAGCATCGTATATCCTTATTTTCTTTTCGGTTGTTACTCGGTCTACGAATGTTATATTTAAGTCTTCCGTTACTGGGTTAGGGAAGATATCAAACCCTCCAACAGAAGGAGTCCTTTTAATTGGAACTATACCTGAATAGGAGAAGTCTCCGTTAAGGTCCGTTTGTTTCAGTCTATAGTATGATTGTCCTTCCAGCGGTTTTTCATCCTGTAGAGTATAATTAACTACAGAAGAGCTATTACCAACGGCATTAACATTACCTACAAATTCGAAGTTTTCACCATCCTGACTTCTTTCTACGGTAAAGTAGTCATTGTTAATTTCAGATTCGGTAGTCCAATATAAATCCACTACGTCTCCGTTTAATTCACCTGTAAACTCAAGTAATCCAATTGGTAAAAATGCACCTGATCTAACAATGGCAAATTGAGAGAACCCTGTGTATCCGGTTCTTGTTACGGTTAATAACGAGCCAACATTAGTCTCGGTACCCATAGTGCCGTCTAATGCCCAAGGTCCCGGCCCAGCAGTTGTTCTCTTTACAATAGTATGAGTATTCAGGTCATTATCGTAATTTCTACCATATAAAGTTATGTCGTAATTAGCTGTTCCTGCATCTGGAGTAACCGTCCAAACACCTCCATTGGCGCTTCCAGTGGCTGCATTTGGTCCTCCTGAATTTAACACAGCATCAAAACCTAGAAATGGAGAGCCAGCTGGGGCAATAGGTAATCCAGTTCCATATGCGTTAGCCGGAGTGTCGAAATATACATCAAAATAGTTGGTAGTATTTCCACCAGTTACATTGATGCTCATTAACTCATATCCTGTGGAGTTTCCTACAGGGAAATCATAAGCTCCTGTTAAACCACTGGTATACCTTCTAATAGTACCATACACATAGCTGGCTGTACTTTGCCCTGTGATGGATGCAACATCTGTGTTACGAATATCGACTAAATTAGACCCTGTAACCAATAATCCATTACTAAGTGCAAGTTGTCCATCGGAAGCAATAATTAAATTATTAGAGCCGGTTAGGTTAACATAAGGAGTTGTATGAGTATTGTTGATTTCAACTGTATAGAATTGACCAGATCCGCTAGGACCCTTAGAGTAATCTTGTTGATTAGAGCTTCCTACGAACGAAACTTTCCCCATTGAAGCCATTGAAATAGCTCCATTATGATTAAAATCTTCGCACACATTTAAAACAGATTTAGTCTCTCCCCAAGTTAGGGTTCTAACTGCATTAATCGTTATAGTTTTTACTCTGGCAATACCATCTCCACCAGCAGCAACTCCCTCACTGAATTTTATGTTACATTCGTTAGTCACTGCTCCTCCTGGGAATAAGGCATCCGTGGCGCAATTAGGAACACAATCGCTCCAGTTAGCAGGGTCGAACCAATCGGTGCTAACAGCTCCAGTCCAGGTAGTACTTGCAGCTCCAGCTGTAATGCTAGCATCTACTTGTACACGGTCACTTTCAGAACATCCTGGTTCCGTCGCAGTAACCCAAACACTTACAGTTTGTGGAGCAGGGCCAGGAACATTAACATCATATGTTAAAGCTCCACTGGATTGAAGAACTGAACCACCTGTTGCAGCATCGTACCAGGTATATGTAGTTCCTGTTACAGGGGCAACACTTACTTCAATGTCTCCTGCAGCGCAATATGTACCATTATTAACGGTTGGATCAGTATCTCTTTCGTTAACTGTAACCGCTGTTCTAGTATTGCTCGTACAACCATTACTACTTGTTGCTTCTACATAATAGGTACCACCACCATTAGGAATAGGTGTTAGTGTAAATGTACTACCGGTTCCTACTTGAGTCCCTCCAGTAGCAGCATCATACCAGTCGTAGGTATATGTTGCATTTGGTCCGCTAACTTCCAGATCAACACTTCCTCCTTCACATTCAGAAACCGTAGCATTTACTACACTAGGTGCAGATGGAGTAGGAGTAATTACGACGCTGTAAGTAACTTGAGCCAATGGTCCGCAACATTCCGAAGTGATATCACAACGAACTGTGTAAGTAACATTCCCAGCAGTTGTATTAGTAAAATCTATATCTGTAGATGAAGCGGTTGGAGTAGATATGGTTGAAGTTTCCCCAGAAGGGTCAGTAACAGACCAGGAATAAGTATATCCCGGGGTTCCAGCTTCGCTACTTGAAAAAGAGTAGGTTCCAGGACAAACATTGGTAGACCCCAAAATTGATCCTGAAGATGGAAGAGCCATAGTAATGTTCACAAAGTCTTCGTAAGTATATGCTACAGTTGTAGAAACATTACCATCTCCTGTTAGTACAATGTCATCTATTTTTAAAGAAGGATTTGTACCAGCAGATCCATCGTTGTACCATCTCCATCCAAGGTAAAGCGTAGCTTGATTTTCAGCACCAGCAGGTAAAGCAAGATTAGTAACAGATTGTGTAGTTGATTGCCCTTCGTACCAACCATCTACCCAGTTAAATGTAACATTATCTGTTGAGTAGTAGAATTCACCTTCATCCCAAAGCCATTCTCCCATACAAATCCAGTTAAAGTCGATTTGGAGGTTGGTGAAACCTACCGTGCTAATAGCAGGGCTAACTGCCATTTTATCACAATCGTTTCCTTTAGAGTACGCTCCCCAATTCCCGTTATTCGTATTTTGAATCATTAACGATCCATTTCCGTTGATGGCATTAGCAGCAGAAGTACTAACTCCCCAGCTATTTGCGCTGGCCACAGCAGTTTGTTCGGTCCAACCTCCATTTGGTAGTAGCCCAGAACTAAATGATTCAAAATCTTCGGAGTAAATGGTCGCTCCTACTGTATAGGTACTTCCTGTACCTGTAAAGCCTACATCTTTTCTTCCTGTACTAGTATATTGGTTGTTGTTTACAGTTGCATTTGTATTTGGAGTAGTTGCTGTTGCATTGGTTCCAAAACTATCCCATTGTGGTGAAGGCTCAGCAGTTGAGAAGTCCATGTCTGAGTTCTCACAAGAAATATTCTCCGCTGTAATCACAGGAAAGTTTTCCAGATCGCTGCTGGTATAGCTTGCATCTCCTGGGTGACATAGATCACAAGCAGTTCCTAATGTACTTGCTGTACTCGAAAGTTGACAATCTACAATACTTGAACCAGTTGTTGAAGTAGCATAGATGGCGTAAGTATCACCAGCAGGTGTTCCTCCTCCGCATGAACCTGAGATTACGATATCATCAAACCCAACTCCCCAGGCACAACCTGCATCATCATCGTAGGTAAACCTGATTTGAAGGTTAGCATTTAAATGAGCTGTTAAATCTTCAGATCTTGTTCCTGACGCATCATTGGTTTCGCTAAATAATGTTTGCCAGGCACTTCCATCCCATACTTCCACCAAGATATTCCCATCACCAATATAGTCCTGGAAATTATAATAATAATCAAGTGTTCCGGAAGAACATCCACTCATATCATAGGCTGGGGTAAGTAATTCTACATTGTTGGTTTCAGAGCAAGCTGTTGTCGCATCATCATCAAATGAAACAAAGCAGCTACCATCTCCACTTCCGTAACCGGCAAATTCTGTTTGGTCAAATTCCCAATCAACTGTACCTGAGTTTATATTACTAGTCCATCCTGTTGGAATGCTGGATGAACAAGTATTAAAATCTTCGTCGAGTAAAGTAGCATTAGCTGCTACTCCATCAGATCCAGTTCCTCCATCCACATAACACCTAACAATGTTGTATCCTGTACAACCATTCGGAATATAGATTCCGTAATTAGTAATTTGGGTTCCTGCGCTATTGTCAGGCATTTCAATTCTTAAATCTTGTAACCTCCAGTCGTCTGCACCTGCAACCACATCAAACAATGTACACGAGTTGGCGTCATCACTATCACTCCCAGAAGTTCTAACAAGGGTAGTAGCAGTACCTGAGCTCATATCACTCGATTTAGTGGTAAATGCAGCATTGTACCCTCCTTCTATGGTTACATAACTATTAATATCAATATTATCAGTAACAGAGTAGGTACCTCCCTGCATTTTAATCACTGTATTGGTACATAGTGCTTTTGTTAAAGCATCCAATAGTGAAGTTGGATTTGCTTTTGTGCTACCATCTCTAACTGTTCCATTATAACTATCTACATATAATACATCACACGATGTTCCTCCTCCTGCAGATGCCAGACTAACGGTGGTAGAGGCAGTATTATCACTTCCACACCCTTCCGAAGTAGATGAGGTAACTGTGTAACTTCCAGAAGGACGATTGGTCCATACTGAACTAGCGACATTGTTCTCTGTAAAGGTTCCTGTATTCCAGGAGTAATCACAATCGGTACACGCAACACCATCAACCATGGTAGTTGCTGTAAGGTCTGTAGTACCACTACACAAGGTGGGATCTACCGGAGTTACGGAAACAACCACATTACCGATAAGTGTAACGGTGGTAGATGCACTTTGGGTACAAGCTCCTAAAGTAGCCGAAACGGTATAGGTTGTAGTTGCCGTAGGATTTACATTAAAAACACCAGTGGTATTGGTAGCACCACCTGGGGTTAAAGTATATGTTTCTCCTGCAGCATGTCCTGCAGCCGTAAGTACAACAGGATCCCCGCTGGCACATATTGCACTAACATCAGGGGTTAGTGATATTGGAGCCAGGTATTCAAAATTGGCAGTTGTATTATTAGCAAGTGGATTATCGCAATTATCTAGTAGTGTATTACCATCATTTCCAAAAACTACCGTTAGCGTGTAAGTTCCAGAGGTTATCTGTGGTGTATTGTCAAAAGTTATCGTGATTTCATCAGTAAAATCTCCAGTACAGTTGGTTCCAACTGCCGAAAGTACTGATGGAGATGAAGGACCGGAAATACTGAAGTCACTACCATCTGCAGAAATAGACGCACATTGCACATACTCGTTTAGGGTTAGTACAACTTCATCACCATTAACACAAGAAGATTGAACTGTGGCTACTAACGGATCTGTAACATCTGTAATAGATGAGTAACCAGGTCCATTAGAAAAGTTCAAAGTATAACCGTTAGCATCAGCCGTCCAGTTGTCTATAATAAGAGCATAAGTTTCTCCTGGGGTTACTGCAAGTTCTGTACTAAACGGTCCTCCTCCAGCTCCTTCAGATGGATTAACACCAGTAGCATTCATACCTGTAGTACCACTGGTTCCAGAGAAATTACATCTAACAGGCGTGGCAGAAGGTACTCCTGCACAACCAATAGTTGTAATGTCAAAAAGGGCCCAATCGTAATCGTTAAGTGTGATTAATTCGAACCCAAAATTACCTGTCGTCTGACAGGTAAATATGTACCAAACAGAATTGGTCTCGCCGGAGCTTAGGCACCCGTTGTACACTTCCTCCACTCCTCCGTCTCCTATATAAGAAGTACTTTGAGTATAGGATTGCGAACAAACTGGTATCGCTCCATCACAGTTTTGTGGATCTCCTGGTGTTCTGAATATTCCAGTAACTCCAGTAAGTCTTTCCAGACTATCTAGTTTTCTTAATTTTTCAGCAACTACATCTGATGGTGGTGGTGTGTTGCTTTGTGCGTAATACGAAATATTCCCCGCAAGCAGTAATATTACAAACAGGGGTGTTCGTAGTAGAGAGATGTGGTGTTTCATTATTGTTTTTGTTAGCCAATAACCGCTAAGTGGTGAAAGTGTGGTGTTTGTGGCAAAAAATTAGTAGTTGATCGTTAGTTTATAATGTTCTTGTCGCAATTTACGAATGTTTATAAAAAAGTTCATTTGTTGGGATGCAAAATGTTGTTTTTAATTGACGAACGACCTTAAATCAATGATGAAGGGTTTGAGGAGGTGTGATAATAGCTCGAAAAAATACTTAGAAATGTTAAAAAAATAACAGCTTGGTTTTTTGTGTTGTAAATGAAGGGGTGTTTTCTTAAGGTATTGTTACACAGTGTTAAAGGTTGGTTCTGGTTTAGCTAAAACGATTTAGATGAAGGTTTTGATGTTTAAAAATAAACAATGTTGGGCTAAAGCTGTTAAAAATAGGTGTATGTTGAATTTCGGTTAATGAAGTTGGGTAAAATTGGAATCCTAACTTGTATGTTTTTCGATGGGAAAGTTATTTGTTGACATATTCAGCAAGGATCATTAAGTTTGTTATGGGGAAATGACAAATCAAGAAATCGATCATAAGAATGAAGTTAGCTGGAATTCCAGAAGGGCTGATTTGCAAAACGCTTTTGAGGTGTCTAATCATCTTTTAGGAGCAGCAACTAATCTTCTCTATGTCAAAGGGATGGCAGATGCAAATAAAACATTAGGGTATTGCTACTGGCGATTTTCTGATTATACCACCTCTCTGCAGTTTTCATTAAAGGCTATTGAATTATATCGCCAACTAGAAGATAAAAAAGGAGAAGCTGATGCTTTGAATAGTGTTGGAGCAGTTTATATGTTTCAAAATGAACATCAAAAAAGGTTGGACTGCAATTTAAAGTGCTTGGAAATTAGAAAGGAAATTGGAGACTTGGAAGGAGTGGCGGGATCATTAAACAACATTGGTGAAACCTATTTTGAAATGGGAGATCTAGTGAATGCTAATCGTTGGTTTGAAGATTGTTTGGCTCATCCAAGTTCTACCGAACAAATTAAGGGATGGGCAAATCATAACTTGGGTAAGTTAAAGCATTCTGAAAAAGACTGGCAAGAGGCAGAGCGTTTTTATCAGGAGTGTTTGCGGTTAACTAGCCTCGTGAGCTATGAAGTGTTAACCAATGAAACTTTCGTTCAGTTGACAAAACTGTATTTGGATACCAATGATTTGGCTAATGCAGAAACTCAAGCTGGTAACTCTCTGGAGTTGGCCAATAAAACGGGCTCCAAAGAGGCAATTAAGAGTAGTTATCTATTGCTGTCTCAAATTAAAGAGGCACAAAATGACTTTAAGGGAGCTCACTTGTACTATAAAAAGTTTCATGAGGTTAATGAGCAAATATTTAATGAGGAGAGCGCTCAAAAACTAAAAGATATTGCCTTTCAGTACGAATTAGATAAAGTAGAAAAGGAAGCAGAAATTGAACGATTAAAATCGGTTGAATTAAAATCGGCATACGATGAAATTGAACTCCAGAAAGAGATGTTGGAGAACAAAAATAAGGAGGTGATTGATAGTATTCGGTATGCAAGAAGGATACAGGATGCGCTTCTTAAGGATGAGGAATATGTTACCAAACATCTACCGCCACATTTCATCATATTTAAACCAAAAGATATTGTTAGTGGAGATTTCTATTGGTTTTTAGAAAAAGATCACTTTTTGTACATCGCTGCGGCAGATTGTACTGGGCATGGGGTACCAGGTGCATTCTTAACAATGCTTGGAACTTCTTACCTAAACGAAATCATGTCGGGAGAAGGATATCCACAACCTGCTAAAGTGTTGGAAGAGCTCAGGTCTAAAATCGTAAATGAGTTGAGTAAAAATGGAGAGGCAAGAGATGGAATGGACATTTCGTTGTTGAGAGTAAATCTGGACACTCTGGCGGCAGAGTGGTCGGGAGCCATGAATCCTTTGTGGATGGTTAGAGAAGGAGAAGAGGATGTGGTTATTTACCAGGGAGATAAACAACCAATAGGTTTTGAAGAGAATATGGTAGGGTTTAGCAATACCCAACTTCAGTTAAGAAAAGGAGATAAGTGCTATCTGTTTAGCGATGGATACTCAGATCAGTTTGGTGGAGAGAAAGGGAAAAAGCTAAAGCAAATCAGGTTTAAAGAGTTTTTACTACGCATTAGAGAAGTGGGGATTGTAGATCAACGACAATTAATAGATAAGTATTTTGAAACCTGGAAAGGTGATTTGGAGCAGGTAGATGATGTTTGTGTTATCGGAGTTCAGTTTTAGTAACAATTATCATTTTTTAATTTCTTAGAGCATTTTATTTTAGTACTTCTAATGATGGAGGTAGATTTTGATATATGGATGTTTATTGCCGGTCTGGGAATATTCTTGTTCGGAATGTTTGAACTCGAACAGGGTATTAAAGATATTTCCGGAAGGGCCTTCAAAAAGTTTCTTCGTAAGCACACCAAAAACAAAATCAAATCCATTTTCTCAGGAGCTTTTATCACTTCAATTGTTCAAAGTAGTTCAGTAGTTTCTTTAATGACCCTGGCATTTGTGGGGGCTGGAATTATTACTTTAACAAATGCCATCGGAATTATATTGGGCTCCAATTTAGGAACCACTATGACGGGGTGGATTGTGGCAAGTCTAGGATTTAAACTAGATATAGAGAGCTTCGCGCTTCCTTTTGTTGGTATAGGTGGGTTAGGATTGATTTTTTTATCCAAGTCAGAAAAACTTTCCAATATCAGTAAAATTATTGTTGGTTTTGGTTTTCTATTTTTAGGGTTGGAGTATATGAAGACAAGTATCTCAGACTTTTCTGAGTCTTTTGATTTGTCTTTTTTTGCCGGTTACGGAAAGCTCACTTTTGCATTGATCGGATTTGTAATAACGGCTATCATTCAGTCCAGTTCGGCTACTATGGTAATTACTCTTTCTGCTCTTCATTCTAATATCATTCCTTTCGAATTGGCAGCTGCAATGGTTATTGGTTCTGATTTGGGAACTACCATTACAGTTTTATTAGGTGGTTTGGGGAAAACCATTGCAAAACGGAGAGTAGCTTTTAGTCATTTCTTATTTAATTTGGTTACCAATATTGTTGCTTTTTCAATTCTTCCAATCCTAATTTATTTGGTTAAGGATGTATATGGAATTGATGACAATTTGATGGGGCTGGTGGCATTACATACTACTTTTAACATCATAGGAATAATATTGTTTTTTCCATTTATCGGAGCTTTTGCAAAGCTGTTGGAGAGGCTATTTAAAGAAGATAAATCTGATTTATCGCTTTACATAAATAAAGTACCCCCAATGGTTCCGGAGGCATCTATTTCTGCATTAAGGGATGAAGCATTTGCCTTTATAAAGAGAATTGTGGAAACAAATGTTGTGGGTATTCCAGTTAAAGAAGCTCATTTAGAAACACATTTAAGTGTAGGGGAAAGTCAGTCGTTTTTTCAAGGTTCCCAATACGGTAGCAAGTACGAAGAGGTAAAACATCTCGAAGGAGAAATGATAGATTACTATGCTAAAATTCAGGAGGAGGAGTTGAATGATGAAGAATCTCAAGTGTTAAAGAACATAATTATGTCGGTTAATTATGCTTCACTTTCGGCGAAGAGCGTAAAGGATATCAAGCATAATTTGGTAGATTTTCAGAATTCAATAGACAACTTGATTCACAAGGAGTTTAAGTCGATACAGAAGAGACAGGTTCAGTTTTATTCAGATTTTTTAAGTGTTTATTCTTCAGAATCTCCAGTAAAAGTGGAAGAAATAGTCACTTTGTTTTTATTAAATAAAGAGTTGAACAACCAATTTTTAGGAACCATTTATAGCAAGTTAGCAGAGAGTAATATGCCAGAGGTAGATATCTCATCATTGTTCAATGTAAATAGAGAGATATACGATTCAAATAAAGCACTTTTAAATGCCTTGGAAAACCTCGTGATAAGTCAGGTGGATTAGTGCACTATATTTATATTTGCCCTCCTTAAAATCTTTTACGTGACATTACCAGTATCCTTAATAGCAAAAGAGTTATCCATACAGCAATGGCAGGTGGATAATACCATTGAACTTCTCAACCAGAAAGCAACAGTGCCTTTTATCTCCAGGTATAGAAAGGAAAGAACCGGAAATCTGGACGAGGTACAGGTGAGTAATATCCAATCCATGTATGAGAAGTTGGAAGAGTTAGCTAAAAGAAAAGAGTCGATTCTGGCTACCATTGAGGAATTAGGGAAGCTTACTGATGAATTAAGAGAGCGAATTAGTAATAGCTGGGATGCGCAGGAAATAGAAGATATTTATTTGCCTTTTAAGCCAAGAAGAAAAACCAAAGCAGATAAAGCGATAGAACAAGGGTTGGAGCCATTGGCTAAAATATTGATGTCTCAAAAAGGTGGTGATATTTATCAAATTGCTGGTCGATTTGTAAAGGGTGAACTTAATTCGGCAGAAGAGGCAGTAGAAGGTGCAATGCACATTGCTGCGCTTTGGGTAAGCGAAAGGGAATCAGTTCGTAGAAGGTTGAGAAATTTGTTTTCAAGAAGTGCCTATGTGCAGGCTAAGTTGGTTAAAGGAAAGGAAGAGGAGGGGGAGAAGTATAAGGATTACTTCGACTATCAGGAATTAGCCAAAAGAATTAAGTCTCATCGCTTCTTAGCAGTTTATCGTGGTCAGAAAGAAGGAATTCTAAAAGTGGGGATTGCTCCTGATCGAAAGGAAGCACTGGAGTTAATTTCTTCGGTAGTAATAAAAAATCATGGTGATTTTTCGGAGGAAATGGAATCTGTGGTTAAAGATGCCTATTCGAGATTGTTAAAACCTTCTTTAGAGACAGAACTAAAGAACGAGATTAAAGAAAAATCGGATGAGGAAGCTATTAAAGTATTTGCAGAAAACCTTAGGCAATTACTTTTGCAGCCTCCACTGGGAAATAAGAGAATATTAGCCATCGATCCGGGGTTTAGAACGGGATGTAAAGTGGTTTGCATTAACGAGAATGGAGATTTGTTGAGCAATATTACCATTTACCCAAATCCTCCTCAAAAGGAAACCAGTCAGGCCATGAAGAAAGTGTCGACCCTGGTGGAACAGCATAAAATTGAAGCCATTGCAATTGGTAATGGTACAGCTAGCAGGGAGACTGAAAATTTCATTAAGCGAATTAGGTTTGATAGAAAGGTGCAAGTGTTTATTGTGAATGAAGCTGGAGCCTCTATTTATTCGGCCTCAAAAGTGGCAAGAGAAGAATTTCCTCAATACGATGTTACTGTTAGAGGGGCTGTTTCTATTGGTAGAAGGTTAATGGACCCATTAGCAGAATTGGTGAAAATAGATGCTAAAAGTATTGGGGTAGGGCAATATCAACACGATGTGGACCAATCCTTACTTAAAAAGAAGTTGGACGCTGTTGTGGAAAGTTGCGTAAACAAAGTAGGAGTTGACTTAAACACAGCCAGTAAATACCTCTTGACCTATGTATCTGGAATTGGGCCTCAGATTGCAAGTAATATAGTTGATTATAGAAGTGAGAACGGAAACTTTACTTCTCGAAAACAATTGGAAAAAGTACCCAAATTAGGTGCGAAAGCTTTTGAGCAATCAGCAGGGTTTTTAAGAGTTGCAGAAGGAGATAATCCGCTTGATAATAGTGCTGTTCATCCTGAGAATTATAAACTTCTGGATAGTATCTTAAAAGATCAAAAGGTTGAGTTATCCGATTTAATTGGGGATGAAAAAGGAATTAATCAAATCAATTGGTCTAGCTATCAAAAAGAAGAGGTTGGGGAGCTAACATTAAATGACATTAAGGAAGAGTTGCTGAAACCGGGAAGAGATCCAAGAAAAGCAGCAAAAGTGTTTGAGTTTGCCAAGGGAATCCACAAACTGGAAGACTTAAAGATAGGAATGGAGTTGCCAGGGATCATTAATAATGTAACTAATTTTGGAGCATTCGTAGATGTAGGGATTAAGGAAAATGGCCTAATTCATATTTCAAATTTAGCAGATGGGTATGTTAGTAATCCGGCTGACATTGTTTCCCTTCATCAGCATGTTAATGTGGAGGTGATTAGTATTGATGCTGATCGAAAAAGAATTGGACTTAGCCTGATAAAATAAAAGCCCCCTCAAGAATTGAGAAGGCTTTTACACCAGTAAGCATTAAAAAAGATCTACTAAAAATTAATGCTCAACAACCAACTTATAAGTGTGTTTTAGATTCTTCGAGTCTATTTTTACATAGTACATTCCCGAAGGTAAATCTTTTGTAGATAGAGAAATTTTATCCGAGATAGATTTAACATTTATTATCATTTTTCCGGATATATCAAATACGGAAATGTCTGTGTTTTCAGGTAATTCAGATAGCGTGAATACATCATTTGCAGGGTTAGGCATCGCTTTAATTTGAGGAGCATCGTTTACCTGAACCGAGTTGTAATAGTTTGGTAATGAGTGATAGAAGTTATGTACGTTTTCTGTTGCTTCCAGTAGGCCTTCAATTCCCTCGCAGTGGTTTCCTGTTGTAGGCCTGTGGTATACAGCAGCAAATGTTAATTCGATGTTTCTGTTGGGGTGAAAATTAAAACTCCCAAATGAGATGACAAATCGTCTGTCGCCAGGAGGATTTCCTTCTGAGCATTCGCTCCATTGAGTAGAGTCTGATGGTAGACCAGGAAATTGATATGGGAAGGGCTGAGTCCCTCCGGTATTGATGTGTCCATCACCACCATAAACCATATCTGTTCCATCTGTCCATTTTCCTCTCATGTAATTGTAGTAATGAATAGGAAGAGTAGGGTCTTGGGTGGCTGGGTTACTACCAAGGGTAAACCCTGCGAAAGAAGTCATAGAAGCAGGTACCCCGTCTAGGGTTGGGCGCTTCAACATGGTCACTCCTTGTACTGGCGGCAATGTGCCATATCCGGTTATTCCACCTGAACTTTCATCCAGATCGTCGCCATTATAAGCGTAACCAAGGTTCCAGTTAGTATCACATCCAATGTAATCATCGTAGTTTCCTCCTAAATCAGGGTCAACAAAGATTCCCATGTAGGTGTCAAAATAGCTTAAGCTGGACTTGTTTATGATTTCTACATCATAAAATGTAGCGTTATTGATGTCGTCATTTGTAATAAATGAATAAGCCATCATGTGAATTTCCACGCCAAGAGCATCCGCCCCGGTACTGGTGTGTACATTTCCAATGTCATTTAGTGCCCACCAATGTGCAAAATCTCCTTTTATGGCAGGGTAGTCACCATCAGCAGGGTTGTAGTTTCCATCGTTGTTTACATCGACAAATGGAGCCAAATCTTGATTGGCAGGAATGTTGGACAAATTAGGGTTGTTTTTACCCGGCCATTCGGTAATGTTTAAACTAGGGGTTCCTGTGGTAAGGAAAGCGTCAATTTCAGTTCTGGACATGGACCAGAATCGATCAAAATCCTGACAGTTGTATGGGGTTAATGTTGCCTCATCGATTGGCCCAGGCCAATAATCACTTCCGCTTGAGTGATAGGTGTCCGCAGCCAGATGAATTACTCCATTAGCGTCATGACCTCCAATCCAAAAAGCTCCGGTATAAAGAGTAGTTAATCCACTCCCCGAAGGAACTTCGTATCCTGCAGACCCGGTAATTGGATCTTCCCAGAAATTACCTTTTGTAGATAGTCTGGCATTTACATTGTTGTGTTGCATATCCAGAAACGCTGTTCCCGGAGCACATTGTCCAATCGTTAAGTTGGAATATCCAATTCCAATCAATAAAGTGTTTAATAATAGGGTAGTTTTTTTCATTGTGGTAGGTTTTAATACACTACAAATGAAATAAGGATTACTGAATCTTACATTCTATAATGACGAACTGGACCCAATGAAAAGTTTAACGGTATGGTTGAAATATTTAACGAGAATTTAAATCTGTTATCATTTAGAGATAAAAAAAGGCCGGATTACCCGGCCTTTATAAGATGTAAAAACACCTTTCTAATTATAACTTAATAAACAACTCTTCATGATTAACACCCTTCGAATTGGTAATGGTTATCAGGTAACTTCCTGATGACAAATTGGAAACATCCAGTGTTTTACTCTGTTGGAACAGGTAATTCATTACACGTTTACCCATCAGATCAAATACTGCTACCGAATAATTATCCTGCATCGAAGCATTGATGATGATGAATTCGTTAGCCGGGTTCGGGTATAACCTGAATTCTACAGAATGTTCTGAAATTCCTATGCTGTTAACATTGTAAATTGCGGAAGTGGCAGAGCACCCTTCAGGAGTAGTTACAACTACTGTGTAGTCTCCAATAGAAGAGTAAGTGTAAGTAGAACTAGTAGCTCCTGATATAATATTACCATCTAAATACCATTGATAAGAAACTCCGGTAACCTGTGTGCTCAATACACCTATATTTTCAGTAATTACAGGTGTAGAAGGTAACGGGTTAACCGTTACAGTAACTGTTTCTGTATCGGTTCCAAAGCTATTGGTTCCGGTAACAGTATACGTTGTGGTAGATGATGGAGATACGGAAATTGATCCGGTAGTTTCTCCTGTATTCCAGGAGTAGGAGTCTGCTCCATTGGCAGTGATTGTTGTGGATTCTCCTTCGCAAATACTAATATTTCCGGTAATAGAAACGGTTGGTGCAGCACCAAATGTGTAAATGGCAGAAGTAGATGAGCAACCAGCAGTGTTGGTTATTTCAACCGTGTAATCTCCAGTCTGAGTTGGTGAATAGGTTTGTGAAGTAGCACCTGTAATAGGGCTTCCATTTAAGTACCATTGGTAAGTCATACCTGAGATTCCAGCGTCCAACGTTCCTCCTGAATTAGTAATAACCGGAGTTCCAGGGCTGGTGTTTACGGTTACGGTTATGGTTTCCACATCTGTTCCATTCGAATTGCTTCCGGTAACAGTATAGGTAGTTGTGGTGGTTGGGTTTACCGTAATGGAAGGTGTATTATCTCCAGTGTCCCATGAGTAGGTACTTGCTCCACTGGCGGTAAGTGTAGTAGATTCTCCACTACAAATAGTAATGTTTCCGGTAATTGATACCGATGGAGCACTTCCTCCAGTGTAATTGCAGAATACATTGTTTAAAGTGTCGGCTAGTGGTGTTCCGGCAATTACGCCCGATCCAGGAGATGTTTCCATATAATCACCTGTAATTTCCCAAATGATTGCTCCTCTTAAGTTGTTGTCTACAATGTATTGGGCCTTTATTCCAATGGATTGTTCATCATCGTAAGAAACAAAAGTATTTAATGAACCATTTCCTGTCATATAAGGAACCTGAGCAGTTGCATCCCAATTGGTGGTAAATAAACTGCTATTGGCCATAATGTTATAATAAGTTGGAGAACCATCATCCAATGAGAAAGTAGAATTATCCACTTGCCCGTTTAAAGGAGCAAATAAGGCAGGGGTTCCGGTGGTCTTAGCAGATCTACCATAGAACCCAACTCCAACTGTAATTTTATTAGGATTTACATTGTAGAAGTTGACCAGTTTGTCAACTGCATTATCTACATTAAATGTAGGGTCTCCTTGTGCTGGAGCATACAGCGGGGCATTGTGATTAGCATTAGCATCCCATGCTCCAAAGAAATCATAGCTCATTAAGTTAATAATATCCAGTAGTTGACTTACATTGGGCCAATCCACATCATCCATTCTGTCTTCATTAGCACCTACTGCTGCAGTAAGCAACATAGTTTGCCCGATAGAATTCCCATAATTATCAATGGCAGTTCTAACTTCCTGTAGCAGGAGGGTAAAGTTGGCCATGTCTTGAGGAGTACCTCCATGTGGAGCGTATCCCGGGTATTCCCAGTCCAAATCAATTCCATCAAAATTGTAGGTCTGAATTAGGTTAACACAGGCTTGGGCGAATGTTTGCCTTTTAACCGGATCTGCTGCAATTCCAGGGAAATTGTCAGATAATGTCCACCCTCCAATAGAAGGAAGAACTTTTACTCCGGCATTATGCGCTAAATCAATTACCGAAGTATTCGGAAAATAGGTGTTGTTACCTTGCGACCAGTCGTGTTGTCCCAATAATAAGTTTTCGTCTGCCCAGGAATCAGTAAGGTTAATGCTCCCATCAGGTTGAGGTGCCATGAAGCAATAATTAAGGATGGTGTATTTTGAGTAATCTACAGTTTGAGGGTTTACTAAATTGGAACGGTCGTACCATTGCCAATTGGGGTAATATCCTACTACCTCTTTACAAGGAGATTGAGAATAAACTTTATTGCCAAGTATAATAGACGCTAAAATGGCAACAATTAATTGATAGTTCTTCATGTCAGTATAGTATTAATAAGTCGTTTCCATAAAAGTATGGAGAAGCTTATGCTTTCTGGGGTTTGACACTACCTGATTGATCAATTAGGGATTTGAATCGTGTCTGATTGATCAATTTTGAGATCAATTTAAATTGGCAGACTTTCTGAAGTAGGAAGGGGTTATTCCGGTGATTTTTTTGAATGCACTATTGAAGGAAGAAACAGATTTATACCCAACATGTTTAGCAATACCTTCTATACTAAAGTTGTCAAATTCTCTAGAGGTAAGGTGTGTTCTTGCGGCTTCAATTCTAACTTTATTGATGAGGTTACTATAGCTTAATTCGAAGTTCTTGTTAATGGCTTCAGATAAATAGCTCCTATTGGTGTTGAGGTGTTTGGCCAGAGAATCCAAAGTTAGTTCAGGGTTCATGTAGATTTTTTCCTGATGGAAGGCTGTTCTCAGCTGTTCTATTAGCTCAATTTCTTTGTCGCTAATCTCTTCTTTGTCAGTTTTCTCTCTTTCCTTTTCTTTAGGGTTCTTAGTCAATTCTAAATTTTGTTGGGCCAGTACAATGTTTTTTCCTTTAATTCGGAAGTATAAGAATAGCAAAGACATTACCAGGGTAAACGAGAAAATAAGGCTGATCCATAAAATCAATTGAGCCTGTTTTTCATTTTCTAGTTTTAATTGGTTTGATTTCTTCTCTTGCTCGTATTGTTCAATTTCGTGTTGAAGGGCAATTTTACTGGTCTCCTGAGAGATTAATTCTTCCTGTAAATTAGTTCTTAATAAATAAGCCTGAATAATGTAGTGGTAGGCTGAATCATTTTGGTGATTCATGTGGTATGCTTGTCCAAGGGACCAATAAATGGATGGGAGTTGAGGGGTTAAATTGGTTTGTTCAGCTTCAGTTAATGCAAGTAGCAAATAATGTTTCCCTTGTAAAATTGAGTCCACTTTTAAATAAGCTTCACCAAGGTTCATTTTTGTAAGGATATTACTATAATGATCGTTGGGGTCCATCTCCTGATAGATTTCCTTATATAGCAGAAGTGCTTCTTCATTTTTATCCAAACTTAGGTAGACTCTTGCCTTATTGGCTTTGAGGTATTTGCTATTATGCATTACCCCCATTTTCTCAATCACGTATGCAGAATCGTAGTAGTACAGGGCAGAATCATATTGATCCACTCCTCCATAAGAATTTCCGATGTTAATGATGTTGCTTTTTAAGCCAGCCAGATCATTAATGGAAGCAAATGCATCAGCAGCTTGAATATAATTGTATCTTGCATCTAACGGCAAACTCATGCTGAAGTACACATTTCCTCTGGCAGAATAATAGCAGCCTTTTAGGTATTCATCATTCTTTTGTATTACTATTTCCTCAATCCTGTCCAGTGTTTTAAGCGCTTCTACCAGATCGCCAGTAAAGTTGAGAATTCTTGTCCTACTAACTTCATTTACCAGATACCCTCTTTCAATTCCTTTTTCTTTTAGTTGCTTGGAAACCAACCTGGCTATGCTGTCTCCTGTTTTATAAGAGTCAAAATTTTCCTTGTAGATGTCGGTTAGCTCAAATACTTCAATAGATTCCTCCTCCTGTTGGATTTTTTCAACAAGCTCATTTACTCCGATTTGTGCGGAAAGCCAATTATGGCTAATACTAAGTGTCAGGAGTAATAGTAGTCTAATATGGAGAGCTGATCTAATCAATGAATGATTCGCTTCAATGCCATAATGTATCCAAGATGCAGCCCAGCATGTACATTGTTAAATGAAATCGCTTCGTCGGCTGTGTTTAGTACAACATTATAACTTGTAGGGTATTGGTTGTATTGATCAAATTTACCATTGCTGTAGTCTTCAATAGTAGTAGGAACGGTAGAAATCATAAGTGATTTTATTTCTTCTACTTCTTCTGCACTTACATTGTTTGTTGCCTTGGTTCCCTTTCTGTATTTCTCTATTAACTCTGAGGAAATGGTAAACGGAACTCCACTTCTTCCATAAACCAGAAGTTGTTGGGTAACCAGAATGTGTGCAACATTCCAAATGATGTTGTTGTTGAAGTTGTCCGGAATTTGATTTAACTGTTCCAGGGATAATCCCTCGATGGCCTTTAAGACATTTTGTCTTGTGGTTTTAAATATCTCGAATTGATGGTGCATGTTGTTTCGTAATTCTACCAACAAAGATAATCAAGGAATGAATTTGTTCTAGAAACGAATAAAACAAATTGTTAAAAAACTTAGAATGCTAAAAATCTTTTCTGGAATTGGCAACATAATACATTAGCAAACGATCATAAAAACCAGCAGGATCCTGGTAGTATACTTTAATTTGATAATCGTTCTCGGTGTCAAAGTGAGTTCCTTCTATAAGTGATATATCCGCACTTTTGGTGGTGTCGCTCACGTATAAATAGGTGTAATTATAGAATCCTTGCTTCAGGTAGAGGTTGGTTCTGTAAGCTAAAGCATCATAGTCGTATTTTAGTCGGTACTTATCACTGATTTCCCAATTAGAGAGTTGTCCAAATAGATAAAGATCTCCTTTGTCCAATGGATGATTGTAAGGAAGTGTGAAGGTAATGTGTCCATAATCACTTTCCAGGTTAGGGTCATTCCCGTCTATGGTTCGAATTAAAAACTTCCCATTAATGTCTTTGGTTTCAAGGTATTTTTTGAAAGGTCTTTTTAGGTCTGGTTTTACAGTTATATAGTATGTTTCCTTGGTGCTTTCGATGTCTGCAATGTTCCTAGTTACGTTTCTAAATGTGGTTAGGTCGAGGTTTCGAAACTCATTACCTCCGTCAAATACATTTTCTTCGTCGTAATCGTAAACCAATTCGTTTTCTCGAGCAAAGTTTGGGGTTAGTCCGGTACATTGGTTGTCTGTTCGGTGATTTTGCTCAATTACAACATGTAAGTTGGAGTAGGGGTTGGTAATAACTTCCTGATTATAGGTAAGTGTAAAGTCCAGTTCCTGACGGTAATATTTATCATCCAGTTCCGAAGGGTATTTAATTCTCGGAGCAATCTGAATCGTGTTTTCAGAAACCATAAATCTTTTGGTCAGAATTGGAAGTTCAGGTTGATCTTCTTCATAAACGATAACAACGTAGTTTCCTGATTTAATAAACTTGATGTTTTCGTTAGGAAACTCTTGCCAGTAATGGACATAGCTCTGTAAGGTGTTAAAGGAGTATTTATTTTCCTCTATGTAGTTTTCAGCAAAACCATCCAGATAATCCATTTCTGTTAGGTCGCTAGGGGTCCAATCTCTATTGCAGTGTACTATTCTGTATTGGTAAGTTTTATAGTTGCCGTCCAACTCGTCGAAATGCAGTTCTAATATTTCAGAACTGTTCAGCCCTATTACCGGTTCCGACATGGGAAGCCCTTTTTGATGCAATAAAACTGTAGCGATTTTATCCGAGTAGATTTTATTAGCGTATGTTATTTCGGTTTCGTCGTAATGCGGTTCTTCAGGAATGGAATCTTCTGTTTGGTTGGAGGTGGAATCCTCAAATCGATTCTCACTCGTTGTTACTTTAGGGGAACAACGCGCCAGTAAAATCAACGACAATAGAGTGAAGGTCAGATAGAAGCTGTTATTTTTGTTATTTAGAATCATTCTAAATTGTTTTTAGTAAGTCTAATAATGCTGAAAGCGCATCATATGAAGCCACAAATTTATAAATTTGCCCGCGATTAATATTCGAAATTATAAACCTTATGTCAAAATCCATTAGAATCCGTAAAGGGTTGGATATCAAGATCAAAGGTGAGGCAGAGAAAGTTAAAGCAGAGGCCCCAATGCCCAAAACATTCGCTATTAAACCGCCTGACTTTCATGGTCTTACACCCAAAATGGTTAAAAAGGTCGGTGAAGAAGTTAAAGCCGGTACACCAATTTTCATAGACAAGTATAGAGACAAGATTACTTATGTTTCTCCGGTAAGCGGTAAAATCGCTGAAATCGTTAGAGGAGAGAAACGTAGAATCTTATCGGTTCTTATAGAATCGGATGGTGCAATGACTTACGAAGAGTCTGGTGCTAAAGATGCTAGTTCTATGAATCAGGAAAGTGCTAAAGAGCTTTTACTTGCTTCAGGACTATGGCCATTTATTAAAATGAGACCGCTTGATATCGTTGCTGATTACAATGATACTCCAAAGTCTATCTTTATTTCAGGATTCGATTCTAGTCCGCTTGCGCCGGATTTGGATTTTGTACTACACGGTAAAAATGCTGAATTTCAAGCAGGATTAGATATCATTAGCAAGTTAACTACTGGTAAAGTTCATTTACAGGTAAGTGCAAAAGGAACTGCGGATGCAGCTCTTTCTGGTGCTAAAGGTGTTCAAATCAATAAAGTTTCAGGACCGCACCCTGCAGGTAATGTAGGACCACAGATTCACCAAATTGATCCAATCAATAAGGGAGAAGTGGTTTGGACCATTAATGCTCAGGATGTAGTAATTATTGGTAAGTATTTACTTACTGGTAAGTACGATGCATCTAAATTGGTGGCATTAACCGGATCTGAAGCTAAAAACAGAAAATACTATAAAGCCATCATTGGTACTCCAATTTCTGCTATTACTGAAGGTAATGTTGATGGAGACAACGTACGTTATGTTAGTGGTAATGCATTAACAGGAGAAAACGTTGGGGCTGATGGTTATCTTGGTTTCTACCATTCTCAGGTAACCCTTTTACAAGAAGGAAATGATTACAAGTTCTTCTTATCTAAAGGATGGTTAAGCTTAGGATTTAATAAAATCTCTAGCAATGCTGCTTACCCAAGTAGCTTAATGAAGAGTAAGAAGTTTGATGTGGATACCAATTTAAATGGAGAGGAAAGAGCATTTGTTGTTTCCGGTGAATATGAAAAAGTATTCCCATTTGACATTTATCCTGTTCACTTAATCAAATCTATTCTTATTAACGATATCGATAACATGGAAAAATTAGGAATCTACGAAGTAGCTCCTGAGGATTTTGCATTGTGCGAGTTTGTATGTACGTCAAAAATTGATGCTCAACAAATCGTTAGAGATGGATTGGATGTGATCAAATCCGAATGCATGTAATTGTTTAAGTATTGAAAAGTAGAACAGAATGAAATTTTTAAGAAATATATTCGACAACGCTCACGCTAAGCTGAACAAGTCGGAGAAGACTAAAAAGTACTTCCCGTTGGTAGATGCTTTCGATACGTTGATGTTTACTCCTAATCATACCACTAAAAATGGTTCTCATATTAGAGATAGCATTGACTTGAAGCGTACTATGATGTTTGTAATCCTTGCATTACTTCCTTGTTTGTTATTTGGAATGTACAATGTAGGGTACCAGCACTCTTTGGTAAATCCAGAAGCTGCGGATTTTACAAGTGTAGACATGTTCTTACATGGTTTAATCAGAGTTCTTCCTATGGTCGTAGTATCCTACGGTGTTGGATTGGGAGTTGAATTCATCTTTGCCATTAAAAACGGACACGCTGTACAAGAAGGGTTCTTAGTATCAGGAATGCTTATTCCTTTAATTATGCCAATCGATACTCCACTTTGGATGGTAGGTGTATCTACAATTTTTGGTGTGGTTATCGGGAAAGAAGTATTTGGAGGTACAGGAATGAATATCCTAAACGTAGCCTTAACTACGAGAGCATTTGCTTTCTTCTCTTACCCAACTGCAATGTCTGGAGATAGAGTTTGGATTTCAGGGTACAACAAAATGAAAGAAGCTAAGACTTTAGTTGATGGTGCTTCTGGAGCTACTCCAATGGGAGACCTTGCATCTGCAGGTATGGCACAGGACAACATTACGAAACTACAGTCGGCAATTGACGCAGGAGGTCTTGAACCAGCAGAGGTAACTGAAGCAACTGAAAAGATTGCAGCTTTATCTACAGAGGTTACTGATTTTATGGCAAATGTTCCTAATCAGGCAGATGCTTTAATGGGGCTTTACCCGGGATCTATTGGAGAAACTTCAGTATACGCTATTTTAATTGGAGCTGCATTCTTATTAATTACAAGAATTGCTAGTTGGAGAGTAATGTTCTCATTCTTCTTAGGAGGATTGTTAATGACTTTATTATTCAACCAGGTTGGAGGAGATAATCCTTATATGACTCTAGATCCAATTACTCAGTTATCATTTGGAGGATTCTTCTTTGGTATGGCATTTATGATTACCGATCCGGTAACTGCTTGTCAAACCAATACAGGTAAATTCTTCTATGGGTTCCTTGGGGGATCAATGGCATTATTAATTAGGGTAATTAACCCGGCATATCCGGAAGGGGTAATGTTGGCGATTTTGATTGCTAACGTATTTGCTCCGTTGATTGATCACATGGTGATTAGCTCTAACATTAAGAAAAGATTAAAACGAGTTAAAACTGCATAATTATGGCTATTAACAGAGAAAGTAACGCATATACCGTAATCTTTGCCATTATAATGGTAACGGTTGTTGGAGGACTATTGGCATTCTTATCCTTGTATTTGAAGCCACAGCAAACAGCTAATGTAGTTAACAACAAAAAACAAGATATCCTTAAAGCTATGGGAGATGAGTCTCTAGCTGATGTTTCCAGAGAGGAAGCTGGTAAGGTATTTAACGACTACGTTAAGAAAAGATTCATTGTAGATTTCAAAGGAAACATCGTTGAGGGAACTGAAAAAGATGGAACCATGGAAATTGACCTTAAAGATGAAACTGATGCTTTTAACGTAGACATGAGAAGAGAATACGTAAGTATTGAAAACAAAAAGGAGAGAAACTATCCGGTTTTCGTTTGTGAGAAGGATGGTGAAACGACTTATGTGGTTGCAGTGAGTGGAAAAGGTCTTTGGGATGATATCTGGGGATACATCGGGCTGGAAGCTGATGGAGTAACGATTAAAGGAACTTCATTTGACCATAAAGGAGAAACTCCTGGATTAGGATCAAAAATTACTGAAGACTGGTTCATTGAGCAATTCAAAGGAAAAACCATTGCAGAAGATGGAAAATTCGTTGGAATTCAGGTATTGAAACCAGGGAATGAATTAGACAATCATCAGGTTGATGGAATTAGTGGAGGAACATTTACTTCCGTTGGAGTGGCGGAAATGCTTGAGAGAAATCTTAGAGCATACTTTAACTTCTTCAATACTAATCCTGAATACGTAAAAAACACTTAATACATTATAGATATGAGTGAAGAAAAAGAACCATTATTCTCGAAGAAGAATAAAAAATTAATCACAGACCCATTGAATGATAACAACCCAGTTACCATTCAGGTATTGGGAATTTGTTCTGCTCTTGCGGTAACCGTACAAATGGATAACGCAATTGTAATGTCTATTGCAGTAACTGCTGTATTGGTGTTTGGTAACCTGATTGTTTCTTTAATGAGAAACTTGATTCCAGGTCGTATCAGAATTATCGTTCAGTTAGTGGTTGTAGCCGCATTGGTAATTATTACCGATCAGGTATTAAAAGCTTATGTATACGATGTATCTAAACAGTTATCGGTATTCGTTGGTTTGATTATTACCAACTGTATCATCATGGGACGTTTAGAAGCATTTGCATTAGGTAACAAACCGCTACCATCTATTTTCGATGGAATTGGAAACGGATTAGGATACGGATTGGTACTTGTAGTTGTTGCCTTCTTTAAAGAGATTTTAGGGCAGGGAACTTTAACTGTACCGGGAGTTGGAAAACTAACTCTTATTCCGGACTCATTCTATGAAATGGGATACCAAAACAACGGTTTGATGGTAATTGCACCTTCATCGTTAGTTTTAGTAGCTATTTACATCTGGATTCAGAAGAGTAGAAACAAAAACTTAATTGAGCATTAATAACAATAATAAGATTAGAAATGGATTTACTTAAATTATTTATACGTAGTGCATTTGTCGATAATATGATCTTTGCATTCTTCTTTGGAATGTGTTCGTATTTGGCAGTGTCTAAGACTGTAAAAACAGCAGTTGGATTAGGTGCAGCAGTAATCTTTGTATTGTTTATCACTATTCCGGTTAACTACTTACTAGAAACTTACGTTCTTAAGCCTGGTGCTTTAGAATGGTTAGGTGCAGAATATGCAGAATACGATTTGAGCTTCTTGAGCTTTATTATGTTTATTGCGGTAATTGCATCCATCGTACAATTGGTGGAAATGTTGGTTGAGAAATTCTCTCCTTCTCTATATGGAGCATTGGGAATCTTCTTACCATTGATCGCTGTAAACTGTGCCATCTTAGGAGGTGCATTATTTATGCAACAAAAGAATTTTGGAAACATCGGTGAAGCAACTGTTTACGGTGTTGGCTCAGGATTCGGATGGTTCATTGCAATTGTATTGATTGCTGCAATTCGTGAAAAAATACGTTACTCTCACGTTCCGGCTCCATTGAAAGGAGTAGGGATGGCATTCCTTATTACAGGATTGATGGGATTAGCCTTTCAAGGATTCTTAGGATTTAACGTATAATTAGTAAACTTTTAGAAAGTTAAGAAATGGATATTGGAGTTATAATAGTAGCAGTTGCAGTCTTCCTTGTGGTTGTACTAGCACTTGTTTTTGTATTGCTTTTCGCGAAAGCAAAACTGATGCCTTCCGGAAAGATTAAAATTAAAATTAACGGAGAAAAAGAAATCGAAGTTGATGGAGGTGGAACACTTCTTTCTACTCTTGGTAGCGCTGGTATTTTCCTTCCATCTGCTTGTGGTGGAGGTGGTACTTGTGTACAATGTACTTGCCAGGTTCACGAAGGGGGAGGATCAATCCTTCCAACTGAGGAGCCTCACTTTTCACGTAAGCAAATTGCTGACAACTGGAGATTAGGATGCCAGGTGAAAGTGAAAGAGAACATGGAGATCGAGATTGAAGAAGAAATTCTTGGTATTAAAGAGTGGGAAGCTACTGTAGTTTCTAACTACAACGTGGCAACTTATATTAAAGAGTTTATCGTAGAGATTCCTGAAGATATGGATTATAAAGCTGGAGGATACATCCAGATTAAAATTCCTAAATGTGAGATTAAATTCTCTGATATGGATGTTACTGCACACCCTCAGGATCACCCGGACGACCCGAAGAAATTCGAGAAGGATTGGGCTGAAGGTAAATATGCTCTTAGAAACCTTGTTATGAAAAACAACGAGGAAGTAGTTAGAGCATACTCAATGGCTTCTTACCCTGCGGAAGGAAGAAAGATTATGCTTAATGTAAGGGTAGCTGCTCCACCATGGGATAGAGAAAAAGATGCCTGGATGAATGTTAACCCTGGTGTTGCATCGTCATATATTTTTAACCTTAAACCAGGTGATAAAGCGGTTATTTCAGGACCTTACGGTGAGTTCTTCATTAATGAATCCGACGCTGAGATGTTATACATCGGTGGTGGAGCAGGAATGGCACCAATGAGATCTCACTTATACGAATTGTTTAAGACACTTAAAACAGGAAGAAAAGTATCTTACTGGTACGGAGGTCGTTCCAGAGCTGAACTTTTCTATATCCACTATTTCAGAGATTTGGAAAAAGATTTTCCAAACTTCAAATTCTATTTGGTACTATCTGATGCTTTACCTACAGATAACTGGGTTGAGAAGAAAGATATCCACGATGAAGAAGGAGATGGATTTGTTGGTTTCGTTCACAACGCTGTGATCGATCAGTACTTAAGCAAACATGATGCCCCTGAAGATATTGAATTCTATTTCTGTGGTCCTCCTATGATGAACAACGCTGTTGTTAAGATGTGCGATGATTGGGGAGTACCTAAAGAAAATGTGAGATTTGATGATTTCGGTGGATAATAATGATTATCTTGTAATCCAATCTTAATCAATAACTTAATTACCAACATGAAAAAAGTAATTTTATCATTATTTGCAGCATCTGCAATCATGATGACTTCTTGCGGAAGTGAAGAAGTAAAAGAAGAAAACAAAACTGAAGAAAGTACTCCAGCTACTGAAGAGCATGCTGATGCAGTAGAGGAAGAAGTAGTAGAAGAAGAAGCTGCTCCTGCCGCTGCTGGTGCGTACGACTTCACTGAAAAAGGAATTCCAGTTGCCATTCCTGGTCCTGCTGACGCTGAAATCGCTGACGGACTAATGATGGGAGAAATGATGGGTGTAATGTATTACGCTTATGAATTGAAGTCTGGAATGTTCAACATCGAAGTATCTCTTTGGGATGAGGCTGTTGACGGAGAAACTGTTGAATCTATGGTTGCTGAGCAAAAAGCAGACTTAGAGGAAGACGAAGAATTCGCTGGAATCATTGAAGAGAATGCTAATGGATTTACTTACAAGTTAGATACTGAGTATGGTCCAGATCACTCTTTCTACTATGTTATCATCAAAGATGGTAAAGCGATTGAGTTTACTACAGGTCTTAGCTTGATGGATGAGTATACTGAAGAGCACGTAGCTGAAATGTTTGCTGCTGTTCAAGCTGCTCAATAATCAGTTAGAAATAGTATTGAAAATCCCTTCGTATTTTACGAGGGGATTTTTTTGTGCCTAATTGAACCGAAAGAAATACTAGTTTTGTATATATGAAGAAATGGCTGGCCATACTATTTATTCTATTTTCCTTTTCTGGAACCTCTCAAATTCTCTGGAAAGAATATAAGGATGACGTATGCAAATTTGAGTATCCAGGAGCATGGAGATTAGTGCAAGAAGATAGTACAGGAGCACATTTGTTTTTATTCATGCCAAAAACGGACGAAGAAGATACATTCAGAGAGAATGTCAACCTTATTGTTCAGGATTTATCTCAATATTCGATCGGATTAAAAGAGTTCGTTAGTTTGTCCGAGTATCAGGTTCAAAATATGATCAAAGAATCTGAGATACTACGCTCTAAAACTTATAAGAAAAAGGGAGAGCAACATCACGAAATAGAATATACCGGAGAACAGAATGGAAGATTGTTAAAGTTCCTACAGTACTATTGGGTAATTGATAATAAAGCTTATGTGTTAACCTACACTGCAGAGCCAGATCATTATGAGGACTATATGAAACACATTGATATGATTTTTAGTTCATTCGAAATTCTTGAATCAAAATGATGAAATACTTTTTATTTCTAGGTGTGTTTTTCGGACTCATGGCTTGTTCAGGCGGACGTCAATCTTCTGAAGATAAAAAAGAGCTGGATAAAGGATCTTATTATAAACTTCAGGGAGAGGCACAAGGAACTTATTACTCTATTATTTACGAAGATGAAAGAGATTTGTCAGAAGAGGTAGATTCCATCCTAAAGCGATTCGACAAAGAATTATCCATATACGATCCCACCAGTATTATTAGCAATTTGAATCAATCGGAAGATAACTGTTTCCCAATATTCGAAAGGCTGGAAGATCAGGGAATATTTGCTGAGTGTTTTCATAAGGCAAAAGAGGTGTATACTAAAACCAAAGGCTCATTTAATCCTGCTGTATATCCTCTGGTTAAATATTGGGGCTTTCTAAATTTTGAAGAATCCGCTTTAACCATTAATCAGGAAGAAATTGATTCCTTATTGTTATTGGTGAATTTTGATGACTCTTCTTACCAATATGATGAAGATACATTGAGAAAAGGAGTAACTCCAGTTTCATTTATACCTAAAGTTTGTAAGGAGAACCTATTGTCTAAAATTGACTTTAATGCCATTGCTCAAGGATATTCTGTTGATGTGGTTGCACGTTACCTGGATGGATTAGGAATTGAGAACTATATGGTAGAAATAGGAGGAGAGGTTAATTGCAAGGGGAAAAATAACAAAGGTAGGCTTTGGACCATAGGAATTGATAAACCGGTAGAAGGTTCTAACCCGGGAAGTGAAGGGTTTCAGGTGATATTGCAATTAGAAAACACATCTCTTGCAACATCTGGGAATTATAGAAAGTTTTACGAGAAAGATGGGATAAAGTATTCCCATACCATTGACCCTAATACAGGCCGACCGGTTACACATTCTTTATTAAGTGTTTCGGTGGTGACCAAAGAAAGTGCCTTTGCAGATGCCTATGCCACTGCCTTTATGGTGATGGGAGTGGACAGTACGATACAATTTCTTGAACAGAACAAAGACTTAAACCTATTGGTTTACTTAGTTTTTGATGATGGCAAAGGAGGTTGGGAAACCTGGATGTCTCCTGAGTTTGGGAAGATGATAATTGAGTAATTAATCTTCGTTTTTACACATCTCATCAGGACGAGCACCACAAATGCTACAAGATTCACCTTCCTGATTTAATACAGGACTTTGGCTGGCACAAGTTCCGGCAAACTTACCGTCTTTCTTAGCCCAAATTTTGATAGCAATTCCTGCAAATCCCAATCCTAATAATCCTATGGTTAACAATGCTAATTTAAACATACCACAAAGGTACATCATCTGTTGAGACAAAGTGTAATCAAGGTTACTTTTTTCTATTCAAAAAAAAATTAACGTTCTTTGGTATTGATCTGATGAAAGGAGTATTACTACATATTTTCATATTATTGTTCCTTGTTGTTCCAACATTGGGGCAAGAACAAGTAAAAGGGGAGGTATATTATGAATTGGGGTATCACCGAGGGCAGCTCATGAAAATATTTAAGGACTTTCCCGAAAGTGATCTTTCTACAGCCTACGATTTTACAATTGGCTGGAACACGAAAGGAGCCAAATACTGGCAACAACTCTATAACTATCCAACGTTTCAATTAACCTTATCATTCTCAGATTTTTCTAATAAGGATGTATTGGGTTACGGTTTTTCTATACTACCAGGGTTAAGTGCAAGAAAGGAGATAATTGATCGGTTGCATCTTCAATATAGGGGAGCAGCAGGAGTAGGATTGTTTAATAATCCTTATCACCCTTTGAATAATCCAACCAATAACGTTATTGGTGCCAAAGCTACTGCCGCAGTGGATGTTGGAGCCTCTTTGGAGTATGAGATTACCCCTCAATTAGAAGCTTTTATTGGTGGTTCAGTGAGGCATTATTCTAATGGCCATTCAAGAGTGCCAAATGTAGGGGCCAATCTATACTACCTAAATCTTGGTGTATCGTATGTCCCAAATCGAATTGATGAAAAGCATGTGTTCGAACAAAAGGAGATTAACAAGAAATGGCTACACAATGTGGCGTTTGGTTTTGGAAAACACGAAATAGAAGGGACAGTTATTCCAACTGATGGTCCATCTTACCCGGTATATTTTGGAGGATACTCTATTGCGTATCGTTACTCAGAGAGAAGTCAGGTAGAGCTTGGGGTGGTGTACAATTACTATGCGGATTATTATGATTTCATTATCAATCAGCAACTATTTACTGAGCAGGAGCACTTAAATGCATCTAAGGTGGTGGCATTCGTTGGGCACGAATTCTTTTTTGACAGGGTTTCTTTTGAGATAAATGTAGGAGCAAACGTATTTTTCCCTTACCGACATAAAATGATAGAAAAAGGATATGTGGGAGGTGAGTTTATGGACCTTTGGTTATCCGGCAAAGCAGGTTTTAACTATTATTTGTACAACCCTACAGATGATAAAAAAGTGATACCTTACATAGGAACTGCTATACGATCAATAGGGGGGAAAGCTGATTTTTTGGAAATATCTTCAGGGATTGTATTCTAATTTTTGGAGAATTTTAGAATTTTCCCATTTTCTCCTGCAACATATACCATGTTATTCAACTGATGTACGGCATTAAAGTTTTCTTTACCACTATAATCAATCTTTTTCCAGGATTCTCCAAAATCAGAAGAGGCTAATATGATACCGTCATTCCCTACAATGAATCCGGTTTCATCTTCAAAAAGCATTTGATTGTAACCCACACGCCTACCAAATAGCTTGTTGCCTTTTAATACTCTGTTCCAGGTGGTGCCACTATCCATGCTCTTTAATACATCGCCGGTATTGCTCACAGTAATAATGGAGCCATTTGATAATTGCTGAATACTCATGTAGAAGTCGCGATCAATTTCGACCTGTTCAAAAGAGATAGCTCCATCAGTTGTTTTACCCACATAGCCATATCCTGAAAAGAATCCTTCGTTTTCGTTAATAAAATGCATTCCTCTCATTTCGTGAAACAAGGTGTCAAAACTCCAATTGTCTCCTCCATCGATGGTTTTGTAGATGACTCCTTTGTTAAAGTTTTCACCACCTACAAAGTAGCCCAATGTATCGTTAAGGAACTGTATGTTTTTGATCGCAGGGCGATTGTTTTCATGAAATGGTAATTCTTCGGAATCGTGCCATTGGGTTTGCCAGTTATTTCCATCGGTAGTATAGAAAATAAAGGTGTCGTCAGCCCCCACCATAATGGTATCTTCACTAAATACCTGTATACTGTAAACACATTTAGGAAAGGGCATTGTAAAAGTACTCCAGGTAGCCCCACCATCTATTGTTTTAAAAACATAACCAGATTCGTCTCTAACTCCTCCACAAGCAAAACCTATCTGGTCATTAATGAACCTAATGTCACGAATGGTAATCTGTTCATCCAGACTGATGTTTTCCAATGGTATATTAAGCTTTTCTTGCTTTTTACAACTCCATACAGAGATGATAATAATAGCCAATATGAAGATCCTTGTAGCTTTCAATATTGTAAATTTAGTAAAACACTTTAATTCGATATACCCATGAATCCTATTTAAAGTAAAGTAGTAGTAATGAACAATTCAGTTGTATAACCTTATAATATAAGGAAACTATGCCGTTCTGAATTCTATACATTAGCCTAGCCGCTACTAAATAGGTATATAAAATGAAATTTGAAGAATTAAAATTGAATACTCCAATCTTAAAAGCATTGAGAGATGAAAACTATTTAGAGCCAACTGCCATACAGGAAAAAGCAATTCCAATGGTGTTGAAAAGAAGAGATTTACTTGGAAGTGCTCAAACTGGTACAGGTAAAACAGCAGCTTTCGGAATACCAATTATTCAACATTTGTACAATGATCATCAAAAAGGGAGTGGTAAACGAAAAATAACTTCTTTGATTGTTACTCCAACTCGCGAATTAGCGATACAAATAGGAGAAAGTCTAAAAGCTTATGCAAAGTATACTCACATTAAGAATACAGTCATTTTTGGAGGTGTTAATCAGCGATCTCAAACCGATGCGTTAAAAAGAGGAGTAGACATTTTGGTGGCAACACCAGGAAGGTTACTCGATTTGATGCAGCAAGGTTATATATCTCTGAAAGATGTCAAGTATTTTGTTTTAGATGAAGCAGATCGGATGCTTGATATGGGATTTATTCATGATATTAATAAAATATTAGAGAAACTTCCTAAGGAGCGACAATCATTGTTTTTTTCAGCTACAATGCCTAAAAATATTGTAAACTTATCCAGAAAAATATTGAGAAATCCTGAGAAGATTGCTGTTACACCAGTATCATCTACCGCTGAAACAATTCAACAATTCTTGTACCTAACTAACAAGGATAAAAAGAAAGCATTATTACTCCACATTCTTAAAACTCCAGATATAGAGCAAGCGTTGGTGTTTGCCAGAACTAAACATGGAGCAGATAGAATTGTAAGAGATCTTCGAAAGAAAAAAATAGAATGCGCAGCCATTCATGGGGACCGATCCCAAAATCAACGTCAAAGAGCATTGAAAGATTTTAAAGCTGCAAAAATCAGTGTGTTGGTGGCAACAGATATAGCTGCAAGAGGAATAGATATAGATAAATTGAAATATGTCATCAATTTTGATATTCCCAACGAGCCGGAAACGTATGTTCACCGAATTGGTAGGTGTGGTCGTGCAGGGGAAGAGGGAATTTCTATTTCCATTTGTGAGCCTGAGGAGAATGCTTTTATTAAGGATATTGAAAAGTTGATCAAAAAGAAAATCGAATTAGCAAAAGACAATCCATTTCCTCAAACTGATAAGCCAATGAATAAGGCTGAGAAAAAGGAGTTCGAGAAGGAAAAACAGAGAAAAAGACAAGAGTTTTTTGCTAATAGAAATAAAAAGAAGAAGAATCAGAGAGCTGGTCAGAAACCTTGGGGGAGAAGAAAAAGAAGGTGATTATAATGTTTACTAGACTTAATGGTTGAAAACAATTTTGATAATCAAATAAAGGTTTTTGTACTTTGGTCTTATGAATAATATTCAAGATAAACTCAAAGCTTTTGAAAGGTTGTTAAACATCATGGATGACCTGAGGGAAAAATGTCCATGGGATAAAAAACAAACCCTGGAAAGCCTTAGGTATTTAACCATTGAAGAAACCTATGAGTTAGCTGATGCTATTCTGGAAAACGATATGGATGAGATCAAAGGAGAACTCGGAGATCTCATGCTTCACATGGTTTTTTATTCTAAAATTGCTTCCGAAACCAATCATTTCGACGTAGCAGATGTTCTGAATACCGTGTGTGATAAACTGGTGGAGAGACATCCTCACATTTATGGAGATGTGGAAGCAAACTCTGCCGAAGAGGTGAAGGCCAATTGGGAGAAGATTAAATTGAAAAATGGTAAGAAATCTGTTTTGGAGGGAGTACCCAAATCTTTACCTGCCATGGTAAAAGCAACCAGAGTACAAGAGAAGGCTAGAGGAGTAGGGTTTGATTGGGATAACTCGGAGCAGGTTTTCGAAAAAGTAAAAGAAGAATTCTCGGAACTTCATCAGGAAGTACAATCCAAAAACACAGAAAAAATAGAAGATGAATTTGGAGATGTTCTATTTTCTATGATTAATTATGCTCGTTTTATTGGTGTAGATCCAGAAATGGCACTAGAAAGAACCAATAAAAAATTCATTAAGCGATTCAAATACCTGGAGTCAGAGACTCAAAAGGCAGGTAAAGATTTACCTGAAATGTCGCTAGAGGAAATGGATAAATATTGGGAGGCCGCTAAAAAAATGGACTAATTCTTATTCCCTTTCTAAAATTGTTAAAAACACTTGAGTTAGCAATAAATTCAAGGGGTTAGTTGTTGTCAATAGTCTGGTTTTGAAATAAAAATCAAAAAAAACTTTAAAATTGGTGGTAACCTTTTGGTAGGTGGTCCATTAATTCTATAAAGACCAAAACTATTGGATATGAAAGCACTACTTATTGGGCTTGTTGCCACCGCTTCTTCGTTATATGTAATTAATGAGCAATTAAACGTAAAAGATAATATTACCGGAAATACTAGTTTCGTTAACTTAATCGAAGCTGATAAAAATTCTGAATTGGTATTGAGCCTGGAGCTAAACCACTCCGGATTGGAAAATGTTCCGGAAAATCTGGAGCGATTTACAAACTTACAATCACTTTACTTATCTCATAACTTCATAGAGCGCTTACCTGTGGAACTTAAAGATTTAAAAAGTCTGAGTCTGCTTGACCTTAGCAATAATTCTGAGTTGGATATTAAGCACTCTGCTCAGGTGTTGAATCAATTAAGTCATCTGGAAGAATTGTACATGAGCAACTGTATGTTGTCCTATTTGCCGTTTGATTTTGGAGGGTTGAATAAGTTAAAAGTACTGGACTTAAGCGATAATAAATTGGGCGAGTTACCTTATTACATGTCGGATTTAACTCGATTGGAGTATGTTAATCTAAATGGGAACGAATTAAAAGAATTGGGGTATGCACCTAGTTTATGGAAAAACCTTAAGTACATCGATCTAAAGGGAAATCCGGAATTAAGTCTTGCCAGTTCAATTCAGTCTCTGTCTTTCTTAAAGAAATTAAAGGTGGTGGAATTAGATCAGGTTCGGGCATTACCGGAAAACATTAATGAGTTAAAAACTGATCAGCTAATCATCTCTAATAGTAGCATAAGCGGAATGCCTGAATCTTTCTCAAATGCACAAATACACCAATTGCAATTAGAAAATTGTGGGGGTAGTGATTTCGAATCAATTTGTAAGTCTTTGTCAGGCTGTGAGGAGTTAGAAGAATTATCCCTTATAGGAGGAGTAAATAAATTACCAGGCTCTATTCATCAGTTGCATCAATTAAAGAAATTAGATTTAGCAAAGAATGGTCTGAAGAAACTGGAACTGACTGCTGAGAACTTTCCATTGTTGGAAGAATTGAATGTAATGGGAAATAACCTTAGCGATAAGGAATTGGAGCAATTACAAAAGGAATTTCCGAACTTAAGATTAATTGCAGAAGGCATAGTTCTAAACAATATTGAGAAAGAGGTTGATCCTCCTATCAAGAGCATGCAAATTCCATCTGAGAATTACAGTGTGGTGGGTAATGAAGCAACGGAGTTGGAGTATGATAACTCTAAAATTATAATTCCGGAAAACGCATTCTTAGATAAAGAAGGAAATGTAGTTAATGGAACTGTAGATATTGAGTATCGTGAGTTTCATGATCCGGTGGATATTATACTAAGTGGAATTCCAATGGGATATGATACTGCAGACATCAAGGGGACTTTAGAGAGTGCCGGAATGTTTGAATTTAGAGCTTCATCTCAAGGCGAGGAAGTGTTTCCTAATCCAGATGCGATTATCAATGTAGAATTGGAGTCTAAACAATTGAGAGACGGATACAATAGGTATAAGTTTAATGAAGACTCGGGTAATTGGGAGTACGAAGGTGTTTCTCTTATGCAAGACTCGTTAGGTAATGTTATTTCTGAAGAGGAAATACTTGTTCAAAACGAATTGCCACTTTTCGATAATCAAAATTACGTTCCGGTGTTACCAGCCTTAAAAACGGATGCTTGCTTCTTTGGAATGAAAAAAATTAAGGGAACAAAACATCGGGAAATTACTTGCCAGATTCAGGGTGCAGGAGTTGCAGAGTATTCCAGAAAATTTACCCTGCATAAATTATTAAGAAAGTTTAAAGTAGTTTATGCCGAAGAAAACGGGAGGAAGTACAGTAAGTTTCTTAAAGGATTTGCCAAGGAAAGCAAAAAGCTTAGAGGGCTGGATGTGGATTATTTTAAAGGGTATCAGTTTAAAATCGATAAGGAAAAAGATCGGTTAAACCTTGTAGCTGATTATTTGGATACAACATTGGTGATTCCTGTTAATGTACTGCCAAGAACTGCCAATCCGGAGAGGATACAAAAAAGCAATGCCAGGTTCTGGAAGTTGTATAAGAAAACAAAAACAGCAGAGGACAAAGAGAATGCTAAAATTGAAAGAAGCTTTCAAAAGGCTCTTAAGTCGAGAGATTTAAAGCTAGAAAACGTTCAAAATACCAATCGATTAAATGTGATGGCTTATAAAAGAAAGTTTAAACCACTTAGGGCTGTAACGAGAGTACTTCCATTGGCTACTTTTGGGATCATTAATTCTGATTGTTTACCTCCACTAATGGAAGAGGAAGAAACGTTCAAGCGAATTGAATTGGTAGCAGAGCATACCAATAAACCTTTGGCTCCAACTAAGGTGATGGTGATTAATGAAAAGAGAAACAGTGTGAAAACTTATTATGCCAATCAGGTACGATTCAATAATAGACAGGAAAATTCGATTTTCGCCATTCTGGAGGATGATAAGGTGGGGATTATTAAAAGTAAAGAGCTTAAGAGTATCCTCAAATCAAAAGATCTGGAGATCGAAATTCCTTTAACCATAGTAGATTGTAAAAAGAAATCCATTACAGAATTAAAGAAAATGATTAACTCTTGAGAAAGGTAATATTCATATTGTTACTGATCAGTAGTGCAGGATTTAGTCAGTCTAAAAAATACATTGCTTACACCGATACTTTTGTGCTGAAAGAGAATTCCTATATCGAGAATAACGATTGGAATTCCTTTTTCTCCAGTGTTGATTTGAGTGAGGAACTCGACCCAATGGACATTGATATGGAGTTGCTAAACGCAGCTGTTTTTTTTACGGTAAACAAGAAGAGAAAAAAGAGTAGAAGAGTGCCGTTTGAGTATAATACTTCGTTAGCAGTAGCAGCTCAGTCTTATGCCACTTATTATAATTCGTTTTCGTTTAGAAAGTCCGATTGGAACAAGCGAAAAGTAAAGAAAGCTGCCAGACACACGGTGAAAGAGGAAGGGTATTATGGATCGTTTGTAGATTGTTTTGTAAACAATTCTCCTGTTCTTAATAAAACTATGTTTAGAGACTTTTATTACGACAAGCGATTAGCGAAGGAAATAGGTGATGATTTAGGACTGTTTTATGGTCAGCGTCTTAAGGCAGGAGACTCTATTGGTGAGCCGGAACCCATTGAGAAATATACTTATCAGGAGTTCGTGGATAATTTAGTTAAGGGGTGGTATAGAGGATTAAACAGAAGAACCATGAAAAATAAAGGATATTCTGTAGCAGCTTGTTATGTGGTGTTGGATAAAAAATCGCTTTATAAAACCAGAATTCCCAATGCTAAGGCTATTTTTGTACTTGGAGGAAAGCAAACTGATTTACTTCCTGATGAACCCATGATTACCTCTACTGAGTAGTTTCCAATCTTAATTGTTCGTTTTTTGCTAATCTTCTTTTCAGGATGTTTATGTAATCTAACGCACGTTTGTCGTTATAGTCAGTATAAGCCAGGGAGGCCCATTCTATGGCTGTTTCCAAATCTCCGTTAATTTCGCTAATGATGGCCATGTTGTAATGTGCTCTACCAGCTATTTTCATTTTAGGATTGTCCAGTTCTTTTTCCCAGAGTTCGGCTGCGCCGTTCCAGTTTCCCGTTTGCGCTCTTCTCATAGCAATTTGGAATTGATCTGTTCCCCGTACATAGTAATATCTGGATACTCTTACACGAAAAGGCAATATTCTGCGTGCATATCGTTGCCCCATTCCATTACTTACATTTAATACAGCTTGTTTCCTACTGGAAACCGCTTCGATAGCTCTAACTGGATTAACACCTTTTCCGGCAGTAACAATGTTTTCGTGGATCAGAAATTCATCCCTTAATTCTCTGGCTTCCTGATCGTAAATTCTCCACCCTGCTTTAATCACAGAAGTAACAGTAACCTGATGTTCTATTCCTGGTATTTTCAATCCTAATGGATTAGTAATTTCTACTGGTACTGCTTTATAATCTACTCTCGAATCAGTATCGTAAGAAGAAAGAACGAATAGAGCTTTTACATCATTTTTGTTGCAAATTTGGTCCACCTCACTCCACGACATAGCAGCAGGAAATATCCCCATTCCAGGGCTATTTACTTTAACACTATCCACGATTTTTATTTCCTTGAACTGTTGGTTTTTGCCCAGTTCAGTTTCCAGTCCTAACATGGCTTCATTGGCTCCATCCTTGTCCAGGTTTTTTCCTTCTGCCGATAGGACTTTATCTATGGCGTCAATCTTACTATGGGTGTTTTCGGTGGGAGTACTTCTATTGATAATAGCAACATTTTCTATCCCAACTGGAAAATAAGCAGGAGCAGGCTCAGTAACTGAAATGGTAAGTCTGTTTACTGGGCTACAAGAACCATATATCAGGCAAATAGCTACTACAAAAAATGAAATGTAAATTCTCATGGGTCATTCGTTTTCAGGAGTTAAAGTAAGAATAATGCCCAGCGTGAGGAAACAATTTATTTAGAATAAACTCAATTGATTATCGATGTTAGCATTTTCCAGTTGTAATAGCTTTCTTTTAGCATCTATGCCTCCTGCATAACCGGTTAAACTTCCATCCGAACCTATAATTCGATGACAAGGAATAAAAATGGAAATAGCATTAGCACCGTTGGCACTAGCCACAGCACGAATGGCCTTTACTTTGCCTAGTTTTTTAGATAAATCCAGATAACTTTTAGTTTCTCCAAATGGTATTTGAATTAATTCTTTCCATACCATTTGTTGGAATTCACTCCCTACCGGTAGGAGGGGAATATTAAAGGTTGTTCGATGACCTTCAAAATACTCATTCAACTCAGTTTTAACCCGGTCTAGAAAAGAAGAGGATTGGTGTAAATAATCGGCATTAAGGCCTTTTTGAACTCGCTGATCAATTCCTTCTCTGTTTTTACGATATCTCCAATCACAAAGACAAAGTTGATCTTCAAATTCGCCTAAAATCAATTCTCCAAAAGGAGTAGAGAAGTAGTCTGTTGTTATAAATTGATCCATGGTAAAGGCTAAATTGACTACAAGATAGCCAATTTAGCCTATATTAATGAAGCTTGTTCTAGAACATTCTGATTCCAGGACTTCTGTCTCCGAAACTGTATCCTAGCATGATCTCATGGGTTCCATTCGAAAACCTTCTAATGTCAGAAAGAGTAATGTCGTATGCATACCCAACTCTAAACCGAAGATTCGTTTGAAACTCAATCATTGTAACTAAAGCATCTCCAGATCGATATGAAGTACCGAACCAAAGCATGTCTTTATAACTTAATTGTAAGTTAATATCTGCCTGTAGAGGGGCATGACTAACGTATTTAATTAAGGTAGAAGGCTTTAGTTTGAAATCTTCATTCAATTCGAACAAGTATCCCGTAAACAGAAAGTAATGACGATCGAGGAAAGAGGATTTGCTGATGTCTAATCCAAAATTCAGGTCATTGCTTTTTGCCAACAACGTTGGAATGGATAACCCGGCAAAAAACTTATCGGTATTAAAATAAGTTCCAAACCCGAATGAGGGTAATAACATGGTTCTTCCTCCCATGAATTCTGTATCTCCATCATCCCAAACCACCAACGAATTGTCGTTGGAAACAAAATTGGATATACCACCTTTAATCCCAAATGCCAGGGTAGAGTTGGACCCTAGTTTAAGGTTGTAGGCGTAATTGGCATGAACATCTGTTTTCTTAGTAACACCAATTACTTCGTGTCCCATGGTTAGTCCAACTCCCATTTTGTTGTCTTTTAATGGACCATAAACCCCTAATAGGGAGGTTTTAGGAGCGCCTTCAAAATTTGTCCACTGGTTTCTATGAATCAGTGTGGATGAGAAATAGTCGTTGTGTCCGGTATAAGCTGGGTTCAGAAAAATCCCATCAAATGTATACTGGCTAAGTATTGTTTCTTGCTGACTAATAGCGTTTAGTCCAAGAAACAGGCTAAGTAATAATGTGAGCTTTTTCATAATTATCTTCTTATATCAATAAAGTTTTCCATTTTAATTTCAGCATCAGGTACCAGGAAGAGTACAAAATAGGTCCCGTCCGGTAGAGGTTCCCCGTTGGAGTTTGTTCCGTTCCAGTTGTTCTGATAATCATTTTGAGTGTAAACGATGTTCCCCCATCGGTTAAACACAGTTAAGCTATTTTCCGGATAGATTTCAATTCCTCTAATAACATAGAAATCATTCCTTCCATCATTGTTAGGGGAGACTCCTGTTGGCATTTGAAGGAAATGTGGTTCAGTTAACTCTACCCAACCATTTACCACGCAACCATTACTATCTGTAACCACTACTGAATAACTTCCGGGGCCAAGATCTGAAATGGTAGAATCTGTTTGATTAGTGGACCATAAGTATTGATATTCCGGAGTTCCACCAGTAACATTTGCCGCTATGGTTCCATCATTCGCTTGATAGTCGGAGATGTTGAATCCTCCCAAATACTCGGATACATCTAAGTTTAGTATTAACGAATCTGGTTCGAATATTGGGATACTCATTTGAGTCTCGCACCCTACCGTGTCGGTTAATGTTAGATTATAGCCTCCTTGAGAAAGGTTGCTGATAAAAGCTGTGGTATCTCCAGTGTCCCAATCAAAAGTGTAGGGAGGAGTTCCGTTATGAGGTTCAACCAAAATCCACCCGTCAGAGAGTCCATAACAAGAGATGTGTTGACTGGTGAAACTAACCTGAAGTTCGGGGTAGTCGACCAAATTGATGGTGTCTGATAAAGTACAACCATTGGTGTCTGTGGCTACAAATATGTATTCATTACCCAAAATGTTTTCTAAATCTTCGGTGGTAGCTCCATTGGACCAGCTGTATTCATAAGAAGGAATACCTCCACTTACGGTTAGGTCTATCGACCCATTACTGTTACCACAGGAAGAAGGAATTTCGGTCCAGGAAACATTCATTTCATCAGGCTCTATGATGTCTATTAAATAAACAGCCACACAAGAGTTAGTATCTGTTACAGCTACTTCATAATTACCCGGAGGTAAGCTATCGATGTATGCCGAATCAGAATTAAAATTATCAGGTCCTCTCCAGGCAATGGTGTAGCCAGCTTCTCCTCCTGAGGGTACAACATTTAGCCATGCATCGTCCAGACCAAAACAGCTAATTGCCGTACCTCCGTTAAACATAGAGGAAGTAACCACAGCATCTAATGAGATCCCTGACTCCGTTAAAACAATGCTGTCGGAAACAGAGCATCCGTTGGTATCTGCTAAGTTCAGGTAGTAGGTGCCAGCCGGAACTCCGTAAATGTTTTGAGATGAATTGTTATACCCATTCGCTCCAGTCCAACTGTAGTTGTAACCAGATATTCCACCAGCGATGGAGGTGTAAACAATACCAGAACTGTCACCAGTACAAGCAATTTCCCAACCTCCAACATAAGTTGGTGACGAAAGAGTAGTAGATAGTACTTCTGGTTCAGTGAGGGTAATGGAGTCAGTTTTTACACAGCTATTAGCATCAGTAATAGTGGTATAGTAAGTACCTGCAGTTAGTGGACCTATGCTTGAACCTGATCCAGTATATCCTCCGGTTCCTGTCCATGCATAGCTGTAAGGACTGGTTCCTCCATAGGCAGAAACTTGAGCAGTACCATCATTTGCTCCAAAACAACTTACATGATGTCCTCCAATAAAAGTTGGACTGTCTATAGTATCTTGAATAGCCATTGGCTCAGTAATGGTAGTGCTATCTTCAATTGAACATCCGTTAGCATCTAAAATAGAGATGTAGTAATTACCAGCAGATAATCCGGTTATGTCTTCGTTAGATGAAGTAAAGCCGGCAGGACCAGTCCACGAATATGTGTATGATGTTGTTCCTCCTCCAACGGTAATGTCAGATTCTCCGTTATCAAGGCCGTAACAGGAAATATTTTCTCCTCCAACATAAGTTAAGTTGCTAATTGATAAGGATAATGCGTTTGGTTCAGTTAGTGTAATATCATCCGTAAAGGCACACCCATTATTATCTGTAATATTTAAAGAATACGTACCCGCTTCTAAATTAGATATATCTTCGGTAGATGAGCTGTATCCATTTGGACCTGTCCATGCATAAGTAAATGCAGGAGTACCCCCTTGCGGAGTAGCATCGATTTGTCCATCCAACTCACCATTACAACTTATATGGTTTCCTCCAATAAAAGTAGGCGAAGTAAAGTTTATGGAAAGTGCATTAGGCTCCGAGACCAATTGTGGTGCAGAGGTAGAACATCCGTTGTTATCAGTAACCGAAACGGTATAGGTTCCGGTGCAAAGACCAGAAGCCGTCAGTGTATTTTGGTTAGAAGGATCATCCCATTGGATGGTGTACGGGGTTGTTCCTCCTGATATTGTAACTATAGCTTCTCCATCGCATAGCCCATTACAGGAAACTGGTGTTTCCGATGTGTTTAATGTAAGTAATCCTGGCTCTAATATAGTTATGGTATCTGTGGTGCTACATCCAACAAAATCGGTAACAACTATGGAGTGTGTACCTGCACATAAATTGGTTTCAGTGGTTCCATTTCCTCCTGTAGACCAGCTATAGGTGTACGGAGCTGTACCTCCTGTCATGGTAGCAGAAGCCTGGCCATCGCAATATCCAAAACAAGTAGCATTGAGATCTACAACGGCATCAACTGATCCACCTGCCTGATCATTAACCGTGGCACTACCATTCGCAGTACAACCGGTATTGTCGGTTACCACAATGTTGTAAGTGCCTGCCGGGAGGTTATTTACTGTTGCTGTTGTAGAATTCCCAGCATCATCCCATTGGTAGGTGTAACCCGGAACTCCTCCCGTTGCTGCAACAGCTACCTCTCCATCCGATTGAGAACAATTAGAGTTAGAAGCACTAATGGCCAATTGAATTTCACTAGGTTCATTGATCATGTAGCTGGCTGATTGAGTGCAACTGTTATCATCTGTAACAGTAATATCAAAACTTCCCGTACAAAGAGATGATAAGTCTTCGGTGGTAGCTCCATTGTCCCACGAAATGGAATAACTTCCAAATCCTCCTGTAATGCTAGCGTCTATTGACCCATCACAGAAACTAAAGCAACTTGCATCCGATGTGGTAGCTGAAAGAATTAACTCATCCGGTTGGTTGATTTGAATTAACTCATTAATCGTACACCCGTTATTATCTGTTAACGTTAATTGATATAACCCTGCCTCCAGATTGTTGATGTCTTCTGTGTTTGCACTGAAACTGTTAGGACCAGACCAGGAGAAGTTATATGGAGTTGTTCCACCTGATACTGTATAGTCTACAGTTCCGGTTAGATTACCATAGCAATCAATTTGGTAACCGTTAAAGTTAGAAGTAGTGTATGAACCAATAAGTTCTGAAGGTTCCGTAACGGTGTAGTTGTATTGCGCTGTACATCCTTGATTATCTGTTATGGATAATTGATAAGTTCCAGGAGATAAATTGCTCAAATCTTCCGAGCTGCTACTAAACCCTCCAGGACCACTCCATTGGTAGGTAATAGGAAGGTAAGCACCTGTTACCGTAATGTTGATACTCCCATTGTTATTACCATAACAAGAAACATCATTTATTACTTCGGTTACCTGAATATCTCCCACATGAACATATACAGTTGAACTTTCCGAGCAAAAACTTGCCGTTGTGGTTAGAGTGTATAGTGTACTTGTAGTTGGAGTGGCCTGAGTAGAATCATTAAAAGGGTCGCTAAGGCCATTGGCTGGAGACCAGCTAAAAGAACTTCCTCCAGTGGAGGTCAACTCGATGGTTTCTCCTAGGCAGATAGAGTCTGAAATTGGGGAGACTTGTGGGAACAATGAATCTGTAATGAAGAATTGTAAACTATCGGTAACCATACTGGAACAGTATGGATTTCCAAGATAGATCATCACGTATTCTGCTGGTTCTGCAATTCCATCCGCATATGGTTGAAACTGAACTGAGGCCGTAGCTTGATTAGCAGGTATGGTTACTTGTTTGGCTACGATAGGAGAGGGGTTGGACCCAATTTGTGGATAATCTACTCCGTTGGTTGCAGTTCCATTGATCCAGTAATCAATAGTTAGAGGTTGATTGGTAACAGTTTGCCTGGTGAACAAAACTTCACCGTAGTTACATCCCTCAACCATGTTGTCGATGTTACCGGCAGTCTGACTTAATACCAATATGTTGTTACTCTCAATCTTTTCGATAAAAACTCCCGAATCCCATAATTTATCCGAGGCATCCGCAACAACAAGTTTTAAGTGATAGGTTTGACACGGTTGAACAGCAGATATTGCGGTTAGGTTCTTTGTGTAACCATCGTATTGTACTTGCGGGTCATTGTCGTTGTTTTCGTAGTATTGGGTATTAGTACTTTGATTAACATTATTAATGGTAACAGCAGTAGATGTACCTGGAATCAAAGCAATGTTTTTCTCATTTCCAGCTCCCGGGTCACCTACAATACCAGGACCACTAATGAAGAATCCAAAAACATCATTGTATTGGGAGCCTACCCACTCTTCGTATTCTTCTGAGGCGAATACGAAATCGAATTTTATGGTGTCTCCCTGAGGAATGATGTCGAATTCAAACTCACAATATTCCCAGGTGGTTCTACCGGTATAGTTATCTAATAAAGGGTAGCCATCCGGTGTATCTTGTGGAGGAAAGTAGTGGGTTTTGTTACCCACGTCATTGGGCCCAATGGCGTTAAATATGGTTCCTGTTGTAAGAACCAATCCCTCCTCTATTCCCAGTGGAGTATTAGAGGCATCGTATTTACCGTAGCCGTCAACTCCACAATCTATTTGTGCATTAAATATTTGTACTCCTTCACCACTAATCAGTTTAGCAAGAGAATCCGGTGTTAACGAATTGTCCACTAAAAGCTGACCAAATCCATTCAATGATGGTATGGTGAAGAGTATGATTAATGTGGTGTATATCTTCCTGTACATAACTTCTAGTTTTGGATCGTTCTAAAGGATGAGCATTTCATTTCGGCTTCCTTTTGATTTAGGTTAGAATAACCTTTAAATGGTGTTTTCTTAAGTGACTTTTTGATAATCTGCGTAGCAGATTCAAGGTCATTTTCATCTTTTAAGAGAATGATTCCGGCTGGAACACAAGAGTAATTGATGGCGATAGAGTGCTCATCTAATTTACTCTTGATAAGAGACATTTCTTGAACAGTTAGCTTTTCAAATTGAAAGCCTGCTGAAGGGTTTTGGTTAAGTTGGGCAATAGATTGATAACTGCAAAATACGGTCAGTAATACAGCAACCAATACGCCCTTTGGTGTTTTGCGCATAGCTTATGTTTTATATAAAGTAAGTTCGGATTTTGAGGGTAGAAGAACTATGAGTTCTTTCAAATTGACTGGTGATTTCGGTCAATCAAATTTCATTTAAAAAGAAGATTTTTAGTTAGCTCAATAGTTGGTAGGTTATAAAGCTGCAAACGTAGGCAAGTAAAGTGAATACCCCAAGCTGGATTAATGCAAATTTCCAACTTTTTGTTTCTTGCTTTGCGATTGCTATTGTACTTAAGCACTGGAGTGCAAATACATAGAATATTAGTAGCGAAAATGCTGTTGGCATACTAAAGTGAATGGAGTCCAAAGCGTCTTTGGAGTTTTTACCACTTTCTACACTATAGATGGTAGACATGGTTCCTACAAACACTTCTCGTGCTGCAAAAGAACTGATTAGTGCGATTCCTACTTTCCAGTCGAAACCTAGCGGTTCTATAACTGGTTCTATGGTTTTTCCGAAGTAACCAATGTAAGAATACTCCAGTTTTTCTGCGCCCATCATAGCTTCAATTTCTTCCTCGGAGTATTGATTAACTAATTCGGTAGAGCTGTACTTTTCTTCTATTCTTTCCATCTGAGAAGATGGTCCGTAACTTGATAAAAACCATAGAATAACAGAGGCTATTAAGATGATTTTTCCCGCTTCCATGATGAATGTTTTTCCTTTAGTAGTCATGGAGGTAAATACATTCTTAGCGGTTGGTACTCTAAATTTAGGGAGCTCTAATAAGAAGGTAGAGTGCTCACTGTTTTTAAGGAATTTATTAGCAATTAATGCGATGACTAAACTGAAAATAATACCGAGCAAATAAAGTCCCATCATAAACAATCCTTGCAAGCTAATAAACCCTAGTAGCATTTTATTAGGTACAATAAAGGCAGTAAGGAATACATACACTGGAAGTCTTGCTGAGCAACTCATTAATGGGGTAACAAAAATCGTAATCAAACGTTCTCTTTTGCTGTCAATGCTTCTGGCAGCCATAATAGCAGGTACAGCACAGGCAAATCCTCCAACTAGTGGAATAACGGACTTACCATTCATTCCAAACGTTCTTAACAGCTTATCCGACATAAAGCTAACTCTGGAGAGGTATCCTGAGTCTTCAAGTATGGTAATTAAGCCAAACAAAATCATGATTTGAGGTAGGAAAACCAAAACCCCGGCTATTCCGGCCAGGATCCCTTCTGTTAGGAAATCCGACCACATGCTTTCGGGTAAATTATTGGCCAATGATTCTGTTACCCATCCCATCCCTTCTGTAATCCATTCCATTGGATATTGAGCCAGTGTAAAAACTGACTGGAACAAGAGAAAGAAAACAGCAATAAATATCAATAGTCCATAGAAAGGGTGTGTGACTAATTTGTCCAATTTTTCGGTTCTACCTTCCTGATTTTTTCTTCCTTTTTCATATCGAATAATCTTCTCAATGATTTCATTGATTCGCTCGTATCGATGGCTGATTTCGTGTAATTCTGCTTCGTGACTATTGTATCCAGTAGCTTCTACCGCTTTAGAAAACGTGTCTTTAGATTCTAGCCACTTTAGTGTTTTATAGTTATTGAGAATCTTATAAGTACGGTATATAAAGCCTTTAGAGTCTTTATCTAAAATATGATCCAGTGTTTCTCCTGCTACGTGCATGATGTCTACAAAACGCTCATTAGAAGAGGGGGTGTCTTTGGTTAATTCTTCTTTTAGAAGGTCAATTCCTTCTCCTGTTTTTGCACTTATAGAAACTACCGGAACTCCAAATTCCTGAATCATAGTGGATTGATCTACCGTAAATCCTTTTTTCTGAGCAATGTCTAACATGTTTAGAGCCATTACCACTGGAATACCAAGGTCTATGATCTGAGAAGCCAGAAATAGGTTTCTTTTTAGGTTAGATATATCCAATACCAGAACTATAAGGTCTGGGTACGAATCGTCCTTAGGGTTTAATAGAACATCCTGAACAACTTTCTCGTCTGGTGAAGTAGAGGAGAGGCTATAGGTTCCCGGAAGGTCCACCACATCAATAGTGTCACCGTTAGGAAGAGAAGCTTTTCCTGTTCTCTTTTCCACCGTAACTCCTGGGAAATTACCTACTTTTTGGTTGAGTCCGGTTAGAACATTAAACAAGGTGGTTTTCCCGCAATTCGGATTTCCTACAAGTGCTATTTTTTTCACGTTACTCAATTCCCCCAGAAATCAAAAGTTCAAAAGTCTGCAAAGATGTGCATACAGATTGGTTTCTGCAATACCCGCTTTCAGGTAAATGACAAAAATCACCTAATAAATACCGGTTTTTAGGTATTGGAAGGTATGTAATAGTGAATTACATTTGTGGCATTCATAATAAACATTGGTTTACTCACCGTAATCACAATGATTTGAGCCGTACCTCGGTTTAATAATATTAATGAATGTTTAGTTGTATTAGCTCCCGATGGTTTGTTCTGTCGGGAGTTTTTTATTGATGATTTTCTACTAATAACTGGTGATTCCAGAAGGAACGATGATGATTTTAATTCTTGAACAAGTAAGAATATTTTGAGAAGAGATTGCCCTATAGAGTAACTATTGTGACTTTTGGAGGGATGATTCGGATAAGAGTGGTGGAAACATTAGTAATCATAGCAAATTAACTAAGGCTTATCCGAGGAGTTTCAAAATTTTGTTTCTGAAACATACATACAGTTTGTTTCAAGTGGTTTAGCCCCTGTGGTAGCAGGGGCTTTTTTTATAATGCTATAGGTTTTCTATCGTCTCCAACCTTAACATAGGTATATTCTCCTTCAGTAACTTTAATACGAGCGTCTTCTTCGTATTCCCTGTTTACCCATGCTTCAATTTTTACCGTAATAGAGGTTCTTCCTTTCCTTATCAGACTAACGTAACAACATAGGGTGTCACCTACAAAAACCGGTAGGTTAAATGTTGTGGAGTCTATTGCTACTGTAACAACTCTTCCTTTGGCTACTTTTCTACAGTATACTCCTCCGGCTATATCCATTTGAGATAACAACCAACCTCCAAAAACATCTCCTGTGGGGTTGGTATCGGCAGGCATAGCTACCACTCTTATCATCAATTCTCCGTTAGGCTTTCCCATAATAATTTTGCAATTATTTTGATTTTTTCATTGGGTTTGGTTTCCCCTGAAAGTTGTTTTGTTTGTATAATTCAAATCGAGTAGGGGCTTGTTTTCTTGGCCACGAGTTGTTGTTGATGTCTGTATCAGCAGTTTCCAAATTCGGATCTAATTCTACACTAACCACCTCTTTTTCGAACCAGAACAGTTTAGTTACCTGATCGTTGTTTTTTCTCCAGATTTCAGCAGGGATTCTAATTAATTCAGAGGTTCCATCGGCAAACTCGAAGTTAACAATTACAGGCATCACCAATCCTCCAATGTTACTGAACTGCAATTCGTAGTAATTGTATTTACCCTTTAATATTTCTTTTTCCTTATCGCTTAATCCTTCGTAGAATTTCTTGTAGCTCTTCTTATCCTCGTCAGTTACATCCAATGGGTCGTAAGAATTGTAAAAATCCAGTACACTTGGGTCTTTATCTGCATAGGTTTCTTTTATGGACTTTTTATTTCTAGTGGTACTGATATCTTCTGGAAAAGCTTCTCTTTCTGCTTTCTTAATTTTCTTTTCTACCACAGGATCTTCGGTGCTTATCTGATACCAGTTGACGTAATCCAATGAAATATCTACGTGCTCGTTGGTGTAAAACCAACCTCTCCAAAACCAATCCAGGTCAACACCACTAGCATCTTCCATCGTTCTAAAGAAGTCTTCAGGAGTAGGGTGCTTAAACATCCAGCGTTGAGCGTAAGTTTTGAAAGCGTGATCAAACAGCTCTCTTCCCATAATGGTTTCTCTCAAAATATTCAAAGCGGTTGCTGGTTTACCGTAGGCATTGTTACCAAATTGGTGTAATGATTCACTGTTGGTCATAATAGGAGAGATGTAATCTTTGTCTCCTTTCATGTAGTCAACAATTTTACTTGCAGGTCCTCTACGACTAGGGTAGTTTGGTTCCCATTCTTGTTCAGTAAGGTATTGTAGGAAAGTATTTAATCCTTCATCCATCCAGGTCCATTGACGTTCATCAGAATTAACGATCATAGGGAAGTAGTTGTGTCCTACTTCGTGTATAATCACTCCGATCATTCCATATTTTGTTCTTTTGGAGTAAGTTCCGTCTTCTTCCGGCCTACCACCATTGAAACAAATCATTGGGTATTCCATCCCGATCCACTTAGCGTGAACTGAAATAGCAACCGGATAAGGATAATCGAAAGTGTACTTAGAATAAGTTCTAAGAGTGTGTGCCACTACTTTTGTACTGTATCTTTCCCAAAGAGGGTTTCCTTCTTTAGGGTAGAACGACATGGCTAATACATCTTTTGTTTTTTGCTTAACGATCATAGCATCCCAGATGAACTTTCTAGAGGATGCCCAACCAAAATCTCTAACGTTTTTCGCTGCATAATGCCATGTTTTCATAGCCTTAGCTCTACCTTTCTCTGCTTTAATGGCCTCTTTTTCAGTTACGATAAATACTGGCTCTTGCTCCGAGTTTTTAGCCTCATCCAAACGCTTAAGTTGTTCTTCTGTAAGAATGTCTTTAGCGTTGATTAGCTCACCTGTTGCAGCAACTAGGTGGTCTGCAGGTGCAGTAATTTTTACATTGTAATCTCCAAATGGAAGTGTGAACTCTCCAGCTCCAAGGAACTGTTTGTTTTGCCAACCTTCAACGTCATTGTAAACACACATTCTTGGGTAGAACTGAGCAATGGTGTACAGGTAGTTATCATCTTCTTCAAAGTACTCGTAACCAGATCTTCCACCAATCTTCATTCTATCGTTTACATTGTACCACCACTCAATGCTAAAAGAAATGTTTGCTCCAGGTTTAAGGGGAGCATCAAGGTCGATTCGCATCATGGTTTTGTTAATGGTATAATCCATTTCAGAACCATTTCTGGTCACAGAAGTGATTTTGAATCCTCCATCAAAATCCTGATGTAATCTCTCCAAATCTCCTGAAGATTTACCTTCCATCTTCCCTGTTTGGATCTTATAAGAATCAGAGTCTTTTGCTCTTTTGTTTTGATCTAACTGAATCCATAGGTACTCTAGTGCATCAGGTGAAGCATTATGGTAGGTAATGGTTTCTTTTCCTGTAATCTTTTGTTCTCCATCATTAAGGGTGAGCTCCATTTCATAATCGGCTCTATTCTGGTAGTATTCATGTCCGGGTGCTCCGGCAGCATTACGATAAACATTAGGAGTTGCAAACTCCATTTTTAGTTGCCTAAATTTGTTTGTGTTGTAACTCTCGTTTACCTGAGCGGCAACGGTAGTAAAGATTCCTAAGGAAATGATGAATAGTTGTTTCATGGTTTTATAAGTGGGCTGTAAGATTTAATCTTCGAATAAAAAAGTTTTTTGGTTTTTCCCGTATACGAATGTATAGCTCTGTTTTTGGTCTCCGTTTTCTACGTGGGTTATGTTTTGTTGGCCCGGGAAGGTGTCCATCAATATTCTGTTTTTTACAGTAATGTTCTTAAGTACTCTTGGAGCTTTGAATTCAAGGTAAATCCACATATTTTCGTCGTTCTCCACCTCTTTTCCAATAAAGGATTTAGAAGAGAATTCCAGTTTAGATTTAGCTCCGTTAACCCAAAGGTCAAGGTAATTATTAAGGTAGTTTGATATAATCTTATCCGATTGTGGGTGTTCCTTTTCTCCTCCTAATTTAAGGTCTTGATTGTAGTGCAGTTTAACCGCTTTTTCAAGGTCGTGAGCAGTAAGTTTAACCTCTACTTCAAACGATTTTTTTTCCTGGTTATATCTAATGGTGGTAATACTAATGTACCAGTCGTGAGCAAACGATTGACCACCGATTGCGAGAATAATTGATAATACCGTAATTTTTAAAAATGAACCCATCCTTTTCGATCGTTCCAAATATAAAAAGTTTAAATTTATGCCACTTTACAAAATGTATCACGAAACAGTAAAAAGCGATGAAGAGTGTATTATTAGGATTAGCGGTATTCGCCACTGCGGGAGTTTTAGCTCAAAATAAAGATAAAGCAGAGTTTAGAGATAAAAAGGATGGTTACTATCAAACCGATATTTTAACTGGTATTGAGAAGTATGAGTCTTCTAAAGCAGATAAGGCTGTTTCCAGAGAGTTTAAGATTGATGTTGCGGGTAAAGATTACCCAACTGACCCTAAGGAGTATACCACCATTTGGAAAAATGATGTGATTTCGCAGGGAAACACGGGAACTTGCTGGTGTTTTTCTACCACTTCTTTTTACGAAAGTGAAGTAAAAAGAATTACGGGGAAAGAAGTGAAATTGTCGCAGATGTACACTGTGTATTGGGAGTATGTGGAAAGAGCCAGGTATTTTGTTGCTCATCGTGGAGATATGACTCTGGGAGAAGGGTCTGAGACCAATGCTGTGGCCAGAATGATGAAAATGTACGGAGTTGTTCCTTTGGAAGCCTATACAGGAAAGAAACAAGGACAGGTATTCCATAACCATGAAGTAATGTTTGATGAGATTCATGCTTACTTAAATGGGGTGAAAGAAAGAAATGCATGGGATGAGAATACGGTGGTTACCACGGTGAAAAGTATTCTTGAGCACTATATGGGAGCCATTCCAACTAAAGTGACTGTAGATGGTAAAGAAATGACTCCAATAGAGTACATGAATAGCATTCAGATAAAGCCGGACGACTACATTAATTTTATGAGTTTGAAAGAATTACCTTATTGGTCAAAAGGTGAGTACGATGTGCCGGATAACTGGTGGAACAGCAAGGATTATAACAATGTGCCGCTGGATGACTTTATGTCTTTGGTAAAGGGAGCTGTAAAAGCAGGATATGGAATTAGCATTGGAGGAGATGTATCGGAAGTTGGTTTTGATAAGCAAAGTCAGATAGCCATTGTTCCAGATTTCGATATCCCATCGGAATACATTAACGAAAACTCTCGTCAAATGAGGTTTTTAGATGGTTCTACCACTGATGATCACGCTATGCACCTGGTAGGTTACCTTGAGAAAGATGGAAGTACCTGGTTCTTGATAAAAGACTCTGGGTCAGGATCGAGAAACTGTGGAGAAGAGTGCGAGAAGTTTGGTTATTATTTCATGCATGAGGATTATGTAAAGCTTAAAATGATGAGTATTACTCTTCATAGAGATGCGGCATTGAAAGTGCTTAAAAAGATGAAATAATCATTAACCTTATTAAGGAGGAAATACCTCCAGTTACATGCTAAAGAATTTACTGATACTAGCTTTTCTAGGCTACATTCTGGCCGTATTTGGCATGTATTATGTCAGGCTTTACCGCCAGCTTCCCAGTAAGCGATTCTTTACATTTAAAACCTTAAAATTTCCTATAGGATTAATTCTAGTAATTGCTGTTCCTTTGTTGGTAATCAATGTGTTAGGGTTTGGTGGTTATGCCAGTAGTCTTGAGGATTCCACCGAAGGTGAAGAGCAATTGGCCAGGGAAAGTGTGGAGGAGAAATTAAGAAAACTGGAGCGCGATTCTTTGAATGTTGATTTGCACTACGAGATCATACGTACTTCCAGTAATTATGGTTTTACTTCTATTATCAATCAGCTAGAATCCGATTACGAAAATTTCATTGCATCATCTGATCAAAAGGCCAGAGATTTGGCCTATACTATGAAGGGGATGATTGATTATGAGATGGAGCGGCCAATAGAGTATTGGAATAATCTGGATCAGGTAGAAGATACGGCTCATAAATACCTCAATTTTGGATATGGAGTGGTGTATTATCGTGAGTGGAATTTCAAAGTGGCTGAGTTGTTTTTATTAAAAGAGCTCAACTACGGTGGGTTTGGTGAAGGAGCTGTACCGATATTAATTGATATATATTCCTACAAAAAGAAGCGTTCCAAAATCAAGGAACTGGCTTATAATCCTGATGCATGGCCCTATATGGATTCTCGTCAAAAGAGAGACATCTACATTAGGGATGGAGAAATGATCCCTTATTACCGGGAGGTATTAGTAAGGCATCAGGAAAGGCTAAATATTTGGGGGCTTATAGGAGCCTTGTTAGCTTCTTTGGTGTGGATTTTATACCTGAGAAACCTGGATGTTTTTGAGCCGGAAAAGTGGGTAAATATCATAATGATCTTTCTTGCTGGTGGTGTGTTTGCCTTCTTAATTTATCCGCTGAGTGATGTCTTGGAAATCTATTTCAACCTGGACTGGACCGGAGGGTGGTGGAATGATTTTGTTTATTCTACTGTTGTTATTGGGTTGGTAGAGGAAATAACCAAGTTTTTGCCCTGGTTTTTATTATTGGCTTTTACAAGGGTAATTGACGAACCTTTCGATTATATTCTCTACGCTTCTTTATCTGCTGGAGGATTCGCCTTTACTGAAAATCTGATTTACTTTCAGGAGTCCGATTTACACGTGATATACAGTAGAGCCACTTACTGTATAGTAGGGCACATGTTTGATGCCAGTATCATTGCCTATGCCTTTGTGCTGTTTAAGTATCAACTAAAATCGAAGTTAAAATACTGGTATGTTATTCCATTAGGGTTTGTGGTAGCATCGCTGAGTCATGGGATCTATGATTTTTTCATTTTCAAAAAAATGGGGATACTTAGTATGTTATTCTTCTTGATCTGCATGCATTTCTTTGTGGTGTTTCAAAACAATGCCCTCAATATTTCGAACCATTTCAGTTATCAAACCAGGCTGAATACCCGAAAAATAGGAACGATGCTTATTTTGGGGTTGATTACGGTATTTATGTATCAATATACCGCGGTAGGGTTGAGGTATGGGGCAGGTAAAGCCAATGAGTTGATGATGGCAGGTGGATTATCAGTAACCTTTATGCTGGCCTTTTTAACGCATACATTTACTCAAATCAGGATTGTTAAAGGTGTTTGGAACAGAGTTAGGATGCCTCATTGGTGCCAGAGTATGATTCGGTTTAGCAGACTTACTTCTGTGGGGATGGGCGAAGGAAAGAATAGTTTAGACCTAACTGGATTGAAAATGAGGTTTTTTGCACCAAAAGATAATCCATTTGTAGGTAGTCAGTTTCCTGTTACCGGCTCACTGGGAGAAAGAATAGAAGTGTCGGGAGATGATCAGTGGTATCTAGTTCATTTGGATTCCTCGATACAGGTGAACGAATGCTTAACGGATAAGGCTATCGTAAGGCATAAAAATGAAGGAACCAGTTTGTCAATGGATAAAGTGTTGATCTATTTCATGATGATTCCGGATGAATATACGCTGAGAAAAGAAACACTTTTAACTAAAGATTTAATCTTTACAGGGAGAGTATATTCAAGAGTGATTGAAGAATAAAGTTAAATCAAATCCAATGTTTTTCTTCGCTGAATTTTTCCTGTTTCGGTCTCTATAAATTGAGGTAAATAATGAATCTCTTTTGGTTGTTCAACACCACTTAAACAGGTGGCAATTTTACTCTGAATATCATAGATGCTTTTTTCAGATTCGATGATTAAAACCACCTTTTGTCCGAGGAAAGAATCCGGCACAGAATCAATAAAAAAACGATGATTAGGAAGTGCAGAACAGAGCTTGGTTTCTATGGCTTCAGGTTGAAGCTTAATTCCTCCCGAATTGATGATGTTATCTTTTCTTCCTTTCCATTTAAAGTTTTCTAAACCAGATATTTCTGCAATATCATTTGTTGTAAAGGTTGAGGTTGAGAGGTGAGGTGCGTAAATGATCAAACATTGATCGTCGGAAGCTTTAAATTGGACTGAGGGAAGCGCTTCGAAGTATTCATTTCTGTTGGGGCCATTAAGTTGTTTTACCGCTATGTGAGTGATGGTTTCTGTCATGCCATAAGTGGAATAACAGCGGGCGGAAAATGACTGTAATTGCTCTTCTAAAATATGGTCAACCGGAGCACCTCCAATAATCAAAGTTTTGATCAGGTTAAGCTTCTCAGGTGTTTCGTTTAAAATTGTTTTTACCTGCATGGGAGTCATGGCTGCAAAGTCGATGTTTCTTTCCAGATTTTTAATCGGATTGCTCGACGGAAGAACAGCCATTAGGTCCAGCTGTAGTATGATGGATCTTACCAGCATCATTTTACCGGCAATGTATTTTGAAGGGAGGCATAACAGGGCTGAATCTCCTGGCTTCAATTTAAAGTATTGCCCAGTTAATTGAGCACTGGCTACCATATCTGATTTGGATAACTCAATTGGTTTTGGTGTGCCAGTTGAGCCGGATGTTTGAACCGTTATTTGGCTTTGGTCGGAAAACCACTCTGAAAGAAATGGTGTGATTCCCGTGTCCTCCCAGGTTTTGTCAGATAGAGAGGCTGTGGTAATCTTTTTGCCGTTTATATGAAGTGCATCATTCATGATTGAAACATTGACAGGTCCCAATCTAACTCAGGATTGTAGTAAAGTTGATCTCCAATTACTTCTAATGGAGAGTCGATATTGTTGGTGTAAAGTTGTCCGGTTCCCAGCCCTTGTGGTAATGGGTTTCCGAGGGAGGAGGTGTATTGTGCAATGGCATTTAAGCCTATGTTAGATTCCAGAGCAGATGTAATCCACCATGGAATACTGAGCTCTCCAGCCGCTTCGATCCATTCATTGGTGCCTTTAATGCCGCCAATTAAACTAGGCTTCAGAATAATGTATTGTGGTAATATTTGATTCAATAATTCGTGTTTGGCTTCCTTCTCCGTTACTGCAATCAATTCTTCGTCCAAAGCAATTGGGAAAGGTGGATTGTCGCATAACTTAGCCATTTCTTCAATTTGTCCTTGCTTAATTGGTTGTTCAATGGAGTGTAAATCCAGCTCAGAGAGCCGTTTAAGCTTTTCTATGGCATTTTCAGGTGTAAAAGCGCCATTGGCATCAACACGTAGTTCTAAATCGTCTTCTGTAAACTGATTTCTAATAAATTTCAATAAATCCAGTTCTTGTTCAAAATCGATTGCTCCAATTTTTAACTTAACACAACGAAATCCGGTTTCGAGTTTAGACTTAATTTGTTCCAGCATAAACTCTTTTTCCCCCATCCAAATTAGCCCATTGATTGAGATTGGGGTATTTGAAGTGATGAATGGTGAACGAATAAATTGTTTGCTTCCTTTTGTATTTAGGTCCAGTAGGGCCATCTCCAGCCCAAACTGAATAGAAGGAAAGCTGTTTAACTCTCCTGTTAGCATGGTTTCGTGTTCGTTAACCCTGTTGCATACCTCTTTTAATTTCTCTTCGTAGTTATCTACATCATCGAGGCTAAGGCCTTTCAGTAGTCCACATTCTCCAATACCAACAACTTCCGGGGCATCAATATTCCATACCAAAATGAACCAACTCTCTTTGGTGTTTAGTACTCCTCTGGATGTTCCACTTGGTCGTTTAAAGTTGAGTGTATGTTTAAAATATCTAGCTTTTAACATGTTAGGTTGAGTTGGAACAAAGCTATTTATTTCACCTTAAAAACCCGTTGATTTTGGCAGGAATATTGTTAACTTGATGCAAAATATTTTAAATAACTAATTATCATGAAAAAACCATTTTTACAGGGATTTGCAGTAGCCGGAGCACTGTTCGTATCAACGCTAGCATTTTCAGCTTTTACCAACATGGGAAACAAAGCTGAGGCAGATGAACCAATTGTGGAAGGAAGTAGCTACAAAGTGGTTACCGTTGTAGAGTCTATTGTTCCGATGGGGGCTGGGCGTTCAAGAATGATCGAGCATCAAACAGAGTTGAATATTGATGATTTCACTACTGAAAGGACTAATGGAAAGAAGAGTGATCAATCATCAATAAAGAGAAAAGATGTCAAAATTGATCGTTTTGCAGAATCTAAATTGTTAAACTTTTACAGTGGTGTAGGAATTAACTTTCAAAACATTGCTTCTAACGATGCTTTGATTTCTTCTAAAATTAATCAGTTGCATCTTCAAGGATATGAATTAATTCATGTGGCAAGTGGAGTAGAGAGTAATGCTGGTAAAGATGATGGCGCAGGTATTTTTATTACCCGTTTGATTTTCAAAAAATAAGTCAATCCATACAAATAATTAATGCCCTGACTGTTAGTCAGGGCTTTTTTGTTCCTTTTTCTTTTCGTTGCATTATCAAAAATAAAACCATGCGATTTACATTCATATTTTCATTATTTGTTCTAACCTCATGTGCTCAACCTACAGATTCGGCAAGTGTTTCTGTTGATGCTCCTGTTTCTGAAGAGCAGGAAGAGTTGGAAGTGTTAGAGACCATTGTGGCACAAAAGGATTCTTTTATGTATAAACTACCCTGGTTGGAGTCTTTCAGTGCAGATGATATGATTATTAACAGGGTGTTGGTGCCTAATGGATATACCAGAGTTGAAGCCAAAGAGGGGAGTTTTGCTCATTGGTTGAGAAGAATCCCGCTTCATCCGGGAAGACCCAATGTGAAATTATACAATGGAGAGGAGAAATGGAATCAATCTGCTCATGCCTATGTTATAAATATGGATGTGGGGAAGAAAGATTTACAACAGTGTGCAGATGCTGCAATGCGATTAAGAGCTGAGTATTTATATAACAACGGAAAGGCGGATAGTATTCACTTTAATTATACCAATGGAGCTGAAGTTGCATTTAAAAAATGGAAAAGTGGATTATATCCAATCCCGGAGTCTGGTAAGGTGAAATGGGTGGCATCATCTAAAACCAATGGGAGCTATGAGAGTTTTAAAAAGTACATGATTCAGATTTTTAATTATGCCGGAACATTGAGTTTAAGCAGAGAGTTAGAGTCGATTCCCGTGGAGAAAATAGCACCAGGAGATTTATTTGTTTACGGAGGTTCTCCAGGGCATGCTGTAATGGTAATGGATGTAGCAAAGAACGACGAAGGTGAGATTATGTTTATGATTGCTCAGAGTTATATGCCGGCACAAGAAATGCACATACTAAGAAACCCCAACAACGAGTCACTGTCGCCATGGTATAAGCTGTCCGAACTAGGAGATGATTTTGATACCCCTGAGTGGAATTTTAGTAAATCAGAATTAATGCGTTGGAATTAAGCTTATAGCTCATTTTCCATGGAAGCTAACAGCTGAGCCTTCCATTCGTCAAAAACAGGAATAGAAGTGTCTGTTTCAAAATCCATGCATACCAGAATACTTCTCCCTTTGGTGCAAAGAATATCTTCTTCGCCTCCTGTTTTGTAAAGCTCATAAGAAAGCGTGAAGCTTTTGGTGCCTACATGGTCGCATCTAGTGGAAATGTATATCTTATCATTAAGGTAAATAGGTTCGATATAATCTACCTCGTTTCTACCCAAAACTAAACCTCTTTTTCTCCAGTTCCAGTCACTTCCTGCCATTTCCGACAAAAAGTCAATTCTTCCTTGCTCAAAGAAGCATAGGTATTTACTGTTATGAACGTGACCTGCCATGTCAATGTCTGCAAATCTTACTTCTAAGCTGGTTTTGGTTCTCATAATTGGATCATTTTAATCGTCAAATTTACTAAAAACAGAATTATTGCTTTTAAATTCCGGCACAATATCTTTCATTTTTTTCACAAGATCATCGTTATTCTGGCGAGAATAACTTTCGATCAGTTTTTGTACCAGTTCACCTATTTCTGTTAAATCAAATTCTCTTACTTTTCCTATTAGGATTTTGTCGTGGTGCGTGGGAAGGGTGTTTTCTTCGCTGTTCAATAACTCTTCATAGAGTTTTTCTCCCGGTCGAAGCCCTGTAATTTTAATGTCTATATCTGTTCCGAGTTCAAGCCCGGATAGTTGAATCATTTTTTTTGCTAAATCAATGATCTTAACACTTTCGCCCATGTCAAATACGAAAATCTCTCCACCATCACCCATGCTTCCTGCTTCCAGAACCAATTGGCAAGCCTCCGGAATGGTCATAAAAAACCGAGTAACTTCTTCGTGGGTTACGGTGATTGGTCCTCCTTGCTCAATTTGTCTTTTAAACAGAGGAATAACACTTCCATTACTTCCAAGTACATTTCCGAATCTAGTGGTAATGAATTTGGTGTTAGAGCCTTTATTGAGCGATTGAATGTAAATTTCAGCAATTCTTTTAGAAGCTCCCATTACGTTGGTAGGGTTAACTGCTTTATCAGTAGATACCATTACAAAAGAATCTACATAGTGAGTGTTAGCAAGATCGGCCAGGGTTTTTGTTCCTTTAACATTTACTTTAATGGCTTCTGCTGGATTTTGCTCCATTAATGGGACGTGTTTGTAAGCAGCAGCATGAAAAACAACTTTAGGCTGGAAATGATTAAATACATTTTCCATTCTGTTTTGGTTGGATACATCTGCAATAACCACTTCCCAGTTAGGTGAGCTGCTATGATCGAGGTTGTTTGAGCTTCTAAGTTCCATGTCCAAATCGTAAATCGGGCTCTCCGCCTGATCCAATAGAATTAGCTTCTTAGGATTGAACTTTAGGATTTGCCTGGCCAATTCACTTCCAATAGATCCTGCAGCACCAGTAACTAATATGGTTTTGTCGCTTAATTGCGACGAGATGTTTTCTTTGTTTAGTTTGATCTCCTTACGTCCCAGTAAATCTTCAATTCTTACCTTTTTTATTTGCTTGGCAGAAAACTCGCCATTCATCCAGCGGTCGGTAGGGGGGACAGTAAGTACATTAATGTTGAGGTCAAGGCACTTATTAATTATGGCTCTTTTCTTTTCTGCGTCAGGCGATTTAATGGCAATAATAACGTTATCCACTTCTTTCGTTTCGCTCCATTGTTCAAGTGCGTTAAGTCCTTTAATTGGGGAACGTTCCATTAATTTTCCATGTTTCTTTTTATCCTCGTCAATAAACCCAATAACATTGTAGAGGGTGAGTGTGTCTTTCTCCAGAGTTCTCTTGGTGATTAACCCCATCTCGCCGGCACCATAAATGACTACATTTTTTGTGGATCCTCTTGATTTGTGCTTTTCTACATAAATCAATTTAACCGCAATTCTGGAGGATATTAATAGAAATATAGCTGTCAGGTATTCAACAACAATGATGGAAAGAGGTAAAAAGAAATAACCATCATAAAGCTTCATTCTAAGTGGAGCCAAGATCAGGAAGGCTAATGTGCCAGCTGTTATTACCAGAAATATCCTTTTGGCATCCTGGGTTCCTGTATACCTAATGATTCCGGCATAGGTCTTTCCAATGATGAATGACAGTGCTCTGATTCCAATGTAGATGGGTAAGACTGGTTTTAGTACGTTCCATTCTTCCTGAAGGATGGCTTTGTCGATGTTTACAAAATCAAATCTAATAAGGTATGCCATGCCTAATGCAAACAGACAAAGAAATATGTCTATTACAAAAATAATCCAGCGCGGAGTATTGTTTTTAGGTAATGGAATCATGCTGTGCAAATGTAAATATAAGATTCGGGTTTAGGGAATGGATTCCAACACTGAATTAAAAATTGTGAAAAAACAGGATAAATCGGTTGTGTTAAAGAATGGTAGATCAATTATTTTTGCAGCAAAAGAAAGAAGGGTTGAAAAAAATACTTTTCATAGTGCACCATAGAAAAGATCGTTCTCCAGGACAGAGGTATCGGTTTGAGCAATACTTTGATTACCTGGAAAAGAATGGAGTGGAGTGTCATCTGGCAAATATTATTTCTGAGGAAGATGATCAGGTGTTGTATTCTCATGGGAATTATTTGAAGAAAGGTATGATTGCCTTAAACGCCTATAAGAAGCGTTGGTCGGATTTGAAAAATGTAAAGGATTTTGATTTAATAGTTCTGTACAGAGAGGCTATTCTAACTCGGTCAACTGTTTTTGAAAGGAAATTTGCCAAAAGTGGAGTGCCAATGGTTTTTGATTTTGATGATGCCATTTGGGTGAAGGATGTTTCTGCAGGAAACCAATCTGTTTCCTTTTTAAAGAATGCTAATAAGATTCAAAAGATATTACCTCTGTGTGCTCATATTACTGCAGGTAATCAGTACTTAAAGGAATTTGCTTTAAAGTACAATCCAAATGTTACCGTGTTTCCATCCACTATCGATACAGATAAATACATGGAGCTGGAAAGGCAAGAAACAGGTCAGGTGATAATTGGGTGGGTTGGTAGTCATACCACTGTTAAGCATTTCGAGCAATCCATTCCAGTACTTAAAAGGCTTAAGCAAAAGTATGGAGATAAGGTATCTTTTACCTTGATTGGGGATCCAAATTACAAGAATGATGAATTGGGGATAGTTGGAGTTCCGTGGAGTAATGAAAGAGAGGTGGAGCTATTCAATAAACTGGATGTTGGGATTATGCCATTGCCGGATAACGAATGGACTCGGGGAAAATGTGGAATGAAAGGGTTGTTGTACATGTCTGTTGGGAAGCCGGCTGTAATGTCTGCAGTTGGGATGAATACCGAAATTGTTGAAGAAGGAGTAAATGGATTTTTGCCCATAGGAGAGGAAGAGTGGTTTAAAGTATTGTCGTCTCTTGTGGAGGACGATGAATTAAGAAAGAAGGTAGGAGCAAATGGAAGGACAACGGTAGAGGAGAGGTATTCATTAAAATCTCAACAGGAACGACTGTTGAAGTTATATTTATCATTAATGAAGTAATTTATATCGATTTTACCTTTAATATTGTATCTGTCTAAAACTAAAATAAATCATGGAAGTAACTGAATTAAAAAATACGGCACTCACTCATGTTCACGAGAAACTTGGAGCTAAGATGGTGCCTTTTGCTGGGTATAACATGCCGGTTCAATACGAAGGGGTGAATGTGGAGCATGAAACAGTAAGAAATGGTGTTGGTGTATTTGATGTGTCTCACATGGGAGAATTTTTCCTTAGAGGGCCAAAAGCATTGGATTTAATTCAGAAAATTTCATCCAACGATGCTACCAAGCTTTTTGATGGAAGAGCTCAGTATTCTTGTATGCCAAATGAGGATGGAGGGATTGTAGACGATTTAATCATCTACAGAATTAGTGAGGAAGAGTACATGTTGGTGGTAAATGCTTCTAACATCGAAAAAGATTGGAATTGGATATCCAAATACAATACCGAAGGGGTAGAGATGGAGAATGCTTCTGATAACTACTCTTTACTGGCAGTTCAGGGGCCAAAAGCGACTGAAGTTCTTCAAAAACTAACAGATGTTAATCTAGGAGAAGTAAAATACTATCACTTTACTAAAGGTGTTTTTGCTGGAGTTGATAACGTTATCTTATCAGCAACCGGGTATACCGGATCAGGAGGGTTTGAGCTTTACATTCCTAATGAAGTAGCAGAAGAAGTGTGGAACAGAGTGTTCGAAGCAGGAGAAGAATTGGGGATCAAGCCAATTGGACTAGCCGCAAGAGATACACTAAGATTGGAAATGGGATTCTGTCTATATGGTAATGACATTAACGATACTACTTCGCCGTTAGAGGCAGGATTAGGATGGATTACCAAATTCACTAAGGATTTTGTAAATAGCGAAGCTCTAAAAGCTCAGAAAGAAGCGGGTGTTACCAGAAAGTTAGTTGGGTTTGAATTAGTGGATAGAGGAATTCCTCGTCACGATTATCCAATTGTAGATGCAGAAGGAAATGAAATAGGAATTGTAACTTCTGGTACCATGGCTCCTTCATTGAAGAAAGCTGTTGGATTAGGATATGTAAAAACTGAGTTTGCTGCTGAAGGAAGTGAAATATTCATTCAGGTGCGTAAAAAACAGCTTGCGGCTAAAGTGGTAAAGCCACCATTTAAGTAGATTATATTAAATCTTTATAAAAAAAACCTCACATGTTTATAACCTGTGAGGTTTTTTTATGCATCACTGTGAAATAAAAGTACTTTTGTTGTTAAAATTGCCGCATGGAAAAGAGAAAGAAGGTAGAAGTTTGTTTTACTCCTAATTTATATCCGTTACACGAAGAAGAAGCTCAAATTGTTGTAGTAATCGATGTGCTTCGAGCAACTTCTGCAATATGTACAGCATTTGATAATGGAGTAAAGGAAATGATTCCTGTTTCTACACTTGAGGAGGCAATTGAGTATAGACAAAATGGTTATATCGTTGCTGCCGAAAGAAAGGGGCAAATTGTGGAGGGGTTTAAATTGGGGAATTCACCTTTGGCTTATCTTGATAACGCTTATGAAGGGGAGACTATAGTGATAACTACCACGAACGGAACTAAAGCGATTCATACAGCCAGACAAAAAGATACGATTGTAATCGGGTCGTTATTGAACCTTGATTCGTTAACTGATTGGTTGTCGAAGCAAAACAAGAATATTCTTTTGTTGGGGTCAGGGTGGAAGAATAAATTCTGTTTGGAGGATACCATTTGTGCAGGAGCGTTTACTTATAACTTGTTAAATACCGGTAACTTTTACTCAGATGATGATTCTTCGATTGCAGCTAAGTATCTGTACATGTCTGCAAGAGATAATTATTTTGGTTACTTAAAGGCTTCTTCTCATAGAAGAAGGTTGAGAGATTTAAACCTGAATGAGGATATAAAGTATTGCCTTACCCCAAATCAAACTTCTGTGATTCCTGTTTTAAAAGGGAAATCATTGGTAGCAATGGATATGTAACTCTCAATTTTGGAGTAATTCTACTTAATTGATCGTAAAATTCTTAATGTAGATTTCGTAAACCCTTGATTTTGTTGAGGTTTTTTGTTGTGGTTAATTGTTTGAATATAGTCTGAAAAACGAAATGATTATGAATCAGACAGAGCTACAAAAGGTCATCCTACAAATTAAAGAGTTAAACATTGAGAACGGGTATAAAGACCTTGTTATCGATATTTTAAATACTGCCAAAGTAAAAAATGAATCTCCCGAACAAGCTAAAGATTGCGACTGTGAGGGATTGTCAATGTCTAATTGGTAGTCTTAATTAGAGTAGGGGTTGGCGTTTTTGCTCCAGGTTAAGTGGGTGCTGTCTCTTACTGTAGTTGGGTTTTGTGGAACTGCTTTATAATAAGGGTCTCCTTTATCAAATCCTTTGGAGATAAGTTCAACCTCCCCATTGCTCCAAATATTAATGGTGGAATAACCGAAAAATTCAGCTGTTCCCGAGCTACCTCCATTTCCTGCAATAATCTGGTAGGTGCCTTCGTCTCCCGGTTGAACACGTTGGTAGTCGTGCAAGTGGGCAGAAAGCATTGCGATTACATGGGCGTCGTTTAGTTTTGGCCAAAGGATTGGTCCTTCTGGTAGTCCCGTGTGTCCTGTTTCGGGTTGTCCATTTACATAATAGGGTTTGTGCCCCAGTACAAATACATGGTCTATTTCGGGGTTGTTTTGGTATTCGTTTACTTTGTTTACAATCCAGTCGGTAGGAATTAGTCCTTCCATTCCGTGTGGATGTTCCTCACAAGGAGCATTGTAAGTGTCTGTATTCATAAGGACAAACCCTACGTTTTCTCTAATAAATGAGAAGGTCATTTGGTTAACAATGCTATCAGGTCCGGTTACGTAATCTCTATCTTCGGGCATGTAGTCGCTCATGTATTTCATCCATAGTTCTGTTGCTCCTTTCAATGGCCATTCGTCATGTCCGGGTATTCCGTAATCGTGATAGGATAACATCTCATGGTTTCCGGGTATGGCAACCAGTTCAATTCCTGAATTGCTGATTTGACTGAATAGAGTGTCGTGATATAATTCAACCCAGGCTTGTAGCTGGCTGTTTAATCTTTCGGTGGTGGATTCGGCATAAACTAAGTCTCCAAGGAAAAAGAATAGTTCAGGTTTGCGCTGAGAAGAACAAATTTCCCGGTAAATTCTTTTTAATACATATAAATTGGCAGACGAAGCATTGGTGGCTTCCGGATTGTCCTGGTCGGTTCTGTCTACCCTGTTACATCCAACAAATGTAAATGACAATACAATTGAGTCTTGTTCCATACTAATTGAGTCTTGAGTGTTATTATTCGAACCTGGTTTAGGTGTTTCTTCTTCTGTCGAATTACAAGCGAGCAGCCCAAGTAGGAAGATGAGGGTTAGGGGTAAGGTTAGTTTCATGTTTTGTTATTGATGCAACAAAAGTAGTAGCTGTTTACTATTATTACAATCCGAAAAAATACTGATTTTACCTACTTAAAGTATTGGAGGTGAATTTGGTTGGCTAATACATTGGCGGCTTCTGGTCTTTCTCTAAACCACATTTCCGGTTCAATTAATTCAATTTCACTAATGGCTAGTTCGTTGTTGTTGTCCCAAATTACATCCACTCTTGCGTAAACCGGAGTAGGAGAGCAGGCTTTAGCGGCTTTTTCTGCAAATTTAATTTCTTCTGGTGTTGGAGTGTATTGGTGTACGGTGCCACCGAAATCGTCTTGTACTCTGTAGTCTCCTTCTTTAGCGAGTTTTAAAATAGAGTGGGTGTGTTTACCGCCAATTACCATGTGAGATACTTCTCCTTTGCTTACAATGTTATTTTGGAATGGTTGAAGCATCATGGCTTCTAGCTTAATTAATTCCTGGAATATGGTTTCGTGTTCTTCCAGGTTTTGCGGGTTAAGGCGATAGGTGTGTCGTCCTCCACCAGATACTGTTGGTTTAAGTACGCTCTCTTTAAGTTGGTGTTCTTCGTGTAATAATTTCAGGGTAGAAGAAGCACCGGGTTCGATAAAAATGGTTTCTACAATGTTGATTCCTTCAGCCTTCAGGTCGTTGAGGTAGTGCTTGTCTACATTCCATTGTATCAATGAAGCTGGGTTGATTAATACGGTTTTAGAGGAGGTTGATTTTAGCCATTCAGAAAACTCATCGTATCGATGAAAGTAATCCCAGGTTGTTCTAAACAATACAGTTTTGGTTTGTGACCAGTTAAAAGTTGGGTCGCTCCAGGATTTGATGGAGGCTTTTAGTCCTTTCTTTTGTAGTGCTTCTAATACCAATCGATCTTCAGTTAGAACTTGTAGTGTGTACCAGTCGGTTTCCTGGGTGTTGATGTATTTGTCTTCGGTAAGAAGGATGATGTCGTACATGGCTATAAATAAAAAACTCCGTTGTGAAGCACAACGGAGTTTTGAAATTCTTACTGTAAGCTTAGTTTCTTTTCTAAGTCATCCAGATAACCTCTGAATGTTTTGTCTGTTTCAGAAAGGTTGTTTACCGTTCTGCAAGCGTGAAGTACCGTAGCGTGGTCTTTTCCTCCGCAATGCATTCCGATGTTTGCCAAAGATGATTTAGTCATCTTTTTAGAGAAGAACATAGCAATTTGTCTTGCTTGTACCACTTCTCTTTTTCTGGTCTTAGACTTCATTAACTCGATTGGTAAATCGAAATAGTCGCAAACCACTTTCTGAATGTATTCGATAGAAACTTCTCTGGCAGTATTTTTCACGAACTTGTCGATCATTTGTTTTGCCAGGTCAAGCGTAATTGATTTCTTGTTAAGTGAAGATTGGGCGATCAAAGAGATCAAAGCTCCTTCTAATTCTCTAATGTTGGTAGAGATGCTGTAAGCAAGGTATTCTACTACTTCTTTTGGAAGTTCGATACCATCTGCGTACATTTTCTTTTGAAGGATGGCGATTCTGGTTTCCAGGTCAGGAACCTGAAGATCTGCAGAAAGTCCCCATTTGAATCTTGAAAGCAATCTTTGCTCCATTCCTTGCAATTCAACAGGTGGTTTGTCGGAAGTTAATACCAACTGTTTTCCTGTTTGGTGCAGGTGGTTGAAAATGTGGAAGAATACATCTTGAGTTTTCTCCTTACCAGCGAAAAACTGAACATCATCGATAAGTAATACATCTATCATTTGATAGAAGTGTATAAAATCATTAGTGTTGTTGTTTTTTACAGCATCAATAAACTGGTGAGTAAATTTCTCTGATGATACGTAAAGAACAGTTTTGTTAGGGAATCTGTTTTTAATAGAGATTCCAATCGCGTGTGATAAGTGTGTTTTTCCAAGTCCAACACCGCCGTAAATTAAAAGTGGGTTGAATGCAGTACCTCCCGGTTTTTCTGCTACTGCGTAACCTGCTGAGCGTGCTAATCTGTTACAGTCACCTTCTACAAAGTTCTCAAAAGAGTAATTCGGATTCAGGTTTGAATCAACGTTAACTTTGCGCAACCCGGGAATGATGAATGGATTTCTAATTGGATTAGAACTAATATCCAGTGGCATCGCAACCGAAGGGTTTTTGATAGCTCTTTTATCAGTGGTGGGAATTTTTACAGTATAGGGGTTAGCGTTGTTTTGGTTATTTTCCATAACAATGCTATACTCTAATTTGGCATCTGGACCAATCTCTTTTCTGATGGTCTTTTTTAATAATTCAATATAATGCTCTTCCAACCACTCATAAAAAAACTGTGAAGGCACCTGGATCGTAAGCACGTTGCTCTTTAACTTGGTCGCTTTAATAGGGGCGAACCACGTTTTAAAGGCTTGCAATGGCACATTGTCTTTAATAACCGCCAAACAGTTACTCCAAACTTTTTCCAGGTTTTTGCTCATAAGTTTTTAAATGTATTAAAAATGTTTGTGAATAAGTTTCTCTGCTCTGGTTAGTGCTGTATTTCAGTGAAATACTTCCTTGCGTTAACCGTTAGGCAAATATTGACATAAAAAAGTTTAAAAAAAAAAGATTTTACTATTGTTTTTTTAAAAAGTTTTACTTGTTCAGAACATTAAATTTTGGCATAGTTTTTAGAGCGAATTATGTTACCGTTCAAAACTTTTTTTTCTCCTTTTTTACAACCAAAATAGAAATCAACTCTTCCTAGCCTTAACGCAGCCCAACCAGCTTGATTCACCAATACAGGTCTACCTTTTTTATTGAAAAAGGTTTCAGCTTTATCTAAAAAAGTGTGGGTGTGTCCACCGATGATCAAATCTATGTTATTTGTTTCTTTTGCTAACTGTTTGTCTGATATTTTTTTACTAGCGTAATCAAAACCTAAATGTGATAAACAGATTACCAGGTCACACTCCATGTCATTTTTTAAAATGTTAGCTTGTTCATTGGCTGTTTTTATAGGGGCATTATAAATCGTATTTCCATAGTTTTTTGGGTCCACCAATCCTTCTAGTTCTATCCCAATTCCAAATACACCGATTTTAATTCCTTTTTTTACAAATACCTTGTGAGGGATAGTAGCTCCTTTTAATAGGGTGTCATCAAAGTTGTAATTGGAGCAAAGAAAAGGGAAGTTAGCGTGAGGAAGTACTTTATGAAACCCTTCCAGTCCGTTGTCAAAATCATGGTTTCCCATGGTGGCAGCATCGTATCCCATTTTACTCATGAGTTTAAACTCCGGTTCACCACCAAATAGATTGAAATAGGGCGTTCCCTGAAATATATCTCCTGCATCCAGAAGTAGTATTTCTCCTTCCTCTTTTCGAATCGCATCCACCAAAGTGGAAATTTTTGTCATTCCACCTTTTCCAGGGTATTTAGCATCTGTTGCTGGAAATGAGTCAATTCTGCTGTGCATATCATTGGTGTGCAAAACAGTTAATTTGATTAGGTCCTTATTATTACCTGGGTAACCCCAGTCGAAAGAACTAAGAGTGGTAACGCCTATTGACCCTAATACCATATTTTTTACGAATCTTCTTCTATTCTGCATGGTATATTCTTCCATCTAATTGTGCATTTAACTCAATTCCCTTGTTGTTGAGCATAACCACATGTTCGATTATGGCATCTCTCAATTTTATTCCGGTGTGAACTTTGGATACAGGATTCTTAAAGAAGCTCATTTGGTCACCTCCATTGGCTAAATAATCTGTGGTAACCACATGATATGTTCTTCCTTTTTGAAAGGTTTTTACGCCAATAAAAACCCGGTCAATTTTGCTTTCCTTTAACGCTACTCGAATTCCACTTACTGGAACTCCCGAAGCACCTTTGTTAACAGAGCGTGTTCTAATGTACTCCAATAACTCAATCATGTTGTCTTCATTTAATTCGACAATTACGATTTCATTTTCGAATGGCATTAGCTCATACAATTTACCACGTGTTATGTCTCCTTTGGGTAGGCTAGCTCGAAGGCCGCCGTTGTTTAATACGCAAAAATCGGCATTAAAATTAGTGTCGGTTTTAATTCTATAATAGGTAAGATCCGCAACAAAGTTTCCCAAAACTCCTTCTGGTGTTCCTTTCTCCATAACTATTGCGGATGTGTTTAATACTTCGTTCATTTCTTCCTCAAGCTGAGTGCGATACGGGGAAATAATTACTTCAGACGACAGGTTAACCAATAAAATGGAGTCTACATCCGAATTATTTGACTTTATATCTGTTACTTCGTAAGTTTGGCGACATTGAGTCGTCAATACAATAAGGAGTATGTACAGAATTAACTGGGATGCTTTTTTCACTTCAAGTGGTTTTATAGGTTAAAAATAATGGAATATTTAACACTTGAAAGGGATTAATTGACGAACAGAATAAGAAGAAGGGGATATGTTTGTTTCGGAAGTAAAGATTAGAGTGCGATACGCGGAAACCGATAAGATGGGGTATTGTTATTATGGTAACTACGCTACTTATTTTGAAATAGCACGTGTTGAGGCGTTGAGAACACTTGGAGTAAGCTATAAAGAACTGGAGGATTCCGGTATTATGCTACCTGTTTCTGATATGAGTATAAAATATTTGAAACCAGCATTTTACGATGAGGAAATTCTTGTTCGCACCACGATTAGTGAACTGCCGGGAGTTAAATTTAAATTTAGCTACGAATGTTTTAATGAACAAAATGAAAAGCTTAATTTCGCTGATACAACTTTGGTATTTATAAGCGAAGAAACAAGGAAGCCAACCAGGGCGCCCGAAAAACTATTAAACGAACTAAAAAAATATATAGAGGATGAATAAGAGCTTACCCATATTAATGCTTTTCTTAAGCGTTTTTTCTTATGCTCAGGATAGTTTTAAAGACAAGTTTGCGGTGGCATACGGTCATTTGGAACACGAAAATTATCAGGCAGCTTTGCCAATATTGCTAGAAATGCATGAAATGCAACCTTCTAATGCCAATGTTAATTTTTCCATAGGTAACTGTTTCATGAATACAGCCAATGAAAAAGTTAAAGCGATACCTTATTTTGAGTCTGCTCAGGAGGATTTAACCGTTGCTTACAGAATTGGAAATCCTAAAGAAAAGAAAGCTCCTGTTGAAGTTATTCGATTATTGGGGCAAGCTTATCACGTAAATTACGAGTTTGATAAGGCAATTGAACAGTATACCTTATATAAGTCATTGTTGGACGAAAACAACGAAGATGGAATAAGAGAGATTAGCAGAGACATTCGAATTAGTAATAACGCTATTCAACTTAAAGAGAACCCAATAGAGATTTATGTTCGTTCGGTTGAAATGCTTAATACTGAATACCCGGAATACCGTCCAAAAGTAAATGCAGAAGAAACAGTAATGTTTTTTACTACTCGTAGAAAAGAAACTGATCAGGATTTAGTAGACGAAGAAGGAAAGTACTTCGAAAACGTATACATGTCGGTAAAAGAATTTGGTAAATGGGGACCTCCGGTTAAACTAGGGGATATCATTAATACCAATAGTCACGATGCATGTTTGTACATTTCGCCGGATGCAGAGTTGATGTACGTTTATCGTTTTGAAGAAACAGACGATACCGATGGAAGTATTTTTGAGGTGAGAAAAGAAGGAGAAGAGTGGGGTAAGCCTGTTAAGATGGATGCAGCTATTAACTCTCCATATTGGGAGACTGATGCAAGTTTGAATTCTTATGGAAATACGATCTTCTTTACATCTGATCGACCAGGAGGTAATGGTGATAGAGATATTTGGATGATGAGAAAACTACCTAACGGTCAGTGGGCAGATGCCGAAAACTTAGGAGGAGCCATCAATACTCGTTACGATGAAGAATCTCCTTATTTACACCCGGATGGTAAAACCCTATACTTTAGTTCTAAAGGACACAACACCATGGGTGGGTTTGATGTATTTAAGAGTGAATTACAGGAAGATGGAACCTGGAGTGCAGCAGAAAACATCGGTTACCCAATTAATACTACCGGAGATGATGTATTCTATTTCCCATCAACCGATGGTAAAAGAGCCTATTTCTCTTCTTATCGTGGGGGAGGAAAAGGAGATCAGGACATTTATGTAATGACTTTGGAAGAGGAAAAAGAGAAATCTTTGGCTATCTATAAAGGAATTGCAAAGGATACTTTAGGAAACATTGTTAAGGACATCTTAATTACCATTGTAGATGAAGAGACCGGAGAAGAGATTGGAGAATATCGTCCTAATAGTATTACAGGTAAATTTTTATTCATCTTACAACCGGGGCACGACTACGAAATTCAGTATGACCTGGATGGAGTGTTAGCTAGCGAAACCATTAGTGTTGGTGAAGATGGAGGAGTTCAGGACTTAACTAAAATTATTATCGACGAAGGAGATAAGTTAAGTATTTGGGCAGGTAAAGTAGAAGATGGTGAAATTGTAGAATTGGCAAAAGCTGAAGATGACGTAGTTAACGTTGATATTACAGATGTTGAGGTGACACTTCAAACCAATGCTGAGGATGATAAGCAGAAAGTGGAAGAAATCCTTGCCAGACAAGATTCGATAAACGATGGAGAACCTATTAGTGGAATGACTCAAGATCAAGTGGATCAAGTACTTGATGAAGGAGGAACCGTTATTTTGGATGGAGTATTGTTTAAGTACGACCAGGTAAACATTATTGATCAGTCTAAAGATGACCTTGAAAAAATGGTTACCTACATGCAGAAAAATCCTGGAGCTAAGTTGCTAATTACAGGACACACTGATGCTAATGGAACCGGAAAATACAATATGTGGTTATCCAGTGCAAGAGCGAATAAGATCAGAAGGTATATTGCCAGAAACGGAGATATTGCTTACGACAGAATGATCGCAAAATACTTTGGTGAATCAAGACCAATTGCTCCAAACCAGAATGAAGATGGTTCGGACAATCCAGAAGGAAGACAGAAAAACAGACGTGTAGAATTTACTGTGATCAAATAGATCATTATAATTAACAGAAGATATTGGAGGTTCGGAGTTTTAAGATTAACTTCGAACCTCTTTTTATTTATAGCTTCATGTTAAGACATCTCTCTGTTAAAAATTATGCGTTAATCTCAGAACTGGAAATTGATTTTAATGCCGGATTTAGTGTGATAACCGGAGAAACCGGTTCTGGGAAATCCATTATGCTTGGTGCTCTTGGGTTAATTCTAGGGGAGAGAGCAGATATTAAAACACTAAAAAGTACCGAGAGTAAGTGCATTATCGAAGGTACATTTAATTTGAATCAGGAGGTGTTTAAGCCTTTGTTTGAGCAGTATGATCTGGATTATGAGGAGCCAAGTTATATTAGAAGAGAAATTACTCCTTCCGGTAAGTCAAGAGCCTTTATAAATGATACTCCGGTAACATTAAACATCTTGAAAGAGCTCGGAGCAAACATCATTGACATTCATAGTCAGCATCAAACTTTGTTATTGAATAAGTCAGACTTTCAGTTTAATGTTTTGGATGCAGGGTGCGGAACAAAAAAAGAAAAAGGAGCGTACCTTAAGGCTTATAGTGCTTATCTAAGTGTAAAAAAAGAATTGGAACAGTTAAAGGAAGATGAGGCTAAAGCCAATTCTGAAAAAGACTATTTAGAGTTCCAGTTAAAAGATTTGAATGTCCTTCCGCTGGAGGATATGGATACTGCTGAGTTGGAACAAGAGCTTAATCTTCTTGAAAATGCAGAAGAAGTAACTCGAGTGGCAACTGAAGTGTCTGAAGTGATTCAGGGAGAGCATCGATCAATTGTGGGAGATTTGATTAGTGCGGAGCAAATGTTGCAAAAATTACAAGGGGTAGATCCGTTATTTGTTTCTCTTTCCGAGCGATTAAACAGTGTTATCATTGAATTACGAGACATTGAAGGCGAGGTATCTAATAAACTATCCTCAATCGAAATGGATGAAGGAAGGTTGAATGAACTTCATGAACTGTTTGCTGAGATCCAACGATTAGAAAGAAAACATAATGTACTTGGTGCAGAAGAATTGATTGCATTGAAAAAGGAAATGCAGGAGAAGTTGGATTCGGTGAGTTCTTTAGAGGCAGACATTGAGCGTTTGAATGGAGAGTTAATTACTTCGAAAAATGAAGTGATTAAACAAGGAGAAAAGCTTTCAGTTAAAAGACAGAAAGGAATTCCTAAACTGGAGAAAAGCATATTAAATCATTTGGCAAAAATGGCAATGCCTAATGCCGAAGTAAAAATTGAACTTACGAAGCAAGAAGAGCCGGGGAAGCATGGATTAGAGTCCATTGAGTTTTTGGTTAAAACCAATAAAGGGAGTCAGTTTGAACCTTTAAAAAAGGTAGCATCCGGTGGTGAGTTATCCAGAATAATGTTGGCGATTAAAGTTATTTTAAGTTCAGGAGACGAACTTGGAACCATTATTTTTGATGAAATAGATACAGGAGTAGGAGGAGAAGTGGCCAATAATATGGGAGATATCATGAAAGAATTGGCTTCGGAAACACAGGTCATTTCCATTACTCACCTGCCGCAAATTGCGGGTAAAGGTAAAAATCATTACAAGGTATATAAGGAGATTAAGGGAGATCAAACTTATACAAAGATACTTACTTTGGAGAAGGAAGATAGATTGGTTGAAATAGCCAAAATGCTTAGTGGAGAAAATCCTTCTGAAGCAGCAATGAATAATGCAAAAGAATTACTGAATTAGTGGGGGAATGATTAAAGGAGGACTAACAATAATTTTTCTAATCTTCTCTATACAACTATTTGCAGAAGTTTCTGCCTATTACAAGGAGGTGGAGCAAAGAGGGTATGAGCATTTTGGAGATACAGTGATATTTCCGGATGGAAGCTCTTGTTCCATTAAAGATTTTAATGAGGGTGTTTGTGGAAGTAAATGGATGACGGATGATTATTGTGTGGAAGAAGGAGAGAAAGTGTGGGATGAGGATAGATGTTGTGATGGGTTGGTAGCAACTCAATTAGATAGTGAAAATGGGCAGTTAACCTGTCAGCCGGAAGAAAGTGAGTGGGATTTTAATTTGAATCATTTTTGGATCGGTTTAGCACTTCCATTTATGCTATTTGCATACCTCACTTTTGGAATAAAGAGAAGAATTAAGGAACGAAATAAAAAGAGCTAATTATGGGGATTTCTAACCTGAGTCACGAAGAGTTGTTTGCCAAATTAAACGAGTTGGACAACAAGAACATGAATACTCATGTTTATGTTCCGGAAGAAGGAAATGACTTTGAGGATTGGGTCAATGAGAACGTTTTGCCATCGGAGTTTTCTAAGAAAAGCGTATTGGGAGTTGATATTTACCAGTACTCGCAATACGAGCCTCGAAAACAAACCATGATTCCTTTTTTGTTTAAGCTAATTTACGATGAAGTATCAAAGAATTGCATTACTAAAAGTGGTTTCTTATTTCAGAAATATAAGGGAATTGAAGATTTTAGAACAGCATTTTTAAATACCGGTGATGGAGGCTTCCAGATCCTGGATACACCCATGCATGCAGTGGCATTTGCTATTAATTTTCAAATGCTTATTCGGTATTATAACTCCTATCGTTTTTATCCAAGTCTTCGTAAAATGATTGGTCCCATAAATGTTAGGTACTCAGTTACTTTAGATTCAATCTTTCAGTATGAGGGGAATTACTATGGCCCTAGTATCATTAGTAATGCAAGGGTGATTAGTAAAGATTCTCTTAATCGATTTTTGATTGATGAGAACACCTATGACTGGTTTATGCAAACCATTATGGGAGTGGAAAACCTACAATTTATTTCGAACAGAGATATTTCCTCCTTACCACAGTTTGGTGATTATGATCCTGAATATAGAAGTGAGCATGAAATGATCTTCCCGGAAGAGAGGGATTTTTCCTATCAAAAAATTACCAGTAGTGATATTCAGAAAATAGGAGTGATTCGTGCTAAAAATTCATCCATTTCCATTTACAATTTGCACTTACAATTTCTGGGTGATTTGTCGGGGAAAGAGTTGGATGATAAGCCAATTGCCATTTCAATAGGAAATCTAAATATCGGAGGAATTGATTAGGTGATTCTGATGGTGAATAGCGATTTAAACATTCGGTTATCATCATTTTGAAAGTTATTCACTAATTTTTTAATGATTAGTGCTTCTCAAATGACTATTTATTAGAATTTTTGTAGGTACTAGGTGTTGTTGTAATGTTCAGTTTTACAGTGGATTGTGAGTTTTTGTTGAGCAGTTGGGGGACTTTCTGGTTGCTAAGAAATAGGGGCAATTAGAAAAGATATATTTGTTGATAATTATACTTTTTTTAACGACGATACAAACTCCTTTTTTCGTTGCTTTATTATACAATTACGGATCGACTGTGACTATGAAAAAAAAGAAGAGTACGAAGAAAATTTTTGTGCTGGATACCTCTGTTATTCTACACGACCACAATGCAATTAATCACTTCGAAGAACACTATGTTGCTATACCTGTAACAGTGTTAGAAGAACTAGATACTTTTAAAAAAGGAAACGATACTAAAAACTTTGAAGCCAGAGAGTTTATCAGGCAGCTGGATAGTATAAGTAAGGATACCCTTTTACAAGACTGGAATCCAATAAACGGTGAGAGTAAAGGAAAGTTCAAAATTGTTTTGATAAACGATGAGCTGGATACTGATGCTGTTAAGTTATTTGGAAAATCCAATGACAACAGAATACTTAACTCTGCCTTAACCTTGAAAGCTCAGGAGCCAGATTATCAGGTGATATTGGTTTCTAAGGATATTAATCTACGCCTTAAGGCCAAATCTTTGGATCTTAATGCTGAAGATTATGAAACAGGTAAGATTGATAGGGAAAGTGCCGGGTATACTGGTAAGATTACCCTGGAAGATGTAGATCCTGAAATTATCAATGCTCTCTACAAGGAAGGAAGTTTAGAGGATGTTGAGTTTTTAGAAGATAAAATCGTAAACAACGGGTTTTATATTCTAAAGAATGGAAAAACATCAGTATTGGCATTTTACAATGGTAATACCCATTGTTTGGAGCGAGTGGAAAAACAGTATGTATATGGGATTAAACCAAAAAATGCTGAACAAACACTAGCTGTTAGAGCATTATTGGATCCAAATATCAAATTGGTTACACTGCAAGGGGTTGCCGGAACAGGAAAAACGTTGTTGGCGTTAGCAAGTGCTATAGAACAACACAATCAATATCAGCAGATCATTTTGGCAAGACCAATTGTACCTTTAAGCAATAAGGATATTGGTTATTTACCGGGGGATGCATCAGAAAAGATCAATCCGTACATGCAGCCATTGTTTGATAACCTGAAATTCATTAAGAACCAATATGGTCAGAATGAAAAAAGGTATAAGAAGATTGAAGAAATGGAAGAGAGCGAGAAGCTTAAAATTACCGCTTTAGCTTTTATCCGTGGACGTAGTTTTTCTAATATTCTTTTCATAGTGGATGAGGCCCAAAACCTTACTCCTCATGAGGTGAAGACCATTATTACAAGAGCTGGAGAGAATACTAAGATCATCTTTACAGGAGACATTTATCAAATTGATTCGCCATTCCTGGATGATCAAAGTAATGGGATGACTTATTTAATTGATCGATTAAAAGGAAGTAACCTTTACGCTCATATTACTTTGGAAAAAGGAGAGAGAAGTGAATTGGCCAATTTGGCTAATGAACTGTTGTAATTTCCCATTTCAGGTTTAGAAGTAATAGAAATATTTGTTATATTTCTGTGGTAAAACCCCATCATTTTTAATGGTAGCCGCCGAATACGACCAAATATTTCATCTCAAAAGTTGTTTTGTCTCCATACGTGAAGATGGAATTTTGCACGTGGAATTTTACGAAGGCATTGAGTTTGAATTAGAAGAATGCAAGGAGTTGGTTAAGAAAGAAGGAATTCTTACCAATGGTCGAAAGGCACCTGCATTACATGTTATTGGACGTTATGCTGAGTTTAGTGAAGAGGTTAAGCATTATTCTGCCGATGAAGGAACGAAGTTTACCTGTGCAGAAGCGTATGTGATTACTTCATTAGCGCATCGATTAATAGGTAACTTTTATCTTAAAATCAACAAACCAAAGGTTCCCACTAAGATATTCACGGATAAAGAAAAAGCAATAGATTGGTTAAGAGGGTACCTCTGATCTATTTCATTTGATCAATCACCGATTTTCTACCCACCTTCATGGTGATGTAATCCACGTCCTTTTTAGGACTTCTGGCAGGAGAATACTCTCTTCCATAGAAAATGATCTGCAAATGAAGTTTATTCCACAGTTCTCTTGGGAACAACCTTTTTGCATCTTTTTCTGTTTGTTCCACATTTTTACCATTGGTAAGGTTCCAGCGATACATTAGTCGGTGTATGTGAGTATCTACTGGGAAAGCAGGAACATTAAAAGCCTGTGCCATTACCACGGATGCTGTTTTATGACCAACACCCGGCAAAGCTTCTAACTCTTCGAAGGTTTGAGGAACTTTTCCGTTGTGTTTGTCCATTATTATGTGAGACAAATCGTAAATAGCTTTGGATTTTCTAGGTGATAAACCACATGGACGAATAATTTCTTTGATTTCATCAACATCCAATTGAGCCATGTCTTTAGGATTATTTGCTTTTGCAAATAGAGTAGGGGTAACTGTGTTTACCCTTGCGTCAGTACACTGAGCAGAGAGTAATACAGCCACTAACAAGGTATATTCATCGGTGTGATCTAATGGAACCGGAGTTTCAGGGTATAATCTTTCCAATTCGTTTATGATGTAGTCAACCTTTTCCTGCTTTGTCATCTTCTAAATTTCTTTTACAAATTCTTTCTTTATCCAGCCCACTTTACCTGCACTGTACTTAATCTCATACCAGTCTTTGGTTTCTCCCAGTATTTCTCCTTTTGTTCCTTCGTGTAGTACAAAAGAAACAGAAGAGTGTTCCGTAGGCTCATGCATTAACTGAACCGAAGGCTCGAAGATAACTACTTCTTTTACTTCTGTTAGCTTGCTCTTATGCATTGCCGCAAAGATGACAGAGATTAAACAAAATAGCAATATTAGAAGTCCACCGTAAAAGCTAATCATCTTGCCCTTTTTTCCTTTCAGAAACAGGAAGAGAATCAGTAAAGCAAATCCAATTATACTAAGTAGTATCGAAGCACTGGCCCAGAAGTTAGGTGACTTGTTTAGGAATATAAACAATGCATCACTCAATTGAACCGATGAGCTTTTGTATACCTTATCGGTAATTTTCTTGTTGGTTAATTTAAGGTTGTGCAGTATATCCTCATTTCCGGGCGATAGTTTTAATGCTTTTTCATAGTAAAGCACGGCACCGGGTAAATCGTCTAGCTTATAGCAAGCATTTCCAAGGTTAAGAAACAGTTCTGAAGAGTAAAATTGTTCATCAATTAAACTGAGGTATCCTTCTTTAGCTCCCTCATAATCGTGATTCTCGTACAGTTCATTTGAAGATTCGAAAACTCCTTCCGGGTCAGAGACTTCAGCTTTTAGCTGAGTACTAATCAATACCAGTATTAAAAACAAAACTTTCTTAAGCATGATTTTCCAATGTTTTTAGTAGGGTTTGACTTCTGTTCAATATGTTTTCTGCATCGGTATGACTTACCGGTGCAAATCGGGCCATTTCACAATGGTTAAGAATTTCCAGTAGCTGGTGGGTAGAGGTAGAGTCCATTCCTCTACTGTTTAACTCCAGTTCAATTCTATTTTTGTTCAAATCCGAAACAGGTATACCGTACTTATTGGACAAGTATCCATAAAGGGCTCGGTACAGTTCTTCGAAAAAGGCTTTGTCTTTATTCTCTTTAAGTAGTTGCTCCGCCTGTGCCAATCTTTTAGAGGCATTTTTAGAAGCATTTTTTCTGGACTTTTCAGATTCGGAAACCTTTTTTCCTTTCCACCTGGTGGCGATCAATAAAAGCAAGAATAGAACGCCGGGAGCTCCTAAAATGATATAGAAAAATTTTGATCCAAATAGGAAGTACCCTTTAGAGTGCAAGGTAGTCTCGTGCTCAATGTGTCTTATTTCCGTACTTAGTAACTCCACATCTTCCTGATGGTGATTACTAGTTAGGTTATTGGTGCTCCCATCTCCCTTGTGAACTGTAATGGTTTGTGGATCTGAAGAAAATGTTTTGTACTTCTTAGAATCCATATCGAAATAGGAGAACTCCAATGCCGGTATTTCGAAAGTGCCATGATGACGAGGAATGATTAGGTAATTAAACTCTTTGCTCCCTGAAACACCAGATGATGATACCTTAATACTTTCTTTTATTTCTGGGTCGTATACTTGAAAGTCTGTAGGGAAATCCAATGGAACATTCTCCAATTGTTTTAAGTTTCCTTTTCCTTTAATCTTGATCTTTAAATCGATTGGTTCTCCAACCTTTAATTCGGTAGTTGAGTAGTTTACATCAAAAGAGTATCCGGTACCCACTTGAGATTCAAAGGAGTTTGGAGCATTTAATGGGAGAGGGTCTACTTTAATTTTTGCAGAGTTACTGGTGATGGATTCCAGCGAACCAGCGTTCCAGATGGTTTGGTTGATTCTAGCATCAATTTTAAAGGCTGGAATGGTGATCTCACCCGTTCTTTGTGGAAAGATGATTTCCTTTTTCAGGGTATAGACCATGTACAAGTTACCGTTGATGGTTTTCTGTTCGTTATCCCATCCCTTTGGGCCAGGATCAATTTCTTCTGTCCATACACCATCAATCATGTCGTAATCATAATCTTCCAGAGATATTCTTTGGTACCTGGAGTAAATCTTAAAGGCTACCTGAACTTTTTCTCCTTTGTACACATTCTTTTTGCTGACTTCAATTCGCGTAAAAATATTAGCGTTTTTAGGTTCGAATTTGGCGTTAGGGTCTCCTTTTCCCACGCTTATAGTGTAGGAATCTGATTCGATGTTTTCACCATTTAACAGAAAATTTAAAGGAGGAATGGTAAAAGTTCCTTCTTTCTTTGGTTGAAGGATAAAAGCATAATTAGAAATTTCAAGATCAGCTCCAAAACCTCCAAAGCTAAATCCACGGTTTACAGTTCCTTCATCCACCACCACAAAGTTTTCGAAATTGGGCTTTGTAATATTTATACCATTGTGAGAGATGGAGGCTGTTCCTCCTTGCATTTTAAGTTTTAAGGTATAGGTAATCTGGAATTTTTCGCCTACGCCAGGAGTACTGTTCGAAGACTTAATGTCCACGTACATCTGACCATTTACAAGGCTAACTATAAAAAAGGCCAGTATGTTTAGTGCTAATTTTAACCTCATACCTGTATTACCAGTCTTTAACATTGCTTTCTTTCTTTCCTTTTCCTTTTTGTTTGAGGATGCTTTTCAAAATTAATTTTTCGTCGCTATTCACCGCATCCAAATCCTTTTTAATTTGTCCTTTACTTAATTGACCTGCAACTTCCACCTCTTTTGCTTCTTGCTGAGCTCCACCAGTTTCAGATTTATTAGCTTCTCCTTCTTTAGCTCCTTCCTGATTTTTTGGGTCTTGCTGATCACCTTTGTTTCCCTTTTGCTCTTTATCTTCCCCTTGTTCTCCTTCGCTTTTGTCACCTTTTTCTTCTCCTTGATTACCAGAATCGTTTTTGTCCTGTTGATCCCCTTTATTTCCTTTCTCCTCTTGATCTCCCTTTTCCTGCTGGTCTTCTCCTTGTTGATCATCTGATGGGTCTTTTTTCCCAGGAGAAGGCTCATTCTTTCTTTGTTCTCTTCTTTCGTTAGAGCGATCTGCACGTTCTTTGTTTTGTTGTTCAGTGCGTTGCTGGCCTTTTTGATTACCAGGTTTATCTCCCTTATTTGATTCGTTTTTATCTCCTTTTTCTTCTCCCTGATCACCAGAGTCGTTTTTATCCTGTTGATCACCTTTGTCTCCTTTCTCCTCTTGATCTCCCTTGTCTCCCTGATCCTTTTGATCACCTTTATCTTCTTGATCTTCTTGATCTTCTTGATCTTCTTGATCTTTTTGATCTTTTTGATCGTCCTGTTTGTCCTGTTGTTGGTTCTTTTCTTTTTCTTGTTGGTTTTTTTCTTGCTTTTCTTTCTGGCGATCTTTGCGCTGATTTTCTTGCTGCTGCTTTTCCTGATCGTTAGGTTTGTCCTCTTCGTTTTCCTTGTTTTCTTCCTCTTTGTTTTTGTCTTTAGGATCGTTTTCCTCCTCCTGGTTATCGTTATTATCGTCCTTTTTATCTTTGTTTTCAGGGTTCTTTTTATCCTGACTATCATCCTTTTTATTCTCCTCGTCTTGATTTGGAGGAGGTAAGAATTTCATGGCATAGCTCAAGTTAAATCTTGCATCCTCATCAGAAGGATTGTTTCTTAATGAGTTTTTGTATTGCTCTATGGATTGGTATAATAACTCGTAGTCTTGAGGATCTTCTTTTCGTTTTTCCAGGTACTTCTTGAATAGTATATTGCCAAGGTTGTATTGAGCTTTGGCTTTTTCTTTCTTAGATGATAAGGTGGAAATGTAAGCCTCGTAATATTCGGATGCTTTCTCAATGTCTCCATTTCGGTAGGCAGCCCCAGCAGCATTATACAATGCAATGTTGTATTTGCTGTTACTATTGTAGGCCTTTTCAAATAGGGATTGAGCTTTTTCGTACTCTCCGTTCTGATAAGCAAGAATACCATTGTTCAAAGCTAACTTTTCAGAAGTTTGAGCCAAATAATCCCCTCCGGCAATAATACCGATCAGGATCAATATGTTTGTTAAGGCTTTCATCTTTATTCGAACAAGTTTAATTTTTCCAGTAGTTTACTTCTTTTCTCGTTGATGAACATCTCAGCAAGGATCATCAATAAACCAATTAACAGGTAGATTTGAAATTTATCATCGTAGCCCAGGTAATCATCTTTACTTAACGTTTTCTTCTCAATTTTATTAATGCTATCCAATAGTCCGTCCAGGCCAACACTTAGACCATTTGCCTGGGTGTAGCTCCCTCCGCCGGAAGAAGCAATGTTAACAAGGTTTTCAACGTTCAGTTTAGTAAGAACCGTATTTCCATTTTGGTCTTTTTTAACTCCAATTTTCTTTCCGTTTCTATAAACCGGGATAGGCACACCTTGTGAAGTTCCCATACCTATGGTATGTACAATTACTCCCTCTTCGTTGATCTGTTCGGCAATTTCTATTCCCTTTTGTTCATGATCCTCTCCATCGGTGAATACAATGATGGTTTTATTGGCGCCATTTTCAAAGTCAAAGGAGGACATACAAACTTCTAATGCATACCCAATGTCAGTTCCCTGCGAAGACATCATTTGAGTGGTAATGTTATCTAAAAACATTTTGGCAACCTGATAATCCGGTGTGATTGGTAGGTGTTTATAAGCATTTCCTGCAAAAACGACAATACCAATGTGATCACCGTGCAGTTTACTAATAAGTTGTTCTACCGCTAGTTTAGAAATTTTTAGTCGGCTATATCCATCGGTAAGATCTTCTGCAAGCATTGAGTTACTTACATCAATCGCTATCATGATGTCAATCCCTTTGCTGGCCACCTCTTTTTTGTCTTTACCGTACTGAGGGTTGGCCATGGCAATAATGATGAAGGAAAGTCCCAAACGCAATAGGATGAACTTGGTTAAAGCTTTAAACGTGGATACTCCGTGGAAAATATGAGGCAATAATCGATGGTCTGCATAATTAACAATGGCTTTGTTCTTCCAGTTGCGCAGGTAGAAATAAATTAAAATCATTACAGGAACAAATCCCAGTAGCCATAGCACCCAGATTCTTTCCAGTTTAAACTCTTCCACCTCTGTAGTAAGGTAGTAGTACAGAGAAGCAAATACTACCCAAAACAATACTTCGGTAATGGCTATGCTAATAAGTGCGGCCACATGATTATATCGATATTGTTTTTTAGTACTCAAGGAATGCTTTTTAATACAGTTGATTTAACAATAAACTCTACCAGAATTAGAGAAAACCCGATAAGGAGCAATAGTATGTTTTGTTCCGGAAGGTCCACTTCGTATTCGATGGACTTTATTTTCTCCTTTTCCAGTTGGTCAATTTCTTCGTATATGGATTTTAATTTGTCGTTATCCGTTGCACGGAAATATTTACCTCCAGTTTTATTGGCAATTTCCTTTAGAATGTCTTCGTCTATTTCTACCGGAACCATGCGGTATTCCATTTTTCCGGTAAAGATGTTTCTCTGATATGGCATTCTGGCTTTACCGTTAGTTCCAATACCAATAGTGTATACTCTGATTCCATATTCAGAAGCCATATCGGCAGCAGTAAGTGGATGAATTTTACCATGCTGGTTAACACCGTCTGTTAGTAGTATTACCACTTTGCTTGGTGCGGTGCTTTCTCTCAATCGATTAACTGCGGTAGCTAATCCCATTCCAATGGCCGTTCCATCTTGTACCACATCTCGTTGCATTTCATCCAATAATTCCAGAACGATTTTATTATCGCTGGTTAGCGGACATTGCGTATAGCTCTGAGCCTGAAACACCACCAAGCCAATTCTATCGTTTTTTCTTTCTGCGATGAATTCTTTAGCAACGCTTTTAGAAGCTTTAAATCGGTTTGGTTCAAAGTCTTCCGCCAGCATACTTGAGGAAGCATCCATGGAAACAATGATGTCAATTCCTTCATTAAAATGTTCCGTATAAGAATCCGCCTCGTTTCGTAATTGCGGTCTTGCTAGCGCCACAATGAACAATCCTATAGCCACAGTTCTAAGCCCAAATAAAATGTGTTTTAAAATGGGTAGAAAACCTATGCTGGAGTGTGTAAACTGATCGTAAGTACTTGTTTTTACCGTAGTTTGCTTGTATCGGTATGAAAAGCTATACCATACGATGAGCAACGGAATAATTAACAAAAACCAAAGAACCCATTGGTCAACAAATCGGTATGTTTTTAGTAAATCCATTACGATTGTTGTTCTGTTCTTTTAATTAGGGTTTTAACTATTTCTATGGCTTGTGCATTCTCTGATGGAGTAGGCTCGGTTTTCGCAAACTTTACCATGTCCGATAATCGGTAGAGTTTTTCTAACTCAGAAAATTGTTCAGGGTTAATGTTCTTCATCCTAAGCTGATCCAAAATTTGATTACTGGTTTTTTCGAAAGTTTGAACCTGAAATTTATATTCCAGGTATTGCCAGCTAACCTCCGTAACATTGGAGTAGTAGAGCTTGGTTTGATTGTCTTGCCAAAGCTTTTTCTGGTCAATAATCTGAAGCCTTTCCAGTAGCAGTTGGGGAAGAGGCACCTTAGATTTAATCTCTTTCTCCACCTTAGGTTGGTTTTTAACTACCAGATAAATGATCCAGCCTACAATTAGTCCAAGAATGATGGCAATCCACCACCAATTGACTTTTAGCCACATTAAAAACTTCTCCCACGAAGTAAATGGATCATTTTCCAATCCTTTTAAATCTCTAATGTCTTCTGTGTCCTCCGTAGGCATTACGGATACAATAACGGATACGAGGTTTGATTCTACCTGATCACCATTAATAAAGGTGTAAATTGGGCCGATATTGACAGTTCCTGTATCGAAGGTAGCTACGGTAATTTCCTGCTCAAATCTAGTGATGACTTCCCCCATGTTGTTGTCCAAAACATTCTTTTTTGGAGGAGAAACATTCCAGATTTCTATTCCTTCATTTAACTCTGTAGAGTCGGTAATAGTAGGGTAGCTTACCAGTTCTTGTTTTATGTTAGAGGGAACGTCTAGTGTTATTTTAAGGTTGATAGGTTCACCTACCAAAGCTTTATTATTGTTGGCAACAACGCTAAATACAATGTCATTCTGAGCCAGACCTACCCAGGAAATTAATATGAATGATATGGCGATAATTGCTCTCATTATCGTTGCTTAAATAAATTCATTAGTGGAACAATGTATGGCCGATTAGTAACAACGGTTGTGTTATCAATTCCGGCTTTTCTAAACGTGTCTTTTAGTTCTCCCTCTCTTCTCAAAGCATTTGCTTTGTATGCTTTCCTAACCTTGCTACTTGAAGTGTTTACCCATTTTTGACGACCTGTTTCGGCATCTTCAATGTTTATTAAACCAACATTGGGTAATTCGTATTCTACAGGGTCGGTTACACGTAGCGCAACAATATCATGCTTCTTACCGGCTATTTTTAAATCGTCGGCAAAACCAGAATCAATAAAATCGGAAATCACAAATGCAATACTTCTTTTCTTGATCATGTTGGTGAAGTATTTTAGTGCATGCGAAATATCTGTTTTTTTATGTTGAGGTTCGAACTCGATCAATTCCCTAATGATTCTCAGTATGTGCTTTTTTCCTTTTTTAGGAGGGATAAACAACTCCACCTGGTCAGTAAAGAGAATTACTCCAATTTTATCGTTGTTTTGTGTAGCTGAGAAGGCTAATACTGCACAAAGCTCAGCGATGACTTCTCTTTTGAATTTTTCTCTAGTACCAAACACTTCAGAAGCAGAGATATCTACCAACAGCATCACTGTTAGCTCACGTTCCTCTTCGAAAACTTTTACATAAGGTTTATCGAACCTTGCTGTTACGTTCCAATCAATGGTTCTGATCTCGTCCCCTGGCATGTACTCACGAACTTCGGCAAAGGCCATCCCCTTGCCTTTAAAAGCAGAGTGGTACTCACCAGAAAATACTTGAGATGACAAGCCTTTGGTCTTGATCTCAATTTTTCTAACCTTTTTTAATAGTTCTTTTGTGTCCATTCCAGAAATTGATCAGTTAGCGTTGGTCAATTAAGGTACATCTACCTTGTTAAGGATGGTATTGATGATGGTTTCTGTATTGATGTTTTCAGCCTCAGCTTCATAGCTTAAACCAATTCTGTGTCTTAGCACATCGTGGCAAACAGCTCTAATATCTTCAGGAATCACATAACCTCTTTTATTGATAAAGGCATATGCTTTCGCCGCTTTTGCTAATGCTATACTGGCACGAGGTGATCCTCCAAACTCGATTAAAGGCTCTAGTTTATCTAAACCGTATTCTCTAGGAGATCTTGTAGCGTATACGATGTCTACGATGTATTGCTCAATCTTTTCATCCATGTACACCTGTTTTACAATTTCTCTTGCTTTAATGATGGTGTCCGGATTAATAACTTTATTAGGAGTGGGGAACCCTTTAGCCGAAACATTGCTTCTAATGATCAGCTTTTCCTCTTCTCTTTTTGGATAGCTCAGTACCACTTTTAACATGAAACGATCTACCTGAGCTTCTGGAAGAGGGTAGGTACCTTCTTGTTCAATAGGGTTTTGGGTGGCCATAACCAAAAATGGTTTAGGTAGGCTAAAGGTAGTATCACCAATAGTAACCTGTTTTTCCTGCATGGCCTCTAGTAAGGCACTTTGAACTTTTGCAGGAGCACGGTTAATCTCATCAGACAAAACGAAGTTGGCAAAAATAGGCCCTTTCTTAGATATAAACTCTTCCTTGTTGTGGTTGTATATCATGGTTCCCAATAAATCCGCCGGAAGCAAATCAGGAGTAAACTGAATTCTGCTAAAATCAGCATCAATGGTTTGTGCCAGGGTATTAATTGCAAGTGTTTTTGCCAATCCCGGAACACCTTCTAATAAGATGTGTCCATTGGCTAACAGGGCAATTAATAAACTTTCCACCATGTGATCCTGACCAACAATCACTTTGTTCATTTCCATTTTTAGTAAATCAACAAATGCACTTTCTTTTTGGATCAGTTCGTTGATGGCCTGGATATCATTTACTGGCTGTGAAGCCATTGGAGCTCCTGCCGGATTCTGATTTTCTAGATTTTCCATTGTTTTTTTCTCTGAGTTGATGGTTCCAAATTTAACTTTTTTAGTAAACGTAAAAATCGGAAAAAGATCTTTTTTTATGAGATTTTCCGCTGTTAAAAGATGTTAAGAACTTTTAGTAAGTTTTCTAAGGTTTTCGGGGATTGCTGATGTAAGAAATTTACTTTTAGAGCATGGAAAAAGAAGCGAAAAAACTATACTTACAAGATTGCATTAATGATGTGAAATCTTTTCACGAAGCGTTTCTAATTGGAAATGAGGAAGAACCGGTAGGTGTTATTCCTGAAAAAGAGTACTTATTGAGGTATAAACTAATGCGTGAAGAAAATGAGGAGTATTTAGAAGCTGCTCAAAATGGTGATTTAGTGGAAATTGCAGATGCTTGTGGTGACATGCTTTATATTTTGTGTGGAACCCTCTTAAAGCATGGTTTACAACACAAAATTGAAGAGGTGTTTACCGAAATTCAAAAGAGCAACATGAGTAAATTGGATGCTGATGGTAAACCAATTTATAGAGAGGATGGGAAAGTGATGAAGTCTGATCGTTACTTTAAGCCAGATATCGAAAGCATTTTGAAGTAGTTCTCAGAGATGAGTTAACAGGTTTCATTAACCTGGTGTCAACCATTACTTTTCGGTGGCAACAATAATCGAAAGTTGGTGCCTTTTTGCCATGTCTATTAATTCTACACATTGTCCCCAATTAGCGTCTTTATCAGCCATTAATTTAATGGATTGACGGTACAATGTAGTGTCAACTTGCTCCAGTAAAGCTTCTTCCAGCAAAGCTAAGTTGGGGTAGGAAGTAGTGTCTAAATAATACTCATTGTTTTTGGTAACGAACACTTTAATAGGAGTGCTCATATCAGGCTTGCTGGAAGGTAAATCCACTTTAATCGGCTCAGTGGTAACCATCGAGTTGGTGGTTATAACAAATGTAGCGGAGTGTACCAATGTATTGCTCGAAAGCCGAGTACAACCTGAAATAGTTGCAACCAATAATAGAATCGGAATTATTTTTTTATTAAAAACCAACTTTCTTTTTTGGAGCTGCCAGGTCTCTTTTTAGGTCGACCATTTTAATACAGGCAATGGCACATTCAATTCCTTTATTACCGTGTTTTCCTCCGGAACGATCAATGGCTTGTTGCATGGTATTGTCTGTTAAAACTCCAAAAATAACGGGCTTGTTGTATTTTAAGCTTACATCCATTACTCCTTGAGTAACACCATGACATACAAAATCGAAGTGTTTGGTTTCCCCCTGAATAACACTACCCAAAGCAATCACACCATCCACGTTGGTATGTTCCAGCATGTGTTGAGAAGCTAGAGCTAGTTCGAACGAACCTGGTGTCCATTTAACCAGAATACTATCCTCGTGTACACCGTTCTCTTTAAGAGCAGCTAGTGCACCATCTAATAATCCCTGAGTGATTTTTCTGTTCCATTCAGAAACAACAATCCCGAATCGCATATCTGATGCATTCGGGATTGAATCTTTATCGTAATGTGATAAGTTTTTTTCTTCTGTAGCCATTTTTTAGTTTACTGCAGAAACACCTTTCTTCGCCATTTCAATGTATTTCTTAGCGCTTTCAATTTCTGGTGAATCCGGATATTTTTCGATTAACTCCTGGTAAATTTTTACCGCATCATCAAACTTCTTCTCAAGTTCTTTAGCGTAAGCCGCTTTCAGCATGTAAATAGGAGCTGTTAATTCGTTATCTGAATTTTGGTAAGCCATTTCGTAGTGGTTAAATGCAGCAGTAATGTCACCTAATTCAAGGTGAGCGTCACCCATTGCTCCTAAAGCAACTGTGCTAACCATTTCATCATCGAAATCAACTTGTTCTAAAGCAGCAATTGCTTCAGCATATTGTCCGTTGTTCAAGTAAGCAATACCAAGGTCATACTGTGCAATTTTACCACCATCGTAACTACCGTAGTTTTCTGCAACGTACTTTAATCCTTTGTGCTGAAGAGAATCTCCGTTAATTGCCTGAACAAAATTTTCGTCGTCAATCAAAGATCTCTCTCCGTACCAAACTGCTTCTAAAGACTCTTCGTTTGCTGGCTCCCAGATAAATTTGTTGTAACCAATGTATCCTAACACAACTACAATCAATCCAATTCCAACGAACATCAAAGGCTTTTGTAAACGATCCATTGTCTCGTTTCCACCGCTAAAGGTAGAAAGGTCGGTGTTTACTTCTTCATGCGTTTCAACTTCTTCAATTTGTTCTATATCTTGTTCTGACATTTTCTTAATTTATTTAAGCCTTTTGGTTAACCTCTGGGGCTAGCTTCTGGGCATTCGGGATGCAAAAATAGTTTTTTTCATCAATTATCGAAAAGCTATCTGAGCAAATTATTGGTTGATAACCTATTTTTATAAAAAATCAGAAGAAAAATTGTTGATATGTCTGTTATTTCAATGGTTTATCGAATCCTTTTTACTCCTACTTTTGCCACATGCATTTGAGTCATTTATCCGTTGTTAATTTTAAAAATTGTGAAGAAGCTACTTTGGACCTGTCGTCTAAGGTAAATTGCTTTTTGGGGAACAATGGAGAAGGAAAAACCAATTTACTAGATGCTATCTATTATCTTTCTTACTGTAAAAGTTATTTCAATGCCATAGACAGTCAGAACATCCGCTTTGAAGAGCCATTTTTTGTGGTACAGGGAGAATTTAACCTGGAGGAGAAAGAGTTGGTGTATTGTGGTGTGAAAAGAGGACAAAAGAAGACTTTTAAACGCAACAAAAAGACGTATAAAAGATTAGCTGATCACATCGGTTTGTTTCCAACTGTGATCATCACCCCTTACGATAGTAACCTGGTTTTGGATGGTAGTGAAATCAGAAGGAAGTTTTTGGATGCCATCATTTCTCAGTTTGATCGAGGATATCTGGAGGATTTGATTCATTACAATAAGGTGCTTTCTCAGAGAAATGCTTTGTTGAAACAGTTCAACGAAAAAGGAGTTTTTCAGAAGGATTTACTGGAGGTTTGGGACCTTCAATTGGTGGATAAAGGAAACATTGTACATCAAAAAAGAAAAGAGTTTTTAGATCAATTCATTCCTGTTTTTAATAAATATTACCAGGAGCTTTCTAAGGGCAGAGAAGAGGTGAGTTTGGTGTATAAATCTCCACTTAATGATACTTCTTTTGACGAATTGCTTCGAATGAATATGTCTAAAGATAGGTCATTGACCTATACTTCTAAGGGGATTCATAAAGATGATTTAGAATTCACCATTACTGGGCATCCATTGAAGAAATTTGGCTCACAGGGGCAACAGAAGTCTTTTCTGATAGCACTTAAATTGGCTAAATTCAAATACATTAAAGAACAGAAAGGAATCTCACCCATATTGTTGCTGGATGATATATTTGATAAGCTGGATGAGAATCGTGTAAGCTATTTGTTAGAATTAATCTCAAAGGAAGAATTAGGGCAAACCTTTATTACGGATACCAGTTTAAATAAAGTACCTGAAGTGTTAAATTCGCTGGATATAGAATACAATGCATTTGAAGTAAAATCCGGTAGTGTAACTAACTTGTAGCATGGCAAAAAGAAATTCTAACGAAGAAACCATCGATGAGGTGATCAATAAGTTGATCCGTTCTTACGGATTAAAAGGTGATCAGGATGAATACCTTGCCGTACAAGCCTATAAGCAAGTAATGGGAGGAACCATTGTGAAGTATACTGAGGATATTTACATCAAAAACAAACGAATGCACATTAAGCTAGGTTCTTCTGTAATAAGAGAGGAGCTTTCTATGGCTAAATCTAAAATCATTAAAATGATCAACGATCAAGTTGGTAAAGTGGTGATTTTGGATGTAACATTTGTTTAGTCCAGCGGTACATCGTCTAACACATCTTGTCGTCCCATATTATCAAGATTAAACCTGGTTCTTATAAATTGAACTAAACCGGAAAGAGCGTACATCATAAATAAAATATTGATGGGGTATATGATGGATGTGGGATAGGTGTATATAGCCGTAACCTGATCGATTCCTGACAGCATCCAAATGTGCATTCCTGCGAAAAACATCATGGTAAATCCAATAATTAACGTAAACCTAAACTGCTGGATTTTTTTGATTTGATAATACAGTTGTATAGAGCATAAAGCAATTAACAATGGGAGAGAAAACCATAAAAAGGTATTGATTTCATCTTTTACAAAGCCTGTTAATGCATAGGAAGGGAGATAAGGACTGCTGTTTTTAAAGATTAAATAAACTGCTTTGTCCAGATTAACAATTAATACCAGTAGTATTAAGTTTAAAGCTATCCCCAGGTACTTGGTAAGTCTCATTGTTTGTCAAATACCTCGGCGGTAATAACCAATCTTTTTGTGGTTGGAAAAGCATCTGCTAACACGGTAATGGATTTTACCTGTTTTCCCTTCATGTTACCGGTATCCACTCTTACTTTTATTTCTGTTGTTTCTCCCGGTGGAATAGGGTCTTCGGAAAACTCTACCACACTGCAATCGCAACTGGTAACCACTCTTCTTAAAGTAAGATCTTTGTTTCCGGAATTAGTAATTTTAAAGCTGTGTAACAAGGTGTCGCCACGAGTTACTTTGCCAAAATCATAAGTACTCATGCCCACATTCATTTCCGCATAAATCGAATCGGAAGGGTTAGCTTTACGAACAGTTTGTATCTCAATTTTACGTTCGAGAGCAGCCGATCGGTTGTAGATGGAGTTACGTTGGTCGTAGTAGTCATCACTAACTGAAGAACTAGCCGTATATTCTCCAAACGGGATTTTTTCAAATGTTAATTCACCTCCATTGGGGGCGGTATGATTGATGTAAGGAACAAATTCTCCGGTACCGTATTCTTTGAGGTAATTAACCAAACTAGAAATTCTTCTTCTGGTAAGGTTAACATTGTATTCTGTTTTAGCCAGTGGGCTGGCAAATCCTTTCACTGTAACCTCAATCTTTTCTCCTTTTTGCAATTCCTCCAATAACAACTTCGAGAAAAGCTCTAAATCACTCACTCCCTTATCCACGTAATGGGTAAAGAAGTCGTCAATGTCTAGTTGTGCTTCGATGGCTTGCTCTTCTTTTAATCCCTTAGAATATTCGGTTCTGTATTTGGGTTGTAAGTCTTTGTATCGGTCGTACGCTACCATGTAACTGATAGGTACTACAGTGTCGTAAGATCTTGGTCCCGGTCGGTCGTTGTGAAAATATAGAGTAACCGGTAGGTACTTGTTCAAGTCGTCTAACGTTTCTATTTTCTTATCTTCTTGTTCTTCTTCTTTTTCGAAGGTGAGTTCAAAAATATCATTACAACACGTTGGTCCTTTTTTATAGAATACTCCTTTTCTGTTGGAGGTAATGAAGCCTTTTTCTCCTTCCTTGTTTAACGTGAAATAGAAGTCGTTCCAGCTGGAATTAATAGGAGCCTTCATGTTTTCAGGAACATAGAACTTACCTGGCTTACCCTTAGCTTTAAACACGTCAAATCCTCCATATCCCTGATGCCATGAACTACTGAAGTACAAAATCCCTTCTTTAGCATCGTAAAAAGGAGTAACGTCCGGATCCGGAGTATTTATTTTATCTCCTGCATTTTTAGGAGTAGAGTAGGTGTTCCCATCTAAAACATCACAATGCCAGATGTCTAAACTACCACTACCTCCATCTCTGTTGGAAACAAAAAAGAGAATTTCTTTACCATTTATGTTGGCAATATTAGGTTGGGTATTGTTGGTGTTGGGTTGATTAACCTTTTTAGGTAATGGAACTGCTTTGGACCATTTTCCTTTACTGTAGTTAGATACAAAAATGGCACAATCGGTTAATGTATCACAACGGGTAAAATAGAACTTGGAACCATCAGAGCTATAACAACCATTGGCAGCGTGAAACTCGCTGGAATTGATCAACGTATCAATAGCTTCCTTCGTGGTCCAGTTTTCTGGATTTTCGGCTTCGTATATTTTAATCTTGTATTCTTCTGGTTTGTATACCTCCAATTCATTTCCAATTCCGGGTTCAATTCTCAAAGTGCTGTAGTACATTTTATTGCCATTAACAAAGGCACTAAATTCAGAGTCAGTAGTGTTTACCCCTTTACCAAGGTGTGTAATAGAACATCCTTGCAAAGAATCATTTTTAGTTCGCATGGCAAAACCAACGGAACCTCTTTCTTGTTTTGCTTTGAGGTATTCGTATCCTTTTTTGTCTCTTTTATAAAGAGAAGCAACTTTTTTCCAGGTTTTAGCAGAACCTCTGTAATTACCATTGTACTTCTGCATTATTGCCAGCCAAAACCAGGCATCTTTGTATATTCTTCCTCCTTTGTCTTTATCAGTTATTTTGGTGTAGTAATAACTTGCACCATCGTAATTATTGTACTTTCTTAAAGAGGTGGCATACTTATACAAAAGGTGGATATCTGCAGAGTCCATTTCCATTGCTTTTTTATAATAAATGGAAGCTCCATAGTAGTCGCCAAGTTTTGCATTTTCGTCTGCCCACTTGATCAGTTGTTTCTGGCTTTGCGCCAATATTCCCTTACTCGCAAAGAGAAATAAGAACAGGATCAGGTATGTGGTTAGATTTCTTAGCATTAAATGTAGTCAGGGCAAATTCTGTGCATTATTCTCTTCGGTGGAGTTTTGTCTATGATATAAATTACAGCAAATTCAAATCCTCCTCTTTTATTACTTGCCGGCACCAATGTACTAACATTAATATCGTAGCTAATTCCAACTTTCCAGGCATCATAGTCCATTCCCGCTGTGATGAACCCTGCATCTCTATTTCTGTAAAACAAGCCCAGCCATACTGTTCTGTATATTCCCATAAAGTCAGTAAGGATATACTTACCAGAACCTCCAAATACAACTTCCTGATAGGTGCCCTGAAACATGCTTAACATACTTGGAAGTACGTTTATCTTATCATGAACCTTCCATTCTGCATTGGCATGAAGTACTATTCTTCTGTCCAATTTAATTCCGTCGTCGTTAAAGAAACTTTGTTTGGGTTTAGTAAGGTTAAATGCAGCAATTCCCGCTGTTATGGTTTTACGATGAGCAACTTTCCAGTGGTAACCTAATCCGGTATGAAGATTAAGGTAGGTTCTACTTTCCCGCTGAAATGTTTCTTGATTAGGAAGATTGGGATCATAGGAAAAACCGTTGTATTGTACATCAAACATCAAAGGATCGTAATCCAGACTTCTGTTGGTTAGCCCAGCTTGAACTCCAATGGACAAATTGTGTAAAGAATCGTCAGAAATGGGTTTTAAATAAGCTCCGGATAGGTTTACCTGAAAAGTACTGAACCTTGAATCTCCTGCGCGATCCTGATTGATTTGTATTCCAGCAGCGTAGTTTTTTTTACCTAGAATATTTTTACCATCAGCGGCAATGCTCATGGTTTTGAAAGGTTCAGTTACCGAAGCCCATTGAGAGCGGTAGTTTCCCACAAAACGATAGTCGCCATCAAATTGCCCTGTAAGTCCTGGGTTGAGGTTGAGAGGGGATAGGTCGAATTGGGAAAAGTGAATATCCTGAGCTACAAGGTTAGTATAGCTCAATACAATTATCCATATACCGATTAACTTCTTCAATCTATCTTATCAATGTTACATTTCCTTTGTGAAATGATCGGTCCTCGTTAATGCACTGTACCTCAAGGTAGTAGTCAAACACTGCCGGATCACAATCCCTTCCTTCAAAAGTTCCATCCCACCCAATGTTTTGGTCGGTGGTTTCAAATACCAGTTCTCCCCATCTGTCGTATACTCTAAATAGTATTTCTGTAAAGTTGTTTCCTCTTACGTACAATACATCGTTTACACCATCACTATTTGGAGTAAATGCATTAGGAATGTATAAATCCGGTTGCCCACATATAACTTCTTCTACGTAAATGGTAACAGTATCTTCCTTTTCGCAACCATCTCCTGAAATGGTAACGATATACGAAGTAGTGCTTTCGGGAGCTGCAATTGGATTTTGTGAGTTAGGATCACTTAAACTACCCGCAGGACTCCAGGTATAAGAATATCCATTAGGCTCAACGTGTAGAGTAGTGTTGGTTCCTTCATAAATCGTATCTGAATCTGCCCATGCTGTAGTGGATAAACTCGGCAATGGATCAACCGTTACAGTAACACTATTATTCATGATGCACTGCATATTGTTTTCTGATACACAGGTAAAAGTGGTTGTAGTCGATGGCATTACCCAAACGGTGTTGGTCCCTTCTCCGGATAGAATTAATGCATCTGGTCCCCAATCGTAAGTTAACGTGTCGGTTGGGATGAGGTTGGTTACCGTTAGTTGTATGGAGTCTCCCTCACAAATGGCTGTATCTGCAGTAATGATAGATTGGGCGGTGGCAAGTGCCACAAAAACACTGTCGTAAGCATAGCACCCATTATTATTAATACTTACGTAATACATGGTTGGCACCGAAGGACTAACCGTAATGGTCGGATCGGTGGTAGGAGAGTTAATGGTATCTGTAAAGTTATCGTTGGTAGACCAGGTATATTCGGAACTGGTTCCAAACGAATTGGCCCATAGGGTAACCGAAGCAGAGTCCGAACAGAGTATAGTATCGTTAGAAACATCCAACAATGGCGTATTGACCACTACAGTTTGGTAGATGGTGTCAGTACAGATTCCGTTGGAAATCAATAAGGTATAGTTCGTAGTTGAAGGAGGAGTGGCAAATGGATTGGAAACTGTTGAGTCACTCAGGTAATTAGATGGAACCCACGAATAGGTTAGATCTGGGTTAGGGTTAGGTAATGTACCTATTTGGACTGTGTTACCTGGGCAAATGTCCTCATTGGCTATAGCAAATGAGGTATCTCCCATGATGGTAATGTCTTTTTGAATAGTATCTCCAAAGTTGCAAGTAGCAGTATCGTTAACCACTAATGTAATGGTATAAGTTCCTGCTTGGTTGTAAGTATGCGTAGGGTGTTGTTGGGTAGAGGTGTTTCCATCTCCAAAATCCCAATCGAATGAAGTGTAGTTTTGACTTAAACTGGTATTGATAAAGCTATAAGTATAAGGAGCGCACCCAATAGGAGGTGTTTCAAAGTCGGCCACTACCACAGGTAGGTTAAAGTCCATTTTAAACACTCCTAAATTACAACTGTTGTTATTGTTTGGAGAAACGGCATTTGGTGGCTCAATGGGTAAATCCGAGTTAAATCCGCATCCTGCACACATTGCCTGATATACTTTACCTTTTCTATCAAATCTACTGGTTCCACCATCTACATGCTCTGAGCTGGTAGTACCACCAAAGTAAGAACCATATACAATATTAGAACCATCATCCTCCAATACCATCACGTAGAAGTCGCTTCCGTCTGTTGTGCTTTGGAAGGCGTCAAAAGTGGTAGGCATATTATTAGTATATCCGGCATTGTTGTCTAGAGTAGATAGGTTGTTAACTGCACCTCCCCAACCTGCCAGATACATTTTACTGCATAAATCGACTAAAAATGCAGTAGGAGAGATGTTGATCCCATTACCGGAACCAAATACCGTAGAATAAATTAGAGAATCTAACCCAGGATTGATTTTACTTACAAATTGCCCGCTTCCCGGATTGCTCCAAAGTACGTTATGTATAAATTGATTTCCGGTTTCTTCAGTTTGTCCTAGAAGGTATACATTATTAAAGTGATCCAACTCTACAAAATAACTTTGGTCGTATTCCGGTGAACCATAGTAGGTAGAGTTAATAATTTGTTGTCCATCCGATGTAATGTGAGTAACGAACCCATCACATCTTCCTCCCTGAAAGGCAGTATCTAGCACTCCTGAAGTATATGGGAACAAGGTAGATTCTGTTCCACCGGTTACATAAATGTCGTTCTGATCATCTAATGCTAGCGAATAAGCTGCATCGTGGTTCTCGCCTCCCAAAAAACTACTCCAAATAATGTTCTGAAGGCCATTGTCCATTTTGATGACACAACCATCAATGGGACCTCCTCCATAAGTAGGCTGGAAAACATTTCCAACAATAGGGAAATCGGTACTTCTGGTACAACTAACAATAAAGATGTTGTCGTTGGCATCAATGTCTATTTCTCCCCTTACTTCGTCGGCATAGTTGTACCTCAGGATGTTTTGAGCGGCAATGGTATTGGTGGAGTTCAAACCATCATTTGCGGTTCCTCCAATATAGGTAGAGGCCATTAAGGTTGCTCCATCGTTACTTAAATGGGATACGATTAAATCCGAACCATTTACGTAATTCACTCCTAATCCCTGGGTAAGGTTATTTGGAGTTCCTCCTGCAAAAGTGGAGTCATAACAACCTGTAGTATATGGGTAATCGGTAGAACTGGTGGTTCCCAAAATGAACAGTTCGTCCAAACTATTCACAATTAAACTATGAGGTAATTCATCGCTTGTGGTTCCTCCAAGGTAAGTAGAGTATAATAGGAAAGTACCTGTGGTATCAAATTTGGAAATGGCAATGTCAACAATACCACCACTAAATGTAGTGCTGTAGGCTCCTGTAGTGGTGGGGTATTGGTTACCAAAGGCTGAACTTCCAGAGTATAAAAAACCTTTGGAGTCGAATGTAGCTGAATAACCAAAGTTATTGGAGAATGATCCAGAATAAGTGGAGAACATCAAAGTAGGATCAATAACTAATTCGACATTCTTATTATAACCTTTTGGGAACTTAAAAGAAAGTTTGTTGCCTTTTAGTTGGTAATGACATTCCACTTCTGTTTTTACTCCATTAATGATTTGGTAAGCATAAGGTTTGTCCTCGATGATGTGGTTTACATCTGTGTAAATATGTAACCGTTCGTTCTTTATGGCAACTTCATTAGCACCTTCGTATTGCAATTGAATTTGGCTAACATCTGCTCCGGGCGAAACAATGAAATCGTATTTTAGGTTGAATATTTTGGAGTATAAGTTTAGGTCTATGCCGTTGTACAGGTCATTATACTTAATACGATGATAACCTTTAGCTTTTGAAGCCCATTTGGTAGGGTCATTTCCTAAAAAGTAATTGTAATACTCCGGTGTTTCAAAATCTCCGTCAATTGTAACGTTCGAATTAGCATTGGCAAATCGAACTTTATAGGCTTGCCATTTCAATTCATCTACATCCCTGGCGTAAGATTTGTCGTAATGTGCCTTCACATACCTGTTGAAGGTTTTTCCATCATACAAATCAAAAAGAAAACCATCCTTTTCAACATAAAAATATCCCCCCTGAATATCAGATCTGAAAGCTACTTGTTCTGGCCATTGATTTTTATTTTCAATGAATTTATACCCTCCCAGTCGCTCATGTTGAGCAAAGGTGATAGTAGTAATAAAAGCAGCAGTTAGTAATATGGTCAGCCTTTTTAGGGACATAAGGTGCAAGATACAAAAGAATTTATTTGTTGGCTCATTTATATGAAGACGTAAATAAATTCAACAAGGTTAACCACTTACGTGTTTTTAATTAGCAAATAAAACTTTAGCACAACTACTTGTTGAGGTCCCAATTGTATTCTATGTAGGAAATTTTAGCATTGTCCTTAAAGCTAATGTTGGAATACTTTTTTACAAATTTTCTTATTCCATTTTCTCCTCCAAAATCAGCCGCGTACCACTCAAATATTTTGGAGAGTTGTAGCGATCCATTTTTAATGGTGTTAAACTGCGTGTTATTGATAAATGCTTTGGTTTGCTTTTCTAATTGTTGCTCCAGTTTTGAAGCGGTAAATGCAGCATTCATTAAACTAGGACAAGATTTAGCGGCACAGTTAACTGCCATGTGAATTCTTGGCTCTTTAAATCGTGGTCGAATAATTTCGTTCTCCACTTCGTTTAATGTATATGTTTTACTTCCAGATTTTACGAATCGTTTGTCCCAAGGTTTTCCTCCACTTATTTTAGTAATGCTCGAAACCGGGTAGTTGTCCAAAATGAGCATTATGGTACTGGCATTGTATAAATTGATCCAATAAGCCAGTTTTTCATTTTTGGTCCAATTTTCTGCAGGAGGGAAGTTCTTCAGATCTTTCAGGTAGTTTTGAAGTACGTCTTTTTTGCTTTTCAAGCCACTGTAATTTACTTTCCCGGTACTGGATACATAAGTATTTAATAACTGATCGAACTCATGGTGGCTAGGTTTAATCTGAACAAAGACCGGTGTTTCTATGGATTCTTCTGTTGCAGTTTCAGTTGGAGGGTCGTAGGTAACCAACTGCTCTACATATTCATCTTCTGTATCTTCTATAATCTCAATTGCAGGGGGCTCATCTACAAACTCGTTAGTTTCTGTTTGTACGATCTCAGTTGCAGTATCCATCTGAGTCAGTGGGAGAGTTGTGTCCATTGATTCAGCAGTTTGCTCTTTATGATTAATTTCCTCAGTTTCTTCTTTATCAATTGAGGGATTTGAAGTACTTGATTTCGTAGATTCCTCAGAGCAGGAGAACAGTATAAGGGAAATGAAAAGGTATACAAAAGGTGACTTAAACAATTTATTCATAGTAGCATAGATAATGAAAAAAGGATAAAGAATAAGTCAAAGATCAGACGGATTCTAAAAATAGAGTAGGTGTGGTGTTAACTTTCCATTCGAAAACTCCAAAGCAGGAGCAGGGATTTTAATGAATCCAAAGGCTCCAAAAATCGTTTTAAATACTTTCCTCTTGTAGGTAAATTTGGTAAGGTCTACATCAAAACTTAGGTACCACTGACGATAACGTTGGTACTGAGCACAAATTGCAGGGTTATCCAAACACCAGTCGCCATTTTCAGTTCCGGTAATCATGTCTTCGCCACCGTACCCTATGGCCAGATTAAGCCAGGGTGGGATGTTGTTATCTCCCCTAAGAAATGAATTAACATTTACACTCAGCCAATAGGTTTGACCATTGTAGTCTTTTAGTAATCGTTCTGGTGTACTTTTTCCCAGTAAATTAGGCCTGATTTCGGCCAATTCAGTTAGGTGAGCTGAATATTTTAGCTTTATTCTCTGTTCCTGCCATCCAAGTTCCTGACCAATGGCAATTCCCGCTCCCAGTCCGTTGGCTACCATGTCGGTTAAAGAAAATCCCCAACCATCGGAATATCCGTCTAATAGTTCCACACCAGTTAAATACATTAACCCCAGTGACCCACCCCAAAGAGCCGATTTCTTGTCGGAAACACCACTCCATTTGAGGGACTCTATTCCGGCCAAACCAATGTAATACGAAGTCATGGCATGTCCTGCCTTGTCCATTTGAAGCCATTCTTTACTGTCGTCAAACAAATGGAATGAACCCGAACGATGGTTTTTATACCAAACCTCGTTTAACATTAACAGGGAAGTGGAGGCACCAACTGATTCGGTTATAATAACCCAGTTTCTTCTTTTAGTGTTCAAAGTATCCGAATAGGTCCAGAAATTGGATTGAGCTGCTCCTTTGAAGCTTAATAAAGACAGTATAATTATGAAACCAATTGACTTGATGAAATAAAATTAATTGATTTTTTTTCAAGATTAAGCAAACAAATTTGAAAATTATCAGTTAAACAAAAAGTGGTCTAAAATTAATCGGGATAGAAACAACAAAAATTATGGTTAATCGAAATAGACCCGTAGGGATAGTATAAAATTTATAAGTTTGATGCATGGACTTTGGTTCAGCAAAAGAATATATCGTAGAGCGACTCATTACTGAGTTACCTAAAAACCTCTTTTATCATGGGGCTCATCACACTTTTGATGTGATTAAATCGGTGCAGTATTTAGCCAGGGCAGAAGGTGTACCTACCAAAGAGATGTATTTGCTATTAACCGCAGCTTATTTCCACGATGCAGGGTTCCTTTATCGATACGACTCTAACGAGTATGTAGCCGTTAGATTAATTAATAGAGTACTTCCTAAATTCGAGTATTCGCAAGAGGAAATTGACATCATTGCTGGAATAATTGAGGCTACCAATGCTCATGTACAACCAGTTACTTTGTTACAAAAGATCATGTGCGACTCCGATCATGATTACCTCGGTAGAAAGGATTACCCGAACATAGCCAACCGGTTGAAAGATGAATTGGATATTTATGAATCGAGGTACGATGAATTGGATTGGCAAAAAATGCAAATCGAATTTCTCGAAAACAAACACGAATACTACACTGATACTGCAATAAAAGAGCGGTTAGAAGGGAAGCTTCAACGTCTTGAAACCCTTAAGAAAGAGTATCAGGAAATGCTTTAATGGCATTTATTCGATTAAAAACTGCTCTTCCATCAATTTTCCGACCTTTGGATAATTTCATTTGAGAACTAAGTAATTTTTTCGGATATTTATCACAATTGATCAGAAAAAAACAACCTGAAAAACAACTACTTATGTTATTGAAGAACTCAATCTTACTGGCTGTTCTTGGCCTGTTTGGGAGTGCAGTTATCGCTCAGGATAACATGTATTCGACCGAGATGAAACTCGAAAAAACACACATTACCAATAATAAAAGACTACCAGACGAACAGTTCCAACGTGAACTAAGGCATTCTGCTCCGTGGCAATATTTTTTGCAAAATAACGGAACCTGGTATGTTACTTTTAATGAAGAGAATCAAAAACCTCATAGAGCTTATGGTGAGCCTATTCCTGTATACGGAGGAACTCCTCAGCAAAAGGTAGAAAACTTTATTGCAGATAAACTACAGGATTTTAGAATACCAACTCAAGATTTGGTATTAACCGGAATTGGAGAAACCGAAAAACACATTTTTGTTAACTATAAGCAAACCTACCAGGGACTAGAAGTACTGGATAGTAGGTTTACAGCAAGATTAACTCACGACAGTAAACTGATCTTATGGGGAGCGGATGTATACAACGATATTGATGTGGCTATCCAACCTTCTTTGAGTGGGCAGGATGCGATTGCCTCGGCATCTGCAGACATTACAAATACCATTACAAATACTACTGTACAATCAGACCTTAAGGTATTGCCAATTCCTTATTTCAAGTCCATGAAGTATAAATTGGTGTATCAGGTAAATGTAGAAACCGTAACAGCATCAGGAATTCCTTCTAATTGGTATACTTTGGTTGATGCCAATAGTGGAGATGTTTTGTACAGACAAAACATGGTGATGCACTGTGGAGGAACAGGGTGTACACATGGAGCTAAAGAGGTTTGCTCGAAAGACGAATTTAGAAAGAGAGTAGCTGAATCTAAGATCAAGGCTGCGCTTCCTCCAGGAGATATTGAAGTAAATTTAGAAGCTACAGTATATACCAATAATCCTTCTGGAGGAACATCTGTAGTTGGATTAGGGAACCTTGATTTAACTGTTGGTGGGAACAACTACCAAACTGATGGAACCGGATTTGTGAGCACATCGGAAACCGGAACTCAAAACGCAACATTTTCTTTGGAAGGACAATGGGGAATTGTAAATAACAATGGAACAACTCCTTCATTTACTACTTCGTTAACAGCAGGTGCGCCTACCACGGTAACATTTGATAACGATGCTATGATTGAGGAATTATGTGCTTATAATAATGTGAATCGAATTCATGATTATCACAAAACCATTCTACCGTCATTCACTGGGATGGACTTTCAATTGCCAATTAATGTAGAAATTACACCAGCGGAGTGTAATGCATTCTATAACGGATCATCCATTAACTTTTATACTTCTAATGCTACTTGTTACTCGTTGGCCATGGTTGCAGATGTAGTGTTTCATGAATACGGACATGGAATTAACGACAAGTTTTACCAGTCGATGGGATCGAACTTCTCTAATGGAGCTATGAACGAAGGTTATGCAGATGTATGGGCCTTTGCAGAAATGGAAGATCCAATTCTTGGAGATGGTAATGACCCTGCCGATCCTACAGCTTCTATTAGAAGGTATGATACACTTGGTAAAGTATACCCGATTGATATTGTAGCAGAAGTACACGCAGATGGTGAGATCATTGCAGGAGCATGGTGGGATTTATACTTGTTATTAGGGAACGACATGGCAACCACTATGGATTTATTTGCTCAATCTTTTCCAGGGTTGCAAGCTGCTACCTTTAACGGAAACGAAGGACAAGCTTATACCGAAGTATTGTTGGATGTTTTGATGGCAGATGATGATGACGGGGATATTACGAATGGAACTCCAAATGGAGTAGAAATTGTGGAAGCTTTTGACATGCATGGAATTACCTTGGTTTCAAATGCAGAATTGGTGCACACGGCTGTGGAAGAAGAATTGCAGAATACAGGAATCGATATTGTAGCTGATCTTTCGTTAAACTTCCCGTGGACAGATTATTTAGATGGTGTAAAATGTTTCTACAAAATCAATACTTCATCTACCTGGAATGAGATTACTCTTTCCAATACTACAGGAAACACGTACGAAGGACAAATTCCTGGTCAGCCGGAAGGAACACTGGTTTCTTATTACCTAGGAGCTGAAGACATTAATAACAAGCTTTCTGCGGTAGTTCCAGTTGGAGCTGAGGCGGATGACCCTAATTTACCATACTATATTTTAGTAGATATGGATATGGTAGGGTTTGATGATATGGGAGATAACCAGGCAGATTTTGGTAACTGGACCGCTGGATTACCATCAGATAATGCTACTACAGGACAATGGGAGTTAGCTATACCGCTTGGTTCGTGGGGTACTCCAGGAGATAATTCTACTATGGCTGCACCGGATCATCAACACACTCCAAATGGAGATATCTGTTATGTAACAGAACGTGGAGCATCTGCCTCTGATGGGATTGGTGTAGCAGATGTTGATGGAGGAACAACTACTTTGATTTCGAGTGTAATTGATCTTTCCGGTTATGACAACCCGGTGGTTACTTATTATAGATGGTATACCAATAACCCTCCAACAGGAGCCAACCCTAATGCCGATTGGTGGCAGGTAGCTGTTTCTGATGATGGTGGAAATACCTGGGTTAGAATTGAGGATACTAAAGTGTCAGACAGAAGCTGGAGAAGAAATGCAGCTCGTGTGGCGGATTATGTAAACATTACTAATCAGTTCCAGATCAAGTACAATGTATCGGATTCTTTACGTCCGGGACAAAACCTGGATGGAGGTAGTTTGGTAGAAGGAGCTCTAGATGATTTTGCCATTTGGGATAACTTTAGTGATGTTGGAGTAGAGGAAGTAGAGTTGAACTTCTCAGTTTACCCAAATCCATCTTCTGGTAATTTGTTTGTTCAAATGAGTGCAGTATCCAATGAAGAAACAACGGTAAAAGTATTGGATAAAACAGGAAGAATGGTTAAGGCCATCACTGTTGTTGCCGGAACGCACCAAATGAACATCGATCTCTCCGATTTAAGTTCAGGAATGTACTTTGTTGAACTCCAGAGAGGAGAAATGAAGAGAACTAAAAAAGTGACTAAGCTTTAAACAAAAACGCATTTAATTATTAAGCCCTTTACCTTTTGGTGAAGGGCTTTTTTTATATCCACTATTATTGGAATGCTAAATTGACTTAAATTTCGTAAATTCGCCATCCTTAGAATTCAGAAAATGAGCGATCAAGAAATAGAAAAAGTAAAATTAGATATTCCGGCAACGGGTTCTTTAGGTTTACTGGCATTGGGAGATGTTGGGTTAAAAGCCTGGAGAAAAAAACGTGCTGAAGTGAAGAAGCAAAATATGTCTAACCGAGAGAACAAAGGAAATGGGGAAAAGACTAGCTAAGAAAGTATTGGTAATCGGTTGGGATGCGGCCGAATGGAAAGTAATTAACCCCCTAATTGCTCAAGGAAAAATGCCAACGTTGGCAAAATTCATTTCGGAAGGAGCTTGTGGAACGATTAAAACACTAGATCCTCCATTATCTCCAATGCTGTGGACCTCTATGGCTACAGGATATAGAGCAGATAAACACGGAATTACCGGGTTTGTGGAGCCGTTGGCCGACAATTCAGGGATGCGTCCTGTAACATCAACTTCTCGTAAAACCAGAGCCATTTGGAACATCTTACACAACGAAGGATTAAAATCTAATGTGGTAGCATGGTGGCCGAGTAATCCGGCAGAACCAATTAATGGGGTAATGGTTTCTAATCATTATCAGGTGGCGAATAAACCGCTTAGCGAGGAGTGGGAAATGCCAGATGGAACCATCTATCCGGAGAGCATGATCGATGAGCTGAAAGATTTGAGGGTTCATCCGGGAGAGTTGACAGATGCTCATATTGCTCCATTTATTCCAAACTTTAAAGACATTGACCTGGAAGAGGATAAAAAGCCAATTCAGGTAGGAAAGATTATTGCGAATGCCGCATCTGTACATGCTGCATCTACTTATTTACAAAGGGAAACAGAGTGGGATTTCATGGCTGTGTATCACGATGCCATTGATCACTTCTGTCACCTTACCATGAAGTTTCATCCACCACTTCGTCAGGGAATACCGGAAAAGCTTTATGATAACTACAAAAATGTTGTAGAGGCCGGGTATATTTTCCACGACATGATGCTGGAGAGAACCCTAAGTATGGTGGATGATGATACCATTGTAATGATTGTATCGGATCATGGTTTCCATCCGGATCATTTAAGACCAAAATTCTTCGTTAAAGAACCTGCAGCTCCTGCACAGGAACACAGCCCATTTGGTATTGTTTGTATGCGCGGACCGGGAATTAAGAAAGGAGCTAGAATTCACGGAGCATCTATTTTAGATGTTACTCCAACTTTACTAGCCATGTATGGATTACCTGTAGGAAAAACCATGGAAGGTAAAGTGTTGAGCGATGCTTTCGAAGAGCCGTGGGAAGAAGATTACATTGCAGATTGGGAAAGAATTAAAGGTGATTTTGGAACACACCCAAATACCTTTCAGGAGGATCCATGGGCCGCTCAGGAAGCTATGCAGCAATTAATTGATCTGGGATATATAGAAGCTCCTGGTGATGATATTGCAGAAAAGATTGACGACCTTAAAGCTGAATCGAAGTACTATGTTGCTAGAAACTTGCTTGAAACAAAAGATGGTAAGCTAGAAGCAATTGAGATACTAGAAGAGATTTTCGAGGAGAAAAAATACGTTCGTTACGGTCAGCGATTGGCCTTTGCTTACCTGTCTCAAAAGAGATACAATAAGTGTAAAATCTTATTGGAACAACTTCGAGAAATTCAGGAGAAAGTGGAGAAGGAGGAAAGCGAAATGTCGGAAGAGGAACTATACAAGAAAAAGAATGGTTTTGTTAGAGACATTGAGCTTCCGAACTACCTTGATTTTGTAGAAGGACTGTTATTGATGCACCTTAACAGGTCCGAAAAAGCACTTAAATTGTTCCGTGACGTAGGAGAAAGAGCTCCAGGTTCCTTAGAAGTTCAAATGAACATCGGTAAGGTGTGCTTAATGCGTCAGAAATGGGAAGAAGCAGAAGAGGCATTCATCAGAGCATTATCCATTGATGATTTGAACGCATATTCGCATCATGGACTAGGGCTTTCTTTGTTGAGAAGAGATCGATATGATGAAGCATTGGATGAGTTTTTCCTTGCAGTAGAATGTAACTATTTCTATGCTAACGCTCATTACCATATTGGAGAGACTTTAATTAAACTAAAGCGATATGAAGATGCGGAGAATGCTTTTAAAGCTGCTGTTTCTATATCTCCAGGGATGACTAAAGCTCATAAGTGGTTAATGGAAATTTATACCTACCATTTACCGAATGAAGAGAAACTAAAAGAGCATGAAGCTTTTGTTAGTGAGCGAATTAAAGGAGAAGTGATCATCGTGTCCGGTTTACCAAGGTCTGGAACATCCATGATGATGCAGATAATGGATAAAGGAGGGTTCAATGTACTTACCGACAAAGTAAGAGAGGCAGATAATAATAACCCTAAAGGATACTATGAATTTGAGCCTGTTAAGAAGCTGATGGTAGACAAGAGTTGGTTACCACAGGCGAAGGGCAAAACGGTGAAGATTATCGCTCAATTGTTACCGTTCTTACCAGCGGATTACGAATACAAAATTATCTTTATGCGTCGAGAGATGGGGGAGGTATTGCAGAGTCAGCAAATCATGTTGGGAAGAGAAAAAGATGCTAAATCCAAGGCTTTCCCAATGGGATTGAGTGAAGCTTTTGCCAAACAACTGGAAAAGGTAGAACACTGGATCGAAATGCAACCCAATGTGGAGATCATTGACATCAATTATAAAGATGTAATTGAGAACCCGGGAGCAGAGATTGATAGAGTGATTTCTTTCCTTGGAAAGGGCGGAAACAAAGACGAAATGATGTCTGTTGTCGATAAAAACTTATATCGAAACAAAAGTTAAAAAAAAAGTGTAAATTAGCGACCAATTATTAATCATTATTATAATCCTAAAATAACTGAATGGAAATGAAAACTACTTTAGATTCCAAATTAAAAAGATACGCTGCCTTGGCTGGTGGGGTAACTGCTGCTGCTACAACAGCAAATGCTCAAATCACTTATGTAGATATCGATCCGGATGCACAGGTTACTGGTAACCAGGTAGGTATTACTCTTGATTTTGACGGAGATGGTACTGATGATGTAACATTAGCTACCATTGATACAGTAATGACTGGTATCTATCCTTATGGAGGATACAACATTCCTTATACTTTTACTTATAAAGCAGGTGTTGCTATCGCAGGTACTGCTGCTAGCTGGATGGCTTCTGGAACTAGTACTAGTGCTATTCCTGCAAACGTTGCTCAAGGAAACGCTATCGATTCGAACGGAGCTTTCCAGGGAGGACAAGGAGAATTAGGAACATGGAACCAATACTATTTAGGAGCTCCATTGAATACTCAAGGAGGTCCTAACACAGGAGGAAACTTTACAGGTGTTGACGGATTCTTAGGAATGGCTTTCCAAATTGCTGGAGCTACACACTACGGATGGGTTAGATGTGAAGTAACTGCTGATGGTGAGATTCTTTCTGTAAAGAGCTACGCTTGGGAAGGAACTGCTGGAACAGGAATTAACGCAGGAGAAACTGGAAGTGGACCTGTTGGAATTGCTGATATCGAAAACTTTGCTACAGTAAACAATGTAAACAACTTAGTTACTGTTACATTGAACACTGAAGCTAACGATGTTGAAGCTGTTATTACTAACATTTCAGGACAACAAGTACACTCTGATGTTGTAACTTCTACAACTACTCAGATTAACCTTGATGGATTCGCATCTGGAATTTACCTTGTATCTGTAAAATCAGATAAAGGAATCGTAACTAAGAGAGTATACGTTAAGTAATACCTTTTATATAGAATTAAGGCCGTTTGCTTAATTGCAAGCGGCTTTTTTTTTGCTTTAAGCAACTATTTTTATTTTCACCAGTCTTAAAACAAAACTATTGACCAAAAAAGATGAAAAAGACTTTACTATTTTTAACTGCATTTACGTATTCCCTTACGAACTTTGCACAGGTGGTATACACGGACGTTGATCCGGATGAAGTATTAACCGCCGCTTCCGGAAATTCAGCTACAATTGATTTTGACGGAGACATGAACCCTGAACTTGTAATTTTTGCTGATGCTGTTGATACAGTGATCACTCCTCTTACAGTACACATTGAGGGGGTAGCATTAACTACATTAGGAAACACTGAAGTTATAGGATCTTCTTCTGTATTAGGAACAGAAACGATTATCATTGCTGATACACTTCACCAATTGCACTCCATTGATGGTTCTGCAGCTTACGTAAACTCTTCTATGCCTTCTGTTTTTCCAGGAGTTGGTTTAGGAGTATACAGTAACACAGTTGGACTTGGAGAAGGTAAATTCATTAACAATGGAGAACTGTACTTCGGAGTTCAGTTTGAAATTACAGGAGCTACTCACTATGGATGGGTAAGAGTATCTGTAGCAGATCTTGCTGTTAGCGGAATCCTTTTCGATTATGCTTACGAAAGTACAGCTAATACAGCTATTCAGGCTGGAGATATGGGAAGTGGAAACTTCGTATCGGTAGAAGAAGAGCAAGCATTAGACATTAATATTTACAATGCGGGAGATCAGTTAGTACTTAAAGGGAATGACCTTTCAGGAGAGCTTTCAGTGATTAACCTAATTGGAAAAACTTTAATTAATCAAACTGTTAATCAGTCTCAAAACATTGATTTAAGTGAATTAACAGCTGGAATTTACCTGGTAAACTATACTCAAGGTAGCCAAACTGTAACAAAGAAAATCCTTGTGGATTAAACTATAAAACTCATCTATGAAAGCCCTGGTCTTTGGATCAGGGCTTTTTTTATTCTGTAAAAAGATGATTGATAATATCGGAGGCAATAATTCTTCTTTCTCCTCCGTGGTTGGCTGCAACATCTCCAGCTAATCCGTGATGATATACCCCAATAATAGCAGCTTTTTCTGAGGAGTATCCTTGTGCAACTAAAGAAGTGATCACTCCAGTTAGTACATCTCCACTTCCTGCTGTTCCCATACCGGGGTTTCCGGTAGAGTTAAAGTATACCGTTCCGGAGGGCAAAGCTATACTGGTGTGCATTCCTTTTCTGATAATAACCAGTTGGTGTTTAACAGCGTTTTCTAATTGTACCCGAATGGCATCCATTGAACTCTCTGTTTTTCCGAACAATCTTTCAAATTCTTTTGGATGAGGAGTTAATATACTCCCGGAGGGAATATGTTCTAACCATTGTCTTTCTGCTATGATGTTCAATGCATCGGCATCAAGCACCAAAGGAACAGTGCTGGTTTGCAACAAATGAAGCAACATTTCTGCTGTTTTATCATCAGTACCAAGTCCGGGACCAATACCTATGGCATTATACCCATCTAGCTCTGGAATAGAAGTATTTAAATTGGCATTGATGTCTACCGATACCATGGCTTCAGGTAGAGCAGTTTGAATAATGTCATTACCAGAAGATGGAACACGACAGGTTAATAAACCACAACCTGATCTTAAAGCTGCTTTAGCACTTAATATACAGGCTCCCATTTTACCTTTGCTTCCTGCAATAAGTAAAGCATGTCCGAAAGTGCCTTTGTGGGCAAATTTGTTGTATGGTTTTAATTCTATGTCGGAGTCTTTTATAAACTGCCAGTTACACTTTGTTTCGTTGGCGTATGCTTCCGTTAAACCAATGTCTACACATTGAATGGCTTTAGCATAGTTATAGCTTTCAGGAAATAAAAAAGAGCGCTTTGGTATTTGAAAAGATATTACTTCATCTGCTTCAAAAATGGTTCCTTCAAAGTTTAAGCTGTCACAAAACATTCCTGAGGGAATGTCAATAGCAACTTTAACTCCTTTCAATTCGTTCATTTTATTCACCAAATTGGCAAAGAACCCGGTTAAAGGTCGGGTAAGACCAGAACCAAACAGTCCATCTATAATTACATCCCGATCTTCCGTTTCGAGAATAGAATTTATATCACTTTCTTCATGAATTTCTGTATCTACATTAATCAATCTTAGATTAGTACCACAATCCATCGAAATGTTGTTGTTGGGGTTACAGAAGTAAATGTGAACTTCGTAATTGAGTTCTTTAAGTAATCTTCCAATGGCGAGTCCATCACCACCATTATTTCCTGCACCCGAAAAGATATATATCTTTTGATTAGGGTGAAAATTGCCCACCAACCAATCTACAAAAGCCTTGCTGGCTCTTTCCATAAGGTCGATGGATTTTATGGGTTCGTTAACAATGGTGTATTGGTCCCATTCTCTAATTTGTGCTGCGGTAAATAGCTTCATAGGGTGTTTAGGTTTTTTCTAATCAAATATACGGCTTACGGCGTTGATATTAAGTTAAATTAACATTCCACCTTTTATTTTTTAACAAAATTCATTCTGATCGCTTGTAACAAAGCATTTCCTTTGTCATTATACCTAAACCGAAAGCCATGAAAATGAAAGCAGTTTATTTGATTGTATTCCTTTTAGGAACCATTACCCCCATTTTATCTCAAACCGATTCAGATCGATTGAAGGTATTCATCGATTGCAATAATTGTGATCAAACCTTTATCAAGCAAGAGCTAACTTATTTGAGTTATGTAAGAGATCGTTTATTGTCCGACGTACACATCCAGCTAATTAATCAAGCTACCGGAAGTGGGGGAGAAGAGTATACATTTTTCTTTTACGGACAGGGAGACTTAGAGGGAAATAACGACACTTTAACCATGACAACCGATGTTAATAATACTGCGGATGAGGTTCGAAGAAAGCAGATGAAAACCATTCAGTTGGGATTGGTAAGTTACATGGCTAAGAGAGGATATATGGATCAAATCTCATTGGATTTTGCAGGGGATGATGCAGAAGTGCCGGAACAGGAAGAGGATCCGTGGAACAATTGGGTGTTTGGTGTTAATGCCAATGCCTGGTTAAATGGAGAGGAGCAATACAAGAACATGAGCTTAAGTGGAGGGTTCAATATTGACCGGGTTACCGAAGATTGGAAAATTCAATCTGGACTGTGGTTAAATTATAACGAAAGTAAATTCTGGTTCGAAGAGGATTGGGTAATTAGTGAAAAGCGTTCCCAATGGGCGGATGCAAGTGTGGTAAAGAGCCTTACTGACCATTTTTCTGCTGGAGTATTTACAGATTTTTACTCATCGCTATTTGATAACTACAAGGTAAACCTGTCTGCCAGTCCAGGTTTTGAATACAATGTATTTCCTTATTCGGAGTCTACGCAACGCCAAATAAGAGTAACCTACAAAGCAGGAGGTAAGCACAATGTGTATAACGAAGAAACCATTTACCATAAAATGTCGGAAACATTAATGTACCAATCTTTGGGGATAGCAGCAAAGTTTCAGCAAAAATGGGGGTCGGTATCAGCGTCTGTTGATGGCTCTCATTATTTTCATAATATTTCCATCAATAAAATCCGATTTTGGATGTCGTTAAACTTGCGTTTATTCAAAGGCTTTACCTGGAGAATATCTGGAAACCTGGCATTAATTCACGATCAGATTTCCTTGCCATTAGGAGATGCCAGTGAAGAGGATATACTGCTTCGTCAGCGTCAATTACAAACAGGATACAGGTATTGGGGAAGCACCGGTATTAGTTATACATTTGGATCGATTTACAACAGTGTGGTTAACCCAAGATTTGGAAATTAACTCTTAGACCTTCCTTTTACCGACCAGGTAAATGAAAACTCAGCAACCACTTCGCCTGCTTTGTTTTTACCAGTCATAAAGCATTCAATGGTTTCAGGCTCTTTGGTCTCCATAGTACGAAGTACAGCTTCTTTTATTTTTAATCCGTCAGAACAGGTAAAGGTGGTTATATCAGTAGCTTTCTTGATGAATTCTGCTTTGCAGTTTACTATGATCATGGCTACCGAAGGCTTTTGTTTGTATGTATAGAGAGTCATTAATGCTCCCGAACTCATTTCTGCAGCCATACCTAATACAGCCCAAAAGGTAGATTGAAATGGATTTTTGTTTCTTCTTTTATACGGCACGGTTACAGAACATATCTCTTCTGTTAGCTCAGTAACTCGCATACCGGATAGGTAACCCATTGGCAATATTTTGAATAATAGAAGTCTGAATTTTAGCGAGTTGGTAAAATTCTTCTTGATGAAATCAAGGTTTTGCTGATTAAGTTGAACTTTATTATTCATTATAGTTTATTTGATGCAAATATTGGAAAAAACATTGCTTTATAAAAATATGTACTTAATTATTAAATAGGTTCCGTAAATTTACAAGATGCTTTTTGCAATAGTGGATATCGAAACTACGGGAAGTTTTTCTAATGAAGATGGAATTACTGAAATTGGTGTAGTGATTACAGACGGGGAGAAAGAGGTGGAGCGTTTCGAAACCCTGGTAGATCCACAAAAGCATATACCTCGTTTTATTACCGGATTAACAGGTATTACCAACGAAATGGTGGAGAGTGCTCCTACCTTCGAGCAAATTGCGGATAAACTATTTCATTTGTTGGATGGAAAAGTGTTTGTTGCTCACAATGTCAACTTTGATTTCAAGTTCATTAAATATGCCCTGGAACGATATGGCTATTCTTTTCAGCCGAAACGGTTGTGCACCGTAAGGTTGAGTAGAAAAATTCTTCCAGGATTACCATCTTACAGTTTAGGGAAACTAACCAGAAGCTTAGGTATTGAGTTAACACAAGCTCACCGGGCCATGGGAGATGCTTCTGCTACGGCAGAGTTATTTCATCTATTGCACGATAAAGGATTGGATTTTATTATGCATTCCCTAAAAGCCAACTCAAAGGAAGCTACTTTACCAGCCAATTTGCCTAAAGAGCGATTTGATTTATTGCCTCCTGCTCCTGGAGTGTATTACTTCTACAACGAAAAGGGAAAGGTGATTTACATCGGCAAAGCGAAGAACTTAAAGAAGAGAGTTTCATCCCATTTTACAGGGAAACCAACAAAGCAAAAAGAGAAATTTGCGAAGGAAATTCACGATGTAACGTTTGAGTTAACCGGAAGTGAATTAATTGCTGCTCTATTAGAAGATGCAGAAATAAAACAAAACTGGCCGGAGTACAATCGTTCTCAAAAAAGCAGAATCCAGAAATATGGCATTTTCGTGTACGATGATCAAAAAGGAATTCCGAGGTTGGGAATTAATAAGGTGAGTAACCAGTTTCCTTTTTTAAAGGCATTTCCATCCATGAGCGAAGCAAGAAATTGGTTGTTTCAAATGATTGAAGATTTTGGTTTAAATCCTACCTATTGCGGAATGAGTCATTTCGAAACTGAGCAGGTGGACGATGAACAGCATGTAGCCAGTATGGAAGAGTTCATGGAAGGATTTAACCTTGGTGAATCTTCAAGAGTGCTGATAGGTAGCGGAAGGGATAAGGAAGAAAAGAGCTTTGTTTACATCAAAGAAGGAAGCTATAAAGGATATGGTTTTTACGGAATTGATGCAGCTATTTCTACTATAGAAGAGGTGGAGCAATACCTTATTCCACAGCGCGAATCTGCCATGGTACGAAGCATTGTAAAGTCAGAATTGCTGAAAGAAAATGCTCATCGATTTATAATCAATCTGTAGTTATTTTGTAGAAGTAGTGTCCGGCTCAGGAACACCGGCAGTTTGATAGGTTTCCACCCATTGAGGGTCTTCTATATCCTGTAATAATCGGAACATATTTTCTCCATAAAACAAGTCGGTAACGTAGGTCACCCCATATTGCTGAAGAATTTGTAATTGGGGCCATGTAGGATTAAACTTGGTTCCTGCCCAACCTTTCATTCGCATACCATCTTTTGGTGTACATCCTTCAGGGCACATTGGGTTTCTTGCGTATCGAAGAGCCCATAGATGATCCAGTGTAAATAAGTCATTGATATAGCAGGATTCCAGTTCATCAGGATCGGTAATGGAGTCAATTCGGTACAGACAATCACTCAAATTGTAGTGGTCAAAAAAGTTTTCTCTTCTGGGGTTAGCCCCCGATTGTTGGTGCCCCATAGCTTGCAGAATGAAGTTAGTTTGGGTAATGTTTCTAACACTTACCACCTTTTCATCCTGAACACCAACTACAGAGAAAGTAACCAGTTGAGAATTATGCGTAGGATTGATGCAAAAGGCAAAACGATAATCCACAAAAGTGGCCATCTCTGTGGCTTCTGCAACTGGTTTTAATGGCTGTCCAAAATTGCTGAAAAAGATCCAGCAGGAAGCTACCAAAACGGTAAAAGTATATCCTATGTCAAACCGGTTTTTCATCTCAAACACAATGTCTGCAACATACTAAGTTACTAAAAATATTTTTAAGCACTGGTTTATAGGGAGTTATATGACGAATGCTCAAGAGTAAGGGATAAAAAAAGACCAGGGGTCAACTGGTCTTTTTTTGGGGGGCTATATATGTTACTCACTAGTAGTGGTCTTGTGTCTTAATTTCTATACCGAAGGTAGAAGAGAACAACATAAGTTGTAGATGATAGTTTCCCAACGTGACCATTTGGAAACCAACGTGAAATAATAGGTGGTTATGACCTTTTTCTCTGGATTAGAACAAAGAATACAATCAATGCAAGGGCTATCGAAATACCTAAAAGATAGCTGTTGAGTAGAAAAATGGATACGAGAATTCCTGGAATACTAAATATGGCGGCAAGGTGAAAGATGCCTTGCAGTTTTTTATCGTTCATATTTGTAAACTCTGGTTGGGGTAATTACAAAGTCCAGAGGAATATCATGAGGGTTGGTATCGGTTATTTTTTCGATTGGTTCAAAAAGAGAAACGCCAATCTTAATGCAATCAGGACGGCATTTTACCAGAAAGCTATCGTAAAGTCCTTTACCGTAACCAACGCGGTTTCCGTCCTGGTCTGTAATGAGTAATGGCACCAATACAATATCGATGTCTTTTTCGTTGGCTTCTTTTGGGTTTACCGGGGTTGGTATTCCAAATTTATCCACTTCGTATTGAGTTTGTTCATCGATATAGCAATGAGACAATCTAAGTGGATTAAAGTGAGTGATAGAAGTGCAAAGAGTAGTATCTTCCTTTAGTAATTTTTTGAGAAGTCCGGAAGTGTTGATTTCGTTAAACTTTTCAATAGAAATGAAAAGGTGTACCGTTTTATTCGCTGTTTGAAATCGATCTTCAAACTGATTAAAAATAGAATCTGATTGTTGCCTAACTTCTTCTTTAGTTAGCTTTTTTCTTTTGGCTTTGTATATGTCTCTTAGCTCTTGTTTGAGCATTACTTTTTAACCTTTTCGAAGATGTAGTGGGTAATGATCAAAGAGTTTCCTCTTATTGGGTAAGACTCTTCCAGTTCCCATCCATTCTCTTTCATCTCATTTAGGATTTGAACTACATGATTGTATCCCTCAAACCCTTTGGAAATTAATTCTTCGTTCTTGTTCTCTCCGGTATAAAGAGTAATTCTGGCTAATCCCTGAGAATCTCTACCCTCCATTGTACGGAATTCATCTTCCATGTTTAATCGAACTTCTAAAATAGCCAATTGACCTTTTGGTATTTCTGCAGATAGTTCTGCAACAGATTTTTGAGAAAATGATAGAAGTGGAGTTAAACAAATTAAAAAGATGATAATGCGTTTCATTCTGTTCGTTTTGATATTTACGCAAAGTTAATCTTCCAGAATTAAAATCGCCTTTTCATTCGAAATATTCATGGTTGGAGTACCATTTTTATCTTCAATTTTACCAGAAATACATACTTTTTTCCCTTTCAGTTCTTTTTCCGGAAGGTAGCTGAAGTTAGTTCTGGCATTTTTCCAGATGGTCACCGAGAAAATTTGGTTAGGAAATTTTTTATCTAGATTTAAAAAAGTAGCTCCTGATTTTTCGCTGTATTTGGTAGATACAACAGTTCCACAAACACAAGATTTGCTTCCAATGTTGTACTGTGCCTGTACGGTATTGATTCTTCCCTTGGGTAATTCTGTTGGGTTAAAAGGAACTGCCTCACCTTCTGTGGCACCAGATTGCCAGGCTTTGATGTCGATGTTTTTTTCCAATTCTTCTGCTCCTGAAATGCCATTAAAGAAATCAATGCCGGTAATGGATTCTACACTGTCTACAGAAACGGCATAGCTCATAATAGGGTAGTTACAAGTTCCATTAGGAACCAGAAAGCCAATGGCTCTTTTATCTTTCCCTTCTGTATCCATGATTACTTTGTAGAATACTTCAGGAATAGAAACTTCATTTTTTCTCCCTTCGTTTTGCATGGTGGGTAGTCCCTCGGTAAGTATTCCTCCAGTTACTACGTATAATTTTTCGTTGTGTTTTAGTACATAGTCTCTTATAAGGTTTTCCAGTTCTGCCCATTTTTCGCGATTTAATTCTGGCTTTTGAGGAGCCATATTGGAGTAGAAGTAAGATTCGCTTAACGCTTTTTGGGACCATCTGAAATCGGCCGAAGGTGCCAGGTGTCCTCTGTCGTAGCCACTGTACCAATAATCTGCTTTAACAGCAGTTCCCGTACTCACCAATGGGTCTACTCTAAAATCATTTGTTCTGGAAACATTTCCTGTAGCAATGTCCGGTAAAATAGCGTGCATCACCCATCTCGCTTGCTCGTGTTTTTCGTCGTACCCCAAAGAGTATGCGGTATGATGAATCACTTCTACTTTTTCTTTACAGGAAGGGTAACCAACAGAATTAAGGTCAACCTGAATGCTTTTCAATTTGATGTCTTCGATAGAAGAACGCAGTTCCTTCGTACGTTGCTGAAGTGAATCCAATTCCTGAATTTTGGCCTCTAACTGTTGCTTGAGATCATCTTGTGCTATAGTTGAGATAGCAATTATTAGTAGTGAAAAGGAAAAAGCTGATTTCATTAGAAATGGTCAGAAATGGTGATTTTGTTACTTTTGTGATGTCCTGTAAAATTAATGAATTTAAATGATCCGGTTTTTAACTTTAAGTATCCTTTGTATGATGTTTGTTGCTTGTTCTAACGAAACGGAGCAAAAATTGCACGGTAATTGGATATTATCGGATATATCTACCCTAGAGTCGGTAGACAAATTTAACCTTGGAGTGCAAGAAGTGTATATTAACCTTCTGGAAGAAGAGAACACATTGGAAATGAACTGGTATAAAGCGGATGAGAAAGGATTTTCGGAGGTGAAGGGAAGCTGGAGTTTAAATCAGCATGGAGTAGAAGATAGAGTAGGGGATTTATTTTTGAATTACCAGGATAGTTTGCACGAAACACTACAGATTATTGCTTTGGATGATGAGCAATTGACTGTTACATTTGGAACCGGGAAACAACAACTCATATTTATAAAAACTCACCACTAATGAAGAAACTAGCTATTCTACTTTTATTGTCCCCTGTATTGGCATCTGCTCAAGATTTTAAGACCGATTCTACAATGGTTAACAAGATCTTTAACGAGGCACTTTCTAATGGAGAGAGTTATCAGAACCTTAGAAGCCTTTGTAAAGGAGTGGGGCACCGTTTAAGTGGTTCTGATGCTTCTTACAAAGCCATTAACTGGGGAAAAAGAACGCTGGAGATGTATGAGCCGGATAGTGTTTACTTACAGGATATTATGGTGCCTCATTGGGTGAGAGGTGATATCGAAAGATTAGATTTTTCCAGTACTCAAAATAAATTATATCAGGCACATTGCTCTGCTTACGGAGGTTCTGTTGGAACCAATGGGGTGTTAAAAGCCAACGTGGTTGAGGTACACTCGTGGGATGAGTTAGATGCCTTGGGAGAAGAGAAACTTAAGGATAAGGTGGTGTTTTACAACCGACCGATGAACCCAATTAGAATTGTTACTTTCCATGCTTATGGAGGTTGTGTGGATCAACGTTATTGGGGAGCAGTAAGAGCTGCTAAATACGGAGCTAAAGGGGTGTTAGTAAGGTCAATGACCCTCAAGAAAGATTTAAACCCTCATACGGGTTCTATGACATACGAAGGAGCGAAGTACAAGATTCCTTCTGTTGCCATTAGTACGGTGGATGCTCATAATTTGAGCGAAATGCTCAAGCAGGACCCGAATACGGAGATCAGAATGAAACTGGAGTGCGAGACTCGCCCGGATACATTGTCTCACAACGTGATTGCGGAAATTAAAGGTTCTGAATATCCAGAGAAAGTGATTCTTGTTGGAGGGCATTTGGATTCTTGGGATGTTGGAGAAGGAGCACACGATGATGGAGCAGGGATTGTTCAGAGCATTGAAGTAATTCGATTATTTAAGGAATTGGGAATTCAACCTAAACACACCATTAGATGTGTGTTATACATGAACGAAGAAAACGGAAACCGAGGAGGTAAGACTTATGCAGATTTGGTGAAGAAATCAGGCGAAGAACACATTTTTGCGGTAGAGACAGATAGAGGAGGTTTTTCTCCTAAAGGATTTACCATAGATGGTACTGACGAGCAAATTGAGTCATTACAACAATTTATGCCTGTTCTGGAGCCATACGATCTGTTCTTCATCAAGAAAGGATATGGAGGAGTAGATATTGGGCCTTTAAAAGAAGATGAAAAAAGTAATATCTGTTTGGCAGGTTTAGTACCGGACTCTCAACGTTATTTTGATTTCCATCACGCACCAAGCGATGTGTTTGAAAACGTTAACCAAAGGGAGTTAGAGTTAGGAGCTGCTTCGTTGGCTTCTCTGATTTACCTGGTGGATATGTATTGGGAATAGTTAGTTCCTTTAATTTCCCACAGCTGCAGTTAATTGCACCGTATTAGGAGGAAAACAGCGATCATCATCCATAATCATATAGTCTACCAAACAGGTAGCAGCTACTGGTAGAGAAGGATCGTAACTGATGTTTTGAGTTAGGGTTATTTTATTCTTGAAATAAGTGATTTCCATTTCCCAAATTTCGTCGTATTCTGTTACAGTTCCATCTTCTTTAACACCTCCAATCAGTTCATATCCTTCCGGTTCTTGAAATTGTATCCAGGTGGGTAATGGACCATCAAAACTGTCCAGAAATTGAGAAGGAATCTTCCATCCATCATCTATGGTAGCTTCAATTTTTAAAATTCCCTGATTGTCTGCGATGTGTTCAAATGTCATTTGCCAATTTACATGTTCCATGAATATGGTTGGTACATTTCCAGAACTGCTCGGTGTTGGGTTTATCAGTTCAGTAGGTTTTAACCTGAATTGATTAAACATAAAGGGATCTACTGTAATTCGTTCAAAAGCCTTATGGTTTGTTTTGTACTCATTAAACTTCATTAATCCATTTCTAAGGTATTGAGTCCAGTCGCCCATATCAGGAGTGTATCCAATCCCCTCTGTGAGGATGTGTCCTTCGGGAGATAGAATAACATAATAAGGTTGAGAAACCATTGCAAATTGCAGTGCTTCGAAGGAGGAGTACCGATCTCCAATGGTTTTGATAGTCTTTTGGCGATATTTCCCCTCCTCGTAGTTTGATGGTAAATAGATATCAAATTGTTCCTCTTCCGATAAAGCTTCGCGATCATCAACAAACAAAGAAATAAGGACATAGTTGTTGAGTACTGAACTTGCCAATGGGTCGTTTCGCATGTTCTCTTCCATTTTTCTACAGTTAACTACCGCATATCCGGTAAAATAGAGTAGTACTGGCATTCGATTCTCTTGCGCGTATTCCATCCCTTCTCTATAGTCATCAAACTCCATTAGCGTTTGCCCCACAGGAGAAGTAGAGTTCATTTTAGAATCTATATTGGAGCGACGCATCAGTGTAAGTACAAGCAATAGTATACTTATTACCAGGCTTGCTATTTTAAGTCCTTTCATGAATCGAAAATATTTGTCATTAAGGTCAAAAATAAACTCCTAAAAACAAAATTAGAATTACCACTTTAACAGGAATCTTGTCACTACCTTACTCATTACTCATTACTCATTACTCATTACTCATTACTCATTACTCATTACTCATTACTCCACTCCCGCTGTCTCGGTTGTTTTCTCACTGGAATGGGGAGATAATACCTCAGTTTAAAAACATGATGAGTTAATTCCTCAAAAGGGTTTTTCTTGTTGGAGAAGAAATTATAGCCATAGCTGATTTCGCAGTGAAAGATGGTGGTTCCAATAAAGGGTTTAAAACCTCCTATTTTATTTACACCATCCGTGTAGTAGTTATAATTTAAGCCTAGAGTAATGTAAGTATATAAACCAAGGTCAAAGTCCATTCCGTGTAAACCACTGTTTAAACTCCTTTTATAAGTAATCGTTGGGCCAAACCTACCACCTGAATAAATACCTCTTATATCGGCAATGTTAAAGGCCATACCAGCTTCCCACATGGTTGGATTTAAGAATTCTACCCCTCCAATAAATGCCGCATACGGAGAAATACAAGGTCCAAAATAAGGGTAACTTCTAACAGCACTATCACACCGGGAAAAGGGATTTTCGGGAGGATCAGATTGAGAATATAAACCATTTACTATTAGAACTAAGAAAGAAATAAGAATCAGTTTTTTCATGCATGTCTTTTCTCCTTAATGGACCAATTATAATAAGGTCTCCCCAGTTAACACTAAACATTAGTAATGCAACTAAACGAAAATACAGTCGTCACTTTTAGTCTCCTAAAACTCATTAAAAGTAACCGTTTATTCATTGGTCATTCTTAAACAGGAATTTCTTTTCTTACTTCGTGGGTAAATAACAACAATGAAAAAATTATCTACCCTAATTTTAGCTTTAATTGGATTTGGAGCATCTGCACAAACAGACATTATATACGAGTGTGGGGAAAACCTTTCGGAAGGATTTAAAGGTTGGCACATCTTAAACACTTCTTCAAGTGGAACCTATTCCAATCTTTTTCAAGATCATCAGGCAGATAGTACTTTGGATATTTTTGTAGCCAGCGACGGAACAGTAGATGAACACGTGTATGTATTTAAGAATATACCGGAAATTGGAGTTTATGCCGACTTAACGTTCACTTATGAAGCATATCCCAATCATGTTTCGGATGCATTCAATATATGGATAGGGGATAGCAGTGCAACAAATTTACCCATGTTTAATGATGCAGGTTGGGACTTAATCGGAACTGATCCGCAGGATTCTCAATTCTATAATAACTATAATGGGTTCACTAAAATATTTTTAGGCTTTAACTATTCTCCTGAAGATACAGTGTCTTTTCAATTTGATTTATTCAGGATAGAAGCCGATACTACTCAATTTGTAGGAATGGTTGAATCTGTTCTGGATGATGTTTCCATCAACTTTGATCAACAACAATTACTCATTGGAAATGCACCTGATTTAGAATACACAGTAAACATTTACGATCTGTCAGGTAAAACAGTTTTGATTCGAGAGGGAAGAGGAGAGATGAGGTTTAGTACTCCATTGAACAGTGGTGTGTACATAGTAAGCCTAACTTGTGGCGAAGCCACCAAAAACAAGCAGTTTTTCATTAATCTGTAAGGTAATATCGGATTAATATTGATTAATAGAAAAGCACCTCTCTCGAGGTGCTTTTTTTAGTACTGAGTATTGAGTACTGAAAAGTTGAATAGTTAAGGAGTCAAAAGTTAAGAGGAGAGTCTATTGTTTTTTATCCTTTTAAGCAGATAATCAAGCCTTTATAGAGTGATTACCCTTCTAAAGATACCTATGGATAAACAGATGGTACCGTAGGTTCATTTTAGGTTTTCACTTAATCATATCAGTAGTATCTTAAATAAAAAACGATATGAAAAAAATGACTACCCTCCTCCTGGTCTTAGCCAGCCTGTTTTCTTCTGCCCAAAATGTACTACTCCACGAGTGTGGTTTTGGTACCAATAACGATTTCGTTTTTTGGGGTGGGGGCTACTTCTTTTCTTCTTTTGTAGCTACAACTTCTACCTCGTACAACACAGACAATACTTTGGACATGGCCATTTCTTTGAATACTGTCTATCATGGAAAAGCCTACATCAATGAAGAATTTCCTCAAATGGCTAATTATGAGAATATATTGATTAGTTACCATGTTATTCCTAATGATTCCATAGAAGATGAATTTTCCATTTGGTTGGGAGATAGTACAGCTTCTGCAATTCCTTTTATTGATGTCACTGGTTGGGAATTGGTAAATGAAGATTTTCAGTCATCGGGTTTTCTGTTCAATAATGAAAATCGATATACTCAAGTATTTATGGGGTTCCGTTATCCTCCAGCAAATTACACGCGACTTAATTTTAGATATTTCAAAATAGAAGCAGACACCTCCTCAGTTGGTGTGGAAGAGACCTGGAAAGATGAGGTTGATGTTTATCACTATAATGGCGATTTGGTCATCAACAATGCTCCCGGTAACTATGAATTAGAAATTTTAGACCTTTCCGGAAAGCAAATGATCAGAAGAGAATGTGAGGGAGATATAAGGTTCAACACGATGCTAAACGATGGGATATATATCGTGTCTTTGGTGAGCAAGAGTGCAAGAATAAGTAAGCAAGTTTTTATTAGGCAGCAATGAGTTTGGAGCGTTGAGTAAGTGAATGTTGAATCACAAAAAAAGTACGTATTTCTTGAAGTAGCACAGCGTCCCGTCCCGATAGCTATCGGGAATCGGGAATCCGGAAACTCATGACATGGAGCAGTTTGCTCCTTTCATGGTAAAAGTGCAAGTTTGATGAGTTTCCTGGTCGAAGCCGGGAAATGTGTACTTCTTTCAAAAATCTTTTGTCTAAAGTCTATCGTCTTCCAGTCTTTGATCAAACAAAACTACAACTGCACTGTAATTGTATCCGAAGCTACAGAGTAAGCTCCGAAGTGTCCAATGGCATTTCCATTTAAATTGGACGTAGGGTTCCCCGGTGCAGAGTCGAACGAACTACCAGTACTTGTGGCATCTTGTAGCCCAACAAAGTAATCGTAATTAGCTTCATCTATTCCCAATAGAACCACCTGAGCAAAGTCTCCGTCTTCGTATAAGTCGTTAAATAGAGCCACTCCAACACTGTTGCCATCAAACAATGGGTCTTCGTATGGATAATTAGCTATTATCTTTTGCCCGTTCTGATAAGCTTCCAGTTTATAGAAGTTTTCGATTCCAGGTAAATCATTAAAGTGGCAAATAGCAAACACTTTATCTGCCGGTCCTCCAAATCCTCCAAATGGAGCTTGTAAAGTCAAAGAGTCAATACTTACTGCCGGAGGCATGGTGGAAGTAGCTGTAATTTGCTCTCCTTCCGCATCAATGGTTAATGTATAGGTTACCCCTGATACTCCCTGTAAGCTTGCATTGGTATAAAATCCGCTAGCAGTTTCTGTAAGTGGGAACGAATTCCCCTGATTATCAGAAATGGTAATGGTAGCACCTGTAATTCGGTCAAAGTTGTTGTCCTGATAAAAGCTACCAGATTTACTAAGGTTAACATAGTTACCACCAAGGGTATCCATTAAACGAGCTTCCACAATGATTCTTTGATCTGCCTCGTTCAGTTCAATTTCAATTACTTTCTCACAAGAGGTTAATGAGATGCTAAAAATGGCTAGTGTTATTAATATATATCTCATGATTTCTTAGAATTTAAAGTTGTAACTAATGGATGGAATAGCTTTGAACAACGAAAGTTGAACTGCTTCTGTTTGTCCTGGGTTGGCTTCGCTGTCTCTAAATGAGATAGAGTAGGCGTTTTCTCTTCCGTAAGCATTGTACACAGAGAAGTTCCAGCTCGATTGGAAACGCTTGGCGATTTGTTCTGAATCTCCGGTTTCTTGATTTACCACTACTTTATACCCTTTGTTCTCGATGGTAACTCCCAAATCTAAGCGGTGGTAATCGGGCATTCTGTATCCATTTCTCTCAGTGTATAGGTAAATGGTTTGTCCGTCCATTTCGTATTTCCCACTAGGGAAGGTAACAGCGTTTCCGGTATAATATACCCACGATGCAGAAGCTTTAATACGATCAGTAATACTATAAATTCCCACAACAGAAACATCGTGTGTTCTGTCTTGCTTGGCAGGATACCAGTTATTTTGGTTGATGTCTTCAAACTTTCTTTCCGATCTGGAAAGCGTATAACTGATCCACCCGGTAAACTTACCAGTTCTCTTTTTCAGGTATAGCTCCAATCCATAAGCTCTTCCTTCTCCAAACAATAATTCTCCTTCAACAGTAGGGTTTAGAGTAACCTCAGCTCCTGTTTTATAATCGATGGAGTTTTGCATGGTTTTGTAATAAATCTCAGAAGAGAACTCATATTTGTTCTTGCTGAAGTTTCTAAAGTAACCCAACGAAACCTGATCTGCTAACTCAGGAGCAATGTTGTTGCTACTTGGCATCCAAATATCGGTAGGAGTACTACTGGTAGAGTTAGATAACAAGTGTAAGTATTGGTAAGATCTTGCGTAAGCAGCCTTGAAAGAACTCATTTCGTTAATGATGTAATTACCCGATAAACGTGGAGCTAATCCATTATAGCTGCTCACCGTTTCCCAATCACCATAAGTAGTGGTATCTGTTACTTCTCCATCTGCGTTAAAAGAGAAGATGTCTCCAGGACCTAATTGGGTAAAGTTAGAGTACCTTAATCCATAGTTAAGGGTTAATCTATCAGATATCTTTTGCTCGTTAGAAATGTATAAGGCACTTTCTAAAGAGTATTTATTGTCTAATTCAAAATCGTTAAAAGGACCATCAGAAGAAGAGATTAAACTTCCTGGTTTAAAAGTATGATGGATGATGTTGGCACCAAACTTAATGGTGTTCTTATCGTTCAGGTAATAATCAAAATCTTGTTTTAGGTTAATGTCCTGAATGTCTGATCCGATTTCAGCACTAAAGTCTCCATCGCCAAAGGCAATTTTATAGTTGTAATTACTGAAAATCACAGAGGTGTTAGAGAATAATCTATCGTTGTAGATGTGGTTCCATCTAAGTGTTCCTGTGGCATTTCCCCAGTCAAAACCAAACTGATCTCCAAATCCAAAGTTATCTCTACCGAAGTATCCCGAAAGGAAAATACGGTTGTTGTCATTGATCTGATAATTGGCTTTAGCATTAAGGTCGTAGAAGTATAATATGGATTGATTTAGCTGCTCATCCTTAGACAATTTAAGGAACATATCTGCATAGGTTCTTCTTCCTGAAATAATGAAAGACCCTTTGTCTTTTACAATCGGTGACTCAATAGTAAGTTTAGAGGAGATTAATCCAACTCCACCGCTAACTGCCATTCTCTTGGAGTTACCGTCTTTCATTTTAATGTCCATTACACTGGAAAGTCTTCCTCCAAATTCGGCGGGCATACTCCCTTTATAAAGCTTAACATCTTTTAAGGCATCTGAGTTAAATACAGAGAAAAAACCAAGTAGGTGAGAGGCATTGTAAACAGGAGCACCATCCAATAAGATCAAGTTTTGATCGGCAGCTCCACCTCTTACAAAGAAACCGGCGTTCCCTTCTCCTGCCGATTTTACACCGGGTGTTAACTGAAGGGTTTTCATGATGTCTTTCTCACCAAACAGTACTGGAATAGCTTCCGCTTCTTTCATGTCGATACGGGTAACTCCCATTTCAACATCTGTTATGTTTTGGTCTTCCTTTTCTCCAGTTACAACTACCGTAGTTAAACTAGTAGATGTGACACCCAGTTCAAGGTCTTTTTTGATGTTTTGATCCAGTGTAATTGGAAATTCCTGATCCTGATAACCAATGAATCGGTAGATCAAAGTGTATTCTCCTTTAGGCAGGGTAAGAGAGTAAAACCCATAAATATTAGTAACTGTACCAGTTCCCGGAAGTTCCTTTACAGCTACATTTGCTCCAATAATATCTTCTCCATTTTCGGCATCTTTTATCGTACCGCTAATGGTAAACTTTTCCTGAGCCTGAGTCACCCCTAACAGGAAAATGAATGATAAAATAAATAGTGATTTTATAGTGGTCATAAGTTAAATTTAGGCAATGCGAACCTAGTTATAATTTCTGATAAAAAGTGTTAAAGGGTGGTGGTTTAACATTATAATAAACGAGCCCCGATTACAAGAACCGGAGCTCATTTTTTCCGGTGTTACCGGCTTATGGTCTATGTATCATGAACTTATGTGTGGAAGCAGTTTCGTTAATCACCACCGATATGATGTACAGTCCTTCTTCCTTCTCGTTGGTTAAATCTACCGACAGAGTATGATCTCCCGGTTCCTGTTCTTTTTCGAGTAAGGTTCTAATGGATACTCCGTTTCCATCTAACAATTCAATTTTAACGGTACTAGTGGTTTTAACGCTGTACTCAACTGTTGCCTTCTCAGTAGCGGGGTTAGGGAAAATCTTAACAGGAGTTTTTTCTACTGTAGCCGTTTCTGTTGGATCAAGCATTAAGAACCTAACAGACATCATTTTAAACATTTTGTCGTGATGCTTTTGAGCATGCTCTGGTAAGTCAGGTTTTTCAAATCCTGCTTCCTGGTGTACTCTCTCGAAGATTTCTTTTAGCTGAGACTCATATTTATGAGCAATATCAAATAATGGTTGGGCCTCTGCTTTGTGAGCTTCCATCTTTTCGTGCATGGCTTTTCTCTCTTCTTTCGAAGGAAATTCTCCTTTTCTGTGATGAGGATGATCATGCTTCATTTCGTTGAATTTTCCTCTGAATTCCTCAATGGTAGCTTTTTCTTCTGCAGTTAACTGAGAATCAAATATGGCTCTTTCTTTTTCAGCAATTGGAAGTATTTTCTCCATCATTTCTTTGTGCGCTCCCTCCATTGCTCCGTGATGCATGTGCATCGCCATCATGTGATCGTGCATTTTTTCCGTAAGCACATCCAGTTTGGCCATTTGATCATTATCTAATATCTCAGCCAATTTAGCACGCTGCTCTGTCATCATTTCGATGGCTTTTGGCATCTTATCCATTTTGTTTCCCTCAGAATTGTGCAATTCATGCATTTTTTGCGCAAACTCTTCGTTTAGTTTGGTTACTTTTTTCTGTTGATCTTTGGTAAGGGAAAGCTCTTCCGTCATTACTTCTGTCATGTGCTTAGCCATCTTATCCGGATCTTTGTGTTTGTGGTGACCGTGCATTCCTTTGGCAAAAGCAAAGGCAGATAGGGTAGCAATTCCAATTACACTGGCAACTAAAATTATTTTCTTTTTCATTTTGTATTGTTTTTGATTTCGAAAGCGAAGGTGGAGAGATATAAGGAGTGTGGAAATATTTTTCAACCAAGGGAGCAGATTTTTCAATGTGTGGAAATCAATAACCAATTGAGACTCATTTGGTTTTTCATTGAAAAATATTAGACGTTCATTGAAGTTTACCGGGTGTACGATCCAATTGTTGTACTTTTATCTCAATGAAGAATTTTACTTTGCATAAAGGTTGGATACATGTAATAGCCTGGTCGGTGGCGTTTATAATACTGGTGGCTATTATCTATTCTCATGCTGGTAACCTATCTGGTGTAATGCTTAGAACATCCTTCTTGTTTTTAACCATGGGGCTGGTGTTTTACATCAATTTATTGGTACTCTTGCCTCATTTGTTAGAGAAGAGAAGGTATTTAATTTATGCCGTATCGGTATTGGCATTAATGTTTGTAGTTATTGCATTGGTGCGAATAGCAGAACCTTTTTTTATTCCAAACCATGTAGTAGAAGAGAGGGAGCACATCATGAAGGGCATGTCTAAAGAAGGTAGGAAATTCTTTCATCGAGGCCCACAGATCGTGCATGGATTATCTATGTTTGGTATTCTATTTATGAGTACGTTGGTAAGAAATGTTAGTCAGCGTAGAAAGAAAGAACTGGAGCAGGCAGATTTGGAAAACAAGATGTTGGAGGCGGAGTCTAAAATGCTAAAGTCTCAATTGAACCCACATTTTTTGTTTAACTCACTCAATAATATTTATGCTCTGGCAACGGTAAAAAGTGAGAAAACACCGGAGAGTATTCATGAGCTATCTCAAATGTTGAGGTATGTATTGTACGATTCTGATACCAATAAGGTACCGTTGAGCAAGGAGGTAGAGTACATCGAGAGTTTTGTACAGTTACAGTTATTAAAGGACGATAGTCTGGATAATATTAAGGTAAACCTGGACAAGGTAAACGGACAGCTTTTGATTAGTCCGTTGATTCTGATTTCTTTTATTGAAAATTGTTTTAAGCACAGCAACTTTGAAGATGCCTCCAAAGGGTGGATTAACATAAATATAGAAACCCAGGGAAATATTCTGGTGTTTGAAGCGTCTAACAGTAAGATAGAGGGACAGAAAAAAGACAGTGTTGGTGGAGTAGGATTGGAGAATGTAAAGAGAAGATTAGAACTGGCTTATCCCAATAAGCACGAATTAAAAATTGATGATCAGGAAGGGGAGTTTCATGTATTACTTAATTTGAAACTAGATGAAAATTAGATGTGTTATAGTGGACGACGAGCAGTTAGCAAGACAACTGCTAAATAGTTATGTGGATAAACTTCCACAACTAGAAGTGGTTGCTCAATGTAAGAATGCCATGGAGGTGCTAGAGGTGATTCAAAATGAGCACATCGATTTGTTATTTCTAGACATTCAAATGCCGGATTTAACTGGTTTAGATTTGGTTAAAACCATGCGTAATCCACCAGCCATCATATTTACCACAGCCTATAAAGAACATGCTTTGGAAGGATTTGAGCTCAACGCGGTTGATTATATGCTTAAGCCCGTATCATTTGATCGGTTTGTAAAAGGGGTAAACAAAGCCATTGAGTTGTTAGAGCTTAGAAATGGACATACAGTAGATGAACCCAAAGAAATAGAGAAACCGACACCCCAACCAGAATTCATTACCCTTAAGGCAGACCACAGAATTTATAAGGTAAAGTTGGATGACATCCTCTACATTGAAGGACTTAGAGAGTATGTTTCGTTCTTTACCACCAAACAAAAAATCATCACTTTAGAATCACTTAAGCGACTGGAAGAAGTACTTCCTTCTCATTTTTTAAGGGTGCATAAATCGTACATCGTTAACCGAAATAAGGTGGAATCGCTCTACGGCAATCAGTTGGAGATAGATGGAAAACATATTCCAATTGGTAAGAGCTATAAGGAGGAAGTGGTAAAGAAGGTTTTCTAACCCAAAAACTCAAGAGCAATTTTATCTACTGTCGAATGGTGTTCTTGCCATGCTTCATAAACGCTTTTGGCCCAATTAATCATTTCATCTTTAACCATTGTAGCGTCAGCATTTTTTACATCTACAGAAGTAGTTTTTCCTCTGTGGAATAGAGGAGGAGGAGTTAAGTATTCATCCGGATGTTTTGCTTTATACCGGTTAAGGTGGTCACTCAGTTGAGGAGATAATTGATAACTCCATTTTACCTGATGATAAAGGATTAAGTGTAGTCTGGTAAGGTGAAAATGATTGTTCCACCTACCATGTAATTCTGGGTGTTGTAAGGTGTGAGCATCAACAATTAGAAAACGGTAGTAATGATTTTCCGGTAAAGAGAAGTCTACCTCCTGAAAGCCTAAGCTGAAGATTTCGACACATTCGTGTACTCCTCTGGTGGTGGAAGCACCACAAAACTGGCAAGGCCCGGTGTTTTGTAGTTCTATTCCGTTATTCTGAGCAAAGTCGATGTAGGTTTTCACTATTTTTTATTTAGCAATACTCTGATTTAATTATTTGAATGCATCTTTCTGCCCATTCTCCAGAAGATTCATTTATTTCTAATTCTGGTTTAAAATAAAACTGAAGAAACTCTTCGAAGGTGGCAGGAAATAATTTATAGTTCCAGGCTCCATCATCAGTAAATATATACCCTTTGGTGAGTTCCGCAATTGCAGCGGCGATAAAACCGTATGCCATGTTTATTATTGCTGGTTGCCCAACTGATCGTCGTAAAGACCAGTATTTATTGTTTTCTTTTATTAATTCCTTTTGTATTTCAATTTTCTTGCTTCCTTCTTTACTATAAAACACATGATCTAGCCACCACCATGGATCATCAGGATCAATATCCGTTTCTAGAATTTCACGACAATAGGAATCTGAACCTCCAATTACTCCTTTAATATTGAACCAAATGTATTCGCTATCATTCCATTCGAACCTTGAGTCTTCATCAACCTTTTTAACATATCTTTCTTCGTTATGATGAAGATTGGCTTCAAGAGTGAAATAATGTTTAACACCATAGCCTTGTATAAACTGATTGATTCTTAATTCGGCTAATGATAACACTTCTCCGAATGTAATTTCAATCGTCTCAACCGGTATAATGTCAAAAGTTGTACTCATGAGTTTTTATATCTTTTTTACTCCCATCTTTAAGTTCTTCATGTCGATTAGAATCACTTCATTTAAAAATGGGACATTCCCAATTATACCATCTACATCTGCTTCCTTGAATAGCTTATTAAAATTTTTGTTGGAGTTGTACCAAACCTGTTTTACCGATGTAGTTGGCCAACCATTGATATTGGTAGGAGCTTTTAATTGAGTTCGATAGGCAGTATTGGTTTTTCCCCACGAATAGATCGGAAACTCGCTAATTGAAGCTTCTTTATCTTTCCATTTGTTCCAATATTTTTTAGTGGTCCACAAGTCGAATAAACTAGCTCCTGTGTCAAATAAATAAGGGTAAGGTTTTCCTTTTACTTCTATATTTATTACTGGTCTTCCAAAGCTTTTACTGATGTCCGAGAGTTGGTACTTGTTCTCATTGTATTGGCTAAGAAACTTAATCTTCTGATTGTTGTAATCGATTTCGATCGCTTTGTCTTTAAGAATATCTGAGCCAATAGTACCAATGGTGTTTCCTTTAGCTGTAGAGAAGGACATAGAAGAATTAATGTCCAGTTTTAATGTGCCAATGCTCGAATTAATTTCTTTTTCGGCTATGCGATTAACAAAGGTAGAATCCGCTCCTTTGGTATATAAGCTGGAGTGGTTGGCTCCGGTATCGAACTGAAAATAATAGGTGTTGGTGTCACCTTCCAATTGTACAGGAATTTTAATGGCAGTTTTTTCGAAATATTCTCCATTGAGAGTGTCATCTGACCATATAAAAGAAACCTCCTGGGCATTTCCCAACAGTATTGTAAATAGAAAAGTGAAGAGGAGTATCGTTCTCATGTTTTAGGTTAGTGCTCAAATTTACGCACTATCTCTCCGGTTTCATAATCGTAAGTAATTTTAACTTTTTCGTTATTAAAGATTCGGATTTTAAACCATGCAAGATCTTTCAGTTCGGTGGTTCTGATGTAATGTTGGTTGGGTATTTCATCTTCGTTTAACTCTGCATTGGGAAGAATTTTAGAAATAACAATTTGAATGTTACTAGAGTTAAAAGGTTCTAACCTTGGTGTTATCCAATGGCTGTTCTTTTTAGAGATGATGGTACCTGTTAAGTATCCGTCATCAATTACACCATAGGTAATTAATAACGAATCGTTTTTAGGTAGATTGGTAATCTGAAACTTAACCTTTCCCCATTCTATAGCAGGGCACCAAACCTCTCTGAATTCTTCTAGAGTTGAACTATCATAGTCGAAACTTCCAAAATGTTTGGTCCAATGCTCCTTTTCGAAAACATTGTATCGTTCACTATGAAAATTTAGATCAAATAGGTATTTCTGGTCCGGTTGGAATCTGGTGTAGGTAGTGTCCTTTTTACGTGACCACTTGCTAGTAGTGTTCCAGAAAATGATAGTGTCTTCTTCAGGGTAGTTAGTATTTAGATCAACCGGTTGGGTGGATGGTTCAATGGCTTGTCCATTAATGATCCAATGAAAATCATCGTATGGATCATAGATAGTACTGTCGCACCATTCTACCAAATCCAAAGTAGAAGAAACAGTAGCTTGCCCCATTACCTGAAAACAGAATAAGAAGAGGATATGTACAAGGGTAAATTTCAACCTATTTCTTCTTAGCTATAAGTAGGATAGAGTCTCCATCCTCAAACTCCTTATAGGTTTGGATCAACAACATTTCGAAATGCTCAGAGAACAAGTTGCTTAAAGTAGCTTCGTCTTGATAATTAACCAGCATTCCCTTAAATATTTCGTCTCCTTTTCCTTTCCAAAAAGAGTGACAAATAATTCCTCCGGGCTCTAATATGGTTGCCTGACGAATGATGGAAGACTTTAACTCCTCATCGTTGAGGTGTTGGAGTACTTTGTTAGAATAAATACCATTAAAGGTTTCTTCCACATCTAGTGTAACAGCATTAAGCAGTATAAATTTCCCCTCCAGAAAGGTGAGCTTAAGGTATTTCAAAAACTCTTGAGAATAATCAGATCCTGTTACTTCATAATCTTTGGAGAGTATCTCCCAGTCGCTTCCTGGCCCTGTTCCTATTTCTAATACTTTGGAAGAGGAGGGAAGGTGTTTCTTTAATTCTTCTATTAATTCAGCTCCATTTACATCTTCTGCCAGATGTATGTATTCCTGAACCGATTCTTGTGTGTGGTAATATTGGTCTTTCATTTTAGTTTAGACATTAGACATTGGGCTCTCTTTTTCTCTCAACTATTTAACTCCTTAACTTTATACAATCAAATCCCTTTCCCTAAAAATACGCTAACCCCTTTAGGTTGTGGATTATTGTTTATTCTTCGCCAGGTGGTAATTTGTCCTACATGGGTGAGTACATCGGCTAAAGGACCATTGATCCAATACCAAAAAGATTGTTTGCTGTTGGAGTTTTGCTCCAGAATAGCTAAATCTTCATCTGACATCTCTTTTAATCGTTCGCTTAACTCCGAATAAAGACGCAACGTGGTTTCTCGAAGTTCTTCTATGGATCGTTTGGATTGATCGTGGGTTTCATTGCCTCCAAATCTTCTATGGGCACTATACGCCAGGTCATAGATGTGGTGCATTACTTCACTCATATTCATACTACTTGAAACAGGTCTAAACTCAAAATCTTCGTTAGTTAAACCCTCCGTTGCCCAGCGATACCTGAAAGCTATTCCATCAACCATTCTAGCAATAACACTGGTAGCGCTCATTTGATCGGGAGTTTCCGGTATGTTGTAATAAGGTAATTTTGACATTATAATAGGTTTAATTCTTTTTGAATTTTCTTAGGAAGTTTGGAAGCTACCAATTGATAACTTTTAGGAACGTATTCTTGCCATTCTTTTTCAGATAATCGATTAATATCGTCCACCTGAACCCATTTATATCTTGCTAAATAGGGGGCAGGGATAATACCCTCTCTTTCTGTTAATAGCTCAAAATCATCAGGGTTAGTTTTGAAAGAAGCACTTACCGGAACGTTGTCGGGAGAAGTAATGAGAAACATCTTTTCGCCCACGTTAAAACACAAGTGATCTTCCCATTTTATATCAGTGGTAACCCTCGGAAGTGAATTGCAATATTCTGTTATGATCTCTAGATTCATCTTATCGTTAAAGATAAGATATCCTCAGAATTAGGAAAGAGTTAGAACCCGTTTACATAAAGTCGATGGTATGTGCTTTTTGTTAGGTTAATGGTAACGTTCCAAAAGCAATTGCCTCCGTCGAACACCACTATTAATTCTTTGTCATCAATATTTGGATTGGATTCTGAGCAGAGACAGTTTACAAATACTTCTTTATCTCCATTGGGAGAAATCATGGGCACCAATTGTTTATAGTAAACCCTGTTGCCAATTTGATTTCTTTCGTTGGTTAGTCCATTTTGGTTGTCTTGAATTGATTGGTTGAGGATTTTAACCAGTTGCTCCATTTCCTTTTCATTAATGGTAGAGGGGAGGTGGTTCTTAAAGTCCCAGACATAAAAAGCGGATGTATCGTGCTCAATAATGGAAAAAGTACTGTCTTGTGACCAGCCGATAGATATAAAACTAAAAAAAAGTAAGAATGTTGCGAAAGTCCTCATGGCTTGATTTTATTGGTGATACAGTCATGGTTTAAGAAGGTTCAAAAAAATAATTCAAAAAAAATACATTGAAAATAGTTTCCATGGAAAATAAATTCATACATTTGTATTGTAATTAGAAAACAATGGCAGGAATAGACGAGGAAATAAAAACCAATTTTAAAGACAATAAGCATCGTATGATAGCTAATATTGTTTTTACTGCCAATTGGATTCAGGGTAGATTCATTGAGTTTTTAAAGCCTTATGGAATATCACCACAGCAATTTAATATTCTAAGAATATTGAGAGGAGCAAAGGAGGATTGGGTAGCAATGAATACCATTAAAGGATTGATGGTGGATAGAGCTCCAAATGCTACCAGGCTTTCGGATAAGCTATTGGAAAAAGGGTTGGTGGAACGAAGAAGATGTGATACTGATAGGAGAGTAGTGTTTCTGGCTATAACAAAAGAAGGGATGGATTTGTTGAGTGATATCGATAAGAATGATGCCATGAAAGAGGATTATTTGAAACACATTACACAGGAAGAAGCTCAGAGAATCAGCGATATTATTGATGGAATGAGAAGTTAAAAAAATTTAAAGTAATATTTTCCATGGAAATAAAAACCATGAAAATTAAAGTATAAACATAAATTAAATTGAAAATGAATATTATTGAATCGTTAAACTGGAGATCATCTATTAAGAAATTTGATACTTCAAAAAAAGTAAGCCAACAAGATTTAGATCAACTATTAGAAGCTGCTAATTTGGCTGCAACTTCTGGAGGTTTTCAACCTTTTAAGGTGGTAGCTATTTCTAATGAGGAGTTGAAGAATAAGTTAGTAGAGCACTCTTATGGTCAGCCTCAGGTTGGAGAGTCTTCTCACTTATTGGTTTTCGCAATTGAAACCAACATCGATGTTCACATTGTTGATGAATACATAGAGAGAGCAGCTGCCATTAGAAATCAAAAAGTTGAAGACATGCAGCAATACAAAGAAGGTATGTCGATGTTTATTCAGGGAATGGATGTAAATACCAGACAAAGTTGGGCAAGAAGCCAGGCATACATTGCTTTGGGTACTGTTTTAGCGGCAGCAGCAGAACTTAAAATTGATACTTGTCCTATGGAAGGATTTACTCCACAAAAATATGATGAAATTCTTGGGTTAACAGAGAAGGGATTAACTGCAGCAGTTATTTTGCCAATTGGATATCGTTCTGAAGAAGATTACTATTCTAAAATGGCAAAAGTTAGAAAAAGCAGAGAAGAGTTTGTTATCGAATTAAACTAACAAGTCATGAAAAAGAGCGATAAAATTATCTATTGGGTTACTACAGGGTTGTTTTCTGCCTTAATGATGATGAGTGCTATGATGTACTTATTTAATAATCCAATGGCGGTAGAGGCATTTGAAAAACTTGGTTTTCCGGTTTACATCATTTACCCACTAGCTGCGGCTAAAATTCTTGGAGTAGTAGCAATATGGAGCAATTTTTCAGATAGATTAAAAGATTGGGCCTATGCTGGATTCACTTTTAATTTATTGTTGGCTGCATCGGCTCACATGAATATAGGTGATGGAGAATTTGCTCCAGCGATTGTAGCATTAGTGATATTAGGAGTATCCTATTATTTCAATAGAAAAATACAAGCAAGCAAATCTTAAATAGTAATTAGTTTTTTGTTTTAAAGCCCGAAGTGAGATGAATCGCTTCGGGTTTTTACTATTTTGATGGAGGGATTAATGCTTATCCCATTTTTTAATTTTTGGTAACATCTTTTTGTATTCTTCCACATCCCATTTCATATCCCAGTGGGCAACATAAGTAGCAAGTGGAGGTAGCCCTACCTTAGCTCTTCTTTCGTCTACATGATCTGGATCTTCCAGCGGGCAAACGTAAAATACTCCGTCCTTATTTCTTCCAATTTGACTACCATAGATTTGCATTTCACCTTCTCTTAGAGCCACTCTGTCTTCCAATAATGCTAAACTACTTCCTCTGGCATCACCTTTTTCTACTGCTTTTCTCATTACCGGAAGGTATTTCTTCTGTGTTTCAATATCGGCGTGCTGTATTACGAGAAATAGAGTGCTATTCCCTTCATCACCAATAATTCTTGGGCCAAGCCATCCTCGTTCATCAATGATTTTAGTTACGGCAATCAAATTAATGGAGTCTTTTTCGTTAATGGTTTTCCAAAGGGCTTTCATTTCGTCCGACTTCCAGCCATAAGCCTTTTCTACAGAGTCAATGTAACCGCGGTACTTTTGATCCTCATCATGAATGAACATCAACTGTGTTACTAATTTAGGATCGAGGTCTTTTTCATATTCCTCCTTGTTGCTTTTTACAATGCCAATTAGTTTATCCCATCTGGCATCTTTACGTAAGATATCCAGATCCGGATCTTTGGTTATGTGTTTTAAGTTTCGATAACCTGCGCCTTCGGCAACTCTAAAGAGATGATAATAGGCAGAGTCTACTGATTCGCACAAAGCAAACGAACAAGCCGCATTGTACCTGTCATTGGGGTATGCTTTCCCTTCGATTGTGGCAAAACCTTCGCTGTAGCTTTTGGCAGATTCACAATACTTTCCGTCTTCGTATTGTTTCCAGGCTTGTTGAATTTTGGTTTGGTATTGATCCTCCTGACCAATAGATAGTGCGCTAATAAAAATTCCAGCTACTAATAATAGTGGTTGTTTCATGGGGTAAAGTATTTGTGTTCGTTAAACGAACGGGTTTAGGTTTGAGTTGGGTAAAGTTATATTTTATTTGTTTTTAACCACATTTAAAAGTTCTTCGACTTCCTTCAAAAATCGTTCAGGTCTTTCAAAATGAGCTGAGTGAGAGGTGTCTTCGTATTTCTGATGAAAAACCAAATCAGGATGCATCTTGGCTAGTTTTTCGTTTTCCGGAGCATAATCTTGCCACGCAATCTCTTCTTGAATAGGATCGATGATTAGCATAGGTACATCAAGTTTTCTATAGATCACCTCAGGTAGCATCATGTAACAAGACGAGCATAGAAGAGGTGCAAGAGGAGGTGATTCAAGTGCTTCAATCATGGATTCCACCGATTCGTTAGCTACAGCTTCCCAAATTTCAACGTTGTATCCCCAGGTGCCATCTTCGTATTGTTGTAAACCATCTAAAATCCAGATTTGAGGATCATTAATGGTGATATCTACCATAGAACAGTAAGCCTCATATCGGGTAGGGTAGGTGTATAAATACTCTTCTGGAAATTCGATTTCTCTATATTGTTCCAATACAACAGATCGTTCCAATTTATAACGAGGAACTAATCCATTGGCAGAACCTCCATCAACCAGAATTAACCCCAAGCAACTTTCCGGATACTCGTCGTAAAAGGCGGTGGCAATGTATCCACCTCTGGACCAACCACCAATAACCGCTTTATCAATGTTGAGGTGCTGCATTAGGAAGTGAATATCATCGGCTACATGATAAACCGACTTTTCTTCTTTGGGCATTGGTGTTTGCCCATGTCCGTAATAATCTATCGAAATAATGTAGCATCCCATTTCCTTTAGTTGGTCAGAAAAACTGAGTATTTCCCAGGAAGTACTGCCTGTTCCATGTATCCAGATTAAAGGAGTACCCGTTGTATCACCCAGAGTGATGTAATGCATCTTTACATTTTCGGTTTGTATGTAATGACCAATTTGCTTTTCAAAAGCATCGTATTGCTCACATGCTTGTTGATATAACTTTAATTCTACAGAGTCTTTCGATTGTGAAAATAAAGTAAGCGTAATAAGAGTTAGGAGGGGGGAAATAATAAACTTCATCAGATCAATTTTTCTGATGCAAGTATAGAGGTAATTCTAATTAGCGATTGTTATTAATTGTTAACTGTCTTATGAAAATAAGAAGCATTTTACCAGAATGCTTTTGTTTTATTCAGCTTATGGCTTTAACACTTTTAGACTTTTCTACAATTAGTTTTCGCAATACAATGATGTCTGTAATGTGGGTGTAAATAACAATTGGAACAATGATTCCTGGAAGTAACACATAAGGGAAATACATCATTGCACGGTTTGGCTGGTCAAATGCAAATTGCTGAAAAGGGAGTTCCGAAGATAGGATCCCGTTAAACAAGATGAATAGAATTAATCCCAACCCAAATATGTTCCAAATTAATAGTCCTTTTGGGGAAAGTACTTTTTTGAAGAACAATAAAGCTATTATTGGAGCAGTGATTCCTGCAAGGATGTCAAAATTTCTTCCTTCAAAGGTCATTAACTCTGGAATTAACTGGTAGGTAAATAAATAGAACAGTATAATCTCTACCGGAATTCGAACAATGTGAATCCAGGTACTAATGTGTAGGCCTCTTCGTTCAAATAGCCATTCCCTTTGTTTAGGAAGTACTCCAAAAATGATGGCTAGTGTAGTGGGAAGGAGTACAAAAATAAACCTTGGAGGCACGGCAGAAGTATTCAAATAGAACCCTTTTAGGGCAAGTATAGAGTGCAGAATACACCAGCCAACCAGTACTAAGGTAAGCTTGGCAGCTTTGCCATTGGAAAAGAAAAACATAATAAGGGTGTAGGCACATAGAAGAACAAATACGATGTTCATCCATTGGGGTAGTTGAGGTATCATAATGAGTTATTTCTTACGGTTTAAAACTAATTTCACTAAGGTTAATGGTATGTTCTACTCGTTGATTATTATTGATATCCCAAATTTCCATTTTTATGGTGGGATCATTTCCATTACAGTCAATACTTATTAGTCCAAAATGATTTTCCATAATAGGTCCTTCAATACGGTTTCCGTTGGGAGTGGCAAAATGCCAGGTAGAGGAGAGGCCACTGGAGGTTACATCATATATGGGGTAAATTTTGTTAGTTCTTAGTTTAGATATTTCACCATAATGTACATCACCGGTAATGAACAACACTCCATTTGCTTTGGTTTTGTTTAATAGGTTAAGGAACTTTACTTGTTCGTGAGGAAAGTTGGCCCAGGCCTCATAGCCGTTAAATTCAATTCCAAATTGAGAACCGGATCCAATAATTCTTACATCTGCCGGTTTTGTTAATTCACCTTCCAGCCATTTCCATTGTGCTTCTCCCAAAAAAGTAGTTTCGTCTGTTTGGTGAATACCGTATTCACATTGGTAGAAATACCTCCAATCATTTTGCACTTCTCCACTATAAGGCTTTATAGAATCTCTGAATGTTCTTACATCCAGTAGGATAATCTGAATGGTTTTACCCTCATGCTTATAATAGTAAGAAGTATAAATTCCATCGTGTTTTCTTCTATAAGAGTCTTTGGGTTCTTCAAAAAAGTTCAAAAACTCCTCTTTGCTTTCCTTTTTTAAAGGGTATTCTTTTCCTGCATCGTTCCATCCGTAGTCATGATCGTCCCAGGTGGCGATTATTTCCGTAGAATTTTTAAGGTTTTTAAAGCTTGATTTATTCCCCAATTGGTTATACTTAGCTCTAAGCGTATCCATGTTTTTTGTGTCTCCATAGATGTTGTCTCCCAAAAAAACAAATACATCAGGGTTATGCATGGTGATTACATCCAAGATGGGTAATGGATGATTTTGATGCCCGCAAGAGCCAAAGGCGATTTTGAACAGCGTACTATCCTGAGCAGTAATGATGTTACTACAAATAAGAAAAATGCTAATAATCAAATACCTCATAGTACAATAAAATAACCAGTTTAACCAGGTGTTTGAGTAGTATCCGACTCTGGAGCTAATTGCTCTTGTTTTTCTTTTTCCTTTAGCTTTTCTGCATCCTCTTTACTCCATATTATTACGAAAATAATTCCCACAATAAAGAGCACTAAAGCAACAATATTTCTTACCAATTGATTCTTCATTCCTAAACAAAATTAATCATTATTGTTTAGGCAATACCTGAATTTTTTTGGTTGGAGAATAATGACTAACATCCGGGAAATACATCAACTGAATACTTGCCGGAAGGACAGAATATACACCCGAAAAGCGTGGAACCAACTGAATGGTAAACTGATGTTTTCCGGCGCTTAAATGCCTGCATGCTATAGCGGTCATGTGTAGGAATTGTTTGCGATATTCTTCATGGCTGTTTTTTCTTGGCACTTTGCCTCCATAACTACATGCAGCCGGGATTGGAATTTCCAAGAGCACATATTTAGATGGTTTTTTAACAACAACATCCACCACCATGGTAATTGGTTTTCCTTCGGTAAGAGAAGTAACTGTTTTCCCCTCCTCTACAAAACTGGTTTTAATGGTAAATAGAGAGTCACTACATTCCGGTGCTTTTTCAACACTATGATCAAATTGATATAAATTAATAGGAGCACCTTTCTTGGTTATTTTAACGGTTTCATCTCCATCAAATTTAAATTCCATAGGATATTCCGAACCAGCATTAGAACCATTAATGGTAATCTCGGGTTTTACAGCTTCTTGTAAAGTACTTTCCTTTAGCATATCTCCTAAAAATTGCTGTAGCATGTTAGCCTGCTCAATGGTATTTCTTGCATTGGCCTTATAGTTTAGGAAGTACCTTCTTGTTTGTTTTAATAACTCTTCATGTCCTCCAGCTTTCTTTAGTATTTCATAGGCAACAAGAGAAGTTTTAAGTTTGTTAACCTTTACATTAAACAGTTCTTCTCCCCAGTAAATTCCTTTTTTGGCTTTTTCGTGTTGATCTATGATATCGTTAATGTTGATGGTGCTGTCTTGACTTTGTAGCAACTTGTAGTACTGAAAACGATCCTGTAAGCTAAGGTTCAGGTTTTCTAATTTTTTAATTTCAGCTTGATAATCCATTGGGTAGGGGATAGAAGCCATTGAGTTTAGAGCATCTAAACGATCGCTTACTTTAAGTTGGTTTAACTGACTTTTTAAATAAGCACCGCCCTTCATGTGGGCTTTTGTTCTGTAGCCTCCTGCAACAGCAAGGTTTAATGCTTCCGTTACGTATCCGGTAATCCAGGTGTCGCCGGAACTTTTGTCCCACCATCCCCAGGAACCGTCTTTATTTTGGTTCTTTTCTAATTTCTTTAAGCATTTAACCAATTGTTTTTCTCCTTTAAATGGCTCATTGAGCTGAGTTAGAAATTGTTTTTCCAATAGTAACGCTTTCAATTTAGAAGCAGTTTGTTCATTACATCCATACTGGTAATTCTTTAATTCTTCAAGCTCTCTTTTAATTAGATCAAACGGGTCATTGGTAATAAATATGGTACGCCCGGTAAGTTCTTCATTTGGAGTTAGAGTCATGTTGGTGTCCCCCTCGATTTCGAGCAGTGTTCCTTTACTTCTTTCAACACCTTCCACCAATACTTTTAGTTTTCTTGCTTCCCCATCAATGTATCCATCACCCTTATCTAATCCATAGGTAACTGTTATCTCACCTATAGAATCATAGCTTAATGGATAGGTTTCAACACTAAAATCTTTAGGGCTTTGATCCCCGGTATACATCCTGGTGTCATTAACATTGAAATAGGTCTTTACTCCAATAGGATCTTCTGTATAGTTAAGCACTTTACCAACCACATTGGCAGTATCTCCTTGTACCAGGAAGTTAGGTAAACCAAGGTTAGCACTCAATGGTTTGTACGATTTGGTGTAAGAATATCCAATTCCAGAATTCTTTTTCCCATCCATAGCTGGCACAATGGTTTTCCATTGAGTTATGTTATCAGGATATTGAACAGTAAAGCGAGCTTTACCATCTTTATCTGTTACCAGGTTAGGTCTCCAGAACCCATAATCTCTAAAGGTGTTTCTGATTCTATTGGAGTTAGGATCTTGCTTTAAAGATTCTATGGCTTCTTTCCCTAATATGTCCAACTTTCCTTTTCCGGTGCCATTGGTCACACCAGGGATTGTTTGTAAATATTGGGCTATGTCTGCTTCTCCTCCTGTAGCAGGAATAGCTGATATTTCCTTAATAGAAGTTTTAAATACCCTAATATTGCTACTGGCACCACTTACCTGAACCGATGAGAGTTCGTTAACGCTAATCATAGGAGAGCTATATGAGGCGGAAGCATTATCCATGTAATAACTTTCTTCGGCCATTACACTTACCTCGTCGCGGAGCATAACCTCGTTTAAGTGATAGATAAACTCAGGCTCAATCATTATTTGGGTATTTCTACCTTTAGGTACTTTAATGTTGTAGATGGAGTAGTTTCCTTCGTATTCCAACATAATCTTAAGCATGTAGTTACCAGGTGGAATGTTTCTAATCTCGAAGTATCCTTCCTGATTAGTGGTTGCACCACCTTTAAAATATCCCTGTATTTCGGCATAGATGGTGGCAAAATCAATTGGTTCACCATGGTGATTCATGAGGTAACCACTCATCATAGTCTCTTTGTTTTCAGATTTTTTGGAGGTTACTGTAATGCCTTTGATTTCACGTGGAGGGTTGTTAAACTCTCTTACCGGTGGTTTGTTGAGTCGAATTACTTCTTCTTCAAATTGAGATAAAACCTCTTGGTTATGAGGTTTAGCATAAGACATATCAAACTTAATGTGATTGATACCATTTCCATAAAAATGGTAGTTAGGTAACAGGATATAAGAACTATCGTTGAGGAGTTGATAGATGTTATAGGTTCCTGGTTTAATGTAATTTACTTGTCCGGTATGTCCAAATTTAACATAGGTTAGTGAGTCGTTTTCTTCATTAAAAAAGGCTGTCCAGAGAATCTGTTTTCCAGTGTGGTTTTTGAGGTTTACTATACAGTTTTTTCTTCTGTAATCTCCTTTCTGGTAGTGGTTTTTAAGCAATGGATGCTTTTTAGGCTTTCTATTTTTTTCTGACCTTATTAATTGCTTGGTAACAACTTTTGGATCGGGTTCTGGTAGGTTAACTTTAGGAGGTGTAAAGCTTCTTACACTGAAATTCCAGTTGGTATTATAATCGTATGGATAGTAAGCACGAAGTGGATTAGGGTATACTACCGGTTGAGAGACATAACTGGTATCACCAGTAAAAGTATACAAATATCCCGGTTCAAAATAGAAAGAATAAGCAGTATCTCTCTGAACATCTGTAATATTGATTTTTCCTTTTTTGAAAGGCCCATAGTAATTGAAGTGTCTAAACTCTTTATCGTAATATTTTTCTCCTTTATTATTAGAAGTTCTGATTACAATACTATCCTGCTCTAGATATATCTCGCCGTAGCGAGGTAGGTTTACCAACAGCATATTGGATTTTAAAAATTCCTCTTCCGCTTGCATGTATGGAATAGAATCTAACTTAACGTATTCCACATTTTGATTGGTTAAACTACTATCGGTATTTAGGCAGATAAATGCTTTTTGCTGAGCCTTTAATTCAATTTCTTTAATGGTATACAAATGCGTTTTTGTACGCACCTTTAATTCGTATTTACCAGGTTTTTTCTTGATCGAAAGCGGATGGTAATTATTTCGGTTGTCCATGTAAACAGGTTCGTCATCCAGGTACACTGTAAATACTTTAGATAGGTTTCCGGAAGTATATACATAAGGAGTAAACTCTGCCCATTCACTGTTAATGCTATCGTACTCAGTATCAACTCCTCCTTTGCTGTATATAAAACGGTAATAAGGGGTGTCGTATAAGTCCAATAGGTCAATGTGTTTTTGTTTAATAGCAGCACTATGAACTACTTTCTGATTTTGATGAGTAACACTAAATGGCCTTAGTATTTCAAAATGATTTAAACCAAAGTATGGGAGGTTAGGAGAGGGGATATCTCCAAACTTAACATTAACAGACCATGCTGTTAGGTTAACGTCCTTCATGGCATCGTTTTTATAGTCGGTAACAGAAACAGTTATTGGCACTTTTGCTCCTGGGAACACTGTTTCAGGTTGGTCCACATCAACAGTTAAGTTTTTCTCTTTAATGTGGAATCCATTTTCCAATACCATGTCTTTATCTTGCCAACGGAAGGAATAAATGATGTAGTAAGAATCCAGAGATTCGTCTGCTACAGCGTAATTTAGAGAACTTCCTCTCCCTCCGTCAATTTTTTTCTTGCTCTTATAAATTTGCCAGCTAATCGGTATTCCTAAATCATTTTTCAGGTCGATGTAAACCGAGTCATGAGTTCTTTTTCCCTCTACATATATCAGCTCATTAATTCGATTAGGAGTTTGGATTCTCTTCACAATATTGCCCAACTGATCCTTCAGAACATATTCAGTAGAGGCATAGTTCAGTTTCTCATAATAAGGAAAACTAATTTCTTTTTCTTCCAACAATACTTCATTGTAGTAGGTTAATAAAGTACCTGTACAACCAGTGTACAGTTTATTCAGGTAGTAGTACTCAGCGTTGATCGTATCGCCGTCTAGCTCGAGGTTATACCTTTCAGTATTGGCATCGTAACCAAAGTTCAATCGGAACGATTTTGGCTCGTTTTCCGAATTATTCAGAGTAACATCCACCTGATAGAATGCCTTTGCTAATGGGAATATCGAATCTGGTATCTCCAGTCTGGTTTCTCCGGAAACATCTAGTAACATCTCCTTTCGGAAAATGGAATTTTTCCAGCCATAGTCTTCAAAAATGGTATCCCGATAATGATCCGTCATGTGGGAGTATCTAATATTGATAGTAGCATGGGCATCCAGAAGAGGTAGGTCATTGGCATCTTTTCCTTCCATAATTATTACAGGAGTTTGCCCATTGTAATATTGATTACTACTCATTTTTGCCTTGTAGGTAGTGTTTCCCAGTTCGTAATCTTCAATTCTGAACTCCGATCGTTTCAAAATCATGTTTCGTTTGGAGGTAAACTGAACCTGATAGGTTTTGTCTATTTCAAAGGTGTCTGGAATGGGGAAGTCATGTACAAAGGCTCCTTCTGTTACTGGAGGAAGTACCTGATTGTACACCACTTTGTTGAAATTGTCAAGAATTTTAAATCGTACCTTTCTTTTCCATGGTTTTCCATTTTCCTTTACCAGGAATGCTTTCAGCTTAACCGTATCTGCTAATTGGTACTTAGGTTGGTTGTAAGCAACATATCCAGGAAGAATTCTTACAGATGTAAATACCTTTTTGTTCTGGTATTTGGTCTTGGTATTTTTGTATTTGTCTTTTGGAGCTTTATAACCATCAATGTTAATGTAGGTAAACTGATCTCCATGGGTGATTTTTGCCCATCCATTACCCTTAACTCCTGGTACTGGATAACAATTACAGTCGTCTCTATAACTAAAAGATTGGTCTTTAATTTCGAGCTTAGCATCCTCTAATGTATTCCCTTTGTAATCTGTAATAAATATCCATGCTTCACCATTGTATCCGGTACTTCTTATATCAAAATACCTCGACTCAAACGTTTCGTAATTGATAAATGTTCCTCTGGCTTTTGCTATTAAATAGTGCCCTTTTGGCAAGGTGTTGAGGTCAAACGAACTATCCGTATAGAGCACCGTTTCGAGATTGGTAAACAGGTCTACTGTATCGGTAACCTGATTTTGCTGGTATAATACCCTCGCCTGAGTACTATCCAGACGGTAAACTTTATACTTAAGGCCAATAAACTTGTTATCTGTAATGTTTTGACTCCATCCCAAAATAAAGAGGAAAAGAAAAATGGTGGTGATGGTCGTTTTTTTCATATTTCTAAAGATATGGAACATTATGTTAGAGTGTTTAACACAAAAGAAGTTTTGAACCAAAGGTGTCGTTTGTAGGATAAAGGTAGGTTTTGTCATTATTAACCAAATTTTAGTTGTTTTTTTCATAACTTGATGCAACAATTGTAGCCAAAAGTTGATCTGTGTTAATATGGATGCCACAAGAGTGATTATCCATAAATACAGTTACAGAATTAACACTGATATAACATTAATTCAGATGTTGCGGTTTTGTAACACCACTATACACTAACCCTAAAATAAAGTTCACTAAATTGTGAATGATCTAAGACCTTGAGATGAAAAGAATTCTGACACTAATTTTCACCCTCTTTTTAATGCTTAATATGAGTGCTTCTCATATTCCCGGAGGAAACATCACCTACGAATGTATTGGCCCTAATCAATATATATTAACATTGACTCTGTTTGAAGATTGTGGAACCAACTTTATAACCAATGCCAATCAAAATGTTGGAGTCTTAAATGATTGTGGTTACACTTTATCAAATATATCCTTACCCAATACGGTATTTCAGGAGGAAGTATCTCAGTTGTGTGATTCTCAGTTGCCTTTTAGTGAGTGTAATGGTGGAAGCATGCCCGGAATTTATATGCATGTTTGGCAGGATACAATTACACTACCTGGGCCTTGTGACTCATGGACTTTTTATCATACCAGTTGCTGTAGAAATGCATCGGATAACCTTATTGGAACTGGAAATAATTTCTATTTCGAAACGGTACTTAATAGCCAAACAGCTCCTTGCAATACTTCTCCGGCAGTAACAACTCAGATGATTCCGTATGTATGTGTTAATCAACCAACGGTTTATAACCTTGGAGTGTACGAGCCGGATGGAAATACCATGACATATACTTTAGTAGAAGCATTGTTAAGTAATGGTAATCCCGTTCCATATCAGCCTCCATATACAGGGTTGGAGCCTATTACAGGTATGACCTTAAATAGCCTTACAGGAGATTTATCATTTACTCCAACTGTTGCAGGAAATTTTGTGGTGGCAGTATTAGTAGAAGAATTCGATGATCAGGGAAATTTAGTAGGGAGTCTTTTACAGGATTTTCAGTTTGAGGTAATTACATGTCCTGCAAACACCAATCCAGTGGAGCCTGCCGGAATTACGAATTATGTTGGACAGGGATCGATGATCGCTCCTAATGAGATTGAAATGTGTGTAGGAGATACATTTTGTTTTGAATTGGAGTTTACCGATCTCAATGCCGGGGATTCTATATTTATTTCTTCCAATATTGCTTTGGCCTTACCGGGAGCTACTTTTAATCAACTAACCTGGCAGTCTCCTGCAGTGGCTGAGGTATGTTGGACAGCATCATCAGCAGTTGCTTCGCCAACTTCAGTAGTATTTAATGCAAGAGATAATGCCTGCCCCATGTTTGGTATTACCTTTTACCCGATTGTAGTAAACATTATAGAAAGTACAGATGCAGGACCCGATCAAACCATATGTGCGGGCGATTCCGCAGTACTCAATGTAACGGGAGGAGCCAATTTTGTATGGCATGCACTTCCTGGAGGAGATACTCTCATGAACGGGATCACCTTTGGGTGTGACACTTGTCAAAACACTTATGCAAAGCCAGCCATAACAACAACTTATGTGGTAACCAGTGACCTCTCCGGAGGTTGTACCAATACAGACACTGTTACAATAAATGTAGTCCCAGATTTTACTTATTCGCTTACTCAAAGCAATACTTCTACTTGTATAAACAGCGAAATATATATCCAGTCTGTACCTAATCCGGCTGGTAGTTATACCTATACCTGGAGTCCTCCAACTTTTTTGGATGACCCTACCATTTCGAATCCAACGGTTACTCCGACCGCTGCTGGAAACTACACTTATGCTGTAGAGATAGAAGCTCCAACCGGATGTACTAAATACGATACAATAAGTATATCAGTAGCACCTCACTATAGCCCTGATTTTAGTATAACCGGACTTCCTGCAAACATTGTTTGTGGCGATACAGTAGATTTGGAAACAACCTTAAATACTACTACACCGGTATGTGGGCCAAGTGCGATCCCTGTTTGTCAGGCACCTATGAGTCAATACACTATTGGTATAGCTACCGATACTAACACCGTGACTACGATGCCTGCTCCATTTGGAAACTGGTATAGGAATAACAAGCAACAGTACCTTTTCCTTGCTTCCGAATTACAAGCTGCAGGTTTGGTACCCGGTAAAATTGTTCAGGTTTCGTTTGAGGTTACTACTCTCAATGGAGCTACTACTTACGATAACTTTACCATTAATATGGGTTGTACTTCGTCTTCAGCTTTAACAGGATGGGAAGCAGGGTTGACGGAAGTTTTTTCACCTCAAAACGTGGTGGTGGCAACAGGGTGGAATATTTTAACTTTTACTACTGCCTATGAATGGGATGGAGTGTCTAATATAGTGATAGAAACTTGCTACAATAACTTGTCTGTTCCGTTCACGCAAAACTCCCAGTCACCAATGATGGCTACTACCTTTAATTCATCATCTTATTATCAGAGCGATGCAGTAGCAGCTTGTCCTACAACCATTGCTCCAATTATTCAGGCACTAAGACCAATTATTCGCTTTTCCAATTGTTCGATGGTGCCGGATCCGGCCAATTATACTTTTGAATGGACTCCTCCTTTGGATGTGGATGATCCAACTGCTCAAAATACATTTGCTACACCGCAATCTGATGTTACTTATCAAATGGTAGTAACTGATATAAATGGAGGTTGTACAGATACTGCAACGGTAGCTATTGTTGTTGAGTGCTGCGATAGCCCAATTCCAACGGTTACTAATGTATCTTGTTTTAATGCCAACGATGGACAAGTAGAAGTTCAACCGGTTAGTGGTGCGCCTGGGCCTTATACGGTTGAATTGGTTGATCCATTAACCATGACGGTATTACAAACCGATCCGGGAGTTATGACAACTACAACTTTTACAGGATTAGGACCGGGAAACTATTTAATTACTGCCTTAGATGGAACAGGGTGTATGGCAGATACACTCATTACCATTACTGAACCACCTTTATTATCCATTTCAGTAAGTAACGATACAGCTATTTGTATTGGAGACTCTGTCGAACTATCTGCCTTTGGAGGAACAGGGTATAGCTGGTCACCAACAACCAATTTATCTGACCCTACATCTGCTAACACCTGGTATACTGGAACGACCACCCAGGAGTTTTTTGTGACAGTTACCGATGCTTCTGGATGTAGTAATATTGATTCTGTTACGGTTACCGTTAACACACTTCCGGTAATCACCATTTCTAATGATACGACCATCTGTATTAACGATACCATATCCCTTACAGCTGGTGGTGGTGACACCTACAGTTGGAACCCAACTGCTACGCTGGGTACTCCTTCTCAGGCTACAACTACAGCTTTCCCTGTTACAACCACTACTTACGAAGCCATCGTAACGGACCTTAATGGTTGTGTAGACAGTGCTGAAGTTGATGTAACTGTTCAAACACTTCCTGCTGTGGATGCAGGACTGGATGTAGACATTTGTTTTGGTGATACCATTCAACTGACTACAACTGGTGCTACAGGATACACCTGGGCTCCGGCTGACTCTATTTCGAACATTAACATTGCCGATCCTCTGGTTTGGCCTTCGGATACCACTGAGTACATTGTTACTGGTGCTGATGGACTGAACTGTATCAACACTGATACCGTTGTGGTTAATGTAAACCCACTTCCTACTCCTGATGCAGGACCGGATCTTTGGGTTTGTCCTGGTGATCAGGTACAAATCAATGCAACCGGTGGAGGAACTTATAGCTGGTCGCCAGCTACAGGGCTTTCTGATCCTAACATCGATAACCCAATGGCAGGTCCTGCCGATACTACCATCTACATACTTTCAGTAACCGATGGTAATGGATGTATCGATACTGATACCATGACTGTATTTGTTAATGCTACCGTTCCTACTGATGCTGGTACTGATACCACCATTTGTGAGGGAGACACCATTCAAATTGGTGGAGCTCCTACTTCGGTAAATGGTACCACTTACTTCTGGACCCCTGCTGGCTTGGTAGACGATCCTAATGTGGCTAACCCAATGGCATTCCCAACGGTGGATACCTGGTTCTATGTAGCCACTACTAACGACACTTGTTCGGGACTGGATTCTGTTCTGGTAACAGTTAATCCTTATCCATTGGCTAATGCTGGTGCAGATATTCAAATTTGTATTGGTGATACGGCTCAACTGGGAGCTACAGGTGGAGTTTCTTATGTATGGACTCCTGACCTTGATCTTTCTGATGACAGCATTGCTGGTCCTCAGGCATGGCCGATGGACACCACTGCTTATGTGGTAGCAGTAACTGATGCTAATGGATGTACTCAAACAGATACCATGGAGGTGATTGTTAATCCTCTTCCTACGGTGAGTGCAGGAGCAGATGATGCCATTTGTTTGGGAGACACTGCTCAACTATCGGCTTCGGGTGGTGATCTTTACACATGGACTCCTACAGACAGCTTGAGTGATGCCAACATCTTTGATCCGATGGCATGGCCTACAGCAACGACTGATTACATGGTTACAGTAACTGATTCGAACGGATGTATCAACTCAGATACCATGACGCTTACAGTAAACTCTCTTCCTGTGGTGGATGCAGGATCAACTGTTAACTTCTGTATTGGAGACTCTGTACAATTGGGAGCTTCTGGTGCTGATACTTATGTATGGAACCCAACTACTGACCTTTCTGATCCAAACATTGCTGATCCGTGGGTGTCATCTGTATTTACTCAAAACTATATAGTAGAAGGAACTGATGGGAATGGATGTCAGAATACAGATACAGTTCTTGTAATTGTAAACAGTTTACCTCTGGTTAACGCCGGAGCAGATGTACAAATTTGTATTGGAGACTCAACCCAGTTATTAGTAACAGGAGCTGATGATTATAGCTGGAGTCCAATCACTGGCTTGTCTGATGCTACAATAGATGACCCTTGGGCATCTCCAACTGATACTACAGAATATGTGGTAATTGGAACCGATGGAAATGGATGTGTGAATACTGATACCATGATGGTAATTGTGAACCCACTACCTAATGCGGTGGCTGGACCGGATGTAGATATCTGTCTGGGTGATTCTACTCAATTATCCGCAACAGGAGGTGTAAGCTATGCCTGGATACCTTCTATGTATGTTACCGACTCTACTTTAGCTGATCCAATGGCATTTCCGGATACAACCATGAACTTTACTGTAATGGTAACCGATAGCAATACTTGTATCAATTACGATACAACTACTGTAAATGTATTTAGAGTATCTACTATTCCGGATACCACCATTTGTAATTATGATAGTGTTCAGCTGGCAGTTTATGGATCGCCGGGGAATACTTTCTCGTGGACACCTACAACGGGACTTACCAATCCTGCTATCGATAACCCTGTCGCAACACCTAACAATACTACCACTTATACGGTAACTGTTACTGATATTGCTGGGTGTGTAGATCAGGCAAGTGTGGAAATAACAGTAAATGATGTTCCAGATCCAGAATATACTTTTACCGTAGAGCCGGGGTGTGACGGGATAGTCGTTGATATTACGGATAATAGCTCTCTTACGGATTCTTACCAATGGTTATTCAGCAATGGAGAATCTAGTCAGGAAGTTAACCCAACGGTGATATTCGAATATGGAAATGATTATACAATACAACTTATTGCAAGCAATAATTATGGTTGTGAAAGCATAATGGATACAACAGCATTAGCTGGAGATTTTGAAAGCTATTACGATATTTTAATACCAAATGTATTTACACCTAATGGAGATGGAGATAATGATCAGTTTTGGGTACAAGTTCCCGGGCATTTACCGGATTGTTTAGAACTAACGGTATATAATAGATGGGGGCAGGTAATGTTCAAGTCTGCCGGGTCTGTAATTGTATGGGATGGTAAAACAACTAATGGAGAAGATGCACCGGAGGGAACATATATGTTTACCATAGAGATTAAGGAACTAAGGTACAATGGTACCATGATGCTATTTAGATAATAAAAAAGCCCTGACGAATTCGTCAGGGCTTTAATCTTTTTAGGAATCTTCGGGTTGAATTTTTTCATCAACCGTTTCGATGGCTTTACTAACTCCGGTTAAGAACGAAATGGTTTTATCCAGTACATTGTCCAGTACTCCTTTTTCCTTTGCAAATTTCTCAACAAAGCTTAGCACAGAAATTACCTTATCTACTTTGTCATCGATTTCATCAAGCAGATCGGAAATGTTTTTAAGCTTTTCATCTAATTCTGCCGGGTTGGAGGTGGTGTTATAAATACTATCTCCTGATTCGATAGCTTTTTCTAATTTTTTGTCAGCTCTTTTTCCCGTTAATTTCGTGTTTTTAACCACTGTAAGAACCTCTTTAATTTTGGGCCAATAATTGTTGAACATTTGAGCTACATCATCTGCATTCTTTACATTTTCAGTAAGTCCTTCCAGGGATTTTAGATCTTCTTTAAGGTTGGCGATAGTCGACATATAAATTTGTTTTTTTAGGATTATGTGTTGAATGTAGTCAAAATTTTCAATGGGAAAATTACCACTAAGTAAAATTACCTGCAATCAGGGTATTATTACCCATTTTCAATTTTCGGACTTATTTTTTTGGAAAAGAAAACGTGAAGTTAACGAATGGTTGTTATATTTAATCACGAAAATTACCCCCCTTTTCAACGATTCATATCTTGTTGAGGGAAACCCTATTAACCCTAAAAATAAAATCATGGCTGAGAAAGAAAGCGGAATTGAAAAATTGTTGAAAAAGATTACCGACAAAGCAAGTGAATTAACCACTTTAGAGATCATTACAATTGTTGGATCACCTGAATTTAAAAAGGTAGGTGGAGATGTGAAACCTGTTATTCAAACTGGAACTGATCAAAAAGCAATAGTTACTTCCATTAACTTAATACAAGGAGATATTACCACTCAAATGAGTGAGGAGTTTGTTACCGGAGAGTACCAAAGTTTGAGAGAGTATCACGCTAATCGTGAAAAAGAAGGATTTGAGATCATCGATAAAAATATCAAGGCTATAAAATCTTTAGTGGACCTTGTTTTCCATATAGATGGTAAACCTGAACTAAAAAATAAGTCATCAGAAACTCCAACACCATCTTAGAATAGTAAATGACTTCTTTAAATAACCGATTGATCAACTTCAGAGAGGATTTACTCTCTCTGGAGGTCAATACCATTATAAAAAGTAATATTACCGGAAGGAAAATGCCTAATGTAAGGCATGCTCTTATGGATATCAATATTGAGTATTACGAGAAGCTATTGGAGTTCAGAGATGTAATGTTTAAGCAATGCCAGTTGAGTTTTAACGTAAGAGATCTTGATGATAATGGTAATGAAACACAGGCTTTTCAAGAACTAAAACAGTACCCGGGAAGTTTAGATGCTTTTATCTGGACCAGAAGAAAATCCAATAATTTTTTAAAAGCCATCTTATCTAAGATGGAATCGGATGTTAACTCTACACCGGAACAGTTGGAATTAATGGATGATGCAATGGTTCACCTCAGAAGAATGAAATACAATTGCGATCAAATTCGAGACGTACTTTCATTAACCACTGATCAGAATAAAGTGGGAAGAGGAGATGTAAATACATCACCCATTCTTAATCTTAAAGCTAAGTCCATTTCAATTATTCGAAAAATATGGGAAGTGGGAACCGAAGATATTGCGATGCAAACCATTGTTCAATTGGATGGAGATGTTATTTCAAGAATTGGGCCTAAGCACGCCAAATCGGATAATCTAAAGCTGTTGGATTTTCATACCAGAGGAATTGATATCTCTCTAAAATACTGGGAGACTATCATTAAAATTGTTAAGTCCTTTTTCTCCTAATGAAAGATAGTAGGTGGTCTGATATATTTTATTCCTTTTACATTGGAGGTGTCCAGTATCTTACTCCAATTCCTGATACTGAAGAGAAAATTAGTACTCTGGTACAATTCGATGGAGATGTGATCAATACCATTACCAGCGAGGAGGTATTTAACTACCCCGATGTAGTGGAAGAACATTATGATTTGATTAATTCTAAACTAGGAAAGTTGAAGAATTTAGGAGTACTCATTCGTTCGGTTCAGTTTTCCGCTCCTTTCATTTCATCTGCATTTTTATTACCTATTAAAGAGTGGGTAAACGAGGGCAAAGCCATATTAGATTTAATTGCTGATCACTGGCACAATATTGTCTGGATTGCTTTTGTTTCCCTTTTATCTTATTTTCTCCGGCCGATGCTTCGATGGCTCATTCAAAAATTATTTGCCAAAAAGATTCAGGATTTTAGAGCTGGTGGAGAGTGGCTTAGTTAATAAGTATTGTTCTGGGTCATACTTTATTAACCGGATTAATACTACCTTGCTCTAGTGAAAAAATCAGAGGCTGATAAAATCCGGAAATTAATCATTAAGTACAACGATATACTACTACATTCCATGTCTATTGCAGTATCGGAAGACTTAATCAATCTGATTATCACTAATTACGATGACAAAGAATTTGAATTGAAAGATTTCATTAAAAGGAAGGAAGAGTTCAAGTCGTTCGTGATCAAAGAGTTTTTACGTCACAACTCATCTTCTGTGGTAGAGGAGCTTAAAAACATGGAAGAACCTACCGTTCGTTTCGAAAAAAAGGGTAAGTAATACGTTTATTTCAAATTTTGGATCGATAATAATCTAATTCGGTTCAGTAAAGTGCAAATAGTTACACTGGGAAACTGAAAAGCCCATTTAGGGAATTCACTGTCAAATTGGGAAATTTTCTCCCTTAGTATTGTATCAAATTGTTTGGTAAACCTGTTTTTGATGATGTACTGGGGGAGCGGTCAATAAATCTTAGATTTTTTGCAGTCCCTTATTACCCATTAAAGGCGCAAATCAGCTAAAATGAGTCGAAATTCATTAAAAAATAAGCCCTCTAATCGCCTTAATTTAAAGAAAGCCTTGATCTATACTGCGGTTGCAGGTACGTCACTTTCATTTCTCGCATATATAATCATTGGATTTATAGGAACTGCTGGTATTTCTTACACAGCAAAAGCTATTCCTACACCAGGGTCAGGCCCGGTTATTTCAGGTTATTCTTATAGTCAGGAAATTCAGGTGGATCATTCTAAAGTAATGGACACAATCGATATGATAGATTTTCCATTGATGGTGAAGATTACACATCCTGAATTAAAGTCCGTGATAAATGGAGGGAATGTACAAAGCGATGATGGATATGATATTGTATTTTCCGGAGCGAATGATAGTCAGTTGGATCATCAAATTGAATCTTATGATCCTACAACAGGAGAATATGTTGCGTGGGTAAGATTACCCGTATTGTATGCTAACGTTAATACAGAATTTAAAGTTTCTTATGGAAATGCAGCCATTATTTCAGATCCTTCTACAGAAAACGTATGGAGTGCTAATTATGAGGGAGTATGGCACATGAGTATGGATCCTTCCACGTCATTACAAAATGATTATTCCGGAAACCTTGAGGCAGAATCATTTGGAAGTATGACTTCTGCTAATCTGGTACCTGGGAAAATTGGAAAAGCAATCGACTTTGATGGTAATAATGATCGTTTTGCAATTCAGAATAAATTCTATTCTCAAAATGGAGAAATAGCCACTTTAAGTGTTGCCGCCTGGGTGAAAACAACTTACAATCATTCTGCATTTAATAAAAACTGGTCCATCATAGATTTTGACCGATCTGAGAATTTTAACGTTTATGTACATGGTAATGGTAAAGCTTCATTCAGTACAAGAGGTTCTACCAATGGCATTAATGATTTTCATGCTGGTAATGCCGGCCAATTAAACGATGGTAACTGGCACATGATTGTTGCCGTATACGATGGATATGATAAGCATATATACATTGATGGTGTACTGGAAGCGACGAAAGTTAATCCGCATCAGGGTAATCCTCTTGGAAGAGGAAATGTAACTAGATATGGGTATATTGGAGATGGATCAGAGTCTTCTACTTATAATGGAAATAGAAATAACAGACACTACGAAGGGCAAATAGATGAAATTCAATTTTTGAGTGTTGACCTTACTGCTGGATGGATTTCTACCATGTTTAATAATCAGTCAGCCCCTGAAACTTTTATCATATTTGCTGGAGGTGGTCCATTACCAGTTTCATTAACCTCTTTCAATGCTACAATGATGGAAGAAGAAGTATTAGTGAACTGGGAAGTAGCTTCTCAAATTAATAACGATTATTTTACAGTTGAGCGTTCTGAAGATGGTGAAAACTATGACGAAATTGGAACTGTATATGGAGCAGGAAATTCAAGTGAGGCGATGCAATACAGCTTTGTAGATGAAGAACCAATACCTGGAATATCCTACTATAGATTACGACAAACAGATTATGATGGTCAATACGAAGTGTTTACACCTGTTGCAGTAGAGTATAAAGTAATTACAGGTGATGTAGCCATTGAGTCTTTTGGCCCTAATCCATTCCACGAGAGAGTAAGATTTAGCTTTAGTAGCGACACGGAAGGTATGGCAGAGGTGATCATTACCAATATGAATGGCCAACAAGTACACTATGAACAAATCAGGCTAATAGATGGCTATACTGATTATACGTTTAATCAGGGGTATAATCTTAAGCCTGGAACTTATTTGGTAAACATCATTCAGGATGGAGAGCGGAAAGCTTCTGCTAAACTTCTCAAAAAATAATACTTCATCACCTTGGACCCTAAAAATCAAATATCAACAAATAGCTGGCAATCTGAAATCAAAGCCAGGATAACCAGACAACACGTAATTGGTTGTTGGGTAGCCTGCGGGATTAATCTAGCCTGGACCATGGCCGATTTCTACACTATGAAAGAGTGGGCTGTGTATGTAACGATGGACCTTTGTGTTTCTCTGGTTATATTCCTTGCAGTAGTATTCAGAAAACAGCTGAGAATTAAAGAAGAGGCACTTGGATTGGTTCCAATGATGTCTATTGGATTGGCTGCAGCATATACCTATAATACGGTTGGTGTAGATTCATTTCAAGAAATTACGTTGGCTTATGCTGCCATTTTCATAGGAGCAGGAATGTTTGTGCTGTGGAGAATAATGTATTCCATAATCGTGGTGGGAACTTTATTATTGGCAAACATTACCTTTTATCACCTGTTTAGTCCAATCGATGTACAGCATTACCTATTACAGGGTGGTGTTCTGGTGCTATCGGTAGCATTGTTTATGATCGTTGCAGTACAGGTGAGGTACAGGTTAGTTAGAAACGATATTATCTCAAAATATGCTCTAAAAGAAAGTAGAGAAAAACTAGCAAAATCAGAGGCAGAGCACCGTTTATTGTTTTATGAAAATCCAATGCCGATGCTAATTTTTGCATTGGAAGATTATACCATTTTGGCTGTTAATGATACCATGGTGAATAAATATGGTTATTCCAGAGATGAATTTCTAAAAATGACCATTAAGGATATTCGTCCTAAGTCGGAAGTAGCCAAATTAGAAAATGATATTAATAAGATCAAAAAAGGTTTAACTGGTCTAGTTGATTGGACGCACCAGTTAAAAAATGGAGATTTAATTAATGTAGAAATTACAGCGAAAAATGTTCACTATGCAGGTCAGGAAGCAAGAATGGTTTCCATTAATGACGTAACCGAACTTAAAAAGAATCAAGAGGAATTAATTAAGGCTAAACAAGTGGCAGAGAATGCTAAAGATTTGCAAAGTCAGTTCCTTTCCAATATGAGTCACGAAATCAGGACTCCAATGAATGGTATCATTGGAATTACCAGAATTCTTCAAAACACTAAGCTGAACGAAGAGCAGCAAAAATACATGAATGCGGTTCGAAGATCAGCTGATAACTTGATGGTAATCATTAACGATATTCTTGACTTCTCTAAAATTGAAGCAGGTAAATTAACCATAGAAGACACTCAGTTTGTATTGAAAGAGCAGTTGAACGTTCTGGAAGAGATCATCAATCACAAACTAAAAGAAAAAGACATTTACCTAAAGTACAATGTGTCTCCAGAAGTGCCTAATACTTTGATAGGAGATCCGGTTAGATTAAATCAAATTCTATTGAATCTGGTTGGTAATGCGATTAAGTTCACTCACAAAGGGGGGATAACATTGGACATTCAAAAAATACACGAAAATGAAGGTTTCCTTTCTGTTCAATTTGATGTGCGAGATACTGGAATAGGGATACCAGAAGATAAGCTGGATTCTATTTTTTCAAGCTTTACTCAAGCAAGTTCCAGTACCACTAGAAAGTTTGGAGGAACCGGACTAGGGTTAACCATTTCTAAGCAACTGGTAGAGTTGCAACAAGGAGAAATATGGGTAACCAGTACAGAAGGAGAGGGGAGTACATTTAGTTTTACTATTACCTATAAAAGAGATAAAAGCGAAGCTCACCAAAAAGCTGTTCAGAAGGTGGAGTCAGTTAACCTTAACAAATTAGGAAAACTGAAAGTGTTGTTGGTGGAGGATCATGCCATCAATCAAATGTTAGCCATAAAAGTATTAGAGGATTGGAATTTCGAGGTGGACCTGGCTGAGAATGGTGTAGAAGCGGTATCTAAAGCTGGAGATAACGCTTACGATGTAATTCTAATGGATATTAGCATGCCCGAAATGGATGGTTACGAAGCATCAAGAAGAATCAGGAAGTTTAAATCCGAAATGAGGGAGGTGCCTATCATCGCTATGACTGCATCCGCCTTAAAAGGAGAGAGCAATAAATGTATCAATGCAGGGATGAATGACTACATCACTAAACCGTTTGACCCGGATAACCTATTGAAAAAAATATCTACTCAGGTAGAGAAAAAATCAGCATAAGAAATGAATTATCAGCAATTAGAAATAATGTCGGATGATTGGCAGGTTGAAATGGACCAAAAGAAAATGAAGCACAACCTATGGGCATGTTGGGCTGCAATTATTCTAAATCCTCTTTGGGTTATTGTCGATTACTATACCGTACCTACCCAGTGGGAGATGTTTGTTATGATCGATTTGCCGGTTTCTTTTATGATATTCCTGGCTGTAATTCTGAGAAAGCAATTAAACCTGTCTGCAGAAGCGTTAGGAGGAATTGCCTTATCTGGAATTGCTCTTGCTGCGGCATACACCTATCATCAATTAGAGTTAAGCGATTTTATGGAAGTAACAGCTTCTTATGTGGCTTTGTTTATTGGAGCCGGTATGTTGTTGTTATGGAGAATGGTTTACTCCATTGTAATAGTGAGTGCTACCATCATAGCTAACATAGTGTGTTTTATACTGTTTAGTCCATTAACTCTACAAGAATTTCTATTCAACGGAGGAATGCTTACGCTAACGGTGGCAATTTTCATGATCATTTCAATTCAGGTAAAATACGTTACCACGAAGCGAAACATCATGGTAAACATTGAACTTAAAAAGAAGCAGAAAGAATTGATAGAAGCCAAGCAAGTGGCAGAAAATGCACGGGAACTTCAAAGTCAGTTTTTATCCAATATGAGTCATGAAATTCGAACACCAATGAATGGAGTTATTGGGATTACCAGGCTACTGCAGAAAACAGATTTAACCAATCAGCAAAGTCAATATTTAAATGCCATTCGAAAATCGGCAGATAATCTGATGGTAATCATCAATGATATTCTTGATTTCTCTAAGATAGAAGCAGGTAAAGTGGTATTAGAACACACTAGCTTTAACATTAGAGAAAGAATCAATGTTCTTCAGGAAATCTTAAACATTAAAACTTCCGAAAAAGGAATTAGCATCGATTTTGAAGTACACGATCAGGTTCCGGAATGGTTAATGGGAGATCCTGTAAGATTGAATCAGATACTATTAAATCTGGCGGGGAATGCAATAAAATTTACTGATGAAGGAGGAGTGCATGTAGACATTAATGTGGTGGAAGAAAAAGAAGGGAAAGTAAGTTTGAAATGCATCGTTCAGGATACCGGGATTGGGATTCCGACAGACAAACTTAACTCTGTTTTTTCCAGCTTTACTCAAGCAAGCTCCAGTACCACCAGAAAGTTTGGTGGAACCGGATTGGGGCTAACCATTTCGAAACAATTGGTTGAGCTACAAAATGGAGAGATTTGGGTAGAAAGCGAAGAAGGAAAAGGAAGTACGTTTGGATTTATTATCGATTATGAAGTAGAAGAGAACCGCAGAGAAGAGGCAGTTTATGAGCCTAAGGTAAACGAAGAAGAAATCATCAATCAATTAGGTAAGGTGAAGGTTCTTCTGGTTGAAGATCACAAAATCAATCAGATGCTTGCCATTAAAGTATT
>CBDDKM010000010.1:0-1167746 GCA_965230225.1 Parvicellaceae bacterium
CTTTCTCTATCTCTAAAAGAGCTGCTAGAACTGGTAGAAACCCACAAACTGGAAAAGCTATCAAAATCGCTGCTAAAAACGTAGTGAAATTCAAAGCTGGAGCTGAACTTTCTGGAAAAGTAAACTAATCCGGTTTTTCGAAACTTATTAAAAGGACCCTGACCTTAGTGTCAGGGTTTTTTTATGCCTTATTGCCCCATTACTTCCTGCTCCTTCCCTACAATCAATTTGTACAATCAACTACTACCTTGTTAATTCTTTTGCAATTTTGTTTAATTAGGAATACAATAATTGCCCAACTACACTTTTTGCTTTTTCTTTATTCACCGTATTTTTACATTAACCTATTGTAGGTTACTGCTTTATAAAAACAACCTAATAAGTCTTATATGAAAAAAACATTTACCTCATTAAGTGCTGCTTTGTTACTAATGGGAGCATCTCAAGCACAAACTATTGTGACGACTACGCCACAATACAAAAATGCCGTACTGGAAGAGTACACCGGAATTTACTGTGGATATTGTCCTGATGGACATTTAATTGCCTCTACATTAAAGAGCAATAACCCAGGGAGAGTTGTATTGGTAAACATTCACGAAGGTGGTTATGCTACTCCTTCTGGAAATGATCCGGATTTCCGTACATCATGGGGAGCTGCATTAGCTTCTGATGCTGGTGTATCTGCTTATCCAACCGGAACTGTAAACCGTCATTTATTCTCAGGATCTGCTCTTGCTATGAGTAGAGGTGCCTGGGTGAGTAGTTCTGAAACAATCATGAACGAGGTTTCTCCGGTAAACATTGGAGCTACCTCTTCTTACAACTCAGGAACGGGAGAATTAACTATTGACGTGGAAGCATACTACACTTCGAACAGTGCAACTGCTACTAACTACTTAAACGTAGTATTGATTCAGGATTCTTTATTGGGACCTCAATCTGGTGGTACAAGCTACAACCCAACAAACTATGTTGGTTCTGATTATGTTCATAGCCACATGCTAAGAGACATGGTTACAGGACAATGGGGAGATCCTATTAGTACTACAACACAAGGTAGTTTATACACTAATCAATATGTTTACACTCCTCCAACTGATATTAACGGATTGCCTGTAGATATTTCTAACTGTCATTTAGCAATTTATATTAGTGAGTCGCAACAAGAGATTTACACCGGTATTTCTATCGAAGCAGACGGTGGTAGCGATGACGGAGATCACGCTCCATTTATTGGTGATTTTGCAGGACTAAATAACGCTGCTGTAGAAGGATCAAATGCCAACGTATCTCAATTTACTTTCTCAATTGATCCACTTATCCCGGGAACTAATGATTACGATTTTGAATTAACTTCAAATGAACCTGGAGATTGGGGAGCTACTTATAGTGTAGATGGTACTACTTATAGCGCACCTACTACCCTATCATTAACAAGCGGTACTGCTGCTAATATTACAATTGATGTTACTCCAGGAACAACTCCTTCTGTTTCTGACTATACTTTAACAATGACTTTGAATACTAATTCAGCTGCGGTACAAACTCAAAACGTATACGTAATTAGTGGAGTTACCGATCTTATTGTTAATGGATCAGGATCTAACGGTTCTGGTACTGGAAATGGAGCTGTTGATTACGAAGCTGAATTTACAGATGGATTAGCATACGCTAGCAATTCTGCTTACGATGCTACTTCTGCAACCGTTTTAACTTTACTATCTGATAACAGCGCTTTAGGTGGAGTAAACAACTTATATGTGAACATCGGTTGGACTTTCCCATCATTCCAGGACGAAGAAGTTGCGGCTTTGGAAGACTTTATGGATAACGGAGGGAACTTATTTGTTGCAGGACAAGATATTGCCTGGGATATTGCCAGTGGTGATGGATATGGAACTGCGGCTACACAAAGTTTCTTTTCTAACTATATGCACGCAGGATACCAGGGAGACGGAAGCACGGCTAACAGTTCATTGGATGCAGTAGCTACAGATAATGTATTTGGAAATGTATCAAGTTCTACTATTGTTGATGCTTATAGCGGAAACATGTACCCGGATGAGTTAACCCTTCAGGGAGGTGCTGTAGAGATATTCAACTACAACGGAGGATCTAAAATTGGTGGACTAAGAGCTGATAACGGAACTTTCAAAGTAGTATACATTGGTGTTGCTTTAGAAATGATCGATGATAACACAGTTAAAGATGAAATCGTTAAGTTAGCTCACGATTGGTTCTACGGATTAGTTTCTGACGATGAAATGAACATCAATCACTTGTTTAACGTATACCCTAACCCAACTAGAGATATCTTAAACATCAATACTGACTACGCTAGCGGGAACTACAAAGTAACTAACCTGTTAGGAGAAGTTGTTTTATCTGGAAACCTGGAAATGGTTAACGGAACCTTACCAGTTAATGTTAGTGAATTAGCTGAGGGAACTTACAACTTCACCATTGAAAATGGAAACAACATCACTACTAAACAATTCGTTAAAGTGAAGTAATTTCAACTATAAATTTTGGTTTAAAGCTCCTGTCGTTTGGCAGGAGTTTTTTTATGCCTAATTTTGCCGCTCATCAAATTGAAACAGCGTGAGCATCGACAGAGACTTTTTAGCCCATTTGGAAGGGATCGTATCAGAACACAAGAAAGAACTCTTTAAACAAGTCTTAAATAACCGTACAAGGCACTTAACGGTAATTATTGAAGATGTATTCCAGTCGCATAACGCAAGTGCTGTTCTTAGAAGTTGTGATTGTTTTGGAGTACAGGATGTGCATGTAATTGAAAATAGAAACGAATACAACGTAAACCCGGATGTAGCCCTAGGTGCATCTAAGTGGTTAACCCTTAATCGGTACAATGAATTAGAAAACAATACCGTTGACTGCATAAAGAAAATAAAAGCAAAGGGCTATAAAGTGGTGGCCACTACCCCGCATACGGACGATGTTCTGCTTGACGACTTACCAATTGACGAGCCAATTGCTCTTATGTTTGGAACTGAAAAAGAAGGACTTACTGATGTAGCATTGGAACATGCTGATGCCTACATGAGAATTCCTATGTACGGATTCACTGAAAGTTTCAATATTTCAGTCTCGGCGGCTATGTGTCTGCATACCATTACCGAAAAAATCAGAAAAAGTGATTTGGACTGGAAATTATCCGCAGATGAAATGGATACGATCTATTTAGATTGGTGTAAAAAAGTAATTAGAAATGCTCCCGGGCATGAAAAAGAGTACTACAGAAAGTTAAACTCTGATGCCGAATAGACAAACATCATTTACTTGAAGCTTTTTTATTCCCTTACCTGAATCACATCTCCAATATGAAGAATCTTGGAGCTTTTAATATTATTCAGCTGACAAAGTCTGTTGACTGTTGTTTTATACTTTAAAGCAATGGCATACAAAGAATCGCCGGACTTTACTTTATGGTATTTCACCTTAGGAACATCTTCAGGAGAAGTACTTCCGGCAGGATGTTGATTTTGATATTTCTTATTTGTGGAGACCGCTCTATAATCGAACAACCCTTTATGAATAAGTAAGTTTTCATCCCTCAAACAATTGTTCTCAAAATCAATAATGGCTTCCGGGTCGATAGCATTTCCATAAAATCGAATCTCAAAATGCAGGTGGTCTCCATACGCTCTACCTGTTTTCCCTCCCAGTCCAATATGATCTCCGGCTTTCACCTCTTGATTAGGAGTAACAAACATCTCTGAAAGGTGTGCATAATAAGTTTCCAGTCCGTTAAAGTGCCTTATGATAATGAGGTTTCCAAAGCCTCCATCGTTGTATTCTGCATATCTAACGATACCATCAAAAGCCGAGCTTAATGTATCTCCGGTAACTAAATCTACATCGATTCCATAATGAAACCTTTTACCTCGGTATTTAAACCTTGAGGTAACCATACCTGGGTGAGGAATACAAAATTTGTAGTGATTAGAATCTACTGTACAAATCCAAAGGGTATCCGGCATGAATGATAAGTCATTATCTCTGGTATAAGGCATGTGATTGTCCCATCCCTGAACCCATTGATAATTGGAATCCGATTGAACTATTTCATTGATCCAGGGATTGGTTACTCCATCAAAATGAAGCATTCTCATGTACTCCCAACTCTTATCGGAAAACAAAACAACAGTATCTCCTGCAACCACAGTGGTATCCAGAGCAAAAGGTTCCTGGGCTTTTCCTGATAAACAAAAAAGTAACGTAATGGCCAATAATATTCGTTTCACAAACGCAAATATATCTTACTTAATTTGGCTTTTGAAAACACCTTCCTTCTACTTTCTAACATTTTGATATTAAGAAAGCTTTAACCATAGTTATAGCTACTTACTACATTGTGTTAAGGTGTTGTTAAGTACGCCTAATTGACTTGTATTCATCACTTTCCTATTCTTGTTTCACGCATTTAACCAACGAACTATTGACCTAATCACTACAAGCATGAAAGGTATTGCCTTACCACTAATATTTATCCTAATTCCTTCAATTAATTACGCACAAGTGGATTTACAAACAGCTCTTGGTGTATCTCTCAACACACCTATGGCTGATGGTTCTTATACAATGACTAACTTAGATGGACAAGGTCAGGATTTCACTATGACCATTTCTTCCATCTCAGGATATACCGGTACATTAGTAGAATTGGATAACGCCACCAATCTTTATCAAAGAGATGCTACGGTAACTATTTCCATTGATGACCCACTATACAACTTTGATGTTGTTTTAAGAAATTACCAAAATTTATTAACGCATGAAACATTAACCATCGATGCTACACCGTCCAATACCAATGTTTTAATCTCTCAGTACAATATATATCCTGCTCATTGTTCTAATATGGCAGAGGTTAACGGAACTCCTATGTCCGGAGCTCTTCCTGCAGTTAATGCTAGTGGCTGGGCACAGACCCCAACCTCCGCCAACTACACTCTTCCTGTAATTATGAGTACAAGCTCGCCTTGTTATAGCTATGAGATTAGCTATGAAATAAACAACATAACAGAATTTTCCTGGTCAATGGTTAGTACCAATACCTCCAAAGAAGGTTTTATCATTTATGATTTGGTAGTAAAGCCCATCCCTTTACCCGTTTTGCTGGATGAATACAAGATCGACTGTGATTTTTTGCAATGGTCTACTCTTTCTGAAATAAATTCAGATTATTTTGAGATTGAGGGTAGTAATGATGCAAAACATTGGCACAACCTTCACCTTAAGGTTCCTGCTCAAGGAAATAGTTCAACTATTACCTTTTATTCTTTCCCTTCTCACAACCTAACAAATTACAACTATGTAAGATTATCTGAGGTAGATCAAAATGGAAACAAAGAATACTTTAAAACTCTGGCTCTATTTTGCGATCGAAAACGTAAAACGGTCGTTTCGATTTACAACATATTTGGCAAAAAAATAGCCAATCAACCAGATCGACTAAATGGAGTGTATATTCTAAAATACAACGATGGCAGCATCGAAAAACGAATACTGCCATCACCATAAAAATATTTAATAAGAACAATTAAAGATTAATAATCTTCAAACCCTCTTTTTTCTAAATTTTCAATTTTAGTTTCAACAGCTTCTAACAATGACTTTTTGTAGTCAATAATTTTCTGTCTTAGCTCTGCATCTCCTTTGGAAAGAATCTGAGCCGCTAAAATACCCGCATTTTTTGCACCATTAACCGCTACAGTTGCTACAGGAACTCCTCCAGGCATTTGAAGGATGGAAAGCATAGAATCCCAACCATCAATCGAATTAGAAGATTTAATAGGTACCCCAACAACAGGAAGTGGAGAAATGGCCGCTACCATTCCAGGTAAATGCGCTGCTCCTCCAGCACCGGCTACCACAACTTCAATTCCTCTTTCGTGTGCAGTTTGTGCATAATTGTATAAACGCTCCGGAGTACGGTGAGCAGATACAATAGTAACTTCGAATGGAATATCTAACGACTTTAGAAACAATGCTGCTTCTTTCATTACTGGTAGGTCGGAATCCGACCCCATGATGATACCTACTTTTGGATTCATGCAATTACTTTTAAATTTTGTTGAATGTATTTTGCTTTTTCTTTCGCTTTTTGAAGGTCCTGATCTACGATAGTAGCATGCCCCATTTTACGGAATGGCTTAGTCACCTCTTTTCCATAAATGTGTAAATTAATTCCATCTACTCCCATGCAATCGTTCAGTCCCTCGTATTTTACAGGTCCGGTATACCCAGGCTCTCCTAGAATATTGATCATTACTGAAGGTAATTTTTGTTCAGTACTTCCCAATGGAAACCCTAAAATAGCTCTTAGGTTTTGTTCGTATTGAGAAGTGAAAGCACTTTCAATGGTATGGTGACCACTATTATGAGGTCGTGGAGCCACTTCGTTGATTAGTATGTTGTTGTCCTTATCCAGGAACATTTCTACTGCTAATATCCCTTCCAAATCAAATGCTTCGATAATGGATTTGGCTAGTTCCGTTGCTTTCTCTTCTACCTCTTTACTAACGTTAGCAGGGCAAAGCAAAAACTCCACCAGATTAGCGGTAGGGTTAAATTCCATTTCTACTGTTGGAAAGGTTTTCACTTCTCCATTGGTACTTCTGCAAACAATTACTGCTATCTCCTTCTCCACCTCAACCTTGTCTTCTACCATAGAAGCTCCTGGCAATAGGTTTTCTAAATCAGCTTCTTCTTTTACTATAAACACACCTCTACCATCGTATCCTTCTGTTCTGGCTTTCTGTACAAATGGTATGGATAAAGTACCATTACTTACCGCTTCTTTAATAGCATCGGCAGAATCGTACAAACCAAATGGAGAGGTTGGTAAATCATGCTCTGCATAAAATTGCTTTTGTAGTCCTTTATCCTGGATTATTCTCAAAACATCTGGGTCGGGGTAAACCTTCACTCCTTCTTCTTTTAATTTGGCCAGAGCATCTACATTTACCTGTTCAAACTCAAGGGTAACCATGTCCATTCCTTTTCCGAAGTTGTACACATCGTCGAATGATTTAAAATCACCTAATGCATGTTCGGTACACACTGAGGCTGCCGGACAATTTGGAGTTGGATCCATCACAAAGGTTTTCACATCCCAGGTACTAGCCACTTGTGCTAGCATTTTACCCAATTGCCCTCCGGCAATAATCCCTAATTTAAAATCAGAAGTAATAACTTGTTTCATTGTCTGTTATAGCTATTAAATTCTCCCCCTAACAGAGAGGTATTAATCCATTTGAATCACATTAATGATTCAAGCCACAAAGAAACGGTTTTTTAAGGAAAATGAAATCTATAAATGCTGGATTTACCAACAGCTTTGGAATTCTTTCAACGGAAAAGGTCCGTTCATTTTGTTAATCTATCTTTTTAGACCAACTGCTCAACTCTTTCCCTATATCTCTTAAACCACCCGGTTTGATAAAACACTCTCTTTGTTCTGCATCTTTTGGAAATAGGAAAATGGCCCCAAGTAAAATTTCAGAAGTAGGAATGGATAGGTAATCTCTTAACGGAGCTTTTCTTAATACTCCTCCGGAAGACCAGTAATTAGGAATATTTCTGGAAGTAGCTCCAATCAATACATTTTGAATAGCTGATGACGCAGCAGCAATGTGCTCCATGTTCTTTAAGCTTCCGTCGTAGGTAGCCTCATCTTCAACATTAGCATTCCCGGTAGGTTCCGGCAACCACGTTACAATAAAGAGTACATCAGCCGCATCTAGCATGTTCTTGATCTTTCCTGCTGCAATCTTTTCCTCATCAATAAACTCGGAAGTGATTCTACATTTCTTACTATCCAACACATAAAACCGAAATGGTAATGTGGATTTTAGTTCACTACTTTCAGTATGAGAAGAATGAGATGCATAATGATAAGGTGCAGAGGCCGCTAGTTCCAGCAATTCATTAATTAATGAGTCAGATTGTGCATCTTCCATGATAATTGGCCATGCAGAATCTGGCAATACTTTTTGCGTTTTTCTACGCTTAATGATTGAATCAATGTTTACCTCTTCCTTCGTATTCATTCTGTATAATTTCTAGAACATTATTTAGGCGAAATTAGCCATATCCATCATACAGAAATAGCAGATAAAAGAGATTTTACATTAGTATGTTTAATGTTTATTCATTCCCCTAATTGAAAAGATCAGTTCACTAAGTATCCATTGCCAATTCTTATGCAAACCCATAACCTTGTTCTAAACAAGAACGTTATGAAATGGATTATTACATCTTTAATGTTATCGGTAGCACTAATTCCGACAGAAGGAGCAGCTCAAACCACACAAAATCAACTTCCAAAGTTCGATACAACAACTATTATTGCGGATACTGGTCAATCTAAAGTGACTTATGTCCTTCCAAACGGTATAGACACTCTTCTTCTTGACCCATTACCTGATGCACCTGTTTCTCCATTTACAGGACTGGTATCATTTGATGAACCTAAAGAAGGTCGTTCTGGAAATAAAAAAAGTAATTCGCTTTACTCCTTTAATTATAATAAAGAAAAAACTAAAGTTGTTGATTCGCTGGACTTGAACAATGATGGTTACAAAGAAATGATCCTATTTCGTGAAAACAATTCTTCTGGCTGCCCCCCAAACCCTGGAGCATATGGTGTTGGTTGTCATCGACAAACCTCTCAGAAATATGAGGTTTGGGATGTAAAAAACAAGAACATGTTACTTGAATTAAACTCTTACTTAAGTTGGCAAGTAACAGTATCTACTAATGTAATTAATGGCGATAGTTTTAAATGCGATATAGAACTAGACAAAAAAGGAACTTTTCATGTTAAAAACATAAAGAACACAGATTCTCTTGCTAAAGAAGGTACTTACCGGTTTGATGGAGAGAGTTATCGGTTGAAGGAATAATTTCCATCTCTATCGCTCCCCAAAAAATTACTTGATTACAATTCGTTTTATATGCCCTTCCAGCATTACAAAATACACCCCACTTCTTAGGTTTAATTCTACTCTTGTTTTTTGAGAGGATACTAATTGAGTCAATACCTTTTCTCCAACCACATTAAACACAGTTAGCTTTGTTGGTTGAGAGTATTGTTCCAATTCTATGAAGAACTCTCCTAAATTCGGGTTTGGATATACTTTAAAAGTGTTATACTCATTAGGTTCTACCCCTAAACCTGTAATGGATTCGCACTCGGATGTTGAAGTACAATTTCCATTATCTAAAATCACAGCATAGTTTCCGTTTTCAGTTGGTGTAAAACTCTGATTGGTTTCTCCCGAAATTGGAGCACCGTTATTATCACAATCAATCCATTGATAAGTAACCCCTGATTCATCTGCGGTTATAGTAAACCCACTAACAGAAACAGTTGAATCTGGTAAAGCATTAATGGTTAAATCAAGTGTTACTATAGAGTCACACCCACTTATGTTGGTCAATGTCCAGGTAGGCGTATTAGTGCTAGATGTATAAGTATTACCATCAATCCAGGTATAAGAACCACACGCTGCCTGAACATCGGTTCCTGTATTGGGATAGTTGATGGTTAAATCTAGTGTTACCACTGAATCACATCCACTTACGTTGGTCAACGTCCAGGTTGGTGTGTTGGTACTAGTGGTATAGGTATTCCCATCAATCCAGGTATAAGAACCACACGCTGCCTGAACATCTGTTCCCGTGTTGGAATAATTGATGGTTAAATCTAGTGTTACCACTGAATCACATCCACTTACGTTGGTCAATGTCCAGGTTGGTGTATTAGTGCTAGATGTATAAGTATTACCATCAATCCAGGTATATGTATCGCATGCCGTTTGAACATCTGTTCCTGTGTTGGAATAATTGATGGTTAAATCTAGTGTTACCACAGAGTCACATCCATTAACGTTGGTCAATGTCCAGGTCGGTGTATTAGTACTGGAGGTATAGGTATTTCCATCAATCCAGGTGTAAGTATCACATGCCATTTGAACATCTGTTCCTGTATTGGCAGTATTGATCGTTAAATCAAGTGTTACCACAGAGTCACATCCATTAACGTTAGTCAATGTCCAGGTTGGTGTATTGGTACTGGAGGTATAGGTATTTCCATCAATCCAGGTGTATGTGTCGCATGCCGTTTGAACATCTGTTCCTGTATTGGCAGTATTGATCGTTAAATCAAGTGTTACTACCGAATCACATCCATTAACGTTAGTCAATGTCCAGGTTGGTGTATTGGTACTGGAGGTATAGGTATTACCATCGATCCAGGTATAGGTACCACAAGCCATTTGAACATCTGTTCCTGTATTAGAATAATTGATCGTTAAATCAAGTGTTACCACAGAGTCACATCCGTTTACATTGGTTAATGTCCATGTTGGTGTATTGGTACTGGAGGTATAGGTATTTCCATCAATCCAGGTGTAAGTATCACATGCCGTTTGAACATCGGTTCCCGTATTGGAATAATTGATCGTTAAATCAAGTGTTACTACCGAATCACATCCATTTACATTGGTTAGTATCCATGTTGGTGTATTGGTACTGGATGTATATATATTTCCATCAATCCAGGTGTAAGTATCACATGCCGTTTGAACATCGGTCCCCGTATTGGAATAGTTGATCGTCAAATCGAGCGTTACTACAGAATCACATCCATTTACATTGGTCAATGTCCAGGTTGGTGTATTCGTACTGGAGGTGTAGGTATTTCCATCAATCCAGGTGTAAGTATCACATGCCGTTTGAACATCTGTTCCTGTATTGGCAGTATTGATCGTTAAATCGAGCGTTACTACAGAATCACATCCGTTTACATTGGTTAGCGTCCAGGTCGGTGTGTTGGTACTGGAGGTGTAAGTATTACCATCAATCCAGGTATAAGAACCACAAGCTGCTTGAACATCGGTTCCTGTATTGGCATTATTAATCGTTAAATCTAGAGTTATTACAGAATCACATCCATTTACGTTGGTCAATGTCCAGGTTGGTGTGTTGGTACTGGAGGTATAGGTATTACCATCGATCCAGGTATAGGTACCACAAGCAGTTTGTACATCCACCACATTGTCTTCACATAAACTATATACACGAGCGTGTCCAGAACCAAACCCATTTCCACCATTAAAATAAGCTCCTATAGCTACAGTATTTACTGTGGGCATATGAACTGAAAAACCAGACTGATCATCAGCTGCTTCTCCATCGATATCCATTCCATGTTGCTGCCAGGACAATCCATTCCATTTATATATACGAACATGGCCAGCGAATGATCCGTTTCCGTCGTTCCAATTGGCCCCAATTGCAATGGTATTGGAATCCGCCATACTAATGGAAGCTCCTGATCGATCATCAGCTGCTTCTCCATCTATATCAGTTCCCTTCTGGCTCCAATCGCTACCATTCCATTTGTATATACGAACATGTCCAGCCTGAGAACCGTTTCCTGCATTATTTGCAGCACCAATTGCAACAGTATTTGTGTCCGGCATACTTACCGATATACCAGATAGGTCAAAAGCAGCCTCACCTACAATCGTACTTCCTTTTTGAACCCAGGTGGTTCCATTCCATTTGTAAATCTGCACCTCTCCCATCTCAAAAAGATCTCCCTTTGCACCAATGGCTACGGTATTTGAGTCAGGCATGTTTACAGACCAACCAAAATTATAATCGGCTGCAGTACCATCAATATCCAATCCTTTTTGAATCCATGCAGAACCGTTCCATTTGTATATTCTAACGTGCCCCGCATTTGTACCATTCCCACCATTATTGGCTGCTCCAATAGCCACAGTATTGGAATCTGGCATGCTGATCGCTTTCCCCGATTCATCTCCTATTGCTTCTCCATCAATATCTAACCCTTTTTGAATCCACGCAGTACCATTCCATCTATAGATTCTAACGTGCCCTGAATTTCCTCCATTACCGTCGTTTCGATAAGCTCCAATTCCAACCACTGCAGAATCCGGCATACTTACCGATATCCCAGAGTTATCATGAGAAGCTTCTCCGTTAATGTCATTTCCTGTTTGAGTCCAGGAGGAACCATCCCAATGATACACTCTTACATGCCCTGCATTACTAGCAGTACCATCGTTATATATTGCCCCTATGGCAATGTTTCTATCGTCAGACATCGAAACAGAATAACCTGATCTGTCATTGCCAGCCTCTCCATCGATATCCCCCCCTATTTGAACTTGTCCAAATAAAAAAGTGACGTTAAAAAATAAGAAAATGGAGAATGGAAGTTTAATACGATTGTGGTTCATCGGTATTAGGTTTAATGGTGGTGATTAAAAAGGTACTGCAAATTACTAAAAACTGAGAATCTACGATCTAAATGAGAGAGTTATCTGTACTTTTTATTTTGTGGTGTTACTATATGGTAGTTTTATTGATTTAATCTATTAGTTTTCCATTTCTGTCAAACTTTTGCCAATCAATTTTATGTCCATCTTTAAAATAGTACACATGCTCTTCTTGTCCATTATCATGAAAATGGATTTCAGATTTTCCATCTCTTACGTAATACTTTCCATTCAGCATGATATAACGAACTCCTTCTAAGAAATACATGATTCTTTGAATCGAACCGTCTTTTCTATATAATTTATCTATTCCGTACTCATCTCCTTCATTGTAAATGAATTCAGACCTTAATTCTCCTGTTTCAAAAAACAATTTTACAGGTCTAATTCTTGTTCCTTCACTGTCATAAAAGTAAGTAGACTCAACTTGGCCATTAAAAAAGTATTTTGTTATAAGGCCGCAAGGCTTATTATCGATATAGTTGCCTGTTGATTTTAAAGTGCCATTTGGCCAATATTCATTTACTTTCCCTTGTCTAATGAACTGTTTAAATGGATGCTCTTTTAATTCTAATATCCGCTTTATTTCGCTTGGGTTATTAAAATATTGGTTGAATATCGAATTCAATTGCCAATTAAATAATGATTCATTAAGTTTTGAGATTACTTGATCATTAAGACTTGATGACACACTATCTATTTTTTTTATTTCAATGTATCTAGGTCTAACTCCTAGATTCCTGTATGCTATGATTATCTCAATTGTTCCAATACAATAACAATTAATAGAGTCTTCATTTTCTGCAAAACATGAGAAAATTAAACAGTATGGATAATTAGAGTTTTTTATATCATCTTCATATTGCTTCACATTAGCTTCGTCTATTTCGGAATTAAGAATTAAGCTAATAATATGATCTTGTAATGTTGGAAAACCATCCGTTGTATAGTTTAAAATTGTATGTAAGGAGTTGTTTTTCCGATTTTGTTCGATAAAGTATTTTTTAAATTCGTCTATTATCCTTACTTCATCACTTTTAATCACTTGGTGTTTAGGTATTTCGATGGAGTAATCAGAAAGTCGATTATATCTACCAACAATTTTGTTATGAGAAATGTGTTTTTCAATTTTGTATTCACCATTTACAAAAAATGATAGTAAATCTTTAATTTCTCTCTCTGAAGCTGAAAGTTGTTTGTGAGACAAAGATTTCTCAATCTCTTGGAAGTTATTTAGTAAAGATTTCTCAATTGGTTTAATCAACGAATAATACCATGAATATTGACCATCTCCATCCCAACTAGCCAATAAAGGAGACTTATCCCATATTAATTCTAGTCCATTATACTCTTTAATGTCAAGAGTTCCTTGCGAGTTGTCATTGGATATTTCTATTGATTCTTCCATCATCTATTCTGCATAACGGTTTGGCTAAACTGCGTTTAAATGCAGTTTAGGTGTTGTTAGCTTACGTTACTATTCCATTATTTTATTATACATTGACCTAAATTTAGCATCCTTATCCATGTATTGGAAACCTGAGTTTAAGATAATTTTTGCAGCGGACATTAACTCTTTACTCATCAATCCTCTTTTGTGCTTTTTATAGAAGAACCTTACCAATTTTAGATAAGTCTTATGATGTGGATAAAAGCAATCGTATTGATCTGGCATGGCTTCCGTAAAAATTTCTACTCCCTTTTCAAGGTTGCCATTCTGAAATTCCTTTGTTGAATTCCTCAAGTTTTCTTTTAGAGAATCGGAACAATTATGGTCACAAACACTGGCATTAATGTTTAATGATGTACTCAAAATGATTAATAGTAGTATTACAGATCTTTTCATTTTATGTAAGCTAACCATTGTATAAACGCAACTTACTAAAAAAATATAAATAACCTTCTAAAACAACTGGTTATTGAAATAAAAAGGATTAAACTGCAAGCTATGGCAATTGTTGATTTTGTACACATATTGGAAGTTAAACGCTATAGTCCTAATACAATAAAGACCTTATAGGATTATCTTCGTTGATCATTCCTCTCAAAGTTCGAACTTGTCTAGCTGAGTAGTTGGAATAAAAAATTAATAATTATAATAGGTATTTTTATTTTGTAGTCGGGGTGAGAGGTCCCGATAGCTATCGGGACGAACCTCCGAGCATATACAAAAAAATCCAACTGAAACAGTTGGATTTAGTCGGGGTGAGAGGATTCGAACCTCCGATCTCTGGTCCCCCAGACCAGCACTTTAACCGGACTAAGCTACACCCCGTATAGTAGATTACAAAGAAATACAATTATTTGAAAAAGAAATTACCTACCAGCACTTTAATCAGGCAAAACTGAAGTCCGTGACTTCGATTTGCTTGATCGAGCACTTCCACGAAATTGGAAATTTCTGGAATTGCATGACCGGACTATGCTACCCCCCGTATTGCTTACAAAGAAATAAAAATAAACTCTATTTATTGGCTGAATAATGAATAAAAACATGGTCAATTCTTTCCCAAAACTTGCCAATTCACTAACGAATTTCTAAATTGATAAGCATCAGGGAAATTATAGAAAGGAAAGTTCTGATGAATGAACTAGCTTCGATATTGTTCCAAAAAAAATTAAATGAAAAATATTGTTTCACTTACCATTGCTTTCTTCCTAGTAAGCTCTATTGTAGCACAAGATCAAAACTTAGTTCCATTTGGGAGTACCTGGAAATATCTGGACGATGGCTCTAATCAGGGTACGAGTTGGCGTTCGCTTTCTTTTAACGATGGAGGCTGGAGTTCGGGGCCAGCCAAACTAGGGTATGGAGAAGGAGATGAAAATACTGTGGTGAGTTATGGGAGCAGTAGTAGTAATAAACACATTACAACCTATTTTAGGCATACTGTAAACATTCCTGACGTTACCCTTTACAAGAACTTTTTGTTTAAACTAATCAAAGATGATGGAGCATTAGTTTATGTAAATGGGCAAAACGTAATGCGCTCTAATTTTGGAACCAATAGCTATGATTACGACGATGAAGCTTACTCTTCTATTTCCGGTTCAGAAGAAACCATCATTTGGGAAGAATTTGTACCCCCCTCTTTTTTCCAAAATGGGAACAATGTTATTGCCGTTGAGGTTCATCAATACGATGCCGGAAGTTCAGATTTATCTTTTGATTTGGAGGTAATTGGTTTGGACGATGATCCTTCTTTGTACAGAGAGCCATACATTCAATTAACCACTCCTACAACCGCCATTATTAAATGGAAAACAGATGCTCCTACAGATTCCAAAGTGGAATATGGTCCATCGCCTTCTAACTTTGTTTTTACAGAATCAACCCCTACTCCAACCATGAACCATGAAGTGGAACTAACCGGATTAACTCCGGATACCAAATACTACTATTCTGTAGGTAATTCCATGGTGGATTTTACTACTCCTTCCGGTACACATTTCTTTAAAACACATCCAAATATTGGAGTAATGAAGCCTACCCGAATTTGGGTAACCGGTGATGCAGGAACCGGTAAAACGGGTCAATTAGATGTTAGAGATGCTTACCTCAACTACATTGGTCAATGGGAAAAAGCCGATATATGGCTTATGATGGGTGATAATGCCTACGAACATGGTAGGGAAGCCGACTATCACATGGGGTTATTTAATGTTTATCAAACCATTTTAAGAAATACTGTTTCCTACCCCACAAGTGGTAATCACGATTTTTACGGAGAGGCAAGTCCTATTACACAAACCGGGACCTATTTTGACATTTTCGCATTACCTAAAAATGCCGAAGCCGGAGGAACCCCTTCAGGAACGGAAGCTTACTACTCATTCGATTATGGAAACATTCATTTTGTTTGCATGGAGTCTTATGCCCTAAACAGAGATTCTACAGGAACTATGGCCAATTGGTTAAAAAACGACTTGCAAAATACTAATGCAAAATGGCTAATTGCCTATTGGCACTACGCTCCGTATACCAAAGTTGGGCACGACTCCGATGACCCAAATGACCACAGCGGAAGAGCTATTGAAATGCGAGAAAACATCAACCCTATTTTAGAACAGTACGGTGTGGACCTTGTTCTTGCCGGACATAGCCACGGATACGAAAGAAGCTTCTTAATGGATGGTCATTATGGATTCTCCAACAGTCTTACTCCTGCTATGATATTGGACAACACAAGTGGCCGTGCAGACGTAACAGGGGCTTACATTAAACCAAACAATCTTACCCCTCATAACGGAACTGTTTATGCAGTTTGCGGAAGCTCAGGAAAACTTTCTTCTACTTCTGTGTTCCACCCTGCCATGTACGACACCAACGTTGATTATCTAGGTTCTATGGTTATTGATATTGCAGGAGATACCCTGGAAAGCAAGTTTTTGAACGAGAATGGAATTGTACAGGACTACTTTCACATTGTAAAAACCTCTCTTGCTTCTGATGAACAGGAATCAACTGACGGCTCCGAATTTAAAATTTACCCCAACCCTTCGCAGGATCAATTTACCATAGATTATGAGTTGAACTCAAGCTATAAGAAAGGAAGCATTCAGGTTTATAGCACGAATGGACAAATTGTTAAGGTAATAGAGCTAAAAAACAAATTGAAAGGATCAGGTCAATCGACTATTGATGTATCAGATCTTTCCAAGGGAGTTTATACAGTAAAGCTAATTGGAGACTACACTCACCTTAAAAGTGAATTACTGATCATCAGGTAAAAGCTACCTTAAAGGTTCCTTTAGGTATGGTGCCAATTCTTTGTAAGAAATGGTATAGTATTTATTGTTGGATGAATTGTAAAAACGAATGCCCTCATTCACAATTAGAAAATGATTTTTTAAGTCGTTTAGAACTGCCACAAGGTTAACACAACTGGTGCCATAAGCTTGTTTTTTATTCATGATGGCAATGAGTTTTTCTTCGATAAAAGGAACGTAACCAGAGGTCGGTTTAAACAGGTCTTTCAGGTCAATACTTTTCAACTCTCCACCTACAAACTTATAATTGTTATAGGCATAATCTCTACTAGGGTGAGAGTCAAAATACCCAGTTTCGGGAATAACCTTATGCCCAGGTAACCTATAATCTAAATCTATTTCGATCTCCGAATAGTACTTACCTCTATAGAATTGAGGATGAATTTGTTTTCGAGTTGCTCTGTATACATGATTAGCCTGATTTACATTGTAAGTTGGTCTTTTCTCATAAGCATCGATAAGTCCCATTTCTCCTAACCTCAACGGCCAAACATTTTCGAACGAATTACTACGCAACATTTCCAATACCAAACGATTATTTATCGATTTCCCTATTCCTAAAGTATCCTTCTCAGAATATAGGTTACGACTAAATCCTGGGTATCTAATTACCCCACCCATTTTCAATGTACTTCTTAACCCCTTAGAAAGAAGACTATCGATAGAAATTGGCTCCACCAGATAATTCAATTTATTATCCAATACTGCTATGGTATTCCAATCTACAAACACCACCTTTTGATTATAACCCTTTGCATAAGAAACATCCTCAAACTGAGGTTTTAATAGCCTTCCCCCTTTTGGGTCGAAGGCTCCCCAGTCGCCACTTTGAAGTAACCAGTATATTCCGTCGTGCTTATAAATAGCCTCGTATTCCGGTTTAAGAATAACGTTTAGGTCTCGGTCTATTAGCCCATAACTTTCTTCACTTTTTATAAGAGTTATATCCTGATTATAAGGGAATCGGAAAACTCGATCAAACGTTTGGTCTATTACTAATCCTCCATTGACATCCATAATTTGATAGGATTGTCCTCTAGAGTTCATCACGAAGAATAACTCATCAGAAAGTTCGCTGGCCGGCATGATACTCATGTACTCAGGTGAAATGGTCCATTTCTTTGAAATCGGATCATATAATCCCATTTTCCCTCTTGCTAAATTGATTCTAAGCAAACGTCCGTAGATGTTCACACCTACCCTACCTTCCAACTCCATCAACACACTTCCATCTTGGTCCAGTATTTTGGTATCTTCTCTGGATTGTACAATAGCATATTTACCTGCAAATGAAATGTAACTGGTTCCATGTAGAATTACTTTTCCATACTTATTGATCAATACATTGTGAACAGTGGCTAAGTTCCCATCAAACCGAATTCGTGTAGAATCCATTTTAACCAAGCTGGAGTCTTTTTCCACATAAAGAGTGTCCCGATCTATAATGTACCAGGTAATTTTAGGGTAATAGTAAAACCCAATCATCTCCTCTACCTCACGACGATTATAGTTCAACAGAGCTCTATCCAGAATTAAGTCTTTTCCCTTGTATAATACCTCGCCATTTTCATTTAGTGCTGTGTACTTATCGTCTTTTATCCCAATATAGTTACCATGGGAAGTTTTCCCTAACCAATCATATTGACATGGAATTACTTTTTCTCCGGTTAGTTTAAATACTCCATTTAAACTATCTTTCTGCAACTGGACCGTACTACCCTTGCATTTTCTATCGCCCAATTCACCTATAAACTCATAATTAAAGGGTATGATCACATCGCCTTTTGCATTTATGCGACCGACTTTACCACTCTTAGAAAATAAATACTCCCATTCGTATTTTCTACAATCGTAATAAGGCTGCTCCAGATGAATTTCATCGCCAAAATGATGAGTAGTTATCAATTGCATTTGCTCGTCATATATATCCAGTTTAATCCTCTCTCCTATTTCCTGATAAGATTTGGCCCAGTAGTATACCTCTTTATTTTCTTTTCTAATTTCTATAACATCATATTTAGGGTCAATGCTTTTACCAGTCAGGAAATTAATCAATCCAATATGATCATTATGTATTCTAATTTTCTTTAACCTTCTTCTTTTTGTAGTATATGGATGCTCAAGAAATAATACATTATCAATACTTGTCAAGTTCTCTCTTCCATCCATTCCATTGCGTTTATAAGAAGAAAGGTTAAGTTCTAATTCCTTTAATACTGGCTTAAAATGCTCATCCAACAAACCATACTCCTTTTTATTTTTATAGATAAAGAAACGATCAAAAGGAGTGAGCTCTTCATATATTTCAGAAACTTCACCTGTACGCAAATTAAAGGCCTGACAGATTCTTTTCTTTCCGTCATCATAATTACCAATAGCAAATTCATGTACCTTTTTTTCACAACTCCCCTGAATGAAATTATGATAATATAACTGCTCGAATTTTAGTGGTACAACTTCCTTTCCTGAACGATTAACTATTCCATATTTGTCCATAAACTCCACCTGAAAGAACTCATGTTCTTTGAGGCATTTACTACGATAAGTTATTGGGGAAATGTTATGGTATTTCGTTGGAATGATTTCTTTTCCGGTGGAATCACAAAGCCCAAGAGCACCTAGAGCGTCATTTACCCAATAATACCGTACATAATATCGATCATAGTAAAATGAATCTGTCCAATATTCAATCTCCGACTCACCAACTTCAATATCATCGTAAACAGGAGGTATTTTAACACCAAAACTTCTGTTAAACATCCCTGTTTTTCCACCTTCGTAAAAAAAGTACTCTCCTGCATCAGTCCACAAATCACCCTCTTTAAATGGCTGAATGACCTCTCCTTTGGTGGTAATAATACTAAACTTGTCGTCGCTTCGAGCGATTAAATATTTAGCACTCTCACTTACTTGTTCTAAACTCTCATATTGAGGTTTAACAGTCATCTTTCCCTCCGTATCAATTACACCAAATTTATTATTCAATTTTACAATCCACCCTCCCCATTGCGCATTATTCCATGAATAGTGATACACCTGAAATGCCTTTTCAAATTGTGGCTGCCAAATGGTATCTCCTTTACGGTTTTTAAACCCAGTATAACACTTGGTATAATCGGTAATTGGGTATAAATCGGGGCGTTGAGCTTCTACAATTAAATTTGAGAACAATAAAATAATAAGTATCAGTCTTGGCATAGTTGGTGGATGAGATGTATGAATATAACCAGCTCCATAATTTTGGTTACAAATTCACCGGAAACACCTATAGAGAAGACTATTAAACCATCAATAGTTTACTATCTTCTAAAACATGATTTTAATCATATTAACTTCCCAATTCTACCAAACTCACTAAGTACTTTTAACACGGAAATATTAACACTCATCCTTGATTTAACCGCACTCACTGAATATACGAAACAACTAAGAGAAATAGAAATCAAAGTTTTTATTTTTGATTTTGTAAACACCAACAAAGACCTAAATAACCATTATTAAACCATTACACATGAAAAAACTTTTACGAGTTGGAATGCTTGCTTGCGGAACACTTATTTCTGCGGTCGGTTTTTCCCAAACACACATTACTTCAAACACCACATGGAGTACTGATCAAATCTTAACCCAGGCGGTAATTGTAGACCCTGGTGTTACCTTAACCATTGAAGCAGGAGTTACCGTACAAACCCTTTTTGTTGATACGGACCTGGATTTAATTGGAGATGTAGAACTTATTGTAAATGGAGAACTTGTTGTTCAGGGAACACAGTGTTCGCCAGTATTGTTTGAGCCATATAGTGTTACGGACTACAAAGATTGGTCTGGAATTACTTTTAACTCTACTACAAACAATAACTCCATTACCTGGTTAAAAGTTGATTACGCTTACAAAGCGATAGACATTCAAAGTGAAGTAACCATTCAGGGGTTAGAAGTGATGAACTGTAGAGAAGGTATCTCAGTACAAAGTTCTGCTGTGGCCACTATCGAAGATGGTTTGGTTCATGACCAGGAGAATACAGGAATTGTAAACTACGGTGGAACATTAACAATAAACAATTGTGACATTAGAGACAACGGTAAATTTGGAGTTGCTTCTAATGCTGGTGTATTTGTAATGGGATTTAGCGATGTAAGAGATAACGGATACAGTGGTGTATTTCTTGGTGGAGCTGTAAATGCAGATGTACAAAACTCGGACATTACTGGAAATGCAGGATCTGGAGTTGAGGTTTCTGATATGATCTTTACGGATGATTGTTTTACTCCAGGTGCTGGTGGTGGAGACCCAACCATTGTAGTGGTTAGCAATAACATTTTTGGAAATGCGAACACTGTAACTAATTTGGTTCAAAGTAGCATTAATGGTTTTTACCAAGTTCCTACATGGGAGGCATGTCCATCTTATGGTGGATACTCGAATAGTTATACTCATTATCTTGTAGGGCCCACTTTTGGAGAGGTTCCATTTGGGGAGTTAGTACAGGTATATGGAAAGTTCATGTATTATAGCAACTACCCTGTTACTTATTACAAGATCAAAGAGCCGGGAACCGGAACCACTTTAGCAAGTGGAACAGCTAACTCTAATACAGCGGGAAGCTGTGGAGGAAGTGCTTACAAAAGACAAGAATACCTTACTTTAAATTTAAATGCGCCTAACCAACAGTTCTACTGGGAAGCTTCTAAGCCTTCTAGTAACTACATTATGTATTATGCCATTACCGATCCGGTATTTACTGTTGAGATTGGAGGATATGAGGTATACTCTACTGTAGAGAATACGGACAACATGGACTTTACTCAAAACTACTGGGGACAGATTCTTGGTGTTGATACTTTAATGTACAACATTAACACTGCTAACATTGATTACTCTGGATATGCAGTAAGCCAAATTCCAGGAATTGGAACTAATATTACTGATGGATTACCTGTAGTTGATTTAGGTGTAGATGCAGTGGTTTGTCAGGGAACTCCTTTAACACTAGACGCCGGAAACAACGGTAGCTCTTATGTTTGGAGCACTGGTTCGAATAACCAATCGATTGACGTTTCTACAGTTGGGCAATACTATGTAGATGTAACCAATGCATGTGGATCTAACTCTGATACAATGTATGTTACTGCTGTTGATCCATTACCTGGAACACCAGCTACTCCTACAGGACAAACTTTATTATGTCAGGATAACATCAATACAGATTATATTACAACAGGAGCATCTGATGCTGTTTCTTATCAGTGGAATATCACTCCAGCTAGTGCAGGAACCATTTCCGGAACTGGAACAACTGGAACAGTTGATTGGGACGCTGCTTTCATCGGTTCAGCGGATATTACCGTAAAGGGTGTTAACAGTTGTGGACAGGGTGTTTCTTCCCAAATTATTAATGTTGAGATTATCACAAGTCCTAATTCTGCGGTTACACCGTCAGGACCTTCATCTATTTGTGCAGGAGGTGGGAACTCAACTTATACAACCATTGGAGCTACAGGAGCTACTTCGTATGTTTGGGACATTAGCCCTGCCAGTGCAGGAACATTAACACCAAGTGGAACAAGTGCGGATGTTACGTGGAATGGAGCGTTTTCAGGAACAGCTACCATTACTGTACAGGGAGTTAATACCTGTGGAAGCGGATCATTCTCTAGCCCGGTAAACGTTAATGTTAGCGGACCTGTTGGAGTACCTGCTACACCAACCGGAACAGCTTCTATTTGTCAGAATGCACCTAACGAAGACTATACAACAACTGGAGCGACTGATGCAGCAACTTATGTTTGGAGTATTTCTCCAGCCGGAGCAGGAACCATTTCTGGAACCGGAACCACTGGAACTGTTGATTGGGACCCTTCATTTACCGGAACTGCAAGTATCAGCGTAGCTGGTGAAAACGGATGTGGTGTTGGAACTTCTTCTTCTGTATATAGTGTTACCGTTAACGCAGGACCAACTATTACAGCATCGTCTAATACTTCAATTTGCTATGGAGCTTCTACAACCATCTCAGCAAGTGGTGCTTCTACCTACACCTGGGATAACGGAGCTGGAACAGGTAACTCGGTATCAGTTTCGCCTGCTGCCAGTACAACTTATACTGTTACTGGTGACGATGGAACAGGATGTACCAATACTGCTCAAGTTACGGTAACTGTTAACAGCTTACCAACTGTTGTTGCTAATGCTTCTAGTACTACTATTTGTAACGGGAACTCTGTTACCTTAACCGGATCTGGAGCTTCTACTTATACCTGGGACAATGGCGCCACCGATGGTGTAGCTATTTCGCCATCTTCTACTACAACATACACTGTAACTGGAACTGATGGTAACCTATGTTCATCTACCGATCAAGTTACAGTAACTGTTAATGGTTCTCCAACCACTGCTAATGCTACCTCTACTACTCTATGTGATGGGCAAAGCGTAACATTAACAGGATCAGGTTCTGGATCTTATACCTGGAACAATGGTGTTATGGACGGTGTACCATTTACTCCTTCTAACACTGCAACGTACACTGTAACCGGTGATGATGGAAGTGGATGTACCACAACTGATCAAATTACTATTGTTGTTAGTTCTTCTCCAACGGTTACAGCTAGTGGGGGAACTGCGATTTGCGAAGGTCAAAATGCAGTGTTAACTGCTAGTGGAGCTACTACTTACATCTGGGATAACGGTGCTGGGTCAGGATCTACCGTTCAGGTTACTCCTTCTACCACAACTACCTATACCGTAACTGGTACTAACAATGGATGTGATGGAACTGCACAGGTTACTGTAATTGTAAACGCTGCTCCAACTGTTGTAGCCAATTCGTCTGCTACAGATGTTTGTGAAGGAGAGGATGTATTGCTTTACGGATCTGGTGGGGCTAGTTCTTACTCGTGGAACTTAGGTGTTACCGATGGAGTACCATTTACACCTTCGTTTACATTAACTTACACCGTAACCGGAACAGGTTCTAATAACTGTACTGCAACAGACGAAATTACTGTTACGGTTAACGAAAACCCTTCAGGAACTTTATCTGCTACTGATGAGATGATGGGGAACGATGGAGAGGTTGATTTACTACCTTCCGGAGGAACTCCACCTTACTCTTACGATTGGGACAATGATGGTTCAGGAGATTTTGATGACTCTGAAGATTTAACTGGATTAGATGCCGGAACTTACAACGTTACGATAGAAGATGCGAACGGATGTACATTTACCGGTTCTGCAACAGTAGGTAGCCAAGTTTCGATTGCTGATAACTCAACTCAATTGGTTCAGTTATTCCCTAACCCAACCAATGGATTATTGAATATCATTTCTGATGATTACAAGAACATTGAAATCATAATTACAGATTCCAGAGGTAGAGTTGTAAAAACGGTATCGGATAACACTGGTCAGGTTGAAGTAGATTTATCTTCTTACGAAAATGGAATTTATCAGGTAACTGTAAAGACTGAAAACGAAGTTATTGTTAAGAAAATTATCCTTAACAAATAACATTACTATACTTCAATTAAAAGGCGGTTATTTTCATAACCGCCTTTTTTGTGCGTAAAAAAATTACGTTGTAATCATTCATCTTCGCACCAGCAATGATTACAAAACTATCTATACAGAATTACCGCTCCATTTTAAACCTGAATATTAGGTTAAAAAGACTTAACGTAGTTACCGGTGCTAACGGAAGTGGAAAATCAAACTTGTATAAAGCACTTCGGCTATTAGCTGAGACGGCAAAAGGTGGTGTAATTAACTCCATTGCAAGTGAAGGTGGACTTAACTCTACCTATTGGGCAGGCCCTGCCAAATTAACCAGTGCCATGATCAAAGGAGAAGTACCAGTACAAGGTGGCCCTATGAAAGGGCCTAAACGTTTAAAACTAGGCTTCACGGATGAACAATTTGGCTACTCGATTTCATTAGGTCTTCCTCCAAGAGGTTCGGACAATTCGGTTGACAACCTACCATCTGCTTTCTGTTTTGACCCTGAAATTAAGCACGAGTGTATTTGGGCAGGAAATCTTTATAAGCCATCTAAAACATTAATTGCAAGAAAAGGGCCCTCTCTAAAAAATAGAAGAGATAATGGTTGGGATGTCATCACCAATCAAATGAATTCCTTTTCGAGTATGTTCGATCAGTTAGCAGATCCCACGTCTGCTCCAGAAACCTACCTAATGAGAGAACAAATAAGAGATTGGAGGTTTTATGACCACTTTAGAACAGATTCCAATGCTCCTGCCAGACAAATTCAACTTGGAACCAGAACCCCTGTTTTACATCATGATGGCAGAGATTTGGCTGCTGCCCTTCAAACAATAATTGAAATTGGCGATCATGTGGCCCTTGCAAACACTATTTCCGATGCCTTTCCAGGTTGTAAACTGGAAGTTGATCACCAAAACAATGGCAGATTCCAGATTCAATTTTATCAATATGGTTTACTTCGACCGCTATCCGGAGCAGAATTATCGGACGGAATGCTTCGATACATCCTCTGGGTAGCGGCTCTGCTAACCCCTCGCCCACCTTCTTTAATGATTTTAAACGAGCCAGAAACCAGTTTACACCCCGACCTTATTCCTCCTCTTGCTCGTTTGATCCAAAAAGCTTCTGAGAATTCTCAAATTTGGGTCATATCCCACAATCAAAGGCTTGTTAGATTGCTATCCAGTTCCGAAGAGTGTCAATCCATTGTATTGGAAAAACAATTGGGGCAAACCATCGTCAAGGATCAGGGCCTACTGAACAAACCCGCCTGGAACTGGCCGGATTAATGGTAACAGATTCATTACCAACTTCATTATACCAGGTGGTATTCTACAACCAACTGCTCAACCAACCTTAGAAAGTAGCTATTGGTCATTTAAGTATTTTTTCGGATTGTTTTTTTGGAGATTGGTCAGTAGCTTTAACCAAATCTTTTTGGTAAGACCATACAACATTTATTATTACCCTTACCACCACAATACTTCATGGGTCCATCAAAAAGGTTAAACACCCTTATACCCTCTTCTATACATGGTGTTTTTAATAATGTATTGAAAAAACTTATGTTATGGACAACAAGTCATTATACTACCATGCTACTGTGCTTACAGATAAAAAAAATCGAAAAAAAGCACTCAAAAAACTGGAATTAGAACATGCTGAATTATACTACAGCGCCATTGCTTTAACAGATGAATTTAATCGTGAATTAGCCTTAAAGCGACTAAAAGACATTCAATCTCCTCTTTACGAACATGCAGTTGCTATTTGTTTCCCAAAGCAAAAGAACAGAGTGTTGAAACAATTACAATTGAAATCTCCAGAACTACATTACCATGCTTTGGTTTTAATCAATGATATTAATCGAGATTATGCCATGGAACAACTTGAATTGAAAGATCCCAATCTGTATTACCATGCTTTGATTGTAACATCAAAGTCAGATAAAAGAATTCCACCGGAATTACTTGAACTGGTATAGTCAAATAGAAACAATGGAAATCTTTTATCCTTTGGTTTGTACTTATTTCAAGACACTGTGATTAGAGTTAATGTATTGATACTGATTCCCAGCATCTAATATTAAGGTAACTACTCTTAAATTACTTCCTTCCCACTCAGAATCAATAGGTAATGATAAGGTTGGTAAAACAATATCTTGTCCAGAAGTAAACGTAGAGCTTCCCCCATTAAAGTCCTCAAGAGCGATAAACGAACCATATAAGTTTGAACTAGAAATTCCAGTTCCATAAACAGCCATGTTTTCACGATAGATGTTTTTGTGGTAATATGATGGATTTTGGTATGTACCAGAATTTGGATTTCCGCTTTGCCAAAACAAAATTTCATCCTCAATTACATATACTCCAATGATATAATCCTCTGTAGTTGTTGTATTTGCTTTTACGGTTACATCAGCTATAATATTTCCTCCGGAAATGGAATGTTCCACTTCAGCATAAAGAGGAGCACTTTCTTGTAAATAAGCTGCTACAGCATTATCTGTCCATTCTTGTAAATCGGCATCGCTCAACGAAAGATTAGCCATTTGATCTCCAACATAAAACTGTCCTAAAGAACCGCCGGAATCAAAAATGTTCCTCAACATATTATCGTCATTTTCGGCAGCCATAATATCAATTGCAGCCTCGGCACTTGGGTGATATTCTATCACAACTAAATCCTCTTTCACATTGTTATCCTGTGTCTCGTGAATAATCTCTCCTATTTCTCCGCAAGGATAACAACCGGTACTAGTTACTTTCCAGATAAAAGCATTCTTTTTAGAATGGTCAACTGTACTCGTAGAAGTTCCGTCATCACACCCCATTGGTTCAACATCTTTGTCTTTTTTACAATTGGTCAGCCCCGCACAAACAATCAGCAACAAGGAAACCTGAATTAACTTTTTCATAGTATATGGTATTAGTATACTCCAATAAACAAAGACCTAAGCAAAGGATGCCCTCAAGGGATAGGACAACCAGTGACTCTATTAAAAAATTGATAATTAACAGTAAAATTGTATCTGGTTAACGAATCAAATAATTTCCTACTTTCCATTAACTTTACCGGAAACTTTTTGAACCATGATCATTCCAAATTTCAATCATTTTGAAGGGTTACACTGCGAAACCACTGCTACAGGAAGTTTATTAAAACAACTTGATATTCACCTTTCGGAAGCCATGCTTTTTGGTTTGGGAGAAGGCCTCGGTTTTATTTTCTGGAAAATGAAAATAATGGAGTTTCCATTTATTGGAGGTCGTGTTAAACCCGATGAACTAACCGAGAATATTTGCAAGCATTTAGGACTGAACCTTACCGTAAAGGAAACCACTTCTACTAAAAATGCCTGGTTAAGAGTTAAAGAACATTTAGATAATAATACTGCAGTTGGATTAAAATTAGATTGCTACCACCTGGATTATTTCACTAATAAAATACATTTTGCAGGTCATTATGTGGCCATGTATGGTTACGATGAAGAGTATGCTTATTTGGTGGACACTTCTCCACAGGGAAGTTTACAAAAAGCTACCCTAAAAAATCTGGAGTTGGCCAGAAGTGAGAAAGGGCCAATGTCTTCCAACAATTTGTACTACACCATTAATAAAAATGGAAAACTTAACAACCTGAAAGAAGCTGTTAAAGAGGCAATTTTAGCTAATTGTCACACCTTCTTAAATCCTCCAATTAAGAACATTGGGTACAAAGGAATCATGAAGGCAAGTGCTGAAATACCAAAATGGTTCAAAGAAAGTAAAAACATCAAGCATGAGTTCCAGACCACTGCTATGCTTATGGAAAGAGCAGGTACCGGTGGAGCTATTTTTAGAAACATTTACAGCGATTTCTTAAAGGAAGCTTACGACTTACTACAGCTGGAAGGAATACTAGAGTGCCACAAGGCATACGTTGAAATTGCTAAAATGTGGACAGAGGTCTCTGAACTACTACACCTGGCCGGAGACACCGAAAACATAGTAGATATTAAGAAAGCATGTAAGCTATTGGAGATTATTTCCAATAAGGAAAAACAAGCCATGCAATTATTAGAAACCACCATAAAAAACAGTTAACATGAACAACCTGCTCACCATCGGAATGGCTCAAATTGCTCCTGTTTGGTTAAACAAGGAAAAGACCATTGAAAAAATAATTCAATCCATACACGAAGCAGCAGAAAAAAAATGTGAGCTGGTGGTATTTGGAGAAGCTTTATTACCTGGTTATCCATTTTGGTTAGGGTTAACGAAAGGAACTGCCTGGAATGACTCCATGCAAAAAGAGATTCATGCTCATTACGTTCGTAATTCCATAAACATTGAAAAGGGAGAACTTTCGAGTATCTGTGCTGCGGCTAAGCAGCACAATATTGCCGTTTATTTAGGAGCGATCGAATGTGCAGATAATCGTGGTGGACATAGCTTATATTGTTCTTTAATATACATTAATCAGGAAGGTGATATCTGTTCGGTTCATCGAAAACTGCAACCTACTTTTGATGAGCGTTTAACCTGGGCTCCTGGTGATGGAAATGGATTACAAGTTCATTCGTTAAAAGAATTTACGGTTGGAGGGCTAAACTGCTGGGAAAACTGGATGCCTCTACCTAGAACAGCACTTTACGGCATGGGAGAAAATCTACACATTGCCGTATGGCCTGGATCTGAACACAACACATTCGACATTACCAGATTTATGGCTAAAGAAGGTAGGTCTTTTGTGGTTTCTGTATCGGCCTTAATGCGAAAAGAAGACTTCCCTAAAGACACTCCATATTATAAAGAAATAATAGAAAATGCTCCTGAGGTATTGGCCAATGGAGGATCGTGCATTGCAGGACCGGACGGTGAATGGATTGTTGCTCCAACCCAACATGAAGAAGGAGTGATAACCGCTACCATTGATTTTAATCGAATTTTTGAAGAGCGCCAAAACTTTGATGCATCTGGGCATTATTCCAGACCTGATGTTACTCAGCTAACGGTAAACAGAGAAAGACAGGCTACGGTTTTAATTAAGGATTAGTACAACCTATACTTTGGGTTAGAATGGTTAAATTTGCCGTCAAACCCACCACATGAAAAAACTATTATTTTCTCTTTTTCTCCTGGTAAATCTAGGTGTTACTGCTCAGAATTACACTAGTTATCATACTGGTAATGTGAACGATGTAACTACAACTCCTGAGGGAGGCATTTGCCTTATGGGAGGAGCATCTGAAGACGACGAAGCCATGAAATGGTTTCTACAACGTGCTAATGGAGGTGATGTACTTGTACTAAGAACAAGTGGGTCGGACGGATATAATAACTATATGTTTTCTTCCCTTGGAATTACTATAAACTCGGTTGAAACTATTGTTTGCAATAATGCACAAGCGAGTAATGATATTTATGTTCAGCAAAAGGTAGCACAGGCCGAAGCCATTTGGTTTGCAGGAGGGGATCAATGGGATTATATATCCTACTGGAGAAACACTGTTATCGATAGTATAATTAATGATGGAATAGATAACAGGAACATTGTAATCGGTGGAACTAGTGCAGGAATGGCCATTCAAGGACGTTACTATTTTTCTGCACAAAATGGTACGGTTACTTCTCCCACTGCTCTATCTAATCCTTTCGACAGCGATGTAACGGTTGATTCTAACTTGTTTCTAAATCACACCATTCTTTCTGAAGTAATTACCGATACCCATTTTGACAATCCAGATAGAAAGGGAAGACTGGTAACTTTTATGGCCAGAATGCTGGAAGATTATGGTGTTGATGCAAAAGGTATTGCCTGTGATGAGTACACTGCGGTTTGTATAGACACAACTGGTGTAGCCTCTGTTTACGGTGGATTTCCCACTTACGACGATAACGCCTATTTTATTCGAACCAACTGCGAGTTACCTAACACATCACCAGAAGACTGCACATCGGGTAATCCTTTGGAATGGAATTTAAACAGTCAGGCTCTTAAGGTTTATAAGGTTAAGGGTACATCTACCGGCTCCAATACATTTGATTTGAATAACTGGGAAACAGGAATCGGAGGTACCTGGGAAAATTGGTTTATTGATAACGGAAGCTTATATGAACTAGCTAGTGTTGCTCCCAATTGTTCTTCTGTAGGAATTGAACAGGCTACTAATTCTAAATACTCTATATTCCCGAATCCTGTAGTTGATGTACTTCAGATTACAGGGGGTAATGCTGACGGAACAATTAATATTTCAGATTTAAGAGGAAAGACTCATTATTTCGGTTCTCTTAAAAATAAGTCAATCGATGTTAGTTCCTTAGCTTCGGGTGTTTACATTGTAAACATTGCCGCAAAGCAAGGTAGCTACCAACATCGATTGATTAAGAACTAATATTTATTGTAGTAGTTCTAAGCGGCCATTAATCCGGGCTTCTCCAAATCACCCTTACGTTCGCCCGGAATACAGAAGGTATTGGGATGACCTTTACCTTCGTACAGTTTATCTCCTTTAAGGTGATAAAACTGATAGCCAAAATCTTTTAAATAGTCTTGTATTTCTTCTGTTATACTTTCTATGAGCAATATAGGCTTGTGCTCGGTAATGGTTTTCACCGCCCCTTTTAAGACACTCATTTCATGTCCCTGAACATCCATTTTCATGAAATACGGACTCAAATTAAATGCATCCAGTTTTTTTAGTTTGCAGTCTACATCTTTAATTTGCAGTTTTTCGGGGTTAAAATTCCAAATCCTGTTTTCATTAAGCCATTCGCTAGCATTTTTATGATGAACAGATGATAATCCATCAAACATCCAATTTCTGTAAAACGGAATAAACAACTTGAACTCTCCATCATCATTACTCAACCCAAAGTTGTGTACTTCTACTCCATCTCTGCTTTCACAAATCTTACTCAGCTTATTAAAAATAAGTGGGTTGGGCTCAAAACCAATAATTCTGGTTTGAGGCTTTGCAAACAGATGCATAGATTGAATAGACTCTCCTCTATTGGAGCCAATGTCTACAAACACCTCATCTGTATCAGGCTTAAAGTGCTTAATCAAAGTAAAATCTTTCTCGTGCGACATCTTTTTCAGGTCTCTGTACCAGAACTGTAGTTTATATCTGGTATCCTGCAAAAAGGGGAATCGAGTTTGGATAGATCTGATGTATTTTCTCATATTAACGATTTTTTTGGATGTAAACTTTTTCGGTCATAATTCCTTTTTCTGTGCTTAATTGCACCACGTAGTAACCTTCTGCATATTGATGCATCGATACTTCCTTGTTCTCTCCCAATTGAATAGTTTGTGAAACAAGGTTCTCTCCCAGCATATTAAATACCTCTACCTGTCCTGGCACCACCATTCCAGCCACTACAATTCGATCTTCGTAGCTATAAATGTTTACCTGAGTAAGTGGGTTCTCCACAACATCAGTCATTTGATCCTCTGCAGCTAACTCATGTCCTACCTCTGCAGTATTAGGATTATTAGGCTCTGGATGACGAATAAAGTGTACATAGAATCGATCAGGACTATCGGTTGTGGTATAAGAAAATGAATAAGGTCCATCTACATTAAGGTCATGGAATACACCTAATTCTGCATCTTCCAGAATGATATCTACATTATCGTCGAACATTCCTTTAAAGCTCATCATGATATCGTAATTACCGTCTGTTCCTACTTGCAAGAACAAAGGAACCGTTTTAGTTACCATAAAGGTGTCCAACGTATTAATGGAAATATTATCGATGTTAACCATTGTGTACAATTTCGGAACTAATGCTCCCCCAAATAGTTTATAGGCATCAATGTCCTCTTCAAACGCATCATTAGCAAAATCGGCAAATCGAATTACTGTTTCATCTTCCATTCCCAATCCTTCTACCTTCATTTTAATGGTTTCTGGATAGTCAAAAGTTCCAGCTTTGTAAAATGTACCGTTGTTACCTTCTGTTGTTCTTACTGTATTATCGAAAGATAATGTGGTATTTGAATTGGCATGTACATAAAACCCTTGCATGGTTCCAATGGTAGCATTTCCTCCATTTGCCCCAACTCCATCAATGTAGCTGGCATATTGCTCCAATTCATAATCCCAATAGTACACAGCATTATCCATTCCACTTGGAATGTTTACCAGGTTCCAGTTCATCATGCTTGGGTATGGATTCCCAACAAAGTTCCATCCATCGGCATAAACATTTCCTGAAGAGGTATTGGTTAGGTTTCTCGAGTAACTTCCATCATGAAGTGTTCCTGTAAAATCTAAAGTAAAAGGATTGTAAACTGCTATTCCATAACCTCTCATGGCAACCACTGAGCTGTTGATAGAAGCGGGTGCTTCCCACCCAACTAAGAAATTGGTATCTGCCACCGACTCGTCGTATTGCCAAATATTAGGGAACGGTAATGAACCTGCATTTCCTCCAAATCCTACTAAATTTACATCATCGTTCACATCATTAAAATCCATTCCTGAAATTGGCGACGAGAAATAGTGGAATCCGTAAGTATTTGCCTGGTGATCAACATATCTTTCCATTGTTACATCTCCAACAATATTCCCGGAATTATGGAACACACTTCCTGTTTTGTTCGCATCCGAACGTATGGTAAGAACTTTTCCGTTAACATCTATCTGACCAGTATTTAGGATCAAAGCTCCCCAAATATTTTGGTCGTCCATCATCACCACATCAGCATCTATGTTAACACCATCAAATTCGTTGGTTCCATACATGTACTGATCGGTAGTTCCAACGAAACTAATTGGGCCGTCATAACTCGGTGATTCGAAAGAATATAAATCCTGATTGATTTTAAGGTTTCCTGTACTGGTTACCTCTACATTAGCATTATCATTCACCACCAAACTGTTAATGGTAACAGCATTGCTTACAATTAAATCTGAATTACCTGTAGCTGCAGGGTTCACAATAACAAACTGGGATGCTTCCAACGACCCACTTGCCTGATTCAATGGCACCATACCTTGTGCCCAATTATTCATATTGTGGTAATCCGAATCTGCAGCTCCTACCCATAGATTAGCAAAATTAACTTCCCAACAGGAATTGGTATTAAAGTTCGACAGCGATCCATTTACGTTTGTTTCGGAGTTAGTTAATACAGCTCCTTCGTTTTCATCACATTTAAAATCTGCTATCAAATAAGCGGTTGATGTAGATCCTTTTTCAAATCGTTTTTCAAAAATTTCCGCTGCGGTAAATCCTTTGTTCCAAATTCTTATTTCATCCAATCTACCTGAGAAATACTTTGAGTTGGGAACATTCCCTCCAATGTACAATTGGTTTCCGGTATTGTTTATAGTTCCACTGGCGCTGGTACTGGCTTGCTCTACTCCATCTATCATGATTTTTACTTCCGACCCGGTAAATACTCCGGCTACATGGTTCCACTTATCGGTAGTTAGTGCACTAGTTGCTGTTGCGGTATACCAACTTCCGCCAACGTATGCTTTAAACTTCGCGGTATTGGTTGCGGCATCTAACCCAAGGAAATATTGATCTTCTTTTTCAATAAATGGGATATCTCCTGTTCCGGAAGGAGCATCCGGTCTTACCCAACAATCGATGGTGGCTTGTCCTCCCGGACTAAAAGTGGATGAATTTGGAACTACTACATAGTCGTCGGTTCCGTCAAATTCCAAGGAGGAAGGCCCATCAAAAGAAGCACAATCATAAACGTTTACTACTAAATCAACAATGGTAGATTCTCCTGGTGTTCCATTATCCGTTGCAGTATAAATGATGTGGTGTGTACCTGTATCTGCTAGTACTGTATTTATAGTAATGTTTTGTGTTGAGAAGTTACCGTTAGTAACACCAGCGGTAAAATCATTTAAGGTAGAATTAATGACAGTTGTAGTGGTAGTTTGACCTACCTCTGGTGCAGAAAAGTTAGTGCTTAATGTAAATGATGTTCCTGCGCATAAATTAATTTCTTGTGTGTACGGAAATCCGTTGGCAACAGGAGGTACATTAGTTCCAGAAAGGTCCATGGTAAAACAGTTTCCATCTAAGTAATGAACTCCATCCAAATTTCCTCCTGCTCCATCGTAATCATAATTATTCTCTCCGAATAACCCAATTTGATAGTAGTTAGCTCCTCCTGCCGACTGTGCACCTACCGTAGCAAATACGTTAGAACCAAATCCATTGGTTCCTCCTGAGGCGTCTCCAACACACCAATTCATATCATCGTAGGCAAATTTGGTATTGAATCCAATACCTACATCAGGGTCAGTTCCATCAGTTAACACCAATTGAAAGGTATTGGTAACATCTGTATTCTGATTATAATAACCAACTTCTACCCATTGAATAGTGATTTTATTACTATCCAGTTTATAATAAGCTTTATTGGTTCCGGTACTGGTTCCTCTCAAATCTACATCACCCCAGAAAGGAGCTATCATTGCTGGAACGCTTGAACTAGGAAAACCTGATGCCGAATAGGCACTATAGGTACTACCAAATGTTACGTTTCCATTTACATTGATATAAATGGAATTATAAGTTTGTCCATAAAACTCAAAATTAAAACCTAGTGCAACTGCTCCGTAGGACCCATCGTCCAGAGCAGAGTAACTACCGGACCAAAGAGGAGTTAAATCGGTATAACTTGCATCCAATGCATTCCAGCATGCTCCTGCGGAATGGCTATAATTCATGGGTACTGACTGGTATACTGCCTGAGTATTTCTGTTTTGTTCGATAACAACCGGTTTGGCTGATTGTGCAACTATGCTAAAGGTGAAGATTGTGGTGAGGATAGTAAATGCTACTTTCATAGATATTGATTGTTGAAATTCTTGTTGATTATGGTTATTCAAAAGGCAAACCAAAGCCTGTCCGCCCTTGTTTTTAGGCAGTAACCAAATTTATAGCTCTCTCAATTTGAGACATAGTGTTTGAATTGAGAGAGTATATTTAATTAAAAGTTATTCGATGTTTTCTCTATTCTTTTGAATCTTGCGAACGCCATAAATGGCCATTCCTGCCACTAAAGCGGAAAGCCCACCATCAATTGGCACTCCCGTTGGAGCTGGTGGAGGTGGGGCGCCTTGAGCCATTAAAGATTCATAAATAGAAGGGGCAACAGTGAAGATTAATAATAAAAATACGATCTGAAAGGCCTTACTGTTTTTGAAGAAGTTAAATCTTTTCATAATTGTTCGTTTTACAGTGTTTTAAAAGGGCTAATACCGAAAAACTGCCATACTTTATGGCAATAAGACTCAGCATTTTTATTACATGATCAAGGAGGACTTGGTGTCGTCAAAAACCATATGTAATTTTATGACAATTACCTGGTAACGACCAGTTAGAATTTCCCAACGAACCGGTTATTTTTCACACACATTTTAACGAATTACCGAAGTGCTAGTTCTACCGTATAATTGGAGAGTGACTTAAGAATATGAAATAAAAAACCGAACTAATTTTCGTTCGGTTTTTGTTCTAATTTGTTTTGAAATTTAATCCACCAAAGGAATAGAAGGAAGATAAACAGGTAGACTATTATTTTAAACAAATACTTATGGTTAAACTCTACGTATTCCGGTCTATGATACGACAATAAAGCCAAGCCCACTACTCTACCAACATTAATTAAATAGATGAGTAATACACCTAGAGGAATGAACCAGAATTTGTGTCTCAAATTACCGGGATAAGAAGCTAATAGAGCAATAAATGTATAGGTAATACCTATTCCAGCGCATGGTTCTCCTACAGTAACTCCTCCTGAATTCCCGATCCGAACCAACCGCTCTGAATGCGACAGGTAATACTCGTAATCGAACAGATCCAAAAACCAGGCGGTAAGGCTAACAATGGTATCAATAAACCCAACTACAACCAATTTATACGCTGCCAGATTGGCATCACTGCTCCATATTATAAAATAGAACAGTTTCCAAACTCCAAAGAAGATCAAAAGCCTTCCCAAAAAGGTCAGGGTAGACCTATCCACCTTAACAAAGTTGTTGACGTATTTATGAATTGCGTTGAGCACCATTCCTTTAGTTATTTACGCTCTTCTTCTTACTTCCTGAACGGTAGAATACTTTAAACGAGCTTGAATTGCCTCGTCTGTAAGGTATATTCTATGTTTCATTTGAAGGTATCGTAGAATTACACGTACACTTTTCTTTCTTGCCATGCCTGCTACTATTAGGCTACTAATTAAATCGTTCATAATGGTCGTTTATTGGTTATTATATTTATGATGCTTGCGAAGTGCTTGGAGCTCTCTTTGCTTTCTCCCACACTACAGATTGGTTAGATTTCATGAATCGGAACATTCCCAAAACCACACTTAGATTCATTACAAAGAAGTAATAAGGAATGAAGAACCATTTGTTCTTGATTTTCTGTTTTTGCATTCTCCATCCCATAAATGCTCCAAAATAGAAGAACGCCTGTAAACCGAGTAATACCTGGTATAGCACCCCATACTCCAATAACATAAGGTTAACAGGTATAAGGAAAAACAGACAAATAGGAGTAATGGTCCATCTAAGTACACGGTGAGAAACATACTGGAAGGTTAATGTTCCAAATTTGAAGATGTTAAGCATGTGTCTTAACCTCACAATGGCTTGTAAGCCTCCAGCAGAGATTCTTACTTTTCTCTTCATTTCTTCCTCCACATTTAGAGAAGAATGCTCCATAGCATAAGCATTTGGTTCGTAGGCAATCTTATACCCTTTGGAAACAATAAGCATGCTTATGGTAAAATCATCCAAAATAGTATCCGTAGGAACTTCGGTAAACAGCTCTCTCCTTACGGCATACAATTCTCCTGCTGCTCCAATGGCCGAATTCAACTCAGCATCCCACTTCTTTAAAGTAGACTCGTACTTCCAATACATCCCCTCTCCTGCCGATGCGGCGTCATCCTGCTCGCTGGAAATTACTTTCTTCTCTCCTGCAACACATCCAATTTCTGGGTTTTTAAAGTGCTTTACCAACTCCTGAATCGCGTTTTCGTTCAATAGTGCATTAGCATCAGAAAACACTACAATATCACTATTTATATGCTTCATAGCTCTATTAATGGCTGCTGTTTTCCCTCTTCTTTCTGGTTGGTATAAATGTCTAATATCTCGATTGGCCATTAGGATTTCGTAAGACCAATCTGTGGTACCATCGCTAATAAAAACCACCTCGAACTTATCTTTAGGATAGTTTAGATTTAAGGAGTTTTCTATTTTCTCTTTAATACAATCGTGCTCGTTGTAGGTAGCTATAACAAGGGATACGGTTGGTTGGTAGGACTCTCCCACCAATCTATTTTTCTGACTTCTTTGTCTCTTTAACGATACTAAAAAGTACAATACTCCTCCGTATCCGATGTAGGTAAAAAATACAATACCAAATAATGCCCAAAATGCAATCTCTAAAATGTTCATGATGCTAGTTTCTTTTGTTGGTAACTTACAATTGCTTCACTGATGTTTTTTACGTTCCCTTCCCAGGTGTGACCAGAAGCGAAATTGATTCTCTTTTTCTCTAAAGCCTGATTGTTTTCCAAAATGGCCACATCAACCATCGATAAAAATTCGTCGCTGGAAGAAGCCAGGTAACAATGATCTTTAAACTCATCCAATGCAGAGGTATAAGTGGCCACCACTGGTTTTCCCATGGCCAAATACTCGTCTACTTTTCTTGGATAGTTACCAATGGTTAAAGGATTGATGGCTTGTGGGTTAATGCACACATCAAAATGAGCTAAATAATCGGGCACTTCTTCTGGAGTTTTTCTCCCTAAAAAGAACACGTTATCCAATCCGTGAAGAGCAGATTGCTCAAATGCTTCATCTTCCCAACCCAACATTACAAAAGAATAGTTTGGTCTTTCTGTAGCTAAATAAATTAGCAAAGAAATGTCCAAACGCTCTGCAGACAAGAAACCAGCATATCCTATTACAGGATTTGTAATTAGTCTCATATCGGCCGGTTTTCTTCTGTGAAAATTAGCCTGAAACAAACTAAAATCACAACCGGATCCTACGTAATAAGAATATGGATTATGCTTAGCAGCGTAATCTCTTAAAAACACAGAGTTCGTTAACACGATATCGTATTTACTCATCAATTCAGGCTCCTTGGTCTCGCCATGCTTCTTAAAGTATGGTTGAGTTATCAGGTTATCCCTTAAGTAATAAATACTCAATTCTGGTTGTAGCATTTCTTTTAGATACAGACCTTTAAACATGGAACTATCATTAAACAAAATGAATGAATCGAAGCCAAGATGAGGTAAAACTCTCTTTATTTCATCTGCCAGTTTCCGATTGTTACGTTTATTCATTTTATCGAACAGCGCCCCTTTGGGTAACCAGTTAATGGAGTCCAACAAAATCTTTGGCGAAAACACCCACAGGTTATCCTGTATTCTCTCAATATCCTGACGTTCTCCATTAATAACCGCCATTCTATTTTTCACCATTGGCTTGTCTTTCTGACGCCATTTGGTAATGGTATCCAAGGGCATGTTAACATACAGCACCTTATTGTGCTTAGATAGTTCTGATGCAATGTTCTTACAATTACTTCCTATTTCAATGTCCCAGGGTTGTAGCCCTACAACAACTATATTTTTTCCTTTTATCATGGTAGTCGTTTGTTTGGTTAAACTTTCCAGGCAGATAGATCTCGCCTGATCAATTGTTCAAATTGCTCAATCTCCTGTCCGTAAACTCTTTTCAGCAATTCTTGCTTAATGGAAATATCCATCGGCGGTTTACTCAGGTTCTTTTTTCGCATTTTGTTAAGGGTTTTCTGCATCCACAAGCTGTCTTTCGCTTTGCTTACAGCACCTGGAGAAAGTTTTTGAACACCCTTTTTCAGGATACTGTTTTGACCGATCAACACATCCACAAATTTGTTTTTAATCTTACCGGAGGCATTAAACTGCACCGAAGTATTTGGCTCAAAACTCTCATCTACATCCAAAAAGTTGTACATGTTTTTTATGAGGTTTGGAGCATCTTTAATAAGGTCTTCGTACAGAAATATTTTAATATTTTCTTTTTCAAACAGATCGAAGTAACGCTTCATGTGAGAGTAATAGAATCCCTCCTGCACCAAATCATTTTTCTTCCACCAGATGTTTCCTTTTACCAAACAATCTTTAAAGTCCGGTGTTGGCTCTCTGTTCTCTCTTGCCAGGTGCATAAACCTGGAATACAATCGCTCTGCCGGATTTCTAAAAATAGCTATCAGCTTAACTCCCGGTAACGTTTCTTTTACTCTTTCCGGCACCAATGGCATGTATTGATACATAGTAGATGCCTCTCCAATTGCTTTTTCGTTGGTTACTCCATCAAACAATTTTTGATAATCATCCCAATTGGTTACCGCCCATGGATAATGAAAATATCCATCTGGATCATCCTCATCATAACCAGTGGTTTTTTGCTGGCCCATTAGGGCGAAATAATTCGGTTCTTTTACCGGCGACATATAAATTTCCGGATGCTGGTCCAGGTAGTTGTGAATGGATGTAGTTCCTGATTTTCCTGCTCCGATCAATAAAAAGTTGGGTAGTCTATTTTTGCTCATAATTAACGGGATTTGAATGTGGTGTGTGAATAAATGTTTCGTTGGCCTTTTTCATCTTAAATAGCAATGAAAAGGTGATGAAAAATGCTTTTGGCAATTGCATAAATGCCTTAATGGTATTCTTGTTATAAAACTTTACTGGGATGGAAATACCATAAGCTATGGCGTTTAGCACAAATGGAATGGCGCAAATAATCGCAATGTTTATTGGTGCTAATAAAAACCCTCCGATGGCAATGAATAACAACACACCCGGAAGTAACAACCTCGGTGGTAGCATCATCTGAAAACACTTGTTAAAGAAGTCGAAGTTACCTTTAGTAAACAAAGCAATAACTCCAGACATAAAGTACTTTCTGAAGTAGTGAAATTGAGAAGAAATCCATCTTTTCCTTTGGTTTCCAAAAACTTCCTGAGAAGCCACTTTTTCGTCCAACACCAGTGCATCGTGCATGTAATCAATGTAGTGTCCGTCTTTTAATAGCTCTAACTCCAGTTCTTTATCAAACCCTCCAACGGCTTCATTTTTCATGATCATTTCCTTGAACAACTCATATTCGAAAGCCATTCCGGACCCTACTAATCTGGCAGACATCCTTAGGTTTAAGTGTCCTAGATTATAAATGTTATTGTTGATCTCTTCGCTTATGGCATCCAGAATGGCAAAAGGAGTATCGGTATTCTTTGCGGTTCTATGCCCTTGAATTACTCTACTTCCTTCATTAAACCTTCCGTTGATCTTGGTTAAGAAATCGGCCTCCATTATGTTATCGGCATCTAAAATCAGAGCTAAATCATACTGTTTTTCCAATCTCTGCAACACTGTTTTTAACGCCTTGGCTTTTGTGCTCTTTTCGAACGATACCTCTTCCACTCTTATGGGTAATTCCCTCAACTGACTTAAGGTTTCTGGTTCGAACGAATCTGCTATAACTACCACGTCGTAATGGCTATTTGGGTACACCTGCTTTAAAGATTCTTTCGCTGTATTAATGATTACCGCATCCTCCTTATAGCCTGGAATTAGCACCACAATGTGATTAAGTGAATCATCCTTTACAATTTTGTTGGATTTCTTTCTCAATCCTGCTAATGCAAATACGAATAGATAGAAAGCCGACATTCCCAAATAGGCAAATATTGGAAGGGCTATAATGAGTAGTATAATTTTATAAGTTTCCATATTCGTTAGGTTTTATGATGGTTAATGAATCGCTATTGGCTCTGTAGGTGAAGTTCCAGAACAAGCCCTTGTAATAAGACTTTAGGTACTCTGGTTTTCTAACATTCCTTAGGGTGTTCACCGGAATAGAAACACCAATGAGGTAACAGATATTAATTAGAAATGCTCCCCATGAAAAGTTTCTTCTGGCAAACAAAATTCTGTTTCTGGTTAAGTAGTATAATTTAAAGGCACTCTGTTTACCAACAGACATGCTCTCTTTGTGCAGTATGTACGATGCAGGATTATAGTAAATATTGTATCCGGCTTTTTTAATTCTTGCCGCCCAATCCAATTCTTCGTAGTACAAAAAATAATCTTCGAACATGGTTCCTACCTCTTCAATAACCTTTCTGGGCACCATCATGGCAGCTCCGTGGGCAAAATTGGTTTTGGTAAATTGATTGTATTCCGGTGCATCTTTCTGATTTTTTCCTACTGGCTCCCCTCTTAATGTCATTTTATTAATGGGGTTATAACCTGCATACTGTATGGTATCGGGAGTATGGAAATACTTAATTTTAGGACTTACCATTCCCGCATCAGGGTGTGTTCTGAAGGTATCCACCAATGGCTCTAAAAAATCTACCGGAACCTCCGTATCGTTATTAATAAATAGCAGGTACTCACCATGTGCAGCTTCTACTCCCAGGTTATTGCCACCTGCAAAACCTAGATTCTCTTTGGAGTAAATGATTCTCGCATTTCTATGTTTGATCACCTCTGCTATGCTTGGTGATTTCTGCGATCCATTATCCACCACAATCACCTCGTAGTTAGGGTAAGTAATCTGATCCAAAGACTGAAGCAAATCAAGCGTTACCTGAACCTGCTCGTAGTTCACGGTAATGATGGATACTAATGGATGGGTAGTCGTGTTTTTCATGCTTCTTGTTGTTTTTTAATGTATTCCTTATCCCATGTAGGAGATATGAACATAAATGCCATACAGGCAAAAGCGATTAAACTTGTAGGTATCTGCCCGATATATCCGTTGGAATAGTTAGCAGCAAAGAGTCCAAACGACCCTGCGAAAAACCCCATCATTATTTGCCTTAAATAAGGATCTTGTAGTTTATAAATCAAGAAAAATGCTTTCACCAAAATGTATAGGTACAGGATCAGATAAAGCACCAAACCAATGATCCCTTCCTCTGCCCATATTCTCACATACCAACTATCGGTAGGAGTATCTGCCAGAAATGTTCCAGGGCTAAATCTCTGCCCCCAATGACCAGCAGTTCCTACTCCACCTCCCATTGGTCTGCTTTTTAAGTACCTGGCCAACGATTTCTGGTTTTCTAACCTCACCTGAAAAGATGCATCTTCTGTAGGATTAAAAGCAGTACGAATACGGTTAATGGTGTAGTTCCCCTGCCCTATATAGGTGTACTTTAATACATAAAAAATAGATCCTGCTACAATCAATCCTAATACAAGAACTCTAAAGTTTTTACTCAATACTAAATAGGTAAATATTCCAAGTGCGGGAATAAAAATGGCACTTCTGGTACCGGAAATCATCATTCCATATATGGTTAACCCAGCAGTGGCCCAACTTAGCCACTTGAACCATCTTTTCTCTGTTTTAAGAGCTGTAATCAACGCTACAATTCCGGTCATTCCCTGAGATGCTCCAAACTGTCCGGCATCGCTGTAAAAAGAAAATACTCTTAGTTTTCCGAATAGGATGTGCTGTTCTCCTGCTCCTTTGTCTAACCATACCTGCTCTGCATGACTCACACCAAACATGTGTTGCTTAATACCGTAGAGCGCTCCAAGACATGATATGACAAACCAAATGGTCACAAATTGCATTAGATTTCTTCTGGTATTGAAGTGCAATAGTATGATCATGAATACGAAAATCATGTATAGCGACACTCCCCTTACCGCATAAAACCAGGCTGCAATACTTCTCGCTTCAGGATTAAAGATTTCCAAGACATTGTATAAAAACCAGATTAATGAAACTCCCATCAGATCACTTCTTAAGTTTTCCCACGGAGCATTTTTGTATTTGCTAAAGAAAATGGCCAATAAAGCCAGTAACAATAAAGCATCTACTGACAATCCAATTGGTCCGGAAACAAACCTTGTTAAACCAATGGCAAAAAAGCTGATGATGATGCACGAGTTAAATGCAATAGAAGGTTTTAGAAAACAAAACCACAAATAAGTCACGGCAAATACCAATGCTAATACCATTCCCGCACCAAGTACTCCAGTAAGTCCCATTAGTGCTCCAACTCCTACACTTGCTAACAGTGCTATGACCATTCCTTTTGGTGTAGCAAGCACATCTGAACCGGTATTTAGCTGAGACCTCATTATACTTGTGATACTGGTTTACGGTTCAATAATTCTTTAAGGGACAAGCACTTTTTCCAACCTTCCACAAAGAAAGATTTGTACTTCACTTCCATTTCTCCCTGCAACAGGTATAATCCCATTACTAAGCCAGTTAGTACGGTTGTAATGGTTACAGCTGCTACCATCCAAAGCTCTCCGAAAAAAGTAAGTACGATAACATCTCCTACTACATTGGCCACAAGCATAAAAATCACTTTGTAAAGGTTTAACCTCGGGCGGTTAATGCTATCAAGTGTTACTCCTGTAAATCGATCTACCGGTAAGAAGAATCCATAGATCAGGAAGATTCTAAAAATGATGGCCGAAGAGGCATATTGCTCTCCTCCTAGCAGTACTACTAAATCTTCTGCAAAAATGAAGCAGAACACCAATAATGGAATGTATATAATGGTAAGGGTTCCGGCATACTTATACAGTATTGCTCTCACCTTGTTTAAATTCTTCTTTGTACTAGCCAAAGACATTCTAGGCAACGCTACCGCTATAAAGCTTCTAATTAGAATATCAAATAACTCGGTTAATTTTAATGGGATACTGTAAATGGCTACTGCGTTTGGTCCCAGGAAAAAGGCAATTAAAAAAGTATCTGAACTTTTCAATAAATTAGAGCCTATTAAGGTTCCTACGGAATACTTCCCAAAGTGCAACAACTTCATCACAGTGGCTTTTACCGCCGATCCTAAATACTGAAGTCCTGACCACCCCATAATTACTGCCACAATGCTTGCTACAAGATTGGAAATAACATGAGCTATAATAACATAAGGTAGTTCTAACTGATTAATCTGAATCACAACAATTCCAACAATAAAAAGCACCATGTTTAGTGACTTTACCAACAAAATGCTTCCAAATTTTTCTTTTGCCTGAAGCAAGTAAGTTCCGTAGTGATACGGTAAAGAGATCAATGCATAAATGGGATACCAAATGCAAATCAGGTAAAATATACTATCCGAATATGCCTCCGGTAAGAACAATAGTACTGCCCAAACTAACAAACTAAGAGCTACAGTAACCGAAATTCCCAGTACCCAACTAGACCCAATGTATTGGTTTTCGTTTTGAGGTTCTGCTGCACAAAACCGAACCAAGGCTGTTTTTAAAAAACCTGTTCTCAACATTTCCAGAAAATTGATCACAGAAATATAGAGCACCCAGGTACCAAAGTTGGTTTTGTCAAAAGCACGCGATAACAACACAATACTGGTAAACCCAAGAATAGCGAAAATGGCTTGACCACTTAAGGAAAGTACATTGCTACGACCTACTATTTTGTTAATCAGTTTTTTCATTAATTGGATCGAACGTTAAATTCTTGCGTTACCCATTTTTTAACCAGAACTCTCAACCTGCTTCGCTTTTTAGGAGAGAATCCAATGATGTTTTCTAATGCTTCGTTTCTAGTTTCGTTTAGAATAATTTCCGGTGGATATTGAGATACCAATTTGAAATTATTCAGAGCCAATCCATCTGCAGTGTTCCAGCTTCTTCCAGCTCGTACCACCAAAATGGACAGGTCTGCTTCAGACAATATATTTAGTGGCTTTTTACCGGAAATAATAGCCGGAATTTCCAAAAGGATATAATCGTATTGGCTTAAGTCTCTAGGCTCTTCAATTAACTCCTCTACACTCTTGGTAATGGAGAAGTTTTTAGGCACTTCGTACCCAATAAAATCAGGCGAATCAGGTTGTTCTTCACTTTTTGGTTGAAGCATCAATGCTTTATAGCCGGAATCTCTCAACTTTTCCGAAAGTAAATTGGAAATAAAGCTTTTCCCTTCTCCTTCTCTGGTACTAAAAAACACTACTAAATGTGGTCTGGTATAAGCCTCTCTTAATTTAAGCTGAGTGTTAATGTGGTTAATTACCTGCTGACTTAGCCCATCAATAAACAATGGACTCATTTCCTTTTTCACCTTTTTAAGATTAGGCAACCCACCTGCTAATGTGGTTCCAGTAATTTCCATGATTCGCTGTGGAGTTTTAATGGATTTATCCAGATACTCCAGTAAAATGATCATGGCCAGTGTTAGTATCAATCCAACAAAACCAGCTGCTACGATCAGTAATTTTCTTTTAGTGGCCTCAGGCTCTGTTGGGTAAAAAGGACTATCTAATACAGAGAGATTATTGGATAATTCGATGTTTTGCTGTTTTAGTTTACTACTGTTCAAACTTGCCAGCATAGCCAGGTACTCCTTTTCTGCAACAGCTATTTCCCGCTCCATTTTCTTTACAGTGGATCCAAGCGGAGCAAAATGACTGTAAGTTATATCAAAGTCTTTTTTACGATTTTCGTACAACAAAATTCTGGCTTCGCTTTCGTCTTTTAAAATTTGATGCTCTAGCCAAAGTTTTACCAACTCTTTAGCATGGATTCCCTCTACACTCACGTTAGAAGCATATAAGTTATTGATACTTTGGTTCAGCTCTGCCTTAATCCTGGTAGATTCCTGTGTTAGTTCTGCAATTTCCTTAATTCTTGTACTGTCTAATTGTTGCGACTCCAACTGCGCTAATTTGGTAGAAATGGAAATCAACTTGTTTCTCTGATCCAGAACTGTTTTACTGTTCAGTAACATGTTGTCTTTTTCGGTCAGCTTGGCATCTATGTTTTCAATGGCTGCAATGTTCGAAGCCAGTTTCATCAACTCATTTTGATATTCATTTTCCAAATCCTCCTTCTGCTCGGAAATGAATTTGGTTTGCTCGTAGTAGTTAATGATCTTGTTATCTTCTCTAAACTTTTGAAGCCTGGCCTCAGCAGCATCCAATTTATCTTGTGCTTTGTTTACCTCGTTTTGGAAGTACTGAACTACGCTATTGGTTTCTCCTTTCTTTACATCTCGGTATTTAGAAACAAACGTACTGGTAAGTATCTCAAGCGTATTGTAACAGATTCCGGCATCATCAGACTCAAAGTCTAATTTGATCATATCACTATTTTTGAGACGAGATACTTTAACTCCCAATAGCCCTACTATTCCATAGTGAGCATTGTCCGAATTCAGGAGTATATAAATGTGATTGGTGGTATTGGACCTCATCATAGAATCCAACCTGCGATACGTTTCATCAAAGTCGTCCATCACCACTACCTGTTCTCTAATTTGAGAAGGAACCCATTCTGCCAGTTCCTGATGAGACTCGGCAGATATGGTTTTGTTCCCCTCCAGCGTGGTGTCAGCTAATAAGTTAGTAGTTAATAATTTTAGAGCAACCTCTTCCCTGGTTTCTCTGGATTTCATGGTCTCCATGAGGTTATCAAAAGCGATATTGATTCCCTGATAATCAAACCTGGAATTTTCTCCGGTTTCTATGGTATAACCCGAAGCAAATCCTGTATATACAGTAGTACTTGATTTAAAAGTAGGCGTTGGGTTTTGGGTAAGAAAAAACACCATTGTTACCATAATAACTGGTACAATGATCAGCAACTTGAGGTGTTGCATGATTAATCTTATAAACTGTAACAACGTCATATTCTTACCTAAATTCCAGAGTAAAACCAACCAGGTTCTCTAGCATTTTGATTGCAATTGTCAATTCTGCCTTACCTTGCGCATGTAGCGCTTTTTGTCGGGTATACACTTCGTTTACCCTTGCCAGTTCCGCAATGGTTATTAACCCTCCTTTAAATTCGTTTTCTGCCATTTGCAGATGCAGAATTGAGGATTCCAATGCGTTGGTTCGAACGGCTATGAGGTCCAGTTTCATCTGTACTTCGTAGTACAACTTAATGACCTCATTTCTAATTTGATCTTTGGCTGTTTGTACTTGAGTTTGAGAAGATTTAACTTCTTGCCAATTCAACTCATTTGTCTTTTTTTGTTGGGTTATGGAAGATAGTGGTACACGTATCGTAAAACCTATACCATATCCAATACTTAAGTTATCCAGCTCCAGATTACTTCCGAAAGAACCATACTTAGATTCTCCTCCAAGCATTACTCCATCGGTCCATGAGCTTTTACCTAATTTGTGTTCTATTTTGGTTTTTTCTTCTTCTGATTCGTAGAACTGAACCAGAGCAGAGTTGGAAATCGCAGAATCAATAAGCACGTCGAGGCTTGGGAGACTGTATCCAACAGAATCCTGCTCATCGCTTTGCGCTAACCCCAGTGGGGATATGATCCAGCAAAGCACAAATATCAGGGTGAATTTGGCTTTCATGATTACCGTTTTAGTTATACTTTTTCTTTCTGCAACAAGGCTGGTACTGTTTTAAGCATCAGCACGATGTCGCCAACAAAAGAGTGATTGGACGCATAAGTATTGTCCAGCTCTTTTCTTTCGGATTCGGACATGTCAGATTTCCCTCGTTTGGTTACCTGCCATAATCCGGTTAGTCCTGCAGGTGCAAGAAACCTTTTGGCCCAATGATCAGATGTCAATTGCTGTGCTTCGTACACTGGCAACGGACGGTTTCCTACGATAGACATATCTCCTTTAACCACATTAAATAATTGTGGAATTTCGTCGATACTAGTTTGTCTAAGGAAAGCCCCAAGTTTTGTAATTCTTGGATCGTCTTTGAGTTTAAAAAATGTTCCTGCTTTGTCTGCCGACAGTTTTTTCTTGTAAGATTCTTCGCAAATCACCTTCTCATCCAGGTACAATGGGGTTGAACAGAAAGATCCCAGCTTTTCGCATTCAGGACATCTGTCTTCATCAGCGGTATCGGCCACAGCCTCTTTGTACTGATTTAATTTGTTGTACTGTTCCAGATTTTGGTCGGCTCCCACCTTCATGGTTCTGAACTTGTAAAAATCGAATACCTTGTACCCGGTTCCTACACGCTTGGAAACATAAAAGATGGGACCTTTCGAATCAATCTTGATCAAGATGGCCACCAACACCAAAAATGGACTGGCTAGAATTAAGGCGCAGGAAGCACTAACTACGTCGAACATTCTTTTTGGAATGGACACTGTGCGCTTGTTCCCCGCTCCTACTTTTCTATCCTTCATTTTTGGATTGGAAAAAACCCGAATCCTGTAATCAAGCATTTTAGCGGTAATGTCTTTTGTAATTACATCGTCTACCTTATGAGGAACATTCATTTCACTCTGATTAAAGTAATCGGTCATCAATAACAGGGGTATCTTTTTATCGACGTCGTGTTTAATCAGAACTTCCTTAATCATGGTGGCATGAGAAAGGGAACAATCCTTATTAATAATTATGGCATCCGGTATAATTCCAGTCGATTCCATCCATTTTTCTGCCATTACTTCATTTTCTGAATAATGAGTGGCATGGATATCATCTATCATCGTCAGATTCTTACCAATTATCAGAACATCCAGTCTACTGGATTCTACATCGTGGTTGTGGTTGTCTATTTTAGGGGTGGTCATAATGTTACACGGCTTTTCTCTCCCTTAAGAGGTATTTAACCCTGTATTGCAATTCCACCGGGTCAAATGGTTTAATGATAAACTCGTCTGCACCTAACTCGTAAAACGAAATTCTATCGGTACTTTTATTCAATGAGGATAAGACTACTACTGGTATGTTTCTGAAGAACAAGCTGGTTTTTAAATAAGAGATAAACTCGTTCCCTCCCATTTCAGGCATCAATACATCAGACACAATCAGGTCCGGCATATTTCCTTCGTGCAACCAGGAGATGGCGTCTGCACCATTTGCTTCAAGATGAACATCAAAATGCTCGCTTAACACATGTTTCATCAATAAACGGATACTTGCATCATCATCAACAACTAGTATTTTCTTTCTCATAGTGATTATAGTTTTGTTTGTTTTACGAATTGATAATTTTGTTTTGACAATCGCAATTTGAGGTAATTCTTTAATGATTAATAGTTACAGTTTCCCAATGTGACACTTATCGCCTTTTTGTCTTTACTCATTGATTGTAACATCATTGATTTTCAAAGGTTTTTGGAAGGTTAGTGTGTTGCAACTTATTTTTCCCAATTTGCGAATGTGGTCTTTTTCCTTACCAGTGTTTTCTTAAGCGGAAATGCGCAAATTAGTATACAGATTTGCCTGTCCTGAACTGGTTTTAAGGAAAAATGAAACTCCTCTAAAACGCTCATAATCCTCCAGTAATGCTACATCTTCTTCTCCAGACACCAGAAAGAATTTGCAATTTGGAAACCTGTTCTCAAACTTGGTTAATGCTTCATGTCCAGACATGCTTGTTCCTCGTAAGTACAAATCGATAATCATTATATCCGGGGATTCTAAATTGTTGTTAAGTACATCGTCTGCCGACAAGAATGATTTAACCTGATATTGATTCCCTTTGTTTAATCCAAGTTCCATCATCTGCTGAAAGTTGGGATCTGAATCAATTACAAATACTTTTTTGATGTCGTTTTCTGGATTCATAGTGGTTAATTTAATGGTACACTCGCTCTATGTTAATTTAATGCCAAACAGAATTATATTTCACTACCACCAGCATTTACAGCTTGTTGCGAAATTTAATTTCAAAACACTCAGTAATTTACTTTCTCAATTTGAGAGTTTTTTTCTCTGATCGGGAATTTGAAAGTAGAGAAAGACACCTAAAACCAGATTTAACAATTTCCTAATGTTACCATCTGTCTAACCAATGTTAAATTAATATTAAGTACCACTAAACAGGCTGTAACTATATAGTAGGTTTATTTGTTATAGTATCAAACCAATTGTAAAATGAAACTATTCCCTTTCCTATTGTTCCTCTCAATTTTTGGCTTCTCACAATTGCCAGACACCAACAAAATTCATCGTATACTGGAGGAGGAAAACATTGTTGGAGCTTCACTTTACTACCTGGAAAAAGACAAAAATCATATCATCTATCATGGTTTGGAAAACAGTTCAGAAAAAATACCTGTACATCATAACACTGTTTTTGAAGCGGCATCTCTTTCCAAACCGGTATTTGCTCACTTATGTTATTTATTAGAAGCGGATAGCATCATCGACCTGGATGAACCACTTCACAACTACCTACCATTTAAGGCCTTAAAAGAAGATAATGCTAAACTCATAACCGGCAGAATGGTTTTACAACATTCCACCGGACTCCCCAATTGGATCAAAAACTCGGATAAGGCCAAATTAAAGTTTGAGCCGGGAACCAAGTTTAATTATTCTGGAGAAGGATATATGTACTTACAACGAGTTATTGAACACCTTACTGGAGAAACACTTAATGAACTAGTTGCTAAATACATATTTACTCCATACAACATGAATCTCAGTTCGTTTGAATACAATGGTGAGTTAGAACAGGTGGCTTCCCCTCACGATAGCAAGGGAGTTCCTCAAAAGAAAAAGCAAACCGGAAACTTTACCAGTGCAGCTTCTTCTTTACATACCACTGCTAATGATTATGCTCTATTTCTTAAACACTACTTACCTACTATACCGCAAGAAGAGATTGCAGTAGATACTAAAAAAGGAATGTACTGGTTACCTGGAGTTGGTTTAGAAAACACAGCAAACGATACTTTTTATTGGCACTGGGGAAACAATTGGGATATGTTTAGGTCGGTGTTTGTATACTCAACAGAACATCAAAAAGGGTACATTCTTTTTACTAACTCCGCTAATGGGCACAAAGTGCTAAATGAACTAAACAATTTGTTCTTTAAGGAACAACTCAACTTTGTAAAATGGATTGGTGGTAGCTAATTTCTTCCTTTTGTACTAAAAAAGACCATTTTATCCATTATACACCGCATTTATACTTAGTATACAATTTGTACACAGTATTTCTTACAGGCATTTTCAGTATTAGTTCGGATTGCAGGGCTAATTAATAGCTAATACCTTCACTGAACAATCAAAACGCTGTGATATGATAGATGAAACCACACCCTTAACTCCTACTGCAGGGTTTCATGTTGAGAAGTACCCAGACCGACATCATATTAATTTCTGGAAAGAATTTGATAACTGGGCCATGTACAACGCTACTTACGAAACAAAACAACACATCAGTGTAGTAATGGGACCATTAATTATAAAATGGATCAACCTGTTAAACTCTCCCAATAAACTTATGCTAAAGCAATGGAACGAAGCTATAACTCACCCCAACTCCACTTTAGCCATCGATTATTTAGCCAGCAAGCACCGTGCTACTGTGGCTAAGTACTACAACAACTCCGAATTTAACTCTATGGTGGAGTGCTTCGAAAAATATGGAAAGGGCATTCTTTTTCCTGAGGAAGACCGAAACTCGAGTAGTTCCAGCATGTGGGCCATTTGGTTGTGCTTTGTAGATGCTGCCCTTAGAACAAAAAAGGACGACCGAGAGTTTTGGGTTAAAACAGCGAAGGTCATTCTAATCGGGATGACATTTGACGGAGTGACCAACAGCCGGTTTCCGGTACAGAACTATACCATAGATACACTGGATGAAGCTAAAAAAGACATTCTTTCTATTTCGGACGATAATATATTGGCCGCCATTGCGAGTTTTGTTAACTCTACCCACTTTTTTCAGCCCGGATAAATAATGTATTTTCGTTTTGCGATGAACGAAGCGAAAAAAGAAATACTGGTAAATGATCACGCAGTGGAGTTTGTTTCCCATAATGGAGGTAAACATTGGCGAGGTAACATAAAAATTGGTCGCCTTAAACTAGAAATAGAAATTGAACCGAAACTACATGAACAAAACGAGGTGGACTGGGATCATTTTGAGAAATTTTGTAATTGGTTAGAAGCTGATAACCAACTAGAGTTATTAGCTCAAGATGCTAAACCTGCTATGCTGGCTACTGCCGAAGCATTTTTCAGGTCTTGTCTGGATGAGGTTTCCACTTGGGATGTAGCTTTCGAAAATTCCATTATTTATAAAGGTTATCCTAATCATCAAGGTAATTTGTATTACTCATTTTCTTTAGTATTCTCTTATGGCCAACAGTTCACTACTGGTGGATTTAGTGATGGAGATCCGTATGGATTATACCTAATAGACGTGGAAAGTTGGCAAATTGTAGGAACTAGAAGAATACAGTGCTAATGATACTAGCTTTTGACACTTATTACATAGAAGACAAGGCAAAAGCTGTTGCTGTGGCCTTTAACAACTGGACAGATGCCACACCTCTGGAAATCTATTCTGAAATAATCGAAGGAATTGCACCTTACGAACCTGGTTCTTTTTACAAACGAGAAATGCCATGTGTTTTGAGTTTGCTTAAAACAATTCCTACTGAAAAGGTAGAATGTATCGTTGTAGACGGATTTGTACAACTTAATGACGATGGTAAACCTGGTTTAGGAGCACACCTATACGAAGCTCTGGAGCAAAAGTATCCCATCATTGGTGTGGCTAAATCCGGCTTCCACAACAACAAGAAACACGTAAGGGAATTGCTCCGTGGTGAAAGCAAAAAACCGCTCTACATCTCCTCTATTGGTTTCCCTCTGGAAGAGGCATATTCCTACATTCAATCCATGCATGGTGAGTTTCGAATGCCCACATTGTTGCAGTTATTGGATGGGGAGACGAAGAGTTGGTAAGGAGTTAAATTTTCTTAATTCGGATAATGCCTTCTCAACTTTAAACTCAATTCAACTATTAAACTGAATAGATTTCATTTCCTTTGCAAAAAGGAAACAAATGAAAAACCTCTTTCTATTCTTATTAGTAAGTATTCTGATTACCTCCTGTGGTGAGTCTACACCAACTTTTGAGCACGAATTGGTAAGTGCTGAAGCCATTGGTAAAGCTCAAGAAGCAGAAACGGATCATCCGTCTGGTTTTTATACTTCGGTGGGAGTTTACATGGATAAAGAAGCTTATGAGGATGCCGGTTTTTTGTTTTACCTGGGACAATTGAGGTATCGTTATTTTTTGGCTTGTTACCCTGATCACGATGATGAACGAGCCATTTTTGCTACGTTACACAACTTACATAGTGCAAAATTAGATTCCGTATTAATGGAAGATCAATCTAAATATGCCGAGCTGTTAGATGCTGTGATTCAGTACTCTGAACATCAGGATTATTTCTTTTGTCCAAAATCTAAAAACAAGCAAGCTTATCAGGAAACGGTTGGTAGTTTGATTCAATTTAGGGAAGAGTTAAAAGAAGACAGCTACATGGAAAGCGCGGAATAGTTTTCGAACTATCTTTGAGGGTATAACTCACAACTTTGAATTATGATTACCTCGCTAGCCCTTATTCTAACCTTTATATTACTCATTTTATCTGGTATTCATTACAGTTGGGTGTTCGGAGGCACTTGGGGTTTTGCACAATCGCTTCCTACCAATGAGGAAGGAAAAAGAGTTCTTAATCCACGAAAAATAGAAAGTGCTGTTGTAGCTACGGGTTTATTACTATTTGCCTTCTTTTTCTTTATCAAATCAGGCTTAACCAACTTTTATGTACCCAACTGGATTGCCAACTACTTTGGGTGGGTAATCTCATCTATTTTTACTTTAAGAGCCATTGGAGATTTTAAGTACGTTGGTTTTTTCAAGAAGATTAAAGACACTGAGTTTGGAAAGAAAGACACGCAACTGTTCTCTCCTCTATGCCTTGGCATGGGAGTTATTGGGTTTATTCTTGAACTGATTTGATACTACCTAATCAACGATACATGCCCAATGTATTCGTGCTTTCCGGTATCATCGTTTCCACGGCAAACAATCTTCCACACGTACACATCTTGTTGTGATGGCGCTCCTTTGTATGAGCCATCCCAGAAACTGGTAGGATGATGTCCTTCGTAGATGAGTTGCCCCCATCGGTTGAATACATAAAACTGGTAGTTGGTTGGGTCCACACCGGAAACTACGGGCTGAAACACGTTGTTGAACACATCTCCATCTGGTGTAAAGGCATTTGGTACATAAATGAGCATTTCTTCCCCTATCACAATAATTTGACACTCTTCATCCACACATCCATCTATGGTGGTAGCGGTTAAACACACCTGATAATCTCCTCCGTATTGCGAAGGAAACTCAAACTGAGGGTGTACATCGGTGGAGGTGCCTAACCCGGCGAAATTCCAGTGGTAAATATCAGATCCTGTACTTAAGTTTTGAAACTGTACTAAAGTATTGGGTATTTCGATGGAGTTGGGAGAATAGGAAAACTGCGCATCCGGCGATCCCGTTGTACAAATCATATCCAAAATGGTAGTGGTACCTATACACCCATCTCCTCCGGTAATGGTTAGCGATACATCAAAACATCCCACCTGAGTATAGGTATGAGTTACCTGCCCGCAATCGTTTACGGTGGTTCCATCCCCAAAATCCCACAGGCAATCGGTTCCGGGTGGGTTGGTTTCGTTGGTAAAGGTAACGGTGAGTGGTGCGCATCCGTAAAGGGTATCCGCAGAGAAAACAGGTGTAGGTGTATCGTATACAATGATAGAAATAGTATCAGAGCCGCCACAACTACCTCCTATGGTCTGTATTACCTGATGAGTACCTACTCCTGCTGTCTGCGGTGAAAAAACTCCGTTTTGGGTGTCTGTAATTCCTGTTCCGGCCCACTGCCCTCCTACTGCGTTAGATGTAAGGTTAACATCGGGGCTGTTGATACAATATGGTCCAGCTGGATCAATGTTAATGGGCGTACCTGGACCCACGGTAATTTGTAGGGAATCTACAATGGGATCGGCATAACAGCCTTGCTGTATGGTTACAACGTATGTGGTGCTTACGTTAGGGGTGGCAACAGGGTTGGCTATGTTAGGATCGCTTAATCCTGTGGCAGGAGACCAGCTATAGGTAGTACTTCCTGGTGTTACATTGGGTAAGGTGGCATCTAGTTGTACACTTTGCCCCTGACAAATGGAAGTATCCGGTAATTCGTGTTGTACAGAGTTGTAGATCATACACACGGTATGATCGTTAAACTCTGAACCTGTGGCCGATGTAAATCCGTAGAATACATTGGAATTTCCGGCAAATATCGTGTTTACTATATCTTCTGTAAAGGTGAACTTATGCTGACAATCGAACCAAACATCTAACTCAGTAGTGGCTGGATCCCACTTAAATCGTACTTCGTAGTCGTTTCCAGTATGTATGTTATCCGCTACAGGATCAGTTCCCAAGGCAGGTACCACAGTACTACCAGGAATAATGGTTCCCTGAGAATAGTTTCCGTAAGGCCCCTGGGTATGTACATGATCTCCGTTTTTACTAATGGCAATGTGATCGTAAAGAGGGTCCGCATTGAAGTTGTAATAAGAATCAAACTCTACCGAAATGGACGGGGTTAACAATCCGTACCCCATGGCTTCTCCCAAATTCCCAGCCGCTGAGCTTACCTGTTGCATTACAAAGGCAATTCCGTCAGCTCCTCCTCCCGCTTCGGGGTATATGTTAGAGGTATTGGAACCATCCCAAAGAAAGATGTTTCCAAAATTCATTTTTACTCTAATGTCAAATGGCTGATTAAGATCAACTTGTGGATCAAACCAAACTGCTCCCAGTATGTATGGTGTTGGTGTGGTTAGGTGATAACAATCGTTTCCGGTAATGGTGGCGTCTCCAACAGGAGGAAAGGTACTGCTTTGAGCTGTTCCACTCTCCCACCACAGGCAGGTCATCATCAATACAACAAGGCTGTATCTTACTGATTGTAAAGAACTAAACATAGGCGTAATAGTGATGTTTTATCAAATTTACCGGCTACACTATGTTAATCCTTGTTGGTTATTTGCCGAGAATGATACTTTGTTAGCACTGGAGAAATATTACAACTATCTTGATTTGTGTTAATTCTGCAAAGCGCTTCGCACGGTATTAAGTCTCATGTATTATGTACTATGAGTTTGATACGTTGTACTTAATACATATTACATCTAACAAGCCACACCCTCACCCAACACAGCCTCTTCTTCATTACAGAGTGTCTCATCCACTTCTATCAACTACATTCGCAGTATGATGAAAACTGTATTACTCCTATCTTCTGCATTAGCTGTACTATGCTCGGCGGCCAAAGCCCAAAATATAAATTATGTTACCTACCCCAATGTATACAAGTTTGTTCCTGAATATAGTGTACATCAGGAAAAGGAGGCCAAAATCAGTCGTATAGTCATCGACTCCATGCGATTAATGGAGCACCTTAGAGATAGTTTGGATTTATTATTTATTAAACACATTGGCACGGCAGATTCTGCCCAATTAGCTCAACTAGAAGCTCCTGTAAATGAGCTAAATGAGAAAATGGAACGGTATCAGGACTTTACCCTAAAACGAAACTGGAGCAACCGAAAAGCTTATCGAGAAACTGAAATTAAGGCCCTCATTAAGGAACTGGAAGAATTCAAACCTGAATTAAAAATCATCATTGCCGCCAAACGAGGACTGGTTCACTGCCCCGATTGTACTGATCTTACCGAAGAGTTTCGACAATACATGATTAAGAAATATGACATTGAACTAACTCCGTGGTACGAGAGTTATGAGGAATGAACTTAGACGAAAGATTTTAAGATGAAAGACACTGGACATTAGATATTAGACTTTAGAACCTCTCCTTTTCTGACTTGATCAGGAACTTTTTTAAATTATGACCTAGCATTCATGAGTTTCCCGGTCAGTGCCGAGAAATGCGTATCCTATAGAGGAAAAGTCTTTGAGCGAAGCGGTCTATTGTCTTTGAACGAAGTGATCTAAAAATCTAAGTGAGCGCAGCGAACTCAGTGCGTCCCTGTCATATTCTCGTCTACGCAAAGGATGAAATCTGCTTTCCCCTTGTTTTCCTTGGCTAACTGCTTAACATTGGCCTGAGAAACCGTACTGATGGTTTTGCAGTTCAATTCCGGGTTTTGCTTTTTTAGATACCACTGAATTCCTTCGTAATCGTCGGAGTGGTAGGTTCCATTGTAGTGGATGAACAACTGGCCGGCTTTGAAATACTTTAGAATGAAATGGGCCATGGTTGCGTCTTTTATGGCTTGAGCCTTTGGAAGATTATCACCTCCATGTCCTCCCATCATCTCGATCATTTTAACGTATCCTGGAAGGTTTTTATCGTAAGGAATAGGTAATGGTGCTATCCAACTCTTCTCTTCATCGCTAAGGGTGTTTAACGTGTCAAAACCTCCATGATAAACCATACTGGCGTATCTACGTGGCACATTGGCTGCTACAAATTGCAGTTTATTATCTTTAGCATAATCCACCAAAGGAGCGTAATCCGTATAGTAATTGGGCCACAGCCTTGCCAGGGTATCAAATGCTTTAGCGTCAATCTCCCCCTTAAGGTATTGATCCAGTTCGTCCTGATTATCTGCTTCAATCATTTCAGCTCCCAGTACAAGATCTCTGGATTGATCCAAATCTTTGGTTACTTCTAACTGAAGCCAGTGAGAAATAGGGTTATTGTGGTATTCTCCAAACAGCAGTACATCTGCTCCCTTCAGAACCTTGATCATCTTTTTATAGGAAACCTTTTTTCCTTTGCTGTTGTACATCACATAGGCCGGTTTATCCTGTGCCATGGTAGCCATCGAAGCGATGCATGCTAGTAGTAATAGTGCTTTTTTCATAATTCGTTGTGGTGGCTCAAATTTACCACAATCGCACATACCTTCTAAGGTGTAATGCACCGTTAACCTGATCTTAACAAGAATTAAACTCTAAAAATCTGTACCGAATCCAATTTTCTTCATTTACTTTGAAAAGTAATAACCTAAAAGCAAAAAACAGATGAAAAATTACATGGTACACTTTAGAAGAGGAATGTTCGAAAAAGCTGATCCAGTGGTGATCCAAAACGAACAAGCGAGAATGGGAGAATTGATGAGAGACAACATTCTAAAGCAGGTATACATGAACAAAACAGCTGATAACCTATACATGATTTTTTCGGTGGAAAGTGAAGACCGCCTTAAAGACATTATAAAAACACTACCGATGAGTAGCAACCTGTTCTTTGAGTACGAAGAGTTGATGGGATAGATTTCTTAAAGTTGAGAAGTTAATTGGTTGAAAAGTTAATCAGTTAACAGGTTTAGAAGTTGTCGAATTGAGCGACAAGTTGCTTGTTTCTTAATGGATTCAGTGAAATAAGTGATGAGTTTCCCGTCCCGTCCCGATAGCTATCGGGAGCTATCAGGACGGGACTGGCCAGGAAATGAGTACCTCATATAGCGTATAGTCTACAGCACCTAATACATAGTACTTCCTACATAATACAGCGCAACGTGCAAAATCTTTGAGCGAAGCGTCCCGATAACTATCGGGGTAAAATCTGGGCGAGCGCAGCGAGCCCCCTACATTGGATCTACATCAATCTTTACCCAAACCGACTTGAATTCTTTCATTTGCTTCATATCAGCCAGCTGATCCATTAAGAATGCTTTTACCTTCTTAACCGAAGCATTACGTTCAAACTTAATGGTAACCAGCTTGTTGTACACATTCTTGATTCTTGGAATGGATGGGTATTCCGGTCCTAACACCCTATTTCCCAATTTATCTTTAAGCATTTGTACCAACTTAGCACTGGCAGCATCAACAGTATCTTTTTCTTTGTGTCTTACCGTTAATCGGATCATTCTAAAGAATGGTGGGTATTGGTAGTTCTTTCTCTCGTACACCTCCTGTTGGTACATTCCATCGTAATCGTTTTCCATTACTTTTTGAATGATCCAGTGTTCGGGAGTATGACTTTGGATAATTACCTTCCCTCGTTTTTTCTTACGCCCTGCTCTACCACTCACCTGTGCCATTAGTTGGTAAGCACGCTCAAAGGCTCTGAAATCAGGGTAAAACAGCATGTCGTCGGCATTTAGTATTCCCACAAGGGCCACGTTATCAAAATCCAACCCTTTGGTTACCATTTGTGTTCCGACCAGAATGTCAATGTCCCTGTTCTCGAAGTCGTTAATAATGTTTTGGTAAGCAAATTTCGATCTGGTGGTATCCAAATCCATACGCTGTACCTTTACCTTATCCGATAAGTGCAAAGTAATTTCTTCCTCTATCTTTTCGGTTCCAAACCCCATCATTTTTATCTCGGTACTACCACAAGCTGTACACCTGTTAGGCGGTTTTACTGTATAGCCACAGTAATGACAGTTAAGTAAATGAGTGTATTTATGATAGGTTAAGCTAACGTCGCAGCGGGTACACATCGGAATCCAACCACAGGTTTCGCACATCCATTTTGGAGCATATCCTCTACGGTTCTGGAACAATATGATTTGCTCATCATTCTCCAAACACTCTTTCATTTGATTGATGAGCATTTCAGAAAAGATTCCGTGCATTTTCTTTTTACGCTTGTGCTCTTTGATGTCGGCACACAGTATTTCCGGCAATTGAAGATCACCAAAACGCTTTTTCATTTCCACCAGTCCAATGGTCCCCTGATTGGCATTGTACATGGTTTCTATGGAAGGTGTAGCTGACCCCAGTAACACTTGGGCCCCATGACTTCTAGCCAATACCATGGCTGTATCTCGAGCATTGTACCTTGGTGCAGGGTCGTATTGCTTAAATGAAGTTTCGTGTTCCTCATCCACAATAATTAACCCCAACTCTTTAAATGGTAGAAATACAGCCGACCTCGCCCCCAGGACTACATCGTACTTTCTAAGCTTGTCCATCAAAACAGCATTCCAGATTTCTACTCTTTCGTTGGCAGAAAATTTAGAATGATACACTCCTATTTTATCTCCAAAGTACTTTCGTAATCGGTTAATTATCTGAGTGGTTAAGGCAATTTCCGGCAATAAATACAAGCACTTTTTACCTTGGGCAATGTATTTCTGTATCAACTCTACATATACTTCTGTTTTACCACTCCCGGTAACTCCATGAAGCAAGCAAATGTTCTTTTCCTTAAAACTATCTTCAATCTCCGTGAGTGCTCTGGTTTGATCTTCGGTTAAGTTCTTCACCTCTAATCGTTCGCCCTCGTATTTCTTTAAGCGACCTATTTCTATCTGATATTCTTCCAGTATCCCTTTTTCATAAAGGCTTTTGATAATGGCGGAGCTGCTGTTCGTTTTCTTCAACAAATCGGATTTCTTCACTTCCTGACGATTTCCAAAATAATCGCTCAGTTGAAGGTACCCCATAAATACATCTTGCTGTTTTTGAGCACGTTTCAACAGGTCAAAAACGGTTTCGATGGCATCTTCATTGGCATAAGCTTCCGAAAGCAACACGTATTTCTCCATCTTAGGACGATAAACATCCTTCACTTCCTCTTCCACCACTACGATTCCTTTGTCAATCAATCGCTTAACAATAGGATATACCGTCTTTCTATCCAGAATTTCTCCAATTTCCTGCAAAGTAAGGATAGACCTTAACTCCAACGCATCTTTAATGAGGTACTCTTGATCCGTAAGGTGATCAAACGTTCCCTCGTATCGTTCGTTTAGCAATACCTTGGTTTCGCTGGCCAGCTTAAAACTAGAAGGCAATGCAGCGATCATGATCTCCCCCAAATGACACATGTAATGCTCCGAAATCCAGTCCCACAACTCCAGTTGTCGCATGGTAACTATTGGAAACTCATCCAGAATATAATCGAGGTATTTGGTAGTATACCCAGGTGCGGTTTCATGAATGTTACGAACAATAGCAGTATGGAGCTTATTCTTCCCAAATGGCACTACTACCCGCTGCCCAACACGAATAAAATCGTTTAATTCGAAGGGAACACGATAGGTGTACAAGTTGGGAATAGCCAACGGTAGTATAACGTCTATGAAATAGGTTTCTCTTTGCATTCGGTACCGAAAATGAAGTTACAAAGAAAGTACTTCTGCAAGGTTTAGCAAACCTTTATTGATTTCCTTATGGTACTTAATGGCTTGATTAAATCTGGTTAGTCCCACTTGATTATTAAAGACTCCCACCATTACATTTTGCTCTCCATCCAACAAGGCATTAACAGCTCCAACTCCCAGTCTACTTGCCAATACACGATCGTAAGCAGAAGGACTACCTCCCCGTTGCATGTGCCCCAAAATACTAATTCTGGTTTCTATGTGTGGAAACTTTTCCTTTACTGCCTCAGCCACTTTAAAAGCTCCACCTGAATCGTCCCCTTCGGCAACAATAACAATATTACTTCGCTTATTTTTTCGGTAATCACCGTCTAATTTAGCTAGTAGATGATCGATGTATGTAGTGGTTTCAGGCACCAAAATGGCACTCGCCCCAACGGCAATTCCACTTCTTAAAGCTATAAAGCCGGCATCTTTCCCCATCACCTCCACAATAAACATTCTATCGTGGCTATTGGCTGTATCTCTGATTTTATCTACTGCATCTACTACAGTATTTAAAGCAGAATCATAACCTATTGAGGAATCCGTTCCAAACAAATCATTATCAATTGTACCAGGAATTCCAACTACCGGCATATCAAATTCATTAGAGAAAATGGTGGCTCCGGCAAACGTTCCATCTCCTCCAATTACGATTAATGCATCAACACCAGCTCTGGTTAATTCATTATAAGCTTTCTCTCTTCCTTCTTTTTTGTGGAATTCAGGACAACGAGCCGTTTTTAATATGGTACCACCTTTGTGAATAATGTGCCCAACAGACTCTGCCGTTAACGGGATAAAATTTCCGGCAATCATTCCTTCATATCCATATCTTATTCCCACCACTTCCATGTTATTATGGATGGCAGATCTTACCACAGCTCTAACACAAGCGTTCATTCCAGGAGCATCTCCTCCGGAAGTTAATAAACCTATCTTTTTAATCAATTTAGAAAAATTTTAATTATTTAAAAACCAGATAAATAAGAAATACTATATAAACTTTTAAATCAACATTAAGAGTTTCTAATTATAGTCTTCCCACAAAGATAAGATAAGCAGCGAAAAACACATCGATTTAGTACCGTTAATTTTGGGGCACAAAAAATACTTTCTCAGAATCATCAATTTAGCGATCAGAAATTTTGGATGTTAATTTCATTATTGTTTTCTTTGGCTGTTGTAATCCTATTAATCAAATTTTAATGAAGAACAAGTTTAAATTTTATGGAATTGGGTTGGCTTTGGCTTCGCTAACTGTGCTTAACACAGGGTGTGAAGAGAAGACGGAACAGCCATCTGACGAGATAAAAAACGAAGCAAATAACACTGTTACTGACCCTCAGGAGGATGTAGTGATCAATATTGGAGGGCAGATTTTCTCAATACCTTCGCCTGTTCAGACTGCATTTTTAATTAAAGATCTTAATGTAGACTATAGCTCTGACTACCTGAATCCTTCAGAAAATGCAGACAACTACTCTACTCCATTCTTGAAAGCATTAAACCTTGGGGTTTATGGTGCTGATCTAGGGTACTTAACTATTTATGAGCAAACTGACAATGCTCTGAACTACTTAAAGTCGGTTAGAGGAATTTCTAAAGAACTTGGTTTAGAAGGAGCATTTGACGATGAGTTAGCGAATCGTTTTAGTGACAACATCGGAAATCAAGATTCTATGTTGGTATTTGTTTCTGAAGCTTACAAAAACTCAGACAACTACCTAAAGGAAAACGACAAAGGAGAAGTTGCTGCTTTGGTTCTTGCAGGAGGATGGATTGAGTCTATGTACATCGCTGCTGATGCTTGTAAAGAAACGAACCACCCACAATTAGTGGAGCGTTTAGGAGATCAGAAAAATGCTCTTTACAGCTTGATTCAAATGTTAGATCAATACAGAACTAATTCGGATTACGATGATTTGGTAATTGAACTGGAAGATTTATATGTAATTTTCGAAAACATCACTTACACGTACGAGTTTGTACCTCCTGTAACTGATGCCAATGCGAAATTAACTACGATTAATAGTAAACACACTGTAGAGGTAACTGAAGAAGACCTTAACGAGATAATCTCAAAAATTGAATCAATTAGAAATGAAATTGTTGAATAACATGAAGAACTTAAACATTATCACCCTGGTATTTTCGGTATTTTTTGCTTCATCGGTATTTGGACAAATTACTTGTGATTCAATTGCGAACGTAACCAGCTCGTACCTTAACACAAAAGAGGATGTTGCTAAAAACAGAGTATTTATTTCTGACGGACAGGTTTACAGAGCCTTTTTGGATGAAGATCAAACTGCAGAGTTCGAAACAACTCTTTATGGAGGTTCTACTTACCGTATTGCTTCTTCTGCTGGTGTTGATGATAACTACTTGATTTTTTACATCTACGATCAGGAAAGAAACTTGTTGTTTACCAACATGGATCATGGAAACGCTCCTTACTGGGATTTCAAAGTAGAAAACACTTTGGATTGCGTGATTGAAGCTAAACTAGACATGAACAAAAAATTGTCTGGATGTGCTATCATGATGATCGGATTCGAAAAGAAAAGATAATATAACTACAACTTTAAGCCTGTCTATTCGACGGGCTTATTTTATTCAGTCGGGACCTACCGCTAGTACCAACAAAACGTTTAATCTCAAATGAGCGAAAGAATTCTTAAAGCCCTGATGCAACTCTTCGCATTGATTTCCAAAGTCGAATTCGATGAGGAAACCGGTGAGATGAACACCGATGCGGGTGGTAGAAGGATTGTAAGACTATTCTTAAGGCAAGAGCTTAACCAGGAACTGGTAAAGGAGTACTTACAACTCTTTGATGAATTCCTTCAAACTCATCAGGGTAAATCCCTAAAAAAAGCAGGTAAAAGAAAGAGAACATCTGTTAACTCAGTAAAAGTTCTTAGAATTTGTACTCAGATTAACGAGGAGCTAACTCAACGCCAAAAGGTGATTGTGTTGATTCGTATTCTGGAGTTTATCTATGCTAACACCGACATTACTGATCAGGAACTGGAATTCGTTACCACGGTGGCGGAAACCTTTAACATCGATAAAAACGAGTTTGATCACTGTCTTGAATTTGTTAAGGATGACGGAAGCACTGATCTTGATTCTGAATTCTACCTTGTTGTTAACAACGAGAAGGAATCAAAGTTTGAAAAAACAAAACACATCTACTCTGATACCCTTGTTGGATATTTAAGAGTAATCAGAATACTTTCCGTAAACACCTATTTCATTAGATACTACGGAGACCACGAACTTTATCTTAACGGACAAATCATTACCCAAGACAGGGTTCAGGTATTTACTCAGGGATCTTCTATTAGAAGTTCAAGGGTACAACCGATCTATTACAGTGATGTAATTGGTAAGTTCTTAAGTGACAAGTCGGCTAAGAAAGTAGTTTTTAAAGCTCAAAACATTGAGTACCACTTTAAAGGAGGGAACATTGGATTACAGAATTTCTCCCTTAACGAAGAAAGTGGAAAGTTACTTGGAATCATGGGAGGTTCGGGAGCTGGTAAATCTACCCTTCTGAATGTATTGAACGGAAACTACTCTCCTACTATTGGTTCTGTAACCATTAATGGTATTGACTTACACCAGGATAAAGCCAGGCTGGAAGGAGTAATTGGGTTCGTTCCTCAGGATGACCTGTTGATTGAAGAATTAACGGTATTCGAAAACCTCTTTTACAATGCCAAACTTTGTTTTGGAAACTATACTGATAAACAAATCTCTAAGCTTTGTGTTAAAACACTAAAGTCTATCGGACTTTATGAAGCAAAGGATTTGAAAGTTGGAAGCCCGTTGGAGAAAACCATTAGTGGTGGACAGCGTAAACGTTTGAACATTGCTCTTGAACTTATTCGTGAGCCATCGGTAATGTTTGTGGATGAGCCTACTTCAGGTTTATCATCCAGAGATTCTGAGAACATTATGGACCTTTTAAAGGAATTAGCTTTAAAAGGAAAATTAATCTTTGTGGTAATTCACCAGCCTTCTTCAGACATCTTTAAGATGTTCGATAAGCTAATCATTCTTGATAAAGGTGGATACCCTATTTACAACGGTAACCCGGTTGACGCGGTTATCTACTTTAAGCGTTTGGTACACCACGTTAATGCAGAAGAAAGTGAATGCATTACTTGTGGTAACGTAAATCCGGAACAGATATTTAACATCATCGACTCCAAGGTAGTTGATGAATATGGGAACCTGACAGCTAACCGTAAAATCTCCCCTATTGAATGGAACACTCACTACAAGGAGATCATTGCAAGTAAAGCACAGGACCTGGAAGACGCTAAGGAGATTCCGGAAAGTATCTTTAAAATACCAGGTAAGACTAAACAATCTCAGATTTTCTTTATTAGAGATATTAAATCGAAGTTGACCAATACGCAGTACATGCTGATTACTTTGTTTGAAGCTCCGCTTCTTGCAGGTATCCTGGCCTTCTTCATGAAATACTTTGTTACTACCCTTAAAGGAGAAGCTGATTATGTATTCTACGAAAGTGAAAACATTCCTCAGTACATCTTTATTTCGGTAATCGTAGCATTGTTTATTGGTTTAACCACCAGTGCGGAAGAGATTATTGGAAACCTCAAGATATTGAAGCGAGAGAAATTCCTGAACTTAAGTAAAGGGAGCTTCCTGTTTTCTAAGATTTCTATCATGTTTATGATTTCTGCCATTCAGACCATTTTTTATGTTCTGGTTGGTAATACAGTACTTGATATTAGCGGAATGACCTTCGCTTACTGGATGATCTTATTCTCTACCTCGTGCTTTGCCAACTTACTTGGTTTAAATATCTCAGCTACCTTTAACTCTGTTAAGGTAATTTACATTTTGATTCCTATCTTGATTATTCCTCAACTATTGTTTAGTGGGATATTGGTATCGTTCGATAAGTTAAACCCTATGTTTGCTTCTAAGTCGCATGTTCCGTGGATCGGAAACGTTATGGCTTCGAGATGGGCCTATGAAGGTTTAGCGGTTACTCAGTTTAAAGACAACGAGTTTGAAGCAATCTTCTACGAGTACGACAAAGAAATGTCTTTTGCTAACTGGAAGAAAGACCAATGGGTAAGTAACCTGGATTCTAAGGTTAAAGACATCAACCGTTTTGTTAATAGCGAGGAGCAGAGAGAGGAGAAGAAGATTGAGATTCTTAGAAAGATCAACATTCTTAAAAACGAAATTGAGAAAGAGAATAGATACGTGATCTCTACAACCGAAGAACAGTATCATGATAAATTGACCATCAAAAAGGAAATCATTAATAAGATTAGCCTTGATGCGTGGGACGAAGAAGCTTTCACGACCATTAACGACTATTTAACGTTGGTTAAGGAACGTTACAAGCAAATTTATAACGGATACGAAAAGGAAAGAGAGAAAGTGCAACAACAGTACTTAAAACCTAACAAAGAGTTTATTGCTGTACTTGACAAAAAGCGTAAGGAAAAGATCATTTCCGGTAAAGAGCACAAGAAAATGCGTAAGCTGATGTCTAAATTGAAGGATCAGTCGTTCCAAAACTTTAGAGCAGAATACAAAAACAAAGCTCTTGAGGATTTTGTAACCAACGCTAACACCCTAACCTTTACGGATGAAGACAACGACAACGTAATTCAGAAAATGGACCTGATTTATCTTGATCCTTATGATTACGACATGTTGAAGTCTCACTTCTACGCTCCGCAAAAGAAGCTGTTCGGAATGTACCTGAGCACCTTCTGGGCAAACGTATTGGTGATTTGGTTAATGACCATCTCATTGATCATTACCCTCTACTTCGATGTGTTTAAATTCATCATCGAATCTACAGGTAAAATTGGCAATCTAATTCCTTCATTCAAGAAGAAATGAAATGGGTAGTTGGCATATTTCTGATGCTAACCACATTTAACTCCATTGGACAAGAAGAAGTAATGCATGGTGAAGCAGAGAAGTTCATTCTCCGCTATCGGGTAAACGTACCTGAAGAGTACCAACCTATCCGTTTTTCCGAAGTAGACACCATTATGGAACTCTCGGAAAAAGGATTGGAGTTAAAAACAAAGCTTACAGAAGACTTTTACAAGCGATTTAACAACATTTCTATCGACTCTGCACAAGTTGAAGGTAAATCCTACCAAAATGAACGAGAAACCTTCCTTAAGGAATTAGAAAGCATTGTATCCGACCATCAAGTCATTAAAGGTTACTCCATTCATCATACTTTTAAACAAGAAACAAAAGAAGAAGTCATTCTCTTTAAAGGAGAGTTTATTTTCAATGAAAAACTGGAGCTCAGAGAAACGAAGGTTACCGAACAGAATTACATAGAAAAAGGCACCTGATTATTCAAGTGCCTTTGCTTTTTCAGTTCAAGTCCTCTCCTACTCCAACACGATTACTAAATCATCTTGTCCAACCAGAGTACCTTCTTTAAGTGCAATTTTTTTCACTTTACCTCCCTGAGTGGCGGCAACGTTGGTTTCCATTTTCATGGCTTCAATTACAAACAACGGAGTATTTTTTCCTACTTCCTGTCCCTTTTTCACCAATACTTTAGAGAGCATTCCCTGCAATGGCGCTCCAACCTCATTAGCATTTTCAGGGTTGGCTTTAGGATTCTCCACTTTCTCTACTTCGAGCGATTTATCCTGAATTTCTACAAACCTGGTTTGTCCATTCACCTTAAAGAACACTGTTCTCATTCCATCCTCATTAGGAATTCCAACGGATAATAGTTTCACCAATATGGTTTTCCCCGGAGCAATTTCAATCATGGCTTCTTCGTGCAGTTTCATTCCGTAGAAGAAGTTTTTAGTAGGAATTACAGATACATTGTCGTACTCCTTAAACATGTTGTATGCTTGCTCAAACACTTTTGGGTATAGCTTGTACGACAAGAAATCTTCAAACTCAATGGTTCTGGCAAAGTTCTTTTGAAACTTCTTGTGGAACGCTTCATATTCCGTATCAAAATCTACCGGCTCTAAATGAGCATTCGGGCGGTTAGTATATGGCTTTTTATCCTTAAGAATTATGTCCTGAAGCTGTTTCGGAAACCCTCCAACTGGTTGTCCCAGATCACCTTTAAAGAAATTCACCACCGACTCCGGAAAGGAAATTTCCTCTCCTCGCACCATCACTTCCTGTGGAGTTAAATTATTCGTCACCATAAAAATGGCCATGTCTCCCACTACTTTAGAACTTGGTGTTACTTTCACTAAATCTCCAAACATCTGATTCACCTGTCCGTACATAGATTTTACGTCTTCGAACTGATCTCCAAGCCCTAATGCTGTAGCTTGTGGACGTAAGTTGGAATACTGCCCTCCAGGAATTTCGTGTTCGAATACTTCTGCAGTTCCTGCTTTTAACCCAGATTCAAATGGGTAGTAGTATTCTCTGATGTCCTCCCAGTAATTAGAGAATTCATTCAGTTTTCTCATATCAAACTGATGCTCTCTCTCCTGAAACCTCATCATTTCTACCACCGAGTTGAAGTTAGGTTGAGACGTTAACCCAGATAGTCCGGATAAGGCCACATCCACCACATCAACACCAGCTTCTATAGCCTTTAAGTAAGTGGCAGGCTGAAGCGAAGAAGTATCGTGTGTATGCAAGTGAATAGGAAGGTTTACCGTATCCTTAAGCGCTCCAACTAATTCTGTTGCTGCATAAGGTTTAAGTAGCCCTGCCATGTCCTTAATAGCAATCATGTGAGCACCGGCATTTTCCAAATCCTTAGCCAATTGCGTGTAGTACTTCAGGTTATATTTCGATTTTGATGGATCTAGAATATCTCCAGTATAACTGATGGCTGCTTCTGCTATTCCTTCTGTTTTGTTTCTAACATACTCGATACTTGGAGCCATAGCATTTACCCAGTTAAGGGAATCGAATATTCTAAAGATATCCATACCGTTCTCCCAGGCCTTTACTACAAACTTTTCAATTAGGTTATCTGGATATGCGGTATACCCCACTCCATTCGATCCTCTTAAAAGCATTTGGAACAGAATATTTGGCATGGCTTCTCTCAAATCTCTCAATCGCTTCCATGGGTTCTCGTGTAAGAACCTCAAACAAACATCAAAGGTAGCTCCTCCCCACATCTCAACACTAAAGGTATTGGGGTGGTTCTTGGCAAAACTCTCTGCTACCTTAAGCATGTCATAGCTTCTCATCCTGGTAGCCAATAAAGATTGATGAGCATCCCTCATGGTGGTATCGGTAAAATGAATTTTCTTATCATTTTTTAGCCACTCACAAAAAGCTTCCGGCCCTAATTCCGACAGCATATCTTTTGTCCCTTTTGGAAACTCAGCATAGGGATCAAACTCAGGAACTTTTGGTGTTCTAAATACCTTAGTTTCGTCCAGCACCTTAACATCTGGATTACCATTTACAATCACTTCACCAAGGAAATTAGTAATCTTAGTAGCACGATCTAACGATTGCTTAATCTTGAACAACGAAGGTGTATTCTGAATGAAGTTTACCGTTACCTCTCCATTGATGAATGCTTTGTGATTAATTACATTCTGAACGAAGTGGATATTGGTTTTTACTCCTCTAATTCGGAATTCGCGCAATGCTCTGGTCATTTTACGAGTAGCTCCCTCCAGCGACCTTCCTTGTGCCGATACTTTAACCAGCATAGAATCGAAAAACGGACTGATGGTAGCTCCCTGATAACAAGAACCTACATCTAATCTTATCCCCAAACCACCGGCACTTCTGTAAGTGGTAATGGTACCGTAATCAGGAGTAAAATCATTGGATGGATCTTCTGTGGTAATTCTACACTGTAAAGCATAGCCATTGGTTTTGATGCTTTCCTGATCGTAAATCTTAATTTGCTTGTCAGACAATTTGTATCCGCCTGCAATAAAAATTTGAGTTTTCACTAAATCAATACCGGTTACCATTTCGGTAACGGTGTGCTCCACTTGAATTCTAGGGTTTACCTCAATGAAGTAAATACTATCATCTTCGTCCACCAAAAACTCTACGGTACCTACATTGTTGTAATTAACCTCTCCAGTAATGTCCAGTGCATATTGGTAGAGTTTTTCTTTTACATCCTGACTTAGGTTGTATGATGGTGCAACTTCTACTACTTTTTGATACCTACGCTGTACAGAGCAATCCCTTTCGTGCAAATGACGAATGGTTCCATGGCTATCTGCCACGATTTGAATTTCGATGTGCTTGGGGTTTTCAACGAATTTTTCCAGGAACATGGTGTCATCACCGAAAGCATTCAATGCTTCGTTTCGGGCAGCATCAAAATTGAGTTCCAACTCCTCATCTGAGCGAATTACTCTCATACCTCTACCTCCTCCACCGGAAGCAGCTTTTAGCATTACCGGATAACCAATTCCCTCTGCCTCGGAAAGAGCAACTTTTAAGGAAGTTAAATCCTTCTCATTACTTTCGATAATAGGAACATTACATTTTTTGGCAATTTTCTTTGCCATAATCTTGTCTCCCAACGCCTCCATTACTTCCGGCTCCGGACCAATAAAAATGATTCCGTTTTCGGCACACTTTCGTGCAAACACAGAGTTTTCCGAGAGGAAACCATAACCAGGGTGAATAGCATCCACACCTTTTGTTTTAGCCACATTAATAATGGCATCCATGTCCAAATAAGGCTTTAATGGAGCGTCATCAGCACCTATCTGGTAGGACTCATCAGCTTTGTAACGGTGAAGGGAATAACGATCTTCGAAGGTATAAACACCAACGGTACTGATTCCTAGCTCAGTACAGGCTCTAAATACACGAATAGCGATCTCACCTCTATTCGCGACCAAGACTTTTTTTATTTTCATTTTTTATGAGAACAATTGTGGTAAATTTTTCTGCCACAAAGGTAGAGAAAGCCCCTCTATATGTTATGCTTGCATAACTTAGATTTTAAAGTTTTATCATATTCATTTTTAAGGAATATACCCGGAATAATTAATTATCAAATCATCAAATAACTACCAACATCATTAATGATATGGCAATTAAACATTATTGTTTTGATTTTAACAGCGGTTTTACTGCTATCCCATTATCAGTCTCAATTTGCACAAAATACACGCCATCAGCATAATTTTCGAGATTAAACTGGTACTCCAACTGACCTAAATCAGCCCTTAAAATGACCACTTTCCCGAAGGAGTCGAACACCTTAACCTGGTGAATTGGCAAATTGGAATTTATGGTAAATTGCCCTATTCCAGGATTTGGGAACAATAACAATTCTATTTCAATATTCTCTTCAACTGATACACCGCTATCATAAATTCTAAAATTATCGAATCCAGCCTCTACTAAATGTCCTCCAAGCGCGTCCCAATCAGCTGTTTCAACAATTATCTGCATGTTGGCACCAGGAGTTATTAAATCATTTATCTTTTGAGAGTTGTATTCCCAATAAGGACTACCATTGTTATTAATAATTTCCTGTACTACTACGGTGTTACTTCCATTGGTAATAGAAATTTTAAGTGTATCATTAATCGGTGTGCTTCCTCCTAAATTACGCCACCAGAACTCATAAGATAAATATGGATCAGCATATCCGGTTAAGTCCATTACTGGTGATGTTAGAATCATATCTGCAATGTCTACATCATCATTACCAGCTGCCAGGCCTCTATTACCGGTAACATAAGCTTTTTCACCACAGTCTTGCGAATCTTCATCGGCATTGCACAAATCTCCTCCGGCTGTGGTTCCTTTAGGCTCTCCTATTTCCCAAATACCATCTGGGGCACCACCTGTAACCTGCCACCCTAAATCCAAATTAAACCGATCTCTATACCCCGACTCTAAATCGATGGTGTAGCTCATATCGGTGGTACCAATACTTAGCCCATTGATACAAGCTCCTTCATACCCCCATAATCCTGCATAAGCAGTATAAGTTCCTTCATATACTCCAGTAAACACCACTTGTCCGCTTGCATCCGTAGATCCGTTAAACGAAAAATCTTCATTTTCAATCAATACCTGTACATTTGGGACACCAGCCAGGTTTTCATCCTGTACATCAACGGTTAAGGTTATCGTTGGAATTGGAACCAACTGCGCATCCTGTGTTGTAATCACCCCATTGTTCATTATAACATTATAAACAGTATCCGGATAGTACTGAGGATGACTATAAACCACATCATAAGAACCTGCAACCGCAATACCTGTAGCATAATCTCCAGTAATAATGGTTAAATCAGTAACTGTGGTTGAAAGAATCTCTATCTGAACTCCGTTAATTGGTCCTGAAGTATTAGCATTGGTAACGGTTCCCTCCAGATAGCATCCTCGTACATAGTTAGGAGCAAATATGTGTAATCCCTCCTCGATATCTGAAGTAATTATATTTCCAGAAGGAAGGTATGGATAAGCACCCCAGCACCCATTAAACCCATCTCCGGTAAAATTGGGCGAAGTATCAAAATTTCCTACCTCCACCATGTTTCCATGGTTACTCACATCATGAATTGTAACCCCATCTCTGTAGTAAGACGTAATGATATATCCATCTAAAAAGTGAGTGTTGTGTGGTATTACGTCCATTCCTGGAGATGATTGTATTCTGTCTAATTCGATAATATTAGTTGGATCAGAGATATCCATTTCTCCAATATACCCATCTGCAATTTCGTCGGTAGTGTAGGCATAATTGTTATCGTCCGACACCCAAATGTTATGGGCAAAGTTTCCTGGTGTTACTTGTTGCCCCAGTAAAACCGGGTTGGCTTTATCCGAAACATCCCAAATAGACAAGTGCCCATCATTGATGTGTCCCATGTACAAGGTATCTCCCTGAACCATTCCATCGTGGGCATACCAATCGTCTACCTCCCCTACTTCAGTTGGGTTAATAGGATCGGTGGTTAGATCTAACATTATAGCTCCACCATTACCTCTGTTCGCTCCAAAAATGTAGCAAATTCCGTTTTCGTCGATGTATAAATTATGAGCTGATTGCCATTCGCTACCAGAAGGTCCTCCGTAGTAATGAGTGGTTAAATTGGTATTTCCCGGAAGTGTACTTAAATCGATAATCAATAATTCGTTTTGAGCTTCGGTAGTTACATAGGCATAATCTCCCCAGGTTTTAATGTCCCTCCAAATGGAATTCATACCAGGTTCATAAAACACCTCTACAGGATTGGCCGGGTCGGATACATCTACTACAGATGTTCCATCATTTAATCCCACAATGGCATATTCATTACCAGAACCATCTACCCAGCCCCAAATGTCTGAAGCATCCGAACTGTGCATCGATACCAGATCAAGGTACCCCAATTGATTTAAGTTTAGTTGAGCAAAAGAAAACAGGGGGAAGAAAATAGCAATTAGTAGATGTTTATACATGTATTGTGGTTGTTTATTGGTGTTTACAAGATACTGATTATCCCGCTGTTCAAGGAATTATAAGGGCTTTGTTGTACGAACGGTCGTTTTTTAGACATTAAATGTGACTTTTCATCGATTCTTCGTCAAAATACCGAAATGAGCTTCTAGCGGCTCATTCCATTTTCAATAATTAATTAGTTATTAATTAGAAATCAGTTTCCGGTTGTAGATCAATTCTCAACCGGAAACCATTTTCAACTTGCTTGGGCTTTTTATGATTAAACCTGCTTTTGACGAACATGAACGATCCACCACTGATTTTGATGCCATCATTATTAGTTATACCGGAGACATCAAAACGGATACGTATCATTCGATAATATCGAAATACATGACTGAGGTAGAAAAGAGATCCTTTTCCAAAGTCGTTAAAAGAAAGTCGATCCGATTGGTGATTCAAATTTTAGAAAACATCAGAAAGTATGGTAGAAAGAGTCATCATTCAACACCTTTTCACATTAGTATTTACGATGATGTAAACGGATTAGAGATTCGTGCCAATCATTTTTTAACCATAGAAGTTTCCAACCATATCAACTCATTTATTGGTCAATTAGATCAAAACGAATCGACAGAATACTCCAAATTCTTTTTTAAAGCACTCGAAGAAAACAATGAAGATGAACTTGGATTGTGGAACCTGGCAAGACTAGCTCCCAACCTCCAACTCTCTGTTGTTCCGGGAGATAAAAACAAATCCATTTTGGAATTAAAAATAATCATTAAGGAAAGCTAAAATGATGGGTTATTAAAAACAAGTTGTAAAAAAGATGTGACGATATGAACAGATCAGTGATTGCGTTTTTGATATTATTACCGATGTAAATGTGACTTTTTAAAAATTGAACGTCATAATAGGTGATTTTGTAGAATAATGTAACGCCACAAACAGACCCCAGGTGCATTAAAAAAGGGTAATTCCCTTCTAAGTATTCGTTTGGTGGTTTAAATTATTAGAAGTACCAGGTGTTTAATAAAAGAAGGAACATAAAGAATTTGTCCGACGAGGAAATCGTTAAGCGAATTGTTCATTCTCAAAAAGCAGATGACTTTGAAATAATTTACAATCGCTATGTAACGAAGGTGTACCATAAATGTTTATCGCTTACCAAGGACGAAGAACTGGCTAAAGACCTGTCTCACGACATCTTTTTGAAGGTGTTCATTAATCTTTCAAAATTCAACGAGAAATCGAAGTTTTCCACTTGGTTGTACAGGGTAGTTTTTAACTACTGTATGGATCATTTAAGGAAAAATGAAAAAACGAGTACAACTGAAGAACTAATAGAGATCAACGATGAAGAAGATTTAAGTAACGAAAAACAACTTTTAGAAATGAAGGTTGAAATGCTTACCAAAGTATTGGAAGCATTACCGATCGAAGAAAAGTCCATCCTGCTGATGAAGTATCAGGATGATCACAGCATCAAAGAGATGATGGTGATTTTAGACATTTCGGAAAGTGCGGTAAAGATGAGATTAAAGAGAGCCAAGGCAAAAGCTATAGCATTGTATAAAGAAATGGGTGAAGTTTAATGAACGACAATCCTTTTAAAATAATAAAGCCTACAGAAGAGCCTCCAAAAGAGTTAAAACAGGAGGTAATGGGTAGCGTTAAAACGCTGGTACTGATCTTGCGATTTGTACAGTTGTTTGTTGGCGACTACTCCTCTGCTGTGATGTCTTTCTTTAAAAGCAATCAAAAAGTAAATACTAAATCATCCAAGTCTCCCAACAACGATAAATCCGACGATTCCCCTAAGGATAAATAACTAACATTATGAGTACATTTTCTAGCATCACAGAAGGTTTTATGGAATCAATTTCGACCATTGGTTCTAAAATTGCAGATGTTGCACCAACCATTATTGGAGCAATTGTTATTCTTTTAATCGGTGTATTAATTGCAAAACTGGTTCGATATTCCATTAAAAAGGCATTTAAAACTCTAAAAGTTGAGGAGTTGAGCGAAAGGGTGGGCTTGACACAAATGCTCAATCAGTTTAAAATTACTCTCGATTTGAGCACCATTATTGGAAACTTTGCCTATTGGCTTATTTTATTGCTGTTTATTATCTCAGCTTCCGAATCGTTAGGACTAAATATGGTTTCTGCTCAAATTGGACAATTGGTGAGCTATTTACCACAACTATTAACAGCATTACTCATCTTTATTGTTGGAATTGTAGCCGCCAACTTTCTAAAAAAGGCCATCTATACCAGCACCAACTCAATGGGACTATCTGGTGCCAAAATATTGAGTAACATCGTATTTTATGTTCTAATCGTATTCATTGGTATTACCTCCCTTAATCAGGCAGGGATAGATACTACCTTGATCTCTTCCAATGTAGTAATTATCATGGGAGCTGTTTTATTGGCATTCTCCATTGCTTACGGTTTTGCTGCAAGAGATATTCTAACTAACATCCTTTCATCTTTCTACGGGAGAGATCGATTCACAGTAGGGCAGGTTATCAAAATCAACGAAACCACCGGAGAGATAGTTAAAATTGATAGTATCTCCATCACCCTGCAAACAGAAGATAAAACTGTAGTAATACCATGTAAGAAGCTGGTTTCGGAAGAAATCGAAATCCTATCCTACGGAGAAGAAGACGAAGCTTAAAGGTTATACTCCAAACCGATAGAAACGACATTCATGGTTAGTGGGTTGTACTCTCCCACTTCCGTAATCCTTAGGTATTTAAGGTTAATGTCTAACTCTTTGCTAATTCCGTATTCCATCCCAAAGGCAAAGCGGTTCTTATCGTAAACTGGTCCTGAGTAGTTATTCAGGTAGATAAAAAACTCGTCCTGTATAAAAGCACTCAGTCCTTTTTGAAGTTTCACCTTAGTTTTTAGCCTAATTCTATCGTAAAACACTACATCATTTGGCTTAAACAGCATTTGAGATCGGTTTCTTAAATAGAAAGTAACATCGTTTAGCTTATACCTCCCGGTTAGGTCAAGGTGAAACCTATTCTGAAACTGTGGACCGTCTAACCTATTAGAAACTCTTGGTCTCCAAAACACCCCGGCATTGAAATACTTATTAAATTTATACTTCCCTCCAAATTGAGCAAAAACCGTTCTCATACGAGTAGAGTTTTCGTGGGTACGAACCTGAAGTCCTCCGTCTAGTTTAAGTTCTTTATTGACCTTATAGGTGGCGCTTCCACCGGCCCAAATTCCAAAATCCTCGTTGTTTTGTGCTATAGAAAAGGCAGGTATTAATAATATGAGTAATAATACCTTCCTCATTAGATATGATTTATAATCACAATTTCACCAAGGTCTTCGATTTGCTTTTTATCAGAGATAACAATATCTCTGGTAACCAAACTATCTTGCCCTTTAGGACAGGAAGCACACTCGGCATACATAAAAATCTCGTAGTTTCCTTCTCTCAGATATTTGAACTCAAATGTTCCGTCCGAACTTGTACTGGTTTTGTCGTCGTAGGTGTCATCTTCTGTTCCGTAGTTAATATAGATGTCCAAATCTTGAGCATCATAGGTTGCCACAACTGTTCCCAGGGCATTTACATTTTGAACTGTAACAGTTCCCTTAATGGTAGCGGCACCACCTACTCCTTCTTCTTTTACGCAGGAAGATGTAGCTAGCACCATTCCCAATACAATTAGTACGTTTTTCATTTTTAACATAGAGTTATCTATTCTTTAAACCTTTGTAAAGGTATTTGATTTTTTTGAGTGAAGAAGAGTAAAAAAGAAAGCTTTATTACTCTTCAACACACCATTTGCATTACAAACTATTTACTTAACACTACATTAACAAGATAGTTCACCAAAACCCTACCCTAAACTTCAAAAAAATATCAGTTTTCAATTTTTTTTGATTTCGGCATAAAGATTTTCAATTTTAGCATTGTCTATTCCAATAAATTTATACTTTTGTGCCCGCAATGCTGGTTCAGTAGCTCAGCTGGATAGAGCACCTGCCTTCTAAGCAGGCGGTCCCAGGTTCGAATCCTGGCTGAATCACCAAGCAAAGGAAAGCTCAATACGAAAGTATTGGGCTTTTTTCTTTTCAGGCTGAATTGAATCCTATTCAAATGAAGAATGGAAAGAAAAAAGCCCAAAAACCCGAAGGGTTTGGGCTTGACTTTGCGGAATTGGGAGCACCACAGGATCACATGGTAATCCATAGAAAATTTCCTCATCAAAGACGAAAACACCCTACAATGATAAAATCGACAGATTTTATCGAGAAAACGATGGAAAATATGTCTGAAGTATTAGGTACGATGTATTAAGTATCATTACTTAAAAACAAAAGACTCAAAGACTCCCTCATCAAAGACGAAAACACCCTACAATGATAAAATCAACAGATTTTATCGAGAGAACGATGGAAAATATGTCTGAAGTATTAGGTACGATGTATTAAGTATCATTACTTAAAGACAAAATATTCAATGACTCCCTCATCAAAGACAGCCCACCCTACAATAATAAAATCGACAGATTTTATCGAGAAAACGATGGAAATATGTCTGAAGTATTAGGTACAATGTATTAAGTATCATTACTTAAAAACAAAAGACTCAAAGACTCCCTCATCAAAGACGAAAACACCCTACAATGATAAAATCGACAGATTTTATCGAGAAAACGATGGAAATATGTCTGAAGTATTAGGTACAATGTATTAAGTATCATTACTTAAAGACAAAAGACTCAAAGACTCCCTTATCAAAGACTGAACACCCTACAACGATAAAATCGACATATTTTATCGAGAGGATAGTGAGAGGTTACTTTGGATTATAGACTTTTTAAGTAGGAATTAATAAAAACTATGTATTGTGATTTATTGAAATAATCAGTTTTTTCTTAGGAGATAGAATAAACAAGTCAATATTTCCAACCAAACTACTATTGTGTAAATAATAATTAAACGAATAAAAGGCTCCTTCTTCTTTCAGTATCTCCAAGATGATTTCCTTCCTTTCAAACAATTCTGGATTATCCTCTAATCGATAGGGAAACCCTGATAAAGCAAAATCAAGATGCATTTTATGCTCATTTTTAATTGGTGTTTCCATCCACTTTTCTTGCTCCCAATTTTCTCTATGTTCTGGTTTAATAGGATAATCTGAGAAAAAGCTTTTGGAAGGATGCAAGAATAATGTAGCAACTTCTTCATTCATCTCATCAAAATAAACCGAAAATCCATCTCCATTAAACGCTCTAGAAGATTCGTAAGAATAAAATTCACTTGTATAAAAGGATTCTCCAGTTAACCTTTCATTTCGTTCAGCGCTATAGTACATTTCTGAACCAGGAAAAACTCTTGTCGACCAGGTTAACCAAAATAACGTACCTATCAATGCAACAACATGGATTGTGAACTTTTTATACTTCCTCCTACGATAAGTTTTATACACCCACAATCCCCACAACAGATAAAACAAGCCTACTGCCCCAACTATGACATACAATATTAACTCAAAAATATCCACCTGATACTATAGTTATCCCTGTAAGCAAAGATAATGAACCCATTATAGTTAATGGGATTTTTCAATAAAACTAACCAGTTTCACAGGTTTGTAAATTTTGCTGAACTATAGATATTACAGTACTATATTTGCACAGAAAATTCTAATACACCTATGAAACACCCATTCTTGGTTATAATCCTTTTAACTTTTATCTCCTCATACTGCCAAAAAAATGAGCCGAAAATAAACCTTGAAGAATCCAGTTGGATTTTTTCTGACTACACCTTTACTATCCATGAGGATTACAGTTTATATTTTGTACAAGGAGCTGGAGTATCCAGACATCATCACTTCATTTTTCAACGTTTTAACACCAACGAGCTCATGCAGGACTCATCTATTAAATGGTCCATAAATGATCAAATTATAACAAAATATGAAGAAGCTTCGCATGGATTAAGAGAAAGCTATGTAAATGAATATTACGGAAAAAAGGTAACAACTAAATTACATAAGAATAATGAAGTAATGTTCTCCAGTAAAGATTCCACTTTTCTTTCTCCACCGCTTAATATAAAGTTATACAAAAATGACTCAATCATTTATGATCCAAACGATGTTTACGCTCGACAAAAAAATATTTCGATTACCCCTATAGATGATAGATTAACAGTAAAATTCACACCTACTCCAACCAGTGCAGAGGACAAAACTTATATATCTATTGCTTATTCAAGCTATGTTCCAGTTGATATCGATAAAATCAACTCAAATAAAGGAGCTTTTGAAGTTGCCATACTTCCCCCAAAAAGTGAACTGATGCAATATGGCTATAAAATTATCCGGTTTATTGAGGTTGGAAATGAAGAAACAGAAGTCAATATCCCTAATGAAATGCTACTAAACACACCTACTAAAATGATTACGTTGAGCGTTACAAGAGGGAAAAAATATACTGATTCGATAGATGGGAAAACTTTTGGATTGTACAATATTTCAAGAGATGGTGTGACTCTTAAAATTATTGGCAGTAAATAGATTTCCAAAAGTGTAAAAACGTGCCGCAGGATTAACAAATCCAGCGGAGCGATGCAACAAAACAAGATGAAAAATGAATTCGAAATAATGTCCAAATTGAACTTAAACGAACTTAAATCTTTGTTTCTTTCTGACTCTAAGAATTCATTATTACCACATTATAAAAGTTATTTTATTGAAAGTCAAAATGAGAATTATTTGGAGTTGAGACCTAATAAATTTGGCAATAGAACCTATATTAAAATCTATTTTGAAGGACTTGAGAATGGTACCAGAATAAGAGTTCACTTTGACAATCAAAAAATGAGACTAATAGCTCCTGTTTTAATCCTTTCTTTTACTTTACCAGTAATGATTGTACTCATCATTGATGTAGTCAAAAAGCCAACATTTGGAAATATATTTTCTATTTTGTTTTTAGCTATAATTTTTATCGCAATGGGAATAGTATTCAACAATTCATTTAAACCAGATAATGATCGTTTATTTAATGAGATACAACGAAAAATTGACCCAGCTCCGCTGGATTTGTAATCCAGCGGCATCAAACAAATTAGCTCCGCTGGATTTGCAATCCTGCGGCATCAAACAAACCACTTTTTTCGCACAACAAATACTAACAATATTTTACGCATAGTTTCAAACTACACGCAGATATTTCCTAATTCCATATATTTACCCACCACGACAAATGGGGAAGCGAAATAAGATCATACTTTACAATCCGAACACGGTGTTTTATGACATGCCGTTGGCACTATTGGCAATTGGTTCTATGATCGAAAAGCCGTTTGAGGTAATCATTATCGACGCTAGAATTGAAGAAAATGCCGATCAGTTAATCCTACAACACTTACCAGAAGCCATTTGTTTTGGGACCACGATTATTACCGGAGCTCCTATTAAAGATGGATTGAGAGTATCTGAAATGGTGAAGAAACATGCACCGGAAGTTCCCGTGATTTGGGGAGGTTGGCATACATCCCTCTTCCCTACTGATCCGTTAAGGGATCATGATTTTATAGACATTACCGTACAAGGACAGGGAGAGGAAACTTTTAAAGAACTGGTTACCTGTTTGAGCCGAGAAAATTCTTTGAGCGAGGTTAAAGGAATTGCTTACCGTAAAAATGGTGAACCGGTTAAAACACCGGCTCGACCACTCAAGAAAATGGGAGAATTCCCAAGATTGGATTACGACCTGATTGATGTAGAAAAGTACTTTGCCAAAAAGGGACGAAGACAGTTCGACATCATCTCCTCCACCGGATGTTATTTCCGCTGTTCTTTCTGTGCTGACCCCTTCGTATTTGAAAGAAACTTTACTGCTATTCCGGCGGATCAATTGGTGGAGGATCTGGTTTATTACCATGGTAAGTATCAGTTCGACGATATTAATTTTCAGGATGAAACATTCTTTACCTATGCCAAGCGAATTAAAGCATTTGCTCAAGGATTGGTAGATCATCAGCTCAACGTCACCTGGGCGGCAACCATGAGGGCAGACCAAGGGCAACGATTACCTGATGATGTTTGGAAGCTTTGTAAAGAATCCGGGTTGAGAAGATTATTGATTGGGGTGGAATCCGGCTCACAGGAAATGATGGACTGGATGAAGAAAGACATCAAACTACCACAGGTTCATTATTGCTCAGACAAGTGTAAAGAATTGGGTATTGGAGTAATCTTCCCTTTCATCGTAGGGTTTCCGGGAGAATCAGATCAAAGCATTAAGGAATCCGTACAAATGATCAAGAAACTTCGCAATCAAAGTGAGCATTTTGAAACACCAATATTCTATTTTAAACCTTACCCTGGAACTGCCATTACTCAGAATGTTGCAAAGGAAGGATTCGAACTACCTTCCACTACCGAAGAATGGGGTGATTTTGATTACATTGGTTCGTCAGGACCATGGGTAAGTAAAGAAAAGGAAGCCTTTTTTGAGAAGTTCAAGTTTTACCTAAAACTAGGGTATGGAAAAAAGAAGGGACTACTCTATTCTCCACTTAAAAGCTTAGGTAGATGGCGTTGTAAATCGGAATTCTTCAAATTCCCAATAGAAAAACTGTTGATCGAACGCATCATTGGCCGACAAAAGTTATCTTAGATAAGTCTGGATTTTGTTAATAATATTCGAGTAGAATAATTGGGTAACAATTTCTCTACTAGTACTTTTGAAGCAAAGGCCACCATTGAATAAACTACGAATATACACTGACGCAAAGGATCATCAGGAGAAAGAAGATGCTTATATTTCTGTGAGGGAAAAGGAGCAGCGCTTTTACTCCAACGATGAACTTCGATTATTACCCATTATCTCCCCCGGTAACCCACACTATAAAGAGTGGAAAATCCGCGAGATATCGTTGAACCTGTTAACTAACCACCTCAATACTTCTCCTAAATCCAGAATTCTTGACTTAGGGTGTGGTAATGGTTGGATGAGTCATCAATTGGCCAAACAAGGACATGAGGTTATGGGAGTAGATTTGAATTTAACCGAATTGAAACAAGCTTCGGAATGCTTCAGTTTACCACAACTACAATTTGCCTATGGAGATATACAATCCGATCTTAACATAGGAACGTTCGATTGGGTTATCATCTCTGCTGCTTTGCAATACTTCAACTGCCCCAACACCCTCTTCGATCAACTCAAAAAATACTTATCTCCTAACGGAAAAATTATCGTAATGGACACTTTCTTTTACTCTGAAAAAGAACTGTTGAATGCGCAAAAACGTTCGGTAGGTTACTTTAAGAAAATGAACTCCGACAAGATGAACAACTATTATTTCCATCATTCGGACACCATATTTAATTCTATTCCACACCGCTACCTCTATCGCCCTAAAAAAAGATCGATTACCTCTAAACTACTCGGAAAAACCACCTGTCCGTTTCCCATTGTAGAAATAGGATAAAATACTGACGTAAATAAAGATAGAATAGCTTATAATTGCACCCTTCATAAAAACCACACAACTGACCAAACTGAATGAGAGAAGACTTATTAAATAAGTTAGCCTATTTTGATGTATTTAAATTCCCTCTGAAAAAAGAAGAAATCCATCGTTTACTTAAGACATCCTACACAGAAAAGGAACTTGATGAATTGTTGTCTGAATTAGTGAGAGAAGGTGCAATCAGTAAAAATGGAGAATTTTATTCAATCAGCCCAGAACCGGAGTTCATTATCCGAAAACGAAAAGAACACGAAAAGGTAGCTGAAAAATACCTTAGAAAAGCTCCAACAGTTGCGAAATTGATGAAACGTTTTCCTTTTGTTCGTGGAATAGCCATTTCAGGGTCATTATCTAAAGGGGTTATTCACCCAAAGGGAGACATCGATTACTTCATCATAACTAAACCGGGTAGGTTATGGATCAGTAGAACCTTGCTGATTCTATTCAAAAAACTATTTCTGCTCAATTCGAGAAAATACTTCTGTGTTAACTATTTTGTAGACACTAACCACCTGAATATAACGGATAAGAACTTGTTTGTAGCTACAGAAATAGTATTCTTGCTTCCCATTTACAACCACCGATTGTTTAGAGATATGCAGGAGCAAAATGAGTGGATCAATGAATATTACAGTCATTTTGAGCACCCAATTTCTATGCAGGATAGCAAGAAATCAAGCTGGGTTAGATCTATCTTTGAGTTTTTACTAAACGGAAAAATTGGAGATGCTCTGGAAAGTAGGTGCAAAAAAATGACATTAAAGAGATGGCACAAGAAGTTTAGCCATTTTGATCGAGATAAATTCGAGCTTACCATGAGAAGTACCGATGGAATTTCTAAACACCATCCGCAAGACTTCCAGAATCAGGTATTAAGCGAATTAAACAACAGAAAAAAGAAACTGGGAATTGCCTAATGAAAGTCCTTTTTACACATAGCTATTTCCTTCAATTCGATCAGAAACAGAAAGAATTGAGCAAGCCCTACCCTCCTTTGGCTACCATACTAGCAGCCTCCTATTTAAGAGAAAATGGATTTGAGGTTGACCTGTTCGACACCAACTTTGCCTTGTCTGCTCAGGACATTAATCCTAAAATTGAAAGCTTCCAGCCGGACGTGTTAGTGATCTACGATGATGGGTTTAACTACCTTACCAAAATGTGCCTAACCAACATGCGCGAAGCAGCCTTTGAAATGGCAGAATATGCACATGATAAAGGGATTCGGGTAATTGTTTCCAGCAGTGATTCTACTGACCATTTCGACAAGTATCTGGACCATAAAGCCGATGAAATTATATTGGGTGAGGCGGAAGAAACCTTGTTGGAACTGGTACAGGGGAAAGATCGAACTACCGTAGCGGGTATTACCTATAGAGATGGCGACAAAACGGTAAAAACCGGGAGCAGAGCAATTGTTAACGACTTAGATAAATTTCCACTTCCTGCCTGGGATTTGGTGGACATTAAGCCTTATAAACAAGCATGGAGTCAGCATGGTTACTTTTCCATTAACCTGGCTACTACCAGAGGTTGTCCTTTTAAGTGTAACTGGTGTGCAAAACCAATTTATGGAGTCAGGTATAACTCCAGGTCACCGGAACACGTGGTACGAGAAATAGAATACATTAAAAGCCTATTTGATTTCGATCACATTTGGTTTGGCGATGATATTTTCGGGCTTAAACCTAACTGGGTGCAGGAATACAGTAAGATTCTTCAGAAGAAAAACATTAATATCCCATATAAAATCCAATCTAGAGCAGACTTACTGGTAAAAGACGATACTATTCAGGCATTGGCCCTTTCCGGCTGTGATGAAGTTTGGATAGGAGCAGAATCAGGATCTCAAAAGATTCTGGATGCCATGGATAAAGGCACTTCGCTAAAGCAAATTTGGGATAGTACCCAACTCATGAAAAAGCATGGTATTAAGCCTTGTTTTTTCCTTCAATTTGGGTACTTAGAGGAGAACATGGAAGATATTCAGGCAACACTAGACATGTTGTTCGAACTGATGCCACACGATATAGGTGTTTCTGTTTCTTATCCCCTACCAGGAACACCATTTTACGACAAAGTAAAAACACAATTAAAAGACAAAGCCAACTGGACAGATTCCGACGAATTACTGCTGATGTACAAGAGTACTTATTCGCCAGAATTCTATAAACAGTTGCATCGATACATCCACAAAAAGTTTAGAGCAAAACAAGCCTTAAATGAGATTGGAAAAGTACTGGGATTAAAGAGTGGAAAGCTTAAAAAAGCTGCTTCCTTCTTTTACTTCAAACCCATGTCTATACTGGACAAAGTAAAATTAAACTCACTAGCTAAATCATAAAAAATGACTGAAAACAGTAACGAGATTAAGATTTCACATTTGCTTTACAAAGAGCGAAAATTACTGATATTTACAGTATTACTGAGCATCATACTTGGGGTAGTGATCACATTTATCACACCTAAAAAATATGCTGCACATGCCATCGTTTACCCACCATCCAGCAACACCTTAAGCGATGTGGTAAACACTCCCGATTTCGGATTCGAAATCCATGCAGATCGATTGATACAGATTTTCGATTCTCAAACCATTAAGGATAGCGTGGTAAAGAAGTTTGATTTGATGACCTACTTTGAGTTGGACACAAATGAAATGGGATGGAGAAACAAACTGAACGAAAAATATGCTCATACCATTAAGTTCTCCAGAACCAGGTACCTTTCAGTAGTGGTTTCAGTTACTACCGAAGATCCGTTTATGTCGGCCAATGTGGCCAATTACATTCTTTCTTTGGTAAATGATGTTCGCTCGTCCATCCTTAAAGAAAATGGTTATAAAGCGGTGGAGGTTTACAAAGCGAAAATGCTAGCACAACAGGAACGAGTTGACTCTCTATTGCAACAGTTGTACACGGCAGCAGAATCGGAAAACGGTGCCAATCCATTAGGAAACAAACACCTTACTTCCATCAACGAAAGAAACAGAACCGGGAACTACACTCCTGCAGATGGAGCTATCAAATCCATTGCCACTAGCGAGTTTGATACTAAAACTGAGATTCTGATTAGCGAATACTTATTTGAAAACGACAAGTTATACTCCCTTAAAAAAGAGTACTCTCAGGCCAAAGAAAAGTTGACTACTCCTATTCCGGACATTTATGTGGTTTCCGAAGCAGCGGTGGACGATCACAAAGTATCACCAAAGCTAAGCATCAACTTAATGATTGCATTTGGAATTGGATTATTGGGAGCCATCACCATTATTTTCTTAAAACATAAATGGAACGACATTAAACAAAGCGTTTGATGATACTGCAATGGTGGTCCAAAATATCTGATTATGCCTGGGTGCTGGTGGTAATGACCATCTGTGCCTTTTTGCTTTACTGGCAAGATTTTACCTCATTGCAATTAATGGCAGGACTGTTGGCCGGAACGGTTTTCTCAGTTGCGGTATTGGCTAACAGAAAACTGGCCATTTATGCCATCATACTATTTGCTCCCATATCGGTTCCGGTATACTTTGAAGTACTAAGTTTAAAACTAAGCTTCCCTTCAGAATATGCCACTTTTCTGTTGATGATTGCAGCGGCATCGCTGTTCTTCGTTAATGAAAAACTGGATAGAAATATTCTCTTCCACCCTATCTCTATCATACTTATGGTGGATCTAGGAATTACGGCTGCTGCGAGCGTTTTTAGTACCATGCCGTTGATTTCATTGAAAAGAACATTGCTAAAAATTGCGTTTGTAGCCATCTACTACTTTGTGTTTTCACACTGGTTCAAACAGCCCAAAGAGCGGTCTAAGTTGTTCTTCCTGTACGGAATCGGCTTCCTCTATCCCATCTACAGCACACTAAGGTGGCACTCATTCGAAGATTTTTCGGTTCAGGCTTCTTTTGCCATGTGTAAACCTTACTTTAACGATCATACCATTTACGGAGCTTGTTTGGTGTTTATCTTGCCTTTCTTAATATCCTGGCTTTACTCTAAATCCAATCGCAAAAACTTATACTACCTACCTGTTATTCTACTTACCTGCATCATTATCGTGGCAGCTATTCTTTCTTACTCCAGAGCAGCCTGGATTAGCGTACTGACCATCTTCTTATTGGTAGCATTCTTAAAAGCCAAAGGGCGAATTATTCACCTAATAGTGGTGAGTGGAGTTTTTGCTCTAATCTTAAGCTTAAACTTTAACAACATTGTAGAAAACCTACAGACTCAGGAAATAGAAAAGCCTCAAAACACAGTATCCAGTCACCTGGAAACGGTAACGGATATACAAACCGATGCCTCTAATTTAGAACGGGTAAACCGTTGGGTTTGCGCTGTACGAATGTTTCAGGAAAAACCTCTTACCGGATTTGGCCCGGGAACTTACCCCGATCAATATGGCCAGTTCCAATCGGTAGACTTTATGACCAGAATTAGTACCAATGAAGGAGATAAAGGCCATGCCCACTCCGAGTATCTTGGAGCCTTATCCGAAACGGGAATATTTGGTCTATTATCTTTTTTGGTCCTAGTATTTTACAGCTTACACATCGGAATTCAGAATTACTATCATTATTACTCCAACGACACTAAACGAATCTTAATTTTTGGCGCTCTTGCCGGCTTAACTACCTTCTTTATTCACGGGTTATTCAATGGGTTTCTTGACTATGAAAAAATGGCTATCCTTGTATACGGTTGTTTAGCCATACTGATTGGTTTTGATATCGAGCGTAGAAAAGAATCTTCCCCATGAGTTTCGGAGAAAAAATAAAGACTTTCTTCTCCAAAGAAAGAAGAAAAAAATGGTTCCGAATTGGAGTCAAAACCTCCATCATTTGCTTCTTATCTCTATGCCTGTTCGAATGTTCATTTAGATTTCAAGTAGTTGAATTTTATGGAAGTGAACTATCAGGGCTGAACTCCGAAAGAGAATTAAACTCTAAAGGAGGATTACTGATTTATGGCGATTCTTTTACGGCCCACACGGAAAGCTATGTGCATTACCTCAGAGAACAGCATCAGGAGCTAAGCATTGTAAACACCGCCATTCCTGGTAGTGGAATCAGGCAACACAACTTGATTGCCGAAGACAGAGCAGAAACCTTCTCCCCAAGTCATATCATCTACCAATTCTATGTAGGTAACGACCTTTCGGACATTGCACATACCACTAATTACAACGAGATTTCATTCGTTCGAAACATCTACTGGAAAGTGTCCGATTATTTCTTGAGTTTGCACTACCTCAACTACAAACTTGCCTTTTTAAAGAGCAATCCAAAAGGGCAGGAAATCAGGCACGATGAATTTGATGCGGAACGTTATAACAACAGAGAAAAAACTTACTTTAGAGCTTCTCCAAGAGCATTGAACAACACCATATTCCTAAAGGATTATGAACAAGAACTCATGCAAGACTGGAAGGCGTATTTTGATGTTTTTCTGGAGGAAGTACAAACGAAAAAAGTGAGCTTAATTGTTCTACCCCACTGTGCTCAGGTAAGTGCTAACTATCAGAAAAGAATGGAGCAAATTGGAGCCGAATTCTCTGGTAATGTTCAAGAAGTAAACTATCCATTGGTGGAGTTTCTTCAAGAAACCTACCCCAACATTAACGTGATCAATCCGCTGGAATTTTTACAGCAAGAAGAAGCTGGTGGCAAGCAATTATATTACAGTAATGACCCTCACCTAAACACCTCCGGACAAGAAGCTTTAGCGAACTACTTATCCAGCCTTAATTTATTACCTTTAAGTCAATGAGTTCGTTAGTTCAACGTTTAAAACACAAAGCTAAATGGGCCTTTAACGATGGGTTATACAGCCTTGGTTTAAAGTCCGTTAGTACGAACTCAACAGAGAAAAGAATACTGGTGTATCATGGTGTTGTGCCCAATGCCACCACCAAAATCAATGGTCGTTTTATCAGTACTAAAGAATTCGAACAACACCTTCAGTTCTTTACTCAGCACTTCAACATTGTATCGCTTCAGGATTATTTAGAAGGGAATCATAACAACGATCGACTTACCCTAACCTTAACCTTTGATGATGGATACCTGAACAATTTAACCGAAGTACTTCCATTGTTAGAAAAATATAATGTACCGGCTACCTTCTACATTACCACCATAAGGGATGCAGGGTATGATACATTATGGGCGGATGCTTTGGACTTACACCGATTTACTGGGCCAGCAATATTCCCTTTTGATGGAAAAAACTATAAAAATGGAAGGCATGAATATGAGTTTGGGGGAACTTCATTAAAACAGAAGTTAAAATCCACCGGCTGGGAAGAAAAAAAGGCTCTGCTGGATATCATTACCTTATATAATAACTATTCCAACAAAGAACATTTTGCTCCCTATCACCAACTTCTGGATGAAAATGATATTTTAAAATTATCTCAATCTGAATTAGTGGAAATCGGATCTCATGGTTATTACCACAATTGTTTAGGTTTAATTGATGAGCATTTAGCCATTAATGAATTGGGAAAAAGTAAAAAGTACCTGGAAAACATCATCCAAAAACCGGTAACCAGTTTAGCTTATCCTGATGGATCATATACTCGCTCATTGATTAAAAGAGCGGAGACTATTGGCTATACCAATCAAATGTTGGTAGATTATGAATTCTCCGAGGATAAAGCAGATGCTAGAGTATTTGATCGATTCGGAATTAACCCTTTTATTAGCTTTAACAATCAAATGCAAGCCATTGTAGATGGGAAGTACTAATGAATATCAATTTGTACCGCTAGACGAGTCTAATATCGACTGGTTGATTCCCCTGTATAAAAAGGTATTTAATCGAGTGTTCACTCCCGAAACCATTAGAGCCAAGTATTTCCCAAACCATACGGGAATTAAGGCTCAAGGGCATTTTGCACTTTACAACAATAATCCGGTAGCGTTTCATGGAGCTATTCCCATGCTAATGACCTACCATGAAGAAACTCAACTGGCAGCTCAATATGGTGATGCGATGACTCTCCCTGAGCATGCAGGAAATGGTTTGTTTACCAAACTTGGAGAATTAACGGATCAGGAGTTAATCCACAAAGGTGTTCGGTTTGTATGGGGGTTCCCCAACCAAAACTCAGAGTACGGTTACGTGAATAAACTCCACTGGCAAGGGGAAAGAAGAATGAACTGTTATACGCTCATACTAAGCAAACTCTCCAGAGAAGTTCTCTCCAGAAAATCCGGCTTCCTAAAAGAAGGACAACAGAAAAAAATAGCTTCTAAACTTCAGAAAGTTATTCGCCCAAGGTTAATGAACAACTACTCTTTGGAGGTTGTTTCTACCCTAAAAAACGAAGATTATTATTCCTACAAACACTTTACTCCTAATCACATCGTAGAGGTAGAAGGATGCTTGGTTTGGGTAAAAACTGAAGGAGGTTTATTGGTGGGAGATGTACAATTTGATCAACCAGAACAACTAGAAAATCTATACCCGGCACTTCAAAAATTAGCTAAACAATTAGGATTAAACAAAATCATCTTTCAGGTAGCTCCTGAAACCCCGTTGGATCAATTTCTTAGAAACCACCTCTCTCCTATTTCTTCATGGTTAATTGGTTACAAAAACTTCAATTCTGAGTTTCCTCTGGAAAAACTAGAATTGTGTTACGGTGATTTGGATACTTTCTAGGGTTTAATATTCCAATTAATGGGCAAGCATCCACTCTCCAACACTTTTACCTTGTATTTCTCTCCCATTGCGATATAATACACCTTATCAGCTTCGAATGGGAAATGAGTTAACTGACCACCAACAGAAGGATTATAGGCGGGAACTTTGATTTGCTTACCCTGATCAAACTTCACTTTATTCTTATTGTTAGAATAACCCGTAATCACTATACTTTTCGGGTGACAATTTACCAGGTTAACTCCTTTTTTTGCTTTTAAAGCTTTCAACCCAAAAGCCGAAAAATAAGTAGAGTCATTCATTTCAGGCATCCCCTTATTCCTCTTGTTCCAATCCCACATGGATTCGTATTCGGGGTAATAATCGGGTTGTACGAGATGTCTTTCGCCCATTAAAATTTCTCTTATTTGGGCCGCTCGATCTTCTATTTTTTCAAAATCAAAATGGTAGGTTGGAAATTCCCTTTGTAGCATCTTTTCATATTCCTCCCATTGCTTGGAATACTTGTTTTTCAGCCCTTCCATAAACTCTTTCGAGGAAAACTGCTCCATTTTGGAGAAGTATAATCGCTGAAATTCTTCATCTTGAAAGAACTGATAAATGACCATTTGATTCTTGTGGTAAATGGTATCATGATCCGAATCGATATACCCTAATATTTCTGTTGAGTTTGGTGGTGCAACACTCCCTTCTTCTGTAAACCCATCGTATAGTATCGGCTCCAATTTTCGGGTATTAGGGTTTCTGAAAAACCTAAGATTGATCCAGTAAAGAGAATGATAGGATTCAAACAAATCAGTTAGTGCTAAAAATGTGGCAAATTTCTCTTTATCCACATATCCATGAATGGAAGGGTTAAGATGATGCCAATGATTCAAAGCCCAACTAGCATCCAGGTATTGCTGATTTAAATCGCTATCTGCATAAATCTTTTTCTTTTCTATTGGAACAATCATGGCTACATCAAACTGATAATAATTCTGAACATAACCTTCCTTATTTTCGGTTCTAATCATTTCCCAAAAGCCTGTTTCATCAAATTTTAAGATAGGGGCTACCGGTCGGTTAAACCGCTCTAACAGCTGAGGGGTGAAGTGTTGTTCCATGGCATAAATCCCCTTACTTCTACTATTTAAGTTTAGTTGAATAAAATCGTATCGGGTATTTACAACATCCTCTTCGTCGGCCACCTTGTGTAACAACCACTCACTCAAAAAGTATCTGGTTACCGGGTTTTGCAACGAGAATGTTTTCAACCCTAACACCTCCTTATCATCTTTTACTTTAACTCGAAAGGACCATTTATCGTTCTTTAAATGATCTGTCCAGTCGCCCTTAAACCTCACCTTTACCCTAGTTGGTACTACCCCATCTACTTTTGCTTTTTCCCATTTTTTAAGATCATCTGTAATGGTTCCAATTTTTAAGGCTTTCATTTTTCGTTCATAAAAGTCATCCATGGATTCGGGTTCAATCATAAGATGAACCTGTGGTAATTCTTTGACATAAGGATATGGATAGAACGAATGAAACGAAATCGACAATTCATCCAAATCAATTTCTTTACCATTGGAATTATGAAAATACACCCGTATCTCTTCTCCCTGATAATTGGATGGAATTTGCACCCACTGCTCTAACTTTTCCCAACCTTTATCTTCTTTCTGTATCTGGTGAGTAGAATAATACAAGCCTAGTTCATCACAGGAAACCACCAAACTTCCTCCGTTTCTTCTCCAGACCTCTGCTTTTAACCAACTATTAGGCTGATAATTAGACGACAAGTAAACCGTAGGACCAAACTCAGTGCTTTTCTCCAATTTGGCAAAATAAGCCCCTTTGTATCCATTTCCTTTGTACCTCCATTCATCAATATGGTTGGTCTTTACATCGCTTGACACTTCCTCATCAAAAGACAATACAATCGATTCCTGCCCTATTGCGGTTGGAATAAATATGACCATTGCCAACAGCAGGTTAAGAAGGATATTTATATTTGAAAGTAGCTTCATGATTGCACGACTAAAATACGGTATTTCTCTAATTCTGGGACTTGTTCTCATTTCTTCTTGTCACGTGAAGCAAAACACATCAAAACCGTACCAATTCTTTGTGGCCGGACATGTTTATGGCGCTCCTAACTTTGATGCCAAAGGAATTTATCCTCCGTTTCTATCTGTGATTAAAGAGGAAATTATCGCCGATTCCCTAAAATTTGGTGTATTCACTGGCGATATCGTAGAAAAATCCACCCCTGCTAAATGGAAGTTGGTTCAGGAAGATTTAAAGGAACTCAATTGTCCAATTCATTTTGCTCCCGGTAACCACGATATGGGAAATCGGCCACTATATAAAGATTTGTTTGGAAACGCAGACACCGCTTTTTCCATTCATCAGGATTGGTTCATTGTAATGGACAATACCAAGTTTGGGTGGAACCCAGACAGTAGTCAAACTGCTTTGATAGAAGGAGTATTGAATCAATTGAAAGAAAACAGTCGATTATTCATCTTTTGTCATAATGTGGTTTGGCAAGACAAAATAACCTGTGCTAAATCGAACTCCATGGCCGGGAAAGGACCTGAAAATCATTTTTGGGACAAAGTAATCCCAATGATCGAAGAAAAAAGTAGCGAAACTTATTGGTTTGCCGGTGATGTTGGTGCTACCGCAGACAGCAAAAACGTTACTTATAACACCTACCAAAAACAACATCTAATTACTTCTGGAATGGGTAACAATATACTGGATGGTTACCTAAAAGTGCGCGTGAATCAAGACAGTATTTCCATCAACTTTGTTGAACTGCAAACAGGAGCTGTTTCTTCAATAGAAAAGTTCCGCTGTCATTGATGGATTTGAAACAGGTAGTTCTTTTCTTTATACTTAGTGAACTCTTTTGACAAAGTCATTTTTAAACCCTCCCCTAACAGAATACTTTTAACTCGCTCCGTATCACAATCTTCCGAAAGAATCATTAACACTTTAGAACCTGAATCAAAATAAGGCTTTAATTGCTTAGACAATGCCACAAAGTATTGAAACTCCACGCCACAGAACCAAGCCTGCTCTTCATCTTTAGTAGGATTAGCAGGGTAATACGGTGGATTAATGATGATATAATCAAATACCTGTTCCGGAATATTGGAGAACATATCGGACTCCAACACCTTTATCTCAACTTCATTATTTTGAGCATTTAACAGAGCGTTCTCTACTGCTTTAGGGTTAATGTCGGAAGCAGTTACAACAGCACCTTTATGTGCTGCTAATGTTGCAATTGTTCCACTTCCACAACCCAATTCCAAAAAGCTTTTCTCTTTTAGCTCCATAAGAGTCACTTCCTCTAACAGCAACTTAGTACTAATGGTAAAGATAGGGGCAAAAACTCCCGGAAGGACAGTAAAACTCAACCCTTCAAATTGATAATTGATTGGCTTTTTAGTTTTGTATCTATAATACTTTTCCAAAAAAGGTTTCAATATGCTCTTTACTGTTCCTCTCATTTATTCAGCATAAAACCCTTCCTCTTCCGGTTGTCTGTATTTCCAAATTTTTAATAGCAATTTAATCTCATAAGGAAAGTGATAAAAACCTGTTTTGTACCTCCATCCTGACACCAGTTTAAGCAGTGATTTCTTCCATCCCCTGATTCGGTAATCAGAAGCAGTAGGGTAATACCCATTTAATACCGTTTCGAAGTTTTGAATCTTATTGATCATCTTAGCATTCAACCACGGAGTTAGAGGATTTCTTCTTTGGTCAAAGTGCTCCCAACTTGGGTTAAGCCAATCTTCCAGTTTTTGTGGAAATGCAAAACCAGCTTTGGTTATCTGATCATATAAATCAGATCCTTCGGTAGGAACCGGGCTGTAGAGGTAAATAATGATCTCTGTATCGGGGTTAATGGACTTAATTTCCTTAATGAACTCAATGTCCTTATTGATCTGATGCATTACCTTCTTCTCGTCATCCCCCGGCATTCCCAGTACAAAAGAGTATTCAGGAACAATATTGAACTGTTTCATTCTTGCGGCAACAGCCCTGATTTCATCAGCGGTTTGTGTACCTCCTTTATCCATTTGAGCAAGAACATCATCATTACCGGTTTCTGCACCAAAAAAGATCATCCTGCATCCGGCATCACTCATGATTTGAAGGTCCTCGTCCGAATACTTATTAATGGTATCAATTCGACCTTCTCCCCACCATTTGAGGTTTTCGTTCATGATGAGCTTAGAGAACTCCACTACCCTCTTTCTGGAGGTAAAGAAATTGTTATCGTGAAACTCTACACTATCAATTCCATACTTATTCTTCAGTTGCATCACTTCTCGATGCAAATACTCCGGCGATTGTCCCAACCAACGCGCATTAAATATGGGTACAATACCACAAAAAGAACAGGTAAACGGGCACCCTATACTGGAGTGATAACTGGCAGTTTTTTCACCTAGAAAAGTCTTGCATAAGTACTCCTCTACCGGATAATAATTATTAAGGTATTCGTAAGGTAAACCAGGAATCGTATCGGGGTTAATAAGTAATGCTTTTGGTGTCTTTACAATTTCGTCTCCCTTTTTATAAATCAGGTTTTTAATGTTTCCCAATTCGCCTTCTTCCTTCTCCAAATAATCTAATAATTCAGGAAAGGCATGATCCCCTGGACCGTTTATAACGTAATCCACATAACCACTATTCAGTACTACTTCGTATTGATTACTGGCAAAATATCCTCCCCAAATGATCTTAACATCAGGAAATTGTTCTCTGATTTTCTTACTAATCGGAATGGCTTCCTTTAACTGAGGTCCAGGCATTACTGTACTGGCAAAATAACCGTATTCACCTGTTTCGAGTAAGGACTTTACCTTATCCCAAGATGGATATTCCATGTTTCCATCTACAAAATCAAACTCATACTTCCCTAAAATTGAAGCACCAACTTGCAAAATGGTGTTAGGCAAACGGTGTTTCCACCTAGCACTTCTTGGGTTAAAAATGATGATTTTGTTTTTACTCATAGTTCGATCGGCCTGCAAATATGATCATAAATGAATGATTATCCATACGGAAGAATCAGATTATCAAGATCATGACAATTTATTGAATATTGCGTACTGATAACTAGGGGCCCTGGGGTTAACATGGGATTTTAGTGAATGGAATTTCAATTTAGGGTAGTGATTCACATCAAACCCCAATGACTTTAGTTCATTCACCTCTTTAGCAGTAATAAACCCCTTGTACTCTTTAATGAAAAAAGGAACTCCATAACGTTCTTCAAACTCTTTTGCGGTTTGGTTTAAATGATCCGTAATGTGCTGAGATGATTTAATTTTCTGAACTCCGGTAATTATAATCTTTCCTTTGGAGGATAAGAGGTTCTTAAGTTGCTCCACCAATTTAGAGATAGAAGGGAAATAAGAGATGGAGCGATTGACAATGATTAAATCAAATTTTTCCTGAATAACATAAAGTTCCTCTAAATTCATTTGTACGCTTAACCATTTGTTGGGATAATGAATATTAGCTCCTAAACCATCCAACGAATCCACAAAAAGATCAATAGCCATAACCTCATGCCCGAGCTCTGCCATTCGATTGGATAACCAGCCATTCCAAGCACCAATGTCTAACACTTTCGCATTGGAGGGTAAAGTTAACTGTTGGATAATCTCCAGGTCCATTTGCCTTAACTTCCACAGGTTTTGATCAAAATCTACATAAGGTAATTTTGGAAACACCTTTGGCTTTAATGGTTCCTGAAGTGATGCTCTGTAATCCGGAAAAACCTTTAAAAACCCATCCACCTTCGATCGGTATTCGGGAGTGATTACCTGATATACGCTGTCTATTTTGGGAAACTCATGACCATTCTCGCATATCGCAAGTTCTGTATCTAAACTAAGCGTACTATGGCATATCGGACAATTAATTTGCATGGTTCTTTTTCCAAAATTTAAACAAGATCAACATTCCCCATTGAGCTGCTACAATCCCAATTAAGGCTCCTTCTATCCCTATGGATTGGATGAATACAATGGTGATGATGAAATTTAAAATTGCTCCCACCAAATTAACCATTAACACACTCTTTTCCTGCTTATTTCTGTACAGAATCATAATGTCCATCAGATAGAAAAAGGAGGGCAAAGTAAATATGGCTCCATATCCATAATACATGGTATCGAGATTCATGTCCATTCCCCATTCCAATACCATGTATACTCCCAAAGTTCCTGCTAAAACCACTGGTATCCCAGCCAACATTAATCCAATTTTCATTTTGGACAAGGCATTATTCTCTACTCGGTAGATGTGTTTGGTGAAAGGTGCAATTAGCAACGCCGACGCACTCTGTAGCATTAAAAACATGGATAGCAATAGCTGGTATTCAGACAACTTAGAATTGGATAGAAAATAATCCACCACATAAAGGTCCACCTTACTTTGAAGCCAACCACTTAACCCAATTAAAAAGAAAGGCAATGCCAAAACAAAGTGTTGTTTGTTCCAACCAATCGATCCTCCCCAACTTGGTTTAATACTAGAATAAACCACTAAATTCTTAACCAAAAATGACAATACAAATCCAGTTAGTAATAGCCTAATATCAAATTCTGATTTTGCTAATAAAAACACAAGTAAAACGGCTGCTCCAAGCACTTCTGCCAGCAATTGTGATTTGAATTTTTGATGATAGACCACAAGGCTTTCACTACTGGTGTAAACGAATTGAAGAATCATCCAAACCAACATCAGAGTAGCTACCATGGGATGAAAAAAGAGGTAAAATAAACCACCGCCTATCAATACCACTCCTCTTGTAATTATACTAGAATAAAACTCACCGTCCATTCTAGCAGGCTGGTTACTATATTGCCGCAGTAAGTACTCCTTATTCCCCCAGTTAGCGAGAAAAACCACCAGAAAAATGGCTATTTGGATGGAAATCACTTCTCCCCATAAGACTTTACCGAACTGATGAATTCCGACAGCAATGATCAAAAAATTGAACAAAGGAGCTGCAAAACTCCTCATGAAGTTGAATAGTATTTTACTGATTTTACTAGAAGGCACTACAACATCTGTTACAAGCAGGAAACAGCCCATCTGCCTTCATCAAATCCTTCCTGAACTGACCATATTTGGTAGAGTTCCAAATTTCCTTCAAAATATTATCATAAACGTTACCCATAGAAACATTGTAACACCTTCCGTGTGCTGGAATAACATCCCCATTGGTTTTTATCATCATGTTGCTAAAGGCATCATTACACACCTTTCCAATCTTAATTTCAGGTTGATGATAAAAGGTTTTTAATTCCTCGATTGAGTTCAATTCTGGAGAAAACGACAAGGTAAAAGGATATTTCTCCTCTTTAATCTTTTTCACTTGCTCCAACACTTTCTCCAGATCGACTTTACTCATATCTGTTTCCTCAATGTTAGAGTGAGTAGCATGGTATTTATTACCATAAACAACATTATGAGCAGAGGCCATTTTCTCTGTAATAAAATTGGGATGTAAAAACCCAATGTGCCTAACCGGAAGGTTTTTAAAATAATCTGCAAAAGCCTTAAGTTCTTCGAAGTTCCATTCGGTAATAACACAAAAAACTGAAATTTCAGGAGCTCCCGACAATGAAGCCAAATACTCTATTCCTTCGATTGCTTTCTGAAATGATTTTTGATTTCCACGAATGTAATTGTGGGTCTCCTCCAGACCATCCAAAGAAATGAATAATTCATTTAATCCAGCTTCCACCAAATCATCTGCTTTACGCTTAAGGTTTAAAGCATTAGTGGTAATGGAAGTATACAGTCCTTTTTGATTAGCGTAAATCAAGGATTCTTTTAATTCCGGATAAACCAATGGTTCGGTAAAAGCGTATCCTACCTTAACTTTTGGCCAGTGAGTAGCTGCCTGATCAATGATTGTTCTGAACAATTCGATAGGCATGTTTAAGGGCTTAGCACCAACCAGATTTTGAGCAAAATTGGTTTCAAGATTATTGGTTCCAACATCGCACATTTTACAGTGCAAATTGCAAACATTGTTCACTCCAAGTATTAGCCATTCCGGGCCAAAACTAAGCTTAGAGGGCCAAAGAACCTTGTTGGTCTTCTTTATGGTACGTTTTACTATTGACATTCAGTTCAGGAAGCGTCAAAACTACTGCATTAATTTTATATTTTCGCATAGATTTTTTGAGAATTTAAATGACCCTATGGGATCAAATCCACTTCTGTATTCAATTGTATTTCTGATTATTCTGGTTTCAGGGTGTTCATCGGAAGAAAAAAAGACGGAACAAACCTCGTCTACCAGTAGTTCATCTTCGGACATCCACTTCTGGGAAAGTACCTTTCAATTATATCCGGTAGTTAAGAACATGGAAATTCCATGGGACATGGTTTATGACTCAGAAGGGTACATTTGGTTTACGGAGAAAAAAGGAAACGTTTACCGACTTAAGGACAGAACGTGGGAACTGGAGCACATTCATACCATTGATGAAGTTTTTATGTCGCAAGAAGAAAACTCAGGACTACACTCCATGATGTTGCACCCACAATGGCCGGATTCTTCCTATGTATATTGCCATTACACCTATACCAAATTTCAATCAAAACTGGTGAGGTACCACTTTGATCAAGCATCAAACAAGTTAATTTTTGATAGAAATATCTTCGATCCATTACATGCCGAAAGATCCCACAATGGATCCCGAATGACCATCGATGAACAGGGCTGCATTTTGTTTTGTATTGGAGAGGCTTACCGATTTGATCCTGCCCTGGACACCAATGATTATAGTGGTAAAGTGCTTCGATTTAACCCAGATGGAAGTGTACCGGAAGATAATCCATTCGGTAATCATGTGTGGAGTATTGGGCACAGAAACCCGCAGGGATTGTATTATGGTTCTAACGGTATTCTGTACAGTGCAGAACACGGACCTGCTACGGATGATGAGATCAACATTATTGAAAAGGGAGGAAACTACGGTTGGCCTAAAGTTTTGGGATATTGCGATACTGAGGAAGAAAAAGAATATTGTGCCACTCATAAGGTTAATGAGCCTCTTTGGGCCTGGACACCAACCGAAGCACCTTCGAGCATTGCCTATTATGGCAGCGATTATTTTCCAGAGTGGAAAAACTCATTGTTGCAGTGTTTCTTAAAGGGAGGAAGAATGCATTGGTTACCACTTACTGAAGATGGAAGAACAGCTTTGGATGAATACCGATTTTTCTGTGCAGACATCATTCGAATAAGAGATGTACTCATTACACCAGATGGAAGAGTATTCTTAACTTCTTCTAACATGGAAGTACATAAACCACCATCGTTTCCTGAAGATGACAAAGTTTTTGAGGTCATCAACCTCAACAAAGAAGGTGAATTGAAACTTCAGTTTACTGCTAATGACCAGGAAAAAAGTTTCGAAATAACCTCTTCTTCTAACCTCATGGAAGGAGAAGTATCTATTGTTAACTACATCGGTACTCCTCAGGTAACAGAACGAGTTGACGAAAACTCCAAATCCGCAAAGCTAAATTGGTGGCCCGAAGAAGCCGGTTATTACTTCATTAAGATAAAGTTAATCGACGGTAGAAACATTCAAAAGCGCTTTACCTATGAACCATAAGCTACTCTTGGGGGTTCTACTGCTATTTGCTTTCAATGCAACTTCCCAAAAAAATGACTTAAAACCTGTTATTGTTAAAGGTTTTTCCGACAAAGATTCCATTCATAAAACACCTACCTCTGCTTCAGTAATAGAAATAAGAGCCATACAACATCAAGCTAGCGGTTCGTTAAACTTTCCTTTAAATCAAATAGCCGGAGTAAGCTTCGAAGAAAGAGGTTATGGTGGTAGCAGAAGAATCTCTATTAGAGGGAGTGCTCTTCGTTCACCCTTTGGAGTTAGAAACATTAAATGCTACTGGAATGGAATGCCGGTTACCAGTCCAGACGGTTCCTCTCCCATTGAAATATTTTCTCCTAATATCATCAATCGCATCCATGTTCTAAAAGGAACCACAGGTAGTTTTTATGGAGCCGGTACCGGAGGAACACTATTGTTCGAGTCTGATATTTACAACACTTCTCAAGCCATTATTACTCTGGAGCATGGTTCTTACGGATTAATGGGACTGCAATCCAATGTACACGTAGTAGAAGAGAAAAATCAATTCAACGTTCGATTAAACTACACTCAAAATAATGGTTATCGGGATCAGGAAGGAAACAAAGGGAAACATGCATTATTGCAATGGAACCATCAGCTGAACAAAAACCATAAGTTATTTTTACTGGGGTTTCTTTACGAAGGGTCATGGGGACTTCCGGGAGCAATAGACAGCATAACTGCTTTAAGCTCTCCAACAACTGCCTCTGATTTTGCCATTGTAAATAATACCAGAGTAGATCGATTACGAACTCAGGTTGGTATTGGCCACGAATGGAACAGGGCCAATATAAATTGGAAAACCATTTTGTATGGAAATCTTTCCAATAAGGTCAATCCATACGGAACTTCGGCTTTCTACAACGGCTTCAAAGATGAAAAACAAAAGGGGTTCGGAGGAAGAACTACTGCTTCCAAGATGTTTATCGTCAACCCAAGTATTAGAATCAAAAGCTCAATTGGAGCCGAATTCCAACAAGAAAGCAACAACTTTCAGGAATTTGATATAGTAGATGGTGACAAAGGAGGCCAAAGAAACCATTTTGATATTCAGAGTCAAAACACGCTGGGGTTTCTTCAATTATCCGGAATACATGTAAACGGAACCAGATTGAGTATTGGAGGTAGTTTAAACCAAATCAATTATCAATTCAACGACCTATTGGCCAATGCTACGATTAACCAGTCGGGTAACAGTCATTTTGACCTGCTGGACTCCTACAAAGCAACACTTTCTCAACAATTAAAGAAAAACCTCCTGTTTGTCAACTATAGCAATGGCTATTCGGCACCTTCAGTTTGGGAAATGACCAACGAAGATGGAACTTACAATACTCGACTTCAACCGGAACAAGTAACTACACTGGAAGCAGGATGGAAAAATCATTCGGCTAAAAACTTATATGTTCAATTGGTTGGTTATCACTCCTGGCTGGAAAATGGAATTGTAGCAACACCACTCCCTTCCGGTTATACAGAATTTACCAATGGTGGCATAGCTCAATTGCAAGGGGTAGAATTGGAGTCAGCTGCCAAGCTATATTTTAGTGATAAGCTTTATACTGAACTTAAAACGGGGTATCAGTTTCAGCACTACACTTTCACAGAGTATATTCAGGATGGTGTAGATCTTTCCAACAAGGTATTTCCGGGAGTTCCACAGCATCGAGTTACCAATTCCATCAGTTTTAAGATTGATCAAACCTATCGCATCGGAATAAGGCATCAATTTGTAGACGAACGATTCCTAAACGATCTAAACACCCTCTCCCACCCATCGTATCACCTGTTTAATGTATTTGCCAATGCACTTTATGTTGGCGATAAGTTAGTCATGCTTGCACGAGTTGGCGTTAACAATGTATTAGATCAGCAATACAGCTCATTTATTCAATACAATGCTTTTGGTGGTAGGTATTACAACCCATCACCTGGAAGAAACTATTACATAAGGTTAACCTTTGCCATCTAGCCATTCAACCACCAATCGGTATAGGCTTGAACAGTGTCTTCTAATGAGTAATAACTTAATGGTTCAAAGGATTCTGTTTCCAGGTTCTTTCTAATTAAGGAAACGGCGTCTTCAATGTTTCGGAATGTTTGGATGGATTCATGCTCATGAGCCATTCCTACGGGAGTTGACAACACTCTTGCTCCACAACTTAAAGCCTCATTCAACACCATACCATAGGACTCGTAAGTAGAAGTGTGTAAAAACACCTTGCTCTGTTTCATTAGCTCTAATACCTTTTCTCTTGGTTGCTCTCCTAATAGCTCCAAAGTATCTTCCAGATTTTTCTCTTCTATTAACCTTTGTAATCTTGGCTTCTCAGGGCCACCTCCCACCAGTTTAACTCTTACCTCTCCATACTTTCTTAACTCTTCAACAATTAATACAAATAAGTCATATTGCTTCAGAGGAATGAGGCTTCCAACACCTAACACATCGATGATTCTTGGCTTATTGGTTACCGGTTGTGGTTCTACACCAAATGGAATTACTCTTTGAATCTCTTTGTTCCAGGTATTTCTGAATTGAATTTGTTGATAGTTGGACAATACAGATAAAGACGGTAGAGTTCCCATGCTTTTGATGTATTTATTCCCTTTTAAGGCTTCTTGTCCCATCAAAGAACAGGAATGGGCAATATCATATCCTTTACTGAGTTTAGCTCCCATATAGGCACATTCTGTAAGCCAAAAACTATGAATATGATCAACTGCCAGGTTATTGTGAATTCTTCTGAACTCCTTCAATACTTTTCTCCAGGTAATTAGTCTTTTAACTCCTTTTTTGTTGTTTCCTCCTATAGCGGATATTTTGTATCCATGCCACTCATAATTGGACGGAGAATAAGGGTACTGAAAAGCAATAATGCTGATCTCAAACAACGAACGATCCAGGTGTTGCAATAGAAGTTGAACTGGAGGAACACAAAGGTAATCTTCCTCATCCTTTGGAAACCCTGGAATCAGTAGAACGATATGTTTTTTGTTATTCACGTGGAGGCTAAAGATACCATTTGAAATTTGATTTGTACTTTCGACATCCACTTGAAAGAGTTAATCTTTTGATGAAAGAGTTGCTACAAAAATATTGGTTTGTCGTTGTTTTCACGTTAATGATCTGTTCGAGGTTTTTCCATTTTGGCGATGAAATTGATTCACCGCATGCCTGGAGACAAAGCGATACTGCCCAATACATTGACTCTTTCGCTAAGGAGAGAATTAGTTTGAGCAAACCCTCTGTAGCATGGATGGGGAGCCATAAAACATTAATATTAGAATTTCCTCTACCCGAAGCCATGGTGGCCGTTTTGTACAAAGTATTTGGAGAACATTTGTTTATTGCTCGATTGTTTTTCCTGTTCTTCTTTACCATTTCTGCCATCTTCTTCTACAAAATTTTGAAACTGTTTTTTCAGGATAAAATTCCTGAAATAGCCACCATTATTTTTACCTCTGTTCCTTTGGCTTTATTCTATTCAAGAGCCATTCACATTGATTTCTTTGCACTTGCTTTTGCTCATGGTATGCTCTATTATTTCCTTAAAGGAACCATTAATCAGCATTATCCATCCTTAATTATTGGAACCTGTTTAGGTACCATCGCTTTTTTGGTAAAAGTACCTTATGCTTTCTTCTTGTTTCTTCCTCTATTGGTAGTGGCTTTTCAAGAAAACAAGCTGGTTTGGCTAGTAAAACACTTTTACATTGCCATTGTTCCTGCCAGTGCATTTTTAATCTGGAACTCTTATAAAAACAAAATAAATGCTGAAACGCCAGAATATACTTTTATTCCTAACTACAACCGATTTACCGATATGTGGTATTGGTATTTTGGTCCCTGGGCTCAACGGTCTGTACCAGAATTGTGGAGTAAGATTTACAATAGAATCACTTTAGAAGTAGCTGGTGTTACTGGTTATTTAGTTGCTGCAGCAGGACTTGTACTTTATCCTAAAAACAAGTCTTACGTATTTGGTATTACCTGGCTAATTGGATCTCTAATTTATTTAGTGGTCTTCTTCAATCTAAATCAAGTACATAATTACTACCAAATTCCATTCATTGCCCCTTTAAGTTTATTAATGGCTATTGGAATTGTAAAAATTCAGCATTGGCTGGATAACCCTTCAAAAAAGATCACCTGGATGATGGGGTCTATTGGTATGATTCTATTGCTCAATTACCACTATGCAGAGAAGAATTACTACATCGTAAACGAAGATCAAATAGCTATTGGTAACCTCATCAAAGAACATTCGAGCCAGGAAGATATTATCATTATTACCTACGGAGGATTATCTCCACAGTGCCCTAATATTCTCTATCAGGCAGAGCGATATGGTTGGAGTATTCCCTACCGTGACCTTACTCCTAGTCTGGTTTACCAGCTATGGCAAGAGGAGCATGTGGATCAATTGTACATTGTAAACGATGAAAAACCTGGAGGAGAATTAGGTATCTTTTACGATGCTATGCCTAATGGTAAAGTACACCACATAAAGGAGCATAACTTAACCATCTTCTCCTGTGATTTGAATTTTGAACAGTAACTATTTACTCGTTCTCATTAGCATACGGGCCAACTTAGCTTTCACCCTGTACTTTAATGCGGGCTCTTTATTCTCTGGATTAGTAACCGCCTGATAAGCCTTTAACTCATTTACCATGTACTTGATGGCATATTCGTAGTATTTATTACTGTATGTTCTTTTAAAATCAATTTGACGATCGGTAGAGGCAGCCCACTCAGGAGCATAAACAATGTCCTTTTCTACCTGATGATATAATGCTGTGCCCTTTATCGGGTAAGCTTTGGTTATGGTAAAAGCCGAAGGATTACAGGCTTTTAAATGCTCCACCGTTTCCAATATATCTTCCTCTTTTTCGCCGGGGTATCCCACCATAATAAAAGTGCCCGCTTCCATTCCCAATGCTCTGGTTTCCTGCATCATTTCTCTTACTGTATGCACATTCACCTTCCTGTCCATAGCATCCACAATGGGCTGAGATCCACTTTCCGCACCGATCCAAATTCTAAAACAACCAGAATCCTTAAGCAACTCCAACACCTCTGTATTTAACCGCTCTGCTCTGGTGATGCACTCATATTGAATGGAAACACTTCTGCTTTTCATTTCCTGATGGAATGCTTTGATCCACTTATGACTTACTGTAAATACGTCATCTACAAACCACAGAGCATCCGGCTGATATTCTTTAATAAGCCATTCTATCTCATCCACCACCAACTTAGGCGAACGTCTACGATAGCTTTGTCCGTAAACAGCAGTACTACACCACTTACAGGTATAAGGGCACCCTCTTTGAGTAGATACATTTAATGTTCTTTTTCCGTGGTATTGTTGCCAGATATTCAAGTACTTCTCCAGATCTATTCCTGTTCTATTAGGAAAAGGTAGCTCATCAATATTTTTAATCTTAATTCGAGCTTCGTTCTTAATTTTTTTTCCTGTACCATCTTTAAATGCCAATCCGGGAATACTAGAAAAATCTTTCGCCCCAATATACTGTTGAGTAAACTCATACAAGGTCTCCTCCCCTTCTCCAATCACCAAAAAGTCTGCTCCATGATCCAGATAGTTTTCCCAGTTGTAAGTAATATCCGGGCCTCCCAGAAGAATCTTTGTATCCCCCTTCTCCTTGATCAATTTGATCAACTGAAGGATTTTCACCTTGGTCATTAAATTGGTGTAAATAGCTATCACATCAGGAGTACTCTCCTCAATATGATTCAATAAAGATTCAGTAGTAGAAAACGTAGTATCCAACAACTGGTGTTCAACACCTCTTTCATTCAAATAAGCGGATAGGTACAATATCCCAAGCGGAGGATAAGGCTTCATGATTTGTTGCTCCACCTGATCCTCTGCAATAAAATACCCGTGTGTTAACAGCAACTTCATCTCTTTCTTGCAGCTATTATATAATGATCAGATCGAGTAGCTAAAAAGGTAGACCTTGCCCACCTCTTTTCCAACCTGTTCAGAAACTTCAACAAACCTATTCTTCTTTTAAAAAACGGCTCTAGATACGAAGGAGGTAAAAAAGCAGCAACCGGTCTAATCAGTTCCACCTCAAAATGACCATTTAGCATGTTTTTCACCTCTGCAGGAGAGTAATACCACGTTCCTACATCTTTCCCTTCCACATTAACCATTACAGCTTCAGAAGTGTTTCTTCTAAATGCTTTTTTCCAATCCAGTTTCAGTAAAAAATAGAAGGTTTCCATCCAGCATTTTTTAGGCATGATTACCCAAACTAATTGGCTTCCTTTCTTCATCTTACCTCCTAACTTGTCAATCAGTACCAATAACTCTTCCGACGACAAACAATTTAAACCTCCAAAGTTGGAAAAGATAAGGTCCTGCTCATTCAGGTTTTCCAACGATTCAATTTCCTGAAATTTAAGTTCCTTAAATACTACGTCATCCGTCTGTTGCTCCGCTAACCGAATCATTTCTGGAGAAGCATCCGTTGCTAATACCTTATGTCCCTTTCGCTGCAAATAACCAGCATCGTAACCAGTACCACAGTTTAGTTCCAGAACATTTCTGGATGTATGATGCACTTTTAATTCTTCGAGCCAGTGATATACCCTTGAACGCTGCATCTGGCCAATATTGGAAAAGGTAAACGTATCATCGTACCCAACTGCAGCGTGATCAAAATCTTGTATGGTGGTTTTTGTATTCAATTCCTGCAAATATATTTCAAAAATTGAGGTATTTATTAATTATCTTTCCTGCATGAATTTGAAGTATATAGAGGACGAATCATTTTCGGGAGTTAACTTTCAGGAAAAAGGATTTGAACCAGGGAATTATGAGAACTGCACCTTCGAAAACTGCAATTTCTCCGAAGTTAAACTCGGACAAAGCAATTTTATAGAATGTGAGTTTACCGGATGCAACTTCAGCATGTCCTTACCGGATAGTACTGGTTTACGTGATGTATTCTTTAAAGATTGTAAAATGATGGGATTTCGATTCGACTATTGTAGCGAATTTCTGTTTCAGGTTCAATTTGAAGATTGTGCCATGGACTACTCTTCTTTTTACCAATTAAAAGTTCCACAAACTACTTTCGAAAACTGCAGCCTTAAGGAGGTAGATTTTACTGGAGCTAACCTTACAAAATCAAAACTGACTAACTGCAATCTACTGGATGCTGTATTCGATAATACACTCTTAGAACATGCTGATCTAACCTCTGCATCTAATTTTAGAATTGACCCTGAAAACAACTACATCAGGAAAGCCAAATTCTCTTACGAGTCTCTTCCCGGGCTATTGACCAAATACGAATTGGATATTCACTAAAACTTAATAGCATTAGGATCATTAAGGGAATTGAGAAAATCAATTAATTGCTCCTTTTCCTTCGGAGTTAATTCAAACCCTTTTATCAACTCAGATTGATTCTTGTGGCCTTTTCCTCCCTGAGCGTAATGATCTATAATTTCTTCCAGTGTATGAGCTGATCCATCGTGCATGTAAGGCCCTGTATTCTTTAAGTTTCTTAGGGACGGAACTTTAAACATCCCTTCATCTTCATCCTTTAGGGTTAATCTTTTTCTCCCAGGATCGACATACTCCGAATACCAACCGTTATTCTGAATGGTAAAATTCGTAAAATGTGGTAACTCATGGCATTCTACACATTTCAATCGATCACTCTTAAACAGTTCAAACCCTTTTAACTCGCTATCGTTCAACACTCCCTCCTTTTTACCGTAATAATACCTATCGAAACGAGAAGAAGCGGTATTAAGCGTTCGTTGGAAAGTGGCTAGTGCTCTTGCAATTACATAAGGAGACATCTCCCTGTCGTATGCTTTAAGTGCCATAGCATTGTAGCTAGAATCTTTTCGTAGTCGCTCGGCCGCCAATACAATGTTTAAGTTGAACTCCTTATGTTCCTGAAAAGGAACCAGTACTTGTTGCTCCAACCCGGGTAAAGTACCATCTCTAAGAAAGGAAGAATGATAACCAATATTAATCAGCGATGGAGCATTTCGATCGACTATTTGCAGGTTAATCCCCTCACTTTTTTCCAGTCCATCAGTAAACGCCTTCTCCGGCGAATGACAAGTTGCACAACTCAATGACGAATCCAGAGATAAAGCATCATCAAAGAATAGCTTTTTCCCTAATTCTATTCGTTCTTCCGAAATTAGATTATCCTCAGGAACAGGAAGCATACCAAGATGGTTTAGTCCCATCTTTACCGCCTCTGTAGAACTTTGTTGAACATTACTCTGACACCCCATAATGAAGAGTGCACAGGATATGATCAACCAACTACGCATGGATTACTTGATCACCACTTTTTCAGATAGTAGATGATCGTTATAGAGGAAATTGACAATGTACATTCCGGCCGGTAATTGATGCGGAATATTTCCGGAATTCACCAATTCGGTATGATCCACCACTGTCTTACCTTCTAACGACACAACGGTAATTCTTTCTGGTAATTGATCTTCTTGAACAGCATAGCGAATGTTATTTTCTTCAACCACTATAGTTAGTTCTTCCTTAGTATTATCTTCAATTCCTACAGAAGTTGCTCTTTCAGTAAACACGGTATTATCATTTACATGATCCTTTAACCCGTGTTGTATCACACCTTCACCATGAGAAATATCGGCAGTAGCCAAATCCACTGTATCAATCCAATTGGATAGATCGTAGTTTAAGAAAACATGAACATCGTTACCCACTACCTCACTATTGTTTATAGGAATGGTATTAACTGAGGTTAACAGGTTATCTCCAATTGATTGGATTTCGAAACCAGTTTCGAAAGTACCATTATTGTCAGTATCGCACTCTCCATGTAGAACTAAGAATCGATAACCTCCGGCCCATCCCCAGTGCATACTCGGTACGTGAAGAGCTAAAGGATGTCCAGCTGCATACAGCGAAGGATCATCATGGTTTGGTGGATCATTCACTCCAACTTTAAACTTGATGGATTCTACCTGAGTAATGTTTTCTACTCCAACCACATACTGTAGCTGATCGTAAGAAGCAAGAACATAATTATCCACATCATCCATGGTGGTTTGTTGTCCTCCATCATGACCTATGATAAAATCTCCAAGGTAATATTGTAATCTTGTGATCTTAAAATTATAGCCATTGGCATGAGTTAAAGTAGTATTCCACTCTATATCAGAATTGTTATAGGTTGGAAACAAATGAATATTCAAGTTGTTTTGGGCCTGAAGTGTTCCAAAAGATACACTTACAAGCAGGGATAGAAAGGCGAGTTTTAATTTCATACTTGTAAAGTTCAAAAAAATCATACGATTAAAAAAGTCAATACTTACAAATTCTTACAATGCTAATCGATCAACTTTCATTAATAGAACTGAATACAAAAGCTTTGGTTGTCTTTACCGGTAAAAATGAACAAAAGAAAAGCCATCTGTTAAACAGATGGCTCTTTACATAAAATATTTAAAGTCTGATTATTCTCCTGCAAATTTCGACATTACAGAATCAGTTACACCAGTTGCTGAGAAACCTCCATCGTGGAACAGGTTCTGCATAGTAACATACTTCGTCATATCAGAGAACAAAGTAACACAGTAATTAGCACAATCTAATGCACTTGCATTACCCAGTGGGCTCATTTCCTCAGAATAGTTAATGAAAGCATCAAACCCTCCTACTCCACTACCAGCAGTAGTTACCGTTGGAGATTGAGAAATAGTATTGATTCTTACCTTCTTTTTGTTTCCGTAGTGGTATCCAAAACTTCTGGTAATTGATTCCAACAATGACTTAGCATCAGCCATATCTCCGTAATCAGGGAAAATTCTTTGAGCTGCAATATAAGTTAATGCCACAACAGACCCCCACTCGTTAATTGCATCTTGTTTCATGGCAATTGCCAATGTTTTGTGCAATGAAATAGCAGAAACATCCATTGTTTTATTGTACCAATCGTAGTTTACGTCTGTATAGTGCTTTTTCTTTCTTACGTTAGGAGACATTCCGATAGAATGTAGGATAAAATCTAACTTTCCTCCTAAAATTTCCTGTGCTTTGTTGATCAGGTTCTCAAGATCTTCTTCAGATGTAGCATCGGCAGGAATCACCTCAGAGCCAGTTTTTTCAGCCAACGTATTAATCTCTCCCATTCTCATTGCAATCGGAGCGTTAGTTAATACAAATTTAGCTCCCTGAGCATGTGCTTGTTCAGCTACTTTCCATGCGATCGACATATCATTAAGGGCTCCAAATATGATCCCTCTCTTACCTTTTAATAGATCGTTTGCCATAAAGCGTGTTTTGTTTTTTATTTAGTGGGCAAATATAAAAACCTTTTTTGTACCCTTTTCAAGATTTCGAGTTAACTTAACATGAAACATATTCCCTTGCTTTTTAAACTACTTTGAGTTTATAAACCTTACTTTTGAATTAAATGCGGCAGTATTACCTGAATATATTGGGATTAGAGAAGGATGCCACTCCTGAACAAATAAAAAAGGCATTCCGAAAAAAAGCGATGCAATACCACCCGGATAAGAACCCCGGAAAGGATGCAAACGACCAATTTGTAAAGGTTTGTCAGGCTTACGAAAAGCTCAATTCCGGCGATTTCTCAGAAGTTGGATCAAAAGAACAACGACCTAAAGAATACTACAAAAGAAGGTACCATAGAGATTTAAGCCCCGAAGAGTTAGAAATTCGACTTAAAAAGGCTCAGATTCAGGCAAAAATTAAACAGGTTAAGGAAAAACACATTCACCAACTGTCGTATTATGAGTTGAAAAAGAAAAAAATTCACATCTACTCCAATATCATCGGAATCATCAGTATTTTGCTGGGAACCCTATTGTTAACAGATTATGTGATTAAACCACCGGAAGAACACAAAGCCACCATTATTGGTCGCTCTATAGATGGCTACAATGTTAAGTTTTACCTGTTCGATTACGATGAACAAGATGAAGCTAAACAACAATATACCTTAACCACTGATATGGAAAATTCTAACTTCAGGTTTCTTCCAGTTCACACGGTGGTTAACGTGTACAAGAGCCCTATATTGGATGAACCTTTGGCAGTATCGCTTCCGGGAACAGATTATGACTACTCTATGTTTAATCGAAAAACCATTTATTTCGGTTTCTGGGCCTTCATAATCCTGCTCTATTTACCGTGGATCAATTTTGTAGCAAGAGGTCCTAATTCGGTATACATCATTTTTGTTCACATCAATGCATATTTACCTATTTTCGTGATGTCGTTTATAGCGATAGCCTACTTTTTATATTAGATACTGAATGAAACACTTGTATAGAATACTGCTGATTGTTCTTATTGCAGCACCATTTAACAGCTGCATGGAGGATGAAGGAGAAGAAATTGTAGAAAAACCTACTTCTGATTTAGATGGTAAAAAGGAAGAAAAGAAAAAGACCAGTACTGCATCTAACGATACTAAGGAAGAGGAACAAATCATTATTCCAGAAATTAACACGAATTTGATCAACAATAGTAATGTAGTAGATCGATTAACTCAATACGGTTTGGAAAACAAAGAAACCAAACTAAAAATCATTACTCCCTATGGAGATATTAAAGTTCGATTATATGACGATACCCCTCTGCATAGAGCAAACTTTGTAATGCTCACCAAAGAAAAGTACTTTGACTCTACCCTGTTCTACAGAGTTATTAATGATTTCATGATTCAGGGAGGAAACTCAGACAGAGATGATGTACATAAGAAAATGGCCAACATTGGGAGCTATACCGTACCCAACGAAATCAGTCCCAAACACTATCATCAGCGAGGAAAACTAGCCATGGCGGTAAGCGAATACCAAAGTCAGGAAGAGAAAAGGTCCAGCCCTTACAATTTTTACATTATCCAACAAGGGCCTCTGTCTGATGAATACATGGACAAAATGGAAGAATTGTACGACATTAAAATCGGAGAAAGTAAACGTAAAGTTTACCGTAAATATGGAGGTGTACCTCATTTAGATGGCGACTTTACTGTATTTGGAGAAGTATACTCCGGGATGAGTGTTGTTGACAAAATTGCTGAAGTGGGAACCGATGGTAGTGATCGTCCTAACGACGATATTGTTATCGCTGTTCAAACCATAGAATAGACACTTCGTCCATTGTTAATATTATCTTTTTGAAAATATGGGGGACTATCCTATATTTAGCTCTTGCATTGAAAATTGAATAAAACCGTATGAAATCACTTTTGATTAAGGCTTTAACCACCACTAACACCGTTATTCTTCCGGATTTTGGAGGGTTCATGAAAATGGGGTCATCCTACATGTTTAACGCCTTTTTGAAATACAATGATGGAAAATTCTCTAAATTCTTACAAGAAGATCAGGGAATAAGTGAAGAAGAAGCTAACACTAAAATAGAAGATTTCATTGCGGAGGTTCTATCTGCACTAAACAATGGAGAATCTTATGACCTGGCAGAAATTGGAACCTTGATTAAAGAAGGGAGCAATTTCAAATTATTAAAACCAGATGCTCCAGCTCCTAGTCCGGCCACAGAAACAGAAACAGAAACAGAAACAGAAACAGAAACAGAAACAGAAACAGAAACAGAAATAGTTACTGAACCTGTTGAGGAAACTCCAACTGAGGAACCAGAATCAAATGATCCTGTACAGGAAGAGGTTGAAACGTCTGAATCAGTTCTGAAAGAGGAAACAAAAGAACCTGTTCAGGAAGAAATTGAAGAGCCGGTAACAGAACAAGAAGAACCTGTAAAAGAACAAGAAGAAGAAGAAGAAGAAGAAGCTTCCAACAAGGAACCTGAAGTAGAGGCAAAAGAAGAACAAGAAGGATATTTAGCCATTCATTTTTCTGCCAAGAAAGCCATCAAAAAGATGGGAAAAATGACTGACAAACAAGACTTGATTGAGTTTGCCAGTGGCGATAAGCGTAAAACCGTAATTGAAGCTTTGAATAAGCAATTAAAAAAGCTCAACAAGACGGATAGCGAACCTGAAAAAGAAGAAGAACCAGTGGCGGTTGTTGAATCGGAAGCTACTGAACAAGAAGAGATCACTCCGGAAGTAGAAGAACAAATTAAACAAGAGTCTGATATTCTGGTAACGCTAAAAGAGCAAGAGGAAGAAGAAAACAGTGTAGAGAGCGAAGTATTGAGTGAAGAGGAGGAAAGCAGTGAAGAGAGTGAAGTGTTGAGTGCGGAGGAAGAGGAAAAAATAGAACCTGTTGTGGTTCCTGAAGTAACACCTGAAGAAGAAACAGAAATAGTTTCAGAACCTGAGCCGATTATTGAAGAGCCTGTAAAAGAAGTAGAGGAAAAAAAGAAAGAAGAAGAAGATTTAGCTGCACTAGCTGCCGGAGCGGATAAAATTGAAACGGAAGCTAAAGGACGAAAAAGAAATAAAGCTATTCTATGGATAGCCATTATCTGTATTGTTGCCGGAGGAGGTATTGTTGGTTATCTGAACAAAGATCTGTTTATGGGAAGTGAAACAGCTCAAACAGAAACTGAAAAAGAAAGTGACCATTCTGAAAAAGAAGCGTCTAAAGAAGAGAACCATGATGAGGAGGTTGATCAACATGAGGTAGTTTCAGAGGAAGAACCTGTTGTTGAAGAAGAAATAGTAGAAGAATTACCTGTGGAAGAGGTGGAAGAAGCTTCTGAAGAGGTTGTTGAAGAACCAGAACCAATTGAAGAGCCCGAGCCTGAACCTGTTCAACCAGTTGCTACCGGAGGAAACTACCATATTATTGTAGGGTCGTTTTCGAAAGTTAAAAATGCAGAAGCACTGGTTTCTAGTTTAAAAGCGGAAGGGTTTTCGGGAGCAGGAATACTGGGAACTTTCAATGGATTAGAAAGCGTTAAATTAGGTTCATACTCTTCTAAAGATGAAGCGAAATCTGCACTGGCTCAATCCGGTAAGGATGGATGGATTAAAAAATATTAATAAAGCTGTTTGGAACGATTTCTGAATGGTTACTAAATAATACATAACACAAGAAGCATGAAAAAACACTTTATTCTTATTGCTGCATTAATGACCAGCATGCATATCACCACTGCAATAGCTTCGCCAGTGGAACATAAAACACCAACAGAAGTAAACATGGGAGCTGTTAAGTTTACCGTAAGCGTAAAATTTAACGGGAACCCATTAGCAGGAGCCAAAGTAACGGTTTCCGAAAGTGGAAAAACCATCGCTCAGGGAACAACTAATGCACAGGGAGAAGCAATGCTTTCCATCTCTGATTATAGCGGAGGAAGAGTTACTGTAAGTACCATGATGAGTGGTTACCAAACCAACCAAATGGAGGGAGTAATCCTAAGTAATGGAAAAACCATCAACGTGGCTCTTATTAAAGGAACAGGAACTGCAACTACTGCAGTTGCCAGTAAAGTTGATAAGATCAATAATAAGTCTGAAAGCACTGTTAGCAAATTAAACTCTAAAACGGAGCAACATAAAATTGATGCTGAAAATGCTGCTAGTAAAACTGAATCCTTCAACAAGGATGCAGAGAAAGCTGCAGCAGATAAGGAAGCTGCAGAAAAAGGTACTGCAGACGCTCAGAAAAAAGCCGAAGAAGCTAGAAAAAAAGCGGAAGAGGCTAAAAAAGAAACTGAGAAGATGAGTACAGACACTCAAAAGGAATTGAGTGATGCCTCTGCAGATCGTGCTAATGAAGCAAAAGACAGAGAAGCAGCTGCTAAAGAACGTGAAGAGAGCATTAAAAAATTAGAAGAAGAGCAAGCTAGGCTGAAAGCTGAAGAGGCTGCAGAGAAAGCAAAGAAAGAAGCTGAGAAGGACGCTAAGAAAGCTGAAAAAGAAGCTAAAAAAGAGGCATCTGAGGCAAAAGAGGAAGCTAAGGACGAAGCAAAAGACGCTAAGAAAGAAGCTCAAAAAGCGGAAGAAGAAGCGAAAGAAGCCAAGGAAAAAGCCAAAGAGGAAGAGAAAGCTAAAAAGGAAGCAGAAGAGGCTAAAAAAGAAGCTGAAAAAGAAGCCAAAGAGGCTGAAAAAGAAGCTAAAGAAGCTCAGAAAATCAAAGAAGCAGAAGCTTCCTATCAAGCAAAACTTGCAAAATTCAAAGAGGACCAGGCTAAAATTGATAGCAAAAGAGCAAAAATCGATTCTGATCAGAAAAAATTAGACAAGAAAGTTTCTAAAGGAAAGATCGATGCAACAAAAGCTCAGGAAGCTCAAAGTAAACTAGATGAGAAACATGCTAGTTTAGATGAGGATCAGAAGAAGCTTGACGAGAAAAGAAAGAAAGCTGAGAAGAAGTACAAGAAAAGTAAATAGTACTTTCTCAAACGATATGAAAAAAGCTCCATGTTATAACATGGAGCTTTTTTGTATTATGTATTAAGTCTTACGACTGATGTAAAAGCCACAGCATTATAAATGCTGTCTTACGTCAAAGTAGAACACTGATCGTAGTTTTAAAACTACGATCAAATATCTATTAATTACCACATTCAAAATGCTTGAAATACCTTAGGCGTAGTTTAAAACTACGCGAAGGGGAACAAACCTTTTGTCTAACGTCTAATATCTAGTGTCTAAATAAAACCTACTTCACCAAAACGCCTACAGGGCAGTGGTCACTTCCCATTACCTCGTTTAAGATAAAGGCATCTTCTACCCTATCCATAAAGCTATCTGAGATAAGGAAATAATCAATCCTCCAGCCAATGTTCTTGGTACGAGCACTAAATCGGTAGCTCCACCAGGAATATTTAATTTCGTCCGGGTAAAAATGGCGGAAAGAATCGGTAAAACCACCTTTAATGTAGTTATCCATTCCCTCTATTTCCGTTTCGGTATAACCCGCTGTTTTGTTGAAATTGCTCTTTGGGTTTTTCAAATCGATCGGCTGATGAGCAACATTTAAATCACCGCAATACAATACCGGTTTATTCTTTTCCAGTCCTTTTAAGAATTTTAGTAACTCCACATCCCATTGCTTACGATAAGGTAATCTTTTCAGTTCACTCTGGCTATTGGGCACGTAAGCAGTTACCAAATAGTAATCTTTATACTCTGCGGTAAGTACTCTCCCCTCATTGTCGAACTCCTCAATTCCAATTCCCTTAGAAACACTCAGGGGCTCTTCTTTGGTTAAGATAGCTGTACCACTATACCCTTTCTTCTCAGCACTATTCGAATAAATATGATATCCTTTCAGTCCATCTAATGCTTCCAGTACCTGATCGTCCTGTGCTTTGGTTTCCTGAAAACAAATTACTTCAGGGTCTAAATCATGAATTATGTCTACTAATCCTTTCTTAGCAACTGCTCTAACGCCATTAAGGTTCCACGAAATCAATTTATTTGCCATAGCTTATACCATTAAGATTTTGCCAAAAATAAAAAGAAAAATAGTGCGGATTTACTATTTTCGCGTTGCTAAATCAGAGCTATGAGAAAATTGGCATTTATATTCTTATCAACAGCTTTAATTACAGTTAGTTGTGGAGATTCTAAGAAAGGAGAAACTGAGGCTATTGAAGAACCCAAAATGACTCCTGAAACAGAACAGCAAGATCAGGTAATTGTAAACGAACCAATCGTGGATCCACTAGAAGAATACTGGACCGCTTTTCAGGGGGCTTTAGAGGTGAACAATTTAGATGTTATCATCTCCATGTCGGAGATAGAAGGCATTGAAGAAACCACCGAAGAGCACATTAGAAACAATTTTGACATGTACTTCGATGAAGAAGCTCGTAAACAAATTGCTGCGGCAACTGTAGACGACTTTATCGATCAAGACACCCCGGAAGGAAGTAGAGCTTACAGCTTTACAGTACATTATGTATATGATATGGATGGCGAAGAAATGGAATCTGCAACGATTTTTTACTTCGCTATGGTGGAAGGGCAATTCAAATTAATTTCCGTTATGATGGCGGGATAAATCAGAAAATAGTATAAAATGGCATCAATAGAAGATTACAATTTTTCAGGAAAACGAGCACTTATCAGAGTTGACTTTAATGTTCCTTTAAACAAAGAAACGCTGGAAGTTACAGACGACACTAGAATTAGAGCGGCTGTACCTACCATTCTAAAGATCATTAATGGAGGGGGAAGCGTTGTTTTAATGTCTCATCTTGGAAGACCCAAAAATGGACCTGAAAACAAGTTTTCTCTACGTCACATCGTAAGCAAAGTAGAAGAAAACTTAGGACACTCTGTTACATTTATTGATGATTGCTTTAGTGAAGAAGCGTTCAATACAACAGCTCAATTCGAAATTGGTAAAATTGTATTGTTGGAGAACTTACGATTCTATCCTCATGAAAAGGCTGGAGATAAGCAATTTGCTGAGAAATTGGCCAAGCACGGTGATGTATATGTCAACGATGCATTCGGAACTGCTCACAGGGCACATGCATCTACCGCAATTGTTGCTGATTTCTTCCCGGAAGACAAAATGTTTGGATACCTATTGGAGAAAGAAATTGTAAGCGTAGACAAAGTATTAAACAGTTCAGAAAAGCCATTAACTGCCATTGTTGGAGGCGCTAAAGTATCTTCTAAAATTACCATCATTACTCGTTTACTAGATAAGGTAGACAACTTGATTATTGGAGGAGGAATGGCTTATACCTTTGCAAAAGCTCAAGGAGGTAAAGTGGGTAGCTCTTTGGTGGAAGATGATTTCATTGATACAGCTACTGAAATTATAGAAAAAGCTGCTGCTAAAGGAGTTAAATTGTTAATTCCTTCGGATACCATCGCTGCCGATAAATTTGCCGCTGATGCAAATACTCAAAAATGCTCTACTAATGAAATTCCTGATGGTTGGATGGGATTAGACATTGCTGATCAATCTGTAGAAGAGTTCAAGAAAGTAATCCTTGATTCTAAGCTGATTCTTTGGAACGGACCAATGGGAGTATTTGAAATGGAAAGCTTCCAGAACGGAACTAAAGAAATTGCTTTAGCTGTGGCAGAAGCTACCGGAAATGGAGCCTTTACTCTTGTTGGAGGTGGAGATAGTGTGGCAGCCGTTAACCTATTCAACCTTGCAGATAAAGTAAGTCATGTAAGTACAGGTGGTGGTGCTATGCTAGAGTACCTGGAAGGTAAAACACTTCCTGGAATTGCCGGAATTATCGGTTCAGAAGTGGCTCAATAATAGAATTATATAAACTTCGTATATTGAAAAGGTCAGCATTATTGTTGACCTTTTTTGTGTTAAATCAATTCCAACTCTGGCATTTAATTTGAAGTACAACAGTAAAAACAGGCTATGAGACTCATTATTATTACACTTTTACTTATTCCCTTTTTAGGGGTTAGTCAAATAACCATTTACGAGCACTCCAATTTTAGTGGAGCAAGTAAAAACATTGTTGGATCATGGAATGCAGAATCCTGGAACAGTACCTGGAACGATAAAATCAGCTCCATTAGTGTACCGGCAGGATATCAGGTACTGGTATACGAACACAGCAACTATGGTGGAAAGGTTAAAGTACTAAAGGGTAACTGGACCGCAACTATTGCTAAAGAATTTTGGAACGATAGAATTAGTTCTATCGAAATCATACCCGAATTGCATACAGAGGAAACCTCAGTTCAGTTTTTTGAGCACTGCAGGTACGAAGGTCAGCACTTAAACCTCACCGGAAATTGGAGTGTTTCTGACGTAGGTGATTTCTGGAACGATCGCATCAGCTCTATTGTAGTACCCAATGGTTGGGTTGTTATATTATATGAACATTCTAACTATAAAGGAAATCGAATTGTAGTAAATAAAAGTGGTGATGTAGGTTCTTTCTGGAACGACAAAGTGAGTTCCATTAGGGTTCTTGCTCCCGGTAGTTACGATTGAATTATGTCATGAATATCGATTATTCGATCAACGATTTTAATTTGGAAAAGCTATATTACTATGGAATTTTTATATAGTCTGAACCTATTAGGAAACACCCAATCATGATTAGAGCTATATTGATAGCATTAGTATTTCTAACTGCCTGTAACACTGCTAAAATTAGCCATAGCAGTAAAAAAGAAATCAAAGGGTTTCTTCAGGAATGCTCTACCGCATTCGAAAAGCATAACCAAAACTGGTTAAAAGAACATTGTTCCCAGGAGGTTTTTGATCAGTTTAAAACAGCAAGCAACAATTTTTCCGACACTACCCTATTACAAGAAATGAAAGTTCGATTTAGTCAAAAACCAGATTTTCAAAGTTCCTCCAATCAAAAGTATTCCATTGGTTTGGGTATATATTCAGAAATTACCGGGTACAGAGGAGGTGGTGTTTCTGTACAAAAAAAGGATGACCTGTGGATCATCCTTAAATATCGTTATCATGGTAAATAAAAGGCTATTCAATAGACACCTTTCGATTTATCAATCTTCCCTGGTTATCCATTAATACTAGATGATATAATCCAACAGGCCAATTGCTAAAGTCAATCGCAGTTCCTCTTTGTTGTTTTAATCGATCCGAATAGATCAACTGCCCAGAGTTATTGTACAATTTAAGTTCTGATACCTCTATCTCTCCAAACTGAATAGATAGCTGATCTTTAACAGGATTAGGAAATACTTCTACAGACTCTTCCAAAGGTAAATCAACACCAACCATGGTGGAATCGATTGTTACCGGAAAAGTACACCACAAAGAATCATAAAAACCAGTGTACAATCCCAACTCTCCTGTAAATGGGTAGGTCATGCCATTTTGAATTTCCAGGTAAAAGGTATTTTGTCCTAAAAATCCAAATAGGTTTACGGTTTCAACTGCAATGGTATCCATGTTTCCATCAAAAAGAATCCATCCGGGATAAGAAAAAATCTCTGAAGAATTATTGGTTACAGTTACCTCAACAAAACCAGTTGAATCGTTTACAAAAATGTTGTCGATGGTTAATGAATCACAAACAGTTGTTTGGCCAAAAGCTAGAATTGGCAGTAATAATAAAGTGGTTAGTAGTGTTTTCATGTGCACAATTTATTGAATTACTTCTTCAATCCTAAATGAATCCTAAATAATAATTTGAATCCTAAAATTTACTTTATGTGACAAGATTTAGATTACGATCAATGGGAAATGCCTAGAATGCCTAGAATGCCTAGAATGCCTAGAATGCCTAGAATGCCTAGAATGCCTAGAATGCCTAGAATGCCTAGAATGCAAAATTAAAAATGAAACTCAGGAAGCAACAAAGTGATGATGTATAAACTTAAACTATGCAAAGATTCATTTCCAAAATAAGTTTTCGTGGTACTAGATGAGTTTCCCGATCTATGTCGGGAAATAAGTACCTCAATCAGATATCAGTATTAGTAAAATTTAGGCACTTTAGGCATTTATAACTTTCAACTTATTTCCTCAAAACTCACTACTCATCTCCGCACCTTTCACAATAGATTGATTTGTATACTTCTTCGTCCAATACCTGAAAATTCAAATCAGGAGAATTAAAGAAATCGCAAAACTCCTCTCCTGCTTTATCGGCAATTCGTTTTAATACCTGAATTTGCTCTCGCTCCTTTAGCTCGTCTTTTTGAGTGAATAATAATTTGGATACAAACATCAATTGCTTAATAGTTGGAGAATCCGACTTCACCACTCCCTGCATCAGTTTATACGCATCCTCATGCATGTGGTAATAACTAAATACTTTGGCTACAGAGAATTTATCTTCATTGCTCAACTTTGCTTTACCTACAAACTTTTTAAGTTCCAGAATCTTTCTTTCCGCAGCCCCATAATTTTCAATCAACTCGTTACAGTAAGAAGCATAAAGAATACTATTCAACTTAAGCTGTTTCATCACCTGCTTATCTACTTTCTTAATTTTCTCAATGTTTTTCATAGGGTCTTCGATCTCCTTTCTGCTCTTCTGATAAATGTATTGAGAATGATAGTTGTAATACATAATGGCATAATTGGTATTAACAGCACTATTCTTAGAAGAAATAGCATAAAGCGTATCATACTCCATCATGGTTTCTTTGAGCCTGTTCTCTACCGTATCCACCATCATTAATGCCTGGTAGTAGTTATTGAGCAGAGAAAAAAACTCTTCTCTTCTTGGAACTTTAACTTGCTCGAACTCCTGTAAACTCATTTCCCCCTCAACAAGGTATTTAATCAGTACCGCCTGATATCGTTTAGCATCAGCAATCTTTTTATCATATATACTACTATTAAAATAGGCTATGGCTTTTTCCTTCGTATACACCACAGGATCGTGGTGAGTAGTGTATATCTTCATCCAGGCATATCTATGATTTTCCAAAACTGTTTCCAGTTCCTGACTCAAGTTCGGATTATTTCTAATGGTATCTTTTAGGCTTGTGGTATCCAATTGAGCCATCCATTCAAATGAAGTTCCATTTATATCCTTATAAAAAGCCTCAAAGTTTTCGTAGGTGTTGATCTCTGTCAACATAGAATCGGCATGATGCTCCTTCATCAAATTGATCAACTGATTAGCTCTTTCTTCCTGAAGTCGGAGGTTGTTCTCTGTACTTCCTTCAACGCTGGCAAAAGCCTTTATTTTGGCTTTGGTAATGGCTGCTTTTTTCTTCTTTAAAGCACTGTTAATCTTAGCCATTTCATCCGAATTCGCCAGCGACTCACTCTTACCAAACCGTATGGTGTACTCACTAGAATCTTTAACAATAAAGTGTGTTATTCTGGAGAGGGTATCAATTTTTGGATGAATGTTCAATTGAGCATAAGGCGAAGAAGGCAGGTTATGATAAATATAGGGAACACAATCTCTCTTTCTATTGATAATGGATAGATTTACCTCATAGTCCTGATCTACAAATTCCGGTACGCTTCCCAGGTACACCAATACCCTTCTCCACCCCAATAAGTTTTGAGGTTTTTTATGGGGTTGGTAAACAGGTTCTAATAAGAAACCCTGATATCCTCTTGCCCCGTTAATTTTGTTCTTACCATCGCAGGGGAACTGGTCTTTCAATATTATGTCAGCCGCTAATCCGGCACCCCACCATCCAAAACTCTTTTTAAAGGTTCGCTTGTGGTCCGAATAGAAGAAAATACTATCGTTACTCACATGAACTCCTGTTGCAGCAGTTTTCCCCAGATCATCTGCTTTTAAACATTTCTTACAAAATCGATCTTTTACCGGTTTAAATTTGGGGATGGTCTCAACCTCTTTGGGATACAAATAAGGTTCGGAACCGAATAATTGAGTAGCATATAACCGCTTGGTTTCAGGATCATAAGCTACGGTAGTATAAGATACATCAAAATTCTCATTAATCATGTTGGCATAATGAGGTGGTGAATTTCGCCAATTGAGTACCAGATACTTTGCTAATCGTTCATAATCGTCAATAGGCGCAGCTTTTCTTTCTCCCTTCATCTTTTTAGACTGCCCTGGGTAAATAAACTGAATGTTCTCTCCTACTGCCCCATAACTACCTCCATAATACATGGTTCTGTCCTTTGGACTTTTCTTCTCCTTGTTCCGCTTTTGTACGTGGGTTAACTCTCCTTTATCTACCAAATAGCGAGAATGATCATCTGCTGCTTGTTTTAGTGCATTATCGTTTCTAAGCGGTTCTTTCTTTGCTTTTTTTCGGTAATAATTCACCTCTTTGATAATGAATTGATTGAGTAACTCAACATCCAAATTATTCCAGTCAGAAGGGAGTTTCTGTGCATTGGATAGCAATACTGCAAATAGAAATAATATGGTCAGGCAGCTTTTGATCACAGCTATCACGAAGATAGCCAATATCCACCAATACTATAGCTGTTTCCAGATTTCGTAATAATCCTGACCGTTATAGGTGTACTCCATAATTAGCGATCCGGAAGAAATGGAGTATTGAATGAGCTGAGTGTTTCCCATAAAACTTAAATCGATGGTTCCATTACTTTGATCCACCACATAAATCCCTACCAAGTCAACACCGGAAGAAGTCTTCTTAAATAACCCTTCAAAATCTGCGGTATTCTGATCGAAATTGAATTCATAAAATTCGCAACAATGAACAGAGGCATCGGATAGATTATCGATACTTCTGGATTGTATCTCCCAGGAACCTATTAAACCGGTTCCCACCAATGCATCAGACTCTTGAATGTCGCAAATAATTATTTCGGGTTCTTCTTCCTTTTTACAGCTGGTGGCAAATAGCACAATGACTAATCCTAAGAGATAGTAGTTTTTCATTGAGTTCAATTTTTTACTCAAATTTAGTAGGTGAACTACGTTATAACTAGTATTTAACTTAACCTTGATGATTTCATAACCTCCTACTGTCATGAAAAAGAATTTACATGATCAAGCAACAAGTATTGGTTCTTTTGAGTTACTTTGATAGACCTAATTCCCCATGCATGAGGCCTGTTTTAATCATATTCTTTTCATTCGTTACTAACTGTTTCCTTGGTCAGGATATCTATTGGGGTGTTCAGGCTGGAAATTTCCGTTCAGATTTTATAGGAGACTTGCATCATAACAAAGAAATAAACCTCGATGGATCCTATAATTTTTCTGCAGGCGTTTCCACTAGAATCGGAAGTAAATATGGAACCAACTTAATCGTCGAACCAGGATTTCAATTCATCAATCATGAAGTATCAGGAGAATTTGCCGAGCACTCGCATGTTAGTGTAAATACAAGCTTTAAAACCAGAATGAAATGGGCTTATTTTAATGGGCAATTTCTTCTGTCCACCTCTCCTTTTAAAGCAGAAAAGCAATTTCCATTGTTTTTAATAGCTGGTTTAGGATATAGACTTGAACTAGCAGAAAAAGTTATTCTCGATGAAGGTACCACTATCATTACTACGGACCCATCAATGAATCCAAATGGACCTGTAATTCCTCCCAGTTATGAACCTTTCTATTTTGCTGACGATCTAAACAATGATGTGGCCAATAATCAAACATTCTGGATTATGGGAATAGACATTAGGTGGCTACAACTTGAAAAATGGAGGTTTAATACGCAAATTAAGTGGCAATTCCCAGGAAATAAAGTGGAAGGGAAATATGTGAGTTTTGAAAAAGAAACCGGTATTTCTTTCGGAGTAGTAAGAACTTTTGCCAAATAATCAAAAAAACGACCAAATACTAATTAGGTATCATTTCAAACAGAATTGATATCAATGAGTTGTTTCAATTATCTATTCTATTTAATATTTTTATCAAAACTCATTGAGAGATAATGAGTAAACTATTAACCCTTTAACTTTAATCATCATGAACGTATTATATATAGAAGAAACCCTTGTAATTACTTCCAGTGCTCCGGGAAAAATGTTCAGAAGTGGAGTCGTTTGTTTTCAAGATGCCTTTTTTATTGTACTCAAAGTTCCTGCTACTACTTTCCACGTAAATCAAAACCCTGAAGCTATTTATGGTTTTGGCGACATGAGTATCGATGAGGGAGTCCAATACTTAATTGACAATAGCAACTCAGAAGAAGAACTAAAAGCAAAATTGCTGGAACATGTAAAGGGAAATAATACACTTATGGTGAATTTTTCTGACTGGAAAAAAGTAAAAATAAGTGGATTCCTTGGTACTAAAACTCTTAAAGCTAAAAACAGTTCTTTGAGCTATATCTCGTTCAACGCTACTAAAAATGTTGCTAAGCAATTGGTAGAGTTTTATCCGAATTTGTAAAAGGAGTAATGAGTAATGAGTAATGAGTAATGAGTAATGAGTAATGAGTAATGAGTAATGAGTAATGAGTAATGAGTAATGAAAATTATTTTATCTGCACTTATGCTCCAAACATTTTTTGATGTTCGATTAATCGATTATCGATATTCAACTCTCATACTTATAACAAGTAATTACTCCAAAGTTTGAGTTTCAGGATTTCTGATAGTTCCGGGACGCTACGCATCTTCCATAAATTGGTATTTATTAGGGAGGCACTTAAAACTCATCATTTTCAATTACACCAACTCTTCACTCAATACTTTGTACTGAGAATTCCTTGTCCACGAATTGTGCATTCTGAACCCTTTCATTTTCAATTGGTAACAAATACATTTGAGCACTCACCAATTAAAAATTGAAATGAACAAAAAGATGATTACCCTGGCTGTAATGGCTACCGGGGCTCTAGTTTACTCCTGCTCAGAAGATAGTTCCAAAGGAGAATTAGAAGACGCTACAGGAGAAGAAACTCCAATTACAGAAGACTATGTAGTAGGCGCCAACAACGAAGACTGTACAACTGCACCAGCTTATTGGTTCCCACATTCTCAAACACCTCAACCGGCCGAAGGAGCAGATAGCCCTTTTGGAAATCCGGATTCTACCACCAACTGTGATTTTCACATGTGGTCGTGGCAGAAGTTCCTGTACCTTACCAGAACGGATGCTAATGGTAAAGCCAACTTCGAAAAGTTAATTCATGTTGACAACCATTTAACTCCGCTAATGGATAATGTTGATGGTACCAACCTGATTTTAAATGATACTACTCAAGCTGGATTTACAGCTGGTACACTATACGATAAGAACAATAACCCTATCTACTATTCCATCTATGTAGATTCTACTTTGTATGATTTTTCGATGGAGTATTTACCAAAATTTGATAGCGTTGGATACGATGGATTAGCTGCTGCAGGCTATGATACATTAACCTTTCCTATAGGTGCGTTAGAAGTTAAAGCTTCATGGATTCTTGCTTCTAATTTAACCGCTGCAGAAAGAGAAAACTATTACATTACTTCTGCCCACATGGGGTCCAGTACTGGAGATACGGTAAGTGTTGCTTTATTGGGAATGCACGTGGTAGGTGTGGTTGACAATCACCCTGAGTTTATCTGGGCTACTTTTGAGCACAGCGACCTGGCTCCAGATTACGACTGGACATCTACCGACTCATTGAATCAAGTATTGAGCAACGACAATAGCTTATTCTACGATGCTGGACAAACAGCTGCGGAATGCCCTATGAACTACTCTACAGCCAAGCTTACTGAGTTTAAGAGCATTTATAAGGTTTATGCTTTAGGAATGGCTCAAAGCTATGATACGTTACCTTCTGCTGCTGATATTAGTAATAACGAGCACATTGAAGCTTTAAATGCTAGTGTGCATGCAGCGTTATCTACACCAGAAGAGGTTGCTTACGGGCCATGGGATAACTATTTCTATGCAGGTTCTATTTGGATCGACCCAACAGTGGCTACTATTACTCCTAACAACAAACAAATGGGACAATTGTCTAATGCGAACTTAAAAGGATCGAGAGCAAATGCTAACATTACCATGGAAACTTACGAGCAACCTGATGTAAGCACCAGTAAAATTTCCGGAGTACAAAACTGCTTTACTTGTCATACAACACATGATGATGATGCCCCAGGAAACTACGGATACAACATGGCATTTAGTCACTTGTTTACCAATGCCCTGGCTAAAATGAAAGACAACACAAAATCATTCGATAACAACTAAAACAAAATATTATGAGTACCTCTACATTAAACAACTACGCAGATGTGCAAAATGCATTGAACGAGTTTTGTAAAAGCGTAAATGTAAATCCGAAAAGTGCTCCCCACGGAGATTTTTGGAACACCCTTTCTTACGAAGAGTTTACCACTGGAGATGTCCCAAATTTTAATAACGTTAAGATATTGGTGGTAGGTGATGCTAAGAGTTCTAACATCATCCAAATTTTGGAAGGTGTTGGTCAGATGGCGGGAATCTACGGACCTATGCCTCCTGGTGTTCCTCAAGATGAAAAAACGGATATTATTTCTGAACTTTCTACCTGGATCGACAATAACTGTCCGAATTAAAAGGTAAGTTGGTTAATAAGTTATGGAGCCATTCGCTGAAAAGTGGATGGCTTTTTTTGTTGGCTAGACGGAAGATTTTAAGATGAAAGATAACAGACTGTCTAATGTCTAATGTCTAATGTCAATTTAAGCTCTTACAACTACATTCTTATAAACTCTACTATTTTTTAAGGTCATTTCTACCTTAGAATCCCAACAATGCTTCTTAAAATTTTACTATTCTACCATGTTTGTTTACAACTTAATTAAAACACCATGCTATAAGAAAACTTGAACTACTCCATATTCACAGAGAAAAACATCTTTATATCCACAACCTCTCTGATTTAGAGAGCATTACAAAAACAGGGACATCACCTCACAAGTAGGAATTCAATAATCAATTAAATCGATTTACAATTTTAAAATCGGACTTTAATAGATTTGCATCGTAAGACGCTACTAACTACTTATGAACACCACTAAATCAAGAGTCTTGCTGGTATTTGGAATACTGGCAGGAAATGGCCTATTCGCGCAAAATGTTGGAATAAACACAGACGGATCGGCCCCAGGAATGATGCTAGATGTAAAAACTTCTAACGCCACTGCATCAGACGGAATTCGAATTAACAATCCTAACACAGGTAATGGAGATGCTATCTTAAATTTTCAACTGGAAGGAAGCAGTGCTTTCACTTTGGGAATAGACGACAGCGACGGAGACAAGTTTAAAATTGGAACCGGGGGTGATGTAAGCTCTGCTACGAAATTTACACTACAAAGTGATGGAAGAGTTGGTATTGGTACCGATGCTCCTTCCACTTTACTGCACATTGAAAGTGCCAACGGAGGAAACATGGGACTGGAAGCCATTAGACTGGTACATGATAAATGGTGGGCCAATCAAACACTCGACATTAGCTTTTATAGCTCGTTGAATCAAGAAGGAAGGATTAGATCCAAACTGTATACCGGAGGAACTGCTTCGGACATGACATTCGCTGTAAGATCGGGCGGAGCATTAACTGAAACATTAAAACTTTATGATGGTGAGGTAACCGTTCCTGATTTAGCTGGAACAGGGACTGCCACTGTTGAAGTAGATGCAAATGGTAAGTTACAACGTTCTACAGGTGGAAGCAGTAGCTCTACTGCAACGGTATCTACCAATTTACACCCAAGTAACGACGATATGACCAAAACCAACTTACGAAATACGCACGGTGATGATGTGGTTCATACTTTTTCGTGGGGGTTCAATTTTGAGATAGATGGAACCAATTACAGTAGTGGTTGGGTAAACTCCAATGGAGTTTTAGGTTTTGGAAGCAACACCAGTACCACTTACACCAACACTACTCTACCAGCTTCGATTTCTACTGATCCAATGCTGTTTTTCCATTGGGATGATCATAGTGCTCAAAACATTGACTATGTGGTTTCCGGAACCACACCTGGAAGAGTCTGTACGATCTACTGGAAAGGAAATACATCTGCCGGAGGTGGTGGTACTGACATGTATGTTGCCATTAGCTTATACGAGTCTTCAAATGTAATTTCAGTATCGTATATCGGAAATAATGGTTGGTCTGATCCCACTTATCAATGGGGTACTAATAACGAATCTGCCGGTGGGTCTTCTACATTTGGTTTCCAGTATGCGGGAGGAGCAGGTGCCAACACCATTCCGATGGGATACAACTCAAGGGTTATTAATGATAACCTAAGATCGGGTATCCCTTTTATTTCTTACGATTTTTGATTGTTGACAGTAGGATGATAGAATGTCTAATGCCTAATGTCTAATGTCTAATGTCTAATGTCTAATGTGAAATAGGCATTTCAGACTTTCATCTTATCGTTATTTCACCTCTAACTTCCACTCAGAAAGATCATAAGTTACAGGACCAACGATTAAACCTTTTACTATAGCAAAAGAAATCATAGTACCGCCAGCACCTGCTACTTTCAAGAAGGTTGGAAAATTATACTTCTCTTTCGAGATTCCGGTAAATGGACTTGCAATTACCGTAAGTACTCCAATAAAGAAGGTCTTAAGGCCATCCCTTTTACAATTTCCCCGATACCGCCCTATGGAAATAAGGTATTCGTATTTAATGGTATCGCAGTTTAACTCCACCGCCTTCTTGCGTTTTACCCAATATCCTCCTTTTTCATCAGAAGTAACAGCTTTTTCCAAACATCCATCTAAATTCCAGCCTTTGCCATTAACTTTTTTCGAATTGATGATTCTGGTATTTACTTTTGAAAGGTATATGCTATCGTAAATCCATGTTTTTACAGCTCCGGCATCCAAGAAGCCCTCACTAGTGATATCATAAACCCTAAAACTGTATTCATTTTCCCATTGATCTATTACATTAATGCGATCATTTGATTTAAGTTTTACGGACCGTATTCCATTCTTGAGTACCACCTTGTTTTGCCCAGGTACAATAGCAAGAATTAATAGAAAGATTAAGGTGAGAAGTAAGGATTTCATCAGGTGTTTTAAGTATAACCTGACTTAGACTATTGGTTACAGAGATTAGAATGAATCACATATCAGGTACTAGGTATTAAGTATATTTAACTTTCAACTTTTTCAAATCTACTTATAGGTCCATGTAGGGACACTTGGATCTTTAAAGTTCTTTGAGCCAAAAACATAATAAATTCCACAGCTTATTATGTACTTAGAATCTTTTGATGCCACTATGGATTCATCTTCCAGTTTTGTTTTATTTAGTCCTTGTGTATAGGCTCCTCTAATTCCATATAAGCCACTTGAAAAAGTCTTTTGATACCCAATTGTGATCTGTGGACCAATTACTGTATTCTGCTCAGAACCTGGTGTTGTCTGATAACCATAATTCAACCCTCCCCCAATAAAAAAGGCACCTTCCTTTACACGACCGAAATAATATTCCATGTTTATTGGAACATGAAAACCAAAATCTACAGAAGGACTATTGGTTGACATAATGCCTAAAGAAACTGCAGGATAGGCGGAAATAGCAAGGTTATCCTCCAATTTAAAGGTTGATTTATAAAAAATCATGGCAAACGAGGAAGATAGCATCCCACTATAGTCATGATCCGAAGAACTGTATTCGAAAGTATAAGAGGCGCGATTCGCTCCTACTCCAATACCGTGGTGGTATTCTTGTGCATTAATAAAGATAGCGGTCAATAAAGCTGTCAATATTGACAATATTCTTTTCATAGTTTTAGCTGCAGTTAATTTACTCTTGTTCTTTTTCTAGCACAATCGTGCTATTCTGAACGATTATGAAGCAAATTTAACTAAGCTCGAACCACGAAATTCAGACTATGGGATAAATACTTTTTTATTGTCTTTTGAAGTAAATATTTGGTGTGAAAACACATTATACTCCGATAGCTATCGGGAGCTTGTATTACGTTGCAGAGCTCACTTATCAATTTCACCAACACTTTTGATACGTTACCGAATTAGGAGCATAAAAAAACCCGCTCTAAGAACGGGCTTTAGTTTTATTTAGTTGAAATAACAACAATTTTGATGGACTACCCATTAGTTCCTATCCTTATTCTTTCTTTCCTTGACTACTTAGTTACCAGGCTAACTATTTCTCTCATGAGAAGGTATTTAGTAATCAGAAATGGCCAAAGAATAATAATCAAAACATAGAACTCAAACCTTGCCCAATTTTCGAAAGGAATTAGGAAGAAATAGAAAAATACCTGAACACATATTAACAGAGGTATAATTAGTCTACTATTCGAGTACCTATCACTTAGCATTAAGAAAAGCCCTATATATCCTAAATACCCTAAAATACTTCCAATAAAAAACTCTCCATCCACCACAAAAAGAGTGACAACTACTAATATTATAGTTAATGGTACTAAAGCAGCTACAACTAGCCCATTCCTTCTTCTATCGGATTTCGCTTGTCTTTGCTTACGTTGAATTAACTCTTCTTTCTCTTTTCTATCAGCATCTTCAGTATAATCAGAGCAGTTTTCGACGAGTCGCTTCGCTCCAGTTAAAGAACAAATGATCCCTTTCTGAAAATCACGTTCCATTAACTGACACATCTTGCATTGGTCTATATTTAAATTATTGCTGATGCCTAATTAAATTAGAATTGTAAATAGCTAAAGTTAAGTATTTACACAAAAAAATCATGCGAGCATAGCCCGCATGATTCCGACATGTAACAAGTGGTGGTTTATTGCATGTCACCTATGGAGTTATTATCTCCACTATTATTGCTTTTGGTTCTTCTCTTTTGTTTCCCCTGCACCTGTTTCCCAAAGAAGTAGTTAAAGTTGATAGAGAACTGTCGAGACTCCCATTTGTGATAAGTCTGGAAATCCAGATCATAAGTCTCATCACTTTCGAAAGTAAAATTCATGGTGTTGAAGATGTCTCTTACCCTTACACTAATGGTTCCTCGTTTATCCAGTATTGATTTTTGAAGGGAAAGGTTTAGTCCGTAACGAGGTAAAATATACCCCTGTGTTACCAACATACCACCATTATATCTTAAAGAAACTTGCGACTGGATTCCATTTTTAAATCCGTAAGACACTGCCGCTTTAGAGTTCCATCCATTAGAAGGTACGTTCTCCCCAACTTGTTCGCTGTCTGTAATTCTGGATGCCCAATAATTAAACGAACCAGTTACTCTCATTTTCTTCATCGGTCGGTAAGACAAAATAAACTCAGCTCCTCCTACATTGGCTGTGCTGAAATTTTGAAAAGAAACTACCGAGACTTGTCCTTCCTGAGTTAGGAAGCGACGAATCATATCGTTAATCTGGCGATAATAAATAGTTGAGTTCAAAGTGAACTTTTGAGCCATTTTAATATATCCAGCTTCGTAAACATTGATAAACTCCGGTTGTAGGAACGGATTACCAATGTGGAAAGAATAAGGATTTGAATAGCTGGCAAATGGGTTTAACTGATGCATCTTTGGTCGGTTAATTCTACGACTATAGCTCAACTGAAACTCATTTCCTTCGTTCATTTTATAAGATAAATGAGCAGATGGGAACAGGCTTATATAAGAAGTATCAAATTGTTCTCCTGTATTAATGAGCTTTGACTTTAGGTCAGTTTGCTCTAACCTTGCCCCTACTTTAATTCCAAACTGATTGAATTCTTTTGCCAGGGTAAAATATCCTGCATATACCTGTTGTCCGTATTCGAACTCATTATTGATGGAAGTATCAGGTTCAAATATTTCGGACGAATAACTCCAGGTTTCACTATCAATTCCCTCCATCTTGTTTCTGGTGGTACTGTGTATCCCGGCCTCTAACATTAAACTATCGTTAATCGGCAATACGTAATCCCCTCTGATGTACAATACTTCCGAATTAGAAGTGGAATTAACATTTTGCACAAACGGACTTCCCAAATCTACCCCTGTTAAATCGTAAAAATGTTCGTCGTACTCTCCCAGCGACAGCGAATTATTCAAATCGTAATTAATGTCTAAATCAAATGTACTTCCCGGCTTTTTGAATTGAGTTTGCCAACCTCCGTTAATGTTTACACGATCGCCAGGGCTATCCGTAGTAGAAACCCTCAACGAAGAATCCAGCATCACACCTTCCAATGTTCTGTTTACGTTCCATAAATCTCCGTTCGAAACTCCCTCCTTTAGGTTGTAATTACCAGAGATGTACAGGGTATTCTTATCGTTTACAAAGAAATCTGCTCCTACCTTGGCATTATAATTAACACCAGCCCAAATTCCCTCATTTTCAGAATACATTCTGTACAAGGTATCATTTAACTCATAAGTTCTGTCCGTGTTACCGGAGTACCAATGTGGCCCGTTATAATAACTTAAATTGGTATATAGGTTCAACTTATCTGTTTTGTAATTAAGCATCAAAGAAGCATTGTACTTCGGTGTTTTACCATAGCTAAATCCCAGATTTGAATTGCCATTAAACCCTTTGTTTTTGTTCTTTTTAAGAATGATGTTTATGATCCCTGACATTCCTTCCGGATCGTATTTAGCAGAAGGATTGGTTACAATTTCCACCTTAGAAATATCACTTGCAGGAAGTTGTTTCATTAACTGAGATACGGAAATGGAAGATGGTCTACCATCAATCAGAATATTTACATTCTTATCTCCCCTTAGCGTTATGTTATCCTCTTCGTCCACATCTACGGAAGGAACATTTCTTAGTACATCCAATCCAGAACCTCCTTTAGAATCCATATCTTTTTCGGCATTAAATACCTTCTTGTCAATACGGGTTTCCATCAGACTAGCTTCTGTCGAAATTTCTACAGCATCTAAAGCTCCATCCGCCACTTTAATTTTAATCTCACCTGCATTTACGTTAGGTGCTTTAGGAGTTACCTTAATATCCGATACTAACTGAGCATCATAACCAATAAAAGTGGACTTTAGGTAAAACATTCCATAGGGTACCTTTTCCATTAAAAATATTCCCTGGTTGTTGCTAATTGCTCCTGTTACCAAAGTAGAATCTTTAATCTTAAAAAGAGAGACTGTTGCAAACTCCACAGGCTCACCGGACTCATGGTCTATGATTTTACCGGTAATGGTTCCGTTTGTGGGCATTTTACCTCCTGGCTTTCCTCCCATGTTTCCACCAGGATGTTGAGCAGAGGCATTTATACCTATTAAAATTAATGCAGAAAAAAGTAGCCCTACTAAAGAATTTAGGTTCATTTTGTGGTTGTTTTAAGATCAAAAATAGTTTCTTATTTAGGGCAATTCGACCAAATTTGATGAACGGAATTCAGGAATTATACTATCCAACCAATAACAAGTTCAATTTTAGCCCAAAAGCCCCAACAAATGTACTTTAGCACACTTTTCTACTCGTTATTAACCAGTTAATGGATGTTAAGACGAAGTTAATTTTTGAATACTGGAGATTGAAGAGTGGTTTCAATAGATATTAGATCGCTGCGCTTAAAGACATATATAGCTATCGGGACACTTCGCTCAAAGACTCGTTCATAACTGTACATCCAACACAGCAAACTCCTTACTGATGTCTACCCTCCTTTTTTCTTCACTTTGTAGCCCATGCTTTCCAGTAGAGAGGCCACTTTATCTTTCAATTCACCTTGTATGATAATGTCTCCATCTTTAACAGCTCCTCCTACTCCACATTTGGACTTAAGTGTTTTTGCTAAATCCTTAAGATCTTCTTCAGCTCCTACAAACCCTTCTACCAGAGTAACTGCCTTACCTTTTCTTTGTTTACGATCTATGGATACATAGAGAAGTTGATCCTCTGGATCGAGGGTTTCTTCTTCCAGCTCTTCATCGTACTCGTATTCAAAGTTTTGGTTCGTGGAATACACCACGTCTACTCTCTTCTTTTTGTTCTTTCCCATGATCAGCTGGTTTAATAATTAAGTACCTTAAGGTTATTGATGGATGTTTTCGTAGCCAATTCAATTTCTGTTCTAATTGCTTCGGTAAAACGAGGTGTTTTCTGAGCTATGGTTAAAGAATCTACTCGATCTTTCCAGTGAACATTAACCACATAAACAGTATCAATTTTATCAGAGAAAGTACTTTCAAACGCTTTTGAATAGGTAAATCGATCAATTTCAGGGAAACTACTTTTGATTCGTTTCTCTAGAGCATAAAGATTTACTTCCGACGATTGAAGCTTGATTAACTCGTTTCGGTAAAAATCCCTTTCTTCAGCGATGGTAGCCTTTTCTGACAATTGATTTTCGTAGAATTTATCAAACAACTGCAACTGAATATTGGCAGTATCTACCTTTTGTTGTTTAGTACTCTGCTTAATTATAATATTCACATCATTCAGGTTATACCGATGTCTTAACTCCTTCCAAAGTTCTTGTTGCTCTTTGTCTATATAATCACCACTCACCCAAATGCTAATTTCTGAGGTATCTTTGTAATACGTTAAAGTAGGGTCAAGTTTGATATTTCTGTTGCGATTAATGTGCTCCAGTTCTGTTAAATACTCATTGGCATTTTGCTCAAAAATCGATTCTCTAATTACAGAAACAAATTTGAATACACTAGGGATTATGATTAGCAGAGCCACTACAAAAGTGTATATCTTAACCTTTCTTTCTGTTTTAGGATTTACAAAACTAACCACCGGAAACTTGAGTAACCTCAATACAATTATGGTGGATAAAGCAATGAAAAATGAGTTTAATAAGAACAGATAAATGGCCCCAAAGAAATAGTTCCAATTATGAATGGCCAGGGCATAACCTGCTGTACACATTGGTGGCATTAATGCTGTAGCAATGGCCACACCTGGCACAACAGTAGCGGCTGCACTTTTGTGTTTGGTAGAGGCTGCAATTACCCCAGCTAACCCTCCAAAAAAGGCTACTAATACCACTAATACATGAGGCTTTGTTCTACCCAGTAGTTCCGATGTTTCCGCTTTAAGCGGAGTAAAAAAGAAATAGATATAAGAAGCCGCCAAACTGGCCCCCACCATAATGGCGAAGTTGATTAACGACTTAATTAATGTTTGAAAATCGTTGGTGGCTATGGACAGTCCCAACCCACGAATTGGCCCCATTAAAGGTGAAATAAGCATGGCCCCAACAATAACTGCTGTATCGTTATTGTTTAGTCCAATAGAGGCCACCACAATGGAACAGATTAAAATCCATACGTTTGATCCGTAGAATTCAATCCCGTCCTTTATGCCTTGCACCGTTCCTTTTCGATCCACCTCATCCTTAATAGAAATGGTTTTCAGAAAGAACTCCAATAAGGTTCTAGGGAGAGATTTTAATTGTTCCGCATCCAAATTAACCTTGGTGGGGTCATAATCAATTTTCTCCCCATTCTTTAAGGGCTCCGGTTCGTTTAAAGGTACTTCTTCTTCGTTATTTTCGTCCTTCATAGATGATTCCTCTTACGGAAATGAAAGTAAATAATTTTGTCTGTATCACCAACAGAAGCTAGCATTTTGTGAATATCCCTTCACTACTCTTCATTAAGCACCTCCATTAATCGGTTGAGCGACTTTTGATTATCGGAATTATTCATAGCATTCAAAATTCGTTTTTTATCCAACCCTGTTAAATGAAAACTCATGGTAATCTCATCCTCTACATCCTGATACAGGTAAAATGTTACCACATCCAACTGATCTCCCATTAAGTCCTGAGCCATTTGTAACATTTGGTCATTGTTGTAATCATGCGTTTTTAAGATGTTTCCGTAAATGGTAGAAAATGGGGTAAACAATCGCTGCATGATAGAACCACTATTGGGGTTTTCGACTTCGAAATATTTTTGCTGATCCCTTACCTGCACCACTAATACACCACTGGTGTTTTCTGCAATCCAATCTTTAAAGGTGGTTAAAAAATCAACGGACAACTTCGTTCCATAATTATCCCTTAACCCTGCATCCATCACTTCTACCGGAGGGTCTGTAGGCAGCGACACCATTGGTAATACATAAGGGAAGGTGGCACTCATTCGAATAGCACTGGTGATCTTTAAGTTAACAGCATTGTTATCGCAAAACAATTGTCTAAATTCTATATTTTCCAACGAATGATAAGTACTCGTGTACAAAGAACTATCCTGATAAGCCAAATAGGAAATTGGTTGAGAAGAAATCAATAATCTTCTCCCGTCATTTACAATGGTTGGGGAGTAAATTATGGTTGGAATCTTCGCCTCTTTTTCTGGCAAATAATAATCATGCAAACGCTTGTCGTGAAAAGCATTTAGATTCTCCACCATTTTTTGCTCAAAGAAGTATCCTCGATCTTTAGTGTAAGTATAATTTCCATCATGAATAGTTTGGTACCTTATAAAGAAGTCGGATGTGGCGATACTGAATGCCATTGGGTTTAAGAGGTCTTTACAAATATTATCTCTGTACTGTTGATCGTACATATCAAACCCAGGGTTCTCCTTCTTCTGTAAATACAATTCTCTCAAGTAGGATGCTCCTATTATTCCTCCTGAGGCACCTGTAATCATGTGTGTTCGATCCAATAGTTTACCACCAGTAATGCTATCCACATAAGAGAGAGAATGCATGGTCCACAGGGCGGACCTCAACCCACCACCACTCACATTTAGCAATACCAACTTAGGTTTTCCAACTTCTCCATCTTCAATTACTGTATTCTCCAACTTCCAGTTCTCCAATGTTTCCAAGGTATGTTCTATGGATTCCTGATACGTTTTGTTGTCTCCACATACATTTCGCAAATCGTTCATTCTGTAGGAAGCTGTTACGTTGTAATCAATTCCATAGGCATAATTCTTAAACCTAAACGCTTCATAATTGTTAGAGGCATAGTTGATGATCAGTAGGAGTACTATTAAAATACTTAATGTCCAACCTCTAAACCAGGAATAAAATGCACTAAACAACAGTAAAAAAAGAGTAAACAACAAGAAGATACTTGCGGCAGCCGGAATGTTGATCCAATCTACTTCCCGGAACAATCCTAAGATGATAAAAGACACCACTAAAAACATCTCAAAAATGGCTGCATTAATGTGGTTCTGAGCAAATACTTTTCTTAGTAGTTCTTTATCGTAATGCTTACTGCTACGTGCCATTTGAATTTTTAAAATTCCTCCCATATAGGAATGCACTTTCCACTCTTCTCTTTTAGAGAAACGCTGATACCATTTCACCTTTTTTATCAATGCTGCTTCTTTAGCTGAGTCCCCCAGTAAACTATCAAAATAATGGGCATCCTTACCACTTATTTTGTAAACGTTTTTGTTGAAACGGATAAAATACAAGGTGGAAACAAAAATAAAAGAAAGGATACCTAACCCTAGTCCAGATATGTTTACAATGGCTTCGTAGAACGGCAGTAATTGCTCTGTAATTTGAAACTTAAATGACCTTCCGATCAGAGTAAACACAAAAAACAAAGGAATTAAATGATTGTTATAGCAAAACTTAACAAAGGGCCTGGATAGAGTTGCCAAAAAAGGAAACTCTCTGGCAAACATAATATAGCTATAGATATTGAAGGCCATAATAAACCCTCCTAATGCAATTCCCAGCAACATGTAAGACAAGAAATTAACCTCTCCCAGATACTCTGGTGATAAGAAAAGGTGAGAGATTCCATAGTTGCTCCCCATCATGTCGGTAACATAGGCAAACAACACCAACCAGAACACCAAAAGAATATGATTTCTCTTGATGTGCATCATCACCAACTGAACAGGAAAAAAATGGCTAATCCTATATAAAATACTTTTGTGATGTTTGGGTTTATGGTTGTTTCTAGACGTCACTATTTTAACTACGGAAAAAACCTCTAAAAAGTTATATATATTGTATAAAGCAACATATATTTTATTTAAAGGTTAAAACTTACCGTTATTTTAAAATTTTATTCTTCTTTTGAATCAGCTTTAGGACGTTTCAAGTTTAAAGAGTTCCAGTTGAGTGCAAAAAGCCCAATGGCAACCAAACTAAATATCAAAGTAGTAAAATCAAACTCCACCACTCTGGTAATGATCATTAGCCAAAAAGGCATTAAAAGAGTGACTATAGAATAGGTATAAAAACCTCCTTTTTTCTTGCGCCACATTAAGATTACTCCAAATATTGCGATAATATGCAGTAAAGCATAGGAAAAGAAAAAATTGCTTCCGGCACCTTTAATTACTTCCTCAAAAGCACCTTCTTTGATTCGATCTCCCTGAATAGCAATTAACATTCCGATAAAACCATAAAACAAAATCATTAGTAAACTCCACCCCAAGTTTGCCCAGCATAAAATTCTAAGAAACAACGGTGGTGTCTTTTTACCCAAGACAATTCTCTTTAGTAAACGAAGGTTTCGCTTAAGAATACTGATTTCGGGGGTTACATTTTCTTTTTTCTCAGGGGTAACTTCCTCTTTCATCTATTTAAATATCTTTTTTGCGTGGTAAATAATCCAACATATACAAGGGTAATGGCAATACTGCCCATACCAACTATTGAAGTACCTGAACTTCCAAACATTGCCACTGGTAGGGCAACGTAGGCCAACTGAAAGATCACATAAATAGTATATCCCATTTTTAATCTGGAGAACATCATGGTTACTCCCAAAAGAGCCAGGATATCAATGATGGCTCTGTAAAAATACATGTCTGAAATACGAATTAACCCAGCCTCAGAAATATCAACTCCTGCCGCCGAAAGCACTTCTAATCGATCTTCCATTTGTTCCCATCCAGTCTGATCTACTGCATTCTTTAAATCTTCTACCGAACTAAAGCTTAAATACCCAATGGCATCCATGGCCATAGCAGCGGCAAACCCAATCATACTAAGGATACATAGAATTCGAAGACTCTTTGGAAACTCTTCTTTCTTTTCTGGTTTACTTGATTTCTTTCCCATGTTTTGAACTGCTAATTTACAGCATTTACTTTCATTTTATACTCAAAAAACCCATTATCATTTTTTTGATTCAGTTGAATTTTCTTCAACTCACCTTCTCGCTCTATGGATAACTGAATTTCTTCTCCACCAAAGTACTCCAACCAATTGTTTAAATCATCACTTAGCCGGTATCCATTAATGGAGTGAATCTTATCTCCCGGAATTATTCCTGAGACATCAGCAGATGAACCTTCCTTAACACCAGAGACAGCAAAAGAACCATTTTTCCAATCTCCTTTTAAGCCATAATTCTCAGCCATTTTTTTTGATGGATTCACTTCAAAACTCCATCCTTCGTAATTCATGGCTTCTTTTAGGTATGGAGTAAAATCAGTGTGCCCATTCACCAAATCATTGTACACATCATCAAAAGATACTCCTGCTACCTGCTTCATTAGGTCCCAATAAAGTTCTTCGCTATACCCCTTCTCCATGTTGGTTCTGTTGTACAGTTCCTTCATAACATCATGCAAGCTTCTACTATTTCCAGTTTCTTTTCGGATTCTCATATCGCAGATATATGCAATTAAAGCTCCCTCTGTATAAATAGAAACTTTTCTTCCAGGCACACCTGCAACGTAGCCATCTAACCAGGTATCCCATGATGAATCTGCCACACTGTAATGGTTTATACCATCGTTGGTATAGTGTCTGGTTAATAGTGATTCCAGTTCCTTAAAATATTGCTGTCTGTTAAATACACCACATTCAAACAAGGTACGATCTCCCATATAGGTAGTTACACCTTCTGCCACATACCCTAATCTGGAATAGTTTTCACGACTAAAATTGTATGGAAACATTTCTTCAGGACGGATGGCTTTGATGTTCCAGGTATGGTACAACTCATGGGAACTAACCCCCAGTAAGGAATCGTAAAGCTTTCCGAATATCTCGTAACTAGGACCAAGAGCAATCACTGTAGATTTTTGGTGCTCTACCCCGTGGTAAGCTCTGTAAGGTGTTATTTGATTTAAGAAATGATATTCCTTAACCGGAAACCCTCCAAATTTCTTCATCTGATAATCAGTAAACATCTGGAAATCTTTAATCAGCTTATCCCAATCCGGTTTTACCTCTCCCTGAAACCAAACATGAAAACGAATGTCGTACGATTCGTACATCTTGTGATGTAAAGAAGCCGAAGCGATAAACGGTGAATCTGCTAACTCCTGAAAATCTTCTGCTTCGAAAGTGAATTTACTCAGTTCTTTTAATGAAGTAGCAACTTTATAGTTTTCCGGCACTTGTAATTCGATTGTACAGACTTCCTCTCTTCCGGGTACATAAACACAGCAGTTTACAGGGTTAACGTATAGTTGATTCTCATCTAACCAGGTAGCACCTGCGTTCAATTCATTGGAGTAATACTGATACTTAACAATCACCTCATCATTTCCAGCACAATCAACCTCCCAGGCATCTTTGCTTACCTTAGTATATGAAAGCGCTACACCATTCTTGTTCTCTATTCTAAAATCCTTTACGTTCTTGGCAAAGTTTCCTAACTCGTACCTTCCTGGACGCCATGCTGGTAATTGTATGGTTAACTGCCCCTCTCCTTTTGTTTCAATCTCTACGGCAAGTCCTAAAAAGTGATTGTGTGGTCGTTTTGCTTCGAAAGTATATTTCATAAGATTTTTTTGAATGAAGCAGTAAAGATATGGTCTGAAAAGTTTGGTAAAGAAGCGAGACGCAATTTTTAATTAACAACTGTACCACTTACTGGTAAAAAAGTACGTGAGATATTTTACATAGAATCGACAAAGAATGGACAACTTTTATTAATTTCGCTGTCTCTAAAAATTAGAATTTGATATGAATTACGATGTTATAGTAGTAGGTAGCGGACCTGGAGGTTATGTTACTGCAATTAGAGCTTCTCAACTAGGATTAAAAACAGCTGTTGTTGAGAGAGAAGCTTTGGGAGGAATTTGCTTGAACTGGGGATGTATCCCAACCAAAGCCTTATTGAAAAGTGCTCAGGTTTTTGAATACATCAACCATGCTGGAGATTACGGAATTACCGTTGGAAACAGCAAAGCTGATTTCGGAGCGATTGTAAAAAGAAGTCGTGGTGTTGCTGAAAAAATGAGCGGTGGAGTTCAATTTCTAATGAAAAAGAACAAGATCGATGTGATCATGGGAAGCGGTGTTGTTAAAGCCGGAAAGAAAGTTGAAGTAACTGACGATAAAGGAAAGAAAACTGAGTATGCTGGTAAGCACATCATTATTGCTACCGGAGCTCGTTCTAGAGAGTTACCAAACTTACCACAAGATGGTAAAAAGGTAATTGGATATAGAGAAGCATTAACTCTTCCTAAACTTCCATCTAAAATGGTTGTTGTTGGATCTGGTGCAATTGGAGTTGAATTTGCATACTTCTACAACACGCTTGGTGTTGATGTTACCATTGTTGAGTTTATGCCAAACATTGTTCCTGTTGAGGACAAAGATGTTTCTAAGCAATTAGAGCGTTCTTTCAAGAAACAGGGAATTAAGATCATGACCAACTCATCTGTTGAAAGCGTAGATACCGCTGGAAAAGGATGTAAAGTTCAGGTGAAAACTAAAAAAGGAGAAGAAATTATCGAGTGCGATGTTGTATTGAGCGCAGTTGGTATTACTGCTAACATCGAAAACATTGGATTGGAAGATGTAGGTATTGCTACCGATAAAGGAAGAATCTTAACTAACGATTACTACGAGACTAACATCCCAGGGTACTATGCTATTGGAGATGTTATTCCTGGACCAGCTCTTGCACACGTTGCTTCTGCTGAAGGAATTACTTGTGTTGAGAAAATTGCAGGATTAAACCCTGAAACTATTGATTACGGAAACATCCCAGGATGTACTTACTGTTCTCCTGAGGTTTCTTCAGTTGGAATGACTGAAGCTCAAGCTAAAGAAGCTGGGTACGAATTGAAGATTGGTAAATTCCCATTCTCTGCTTCTGGTAAAGCTTCTGCTGCCGGAGCAAACGACGGATTCGTGAAATTAATTTTTGATGCTAAGTACGGTGAGTTGCTCGGTGGACACATGGTTGGAGCAAACGTTACTGAAATGATTGCTGAGATCGTAGCCATCAGAAAACTGGAAACTACCGGGCATGAGTTGATCAAAACTATTCACCCTCACCCAACTATGAGTGAAGCGGTAATGGAAGCAGCAGCAGCAGCTTACGATGAAGTTATTCACATGTAAGAAAATTACACTTGCTATATTAAAAAGTCCTGACGAAATCGTCAGGACTTTTTTTATGGAATGAAGATTAATTCCCCATCTAATTAGGGAACGATTTTTGTATATTTATGTGATATGTTAAAAGCCATTTACACCACTTGTTTCCTTTTACTTTCCATCTTGTCGACAGCACAAGACACTCTTATAGAGCCATCTGGAGATATGGGTGAATCCATCCCAACATTTGCCGACCAAATGCCGGAATTCCCCGGCGGAGACATGGAGTTTATGAAATACTTATCAGATAGTATGAACTTAAGAGGTATGGATTACAGTACTGAATTGGACTCTAGAATCTATGTTCAATTTACTGTGGATACTCTTGGTAATGCCTCAGATTTTAAAGTGGTTCGAGGACATAACCCTCCGGTAGAAAAGGAAGTTATCAGACTACTACAAAAAATGCCTCCCTGGAAACCGGGAGAGCAAAACGGTAAAAAAGTAAATGTAAGGTATACTCTTCCAGTAAGTGTACACCTCAAGTAGTTACCTACAATCCAAAACTATTTTTAAGATTTTAGCGGCAGACAATGCCAATGCATCTTCTGCATTTGGGTATTTCTCTTGTGCTTTTTCCAGTCCACATTCGCACGCTTTGTTGGCTTTATCTCCAAATCGTTCCACCGATCCTTCTTTGCATTTTTTTAAGAACTGCTTCTTTTGTTTCTTGGTCCAGTGCTTAGCAGCGGATTTAGCAAACATTTTACAAGAAGTGGCAGATGTAGCCATGGTTCCCATCATTAAAGCAAACAAGGTGTATTTAACTGTATTTTTCATGCTGTGGATTTGATTCCGAAGATAAAAAATCCTATTCCCGTTTCAACTGTTCGTCGATGATTTTTTTCTCATGCGCTCTTTGCATCAAGATTTCCTTATAGGCATAAGCTCTTTTATTCCCTGCCGTAATAGAGGCATCTATCCACTCCAGTGCATTATCAAAATCATCTTTTAACTCAAAAGCCAACGCCAGATTATAAGCTGCTCTTCCTAAATCTTTATCGTTTACTGCTGATTCTGCTTCTACTTCCCATAAGTACTGAGCCTGATCCCAATCTCCGATCCTGACACTTCTTTTAGCCGCTTTCATTTCGGACGACCCTGATTTATAATACACCCTGCTCTCTCTTTGGAAACGAGGAGTAATTCTTGATAGGTATATATCTGCCGAAAATGCTCCTGCTCTTGAGATTGCAGTATACTGAGTAGGCACTATTGAGTAGTAGCTATAATCGCTACCACGAGCACTGATCCAGCTCTCGTCGATGATCTTTCTTTCATCTTTATAGTATATTCTCCAAAGTGCCTTAGCATCTGCTGTGCTCGAATTTGTTCCTGGCGCATTGTATAATGGGGTTAAATTATCTGTATCGAAGTTCTCTAATGCTATTACTCCATCGGCATTATATTCCTTGCAAATTGAGTCCAAAAAGTCTCCTTCCAGAGGTTTTTCGTTCAAGAACTTTTCCGATTCCAACTGGATGATATCTGCACCCGCCAGATCCAATCTATCGGATTCCCTGATGAGCTTTTCCATATTCTCCGTAGCAGAGTTAGCACCATAGCGATCACCTAATATAGGTTCTCCTGTTAGGATTCCTTCTAATACATTTACTGCCTGGTTTCCATTACCCTTTTTTAATTTGGTTTTATTAACGATAATCACCGTATCCAAATCTGCGGGAAGTGTTACCACAGCAGCCCTTCTAGCCTGAATGTGTTTAGTTTCTGTACAAGAGGAATAGAACAACGCCATTCCAAATACTGCTAATAAGAGAATAGAATTTTTCATATCATTCAATTTTTTGTTTAGTCAAATGGTTAAACCGAACCACCAGACTACTAGCCCTCCACAACATCCAGGCCATAAAAGCAATCCATACCGAATGAATGCCCAAACCTACTGAATCCATGATGTATACCACCGGGGTAAATATGAGGAAGGTTCCTATCAATAGTACATTTCTTAAAAAAGCTGCTTCTCCCAATCCTTTAAAAATCCCATCAAAACTGTAGGCTATAGAATTGATGGGTTGCGATAGAATAACCATCCAGAAAAAGGTATTGAACACTCGCTGAACCTCTGGATCTTCATTGAAGAATGCTCCCATAACAGGATAACTAAGAGTATAAACAATGCCCAATGCAATAGCTATTCTGACGTTAATTTTCATGAGCTTCCATCCTAACCACCTTAATTGTTGATTATCCTTTTTACCCAGCAATTTACCGGCAATTGCATTTCCGGCATTGGAATATCCATCTATGAAATAAGAGGAGAACAGCCAAATATTGATTCCTATGGAATAGGCTGTAAGCTGAGCATCGCCATAACCACTGGCAAATCTTAACCCCAGGATAAATGCAATGTTTAAAGCGAGCGTTCTGATAAACATGTTCCAGGTAATTTTAAGCATGTTCAGAAACTCTGGGTTTAAATTGAAGCTCAATTTTATCGGGAAAGGTGTTTTGGTGATCATAAAATGAACACAAAGAATGGCCATTACCAATTGAGAAATAACACTTGCCCAGGCGGCCCCTTCTACTCCCATAGCTGGAATTAACTCGCCTACCCCATTCACCATTAATAAATCAAGCAATATGTTCAACCCACCACCTATTAAACTAATCACCATGGCCCAGGAGGTATTTTGATACCCTCGAAAAACTCCAAATACACCTGCTATGAATAAGGACAATGGTAAGCCGATAGAACGAATGTGATAGTAATCAAAAGAAAACTGTCTGGTTAAAGCATTATCATCGCTAAATAAGAAGCCTGATATTTCGGGATAAAAACTATCGGTTAACAACCAGGCCACTACTCCCAGCATCAATACAAAAGCCAACGCCTGAGGAACCAGAGATCTTACTTCGGTAAGTTTATCCATCCCCAGGTATTTACTCACAATAGCAGAAACAGCTGTTCTTACTTGTGCCAATCCCCAAAGAAGAGTGGAGATTAACCCCGCAGCAAGTCCAACTCCTCCCTGCGCTTCTGTAGCATGTTCCGGAATACTACCAATAATGGCCATATCCGTTAACCCAATAAGTGGTTCGGTAATGCTAAACAGAATGGCTGGAATAGCCAAACGGTTAATGTCCTTTGTATTTAATTGATAAGACACCTCTTGCTAATTTGAATACAAAAGAACGCAATTGCTATTAATTTACTCTTAGGGAATTGTCAGATTTTCCTGTTTAGAGAAAAAATGTCCCAATTTGAGACATTTTCAACACGCACCAAAAACTAAATAACTGATTATCAGATGGTTAATTTTACGGCACAAATAATGACTATACTCCATCGAAGATTAATAAAATCCTTTACAGCAGCAGATAAAGGAAAAAAATAATAATCGATTTTTAGGGTGAATTAACGGGCGTTGTCAGGGATTGGCAGCGCTCGTTAAGTTTTAGGTTACTACTTCTTGTTTCTTTTTTCCAGCACTTGTACCACGTCCTTTAGCTCAAAACCTTTAGCTTGAAGTAATATCAAATAGTGGTAAAACAAATCAGCAGATTCCTCCAGAAACAATTCATCATTATTATCCATGGCCTCGATCACCACTTCAACCGCTTCCTCTCCCACTTTTTGAGCAACTTTGTTAATTCCTTTTTTGAACAAAGAAGTGGTATACGATTTTTGATCTGGATTATTCTTTCTGTCCTTAATGATACCTTCTAATTCAGAAACAAAGCCTAGTTCGCTACTGTTCTCTTCTGCCCAACAGGTATCTGTTCCTTTGTGGCATGTAGGTCCCGCCGGAATGGCTTTTACCAAATAGGTATCCTGATCACAATCCAGACTTATACTTACTAAATTAAGGTAGTTTTCGCTACTTTCTCCTTTGGTCCATAAGCGTTGCTTACTTCTGCTGTAAAAGGTTACTCGTTTAGTATCTAATGTTTTTTGGTAAGCCTCCTCATTCATATAACCCAACATCAATACTACACCTGTATTGTTGTCCTGAATAATAGCTGGTATTAAAATATTTCCTTTTGTATCTGTGTAGCTCATCGTACTGCTATATTTTGTTTTTTTAACTCTTTCTTTAATTCCGGGATCTCGATTTCTCCGTAGTGAAAAACACTGGCTGCCAATGCTGCGTCAGCATTTCCCTCAGTAAAAGCATCTACAAAGTGTTGCATATTGCCTGCTCCACCGGAAGCAATTACCGGAACGTTTACCTCTTCCGAGATTCTTCTAAGTGCATCATTCGCAAAACCATTCTTGGTTCCATCATTGTTCATAGAGGTAAATAGAATCTCTCCTGCTCCTCTTTTTACTCCTTCCCTGATCCAATCAAAAAGTTCCCATTCGGTTTCTTCTCTACCTCCTACTAAAAACACCTTCCAGGTTCCTTCTACCAGTTTGGCATCCACGGCCAGTACAATACACTGACTTCCAAAACGACCGGCCAATTGATTAATCAAATCGGGATTTCTAACAGCCGATGAATTAATGGATACTTTATCGGCTCCAGCTCTTAGTAAATTATATACATCTTCCTCCGATGAAATCCCCCCACCAACGGTGAAGGGAATATTTACTTTTCTGGCCACTTTTTCCACCAACTCTAACAGAGTTTTACGTCTTTCCTTAGTAGCCGTGATGTCCAGAAATACCAATTCATCAGCTCCTGTTTTAGAATACTTCTCAGCCAATTCTACCGGATCTCCGGCATCTCTCAACCCCACAAAGTTGATTCCTTTTACGGTACGCCCATCCTTTATATCCAAACAAGGGACTATTCTTTTAGTCAACATAATTTCTAAGTTCTTGTAGGGTTATTTTATTCTCGTAAATGGCCTTTCCAATAATGACTCCTTCTACTCCAAGCTCAATTAGTTGATCTAGTTCTTTTCGTTCTGTAACTCCACCACTAGCTACTAGTTTTAATTGAGGAAATCGTTCCATAATTTCTCGATAGAGGTTAAGTGATGTTCCTTCCATAGCACCATCTTTACTAATATCGGTACAGATTACATACTCAATTCCTTTTGCGGTATAGTTATCCAAAAAATCGAATAACTGAACGTTGGATTCTTCCTGCCAACCGGATACAGCAATGGATCGTTCCTTTACGTCTGCTCCCAGAATAATTTTCTCTGCCCCATATTTCTCTATCCATTGGGTAAATAAAGCTTCATCCTTTACAGCAATGCTTCCTCCCGTTATTTGAGATGCACCACATTCGAAGGCGATTCTTATGGAATCATCCGTTTTAACCCCTCCTCCAAAATCAATCACCAAATTGGTATTATTGGCTATGGATTCCAATACTTTCCAGTTAACAATCTTATTGGATTTGGCTCCATCCAAATCCACTAGGTGTAGGTATTTGATTCCGTTATCCTCAAACTGCTTAGCTACCTCTAGAGGGTTTTTATTATAAACCTTTTTTTGATCATAATCTCCCTTGGTTAAGCGAACACATTTTCCTTCTATAATATCTATTGCTGGTATAATTCTCATGATTTAAGTTTTAAAAAGTTAGCCAATATTTGCTCTCCTGTTCCTCCACTTTTTTCCGGGTGAAACTGACAAGCATAAAAATTGTCTTTTTGAATAGCAGCTGCGTATTCTATTCCATACCCGGAGCTTGCAATGGTATATTCCGATGTGGGAACATAATAGCTATGAACAAAGTAAACGTTCTCCTTATTTTCCACCTGATCGAAAAGTTCTCCCTTCAATGTCTCCACTTGATTCCATCCCATGTGAGGAACCTTAAGTTGATCTGAGAACTGAAGAACATTTAAAGGGAAAATTCCCAAACAATTCGCATCCCCTTCCTCTGAGTACTCGCACATAAGTTGCATGCCCAAACAAATGCCTAAAACTGGTTGGTTAAGTTTAGGTATGATAACATCCAAGCCCAATTCTCTTAGTACTTTCATGGCGCTGGAAGCTTCTCCCACACCCGGAAAGATCACTTTATCTGCTTTGTTAATGGTGGATATATCGGATGTACAAACAGCTTCGTACCCCAATCGTTCCAAAGCAAATTGAACCGACCTAACATTACCGGCCCCATAATCGATTATGACTATATTATCCATTACAACATTCCTTTTGTGGATGGTAAAATCATCTTATTAACGTCTCTTTTTACTGCCATTTTTATGGCTTTCGCAAAGGCTTTAAAAATGCCTTCTATTTTGTGGTGCTCATTGGTTCCTTCTGCCTTAATGTTCAAATTGCATCTGGCTCCATCAGAGAAAGACTTAAAAAAGTGAACAAACATTTCTGTTGGCATTTTCCCTATCATCTCTCTCCTGAATTCAGCTTCCCAAACCAACCAGTTTCTCCCACCAAAATCCAATGCTACCTGAGCCAGGCAATCATCCATAGGTAAGCAAAAACCGTATCGCTCCATTCCTTTTTTATCGCCCAAAGCTTCCGAAAACACTTCTCCTAAGGCAATGGCCGTATCTTCGATGGTGTGGTGCTCATCTACCTCCAAATCTCCTTTTACAACAATGTTCAGGTCGATTAAACCGTGCTTACTAATCTGCTCCAACATGTGGTCGAAGAATGCAATTCCGGTTTGAATATTCGATTGACCGGTTCCATCCAGATTGACATCAATTTGAATATCTGTTTCGTTGGTTTTTCTGGTTACCGAAGCTTTTCTTTCTCCTCCCTTCAGGAATTCATAGATTTTCTTCCAACTCGTAGTTTGAAGTACTAAAGCTCTGTTCTGATATTCTTCTTCAGAGATATAGATTCCTTTAGCTCCTAAATTTTCGGCCAACTGCACATCTGTTTGGCGATCTCCCAGAACAAAGGAGTTGGCCAAATCATAATCGCCATTCATGTACTTGGTTAAAAGACCTGTTCTTGGTTTTCTGGTAGGAGCATTATCTTCCGGGAAACTTCTATCCACCAAAATATCATCAAACTCAATTCCTTCATTCTTTAGGGATATAAGCATTTTGTCGTGCGCCGGCCAGAAAGTATCCTCCGGAAAAGAGTCTGTTCCCAATCCATCCTGATTGGTCACCATCACCAATTCATAATCCAGCTCTTCGGCAATTTGAGATAGATACCTAAATACCCCCGGATAAAACTCCAATTTTTCCAAACTATCCAATTGATAATCTACCGGCGGTTCTATCACCAAGGTTCCATCTCTATCTATAAATAGCGCTTTCTTCATTTTCTAGCTGTTTTAGTTCTTTAATTAATCGTTCATTTTCTTCTGGTTTCCCAATGGAAATTCGAATACAATTCTCACATCTCGGTTCGTTGGTTCTGTTTCTTACCACTACTCCTCGTTTAATGAGTTGATTATACAATTCATTAGCATCATCCACCTTTACTAATAGGAAATTAGCTTCTGAAGGGTAAATTTTCTGAACTATCGTTAACTTGGACAGTGCCAACTCCATTTGCTCTTTTTCTCTTATTAGGGTGTTTTTCTGTTCCTGATAAGTTGATTCACCCTCCAGTAATTCTATCGCTTTAAGTTGGGTAAGCTCGTTTACATTGTACGGGGGTTTTATTCTATTAAGCACCTCAATAATACCTTCGGAGGCGAAACACATCCCCAATCGAATTGCAGCCATTCCCCAGGCTTTAGAAAGGGTTTGACAAACAATCAGGTTTTCAAATTCATCTAACCTTTCCGACCATGATGATTCTTGAGAGAAATCGATGTAAGCTTCGTCGATGACTACGATACACCCCGATTTTCTTAAAAGCATTTCAATTTGATCCGACGGAATAATGTTTCCCGTAGGATTATTGGGAGAGCAAAGAAATATCACCTTGGTATTATCGTTTACCTGATTCAATACTTCCTCTGCACTTAAGCTAAAATCCTCTTTTAACAATACTGACTGGTACGCTACATTATTAGTATCTGCCAATACTTTGTACATACCATAAGTAGGCGGTGTAATAATCACATTATCTACTCCCGGTTCGCAAAATGCCCTAAAAACCAGATCCAACACCTCATCGCTTCCATTACCTAATAATTGATTGGCAATAGGAACAGATTTGATTTCGCCAATTCTCTTCTTTAACTTTAATTGATACGGATCTGGATACCTGTTTACACCATTGTTAAATGGGTTTTCATTTGCATCCAGATACACCTCTGCACTCGAATCCATTTCATCTCGTGCAGATGAGTATCCCTTTAATCGAAGAATATTAGGCCTAATTAGTTGCTGAATATTCATTACTTGGTTCTTTAATGTTATTGATCTTGTTTAATCGAACTGTTACGGCATATTTGTGAGCCTGAAGTCCCTCCTGTTCTGCCATGGTTTCGATGGCTGGTCCAATGGTTCTAATCCCTTCCTCAGAAACTCTTTGAAAAGTGATCTTTTTTGTAAAAGCATCCATATTAACTCCGCTATATGCTTTAGCAAAACCATTGGTTGGTAGGGTGTGATTTGTTCCAGAGGCATAATCTCCTGCACTTTCCGGAGTATAAGCTCCAATGAATACCGACCCTGCATTGATGATGTTTTGCAGGTAATAGTCTTCATCTTTAGAACATACAATTAAGTGCTCCGGTGCATACTCATTAACTAATTCTAGAATATCCTCTTTTCGATTTAAATAGACCAACCTTGAATTTTCAATGGCTTTTGCAGCAATCTCTTTTCGAGGAAGTAGTTCCAATTGTCTGTCTATTTCTTCCTGTACCTGATACAATTGATCTTCGCTGTTAGTAACCAACACCACCTGACTGTCTGCTCCGTGTTCTGCCTGCGATAATAAATCGGAAGCCACAAACGAAGCAGGAACAGATTCATCTGCAATTACCAATAACTCGGAAGGACCAGCAGGCATATCAATGGATACTCCCAGAGATAAGGCTACTTGCTTGGCGGTAGTTACGTACTGATTACCCGGTCCAAATATTTTATATACTCTTGGTACGGTTTCAGTTCCATATGTTAGCGCTCCGATGGCCTGAATCCCACCTACTGCATAAATCTTTTTGATTCCAATTAACTGGGCAGTGTACAAAATAGCCGGATTGATTTTACCTTCTTTGTTTGGTGGAGTACACAAAATAATCTCTTCGCACCCGGCTAATACAGCAGGAATCCCCAACATTAACACTGTTGAAAATAAAGGTGCCGACCCTCCTGGAATGTAGATCCCTACCTTTTGAATCGGTCGGGCTTCTTGCCAACATTGAACACCTGGAGTTGTTTCTACTACTTGTTTCTCCAATACTTGCGATTTGTGAAATGTAGTAATGTTTTTTCTTGCTAATTCGATGGAATCTTTAAGTTCGGCAGATAATGTACTACCTGCACCAGCTACTTCTTCACCGGAAACTTCAAAGGTCTCTACATCTACACGATCAAAGTAGTGAGTATACTTTTTAAGGGCCTGGTCTCCATCTCTTTTTACTTCTGCGAATACTTGTTTTACTACGCTTTCCAACTCTTCGGTGGATTTTACCGGTCGTTTTATAATTTCGTTCCAATTATCTCTGGTTGGGTTTAATATCTTTTTCATTTCTTGCTCTTAATTATTTTACCATCTTTTCAATAGGTGCTACTAAGATTCCTTCGGCACCGGCGTCTTTTAACTGATCTATTACTCCCCAGAATTCATTTTCTTTAATTACAGAGTGTAATGAACTCCAACCTTCTTCCGCTAAAGGCATAATAGTTGGGCTCTTGAGTACGGGCAGAATGGATGTTACTTTATCAATACTATCGTTAGGTACATTCATTAAAATATACTTGGTGTCCTTAGCTCTAAGAACAGCATCCAGGCGGAACAATAACTTATCAAGCAATGCTTCCTTTTCTTCGGAGAGTTGTAAACTACGTACCAATACAGCTTCCGAACGAAGCATCACTTGTGTTTCCCTTAATCCGTTTTTGAACAAGGTACTTCCAGAGCTTACGATATCGCAAATTCCATCTGCCAGTCCAATGTTTGGTGCGATCTCTACCGAGCCGGATATCACGTGAATATCAGCTTTTACTCCATTTTCATTTAGAAATTGGTTTAAGGTATTAGGGTATGAAGTGGCTATTTTCTTTCCTTCAAAATAGGCTAAGGAGTCCTCATCTACCTCCTTAGGAACAGCAAGAGACACTCGGCATTTCGAAAAACCAAGTTTTCTGATTACCTCCGCTTGTTTTTGTTTTTCGATCAAAAGATTTTCTCCCAGAATGGCAATGTCCACTACTCCATCCTCCAGGTACTGAGGGATATCCGAATTACGGAGGTAAAGTACTTCCATTGGAAAGTTCCTTACCTCGGCCTTTAACTGGTCTCTTCCATTATCGATGGAAAGACCGCAATCTTTTAAAAGCTTTAAAGACCCTTCGTTAAGTCTTCCTGATTTTTGTACCGCAATTTTTAATTTGCTCATTTTTCTTTGTTTGTATCTGAGCAAATCGGTTGGGATGGAAATAAAAAACCCGCCTGATTTACTCAGACGGGTTCATGATAATTTATTTTGGATTTAGTCATAACATCATTCGCTCACCTGAGAGTAAGTATGCAAATGATGATGATGTAGTTGACTAAATTTCACTTCTATAATTTTGTTGGGACAAATTTAAGTAAGGAATTTTTACAATTCCAAATATTTTTATTGTTCAATTTGTTTTTTGCCCTATTCTTAACAATTGATTAAAGTACTGATCAATAATAAACAAAAGGGCTTTCGTCTAGTTTCCGCCCAAAGAAAAATAAACCATTAATGCTGGTAATGTTACTGAGAAAAAGGTGGTAATTGAACTTAACAACACATTGGGATCTACCTTTTCGCTTTTGTATTGGGAGTCTTTTGCTTCTTCTCTGGTTTCCACATAAACCACCTCTTCAGCTCTATTGGTAGTAAGTAATAACTCTTTAAAATGCCCTTCTACTTCCACTCCTTTATTTCTTCGCATTCCCGGAGTAACTCTTTTAACTTCTGTTACTCTGTATTTGTACAACAGTACTTTAGTACCGCTGGTATCAACAGATACCAAATCATTAGGCCCCATTCCTAACACAGCATTTACTGAATCGACAGACATTCCGGTAGTAACTTTCATTACGTCTTCCGACTTAGCATACCTTGGGTGCTGTACAACACAGCTCTGTATGATCATTCCCAACCCAAATAGCAACAAAAGATACAATAGAGAAGATGGCTTCATAATGAGGATTTTAAATCTTGGTTTGGCAATGATAACTGATTTCTTTGAGAAAGAAAATGACCAAAATACAATTGTGTATCACAGATGGGATTTTTGTGGAAAAGTTTCTGAATCTCAGTCAACATTTGCCTTCTAAAAATTAGGAAACCCCTTTTTCGAATATTACATTTGCAAGCCTAGTGAAAGGGGGCATTCCCCGATGAATTTGAAATTATAAAAACTGAAAATGGCAATGGAAAAATCTAAGATCATTTACACCAAAACAGACGAGGCACCAGCCTTGGCTACACACTCATTTTTACCAATTGTAAAGGCTTTTACCGAACCTGCAGGAATTGAAATCGAAACGAAAGACATTTCTTTGGCCGGTAGAATTATTGCCAATTTCCCAGAATATTTAAACGAAGATCAAAGAATTGGAGATGCTTTGGCTGAGTTAGGAGAATTAGCTAAAACTCCTCAGGCTAACATCATCAAACTTCCAAATATCAGTGCTTCTATTCCTCAGTTAACTGCAGCAATTAAAGAATTGCAAGGTAAAGGATATGCTCTTCCTGATTACCCGGAAGAACCATCAAACGATGAAGAAAAAACAATTAAAGCAAAATACGACAAGATTAAAGGAAGTGCGGTGAACCCTGTACTTCGTGAAGGGAACTCTGATCGTAGAGCTCCTAAAGCTGTAAAGAATTACGCAAAGAACAACCCACACTCTATGGGAGAGTGGAAATCAGATTCTAAATCTCACGTTGCAACGATGCAATCAGGAGATTTTTGCTCCAATGAAAAATCATTAACTGTTGAGGCAGCTGGTGATGTAAGAATTGAATTGGTTGAGGCAAACGGTAATGTAACTGTTCTTAAAGAAAAAACTCCTGTTCTTGCCGGTGAAGTAATTGACTCTACCGTAATGAGCAAAAAAGCATTGTTAACTTTCCTTGATGAGCAAGTAAAAGATGCTAAAGAGCAGGGTGTTTTGTTTTCATTACACATGAAAGCAACCATGATGAAGGTTTCTGATCCAATTATTTTTGGACATGCAGTATCTGTGTTCTTTAAAGACTTATTTGAAAAACATGGTTCTACACTAGAAGAAATTGGTGTTGATGTAAACAATGGATTTGGAGATTTAGTAAGCAAAATCAATGAGTTACCTGCTGATAAAAAGGCAGAGATTGAAGTTGATATTAAAGCTTGCTACGAAAATGGACCTGATTTAGCGATGGTTAATTCTGATAAAGGAATTACCAACCTTCACGTTCCTAGTGATGTAATTATCGATGCTTCTATGCCTGCAATGATCAGAACATCAGGATGCATGTGGAACGCCGAAGGAAACAAACAAGATACTAAAGCGGTTATTCCGGATAGCAGTTACGCTGGTATTTACACAGCTACTATCGACTTCTGTAAAGAGCATGGTGCATTCGACCCTACAACTATGGGAACTGTTCCTAACGTTGGTTTGATGGCTCAAAAAGCTGAGGAGTACGGATCGCACGATAAAACATTTGAAATTGCCGCTAATGGTACTGTAAGAGTTGTTGATGCCAATGGAAATACTCTAATGGAGCACAACGTTGAAGCAGGAGATATCTGGAGAATGTGTCAGGTAAAAGATGCTCCAATTCAGGATTGGGTAAAATTAGCAGTAAATAGAGCTAAGGCAACTAATACACCTGCTGTATTCTGGTTAAACGAAAACAGAGCTCATGATGCCGAGTTAATCAAGAAGGTAAACCAATACTTACCGAACCACGATACAACTGGTTTAGACATCAGAATCCTTTCTCCAATTGAGGCAACTAAATTCACTTTAGAAAGAATTAAAGATGGTAAAGACACCATTTCTGTAACAGGAAATGTACTTAGAGATTACCTTACTGATCTATTTCCTATTCTTGAATTAGGAACAAGTGCTAAAATGCTTTCCATTGTTCCATTGATGAACGGAGGAGGATTATTTGAAACTGGTGCTGGTGGATCTGCTCCAAAACACGTTCAGCAGTTCGTTGAAGAAAACCACTTACGTTGGGACTCCTTAGGAGAGTTCTTAGCATTAGCTGTTTCTTTAGAACACTATGGAGATACTAACAACAATAACAAAGCATTGGTGTTGGCTGAAACTCTGGATGATGCAACAGATAAATTCCTTGCTAACGATAAATCTCCTTCGAGAAAGGTTGGTGAGTTAGATAACAGAGGAAGTCACTTCTACCTGGCCATGTACTGGGCACAAGCATTGGCAAATCAATCAAAAGATGCTGACTTAAAAGCAACTTTCGAAAAAGTAGCTCAGGAGTTTACAAACAATGAGACTCAAATTGTTTCAGAACTTAACGGAGCTCAAGGTAATGCTGTAAACATTGATGGTTATTACTTTACTAACGATGAGCTAACTTCTACTGCTATGCGCCCAAGTGCTACATTAAACAGTGTACTTAGCAACATTCTTGCTGAAGCTTAATATTATATTACAATAACTTGAAGAGGGAAGCTGTTAGCTTCCCTTTTTTTATTTCCATTTGGCAAATTTGCCGACTAAATAATAGTAGCTACTACTCTACTTTTGTACTTAATATCAATAACGCCACTATGAGTTTATTAGACAATATAATTAAGTACATTAAAGGAGGTTATCAGGAAAAAGCGCCCGAAGGAGTTTGTGCTATTTGCTGGGGGCACCAGGAGTACGACAATCAGATTAGAGAAATAGTTAAGGATCAACAGATAGATGTTTCTGGAGGTAGAGAGAAATACAATTTCATTCAGGATTTTGTAGTGAACCACGTAGATGGTATCAAACTAAAAAATACCATTAATGGATTGGAGTGCCCAAAGTGTAAAACAGTACAATAGTTTCCCATTTTGAGAAAACACTCTATCTGATGGAGAGAAAATTTAGCCTTACCATACTGTAAGCCCCATTTTTAGGGATTAAGAAGGTAGTGGCATGGTTCTGACAATGCTGATAATAAATTTTACAGCATGAGACTACCACTAGACAAAATACTATTCATTGCCATTATCATTGGGCTAATTCTATTTCCATCAGCCATCTTTAGTCAGGGAGCTCCACCACCTCCAACTCCTACAGGAGTTCCTATAGACGGAGGTATCTCTGCTTTAATTGGTGGCATGGTGGCTTACGGGTTATACAAAAACAAACAAAAGAAAGACTAGCTACTACATAACATGTACCTGCTTCCTTCAATATCTAAACGGGTCAATATGGGTTAATCATGGGGGATCAAAAAGCAGGTACATTTCTTTTTCAAAAAATATTTAATCTTTTCGAAACAATACGAATCTAAAATCTGTTAAATTTAGATATACCAAAAAACCTAAAGATGACAGACAAGGAAAAACTATACGAGACACTGGGCGAATTACTTTACGCAGTTGCAATGGCTGACGGAGTTATTCAGGAAGAAGAAAAGGAAGAATTAAACAAATTACTCCAGAACCATCAATGGGCATCAGAAATCAAATGGTCTTTTAATTATGAGACCACCAAAGAAGCAGGTGTCGAAGAAACATATAACAAAGTAATTAACTTTTGCCATAGTTATGGCCCAGCAGCTGAATATGTAGAATTCATCGAAGCAATGAAAACAATAGCTACAGCAGCAGAAGGGATTGATCAGGATGAATCAAAAATCATTAATTCATTTTCGTCTGATCTAATTACCAGATTCCAAAAAGATATTGATCGATTAAACTAACTACTGAACCTCAACCACTTTCACATCCGGAAAGTGAGAGGTAAAGTATCCATACCCTCCTACCACATTAGTTGGGTAGTTCAATGGTTCTTTTACAATATCCGTAAAGAAGTTTTCACTTTTTAATCGTAGCGATAAGTAGTCGTAATACTCCTCGCTAATGTTGGAAATAGATACAAGTACTGTGTCTTCTACCCATTCCAATAATTCATGTTCTGCTTGTACGAGGTTATTCTCGAAGGAAATATCGTTTAACAACAAGGTTTCAGTAGGCACATCACTTATCTCGAAAGGAGAACCGCTTTGTGCTCCATCATTGGATCTGGTGTAAAAATTAACCATGTACCAATTGTGCTCCGAATCTGGATCTAAGAACTCATAATTCACCTTAATCTTATCTGTTCCTGACGAGTTAATGTGTTGAGCACTTACACTATTGAAAGACACTTGCTGAAGCATATTCGTTTGAGAAGTAACCACCTCTCCGGTTTCTGGATCATGAACGTATAAGTCGTAAGAAGTGTTTAAAAATTGAGGTGTTGTAACACTCACATAAACTCCCGGTGCATCAGGTATTGGGAACAAGGTATCCGTTATACCGTTGTAAGATATGGTTACAGTTGCTCCATCCACCAACAACTGATTCAGTAGCTCTTGCTGAGAAGTAGTATCGTTTTCTTCCGAGTAGGATAGTGCTCCGAAACTTTTGGAAACCGAAACCACCATAATACTATTGGGAATTACCTGAGATGAAATGACCAATTTAGTTGGAGCTTCCGCCAATTGAATATCGATTGGTTTGGGTACACAACTGCTAAATGCAATGACAATGATAATTGGGTATATATATAATAGATTTCTCATGATTAAAATTTAAAGTTGTAGGCAATGGATGGAATAAAACCGAATAGTCCAGGTTGTTGATATTTGTACCCAACTCCTCCATCAAGTGGTACAATATTTACTCTATATGGTTGTGCTCTGTTGTATAGGTTATAGCATCCTATACTCCACTCACTTTGGAACTTTTTATCCTCTTTACCACTTAGAGTTATATTAAGATCTAATCGGTGTGAAGGGGACATTTGAACCGCATTTCTATCGGTAAAAATTGGAATTATATCAACTCCTGTTAATGTGGAGTTGGGCATAAAATACTGACCTATTTGAGCTGTAAACCTGGAACCGGTTTGGTATACCCAAACAGCAGACGCAGTAAGACGCTTAGTTAACTCATAATTAAGAACAATGGAGCCTACATGCCTTCTATCGTATTTAGCAAAGAAGGTTCTTCCTCCGTTTAGTTCATCGTAATCTCTGGTAGCCCAGGATAAAGTATAACTTACCCAACCAGTTAATTTACCTTCGTCTTTTTTAACGAGTAATTCTACTCCATAAGCATCTCCTTTTCCTTGCAACAACTCATCTTCGAAATTGTCGTTCAAGATTAGATTGGCTCCTTCCCTGTACTCAATTAAATTATCCATCCACTTATAATACCCTTCCAGTGTAACAGCCACTTTTTGATCTTCAAATAAATGGTTGTACCCAATTGCTATTTGATCGGATGATTGCGGTTTTATATTTTGAGTAATTGGGTACCATAAATCAGTTGGGAGTGCTACTGTAGAACTGGATACACGGTGCATGTACTGCTTCATTCTGGAGTAGCTTACCTTAAATGCATCCACTTCATTGAGTAAATATCTTGCTGCTACTCTTGGCTCCAACCCTCCATAAGCCTTCCCCTGAACGGTAGAACCAGAGATACGAAGTCCGTATTTCAGTTTAAGCCGTGGATTAATGTCTTTATCGGAATGAGCATAAACTGCCATTTCCTGAGTATTTAATTTTTCTCCTTGCGAACTTCCTAAATAGTCTGAAATTTCACCACTTGTACTTACAATATTTGGTTTAAATACGTGATTGATGAACGAAGCTCCAAACTTAATTTGATTGGTTGATGACAGGTAATAATCGAAATCTGCTTTGGCTCCCAAATCAAAAATATTGGAACTAATAAGAAGATTATTCCCTCCTAATTTCCCTCTAATATCGTAGTTAAAATTGGTACTAATAACCGAGATGTTAGAGAACAACTTATCGCTGTAAATGTGATTCCAACGTACCGTATTGGTTAAATTTCCTAGCTTAAATCCAAAATCTAATCCCAGATCTGCTGATGCTGTATCCGATTGATCATCTTCCTCCACATCACTCTCATTAAACGCTAACACATCGTTACCGTAATATACACTATAGAACAACCTGTTTTTGTCGTTCATTTTATAATTAAACTTTCCATTTAAATCGTAGAAATAATAAGGAACAAACAGTCCAACCGCTTTAAAAACCTGATCGATATAAGTTCTTCTTCCGGAAATCAAAAAACTCATTTTCTCATTGATCGGACCTTCTAGTGTAAGTCTGGAGGACAACAACCCAATTCCTCCGGCTCCATGAATTTTGGAATCGTGCCCCTCTTTCATTCTAATATCCAGTATAGACGATAACCTACCACCGTATTGTGATGGAAACGCCCCTTTAATCATGGTCATATCTTTAATGGCATCTGGATTGAAGACAGAGAAAAATCCAAATAAGTGACCAATGTTGTATACCGTTGCCTCATCTAACAATACAAGGTTTTGATCCGCATCTCCACCTCTAACAAACATTCCTGTTCCTCCTTCAGTACCTCCCTGAACTCCAGGTAATAGTTGTACCACTTTAACAATATCTGTTTCTCCCCCAAGTGAAGGTAATTTTTGAATTTCCTTCATCTGCATTCGGGTAGTACTCATTTCAGTACTTTTTAACTCTTCCGACTGTCGAGTTTTTGAAGTGGCGATAACCACTTCTTTTAGGGAAGTATTTGCAGATTGGAGCTTAACATTTAAACTAGAATTTCCTTTTGCATCAATGGTCTTTTCTTGAGTTCCATATCCAACAAAACCATACACAATAGTTACTTTACCATCCTTAATGTGCTCTTGAGGAATAGTTAATGAATAAAAGCCATAGGTGTTTGATGAAGTACCAATATTGGTTCCCTTCACATAAATAGAGGCAAAAGGTAAATCTTCACCTCCTTCATTATCAGAAATTTTTCCGCTTATGGTTACCTGACCAACAGAAGATATCGATACCAGAAACAGTATCAACAGGGATATGTTTTTCATGGATTGCTTTTTGTTTCCTAAAAAACTAAAAAGACATCCAAATGTTGCTCGCTAAAGATTCTTTTTTAACGAAACACACATTATTCTATACGAACTGATTCAAAGGTCTTTCGATCTTATCCATCATGATGATGTATACATGATCTCCATGGATATTCTTAATGTCCATTCCAAAGTTCATCACTCCGGTTTCTTGCATTCGAATCAACTCCATGTGATTATCATCATGTAACGTAAATATGAAAAAATGCTTATCACCAATTTGATCCAAAAGCTTACTCATCACTTCGATGTCAGTATCCGCAATTTCTTCTCTTCTCGCCTTATACTCTGCTCTCGGAAATTTATAATCGTTCTCAAAGATTTCACTTAATACATCACTTCCATCAAAAAATGAATCCATGTTTTCAATGTCCCACACAGCGTAGTTTTCGTAATCCTTACAATTTTGGCTAAATCCTTTTACAATCATCTTTTTACATTTAATCGGTACAAATATAAAGGAATGCGGTGTTAGAATAATTCACCTTTTATCAGTAAATTAGATGGCATATGTCATGAAAACACTCATTTTTCTAATCATAACATTCTTTTCTTTAACTGGGTTCTCTCAACAATCAACCACGTTAAATGGAATTTACATGGGCAAAAACATGTATATCCAAAATCCATTTAGTGATAAAAATGGAACTAAGCTTTGTGTAGATAGTGTGTACGTTAACGGAAAGCCAATTACGGATAAGATTCACTCTACAGCTTTTGAAATCAATTTGGCAGAAATAGGATTAGTCAATGGAGATTCTTTGGAAATTGTTCTGTTTCATAATTCCGACTGTTTACCGAAAGTTCTTAATCCTGATTTAGGACCGCGAATAGGAAACTTCAAAGTAGAAAACATTCAAATTAAAGGAAATACTCTGATTTGGAAAACCTCCGAGGAAGGTGGAAAGCTCCCAATAATAATTGAGCAATACCGATGGAACAAATGGGTTAAAGTTGGAGAGGTGGATGGACAAGGATTAAAGGAAGGGAATGAATATCAGTTTCCAATTACCCTTATTACAGGTGAAAACAAATTCAGGGTAAAACAGGTTGGACTTGATCGACGTCCGAGAGTATCTTCTCTTGCTAAAGCTACACATCCAACCAGAAAGAAGTCAATTGGTTTTGATCATTCCCCCGAGAATAAAACGATTCAATTTGAAGAAATTACCCGATACGAATTATTTGATGCCTACGGACATATGGTCGATACTGGAGAAAGCAATTTGATTGATTTGGATAAACGACAGAAAGGATTGTATTACTTGAATTATGATAATGTGGTAGGCACTAAAATAATTGTGGAATAAATTCTGTAATAACCATCCACTCCGCAACTCTTAACTCTTAACTCTTAACTCTTAACTCTTAACTCTTAACTCTCTCTGCCCTCATGCCGGGCGGGCATTCCCTTTTTTTCTTGATAATAAAAGGGAAGAAAACAATCAAGGCTGTCAAAGTAATAACACTTCAATCTTCATTCTTGCTAAGTTCGGCCGGGTGATCTCAACGCATACGCTTATGAGCTTCCCAGTCTCACTAAACAATCATTTTGATTTCAGTAACATTTCTTTGAAGGCCAGTAGAAATTTTGATCACGTTCCTAATTATAACATCAAACTATTTAGAATAAATTACTCATGATATCAAACATTCCTATCATTTTCAAATTGAGAAATTAGCACATTTTCAAATAAAAACTCCTTAACTCTAAACTTTTAACTCTAAACTAATACTCAATATCCAGATTTAGTCGTTCTCTAAGTTGATTTAAAGCAGGGTTCTTTTCTGCCATTTTCAGGAACTTATCTTTACTGGTAAGGTGTTTAATTCCCGTATCCTCTTTGTTAATTTTTAAGTCTAACGAAATGGAATAGTTATTTAAGCTTTGTCTTAAGTAGCTCAATAAATCTGCCTTTTCGGCATCCAACTCAATTTTTTGAATTTCGTTATCAATTTCAAATTCAATCCTGAAATTCTCCTTCAATTCTGGAATATGCTTAGAAAGCGTTACATATAGTCCTTGCTTTCCTCTTTTTCTAGCCTGAAAACCATATTTGTTCCAGGTGGAGCGCAATTCCTCAGGAGAAAACTTCTCTTTTGGTTTGTTGGATAGATCTTCCTGTTCCTCTTCCTTTTTTTCTTCTGTTTTCTGGCTCTTCAACCCAGAGATAGAAAGCCCGGAAGAAGCTCTTTTATATCGTTTTACACCAACCGGTTTACTAATTACAGGTGGCGCATTAGGATCGTCTTGTGCTGTAGGAGGTGGAGGTACAGGAGCAGCAGTTTTAGTTGCAGGCTGTTTATCTACCTTAACCGGGCTTGGCGGTTCTGGCATTCCCTCTGACAAGAAATTAGGTGGAATTATTTCCCAACCGGATTGGCTAATTTTTTTTTTCTCCCTCTACCGCAGTAAGAGAGCTTAATTTCATCAGAGCCAATTCAACGTGTAATCGTTGGTTTTTACTCGCCTTGTAGTTGACGTCTGTTTCACCGACAATTTTCAGTGCATTTACCAGGAACCTTGCAGAAGCTTCCTTCGATTGAGTTTTGTATTTCTCTTTGATGTTATCTCCTACTTCTAGTAATCGAAGTGTGATCTCATCTTTACACACCAACAAGTTTCTAAAGTGACTTCCCAATCCATTGATGAAGTTATGACCATCAAAACCATGTTCAAGAATTTCATCAAGGACGATGAGCGACTTATGAATTTCATTTTTCAATAAATGCTCGGTGATTCTGAAATAGTAATCATAATCCAAAATATTCAGATTCTTGATTACTGCATCGTAAGTAATGTTATCGTCACAATAACTAACTATTTGATCAAATATGGACAAGGCATCTCTTAAAGCTCCATCTGCCTTTTCTGCAATTACATGCAACGCATCCGGTTCAGCTTTAATGCTTTCCTGCTCAGACACCCAAGCAAGATGTTTTGCCATATCGTTGATGGTGATTCGATTAAAATCGTATACCTGACAACGAGATAAGATGGTAGGAATAATTTTATGCTTCTCTGTAGTAGCCAATATAAAGATGGCATGTGGAGGCGGCTCCTCTAACGTTTTAAGAAAAGCGTTAAATGCTGCCTGAGATAACATGTGTACCTCATCGATGATGTACACTTTATACTTACCTACTTGAGGAACAATTCTTACCTGATCAGTAATGGATCGAATATCATCTACCGAGTTATTGGATGCAGCATCCAGCTCGAAAATGTTAAAGGAATAATCCTCCTGATCGCTTCCATCTTGCTGATTAATGGTTTTGGCAAATATTCTGGCACAAGTGGTTTTACCCACCCCTCTTGGACCACAGAATAAATACGCTTGTGCTAAATGACCTGTATCGATGGCATGTTGAAGAGTATCTGTAATAGAAGATTGCCCCACTACGGTTTCCCAGGTGGTTGGTCTGTATTTACGTGCTGATACTATAAATTGTTCTTCTGCCATTGATCAGTTATGAGCTACAAAAATATATTTTAATCCCAGTAAATACCCCTTGTTTGCCGCTTTTTGACTTTAAAATTATGAACAATATGTTGATAAAGGACCTTCCCTCTGGTTTTCAGTGTTTTCAGAGGGGTTCTATTTATATGTATTAAATGTTTCTTATTTCAAATAAAAAAGATATCTTTGCCGCCCGAATTATGGATGGTCCATAATTTACATTTAATAAAACTTTATATATGAATCGTTACGAAACTGTTTTCATTTTAACTCCCGTTTTGTCTGCTGAACAGGCAAAGGAAGCAGTAGCAAAGTTTAAGAAAGTTTTAAAAGATGGTGGTGCTAAAATTCTTCACGAAGAGGATTGGGGCTTGAAAAAGCTTGCTTACCCTATTCAGAAGAAAACCACTGGTTTTTACAACTTGATTGAGTTTGAAGCTGCAGGAAATTTAATTGCTGATCTTGAAGTCGCTTACAAAAGAGACGAGAGAGTGATGAGATTTTTAACTTTTAGAATGGATAAAGATCACATTGCATTTGCAGAGAAAACAAGAAAAAAAGCTGAGGCTTAATTTATTAACTCAATTAACTTGTAAGAAATGAGTACAAATCAATCAGACATCAGATACTTAACTCCGATTAGCATCGAGGTTAAAAAATCAAAATACTGTCGTTTTAAAAAATCAGGAATCAAATACATCGATTACAAAAACCCTGATTTCCTTTTAAAATTTATTAACGAACAAGGTAAAATTTTACCTAGAAGATTAACTGGTACTTCAGCAAAATACCAAAAGAAAGTAGCTACTGCCGTTAAACGTGCTCGTCACCTGGCTATTCTACCTTACGTTGCTGATCAATTAAAATAAAAGGAGGACATAGACATGGACATTTTATTAAAACAAGACGTAGACAACTTAGGTGATAAAGATGAAATCGTAACGGTAAAAAACGGTTACGGAAGAAACTATCTTATCCCTACTGGAAAAGCTATTTTGGCGACTGAATCTGTAAAGAAAATGCATGCAGAAACATTACGTCAAAGAGCTCATAAAGCTGAGAAAATTAAAGCTGAAGCAGAAGCTACTGCTAAGAAACTTGAAGGAGCTACTATTAAAGTTGCTGCTAAAGTTGGAGAGAACGGAAAAATCTTCGGTTCTGTTTCTAACGTACAAGTTGCAGAAGCTCTTAAAGCAGCTGGATTTGATATCGAGCGTAAACGTATTAAATTGTTAGGAGATGCTATCAAGTCGGTAGGAACCTACAAAGCAAACGTTGCTGTTCACAAAGAAATCGTTATCGAAGTTAGTTTCGAAGTGGTTGAAGGATAATCAAATCTTCATAAATATTGAAAAGCCTGATTCAGATTATGAATCAGGCTTTTTTGATTTTATACCTTTGTAAAAAATAATTGAAATGAGTTTTAATAGTACGGATAGTTATATTGCATCAGATGGATTGAAGGTAGCGGTTAACGCTTCTATTGCGTTAGAAAAACCGCTTATTGTAAAAGGAGAACCCGGAACTGGGAAAACACTTCTGGCCATTGAAATTGCAAAATCGCTGAATAAGAGATTAATTTCCTGGCACATTAAATCCACCACTACAGCTCAACAAGGGCTGTATGAGTACGATGCGGTATCCAGACTTAGAGATTCTCAATTAGGTGACGAGAAGGTAAATGACATTGCCAACTACATTGTAAAAGGGAAATTATGGGAAGCTTTTGATTCGGACGAGCAAGTTATACTTCTGATTGATGAAATAGATAAAGCAGACATTGAATTCCCTAATGACTTACTACAGGAGCTAGATAAGATGGAATTTTACTGTTATGAACTTAAAAAAACTGTAACAGCTCGTCATCGTCCTATTATTATCATTACCTCCAACAACGAAAAAGAGCTTCCTGATGCCTTTTTAAGAAGATGCATGTTTCATTACATTGCATTTCCGTGCAGAGAAACCTTAAAGCAAATCATCGACGTACACTATCCTGACCTTGAAAATGAACTCATCGAATCGGCCATGAGATTGTTTTACGATTTAAGAAGCACCAGAGGGATCAAAAAACGACCAAGTACCTCAGAGATTATCGATTGGTTAAAGTTGCTAAGTATAGGTAAAATTACCTCCTCGGAACTGGATCAATGGAAACCGGGACAAGGCGATTTTCCTTATTCTGGAGCATTGCTTAAAAATGAACAAGATTTATTGACTCTTAGACTCTAATTGATGTTTCTGGATTTCTTCCTCATATTGAAGAATCAAGGAGTTCCGGTAACGCTTAAGGAATACCTGATGCTACTCGAGGCTTTGGACAAAGGTGTTATTGAACAAAGAGTGGATGATTTCTATCATCTGAGTAAATCCGTATTGGTAAAAAAGGAAAAGCACCTGGATCGATTTGATCAATTATTTGGAGCCTATTTTGAAGGAATTGAAACTATCCCAAACGAAGAGTTTTTTAAAATCCCGGAAGAGTGGATGAAGAAAAACTCCGAAAAGCTACTTTCTCCTGAACAAATGGAACAGATTAAGGCCATGGGAGGCCTGGATAAGGTACTAGATCGCCTAAAAGAGCTGATCAAAGAGCAGAAAGAACGACACGAAGGTGGGAGCAAATGGATAGGTACAGGAGGAACTTCTCCGTTTGGTGCTTACGGCTACAACCCGGAAGGTATCAGAATTGGTCAACACGAAAGCAGGCACAGAAGAGCAATCAAAGTATGGGATAAAAGAGAGTTCAAAAACCTGGACGACTCTGTAGAGTTAGAAACCAGAAACATGAAAATGATTCTGAAAAAACTCAGGGTACTTACCCGTGAAGGTTCTCCACAAGAACTAGATCTTCCCAGAACCATCAAAAACACCTCAAATAATGGTGGTATGCTTCAACTGGAAATGGTTCCAAGTAAGCGAAACAACGTAAAAGTATTGCTGTTTTTCGACATTGGAGGAAGCATGGATGATCACATTGAATTGTGTTCCCAATTATTTAGCGCCGCTAAATATGAATTCAAACACATGGAGCACTATTACTTCCACAATTGCATTTACGAAAAGCTGTGGAAGGATAATATTAGACGTTGGGACGATGCCATTTCCACCTACGATGTATTGCATAAATACAATAGCGAGTATAAAGTGATTATTGTTGGGGATGCCAGCATGTCTCCTTACGAAATCATGTCGCAATATGGAAGTGTAGAACATTACAATCAAGAGCCTGGAAGAGTCTGGATGGAAAGGATTCTGGAACAATTCCCCAATACGGTATGGCTCAACCCTGAAAAGGAAAAATACTGGCGAATGACCCAATCCATAGGGATGATGCAAAACATCGTTAAAGGCAACATGTTTCCACTAACCAAAGGGGGGATAGAAAAGGCGATAGAATGCTTGATGAAGTAAGTTGATGGGTACTTACAATGATTCCAATCATAAAATCTTGTGCTAAACTTTTAAACCTTTGTAACCATTGTATTTTCAAGGAGTTGCGGCAAAATTAATTCTTGTAACATTTGAGACATTCTTTCTGGTGCAGCTCCAGTAAATTTGTACTATCAAATTAGATTATGATTACAAAAGATATATTTAATAATGCCATGACCTTCGACGAATTCTACACGAAGGTGAAAGAGCTTTTCGAAAACAACGAGTCCACTAATGGAGATAACTCAGAAGCAATGCTGGATTATACCAAATTAGGGATTCAACGCATTAAACGTGGACTTAAAACCACCTCAGTAGACGAATCTATTGCAGATAAACTAATGAACACCAAATCCACTAACTGGTTATTAATTACAGAAGGTTGGTGTGGTGATGGTGCCAATAGCGCTCCAGTATTTGCCAGGTTAGCCGAAGCTAACCCTAACATCAATCTTAAAGTACTTCTTAGAGATGAAAACAAAGAGTTGATGCAAAATTACCTAACCAATGGCGGAATGGCTATTCCGATATTGATCTTACTAGACGACGATTTTAATGAAATAGGTGTATGGGGACCAAGACCGGCTCCAGCCCAAGAAATGGTTATGGAAAACAAAGTTAATCCAACCATGCCTCCTGAAGAGTTTAAAGTTGAATTGCAAAAATGGTATATAAACGATAAAACGAAAACCACTCAAGAGGAATTAGCGGAGTTGCTGTAACCCAATCATTTCTTTATACAAAAAGCCCCGTTCAAGAATTTGAACGGGGCTTTTACTTTATATCCTATTAAGATTATTTCAACTTATCTCCAAGAGCATTGTCGTACTTCTCTTTAGCATCTTTGATGAATCCATAGTGCTCATCATCAATTACCATTTTACCTTGAGTTACATGTCCTAATAAAGTAAATGGCACATTAGAAGCCATCATGAAATCAAGGAATTCATCTTCAACAGCGTTATCCACTGTTACCACCACTCTACCTTGAGCTTCTCCAAACAGGTAAGCATCTTCTCTAACTTCAGAATCAGTTACGATATCAAAACCAAGCTCTCTTGGCATCGACATTTCTGTTAGAGCAATGAATAAACCTCCATCCGCACAATCATGAACAGCATTAACCAATTTGTTTTGAATCAATCCTTTAATGGACTCTTGCATCGTGTATTCTTCTTCTAAATTGAAGTATGGTGCAGGCGAACCTTTTACTCCATGGTAGCTAGCTAAGTACTCAGAACTGTTGATACACTCAACTGCTTTACCAATGATAAAGATCAAATCTCCTTTTTGTTTAAAGTCTAAAGACATTTTGTTGTCTTTGTTATCCAATACACCTAACATACCAATGGTTGGTGTCGGGAATACCGGAACTTCTTCTCCATCAATAACCGATTGGTTATAGAAACTCACGTTCCCTCCTGTTACTGGAGTTTGGAATTTAGTACAAGCAGCAGTCATACCTTTTACAGATCCAACAAATTGCCAGTAAGATTCTGGGTTGTATGGGTTACCGAAGTTCAAGCAGTTGGTAATTGCCGAAGGCTCACCTCCTGAACACACAATGTTACGAGCTGCTTCAGATACTGCAATGGCACACCCTACTTCAGGGTCAGCATTTACATATCTTGAATTACAATCAACCGTCATTGCCAATGCTTTGTTGGTTCCTTTGATGTTTACAATTCCCGCATCAGAAGGTGCATTTGTACTCATGTTAGCAGTTCCTACCATGCTATCGTATTGCTCGTAAACCCAACGCTTAGAAGCAATGTTTGGGTGTGTAAGCAAGAAATTAGCTACCTCTACAAGGTTATCCGGTTGTTTTACATCGTTGATGTTAAACTTTTGGAACTCCTGATAGTAAGCAGGCTCTTTGTACTCTCTTTTGTATTGCGGAGCTCCTCCTCCAAGAACAAGAGAATCAGCATTTACACAAGCAACTACCTGACCTCCCATTGAGAACTCAACCATACCATCATCGGTAACAACACCAATTTCTGCACAGTTTAAATCCCATTTATCGAAAATATCCTGAACGATTTGTTCTTTTCCTTTCTCAACAACAACCAACATTCTTTCCTGAGACTCTGATAATAGGATTTCCCAGTCTTTCATGTCTTTTTGTCTGGTAGGTACTAAATCAAGGTTGATTTTCATTCCTACCTCTCCAGCTGCACTCATTTCGCAAGTAGAACAAGTAATACCAGCTGCTCCCATATCTTGCATACCAACTACAGCGTCGGTTTTTGCCAACTCTAAAGTAGCTTCTAGCAATAATTTTTCCTGGAATGGATCACCTACCTGAACAGCAGGAAGATCGTCCATAGAATCTTCTGTAATATCTTTAGAAGCGAAAGCCGCTCCGTGAATTCCATCTTTTCCTGTTGAAGACCCAACAATGAATACCGGGTTTCCTGGTCCGCTAGCCGTAGCAGAGATCATATCTCCCACATTCATAATACCAGCAGAGAATGCATTTACCAATGGATTTTGGTTGTAGCTATCGTCGAAGAATACCTCTCCTCCAACAATCGGAATACCGAATGAGTTTCCGTAATCTCCAATTCCTTTAGTAACACCTTTCACCAACCACTTTGTTCTGTCATGATCAATGTTTCCGAAACGCAAAGAGTTCAATTGAGCTACCGGACGAGCACCCATCGTGAAAATATCACGGTTAATTCCTCCAACACCAGTTGCAGCTCCTTGATAAGGCTCAAGAGCACTAGGGTGATTGTGAGACTCAATTTTGAAACAGCAGGCAATTCCATCTCCAATATCCACCAATCCGGCGTTCTCCTCTCCTGCTTTCACCAACATTTTTGGACCATCTTTAGGCAATGTTTTTAACCAAAGAATTGAATTTTTGTACGAGCAATGCTCACTCCACATTACTGAGTATACACTCATTTCAGTAAAATTCGGGGTTCTCCCCATGATCTCTTTGATCAATTCGAATTCAGATTCCAACAATCCTAATTCTTTCGCTTGTTCTAATGTAGCTTCGTTTGTTGCTGTAACACTCATTTAGTTTGTGTTTATGAATTAAACGTTTCAGTTTTAATTTTGAGCCACAAAAGTAAGCATTTCAAGGAGGTTTATTGTTCTTTTTAATCGCCTTTATTTATTAACAAGCGGATTTATTTTGTTTATAGCTTCGGTGAATAATTCTATAGGTTATTACATTTGCTTCACTTTGAATTTATTAATCGTCATAGGGTATTTAATATTGCTGATTTGGGCCATCCGAAAATGGAGTTTTTTTACCAATTCAAAAATCAGCCCCAACGTACTTACCTTCATTTTTGTATTCAAATTTGGACTGGGGTTGTTCCTCACCTGGATTTACACACAACACTACCCAGAAAGATCAGAAGCAGATATATTCAAGTATTTTGATGATAGCGAATACCTCTATAATGCTTTGTTTACCGAACCAAGTGATTTTTTCAAAATGCTGTTTAGCTACGACAACAACAACGACTATTTCTTTAGTGAGTACTACAGTAAAATGAACAACTGGGATCGATCTTACGATTCTAATATTTACAACGACTCCCATACCATTATTCGGTTAAATGCTGTGTTACGGATATTCTCTTTTGGGGTATTTCATGTTCACACCTTGTTTTTCTGTTTTCTAACTATGATAGGACTAACTGCCTTGTACAGAACTGTAAAGGATTTCTTTACTCGAAAAAAAGGGGCTTTAATCGGAGCCATTTATTTCGTTCCTTCTGTATTGTTTTGGAGCTCTGGGGTTTTAAAAGAGAGTATCTTACTACTGGGGTTGGGATTATTAATGTTTTCGTTAGACAAGTTGATGAAGCAAAAATTTAGCTTCAATTCTGTTCTACTACTTCTATTTTCTTTTGCTCTTTTATTTTACATCAAATTCTACGTGCTTATTGCCTTTATCCCATGTATTCTGGCCTATATTATAGTTCAGGTGTGGCAACCTAAAATCAAATCATTGGTATATGGTTCTATGCTGGCAATGTCTACCCTTTTTGCTTTTAACGCAGAGAAAATTCCTCCACACATCAATTTTGTGGAGGTATTGGTTAGAAAACAAATGGACTTTAAACGACTTATTCGTTACCAGAATGCAGGAAGCAAGTTTGAGCTAACAGATATAACACCTTCCTTTTTGGGGATTGCTAAAGTGGTACCTGAAGCCCTGGCAAACTGTTTCATTCGACCGTTGCCATGGCGTGCCAACAATATACTATACTATCCGGCCATCTTCGAAAACCTATTGGTTTTATTCCTTATTGGCCTTAGTATTGTACATTGGATCAGAAAAAAAGTTCAGGTTCCCGAAGAGATCAGAAACCTACTTCTATTCTCGGTTTTCTTCACACTAATATTGTTTGTCATTATAGGACTAACTACTCCGGTAGCCGGTGCTCTGGTTCGCTACAAAGTACCTGCGCTACCCTTTTTATTCATAGCACTAATTGCCTTGATTGATTTGGAATCGATCACAAAAAAATACCCAATCTTAAAATTCCTTAACTAATGAAATCACTTCTCATTGCCTTAACTGCCTGCTTGCTATTAAGTTCCTGTATCACTAAACAGGAAGTGGATATGATTGTTCATAATGCTACTATCTACTCCATAGACGACAACAACAACATTCACGAAGCAATGGCCATTAACAACGGTAAAATTGTGGCATTAGGAAAGGAAAATCAGATTCTGAATAAATACACTTCGGAAAATAAGATTGATGCAAAAATGGCAGTGGTAATGCCTGGGTTCATTGATGCTCATTGTCACTTTTTAGGATATGGTTTAAGCCTTCAACAGGTGGACCTTAAGGGCACACAATCTTTTGAAGAGGTGGTGGAAAGGTGTAAGGAATATGATAAAAATAAATTGGGTGATTGGATTGAAGGAAGAGGATGGGACAACACCAAATGGAAAAATGCCGAATTCCCAAACAAAAAAGCTCTGGACGAGGCTTTTCCGGAAACACCTGTACTCGTTAGAAGAATTGATGGACATGCTGCTCTGGCCAATCAAAAAGCACTTGACCTGGCAGGAATTACTAAAGAAACCACGCTTACAGGTGGATGGGTTGAAGTAATTGACGGAGAACTTACAGGTATATTATTAGATAATGCTGTGGACCTTGTAAGGGATATCATTCCTGAACCCAATGAGAAGATGAAGAAAAAAGCACTGATGGATGCACAGCGAAATTGTTTTGCTGTTGGATTAACTACCGTTGATGATGCAGGATTGGGAAAATCGGACGTTCAACTAATTGAACAATTAGACAAGTCCGGAGAGCTAAGAATGAGGATGTACATTATGCTGAGCGACACCAAAGAAAACCTGGGCTATTACCTAGATACTGTTGGTGGGCCTTACAGAACAGAACGAGTAAATATCGGTGGATTTAAATTCTACGGAGATGGAGCACTTGGTTCTAGAGGTGCTTGTTTACTACAACCTTATTCGGATGTTCCGGACAGCTCAGTATACGGGATGTTGTTGAGTAACCCTGAGTACTTCAGAGAACAAGCTCAACGAGTATACGACAGAGGGTTCCAGATGTGTACCCATTGTATTGGAGATTCTGCTTCTAGATTAATTCTTAACACTTATGGAGAAGTATTGGGAGGAGTTAACGATAAACGTTGGAGAATAGAACACGCTCAAGTGGTAGATTCTGCAGATTTCTCGTTGTTCAGAAAATACACCATTATTCCTTCTGTTCAACCTACTCATGCCACATCGGATATGTTATGGGCCGTATTGCGATTAGGTAAAAGAAGAAGTCCTAACGGCTATGCCTACAAAGACCTATTGGACCAAAACGGACTGGTTGCACTCGGTACAGATTTCCCTATTGAGAACATTAACCCAATAGAAACTTTCTATGCCGCAGTTGCCAGAAAAAATACTAATGGAGAACCAAAAAATGGATTTCAAATGGAAAATGCACTATCCAGATTAGAAACCATTAAGGGAATGACCATTTGGGCAGCCCTTTCTAATTTCGAAGAAAATGATAAAGGTTCTTTAGAAATAGGAAAATATGCAGATTTCATCATTCTGGACAAAGACATTATGACTGTTCCTGAAGAACAAATACTAAATACAAAAGTGATTTCAACTTACGTAGGAGGTGAGAAGGTATATTAATTACCCCACCTCAACTCTGTTCTTCTATTGGCACGGTGTTCACTATCAGGGCAATCCTCCGTTTTACACTTGTTCACCAACATAGACTCACCATAGGCAGAACCTTTAATTTGAGAGGAGCTAACTCCTTTTTCATTTAGGTATTCTACGATCTTTCTCAATCGTCTTTCGGATAGTTCCTGATTAAACTCTTCAGATGCGATTGCCGATGCGTGAGAACTAATTTCAATCACCAATTTTGGATCATTCTTAAGGGCTTTGGCTACTTCATCTAACTTCTTAAAATCGGAGTATTTAATGGAGCTCTTACCACGCTTATAATAGATGGTATGTAATGCCGGTAAAGCATTGTGTACTACAGTACCATTACCTAACTCCCCTTGACTTCCTCCAGATTGTTGTGACCCATTACCTGATTCTCCATTGGCTCCATCATTTCCTCCTGATTGATTTCCTCCGTTATTACCATCTCTAATTTGAAGATCCGGGTCTTCACCTCCATCCAGCATGGTTACTGCCGAAGTATCTCCAGACAATCTATGATATACAAAATAGCCGTTTTCATCTTTATTGAGCACAATTACTACATCGTGAGTTCTACTTAGAATAATCAAACCAAGATCTGTTTCCAAATATGGTGAATCATCATCCAGTTTAAAGACTAGCTCTTTTTTAATCGGTAGGTTATTATAACTAAAGTACCCATCTTTATTAGCCTTTCCTCTAATAATCAAGTTCCCTTCACCATCTAGTATTTCGAATGGTAATGACTCTGGTTTTTCTCCATTTAGACGGCTGTAATCAAACTCACCAGTAATGGCCATTCTCTTTTTAGTAAACACTAATTGGCTTTCATCGTCGGTAAGTAAATCTATATCTCTTGCATTATCCAGATCAAGTCTTCGGTAAACAAACTCTCCTGTTTCATCTTTAGATAAAGTGGCCACCACATTATCATCCTTATCGAAAATGAGTAAACCTATGTCTTCATCATCTTCTATTTTCACCAGATAATTTTTATCACTCGGAATGTTTTTGAATTGGAAATTTCCGTATTCATCTGTTTTGGTTCGCATTACGATGTTTCCATCTTCATCCACCAAAAGCACTTCCATATCGCTTGGAGAACCATCAAGGCGTTCGTACACAAACTGTCCATTTAAAGTCCCCTTGCCTGTTTCCAGGTCAAAATCTTCATCTTCTAAAAGAGCCATGGTACCCACCTTATCTTTAGATAATTTACGGTACACAAACTCACCATCTTTATTAGAGATTAAGAAAGAATTACTGTCTTTACCAAATAGTGTTAACAATACCTCATCATCTTCCTCTCCCAGTTTGATGGTATATTTTTCATTAAAATCAATGTTCTTAAACACGAATTCACCGTTTTCATCGGTGGTGGTTCTCATTACAATGTTTCCTTCATCATCCACCAATAGTACTTCCAAACCATCGGCGTTCTCGCCATTCAGTCTTCTATAGGTAAATTGACCAGCAATGAAATTATCTTCGAGTGTTACCTTCTCTATTAAATTGAAATAATAGATATCATCCTCTCCTTCACCATTAGCACGATTGGACGAAAAATAACCCGATATTTTATTGGGGTTAAAAACCATCCCGAAATCATCCTCAGACGAATTAATTGTTGGACCCAGCCATTCCGGTTCGCCCCATTCTCCGTTCTTTAATTCAGATTTATACAAATCCAGCCCTCCATTACCTTGACGTCCGGTAGTGGAGAAATACAATGTGTTTCCTAAAATGGTTGGGAACACCTCATCACCACTTGTGTTTACGCTCAATGGCTTAGGCTCTGACCAACCTGATTCGGTTCTTTCAGAAACGAAAATATCCTTTCCTCCTTCTCCTCCTATTGCATCACTTGCAAAGTACAATTTCTTACCATCTGTTGATAACGCTGGTTGAGCATAGGAGTAATTTACTTTTACAAATGGTAGCTTTTCTACTTCCTTCCACTTGCCGTTCACCAGCTTGGCAGAATACAGTTGTGGCCTGTATTTCACCTTTCCAAATACTGGTTGCTTCCTGTGGGATACCTGCGAAAAAATGGCTTCGGTACCATCCTGATTAAAACAGATCGGTCCAACATGATCATCACTTAGAAAAGTATGATCAAATATTTTGACTTTGTTAAATACCATCGAATCGTTGGTATTGTTTTTAAACTCCGCCCTAAATAAATTAATGTGTTTACTATGCTCCCAATTTCCTTCTCCAAAGGAATTGAAATTATACTCCCTATCTGAAGCAAAAATGATTTGTTGCTGGTACAACACCGGACTAAAATCGGAATAAGTAGAGTTGAGGCCGTAGACCTTTTTCACTTCAAACTCTATTTCCTTTTTACCCGGAAGCTGTGCAGAAGCCATAACACCACTTAGAAGCAATGAACATATCGCTGCTACCATCAACCTATATTTCCAAAAATCTCTCATCTTCCGGTTCTATAAATACCTTGGTGATACTACTTTCTTTCTACCTAAACTAAAGTCCATACCTATGAACAATTCGTGTGATCCTGAATTATACTTTTTAATGGGGCCTGAAACGAAGTCATAACTATATCCGATTCTAAGATAATCAGAAATATTGTATTCTGTTATAACCACAAAAGAACCACTTGTTCTGTAGGATGCTCCCAACCAAAAGACCTTATTAAACAAGAAACTGGTGTTTAAGTCAATGTTGATTGGAGCTCCAGGCACATACTTGATCATACCCGATGGTTTAATGACAAAATTAGGATTTACTTCTAGTGCAACCCCAGTGGCTACCATAACGTGCTGTTCTAATTTGAACTCCGCAACACCCGCCCCCGAATTGAAGGTAGATTGATAGTTAAGTGTTTGTCCTAGTAAATGGTTGGCGCTTCCTCCAATGTAAAATCTATTAGTGTAATAATACATTCCAAAATCAAAGTTTGGTGCTACTGCTTTAATTTGTCCCCCAGTGTTATGGGGATCAGTTGTATTGTTATAATTCAACTCGTCTTTGTCCATTCTGGTTCCAAAGAATCCACCTCTTAACCCGAAGGATAGCTTCCCTTTTGATAGCTTTAAATGGTAAGCATAAGTTGCAGATATTTCACTATTGGTATTGGGACCAATCTTCTCTCCCATTATGTTCATTCCAAGTGCAAAATTCTTCCCTTTTACAGGACTGTGAATAGCTGCTGTCATCGTATTAGGTGCACCGGACATTCCCACCCACTGACTACGGTATAGCATCACTCCACTTACTGCATTTCTACTTCCTGCATAAGCAGGGTTTATGGCAAATGGATTGAACATATACTGACTATACAAGGCATCTTGTTGAGCGTTCACTCCTATGCCCAAAAACAATATCGATATGACTAAAAATTTCTTCATTTCAATTCATTTTACCTCATTACCTGAACCCAACCATTTGTTCCAAAATTCGCATCTGGTACTTCTACTATAAAGAAGTAGGTACCTGCAGGAACCGGCTCTCCAATTTCATTTTTCCCATCCCATGCCACATCAAGGTTGTTGTAATCGGCATATTCTTTAATAACATCTCCCCACCTGTTGTAGAAGGTCACTTTATTTGAATTATTCATCATAACCGGTAAGTCGATTACAAACACTTCATTCAATCCGTCACCATCCGGTGTAAACACATTATTAGTGATGGTCCCAATAGTTCCACATGCTCCTGTATCTGCAACAAATGTGTTAGTCATTTGCGTACATCCATTAGCGTCTTTAATGTACACATCATATAATCCTGTACCTAATCCAAAGAAAATGGTATCAGTTGTGTAGTTAACGTTATCAAAACTGTACTCATAAGGCGCTGTTCCTCCGGAAGCACCATAAGCAAACAGTGCTCCTACCCCCTGATTACAAGTATCTGTAATAGATTGTACAAAGAAATTAATGGCTGCTGGCTCTACTAAAGTTATGGTAGTATCCACTCCACATCCCCATCCCGGATCCAGAACAATGGTATAGGAACCTCCAGATAATCCGGTCATGTTTCCATTATCCGTATCGCTTCCATTTAATGAGTAGGAAGGATTATAGAACTCATCGGAAGATAATACGTTGATTACTCCATCTCCACTTCCATTACAGCTTGGATGAGAAATGGACAATGAAGCAAATGATGGTGCCGGTACATCTGTAATGTTTACCACATCTGTAAAGCTACATCCACTTCCATCTTGTATTTCAATGGTATGGTTTCCTGATCCAACACTGTAAGAGATGGTGGTTGACAACGCGTTTCCATCTACACCAAATGTATATGGACCTCCATCACCTCCTCCATGATTATCAAATACAATAGCTCCTCCTGTACTACAATGGGAATTGGTTAAACTTGGCGCACCCCAAACCGCAGCCGGATCAACCAGGTCTACTTGAGTAATACCAGAATAACATCCTGTAGCATCCTGTACCTGAATATTATAAGTACCAGCTCCAAGTCCACTAAACACATTAGAACTATTAAATGTAACTCCACCATCCATACTATACTGGAATGGAGAAAGACCTGTAGCAGAAATGGTAATAATCCCATCTGTATCACCATTACAAGTTGGGTGTCCTGAGGCTTCAGTAAAGGTTGGAGCTGCCACAACAACTATCTTAACGGTATCTTCATGGACACAATTGGTTGCTGTTTCTGTTACGGTTAATACGTATTGTTGATCTGCAATAGGTGAAACATTATGTGTTTGCCCAGCACCTAACCCCATGTTCCAGGAATAAGTATATGGTCCACCATTACCACCACTTGCAGAACCAGAAAGTGTAGCTGTAGCCCCAACACAGATCGTATCATTTAAACCAGCATTTGCTATTGGTGGTGTTGGGTCGGTTAATGTAATCACTGTTCCATCACTTCCTGAGCAACCTCCTAAATCAACATTAAAGTTGGTGTATGAACCGGCATTTAATCCTGATATGGTAATTCCCCCAGAAGATCCAGAAGTCATACTATTAGGTCCAATCGTTGATCCATCATTCTCATAAGTAACATCGTAGGTTGTGGTAGCCAATAAACTTCCCAGATAGATTTCTCCATCGTTACCACCACAAGTAGTTGGATGATTAAACGTTACTCCAAAAGTTGGAATGGTAATAACATTAATTGTAGTATCAACCTGAACTCCGGCACATCCTGAAGCAGTTGATTCAACAACGCCTAATGTTCCACCTCCAGTTCCAAAATCTACCGTAATACTATTGGTTCCTGCTCCGGCTGTAATGGTTGCTCCTGTTGGTACCGTCCAACTATAAGAATTACCTGCTGTACCGGAAACGCTGAACACCACTCCGGTGGTATTTTCACACACATCCATGGTACCAGTAATCAAAGAAGTAACCGGTAACGACTCCACCGTAACCGGGATATTCACAGGTGTTCCTGCGCACCCATTAGCACTTGTTTCAGTAACTTCAACTGTACCTCCGGTACTTCCAAAGGTCACCGTTATACTATTCGTTCCTGCACCTGCCGTTATAGTTGCTCCTGTTGGTACCGTCCATGCATAAGATGATCCAGCAGTATTAGCCACTGAATAAATCTCCCCTACTGCATTTTCGCATACCGCATTATTACCAGATATAACCGAAGTACTTGGATTAGCGTTTACGGTAACATTATAAGTTACTGAAGTTCCCACACAAGAGTTGGAGCTAGTTTCTATTACTGATACATTTCCTCCTGTTGTTCCCCAATCAACCGTAATCGTATTGGTTCCTGCTCCGGCTGTAATGGTTGCACCAGTTGGCACAGTCCAGACGTAAGAAGAACCTACTGTATTACTAACACTATAAGTAGTTCCTGTTGCATTTGCACAAACTGGTGAACTACCGGTTACTGAAGGGGTAACTGGTGCTGGGTTAATGGTTAAAGTAACATTCGATGATTCAGCCGAACATGTTCCATTACCCGTTGTTGTTGCTGTTAAGGTAACTGCCCCTCCTGCATTATCTGTTGTTCCTGGTGTATAAACCGCATTAGGGTCAGTAGCATTGGAGAAAGTTCCATCTCCACTAGTAGACCAGGTCATCCCTGTAGCCACTGTAAATGTAGCCCCTAAATTAAATGCCGTTCCTTCACATTCAGTTTGGTTGGTTCCTGCATCTACAGTAGGTGCTGGTGTTATGGTAATGGTCATATCATCATTCACAGCAGTACAATTTCCATTTCCGGTAGAAGTAAGGGTAAGTGTTACTGTACCGGCTGTAATTTCTGAAGCAGACGGTGTGTAAACCGCTATTGGATCGTTTGCATTGGTTGAGAATGTTCCAGTTCCTCCGGTCCAGGTACCACCTGTTGCATTGGTTATACTTCCTGCCAGAGTTACTGAAGCGTTATTGGCACAAACTGTTTGATCCACTCCTGCAGAAACAACTGGAGAAGGGTTAATGGTGATTATCACATCATCAGTAACAGCAGTACAAGCTCCTGTACCGGTTGTAGTAAGGGTTAATGTAACTGTTCCAGCAGTAATTTCGGCAGCAGACGGTGTATAAGATGCATTTAAATCGGTATTATTTGGACTAAAAGACCCTGTACCTCCGGACCAGGCACCTCCGGTAGCATTAGTTACTGCTCCTGATAGGTTAACATTTAAGTTGTTGGCACAAGTTGAAATATCCACCCCGGCATCAGCTGTAGGTGTAGGGTTCACCGTTACGGTAATATCATCGGTATCAGTACACGAATTTGCATCAGTAACTGTTAAAGTATAGGTGGTGGTTACAGAAGCTGCAAATGGAGTTCCATCTGTTACTCCGTTATTCCATGCGTAACTATAAGTAGGTGTTCCACCTGTTGCAGTCCCAGATAATGTTACCATATCTCCCTGACAAACCGTAACGTCAGTTCCGGCGTCTGCAACTAATGCAGCTGCAGGTTGGTTGATGGTAAAATTAATGGAGTTAGAACATCCATTTCCATCGGTATAATTTAATGTGTAAGTTCCCGCAGCAACTCCAGAAATATCCTCTGTAGCAGCAGAAAATGCTCCTGGACCGGACCAACTGAATGAAGGTGTTGCGACCATTCCTCCGGCATCTACATTTACTGCACCAGTACTGTTTCCAAAGCAATCCACATGTGTTATCAGATGATTATTCCCAGAAATGTCTGGATTACCATTAACAGTAACAGTAAAACTTACTGCTGTTCCAGAGCATCCGGTTGAAGAATTAATTGGTGTAATGGTTGCATTGTAGGTTGCAGCTGTTGGAGCAGCTGGAACCGTTAATACGATAGGGCTAGCCGGTAAAGTTGTGGCAGCCACATCCACAAATCCTGCCGCCTCAGCAGTTGCATCAAAATCAATGGAATATTGATCAGGACTTCCTGTTGTACCGGTATAAGGTAAGTTAGCCGATGTGGTTCCAATACAAACTTCCGGGCTGGTTCCCAAGGTAATTGTAGGCAATGGATTAACAGTGATGGTAACTGAAGAGGAAGGCCCATAACAACCCGCTGTAGAATCGTAAGCATAATATACATAAGATCCTGCTGATGCAATTGCTCCTAAGGAAAGAGGAGAACCTCCACCTACATAATTAGCAATGGTTGGCGGATCATCGGTATACCAAACCAGGTTATTAGCACTGGTTCCTGTTAAACTTGCAGGAGTATCTCCCTCACAAATTGTTTGTGTACCTGTTAATCCGGTTGCAGTGGTTAATCCTCCGGTAGCGGTGAATATCTCACTAAACTCCGATGTATTAAAACTAGTAAGGTCTGTTGCTGTAGCGACAATTTCAGTTCCTACAGGAAGTAAGCTTCCCAAAGTATGAGAAAATGCCTCGTTACTTGTGCTTACCGTTACTGTAGCAGATTCCAGATAGGTTTTTCCTTGTCTTTCTCCGGTATTAACTGTAAAGAATTCAATTCTATAGTTCTGTCCTATTACAAAATCACAGTTGAATCCGATAGAGGTTACTCCAGATGTACCACACTCGAAAGCAGATGTGATAACAGGATAGTTCTGAAGTGCGTTATCTCCTGCATCTGAATCGGCAACGTCATTGGCAGTTACCCCGTCTGATGCTAAATCAATACCTGCATTGGCGTTGCTGTGGATACTATTCTGTTCGAAGTTATTTCCCAAATTTGATCCTGATCCTCCAGTAGAAATCCCTCTACCATTATTAGCAATGGTATTTGGCTGTCCGGCAGAACTTCCTCCAATTTGATTATTGGTAGAACCGTTACTAATGTAAATACCTGCAGTGGAGTTCCCCAACGATGTGGTTCCATCTGCTCCAACCCCAATGTGATTCCCGAATACTCCTGTTGTGTTTGAGTTGGAGGTTAACATTATTCCGTAGCTTGTATTAGCAGAAATAACGTTTCCGGCAGAGGAAGAACCAATGTTATTAACCGCTGCATTGCTCTCTACCACTACCCCAACTGCATTTTCTATTCCGGCGGTCATTCCATTTCCTGTAGCATCGGTTCCAATGAAGTTTCCTTCAACGGCATTGTCATCAGTTCCGGTTCCGGAAATGGTAACACCATTACTGGTATGACCTGAAATCACATTGTTAGGTCCAACTTTATTTAAGGAAGCTCCATTGCTAATCTTAACCCCATTACTAGAGTTGAAGATTGGCATCATTCCGGAATTATCTGTTCCGATTAAATTTCCTTCAACAACGTTATTGGATGTGGAAGTACCGTAAATATGAACTCCTGTAGTATACCCACCAATTAAGTTTCCTTCTCCCGAAGTAGAGGAACCAATTTGACAAGCATCTGATGCATCCAGAATAAATACACCATAAATATTTTGAATGGTACTGGTTCCTGCTGTGTTGGTTCCAATGTAGTTTCCAAATACATTTACTCCAGTGGCTCCGTACATTACTATAGCAGTATCCAAACCGGAAATAATGTTTCTTTCTGCTGCTGTGCTACCACCAACCAGATTAACACCGGCATCGTCGAAAACGATTCCAGATGCTCCCGCTGCAGTGAGGTCCGTATTGGAGTTATTAATTCCTATGAAGTTTCCTAAGATGGTATTATTTGTTGAGTTTGCTCCTATAACAGCCACCTGCCTGGTAGTATTACCTGTTATAATATTATCCTCCCCTGCTCCGGTTCCTCCAATTTGATTAGAAGATGCAGCAGTTGAAGGTGAGATAATTTGAACCCCTACATTGTTAGGTATAGCTCCAGTTGCAGCCGCATTAACACCAATGTTGTTTCCTTTTACCACCACGTTACTTGCACTTGAGATATTAACTCCTGTTCCGTTCCCAGAAATCACATTCCCTTCTCCAGAACCTGAGTCTCCTCCAATGGTCACGTTGTCCGCTCCATTTTGTACCAATATTCCATCTCCACCATTCCCAATAGCATTGGTTCCGGCAAAATCCACCCCAATGTAGTTGGCCATAATGGTTACGCCATTGGTACTAGTTGCCTGCACTGTAATTCCTGTATTGGTATTTCCTGAAATAGCATTGGGTTGATTGGTTCCCGTTCCTCCAATGGTAAGGTTTGTTACTCCAAGAGCATTAATTCCATCAATCCCATTTGGAATGGCTCCATTTACGTTGTCATTGGTTCCAATTGCATTATTATAAATGGTGGTGTTGTTAACTACGTTAGAAGAACCATCTATGATAATTCCAAACTGAGTATTTCCTGAAATAAGGTTCCCTTCATCTACTGATAAATCTCCTCCAATTTTAGTCCCAGATGCTCCATCTTCAATTTTAATTCCTCTGGTATTTGCAAATGCACCAGTTCCACCAAGGTTGGTCCCGATAAAGTTTCCAAGAATTTCATTATTGTCGGTCCCCGTTCCAGATATCAAGATTCCTTCCACCTGATTTCCTGAAATAATGTTTAAATGGGTGGATGCGTCAAATCCGATAAAGTTTCCATTGGCTCCTCCATTAACCTCAACCCCTATCTGGTTTGTACCTCCAGATACAGCTCCACCACCACTTGAGTTTGGCCCAATTACATTTCCTTCCACCACATTTCCTGTAGCGCCAGAAGTTAATAGTACTCCCGAATTGGTATTTCCTGAAATCACATTAGATTCAGCTCCAAAAGTTCCACCAATAAAGTTGTCGTAAGCCGAGTTTTCTATGGTTACCCCTTCTCCATTAGCAATGGCATTGTTCCCTGAAGAGTTGGTTCCAATGTTATTTCTTTGTACCAGGTTATCGTGAGTAGAAGCTCCTGAAATCAATACCCCATCCGAAAGGTTTCCCGAGATGGTATTGGCCATGGAGGTTGTATTTCCTCCTATAACATTGCTTTCAGACCCTGAGTTGATTATTACACCATAATCCTGCCCCCCAAGAGAAGCGTTATCCGCCAGGTTAATCCCAATTAAGTTTCCTTCTACTTGTGTTCCCAAAGAACCTTCGATCAAAATACCTGAGGTCGTATTACCGGAAATTAGGTTTCTGTTCGTTGAAGAAGCTCCATCTCCAACAAAATTATCCATGGAATTGGAGATTTTAATTCCGTCCACGTTACCAATTGCAGCACTTCCCAGTGAATTAGTTCCAATAAAGTTATTGTTAATGGCAACGTTGCTGGTACCGTTGGTTAAGTGAATACCTGAATTTACATTTCCGGAAATAACGTTTGTACCTTGAATAGAACCATTGTCTCCAATATCATTTGCTCCACATCCATTGGTAAATATTCCGTTATCTCCATTCCCTAAAGCAGAGCCAGACGCATCAATTCCAATGTAATTTGAAACTATTTGATTATTGATACTTCCCCCACCATCAATTTCAATTCCGTTTCCATCGTTACCAGAAATGATGTTTGATCCTGCCAATGCACTTCCAATTACATTATTGGTTGAGTTAGATTCCAGTCTAATACCTTTACCGTTTCCGTATCCGGCAGAACCTCCTGAAGCATCAGTTCCAATGTGGTTCCCATTAATCACATTCCACACACCTCCCTGAATTAACACACCTACTGCAGTGTTAGCTGATATTACCTGTGGAGCATCTCCTTTTATAAGTTGGTTTGTGCTTCCGGTAATGTACACTCCAATCTCATTTCCTTGCGGGTTTCCACTAGCATCAATACCTATGTAATTGGTTTGAACAACAGTGTTTTCTCCATTTAATACCACACCTGCTTTTCCTGCTGCATTATTCCCACTAATGATGTTTGGAACGGTTCCATCTCCAATTTCAACAACCGCCGTATTATCCACAATAATTCCATTTTGAGGGTTCCCAACAACGGCAGATGATAAATCTTCTTGAAGACCAATTACATTTCCATAGATATTAATTCCTGGGGCTGTACAACTAGATTGTATATAGATTCCTGCAGAGTTGTTTCCAGAGATAAGGTTACCTGCATTTGGATATATGGCACCTCCTCCAATGGTTTCTACCGCATCATTGAGTAGGTTAACTCCTATTCCATTTGGATGAGCATTAACACCACCTGCCGATAAACCAATGATGTTACAATAAATGGCATTACCTGTAGTTCCATTTAATTCAATTCCTGAAATGGTATTGTTAGCTATAACATTTCCCTGATTGGCACCCGTTCCACCTATTTGATTTGTGGTAGCTCCATTAACAAGTTCAACTCCTTTACCATTTCCTCTTATAAAGTTTCCAGTATAATCCAGACCAATGTAATTACCCATTACAATGTTATTACTTCCTCCATCAATTAAAACTCCTGCAGCACTATTACCGGAGATCACATTGAATTCACCTGTTTGATCTCCCCCTACTTTTACTCCTTGTACACCATTTCCAATGTTTACTCCATCTTCATTAGCCAAAGTAGTACTTCCATCTACTCCCAACCCTATGATGTTTCCGATAATTTTCGTTCCTGTAGCAGACCCTCCAGCATCGCCAGAAATGTGGATTCCAGCAGTAACTCCGCCAATAACGTTTTGATATTTAAGCAAATCACCACCGATGATGTGATCCTGATCACTAATAATCTCAATTCCTGTAGCACCTGCCGGGTTAGCTACGACGTTAACTCCAGTACCATCCAGTCCAATAAAGTTATTGGTAATGTAATGTCCATACCCATTGGAAACCAAAATCTGAGCAGTAGCATTTCCTGAAATTACGTTGGTTGCACACTTATAAGTACCTGGTGTATAGCTTGATCCTCCCACAATTACATCATCTGGGTTAGATTCCAGCATTACTCCCACATCGTTTGAAGCTACTCCAGTACTTGCAACATTGACCCCAATATGGTTAGCTTCTAGCTTTACAGCATCACATTGAATCTTTATACCTGCACCAGAGAAACTGTTAATGGTCAATCCTGTAATGACACTATTGTCTGCTCCCGGATCAGTTAAGAACCCGTCAGAAACAATTCCTCCTACAACTTGAACAATGGGATTAGCCACGGTTCGTTCTTCTCCTGGAATACCAGGTCCTGGACAAGAGCTTCCTTCTTGCGTATACCCATTTAGAGTAACCTCTCTGTCTAAAATGTAAGTAGTAGCAGCATTAATGGCATAAGGTCCTGCCCCCATATCAAACACGATTGAATATGGAGGAAAACTTGATCCAGAAATGTCTTGAATAACCCCTCCTAAGGAGTTTGGAGATGTTCCACCTCCATTATGGGTAACAATGTGACGAGAATACTCGATGGCACCTGCATCAGCAGCTTTTACTCCGGACACCTCTAAAATTCTGTGCGATAATCTGGCATCATAAGCAGGGAGAGCACTATTTCCCCCAACATTTATTGCCGGACTACTTGGGTTAATGATTGGATTGTATTTCATCCCATAACCATCTGTTACTACAGTTCCTGTTATGTAAGGGTCCATTGCAGAAGAAACATCATCCGTACCTACCATTGTAAACGGCACCCCGGTTGCTTTAACAATATTTCCTCCTGCAGAACTCATAGTAGGTCCACCACCAGTTCCGATCATATCCGACTGAGCAGTTAAGTCCGTATGAAAAATGTTATTCTGAAAAGTAAACGTTCCTCCCCAGGGAGAAATCGCTTGTCCGTAGTTAGCTGTATTGTTGTAAAAAGTACAGTGCTGAATAGTATGAACACCGCCATTAGTACTTATGGCTCCACCGTTTCCTGTTCCGGAAGTATTATTGAAAAAGGTAGAATTAATAATGTTGTTTGATCCATTGATCAAATGCATTACTCCCCCATCGGTATTGGTAGAGTTACCAATAAATGAACTGGAATAAACGTTTACATTTCCTCCATTGCTAAAAATACAGGAAGCTGCTCCTGTGCTTGAGTTCCCCTCAAATAAACAACGCTTAACGTTTAAGGACACTCCGGATGGGATATCGAATACCCCCATAACTGCATTCTCAAATCCTACACCAATCATATCCAACGATGCTCCACCGGTTGCAGCAACGTTAATCATTCGACTACTGGTTAATCCAGAACCATCTACTTTAAAGTGAATCGGATTGGGACCTACAACCACTACTCCTCCATTCATGCTGATTGGAGTGGTAAGCATTACGGTTCCTTTTACATCGATAAATACGGTATCTCCACTTCCTGCGGCCTGGAGCTCTGTTCCAAACTCTCCCGCAGAACCGGCATCCGTAAGTAGGGTGACATATCTATTTTGGGCAAAATTCACCTTCGAAACACAGGTAAATGCCGCCAAAACAAGCAGTCTTATAATAAACTTATTCATAGGAATAGATTTAGGTCAGCTATAATCAGACTAATTTACAACCAAAAAGGCTGCAAATCACCTTCTTTACATAACCGACCAATGTACGATGACAAACCGACAAAGACAAGGTTTGAAACGACAAACACCATTTTTCACCCCTTGTTTAGAATGAATCAACCTTAATTCCCTGAAACAAAAAAAGGAGATGATAATCACCTCCTTTTAAATCGAATATTTTTATTCCTCTATTGGCGCAATAACCAATTGTTTTTGAAGTCACAATTTTGATAGTCTTCATCAATCCTAATGTAGACATTTCTAACTTTACCATTGATCCATTCATCGGTTACTTTAGACTTCTTTTCCGCTAAGGCATAGTTCTGAATCATTTGATAATCATCCTTTAAATTAGCCTTGTGAGGCTCAGTTCTTTCATCCAGCTTAACAAGTCTATAAGCCACTCCATCTCTGTTTTCAAAGTAAATTGGTTTGGAAATCTCACCTTCTTTTAAGTTGTCAATTCCCTTAAATAACTGCGGGTCAATTTCCTGCATATCCCAATACATCGATCCGGTATTTTCGTTGTAAAGAATCCCTTTACTTCCTTTCGTTTGATCGTCTGTTGAGAATTTTCTAACTGCATCATCCCAGGTTAATCTTTCTGCCTTAATTTCAGTAGCAATAGAATCTAATGTGTTTTTAGCTTTAATCAATTGCTCATCACTTACCTTAGAACAAAGAAGAATATGGCTACCTATATACTGCTCCCCTCTTCTCTCATCTATTTTTACAATGTGAAACCCATAAGGAGATTCAAATACATCACTAATTTCTCCAATTGGAACTTTAAATGCTACAGCATCAAATTCAGGAACAAAATCACCTCTGGTAACCCAACCAAAATGACCACCCTGACTTTTAGATCCAGGATCGCATGAGTAAAATTCGGCAGCTAATTTGAAAGAAAGTTCACCGTTCTGAATCTTTGTTTTAATACCCATCAATTTATCCTTTATACGAGCTTTCTCATCATCCGTAACTTCAGGCTGAATAACAATCTGAGCAACAGCGATTTTACTTCCTATATCCGGAATACTATCTTCTGGAAATGAATTGTAAAAGTTTCTAACCTCTTTTGGAGAAATCGTCACATTCTCTGTAATTTTTTGCTGCATTTGTTGAGACTTCATTCTATTTTCAATCTGAATGAAGAATTCGTCTTTGATCTCCTGAATGGTTTTTCCGTAGAATTTTTCCAAATCAGCAATACCTCCCGGCATTTGGCTGGCAAAATAATTAATACGTTGATCCAATTCGGCTGTTACCTGTGCTTCTGTTACTTCTATACTATCAATTTCTGCCTGATGAAGTAATAAGCTTTGGAACATCAACTCTTCCAGAATAAAACAAGCTGTGTTTTCATCGGTTGGAATTCCTTGTTGTTTAGCTTGTAATAATTGTTCGTCTACTTCCGATTTAAGAATGGCTTTATCTCCAACAACCGCTATTACTTTATCTATTAATTGTTGAGCAGAAGCAACACTTACTAAAAATACGGCTAGTATTGATACTATGGTCTTTTTCATTTTCTTTAATTGGTCAGGTTAGTAGGTTTCTACATTCTGACTGTTATGCGCATCCTGATACAAACTTTCTCTTAAATGTTCTCTCAGTTCACGCGTTCTTAAGTTCAAAATTATGCTTTTAATTTTTTCTCGTTCAAAACTCAATGGAGAGATGGCATCCTTCAATCTGGAATCCATCACATTGATGTAGTAAACGAAATCACCCTCTTCAAACGATACTTTTTTCTTTTTTCGTATAAATGATAGCTTATTTATATCCTGAAGTGGTACTTCTTTTAACACATCATCAAAAAACAACCATTGATTAGGATCGTAATAGAAATTTACCGCATATAAATCTGCGTAACTTCTTAAGTTATTTATATCCACTTCATTCTCTAGCTTATACAATGCATCTACTTTTTCTATTCCTGGAGTTCCCTTAGAAAACTTTAGGTATAGCACTTTAACAATGTAATCTTTTAGCATGAAGTCTTCCTGATGATTATTGTAATAGTCTACAATTTCATTCTCTGCCACCACGGTATCTAACCTTTCTTTGATGTATTGTTGTTCGTAAGCAAATATGATTAGCGATCTTCTATACTTCTCCAATCGATCATTCACGTCCTTCGCCTCCTGTGGCAAAACTTCTTCTGCCTTTTGAAGTACAATTTGCTCCTTGATCCAGTTCTCTTTATACTGATCTAAAAACAAAAGGCTGTCTTCTTCCGAAAGTCCATCGGGAACAGCATTTTCTAATTCCTCCAATGTTAGGTATACTTCACCAACCCTGGCTACTTTCTCACCTTCCACTTCTACCTCCTCTTCTGTACAAGAATACATAGTCAATGCTATAAGAGGCATTAATAAGGTATACAGAAGATGATTTACTTTCATAAAACGAATAACAGGAGTAGTTTCCTGCGGTTGATGTGGCTGCAAAGTAAAGAAAAAAGCACCACCCTGTGAGGATGATGCTTATAAAAAATGTTAATGATTTCTTCTTTCTAAGGTTTGTTTTTAATGGTATACAACACCTCTTTATCAATGGTTACCGGATACTTAGCTTCTAGCTCTTTTAACCAGTCAGACTCTAATTGGTCCTGATAAGCTGCAGTAACTACACCTTTCGCCTCTTTCAATTCTTTCGGAGCGCTAGGCACATTCTTATCAATTACTACAAAACAGTGTTTACCATCAATTACTCTAGGTTTGTTAACTCCCATTTTCCAATCAAAATCTTTAATGATCTCTTTGGACTCGTCGATGAATACTCCTTCTTCAAAAGTAATGTTCAATTGAGAATCTCTGTTTAAGTAGTTAATAATCGAATCCATTTGAAGTTCTCCCTTATTCACTAAATCAAATGCTTCATTGATCACTTCTCTTTTAGTAGAGCTAAAAATTCTAGCCTCTACTCTGTCTGGCCACATGTACTCGTTTTTATGAGCTTCGTAGTATGCCTGTAATCCAACGGTATCTTTAATTCCTTTGCTCCATACCTTTTGGTCCGTAATTTCGAACAACAGGATTCCATCTCTATATTCTTTCAATAAAGCTTTAAACTCAGGATACTTCGTTTGTAATTGAGTCTTCTCGTAAGTAATTAAAGAGTTTGAAATAAATCTATCAAAACGTTGTCTTACATAAGATTCAAGATCCATAGCCTCTCTTTTCGTTTGGTTATTAGCCATGAACTGAATTAAATCTTGTTGAGTAAACTTTTGATCAGCAAACTGGAACAAAGGTTTTTTCATTTGACTTTCTTTAGAATCCGGTTTCCACATTCCTTTAAATATGGTACTATCAACAGCGGCTACCACCTTTTTGAAAGACTTGTATTTCTCCTTGTATCCGTACTCAGTTTTAAGCTTTTTCATGAAAAGCTCCTTGGAAATTTGAGATCTGGAATCTCTTTGAATTCTATTCTTCAATTCCGTTCTCATGCTCTCTAAGTCTCCAACCGGCTTATAGTTCACTCTTTTAATAATGTGCCATCCTGCTCCAGTTAAAGTAGGCTTAGAATAATCCCCATCGTTTTTAAGACCGAATGCAGCATTTTCAAACTCCATGAAAGTTTCTCCCGGTTTGATCCAGTTCAACTCACCTCCTCTAGGTGCTGATTTTCTATCCTCAGAATACTGTTTTGCCAATTTATTGAAGTCAGCACCTTTCTCTAATTGCTGGTAAATTTCATTAATCTTTTTCTCCAGGTTTTGCTTTTGTTGATCTGAAGCATCCTCTTTTACACGTAGCATGATGTGAGCTACTTTGATTTTTCCTCTTCCGTCTCTTAAATCAGATGGGAAAACCAGATGATACCCAAATCTTGTTCTGAAAGGCATTGAAACTTCACCAACTTTAGTATTGAAGGCTGCCGACTCAAAAGCATATACCATCCTGAAAGCAGTAAAGTACCCTAAATCCCCATTGTTTCTTTTTGCAGAAGGGTCTTCAGAAAACTTCTTAGCTGCATCGTTAAAATCAAGATCTCCTTTAGCAATTTTGCTACGGATATCCATGATCTTATTGTACGCTCTAACCGTATCTGATGGACTTGGATTAGGATTTAGTTTAATAAGAATGTGACTAGCTCTAATTTCATTTTTAGTTCTAAAGTAAGCTTCCTGAATCAACTTTTCATTAACTTCCTTATCTACTAAATATGGTTTTTCCAATTGAGCTTTATAACCGGCCAATTCCTGAACAAATTTTGCATTGGTGTCTAAGCCAAGTTCTTCAGCTTCCGCTACCTTTAGTTTAAACTTGGTGAAGAGTTCCATGTACTCATCCAAATCCTCCTTGGTTGCAACATCTTCTTTTTTGTTTTTCCAATAGATCTGTTCGAACTCCGATTTATAAACCGGCTTTCCTTTAACAGTCATAATTACCGGATCTTTTTGTCCAAACGAAGATCCTAACAGCCCAAATACAAAAAATACAATAATCAGTCGTTTCATAGTCTTCTATTCAATTGCTTCGAGTTAACGTAGTTTTCTACTTAATATTATAATTAGGTGCCTCTCTCGTAATGGTTACATCGTGTGGATGACTTTCGTTAATACCAGAACCGGTAATTCTAACAAACATCGCATCCTTTAACTTCTCCATATTCGGAGCTCCACAATATCCCATTCCTGCTCTAAGGCCTCCCATCAATTGATGCATGATTTCTTCCAGTTTCCCTTTAAATGGAACTCTACCTGAAATTCCTTCCGGCACCAATTTCTTTATGTCATCTTCCATATCCTGGAAGTATCTATCTTTTGATCCTTTTTGCATTGCTTCAACAGATCCCATACCTCGGTAAGATTTAAATTTTCTTCCCTGATAAATAATGGTCTCTCCAGGAGATTCCTCCGTTCCCGCAAACATAGACCCCATCATAATGGTATCAGCTCCTCCGGCAATGGCTTTCACCAAATCACCAGTAAAACGAATCCCACCATCGGCAATAATTGGAAGATCTTTTCCTTTTAGTGCTTTGGCCACATTCATTACAGCAGATAATTGAGGCACCCCAACTCCTGCAATAACTCTAGTGGTACAAATGGACCCAGGTCCAATTCCTACTTTTACTGCATCAGCTCCTGCTTCATATAAAGCTAAAGCGGCTTCACCAGTAGCTATATTCCCTACTACTACCTGTAACTCAGGGAATGCATTCTTTACTGACTTTAACACTTCCACTACCCCTTTAGTATGTCCATGTGCTGTATCAATTACAATTGCATCCACTCCTACATTCACCAGTGCTTCCGCTCTTTCTACCACATCTGCAGTTACTCCAACTGCAGCAGCAACACGTAAACGCCCATATTGATCTTTACAAGAATTTGGATGTTCTTTTACCTTTATGATGTCTCTAAAGGTTATTAACCCAATCAATTTGTTTTGGTCGTCTACAACGGGTAATTTTTCTATTTTATGTTCCTGAAGAATTTGTTCAGCAACCGATAATTCAATGTTTCCTTTTGCCGTAACCAGATTTTCAGAAGTCATTACATTCTCAATGGAATTGCTCATGCTTTTTTCAAACCTTAAGTCACGGTTGGTAACAATACCAATTAGGTAATTGTTGTCATCTACAACTGGAATACCTCCAATTTTATTTGTAGCCATTAATTGAAGTGCATCTCCAACTTTTTTATCCTTACTGATGGTAACAGGATCTAAAATCATACCACTTTCAGAACGCTTAACTTTTCTTACCTCATTCGCCTGAGCCTCTATGGTCATGTTTTTATGGATCACTCCAATACCTCCCTGTTGGGCAATTGAGATGGCCAAAGCATGCTCAGTTACCGTATCCATTGCAGCAGATACGATAGGCGCATTTAACGTAATTTTTTTAGTAAATTTTGATTGAAGTCTAACCTCTCTTGGGAGAACTTCTGAATAAGCAGGAACCAACAATACATCGTCGTATGTTAACCCTTCTCCAATAAACTTTTCTGAATCTAATGACATCGAATATGAATTTATTTAATGTGTGAAATATCTACTTTAAAAATAAATTCGTGCAAAGGTAACAAAATGTTGATTAATCGAGAAGGTTTTAGCATTTAATTCAAAACATTTTTTGCCACATTCCAACCAATCTCAATTTTATCAGACTCTTATATGAACCAACCCAATTGGTTAGTGTAATACAACATAAAAAGAGTACTTTTATTAAAAACCCTGAAAAGATCATGAAAAAGCGCGTTTTAGTTTCTTCCCTACTTGTTTCATTGGTATTGTTATTGACTTCTCATTCCTGCGATAAAAAAACGACTACCGATGACTCCTTATCGTCTGCACCGGCAGCAGAAATGGGACAACTCTCCTTTGAATTCAAAGGAAACTATTCGGACATGTGGAAACAAGTAGACTCTCTGCAACGAGAAGGAAGGTACCAAACAGCACTGGATGTGGTTAATGTTATTTTTGATTCAGCCAGAACTGCCGACAACACTCCTCAGGTTGTTAAATCTGTGATCCATAAAATGAAATTTAACTCCTACATGGCAGAAGATGACTATGTGGTGGCAATAGATGAATTAAACAAAATTGCAAGTGATGCCAGCTTCCCGTTAAAGCAAATCATCCACTCGGTTACCGCGGAGGTTTATTGGGGCTATTATCAAAATAACCAGTGGAAGTTCGTTAATCGTACACATACGGTAAACTACAAACGCGAAGACATCAGAACCTGGGACTTAACTACTCTGGCAGATCATGTAATTAAACAATACAGGTATTCTCTTTCTAGTCCTGATAGTTTACAGCACAGTAAAACAAGTGACTTTAACGATATGCTGGTTTCCTATGGAGAAGACGATTTACAACGTCCAACTTTGTATGATTTTCTGGCTAACAGAGCCCTTAATTTCTTTGAGACTTCGGACTATAACTTGTCCAGACCAGCTGATCACTTTAAGTTGACAGGAGAAAAGTATTTTGGTTCAACGGAAGATTTTCTTTCCATTAAAATCGACTCCAAAGATTCTCTTTCCAATGAGCTATACGCAGTTCAGCTGTTCCAGATATTAAGTAATTTTCATAAAAACGATAGCACTCCGGAAGCCTTAGCAGACCTGGAACTAAGAAGGTTAAGGTTCGTTCGATCACACTCCAAAGAAGAAAACAAAGATCAGCTATACTCCGATGCATTAGATCAACTATCAGAAAAATACGTGGATCACCATGTTTGGGCGGAAGTAATTTTTTACAAAGCTCAATACTTGAGAGACATGGGGCAACAGTATACCGAAGACAAACCTGAACATCAGTGGAAGATCAAAGAAGCTCATGAATTGTGTGGTAAAGTGATAGAGAAATACGAGAACTCCTATGGCGCTGACTTATGCAAAACGTTGAAAAACGAAATTGAATCGAAAAACTTATCCATAGAACTGGAACCATCTATTGTTCCAAACACTCCCTATAGAGCGCTAGTTTCTTACACTAATATTGATCGATTATACTTCCGACTGATCAAAATAGATTGGGATTTTCATTTAAAAAACAGAAGGTATTATGGAGAAGAACTAATGGAAAAGTACCTTGCCATTACTCCCGAAAAGGAATGGATGGCTCCACTCAAAAATCCTGGTGACTTTAGAATGCATAGCATGGAAATTTCGCCGGATGGTTTATCCACCGGGCAGTACGTTCTACTGGCCTCCAACCATAAAGACTTCCAACTTACAGGTAATGCCATTGCACATGGTTCTTTTTGGGCAACCAATCTAAGTTATTTGTACAAACGAAATAACGATAATCAAACCTATGAAGTAACAGTGCTTAACAGAGAAACTGGCTCTCCTATTAACGGGGTTAAAGCTCAAATTTACGAGTCAAAATACAACTATGGTTCAAGGTCTTATCAATTAGTTAAAAAGGAAAGTTATACCAGCGATAATAATGGGCAATTCGTAATTAAAAGCCCGGCAGATTACCGTAATGTTTATATTGACCTGTCCTACAAAAAGGAGCATTATAATAATGCAAGAGATATCTATCAATACCGACATCACAGAAACGATCCTAAACCGTACATAACCACCAATTTCTTTTTGGACAGGGGGATTTACCGACCAGGGCAAGCCATTCATTTTAAAGGAATTGTTATTAAGCACGATGATGATAAGCACGAAATTCAAAAGCGAAAATCAGGTATCGTATCCCTGTTCGACGTGAATGGACAAAAGGTAAGCGACCTAAAATACACCACCAACGAATTTGGAAGTTTTAGTGGAACGTTTACCGCTCCAACCGGAGTATTAAATGGGCAAATGCACATAAGAGACGGAAATGGAACCAAGTATTTCTCTGTAGAAGAATACAAGCGACCTAAATTTGAAGTGGAGTTCCCTCCTATAGAAGGGGTATATAAACTAGGACAAACCATTAAGGTTACCGGAACAGCCAAGGCGTTTGCTGGTTCCAATATTGATGGTGCCGATGTTCAATACAGAGTAACCAGAAGTGCTACCTTTCCCTATTGGGGATGGTATCGATGGGGTTTTTATCCGTATTCTACTCCTATGGAAATTACCAACGGCACTATAAAGTCAGACGAAAAAGGTGAGTTCATTATCGAATTCAAAGCAGAAGAAGATCAGTCGATTAATCGTAAATATTCTCCTATCTACACTTATACAGTTAGTGCAGATGTTACTGACATTAATGGAGAAACACACAGTAATTCGCAGTATGTAATGGTGGGGGTAAATGCCATGAATTTGAGCGTTTCTGTAGGTAGTGAGATTGACCTTAGAGGAAACGACAAGGTTAAAGTAAACACCTCTAACCTAAATGGACAAAAGGTAGATGCTACAGGGAAAATAACTGTTCACAGATTAAAAGAACCGGAGAAACCATTTAGATCGACCTATTGGTCCAGACCAGATATTGAAACCTTAAGTAAAGAAGAGTTCTATAAACGATTTCCTCATGATTACTACGACAAGGAAAATCAAATCGAATTCGCCGAAAAGGAAAAAGAAGTTCTCTCGATTCCTTTTAACACTAAAGAAAACGACTCAGTTAGATTAAACGGATTTAAGAGTTGGGGAGCTGGAAGGTACATCATGGAAGCCACTTGTATTGACGAGTTTGGAGAAGAAGTAAAAGATGTACGTTATTTTACGGTTTTCGATACCAAAGCTAAAAAGAACGCCACCAACGAATTGTGGAAAGTAATCCCTGTTAAAACTTACGTTGAGCCAGGTGAAAATGCTGAATTCTTGATTTCATCTGGAGCTACCAACACTCAGGTATTGTTCGAGATTGAAACCAAGAAGGGAATATCCATGAAGAAAAGGATTACCCTTTCCAAATCTCAACAACTAATCAGTATTCCAATAAAGGAAGAACACCGCGGTAACATTGTTATAAAAATGCATTCTGTAAAACACAACAGAATGTTCACTTATAGCTCTCCCATTACTGTTCCATACTCCAATAAAACATTGGATATAGAATTTGAAACATTCAGAAATAAACTTCTACCAGGACAAAAGGAAGAATGGAAGGTTAAAATTAAAGGACCGAAAGGCGAAAAAGTAGCTGCAGAAATGCTTTGTGCTATGTACGATGCCTCGTTAGACGAATTTGCCAGCAATTATTTCAGTCTAAATGTATTTACCAACTTTTACAATTACAACAATTGGTCTGGATCAGACTTCAATGTAAAACATGCTCAATTGTACCAAAAGAGTTGGAACAATTATAGAGGTTATTATTACCGAAACTACGATCAATTAAATTGGTTTGGTCACAACATGAGTTACCTGACTTACCAATGGGACTATGGTGACGCAATTTATTTCAGTGCAGATCGATCCATAGAGTCAGAAGAAATGATGATTATGGAATCTTCCAATGCAACATCAACTGTTGTAATGGATGCTGAGAATAATGAAGATTATCAGCAAGGGACATTTGGGGTAGCAACCGGAGGCACTGCTGCCATGAATGGATTGGCTGCAAACCAAACCAAAAAAGAACTTTCAAAAGATCAGGACTACAAAGCCTTTAGAGGAAATGTTTTTAAAACCAAAGAACTCTCTGGGATTAAGGCTAGAACTAACTTGAGTGAAACTGCCTTCTTCTACCCCCACCTGGCTACTAACGAAAAAGGAGAAGTAGAAATCAAGTTCACCATTCCAGAAGCCCTAACTCGATGGAAGTTTATGGGACTGGCACATACTCAAGACTTAAAGTCTGGCACAATTACAGAGAATGTGATCACCCAGAAGAAACTAATGATTACTCCTAATGCACCAAGGTTCTTTAGAGAAGGAGATCAAATGACATTTACTGCAAAAGTTTCTAACCTTACCGAAGAAGACTTTGAAGGTACTGCACAACTTCTGCTATTCGATGCTTTAACCATGAAACCAGTGGACGAGCTATTCAACAATACTCAACCTTTAGTAGACTTTGAAGCGAAGAAAGGACAAAGTGCCAGACTTGCCTGGAACATCAAGGTGCCTGATGGCATTAATGCCGTAACTTACAGAGTGGTTGCCAAAGCCAAAGATTTTACGGATGGAGAGGAAATGGCAGTACCTGTTTTAACGAATCGCATGCTGGTAACGGAATCATTACCTCTGCCTAGCAAAGGAAAGGGAACCACTAATTTTAAATTCAAGAAATTAATTGAATCAGGTTCTTCTACTTCTTTAAAGCATCATAAACTAACGTTAGAATACACCTCCAACCCAGCCTGGTACGCTGTACAAGCTATGCCATACATGATGGAATATCCATATGAATGTGCTGAGCAAACCTTTACCAGGTATTATGCCAATGCTTTAGCAAGCCACATTGTTAATTCCAGTCCTAAAATCAAAACAGTATTTGAAAACTGGAAAAGCAGTAGCCCTGATGCTTTCCTTTCTAATCTGGAGAAAAATCAGGAGCTAAAATCACTGATGTTAGAAGAAACTCCATGGGTAATGAACGCCCAAAATGAATCGGAACGCAAGAAACGAGTTGCTCTGTTGTTTGATCTCAACAAAATGGACAACGAGCTAAACAAAGCCATGAGAAAACTTCAAAAAGCACAGGTTTCTAATGGAGGTTGGCCATGGTTCCCAGGTATGCCGGAAAGCAGATACATTACGCAACACATCGTTACCGGAATGGGACATCTGGATGTACTGGGAGTGAAGTCTGTAAAAGAAGACCATAAAATTTGGAACATGGTTAAGAAAGGTGTTGGATACCTTGATCAACGACTGATTGAAGATTATAGGTGGGTATTGAAACACTATCCAGATACTTATTTATCGGAACAGCATATTGGGCAAATTCAGATCCAATATTTATACGCCAGAAGTTATTTCAAGGAGCTTCCTATTAAAGGAGAACTGAAAGAAGCTTTTGATTATTACCAAAAACAAGCCGCCACCTACTGGACCAAGTTTGGCTTGTACAACGAAGGAATGATTGCCCTACAAGCTCATCGTTTTGATAACCCTACCCTAGCTAAAAAAGTACTACTATCCATTAAGGAACGTGCTTTAATGCATGATGAACTGGGAATGTACTGGAAAGACAATGTAGGTGGATATTACTGGTATCAGGCTCCCATTGAAACTCAAGCACTATTGATTGAAGCCTTTGATGAAGTAAACAATGATCAGGAGTCTGTTGAGGAGATGAAAGTATGGTTGTTAAAACAAAAACAAACCACTGACTGGAAAACCACTAAAGCAACTGCCGAAGCTTGTTATGCTCTATTATTAAGAGGAACTGAGCTTCTGGAAAACGATGAAATGGTGGAAATTAAGGTAAACAACCAACTGATGGACCCTGCTAAATTGGGAGCAAAAGTTGAAGCAGGTACAGGGTATTTTAAAACTTCGTGGACCGCAGACAAAATTAAGCCGGAAATGGGTAATGTATCGGTTACCAGAAAAACAGAGGGAGTTAGTTGGGGGGCAATGTACTGGCAGTACTTCGAAGATTTGGATAAAATCACCCCACATGATACTCCGCTGAAATTAGAGAAAAAACTGTTTCTGGTTGTAAACACCGCATCTGGACCAGTAATCAAACCGATTAGTGAAGAAACTTCTCTTTCTCCGGGAGATAAGGTTAGAGTTCGCATTGAACTGAGAACAGATCGAAACCTGGAATACGTACACATGAAAGACATGCGAGCTTCTTCTTTAGAGCCTGTACAGGTTATATCTAAATACCGTTGGCAAGATGGATTAGGGTATTACCAAAGCACAAAAGACGCCTCTACCAACTTTTTCATGGACAGAATGAACAAAGGAACCTATGTATTTGAATACGACCTTAGAGTAACACACTTCGGTGAATTCTCTAACGGAATTACCACGATCCAATGCATGTACGCACCAGAATTCACCTCCCATAGCGAAGGAATTAGAATTAAAGTAAAAGAGTAAAACAAAAAACCCCATACCAGTTGGTATGGGGTCTTTATCTTCCTTACTAATTTATATTACTTATTCCCGAATAAAGTCACATTTCCCTGGCATTCAACTCCTGGACGCTCACAGTATTCCATGTCCACAAGTTCCAGTACATAATAGTATACACCATCTGCCAATGTCTTACCAGATTTGTAGTGGGTTCCATCCCAGTCGTTCTGGTAGTTTTCACTTTTGTATACCAATTTCCCCCAACGGTTGTATACAAATATCTGAGAGTTTGGATGATAATCCATTCCTTCGATTACCAAATAATCATTTTGACCATCACCATTTGGAGTCATTACGTTTGGTACTGTAATGTCACAAACCTCCACCGTAACAGTTGCATATTCGGTAGTAGAAAGACCACAGTAGTCTGTCATAGACAATTCAAATATTCCAGACGAAGCATTGGTAACTGTTGCTGTACCCGAAGACTGATCGATTGCAATATTACCTGTTCCATTCCAGGTAATATCATAGGTCGGTATTCCTCCACTCAATATTGGAGTTAACACAATAGTATCGTCCACACAATACTCCCCTCCTACTAATGTTATGGACAGCGGATCAGGTGTAATCAAGGTAACACTGTCTTCAATTTGATTTCCACAGGCATCCGAGACCGTTAAAGTATAAGTTTCTGTTCCTTGTACATTGGCTAATGCTGTTGGACTAACACTTCCAGTGGACCAGCTATAATCATAAGGTCCTACACCTTCGCTCGCCGATGCTTCTAATAAGAAGAACTCATTATTACACACAATGGTATCCGGTGTGGTCATTACCTGGAGTGAATCTACATTATAAATCAAAATGGTAGCATCCTGAGCAACAGTATCCCCACAAACCGTAACAGTATATACCGTAATGGTTAATGTATCAGTAGCCTCAGAAATTCCATCCAGAATAGGACTAACATTCATCACAACTGAATCTTGCCCCGGCTGAAAGTAAACACTATCGTTAATGGTGGCGTAATCAGTTCCGTTAATTGCATTTCCTCCTATATCAATTTGAATAGTCAAATCACCAGTAGTATCAGGTCTAACAAAGTTAAAAGTTGCATCCGTACACCCTTCAATTACAAAATCGTCTCCAGAAACAGTAGTAACACTTACGTGCACCGCTTCCGAACCAAAACTTCCTTCTTCCAAAAATACTCCTGAGTCAAAAGCTCCATCTCCACCATCTCCAATTGCCAGTTTAATGTGATAAGTTTCTCCACACTCAACCGCCGCTAAAGCTTCTAACACTACTGTTCCTCCATCATACTCGTAAGCATTTGAGGTATTTGGAGTATAAAATATATTGTAAGCTGTCCAATTAGGATCAATAGCAGCACAGTTTGACGCCGTACCTGCAGAACCGGCAACACCAGGGTTAACTGTATTAATCGATACAGGAGTTGTTGTATAAACCGATGGATTGGTTGGATCCGGGATTAAAGCAATGTTTTGTGCAGTATAGTTTCCTCCGGCAGGATTTGGTCCTGACAGGAAAAATCCAAACGCATCGTTTACCGATCCACATACATACTCTTCGTACTCCTCAGAAGCAAAAGCATAATTAAATCGAATGGTATCTCCCATAGGAACAAAATCGAATTCGATAATTGCTTCATCATAAATTTGGTTAGGAGTAATGGATTGTAAATCCGGATCCGTTCCCATTTGTCCAGTTCCACCAAGGCTGCTTCCACCTCCTGTATTTAACTGAGCTGCCAACTGCACATCTCCAGACCCCATAATTAGACCTCCATTTAAACCAATGTTAGCTCCAGGATCATCAAATTCTCCTACTTGAGCATTGGTAACGGCTGCAGAGCCTCCATTAAATTGAACATTTGACACAGTTACTCCCGTTCCAACTAATACTGTTTGAACATATTGCTCGACAGTTAACGTGGTGTTGTCTACTGTCATTTGGGAGAAACTCACGACCGGTAGTAGTAGTAAAATCGTAAGGATTCTTTTCATTTATGTTTTTTTTGCTTCAATAAACAACTCTAAACACCTGATTTATAAATTATTCATTGAATTTGTTCGTTCTGGCGACAAATGAAATTGATCTTTACAATTCAACCAAACGGCTTTGTATTTTTTCGACAAACACGAATATATTTCGACAAATCCCTTAATTATTTAACAGTCCTTTAAAATTCATTTAAAATCTATACATGTGCAACCTTTTTGAAATTTCCTCTTCCTTCTTTTTTTCCTATTTTTAGAGTCAAAATTCTAGAACTATGAAAATCATCACCACCATCCTGTTTCTTGGGATGTTACTATTAGGCTCTAATGCCAAAGCTCAAAAAGTATATAGTGTAGACTCTGATTATAAAGCAGACATTAAAGTATACGTTGTGGATGCAGATTATAAAGCAGACCTATGTGTTTACAAAGTAGACTCAGATTATAAGGCCAAAGACAACAAAGGACTTTGGTACTTTACAGATGCCGATTACAAAGCCAAAAAGAAAATTTACTTTGTGGATTCTGATTACAAGGCAGATTTAAAAATCTACTTTGTAGATAGCGACTATAAGGCTAAATGGAAAGATGCTTCTAAAAAACATTTACTGTATTAATTAATGAAAAAAGTGTTGGATTTTGTGCTGACCACATTTACTGTGGCAGCAGGTGGATTACTGATCTCGATGTTGTTTGGACAATTAATTCACTATGATATTGGAGGGTTAGGATATTTTAATTTAGATGGCTATCAGGTAGCCTATCACTGGCCAAGTGGAAAAAATGCCATTAACGAAGAAATCTGGTGGATTGCTCCTGGGCTAATTGCTTCTGCCTTACTCTTGCTTCTTCCCGTTGTACTGCATATTATGTCGAAGAAAGCACTTATTTTCTTTTGGTTGAATGTGGTTATTATAGGTAGCATCATTGGTATTCAGCAGTGGGGAGTTACCCACAGTTTGGAAAGAATAGAAACAGTAACGCATCACACCGCAGTTATGGAATTCTATCCAAGTTTTTACTTTCCTTATTATGCGTTAGGATTTGTATCTGTTGCTGCATTGCTTTATACCTTTTTTGGAAGCAAACTAAAAACTCAGGAAGCTTAAAAATGAATCGATGTGCCTGGCCAAAAGACGACGAGTTATATATCAGCTATCACGACGAAGAATGGGGTGTTCCATTGTACGATGATCAAAAGTTGTTCGAGTTTCTTACTCTGGAAACTTTCCAGGCAGGATTAAGCTGGATCACGATACTTCGAAAACGAGAAAATTTCAGAGAAGCATTTGACCATTTTGACTACACTAAAGTGGCAAAATACGATGAACAAAAGTTTGATGAACTGATTCAAAATGCTGGAATTATTCGTAATAAACTAAAGATAAAAGCAGCTATTAATAACGCTCAGGCATTTATTAGAATTCGAGAAGAGTTTGGTTCCTTTAGCAAATACATTTGGGAGTTTACCAATGGAAAACCCATCATTAACAAATTTAAATCCATGAGTGATATTCCCGCAAGTACGGAATTATCAGATCGAATAAGTAAAGACCTGAAAAAGAGAGGATTTAAGTTTGTAGGTTCCACAGTAATCTATGCACACATGCAAGCTACGGGTATGGTTAACGACCATGTAACCGACTGTTTTAGGCATAAAGAAGTTCAAAATATCACTTAGATATTTATCATATTTATATCTTTATCCAAATTAATTCTAAATAAGAGATTAATGGAATATTAATTCTCAATTATCATTAATTCAAAAAGGAAAAAGCACCTGAAAAGACACTACTGTAATGAATAATCCGTTCCTAAAAGAATTCAACACACCATTTCAATCTATCCCATTTCAAGATATTAAACTTGAGCACTATAAGCCTGCAATGGAGCATGCCATTCAGGAAGGCAAGGCAGACATTGAAAAAATTAAGAATTCAGAAGCCAACTTTTCAAATACCATTGAGGCCTTTGAAAGAGCTGGAAAATTGGTTGGAACCATTTCTGGAGTATTCTTTAACTTGAATAGTGCTCATACCAGCGATGAAATGCAAGCATTGGCTCAGGAATTATCTCCTATGCTTACAGTGTATTCCAACGAAATAATGTTGGACAGTAAACTGTTCGAAAAAATCAAACAAGTATACAACGAAGCGGATTTTGATTCATTAACTCAAGAACAAGGGTACTTATTAAAGAAGATTTACAGAAGTTTTGTTCGTAATGGTGCCAATCTGGATGAAGCATCTAAAGAGGAATTAAAATCCATCAGTACAGAGCTTTCTAAACTTAAATTAAAATACTCTGAGAACGTTCTAAAAGATACTAATCAATTTGAACTATGGATCGAAAATGAAGAAGATTTAGCCGGGCTACCTGCTGGAGTTAGAGAAGCTGCAGCAATGTTAGCCAAATCAAAAGGGAAAGAAAATGCCTGGTTGGTTAACCTGGATTACCCTTCTTACATCCCTTTCATGAAGTATTCTGAGAAAAGAGAATTGAGAAAACAATTGTTCATCGCTTTTGCTTCAAGATCTTTTCACGACAATGAGTACAACAATGAAGTAACATTAAAGAAGATTGCTGAACTGAGACTAAAGAAGGCTAATCTTTTAGGGTACGATACCCATGCTACTTTTACTCTGGAAGAGAGAATGGCAGAAAAGCCGGAAAAAGTATATCAACTGTGGGATGAACTGTTGGAGTTTGCTCTTCCAAAGGCAAAACAAGAAATTGAAGAAGTTCAGCAAATGAGCAATCAATTAGGAGGACCAACCCCCATTGAAAAATGGGACTTTAGCTACTATTCTGAGAAACTGAAGAACGAAAAGTTTGCCATAAACGATGAGATTCTTAAGCCTTATTTCCAATTGGAAAAAGTAGTAGATGGAGCCTTTAAAACTGCTGAAAAGCTGTACGGACTAAAGTTTGAAGAAAGAAACGACATACAGAAATACCATGAGGATGTTACCACTTACGAAGTAAAAGACAGAGATGGTAATCACCTTGCTCTGTTCTACACAGATTTCTTCCCGAGAGAAACAAAACGTAGCGGAGCGTGGATGACGTCTTACAGAGATCAAAATGCCTACGATGGAACACAACAAAGGCCTTTGGTTTCTATTGTTTGTAATTTCACTAAACCAACGGCATCTAAACCATCATTGTTAACCTTTAATGAAGTAACCACTCTGTTTCATGAGTTTGGGCACGCCCTACACGGCATTTGCGCCAATGGATATTTCGAAAGTTTAAGCGGTACTTCCGTTTATTGGGATTTTGTAGAATTACCTTCTCAATTAATGGAAAACTGGTGTTACGAGCAAGAGTGTTTAAACCTATTTGCTAAACACTACGAAACGAATGAGTTGATCCCAATGAAATTGGTTCAGAAAATCAAAGACAGTGTTAACTTTTTAAGTGCTTACCAAACGGTAAGACAAGTTGGGCTTGGTAAACTGGACATGTCGTGGCACAACTTAACTGAAATGACCAACGATTCTGTATACGATTTTGAACAAAAATCCAATGCAGATACTGCCTTGTTCCCTAAATTAGAAGGAACTAATACATCTTGTGCTTTCTCACACATTTTTAGTGGCGGGTACTCTGCAGGATACTACAGCTATAAATGGGCAGAAGTATTAGAGGCTGATGCTTTTGAGTACTTCCAGGAAAATGGAGTATTTAATCAGGAAGTCGCCTCTAAGTTTCACGACCATGTTTTATCCAAAGGGGGAAGCGATCATCCAATGACCTTATACAAGGCTTTTAGAGGTACTGAGCCATCTTCTAAGGCACTTCTTAGAAAAAGTGGGCTAATCCCTAAAGAAGCGGTTAACTAAACTAATCTGCTAATTTCTTGATGGTTTAGGGTGAAACTATTAAATTTGATAGGCTTCAAATTAAATCGTTATGAATAAATTATTCCTCTTACTGGCACTGCCAATTACATTGGCTCTTGGCATTCAGAAATTCCAATCGGATGTATCTACGGTTTCGGAAACAACTACTATTAATGAACCGGCAAAAACTTTTGGAGATTTAAATGACGAAGAAAAAGCTGAGTTTATAAAGCATGTTATCGAAACCGGCGATTGTGAGTATAAAGGAATTAAGCTATACGGTAAAGTTCAATTTGTGGAATCATTCCCAGACATTAAAATTCAATTTGTAGAATCCTTTCCAGATATCAAGGTTCAGTTTGTGGAGTCGTTTCCCGACAAATGTGGAAAATGGCAATCGGTTAATTCCTTTCCTGACTTTAAAATCCAGGTGGTTAACTCATTTCCCGACTTAAAAGTTCAGAAAGTAACCTCATTTCCAGGAATGAAATAATGCGTTTTCTACTTTCCATATTGTGTTTACTAGCTGTTCAGTTCAGCATTGCTCAACAACCTATCCCGGTAGAAATTGAAGGGAAATACACCATCAATGAGATTTCCATGAACATCTATCAAATGAATGCTCAGGAACAAGATTCTTTAAAGAACTTAGTGAATGGAGTTAATTATTGTGCGTTCAAAAAATGGTCTACAACCATTGCAGAAGCCAAATCGGTAGATGACTACATTAAAGCCAACGAAATATTAGAAAACGATACTTTGAACGAAGGTATCTCTAAGAAAGACTTAGGGCTATATTTCAAAATAAAACAGATGGTAGATCTTGGGCAATTTGGCAATCCTTCTATACTAGTTACTCTCAGTAATCAATACGCCGTTGAAGTTTTTCTCACCGAGAAAGAATACAACAATATCAAATCTACCAACCAATTTAAAGGTACCGGAGCATTAATCCATTACAACGATTTTACCGGCGAGCGAATTTATGCTTCTTTAAAGGAGTAGTCTAAAACTTAAATCTTAATGCATTGTGAATACTGGTAATGGTATTCGGAACTCCTTCTACAGGGTAAGCATCGTACAATACATTGTATGTTACGGTTAAACTAAGTTTCTGAGTAAGCGACAGAGATAATGAGGATTCGTTTGAGAAACGATAATCATCCGGCTGACGAAACAATGGCTGAAAGTAATTAATGGTTTTAAAACCCAGCTTAGCACTAATTTTCCAGTTAAAACTTAAATAATTAGAACTTCTGATATCCTGAGTAACACTTTCTAGTGTATTCTCCTCATGTTCGAACATTGCGGCTGTACCAAAATTCAAGTTAATGGTATCATTACCCAATACCTTCATTCTTAAACCTGCACCATTAAGTGATCTGAATTTAATTTTCTGAACTCCATTGTATTGAACCTGTGCAAATCCTTCTAACGAAACATTACCAGAATCTTTGAATAAGTGATTGTACCTAAAATGACCATAGCCCTTATTGATCAAATCCTCATGATCTTTTCTGATCAATTTCAAGTCCGTGATGAAAAGGTAATTGTTCTTGTCTTTGTGGTACTGAAAAGCAGCTCTGTTTCCAAACTCCCAAATTTTTCTGGTATTGTTGGTGTACTTAAAATGAAAGTCAATGTTTCCGTGCCATCCATTTTCTACCGAGCCCAATCGCTTTTTTTCAATGTTAATAATTTGAGCTGAAGCTCCTATAGAAATTAGCCATAATGTTGCTATCAATATTGTTCTCATGCCACTAAAATTTGACACAAATTAACGGAATTCTCAAGATTTCTCTTCAACAAAACCGACTCAAAACATTCCTTTTGGAAGATTATTTTCTTCTTTTTGGAAGATTTTTTACTGTTTTATGTCAGTTTTTGATTCTAATTCCCTACCTTAGCATTAAATTAATACAATTAAGCTATGAAATTTGAATATATACTACTCGGAGCACAAGCCTTATTGGCGCTCAACTTTTTGTTTACAGGATTTATGAAACTAACCGCTCCTAAGGAGAAATTAGTTCAATTAATTGGATGGCCGGAAGATTACAGCATGAAAACTGTTAAGTTTTTTGGAGTATGGGAATTGATTGGAGCTGTAGGTGTTGTGCTACCAATTTTTGTAGAAGGAATCGCCATTGTTACTCCATTGGCTGCAACTGGACTAGGATTAATCATGGCAGGATCCATGGTGGTTCATATCCAAAGAGAGGATATTGCTAAACTTACCATGAGTTTGGTTATGTTCTTTGTAGCTGTATTGGCCGGATTTGGAAGATTACTAGAGATCGCAATATAATAATTTGTTCAAGCAAGAAAGAAGTCTTCTGTCTATCGATGGAGGGCTTTTTTTATGTCTACTTCTTCCCTTCTAGATCGCTCAACTCTCCTACTTTAAGGGATGAACCATAAGTGGTAATTAACCAAATATCTCCTCCTCTATCTATCCTGTACAAGGTTTTATCATACAAGTAATCCCACTTGTAATTCTCATCTTCCGAATCTTTTAATACCCCTAGTACAATTGGGTTGGCGTAATTATCGTACCACACCATTTGGTTCTTTTCATTCACATAGTAAGTATTCTCGTCGCCACTTAATACACAACGGTATTTAAATTTCTCCTCTACATTTCCTGCCTCAGCATCCTGATAATCCAGCTTTTTATTCTTTAACTTTTCTGCCTCTTCCCAACCATCTGTAATGGCTTCAATTCGTGCGCTTTTTGGAGGATGTGTTTTCGAACCATGCATACTTCCTTCTATTTCGATACACTCCAACGCTTGTTCCAAAGTAGCTCCCATTTGATGTAAAATAAACCCGGAATACCTATCTGCTGCCAGTTCATCTCCAGGATTACTCCCTGTATTCTTTAATGTATGTCCTAATAAATGGTGCCCTATTTCATGTGCCAATACACTAATTGCAGCCCAATCGGTTTTAGTAGAGTCGTTGACTCTTTTCATAAAATCCGGATTGTACTTAATGTATCGTTTTCTGTTTTTTATGTAGGCCAGAGCATTGCTAATCTCCTTATCTTCTACAATATTAAAATTAGGAATAAGACCACTGTACTGAACAATTTGAAAAACTGCAAATTTTGCATCCTTATCTACCTTATAGGTATGTAGCTCATTATCAAGAGTATCTACTGGTTCTTGCGAAAAAGAAACCTGAAAAAGAAAAGCCAGTATGATTAGAAATTGTAACTTCATGATAATTTGAGCATGGTTTTTGTACCGATCATCTTCGAAAATAAGAATTATAATTGGTTTTATGAAGCATAACCATATCCTGATCTTCTTCCTGATTTGTCTGGTATTTTGTAGTACCGGATGCTTGTACAATTACCCTACCACAATCGATACTACTGAAAAAGCAGAAGAAAAAACGGAGCAGCAAAGAGCAGAAGAAGCGATTGAAAAACACATTATTACTTCTTTCAGTAAACTTGGAAGGTACAAAGGATACAAATACGGTCATTTGTACAGTCTTAAACCCAAAGAGATTGTAGAATTAGATCAGTTGTTCGAATTAAAGAAGCTACTTCCTGAAATGGAAGAGAACTACGGAGATAAACTACCTCAGCTGATCGCAGACAACGACAGTGCCATCGTTGCAAAAAAGAAAGAAATCAAGGAGAAAAAAATCTACCACACATTTGAACTTAGCCATATTTTTAAAATTACCGGACAGGACAATGTGGTAAAGCTTTACGAATACAAGTTTACCCTCTACCCTAACTATAAGATCAAAAATGCGGAACAGGTAATGTACGCAGAGTTAACCAAGCAGGAAGATGAAATGTTCTATTATTTCATCATGCAATACCCTCTGTATGAAACAGCAGATACCTATTCCGACAATAAAAAGAACGAAGCAACTTACAAACAGTTTAATGCCGCTTTGGAACAAGAAAAAGAACATAAGGCAGAACTCTTAAAGAGTATTCTGGTAATGGTGAAGTACATTCGAATTAACAATAAATTTGATGAGGAGCGAATTTCCTGGATTCTATCCGGTAAATGGTTACACGAGAATAAAAAAGACTGGAAAAACTACAAGGCAATTGCCTACTCTACACTTGAACCATTGGGAATTCCTTTAGAAAATGAAGAGGGAGAAAGTGAAATGAGGCACATTGGATATAAACTATACCACAGGTATTCAATTGATAACGAGAAAGGTCAAACCATGGAAAAAGCCATCTATTTTGAGTTTGACCTTAACTTCGTAATAACTGGTGTTCTGGATGTAGCACCACCATACGACCACTACTTTATTCCAAAAAATTAACCGCATGAAAAAGATCACCACCACCATCACAGTTCTATTTTTATTGCTTGGGACCTACGCTCAGGATGACCAAACCTTCATGACTTTATTTGGTAAAATATGCCAGCACGATAGCATTAAAGCCAGTGTAGGTCAACTACAACCTGGAGAAGACAGTGTTTATATCTTCCATTTTAAAACACCTGATGTAAATAAGTACGGATTACCTGAATACGATTTCGAGTCCTTCATCATTACGTTCGACACCGGAAGTAACCTTATGTTTAAAGGAGCTGCATACTGCTCGGTGGAGGAGTTGAAAATAACAGATAAGAAGGCTTTTATCTCTCTTCTCATTGAAGGAGATGGCGACCGAAAAAAGAAGAATCAATTTGAAAAAGCAGAATTCAATTTCCAGTACAAAAAAATGAGGTGGCTAGTGAAAAATATAAACCTTGAGTAACCCTCGAATTGGTAAAAAGACTACCTTAGGGTAAATGCGTTATTTATTCATCTTCATTCTATTTATTCTCACCTGTAAACTAGGTGCTCAGGAACGATATTACAACTATGTAGACTATGATGGAGATACCACTAAACTACTGGTAATAGAATCTCCCACCATTTGCGACTGTGTGCATAAGGACTGGCGAAACAAGGATCAAAAAGCCATTTGTGATCGTATCTACGACTACGATTTCATGAGTGATGAGGAGAAAAAAGCATATGATAAAAAAGCTAAAATTTGCCGTTACCCTTCTGTTTGCGATTGTGCCAGAGCAGATATGAAAGACAAAGGATTGGTGAAAAAATGCGACGACCTTTACTTCTCCGAATACATGTCGGAAAGTAGGCTACAGGAAATTAAAGAAGAAATGGCTGCTTGCGATGAGATTGTCGATACCACTAAGGATGAGTTGGACATTTGTGATTGCATTAATATTAACAACGATTACAAACTAAAAAGAAAGTGCGACGAAGAGTTCTTTAACGAAGATTTCTCGGAGGAAAAAAGAGAAGAAATTGAAGCTTCTATTCAAAAATGTGTAGAAGAGAGCAGCTATGAATTAAAGGTATCTATTTGCGATTGCGCACAATTTTCTACTGATCCGGAATTCATTAAAATCTGTATGGAACAGTACGACACTACCCAAATGGACAGCGTAGAACTGGCAGCATTTAAACTGGATATTATTAGGTGTAATGAGGATTTACTTCTCAATTCCTTCATCGATTCTCTACAACTTTCTGAAGATTCTGTTGCTTATAGTGTTTGCGATTGTGTTCACCTACCAGCCAAGCCAGAGTTTCTTGATCTAAAAATTGCCTGCATCAAACAATGGGATTTTTCCAAAATGACTCAGGATCAAATTGCGGCATTTAAAACCCGTGCATCCAGGTGCAAATCGATCGATGAAATTAAGCGCAACATTAATTTTTGTGACTGCGTACTTCGGTCTAGCGAACTGAGTGAAAGAGAGCAAGATGCCTGTGATCAACTCTATAAAGAATTAGATCCTGAGGACATAGAATTTCTTTTAGAAGAGTGTTTTTATCTGGAAGATGAAAACTTATACATGGATCATTAATCCTCTGCTTTCTTTTCTGGATCACCCTCCCCTTCTTTTTGGTCTTCCTCTATATTCGTAAAGGCAGTTGGCAATAAATTTACTCCTTTCTTCTCGGCAACTTTTATTAAAAATGGTAGCAAGATGGTTGATCCGGGAATCATAAAAAATGGAATACCGATACCGAGCATTTTTAACAAATCATAAACTTGAGTTCTTAATTCGTGCTCTTCCTCTTTAGTTACTTTCCCTTCTCTAAGGAATTTCACTACCACTTTAGATGCTTCTTTGGTTTCCTTAGCCTCTGTACCCATTTTAGCCACAAACCCTTTAAACGCAATAGTTACTTTAGTTTGGTGACCTTTTAACTTATCTAAAAATTCGATGGTTTCTTTACCCTCGAAATAAGTAAAGTCCAATTCCTCTATTTTATCTTTCTCAGGATCGTTATGTTGAAGCTCGGACATATTCAAATGTAATCATTAAATACCTCCCCTTATACTAAGAAATTGTAAATAATGTTAACCCAAAATCAACTCAAATGCTCCTTTTTGCCTCACTACATGGCTTTTTGCACTGATTTTCTGCCACTTTTGAATTTGAGAAAAAGACATTGAGCTATCCAATATAACTCGTTCCGCCTTTACCCATTTTAGCAATTCCACAGGGTTCATCTTACAGTCTTTTGTTACTATCAGTAAATCAACCTCTATATCATTGGTAATCGAATTCAATTTCTGATTCAATACCATAATCTTCTGCCCATGAAATAAAAATACCAAGTCCTTTTGTTGTATTTGGTTTAGAGAAACAATCTCTGGTGTTTTAAGATTCAGGTAATCCCAATAGTTCCCTAACGACCGAAAAAGTTTCTCCGTACCAATTATGAGTTGATCATCTGCCAAAACAATGTTGTTATTTGCATGAATCAGATTAATACAGGTATGTCCATTTATATCTCCAACAACCAATCTGGATTTTTCTGTCATTCTATGTTTCTCAATATGGCTCCAGCCCAACAATCCTATACTTATTACAAAGCCATAATTTAACCAGCGAATTTGTCTGGTATTAAAAGCGACTGAGACTAATGCTATAAGCAAGTAAATTCCAAGGCATTCCAGTAGAGATATATGAATACCTTTTACTACTGCCATAGGCAATTGATCCAACCACTTCACACCTTCATTCAGTAAAATCAAACACCATTTCAATCCAAACGCTACCAGCTCTAACAACCACTCCAATGGCGATGTAACGAACAACAATAATCCCAATAACAAGATGACCATTGCCAAAGGCACAACTAGTAGATTGGATACAAGAAAGTAGGCGGGAAACTGATGAAAATAAAACAACCCCAATGGAAATGTAACCAACTGAGCTGCTAAGGAAACTGCTGTTAAACTCCATATTTTATCTAACAACCACCAACGCGAGTAAAACCATTTGTAAATGATAGGTTGGAAATAAACAATTCCTAATACTGCCAGATAACTCAATTGAAACCCTACCTGAACTATATAATACGGATCAATTACCAAAAGAAGGAAAGCAGAAGCAGCAAGGGTATTGTAAATATTTGTCCTTCTTTCTAATGCACCACCGACTACAATAAAAGAAAACATGGTAGCAGATCTCACCACCGATGGACCAAGCCCGGTAATCAAGGCATACCCCCATAAAACACCCAATAGCAATACAGCCTTAATCCATCTACCCCAGCCATCACGGATCAAAGAAAATAAGAAGTTAAAAATGAGGTAAATGATTCCAACGTGTAGGCCTGAAACAGCCAAAACATGCATAGTTCCAGCATTGGAATAGGCATTTCTCAATTCATTATCCAACTCACCCTTAGCACCTAAAAGCAAAGCTGATGAAACTGAATATCCTTCTTTTCCTAAGTTGGCGTCTTCCAACACCTTTTGCAAATAGGCTCGTAACTCTCTGCTCCACTTAATCAGATTAAATCCATAGTTTTTATGCAAAGTATATTCATCTTTAGGAATATACCCTTGCGTATATATATTTTGACATTCTAAATATCGCTTATAGCTAAACTGCTTAGGGTTTCCAGGAGGAGCTACTATCTTTAGGTTAGATGCAAACACTATAGCATCACCTATCTCGGGTAAACGACCTCCTTTTTGTAAATAAACAATTGCTTTTCCTTTAGTACTTTTCCAATTCCCACCCACAAACATAGCAGCTATCTCCAACTCCAACTGATGAGTTTTCTCCTTTTCCACCGGTTGAGAAATTACTATTCCCTTTTTTAAAACAGAATCGTATAAACAGTTCGTGTAATGATTCTTACAATACTTTTCTGTTCTTAGCTGAATCAGTAGTATTCCGAAAAACACCAACCCAAGATTAAGGATTATAGCATACACCGGCAAAGCCCTAAAGACTCTTTCTTTGATACTAAAAAATAGTAAGATGGGTAAGGAAAACAGAAAGGTGGACAAAGACGCTTCTGTTTTACAATAAAGTCCAATTATGATACCTACCATTAAAGGAATTACCAATCGGACAAAAGGGGAATTTCGCCAATCAAACATGCTTCAATTTTTGCTTGGTTGGGTCAATAACCAAATCAAAAATAGCAATTAGCTTGTCAATATTGACAAGCTTTAATTTACCGAAAGTTCACTTTGTTCTAATAATCAAGGAGTTGAAGAATTCTCCACTTCTGTTTTTAACACAATTGGAAAAGAATACAAGTATTTTGCACTGGCAATGTATTGTTTTCTGAGTGGCAAGTACAAACATTTGTTGGACTCACCAAAGGTTCGCATGGTTAACCATGGAGCGTACTTTCCGAAGGTCCCACCTAGTTCCATATTAAAGCCGGGAGCATTGCTGGAGGATTTATTTCTAAAACCTTCTCCCCATTTAGTTCTCATCCAGTTGGCTCCAATTTTAATTTGAGAGTAATTGGTAAAATTTACCACGTTAAAACTATAACTGGTAAACCTTGTTCTTCGGTAATAAAACCGATTAAAAGTAATTCCAACTCCAGTTGTAGTAGAAACTTGATCAGAAAGATCCAACTCAAATGTGGTGCAATTAACATCCACTCCCCAGGTAAATGCTACATCAAAAATATACCCAATAGAAACCTCTGGGGTTATATACAGTTTGTTGGTATTGGGTTGAGCAAATGACTGAAATGAAGATGTCAGAATTAATAATAAAGCAAGAAGAGGTTGTTGTGGGGTTCTCATACCAATAAAACAAATTAGCCCTCCATTTGTTACAAACCTTAATAAAGATTTCTGATCTTTACACTATAACCTAAAACCAAGTTTTGATGGGTAAGGTCAAACGCATGATCTATTATTACCCATTGAAATAAAAGAAATTTATGAGTAAGCTGAAAATTACTGAAATCAGAGAAAAAAGATTTAGAACCGTTCATGAGAAAGATAAGAATGGTAAAAGAATAAAAAAGCAAGTTCAATATACTACTTACCGAACACCTGTATTGGCAAGCAGTGGAAAACGATTCTTAAATTCAGTTATTGACAACCTAATAGTCGATCTTGTTTTTGTTGGCTCAACCTTTCTTATTTTCATTCAAAACCCTAACCAAATATTGTTTCTTCAATCGGTTAACGCCATAAACATTGGCTTTATGTTAATTCCATTTTACTATTTTTTTATGGAATTTTTTACTCAAAAAACTTTAGGTAAAATGGTCACCAAAACCATTGTAATTGACCAGTATGGAGAAAAACCAGACCTAACCACAGCAATAACCCGAAACCTTATTCGTCTGGTACCCTTTAATGCATTTTCCTTTTTATTTAATCTTAGAGGTTGGCATGACAAATGGTCCGAAACTTATGTGGTCACTCTAGAGGAATATGAAAAATTAACTACCTTGCTCAAAGAACAAAGCCAACCGGATAATGAAATTTAATCCACTCTTTATATTACTTATTGCTTTAGGACTCTATTCTTGTGATGCCCCTAAAAAGGAAAAACCACAACCTCCGGAAGAAGCAGTTTCCATCACAGAGGTGGATACCACAATTATTGATAGCACAGAAATAGAAGAAATAATTCAGCTAGAAGAAGTAACCACACTTCCTTTCTTCCAGAAAAGATTGGAAGACGATGATTTCAAAGTGTTTTACGACTCGTTGGTTAAAGGATGTAGAGAATTAGACTCTAACACTGTTCTAAATTTAATCTCAGACACTTTAAGGTTTAGTCAATACGAATGTGCTGCAGATTTTGTACAATGGCCCCAAATGTGCGATGGTTGTATTGGTTGCTCTAAAGAAGGAATGTTTAGAGGCGTATTTGGCACCAACAACATGGAACTAGTTTGTGCCCAACTTTACGAACTGATTATCAAATTTGGAGTTGGCCCATACGATAACACCATTATGGGAGGTTGGTTGGATTACTCTAACGCTTACTCGAATTTTCAATTCACCAACTCAGACGATAATCATCGATTCTTTGAGTACGAAATGATACTCCCATTAAATGATCAGGTAAATGTATTAACCAGTGCAGACAGCAACGCAAAAGCTCTTTCATCACTCCCCTTCTCTCCCATTCCGTATTCTCAAGATGTTGGCATGGGAAGTTACAACGAAGAAGAAAGTAAAATGTATCTGGAATATGAATCTGGCTACATTGATGAAACAGAGGTTCTGACCACTTTTGGATACACTATTGTATTATTCGAAAAAAGGTATAATGGCTGGAAAATAACCGGTTTCTTCCAACCTCCAGGATGTTAATTTAGGTAATCTTGTAATTTTTTCTCACTTTGCAGTTATACTAAAAATTAACATCTGAAATACTTCCTTACATACTCGCTCACCCTATTAATTCTTTCGGGATGCATGCTTAAAACTCCAACTACCAAAGAAGTAGCCGGTAGGTACAACTGGGGAGGCATCTATGGGGTTAGCTCTACCATGTTATTAAAAGAGGATTCTACATTTACATTTAATTGGCAAGCTGGCTTAATGTGGGGAGAAACGGTGGGTTCATGGAATATAAAACGTAATAAAATAACTCTTCACAGCAATCAACAACCTAGAAACAATACAGGTATAAGAGAACCCATTATGACCAAATCTACTCCTTCTGATCACATTGAGATTGAGGTGATCGACCAGGATAGTATATCGCTCGTTTTAGTCGGTGTTGCCCTAAAAAGAGGGAACGATAAATTGTGGGTAGGTAAAGCAGATTTTAATGGAAAAGTGGTTCTTCCTAATATACAGGCAGACTCCATTTACATTACATTCCCAGGGTTCGAAAACATTACTTACCCCATTAAGGACACCGCCATTAGTTACTATAAGTTTCAGATGGAAATGGATGATTTAGGGTTTCGATATTTTACCCAGGAGAAGTGGAAGTATCGTCCAAATCGCTTATATGACCCTACAGTATATCGAGACAAAAATACCAAGCCTCATTACCATGTAAAGAAGTTCTAGTCGCTTGATTTCAATCATTTAACAGACTAAATTCAGTATTTTTTCGGATTGTTTGAGTTGTTCATTTGGAGTAACTTTAACCATTATGAAAGCACCCTCTCCCCACGATTGCATCATTATTGGCGCAGGTCTTTCCGGTCTTATTACCGGTATCTCACTACAAAAGAAAGGTTTTAATACAATAATACTCGATAAGCGAGTGGTAGCAGGAGGCTTATGCGGAACATTTAAGCTAGAGGGACACGAATTTGTAATTGGCTGTAATGATTTTGGAGAAAGCATTCAACGTACCTTTAAAGAGCTGGGTATTCCACAAGAATTTACACCCAGCAAAATGAAGTTTCATTTCGACTTTGGAGATATAGCCCTACCTTCTGCAGGAGCTATCTTAAAACTGTTGAAATACACTCCGGACATTATTCGACTTATCAGAACGGCTAAAGGAGTTCAAAAAGGAAGGTATCCGTATACTTACTATAGCGAACTCACTAACCATGTTAAAAATGAAAAATTTAAAGACATTGTGGACAGCATGGTATATGCAGCCGGCACCCCATCTTCTAAGCTTAGGTTAAAAGACATGAGCGCTTCGCTATTCGATAAGGAATTGAACTATGGATACAACTCTACCGTTATTCCAGTGGGAGGTCCGGGGGCCATGGTTAAAAACATGACCAGTTATTACAGAAAACTCGGTGGAACTATTCAATTGAATACACTGGTTACGGGTATTGATAAAAATGAAGAAGGTCATCACATTATTTCCACTGAGAATGGAGATCAGTTTTCTGGGAAAGCCTTGATATCAAGTGTAGGTCGTTTAGAAGAATACCCGGAGGAATTTCAGCCTGGAATGAAATTGGCGATGCTCCATTTGAGTGTAAACAAACGAATTAAATACCCTGAAAAATACCATACCCTGGCGTTTCTTCCGAAAAACATTGAGGAATGGTTTCAAAACCTTCACCAGGGTACACTTCCCAACGAATTTGGCTTTCACCTCTTTAAAAGTGATTTAAAGAACGAGGGCGACTGCAACTCCATTAGTATCTATCATTTTGTTCCTAGAGGAGTGGAAACTCTCTCGAAAGATCAAAAAGAGTCCATCAAACAATATTTATTTAGTAAAATAGAAACGATACTTCCAGGGTTTAAAGAAGCTGTGGAATTTGAGAAGTATCTGGATCCTAATGAGTTTACAGAAATGCATGATGGATTATCCTCTGCCGTTTTTGCCAGAATAATCGAAGGTGATTACGAAAAACCTGAGATTTATTGCCCTGAAAGAGACATTCACTTTACAGGAAACTCGGTAAACCCTCCTGGAGAACATGCTTGCGGTGCAGTTTTATCCGGTATTAGAGCATCGGACATGGTAGAAGAAAAACTTCAGGCCGTATAAAAGCACAAAAAAAGTCCCGATAATAATCAGGACTTTTAGCGTTAACCATTAAACAAGTCTGCATGGAGTCCATGCCATTAACCTATTTAGACAAGTAAAAGGTTGCGGTTAAAGTATATTGTCCGGTAAGGTCCTGATGTACTTCAGTCAGGAACCATTCCTGTGTTTTCTTTCCGGTTTGTTCCACAACAAATAGTCTCACATCTGTTGTGGTTCCTTGTATGGTTACATCGTAATCCATACTAATTTCTTCTCCGTTGTTTCCAACTGCCCAGGTAAAATCCTCCACTTCCGTAACACCATCAATGGTTATGGTGGAGGTTCCATCAGAGGCTCCAAAAACAAAATTTCCGGCATTGGTTTCTGTTCCTTCCTGTACTCCAATCCCTCCTAGTCCGGCAGCTGTTTTTACCCACTCTATTCGATCAATTTTCCAGGTGGAATCTGCCAATCGTTTTTCCATCTTCTTCTCTTTAGAGCAAGAGGATAATCCTACTAATACGGCTAGTGCCAATAAAAAAGTAAATTTCTTCATAATGATTTGAATTTGATATTTGGAAACCTTGTTTTCAAATCGAATGCCAAGAAACAAAAAAGCCCGGCACGAAGGCCGGGCTTTTGATTAATCATCTATTATTCCTGATTAAACCTCTTCGAAATCTACATCAGTAACTTCTTCGTCGTTGTTTCCTTCAGGGTTTCCACCTGCATTAGGATCCGCTTGTCCTCCGGCTTGTTGTTGAGCCTGGTACATTTCCTGGCTAGCTGCCTGGAAAACGGTATTTAATTTCTCTAACGCTGGTTCAATCTGAGCAACATCTTTTGTCTCGTAAGCTGTTTTTAACTCAGCTAAAGCCTCTTCGATTGGTTGCTTCTTATCAGCAGGAATCTTATCTCCAAACTCGCTCAATTGCTTTTCAGTTTGGAAAATCATCGCATCCGCTTTGTTTAAAGTTTCTACTTCTGTCTTTTTCTTCTCATCCGCTTCAGCGTTAGCTTCTGCTTCTTGTCTCATTTTCTCGATTTCCTCATCGCTCAACCCGGAAGAAGCTTCAATTCTAATGCTTTGCTCTTTTCCTGTAGCTTTATCTGTAGCTTTTACGTTGATGATTCCGTTTGCATCGATATCGAAGCTTACCTCAATTTGAGGAACTCCTCTAGGTGCTGGTGGAATATCGTTCAAGTGGAACTTACCAATTGTTCTGTTATCTGCAGCCATTGGTCTCTCTCCCTGAAGTACGTGTAACTCAACAGAAGGCTGGTTATCTGCAGCAGTAGAGAATACTTGAGATTTTTGAGTTGGAATAGTAGTATTCGCTTCGATTAATTTAGTGAATACACCTCCCATAGTTTCGATTCCTAAAGAAAGTGGAGTAACATCCAGAAGTAATACATCTTTTACCTCTCCTGTTAATACCCCTCCTTGAATAGCAGCTCCTAAAGAAACTACCTCATCAGGATTTACTCCTTTAGATGGCTGTTTTCCAAAGAATCTGTTTACTGCTTCCTGGATAGCTGGAATTCTGGTAGATCCACCAACAAGAATTACCTCATCGATGTCTCCTGTAGATAATCCGGCATTTTTCAATGCAGACTCACAAGGCTTAATGGTTCTCTTAACTAAAGAATCAATCAACTGCTCAAACTTCGCTCTGCTCAATGATTTTACCAAGTGCTTTGGAATACCATTTACTGGCATAATATAAGGAAGGTTGATTTCTGTAGAAGTAGTACTTGAAAGCTCAATCTTAGCTTTCTCAGCAGCTTCTTTCAATCTTTGAAGAGCCATCGGGTCTTCTTTCAAATCAACACCTTCGTCGTTCTTAAATTCATCAGCTAACCAGTCAATGATTGTTTGGTCAACATCATCTCCTCCAAGGTGAGTATCACCATCTGTAGCCAATACTTCGAATACACCGTCTCCTAATTCAAGGATAGAAACATCATGAGTACCTCCACCGAAGTCGAATACTACAATTTTCATGTCTCTTCCGGCCTTATCCAATCCGTAAGCCAATGCCGCTGCAGTAGGCTCGTTGATAATTCTGGAAATCTTTAATCCTGCAATCTCACCAGCTTCTTTAGTAGCTTGTCTTTGAGAATCGTTAAAGTAAGCTGGTACAGTAACTACCGCCTCAGCTACTTCTTGTCCAAGGTAATCCTCTGCAGTTTTCTTCATTTTTTGAAGAACCATTGCAGAAATCTCTTGTGGAGAGTATTTTCTATCGTTAATTAATACACGAGGAGTATTGTTATCTCCTTTTACCACTTCGTAAGGTACTCTTCCAATTTCCTTAGAACACTCATCAAACTTATTTCCCATGAAACGTTTGATCGAATAAATGGTATTCGTTGGATTAGTAATTGCCTGACGCTTTGCAGGGTCTCCTACTTTTCTCTCTCCTCCTTCAATAAATGCAACTACCGAAGGAGTTGTTCTTTTTCCTTCACTATTAGGAATTACCACTGGTTCATTTCCTTCCATTACGGAAACACATGAATTGGTTGTTCCTAAATCGATTCCAATAATTTTTGACATATCTGTAATCTTAATTTAATTCGGTTTTATTCTTTTCTGCTCCTCCTTTGTCAATTCTTGTGCCATTGCATTTTTAATGTCAGAGTATGTCTTTTTTGTCAGAAACCCTTACAAAACAACTGTTTCAAACATGACAAAACGACATTTCAACATCCCAACAGCTCCATTCTGTCAGGTTTTACTTCTATAAGAATTACTTTAGTTTTCCGAGAACTGGAACCCTCCCTTTGGCCAATCGATCCATTTCTAATTGCATACTCTGAATCACTTTATGATTGATTTCATTTACCACATGTGGATCATCTGCATCTTCAGGAGAATAGTCTTTTGTGGAAATTGGAGGTAAAACACTTACTGTTACCTGAGCCGGTAAAGGAAGTGAAGGGTAAGGCAAATGACCTACTTTCCAACCAAAGGGGAGCGACCAATAGATGGGCCAGGTATGTATTCTAAAAAGTTTTTGAATTCCACTGACCTGGGCTAACCGCTCGCCGGAAGAAAGAACAAACAAGGTCTCTCCTCCTCCTATTCCCACCACTGGTAATATAGGCACTTGTGCTTTCAATGCCATTTGTACGTAGCCCTTATGACCAAAGAAATCAATCTTATTCCTGTCACAAAACGACTTTGAATTTTCTCGATCCCCTCCAGGGTAAACTGTTACTGCATTACCTTCCTCCAAGGCCCTGATAGTATTTGATGGGCAGGCATCCAGCACTCCAAACTGTTTCTCAGGAAGTCGTGCAAATGAAGCCATCTCGTGCAGAGCATGGTGGATCAACACCTTCATAGGAGGTTTACCTTCCAGACTATGATATTTTCCCAGCCATAAATAGGTCTCCGGCATGAAATACACTCCCAAATGATTACCCACTGCCAGAAATGGATCATTCGGAATATGCTCCAAACCTATAAATTGAGCTCGATAATATTTTTCCAACAATGGAGTAAATAGTTTGGCTACTCCTTTTGCCAAAGGCATTTCCTGTTTATGTGAGGGTACTACCATGGGGTGAATGTTGATAATCTAACTCGATTTAACTCTGTACTATCAAAACAAAAATAGTTATCTTTAAGTCATAAAACTATGACGTTTGTTATCTCTCACAACTTTATTTTCTTCAAAATGAAGTGAATAGACTATGATGGAAACCGGTAAGCGCGAAAGCGGAATTGTTGTTCCGGACTTGAAAAAGGCCGAAATTCAACATGCACCCAAAACAAGATACTGTAAAAGCAAATCAGAATTTGACGAAGCAGTTGGCCAGGACTTTATTAAACACGCCAATTCCGTAACGGAGTCGGGCGAATTTATTGTGGGGTTATCTCACGGTCAATCACCTTCTGGTCCCTACGAATACATTATAGATCATTACCACGAATTAAAACACCCAGATCGAATTTATTATACCTGCGTTAATTCTAAATTAATGCGTCAAAGAGGCCTTATTGGAGTAACCGATGCCTTATCATTCCTGAAACAGCTAATCGATTCTGAAAAGATTTCCAAAGACCAAATTTTAGGAAGAAGTTTGAATCGTGAAAACATTCAGGAATACTGCGATGGATTTAACAGCACACTTACAGAGTGGTTAACCAAACTAGATAAACCCGGGCTGGATTACATCATACTTGCTTCCGACCCTAAAGGACAGGTGGCGGGAATTACCAGAAACTCCGAAGCGTTTAATTCGGAAGAGCCTGCCATGGTAGTACAGGACACTACCGATCTGGAAATAACACTTACTCCATCTTTCATCAAGAAAACAGGACGTATTGCTTTTATTGCTACAAAAGCGGAGAAAAGGAGACCTTTGGCCTGGCTATTCTATAAATGGCCCGCTCCAAACGAAAGCCCTTCTTTTTTAAGGTATATGGAAGAGTGCGAAACACGCGTGGAAGTATTTATAGATGATCAGGCGCTTACATGGCCACAAATACAATTGCAACGTACCACCGATTATGGTGAAACCAACATTAAACTGGACCTGGCTCTACCCTATAACGAAAACTCAAAAGAGAAACTTCCGATAATTCTAATGATCCATGGTTTCCTGGGGCTCAATACTTTTGATGCTTTACTGGCCTTTATTCCTTCTCACAAGTACCTGGCTGCCGCCATGCACTACGGATCCATCCCATACGATTTACCTCCAAACAAATACTGCCAGATGGTGGTAGAGAATATTAATCATGCGGTTAATTACTTTGGAGAAAATGGTCATGATGTAATCATCTTTGACCATTCCATGGCCAATAATTATCTACAGATGATCGACAGACAAATTGATCGACTGGATGGAATTCGTAAATATGTAAAAGGAAGGATTTCTTCTAATCCATTTTTTGGGCAGGAAACCAAACATGCCTCTCTACAATTTCTGGACCAGGTAATTCTTAAATCTAAGATTTCTAAGATCGACCGATTAACCTTTAGTACAGCTAGAAGAATTATCCCATTAGAAACTAAAAAAGGAGTTAGAAACATCTCCATATTAATAGCAGAATGGCTTATTAAATCCGATTCTAAGATTCATAAGAGAATTTGGGAAGCCATTAAACAACGGGTAATGTTATTGGTTTCGGACATGGACATGTTACCTACACTGAACCGAGTGCCATTAGAGCATACCCTAAATCGATTACCCATTAAAGTATTCGCTATTCAAATTCAATCGGCACTCAGAGAATCCAAGAAGTTTGATCGTACTAAACGATTAAAAGGGTTTGAAAAATACAATATCCCGGTACTCATTTTAAAAAGTGAGATAGACCCAATCGCCAAATTCTTACCGGAGTTTTTTGAAGAAAGTACCAACGTAGAAATAGTGGATATTACTAATCGTAAGGAAAAAGACCTGTTTAGGGAGCATTTGTTTTACATGATCTACCCGTACACTACTATTAAGATTATTGATCAGTTTGTGAAGAGATTGGATTTATAACCTGATTATCGAACACCTTGAAATTTCAGTATTTTTTCGGATTGTACAGTTGATTTGTGTCCTCTACCTTTGTAAAGTATTTAGTTGATAACACTGACAAAGAAAAAGCAACATCAGCTTGATCCCCTATTGTTTAGATAAATAGCCTCGATTACTTTCGGGGCTTTATCTTTTCCAAAACTGTCATAAATCAGGAATATCTTCCCTCCTATCTCAGTCATTGGTTTTGATTTCGAGCTACCTTTATACTCAGTAATTATTCGGTTATGGAATATTTCACATTGGCAAGGGCAATACATGTATTAGCAGTTGTACTTTGGATTGGTGGAGTGGCTATGGTAACCACAGTTATTATCCCGGCGGTTAAACGAATGAAATCGAAGGAAAAACAGATTGAAACCTTCGAAAAAATTGAAGGTCGATTTTCTATTCAAGCTAAGATCACTACCCTCCTTACAGGGTTATCAGGATTTTACATGTTATATGTAATGGATGCCTGGGACAGGTATTTTGAGCTTCGCTTTTGGTGGATTCATGCCATGACGCTTGTTTGGATCATCTTTACCATTGTTTTGTACATTCTGGAACCGCTATTGCTACACAAAATATTTAGAAAATACGCTACTAAAAATCCTGGTAAAACCTTTAACATCATGCATCGCGCTCATTGGATTTTATTAGTTTTGAGCTTAATCACCACCGCAGGAGCTGTTGCCGGCAGCCATGGTTGGTATTGGCTGTAGACCTCTACAATGAATGTATATTTAAGAATAACATTAGGTATAGTAATTACCATCCTTCTATTCCACCTCTGCATTTTGATGGGCATTATTCCCTACGAATACACATGGGGAGGAAAACTAAAAACCGATCAGGAAATGTACGCTTTCGAAGGGGCTTCTTTACTGATCAATTTGTTTTTTGGTTGGGTGCTAATGATGAAAGGAAAAGTAATCCCTCAAACCTTTTCGGAAAAAGCCATCAACATTATTCTTTGGGTATTCTTCGGTTTATTTTCGTTGAACACCATCGGAAACATCTTCGCAGAGACTACTTTCGAAAAAGGGATGACTCTAGTTACAGTTAGTTTAGCTTTTCTTCTTTTTAAGATTTTGAGGTCAAAATAGATTAGGGATTAGATGTTTAGCTATTTTTAGAAAAACTAAACTCATGAATAAAAACCTAATCGCAGAAGCTTCCATAGAAATTAACGCTCCAGCTAACCAAATTTGGGATGCTCTGACTAATCCAGATAAAATTAAAATTTACTTATTCGGTACTCAAACCACTACCGATTGGAAAGTAGGTAGCCCTATCAAGTTTGAAGGTTCTTTTAACGAGACTACCTATCAGGATAAGGGGAATGTATTGGAAAACGAGGAAAACAAGTTTTTAAAATACAACTACTGGAGTAGCTTTTCTGGACTACCCGATAGTCCTGAGAACTATGCTTTAGTCTCTTATTCTCTTGAACCTTCCGATAACGGAGTAAAATTGACCTGGAAACAAGTTGGTTTTTCTAGTGAAGAAGGTCATTGTCATACCGAACAGGCTTTGGGTGGCATCTTGGAGAAGATTAAGGAATTAGCGGAAGCTTAATATTTGAAAGCTAAAAGTAGAAGAGATAATTGGAATAATCGTATTTGGTCTATTGGCCAACTTCTTCTACTTCTTAGGCTTTATACTTGAAGCTCTGGACATGTATTATTTTGGAGGGAAATTAAAGTTAAAAAATAAGAGATGGCTTTTGCTTATCTCTGGAGTCATCTTTGGCTCTATCTCAACATTGTTTTTAAGTAGTGTTTATTCAATTTTCATTATTTAGTTATGCCAATAAGCTCAGGTATATTAGTCTATCGTCATAAGAATGAGCAAATAGAATTCTTACTATTAAAACCGGGAGGCCCATTTTATAAAAACAAGGATGAAGGTTCGTGGACGATTCCAAAGGGAAGTAGCAAAGAGGGAGAAGAATTAATAGAAACAGCTTTAAGAGAGTTTGAAGAGGAGACTGGTATCTCCTTAATATCTTCTTCTCTTAAATATCTTGGCAAATTTAAAACCAGTAAAATAAAAAGTGTAGAAGTATTCTTTTCATGCGAAGCAATAGACATTGCCAAACTAACTTCTAATCAATTTGAAATAGAGTACCCTAAAAACTCAGGAAATTTTAAAAGTTTTTCAGAAATTGAAAAAGGAGAATGGTTTACTCTAGATAATGCCCTGGAAAAAATTATGTCTGGTCAAAAACAAATCGTTATACACGCAGCAAAAAGAATCAACGAATCAATATGAAAATCTACGGAATAAGCGGATTAGGAGCAGATGAACGAGTCTTTCAAAAATTGGACTTGGCCTACCCTATTATTCCTGTAAAATGGATCTCCCCAACTCCTAAAGAACCATTAGAAGAATATGCAAAAAGGCTGTTGGTTCAAATAGACACCTCGGCTCCATTCTGTTTGTTAGGGGTAAGCTTTGGTGGTATAGTGGCTGTGGAAATTACTAAGCTTTGTTCTCCAGTACACACCTTTCTAATTTCATCTGTTGCTACCAAAAATGAATTAAGAAGCATATACAAAGGATTTGGCAAAACAAACTTGATTACCCTATTACCTTCTAAGGCATTTGATATTCCAAGAGGGATAGCCAGTTTCTTATTTGGCACTTCGGAGAAGCAACTATTATCCGATATATTAGATGACACTGACCCAACATTTACAAAATGGGCATTGTCTGAACTTACTAACTGGAACAACGAAGTAAAGATTAATTGCACAAAAATTGGTGGCTCGAAGGACAAGCTTCTTCCTCCCGCTCAATCAGATATTATAATAGAAGGAGGGGAACATTTTATGATAGTGGATAGAGCAATTGAGATAAGTGAAATAGTAAACAAACACCTACATACCTTTCAGGGATTATAAATTTCATGCTACATTTAGCGTTAGGAAAATGTCGTCTAAACACTTCCAATATTTAACCATATTTTTAAAATAAAAAATGTCAAAATTAGCCCCTTTCCTGTTGATTCTTCTAATTTTAGTTACTGCTTGTAATGAGCAAGAACCAGAAACACAACTAGAAGAAAAAACAACTGATACTACTTTAAACGAAGTTGACACTGCTCTAACAGAAATGGCTGCTGCAGAACCGGATCATGGAGTTTTATTTGAATTACCTAACAACACTACTCCATTAAAAATTGATACAAACATCTGGCAATACTTTAGTCTGGGTGAAATTATGTACTCCGAAAACGGGTACAAAATCAATTTTAGTTTTAATTCAGAACTCAATGTTGGTGATACTTTAGGCATTCTATCATTAGAAGGATCAGCTAAATACAGCATCATTGACTATTTTAATGAAGACGATTGGCAATTACACCCTTACGAAGGTCAACTGAATGCTACTAGTGCTCACGAAAGCTTATTCGCTAGTACCAATGAATCTTCCAGCTTTGTGTTTTTCCATCCTATGTATGCAGGTGTAAAAGTGTTTTCTAACACCATCTCTCCAATTGAAGAATACGAAGAGGAAGGAGAATTGGACATTGAAGAAGAAACTATTGAAGTATTTCTGGACCTTAACAATGATGACCTTCCTGATTTAAAAATTGAACACTACTCCTATTCTCAGTCGTTTGAAGGTGGGCCGGTTGAGATGGAAAATGAAGATGGAGAAACCGAACACTACGAGTCTTACGGCGGTGGAACTGAATACAAACTAAAGGAAACCTATTTCATCTATTTAGAAAATAAATGGATAGAAATAAAAAAACTATCGTGGGAGGATTTTGAAGGATGTTAACCTTCCACATCACCACCACATCGCTCAAAGAGCTCTTCCATCTTTTTCCTTTGGAAGACCAACTAACAAATGTTGAGCTAGGCGACACTTGCCACCCTTCTTCTGGTTTTGTGAATGAAAAAATCATTGAGCACGTAGAAACTGTAAAAGATTTACTGGAATTTGAATACGACTTTAATGGACTAGTTGAGTTTAAAACTAACGTGAATCAAATAAAGGTTGAACTTCTTTACTATGAAAAACAATTGGAGTTTAAACTAGTTGGTCCGGATAGAGAGATTGAAAAGGTAAAGTATAAGGTTATTGAGTTAAATGCATACCAACCTGGTAGGTTTAACATGTAATTAAACACCAGTAAATATCTTTTTATTGTTCTTTTTCATATCAAAAAAGAACCAAAATGCTAGGATTGTTGAAGGCAAATGCTACGCACCGAGAATCTCCAACCTACCATACTTCTTTTCTCCGCTGTGCTCCAAAACGCTCCCGATAGCTATCGGGATCCGTTTCCGACCTCTTTTGCTGACAACAATCCGGGATAGTCTAACCCTTCATATTCAGAACTATTTATAGTGCGAAGTAATCTATGAATAATGAAATTTATCACTACATTTAAGTGACTGTAAACCTAAAGTACCACAATGAAATACTCGATTAAAATATTCCTTGGTCTTTTCTTAATTGGATTAACCTCTATCGGTTTTACTCAAATTCCAGAGAACTATAAGCTTTTTGCCAAAATAGATGCTCCAAAAGACCTAAAATGGGGAATTCCAGAGGAAATTATGGTGGACTCGGCCAAAAGCTTAATGGTAATTGCCTACGACTATAACCCTACCTATCTGGAGTTATACCGCATTGAGGACATGAAAAAATTAACCCGAATTAAATCCAGAGGACATGTATACATGGATAACTGCTACTTTGATTTGGAAAACAACGAAATGTACATCGATAAAGGCCGTTACAAAAATAGGTATGTAAAATACGACCTCAGTACATTCAAAAAGAAAAAAGTAAGGTGCAAAGACACTCCACGTGGATGTCCTTTCGAAAGAATACTAGACTCTGAAACTAAATATCATGGCAAATACACTTACATGGGTACGGAGTGGTACATCATTAAATTCGATTATGACCAGATTGAGGTGTATTTGACCGACCAATATGTATGGTAACATAGACGATAGATTTTAAGACATTAGACTTATAGTAAAATCATAATACCCGACTAAATGGGCTCCTGGAACACATTACACTTTTTTGATCATAACTTATTTGTTGAGGAAGTAATCCCAGCTCTAAAAGGAACCGGAAACTCTATTAAAGAAGACTACAAAGCATTTAGTAGAAAATTCAGAACAGGTAGTATTATTGATTTTTCCGAGGAAGAATTAGAAAACTACCTTACCAAAGGTATCGAGGCAATCCATTCGATCGCAAATGAATTTAATAATGACTTTTCTAGTCACTTAGTCTACGATACAATAAACACGAAAGATCAAAGATCTTATTTAGATGAGCATCCTTTCTACTATGAATTCAATGCATTTTTCGAATACTATGTATTTAGTATATGTGCAGATTATCTACCTCACCTTCCATTAAGAAAATACGGATTAGCTAGTAGGATTGGCTTTAATAATCGATCTGTAGTTGCAGAAATATTGGGCAATTTGGATAACATGAATAATTTTCATTGCGCAGATGGAAATGGAATTGTAAACTGGATAACACATGAACACGTTCAGCTACTATGGATCAGTAAAAAAGATTTCATTCTCAAGAATGAAGACAAAGACTTTTACAGCTCATTCCTTCAAATGCTGGAAATAGCACAAAACAAGGGTCTAGGATTGATCAGAGGTATTGAATTAAGAGAAGATGCTTTAGAAGAATTATCATCTTACAAGTTGGTTTCAAAAGAGGAGTAGTTCTATTCGCGTGAGTCTAATGTCTTTTGTCTTTATGCGTAGCGATCCAAAAACTTAAACGACAAACTTCCAGCCTTGGTCTAAACCTCCCTCAAGCTTTTCCTCTATTCTAAAACGATAAAGCATTTTTTCTTACCTTCGGAAGAACCGAAACTGAGACCACTAACATGTATAAGAGCCAGATATTAAGGCTACCTTTTGTTTTCTTACTATTACTATGTAGTACTGCTTATGCTCAACCAGAGCTACCGCCAGACTATGCGGATTCTATCTGGGAAGTGTGGGAAGACAAATCCATGCCCGACACCAGCCGACTGGAGGCAATACATACTTATTCTTGGAGAGGATATGTGTTTTCCAAACCAGATAGCTCTTATTATTATGCTCAGTTGCAATACGACTTTGCCAAAAAAGTTGGCAAAAAAAGCTTCATGGGTAAAGCGTTAAACACTCAGGGAAATGCCCTTTATTTTAAAGACGATTTTGCCAGAGCCATCGAGCATTACACCCGTGCTTTATCCATCATGGAATCGATTCCAGACTCCATGGGTATTAGCGTTTCGCTAAATAACATAGGGATTCTATACATCGTTCAAAAGGATTACGACAAAGCCATCGAAATTCTGAACAGGAACTTAACGCTCCAGGAAATTCTGGAGGATAAGCGAGGTATGCTCTCTACCTTAAACAACCTCGGGTTAGTATATAATTATACCGAACAATACGATGCTGCATTGGATTGCCTCAACAAAGCTTTAAAGATTGCCGAAGAGATCAACAATCAACGAGGACTTTCTAACATTCTTGGGAACATGGGGCAAAGCTATTTCCACCTTAAGAAATATGACGAGGCTTTAGAGTACTATAATTCTTGCATGAAAATACAAGAGGAAGCGAACAATCAAGTAGGGATTGCTCAAACCTTAAATAACATCGGGAACATTTATCAGGAGCAGAAGAAATACCCTACTGCTCTGGATTACACCCTTAGATCCTTGAGTCAGAGTAAAGAACTAGAAGCAGATATGGTAACCAAAGATGCAGCACAGACCCTTTGGAAAATCTACAAAGCCACTGGCAAAAACAAACAGGCATTGGAAATGCACGAGTTGTACATTCAAATGCGCGACACCATTGAAAGTGAGGAAAACAAACAGGAAATACTAAGGCAAGAGTATAAATACGAATACGAAAAACAATCGGCTGCCGACAGTGTTAAAAATGCCGAAAAGGAAAAGGTTAAAGATGCTTTGATTCAGAAAAAGAATACGGAAATAGCCTCCAGAAAACAAAAAGAGGACCTCCTCAAACAAAGAGAGATCATACTTTACATTGGCTTGGGGTTAGTGATTCTGTTTGCCATCTTTATTTTTAATCGGTTCCAGATTACCAATAAGCAAAAGAAAATCATCGAATCCCAGAAGCACGAAGTAGAGGAACAAAAAGGAATTGTTGAGTTTAAGAACAAAGAAATTCTGGATTCCATCAACTACGCCAAAAGAATTCAAACTGCTATTCTCCCACCAGATAGAATGGTGAAGTCTTCTCTACCCAACAGCTTTGTGTTGTACAAACCCAAGGACATTGTTGCAGGAGACTTTTATTGGTTAGAAGTAAAAGGGCAACAAGTATTATTTGCAGCTGCCGACTGTACAGGACACGGTGTACCGGGAGCCATGGTAAGTGTAATATGTAACAATGGCTTAAACCGATCAGTTAGAGAATTTGGATTATCCGATCCGGGTGCAATTCTGAATAAAACAAGAGAAATCGTTATTCAGGAGTTCGAAAAAAGTGAAGAAGAAGTACACGACGGAATGGACATTGCTCTATGTTCTATTGAGAATAACAAACTGCAATACGCAGGAGCTCACAACCCACTTTGGCTCATCAAAAATGGAGAAAATCAGGTAACCGAGATTAAAGCTAACAAACAGCCCATCGGTAAATTTGACCAACCTCTTCCCTACACTTCTCACGAAGTAGAGGTAAGCCAGGGCGATACGCTTTACATTTTCTCCGATGGATTTGCGGATCAATTTGGAGGAGAAAAAGGCAAAAAATTCAAGTCTTCCAACTTTAAAAAGTTACTGCTATCCATCCAACAACACCCAATGGAAGAGCAAAGAAGTCTTATCAATAAGGCATTTGAAGATTGGAAAGGAGACCTGGAACAAGTGGATGATGTTTGTGTGATTGGTGTGAGAGTTTAATTATTGAAGTGGAGATCAAAGAAAACGATACCATCTACTACTGCACACTATTGCATGAAGATGCTGTAGATAACTTCTCCAAAGTAGCCTCCATCATTGAAGATCAATTAAACCTTACTTTTCATGAAAAAGTTGGTGATTGGGAATCAGCCTTTTGGGAATTCTATTACAAAGAAACAGCATTCAACCTCCATTATCATGGGATGATGGATACTTTAGAAATATTTACGAGTAAGGCTCCGGAAAGTAATAAGTCTTTACTTATTGAATTGGCTGGGTTGATAAAACATGAAATTAAGAACTTATCTTCTCTCAATACAACTCTACTGATTCCAAGCAAACCAGACTTAGAAAGAGATAGTGTTGCTAATTCATGGGAAGAAAATAAAGGAAATGTAAAACGACTGGACAAATTTTGGATAAAACCAGAATTGGAAACACAAAACATAGCCATTTATGGCAACGATACTTTTTCCTTGGTAGTAGCACAGGTTATGGGGGTTGAGCTTGTATCCCCTAAAGATGAGGATATTGCTCTGGTAGAGCATAAATGGGTAAAAAGAAATATTAACATAGGAACTATTGATGAGTTAAATGGTTTAAACTACCCTTGTTTTATCAAACCAGTTGTGCCTAAGACATTTACTTCTAAGATCTATAATTCCCATAACTCCATTGCCCAAAGTACAAAAGGATTGGACTCTTCTGAGTTAGTTATTATTTCCTCTCCTATAACTATAGAATGTGAGGTTCGATCGTTTATCTTAAACAACAAATTAAGAGATCTGTCGATATATGAAGGGAATGGAGATTTGAGAGAAGCTAAAAAGTTTATATACTCATTTCTGGAAAACACTTCAGGGTGGCCCTCTACATTTGTTTTAGACGTGGGGTATAACTCTAAAGATGGCTGGTTCATCATAGAGTTCAATTCTACCTGGGGTGCGGGCTTAAATGGTTGCTCACCGGATAAGGTGATTCCTTGCATCGAAGCGGCAACAATTAATTTACAAGGCAAAAGCTAATATCCATAAGATTCCGGGTATCCGCTGTGCTTCTCCTGGAATTTCGTTATTGCTGATAATTACTACTTACCTAAAAGTTCCTCACCAAACATCTTGTAAATTCTACCATACTCATCCACCCAACTAGAAGTTTCTTTGAAACCGTGTGGTTCTACCGGGTATCCAATCAAGTCCCAATTGGTTACTCCAAGTTCGATGAATCGTTGTGATAAACGTACTACGTCCTGATACTGTACGTTGTCGTCTACCATACCATGAAGCATTAATAGTTTACCTTTTAGCTTTTCAGCAAAGTAGATGGGCGAACTTCTTCTAAAGGCTAAACTGTCTTGAACAGGTGTATTTAATATGTTTGAGGTATACTCATGGTTGTAGTGAGCCCAATCGGTTACTGATCTTATTGCTCCTCCACATTGGAATTTATCCGGAAAATTAAGCATTGCCATAATGGTAATGAAGCCTCCATAAGAACCTCCATAAATCCCCAACTTATCTTCATCCACTCCGTATTTCTCCACCAGGTAATCCGCTCCTGAAATCTGGTCATTCAAATCCATTCCTCCCATGTGGCGGTATATGGCAGTTCTGCAATCTCTACCATATCCTTTAGAGGCTCTGTAATCGATGTCCATTACAGTATAACCGTTATCCACTAACATGTTGTGGAACATGTACTCTCTGTAATATCCACTCCACCAGTTGTGGGCGTTTTGCAAATATCCGGCTCCATGAACAAAGATCACTGCCGCATTGTTCTTCTTACTTGCTTCTGGTTCGTAAACTCTGGCATAAACTTCTCCTCCATCTACTCCCTGAAAGGTAATTACCTCTGGCGCTCTCCATTTGTAAGCTTTAAAAGCATCCGAAGTGGACTGAGTAACCTGTCTTGGTTTTCCACCTTTCTTGTTTTCCATCAGGTAGATTTCCCAAGGCTTGTTTTTATAAGAATATCGGTAAGCTAACATCTTCTCATCGGGCGACACCACCACCTCATGATTACCTTCCTGAGTTAGAATTTCAATCCATTTACCTGTCTTTACATCCAGATGATAAAACTCCCTATTACCCGGGTGCTTCTTGTTGGCAGTGATGTAAAACTTACTACCGTCATTGGATAAATCAGCTTCATGAACTTCGTACTTTCCTTCTGTTAAAGCCTTTTTCTCGTCGGTGTTTAAATCGTAAGTATACAAATGGGAATATCCCGTTTCCTCAGATTGAAAGTAGATGGTATGATTGTCCTTCATCCAGCCTATGTTCCCCGGCACTTCGTTCCAACCGCTAATTCCAGGTCCACCGATCCATGCTCTATCGTGCTGATGAATAACGTGAGTTAGCTCTCCTGTTTCCATGATCAACTCAGCAATCCAGCGGTCTTTGTTGTCGTAAGATTTGATTTCAATTACTGCTCTTTTACCATCAGGAGAGTAATAAGGTCCGTGATATAGAACGTTTTTTGGATTCTTAGTTTCTGCATTCCAATCTCCTCTCCCCTTGTGATATTCCTGCAAGAACTCCGGCTTTTTCTTTATCCCCGGCAGATCGTCTAATGCTAAATAGGTAAATGCTTTTGTTTGGGTATTATAGATTCCAAACTGATGGGTTGGATCAGGTCTTCCTACTTTAGGTCTCGCTTTAATGGTTGATGACCAACCGGAAATAGTAACGTAGTTTTCCAGTTGTGTTGGATCACTTTCCGGCCTGCTGGTTAATACATAGGTTACATACTTCTCATCTGGACTTACGCTAAGGTTTTCTACCGATTGATCTGCGGTGTAAATAGCTCCCGGGTAAGTCTTTTCCAAAGCTTCTCTACCTGCTTTATTGGCTTCTTTTATTCTGTTCTTCTCATTGAGTACAGGGGATAGTTCTTTTTGCTGATCCAATAGGTATTGTTCGTATTTAGAAACAGATTTCTTTGCCGGGTCACCTCCTTTTTTAAAGTTGGTTACCTGTTTAACGGTGGCATTCTTAGTATCAAACCTCACTAAATTGCTTCCTTCCTGATAATACACTACATCCTTATCGGATACTCCCTGTACATTTCGATATCCTTTTAAGTTAAAGGCTATTTCGGAAGGAGCACCCTCCCCGACTTGCCATTTGTATAGTGACTTGCCTTTAGTATAGTATCCGTATTCGTGTACAGCAGATGCACTGTACCATCCATTGGGAATAGGCAATAACTCCTCTTGCGTAAATGCCTCATACTTTCCGGTTTTTGCATCTAATCGATAATGCTCATCTACTCTATTGTTATCGGTATCCCAGCTAAACTCTACTGTTCCATTAGGCATCCAGTGTACAGAGTGTGGTAATCTACCAATAAAGCCTTCTCCCTTCATGATCTCTTTTAACTGAAGCGAGGATTGATTGTTTTCTTGTGCTACCCCAAGGGTGCAAACGAATAGAACGGGCAATAATATTTTCATGCTTTTCGGATTAGAAGCATCTAATGTAGGAAAAGCGGTTGGTTTATTGAGTTAATAAGTTTAGAAGTTGAGAGTTGATTGGTTAAGAGTTAAAGAGTTTAGGAGTTAAAATAAAACAGGCGCGCATTAGATGCGCGCCTGTTTTGTGATAGAGTCAGTTCTTTGGGAAACTCATCATGTTAGTGTTTGCTTCATGAGATTCCCGCTTTCGCGGGAAAAGAGTTATTCTATTTATGGAGTCTAATGTCTTTTGTCTTACAGTCTTACTTAAGAATTCTATACACCTTCCCATCTATCTTCACGATCACATCTTCGTCGAAGGAAAGGTATTTATTGAACTCAGCACTTTGTCCTTTGGCCAGTTCGAAATAACCGTCGCTAAATTTCTTAACCTCTACGGTGTTTTTTAGGTCATCTTCGCTCAATGAGCCTTCTACCCATCGTCCATCTCTTCTATAGAAGGTTTTGTTTCCTAATTTCTGAATGGTTTCTACCTTCTGCTCTATTCCAGCTTCATCTTTGTAGGAAACCTCTTCTTCATCGCTAACAACCAATTCTGAGGAGAATGCCTTTTTCTGCTCCCTCAACTCGTTAGCTTGTGCTCCAGAAGTGGTTTCAAGCATTTTTAGGTTATCCTCACTTTCTTTTATAATCTTAGTATTATCGGTTAGTACAACATCCTCTCTAGCTAAAAACGCGGTGTATGGTGTTAAGATTCCATAGTCTTTACTCAATCTCACCAGTTCGTCTACCATTTCCTGGTTACGTCCATTCAAATCAATTTGATCAATAAGGTATCCTACTCTACGAGAAGCCCATATTTTCTCCAGGTAATCATGAGATTTACTGTCTTTGTGAGATAATAGCTCCACATCGAATCGGAAAGAACGGTTTTGCCCACCAATTTTACCGGAAACGGTTACAGTATTCTTACCCGGCTTGTTATACTTTCCTACCCAAACCAATTGACTTCCTTTAAACAAATCGGGTAACTTATGAGGGTAAGTGCTTCTAACATCGGTATCACTAAAACGAATGCTAATGTCCGTCATTACCGGGCTACTAATGTTGTTGTACAAATCTGCCACGGCAGTTTCGATGTTCTCGTCTGGTTTAACATACTCAGTAGTACCTCCGTTGTTTGAGGTCAACCTATCCAGTAACCTGGCATTTACATCGTTCCCCACTCCAAAAGCAAATATCCTTGCTCCCAGTGTATTGGCTTTAGTCACATTCTCCGCTATTTGCATTTCGTTGGTTACACCAGATGTTGGTAATCCATCGGTTAAAAACATGATGTAATTTGGTCTGCTTTCATCCTTTAATAACTCCAATGCTTTCATCAATGCATCATTAATGTTAGTTCCACCACCGGATCGTATTCCGGAAACGTAGGACAATGCACTTTTCAGGTTATCGGGAGAGTACGATTGGTTTTCTTGCTTGTACACCTCTACTCGATCGTCGTAATCGATGATGTTAAAATTGTCGTTCTCGTTAAGGTTACTCAACACAAACTCCATGGCTTTTTTAGATTGCTCAATTTTTTTTCCGCTCATAGAACCCGATCGATCCAATACAAATACAATGTTTTTAGCTACGTCCGAAATAGCGTCTTCTGCCACGGCAGGACTCGCCAACAACATGAAATATCCTTCTTTTCCATCTTCCGGTTTATAGCTCAACACGGTAGCTCCAACATCGCCACCTTGCAAGGAATAAGTCATTTTAAAATCCTGACTAGGTGTGTTAAAGGTCTCCTCAAAAATGATATCTGCTGTTTGATCATCAATTCGATTAATCTTTAAATCGTTGGTTGGACTAAAGATGTTTTTAATAGGCTCCGTACACTCTATTCTTGCATGAAAACTAACCGATCTCAATGGCTTAGAAGAAAACTTCTGGGTTCCAAATGGGTAGCTGAAGTTGATCATGTCCAATTTTCTTTCGCACACTTGAGTATACCTTACAGTTATTTCTCGTTCTTGCCCTACAGGCACCGGAAACACACTTGTTTTAAATAGTCCGTACCCTACGTATTCCATCAGAGCAGGATCTCTTTTTCTCCTTACAATTCCTTCGTAAATTCTCTTGGCTTCATCTTTTTTCATGAGTTCTCCCGGCACTTCTTTTCCATCCACCATCATCATAAAGTTTTGCACTACTCCTCCATCTGGTAGTGGAAAGAAGATTTCTATTTCTAGATCGCGGTCGGTAGAGTTGAGGATTTTCTGGGTAACCGATACATCGGCAATTTGATCTTTCATTCGAGCATCTACGGCAATGCTCACTACTTCATAAGAATTCCCCACAGCAACACGATCGAAGGCCGTTTCGTGGTGTTCCATCATCTTAGCATCAAAGCTCTCTGTAGTGACTCCTAATTGAGCCACAGAGGGCATCGATAATATGGTAAGTGAGAATAAAAAGGATAACAACTTTTTCATGACTTTGTTTTTGTTTGTTTTCTATGGGTACAAACAGAAATTGAAATGGTTCATTTATTAGATGAAAGATCGCTACGCTTAAAGATGAAAGGCTACAAGACACTGGACAATAGACTCCGATTATCGCCCCCTCCTTTCCCGACAAGTCCCGATAACTCCCGATAATTATCGGGACGGGAGGGAAACTCATCATGTTAGTGCTTGCTTCATGAGGTTCCCGCTTTCGCGGGGAAAAAGTACCTCATTGGTAAAGTCTTTTGTCTTTCCATCTTTTGTCTTTCCATCTTTTGTCTTTTCATCTTTTAGTCTTTCGTCTAATGTCTTATAGTCTTTTGTCTATTTTCAGTACATTTGCCCACCAATGGCGGCGCCGGTAAACATAAAGAACAAAAGAGCCAAGTTTGAATACAGTTTCATAGACACCTATGTTGCTGGAATTCAGCTAACGGGAACGGAGATCAAATCTATCCGAGCCGGTAAGGCGAGTATTGCCGAGTCTTATGGTGTAGTAGTAAGCGGAGAAGTATTTATCCGAAACATGTACATTCAGGAGTATGCTAATGGTACTCATTACAACCATCAACCAAAGAGAGACAGAAAACTGCTATTGAATAAAATCGAGATCAAGAAGATCGAAAAAAAGCTAAAAACAAAGGGATTTGCCTTTGTTCCCATTCGTCTATTCATCAACGACAAAGGCCTGGCAAAGCTAGAAATTGCTGTAGCACAAGGGAAAAAACTACACGATAAGCGTGAAGACCTGAAAGCTAAAGATGCGAAGCGTGAGATGGATAGGAGGATGAAGAATTTTTAGGGTTGCTACACTCTCCCGATAGCTATCAAGTATATTGAGGTCATGGAAAAGAGCTCTTTATTCGAGTGAAACGTGAAGGTCATTTTTTTATGTTCTTCCTTCTTTTTCATTGATAAAAAGAAGCAAAAATCTAGTAACTTCAAAAGGTCTTCTGAGAAAAGTTAGTTGGTATCTTTTTACCAAGAAACACCAAAGACTTGCGCTAATTAATCTCTATCTAATTAGCCTGTGGCACGACTGAATGAAGTCACATGAACACGTTCTTAATCATGATACTGCCGCCTCGTAAATGTTCTTTTAAAAATTACTCCGCAGGGAGCGTTAAAAAGTGATGTATGTTTGAGTCACTGATAAGTGGCGAGTTTATATCACTTTAGCGATGAGGAAGTTAATTTTAAAGGTTATTTACGCAGCTTGATTTTTTGCTACTTTGTTATCAAGAACAAAGTAGATAGAGTTTGGAAATTCATAGTTTATGAAAGACGTACTTGATTCAAAGTCTTTTGCCTCACAACCAAAAGGGGTGCCCACAAAAAAAGCCCTGACTATTCGTCAGGGCTTTCCCGTGTTATATGAAACTCTTCTTAAAAGTGGAAGTTCATAGTTAAAGCTGCAGAACCACCGAAGATAGCTGCACCAGCTCCAGAGTTATCAACCTGGAATCCGAATGCAGATGAGCTAGAAGCTCCTTCTGTAGTCTCAACTCTTTGAGTAGCTGTACCAGTCGCAGCTGGATCATCCCAGTACTCAGTTTCTGTAGTTCCTCTTCCGTTAGATGCGAAACCTAGTCCCCATCCAAACTCAGCTCCGAAAGAAATTTTAGGAGCGAAGAAGTACTCAACACCACCAAATCCTCTGATGCTCATTCCGAATCCTCCTGATTTAGAAGAAAGAACTCTGGAATCACCATTGAAGATGGTACCGTCAGTTTCTGCTTGAGTATCGTAAGCATACCCATAAGTGTTTTTAGCTTTAGAGCTAGAAATAGCGAAAAGAATCTCACCACCGTAGAAACCTTGTAAACGGTTGTGTCCTCTTCTCATTTCCATACCTCCACCAAGTACGATTTGGCTTGTGCTAGTTTTAGCAACATCTTCTACTTCTCCCCAAGTTGTGGAGTTAGCAACAGTTGCCACATCGTGTGGATCATCGTAGAAAGTGCTAGTAGTTTGGCTGATAGTGTTAATTCCTAACTTAGCTCTATAAGCAGTTTCAGCGTCAACGAAGTACTTTCCAACTAGAATTTGGTTGAACCCGGATACGTACCCTGGATGGGAAGCCGTAGCACCGGTATTGTTCATGATGTTCACCGCGTTCAAAGCAAAATCGATAACTGGTACCGCATCAAAACTTAATGCAATGTCTCCTTCTTCAGGAAGAACCTGGTAACCATTTTTCGACTCAATTTGCCCAAAAGTGGTGGTAGCGCCAAGAAGCGCAGCAACAAATAGTGCTTTCTTTTTCATAGTTAAATAAATATTGGTTTATACTCAAATGTATTCCAAATCTCATCAGCTTCAAGGAGGATAATTTTGCGTTATCCACCAACATCTGTTAGTTACTCAACTATAAATATACGATAAACGATAGAAAATCAACGACTAAAATCGCCAACCAACCCTGATTACACCAGCGTTTACAACAGAAAAGTTTTTGGTGGTAACTGCGGGAATCGACTCAGTAACTTCGCTTGCTGTAGTAGAACTTCCATCCTCAGCTTTAAACTCTCCACGCTTAATGCTATGCTTCATGAAGTTCACTCCTATTTCGGTTCCGATGTAAAATCCATCAAACACATTTACATCTACTCCGGTAAATAAACCAACACCAATAGAGCTAGTAGGCCTTTTGATGGAGTAATTATAATCCGGCACAAACGTAATAGAATCTGTTCGACTACCGTATTGCTCCAATTTTCCTACTCCAAACAACAATTCACCTCCCACATACGATGTAAATTTCTCATGGGCAAAGTGCTTTTCATATCCAATTCCCATGTTAAAAGCAGATGTTAAATCCTCCAATGTACCAACACCATCTCCATTTGTTTCATGAATTTCGTTAGCGACGCTGGAATAATTGTACCCCAAAGTTAATCTCAATGCTCCCTGATCGGCAAAGAAATATCTCAACTTAAGGTTAGGAGTGTAAGCACTATCCTGGAAAATATTGAACTGAGTTTCCATGGCAACAGCCCCTGGCGCGTCTTGTGCATTAACACTTGAAAATGCAAAAATCCCTAATGCCAACATGGCCATTCTAAACTGCTTTACTAACATAAACATTTAATTTAAATAAAAACTCACTAAAAACTGAATATCAAATAATTAAACTAATAGACTAATTCAATACCGCGTTGATTTTTCAGTATACTAAACGCCATTAATGCATTAATATTGCTTGTCTTTCAACATTGGAACAAAACTAAATGCACCATGGTCTGTTTCGATAATTTCCGTCTCCGATTTTTTCTCAATTAGCTTCATGGTTTGCACCTGTCCATCTCCAACCGGCACCACCATCCTGCCTCCTACCTTTAATTGCTTCACCAACTCCTCCGGCACAAATGGAGCACCGCAGGTAATGATGATTCGATCGTACGGAGCAAAAACATCCTTCCCTTTGTATCCATCTCCAAAATAAAACTTTGGCCGATACCCCAATCTAGGCAACGCCACCTTCGTTTTCTGAAACAACTCTCTTTGTCTTTCGATGGTGTGAAGTTTTACTCCCAACTCTTCCAGTACAGCTGCCTGATACCCCGACCCTGTACCAACCTCCAGTACTTTCATCCCTCTCTCCACTTGAAGCAACTCCGTCTGAAACGCCACCGTATACGGCTGAGAAATAGTTTGACCTGCACCTATTGGAAAAGCCATATCCTCGTAGGCAAATTTATCCTGAAATACGCCATCCATAAACAGGTGCCTTGGAATTTTCCCTATAGCATCCAATACTTTTTCATCCGTAATTCCTTTCTCACGAAGCAAACTAACCAATTGCTTTCTCAACCCTTGATGTCTTAGCGTATCATTCATACAACAAATGTAATATTCCCCCCTAAAAAGCTGCAACTACTGCCTTTACAAGTTATAAAAAGCCGCTGTTAATAATTAAAATCTACCGCTAAAAACACTACTGCTAAATGGACTACTTTTGACCAACCTACAAAGACTTAAACTATGCTAAAAATTGGGGTTTTGGGTGCTGGACACCTTGGAAAAATTCACTTAAAAATTCTTAAGAATGCAGATTTCGTAGAACTGGTTGGGTTTCATGACCCTTCGCACGAGGTTTCTGCGCAAGTGTACAGTGAGATGAAAGTTCAACCTTACGACTCCATCGATGATTTGATCGACAAGTGTGACATCATTGACATTGTAACTCCAACTCTGGCTCACTTCGACTGTGCCAACAAGGCCATGAAAGCCTTTAAGCATGTGTTTATCGAAAAGCCTATAGCCAATACCATTGAAGAAGCAAAAGCATTGATCAACCTTTCGGAAGAAGCCAATGTGAAAGTTCAAATCGGGCACGTAGAACGATTTAACCCGGCATTTACTGCTTGTAAAGACCACCTGAACAACCCTATGTTCATCGAAACGCATCGTTTAGCCCAGTTTAACCCACGTGGCACGGACGTTTCTGTAGTGTTGGATTTAATGATTCACGACATTGATATTGTATTGAGCACGGTAAACTCCAACGTAAAAAACATTTCTGCTAGTGGTGTAGCTGTAGTCAGCGATACTCCAGACATAGCCAATGCCAGATTGGAGTTCGACAATGGTTGTGTAGCAAACTTAACGGCAAGTAGATTATCCATGAAGAACATGAGAAAATCAAGGTTCTTCCAGGGTGACGCCTATATTTCTGTTGACTTCCTCGAAAAGAAATACGAGATCATAGAAATGAAGTCGGTGGAAATGGAAGACCCATTTGCCATAACTCTTGATTTAGGAGATAAAGGATTGAAGCAAATTGACATTACCACCAACGATGCCGAGCCCAATAATGCCATCGAAGATGAGTTGAGATCGTTCGTAAAGGCAATCGAAAACAACACGATTCCTCCGGTGTCAATTCACGATGGGTATTCAGCATTAAAGGTAGCTTATGAGATCGTAAGTAAAATCAGATAAAACTCTAACTACCAAACAATTAAAAACAATAACCTAACCTACTACTTCACATTAAAACCACCACATTCTCACCAGTTAAAAATCCAGTTCTAACGCATTTTTTTTACGTTCTGGTGTAAATCATTTTACCTCAGTGCAATAATAATTTTACTTTTGCGTTCTTTTGAACGAAACCAGATGTACAGATTAGTCTATATACCCACCTTATTACTACTAATCTCTTTCTCCTCTTGTCAACTTTTTGATAAGCCGGAAGAGGTTCCATCGTTTGTGCACATCGATGAATTTGTGCTGCAAACTACTTCTTCGGAAGGTTCCGACAGTGAAAAGATTACAGATGTTTGGGTATATGTTAACGACAATCTGGAAGGCACCTGGGAACTCCCTGCTACTATTCCACTTCACTACCAGGGAGAAAACAACGTAAAATTTCAAGCAGGAATTAAGAAAAATGGAATTGCGGCAAATCGTGACAATTACCCATTTTATGAAACTTTTGAATTAAACATGAACCTGGTTCCTGACTCTATTATTCAGGTAAATCCGGTAATTGGTTACGAAGACAACTTATACATTTGGTTAGAAGATTTTGAAGACCCAGGAATTAAATGGGAAGCATTCTCCAGTAGCGATACTACCATGAATATTGTTACCTCCTCTACCCACAGCAACCTAATCGAGGGGGACGCAGGTCAAATTTATCTTTCTTCTTCCAATTTCTATTGCGAAGTTAGAACAGACGAACTAGGCTTCGATAATTTCCCTACCCACTTATCGATACCTGCCTACCTGGAAATGAATTATAGTGCCAATTACCCTTTTGAAATTGGCTTACTAAGTAAAGACAACACATTAAGTGCTTTTGTAAAAACTCCACTGATAACTGTATCCCCAACCACAGATGACAATGGAAACGCACAATGGAACAAAACATATTTGTACCTCCCCGATGTTACCAATTTCTATCCAACCGCCACTGATTTTGACCTTTATATTAGTGTGTTAAACTCAGATGCTACGGATGGAATTGAGCTATTGTTCGACAACATGAAAGTCATCTATCGGCCATAAGTATGAATAGAAAATTGCAAGTGACCAAATACGTTATTGCCGACATCATATCGGCTGCGGTAGCGTGGGTTTGCTTTTTCTATTTTCGTAAAATCAATGTAGATCACTCCCCATTTGAGGCAGACACCAACTTCTTTGTGGGACTTACTTTGGTTCCTATTTACTGGCTAGTGCTTTACACGGCCATTGGTAGTTATAAAAACATCTTTAGAAAATACCGACTTAAAGAAACAGGGCAAACCTTATTGATTTCCATCATTGGTTGTATCTTCTTGTTCTTTGTATTACTACTGGATGATGAACCGGTAGATTATAAGGATTACTACACCCTATTCTTTTCGTTGCTAACACTTCATTTTTCATTTACCCTCGTCCCAAGAATCCTACTCACCTCTACCACGGTAAGAAGAATTCACTACGGTAAGCTGGGGTTTCCTACGCTAATTGTTGGTGGAAACGAGAATGCATTGGCCATTTACAACGAAATTAAAGGACTAAGAGCTAATCCGGGATATGACTTTAAAGGATTTGTAAGTACTAATGGAGTTGATAGAGCGCTTTTAAAGGCCCCAATCAATTATTTTGGTAAGTACGATAAACTAAAAGAAGTTATTCAATCTGAGAAGATCGAAGAGGTTATCATAGCCATTGAATCTTCCGAACACGAAAGCCTTAATCGAATCATTAACGATTTAAGTGAATTCGATGTGAGAATTAAGGTAATTCCAGATATGTACGATATCCTTACTGGGTCGGTAAAAATGACTTCCATCTTTGGAGCTTTATTGATTGAAATTAACAACGAGATCATGCCTACATGGCAATTCTCCCTAAAGAGAATCATGGATTTTGGGATTTCTATCATTGCTTTAATTCTCCTTCTTCCGGTATTTATCACACTATCCATTTTGGTAAAACTGTCCTCCAAAGGCCCTGTTTTCTTTAAGCAGGAACGAATTGGCATTTACGGCAACCCATTTAACATTTACAAGTTCCGATCCATGTACATTGGAGCCGAAAAAAATGGACCTCAACTATCTAGCTCTACCGATAGCAGAATTACTCCAATAGGGCGATTCATGAGAAAATCCAGACTGGATGAGATTCCTCAATTCATTAACGTACTAAAGGGGGACATGACATTGGTTGGCCCTCGTCCTGAGCGTCAGTTTTACATTGACCAGATCATGGAAAGAGCACCTCACTATAAGCATTTACAAAAAGTTAAACCGGGGATTACTTCCTGGGGACAAGTAAAATATGGTTACGCAGAAAACGTAGACGAAATGATCTCCAGATTAAAATACGACATCCTTTATGTGGAAAACATGTCGTTGGCTCTGGATTTTAAAATCCTGATATACACCATCTTAATTGTGCTTAAAGGAGCTGGAAAATAGCCCCCACTCCCCTCTTATTGATTCAAGGTAAACCTACTACTGTTAGATTTGGGTTAAATTCGGTATCTTTATGGTCTGGAAAAAATAAACCATAAATCAGAATGAATAATATTACAGTAATCGGAGCAGGGACCATGGGAAATGGAATTGCTCATGTATTTGCACAAAGCGGTTATAACGTATCGCTGGTAGACCTTTCTCAAGAAAGCCTGGATAAAGCTATTGCTACCATTACCAAGAACCTTGGAAGAATGGTTAAGAAAGAAAAGATCTCCGAAGAAGACATGAACAACACTCTTGCAAACATTACCACTTATACGGATTTGAACGAGGGGGTAAAGTCGGCAGAGTTAGTAGTTGAAGCAGCTACTGAAAATACTGATCTTAAATTGAAGATTTTTGCTGACTTGGATAAAGCTGCTCCGGCAGGTGCCATCCTTGCCACTAACACCTCTTCTATTTCTATTACAAAAATCGCAGCGGTTACAGGTCGCCCGGACAAAGTAATTGGAATGCACTTCATGAATCCGGTTCCTGTAATGAAGCTAGTTGAAATCATCAGAGGATACTCTACTTCTGACGAGGTTACCAAAATCATTATGGAGACTTCTAAGTCGCTAAACAAAGTTCCTGTAGAGGTAAACGATTATCCAGGATTTGTTGCTAACAAGATTTTGATGCCAATGATCAACGAAGCAATCATTACGCTTCACGAAGGTACTGCCGGTGTAGAGGAAATTGACACGGTAATGAAACTTGGAATGGCTCACCCAATGGGACCTCTTCAGTTAGCAGATTTTATTGGTCTTGATGTTTGTTTAGCCATCTTAAGAGTACTTCAAGAAGGATACGGAGATTCTAAATACGCTCCTTGCCCATTATTAGTAAACATGGTTACCGCTGGTAAACTAGGTGTTAAATCCGGAGAAGGATTCTACTCCTGGGGGCACGGAACCAAAGACTTAATCGTTGCAGATTATTTTAAAAAAAATAGCTTGATGCCAGCATAAAGGCATTACTCCACCCCGCTATGCGGGGTGGTATTTTTCAACCAAAACCCACCATTTGAAGCATTTAAAGTTTTTCATATTATTAACCTTTACCGGACTCTCAACATTCGTTGGAGCTCAGCAGGATATTGAAAAACTTAAAGCAACTACCACCTCTATAGAACCCGATTCTGCACTAAAGCTGGTAGACATTGCACTTTTCGAATTAGCAGCACAAGAGGCTTCTTTCGAAGATAAACTCCCCTATTTCAAACTCAAAGAAGAAGTTGCAAATGCAGCAAAAAATAGAGAATTCAGGCATCAGGTTTACGCCATCTACATTCAACACCCAGAATCATTTTCGGAAGAAGATCAAATAAAACATCTTAAATCTGAAGGGAATTACCTGGTTAAGAATTCTCAGATTGATGCTGGAATTCAACTGCAGCTTAAAGCATTAAAAATAGCCGAATCTTCGGGTAATAAGGCGGAACAAGGAACCATTTCGAAACGCATTGGAATTAACTACCTAAAGATTAACAGTTTTGATATTTCCGAGCGCTTCCTGCTCCAGGCCATCGAAATATTTGACGAAATTGGAGATACTGCCAGCATAATGTATGGCTATATGAGCCTAGGTAATGCCTTTAAAGAGCGTAAGATGTTTGAAGAAGCTCTGGCAGCTTACGACACTAGTATTACCATTGCAACCTACGCCAACATCAGTAGAGGTCTAGCCGGTAATTACAACAACATTGGAAATGTACTTCGTCGTCAGGGAAAACCAAAAGAAGCATTAGAATACTACTTTGATGCTTTGGAGATAAACCTAATAGACAGCAATTACAGTTGGGTATCGTACAATTACAACAACATTGGTAATAGTTATGAAGATCTTGGAAACGATATATTGGCCATTGATTACTTTAGAAAAAGTACCGACATCAAAATTAAGTTAGGAGAAACCTACTCTTTAATGGCTAGCTACAATAATCTTGGCGATACATACGCTAAAATTCACGACTACAAGAATGCCTATCACTACAATGAGCTGTATGTTGCCTTAAAAGACAGTTTAATGGGCGTAGAGAAGCTTAAACAAGCCACAGAGTTGGAAACCAAGTACCAAACTGAAAAGAAAGAAGAGGAAATTAAAAAGCTCAATGCCGAAAAGAATATCCAGTCGTTAACTATAGAAAACCAGCACAACATACTTGAAAAAGAAAAACTGCAAAACCAACGAAACTCCACAATAATTGGAGCTAGTGCGGTAGCTTTATTGCTAGTAACCCTGTTAAGCTTCATCCTTTGGAGAGGCAACCAATTAAAGAGAAGACACAACCAGGAGCTCAACCAAAGTAAACTGGAAATTGAGAAGAAGAACGAAGTACTTAATCACTTTAACCAGGAATTGGAGCTAAAAAATCAGGAAATTACGGACAGTATTAAATACGCCCATTTGATACAGAATGCCGCTCTACCTAACATTACACAATTACAGAGTTTAATTAAGAGTTTTTGCTTGTTTTACAAGCCCAAAGACATTGTTAGTGGTGATTTCTATTTTGCCTACCAATACGGAAATAAAACCATCTGTGGAATTGCTGATTGTACCGGACACGGTGTACCAGGTGCCATGGTAAGCTTGATCGGGATCAATGCTCTTGACAAAGTAATAAAAGAAGGAAAAGGAGAGTCTACAGGTAACATTATTGCCGAACTAAACGAAGAGGTGAAGCAAAAGCTAAACAGAAATCAAAACACCATTAACGATGGTATGGACCTGACTTTATGCAGTGTTGATTACGACAAGGAAGAGTTGGAATTTAGTGGAGCGAATCATTCTATTTTTATTAGTAGAAGTAATCAGCTACTGCACAAAACCATGGAGTTTTACGAATCCCGAGGATTAGAAATTACCATATCTAACAAAAACGATACTCACCACATCTTTAAGGTTAGTGGAACCAGAAGACCAATTGGAAACTCACTCTCAAAAGTTCCATTCGAAACCATTAACGTTCCCCTACTCCCGAAGGATAGGTTATTCATGTTTACCGATGGATATGCCGACCAAATTGGTGGTAGCAGAGGTAAAAAACTAAAGAAAAGAAACTTCACTAAGTTCCTTAATGATAATGCTAGCAACACATTTGAGTCGCTAGAACGAAGTCTGGAAGATCATTTTAATGGTTGGAAAGATTCATTTGAGCAAATCGACGACATCTGCGTATTTGGTATTGAGATATAAAAAAACCGATGCTCCAACTGGAACACCGGCTTCGAAACAAGGATCTTACTTATTAGTTCAAGATCATTTCAATGTTTTCTATCGTTTCAGACTTTCTAACACTCAAGGCTTTCGAAAAGTTCAGAATGTTGCTTAATGTCTCTTTTTTTAATCTCCCTTCTCCCGACATTCCTTCTTGTTTTTTTTCTGATTCCTGATTTGCTGTAACGATGTTTTTAAGAGTAAAAGTTCTTTTCATAGGCGATTTAAACTGATATAATTGCTTTGTTTACAGGGTAAACGTCGGAACTTTTATTTTTATTATCAGGAAGGGAAAAAAATTTTGACCAAGACGCTAGATATTAGACAATAGACGATAGACTTAGGGCTTATTCAACACCTAGCGAGGCACTTAGGCAATAAACTAAAAAAGCACTAAACAAACCGATAATGGAATGTGAAGTGCTCTTCTAAATTCTTAATATAAAGGGTTAGTTTTGAGTGTGGTGTATTGAGGAATACCTAAACCAAAACAATGATACTGGAGATATTATGCTGTTGTATTAGGTACGACGTACTAAGTACCAGAAACGTTCTGCGCAACTCATTACCCATTACTCATTACTCCCCTACTAATACGCAGTTAGCATAATGTCTTTTTCTTCGATCAGTTTTCTAAGGTTAATCAAAGCGTAACGCATTCTACCTAATGCTGTATTAATACTAACATCAGTACTTTCTGCAATGTCTTTAAAGCTCATTCCCATGTAGTGACGCATTTTAACCACTTGCTTTTGATCTTCCGGTAATAGCTCTACCAGGCTTCTTACGTCTTCATGGATTTGTGCTATGATCAAATCATCTTCAACGGTGCATTCCTCTAATCGAAGCACGCTAAAAATATCAAAATCCTCATCGTCATTGTTGGAATTGTTTCTTCCAGCGATAGGCATTTTAGAAGATTTTCTGAAATGATCAATAATAAGGTTGTGTGCAATACGCATTACCCAGGGTAAAAACTTACCCTCTTCGTTATAGCGCCCTCTTTTAAGGGTTCTAACTACTTTAATAAATGTATCCTGGAATATATCGTTGGCCAGATCATTATCCTTTACTTTAGAATAAACGTATCCAAATACTCTGTCCTGATATCTTTGAAGAAGGATTTCGAAAGCCTTTTCTTTTCCTTGTACATATAGACGGACAAGTTCCTTGTCCTCAACATTACTTAATAACATAATATCTCCTTTTTAGGTTAACTATTTAATTCAAGATGTTTAAAAAGTAGATATTTATGCTATAGGCTTTCTTTTAGTGTTCTGTTATATAAACTTAATTAAAATAAAAAGGTTGCTCGGAGCAATCATTTTATCGACTTTCCAAATATATACTATTAGAATATAGAAGTCAAAATTTTAACATTATTTGCAAAAATTAATGGATATAAGGTCGTTTTGAGCAGATAAAGGCAATTTAGCTGGTTGGTAATCAGATAAAAAATATCTACCAAATCCATTTAAACTCTGAGCTAAAAATGCGATTTTTGCACCCTTAACAAAAACAATTCTATGTCCGATCGCCTTGCCAACAAATCGCATAAAACTCATATTCTTATAAAAGGAGCGCGTGTACATAATCTAAAAAATGTAGATGTAGCCATTCCCAGGAATAAGATGACAGTGATTACAGGACTATCCGGTTCGGGTAAATCCTCGTTGGCTTTTGATACTCTATATGCAGAAGGGCAAAGAAGATATGTTGAGAGCCTGAGCAGTTATGCCAGACAGTTCCTGGGAAGGTTAGACAAACCAGATGTAGATGGTATTAAAGGAATTTCACCTGCCATTGCTATTGAGCAAAAGGTGAACTCCAGAAACCCCAGATCAACTGTAGGAACCAGTACAGAAATTTACGATTTTTTAAAGCTCATGTTCTCCAGAATTGGTCACACCTTCTCCCCTATTTCCGGCGAAGAGGTGAAAAAAGAATCTGCAACGGATGTGGTGGATTACCTCAATCAATTCGAAAAGGGAACAAAAGCCATCATCATTGCTCCCATCAAAGTACCATACGACAGAACCGTTAAGAAACAACTGGAAATATTCATCGATCAGGGATTTAGCCGAATTGTTCTTGATGGCAAAATGGTTAAGATAGAGGCAGCTTTAAAAGAGAAGCTGGAATCTTTACAGGTTATTGACCTACTAATAGATCGAATCCAAACCAATTCAGAGAGCGACGAAAACCAATCGAGAATAGCAGAATCAGCAGAAGCTGCTTTTCTTGAAGCAGAAGGAAATTGTACTGTTGTGGTTTATGCGGACAAGGAAGAATCCAGAACATTCTCTAATAAGTTCGAATTGGACGGAATTACCTTTACGGAACCATCGGTTAACTTTTTCACTTTTAATAATCCCGTTGGAGCTTGCCCTACTTGCGAAGGTTTTGGGAAAGTTATGGGAATTGACAGGGACTTAGTGGTTCCCAATAAAAACCTATCCATATACGAAGATGCTATTGTATGTTGGAGAGGAGAAAAAATGCAGGTTTGGAAAAATGAATTGGTAATGAATGCCATGGAATTTGACTTTCCTATTCATAAACCCTTTCATGAATTATCGCCAGAACAGGTGGAACTGTTGTGGACCGGAAACAAATACTTTAGTGGCTTAAATAAGTTCTTCGATTACTTAGAGTCTAAACTATATAAGATTCAATACCGTGTAATGCTGAGCAGATACAGAGGTAAAACCACCTGTCCGGATTGTAAAGGTACCCGACTGAGAAAAGATGCCAACTATGTAAAGGTTGCAGGTAAAACCATTACTGAGGTTTCATCCATGAACATTGATAGTTGCAAAGAATTCTTTGATCAGATGGAACTTAACGAACATGATCAAACCATTGCCAGTCGTTTAATCATTGAAATCAAATCAAGACTTTCTTATTTAAGCGATGTTGGGTTAGGATATTTAACGCTAAACAGACTTTCTAATTCGTTATCAGGAGGAGAATCCCAAAGAATTAACCTGGCAACCTCGTTAGGAAGTAGCCTGGTAGGTTCCATGTATATATTAGACGAACCTAGTATTGGTTTACACCCTAGAGATACTCACCGACTATTAAAAGTACTTACCTCATTAAAGGAAATGGGGAACTCTGTGATCATTGTTGAACACGAAGAGGAAGTAATGAAAACTGCCGATGAGATCATTGACATGGGGCCAATGGCGGGAACTCATGGTGGACAAGTGGTATTTCAGGGAGATCACAATGATCTAATCCTCTCTGAAGAAAGTTTAACCGCTAAGTATTTAACAGGAAGAGTTGAAATTCCGGTTCCGGAAAGAAGAAGACCCTGGAACAACTCGGTAACCATTACAGGAGCCAGAGAAAACAACTTAAAAAATATTGAAGTAAAGCTTCCTCTTGAGATATTAACAGTTATTACAGGTGTAAGTGGTAGTGGTAAATCTACCTTGATTAAACACATCCTCTACCCTGCCCTTAAAAAGCAATTGGGAGGTACAGTAGAAAAAACTGGTGAATACGACAACATCGATGGAGACTATAAACGAATTGAAGAGATTGAATTCGTGGATCAAAACCCAATTGGAAAAAGCTCTAGATCTAACCCTGTAACCTATGTAAAGGCTTACGATGAGATTAGAAACTTGTTTAGCCAGCAACAGCTCTCCAAAATAAACGGATTTAAACCAAAGCACTTTAGCTTTAATGTTGATGCCGGAAGATGCGATGCCTGCGAAGGAGAAGGACAAATTAAAATCTCCATGCAGTTCATGGCAGATGTATATCTGGAATGTGATTCTTGCCACGGTAAACGATTTAAAGATGAAGTTTTAGAAGTTCAGTACAGAGATAAAAACATCTATGATATTCTTTGTATGACAATTGATGATGCGGTGGAGTTCTTTAAGGAAACTGAAGGTAAGGCAGAGAAGAAAATCATTGAAAAAATTAAACCTCTACAGGATGTTGGATTGGGTTATGTACAATTAGGGCAGTCCAGTAACACCCTTTCGGGAGGTGAAGCACAACGTATTAAACTGGCTTCTTTTTTAACTAAAGGAAAAAACCAAAGTAAAACGCTTTTCATTTTTGACGAACCAACAACAGGTCTTCATTTCCATGACATCCAAAAATTACTTACTGCATTAAACGCCTTAATAGATTTGGGACACAGTGTAATTGTAATTGAACACAATGCTGAGATCATTAAATCTGCCGATTGGATTGTGGACCTTGGCCCTGAAGGAGGTGAAGAAGGCGGTCAGTTAGTGTTTGAAGGGACTCCTGAGGACATTGTAAAATGTAAAGACTCATATACTGGTAAATACCTTGCTGAAAAGATCACACAACAAGTTTCTTAGACATTTTTGAATTTTTTCATTCCTGATTAAGCTCAAATCGGCTCTTCTATGGCAAATTCCTTTGATGATTTAATAAAATCAGTTCTAAAACAAACACCTCTACTATTGTTTCATTCAACAAAACCAATACTTTATTGAATTATCATCAAAAATAATTGCATTATTTTTTATTCTAACTAACACACCTAACTTTGCGGTATCAAATTAATAATGAGATGACACAATTTTTTAATCACATGAATTGCAATAACCAAAATCAGAATTATAGCTGGTTTAGGGAAGTCGTCTCATGAAGATAAGTACGTTTTACATGAAAAGCCTTCCTCATCCGGGAAGGCTTTTTTTATATCCAATAATTCAAATAAACTATTAATTAAAACCAAAAAACATGATTACCGAAACGTTAGAAAAGAAGTACACAGCACTGTTAGACAAAAGATCTACAGAAAAAGCCGTTAAAGAAGTTAAAGCCACTTTCTCCAGTGCATTATCTGCATCATTAGAACTGGAGCAGATTGCCGCTCCAAGCCTGGTTTTACAGGGAACCGGGATCAACGATGACCTCAATGGAATTGAAAGACCAGTTACTGTAGAAATCAAAGGAATTACCGACAGAAAGGCAGAAGTAGTTCACTCTCTGGCTAAATGGAAAAGATTGCGTTTGGCAGAATATGGAATAGATAAAGGAAAAGGAATCTACACCGATATGAGAGCTCTTAGACAAGATGAGGACTTAAGTCCAATCCACTCTGTTAGCGTGGACCAATGGGACTGGGAGAAACACATTTCAGTAACGGATAGAAAGCTAGACTACCTGAAAGAAACTGTTCAAAAAATCTACAGAGCTATTCTACTTACCGAAACTTCCATTGCAGAAAAGTACCCGGAAATAAAACCAATACTTCCACCAAACATCACTTTCGTACACACGGAGGATTTAGAAGCTACCTATCCGAACCTAACTCCAAAGCAAAGAGAAACAGAAGTAACCAAGACCTATGGAGCTGTATTCTTAATTGGAATTGGAGCGGATTTAGCTAGTGGAGAGCCACATGATGGTAGAGCACCTGATTACGATGATTGGTCGACGATTACTTCGGAAACACACAAGGGGTTAAACGGAGACATACTGGTTTGGAACCCGGTTCTTGAAAGCGCTTTCGAAATTTCATCAATGGGAATTAGAGTTGATCAATCGGCACTTGAAAGACAACTGGCTATTAGAGGAGCTGAAGAACGCAAAGAGTTATTGTTCCACAAAAAGCTACTTGCCGGAGAACTTACCGAAAGCATTGGTGGTGGAATTGGACAATCCAGATTAAGTATGTTCTTACTCAGAAAGGCACATATTGGAGAAGTTCAGGTAAGCATTTGGCCAGATTCTATTTTAGAAGAGGCAAAAGCCAAAGGAATCGAATTACTATAATCGCAATTACAAGAGCATCGGAAACGGTGCTCTTTTCTATACCGGTATGGAAAGAGAAACCTTTGCTCCTTGCATAGGGCTGGTTTCTATATTTACCTTTCCTCCCCTACTTTTAATTTTATCAATAATCTTCTTCAAACCATCACCTTTTTTAGAGCGTAGCTCTGGAAATCCGACACCATTATCTATCACATCTACCTTAAGTGTTCCGTTTGTTTTTAAAAACTCCACATCAATTTGCGATGCAGAGGAATGTTTTACGGCATTACTGATTAATTCCTGAATGATCCTGTACATTTCTAGCTCATCACTTTCCTCCAGATTAAGAGAATTGATGGATTGATTTACTGTCATTTTTATCCCCTGAGAAATAGACACCTTTCTACATAAAGCTTTAATGGAGCCTACCAGACCTTCAGATTTTAAATTAGGGGGGATAATATTATCAATTACCGCATTTAATTCATCGATGGCCTCGTCTACCAAATCGGAGTTGTTACTAATCAATTGCTGTGTTTCGATATCAGCATTTTCTATGGTATTCTCCAGCTCATCTAACCCTAATTTAATTGTATTCAAAACGGATTTAAGCCCACTATGGAGATTCTCTGCAATTCTCTTTCTCTCTTTTTCTCTACCAAAGATGTCTGCTATTTGAGACTCTCTCTCCAGATTCTTTCGTTCGGTCGTATCCAGTATAATGGCCATAAACCTACTTCCTCCTTCCTCTAATAACTGTAAATGAACCTCAACATTGTAATAAGTACCATCCTTTCGTTTATGATCCGTTTCAAATACAATTTTGTCTTTTTTTCCTTCCTTTAAAGGAGCTACCATGTTGGCAAAATCATCTAACGAATACTTATCCTTTATATCTAAAGGAGTCATGCACCTCATCTCCTCTAACGAATACCCTAAATTGTTCAATGCTGCTGGATTTACATCATTGAACACATAGGAGTCAGCATCAAATATATAAATCTCGTTAAGCGATTGGTTAACCAGATTTTCATACCTCTTTATTCTTTCCTGAGACTTTCTTCTTTCTGTTATATCCAATACACTACCAACAATTTTATCTCCAATTAACTGTGCAGACATGGAAATAAAAATTACTTTGTTCTTGTTAGTAATAACCTCTAATTCGAAATCTTGTACCCTACTATTTTGTTGCAACAAGGTTATAAACTCATCTCTCTTGTTTTTATTCTTATACCTGGTAATGGCACCTGATGAAATCATATCATTTTCGTTTTCAAACTCAAACAATTTCACCAGTACTTTATTTACCAATAAAATCTCTCCTTTTAAATTAGAAACGTATACTCCAACAGGTACATTTTCCATTATCAAATGGCGCTGTTTTACATATTCTTCTAACATGGTAAGAGGTTCCTTACCAGAAACAGGCTTAACATTAATTATTAATATTTCATCTACGCGTTTTACCTTTAACTCCATCAACACGGTATGTGAAAGGTTGGTTACAGCAGGTGCTGGAAACACTTCCATTCTTCCTTCATTTAAGGTAAATTGGTCCTTTAGTTTTTGTAGTATCTTCTCTTCCGGAAAGCACCTCGAAAGGTGGGATGATTCTTCATCTGTTATTGAATATCCGAACAATTCTTTAGAATTAGAATTGCAAACCAGTACGTTTAAATCTCCATCACAGACCAAAATGGCCTCGTGACTTATTTCTATCAATGTTTCTGCAATTGAAGGTAATTTTATCAAGCTAAAGTGGTGTGACATAGGGTAGTTATCGTCGGTTAAACATCTTCAAATTACAAATGGAACTTTACAGTTCCAAATTATAATTGCTTAAACTTTCAAAGTATATGTTTTAACACATAATCTTCTTTTAAAAGGAATACTTCTACTTTTGCAGATGCATGGCCAATTATACCCAACAAAATAACATTTGTCTTATGCCCTGGATCCACCTTCATGTGGATACTAACGGCCTGGTTAAAGCTTGCTGCAATAGCAGCATTACCTATGGAGATGTGAATAAGGAATCCTTAAACCAAATCTGGAACGGCAACAGTATTAAGGAATTCAGATCGAAAATTCTAAAAGGAGAAAAAGATCGCAGGTGTTCTGCCTGCTGGAAAAGAGAAGATGCGGGTAAAAGCAGCATCAGAACAGAAACTCTAAACAAATTTAAATCTAGCTTATCATTATTAGATAACACTGGTAAAGATGGACAATGCAACGACTCCTCTCCTATTTACCTGGACATTAGGTTTAGTAATGTGTGTAATTTAAAATGTAGAACCTGTTGGCATGGTGCGAGCTCCAGTTGGTTTGAGGACGCAAAGCAATTGGGAAACAACTACGGCGACAAAGCCATCATTAAAGCGGTAGAAAACAATGAAATGTTTATGGATCAATTGTTTTCGCTGGATCAAACTCCAACCGAATTATACTTTGCCGGTGGAGAACCATTAATGATGGAAGAGCATTATGAAATGCTTCATCATTACATCAACAAGGGAGCAACTAACATTCACCTAAGGTACAACACCAACCTTAGTCGATTAAACCTTAAAGAACATCAGGTATTAGAACTTTGGAAACAGTTTGATCAAGTTACGATTTTGGTAAGTATTGATCATTTATACGAAAAAGCAGAATACATTAGAAAAGGATTAAGGTGGAAAGAATTGATTTACAATTTCAAAAAAATAAAGGAACATTGTCCTCATGTTAATCTGCAGATTGCTCCTACGGTAAGTATTTTTAATGCCCTTTCTTTAGCAGAACTACACCGATTCTTTGTAGAAGAGGGATATATTGATCTTGACCAAATCTACCTAAACACATTACACCGACCAGATTACTTCAACATCCAGGTGTTACCCCGACCATTAAAACTGAGAGCAAAAAGACTTTTAGAATCTCACTTAAGATGGTTAAAACAAAAACAAGCCACAGCCAGGGTAATGGAAGAATTTGAAGCAACAATTAACTACTTATTGGCAGAGGACAAAAGCACTCTCTATCCTATTTTCCTGAAACATACAGAAAGGCTGGATGAACTCAGAGAGGAATCTTTGAGTAAAGTTTTTCCAGAGTTGGTTTAAACTTACTTATACTAAATAGTAACTTTTGCGAGGGTTGGTTTGTTCTACTAATAAACCTACCAACCTATGAGAATAACCACTACCCTTGCACTACTATTATTTTGTTGTGCTCTTTATTCACAAGACAGTATTTCGATTGATACTTCACAAAAACAAAGAAAATATCAATTGGAGTTTACTCGCTTCCCCACAGTTACGGAAAAGTCAAACATCTACTACACCATTAACATTGGAGCGGATAATTTTTGGAAATACGAACTGGGAATTTCAAGGTATCGGTATAGACAAATAAGCACCACTCCAACTAAATTTGGGAATATCATTGGGAGTACCCTATCCTATAAGCGCCTCGCTTCCAGAAGATGTAATGATCAATATTTTCAATTAGAAACAGGATTTTATTCCCGTTTCTCATTAGCGTTAAGTGCCAGCTACTATCATGCACATGATTTAAAGACTCTAATCTATACTCCTTTAATAGGAGTTACTAAAAACGACCTACAATTTCTGGTTGGCTACAATTACTCTCCCGACTACATTCGTGGTGTAACTCGCTGGGTAAGGCTGTCGATCAGATTAAGAATAATTATCCCCAGTTTACAAGTACATAAACTAACCTAAAACCATCTAAATATGACGCGAACATTATTAATGCTGTGCCTAATGGCACCTGGGATTCTATGCGCCCAATCGAAACAAAAAAACTCTAAAAAAGAATATTACAAATACAAGTACCAGTACCCATACTTTGGTCCAAGTATTCCTCCATACCTAGCCATCACAGGAGGGTACGAAGGGTTTAAATCCGATTATTGGGCCATAGGAATTGCTTGTAATGCAGCCGGGAGCTATATATCTCCACCGATAGGAGGATATATCGGCCCAACCCTCTTATACAAATCAGATTTTAGTCGCCAAATCCAATCTGTAGAGCTAGAATTGGGCATGTATTCATTCGTATGCATGGGACTTAACTTCAACTATCACTTCACACAGGAATATAACACCAAAGGGTTTAAACCATTTATTGGCATTGGAGCTTTTCATGCTCAATTTATATGGGGATACAACTTCTTTTCCAACAGGAACAACCAAATAGCAGGTTTACGACACAGCACCATTCAGTTCAGATACACCATTCCAATTGCGAGAATTGGAGGGTAAAATGGCCTTTTGCGAAACTATACTTAAGAGCTTGCAGGAAATACTTAACCAAATTTCAGTATTTTTTCGGATTGTGAGAACAAAAGGTAGTTACTAGCTTTACCATGCCTTTAGATAAGTAAAGGAAAAGGTTCTCTAAGATTGGCTACCCACCACTCCGGGAAATCTTCAGAAGTAATTTATTCATGTTCTCTCCTGAGCTCGGAGTGCGCATAAAAAACTGTGTTATTGTTTAACTTAATATAAATTAAAAACTATGAGTCAACATTCGACTACCCCCGATGTTTTGAAAACAGTGCCGTCTCACGACACTTTTACCCTAACTCTTAGTCACCTTATTGCTGGTGATGCCCCTGTAATAAAAGATGCTAAATGTGAGTTCACTTACATTTGGGATTTTGAAAAAAACATGGGACTAGCACACCTGGTATCCATTGATGATTGTGTGGTAAACATAACTCTACACCCACTGGGAATTCAAGGGCAATTAGACTTTATGTCAGATATCCCTCCAACTCCATACGTAATCAATGGACAAAGAGTAGTGATCTATCGTGTTATTCTGGACATTAACCCAGCTAATAACGACAGAGAAGCTGCTATTATGTTTAACGAAGATGGTTCGGTAATTCAATCTACCCCCAACTTCGACTCTGCCAAAGCAAACAGTTAACCTAATATATACGAGAAACTGTAGTTAAGTGTGAAAACCCCATTCTGTTGGTTCAGGATGGGGTTATTTTTTGCCCAATAATTAACTCGACAGGTAGAAAACACGCCATTTTTGCGGAATATACCCTACTGCAATTTCAGCATTTTTTCGGATTGTATAACTCCAACAACCACCGTACCTTAGCATTGCCTTAAAACGAAAAGATAAAAGAAAACCGCGACCAATTACTGCCCCCTTTTGGTTGCGGTTTTTTGATTTTTGGAAAAGACATTAGACAATAGACTTCAAGACAAAAGACTAATAACTTATCTTGATTAGTACTACTCCTTTCCCGCAAAAGCGAGAAACTCTCCATATTAGCACTTACCTCAAGAGTTTCCCGATCGTAGTCGGGAAAAGAGTTATTCTAATCATATTAGGTACTATGCCTTTTTGAAAAGTACTCCAAACTTTCAACTTAATTATATTCTCTACCTTTAGCCTGAACTCAAATTACAATCATGCTAAAGCAATTAACATCTGTATTATTCCTAATGCTTTTAATTGTTGGATGTGAACAAGCTCCAACAGAAGAAAACCAGGAAGCTCCAAACGAAACAGACTCTACTAAAGTAGAATCTGCCATAATAGAAAAGGAATACCCGGAATTGGTTCAATTTCCTTCGTTAGATAGCTTACTAATTACAGCTAATGTATATGCGGTGTATGAAGAAGCTCCAATGATTGTACTGTGCCACCAGGCCAGGTACAATAAGTTTGAGTACGATGGAATAGCACAGCGATTAAATGAATTAGGGTTTAACTGCATGGCCATTGATCAACGATCTGGCGGGCCAATTGGATCGGCTCAAAATGAGACCTATTTAGAGGCAAAAAGACAGGCAAAAACAACTGATTTTCTGGATGCAGAGCAAGATATGATTGCAGCAATTGATTATGCTCATGAACGTTTTGGAAGAGCTGTAATACTTTGGGGAAGCTCCTACTCTTCTACCCTTGCTCTTTACATCGCGGTGAATAACGACAAGGTTAATTCTGTGGTTTCTTTTAGCCCTGGGAATTATCTGGCTGAGGACAAAGGTTCTTTAATAGACTTATTAGAAGGATTTAATAAACCCATGTTTATTACCTGCTCTAAGAATGAAATTCCTTACGCAGAAGAATTACTTCAAAAACTAGAGATGAACGAAGCCCAAACATTTTTCCAGCCTGAAGAATCCGGACACCATGGGTCCCGTGCTCTTTGGACCAACCAGATTGGTGGCGAAGAATACTGGGCAGCTATTGAGACTTTTCTTAGCCAGCTGAAGTAAAAAAATAGCCCCTCATAAGAGGAGCTATTTAAAGAACTACTATAGATGTAACCCACATTCGGTTTTTGGACTGTTGTTCCATCTTCCACTTCTTCCTTTCCCAGGAACAGTACAGTGTTTACACCCAATGGAGAAATATCCCTTAGCTACTAGCGGGTGAAATGGCAAATCATTCTCACTAATGTATTTCTCCCTCTCTTCTTTAGTGACATCCAACAGAGGATAAAACTTTAGAATTCCACCCCTATCCTCAAAAATATTTAAGGAATTACGATGATCACTTTGCCATTTCATTAACCCCGACACCCAAACGGTAAACCGTTCTTTGATTACCATTAAAGGTTCTACCTTGTTGATGGAGCAACAAAGATCTGGGTCTGTTTTCCACGTTTCATCTTTGCTGGTAAATTCGTGTTTCCACTTTTCGCCATACACAGACTCTACGTTTAATCCATAGCGTTTGGTTAACTCTTCTTTGTATTTTAAAGTCTCTTCAAAATGATACCCGGTATCGATAAAGTAAATTACCTGATTGGGATTAACATCAGAAAACACCTTCAATAAAAAGGCAGAGGTGGCAGCAAAAGATGAGGTAAGCATCACCTCCTCCGTTGCAAAATCGAGGTAGAGCTGTTTTATTCTCTCTTCTGCAGTGAGTGGTAAATACTTCTCATTCAATGCTGCTATTTCCTCTTCAGTAAAGACTCTTTTTAGTATTTCGGTCATGGTTTTAGTCTTTAATATTTAGCCAAAGAATCGTCAATTTCATCTGCCCAGGCCAGAATTCCTCCTTTAAGGTTATAGAGGTTTTCCAATCCCGTTGAACTCTCAATTAGTTCAATGGCATCTGCACTTCTTTTACCGCTTCGGCAGTGCACAACTACTTTTTTGGCTTTGTTTACTTTCTCTAATTCTTCCAACACATCTCCCAAAGGAATTAACTCTCCTCCAAGGTTGGCAATTTCATATTCGAACTCTTCCCTTACATCGATCAATTGAAAATCCTCTTTTTGATCCTGCCAGGCCTTGAGCTCCTGAACTGTTATTTCTTTTACCACTTTTTCTTCTTCTTTAATGTTTAATCCGCAAAATTGCTGGTAGTCTATCAATTCTGTTTGGGTTGGATTATCCCCGTTTAATGGATTATCCTTATCTCTAACAATGTTTAAAGTTCTGGTCTCGAATGCTGCTGCATCAAGGGTAAAGAATCGCCCACTCAACGGCTCTCCCACTCCGGTTATGACTTTAATTACCTCATTGGCCTGTAAGCTTCCAATGATTCCCGGCAATACTCCAATCACACCTCCTTCGGCACAACTTGGCACCAATCCCGGAGGCGGGGGCTCCGGAAATAAATCTCTATAATTCGGTCCCAAAACTCCATTCTTATCAGTATAATTGAATACAGATACTTGTCCTTCAAATCGGAAAATAGAAGCGTATACGTTTACTTTCCCTAACAACACAGAGGCATCGTTTACCAAATACCTGGTTGGAAAATTGTCGGTTCCATCTGCAACGATATCGTAGTCTTTAATAATATCCAATGCGTTTTCTGATGTAAGGTGAACGTTATGGGTAATGATGTTTACAAATGGGTTCTGTGCCTGAATTCTTTTCTTGGCGGCATCCACTTTTGGTTTTCCAACATCATCAATGGAGAACAACACCTGACGTTGCAAGTTACTTTCTTCCACCACATCAAAATCCACCAGTCCTATGGTTCCAACTCCCGCTGCAGACAAATACTGCAACAACGGAGCTCCAAGTCCTCCAGTACCAACAATAAGTACTTTGGCAGCCTTTAGCTTTCGCTGGCCCTCAATGTTGAACTCTGGTATAATCAGATGCCTGCTATACCTTTCCAGTTCTTGTTTACTAAATGTTACTTCGCTCATAATTTCTTTATTTAGATCCTCCTGCAATGGCTGGTACTATGCTAATGGTATCAGCCGGAGTGACCTTTGTTTTTTCGTAGTCCAGTGCTTTGATATCCGTAGAATCAACAAAGATTCTAACAAAGCTTCTCAGCTGTCCCTGACCGTCTAACAGGTGCTTTTTAATGTTTGGGTGAACCTCGGTTAAGTACTCGATGGTTTCAATTACTGTTCCTCCTCTGGTATCGATAATTGCTGTATCAGAAGTGAATTTTCTAAGCGGTGTTGGTATAATTACTTTTGCCATTTTCTTTCGTTTTTTTAGTTATTGATTACGGTTTTTATGATTTCTTCTTTAAACTTATTTTCCTCGTTTAGCCTCCAGGATTGAGTTCTTTTAGACCTTCCCTTTTCTACTGAAACAATCAGGTAAGAAAAATTGGGAAATGCCTGTTTTAAATCGTGTTCTGACGGTACAGAAGGGTGATCAGGATGAGAGTGATACACCCCTAACAATGAAGTCCCTTGTTGCAATGCGTGTTGTTCTACCTTAATGTAATCCAACGGATCTATTTCAAATCTCCTTCTCTGGTCTCCCTCTTTAGCATTCTCTAACAAATAGACTTCCTGTACCGTCCTGCTTTGAGCATCTCCTAAAACAAACCCACAGCATTCGTAGGGATAAGTGCTTTCTGCGTGTTGTTCGATTTCCTTTTTCAATTTCAGGTCCAACTCTATGATTTCCATGATTCGTAGTTATTAAATAGTTCTTTTAATACTTCTCCATACTTTTCTGCATTATCAGGAAATACAGTAACTACAACACCTTCATCAATGCTGTTGGCCACCTGAATGGCCCCTGCCAGATTTGCTGCTGCAGATGGGCTAACAAGCAAACCTTCTTTTACTGCTAACTCTTTGATCAAATCGTAGGCATCATAAGTAGATACTTCCAAAAAGTTATCTGCTACGCTTTTGTCGTAGAATGCAGGTACAATAGCTGTTTCCATGTGCTTCCATCCTTCCAGTCCATGTAGTGGCAAGTCAGGTTGTAATGCAGTAAGGTGAATATCGGAGTCCCATTTTTTTAATTTTCTTCCTGTTCCCACAAAGGTTCCACTGGTCCCCAATCCGGCTACAAAGTGTGTTACCTCTCCGTAGGTTTGCTGAATAATTTCGTCGGCGGTAGAATTGTAATGAGCCTTCCAGTTATTTACATTGGAGTACTGATCCGCATAGAAATACAATTCCGGGTTGGCAGCATATAGCTCTTTTGCTTTTTGTTGAGCTTCGTCCGTTCCTCCTACCGGTGAAGTTTGAATCAACTCTGCTCCAAAGGCTTCAAGCATCTTCTTTCTCTCCTCCGATGCATTTTTTGGAAGCAATAACTTTACTCTGATTCCCAATGCCGCACCTATTGCAGCGTAAGCAATTCCTGTGTTACCACTGGTAGCATCCAATAAAATTTTATCTTCATTCAACTCTCCTGAGTAAATGGCTTCGCTAATAATGTTATAAGCTGCCCTGGCTTTTACGCTTCCTCCCAATTGATTCCACTCCAGCTTGGCATATACTTTTACTCCAGGCTTTTTGTAGATCCTGTCTAAAGCAATTAGTGGTGTATTACCAATAAAGCTCTTCAGTCTTCTAACATTCTTAACTAATTCCTGAGAAATGGTAAGTGTTTCCATGATGGTTAATTCTTAACTGGTTTAATGCCCCATGTTACTCTGGCCCAAAGGCGTTCGTTAACGAAGAACAGGGTTAATTTGACAATGAAATCTGCCAATCCGATTTGTACGGATGAGCTGATATCTCCGGTGAATAAGAAGGCAACTGTAAAGGTGGCCAGGGTAGCCATTACTCTGTAAGTCAATCCTTTTACAATACTTCTGCGTTTAGTTTCTTTCATGATTGATTAGGTTAGCTGTAATTGTGTTTAGTTCTTTTACTTTTTGAGCAAATGACCCGGTTAGTTTACTTCTGATCTGAGCTAAATTGTTTAGCGTATCTGGTAGGTTATCAGGTATTATTTCCTCCAATATTTCTCTAAATCTTTTGGCAAATGTTGGCGACTTTCCATTGGTTGATATGGCCACTTTTAAATCGCCTTTTGTTACAATCGACCCCAGATAGAAGTCGCATAAATCCGGTGTATCTGCAACATTGGCCAGGATGTTTCTTTGGTTCGCCTCTGCCTTTATTTCTCCATTTAATTCCTTACTGTTGGTAGCTGATAAGACCAGCTTTACCCCGTTTAAATCATCTGAATCGAAAGGCTTTAAAATCGCTTTTACATTCTGGTGATCCAGTACCAAATCGGTGATTTCGGAGTTAATTTCTGGCGCCACCACTTTTACTTGTGCATCCGGACTGTTTTTTAACAAAAAAGACAGTTTTTCCCTTGCCACATTTCCTCCGCCCACAATCAGTACTTTAACCTGATTCAGCTTAAGGAATACCGGGTACAATTGATTGATTGTGCTCATGATTCTAGTTTTTGTTGTAAGGCAGAGATAACTCTTGCTCAATGAATTGATAAACGTACTTTGGGTGTTGCCCTACTACCTCTCCCAGAACAATTATGGCAGGTGTTCCAATTCCTTTCGCATCCGCTCTTTGTGCGATGTTACTCACCTTCCCCAATACAACTTTCTCGTTGGGCAAAGAGCCATTTTGGATAACTGCCACCGGTAATTCTCCTCTACCCTGCGCCTGATATAAGCTGGCAATTTGTTCCAACTTTCTTCTCCCCATCAGCACCACTACCGTAGCAGTAGATTGGGCTGCCAGTTTTAAATCTGCCGAAATACTTCCATCACTTTTGGTTCCTGTTAGTACCCAAAAGCTTTCGTTAACATTTCTCTGGGTAAGAGAAATTCCTTGTAAGGCGGGAAGGGAAGTTGAACTGCTTAAACCTGGTATTACTTCATTCTCAACACCGTAGTTTGCCGCAAATTCAACTTCTTCTTTACCTCGACCGAAAACAAAAGGATCTCCTCCTTTTAATCTTACTACTTCGCCAAATGTTAGTGCATATTTTACAATTAGCTTATTGATTTGTTCTTGCTTAAAACTGTGTTTTCCTGCTCTTTTTCCTACAAAAACTTTAACTGCATCTTTTGGTATTTCATCCAATAAATCGGTGTGTACCAAAGCATCATATAGTACTACTTTTGCTTTTTGAAGAGCCTTCAACCCTTTTACACTGATCAGTTCCGGATCTCCCGGCCCTGCTCCAACAAGGATTAATTTTGGTTTACTTTTTATTCTTGTGTTCATTTTAATTCTTCATAATGGTGAATAATTCCACCCGGTTAATTGTTATTGCTCGCTATAGCTCTTTGAGTCATTGTAAAACCTGGATGCATCGTTGAAATACTCCAGAGCAAACTCTACTGATGGCTCGCGATCTTTAATTTTAAAAGTCAATTCTCTAAAGCTGGATTTAAGAGGAAACTCTCCTGTTTCCACAAATACTTTATCGAATGCTTCTATGATTTGTGCCTGCGAATTGGTCTTCTCTCCTTTTTGAGTTAACAAAGCTTTCGCTGAATTGATTAGTGAGGCATAACTGAAATAGATAGAATCTGCATACTTGGTATCTTCCAATGCTACTTTAGCATTATCCAGTTTCTCCTCACTTTCAAAAATCAAGGTGGAAACCAAATCGATGGTAACACCAGCACATTCTCCCACTCCGATAGCTTGTTGATAAACTTCCTCACTTCCCCAATCCACAAAATCTAACTCGTTTACACTGCTTGTATCCGCAAAAGGCTTAAGCAACTCGTAGAAATAAGGCTTTCCCTGTCTTTCGAAATATTGATAGTACTTTTCATTTTCTTCCTGGTTATCCAGATAGTCGTTGATTAACTCATCCAATACTTCTACTCCTCTCTTAGAAGGGACCTTGATAACCTTTTCCGCTACTCTGGCATCTCCATCGCCTTTTAACCCTCCCCCTAATAATACTTGAAGAGCAGGCAATACTTTCTTTTCTACTCGAGAGCTACTTCCATGAAACCCGATGCTCGCCAAACTATGTTGACCACAAGAGTTCATACACCCACTAATCTTAATTTGCAGATCCTTGTTGTAGATCAAGTTTGGAAACTCTGCCTCTAAATAATCCGAAGCAATCGACGCAAACGAAGTACTATTCGTGATTCCCAGATTACAAGTATCTGTTCCGGGGCATGAAGTGATATCTACCGTACTTTCGGCTCCTGCTTCTGCAAGGTTTAACTCCTTTAACTCTAAATAAAGTGGTTTCAAAAGGTTCTTAGAAATGTACTTCAACACTAGTCCCTGAGACACCGTAAACCGAAGATCGTTAGATGCGTACTTTCTCACTACTTCAACCAGTTTTCTGGTGATCTCCGTGGTGATATCTCCATTCGGAATTCTCAATTTAACGGCATAGTACCCTTCTTGTTTTTGCTGATATACATTAGCTACATACCAACTGCTATACCCTTCGATTTCGGTTTCTTCCGGAACTAAAGCAGCATCACCATAAACTACTACTTGGTTTAGGTCTATGTCAAACTTTACTGCTCTCGCCTCTGGCGACACTGCTTTCTGTTCCTCTTCAACCAACTTTAAAAACTCCTCTACTCCTATCTTTTTAATTAAAAACTTTAACCTTGCTCTGTTTCTATTGGCTCGCTCACCGTAACGATCAAATATTCTTAATACCGCCTCGGTAAACGGAATGATCTCTTCTACTTCCAAAAAATCGTAAATCGGAATGGCGAAATGTGGTTGTGCTCCTAACCCTCCGGCCAGTAATACTTTAAATCCTCTTTTACCGTCTTTTACCTTTGCTATAAATCCAAGGTCATTGATAAAAGTGAAAGCCGAATCCTTTTCAGATCCTGAGAAAGCAATCTTAAATTTTCTTCCCAGATCCTGATTTACAGGATTTCTCAATAGGTACTTGAAGGTCGCATCTGCATAAGGTGTTACATCAAAAGCTTCCTCCGGGTCGATCCCTGCAAAAGCAGATGCTGTAATGTTTCTAACGGTATTACCACATGCTTCTCTTATTGTAACTGCATCTTTTTCCAGTTCCTCCCAAAGTTGTGGTGTACGATCCAAACTTACATAGTGTATTTGAACGTCCTGGCGGGTAGTGATGTGTAGCTTACCAATGGAATATTCGTCCGAAACATCTGCAATTCTCAGTAATTGTTCCGTGGTAACCTTACCGTAAGGAAGCTTAATTCTGATCATCTGAACTCCAGGCTGGCGTTGTCCGTAGACTCCTCTGGCTAAACGAAGACTTTTGAATTTATCTTCACTTAATTTTCCGGTTTTAAAGGCCTCTATTTTTTGCCCTAATTCAATGATGTCTTGCTCAACTACTGGATTTTCTATTTCTGTTCTGAAGCTTTGCATTTTCTTTTTTGATTGAAGTTTATTGTTTGATTTTCTTGTTTTCGGCCATAAAAAAAGCCTTCCCGGTGTGGGAAGGCTTTTCAATTCTATCTCTGATTAGAAACTAATTTCTACAGAATTGTTGGTACAGCATTCCCATTACGCTTATTCGCATACAGCACATACAACACATACACATCATATTTTGTACTTGGAAATTCATGTTCAACATTTTAGTTATTCGCTATTATTAATTTTTAAATCAAAAAAAAAGCCCTCCCGGATATTCGGGAAGGCTTTTATCAATTTCGTTTATCTTATTTTCAGACAATACCCTTCCCTTACGTTAACGCATCATAAAACAACACATGTTGTTCATTTTTGCCGTATGGAATTGTTTTGTCGTCATTTCTTGTTCTAATTCTGGCACAAATGTATGTACAAAAAAAATTAGGTTCCAAATAAAATTTCAATTTTTCCATTTTTTTGCCCTACTACCAAAGAATAGTTTAACGATTCAAAACACACCTCCTAAACCGTTTAAAATGGACACATTGAAAAACGAAATACCCCTATCAAAAAAGCCCTAATTATTTTTTTAGTTTACTTCTTAAAATAAAACCATCAAAGACCTGAACAAGGTATAAATCTTCTTTGTAAATGATTCCGGTGGAGCTACAAGAGATAAGTCCACCAACATCGCTAAGCAGTACTTTTTTATCTCCAGACACCGGATTAATCTGGTAAACCACAGAAGGTGACCATACCTCGGAAGACTTAACATGTTTAGCAAATTTCCTGAAGTTAATGTGAGAAGTAACAATTAGCTGATTTTGGTATGCTGTAATATTATCTGCACCCCTAACTTTGACTACTTTCCGAGCCCTCCACTTTCCGTTAGGTTTTAATTCTAAACGAAATAACTTATGGCTAAATGTGGTAGAAAAATAGACCTCTTCTCCCAAAGCCATCACACCGTTGGCCATCCATTTTCTTTTTGCTAAAATTTCATTTCCATTTTTATGTTTAACGAGTTTACCTCCCAGCTTTCCGTCGTGAGAATAAATAAACTCATTTGTAGAAACAGCAAGAACATCATTGGGATGGCCAATAATATCAGTAAATATATGATCCTCCACGAGGCTATCTTCAAAGATTTTAAACCGAATTATTTCCGACTTTTTCTTTTCCGGATGATTAGTAGCAAACAAGAAATGTTCTCCATTTACTGAAAGGATATCCCCTCCTATTGGGTGAAATACATGAGTAGAATCCTTAAATACTACTTTAAGAGCACGATTAAAATCTTCTTTAAAATCATACTCCCAGATGGCTCCTTGCGTTATTCCCTCTCTTCTTTCGTTACAAATAACCAATAATCGATCATAGCTCCCAAAAGTATCCAGTACCATGTCTTCGGGACCGTCTGCAACAGGAATAACCTGATGAGACTCGTATTCTACTTCCTGATCAGGTATGGACGCACAGGAAACCAGAAGCACCAATAGCAATGGAATGATATTACTCTTTAAACTGAAGGTCATACAGCTTTTTATAGGCACCATCTTGTTGAATCAATTCGTTATGGTTTCCAATTTCTAATATTCCCCCCTGTTCCATTACAATGATCTTATCTGCTTTTCTAATGGTGGAAAGTCGGTGGGCAATGATGATGGAAGTCCTACCCTCAGTAAGCTTGTTAATGGCATTCTGAATCAATTCTTCTGACTCTGTGTCCACCGAAGAAGTAGCTTCATCCAGAATTAAGATGGCTGGATTATACACGTAAGCTCTGATGAAAGATATTAATTGTCTCTGCCCCACCGACAGCATACCACCTCTTTCCTTCACATCAAAATCGTAATTTCCGGGAAGATTCATAATAAAATCGTGAGCCCCAACCAGCTTTGCTGCTTCAATTACCTGCTCTCTACTAATCTCTTTATTCCCTAAAGTAATGTTATTCAAAATAGAGTCAGAATACAAAAAGACATCCTGAAGTACAACGGCTATCTTTTTTCGGATCAGGTTAATGTCTATCCTTCTTAGATCATCCCCATCCAGAGTTATTTCTCCCTTTTGATATTCATAAAACCTACTCAGTAAGTTAATGACAGAAGATTTACCTGCTCCGGTGGCTCCCACAAAAGCAATGGTTTCTCCAGGCTGCACATTAAAAGATAGGTCTTTCAATACCCAGGTTGGTTCGTTGTAAGCAAACCAAACATTTTTAAATTCGATTTCTCCCGAAAACTCTTTCTGTGTAATCTCTTGAGTATTCTGAATATGCTCTTCTGTATCCAACACTTCAAAAACCCTGGAAGATCCAACCATTCCCATTTGCAAAGTATTGAATCGATCTGCGAGCATTCTGATTGGGCGATACAACATGTAGATGTACAGGATAAAACTAGTCATTTCTCCAGCCAACTGAGGAAAATCAACCGAAGGATCGTCCACCTGAAGAACTATGTACAGGATCAAAAATGCAATGGATAATGCACTTAATATATCCACTACAGGAAAGAAAACCGAATATGCCCAAATGGATCGAATGTGTGCTTTTTTGTGTTCATCGTTAATCTTTCTGAATCGTTCTGCCTCTACCTTTTCTCTATCAAAAATCTTTACAATGTTCATCCCTACAATGTGCTCTTGTACAAAGGTGTTGAGCTTCGACACATTTTTCCTAACATCCTGAAACGATTTCTTAATGGCTTTCTTAAATATATTAGTTGCAATGATCAATAACGGAATTGGGATGATCGTAATAAGCGTTAACTCCCAGTTTACATAAAACATAAAGGTTAACACCCCTACTATGGTTAGTAAGTCACCAAAAATGGTAAGAATCCCCTGAGAGAATACTTCTGCTACTGTTTCGATATCGCTAACCGCTCGAGTTACCAACATTCCAATTGGATGCGTATCGAAGTATTGCAATTTAAGCCTGGTAATGTGGTTAAATAGCATCACCCTTAAATCTTTAATTACATTTTGTCCTATTAGATTGGATATATAAATGTGAAAGAATCGACTCACACCTTCCAACACCAATAATCCTACCACATACATGGCATTAATTAAAAGGCCCTGCTCATCACCTTCGGACACATATTTCCCCACCATTCTTCCAATAATGAATGGTCTGAGTGGGACAATAACTGCGAGAAAAACGGTTAAGAAAAGTGCCAGGTACATCAACCCCATGTAGGGGTTGGCAAATTTGAGAATTCTTCTAAAAAGAGCTCCATCCCATGCTTTTCCTTTCGTCTGATCCATTAGCCAACAAAAGTATCATTTTTGATGGTGATCTCCATCATTAATTTGTTATAACTACAAGTAGGGATATTCTACTTTAGTAAGGAAAAGTCCTTTTGCGGGAACCGACTTACCAGCTGCACCTCTGCTTTTATCCTCGATCACTTTTCTAAACCCTTCAATGGTCAATTTTCCCTCTCCGACCTCAAGTAAAGTTCCCACAACTGCCCTTACCATATTTCTCAAAAAGCGATTGGCGGATATAGTAAAAACGTGTTCCATTCCATTTTGCTCCCAATGTGCTTCTTTTATTTCGCACAAGTTGGTTTTAGCATCAGTGTGTAGTTTACTGAAAGAGGTAAAATCCTCATATTCGAAAAGTATTTTACAGGCTTTATTAATTGCACCTACATCCAGGTCTCTGGTATGATAGGTGGATTGGTCTTTATTAAATGGGTTCTTAAATCTGTGTATATGATATTGATAGGTACGAGAGGTGGCATCAAACCTTGTGTGCGCTTCGGAATCAACAGAAAAGATTCTGTACACCGCAATATCATTAGGTAAAAGCGAATTCAATTTATAAACTACTTTATCCGCATCGAACGATTCCTCGTGATCAAAATGCAGGTAAAAATCAGAAGCATGCACACCTGTATCTGTACGACCACAACCGATACAAGAAAAGTTTGGGTTTTTGAGTATGATTCCAAATGCTTTTTCGACCTCTGCCTGAACCGTGTTGGCATTGGGTTGCACCTGCCACCCATGGTAATTGGTTCCGTTGTAGCTTATTTGAGCAAAGTATCGCACCTATTAGAGCGTCATTAATTTATCGTTCACCAATGAAATAGCCTTTTGAAGCGTTTCCTGCTTGGACAATAAAGAGTTGTCAATTTCTACAGCATCCTTTGCCTTAACCAATGGACTTTCCTTACGGTTAGAATCTTCGTAATCTCTTTGCTTAACATTGTCCTGAACATCTTCTAAAGATACTTGTAGGCCCTTCTCCAGCATTTCTTTATACCTTCTGGCTACTCGTACTTCGTTGGAGGCAGTGATCCATAGTTTCAACTCTGCATCTGGAAAAACCACCGTACCAATGTCCCTGCCATCCATCACGATTCCTTTGTTCTTACCTAGTCTTTGCTGAAACTCCACTAACTTCTCTCTCACCTCTTTTATTTTACTAACGTGGCTAACTCGGTTAGATACCCTTAGGGTTCTGATTTCGTCTTCCACTCTTTTACCGTTCAAAAAGGTATCTGAATTACCAGTTGTTCTATTGTAATTAAAAGAAACGTTGATGTTGTTCAATGCTTCAATAATTCTTGGTTTGTTCTCCTCTACTTCTCCGTTAATAATATCGTGCTCAAGGCAATATAGAGTAACAGCACGGTACATTGCTCCGGAATCAATGTAAACATAAGACAATTCTTTAGCTATCAACTTAGCCAAAGTACTTTTTCCACAGGCCGAATGACCATCCAGGGCGATAACAATTTTCTTCATGCATCAATAAAAAAGGCCATCCATTTCCCTAATGGAAAACAAATGGCCTTCAAAACATATAATTTCTTTTTACAGCTCTTCTACTTCAATCATCTTAAAAGGAAGGTCGATAATTGCCTGGTAATCTTCACCAGCCTCCAACATATCTTCATCATCCTCTTCGTAATACCAGTTTACTTTAATTTCAGTACTAGCAAGTGTTTCCAATTTCTTAAATACATCCAGAATGCACTTAGAAGAACTTGTATTAAAATACTCTAACTGAATATTTACTTCTGTACTTGCTTGTGGGCTATTTCCGTACTCACCAATCCAATCAATAATTGGCTTATAAAATTCAATTGAGTTCTCAGGAATCGAGCGTCCTTTAATAAGCATCGTTCCTTCTACTTTAAATTCTACTGTTGGTGTCTTTGCTGATCCTTCTATTGTTAAGTTACCCATTTCAGTTATGTTTTTAATCTATTTCTGTTCTATTTTAACAATCAGTGTAAAGAAAGAATGTGCCTCATCCACTTGCATGAAATTATATTCTAACTTTTGACCTGATTTTTTTGCAATATCAATAAATCCAAGTCCACCACCACCTTTGGCACTCATTTCTCCATTGTTTAGGACTTCTTTATAATAAGCTTTAAGGGCATCACGCTCCAGAGAGTTGATGTACTCTATTCTCTCTTTTAGCTTTGTTGTACCTTCTGTTTTTATGAAGTTTCCGGTAATGATACTGTAATATCCCTGACTTCTGCTAATCATAAAAATTGCTGATTTCTTTTGTGAAATCTCCTCTTTGGATCCTTCCACTTCAAAATCATCAATATGGTGGTAAAGGTTTTGCAGACATTCTACCAATACATTAAACACTTTTCTTCGTGTTTTAGGAGCTTCTTCGAGATCCTCCATTTTGGTTTCCATGATCTGCAATACGGACGTAAGTAATTCAGAAGTAATGGCCCCTTTGAACGACAAAAGGATGTCATTCCGTTCCATATTATTATATAAATCAAATACGTCTAGCATTAAAAGCTCGTTGTGATTGGTGTGAAGCAAATATAATAAATACTTCTATTTTATATTCTTTTTCTCCAAAAATTCAATGGATTACGGTAAATCGATTACGTATACCTTATCTTCAATGGTAACCGTAGCTTCGTTGTTACAATCTTTATTTCCAAAATCGATCACCTGAACTTCACTATCATCGTTCTCAAGTTCCACCACTCCAGCACTAATCCATCTGCACCCCAGCAATTTATATAACCCTTCGGCTGTTACACTTTCTTCGTTTCCATATCGATCAGTAATAAAAGATAAATCATCAATGCTGTAAGCATCATCCATTACCTCTTCCAAAGTTCCTTCTCCTTCTATTCGATTAAGCGTAAGATCAGCATCCAAATAGACTACCTTGTTACCCACAAGTAAACTTATGTTGGTGGTATTTACATGATATTCTTCGTTCCCCAAATACGTTACGGTAAGACTTCCGCTTAATTCGTTACCTCCAAAATAAAACTCATCAAAACTGCAGGTTAATTTACCTCCATTATAATCCAGATAATTGTACAACCTGCAATTAATTACTCCTTCTTTGTAAATACCATCGCCATCGATACATCCTGTACCATAGTCGAGGTCAAAACGAATTGAACCTCCTCCTGGAAAATTAGCTGTATCTCCGCTTACATAAATCAATTGAGCACATGTATTGGTAGTATCCATTCCCTCTTCAATGATTTCCAAAATGCGATCTTCCTGAGATAACCCAATCAATAACCCGGGGATGGTTGTGGTACTATTAGCAATCAAAGCATAATCTCTGGAGGGTTGAATCGTTCTTTCTTTCCTTTTTCTACATGAAATAGAAATGATACAAACCAAAATAATTAATATGGAAATAACACGCTTCATTGAGCTGATTACAAAGATAGTAAACTACTAGAATATCACACATTTAGAATACAATTGTAATAAATTCACATTATTATGCACAGATGTTGCACTTAAGAAATATCTTTGCATACTTTTTTGAAAATTAAAAGATGAAGTGGTTCGAAACCTGGTTTGACTCTAATTACTACCACCAGCTGTATCAGCACAGGAATGATGAAGAAGCAGAATTCTTCATTTCTAACCTGATTAAGTTTCTTGATCTCCCAAAAGGGGACAAGGTTCTTGATCTGGCTTGTGGTAAAGGACGCCATTCTGTATACCTCAACAAATTGGGATACAACGTTACTGGTGTGGACCTTTCTGAGAATAGCATTTCATTGGCTCAACAACACCAGAACCCTGGGTTAAGCTTTATGGTGAAAGACATGAGAAATGCATTTACCTCCAGTGAGTTCAAATGTATTTTCAATTTGTTTACCAGTTTTGGTTATTTCAATTCTACGGACGAAAACCTGAAGGTACTTAGAGCGATCGAACAAATGCTTGAGCCAAAAGGAACTTTTGTGATTGACTTTATGAATGCCAATAAAGTCATCAAAAACCTGGTTAAGGAAGAAGTAAAAAGCATCGATGGAATCAATTTTCAAATTCATCGATTTGTAAAAAACGAAGTTATCCATAAGCAAATTGAATTTGAAGACAACGGTGAAACTCATACATACATAGAAAAAGTACAGGCTCTTACCTTAAATGACTTTGAACAATTAATGGAACAAACTAACCTCAATATCAAACACATCTTTGGTGATTTTAGCTTAAGTCAATTTGACCTTGAAGCGTCGGACCGATTAATCATAATAGGAGAAAAAGAATGAATACCTGGTTGATCATAGCGATACTTTTTGGGAGTGTTTTTATAACAGGACTACTCACTTATTTGTTTGAAGGAGTGTTTTCTAAGATTAAAAAGTACTTAACCACCTTTGGAGTATCTTTTGTGCTAAGCCTGCTTTGTGTTCACATTCTTCCTGAGTTATTTCAATCTCATCAGTACGGACTGGGAGTTTACTTACTCTTAGGATTTCTGATTCAGATTATACTCGAATTATTCTCTAAAGGAATTGAACATGGACACGTTCACCTGGAAGAAGATCATCACCATCATCACCATGGTGCTGCAGATAAACTGGGAGGAACTAAAAACATTCTGTTTTCTTTATTCTTTGGACTCTGTGTTCATGCTTTTATTGAAGGAATTCCACTATTTATATTAGAAGAGGTGCACCATCATGGACACACTCATGCTCATGTTTCTCAAGGATTTGGGATGGTTTTTTTCTGGGCAATTTTATCTCACAAAGTACCTGTTGCTATTGTTTTAATGCTATTCTTAATGGCTTCTAAACTTAAAAAATCAACTGTATTTTTATTGTTCATCTTGTTTGCTGCCATGACTCCACTTGGAGGATTAGTGGGAGAAATGATTCATGGCCAAGATTATTTCGAAAACTTAAGCACCAACCTGCTGGCCATTACAACTGGTATGTTATTACACATTACCACCCTACTGATCTTTGAAGAATACCATAATAAAGTCGATAAATACAAAAACATCGGATTAATCGTTACAGGTATTGCTTTAGGTATTGTGTTATTTAGTTGAAGTTTTTAATTTTGGACTACCATGGAAGGCACTATTAGAGCAAATATTGAACCTGGAATGGAAGTAAACATCGTTCTGAAAAAGGATCAAAGAAGTGGTGCACTCACTTATGGTATTGTAAAAGATTTATTAACCAACTCTCCTCGTCATCCGCACGGAATAAAAGTAAGGCTGGAAGACGGACAAGTGGGACGCGTAAAAGAAATTTTATAAAATGGGTAGAGCATTTGAATTTAGAAAGGCTAGAAAGATGAAGCGTTGGTCCAAAATGGCCAAAACGTTTACAAGAATTGGAAAGGATATTGTAATTGCAGTAAAAGCGGGCGGACCTGACCCAGAAACAAATGCCAGATTAAGAGCAGTAATGCAAAATGCAAAAGCTGCCAACATGCCTAAGGACAATGTTCTTAGAGCAATTAAAAAAGCGACAGACAAAGATACTTCCGATTATAAAGAGGTATTGTTTGAAGGATATGGACCACACGGTATTGCTATCTTAGTGGAAACTGCTACGGATAACAATAATAGAACAGTAGCAAGTGTACGTAACTATTTCACCAAAAATGGAGGTAGCCTTGGTACATCCGGTTCGGTAGAATTCATGTTTGAAAGACAATGCAATTTCACCATTCCAAAAGGAGATATGGATGTAGAGGAGCTGGAATTTGAACTAATCGATTTCGGAGCTGAAGAGGTATTTGAGGATGAAGAAAACATTGTTATCTATGGTTCTTTCGAAAACTTTGGTTCCATTCAAAAAGAATTAGAAACCAGAGGAATTGAGATCATTAAATCAGAGTTTGAAAGAATTCCTACCACTACTAAAAAACTAACTCCTGAACAAGAGGCTGAAGTGGAGAAGTTATTAGAAAAATTTGAAGAAGATGAGGATGTTCAGAACGTATATCATTCTATGATATAATAGAACATTCAATCAAAATAGAATCGGAAACGCCTTTAATTATATTAGAGGCGTTTTTTTGTGCTTCCAGAATCAGTACATCACCAGATTTCGCCTTACATCCCATAAATCCTACTTCTCCTTTATGTATGTAATAAACACTTTTGGTATTAACCGGAAGATGATGTTCACCGGTTAATAAGCTTACCTTTTTTAACACTCCCTGACATTCATTTCTGGTCATCAGGTTAAAATTGGTTACCACTCCTAAACTATGAGTTTCCCAATGCCCCATAAACTGGTCTTGATCATAAGGTTGTAATTTACTTGTATGGTGCCCAATATGGTTTAACTCCAATTCTCCTTCCAGTACCATCAAGGTTCTGGACACTCCTTGTAATGGAGTATAAATGGATTCTTCTACTTCAACAGTGGCGGTACTGATTCTAAATTCGAAATCAAACTCTTTGTAAGAAGCATTTTCCGGAAAAATATATAATTCGGTGGTTTTCCCTCCAGACCACGACTTAGATTTCAGGTCCTTATTTTTGATGATTTTAAAACTCAAGTTAACCCCTATTTCCTGTTGGTGTAGTAACTGCTAGCCTGAGCCAAAGAAGTCAATTCCAAATCGTTGATACAAAGATGCGGTGGTAAAGTGGTACTGAAGTATACCATTTGTGCAATGTCTTCAGCCACCATTGGTTGGTATCCATTATAGGCATTTTTGGCTCTTTCCACATCACCATGAAAACGAACAATAGAAAACTCAGTTTCGGCAGCTCCCGGGCGAATTTGCGTTACTTTAATTCCATGCTCCAATAAATCAACTCTCATTCCCTGTGAGATAGCATCTACCGCATGTTTTGTAGCGCAATACACATTCCCGTTCAAATAAACCTGCTTACCAGCAGTAGACCCAATATTAATAATGTGTCCTTTTTTGTTCTCAATTAAAATAGGAATAACTGCTTTAGATACGTACAACAACCCTTTCACATTGGTATCGATCATCTTTTCCCAATCCTCCACATCGCCATCTTGTATTTTATTCAACCCACTAGCCAAACCTGCATTGTTAACTAGCACGTCAATGTTTCTCCATTCAGCAGGAATGGATTCGATGGCCTGATCTACTTCTGCTTTATTTTGAACATCAAAACAAAGCGACAATACTTTAGTTCCAAACTCCTCTTTGATTTTCTTTTCTAATTGCTCCAACCTTTCCTCTCTCCTACCTGTAATGATAACATGATCTCCGTTTTTAGCAAAAAGTAAAGCTGTTGCTTCTCCAAAACCGGATGTAGCTCCAGTAATAAGTATTGTTTTGTTCATGGTTTTCCGAATTTTCCGCTCAAATGTAATAAAGGTCCATTCATATTATGATATTTGCACTATAATTTTTGAATATGATTCTTCACCTAAATAAAAGTGTTTCTACCTCAGGTTTGGAACAATTAAACGGTTTTTACTTCGAAAAAGAAGACCATTACGTTGCTGTAACCAGCAGCAGTAATAATCAGATTCCGGATCAATTGAGAAACAATGTCATTGAATTTCACCAATTCGATTCAGACATCCAATTGGCCTCCAGAGATTATTTAAATGGGACAAGAACAGTAAAAATAGGAGATGTATCTATAGGAGGGGACACTGGAAATACCATTGTAATTGCCGGACCATGCTCAGTAGAGTCCGTTGAGCAAATTAATGGTGTTGGTGAATTGTTAAATGAAAAGGGATTAAAAGCTATAAGAGGAGGATGTTTTAAACCTCGTACATCTCCCTACTCTTTTCAAGGATTAGGATCTGAGGGGTTAGACTTACTATGTAAAGTAAGAGATCAATACGGACATCAGGTGGTTACCGAAGTAAAAGATTACAGTCATGTACACGAGGTGATAGAAAAAGCTGATGTTATTCAGATTGGTGCCAAAGCCATGTACGACCAAAGTATTTTAAAAGCTTGTTCTAAAACCCACAAACCTGTACTCATTAAAAGAGGGTTTGGAACCACATTGCAGGAGTTTGTGCAAGCAGCAGAATTTGTATTGAGCGGAGGAAATGAAAACGTATTGCTTTGCGAAAGAGGTATAAGAACTTTTGAAACCAAGACTCGATTTACACTGGATCTTTGTGGAGTAGCCTGGTTAAAGGAATATACCAACCTTCCTATTATTCTGGACCCTAGTCATGCACTTGGTTATCGATATGGGATTACAGACTTAACTAAAGCATGTGTGGCTATGGGAGTAGATGGTATGCTAATTGAAGTTCATCCACAACCTGAAATAGCTAAGAGTGATGCCGCTCAACAGCTCAACTTTGAAGAATTTGGCACTTTATTAGAAACTATTGCTCCAGTAGCTAATGCGGTTAACAAATCAATTGTTTAATATGAGATTCCTGATATTACTACTTCTTATACCTGTAACTTATAGCGCTCAGCAAGACTCAGCCTACATCAATACTGTATTAAAACACCGTGAAGAGGTAAACAAAGAATTTGGAGATACTGCTAAATCTCCTCTTCCGGATGAAATGGCAATAGAATTTGAACATTTAAACTATTTTGAACCCAATGAAAAGTACCGAATCGAGGCTAAGTTTAAAAAGAAAATTGGGCCTGTATTCGAAATGACTACTTCTGCCGGAAAGCTTAAAAAGTTTAGACAATACGGAATTTTGAAATTCAAACTGGATGGTAAAAAATTCAAACTTCCCATCTACCAAAACATGCGTTTATTGCAAATGCCTATGTATAGAGATTACGTTTTCATTCCGTTCAACGATCTTACCAATGAAGAAGAATCTTATGGTGGAGGCAGGTACATCGAAGCTAAACTACCTAAAGACAAAACTTATATATTGGACTTCAATTATGCTTTTAACCCTTATTGTCATTATACCACAGGGTACAATTGTCCTATACCTCCCAAGGATAACTTTTTAGATATTAGGATTGAAGCCGGAGAAAAGAAATTTGACGAAGATCATTAGCCCTACTCCACCACCTCTACCATTTTTATTTCGGTAGAATGAAGCAATTCCACTTTGAAGAAATACACACCAGGATCCAGATTCTTGGTGGCGAATGCCAATCCTTTTTCCTGACTTACGTTTACAGAAGCACTGTTAATGAGAACTCCTCTATGATCTAAAAGTGAAACGAGCACATCGTTTTCTACTTCCCCGTTTACCTTAAATTTAACGTACTGCCCCTGTTTTACAGGCTCAACTTTTTCTAGTTGTTCGTACTTCTTTAAATGCTCAGGAATTACAGTGGTATCGGTCTGTGTCCAACCAGATAAACCAATAAAAAATAGAAATAGAATTAACGTGCACTTCATCATTAACAGCATCCACTACCATCGTAGTGATAAGTGGATTCCGATATAAAGATATCGTTTCTACCCAGTCCTGCCAAAGCTCCGGCGGTTTTATCGCAAACAGCTATTGGTTGATTGTTCAATAATACGTGTCCCTTTTTATCGTCAAAATGTTCTTCGCCTCCGTAATAAATGGCTGTTTTACCAGTAAATACACATGGTCCATCTTCTGGCATTGGATCTTTAATGGCACATACTTCAACACTTTCAATGTAAATCAATTCTTTGGTATTGTAATGCCCTGGTGTTAATACTCTATAGGCTCTTTTAGCTCTTACCTCAACTGTCCCAAATCCAACATCGGTAATCATTTTGATGTAATCTTTCAAAGGAATAGCACCACTTAAACACTGGGCTCTAAGTCGGTCATCACTTCTCAACTCCTCCGGCATTTCCTGCTCACAAATAGGATCAGACATCACCAATTTACCATGAGGCTTCAGTACTCTGTAAGTTTCTTGTAAAGCTTTCTTAAGGTCATCCAATTTAAATATGTTGAACACACAATTTTGAGCTGCAACATCGATTGAATTATCTTCAATTGGCAAATTCAAAGCATCTCCTTTTCTCAAATCAACAAAATCAGATTTAAACCAGGGGTTCCTTTTTTCTGCCTCTACAAAATTATTGGCAGATGCTTCTAACATTTCATCCAATACATCTACCCCAATTACACCACCTTTATTTCTGTTGAAGTAGGCAAATTGAAGCAACTCCATACCACCTCCTACACCAATGTAAAGTACTTTAGGGTCGTTAACCAAATCTCTTGGGCTAACCGTACTACCGCAACCATAGTTCATCTCCAACATAATCCCCGGTATATCCAATCCTGGTAATTGCCAAACTGGGGTGGTGGTACAACAAAGCCCTACATCAGGTGTTAAGGCTGCATCTCTATATAGCTCGTTCGTAGCGTCTAAATAACTCATATAATTAGTGTAATAATGTGGTTCAAAAGTAAACTGGAAAGTGTCGGCAAACTATCGGCTAGATTACATTTTGGCAATTGCTCCCGTAAATAGTTGCGTAAGCACAACTTCTGCTTTTCCTGCTACTTCTAATATTTCTGCAATATCAACAGGTGCGAGGTTATCTGGATCACACTCATCTGTAAGTACCGATACAGCACAACAAGGTAGTCCCAGGTGATTAGCAGCAATTACTTCAGGAATGGTACTCATTCCAACTGCGTCCGCACCAAGTATTTTAAGCATGCGGTATTCTGCAGGAGTTTCCAACATAGGCCCTTGAGCGGAAATATATACCCCTTCTTTTAAGTCTATGTTATGAGTAGCGGCAGTACTTTTTAGAATGTCGCATAATTCATTAGAATATGGTTCACTCATATCAGGGAATCGAGTTCCCAAAGCCTCTTCGTTAGGTCCAATTAGTGGGTTTGAAGGAAATAAGTTAATGTGATCAGTGATCATCATTAAACTTCCTTTTTTGAAGTTAAGGTTAATGGCACCAGCAGCATTCGAAATCATCAACTTCTGAATTCCCAATTGACTCATCACCCTTACCGGAAAAGCAATTTGCTCCATGTTGTACCCCTCATAATAATGGAATCGACCTTGCATAGCCAAAACTTGTTTCCCTTCTATCTTTCCGTAAATCAATTGACCAGTGTGCGACTCTACTGTAGACAATGGAAAATGAGGTATCTCCTCATAAGGAACGGTTAATTCCACTTCAATTTTAGTGGCTAAATTTCCTAATCCTGTCCCCAAAATAATTCCTATTTCCGGGGCTACTACTCCTTTATTCTTCAGGTATTCTGAAGATGCTTTAATCTCCTCTAAATTCATGGATCAAATCTATAAAAATCTTGAATGACTATTCTAATAATCGCCTAAGTTCTCCCAAATCTTCTTCGGTATCTATATCCGATAAGGTAGGGAGTAAATAGTGGGTTTTCCCCATCTTTCCTATATCCAGTAAAGTATCTAAAAATACATTTTCAGAGCTCCATTCCTTGTTCTTAAATACATTCTTACTAGGTGCCGTCATTCCAATGAGGTAATACCCTCCATCTTTGGCAGGTCCTATAACATAATCATGGTCGTTCAAGACTTTAAAAGCTTCATCTATGATTCCCGAATTAATTTCCAAACAGTCGCTACCAATAATAACTACTTTGTCCGCCCATTCTCCAAAAGACTTACTTGCGGCATTATACATTCGCTCTCCCAAATCATCTCCTTGTTGAATGTGTTTTTGGAATACTAACTCATTAAACTGATCTACATTCTGAATGTAATCAGAGTAAAAAACTTTCTTGTCTGCCTCTATGGGAAGGGTAACCTGAAAAGTATGTTCCAGCAGATAACGATAGATCAATAACGCATTCTCCGGTCCTACAGTCTTAGCCAATCGGGTTTTTACTTTTCCCAATTCGGCATTCTTCACAAATATGATTAAATGATCGTGACTCATGAACGCAAGATAAAAAAAATTCCATCCGATAAATTTGTTTTTTATCCGACATTCGTCACTTTATTTTTGAATTTGACCTCTTCTATAGTACAAGCGCTTAACGATATCCCCATTGTTGTTAATCACCTTCCATTCTCCCTCCTTTACATGGTTTATTTTACGCCCTTTTAACCATGTATTTCCAGCAGATTTCATTTTACAATCGCAAACCACATCGGATGGAGACCATACATAAATACACTCCTCTTTTAACCTTCCATTTTCCTCCCACTTGGACCAGGTACCTATAAACTCTCCCTTGTCATAATTTTGCTCACTAAACAATGCTCCTTTGGAATAATACTCTCTCCAGGTTCCGTCTCTCTTTCCTTTATAATAACTTCCTTCTTCGGAAACTTTTCCTTCGTAACTCCATTTCTTATATGGCCCATTGAGTTCACCTCTTAAAAAGTATTTCTGTTCGTGTAATTTTCCGTTATTACCATACTTTCTCCATTCTCCTGTTTGTTCTCCCTTCAAATAATGCTCAACAGCAGCAGTATCCCCCGAATAGTGAAAAGACAACCATGCTCCATCTTTATTCCCGCTAATATTTACCCCCATTTCGGCAATCTTACCGGAGGTATAAATCTCTACTTCTTCTCCATGCCTTAAACCATTTATGAGGTTAGCAAACCTCACTCTGTACCCATAACTTTCCGGGAAATATTGATAGGCTTTTCCAGAAAATAGCTTATTGTTTAAGTGGTAAAGTCCGTTCTTTTCCTCTAAGTCTAAAAACATTACACTATTCTCTCCCGGTGGAGAATTTACATGCGAAACCAATTGCTTGTTTTCAAACAATTCCTCCTTTATCAATCGACCTTTTGTGTCGTAGTATTTCCACGTTCCATCTTTCTGCCCTTCTTTAAGGTTTCCGGTTTCTAGCAGAATATCATATTCGTTCCACCTGCAATACAACCCATCCATTTTGCCAGCTACGTTATAATGCATTAGACTGGTATCTCCATTTTCGAAATAGTTAATTTGGAGCCCTTCCTTTTTCCCATTCTTATACTCATACTCACCAAGTAAAGCACCACTCATGGTCCACACCTTTTTGGTTCCTTCTATTACACCGTTAACAATAGGTTCCTCCATCGCCTTTCCTCCCTTATTGTTTTTCATGGTTACCAACCCAGAATATAAAACTGCCTTTTTCTCATCTCCTCCGGGGTAATAGTAGTATTTACTACCTACCCGATCCAAAGCATGAACATCTATTTCTTTTGGCATCTTAGGGTTTACAAGAGATTTTTGATCTTGCTGAAACTCCAAATAGCTGTACTTTTCATCCACTTCTTTACTGAAGAACATTCTTTGATGAAATAGGTAAATCCCACTAGAATATGCCATTAACACCATCTGGTTTTCATCCAACTCTTCGATGATATAATACACATACCTGGTTCTGGATTCGATTATTTTTAGGGTATTATCCTGTAATCTAAATACAAATGGAACTGATTCTGACGCACCGGATTTCCGTTGAGAATAAATCACCCCGTCTTTCCCATCTTTAAACTTCATTTTTTGCCATTTGAAGTATTTGGAAAAATCATAAGACTCTACCTTGTTTACCACTTTACTCTCCAAATACAACTTCTGTATGGAATCTAGTTTCCATTGGCCAACAATGTGCTGTGGACGTACATGATTTAACTTACGGTCTTTTATTAAAGGATGTCCAGACTCTTTTTGGGCAGGACGATCAATCTTAGGGTTTCCAGTAGAGATGTTAAAAGAGTGAAGGAAATAATTCTTACCATAGATCCAATTCTCGGGAGATTCCTCTTTAATCGAATATCGCCATTCCAAATTAACCCAGGTATTGTTGGTAGTGTCCTTGTACTGGAATGTTACCCCTAGTAATCCATTAATCTTTGCTACAATGACATGTTCAGTTGCTTTCATGTCTGCCACAGTCCACACTTTTTCCCAAAGTACTGTTGGGATTCCGCGCTTACGAATTACTCTGGACATGCGACGAACCTTCTTTCTTCTAATGGAGTTTTTCCAATCTTGGGATTGAGCACTCTGTTCGATTAATCTCTTAATCTTTCGCTGTTTCCTTTTTTTTACCCAAACACTGTGCTCAAAAGCATGAATAACCGGTCCGGAATAATCCGCTGAGTCTACAAACTCCATCTTCACCTCAGCTATGGTTTGGGCATGTAGCTGACCTAAGGTAAAAATGAACAAACATAATATGGTAATTCTTACTCCCATTTAACTCTGGAACACAAGATAATTAATTGACACTTTTGACATGAATGAAATGATTATTTGCTCCCATTTTATGATCATATACCCTCTTCTAATTATAAAGTTCAATTGAAATTAGCTGGGCTGTGAAATTTATTTGCATTTTTTAACAAACCTAAAAACCCCAGTAAAAACAACCCACACAAGGCAAAAACTCAAGATTCAATAAAAAAGTTTTAGTACTTTGTTTTGCATAGTACCTGTTTTTGTACATATATTTGCATTAGATAGTTCTATAAACATGAAAGTAGAAAACACAAAAGCTCAAATGAGGAAGGGTATTCTTGAATACTGTATACTGGCTATATTACAGAATGGCGAGGCCTACCCTTCAGATATTATATCCGAGTTAAAAGAGGCAAAAATGATTGTGGTGGAGGGAACTTTATACCCACTACTTACCCGATTAAAAAATGCCGGTATTTTAACTTATCGGTGGGAGGAATCCAGTTCAGGACCACCGAGAAAATACTACAGTTTAACCCCGGTGGGAGAAGCATTTTTTCAGGAATTAGCCAAAACCTGGAAAGAACTTCATACCGCAGTACAAAAGATCACTAAATAACCAACTTGTTAGACCGACTAACACCTATTAAAATGAATAAAACAGTATCAAGTAATATCGCAGGTTTTTTCTTCAACTTAGAAGAAAGAGCATTTCAGATTCTGAACGAATACCTTGAAACCATTAAAGGATACTTCCACAACGCGGATGAGCGGGAAGAAATCATGAAGGATATTGAATCCAGAATTGCAGAATTGTTCCAGGAAAAACTTAAGGATGGTAAAGAAGTAATTACTCTATCTGATGTGGATGAAGTAATTAAAACCATGGGAGAACCGGAAGACTTCAGAACGGAAGAAATGGAGGAAGAGGAAGAGCCGGTAAAAGCTCAATCCAAAGGACCAACCAAACAATTGTTTAGATACAAAGAAAATGCTTCCATCGGAGGGGTATGTGCCGGTTTAGGTGCTTACTTTGGGCTAGACCCAATCCTCTTTAGATTGCTCTTCGTTATCCTTGGTTTTACAGGTTCAGGGGTTTTGATCTACATCATCCTATTATTTGTAATTCCGGAGGCAAAAACCACTGCCGACAAGCTAAAAATGCGCGGTGAGCCCATCAATGTAAATAACATTAAAAAGCAGTTTCACGACATAAAAAACGACTTAACCAACAGCGAGAACACCAACCGAATTAAGGATACCGTAAAAAATTCGGTAGAAAAGGGAGTTAAGGCCTCTTCCGGTGCGTTTCGCGTGTTGGGGAAAATCTTCGGTTTGGCCTGTGTAATCGGAGGAATTTTCGCGATTTGGTTGTTGATCAGTTTACTGATCGGGGAAACCGGTCTCCTCTCAATGTGGGGAGATCGGGTTACCGAAAACCTGGGGAGTTTAATGGACATTCTATACGAAACTCAGTTCCATAGTACCATTACCTACTACTCTATCATCTGGATTCTTTTTGCTCCAATCATTGGGTTCATGTATCTGGGTACTAAACTACTTCTGGACATAAAAGCCAAGTTCAAGACCTTTTCAGTTATCATGACAGTACTTTGGTTTGTGGCAGTAGGAATCTGTACCATCACTGGTGTTCAATTAGGGATGGAATTTAGAGAAAACCAACAGGTAGCCTTAACTGTCCCACTGGAAAACCCAGATACAGACATCATTCATATTGATGTACTTCACGATGATATTTTCTCAGATCATATTTCTTACGAAAACTTCTTCCGATACTCACAGTTAATACAGATCGAAGAGGATGAGTTTCACATGGGAACACCATTATTGAAAATAGTAGAGAATAAATCTGATACTCTGATTGAAATTGAACTAATTAAAAAGAGTCACGGTCTTACCCATAGAGAAGCCATATTTAAATCGGAAAACATTCGCTACACTATTCAACAAGATGGAAATAACATCAACCTGGCACCTTACTTCAGCATAGACAAAGAAGATAAGCTAAGAAACCAGGAGGTTATTGTAGTGGTAAAAGTTCCAGAAGGTAAGTCCATTCACTTTGGGGAGAACATCAACAGAATGCCTCCACTTACCAACTGTGAAGAGTGTATCGATATTAACAAATACGAAAACTCTACATGGACCATGAAGGAAAGTGAATTCAACTGTGTTGGATGCGAATCTGAAAAAATCTACATTAATCATTAAGTTAAACATAGATCAAATCAAAAGCTCCTCGCTGCATTATTGTGGTGGGGAGTTTTTGTTGTGTGCAATAGAAAATGAAAAATGAGTAGTGATTAATGAAAAATGGGCAATGTGAAATGAGTAATAATAAATAATTGGAAATGAGCCAATGAAAAATGTCTAATAGGTCATGAGTAATTTGAAATTATTAATGAGAAAAAGCTCATGTATTCGAAAACATCTATTGTCTATTGTCTATTGTCTATTGTCTATTGTCTAATGTCTAATGTCTAATTTATTACTGCTGAATAACAATATCCGTCTTAGTGGTGATAAAGTCATAAATCTCATCCACATCACTTCTGGTAAGAGATACACAACCCCAGGTCCAGTTAATACCATCTTCAATCAAGTAATCGCAATCAACTGGAGTACCATGGATCCCCACCTCTCCTCCAATTGTGGCATCAGCAGGAATTTCGCCGTTTTCTTTAGACTTTTTGAATTTACGCCTTGAATCCTCATTGGGGTAATCGAACCAGATGAACTTGTTCCACTTGGCATGAGGATATTTCGAGATCATGTGAAACGTTCCCTCAGGTGTACATCGATCACCTTCCATTCGCTTATCATCCACAGGATTCTTTCCTAGCACTACCCTATACTGTTTAATGATTTGATCGTTGGTTTTTACCGTTAACAGATAATCACTTTTATCAATTAAGATGTGTGCGTTAGACGGACTTATACCAAGAGAATCAAACAACCTCTTCAAAGGAATATCCGAATTAATCAACGTATCAGGAACTGACGACGAATTATTACTTGAATTCTTTTTGGTATTTACACCATATAGTATACCAATTCCAACAGCCAGAACGGCCACAAATAAAGACAGCTTTCTCATGATACTAAATTACCACCAGAAACACCAAAGTTTTTACTCAATGATTATTCGCTGATCTAAGATTATTTTTTGATTAAATAATTGTCAAAAATGTAACTTTTGAAAAGAAATTTAGTATGCAAGCATAACTTTTTTAAAAATAGTATGCAAGCATAACATTTTTTATCTATATTCGTTCTACTCTTACACAGAGTAACTACACATTGACACGTCTAAAACTACACAAAATATTTAAATGAAACCGGAAGAATCGATAGATTTTAACATAAGGTGGTGCTGGTATAACATTAGTAGAATGTACAACCTACAAGCCTCTAAATTTGGAGGATCCATGGCAATTGGATACACATTATTAAACATAGAAAAAGAAGGAACTCCTTCTACTAAACTAGCTCCCAAAATGGGAATGGAACCAAGAAGCTTGACTCGTATGATCAAGTCGTTGGAAAACGATGGTTTAATTGTTAAGGAAGCTGATAAAATTGACAAGAGAATGGTGCGTATTTTCCTTACAAAAGAAGGAAAAAAGCTCAGAAAAAAAGCAAAAGAAGTAGTACTACAATTTAACGAAGCAATTCAGGCAGAAATTGACCCGAAAGAATTAGAAAATTGTTTTAAAACTTTGAGAAAGGTTAATGAAATAATAGATCGAAATAACATATATCAAGACTAAGAAAAGGTAAGCCTTTTCGAGAATAATTTAATAGAATGAAAAGAAACATTAGAAAAGTAGCGGTATTAGGATCAGGAGTTATGGGATCTGCCATTGCATGTCATTTTGCCAATGTCGGGTGTAGCGTACTTTTGTTGGATATCGTTCCTAAAGAAGCCGAAGATTCTGACAACAAAAAAGCCAGAAACAAATTGGTGAACGATGCTTTAAAAGCAGCTTTAAAATCAAAACCCTCCCCTATTTACAGTAAATCATTTGCAAAGCGAATTGAAACTGGAAACATGACAGACGACATGTCTAAAATTGCGGATTGTGACTGGGTAATTGAAGTAGTAGTTGAGCGTTTAGACATTAAGAAAATTGTTTTTGACAACGTCGAAAAGTACCGCAAGCCGGGAACTTTAATTACCTCTAACACATCTGGTATTCCAATTCATATGATGTTAGAAGGAAGAAGTAACGATTTTAAGAAACACTTCTGTGGTTCTCACTTCTTCAACCCTCCTAGATATCTAAAATTATTAGAAATAATTCCTACTCCGGAAACAAATCAGGAAGTAGTTGACTTCTTAATGGATTATGGTGCCAGAATACTCGGTAAAACAACTGTACTTTGTAAAGATACTCCTGCATTTATCGCTAACCGTGTTGGTGTGTATGCCATCCAGGATTTGTTCCACACCGTTAAAGAAATGGGACTTACCGTTGGAGAAGTAGATAAATTGACCGGTCCAGTAATGGGAAGACCGAAGTCTGCCACCTTCCGTACGTGTGACGTAGTAGGTCTTGATACATTGGTACATGTTGCTAATGGAGTTAAGGACAACTGTCCTAACGACGAAAGAAATGAAGTTTTTGCCATTCCGGATTTCGTATCAAAAATGGTAGAAAACGGATGGCTTGGAAGTAAATCTAAACAAGGGTTTTACAAAAAATCCAAAGACGAAAATGGTAAAAAGGTTATCCTTGAGCTTGACCTAAACACCATGGAATATGGTCCGAAGAGTAAAGTAAAATACGCCACTCTTGCAGCTGCCAAGATGGAAGACGACTTAAAGAAAAGAACCAAGATTCTTTTCGGAGGAAAGGATAAAGCAGGAGAATTTTACAGAAAAGTATTCTCTGGTGTGTTCCAATATGTTACCAACAGAATTCCTGAAATATCGGATGAGCTGTATAAAATTGATGATGCCCTAAAAGCAGGGTTTGGATGGGAACTAGGACCTTTCGAAACCTGGGATACCATTGGTTTTGAAAAAGCACTAAAGGTAATGGAAGAGCAAGGTAGAAAACCTGCTCAATTTGTATACGACATGGTGGCTGATGGTGTTACCTCTTTCTACAAAGTAGAAAACGGAACTAAACAATACTACGATGTTGCATCTAAATCGTACAAAGTAATTCCAGGAACAGAGGATTTAGTATCACTTGCTAACCTAAAAGAAACCAACACCGTTTGGAACAATGCTGATGCATCCATTATTCACCTAGGAGACGGAATCTTAAATGTAGAGTTCCACTCTAAAATGAACACCATTGGTGGAGGAACATTACAAGCCATTAATAAAGCCATTGATATGGCAGAACAAATGGAAGACTACAAGGGAGTTATTCTTTCTAACGAAGGAGAAAACTTCTCTGCCGGTGCCAATGTTGGAATGATCTTCATGATGGCTGTAGAACAAGAGTATGATGAATTGGATTTTGCTGTTAGAGCTTTCCAAAACACCACTATGCGTCTAAGACATTCTTCTGTACCAGTTATCGTTGCTCCTCACGGATTAACGCTTGGAGGTGGATGTGAGCTTTGCTTACATGCCGATAAAGTTATTGCTAACGCAGAATCTTATATCGGATTAGTAGAAATGGGTGTTGGATTAATCCCTGGTGGTGGAGGAACCAAAGAGTTTGCTCTTAGAAACTCCAGAGAAATGAAAGATGGAGACATCAGAACAAACAACCTGAGAAACCGATTCTTAACTGTTGGACAAGCCAAAGTAGCAACTTCTGCTCATGAAGCTTTTGAACTGGGATACTTAAGAGAAGGACAGGATGAAGTAGTGGTTTCCAGAGCTCATCAACTGGCTTATGCTAAAGAGGTTTGTTTGGACATGGCCAACAAAGGTTACCAACAACCAGCTAAAGTGAAAGACATCCGAGTACTTGGAAACGAAGGAATGGGAATCGTTTACGTTGGAGCGCACTCCATGTGGAGCGGTAACTACATCTCAGAACACGATAAGCTTATTTCTGAAAAATTGGGTTACGTACTGTGCGGAGGAGATTTAAGTCAACCAACAGATGTATCCGAGCAATACCTACTCGACCTTGAAAGAAAAGCCTTCCTTGAATTGTGCACCGAGCGCAAGACCCTGGAAAGACTACAGAGTTTATTGCAAACGGGGAAGATATTGAGGAATTAAAATTCCGAGATAAAAGACTTTAACAAGTATCAGGTATCACGTACAAAGTACTAAGTAAATAAAACATGAATCGATTTAAGGAATTAAAAGTATGGCAAGAGGCAATTGAATTAGCCTCAGATATATATCAGCTTACTGATTCTTTACCTGATAATGAAAAGTTTGGTATTACTTCTCAAATAAAAAGAGCTGTAGTATCAATTAGCTCGAACATTGCTGAAGGCGCTGGAAGAAATAATAAAGGAGAATTTATTCACTTCCTTGGCATTGCACAAGGATCAACATGTGAAGTTGAATCTCTTCTATTTTTATCCATAAAACTTAAGCTTTTCAAGGATAAAGAGTTAACTGACGTTCTTTCTAGAATTTCGAAGATTCAAAATATGATTTTTAAACTAAAATCAAGCATTAAATAAAGAATACATGGTACATCGTACCTAATACATAATACAATAATCAAAATGAAAACAGCATATATAGTAGGAGGATACAGATCGGCGGTTGGAAAGGCACCTAGAGGGGTGTTTAAATTTACCAGACCGGATGATTTGGCTGCAGATGTAATTAAGCATTTGTTAAAAGATTTTCCGCAACTGGACCAAACAAGAATAGATGATGTAATTGTAGGAAACGCTACTCCGGAAGCCGAACAAGGGCTGAACATTGGTAGAATGATCTCATTGATGGGATTAGACAATGAAAAAGTTCCGGGAATGACGGTGAACAGATATTGTTCATCAGGATTACAAACCATCGCTCTGGCGAGTTACCAAATTCAATCGGGTGCGGCAGACTGCATCATTGCAGGTGGGGTTGAAACCATGTCGCCAATTCCTTTTGGAGGATGGAGATTGGTCCCGAATGCCAAAGTAGGTAAAAACAACCCGGACTGGTACTGGGGAATGGGACTAACTGCCGAAGCCGTAGCCAAAGAATTTAACGTCAGCAGAGAAGCTCAGGATCAATTTGCATTAAACTCCCACGCAAAAGCATTAGATGCTATTGCCAACGGTAGATTTAAAGATGAAATTGTTCCAATTACAGTAAACGAGGTTTACCTGGACGAAAATGAAAAAAGACAGGAAAGAAGCTACGTAGTGGACACCGATGAAGGGCCAAGAGCTGGTTCAACCATGGAGGCCATGGGTAGATTAAGACCTGTATTTGCTCAAGGTGGAAGTGTTACCGCCGGAAACTCATCTCAAACTTCTGATGGAGCAGCTTTCGTTATGGTGATGAGCGAAGAAATGGTAAAAGAACTAAACGTTCAGCCAATTGCCAGATTGGTATCATACTCGGTAGTAGGTTTAGAGCCTCGTATCATGGGTATGGGACCAATGCACGCTATTCCTAAAGCATTAAAAATGGCAGGAATGAACCAGAATGATCTAGAGCAAATTGAGTTGAACGAAGCTTTTGCCTCTCAATCTGTTGCGGTAATCAACGAGTTAGGGCTAAACCCAGACTTGATCAATGTAAACGGAGGAGCAATTGCACTAGGACACCCACTTGGATGTACCGGAGCAAAACTATCTGTTCAACTATTTAACGAAATGAAAAGAAGAAACCAAAAGTACGGTGCAGTAACCATGTGTGTTGGTACAGGACAAGGTGCTTGTGGAATCTATGAGTTATTATAAGAACTAGACAAAAGACGATAAGATAAACGAGTAACGATTAATCGATGATCGATTTGATATGCACAACTTTAGAGAATTAAACATATGGAAAGAAGGAGTTGACCTTGCAGTTAGCGTAAACACCGTGTGCAATAGTTTTCCTGAGTACGAAACATTTGGAATTTCATCGCAGCTAAGAAGATGCTCAGTCTCTATTCCATCCAATATTTCAGAGGGAAGCTCAAGAGTATCGAATAAAGATTTTGTAAGGTTTCTTAGAATTTCGTTAGGCTCTGCTTTCGAACTGGAAACCCAACTTACTATTTCGGCAAAATTGGACTATATAGAAGACCAGCATGAACTATTCGAGCAGCTCAACAAACAACAGAGAAAGATTCACAACTTTATAAAAAAAATAGAAAACAATACTAATCGATAAATCGTGTATCGACCAGTCGTTCATCGAAAAATCGATTATCAAAAATCTAAAAAAAAATGTCAGACAAAAAAGCAATAAAAGGAGGAGAGTTCCTCATCAGAGAAACAAAAGCAGAAGAAATTTTTATTCCGGAAGAGTGGAATGAAGAGCAAAGAATGATCGAACAAATGTGTAAAGATTTTATCGCGGCGGAGATTCGTCCTAACCTGGATAAAATTGATAGCATGGAAGATCCTGACCTAATGCCAAGTTTGATGAACAAAGCTGGAGAACTAGGATTATTAGGAATGTCAGTTCCTGAAGATCTAGGAGGAATGGGAATGGATTTTAAAACGTCCATGTTAGCAACAGAAGCTCTTGGAGCTGGTCATTCGTTCTCTGTAGCTTATGGTGCTCACACGGGAATTGGAACGCTTCCTCTACTCTACTATGGTACGGAAGAGCAAAAAGCGAAATACATTCCTAAATTGGCAACGGGAGAATGGAAAGCTTCTTATGCTTTAACTGAACCTGGAGCTGGTTCTGATGCTAACTCTGGAAGAACAACTGCTACTTTATCTGAGGACGGTTCTCACTACGTAATTAACGGTCAAAAAATGTGGATCACCAATGCAGGTTTTGCACAATTACATACCGTATTTGCAAGAATTGAGGACGATGAAAACCTAACGGCATTTTTGGTGGAAGCCGACTGGGAAGGTATTTCTTTGAACCCTGAAGAAAAGAAAATGGGAATTAAAGGATCATCTACCAGACAAGTATTCTACAACAATGTTAAAGTACCGGTGGAAAACATGCTTTCTGATAGAGGAAATGGATTTAAGATTGCCGTTAACATTCTAAACATTGGGCGTATTAAGCTTGGTGGTGGTGTAATGGGAGGAAGTAAAGCTGCCATTTCAGAATCGGTACAATATGCCAACGAAAGAAATCAATTTGGAAGGCCTATCTCCAAATACGGAGCTATTCGTCATAAATTAGCCGAGCAATGTGTTAGAACATTTGCTACAGAGTCTGCAGTATACCGTGCTTCTCAAAATATCGACGACGCCATTCAGGCATTGATTGAAGGAGGAATGGATAAAGGAAAAGCAACACTAAAAGGGATTGAGCAATTTGCTCCTGAGTGTGCCATTCTTAAAGTTTATGGTTCTGACACACTAGACTATGTGGTGGACGAAGGAGTTCAGATCCACGGAGGAATGGGATACTCTGCCGAAACCAACATTGAAAGAGCTTACAGAGACTCGAGAATTAATAAAATCTTTGAGGGAACCAACGAAATCAACCGATTACTTACGGTGAGTATGATTCTTAAAAAAGCGATGAAAGGAGAACTTGATCTTATGGGTCCTGCCATGGCTGTTGGTAATGAGTTGATGTCTATTCCTGATTTCGGAGACCCTGACACTGCTCTATTTGCCGCTGAGAAAAAATACATTGCCAACTTCAAAAAAGCCATACTAATGGTGGCTGGTTCTGCTGCTCAAAAAATTGCAGAAAAACTGGTTAAAGAACAAGAAGTTGTGATGAACATTGCCGACATGGTTAACCTAACTTATGTTGCTGAATCTACATTACTTAGAGTTGAAAAAATGGTAGGAATGAAAGGTGAAGAAAACTGCCAGGAACAATTGGACATGATGAGGGTATTAATTTACGATGCTTGTGATTCCATTAATAAAGCAGGAAAAGATGCTCTAAATGCATTCGCAGAAGGTGATGAAATGAGAATGATGATGATGGGATTGAAACGATTCACTAAACATCAACCATTCAACTCCAAAGAAGCAAGACAAAGAATTGCTCTTAAACTGATTGATAAAAATGAATACTGTTACTAGTATTTACTGATAAGATAAGGCAATGTCGCTTCTTCCTTATTAACTGAAAACAGACATTGTACATCTTAACCACTCTAAAGTCCTGACAACAACGTCAGGACTTTTTTTTGCTCCAAATTCTTACACCCTCTGTTAAAATTTACTTTATACGACAATTCTGGAATCCAATAGTTCATTTAAAAACAACTAATAATTAACCTTTTGGCAATGTGCTTTTTACAGAAATTAAACTATATTAGCTAATTAAGTACACAACCCAATTTACGAACTATATGAGAAAACTTTTTACCACGTTACTTTTCATGCCATCATATTTCGTTTTCGGACAGCTTGCGGTTAACTATACCGTGGAGTTGGTCCAATTTGAAGCACACGATACAGGATGTACCTCTGATGGTTTTGGATTTGATGAAGAAGTTACCTGGCATTGTTGGGCCAGCGATAACGATCAAGTTACCAATTTTACTAACGATAGCGGAAACGATTGCTATGGAAAAGATGGTAACGTCCACCTTGTGATGGCAGTTCCAGAAATGTCGCCGGATTTATTATCACAAACTAACTCTCTTGCTACTACGGTTTATGTTAGACTGGAAGCCTGGGAGGATGATAACTTTTCCAACTCAGTTGGATCTCCGGACCGTTGTTCTTACGACTCAGGGGATGATTGCTACTCGGACAACATCGGAACAATTAACTTCCGAAATGATCCTATGTGCCAGTGGAACCAGTACACTGTTAACTCTGGAGATTTTGATGTAGTAGTCCGCGTAAAATGGGAATACTCTACCTTTAACGGAGGAATAGACTTTACCGAGTGCGGAACTTCTGTTACTCTTGCGGGAGCAGGAAGCGGAGAATGGTCCGTATTCTCTGGAAGCAATGGAGGATTCATCAATACACTTGATCCAGAAACTAGTTTTTCGGGAGATCCAAATACATCATATACGGTTCTTTGGAGCAATCTACCAGATTGTATTACTCCAAATGTAACTGATACGGTATATGTTGATTTTGTTAATAACCCAATACCAAATATGTTATCGGACGCCACCACATACTGTGAGAATAATCCGGTAAACTTTACTGCTCAAGACGGAGTACTATATACCTGGTCGGTAAACAACACTACCAATCAGGTTCAAAGCAATGGAAGTGGAACTTACGTTTACACTCCAGCCATGAACGATACGGTGGTTTATGTCGATGTGGATAATGGAAGCTGCACGACTTTAGATAGTATCAATTTCACTGTATTATCTTCACCCGCACCAACCGTTTCATTTACCGGAGGTGTTCTTTCTACACAATCATTTCCATTTTATCAATGGTACCTGAATGGATCACCAATTCCCGGGGCTACAACACAAGACTATACACCAACTCAAAATGGTAGTTACCATGTAGAAGTTGCCAGTGCCAATAGCTGTATTGGAGAGTCAAGTCCATTTGCCATTAACAACGTTGGAATATTTGAACTGAACTCAATGGTACAGTTCTACCCTAACCCAACAGATGGGATTATTTTCCTTGACGCTACTGAGCCTGTTAGAAATATTGAGGCATATAACTCAATTGGTCAGCAAGTGAACATTGGTAAAAATGGAAATCAATTGGATTTCTCTTCTCAGATGAATGGAATTTACCTGATTCGAATTGAATTCGAAAATGGTACTGTATCAACACAAAGAATTACACTTACAAAATAATCAGTAATGAAAAAACTAGTATTAGGTTTTTCAGCATTGGCATTGCTGTGCTCTGCCAGTGCTCAAAACGTAAATTACGTACTGGAAATAGTACAGTTTGAAGCTGCAAATACCGGATGTACCTCCGATGGATTTGGTTTCGATGAAGAAGTTACCTGGCACTGCTGGGCACAAGATAATGGTACCGTTAGCGTATGGACCAACGATAGCGGTAACGACTGCTATGGTAAAGATGACAATGTTCCAATGACTCTAGTACCATCCAGTACAGCTCTTCTATCTCAAAATAACACTGCTGCTACAACAGTGGATGTAAGATTAGAAGCCTGGGAGGACGATAATTTCACCAACCCAGTGGGATCAACTGATCGTTGCGACTATAATTCAGGTGACGATTGTTATTCTGACAACTCACAAACCATTAACTTCAGAAATGACCCAATGTGTACATGGAATCAATACACAGTTAACTCTGGAGATTTTGATGTAATTGTTCGAATTAAATGGGAGTATACCGACTTTAACGCCGTATCTCCAATTACTGGTTGTGATACTCAAACAGCACTATCAGCTATGGGTAGTGGAGAGTGGAGCATTGTAACAGGTACCGGAGGATCATTCTCCAACCAGTTAGATACCAATGCTACTTTCTTTGGAACTCCGGGAGAAACTTACAACCTTGAATGGTCCTTGCTACCTGGATGTATGGCTACCTGGCCAGCTCAAAATGTTACGGTAAACATGGTGGCATCACCAGTTCCAAACCTGGCAACAACATCTCAACTTTGTGAAAATACTAACCTAATCTTCACTGCAGATAATGGTGTTACCTATGAATGGTCTGAAGGATCATTAGGAAACATTATGAATACTTCTACCAGTGGAATTGACACCGTTTTTAATGTTACTGCAGCTAGCCTACCTATTTATGTCACAGTAACCGATGCTAACGGATGTGTTGGTATAGATTCTGTGACTTTCGCACTTAATCCATCACCTGTGATGAGTTTAGGGAACGATACGACCATTTGTCCTGGAACATCTGTACAATTAGATGGTACGGCATCCGGATTAAATAATTACCTGTGGAACACCGGAGAACAATCATCTCTATTAGATGTAACCGGGGCCGGTACTTACATCTGTAGTGTAACTAGTTCTAATGGGTGTACTTTCTCTGATACCGCTGAGGTAATGCTTTTTGCTGCGCCACCACTAAACCTTGGAAACGATGTTGAATTCTGTATCGGTGACACGGTTACTTTAGATGCTGGAAGCGGATACGTATCCTACATGTGGAACGATGCCTCTACTGCTCAAACTTATGTGGCTACAGCATTTGGTTATGTTGGAGTAACTGTAACGGACAATAACACTTGTACTGCAAGCGATTCTGTTCTCTTCTCCCCAACCTACACCAACTTTCAGTTATACAGTGACACTTCTATTTTCTTAGGAACTTCCATTGACCTTATGGCAAGTACAGGAGTTTCTTACGATTGGAGCACAGGAGAAACAACACAGACCATTACCGTTTCTCCAATAGTAGATGAGACTTACACAGTAACCATCGAACAGCCTGATGGATGTTACATGGTAGGGACCGTAAATGTTTTGATCAACGAAGAAGCTAACTTATTTATACCAAATATGTTTAGTCCAAATGGCGATCAGACCAACGACAACTTCCTGATCTATGGAAACGGAATTGAATCATTAACATTCAGAATCTTTAACCGTTGGGGAGAATTGGTTTACGAAACCACCGACCTTACCGAAATGCAGTCTACAGGATGGGATGGAACCTTTAATGGTGAAGATCAACCAACCGGAACATATGTTTGGACATTAGAAGGGACCACCATAGAAGGTAACGCTCTTCAAGTTGGAGGATCAAACAAAGGAACATTATTACTAAGAAGATAAACAGAACTAAAAGATTGAAAACATGAAAAATTTAAAACTTTCCATATTATTCGCTCTGATTGGTTCTGTAGGAATCAGTCAGGATGCTTTCTTTTCGAATTTTAATTATTCCAATGCCTTAACTAACCCATCTCAGATGGCCATTAGCGAAGACATTAACCTTACTCTTATACATAGAAGTCAATGGACCAATTTGGTGAGTCCGTTTACCACTTCACAGTTTGAAGGGTCCTACCCTATCAGACAAGCCAATACCAATAAAAAAATTGCCGTTATTGGGTTGTCATTTGTAAACGATCGATTGGGCGAAGGAGGATACCTTTCTACTAATCAGCTAGCATTAAACATGGCTTATAACCTGGAGCTGGAAAACGCTAACAGCATCGCCGTTGGAGCTAAAATTGGATACTTTAACGGTGCTACTGATATAGCAGGTATCACTACAGGAAGTCAGTTTGTTGGAGGATCTTATTCAGCCTCTGCCGACCTTGGTGAGAACCTAACGAACCCTGTGGTTAGTGGACTGGAAATATCTCCTTCTGCTACGTGGTATCAAAATGATTCGCTGGGTAGAAACAAGCATTATTTTGGTGTTACAGCTTTTAATGTTAATCAACCAAGTTCTAGTGAACTAGTTGCCGGATATAAGCACCCAATGCGTATTTCTGCAACTGGTGGAACCAATATCATGTTGGACCAGTTTGGAATCTCTCCTAAATTCTTGTACATGCTACAAGGGAACCAAAATCAAGTGGTACTTGGATCAGATTTCAAATACTATTTAAACAACAGTGCTGAAAAATATACAGCCATTGCTCTTGGAGGGTATTACCGAATGAATGATGCTGGAATTATTAGCTTAAAATACCTTTCTGACTTTATAGACGGTGGAATTAGTTATGATTTAAATACCTCCAATTTAACGGATGGATTAAACCAAAGTACAGGTTCTTTCGAGATCTTTTTGAACTATAGAATCAAGCAAGAATCTAAAGTTAAATTGTTCGAATATACGGTAGAAGTATATGATGAGTCTACTCAACTAATGACTCCTGCTACTGTTACTTACAAAAGCTTAACCACCGACGAAGAAGGGGTTATTCTTGATAACAAAGAAAAAGGAATCTCTAACCTTAAACAGAAAGAAGAGTACGAGGTAACCATTACCAAAGAGGGGTACGATACTCAAGTACTTAAAGTAAATCAAGGGTCGGGAGATGACCTACTTTCTAAGGTATACCTATCTCCTACTATCAAGACCTTCGATTTAGAGTTAGATATTCTTGATAAGGAAACCAACGAACCTGTTACGGTGAACATCAAACTGATTGATCCTATTACGGGAGAAGAAACAGACATGGGTACTTCAGACCAATTAAGTACTAAACTGGAAAGTGGTAAAAAACACACCATTTCAGTTGATGCTGAAGGGTACGATAATGCCGTAATGGAACTGAGATACGATAAGTACGGAACGTTAAGCAAAAGCCTTTACGTAAGTAAAACCAAGCCTAAGTTAGTGGCTACTTCTCTTAAGCTTACAGTATTAGATGAAAACACTAAAAAGCCAATTAAATCAATGATCATGGCCATTAATGTAACTGATCCTAACGATCATAAAAACTCATTAATTGCATTGAATGATTTTGCTCCGGAAGCTTATCCACTGGAAGTTGGGAACAAATTTGAAATTCTGATTACCAAAGAAGGATACTTCAATAAAACCTTAAAAATTGAAGCTACAAAAGTGGAAGACATTGAAAGAGTGGTAATGCTTACACCAATTGAAATTGGCAAGAGTATCGTGGTGGATGACCTTCTATTTAAAACTGGTAAAACAGAATTGGATGAGCGTTCGTTCAGAATCCTGGATCAATTAGTTGATTTCATGAATCAAAACCCAACCATTAAGATTGAGCTTCAGGGACACACTGATAGCGATGGATCGGAAGCTTCTAACCAAATTTTATCTGAAGGAAGAGCGCAAGCAGCAGTGGATTACCTAAGTAGAAAAGGAATTGCTGTAAACAGACTGGTTGCTAAAGGGTATGGAGAAACAACTCCAATAGCCACAAATAACACTCCAGAAGGTAAAGCGAAAAACAGAAGGGTGGAGTTAAAGATTGTAGGGAAATAGATATATAGGTTAATTCTAAAAAAGTCCTGTCGGTAATCGTCAGGACTTTTTTTTGCTCTAAATTTTATAAATTCAACAAAAATTATCGCAATGAAATTAGGAGCATTCTCGGTTAGTCTTTCCGTTAAAGACCTTAAAGTATCTAAAGAGTTCTACGAAAACTTAGGATTTACACAGTTTGGTGGGTCCATGGAAATGAATTACCTCATCATGAAAAATGAAACCACCCTAATCGGTTTGTTCCAGGGAATGTTCGAAGGAAACTTGCTTACTTTTAATCCGGGATGGGACCACAATGCACAGAACCTTGAGAACTTTGATGACGTTAGAGAAATTCAAAAAGAGTTGAAGGACAAAGGAATTGCTTTAATGAACGAAGCAGACGAAACTACTTCCGGTCCCGCCAACATCATGCTTACCGACCCGGATGGTAATGTGATCTTATTGGATCAACACAGGTAATTTTTTTATTATTAACATCTCCACATGCTATTATGACCTATTTTTCTCAACCATTAAAAACTCTGGGAGTATTCCTTATAATTGTTTTTTCGAACCAGGCTTATACCCAGATATACCAAGACTATAATGAAGCAATTCATAAGGATCAAGATGATATTAACTTAACTCTTCTACTAGGTAAAGGATATGAATTAGTAAAGGATAAATCAGGAGCTACTTTATATAGTGCCGATAAAAGAATAATGGCCTATGCCGATTTTGATTACGATTGGGACACCAAATCGTACACCGACCACATGGATCGATTCTGGTTTTTCAAGTTTGATTACAAAGTGAAAGGTTATGATGCCAATGATTTCCCAATTGAACTTCCTTATGGTTTAACACCCGACATGAACTGGTTAAAGTGCCACAAGAAATTAAAGAAACAGAAATCAGTACTTAATCTAACGGTTATTGATAGCAGAAGTGCAAAATCAATTAGATTCATCGAAAAAGTAGGAGATAAAGAAGTTTCTCACGCCGTCAAATTTGATAAGGAGGATGAGTACGAGAAAATGTCCAGTTTCTCGTTTAACGCCAATGTAAGATGGTTTAAGGTGTCGAAATGAGTCTAATGTAGGAACATTCCTTGCATGGCATGTGCTACCCTCACTCTAATTTGATGTCTTCATTTACTTATGATATTAGGTAATCACTTGATGAGTTTCCCGGTCGAGCCGGGAAAAGAGATACTCTAATAGGAGTAATAAATCAAATCATAATAGGCAGTATCAGTATATAGGTACTCACCTACCACCACAACACAGTTTAGTAACTCCCTATCGGTATCCAGCTCAGGAACTAAGGTAAAAGAATTCTTACCAGGCACTGAGTATAACATCTTTACCGTACGCCCTCCTACCTCAAACTCCAGGTAAGGTTTACGGTCATTTATACCTTTCATATCTGGTGAGATAAATATAGAATCGAGTACTCCTTTTGGATAATTTAAAAATAGTGGCTCAGAACCATCTTCATAGGAAATATCCTTTCTCAAATACCACCACTTCTCTACTATCGAATCGCAGGAAATAGAATCTTGTATCAGTTTATTGATTACCTCCTCATTTGGTGCAAAACTGGTATACTCAGCTTCTGCAGATAATATGCAAGAAGAGTTGAAGGCTTCATCAAATTTTAGTTGAAATTTAGATTTATCCGAGCTTTCAATAAACGAAACAGGAGCTATAGAATAGCCAGGAATCAGCATCGAATCTCCTTCTATTTCGTATTGATACTTTCCTAAATACTGATAGGGATAACGAAACACCCAAACACTATCCCCATTAATCAAAATATGATCTCCTAAGGCATCAGGGGTATAAAGGTCTTCAAGACGGGCATCTGGTATTGGACAACCTATTTGTTCCGAACTCTTATTTCCAACGTATTGACCGGCTGAAAGTCTCCAATAACCATCTAACTCTATGCTTTCCTGAACCTCTCCTTTATCAGCTTGTTCTTTTGGGTGGGAACACCCCATCAAGATCAAAAATAGAGTAAATGTGAATAGTGCTTTTATATGCATTAGCATCAATTTACTTTTCCTAAATTTAATAAAAACCCTTCAATCCCCATTCTCAAAATGACTACCTTCAATATCTGATAATATGAAAGACTCTTCCATTAATAGCGAATTAGAAGTACTAATTGCCGATTTATCCGAATCGGTAAAGAGTTTGTGTGAATTCTATGAGCAGCCAAAAGAATTTGGCAAATTGGTCTCTACCCAATGGACAGCAAAAGATGTGCTTGGCCATCTTACTTTTTGGCATGAAAGCTTTGCCAGAAACGTAAAGGATTTAGCGCTAGATATTCCCCCCACTCCGCTAAAAGGAAAATTATCCGAAGTAAATCAAAGCAGCGTAGAAACAACAGCAACTAACAGTATCAAAGAACTATTAGTTCGATTAAATAAAGCTCAAGCTACTATTGAAGAACATATTGTTTCTGATCTCATCGAGATGATCCCTTATAAAAAAGGATCCAGAGACTATTCCAGACAAGAGCATCTGGAAATTGTTTCCAACCACATACAAAAGCACCTCAAACAATTGATTAAAGCATACCGGCATGATTAACATTACCCCTACCAAAGATCACCTCCTTTTAACTCAATTAAATAAATCGGTACAACAGCTACATGCAGAAATGTACCCAAATGTATTTAAGCCATTTAACAAGGATATTGAAACAAGGATGAAGGAAATGCTGGAGGATCCTAATTGTTATGCCTTTGCCGCAGAAAAAGACGACAAACCAGCTGGTTACATTCTATGCTATACAAAGGTTTTTCCTGAAACCCCTTTTCAGTACGAACGCAAAATACTTTACATCGATCAGATTCAGGTTAATGAAGAACTTAGAAACCTGGGAATAGGTAAACTCTTATTGGAACGTGCTAAAGAACTGGCCAAAGAACAAGCCATTACAGTGCTTCAAATGGACCACTGGACCAACAACCATTTGGCCCGCAATTTCTTTTCTAATAACGGCTTTAGTTACTACAACGAAAGAATGGAGTTGACACTAGACACAGAATAAACTATTACCCTACAAAAAGTCTATCTCTTTCCTTAACTTTACCCTCCATGGCCAAGGATAAAGAATACCAAGTTAAGGATCATCAGTTATTTATCTCCCCCATCTCCCTTTGGAGAAAGCTTAAGAGAGAAAATGATATTGCTCCATCTAAACGAAAATTAGTTAAAAAAATAAGCTGGTTTATCATCCTTTCTACTCCGTTTCAATGGCTACAATCGTTTATACTATTGTTTAGGTTACCTTCAGTTGACCTTAGCAAAAAACAACCTGTTTTTGTAATAGGGTATTGGCGAAGCGGCACCACTCACCTGCACTATTTATTAGCACAAGACAAACGCTTCTCTTATCTGGAAAATTTTCAGGCATTCATGTTTCGAATTGCCTTTGTTACCAAGTGGATCATGAAACCTGTTTTAGGTTTTTTTATGCCAAGTAAACGTCCGCAGGATAACATAGAAATTGATGCACATTCTCCTGCCGAAGAAGAACACCCATTGGTAAATCTCACCGAAAAGAGCGGTATGCAATCCTTTTTCTTTCCTAAAAACCGATCTTACTTTGATAAATACAATGTATTTGAAGGTGCCAGCGATACAGAAATTAAGGAGTGGAAAAGAGTCTACTTGAAGATGCTCAAACAGATTGCACTTTTTCAGGGAAAGCACAAGCAATTATTACTAAAAAACCCTCATAACACAGGAAGGGTTAAAGTTCTGTTAGAGTTATTTCCTGAGGCTAAATTCATATACATACACAGAAATCCTTACGATGTTTTTCAATCGAACGTTCACCTGTATAACAAAACGGTCAAAACACAGTTTTTGCAAGAATTTTTGGATAAGGAGATAGAAGAAAGAGTACTGTACAGTTATGAAAAAGCAATGGGAAGTTACCTCAACCATCGAAGCCTGATACCAAAAGAAAACCTGGTTGAAATAGGATATGATGAACTTTCTGAAAACCCAATCCCTACTTTGGAAAAAGTGTATCAAGAAGTTAGTCTTGATGGATTTGAAAGCGTAAAGCCCGCTTTGATGAAATACCTGGAGTCTCAGAAAAACTACAAAAGGAATCGTTTTAACGAACTATCAAAAGAGCAATTGAAGGAAATCAACACCAGATGGAAATTTGCTTTTGACGAATGGAACTACCCAACTATTTGATCCAGTACAAAAAATTCTGGCGCGACAAATACCCCATGATTCTTTTATTCAACTGGTAATCGTCCTTTAATATAACCGTGGTAGGATAATTCAATTGTCCATCGATCTCCCCCAGATACTTAGCCAACTCATGATAACCACTTCGTGCACTTTTTGCTACATACTCATATTTTCTACCGGCAAATTGAATGGTTTCTTTAGCCTCTCCGTTTAGCTTAACACAGTAGTATTTTCCAACCAGCTCTTTAACCACCTTTTTATGGGAGTACACTTTGGCATCCATCATTTTACAATAGCCACACCAACTGGTTTCTATCTTAATTAGCACCGGTTTGCGCTCTACCGCCATAGAATCATTTAAATCATGTATGTTGGTCCAACTAATTTCCTGCGAATAGCTTTGAAGAGCCAAAACCGACCCCACTATAAACAACAAGAGCTTCCGAATGGTTCCGAAAGCTCTATATTGATTAACAGTTATGATCATGCTATTTTTTCTTGTCTAATTCGTATCTCAATCCCACGAAGAAGGTGATTCCCTGGAATGAGGTATAAATATACGTAGGATCGAACGAATATCCATTAGGATTGTCTACCGGATCGTCTACCAATCGATCAAACGGATCGTGAGGACGAAGGATGGAATAATCCGGAGGAGTAAAATTCAGGATGTTTCTTGCTCCAAAATAAGCTTCGAATCCTTTATTAAAGGCTTTAGAAATTTTAATGTTTTGAATACTAAATGGCTTAGAATACTCCGGACGGAAATCGTTCTCCAACAACGGCAATCTCATTGGACCATATAAGTTTCCGGTATAGTCGATTGAGATTTGTGGCTTAGTAAATTTATAAGATGCCGACCAGGTACCCATGTAAGATTCGGTAAACATTTGAGTTGTTCTTTCCAATACTCCCTGATCGTTGTTTTCCATGGCATATACATCCATTAAAGTCGCTCCCATGCTTATTCGTAGTGGGAACTCAAAAATGAATCTTGCATTTAAAGAAACCCCTTTTGAAACCGCATAACCATCTAAGTTAGAGTAAATGATCTGTTCGTCATTCGTCTCGTAATCCGGAGCAATTTTATTGGAGAAATAAGTGTAAAATGCTGATCCGTCCAGTGTAATGTACGACCATTTGGTGTTAATTCTCTTTTCGATATTGATGTTTCCATTATGAGATCTTTCTGGATTAAGAGTTCCTTCGAAAATAACTTCTCTTACCCCGTTTAAAGCGGCATGGTCCTCAGTAAAAATATTCACCACTCTAAACCCATTTCCATAACCAGCTCTAAAAGATAAATCGGCATTTGGGGTCCATTTCCAATTCGCTCTTGGAGAGAAAATATTTCCATGTTTAGCATGGTAATCGTACCTGGCTCCCAATAATAAATTCATTTTATCCGAAATAGAGATATTGTCTTGCACAAATACGCCTGGAAGAATCCAGTTATCAGGGTTGTTTACTGGCAATTCGTTTTCAATAATCTCTGTAGCTCCTGTATTATCATCGTAAGCATTGTATCTTAATGCCACTCCGGTAACCAGTTTATTTCTAGAACCAGCTTCTTTGTGCCACACCATTTGCCCATATCCAATGTGTTGATCTGCCAAATAGTTAATATCACCATATTTAGAATCTTGATTGTGGTAGCTATAGGAACCGCTAAAAACAATTTTTTCTGTTGTAGGTAATTCATAGTTTCCTATTACCTCAAATCGATCAGTGTAAATGGACTCTCCATAGATGCTATCTCCTCCTCTAAACTCCGGTGTCCATTGCATTTCTCCTCCCCAACGATCCTCGTGCAAGTACCTGGTCATTAAAGAAGCTGTTTTGTTTCCTTTTCTGGCAAATTCCAGCTTATTGAAAACGGACACACGATCCTTTAAAGTTAAATCAGTAAAGTTATCTCCGTTATTATCTATTGGATTGGTGTAATTGTGATAATCCACCCCGAAAATCCCTCTTACTTTTTTGTCTTCGGCATACTTAAACATACCAGAAGTTTGAATTTCCCTCCAACTAGTAACAGAAGCATCAAACGACAAGGTTGGAGCGTCCTTTACAGTTTTGGTAATAACGTTTACCAACCCGGCAACTGCTTCTGATCCATACAAAGTAGAAGCCGGCCCTTTAACCACCTCTACTCTTTCCAATAAACTACTTGGAATTCCCTGCAGCCCATAAACCGTGGCCAATCCTCCCACCAATGGCATCCCATCTATAGTTACCATAGTATAAGGTCCTTCCATACCGTTAATGTGAATATCTCCTGTATTGCAAACGGCACAATTTAACTGAGGTCTTACTCCGTTAATGTTTTGAGTAGCTTCTAATAATCCTGCTACAGGCACCTTGTTTAAATAATGAGCGGTATATACTTCGATTGGAATTGGGCTTTCTCTTTTACTAACCTCATCCAATGTTCCACTAACCACCAATTCGTTTAATACATCTTCCGATGCTTCCATTTTAACTTCCAATTCCAAATCTTTGTCGGCGGTAACCTCAATGATTTGCTGTTCAAACCCAATGGCAGAAATCCTAATGGATAACTCTCCGGATTCTACGGTCAACTTATAGTTTCCTTCTACATCAGCAGCAATCCCTTTCTTCTGTTTAATTTCATATATGTTGGCAAATGGAATCGTTTCACCCTCTGCCGATACTACCTTTCCCTTTACTGTAATATCTCTTCCAAAAAGTATGGTAGAGAATAATACTAGTACTAATGTTATGCTTGATTTCATCTTTTTTGTTTTTGGTGAGTAGAAAATTTCACTAGGCCTAATAGGAATTTTCAAATTCAATTTCAGTTGAACTAAATTTCACAGTACAAAGGAAGAGCTGGAATCAATTTTTAGCAATACCTAAAAAAAGGTATTTATATGCCTAAACCCCATTTTAGCCTATTCTAAAACATGACTTTTGTCAGTTTTAACCTCTGACAACCAGTTAGTTGTTGCAACAAACAAAAAAAGCCACCCTTTTCAGGATGGCTTTTTCATTAAATCAGTTAGTACTACTTTTTATCCAGGGTGTATTTTAGCCCTCCAAAGAAGGTAATCCCCTGAAACGAGGTATAAATATATGCTGGGTCAAATGAGTAGCCGTTAGGGTTATCAATTGGATCGTCCACTAAACGATCAAACGGATCGTGTGCACGCATAATCGAATAGGCAGGAGGTGTAAAATTGAGTAGGTTTCTAACCCCTCCATAAATTTCAAATCCACTTTTAAATTCTTTAGTAACTTTAATGTTTTGAACACTAAACGGATCAGAATATTCCGGTCTGAAATCGTTCTCCAAAATAGGTAAACGCATTGGTCCGTATAGGTTACCAGTATAATCGATAGATATTTCCGGTTTGGCAAAACGATAAGATACCGACCAAGTTCCTGTGTACGGTTCAGTTAACATTTGTTGCGTCTTAACCATGGTACCCGTTCCATCATCTTCAATGTTAGATACATCTAATAAGGTCCCCCCAAAGGATATCTTTAGTGGAATTTCGAAAATAAATCTTGCATTCAACGATACTCCTCTCGAAATAGCATAACCATCTAAATTGGCATAGATGATCTGATCATCATTAGAGTCGTAATCCGGAGCAATTTTATTGGTGAAATAGGTATAGAATACCGAACCATCCAAAGTGATAAACGTCCAATCAGTATTGATTCTTTTCTCGATATTAAGGTTCATGTTATGGGAACGCTCAGGAAGTAATTCTCCCTCAAACACTACTGTTCTAGCACCAGTAAGAGCTGCATGATCTTCTGTAAAAACATTCACCACTCTAAACCCATTTCCATACCCTAAACGAACAGCAGTTTCTTTTCCTGGTGTCCACTTCCAGTTAACTCTTGGAGAGAAAATGGCTCCATGTCTGGTATGATAATCAAAACGAGCTCCCAACAGCAATTTTAGATTTTCGTTAAAAGATAGGTTATCCTGAACAAATACTCCCGGTAGGTACCAGCTATCGGGCTGATTAACGGACAAACCACTGGTTTCGGTAGATGCGGTTGCCTGAGTATTATCATCATAATAATTATACCTCAACGCAATTCCGGTTAACATTTTATTTCTTGTCCCGGCATTCTTGTGCCAAACCAACTGTCCATATCCAATTTGCTGGGTGGCATTGTAAGACATATCCCCGTAATATGAATCCTGCTTATGATAACTATATGACCCACTGGCTATGATTTTTTCTTTGGTAGGTAACTGGTAGTTTCCAATTACTTCTACTCGATCGGTATAAATGGACTCCCCATAAATACTGTCTCCTCCTCTAAACTCAGGTGTCCACTGCATTTCTCCACCCCAACGATCTTCGTGCAAATAACGAGTCATTAATGTGGCAACTTTATTGTCTTTTCTATTGAATTGAAGTTTATTAAACAACGAAACACGATCTTTTATGGTAAGGTCTGTAAAGTTGTCTCCATTGTTATCTATTGGGTTGGTGTAGTTGTGATAATCCACTCCAAATATTCCACTTACCTTCTTATTCTCTGCATACTTCACCATCATATCCGTCTGAAGCTCTTGCCAACTGGTAAGTGATACATCTACCGATAAGTCCGGTGCCTGATCTACACTTTTAGTAATTACATTGATTAATCCGGCTACCGCTTCTGAACCGTACAGTGTAGATGCAGGTCCTTTTACCACTTCCACTCTTTCCAGTAAACTACTAGGAATTCCCTGTAATCCATAAACTGTAGCCAATCCACCTACCATGGGCATCCCATCTATGGTTACCATGGTATATGGTCCTTCCATTCCATTAATATGAATATCTCCGGTATTACATACAGCACAGTTTAGCTGAGGTCTAACTCCATTGATGTTTTGAGTAGCTTCCAACAGCCCTGCTACCGGTACTTTATTTAAATAAGAAGCAGAATAAACTTCTATCGGAATAGGACTTTCTCTTTTCGCCACTTCATCTAAGGTTCCACTCACCACTACCGTATTCAAGATATCTTCCGACTCCGTTATAGAAAGCACCACCGTTGTATCCGATTTTACCTCTAATCTGATCACCTTTTGCTCAAACCCCATTGCCGAAACTCTTAGGTTCAATTTACCTGCAGGGAGCGATACTTTGAATTTTCCATCCACATCAGCCGATGTGCCTTTCTTCTCCGATAAGGCATAAATGTTTGCAAAAGGAATGGTATTTCCCTCTATCGATTTCACCTCTCCGGTAATCTCTACATTTTGTGCCGTTGTAGCCACAACACTCATCATTCCTAAGGAAAGAAGTGCTATTTTCTTACTAATTCTAAAGTCTTTAAGTGTGTTCATCACTAGTTTTCGAACTAATTATTTATGCAAAACTACATTAATTTTTAGACTAACCTAAATTTAATTTTAAAAACGAATAAATAAAACTTTTATCTTTGCTGAAAGATTTAATTAAGAATGAGAACAACTTCTGAAGAAGACTACCTAAGAGCAATCTATGATTTGTGGAAAGATAATGGTGATTCTATTTCCACTACAGACATTGCCAATTTTCTAAACATGAAGGCTTCCAGTGTTACCGATATGATTCAAAAACTATCGGAAAAAGGATTGGTTGACTACATTAAGTACAAGGGAGTAAAACTAACTTCAGAAGGTAAATCCATTGCCATTGGAATCATTAGAAAACACCGATTGTGGGAAACTTTTTTGGTGAACAAATTAAATTTTAAGTGGGATGAAGTTCACGAACTGGCTCACGAATTGGAACACATCCAATCGGATGTTTTAATTGATCGTTTGGACGACTTTTTAGGTAATCCAAAATTTGATCCTCATGGAGATCCTATTCCAGATCGATTCGGAAACATTAACGACAACAGAATGTCTCAGCCATTGGTGGAACTTGAAGCCGGACAGTGTGGGATCATAGTAGGGGTAAATGATACTTCTTCTGCTCTGTTAAAATACCTCGATAAGGAAGGGATGATTTTAGGAACTACACTAGAAGTAATGGAAGTTCTTGAGTTTGACAACAGTAGAAAAATTAAATACGAAAAAGGAGAAAAAAACATCTCCGAACTAGTGGCTAAAAATGTCATGGTACAAATTCAATAATTATGTGGGATAACATTGTAGACTTTTTTCTGGGAATCAATCCAATTTTAGCTGCATTAATAGCTACCACATTTACGTGGATGGTAACGGCAGCTGGAGCAGGGTTGGTCTTCTTTTTCAAAAGCCTTAACAGAGCTGCACTGGATGGAATGCTGGGGTTTACCGGAGGGGTAATGGTAGCTGCAAGCTGCTTTGGGTTACTTGGACCAGCCATTGAAGATTCACCGGGAGTAGGATTTGCTAAAGTAATGCCGGCAGCCATTGGTTTCTTGCTAGGAGCTTTGTTTTTATTTGCCCTGGACAAAGTCATGCCTCACCTTCACATCAACTTTAAGGAAACAGAAGCGGAAGGTGTAAAAACACAATGGCACAGAACCACTCTACTCGTTTTAGCCATAACTCTACACAACATACCTGAGGGACTTGCTGTAGGAGTTGTATTTGGGGCTGCCTATGGAGATGTAGAAATGATTACTACTGCCATTATTCTGGCTTTGGGTATTGCTATACAAAATTTCCCGGAAGGATTTGCTGTGGCCATGCCACTTAGAAGAGAAGGCGTATCCAGAAGAAAGAGTTTTTGGTACGGTCAATTATCTGCTATTGTAGAGCCTATATTTGGTGTAATTGGAGCTGCTGCAGTAATCTACTTCCAGCCTATTCTGCCTTATGCGTTAGCGTTTGCTGCTGGAGCTATGATATACGTGGTTGTTGAGGAGGTTATTCCTGAAACACAAAGAGATAAGTACACAGATATTGCTACCCTCGGGTTTATGGTAGGGTTTATTTTAATGATGAGTCTTGATGTAGGACTGGCTCCGGCATAACCAGAATTTTCTCAGCATCAGCAAGCCTTAAGCTTAAAATGTAATCAGCCACTTTAATCGCAATTGGGTCTCCAAATGGCGACACCGATGAAATTCTAACTTCCTCTCCAGGAATACACCCCATTTCCATTAGCTTTAAGGACAACTTACCGTCCTCGATCTTGCTAATCACTCCTCCGTGACCTTTAAGAAAACTAGATAATGGTTTTAAACTCATAATACAAATGTACTTGGATTACTACGGCAAATCAATACCTTAAAAACGGTATTCTATGGTTTACCGTTGGTGTTAGGAGAAAAAACAAACTTATTAGGACTCACCAAATTACTCTTTGCAGCGTACATTACGATTCCTGCTGTATTGTTAACACCAAGCTTCTTCATGATGTTTTTTCGATGAGTATTTACCGTATGGTTACTGATGTACAGTACAACAGAGATTTGAGCATTGGTATACCCTTCTGCAATCAATCGAATAATTTCCAACTCTCTATCAGAAAGCACAATGGTTTCGATGGTGGCAGCAGATTCTTCTACGGCATCCAGATCGATTCCTTCGGCTCTAATCATATCCACCAGCTCAGCACAAAAGAACTTTTCGTTTTTAGCGGTAGATTCCACACTATCTACAATTTCGCGAACGGAACAATCTTTTTTAACATGGCTAAACACCCCTGCTTTAAGAGCATTTACAACCGTCTGACCGGAGTTATAAGGGGTTATCCCAATAAACTTAGACGGTACACCCTCCAATAGTGCTTTAATTACCACATCGATGGTAAAATCCTTCGACGAGTAATCAATCAAAACCATATCCGACGGCGATGTTTGGAGTAAATCCATCAACTCCTTTGCACTTTCCGCTTCTCCCACCAGGTTTACATCTTCTTTTCCTTCAAAAATGTTTCGAAGTCCAATCCGGGACAACTCCTTACTATCTGCTATGATTAATGATTTGGCCAACTATTTAGAATGATTATAGATAATCACAAATATAAAGGAATATAAGTGTTCCCAAAGAGTTTCCCTGGCTAAATAATTAACAAAAGACAAAATACCCTTTTTGTGGTATTGGACCGATGCAACCCTTTTTCAAATGGTGGCATCATACCAACAAACCTCAAACTAAACCGAAATGAAAAAATTATACACCCTAATGGCACTAATGTTACTTGCTGGTACTGGGCAAGTTAGCGCACAATTCAATAATATTCTTGGATTAACTGTTTCACCCGCTAATCCAACAACTAACGACACCATAACCATATACGCTGATTTAAGTTTTCCTTCGTCAGGATGTGATTTGGACCAGGCCACCATTTACCAAAACGGAAATGATTTTATGGCGACTAGTCATCATTGCGTGGGAATGGCACTAGCCATTTGCAATATCCAGGACACCTTTAAGATTAATCCTCTTTCGGCAGGAACTTATAACTTCCTACTTACCTTAACCAGTGGTTCCGGCCCTATGCCTTGTACTCCGGGAATTGTACCAGATGATGCCGACACCTTAACCTTTGAAGTAGTACAATTTAATGGAATTCCTTCCAATGAACTGGAAAACCACATTAACCTTTATCCTAACCCCGCATCTGATCAATTTAGAATTGAGTTTTCGAATGCTTTAACAGCAGAAAAACAAAAAACAGTTCAACTATTCTCTAACGACGGAAGATTGATCAAAACCTACTTTCCACAAGAAGGACAACAGTTTATTGAAGTAGATGAAAACCTCAGCAATGGTTTGTACTTTGTTCAGATTGCTTTAAGCAATGAAAATAGAAGCACAAAGAAATTGATGATCAATAAATAATCATTGTCGGTAGATAAAGTACAACACTTTCTGGCCGTCCAATTTCCCCTCTTTCACTTTGGTAAATCTGCTGGTCGCCTCTTTTATGACTTGTTCATTTTGAGATTTAGACTGGTCCATTAGTATAGCTCCGGTAATTAAATCCCCTCTTAAAAACACTTTTCTAAATTTTAAATTAAGGGGTTTGTTGCCGGAGTATAGTTTTCCTTTTGCTTCGGGCACAAAAATTCCCTGATCCACTTTCGGCATCAACTCATTTTCCTGATTTACGTATTTGCTATCGTTTCTATTCACCAGCACTTTTGCGTCGTCAAATGAAATGGTCGTTTTGGTATTACCGATGACTGCTTCAGTAAAACAAAAGCTATGTGCTCCTGATATCATCACCCCATCATCTGTGGTATACTCCATCGAACTAATCCCAAAAAGTAATCTGGCAGGAATCTCCTTTTTCTGATGCAACATTGGTTTCTTCTCTCCATCATCCCACTGCTTAAGCAGTGAAACCGGAAAATCCGTTGCTAATTGTTTTACCCCTGTATCTACTCTCCATTCTTTCTTCATGTACCTGTCTAACTGATCCAGCGTCATACTTCCCATTGCACTCGAAAAAATAGCATTCAGGTTTTGCTCTACCACATATCTTTTATCCGATCCCTTGGCCACCTTCCCCTGATTAAAGAATTGCTTAATGACAAATTGGTCCAGCTCCTCTTCTTTTCCTTCAAACGACTTTATTAACTCTTCTCTATCTGCTACTCCAACCATTTTCAAAGAAGCCAAACCATGCTTATGCATCATGGAAATCAATGTATCCAGAGGCTCTCCATCGTATAAATAGGCAACCCCTTCAATGAGGTAATCAATCATTTCCTCGTTATTGGGAGAAGCAATGGCACACGCCACCTGGTAATAAGATGAAGCTTTGTGATCAAAACGCTCTTCTTCGAATCCATAGATGTAATTCTTAATGGGGTGCTGACTGCTTATATTTAAATAAGTATCGCTGTACTGATTCCCTTTTAAACAAGGGTTTAGTACCCATTTCACGCCAGGTAGCCCTTTTAATTCCAGCGAAAGTGAGTCGAATGCAATAACATCCATAGCCATCCACCTGGCGTTTCCTCTACTACTGTTGCTAAACTGGTAATTTCTGTAAAACAAATGATCGTAAATCTTTGGATCTGGTATAAAATGCTCAGACACCGCCTTTTTTACTTCCATATATGTGGCCAAATCGTTAACCATTGGGAAAAACCCAATTTTACCTGTATTGTTATAGTTAGACTCACATTGGCACTCCAAGTCCAACGGTTCTACGAGTAAGTCTCCATAGTCGTAGTATTTTCTTTCTATTACAGTTCCATCAACACCAATGCGTTGCCACTCGCCATGTTGTTTCCCATAAGCATACTGCCCTTTCCACTCCACCTTCTCATCAGCATTATAGGTAACTGACTTCCCATGTCGTTCGCCTTTACTATAGTCGAATTCCGCTACTTTTTTTCTGGTTTTATAGTTGTATGCGACGTTCAATCCTTCTTTTACTCCATCTTTATAGGTTACATAACTATATACCGTTCCATCGCTGTTATAAGTCATGTAAACTCCATTAATCTTATTGTTTTTGTAGGTTAACTCATAACGCAAATGCTCACTTGCGGGGTGCCACTCTTTCCAGTCTCCCTCTTTTTTACCATTTTCATAATACTCTTCTTTTACCTTTCTTCCCTCGTGATCCCAGTACCTGGTCCAACCGTGTCGAACATCATTACTAAAACTCGATTCTTCAATCAGTTTCCCGTCTAACGACCAAACTTTGCATACACCATTTAATCGACCGTGATTGTACTGTGCTTCTACCCATTTTTGATTGTTGGGATAATAGGTAGTCCACAAACCATGTTTAAGTCCATTTACATCGTTTCCATACTCTCCATTGATAATGGTTTTAGGATCTTCTAAAAAAGCTAAAGGCATTTTTGATGGATCTTGCTTAGCTTTATTTACCGTATAATAGACCGTTTTCACATCCCTGCTCCACCTTACACTCGCCGTAGTTCCATTTCCCCAGTCGTAACTCATGTGGGTGGGTACTCCTTGCTGATCATATCCAGCAGAGAAAGTATTTCCATTGTTGTGCTGGTGACAGCCAATAGAAGAAAGTGTACCGTCCTGATGATAACTTCTGTACACTCCAAAACCATAATACTTTTCTGACTTCAGGTTTCCATTTTCGTAATACTCAATGATTCTACCATTGGCATATCCATCTCTGTAATCGGCTATCTTTTTTAATTTATCCTTTCCGTACCACTCTACTCCTACTCCTTCTTTTTTTCCTTTTACATAATTCACTTCAGAAGTTAAATCTCCTGTTTGGTAGTGGTATTCCCTAGTCATTCCATGGGGTACTTTTTCAAAGAAGTTTTCTTCTTTCTGGAGCATTCCATCCTTGTTCCAATATTTCCACTGACCATCCTTTACTCCCATGTTTACCAATCCTACCACTTTCAGCTTTCCATCAGCATACCACTCCTTGTATTCTCCATGAAATATTCCCTTTTCCAGGGTGGCTTCTACGTGTTTATTACCATTAAAATGCCAGGCTTCAAACGCCCCCGTTGGTTTTCCTTTATCAAATTCCTGCTTGTACCAGATTTGGCCATTTGCATAATAGTTCTCCCATTTTCCATCTGGAACTCCTCCGGTGTATTTTTCCTTGATTAGGTTTTTGGCAAGGCTGTAATCGAACTTTACCTGATCATCTGGCACAGGTTTCATGGCATTGTTCATTCGAACTCCATTTTCGTCCCATCTATAATAATAGTTGGTTCCAGTATTATCGAAGAAACCTCTAACCTCTCCTACTTGCCCATTGTCGTGCCAGCGCAAATTATTGGATCCAAATTGTACTGTACTCAATTTCCCTTCCTTGTTCCACCAATAGGATGGTAAAGACATAATGATATTATACTTCTTTTCAATTTGGTTTCTATGGGTAAAGTAATGCAAGCCGCTTCCATCTACATGTCTGGCTATACGATAACCAATTTGTCCTCTGGAGTTATAACTTCCCTTTATTCTGTTTCCTCTGATTTCTGAATAATGCTCATGCCAACATACTCCTGTTCTGTTATCGTAAGTCTTGACTATTGCCTGCCCAGGTGCTGCCAAATAATCTATTTCAGAACTTAGGTTTCCCTGTCTTGAATAGTTTTCTTCCCACTCCTTCTTACCGATATTATAAAGAACTTTCTTTGCTAGTTTTCCGTCTTCTCTCCACTCGGTCCATTTGCCGTCTTTTTCTCCTCTAACCAATACTCCTTCTTCTTTCTTTTGGCCATTTGGGTGTTTATAGACTACTTTTCGTTGTGAATGGGCTACTACTGAGCACAGTATCAAGGTGGTGATGAATAGGGTTTTCATAGAATAATAATTGTCTTAAAAATATCATTTAGAATTGGATTTTCTCTGCGGAATCCATTCGAAATGATCAATACACATGAGTGGCTCATTAGTTCATTTAATTCAAGGTTGAATCTATCAACAAAATATTCTACTTTAATTACTTCAAATCCTTTACTATTATTTCGTTTTCAGGCTAATGAGCTAACATTATATCATTAATTGCTAATAACTTTTCCAGGTAAATTCTACATTAATAAGTTAATTATCACTATCTTACACCCAACACCAATAAAACAACTTACATTATGAAATTTACCACCTGTCTAACCGCTCTGGTCTTGAGCGGAGTGGCCATTTCTGGCTATGGACAAAACCAAACGAAACCAAACAACAGAATTTTACTAAATGCGACAGAAATTCCTGTTACCTTTCATGGAGAGACTGTTCCATTGAGGGATTACAGAGAAGATCCAAATGCGGCGAATAATGTTGTTAAAACCTTAAAAACAGGTTACCACCCAAAGGGAGATTGGCCAGTAAACACTTACGATTACACCAACGCCAAACCAAATGGATTGGACCCTGTATTTCAAACCCAGTATGCTGCTGCTTCGGCAACTAAAGCCCCTACGGTTAACGTAGAAGGTATGCCTGCAGTAACCAGTCCTGCTGATCCATCTCTTGACGTCGGTCCTAACCACGTTATTCAGATGATCAACCACAGTTCTGGATCAACTTTTCAAATTTGGGATAAAAGTGGAAACACCGTTCAGGGATCTACCATTTTCGACAACTTCATGGCTTCCGCAAGTACAAACGGAAATCCAGGTTGGAATGGTGGTGGAGACCCGATTGTGATTTATGATGAAAGAGCTGATCGTTGGCTACTTTCTGAGTTCGAATCACCGGGGTCTGGAAACGCTCTTTACGTAGCGATTTCCACAACTCCTGATCCAACCGGATCATATTACACTTATACCATTAGCATGCCTTCTTTCCCGGATTATCCTAAGTATTCTGTATGGGAAGACGAGTACGTAATTACGGCTAACATTGGTTCTTCCGATGTAGTAGCTTTAAACCGTACAGATATGTTAGCTGGTGTAACATCAAGTGCACAAATGTTTACACAGTCGAACTTCGGGACCATCGGTTTTCAAGCTTCTACTCCGGTTTCATTAAATGGAACTACTCTTCCACCATCAGGAACTCCTGCTATGGTAATGAGAGTTAGAGATGACGCCTGGAACGGTTCTTCTAGTGATGCATTAGAGATTTGGGAGTTAGACATCGACTGGTCGAACTCTAGTAACAGTAGTTTATCTCAAACTACCACTTTACCTGTTAGTGCTTTCGACTCCGGGCTTTGTGGATATACCTCTTTCCAATGTATTCCTCAACCTGGATCTTCAACAACGCTTGATCCATTGAGAGAAATCTTAATGAACAGAATTCACTACAGAAACTTTGGTACTCACGAATCTATCGTTACTTGTCACTCTGTTGATATTGACGGAACTGACTGGGCTGGAATCAGATGGTATGAGTTAAGAAGAACCGGAGGTACTTCTGGTTCATGGACACTGTATCAGGAAGGAACTTACAACCCTGATAACGACCATAGATGGATGCCTTCTATTGGGCTTTCTGCTACTGGTCAAATTGGATTGGCTTACAACGTATCTAGTAGTTCAACTTATCCTTCTTTAAGGTACACAGGAAGAAAAGATTGTGATCCACTTGGTGTGATGACTGAGCCTGAAACTGTAATTGTGGATGGTACTTCTAACAACTCATCTAACAGATACGGAGATTATAATGCTTTAGGATGTGATCCTACAGATGGTGAGACTTTCTGGTTTACTGGAATGTACAACACATCTACTTCGGGACAAACAAGAGTAGCTGCATTTGCAATTCCTGGATGTTCTCCAGTGGTTCAATTTGCTGCTCCATCTTACAACGTTGATGAAAGCAGTGCTAGTAACGCTAATAACTGTTTGCCTTATGCAATTGTAAACGTTCCAATTCAAATTGGTTCTGATCCATCTGCTGCTGCCGACGTAACGGTAACTGTAACAGGTGGTACTGCTACTAACACTGTTGATTATGATATTAATAACACTTCTTTCTCTTTTGATGGAACTACTTTATCAGGAACAGTTGAAATTTGGGTATACAATGATGACTATGTAGAAGGAAATGAAACCATTGATTTAGGATATACTTTAAATGCAAATGGTGGAGATGCTACTAATGGAGCCATTAACCAAACGGTTACAGTAACCATTAACGATGATGATTTAGCTCCTGCTAACATGACCAATACGGTAACTGTATTGAGTGAAGATTTCGAAAGTGGATTTGGTGGATTTACCACTAACAACCCTTCCGGTGATGACGCATGGCAAATTGGAGATGCTGCTGCAGCAACTTCAGGTGCTTTTACGGTACCAACTTCTAACGCAACGGATTTTGCATGGATCAACGATGATGCCTGTAACTGTGATCAAAACGATGTGGATTTAACCTTCCCTTCTGTTGATTTAACAGGATTTTCAGGAGCAACTTTAACTTTTGATGCATACTACGAAGACAATACTTACCAGGGTGATCAAGAGGTTGCTGAGGTACAAGTTTCTGTTAACGGTGGTGCTAATACTACCATTACAACTCTTGCTGCTACTGGAGGATGGGCACAACAAACGGTTGACTTAACTCCTTATGTAGGAAACAACAATGTTGTTTTAACGATTAACTACAGTGATGGTACCGGATGGTTATATGGATGTACCATAGACAATGTATTGATTGAAGGAGATGGACCTATTGCTATTCAAACTGCTGTTAACACTAGTGCAGCTGATGAAGCTTATTTAGGACCTAACGAAACTGTTCACTTTTACGATCCTACCACAGGTAATGTAATGATGACCTTAGACAACACAAGTGCTCATGATTACGGATGTGTTACCGTGGAAGTAGACAGAGATGGATCGACTCCAACTGCAATGGAATTTGCCAGCTCAAGTGCTGCTGATTACATTCACTCTAAGTCGTTTAAAGTTGTTCCTGCTAACAACAACCCTTCTGGAACTTTTGATGTAACACTTTACTACGAAGATGCTGAGGTTACTGCATGGGAAACTGCTACTGGTAACAATAGAAATAACCTTGAAGTAATTAAGGTTGCAGGTAACAACGCTATTAATGATGTTACTCCCGCTAACTACGCTTCGTTTACCATTGATAATGTAAGTGCAACTATGGGATCATTCGGGTCTGACTTAACATTTACAGCTTCATTTACAAATGGATTCTCCGGATTTGGTTTAGGAGTATATGCTACACCTACTCCAACTACACCAGTTGGTAACTTCAACTCTAACAACACAACGGTTTGTGAAGGAGATGCGGTTAGCTTTACTGATTTATCATCAGGAGTACCAACTCAATGGGCATGGGATTTTGGAGATGGAAACACATCTACTCAGCAAAACCCATCGAACACGTATACAACTGCTGGTACTTACACAGTTACCTTAACTGTAACTAACTCGTTTGGTAATGATACTTATACTCAGAACAACTACATTACAGTAGGTGCTCCAACAACTGCTACTCTTAACGAAAGCATTTGTCAGGGAGAAAGCTTCTCTGTTGGATCAAGTACTTATTCTACTGCAGGTACATACACTGATGTATTGACCAATGTAGCCGGATGCGACAGTACTGTAACTCTTAACTTAACTGTTAACCAGTTACCAACTACAACTGTTGGCCCTGCCATTACAGAGGACATCTGTGATAATGCTGACCCTATTACCCTTTCGGGAACTCCTTCAGGAGGATCTCACTCTGGTAATGGTGTATCAGGATCTTCTTTTAATGCAGGTAACGCAGGAATTGGTACTCATACCATTACCTATACTTATACTGACGGAAACGGATGTACAGGAACATCTACAATGGATTTAGTAGTAATTGATTGTTCTGTAGGTATTGGAGAAGAAGGGTTGAGTGGAGTTCAGCTTTACCCTAACCCGAACGAAGGTACATTTGTTCTAACAGGATTAGAAGTTGGAACCAGCTATCAAATTTATGATGCTGCCGGGAAATTAGTAATGAGCAGAAGAGTAACTTCAACTCAGGAGGAAGTAGTACTTCCAATTGTTGAGTCTGGAAATTACTTCTTAACTAGTACTAAAGATGGAAAGCAAGGAACAATTCAGTTCTTAGTGAAGTCTAAGTAATTAGATCATAAACCTATTAAAAAGCCATGACAACAATGTCATGGCTTTTTTTATTGGACCTCTTTAATTTGAAATTTTCTACCATTAAAAGTGATCTCATCTCCGGCTTTATTCCCCTTTAGGGCTACCGCAATTGGTGATGCTGGCGAAACGGCAAAAAAGGATGTTCCTTCCACTTCTATCTTCCCAATGCTAATGGAAATGTAATACACTCCCACATTCGTATATACCAGGCTACCAAACTCTATTTTCTCTCCTGTATTTTGAGTTCTTAACATCTCTAAACCACGCTTCACTTCGAGAACTTCTGCCAGTTTTTTAGCATTTTTTTCCTGCTCCAACTGAGCCATTGCCCTACCCGTCTCGTGCTTATCACCTGCACTACTTTTGGTTTCCTGATTGGCAGAGAGCTGGGCATCATCCATGGCTTTTCTTGCCACAGCGATCTTATCTTCTACATATTTTTCGCACGCCTCAAACAGCTTCTTCTTTATCTCTTTCATGGTCAATAACTTAATCGTGAAATGGGATTTGTCGTTCAAATTGCCCCAGATCAATTTTAGTAGGATTAGTGTATCAATCGGGGTCTAAGATAATCGAATTTTGTGTACATTCGTGGACGCAAAATCTGAACAAAAATTCAAGAAATGAAAGAAGTATATATTATATCTGCAGTTAGAACTCCAATGGGAAGTTTTGGTGGAGCACTTTCTAGTGTACCTGCACCTAAATTGGGAGCTACTGCTATTAAAGGAGCACTAGACAAAGCTGGAATTGAGCCAGGATTAGTGGAAGAAGTATTTATGGGAAATGTATTGCAAGCTAACTTAGGACAAGCTCCTGCTCGTCAGGCTGCAATTTTTGCCGGAATTACTAACGATGTTCCTTGTACCACTGTAAACAAAGTTTGTGCTTCAGGAATGAAAGCAATCAGCTTAGCTGCTCAATCTATTATCTGTGGTGATAACGATGTTGTTGTTGCTGGAGGAATGGAAAACATGAGCATGGTTCCTCATTACTACAATGCCAGAAATGCTACTAAGCTTGGTGATGTAAAAATGGCTGACGGAATGGTGAAAGATGGTCTAACAGACGTTTACAACCAGGTACACATGGGAGTATGTGCTGAAAAATGTGCTGCAGAACACAACATCTCAAGAGAGGATCAAGACAACTTCGCTATTGAGTCTTACAAAAGATCTGCTGCTGCATGGGATGCAGGGAAATTCAACGATGAGATTGTTCCTGTAGAGGTTCCTCAAAGAAGAGGAGATGCTATTGTTGTAAATAAAGATGAAGAGTACTCTAACGTAAAAATGGAAAAAATCCCTCAACTAAGAGCGGTATTCCAAAAAGACGGAACGGTAACAGCTGCAAATGCATCTACACTTAACGATGGTGCTTCTGCATTGATCTTAATGAGCAAAGAAAAAGCAGAAGAGTTAGGATTAACTCCTCTTGCTAAATTGGTAGGATACGGTGATGCTGCACATGAGCCAGAGTGGTTTACAACTGCACCATCTAAAGCTGTACCAGTTGCATTGAAAAAAGCAGGATTAGAGACTTCTGATATTGATTTCTGGGAATTAAACCAGGCATTTTCTGTAGTGGGAATTGCAAATACTAAATTATTAGGGTTAGACCCTGCTAAGGTTGATGTTAATGGAGGAGCTGTTGCTCTTGGTCACCCACTTGGAAATAGTGGTTCAAGAATTATTGTTACTCTAATTAACGTTCTAAAACAAAACGGTGGTAAATATGGAGCTGCCGGAATTTGTAACGGTGGTGGAGGTGCATCTGCCATGGTTATTGAGAATGTATAATTAATACAACACTATACTGTAAAAGGCCGTTCCATAATAGAACGGCCTTTTTTTATTACATTCGTTAACGTGTCTGATCAGATACACATACCATACATTGATGAGTTACTCTCCTCCTGGAATGCTCATCCCGAAACCTATTTTCTTAAAGATATTAGTCAATTTGATTCGGCCATTCTGATCATCTCCTCCCACATCATTCATCTGGATGGACAGTACAATTGGTTTGAACGACATTTCATTAAAGAGTTTTTCGAAAACCGATTAAGTGCGGATACTATTGAGCAGGCTCAAAACTTTATCGAATTGAACCTCACCAGGAGCATCAACCTGGATCGTTTGTTTAAAGAATTTAATCAGGTAACTACCGAAGATGTAAGGTTACAGTTTGCCTTTTTCTTGTTCGACTTATCCAAGTCGGATGGTCAATTGAGGACCATCGAACTTAATTTGATTAAGGATCTTTGTAAAAAGATGGAGATTAGCGATGATCATTATCAAAAGATTCAGACGAAGTATCAAATGTTTAACCCAGAACTTAGAGAGCAATTCATTAAAAACTTATCCAGCCACCCGTTTTTTAATAACCCTAAACTGGATGCTGCGTATAAGACGTTAGGACTGAATAGCAACTCTTCCGAAGCTGAAATTAAAAAGAAGTACCGGTCTCTGGTACAGGAACATCACCCAGATAAAATGAAACATCTTGGTGAGAAATACTATCGAACAGCAACCGAACTTCTAAAAAAAATCAACGACGCCTACGAGTACATTCTATCTCAAAAAAAATAAAACCAACCTAAAACCATGAGTCACATTAAAGAATGGAATTCTAAGAATTTCTATCAATTCAATGCTATTGATCTGTTTCCGCCATTTAATTTCCCGCAACTTGCGCTATTAATTGGAACAGATACTTCTAAACATTACGATAACCTGGATGATTACACACTTACTGCTCTTCGGCTAGCTAATGAAGTGATAGATATTGATCACTTAAGGAAAAATAACGAGCTGAATTACATTAAAAGCTTTTTCACTTCCAAATTAGGGGAACACAGAGGCTCCAGTGCCTTCTACATGCTGGAACAATACAGACAAAAAGGCCACAAATTACCCTTGATCGACGTATACCAAACCATTAATGAAAACCTTTCCAGAACCGAAAAGCATCAATTAATTCATTACTTATTTGAGTTGTCTGATGCCGATGAAGAAATCACCTATAAAGAATTAGGGGTAATCTACAACATTTGTAAAAAGATTCGAATTTCAAAAAAAGAAATGAATCAAATTACTGCAATTTACATCAACGGGTATGTTCCATTTCCGCCTAGGAACTTAAATATGGACGATAGAAAATACGGTACCAATCACATTTTCTATGCTAACGACCGAAAGAAAAAAGAATCTAAAAAGAGACAAAGAAAATCCAGGGCCAAAGCCAAAGCTTATCTAAAATATTTTACCACTTCCAGGTTAACCCTATCACTACAAGTACTTGGGCTTACCAAGAATGCCTCAATTCCACAAATCAAGGCCGCTTATAGAAAACTGGTTAAAGAGAACCACCCGGATCGCTTTAGAAATTTAGGTGAGGTGCACATGGAAAAAGCTAATGATAGATTGATTCAGATCAACAGAGCTTACGAATACATTCAAAAAGTAAAGCGGTTTTCATAAAAAAACTCGCCTGCAGAGAGCTCCACAGGCGAGTTAATAAGTATAGGTCAACAACCAAAAAACCTATTACTGTATGATGATCTTTTTAGAAGTAGTTTTTTTACCCTGGTTAATATTGATCAGGTATACTCCACTTCCAAATTCACTTAGGTCGATTAATTTGGAATAGTTTCCTGAAAATTTACCCAATCTTTCCGAGTAAACTTTCTTACCGTTTACATCGGTAATAATGATTTCTGTTTTTGCTTTTTCCGATTGATCGAATGATAATGTAAACGATCCTTCTGATGGATTTGGGAAATAACTCAAATTTTCTACACCTTCAGCTTCAACAGTTTCCTTTGTCATTGCCTTTTCGGTAGGGTCAATTCCTTCGGTTACCAATACCATGGTAAAATCTCCTTCTCCAGTATGCATTCTAATATCCACTTTGCCATTCTCCATTTCTTCATCGGAAATAAATACCATCTCATCTCCCAGTAATTCAATCACCATTTCCTTCTCTTCTTCTTCCCCATCAGAAATAACCTTGTTTACAACCACTACTTTCTCATCATCTATGTCGATGTCAATATCGATGTTTTCCAATGCCTCCTGTACTTCCTTCATCATATCCTCAGTAACACCTTCTACCTCCATTAACTCCTCTAAATTGATGTCAGAAAGTTTAATTTCAATCTCTTCCATCATTTCGTCCAAATCCAGGTCTTCAATTTCCTTCAACTCTTTGGTAATTACCTTAATTTGATGATCTAATTCTCCATCGTTCAGTTCATGGATGATTTCCATTTCATCTTCGTTAAATTCAACTTCTTCACCATTCACATACTTCTTTTTTACCATGTTTCCATCATCATCCACCGTACAAATGATCTTAACTGAATGATCTTCTGTCAACTCTCCTAACTCTTCTGCTTCCAATTTATCAAGATCTTCGGTATGAGTAATTTTTATTGTGCTTTTAGTGCTACATCCTTCTTTTTCTCCATGATGCCCTTTGTGAATAAACACCATGTCTTCATCTGTAAACTCAACTTCTTCTCCATTCACAAATTTCTTTTTCACCAGGTTTCCATCCTCATCTTCTTCACAAATGATCTTAACCATTCTTGACTCAGAGTCTTCTCCCAACGACTCAATATCTAAATACTCCATTATTTCTATCAGCTCTCCCTCCATATCGTCAGAATCAATTTTCATTACCATCGTTTTATTGCTGGTAAAGTCGCAAGTTCCTGAACCGGCAGGTACCTTTATTACTTCTACATTTTCGTTAGAAATGTTCTTTAGAGCAAGAAAATCATCTACGCTAAAATCAGAGTTCATCGGAATAAGTGTATCGAAGTGCATTACCTCACCTTCGTGATGATGAATGATTTCGTACTTCTTTAATTTTTCTTTTTCTCCGATATTCTCCTCTTTTCCTTTGAAGGAAAAAAGAGCTACGGTGAAAACAATCAGGCTAGCTATTGCCATGGGAAATTTCGCTGCATTTTTCATATCTTTTGTTATTAGTTTTGATTTTTGGACAACTCCACAGTGCTAAATTATGAGCTTACTATCCTGACTTCGGTTAAAGAAAAATTAAAGGAGGTTAAAAAAAAGTTAAAGAATTTTTTATGCCACTTACCATCCCTACTTTTGAATTGAAACCAATAGAAAATTGGGTCTTATAAATGAAAAATAAAGTTATCTATATTCTTATTGGCCTTATGGTCGTTGCACTAATCGGAATCATTCTGATTCAGTTGCAATGGATTGATAACGCTATTAAGGATAAAGAGGCCGAATACACGAGCAGAGCCAACGATGCCCTTAATGATGTTAATGAAGACATTGTAGAACATGAAGCCATGTTCTTTGTCAATCAGCTAGGAGGATTAGATTCCTTAATGGGAGACATCGAATTTATAGATGACTCTGCACACCATCGAATTATTGTAGGAGGGAATACGGAAACGGTAATTCATCATGAAAATGATGATGATAAAAACGTGATCCGAATTAGCATGACCACCGATGAAGGTTTTGATAACGTAAAGGAAATTATCCATAGCATTCCCAACGAAGAAGATGAGCTCATTCAAATTTTAGAATTAGAAGAACTAGCTCAATTGGGAGAAGAGTTAGAAGAGAAACTGGGAGAGATAAAAATCACGGTTAAGGAAACCATCGAGAACACTGAGGAAGTAGAAGCTAAAATGGACATCATTGAGTCCAGAGTAAAGCACTTTACTTTTGAGAATATTCTTTCTGACGAACACCTAAGGCAACGAATTAGTAAAGATGAATTGAACGAAAGAATCAAAGAGGCATTTGAAAAACATGGCTTAAATTCCAATTACGACTTTGCAGTTTACAACAAAGACAAAGAGGCAATTGAGGAAGATTATTCTTCTGATAATTTTGATGAAGACGGAGATAAAATCATCGTAAAAAAGAAGCTTTTCCCGGAAGACTTATCAGATCACAACGAATATGAATTGGCTGTTCAATTGAACGATCAAAGTAACTTTGTTTGGTCCGAAGTAAAGTCGATGATCTTTACCTCTACCCTATTTACACTGTTGATTCTTCTGTGTTTTGGTTATTCGGTTTATTACATTTTTAAGCAAAAGAAAATCAGTCAGGTTAAGAATGATTTCATCAACAACATGACTCATGAATTAAAAACCCCTTTGGCTTCTATTTCTTTAGCTGCCGACTCTATTAAGCATCCTAGAGTAATTGGAAACGAACAGGAAGTGGATCATTTTATTACCATCATTAAAAATGAGGAGAGAAGAATGAACAACCACATAGAAAAAGTACTGGAAATAGCTCGATTAGATAAAGGCGAATTACAGCTTCAGAAAGAAAACATCGATTTCATTCCACTTATTCATAAAGCCATAGAACAGGCTAACCTGAGACTTACCAGTGCCAATGGAACCATTCATTTTGATTCTAAATTAAGTTCGGCTGTAGTTAATGGAGATGCTTTTCATTTGGCCAATACCCTTAATAACATTCTAGACAATAGCATTAAGTATCGTAGAAACGACTTAAGTATACATGTTCGATTATCTGAAAAAGCTTCTGGTTTTGAAATTACCATCATTGATAATGGTATTGGAATCAACAAGAAAACGGCCCGCCAGGCCTTTGATAAATTTTATAGAGAGGAAGGTGGAAACATACACACGGTTAAAGGATTTGGATTAGGGCTTAGTTACGTAAAAAGCATTGTTAATGCACATGGAGGAACCGTGGAAATTGATGGAAGTCCGAATAAAGGAACTACAGTAAAAATGACTATCCCAAAAGCATGAAGACCGATAAGAAAAGAATATTATTAGTGGAGGATGAAGAGAACTTTGGTTCACTGCTTCAAAACTATTTGCAGTTATCTAACTACATTGTGGATTGGCAACGAAATGGGGCCCTTGGGTATTCCGCTTTTAAACAGGGGCATTACGACTTATGCATTTTTGATGTGATGATGCCCCACATGGATGGATTTACTTTAGCTGAAAAAGTAAGAGAACACAACAAAGACATTCCTTTCATTTTTCTTACAGCTAAAAACCTGAAAGAAGACCAGATTAAAGGGTACAAAGTTGGTGCTGTAGATTACCTAAACAAACCCTTTGATGTAGAGGTATTGCTATTAAAATTGGAGGTTATTTTCAGTCGAAGTTCTTTACCAACAGAAAATCTTCCACAGGAAAGTGAATATCAAATTGGTCAGTTCAATTTTGATGTAAAAAAAAGGCTTCTCAACGGACCATCAGAAACGAAAAAACTATCCCCAAAGGAATCCGCCTTACTTGAATTGCTATGTCAGCACCTTAATGCTATCATGCCAAGAGAAATTGCTTTGAAAAAAATCTGGAAAGAGGAAAGCTATTTTACCACCAGAAGCATGGATGTGTACATTACCAAATTGAGGAAGTACCTTAAAGAAGATAATAAAGTTTCTATCGAGAACTTACACTCCAGTGGTTACCAACTTACGGTTGATTAACTATTTAGGGATAGTAATGAATTCCCACTTCCCAATCCGATACTTTTTATTAAAAAATGGCCAGGCCATCATTCCTGCTGCCACTAAAGCCCCTGCCGGGTAAAGGTGTTCTTTTAGAAATACAGGTCTTTCTTTATTGATTAAAGCATTGATGGTTGTTATGGTAGCATAACCAAATCCGGCGATAGGAAACATTACTGCCATTTGTTTTACGAAAGAACGTCCTCTTGGATCAATCACCTTCTGTATTTCTGACAGTTCGAAATAGTTAGAGTCTACACGAATCATTGACTGATCAATGTCCATGATAACCCCAACAGCCAATGTATCCTCAATAATAAACTGAATGGTTTCGTACTGATCAAAGTAAATCCTATCTTTTTTATGCCTTAGGGCCAATACGTAATCTGCCTCAGAAGAGTCCTGACTCCAGCCACTCAAACAACCTCCTAAAAACAAGATTACCATCAATATTTTGAGCCCGTTCATAAACAATTGGTTGATGATATAATTTACGAATTAAATTTAATACACATCTCGTTTGCTACTAACTTTGTGTGATAGGTTTTATTGCACAACGCTACCAATTAATATGACGACAATCGAAGAAATTCACGTTTTATTCAACTCAACTACAGGAGTTTGTACTGACACCAGAAAAGTAGAAAAAGACAAAATGTTTTTTGCCCTGAAAGGTGATAATTTTAACGGAAATAAGTTCGCTGCCAAAGCTTTGGAAGATGGATGCAAATTTGCCGTTATCGATGAGGAAGAATACGCTGTGAATGATCGATGTATCCTTGTACAAGATGTACTCAAATGTCTTCAGGAATTGGCAAATTACCACAGAAAACAATTTGACATACCAGTTATCGGAATTACCGGAAGTAACGGTAAAACCACCTCTAAAGAGTTAATTGGAGCAGTACTGGAAACCACCTATAATGTATTGGTTACTCAAGGAAACTTGAACAACCACATTGGAGTTCCACTTACGTTATTGCAGCTTAATGAAAAGCATGAAATAGCCATTATTGAAATGGGAGCCAATAAGCCCGGAGACATTAAAGAACTGGTGGAAATTGCAGAACCGAATCACGGTTTAATTACCAACATTGGAACTGCTCATATTGAAGGTTTTGGCTCCTTCGAAGGTGTGCTAAAAACGAAAAGTGAATTGTACGATTGGATCGAAAAAGTAGATGGAAAAATTTTCATTAACCACGATGACCCTGTACTAAATAGCGTTTGCCCGCAATCATTACTACACGTTACTTATGGTGTAGACGATGGATACGTAAAAGGAAAACTGACTCACCTTACTCCATTTGTTCATTTTGCCTATACCAACGAAAGGTACCAATCGCCTGTTATAGAAACCCAATTAGTAGGGAAATACAATTTCTACAATTTCCTTGCTGCTATTGCAGTGGGAGTTTACCTGGAAGTGGATGTGCACGACATCAATAAAGCACTGGAAAACTATACTCCATCTAACAATCGTTCTCAGGTTACCAAAACTGAAACCAACACAGTAATTGTAGATTGCTACAATGCTAACCCAAGCAGCATGAAAGTGGCTCTTGAAAGCTTTGTTGAAATTGAAAATGGAAAACGAATTGCCATTTTGGGTGACATGCTTGAACTGGGAAATATTTCGGAAGAAGAGCATCAAAACGTGCTCAACTTTCTGGAGGAGAATAACTTGGATTCGTATGTAGTAGGAGCAGAATTTGCCAAGGTAACCAATGCTGGTAATCACTTTAATTCTACTACTGAACTATTGGAACACATCAAGAATAATCCTATCCAAAATACATTGGTTCTACTTAAAGGATCAAGAGGTATTAAGTTGGAGCAGGTGATGGATTTGTTGTGATTTTGGAGTACTTAAAGTTAGAAATACTTGAAATGCCTAAAGTTAAAAGTGCCTAAAATTTGAAATGCTTGAAATGCTTTAAGTACTCACACTCTGTACTCAATATTCCTTTTGTCTTCTCTGGACTCCTGATCTGCGCTGCGCTTCGTCTGGAGTGAGGGTGGTAAGGGAACTATAGGGTGAGTTTGGGTTAATGAGTTATAACCTAATTCATGGTATGATGAGAAAGGAGTACTTGAAGTTAGAAATACTTGAAATGCCTAAAGTTAAAAGTACTTGAAGTGCCTAGAGTTTGAAATACTTAAAATAAAAAGTACTTGAAATAGGTTTCTCTCCTAATAGCTACCCAGACACTGAAAAGGAGGTGCATCTAAGGTTTTTAGATTACAAGCAAATATAATTCCTAGTACTTAGTACAACAGACATAAGACATCGTACATGATACATTATACATCCCCAATTCCACATACTGGTGTGAATATCCTACTTGAGGTTAACCGCCTGTAGGTCAAAAAAGATTATAACTTCCCAAACCAATCCAAAATGACCTATGAAACAAAAACTGACCTACTTATTTTTATTATTAACCACCACCACGTTTAGTCAATCTGATTTTTGGGACCACTTAAAAGTTGGTGCCGTAATTGCCCCGGAAATGAATCAAGTTCAAAATACCACCCCTGTATCAGGTACTAGTTATGGATATGAGTCTGTAATGAACTACACTTACGGGGCTCAATTTTTATACAAATTCGACGATAAAGTAGAATTGGGAGTTGGACTAAATGGTGCCAATAAAAGCTTTGTTAGAACAGATGTTTGCACCACTTGTGATGTAGAAATTTCTACCAGCAATCATTTTGTAATTAGATACTTAGAACTACCTTTATCCGTACAATACTACCTTCAAAACGATCGATTGGATATCTTTGCTATTGGAGGTATACAAACAGGATTATTAACGAATAATTCTGCCTTTAGAACAGATATGTACGGAAACGAATACAACTATATACAGTCTACAACAGATTTTACCAAACTCCAATTGGGAGTACAGGTAGGAGCTGGTATTAACTACAACCTAACGTACAGAGGTAGTGTTGGGCTGAATGTAGTATATAAAAACTACCTGGGTAATTTTTCTTCTACACCATCTACTAAGATGAGTGGACTGAGCATACAACCGGGTATATTCTACCAGTTTTAACATGACCATTGGAGAGATTCTCATAGCCATTTTTGTATTTGCCTTCTTTATTGGAGGGATATATGTAGGCATCAAACTATTTCGCTGGAACCAAAGAGACATGGCCAAAAAGAAAGAGCGAAATGACGCTATTAGAGCCAGACAGCAGGAAAAGGAAGATTAATTTCGTATCTTTGTAGCCAAATCAATTAGACATGTTTGGAAACCAGAATATGAACGATATGATGTCCAAATTGCAAGAAATGCAAGGGGCTGTTGAAGAATCAAAGAAAAGACTTGAAAACATCTACGTTAAGGGAGAATCTTCCGATGGTAGAATTCGCTTTATTCTGGATGGTAACCGAAAGGTTAAAGAAGTTACTGTAGCCGACGAGTTATTATCGCCTGAAAACAAAGAAGAACTTCAGGACATGTTAGTGGTAGCGTTTAACAAAGCTATGGAAGACGCTGATCATGTTCACGAGTCTGAAATGAAAAATACTGCCTTTGGTATGTTCCCTGGAATGGGCGGATAATTACCTATGGTAATCCAGTAATCCATCCATTGGAGATTTAATAACCTTTCCTACACCTACACCATATTTACGGGCTACATTGGTGAGTTCCTCTTTAAAATGATACCCGATAGACCCTACCACATTCAGTGGTAAATGTTGATATTGATCGTATTTTACAATGTGTTTCCTAAAGAATTGATCCATACAATTTTCGATCAGTTCAGTAGCATAAGGTTCCTCTTCCTTAATTGCATCCAGCCACCTTGTAAAACTTGCCAAAAATCGATTTGGCGACGGTTCTTTGTAGACTTTGTGCAAAATGTCTTCTCTTGTAAGCCCAAATTTACTTTTAAACTTATCCGATACGGATTGTGGCATTTCTTGTAGTAAATAGTCTTGCACCAACTGTTTCCCAATGCATGCTCCACTTCCTTCATCTCCCAATATAAACCCCAATGCCGGAACGTTCTTCACAATGTTTTCTCCATCAAAATGACAAGTATTACTTCCGGTTCCAAGTATTGCTGCAATCCCCTCTTCTTTACCACATAGCGCTCTGGCTGCTGCAAGTAAATCGTGGTGTACCACTACATTGGCTTGGTTAAATACTTCTTTCAAAGCCTCTTCAACTACTTCATTCTTTTCCGGCGATGAGCAACCAGCACCATAAAAATGCACCTCACCTATAGAACTAAAGTGATTTCCGCTTTTGAAGTTCATTTGTTTTACAATGGACCGTGCAATTTCCTCCGAAGTTTTGAAATACGGATTATACCCCTCTGTTACAGCGTAATCCACTGTCCCATCATTATATATCAACATCCAGTCCGTTTTGGTGGACCCACTATCTGCAATTAACTTCATATCTCTACTGACAAATTACGGTATCACGGAAAATTCCGTGTCCTCCCCAGATTCCTATTCCACCCTCCACATTTGATGGAAGGTTACCCGGTGCCGCAAAAGGGCTTCCATTGGTAGCTGCTTGATTCTCTAGTGCTCTATAGTACAAAAAAGTAGCATGATCAATACTGGTAAACTTCAGTACAACAGTATCTCCGGATTTAAAATAACCTTCTTCAGGCCCTTCATCATCCGGTCCCTCCAGATTCCCTACTTCTCCTCTATTGTACTGTAAATCAAAAGATAATCCATTGAAGAATTTATCATCAAATACAGATCCGAAGGGAGCAATTGGGAAAGCATCTTTCTGCTGTCCTTGTACCTGTCCATCCGGCCCAGGGAAATTGTATAAATACTGGTTAATACGTTGTGCATACCATCGATAACTGTTTCCTGCCGTATCAGGGTCCTGAAGCGTTGCCCACATGAATCCCAAAGAGTCCAAACTTGGCAATGGCTCAAACCATGAGGAATCTAAAGCTACAGCGTATGGAATACTCGTTTGGGCAGTAATCGAATGTCCGTCCACATCAATTTCCAAAGAGTATTTTTTTCCATCCACTCCCATTGCCAGAGGATCAAAGGAGGTGTAAACACAATAATCAAAATACTGTAAACTCTCTACCGGTATTCCAGTTAGTTGACTTACATCATCTAACAACGAATCCGGCAATGAGCTGGTACATAGTTCTGATAACGGGTAAACATTTGTCCCGTCACTCATGTTCATGGTGGCATTGTGTACAAACGAACCAAATAAGGAATTCGCATCTGTTGGATCAAAATATCCTTGTGTTTGTGTTAAAATGACCATGGGCGGAGTATTGGACTCTATCTTTCCTTCCACCACAAACTCCGGATCAGTTGGAGGAATATCCACCTCAACTTCCTTTTGGCAAGAGATTAAAAACAATCCCAAAATAAAAGCGATGTATAGTTCTTTTCTGTTCATGTTTTTAAAATTTAAAATTCCAGGTAATTGATGGTAATATTGGAAATAGTGACACTTGATAAGCACTTATATCCAAATTACCAGTAGAAACGTCTCCACTATAATCAAAGAACATGAAATATGGATTTGCTCTATTATACAAGTTGTAAACCGACAAATTCCAGGTAGAAACCATTCGTTTTGGACGCTTGGAAATCTTACCGGTCTCAGGGTCTTTCACCTCGTTAAACTCTTTCCCTTTGTAAGTTAAAGAAACATCCGCTCTATGATAAGGAATCATACGCATTCCGTTTCTTGTACTCCACACCGTTATTAACCTGTTCTCGAAGAACGAATAATACCTTTGCTGTGGTAAAGTAATGGCATTACCTGTAGCATATACAAATGCTGCCCCCACATTTAAACGATCGGTAATATCGTATTGAAGTACCACCGACAAATCATGCCTACGATCGTATTTAGCGGGAAATTCCATTCCCTGATCGATTTCTGCAAATGTTCTCATGGTTCTGGACCATGTATATCCAACCCACCCATTGAAGTCGCCCAATGTCTTTTTAAGGAAGAATTCCGCACCGTAGGAATAACCATTTCCAAAAGTCAATTGGTTATCTACATTATCATTGACATTATCATCCGGTTGAGCATTTTCTCTGTATTCGATCAAGTTCTGAAGGTCCTTATAATACACCTCAACCGAGGCCTCGTATTTGTTTTCTTTAAAGTTTCTGAAATACCCTACACTATACTGAGTACCAATTTGTGGTTTAACCAGTTCCGAACTTGGAAACCACAAATCTGTTGGTAACGACACCGAAGAAATAGAAGCTAAATGAACATACTGATAGTTGTGTGCAAACCCTGCTTTAATAGAGGATTTATCCGGCAATAAATAACGGGCTGAGAATCGAGGCTCCAGACCTGTATACAACTGTATAGGTTCATCCTTACCCCATGTTCTAATGGAATCCGTTACTCCAGTTACCGGGTTCTTATAGTACCTCGTAAATGGTCCCACCTGTTGGAAAGCGGAGAACCTCAGCCCAGCATTGATTTTAAAATTCTCGTTGATGTCAATTTCATCCAGAAGATAAACGGAAGGCTCATAGGCAAAAATCCTAACGATATCATCGAAATCAAATTCGGTATCCCCAGAACTTCCGGATACACTACTCGGAATGAATCGATGGCGAATCACATTCCATCCAAATTTTACATTGTGTCTGGTATTGGGGTACCAGGTGTAATCTTGTTTTAAGGTATAGTCTCTAATACCCGACCCCATGCTGAAGTTAAACTGACTCTGCGTAGCTTCAAAAGCAAAATCATAGTCGGTAAATATGGCTGTGGTGTTTACAAAGAGTTTTTCGTTAAACAAATGGTTCCAACGAAGTGATCCAGTAGCATTTCCCCATGGAACTTTAAACTGAAGTCCAAGATTATTGTCCTTAAAGGTAAATACATCCCTACCGAAATATCCACTCAGAAATAATCTATCCTTATCAGAAATACGATAGTTCAATTTTGCGGTAAGATCATAAAAGAAATAACCCGACCCCTTAAGAGGAGCATCATCTTTAATAAAGGGCTCCATTAACACATCAATATAAGTTCTTCTAGCTGATATGATAAAAGAGGCTGTATCTTTCTTAATAGGTCCTTCTACAGTAAATCTGGATGCAATTAACCCAACTCCTCCTTCACCGTGAAATTCCTTGTAGTTTCCATCCTTCATGGTGATGTCTAACACAGATGCCAGCTTACCTCCGTAGTTGGCAGGCATTCCTCCCTTAATCATGTTTACATTCTTAATGGCATCAGCATTGAATACAGAGAAAAATCCAAACAAATGAGAAGCATTATACACTGGTGCTTCATCCAGTAAGATCAAGTTTTGATCCGGTCCTCCACCTCTAACGTAAAAACCTGTGTTTCCTTCTCCTGCCGATTGCACCCCAGGCAATAGTTGAATGGTTTTAAGAACATCTACCTCTCCCATAAAAGCCGGTAAGGTCTTTACCTTGTCCATGCTCAAATCAATCTGCCCCATTTGGGTTCCTTTGGTATTCTCATCACCAGCTTCAGCCTCCACCAATACTTCTTTCATTACTTTGGTCGAAGGTTTCAACTCTATGTTTATTCGCTTGTCTTCTGTAAGGTTAATTTCCTGTCGCCAGTCTTCGTAACCAACAAACCTTGATTTGATGTGATAAGTTCCACTTTCTATTGTAAGAGAGAAAAAACCATATACATTGGTAGCTGCTCCTTTACCTAGCTCTTCTACAAATATAGAAGCCCCTATTAATGCTTCCCCTGTTTGAGCATCTTTGATGTATCCGCTAACTGTATATTTCTGGCCTATTGAACTTAGAGTCAAAAACAGAATCACAATGAACGAAATAAAAGTCTTCATGACGGGTAAATTGATGATGCACAAATTTAATGGGTTTTCGTGTATTGCCTTAAGAATTAGAGGAGTATTTCATTAATGGCTCCTCTACTTGAAAGACGGCAAAAAAAAAGGCCGTGAATAACATATCAAAATTCACGGCCAGCTTTAACATCCTTTTGGAATAGAAAGGGGGGAAATCAAACCAAAATCAATGTCGCTTCTTCACTTACAAAGATAGAGACCATATTTTTCCTGTACAATCCGAAAAAATACTGAATTTTTAGTCTGAAGGAAATTTAATTTTATTGTGTAAAATGATAAAAAATATACTCTATCACCCTTTCTAAATCACAATTCTTATTCGATTACCTTAAACTCTACCCTACGATTTCGTTGTCTTCCTTCCGGGTTATCATCTCCGTTAGGGTGAGTATTTGGAGCAACAGGTTTTGCTTCACCATATCCAACATACTTCATTCTGGATTTGGATATACCTGCTTCTCTCATATAGTTTCTAACCGATTTAGCACGTTTTTCTGATAAAGACTGATTGTACTCATCACTTCCAATGGCATCTGTATGCCCTGAAATTTCGACTTTTTTATCAGTCATTTCTTTCATGTACTCCACTAAGAAATCGATAATCTCCTTAGACTCTTCGGTTAGACTGTGTTTATTGTATTCGAACAGAATATTATCCAATACAACCGCTCCTCCACTGTTCAACATCTCTTTGATGTTTTCACTAATCATCTTCTCTTGCTCTGTTTTCACCTTATCATCAACCACATCTACCGTAGTGTTTAGCTTTACATCTAATTCAATCACCTCAAGTGCAGTAGCTTCTTTTACTCTTGCTACTTCCTGAATGTCTATATCTTCAGCATCTGAAGCGTTAATGGTAATTTTGTCATTTTCCTTAACGATCAACCTACCCACTTGCTGTACTCCACCATCGTCCTTCACTTCAATAAATTCGGATTGTACAATACCATCTACTTCGTACTCAATTTCGTAAGTGTGCCCCGGTCTTAGGATAAACATAAATTTACCTGTAATTGGATTTGGACGATATACCCCAAACAGGTCGTCTGTTTCCTCATCATAAACAGAAATAACCAGGTTCTTTACCACATTGCCGTTGATGTCGTGTGCCAGCCCTTTATAGATGGTTAAAGACTTCTCTCCTTCGTCGTTTAACTCCATGATGTATACATCCAGGTCTCCCATTCCTCCTTCACGATAAGATGAGAAATAAGCTCTTTTACCATTGGTGGTAGGAATAAAGAATACATCATCTCCAGTAGTATTAATCGGGTACCCCATATTTACAGGTTTCCCCCAGGTACCATCCGCCTGTAACTCGGATTTAAACACATCAAACCCTCCCATGGTATTGTGCCCGCTAGAACTAAAGTAAAGCGACTTACCATCCGGGTGTAAATATGGGCTTTCCTCCTCATATTCGGTGTTAATCATGTCTCCTATATTCTGAGGTTGAGCCCAGGTTCCGTCGTCTAACTTATTCATGAACCAAATATCTCTTCCTCCCAAAGTTCCTTCACGGTCCGATGTAAATACCATTATCTTTCCATCAGCACTAAGGTTTGCATGAGTTTCCCAGGCAGATGAATTAACTCCACCTTCTACTAAAGATGGCTCTGTCCAAACAGTACCATCCAAATAAGTTTCGTAAATACTACCTCCCAAATCACCTTCTTCTTCATACTTATAAAGGAACATGTGATCTCCGGATGGACTTAAATACATGGTAGCCTCGTGACTAGCTGTATTAATGGATTTACCAAGAGTAAATGGTTTGGACCATATCCCTTTTACCTTGTAGGAAATGTATAAATCTTCGTAGTATTTTCCTTCGTGATCTACTTCACCACCCTCGCTATCATCTCTTCGAGCTGTAAAGATCATTACTGTTTCATCTGCATTAACTACTGGACGATACTCTGGCCATTCTGTATTCATATCGTACGCTTGTCTTACAGTAATATCTACAGGATCCTCCATAGCTCTCATAGCATTTTTGGTAATCTCGATATCTCTGTCAATCTTCTTTAAGTACTCTTCATTGGTACTAAAGATCAACTCTTTGTACTCAAAATACTTCTCTAACGCGTCCTCAAAACGGTAGTTGACATGGTAAGCTTTTCCAAGGTGGTGAATGGCCTCTAACGGAGCTGCCTTTTCTTTGTAATCTCCTACTTTGTAGTAGGCTACCAGTTTGTCCTCAGCTCTTTCAAAAAACTCAATGGACTTATCTTTGTCAAATTTGGAGTTTAGGTAGCAATTTCCAATAGAAAATTGAAGGTTGGCATTATTCGGTTCTTCTTTTTCCAATTCTAACCAAATTGGTAAAGCTTTAGAATATTGCTCTTGATTCATTAGCTCTGTGGCTTCCTCAAACTTCTTTTTAAACTGATCCTTACTCATCTGTGCCGTTACAAACAATGGCAAAAACAAGATTAGAAGTGAAACATACTTTAATTTCATGGTCTCTTTTAGGTGTTTCAACAATTTTAATCAGTAGAGTTAATAAAATCGTTTTACTTATTTTTCAATATTTTGTTTCCCAATTGGGGGTTTTTCTAAATTATTTTACGGCAATGTAGTGAATTTCAATATTACAATTGCAATCTTCCGTGAACAGTTTCCACCAATACTTGGTAATAACCTTTCTTTAGCATCTTTGCCTTTAACCAACAGAAGAATGCCATTGCCTGAAGATCTTCCTGTTCAAACGGCCACCTTTCGATGGTTGCGGTAACAGTTTCTGTAAACTCTTCAGTAGAAATCCAATACGGTTTGTCAATACATACTTTAATAAACCCGAGAAACGTTTTGGTTCGAGCATACATGGGTAATTTTAAAAAATCTGCGTACAATCGCTCAAAAGAACGGATTCTGTTCAGCGCAATTTCCACGTTCCCCATTTCGAATTGAACAATAATTTCGATCAGGTTTTTACGTGCTACCCACTCCTTCCCCATTTTCTTTTGGCACCAGCCATCAGTGTGCTGAAATGAGTGCAATACTTTATTGGCTGATCTATAATCCTCCTGTTGAAAATAATACACCGCCAAATTCAGCTTCATATCTAGTTTGTGGTTAATGGCAAATTTATCTACATCCTTCTCGAAGGTTTCTTCCAAAATTTTAATGGCCATTTCGTTGTATCCCATGTAACTTCGGGTAGCACTATAAAGCAAAGCATACTTAGGGTAAAACAACACATAGTAGCTTCTGTTGTATTGTTGTATGTTTTCCAGAAACTCTTCGAGGTAAACCAGTGCCTCATCAAACTTCCTGTTTCGATACAATACATGACAAATCATGTAAAGAATACTCAACTTGTAGAAATGATCTTTTTTCTGAAAGCCTATGGAACTCTTCACCTGTTCAAATTTCTCAATAACCAGCGGTTCAAACTTAAAGTACTGCTTTTGCACTAGTACAGCACTCCTAACAATGGATAAGATATTATACAACAGTTTTGGTCGTTCGATAGTGGCCTCATCCAGATTATATTCTTTCATTACTGCCGCCACTTCCTTTTCCAAATCAAGGGTATCGGCATTTAACTTAGCCTTGGATAGCTCCATTTTCATAATGGTTGCAGCCACATTGGCTCTTTCATCCTCATCTGCCAATCGCTTATTCTCTTTCCAACGTTCAATAATTCGGTTCAACTCCGGTGCGTTAGCATCACTAGCATTAGCTATTTGCACATTATAGATGTTATCTAACAGATCATACAACTCATTATTAATGGCTAACTCTTCTGCTTTTACCAAATAATGCCAGGCGGTTCGGTTATTGCTATTGTCGAATAAAAATTGAGAAATGGACAAGAGCCCCATTACCGAAGAAGATGCAGTGGTGTCCATGTCCATTCGCTTGATCACTACAAAATCCATTAAGTGTTTCAGCAAACGCTTACGAATGGAGTGATATGCATTCATGTTGATCTTTCCATAAAGTCGCTCAACAATGTCTCTGGCTTTGTACACTTCATCCTCGCACATGATTTCGAAGAGATCCAAATCTTTACGATTTTTTCGTACCCTCTGGCGATTTATAAAAGCCCTAAACTCCTTCTTTTCATCCTCTGTAAGAGATCGAACAATGTCTCTAATATTATCTATGTACATAAAATGTATACGATTTAAAGAATGAATATATTAATTATTTTAAAATACGCCAAAAACTCTTCAAAACCCCAATAAAACTTACACTATTGCCATATTTTCTCATTTTTAAAAATACGTAGTATTTCATTTGAGGGTTGAGGCTTTTCCAACTCCCTTGTACTTTAGCACCATCAAATTTTAATTGTATGATATTTTTAATCATTCTTAGCATAAGCATTTTAGTATTTATTTTATTTCCAGCTCAGATTGTTAAAGGATTGGTACTACTATTTGGAAAGCTTGTTTTTAAAACTAAAATCGAAGGCCTTAAAAACATCCCTCATAAAGGAGGTGGATTAATTATTGCTAACCACGTTTCCTACCTGGATTTTATATTAATTGCCTGTGCTACTAAAAGAATGGTAAGGTTTGTAATGAACAAAGATGTTTATGATAAGCCCGGGTTAAAATGGTTACTGAAGAAACTACACATGATTCCTATCTACCCTAGAGGAGGGTACAACCACTTAAGAATATTTAATGAGACCTGTCAAAGAGAAATCAATGATGGACATTTGGTAGCCATATTTGCAGAAGGAACTGTTACTCGTAACGGACACCTGCTCGGCTTCAAGAAAGGAATGGAGCATATTGCCCGTGGAATCAATGCTCCAATCATCCCCATCCATATGGAAGGTGTAATTGGAACTCCACTTTCTTACTCACTTTACCACAATCGTTTTTTACCTTTTAAGTGGAGTAACTTAAGACAGAAGATCTTCATTACCATTGGAGAACCTATGAGTAATACTTCTTCTGCCTTTGAGGTAAGACAACGAATTCAGGAAATGGGAGCTGAATCCATTTACAGAAGAATTGATAACAACGATACCATTGCGAATAGTATTTTGGAATTAAAAGGAGATCGTCTGTTGTACCAGGATGACGAGAACAACATCCTACTTGCCTATGAGTTGAAGAATAAAGCCATTTCGCTGGCTAACTCATTGAGAAACGAATTAAAAGAAGAAAATAATATAGGGCTAATTTTACCAAATCAGGGAAGCAAAGCAGTAACCGTTGCTGCTTTGCACCTCCTTGAAAAAACCATTGTTTTTCTGAATCAGGAAGATTCAAAAGAAACACATTTATCAGTACTGAATGCCACTAACACCAAAGTTTGTATTGGAGACAATGTAGAATTAAATGGAATAAAGGTTCTTAATCATTCAGAACTACCACTTCATGGATCTTCTAAAAAAAGTTCGGTATTTCCATTTAAAAATGGCCACCAAAACAAAAAGAGTATTGCAGCCATTTTTAGCTCTGTAAGAAACGGAGAGGTTAAACTTCAGTCCATGACCCATGAAAACTTGTTTGCATTGGTTTATGGTATTGAGTTGATTCATAATCTGGAAGACTACGGAATGACCTACACCATGAATCCGTCATCCAGCCCGTTAAACTACATTACCAGTTATGTGCTACCAATTTGCTCCAGTACTAGCTCTGCCCTATCTGACAACCCAGAAAAAGCTTTAAATAAGAGCAATACGATTCTTGGAATATCCGATCAAATAGTGGATTTGTATAACAATACCGAACTCAATGAATGGAAGGGAATTAAGTATGTTATTTCTTCTGAGGAAGCATTACCTATAAACATGCTTCAACAACTCAATGAGAAGTATAATACTCAATACTTCCGAGGAATGGGAAACAACGACATTGCTCCGATCATATCGTTAAACTCTCCCGACTTTGTTGGAATTGACATTAGTGGAAAGAAGCTAAAACAAGAGGGACAAGACAATGAGACCGTAGGAAGACCGATTCCCGGGCTTGCAGTTAAAATTGTAGATCAAAACAACAACAGTACACTTGGAGTAAATGAGTTAGGAAAGGTTTTTATAAAAGGAGCCATGATTACTCAAAACTTTTTAAAGGAAACCACCACCAAATGCGAAGAGTGGATTGATGCTGAAATTCTTGGTAGAATTGACGAAAAAGGATTCTTAAGGCTAGAATAATGGAACTTAACCACACCAAAGATACTTCGGTATGAAGCATAAATCGACTACCCCATGACTCCCCCATATTCAATATTGCTTTCCAATTTATCGATTTAAATTAGGTTGACTTGCCCTTAAAGAAGATTTAAGTTTACAGGGCAAATGATACCTGTTTATAAATTAGGCAACAATCCAAATGAAGGAATCCGTGTAGTGAAATTAACATGCTCTACGGAATACGATTTTGGAGAACCTCATCGACATGAATATTTCGAACTTTTTGTTTTTGTAGACGGAGGAGGGAGTCATATGATCGATTTTCAAGAGTTTCCTATTTATTCAGGAAGTATACACATTGTTGCTCCAGGGCAAATTCATCAAGTAAAACGAGAGCTAAACTCCAGTGGGTTTGTATTACTTTTTAGCACAGATATTTTCCCATCTAACAGTACTATTGTTAACTTTTTATACGATCATATTTGCTTGAGCGTTCAAGAGCAATCTCCTAGTTATAAATTTGATTCAAACACAAAAAGTATCGTTCTTAAAACGTGTGAGAATGCATGGAAAGACTTTGAGTCTAACGAAGATTGGAAATTTGATTTTTTACAGTCTCATTTAACGCAATTATGTATTCATTGCATGCGAACACAGAATACCAACAATGCCTTATCCGAGCATAATAATGAGCATTATATTCAATTTAGAAGATTACTAAGGTCTAATCTTCAAAAGATGAAAAAGGTAAAAGATTACGCAGAAATCTTAAACATTTCCGAAAAACAATTGAGTAAAATTACTACGAAAAGAACAGGATTATCCGCCAGTATGCTGATCTACAAACAAATTGTTCTTGAAGCAAAAAGACTTTTAAACTCAGGCATTTCCATTAAAGAAGTGGCATACGAGCTAAATTTTGATGACCCAGCTCACTTTAGTAAGTTTTTTAAAACTCAAACAGGAATAACACCTTCTCAATTCAAAGGATAAGTTAAAATCAGCAGCGGATGTATTGTTTTTCCGCAAATGCAAAAACTTCATCTACCTCAATGGTTTCATCAGGTAATTGAATCATTCCGCTAACATAACCAAAAGGACCTTCGTAATCGGTACTACCCAATAGTCCCAAATTAAGCTTAACTCGCTTTGGATACTTCGGTATGAAACATAAATTGATCATCCCCTGGCTATCCTTTATCCACCATTGATTGTTTTCTCTGGTAAACTTAATGGCTGGTAGTTTAGTTAGTTTTCCATTGATCCAAATGGCATTTTCGTTATACTTATTACTATCGATGGATTGGTTATCTGTAAGACTAAAACCAATTAACCCCTTATCCGAAACAAATGCCGCTGCTATCCAATCCCATTTGAGTACATACGGATAGTAACCTTTGTGATCGTCTGCAAAAAAGAAACTACTCTCCTTTTTAAACTCATACACCTCCCCATCAATTTCCAACTTACCGGTCATAGGAACAATACCTTTGTGGGCATACATCCCTCTGTTTTCGGCAAACGGAATACTGGCGACTAAATGATCAGTTCCATCGAAATGCCCAACCACCTCTGCTTTCAGAGCGGGCATATCTCCTTTGGCACTTCCTTCAAACACCACTTTGATATAGTCTTCGGATAATCTGTTTTCCATTCGAATATCTATTCCACCTCCCTTAAAGAAATTATTACTATTCAGTACATTGTTTGGAACTTTTAGTTGAGCAGGTAACAATTTCTTCTCGTAGATGTAGTGTTTCTCTTTAACTATATCAAACACTCGAATTTGCGCAAAGGCACTTACCTTAGCATTGAACAATGCCACATTAAAAAAGTATCTGCCATCGCCCCCCTGAAAAGCTTGAAACTCTTTCAATCTTAAACTCTTCAACCATTTAGGCAAACCTAGTCCCGGTGCTATTTTAGCATCGATCAGGTTTACATTTTCTATGGGACAATAAAAGGTTCCAAATTCAATTTTCCCCTTTTCTACTAATCTCGGCTTTGTCTTCATTGCTACAACTTCCAGGTAATCATTTTTATCATTTTCATCTTCAGCTTGGTATACGGCGGATAAATCAACTTAACTGTTGAAGTTCCCGACAATTGTTTAACCACTGACCTTTGATTGGTAAATTCCAGAAAACCATATTTACCGTGTGCTTTTCCTATTCCCGAGTAACCTGCCCCTCCAAAAGGCAAATGATCATGATCAAACTGAACAGTAGTTTCATTAATTGCTGTTGTTCCTGCCGAAGTAGATTCAATTACCTTATTGATAAACGAATTGCTCTTACTGAAAACATACAGTGCTAAAGGGTTTTCCTGCTGATTGATTAACTCTATTACATCATCCAAATTCTCGTAAGTATACAGACATAAAAGCGGGCCGAAAATCTCCTCCTTAAACACCTCATTAGAGTAAGAAATGCTCTTCAAAATGGTGGGAGAAATAAAGCAATCACTCTCATCACATTCGCCCCCCATTACTATTTCTGCACCGGATCCCAAAGCTTCGTCTAACAGGCTTTTTACTCTTGTATAATGCTTTTCATTGACAATTCTTCCGAAGTCCTTATTGGACTGAATTTTTGAATCTCCGTAAAACTTCTTGTACGCTTTTATTAAGTGCTCTTCTACCTCATTCAATTTCTGCTTTGGCACTAAAATATAATTAGGCGAAACACAAGATTGACCGGCATTCATGAACTTCCCCCAAATTAACTTTTCCGCTAAATCCTTCAGGTGAACCGACTCATCCACCACAACCGGGTTTCTTCCACCTAGCTCCAGAGTAACTGAAGATAAATGCTCTGCTGCAGCTTTCATCACTATCTTCCCCACTTGCGGACTTCCGGTGAAGAATATATGGTTGAAAGGCAAGTTCAACAATGCAGTTGTTTCCTCTACTCCTCCGGTAACTACTGCGACTTCCTCTTCTTCAAAAAGTTCGTTCAGCATTTTTACCAGCAATTGCTCTGTATGAGGAGTCATTTCAGAAGGCTTAACCACACAACAATTTCCGGCAGCAATGGCAGAAATTAGAGGGCCAATGGTGAGCATAAATGGAAAATTCCACGGAGCAATAATCAACACTACTCCTTTCGGTTCTTTAATCACCCTCGATTTGGTTCCAGTATATGCTAATGGAGTAGATACTTTTTTTGGAACAGCCCATTTGTCCAATTCTTTTACCGCCAATTCGATTTCAGAAATCAATGGTTTTATTTCGAACAAATCTACCTCTGCAGCGGGCTTTTTATAATCTGCATACAATGCATCTCTGATTTCTTTATGATGTTCTCTTATCCAAACTTTAACACGTTTCAGCTTACTTTTCCGTTCAGCTAAACCTTGCTTTCGCACCACTTTAAAATATTCTTTTTGCTTAAGATATAGCGACTCAAAATTGGACATAATCAACAGATATAGTTCAAAAATACAAATCTATTATGGTATGCAAGCATACTTTTCTAAATAATGAGTAGTTATATTTCATAGATTTGAATGCATGAGGGCAATCAGAAAAATAGCTTTATCTCTTCTTCTCACGTTGGAGGGGTTTGTACTTCTGGTTTGCCTCTATTTGCTTATTTCACTGGCGGGAATCATCATTCCCATTAATTCCGACTATGATCCCCAAAATGGAGAAATTGACATCTATGTTATCTCTAATGGAGTTCATACGGACATTTGCCTTCCCGTAAAAAACGATCAGGTGGACTGGACAGAATTTATTTCTGAAGCTCCTTACACAGGACTATCATCGGAACCGGAATTTATATCGATTGGATGGGGGGATAAAGGCTTTTATCTGGACACTCCTGAATGGAGCGATTTAAAAGCTTCTACAGCCATTAATGCCATGCTACTCAGTAGTCCTACGGCAATGCATATTACCTACAAATGCTATACTCCAGCAGAAAGTGAACAGGTTAAAAAATGTTCTATTTCTAAATCCAAATACGAAGCGCTGATTCATTATATCAAGGATTCCTTTGAACTGGATCAAAATGGAAATGTTCAGTTAATTCCCAATGTTGGATACACTAGCGTGGATAATTTCTATGAAGCAAAAGGAAGCTACCACTTGTTTAAAACCTGTAATGTTTGGACGAATAATGCCTTGAGTATAGCAGGCATTAAAACCTCAGGGTTGGCTCTGTTTGAGAAGGGAATTTTAAGACACCTTTAGTTGTAAATCATACCTTCTGTTCCAAAATAATCTTTTAGATCAATCAATGTATTTTGGTCGATTATTTTATAACTTAAGGTATCTAAATCGGTGGTATCAGGTTCCCAGTCTTCATAATCTTCAGGTACCATATAAGTCATTAAATGGAGTACTCCATCGTCCATTTCTCCTTTTAAAATATTCCAGTGAATCCAGTGCCTGAGAGACCCACTGTACCTTGCTATTTCACCTTTATACTCATTTCCATCTTTTTTTATGGTGATGTAGTTTCTATAGGACACCATATCATGAGCGAGCACTTCATCCTCTCGGGTGTCTATCCAATATTCTCGGTTAAACTCATGTTCACCATCTAGAAGAACAACATTAGGCTGTGATAGGGCCAGGCTAATTTCTGAGATTACATCAGACTCCTTGATGATCTTCCACTGCTTTCCTTGCCTTTCCAATTCCATATAGGCGGAAACAGTGGTAGTATTTCCATTTTCAATACATAATTTATCAAACTCCACTGCTATTAGTGAATCTTCATAAGTAATGTATGGATAGTACAGACTTAAATTCTCAATGCATTGATGGTAACCTTCGTGCTTAGCCAACCATACTTCTTTAGCATTAACACAGTTTTTAGCAGATGAAAAGCTTTTATAATACTGCACTTTTGGAGCATAAAATGGCTCCAACATATCCACTGTATGCTGATTAATACCTCGATTCCACTCAGAAAGAATTTCTTTTACTATATCAATATGATCAAACCGATTGAGGTACTCTTCCTCCTCTTCCAACTCAACTTCGGGGTTTTCCAATGAGGAGTCCGACACTATTGGTAGTTCTTCGTACTCCTCTTGCGATACTGACTCTTGTTGCTGCTCTTCTTTAACATCGGAACATGCCACTAAAAACAGTAAACATATAACTGGAATAATGATTTTACTTTTCATTCGAACAGTTTTTGAACGTGCTCTTTTAATCGTTCCAGGTCGTATTCCAATCCGTAACTCCAGGCTTCTTCCAGGGAAATTGATTTTTGAGAATAGGTATTGTTTTCCCTTGGACTGAAGTGATCCAATAGAAGTCCATTTTTCTTGGAATAAATTACCTGCAAACAATCTTGAAATTCGTTTCGCAGTTTAATGGTTCTCCAACCACTGAGCATGGAGATTAGCACCTCCTTTTTCTGCTTATCACTGAGTTCATCAAGATTCATTGATTAATTATTGAAAGAAGCTAACAATGATTAACACTACTCCTACAGCAGCAGCGGCAATCCCTCCATAAAGAGACATTTTCACGTTCCCCTCTAAACCTTTTAATATAGACGCTTCGGACTTAACAGAAACAATAAAAGGGTTTTCCTTATCGGCTGGCCTGGAAATCATTAAACTTCCGTTTCGATCATTGATTTCTCCAATCACAAATAGTGAAGTCCCAATACCAATGTTATGCTCCACTTCACTGTATCCGATTGTTTTAAGGGTACTTTCATTCCTAAATGTAAGGCTCCCAAAAGAAAAGGACAACCCACCTCCTGAACTGTTAGCAGGTTTAAAATCGTCCACTACTTCATTGGGGGTAATATCTGCTCCCTGGATATTGATGTCGACCATTCCCGTTCCATCGTTTAATTGAAAATCATCTCCTCTGGTGGTATCTCCCACCACCTCGGTTCTGGTAACCCAATTCTTTACAATTTTACCGTCTTTGTCTTTCTTCTCTTCCAGTTTTTTGTATTTGTGAATTACCTGAGAGGTATAATAAACACAATCTTCTCCACTAAATTCTCCTTTTAGAGGCGTATCGGAGTGTGCTTTTGCACTAAGTTTTACCATCTGAGAAAAACTCCCCTTTCCTAGTTCGGAGGCAATGTGCTTATAATTCTCCAAAGCAGTTTTAAGGTCAATGCGATCAAAATACTTGATGCTCAATATTTTCTTCTCCAATCGAGTTTTATTCCAAACCAACAAAGCTCCTACTACTATTAAAACGATTCCAATTACCAACATGATTTTTTCGGGATAAAAAAAGAGGATAGCCTATAGGCTACCCTCCTATTTGATTAATATTTATGCTTCTGCAGAAGCGTATTTTTCATCGTACTGATCCGCAACAGCAGCAACGTTTTGCACCGCAGCAGAAAATTCATTGTAATCCAGGTTTTTTCCTGCTAATGAATAAGAGAATTTTAAAGAGTTCTCCAAACTCAACCCGAAGCTACCAAATGGAATAGTAGCATTAAGGCGAAGTAGTTCTTCCATTTTATCTCCAGAAAGATCCATATCATCCGACAGGTAGGCAAATACCTCTACCATTACATCTTCGCTGTGCCACTGCTTTACAACAATGTTTACGCTGATTGACCCAAAAGAAAATGCATAGGTCCCATCTAACTCAATGATCTCATCTGCATCAAACATTTGATTCATGTAAGTGGCTACTTTCTCTTTAGTAGATGCCATTACCGCATCGTTCTCTCCATTTTTTAATATATCAAATTTAGGCATGTCTATATTTTTAATGTTTTTAACTACGGAATTACTCTCCGTTATTTTCGTTGTTCATCATTGCTTTCAGTTTCTCTAATTCAGAGTCTACCGCCGAGTTCTTCTCTAACTCTGCAAACTCATCGTCCAGCGAAGTTTCTTCTCCGGCCATTTCAGTGAAAGCTTCTGCTTCTGCCTCTTTGGAAAGAATTTTTTCCTCAAACTTGTCGAAGTTAGCAAACGAATTTTCGTTAAACCCTCCAATGTTTTTAGCCATTTCAGATTGTGCCTGAGCATTTTTACTACGTGCAATAAGCATCGATTCTTTTGCTTTTGCCTCGTCGTATTTTTGTTTTAGCTTATCCAGTTGTTGCTTCAACTTATCCGTTGTTGCTTTAGACTGGTTGTACATTCCCTCGTACTGTTGGAAATTCTGATCCTCAACTGCCTTTTTAGCTAAAGCTTTTTTAGCTAATTCTTCATTCCCTGATTTCAGAGCCGCCATTGCCTTTGATTGCCAATCGTCAGATTTTTGCTTGTGAAAGTTCATCTTACGCTCCATTTGCTTGGTGTGGGCCATTGCCTGAGCCAAAGCAGCAGTAGATTTTGTGATGGATTCTTTCATGTCCACCACCATCAACTTAATCATCTTCTCTGGATTTTCTGCTTTATCCAGGGCATCATTGACATTCGATCTGAAAATGTCAGAAATTCTCTTAAAAAATCCCATTATCTATTAAATTTTAATTTGTGTTCTTAAAGATAGAAATTATTCAGACGCTTGAGATTTTAGAATTAATTAATTTACAGAAGTGTTTCTGCGGTTGTTGAACGGTTAAAAAATGATGAAAAAGCGACATTTTTTTCAGTTCATTGTGCTTGGTATTTAGTTACCTTTGCGCCATGATGAAGGAAGAATTGGACAAAGCTCTGGAAGCATTAAAAAGTGGGAAGACCCTTCTCTATCCTACGGATACGATTTGGGGGATTGGTTGTGATGCAAAAAATGCAGAAGCCATTGACAAAATTTATCAAATTAAGGAACGTGACCCTTCAAAATCAATGATCATTTTGATTGCCGAAGACCATCATTTGGAAAGGTACATTAAAGAAGTTCCTGAAGTAGCCTGGGAAATTATTGATGCAGCGGAGAAACCGCTCACCATTGTTTACCCAAATGCTATGTACTTACCGGATAACCTTACTGCGAAGGACGGTTCCATAGCCATTAGAATTGTAAAGGATGAGTTTTGTAAAAAATTGATTCAGCGTTTAAAAAGCCCGTTAGTTTCTACTTCTGCCAATCTTGCCGGAGAGCCATCTCCAGGTAGTTTTGAAGACATCAGCCCTGAAATTTTGAAACGTGTGGACCATGTTGTAAATTTGCCGGCTTCAAAAACGGGAAATCAATCTTCATCTATCATAAAGTTAGAGGTAAACGGTGAAATCACTGTCATTAGAAAATAAAGAAAAGCTTAAGAATGCCATTTCGGATCCAGTATTCAGAATCATTTCTGAGTGCGGTAAAGAATTGGGCAAGCCGGTATTTGTTATCGGAGGATATGTTCGTGATATTTTTCTTCAACGTCCTAGTAAAGACATTGATTTTGTTATTGCCGGATCGGGTATTGAACTAGCCGAAAAGGTAGCCGAAAAACTTGGCGCAGAAAAGGTATCTTTCTTTAAGAACTTTGGTACTGCCATGATCAAACATGGCGATTACGATCTGGAATTTGTTGGAGCACGAAAGGAATCCTACAATAGAGATTCCAGAAAACCAATTGTAGAAGACGGCACCTTAGAAGACGACCAGAAGAGAAGAGATTTTACCATCAACGCACTTGCCATTAGTTTGAATGAAGAGAACTACGGAGAGTTAATAGACCCTTTTGGAGGAATAGAAGACATGGAAAATGGAATCATTAAAACTCCATTATGCCCAGACATTACCTTCTCCGATGATCCATTGAGAATGATGAGAGCAGTAAGGTTTGCTTCTCAGCTGAATTTCAACATTGACAAAGAGTCCTATCAATCTTTAAAGAACAATAGAAGTAGAATTGGAATTGTTTCTCAGGAAAGAATTACTGATGAATTGAACAAAATCATCATGTCCAACCATCCTTCTATTGGATTCAAATCGTTAATGGGAGCCGGAATACTGGAAATCATCTTCCCGGAAATGGCTGCTCTTAAAGGAATTGAAAAAAGAAAAGGGAAAGCACATAAAGATAATTTTTACCACACTCTGGAGGTGCTGGAAAATATATTACCCCATACAAACGACTTATGGTTAAGGTGGGCTGCTATAATGCACGACATTGCCAAACCTGCAACAAAAAGATTTCACGATACCATTGGATGGACCTTTCATGGACACGAAGACAAGGGAGCTAAAATGGTTCCCAGAATCTTTAAGCGTATGAAGCTTCCATTGGATCACAAAATGAAATTTGTTCAGAAAATGGTTCAACTGCATTTGCGCCCTATTGCTTTAACCAAAGATTCCATTTCGGACTCGGCTTTAAGAAGGCTGTTATTCGATGCCGGAGATGACCTGGAAGCCCTAATGACATTGTGTAAGGCTGACATCACTTCTAAAAATGAGGCAAAGGTTCAACGGTACCTAAAGCGATTCGAAGTTGTTGAAGAAAAAATTAAAGACGTAGAGGAAAGAGACCGAATTAGGAACTGGAATCCCCCGATTACCGGAGATGTTATTGTAAAAACCTTTAACTTGCCGCCTTGCAAAACCATTGGAGACATCAAAGAGGCCATTAAAGAAGCAATACTCGAAGGCGAAATTGAGAACAATTATGATGCTGCTTTCGCCTATATGTTGGAAGTAGGAAAAAAACTAGGATTGACCGCAGAGGTTAACGAATAATGTATGAAGACTTATATTTTCAGGGTAGTACCAGACATAGAAGATAACATATTCAGAGACATTGAGCTAAGAGAAGACCAAACCTTTGAGGAACTTCATTTAGCCATTATTGCTGCTTTTGAGTTTAGAGGAGATCAAATGGCTTCTTTTTACATGAGCGATGATGAGTGGTCGAAGGGAGAAGAGATTGGATTAATGGATATGGGATTTGGTGAAGAAATGGGACCTAGAACCATGTCTTCCACTGTTCTGAACTCAATGATCATTGAACCGGATGAGAAAATCCTATACCTATACGATTTTCTTAAAATGTGGATTTTCTACGTTGAATTGGTAGATGAAAAAGAAGTCGAAAATGGTGCTGAATACCCAAGGTTGTTAAGAGAAATTGGAGTCTCTCCTAATGAAGACGACAAAGAAATTCCAGATCTACTGGAAGGACTAACCGACTCTGCACCAACCAAAGACCCTATGCAAAGCGAAATTGACGACATCATGAACGAATATGGTGACGAAGATGACTTTGGTGGAGGTTTCGAGAACATCGACGATTACGATATTTAATCTTTAAGACATAAGATGAAAGACTTTTTATGTCTTATGTACAATGTATTAAGTATTAGGTAGGCAATGTCTTATGTGCTATGTAATGTAACAATATTTGAAATACGTCTTTTCCAGTGTACTCATAGCTATCGGGACGGAGTCTAGAGAAAGTGAAAGACGTATTGAGTACAGAGTGCGAGTACCGAATTACCTAATAACTCAAACCACCCTCGGAAGAAGTATAACGAATATCAGAGGAAGACACTTCAAGTATTCCAAATTTTAGGCATTTCAAGTACTTACAACTTAAGGCACTTGCAATTTATTGCACTTCCTCTTCCACCTCTAGTCCAAGATCACCAAAAACAATTCGATAAGACTCTTCCGAGTAATCTATGATCTCTTCTTCGGTTTCTTCGTCGTAATCTCCCCCATTCATTTCTTCGATTTGAATATGAATCCCTGAAGTATCGATAGTACTAGTTAACATAGTAGAACCCCAATAAGGAGCATCGGCACCTCCCGAAATTTCTCCAACAAGTGTCGTGTTTTTTACCTCGTTATTCTCTACCAACGTAGCAAAAAGTAGCGTTCCGGAATAATAGGGACAAGCCTCGTAAGTAGCGGTATATACTCCCCAAATCATGAAATACTTATTCTCAGATACCATCAATTTCTTAAGTGCGTTGGCTTCAGCAATTACGGTCATAGCCAGATCAATATTCTCCATATACTCTTCGTACCCATTGTACCTTTTAATGGAATCCAACTCCATGAAATTCTCTAAAGTATATTTTCCATCGTGCAATCTGGAGTGCTTTAATAGCCCTTGAGAGAAAAACTCAATTTCCTTATAATTCAAGCTCGAAATCATTCTTAGCTCATCATCATACCATTCCTCAATTGCTACCGAATCCAGATTCAATGGTGCATCCATCACCTGATCAAACTTCATCATTAACGAATCTAGATTAAATACTGCTTCTCTTATTTCAGGTTCAACATCTAACGTATCAGCCACCACCGTATCTGCAAAAACAGAATCTATAGTAGAGGTATCAGTATTCGAACTACCATCTTCTGTCGCATCTGTAGATGTTTCATCCGAACAAGACACAATAAGGGTAGCAACAAAAAATAGAGTAAGAAAATACAATTGGTTTTTCATGATATTGCGTTAAGAATTGGCTCTAAGATAAAATTTTTAAACTTTGATGTATCAGGTACTAGGTATTAAGTACCAGGTAAGCTTGTAAAGTAGCAACCTTTAAAGTACCTCCTTTCCCGCGCACGCGGGAAACTCAGAGTTAAACCACAAACCACCCTATAAAGTACGAAAGAAGGATAATTACAATTTGGTTTTTGCTAAAACAAAAAGTTGAAGTATAGAACAAGCTACAATTCCAACCCAACCAAGTACAACAATCAATTTTTCTCTTCCTCCCAAGTGTTCTATGTGCAATGACATTACACCTATTTTCTCAGAGATTTTCAGCATCATATTCATCATGGATAGGTAGATAAAAAAACCAACTGAAACAAAAGCACATCCTAAATACTCATTTACATTTTCAAACTTGGACGCATACCAAATCATAAAAATCAATAATAAAAAAATTAGGAAACCAGATAACATTTTGAAAAGTCTATTCTCAATTTTGAACAGTTTCAAAAACAGAAAATAATTGAATGCGACCAACAGCAACCAATAGGCTATTTTAATCATTACCAACACTTCAAAACACGCACCTCTTTAACACCATCCTAACAATCCTAATAACTAAACTTCAACCTAAGAAAAATACCTGTTCCGGTACTTCTGAATTGATTTTGAACTTCTCCGAAGGCGGATTGCCCTACTAGATTTATATCCCAATTTTCTTTAATAGAATAAGAAACAGAAGGCATGAAAAATAACACATTTAGTCCTTGCGCATACAAGACAGTCATACCTCCACCAATTAACGGTGAAAAAGCACCGCTTACCTGAGTAAAATAGGTCCATTTGGAAGGCATTAAACTTTTGGCAGATAAATTACCGGACATGAACTGAAGTTGCCCCATAGCAGAAGGATCATTTACCCCAGCAGAGTTTAACAGAGCTGCTGCGTTAACGTACATTCCATTTTTAAAAGTAAGATCAAAAGTTGCAGATGCACTTAGGACTCCACTGGTATCAGAGAATGACTCCTTAGGATGAAAATAAGTAGCCTCACCTTTAAAGCCTCCATCTTTTATGTTTCCTGCCCATCCCATTCCAAGCGCTACATCTTCATAAAAGTTAGCTCCAATGAACTGAAAATCATATTGCCACTTATTAAACTTATACATGGCTGCAATTACCGAACTATCTATTCCGTTACCGGGTTTAACTGCCACCTCCATGCTTGATAAGTCCCCAGTAAAGTATTGAAATCGAACAGCATCTGCTCCAGGGCGTTCTTCGTAGTCGAAATCAATTAGATTATAGGTATTAAACAAGTCATTTGGGTTCCAGGCCAGATTCATCCCCCAATTAATTCTTTGCCTTCCTACTCTCAACTCCCATTTTTCTTTTGCATAATCTACATAGGCTCTATCAATGGTTGAGTGAAACACCATCGACCCTTTGTCTACCAGTAAAAAAGACATATCCACTAAACCATTATCAACGTCTACCTGATCTCCGAAATACGGATTTAACTTGATTGCCTCACCGTAGAATATTCTGTTTCTTAACTCCAACCCAAGAGTCAGGTTATCGTTCAAATACCCTTTAAAGTTAATTCTGTTATGAATAAGGTTTTGCGTAATGATGGTATCCAAATCCAGAAAGGAAGCCGTGTTCATATACTTTACATATCCCCTCACCTGAAAAATTTCTTTTAAAGGCTTTTTATCCTGCGCTGTGATGGAAGCAGAAAAAACTAAAGCAAATATGAACAGTAATGATTTACGCATCTTTATCTTCTGATATCGCTAACTATTTTACCATCTTCTAGTGTTATCACCCTATGTGCCCTGTCAATTACTCTCTGATCGTGAGTAGAGAACACAAAGGTGATTCCCTCTTCTTTATTTAGTCGGCTCATGATGTCCAAAAGGTTTTCGGCCGATTTAGAATCCAGATTTGCAGTTGGCTCATCCGCCAAAACAAAATCAGGCTTGGAAGCCAATGCTCTGGCTACAGCCACTCTTTGTTGTTGTCCTCCACTTAATTGAGAAGGTCTTGAGTTCATTTTATCTCCCAATCCTACTTCATTTAGCAATTTGTCCACACGCGCATCTCGTTCAGATTTGGCAATTTTCTGCAACAGCATGATGAACTCTGTATTTTCCTTAGCGGTAAGTACAGGGATTAGGTTATAACTCTGAAATACGAATCCGATGTGCTTTAGGCGGAATTCGATTAGGTCGTTTTCAGACATGTTATTCAGCTCGGTTCCGTTTACCATTACACTTCCTTTGGTTGGTCTATCTAACCCTCCAATAATATTGAGTAATGTGGTTTTCCCCGAACCAGAAGGTCCTACAATGGCAGTAAACTCATCGTCTTCAATTTGAAGGTCCACATGATCTACTGCTCTTACTTCGGTTACACCGGTGTAAAACTTACACAGTTGTTTGGTTTCAATTACATAACTCATAATCTAAATTTTTCTTATCGCTTCAACAGGTTTTAATCTCAATGCTTTAATGGATGGGAATATGGATGCAATTAGAGCCATAAAAAACACCATAATGGCCACTTTTATGTATTCCATCCCTCCTAAATAAGGATGAATGACACTGGCAAACCCCATTTCTCCGTACGCTGCATCCCCCAGGTTTATTCCAACTTCTCCAAAATGTGATATTAGCAACCAGGAAAACAATAGCCCTAAAGGTCCTCCTATAAGAGCCAGAAACAATGTTTCCAGAATGATCATGGTAAACACCTTCTGTTTTTTCATCCCCACTGCCATTAGCATCCCAATTTCTTTGGTTCTTTCCAGAACTGCCATCAGCATGGTATTAACCACTCCGAATAGTAAGGCAAATAGGATAATTCCCACAAGAATAACTGTGTACATTCCCATGGCCTCGATCATATATCTCATCCCGGTAGACAGGTCCAGCCACGGTATTATCTCTAGTTCTTCGTATTTACTTTGGTACTCTTGAGCCAATGGCTCTGCTGCTTCATAATCGTTTAAGAAAACGGCTATTTCATGCAGTTGATTTTCTTCCATGGCCAATACTGCCTGAAGGTCGCTCTTTACCACATAGGCATTCATTTTATCCAGCATTTTGTTCCCGGTTTCATAAATTCCGGCAACTCTACACTTCATTTTTTGCTGAACACCATTCACATCCAAAAAGGAAAACACTACCGGTGATTCTAAGCCTACTCCATATTCATCAGCGGTTTCTTTACTAATCAAAATGGGGTTCTTTTTGATCCCTTCAAAATACGCTCCTTCAACCAAATCCTCGTTCAATCGAGATACCAGAGCTTCGTCTTCCGGCACTACTCCATTTAAAATCAAACTAGTCATGTTTCCGCTAAACTCCACAGAAGTTTCAAATACTTTTACTCTTCCGGAAGTAGCTTCTACTTTTTCATGACTCGCTATGTCTTCTTGAATTTCCTTACCATTATCAATTACAAACCCCACTTGTTTTTCTTCTCTGAAATCCTTGTGATGAACCTGAAAATGGGACATTTCTTTCAAGATGACATTCTCTACTTTCTGCATCATCATTCCTTGCACAAAGGCCGAAGAAAAGATTCCTGCAACTAATCCTAAACTAATGGTAGCAATGACTACAGAGCTCCTTAGCTTATTTCTCCATATGTTTCGCCAGGCGACTTTTAGTATCATTAGCTTCTCATTGCTTTTTGTGCGTTTAACATTAACAGCTTAATTAATGGATAAACAGCGATTAAACATGAAATCAAAAACACGATGGCTCCTTGTTGGATAAAAATGGATGGATCAATAGAAAACTGAATTACAGCCTCTATTCCATATTCCTCCATCATCTCTGCGGTTTCCTCCGGCAGTGGAACCGGATTGTAATAGAAGGTTGCACAAATTGGAAATGCCAACGCCATTCCTATTATTGCTCCCAAAAATGAGATGGAAATCATTTCCATCCAAACGATAATGGCCAATTTGAACCTTTTCATTCCAATCGAAATTAGTACTCCAAACTCGTGCATTCTTTCGGAGAGCATCATTAACATCGTACTAAACAACCCTAATGCAATTACAAAATAGAGAATGAACATAAATACATATCCCTCCACTCTATCCGTTTCGATCATATTGATCAAATCAGTATTCAGGGCCTTCCAATCTCGAACGGTATAATCTTTCCCTAATTTGTCAGCAATGGATGCTACTACTTGCTCTACTTCTTCGGGATGCTCAACATCCAATATGATATTAGTACACACTGAATCCATACTATGAAAGAACTGAGCTTCTTTAAGTGGCATAAAGATCAGTGAGTTACTTAATTCAGGTGCTCCAAACTTCACAATTCCTTTTACACTATACAGCCCATCTGCTGTTGCTCCGTAGTATCCCTGACCTTTTAGAATTACCGCATCTCCAACACCGATCTTCATACGCTCAGCAAGCCCTGCACCAATCATTACCGCCTGATCGTCTGCGGTGAAGTACTCTCCTTCTACCACCCTCTCGTTTAATTGAATAAACTCTTTTTCCTTGTCGGGATCAACTCCTATCAGGCTAACCATTTTGGAAACAGTTATGGTATCGCTGTCTTTATAGGCAAGTGCTCCCGACTGAATTCTAGGCAAATAATCGTTGATTCCTTCACTGGATTCCAACACGTCGATCATTTCCTGTTTAATGATCAGGCTATTATCTATTTCGGAATCTTCTACAAATTCTGTTGAGTGTATTTGGGCGAAACCACTGTAACTTCCAATCATGGATTTAATCATATTGGAGTACATCCCCTCCTTCATACTACTCATGATGGTGGACATGATTACAGCCAGAAATACTGCCGCCAGAGTAATGATGGTTCTGGTGCGATTTCGCCAAATATTTCTCCAGGCTAGTTTAAATAACATGCATCTCGGTTTAGGTAATTACTTTAATCTTTTCATGTTCTGAACAGAGAAAAAGCTATCGTCAATTTCAACGTCGAACTCCATATTAGTGTAGGTCATTACTGTACTATGCCCTTTCTTCTCCATTGGAATCATCTCCATTTTGGTTGGCATTTTCTTTCCTCCCAACACTTTCACATCGGAAGCTTTCATCACATTGATTAGGTAATCATCTTCATCATAAAACTCCACTTTCATTTGAAAATAATCCGTTTTATCCACCCAACTATAAATCTTACCCCACACCACCGGGGCATCCTCTTTCGGAGTTAATTCAATCTTGTAACACAACCTACCTTCTATCTTTTCTTCTCCTACAATTTTATGTGTGTAATCCACCACAACAGAAGATTGTTTCACTAAATCATCGTTGGTAAAATCGGTCCCCATCCAGTTTTGCATCATCATAGAAGGTGGTAGCTTAACCGTTCTTTCGATGGACGGCATCCAGTTCCAAACTTCTTTCTTTCTCATTAAGAAAGCGGTTCCTTTATCTTTTACAGGAGAAGTAATCAGAATCATGCTCAGGTCAGTTCCCTTGGACCATGTTTTCATTTTCATTTCTCTGGTCCATTTAGGACGAACAGTAGTAATGGTCATTTCCGCTTTGGTAGATGTTACACCTTTCATGATGGCATCTGCCTTTTCGATAATTTCTTTTGCTGTTAGTTCTTGAGCAAGAAGACTCACCGGTAACATTAGCATTAATAATAGGGTCAATCGTTTCATATCAGCCAAATTGTTCGATTAATAATTTTTTTGCTTTCTCGATTGGGAAGTTCTCCGGATCGAGCATAATATGCATTTGAACACCATCTACAGCTGCTGAAAAATATCGCATAGCCGCAATGGGATCATTGTAATCTTTCGTTTTAAAATAGTTGGTTAATCGGGTCATGTAAGGGGTTGAGTATTTCATCATGCTGCACATCAATATTTCCAGCGCCTCAGGTTGCATAAAGATAGAAAAATAAAGTCTCCAATACTGAGGTTCTGAGGCTACTAAATCCATCGACATATTAATGAACCCAATGAACTCTTCTCTGGAATAAGTATCCGACTCCGTTAGAGGATAAGCTTTCATTCTTTCCTGTATTGCCTCCTCCATCAACTTCACTAACAGTTCTTCTTTGCTCTCAAAATAATTGTACATAAGTCCTTTAGAAACACCTGCTTTGCGCGCAATTTTACTTACAGAAGCAGAGTGATATCCTTCTTCAGCAAATACGTGAAATGCAGCATCCATGATCGCTTTTCTTCGATCATTTCTCATCTTCTCAAATTGTTCCGGTGACCTTGGAGCCATACTTTAAATCAAATTACTATGTAAATCGTTTACCGCATCGATCGGAGAAGCCCCATATCCTTTTACTACCTCAAAACCACCCTCATCCAGCAGCTTAGCAATGTACTCTCCTCCTACTCTATCCAACTCGATGTTTTCTAACATCTTAACCAAATCATATTGTAAATCAATGGTATCTATTGTTTGTGTTATCATCACAACATTTTTTAATTGAACGTTTGGTCAAAGTTAGTTGATTATTTTTTATTGACCAACCGTTTAGTCATAATTTTTCATGACAAATCTCCTAATTCGATTCAGTGGTTAATAACTTTCGTCATAATTGTCGTCAATTACAACCATTTAATAGTTAAAATCATTACTTTCGTAGAAATTTTACTAAGTAGAAATGAGAAGAATATTTTACACTTTACTACTACTATCTACCTGTTTAACAGGTTTTTCCCAAGCCACCATCGAGGGAACCTATTTACCAGTTATTAATACAAGGATTCTTCAGGTATGGGACACAGCTGCTCCAACCATGAACGTTCCTACCACCGGAGCTAACCAGATTTGGGACTTTTCGAACGACTTCAGTGCTATTGTTGATACGTTTGAAATGGCGGTAAAAGAGCCAACCACTACTCCGTACTTCAATTACTTTCCGGATGCAACTCACGCATCTTACCTAAGGTCACCATTCCAATTGGCCGATTCTCTTTGGTTGTATTTTGAGGTAGATACTAGTGGTATGTACAATTTAGGATACTTCTCAGAAAAACAAGATTTTGATTCAGTGGTTTTTGCTACTCCACCGGAATTTGTGATTCCAATGGAATTCACATACGGAGATGTTTTTACTGATACAAGCAGATATGCCGGAGACATTACTTATCAGGGATTCCCTGCCAAACTAGTAAGAGAAGCTCATAAAGTAATGAGTGCTAACGGTTATGGAACTTTGATTACACCTGATGCAACTTTTAACGAAGTAATTTTAGGTACTGAAGAGATTTATCAATACGACACTCTTTATCTGGACGTTATGGGGAACGGAAATTATGCTCCATTCTGGACGGACTCTTCTGACTGGCACCGTTTCCACTTTATGAGAAACAATACGTTTGCCACTACTTATTTGATGGAAATCAATACCAACGTGGCAGAAACAGAAGTTAAGTACGGTTGGTACACCCTACCGGTAGATTTTGGATCTATTTCCGGGTATGTTTATGACACTACAGGAATAGGCGTATCTGACGGGGAAATGTACCTGTATCGTGAGCACTCTAACTTCACGAAAAATGATATTCTTGCAACTACTATGATTAACTCTGATGGTAGTTACCAATTCGACTCTATTCCTTATGGCGAATATAGAATTGCTGCCAGACCAAATCTAGCCATTTATCAAAATGCATTTACTACGTACTACGGAGACACTACTGATTGGGTAAACTGTCAAACCGTAATTACCTCTGGCGACACTACTGGAATTGACATTAATATTCTTTACTCTAATCCGCAAACAGGAACGAGTCAATTGGACGGAAACATTTCATATAACTCACTATTGAAGAACAATGACCCTGTACCGGGGATTGATATTATTGTAGAGAAAGATCCGGAAGAAGATGCAATTGTTGAAACTACCACTGATGCCTTTGGTAACTTCACCATTGCTGCTCTGGATGATGGAAACTACAAAATTTGGGTGGACATCCCTGGACTTCCAATGGCCGGGACCTACAACTTTAGTGTTTCTAACGGTACAGTTGTGAGTAATCTTGATTTTGAAGTGGGGGCTGATGAGATTTTCCCATCAACCATGGTTAGTATTCAGGAACAAATGATTCAGAAAGGAAAGGTTAGCATTTTCCCTAACCCATTTGATGAGACTGCTATCATTTCTCTTGACATTAATGATGCTACTCAAGTTAGCATTGACGTATATGATATTACTGGTAAGTTGATCACCAACCTGGTTCGTAACAAGACTGTAAACGGACAAACAACTATTGCTTTAGATCAAATTACCGAATCTGGAATTTACCTCGTAAAAGTAACCATGGGAAGCCATGTGGAATGTTTACGAATTGTTAAAAGATAACGGATTGCTTTATTTGAATAAAAAAGAGGACTTCTAATCGAGTCCTTTTTTTATTTTCGTCCTTCATGAAACTCCTCTTCAACTATATAACACTCTCCTTATTGGGGATTCTGTGTGCTGTTACTTCGGTTGGGCAGGTAAATAATTTTAGGAATTACAACTCAGAAGACGGGTTAACCAACACTACCATACTTAGTATTTCTCAATTGGAGAATGGAGAAATCTGGTTGGGAACGAACGAAGGGGGGATCAATACATTTGACGGAAACTCTTTTGAATCCATTACCAAAGAAAATGGGCTAGTAGACAATGTAATTTACGACTTTCTTCACGATGATAACGGAAACATTTGGGTAAGTACCAATAATGGAGTTAGCATTTACGATGGTAATAAATTTGACTCTATTCCGATTCATGATACGCTGGTTCATACCAGAGTTTTCAAAACATTTATTGATTCTCAAAATCAAACCTGGTTTTGTACCGGAGAAGGATTGGCTCAATTAACTAATGGAGAAATGGTCAAATTCGACTCAGGTAATGAGGAGTTAAATGCTACCCCTATCATTTACATGAGCGAAGATGAGAAGGGGAACCGATGGTTTGGCAGTATGGGCGCCAGCGTTTTTCAAATGACTCCAACAGGAGAAATTATTAAGTGGGAAGAAGGAAAGGAAATGAAGTACACCTTTTTCATTTTTCACCCAGACCCGGAAACCGTATGGTTTTTAACCTACAAAGGATTATTTGAACTAAAAAATGGACATTTATCGCTAAAAGTATTTGAGAGTTTTAAGCAGTATAAAAGTGTTTATTTCCACCACTGTATTGAAGATAACGAAGGAAATTACTGGTTTGCCACAAAAAAAAGAGGAGTACTAAAAGTAAGTGGAAATCAAGAAAAACTATTTTCCACTCCTAATGGTTTAGTAGATGAAAATTGTTGGAGAATATACCAGGACAGAGAAAATAATATCTGGATTGGTGGTAAAAACAACGGGCTATCTATTCTACCCAATGAAACATTTGATTTAACAAATACATCATTCGGACTACCAAATGATGATGTTCAAGCTGTATTAACTGACAGTAAAGGAAAGCTTTGGATTGGAACCAGCAATGGTATTTATTTATCCGATACTTCTGGTTATCAAATTATAACCGACGATGTAAGTCCATCCAGAAATGATATTCGTGCAATAGAAGAAGATAACGATGGTAACATCCACGTCATGATGAAATCCGGTATTAAAATTATCGGAAACGGACAAACTTCTGTTTATAATCTGGATAGCGAAGATCAAATGTTCTCGGGATATTGTGCTTACATCGATGATCATGAAATCCTTTATGGAGGTGTTCAGGGATTGGGAATGAGAAAAGGAAAATACATTGTGGAAATCAATGATTCACTACAATTTCCAAACACACCTGTACTGGACATCGAAAAGGACAACAAGGGAATATACTGGTTTGCTACAGATCGCGGTTTGTTAAGTCATGATGGTACTTCTACCACCTTTTACAATGAGAGTCATGGGATTTCTTCGAGTAAAATGAGGTGCATCGAAAAAGATCAGGATGGAAACCTTTGGATTGGTTCCAGTGAGGGAATCTATGTATACATCAATGGGGAATTCAAACACATTACAGAAGAAGATGGGTTAACCAGTAATACTACCTATTCATTAATCTTTGATGATGCAGGGCAACTTTGGGTAGGACAGGCTAATGGGTTGGACCGTTTAATTCTGGAAAACTTTGAAATAAGAGAAGTTAGACACTATGATGTTGGTAAAGGATTCATGGCTAATTTCTGCCACAATAGCGCCATCGAACTAGATACACGTGGCAAAGTATTAATTGGAACAGACAAAGGTCTTCTTACCTACCATAAAGAGTTCGATCAGTTTAACTTTTTAGAATCGGTAACAGAAATTACAGATGTAAAACTCTTCTCCCAACCAACCAATTGGTTTAAGTTTTCGGACAATCTGGATAGCAGAGGATATCCAATTGATTTGGAATTGGGGTATAACGAAAACTATTTTACGTTTGACTTTACCGGAATTTGTCACCGAAACCCTGAAGCAGTACAATATAAGTACATGTTAAAAGGGTTGGACAAGGACTGGATTTTAACCAAAACCAAAAAGAACGCTGCTTACTCTAACTTAAAGCCCGGGCATTATACCTTTATGGTAATGTCTTCTAACGACGAGGGAATTTGGAACAAGGAACCGGCTACTTTTTCTTTTACTATCCTACCCCCATTCTGGCAAACCTGGTGGTTCTATTCACTATGTTTTATCGCTTTTGCCTTTGCTGTTTATTCTTATTTAAAAATTAGAGCTTCTAATAAAAAGATTAAAAAGTCGAATGCCAGAATCGTTCAGCAAAACAAAATTATTGAAGAAAAAAACCACGAAATTGTTGATAGTATTAACTATGCTAAACGAATTCAGGAAGCTATTCTACCAAAGAACCATTTGAAAGAAGAGCTGGAAAGTTGCTTTGTTTTTTACCGCCCCAAGGATATTGTAAGTGGTGATTTTTACTGGTATAAAAAAGTTGACAACAAGTTTTTACTTGCTGCAGTAGATTGTACCGGACATGGTGTACCTGGAGGATTTGTAAGTATGGTGGGATATTCCGGGTTGAACAGAGCGGTGAATGAGTATGGCCTCAGACAACCTGCTGAAATTCTGGAAAAACTTTCGGAATTTGTGGTGGAATCTTTTGAGGATGACAGTGGAGAAGATGGAATTAAAGATGGTATGGACGCAGCATTGTGTTCCATTGATATTGAATCCAGAATTGTTGAATTCTCTGGAGCCAATAACCCACTTTACATCATTAGAAAAAACGGAGAAGTAATTGTTGATCCGATTAACCAACCACTTCAATTAAAACAATTAGAAAACTTGTACGAGATTAAAGGAGATCGTAGACCTGTCGGAGCATCCGACAATAAAAAGTTGTTTACCAATCATCAGCTGCAGCTATCCGAAGGAGATGCTATTTACTTCTTTACCGATGGATATCCTGATCAATTTGGAGGTCCAAAAGGAAAGAAATTCATGTACAAATCCTTCAAGAAATTGCTAATTTCCATTGCCAATTTACCAGTAGACCAGCAAAAACAAAGAATTGCTCAGGAATTTGAAAAATGGCAAGGAAATTATGAGCAGGTAGACGACATCTGCGTAATTGGAGTTAAACTATAACCCCAACCAATTCTTTAACATCTCCATACCACATTCCGTCAATACAGATTCCGGGTGAAATTGTACTCCGGTAATGTCATACTCTTTGTGTCTCATGGCCATCACTACTCCATTTGAGTCTACAGCAGTTACTTCCAAATCTTCAGGTACTTCCTTTTGTACTACCCATGAGTGATATCTACCTACTTTCACATTGGCTGGCAAATCCTTAAATAAACCATCACCTTTAATTACTTCCAGGTTACAATCAACACCATGATATACTTCTTCCAGATTTTCGAGATTACCGCCAAAAGCTTCTCCAATGGCCTGATGCCCTAAACACACTCCTAAAATACTTTTGGATGAAGCATAGGTTTTGAGTAGTTCCGGCATTAGCCCTGCATCTTTTGGCAGCCCTGGTCCGGGAGATAGCAGAACTTTATCGTAATCAGCAACCTCTTCCATGGTAAATTCATCATTTCTTTTCACGGTAACATCAGCACCTAAAGCCTCCAAATAATGGACAAGGTTATATACAAACGAATCGTAATTATCTATCACTAAAACTCTCATAATGTCTCTGCTAATTCAAGTGCTTTATTCAAAGCTCCTAGTTTATTATTTACCTCTTCTAATTCGTTTTGAGGAACCGAATTGACAACCACTCCCGCTCCAGCTTGCGAAATTAACTCATTATTTAAACTTAAAAAGGAACGGATCATAATTGCCGAATTGAAATTCCCTTTAAAATCCATAAACCCTATACAACCACCGTAAAATTGTCTGCTACAGTTTTCGTACTGATCAATTAACTGCATGGCTTTGTATTTAGGAGCACCGCTCAATGTACCTGCCGGGAATGTATCTCCCACGACTCCAATTGTTGTTGCTTTGGGGCTTAATTTACCCGTTACTTTCGATACTAAATGAATTACATGCGAGTAGTACTGCACCTCTCTAAAGGTATCTACTTGCACATCTGTACAGTGTCTGCTCAAATCATTTCTTGCTAAATCCACCAGCATTACGTGCTCAGCATTTTCTTTTTTATCTTCTGATAATTTCACAGCCAATTTGGCATCTTCTGCATCGTTACCTGTTCTTCTAAAGGTTCCGGCTATTGGATGAATCTCTGCCTGTTGATCTTTCACTACTATTTGAGCTTCGGGAGATGAACCGAAAATCTTGTAATTACCATAATCAAAATAAAACAAATACGGAGAAGGGTTAATGGACCTTAAGGCACGATATACGTTAAATTCATCCCCTTTAAAAGATTGAATAAACCTTCTGCTCAGTACTATTTGGAATACATCTCCTTTTTGGCAATGCTCTTTACCCAGTTTAACCATTTCAAGATATTCCATGTCTGAGACATTACTTCTTTCCTCTCCTATTCTTTCAAAAGAGAACCCCGGCATGATGGGAGTTTGAATTATACTTGTAATCTCGTCCAGATTATCAATTTCATCAACCGAATGAGAAAATATAAAGGCCTTGTTCTTTAAATGATCAATAGCAATTACATTCTGATACACCGCATAGTAAGCATCTGGAATAGAATCCTGTTCTAATTTATTTTCGAACTCAATGTTTTCGAAATATTGTACAGCATCGTAGTTTAGGTATCCGAAAATCCCATTGGTAATGAAATCAAAATTCATTTCCTCCACTTCGAAATGACCTGCAAAGTCTGAAATACGATTGGCAATGGATTTGTTTTCCAGTCTTTCAATTTCAGCTACACTACCCGGTAGCGATTCCTCTACCTTATTCCCTTCCACTTTTATACTGGCTATAGGATTAAAGCAGATGTAGGAGAAGCTATTGTTTCTACTATGATAATCTGAACTTTCCAGCAGTATGGAATTAGGGTAACGATCTCTTATTTTTAAGTACACTCCTACCGGAGTTATGGTATCTGCGAGGATTTCGCGATAACAGGTTTTTAATTTGATTTTAGTTATTGTTGGGTTCATTTGAATGAGTTTGATTAAAGTTTTGGACAAAAAAAAGCCTGACACGATGGTCAGGCTTACAATATTCTATTAAATACTACCTAGCACCAGCGCCAATTTAAAATTGTGCTATGCCACCACCAGTTAGTATTTTGTAAATTCATTTTCATTGCTACAAAGTTAAATGAAAAATTTTTGCCAATTCAAAATCTAATTCAATTAATCTACAGTTATGCATCCATTTTTTATGGTAATGTGATCTCCTCCTTTTACCTTAACATCCCCACATTCACAATGAATAACACACTCGCTGGCCCCACCTTGTATGGTAACCGAAGAAGTTCTACTACTTCCAAATTCTACAATTCTGGTACTACCAGAGATCTTAACTTTAAATACATGATCTTTCGAATCTTTATTGTAGTATCGAACTGTTACTGCAGCAGCTTCCTCCGTTGGAGGATTAGTATTCATCTGTGATGCCAATGTTGGGGTGTATGTACCTAACACAACTCCAAAGGCACAAACAATAGCAAACAAACTTTTCTTCATTTTAAAACATTTTAATTTTCATAATGAAGATACCATACTAATAATTGTCGTGTTAAGTAAAGTGGTCAACAGCGTTAATTCTTACACAAAAGCGTTCAATTAACAGATCAGAGATATGGAATTGATCTTTTTTTTCATCCGGGTTGTAACTAATCCTCCAAGGCAATTGTTGTACTAATAGAACTTAAAACCCACCGAAAATGAAAAAAATTACCTACCTCTTTTTATTCCTTTTCTGCTCTTCAATAGCACAAGAAGCAGAAGACTCGGTTAAGATTCAGGAATGTTATGCCCCCTTCGATAACTTCTTCGTTAACCCCACACAACATCAACTCTTCGAAAATCCTGCTGCAGCTGGCCTTTATAAAACCAACAATATACATCTATCTGGAATGTCGCAAGAATTCAATACCCCCTGGTACACCCACGCCTATCAAGCTTCATATGACGGCCAAATGGGAAAAAGTAAAAAGTGGGGAGTTGGAAGCTTGTATTTCAAAAGAAACGATGCCGATGTTTTTGTGACTAGTGGCCTGGGGTTATACCTATCCAGGCTCATGCAATATAAATCACATCAAATCACTATTGGAGCTTCTCTTTTTTATGAGCAACTCAGCTTTGACTGGTCCCAAGCAACGTTTGGAGACATGATTGACCCCAGAAGAGGGTTTATTTATCAATCCAATTCTACTACAAGAGGGGGCACAGGTTCTCGATTGGATTACGATTTAGGACTAATCTATCAATTCAGAGATAAACTGAGAATTGGCGTTGCCCTTAACAGTCTTTCCAGAGGTGACATGAGTGTATTATCAAGAGACGAAATAGGGTTCCCGACCATTCTTTTAGCAAATCTCTCCTATGAGTTCGCCATAAATCCAGATTTAAAAATCATTCCAATTCTAAGATATAAGCACTATTCTGTATTCAACGAGATAGAAAGTAAAGTCATGTTAACATTAGCGAATCGTTACATGTTTTCAATGGGATATAACAATAACAAGAGAGCAAGTGCCATGTTAGGATACAACTTAAAAAATAAACTAATTGGAATGATCGAATTCAACCATGGTTTGTACCCAGGAATTGGCGATTTTATTTACCATACTCCTACCATATCAGGAAAGTTACTCTATCGTTTTAACTTAAAAAAATAACCCCTATGAAAATCTTTATAAGCACTATAATCATATCACTATTTTTTCTTTCCTCATGCAACAAAGCTGGTTGGGGCGATACAGATTGTGTAGAAGAGTATTCATCCAGCGATACTATAGTTTTAGCTCCCTATGCTGATTATCAATGCATAGTGGATGGATTCGTATACCAACTATATTCTTCTCCCGCTATTCCACCTTCAGCCTATGTAGTTTGGTCTACAGGAGACACCGCTGAATCAATTTACACTACCGAACCAGGTGAATATTCCTTTGATATGTATGATGGTTCGGGCAACCTACTTCTTTCTGAATTCTTTAACCTTATGGATTGTGGAGAACTGGTATTCATCCCCAATTCCTTTGAACCCAATGGAGATGGCACCAATGACATTTGGAACCCTTCTGAAAGCTTCATTTGTCTGGATAATTATTGGCTGGAAGTTCGGACTAAAAACCATCAGGTAATCTTTTCCACCAGAAATCCTAATGAAGGTTGGGATGGAAGATACAAAGAAGAAGCATTACCTACTGGGCAATACATTTATTTGCTTAGAACCATCAATTATTCTGGTGAAAGATTGGAATACAGTGGAATGATTAACTTACTGAGGTAATTGTTGTAACAAAGATTCCATATCTTTATGGCAATGAAAAAAGTCACCTTCATTATTGCCTTCCTTGCTACACTTACTTCTTTTGCTCAGGAACCCGTAAGCAAATACAATAATGGGGTTGATATTAAACCCTGTATTGCTCCGTTTACTTTCGACTTTAACTTGAATGATCTGTACTGGTCCATTTCAGGAGGAATTGAAGATGTGGGCTACCAATGGGGAGCGAGAGTTAATTTCGAGTTCAGGCCATTTTATAAAAAGGTACAGGTTAGAGAGTCTGGTACACTAACCCGTCAATACCGAGAAAAACGATTTTTCTTTTCCATTGATTTAGACAAGCGTTTTGGTCATTTTGAGCTATGGGGAGCTCATGCACAAGTGTTTGCGGGAGTAAAGTCAGGAATTCTTACGGGCAACTACCGAGGAACCAGAGATGATTTAGATGCTTCGTTTGCCTTTGCTCCTATGGGAGGATTGAGCTTTAATTTTGATGATAATGTTTTTATAAAATTGGGATTGATCCACTTTAGAGATAAACTGGTGAATGTACCCGATGGAAGAATAACAGCAGGTGTTTATTTTGTACTATGATGAGAATCGTTTGGGGCATATTATTTTTAGTTGTATTAACCGGATGGAGCTGCTCTAACGCTACCTCTGATGATTGTGATCCTGATGCTTTTTGTGACACTGTACCTTACGATTATGGAGTGGTAGAACTTAAGGTTTCCGGTAACGCTACTACTGGTGTACCAATAGTAATCTATAGAGGGTATGTTGAAGATCAGGATACCGTTCTGATTGATACCGTTTGGGCAGCATCTATTGAATATTACCTGGACATCGATGAACGATACGCTGCCGAAGCATTTTATCAGGTCGGAAATCAAACCATTATTACGTTGGATGGGAAAAAATTGAATCAGGATTCATACTACAATTGTGATGAGAAATGCTATGATGAAGCTAAAATCTCATTGGATCTTAAAAAATTGTAATCGGTTTGACAGAAACCAATAACTTTGCCTCCGCTTAAATTTATTTATGGGAAGCAGAATATTATACTACCTGGTAATCTTACCAATTTCTATCATGCCTTATCCGCTGCTATACTTGCACTCGGATTTTGCCTTTTTAATGATCTATCATGTGGTAGGATACCGTAAAAAGGTGGTATTAAAAAACATTCAGAATTCCTTTCCAGAAAAATCTCCTGAAGAGCACAAGAAAATTATGCGAAAGTTTTATCGCCACTTTTGTGATCTTATTCTAGAAAGTTTAAAAGGGTTTACCATTTCAAAAAAACAACTGGACAAACGATTCAAATTGAGAAACCCAGAAGTTTCTGATGCCTTTTTTGAAAAAGGTCAAAATTTGGTAATGGTGGGAGGTCACTATAACAACTGGGAAATTTTGGCACTTGGAATTGGTTATCAAATGAAGCACCTTCCAATTGGAATTTACAAACCACTGCACAACAAGTACTTTGACGAAAAAATGAAAAAAACTCGTCAGAGGTTTGGTTTAAAATTGTGCCCTATGAAAGAGACTAAAGCTCATTTCATGGGAGATCATGGTAAACCTAACGGAATCATCTTTGCCATAGATCAAACTCCTTCTAACACAAAAAAATGCCATTGGATGGAGTTCTTAAATCAGGATACACCAGTGTTTTTTGGGGCTGAAAAGTATGCCAGAGAATTTGATCGACCTGTTATATTCTGCACCATTCATAAGGTAAAAAGAGGACACTACGAAGCCGAATTGGAAGTCATTACTGACACTCCAAATGAATTGCCTCATGGAGCGATTACAGAAATGAATACCCAAAGATTGGAAAAAGACATTATTGAAAAGCCTGAATATTGGTTGTGGTCCCACAGAAGATGGAAACACAAAAGACCGGAAGGAATTTGATGTTTACTTAGTGAAAAAACCTGTTCCCTTTTCCAACCTTTTCATTTACTAAGCGACATTTATGTAAAAGTTACTGTTTCAGTACCTTACTTAAAAGTATGCTTATGAAAAACCTTGTTCTCTTAATTTCGATCCCCCTCTTACTAATTGGTTGTGCAGGTGAAGAAACCGCAAAACCGGAAGATAAAACAGACACACCTGCTCTGGATTCCAGGGAAGATGCTCCCACCATAGAACTGGTATTTTGCTTGGATGCCACTGGGAGCATGAGCGGATTGATCCACACCGCTAAAGAGAAAATTTGGGACATTGTTACCTCCCTGGCTCAATCATCCCCCTCTCCTAACATTAAGCTTGGAATGATTTTTTACCGAGACAAAGGAGATCTATTTGTCACCAAAACTTATCCTTTAACACTCGATATTGACAGTATTTACACAGAACTTTTGGCCATCGATGCCGATGGGGGTGGAGATAGTCCTGAGAGTGTTAACCAGGCATTGTACGAAGCAGTTGAACAAATGAACTGGTCGAAAGATGAAAATGTATACCAAACCATATTTCTTGTTGGAGATTGCCCTCCACACATGGATTACGACGAAGTTCAATACCCTGAATCATGCAAAAAAGCAAGCGAAAAAGGAATTATCATTAACACCATAAAACTAGGGCTACAATGCCATGAGGCCATCGATCATTTTAAAGCCATGGCAGAATGTTCTAATGGAGAATATCAACAATTAGGACAAGATGCGGGAGATCAAATCATAGCTACCCCTTACGACGATAGTGTAAACCACTACTCTTATCAGATTGATGGCTCCAAAATGTATTATGGTAGCTACGAAGAACAGGAAACCATGTACACTAGAAAAGGTAAAACCATGCAATTGTACATGGATGCATCAGAAATTTCTAACTCATCGAGGGCTGCTTATAACACAACCGAAGCGGGTAAAGCCAATTGGTTTGGAGACAATGAACTGGTACAGGACATTATCGAAGAAAAGGTAAGTTTAGATACACTATCGAAAGAACAATTACCAGCAGAGATGAAAGAACTTACTTCTGAAGAACAAAAACAATATGTGCAGGAAGAAAAGGAAAAACGCGAATACAACATTGAAAAACTAAAAGAATTCAACCAAAAACGCTCAGAGTTCATTCAAAAAGAGTTGGAAAGTTCAGGCGACACTTCTTCGTTCAGTAAAGAGATTTTTAAAACCATGCAAAAACAAGCTAAAGAAGAAGGTGTAATTATTGGAAAATAATGCAGGGGCTCGAACGTCATTACAACCGTTCAAACCCCTGTGTTGACACATTATTTATTTGCTATGATAAATCGATAATTTCTTTGTTACAATTTGGCCTTCTGTCTTTAGAGACAATAGGTAAATTCCTTCGGTTAATGAAGAGACATTAACATTGATCTTTGATTGATTATTTTCAATTGGCATTAACAATACTGGCTGCCCCAACATATTGGTTAATACTAATTCTGAATAGTTTTCACTACCCGTAAGAATCACAACGTTTTGGTCCGAAGGGTTAGGATAAAATTCAAAATCCAGCTCTACAGGGTCGTTTATTGACAATGCATATGGATCATATCCATCCATTATTTCGGTTGCTGTTCCTCCTGCTGCATTTGGGTCCAACCAATCTTCCAATCGATTAGAACTGGATGATCCACTCCAGGATGTACTTATTTTTCCATATTCATCCCATTCATCATTACCACAAGCTGCCCAACCTCCGTATAGTTGTCCTACAATTCGTTGGTTCTGATCGTATAATGGCGATCCGGAAGAACCTCCTTCAGTCGTTCCATCATCCCAATCCAATACTCTCCAATAGTTTCCTGAATTCTGAGCAGGATCATTGTCCCATGAAATTTTCTTCACATCTCCAGACGGATGATGAATTCCAACTTGCTCTGTAGGAGTATCACCTGTATTGTCCCATCCGCTATACCATGCTCCATAGCTTGCCGGCGGAACATTATCTAACTCTAATAAAGCAAAATCCGAAGCTGCATTATTTGCTCTAACCGTACTACCGGAAACAGATTGACTTAAATTTCCATCTTGCGAGGGAGAACACTGAGGACATTCATAATTAAAATAAAATACCCAGGTTGCTTCTGAACCAGTTAAACAATGGTCTGCCGTTAAAAAATAAGGAGTATCGTCTAAAGTTGTATTTCCTATCATGGAACCGGAGCACCATCTGGTTCCATCCGCCAGGGTAATCATACAAACACTCTTAATTTGGTTTTCCCAACCGGCACTTTCTGGGCAAACCACATTGTTGTTACACGATCCAGAGCTACCAAATGCCTTAGTCATACTAAACACTCCTCTAAAATCGTGAGCTACAGTACGAATACTCACGAGCCCGTGTCCTGAAGCAACAGCAGGCTCGAAGTATTCAACCACCACTTTGTCTCCACGAACTGGGGTTGTTCCCAGTTGTAGATGTTTCTTATTATTTTTTTCGGTAAAAGCACCGATATATTCTTTATTGTCTGGATTATAAATGAACAGCTTTGCATCTTTCGGTAAATGAAACTGGTCAAATGTTAGGTTCAATGACTTAGCTCCCTCCGATAATATTTGAAGTCTCCATAAACGATCTCCATTGGGCAATACTTCCCATTGTCCACTGTTATTTAAATTAAAATTAACTGCTTGTGGAACTGCAAATTGTAAAGCCTTATGAGGATCTCCAGAAGTTGTTTTTTCCAACCATTCCTGATTGTTTACCTCTTCAAGGATATTGATTTCATACAGTGGGTCCAACTGTTCTTTATGTTGGAAAGAATAAGGTTGCCCACCCTCACTAATTTGAGCGTTAACACTCACTGAGGACAAGAACAATAGACTTAATAATATTTCTCTTTTCATTTGTATAGGTTGTTTCTACAAAACAATACTGCCCCTGCCCCAGTAGACATTATGCCTCTGGAATTAGCCATAGCTTAGATAATTTTAACGTGGTCTGTCAAAAAACCTTTAGTCGAATAGGGTGTGTTCGGGTTTTCTAACGAATAAAATCGATCTGCACCACCACTTGCAGATTCGTAGTTTATTATAACTACTCTAAAAACAACAGCAATTTTATTTCGTTGCCCAGCAGTTTTTCAAAAAAAAGAAGAATTATTGTAATCCTAACGATTAACAAGTTGTGAAATATTTTGAATCTAATATTTATACTCCAACTTATTGTCTGTGGTATTGAACCTAAGAATAACCGAATAGTCCTTGTCTTTTCCAGTCATTCTAACGGTTTTCAAGTCAAACTTTCTGGTCTCGGTAATTAGGGCTTTACACATGTCTCCATTGTTTTCATGTTCAATAATCAACCTCAATTGAGGTGGGTTTGACTTCATATAGTTCCCATCAGTTTTCACAGAGAAATCATGATCGTTACAACCTCCCGAATACTGAACATCTACCTCCAATACATCTCCAACGATTCTCAAATCTTTTAATTTGAAAGGGTCAGATGTTTCAGGCAACGTATACCCTTTAATCACTTCCACCTTTTTAAGAGTGTCCATTGCCACCGGCTTTTCGGTTTCTTCCGAGTTACTTGCAGTAGGCTTGGAGTTTTTACACGAAACGGTTAGTAGTACGACTAAAGACAGGATGGTTATAACAGTTGTTTTCATAATCTATGATTTTATTTCTCTACTGGAATAAATGTGCCAAATTGAATTTATTTACAGATTAACTAATTTCCTCTTCGTTGCTTTTATCAAAACTAAACTCAACATACACTCTATGAATGCTAGTTGTTAAGTTAATTTTGATCCGGAGTAAAATGCATCAATAAATGAAAATGACTTCCTTTCTTAATGGTATATCTCCCATCCAATTGACTAGTGATTAATGAATCAACTAATTTTAGACCCAAAGATGGTATCGACTCAAGATTGTACTCTTCAGGAATTCCTTTACCATTGTCGGAATAGCTTAAACCAATCTCATTTTCTTGTTTTTCAATACTAATTACAATTTCAACATCTTCTTTATCACCATGCTTAATAGAGTTAGATATCAACTCATTCAGAATTAAACCAAAAACAACCGTATCATCCAGACTAATCTCAAAATCAGCATCGATGTTCAGCTTAAAATAATTCCCTGATGTTTGGTATAAAAAACAGATTTTCTCCAGATAATCTCCTAGTTTAATTCGATCCAGGTTTTCCGACCTGCACAATACCGTATGTACTTCTGCCATGGTATAGAGTCTATTTTTAATCTCATCTAAACCAACTTTTAATTCCTGATTATCGCTAGCTCTTGCCTGAAGGTTGATCAAGCTAATTACTGTTTGCAAATTGTTTTTTACTCGGTGGTAAATCTCTTTTATCAGTAATTCTTTTTCTCTTACGGTAGACTTTAAGAATTCTTCGTATTCCTTTTGTTGAGTGATGTCTGTGGAAATAATAATGGCTAGCCTCCCCTGCTCTTTACCATTAACAGGAACCAACTTCGCTCTCCACCAGGTACTCCCCATTGCCTTATGTTCAAATTCATTGGGTTTATTATTCTCCAAGGTATCTCTCAACAAGTCTCCATACAACACCCGATGTTCCTCTGGTAAATAGTCAAAAGAACTTGTTTCAATTACAGAGTAATAAGTAAGTTCACCAAAGGTTCGGTTAATGTATTTGATCACCCCTTCTTTATCCACAATCATGATGGTATCAGGACTGTTTTCTGCAATTAGGTGAACATACGAATCGATTATGCCGAGCTGACTTACTTTTTTCATTTCCGATGGAAATATAGTTCATCGAACAATAAAAATGAAATGAAAAGCGTCAATATTGCATCATAATTTATCGTTTTCCAATTATTGATTAAATCTGTTTTTTTGCTTTATATTATTCACCGTAAATGGATTAATATTTTTTTTTAGTACATTTATTATTAAGCACTTAACTAATTTGATCCGGAACACCCTAAATATTTTCCTGATCCTTTTTACCGTACACATCTCCTTTGGACAGGAGCATGGTAACTGGGAGAACTATAACTATGATCGATTAATTGAACTGGCCATTGATTACCAGAATATTGATCAGGATAGCGCTATAATGTTTGCTCAAAAAGCGGTAGACATTTCTAAGGATGATTCAGAAAACAAAGCCAAAGCATTTGGTCGGTTATCACAATCCTACCGAAGTAAAGGAAATTACGACCTGGCCTCTGTATACAGCATTAAAGCTTTAGAACTTTACGAAGATCTGGACCATTACTATGGTATGGGAGATACTTATTGCTCTTTGGGTAATTTAAGTGTTGCAAAACAAGACAACGATAAAGGGAGAGAATACTACAACCTGGCAAAGGAAATAAGTGCTAAACACGACCTGCAAAAGATTGGAGTATTGGCAGAAATTGGTATTGGTAACTGTTACTATTACGATGGGGAAATAGAAATAGCAAAAGAAAACTATTTGGCTGCGCTGGATTTACTGGGAAGTGAAAAAACTCAGTCTGCCGAAGTAATGGCGGGTCTTTTCATCAACCTTGGAAACATCGCTTATTTTGAAGATGATTACTCGGGGGCCATTTCCTATTATGAAGAAGGGAAGTCAGTTTATGAAAGATTAGGACACAACAAAGGATTATCCCTGGCACTCTACAACATAGGAAACAACTATCTGGAATTGGGTACTTATGACTCCTCCATTTACTACTTTGAACAAAGCTTAAAAGTGGCAGAAGATATTGGTAGCATTGAAGACATTATGTATGCCTACTACGGTATCAAAGTGAGCTATTTCGAAGATAAAGATTACAAGAATGCCTATCATTATGCAGAACTGCATCATGAGTATCAGGATAGTCTTTACCAACTGGAAGAGAAGAAAAATGCCGACCAGTTAGCGGTTATTTACGATACCAAAAAGAACAACGAAAAACTTACTCAGCAAAACGAAGAACTCCAACAAGCTTATGATGACATGGCTGCTGAGGAGGAGTTTAACTCTGTACTGATTAATATTCTGATTTTCCTTGGGGTGGCACTTTCTATGTTTTTAATATCCTTTTATCAGATTAAAAGAAAAAACAGAACCATACAATTGCAAAACGAGAGGATCAAGAATAAGAACAATACCATTGACAAGACACTAAAGGAAAAGGAACTCTTGCTAAAAGAAATTCATCACCGGGTAAAGAATAACCTCCAGATGATTTCGAGCTTGCTTAACCTTCAGACTTACTCTCTAAAAAATGATTTTGCCATCAAAGCTTTAAACGATAGTAAAAATAGAGTTCAAGCCATTGCTTTGGTTCACAAGAAACTATATCAGGATGATAATATTAGTGAAGTAAACTTACACGAATACGTTTCGGATTTGATCGACTTTATTGGCAATCGAGACATTAATAATTACCCCATTACATATACCATTAACATTGGAGAAATATTGGTAAATACCGATACAGCTGTTCCACTTGGATTAATCATTACCGAACTCATCAGTAATTCAATGAAACACGCTTTCTCCAACGAAGAAAACTGCAACATTACCATATCCATTACTCTGGACAAAACTGAAGGAGTAATCCTGGAATTTTCAGATAATGGTAAAGGACTTCCAGATAACCTGGACCTGGAGAACCTCGATTCTCTTGGATTTGAAATCATCAATACTTTAATCGAACAGCTTCACGGAAACATGCTAATCGATACTTCCCAGGGAACTCAATTTAAAATCAGTCTAAAAAGAGCTGTTTAAATATTCCTTATTCCCTTACACTAAAGTCTTTGCCTATACAAGTGCTGAAATTCGAAATCGTAAGGCTTTCTAAACAGGTAGTAGGCCACTTTGTTTTTTACCTTTAACTCCTTAACAAAAGTATTTTCTTCTAGTTCCATTTTCTTAACGATGTTGCCATTTTTTGCATCTATTTGATGCAAGGAGGTTATTCCGTTTATAACACACTCTGCATAAAAGTCACCGGTTACCAAATCCTGATGGATTTGATTGTTCCACCCTATTAATTTCTGATGTTTTAATGGAAACGTTCTCATCTCCATTCCCTGCATGCTAAACACTCTCCCCACCTCGTTTAAATGATCAAACAACACTAAACTGTCGTTCATTTCGAACAATGGGTGATATACTGGCTTAGACAAAATCGATTTATAAAAGGATATGGATTCGAACAAATCTCTTCCTGCATGTACTTGTTGTTTAGTCTCTCCCAGTTTATCTGCCCCCATGCTTCTTAATCTTGAATTTTCCTGCAATTGAGTAGCAGCAAAATACTCGCTTTGTTCGTCACGAACCCGATGTAAATACTCCTTTTTCCTTTTTGTTTTAGAATACATTGAATACAAAACAGATTGGTTATGTGGACCGTATTCTTTTAACACCATAGCAGCATCTGTTTCCAGCACACAAGCTTGAAGTACTTGCTGATACAACTGTTCCGGAACAACATTTACCAGCTCAATATCTTCTGTAGAAAATGCCAATTGGTAGACACTGTCTACTGACTTGATGTGAATGTTACCCATGCAATCTTTAATTAGTGACTTTGGTTTTACCCTTTTGAATCCTTTCTGAATTAGCATCTCGTTTTGCATGTTCATCCACCTTATCTCATAATCTCTTCGTTCTTTTACGAGTAACACTACGGATGTATCCAATAATTCATAATCCAATACAGAAGTAAGAGGCTGTTTGTATACGATTTCGAACCCTTTATCGGAAAGTTCAAATGGCCTTAATTGATTCACTTTTTGGTTCAACACCACATCTACTCGCAAGGCATTATCTTTTTCGAAAGCTGCTTTGGGCACATTATAGCCATAGGTGTGGAAACCAATATGAGAAAAGGTAATTCTCTCTGGTCTTTCACGTAAATAAACAGAATAGAATCCGGTAGAGTCCGTAGTGGTACTACCGCGTTTACCGGATACTTTAATCTTTACATCCGGTATGGGAGATCCATCCTCTCCCTGAACGACTCCTCTTAAAAAATAACGCTCAAATTCCTGAGCCATTGAAGCAGTGGAAATTCCAAAGAAGAAGGTAAAAGCTAGTAAAAATTGATATCTCATATGGGAGTTTTTTTCCAATTTACCCCCAATAGGATTTTTGATCAAGTGTTGATTCACCAACGGTCAATCAAACCTTCCAAAACACATAGACTTAAGGCATTATCCAAGCCTCTTAATTATTTTAAGGTTATTGAACCTTAAGAATATAATCGGCAAAATACTCTTTCGAATCAGTGATTTTAGAGCTCACTTTAAAAGTAGAATTCCCTACTATTTGTTCTAGAATTTGATCGTTATATTTTCTTGAAATTTCGGTGTGGATTTTCTCCCCTTTTTTGAATTCGAACGACTCTCCAATACTTCCAATGGTTACCTTTTGATCTACCTCAGACATTAAGAAGCTTTTGGCAATTCCCTCTTCTTTGGTATACTCCGGTTGATGGCTAAACTGTTCCACATTAAAATCACCTCCCAGTTCCTGATTAATTCTGCTCAATAGGTTCAAGTTAAATTTGGCTGTTATTCCGGACGCATCGTTGTAAGCTGGTAGCACTACTTCTCTCTCCTTAATTAAATCCACCCCTAGTAACAAAATGTCATTTGGGTTCAAGTTACTCCCCAACTGTTGTAAAAAGTCCGCTGCCTGGGCATCATCCATATTACCTATGTTGGACCCAAGAAACAATACTACCTTTTTACGCTGTGTATTTTTGAATGAGGACAGTATTTTGAAATAATCTCCCGCCCAGGGCTGAATATTTAACCCCGGTAAATCATTTTTCAAATTTTTGGAAAGTAACTCCAACGCATTTGGTGAAATATCGATTGGTAGATAGCTAAAATTTAGGGATTGCTCCAGCATTCCCTTTAACAGTTCCTTTGTTTTGGTACCATCTCCCGCTCCCAACTCTATTAGATCAAAAGAATCTGTCGTGTCCACCTCAAACGAATCAATTATTTCATTGGTTTTAGTGGTAAATATTTCGAATTCAGATCGGGTTAAATAATACTCTGGAAGGTTCATTATTTGCACAAACAAATCATCTCCGATGGCATCATAAAAATACTTGGACGATAAAAACTTTGGAGTAGCATTGAGCCCCTCTTTTACATCTTTCTTAAACTGCTCTAACATGTTACTTTACTAATCTTATTCCTGTAAATTGCCACTGAAAATGTGGATGAAAAAAGTTTCTGTAGGTACTTCTACTATGCCCTTTGGCTGTTGCTACAGAAGCTCCTCTTAGCACCATTTGGTTCACCATGAATTTACCATTGTACTCTCCTACTGCACCTTCGGCCGTTTTAAACCCTGGATAAGGTAAATAAGCCGAATTGGTCCATTCCCAACGTTGCCCCCAATCTAATTGACTACTTGCCACTTCCCACTCGAATTCTGTTGGTAAACGCATCCCTTTCCAATTGGCAAAGGCATTGGCTTCGTAGTAAGAAATATGCGATAAAATGGCTTCCGGATCAACCTTTTTAAGTCCGGCTAATGTGTAATAATGCCATTCTCCATCTATTTTATGCCAATACAATGGAGCGGTTATGTTTTGATTCTGGACCCAGCTCCATCCTTCATCCAGCCATAAATTAAAATCGCTGTATCCACCTGCTTCGATGAACTCAATAAACTCTCCATTAGTAACCAACGACTTTGAAATACTAAAGTTTTGAATGTAGGTTTTATGCCTTCCTTCTTCATTATCGAAATGAAATCCTGCTCCTTCAAACCCAACTTCATAAACTCCTTCCAAAATAGATACAAACCCTTCTTCCTTGTTCTTTTCTCCTACCATGTTGGTATTCTCTTCGTACACTGGGAATAAAGGATTATCCGCAAAAGCAAACTTAAAATCGGTAATCAATAGTTCCTGGTGTTGTTGCTCGTGATTGATTCCTAAGGTGGTAAGCTCTATTAATCGTTCATCAGAACAAGCCGCTAATAAATCCTTCATGTGTTCATCCACATGCATTCTGTACTGGTATACCTCAGCTACTCCAGGGCGGGTGATGTTTCCGCGATCTGCTCTAAAAGTTCGCTCCCCCACATTGTTGTAATAACTGTTAAACAGGTAACTAAAATTAGGATGAAACTCCTTGTATCCTTTCACATAATGTTTCAGGATCATTTCCTCAAAAAACCAGGTGGTATGAGCCAAATGCCACTTAGGAGGACTGGCATGTATAATAGGTTGAGGAATATAATCTTCCGTTTTTAACGGCTCACAGATTTCTTCTGTTCTCTGTCTTGTTGCGGTGTAATCGTCTAAAATCTTCATTGTTCTACTCTACTACTACCCCTCTCCAAAATGCCACATATCCTTTAATTGAAGCTGCCATTTGGGATACCTCCGGATAATACCAGGCTGCATCTTTGTTCACCTGTCCATCCACTTCAATATCGTAATAAGATGCCACACCTTTCCAAGGACAAGTCGTATGAGTTTCACTCTCTTTAAAAAATTCTTTATTAATAGAATCGGCTGGGAAATAATGGTTATTTTCGATGACAATGGTTTCATCGCTTTCTGCTAAAACCTGATTGTTCCAAATTGCTTTTTTCATAATATAATTGTTAATCCAATTAATGTTTAAACAACAATAAACTTAGAATTGGAGGTAGTTCTTAAAATGTAAGACGAATCAACTGCACGAATGTTTTACCACTTGTGCAACTTTAATTAAAGGTAGTATAAAGATTGAATGTAATTAGTAGTCTACCAGACAATTTTGAAGAATTAAAGTTTATTTAAAACTTACCTGAATTGACGTGTACTTCAGGCACTGGTTCTACGTTGTCCCAATGCTCTACTATTTTACCATTTTCAATTCTAAAGATATCTACTTGTGCATATTCCTGATCGATTTGGTCATCTTTCCAGGATGCTTTTGAAAGAGTTGCCACAAAATTCCCTTGCCCTACACACAGTACTATTTCATGATAGTTTAATGGTCTGTTTGGAGCACATGCCAATTGCATTAAAGCTGCTCTTCCATCTCCAATTTCCTTGTTATGTTGCAAGTAATTTTCGTCCATGTATTGAGGAATCTTGTTTGGGTTTCCATCGGGCATTAACGCATCAAACAAAAAGTCTTTCACCAATTGTTTGTTCTCTTCTGTCTTTTCCAAATCGGTTATCTCTTTAGCACCATCGATGGCAGTTCTACCAGATGGATTAGGTTGGTCGGAATAAGCTGAAATTACATCCCAATGCTCCACAATTTTGTTGTTCTCATCGGTATCGAAAAAATCGGTGGTTAACCATTTAGCTTCTCCATTGTTGATGTTCTGGAAAGCCTGTACAAATACATATCTTCCATCTTCCCAACTTCTAACAACTTCTATATCTCTTACTGGGTTTCTCTCCACAAAATCCGAAAAGAATTCGATAAATCCTTCTCTACCATCCTTTACTCCGGTACTGTGTTGAGTGTATCGGTTACCGGTGTATTTATTAATGGCTTCCACATAGTTTCCATCTCTTATACCTTCCATGTATAGGTTGATGGCATTATTTAATTTTTCGCTCATGATCTTTGTTTTGTACAAAGGTGAAACACAAGATAAAGATAGTGATGGTTAATGGTGGGTTATTAATGGTAAATGTTTGCAAAAGGGATATTTGCTCAATTCAATCAACAACCAATCATTTCAAGCTAAAATAGTATCAATATAATTACTTACACTTCCTACCTTTCTTACATGAAACAATTGGAAGAATTAGCAAACTGGACACCGAGGGAAGACTGGACCAAAATTACTACGATCGAAATGCACACAGGAGGTGAACCACTTCGAATTCCTGTTAGTGGATTACCAGAAATTAAAGGAGCTACTATCCTGGAAAGGAGAAGATACTTTAGAGATCAATATGATTCTCTTAGAACATCACTCATGTTCGAACCAAGGGGCCATGCTGATATGTATGGTGCTATTCTTACTCCTCCCACCAATGAAGGGTCAGATTTTGGTACTTTCTTTATCCACAACGAAGGGTATAGTACCATGTGTGGGCACGCCATTATTGCCTTAACCAAGTTTGCTTTCGAAGCTGGATTCATCCAAAACGATTCGGGAGAATTGGTTATTGATGCACCTCCGGGGTTGATACGATCCAAAGCCAAATTTGAAAACGGTTATGTTTCAGAATCAAGCTTTCTTAATGTTCCTTCCTTTTTAGTTTACAAGGATGAAGAAATTGAAGTAGAAGGAATTGGAACAGTGAAGTTTGATGTGGCATTTGGAGGGGCTTTCTACGCTTTTGTAAATGTAGACCAAATGGACATTCGACTGGATGAATCGGATTACAACAAACTCATTGACTGGGGAAGAAAAATCAAGCATGCGGTGATGGAGAATTATTCCATTAAACATCCTTTTGAAGAGGATCTCAGCTTTTTATATGGAACCATATTTACCGGAAAGGCTTACGACAGTAACAACCACAGTCGTAACGTATGCATTTTTGCCGAAGGTGAAGTGGATCGTTCTTCTACCGGTTCTGGGGTAAGCGCCAGAGCGGCATTGCACTATGCCAAGGGAGAATTAAAACAAGGCGAAAAGATCACCATCGAAAGTATTCTGGGTACCACCATGGATGTGGAGGTGAAAGAGATAACTACTTATGGTCCTTACAATGCTGTTGTACCAGAAGTAACCGGAAAAGCCTGGTTCAGTGGTAAAAATGAACATTGGATTGATCCTAATGATCCACTGAAGGAAGGTTTTATATTCAGGTAATCTTAACCAGAGATCAAGTTGTGGTAATGAATTGCTGCCACTAAATCTTCGGAAGCATGCCCCACCGATTTGAACAAAGTGATGTCTTTGTCGGATGTCCTTAAAAAACCTGTGGTACATAAATCTTTTAATTCACCTTGAATTTCATTGGGGTTAAACTCACCTTGCTCAATAGGAATGGCTAAATCCCCTGCTTCTCTTGTGGCTGTCTCTTTAAAATCCACAAACACCTTAGATTTAAGCACTCCTTCTGTATCAATTTCCCTGCGATCAGGTTTATAAGCTCCCACCAGATCAATGTGCTGTCCTGGAGTTAGCCAACTTCCTTTAATCAGAGGCTCTGTGGTTAACGTAGCACAGGAAATTACATCTGCCTCCCTTACATTGGATTCAAGATCTGTAACAGGTATATACTCCACTTCAGACTGACACCTACTAATACAAGTTCTTGCTTTTTCCATGGACCTTCCCCAAACCAATACTTTTTCGATTGGCAAAACAGAACAATGAGCATCGATCAGGTTATGAGCCAAATCCCCTGTACCAACCATCAACAAGGTTTTACTATTTCTTCTTGCCAGCTTTTTAGCTGCCAATGCCGAAATTGCTGCAGTTCTTTTTGAGGTTAGTTCTTTGGCATCTAACTGCACTTCAGGCACTCCTGTTCTTGCAGAAAATAAGGTATATATTCCTTGTATGGAAGGCAGGTTTCTTTGTCCGTTATCTGGTGTAACTGTTACCACTTTTACTCCTAAGTACTCGTCCGTTTTCCAGGAGGGCATTAAGAGCAATGTAGATTCGTTTTCGCCAGTTGCGCCATCATAATTATGGTGGTGTCTGGTTGGGGTGGTGATGGATGAGAAAAGGTTGTTTTCTAAAGAGTCGATTAGCTCTGGGAAACTAGTGGTGTTATCAATTTGTTGTTTGGAGATTTGTTTCATTAACTAAATATAGAAAATTGAGGGAGCTGGTATTGCTCCCGATGATATAGGATATTAAGATACTACTAAGGTTGGTGAAGTTAGTATTGAGTGGGAGTAATGAGTTTCTATACTTCTGTATGGCAGCTAATAGTTAGTACAACTACAATAATCTCTTTTTCGAAAAAGCTTTTCCTGATCCAGACTTCAAATACTTCTCAAATTTGTATGCTTTATACTTATCGTTAAATACGATATAAGTTATGAGTTCAAATGGTAGTCTTGTAGAGGTATAAGACACTTGACCTTTGGAATGACGTTTTAATCGTTCTTCCAGATTTTTGGTGCAACCAGTATATATGGTTTCATCTTGGCATTTCAACAAATAGACATAGTGGGTTTCTTTATGGGTTGGAGCTGTTACAAGTGTGGTTTTAGGTTTATTCATTAGGGTAGTTTCATTATTTAATAAAAAAGCCCTCCATCGCTGGAAGCTATGGAGGGCGAAGGTGGAGTCGGAGGGATTCGAACCCTCGTCCAAACAAGGTTTGTCCAGGCTTTCTACATGCTTAGCTTTAACTTAATTTTCGACTATGAACCGGCAAAAAGCAACCAACGCATAGCTTATCTTCTTAAGTTTCGCGTAATTATCGAAGCGCTAATTACACTAGTTCATGCCAACGAACCCATATAGATATAACCGATGAACGGGTAGTTATATCCAGGGTGCTTGTCTGTTACCTTGTAACTAGATTAAGCCGAATCACATCTTGTGATTAGGCAGCAAGCGCGTAGTTGTTATTTCCAATTAAATGGATTGCAAATGAAGTTTTACGAGTCCTATTTACAATGCTCGACATGCTTACATGACCAAATCTCTCGCTGTCAAATCCAAGATCGACCCCGGAAACTTGGACTGCAAAGGTACTTATATTTCACCAATTCACGATAAATTAACCTTCATTAACAACCAATAATTAGTCAATTTACTCGTTCTCAGACAGGAATTGCAGCAGTTCTGTAATTTTGACCACCAAAATGAGCCCTTTCAAACAAATAATTACCACTTTATGGTTACTGCTTGCATGCTCCTCTTTGCTTTCGCAAAACCTAAATGGTATTGTGTTGGATTCTGCCACCAAAGAACCACTCCCATTTGTAAACATTCTTTTTAATGGTAACTCTGCCTCGGGAACCACAACAGATATAGAAGGAAGATTCAAATACCCCAGCTCTGTTAATCAATTAGAGCTACGGTATGTGGGCTATAAAACAAGAATGGTAAATGTTAATCCATCAAACAAGCAATTAACCATCTATTTGGCTTCGAGTGATCAACTTCTAAAAGCAGTAGAAATTTTACCCGGAGAAAATCCGGCACACCGAATCATTATAAACGCAGTTGAGAATCGTAAACGAAACGCTCCGGAATACATTGAAAAGTACCAGTATACTTCCTACAACAAAGTATTCTACGACTTGTTTACAGACTCTACTAAAAAAGCAGATTCTGGAAGAGTATTGTTACGAGACATTCTTAAAGGCGGGCACATGCTCATGATGGAATCCATTACGGAGAAGAAGTACCGAGCTCCAGACTTTAGTGAAGAAGTGATTATTGCCAATAAAATCTCAGGGTTAAAAGAAGCTAGTTTTGCACCCCTTGCCAGCGATATGCAACCCTTTTCTTTTTACGACAATGAAATCCAAATGTTGGAATTAAAATACCTCAACCCTATTAGTTCCGGTAGTATTAACTACTACCATTTCCAACTACAGGATACTATTTACCATGAAAAGGATACCACTTTTATCATTTCCTTTCAACCCAAACCCAAAAAGAACTTTAATGGAATGAGAGGGAGTTTGTATATCCACACCAGTACATTTGCCATTCAAAATGTAATTGCTCAACCTGCTAAAGACGGGTTAATGAACCTTAAAATCCGGCAGGAATATCAATATCTTAATAATGAACAATGGTTTCCTTCGCAGTTGGATTTTGAGCTTTCTATGCCCAATTACCCTACTCCAGAATACGGTATGATGGTGAAAGGACAAAGCTATATTCGATCGGTTGACTTATCTCCTACGTTTGACAAAAAGATTACTTCTTCTACCATTGAAATGGCAGAAGATGCCTCTCAAAAAGACTCTGTATTCTGGACTGAACAACGTACCCTAAACAGGAAGGAAGAAATTACTTACGAGGTATTGGATAGTCTTAATCAGGAATTACACTTTGATCGAAAACTAAAAGCATTCGAAAAACTGGCAACCGGGAAAATTCCGGTTAAATTCCTGGACATTCTGATCCCCTATTCTCTTATCGCCAACGATTTTGAAGGATGGCGTGTAGGTATGGCTGTTTCCACTAACGAAAAATTAAGTAAAAAGCTAACCTTATCAGGAAATTGGGGATACGGACTTAAAGACAAAAGAATTAAATACGGAGGAGAACTGGATTGGGTTATTCATCAGAAAAAAGACATTGGGATCAACCTCAAATACCAAAATGGAATTGCAGAATTTGGTAGCTTATCCGATCCGGAAATAGCCAGCTCTTTACTGACTTCCAGAATTTACCTCAGTTCCAGAGCTAATGAACAGGAAATGTACAAAGGTACTATTACCTCCAGGTTATTCAGACACCAATTGGTTTCTTTCTCTTTACTAAAGAGCCAGGAACACCCCCTGTATGATTATCACTACAGCCTTGTACCAGGCAATTACGACAACCTTATTAACCGATATGAAGCAGGGGTAAATGTCAAGTTCATTTACAAAGAAAAATTTGCCTATACCCTTGGGAAGAAGATCAGTTTAGGTTCGAAATATCCTGAGTTTAACATCTCATACAATAGGGGGTTAATTGGGTTAAAGCACCAGGCGTATAACTATAACCGAATAAACACCAGTATGATTTATAGCTTTTCGCTGGCCAAATTAGGACTGTCCAAAATCAGAATAAACACTGGCTGGATCGATGCTACTTTACCTGCCACTTTATTGTACTCGGGCGAAGGAAATTACCAAAAGAATCAATACTTCACAGCAGAAGGCTTTTTTGAAACCATGGCTCCTTATGAGTTTTTATCCGACCAATTTGCTCACCTGTTTTTCTCCCATAATTTTGGATCATTATTATTTAAAACAGACAAATTCAGTCCTACATTCAAAGTGGTTCAAAACTTAGGTATTGGCCAGTTAAGCTATTCTGAACTTCATCAAAATATATCGTTTAAAACCATGGAGAAAGGATATTTCGAATCTGGGATAGAAATAGGAAATTTGCTTAGATTGAACTATTTAAACGTAGCTTATCTTACCTTTGGCGTTGGAGCATATTACAGGTATGGAGCGTATCATTTACCGGAAATATCTGATAACCTTGCCTTTAAACTCGTAATAGGGTTATCTACCCGCTAAAATCACTTCCCAAATTTGTTAATAAGTAGGAGGGTGAGTGTTAATAAGTATCCCATTCTACAGCGTCCTTTTCATTTATATTTGTAGGCCTACTAAATAAAGGATTAGAGATGAATTTTATAGTATCAAGTTCTTCATTATTGAAGCAATTACAAGCCGTTGGAGGAGTTTTAAACAGTTCTAACACCCTTCCAATTCTTGATAACTTTTTGTTCGAGATCGATGGTAAAAACTTAACCATTTCTGCATCTGATCTTGAGACTACCATGACTACTTCTATTGAGATTGAGTCGAAAGAAAACGGTAATGTTGCTGTACCGGCAAAATTACTTTTGGATATACTTAAGACTTTCCCGGATCACCCACTTACTTTCTTAATTGACGATAAAACATTCGCTATTGAGATTTCTTCTGATTACGGGAAGTATAAATTGAGCGGACAAAACGGAGATGAATTCCCAAGAGTTCCTGCTCTTGAGTCTCCTGCATCTGTACAACTTAGTGCAGAGATGCTGCAAAGAGCAATTGAGAAATCAATTTTTGCAGCGGGTAACGATGATCTAAGACCAGTAATGAGCGGAATTTTCTGTCAGTTAGAAAAAGACAACGTAACGTTTGTTGCTACTGATGCTCACAAATTGGTTCGTTATAGAAGATCTGACGTAACTGCTGATAGCGCTGCTGCATTCATTATTCCAAAGAAGCCAATGAACCTAATGAAAGGTTTATTGAACAACGTGGAAGAAGAGGTAAAAGTGGAATACAACGAATCTAACGCTAAATTTACCTTTGGTACATTTAACTTGATTTGTAGACTAATCGACGGAAAATACCCTAACTACGAAGCGGTAATTCCAAACGAAAACCCAAATAGATTGACTATCGATCGTTTATCGTTCTTAAGCTCGATTAAAAGGGTTTCAATTTTCGCTAATAAAACTACCCACCAGGTAAGGTTAAAAATTAACGGAAGTGAGCTTCAAATTAGTGCTGAGGATTTAGATTTCTCTAATGAAGCTAACGAGCGTTTAACTTGTTCTTACGATGGTGAAGCAATGGAAATTGGATTTAACTCCAGATTCATTCTTGAAATGTTAAACAACATCGACTCTGAATCTGTAATTATGGAATTAAGTGCTCCAAACAGAGCAGGAATCCTATTACCAGAACAATCTGATACAGACGGTGAAGACATCCTTATGCTGGTTATGCCAGTGATGTTGAATCACTAAAAGCATATATTAATTAAAAAAGGCTCGCTCTATGCGGGCCTTTTTTTTCAATCGAAAAAATAACATAATGACCTCTCCTATTCCCCCGTGTACCGACACTAAAAACGATAGTGTTAAGCTTCCTTTCACTTTTGATGTAGACAAAATGAAGCAAGATTTGGAAGCAATGAATCTAAGCAATTTTACCTATTACGAAGCTGTTCCATTGAGATCTCCGGCCCACATGGTTGATACGTCTCTTCCGCTGCCCCCACCCGCTGATGATTACGCAGATGGTTCCTGGACCGATTGGATGAATACACCATACTTAGAAAATGCTCCATACATTAAGAGCATTGTTGAGTTTTTTCAAGAGCACACTAAGGTAACTTTGGTTAGAGCATTAAGACTGGAAGCTGGAAATGTTATTGATGAGCATAAAGATGTTACCCTTGGTCTTCAAGTAGAAAGATCGGTAATACGATTAACCATTCCCATCATATCAGATGATCAGGTAGAGTTTTATCTAAACAATAAAATCGTTCCAATGAAACCGGGAGAATGTTGGTACATGAGACTATCCGATCCACATAGGGTAATCAACAATTCAGCTGTTGACCGAATAAATATTTCCATCGATATGATTCCAAACGACTGGGTACAATCTACCATTTTGGAATCTGATATGCATTAAGAAAAAGCTCCGATTTGTGGAATAAGGCAGGATTAAATACCTTTAGGAAAACGATTATATGAAGTTCCTATTTGCCTTTATCTTTCTTATTTCTGGAATTACTACTAATGCACAAAGCATAACTTCACTTCAGCCTAAAACTAACCTTCTAACAGTGCATGTGGTGGATGTAGTAGATCATGTAATGCTTAAGGACTATACTCTAACACTAAAACACGAATCCGATTCAGTTTCTACTTCGGTAGATTTTAAAAGTCATCAGGTTTTCGAAATTAAAGAAAGTGGTACTTATCAATTATCCATCACAAAGGAAGGTTATAGATCATTAGAGGTAGAATGGGAACAACCGGAGGATAGAGCCAATGTAATTGTTGATTTCTTTGTACCTAAAGATAGCCTTTCGAAATCCGACTTAAAATATGCCCGTGCCGGCTCCAGAAGAGTTCCTAATCATTACCCTATAATGAGTCAGGGTGGATTTCAACGAGTTGGCCCTTCCAGAAAACAAATGTGCTTATCTGTTGTTACCATTAACGAAAAAAGTTCGAGCGCAGGCTCTTACGTTTTTGAATAGAAAAAGGCACCCGAACGGATGCCTTTAACACAATCAAAGTAGAGTGAAATATGCGGTGGTTTAACCTCCGTAAACTCCAATTTTGTTGATGAACAACTGTCCTGTAGCAGAACCATTAAGGCTTAGCTCAATGATGTTAGCTCCAGCCTTTAGAGAATCGGCAGGGATAGTTTTAGAGAATGGGCTGAAGTTTCCGCTAGTTGGGTTGATGTTCCAGAAATCAGCTCCGTTTACAGTAACTGTACTTGGAGAGTTAGCCGTTCCATTAACCAGTGCAGAACAGATATCTAATGTTAACTCAACATCGATTGGGTTAGAGATATCCAATTGGAAACGCATGAATCCTCCATCTACCAACAAAGACCATGTTCTGTAATCAGCTCTGTATCCAGCTCCCTGGTATAAAGGCATAGATAATTGAGCAGTTCTTGATGGATTTGGAATAGAAAGATCGATAGATTGGTTAGACAATACTGCCTGATCAACCCCTACTGCTTTAATAAACAATTGAGTAGTAGCAGAAGTATCTAAAGAAACTACAATCTCGTTGTTTCCAACCTGCAACATGCTTCCAGGAATGGTCCAGGTTACATCGTGGAAATTAGCATTGTGCTCGCTGTAAGACTTTACAAATACTTTTCCATTTACGGTAATAGTAATTGGGCAATTAGCTTTTCCATTTACCAAAGCAGCACAAATATTCATGGTAAAAGCAACCGGAATAGCCTCAGTAAGAGAAAGGTTGAATTTCATGAATCCTCCACCTTGTACTAAAGACCAGGTATCGAAATCGTTTCTGTACTCAGCTCCCTGGTATAATGGAAGTGAAAGGTTTTCGGTTCTTTTTGGGTCAGCAACTGAAAAGTCAATCGTTTGTGCTTTTAATGTGCTTGTTAATTCTGCAGTGTCTGCGCTCATTTTGTTTAATTTTAAAGTGATTCTTACTCTTTTTTAAAGGCTTTTCAGATACCGCCTTCGTAAATCAAACAACTTGTAGCTACTCAATCGATGTGTTGATGATTACACCACAAACATCTTTCTATTTTGAATTTTGGACATGCGCAGAAATACCCATTTTATGCAATCAGGTATAAATACCTAAACAAAAAATTCCCCATGCAAGCATGAGGAATTTTAATGTTTCTACTTAGGTATACAAGCTTATTCTTCAGACTGATCTTCTTTAAATGCTAAGTACTCTTCCATGAGTAATTGACCTTGTTCTGCCATTCTAATAAACTCTGCTCTATAGCCATATAAATCCGACCCTTTAGCATATCTGGCTCTATTGATCAAGTTAGTAAACGAAGCATCTGCTTTGTATTCTGAATCTCTGATGAGCATTCCAAACTCTGCCACCGCAGAAGCAAATTTGAAGTTATTACTGTGCCAAATTGCATTTTGGTTTTTAACCACTTTGGTAATCAATTTACTCTTATTACTCATTGGTGGTTTATACCTGAAACTAACTGTTACCAACTCCGCATCCAGATCTCCTCTTGTTTTGGTAATTACTTTCTGGTATTTCAACTCATCTGCTTCAGCTCCATCTTCTTTTGCAGGAACAATTTCGTACAGAGCTACTACTGTATGCCCCGATCCTAACTCTCCTGCATCTTTGGTATCATCTGCAAAGTCGGCGCTGGTTAGCATTCTGTTTTCGTATCCTAACAAACGGTAGCTTTCTACATTAGCGGGGTTGAACTCCAACTGTAATTTTACATCTTTTGCAATGGTCAACAAAGTACCTCCCATTTCGTTTACAAATACTTTTTTGGCTTCCATAATGTTATCGATGTAAGAATAGTTACCATTTCCATTATCGGCTAACTTTTCCATTTTTGAGCTTTGAAGATTTCCTTCTCCTAACCCCAATACCGATAAATAAATTCCGGTTTTTCTCTTTTCTTCTATCAATTTTACCAGCTCATCATCACTAGAGATTCCCACGTTAAAATCACCATCCGTAGCCAGAATAATTCTGTTGTTCCCCTTAAACATGATGTTCTTCTGTGCAAGGTTATAAGCCAATTCTATTCCTTCTCCTCCAGCAGTTGATCCTCCAGCATTTAAATTCTCTAATGCTTCCAGAATTTTTCCTTTTTCCTTTCCAGAAGTTGGAGGAAGTACCACTCCTGCAGCACCTGCATATACCACAATGGATACTCTATCTTCCTCTCTCATTTCATCCACCAGCAATCTAAATCCTTTCTTAAGCAATGGTAACTTATTGTAATCACTCATGGAACCAGATACATCAATTAAGAATACCAGATTATTGGCTGGCATTTCTGCTTTATCAATGCTTTTTCCTTTTATGGCTACTTGCAACAATTTATTTTCTGTATTCCAAGGACATTTACCTAACTCAGTAGAGATGGAAAAAGGATGTTCTCCAGTAGGTTCTGGTAACTGATAGTTGAAATAGTTGACCATTTCCTCCAACTTAACTGCATTTCTAGGAGGTAAAAAACCATTACTTATAAATCTTCTTAAGTTGCTATATCCTGCACCGTCTACATCAATACTAAAAGTAGATAGCGCTTCATCTTTTACTCCTATAAACTCATTCTCTTCAAACTCATCGTATTGTTCATAGTAGGAACCTATTTCCTCCGGATAATACTCAAACACATCATCCACATTGTAATCTACTCCTCCTCTACCCAAATAGCTCATTACGTTTCTGTATCCTACGTACGATTTATTGTTGTCCTGATACTCATAGGTTCTATTTCCTGTATTCAGATAGTAATCAATATCCTTCCAGCTTCCTCCCCTTAGCACTTTTCTTTTAATAATCTTCGGTTCTATGTTTTCAAAATACTGATCAGTAGCTACACAACCGTTAGCATCGGTTACAGTGGAATAATAATATCCTGGATTAAGATCATGGGAAAACTCATATTCTCCAACATCTGCATTGCTCCACATAAAACTTTGATTGGTAGCTAAACCCGTCCCACCCGTTGCGGAAAGAGTCAAATCTCCACTATTATTAGTTGGTGGTGGAGGAGGTGGCTCATAGATGTAATCCACCTGTGCATTATAATTTACATGCGGTATATCCTGGTCGGATCTTCCCATGGTAAAACCTCCTTGTTGGGTAGAATCCATGTGCCATCCGGTACCAATCCAAAGGTTTTGATCTACTAACTTAGGTTGTTCTTTATGAAAACTAGTGAAATACCAGGCTGTTCCCATTAGAACCAATCCTACAGCGGCAATTTTTAACCACGCCAAATTCCTTCTTTTTTCCGGGTGCAACTCCTTTCGGATATTGTTCCACACCATCTCATCCGGTCGATCCGTATCGAGCTGTGCCTTGTTTTCTTCTATATATTTTTCAAATGATTTCATGATTGTAACGTTTTTTCAAGAGAAACACGTAGTAATTGTTTGGCTCGGGAATACTGAGACTTGCTGGTAGACACACTTATCTGAAGGTATTGTGCAATTTCTTTATGATCATAACCTTCGATGGCCTTAAGTGTAAAAACCGTCCTACTACCCTCCGGTAAGGCTGCTAATGCCTTATTAAACTCATCGGGATTAAATGGTTCTTCTAACTCCTGCTCAGGAACTGGTATGTCCTGACTTAGATCAGCATAAGCCAACTTTTTTCTTTTTTGTAACAGGTCAATGCTCTTGTTGATTACAATTCGCTTTAACCAAGCTCCAAATGTTGACTTTCCCTTAAACTTCTCTATTCCTCTAAAGGCATCAATAAAAGCTTCCTGTATCGCATCCTGCGCGTCTTCTCGATTGCCTAATATCCGTTTACTGGTATTAAACATGGCCACGGCATATTTTTGATACAACTGCTGTTGTGCCTTTTCATCATTTCGCTTGCAAGCTTCTATGAGAGGATCGTTAATGTTTACTACTTTGTTTCCCAATCCGTTTTTATTAATTGTTCAATCTTAAAGTCCAATGAAAAATTGAAAGGTTGGAATTTGGGTCCATTTTTTTTCAGGATTCCATTAAAGATAGTAAACTGAAATAAAAATCTGTATCTTTGTACCGCAATGCAAAACAGTATCATCATATCTGTTCAAATGATGCCATGGGTATATCTTCCCGGGCTATAATTGCAATTAGGGCAACTACCCCTACCCGATTTAAAATCCATATTTAATTTTTATTTATACAACATGAGTAATGTACTTGTACTGGGTGCTGGTATGGTGGGAAGCGCCATGGCACTCGATATGGCTAAGAACCATAAAGTAACCGTGTCGGACTTAAACGACACTAATTTGAACAACCTAACTAATAGAAACAACGCTATTAGAACCATTAATCTGGATGTAACCAATAAAGAGGAGTTGATCCAACTGATGGCTCCTTTCGATTTAATTATCTGTGCAGTTCCAGGTTTTCTAGGGTTTGAAACTCTAAGAACGATTATAGAAGCAAAGAAAAATGTAATCGATATTTCATTCTTCCCTGAAAATTCGCTTGAATTAGACGAATTGGCTAAACAGAATAACGTAACTGCCATTGTAGATTGTGGTGTTGCTCCCGGAATGGACAATGTAATACTTGGATACTACAACGAGAAAATGAAGCTAACCGATTTTGAATGTCTGGTTGGAGGATTGCCAAAGGTTAAAAAATGGCCTTTCTGCTACAAAGCTCCATTCTCTCCGGTTGATGTTATTGAGGAATATACCCGACCTGCCAGATATGTAGAAAACGGGAACCTAGTGGTTCGCGAACCGCTTACAGATTGTGAATACATTGAATTTGATAAAGTGGGAACTTTAGAGTCTTTCAATTCCGACGGATTAAGATCAATCATCCATACGATGCCTCACATTCCAAACATGAAGGAAAAAACGCTTCGCTACCCTGGACATGTAGAGTACGTAAGGGTATTAAAGGAAAGTGGTTTCTTCAACACAGACAAAATTACAGTTAACGGAACAGAAGTTTCTCCTTTGGATTTTACCAGCAAAATTCTTTTTGATGAATGGAAACTGGGAGCAACCGAGGAAGAATTAACAGTAATGAGAGTTACCGTTATTGGAACTGAAGAAGATGGCACCAAAAAAGAAATTGTATACGACTTATACGATGAATTTGATGCTACAACTCAAATTTCTTCCATGTCCAGAACCACCGGATATACAGCTACTGCCGCAGCGAATATGTTTTTGGAAGGACTGTTTGATGAGAAAGGAGTTTTTCCTCCTGAATTAGTTGGTAAGTACGAAAGATGCTTCAACTATTTTATGAAGTACCTGGAGGAAAGAAACATCCACTATATTAAAAGTGAAAAGGTATTGTCTGCTTGTACCGCATAATGATTTCCACCACGAAAAAAGACAAGGGAGAAGTGATAGAAGCTTCTCCTTTTTCTTTTTAGAATATTTTTTTTCATTAAATTGAACCTATTCTACAAAGCGGTGTATAAAGAAACAAATCAAGCCAAATGAATCGACTGATTATCATATTAACATTTTGCATTCCGATGCTCTCTACGGGTCAGGCTGTTATTCAGAGTAAGAAGGTGAAAGATGCCGAAAAGGCAGACAAGGTTTCTACCATGTCTGTGGAGGCATTACAAGATCAGGCACCTCCACAAGGAAGTGCTGAGTTCTATAAAAATCAGTATGTATACCAAAAAAGCCAGGCGGTAAATAAATACTCAAAGGATATTTCTACCGAAGAGCAACAACAGTTGGATGCCATTGTTAGCGACCTGGAACAAGTGGCACCAGAGTCTTACGAATATCACTATGTAAAGTACCTCAACTCTGAGAAAGACGCAGAATCTTTTAAACACCTGCAAAAAGCTTACGCTATTTACCCTAACAACGTGGAACTTTACGACGATTTTATCTCCTATTACGAATTAACCGATAATGATCAGGGGAAACTTCAGTTTTGCAAAAAACTATACGAAAGCAACACCATTTCGGAAGGGATAATGGACTACAACTACAATGTATTGATGTCTTTAGAAAAAGACGCCATTCTTTTTACCAATGGTTCTGATGATACTTACCCTGCCTGGATCTGGCAAGAAATCAAAAATGTGCGTAAAGATGTTACCATTTTGAACTTGGATTTAATTCAGAATGAGCTTTACCAAAAAGAAAAATTAAAGGAACTTAATATTTACCCCATCAAGAATACTGAACCTGTTTCCATTGTAAAAGAGGTGGTAAAAAACAATCCGGGAAGACCAATTAACATTGGATTAACCGTTAACCCAAAAGCTTTGAAAGACTTAAAGAAGAAGCTTTATTTAACAGGGTTGGTATTGAAATACAGTGAAACTCCTATTGATAATGTAACTAACATTAAGAATAATTGGGAATACAGCTTTAAAAAGGAATCTCTTAGAAGTTCTGTAAAACACAGCACTACGAAAAAACTGAACAATAACTATATCCTTCCTCTATTGGTACTTAGTAAGCATTATAAGACTCTTGGAAAAAATACGGAGTCAAAATCTACCGAGGACCTAGCCATTAAACTGGCAAAAGAAGGAGGAAAAGAAAAATTGGTAAAACAATACCTAAGCAAAAAATAGCAGTGCAAGCATGCGCATTGTAAAAAAGAAATATACCACCTACACTGATGAGCAACTTATGGTTGAAGTTGCCAAAGGGGATAGCCGTGCTTTTTCGGAAGTGTACGACAGGTGGAGCAAAGCCATGCTGAACTACTTCTATAAAATGCTTTGGCAGGATCGAGAAAAAGCAGAGGATTTTATGCAGGAAATCTTTACTAAGATTATTCATAAGCCTCATTTATATAACCCGGACAGGCCTTTTAAAACCTGGATTTACAGTGTTGCCAACAACATGTGCAAAAACGAATACAGAAAGCAGGAGGTAAGAAAGGGAACCACTAATAGTTTGCACGACAACATGGTGGTAAAAGATGAAAGTAGAACCCCGGACAGAAAACATGATAAAGACGTATTTGATGTTCGACTAAAAGAAGAGCTGAGTAAATTGAGTGATAATCATCGTAAAACATTTATTCTACGCTTCAAACAAGATTTAAGTATAAAGGAAATTGCAGAAATTCTTGAAACTAGCGAAGGAACAGTGAAGTCAAGAATTTTCTACACGATAAAAAAGCTAAGCGAGAGCTTAAAAGAATTTAATCCATCCGGAATAACATCTCTTATTGGGATATTACTCATGATGGACTGGTAAAAACAAAAGATATGAACGGGCATTTGACAAAAGACGACATAGAATACTACCTGCTCAACAGGGAGTACTCTGAGCTTTATGGCCAGGAGAAAATCTTTGTGGACGAACACGTTGGTTCCGAGCAGGAATTTAACGAAATGAAAGCCATGCTTCACGGGGTGGGCGATATTTTCCGTGAAGAAGAAGAACTAACTCCTGATCCGGCCATTAAGGCAAATTTGATGCGTGAGTTTGAAAAGAAAAAACCAGCTGCTGGTTATTGGCTCAATGGGATGTTAGTTGCCTACTTCCCTAAGAAGGAAAAATTCCACAAGAGACCGGGAGTACAACTAATTGGTATGGCTGCTTCTGTAGCTTTAATGATTGGTATTTTTACTCAACTTAATACAGATACTACCATTGATGATCAACATCAGGTAGTTCAGGAAGAGACCATCGAAGAGCCCACGGTTATTCCAGTAGAAGATAAAACAAACTCAATTGACGAGTTTAATATTGTTAATGAAAAAGTAGTTAAAGAAGAAGAAATCAATATTTCAGAAGTTGGTAACGTTGAGCAAGACATTGCCATTAATGAGGAGCCTGTTAGAGAGATCATTACTCCGGAAGAAGCACCAACACCTCTAATGGAAGACAAAGAAGCGGACCTCTTCTATAACAAAGATGTAGTGGCAGAATCGGAGGAGGAAATGTCTGATTTTACTCAAGCAGACGATGTTTCGAATAATGCAACTACAACTGATACTGATGCTAGCCTGGTGATTAGTGGTACTACCAATGCTACAGTAACTTTAGATGCTTACGACGGAGTTGAAACGAATTCAAAATCGTTTGATGAAGTGGAAAGAAAAAACCTTTTTAGCTCAGCGCGTACGACTCCCGGAAGTTTAGGAAAAGGTGCTGCTGACCTTCCCGTAAACAGTAGGTCTTTGGATGAAGATGCTGAATTGATCGACTTGTTGTACACAGCCATGTAATGAAGCTTTTCCTTGTCATAGCAACTACACTCCTTTTTGCTGTAGGAGCACCTCCTAAAAAGGTGGAGAAACCTGCTAAAACCATCTTAATTATCCGTCATGCTAAATCGGACAAATCCAACCCCAACTGGGTTGATTTTGAACGACCGTTGAACGACAGAGGAAGAAGAGATGCCCCTAAAATGGGTAAACGATTAGTGAAGAAAAACTTCGGTGTAGACTTAATTGTAAGTAGTCCTTCTAATAGAACTACCGAAACTGCTCAACTCATTGCTAATGAAATTGGTTACGATACAGCTAACATTGTGTGGAACAGAGGTATTTACCGTTGCTCCTCCAGTCGATTAATAGAAATTATTAATGCCTTACCAGATGACCATGATACCATTATGATCATAGGGCATAACCCTGCAAGCACCTATTGCAGTAACTATTTTCAAAAAGATACGGTGATTGATAAAGTACCTACCTGTGGCATGGTTTCCATTACCTTTCAGGTAGATAGCTGGAAAAAAGCAGGCCCTAAAAATGGGGAGTTCAACTTCTTTGATTACCCTAAAAAACAATAGGTACAATTTTTGTCTGATTAGACAGTTATATTTACAGCCAAATAATTGTTTATGAGACTTAGAAGTACCCTACCTATTCTGTTATTGCTCACCATATTTTCGCAAAACACCAAAGCACAGGACTTAGCGGCATACGTAGATTTCAAAAACTATTTTTATGTATTTGATGATGGTTCCAGAATTCAACTGTCCCATCAAGCAGTACAATCGTATAAAGTTGGGTACAATACAGTCGCTTACCTCAACAATCAGAGCGATTTATGGGTATACCAAAATGGTAAACAAAAATTACTGTCTGAAACCATCAGAACTTACAATGTTTCTGATCACTTAATGACTTTTGGAGATAATGGTTTTCTAAACATTTACGATAACGGAAGAGCCCAAATGCTTTCTAATAATGTTGCCTCTTACAAGGCAGGAGATAGTTTAGTTGCCTATTACGACAAGCTTAGCGAAAGCTTTGAGGTATACTACAACAACGAATCTATTCAGTTGGAAAGTGGATTGGTTGACGGAGAAATTAGGCTATATAAAGTGGGAGACAACATTCTGGCCTATTTCGATAAACAAGGCTATTTTAAGGTATTCTATCAGGGAGAAGCCTGGTCTGTTTTAGTATTTGACGATTTCTTCACTTTCGAAGTAGGACTTAATGTGGTGGCTTATGCTCATCCAGATTTCGAAACTTTAAATGTGATTTACAAAGGAGAAGAAATTGAATTGGAAAATGCAATGCCTCAAAACTTCAAGTGTGGAGACGATATGGTAGCGTATGTTACCCTATCGGGAGAATTTAGACAATTTTACCAGGGAAAAACCACAGAAATTAGCTCATTTGAGCCTGATTTTTATGAAGTAATTGACGATATGTTGGTGTATAGCTTACAAGGAAGATTTTATGTTTATCACAATGGAAAATCTACAGAACTAGCCAATTTTACTCCTAAGAATTATCAAGTGGACCGAGGGGCTTTAGCCTTTCTGGATCAACAAGGAAAACTATGGATGTACAGAGATGGTAAGGTAAGTATGATTAGTACCCAAAGGGTAACAGAATTTCAATTGGTTGGTAATACATTACAGTACAACCTCCCTGTTAACGAACAAAAAATCAAGTATAAAGGAAGAACTTACTGATCTTAAAAAACTTGCATCCAATAAGATTCTGGATGGATTTCTTGCCTATGTAAAAAAATAAGTAGACCTTGGGTAGCATGAGGTTTGACGAGTTAGGATTGAATGAGCAAATTTTGGATGCTCTGTTTTACATGGGATTTGAAACTGCTACTCCTATTCAGGAAAAAGCGATTCCCGAAATCATGAAGGGAAGAGATTTAATTGCCTGTGCACAAACTGGTACCGGTAAAACAGCAGCCTTTGTATTACCTACTCTCAATAAAATCTACGAAGCTGGTTCCGAAGAACACCAGACCTCAACACTAATTATTGTTCCTACCAGAGAACTTGCCTTACAAATTGATCAACAAATTCAAGGACTTGCTTACTTTGTAGGTATAACGAGTATCTGTCTCTACGGAGGTGGTCAGGCTGGAGATTGGAAAGAACAAAAGAAGGCCATGGACATGGGGGTTGATATTATAATTGCCACTCCCGGAAAGTTGATCTCGCACCTGATTAATAAAAATGTAAATGTAGATACCATCGAAAATTTGATTTTGGATGAAGCTGACAGAATGTTGGACATGGGGTTCTACGACGATATTTGTAGAATCATATCTTTCCTGCCAAAAGAAAGACAGAATCTGATGTTTAGTGCCACGATGCCACCCAAAATCAGAGATTTGGCCAAGCGTTTTTTAACTGATCCTTTTGAGGTTAGTATTGCCATATCTAAACCTTCGGAAGGTGTATTACAAGCAGCTTACCTTACATTTAATGAACAAAAAATACCATTGGTTAATCAACTTATTGAGGATAAACCAGAGTATAAAAGCATACTAATTTTTTCTTCCACCAAAAGGAATGTTGGAGGCATTGTTAAAAGCTTAAAGGGAAAAGGATTTACAGTAAGTGGAATATCATCCGACCTGGAGCAGAAAAAAAGAGAAGAAGTACTCTTGGATTTTACCACTAAAAAAACCAGAGTTTTAGTAGCTACTGATGTACTTAGCCGTGGTATTGATATAAAGGACATTAACCTGGTAATTAACTTCGATGTACCTTCTAATGCAGAAGATTACGTTCATCGTATTGGTAGAACGGCTCGTGCAGATACTACAGGTGTTGCATTAACACTGATCAACCCGGACGACATGCAAAAATTCCATTCTATCGAGAAATTGATCGAAAAGGAAGTAATGAAAGCACCCCTTCCACAAGAACTGGGAGAAGGACCTGAATGGAAGGTTAGAAAGTTCAATAAGAAGAAGAAAAAACGTAAGTACTACCACAAAAAGAAGAAAAAATGAGACGCTTTTCTTACCCCATATTTGGTATTATTTTATTAACCTTATTGTTTACATCCTGTGCTGATAAAGTAAGTAAAACTGCTGTAGATACAAGAGATTTTACTAAACTGGAATTTACAGACTTAAAAGGAAGATTAGTTAGAGAACAATTTGTAAACAAGGCCAATAAGCCAATAGAAGGAGCCTACGATTACTACCTTAAAACAAAAAATAAAAAGTACTTCATTAAGTTTTGCGAAAGCAAAGTAGATAAGAGCGATATCCTATCTCTATTAAACAAAGACATGGAGGTATCTGTGTACCTCACAGAAGGAGAATGGGATCGTTGTGACGAAAACGAAGTTCAAAGTAGAATTGGTAAATACATTTCCATCATGGAGGTTAAAACTGGAGCAGAAGGTAAAAAATACATCTACCACGATGGAAGCGGAAATGGATATATAATCGAGAACAAAACCATTACGTACGATCCTGTAACCAAAGAAGAAAGCTCTACCGGCGAATACAGCGGTGGTACTCCTGCAACAAAGGAACTTAGCTTGTCTGACTTAAGAAAAGTTAATGATGCCTTTACGGAAGTAATGAGCATTAAAGAGATTCAAATAGAAAACAGAATCATGACTTCCGGTCAGCTTCAAATCATTGAAGGAGACCAAAAGAAAAAGGTCATTATTTCTAAAGGAAAAGAAATGAATGACCTTGAAGTATTTTTAAAACGATTACTGGAAAAGCAGTAATTATAGTTTAGCGGCTAATTCGCACCCTTGCTCTATGGCTCTTTTGGCATCTAATTCTGCTGCAACATCGGCACCTCCAATTACATGAACAGGAATTCCTTTGGCCTTAATAGGATCTACCAATGCATTATTGCTCAACTGTCCCGCACAAATAATGACGTGATCAACGTCTAGCAATTCTGATTTTCCTCTTCGGGTAATGTGCAATCCCTGATCGTCAATCTTATCGTATTGAACTCCATTGACCATTTTTACTTTCTTGTTTTTCAAGGAAAGTCGATGGATCCAACCAGTTGTTTTTCCTAATCCTGCTCCCACTCTCGAATCTTTTCTTTGTAGTAAATGAACTTCTCTTGGAGATGGTTCCGGTTTAGCTTCTATTCCTTCAATACCTCCTCTTACTTCGTTAGTATGGTCAATTCCCCACTCTTCTAAAAAGGCTTCCAAATTCAACGAGGTAGACTCCCCTTCGTGAGTAAGAAACTCCGCCACATCAAAACCAATTCCTCCGGCTCCAATAATGGCTACCTTTTTACCCACTTCTTTCTTGTCTCTAAGAACATCAATATAGGTTAGTACTTTAGGATGATCTATTCCTTCTATATTAGGTTTTCTAGGAGTAATTCCGGTTGCCAGAATAACCTCATCAAAATTGGCTAACTCATCGGCTCCTACTTTCTTATTCAATTGTAGGTTAACCCCTGTTAATTCTATCTGTTTTTTAAAATATCTAATGGTTTCGTAAAACTCTTCTTTACCAGGAACCTGTTTGGCAATATTGAATTGCCCTCCTATTTCTCCTGATGCTTCGAAAAGTGTTACATGATGACCTCTTTCGGCCAAAACAGTTGCAGAAGCCATACCAGATGGTCCTGCTCCTACCACAGCAATATTTTTCTTTTTAGTAGTTGGTGTATAGTTTAAATCTACTTCGGAACATGCTCTTGGGTTCACCAAACAAGTGGCTACTTTTCTACTAAAAATATGATCCAGGCACCCTTGATTACAACCAATACAAGTGTTGATTTCATCTTCTCTCCCCTCCTCTGCTTTATTCATGAAATCGGCATCTGCCAAAAATGGTCTGGCCATGGATACCATATCAGCATGACCATTGGCTAAAATTTCTTCAGCTACTTCAGGAGTGTTAATTCTATTGGTGGTGATCAATGGTATATTCACCTCTCCCATCATCTTTTTAGTAACCCATGTAAACGCTGCTCTAGGTACCATTGTGGCAATGGTAGGGATTCTGGCTTCGTGCCATCCAATACCTGTATTGATTATCGAAACACCAGACTTTTCTAATTCTTTTGCCAGCATCACTACTTCTTCCCAGGTACTTCCACCCTCTACCAAATCCAACATGGAAAGTCTGAAAATAATGATAAAATCCTCTCCTGCTTCCTGCCTAACTTTTCTTACGATCTCCAGAGCCAACTTAATTCTGTTCTCATAGCTTCCTCCCCACTCATCGGTTCTCTTATTGGTTTTTGCGGCAATAAACTGATTAATCAAATATCCTTCGGACCCCATAATCTCTACCCCATCATAACCAGCACTTTTGGCCAACTTAGCCGTTTTTCCAAAATCGCGAATGGTTTTTTGAATTCCTCTTTTACTCAATGCCCAAGGTCTAAATGGCGAAATTGGCGACTTCAACCTACTTGGTGCCACCGCAAATGGATGATAAGCATAACGCCCAGTATGCAAGATTTGTAAGGCAATTTTTCCTCCATGTTTGTGTACAGCTTGGGTAATCACCTTGTGCTTATTAGCAGTTCTTTGATCCGTTAATTTACTGGAAAAAGGTGCTACAGTTCCAGCAGAATTTGGTGCAATTCCTCCGGTAACTATTAAACCTACTCCTCCTTTGGCACGCTCACCATAATAGGCAGCCATACGCTCATAACCATTTTTGTGTTCCTCCAATCCGGTGTGCATCGACCCCATAATGGTTCGATTACGAATGGTGGTAAATCCTAAGTCTAGCGGTTGAAATAAATTCGGATATTTGTTATGCATGCATACTATTTTAATACAAATCTATAAAATTTAACCAACCAGTCAATGTTCCTTGTGATTAATTAAAAATGAAATCCAATTTATTGGCTACTTTTGCAGCATGAAACGTGTAGTAGTTGGTTTATCGGGAGGTGTAGACTCCAGTGTTAGTGCATATTTATTGCAACAGCAAGGTTACGATGTGATCGGAATGTTTATGCGTAACTGGCACGATGAATCAGTAACCATTAGTGACGAGTGCCCCTGGATAGACGATAGTAACGATGCCCTGGAAGTGGCGGAAATGCTTGGAATTCCTTTTCAGGTAATCGACTTTAGCAAGGAGTACAAGGAGCGCATTGTTGACTATATGTTTAAGGAGTACGAACAAGGTAGAACTCCTAACCCGGATGTACTTTGTAACCGTGAGGTTAAGTTCGATATCTTTTTGGACAAGGCTTTAGAGCTAGGTGCAGATTATGTTGCTACCGGACACTATTGCCAAAAGGAAACCATTGAGGTAGATGGAAAAGAAGTACACCGTTTAATTTCAGGTGCGGACAATAATAAAGATCAAAGCTATTTTTTGTGTCAATTGAACCAGAAACAACTGGAAAAAGCATTATTCCCAATTGGGCATTTAGAAAAGCCTGAAGTAAGAAAAATTGCTAAAGAAATTGGGTTAAATACCGCTGAGAAAAAAGACTCTCAAGGGCTTTGCTTTATTGGAAAAGTTAAACTTCCTGTGTTCTTACAACAGCAACTTGCACCTAAGAAAGGTAAGATCATTGAAATCGATAACGAGCACCCTACCTTTGTTTACCCAAATGAAGAATTAGACTCATTGGTAAAGCCATTTGAATTATCCTCGGAAATGGGGAAGGAAGTTGGAGATCATCAAGGAGCCCATTACTTTACAGTGGGACAACGAAAGGGACTTCAGGTAGGAGGAACTCCTCTCCCATTATTTGTATTGGGGGTAGACACCAAAGAAAACATCGTTTATACAGGTCAGGGAACTGAACACAAAGGACTTTATCGTAAAGGATTATTCGTAAAACAGGAAGATGTACACTGGGTTCGTGAAGACTTAAAAATGGAAGTTGGAGAAACCAGAACTTACATGGGTAGAATCAGGTACAGGCAAGCCCTCACCCAACTTACTATTCACCAGAAAGAAGAAGGAATGTACATTACCTTTGATCAAATGCAACGGGGAATTACTCCTGGTCAATTTGTTGCCTGGTATCATGAAGGAGAATTATTGGGATCTGGTGTTATTCATCTGTAAGTAAACTTTTTGTTAACATAAAGTTAAATTCATATCTTCGCGTAAACACCATTTTCAATGCGCGCATTCTTTTTGTTTTTCTGTTTTACCCTTACTTATGTATCAGCACAAGTGGTTGATCGATACAACTTTGTACAACGACCTTCCTTAACAGGAACAACCATTGCCTGGAGAACAGCCTCTCCTTCAATAGGTACTATTGAGTGGGGAACAGACGCATTTAATTTAAATAATTCTTTGTCTGACCCTACTCCTACTACCAAGCATGCTTATGACATTGATGGGTTAACTCCGAACACCAAATACTATTACCAAACATCTACCGATGGAGGATTTACTTCAGGTATTGATTACTTCTATACTGCTAAACCAGATTCTTTATCAGACATCACATTTTTGCATTATGGTGATTGTGGTTATAACAACACTGTACAAAACGACATTGCGGCATTAATGCTGGCGGAAGAAGCAGATTTTGGAATTGTTGCTGGAGATATAGACCAGGGGGTTGGAGATAATTATGATGATGTTTTCTTTGGGGTGTATGAAGACCTTTTGAAAAACTCTTGCCATTTTACTTGTATTGGAAACCATGATACCTATGCAGATGGTGCCGCCACTTATTTAGATGCGTTTTACTTGCCTTCTAACAATCCTCAGCAAACGGAGCGATACTATTCTTTTGTTTGGGGAAATGCAAAATTCGTTTGTCTGGATTCTAACATTCCGTACACTACAGGTACCGATCAGTACAACTGGATGATTGACGAGCTTAGGTGTAATGACAAACAATGGTTGTTCGTGTTTTTTCATCATCCACCATGGACCAATGCATGGAGCGCAGATTATTACATTCCATTTACCGAATACTATCAATATCAGGGGAACGTGGACATGAGAACCCATCTGGTTCCATTGTTTGAGCAATATGGTGTAGACTATGTATTAAATGGACATTCGCACTGCTACCAAAGAGGAGAATTGAATGGAGTAAAATACATTATATCAGGTGGTGCAGGATCTTCTACCATGGACTTCAACACCAATAGCAACTCTCCTAATATCGATACCGAAATTTACGTTAACCAATACGTTAGGTTTAACATTAAAGGAGATACTTCTTATTATGTTTCTGTAGACATAAACGGAGCTGTGGTAGACTCTGTTTCTACTGTTAAACCATGGACTCCAATACGCCCCTCTATTAGCCAAAATGGAGATGATCTGATTTCCACTTCCGGTACTACTTATACCTGGTTCCTCGACGGAATTCAAATTAGTGGAGCTACAGATTCTGCATATACTCCTACACAATCTGGAGTATACGAGGTTCAAACCACCAATCAGTACGGTTGTACTTTTAATTCAGATCCATTTACTTTTACCTATACCGAAGTGGAAGAACAAATTATTTCTGATATCAATGTATTCCCTAACCCAAGTAATGGGATTCTGAACATTTCAGGAAACATTATTTCTTCTACAGAAAAGATTTCATTTGACATCTCTAATATGACCGGACAAGTGATCCTGCAAGAATCCATTTCTAATAATGGAACTTTACAGCATCGAATCAATTTAGAAGGTATTGAAAATGGAATTTATCTGCTAAAGATTAAATCAGGGGAACAACAGTTTACCACCACCTTTATCGTTCAATAAAGAGTTGGGCGGATTGAACATTCGAGTTGGAGATATTCTTAATGTTATAAACTCCAGCTGGTAAATGAGAAACATCGATTTGATTGTTTCCGTAGGTTGTACTAAAGTATAACAACTCTTTGCCCAATAAATTGGTCATTACCCAGTTCATTTCTTCGTGTTGGTATAGTTCTATATTAACGATTCCATCCGATGGGTTTGGAAACAGGTTGTATTCAACTTTGTATTCATTTACACTGGTTGTTAGGTTCTGAAACGTTCCAAATTTGGTTAGATCGCTATAATACAAATAAGTTGAATCTGTCCAGTTCATTAACTCTACCGCACCTTGTTGGATAATTACACCACAAATACCATGTGGGTTATTCTGTGCCGTCATTCCATTACCATTGGCATCCAGTAAATGAAAATCATAACACCCACCTCCGAGTGGTAAGTTCACTGTTTGAATGACCTCCGTATTGGCCTCTGATACCAAATATGGTCCTCCACTAGCCATCACAGCTCCACTAGACTCTCGAATCTCCCATGAAGTTTCTGTTGGATAATCATCCGTATAAATCTTTACATCGAATTGAGGAGAAAACACCGAGGCAACCTCTATATGAATATCTAGTGTATCTGAATAACTATGGTTAAGAGTATTGGCTACCACTTCAATATCAGTTGGAGAAGCAGTTGTAAAATCTCCAATATTGATCAACTCCGTATCGTACGAAGTAATGCTTCCGTTCCAATTATAGGTATTCACCAAATTGCCACTCTCCCATATTTCAAATTCAATATCGTTTAAATCCAATGGACCGATATTCATTACCTCCACCTCAACCGGATAGGTTAAAATCTGACTATTACAAATTCCTACTTCTGTAGTTTCTTCAATTAATTCAGCTCTCGCATAAGGTCCAGGGGGGAAACAAGCTGTTTCTATGGCATTATATGTATTGTTTTCAGTATCTATACCATAATTAGCAATGAGTTTATCCGGACAAATAAACATTATACTTGGATACCATGCCAAATTATAGGCCTGATTCATGGAGTGATCATCAATTATAGGATAATTAATTCCCGAAACCCAATCGCCCACCGTTGCGCTCCCCGTACCATTTAAATCAGCCGATGTAGTAGCCTGGTCTGCTTCTATCATCAACACCATTACATTATCGGTAGTTGTAGAATTAACTCCCGGGAATCCTATAGGACCATGCTTGGCATAAATGGAATCCAACACTCCAGATGTATGGTAACTATATCCAGGAGCATTCCAGGTTCCCTGAAATACAAGAATTACTGAGTATCCCTGATTCAGGTAGCTATATAACTCCTGTTGATTTCCATTGATATCATTCAGGTTGAAATTAGGAGCAGTACTTCCATCAGGAAGTTGAGAATAGAATTGATTCAAAACAAAGAATCCAATTAGGGCAAATAAATACTTTTTCAAAATAGTGTGTTTCTTAGGTGCTAAATTACCTTCTGAGAAGCGTAAGGGCAAGCTAAAGTTATAAAGCTCTTGGAGAGCTATTCTTTCTTGCCAATAAAGAATACGATCAAAAGAATCAATCCTAATCCAAGTAACGCATAACCTATGTACAATAAAACACCTTCTGGTTTCGATTCTTCTACTTTAGTTTCTGGTTCCACTACCTCTTCTACCGGCTCAACAACTTCTTCCACAACAGGTTCTCTATATTCGAACATAGGATAAAGTGTGGTGTCCTGATCTACATTCAAAATTTTAATTGCATTCGTGTCTCCATCACTCCAGTTGGTAAAGTACCAATTCTCCTTTCCTACTGCCTCAACGGGCAAAGGAACTCCCTTGAAATATTTTCCTTCATAAGGAGTTGGGATTCCATAGTTCCCATTAATCGACACCATACCGGTATCTCCAATTACCTTTAATTGGTAGGTTCCCTCTGGAGCCAGTAATCGCTCCAGTTCTCCCCATACTTTTCCCGGTCGGATTCGTGCAAATGATCTCAATTTATCTACATTATTCAACCAGGTATTCATGCTAACCGGAACCTTTTTTAAATGAGGAGCAATTTTATCTCCGGGTCGAGGTAACTCATCTTTGTATAGGTTTTCAAATTCGTCTATGGTAGCTATTACGGTATCTCTGTGAAGTGCAGTATTAAGGTAATGGGCAAATTGATTGACAAAATCATTCTTAAACTCTGGATGCTGCATTAACTTTCTTAGATACATGGTACTCCACTCCGGATTAAACCAATCTGTTCGTTCAGCACTCAAACATTTTTCCAGGTATTTTCTGGAGGCATTCCCCATGCTCAAATCCGTATCGTAAACGATCATTCTAAACTTACCATCGAGTTGTGGTGAATTCCAATAACGAATGTTTCCTCTGGAGTCTGAATTATTGAGGTAAATTTGAAACACCCTAAAATTGATATAATTCCTGGTATCCAGCATAGTTTGTGCTTTCTCCCATGCAGCGTTATCCATTGTATCCAGGTTTTCGAACCACCTGTACATTTTCATGTAATCTTTAGCTGACCCTTGCTGACGAACCCACCTTCCCATGATTACGTTTACACTATCCTTGTCTATTTTATAATGGCTCTTAAAATAATGCTCATTGATTTTCTCCCTCAGGTTATACAGTCCCCAATACTCACCATTTACGAACAACTGGATGGGTTGCGACCCCATATAATCCAATCCCATGTTCCTTACTAAATGGGCATTTAGAGCATCTTTAAAGCGGCTTCCCCGGTAGTCGTTACCAGAGGTTCTAATAACCAGATGCTTGTACTTTTTAAACTTATTTTGAGGATAGATTTTGTGCTTAAACCGTTTCTTACCATACTTTTTTCTGGCAATGATTTTCATGGATTTATCCGGCTGCCTTCTGGTGGATTCTCCATGCAATTTAATACCACAGGCTTGATTAAAACCTTTACCATTCGTGTCCAAATAAATTACGTGTACCTCTCTTTCCCAACGCTGTTGATAGTTGGCTTTGGTCCAATGCTTTGTACTATCGTCCCAAACAGCATTCTTTCCTTTAACATAGATTCCTGTTGAATCGTTCCAAAGGTCCTCCGGGTCCATTGCTATGGACAAAATAGGTAACCTGGTTTCGAAATCTATAATGTAAGTTCTCGCAATTACAGTATCTACATCAAATTCTTCAAAAATGGGGTGTACACAAAGAATCGTAGATTCATCAATTTCTAATTCTCCTTTGTACTTTTTTGATTCTCGCGTTGGTTTAGTTCCGTCGGTGGTATAATACAGTTTAGTAAAATCTCCGGTTACCTTTAAAACAAAAGAACTATCGAACTTACCGGATTCATGCGAAAACTCTACTTTTTGGCCATGTACCAAAAGCCCTAACAAAACAGTTATTACCACCAACAGTAAGCGCATATTCCGAATTTATGAAACTCGTACGCCTACCTGAAATGGTCTCTAAAAAGTTATGAATGTTCAACTATTAATTTCCTCGCCTATTTAATGATCATTAATGGCTTGGACTGACTGTTAGAACTGTTCCAGAATTTCACAATGTACTTTCCAGAATTCAGGTGGCTAAATTCTCTAACCACCTTTTCGATTCCAACTACATTTTCGTGGTGAACAATTTGTCCCAGCACATTATAAATAGCTAGTTCTCCTTCTATCTCAGATTCGTCTGACACTACCACCTGGAAAACTCCTGAAGACAGGTTTGGATATACTGTTAAATCCAAAGTACTGTGATCTTCATTGATCAACTTAATCTCTAAATCATTTGCAGAAGCAATGGTAAAATAAACGTCATCATTAAAATCAATGAATCCTACTAATGTATCGTTGTTCACATTAAGTTGAGTAGCGTAAGAATTCACCGAAAAATCCTGAACAGAACTGGTCAATACTACGTAATGATCTGACGTTGAAGGTAAGTCAGCAACAGGTATTCTAATCTCAACGGTGCCCACTTCTCCTGTTTCATCTACTCTCCATGTTCTTTCTACTCGATCAATGTTTAGAGGTGTAGCGGTTCCAAACCAACTATCGTAAGAAGTATTATCATCTGCCCATAGTAGATAGTCGCTATCCTCTAACGAATTCGCATTTCTCATTCGAACAATACCTGTTCCCTGGGCATCGTTGTGATAATCAAACTGATTCTCCCTACCTATTCCAGCTAAATTAAATCGGTACACATTGTCGTGAGCAAAATGATCATTATCTCCCAGATCAATTTGATACATGCTCCCCAGATAGTTTCGAACTATTTTAAAGTGAGAATGACCTAATCCAGTATTGTATATGAAATGCTCAGCTATTTTCCCATCTCCAAATCGGCTGTTATAATCCCAACCTAGATTTATATCTATGGGGGTTACCTCATCTCTCCCGCCAAAATTATCATTTCCTCTTTCTTCATCATTTCCGTCATAACCAGTAAGCATATACCCGGTTATCGGATTCTCGCAAAAAGCAAATCCGTAAATGTGAGGTATTTCTGTTTGAGGAACAGAAATGGTAGGCCCTCCCCAATAGTCTTCATTTTGATCAATGACCACCGGGTAAAATGAATTAGAATTCTTATTACTATGGATGATGTAACCATTAGGAGTTCGGGCACTTCCCAACCACGCATGATGATTAAATGGATTGGTATTGGATTGAGCTACAGATAAGACTGCAAAATTCTTTCCTGGAACTACTTGATTAGCCACCAAATTATCTCCACTATTGGTAGATGTATCAGGTTTAAATTCAATGGCGTTTAAACCTGAAACTCCATTTACCCCCATTCTAAATAATGGTTTTCGGTTAGGGTTACTTTGGGACACGTCAATTTGATAGATACTTCTATCTTCCCAGGATTCTACCTCCACACTATCACTAATCAAAGCAGTTCCTCCTGCAGTTTCGAAAACATCATTTTGTCCACTTAACCATAAAGCCAATTGCTGGTCACTTCCAACACCACCAGGACCTGTGTACCCCAACTGAGGAATTTGATCGTTGTAGTAAACATAAAAAGTATCAGATTCTAAGTTTGGAATAGTATCTAAATCGAGAATTACACTGTCTGAAATGTACATTGAAATAACTCCAGGGCTGATTGGCGATAAATTCAACGTATATTCTGCAGGTCCGCCGGAAATTCCATTTAAAGTAGCGTTTGAAACAGCTACATCAGAAACATCGAATCCGGTAACATCTACATTCTCCAATTGCTTGTAGAAAACCACATCTACTTCAAAATCGGTATATACTTCTTTTTTCAGATTATTATCTCCCATAAACATCAAAGGAGTTGATGGGAAATTAGTTACTGCAGTTGTTCTTAAATCGCTTTCCCATAAACCTCTACCGTAAGTAGACGCTCTAAGCTTCTTCTCTACTCCACCAGCCCCGTAATAAATCTCCAGTTCCGTAATCTCAGAACTTGCCGGCATTCCATCACCAAAGCTCTCCCATTGAGTCATGGTACTATCGATGTAGTATACTCCTGCTGTTGTTCCAACATAAACTCCATAATTACTTTCTACATCGTGTACAATACATGTTTTAGTTATAGCAGGTAAGTTACCCGTTATATTAATCCATGACTGCCCTTGATTATCTGAAATAAACACATTATCTCCAACCGTTTTCCAAAGTACACTGGTATCTGTAGGATGAGCTTCCAAATCCGTAATGGTACCGCTTCCGTTAATGGTTGTCCACGTAACATTTGCAGCAACGTCGTTACAGTTATTCGATCGGTAAATCTTGTTTGATTTTACCACGTACAACAAATTAGAATCTGCTGGAGAATGTTCAATCACAGAACATGTTCCGGTACCAAAGGTGGTGGAAATTTGTTCCCAAAGAACGCTGTCTTTATCAGCTTCTTTTAACCGAACCGTTCTCCATGCATTAGCGTATCCCGCGTACATGGTACCGTTATTATGTTCACCAATGCAAAATGGAGTAACCCAGGCACCAGACTCTGTAATGTTATTTACTCCATTACCTGCTATTCTAGGAAAGTTCGCACCTCCATTATTGGACCTATAAATACTACCATAATAAATGGTACTATAGATGTAATTGTCATCGATTGGGTCATAAGCACATTCCATTCCGTCACCCCCGGTTCCTCTTACCCAATGCACTCCATCAAACAGCATGGTTCCATTATCCTGAAAACCTGTAATAATATCATTAGGATTAGTTTGACTCTGACCAATTTTATAAATCTGTCCGATTACCATGTTATTGGAAATATCAGTCCAACCGGCATTATTCACATCACTTCTATAGATTCCTCCATCGTTACCTAAATACAATTCGTTGGTATGAGGAGAAAACCTTAAGTAATGCATATCCACATGCACTCCATCGCTATTGTGCAGCCATGTAGCCCCTCCGTCAGAACTCTTAAATACTCGAATACCTCCTACATATACAACATCCGGATCAACAGGGTCTGCTTCTATGCACATGTCGTACCATGCCTGACCATCAGAATCGCTACCGTCTGTTGCTCTTCCAAGGATGTTAGGAGAATCCGCAATTTCATAAAACGTAGCTCCTCCATCATCTGATCGGTACATGTGTGCAAAAGTGAGTTGATTTGCTATTAACACATAAACCCTATTTGGATCGGCGGGAGTAACCGCCACAAACATTCTACTTTTAATGGGAACATTAGGCACCATTGCCCAACTCAATCCACCATCATAAGACATTTCCAATCGATTAGAACGAACAGCATAAATGATACTTGGATCGTCCGGTTTAAATTCGAAATCGATGTAAGAAGTAGAAACAGATGTTTTCGTCCAGTTAGCCCCGGCATCTGTACTTCTATACATCCCACTAGAAGTGGCTGCTATAATAACTTCATTACTGTCTGGATGAATCCTCATTTCGTTAACAGTTCTGTCGCCCATTCCGGTATTGGTTTGAACAAACGATTGTCCTCCATCGGTACTTTTAAATACACCAAGTCCCGGAGCATCGTCCGCATCTCTATCTCCCGTACCAATGTAAATTACGTTTGGGTTAACAGGGTCTATGGCTATTGCGGAAACACCTAGAGTTGCCAGCTGATCTGTTGTGGTACTCCAGCTTTGGCCATTATCCGTAGAACTCCATAATCCACCAGCAGGCGCTCCTAAATAAATGGTATTAGGGTCAGTCGGGTGAAATGCGATGGTATTGATTCTTCCTACTCCGGGAATATCTCCCTGAGAAGTAGTTTGATTAAAATTTGGACCAAGAGGGTGCCAGTTTCCATTTAGGGATTTTGGAACTGCCAAGTTCTGAATAGCACTGTACGTTTTAGATGGAGATGGCTTATTTCCCAGTTCATCCACATGCTTATTCATTCTATGTTCCCAACGCTTAAATGGCTTATATCCACTACCTGGATTTACGGCTCTGTTTTCCCAATATAACTCAAAAGCTCTTTGAGTTTGAAAGAAGTTAGCATTTGGATCCTTCATCATTTCTATCCAGTACGGATAGTTAGAAGTGTCGGCAGATTGAGCACCAACCTTTAATCCAAAGCATAGAATAGTAAGGGTAAGAACAATGGTGTGAATAAATTTCATAGTAGATATGATGTGGTTCGCCAAAAATAGTAATTATATCCGCTGAAAAGTCATACTAAAGTAGTATCTAAAGTTTCCAGAATTACCTTATTAAAGTAGGGCATACCATTCCCTAGCTACAACAAACCTATTAGCCAATTTTTATCCCGTTCCATTGCTAACTATCATCCTCATTAAGAATTAGCCAACTTAAAAATGCTTTTTCATATTGGGTAAAATGATTTTGATTGAAGATATTTAACCGTTGATTGAAACTAAGATTACCTTTTATACCTTTTTCTTCTTACATTGATGGAAGGATACTATTTTTACCAACTCTTACATTACTGACTATGAAAACAAGACATATCCTGATAATTGTATCGTCTATTTTACTGCTGATTTTGATCTCTATGATTAGCATGATGTCCTACCAAAGTGGTGTGGATTATGGTGAAAAAAATGCAGAGAAAATCCGTGAACAAAAGAAGGAGCAAATGGATCCGATTAACGATTCGGTTGCCCCAAAATATGTAACGGTAAACACTTATAAAAATGATAGTGTTCCGGTAACTGTGCACGGTTACGGACGAGTTGTGTCTACTTCCACTATTAATGTTACAACTGAAGTTCAGGGAAAACTTTCATCTAAAATTCAGTTAAAAAAGGGAGAGAAATTTTCAAAAGGGCAAGTTCTTTTTACGCTTAACGATTCGGATGCCAGATTGGCTCTTCAGGCAAGAAAAAGTAACTTCCTGAGTTTAATTACTTCGATTCTGCCAGATCTTAAAATCGACTACCCGGATAACTATCAAAACTGGAGCGATTTCTTCGATAATATCATGGTTAATCGTCCACTTCCAAATATGCCAAATTTCAAGTCGTTTAAGGAGAAGAACTTCATTGTTTCGAGAAACATCTTAAGTGAATACTTTAACATTAGAAGTGATGAAGAAAGACTTAGAAAATATGTTATCACGGCACCTTTTGATGGAAGTATAATTGATGCATTTACTGACGAAGGAGCCATTGTTGGACCTGGGTCGCCTGTAATTAGTATCATCAGAAATGGAGAAATGGAAATTGAAATCTCTATTAGTAAAGATGATGTAGACCAGGTTAAAATTGATGCCCAGGCCAAATTAACCGATGAGAACAGCAAATCGTACACTGGAAAAGTAAGCCGGATTGGAGATTATATCAATCAACAAACACAAACGGTTCCGGTTTTTATAGCAATCGATCAAACTTCCGACAACTTATTTAACGGAATGTACCTGGATGGTTCAATAGAGTGCAGCGGTTTTGAAAATGTTATTGAGATTCCACGTAAGGCGCTGATCAATAATAAAGAAGTATATACGGTTCAAAAGGGATTGCTAACCACTACCTCTATTGAAGTTAAATCGTTCAAGGATAATTCGGTAATTGTTTCAGGAGTAAAGGATAATGTTCCGATTGTAATTGAGCCTGTTTTAAACGCTAAGGAGAACATGGAAGTTGAAACCATAATGGCTAAATAAGGAACCACCATGAGAAAATTCATTGCCTTTTTTATAAAGTACCCGATATGGTCTAACGCCATATTAATCATTACTGCCATAGCCGGTTTAATGAGCTTGTTTACCATGCATCATTCCTTCTTTCCGGAAATGGAACCTAACCAAATTTACATTACGGTTTCTTACACCGGAGCATCACCAGAGGAAGTTGAAGATGGTATTACCGACTTAATTGAGGAAGCCATGGTAGGTATAGAAGGAGTAAAAGAAACCTCTTCTAAGTCTCAGGAAAACCTTTGTAGTGTTACCGTAGAAGCGGAAGAAGGAACTGACCTAAATGTACTTCTGCAAGATGTAAAAAATGCCGTTGATGGAATTAATAACATGCCTTCCGGTGCAGAACGCCCTATTGTGGTAGCACAAAAAACGAGAGGTATGGGACAAATGGCCGGGATTGTTGGATTTATCTCCCTGAACGGACCGGATGACCTGGAAAAACTGAAGGAAATGGCGGATAAGGTGGAAAGAGAATTCCTTACCTCCAAGGTACTTTCTCAGGTAGAAGTATTGGGATATCCTCCTCAAATTATAGCAATAGATATTGATGAGCAAGCCTTGCTTAGGTACGGGATAACCTTTGATGAAGTATCCAACCTGGTTCGAATGAGTAACATGGATATTTCTGGAGGTTCGATTAAGGCTGATGAAGAAGAATTGTTCATCCGATCAATGAGTAAATCTACCGATCCGGAAGAAATTAAAGAATATGTAGTTCGTGCACTTCCCGACGGGCAATTGATCCGACTAAAAGACATTGCCACAGTTAATCTGGAATTCTCTGATATACCAGTTAAAAACTTCGTTAATGGTCAGCGTAGTGTTACTTTCTTAGTTAAGAAATTAAACACGGAAGACATTAAAGTGATCTCAAATTACATCTACGATTTTGTGGAAGAGTTTAATGAGGAAAACGATGAGTACAGCATGCAACCATTGTTTATGTTTAACGATATGCTGAACCAAAGAATTAGCATGCTGGGTACTAACCTGTTTTGGGGGCTAGTTCTGGTTTGTGTTGTTCTTGGTTTCTTCCTGAGTTTAAGACTCTCCCTTTGGGTGGCATTTGGTATTCCTTTCTCTATGGTGGGGATGTTTGCTCTAGGAGCCATGTATGGAATGACAGTGAACATGATTTCGTTATTCGGGATGATTCTAGTAGTAGGGATTTTGGTGGATGATGGAATTGTAATTGCCGAAAATATCTATTCGCATTTTGAACGAGGAAAAACACCAATGCGTGCAGCATTAGATGGTACTATGGAAGTATTGTCGTCCGTTTTTACATCGGTGTTAACCACCATTGTAGCATTCGGGTTCTTACTCTTTGTTGGAGGAGATATGGCCATGATGGAGGAAATGGCCTTTAGTGTGGTGGCCTGTTTGATCTTCTCTCTGGTGGAGGCATTCCTTATTTTACCTGCCCACCTTTCGCACAAATACATACTGGAGCCAACAAAAATGGGATGGTATCAACGTAGAAGGTCCAAAATTGAAAATGGCATTTTGAAAGTGCGTGGATGGTACAAGAAAATGCTTACTAAACTGATGAACATTTACAGAGGTTCTGTATTTGGTCCTTTGCTCTTTATAGTAGTGGTTCTTGCTTTGTTAATCTCTGGAATCATCAAAACCGCATTTTACCCCAATATTCCATTCAACGATGTAGGAATTGATATTGCCTTTAAACCAGGTGATCGAGAAGATCAGACGGAAAGTTTTTTGTGGTATCTGGACGATGTAGTTCACGAGTATAAAGGTGAACTATACGACAGGTATGGAGATTCTTTAATTACTTACGTTTCTATGAATTTAGGTTCTACGGAGCGTGTAGGTGAAATGGGAAGTCATTGTGGTTCCATGAGAATTTCCGTTAAGGAAAACACTCACATTTCCACCATGGATATTGCCAACGAAATTAAAGACAAAATCCACCCTGACTCTGTAAAAAGATTAGAGAAGTTTGCTGTTGGTGGAGATACTCCATTTGGTAGAGACATTTCCCTTTCTCTTCAAAGCGAAAACCCTGAGCAATTACAAGATGCTACCAAATGGTTATTGGATAAAATTAAGTCCATAGACGAGGTTAAAGACATCAACGATAACTCGGCTATTGGGAACAGAGAGATCCACATTGAACTAAGGTCCAAGGCCTACATGGTAGGGTTAAACGAGTCCATGATCATGACTCAGATTAGACAAGGATTCTTTGGACAGGAAATCCAACGTGTAATTATTGGTAGAGATGAAGTAAGAATCTGGACCAGATATCCGTTGGACGATAGAAATTCCATTGGTGATTTAGATAATATGAGAATCAAAGCATTAAATGGACAGGAATTCTTGTTATCCGAATTAGTTGATTACGACATTAAACGTGGTAAAGTAACCATCCGACACATTAATGGTAAGCAGGAAGTTAGACTTAACGGAAGCTTATATAATGGAGAATTGGCTTCTACCATCAACGAAGAAATAAAGCGTGAATATCTGGAGAACATAAGCTCCGTCTTCCCTGATGTTTCCTATGAGGTAAAAGGACAGGCAGAAAGAGCGGCAGATTCCGGTAAAAGACTAGGTATAGCATTTATGTTGGGAGTATTCTTAATTCTCATTATCCTTTCGCTAAACTTCTCCTCATTCTATCAGGCTCGATTAATTATGATGGTTATTCCTGTGGGTATATTCAGTGCCATTCTGGGGCATGGAATTGTTGGGATACCATTTAGTATGTTTAGCTTTTGGGGAGTTATTGCCTTAGTTGGTATTTTGGTAAATGATGCTGTTGTAATGTTGGATCAATACAATCGAAACCTTAAAGCTGGTTTGGATACAAAAGCTGCTGCAATTGAAGCAGGAACTTCCAGGTTTAGACCTATTATTTTAACGTCCATTACCACCATTGTTGGACTGTACCCGTTAATTCTGGAAAAAAGCTTTCAGGCTCAGTTCCTTGTTCCAATGGCTGTATCTGTTGCCTATGGAGTATTGTTTGGAACCTTAATACTACTATTCTTCTTCCCTGTTCTACTAATGTACTTTGCAGACATAAGAAGAGCCAGATGGTGGTTATGGAGAGGTGGTAAAGAGGCTCCTACCCGAATTGAGGTAGAACCGATTACCAAACACATGAAACGTTCAGCTGCGTTGGACGATATAGATCAAACATTGTTGAACTCACAGGAGGAAACTCCTACAGACCTATAAAACATTGAACATGAAAAAAGTACTATTACTGATTTTCATATGGCCAATTACACTCTTTGCTCAGGAGGAATTAACTCTTTCTGATGCAATTCAGGTTGGCCTGAAACAAAATTTCGACATACAACTTGCACAAAAAAACACCCAGATTAACCAAATACAAAATACCTGGGGGCAAGCAGGTAGATATCCTAAAGTAGACATCAATATTGTACAGGGAAATAATCTTTCGGATCAGAGTAATAACCCTACCTCATTTATTCAGGCATTGTTGATCTCTAATTCTTTGCAAGGATCTGCTAATTTGAACTGGGTACTGTTTAATGGTTTCGCGGTTAAAGCCAATAAGCAAAAGTTGGAACAACTGGTTGCACAGAGCGAAGGAAACGAGGCTGTGATTGTTGAAAATACTATACAAGGAATCATTTTAGGATACTATAACGCTAAGTTACAGCGTGAAAAAATGGCCTTACTAAAAAATGTTTTAATACTTAGTAGAGACAAGTATAATTACGAAAAAACAAAGGAAGAACTTGGGATTAAAACCAGTATTGACATGTTGCAATACGAGTCTGCCTACTTAACGGATTCTTCCAATGTAATTATGCAGGAATTGGCCTATAAAAATGCCGTTCGAAATCTCAACTTAATAATGGGAGTGGATGTAAACCAACAGTGGGTATTAACCGATAAGTTAATTACTGAAACTCCTATGTACGACTACGAAGCATTAAAATCCAAAATGCTGGATAATAACATAAACATTAAAAACCAGATCGTTAATCTGGAGTTGTTAAAACAAGACATCACTCTAGCTAAAACCAGTATGTACCCCGTTATTTCCTTTAACTCGGGGGCTTCCTACTCTGCCAACAGATATAAGATTAACGATTTCCCTACTCCGGGTACTGCTTCTACTTCTAACGGAGCCAACCTGAACTACTTTGCCAACTTTACATTGAACTTTAAAATATTTGATGGTGGAAAGGTTAAAAGAGCTATTCAAGCGGTTCAGATACAAGAAGACATTACTAACCTGAACATGGAGAAGTTAAAACAACAACTTACTCAGGAGTTGGCCAATCATTACGATGTGTACAATACCAGATTAACCATATTTGAGATTAATAAAAAAGCTTATGAAGTGGCTAGAGCTAACTTTGATGCTGCCAAGCTTAAGGAAAATTCGGGGTTAATTAACTCTTTTAATTTGAGAGATATTGAAATGGCTTATTTAAGGGCAGGAACAAACCTATTCGATTCCATGTTCAATTTAATGGACTCTAAAACAAACTTAATTAGGTTGACGGGAGGAATTGTTGATCAAAAGGAATAAGGATTAATCTCCACTAGTTTCTGTATCCCAAATCATTTCTGAGATAGCTCCTCCATTTTTAAAATGGTAAGTTCCCCATCTTGAAGTTACTTTTTTGTACTCATCTCCTTTATTTCCTTTCACTACGATTCGAATAATGGTAACTTCTATTACTACTCCATTTCCGTTTCTTCTTTCGTACATTTTTTCAGTAACTCCTTGTGGATACTGCTCAGCAAGCTTTTGTTGATTCTCATCTACAAACCTGGTATCGCTATAATGTTTTACCTCATCCAAACGATTGGCACGCTCGTCTGCTTTATCAATATCTGCTTTATTCTGACTGTCAATAGCATCCAACCTATCATCTGTATAATCCACCATATTTACTGCGTTCTCTTTACGAGGATCATCAGCATTAATATACTCTTCGTTTCTTTTTGTTTCTAAGTGCTCTTTCTCTGTGTATAGGTTGTAAGTTTTATCCTTTCCAGCCTCTTCATCCAAAGCCAAAATAGTTAGGTTTTTGTCCTTGTAATGATCTACTTCAGGAATCATTTCCTGGCGTGGGACATCTGCACCTTCTGCAAACTCAGTAATTCTTGTTTCCAGCTCCTCCAATTGATCTTCTACACCGTAAGTTACTTTTGTTCCATAATCCATTCTGGTATCTTCCAAATCAGATAATCCATCTTTGTAAGTATCCACTTGTGGAATCATTTCCTGACGTGGTATATCATTATCTGCCTCTTCTTTAAACCTTTCGGTTCTCAACTCTTCTAACTCACCTCTTGTTTCATAAGTACCACGGATTCCCTCTTCTGTTAACTCTGTTTTCTCATCCAGTTTAACATCCTTGTATTTCTCCACCTGTGGAATCATGTCCTGACGAGGAATATCATTGTCTGTTTCTTCTTTAAAACGCTCTGTTCTCAGCTCTTCCAGATCATCACGGGTTTCATAAGTTCCACGAATTCCTTCTTCTGTTAACTCTGTTTTCTCATCTAGTTTAACATCCTTGTATTTCTCTACCTGTGGAATCATATCCTGACGAGGAAGATCATTATCCGTTTCTTCTTTAAAACGCTCTGTTCTCAACTCTTCTAAATCACCACGAGTCTCGTAAGTTCCACGGATTCCTTCTTCTGTTAACTCTGTTTTCTCATCTAGTTTAACATCCTTGTATTTCTCTACTTGAGGAATCATATCCTGACGAGGAAGATCATTATCCGTTTCTTCTTTAAAGCGCTCCGTTCTCAACTCCTCTAAATCAGCTCTGTTTCCATAGGTTACACTTCTACCAACATCTTCTCTATCATCTTCCTCCGTTAGTTTTTCATCTTTGTAACTCTCTACTTGTGGAATCAATTCTTTACGAGGGTCATCATTTTCTGCTTCCTCTAACGACCTCTTAGTGTTTAGCCTTTCAAAATCATCGTAATTATCATCACCTCTTTCTTTTTGGAAATCGGTTTCTTCATCCAACTCCTCAATGACCATGTCCTTTCTCTTCTGAATAATTTCATTTTTATAATCATCCTCATCAATTCTTCCTTGCGTCATTAACAAGTCAACATCCTTTTCTGTATATTTTCCAGTAACCTCTTCTCCATAAGGATTCTTCAAAAACTCTTCATGATTCTTTTTGCTATCCTCACTTTGTTGTTGAATTTTTTGAGCAGCTAACTGATCTAAAATATCATTAATCTCATCAATTTTTTGTTGAGGATACGGTGCAGAAGGTTTTAAATCTAATGCATTTTGGAAAGCACCTAAAGACTTTCTGTAGTTCTCAGAACTGAAGCTTTGATTTCCTTCATCGATGTATTTTGAGTACTCATCATTGGCTTTATTCTTATTGGCAAGTGCCGCTAAAGCATCGTCTATCCTTCTAATTTGATTAGGCGGGTAAGAATCATCCGGCTTCATTCCAATAGCCCTCTCATAAAGTGATCGTGCTTTTTCATAATCTTCCGCTTCGAACTTTTGATCAGCTACATCCAATACTTTTCTGTACTGTTTTTCCACCTCATCTTTAGCCAATCGCTCCATTTCTTTGTTGATCCAATCAATTTGTTCTTGAGGATAAGACTCGGATGGCTTAACACCATTGGCCTCTTTATATAAACCTTTAGCATTGTTCCAATCCTGGTTATCTCTTGCACTATTAGCTCTTGAGATTAACCCATCGTATTTTTCATCAATCAGCTTCTGAGCCTCTTCATCCGCCTTATCCGCAGCCATGTCTTTTAATAACTGATCTATTTCATTAATTCTCTTTGGTGGGTATGGATCAGAAGGTCTAATACCCTTAGCTCTTTCGTAAAGTCCTTTGGATTTCTCGTACTCTTCTGCGGTAAACAACTCGTTTGCTTTATCAATGATCTTTTGGTACTGCTTATCCAACTCCTCATCTGCCAATCTTTTCATTTCCTGATTGATCCAATCAATTTGCTCCTGAGGATAAGTTTCAGAAGGCTTAATGGCATTTGCTTCTTTATATAACTGCTTGGCGTTATCCCAATCCTTTGCATCTCTAGCAGCATTTGCTTTATCAATTGCAGCTACATAAGTAGACTCTAGTTCGTTATTCTTCAATAACTTTTCGATTTCAGCAATTTTTTGAGGAGGATATGGATCAGATGGACGCATTCCCTGGGCACGTTCAAATAATTCTTTTGCCTTACTATAATCCGAAGCATCAAATTTTTCATTGGCTACATCAATTATTTTTTGGTATTGCTGATTCAATTCCTCATCAGCCAACCTTTGCATTTCCTGGTTGATCCAATCGATTTGCTCTTGTGGATACGTTTCGGATGGCTTAACGGCATTCGCATCCTTGTACAACTGCTTAGCATTATCCCAATCTTTTCCATCTCTGGCAGTATTTGCCTGGGTAATTAAATCGTTATACTCTTTAGCTTTAGCATCAGCCGCTTCTAATGCAGATAACTTATTAGCAATTTCATCTAACCTCTGCCTAGGATGATCTTCGTCGAACAGCTCCAATGCTTTCGTGTAACTATCTTTTGCTCCGTTCCAGTCCTCCGCTGTAAATTGTGAATTACCTTGATTAATTAATTCGTCGTACTGTGCTCTTTTAGCTTCCTCGGCCGCAGCAGCATCAACCATTTCCTGTTTCTTCTGGTTAATTTTATCAATTTGCTCTTTTGGATAATCCTTTTCCACATAAGACAATGCCTCATTATATGAGTTGATGGCCTCATCCCATTTTTGCGACTCAAACTGGTTATCAGCTCTATTTACAGCCTCTTTATACTTGGCCTCATTTTCCGCATTGGCAGCAATTTCTTCTTCCTTTTGCTTTATTTCTGCAAGCTTTTCATCAGGATAGGTATCGTTCGGATCTATTGTTTTTGCTCTTTCATAAAGTTCTTTCGCCTTGGCAAAATTTTCCTGAGCTAATTGCTCATCTGCCACATCAATTATTTTTTGATATTGCTGTTTTACTTCGGCATTCTTCTCCTCTTCCATCAACTGGTTAACCTCATCAATTTTTCCTTGAGTAAGGGTTTCTTCCGGTTTTAGATCGTGAGCTTCTTTGTACAATTGTTTTGCCTGATCCCACTGACCGGCATCTTTCGCTACATCTCCTTCTTTAATCTTATCTTGAAACTCTTGTTCCTTAGCTTCTTCCTGAGCCAAGTTTTCTAGCTGAGCATCTACCTCTGCAATTTTATCTTTTGGTCCTTGTTCGTTCGGAAACAAATCCAAAGCCGCATTAAAGTCATCTTTTGCCTCTTTTAACTGACCCGCATCTAATTTGGAGGTCCCACTTGCCATTAACTGATCAAATTGAGTTTTCTTTTGTTCCTCTTCCTGAGCAGCCTGAGCCAATTCATTCAGTTTAGCATCTATTTCAGCTATTTTATCTTTCGGTAATTGTTCATCTGGGTACAATCCAAGAGCTTGATTAAAAGAAGCCTTAGCATCATCCCATTTCTCTTGCCCCATCAACTTATTACCTTCCGCTACAAAATTATCGTACTCTCCTCTTTTGGCAGTTTCAGCATCTTGAAGTTCTTGTTTCTTCTTTTGAATCTCAGCAATTTTATCTTTTGGAAGTTGCTCATCCGGTTTCAACGTAGATGCCTCTGTGTATTTAGCAATGGCATTATCCCATTCCTGACTGTTGAACACCCCGTCTGCTTCTTGCATTAATGCCTCAAATTGGCGATTCTTTTCTTCTTCAGCTTTCTTTTGATCTTCTAATTCCTTTAGCTTAGCATCAATTTCTGCAATACGGTCTGTTGGATATTTTTCTCCAGGCTTTAACCCTAGTGCTTCTTGATAGGTGGTTTTGGAAGTTTCCCACTTTTCAGAATCAAACTCTCCATTTGCCTTGGTAATCAAGTTTTGGTATTGTTGTTCCTTTCCAGCAGCTTCTTCCGCTTTTTTCTTAAGCTCTTTTGCCTTGTCTAATTGCTCTTTTGGTAAAGATTCATCTGGTTTAATTTTCAGGGCCTCTTCAAAATTAGTTATGGCCTGATCATAACTTTCATTAAGCATTGCTTTCTCCCCATCAGCTAAAAACTGATTGTATTTTTGCTCATCTTCGATTTGCTTCTTAATGATGGCATCTATCTCTGCAATTTTGTCTTTTGGATCTCTTTCTTTAGGCTTAATATTACTAGCCTCCTGATACAAAGTTTTGGCGTAAGTATAATCCTTATCTGTAAAGGCTTTTAACGCCTCATTCATTTTCTCGTTATACTGTTTGGTAAGCTCAGCACCTTCTGCCTCTGCCTTCTTTTTATTGGCTTCAGCTATTTTAGTATCCGGTAAACTATCGGCTGGTTTTAATCCTTTCGCCTCATTATATGCCGCTATTGCGTCATCAAACTTATTGGATGCTAATAATTGATCTCCCTTTTGAATTGCTTTATTAAAGTCTTCATCCAGTTTTTGCTGCTCGGCCAATTCCTCTAATTTGATCTCTGCATCAGCAATTTTGGTTTCAACATCCTCATCCTGCTTTAGTTTTAACGCAGCTTCGTACTTATCAATGGCTTTTTGATAATCAGATGAGGTAAAGGCTTTATCTCCCTCCTTCACTAAATTTTTAAACTCTTCCTCGTTCTGATTAGCCTTGTTTTCAAGATCCTGCAAAAATTTGTCAATCTCCTTTTTTCGTTGCCCTACATAAGCAAAATCCCAATCCAACTTACCGGTAGCAGGGTCCATGTGCGCTTTTGCAACAGGCTTATTGGTTACAATACTGTAATCTACATCTTCCTGTTTGGCAAATAAGCTCACACTTAACTCCATGAAGGTCTGACGCTCCACCTCTTCAGGATAAAACCCTTTATCAGTATCCAAATACAAAGTCTTGGTAACATAACCTGGTTTCGAAAAAGATACCGCATATACATGTCCAAAATCTGTCTCTACACTTTCGTATTTACCACTTGAAGCTGTAGTGGATGTTTTAAATGTTGTTCCATTTTTCTTGAACTCTACAGATACTCCTGGTAACTTCTTGTTACTCATATCTGTAATTCTTCCTTCAAATATCAATACAGGAGCTTCTTCGTCCTGAGCCGAAACCTGAATAGTGCTTACTCCTCCAATTAGAAGTAATACGAAAACTGATATTATTTTGAAATAATTACTCATCCCTATAACCTACAAATATTGCCAAATATCACGACATATCATTAAAAATTCGAATATTTTAAGTCTTTGCAAATCTCACTTATAACGCAAGATTCTGCAATTCGTTACTTTTCTTCCTCTTCTTCACATTTGCAGTTCTTTAATTTCCGCTGCTCTTCATCCAGTTTACAACAATCCAAATGGATATTAAAATCTAAACCATCCTTAACGTGCTCAAACCGATCAACCCTAACTCTTTCCACAGGTTTATATGATCTTGGCTGATACCCCATTGTAGAATAAATTCGTCTTTCCTGTGCGCTTTTTGCATTGGCAATCAACTCTGTTGTAGGAGTTTTCACATTTCTTTTTATAGTGTCCGACTCCTCCACCAATAACTCATTAATTTCCTGAATTCGATTATAGGCTTTTGTATTGTTTGGCTCTAACCTAATGATTCTTTCGTAGTATCCTAATGCACTCGTGTACTCCATTGTCCCATATAATGAATCTGCCACTACAAAAATCTTATCGATTAAATCTCTTTCCTTTTTATTCTGACCTCTTAACTGCTCAATCTTTGCCGCAAGTTTTTTATTTTTCGAAGTCATTGCAACAGCATCCACCTGAGCCAATAATTCCTCTGCTTTATCCGCATCTTTTTCTTCAATCCACTTTTCAGTTTCTTTTACAAGTGCATTATATAGACTCTTGTTTTCAGAAGCTATTTGATCAACTTTGTTTAAAAACTTGTCGATTTCTATTTTTCTTGCCTGATTAAATGACAAATTCCATTCCAACTCTCCGGAATTTTGAATCGCCATTTTCCCAACAGGTTCTCCTTCAATAATTTCATAAGTAACAAAATCCTTTTTCTTAATCATTTCCACATCCAGAGTAACAGAAGTAGAAGATGTTTCATCTGGGTAATAACCTGACTTTGCATCGATTAAAAAAGATTTCGTGGCCATTCCTTTTTTTGATACCACCAATTGATAAGTACGATCAAATAAAACATCAGAAAAAATCACTTTACCGGATTTATCAGATATTTCCTCACTTTGACCTCCTCCAATCAATTGTACTTTAAACCCAGATTTCGATTCTTCTGAATCAATGTTAATTCGCAGTTGTATCGAGGGTTCCTGAGCAATACCCACACAAAAAAAAGTCAGTAAAATAAGTAGAGTAAAGAGTTTATGCATACTATTCCTTTTACTCTCGTTACACCCCAATAATGGAATGGTTCAATTAAAACTTAAATTTTTTATATTTTTTTCAAAGTACTATTTGGAACAATATTTCGCTTAAATGTTAAAAAAGTGCTATTTTGAGAGCAACTTTCACTCACTTTGAGTGTTAAGTTATTATAATCAATGTTTTAAGAAAACATTATGAGACTAACACTACTAACACTCTCCATACTGACCATCATTAATATTAGAGCTCAACTCGTTGTAAACGAGTATTGTGCTGCAAACCTGTCGGTTACACCAGATAACTACGGTGAATATCAGGACTGGTTTGAAATATATAATACAGGGAGCAGTGCTGTAGACCTTACTGGCTGGTACCTATCTGACAATCCAAACAAACCATTTAAAAATCAGTTAACGGGAGGAAGTGTTCCTGCCGGTGGTCATTTATTGGTTATTTGTTCCGGAAGAGATGAAGTTTCTGGTGGGATGGTTCATACTTCTTTTAAGTTAACCCAGACCAAACCAGAATCTATTTTGATATCGGATGCAGCTGGAATCCTAGTGGATCAGGTAGATATGATTCCTTGTCAATTAGGACATTCGAGAGGAAGAGACGCGGATGGTAGTTCCACCTGGGCATTGTATACTACCCCTACTCCAGCGGCTTCAAATACCAATCCGAAGCAAGATTACGCTACCACTCCGGTATTCGACATAGCTTCTGGAAATCAATTGGCAGGAATAAGCTTAAACATTACAACTCCTGATCCTAATGTAACATTACACTATACCATCGATGGAACAACACCAACTGCTGCCTCTCCACAGGTATCTGGTGCCATTACGATTAACAACCATACGGTGGTAAGAGCAATCGCTATTAGTTCGGACCCTAACATTCCAAACAGTTTTATTGAAACCAATACCTATTTCATTAACGCTTCTCATACCGTACCAATTCTTTCAATTTGTGGCGAAGGAATTTATGATTTCATTACCGATCAGGACTGGAATGCCTTTACAGATAACTTTGATGGAGCAATAGAAATGTTTACTAGTGCTGGAGTTCTAATAGACGAAGGAGAAGGATTTTATAATAAGCACGGTAACGATAGTTGGGCCTATGACCAGAGAGGTATTGACTTCATTATGAAAGACCAATATGGCTACAATTACGCTATTCAACACCAAATTTTTAGAGGAAAATCCAGAGATGAGTTCCAAAAACTAATTATCAAAGCTGCTGCTAACGACAACTTTTGTTTCGAGCCAGGTGGTGCATACATCAGAGATGCTTATGTACACTCTTTATCACAGGTTGGTGGATTGAGAATGGACGAGCGTTCTTACGAACCTTGTGTAATGTATGTAAATGGAGAATACTGGGGACTATATGAAATCAGAGAAAAGGTAGATGATGACGACTTTACCGATTACTATTACGATCAGGATGAAAAATACAATGGTAGTCCTGAATACATTCAGTTTTTGAAAACATGGGGAGCTACCTGGGAAGAATATGGTGCACCAAATGCACAGCCTGACTGGGATGCTTTGAAAAACTTCATCACTTCCAACAACATGGCCGATCCTGCCAATTTTGATTATGTAGACAGTGTTTACAACTGGAAAAGTTTGGTGGATTATTTCTGCATAAACAGCTACACCGTTTGTATGGACTGGTTAAACTGGAACACTGCTCAATGGAGAGGACTGGATACAGCAGGAACCAAAAAGAAATGGAGATATGTGCTATGGGATATGGATGCTACATTTGGACACTATGTAAATTACACGGGTATTCCGGATGAGACAGCCAATGCAGATCCATGTGACCCTGAAAACTTACCTGATCCAGGTGGGCAAGGACATACCAACATATTGGGAGCATTGATGGCCAACCCTACTTTTGAACAATATTACATTTCGAGATACATTGACTTAGGAAACTCAACGTTCGGGTGCGACTTTATGATTGCGCATCTAGACAGTTTAATCGCATTAATTGCTCCTGAAATGCCGCAACAGGTTGCTCGTTGGGGAAGTAGTGTCTCTACATGGGATGCTAATGTACAAAGCTTAAAAACCTTTATTACAGATAGATGTACTGCCATTGAACAAGGAATGATAGACTGTTACCAGGTTACCGGACCTTATGAACTTACCTATGATGTTCAGCCAGCTGGTGCAGGAGACATTAAAGTGAATTCTCTGTGGCTAGACGCTTACCCCTGGGTAGGTACTTATTATGGTAATATTGATATTCTGCTAAGAGCAGATGCTAATGCTGGTTATGTGTTTGATTATTGGGAATCCTCTTTAGGAGATGCCTTTACCCCGTCTGCAGATACCACCCGATCAGCTTTCCAAACAACCGGAGCACAAACCATTACCGCTCACTTTAGACTAGAAGGAGATCCTCCAAGTGTGGTATATGACGGTATTAATATTCCAACAGCCTTCTCCCCTAACGGAGACAACCAAAATGATTTGTTAGAACTGTTTATAGGAAAAGACGTAGACAACTTTAACTTCCAGGTTTATAGCCGTTGGGGCGAAGTAATATTTGAATCCAGCTCCATTGCCACCTTATGGGATGGTACATACAATGGTGTGGGGGTTAATTCCGGTGTATATGTGTACAAGCTAAACGTACAAATGAAAGATGGTACGAGCATTATTGACAAAGGAAACATAACACTGGTGAGATAATGAGAAAGTTGTTATACATATCACTTATGCTCCTTTGTGGAAATTCCTATGCTCAGGATGTCCATTTTGCTCAAACATCTACCATTCCACAATTGCTTAATCCTGCTACTGTTGGTGTTTTCCAAGGATGGGAAAGAGTAATTGCATCTCACCGTCAGCAGTGGATAGGCCTGGAAAATCCGTATGTGACCTCTCAATTTTCCGCAGATTTAAATTTACTGAAAAACGATAATGGTGCTGCCAACAGTCATTTGGGAATAGGATTAAGCTTTTACAATGATGTAGCCGGAGATGCCAAATTTGGAACAAAGAATTTTAGCCTCTCTGTTGCCGGAATCATTCCTGTAGAAAGTGATCAAACAGTTTCTGCTGCCATACAAGTGGGAGGAGCGCAAAGAAGTGGAAACTTAAGTGCTTTAACCTGGGGAAATCAATTTGATGGAACTGGATTCGATACTCAAATTCCATCTAATGAAGGAGATGGAATGTCTTCGTTTTTTTATGGAGATATTGGAGCGGGGATATTCTATAATTACACTGGATACAACCATACTTTACTTAGAAAAGAATTAAGCAACCTATATGGAGGTGTTGCCTATTATCACTTAAACAAGCCAACTTTACAATACAGAAACGGAACATCCGATAAACTTCATTCTAAGCTAGTAGGTATGGCCGGAATGCAATGGGACATCCCTAAATCTTTATGGGCCTTTGCACCTTCTTTCGTATACATGAAACAAGGACCTCATCAGGAAATCATGGGTAGTTTATTGATGAAATTCAGAATGAAAGAAGGAACCAAGTATACTGGTATTTATACCGAATCATATTTAGGAATGGGACTTACCTACCGAAACAAAGATGCTATTGCTCCTCAAGTATTAATCGAGTTTGGAAGTTATAAAATTGGATTACTCTACGAATTCACGACTTCTAACTTAAACGCCGTTTCTAAAGGAGGTTTTGAAGTCTCTTTCCAATGGGCAAATATGAATACTGCCCTATTTAAAGGAAGAAGGTTTAAAGGCTGGGGAAAACCGGGTGGCATGTAATTACATGATCCAGGCTGCTCCTACTGTTATCAAGTACAATCCCGCAATCAAAGCAATTTGCATTAACAATCTATTTACAACAGGTGTAATGCTTGTTAAGTTCATTTTTATTAGAACCAAACACTCAACCAATAACACAGAAAGTACAATTATACGTATAACAACACTCCCCTGATACAACAGGAGTAATACTGGAAACACAATCATTGTTGCTCCTAACAGAAACATGATGATGTTTCCTCTAGTTTTTTTATCCAACATTAACATTACCCCTAATACAGCCCACGACAATAAGCTCAGCATAATAAAAGGAACATAGTATTCCTTAAACTGCATTAACAGCACTTCAGAAAGAAACAACAGAGGTAACAAGAGAAAGAATATGGAGTACTTCCCCCACTTGGTTCGAAAGAAATAGCTAGCACTAACTACCGGAACAATTATATACAACATAGGTACCGGAGGAACAAAATTGCCATCAGAAATCAAGTACCCTACCCCAAACATGATGTAGGTAAGAAATGAATACAATGCCAATTTTACGTCCCAAGCCATACTTGAAATGTTAATTTCTACTTTTTTTTACTTTTCTATTCCCCTTCAAAAGAACTATAAACAAAGGGATTAGAATAATATCACACCTACAAAATTTGTTAAAATTTAGTTAACAGCGTAACTTTTTTTCAAATCTACGTTATATACATGTAACTAGTTAACGAAGCTAGATTTTGGTTTCACTTCGGATAAAACTGGTTATTTCTGTAAGGTGGGGAAAGCCGTTCTGGGAAGGACGGCTTTCTATTTTTATATATCTGCTATAAATGATAAGTCAATCCTACCTTTCCGGTAAAAGCATATTGATAAATAGTATAATAACTACTTTCCATAGGAGTATACTGAATACTTCCCTGGAAGAAAAACCCTAAGTGATCTCCAGACAACACATAGGTCCCTCCTCCTATTTCGACATTCAACTGATTAAACCCAGACTCGTCCATTTCAATAGATTGTGCTTGATCGGTATTCTCTACTCCTGTTACTCCCACAAGAGAATTAACCTCTATTCCGGCAATTAAATAAGGTGATATTCGTTGCTCTGTATTAAATCGGTATAAAAGTGATACCGGCACATTCAGGTACTTGAAATTATATCCGGAATAAGTCGAAGTAACTCCTCTATCAACTAGTACTAAATCCTTACTGATTCCATAAAATGCTCCAGCCTGAATAGCCAAATGCTCCGTAAACTTATTCCCTAGTAGTCCACCTCCACCAATCACCATGGAATTAGAAGAGATCCGGTTGTTCTGAAAACTCAATTGAGAAGCATATCCTCCAATACCAAAGTAGAAACCATTTTCGTTGGAGTGGTTCTCACAAAAACAAGATCGTTTTTGATATACCCCTCTCTTATCCTGAGCTTGAGAGAAAAGCCCAAGTGACAACAGACAAATTAAAATAATTGATTTCAAGTTATATTTTTTTGAAGGCCTTGAGTATATCAAAACCACTAATGAGTACAATGCTTAACACCCACATCCAATACCCAATCAACAACACCCCACTCTCGTGCATGTTTATTTTCCAGGAAATAGCAGAACTAATTGCCAACCCAGACAAGATAATAACCGGTAATAATTTCACTTCTTTTCTAAAAGCCCAGAAGAGCAATACCACCACCCAAACATTAGTTAGTGCAGTAAACAAGAAGGCTAAATACTCCCATAAATCATTAATCAACCCAAAGGTAGCAGCATGAATTCCCAGAACAGAGATTCCATTTAATTTCAGCCCCATAGGCCCCTGTAAGGTGGGCAATAGAAATGAGATGACAAACAGTGCCATCAAAACAAAAATGATAATCTTGCTTTTATTTTGTGCCATATTCTTTAACCGGGAAAGATCTCAACAGCCATCTGCATTGATTTCGCAAACTCCTCTTCGTTCAATCCATGATCATAATTATGATTGTTAAGGTACGAAATAATATGCTCGGTTGGCATGTTTCCGGTCAAATCATCTTTTGCCATAGGGCATCCTCCATATCCTTTAATGGCCGAATCAAATCGAATACAACCACTTTTTACTGCTGCATCAATTTTTTCGAATGAGGTATCCGGAGTGGTATGTAAGTGAGCTCCAATCTCCACTTCTTCAAACTCTTTGATTAGTTTTTGAAATAGAAAATCAATGGTTTCGGGGTTCGAAGTTCCAATTGTATCAGAAAGTGACAAAATCTTAACGCCATAATCTTTTAATAATCGCTCTGCCCAATGAGCTACAATATGCGGACTCCACTCATCTCCATACGGATTACCGAATGCCATAGAAAAATAGGTAACCATCTTTTTACCATGCTGTACGCATAGGTTTTGAACTTCTTCTAATCGGTTTAAAGAATCTTGAATGGTGGAATTGATATTTCTTTGCTGGAAAGTCTCAGATATGGAAAAAGGAAAACCTAAATAAGTAACCTCATCAAACTGTACCGCAGTTTCAGCTCCCCTCTTGTTAGCAGTAATTACCAGCAATTCAGAGTTAGTGTTGCTCATGTCCAACATCTTAATTACCTCAGCAGTATCCCTCATCTGAGGAATCGCCTTTGGCGACACAAAACTTCCCGCGTCTATGGTATGATAACCAACCTTAAGTAATTGATTGATGTATTTTGCCTTAATATCTGCAGGGATGTACTCGTGTAATCCTTGCATGGCATCTCTAGGACATTCTATTAACTTCACTTTTTACACTTTTGACTCGTGTAAAGTTAAAGATTTTATCCCTTCTAAAAGAGGCTTATAATGTTAATTAAGCTTAAGACTAAATCAGGGCAATTGCCAATTAATTCACAACTAACTTCAAATCAGTTACTTGCTCTCCAATTCGAACTTCTACCATGTAAACTCCAGCTGCAAGAAGATAAGTTGGAATATTAAACTCCTGATCTCCTGCTGGTAAAACTGAGTTATTTAAAACAGCAACTTGTTGACCTAGGTCGTTCATTAACTCAATTTTAACTCTTTGCTCAGTTGTGGTTGTAAATGCGATTAAGGCATTATCTACCGTTGGGTTTGGGTAAAGCGTAACATTTACACTTCCTCCAGATGAACCTTCTACCACTTTGATCCCAGAATCGTACGGTCTATTGTTATAACTACAAAGCACAATCTTGTACACCTCATTTATTTCTAATTCAGGTAAATCAAGCTCTACAGCACCATTCTGAACAAATCCCGTACTAATAATTTCATGATCTTTGGATAAACACGCATAAGCACCTTCTACAGAACTTGTAACAGTAACCTTAGTATCATTTACGGTTACTTCTTCTGGGTGAGAAGCTTCTAAATCTACCGGGTCAGCAGTTCTGATGGTTACCGAAGGATCTCCAAAGAACACCCATGTTTCCATTACCTCCACCCCTTGGTTTCCGTAATCGTCCAACATTTTCATTTGAGCGTTATAAAACAACCCTCCCAGATTTACCTTTTTATTGTTAGCATAAGACTCTACCAGAATATCCACCAGCTCGTCCTGAGTTGCCATTGGCGGTGCCCAGGACATCAAAATAGACGACCCACAAGCTGCAATTGCTCCTGTAGGACCATTATTTCCATCCTTTGCTCTTAACCAGGTTTCTGAAATACAAGTTCCAGAAGTAAATGTTCCGTTATTACAAGCTACAGAAATCACAAATGGGTATTTACCATGATTAACCGCTTGATTAATATGAGAAGAAGAATAATTACCTGTTACACATACTGTTTGACTTCCATGCCCAGTATAATTGAACAATGTAACACCTGCATCTACGGCAGGCTTAATGATAGAGGCATTTGGATTTCCTGCAGCATCCTCTCCCTGATGACTACCATCGTAAAATTCGAACACTTCATTGAATCCATAATCCATCAAGTCATTTCTTATGTTTCTTAGGTGTTGCCAATCGGCCTCTCCATCATCTCCGTATCCGGCACCTTCATCCGAACCTAATCCAATAGCTTTCCCGTAAAAATCTCCCGCCATAGGTTCTTTCTCATACTCGTAAGTTCTATCGATCATTGTTTGAAGGTCTGTAGCGTTAGCAGCAGAGAATCTTCCAATAAAAATTTCTGGATAATGATCATTTCCTGCTAAATAAGAATATTTAGTATCAGACCATTTTGTTTCAGAGCTCCACCCTCCGGTACTTCCTTCATCGCCAGTATTAACTTGCGAATGATCTCCAACCAATAATAAGTACAAAAAGTCCGGGTTATTATTGTAGTAATTCTGAACATAGCTAAAAATACTATTCTCATTATTACCAATTTCTGAAATGTTTACCACTTCCGTTTTAATTCCTTTATCCTGCTTCCAGTTTACAAATTCAGTAAGGTTAGCGTTTAGGTTATCGTCTGTAATAATTAGTAAACTTCCGTGCTCTTCAACCGGAGTATATTTTGGTTGGGTATAATTTAAAAATCTTCTTTGATAAGTATCTTCCATTTCCTGATGGTAAGACACTTTTTCTTTCAACAACTCATTTACTCCTTCTCCTCCAACATTCTTAACTTTAATCTCAAACTCCTGGTATACCCTCAACACTTTGGTAACAGGATTGTATTGAAATGGTTGAGCAATCACTACCTGCCCTCTTACATCTCTTAGGATATAAGGCTCCGATAATTTGGCAATATTCTCTGGGTAAAATGCATTTATCTGGTACTGTGGTCCCTTTTGGAATTGAACTTCAGAAGGTAATTGATTTCTTTTCAGATTCCCTTTACTTGGTACTAAATTGATATTTGGATACTCCACATATACCGCATTGGTAATTTCAACTTCCATGTTTCCGGTATTTGGAATAGCCAATGATGTAGTTAATTGAGGTACATCCGGCATTCCCAAATTTAATTGTGGAACTAGTCCTTCTGCATGAATTGCCTGGTGCAACTCTCCATCAATCATAACATCAGAAAAACTGAACTTGTTTAACTCTACTTTAACGGTAGTTTGGTTATTGTTTTGAGACTTTAAGGTAATAATATTGGCATCTTTTGCCCCAAACAAATGGATGTTCATAGCTAAAGCCAGAACTGCTAGTAACAATTGCTTCATACGTTAGTAGGTTAATTTATTAAGTTGTTGTGCCCTAAATATAGTGATTATAATTGAATCACCCCTGATTTCCAACCACAAGTTTTGATGCTTACCTCCTCAAAATCACTGTTATATTACACACTCTTTCCGGCAATATACCCTCCTGTCCAGGCTGCCTGAAAGTTAAAACCTCCTGTTAGCGCATCTATATTCAAGCATTCCCCAACAATATACAAGTCATCCACCACTTTACTTTTGAATGCTTTAAAATCAATCTCCCTTAAGTCAACTCCTCCACAGGTAACAAATTCTTCCTTATTGGTACTTTTTCCGTTGATGTTAAATTGACCTCTTTTAAGTTGTTCAACTAATTTATTGGCTTGCTTTTTTGATAGCTCCCCCCAAATTTTGCTACCTGATATTCCTGCATGTTCCAACAGCGAGTTCCACAATCTTTTAGGTAGCGAAAACAGCTTGGCATTTTGAAGTTGCTGTTTGGGAGAATTATTCTTCATGTCCTCCAATTGCTCTCTAATATCTTCCTCGTCATAATCAAAACACCAATCGATGGAAATACCAAATTTATAATTCAACCCATGCAAATGTCTGGCTCCAACAGATGATAATTTTAATACAGCCGGACCGCTGATTCCCCAATGAGTTACCAATAACGGACCATGTTCTTTTAATTTTGAACCATTAATTTTGACCATAGCATTGGGAACAGACAAACCTGCTAACCCTCTAAATCTGGTATCTTTAGTATTAAAGGTAAACAACGAAGGAATAGGTTCTATGATGGTATGCCCTAACTCTTCTAACATTTGCCACATGGACTTACTACTACCAGTAGCAACAATTACTACATCAGCTTCCAACTCCCCTTTTCCGGTTTTTAGCTTCCATACAGCACCTTCTTTCGATATTCCTCTTACTCCACAATTGGTCACCACTTCTACCCCATTCTTTTCCGCTTCTTTTGTCAAACAATCAATAATGGTTTGAGAGCTATCCGTATCGGGAAAAATTCTATTATCGTCTTCTACCTTTAATGAAACTCCTCTCGTTTCGTACCACTCCATGGTATCGCCAGTCATAAAAGTGTGAAAAGGACCAAGCAACTCCTTATTCCCTCTGGGATAAAACTTCACCAAATCTTTTGGAATAAAACAAGCATGGGTAACATTGCATCGACCTCCACCAGAAACCTTTACCTTTCCTAACACATTGGAAGATTGTTCCAATATTTTTACCTCTACATTATTCTGGTTTTCGGCACAGGAAATTGCTGAAAAAAAACCTCCTGCTCCACCTCCTATTACTACAATTCGTTTCATAAAGTAACAAAGGTAAAATATAAGCGTTATTATTTTGTAGCTTAATTAAACAACCATTATTACCACATCACGTTTTTATGGAAAGAACCACCATAGTATCCCATAAATACAACCAACGCGAATTACCATGCAGAAATACATTTTATTTACTTTATTATTCATCTTTACGTTGCACGGCCTATCTCAGGAAAACGAATGCGAAATAAACATTCCCAGCGCCATTTCAATTACTTCTGATTCGGATAGGTTTAGCGTAGGAGAAGATTGTCATTTTGAAGAGTTTAGTTTTAAACTATATAATCGCTGGGGACAACTATTATTCGAAGCAAAAAACACAGAAGAATTCACCAACTTCAACCCCAATGAAAAAGTTGAAGTTAAAGGAGAAAAAGATGTGCAATACCGTTTTAAGCCGGGAGTTTATGTATTCATTCTTGAAGCAAGAAAAGTAGGAGAAAAAGAAGCCAATACGATCACAAGAAGCATTACCTTTTTGTAATACCGAATACTAACCGCAATCCTCCTTTCCTTCATTACCTGTTTTAACACCAGATTAACTTCCTAATTTAGTTCAAAACAACACCTATGAAACATTTGACTATTACCTCCTTTCTAGTCCTTCTATCTACATTTGTTATCGGACAGCAAAAAGCTGCTGACCTTGCCATTTCAGAATTAGGATACAATGAAGTTTCTTTAAATTATCATGGAATCCCTGTACAACAAGCAGCTGAGCTTTCTCCTAAAACGCTGGTATACAGCATTGCCAATTTTGAATACACGAATGTCTATGCTGAATATTGGTTAACCAATAGCGCTTCAGACACCCTATATCATGAACTTTCTAATGTAGTTTCAATAGACTCTGCTGGCACCGACAGCTTATACAGCTCTGTTCCATTTGGGACTCTTGCGTCCGGTAGTTATAATTTACATGTTCAGGTTTACAGCGACTCCGTTGATGGTATTCCAGCCAACAACATGGCCGACCTTACTTTAAAGGTTACTGATTACGTTTACTTTAGAGATAACAAACAATCATCCGGGCCATGCATGTACCCAGGAGCCATGCAATTTGTTTACGAAGTGGGAAATCTGTTTGAGACTCCTGCGGACCAGACCTTATATGGAATTGACGTTAAAATACACAGCAATTCAGTCCCAGGCTCAATTGTCTACGCTACTATTTACGACTCCTTTAATATGATTTTAACCCAAACTGACGAACGTATTATTCAATCATCTGACCTGGGACAAGTAATAACCCTTCCCTTTTCATTTCCTCAAGATCTAATTGGTGGAGAATGGTACTCGGCCATGGCAGGTTCGTACGAAGGAATGAATGTACTTTATGAACAAGCTCAACTTGCTGAGCCAGTGACTAGCTTTTTAATCGATGACACCTGGACCTGGTATTACATTAACGCCACTCCTATGGTAAGATTAAACTTCGACCCTTCTACATCGGACAGTGAAGTAAATGAAGAACTAGAAATAAGCATATACCCTAACCCAGCCATTGATGCTACTCAGATAATACTTCAGGGAAATCACTCCGGTTCTTTAAGATTATACAATTCTGCAGGGCAGCTTGCTATGCAAGAATCACTTAATTTTAATAACTCTACCACTATTGATGTTTCAGAGTTAGCAAAGGGAATTTATCAAGGTGTTTACACTGAAGGAGAATTTCAGCATCAATTTAAACTGGTAAAAGAATAACTACTCTTCTGTTTCTTCTTTTGAGTCTGTAGTTTCAGGGATTTCCTGAGGCGCAGATTTTTCTTCCAGCTGCTTTTTTAGAAATTTAATTTCTGCACGTTGATCTCTATTCTTAATGTAGTAATATACCCCAACGGCTAGCCCCCCTATAATTAGGAAAAGTAGTAATAAAAGAATCAACGGAACATGCATGGTTCCAAAAAACCAAAACTCTACTGCCTGATAGTTGAGCACCATAAAAATAATAGCGAATAGTACCACTAGCCCTACTAGCAGCTCTTTTCGATATTCAACTATGAACTTCTTAAAATTTTCCATATTCAGCAGCCATTTGACTCAAATGTAAGACATTTTCCGAATTCTATTTCTTTATTCGTCTTAGAAAGGATATTTTCGCAACCTCTAAAATCCATCTATGAGTTTAACGGAAGAAATAGGCAAAAGAAGAACCTTTGGAATTATTAGTCACCCAGATGCCGGGAAAACTACCTTAACCGAAAAGCTTCTACTTTTTGGTGGAGCCATCCAATCTGCAGGAGCGGTTAAGAACAACAAGATCAAGAAATCTGCTACTTCCGATTTTATGGAAATTGAAAAGCAGAGAGGAATTTCTGTTGCCACTTCCGTAATGGCATTTAATTACAAAGACAAGCAAATCAACATTCTGGATACTCCCGGTCACAAGGACTTTGCAGAAGATACTTACCGTACACTAACAGCTGTAGACAGTGTAATTATGGTAATCGATTGTGCCAATGGTGTTGAGGGACAGACCGAAAAGTTAATGGAGGTTTGTAGAATGCGTAATACTCCTGTTATCGTGTTCATTAATAAAATGGACCGTGAAGGAAGAGATGCTTTTGACTTATTGGATGAGATTGAAGAAAAACTGGGCATTAAGGTACGCCCAATGAGTTGGCCAATTGGAATTGGAGACACTTTTAAAGGTGTATACAACCTATACAAAAACAACCTAAACCTGTTTTCAGGAAATAAAACAGGAATTGAAAAAGAGGTAGTTTCTATCTCTAATCTTTCAGATAGCACATTGGATGAATGTATCGGTGAAGAAGATGCTAATATTCTAAGAGAGGAAGTTGAGTTAGTAGATGGTGTTTACGATGAATTTGACGTAAACAGATACCTATCTGGCGAGGTAGCTCCGGTATTTTTTGGTTCTGCTCTAAACAACTTCGGAGTAAAAGAATTATTGGATGGATTTGTGGAAATCTCTCCTACTCCTAAAGGAAGAGATACTGATCAGAGAAGCATAGAACCAGAAGAAAATAAATTTAGTGGATTTGTATTTAAAATTCACGCTAATATCGACCCTAAACACAGGGATCGAATTGCTTTTTTAAGAATAGTATCCGGTGAGTTTAAACGTAATACTTTTTACAAGCACATTCGATTAGATAAGAAATTCAAATTCCCTAACCCAACCAGTTTCATGGCAGCTTCTAAAGAAGTAATTGACCATGCTTACCCTGGTGATGTGGTTGGATTATATGATACCGGTAACTTTAAAATTGGAGACACCTTAACAGAAGGAGAAAACTTTATGTTTAAAGGTATCCCTAGTTTTTCTCCAGAGATTTTTAAAGAAGTACAGAACGATGACCCAATGAAGGCTAAACAGCTGGAAAAAGGAATTTCGCAGTTAACTGACGAGGGAGTTGCTCAATTATTTACCCTACAACCAGGAAACAGAAAAGTTATTGGTACCGTTGGAGAACTGCAGTTTGAGGTAATTCAATACCGTTTGAAACACGAATATGGAGCTACCTGTAGCTTTAGAGCCAAACCTCACCATAAAGCATGTTGGTTAACCACTGATAATGATGCCCAACTGGAAGATTTTATGCGTAGAAAAGTAAACAATGTTGCTTATGATAAAGATGGAAACCCTGTGTTTTTAGCAGATTCTCCTTTCTTACTATCTCAAGCTGAAGGGGATTACCCAGACATTACTTTCCATAAAACATCTGAGTTCAAATTAGGCGAGTAATTAATCTGTAATTCAATAAACATACCCCTTTAAGGGAATATTTTTAACTTTGTCATGAATCAAAATGAATCTTGATAAGGAATGAATTTATTTGAAGAATTCGATCAAAGTTCTGAGGAACAATGGAGAGAGAAAATTACTACCGATTTAAAAGGAAAACCAATAGAGTCCTTAATTTGGGAATCTGAAATAGGAGCGATAGATCCGGTAATATTTGCAAAAACGTCTGAGAGAGCTGCGCCTAACAACGGACAATTTACCAGAGGAGATAATTCCGAAAATAACGAATGGCAAATCTGCCAAACATTTTACTGTAATGATCCGCAAGTCAACAAAGCCATTCTGGATAGTTTAGCTGGTGGAGCAAATGCGCTTAGACTTCACGAATTATCTGAAAACAATATCAATCAGGTATTGGAAGGCGTTCAATTGGACCTCATCCACATATACATTCCATTAAAGAATGATGCTTTAGCTACGGCAAAAGCTTTTATCAATTACATTAAAAGTAAAGGATACGATACATCTCAAATAAATGGTTCTTTTGATTTGGACATCATTCAACACTTAGAAACAACGGGAGGTTGGATCGATAGTTCAGAAGTGGATCACAATGCGCTGATTCAATTGATCCAACTAACCAATGAATTACCAAATTTTGGTGCTATTACCATTGGAGCGGATCTATACTCCAATGCCGGAGCCAATACTGATTACCAAATTGCACTAGCGTTAAGCCATGGTAATGAATACTTAAACTTCTTGATGCATCAGGGGGTTGACATGGCAACTGCCATCAAAGGAATCAGTTTTAATTTTGCCATTGGAACTTCTTACTTTTTGGAAATAGCAAAAATCAGAGCTTTCAGAAACCTATGGCACACTGTTGCTAGTCAGTATACTGATCAACCTAAAGCTCCAAAAATTCATGCAGCAACATCAGAGTTGTGCTACTCTAAAAAAGACAATTACACCAACCTGTTAAGAGCAACTACTCAAGGAATGAGTGCAGTTATCGCCGGGTGTAATTCATTGACCATTTCTCCTTACGATTTAAAGGAAGGCTCAATATCATTATCCAATAGAATGGCCAGAAATCTTCAGTTGTTACTTCAAGAAGAAGCTTATTTGGATAAGGTATCAGATCCTTCGGGAGGGTCATATTATATCGAGCAAATTACTGATCAACTCATCGACAGTAGCTGGAGTATATTTCAAGAAATGGAGGCCAGTGGAGGACTGATGGCTAATTTAAAGCAAGGTTCAATTCAAACAAGAATAAAGGATCAATTATCTAATAGAAAAGCTCAACTATTGAATGAATCTAAAGTGATGATTGGGGTTAATAAATTCCCCAACACTTTAGAAGATTACACTCCTGAAACCTGGCAAAACGAAGCAACAACAGGATCGGTTATAGAGCCAATTACAGTAGAAAGATTAGCGGAGGAGTACGAACAAACAGCCACAGAAAATGCGTAAAGATTTTAGTCAAATAACCCCTACCAAAAAAGAACCTTCTTCAGAATCTAACGGAAAAGAAATCTGGACGGCTCCAGAACAAATTCCGGTTAAAAGCTTCTACACCAAAGAAGATCTACAGGATGTAAAACACACCGATTTTGTGGCAGGAATTGCTCCTAACCTGAGAGGGCCTTACTCTACCATGTACATTTCCAGACCATGGACCATTAGACAGTACGCCGGATTTAGTACTGCTGAGGAGAGTAATGCATTTTACAGAAGAAATCTGGCTGCCGGTCAAAAAGGACTTTCCGTTGCTTTTGACTTAGCAACACACAGAGGATACGACTCGGACCACGAAAGAGTGGTTGGAGATGTAGGGAAAGCAGGTGTAGCTATTGATTCTGTTCTGGACATGAAAATCCTATTCGATCAGATTCCATTGGATAAAATGTCAGTATCCATGACCATGAACGGTGCTGTATTACCTATCATGGCCTTTTACATTGTTGCAGCTGAAGAACAAGGAGTTGATCAAAAATTATTAGCAGGTACCATTCAAAATGATATTCTGAAGGAGTTTATGGTAAGAAATACTTATATCTACCCTCCTCTACCTTCCATGAGAATTATCTCGGATATTTTTGAATATACCTCTCAGAACATGCCAAAGTTCAACTCAATCAGTATTTCAGGTTACCACATGCAAGAGGCAGGTGCCACAGCAGATATTGAATTGGCTTATACATTGGCAGATGGACTAGAATACATTAGAGCAGGAATTAAATCGGGATTGGACATTGATTCGTTTGCACCAAGGTTATCTTTCTTTTGGGCCATTGGAATGAATCACTTTATGGAGATTGCTAAAATGAGAGCTGGAAGGCTGTTGTGGGCCAAAATAGTAAAGCAGTTCGATCCGAAAAATCCTAAATCACTAGCTCTTAGAACTCACTGTCAAACCAGTGGTTGGAGCTTAACCGAGCAAGACCCTTTTAATAATGTTGGTCGTACATGTATTGAAGCCATGGCTGCTGCATTGGGAGGAACACAATCGTTACACACTAATGCTTTGGATGAAGCCATCGCATTACCAACTGATTTTTCTGCTAGAATTGCTCGTAATACTCAATTATACATACAACACGAAACCGATATCACTAAAGCCATTGACCCCTGGGCAGGTTCCTACTACATCGAAAAATTGACCAAAGAAATAGCTGATAAAGCATGGGCTTTGATTCAGGAAGTAGAGGAATTAGGTGGAATGGCTAAAGCCATCGAATCCGGTATTCCTAAAATGAGAATTGAAGAGGCTGCTGCCAGAAAGCAAGCCAGAATCGATTCAGGAAAAGACATCATTGTTGGAGTTAACGCCTATCAAACCGATGAGGAAGCTGATATCGATATCCTGGAAGTAGATAATACCAAAGTTCGTCTATCTCAAATCGAAAGATTGGAGAAAATGAAAGCCGAAAGAAATAATGATAAGGTAGAAGCAGCATTGGCTGCCATTACTAAAGCAGCTGAATCTGGAGAAGGTAACCTACTTGAATTGGCAGTAGCTGCCGCAAGAGAAAGAGCTTCTCTTGGTGAAATTTCGCAAGCCATGGAAAATGCCTTTGGCAGATACAAAGCAACCATCAGAACCATTTCCGGAGTATACTCATCAGAAGCTATGGAAGATCAAGACTTTAAAACTGCAAGAGACCTGGCAGATCAATTTGAGAAATTAGAAGGTAGAAGACCAAGAATCATGATTGCCAAAATGGGACAAGATGGTCATGATCGTGGAGCTAAAGTGGTTTCTACTTCGTTTGCCGATCTTGGTTTTGATGTAGACATAGGTCCATTGTTCCAAACTCCTGAAGAAGCTGCTAAACAAGCGGTAGAAAATGATGTTCATATCCTTGGTGTTTCTTCGTTAGCTGCAGGGCACAAAACGTTGGTCCCTCAGGTAATGGAAGAGCTGAAAAAACAAGGAAGAGAAGACATCATGGTAATTGCCGGAGGAGTGATCCCTCAGCAAGATTATGATTATTTATTCGATGCAGGAGTGGCTGCTGTATTTGGCCCAGGGACTAAAATTAGCAAGGCAGCACAAGATATTCTAAACATCCTGATTGAAGGATATAGCTGATTGTGCAACACCGGTTGATTTTTAACGTATACCTTTAAGAATCGACTCGTTTATAATGCTTCAACTGCGACAACATATACCCTTTATTGTCTGCTTTACTGTATTGGCAATTGTTACGCAGTACAAGTATATCAACGAATTCCCTTCGCATATACACGCCTGGGCACAAAGCGACAGGTATGCTCTATCCATTGGATTTACAGAAAATGGGATGGATCTTTTTCATCCTAAAACCCACTACCTAAATCCTTCTCCCGAAGATCGTACTGACACCAGAGAACACGGTATTACCGCAGTAGATTTTCCAATTCACGACTATATGGTAGCTGTGGTGATGAAGGTAACCGGCTCTAAAGCACCCTGGACATTTAGATTATACACTTTGATTTACACCATTGTGGGAATGTTCTTCCTGTACTTACTAATAAAAAGCATTACGCAAAAACCCACACTCGGAGTTTTGGGAGCCATAGTTGTTTTCATTTCACCCGTATATGTCTATTACGCGGCAGGGTTTCTACCTACTATTCCATCTTTAGCTAATCTGATTATTGGATATTATTTCTATTTCAGGTTCATAGATGCACAAAAAACGAAACACCTGTTGTTAGCATTGTTATTTGTAACATTAGCTGCAATGGCCAGGACTCCGTTTGCCATTTTTCTAATCGGGATAGCTGTACACGAAGGATTTCTGTTTGCAAGAGGTTGGTTTAAAAATACCAGATTATTAATTACAGATGCATTATACAGACTAGGTGGATTCGCTACGGCTTTTGGAATATTCTTCCTTTATAGAGCCTACAACAATTCTCTGGCGGAAAAATACGGTTCTATGTTTTTAGGAGAACCTATGCCACCAGATGACTTTGATAACATCAAACAGATTGCAGGAAACGTCTGGGAACGTTGGATCGATCAATACCTATCGATTTATCAATACCTAATCCTCGCATTATTGGTTATTACTGTGGGTTATGGTTTAATTTCCAAAAAGCTTAGTCCCAACCGCGCACAAAGAAACTTAGCTTTACATGTATTCATTATTGGAATTGGAGCTTGCGGATATGCCTACCTCATGTTGAAGCAGTTCAGCAATCATGATTATTATTTTCTAGATTCCTTTTATCCGGTAGTTATCTTGTTTGTTGTACTACTATTTACATTCATAAATTTTAAAAGTAAGACCACTAACCTCATTGTTATTATTGGAATCAGCATACTTTCTTTAGGAGGTATCTATCACGTTGCAAAAACACAAGAAGAAAGAAGAATAACAGGTAGCTGGGATCGAGTACAAATGACCATTGACAACTTTACAGAGTCTGAATCTTTTCTGGACAAGCAAAATGTAAGCAAAGATGATCGTATATTGGTTATTGACTCCTACTCTACTAATATTCCTTTCATATTAATGAATAGAGATGGTTATGCTGTAATGACAACTTCTGAGGAAAACATCAAAACAGCTTTAAAATGGGACTACCAGCACATTGTTATTCAAGATTGTTTTTTAATTCCAGAAGTTATTAGAAACTACCCGGACATTACCAGCGAGTTGGTGAAAGTGGCAAGCAATGGGAGAATCTCACTTTATCGAAAAGAAAAATTCCCCAAACACAAAACTGTGTTGGAATTCCTTCAACTAGATCAAATGACGCCTAAACAGGTTTATTTGGCCAATTTCGAAAATGCAACAGAAGACGCCTGGAAACAGGTATACACAAAAACTGATTCCACAGGAAATACTTATGGATATCTACCAACAAGCGAACAGTTCGGGCTAACATTAGAACCTGCTCCTATGGAAATTCTAACACAAAAGAATTGCATGGTGCACCTTAAAGGAGACTTTGAATCTACCGAAAACACCAATCATCAGGTGGTCCTTTCTGTAAATGTTCAGGGCAAAGAAGAACACTACTTTACTCAACCAATATTATGGAATTCTGAGATGAGCGAACAACACTTTATTTTTAACGTCCCTGTTCTTTCCTCCAGAGAGCATCAACTTAAGATTTACTTCATGTGTACCGATCAATCTGAATTGAGGTACGACAATGTAAGTGTATCCTTTTACTAAGAATTCATTAACTTTGAGTAATGTTTGGTAAAAAGAAAAAAGCGAAAAAAGGAGAAGCTCAAAAAATTCCGTTTAAGCCACTAAATTATTCTCCCAAGATATTGATTGCCTGGGGAGAAGTAATTTCTGGTAACAGAGAAATTAGAGAGTTTTTAATAAAGAATGGTTACGAGGAGTTAGGCATGTTTTACTTTGCTTTAAAAAATGACAACCGGGCAAAAAGGTGGCTAATGAACAATGGGTACCCTCACCTTAATGCCATGATTGCAGGTGGCGAAGGAGATGAAAACGCTATTAGCTGGCTTCAAAATTATGGTTTTGATGTATTGGCAAACATGGCAAGAACCATTGATGGAGATGAAAAAGCCATGAAATGGTTAATGAAGCACGACCCACTATTTGCAGGATTAGCCAAGCGAATGGAAGCGGTAAAAAGGGTGATTGAAGCGGACAACAACGACCCGCATAAGATTAACCCTTAATCATTACTTCTTAGCACCATCCAAATGGCGAGGTGATCAGAATAACCTCCGTGATAGGTATCTCCTGTATAAGTTTCGTTAGGTTTAGAAAAGCCGTTTCTAAAGTTAAAAATCACATCTCCCTTGTTATAGATATGGCTGTGTTGTACTCTTAACGTTAACCCATTATCAGGATCCAATAAAGGCTTACTCAGATGAAATTGATCCAGCATTAGCCATTCATTTTCGTAGGTATTTGTCCCCTTCCCTCTAGCATATTCTTCGGTCATTACATTATAAAACTCATCCCATTCTATATCAATGTACGGCTTTGATCTCAGAACAACCTGAATGCTATCATTATCCGGCTCATCGTTAAAATCCCCCATCACTACAATGTTGGGCTGATCCTCGTCTTCGAAAATGTGCTCCAACTTTCTTCTAACATATCCTGCTGTGTGCAGTCTCTTTTCTTCAGTTTCTCGAATCCCTTTATTTCTTGAAGGCCAATGATTGATCACAAAGTGAATTCGCTCTCCATTTAAATTACCGGTTACCCTTAGAATATCTCTGGTTTTAATGGCTCTGTTCCATTCAAACTCAACTTTAAAGCTCTCGTGCTCTACATATTCGAACACATCTCTATCGTAAATAAAAGCTACATCTATCCCTCTGCTATCCGGGCTATGCTCATGAACAAAGGCATAATTTTTATTCTTTAGCAATGATTTAGAAAGTAAATCCACCAATACACCGTCATTTTCGATTTCCGCTACACCAATAATAGCCGGTAATTCTCCAGCTGCTTTTGATAACACCTCTCCTACATCACTTATTTTCTTTAAGTAACGCTCCATGGTCCAATGCTTACTTCCCTCAGGAGTAAACATGCTGTCTTTCACTACAGGATCATCAATAGTATCGTAAAGGTTTTCTACATTGTAAAAAACCACTGGAAATTCTTTTCTGCTCATATCTAAAAAATCGATTCTAAAGATACTAATCCTAAAGGCTTCCGTATATTTGCATCGAATAAAAATTCTCAACTAATGAACGTACTTGGGATCATCCCTGCCAGATATGCATCGCAAAGATTAGAAGGTAAACCTTTGGCTATGATTGGAGATAAGCCTATGATTCAGTGGGTATATGAACAGGCAAAGAAATCGCTGCAACACGTTTACGTTGCAACCGATGATCAACGCATATTTGACGCTGTACAAAACTTTGGCGGAGATGTAGTAATGACCTCAACAGATCACAACACCGGAACAAACAGGTGTTTGGAGGCTTATCAAATCATTAGTAACAATACTAACACTGAGTTTAACGCCGTGCTAAATATTCAGGGAGATGAACCCATGTTGGATCCTGAACAGTTAAAACTCTTGAGCGATTGTTTTGCAGACTCTTCTACCCAAATGGCAACATTGGTTTTTCCGGTAACTAACGGGAAAGAATTAGAGCCGGAAAGTGATGTATTTGTTGTGATGGACAAGAATAATAATGCCCTATACTTTAGTAGAGAGGTTATTCCTCACGTTAGAGGAATAGCTAGAGAAAACTGGACCGACCACCATAACTACTATAAGCACATTGGGATGTATGGATTTACCCCAACAGCTCTAAAGAATTTTGCCGAATTAGAGCAAACCAATCTGGAAAAAGCAGAATCATTAGAACAACTTAGATGGTTGGAGAATGGAAATAGAATAAAAGTAGCCATCACAGACCACAGAAGCATTTCTGTAGACACTCCTGATGATTTAGAAAGAGTACGAACCATCATTTTAGGAGAGTAAAACTTCATGATGGTAGATTCTATTACATTTGTAGCATGAGAACAAAAATTCAGCAACTTATTCAGAAAGAAATTGAAGCAATTCAGAACATTCCAATTGATGGAGTGCTAGAAAATGCTGTTGATATAATTCTCCAACAAGTTCATGAAAAAAGAGGGAAAGTTGTTGTAAGTGGAATGGGTAAAGCTGGCCAAATAGGCATCAACATTGCCACAACATTGAGCTCTACAGGAACACCTGCCATTTTCATTCACCCGAGCGAAGCACAACATGGCGATTTGGGAATGATTCAGGAAAACGACGCCCTGTTCTTAATTTCCAACTCAGGAAAAACAAGGGAAGTATTAGAATTTGAAATTCTGGCTAAAAGACTTCACCCTAACATTAAAATTATTTGTTTGGTGGGTAATAATGAGTCGGACTTAGCAAAGATTTCTGATGTGTGCCTTTACACAGGACATCCTGAAGAAATTTGCCCTCTGGGCTTAACCCCAACCACATCTACTACAGCTATGACAGTGGTGGGAGATATATTAGTGGTAACACTAATGGAAAAAATAAACTTTACAAAAGAAGAATACGCCAAGCGCCACCACAGTGGTTATCTGGGGCAAAAAGCCAGAGGAGATGAATAGATTTAAATTGATTGCAGGACCATGTGCCATTGAAGACAAGGAAACTGCTCTATTGATAGGAAAAACTGTTAAAGAAATTTGCGATGAACTAGATTTTGAATTCATCTTCAAAGGAAGTTACCGAAAAGCAAATCGATCCAGATTGGACAGCTTTACTGGTATAGGAGATGAAAAAGCCTTAACCATTTTAAAGGAAGTAGGACAAGAACTAGGTGTTGAAACCATTACCGACGTACACGAGAGTCATGAAGTGGAATTGGCTTCTCAATATGTTGACCACTTGCAAATTCCAGCTTTTTTATGTCGTCAAACAGAATTGTTATTAGCAGCAGGAAGATCTGGATGTGGAGTAAACATAAAAAAGGGACAGTTTGTATCTCCTGAATCGATGGGGTTTCCATTAGAAAAAGTGCTTTCAACCGGAAATAAAAATGCATGGCTTTGCGAAAGAGGATTTAGCTTTGGATATAGTGACCTAATTGTAGATGCTACTGCCATTCACAGATTAAAACAACATGGCGCACCGGTAATTATGGACTGTACCCACTCCGTTCAAAAGCCTAATCAAACAGTTGGAGTAACCGGAGGAGATCCATCTTTGATTGAATCCATTGCGTTATCTGCTGCCGCTACCGGAGCAGATGGCTTTTTTATCGAAACTCACCCTAACCCTTCAGAAGCATTGAGTGACCCACACACGATGCTCCAACTGGATAAATTAAGACCTATTTTGGAAAAGGTAGTTAAAATTAGAACAGCCCTTAATCTATAAAATATCACCATGAAAAAAGTACTTTTTATTGCTCTACTTGGAGTAGCCTTTACCGCTTGTAAAAGTGAAGAACAAAAATTAGCAGAACACATGTGCGAATGCCTTGAAACCACAGATCGTGCTGGCTTTAAAAAGTGCATGGGAGATGACTATGATAAGTTAGGTGAATACGATCATAGTGATAAAGAGGAACATTTTATTGAAACGCTTCAATCTATCTGTCCTGAAGCTGCTGAAGGAGTATACCTTTAAATCGTAATTCCGAAGAGCAAGTAAATCATTGCTCCTTTTTCAAAATAAGATGGCTCTCTCACATCAATTAACGATAGAGGGTCATCAATTTCTTCTTCTAATAAATGATAGAATTGGTATCGTTTGGAGAATTGAACCCCACAAGTAAAGGGTAATTTATTTGATCTCAGTCTAATGGTACAGTTTGGGTAAATACCCCACTTTCTGTACTTCCATTTTGATTCTGCATACAGTGTATTTACACCGTAAGCCCTGTTTGGATCAGTAACAATGTTACCATGATAATCCAGATAACTCATCTGACCTGATATTGAGTCTCTAAAATACCTCACATACCCTTCTCCATAAGATGAAGTCCTGGTATAACTCCCAACACTAAGGTCAATACCACACGAAAAGAAACCTTTTCGATTGGCATTAATGCTTTCTTGTTTTAAGATTTGCCATTCTTTTTCCACTCCGATTCGAAAATCAAAAGAAGATTGATCTATGTCGGTTCCTCTATATATAATAGAAGTGTCCGTTAGCGCAACAGGCAGTTCCAATGGATAAGTTCTCTCCTCTTCTGGAAAAAGTTCTCCAACCATTGCCACTCTTAAATTTAACTGATCAAAATGGTAGAGGTATTGACCTCCTATTTCCAGTGTTGGAAAAGTCATGAAGTCAAAAGAATGGGTAATCACTTTTGGGGAAATAGTATCGGGGTTTACGTATTCTTCCTGCGTATAAAATGTGGTCGTTACAAAAACTAAAATTGTAGTCACAATCTGTTTCATACCATTAAAAACGAATCCACTTTTTATTTATTATGATTCGTTATTCATCTTTACCATATACTTCAAAAGTTTTAGACATTTGATATCCTAACTCATCAATTAAAGTTAGTGTGTGTTTTCCTGCTATAGGAATCAATTCCATTTGATGCACTCCCTCTGTTACTCCCAGAAATTGATCGTCCAAATGCCAGTATAACTTCGCAAACTGATCTCGATGAGAGGCTTCAAAAACTGTTTTACTAAGCGTGCCATCTAACTGAACCGGTATATATATTTTACTCTGAGATTTAGGATAAATCACTCCAATTGGATTAATCTCTTCCAGCATATTACAATCATCTCTATAAGGAGGCAAAGGACGATAATTAGGATTTTTAGACCGGTAAAATTTCTCTACAATTGGAGGTAGAATAAACCACGGTTCTGTTCTCATTTCCAGAGCAGACATGCAAGAACTGTTCACTCTGTTCCCATTACCGTCCAAATGAATATTCTGATGATAAGGACAAGCCAATGTAGACACACATTGTTCCGGTACCCACACAGAATCTACTTGTGTACAAATATCTGATGCTCTATGCCCACTATGATGACAGACCTCCAGTAGTTTCATATTATCTGTAGGTTGATGAAACCAATCGGTTTGGGGTAAGTGATTGAATACATCAAATAATATAGGAGCTGCTGCTTTTACACCTATAATTCCAGGTCTTCCCTCTCCATCTGCATTCCCTACCCAAACACCCACTACATACTTAGGGGTTACACCAATTGCCCATGCATCTCTAAAACCAAAGCTAGTCCCTGTTTTCCAGGCAATTTTACGCGACGACGAAAACTGTTGCCAGTGAGCTTCTTCGTCAGGTCTGGTTACTTCTAACATGGCATTAAGTGTAGTCCAGGTGGCTCCAGGACTTAACAACAAATTCTCTCTACTTCTATTTCCAATGGTTTCCAATTCGTAAGAAGGTGCTATGAATTTAGCCTCTTCTCCCTTTTCGTATTCATTTAGTGTATGCGCCATGTTAGAGTACACTGCACAAAGATCCCACAGAGATGCTTCAGCCCCTCCAAGTACCAGTGACAAACCATAATCCGACGATGGCCTGTTTACCGTAGACAATCCCATTCTATTTAATTGTCGGTGGAATTTCTGCACACCGTAATCCTGTAACATCTTAACAATAGGAACATTTAATGACCTCGCTAAAGCGTTAGAGGCAGGAACCATTCCATCATATTGTTCGTTGTAATTTTTAGGAGAGTATCCGGCTATAATGGTAGGAACATCTTCAATGATTTGTTTTGGCATCATTTCACCGGCATCCATTACTCCACCATATAAAAAAGGCTTTAATATACTACCTGTACTTCGCGGTGCACGAATTACGTCTACCGCATATCCATGTTCCGGATTATCTCCTTTTGTATTTCCTACATAAGCTAACACATTTCCTGTTTCCACCTCCAATACAAGTACTGCCGCATTATAAATTTCGTTTTCTTTCAACCTATCATGATGTATATCTACCACTCTGCGAACTTCTTCTTGTAGCGATCGTCTTACTGTAGACTGTACCCAGGTTCCTTTTTTTGAAGACGACACCACTCTATCCATTAAGTGTGGTGCTAAATTGGGTAATGTAGGCGGAGCATCTGGTAAGGGTTCTGAAATGGCTAACTGCAATTCTAAATCATCAATCTCTCCCACCTCATGTAGTCGATTAAGCAATCGATTCCTTTTGGCAATAAGCTCATCTCTGTTTTTCCCGGGATGCATTAAACTAGGTGCATTAGGTAACACAGCCAATGTACAGGCCTCTGCCCAACTTAACTGATCGGCACTTCTCCCAAAATACCTCCAGGCCGCTGCATCGAGTCCTACTACATTCCCTCCCATTGGAGCGTAAGAGGCATACATGGCCAGAATATCCGATTTAGAGTAGCTCCACTCCATTCTGGTGGCTTGATAAACCTCCACTAATTTTTCCCAAATGGACCTAGATTTCCCTTTTCTGGATAATCGAATGGTTTGCATGCTAATGGTACTGCCTCCACTCACAACTCTTCCTGATCGAACATTTTGCATCATAGCTCTACCAAATGCTTTAAAGCTAAACCCCATGTGGGAATAGAAGTCTCGATCTTCGAACTGAATAATGGCTTTCTTGAATTTATAAGGGACGTCCTTTCGAGGAGGAAACCTCCATTGTCCATCATCAGCTATTCTGGCGGAAAGTATATTGCCATGCTCATCTGCTAATACGGTACAGGTAGGATCGTTAAACAGATTGGAGGGTAAACAGAATAACCAAACCACAAAGTTGATCAGGATGAAAGCCAACAGATAGTATTTTATCCGCACTAGCTTCTTCCACCCCCAAACAAAAGGAGTTCTGATATATCGCCACCATTTCACACTACCAAATTAGGTTTAAATACTACAACATTTACCTCTAGTGAATAATAGTGAAGTAGTAATTATTATCAGTAGTAAATCAGCAAGTTTCCGAAAATTTCTTAATTCAAAAGCTCCAGGACCTCCTCTAAGGATGAGACTACATGATCAGCAGCTAAATAATACTTCTCCCTTTCATTCAGTTTTTCACCAATAAAGGATTTTAGCTCGTCATCATTCATGTTCTTTAATAATGGTCTTGAACCATCATCTTTTCTCAGTCTTGAAAACAATTCATTGATTGAAGGATTAATGTAAAACGTTGTTCCTAAACGTTTCAATACTTCTATATTATTATTAAAGCATGGAAGTCCTCCGCCAACGGAAATCACAGCTCTTTTAGGGCTTAGTTGCTTGATTAAATCTTCCTCTAGCTTCCTAAAGTAGATTTCGCCTTGGGTTTTAAAAATATCAGAAATACTTTTAGACTCTTGTTTTTCGATGAGTTCATCAGTGTCCATAAACTCAATTCCCAATCTACTTGAAATGGCTTTTCCCATGGTAGACTTACCACACCCCATGAAACCTATCAAAATGATGTTTTCCATTATTTGGCGTTAAACATGGTTAAGTAATGAACCACCTGATTGGCATACTCTTCAAAATCAAACTCCTTTGCGTCATTAATCATTACATCGTAAAATGGTTCATTGTCATCACTAAATCTTCCCACCTTTAATTTGGCTTGAGACTTAAGAAGTACATAACGCAGTGGAATATTTACATAATCCATAAAGTCGATTAGAACATCGTACTTTTCCTGTACAAAATTATCTACCGTAGTAGAAGTTGGTATTCCATTCCAACTCAGTTCTTTTCGGGTAAAAAAATCAAATTCCAATTTGGACTGCAAAAAGAATGGTTCATCTTTATCATCAAAATACCCCAACACCTTCACAGTTCTGATTCCAAATTCGCCTTTAAGGTACTTAACGAACTTCATGATTTTCTTGTAATCCTCTTCTTCTTTAACCTTGTAAAGAATTGCCACAGAATTAGCATCGTTCAGATTACAAATGGTTGCTTGACGAACAGCGGAAGACCTTTTGAGTTCCTTTTTTATAACTCGCCAACCAGCTTTTGATTTTATGTCGTCCAAAAATCCCATTCCTTACAAAGGTAAGGATTGAAAATAACGAATAGTAGAATAAACCATTATCTATTAACAACTAATTGGGAAATTCCTTAAAACAATGACCCCTGAACAGATTCAGGTCCTTTATCTTCCTCTTCTTTCGTTTCTCCTCCAACCATGCTCAAAAAATCAGATTCAGAAATCATCGGTATCCCCAAATCTTCAGCTTTTTTAAGCTTACTAGGCCCCATGTTTTCTCCTCTAATGAGATAATCCGTTTTCTTGGAAATAGACCCAGAATTTTTACCTCCATTCAATTCAATCAATTTTTTTAGATCATTTCGGGACATTTCAAAAGTTCCCGAAACCACAAAGACCTTCCCGGTTAAAGCATCAGAGGCTCCTTCCAATTCGGTTTCGTCCATGGCAAATTGTAAGCCCTTTTGTTTAAGTCTCTCAATTATTTCCAGGTTGTTCTCATCACCAAAATAGTCAATTACACTTTCAGCAATTCTCCCCCCAATTTCATCCACTGCTATCAATTCTTCTTCGGTGGCTTTTGCCAGGGCATCTACTGTAATGAAATGCTTTGCTAATTTTTTCGCTACTGTCTCCCCTACATATCTAATTCCCAATGCAAAAAGCACTCTTTCAAATGGAATTTTCTTAGAATTCTCCAATCCTTCCAACAGGTTATTGACAGATTTCTCTGCCATTCTTTCCAATGGTAATAATTGATCCTTTGTTAGGTCGTATAAATCAGCAATGTTGTTGATTAATTTAGCTTCGAACAGTTGATCCACAGTTTCAGCACCTAACCCATCAACATCCATCATTTTGCGCCCAATAAAATGTTCCATCTTCCCCTTAATCTGTGGAGGACATCCATATTCGTTAGGACAATAATGCTGGGCTTCTCCTTCCTTTCGGATCAACTCTGTTCCACATTCGGGGCACTCTTCAATGTACTTGGTAGGTACCGAACCAGAAGGTCTTTTACCTGGATCGAACCCCAATATTTTAGGTATAATCTCCCCTCCCTTCTCCACGTACACAGTATCTCCAACTCGTAAGTCCAATTTCTCTATTTGATCAGCATTGTGCATACTGGCCCTCTTAACAGTTGTTCCTGCCAGCAATACAGGCTCGAGGTTAGCCACTGGTGTAATAGCTCCAGTTCTTCCTACCTGATAGGTAATTTCATTTAGCTTTGTGGATACTCTTTCTGCTTTAAACTTGTAGGCAATTGCCCACCTTGGTGATTTTGCAGTAAAACCAAGTTCTTCCTGCTTATCATAACTGTTTACCTTAATTACAATTCCATCAATTTCAAATGGAAGATTTTTCCTCTCTTCATCCCAATAGTCAATAAATTCCATTATCCCCTCTATCGAATGAGTCTTACGGATATATCTATCTTCCTCTTTTGGTACCTTAAACCCATATTCACCAGCTGCAACTAATCCTTCGTAATGAGATCGCTGCGGCAAATTATCTCCGTAAAGAGCATATAAGAAACAATCTAATCCTCTTGAAGCAACTACGGATGAATCTTGCATCTTAATGGTTCCTGAAGCCGTATTTCTAGGGTTGGCAAACTCAGGTTCTCCTGCAGCCTTTCTTGCTTCATTCAATTGAGCAAACTTATCCAATGGAAAAACAATTTCTCCTCTGATGTCAAAATCAGCCGGGTAATCCCCCGTTAATTGCAGAGGAATACTTTTTATAGTTCTAACATTGGCGGTAACCTCTTCTCCTTTTGCTCCATCCCCTCTGGTTACTGCCCTTAACAGTTTCCCATCCTTATAAGTCAAACTAATTGCCACTCCATCATACTTTAATTCGCAGATGTATTCTACTTCCTGATCAATCAGTTTATGAATTCTATTTTCGAAGTCTACAATTTCCTCTTTGGAATAGCTATTACTCAACGATAGCATTGGAAACCGATGTTCCACAGTATCAAACTTCTTGGTGATATCTCCTCCCACTCTTTTAGTAGGAGAATTTTCGTCTGCCCATTCAGGGTGTTTTTCCTCCAGCTCCTGTAATTCTTTGAGCATCATATCAAAATCGTAATCAGATATGGTGGGCTGACTTAATACGTAATAATTATAATTATGCTGATTTAATTCGCTAGTAAGTGTTTCTATTCTCTTCTTTGGATCCATAATTTCAATCTGTTTACCACTCTTCCAACTCTTCTTTCTTAAAGGCCATTCTGAACAATTCTCCGAACAAAACTTTTACTGAAAAATTGTAGAATGGTGCACTAATGGAGCTTTTTACCTGTTTATCCTCTACCAAAATAAAGCGATACCCCAATCCTGTCCCAACAGCTAACCATCTAAAAACTTTAAACTGAGCTGCGCCTCTAACTCCAAAAACGGGTACCCCCCCTTTCATAAACTGCTCTGTTCTGGTGGAATCTTTCACTTTATAAGAAAGCGTAATTTCTCCTCCTCCAAAATTTACAGGAGTAGATAACTGCCATCTTTTAGAATTGTACCAAATGGGCTCATAAAACAACCCACTGTAAGTAAAATTAAAATATATTGTATCACTGGCATTGGGATATTCCATCGGATCTAGCTGGATTCCTTGCATTCTTATGGGGTTTCTCATCCCGTAAAACCCTAAACCAAACCTGGCCTTATCAAGGTAGGTTAACCCTATTTTTATTCCATTGAATTTAACATTTCGGTCCATTACGAAAGATCTACGAGCATCAAAAGCAAATAGAAACTTGTACTTCTTCTGTTTTTTGGCAGAGTCCTTTATAGAAGGAGACATTAACTCTATATTACTATACGAAGACTCAAAATCACTGTCCTGAGCGAAAAATAAATTCAGTGTAACAACAGCAACTATTAGTAATAAATATTTTTTATCGAATGGCAGCAACAATCCTATCCTTTTGATTAATGTCTTTAATGATTCGAATATCTGAAAAACCTATGGAATTTAAAAGCTCTTGTGTTTGAGTTCCGTACTGTTCGTTAATTTCAAAATACAACCTACCTCCCGAAAGCAAATGATTATAAGCCAAATGACCAATTTTTCTGTAAAATAACAGTGGGTCATCATTTTTGACAAATAGCGCCAAATGTGGTTCAAACTCTAAAACATTTTTACTCATTTCAGATTTTTCCTGTTCTAAGATGTAAGGAGGATTACTTACAATTGTAGTTAGCTGTCCTATCTCTTTAGGTAAACTTTCAGTCCTTAAAACATCCCCTTCTAGTGCATTCAGTTTTACATAATTTTTTGTTCCATTTTCCTTTGCAACTTCTAATGCTGCTTTGGAAACATCCATAGCGAACACCTCTGCTCCATTCAGTTTTTTTGCCAACGTAACTGCTATACACCCCGACCCAGTACCTATGTCTAGCACTCTACTGTTTGCACCTGCCTCCTTTATTATTAAATCCACCAACTCCTCTGTTTCTTGTCGTGGGATTAAAACATCAGGAGTAACTGTAAATGGCAACCCATAAAATTCTGTTTCTCCCAGAATTTGTTGAATAGGCTCTTCCTTTTTTAACCTTTTTAAGGTCCAATGAAACTGAAGCAGCTCCGATTCAGTTAATGCACTTTCTGCATTCATTCTAATTTCTATACGATTCCAATCTTTATAGTGTAAAAACACTAAATAAATCAATGATTCTACCTCTTCCGTCGGGTATATCTCTTTCAATTCGGAGCGATAGTACTCCATCATTGTATTAACCGTATTATCCGAAACAAACATTTTCACAAAGGTATTTATATCTATTTCCTATACCAGTATTTGTAACCCTAGTTGATAAATTTTATTCGATTCACCTCAACATGGTTGAACTATTCACACTATCTAAGTCAAAGAGCCTATCATTATTCCAATCCTAAATCTTAATTTCCAATAAATTCCTAATGAACAAAGATTAACATTTCCCTATTTCTCCAACCGCTCCTCAGTATCATATTAACAAATAAGTAATTAACCATATACTATTTTATGAATTCACTAATATAACCACAAGCAAATCATGAATCTGTAAATCATCATATTGTACTCCTAAATCTTTCATTATTAAAATTCTACTGGATTTAAGCATCAGAATTCCATAGCTTTGTATAGTCTATGATTAAGAGAGGGGTCTACACTACACTGTTCACTACTATACTATTCTTACTGTTCAACTCTCAATTAAATGCCCAATCCACCACCAATAGTTTGGAAGGGTATGCAATTGATACGTCGTCGGTTAGGATTCTTATTGCCGAATCTAAAAAACTAAATTCAACAGATAGCGCTAAAGCTTTTCATTTGGGTAAGTTGGCTGTTCAAATTGCAGAACAATTAGAAGGACATGCGAACATTATTCGCACAAAGTATAATTTGGCGAAACTGTACCGGGGTCACAACATTCACAATCAGGCAATCTACTACTATCAGGAAGTAATTGACCTTTGTATGGCCAATGGCATGCAAGATCACGTTCCCAACATGAAAAGAGAGCTCGGAAGAGTTTATTATGAAGGTGGAGATTTTACTACAGCCATGGAAATCTACATGGAAGCTCTTGCACAATATGATGAGTTAGGTGTTAAGGATAGTTCATACGCCTGGCTACTTCGATATATTGGTTCTGTATTCAAACGTCAGCACAACAATGAAAGAGCCCTGGAGTATTACTTAAGAGCAGTCGAATTGTTTAAAAACCTTGAAGAACACGACGGTATCGCCTCTAGTTACAATACCATAGCTAATGCCTATTTAGGCATGGAACAATTTGAGCTTTCTCTGAAATATTACCTGATGGCAAAGGAGGTCTGTGAGGACCATCAGCTTAAACACAGAAGGTTAGTCATAATAGGAAACCTTGGAAACATTTATACTGAGTTAGAACAGTTTGATGATGCCATTATGTACATCGATCAGGAATACGCTGAGTTGGCAGATACGATTAACAGAAAGCCAGATTACGCATTTATTGGCTCCAACAGGAGCAATCTTGCCAGGGTGTTTTATTTACAAAAGAACTACCAAAAGGCGTTAGAATACTACGAACAAGCAGAGCATTTCATCAAAAAATCGGAAAAGAAGCAAATTCAAAATCTTGAAGGAATCTTTAAAGGTAGGTACCTTGTTTTCGAAGCTCAGGGGGAATATAAGTTGGCCCTTGACAACTTTAAACAATACAGTACATACCGAGATTCTTTATCTGGTTCTTATGTGGTAAGTAAAGTAAAAGAGATTGAGTCTAATTACGAGACCTCCAAAGATCACAAGATCATCAACCACCTTAATTCGGACAATAAAACATTAACAGAACAAAATGAAGAGGAAGTAGCCTTTTCGAGAAGAGTAACCAATGGAATCATTGCGCTTTGCTTTGTTATTCTTGGAATACTAATCTTTTCCTTCATCATTTACCGACAGAAAAAACAGCTGGAAAAAGCTTCTGCCAACCTATTTGAAAAAAACCTGGAGGTATTAGAATCAGAGCAAAAGCTTCGAGAAATTACTACTACCAACAAGGTCCCTCCGGTCATTAAGCAGATTAAGTTACCCACCATTGAAGATAAATATTCCGGATCAGCACTATCAGAAGAACAAAAAGAAGAGTTATTGATACAGATCATAAATACAATGGAAGAGGATCAAATCTTTAAAGAGAAAGACCTCACTGTATTTACTGTAGCAAAAGTGCTGGACACTAATAAAAGCTATATATCACAAGTGATCAACGAAAAGCTAAGTGTAAACTTTAGCAACTTTGTAAACGAATATAGAATAAAAGAAGCCAGAAGAATGCTTTCCGAAAAAGAGCATCGTCACTTAACCATTGAAGCTATTTCCGGAATCACAGGATTCAATTCAATTTCGACGTTTAATAGTGCATTTAAAAAGTTTACAGGGATTACTCCATCCTTCTTTCTTAAATCAGTAATTGCAAAGGAAAAAGAGGATTCTTCTGTTTAAATCTGTCTTGATTCTGACCAATCCGTGAATTAATAAGTATCCGTACAATTAGAATTTTTGAAATTCACTCAAAATGCATATCATCGTCCATGATCTACTGCAAAAACAACACACCTGCCTCTTCATTTACTTCATTCAGCCTGTTGGCATGCGTTTGTTTATTCTTTGCTACAAATAGCTGGGGGCAAAATGCAGAAGAGAAGGCAAAAATTATTTCGCAGTATGATCTTGAAAAATTGGAGCAACTCAGATCCAAGTTTGAAGTCGCTCATTTAAACAACGTAAAAAAAGCTCAGGAGTTAGCCAAAGTCAATAATTGGCCACTTGAAATTCAGTTAGAAAATGGAGGATTCTCTCAATTGGTTGGAGTTAGAGATGACCTCACACCAATTTATTACACTGACGAAAACGATGGAGCTGCTCTAACTGCAAGAACGAATGAACTTTACCCAGGAGGATCATTAGGACTGAATTTAACGGGCGACGGAATGACTATCAGTGTATGGGAGGTCGGAGCTGTCCGTCCTACTCATCAACTTTTCGAAGGAAGAGTAACCTCAGTTCAAGGCGGAAACCTTTCTGATCACGCATCCCATGTAAGTGGAACCATAGCTGGTTCAGGTGCTTTCCAGAATGGAGCTGCTCAGGGGATGGCCTACGAGGCAGAAGTAAGAGTATTTAGTGCTTCTGGCGACGAAGCAGAAGTAATATCGGAAGCGGCCTCAGGCAATCTAATCTCTAGCCATTCTTACGGTATAAGTGCAGTTGGATCATCATCTGCTTACCTAGGAAAATACGATGGTAACGCTCGTGATTACGACGAAATAATGTACAATGCTCCTTATTACCTTGGAGTATTCTCTGCAGGTAACGATCGAAATGATGGAATTAATGCAACCGGATATGATTTATTAACCGACATGTCGTGCTCAAAAAATGGAGTCACAGTAGCGGCGGTAGGACAGGTTTCCAATTACATTAACCCAAATAGTGTTAATATGTCCTCTTTTAGTTCATGGGGACCAACCGATGATGGACGGATCAAACCCGATATCTCAGCAAAGGGAGTCTCTTTATACTCTGCCTACTCCTCTTCCAACACTTCTTATGGCACTATGAGTGGTACTTCCATGTCAACGCCATCAGTTTCAGGAACTATGCTTTTACTTCAGCAGCACTATAATGAAACACATGGTCAGTTTATGCTCTCTTCTACTTTAAGGGGACTAGTATGTCATACTGCCGATGAAGCTGGTGCAAATGATGGACCTGACTACTCCTATGGATGGGGACTGATCAATGCTAAAAGAGCTGCAGAGACCATTACAAACAATGGAGGTAGCTCCAGAATTGAGGAAATCGAACTAAATCAGGGAGACACATACTCCATTGAGGTTGGAGCATCTGGACTAGAACCTTTAATGGCATCCATTACCTGGACCGACCCTAAAGCATCAGTTGGGCCCAATATTGTTAACGACAGGACCCCTAAATTAATTAATGATCTGGACATCAGAATTTACAAAAATGATTCAACCTATTACCCCTGGAAACTGGATCCAGACAATCCTTCGGATGCAGCTATCAACAGCGACAACCTGGTAGACAATATCGAAAAAATCGAAATTGATAGTTCTTATGGAGCATATCAAATCGAAATAAGCCATAAGGGGAATTTATATAGTGGAACTCAAAGAGTATCCCTAATTATTACAGGATTGGTTGAAGAGGATTGCAACGGAGATGGTGGAGGTGCTGCAATTGTTGATTCTTGTGGAATTTGCTCAGGAGGAAACACGGAAATTGATCAAATATTAGCTACAGAGGACTGTCAATCTTCTGATTTACTGGAACTAATCTTCTACCCTAATCCTACTCAAGGGGAGTTATTAATCGAGACTTCAGAAACAGCGTATGCACCTTTTAAAGTTACAATTACCAATATGTTAGGTCAGGTGGTGTATTTTAGTGAAATTGATCTTCAACACTCTCCTACCAGCCTTAACCTTAACTCTCTATCTGCTGGAAGTTATTCTATCCTATTGGAAAACGATCAACACACTTTCCAGGAAAGAATTGTGATCCAGGAATAAAGCAGATTTTCCTTTCTTATCAGAAACACTTCAAGTATAATCTTCCTCTATCTTACAGATTAGAGCTTCTATCTTGATGGATTTATAAATCCAACAGTAGTTAATCGTGTTTGTGGCCTGAGCCATTTTTTATCACCTCAATTCCTCTCTATTTTAGCCTCATAGACCTAAACCACAACACTAATTTAACTACATACAATTAAATCATGCTTAAAGCTAAACTTATCCTATTCGGCACCTTTTTAATCTCAATTGGTTCTATTGCACAAAATGTTGGAATTAACACCAACGGTACTGCCCCCAATGCCTCTTCCATGCTGGATATTTCTTCCACGACTAAAGGATTGTTAATTCCAAGGGTAACAAATGCTCAAAAAGCTGCTATGAATCCACTACCAGCTCCAGCAGAAGGGCTAACGATTTATCAAACTGACGGTGAAGAAGGATATTACTACAATATTAGCACCACTACCACTCCTAACTGGGTAAGATTAATGCCTGCCTACGAAGGGTGGCAATTGGCTGGAAACGGAGGGACAACCGCAGGTACTGACTTTTTAGGAACCATTGATGCTGAAGACCTGGTAATCAAATCTGATAATACAGAAAGAATTAGAATTGAATCAGGAGGTGATATCGGAATTAACACGAGTAACCCCGTAGAATTATTACACTTAAAATCTGATGATGCCGATATAGACATGGAAACAAACGGCACTGATGTTTCAACCATCCATTACAAAAAATCAAGAGGTACACCTTCTTCACCTAGCATTGTTCAAGATGGAGATTTACTAGGGCAAGTTGAATTTCAAGGTTATGATGGTAGTGACTATGAAATAGCAGCGGGAATTGCAGGGACAGTTGATGATGCCCCTTCAGGAAATGATATGCCAGGTGCTCTCTATTTTTATACTACTCCTGATAATTCAACCAGCTCGGAGTATAGAATGAAAATAGATCAGGACGGAGAAACCTGGATTGACTCTGAAACCAATGGAAGTACCGGTTCCCCATTAACCCTATACAGAAGCACTGCATCTCCAGCAGATGGAGACCAGTTAGAGTTTGGATTGTACCATGAAGGAAGTGCAGGAAACTATGCTCAAATTGCAGGGCTCAATGCTAAAATTGACGATGTAACTGATGGTACTGAAGATAGCGAATTAAGAATTGGAACCATCTTCGGAGGAACCTATTACCATGAATTGGTAATTGATAATGTTGGAAACGTTTTCCCATATTACGACAACAACGGTTCTCTAGGAACATCTGCCGATAGATGGACCCAGGTTTATGCCGTTAACGGAACCATCAACACTTCAGACATGAGATACAAAAAGAACGTACAACCACTAACTTACGGTTTGAACGAAATCATGCAGTTATCCACTTTCACTTATCAGTGGGATCACGACAAACTCTTACCTCAATCGGGAGAAGGAGATTTGAAACCACAGAATAACTTAGATAATAATTACCACATTGGATTTAGTGCTCAGGAAATGCAAACCATTATCCCTGAATTGGTAGTGGTTGGCGATGATGTACAAAATAACCTTGGTGTTTATTACTCTCACCTTGCTCCTGTATTAACCAAAGCAATTCAGGAACAACAAGGAATGATAGAAGAATTGCAAAAGATCATTAAAGAACTTCAAAAGGAGATAGAATCTTTAAAATAAATACAACCTTAACAACCCAAAACTTAAAGTCTAAAATGAACCAGATCTTCATGCCTGAATGCAAGGAGATTTGGTCATTTTTGAATTACGTACACCAACCTAAATGCAAATACCCCATTCAGAAAGCAGAAAATCACCTCTTGACTCACCTCAAAAAAAACTACTCTAAACTAGCTTAAACCAATAGTTTAGGGCTAAAATCTTTACGGATTTCTAAATCTGGCAGTAATTTATTGGACTTCTAGCCTACTCTATTTTTTATCTCCTTTATTCCACCCTATTTTAGCTTTAATGCATTCGTTCCAAATTAATGATTGGATGATGCACTGAACAATTACAACAACATCACACTACACTACTAACAAGTTAATTACACCATGGTTAAACTAAATCTTATTCTATTAGGCACCCTTTTTACCACTTTCATTTCTTTTGCTCAAAATGTAGGAATCAATTCCAATGGAGCAGCTCCAAATGCATCTTCCATGCTAGACATTACTTCTACATCTAAGGGGTTATTAATTCCAAGAGTTACCAGTGCTCAAAAAACAGCCATGAATCCTTTGCCAGCAGCGGCAGAAGGACTAACGGTATATCAAACCAATGGTGAGGAAGGGTTTTACTACAACATTAGTACAACTACCACTCCGAACTGGGTAAGGCTAATGCCTGCCGATGAGGGATGGAAACTAGCAGGTAACGCAAGCACCACAGCAGGCACTGACTTTCTGGGTACAACCGATGCAGTAGACCTGGTAATCAAATCAAACAACACCGAAAGAATCAGAATAGAATCTGATGGTGATATTGGAATCGGAACTGCCACTCCTGCCGCAAAAACTCATATATACAACAGCGAAGCGGATGCGGGGGTTGTTCGAATTGATAATCCTCATGCCTCTGGTTTTGCAGGAGCCTACTTCTACGAAGGAGCCAGTTTACATGGGTGGATTGGACACGTTAATAGTACTTCCGGATTTGGAGGTACCAGTTTATTTCAGGTGGCATCCGCAGGAATGGACATGGTTTTTAGTACTAACTCTGGAGATTTTTATGAAGAACAAGTAAGAATTGACACCGATGGTAATGTTGGTATAAACATGAGCGCACCGGAAGAGTTATTGCACATCCAGTCTGATGATGCAGATATCGATTTGGAAACCAATGGAACTGATGTTTCAAGTTTTCACTTTAAAAAATCAAGAGGAACGTCGGCCAGCCCTACTACTGTGTTAGATGGCACGAATTTAGGGAAAGTAGAATTTCAAGGTTACGATGGAAGCGGTTTCGAAATCGCTGCTAGCATAACGGCCTACGTAGATGGAACTCCTTCTAATGGTAGTGACATGCCAGGAAGTTTATCCTTCAATACTTCTCCTGATGGTACCTCATCAGCTGTAGCCAGGATGAACATTGCAGAAGATGGAGAAACCTGGATTGACTCTGAAACTAACGGGAGTACCGGATACCCATTAACCCTATATAGAAGTACTGCTTCTCCTGCAGATGGAGATCGATTAGAGTTTGGATTGTACCATGAAGGAAGTGCGGGAAACTATGCTCAAATTGCAGGACTCAATGCTAAAATGGATGATGTATCTGACGGTACTGAAGATAGCGAATTAAGAATTGGAACCATCGATGGAGGAACCTATTACCATGAATTGGTAATTGATGATGTTGGAAACGTTTTCCCATATTACGACAACAACGGTTCTCTAGGAACATCTGCCGATAGATGGACTCAGGTTTATGCCGTTAACGGAACCATCAACACTTCAGACATGAGGTACAAAAAGAACGTACAACCATTAACTTACGGCTTGAACGAAATCATGCAGTTATCCACTTTCACTTATCAGTGGGATCACGACAAACTCTTACCTCAATCGGAAGAAGGAGATTTGAAACCACAGAATAACTTAGATAATAATTACCACATTGGATTTAGTGCTCAGGAAATGCAAACCATTATCCCTGAATTGGTAGTGGTTGGCGATGATGCACAAAATAACCTTGGTGTTTATTATTCTCATCTTGCTCCTGTATTAACCAAAGCAATTCAGGAACAACAGGAAATGATTGATGAGCAACATGGGATGATTGAAGACTTACAAAACATCATCAAAGAACTTCAAAAGGAAATTGAATCTTTAAAATAATTTGACACCCACCAAACAACCCATAGCTAACTAAAAGGCCCCGAATTGGGGCCTTTTAATTTTTTATCTACTTGCCAGTGATATAACCGGCACTACCTTCACCCATTTACCAGGTGTTCTGGCGCTAATTGCTTCATCGTACATAGCCTCACTTTCTATAGTTGGTAAATAGTACTTACCTAAATAGGTGGCATTAAGTTGTATTCTAAACTTTTTAGTTTCTCCTTTATCCAGAGAATAGTAAGTATAAACTCTATCGTCTCTAATATCTTGATAATCGTAAGAATCACTACTATAAGAACTGCTAAAGCCATCCATTCTGGTATTGTGTATTTCCCAACCGGAAGGAAAAATTTGATTCAATGTCATCTCCTTTAAAGTTCCTCTTGTACCTGGATTATACAAAGACACTTCTGCAATAAAGTCCGTACCCTGCTCTAACTCTTCAGGATTTATAGCGACACCATTCATATTGGTATATCGTATATTCATTACCAAATTATTAGAGGCAGATGATTGATCCCCAATTACCGGAATTCCTTCTACCACTACCTTTGCATACAATAAGCCTTTACCATTGTTCTTTACTTTAACAGTAGACTTCTCCCCCTTCACCTTGAGCTTAGATTGATAAACGGGTACCTGAGTTGATTTGGTAACATTACTGCTTCCGGAAATCTGGTAGGTAAACCTCATGGTTTTATCCACACCCGAACTGTTTAAGTACTTACTCATGGCCAGTAAACAATAAGCTGTGGTTTGGGTGCTCATCCACTCTTCAGAGTTCATTTCTTCTGCTAACTTTTTAGCCAAAGCACCTGCTTTATTTCTGTCTTTCATTAACACCATGGTCTCCAGAATCATGGCTTCATCTCGAACATCCGATCCATAGGTATAAGCTAACTCTTTATACTCTGGCACTTCGGATGTTAATCCTCTCACCAACTGAAAAGCCACCTCTTTTTGTCCTACCAATTGATATGCTGCTGCCAATCGCCACTTAGCAGCCAAACTTAAATTAGACATTTCGCGCATCCTGTTCATCGCTCCCAACTCTGGTGCATTAGCCAGAGCTAAAGTATACAATCGATATGCTTGCGATAAATCGTCGTATTGAGCTGGTCCGTTGTAATAACTGGATGAACTAACATTATAATTTTTAGCCTGCTTGCTCTGATACTTGATCCATCTTTTCTTCATTCCATTAGGCAAATGATACCCCATAGACTCTGCCTCGAGCATAAAATGTCCAGCGTAATTGGTTCCCCAGTCCGAATCTTCCGATTGTCCAGGCCAATAAGAGAAACCTCCCTCCAATGTTTGAAATAATCTTAATCGCTCTATTCCTGCTTTAATGTTTTGATCCACCTGAACACGAGCATCGTTATTGAGGTTCATCACCTTATTTAAAGCCAACTGTGGAAACACAGAAGAAGTAGTTTGCTCGATACAACCATGAGGATACCTGATCAAATACTTTAGTCTTTGATCCAAATTTAAAGGGGGAAAAGAAGTCAACTCAATGGTTGCGGTATTCGTTCCTTTTATTCCTTTAAATAGCACCTCTGGATTCCAGGTTTGCCCTGGATCAATTACCCCTTCATATACATCAGACACTTGAGGATTAGGAGTTCGTACATCCAATTCGATTTCGTGTTTAGCCACTTCTTTACCGCTGGTTGCAATAATTTTAACTTTCCCTATCCCTATTTTCTCCAACACTTCTAATTCAAAATTTACCACTTCATCTCCCGGTTTAGAGAATTTAATGTTCTTTTGGTTTGAGCCCAGTACTTTAAATTTATCATTAGCTTCTATCTTAACCGTTACATTTTTCACGTGTTTTTCCATTGCAAATACGTTTACCGGAAGAAAAACACGCTCCGTTGGCCCCACTACTCTTGGTAATGTACCTAGCACCATTAAAGGGCTTCTAACTGGCACTGTTTTCTGAGCATTTCCATATTTTTCATCCTGACCAGCCACAACCATTACCCGAACTGACCCAACGTAATTTGGCACATCTATCGTATGGGTTTTCTTAGCCCCCGGCTTAAGGTGAAATGGGCCAATAAACCTAACCATTGGTTCAAATCGATTGGCTTTGGTGGGTTTTTTCGCACCGTAAGAACCATCTCCCCCAATAGCCAACAGTTTATTCATCTCTGTTCCAAAAGCTCCCATCACCTCATCGTACATATCCCAGGTTTTTACTCCAAGTGCTTCTTTAGCGTAAAAGTGATTCCATGGGTCCGGAGTTTTAAACCCGGTTAAATCCAGTAGGCCTTCATCCACTACAGCTAGTGTATAGGTCATTTCTTTTCCTTTTTCCTCACTGATGGTAATTTTTGCCTCAGATTCTGGCCTTAGCACATCCGCCATTTTTATAACAGGAGTAAAGTGAGTTCCTGGATTTTCTACCATTATTGGTGCAACACCATATAAACGTATTGGCAAATCATTTTCTGTAATACTATGTGGTTGAAGCAGAGACACGTGAACAAACACATTTGGAGCCATATCTGCCGTAGTTTTAAACTCAAACCTGGTCTCCCCTTTTTTGGTATCCACCATAAACTTCTTCACGACCTTGGTTCCCGATTCTAAAGCAATAACAGCTTTTCCATTGGAACTGGACGGAAATGAAAGCTTAACAACATCACCAACAGAATAATTTTCTTTATCAGTCGAGAAATTAAGCATGGTTGCGTTTTCTGCACTTGTTCTTTCCGATCTCGCCCAATAAGGCCAATCGATGTATATAATTTTTCCGGTAGAATGCCCACTCTCTTTATCCGTTACCTGAACAATATACCTTCCCCATTCCGGACGGTTTACTCTTAGCTTAAATCCTCCTTTTCCATTTTTGGTGGATATTTTCTTGTTAAGAATAGGTATGGTACTGGATTTTGCAATATAGCTAGCCAAATCGTTATCATAGCTATCCCACCACCAACGCCATTGAATCTTATATACTTTAACCTCAACATCCTTTTTAGAAATGGGGTTACCATCAGCATCCACCGTAGCCACATCTATGTAGTGATCAATATCTGTTTGCAAAGTTCCCTGATACAGTTTTCCCTTTGGTACCTGTACCCCAACATAACTGGTATAAGGTGAATAAGAAATAGCATGTCTGTCTATGCTAAAACCTCCTCCTTCTTCGTAAACTTTTGTCACAAAATTCGCTGTTAGCATACCAGGTGCATTCCCTCCAATGTGAATCTCCGGATCAATAATAGCTTCTCCATTTTCATCTACTCTTTCATCAAACACCGTTTGACTTTCCGTATTGAAGCTTTTTAATGGATCATCAAAAATGTAATTCTTAAACTTTTTAAATGAGGTATATCTGGAATTAACTGTTAGATCAATTTTAGCCCTTAGGTTCTTGGCAATTGCTCCATGTAACCACTTTACACTAATGCTACCTTCGTTAGATGGATCCGCTTTAGATAATCGTTCTTTTTCAAAATCCAGGTATATTTTTAATCGATTAGGTTTTACTGTTTCAACTTTCAAATACTCCGTAAACGACCTGTTCCCAACAGAAACTTTAGCCATATAGTCTCCCGTAATATCCTCCGGTAAAGTAGCCGTCCTAAAATCATACAACCCATTTACATTTTTAGAGGTATTTTTTCTCGACACCAATTGTCCATGAGGATTGTAAAACTCAAATGTTACAGGATGTTTAGCAGGTAAAATATGTTCCTTATCCTCTAGCATAAACGAAACATAAATCGAGTCTCCCGGACGCCATACACCACGCTCCGTATAAATCATTCCTTTTACTCCATTCTGTACCGTCTCTCCTTCTACATCAAATTTACTCAACGACAAGGATTCACCATCTCGTAATTTAAGATACCCTCTCTGACCTCCTTTTTTCGCAATAACCACAAATGGTTTCTTGTTTAGCTTTAATGCAGCCATTCCTTTAGAATCTGTAGAAGTGCTTCCCAGCAATTGCTGCTGATAATCGTAAAACTCAATGGTGGCTCCAGTAATCGGGTCAGTGGTTCTTATATCATTCAAAAAGATGTGCATCACCTTATCTCCTCCTGCCTTTGCAATGATTCCAATATCAGATGCAAGCACATTACTCTTTACTGATTTATCTCGATAGTAGGAATGATCACAAGGGTTATCTCTTTCATCATAATCATAACTGTAATCGTAATCCCAATAATCATAGTCATACCAATAATCGTAAGAGTCCCAACCATCTTCGTTCCACTCTTCCTCCTCATCGAAAGTTAATTCTGCCAAAGGAGCATCCAATTCATCACCATCACAACCATATACGCTATACTCTTTTTTGAACCTAATTTCCACTTGATAAATGGCTCCCGGCTCCACTTCTACAATTTCGCTTAACTCTAGTTGAAAACGGTTCCATTCGTGCAAATTGACATTTGATCTTTCATTTAAATCTACTCGCTTTCTTAATACCTCCCGGGATACACGTTTCATTTGATAATCTCCCTCAAGATCGTTTACCTGCAAGAACTGAAGCACATTACTTTGAAACACCTTGGTGATATATACATCCACAGCTCTTAGGTTAACCGCTTCGAACGGAAAAAGTAACCCTTCTGGAGTATTCGGAATAATTACTCCATTTCCTACTAATCTTACTTCCGGTTTAATTCCTTCAAAAACAAGGTCGATGGCATCGCTGTTTATCATTTTATATCCATTGGAGTTTCGCACTCCTGGATTAACAGTTACCAGTTTTACTCCGGACACCCAATGAGGTAAATAAACGTGTACTTCGTGCCCTTCAATGTTATATCGTAAATTGGAAATGCCTTCTACAGTAATTAACCCATTTAGATTTTGGTTGGGCTTTAATGGGTCGGAAAAATGAATTCTTACATATTGCTCCGGTTCGTGAACTACGGACATACTAGTAACTTTAAAATCACCCAACGCAGGAACCTCAACTTCCTTTTCAAATTTCTCATGAACACCTATAGGGCCACCATTCCAAAACAACTTTACCGACGAAGCTAGTTTTGATCTACTTACCTCTTCTACTACATAACGATGAACCAACCCTCCTGAATGATTCCAAGTCACTTTTAGTTCTTTTCCACCCTGATAAGCACTCAATGTTTTTTCAACCGCAGAAGAATCCGCCATATCAGCAGTAATTACCCTACCTTCTAGTTTTTGCCTCTTTAAATTGGAAAATTCATAGGTACTCAGCCCATCCACATAAACCATAAAATTTTGGTCGATGGTACTGAAATTAAAAGAAAACACTTCCATTTCCTCGGGAACCTCCATTAATTCCGACAGCTGAAAGTTTACCTCATACTGCTGCCCAGACATGAATTCTTCATAGGGTACAAACTCAATTGTGTTTTGGTTGATCCACCAGGCTTCTCCTTCTACTTCCGGCTCAAAATGAAACAAATCCTCATAAATTGGCTCATCCATATTAACCTCACCTTCATAATCTTCGGCTAACTGAATTTTAATTGTCGATTCTTTAGAAATAATTCCAGAGGTATATGCGCCAATATAACTAGCAAACTCTGGGTTGACTCTGATTTTTTTCTTCACCTCCTCCGAGCAGGAATGGAGTAAGAGTACTGGTAGTAGTAATAGGAACAAGTAAGGTGCAAAACGTTTCATGTTTTTGAGATTAGAGGTTAATTCAGTAATAATTCTGAAACAATTTTACATCCCTTCTACCTTTATATATAGTGCTAATGATTATGTGCTTAAATGTTTTGATTATTTGAACCAACTGCTTCCAATTCTTATTTAAGTATTTTTGAACCGAATGAATGAACTGATCTCCATCGTAATGCCTGCCAAAAATGTGGCTCCGTATATCAGAGAGAGCCTCAACTCAATTATTGATCAAAAAGACATAGATTGGGAACTAATTGTGGTAGATGATAACTCGGTGGATGACACCTATCAAATATTAACTGAATATGCTCTATTAGACTCGAGAATTCATGTACTAAAAAACCAGGGGAAAGGAATAATTGATGCTTTGAGCTTTGCTTACCTCCATTCTAGTGGAACATTAATTACCCGAATGGATGCAGATGATAAAATGTCTGACGATAAGTTACTTCTAATGCGACAAGCTGCCGTTGAAGCGGGCCAGGGAATTGTAATTACCGGATTGGTGGAGTATTTTTCCGATGCTCCACTTGGCAACGGATACCTACAGTATCAAAATTGGCTAAACCAGTTAACCTTAACTTCTGATAACTATAGAGATATTTATAAGGAGTGTGCCATTCCCTCCCCTTGTTGGATGGTTTGGAAAAGTGATCTTGATAAACTAGGTGGATTTGATCAATTGGTCTACCCGGAAGATTACGACCTGGCATTTAAATTTTATCAAAACCAATTAAAGGTGGTTGGAATTCCTAACACTCTTCATTATTGGAGAGATTATCCGGAAAGGACCTCCAGAAATGATGATAACTATAAAGACAATCGGTTTTTAGAGATAAAAATCAGGTATTTTATAGAAGTCGATTACCACCCCCAAAAGACCTTAGTTTTATGGGGAGCAGGAAAAAAAGGAAAAAAAATAGCCTCCTTACTGAGAGAAAAAGGAGTAGAATTTAGGTGGATTTGTAATACACCTACCAAAGTAGGGCACATGATTCACAATGTTAAATTGGAAAACTCCGAAAACTTTGACTTTAGCAATTCGCAACTCATTATAGCCATTGCTGGAAAAGATGATCAAAAAGCAATAAACCAACGCATTTCTCCATTGGGGATGGAATATTATTACTTTTGTTAATACTATTTCAACATATTTAGTTTAATGACCACACAAGAATTATACGAAGCTTTTAACCATTTCGATCGACTGATGGGGCTTGAACTTACTGAAAAAGGGCCTGGAGATATTGAATATCGATTAGTAGTTCAACAGCAACATTTAAGTTCTCCCGGTGTAGGTCATGGAGGTGTTGTGGCAGCCATGATGGATGCTGTAATTGGAACTACTGCTCTCTCACAAGTATTTCATGAGCGAAAATTAGTCTCAACAATAGAGTTCAAAATAAACTATTTCAAACCTACCATTGAAGATGATGTGTTAATCGGAACAGGAAAAATTGAATTCCATGGCAAAAGCATTATTTCCTGTAGTGGTGAAATCATCAAACAAGAATCTGGAGAATTAGTATCTAAAGCACTAGGTACTTTCAATATATATCCCATGGAAAAGAGAGGATTAAAACTGGATTTTGACTAATCACCTCCTTTTATCTTTGCTAATTGCTTTTTGGTAATTTTCTACGAATAGACTTAAAATGCGGATTATTTTATTTTGGGGAAGGATAAAAATGTCAATTTGTTAAAATTTATAATATATTTGCACGATTCCCTGACACCGAGAACCACCTACATGGTAAGATTGACTAACATACTAAAAACCCTTACCCCAATCTTTATTGGAATATCTATATTCCTACTAGCTTCTTGTGATACAACCGAGGAACAAGCAGAAGAACCAAAGATTTCGGAGGGTGTTCTAACTTTTGACGTTACCTACCCTTATTATCAGGATGGTTTTATGGCTAGTTTACTGCCAGACGAGATGACCATGACTTTTAAAAACAACGTGTACAAAAACTTTGTTACCAAAGGAGGGATGTTTTCTACTACTCTTATTTCTGATTGCAACAATAACACATTAACCTTAATGCTGGATTTTGGTCAGAAGAAGATTTACTGTGAACTAGATCAAGCCTTAACGGACACCATGATGTTAGAATTCCCAACTCCTGACATCCTTGAGATCAATGACCCTGATTCGATTGCAGGAATGAGATATGATAAGAAATTAGCTATATTCGATCACCTGGCTGATGGATACGATGTAGAGTTAATGGAATCTTTTGATATAGACATTAAGAACAGTAACTGGTGTAACCAATACAAAGATATTGAAGGTGTATTATTGGGATACGAGGTAGAACAATATGGTCTTCAAATGAGAATGAGAGCCTCTAAAATTGATACCGTTTCTGTTGCCGATACTGAATTCGACGTTCCTGAAAACTTCAAAGAGGTTACTCTAGAGAAAATGATGTACGAACTAGAAGAGATTTTCAAGTCTCTGGCTATGTAATATACATCCACCTCATTCCCCTTTAACATCCCTTAACAAACCTTTCGTAATATACTGGCGGTTGATCCATTATAAAAGTGTACTATTGCATAAAAAATAGATTAAAATGAAAACAGCCTTATTTCTTGTGGTAACCGCAGCATTATTTCTGACCAGCTGCTCACCAAAAACATTTCAGGGATCAGTAAATTATACAATTGATTACGAATTGCCAGAAGCTATGGAAGCTCAGAGAGCTATGTTACCAACCAATATGCTAATGTACATTGGCGAAGGTTTTACAAGAGTGGAGCAAAAAACAATGATGGGAGACCAGATTGTTATTACTGATACCAAAGAAAAATCAGCTGTTTTATTGATGAACATGATGGGACAGAAAATGGCCATCACCATGAACTCAGATGACACTCCGGAAACGGAAGAGCCAAAAATTGAGTACCTGGACGAAACTAAAGTCGTTGCTGGTTACAACTGTAAAAAAGCTATTGTTACTACAAAAGATGAAGAAGGTGAAGAGCAATCGGTAGAAGTTTATTACACCAAAGAAATTCCTTCCGAAGCGAATGACAAATTAAAAGGACTAGATGGTTTCCCATTAGAGTATGGTATTAGTGCTCAGGGAATGTTAATGACCATGAAAGCAAAAGAAATTAAGAAAGAAAAAGTTGCTAAAAATTTATCAGAAATTCCTGAAGGTTATGAAACAATGACCATGGAAGAATTTCTAAAATCGATGGGACAATAACCCTCTGAAAATGATTTAACAAAAGCTCCTCAACAGGAGCTTTTTTTATACCCTGTTGCTAACATACACTCGTTAAAAAGACTGAAAAACCTGCTTAAAGACATTTGATTTTAGAATTACTTTTGAGAGGTTAGATAACCTGTGCTGAATGGCAAAAAAAGAAAATTCATATAAAAAGCAAAATACCAGTAGCAAGAGTAAACCCTCTACTTCTAAAAAGAAATCGACTTCGAAGAAGAAAGCATCTAATTCCAGTTTCAAAAAGGTAATTGAGTTTGCTAAAGATGAGCGTTTGCACAAATCTATCGGGCTTTTGTTTATCCTTTTCAGCATCTATCTTTTTATAGCATTTACCTCATACCTGTTTACCTGGAAAATTGATTATAACATTATCGACGGAGAATCTTTCTCATTCGTTTTTTCTGATGATGAAATTCAGGTAAGAAACTGGCTAGGAAAACTGGGAGCTTTTACTGCACATAAATTCTTGAAGGTGTGGTTCGGTGTAGGATCCTATGCATTCGCTATCTTTTCGTTTATCCTTGGTGTAAGAATTTTATTTAAAATCAAACTGTTCTCATTGGTTAAAACCCTAAAGTTTGGAAGTGTATCTATGGTTTGGATTTCCATTTTCATGGCCTACTTCTTTGCTTCTCCAATGGATTTCATGGGTGGAATGTTTGGTAAACAAATTGTTGACTGGGTATCCAACATAGCCGGTTCCATAGGAGCTGGTTTATTTGTTTTCTTTAGTGGAATTCTGGCGATCATTGTACTATTTAACCCACCTCTTTCCAAAGTGGCAGAGTTACTTCAATTCGGACAAAAAGACGACGGTGAATTCATCCCGGAAGACGAAACCGAAGCGGTTAATACTATCCGCGAAGAAGATATTATTAAAGAAAAAGAATCTGCACCGGTTGTCCTTTCAGTTTCTGAAGAAGAGCCTATTCCTGAACCGGAGCCCATTGCCCCTACTCCACCTGAAGAGCCTATTTCAGCTCCATTGGATGTAAAAATGCCAGTGGAAGAAATTGTAGAAGAACCAACCATTGTTACTCCACCTGTTACACCAACTCCTGAACCTACTGCTTCAGAAGAACCAATAGAAGGATTAGAGGTTGCTGAAACCAAGGAAGAAGAAATTCTCTCTGAATCTGAACTTAGTGATAAAGTGAAAGAATTTGGATTGTTTGACCCAAAACTTGAGCTTTCACAATACCAACTTCCTGGAATTGAGTTATTGGTTGATCATGGAGGTGGGAACATTCAGATCAATAAAGAAGAATTAGAGGCTAACAAGAATAAAATTATTGAAACACTTGGTAATTATAAAATTGAAATTGCCAAGATTAAAGCTACCATTGGTCCTACGGTTACTTTATACGAGATTGTTCCTGCACCAGGAGTTCGTATTTCTAAAATTAAAAACCTGGAAGACGATATTGCTCTAAGCTTAGCAGCGTTAGGGATAAGAATTATTGCTCCAATGCCGGGAAAAGGAACCATTGGTATTGAGGTACCAAACTCTAAGCCAGACATTGTATCCATGCGAACATTGTTAGCATCGGACAAATTTCAGAATTCCGATATGGATCTTCCGGTAGCATTAGGAAAAACCATTTCTAACGAAACATTTGTAACTGACTTAGCCAAAATGCCTCACTTACTAATGGCAGGAGCAACCGGGCAAGGTAAATCTGTTGGGTTAAATGCTATCCTTGTTTCTTTACTATACAAAAAGCACCCTTCGCAAATCAAGTTTGTATTGGTGGACCCTAAAAAGGTAGAGCTTGCCATTTATAATAAGATTGAACGACACTTCTTAGCTAAACTACCGGGTGATAGTGATGCTATTATTACAGACACCAGCCAGGTGGTAACCACCCTTAACAGTTTGTGTGTAGAAATGGATCAACGATATGATCTATTGAAGAGTGCGCTTTGCAGAAACATTAAAGAATACAACAAGAAATTCGTTAACCGAAAACTAAACCCGGAAAAAGGACATCGATACCTGCCATACATAGTGCTGGTAATTGACGAGTTTGCAGATTTAATTATGACTGCTGGTAAAGAAGTAGAAACACCTATTGCCAGGTTGGCACAGTTAGCCAGAGCAATTGGTATTCACCTTATCGTAGCTACACAAAGGCCATCGGTTAATGTAATTACAGGGATCATTAAAGCCAACTTCCCGGCTCGTATCGCCTTTAGGGTAACTTCTAAAATCGATTCTCGAACCATTCTGGATGCAGGAGGTGCTGATCAATTGATTGGACGTGGAGATATGCTTTACTCTCCAGGGAACGAACTAATCCGTTTACAGTGTGGATTTGTAGACACCCCCGAAGTAGATGAGATTGTAGATTTCATTGGAACTCAACGAGGATATCCTGAGGCATTCCTACTCCCTGAGTACATCGATGAAAGTGCCCAGGCTAGCTCAGCAGATTTAGATGAGAAATTGGATTCATTGTTTGAAGAAGCAGCGTATATTATTGTAAATCAACAACAAGGATCCGCATCTAACATTCAGAGAAAACTAAAAATTGGTTATAACAGAGCCGGTCGAATCATCGATCAAATGGAGATTACTGGACTAATTGGCCCCCACCGTGGAAGTAAAGCCAGAGAGGTTCTTATACCAGACGTGATGGCTTTGGAACAGTTTTTGGAGAACCTCCGAGAAAAAGGAATGATATAGAACCAAATCAAAAAAATTACGAATTATGAAACAGATATTTTTACTCATATTAGGAGGGTTCATGCTTAGTACAGGTGTGGCTCAGGATGACGAGAAGGCAAAGAAGATTCTGTCTGAACTCAGCGAAGAAACAAAAGGGTATAAAACCATGTCGATCGACTTTAAATTATCTATTAAAAGTAAAGACATTAATACCTCTCAAAAAGGAAAAGCTTATACCAAGGGAACCAAGTTCTTTTACAAAACAGACGATAGAGAGGTTTATTGCGATGGAGAATCTGTATGGTCTTTCCTAAAGGATGAAAACGAATGTTATATTGATTACATCGAAGACCTAGAAGGTGGAATTAACCCAAGTGAGGTGATGAACATCTGGGAAGATAACTTTAGGTACCAATACATTCAGGAGTCTAAAATTGGAGAAACTCCTGTACACGAAATTAAACTGTTCCCAAAAGATCCTAAAAACAGTAAATACCATCAAGTTTTACTAAAGATCGATAAGAATAAGAAACAAATTAAAAAAGCCATCATTAAAACAAAAGATGGGGTAACACTTCAATTTACCATTAACAAGCTTACTCCTAATCAGGAAATCAGCGACTCTAAGTTTAAATGGGTAAAAGCTAAGCACGAAGGTGTTACGGAAATAGATAACAGATAAACACACTATACTTCAAAAGGAAATCCTGCCAATGGCAGGATTTTTTTTTACATCAAAATTTGTTTTTTATCTTCACTGCAAAGGAAGATTTTAGAACATGATTTTTAACAGAGTTGTTTTTTCTTACGCGGTAAAAGTAACCGAAGAGCCATTCGACTTAGGAGACGGTAGAGTGTATTCCCAAACGGCGCGTGTTACTTTTAGAGACAGCAACAAAAATATTGTTGAAAAAAGAAAATATGCAGTAGTACTTCCTGAAGACTTATATGAATGCATAAACAACGGAGAAGACATCAATGTTTCTAATTGCTTTGTGCACAACTTCTCCGCAAGCGACTATCGGACTAAATATGGCTTACCTAGCGATCAGTTATTAGAGCTAAATAATTTTAACGCTAAGAATACACTTTTTGAATCGGACCAAACAGTGGATTTCTCCTTCTGCAAATTCACAGGGTCTAGAGCACAATTTGCAGGAGCCCATTTTGGAGCAGGAAATTTAAGTTTTCAAAAATCTCACTTCGAAAACGATGTAATCGACTTTTCCAATACCAGCTATAGTGAGGGAAATAATAGCTGGCAATACGTTTCTTTTGGAAACGGAATGTTGAGTTTTGAGAATGCCTCTTTTATTAATGGTAATATCGCCTTTATTAATACACTGTTTGGAGATGGAAACGTTAACTTCAAAAACGTGGACTTTGGGGATGGGAATGTAGAATTTCAGTTTTCAAGATTCGGAGATGGGATCATTGCTTTTGATCGTTCCAATTTTAATGGTGAGTTAGTAGACTTTAGTAAAGTTGAATTTGGTAACGGTAAATTAGAGTTTAGAAGAACGGACTTTGGTAATGCTGTGGTTTCTTTTCAGGAGATGGAACACGGTAGCGGTAGGGTCAATTTTAGAAGAGCTAAGTTTGGAGACCGCCCTATTACCTTCGAAATGGCCACCTTTGGAGACGTGGACGTTATTTTTGATGAAGTACAGTTTGGTATTGGGAACTTATCTCTATTAAACTCCTCAGCCAAAAAAATCTCCTTTAAAAGCTGCCAGTTATCCAATTACATTGATTTAAGGGTAGATAAATGCCATACGCTGGACTTATCCAACACCATCATTAGAGACATTATAGACCTTAAGCCAGGAGTAGCTAAAGTGGATGTAGAAAGGCTTTACATTTACAGTGTTAGAATAGTAGGTAAAATATTCATCTCCTGGCTGGATAATGATATTCCTAAACTAATTGGAAAACAAACTAAAACAACTCCAAGACAAAAAGCTGATCAATACAGGATATTAAAGGAAGATTTTCATAATTCTGGTCAGTACAATGATGAAGATAGAGCTTACGTTGCATTTAAAAGGGAGGAATTAAAATACCACACATTAGATGCAGTTAAGAAAAATAAACTCAGAGCTATTTGGGCCTACCCTTCTGCATTTCTTCAAAAACTGGTATTCGATCGAATGGGATTATATGCTACCAGTCCTTTCAGGGTACTATTCAGTATTTTTGTAGTGTACGGCATCTATAGTATGATCTATGTTCTGTTCGAATTAACCGGGCATGGGCAAATTAGCTGTATTGCAGAAAATATGCCCGCCATGGAAAAAATCATTGACTCCTTTTACTTTAGTGCAGTTACTTTTCTAACCATTGGATACGGAGAGTGTACTCCAGAAGGGTTCTTTAAGATCATCGCCCCTATGGAAGGTTGGAGTGGAATGTTTATGATGAGCTATTTTACAGTGGCCTTTGTCCGAAAGATTCTCCGATAAAATCTTTCCTCCGAATAGGAGGTATATTATCCTATTAAATTTACATCAAATTATACCCTAAATTGCTTTTAAATTAGCGGTAAATGATTATCTTTACGAGCCCTTAATTGGGCATCCAAATTAAATCCAATTTACATTATGAGCGAGACAGATAATTTAACCATGAACGAAACAGCAAAATTGGTCCTTGGTGGACAAGAATTTGAATTTCCTGTTGTAACAGGATCAGAAAACGAAAAAGCCATTGATATCTCCAAATTAAGAGGAACTACCGGATACATTACTATCGATCCGGGATTCAAAAATACTGGTTCTTGTAAAAGTGCCATCACCTTCCTTAACGGGGAAAAAGGTATTCTTAAATACAGAGGTTATTCAATTGAAGAGCTTGCTGAAAAAGCAACTTTTCTAGAAGTGGCTTACTTGCTAATTTATGGTGAATTACCTACTCAAGAAGAATTATTTAGCTTCAGAGATTCTATTACGCATCATACATTGATTCATGAAGATATGAAGCAATCGTTAGAGGCTTTCCCTAGAGGAGCTCACCCAATGGGAGTTGCAGCTTCTATGATCGTCTCTCTATCTACTTTCTACCCGGAATCTCAAGATCCTAACAGACCAAAACAAGCAATTGATTTAACAATTCATAGATTACTTGCTAAGTTACCTACTATTGCTGCATGGTCTCATAAAGTATCTCAACGTCACCCAGTAGTATACCCACAAAACAAATATGGATACTGTGAGAACTTCCTTCACATGATGTTTAAAATGCCTACAGAAGACTACGTACCAAATCCGGTTGTGGTTAAAGCATTGAACACATTATTGATCTTACACGCAGATCACGAGCAAAACTGTTCTGCTTCTACAGTAAGAGTTGTTGGTTCTTCTCAAGCTAACCTGTATGCTTCAGTTGCTGCAGGAGTTAGTGCTCTTTGGGGGCCACTTCACGGTGGAGCTAACCAGGCTGTAATTGAGATGTTAGAAAACATCAAAGAAGATGGAGGTGATTTAGAAAAATGGATTGCTAAAGCAAAAGACAAAAATGATTCTTTCCGTTTAATGGGATTCGGGCATAGAGTATATAAAAACTTCGATCCTAGAGCTAAGATCATTAAGAAAGAATGTGATGCTGTATTAAGCGCTCTTGGAATTGATGACCCGGTATTGGATATCGCTAAGAGATTAGAAGAAGTAGCGTTGAAAGATGACTACTTCGTTCAGAGAGGTCTTTACCCTAATGTAGATTTCTACTCTGGAATTATTTATAGAGCTCTTGGAATTCCTACAGAGATGTTTACCGTTATGTTCGCTATTGGACGTCTTCCTGGATGGATTGCACAATGGAAAGAAATGGTTGAAAACAAAGAACCAATTGGAAGACCAAGACAAGTTTACACAGGATCTAATTCTAGAGAATATGTAGACATTACTAATCGCTAATATTAGATCAATATAATTGAAAAAGAGCCTGAGTATTCAGGCTCTTTTTTTGTATATACCTATAACTCAAAGTCTTGAATATTTTTTCATTTTTTTTCGTTTTTCTCGTGTAACGTTTCATCCTTAGGTTGGTTATAGATGAAAAATTAACATACCATGAGAAAAACAATTTTATTACCCCTTGCACTAATCTTTATAGGAACAACTGCACTTGCACAAAATGAAGGAAGATGGTACAATGGAGACTGGGTTCAAATTTGGGAATACTCCTCTGTAAGTAAAGAAACCAGAGAAAAAATTAAAGCTTCTGGAGTTAAAAGTGAAGAAGCTTATCGAACTACTAAAAAAGGTGAAATACTTACTCAAGCCACTACCTTCGATGAGGAAGGTAGAATTACATCAGCCAACAAAAAGCACTGGAACAAAAACAAATACAGAAAACATACCTATAAGTATAATGACGAAGGGTTGATTTCTAAAATTGAAAAAACAGATTATAAAGGAAACGCATATCTGGTAACCGAATACAAATACAATAAGGATCAACACCGTACCCTCTTCGTACAATCCACCATGAAGAAGGGAGAAACAAAGAAAATCGAATCAGGATATAATGGAGATCAACTGATCTGGCGCAAATCTTACTTGAAAGGAAATACAACTCCACAGCAAAATTGGACCTACGAGTACTACGAAGACAACTCCAGAAAGGAAACCAAGTACTTTAAAAAAGGAAAGCTGAAGTATACCTATCACTATGATTGTAAACCTGAAGGAGAAATTCAGGAAACCAAACACAAAGACACTTCGGTGATTTGCATTAGAGAAGAATTAGACCCGGACGGAAATACAGTAAAATACATGCAAACCACTAACGATAAAAATGAAGTGGTAACCAATAGAAATGTGTATACACCGGAAGGAAAATTAATTGCAGGATCATCTAAAGGGAAAGATGGTAGCATGAGATACTGGTGGGAAAAGAAGAACAACGTACACCATTATAAATACTACCGAAAAGGAAAATTATATTACGAAAACTTCACTACTTACGACGATAACAACAACCGACTTAAGTACGAATACATTTCGCACAAAAAACCTAAATGGAACCGTAAAACTGTTTACGAATATGATTCAAATGGATTGTTGACCAAAGAATCCAATTACGATCACGAAGGAGAAATTCGATACACTGCCCGATTTGTAAGAGAGTTTTACAACTAAAGATAGAGCCGCTTTAAGCGGCTTTATTTTTATCTAGCTGTCTTTTTATCTCACTAGGATCAATAGCTCCGTGAGATGAATGATAAGTTACTTTACCATTGACCAATAAAATTACCTGGGGAGATTGATGTTCTACCCCGAATTTGGAAGCAATTTCATTTGACACCCCTCTATAACTCAATAAATCCAGGTAATAGGTCTTCAATTCCTCTCCATTAATATCCCAACCTCTTTCCAATCTGGACTTCGCCATAGAACTGATGGCACATCGTGTACTATGTTTAAAAAGCATCACTGGCTTAGAAAAAGATTCTTTAGCAATCGAATTTAACTGCTCAAGCTCGCTTAATTCGTTCCACTGCAACGAACCTTTATCGTTTCCATTTCCAAATAGTTTCATAGGTATAATCTCAAAGTTCGAATACAAATGTATTGAACCGAATCTACTTAGAATGTCACAAATTAGACAACGCTTCTAAATCTCCATCTACTGTTTTACGAATGTTTTTTGAGTTGAAAACTCATCTGACTGAGCTTTGATAAAGTAGATTCCAACAGGTAACTCTTCTATGTTAATGGTCCCTTTAGAACTTCCTGATTTCATTAATTTACCATTTACAGAATAGATGTTGTAATCAAAATCCCTCATACTAATGGTAATAAAGTTACTAGCCGGAACCGGGTAAATGTTAATTTTTGAACCAGATAACTCTTCCACCCCAACATGAATTTCATCCTGATACTTTACCTCATTTACGATCCCACCTCTTTCAATTACTTTCATTACAGGAGCTGAAATACCATCTGCATACCATTCGTAGATGGTTTCTGTTGGACGATCAAAGTTATTTCCAAATCCAATTTGGTCGATGTACAAAGTATCTCTCTGATCCAGGGTAGTTTTGACTCTCAAGCATTGTGAGTAAGTCTGGTATGGAGTGGTTAACTCACCCCATCCATCTACTTCTACTTTTCTTCTGATCCATTGCCCATAGGAGCCTAACGTAGGAATATTCATGATATAATACGCCGTAGTGGAGTCAGTAGTACCATAGGTCATTGGTAATGGGTAAATCTGATCTATGGTATCGTACTTTACAGAGGTTGGAATTCCGTTAATGTTTGCTCCAAAACCAGTTAGCTTCAATGCAGATGATTCGTTTCTAAAGTAATCATAACGCTCAGAAATGGTTATTTGTCCGAAAGCATCAAAATCTACCCCTACCACAGCATAATCTGCTTTATGATCAGGATACAATAAAATATTGTTAAAGTACAATTGGTAAGCTAGTGGAGTTGCTGTTACATCTACCATCTCCAACGTATCCTGAAAACTGTAAATCAAACTGGAATAATCCCATGTATAGTTAGTCCCTGTCATGGTTGGGTCCACAGAAGTTAAATCAGCTACATTGCTATAAAAAAACGAATCTCCATTTTGCGGAAGATCAGAACTTTGAATAGTTATTTGTGCTTGTAAGCATGATGGTAAGAGTAATAAGATGGTCAGTAGTTTTTTCACGGTCAATTTCTTTTTTTATGTGATGGTTCAAATATACCTCTTTGATTTCGTAACTTTGGATAATAAATCCTACAAAACAGAGTTAATTTCAACATGACAAACAAGTTTCTTATAACACTGGTTGCCTGCCTATTTGTTTTAATTGGAAATGCACAGGACGACACAACCAAAAATGACTTAATTCAGTTTAGTGGAATTATTGTTTCAGGAGATAGTTTAGAACCGGTTCCATTTTGTAACATCATTGACCGTACCACCAAGCGCGGAACTACTTCCGATTATTTTGGATACTTCTCGTTTGTTGCCAGAGAGGGGGACACCATATTATTCTCCTCTGTAGGGTATAAAAAATCCACCTTTGTTATACCGGACACCTTAACCATAAAAAAATACTCTCTGATTCAGATGATGCACAAGGATACTATTCTGCTTAAAACAGCTGTAATTTATCCATGGCCATCAAAAGAACAATTTGCAGATGCATTTGTCAACACCGAAATTCCTAACGATGACCTGAAAAGGGCACAATTGAATCTTGCCCGTGCAGACATGAAAGAAAGGATGGATGCTACTCCAATGGACGGAGGCATGAATTATAAATGGTCCATGCAACAATACCAAAGCAAATTGTACTATGCAGGACAGGCTCCTCCTAATAACCTTCTTAATCCGATTGCCTGGGCCAAGTTTATTAAAGCCTGGAAAAACGGAGATTTTAAACAAAAAGAATAGTATCCTTTTTATCATTGATGAACTTTCTTAAACTTTTCATATTGGTGCTATTGCTACCTGCGCTTGCTTTTGGTCAAAGAGCTGCCACCATTAGTGGTGTAATTCAAGATCAATACAAAAGGCCGGTTGCTGATGCCAATGTAATTGTTTTGGGAATTAGAACAGGAACCATTTCGGATAAGAAAGGAAGGTTTAGCCTTACCGTTCCCTCCAATCATGATATTACCTTAAAGTTTAGCCACGTAAAATACTTTGGTAAGAGCTTAACATTTAACCTTTCTGAAGGAGAGAACAAACAGATTAGGCTAACCATGAAGTCCAGAACGCTAAATCAATTTACACTAGAATACATTGATCCGGGAACTGGAAATCTGGATGAGTACGATATTATTTTACCTTCTGAAATGACCAGTGTTAATGGTGGTGTAGAAGGGACTTTGAAGTTTGGAAATTACGGAGTATCACAAACCAGTGAGTTATCTGCCGGATACAATGTTAGAGGAGGAAACTTCAATGAAAACCTTATATATGTAAACGACATTCAGGTATACCGACCATTTCTTGCTAGATCCGGTCAGCAAGAAGGTTTGAGCTTTGTAAACCCCTACTTAATCAATAACATTCTATTTTCTTCGGGTGGGTTTGATGCCAGATATGGTGACAAGCTATCCTCAGTCCTAGACATACGATATACTGAACCAACCATTAAAGACACTACCTTAAATGGATCCTTTACAGCCAGTCTTCTTGGAGTTTCCAGTCATATCGAAAAATATGTTTCACCAAGGTTTAACTACATTTCCGGATTGAGGTACAGAACCAATTCGTACCTGTTAGGAGCTTTGGATACACAAGGTGAATACAAACCAACTTCTATCGATTATCAGGGAATGTTTAACTATCACCTTAACGAAACCACGAAACTTTCCTTCTTCGGAACCTACTCTAAAAACGACTATCGAGTTATTCCAGAAAACAGAGAAACCAACTTTGGAAGCATTAATCAAGCCTTAAGGTTTACGGTATTTTATGAAGGTCAGGAGGTAACTGCGTTTGAGACCTACATGGGAGCAGTTTCTCTTCAACATGAGTTTAGCGATTCGTTAAAAATGAAATTTATCACATCTGTTTACAGAACTCAAGAATCAGAACACTTTGATTTATTAGGAGAATATAGATTAGACGAATTGGAAAGAGATTTGGGTAATGATCAATATGGAGAAGTAGCATTTAACAGAGGGGTTGGAGCATTTTTGGATCATGCCAGAAACGACCTGGATGCAACAGTTGCCAATGCCTACACCAAGTGGACCTATAATGTTAATCAGCACAAACTGGAATGGGGAGCTAAATTTCAGCACGAAATCATTAACGATCAAATCAGCGAATGGAACTATGTTGACTCTTCCAGGTTCAATATCCCACACCCTCAAGACTCGGTAGGTTATGTTGATCCATCTGCTCAACCTTATCAATACCTTACTTTGAGCAATGTCATTAAATCTAAGAACAACATTAGCTCTAATCGAATTACAGGGTACATTCAGGACAGAAAGAGCTTTCAGTTCCCTACTAAAATTTACTTTGAAGATTCTATTATCACTAAGGATACTGCCTACCTCTATAGAGATACTATAGAAACGGCCAAATCCATTAATGCTACCTTAGGAGTTCGTGCACACTATTGGGGATTTAATGGTCAAACCGTTGTATCTCCAAGATTCAGTATTAACTACCGCCCTGCTCGTTTTTACCTACACAACAACGAAGCGTATAGAAGAAATTTACTGTTCCGTTTTGCAACTGGGTACTACTATCAACCAGCTTTCTATAGAGAATTAAGAAACCTACAAGGAGAAATCAACCCCGAAATCAGAGCACAGAAATCACTTCACTTTGTACTGGGAATGGACTACACTTACTTTATGTGGGGAAGACCTTTCAAATTTGGTACTGAAGTATATTACAAGCACCTTTCGGACCTAATACCTTACGAAATAGATAATGTAAGGATCAGGTATTATGGAGAGAACAACGCAGTTGGGTACGCTACAGGAGTAGATATGAAACTTAATGGTGAATTCATTAAGGGCGTTGAATCCTATGCTTCTTTATCATGGTTAAAAACAGAGGAAGATATTCTGGATGATTATTACTACGATTACTTTAATTCGGACGGTGAGCAAATTTACTTTGGATATACCAGTAATGATGTGGTTGTGGATAGCGTTAGACATGAACCTGGGAATATTCCTCGCCCTACAGATCAAAGAGTTTCTTTTGCTACTTTCTTCCAGGATAGAATGCCTAAAGAATGGGATACAGATAAATTTAAATTCAGTACCATGAAGGTAAATCTTACCATGGTATTTGGGTCCAGATTACCTTATGGACCTCCAGGTGAGGACAGGTACAAAGACATTCTTCGTTCATCTTTATATAAAAGAGTTGACATTGGATTTAGTAAGGAATTGTTTACCGATCAAACCAAGCTAAAAGATGGCTCCATTTGGAAAAAAATGGACAAGGTTTGGATTTCCTTTGAGGTATTTAACTTGCTGGATATTTCCAATACCATTAACTACTCATGGATCAAAGATGTAACCGGAAGACAATATTCTATCCCAAGTTTCTTAACTTCTAGAAGACTAAATCTTAAATTTGTTGCTCAATTTTAAGAGTAATGAAGTTAGATGCAGAATATTGGGACGAAAGATATAAAACACAAAACTCCGGTTGGGATATCGGTTACCCATCACCAGCCATTTGCAAGTATTTCGATAACAAAGACACCTCTAAAAAGATATTAATTCCGGGATGTGGTAATGCTTACGAGGGGGAATACCTCTTTAACAATGGGTTCAAAAACATTACGCTGTTAGATTACTCAGAGACTTCGAAGCAAAATTTCCTGAATCGAGTTCCTGGTTTTAATGAAAAGAATTATGTAATAGATGGTTTTTTCGAGCACAAAGGAAGTTATGATTTCATCGTGGAACAGACTTTCTTTTGTGCATTGGACCCGAGTCTTAGAGAGAAATATGCTAAAAAAATGCACGAACTTCTTGCTCCTGGAGGACAGCTTATTGGACTCCTATTTGATGATCCTCTTTACGAAGATCACCCTCCTTATGGTGGTAACAAAGAAGAATACCTAAGCTATTTTTCACCTTTGTTTTCCGAAGTTAAAATGACACCTTGTCACAGCTCCATACCAGAGCGATCAGGGAGGGAATTATTTATCATTTTAAAGAAATAGAACAATTTTCTTACTACCTTTCCATTCGAATTGCATTACCTGTTATGAAAGAAGTAAAAATATCTAAAACAACTCCCAGAGAAGAAGGAAGTTTTAGCGAAATCCGTGTTTCAAAAGGAATTGAAAAGTATTATTTACTATCGGCCGGATTAATGTTTTTAGGAGTATTGGCTATTGGCTCTAGTTTTCTTCCTCCATACGAAATGGGTTTGATCATTTTTAAATGTGGAGCAGGACTTGGATTAATAGTAGGAGGTGCCATCATGTATGGAATAAATGCCATTCGTGTTAAGGGTAGAAAACATGCATTAAGAAACGGTGCAATTATAACAGGAAAAGTGATTGATCACGGTCGTAAATTCAACCCCACCAACAGTAATCGTTACTACACAGTTACTATTAAATATCACGATGGGCATGGGGATGACCAAGCAGAAATTAAGAGTTCTGATAAGGAAATATTCAAATTCCTACCATTGGAAAGTGAAACTTTAGGAATCTTAGCTGACTTACCTCAATACAAAGTCTTTTTTCCCGCAGAAGTAGGAGTTAAATTAATTATCGAGTAGAATGGAAACTGCAAAAACACTAATTCTTTCAGCAAAACAAGTAGAACAAAAAATCCAAAGAATTGCTCATCAAATTCTGGAAAAGAACTACGATGAGAACGAGATAGTGTTGGTGGGAATCGCCAACAGAGGATATTCCATTGCCGAGAAGATCAACAAGGTTTTAACCAATGTTGCTGATTGTAAAATTAGCCTTCATAAACTTCAAATCGATAAAGATTTACCACTTGAAAATGAAATCAATTTCTCGGCTGAGCTTAGTGATTTAGATGGTAAATCCATTATTCTTATTGATGATGTACTGAACTCAGGAAGAACCTTGATATACGCAGCTAAATATCTACTTGAGTCCAAACTAAAATACCTTACCACGGTTGTTTTAGTAGATCGCAGGCACAGAAAGTTCCCAATCAAAGCAAATTTTGTAGGGATGACTTTGTCCACTACCCTACAAGATCATATTTCGGTAAATTTCGAAGGAGATCAGGTAGAAGTATTCCTGGATGATCCGGAAGGTTAATTACAACCCTAACAAAAACTCAATCGTATCTACGTTATCTGCATAGTCCCATAGTTGGGGCTTTTGCGCTTGCCCAAATGAAATATCAGTTTTAGATACCACACATTGAATTTCTTCCGAACGGTCGTTCAATAGTTTTTTCACTTCATCTAAATCTTCGTACTCCTCATAATTCAAAGTACCAACAGGCGAGTAAAAGCTTTCCTCTCTTCTCAATAAAATAAACCCATTTTCGATTACATCGTACTTTTCCATTAGGAATACTGCCTTATGATAATCGTAGTTGTTAGCATACTTATTATTATCCGTAACAAATCGATGATCATATAATCCTCCAAAAATGTTGTCTAAATTGTATCCTTTAGGCACATAAACCTTGGTTACATTTCTGCACCCAAGTCCATAATATCTGAATATATCTTCCGAAAGACCTTTTAACTCCTCCTCAGATTCATTACCATCCAAAACAGCAATAGAAGTTCTGCTTTTACGAATAATGTTGGGGTATTTTCCAAAGTACTGCTCAAAGTAGCGAGATGTATTATTACTTCCCGTAGCAATAACTGCATCAATTCCTTCCAGTTTCCCCTGTATCAACTCTATTTTTTCATCCAAAGCAGGGTCAAACAATCTCAACACATCCAACACTGCCGGAATCAGTTTATCATCATCTGAAGACAATTTTACCTTTGCTTTTTGCCCTAAAATGTATGTACAAAGCAAATCGTGAAAACCAACCATAGGAATATTACCTGCCATAATAATCCCAACTGTTTTGTTGGATGCTGAATCTGTGCTATACCTATTGATCCAGTTCATCAGGTTTTCGCGATCCAATAATTCACCCCAGGCCTGAAAAGAATGTTCAACCTCTCTACTGGTAAACCACCCGTTAAAGACATTTACTGTTCTTACAATTCCTTTTAATTTTTCAAATTCTTCTTCTGTAAGCCCTAGATCAAACCCCTTCCAGGACTCCATTTTCCCTACTGATTTTAATACAACTCCCAGTTTTGAGAGGCTATTAATTCTTTCTTCCATAACTCATTGTGAATTTTTACTTCGCAAATTATTCGTTCAAACTTGTACCTTTGTTCTAACAAAATGCAAAATTAATAAGAATTAGCTATGGCCATAATTATTACTGACGAATGTATCAATTGCGGAGCTTGTGAACCAGAATGCCCTAACAACGCTATTTATGAAGGTGGTGTTGAGTGGAAATTTTCGGATGGGACAGATGCCTCTGGTGATGTTACTGGCTATAACAGTAAAGTAACAGTAGACGCAGATCACGAAAACGAGCCGGTGGAAATGGATTATTACTATATCGTTCCTGATAAATGTACCGAGTGTGTTGGATTCCACGAGGAACCACAATGTGCTGCGGTATGTCCGGTAGATTGTTGTGTGGATGATGAAAATATCGTTGAGACTGAGGAAGAATTACTGGAGAAAAAAGATTTACTTCACTCTTGATTCATCAGGTTGCAAATAAACTTCTTGTTTTCTTGTGCTTTTTTACTGCCTTTAATGGCCAGGCACAGGGCACAAAAGAAATTAAGCAACTGGAAGACTCACTGGTTAAAATGTTGGCAGAGGTGCACTCCACACCTCATCTTAAAACCAAATTGGAGTTAAATAGCGTATTCGAACTAAAACTTCGGGAACTGCTCAGGATAGATGCTGCCTTTACTCATGAGTTTGACACCTTGTCGAAAGTGATGGGAACCATCACATCTCCCGATAATAAGTTTAGACTGTTTAACTGGAACCTGGAAAGAAACGAATATGGCGAACAGCTATACTTTTGTTTAATTATGAAATACGACGAAAAGCGAGAAGAGTACATCACTATTGAGCTGTTCGACAAGTCCAAATATGCCAGAGACATTCATCATGGAGTTTTTACAGACAAAAAATGGCTAGGAGCCGTTTACTATAAGATTATTCCTGTTCAGAAGGGAAATAAGACCATATACACTTTACTGGGATGGGACGGTAACAACATGCTTTCCAATAAAAAAATAGTGGAAACCATGGCTTTTAATGGGAGTGGAAAGGTCAAGTTTGGTTTCCCAATATTCAAAATGGAAGATGATAAGTCCAAGAGAAGAATCATTTTTCAGTATAAAAAAATGGCTAATTTTTCTCTTACCTATCACGTTATAAAAAAGAAACCAACATTGGTATTCGACCACTTGATACCTGAGTCTCCGCAATTGGCTGGTATTGGAGATTATAATGTACCTGATGGTTCTTTTGATGGATTAATATGGGATGGAAGTCACTGGAAGTTAAAAAAGGACATTAAGCCCCGAGGGAAACCCAACAAAAATGATGTACTCTGGAATAACCCCAAAAGGGATTAAGTGTTTATTTCTTTTTGTAACCATTTCTACCAACCTCCGTACCTCAAAAACCACTATTTATATTTTGGATTCATCTTTGCAAGAGATGTATTTATAAAACCAAAAGCGTATGAAAAGGATATTTGTAATCACACTACTCATTTTCCTTACCTTACAGACTACAGCTCAAAATACTTCAGACCGGTTAACCAAACTGGAAGATTCATTGGTGTCGTTATTATCTCATGTACATCAGGGAATGAATTTGAAAGAAAAACTGGAAAGGAACGAATTGTTCGAACAAGAACTTAGAAAGTTATTGAGAATGGACGAAGCTTTTAAAGCTCCTCTCACAAAACTTTCTAATGTAATGAGCACCATTAAGTCTCCCGATGATGCATTTAGAATGTTTAACTGGAACGTTGAACGAAATGAAAACGGAGAACAGATTTATTTCTGTTTAATCATGAAGTACGACAAACGTAAAGAAGAGTACATCACCATTGAATTATTCGACAAATCAAAATACGCCACAAGAGTGGAGTTTACGGTTTACAACGATAAAAAATGGTTTGGAGCCTTATACTACGATATTGTTCCTGTTAAGAAAGGAGCAAAAACCATTTATACCTTAATGGGATGGGACGGCAATAATTCTCTTTCGAATAAAAAGATTATAGAAACCATGGCCTTCCAGGGAAGTTCTAAAGTAAAATTTGGATTTCCTCTATTTAAAATGAACTCTGAGGTGGTACAGCGTAGAGTTATATTCCAGTACAAAAAAGAATCTTACATGTCTGTTAAACATCATGTAATTAAAAAGCAAGACTTTATCATTTTTGATCATCTTCTACCAGAAGCTCCTCAATTAGAGGGGATCAAAGATTTTTATGTTTCCGACCTAAGCTTTGATGCTTTCTACTGGGAAAGTGGCAAATGGAGACTACTCAAGGATATTGACATTAGAACAGGTAAATCCAAAAAAGATAGGATTTACCATGACCCTAGAAAAGACAAAACTCCCTTGTCCGGAAGATGAACAAGGGAGTTTCCAACTTAGATCTCGGTACTAAATCTTATTTCAATAAAGTAACATGGCCTATATATTCATGGGTATCTCCATGAACCATGTCTTTAACTTTAAGTTTCCAAACATATACATCGGTTTGCGACATCACTCCTTTGTATTTTCCATCCCAACCGATAGAAGGATGATGACCTTCGAAGATTAATTCTCCCCAACGGTTAAATATTAGGAACTCGTAGTTCAATGGGTCCACTCCTTTTGTTACCGGAATAAAGATGTTATTCACCTCATCACCGTCTGGAGTAAATGCATTTGGTACGTATACAATCATTTCCTCGTTAATCACTACATTATGACATGTAGTATCTGGACATCCCTCTGCTGTATATGCAATTAAACAGGTTTCGTAGGTCCCAGGATCAGAATTAGGGAAAGTATATGTAGGATTCACATTATTATCATTTTCAGCTGCTCCACCTGTATCAAATGTCCAGTCGTAAGTTACAGCATCAATAGAAGTATTAGTAAACTGAATAGTTGTGTTCAACACTGATGTTGGCTGTGGTCCGAATACGAAATCAGCCACCGGATAATCAAATACACAAACATAACTTGGAATAGATACGGATGTCTGACATCCTTCTGGAGTAATAATGGACAAAGTAACATCCCAACATCCTGGTTGAGTAAATGTATATGAAGCAGTTCCACAATCCTGGCTTGTACCTCCATCTCCAAAGCTCCATAAACAAGTTGATCCTGCAGGTACATTCACATCCGTAAAATTAACTGTAAGTGGTAAACATCCTTGTAACGTATCTCCAGAGAATGAAATTACCGGAATTGGGTTAATTGTAATATCAACAGAAGCTGTAGCAGCAGGTGTTTCACACCCATCAGTAACAGATACTGTATAAGTGGTAGTTACACCAGGAGCAACTGTTTGAGCAGCACCTGCTCCAACACCCTGATCCCACGTATAGTTATAAGGTCCTCCATCTCCACCATTCGCAATAGCCGAAATGTTTGCCTGATCTCCAGCACAAATTGATTGATCACTCAATGCAACCACACTTAATGGTTGATATAAACTTACCGTTACACAAGATGGAGCAGATGGACATCCGTTCGCATCGGTTGCAGTAACACAATAAGTTTGACTAGTTGCAGGGGATACGTTAACATTTTGTGTTATATCTCCGCTATCCCATGAGTAAGTGTAACCTCCTACTCCACCAGCTCCCTGAGAAGTTAGCACAGCAGTACCTCCAATACAAATAGTTGTATCAGAATAAGCTTGTACGGTAACAGTAGATGGACCAGAAATATTTGCTGGAGCATTGGTTCCGCAACCAGTGGCATCCTGAACATAAACTGTATAAGCTCCGGCACATAATCCGGTAAACACGTTATTGGTTACCCAGTTAGATCCATCCAAACTATATTCGGTAGCTCCTGTGGCATTCACAGTAACCTCTCCAGAACAGTCACCTCCACAAAGCTCATCTACTTCAACAATGTTATCAATAGTAACAGCAGCAGGTCCTGTAATGGACATGGTAGTATCTATAGTACATCCATTACCATCTTGAATGGTTAATGAATAAGGTCCTACACATAAGTTACTTACTAAAGGAACATTTCCTCCTGTTCCGGCTGGTCCCCATGTATAAGAATAGTTTCCATCTCCTCCCGCAGGAATCGAGTTAATCATTCCATCACACATTCCGTTACAAGAAGCATCTGTAATACCTAATGTTAGCGATAATGGAGCCGGTTCATTAATAGTAATATTAGCATTTGCCTGACATCCATTCCCATCTTCAACAACCACATCATAAGGTCCTGCACATAAGTTTTGAAATAAACTTCCTGTTCCGAAATTGTTACCATTATCTATACTATAAGAAATGGTTCCCATTCCACCACCAGCAATAATATCAATTTCTCCGGTACATATATTAGCACACAATAAATCGGTAGTATTAACATTTAATGTTACCACAGTAGGCTCATTAATTACCGCCTGATCTGTTGCCTGACAACCATTAGCATCTTGAACAATAATATCGTAAGTACCCTGACACAGGTTATTGAATGTACTTGTACCTACAAAATTGTTTCCGTTATCAATACTAAATTGAGTTGCTCCTGTTGCGTTAATGGCAATCGAACCATCGCATAATCCGTTACAGGTAATATCTACGGGCACAACACTGTTAATGGTTGGCCCACCCTGATCTGTTACAGTAGCTGTTCCCGTAACCTGACAACCAATGGCATCTTCAATTAAAATATTATAAGTGTTAGCTACCAATCCGGTAAAGTTTCCATTGGTTTGGAATGGCGCTGCACCGGTAATAGAATAGTTATATCCAGGTATACCATCATTAGCAGTTAAAGTAATTTCCCCATCTGCATTTCCACAAGTAGATTGAACAACGTTATCTACATACGATAAATCAGAGAATTGAATCACTACATCATCCGAGTCAACACACCCTCCACCATTATCTTCTGTCCAGGTAAATGTGTACGAACCTGCAGCGTTAACAGTAACTGTAGCATTAGGGGTATTTGCATTTGGTGCAAATACCGCTCCGGCAGGGTTACTAGTCCAGGTACCTGTACCAATACTTGGTGTAGCTCCCAGTGTATAAGATAGTGTACAACTAACATCATCTGTTCCGGCATCAGCAGTTGGGTTACCAACAAATGGTCCTCCTGTTATGGTATGAGGACATCCGTTACCATCCGTAATGTCGAATGAGTACATATCTCCATCCTGTAATCCATTAATGACAATAGTACCTCCATGGGTACAAGTGGTATTACCAAATGATGCCGTTCCTGGCAACAAATTAGAAGCGGTAAAGTTTGATCCGTCTAATTCAGGTTGCCCACCATTAACGGTAACCGTTAAAGTTCCGGCAACACAATCCTCCACTTGAGTAGAAGTAACTTCTGGTAAATATTGTACTGCGAATGGAGTTCCCATTCCGTAACACCATGGACCACCGTTTATAGAGATGGCATAGTATCCGTCTGTATTACTATAAGTAGTAATTGGAACATAATAAACTGTATTATCAGTAAAGTTACCGGCATAACTTGGTCCACCTAAAAAGTTCTGATCATTAAAATCATCTCCCCATGATGCCACACCAAGTAAGCATGGATCAGTAGGGTTTCCTGCAGCATCCCATAGTTCGTTCGTTGGGAATACTGTTGGAGGACATTCGTACACAAGATAAATTAATCCCGGATCGTAAGTAATCCCTGCAATATTAAGGTCTTGTGGCGAAGTATAATCGTTGTTACTGGTAATGTCGATTTCATCTCCAAAACACAACAAGTAGTTCTGTGTACCATCTCCCGTAATTGATGCTCCAAAAGTTCCAGCATCAGCAGAACACTGACAACTAGCTGGAGCTGTACTGTTCAATTGTAATGTACAAGTTGGATCAGCAGTAAAATAGGCTGTAATGGTTATAGCAGCTCCATCAGAAGGAATTCCAGACACACTCCAGTTATAAGGCCCAACAAAAGGAGGGTTAATAATCGTGTCGTAAGTAGTTGTTCCATTATCAACAGAAACCACTAATGTTCCCCCTGCCGGTGGATCTTGAAAATCAAGATCTCCATTCACCATATATGCATCGGTTGCAGGATCACAAGCTCCAATGTTGGCAAACAAAGAAGTCATGAAACAGTTACAAACTGGCTCAGTAAACGTTCCTGTAGAAATTGTACATGCTGGATCATCTGTAAAATAAGCAGTTACATCACAACCTGTTGTTCCATCCGCCGTAATTCCTGTAATCGAAAAGTTTAAAGGTGAGTTAAATGGAGGGTTATAAGCCGTTTGATCACCAGAACATGTTTCTACAATTAACTGTCCTGTCGTAGGAGGGTCAGTAAAAGTAACATCACCTGTAATATCAAATGTTCCTGCCACACAAGCTCCAATATTAGCATTGATTCCAGTCATCACACATGGATTAACAATACTACAATCAGTAGTTCCAGCTCCACCTGTTTGATTAGCGCTAATGTTCATCGGCTGTCCGGAGAAGTTAGTAATCAATACCAAATAAAACTCTCCAGTTTGAGCATTAGGAATATTTACCACCTCATTTACAGCAGTAGAATAACTACAATCAACGGTATTCCCTGCAGTAAGGTTATTACATGCTCCGGTTAAACTGGCAAATGGTCCCCAACAAATAAAGTCAATATCACAACCTCCACCACCACAACCATCGTTGGTTAGGGTAATATCTATATTACCAGACTGATCAATCTGTAAAAAATACCATGCTGGATTTGGTTGAGAAAATAGACAACCATAATCAGGACCTACTTCGGCAGTTGTACTTGTCGATGCCGGGAATGTTGCCCCACTATTGGTACAAAATGGATCGGCGCTGGCACAATCAGTCCCTTGTGAATATGAATTTCCTACTCCAATAGCTAGTAGGAAAGTAAATATTGCTAATACTTTTTTCATTTCCTCTAACTATTTATTCAGTAATTCTTCTCTTTCTTTCTTCGCATTAGCAACGAACTGCTCCATCTGCTCATACCAACCATTTTCTTTGGCTTTGGCATCTTCTTCAGGGTTACTTTTAACCCACTCCACTTTCTTGCGAATGCTTTCTATATATGTATCGTAATATTCAACCGTTTTTTCAGGTTGAGAATTTTTATTGCTAGATGAAACCTGAGCGTGAACCGCCGGTTTGCTTTTTTCTATTCTTACTTCATTAGGTGAAACTTGTTCGTGGGAAGTTTTTGAATTCTCATTTTCCACTTTATTAACAGTGGCTCCCTTAGCTGGTTGTAACGCTCTTTTTTCCTGAGCAAATACACCTATCACAAATAGGGATAGAATGGTGGTGATGATTAGTTTCATTGTGCGTGGTTATCTTAAAACATTATTACAACGGTTTAGTTGTAAAAGGTTGCCTTAAATTTAACAATAAATATCAAAAAAGTTGGAAATTATAACGATTGATCAAATTATCAATTCCTTATTCAAACAATACGATTTAATTTATTAAGCAACCATAACGGCTGACAGCCCAATAACCACGTAGGTTTCAATGCACGCATCGATAAAACAACCTAAACTAATAACAAAAAAAAAGTTTTTAAAAATTTATCTCAATAAAGAAACATGCCCGGTTAATTCATGATGCCCATTATCGGCAGCCGCTTTAACTTCCACTTTCCAGATGTAAATATCTTGCTCTACAGGTAGCCCTTTGTAAGTTCCATCCCAAGCTTCTCCAGGTGTTTCAGAAAAGAATATCAGTTGTCCCCATTTATTGAAAACATAGAACTCATACGTATCTTCTTTAATCCCTGCAGTTACCGGAACAAATTCCTCATTATGCGGGTCACCATCAGGAGTAAAAGCATTTGGTACAAACACTAAAATTTCGTCATAAATTGTTACTGGCTGGCACAATTGCGATTCGCACTGTTCGGCACTGGTTGCTGTTAGACATACATTATAAGTTCCCGGCAATTGATCTGGGAAAGTATATACTGGATTTACCGAATTATCATTTGTAATCACACCTTCCACATCAAACTCCCAATCGTAAGATACCGCTCCGGTAGTTAAATTATTGAAAGTAATGGTCGGATTAAAGATCGTTGTAGGGTTGGGTTGCCAATCAAAATTAACGATCGGGTACCCTGCCACGCAAACATAAGAGGGCATTACCGTTTGTGATTGACATCCTTCCTGAGTAGTAATGTTTAAAGTAACATCCCAACACCCAGGAATATTAAAATCGTATGAAGGACTCATTGAACTGCTTGTTCCTCCATCACCAAAATCCCAGGAGCAGGTTGCTCCCGCTGGTAAATTGTCTTCTGTAAAATTAACTGATACAGGTGCACAACCTTGTAACACATCACCAGTAAAGGTAACGGTTGGTGCCGTGTGCACTGTAATGGTTGCCGTACCACTCTGAGAAGGGGTTTCACAACCATCTGTAACCGTACAGGTATAAGTTGTAGTAGTTGATGGAGATACTGTTTGACTATCTCCCGCTCCAATACCCTGATCCCAAACAAAGTTATATGGTCCACCATCTCCTCCTGTTGCACTAGCTGATATATTTGCCGGATCACCTTCACAGATAGCCTGATCACTTAGCACAGTTATATCCAATGGTGGATACAAGTCCACGTTAGCACAAGTGGAAAGTGAAATACAACCATCGCTATCCGTAACTACTACACAGAAAGTTTGAGCAGAAGAAGGATTTACATTAATGGTTTGAGTTACAGCGCTATTATCCCAGACATAGGTAAATGGAGCCGTTCCTCCTAAGGGAGTAGCAGTTAAAGAAGCTGTTCCTCCCTCACATATTGTGGTATCACTAATGGTAACATTCAGGCCTGAAAAAGGGCCTCCGGTAAACGTAGACACACATCCATTTCCATCGGTTAAATCAAACGAATAATTATCTCCCTGATTCAATCCAGTAATGGAAACGGTTCCTCCACTAGAACTTAACGTAGTAGCAGATAGGCTGGCTGTTGCCGGTTGTAAATTGGAAAGCACATAATTACTTGCAAAAAACTCTGGATATCCACCGGATATTACCACATCCACCGATGTGGTAGCACAAATTTCAGTTCCTGTTATATCGATGGGCTCCAAATAGGTAATCGGAATGGCTGTTCCAAGGTCATAACAGTTGGGATCGTAAAATTGATTTGCTCCATTGTACAAAGTAATAGGAACAATATAAAAGGTATTGTTGGTTACTGTTGCTCCTCCCCCAATAATTGATGCTAATGTTCCTCCCAATGATCCAGATGTATTGGTTTCGGTAAAACTGTTGAGAGTACCAGTATAAAAACCGCTAAAACAAGGGTCGGCATTAGGTTCTAATCCCGCAGTTGGCGGACATGTGTATATGGCAAATCCAAGTCCGGGACTAAACGTATTTCCAGAAACTGTACCTGAGTTTAGTGGATCAGTAAAATCATTATTGGTTTGAATATCGATTTCATCCCCCACACATAGAACATAATTGTTTGTACCACTACCATTAAGAGTTACTGTTACACTTCCGGCATCTGCCTGACAAGTGGGAGTAACGGAACATGGTTGCGGCTCTGTAAATGCAGTAGTCATAGTACATAAGGTTGCATCTGTAAAATAAGCCGTTACATCGCACCCCGCACCTGTAGCTGGTAGCCCAGTGAGGCTATATGATTGAGATGTACCAAATGGCGGATTAAACACCTGTTGGTTCCCATTACAATCCTCCACTATTAACTGCCCCGTGGTTGGGGCATCGAGGTAGGTGACGGTACCACTTAAAGTGTAAGTATCTGTTGCGGGATCACAAGCCCCGGGGTTAGCTGTTAAACCTGTCATATCGCACAATACGGTACAATCAGTTGTTCCTACCCCTCCAGATTGAGAAAGTGAAATGGTTCCAGATTGCCCTGAATAATTGGTAATCAGAACTAAATAATACTCTCCGGTTATAGCATTAGGAATAGTACATGTTTCTACCGCAGCAATCGAATAACTACAGTCTACCTCATTACCAGAAGTTAGTAAAGAGGTACATGGAGATGTTGGGTCCGGAAATGGCCCCCAGCAAATAAAATCTACATCAATTCCACTACCAGCACTGGTGGTTTGAGAAATATCCAGAATCAAATCTCCGGATTGATCGATTTGAAGAAAATACCAGGCCGGATTGGGTTGTGTTGCTAAACAACCATAATCAGGACCACTTTGAGCAGTGGTACTGGTACTGTTGGGGAAGTTGTATGTGGTTCCCGTACAAAATGGATCTGCTGATGAGCAGTCCACTCCCTGAGCAATAGTAGCAGAGCTAAATATTATCCAACTGACAATAAGTAGCCATAGTTTTTTTGGTTTCATTGTGGTGCAATGTTGTGGTGTTTACATCAAACGAAAAATTGAAAAAAAGTTGCCATTTTTTTAACAAATTTTTCGGTGATGGTTAAAAATACAAAACACTCACTACGTAAACTATGATCTAGATCAAAGTTTTTTAATCAGGTCGCCCTACCTAAAACATGCACATTTTAGCCCACAAAAAACTGCTGATTTTACTTTAATGTAAGGTGTTGAAAAAAATACCAAGAATATTCCACCCATTTATGAGTTATTCTCATTCCTTTTTTATAACCTTTGTTCCGTAAATCACAACAATTAAAAATTAATTGAATGTCTAAAGTACACAACTACAGTGCAGGTCCTTGTATCCTGCCAAAGGAGGTTTTTGAAGAGGCTTCAAAAGCGGTTCTTGATTTTAATAACTCAGGGCTATCTCTAATCGAAATGTCGCACAGAAGTAAAGAGTTTGTTGCGGTAATGGATGATGCTAGAAACCTTGTTAAAGAAGTATTAAATGTTCCTGATGGATACACTGTTTTATTTCTACAGGGAGGAGCTAGCTTAGGTTTCCTTATGACTGCTTACAACATGATGGGAAGCAACAAAAAAGGAGGATACCTTGTAACTGGAGCCTGGGCAAAGAAAGCTGTAAAAGAAGCGAACTTTGTTGGAGAAGGTGTAATTGTAGCTTCATCTGAAGATAAAAACAACAACTACATTCCTAAAGGATACGAAATCCCTTCTGACATTGATTATTTACACTACACTTCTAACAATACTATTTTTGGAACTCAGTTCAAAGAAGTTCCTCAAACAAATGTTCCGTTAGTATGTGATATGAGTTCGGATATTTTCTCGAAGAAAATTGATGTTTCTAAATTCGATATCATCTATGCTGGTGCTCAAAAGAACTTAGGTCCTGCCGGTACAACATTATTCATTATCAAAGATTCTATCTTAGGTAATTCAAGTGTTGATATCCCAACCATGTTAAACTTTAAGACTCACGCAGACAAGGACTCAATGTTTAATACTCCTCCTGTATTTGCGGTTTACACTTCTATGCTAACCTTAAGATGGTTAAAGAAAAATGGAGGACTCGATTGGATTGAGAAAAGAAATGAAGAAAAAGCTAACCTTCTTTACAACGAGATTGACACTAACCCAATGTTTAAAGGAACTGCAGAAGTAGAAGACAGAAGTAACATGAACGTAACATTTGTTCTTACGGATGATTCCAAAGCAGAGGAGTTTGATAAAATGTGGCAAGCAGCTAACATCAACGGGTTGAAAGGTCACCGTTCTGTGGGAGGTTATAGAGCTTCTATGTACAATGCAATGCCATTAGAAAGTGTACAGGCATTGGTTAACGTAATGAAAGAATTTGCTTTGCAAACAGCATAAAAATTAAATCATGAAAGTTTTAGCTAACGATGGTATTGCTCCATCAGGGAAAGAATTATTAGAATCTAAAGGGTTTACTGTTGTTACTGAAACAGTAGAACAAGGTAACCTTATCGATACCATTAACAACGAAGGATACGAAGTTGTTTTGGTAAGAAGTGCAACTAAGATTAGAAAAGACCTTATCGATGCATGTCCTGGATTAAAAATGATTGGACGTGGTGGTGTAGGAATGGACAATATCGATGTTGAATACGGACGTTCTAAAGGGTTAGTTGTATTCAATACTCCTGCTGCTTCTTCTTTAGCAGTGGCAGAATTGGTAATCGGACAAATGTTTGCCATTTCAAGATCCACTTACGACTCGGATAGAAAAATGCCTGCTACCGGTGATAGTGAATTCAAAGCTTTGAAGAAGAAATACGGAAAAGGTGTAGAACTTAGAGGAAAGACTTTGGGTGTAATCGGATTTGGAAGAATCGGACAATACACTGCTAAGTATGCTTTAGGATGCGGAATGAAAGTTATTGCTTCTGACCCATTTGTAAATGAAGCCACTATTCCTGTTGAAGTTGGAGGTCAAACAGTTAATGTTTCGATCGAAATGGTAGACAAGGATACCCTATTATCTAATTCGGACTACATTAGCTTACACGTGCCAATGCCTAAAGATGGTGCTGTAATCGCAAAAGCTGAATTCGATAAAATGAAAGATGGAGTTAGAATTGTAAATGCTGCAAGAGGCGGAGTAATTGACGAAGACGATCTTCTGGAAGCACTTAACAATGGTAAGGTAGCTGCCGCTGCTCTTGATGTTTTTGTTAACGAGCCTACTCCAAGAAAAGACGTTCTTTCTAACGAAAAAATAGCTTTAACTCCTCACGTAGGGGCTGCAACTGGTGAAGCTCAGTCTAGAATTGGTACTGAATTAGCAAGCCAGATTATAGAATTTTATAATAAATAGAAATTATTCTTACATTTTAGGCAGCAAGGGTTCCTTGCTGCCTTTTTTTGTAACCTGTTTTCATGACTAAAATAATCCCTTTCAAAGCAGTAAGACCAACAAGAGACAAAGCCTATTTACTTTCCTCCAGACCATCTTATGCCTATAAAAAGAAACATTTAGAATCCAAGTTAGAGGGTAACCCCTATACTTTTCTACATGTAATTAATCCTGAGTACAGGGAAGGCGACACCACCAAACCAAACACAATAGAGAGGTTTGAAAAGGTGAAAGAAAAATATGATGAGTTCCACGAACTTGGACATTTGACCAAAGATGAGCAACCATGCATATACCTGTACAGACAGATTACTCCAACTCACACCTATTTAGGAGTCATAACAGGAGCTGCTGTAGACGATTACTTGAGTGGTAAAATTAAAGTTCACGAACACACACTTTCTCAAAGAGAAGAGATGTTCAAGAAATACTTAACCGTTTGTAAGTTCAATGCTGAACCTGTTCTTATTACTTACAAGGATGATGAACGAATTGAGCAGATTCTGGAAAAATACACCAACACAAGGGCCGAATACGAATTCACGAATACAAGAGAGATAAAACACGACTTGTGGTTAATTGACAATACCGATGATATTGAGGCGCTTCAATCTGCTTTTGCCTCTATTCCGGAAATGTACATCGCCGACGGACATCACAGGATTTCTTCGTCTGCATTGTATACGCAAAGCCGACGAGAGGAAGGTACTTATGATGGTACTGAAAACTTCAATTACTTTCTTGCCTTTTTGATTGGTGAAAGCAGACTTCGTATTTTCGATTACAACCGCGTGGTTACCAGTTTAAATGATTTATCCACTGACGACTTTCTGCAATTAATCGAACGCAGTTTCCATTTGGAAAAGATGGATGATATGTACAGTCCGGGCAAACTTCATAACCTGTCTATGTATCTGGATGATCAATGGTACTCACTAACCATAAAGGAAGAATTCATTAAACCGGAAGATCCTGTTGGGTCTCTGGATGCCCAGTTATTATCTGATTTGGTACTATCGCCTATTCTTGGAATTCACGATCTAAAAACCGACAATAGAGTCATTTTTGTAGAGGGAACAAAGGGTATGGAATCTTTACAGGAAATGGTAGATCACGGAAGAGGCAAAGTTGCTTTTGGCCTAACTCCTGTTTCCATAGAACAGTTAAAACGCGTAGCAGATACCAACAACATTATGCCTCCAAAAAGCACCTGGATAGAACCCAAGCTAAGGAGCGGATTAACAATATTTGAACTATAAACAAAAAAAGGAGAGCTGATTGGCTCTCCTTTTTCAATTATAAAAATTGCTTTATTAAGCAATAACTTCTTTTACTTTATCTGCTGCATCTTGCAATGTAATAGCAGAGTGAACATTTAATCCAGAGTTATCAATAATCTCCTTAGCTTCAACAGCATTTGTTCCTTGTAGTCTTACAATAATCGGAACTGGAATGTTTCCGATGTTTTTGTATGCCTGAACAACACCGTTAGCAACACGATCACATCTTACAATTCCTCCAAAGATGTTAACCAGAATTCCTTCTACCTTATCATCCTTAAGAATGATGTTAAACGCTTTCTCAACTCTTTCAGCATCGGCAGTTCCTCCAACATCAAGGAAGTTAGCAGGCTCACCACCTGACTGCTTAATGATATCCATTGTACTCATTGCCAAACCTGCTCCGTTTACCATACATCCAACGTTTCCGTCAAGGTTTACGTAGCTTAATCCAGCTTCACCAGCTTCAACATCTGCAGGATCCTCCTCAGTTTTATCTCTCATTGCAGCGTAATCCGGATGACGGAACAACGCATTGTCGTCAAGTGTTACTTTAGAATCTACAGCGATGATTGTATCCTCACATGTCTTTAATACCGGGTTAATTTCGAACATTGATGCATCAGCTCCAACGTAAGCACTGTAAAGAGCAGAAACAAACTTGGTCATTTCTTTAAATGCCTTTCCGCTTAATCCAAGGTTGAAAGCAATCTTTCTACACTGAAACCCTTGAATACCAACTTTAGGATCAATCTCTTCTTTGAAAATCAAGTGAGGAGTTTTTTCAGCTACCTCCTCGATGTTCATTCCTCCTTCTGGAGAATACATAATGATGTTTCTTCCAGTTTCTCTGTTCAAAAGAACAGACATGTAGTACTCTTCACACTTATCAAAATCAGGAGCGTAAACATCAGCAGCAATTAATACTTTATTTACCTTCTTCCCCACTCCATTAGTTTGAGCAGTCATCAAGTGTCCTCCTAAAATTCCACTAACAGTTTCTTCAACCTTATCAAGGCCTTTTGCTAAAACAACACCATTAGAACCAGTTTCTTCAACTGTTCCTTTCCCTCTACCACCAGCGTGAATCTGTGCTTTAACAACGTACCACTCGGTACCAGTTTTCTCAGTAAGTTCTTTAGCTGCATTAACAGCATCTTCTACCTTATCGATAACAATCCCTTCCTGAATAGCAACCCCGTAGCTCTTCAATATTGATTTTCCTTGATATTCGTGTAAATTCATTTTTTTTGATTTTAGACTTCAAATTTAAAAATTGTGTTTGTTCTACGAATATTATCTCCCGATTTTTTTCTAAATATATTAACAATGGTAATTTTGCGCCTCGATGCTTTACGAAACGCACGATATCAGGTTCGATCAGGGAATTTCAAAACTTCATAGATTTCGAACCACAAGAGGAGGAACTCCCGTTCTTTTGGTTCATGGATATTTTGAAGACGGAAGAATCTGGTTTACAAAATCGGGGAAGGGGTTTGCCCCCTATTTGGCCAATTTTGGATATGATGTATTCGTATGTGATTTGCTTGGGAAAGGAGAAAGCATTCCGAAAGTAAACAAGGACTTACACCATAGTCAGTTTGAAATTATCACCAGAGATATCCCAACTTACATCGAGTTTATCAGAAAACATACTGATCAGCAGGAAATTCATTTAGGAGGTCATAGTTGGGGAGGTGTTATTCTATTCGCTTACATGGCCAGATATAACGACCCGAGCATCAGCTCCATTTTTACGTTTGGTACGAAAAGACGCATTGGTATTAAATCCATTAAGAAGTTTATTGGTGTTGATCTCATGTGGAACCTTTACGGGCAAAAATTAGCCAACAAGCATGGCTATCTTCCCGCAAAAGGGATTAAAATGGGCATCATTAATGAACCTAAAGCCTATTTTGAACAGGCAAACAAATGGGTTTACGACAAAGAATGGATAGACCCGGAAGATGAATTCAATTACCACCAGGCGTTTGAAAAAATAAACCTACCCCCTACTCTGTTCTTAACCGGAAGTAAAGACGATTTATTGGGGCACCCAAAAGATGTAAAAAGGTTAATTAGAGAAGTGAAAAGTCCTGCTGTGTTTAAAATAATTGGTAAAAACAATGGTTATAAGAATGATTATGATCACGTAAACATACTTACTCACAAAGATTCTCCGGATGATCATTTTCCTTTGGTAATTGACTTTATTAAGGAAAACACCTAACTTTTGTGTTCTAATGCAACCCTTTTTAACTATCCCGCATCAATGGGGTAACTGCATCAACTTGTAGCAGACTATATGACTGAAAATGAACTTTTGGAGGGCTGCCTGAAAGGGAAAGCCAAATACCAGCGAGAGCTCTATTATCGTTTCGCCGATTCGATGATGGGAGTTTGTATGCGGTATTCCAAAAATCAGGACGACGCTCAGGATATATTACAGGATGGTTTTGTTACGGTATTTAGAAAACTGGATACTTATAGCGCAAAAGGTGCATTGGGAGGTTGGATCAGAAAGATTATGGTGAACACGGCTCTAATGCATTTTAGAAAAAATAAAAAACACAATTTATACGTGGAACTGGATGATGCAAGCATATCGCTTGCCTCTGATGATGATGCCATTAGTACTATTTCTGCTGAAGAGTTAATGTATAAAATTCAGCAGCTTCCCGATGGATACAGAATGGTCTTTAACCTTTATGCCATCGAAGGTTTTAATCATCAGGAAATTGGAGAGTTACTAAACATATCGGCAGGAACCTCTAAGTCTCAATTTAGCAGAGCAAGAGGATTCCTAAAAAAATTAATAGAAGAAGAAAAAAAAGCTGAAAAAATAAGTGGGCAAGCCATTTGAAAATAGCGGTAGTTTAAACGATAAGTTTGGAGATTTTAAGTTTTCTCCGAGCGATGATCTGTGGGACAATATCCAAAGCAGTTCGGACAACGAATATGTTAAAGGGTTTTTATCGTCTAAATTTTCCGAGTTTAACCTTCCTGCACCTACTTCAGCATGGAACAACATAGAATTGAGCCTTCACCCAGAAAGAAATAAAAGAGCCATTATTTGGTGGTGGGGTGTTGCAGCATCTGTACTGATTCTAATTTCCATGAATGGCCTGTTAAATTATTCGGACGATTATCATGCTAACCCTAATTTTTCCTATCAGGATATAGAATCGTCTTCTCAGGAAAATCAGCTGCCAAATCACACCATTAATGTTGCGCAAAACAATATTAAAACGGACCGAAACAAGGTTGTTCGTTCAATTCCTTCTAAACAAGATTTAACTGATTATTCTTCTAGTGGATCCAACACCGTGTTAGCCAACGTTAACACGAATGAAACATGGACAAAACCTTCTTTAAACATTTCTAATTCTGTGGATTTTATTATGGCTAAATACCTGGAAAGCGATGTTAATTCTGATACTTTACCACTAGCTCTCCCTGGGTGGAATGATTACCACATTACCCCTACTCGCTCCTTAGAAATAGAAAACAATTTAGCGGGTAATTTTTCTCCTACTTTGGCTAGCACTTCTCAACATGAAATGCTAATGGATTATTCTTCTACATCCTCATTTACAGCTAATCCGGGAACTGGAGCAGGAGCTTCAACTAACAACACCCCTCTTGCAGTATACGATTTGGAAATAGCAAATCAGGAGAAATATCAGCCTCCATTTGCTATTGGAGCCAATTACGGGTACACCATTAATAAAAGGTGGGTGATAGAATCAGGAGTTAATCTTACTATCATGAATAGTAACAAAGATTACGCTAATGGGACCTGGACTACTGAACAGGACATATCCAGAAAGTACTTAGGCATCCCATTGCAGCTTACCATCAAATTTCTTCAAAAAAGAAGGTTTAACCTCTACACCAGTTTAGGTTCTCAATTCGAATTTGGCTTAAGAAGGTCCATTAAGGTAACAGATTTTGATCAGGGCAACAAAGTGAATTCATACACCACCAAGGCTAAATTAGGAAATCAAGCTAACGCTTTTGCCGGGCTGGGATTTAACTATAGTTTAAGAGAAAACCTTGGTCTATATCTACAATCTTCAGTTAGCCATTATTACTTCCAATCGCACGCAAACATGTGGAGTCAAAAAGCATTTTGGCCAGGGTTTCAGGTAGGTGTAAGATACAATTGGTAATTTTTTTCTCTTCCGACGCAACGCTTTTTTTGTTTGCTGCATCATGGGGGTATAGAGCTCTAAAAATTACTCTTAAATCAAATTCACTACAATATGAAATTTTCAATTAAATCGATGATGGTACTAGCCATTGCATCACTTACCCTTTCCGGATGCAAAGACAAAACGCTAAAGACCTTTACCGCTAATGTTCCTGAATATACTTCATTAGAAGAATGGAGAAATACAACTTTTGAATTAACTACTCCAAGAGAGCTTACCAGGCCTGGAAAGATTTATGTTAAAGATAGCTACCTGTTCGTAAATGAATACTTACACGGCGTACATATATTTGACAACTCCAACCCCTCTAACCCTGTAAATATTGGTTTCCTGGAAGTACTTGCCAACGCGGAAATGGCCATTAAAAACAACATCCTTTACCTGGATAGTTATTACGACCTACTTTCGTTCGACATTTCCAACCCGGCTAGTCCTCAATTGGTAGATCGAGACGAAGATGTTTTTGTGTTTGATAAGTACCATGAGTTTAGTAGCTACAACTTGCAATACCCTATGACGGACATCAATCCTGAAAAAGGTGTTATTACCGGATGGACGGTTGAAGAAGTGACCACCGAAGTTAATTCAGGAGGATACTTCTGTGGTACTCCGAATATCAACTTTTCAATGGACGCGGGTATTGCGGAATCTTCATCTTCGTTTTCTAGTGGACCTGGAATAGGTGGGTCAACTGCAAGATTCACCATTTACAATGACTACTTATATACACTTGGAGACTGGAACTTGAAAACCTACGATATTTCCAAAACGGAAAACCCGGAATACGTTAGTGAAATTTTTACTCAAAGAGCAAACGAGACTTTATTCCCGGCAGAAAATCATTTATTTATTGGTACTACTACTGGAATGTTGATCTATTCATTAGCTTCTCCTTCTACTCCTGAATTTGTTTCTAATTACGATCATATTAACTCCTGTGATCCTGTAGTAGTACAAGGAAGCACAGCTTATGTTACCTTATCTACTGGTAGAACTTGTTGGGGAAACGTGAACCAATTAGATGTAATCGATATATCCAACTTAAGTTCTCCAAGCTTAATCAGCTCTTTCGAAATGACAAATCCTAAAGGATTAGGAGTAGACAATAACTTACTGTTTCTATGCGATGGAAATGATGGATTAAAAGTGTTTGATAAAACTGATCCACTTACAATTGATCAGAACACCATAGCTGAGTTTCCATTTATCAACACGAATGATGTGATTCCAAATGATGGAACTTTGATCATGACCGGAAATGATGGAATTTACCAGTACGATTATTCTGATCCTTCTAATGTAACCCAAATAAGCATTATTCCAATTAACCAATAAATCTAGAAACCATGAAATTTAAACTATTGCTAATTTGCATTTTCACTGTTCTGCTTACTGGGATACATGCTCAATCTAACGACTACATTCAACTTAAGGATGGCTCCATTATTAAGGGGGAAATCATTGAGGTGATCACGGATCAGCACATCAAAATTAAAACCGTTGAAGGTAATGTTCTCAAGTATGCTTTATCTGATGTAAAGAAGTCAAAAATTAAAGGGGTGGGGAATGTTTCTTCAGTAAAATTAAAGAGCAAAGGGTATTATAATTATACCAACATTGGTTTACTAATGGGACGTAATAATTACTCTAATGCTTCTGTAAATTTTCAAATGGTCAATGGATTTCAATTTAAAAACAAGTACCAAATTGGAATAGGGACCGGAATTAATCAATTTGATGGTTCTCCATTACTTCCTGTTTATCTAGACGCCAGATACTTGTTTAGGGATACTGAGGTAACTCCGTTTGTGGAATTACTGGGAGGTTATTCTTTTAATCTTGGAGGAGAAACCAACTACTACCCAATGTACTCCTCTTACTACGCTCCAGCACCGGTAAATGGTGGGGGAATTACGAGTGGACTTCAATTTGGTGTAAGAAACTATGTAAAAGAGAATTTTGGATTTACAATTAGCGGTGGATACCTATTCCAAAGAACCAATCGTTCTTATATGGATACCTGGTGGAATGGTGCAGAATACGTCTACAACGAAGTACTGGAAAGAAAGTACCATCACCGTTTCGAAATTAAGCTGGGGATTCTATTTAATTAAGAGTTGTTGGAAAAATTTTAAAATCCGAAGGCATATTGCTTTCGGATTTTTTACTTTTAGGCTGGATGATTGAAACGAAGAACATAAAAAAGGCCTACGGAGAGCTGAACGTACTAAAAGGAGTTAACCTAAAAATAGGAAAGGGAGAAATCGTTTCCATAGTCGGTGCTTCTGGTGCTGGTAAAACTACTCTTCTGCAAATTCTGGGAACATTGGATCATGCCGACTCAGGAGATATTTCATTTGATGGTACATCTATTTCCGGAATGAGTAAAGAATCATTAGCTGCCTTTAGAAACAAGAACATTGGTTTTGTATTTCAATTTCATCACTTACTACCCGAGTTTACTGCTTTAGAAAACGTATGTCTACCTGGTTATATCGGAAAAAGAAACAAATCTGAAGTTGAAAAACGAGCTCATGAACTATTAGATCAATTGGGGTTAGCAGAACGTAAAGATCATAAACCCAGCCAACTTTCCGGAGGAGAGCAACAAAGAGTAAGTGTTGCCAGAGCTTTAATCAATGAACCACAACTAATATTAGCTGATGAGCCTAGCGGGAATCTGGACTCCAAAACAGCTAATGAACTTCACCAACTCTTTTTTGATTTAAGAGATCAATTCAACCAATCTTTTGTAATTGTAACTCACAACGAAGAATTGGCTAACATGGCGGATCGATCGTTGGTTATGAAAGATGGAGTAATTCAATAAAAAAAACCATTCATCTTTCGATAAATGGTTTTCTCCGTTCAAGCAAGGAAGAATAAGTATCTCCTTATATAATCTATTTAGAAAGAAGGACAGCTAATTGTTCTAAACTGCTTCTTCTTCGGTTTACAATCAAAATTGAATCCCATGGATACTTCGTGTGATCCTCCTGATGCAACTCCTAATTTAGAAACTGTAACATCGTAAGAGTATCCTACTTTGAAGTAATCTGATTCTAATCCCATGGATACAATAAATGCATCTTTATTTCTGTACCAAACACCTCCAGTAAGTGGTCCTTTTCTAACGTAAAGTCCCATGTTTAACTGTTGGAATTCTGCTTGTTTTCTGTACAATAAGTTTGGAGAGATCCATGAATCAGATTTCATGTATCTACCTGCTCCACCATCAAGAGGAATAACAGCTCCTGTATGGAAAGTTAATTTCATTGGTAATCCTGGAGCATTCTGGTCTCTAAGCAAAGATTCGTTTGGTTCTGTTAAGTGGTGCGCAGCAAAACCGATGAAAAATTGTTCTGAGTAACCAATAATCCCTGCAGAAAAATCTACATTACTGGCAGTTCCCCCTCGAGGAGTATCATTTGTTTGGTAAACAAACCCCCTTCTCGGATCAATCATATCACCAAAGGTTAACTTATTCCAATCTAATGATTTTTGAAAATAAGTTGCCTCAGCTCCAAAATTGATGGAGAACTTTCTTGTAATGGATTGATTATAGGCATAAATAGCACTAATTCTTGTTGTCTTCAGTGTTTGTGCAGCGTTATCCGTTAACACGATTAACCCTAATCCACCATATAAAGACTCTACTTTTTGATCGTACGAGGCTGACATGGTGACAAAGTTTCCCGAAATATTTGGCCATTCATTTCTGTAATTCAATGCCACTCTAGGACATCTTCTAGAACCCGCAAATGCAGGGTTCAAGTATAGCGGATTGGCATAAAACTGAGTGAATTCCGGATCTTGTCCGTAAGCTTCATTCTGAGTAAAACCAAACACTATTATAAATAAGGCGGAAATTGATATTTTACTAATTCTTTTCATTTCCTTGTATTTTAATACCTACTCCAATTTGGATTATTACTTCCAATTATAATTCGTAATGATAATTCATGCGATCCATAGAAACTATGAGATAAAGCAGATTTTGAATGATCATATCCGTACATTACTCTCCAGTAATTTTTTTGTACTCCAATTAGTCCTTTACCGGAAATTCCATTAAGTGCACTAACTCCTGCTCCGGTTACTAACCACTTGTGTCTTAAAGTAACTCCTCCCCAAATTTCCTGCAAATCACCTTTCTTACAATACATAATTTGTGGCGAAACTACGGTATTTGAGAATATTGTCCTCCTAAAATCGGTACCAATTTGAGCTTTTAGCTCAACAGGTACTCTTTCACCGACAGGATTAGCTTCATTAACGACAAAATCATTTGTCTTAAGTAAATTACCTACTTGAACTCCTCCATAGATGTACTTTCCATCGTACCAGGCAGATAATCCTAAATTATGTTGAGTCTTATTAGTAACTTCAGGAGTATATCCATCTGCGAAAGTTTGCTCTACTCTACCTCTTTCCAATTCTATTGGGGTATCATATTGCATTTTCGATAAATCCATTGATCGATTCTCCAGCGTATATTTAACTCCTAATGCAAAAGAAGATTCTTTATCTAACTCAAATCGTTGAGCATAAACCATTCCAAATGTATTGTTCTTATACATCCCATCTTCAAAATTATTTGAAGCTGCAAAAACTCCAACTCCTCCTTTAAGAGCTCCAATGTACTGATCGTACGAAACAGTTGCTCTGGTAAATAGTTGGTCCTGATTAGTATTTTGAAGTCGATAAGAAGTTTTCAATCTTGGAAGCCCTACACCACCTGTTAAAGCAGCATTTTCAAAAATTGGCTCGTGATTTACTTTTGCAAAAAGTGGATCGTGCACGTTAGAGAACCCTAGCTCTTCTAACTTATACTTAGAAGGTTTTCTTTGAACTTTACTACCAGAGTTTTTCCCCTTCTTCTTATAATCTCTGTTCTGGATAATTTCCATGAAACCTTCATCGTTTGGATCATTTTTAATTACCAATGGATCCTCAACAGGTTTATCCTTTATTTTTCTTTTGATTCCTTTACCAGCAACCGTTCTAAAATCAAGGAATTTATAATTATCCTTTCCGTATTTATCTTTTCTATAGTTTTCATTCACCTCCAACTCTTCTACAGAAACTGTAGGAGCATAGTAAGCTGGTCTCGATGAAAGAGAAACAATTTCTTTTTCCCAATTGTCTTTTCTAAAATTAGATTCAATATCTTCTTGTGGATCAATAGCTGCCATCAAGTTAGATTGATTTGCTCCACTTTGATTTGCTCCGGTTTGATTTGCTGAAGCATTGAACTGATTGAAAATACTGTTTCCGTTGCTGTTTCCACTATTCCCTCCAACCGAAGCTGAAGTTTGATTGGCACTTCCTGAATAATTTGTTCCCGAAACGTGATTAGAAACACTATTTGATACAGACACATCAGAAGCAGGCACATCAGAATCTGAAGCTAATACAACGTTCGTTGTGGTTTCTCCCTCAGTAAATTCAGATGGACCAGAAACAATTAAAGAAGAATCATCCTGAGATGCCTCTTCCACAACAGCTAGCTCTTCAACTGGAAGATTATCAGAATTTGCAACTGATAAATATCCGAGGGCTCCCCCTGTAATAAGTGTAATGATGGCAGCAGCATAACGCCAGTTAATTCTGGCAATGATTCCTGTTTCCACCATCAATGCTGTAGCTCCGGCATAAGCGGGTACACGGTTACTTTTATTGCGATCTTCGATGGATGTTTGATATGACTTTTGCCAATTATCAAACTCCTCTTGATACGCAGGATTCTTGCGAACAAAATTCTCCAACTCCACTTTTTCGTGAGTCGTCAAATTTCCTTCGAAGTAATCGAACAACCATTTTTCAAGATTATTTCCTCTTATGATCATGCCACTAATACCGTTAAGTCTTTCAGTTGGTTTTTAACCTTCTGACGAGCTCGGAAGAGGTATACTTTTACCTGTGATTCCTTAAGCCCTAAAATTTCTCCAATTTCAAAATAATTATACCCTTCTAAGTCTCTCAAAAGAATTATTGACTTTTGCACTTCTGGTAATTTGTTCAGTGCTTTTTCAATTAACTCTTTTAATTCATACTGTTGATTAGTTGAACTAGGTTCGTTGTAAGTGACATCCTCAAGGCTAACTGGCTTCTTTTTCTTTGTATGATTAACCAACAGGTTATGCATACAAGTGAACAACCAGGACTTAGCCTTCGCATTGTCAACTTTTTTTCTGTGCTGCCACAATTTCGCGTAAACGTCCTGAACAAGATCATTCGAATCTTGCTCATTTCTAGACCACTTCAAAGCATATCTAAATAATCTGCCTGAATAGTCTTTTACAGCGTTATTGTATTCCTTACGAGTCAAATTACAGCTTTTTAAAACCTATTTCACTTACCAACATTTTCCCTTCCTATTAGGTGTAACAACTAGGGTACGGCAAAAGTTACAGGTGAAAAATATTTTTTTTCAATATTATACAAATTTACAACTTTTTCTTCAGTGGTGCCTATACGTAACAATATTAATTAGGTTCTAAAAAAATGATATTCCATAGCGTTTATCTAATTAAATTGTATTTTTAACTAAATGATTCCTACATTTGTCTACAGAATAATTATTATGCATGCATAACAAATCATTAATTTTAACGAATGGAAAACGTAACCAGATTATTTGATATTCCCCGATATCAGTTAAATAATTTCCCACAGAAAGTTTGCCTTGCCGGTAAAGAAAACGGAAAATGGCGTACATACTCTACAGAAGAGTATCTGGAACAAGCCATGTTGGCAAGTAAAGGGCTATTGAAACTGGGAATTAAGCCTGGAGATAAAATCGCACTAATATCAAACAATCGTCCGGAATGGAACATTATGGATATTGGGATACTACAAGTTGGAGCTATCGATGTTCCGGTATACCCTACCATTTCGGAAGAAGATTACAAATTTATTTTCAACGATGCAGAAGTTAAACTTTGTATCGTTTCGGATGAAGAACTTTACCAAAAGGTGAGTAACATTATTGATGATGTACCATCACTTCAAAAGATTTACACGTTTAATGATGTTTCGGGAGCGGCAAAATGGACTGAGATTACAGATGCCGGAAAAGATGGAAATGACGAAGAGGTTGAGAAATTAATGGCAGACATTAAAGAAGAAGACCTTGCAACTTTAATATATACTTCTGGTACCACCGGAAGACCTAAGGGTGTGATGCTTAATCATCGTAACCTTGTTCAAAATGCGGTTGGAAGTCGTCCAAGACTCCCAGTAGATCAAGAAGCTGTTGGGTTAAGCTTCCTTCCTATTTGTCATGTTTACGAAAGAATGATTACTTACCTGTATCAATTATCGGGTGTATCACTATACTATGCAGAATCATTAGATACCCTGGTAGACAACATTACAGAAATTAAACCTCATGTATTTACAGCAGTTCCAAGATTACTGGAAAAAGTATACGATGGAGTTATTACTAAAGGTACTGCCGGTGGAGGAATCAAAGCATCCATATTTAAATGGGCTATTGGACTTACTGACACCTATGAATACGGTAAACATCCTAGTTTCCAAAGAAAAATAGCCGACAAGCTGGTTTATTCTAAAATTAGAGAAAAACTTGGCGAAAGAATTAGAGCAGTTGCTTCTGGTGCCGCGGCACTACAACCCCGACTTGCAAGATTCTATCATGCCATTGGAGTTCCTGTATTTGAAGGATATGGATTAACGGAAACTTCACCTGTGATTTCAGTAAACGCTTATACTTCTGGGGTACAATTTGGAAGTGTTGGTAAGAAACTGGAAAATGTAGAAGTTAAAATTGCTGAAGATGGAGAAATCCTAACTAAAGGGCCATGCCTAATGATGGGATACTATAAAAGACAAGATTTAACAGATGATGTAATTGATAGTGAAGGGTGGTTCCACACTGGAGATATCGGTACATTGGACAACGAAGGATATTTAAAAATCACAGATCGTAAAAAAGAGATTTTCAAAACTTCGGGAGGGAAATATATTGCTCCACAGGTAATGGAAAACAAATTCAAAGAATCGAGGTTCATTGAACAGATTATGGTTATTGGTGAAGGACAAAAAATGCCAGCTGCATTTATTGTACCTGCATTCGATTATGTTAGAACCTGGGCCAAAGAAAATGGAATTCAATTAGATGACAACAACGAATCATTGATTAAAAATGATAAAGTAATTGCTCAAATCCAATCTGAAGTTGAGACCTATAACCAACATTTTGGAAATTGGGAAATGATCAAGAAATTTGAGCTAATCTCGCACGAATTTTCAGTAGAAACAGGAGAATTAACTCCTACTCTTAAGTTTAAGCGTAAGATCATCATGGAGAAATTCAAAGATCTATTTGAAAAAATCTATAATGATTAGATTAATATTGTTAACAAATAGAGTTAGCCCTTTCGTCATCAGCGAAAGGGCTTTTTTTATTTCTATAATAGCTTAAAAACTATCTTTGCAGGAAGTCAGAGAGTATGAATTATTTATCGGTAGAGAATTTAAGCAAGAATTACGGAGAGAAAAACCTTTTCTCCAATATTTCATTTGGCCTGGACCAGGGACAAAAAACAGCACTAGTAGCCAAGAATGGTTCGGGGAAAACCACTTTGCTTAATTGCCTAACCGGAAAAGATGTTGCCGACGAAGGTAAAGTCGTTTATCGTAAAGATATTGTTGTAGGCTATTTACAACAGGAGCAAGATTTTGACCCTGAGAAAAATATCATCGACACCATCTTTGAAACGGAAAACAAAATCCTCAACCTGATTAAAGAATACGAAATCACGCTGAACGACCCCACCCAAGCAGATCGAATGCAGGAAATATTCGAAGAAATTAGTGAGTTGGATGCGTGGAATACCGAAAATAAAATTCGAGAAATTCTCTCCAAACTAAAACTAGATCAACTAGAACAAAAAGTTGGACTACTCTCTGGTGGACAAAAAAGGAGGCTTGCATTAGCTAAGATTTTGATCGAAGAACCGGACATGATCATTTTAGATGAGCCAACGAACCACCTGGATCTAGATATGATCGAGTGGTTAGAGGGATACCTGAATTCTAAGAACCTTACTCTTTTCATGGTTACTCACGATCGGTATTTTTTGGAAAGGGTTTGTAACGAGATTCTGGAAATAGACGGTGGTACTTTATATCGCTATAAGGGTAACTATTCCTATTTCATGGAAAAAAGAGCAGAGCGTTACGAAAATGCTCAAGCCAATATTGACAAAGCTAAGAACCTTTATAGAAAAGAACTGGAATGGATGCGTCGTCAACCCAAAGCCAGAGGTACCAAAGCAAAATCCAGAATTGAAGATTTTTATAAAACTGAAAAACAAGCCAAGAAAAGAATTGACGAAAAGAAAGTTGAGATCAACGTTAAAATGGAACGTTTGGGAACTAAAATTCTTGAAATGCACAAGGTTTCCAAGGCTTATGATCAGAAAATCATTCTCGACAAATTTGAATACATCTTCAAAAGAAAAGAACGACTTGGTTTAGTAGGTGCCAACGGATCAGGAAAATCGACATTTCTAAATATCATTACTCAACAAGAGCCTATCGACAATGGTAAAATTGTGGTGGGAGATACGGTTGTTTATGGATACTATCACCAAAAAGGACTCCAACTGAAAGAAGATAAGCGAGTAATTGAAGTAATCAAAGACATTGGAGAGTACTTACCCATTGGAGGAGGTAAAAAGTTAACTGCTACCGGTTTGCTTGAGCGATTTCTTTTTCCTTCGAAAATGCATTATCAGTATGTTTCTACTTTAAGTGGAGGGGAACGAAAAAGATTGTACCTGCTTACCATTTTAATGAAAAACCCCAACTTTCTTATTCTGGATGAGCCCACCAACGATCTTGATATTTTCACCTTGCAAGTACTGGAGGACTATCTTCTTTCCTTTGACGGATGTTTAATTGTTGTTTCGCATGATCGTTACTTCATGGACAAGATTGTTGACCACATGTTTGTGCTAAATGGTGATGGAACAGTTAAAGATATCATAGGCAACTACTCCAGATATAGAGCGTATAAGAAAGAGCAGGATAGTCAGAAAAGAAAAACAGAGAAAAAAGAAAAAGCAGCACCTAAACAAGAAAAGGCCAACAAGAAGAAACTCTCATACAACGAGAAAAGAGAATTTGATCAATTGGAAATAGATATTGATCAATTGGAATCGCGAAAAAAAGTGCTAACAGAACAACTAAATCAAGGAACTCTTCCTTATGAGGAAATAGAAAAAATCTCTAATGAATTAACTGATTTAGTGAAAGAATTAGATGAAAAATCAGAAAGATGGTTAGAATTAGCAGAATTTGCCTGATTTTTGCATAAGTAGATTTGTGAAGTTTTTATTTACCATAGCGTTATTTAGTTGTTGCATATTAACACAGGCACAACTTGAACCTTTTCAGGAAGGAAAAAAGTTTGGGTTAGTTAATTCTAATGGAAACATAGAAATAGATCCCATCTATGATGATATCAAAACTACTGAAGAGCGTCATTTTATAGTTAAACTAGACAAGATGTTTGGGCTTTTGGATAGTTCGGGAAACAAAATCCTATCTCCAGATTATAACAACCTTAGCTATTACCACAAGGATTTATTCATTGCTCAAAAAGGAAACTCTTCTGGACTAATAAGTAGTTCCGGTGAATGGATAATCTCTCCCAACTTCTCAAGTTTATCTGGAGTATATGATGAAGTTGAAAACTGCTTTATTGCATCCATGGAGAAAAAAATGGGAGTGATCAACATTAAAGGAGATACACTATTGAGGTTTGAATACGATCAGATAGAACTCTCTTATTTATTGGATCGTCCTGTATACGAAATTCAGATCAATAAAAAACAATGCATTTATGATCCGGTAATTGGAATCATTATACCGTGTAATTACGATAACATTAGAGTGCCAAAAACTTACCTGAACAACAGAGAAGTTTTCATTTTAGAAAAGGATAATCAATTTGGTTTGGTAGATGAATATGGGAAGGAGCTATTGCCTACCTCATACGAACAAATAGAAATTACTCAAGATCTTTACCACAAGGATAATGGTAACATGATTCGAATAAAACAAGATGGACTTTGGGGCCTTTATTCTGAAAAGGGATACATTGTTTCAGAACCTCAATTTGATTACATCTTTAACGAAAATGAGATTGGAAATCAAAATATGTTTCTGGTAATAATTGGAAATAAATACGGTTTCATCAATTCTAAATCCGGAGAAATTATAACTGAAGTAAGATACTCCGAAATGGAAGTTTCCATTAGCGGGGACATTGTTGCCAAAGGCAAGTATAATGGCAATTGGTATCACATTTTTAACGACGGGAAAGCTCTGGAAATAATAGAAAAATAGAATTAGCTGATTCTTATTCCTACAACACAGATATCGTCAATCTGTTCATACTCATCTCTCATCCAGTCCTGAATTGTATTCTTTAGTATATCATGTTGCTCATTCATTGGCTTTTGATGAATGTCCATCAATAAGTCCTTAAACTGCTTCATCTTAAATTTCTTTCCTTTCTCTCCTCCAAACTGATCTGCATAACCATCGGAAGTCATGTAAAAACAATCTCCAGAAACTAGGCTAATGTCATGTACCTGAAACTCCTGTTCCTCAGGAGTAAATCCTCCTACCGCCACTTTAGTAGCCTTAGTTTCAGTAAGCTCCTGATTCCTGATCATCATCAAACTTCTGTGTGCTCCTGCATACCTCAACTTCATGTTAGACATATCTATCGAAACAATGGCAGCATCCATTCCATCTCTGGTAGCATTCTCATCCAACTCATTTTGCTTCAAGGCCATTTTAATTCCCTTATTCAAATGACTTAAAATTTCTGCCGGATTACTTTTCCTTTCCTCAATCACTACTCTATTCAGTTTATCCGAACCAATCATACTCATGAAGGCTCCCGGAACTCCATGCCCGGTACAATCTGCGCAAACAAAGATGCTCTCCTTGCCAACATTATGAAACCAGTAGAAATCTCCACTTACAATATCTTTTGGCATAAAAAGTACAAAGTACTCCGAAACGTGCTTCACTATTTCTTCATCAAGTGGTAATATAGCTTCCTGAATCCGCTTTGCATAGTTAATACTGTCCGTAATCTCCTGTTTCTGTTCAGCAATTTCTATGTAGCTATGCTCCAACTCCACATTTTTCTCCTTAATTTCTGCAGTTCTCTCCTCCACTACTCCTTCCAGCCAGATGTTTTTAGCCTTTAAACGTTTTCTACCTAACACTATTGCTAAATAAACAACACAGAAAAATAATACTACGTACCCTAAATAAGCCCATAATGTTCTATACCATGGGGTAAGGATTACAAACTTAAAAGTGTCTACCGAACTCTCTTCTCCAAAGATGTTAATGGATTTAATCTGGAACTCATACTCGCCCTCATGTAAGTTTGAAAACTCTGCTGTAGGTGTTACAGACCACTCCGTCCAGATATCACTCTCACCAAGCAATCGCCAGCTGTATAAAGGCTGATGTGTTCCTTCATAGAAAGACCCCGAGTACTTAAAGATCATTTTGTTCTTATAATAAGGCAATTCAGGAACTCCATCTAACTTTCCAAATCCAAAGTACATTAACGAATCTTTGTACCCTACACTTCTAATTACAGCATCGTACTGATTAGGTTGTGGATGGTCTATACGCCATAATAATTTAGGCACATCCACCACTAGAAGCCCCTCTGCTGCACCAATAAAGAGCTTATCTTCTATAAGAGTGAACTTATTTATCCTTCCTATATCAACCGACTTAAAGTCTTTTGAATAGGTTTCTCCCTCCGCAAAAAGCACTATGTTATTATCAATACATCCAAAAGTTAAACCTCCGGCAAACAACATTTGCTGATAGTTATGTCCCGGTTCTAATCCGAAAATTTTTGATTCACTGTAATAGCCTCGGTAATTGAGTGGATCTCTCTTCTCTTCTTCCGTTAACTGTTTCTTTATCTCATCTTCATGAACAAATTCCAACAACTCATAGGGAGTTCCAAAATAAACCTCATCTCCCGAAACAAAAGGGGTAACAATAACACCTCGTTCAATACCATCCGCCTCTTTGAACTCATCAAATGCAAACTCAAATCCATCAAAAACTCCACGAATGGCGCCAACATTTTGGGTTCCTATCCAATACTCTCCGGTTTTGGGATGCTTTACGATATCCGTAACCAATCCAGGGGTGGAAGCATAGTACTGAATGATACTCCAATTGCTAAAGGGATCAACCACAAATACTCCTTGTTGTCCTGCCGCCAACAACAACTGATTTTCGCGATCCATGTATATGCTATTACAGTTGTGCGGAAAGATCTGTGTATACTCCTCCATATCTGAAGTAGAAAACAACCCATTACTTGTAGCAATAAAAAGTAAGTTGGTATCTATTACTTCAAAATCCCATGTTTGAGTTTGGATTTGGGTCTTATTAAAGTGAAATGGTTTATCTAAACTCTCTTTAAAAAGACCCAGCGAAGTCCCCACTAAAATAGTATTATCAAACTCCACAACAGACTGAACATTACCAATTACCCCATTGGCAGTTTGATAATAAGAAATGGGAGAATTATCGTTCAACTGAGAAATTCCAGCACCTGTTGCCAACCATAAGTTTCCATGTTGATCTACGTAAGCATTCTTAACCTCATCCGAGTTTAACCCCGATTCACGAGTAATGTTATCCTGAAGATTTCCTTTATCATCAACCACTAACAATCCATCTGTTACCGAATAAAGTACATAAGTACCCTCACCTACTGATACTCCACCTATTATTCCTTTGTAGCGAATATCACTGCAAGTATCTGCATTTAATGGCCTTATCTTTTTACCTGTAGCCTCTTCATTATACACCCAAAGACCAAACTCCTGAGTTACCAACACATATTCCGACTCCTTTTCTTTATAAGGTAAAATGTCAAATATTCCATAGAGTTCATCCGTTTCAATCACTGACTTAAACTCAGCCCCAACTAATTGAAGTACCCCGGTTCCCCTTTGTCTAACAAACAATTTATTATCGATAGAAAACGACAGATGAAAACTTGTTTTTGGCAATATGGTTCTTATACCTGATTTACTCAACTCAAATACACCTTCGTAAGCCTGGAAATAAATATTACCATCTACCTGATGGATTCTCCAAACATTCGAAAAAGGAGTGGTTAATGTATCCGATAAGCTAGTGTATCGAAGTCGTCCTTGCTCGTTAGGCGATAAATAACCAAATTGCCCAGCTCCTCCACAGTAAATTCGATTATCGTAACTCAATAATGAGGTTACGGAAGAAAAGTTTTTTATTTCAATGGTGTCCCATCGAACTCCATCGTATAACAGTACATTGTTTCCGTTCCCAAAATACATTAACCCCTGATCATCTTGAGTAACCGACCAGTTTTCGGGAGTAAGCAACTCCCCATAATCCTTGGGAGAATAATTAACTATACGCGGCAGGAAATTCTGGGCACTAATATGAGTGACCAAAAAAATCGATAATACGCTAAATAGAATTCGGATGGTAGACAAATCAATAATTATTTGAAATTATTAAACTGCAAAGGGACTTTGAAATCCTGAGATTTACAATGGGCTATCACTGCTTGAAGGTCATCTTTCTTTTTTCCATTTACTCTTATTTGCTCGTCCATAATAGATGGCTGAACTTTTAACTTGGTTTCTTTAATGCTTTTGACAATCTTCTTAGCTGTTTCTTTATCGATTCCCTGCTTAATCTGAATGTCTTTTTTAACCATGTTTCCGGCAGCGTACAACTCCTTACCAAAGTCCATACAATCAGGAGATATCTTGGCTTTTACCAATCTACCTATAATCACCTTTTCCACCTGATCCATTCTCATATCGTTATCCGTAACTATATGTAATTGGAATAGTTTCTTATCCAATTCCAGTGTGGTGTTAGAACCTCTAAAATCGTATCTGGTTTGAATTTCTCTCTTTGCTGAGTTGATGGCGTTATCCAAATTTTGAACATCCACCTTACTAACGATATCGAATGATGCCATGGTGCTAGAATTAATTATAATCAAAGATAAACTTTGAAACCGAAACTTAAAACTTTCCTACTTTTATTGCCATGAAGATCAACCCATTATTCTATTTACCTTTTAGCTTGATATTCGCGATCATTTCGTGTGATGATGCCGAACAAGAGCAAATGGGACGAACTGAGGAGATTGCTAGTGACTCAACTTCTTCACCGACAGTAGAAGAAATCATTATAGATTCTTCCTGCATTTGGGATGATTATTTAACAGGACAGGGACTAGTAGATATCAAGTCAGTATCCAAATCTATTGTGGTCGACCTTAAGTATTCTTCCAGCGATAACTTCATACAAAAAGATATTTATGGTTGTTTGGAAAGGTGCTACCTCCAACCGGAAGCTGCCTACCAACTTAATAATGCTCAAATACTATTGCAGTCTAATCATCCTGGCTTATCATTACTCATTTGGGATGGCGTTCGCCCGAGGAGTATCCAACAATACATGTGGGACCTTCTGGACATGCCTGAAGATGAAAAGGGAAAATACGTTGGTAATCCTAAAAATGGATCTATGCACAATTATGGTGCGGCTGTAGATGTTACCATCATCGACCAATCCACAGATTCCATCCTGGACATGGGAACTGAATTTGATCATTTTGGAGTTGAATCTTGGCCGTTAAGAGAAAAGGAACTTCTCAAAGACGGACGACTAAACCAGTTACAAGTAGACAACCGGCAATTATTAAGGTCAGTTATGACTCAATCCGGTTTTCAGATTCTTCAAAGCGAATGGTGGCACTTCACCCTAAATAAAGATTCAGTTCGTGCTAATTATGCCATCATAGAGGGGATTAATTAAGCAAGAGTTTTATCGTTTTTGTCCTGCTTCTCAAGTAATAAGTTCCCTTTGCCAAATAAGATAGGTTTAACTGATTTTGTAAATCAGAAAGCACAATTCTTTTTAGTAACCTCCCACTTACATCAAATAATCTTAATTCTTCCCCTACCTTATGGGTAACAATCGTTATTTCTCCATTTGTAGGGTTGGGGTAAATAATAAACTCATTAGCATATTCCTCTATCCCCACATCTCCAATTACGATTGGCAATACATAAACTGAATCAGGATGACAACCAGTAGTATCAGTAACAACTGCCTGAACTTGCCCTTGACCAACAGCACCCCAGGTTATACTTGCAGAAACATTTCCTGCACTATTAATAGCACCTCCCTGAACAGACCAGGTAACATCCAGTCCAACACCTCCAATTAAGCTATAGTTATAAGTGGTAAAAGCATTGATCGTATCATTACCTACTATAAAAGGCCAACTTGGTTCTGGGTATACGTTTAACTCAATACCTTCAAGTACAGTACATCCTGTTATAGTATCAGTCATATGCACAGTAAACGAGGCTGTCGAATCAACCAAAACATGTACGATCGAATTATAATAATGTAATATCGATGAAGAGTCTTCCAACCAAACATAAGATACACCACCAGGATCAGAAGCCCCCATACTGGATTGAATATACAAAGAATCACCTGCACAGGTAATGGTATCATCAGCCCATATTGAAGGCATATATTGGTACAAATCCAACTGAATAGTATCAACAAATACACAGCCAGTATCGTTTACCATTTCTAAAACAACTGCTTCCGGTACCACTAACTCGAAAGATAAGCTATCATTATCAACGGATTGTGTATTAACCGATGACCACGTAAAGCTACTATTTCCACCTGGATGAACTCCATCTATCAAAGCAAATAGATTAGCTGAGTCACCAGGACAAATAGCAGTATCGTTAGAAACGATCTCCAACTGCGCCCCGCCATTGTATTCAATATAAATACTATCTCTCCAATCACACTGTGCAATGGAATCCGTAATTGTTACAGCATACCAATCAGAATTATCAATGTAAGTGGTTTGATTATATTGTTGATGATTTAGCAACGGAGGGTTAGCATCCCATAAAACCTCCCATCCATAGTAATCCACATAGGATCCATCATTCTTGAAATAAGTGATGGGACGGTTTGCAGAAGATAGACCAGACTGAGTATATGGACATGCCAAAGTTCCATCACTATAATAATATTTCGAAGCTAAAAATGATTCAACAGAATAAGGAGTGACAGAGTTATTAGTATGAGCAGTAGCAAGATTATCGTAACAAATTTGAACGACTAGATTTGATACCCCATCCCAAACAAACGGAGTATCCAAAACGTGCATATTAACTCCTGGGGTTATATTAACTACCTGAGGAGTAAATACGTTTTGCACACCGGTTTCCCAATTATTCAAGTTGGTGGTTGTTGTCAGTTTCATTCCAATCGAATAATCATTGTATACGGTGGTTCCCAAAACCTGTATAACTTCCCATCCAATTTCCGAAATTACCCCCGGTTGTAAACCAAGGCTATCCAACTCCTGTGCTGTAAACAATAACTGGTGCTTGGCATTTTTATACCAATTACCATATGGAGCAGGCCAGGTGCTTCCAGTATTACTCGCCACCTCAATACCCGCCATAACGGGCTGTGATGAATTAACATAATTCCCTGTAACTCCACCTGCCACCAAAGTGATGGAATCCGGAGTACACAAAATAGTTTTACTTGCACTTAATTGGGTATTAAACATTGCATTAGAAATAAACACAGAGTCCATTGCTTCACATCCTGCATAATTTGCACCTATAAACACCCAATTTGCTCCCTGTGGCATCAAATAATTAGCAAGTGATGTATCAGCATCCAAAATGCTATCTTGATATAACCAGAAGTAGTTAATTGGAGAAGAGATTGTAAATCCAGGTGTTGTATACAGCGTATCACATCCCAATATTGAATCTGCCATAACAACCGAAAACGGTGTACCAACATTTACTGTCATAGTATCGTTTACCGGACCACAGGCTCCACCTGTTGCCTGAACCAAATAGATGGTAGTATCGGAAGGTAATGCCCAGGTGGCAGCACATGTATCACATCCAAAATTTGCAGGGTTCATTGGAGTACCACTGAGAACACTCCATTGAAAAGTATCCCCATCTGTAGCAAACAAATTAGCCGTATCTCCCAAACATATAGTTTGATCATCTCCAGCAATTCCCGTTGCAACGGTATTAATAAAAAAATGATCGTAGGAATTTAAGTTTTTGGGACAAATATTGTCCGACGCATTAATGTAAAACTCAATTAAGCCAGTATAACTTGGAGGTGCATGCAAGCACACTTGAATGGTATCCGAATTACCTCCTAATACCGAATAGGTAATATAGCCTAACGAGGGACCTACCACTTGCAAGTCAAAGGTATCTAGAGAATTAGTATCGCTATAATACACCTCAAAGCAAATGGAAGAATTACCGCAATCAATATCAGCGGAATATGGTCCGGTTTGGGTACCTCCTGTTACATGATTCATTCCACTCAAGTCCTCTGGAAAAACTTCGTCAGTAATTCCACAATTCATGATATCAAAATAAGTTTGTACTACCTGAGATCCAACTAATACCCCATCATCAAATTCATCTATTCTAACCGCAACCAAATACGAGCCTACCCCTAATGCATTGGGCAACGTAAACAATCCCGTATATGAATCTAACGTTCCACCTATGACAGGAACGCTACCAGAGTACCCTCCTACGTATTGAACGGTGGATGTAGGTGAGGTCATAGCACTTATCAACGAATAAGAGAGTGAATCTCCATCAGGGTCCAATGCCATAAAGGAAAATTCTATCGGCGTTCCCATACAAAAGCTGGGGCGCGTATAATTCGCTAACTGCGCTAAACTATTACAAGAATCCGATGCTGAGTTAATTATTGATTCAACATAAATATTTTCACTTGTAGAAACAAGATTAGAACCATAAGACAAACAGCATGAAGAATAACTAATGGTCCAGGAATCGCAAGGTGGTAATGTAACGATTGCCTCATACTCTACGAGTTCATATCCTGCTCCCAGCCCACCATAACATGAGGTATCCATTATTGGGTCACATGTATTATCGTACAAAACAGTTTGATTAATCATTTGAGCTTCCTGAGCAGGGGGATTGGTATAGCCACAATCGTTGTCCAGATGAAAATAGGCAGTAGTTCCCCATGCCATACCACAACCCTGAATAATTTGTACGGTGATTAAGTATTGGTCATTTCCCAGGCATTGATAATCAATATGAGTACTAGTTATATGAGTTGCCGAAAGATTAATCGACCTCAATAATAAAAAGAAGGTAAATAGTAGTGTAGTGTATTTCATGATTTCTTAGGTAGTTCCTTAAAGTTACACAAAAACCAGATTGGTGGAACAATTAATTGGTACTTTCGCAACAGTGAATCACGAACACTACATACAAAGGTGTATTGAACTTGCTGAAAATGGAATTGGCAAGGTATCTCCTAACCCTATGGTAGGCAGTGTAATTGTGCACAACAACAATATTATTGGCGAAGGATACCATCAGGAATACGGTAAAGCGCATGCTGAAGTAAATGCCATTAACTCGGTAAAGGACTCTTCCATTCTTAAAGAATCTACTATTTATGTTTCTTTAGAACCCTGTGCACATTTTGGGAAAACACCTCCTTGCAGCGATTTAATTATCGAAAAAGGAATTCCACATGTGGTTATTGGTTGCACAGACCCATTTGCCGAAGTAGCGGGAAAAGGCATCGAAAAATTGAAAGCAGCTGGTGTTCAGGTAGAACTAAATATTCTCCAAAAGGAATGCGAAGAATTAAACAGACGTTTTTTTACATATCACAATCAAAAGCGACCATACATTATTCTTAAGTGGGCGCAAACACAGGATGGTTTTATTGACAAGAAAAGAGACGGTATTTCATCAGGAATAAACTGGATTACTCACCCACATACCCAACAACTAACTCACTTATGGAGATCGGAAGAAGATGCCATTTTGGCGGGAAAAAATACAGTCATCAACGATAATCCATCGTTAACCACAAGAGCTATAACTGGAAAAAATCCAATTCGAGTTGTTATAGACAGAAAGCTTGAAATCTCTACTGAATATAAAGTCTATGACGGAACTTCAAAAACAATTGTTTTTAATGAAGTTAAGCAAGAAGAATCGGAGTTTCTAACCTACCGCAAGGTTGATTTTAACGATCTGTTACCACAGCTCCTTGATGTACTCTACCAACAGGAAATTCAATCGTTAATCGTTGAAGGTGGTGCACATACCATCAATCAATTTATTAATAGTGGCTTATGGGATGAAGCGAGAGTATTAACTGGAGAAAGTTCATTTGAAAGTGGCCTAAGAGCCCCAGAGATAAATCAGCCCCCAGTAAAAAGCTTCAATTACAAGAGAGACCTAATAAAGCTGTACCGCAATGCTTAATGTGCTATACACCATATTGGTCTTTAACCTACTGATCATCATCTTTAAGTTGTTTGCCAGGTATAAGGTGGATAACCTACAGGCTTTGATTGTAAATTATTTTACAGCTGCAGTAATGGGGATTCTATTTTCGGAATCTTCTATCTCAATAGAAGGGATCCTTAAGGCTCCATGGCTGTATCACGGCATCGCCATTGGTGCTTTGTTTATTGTGGTATTTAACTTTTATGCTTTTGGAACCCAAAAAGTGGGTATTTCCGTTACCACTGTTGCCAATAAAATGTCCTTAATAATACCTGTAGGAGCTGCTTTAGTACTCTACCCCGACGATAAGATTACCATTAGCAAAATAATTGGATTCATTTTAGCCATAATAGGTATTTATCTCTCCTCCACTAAAAAAGGAAAGCTCAACTTTAATAAGAAGTACCTTTGGTTAATCCTGGCTGTGTTTATTGGGCAGGGTATTGCGGATGCCATATTTAACGACGCCTCTCAATTGGTAAGAGGAGATAGCATGCCTTTTTTTATTGCTCTCTTTGTTATTGCGGGAATCAGCGGGATATTAATACTTACAGGAAAATCACTGGCCTCTGCACCAAAATTGGAATTTAAAAACATCATTTGGGGAATAGCTCTGGGAATTCCCAACTTCTTCTCCCTTTGGTTTATGCTGAAAGCTTTAAGCAGTCCTGACTTAAATGGTTCAGAAGTGTTTCCTTTAGTAAGCATGGGAGTAGTTGTTCTTTCTTCAGTTATTGGACTGGTATTGTACAAGGAAAAACTGGAAAAAAGTAATTGGCTAGGTGTATTACTAGCTGTTGGTTCTATTGCATCGTTTACCTTTGGACCCTATATTTTTAAATGAATTCTTTTAGAACCATAGCTAAACCTTCGGAAGGTCTGTATAAAGAAAAAGGAAGTAAGTTTTTTGGCTTTGCTTTCCCTATACGTTCAGAAGAAGATTTTAAGAATAGAATGTCCGAATTAAAAAAGGAATTCCACGATGCCAGACATCATTGCTATGCGTTTCGATTAGGGGCCGATATGAAAACCTATCGATTTAGTGATGATGGGGAACCAAGCAGTACTGCGGGGAAACCAATATTTGGTCAAATTCAATCCTTCGAACTTACCAACGTAGGTATTATCGTTATTCGCTATTTCGGAGGTACAAAGCTTGGAGTTGGAGGATTAATCCATGCCTATCGTGAGGCGGCGGCCGAAGCTATAAACAATGCTAAAATTGTTGTAGAAGAAGTTACACAATCAATCACCATCCAATTTGGATATGACCACATGAGCTGGGTAATGAACCTGATCAAGTCCAACGACCTAAACGTTCTTCATCAGCAATTTGAAATTAGCTGTGAGATTTCCATTTCCTGCCCCCTTAAAGTACTTGAACAAGTAGTTCAAAAGCTGGAGCAAAACCACGAAGTTGAATTCAAAATGGGTTAAGGTTATACCACTTGTTCTCCCAATTTAGCAGTAAGTCGATATAACTCGCTAGCTACCTTTTCATTTACTGGAACCAACGGCAATCTAAGATGATCTTCGCAAATGTTTAACAACTTCAATACATGCTTTACTCCTCCTGGATTACCATCTGCAAACATTTGCTGAATTACTTGTATTAAATCATAATGATTCTTTCTGGCAACGTCCATGTTGTTTTCTAAAGCTGCATGTACCATAGTAGAGAATCGATTAGGAAAAGCATTCGCCACAACAGAAATAACCCCATCTCCACCAATAGCAATGTGAGGTAGTGTTAAAGCATCATCACCGGAAAGTACAATGAACCCTTCTGGCTTGTTATTGATAATTTCCATGATCTGCTCCAGATTTCCTGAAGCTTCTTTTACTGCAACGATATTACTTACCTCTCTAGCAAGTCTTAAAGTTGTTTGTGGAAGAACATTACTCATGGTTCTACCGGGAACATTGTATAGAATAATTGGCTTGTCTGTACAAGCCGCAATCGTTTTATAGTGTTGGTATATCCCTTCTTGCGAAGGTTTGTTATAATATGGACTTACAGAAAGGATTCCGTCTACTCCGGTAAGGTCTGTACTTTCCAAAGTGGTACATACCTCAGCAGTATTATTTCCACCAATACCTAATACAACTGGCAATCGTCCTGCATTAATCTCTATAACAAAATCTAAAACTGCCTTCTTCTCCTCCTTATTCAACGTTGCAGACTCTCCGGTTGTACCTTGTACCACAAGGTAATCCGTACCGTTATTAATCTGGTGTTCAACTAATCTTTGCAGACCAGCCATATCCACCGTTCCGTCTTGTTGAAATGGCGTTACCAACGCTACTCCTACACCTCTAAATTTTTCCATTACAGTTCAAGTGTTTAATTGCTCTGCAAAGGTATGAAATGTGAATGTGAAAATTTCGGAAAATAATGTTAATATCTTAACAAAAGTTTATTTTCCTTGCTTCATCTTGTTATATTTTGAATTGTTCCCCGGATCCACCATAACCAATGTAGTGTAAATTCTAGAGCGAACATCCTGTGGAGCTCCTTTGAACAAGCCTGTTATCTCCTCCACCTTAGCTGCAAAAAACAACTGTAGGTTAAAGGAATTGGGTTGGGCGTTATGTACTAATTTAAGCGACTCTATAGCAGACATAATATTGTTTAGTGCCTCATCTCTTTTACTATACAATAGGTCAAACCCGTTGATGTGATAATTGTAAAAACATTTTCTAAGTGGCTTGAATTGGCTTTGCAAATGATTAGCCACCAATGAAAATCTATTCTTAGGTCCTTCGGATGGTTTCCAACCCGGCTCAGGAGCATTTTGACAATTGGTTACAATTTGCTGCGCCTTATTAAAATATGGTGTTCCCCCTTCTAACGAAAAAGTATCATAATCATAACCAATAACCATGTAGCAATAAAAAGCCAATACATCTGCCAGGTTACTTTGGTGACGATCTGGAGTAAAAACTACTGCTGTGTTTCTCAAATACTCAAACTGAAAACTTGCATCCTTGTAATTAAACAGTCTGGTTTTAAAGTTTGAATTGTAAACCGGTCTTGAAGACGACACCTGAATAGAAGCTGTAAACGTGTTATTGTTTCTGGCACTAATATTAATCAATATGCTACATTCGATTCGTTCTTCATCCTTAAAAATATCATTGGTCCATTTGGTATTGTTCACAAAATCGTGAACTGATTGCTGTAAGGACTCAATAATTTCCTGATTAGCAGGAGAACTTTGTAATGTAGGTGCAATTACCTGCACCATACAGTTAAGCTCTTGCGCCCTCCCCATTAGGGTTGCACAAAAAATCAGGCAAAGGGTTATTCCCGTTTTAATGAAATTCATACTTGTTCCGAATAACTTTCAATGTAGTTCAAAATATCAACTGCAACTTCTTGCTTTGTCTTTAACTCAAAACTACTCATTTTATTATTTCGATCAATAATAGTTATTTTATTTGTGTTGCCACCAAAACCTGCTCCGGCATCTCTTAAAGAATTAAGAACAATTAAATCCAGATTCTTTTTTTCCAACTTCTCTTTGGCATTCACTTCCTCATTATTGGTCTCTAAAGCAAACCCTACAAGAACCTGACCATCGCCTTTATTCTCCCCCATCCACTTCAGAACATCCTGAGTCTTTTTAAGTGAGACACTCCAATTATCGGTTTTCTTTTTAACCTTTTCATCTGCTACAATCTCGGGAGTATAATCAGCAACGGCAGCAGCCATTATAACGATATCACTCTCCACCGACTTACTCTTGCATTGTTCAAACATATCTTCGGCAGAAACTACATCTACTCTATTTACTCCTGCCGGAGTAGATAAATGAACAGGTCCGGAAACTAACGTAACCTCAGCTCCTCTTTTCTTAGCTTCTTCTGCAAGCGCATACCCCATTTTACCCGAGGAATGATTCCCTATAAATCTTACAGGATCTAAGGATTCATAAGTTGGCCCGGCAGAAATCAACACCTTTTTCCCCACGAGGGAAGATTCTACTTTAAAATAGTCTTCAAGGTATGCAACAATATTTTCAGGTTCTGCTAGCCTTCCTTCTCCCACTAATCCACTGGCCAGTTCGCCATCTTCCGGATTAATGATATAAGTACCTCTTTGTTTTAAAGTATTTAAATTCTCTTTAGTGGAAGGGTGTTGGTACATGTCCAAGTCCATTGCCGGAGCTACAAATATCGGGCATCTGGCAGAGAGGTAAGTTGCTAATAAAAAGCTATCAGCATGACCTGTTACCATTTTCGAAATAGTATTGGCAGTGGCTGGTGCTATTAAAAAGGCATCTGCCCATAGTCCCAAATCCACATGGCTATTCCATTCACCAGTTTTAGCATCGTGCGTAAAAGACGAAGCTACTGGTCTTTGAGAAAGTGTAGATAATGTAAGGGGAGTGATAAACTCCTCAGAGGCCTCAGTCATAATTACCTGAACCGAGGCACCTGCTTTTACTAATAAACGTACAATTAATGCTGATTTATACGCGGCAATACTTCCGGTTACAGCCAGAACTATATTCTTGCCGTTAAGCATTTTAAGATTTATTGTTTGTTTTCAGGAGCTCTCCAGAATACTTTTCCTTCTTCGAACTCTTGCATTGCAATAGCTCCTGGTTTAGGTAATCTTTCGTAAAAACGAGATACTTCGATTTGCTCTCTGTTTTCGAAGATTTCTTCCAGGTTATCAGTAGATGAAGCAAACTCTTCTAATTTAGAAGTTAGCTCATCTTTCATTTCAGAATTGATTTGATTAGCTCTTTTGGACAGGATAACAATACTTTCATAGATGTTACCGGTTGGTTTTTCCAATTCACTAAGGTTTCTTGTAATAGTAGTTCTTTCTGCAGTACTATCTCTATAAGCCATATCTAATAATTCTAATTATTCAGTTTTTCCAGTTCCTTTTTACTCGATAAATAGTAGTTTTCAGCTGATTTCAGCTTACTACTGGAGCCAAAAAGGTCCACAAAGGTATGATAAGATTTGATAGTAGCGGTATATCTTTCCGCTTTTTTTGATTCTATGCTGTTTTCAGCAAATAGATAATTCGACTTGATTATCAGGAATAAGATCTCTTCTTTGTAGTCTGTATCGGGGAATTGTTCAAGTGTAGAATTGAATGCAATTACAGCTGATCTATACTTTTCCATTCTATAGTACAACTTTGCATTTTCAAAGCTTTTCATTTCCAACTTATCTCTTAAATCTCCAATCAATACATTACAAGAGTCTACCAAATTGCTCTCCGGATACCTGGTCATAAACAACTGAAACTCGTCAATTGCTTTATAAGTTTCGCTTTGATCGAGGTTATATTCCGGCGAATTCATCATGTTACACATGGCCGCATTGAAAGAACACTCTTCCGCTCTAGGACTATTAGGATAGTTTTTAGCAAATCGTTTGAAATAATAACCAGCCAGATAATACTCCTTTAGGCAATACTGGGTATTAGCATAGTAGTAATACACATCCTCCCCCTTATTGGTCATTCTGAAATAGGTCATCAACTCTTCAAACAGAGGCAACGCTTTGTAGCAATCTCCATTTTCATAATACTCAACTGCTTTACGATACTTCAAATCGTAATCAGTACTCTTTAAAATCTGATTGTATTCCGAACACCCTGTAAAGGTGATAATGGCGGATATTGCTATGATTAGTAAACCAGGTATTCTCATTCCGGCGACAAAGTTAATGAATTCAATTGACCTCAACACATGTTAAATCTATGAATCCCTGTAAAAAGTTCCAGAACGCAAAGAAGCTAATTAAATTTCATACGATGCTGTTAATTTTTCAAAAAATCCACTTTTTGCAGTTAACCTAATATGAACAATCCAATTAAATATGTGGATATTTTTAACTTGGAGTATTTGACTTCTAGCTTTAATAGTCTACATTTGCGGCTTAAATTTCGATAATTGTAAGGTCGATTAGAACTATTTTATATGGATATCTTTGAAAGAATTGCCGGTAACAGAGGTCCTTTAGGACAACACGCTAAAGAGTCTCACGGCTATTTTACATTCCCTAAACTTGAGGGTGAAATTGCACCAAGAATGATGTTTAGAGGAAAAGAAGTGCTTACCTGGAGTATCAATAACTACCTGGGATTATCTAACCACCCTGAAGTAAGAAAAGCAGACACTGATGCTACTGCTGAGTGGGGATTGGGATACCCAATGGGTGCTCGTATGATGAGTGGGCAAACTAAAAAACACGAAGAACTGGAAGATGCACTTGCTGATTTTATGGAAATGGAATCTTGCTATTTGCTTAACTTCGGTTATCAGGGGTTCATGTCTGTTATTGATGCAATTGTAGATAGAAACGATGTTATTGTATACGATAGTGAATGTCACGCATGCCTTGTAGACGGAGTAAGAATGCATCAGGGAAAAAGATTTGTATTCCCACATAACGATATCGACAGATGTAAAACTGCATTAGATAGAGCGAACAAAATCACGGAAGAAACAGGAGGAGGAGTCCTTTTGATTACTGAAGGTGTTTTTGGAATGAGTGGTGACCAGGGAAAACTGAAAGAAATTGTTGAATTGAGAAAACAAGGATACAACTTCAGATTAATGGTAGACGATGCTCATGGATTCGGAACATTAGGAGAAAAAGGACAGGGAGCTGGTGAAGCACAGGGTGTACATCAGGAAATTGACATCCTTCTGGGAACCTTTGCTAAGTCTATGGCAAGTATTGGAGCTTTTGTTTGTAGTACTGAAAACGTAATTAACTACCTTGGGTACAACATGCGTTCGCAAGTATTCGCAAAATCTTTACCAATGCCACTTGTAGTTGGAGGACTAAAAAGACTTGAATTGTTAAAAGGTACTGAACAAAGAGAAAAACTTTGGACCATTACCAATGCTCTTCAAAAAGGTCTTTTAGATGCCGGTTTTAACTTAGGTAATACCAATTCGTGTGTTACTCCAGTAATGCTTTCTGGTACTCTTGGAGAAGCAACCAACTTAACTTACGACTTAAGAGAAAACTACGGAATTTTCACTTCAATTGTAGTATATCCTGTAGTTCCTAAAGGAATGATTCTATTAAGGCTTATTCCTACAGCATCTCACTCGTTGGAAGATGTAGATTACACCATCGAAACATTCAAGAAAATTAAAGGAAACTTAGATGCTGGTGAATACCACTCTGAGAAAGTATTGGATGCGAACGCATAGAATTCGATAAAACTTTATACTTTTAAAACCCCTGTTTTGCAGGGGTTTTTTATTATGTGGTATTTAGTCAACTTCATTCAAATTATTCTGATTTTGGTGGTCTGTATTTTCTCCATGACCATTGCCATTCCTCTTGGTATTATCGGTTTACCAAGTTGGAGTATGAAGATTGGAAAATACTTCTGGGGGCCTCTACTTGTGATGATAGTAGGGGGAAGAGTTAAAGTGGAAGGAGTTGAAAATTACGACCCATCTAAACCAGTTATTTTTACTGCAAACCACCTGTCGCACTACGACATTGTTTGTTTGTTTGTAACCGTTCCTTCCGATTTATATTTCATTGCTAAAAAAGAACTTAAAAAAGTGCCCTTCCTGGGATGGAGCATTGCTGCACTTGGAATGATTTTCATCGATCGTTCGGATAGAAAAAAGGCCATGCAAAGCATGAAGGAAGCGGGAAACCTTATTCGAAAAGGAAAGAATGTGATTACCTTTCCGGAAGGAACCAGGTCTAAAAATGGTCAGGTAAATCTGTTCAAAAGAGGTACGTTTATTATTGCTAAAGAATCAGAAATTGACGTGCTGCCTATAGCTATTAAGGGTACAGATAAATTTCACCGACCAGGAACCTACAAATTTAGACCAGGAAAAGCCGTTGTAAAACTGGGAAAACCCATTTCTGCCCAAAAATTCAAGGATAAAACTCCCGAAGAATTTGCCAAGCACACTGAGTTAAGAGTTCGTGAATTATTTGACTCTATTCAACTTTAGCACCTCTTTTTTCCTCAATTGAAATTTATGTTCCCATATTGGGAAGTAATTGATTGGATATTAAATCCTCAATATTTTTCTTTAGGTACATTTAACAGGTAAAAAGTACCGTTCACGTAAAATATCGGTACAAACAATAAATGGCACAATCTTTTCTAATTAATCTACGTATTAATAAATACAGATTATGTCAAGAATGGAAAAAATAGCATTTATTTCGAGTTTTTGGTCACTCTTTAACGTGAAAGGAAAACTAGAATATTGCTCAGATTTACAGTTGGACAAGATTATCAAAGGCATAGTTGAAAAAGTAAGAAACAACAAAGCTCTTAATGCAATAATCCACGTAAATCAGATGCCAATATTTCTTAATTAATTACCTTTATAGGTAATGAACCTAAGAGACCAACTACTGTACGAGCACTCCAAAGCTAATTCTTTGGAAATACAGAAGTACGTCGGAAATTCACAAGAAAGATTTGATCAATTATTCAATCTACTACAGCAAAATGAACCTGTTGTGGCTCAACGTGCTGCCTTTACAATAGACCATTGTTTAAGAAAGCGCATCTCGTTTCTACAGCCCAATTTAGAAGCTGCTGTTAAAATCCTGTGCAGAAACGATGTGCATGATGCTGTATTACGCTGTATCGTAAGAGCATTTCAGGATATAGACCTACCTGAAGATTTAGAAGGAATCGTATTAGAAAGGTGTTATGAATTACTTACCAGCGAAAAGCAGCCTGTTGCTATTCGTGTATTCTCCATGACTGTAGCCTATCGTATAAGTAATCGATACCCTGAGCTTAAAAATGAGCTTAAAATAATCGTAGAGGAATATCTAACTCACGATTCTCCTGGAATGTGTAGCAGAAGTAAAAGAATTCATAAGCATCTTGTAAAGGAGTTAAAATCCATTGTCTAAAACCTTTAACATTACTTAAGATTTCAAGCATACGTATGGAATATTTCCAACGTTCATCTAATAAATTGGTATAATCGATTTGTAGTACCGTATATTTGTATTTATAAAATTGAATAGTTGTGGATAAAAGAATAAAAGGATTCAGCAAATTATCTAAAGAGGCGAAAATTGAATGGTTAACCAACCAGTACTTGGATGGCGATCAGGAATCAATCGAATTTCTAAAATCGTATTGGCATAACGAACCTAAGGTTCAAAAGCTACATGATGAGTTTATTGAAAATACCATTACCAACTTTTATCTTCCATTAGGGGTTGCTCCTAATTTTCTTATCAACGGAAAAACTTATTGTGTTCCCATGGCCATCGAGGAAAGTTCAGTAGTGGCTGCTTCAGCTAAATCTGCTTCCTTCTGGATGGACAGAGGAGGATTCAAAGCAGAAGTAGTTTCGACCATTAAGGTTGGACACGTTCATTTTGCCTGGTACGGTGAATACGAACGCCTTCTTACGTTCTTCGATTCTATAAAGCATAAGCTTTACGAAGGAACGGAAAGCATTACAGCCAACATGAGAGCCAGAGGAGGAGGAATCGTTGATATTCAATTAATCAATAAGAGTGATCTGGAACCGAATTATTACCAGATCATGGCCAAGTTTGAAACTTGCGATTCGATGGGGGCAAACTTCATCAATAGTCTATTAGAAGAATTCTCAAAGATATTCGAAGCTGAATTAAAAGCTTCTTCAGAAATGACTGAAGAGGAAAAGAAAATTCAGATCATCATGTGTATTTTATCCAACTTCACTCCTGAATGTGTGGTTCGCAGCGAAGTAAGCTGTAAAGTGGAAGAATTAACAGAAGGTACTGGTATCTCTGCTGATTTGTTTGCAGAAAAATTCCAACAGGCTATTCATGTTGCCACAATCGAGCCTTATAGAGCAACTACTCATAACAAAGGAATATTTAATGGGATTGACTCTGTGGTTATTGCTACAGGTAATGACTTTAGAGCTGTGGAAGCTTGCGGGCATACTTATGCGGCTAAAGATGGTCAGTACCGTAGTTTAACTCATGTTGAGGTAAAGGATGGGATATTCAGATTCTGGATTGAAGTACCAATGGCTTTAGGTACCGTTGGAGGTCTTACCGCTTTGCACCCAATGGTTAAGTTGTGTCATAAAATGCTTGGTAACCCTAACGCTTCTGAACTGATGATGATTACAGCATCTGTTGGATTAGCACAAAACTTTGGTGCCATTAGATCGTTGGTTACAACAGGAATACAAAAAGGACACATGAAAATGCACCTATTGAATATCCTTAACCAATTAGAAGCCACCGAAGATGAGCGTAACCAGATACAAGCATATTTCGAATCAAGAGTGGTAAGCCATCAGGAAGTAGTAAGCAAGTTTTGCGAGCTTAGAGGCATTTCCAGTCCAACTGAAATCAAGAAGTAGACGCTAGTCATAATTACCTTAAAGCACCTTTGAGTTTACTTATATTTGATTGTTCACCATTAACAATCACCTATGAAAGTATTATCAATTATTGCCTTATCCATTGCCATTATAGGACTAGGGCTAGGGCTGTATGTTCAGTTTGAAATAGTACCTAATGAAGCATACATGGATGCTTTAGAAAATCCATCTGAAATAGAAAGAAGACTTTGGATTCACTACCACGAGCAAATGGTTAATTTTGGAGTCATTGCCATGGCACTAGGAGGACTAGGGTTCTTGCTTGGACTATTTCCGGCATTTAAAACTAAAAAACCAATTGCCTGGATCAGTATTGTAATTGGTCTTGCAGCATTCTTTTTGGGAGCGTCTCAAGGTACACACCTATTTTCATAAAAAAAGGCTCAATTAAATTGAGCCTTTTTTATAACAACCAAAGCGGAATTTTATTCCCATTTGAATTCGTCTGCTTTTAGCTTAGAATTAACTTTAATCTCTTTTACGGTGAACTCCATTTGCTGAGGCCCCTGAGAAGTCAACCTCTTGTGGGCAAACTTAATTCCATTCACCTCTTTATAGTCTCCAATTTCACTAGTAATTGTCATTTCCGCCCCATCAGGCCCTTCTTCTGTAGACATGGCATAAATCTTCAACTTAGTCTCAAGGTCAAAGAATTGGTATTCCACATTTCCTGAAGGATCAGTTATTGCAATCTTATATGCTTCTCTTTCTCCTACCTCTTCGATGGCCTGTAGTTCTAATTTATATCCTAATTCAGCATACTTAAGCTCTTTGAACATTGTTTCCTCAACTGCCTTAGAAGCTACAGTTTCTGCATCATAAGTAGTTTTTCCAGCTCCCATAGATTCAGATCCTCCGGCAGCACCGTTGAACACCTCCTTATGAAGTACCATTGCCCCCATTTTGATCTCAGTTTTAGACATGTTTGGAGCTTTCTCCATATTTACCGCCTCCAGAGACATGGTTTGCCCTTGAGCCTCCATATCCATTGTCATTACAGTGGTAATGTCCTTAATTTTGGAAATCTTCTTTTTGATCTTCTTCATGTTAGACATACCAGTAATTGCAAATACATGATCATTAATTACCTGTTCTGCGGTTAGTCCTTCCGGTAGTGGTTTCGCTTCCTTCTGCACTTTTACCTCACCATTCATATCGTAGAATTCTATCTCCCCATCAGAATCAAATTTGGTTAGCTTATCTGCCAAATCTTTATCTCCAACTACTAGTATGATACAATTTGCAGGATCAACATATTTGTTAGCAGCCAATTGAACATCCGTTACGTTTACTGCCTGCAATCTGCTTAGATAATTTTGGTAATAATCTTCAGGTAATTGATATCTCTCGATATTTAAAGCAAAACGAGCAATGGTTTTTGGGTTTTCTAATGATAATGCAAACCCTCCATTCATATTATTCTTAATACGGTCCAAATCCTCTTGAGATACTTTTTCATCTCTAATGTGATTCATCTCGTATATAAACTGAGTAACTGCACTATCAGTTACTTCGTTTCTTACACTTGCATTCGCTCTAAAAGAACCAACCATTCTATCTGGAGAAACTCCTCCTCTTGCACCATAAGTATACCCTTTGTCTTCACGTAAGTTAGCATTTAAGTAACTTGAAAATGCTCCACCAAATATGTTAGACATCACACTTACCTTGGCCGCATCAGGTGCTCCAATTTTATAATCTAACGGATAGATTACCTGAACTACCGATTGAACTGCTCCAGGCTTGTTTACAAAAGCCACTCTCACTCCCTTTGGAGACTCCGGCATTTCATATTTATGCGATGGTACTTCTGCTTTTTCCCATGACCCAAAGTATTTCTCAGTTAGTTTCTTTGCATTGTCAACAGTAATGTCTCCAACAATTACTAAGTAAGAGATATTAGGTCTGAAGTAAGTTTTGTAATATTTTTTACAAGCATCAATTGTAATGTTCTCCACATCACTTTTCATTTGAACCTCCCCATATGGGTGATCTTTCCCATACTTAAGTACTCCTCCTACTCTGGCAGCAATTGCATCTGCATTGGTTGAAAGAGACTTTAGGTTCGAAAGTGATCTTTTCTTCTTTTTCTCTAACTCTTCTTCTGGAAATGCTGGGTTTAACAAGATATCGCTCGCAATATTTAGTACTTTATCCGAATGTTTGGTTAGTGACGAAGCATAAAAACCAGTTGAATAGGTTGATATACTAGCACCGATAAAGTCAATTTCCTCATCGATTTGTGCCTTTGTTTTAGTCGTAGTTCCTGCACTCAACATATCTCCCATCATATCGGAAAGACCAACATGCCCTTTTTCCAATACAGGGTCCATGTTTACAGTTAACTGAAAAGAAACTTTTGGCAATTTGTGATTCTCCACCACAAATACCTTTAACCCATTATCCAAAGTGAACTTGGCGGGAGTTCCAATATTAATATTTGGCGCTTTACCAGGAGCAGGTGCCGTAGATCTATCGATCTTAACCTGAGCTCCAGCTAATGTTACACTAGCCGCCAAAACTAAAGTTGATATAATCTGTTTCATGATAATTCTTTTTCTAATTTATTTCTCTTCTTTTGGCAGATAGTAAAGCACTACCCTATTCTCTTTTACAAAATACTTTTTGGCTACTCGCTGAATATCTTCTTTGGTTACTTTCATGTAACGCTCAAGCTCAGTATTAATAAGATTTGCATCTCCTAAATACATCTTGTAATTAGCCAGGTTTTCAGCAATTCCAATCATGGAGTTAAAATTGTAAACAAAGTCATTCTCTACCATGTTTTTAATTTTCTCCAATTCCTTATCGGTAATCAATTCGTCTTTAACTCTTTCGAACTCTCCGTTAATTTCGCCTTCCAACTTGTCGGCAGAAGTCTCTGCATTAGCAATTCCAAAAACAAACGATAACCCTGGATCTTCAGAAGGGAAAGGGAAAGCTCCAACGTACATTGCAGATTGAGTTTCCTCTACACATTTTCTGTTCAATCTTGAACTCTCTCCATCGGATAATACTTTTGAAAGCATTTCAATAGCATAAAAATCCTCCGTTCCCTGTTCAGGAATTCTGTAAGCCATAATTACCCCCGGTAATTGCACATTATCAAATACAGTATCTCTAACCTCACCATTAAGTGGAGGTTCCACCACTGAAACAGGTTCAATTTTTTCTTTCCCTCTTGGAATAGGGCCAAAGTATGCTTCAATTAACTCTTTTGTTTGCTTAACATCAATATCTCCTGCAATCGAAAGAATTGCATTTTCCGGAACATAGTATTTATGATAAAAAGCTATGAACTCCTCTAAAGTAGCAGCATCCAAATGCTCCATTTCTCCAATGGTGGTCCATCTGTATGGGTGAACTTTATAAGCTCTCTTATTGATCTCTGCAAGAATACTACCGTAAGGTTGATTATCAACTCTTAGTCTTTTTTCTTCCTTTACTACTTCGTTTTGAGTATCTACTCCTTCCTGATCAATGTTTGCATGTAGAAGTCTTTCTGACTCTAACCAAAGTCCTAATTCCAATTGGTTTGAAGGAAGCACCTCATAGTAAAATGTTCTATCGTTGGTGGTGTTCGCATTGTTTTGTCCACCTGCATTTTCTATGTACTTGAAGAACTCTCCTCTTTTAATGTTCTCAGACCCTTCGAACAATAAGTGCTCAAAAAAGTGAGCAAATCCAGTTCTTTCAGGATTTTCATTTTTTGCACCAACATGGTACATTACAGAAACGGCAACGATTGGTGTACTGTGATCTTCATGTAAAATAACGTGAAGACCATTTTTTAAATCGTATTCTTCGAAATCAACTTTTACTTCCTGAGCATTTGCTGAGAAAGAAGCTAAAGCCAACCCCGCAACTAATATTTTTTTGATCATCGCTTTATAAATTTTAACGTACGAATGTAATAATTAATGAAATGAACAAGTGTAATAATACATTAAAGGAAGAAAGATATATCAACCTCAACAATATCAACACATTAACCCCACCTCTCCCACAAATATTTTAGATGAACGGCAAACGAATAAATTAACCCACCTCCGGTGTTATCCCTTATTAATTGTTGATATTATCCCCAATCGAACTACCATTTCGAACTAATTTAATTAGTTACTTTACTCCATAAATTAATCGTTATGACACTGATCAAATCAATTTCAGGTATTAGAGGTACAATTGGAGGAGTTCCGGGAGATGGACTAACTCCACTAGACATTGTAAAATTTACTGCTGCTTATGGTAGCTGGATTAAGAAGAATGCCTCTTCAGAGAAAATCAAGATTGTAGTGGGTAGAGATGCCAGAATTTCTGGAGAAATGGTGAGAAACATTTGCATCGGAACACTGCAAGGACTTGGAATTGATGTTGTTGATTTAGGGCTATCTACCACCCCTACAGTAGAAATTGCGGTTCCGATGGAAAAGGCAAATGGAGGTATCATTCTAACTGCCAGCCATAATCCAAAACAATGGAATGCCCTTAAATTATTGAATGAGAAGGGTGAGTTTATTTCTGCGGCAGATGGTGCAGAAGTGCTGGAAATTGCAGACAACGATGATTTTAACTTTGCAGACGTTGATGAAATTGGAAAAGTAACCTTTGACGATTCATATCTTGAAAAGCACATCAATGCTGTAATGGACCTAAAACTGGTTAACCCGCAGTTAATTGCCATGTCTAGCTTTAAAGTGGTATGCGATTCTGTAAATAGTACCGGTGGAATTTTTGTTCCTGCCTTGTTAAGAGCATTAGGTGTGAAAGAAGTAATATCTCTATATGGAGAACCAACTGGAGAATTTCCTCACAACCCTGAACCACTTCCGGAAAACTTAACTGCAATTGCAGAAAAGATTAAAGAAACAGGAGCTGATTTAGGAATTGTTGTAGATCCGGACGTTGATCGTTTAGCATTTGTAGACGAGAATGGAGATATGTTTGGCGAAGAATATACATTGGTGGCAGTAGCCGATTTTGTATTGGAAAACACTAAAGGGAATACGGTTTCCAACCTGTCCTCTACAAGAGCTCTAAGAGATGTTACCGAAGGGCACGGAGCAACTTACCATGCTTCAGCAGTTGGAGAAGTTAATGTGGTGAACAAAATGAAAGAAACCAATGCCATCATTGGTGGTGAAGGTAATGGTGGTATCATTTACCCGGAATCTCACTATGGTAGGGATGCATTAGTGGGAATTGGATTATTCTTAACACACCTTGCTGAAAGTGGTACTAAAGTATCTCAGTTAAAAGCTGGTTATCCTAACTATGTGATCTCTAAAAACAAGATTCAACTAGAGCCAGGGATGGATGTGGATGGAATATTGGAAAACATTCATGGTCAATACAGCGATTGTGAAACGGACACCACCGACGGAGTAAAGATTTACTTTGAAAAGGAGTGGGTACACCTTAGAAAAAGTAACACAGAGCCAATCATTAGAATTTACTCAGAGAGTGAATCAGAGGATAAAGCGAATGAATTAGCTTATTCCATTATGGATAAGATTAAGGCTATTGCTAACTAGACTTCTTCTTTACCTGTATAAAGCTTTTTAAAATACTTATAAAGCTCCAATTGACTTTGAATTTTCTTTCCTGATTCTTTCTGTACGTATTCGTTCTTAAGGTTTGAATCAATAATTCTTGCTTTAACGTTATCCCTAAGCTGTGTTTCGAGCATATTCGCTAAAATCTTTTTAAGGTTTTCATTAAATATCGGAGTAGTTACTTCTACCCTTTTATCAAGATTCCTTTTCATCCAATCTGCCGAAGAAATAAAGAACTTTTCTTCTCCATTTGCGTGAAACCACATTATTCTCGAATGCTCCAAAAAGCGATCTACAATACTTATTACCTTAATATTCTCACTCATTCCAGGCACTCCAGCTACCAAAGCACATATCCCTCTAATGATCAACTTAATCTCAACGCCTGCTTTACTAGCTTCATAAAGTTTATTGATGATGGTATCATCTACCAGGTTATTTAACTTGATAATAATAAAAGCTTTTCTACCAGCTCTGGCATTTTTAATTTCACCATTGATTAAGGATACAACCTTTCTTCTGGTGTTAAATGGAGAAACCGCCAACTGACTAAATCTGGTTCTTTCAAAATTATTCTTGAAGAAATCAAACACCTTTCTTACTTCTTTCGTGATTCTTGAATCGGCTGTTAACAAAGACGTATCTCCATAAATTTCAGCAGTTCCTTCGTGAAAATTTCCGGTACCAATATGAGCGTAATAACAACCTTCCCCATTTTCGTTTCTCTTAATGAGTATCAGTTTAGAATGCACTTTTAATCCAGGTACACCGAAGATCACCTTAACACCTTCGTCTTGAAGATAATTTGCCCATAATATGTTATTAGCCTCATCAAATCTTGCTTGTAGCTCCACCACAACCGTTACTCTCTTTCCATTTTTAGCCGCATTGATCAATGCATTAATCACCTTAGATTTCGAAGCCACTCTATAAAGGTTAATTTTAATGGATTTTACGTGTGGATCAATGGCAGCCTCTCGCAATAAATCAATAATATAATTAAAAGACTGATAAGGATAGTTGAGCATTACATCCTCTTCTTTAATCGCATCAAACATACTAATATGATTACTTAGCCTTGGATGCTCTAATGGAGGAAGTTTTTTATAGCGAAGATACTTCGCTCCTATATCCGGAAACTTAATGAAGTCCCTCATGTTTTGGTACCTACTACCTGCAATTACATTATCACTATCTTTTAGTTTTAATGCTTTCTGTATAAAGTTATACAGATCTTCCGGCATTTTCTTGTCATAAACAAATCGCACAGGAGACCCTTTTTTTCTGTTCTTTACGCTACTCGCAATTTTATCTATCCAGCTTACCGAAATATCACTATCCACATCCAACTCAGAATCCAGCGTTACTTTTATCGTATGAGCTACCAATTTATCTGCATCAAATATGGAATATATGTCTCTCAGATTAAATCGAATAACATCATCTAGCAACATGATGTATTTCTTATTTTCTCTCTGAGGCAAAACCACAAACCTGGATAAGGTAGAAGGGAACTCAATCAGTGAATACTTTGGCTTCTCCGGTCTGCTTTCCATCCACATTTTTACTGCCATGTAGATCACCCTGTCTTTTAATCCAGGGAAATTAGATTTTTTCTCCAACATTATTGGAACCAAATCCGGTCTAACTTTTTCTATAAAATACTCTCGAACAAACTCTTTTTGTCGGTCATCCAACTGTTTCTCGTTCAGAAAGTAAATATCCTTTTCGCGAAGTAACTGAATAATTTCCTTGTAAATTCTATTGAATCTTCGTTCTTGCCCGCTAACCACCTTTAGAATTTGAGTCAAGACTTTAGTTGGGTCAAAAGCAAGATTGGCTTTATGCTTTTCGGGAAGCATTTCCATTCTCTTCATGGTTGCTACCCGGACCCTAAAAAACTCATCCCTGTTATTCGAAAATATACCAAGGAACCTTAATCTTTCAATAATAGGAACTTTTGGATCTTCAGCTTCCTGTAACACGCGTGAGTTAAACGCCAGCCAACTAATTTCTCTATTCAAGTATTTATTACTTCCCCTTTTCTTCATCTACACTGCGTTGAGCATTTCCTTAAAGCTAACAAACAAAAAGGTTACCATCAAATTATTGCCGTTAAGGATTTGTTATTTCTTCAACCTACCTACATTTTATCTTTAATGGTAGTCATAATAAAGGTACTTTGTACGTTGGCTATATTATCGATGGAAGCTAGCTTGTTTTTAATAAAATTTTGATAATCCTCCATGTCTGACACGGCTATTTGAAGTAGGTAATCGAAATTACCAGCAACGTGAAAACAAGTTACTACTTCATCCAATTTTACCACTGCCTGTTCAAAACCAGTTAACAATTTTTTTGCATGCAACTTCAGTGTTACACTACAAAAAACCTGAAGATCTTTTCCTGTTGCTTTTCTATCTACAACAGCTTTATAGTTTTTTATAACCCCTGTTTTTTCCAATCGCTTTACTCTCTCGTAAGTTGGCGTAACAGTTAGCCCAATACTAGCTGCTAACTCTTTGGTATTCAGCTTTCCATTTTCCTGAAGAAGCTTTAATATCATGTGGTCTTTTTCGTCTAAAGCAATCATTGGTAGATTTTTTTTCTGATTTGAGTGCAATATACAGCATTAAAAAGAACAATTAACCTATAATAAACATAACTAAAGTAATATTTTCTACAAACCACACATTTAACAACCAAAAACTTCTAGAACTACAAATAATTCAAGAACTTTACTATTCACTAAAACGAAAAATCATGAGCTACGAAAAAATGCGACCTGAAAGCCTAATGATGAGCTATGGTTATAAACCAGAACTATCTGAAGGAGCCATTAAATGTCCAATATTCCAAACATCAACATTTGTATTTAACAAAGCTGAGGAGGGAAAAGCTTTTTTTGAAGTTGCTTACGGGCTAAGAGAACAAAAAAAAGATGAAGAATTAGGTTTAATCTACAGTAGGTTAAATAACCCTGACCTTGAAATTTTGGAAAATAGATTGGCACTTTGGGACAATGCAGAGGCTTGTGCAGTTTTCGAAAGTGGGATGAGCGCCATTTCCACTGCCATGTTAGAGTTTCTATCTCCAGGAGATGTATTACTATACAGTAGACCTGTTTATGGAGGAACTGATCATTTTGTAAACCACATATTAAAGCGATTTGGAATTCATTCTATTGGGTTTATTGCCGGAATGGAAAAAGAGGAAATCATACAATTAATAAAGGATTCCGGGCATGGTGACAATCTGGGGATGATCCATATTGAAACTCCTGCCAACCCTACCAATGCTTTGATTGATATTAAAATGTGTAGCGAAATAGCAGATGAATTTTCTACTGAAGAGAGAAAGGTTATTCTATCTGTAGACAATACCTACATGGGCCCCATATGGTCTCACCCTCTAGAACATGGAGCTGATTTAGTACTATATTCTGCCACTAAATACATTGGAGGGCACAGCGATGTAATTGCTGGAGCTTGCTGTGGATCGGCAGAATTAATTGGAAGATTAAAAGGGCTCCGAACTTTCTTTGGAAACATGGCCGGACCATGGACCGGATGGTTACTAATGAGAAGTTTGGAAACATTAAAGGTACGTATGGAGCAACAAGCTGAAAATGCCAAGTATGTTGCGAATTTCTTAAAGGAGCATCCAAAAGTAGAGAAGGTATATTACCTAGGTTTCGTAGAAGAAGAATACAACCATAGAAAAACTGAAATATACAAAAGACAGTATAGTTCTAACGGCGCTATGATTTCTTTCGATATTGTTGGTGGCGAAAAAGAAGCTTTTGCCTTTCTGAATGAGCTAAAGTTGATTAAACTAGCTGTTAGTTTAGGTAGTACAGAAAGCCTTGCAGAGCACCCTTACACCATGACACATGCAGACGTTCCGGAAGATGAAAAAAATGCACTAAGCGTTACTGAAAAACTGGTTCGTTTATCCATTGGGGTAGAAAATTACAATGACATTATTTGGGACCTCAAACAAGCATTGGAAGTAGTATAACAAAATATCATGACACAAGGCTATAATAAGTGTCGCATATTAAACTAAAGAGTATTTCAAAAATCAGACTATCTTTGGCGGAATTCTAATTGATTTTCGATGAAGTTGATTGTTGCATTGACCCTTACCTTACTAGCTTCTGCTTTATATGGACAAGTTAATTACCAGGCAAAACTAGATTCTATTTCCAACTCTTGGTGTAACGGAAGAGGACCTGGGTTTAGCGTTGGTGTTGTTCTAAATGGCAAACAACTATATACCAGAGGTTGTGGTGCTTCTAACATGGCACATAATCTAAAAAACACTGAAGAAACCGCCTTCGACATAGCATCTATTGCCAAGCAATTTACAGCTGCTTCCATTGGCATTCTCATTAATCAGGGTAGACTTTCTTTAGAGGATGATATCAGAAAGTATGTACCTGAATTACCTTCTTATAAAGATACTATTAGGATTAAGCATTTATTGAATCACACAAGTGGTATTAGAAATTACCACACGCTGATGCAGTTGAGTGGCTTCAACTACAACAAAGAATATTACAACAATCAGGACATACTTGCTCTTTTATCTAAACAAAAAGAACTCAATAATGTTCCGGGAGAAAAGTTTCTTTATTCCAACTCTAACTACACCTTATTAACCATCATTTTAGAGCGAATTACCCAACAATCATTAAACTCATTTGCCAAAGAAAATATATTCGATTTGATTCGACTATTCAACACAAAGTACCATGAAATGCAGGGAATTGTAGTTCCGGAATCTGCTACTGGCTACAGAAAAGTTGGTGAAGGGTATATTGGTTGTCCAAAAATATCAGAAAGTTATGGTGCGGGTAGTTTATGGAGCTCAGTGGAAGACCTTTCTAAATGGTCAACCATATTTTATTCAAATAACGAGGAGCTGAAAGCTATTTCCGATTTCCTTACTCAGCAAGAACCGTTGAATGATGGTTCTAACAACTATTATGGAAGAGGTATTTTCATAAAAGACTACAAAGGATTCAAATCGATCCATCACAGTGGAAACGGGTATGGATTCAAATCATTTATGATAACCATTCCAGAGAAAAGTTTATCCGTTATAGTACTATCAAACACTAACGAATTTAACGCAACAGGATTAGCCTATACCATTGTTAATCAGTTTCTACCAAAAGAAGAAATTAAAAGAAAACCTGCTGCAAAATACAAGAAGAAAGAACTTAAACCATTAACGGGATGGTACCAGGAAATAAATAGTGACTTAAAGATTGAAGTAACACTTTCAAATGACTCCCTATTTGCTAAAACATCACTGTCTACTTATAAAATCCTGTTAATCCCTACCGAGAATAAGCTTGCCTTTAATAGAAAAAGTAATTCGAGTGTTACTTATGATTTTAATAAAACCGAAGAAACCGAATTAGTGGTTGATTTTGGAGGTGGTAAATTTTACTTTGAAAGAATAGAACCAGATGCAAATCTTCCGGAGGATTATGTTTCTTATATAGGCAGCTATTACTCTGAAGAATTGGATGTGAAGTATCAAATTACATGGAGTAACGATAAGTTTTTTATCACCTACCCTAACAATCAGTTTCTAATATCACCATCCAGAAAAGATGAATTTGGTTTAAACAACCGATCCAGAATTAATTTCTTTAGAGATGACAAAGGGGTTGCCGGATTTACGATAGCCTCGGAAGGAACGGTTAAAAACATCCAGTTCATAAAAGACAGATAATAAAAACACTGTTATTCAGATTGTTACCAGGTCATTTGGAGGATTAACATTTTGAGAGTACATTTGTTTCACTACACTATTACACACGTTTGTTTCTTTAGCGTATTGCTAAAATAAATGAACGATAAAATTTACGATTACATTATAATTGGGTCAGGGTTTGGCGGATCTGTTTCTGCTATGCGTCTGGCTGAAAAGGGGTATTCTGTTCTCATACTGGAAATGGGAAAAGAATATCGTCCTAAAGATTTCCCTAAAAACAACTGGAAGCTCAGAAAATTCTTTTGGTCTCCCATGCTTCGCTGGTTCGGTTTCCAGCGACTAACATTTTTCAAAGAAGTATTTATCTTAAGTGGTGTTGGTGTTGGCGGTGGAAGTTTAGTATATGCAAACACACACATGTTTCCACCGGATGAGTTCTTCAATAATCCTTCGTGGATGAAAACGAGAGATTGGAAAGCTACCCTTACCCCATTCTTTGATAAAGCAAAATTCATGTTAGGAACTGTTAAACGTGACGTTTTTAAGCGAGAAGATGAACTCTTGCGCGAAGTTGCTGTTGAAATGGGCCGTGAAGATTCCTTTGAAGGGGTAAGTGTAGGGGTATATTTCGGCGATACCGAAAAAGAAAAAGATCCATACTTTGAAGGTTTAGGCCCTCTTCGAAAAGGATGTACAGAGTGTGCCGGGTGCATGGTAGGGTGCAAAGAAAAAGCTAAAAACTCTCTGGACTTTAACTACCTCTACTTTGCTAAAAAGTTTGGAGCTAAAATTCTTGCCGAAACAAAAGTAAACCGAATTAATTATGCCAATAAAGAGTATGAGATACACACGGAATCAAGTACTGGTTTTTTCAATAAAAAAAGAAGAGTATTTCGATCAAGAAACCTCGTAATTTCTGGAGGGGTATTAGGAACTTTAGACTTACTATTGAAACAAAAATTCAAGTATCAATCTTTGCCTAATTTATCGGACCAACTGGGAGATAATTTAAGAACCAACTCCGAAACGCTTTGTGGGGTAACTGCCAAAAATGAAAAGCTTAACCATGGAGTTGCCATCACCTCTGTATTTAATCCGGATGATGACACGCACATCGAAATTGTAAAGTATCCCAATGGCTCGAATTCGATGAAAATGTTTGCCACATTAGCTACCGAAAAAGGGCATCCACTGGTTAGACCATTGATGTGGTTTGGAAACATCTTTGTGAAACCTAAGCACTTCTTTAAGCAGATTTTTGGAAGAAAATTTGCCGAAAAATCGGTCATTTTCCTTGTAATGCAATCATTGGACAATTCCATGAAAATGGTTTACAAGCGATTCCCATACAGCCGAATAAGCATTTTTAATCGAAAAGAAAACCGCGTACCTGCTTACATAGGAGTTGGGCAGGAAGTAATGAACAGGTACGCCAAAAAAGTAGATGGAATTCCTCAAAATGCTCTTACAGAAGTAATGTTTAACATGTCTTCTACTGCTCATATTCTGGGAGGAATACCGATGGGAGAAGATGCTAGTAAAGGAGTGATTAATGATCGTTTTGAAGTACATAACTACCCTGGAATGTATATTCTGGATGGATCTATTATTCCAGGAAATTTAGGAGTAAACCCTAGTTTAACCATAACAGCCATAAGCGAATACGCGATGTCTTTAATTCCTGAAAAGGAAGGTAATACCATAACTCCACTTGATGAACAAATTGCAAACAGAAAAAAGAATGGACAATAATAACTGGTGGAAATGGGGCGACCCCAACCAATCTCAACATCTAAGTCAATACCCAAAACTGATTAATTTTCTGGAAAGTGAATGGTCAGTCAAATTAGCTGATGACTTTAAAATTCCACACGAATTTGATTTACCTGAAAGTAAATTTCAGGAATCCAATTTCAACGATTTATTTCATCAGTTAAATAATAACCAGTTTAGTAATTCTAAAATTGATAGGTTAAGATATGCCATCGCTAGAAGCTACCACGATGTTATTAAAGTCTTCTCCAATCAAATTCTTCACTATCCTGATTTCATTCTGTTCCCCGAATCTAACAAAGACATCGACCACATACTAGAAGTGGCCAACAACAACCAAATTAGCATTGTAACTTATAGTGGAGGGAGCAACGTAACCGGAGCCACAGAAGTTGATGATCGATTGACTTTGGTATTAAACATGACAAGAATGAACAGCTTGTTGGAGATGGATGAAATCTCAGAAACAGCTACTTTTCAAGCCGGAATTTATGGGCCTGAATTAGAAAAAATCCTGAACGAAAAAGGGTTTACACTGGGGCATTTCCCACAATCTTTTGAATACTCTACCCTTGGAGGCTGGGTAGCTACTCGCTCCGCTGGGCAAGAGTCAGGGTTATACGGTAAAATTGAAGATATGGTACTTGGGGTAAATGTAAAGTGTCCTTCAGGAAACATAGAACATGTGGACTTTCCTAAACATGCTTCAGGTATTGATTTTCACCACTTGTTTGTAGGCTCTGAGGGAACCTTAGGTGTAATCACCGAAGTAAAGGTTCAAATTTCCAGATTACCCCAACAATACTCCTGGTCGGTTGCATTATTTAAAGACTTTGAATCTGGAGCTAACGCTATCAGACAAATGGTTCAGGAAGGTATTCACCCATCTATTACAAGGCTCTCCGATGCTACTGAAACAAAGATGCTTTCTCTGATGAGTCATTCTAATCCTACCGGGATAAAGAAGGTTATTCAGAACTTCGTAAAGAAGAGATTGAAGAATCAGGGGTACACACAACCATGTATTTTGATGATGCGATTTGCTATTCGAAATGTTGCTGACAAAATTCAACCGGATGCTGCCAAAGCCATTTGCAAAATCAACGGAGCTAAAATATTACCAGCCAATGTCTCATCCACCTGGGAAGAAAATAGGTTTGCTCTCCCCTACCTTAGAGATACTATGGTTGAACACCGTATTCTAATAGACACTTTTGAAACTGTTACTTACTGGAGCAATCTTCAATCCTTATACACTTCTGTTAAGTCATCACTGGAAAAGGATTCAGATTTTTTCACCAAAAAAGGACAACTGTTTTGCCATGTTTCGCATGCATACGAAACAGGTGCATCTCTTTACTTTACCATGCTAATTCCGCAAGAAAAAGGAAATGAATTAGCCCAATGGAAAAAGTATAAAGAGACGGTATCTATTGCCCTAACCAATGCTGGAGGTGCCATTAGTCATCATCATGGTGTAGGTAAAGATCATCAGCAATGGTACCAGCAAAAGCTCTCTAAAAACGCTCAATCGCTACTTAAGAATGTAAAAAAGCAACTGGATCCTAACAATATTCTTAACCCTGGGAAACTGTTTGATGAATAATATGGTTAGAGCAACCAACATAGAAAAACTTCTAAAGGAAACCTTTGATCTAATTATTATTGGAGGAGGAATTACAGGTGCTGGAGTGTTACAGGAAGCTCAAAAAAGAGGCTACAAGGTTCTCCTAATCGAAAAAGGAGATTTTGCCAGTGGCACCAGCTCCAAGTCGGCAAAATTAATACATGGTGGCTTAAGGTACCTCCAATATTTTCATTTCGGTCTGGTTAAAGACAGCTTACGAGAAAGAAACTATTTATTGGAGGAATACCCTCATTTGGTGAAACCGATTGAATTTGTTTACCCGCTATACGAATCTGGATTTAAGTTTAGAATTGGGATGATGCTGTACCAATTAATGGGAAAACACAGGACCTTACCCGGCTACCAGTTCTTGAGCAAAAAACAAACATTAAAGAAATACGACGCTATTGATCGAAAAGGACTCAAAGGGAGTTTTTCTTATTTCGATGGCATCACCAATGACTCCAGATTGACCTCAGAGATTATATCGGAAGCAGTTAGCAGTGAAAATGCAACTGCCATGAACTATCTAGAGTTAGTTTCTGGAGAAAGAATCAATGAGCAATACCACTTGCTTTGCAAGGACCACATTGAACAAATAGAGTTTACCTTAAAAACCAACTATATACTAAACTGTTCTGGTCCGTGGACAGATATAGTGTTGAATAAATTCTCACCGGAAAAGCCACCAAAAATGGCTCCAAGCAAGGGAGTTCATCTGGTTTTTTCCGGATCTAGAATTAAGATAAAAAATGCCCTGGCCTTCTCTTCTTACGCAGATGATGGCAGAAAATTTTATGCTCTTCCGTGGGAAAACGATGCTGTTATTATTGGGGTAACCGATACCGATTTTAATGGAAATCCGGATGAGGTACACTCAGATCAAAATGATCTGGACTATATGCTCCATGCCATTAACCAGTTCTTACCGGATTCTAACATTACAGAAAAGGATATCCTATATCAATTTGCCGGCTTGCGTCCCTTATTCAAGGAGGGGCAAGAAAGCAAAGATAAAGCCCGAGATTTTAAAGTATGGTGGAGCAAAAGAAACGTATTAAACATAGCTGGAGGAAAATTAACCACCTATCGAACCATGGCAAAAGCTATGCTCAACGAACTTCCTCCCAAAGCCAATCAACAACCTCCAGTAAACGTAATTGACACCGAGTTGACCAGTAAAAATAAGGTCATCTCAAGACATCTAATTGACCGATACGGAAAACGTGCTCCAAAGCTTTTCAATTTAATCAATGAAGAACCAGAAGAAGGCAATTGGATATCCACCTCAACTCCTTTAATAAAAGCTGAAATCACCTATTTAATCAGAGAACACCAGTGTTACTATCTGGACGATATTCTTGATCGTAGGCTTTCCGTTGGGTATGTTATCAGCAGTCTTGAAGATCAATCTGCTATTATATATACAGTAGCAGAAATTTTACAAAAAGAAAGAAACCTTACCGAATCTGAAATCAATTCTCAATTGGAGAATTATCGTAACTTACACCACCTCAAGTTAGCATGAAAATCACCTTTGTAATACACGGAAAATTAAAAAGGCCTAGCTCTTTAAAGAACTCCATCGAGAGAATCTTTCGAGAGGGTTTTGAAGTGAGTTTTCTAACTACTGATGCAGAATCTGGTGCAAAAAACCAAGTGATTAAAGCCATAGAACAAGGTGCCAAACATGTTATCATCGCTGGTGGAGATGGCAGTATCAATGAAGGGATAAATGGATACATGCAAGTTAGTGATGATCTGAAACAACAGGTTATTATTGGAGTGCTTCCTATGGGAACCGGGAATGATTTTGCCAAGTCGCTAAATGTATCATCCAGTCTTCTGAAGCTAAAATCGTTGATACAGCAAGAATCAATTCTGGAAGTAGATGTTTGTAACATGGAATACGTTGGTAAAACAGGACAAACTGAAAACCGCTATTATATCAATATATCAGATATCGGGATTGGAGGATTTGTGGCTGAAAATGTGGGAAAAAGTTCAAAAATACTAGGCTCTAACCTCACCTATGTAAAAGCCATTGTTTCTTCTTTTATGAAGTACAAAAAACAACCCATTGAATTAAATAGTCCGGAATTTAACTGGGAGGGAGAGATATTGAGCTTATGCATGGCCAATGGTAAATATTTTGGGAGCGGAATGTGTGTTGCTCCAGATGCTCTGCTAAATGATGGTCTAATTCAATTAACGATAATGGCTGATGTAAGCCTGGGAGATTATGTAAAAAACCTCTCCAAATTGAAACGAGGGGAAAAAGTTCATCATCCTGAGGTAACTTATACTAGCGTTAGTGAGTTATCAGTCTCATCCAAAGGAGTAGAATGCCCTATAGATATGGATGGTGAGTTTATTGGCTACACCCCTATTAAGGTGAATGTTATTCCGAAGGCAGTTAAGATGATTTCGAAAAATTAATCTGCCAACCCAAAATTAACATAGCTACTTTTCACGGTAACTTTAACATTTGCTGGCTTACCACCGATAGGCATTGTGGCAAACACCCCTTCATAATGATGTACATCTCCGCTATCATCTACTAAATCAGTCGTATTTCCCTGACTCGGAATTGAGAATCTTTTCCCCTTTTCTAATTCAACTTCGTATCTATAAGCAATTTCTGGAGAAAACTCTAAATCAATTTCGGTAGACGATCCTTCCAGATCAATCCCAATAAAACTCGTTGCCACCTCATCTACAGAAATTTCTCCATAGTTTACGGTTCCTGTTACTTCTTTCTTCAGTTCCTCAATTTTAAAGTCGGTAAACAATCCAATTATCTTAAGAGTTTTAACCTCCTCAATTGAGATTTTATCGTGTTTACTATTGATGGTTACCTTCTCCACTTCTTCAATATCCCACTCGCTGGAAATACTCTCAATTCGAATATTCTCAGCTTCATCTAGCGTTACATCAGCCGATCGAACTATGAAATCTCCTTCTTCTACCTCTTTAATTTTAGCTTTTCCATACTCCAATTTAAGTTGCTTAACTTCTTTAAGAGCTCTAGCCCTTAGGTTTCCATGAGCGAGGTTAATCTTTACCTGTTCTTCCAAAGAAGGAAGTGTAATGTCGCCAAACTTATTTTCCAAGTCTATCTCGATGGACTCAGGAATGGTAATGTGATAATTCACTTCAACTTTCCTGTTTCCTGTAAAGGCGTTCAATAAATCTACCCTCAAGCCACTTGCAGCTGTACCACCCCAGTTAGTTTCCGCCGCCACATAATCAGATCCATTGCTAAACCTAACATCGATGTTTTCTATAAGTTCATTAATCTTAGATAGTTTATCAGAACTTACTTTTATAGAAATATCAAACTTTACGCTATCTCCTTCGTAAGTTTCTACCACGATGTTTCCGTATTTATTGATTACTTCTAGCTCTCCATCGGGAGCAATTAAGAAAGACTTTCGAATGTTCTTTTCCTCTTGAAAAGCGTCGCCATCGTCCTTAGCATGTGATGTAAGAACCAACAAACAACTAATAGTATACAGTAATATTCTCTTCATCTTCGTCAATTTCATTAGTTATCTCACTGTTTCCAGTTTCTAAATTTTCCAGGATATCTTCTAAAATATCCAGCTTCAGGCGGTAGTTATCGATCATTGCTTCAATGATCTTTTCGTTATCTACAGATGTCCCCATCTCAGCTTGTAGTGCTTTAAACTCATCATCCAGAAATTCAATATCATTTAATATCTCAGGATCCAGGTTTAACTCTTGTAAACGGGTCATCTTGTTATCCACCTGTGTGATGTAGTAGTCTTCTATTTCGGCCATTTCCGGAGAAACATGTCTTAACGAAAGCTCTACTTCTTCCACTTGTGGTTCAGGTAGTTCATTAACTGTTAGTTCCACAGATTTCAAGCCTGAATTGTTGTACATATACATCATTCCTGCCGAAAATAAAATGGCAAATGCAGCCGCAACTCCAACAACCATTCTCAAAGGAACCATTTTGATGGAACGCTTAGCAGGTTTTGTCTCCTGAACCGGAACCACAGGTTTAATTTTATCCCAAAGAGCATCAGAAGGCTCTAATGAATCAAAGTCATCCCGATTGGAAAACACAAATCTTTCCAGGTCATCTTTTTCTTCGTGATTTTCTTTATTCTTCATAAGAACCTCCTTTACTTTTAATTAATATTTCTCTTAGTTTCTTTTTTGCTCTATTATATTGAGATTTAGAAGTAGATTCAGTGATATCCAACTCTTGCGCTATCTCCTTGTGGCTATACCCTTCGAACAAAAACAAGGTTAGAACTACTCGATATCCCTCTGGCAATAGCTGAACAGCATCCTGAATCTCATTAACCGAAAGAATCGGATAATTCTTCTCCTCAGGGGCATCCTCTTTCCAGTTTTGATCTTCTTGTCCATCGATACTAAATAATTCCAGTTTCTTCTTCTTTAGCTGATTAAGCGATTTGTTGATCACAATTCTCTTTAACCAGGCTCCAAATGTTGAGTCTCCACGGAAGGTTTCGATCCTGCCAAAAGCAGTTACGAAAGCCTCCTGCAAGATATCCTCCGCTTCTTCGGTACTTTGAAGTATCCGAACAGAAACGTTGAACATTTGCCTAACATACTTCTGATACAGCAGGTGATATGCTTCTTCGCTACCACTTTTGCAGCGCTCTACCAGATTGGCATTTATGTCTTTAATTACGGTGGGCAACTTTGTTTAATTTAGTCCGATTAAAACCAACCTAACTTAAGAGTAACATTTCCTGAGAATCCACTCATTGAGTTATTGGTTGCATTTACTAAGGTAACATCATTTACAAAACGGTAGCTTACCCCTGCATCCAATCTCAGTATTTTAAACAAGTTCACTTCCACATTAACGCCAGGTTCTGCCACCAAAAACACATCCGAATCATATACATCCGTATCCCAGTCGAAAGAATCAGAATAATCCCACATTCTGTTTCTTGCTATGGTTGCCCCACCGGCACCAAGCAATACAGGTACAGTTACGTGAATCATTTTGTGCGATGCAATAACCGGTTCTAATTTCAATCCTCCATACCCTAATTCGTACAGGTAAGTGTTTCCATTTACATCAGTGTAGTTGCTATTGATATCCGTTAATAACCCATATCCAGCAAAACCAATGTTCAATTGGTGACCAAGAACTATGGCAGCTTCTCCACCAGCCATAACTCCCGCTTGACCATTCAACTCCATTGGTCGGTAAGATACTCCTACAAAACCTCCTACCGGAGTACCAGAACTAAATAAGGTTTCTACATCTTCTCTGGCGCGTTCATCTTGTGCATTTGCGCCTAATCCCAAGGCTAAAACTGCGATAATTAATAATACTTTTTTCATGGCTAATATTCTTTTTAATTCATTTGATACACATCTCCACTACCGTTAATGGTAGTACTCACATTTGTTGGGTTCCCGTAATAATATACATCTCCGGAACCATCTATTTCTATATCTAGATTATCTGTTGCATGGATGGTAGCATCTCCGCTTCCATCTATTTCTATGAAGCAATCGTTAGAGTATAGATATCTAGAGTAAACATCTCCAGATCCTTCCACTTCAATGTCTAGCAAGTCTACATTTCCTAGTAGTTCTACATTTCCAGAACCTCTTATTTCCAGGTCGATGGAATGAGCCTGAACATCCATGTCCATATCTCCCGATCCGTTAATGTCTAATTTCATTAATTGACCGTAAACCTGAGATGCCGAAATGTTCCCGCTACCATTGATTTCGATTTGTTCTAATGAGTCTACACTTACATAAACTCTAATTGGTTTATCGTTAAAGATGTTGTTGCTTGTTTCTCTAATTACCAACTCTCCATTCTCTACGTCTGTTTTGATGTAGTCGATTACTTTCTCTCCGGCTTCTACTTTAATGTTATAAGTAGTGTCCTGGGTAATAAATACATCCATGCTTCCTTCTAGTATAATAGAATGGAATGGTGGCTCAGTTCTTAACTCTTCGGTTAATGGCCCCGGAGAAATGGTATAGTTATGCACACATCCCGTTAGTGTTACCATAAATCCTCCTAATAAATACAAAATCCTTTTCATTTTTCTTGTCTTTAACTCTTGTGTTTTTGAGCGTTGTTTATGGTAATGACAATGGGACATAAAAAGGTTGCAAATTATTTTCAACTTTTTTTTAATTACATTCGGACCACTCAAACTTTAACTCGAAAAAATGAAGATTATTGACCTATCCAAAACAGTACAATACGACAAGAAAGACCCTTGGTTTATGCGTATTAAGCTGGTAAATTACCCTCACAAAAAAAGTCTTTTTATCATCAAAAGGTTTTTGAAACTCCCCTCTTCTTTATTCCCTAAAAACTTTCAGGGATGGGCAGACGACAAGATTAAAAACATGGGAGTTCATGCCACTACTCATATTGATGCTCCATGGCATTACGGACCGGAAGTGGAAGGAAAAAAAGCGAAAACCATTGACGAAGTTCCATTGGATTGGCTTTATGGAAACGGTGTTGTAATAGACATGTCTCACAAAGCCGATTTTGAAGAAATTACTTTAGAAGATGTAAAAGCAGATTTGAATAAATCCGGCGCTACTATTGAACAGGGAAACATTGTCTTAATCAAAACCGGAAGAGATCAACTGAAGGGAAATGACTATGTAGACAAAGGAATTGGAATGAGCAGAGAAGCTACCGAATGGATCATTGACCAGGGAGTAAAGGTGATGGGGATTGACCAGTGGGGATTCGACCTTCCATTAAGGTACCTGGTAAAGAAAGCTAAAGAAACCAACAACCCAGAATTATTTTGGCAAGCTCATTTGGTGGGTATAGACAAAGAATACTTACACATGGAACAGTTGACCAATTTGGGTGCATTGCCTTCTCATGGATTTAAAGTAGCTGTATTTCCTTTAAAGTTAAAAGGAGCTTCGGCAGCACCTGCAAGGGTTGTGGCTATGATTGAAGAATAAAAAAAGTCCTGACGATAACTGTCAGGACTTCCCTATAATATATTTCTAATATCTAATTAGTGACCTTTAGCTGCTAAGTATCTCTCAGCATCTAATGCAGCCATACATCCTGTTCCGGCAGCAGTAATTGCCTGACGGTAAGTTTTATCGGCAGCATCACCACTTACGAATACACCTTCTACATTGGTTTTCGAAGATCCAGGTACGTTAATGATATAACCAGTCTCGTCCATATCAATGTATGGTTTAAAAATATCGGTGTTTGGTTTATGTCCAATAGCTACAAAGAACCCTGTACAAGGAATTTCTTTGGTTTCTCCTGTTTGGTTATTTTTTACTCTAACACCAGTTACTCCGTTTCCATCTCCAAGTACTTCTTCGGTTTCGGTATTGAATAAAATTTCAATGTTTGGAGTTTTCTGTACTCTCTCTGCCATAATCTTAGAAGCTCTAAACTCATCTCTTCTAACCAACATCGTAACTTTTGTACAGATATTTGATAAGTAATGTGCTTCCTCACAAGCAGAATCTCCAGCTCCTACAATTACAGTTTCCTGGTTTCTGTAGAAGAATCCATCACATACTGCACAGGCAGAAACTCCTCCACCTATTTTTAAGTAGTGTTGCTCTGATTCTAATCCTAAGTATTTAGCAGATGCTCCTGTAGAGATAATTACTGTATCTGCATGAATTTCTTTCTTTTCGTCTACCCAAACTTTATGTACTGGTCCGCTAAAATCAACTTTAGAAACCCATCCTGTACGGATATCGGCATTGAATCTCTTAGCTTGATTCTCCAACTGCACCATCATTTCTGGTCCGGTAACTCCTTCCGGGTATCCTGGAAAGTTCTCCACTTCGTTAGTGGTAGTTAACTGTCCTCCAGGTTGCATTCCCTGATATAAAACAGGGCTCATGTTCGCTCTTGCAGCATAAATTGCAGCAGTATATCCAGCAGGTCCTGATCCAATGATCAGACATTTCACTTTTTCAATTTCTTCACTCATATAATTCGTATTTAATCGCTTATCTATAATTGACTAACGAATGTACTAAATATGAAATAACACACAATGTAATCCTCGTTACATAACGTGAAAATTTGTAAACAATGATTGGAAAGCTGAGCAAAAAATTAATCGCTCGAAATCCTGTTTTGAACTAAAAATGACATAATTATCAGGGTACTACAAAAAACTACCTTACATTTGCCGCCTTCAAATTGGAATTTAAAACATGAGCGCAGTATTCAAAGCCATTAACGATACTTTCAACGACATCAAGAAAGGAAGTAAGAATCCTAAAAATGATATCTTATCTGGTTTAACCGTGGCCATTGCCCTTGTACCGGAGGCGGTAGCATTTGCTTTTGTTGCTGGTATTAGTCCAATTATTGGGTTGTATGGAGCCTTTATGATGGGGTTAATTACTGCCATTTTTGGAGGACGACCTGGAATGATTTCGGGAGCCACCGGAGCGTTGGCTGTTGTAATGGTAAACCTGGTTAAAGAAGTAATTGACCAGGGGGGTACAGAATTGGTTGCTGTGCAATATTTGTTTGCCACATTAATTTTAATGGGTACCCTTCAAGTTCTGGTAGGGGTTCTGAAATTTGGAAAATTTATTCGATTAATCCCCCACCCTGTAATGATGGGGTTTGTTAATGGGCTAGCCATTGTTATCTGTATTTCGCAATTCGGAATGTTTAAAGTAGGCGGTGAATATGTTTCAGGTTCTCCCTTATATATTATTGCAGGATTGGTAGCCTTAACCATGGGAATCATGTACTTTTTACCAAAGTTAACCAAGGCAATCCCATCTGGATTAGCTGCTATTGTTGTAGTAAGCTGCATTGTTATTTTTGGTAATGTAGATACTCAAACAGTGGGTAGTTTTGTTGGAGGAGATGGAATTAAAGCCGGATTACCTCAGTTTGCTGTACCAAGCGTTCCTCTGAACTTTGAAACACTAAAATTCATTTTCCCTTATGCCTTAATTCTTGCGGCCATTGGACTGATTGAATCTCTAATGACATTATCATTGATCGACGAGTTAACCGAAACCAGAGGGTCTAGTAACAGAGAATGTGTAGCACAAGGTGGAGCAAACATCATCAATGGTTTGTTTGGTGGTATGGGAGGTTGTGCCATGATCGGACAATCCATTATTAACATCAACTCAGGTGGTAGAGGTAGACTTTCTGGAATCGTTGCAGCATTGGCATTGTTATCATTTATCTTGTTTTTATCAGAGTGGATCGAAATGATTCCTATTGCAGCGCTGATTGGTGTAATGTTTATGGTAGTAATTGGAACTTTTGCCTGGTCCAGTTTTAGAATTCTGAACAAAATTCCAAGAGGAGATGCTTTTGTATTAATTCTAGTATCGGCTCTTACAGTAATATTTGACCTTGCCATTGCTGTAGTAGCAGGTGTAATTGTTTCTGCCTTGGTATTTGCCTGGGAAAATGCCACAAAAATTAGAGCAAGAAAAAGAATTAAAACGGACGGAACTAAAGTTTACGAAATTTGGGGGCCGTTGTTCTTTGGGTCAATTTCTGCTTTCAACAACAAGTTTACTGTTGCTGATGATCCAGAAAAAATTGAGGTTGATTTTATCGAATCTAAAGTTTCCGATCATTCTGGAATTGAGGCCATCGAAAATCTGGTGAAGAAATACGAAAAGGTCGGCAAAAAGATTACTCTTAAGCACTTAAGTCCGGATTGTATTAGAATCCTTGTAAAGGCTAACAAACACCTGGAAGAGGTAATCGAAAAGGATGTAGACGATCCAAGATATTACGTTGTAACTGATAAAAACGACGATTTCTTAGAGATGTCTAATTACTCTTAACGAGTAAAGGAATACTCTTTTACAGTCTCGTTTCCTCTTTCGTCGGTAACCACCACTTTTAGTTGGTGTTTTCCTTTTTCAATCGCATTGTACTTATTGAACGGCATGGTTAAGGTTGCACGTTTAGGAACGTAGTTAGCCAGTTTCCAATTGCCGTCTACAAATACATTGTAGGTTTCTATTCCACTTAGGTTATCTGAAATTTTGAACTGAATGTGTTTGGCAGATGTAAGGATTTTACCTTCGGAAATATTAACTGGTGTTACAGCAGGTGCAACACTATCAATTTTTACAGAATAATTTCCAAAAGCTCTTACTTTGGTTTCCATCCAACCATCCTGATATTCTCCTCCTTTGGCATACACTTTACGTTTATCCGGGCTTACATTTACCACTACCGCCTTTTTCTCCATGTTTTTTGGAATTCCCTGAGTCTTTATCTTCATAATAAAGTAGTGATGAACTGGAACCTTCTTGTTACCAAACTGATGCAACCCGGCCACTGTTTTAGACATGGTTGACTCTTTGTATTGAGCTTTTAAATCCTGATAAACTGCATCTTCAGGTAAATAGGCTTTGAATTCATTTTTTTCGATGGCATTGTCTTTTTCCACCAGAATATCTTCTCCACTTGTACTTTTTGGAGAAGCGATTTTAGTCATACCCGGATTAGATTTTACCTGAAACTTTAGCACAGAGGTATTTCCGTAGGTGTCCTTAATGACGTATCGTAAACGATGTGTTTCTGTATCAGTAAATTGAATTTTCCCATCATTAATCAATCCATCATAAATGGCGAGTTTATTATTCTCGGTAACGAACGATTTATGAAAACTTCTACGTTTCTGATGATACTCGTTGTAATCCTTATGGGCATTGATGTACCTGTTAGTGGAAAAATCTATTTTTTCCATCGTCTGACGAAAAACCAAAGTGTCATCCACTAATAATTCTATGGTATAGATTCCGCACTTATTACTTGCGCCATTTAAACGGTCTATCGTATGTACTCCTACACCAAACTCTCCTGCAACTTCGATTACCGGATTATCCTTTAATTTGTAATTGTACCCCGAACCTGTGGTTGGTAAAACTACTTCTTTGTCTTTCCCATTAATAAATCCATCTTTTAGAGGGTACAATTTAATGTTACTGATGGTTGGTTTTACCTCATCTTTAATTTCAAACCCGAACAACAATGGGTTAACCGGATATTCTGTTTCGGTTTCTCTTATTTCGAAATGCAAGTGTGGTCCTCCAGAACTTCCTGAGTTACCTGAATAAGCCACAATTTGTCCTTTACTTACTACTAAATCTGTACTCTCAGGATATATTGTTAAGGTTTCTTTTTGCTCTGCAAACTGCTTGGATCGCAGGTATTTTTCGATCTCTTCTGGGAATCTACTTAAGTGGGCGTATACTGAGGTATAACCGTTTGGATGATCAATGTAAAGTGCTTTTCCGTACCCCCAATGGGAAATATTAATTCGGCTTACGTAACCAGAATCCACCGCATAAATTCGATAACCTTCGCTCCCTTTTGTTTTAATATCCAAGCCAGTATGGAAATGATTAGACCTCAATTCAGCAAAGTTTCCGGACAAAATGAGAGGGATGTGAAGTGGTGCTTCAAAGTTGGTTTGATTGTACGGTACTTGTGCGTAAAGTTGTTGAAAAGTCAACAACAGCAATAATGTTTTTAAAATTCGATGCATTTCCAGGTCTTAACTACTTAAAAATATTGGAGTTCCAGCCAAAATCAAGCCTAAAATTACATTATCCTCAAATTGGTTAAATAGTTTAGATACTTAGATATGCACACAATTGCGTGAAAATTTGTTTTGTCAGCATACAATTATAACTTTGTAAGAGAATTTATTTTTTTAGTCAGAGAAGATGAGTGAAAGTATTTCTGTAGTTGGCAGAATCAGAACAAAAGTTCAGGCTTTAGCAAGCAAAAACGCTGCTATGGGGTCTGAAATTTCTGAATTGAAGTCGAAAATTTCAATTTTAGAAAATTCTGTTGCAGAAAAAGACAAATCCATCGAAGAGCTGAACGAAAAAATAAAGATGTTGAAGATGGCCAAATCTTTAGATGGAGGTTCCGACAATAAGGAAATGAAACTAAAGATTAATGAATTAGTTAGAGAAATTGATAAGTGCATTGCACTAGTAAATAAATAAAAACGAACGATGAGTCAGCTGTCCATAAAAGTTACGATAGCAGGTAGAACCTACCCGTTAACAATAGACCGTTCGGAGGAGGAAGTAATCCGAAAAGCAGCAGACAACATTAATCGTGACATCAAAACTCTTCAGGAAAGCTATGCTGTAAAAGATGTGCAAGACTTACTTGCCATGACTGCGTTACAGTTGGGAGTTAAAGCTGTTACAGGCTCTAAAGAAGTTGAAAACGACAAACTTCTTAAGTCCCTTACCGACCTGGAAAAGGAGATTGATGAACTATCAAAATAACTCTTTCTGATTTCACGGCTATTGGATGATTGTAGGAAAAATTCCTGCGGTTGACTATGTAAAATTTAATTATTCAATTATGCAAGAAATGGTAATTGGAGCTGTAGTAGGATTGTTGATTGGAGGAGTAATTGCATATATTATTCTAAACAACGGCCTAAAGAAGAAAAAAGAATCAGCTCTAAAAGAAGCGGAGAAGGAGGGAGAAGCAATTAAAAAAGAGAAGATCCTTAAAGCAAAGGAAAAATTCCTTTCCTTAAAGGAAGAGCATGAAAAAGCGATTAACAACAGAGATCGCAAAATGAACGAAAGAGAGAACAAATTTCGTCAGAAAGAAAAGTCTCTTAATCAAAAGCTAGAAGAAGCTAACAGAAAAGACAAAGAGGTTAACTCCATTAAAAAGAACCTTGACCGTCAGTTAAGCATCGTTACTAAAAAACAAACTGAACTGGAAAAAGCTCACGAGAAACACGTTCAGGAGCTGGAAAAAATGAGTGGATACTCCATCGATGAAGCTAAGGCTCAATTAATGGAATCTCTTAAAGCTGAAGCAAGAACTAATGCTATGGCTTATATCCAGGACATTCAGGAAGAAGCTAAACTAAATGCTTCTAAAGAAGCTAAGAAAATTGTTATTCAAACCATTCAAAGAGTTGCTGCAGAGCATGCTATCGAAAATTCAGTATCTGTTTTCAACATTGAAAGCGACGAAATGAAAGGTAGAATTATTGGTCGTGAAGGAAGAAACATTCGTGCTTTAGAAGCTGCTACCGGTGTTGAAATTATCGTTGATGATACTCCGGAAGCTATTATTCTTTCGTGCTTCGATCCGGTGAGAAGAGAAATTGCAAGATTATCTCTTCACCAATTGGTTAGTGATGGAAGAATCCACCCTGCTAGAATTGAAGAAGTAGTTGGAAAAACGAAAAAATCATTGAACGAAGAGATCATTGAAACAGGTAAAAGAACTTGTATCGATCTTGGAATTCATGGATTGCACCCGGAATTATTGAAAATGGTTGGTCGTATGAAGTACCGTTCTTCTTATGGTCAAAACCTACTTCAACACTCCAGAGAGGTAGCGAACTTATGTGCTACTATGGCATCGGAACTAGGGCTTAACCCTAAGGTAGCTAAAAGAGCAGGGTTGTTACACGATATTGGTAAAGTTCCTGAAGATGAGCCGGAATTACCACACGCTATTTTGGGAATGAAACTAGCGGAAAAATACGGTGAAAAGCCAGACATCTGTAATGCTATTGGAGCTCACCACGACGAGGTTGAAATGACTACTTTAATTTCTCCTATTGTTCAGGTATGTGATGCCATTTCTGGTGCACGTCCTGGAGCCAGAAGAGAGGTTGTAGAATCTTACATCCAAAGAATTAAAGATCTTGAGAACGTAGCTCTTGCTTACGACGGTGTAACTAAAGCTTACGCTATTCAGGCGGGAAGAGAATTAAGAGTTCTGGTTGAAAGTGAAAAAGTTCCGGATCAAAGAGCGGATGAATTATCATTTGAAATTTCGCAGAAAATTCAAAATGAAATGACTTACCCAGGACAGGTTAAGATTACTGTTATTAGAGAGAAAAGAGCCGTTGCTTACGCTAAGTAATTGCTATACTACAATAAGATTAAAGAGGTGTTTTTCACCTCTTTTTTTATGCCTACTTAGTAACTAATTTAACCATTTTATTCACCCAATTATTTATATCCGGTGATACTCTTCCTATTAATATTAAAGGAATGTAAATAGCTACTAAAACAAGGGACTGAACCACCTGATTAAGCACCAGGTTATCGGATATATTAATGATATCAGCCAGGAAATAAGCTCCTACACCTATAACTAACACCATTAGTGTTTTAATATTAAAAGGCTGTAATTTAAACTTTACCAGAAGGAACGAGAAAGCGATGATATTGAAAACCACCAATGATATAGCCGTTGCCAGGGCTGCCCCAACTATTCCGTAATCTGGAATTAACAAGTAATTAGTTACTAGCGTAAATACCGCCAATAAAAGCATAAATATAGTTCCAAAATAGTAGTACTTCGAGGTTACAATTATGGTTCCATTTAAGCCTGCCGATATATGAATTAGTTTCCCTAAACCTAAAAAGAATATTACCCACCTTGTTTCGGCATAATCAGGTGCTATTAGATAGAGAAGGTCCACATTTAGCCATATTCCCAAAAAGAAAAGTATCCCCACTACCATCTGAGTAATGGAAGAGCTTCTATATAATTTAGCCAACTCAGACAAATCGTTCTTCTTCCAGGCTTCACTAATGAAACCTGCTGCAATTCCACTAATGGCTCTGGAAGGCAATTCTACCATAGTAACCACATATTGAGCCCAGGAATACATTGCCACTGCAATTAACCCTGTATTTTCCGTACATAGAGCACACCCCACCATGGCTGTGATCATCAAAGCATCAATTCTATTGGTCAATGTTCCTGCAAGTCCAGTTAGAAAATTGGCTCCTCCATAAGCCAGCATCTCCCTCTTATTATCAATTTTATGCCAGTCATTGGTTTTAAAAGACAGCTCATCTATACTTAATAAGTAGATGATCAAACTGATTGATACAATGGAATAAGCACCTATAAACCCATAAAGGAAAATGGTAAAATCAATTACTCCGTAAAAATGCAAAATCAACAAAACGAAATGGACAATTCTTATTCCAACATCATTAAGAAAACTTTGAAAAACCGACTTCAATAACCCTTTACAGTAGCTACTTAAGAGCCCATTGGAAATAATTAAAAATATTAATGGAAGTAACAGTAAATAGTTTTCTCCAAACATAGCTGCATTCTTGGAATAGGAAGAAATGATCACAGGCTTTGCTATAACCAACCCCAGAAAAACAAGTAACATTCCTATTAGAGCTACACCAAACGAATATCTTAACAAACTCATTTTTGAGTTTCTGGAATCTTTATAAAATGGAAGGTATTTAATAATAGTGGATGATGTTCCTAAAGCACCAACGCTTGAAGCGAGAATAGCTACAGAAGCCAATATTCTCGTTAAACCAAACTCTGCGTCAGATAGAATTAATGGGTATAGAAAGATGATGTTTACCGCCCCCAATATTACCCCAATAACGATTATTATCAGGTTTAGTATACTTTGTCTTGCAACAATCCCCATTTAATCAATGAATATTCTTTCTGTTATATAAACTTCAGCACCAATAAATTATTATTACTAAACATTAACTTTTACCAAGTTTATGAATCCCGAAGTACTTACAAATAAAACTAAAAATCTACCTTTAGCAAAGTTATAAGTATTTTTGCGGGACAAAACAGTCAAGACTTTATGAAATTAACAGACAAGAAAGTATTAGTTACGGGAGGTGCAGGATTTATTGGATCAAACTTATGCCATAAGTTGATTCAGCAAAACAACGAGGTGGTCTGTCTTGATAATTTCATAACCGGGAAGAGAGAAAATATTGAAGGCCTTTTAGAATCAGAAAACTTCACTTTAATTGAAGGGGATATTCGAAACCTGGAGGATTGTAAAAAAGCAGTAAGTGGAGCAGATGTTGTTTTACACCAGGCTGCACTGGGATCTGTACCTAGATCTATTAACGATCCGGCCACTACCAATGAAGTAAATATAACAGGATTCCTTAACATGTTAATTGCAGCAAAAGATGAGGGGATTAAACGATTTGTTTATGCTGCGAGCAGTTCTACTTATGGAGACTCCAAACAGCTTCCAAAAGTGGAAGAAAACATAGGAATGCCTTTATCCCCTTACGCCGTAACGAAATATGTAAATGAACTATATGCTCATGTATTTGGTTCTCTACATGATATGGAAACCATTGGCTTAAGGTATTTCAACGTATTTGGAAGAAGACAGGACCCAAATGGTGCCTACGCTGCTGCCATTCCAAAATTCATTTTGGCCTTCATGAACCATGAATCACCAACCATTCATGGAGACGGAACACAAACAAGAGATTTCACTTACATTGATAATGTGCTGCAAGCAAATGAATTAGCTGCAACAACTACTAATAGAGATGCCTGGAACAAGGTGTATAATGTTGCTTTTGGAGAGGAAACAGTGTTGATTGACCTTGTTAAAGAATTAAGGGAACTGCTTTCACAATTTGATTCGAAAATTGCAGATGTTGAAATTTTACACGGACCAGAACGTTTAGGAGATGTGCGTTACTCACTTGCTTCCATCGAAAGAGGGAAAAGATACTTAGGGTACGCGCCAACGCACAGTATAAAAATGGGACTAAAAGAAGCCATTGAATGGTACTGGAATAACTTAAAGTAAATTCGTTTGAAGAAGTACTTAAAATCGGAGTTCACTAAAAATGTAGCCACATTATTTACCGGGACATTAATTGCCCAGGCTATACCGGTTTTAATTTCGCCCATACTTACCAGAATCTATACTCCCGAAGACTTTGCCATCAATGAAGTGTTCATGAGAGTGTTTGCCATTGGATTAATATTCTCTACCCTACGTTATGAGCAGGCTATTGTACTTCCTAAGCAGGAAGATAAAGCTAAACTCGTGGTAAAGTTGATCCTAAGAATTTCTGTAGCTATTTCGCTTGTTTTCTTACTGTTTACATTAATTCTTGGAAAATGGTTTGCAGATAGTCAGGGTAATCCCGAGGTATACCTCTACTTATTTGTTCTTCCTATTGCATTGCTTTTATCCGCCAATTATCAATCATTGACTTATTGGAGCATCCGAAATAAGCAATACAAAAAACTTAGTTTCTCAAAAGCAGGAGTTTCGTTGGCCAATAGTTCTTCCAGAATCGGAATAGGACTTTTAACGGCTGGTAACCCGATCGGGTTAATTGGTTCCATTGTAGTTTCGCAACTAACCGGAATCATTATGCTGATCAAGGATAATGTTCAATTGATTTTTAAAGGTTCCAACCGCGACTCAATAAAAGAAGTAGCTAAAGAATATAAGGATTTCCCAAGAGTTAACACATTACATGCATTATTAGATGCGGGGCGAGAAGCCTTAATCATCTTTGTTATCATCACTTATTTTGGAGATAGTATGCTTGGGCTATACGCCTTTACCATTCGATTAATGAAACTTCCTCTTGGAATGATCGGAACATCGGTAGGGCAAGTCTTTTATCAGCGAGCAGCGGAAATTGTTAACCATGAAGCAAGTCTGTACGAATTAACCATAAAAACGCTTAAACGATTAATTATTATTAGTCTTCCTATTTTCGTATTGGTGGGAATATTCTCTGGGATGGTATTCGAATTTGTATTTGGTAAAGATTGGGTAACTGCTGGTTATTTAGCCCAAATATTTGCTCCATGGATGTTCTTTCACTTTATCAATTCGCCACTTTCTCAAATTCCTTTGATTATTAATAAACAAAAGGAAGTGTTTATCTTAAGTCTAGTTGGTTTTATTGTAAGCGTATCTGTTTTAACTTTGTGTGGAATTTATTTAGACAATAGTTTAATATCCTTTACCATTTTCTCATTAACTCAAAGTGCTTATTTACTTGTAGTTATACTTTGGATATTAAATGTTTCTAGAAAATTCGATCAACAAAAGTGATAGAATAGATGGGAATTATATCTTCAATTAGAAATCGACTAAGGCTAAAAAGACTTAGAAATTCTGAACCACAGATGTTGTACGGAATGACTAATTCCGATGGTACCTACCTTCCGGATTCTCGAATTGGTAGTTCTACTGTAATCAACGATAAGAAGGGATTAAACCTGGCAGATAACGTGTTTATTGGTCATTTCAATTTTATCGAAGCCTCCAATGGAATTACCATCAAAGAAGGATGTCAGATTACCAATTATGTAAGTATTCTATCTCACTCTAGCCATATTTCTATCCGATTATACGGAAAGCATTACCGAAAGGTAACTGACCACAAAGGATATGTTAGAGGGGCTGTAAACATTGGTAAATACACATTTATAGGGCCACACACCACCATTATGCCAGGTACAAACATTGGAAAAGGGTGCCTTATCTCGGCATTTAGTTTGGTTCAGGGAGACTTCCCAGATTTTTCGGTAATTAAAGGAAACCCTGCGAAAGTGGTTGGATCTACCAAAACACTGGATGCCAGACCTCTTAGAGATGAAGAATTGCAAAAGTATTACAACGAATGGGCAGAGGAAAATTAAGAGTTGTTGTTATTGGACTACCACTTTTTGCTAAAAGAGTAGCAAAAGAATTAGCCAGTTTTGATCGTAAGAATAGCTATACAGCTTTAGATACATATTACAAAAAAGCTGATAAAGCCAAATACTATTTAAAAGTTCGAAATGCAGATATTATCTACTCCATTAATGGTACTCTTACCAAAAGTGGGGCGATTGATCTGGCATTGAAACTAAACAAAAAGGTTATTCTACACTGGGTCGGTACCGATGTTACCAAAGCAATAGAAGCATACAATCAGGATAACTATGTAAAAGAATACATTGATGGTTGTACTCATTGGTGTGAAGTAGATTGGATCAAGGAAGAACTTAAAGAAATTGACATCAATGCCGATATCGTAAACTTTGCTTCGTTCGAAGTAAAAGCTCCTCCTCTACCTTTTCAATCGGAATTTGAAGTACTGTCTTACATTCCGCAAAACAGATCTGAGTTTTATGGGTTAAATGAGATAAAAAAATTAGCCAAAGATTTTCCCAATATTGTATTTAACATTATGGGAAGTAAATACGAATTTGATGATATCCCCAATCTCCATTTTTTAGGTTGGGTGAAAAATGGTCCTGAGATCGTTGAAAAATCTACAGTATGTATTCGGTTTACTGAACACGATGGATTATCTAACTTTGTTTTGGAAGCATTGGCAAAAGGTAAATACGTATTGTACAACAACTCCTTTCAGGGAGTATATTACTGTCCGGATTACAATGCCCTAAACAAAAGAGTAAAAATGCTTCATGAGCAGTTTCTAAAAAGCGAACTTCCGGTTAACTTAACGGGGCATGAACACATTAAAGCCGAGTTCAATCGAGATTATATTCTAAATGGATTAATTGAAAGGTTTGATTCACTAGTTAATGAGCAATAAAAGGCACATATTATTCATTTCCTTTTTATTTGAGCCTAATCACACGGTTGGAGCAAAGCGAATTACCTACTGGGCTAAAAACCTTTCCAGAATCAACCCTGAGTATTCTTGTGATGTAATAAGTACTGTTCCTAATCCCAATCCGGTAGGGATAGAAGACTACATGCATATCCCGAACCCTAAACAACCTAAAGGCCCTATTAAGGATGAGGGTATTACCTGGAAGAAGGAAATTAAACAGAGTATTTTAGAAAAAAATAAAAACTACGATGTAGTAGTAATGTCTGGTTCTCCATTTATGTACTTTTCGCTCACCTCCTTCTTCCAAAAAAGAGGTAGCAAAGTTATTTTGGATTACAGAGATCCTTTTGCCAATAACCCTCGTTTTGACAATTCGGTTATTAAAATAAAAGCCAAAGAGTATTACGAATCCAAATTCAATAAACAAGCCGATAAAATTCTAACAGTTAACCAATACTGTCTGGAATTATTAAGTGGTTATAGCCAAAGCAATAAAAAGTTTGAGATCATTAAAAACGGATACGAGGATCTACCGGTGGAAGGAAATTCGAATATCCTCTCAAAATCCGAAGTTAACTTTATTTACACGGGTACTTTCTTTGCCGATAGAAACCCAAATAATTTATTGGATGTTATAGGGCAATTTGGCAATCATAAATTCCATCATGTAGGAAGAGAAACTGACATTTTCAACCATAGTGGGATTAACAGTTATGGACTAATGCCTTATTCCAGCATGCTTAGTGCAATTGATGAAAGTGATATTTGTGTTAGTTTTTCTTCCGGAAAACCATTTGAGTCTACTACTAAGATTTACGATTACATCTATCGCAAAAAGCCCATTTGGATCATTTCTAACCAGGAAATTAAAAACGGTGGGATTTGGGATGAACTAAAGGATTACCCCAAAGTGGTTTGGAGCATTAATGATCGAAAATCAATAGAGAAAGACCTTCCAATAGTTTTGGAGTTAATCAACCAAAATGCAGATATTGATGTTTCGCCTTATTCAAGAAAATCCGGACTACTTAAATTGATCAATCTGTTTGAAGAGATATGCTAGCCAATTTAGCTAAACATAATTGGAAATCGTGGAGCGGCAACATTGGGTTGTTGAGCATTTTTCTGGTTCTGGTAAGCACTCTAATCATTCCAGAAAAATTAGGGGTATCCAGATTAGAAAACCTAACTCTTCCTCTCCTATTGATGGGAGTTATTGGTATCAATACTATTCGTACAGATAGAACCATTCTTACTTTGGTTTTGATTCTATTCATAACCACCGTATTCTCCAATTTGGTTAACATGAAAGGGACTGAAGCCTATATTAATTCCATACGCTTCATCAAATATGGATTGCTGTTCGTTATCACCGGACAATTAATACAATGGCATAAAAAGACTTTTGAACGACTCTTCGATGTATTTGTGATCTTTTTAATGGTGATTAATATCGTGCAGGTTTTTAATTTTTTTGGCTGGGGAATTGACCTGCTAAACACCTACTCCACTCAAGAGTTGGCGGCACAATACAATCAAACATTGAATGAAGGATTCCGATTGTATGGAACACAAAACAACCCAAACGACAATGCTCTAATCTGGGGAATGATATGCATGTATTACTTTGCCAGACAACTGGATAGAAAAAACTACTGGAACTTGTTTGTAATTAGCACTTCTGTTATTTTCCTTTTCTTAACTCAGTCAAGAACTGCCCTTATTGGCTTTGTATCGGCATTTGGTATATACTACCTGTTTCAAAACTTTTCAGTTAAAAAACTTCTGGTTCTTACTGCCACCGGAGGACTTGGATTAATCCTTCTACAGCTTTCAGGGTTAACTTATTTGCAACAAATAATCTACAACAACCCATTAGAAATTAGTTCGTTAACCAAAAGGTATGACGTTTGGGGACAAATGATTGAACTATGGAAAGATCATCCCATCTTTGGTTTAGGGCTAGAAACCAATTATACCAATCTAACCGGTAAAGCTCCCGATAGTGAGTATATTTTCTTTTTGGTATCCTGCGGTGCCTTATTTATCGTACCATACGTTTCTTTGATATTCTATTGCATTTATAAAGGATTTAAACAACTTAATGGCAAGGATCTCTCATCTCCATTTTATAGTTTATATGTACTACTCCCAATCTATCTGATATTTTGTGGAATTACCAACTTCACTTTCAACAATGTTAAAGTAGCTGCATTATTGTTTATTTTGCTGGCTACAGTAAACAGTCTTAAGGCTAAACCAGATCATGAAAAGGATACTGCTGCTATCTGATATTAATTCTCCTCATACTCAAAAATGGGTAACCGCTCTATTACAAAGGGGAATGGTGGTTCATGTTTTCTCACTTAGCAAGCCTACTAAAGATTGGTACAAAGAGCTGAGTAATTTCTCGTTCTCATTTGAAGATAGAGCCTACGCTCAACGAAAAGGAATTAAAAGAGTGTTCAAAGTTTTCTACTTAAAGGGTAGTTCGGAGCTTAAAAAAGTGGCCGAAGAATTTAAACCCGATTTTGTGCATGCTCACTATGCCTCCAGTTATGGACTTTTGGGGTCATTTTTAAACTTTTCACCATACTATGTATCTGTTTGGGGATCTGATGTATTTGAATTTCCGAAACGATCTCCGTTAACAAAAAAGATTTTCAAGAGGGTAATGAAAAAGGCCAACAAGATTTTCTCGACAGGAGAGGTTATGGCCAAAGAAATTCAACTTTATACCACAAAAAAAGTCGAAGTGGTTTCGTTTGGGATTGATACTGAGAAATTCCAACCTTCTCCCAAAAGCGAAAAAGCCATTACTGTTCTCGGGCTGATCAAAACACTGGAACCCATATATGGAGTTGATATACTACTAAAGGCCATTGCCCTTGTACACAAAGAGCTCCCTCCAATTGAGTTAAGAATTATTGGTGACGGTAGTCAGCGTCAGGAGTTAGAAAAACTTTCTTCCGAATTAGGAATCAACCACCTTGTAAATTTCAAAGGAAGAATTCCTTACGGGGATGTTCCCAAAGAATATCAGGAGTTAGACATACTGGTAAACCCCTCTCGATTTGAAAGTTTTGGGGTGTCTGCTCTAGAAGCTTCTGCTTGTGGAGTTCCAGTTATTGCATCTAGAGCAGGAGGGTTAACTGAAGTAGTTGTGGATGGTTCTACCGGGCTTTTAGTTCCACCGGAGCAACCTAATGAACTTGGAGAAGCTATTAAAAAACTGGTTTTAGATAAGGGATTAAGAGTTATGCTAGGTGCTAATGGTAGAGAATTTGTGCTAAAAAACTATAAAATAGAATCGTCTATTGACAATATGATTAAGCATTATCAGTAGTTCTACCGTATGCTTTAACCTTTACGTAAAAATCAATTAACACGCTTATTACCATCCCCAAAACAAAGAAAAGTATCCCCCATTTTAACATTGTTTTTTGAATTGGGTTAGCAGGTAATGTTGGCTGATCATACTTAGGAGAAATATCTATGGTTCCAACACCATTAAACAACTGATCATTGTTTACAAAGTCAATCAAACCATCTTTAAACTTCCCTACTTTAGATAAATCCGAAGCGGTTAATTTCACGTAAAAGACATTATTATTTAAATCCTCATTAGGGTTTTTATTCTCGTAAATTGAAGCTTCGAGAGACCAAATAACTGATGTTAATTCCTCAGACATTCCGGTTTGTTCCGATAACAAACCTGCATTATGTGTATTTGCTGCAGATTGAAGTGAGTTCAAAACTCCCACCACCGACACATTGGAAATTCCATTTGCCTGTCCGGTTAGAGTTGTTTCAAACACAGGTGGATCCTGCGATCCTCTTTGCCATCCAAAAACAACACCGAGTATTAGAAAACCCAAAATGATCCACCATCTTTTTTGAATAAATTTTAGTGTTTTATTTCCAGTTTCCAGAATACTTACTTCTTCCATTTCATTTTGATTAACCCTTCAAAAGTATCAATTTTCTTTAACTATTGATTCAACAGATAAGCTACCGCATTCATTGAAATGGTATGTAAGGTAGAATCAAAGTTTTTTTCCAGGCACCAATCCTGTGTTCCAACCGATAAAATAGTACCGGAAGAATCAGACTGCTTTAGTTCGTAAATCCCTCCTATGTTCTCTGTTTTATCTTTATAAGTGCATCTTTGACCAGCTATAATCTCAGCTTTTTGGTACCCTTCTAATATTCCTGTTGGTGTTGGAGTTGCTTCCCACTTCACCGGAATTCCTGCGTACAAATCAGCTTCAATAATTAATAGAGAATCATTAATACCTTCCATTACAGGATGGTTCTTTTGATAGATTTGATATCCTCTTTCAGTTTGATTCTTTACACCTCCAAGTGTGTATCCTACTCCAATTACATCTGATGGTAATTCTCCATTATACCTTATCCAGCCTATGAACCCTTCCTGTTCTCCGGGCATTTCTGAATTCATGAGTAATCTTGATTCACGATCATACCACATCACAATATCCATAAAATAAGATGACATAAGGAACAAGTTTCCACCCTCTTCCATATATTTAAGAATATTCCCTTTCATTTTAGGCGACCAAAATGCACTCTTCCCGTAAACAATCACCAATTCCGTATTATCTATTTCCGAATACTCTTCCACATCAAGATCAGAGATGTATTTAACCTTGTAATGTTTTTCCAACTCCAGCAAAAAGCCTTTAATTCCAAGTGTATAATCATCCACCGGAATCCCGCGATTTAAGCTAACCTGATTGTGAGGTTCTGTAACACCACTTTTACCTCTAAACTTATGGTAAAAACTATTATTTCCAAATGGGTAAACCACTGTAATCTGAGCAGGTTCTTTCGATTTAACAATTAGAGGAAATTCCTCATTAAGAAAATAAATCCCGGAAGGAGTTCCTTCCGGCAACTTTATCCCAGATAAATGAGTGGACTCAAATCCCTTTTCTACAAAATTTTCATTCTTAATTCCTTGACCACTAAAGGATATTTTCTCATTCAATATGGTATCCTCCGACAAAGAAGTTATCACCAATTCAGATTCTATTTCCAAATCAATTCCCGACGAAAAATGTACCTGTATTTCATCTTCCTGAAAATAAGATGCATCACCGGTATACAAATAGATCCCTGCTATCTCCTTCGGGTTAACAGATAGGATTAATGCAACTAATAACCCTACAATTACCAACAACTTTATTACTTTTAGTTCCTTAAACATTTTAATGGAAGAATCAGGCCTTAAATATAAGTTGAATTACTATTTAATAGTAATTATTGCCTTTATTATTCCTCTATCCAAGATTCTTGTTCCTCCATTAGTATTGCTACTTTTCATCAGTAGTTTGATGAATAACAACCTAAAAATTAAGAATCATCCCAATCGGAACAAATGGAACTTATTACTGTTTGTTCCATACGCACTTTATGCGTTGGGAATCATCTACTCAGAGAACAAAGATGTTGCCTTGTTCAATCTGGAAGTCAAGTTAGCGCTGCTTGCATTTCCCACCAGCTTAATCTTGTCTGCAGTTAATCTTAAACAAATACTGGTACCTGCAATGAAAGCATTTATAGAAGGATGTTTAGTAGCCATTGTTCTTTGTTTGATTCATGCTGGTTTAATTTACTACTACAATCGCGACATTCAAGAATTTTACTACTCTAACCTCTCCTATTTCCACCATGCAAGTTACTTCTCTATGTTCCTTAATTTTGGTTTGGTTGGATTATATTATTACTCATTTCATCCAGGAAAAAGATTCCTCATTAAAACCATTCCCGGGTTCTTTTTAATTATTCTTTTTTCTGTATTCATTGCTCTTCTAGCTTCAAAAACAGGAATAATCACTCTAATATTTGTTCATTTATACGCACTATTCTACTGGATCTTTCGTCATAAGTACTACCTAAAAGGAGGGTTGGCCATCTTATCCATCGCTATCGCTTCAATAGCTCTGTATTATTCGTCTAGTTTTCTTCAAAACAGAATTCAGGAAACCATATTTAATACTTCTGCTAACAATACACCTACTGTATCATCTACCGGAGCTAGAGTTTATGCCTGGAAAGCTTCTATTGACCTGATAAAAGAGCAACCATTTTTTGGTTATGGACCGGGAGATGCCAATGATCAGCTCGAACTAAAGTTCAAAGAGCAGGGGTTAAAAAAACTGGCCAGCAGGAACTTAAATGCGCACAACCAGTACTTGCAAACATCTATAGCCCTTGGATTAGTGGGAGGTATTGCACTTCTACTCTATCTGTTAGGACCTTTTTTACTCACTTTTAAGGCAAAAGAGTGGATTTACTCCTTTTTCATACTCATTACCGGGTTTAATTTCATGACCGAAGCCATGCTCGAAACACAATCGGGTGTAATTTTTTATGCATTCTTTAACACCTTGTTTTTCCTACTTCTAATACAAAGCTTACAGACACGCTTAAGTAAGCAGAGTATTCAGGCTTAACAGCTCTATTCTCTTAGTATTTTTTGGTTACCTTTACCCCCGTTAAATTGAAGTGAATGATTCATCAAGGGAAAAAATCGATACTAATTTTAGCGCCACACACGGACGATGGTGAATTTGGCTGTGGAGGAACAATCAACAAACTAATTGAAGAAGGACATGATGTGCATTATGCTGCTTTTTCTGCCTGTCAGCAATCAGTTTTACCGCAATTCCCTTCGGATATACTTATTACCGAAGTTAAAGCTGCTACTAAAACACTCGGTATCAAACCTGAGAATCTTTATCTGTTTGATTACGATGTTAGAACGTTTAACTATCACCGTCAGGAAATTTTGGATGACCTGATCAAATTGAGAACCAAAATTCAGCCAGACATTGTTTTCATGCCTTCGTTAAACGATTTGCATCAGGATCATAAAACCATTGCAGATGAAAGTTTAAGAGCGTTTAAATTCTCTACTATTTTCTGTTATGAAATGCCCTGGAACAACATCACATTTACCACTTCTACCTTCTTTATTTTGAGTGATAATCATGTAGCTACCAAAGTAGCGGCATTAAAGCAATATAAATCTCAGGAGCACCGATCTTATGCTAATGAAAACTTCATTCGTTCGCTTGCTACCACAAGAGGGGTACAAATAGGACAAAAATACGCCGAGACTTTTGAAGTACTTAGGTACATTGTAAAATAGGAATCATGATTTCCATTCAAGAGATACTGAATCATATAGAACATCAGGATTTTTACGGAAGTACTGATGCAATCATAAACAACATTGTGGCTATCAGCAGTGGCGATTTAACCACTAGTAACATGGCCTGGTGCGGTGAAAAGTACAAAGAACAAACTACCCATATTAACTCAGGTACGGTACTGGTAAATCAGGTTACCAACGAGTACGCCAAAAAGAACAATACTGAGTACAATCAAATTAATTGGATCATAGTTGAAAATCCAAGACGTGCATTTGCAGAAGTATTGAATGCCTTTTTTGTAAAACAAGCTCCAATGGGAGTAATAGAACCAAGTGCCGCTGTACATGATTCTGTCCAATTGGACCAGTCTCAATCTTACATTGGGAAAAACGTTGTTATTGAGGAGAATTGTAAAGTTGGGAAAAACGTTTCCATTGGCCATAACACGGTTATTCTTTCAGGCACCGTTCTGGGAGATGGAGTAAAAATTGGAAGCAACTGCACCATTGGAGGTGTAGGATTTGGATATGAAATGGGAGAAGATGGCCAATACAGAGTGATTCCACACATTGGAAACGTTGAAATTGGTAATGATGTTGAAATCGGGAACAACGTTTGTATAGATAGAGCTGTACTGGGCTCCACGAAACTACACGACAATGTAAAAGTGGACAATTTAGTGCACATTGCTCATGGTGTAGAGGTAGGAAAAAATAGCCTGGTTATTGCAAAAGCAATGGTTGCTGGTAGTGTAAAAATTGGAGAAAATGTTTGGGTCGCCCCAATGAGTTCTATCATTCAAAAAACAACCATCGGAGATAATTCGTTAATAGGGATGGGAAGTACTGTACTTAAAGATGTAGAACCATCCACTATTGTTGCTGGAAGCCCAGCTAAAAAAATTAGAAACAAGTGAAGGTTTCAGTAGTCATTCCTTGCCGAAACGAAAAGAATCACATCAAAGAATGTATTGATGCTATATACTCTAATAGCATCTGTGAAACACATCCAATTGAAGTATTGGTAATTGATGGAATGAGTGATGATGGCACTTTGGATGTATTGGATGGTTTAAAAACTACCTACCCATCTCTAAAAGTGGTTAACAATGAGAAAAGAGTAACTCCAGTAGCATTTAATTTAGGAATTAAACACGCTAAAGGAGAGTTCATTCAAATCATTGGTGCAAGACAAATCATATCTAACAACTATCTGGAAAAAGCAGTTGAAAAACTAGAGAGTAACCGCGAAATATGGTGCTTAGGTGGAGCGGTGGAGAATATTTTCGAAAACCACACCAGTGAGGTCATTTCCAAAGCCATGGACTCGCCATTTGGTGTGGGAGGAAGTAACTTTAGGCTAGCCAAAGAATCTAAATTTGTAGACACCGTGGGTACTCCGATGTATCCTGCTCATGTATTCGAAAAGATCGGAATATTTGATGAAGCCCTCGTTCGAAATCAGGATGATGAACTCAACTATAGAGTTACTCAGGCAGGAGGAAAAATATTGTTGTTTAGCGACATTCAAATCAAGTATTTAGTACGAGCAGCCTACGACAAATTATACAAACAGTATTTTCAATACGGATATTGGAAAGTGTATGTTAATCGAAAACTAAAAACCATTACCACCCTAAGACAGTTAGTTCCGGCATTGATGGTATTCTCACTTGCATTAGGTTTAATTCTATCATTTTTTCACTGGGTCCTACTACTCTTATTCTTATCAGGGTTATTAATGTATCTACTAGCCTGTGTATATTTTGCATCAAAAAAAACTTCCAACCCAAAAGAAATAAGATTAATTATATTTACGTTTTTCATACTCCACTTTGGCTATGGAAGTGGGTATATTAAAGGGATTGTTGACTTTTTAATTTTGAATAAAAAGCCATCAAAAAAGAATCAGGAATTATCCAGATAAAAAGGCTCTAATTGAGTAAAACAGAAAATAAATCATTTCTCAAGAATGTCCTCACTTTGATGACAGGAACAGTTGTTGCCCAGATTATTTCGCTGGTGGCCATGATTGTTCTACAACGCTTCTTTATAGCTCCAGATGAGTACGGGCCATTTCGCTTATTTTTCGAATTTGTAGCTATTTTCACAGGTGTTAGTGCTCTCCGGCTAGAGTCTGGAATTATACTGGAGAAGGAAGAATCAAAAGCCAGACACCTTACTTCCATTAGCCTTAAAATAGTACTAATCACTTCGGTTATCAGTCTTATTTCGTTTGTTATTTACTCTCAATTTACCACGAGCTTCGAATCGATTACAGATCACTATTGGCTAGTCTTTTTAATCCCAGTATCTGTATACTTAAGCGGGGCCTTACAGGTGTTTAATGCCTGGTTTACCAGAGCACAGTCATTTAAGCTAATGAGTACCAACAAGGTGGCTCAAAACTCTGTGGGGTCCATAGGACAAATCTTATTGGGGTGGTTACATTTTAGTTTTATTGGACTTATTATAGGTAGGGTTATAGGGTTACTTTCGGGTAGCTTACTGTTTTTACAATCCTATCTGAAAGGCGCTAAAAAATTTGATTGGAACAAGTCCGAGCGAAAAGCTCTGATAAAGAAACACAAAGACTTTATTTGGTACAGTAGCCCAAGCATTTTGATTGGAAACATGATTAACTTCCTATTGCTTGCACTATTTAGCCACCACTATAGCGATTGGTTTGGTGGGGATGCCATTGTAGGAGAAATTGCAGCTTCGTATCAATATCTGGGAATGAGTATCGCCATCGTTTCCGTGTCATTTTCGCAAGTGTATTTTAGTAAGATAGCCAAAATTGAATCTAAGGAAGAACTTAGAGCTACCTATACCTACTGGGTTAAAAGACTGGGAATAATTGCCATTATCGGAATAGCTCTGGTTTATATCATACCTAACAGTTTTGTGGTTGCCATTTTAGGAGCAAAGTGGGATGGTCTTCTATCGGTTATTCAAATTATGGCTGTTTGGATGGGAATCATGTTTGTTACTTCTTCCCTCTCCTACATCTATATAAAAGTAGGAAGGCAAAAAGAGATCATGATATTCGATATATTCCATTTGGTTCTTGTTTTTGGAAGTATTGAATTGGCAGAATATCTATACCATAAACCTATGATAAGTCTATGGTGGTATACCATTGCACAATGTATTTTTTACATAACTGCCTTACTTCTGGCTTATCGCTATATTTCGCGCTACCAGGAACAAAAAACTCCACCTGAAAACGTGATTTAATTTATTAACTTTGGCGATCAATAAGTATAATTATGATTCCATTTTCGCCACCAAGAATTGATCAAAAAACCATTGATGAAGTTACTTCTGCGCTTCAATCCGGTTGGATCAGTACAGGTCCTAAAACCAAATTGTTTGAAGAAAATCTTGCTAAATATTTAGGTACAGATCATGTTGTGGCATTGGGATCTGCTACGGCGGGGTTACAATTAATTTTACACTGGTTAGGGATAGGTCCGGGAGATGAAGTAATTGTTCCTTCATATACTTACTGTGCTACGGCAAATGTTGTTATACACCGAGGAGCTACCCCTGTAATGGTAGACGTAAACAAAGAGGATTTCAACATCAATGTTGAGGCCGTTAAGAATGCAATTACAGATAAAACAAAAGCCATTATCCCTGTAGATATTGCGGGGTTCCCGGCAGATTACGATGAGCTCTTCAAATTAGTAGAAGATAAAAAGAGTTTATACCAGGCCAACTCTCCGGTTCAGGAAAAGTTTGGAAGAATAGTTATCATTTCTGATTCTGCTCACTCCATCGGTGCATCGTATAAAAACAAGCCTGCCGGTAAATTGGCAGACTTAAGTTCCTTTTCGTTTCATGCGGTAAAAAACCTGACTACTGCGGAAGGTGGAGCAGTTGTATTTAATGTATCTGAGCTATTCGATCATGCCGAATTAAAACAAAAGTTTAAAGTGAGTTCTCTGCACGGGCAAACCAAAGATGCATTTAGTAAAGTCCAAATTGGTGCTTGGAGATATGACATTGTTGAGGCTGGTTTTAAATGCAACATGACTGATTTACAAGCTGCTATTGGTCTGGTTGAGTTAGAGCGATACGAAGAGACATTAGAGAGAAGAAAAGAGATTTTTGATCGATACTCCGCCAAATTGAGTCAATACGACTGGGCAGATATTCCGGTATACAAATCAGCTGATAAAACTTCTTCTTACCACCTTTACTTATTGAGGATCAAAGGTATTTCTGAGGAAAAAAGAGATGAGATTATTAATCTTATTGGCCAAAAAGAAGTAGCAGTAAATGTTCACTACATCCCTGTTCCAATGTTGTCTTTTTACAAAAACCAAGGGTATAACATTGCCAACTACCCTCAGGCTTATAACAACTTTAAAGGAGAAATTACATTGCCTGTATGGTACAACCTAACGAATGAGCAGGTAGACACCGTACTAGAGGCTGTAATCTCTTCTGTTGAAGAAGTACTTTAACATGAAAAGAATATTCGACATTGTTTCTTCTTTGATAGTTATCCTTCTTGGATTGCCTTTCTTTATTCTTGTTGCAATTGTAATTCTTTTAACCAGTAAAGGTGGGGTATTCTTTGTTCAAGAACGAGTTGGAAAAAACAATGTTGATTTTAACTTGATTAAGTTTCGAACCATGCGTCCGGATTCCGAAAAATCCGGACAAATTACTGTGGGAGGGAGAGATCCCAGAATTACTTCTATTGGTTATTTCTTAAGAAAATTCAAATTGGATGAATTCCCTCAACTCATCAATGTTCTTAAGGGTGATATGAGTATTATTGGACCAAGACCTGAAGTAAGAAAGTACGTTGACCTTTACAACGAAGAACAGCTTAAAGTGCTTTCTGCAAAACCCGGTTTATCAGATTATGCATCGATTGAATACATTAACGAAAATGAATTATTAGGTCAGTCTGAAGATCCTGAAAAAACTTATATAGAAGAAGTGATGCCTGCTAAACTCAAACTGAACCTAAAATACATTGAGGATCAAAGCATGGCTACAGACATCAAGCTCATCTTTTCCACCTTTGGAAAAATATTTAATTAGATTCTAAGTCCGATGATACATACATCATCGATTTGCTCAATATCTCCTTTCCACTCTTCAAATCGTTGATTTAAAGTTCGATGTTGATCTTCCATAGAAAATGGTTGGATAGAAATAAGAAGTTCTTTAAACCTTGAATACTTAAACTTTTTCCCTCTTGGTCCTCCAAACTGATCTGCATATCCATCGGAGAATATATATATTGTATCGCCTTTTTGAACCTTAACTTCTCGGTTTGTAAATGGTTTTCGTTCTCCGAATTTACCTACTGGCTGGCGATCTGCCTTGTACTCAATCAATTCGTAATCTTCCGATCCTTTTCTTACAATCCAAAGAGGGTTATTGGCTCCCGAATAAGACACTGTTCCATCATGATCAACCGAAACAGGAATACTCATCAAAGCAATATCCATCCCATCTTTTATCACGCCTCCACTTTTCGAAAAAGCATCAATTACCTCATTGGTGGTATTATCTAATACTTCTGAAGGCACTTCTATTTTCTTTTCCTTTACTGACTTATTTAATGCATTAGAACAAACCACACTTACCATAGCACCTGGAACACCATGACCTGTACAATCAGCAACAGCTAAATAGTTCTGATCGTTTTCTAAATGCCACCAGTAAAAGTCTCCACTTACAATATCTCTTGGTTTGAAAAGGATAAAATGATCGGGTAAGTGCTGTTTCATCCAATCAGTATCAGGCAACATTGCTTTCTGAATATGCTTGGCATACTTTATACTATCGGTAATGCTCTTGTTTCGTTCTTCAAGCATTCCGTTAAACTCCTCCAACTGATCCTTCTTCTCCTCAATTTCCTTGTTCTTTCTTTCAATGGCATCGTTCTTTTCTTCCAGCACTTCATTGGCCTTTTTCTTATTGAAATACCCTACTAAAATCAATACCAATACAATAATTAAAGCTAACCCTCCAGTACTAAAAATGATGAATTGAAAGTTCTTTTCCGACTCCAGGTACTTTTGCTTTTCTTCTTTCTGCTTCAGCTTAATATCCTTTAATTCTAAGGCTTTTCGCTGCTCTTCCATTTTGTACTTGGTCTCCAGCTCTTGCATGTTTTTAAGGCTCTCCACAGACAAAATACTATCCTTAGTCTCCACAAATTTCTGGTAGTATATAAATGATTGCTTATAGTCTTTTATGGAATCATAAGCCTGGTACATTCCTTCGTAAGCATCTTTAATTTCCAACAAAGCACCTATTTCCTTAGCCACCTCCAAACTCAGATTATTATAGTACAAGGCACTATCATATCGCTCTGTTAGCATATAGAACAATCCCATGTTGTTCAAACTTTGTGCGTAATGAACATTATCCCCTTGCTCTTTTCTCACCACCATGGCTTTCTTGAAGTAAGACAATGAAGACTCATGATCGCCTTCCATAAACTCTAGTATGGCCAGGTTATTTTGTATATGAGCCTGACCAGGTAAATTCTTACACTCTTCGTATAAACGAAGTGCTTCTTTATAGAATAATCGTGCAGTATCAACGGAGTTTAAAGCCTGATACAGATTACCAAGGCCATTATATGCTCCTGCCATCTCTTTGGTATCCCCTAACTCTTTAGCAATTTCCAATGCTCTTACCGTGAACTCTTTCGACTTTTCAGTCTCACCCATATCCATGTACAGTTTGGATAAATTTCCAACAGGATATCCCATAAATGACATCACTCCTGCACTTTCGGCTACCTCCATCGATTCATAATAATGATTCATGGCCATTTCCAACTCTCCTGCCCTGTGATATGAAGTTCCCAATTGATTAAGGGTAATGGCTATTTTTCTTTGATCTCCCTGAGTTCTCCTTAATACCAACGCCTTATTCAATATCTCAATCGAATATTCAAAGTTTTCTCTATGGTTCTCCAAATACCCTAATGAGTTATACGCATCACCTTCTAAAACAGGGTCTTTAACACGAAGTGCTTCCTGTTCCATCAAATAGGCAAAGTAAAATGCTGTATCTAAATCTTCATCGGCAGTTAGAGCTACCAACTCTTTCCAGGCGGAATATTTGGTTGTGTCCACATCGCTTTGAGCCAAAACCATTAGGCTATCAAACTCCCTTTGCATGGTATATTGCGACTTTACCTGCGTAGCAGAAAAAAGAATGCTAAAGAAGATGATTATGTATAAATTAGGTCTCAAGGTTGTTGGGAACAATGCAATAAATCTAAGAATATATTTTCTCAATTAGAAACGGATACAATATTTTCTGTCTTCAAAAATGCCATATACAAAATCATATTTTTTTGTGCAACAAAAGCATATTTCCTACGTTTATTATTCAACTACTTCTCGCCTAACGCCTTAGGTTTATACCCTTTCCTCCTTACACTTAATTTTTTTTTAATCATAATTGTAACGATTTTGGTTTCTGTGGTTATATTACCAAATCAGTAAAAATTACGGTAGCGAAAAACATAGCAATTACGGCAAACACTCATTCGAAAATGCAAGGAAAAAGCAGGTATCATCAGTCGCAGCAACAGCTATTATCAGAAAATGATATGGTTGAAGCAGCTAAAAAAGATCCAAAAAAGTTCGAATTTCTTTACAATAAGTATCACGAACAGATCTTTCGATATGTATACCAACGAATGGATGACCAGGAAATGGCCTTTGATATTACCTCACAGGTGTTTTTAAAAGCCATGACCAATTTGCACAAATACCAGTATAGAGGAGTCCCCTTTTCTTCCTGGTTATATCGTATAGCTATGAGTGAGGTATATCAATCCTTCAAGGATCAAAAAGCTAACCGTACGGTGAACGTTGAAACATCCAACCTTAGTGATATCGCAGACGAGATGGATGAAGAAACCACCAACGAATTAAAAACAGCTTTGGTACAACTGATTGGTGAGTTACCAGAACAGGAATTACAAATTATTGAAATGAGATATTTCGAAAAGCGTTCATACCGCGAAATCGGGGAAATTCTTGACATTACAGAGAATAACGCAAAGGTGAAAGCTTATCGGATTGTTGGCAAACTAAAAAAATGGTTCCAACAAGCGTAAAGTTACTACTATGAAAAAGAAAATTAATATTGACAGGAAACGGATCAGTTCCGAAGATATCGTGTCAAGAAGAAATTTCGACCAACTACTATCGCAGTTTCCCGGTTTTGTTAAACCACCATTTTACAAAACGGGATGGTTCATTACCACGGTAGCCAGTGTAGCAGTATTAGCTACTGTTACAACTACTGTATTGATGAACAACGGTGAAGAGACTGAAAAACAAGTCGCCATGGAGGAGACTAGCTCTCCTCCGGTAGAAGTCGAAGAGCTTACTGACGATGTTTTCATGTACGATGAGGACACACCATGTGTTCAGCCGCCGAACAAGAAAATAGATGTTGCAAAAACGGAATACAAAGTAGATGCATCTTCCGGAGGTGAATTTGACCACCCAACCGGAAGTCATATATCGATCCCTGCTAACGCTTTTGTTAGTGAGGAAGGAGAGCCGATTAAAGGAGAGGTAGAACTACAATACCGTGAATTTCACGATCCGGTAGACTTCCTGGTATCAGGAATCCCAATGGAGTATGACAGCGCAGGGACTACCTATACCTTTGAATCGGCGGGAATGATTGAAATATATGGTTTCCAAAATGGCAAACCACTAACAATTGCTCCTGAAAAAAGCATCAATATTTCTCTACAGCCAAAAGATGGATCTACCAGTTTTAACCTATACGAATTGGACACCACCAACAAACAATGGAATTATAAAGGTAAACCGGAGATCGTAAGAGGAGAAGCAGATGAAAGTACAGGAATTGTTGCAGAACATTCTCAAGAAGACCCTGAACTGGTAAAGCAAGAAGAGATCATTACTCAGAAGGTAATGGAGCGTAAGCAACAAATGAACTTAGCCAAAAGTCAATTGGATAAGAAGACCAATGAAATTGTAGAATTCAAGAAAAAAGCACCGGAACAACCTAAAACCTCTAAAAATAAAGACAGACAATTCGAATTGGATGTAGACCCTAAAGAATTTCCGGAGTTAAGCTCTTACGAAAATGTAACCTTTGAGGTTGATGCTCACGATAAGAACTTCAGCAGTGCCGTTTATGAAGTTGAATGGGAAAACGTTGCATTAACCGAAAAGGATAAAGGGAAAGATTACTATTTAACCCTTTACAAAGGAAGCGCTAAGAAAATCTTTCTGGTTCACCCAGTATTTTCAGGAAACGACTATAAAAAAGCAATGGCTTTGTTTGAACAGAAATTTAAGGTTTACGAGAAAGACCTTAAGAAAAAAGAAGCCGAAGAAGCTGAGTTAAAAGCTTTATATGAAGAAAAAGTAATGGCCTGGGAAAAAGAGGTAAGAGAGCAGGAAAGAATAAAAAAAGCCAGACAGGAAGCTGCCAAGATTGACCAAATGAATAATAATGCCGGAAGTGTAATGGCGAGAGCGTTTAATGTGACCAATTTTGGAACCTGGAACTGTGATAAGGCAACAACCAAACCTCAGGGAGAAAAAGTAAAAGCTATGTTTGCAGACAAAACTGGAGCTACTCTTCCATTGAGAAAAGTATTCCTAATTGAAAAAGATAAGAATGCTATTTTCTCCTACAACAAAAGCGATTTTGAAAACTTTAAATATGACCCTGAAGAAGAAAACACACTAGTTGCGTTTACGCCGGATCAACAACTTGCTATTTACCGTCCGATGGACTTTAACATGAAAAACCCAAAAGGTAAGTTTACATTCGAAATGGATTTGGTAGACGTTAATATTATGAATCTGGATGAAGTAAAAAACATTATAAACCCATAAAAATACTCTCCGAAAATCGGAGAGGAACTGTAAAAACAGTTTCCTTGCTTCCATTTCGAAAGAATTGATCAATGTAACCAGCATTGAAAAATATTCTTTCGAAATGTTATTATTTATGAAAACCACTCTTACACTACTCACTATTTTGGTGATGTCTATCTCTTATGGACAACCACCCAATAAGCTGACCATTAAAAAGAAAGAAAAAGTAAAATCTCCCTATTTGGTCACCTTTGCCGGCAAAGAATCCGGTAAATTAAACCAAACAGATATGGACACTTCCTCCTGTCTGGTGGCTTATGATGACTACAAAATCTTGTCCTTTACTATCATGTATGAGGGCGAAGATGGGAACCTCAACACACTGGAAAGTACCACTCACCTACTCACTTATGAAATGAAACAGGTTATTTCGCTTCTAATTCGGTACGATTTTCTGTATATTAGAAGGATAAAAGCATTACCAAAAGATGGTGGCGATCCCATCTATCTTCCTGATATGAATTTTACAATCTTGAATGGCTAAACTTTACTTCATATTTCTTTTTACTGTACTGTTTTCAGGTAGTGCTCTTGGGCAGGGAAATAAAATTAAGGTGAAGAAAAAGGAACCTCCAAAGAAAGAAAAAAGTGTGTCTGGCTTTTATTATTCCCATGCCGTTCAAATTGAAACCAAAGGAAATGGTGGTATAAATAGGCGTATTATGCACTATTACATCTACCTGGATAACATGAGCAATTCCTACTTATTTGTTTCTAAACATAACCCGGAAAAAGCTTATCAAAAATTCATGAAAAACCCCGACAAATACATCCAGGAACAAGGTAGATTTAATAAAGAATCCAACGATCTTTATTTAGAGATGAGTCCTATTCTATCCAATTCAGTTTATAGATATGTAGGTAATGTATACGACAACGAAATTTACCTCTATTATAAAGCTGCTTACAAAAAGAAAGTAGTTCTGGATTTAAAGATGTATCGATACGCTAAGTAATGTATAAAAAGGCTGGCATATTGATGTTGGTTTTGTTGAGCTCCCTTTCTATTAAGGCTCAAAATAAGATAAAGGTCAGTAAAAAAGATCAGGTACGATTTATTGACGAAGTATACTACTCCGACAAAACGCCAAATGGTCATTACAAAACTTACAAATATGAGCTGGGACCTGGTTCTCCGAGGAAAAGAAAATCTACTTTGTATCATCGATCCCTGAAAGACCCTTATAAGAGAAAGTACCTTGTATTTAGCAAGAGTGGAACGGTATTCATGTTTACATCAAGCCATAAAACGAAAAAAGTTTTAAAGTTGATTCACGACAACCAATTTCCTGATAACCTGAGTAAGGGTGAATACTTCATTATTAGAGACACCTTAGTGATCAACCCTATTAATTACTCACCATTTGGGAAGGCTAACGTATCAGATTTTTACTACCAGGGGCCAATTGGTGAAAAGGACATTAAACTAACCGGTAAAAGTGGAACAATAGAAGAAACCAAAACGGAACTTTTCTACAAAGAGTAACCCTTATTGACCTCCATTTCCTTCTGGAGTTTCAACCGGGGTTTCAGGCGATTCAGGATTATCATCAATTGTACCCTCAGGCACATCAGTTTCTTCCGGTAAAATTGGATTATTTAGCTCATACTCTTTAGCATCAGACATGCTTACCTTCTCCCCATCTATATAGGCTACTAAAAATGCATCCCCCACAAACATTTCTCTAATCTTATTCTTCGCTGCAGAAGCTTCCTCGTAGGTTTGGTAGATTCCCATGAAATACCTCACAAACTTCTTAGAAGCTCTCGATGCATCAACATTATCAACCTGAAAAATAATTTTTCTCTTTATAGGGAAGTAACCAATTTGAATTCTATAAACTACCCCTTTTGGTAAATCTATTTCGAGGGGATATGGAAAATCTTCCAGTTCTTCCCACTCTTCATAATTATCCAGATTAGCAACCAGATAATTATTCTTCACCTTTTGTTCCTCGGTTAAGTTTTGAATCTGGTCGTCTGTAGATCCTATTCTTTCGTTTACTAAAGCAAGTTCATTCTGCAATCCCTCCAGCTCCTTTTGTAATTCTTTTTTCTCTTCTTCAGACAAGTTTGGATCCTTTAGTTTTTCATTGATCTGATCAATGCGACTTTCGATCTCCTTTTTCTTTTCAGTGTAGAATTCTTTAACATTATCAAAACTGGAAGCATCAGCATCAATTCTGGATAATAGAGTATCCTCCACCACCGGGTCTTCAGGAGTTTCTTTTTCTGGATTTACTCCTTTTAGTAGTATTGAACAGTGATAGGCTTCGGCTGAAGAACGCTTGGTTAAAATCATGGATTCAAATACCAATTCCGATATGGTTACGCTATCCTCTGCCACCGAAAGTTCATTGATCATGTCAATGGCCTTTTCCGCTCTCCTTATGGATTCGTCAATGTAAAACAACGCAAACTGATTATCGTTCATCAAATTTTTACAGCTATCCGAATAAATTAAAGATTCGTTCAAATGATCTATGGCCAAATCTGTATTATCCATCAATTTTTCGGAAACATTTTCGCCAGAAATATTGGCCTGACGGATTTCTACCAGAGCATAATATGCCTTATCTGCATACAGTGCCGCAATAGCCGACTGATTTTTGGGAGAATATTCAAAATACTGTTTCTCAACCTTTTTCGGTGGTGTAACTGTTTCCGTAATGGTATCTAACGGAATAGAATCGTTAAGTTGAGCTAGTAGTAAAGTGTCCGTTTGAGCACAAGCAAAGTTTATTGCCAAAAACAGAACTAATATTATTTTTAATCGTATAACCACCGTTTAATCGCTAGAGGTATTTAACTTATTTTGCCCGACAAATGTAAAAGGAAAAACTCCTTCTCGTCAGTTTATATTTGTTATTATACCTAAATTTAGTCATATTTGTTCTGTATGAAGAAACTTATTATACCAATCATCGCTACTCTATTATTAAGTAACCAAGGTGTAGGGCAAGAGTCAGATGCATCTGCTGAGGACTTAACACTTCCTGAAGTTATTTTTAATGATTTCAGTATTGGTGGAATGGGTGGAATGAGTGTTTTCCATGGTGACTTAGCTAACTACTATTTTTTCCCTAGAAAAGATGACTGGGCTTCAAGTATTCGATTTGGATATAAGGCTTACATGGAAAAAGACATTATTGCAGGTGCGGGTGCCCGCTTAATGTTTTCTAAAGGAAAAATTGCCGGTGGTGCACAAAAAGGAGCACAATCTCACCACATGAACTTCAAAGGTGAGTACTGGGACGTATCTATTCAGGCTAAGTACAGATTAAGTGACCTTATCTTTAAGAAAGCATCAGATAGTAAATTCTTCATTCATGGATACGTTGGTATTGGTATGCTAGGATTTCGTTCTGTTGAACGTTATACCGAGTCGGGATACGTTAGAAACTATGTAGGATACGAAGGTACTCCTGCTGCTGCGAATGTTTATTGGACCGACCTTCAATCTAAAACAAAAGCGTACAAAACATTGTTTATTCCTGTTTCTTTAAAAGGAGGGTACAGAATTACCAAAAGAGCAGATTTGATCTTTGAATGGTCTTTAAACAACTCAAGAACTGACTTGATGGATACCTGGGTTAGAGACTGGACCGCTAAAGATAAATACACACTTTGGGGATTAGGTCTTCAATTTACTTTCAACAGAAGTGATGCCGAAGAATTAGAAAGAAGAGAGAAGAAACAAAAGGAAAAGAAAGATAAAGTAGCTAAGAACAATGGAAAGAGAAACAAAGGTGGTGACTCTTCTTCATCAGAAAGCTTAGAGATGCTTAATACTTCTCTTAAAATTCTTGAGCTCCAACTGAAAATGTTTGAGATGCAATATCTTGAAAACAATAACAAGTAATCTCTTACTTGCTATTCATTTCTGAGACATTCTTAAAAACCATAAGTCAATCCGAATCGGATGTTATTTCTGCTGCCGTAGTAGTAACCAGGTGAATGTTGTACATTTCCGCTTACATCAGACATTTCCAGGCCTAATGTGGCATGTACACTGTTGATGACTTCGTAGTTAACTGTTAACCCCATTCTTCTGTCTTGCCAGTCTGTAGACGACATCCAGGTTAACCCTTTTACATTTGGAACACCGTGAATAACCGCAAACTGATGTTCAGGGCCTTTTCTTGCGTTAATGAAATATGCTTTAATGAATAGATTCTTCAATGGCTTATACCCTAAAGAAAGGTATACTTCTTCCGAATTGTCCAATAAATAGTGCCCAAGGGTAAACTGATTACTGGCAAACGTCGTTGTTGGCTGTTCATGTCGGTAGGTCCATGGATTAGTACGAGTATATTCTGCAGTTAGGAATACATTGGGAATGATGTTACTCATTTGAAAACCACCCTTCATACTAAAGAAGTTACTGTGATTGTTCTTATCCCATAAGTTAGAAAAACTCACCTCATCAATAAACATAGAAGCATAAAAGTGAAAATTCTTTAGCCTTCTAATAGAAAGATCCCAAAACATTTGTGAGTTTTGTCCCACTTCATTACTTCCAGCTCCATTGTAGGTATGATCCACCGACTTATAAAACATTACAGGAATCAGGTAAACCGGGTTGAGTTTGTAATCATATATCACAGAGTTTCCTACAGACAACCTAACCTTATCAAATGGCTTGAAAGTAAAAAGGTTGGCAGCAACAAATTTCTGCATCATGTACTCTCTTTCTCCCGTTCCGGTTAAAAAGGTGCGAGCAGAATCCAACACTTCAGAAACCAACCACCCATGTATGTAATTCATTTCAAACCAATCTGCCGGGTACAGTCTTAAATTCAAGTATCCGAACGAAGGTGAACGATCTGAAAATATATTGGCTCCGTTGTAATTATTACCCCATGTAAAATCATCTTTTACAATTCCTGCTTCTCCCCATTCCCAGGAAGCCATTATTCCTCCCTTCATTTCACTCCAATCTCCGCCACCAGAAGAATTCCATTTATAGTTCCCTCCTTGTTGATTGGTAATCATATCATCGTCGGAAATAACCTTGTTTACGTGATTATCTCTTAGACTTGCATACATCCCCAGGTTTTCTCCGAAATAACTGAATGCCTCTGCTCCATTCCATCTATGATAGTATAAACCAGAATCGTTACTTACCCCTGCACCACCAAGAATCGGATTAACAGAAAGCGTGAAGTTTTCATTTTTACGGTATAACAAGTCCACCCTTTTATCGAAGTCTCTGTCTGCATGTAATTCCTTTCCAAAATCTTTTAAGTAAAAATCCAGCTCTCCCTGTTGTCTTTTGTTTAATTCATCTCTAACCTTATCCAGTTGCTCCAGATTTCTGGCAATTAATTGCCTACTATACGGTTTTGCTACGGAGTTTAACTCGATATACCCAGCATTAGCCATTTCATCCATGAAATTATATACACTGGATCGGATGGGCTCATATACCACTTGAGCGGTTAAGGTTGAGGATAGAAACAGGAATAAAATAAGAGTACGAACAGCAGTCATTAGTTACTTTTTGCCCCTTTGCAAACAATGTTAAACATTGCCTTGCTAAAGTATTTAAATTTGGTTTTCATTGGGCTCTTAGAATAAGAGTCCAGGTATTTTCTTTCGCTTTCGATGATTTCATCCAAAGAAGAAGGAAGGTCTACATAAAAAGGAGGAATTAACCCAGGCTTAACGCCTTTTCTTTTATCAATTAAATCCTGAGGGTACAGACTAAGGTAATGTTCACTAAGTGGTCTAACTCCTACCAAATGTAATTCTCCTTTAAAGAAATTGATCATCATTGGGAATTCATCTATAAACAGCTTTCTGAAGAATCTTCCCCAACTGGTTATTCTAAAGTCATTCTTGAACTTACCACCTTCTTGCAATTGATTTTGCTCGTAAACATATTGCTGCAAATATTCAGCATACGGGTGCATGGTTCTCAGTTTGTACACCTTAACCAACTTCCCTTTATATCCTACTCTATTAATTTTAAGCAGAAACCCTTTAGATGGTTCTCTTTTAGTGCAAGGTTCCTTTTCTCTTCGGGCAACAATGTTGGTAACACCATCGGCTTCCTCCACATTTACAATTCTAAACCCTGCATATACTAACCTACCCAATGCCTCCGACTTTGAAATTGGATGATTTCTACGATCGGTAACCCAATTATAAAACCATTCTGTTGCTTTAAACTTTGGAAAGATTCTTTTAAACACGAAATCGGCACCATAATATAGGTGATTAACTCCCCATGGTAAACTCTTAAGGATTCTAAGTTTTCTTTGACCAATGGTTTCCAGACTGGTTACTAATACTCCATTAGATGAAAGTTGATTATTGGCGGAAAAAAGATATTTATTGAGGTATTTTACATTGTTTAATAATTCGAGATTAACAATACAATCTCTTTTACCCGGAAGGTTTTGGATATTGAAATCATCTTTATCCTTATAAATATCAACAATGGAAATCTGCTGAGGAATATTCTTCTTCAGAAATGCGTAATAGTCATCCGATCGTTCTTCAACAATCAAATTCTTTTTCAATAATATCAGCAGCAAGGCGGGTACCACTCTATCCTATCAATTTTTAATTTTGTTCCAACTGTCTGGAAAGTTATTCAGAAACTCCAACCAGAACTCATGTACATTTATGCAGGTTTCAAGCATTGTTTTTCTCCTCTGTTCCCAGATCTCGTTTCTATTCTCCAATTCTATAACCTCCTCCAACTTAGCCATCAGTTTTTGCGGCTCAGAAGTAGGAATACCAAATGTGAGTTCAAACTCGTGTTCTAACTCTTCCAAATAGCCCAATTTTCCAACAAAATCATTATACCTGATCGATGGGGTACCTAAAACAGCAGCTTCCGCCGCCATGGTTTGACTATCACCTACGTAGAGTTGCGCGTAGTATAGTGCATGGTGGATCCTTTTGGGTTCTATGGATATACGGTAAGATTCAAATTGGGGTTCTAATTTTCGCTCAGATGTAATAAAAACTCGACCAATTTGCTCCATTTTCTGGATGAGTTGCATTGCCAGTTCATCATCTATCCCATTCTTACCATCGTCGTGGTGTGCTGTTAGCTCAGCAAACCTCAATATAGAATATGGTTCGTCCGGGTTTAATTCAGCAATCTTCTCTTTGGAAGGAGTAAATAAATCTGGATGTAAATAGGCCAACTCGTGATAACCTTTATAAGCCACTTTTTTATGCTCATATGGCGAAATATCACAACTGGTTGGAGCCAGAGAACAAGTAGAATACTTTATTCCATAATTGGCAAATAAAGGCACTTCTTTGGCATCATCCTCGTTAATTACTACAGAATGTTTTCCGAGTAGCTTCGCAACATGGGCAATTACCAAATCGGTTCCTACCAATACATCGGGTTTGTATTTCCTACAGAATCTCAGCATTTTAAATTCTCTTGATAAAACACTGAGCACCAGACCAACCTTAGACTTGGATTTTCTAGCACCAAGATACTCAATTGGATAGGGACAGTCTTTTAACAGGTCGAATAATACATCTTTTTTTCGAGCTACCATAACAATTTTGTGCCCTAAATCGGTTAACCCATCTGCTACATGCTTTATATTATGGTAGTGGGCCGGATGCCCCATGTAAAACAGAAATGTCTTTTTTTGTGTCATTCTCCTGCTAAAATCAATTCATTCAACGCTAAATGCATCCAAGCTTGCGACCACCTCATCATTGGAGTTTTCATAGTATGGGTAGGATACTTTTTATAGTAGAAATACCCCTTTTTATGATTAAACATATTCTCCAATGTCCACTCGGCAATTCTTCTGGAAAACTTAGCATATCGCTCATCCAAATACTTCAGACGGATAAATGTAATAATCCCCTGGCTTTGATTGTGTATTTCCACCGGCCATTTTTTTGGTAACCTCCAAAAAGATTGTCCTGTAGATTCAAATTGTTGTTCAAAATAGAATTTAGCACCATCAGCTAACGCCTTCTTATATCGCTCATCTTCTGGCTTACAGAACTCTATATAATAGTGTAATGAATCCAATACATAACCCTGGTGAAAATCTATCTGGCTACGCTCCTCTCCCGACTCTAAATTAATGCTGTATTTCCAGCTTCCGTCTTGTTTCTGTCTGGACAGGGTGAAATTAGCCGATCGGGTTGCCAAATCTTTAAACCTTTCTTCTCCTGTTAAATGGTACATTCTGGAAAAATGCTCACACCCCAGCATAGAAGCATTGTAACAACAATCTTTTACTTGTGTACTGTAGCTAAAACAGATACCTGTTTCATCTTCAGAAAGGGGTAAGTGATTCAAAATAAAATCGGAAATAGACCTTAAAACAGTTAGCGCTTGCTGATTTTTGGTGGCCTGATAATACTCAAAAACCCCCTTAGCAATAAACCCTGTAACAACTATTGTGGGAGACCATTTTGGTAAGAATTTAACCGGACTGGCCCAATCAAAATTGTATCCCCAGCAATATTCCTTATACCCTTCGGTTCTCAGTTCTAACAGGCGCTGAAATAGTTCATCCATAGTGGGTTCCAAACCTCTTTCTCCAGCCTGACACCTTAAACTATAACTGTGCAAGAACAAGCCAATCGCCTTGGGGTTGGTGTCCTTTTTGATTCCAAGTACTCCACGAAAGTTAAAGGGGTTCCTTTTTTGGAATTGAATAGCCAAAACCGGTCCCCATTTGCCCATTTTTCGAAATGGGATAGAACTGTTCAATGTATCATAGGGATCGTACCCCATATAGTTTTCCAACCTTACAAAAGCATCCAGCTTTTGGTAAGATGAAATGATTTTTTCCATCGGAATTTAAGAGTTAATCTACTCAGAAAGGGTACTGTATTGAATGTTGGTAATATACAATAGAGTATCATTACCCGGATCGGTATTGATAACATCAACACCAAAAAGATGCTCGATGTCTACAAACCTTCTATTGGCAAACTCTGCCACTGGAATTCTAATGTTGGTATAAGTAGAATCTGTTAAATCCGTAGCAGCAACATTTACAACATCACTTAACAATCTTCCCTGACAAGAATTAGAACCGGTCCATAATGACCCCATCATTCTTACATCGAAGGTGGTTAGTGGACTATTATTAGCCAGTGAAACATCAAAACTTACAGATCCGTATTTAAACTCCTGCGCATTTGGAATTTGATTGTTTACGTAAAGATTCAATTTAGCTTGTCCAGTACCAGGGTCTCTCATTAGGTAAAGAACAGTAGCCATATTGTATTCTAACGTATCCTGTCCCATCCCTGTAGTATCCAAATAAATGGTATCTACACTAGTAATGTATGAAATGGTGTCTACCTGTCCCTGACAAGCTTCTGCAAATACTTTCTCAATGTATACATCATCTCCCCAGGTTCCTCCATCTCCTTCGTTCCAGATGGTATATTGCTTATCCTCGTAACGGCAAGTATCGTTTTCTATGGTAGCTCTTGGGTTATAGTTAAGTGCCAGAGGGTCAGTACATCCCTGAATATCACCTTCGTTCTTTTTACAAGAACCCAGTGTAATCAAAAGGGAGGCAAGTGCAAATATTGTTATTCTGGAAATTTTCATATCTGATAATATATAGCGCCTAATTTAGGTAAATTGGATGAATTTTTAAAACGAAATTATACGAACAAGGTTTCACCATTGTTCTGTATCGACTCCAGCACTTTAAACGTAATTAGCATAGAATGGTATGAATCGGCAAAAGAAATAGGCAATTCTTCTCCTTCTTTAACCGCCGTTGAATACGCTTTCAATTCATTAGCATGCCCCTTATCTTGCTTTGGAAGTTTTACAGTAGACGACTTTTTCCCCATCCAGTTCATTACTTTGAAGTCATCAATTACCGCAATGGTTCCACCACCAAATACCTCTACCCGTTCTTTCGGTAACTCCTTATTTCCATTGGATAAATAAGCAATGGTAGCAACACTTCCGTTTTGCATATTTAAACTAACCATAACTGTATCCTTAAGGCTTTTTCCATCAGACAATGCATTGGCCGAAACCGATTTTACCGGACTTCCTGCAATAAATGTACACAAATCGATAAAGTGACAAACTTCTCCAAGAATTCTACCTCCTCCAACTTCGGGGTCATGTACCCAATGATCGGCTGGTACAACTCCCGCATTAATTCTATATGTAATGGCCACAGGAATTCCAGTCATTTTGTTCTTCAACTCCACTACATGAGGAGCAAATCTTCGGTTAAATCCAACCATCACAGATCCTTTACTCCCCTTCTCTACTTCAGCTATTTGCTCTAATTCATCAGGTGTTAGGCAAAGAGGTTTTTCCACAAATATGTTTTTATTCGTGTTTAATCCTTCCAACACATACTGAGCATGACTATCGTGACGCGTAGCAATGAATACCGTATCTATATTATCATCTGAAAAAACATCGTCAGCCGAACCACTTGCATTGGAAAATCCATATTTACCGGCTATGTTTTTAGCGTTATTACCTCTTGCGGTAACAACCGTTTTAAACTGTAGGCTATCTTTTAGGTTTGGCAACAGGAAGTTCTGGGCAAAAGACCCTGCTCCAATAAACCCTACTACCCCCTTACCACTAAGGATTTTGCTAGACATAACATTGGTAGACAACTCTTTCTCAACATCATACTTTAGTGTAATCCCTGAAAATCTTTCAGTTTTATTGACAATGATATCATAAGCTTTTCTAGCCTCATCAAATGAGTACTTATGAGTGATTATTCCAGATAAACCTACACTTCCATTGCTCAACAATTGAAGAAAAGCTTGCATGTTTCTTTGCTCGGTCCATCGAACGTACCCAATAGGGTAATCCAGCCCCTTCTCTTCATATTCCGACTGATATCGACCAGGGCCGTAAGAACAAGACATTCTTAAATCCAATTCTTTTTTGAAGTAGTTTTTTCGCTTAAACCCTGTCGGAACAGCTCCAACAATAACAATCTTTGCCTTTTGTCGAGCAATTTCACCACTAAAATCAATAGGATCATGAGAGCTTGTACCGGCAGTAATAATTACTGCGTCCGTTCCATATCCATTAGTGGCATTAAGTATTTTATCTTCTATCTGTTCGTCGTCTCTGTTTAAAGCAACATCACACCCAAGTTCTTTGCCTTTTTCTACCTGAACTGGGTCAATGTCTACTCCTATTACTTTTACTCCTGAAGCTTTTAATAATTGAACCGTAATTTGCCCTACTAAGCCCAAACCGATTACCACACAGTTTTCTCCTAAACTTAATTCTGCTTGCCTTACACCTTGCATTGCTATGGCAGCAATAGTGGTAAATGCAGCATCCTCCATAGATACATTTTCCGGGATTTTAGCACATAGATTTTCCGGTACACAAACTACTTCTGCATGGTTGGCAGAATTACCTCCACAAGCCACTAAATCTCCCACCTGAAATCCAGAAACATCATCTGCTACAGCTATTACTTCACCAGCGCAACTGTACCCTAAGGGTGAAGGTGCTTCCAGCTTATTCATCACCATTTGGTAAGTCTTCATCACCCCATGGGTTTTAGCTGCCTGAATTACCTTTTTCACCTCATCTTTTCGGGCCTTAGCTTTACCGATATAGCTCAATCGGGCGTCTTTTACAGTTTTCCCTTCTGTTCCTGCACTTATTACCGAAAAGTGGTTACGCACAAGAACACTCCCTTTTTTTAAGGCTGGAAAAGGAACTTCCATTAGTTCCATGTGCCCGTCTTTAAGATTTTGTATTAACTGTTCCAAAGTCTAATCCTTAATAAATTGTTTGTACCAATGCTCAAAGCTAATCAATGCATAGAGAATAGAAGAATTATCTTCTTTTCCATTGATATGATTTACTCTTAATCGACGAATATGTTCCAAATCAAAGCCATTAATTTCGGCAAAGAAATCCAAATCCATTAATTCGTTGAGTTTCTTTTCGTTATCGAGCAAACTTCTCAAAGGCATTCCAAAACCAGCCTTTCTTCTTTTCACCACGTACCCTGGTAAATCTGCCTGGTAGGCATCTTTTAGTATTCTCTTAGTCACCCCCGAATTGCTCAGTTTATGACTTCGTTTTAATTGATGTGCCAACTCTATGATTCGATGATCTAGAAATGGGACTCTATTCTCCATTCCATTGGCCATGGCCATTCGATCTACATAATTTAAATTCTTCACTAAAAAATTCTCGAACTCAAACTGCTGAAAAGATTCAAATGGATCTCGATCCAAAGAAAAATAGTTCTCTAAGAAACTGGTTGAACTATCCTCATTCCCATTAAACACCTTTCTGGAGTTATCAAAGTCTCCTACAATACTGTATTTCCCGTATTTAACCGAGGTGTCATTATAATATTTACCCAGCTTAACCAAATAGCGTTTAAAGGCTTTAAATTTCCCTTTCCCAGCCTCTATTCGCCCCATTCTACCAGCCAGCATTTTCTTTCCAAATGGAACCTTATCCATGTATAAGGACAACAAGGTTAACATGTGCCCTGCATATCCCATAAAGATTTCATCTGCTCCCATTCCCGACAATACTACCTTAGCTTCTTGCCCAGCCCTTTCTGTAATCAGGTAGGAAGGAATTTGTGACCCATCCGCTATCAAGTCATCCGAGTAGTATACCGTTTTACGGATCATTTCAACAGTTAGTTCATCACCTCCAATGTGTAACTCTCTAAACTGTAAATTCCACTCATTTGCCAATTGTTTAGCGTATTGATAGTCGGAAGTGGTACCTTCTTTCTTAATATCGGCTTCAGATTTCCTAGCGCAATAATGAGTTATGGCATCATTCCCCTTAAGATGATGAGCTATAATGGTGGAATCTAACCCTCCGGATAAGAATGTTGCCACTGGAACATCTGCCATTAACCGAATCTGAACAGCATCATTCAACAGCTCTTTAAGCTCTTCTTGTTTTTCTTTGTAGTTGTATCCTGATTGAAAACTTACATTAGCTTTCCAATAGGTTTTAACTTGAGTTTGTAAAGTGGCCACATCTACCTCCAGGTATGATCCCTGAGGTATTCGATTCACTCCATTGAACAGAGTTTCGTTTCCGGGTGAATACTTAAATACAAAATACCGCTGTAAGTGGTTTGTATTCAATTTTGCATTAACTCCACAACTTATTATCCCCTTAATTTCGGAAGAAAACACCACCCCATTAGCATCTTTGTGATAATAAAATGGTTTTATTCCTGCTCGATCTCGGATCAAGTATAACTTACCTGTTCTTTCGTCCAGAATGGTAATGGCAAAAGCTCCATTCAACGATTGAATGAAACCAATTCCTTTGTTTAAATACAATGCCAGAATAGTCTCTGTATCAGTACCAGATCTAAAAGAATAATCCTTTACCTGCTCTCTGAGATTCATAAAATTGTACACTTCACCATTATACACAATGTGTACTTTATTATCTGGTGAAGACATAGGCTGATTACCCAATGTACTAAGGTCAATAATACTTAATCTGGTATGGCCTAGTAACACATTTCTTCCGGCAACATTTTGTTGCTTGAAATCCTGTGCATCAGGTCCTCTATGGTGTATGGACTTTAGCGCTGCTTCGTGCTTATAATCTCCTATATAACCAACAATACCACACATTAGCTTACCAAAGTATTAAATACATTCTTTAGATTATTAACCATTGCTTCCTCTGTAAAATTGTTTTTATAATGATTTAGAGAAGCATCTCCAAACTCTTTCCTCAATGGCTCACTCTTAATTAAATCATACAGCTTATCTGAGGTATATTGAACATCTTGATTGGGAACTATATAACCATTTACCCCCTCCAATACCGACTCTCTGATGGCTCCCTGATCGGTACTAACAATGGGTAAACCTGCCGACATTGCCTCCACGATCACCCATGGATGCCCTTCCGGATGTTGAGGAATGAAACAAAACAAATCTGCATTGGAAAACTGCCGCATCTTATCCTTTCCGGAAACTGGTTCATTGATTTTAACTGGCAATTCTTCCTTGTTGATCAAATTGATACAGGAGGCTTTAAACTCTTCATTATCCCAGGCACCAAAAGCGTTCACCTCATATTCTTCAACATCTGTAGTTTTTAACTTAGCCAGTGCTTCAAGAAACACATCAAACCCTTTGGTGGGAAGAAAATTGGCCAAATATAGTACTTGTACCTTTTCCTTTTTTTGCGGTTCTGGAATCTCATAGTTAGAGCCATTAGGAACCACAAAAATTTGATTTGACTCAAAATAATCTTCAAAAAGATATCTTAAACAATCTCCTAACACAATTACTCCGGCACATCGTTTTAACACAAAACGCACCCAACTATTTGTACCTCCTCCAGAAGCGTTCAACCAGTTTTTCCAATTACTTCCTCGTAACTGAATCACTACTTTTCTAAAGCTAAGTTTAGCTAATAAAATAAATACAGAATCCTTTAAGAATCCCATTGTGGTTTGGGATACCGGAACTAAAACCAGGTTAGGTCTTTTTATCAGGCATTTAAAAAAGAACCTTAAGTACAATAAAAAACTCTTAAACATCTTCCCAACTCCAAACCTTCCCATGGAGGATACAGAGTCGTTGATATTGGTTTTTACATGAATCAACTCGAAATCGTCATTTAAACTGGAGTTTAAAATGATTCCGGTGGCAATGGCAGGCCCCATAAGAGGAGGCGGTAGTTTTCCGAGTATGAGTATCTTAGGTTTTCGCAATGCTTTTCTTTTTTATGGGCAGCGCTACAAATGCAAATATGGACATTATTATGTACATAAATGGCGGATAATAGGTAGGAGTAATACTTACCGAATAGAGTAACAGAATGGCTAAAGCACCTAACACCAAAAACCTCTTGCTCATCAGGAGCTTCCTCGATCGTCGGTAAATCATTACTAACAAACTGAGATAGATCACGATACCAACATAACCAGTGGTATATATAATCCTTGCATAGTCGCTATGCGATCCTGGACCAATCAGCCTAATGTCGTTGATAAATGAGTAGGGAAAACCAAAAAACTGAGCAAAAACATGCTGTTGTGTATAATAGTCGGCCATAAACTCCCACCTTCCCATTCTACCATGAAAGAGTTTAGAGGAGTCTTCTTTACCCTCAAATACTTCAATATCTTCTGCAAAAAGTGGATTAATCTTTTCCTGATACACACTATCTCCTACGAATCCTCCAATTATTAATACAAAAACAATCATTGGAATTAGTGCCTCTGCCTTGGTTTTCAAAACAAACATGGAGAGAATCAACAACACCGAAATAAACACCACATAACTAGCGATATGGTGGATATTGGTTAAGCCCAACACTCCCAAAAGAATAGCTACTATTAGTAACCAACCTTGCTTTTTAGATCGTCTGTTGTGCCTGTGTTTCACATAAAAGTATCCGGTGGAAAGCAATGCAAAAGAAACATACATTCCGTAACTTACTACATCTCCAAACAATCCTTGAGATCGCTCCAGGTGCCTACTTAATTCTACACGAATTGGCCCAACAGCCACTTCATAAAGCAATACCGGAGCCACAAAAATCAAAGAGAATATTAAAGTTTGTAAAACGCCATCCAGGTCTTTTTCGCTTCTAATAAACCTTCGCAAAAAGAGAAAAACATAAACAGGCATGGCCATTTTTAAGAACTGTTCTAAAGAAAGCATGACAAATCCGTTCATAAGAATCACCATAAACGTACTGGCCAACAACAATGCAAACCACACATTTATTCTTTTATCTACTGCTGTTTGTCTGCTTTTTTGGGTTTTAGTAAATGCCCAAATAACCAATAAGGGAGTTGTAATTCCAATGATGTTCGCAGGACTCAATAAAGGAGAAACTTCTTTCATCCAATAAAAACTATCTACAATTGGACGAAACAAAATGAACAGTGGAAACCATTTAAAATACCACGGCAGGCTTTTCATCCATATTCTCCAATCTTTAAATCTCATTGATCTTTTGAATTTAAAGATTCTTGCAATAACCGATTGGCTAATTCTCTATAAGAAAATCGTTTGACCTGTTTTTTACTTCTTTCCTTGCGGGATTCATTATCTGAAGAAAACTGGATAGCAGTTTTTAAAGTAGTCTTTAAATTCTCTTTGGAGGAATACCATCCACTAGTATCATCGAGAATATGAGGAAGACTTTTATGATCGGGTAATACCATCATAAGTCCGGTTCCGATTGCTTCAAAAATGGAAATGGCTGCCGATGGAAAATAAGCTATATCAGCCATGGAATAATAGGCATTTAGCTTATTACTATCTATAAATGGCAAACTAATGAATTGATCACTGTTAGATTTGGCACCAATAGTTTGTTTAAGCTGTTGAGCGTATTCATCCTCCTGAAACCCTATTATAACATACTTCACCGATACTCCCTCCTCATTCAACTCATCGACATAATCAACTACCTGCTCTATGTTCTTACTTGGGTTAATTCTTGTTGCGGTAATAATGACTTTGTCATCTTTAGAGAACCCCAATTCTTGTCGGAGTTTTTCTCTGTCTGATGGACTAAAAAAGAATTTCTCTTCTTCAAACCCCAAAGAAAAGGGTATTGTTTTTTCATCAATTAACTTTTCCTGCCCTACTATTCTCTTTACAATATCCGCAGTTTCCGGAGTGTACATCACCAATTTATCCGATCGCTTTACTGCATATTGGTACACGGACTTCTTTAACTTGTATTTGAATTTATACAGCAATGACTTTTGCTCTTTGTGAGACTCGGCATTATCTCCCAAAAAAGTGAAGATCTCTACATTGGGAAAAGATGAATAAATTCTCTTTGGCCAGAGTTTCCCAACTCCCATGCATATAATTAGATTGGGAGAAAATGACTTTACCGCACTGACTAGTCCTTTAGGTTTTATCATTTGCCCTAGCGACCAGGAATGCTTCAATCGATTAATAGTAACACCTGACTCCATGGTTACTCCTGGTGAGTAATCTGTTTGGGCTATCTGCTTGACATACGCAGGAACTACAGACGAGGTAAATACCTGCACCCTATGACCCATTTTACTGAATTCTCTGGCAAAATGAACCTCCATATATCCCATTTCAGGGATATAATGCCCACAAACAAATGCAATTTTCAAACTAATTCGACTTTAAACAGTTCCATCCATTTCACAACAGAATATAGCCTCCAGAATTCCGAAAGCTGACTGTTGGACATGTTTTCCTTGTTACAAATATCCAGTATAAAGTCTTTGTTAAACAACTTAGGTAAATTGTTTTCCAAGAAGTAATTTTTAATTTCTTTTTCTACTTCTTTTTTCCATTCTGACTGCGGAGTAGCAAATCCGATCTTATCTTTTCTGAACACCAGTTCATCCGGCAGTTTTCCTTCAAGGTATTTTCTAATTGGATATTTGGTCCATCCTCCTTTCATTTTCTCTTTGGAAGATAACCCTAATGCCAGTTCTACTAGTTCGTGATCCAGGAAAGGAACTCTTGATTCTATTGAAAATGCCATAGAGTTTCGATCTTCATACCTTAAAAGTTCGTACATCCCAAACTCAAGGCTAAGTAGAGAATGATCTACAAATGACTTCCCTCCTCGCTTTGGAATAGTAATCCCCTTCAACTCTTCCTGAAAATCTGCACTTATCAAATGCATCCCCATTCTATTATCTTTCCTCAACTTACGCTGAAGTCCTACAGGCAAGAAATAATACAGTGCTCTTGCTACAGCATTTTTCATGGCAGGAGTAAAGTTTTCTTTTAGTTGGTTATATGACTTTAAAGCTGCTATAAACCTTCCTTTTTTCAGCAATTCAATAACTTGAATTCCTGCAAAATTGTAATATCCACCAAACACTTCATCTGCCCCTTGACCATCTAACAGCACCTTTATTTTATGCTCCGATGCCAATTCCATTACGCTCCATTGAGCAAAAATAGAAGACGAACCAATGGGTAAATCCTGATGGTAAATCAATTGATCCATTTGGTTTAACAAATCTTCGGATTGGGGCGTACAATAATTAGCGGTAAGAGAAGAATATTGATCCTCGATCATTTTAACATATTGAGCCTCATCCACAGATGTACCGGGGAAGGACGCTGTATATGAAGAAAATGAGTCCAATTGCTTCATGGCAGCAACTACGATAGCCGAACTATCCAGCCCTCCACTTAAACAAGAACCAATAGTAACATCCGACCTAAGGTGCAATTGAATGGACCTTTCGAACACTTCTTTAAAAGATTCACCAGATCTATTAGGTGCTGCTGAATAATATTTCCTTGTTCTAAACTCACCGGTATTAACGTTATACTTTCCATTGGTACCAGGTGGTAAATCTTTAACTTCATCAAAAAGATTATCAAAAGGAATGGCCAGGGTTCCAAAGGACAAAAACTCCATCATTTTGGCATTGGCTACCTTCGATTGAGCTATTCCCGTTTTTACCAATGCTTTTATTTCTGAAGCAAATGCAAACAACCCGTCTTTTTGAGTGTAATAAAATGGCTTGATTCCAAATCGATCTCTTGAAACGAACAGCTCATCTCCCTGCAAAACAACTAGAGCCCACATTCCTTTCATTTTAGGAATTAAAGACTCTCCCCATTCTTGATATCCTTTAAGAATTACTTCGGAATCAGAATCGGAATCGAATTGATGTCCTTTTTGCTTTAACTCTTCCCGAAGCTCTCGGTAATTGTATATTTCTCCGTTAAAAACCAGTGTTAAACCATCATTCTGCATGGGCTGATGTCCTTTAACAGAGACATCAAGAATTGATAATCTTCGGTGAACCAACCCTACATTAACTCTGGACTGATTCTCTAATACATGAGGTAAATCTATGGAAGAAGGAGAGTCATCTCCCTTAAACAATTGACCATTGATAAAATAACCTTCATCATCTGGTCCTCTATGACGTAGAATTTTTGAAACTCGAACCAACAGTTCATTCTCAACTCCTTCTTTCGATACTATACCAGCAATTCCACACATTAGGATAAATATAGTTGTTTCAGGTATAGTCCAAATGCCTCCAATCCAAATTTATTGACAGCATTTTGGGAAATTTCTTTTGAATTAAATCGCATTTCTCCCGATGCAATCGAAATCATTGCATTTTTAATTTCCAGTATGGAATCCGGATCGACTAACAAACCATTTGTTCCGTGTTGTACATACTCAGATGGTGCAGTTCTATCGGTTGAAATAACAGGAGTACCACAAATGATGGCCTCCACTGCCACCAACCCAAAACTTTCATGCCTACTTGGAAAAACAAACGCTTTTGCACTTTGCAATACTGATGATATTTGATCTTTAGTTTGAAGCCCTTTTAATTCAACAACCTCATTAAGATGGTGCTGGTTGATATACTTTTTTATAGCCTCTAACTCTTCTCCTTCACCAATTATGGTAAGCCTCCACTGAGCTAAATTAGCCTCATGAAATGCTTTAAGGGATCTTAATCCTCCTTTAAATTCATCCAACCTACTAACGAATACCATCCTATTTTGGCGCTCGGTATTTTCTAATTTAAAAAAGTCGGTATTAACCGGATTATAGGATACTTCTGCCTTACTCACATCTACACCAGAAAGCCTCATTTCGCTAAGAGTATGTTTACTTACTGTTAGCAATCGCTTGCACCCATTAACTGCTTTTCGGCAGTACTTTAATTTCAATTTTGAGTTAGAAATGGTCGAAAATGGTCCAGTATGTTCGGTAATGAAATAAGGGATAGACCTTTTTTCAGCTATTAATCTCGCCACATTACCTGACAGCACACTACCATGGGCATGAATCAAACTTATACCGCTCAATTGCTGTACAGACGCGGCTGCTTTTTTGAACCATCCTCCATAGGCTACAATTTTCTTTAGCTTACCCAGTGGTTGATGCTCCATGGCATATCGGATGGTTTTTATTCCAAAAATAGTTTCTTCTGTAATTCCCTTCTTTATTCCCACCATTCTGGCATGCAACACCGTTACATCAAACCAGGGCTGAACAGACTTAGCATAATCCACTACGTAGATTCCTGCATAATCTTGTTCATTTGCCGGAAATAAATCTGTTACAATTAATATATGTGGCTTTGTGGACACTAGCTCTTTTTTACAAATAACCAGGTATTATCACTTCCTAAAGATTGTCCTTTGGATTCTTCTACCTTACCAAACCACTTTCTGGTTAACTGATACTTTTTATCGTTAGAGAACAACTTTGAAAATCCTAAAAAACTTTGATTATAATTGAATTGCTTCTTTACCTCTAAGCCGCATTTGTCGGCCATTTTTAGAATCTCACTACTTTTTACTTTATTCAAAGTGTATTTATCCTTCCCAACTATTTTTCTAACCCCTAAATACCCTCTGATCAACTTTGCATAAAAATGTTCGTGATTGGTGTTTTGCAAGATCAATACCCCACCAGGTCCAAGTAACTCAGATAAATCCTTCACGAACTGAACCGGATCTTTAATATGGGCCAAAATTCCCATACTAATAATCAAATCAAATGAGCCTTTTGGAAAATCTACGTTATAAAAATCGTTGTTGATGTAAGTGACTTTATCTTTTACCTCATCCGGTGTAGATTTTCTGGCCAGTTCTACCATGTTAGAACTAAAATCAATCAGAGTTAAATGCTCAAATTGATTGATTAATGGCAGTGAAATCCCACCATTACCACACGGCATATCCAATACATTCTTATAGTTTTTTCCTTCTAACAATGCCTTTATATTTTCATGACGAATTTTAATGTTGTAATCGTAATGAAAGTAGATTTCCGGTTGCTCAAAAAACTCTTTTACCCTTGCTTCTTTACTCATTCCTATCTCCTATTTTTCTTATTGGACTTCCGGCATAAATACCGTAGGGTATCGTCTCACTTTTATGGTTAACTAACGAATTTGCTCCTATAACTACTCCCTTTTGGATATCTGCACCTTTCAATATTATGGAATAAGCACCAATCCAAACATCTTCTCCTATTTCGATTTCTTTAGAAACACTTTTTTGAAATATAATCGGTTCCTCCTTTCCGGTACCATGGTCAGTATCTCTAATGCTCACATTTTCTGCAATTAAAGCATACTTCCCAACTTTTATGGACTCATTGGCACATAGCAAAACACTTTTGGTAAGGTTTACATGATCTTCTAATTCCAATTTTGCTTTTTCTGCTATTTCAAATGTTACATCCTGGCCAATGGTAACATTATCCCCCAATTTTATATTTCCATTTGGGGGTATTCTAAACATAGGCCAGCTAACACACTTCAATCCTTTCCCCACTTTACAACCATGCATTTTTAAGAACACAGACAACCTCCAACCTCTCAACTTGTATCGATTGTTTTTAACTACTGCTCCTATTTTAGCCAAGGTATTACCCATTCCATTTTTTCATTTGTCGTTTTCTGAGGTAGGTAGAGAACGGCGGAATTTTACTAAATAAAAGTATAAATTTTCGAAGCATGGTCTTTCTTTTACATTTTCCTATCAGGTTTTTCATTTCTTCCTGATAAGGAGACTCATATTGCTTCAATATTTGATACGCTTCTTCGTAGGAAGTACAAGATGCATTGGAAATCCCTACTAATCTAAACTTAGAAACGGGTAATTCTAAATACTCAAAACGTTTTCCTGCTTTATAGCACCTATAGATAAATTCGTAATCTGCCGCCACTTTAAATCGGGTATCGAATACACCTAAATCATCATAAACTTGCTTTTTTACAAAGGTACTTGGATGAAAAATAGGCATTGTTTGCTCAACATTACCCAAGTCAGGAGCAACCTCTTGCTCATAATTCTTCCCTTCCAACTCTTTTACCTTGATCATTTTCCCGTAAACTATATCGGCATCGGTGGATTGAAATTTTTCAGCAACAGATTTTAGCGTGTGAGGCAAATGCATATCGTCCGCATTTAAAATGGCGATCACCTCTCCAGTGCATTTCTTTACCCCTTTATTCATGGCATCATAAATGCCTTTATCAGGCTCGCTTACCCAATAAGAAATTTGATCTCCGTAGGATTTGATAATATCAACCGTAGCATCTGTTGACCCACCATCAATAATGACGTACTCCAACTCAGGATAATTCTGATTTAATACCGAAGAAATAGCATCCCTTAGATACTTCTCTCCATTATAAACAACCGTTACTACTGATATTCTCACCTTCCAAAGATAATGAGACAACCGAGATTATGAAACACTATTGAGTTAACCACTGGTTTAATTTTCCAGTAAGAACGGACCAACTAAAGTTTTCCTGGATGTGTGCACATCCGGTAGAAAACTGATTTTTAATCAATTGATCGTCATCAATAAAGCTTTGCAACAGCATTTTTAGTCTTACAGTATCGTTTACCTCAACTTGAGCTCCATGCTTACCTCCATTAGAGATATCTTTGAAGGCGGATGCTCCATTGGTTCCTATGATGTAATTACCAAAATACATAGCTTCGATAAATGCAATCCCAAAAGATTCGAAAGGTGATGTAACACAACATATTTTAGCCCGATTATATTGATCGTACAACTGCTTTCTATCCGAAATTGCACCTTTAAACAATACCTTCTCCTTTAACTCAGGGAATTCCTGATACCACGATTCTATTTTAGAAGTAAAGTGATCTTCAATTGGCCCTACAAACCAAACTTCCCAGTTTTTTAAGTTTAGCTTCGGCAGGCAATCCAAAAGCATCTCCACATTTTTTTCAGGACTCCCTACCCTGGTTACAGACAGTAATACATTCTTCTTTTCTTCAAATGGAATCCTTTCCTGAAAGTGTTCTTTCAAAAATACATCGTTCACTCCATTGGGCATGTAGTGCATTTTATGTGCTTGTTGAGGAAAAAGCTTTTTCAACAACTTCAAACCCTGGGTATTTTCTATAGTGAACACATCTACATTCTTCACAAATTTTTTCTCCCAACTCTTAAGTAGCTGATTCTTAATAAAATTCCCAGAATACTTAACACTCGACACATTGATGTGATGGTTATATGCATCCATCTTTAGGTACAGTTTCCCATTTGGGTTTAGCTTTTTGTAGAGATTACCGTAGTATATGCTCTCTTTGGTTAGGTGGTATAAGTTGAGTACATCAATCTTTACAGCATTATCTTCTAAATACTTTACCACTCCCAGTTCCCAAAATGATTTTCTGCCCAGGTTTTCTAATCGATCTATTTTTAACCCTTTTACTTCTCCCTCCAAATGAGAACACTCTTCTTTAGAAGCATAAGTAGCAATTCGGGAATCGTAACCATGGAGTTGATACATGTACCAGGGAATTTGCCCAAGATCTTTTATTAGATGGGCATTTTTAGCAGTGGGAAATAATGTTACAAACCTTTTCAACTAATACTCAATTTTAAACTCCACTTTACCAGACATTCTCATCAATTTACGCTCGGCATTTCTAGCCTTTACTTTGAGTGGATGCCTGTTTAAGCTAGCATTATAAGATCCTGACGTTCCGGTATACACAGGAGTATACTTAAGAACACTCCTACGCTCCTTATTTAATCCCTGAAGCCTTTCATACAGCACATGTTCAATAAAAACACCTTTAGAATCATCCGCTTCCAGATAAGCTCCACGAATTATTTCATCGTAAACAGACGTTATAAATTTAAAAGCTCCTGTAATGGCTACCTTCATTTTTGCGTGAGCATCGATGATTATATCTGAAGCCGATTCAGAAAATATTTTACTAAAATTATTCAACTGATAGCGCCCTGTTATTTTAATGAACTCATCGTGCTTTTCCTTCAGCTGTTCCAATGCCTGATCCAACATTTCAAACTCCTGATAACCCTTCCCTTTTTGAGGTTGATCCGATGGGGTAAAACGCAATAATTGAACATTGTATTTATTCAATTCTCCTAGAAATTCATCATCCAGTTCATATCTGGAGTTTTCCAGAAAATAAGTGGTCCCTTTAAAATTGTTACCATAATACTTAATTGCCTCCAAATAATCTGTTCGACGAACCTGCGTATTTGCACGTTCTGTAAGGATACTATTAGGCTCAATAGTAGCTGTTAACAATAAGGCAACATTGGATGATACAGACATTAAAATTTATACTATTTTTGCCCAAAAATAAAGGAATTGAAAGAGATAGAGAAAAAGTACATCGAACTTTTGAAAGATGTCTTAATTGACAAAGACAACGCTAACAGGTTTCAACTAACGCCTTACCCTCCGGGAAAAGGAAAATTCTTTAAAAGAATTGCCATCAATAAACTGGTAAATACTCTTGCCAAGAAAAAGCTGGTAATTACCGGAATCAATCAGGAAGGTGTAGAACAACGTGAGAATGGAATTGGATGGCCAATCAACGGATACAGTATGATTGGAACCAAAAGACTGAACAACATTCAACATTGTTTGGAGGATGTTTTTGCCAACAACATTGAAGGTGACTTTATTGAAACAGGTGTATGGAGAGGTGGAGCTTGTATGTTTGCTAAAGCCCTTATGACTGTTTATGGTGAAGATAGAAAAGTTTGGGTAGCTGACTCTTTTGAAGGACTTCCAAAACCTAACCCAGAGCTTTACCCAGAAGATGCTGGAGATGACCTTTACTCTATCGAACAATTAAGAATTTCTCAGGAACAAGTAATGGACAACTTCCGTGCATTAGATTTGTTAGACGATAACGTTAAGTTTCTGAAAGGTTGGTTCAAGGATACTTTACACAAGGCTCCAATCGACAAATTATCTGTTATTAGATTGGATGGAGACATGTACGAAAGTACCATGGACGCATTAAAAGCTCTTTACCCGAAACTATCTGTGGGAGGTTACTGTATTATTGACGACTATGGAGCAATTCCTGCATGTGCTAAAGCTGTTCATGACTACAGAAAAGAGCACGGAATTGAAGATGAAATTATTGAGGTAGATTGGAGCGGAGTTTATTGGAAGAAATCTTAATCATATCGGGTGAAGGATTACTTCATTCATATTGGAATGCCCAGAACAGGAACTACTTTCCTGCAGAAGAAGGTATTTCCTAACATCGACAATCACCATTTTTACAACATTGAGTACACCTATTATTCGCGTGCTTTTCAGCGCATGATCTATGCGGATGATACGTTATACAATCCAGCTGAGTTTAAAAAAGCAATTGACGAGCTAAAAGGAGATAAAATAATTCTAAGTAACGAATTATTGGTTGGTCAATCTCTTTTTATGCATTATGGAAATCGTTCGCAAATTGCACGTAGACTCCAGGAGGCAATGCCTAATGCTACCATTGTTTTGTATATCAGAAACCAGTTGGACATTCTAAAGTCACTTTACTTGATTTCTGTAAATTGGAAAGAAACCAAGTCGCTTGAAGATTTTATTTGGTTTCCTGGCAGGGAGTTAACCCTGGATGATTACCATGATAAAAACATTGATGATTTAAGCTCGCATCTATATTACAACACGCATGAAAGTCATGAGCATGTAGAAGGGTATCTCTACAAACCATTAATTGACCTATACAAAAGCCTGTTCCCAAAAGTTGAAATTGTGCTTTATGAAGATTTTGCTACTGAGCCAAAAACCGTTTTAAATCAGTTAGAAAAACTTTTTGGACAGGAATTCAACAACGAAGTAAGATCTGCCTTTTTAGATAAGAAACCGGTTCATAAAAGCATTGGGAAACGAAATGCGGAGTTAATTAGAAAAGCGAACAAATGGCAAGACCTATTGGAGCAGAAAAAACTCACCAAAAGAACGTTTAATAAGTATAGGAGATACATTGAACACAAGGTAGTTTCTAAGGAGAGTCTAAATTACTCTAAGAAACTCAAACAAAAACTTATTGAGTACTACCAACCTTACAATCGCGAGCTACACGCAGCTTATCCTGAAATTGGTATCGACCGTTACAAGGACCAATACCTTCTTTAAGCGTCCCAGATGCCCGACGCAGTTCCGTTAATAATTTTGTGATACTGTAATGGCTGGAACAACACCCTAAGACCAATGCAAATACAAGAAGCCAGTATTACCCCTGTACTTCCCATATCTAAATTTACGGCAAAATACCACGATAACGGAATGTTAAGTATCATTACTATTATTGAGTGGTATAAACTTAGCTTCACCTTTCCTACTCCACTTAAGAAATAAGAATAAATCATTAACCCGGTATTTAATAGCCCCCAAACCGCCATTAAAAGTGATAACTCGAATGGGACAGTAAAGCCTACCCACCACTCTATTACAATATCAGACAAGAGTAACATAACCACTACAATCCCTACACCTACAAACCAAATGCGCATAACCTTTTTAGTGGTTCTTCTAATCCAGTCCATATCTTTTTTAGCATAAGCATCTGTAAATGCCGACCAAAATGGAGTGGTAAAAATGGTAAAGACAACGATCAAGAAATTAAAGTACTTATAAGCTACTTGATAAGGAGTTACATCTGCCGGGCCAGTCGCATGGGAAATGATCATATTATCCGTAGCCACTACTACTAAGGAAGCTACATGCATAAGAAAAAACTTCACCCCCAAATTCAACAAATCCTTCGACTGTGAAAAGTCTACCAAAGCAAATGAAGGGCGGTATTTTTTATACTGCGTAGAAAACAAGTAAAGAGTAGCCAGAATGTGTACTAATAAATTAGCACCGGTAATGATGGTACCCAATAATAATATTGAGCCCTCGCCTTCTTTTTGTCCATGTGTTAAGAACAATCCCCCTACACTTGCGAGAGTTACCACATTTACCACTGTATTAACTGCTCCTGCCAAAGCTGGTTTTTGATCGGCTACCAAGATGGTTTTTATCAGCTGAAACACAAACTGCATAGCAAACATGGCAAATACGACCACCATTAACCACCGCACCTGATCAACTAAATGATCGGGAAATTGAAATACCACTTGCCAATCAATAATAAACGAAAGAGGAACTGAAATTACCAATATCCCTGTGGCAATAAGGGCAATTAACGCAAATGTTGTACTCACAAATACCCTGGCTTTTTGGTGTTCATCCTGAGCAACAGATTCTGCAAATTTATTTCTTAAGCCATTTCCCAACCCAAAATCGAAAAAGGCGAACCAGGCAAGAAATGATGAAATAGTTAACCAAACTCCAAATGTTTCTTTAGATAAATAAGCTAAACAGAGCGGAAGAAGAATATAGGAAACACCTGTATTAAAGATTCGCAAAAAAAACAATCCAAGAATGTTCTTTTTGGCTTTGACACTTCTTTCGTGCCCATCCTGGAAATAGGAACGAATCCGACCAATCATTATTTGTTTTTCTTCTTTTTTAAGAGTCCTTTTAAACCTCCTGAGGTTTCATCTTCTTCGTAGTAACCATGTCCATATCCATAGCCATAGCCGTAACCATATCCATAGCCGTAGCCATACCCATAACCTCTTTTGCTCATTTGTACAGCGTTGTAAACAAGAGCAACGTTATGAAGTTTACCAGATTTATACAATGCTTCAAGGTTTTCTAAATGAGGTTTAACAGTAACATTCTGACGTACAATTACCAGGTTCACATCGGCATATTTAGAAACCAACAAGCTATCAGTTACCAATCCAATTGGAGGAGTATCAATTACTATTCGGTCGTACTTTTTCTTCAACTCTTCAATTAACAGGTCCATTCTTTCCGACTCAATTAACTCAGATGGATTAGGTGGAATCGGACCTGACGGGATAATGTCCAACCCATCTATTATCCCACTGTTTTGAATAATATCTTCTAAAGAAGAGCTTCCTGCCAAGTAGGTACTGATTCCAACGGTATTGGACAAATTAAAATCGTCAATAATCTTTGGCTTTCTTAAATCTAACCCCAGCAACACTGTCTTCTTTCCACTCATTGCAATGATGGAAGAGAGATTCATGGAGGTAAACGTTTTTCCTTCCGTACTTACAGAGGAGGTAACCGACACCACCTTTAATTCTTTATCAACACTCAAGTACTTTAGGTTAGTTCTAATAGACCTCAAAGCCTCTGCAATTAACGACTTAGGTTTTTCGTGCACAATTAATTGATTTGCACTTTTGTTGTAACCTACAACTCCCACAATTGGAATAGTGGTTAGCTTTTTAATGTCGTTAATATCTCCTATTCTGTTATTTAACTTATCTTTCAAGAAAATGAAAGTTAGCGGTAGAATTAGTGATAAAATAATAGCAATAGAATAATTCTTAGACCTAACCGGTCGAATGGCGTGAGGAGTAGATCTAGCTTTCTCAATCACCCTATTATCGGAAACTGATGCAGCCAGGGAAATAGAAATTTCCTCTCTTCTTTCTGATAGATATAAGAAGAGACTTTCGGTAATTTTTCTTTCTCTTTCTATTTCGATTAACCCTTGTTCGGAAGTAGGAATACTTGCAATTCTACTTTCCAACTCTCTTAGCTGTCCTTCTAACTCGTGAATTTCCTTTTTAATCCCTTCTTTTACATTCGATAGGGTATACAAGATACTATTTACGGCTGCTTTTATTTGAGTATCTACATCAGCCAGGTTAGGACTTCCTTGAGGGTATTGCTTTTCCAACAATACTTTTCTTGACTCCAGATCACTTAACTCAGCAATTTTAGTGGAGAGGTATTGATCTTGAATGTTGATAATACTTGGAGCGATTTCCCCTACATTATCCTTATTGTTTTGCATGTATTTTTCCACATACTCAATGATCTCTATTTGAGCATTTTTCTCACTAATCGTAATCCCCAGATCATTGGATTCGTTCAAAATAATTTCTGACTCTACACTTAGATCAATAATCCCATTGTTCTTTTTGTATAAGCTTCTCAAGTTTTCGATGGAATCTAAATTAGCAGATATATAGGTCAATCTTCCCTGAATAAACTCGTTGGTTTTACTGGCCATCTTGTACTTTTCTGCCACATCATTTTCTAAATATACCTCCACTAAAGTGTTGATAAAATCTACTCCTTTTTCCGGCACAGATTCTTCAATATTGATGAGTAAAATAGTACTGTTTTCACTAGCTAAATCAACCCTTAACTTACTTTGGTATTTAGCAACATTTCGATCAATGGAAATGAACTTAATCTTGTAGGTTTTCGCTGAAATTAACGACTGTTCATATACTTCATCGGTTACAAAGTCCCTCTTACCTAATGTAAACGAACCAAGGTTAGATTCGTGTGGTTCTCCAAAGGTCCCTTTCTCTACAAAATCAGACTCTTCGTAGTTGTAGGTTATTTTGTAGGAGTCTTTTCCGGTGAAATTCACAAAGACATCAGGCACAAAATAGGCCATCTCATTAAGTGTATCTACCTCTACTTTAAAGGGGCATTTCTTATAAATCTCATACCCTCTAAACCTTCTTTCTTCGTAATAAGAAACGCCAAAATCCAATCGTTCTACAGCTTTTCTTACAATGTAATGAGACCGAAGTATTTGAATTTCGTTTTCAATGTTCTTACTTACCGCCTCTACATCCAGCTCCTTCAACAGGTCATCTGTTCCATAGTTTTCATCTTTGATTAACAGTTTAGACGAAATACTAAAATAAGGTGTAGAGATATTGTTCAGGAAATAAGCAGCCCCCAACCCAATAACCAAACACCCACCGAATAGCCACCAGTTTCTTAATATTTTGAAGAAAAACAATTTTAAATCGAAATCGCTTTCTCTTTCAAACTCTTCATTTTGCATCTCCTGATCCATTCACCAAATTTAATCAGATATTATTATTATCTCAACTCTCATGTTCATCATCCTTTCTTCTCTATTCCTGGGGGTTTCTATAATTTTCTGTTCATCCCCATACCCTTTCACCTTCATTCTTGATGATGCAATTCCTTTCTCCACCAGAAATTCTTTCACTTCATTTGCCCTCAATTTTGAAAGCTGCTTTGCAGTACCTGTGAATTGCCAATCTTTCCCCTTACCTCTATATCGATCATCGGGATGAGTAATTTTACGATTTCCTGCAGTGTGCCCCTGAACTTCAATTTTATAATTAGGGTTTTCACTCATGAAATTGTACAGTTCAGTTAATCCCTGATTGGAAGATTCTTTGATTTTATAAATGTTTGGATAGAAGTAAATGTTTCTAAATACTATATTATCTCCTACTCCTAATCGATCCAATCCCAATTCAAAAATTTGATCATCATCTGCCACCAAAGTAGAATCTTTATCCAGATGATACTTAGAGCGTCCAACTACCTTATAAGTTGCCCCTCTTTCTAGCTGAACCCTAAACCCCTTATTCTTCCTACAATCTGCCTGAAAAACCTCCTTCGTTTGGGTATTTTGAAGAAAGAATTCACCTTCAATTTTAGTACCTTTCTCATTATCCAGCAAATACCCCTTTAGCTCAACAAAAGGACTTAACACCACCTTTTCCTCCACAAGTGGTTCCGGTATCACTACGGTTTCAACCGTGTCTTCAATAATTGGTTCTTCTATCAGAGAAGTATCTTCCACAACAGGTTCAATATCTACAACTTCTACTACCGTATCCTCAACAATTTCTACAGTTAAGGTAGTATCCTCAAGTTGGTCAGCACTTTCTACTTCCTCTGCTTCAGGAAACCTAAAGCAGTCCCTTTGGATAGCATTCATGCGAAGTACCTGTTTTCCATTTTGCACCCTTAAAATGTGCCCGCAATTATACATATTGAGGTTTAACACAGATAGGTAATAGGTACTCCCCTTTTTCAATTTCAAATCAGTGGTGGAAACCATCGACCCATCTTTGATCTTTACGACTTTCCAATTGGGTAATGTGGTTGACTTATACTCTCCATAAACCACATCTTTACAAAAGCTAGAATCGTTGTATTCGTACAACACCATCTCATGTATATCCTTCTCTCTGGTAGAAGATACACTTACATCCACTTCAGCATCGGAATCGACTACAAATTTGTACCAGAAGGTGTATTCATCTTCGTGCAGGTAGTAACTCTTATTTAAGACGTCCACTTCTTCGTGGCTTTGTTTTTCTATTTTGAAATCAACTCTGCTAAAAGGAACGCTTACCTGAATAGCATTAAAACACTCATGTTTACTACTATCTCGTCGATCTTGAGCATAGCACTGCCCCGATAATACTACCAGTAATACAATTAAAATGGTGCTAAACAGATTTCTCATCGGGAACAAAATAAGAAGAGATTCCCCCTAAAAGAAAAGGCTATCGGAAACTTTTAACCAAGCTTTTGTGCAATACAACCGGAACGAAAGATTAATTATTCTGTCCTTTTTTAGGGATGTAAGTAAAAAATCCAAACCCTACTCCAAATACCTGAGTTTTCCCAACACTACTTTGTGCTGTTTGTCCGGGAAAATAATCTAAGCATAAGTTGTCTGGAGTGAACTCAAAATCAATAAAGTTATAAGATACTATTAATCCAAATGCAAGGTATTCTGTACTCCACATGTATACTCCCAATTGTGGCTCAATATTAATCCCGTTTTGAACATATGGATCTACGCACTGATTACTTTTGGTATAAATTTGATTGTAACCAACATTCAAAGCCATTTCAAAAAAAGCTTTTTCATTAACTACATTTCTTTTAGCTACTTTAACAAATGGATTAAAAAACTCCATTCTTCCTGTTACTTTTGTATTGGTAAAAGCAGGACTAACTACATCAAAATATCCATACTTGAATCCTCCCCCTAAACACACTCCGTTATCCAACTGGTATTGATAGCTCAAATCCACATTAGCCAGTCCCGTCATCAAACTTTTAAAAGATCGGTTTCGAAGAGGAGTTGGAAGCTTGAAATCCATCATTATAACATTACGTGTGTTAATGTCCGGACCCTGTGCTTCTATGCTTCCTAAACAACAGGAAAATAGCAATATGACTAAAAGTAGTTTTTTCAAAAACCTATCTATTGTTGACTATAAAAAATTTCTTACTGGTCTTTTGCACCTCTGAAATATACTGATAATAATATTCTCCATCCTCCACTTCAGTAGTATCAAAATCCACTGGGTGTACTCCTTCTTCCATCACACCGGATTTCAATTCTTTCACTACTTCATCCTTTTTATTTACTATTCTGAATGTAAGTTCAGTTTTTTCAGGTAATTCAAACCCAAATTGCACCACTCCTTTCGCATAAGGAGGATTTACATCGTATACAGTGGCATACTTTACCGTTAACTCTTTCACCTTTCCTCTTGCAATAATGTTCATCACCTTTTTATAGGCGATATACACCAAATAGGCTGCTACCAAAAAAGAAATCCCCGCAATTACATTAACGATAATTCTACCAGTAGGTCCACTATCCCAAATTTCCTCCATACCTTAACGTAAGATGTATTATAAAATTATGCTCCCGACTTATTTGTGAGAAGCACAAATTTCGTCTTTTTTTCCATTATATTTAATTCCAGAAGGAAAAACCTTACGGTTCTGCAATTGTCGGCCACATTACAATTAACATTATTTGACAATTCATCAGGCAATTAATGACTAAGGAAAGGAGTTTTGAAAAAAACGACAAAAATGACCAAGCATTTATTATTTCTAGCAGCAATTACAATATCAATGTCCTCTTGTTCTCAATCCAAGGAACAAGTGAATGGAGAAAATTCAAATACTGCTACGGTGGTAAAAACTGAATCTGAATGGAAGGAAATTCTTACCGAAAATGAATACCGCATACTCCGCGAAAAAGGTACCGAACCGGCATTTTCGGGCGAATACTGGAACAATTATAAACCGGGAACCTACCATTGCAAGGCTTGTAACTTACCATTATTTGATTCTGAAACCAAGTTTAAGTCAGGTACAGGATGGCCAAGCTTTTTCAAAATGATCGACAACAATGTTACCACTCAAGAAGATCACTCACACGGTTGGGACAGAACGGAAATTCTTTGCAAACAGTGTAATGGACATTTAGGGCATGTATTTAATGACGGGCCTCGTCCTACCGGATTAAGATATTGCGTAAATTCGGCCTCGTTGGAATTCAAAGAGGAAAAATAACATGGTATTTTCGGAACTAATTGAAAAAATTCATCACGAAATCAACTTCAACTTACCTGGAGAAAGAGCTCACGACTTAATGGCTCCGTATAAAAGGGAAAGTGCTAAAAAAGTACTTTCTTCTGATAAAACTCCAAGGTATGGAGCAGTAATGATGTTGCTATACGAAAAAGAATCACTGCCTCATTTCGTTTTAATTCAGCGACCAGAATATGAGGGAGTGCATGGAGGGCAAGTTTCTTTCCCTGGTGGGAAAAGGGAAGAAAACGAAGCACTAAAAATCACTGCCATGAGAGAAACACGTGAAGAAATTGGCGTTCCGGAAGACGATATTCAGGTTTTGGGAGAGCTTACTCAAGTTTACATTCCTCCAAGCAACTTTCTGATCTCTCCTTTTGTAGGTTTTCTTGATCAGGCTCCAACGTTCATCCCTGATGCCAGAGAAGTAGATGAAATCGTTGAAGTACCAGTCTTTGATCTTCTTAATGATGAACTGATTTTAGAAAAGGACATTATGGTTGGAAAAGATCCAAAAAGTCGATTTTCTATAAAAGTTCCTTATTTCCAGCTAAATTATAAAACAGTATGGGGCGCAACAGCAGTAATGCTGAGCGAAGTAAGAAGTATTTTACAACAAGTTAAAGGTTAATTCAAGGATAACTTATATCCGACCCCTTTTACTGTTTTGATGTATTGTCCGCCAATTTTCTCTCTTAGTTTTCTGATGTGAACATCAATTGTTCTGTCTCCAACTACGATGTCACTTCCCCAAACAGAAGAAAGAATAACCTCTCTGGTAAAAACATTTCCTGGTTTGGACAACAATAAGGCTAACAATTCAAACTCCTTTTTAGGTAGTAATATTTCTTCTCCATCACAAACTGCTACATATTTTTCGCGATCAATTTTCAGTCCTTTTTCCTCTGGAACTTCTACGGTAACATTACTTTTCTTTCTTCTTAAAAGAGCCTTTACTCTACTTACTAATACACGAGGTTTAATTGGCTTGGTAATGTAATCATCTGCTCCCGATTCAAATCCTGCTACCTGGCTGTAATCTTCTCCTCTTGCCGTTAAGAACGCTATTAACACATCCTTTAACATAGGCATTTCACGCATCTCAATACAGGTTTCAATACCATCCATTTCCGGCATCATCACATCTAAAAGAATAACATCTGGATTAAATGCTTTTGCCACCTCAATTCCTTCTCTACCATTAGATGCTGTTTCCACAACAAAACCTTCTTTCTTAAGGTTATATTTTATCATCTCGATGATGTCAATTTCATCATCTACCAGTAATATCTTATCAGCCATTTCTATTTATTATGTTGAGTATAAATTTAGGCCTATTGCCTCTAATCAACATTAATACAACATTAATTGAATGTTAAAATATACGAAGATATTCTTAATTACGACGAACTACTTGAATGGGGCATATAAAGAATCTACGTTTACCTTAGAAGTTGATTCATGGCTTTCTCCATTGTACTTAATTACCGACCCCAAATCGATTAACATAAGCTCTTTAAAATTCTCTTCCTGAGAAGAGTTCACTTCAATAACTGCCTGTCCAAATTCCGGTTTTTTCTGATAAGCAGCATAAACACAATTAGCTTCATCTAAATCCAGTCCACTAACAAAAACCCTTGATTGATCTTTTGATGCTACTGCAATGTTTACATTCTTTAGCTGACAGTTATCCACGGTTAAAGTAGATCCCTCACCTCCTGAGATTCCCTTATCACCTGAATCTATGATACTACAATTAATGATATCAACAAGACTTCCTGAAAGATCTATACAATCATTAGCAGACGCTTTAAAAGTGGAGTTAGAAATTACTCCTTTACAGAAATCAGCATCGAAACCATCTGCTGTAGTATTATTAAAAACTACTGAATCCATCGTAAAAGTGGATCGAATCAGGTTTAATGCATCTTCGCAGTTGTTATTAGAAAAACTACAATTACTAATGGACACATTGCTTTCGTACACGGTAACAGCTCCAGTCAACGACCATTTATTTTGATTTAGTGCTGTTAATCCATCAAAATTCACATACTTCAACACTGTCTCATCATGGTCATTAATAACTACCATTCCCTGACCGGTTCCGTCTGTAGATCTAACGCTAATAGGGTTTATTGCGGTTCCCATAGCCATAACTGGTGAGTGCGATAAAAACACAGCTCCATTATTAAGAACAATATCTACTCCAGCATTTATCTCTAATAACCAACCAGATGGAACAATCACATTCTGATCGAACTGATACTTCCCTTTCTGCAATGTTATTTTACGCTGCTCATTATCGTATAGCACATTTGCCCCCTTCAGCTCACTTCCTTCCAGCTTGTGCTCCACTGTTACCCCCTTTTGATCCTGAGAGAAATACCATTTGCTTATTTTAGTTTTAAATATAGAATCCTTTATATTATCAACCGTAAAATATATGCTCCTCATGAACCTATCTGCTTTGAAATTATAATATCCCGGTGCCCCGTCAAACCCATCCACATTACCAACAATTGGAAACAAAGAATCTGGAAAGATTTTTAATTCATAACCAACAAGTCTAACGTTCTCTGTATGCAAATTATAGCAAGAGTATTGATTTATATTAGTATCAGTTGTAGGAGAAGAATATACCTTTAATCCAATCTCCTTAAAATAGACTTCTCTATCTGCCAAAGAAGTATACTTAGAAGGTAAAGGGTTAAATGAAACATTCAATTCTTTATAATCATCCAATAAATAAGCTATCGAATCGGCGTTTTTAGTAAAAAACTCCTTGCTAAATACATAGTTTGGATATTCTACCTGAATGATTTTTTCTAACGAATCTATACTATGGTTGAGTTCTGTAAATACTTTTTCCAAATAATCAGGTTCGCTATATTTCTCCAAATATGAAATATAATGATTCCTAAATTCCTCATTATTGAATACCTGATAGGTTAAATAATGCTCCTTCTTATCAAAGGTTTTAGTTGTATCCATACCAAGAATCGGAATTCTATAATGATTATTTAAATGTTGCGTAAAGCAGTCGTATGCTATTTGCTCCAGTTTAGTAGTTACCGGGTTATAATACATCCTCATATTATGCCACCTCAATCCATGAGACATTTTTCCCAAATCGGCAAGAGCATAGTACTTCGCCAAATCTTTCAAGTCGAATATATCCTCTAAATGTTCATCAAACTCCTTATACCTTAACATAAGACTCTGAGCAACCTCAAAATTTTGCTTCAGAGTTGGACTTTTCATGGTACGCTTTTTCTTAAATGGCAAAACCTCTGCAGCCTCGTAAAATAAAGTTGAAATCCAATCTTGCTTTTCTGTTGCATATCTCATTTGCTCCCAAAAACCGCTTTCATTAAATTTCACAATAGGTCCTTCTCTTCTTTCTCTCGACTCTATAAGTTGTTTATCAAAATGTTCTTCCAGAGCAAATATTCCTAAATTGGTTCCATTAAGAGATATTGGCACAAAATCATATCTGGTAGTTAACACTCCTTCTCTTTCATAAAGCTGATGCATAAACCACTCACTTAAAAAGCTTCTGGTATGCGGACTTTGAATGGAGAAACTCTTTAGACCATTGATAGCATGATCTCCAGATACCTTTATTCTAAACGACCACTTATCTCCCTCCAGGTGATCAGTCCAATCTCCTTTAAACCTCAACTTAACAGGGATTTGTTCTCCTCTATAAGTTACTAAAGCTTTTATATACTTTTTTTGATCTTTCCCAATAACTCCCAACTCCAAAGCCTGTTCTCTATAACCAAATAATTTACTCATCCCTTTTTCAGAGATTTCTATTTTCAAAGCGTTATCCGTTAAAGGATTGATAGGCTTAGCATTATAATAGTCAACTTTCAGATCATCAAAGAATACTGGTTCTTCATTAGGGTTAAAAACATATAAATTGATTTGATCATAATCTTTCTCAGCGCTAAAAGAAATAACTATTTGCTCCCAATCACCTTCAGAATTAACCACCTCATAATCCACTACATTCAATTCATTGTTTTGATAGGCCAGCCTGATCTTCCCTCTACCTTCTTTAGAATACCTCCAGATGGAAGCAGTAATAAAATTACCTTTTTTAACCTTTTTAAAGGCAAACCCCAATGCATAGGGAGCATCCTCACTTACTTTAACCGAATATTTTCCACTTCTAGATTGTTCGGACGACTGAGAGACTCCACTTTCGAAGTAGAAGTCGCCACTAACAAAGTGCTTTCCAGAAACCTGCTCCATGTCACAGGTAATTGTTATATGCTCTTTTCCTGAAAACCCTTCTTCAACAACCGAATTGTTCTCACATGCACTGAATACCAGCAGCAATATCAATAGATATAATAAGTGTTTCATGTTCATCAAGGGCCACAAAGTTAAAATTATTCAACAATGGTTTAACATGACCAGAATTAAGAAGTAAAATACCCCATTTATTCCCTCCAAATTTTCAGTGATTTTTTTATTGCCAATTCCAATGTTAACTCACCTTAACAAACCCACAAAAAACTCATGTTTCCTTATTTTTCAACACCTTACAAAATCGCCACATAACATTCAGTTAACATTAGCTTTTTTTCTTAACCATCAGGTAACACAATCGTAACTACCCGTTTACTGTAAACTAATCTTATGGGTATTTCTTTGCATCAAGAAATTTAGACAATATTAATCTAAACAATAAAAATGAAAACAAAACAAATCGCCAAAATTGGACTGATGACAATTATGGCAGGAGCTTTAACCTTAAGCGCTTGTAAAAAGAAAGGATGTATGGATCCAGCTGCAACTAACTACGATCCAGAAGCCAAAAAAGAAGACCCGGACAATCCTTGTACTTATGAAGATTCTGGAGCGGAAGTTCTTTCAGGAACATACACTTCTAGCATGACTCTTACCAACGATAAATGTTATGAGTTAGACGGTAAAGTTGTTATCGACGGTGGAGCTACTTTAACTATCGAACCAGGAACTGTAATTAAAGGACAAGAAGGAACAGGACCTAACGCTTCTGCTTTAATTATTGCAAGAGGATCTAAAATCAACGCTGTTGGTACTGCTTCTCAACCAATTATTTTCACATCTGTTTTAGATAATATCGAATGTGGAGCCCTAATGGGAACTAACCTAACCGAAACTGACAACGGAAAGTGGGGAGGTCTTATCATCCTAGGATACGCTCCTACTTCTGCTGAAAACGGAGATACAGAAGCTCAAATCGAAGGAATCCCAGCTACCGATACTTATGGCGCTTACGGAGGAACTAACGCTTCTGATAACTCAGGATCTTTATCTTACATTTCTATCCGTCACGGTGGAGCTTTAATTGGAGCAGACAACGAGATCAACGGATTAACTTTAGGAGGTGTTGGAAACGGAACTTCTATCTCTAACATCGAAGTTGTTGCTAACCTTGATGATGGAATTGAATGTTTCGGTGGAACTGTAGACATCACTAACGCTATTGTTGTATACCAGGGAGATGATGCTTTTGACATCGATCAAAACTACTCTGGAACCATGGACAATATCATGGCTATCCACGGTACTTCTAACACTGACGAAGCTTTTGAAATTGACGGACCAGAAGGGACTACTTACACTAACGGAATGTACACTATTACTAACGCAACTGCAATTTCTGAAGATGGTAACGGAAGTGGAGCTGACCTTAAGTCTAAAGCTCAAGGATCTATGACTAACGTTCTTTTCGAAGGGTACTCTGATTCTAAATACGTAAAAGTAAGAGCTAGCTTCTCTGATACTACTGCTTGTACTATCAAAACTGATGCTTACACTTACATGACTGATGCATCTCCTATCTTAACAATCACTAGCAGTGAATTTGTAAATGCTAATGCTAGTGCAGATGTAGCTGATGTATATACTAAATCTTGTGAAACTTGTGGATGTGTAGATGCCACTATGGAAGGTAACGTTGATACTTACATCGGAAACAACAACACTATTGTAACAACAGGAACTACAGGAGCTAACTCAAGTGTATTTAACTCTTGGACATGGGCTTCTAACAAAGGAAAACTTTAATTAGTAACTACCCTAAAACATTTGCTCTCCCGTATGAAGCGGGAGAGCTTTTATAATTTAAATTTCAATTGATGAACACAATGAAAAATTTAAGCATTTTAATCCTTTTGTTTTTAGCAGGAACATTAAGTATCTCAGCACAAAACAAAGGAATGATTACCGGTACAGTTACAGATTTAGACGAAGGTGGTGAACCACTACCATTCGCACATGTACTGGTTCAAGAACACTTAGACTGGTCCACCAAAACGGACTTTGACGGAAAATATACCCTAAACTTACCAGAGGGTACTTATGAAATCGTTTTCCGAGCTCCGGCAAAAATTGACCAAAAACAAACTGTTGAGGTAAAGGCAGGAGAAGAAGTTGTACTTGACATGGAGTTAAGTAATAGCTTTAAAGTTTTTACCAAGGTTGCGGAGAAGAAAATTGCTAACGATGATCAGGCCGTTATCAATGAAAAGAAAAACGAAACCAAAGAAATGGACGGTACGTCCAACAAAACCATGAAAGATGCTGGAGATTCTGACGCAGGTGCAGCTGTGCAAAGAGTATCCGGAGTTTCAGTTGTAGAAGGTAAACACGTTTTCGTTAGAGGTTTAGGTGATCGTTATACCAAAACAATTTTTAATGGTATGGAAATTCCAGGATTGGACCCTGACAGAAACAGTGTTCAAATGGATATTTTCCCTACTAACATTATAGATAATATTGCTGTTTTCAAATCGTTCTCTCCAGATTTATCAGGAGATTTCACAGGAGGTCTTATTGACATCAGAACTAAAGACTTTCCAACAAAAAGAACACTTTCTTTTTCTGCAGGGTATGGATACAACACCGTAGCAACATTTAACAACAACTTCCTTTTATACAATGGAGGTAAATTAGACTTTTTAGGATTTGATGATGGGTCGAGAGCTTTACCTGTTAGCGTTTACACCAGATTTCCGGATCCAGCTTTAAATGATGCGTCATTGACAAACTTAACAAGAGCATTTGGAAGCGAAATGTCTGCAACTAACCAGGCTAACTTCTTAAACCAAAGCTACTCACTAGCACTTGGTAACAAAAAAGATAGTGTAGGAAAAAATAACATGGTATATGGTTATAACTACGTTCTTAACTACAGAAGTAGCTATACTTTTTATGAAGATGTTCAATTCAACGAATACAGAAAAGATCAAGAGCTAGATGAAACTGAAATCTACATCGATAGAAGATCTCAAGGAACCATGGGGCAGTACGATGTAATGTGGTCTGCAATGGTTGGTCAATCGTTAAAAATTAACGAAGACAATAAATTGTCTCTTTCTTTATTCAGAATTCAAAATGGACAATCGAGTGCAGCCAACTTAGCAGTAGATAATTACGAGGCTAACGTTTCTAGCTTAGGAAAGCAAAGTCTTCAGTACACACAACGTTCTGTAACCAATGCTTTATTGAAAGGTGAGCACAGAAAAGGAGAATCTAAAGATTGGAAAATCGAATGGAGAATTGCTCCTACCCTTTCTACTATCAATGACCCAGACATTAGATCTACAGTATTGGAAAAATGGGATGATGGGAACTATTACTTAAACCCTTCTGTTGGTTCTGAAATTAGAAGAATGTTCCGTGACCTTTCTGAGAGAAATGTTAGCTCAAAAGTTGATTTTACCAGAGATTATGAGTTTAAAGGAAGCGACTCATTAGCCAGCAAATTCAAGTTTGGTGTAATGGAAACTTACAAAGTAAGAGACTTCCGTGTATTGGATTATATCTTTAACCTGGAGAACATGAACGGATTCGAAACAATGGATCCTAACTTCTTTTTTGCTCCTGAAAACATCTGGACAGTGGAAACTGACCAAGGTACTTATGCTAGAGGTGAAAGACAATTAGCTAATACATTTAGTTCCAGTCAAAACATTTTAGCTGCTTACGCCATGAACGAAATGCAGTTAACACCTAAGTTTCAAGCTGTATATGGTTTAAGAGCAGAAAAAGCGGTAAATCGATATACAGGTCAGAACAACTCTGGTTCTGTTATTTACAACAACGAAAAAGTGTTGGATGAATTAGATTTCTTACCTGCATTAAACATGAAATTCACACCTGTTAAGGAATTTGATAATACAGTAAACTTTAGAGGATCATACTCTATGACAGTAGCTCGTCCTTCCTTTAGAGAGATTTCTGTTGCGCAAATTTACGACCCTATTCAGGGAAGAAGATACAATGGAAACATCAACCTTGTTGAAACTCACATTCATAATGCTGGTGTAAGATGGGAGAAATTCTACGGAGGAACTGGTTTATTATCATTCAGTGGTTTCTACAAGAGGTTAAATAACCCTATCGAGATTGTTGCTTTCGAAACAGCTCCTAGCGAGGTTCAACCTATTAATGCTGGTGTTGCAGATTTGGCTGGTTTCGAAGCTGAAATCAGAAAAAACATCGGCCTTGACAGCATTAACGGAGCTAACCTTGAAATTGGAACTAACTTGACATTGGTACAATCTAGAATTGATATGTCTAAGGTGATGATCTCAAAAGGAGATGATCAAATATCTGAATGGGAAATTCGTCAAAACAATGCTAGAATTATAGAAGGAACTCCTGAAGTAATTGATCAATACAGACCTATGTTTGGACAATCTCCATACATGATCAATGCGTTCCTTAAATATACTAATGACAGCCTAGGTATTACAGCTAACGTTAGCTACAACGTTCAAGGAAAGAGACTAGCAGTTGTTGGTATTGGAAGAATTCCTGACGTATACGAACAACCATTCCACAGCTTAAATTTTAAAGCTTCTAAGAAATTTGGTACTGATAAACAATGGAAATGTAGTTTATCTGCCAACAACATATTGGGAAGTGCTCAGCAAAAAATGTATGAGTCTTACCTGTCGACCAGCCAAATCTACAGCAGATTATACAGTGGTCGTACATTCTCTTTATCTATAGGCTACACCCTGTAGATATTGTGTTCATCAAAAAAAGGGCCTTTCGATTTTCGAAAGGTTTTTTTTTTGCCTTATTCTGAGTAGGATTTCCCCTCCCACTCGGCATAGAAATGGTCCAGGTAAGTTTTCATAAATTGATGACGTTCTTCTGCTACCTGCTTACCTGTTTCAGTTTGCATTCTATCTTTTAACAGCAGTAACTTCTCATAAAAGTGATTAATGGTATGCCCATTATCGCTTTTATAAGCTTCGAATGAATTATGCAGAACAGGAGCTTGATCCGGATGATACAACAACCTGTTTTTATTTCCACCGTAAGCAAATGCTCTTGCTATACCAATAGCTCCTATGGCATCTAATCTATCTGCATCTTGTACAATTTGCCCCTCCAGCGAGGTAGGAGTAGTATCCACTCCTGCTCCCTTATAAGAAACGGTTTTCACAATTTCCAACACCCTCTCGATAATAAATTCAGAAGCATTCTCCTCCTCCAACAATTCACGTATTAATATTTCTTGTGCATTTTCTTCTTTGTGAAATTTATGATCCCCCACATCGTGCAAAAGTGCAGCTAACTCCACTAAACTTTTATCCGCCTTTTCTTGCTCGGCCAAATATTTTGCATTGTTAACCACTCTAACAATGTGCCACCAGTCATGTCCCGTTCCTTCCCCTTCAAACAGGGCCTTTACACGTATTTCCACTTTCCGAACCAACCTTACTATATTACTCATAAACAACTATTTACACTTACTTTACTCGCTTAATTCACTTCCTTCCAATCCATCGATAAAAAGCATCGTTTCATCTAAATAAAACAGGAAAATTAGTATACAAATTTATTCTAAAGTAACTTTGCCGCATCACTTTTCGTAAGTGAAAATGAAACTTTAATCTGATTATTACGCCAAGGGCGAAAAACATATTTTAAGATTAATAGTTTATTCTTGTCAAAAGTCTTCTGCCCAAAGCAGGAGACTTTTTTTATTAATACCCTTTGTTTTCTTGGAAATAAAGTCGATATTCGCGCCCTCAAAAATTAATTAACAGGGTTTCGGACCCTTATAAAACAATTAAAATGGCAACTAAAATCAGATTGCAAAGACACGGAAAGAAAGGAAAACCTTTCTACCACGTAGTAGCTGCGGATGTACGCGCTAAGAGAGATGGTAAGTTTATCGAGAAATTGGGAACTTACAATCCAAACACTAACCCTGCAACAATCGATCTTAATTTCGACAGAGCTTTAGATTGGTTAATGAAGGGTGCTCAGCCAACTGACACAGTAAGAGCACTTCTTTCTTACAAAGGTTTAATGTACAAAAAACACTTGTTAGTAGGAGTAAACAAAGGTGCTTTAACTGCTGAAGAAGCTGACAAAAAATTCGAAGCCTGGTTACAGGAAAAAGAAGCTAAAATCACTGGTAAAGTTGATAAGTTAGCTGCTGATGCAAAAGCTGCTGCTGACAAGCAACTAGCTGCTGAAAAAGAGCAAAACGAAGCAAGAGCTAAGGAACTAGCTGCTAAGAATGCTCCTGTAGTAGAAGAAGCTCCGGCTGAAGAGGCTACTGAAGAAGTAAGCGCTGAAGCTGAAACAGAAGCTCCAGAAGCTGCTGTAGAAGAAGCTCCGGCTGCTGAGGCTGCAACTGAAGAAGCTCCTGCTGCTGAAGAAGCAAAAGAGGAAGCTACTGAAGAAGCACCAGCTGAAGAAGAGAAAAAAGAAGAAGAATAAAACTCTTTTAAGACTTGAAAAAGGGTCGGGTAAAACCGACCCTTTTTTGTTTATATGACCTATGAAAAAAGAAGATTGTTTTGAACTTGGAGTAGTTGCCAGAGCTTATAGCTTTAAAGGTGAAGTGATTCTCCACATCGACAGTGATTATCCGGAAGATTATTACAATTTGGATATGTTTTATCTGGAGTCAAACAAACAATTGATTCCCTTTTTCATTGAAGAGACTCACCTTACCAACAAAGTGAATCAAATTAGGGTAAGACTAGATGGAATAGATAGTGAAGAAGCCACAAAAAAAGTGGTTAAAAAGAAAATTTACCTTCCATCAGATATGCTTCCTGAGCTAGATGACGACCAATTCTATTACCACGAAATAGAAGGATATATGGTAATCAATCATCAATCCGGAGAACCAGTAGGGAAAATCACAGAAATTCTGGACAACCCTTCAAACCCACTAATTGAAGTGGACCTTAATGGAAATGAAGCCCTATTCCCATTCAACGAGAACACCATTATTGAAATCAAAAAAGAAGAAAAACAATTGATTCTTGACATCCCGGAAGGATTGATTGAAATGTATTCGTAATGTTCCGATTCAAACAATTTGCCATACGTCAGGAAAATGCTGCCATGAAGGTAGGTACTGATGGTACATTGTTAGGAGCCTGGTACGATCTTAATCATTCTCAGCGCACCCTCGATATAGGCACTGGAACAGGTATCATTGCCATGATGAGTGCTCAAAGAAACCCCAATGTAAGAGTAACAGCCATTGAAATTGATGAAGGAGCCATGTTAGATGCTCAGTTTAACGTACAAAATTGCCCATGGCCGGATAGAATTGAATTGCTCCACACCCCTCTGCAAGAATTTAATCCTACACATCAATTTGACACCATTGTTTCTAACCCTCCTTTTTTCGAGAACAGTTTAAAAACGATTAATCAATCAAAAACAACTGCCAGGCACACCGATAGTCTCCATTTTTCCGACATATTATTATTTGCCCAAAAACACCTAACCACATCTGGGCATTTAGCCATGATTCTGCCAGTGGAAAATGCACAAAAATGTATTGATGAGGCTCAAGAATTTGGTTTATTCCTTCGTAGAAAATGCATTGTAAAGCCAGTACCAAAAAAATCTCCCCATCGTTGGGCGTTTGAGCTGTCAAAAACTCCTACCACAGCAACTACCGAAGATTTAATCATAGAAACCGGTAAACGCCATGATTATAGCGCAGACTATATCAAACTGACCAACGCGTTCTACACGATCATGTAAGGTATGGTATTTGTGCGATTGTATACAGGAGTAATAACTGTTACTCCAGGTATCAAAGTCATATTAAACCATTATCTTTGCAGCTATGAAAATGCCATTTTCAAGATTAACCGTACTCAAATTACCAAAAACAAAGAAGTTTGAATATACTCCTCGTCATTATGACGAGCAAAAGGAACGTCTTGAAGAAAGGAAGAAAAGAATAGCAGAAGAAATGGGATTATCCGAAAGGAATCCTAACGAAAAAAGGGAGATCAATTTCCGGGCAAAATTGAGTAGCTCAAAAATGCATCGACAAAGACGTAGTTCTAGCATGTGGATGAATTTAAGACTCTTAGTGATACTCATTATACTTCTAACTATTTGTTATTACATATATATTAACCTGGAAAATGTGTTGGGTGCAATTGTGGATTAGTTGCACATGAAGATTTACGATGCCAGATATTATTCAATTATTACCTGATAAGGTTGCAAATCAGATAGCAGCGGGAGAAGTTATTCAACGTCCTGCTTCGGCGGTGAAGGAACTATTGGAAAATGCAGTTGATGCAGGTAGCACAAAAATTGACCTGATCATAAAGGATGCTGGGAAAACATTAATTCAAGTGGTAGACAATGGTTGCGGGATGACCGAAACTGATGCTAGAATGAGTTTTGAAAGACACGCTACTTCGAAGATAAAGAATGCCGATGACCTTTTCGCGATTAAAACTAAAGGGTTCAGAGGTGAAGCCTTAGCATCTATAGCAGCCATTGCTCAGGTAGAATTGAAATCCAGACAAATGGAAAACGATCTTGGGACCTCAATTCAAATTGAAGGAAGTAAGGTGATCAACCAAGAACCTACCAGTACAGCTGCTGGAACCAATTTTTCTATAAAGAATCTATTTTTTAATGTTCCTGCCAGAAGAAACTTCTTGAAGTCTAATCCGGTGGAGACAAGACATATTATAGATGAGTTTGAACGGGTAGCACTCCCCCACCCTGATATTCATTTCACCATGCATCACAATGGTAATGAGGTATTCAATTTACCAGCTGGAACTTTACGACAAAGAGTTGTAGGGGTACTGGGAAAAAAATATAACGAACGCTTAGTTCCCGTTGAAGAGGACACTAGCTTGGTTAACATTACCGGGTACGTTGTTAAACCAGAATTCTCTAAAAGAACAAGAGGAGAACAGTTTTTCTTTGTGAACAACCGATTTATTAAAAGCACTTACTTAAATCATGCGGTGACCTCTGCATTTAATGAGTTGATTTCTAAAGATCAGTTTCCATCGTATTTCATCTTTTTGGAAATTGCTCCAGATACGATCGATATTAATATTCACCCAACTAAAACTGAAATTAAATTTGAGGACGAGCGTTCTATCTATGCCATCATTAATTCGGCGGTTAAGAACTCTCTGGGTAAATACAACATTGCCCCATCTCTGGACTTTGATCAGGAAACATCTTTTAATGTAGCTCCACTAACAAAAGGACAGGCCATTTCTGCTCCTAATATTAAAATTAACCCTGATTACAACCCGTTTAACGAGGAGAAGAAGTCATCGGGGAGTTCCGGTTCTATTCCATCATCCAAACCAAATTATTCGGCACCTTCTGTTAGTCAAAAACAGCTCAGCGCTAATTTGGATTTTCTGAAGGAAACAGATGAGCTGGTGAAAGGTGAGGCACAAGAACAAACTGACAATTTTGCAGAAAATGAAGAATTGGAACAAAATTGGACGGGAATGGTTGATGTTGATCAGGAAAAAAAATGCTATCAACTTCAGAACAAGTATATCTTGAATCAGGTAAGTTCAGGACTGTTGATCATTCATCAGCAAAGAGCTCATCAGAGAATTTTGTTTGAACAGTTTTTGGCAGAACTAAATTCCAAAACACCTGAAACTCAAAAATTACTTTTTCCGAAGTCGGTGGAAATGAACAGCAGCGATTTTGAAACTATAAGAGAAGTGATTCCTGATTTACAAAATATGGGATTTGACATTGAGGTTTTTGGCAAAAATGCCGTTTCCATTAATGGGCTTCCTGCGGGTGTAGATGAATCCGAATGTGAAAGAATATTGGAGAGTTTTGTAGAACAAATTAAAAACAGCGTTAACGAGCTAAAAGCAAATTACAACGAAACGCTTGCAATATCTATGGCACGTAGTTCGTCTATAAAGTCGGGCAGAAAACTAGGCGGACCTGAAATGAGCGAATTAATTGATTGTTTATTTGCTTGTGAAACGCCCTATTACACCCCTGGTGGAAAGCCAATTATTGTAAAAATAAATGAAGAAGAATTAGACCAAAGGTTTAATTAGTTAAGAGAAATGAATCAACTTTTTGGAAATATACCACCGGTAGTTAAGAACCTTTTGATTCTTAATATCCTCTTTTTTATTGCACAATTAGCCATTCCTGAGTACATGGGAATGTTAAAATTGCATCATTTCTCCTCGGAATTATTTAAGCCCTGGCAATTAGCCACCCACTTTTTTATGCACAGTGAACGGGATTTTACTCATATCCTGTTTAACATGTTATTTTTAGTTTGGTTTGGATCCCATCTGGAGAGGGTTTGGGGACCAAAAAAGTTTTTAATCCTATACATGGCATCAGCTATGGGAGCAGCATTATTGCACCTTGGAGTTGGCTATTATGAAATTTACTCTATTAAATCTGCACTTTCTTCTACAGATTTAAGCGAATTTATGAGTAGCTATGAAGAAGTTTGGAGTAGTGGGAATTTAGCCTATAAAAATGATGCTTTGAATCAACTCAACGTGTTATTACATATTCCAATGGTGGGAGCATCAGGAGCAGTTTTTGGAATTTTAGCAGCCTTTGCTTACCTGTTTCCTAATACAGAAATTCATCTTTACTTTTTATTCCCTGTTAAAGCTAAATGGCTTATCGGCGTTTACGCATTAAGAGAAATATATCTTGCTTTTGCAGATCTTCCAGGAGATAACGTAGCACATTTTGCTCACCTGGGAGGCGCCATAGTTGGATTAGCATTGGTCTTAATATGGAGACAAAACAGAAATAGTTTTTATTAATGGCTAGTATTTTAGACACCATAAAACAACAGTTTAAATCTGGAGCAATGTATACCAAATTGATTATGGTAAATGTTGCTGTATTCTTATTCTTCAAGTTGCTTTTGGTTTTCTTTGTTTTAATGCAATGGGATAACCTTTACGTTGAATTCAATGGAGTGGCAGAGCGTGTAATTCTGGAATACCATCTGTCATTTTTCTCAGACCCAGAGTTATTAATTACCCACCCTTGGGGCATTATTACCTACATGTTTATGCATGCCAATTTTTGGCATTTGTTTTCTAACATGATTACCCTATTCTTTCTGGGAAGGCTATTTGAACAATACCTGGGACCGAAGAAAATGTTGAGCACCTACTTCCTTTCGGGATTAGCTGGTGCTGTTCTTTATTTTGCTGCACAAAACACATTCCCGCTTTTCGCAAGCTATGGAGGTGCTCCAATGGTGGGAGCTTCTGCTTCCGTAATGGGTATAATAATAGGAATTGCCACTTACGCTCCTAATGTAGAGGTATTTTTATTTGGTGTATTTAGGATTCGACTCTTTGTTATTGCTCTTCTTATGGCCATGATGGATATCTTGAGCTTAGGAGAGCTTGATCAAGTTGCACATTTTGCCCACCTGGGAGGTGCTATTTTTGGTTTTGTTGCCATGAGTCAATTCAAAAAAGGAAAAGACATCAGTAGGTGGTTCGACCGCATGGTGGATAAAATATCTAACCTATTTACCAAAAAACCAAGGTTAAGAGTAGAAAAATCAAAGTACAGAAAAAAGAAGAAATCAAAACAACAAACACACCAACAACCACCTAGAAACGATCACGATTACAACGCACAAAAGGCTGATAGGCAAGCTCAGCTGGATGCAATTTTAGATAAAATTAAAGAAGGTGGTTACGAATGTCTTTCTAAGCAAGAAAAAGACTTTTTAGCTAACTTCTGATCAGCTACACTATTACTATTAGATTTAGCAACCCATATCAGAATTTAAGTCGCTGGAAAAAAATACTCTTAACGGCAAACTACCTTTTTATTGCTCTGCTACTGTTTTCTTATTTAGCATTGTATGTTCCGCCCGGCACCTCTACTTTTTTCTCGTTTATTGCACTTGGGTTTCCAGTATACCTGGTGGTCAACATTCTATTCTTCCTTTTTTGGCTATTTCAACGTAAAAGACAATTTCTCCTGCCATTAATTATTCTAATTGGTGGATATTACCACATTAGCCGAACAGTTCAGTTAACCATTTTTGATCAGCGACCGAAAAACTCAAAAGAAGATCTTTCTGTTATGAGCTATAACGTAAGGTTATTCGATTTATACAACTGGACCAATAACGAAAGTACAAGGAATGGTATATTAGATTTTTTGAGCACTGAAAACCCAGATGTTATTTGCTTTCAGGAGTACTTTTACTCTTCGGGTAATCACTTCGATACCAGAGATACCCTACTGACCTTAATAGATGCAAAGTATTACTCAGAACACTTTACCAGAGTAGTTAAAGAGCCTAAACATCAAGGAGGTCAATCTCATTTTGGATCAGCTATTTTTAGTAAGTACCCTATTGTTAATGAAGCTTTGATCCCATTCGAAAATGACCCTTCCAATCATGGTGCTTTTGTGGATATTGTAAAGAATAAAGACACCATAAGAGTATATAATGCACACCTAGGATCAATTAGGTTTCAAAAGGCTGATTATGATATCATTGGAGGAAAAGGGAACCCTTCAGGAAAAAACCAAAAATCGAATCAGAATATTCTTGGAAGAATGCAACAAGCATATTTAAAGCGTACAGAACAAGCAAAGACTATTTTAGATCATGCTAAACAATCTCCATACCCTTACATCATTTGTGTTGATATGAATGACACTCCAATATCATACACCTATGGTCAATTTAACAAACAATTATCAGATGCTTTTACAGAAAGTGGAAATGGATTTGGAGCCACCTATATTGGCAATTACCCATTTTTAAGGATAGATTATATCTGGTATAGTGATGAATTTTCCACCAGTGGTTTCCAAACTCATCAAATTGAACTTAGCGATCACAGACCCATTAGTTGTGATTTTCATCTGTAGCCCAATTAAACGTACATAACAAGGGCAATAATTCCTGCAGATGTGCTAAGCACAATTAGAAAAAAGAAGAATAAAAACTTCTGAAAGGTGTCATACGTCATTTTCCGTCTTTTTGTACTCATAGTGCAAATGTCCAATATTATCAATCTCAAGTCAAGTTATACTTTATGGAAGAGTCAATTTCGTCTACGAACGTTGATTTTTAGGCGGCAAATGTCGACTATTTCCATATAAACAACAACTAAACGCAATAAATTTTACAACGTTGTCTAATATTTCACCTAATTCGTTTTAGCTATGCCCTATTTAAACCAATCAGTTTTACTATTATCTTTGCCCAACCAAATGCTCCTATCGCTCCACTTTTTTTGAGGTGGTGAGGAAAGTCCGGGCAGCAGAGGGCGGCATACTTCCTAACGGGAAGGAGTATAGCTCTTGTGGTTATGCTACAGAAAGTGCAGCAGAAAGTAAACAGCCTATGTAGAACTTGCTTCTACAGGCAATGGTGAAACGGTGAGGTAAGAGCTCACCAGTATTTCGGGCGACCGAAATAGCTTGGTAAACCTTATGCGCTGAAAAACCAAATAAACCAGGTGCTTAAGCAAAAGTTGCCCGCTTTTTCGAAGAAATTCGTGCCTGGAGGGTAGGTTGATAGAGCCATTTAGCAATGAATGGCCCAGATAAATGATAGGATCCTTCTTGGAAACAGAACCCGGCTTATCGGTTTGGTATCCCCTCGCTTGCGGGGGGATTTTTTATTTACTTAACTGCCTGTAAGTGAATTGCGTCTGGTATTTACAGTGATTTAGCTAATGAAAGAGCGATATATTCTTTCTTTGGTACATTTCTCAATTAAATAAACTACTTTCGCGCAAGATTTAAAAAGCATTCATGACATTCGAAAATTTTGGACTCCGCGCGGAAATTCTTAAAGCTCTTGACGATTTAGGGTTTGAAAAGCCAACACCAATTCAGGAAGAAGCAATTCCTGAATTATTACAAGACTGGCGAGACTTAGTGGGATTAGCACAAACCGGAACCGGTAAAACAGCTGCATTTGGATTACCGTTGGTTCAAATTACGGATTTCACCAAGAAACATGTTCAGGGATTGGTCATCGCACCAACTAGAGAACTAGGGCTACAAATTGCATCTGACCTTAAAAACTTCACGAAACACATCAAAGGAGCAAAAATTGCTACTATTTACGGTGGCGCAAGTATTGATAAACAGGCCAGAGAAATTAAAGGAGGAGCACAAATTGTTGTAGCAACTCCAGGGCGCTTAATCGATATGGTTAAAAGAAAGCTGGTTAATTTAAACCAAGCTCAGGTAGTAGTTCTGGATGAGGCTGATGAGATGCTTAACATGGGATTCAAAGAGGATATCGATGCTATTTTGGATACCACACCTGAGACTAAGAATGTTTGGTTGTTTTCTGCAACAATGCCTAAGGAGGTTGCAAAAATTGCTAAAAACTACATGAACGATCCTTTCGAGATTACGGTGGGACAGAAAAATACAACTGCCACTAATCTTAAACATGTTTACTACAGCATTAAAGAAAGAGATCGTTATTATGCTCTAAAAAGAATACTAGATTATTACCCTAACATATACGGAGTTATTTTCTGTAGAACAAAAAGACTTACTCAAGAAGTTGCAGATAAATTAATGCACGATGGATACAATGCAGAACCACTTCATGGAGATCTTTCTCAGGCACAGCGTGACGCTGTAATGAAAAAGTTTAGAAACAGAACACTTCAGATGTTGGTGGCTACAGATGTTGCTGCCAGAGGTATTGATGTAAATGATATCACCCACGTAATTAATTATAACCTTCCAGAAGATGTTGAGAACTACACTCATCGAAGTGGAAGAACTGCCAGAGCAGGAAAGTTTGGAATTTCCCTTGCTTTTATCAGCGCCAGAGAAATTGGCAAGATTAAAGCAATAGAAAAGGTGATCAATAAAAACTTCGAAAAGGGAGAAATTCCTAGCGGAAAAGATGTTTGCAGAGAACAACTTTTTGCATTAATCGACAATGTTAAGTCGGTAGAAGTAAAAGAAGGAGAAATTTCGGAATACTTACCTGCCATTATGGACCAGTTAAAAGATTTCGATAAAGAGGAAATCATTAAACGATTTGTAAGTGCAGAATTCAATCACTTCTTAGAGTACTACGAATCTTCTTACAACTTAAATGCAGAAATTACTGATAGAGATAAGGCAAGAGCTGATAGAAATTCATCAAGAAGAGGAAGAGAGAAGAATCCTAACAGACAACGTTTCTATATTAATAAAGGGGAACATTTTGGATTAAACAAAGGGGCCATCTTGCGTTTGGTTTGTCAGAACTCAAATATTAAATCTGATCAAATTGGAAGAATTGATTTGTTTAGAGAGTTTTCTTTCTTCGAGGTGGCAAAGCCTTTAGCAGATAAGGTATTAAGCGGAATGCAAGGGGTTCAATTTAACGGTGAAGAAATGAAAGTTGAATTTGCTGGTGACAGCAAAGGAGGTAAAAAAGGAGGAAGTGGTAGGTCCAGAGGTAGAGGAAATAAAAACCGTTCCGGAAGGGATGGGGGTAGACGTAGAAGAAGACGTTAATTTCTTTGACTTAACACTGCTACTGACTACCTTTATCTGAACTAACATTAATGGCTTCAGAAATCTATCATAGCAATGGAAAATTACTAATTACCGGAGAATATCTGGTAATAGATGGAGCAAAAGCTTTAGCTATTCCTACACGATTAGGGCAAAATCTGGAGATTAAACAGGAAAACGGTAATCAACTGCATTGGATCAGCAAAGATTGTTATGGCAACTCCTGGTTGGAGGCAACATTTAACGTTCCCAGTCTTGAAATTATCCATTCCAGTGATCATGAGAAAGCTACTTGGCTACAACTGCTTTTAAGAAATTGCCAAAAGTTCAATCCAAACTTCTTAACATCTAATGGATGGCACGTTACCTCTAATTTGGAATTTGAAAGGAACTGGGGATTAGGCTCGAGTTCTACCATTATTAACTGCATTGCCAACTGGGCAAAAGTAGATGCTTTTCTATTGCATTTTTCTGTATCAAACGGAAGTGGTTACGACATTGCCTGTGCTGCTGCTGATCAAGCCTGCATCTACGAAGTACATAATCAAAAACCAACCGTTGAGTATTTCAATTACTCTCCTAAGTTTTCAGAATTCATCCACTTTGTACACCTCAACCAAAAACAAAATAGTTTCAAACAAGTATCCAGGTACAACGACATTAAACAAGAGGTGGATTTACCTAAATGCATCAATGAAATTTCTAACCTTACTCAACAAATTGTAGAGTCTAATCATCTTTCGGATTTTGAAGATCTCATCCTAAAACATGAGTTTATTATTTCTAATATTCTGCAGCAAGACACCATAAAAGAGTCTGTGTTTCAAATGTACCAGGGAGGAATCGTTAAATCCCTAGGAGCCTGGGGAGGAGACTTTGTAATGGTAACCGGAACCGACAAGGATTTGGAATACTTCAAAAATAAAGGGTATAATACTATTCTTTCTTACAAAGAAATGGTTAAGTAACACCAATATTTAATCTCTTTTGGAATACTAAATTACCCAGACGACTGTTAACATCCATGTTAATAATTGAAATCTAATTTAGACTTCGCAATAAGCTTTAATTCTATTTTTGAAATGATTAATATAAACCGATCAATGATCAGTCAATTTGAATTCAATCATACTCCATCCAATTTACCAGAAGGTAAAGTTGGTTGGAGTAGCCCATCAAATATTGCTTTAGTAAAATACTGGGGGAAAACGGGAATCCAAATACCTGCTAACCCTTCTATTAGTTTCACATTAAACAATTGTAAAACTACCACAACACTGTACTTCAAACCTGCGGACAAGTTATCGTTTGAAGTATATGTTGATGGCATTAGAGAACCAGGATTTGAACCTAAAGTTGGAGGTTTTTTTGAACGTATCAGACCTTATTGTTCTTTTATAGATCAATACCAATTTAGAATTGAAACGTCCAATTCATTTCCACATAGTAGTGGTATCGCTTCTTCCGCATCCGGGATGAGTGCATTGGCACTATGTATTTGCTCGATAGAACAGCAATTAAACCCTTCCTGGGAGGAAAAAGACTTTATGATTAAAGCCTCTTTTCTAGCCAGACTTGGTTCTGGAAGTGCTTGCCGGTCTGTTTATCCTAACATGGCATCATGGGGGGGGCATCCTGATTACAACAATAGCTCTGACCTTTATGCTACAGAGTTCAAAGACATTCACCCTGTTTTTCAATCCTTTCAAGACACTGTTTTATTGGTGGACAAAGGACAAAAGAAGGTGAGCAGTACGGTAGGACATGGATTGATGAACGGGCATCCATTTGCCAATTCAAGATTTGAACAGGCCAACGAGAACATGATTAAACTTAAATCAGTTCTTTCCTCAGGAAACCTAAAAGAATTTACAAGGATCGTAGAGTCAGAAGCTTTGACTCTACACGCCATGATGATGGCCTCCGATCCATACTTCATCTTAATGAGACCTAACACATTGGCGATTATTGAGGAAGTATGGAAATATAGAGAAGAAAAACAGCTCAATTTAACCATTACGTTAGATGCAGGAGCCAATGTGCACCTTCTCTACCCTAAAGATGAAACTGAACAAGCATTAGAGTTGATTCAAAATAAATTAGTTGCGTTTTGCGAAAATGGGGCGTATATTTGTGATGAAGTAGGCTCTGGCCCACAACCTTTGGATACATGAGTGTAATTAAAGATTCTCTTTTTTACGGTAAGATTCTTCTTTTTGGAGAATATGGTATCATTGAAGATTCAATGGGATTATCCATTCCTTATGACAACTATCAAGGTAACTTTATTTTCTATTCGGAAGATGAGGACTTTTCTAAAAAGTCGAATAAGGAATTAAATAAGTACCTTAAGCACCTTACTCAATTGAGTGAAAATGGTGAATTGCCATGTGAATTGAATCTTAAAGCTTTTCAAGATGATATTGATAAGGGGATGTTATTCGACTCCAGTATTCCTCAAGGTTATGGTGTAGGTAGCTCAGGAGCCCTGGTTGCTGCTGCATACCACAGATATGCACTTAATAAACTAGACTCTACAAGCAACGAAAATATTCTTAAACTTAAGTCTATTTTTGGAAAACTTGAAAGTTATTTTCACGGTACCAGCTCTGGATTGGATCCATTAATTTGTTACCTGAACTTACCTATTTTGATTAAATCAAAAACAGATTTAGACACAGTAGGATTACCGGAACAGGTAGAAAGTAAAGGTGCTATATTTCTGTTGAATACCGGTCAGGTTGGGAAAACTCAACCTTTGGTAGAGCATTTTCTGAACCGTTGTAAAGAAGAAGGGTTTAGAAACATGATCCGTAACCAGTTTAAAAAATATAACGATGCTAGTATAGATGCCTTCTTAAAACAAGACGGAAAATCTTTATTAGCAAATGTTAAAGGATTATCGAAGATTGCATTGGAACACTTCAAACCAATGATCCCGAAACTATATCATAAACTTTGGCAAGAGGGAATTGACAGCAATGCCTATTACCTAAAACTGTGTGGTTCCGGTGGAGGAGGTTTTATCCTTGGATTTACCGAAGACATTGATAAAGCGAAAGAGAAGCTTAACAATTATAAATTGGATGTGATTTATAATTTTTAATCCTTTTACCCAAACATTTCAACTACAAGACAGCCCTAACACCATATGAAACTAAGCAGGAAACAGCGATATCTTCTAGTAAAGTTTCTTGCTCTTATTTCTCTGGTTAGGTGGTACAATGTTTTTCTAATAACCTTTGCTCTTTACCTCTCTTCTGTATTCTTAATTAATCCGGTGGAAAACTGGCTAGAGGTTACCTTAACCTATAAGCTTCACTTAGAAATCGCATCACTAGCTTTCTTCATTATGGCAGGTTATATCATCAATGCCTTCTACGATTTCGAAAAAGACATCATCAACAATCCTAAAACAACCATCTTTGGAAGAATTTTAAGTAAATCCAGCTGTTTAAACTTCTATGGAATATTTGTGCTTACCGGAGTTGTTCTAAGCTCTTTTGTTAGCATTAGAGTTCTGATATTTAATTGTATTTATTCATTTTTACTGTGGTTCTACTCCCATAAGTTGCGTAAAAAACCATTTACAGCAGAACTAAGCGCAGCAATAATGACCATCCTTCCTTTTGTTAGCCTAACCTTGTTTTATCTGCACACCAACCTAACCATTATATTGTACATTGGATACATCTTTTCCATTACTATTACCAGAGAGGTGGTGAAGAAAATGGTATCCTTAAAGGGTGATTTAATCGTTGGAGAACAGTCTCTTCCTATAACCTTGGGAATCCGAAAGACTAAGGTGATCATTTTGGTTTTAATGTTATTCTCACTGATCCCAATTGGAGTATTATATCCTCAAATAATAGATCGGTACATCATCTATTATTTTGCTATTAGTGCCTCTTTGATTATTGTTTCTTTGATGCTGCTTAAAGGATCCAAAACACCTACGGAATTTGATCGAATTAACCTGATCTATAAAATTGTGATACTGCTGGGAATATTTTCTATCCCTCTAGTTTAAGAATTCCAAATTCGCCAGGCCTCTTCAGCTTGTTGATGTAGCATGGTTAACCCGTTTAATGCTACTGCTCCTCTACTTCTACCTTCTGCCATGAAAAGAGTTTCTTCTGGATTGTATATCAAATCCACCAGTAAATGATCTTTTGTTATTGCTTCATAAGCAACTGGAGGTTTATTATTACTATTAGGATACATTCCTAATGGCGTGGTATTTATGATCAACCTGTGGTGTTTTACCACGTTTTCGTTCATCTCCTCCCAACTAATTTGGTTTTCTTGAGTTTTAGTTCTGGTAACGTATAAGAAGTCAATGCCGTATTGTTTCAGCACGTGAGCTACAGCTTTGGATGCTCCCCCAGTACCAAGAATAAGAGCTCTTTCATGATGAGATTTTACAAATGGCTTTATGGATTGATGAAAGCCAAACGCATCGGTATTATAACCTGATAACTTTAACTGGTCACCACTATTATGAACTTTTACCGTATTAACTGCACCAATTTCTTTTGCTGTTTCATCCAGCTCATCCAGAAAAGGAATGATCTGTTCTTTGTAAGGGATAGTTACATTGAACCCAACCGGATTAATCTTTTTTATTACCTCAGGAAAGTGGTCAATTGATTCGATTTCAATATTTATATATTGAGCATTGGCAATACCAAGTTTTTCAAATTTGTTAGTAAAATATCCTTTTGAAAATGAATGAGAAAGTGTTCGGCCAAGTAATCCAAAGGTTCTCATGATTACTTTTTTAATTTCTTAGCTACAAACTCCATCCCAAAGATCAATGCCGCTCCAAGTACAAAAAATAGAACGGCCGACAATATTTTAGGGTCACCTTCTACCCCATTTGGTAGAACATTGGTTTGTAAAAAATCCTGCTTCCCATCAGAATGAGTATACAACAACTCTCCATTTACCTTCCAGGGCCAAATTTTATTCAATGAACCTACCAAAAAACCGGTAAGTATGGCTACTGTTAAGTCGTGATATTTAGAAAACAACCACTTAAGGACTCTTGAAAATGCAAGCAAGCCAATAACACAACCTCCTCCAAATATTCCAATGATTACAAAGTCTTTGTCCTTAATTGCTCCGATTACCGCTTCATAAGCTCCTAAAATTAGGAGAATAAAACTTCCTGATATTCCCGGTAATATCATTGCACAAATGGCAATCATACCGGAAACGAAAATAAACCAGGACTCTTCAGAATTTCCCAATGGAGGTAAGATGGTAACATAAAAGGCAATTGCTGCTCCTATGAGTAACCCTATCACCTTACCAACACTCCATTCTTTTACCTGTCTTCCTACATAGAATACGCTGGCCAGAACTAGACCAAAAAAGAAACTCCATAAAAGGATTGGGTGTTCCTCCAACAAATAGCTAATCAGCTTTGCCAGGGAAACGACACTAATTCCAATACCTAGAAATAAGGCTACAATAAAATTACCATTAATGGCTTTCCAGGCGGCTTTAATGCCTTCATTTTTTAAGGTTTTTAAAGCTCCCAAATTAACGGAACTGATGGTATTCAACAATTCCTCATAAATTCCAGAAATGAATGCTATAGTACCTCCAGATACTCCGGGAACAACATCTGCTGCTCCCATTCCAATTCCTCTTAATGTAATTCCAAAGTAATCTTTTAAGCTTCGCATTTAGTATTTGGTTAGGGAAGGGTCAATTTCGTCAACCCAAGCCATAATCCCCCCTTGAAGGTTTACCAGATTATCAAACTGATCTTCAAGGTAGTTGATCATTTTACAGGTACGAGTTCCTGTTCTACACATCATCACTACAGGTATATCCTTTCTAATTTTATCCAGATTATCCACAATTTCCCCCATTGGGATGTGTTCTCCACCTATAGAAACCAACTCTAACTCGTATTCTTCTCTAATATCGATTAACTGAAAATCGTCTTTGTTTTCAATTTTTTCTTTTAATTCTGTTGCTGTAATTTGATTCATAATTTTTTACTGATCACTGCCGCAAGATACAAGAAAATCCTAACAGCAATAACCATCAGGATTTCAAATAAATTGGAAAGCTAAATCAATTATGATTCTACTTTTTGTTTCTTCTCTTCTACCACATTATCCGGTAAATAATTAAAGAATGTATCTCCTCTAAGTCCCAATCTGAGGCATTCCAGTGGAATGATCTCGTTTGGAGCAATATTCCCAAGGTTTACATTCTCTCCGAAAAGGTTAATGAACCAAACTTGCTGTTTTTTTGCTGGTGCCTCCCAAAGAATTTGTTCTGGTTTAACCTTAGCAATAATCTTATTTATCAGAATGGTATGAGGTGCTCCATTTGGTCTGAAAATCCCAACAGAACCACTTTCTCTTCCTTCTGCTATTACCTTCCAGGAACCTGCTTCCAACTCTTTGGTCATCATTCTCACCCATTTTGCCGGGCTAATTAAGATTCCTTCTTCCTTGGATCCAACTTCACTTAGTACAGTTACATCTTTAGAAAGAGTGTGGATATAATTACATTTCTCTTCATGTGGAATAATGATGGAACCATCCGACACCTCTGCCAAATCCACTCCCATATTATCCACTAATTTTCTGTAGTCTTCAAACATTCCTCTTACCACAAAAGCTTCGAATAATGTTCCTCCAAAGTAAGGTCTGATTCCAGCCTCTTTATATAGATTGATTTTTTCTTTCAGATTATTTGTAACGAAAGAAGTACCAAATCCGAACTTTACTACATCTGTTAAATGAGAACAACTTTCGATAAAGTTCTCAGTTTCCCTGAGGCTCAATCCTTTGTCCATCATCATGGTCACCCCCTTATCTCTAGGTTTTTCAGGCCTTTTGGGAATAAATGGCAATTCAAAGTTCATAGTTAACGTTTATAATCTGCAATAATATCAACTATTTCTGTCATATTCCGAGCCTGAGGGTAAAAATCGAAAAGTTTTTCGTGCCCGTCAAAATTCATATTGAGTGCTTTTCGCAAATTCTTAACAGCATTATCGTGATCTCCAATGGATATTTGATATGCAACTAAACGATATTGTAGTTCTTCATCTTCGTTTAATTCTAACCCCGCTTTTAGAATTTTTGCAGCTTCTTTTGCCGAATTCTTTTGGTAGATCATATTGGAATAATCTAACCAGGCATCAATATTGTCAGGATCCAGTTGTATTACTTTTTTGAAATATTCTTTAGCCTCGTCTACCTTTCCCAGTTTATCCAGGATCTCAGCGTAGATATACAAGTACTCAGAATTGTTAGGTTCTTTCTCTACTGCTTTTCTCACAAACTTAATGGCCTCTGCAGGTTGATCAAGAAAATCCTTTACCACTCCAATTCCTACCCAGGCATCGGCTTGCTCTCCATCGAGCTCTAAACTTTTCTCGTAATAAGTAATCGCTTTATCGTATTCTTCTAACTTTTCGTAGCACTCGCCAATATGACAGTAAATAAATGCATGTGGTTGTTCTAGCTTAAAAGTGGAACTAAGTACATCAATTGCTTTTCTATATTCTTCCAATTGAATATGAGCATTGGCTTTTCCATAATAAGCGGCAGGAAATGCTTCATTGGTTAATATGGAATAATCAAAAGCAAACTTAGATTTTTCATATTGCTCCAATCGATAATAAGTGTTTCCCAGATTAAACCACGCTACATAAGAATAAGGATGCTCTTCAATAAATGCTTCGAAAAACTTCACAGCTTCTTCATCCTTTTCCAAATGATGATAACTCAAGCCTAACTCCAGTGTAGCAGCTTCATTTTTAGGATTGTAAGTCAACGCTTCTTTAAGAGCTTTTAGCGCATTTTTAAAATCTCCAATGTGCTGAAACTCATAAGCTAATTCCAACAGAATTTCATCGGTATTTTCGATCCAGTTCTTTAGTCCGGCCAAATAATGTTTAATGGCTCTGTTGTGCTCTTTTCGTCCTGCATAAATGGAACCAAGAGTATTTTGAGCTTCTCCGTTAAGTGGGTTAAGATCAATCACTCTATTCAACAATTCAACGGCTTTATCTACCTGATTGCTTCGTAAGAAGATTTCGCTACCTGCCATTAATAATCCTTCGTTGGTAGGATGCTGTTCAATTCCGAATTCAAAAACTAAAATAGCTTTATCCAATTCTTCGTAAGTTAAATAATGATTGATCAGTATTTCCAGATCTTCAGAATCAAAGAAAGAACTGCTCCCATCAGAAATCATTTTCTCAAACCTGGCAACCAGCTCCATCTCATTATTATTTTCGTACCCACTTTCTTCGAACATTCAGTATCATCTTTTATCTCTAAAACCACTTATCAATTTTTATCCCAAACCAGATAATTTGACAAATTGACAGTTTGATTTTACTGTTTATCCTGTTACTAAGATTGTATAATATTTAATACACCCGACATTTTTTTCAGAACATTATTAACATCGAAATAAACAATCCTTTTTCTACTTTCCTCGTATCTTTAAGAACGTAAAATGCATACACATCGTTCCAAATATGATATGACTTCACTTAAGTTGCAATTAAAAGTAGCCCTACTATTGATCAACGGAATACTTATGCAATTTAGTACCTATGGACAAGAGGATGAAAAAATATATTCCTCTATTCAACTGGATTCTATTGTGATTCTCTCCGAAAACAATTTCAATGCGGAAGAATTCATTTCCCGGGTAAAAAAAGACACTTCTTTCTATCAGGCTTTTAAAAACCTTAGGTACTATGCGCATCAATCTGAAGGAAGCATTTGGGTACTAAACAGAAAAAGTAAAGAGAAGGCATTTGAACGCATGGAAGTGCAACAATTTGTAGAAAATTCCACCATGTGGCAGGATCAGAAGATTGTAAAGCATCAGGGAAAAATGAGAAACAGAAAGGGGGAGTTAAAATTTACTACTGCCAAAATGTATTACAATGTTTTCTTTCCTGCGGACACCTCCAAAGTGAGTAATAAAATGACCAGCGTTCAGTCCGAAAGTGTTGGGCAATCAAAAATGGATCAACACAAACACGATTTAAAAGTGATGATGTTTAACCCTGGAGAAGATGTTAGCGGAGTGCCTATTGTGGGAGACAAAATGTCCATATTTGATAATGATATGGTTAAATATTACACTTACAAGGTAACCATGGTTCCCTATCGGGATCGTAATTGCTATTTGTTTACATGTACTGCCAGACCCGAATACTCCAGGCACAAAACCGTTATTAAATCATTAAAAACGTACTTCGACCCAACCAATATGATGGTTCTAAAAAGAGAATACGAAATGGATTACCGATCGATATTATTTCAATTTGATGTAAACATTTTGGTGGAGAATAAAATCATTAAAAATACCATTGTTCCAACCTACATTTCGTACAATGGATATTGGGATATTCCATTTCAGGCCCAGGAAACATTAAAGTTTTCTATTGTAAATAGCAATTACCTAATTAAGTAACTGAAACATCAACTCATTTTCCCAACCTTCTCCGGTTTTATGCCAGTTTTCTTTGGTTCCACAAAGTTTAAAACCAACCTTGTTGAACAAGGCAATGCTTTCTTTATTACTCTCCAAAATGTTGCAATAAATTTGCTTTAGAAATAAGTGATCAAAACAGTATTCTTTGATGATTTCTAATGCTTCCGAAGCATATCCTTTTCGGCGATTTTCATCACCTTCAATCAAAATTCCAACTCCAACACGTTGATGAAAAGAGTCCAACTCAAATAAATCTACAGTTCCAACAGGAGTTTCGTTTTGAAGGCAAATTAAGAACCGAATTTGCTTATGAGTAAACAAATCTTGAGCTGAGTTTACATAATCCTCGATCATTTTTTTTGAAAAGGGAACCAGGGTATGGCTCACCCTCCAATTCTTGGGATTATTCTCTACTTTAAGAATATAATCTGCATCGCCAGGTTCCAGAGTTCGTAAATGTAATCTTAGCCCTTTTAGCATGTTTCCTGAAGTTTTACAATACGATTGGTAATGTCCTCTTTAGTATATTGTTTTAGCTCAAAAGTTCCATCTTGTAGCAAGTCATCCATATAGAGAGCATTTCCTCCTTTGATCATTCCTTCTTGCTTCAACACTGGAATAAGTTCAAATACAAAAGCAGCTTCCAGGCAATTAACTCCTTGAGAAAACAACCACTCCTTAATAGGCATTAAGCAGGTTTGTCCCTTGGTTAGTTTAGGATATTTTTCAAATGCAAACTGAAGTTTCTCATTATCTCCTTCCAAATCCAACTCTATGAATAAAGATGGAATGGTACTTTGCTTTACCCTTCTTAATATTAACTCTTTCTGCTCTCCTACTCTATTTCCTTTAGCACTGCTGGAATAATACTTCCCATCCTTTAACACTCCCAAATGCGGCGGTATTTTATCTACACCAAAAAGGCAGAGGAACGTTCCTTTGGACAATTTATCTTCCTCCAGGGGGATGATTCCTTCAACGGTATATGCCATAATTGATGTTTCCATTATAATTCAATATTACCTTCAAATACAAAAGTAGCCGGTCCGGTTAGCCAAATATCCTCAAAAGAATCATTCTGCTTCTGAAAAGATACACTTAATTGCCCTCCCTGAGCAATAACCTGAACTTCTCCGGAAGAAAGCTCGTTTTGAATGGCCCAACTTAAAGCACAGGCTGTAACTCCTGTACCACAGGATAGAGTTTCATTTTCTACCCCTCTTTCATAGGTTCTAACTCGAATACCTTCTCCTTGAGGTTGAATAAAATTAACGTTGGTACCTTCCTCTTTAAAGCGATCATTGTACCTAACTTCTCTTCCTTCTTTCACCACATCCATGTGCTCCACCTCGGTTTTAAAGATGTTATAATGTGGCGATCCGGTATTTAAAAAGTGGTAGTCTTGTCCTATTTCTACATTGTATACATTATGCATTTTTAAGCTAACCACTCCATTTTCCAGAATTTTTGCTTCGTGATATCCGTCAGTCGAATTGAATCTAGCTTCCTGGTTAATCATTCCTAGTTTTTGTGCAAAAGCTACTGCACACCTACTTCCATTACCACAAAAACTTTGAGACCCATCCGGGTTATAGAATACCATATTAAAATCGTATTCTGCATGCTCCTCAATTAGAATTAGCCCATCCGAGCCTACTCCAAACTTTCGATCGCACATCCGCTTCACCAATTCGATATTGTTTTTATCGAAATTCAAACTCCTATTGTCGATAACAACAAAGTCGTTCCCCGTTCCCTGATACTTATAAAATCTCATATTTAGTGCAATGGTAGTAATTCTTCTGTATAATCCAATTGATACATTTGATTTGTTGTGGTCATCCGAATTCTGTTGTCGATTTTTTCAATCTCAACAACTTCCTCCATATCAAACCCATACAACACCAATTTATTGTTGTTCAGTTTGTATCCTCTATAATTTAGGGGTGATTGCCATTTTTCTACAGTTAGTTGACGCTGAACCGATTCGGTTTCCAGATTTAAATCATCCGACAAAAGTGAATCGGCTAGCGACATTGGAGCAGATGTAGTGTCACGATTAATTATTTCAAACATTTCAGCAGATAACAATACTTCTCTGGCAATTATAATTTCTTCCTGATTAACCACTAGCGAATCAATTATAGCTGAATCGTTCGTCCACTCCTCCACTTCCAGCTGCAGTGAGTCCAACAGTAATGTATCATCTTCCAGTACTTTTTCCTTTAACTTCTTACCGTTATTCTCAAGCACTTTCACCTCCTCTTTATTCGCTTTGCTTTCCTTTTCAGTTTCATTAATCACTATTGGAGGGCTTTCGGTTCTTCCGATCTCATTGTTCTCCATTTTCGACTCTTCAGGTTGAGAAGAATTCATAACGAAATACCCTATACTTGAAACAGCTATTCCAACCAGGCTTCCGGCTATAAATGATATCCAATTAAATGATCTCAAACCCTTAACATCTTTTAACAGCGAAAGGATGTAACAAACCTCTCTTAAAATCGTTATTAATCTGACTTACAACAAACAAAAATAATTAAGTTAGGAGTAACTTTTATTGGGTTGGAATAATTTATGTTGATTTTTAACTGATTAAACAGAATTAGTATGAAGAGTTCAGGGAAAATAATTTTAGCAGGGACCATTGGAGGTTTTTTATCATTTGGAATGACTCAGTTATTTCAAGATCAAAAATCTGACATAATAATAAACGAAGAAATTGCTGCATCCAATTTGGATCAGCCTCAAAATAGCAATGCTGTAAAAGTTGGTTATCAACCAGGCATGAATATGTATACTCCGGAAACGGGTATTGATTTCACATTTGCTGCAGAAAAAACGATTAATTCAGTAGTACACGTTACCACTACTTACAACCAAACTTACGCAAGTGATCCATTGTTAGATTTCTTTTGGGGGCCAGGTGGAAGTAGAGGATCAAGACCTCAAATTGCAACAGGTTCGGGGGTAATTATCTCTAGCGATGGGTACATTGTAACCAATAACCACGTTATTGATGATGCTGATGAGATTGAGATTACCCTAAATGATGAAAGAACTTATAAAGCTAAGCTAGTTGGAGCTGATCCAAGCACAGATATTGCTTTGATTAAAGTAGAGGAAATGGACCTGCCTTATGCCGAATTTGGTGATTCGGATGATGCAAAGATTGGAGAGTGGGTATTGGCAGTTGGTAATCCATTTAACTTAACCTCAACGGTAACTGCAGGTATCATCAGTGCCAAATCCAGAAGTATCGACATATTAAGAAGCGACTATTCGAACGAGGTTTTCCCGCTTGAATCGTTTATCCAAACTGATGCTGCCGTAAACCCTGGAAACAGTGGAGGTGCTCTGGTAACCTCTGATGGACAATTGATTGGAATTAATACAGCCATTGCCTCTAGAACCGGATCTTACTCGGGGTACTCTTTTGCAGTGCCATCGAACATTGTAAAAAAAGTAACCGATGATTTACTGAAATATGGAATTGTTCAGAGAGCATTTATTGGAGTTAGTATTCAGGATGTTGACCAGAAATTAGCTGACGAAATGAGTCTTCCAAACGTGAAAGGAGTTTTGGTTAATGGTTTAGCACCAGATGGAGCTGCAAAATCCGCAGGAGTTCAGATGAACGATGTGATCTTGAAAATTGGAAGTGTTGAGGTGAACAATGTACCTGAACTTCAGGAGCAAGTTGGAAGATTCCGCCCTGGCGATAAGATCAACGTTACCTTAAGAAGAGGAAAAGAGGAAAAAACACTTTCTATTACCCTCAGAAACAAGGAAGGAAAAACCGATGCTATTACCAAAGCAGAAGAGAGTAAATACAGTGCATTAGGAGCTACATTTAAGCGATTAAGTGCACAGGAATTGAAAGAACTAAAATTGGACAATGGAATTAAAGTAGCTTCTATTTCTGCAGGAAAACTAAGGAGCGCAGGAATTACAGAAGGATTTATCATTACCAAACTCGACCAGAAAAAAGTGGAAACACCTGAAGAAGTGGTGGAATTCTTTAACAAGAAAAAAGGTGGAGCATTGGTAGAAGGGGTTTACTCCAATGGAATGAAAGGATATTTCGGATTTGGCCTATAATCCTGTAATTCTAGTCTAATCAACCTACTACAAAAATTCGTTGCGAAAATTTGTAACTTAATGAACAATCTTTCGTTAAGGACACATTTATCGACGAATATTAAAAATACATCTAAATAGACTTGACTTGCAAGGTACTTTACCGTACTTTTGGCACCTCTCTTTTAGAGAGGTTTTTTTGGGATATGCCAATGAGTTAAAGTCCTGGAAAATTTAAACCGTAATTAAACTGTATGAGACAACTTAAAATAACCAAATCGATAACCAACAGGGAAAGTGCATCACTAGACAAATACCTGCAGGAAATTGGTCGTGAAGAGCTGATTACCGCAGATATGGAAGTTGAGTTAGCACAAAGAATTAAACAAGGAGATCAACGTGCTCTTGAAAAATTAACCCGTGCTAACCTTCGATTTGTAGTTTCTGTTGCTAAGCAATACCAAAATCAGGGGTTAACTCTTCCTGATTTGATCAACGAAGGGAATCTGGGATTGATAAAAGCTGCTCAACGTTTTGATGAAACAAGAGGTTTTAAATTTATTTCTTACGCTGTATGGTGGATTCGTCAGTCAATTCTTCAGGCTCTTGCTGAGCAATCAAGAATTGTAAGACTTCCGCTTAACCAAGTTGGTTCTTTAAACAAGATCAACAAAGCATTTTCGAGATTAGAGCAGGAATATGAGCGTCCTCCTAGTGCAGATGAGTTAGCGAAAGAACTTGATTTGCCGGAAGACAAAGTAAAAGACACTATCAAAGTTAGTGGACGTCATATTTCAGTAGATGCTCCATTTGTGGATGGAGAAGACAACTCTCTATTAGATGTATTGGTAAACAATGATTCGCCAAAAGCAGATAGAGAACTAATGATGGAATCTTTACAAAGAGAAATTGAAAGATCATTGTCTACTCTAACTGAAAGAGAAAGAGATGTAATTAGACTCTTCTTCGGAATTGGAATGCAACACGGCTTAACACTAGAGGAGATCGGTGCTAAATTTGACTTAACCAGAGAAAGGGTTCGACAAATTAAAGAGAAGGCGATTCGAAGATTGCGCCACACCTCCCGAAGCAAACTACTAAAAACTTATTTAGGATAATTATCCAATAGACGTCAGGCAAAATACCTGGCGTTTTTTTTTACCAAATACTCAAAATTCTATAAATAATTTCAATGGAACTTAAAGAAGCAAACACCGGATACGAAGCCGGTCTTAATGACTATGTAAAACAAGAGAAAGCTACAGTTGACTTGATCAACTCTGTAGGAAGATTGATGTATGAGAAAGGGGTGGAACTGGTATTATTCAGAAACCATCTTGTTGACATTAGTATTTCTGAGGTATTAAACCTGTTTCATGATTACGCTCACAAAGTGGTTAACCAATCTATCGACATTGAAACTGCGTCGAAGTTGGCAGCAGCTATGTTAGAGCTTGATTTTGCACCTTCTAAAATCGACTTAGGAAAATTGACTGCTGAGTACCTACAAGAGGCCAAAGGTAATTCAATGACTGATTTCCTATCTGGAAAATTAGCTGACTTCTTAGGACAAGACAAACACACATTTGCGCCAAAAGATGTTGTTCTTTACGGATTTGGACGAATTGGAAGATTGGTTGCAAGAGAATTGATTAAACAAGCTGGAAAAGGTCAACAGTTAAGACTAAGAGCAATTGTTTTGAGAAAGGTAACTGCTGATCAGATTGTAAAAAGAGCTGCTCTTTTCCAAAATGACTCTGTACATGGAGCTTTTAAAGGAACTGTTATTACAGACATCGACAACAAAGCATTGATCATTAATGGTCAGATGGTAAAATTAATTGAGGCTGCTAATCCAGAGGATAATGATTATACTGCTCATGGAATTAACGATGCTTTAGTAATTGATAGTACCGGTGTATTTAAAGATAAAGAAGCTTTAGGAAGACATTTAAAAGCTAAAGGAACATCTAAAGTATTATTAACAGCACCTGGTAGTGGTATTCCTAATATTGTATACGGAATCAACCACAAAGAAGTAGACATTGAAGCTCATGATATCTTCTCTGCTGCATCTTGTACTACAAATGCTATTAGTCCTGTATTAAAAGTAATGGAAGACAATTTTGGTGTTGTTAAAGGACACATCGAAACTGTTCACGCATATACCAACGATCAAAACTTATTGGATAACATGCACAAAAAGCCAAGAAGAGGTAGATCTGCTGCCATTAACATGGTAATTACTTCTACTGGAGCTGGAAAAGCCGTTACTAAGGTAATTCCATCATTGGCGGGTAAACTTACTGCTAACGCAGTACGTGTACCAACCCCTAATGGTTCATTGGCAATTATGAATGTTCACTTAGATAAGGCAACTAGCCGTGATGAAGTAAATGCTGTGATCAAAAAAGCTGCTTTGAATGGTCCATTGGTAAACCAAATCAACTACCAAATTAATGAGGAATTAGTATCTAACGACATCATTGGTAACAACTGTGCTTCTGTATTTGATAGCAACGCTACTATTGTTTCTGAAGATGGTTCTAGCGCTACTTTATACTCCTGGTATGATAACGAGTTTGGATATACTAAGCAGGTAATTCGTTTGGCAAAATACGTAGCCAAAGTAAGAAGATTGATTTATTATTAATAAATTTATATACTAATCATCGAGCCTCCGGTGATTCCGGGGGCTTTTTATTTTAATGTACCATGAGTTCAACAGACAAACATTTGAAAGAGGTTATCGGAGAGGACGGACTACCGATTAGCCCAAAACTTCCATCAGAAATCAAAAACTACATGATTGATATCGATGGCACCATTACTGATGATGTACCTAATGAAGAACCTGAAAGAATGGCCACTTGTGAGCCGTTTCCAGATGCACTCGAAACTTTAAACAAATGGTATGATGAAGGACATATCATTACCTTCTTCACCTCTCGTTTAGAGGAGCACAGACCAGTTACAGAAGCCTGGCTGAACAAACATGGATTCAAATACCACGGTATTCTATTTGGAAAACCAAGAGGTGGTAATTATCACTGGATCGATAACCATTTAGTAAGAGCTACCAGATACAGAGGTAAGTTTACTGATCTGATAACTACTTCGGCAGAAATTGAAGTATTTGACGACAATCAATAATTATTACAGCCCCATGTTGAACGACATGGGGTTTATTTTATCTTTAAGGATCAATTTTAGCAAAGGATTAATGAAGTTATTGAAATTTAACCCCATTGTAGCAGTAGCACTAACTATGTTGTTAACTGCATGTGGCGGAGATAAAGCAACCTCTGAGCAAGAAGAAGGAAAACCATCTGAAATATCTACAACTTTGGTAGAAACTGAAAGTGAGGATGAGGACGTTTATGAATTTATACCTCCCTCTCCCATTCAAATTGCTTCTATGTTTAACAATGCTAATTTGGATTACAATGCAGAGCTTCCATGTACCAATGCAATGGTGACTGAGTTTTCCTCGAAATTTGAAAAATCCTTAGCTTTTGGAATCTATTCTTCTGATCTGGCTTACAGTGTAATGAATGAAAAATACAATGAAGCCAGTGATCATTTAAAAACGTTAAAGCAATTGAGTCAGGACATTGGTCTTGAAACAGTTTTTAATTCTGGTGATATCATTGAACGCTTCGAAAACAACATTGGTAATCAAGACTCCATTATAGATATTTTAATATACGTTCAGGAAAACACTGATGATTATATTGAAGAAAACGGGAAAGATGATCTATCCGTAATTTACTATACCGGAGCCTGGATTGAAGGAATGTACTTTGGAGCAAAGACCGTGGCGAACGACCCTGACAAACTAATTGGAATTACCATTTCTCAACAAATGACATTTGCAAAAATCCTCCACAAGGGATTGAGCCATATGCATGAACAATCTGATGATATAGAGGATTTAAAAGAATCTATCCAGGAGGTAATTGACACTTTTAACCAAATGGAAACTGTTATAAACCTTGGTGAAGACATTGAATACATAGATGTTGTTCTAACTGAAGAGGAGTTATCTACGATGTCTGGCAAGATAATTGAACTTAGAGAAAGCATCATTCATTAACCGACCCTATGATCATGAAAAAACACATTTATTTGTCCATCATATTCATTTTTGCTATTTCACTTTCCGGAATGAGCCAGAAAAAGGGTAAAAAAAATGAAGTTGACCCCAATGCAGCATACAAAGAAGAACTTGCCGGATATAAAAAAGATTGCAGAGCAGCTTTAAAGCCCTATCGTTACGATGGTGCGAAAACTACTTATTTTACTTACAAGTCTTTTGAATACATGAAGGAAGTTGAAATTGTTACACTGCAAAAGTCAGAGTATCGATTATCTTTCAATGCCAATGGCATTCATCATGATAAGATTCAAATAAAAATTTACGATAAACCTAAAGAAGCTGCAGGCAGAGTATTACTATATGAAAAATCCAGTGTTGGAGGTAATGTATTCAAATTTGAAACCGGCGATATGCTGGAAAAACTGAAAGCTGCGAAACTTGCCAAAGGAACTGATCCTGCTGTGGTAGATTTAATGAGAATTAAACGATTATACATCGATTACATTATTCCGGCTGTAGATAGGGAAACTGAAACAGACAATGCTACAGGGAAGAGTAAACTAGTTGCACCCAAAGGAGCAATAATTTTAGCTGTTGGTTACTCTAATCTTTAGACTATTTCTTTTTTAAAAATTGACCAATTTTTCGAATTGGTTTGGCAGTTAAAGTAAAAGGACCTGGCTTTAGACCATTCATGGTCCATGCCATTCGATCTTCTTTATTAGCTTTTAAACGATTGGCCAGAGTAACATTGCTTTGCCCTCCTACCCTCATCTTTGTAATAACTCGAGGTAAATAAGTAGTTGAGATATTGTGCTTATGCAACATTCTTAACATCAACTCATAATCTGCAGCAGATTTAAGTTTGAGGTTATATATTCCATATTTATCATATACCGACTTTTTTAGAAAAAATGTAGGATGAGGAGGCATCCAACCTTTTTTAAAAGCACCTTCTTTATACGGTCCAGACTTCCAATACCTGGTTACTTTGTCCGTGTTATCTCTATCCACATAAACCAAATCAGCATACACAGAATCATAATCCCCCACTGTATCTACAATATTCTGAATAACCTCTTCCTCAGCGTATATGTCATCAGAATTAAGAATCCCTACCAAATCACCAGAAGCTAAATTGACACCTTTATTCATGGCATCATAAATCCCCTTATCCGGCTCAGACACTATAATCGAAATTTTCTCTTTATAACGGTTTACAATATCCAGGGTTCCATCCTTAGACCCTCCGTCAATAATGATGTATTCAATATCCTTATAAGACTGGTTTACCACAGATTTTATGGTATCCTCTATCGTTTCTTCGCTGTTGTATGCTATGGTAATAATACTAACTTTCACCTCTATTCTTTTATCTCCCTTTTTCTTACCTCTACTGCAGGGTTACCCTGATATATAGTGTACGCTTCCAAATTTGAAGTAGCAACGGAATTAACGGCTAACAATGCATGAGAACGACAAGAAACTCCAGGACAAACCACCGAATGTGCTCCAATCCATACACCATCTTCCAACAGGATATCTCCAACGATTAAGTCAAATGTTGATTTTTTGTAGTTATGATTTCCACACAATAACATAGCTCCCTGAGAAAGACAGACGTTATTACCAATGGATACTTCTCCCAGATTATCAATCCACACCTTCTCTCCTATCCAAACGTTATCTCCAATGGTTAACTTCCATGGATATTTAACATTAATATTGGGCTTGATTACCACTCCTTTTCCAACTTTGGCTCCAAAAAGCTTAAGGAAAAACACCTTACTACCACTCCAGCCGTTTAACCTATTTTGCATCACGGCAACGTTAAAGACAAACCAAATCAATCGCTTAATTCTACCACCTGGTTGGTACCAATCGTTATTGAATTTGCTTAAATCTGTTTGGTGCATGAGGTAAAATTAACTGATTCTGAATACATTCTTGTTATCTTCAACAAGATTAGATTCTTGAATTTGACTTAAAGCAAGATCTCTCGACCTTTTTCTGTATAAATGATACTCCTCTCCAGTAAGTTCCAGAAAGTACTTAATTCTTTCTAAAAAATCTTCTTTCACCAATTCGCAATCAAATCCAACACCCTTGTCTTCAAGGTGTTTCCATGGTGTTCTATTACTAATAACTAGCGGACATCCATATCCAAGAGCTTCTACTATTCCGTGCCCATAGTTTTCGTTTAATGTTGCCGAAAAATACACGTGAGCATTTTTATAATAATTCCCAATATCATCTGGCTTCACTTCTCCCAATAGCTCAACTTCTACATTATTAGGCAATCGCTCAATAAGTTGTTTGCATTGATTAACGTAATTCAAATCTTCCAGCGGACCAATTAGTTCCAATCTTACTTTTCCTTCTTTCACCCCTAACAACACAGAAATCATGAATTGAATATTCTTTATGGGAACAATTCTACCAACACTGATCATATTCAATACACCTTTTTGCTTTGCTACCTCTGGATACCATTCTTCTGGAACGTGTGGTAGATTAGAAGCTACTTTAACATCTACATTCTTTCCAAAGCAGTTTTCTATTTCTAATTTTTCCTGCTCCGTGGATGCATGCCACATAACGTTCTTATACCACCCTAACACTTTAGCCAGATTCAGGAACACTTTCTTCTTGGTTGCCTTAATTTTCAGAGATGACTCTCCTAACATTCCTCGAGGAGCAACTACCACAGCATTATTTTTCGAAAATAATCGAAGTGGAAGCAAGGTAAAATCTTTTGAAAACAAACTGTTTAAATAGATCACCTGCGGATTTACCTCATTATGAATTTCCTGAAATCTATTTTTATTAATCTGATCTGCAGAAAGGTACATTACTTTAGCTTTACCAACTTGCTGCCATTGATTTGAAACAACTCCTGGTATTGGAGATAACTCTCCAAAATCTTTATCCCCGGCAACCACATAAATGTCGTAATCATCTCCAAGGGATGCCACCATATTAGCTACAGAGCGAATTGGACCTCCCGCTTTGAATGCTGGTATATACCAATCGATAAATACTAGTATTTTGGCTTTATTTATCAGCTTATTAATTTGAAATATTATTCTGTTTCAGCCAAAACCCTAACACCACCAGGTGCCAAACCCTCGACCAGGTCACCCTCTTGTTTCCTGATAAAAATGAATTCCATAGGCGCATCACCTCTCCTTCTTTTAACCCTGCTCTTTTAACTGTTTCTTTCAAGTTTTCTTCGCAAAATGATTTAAGTTCCATCTTCATCCATTTTTCCCAGGGAAAAACAAACCCCATCTTCGGGCGGTTAACTATTTCCGATGGCAATAAATCTCCTAAACTATCTACCAACAATTTCTTGGGCGAGTATGGAAATTTAAATTCGTCAGGAACACCATACACGTACTCCACTAATTCATGATCCAAAAATGGTACCCTTACTTCAAGTGCATGTGCCATACTCATTTGATCAGTATCTCTCAATAACACACTATTCATGTATGTGTTTATTTCCACGTTGGATACCTTACTCAAAAAGGGAGCTTTAAACCCTAATGAATCAACCCCTACTTCTTTCTTGGCAATTCGATGAACCTGATTTTCTCCCAGGTTTTCACTACCCAATAAACCGGCTATTATCTTATCTGAGAGTACTTGTCTATTAATGGGATAATAGTAAGGTAACTCCAAATACTTTAACCTAAGAGTTTCTGCAATTTTATCCGAGGCAATTGAAGGTTTCAACACTTTTATCATTCCTCCTAATAGTTTTCTAATTCCTATTGGAAACGAAAACATCCATTTTTTATCCAGAAGATTTACTGATCGGGGAAATATATCGTACCCGGCAAACAGTTCATCTCCACCAAGTCCTGAAAGCGCCATTGTAACACCACTATTCTTAGTTACCTCAGATACGATATAAGAGTTTGGACCATCACCACTCGGATGATCCATGGCTTCTAAAGCTACTGGTAACTCCTTAAGAAAATCTTCCGGTTTAAGCTTAATTTCGGTATGATCAGTATTGTATTTCTCGGCAATTTTTCTAGCATATTTTGCCTCGCTAAACTCTTCCTCTGCAAATGAGATATTAAATGTTTTAACGGGTTGATCACTTACCTGACTCATAAGAGCAACAACTGCAGAAGAATCAATTCCTCCACTTAAAAAAGCTCCGAATGGCACATCAGCGACCAATCTTCTTTTAACCGAATCCAACAATCTTCTTTTAACCTCTTCTTTTACTTCATCGTAAGACTGTTGCTCTGCAATTTTGGTATATCGTTGGTTGACGTCCCAGTACTTTTTAAAGGTATACTGATCTTCAGAAACAATCATATATGTGCCCGGTTCCAATACCTTTACATTTTTGATCATTGTATTAGGAGCATGAACAGTTGAATACCTAAGGTAGTCCACAAGAGCTTCTGGGTCCATTTTTCTATCCACTAAAGAACACTCTAGCAAACTTCTAATTTCCGATGAAAAAACCAGATTAGTATTGTTATCAAAATAATATAATGGCTTAATACCAATTCTGTCTCTGGCAACGAATAACTGTCTTTTATTTTTATCCCAGATTGCAAATGCAAACATTCCGTTAAACTGATGAATGCACTCAACTCCCCACTTTAAATAAGCTGCTAAAACAACTTCTGTATCCGAACTGGTTTTAAAGCTGTAATCAGGTAGCTTCTCCTTTATCTCTTTATAATTATAAATCTCACCATTAAATACAATTACGCAATCACTATCCTGATCAGAAAATGGTTGGTGAGCCCCTTCATTAAGGTCAATTATAGATAATCTATTGTGTCCAAGGGCAATGTATTCATCTAAATAAACACCTGTGTGATCTGGTCCACGATGTCTGGACCTTTGGTTCATACGATCTATTTCTTCTTGTGGAGATTGAAGTTTACTTAGTTGGTATATACCGTTTATTCCGCACATTTAATGGCTATTTTAAACCAATGTTTTTCAAAAACACCGGATTATTCATCATCAATTTCACCCCTTCTTCTACCGTTTTCAATGGTCTACCCAGAATATTCTTCATTTTTGAATTATCTGGTTTTCTTCTGGTCATATCTCCTTCTTCAAGTGGAGGTAAAAACACCAGCTTTGAAGTCGAACCAACTACATCAATGATAATTTTCGCCAACTCCACTATGGTCACTTCTACCTCTCCTCCAACATTAATTACTGAATTTATTTCGTGTCCCTCTTCAAATATTCTAATACACGTATCAACGTTGTCTTCAACGTAGCAAAAAGTTCTGGTTTGAGAACCATCTCCATAGATTGTTATATCCTCATTCTTTAAAGCTTTTGCTAAAAATTTAGCTACCACAAAATCCACACTCTGATTAGGACCGTAGGTATTGAAAAACCTAAAAATGGTAAAATCCAGATCAAATGATTTTTTGTAAGACCTAAAGAAAGATTCTCCTACATTTTTCACTACGGCATAAGGAACTCTAGAATTCAGAGGTGTTGTCTCTTCATGCTGAGGAAGTTCTACCGGCTCACCATAAACTTCCGAAGAGGAAGAGAAAAACACTCTTTTGGCTGAAGTATTTTTTGCCAATCTCAATACATTCTTAATTCCATCAATATCATTTAATACCTGAATTGGGTTTTCCTGAGTTCTCTTTACCCCAACCACTGCGGCATAATGAAATACATAATCAAACTTATGAGCCAACATAATTTCTGAAATGTCTTCGTACTTATTTACATCGCAGAAAACAAAACTCCAGTTTTTATAGTCATCGGAAGGAAGTTTAGATTTACTTCCAGTTGATAGGTTATCCGCAATAACTACATAATAGTTAGGATTTTCCACCAACTTTCTGGCTAATGCTCCTCCTACATTTCCAGCTCCTCCTGTTACTAATATTTTAATCATTTCAATCTTTTTTAGTTTGATTCAGAATTTCATTTAACGTTTGACTCCATGTACTAGTGTTGTATATGGTAGACAAATGATTACTTATTTTTCCGAATTCCAATAATTTTTGTGATGAAAGCTCAGCAATTTTATGTAAAGCTGATTCTAAACTATTCACATTTTTAGCTTCAAATATATATCCGTTCTTTCCTTCTTGCAAAAATGCACAATTTGCACCAACCGTATTACTACAAATGAGAGGTAAACCGGCAGCAGCAAATTCTTGTACCGCCATCCCCCAATGATCGTAATGGGAAGGCATAATTAACACCCCTGAATTCTTTACCACTTCCGGCAATTGTTCCGGTTGGATAAAACCATGGTGCACAATTCTCTCATGTTCTATTTTCACATCAAACAAGTCTCCCGTTCCTACACAATGTAACTCCCAATCTTTATTCTTTTCTGCAAACTGCTTAAAAGCACTCCAAAGATCCTCGATTCCCTTAAGAGTTAAATACCTTCCGACATAAAGAAAACGTTTTGGATATGACTCTTCCTTTGTGCTTAAATTATCCAAATAAGCTTTATTGAAGTTACTCAAATCTGTGGCGTAAAATCCCAGGAAAATCTGCTTTTCTTTAAACCCTAGCATTAGGGCATATTCTTTTTGAACCTCTCCAGGTAGCCAGCAATAATCAAAAAGAGGTTTAATTCTTAGTGGAATAATAAACTTCCCTATTTTCTGACGAAAAGTATTCTCCCAATAATTGTCAAACATCAATACAGATTTGATGTTTTTAAATTGCTTAACAGCTTTTATGTATTCCTTATCAAACCACCCACTACAAATAATCAAATCTGGCTGTACCTTCTGAATATAGGCCTCTATGTTTACTTCGTCTTTTTCATTTACAATAACGCGATCTTCAAACGAAAAAATAAACGGAGCTTCTTTATTTAAGGCCCATCTAATAACATGTATTTCGTTTTCAGGGTTATTCTGAACGTAATGATTAAGACAGTTGACAGTATATCCAGCCAACTCCGAATACAATATTAAAATCTTACTCCCCATCAATAACCTGCAATTTAATTAAACTATCCTTCAAGGCTGCTGAAAATTCAACGGCGCCATTATAATTAACATGGGTAGTATTAAAGAATAAACTATCCGGGTAGGATAATTCTGACATGTCAAGTACCTCAACATGATTATATTTTTTACTCACTCCAAACAAAAATGACCTTGCTGCTTCAATGTTTTTTACACTAGAAAAGTACGATGAATGAAGTGGAACCACTACAAATACAATTCTTCTTTGGGTAGACTTAATCAGTTTATGATACATCTGAATCAACCCCTGATCATTTTTTATTTCGATGGTTTTAGACAACCTCTTTTTTACATCTTCTTTAAGGCTAGCAGGGTTATATTCTGTTTCGAACGAACCACCCTGATCTGTTATTTTGGTTAAATTAATCCTATCGTTTAGGTACAGTTTGGTGAAATGCTCAAATTCTCCATAATACTTAACAAAAGGGATACGCTGATATACGCTTAACTCATCTTTTACTAACTCGTACACATGGCTTTCACCAATTACCGGAAGGTAATTACTTATGTCTCCAATGGAGTTATTTACGCCATCCAAATCAAAATTGATCAATATTGGTGTTGATTTATCCTTTTGTAATTCAGCCTGAAGCATCATCAGAATAACATTATCCTGAATTCCATCAATTCCGTAATTAAATATATTCTTATCTATTTCAGAAGGGACTATGGTTCCCTGCGCTCTCGATGATCCCAGAAAAGGTATTTCCTCTGCATGGTTTTCGTTTATGATACGATTGATTTTATAAGCTCCAGATATCTGACTTCCAAACACTACATATTTCTCAAATAAGATAGTAGTTGGAACTGTAAATATGATCACCCAAATTAGAATAAGGGAAAGCATTTTTACCAATTTCTTAAAACTGGAAGTATATGAATTCTGCGTCTCCATTTTTCCCTAGGAAATAAATCATTATCAAAGCTACAATAATAAACAGTTGCTGTCTTTTCATCTGTAGGTTAACCGGAATTAAATATGATAAAAACAACATTCCGATCACCAGAAAACTTAGCAGTAAGTTTAAAGGTCCTTTATAGGCACAAATTTTCACCAAACTTAGGTCCGAATCAAAGTGAATAATCTTATCAAAAACCATCAAAGCATCATCCACTGTGTTGGCTCTAAAAAACACCCATGCTATACAAACCAAAACAAACACCATAATAACCCTTACCCATACCAACTTAACGATTCCCCCCAATTTAGATGAAAGTGATTTAAGTACATTTTCCGCAATTAAATAACTACCGTGCAGTGCTCCCCAAATGATGTATGTCCAATTATTTCCATGCCAGAACCCACTGACCAAAAATGTTAAAAACAGGTTGTAATACCACCTCCATTTAACGACTCTATTACCTCCAATTGGGATGTAAAAATAATCTCGAAACCAGGTAGAAAGAGAAATGTGCCATTTGCTCCAAAACTCAGAAAAGGATTTGGCCAGATAAGGGCGTTTGAAATTCTCCATTAAATTAACCCCCATTAATCGGGCACTTCCAATGGCTATATCAGAATAGCCCGAAAAATCACAATAAATCTGAAAAGCAAAAAAGAACGAAGCCAACAACACTCCTATAGAAGATGCATTTTCCACATCATTATAGACACTGTTTACGTATACAGCAAGCCGATCTGCTATCACTACCTTCTTAAAAAAACCATAAGCTATTTTAGAGATTCCCCAAACAAAATCGTCATAATTAAAAACTACTTTTTTCTTCAGTTCCGGAAGTAAATGAGAAGCTCTTTCAATAGGTCCTGCAACCAGTTGTGGCCAAAAGGAAACGAAGACCGCAAACCTTCCGAAATGCGTTTCTGGTTTTAGTGTCCCCTTATACACATCAATGGTATAACTAAGGGTTTGGAATGTATAAAATGAAATCCCCACAGGGAGCAATAACTTTGCATATGGAATCTCAGCTTTAATGGTCAACGCATCAAATACCCAATTGAGATTTCCGATAAAAAAATCAAGGTATTTAAAGGTAAATAATAGTCCTAGGTTGACGACTAAACTTAAGATGAGTAAGCTTTTTCGCTTTTCCTTGACTCTTTTAGCCATTTCCCTGGCTACCAGATAGTCAACAACTGTACTCAGCATTATTAGCAAGGCAAACTCTGCCTTCCAGCACATGTAGAAAAAATAACTACTCAAAAGCAATAAAACCCACCTGTACTTTGGTGCCAGCAAGTAATAGGATATTACTGCTAAAGGCAAAAAAACCAGAAATAATGATGAGTTGAATAGCATTTAACTAAAAATAATTTTATTGCACGTTAGGCTCTTCTGGTGGTGTTTTTAATAGTTTAGGATTTTCCAGAACTAATACAGAAGTTATGATTAAAAACACAACTATTGTAAAAGGATTTAGTGATGCGGATAACCAGGATTCAAAATTTGCACTGATCAACACCCCAATTATTACTGGAAATATAATGGTGTCTTTTCGTGCTTTGAAAAAAGATCCTAACATCCCAAAAAAGAAAGATAGGAGCCCGATTAATCCTAAATCATACCATATCGTTAGATAGGTGTTATGAGCATTCCCCTCATGTCCAAGAATAGATAGTTTTTTATAATTAACCACAAAAAGCCCTTCTGTTCCTCCAATTCCGTGTCCAAACATCCAGTTTCCATTCTTAATCTGCTCCCAAATAAACTCCCAGGCAATTACTCTACCCGACCCCTCTGCAACTGTATCCAGCCTTGCATAGTCGCCTAACCCCAAGTTTTGAATGATCCAAATGGCATTGGTCAGAATTACAGAATAAGACAGGAGTATTAAAATTAGAAAGACAAAACTAAACATCGGGCTTCTCTTGTTAATCCAGAAAAAAGAATGGAATACAAGAATTACAATCATGGCCGTTCTAGATTGACATAAAAGAAGAGAGGCAAAAAAACTAATGTAGATTAACATCAGCTCTTTACGAGCAAACAGATTGGGTAGTTTTCTAATAACCACTTGAAAAAACAGGTAATTCATACTTAAGAACAATCCCATTCCATTGGGGTTCCCTAACAGTCCTCTATACCTCCCTGCCAAAAACACAAAATCCGGGAACAAAACGATAAACACCAATCCTAAACTGAGGATAATGAATATCACTCCAAAGTAATCTCTAAAAATCCTATTATCAGTAGATTTCAATAGGTATGTACAGTATACAGGGACTGATAAAATGATGAATGTATAGGATACTGTTTTAGTAAGTGAGGTAACAAAATAATCACTAAAAAAAACGGTAACTAAAGCCACAATAATAAACGGCAAGAACAATAGAATATAGGGATGATCCACCTTGAACTTTCTCCATATCAATAATCCGGTTACCCCAAACAACAAGGCTATACCAGGTTTAATTGCAGCGGCAAATGAAAGAAAATCAGACCTCGAATCTGAAAAGAATAAAATGCAATAAAACAACAACAGCATCAAATCGATTCTGCTTTTGAAAAAGCAAATACCAAATACTAAGGCAACACCAATCATTGCAAATTGGCTTCCGATACTCCCCAATAGCAACCAACCTAAACAAATGATTAGAATTAATTGAACATTTTTTGAAAATAAGGTGAGCATCTATTTCAATCCTTTATTACTGTGTTGTAACGTTTTCAATTGCAGAAATTACTTTTTCTGCAATTCGGTCCCATCCAAATTCATTTTTAATCCTCTGAAGGGAATTATTTCTTAATAATAATAATTCTTCTTTGCTCATGGAAATCATTTTCTCTATGGCAGAAGAAATTAAACCAACATCTGGAGATGGAAGTAAAACTCCAACCTTTTCATCAACCATCATCTGAACAGCACCGGTATCCGTTGCAATTATTGCCAACCCTCTAGCCATTCCTTCCAGTATTACATTTGGCATACCTTCCGAATGGCTTGGACACACTAACACATCGCAAGAATCCAGGATAGAAATTAATTTATCTTTCTCTCCTATTTGACCATGATAAACAAACCTGGAATCTTTTTCTCTCTTACCGGAAGGAATATCACCTATAAAATTAAACTCAAAGCTTTTATCACCCTCAATATTCCTCAAAGCCAACATCAATTCCTCAATTCCCTTCCGCCTTTCATATCTTCCCAAATAAACAAATCGAATTGTCTCATTATTGCTTTGGACTTCACTTTTGATCCATTCAGGATCAATTCCAGAAGTAATTCCCACAATTTTCGAATGATCAACACCTATGGACTTAACAATATCAGTTATTTTTCCTCCATAAGAAAAAACCAAATCTGCATTCTGATTATTCCACTTAACTGGTTTTTTGAATAGTTTATGCTCCAGTGCTACTTTAAAAGATGGAGGTGTTTGAAACATTTCATACCCATGAAACTTTACTCCAATAGGAGGAATGCTTTTATCTCCTTTTGATTTTCGTTTAATAAGCTCCCAGGCTGTAAATCCCTTAGCATATATAAAATCGAACTCCCCAATTCTATTCTTCAACTTCTCGTAGATCATTTTAGAATATTGATAAGATCGTCTGATATAATGGCCAGGAACCTTTCCCGGAGCAGGGAAATGAAATACTACCTGATCGGCCAATACAACACCAGAATTCCCAAATAATACTCTATTAACTTCTTCTTTATCAGGGATTTTCTCAGTATGATCTAAGCAATGTACTAACGTTATATCCCATCCTTTTAATGTAAGAAACTTGGCTAGGTTAGCGGAATGCTTTTGCATACCACCTATTACAAATGGGGTAATTCCATCGGTTAGTAGAAGTATCTTCTTCTTTTTATCCATCAACGCTGTTCAACAATAAACAACGAAAGTAACGGAAATAATAGTTTCCATTGGCATTTTATGACCAATTATTGAATCTTTTATTCAGTTAGAATTAGACTTTAATCCGAATTCAAAACACTCTTAATTAAAGATTTGTATTTCTGATGTATTTCGGACGATGATTTTAGATAATGTACAGAACAAAGTTGACGGTTTTTTTGCCTTTGATCTTCACTCAAATTTCTCAATTCTGGAATATTACCGGACACTACCACTCCACATTGATTCTTCTCAACAAATTCCGAATAATCTCCAATATCTGGCGATATTATAACAGATAAACCAGCATTTAGATATTCTGCAAATTTTACTGGAGAAGCCACTTTATTGGTAACACGTTTTTCTCTTAATAAAATACCGTAGTCACAATTACTTAATTCTTCGTATACTTGGTTATGGTTAACCCACTTCCTAATACACCTACCTGAGTATTTCTTTGCTAGAACTTCTATTTCAGGTACTTCTCTGGTTAAAAACAACACTTCCAGATTTCCCTGTTTACTCATGGCTTCATCCAACATTTTAACCACCAAAGAAAAGGACTGCCACTCACTTGTACTACCAGCATATACTACCTTTACAGCTCCATCATTCTTACACTTAATCAACTCATTATTCAGATCGTTATTTAAGGTTGAAGGAATTACCACATGATCAGATTTGGAATAACCATATTCTTCCCCCCAGAACTTTACCAACTGATTAGATACAGCTATTCGATAATCTGCATTTAAAACAGCAGACCTCTCTGCTTCTATAAATTGCTGTCCTAGTGCTTCCGTACCGGTTACATTATACTCTTCAACTTCGGCCTTTACAGCAGCTCTTCCATCATAGATTATTTTTTTAAATCTATTCTGAGCCAATGCAAATGCAATCGGACCTCTTGTAATGGCAACTGCATTCTTACTTGTTACCAAATTCAACATCAACTTACTTTTCTTCCATCTGGCAACCCCTAACACCAAAGGTTTCACTATTGCTCCAGGAAGCATGGAAATAATTTTCTTTTTGTTTTCCGAATAATTGGTCCAGGGAATCAATGCTACTAATTGAATGTTTACGTCAAATTGAGCATTTAGAAAATTTATTACATCTACTACCTGACTTTGGTAAATACCTGATGGAGAGTCAATGCATGTTATATAATATATCTTTTGGGCCATTCTATTGATCAGTTAGAAACTATTTCTTTTCATTAATGTACTGAATAATCTCTTGAGTAAAAATACCTGCTCCATTCTTCATCAAATGGGTATCATCGTAAAAATAATCTGAATTTTTATATCGTTCATCTTGAGTGTTGTAATGAAAAAGCTGAACCGAGTCATACTTTAACTCATTAATCCTTGCTAAAAACTTTTCATTAGCAGGACTGTAATTAGGTGGGATAACCAAAATCAACTCAATATCATTTGATATGCATATATCCTGAATTCTTTTAAACTCCTTAATCTTACTCTCCTTCTCAAGCTTTTTATTGTATTTTGATTTATCTTCCCATTTGAACTCCATCCCTTTCTTTTGGAAAGAAATGGGCATGGAACCACATTCTTGAATGGTATCCAGCTCTGTAAATTTTCTTTGCGAAAAATCGAAGTTAGATTTATTCAATTGATGCAGGATTAGGATTTGCGACAACCAATAGTTTTTCTCTCCTCTCTTAACTAATTCGTCTCTTATTTCAGGATAATTTACCAAAGGGTATAATCGATCGAAACGGAACCCTATCCCACTGTTTTCAAGTAATTCCTGGGGAGAATCTAAAACCAACAACACTTTTTGTGGTTTATCGTTGTGCTCCAACACCTTTTCTAATAAAAAACTATGAAAGCTAATATCTGAGCCAGGATAGGACAGGTTGTAAGCTGAATATTTTGTTTGTTTCGTTATTTCAGAAGCAATTATATTTCTGGCTCCTCTAGATGATCCAATCACTAAAATATCTGTATTTAGTTCTCCAGATATTACCTCTTCCAATCTGCGATCAACTTCGTATTTGGAAGCTGAATTTCTAACCAGAATAAAGGCCTTATCCAAGACCAGGAAAACAGCTACAAAAATCAATATTTTAATTCCAAACCTCTTCATTTAAAATTGAAAGTATATGAATTCTTGCTCTTCTCCGGAGAATACCAAAATGAAGATGATTAATAAATAATAAAACCCATATCTAAAACCAACGTTCCAATTGCTACCGAGTTTTGCTATGGCATATTCCTCTCTCCTTCCACTCCACTCTATTAGTATAAAAAATACTAAATACAACGAAATCAACTTAGGCATTAAATACGGCATCGAGATAATTTCTTTAGTAAAAATGGACTGAATAAAACTAAAAGCATCGGTAATATTCTCCGACCTAAAAAACACCCAGGCCAATACAGCGAGTAAAAATGTTACCCCCATACTGATTATCTCTTTTACCGAAGGAAATATCTTGTTTTTTGCCACAATATCGATATTACTTCGGTTCTTGTTTACCAGCAACAACGGCAGAAAATAAATAGCATTTAATGCTCCCCATGCTATGAATGTCCAATTAGCTCCATGCCAAAACCCACTTACAATAAAAATGATAAAGGTGTTTCTCACTTTACTCCAGGTACCACCTCTACTACCACCAAGGGGGATGTATAAATAATCTCTAAACCATGTAGAAAGGGAAATGTGCCATCTTCTCCAGAATTCGGCAATGTCTCTTGAAAAATATGGAAAAGAAAAGTTCTTCATCAAATTGAATCCAAATAACCTTGATGTACCAATTGCTATATCTGAATAACCAGAGAAATCACCATAAATTTGAAATGCAAAGAATATGGCCCCCAATAACAGTGTACTACCACTATAATCCTCATAATTATTGAAAACCATATTTGCATATTCTGCACAGTTATCTGCAATAACTACTTTTTTGAACAACCCCCACAAAATTTGCCTTAGTCCATCTACTGACTCAGAATAGTTAAAGATTCTTTCTTTTTTAAACTGTGGTAATAAAGCAGTTGCTCTTTCAATTGGCCCTGCCACTAACTGGGGGAAAAAACTTACAAATGCAAAAAAAGGAACAAACTCCCTCACCGGCTCTAGCCTTCTTTTGTAAACATCAATGGAATAACTGAGTGTTTGAAAGGTATAAAAACTGATTCCAACCGGGAGCACAACATTAAGCCTCGGGACATCAATAGATGAGCCAAAAAATGTAAAGGCCTCCGAAAAGCTTTCTGCAAAAAAGTTGAAGTATTTAAAAAAGCATAAAAAGCCCAGATTAACGGATAAACTCAAAACCAACAACCATTTTCTTTTAGACTGTTGATCGGATCTTGACATACCAATACCGACCAAATAATCCACCAATGAGCTAAATGCAATTAGCGATAAAAAGCGCCAATCCCACCATCCGTAAAATAGATAACTCGCCAACAACAACAGTACATTTTGTTGCTTAATGGTTTTAAACACAAACCAATACAACAAAAAAACGCAGGGTAAAAAAACTGCAAATTCTATTGAGTTGAACAACATCTTATTAAATCAACTTTGATCTATTTTTCAGACCTAAATTACGGTTAGAATATGGTCAATAATTCTCTCCGTTGCATGACCATCCCAAAGCTCAGGTACTTGTCCTTTCTTGTAAGTTCCAGCCTCTATCTGTTTAATATATTTTTCAATATCTCCTTCTGAAAATGGTACCAAAGTATTGGTTCCAACATCTATTGTTACAGGTCGTTCTGTGTTTTCTCGAACAGTTAAACACGGTACTTGTCTAAATGTTGTTTCTTCCTGAATTCCTCCACTATCGGTAATTACTAGTTTAGACGATTTGATTAATCGCTGAAACTCAAAATAACCAATTGGAGGTGTTAATACCAGCTCATCAAGTACTGTCAATTTCTCCAGCAATCCATGCTGAGCCAAACTATTTTTTGACCTGGGATGCAAGGGAAGTACAACCTTACCATATTTTGTCAATGTTGTAATCAGATCGACTAATTTCTGCAGGCTTTTCATATCATCAACGTTAGATGGCCTATGAAAAGTGCATAAAATATAAGGTTCTCCAACAATTCCGAACTTTTCCAGAACATCAGACTTATCAATTTCACCTTCAAACTCTACAAGAGTATCAATCATGGTATTTCCAACAAATACTTTTTCTGCTGTTATTTTCTCAATATCAATGTTCTTTATCCCTGATGGTTCAGTAATAAAACAAATATCGGAAAGGTTATCTGCAACAATTCTATTATGCTCTTCCGGCATTTTCTTATCAAACGATCTTAACCCACTTTCCAGATGAGCTAATTTGATCCCCATCTTATTAGCTGCAATTGCTCCAGCTAAAGTAGAATTCACGTCTCCGGGAACAATAAACAAGTCTGGTTTCCCCTCCTTTTCAAATAACTCTTCTAGTTTTACCAGTATACTAGCGATTTGCGAATTAGGAGTTTGGCCACCTACATTTAAAAAATAATCTGGTCTCAGATCAAATTGATCAAAAAATACATTGGCCATATTGTCGTCAAAATGCTGACCTGTATGAATCAGTTTTACTTCAAGCCCTCTCTCTGCTCCTATTTTTTTAAACCTGGTAACTTTTATAAAATTAGGTCTTGTCCCTACTAAAAGATATATTTTTTTCATCCTATTTCTGCATTTATGACTGGTCAGGTTAACAAAGATAATCCAAGTGATTTAACCACTTCAATTTTTAATCTCCAATTTCTCAAGTAAACTTTCCAGTGATTTCCCAATTCCATTCTCTACCAAATTAGCTGGCAAATTTGACGCGAAAAAGTCAAGACCATTTTGCTCCAAGAAAATAGTACTTATCCCATATTCCATTGCTTCAATGGCCACTGAAGAAAACCTTGTAATGTGTACACTTGTATAAGGTAGCAAATAATGCAATGGTACTTCTGTAGCTTCCTGAAGGTAATACTTGGAAAGGACTTTTTCCTTCTTAAGTTTTGCATCCAGTTTTTCGTAATTCTTTTTGGCCGGGTGCAGTCTAAGAAGTAGAGTATACTTTTCCGTCTCTCTTGCCAAATCAATCACTTCATCCGGAATAGAATCCTCTAAATTTTGAAGACTCACCAATACGACATTACCACCTTCAAGATCACTCTTAAACGCCTCTGAGGTTTGGATATTAAATATCTCGTTTGCTCTTCCAGACTTCCATAAATCAACCCAGGGATTACCTTTTACATGTGACTTAATGGCTTCACTATTCCACGAATCGATGGTATCTGCACTTGCCTGATCCCACGTCCAAAAGTTAGAAGGAAAAATGTTAAATCCCCTTTGAGGAACCAATCTACCTTTGCCATAAGACATATGAACATCTCCTGCAACACCATGTTGAATATCAAATGATGGTATTTTACACAGGTGTGCTGCATGAATTAGTGCATAGTTATGGAGCGAATAATAATTAAAGCAATAGAAGGTTTTAATTCCATTGTTTTTCATAAAACTGGCAAATGTCTTTGCCATACTTTTGACCTGAGTAGAAAAATTAATCAAAGATGCCTGATTAACGCTTTGTGCAAGTTGAATTTCTTTTATAAACGGATGATTCAAAAATTCCTGAAATCCATCTAGCTGAACAGCCGCTTTTTTATACTTTGATTTAATTCTTGATCGAGTTACATGGTAGTAAACGAAATCTTCAATAAACTCTTTATTTTCTCCATCATAAAGGCTCGAAATTTCAGGTAATGTAACATAGTTACTGTTGTGCTCTATTACAAAAGAAGACTCCTGATTTTCGTCTTTCAATTTCAAGGCTAAACTATCGGCAAATTTATCAAATCCTAACCCCTCAATAACCCGATAATAATTCAAAGACGATGAAATCAGGTTTTGATATCCCCCTTTTTGATTCTTTATGCGTTGGTCTTGTTTTTTTCCTTTAAAATACCTCTTAACAATCCTAAAAACACGCTGTAATTTTCCAGATTGCTCAACGGGCTCAACTGACGTTTTCTTTCCCTGATTAAGAATAATATGATAACATTTTAAGCCTAACTCTGCACGGATATATGGCCAAACCTCCACTCCGTTAATCTTCCAGTTCTGAACGTCAAACTCCCTCTCTAACTTTGCTACTAATTCTATATTTTCTTTGGCATTCATTATAGCTCCAAAGAATCAAATGATTGAATGTAAAAATCTCCAACAGTACTTAACGATGTGTTATTGTATCCTGCAAAAGAAATAGAGTTAAACTCCGCCGCATCGAAATCATTTCCTGAGTCGCCAATTAGTATACACTCATTAAGAGGATATTTCTCTAATTTTAATATCTCTTCTACCAATTGCTTTTTAGGTGTTGGCGAACCATTAATTGACAAAAAGTACTTTTTTAACCCAACTGCTTCACAAATCTTTCTCAACTCGTTCCCATCGGATCCGCTCACTATATGAAAATTGAATTGATTGTAGTTGCGCTTAATGAACTCTACTGTTTCAGATATTAATCTTTTAGGGTTTTGTAATTCCCTCAACATCATTACACTATATCGGTCGGCCCATTGCTGAACCTCTTCTTCGGTAATGGCTTCATTTCTAATTTTTTCGAAAAAATATCGGATCTTAACGTATCTGGATAAACCTCCATTTATTAAGTGATACTTCACTAAATCGTCTACCTCATTGTTAGGGTAGTCACTCAACAACATTCGAAACCCTTCTGTACGAACAGGCATTGAATCCATGATTACTCCATCAAAATCCCAAAAAACAGTCTTAATTGCCATTTCTTATAAAGTTTTCTACTTTTTCTACATCTTCTGGTACATCCACAGCTAAACTTGCACCAGACATCATCACCATTTTAACCTTTTTTCCTAACTCCAAAAATCTTAATATTTCGATATCTTCAAAGAATTCAATTTGTCCTTTTTCTCCAGATTCTCCATACATTTCCAGCTCTTGCTTAGTGAAGGCATAAATACATATTTGTTTCAAATATTGAGGAATATTCTTAGAATCTTTAACACCAGGTACCGGCAACCTCGACATATATATTAAATCGTTGCTTTTATTTACAACCAGCTTGGGAATGTTAACACTATTGGGATCCTCAACATTAACATCAATTGGATACATACCATTAATAACACAATCGGGATAATGCTTCTTTGCATCTGCAATTTTAACAATGTCCTTTGGATTAACTACTGGCTCATCACCTTGAATATTGAGATAAACATCCGCCTCTAGCTGTGTGGTAACCTCCAGCAACCTATCTGTTCCAGTAGGATGATGTGACCCAGTCATAACTACATTATAGCCATATGATTCCACCACTTCTTTAATTCTATCATCATCGGTGGCTACAAATGTATTTTCCTTACCAAGTGCTAGTTCTACTTTTTCGCACACGTGAATAACTAATGGTTTATCGATTATGTTTACCAATGGTTTACCAGGGTACCTGGATGAGGCAAATCTTGCCGGAATTATCCCTACAATTTTCATTTTGGAAATTTAGAATAGACAGATTTTTGGATTACACCGGAGTAATTGGTCTTTGTTAAAGCAATAATTTCTCCACCTAATTGAACAAACTGATCCATTGCAGTTTGATTCTCGTTCATAAGATTCAGTTTTTCATTGGTAGGCTGATCATATCCATCAAACCCTAATAAATACACTTTCTTAAGCCCCATCAATCTGGCCAGATCAAATCCGATCCCAATTGGGCTATCACCAAACTCAGAACAGCTATTAGGTAACTCTCTAACCAGTTCTGCAATTTCTACAGGAATATCTGTCTGCATTTCTCTGGGAGAAGCCGACAATAAGTAATGATATTCTTTTACTTTTTCTTTACCTATCCTCTCTGTTAGCTTATCAGCTTCACTTCCTGCAAGGCCAATTAAACTTCTGGAAGAATATTGTTTAAGATCGTTTGCATACCTGGAGCTTGAATGATAAATCAACGCTTTATCATTACCTGCCAGGTGCTCTATTAAGTCTTCTTTCACCTTACTTACAGAAGGGCCACCTCCAATTATGTATAGTGCTTCTTTCTGATCAATTTGATCGTTCTGTAATTCAGGATAACTAGCCTGATCTGATTCATTTAGTAATGAATGAACAATGGTATTTACAGTATATCTATTGGTACTAAGCCATTCCATTACATCCTTTTGTGGTAGATTATAAGCTCCCGATAGCATGTATGGCAAATTAGTTCCCCAACCATATTCTTTTCTTAAAGAATCGAATCGTTTAACAACTTCCGATAGTTTATTCAAATTAGCATCCAATTGGGACTTTGATTGCAAGTACGTTAGCAAAAGTTCTGTTTTCAAATTACCAGCTCCTCTCCCCATTCCAGTTATGGTTGCATCCACAATACCAACTCCGGAATTTATTGCTGCCATTGTATTGGCCAATGCCAACTCCAGGTTATTATGACCATGAAAACCTAATACATTTAGCTTTTCACATTTTTTAAACTTAGAAGAAACTTCATCTGGAGACATACCTCCGTAGGAGTCAACCAAATAAATATAATCGTATAAATCAGATGCTTCTGCAAGTTCCTGTAGCAATTGATCGCTCACCTCAACTTTAGACATGTACATTAGATTGATCGCTGTCTTAAAGCCCATGTCTTTCAGCTTTGCTGAAATTGGCAATGCCTGTTGTAATTTATCCGGAGCAACAGCCATTCTAACTAGTTGACATTCTTCAACAATATCTTGAAACAACACTGGAATATCCTCTACACTAGTATTTTTAACATCTATCATCAATGCCAACTGGGCAGTTTTAAGTTTAGCAGCAATGGATTTAATTAACCTGGTAGAAGTATAAAAATATGGACCAAAATAGCCTCCAATTTCCTTAGACCTATACCCCACCTCCACATAATCAATTGGTAAGTGATTTACTGCTTCCAGATAATGTTCTACCAGAACATCATCAAAATCCCAGTTGGTATAATATCCTCCATCTCTAAGCGTACAATCAAGTACTTTAAGCTGCTCCATGTCTATTTTTTTTATAATCACTGTAAGTATACGCGTACTGATTGGATTTTGGAAAATATTCTTGACTAAGTATCATATTCCTTATGTAGATCAACCCTTTCAGCACAACCCTATCTACAATTGTTCTATTCTTTTTATTCGCTAATTTCAACGTTTTTCTCAAGATCTTTTTCCCTCTGGAATTCATCAATTTTTCACTTACCAAAAATGCTAACAATTCGTCAGCTTTTTCATATTTCTCAACGCTTAGGTTAAGTGATATTAATTGAATAAAATAGCTTGTGAAATTGTATTTTTTTTCACCTTCCAGTTGACCAACAGATTTCAACACCTGATAATGTTTTCTAAGTAGATACTCCCTACTTTCCAGCTTTGAATCGGTAGCTTTTTGTGAACTTATGGTGTTCGCACCATGGTTTTTACGATAATAGCAATCTGGTGGATCATCGTAGTAAATGTACTTTAACCCACTTGACAATGCTCTTAAGTGAACCTCCCAATCCTGCATACACAAAGCCTTTTCATCAAACCCTCCAAGCTCTAAAAAAGAAGTCTTTTTCCAAATAGGTGATGTGGTATGCCATGTTAAATCATGAGCAATGTACCTGCCTAAATCATCGTCACCATCTTTAATATTCCATAATACACCTGTATCTCCCGGTTTTTCTTTGAATAATTCACAATAAAAAACCCACAGATCCTGATCTGGACTCTGACTAATTTTAGTCAATCTAGACTCTATGCAATCTTTTCTTAATAAGTCATCCGAATCAAGAAATATTATATAATCTGCATTAGACATCTTAGCTCCTTCATTCCTACATGCAGAAGCTCCTTTATTACTTGAAGATCTTTTGTAAAAACGGATTCTTGAGTCGTTTGCTGCAAGAGAGAGTACAATCTGTACCGAATTGTCGGTAGAACCGTCATCAACCACGATACATTCCCAACTATTGTGAGTCTGTGCAATAACAGAATTCAGAGTTTCCTTAATGAAATGCTCCGAATTATAACATGGTATTATGACAGACACATCCGGCATATTATTCTATATCTTTTAACAGTTTAGCCATTTCTTTTGTCTGTATTTCTCGAGTATAATTTTCCCTTAATGACTCTTGAAAGTTAGTTGAGATTGCCCCTGTATCCTCAAACTCCTTAATCTTCTGTTGTAAGAGCTCTACGGTTTCATCTATCGAATTACAGATAAAGCCATTTTGCATCTCTTTGATGGTTTGATCAATAATCCCATCATCTCCCGGACATACTAATACAGGTTTTCTTAATGCTATATACTCATATAGTTTACTAGAAGGAATTCCTTTCGCATTTTTATGAGAGCACAATAGCAATAATTGAGATTTCATTTGCATTTCAAATGATTCTGCTCTCGTTTTCCTATCCGTTAGTTCCACTAAATGAGAAATCTCTTTTGCCTCTTTATTAATTCGAGATTCCATGCCCTTAAAAGATTTCCCTCCTACCAGTAACAACCTTACATTTACATTAGGGTCTTGCTGATACATTTTATTCAATGCCCCTAGCAAAATTTCGATTTGCTGAGTTTGATATAGCCACCCTGCATAAGTAATAGTAAACACCTTGTACGGTGGTAATTCCTTTAAATGTTCGTCAAACTCGTGCTCAAAAAAACCATTGGGAATGTAAGCTCCTTTTACTGAGTTATAATTTTGCAAATTCTTAACCCCAGAAGGTGCTACGGTTGTAATTAATGTACTGGACCCAGTCCACTTTTTTTCGTTATTGTATGAATCTGGTCGAAAGATTTTTTTTATACCTCCCAATAATCCACTATAGTCTCTTTTAGGAATGTCCAACATATCTGATGTATGCCATTCATCTCTGTAGTCCGCTACCCATTTAACTCCTGTTGCCTTATTCAATCGATATCCCAATTCCAGCATATTAAATGGAGGTACAGTAAGAACAAATACACCTATCTTATTTTCAATCAGGTATTGTTTAGTAAACTTAAACATCTTTCTGTATGGGTTAAAAATAAAGAAGTGGCCAATGGCTTTCTGAATTTCCCACATAAGTCTTGATGTTCCTTTTATCCTTCCAAAACGGTTGATGAAGCGGTATTCTAAGTTCCCTTTAAAGGGTACATAGTAAACTTCGTAGTTATCTTTTTTTTCATGCTTTATCTTCTTCCCTGATGGAAAGTTCACATCATCTTCCACTTTAATCTCACGATCCCAGTTACGAGTAATAATAATTGGATAGATACCATGCTTATGCATGTTTTCTGCCCATGCAAGTGGTCGCATTGACGCAGTCTTATTAACAGGAGGAAATGACCGGGTGATAATGACAACTTTTTTCACAACTATTTATTCAAAGCGAAGTAAGACATGATGTATTTCCACTCCATACCGTTTTCTTTTCTGGTAACTATATTTTCCTTTGCAAGATCATTATAGCTATCATCAACCAGTTCTTTAACCTTTGAATTTTCCATCCACTTTTTCTGTGGTGGGACGTATCCAATTTTATCCTTTCTCCAGGTAATTTTTTCGGGTAAGGTATCTTTCATACTATGCCTAAGCACGTATTTTGTCCATCCATCATTGATTTTATAATTAGATGGTAATGACATAACAAATTCAACTAAATCATGATTTAAGAATGGTAATCTAACCTCTACCGAGTGCGCCATAGCATTCCTATCGGAATATCTTAACAATTTAGGTAAGCTCTCGTTAAACATCGAATACTTTAATGCTTCGTTAAGCTGATTAAATTGAAGGTAACCACTTTCCGATTTCTCTGGAATCAAATCTGGATTAACTCCTAAATCTTTAGGTATATATTTGCCTCCTCGCAATTGGTTAATTTTATCAATTACTCCTCCTACTTTAGGGTATTTGGATCGAAGCTTTAATGTACGTTGTACCGGAATTGCTTTATTGTGCAATTTCTCAAAAGCAGAATGTTGCTCATTAAACGATTTGGTATCTTTAGCTATCAATTCTTTAAAGTAGGGCATTGCGAGGGCATGGTACCCTGCCAGATATTCATCTGCTCCCTGTCCATCAAGTAACACAATGGTATCGTGTAACCTGGCTAACTTCATTACTTCCCATTGAGCCGAAATACTTGCCGATTGAAATGGTTCTTCCTGGTGGTAAAACACCTTTTCTAGCTCCCCAATAAACCCATCTCCATCCGGCCAGGTATAATAAGGTTCGACATTAGAAATTTCGGTTACCGCCTCAATATATTCTCCTTCATCTTTATCAAAGTCTTTAAACCTTGCAGAAAATGTTCTTTGAGTTTGTTCCTTGTTTTTTAGAGAGTCTATTACCCTAACAATAGAAGATGAATCCAGACCTCCACTCAAACTAGACCCAACAGCCACGTCGGACCTTAACCTTCTGTTTATCGAATTTCCTAATAATGATCGAAACTTATCGGATGCTTGCTCCAAAGTAATCCCATTATTGATTTCAACGTGATCCAGGGACCAATACTTCTTTTTTACTATTCTACCATTTTGGTCCACTGCCATATAATGGGAAGCCTCTAACTGGTATACGTTTTCGTAGAAGGTGGATTCTAAATTATTTTGATCGACAATCAGGTTATAATTTAAATACCCTCCTAATCTTTGTAAATTAACTTTCTTTGGAACTCCTGATGCAAAAATTGCTTTCATCTCAGATCCAAACACTAATCGGTTTTGATTTTTAAAGTAAAAGAATGGCTTTTCTCCAAATCGATCGCGAGCACAAAATAGTTTCTTCTCTTCCTTATCCCATATTGCAAATGCGAACATTCCATCCAGCATTGCAAGGCACTTCTCTCCATATTTAGAAAATAGAGCTAGAAGCACTTCTGTATCCGTATCGGTTTTGAATTGCTCTCCCTTACCAATTAAACTATCTCTAAGTTCTACATAGTTATAGATTTCTCCATTAAAAGTTATGGTATACCTCCCCGATTCAGAATGCATTGGTTGTTTTCCTCTCTCGGACAGATCCAAAATGGATAACCTTCGATGTCCCAGTACCAGATTTTGTTCTTCATTTGACCAAACTCCAGCTCCATCAGGCCCACGATGAATCAAGGACTGATTCATTAGTTCCACCTCCTCAGGTTCTACCTTAGAATTAAATGATAGTATTCCAGTTATCCCACACATGACTATATCTAGCTATGACCAATTATTAAAAAGTTATTCTATTCTGGACCTGACTCCAGTCTTCGCTAAACTTTTCATTAATAAATTCTACTACTTCACCAGGTAATTTGAACAGCTCATCACCGTCTTCAAATTCCATTTCCAATGCTTTATTCAAGTAAGTTTTATAATTCTTACCCTGCAATTTACGCTTTATTTTAGTCGAAATATTGTTTGAATTTTGTGATGTACTTTTATTCTTTTCAAGCAGGTATTCTACTTGACGAACAGATCTAACACCAACATTTCTCGACTTTTGTTTTATCTGTTTACAATCAAATGTTTCCAATTGATTCTTAGAACACACCTCATCCACAAATCCTTGCAAGTTCTCTTTAATCGAACGGTTTGTATAGACCATTACATCTGAGAATCTCTCATCAATTACTTTTAACCAATTCGAATAATTGAGGTCTTCGATTTTTAGTAACCCTGTATTTTCCAAATTAAACACATCGTCTAATTTCCTGGTTCCTCCGGCATGCAAATGCTGTTTGTAATAGGACAGTACAAATTCTTTTTGCTCCCTAAACCCAACAATGATACTAGGGTTTACAAAAATCTCTTTTATTCGATCCATTCTATTCTCCAATTGACTGATCAGACTTCCTTTAGTCATTTGGCAAGCAAAAAACTCATCAGAAATTAAGATCCTGTTACCAGCAGGTAAATCAATCATTTTTCGGAAATTATCCCATCCCCTTAGTACAGAAACCTGTTTAATTAGTGGAAATACATCTACTTGTAAAAAAGAAGTACCGGTTTTGGGCAATCCAATATGGACAATAATTTGATTACTCTTTTTCATTAAAAACTCCTTTGAAGTGCCTTAAATAAGCATATAAAGCTACACCAATTACAACTAGAGAAATAATTATTTTGATAAAGATATTGACATTTACTAAGTAATAAGCTGCACCGGTTAAAATCAATATTGCAAACATCCAAATTCCGGTGTAATTCCTTAATGGTTGGAATTTTTTATATGTCTTTAAGTAGGTTCCAGAGAACCCAAAATACATTAATGATAATAACGTAGTAATTGCAGCGACCTTGTAGCCAAATAATGGGATAAATGCCAGGTTTAACCCCACATTAACGACACCCGCAATAAATGATATTTTCCATAGATTCCCTGTCTTCTCATTAAACGTATGAATAATGGAAACATTTTGATAAAGAGTATTCATACTATAACTCATCACAAAAAATACAGCTAATGGATACATTGCTCTTAATTCATCATTATTTACCATAATGTTAAACCCTTCCCTTAACCAAATACTGATCAAAAAAGTAGCGCAAAGTGATATCCCCTGAAGAAAAAATGTCAGTTTTCTGAACTTAAAAAACTTGTCTTTTGTATCCTTCGAAATAATGCTGTAGAAGTAAGGTCTGGCGCCTTGAGCTAACCCAGTTGCAAGGTGGCTAGTAACGCTTCCGAAATTATAGGAAAAATTATACCTTCCAATGTCTTCATTACTTACTCCCATAGCGTCCAATACCAGTCTATCAGAAGAGTTCAACAGGTACCCTGCCCACTGATGTGGAATCATTGGAAGGCCAACGCTCAAGTACCTTTTATAAGTGCGCTTATTAAATCTAAATATTGGAGTAAACCCTTTTTTAAATGTAAAAATGTAATAGTAAACGATCCCGGATAAAGTTGAAGAAACGAAGGTTGAAATAAACCAGGACATATATCCTAGCTTTAGGTACACAATACAAAAGAAGGACACACCTAACCCCACCATTGAGGAAACGACTCCTATTGAGGTAACTGGAATAGGTTTTCGCTCAAGTTGAAAATACAGGGCTCCAATTCTCGTAATTGGAGAGAAAACTACAATTGGTATTAAGATTAAGGGTATAATGATCCACTTATTATGGGATGCTTCTGAAGGAATAACAAAGTACAGCAATATCCCAAATATGAATGCGTATACTGCTCCCCAAGTGTAAAAAAATGCGAGTAGATTTCTCCAAATTAACTGATACTTTTTTCTTCTTTTCCAGTATGCATTAGAGAGGTTTACTCCAAACCCTAATTCTCTAAAACCGGATAACACACCAAAATAAGCCATAATTACACCATAAACCCCATAATCAAATGGAGTTAAAATTTTAGTTGTAATAGGCATCAAAACAAACCCCAATACCATTGGAAGCTTTGGTAGAAACGCATATATAAATGAATCAAAAAAAAGTTTCTTCAGCATAACTACACTATTTTAAGAGAGCTAATTCTTTCAATACCTTCTCTCTTAAATCTTCTTTATTTTTAAAGCAAATGTATTCATAACTCCCCAAATAATGCGGTGCAATCATGAATCGTTTTATTTTATCTCCCCCATATACAAAACCAGGCAGCTCCAGGTTGATTCTATCAAAGATTGATGTTGAAACCACCGAAACCCCTACTTTGGTATTATAAAACTCATGAACTGAGTTCATTGTTCTTGTATCAATTGGAATATTATTCGATTGAGCCAACGCAGAATAAGGAGGTTCCACTCCACTCGCTAATAATTGTCTTTCGTGGGGATGTGGGAAAATAATTACTTCTATTCCGAATTCTTTCTTTAACTCGACTCCTACCTCGAGGATTAATCTAAATATTTGGTAGTAAGGATTTTTCAGATTTGGCGAACTCTTCAATGAGTCAATGTCTGAAATTCTCAGGTTAAGACTATCTCTTGCCCAGGAACCACCACTATATAACCCCAAATGGTACTTCTCTTTTTCGGTATTCTGTAAACCGGAGTAATCTGATACGTTTTCAGGCCCCCATTTTTCTATTGAACTTACTTGAAAATGGTTTCGTTCTGTAAATATCCGCAATTCTTCTTTTTGAAATTTAGATGCGAAAGCAAGCTTTACCTTAGGAGCATATACATAACGATTATTGCAATGTAAAGGGGAGCTACTGGTAATCATTGTAACGTCATACCCATTTTCTGCTGCAATATTAGATACGATATAGGATTCTGGCATCCATATCTGAAGACAAAACACCTTTTTCCCCTTATCATACATCCAGATTTGAAGTAAATAGAAAAATGAATTTATTAAACGCTGAGCATTCTCTTTTCTACTACTGGTAAACAAATTAAGCAACAATACCCACCAAAATACATGAATCAACCAACTAATTCTAATCAGCTTAAGAAAAGACAATCGATCGTAGTAAATTTTTGCAGGATAGATAGAGATGTACTGAAACTGCTCATGTTCCGTATGCTCCTTCAGGTAATTTGTTCGCTCTTTTTGCAGTTCTTCATTTCCACCATTTATCACTAACGGCCCTATATTGCCTTTCTTTAATCTTAACGGAAGAAACAATAAGATTCTGGAAAAACGAAACAGCAGCTTCAACCTCTCTAACAAGCTTTCTCTTTTGTACGAGACATATGTAAATCTAATTACTAATGACTTCAGTGCAGTGAAGTTGCAAAAGCTCTTAGAAATAAAAAGACTTGTTATTAAAATTAAACTTCTCAAACAACCTAGTCTAGTAAAACGATAGAGTGAATTTCTGAGAGTTTAGATGGTAAATGAAAGGTTCTTGACACCTTAGTATGTTCGTCAAAGACCACAATTCCAGTATCAATAGATATGTTATTTGATACCCCAAGGTTTTTACTAAAGTTTCTATTTCTACTTTGACCAATGTAGTAGTAAACACCATCAAAATCCAAACCTCTTGTAAATGCGGGGAATTGGCCTACCACTCCTGCATTATTCTTTCTTAAATAACCTGGAAGTGAGTCCAATACATGAATTCCTCCAGCTAAGAAAGTAATATTATGAGGCATATAAAGTCCTTGAATTATAGGAGCTACTTTTGTTTTAGTAACCAAATCAATTTCAAGTACTACTCCATCAAAAATATCTCTTTTCCAATTTCCGGTGTAAGAAAACATCGATACATACAAGCTATCGCCAACTACACAGCAATCATTGCAATGGTGATGAGCATCGCCTGTAACTTCTTTCTTATTAGAAACCGGAATCTGATCCAATACCTCAAGGGTATCAGCATCTATTTCCAAAACAGCATCCAGATAGCTTCCTACAACATAAAATTTATGTCTGGAAGGAGAATAAGCAACACCATGCGCTCTTGTTCCAACAGGAAGCTCTCCATTTCTAATTATGTTGTAATCCTTATCGAATTCAAAAATTCCTTTGTCCGTATCAACGGAAACAAAGGTTTCTCCATATCTAATGATTCCATAACAATTACCATCAATCTTCTTAACGTGCTCCCAGGAATCCTCTTTGATCTCCATTTCATAAATTCCTCCTCCGTAATAAGGAGAATCCTGAGACGGAGATCCACTAGAGAACATCAATCTTTTGTTTACAGATTCTAGTTCTGAAATTACTCTTAAATCATTCATCACAGGACTCACAACAAAGTCCATAGAAGGTGTTAGGCCAAACCCTATTAACTGTCGGGATACTTCACCAAAAGAAGTGGTACAAATTATTACGTAGTATTCCTGTGTATCCTGACCGTTTAAAAAATCAGGATTTACGATTTGAATTCCACCCAATTCTTCATCTCCCCATAAGTTCTCTGCATTATCAGCAATAAATGCTACTTCGTATTCAGGAATTAGCCTGGCTGTTTTCTCCGCAATGTTACCTGCTCCAAAAAGTACTACTTTTCGTTTATTAATGTTCTTAGCGATTTCCTGTAAATTGGAAAAAGGTATCTCTCTCATCTCTTTGTAATTACAAATTAACGTATTTGCTCCATTTGTCTTTTGGAAGGTGAACCTTACCGTATGATGTTACATCACCGGTGATGTTTTGTTTTACCCATTCACCATTTTTAATTGCCCACACTCTGGAATCTCTAAATGTATCGGCCACCTGATCAAATTGCTCTTCAGTCCAGCCTACATACTCTAACCAACGATACAAATCTTTTGATTTGATTGGATCCATTTCTGAGATAATCTTAATCCCTTCTTCTCTAGACAATATTCCTGCTCGGATATCTTTACAAACATGATCCGTTGCTCTTCCGTATCCAAACTTTACAAACTTCATATAATCATGGATTCCATTTTCATGCATATCATCCAGGTTAGAAGTTCTTCTATAAGTTCTTTCAAATGGCTCTTCTGCCTCCAGAAACCCATATTGTTCTTTCATCATTTCAGCATGGTCATTTGCTTCCCATTTGAAATAATTAGAAATAAAAATTCCTCTTACCCCAACTTCATCAATTTGCTCATCAGTTGGATACATGTAAGGGATAAAATCTCTTTTGGTTAAATCCTCTCCAAATTTAGGAGCAGCCTCTAGAAAATCGGTCCACTCATACCCTCTCAAATCGTGTTCATGTCTAGAGCGGTATGTAAACTCAATCATATCGTTGTACGAGTGCATTCCTCCAAGATCCATAAACCCGTGTTCTCCCCAAATCATCAAAGGAACTTTTTGATCCACTGCCACTCTAATTGGATAAGTAACAATACCGCAGTGGTTATGCCAGTTCATATCTCCCATCATATGCATTCCTAATCGGTTCATAGCCTTTAAAACACGAACACTAGGAGTAAAAAAGATATGGTCACAGTCAAATACCTCTCTCATGTTTCGGAGATTCTTCATCCCTGTTTCGGTATAATTGTAACCATGATAGGTAACTAGTAAAGGATTTAATCCTAAACTTTTAATAATGTGAATTTGATAATAACTATCCTTTCCTCCACTTACCGGAATAATGCAATCGTAGTTTGAACCATCCTTAGATCTGTAGTCTTCCACCAATCTTTCAAACATTCTTCTTTTCCTATCCCAATCTACTTCAACCCTTTGATTTGCGGTTGCACAACCTGTACACTTTCCAGTATCATCAAATGCTAATGGAACTGCAGAACTAGCTGGGTATACGCAGTTACTGCAATAATTCATTTCAGGTACTTTAATATCACTCATTTTTTTATCTGACATTAATATTATTCTTCTTCATTAATTTTTTTGCTCTTGGATAGCTTCTCTCAACAAAATGGAACCAATTACCAGCTGCAATCGCCGAAACCTTTGTATCCTCTGCCAAATCTACAAAATCATAATCATCTCCAGCACCTCCACATGCTATTACCGGAAGTTTTGTAAATTCTACGACTTCATTTATGGTTTTGGTGTCGTAGCCATTTGCTTTTCCATCACGATCTATACAATTAAGAAAAACCTCACCTGCTCCAAGAGATTCGCATTCTTTTATCCATTCAAATACCGTTTTCCCAGTGTTGTTTTCTCCATGGTTAGAAAATACCATTGGCTTTCCATCGATTAGTTTATAATCAATAGACATTACAACACACTGAGCACCGTATTTTAATGAAGCCTGCTTAATCAAATCGGGGTTTTCAATTGCTCCGGTATTCAAAGTAATTTTATCTGCCCCATTTCTGATCCTCATATCTATGTCTTCGATCGTTCTAATACCTCCACCAAAAGTGAGGGGCATAAAACAAACTTTAGAGATTTTCTGTATGATCTGATCAATAGTAGAATAAGAATCAACCTTATGATCATCTCTTCTAAGGTCATACTCCTTTTCTTTACTTATATCGATATAAATCAATTCATCTACATCCCAGTCATTATACCTCTTCGCCTCACTAATTATGTTTCCCATTATCTGATGAACCTTAAAATCCTCGCTTCGAACGATAAGGCCATTTTTAATATATAGTACGGGAATTAATCTTCTTCTCAACATAGCTTACAGTTTGTGAAATGATGAAAATATTTCTAATCCGAATTTTTGACTTTTTTCAGGATGAAACTGAGCTCCAAAAATATTATCCTTTTCGATCATCGAGGTAAAATCGATTCCGTAATCTGTACCTCCGGATTCATCTCCCTTGTTTTCTAAATCACAGTAAAAACTATGTACAAAGTAAAAAATAGCTTTATCCGGTTCAACATTATTCAATAAGGTATTCTTTTCAAACTTAACCCTGTTCCATCCAATATGAGGAATCGGTAAATCTTTAACCTTATCAGCAAAGCTTTTTACCTCTCCCTGAATAAAGTTAAGTCCTTCATGCTCACCAAACTCGTAACTTTTAGATAAAAATAGCTGCATCCCTAGGCAAATTCCCAGAATTGGTTTTTTCTGCTCTAACACCACCTCTTTTAACGGTTCTACGAACCCTCTGGAACGGAGATTATCCATCGCCATTCCAAATGCTCCTACACCTGGAAGAATGAGTTTATCAACCTCCATCAATTCGTCTGGTTGATCAATTATTTTGGAATCAATTTCCAGATAATCCAAGGCATTTTTAACAGATGCCAGATTACCCATTCCATAATTAATTATTCCTATCATATATTTATAATAAGTTCTCCCAACTTAATGGAGTACCAAATGCTAAATCTCTTTTTGCTGTTTTCCCTACTACCATTGCATAATACTTAGGGTTCAACCCATCTCCTGGCCTGATTACCTTTATATTATCCTCAGTAATAACCTCCCCTTCTTTAATATCTTTTACCACATAAACAGAACGTTTAAATTGTCTACTCTTTTCTTCGGCCTTTTGCGTATTTAGTTGAACATTTCCAAGAGACAGAAATGCTCTATCAGTTTCTTCCACCAATAATTTTAATTCATGAGGTTCTAACGAAAAATCGCTATCCACTCCACCATCTGCTCTTCTTAATGTAAAGTGCTTTTCAACCACTCTTGCTCCTAAAGCAACGGAAGCTACCGACACTCCAACTCCCATAGTATGATCTGATAGACCAATAACACAATCGGAGAAAATAGATTGTAAGACTGGAATAGTTACCAGATTACTATTTTCGGCCGAAGCTGGGTAGGTACTCGTACATTTTAAGACAATAATCTCTTTACATCCATTGCTTTTTAACACACCAATGCTTTCATGCAATTCATCAAGAGTAGAAGCTCCTGAGGAGATAATAACGGGTTTTCCCGTTTCTGCCACTTTTTTCAATAAAGGATGATGAGCACTTTCGAAAGAAGCAATCTTATAAGCTGGAACATCCAACGACTCCAAAAAGTCGACAGAGGTTTCATCAAATGGCGATGAAAAGGCTACCATCCCTAAAGACTTAGCATAATCAAAAATTTCTTTGTGCCACTCCCATGGAGTATGTGCTTCGTCGTATAATTCGTAAAGATTCTTTCCATTCCACAAAGAGTTGGGATCATTAATATCAAATAACCCTCCTTTATGATTAATGGTTATAGTATCAGCCTTATAGGTTTGCAACTTTAATGCATGAGCTCCCGAATCTGCAGCAGCTTTAACCAATTCCAATGCTCTATCAATTGACTGATTGTGATTACCAGACATTTCCGCAATAATAAATGGCTTATGATCAGCACCTATTTTTACCCCTCCAATATTGATGGTCTTCATTCTAATACAAATTTGTACGAAGCATCTAAATTTTCAGCAACAAATTCCTTGTAGCCTGCATTTCTGAACGCTTTAACAGAGGCAAAGTTATCATTTTTCACATATCCTACCACAACGATATTTTCACCCAATTCCTTTTTTAATTCTATTGCTCCTTTTAATAAAATACCTGTTCCAAATCCCAATCCTCTAAATTCACTATCAATCGAATAACTCAACACATATCCCTCTGGCAACAGGTCATACCTAATTTGCCCAATTGGCTTATTATTTAAAGTGATTAAATACAAGTACGAATCTTTATTTTCAATCTTTCTATTATACCAACCAACATGGTTTTCCCATGGTATGGGTTCCGAATTATATGATTGCTCTCTCGTTGCTGGATCATTGGCCCAATCAAAATACAACTGACAGTCTTGAATAGTTGCACTTCTCGCACCTAACTGCAAAAACTTAAACCATCTGCGAAATCTTCTGTCCTGTTCGCCATCAAACATTTTATTTTGCAATTCAAAGGTCTTATCCCAATTCAAGTTTTCTCCTGGAAAATGTTGCTCATAATCAAAAGCTACTCCAGCATCTAACAATCCTTTATAAAGGTTCTGTTGATTGTCTGCTGTGGGTTTAAGAAACAGTTTTCCACCTGTGCACAAATACTCATAGGATATCGTGCTGGGAGATGTAATGGCGTAAGCACAACTGCTCATCAACTCCCTCATCTGAGAAGCATCTAAATTGGAATGAACCTTAACCTCTCCATCAACACTCCCTATAAACTCTTGTAATTCATCGTGATGTTGATAGGCACTGCCAAGCACAATATGAATACATCCAAAATGTGCGAGATTTTTCATCTCATTTTTTAGTACAGTTAAAACCACGTTATTGGGATCTGCTCCTCCAAAACAAATAAACAAAGCTTTTGAATCACTTAATCCATGGCTTTTAGTAGCTTCTCTAAATTCATTTTTGAGCAAGGAATACTGAGCTCCCAATAATAAGCTACATCCCTTTGATACATGATAATCCTCTTTCGTAACCCCTTCGGCATGATTAATAATTATATCTGCCTCCAAGTATCCATGATGCAAATCATCGATAAACACAATTTTGTGTCCTTTATTCTTCAGCGTTTTAAAGTATTTATTATCAAAATGGTATCCATCAATAACCACTATAGAGTTATCATCTAACGCATTATCTAACTCCTCCAGTTCATCATTGGAATTAGGTGATTCTATCTGTATAACCTTACATCCAGAATTGGTAATTAATTTTACGATTTCAGAAGAGGGAGAGTGAATTACAAATCGCCCCTCGCAATCTTCTTTTAGCATATCATACAATGCTAAACAACGAGAAATATGTCCTAAACCGATTGATGAATTACCATCAGCTCTGAAATAAACACTTGGTTTAGACATTATTTTTCAATTTATATTTGAACTCTGCTATTTCCCAATCTTCAGGATTATCTATATCATGTGCCTCTAGTTCAGATAACACAATGACCCCGGAATTATCCGTCCATAACTCCCTTTTATTTACTATTGACCTTGTATCAAACCAATAAAACTGCCCACTATCGTGAAACGCTGGTGTTAAGTCTTGCGATCTAGTTTGTTTATGCTCAGAAGAAAACATTTTCATTTTTCCGGATTCTTCCATTTTTAAAGCTCGTTGAATAGGAAATGAAAATGGTAAAACAGGAAAAACTGAATCAAACCCCTGACTTTGTAAAAGTTGATACCCTTTAGATAACAAACTGGGACTAACGAAAGGAGCTGTAGCATATATACAACAAGCCTCATCAAAGCTTTCTCCTCTCTTATTATATTCTTCAATTACTTCGAGAATTACATCCACAGTTGTAGCATAATCATCTGAGTTTTTCTCGGATCTAACAAAAGGAACTTGAGCACCATGCTCAACGGCAATCTCAGCAATTTCTTTTGAATTTGTGGAAACCATTACCACATCAAATAATCTGGATTGGATGGCTGCCTCAATACTATATGCAATGATAGGTTTCCCTAAAAACAGTTTTATGTTTTTATTTGGTATTCTTTTACTTCCTGCCCTTGCTGGTATTATGGCTAATCTCATGTAATTCTAACTGGTTTGTTACAATTGTGAAGTTCTTGTTTCACATCGTTAGGAGTGTATTGAGTAAAGTGATATATGCTCGAAGAACCAACAGCTTCTATTGTGCTTCCATCTAACAACTCAGAAAAGTGTACAGGTTCTCCTGCTCCTCCAATTGCAACGATAGGAATATTGGTTAACTTCTCAACATGCAGCGCAAGCTCTTTATCAAACCCACTCATCATACCATCATTATCAACTGAATTTAGCAAGAACTCTCCCACGTTAAGTGAAGTCATTTTATCAATGAATTCCTCAACAGTAATTTCAATCCCCAATTCATTATGGATAACATACTCTCCTTCTTTCTTAATAGCATCTACAGAAATACTTATACACTGACTTCCAAAATACTCCACTGCTCTCTTGATAAAGTCTTCATCTTGCAATGCAGCGGTTTTAATAATCACCTTATCAGCTCCAATTTTCAATAGATTATTAATATCATCGATGCTCGAAACTGCTCCTCCAATCCCTACAGGCATAAAGCATTCTTTAATCACATCCCCCACTAACTTTAGGTTCAATTTCCTTTTTTGCTTAGAAGCCGTTATATCTACAAAAACTAATTCATCAACACCTCTGGAATTATAAACACGAGCAGCTTGAACCGGATTCCCTACCATTCTGGGGTTATTGAATTGCTTAGTTTTTACCAGCCCAAACCCATTGAATGTTAAAATTGGTATTACTCTAAGTTTTAGCATAATTAGGATTCAAGAAACTTTGATAATAAAGCTAACCCGCTTTTTTGACTTTTTTCAGGGTGAAATTGTGTTGCAAAAATATTTTCGTGAGAAATACTAGAAACGATTTCTTCACCATAATTAACGGTTGAGGAAACTTGTTCTTTATTCTTTACTTTAAAATGATAACTGTGGATGAAATAAAAATTTAAATCCTCTACATTATCAAAGAACATCGGGTTCTTGATTGTAATATCATTCCACCCAAGATGCGGAACTCTTTTCTCCGGAACATCTATTTTAACCACTTCACCTTCTATCCACCCTAACCCAGGTGTTGGTTCTGGCTCGGTACCACGAGTTGTAATTAACTGCATGCCCAAACAGATTCCCAAAAATTTCTTTTTCTTATCAATTACTTCATGGGTAAGTGTATCGACCAATCCTCTTTCATTAAGGTGTTGCATTCCTTGCTTAAAGGACCCAACTCCTGGAAGAATGATTGCACTACTCTTTTCTATCACTGCTTTATCAGAAGTGACCTCACTTTCCACCTTCAAGAACTTAAGTGCCTTCTGTACGGAAGCCACATTCCCCATTCCATAATCGATAATTGCGATCATTATTTTATTGGTGAATTTAGAATTAGGTTAAAATTCTCATCTCTCACAAAATTCCCTTCTTCATCTGTTTTAAATAGAATTGGATTGGTAAACGAATCTATTACTTCATCTACTTCTTCTTTTGTCATTCCCGAATATTCGATGAAATTATTGATTCCCCAGTGTGGATACTTCCCATCATATTCTTTCACCAATTCCACAGCCTTGTCTCTGGTCATTCTTTTATTTCTAATGTCCAGGCAAGCGTGGTCTGACGCACGACCAAATCCATACTTAACAAATTTGAGATAATCGTGCAGACCAACTAACTTCTCATCGATGTTTTCATAGTTGGTATAAGTCCCTTCAACAGGGCCATCCTCTTTTACACTAAAACCGTATTCTTTAACAATTTCTAACTGCTTTCTGGCATCCCAAAAGAAATAATGCCCTAAAAACAATCCGGTAACTCCAACGCGCTCTATATCCTCATCACTCGGGTAAAAATATGGTGTAAGTTCTTTTTCTGTAATTCCTTCAACACCTACCATATCCTGAATTCTATTTCCAAGTAACCCTCCAAATTCTTCCAACCACTTTCGGTTAAGAATTCTATTCTTAACTGTTTCCAACGGCCCTCCATATTCCTGTTGAGGATTCTCTCCCCAAATAATTAGAGGTATATTGAATTTTACAGCAATCATTACCGGAATTGTAAATATTCCAATATGATTCGGCCACATTTCATCACCAATTCTTTTGAATGACTCCACAACCATTTTTCTGTAAGCATCATGGTTTTTCTTAAAGTGGATGACATCCATTCCCATTTCGGATAAATTGTCAAGGTTTTTTTGTCCTATTTCCGTAACAGCAGTTGTCTCGAAACACACCAACAATGGATTTAAACCACAAACGTGCTTCATGAAATAGGCTTGATAGGTACTATCTTTTCCTCCACTAACGGGAACAATACAATCGTACCCTGTTGAAGACTTTACGCGATATTCTTCAATGATCTCGAAGAAATCCTTTTTTCTTTGCTCCCAATCAATCTCTTCGTGCTTTTCTTCTGCTGCAATGCATGCGCTACAAACACCCTCTTCATTAAAAAATAAATCAGGCTTTGTTTCCGGATAAACACAATTAGTACAATATCGAACTTCCATAATTATTTTTCCAATAAGAAAATTTCATCTTTATTTTCAGGCTGACCAACATACGGCACCTGATTTTTCGCAACGACCTTTAGCTCTGGGTTTACACTTTGATAAATTTTTGCAAAATCTGCCTTCCAAAGGAAACCTGCATTTCCTCTATAATTGATATCTGTAACTTCTTCTGCAAAATATTCCCACCCCATAACGTACTTAGAAGAGCATCTATTTACCTCTTTCATAAACTTTTCATGGTCCTGAGGGGCAATATGAATCAACACTCCATTGGTACAAACCAAATCAAAAAAGCCATCTTTAAACGGCAAATCAAAACCGGAACCTTGAATAATATTAATTCCTTTGGTATTTTCTTTTGCCTTTTCTACTGCATAATGTTGCAGTTCAAGTCCATAAAGATTTTCGAATCCCATTCTTTGGAATCCTCTTAACTGCTGACCAATGTTACATCCAACCTCAAGTATTCTGATATCTTTTGGCAACTCACTCATCACCATATCATTAATCTCTAACTTTGTTTTTCCCCAGGTATCTATATAAAATTGATCCCAATCCGAATCTGACTGCCAGGAGTTTCTATCGCTATATTCTTGACCAAACTCATTCGACCAGAATTCTTCTTGTTTTGTTCTTGTTTTCATTAATCTAAATGTACATTAATATTTGTATCAAATATAGAAAAAGAGTTGCCAATGAAAGTCAAAATTTACATGACAAATTTCAATTTAAGGTTCAAGGACAAAATGCCCCGTACCAAACCTTAAGCAAAACTACTTACAACTTCTTTAACCTTCTGAATTACGTAATCTTGTTCTTCTTTAGTAAGAGTAGGAAACATTGGTAGACTAATGCATTTTTCATAATAGCTTTCTGCATTTACTAAATCTCCTTTTTTCCACCCTAAACTTTTATAATATGGTAATAAATGAACTGGGATATAGTGGATTTGAGCAAAAATTCCATTTTCTCTCAAGTAATCATATACCTCTTTTCTATTTTCTACCAGAACGACATATAGGTGATAAGCATTCTTCATATAAGATGGTACCACCTGAGGAGTTACTCCTTCAACCAATTTAAATGCTAAATCATAATACTTTGCAATTTCCCATCTTTTTTCAAGCCTTACACTTGCTTTTTCTAACTGAGAAACACCTAAAGCACAATTAATATCAGGAATTCTGTAATTATACCCCAACTCTTGCATTTCATAATACCACCCTCCATGATTTTCTTCTAATAAATCTGGATTTTTGGTAATACCATGAGTTCTCAATTGTAGTAAGTGATTATAGAGCTTCTCATCGTTAGTTGTAATCATCCCTCCTTCACCGCAAGCTAAATGCTTAACCGGATGAAAAGAGAAACAAGTTAAATCAGCATAAACTCCACTTCCACACTTTATTCTTTCCCCATTGCTATTTTCAAAATAACCACCGGGAGCATGACACGCATCTTCGATAATCCACAATCCGTGTTTATCAGCAATTTTCCTCAATCGCTCGCTATCAATTGGCAATCCGGCAAAGTCCACAGGAATTACTCCGGAGTACTTACCCGGATTAGCGTTTAACTTCTTCTCTAAGAGGTCCAGATCCAACAAGAATGTTTGTGGATTAATATCTACAAAATCAACCTTTCCCTCACAATAAAGTACAGAGTTGGATGAAGCTGCAAATGTAATGGGTGTTGTAATAACCTTACTTTCTGAATTCACACCCAACGCCAGGCAAGAAAGGTGCAATGCTCCTGTTCCGTTAGAAACCGCAACAGCATATTTCGCTCCTACATAGGCTGCAAATTTATCCTCAAACTCTTTAACTTTTGGCCCCTGGGTAAGATAATCCCCTTTTAAGGCCTGAACTACAGCATCTATATCCTTTTGGGTTATATCCTGTCTTCCGTATGGAATATTCATAAACTATGCTTCAAAATGCGGGTCTACATGTTCTTTTATTAGAGCTCTGATTTCTTCAACTCCCACCCATTCTTCGTTTGTTCCTGAGTTATAACAAAATCCAACTGGAACCTTTACTGCATTGTTTTCCTTAACATATTTCTCCAGATCCCATAACGGGCCTTGAGGTAAAATAGCATAATATTTACCTAGATCGTAAGTAGTAAAAGAATCAGACATTGTAATCATCTCCTCATGAATTTTTTCACCAGGACGAATTCCAACTACTTTATGTTCACATTCGGGGCCAATTGCTTTAGCCAATTCAGTTATCTTATAAGAAGGAATTTTAGGAACAAAAATCTCACCTCCCCAGGCATTCTCCATAGCGTGAATTACCATATCTACTCCTCCTTGCAGTGAAATATTAAATCTCGTCATTTGAGGATCAGTAATGGTTAATAACCCCGTCTTTTTCTGTTTTAGAAAAAATGGAATAACCGAACCGTTTGACCCCATTACATTTCCATAACGCACTACGGAAAAATTAATCGTATTTCTTCCTCTAATGTTATTGGCTGCAATAAATAATTTATCGGAGCACAACTTTGTTGCTCCATAAAGGTTAATTGGAGCAGCTGCTTTATCTGTTGACAACGCTACTACCTTTTGAACCTCATCGCTTTCTATACAAGCTGAAATAATATTTTCTGCACCAATGATATTAGTTTTAACACACTCCATTGGGTTGTACTCAGCAATAGGCACATGCTTCATTGCCGCTGCATGAATCACACATTCAATTCCTTTAATGGCTCTTTTTACCCTTTCGTAATCCCTAACATCACCAATAAAATACCTTAAAAAAGGGTATTTAGATGGAGGGAACTTTTGAGCCATCTGAAATTGTTTTTGTTCGTCTCTAGAGAAGATTACCAATCTTTCGAGATTAGGATAATTCTTAATTAACTCTTCAACTAACTTTTGCCCAAGCGAACCTGTTCCTCCTGTAATTAATATTGATTTATACTGACTCATTTCTATCTATAATTCTAACAGCGAATTTTAATTTTCTTTTTTTCCACCATATCCGTAACCGTAGCCATAGCCGTAGCCATAACCGTAGCCATAACCATAACGTCCATAGTAGTATTTCCAACGCTTGTGTTTAACACCGTTAAGCACAATACCTTTATTTTTAATGCTTCCTTTACTTGTTACTTCTTCAATAAACTTAAGACCACGTTTATTGGCCATTTTAGTATTCATCACAAATACTGAGCTATCTACTTTCCCCATTAGCACAATTCCATCACTAATGTATCCAATAGGAGGTGTATCAATAAATATGTAGTCATATTTATCTCGTATTTCTTGTAACAACCTATCTACTTTATTAGACAATATCAGCTCAGATGCATTAGGAGGAATAGGACCACTTGTCAGTACATCCAGGTTCTCTTCAACATCCTTCTTTAACACATCATCAAGTGTAGCACTTGAAGCCAAAAACGTGGACACTCCTTTTAGGTTATCCAACTTAAGAGATTTATGAATCTTTGGTTTATGTAAATCAAAATCCAACAATATTACCTTCTTTCCAGATTTTGCGTAGATAGCTGCCAGATTAGAAGACGTAAAGGTTTTCCCTTCTCCAGGATGAATTGAAGTTACCATAAACACTTTCGAAATCTCATCCACATTCATATAACTGAGAGATGTTCGAATTCCTCTAAGTGCTTCGGTAATATTCGATTTTGAAGAAAATGATTTAGTAGCGAGGTCTTCATTAGACAACAGTGGCAAACTTCCCAGCACTGGTAAAAATGTATTATCAGATATTTCATTCAGACTATCGTAAGTATTAAAGAACTTATATCCAGTTATGGCTATTACCCCTCCAAACAACAATCCAACAAAGACGAATGCATAAAGCAATGTATTCTTATCTCTACCTACAGCCCCTGAAATTCTAGCTTTCTCAATAATCTTAGTTTGAGGAATTATCCCTGATTTTGCAATGTATGTATTAGCTCTTTTCTCAAGTAAGAAAACATATAGTTTTTCGTTTACCTGCATTTTACGTTTAATAGAGGTAACATCTCTTTCAGATTTAGGTAACCTCTTAACTAATTCTTTATAAAATGAAATTTGCTCTTCAACGTCATCAATCTTTTCATGAATAGCCTTGGTAGTATTTTCCAGATAGATTAAAATATCCCTTTTCTGAAGAGCAAGAGCTGCCTTCATTTGCTCCAATGTTTGATGCCCTTCTCTCACCCCATGACTGAGTTCAATTATTTCAAGCTGGTTTTGATAAAATTTACCAAGAGACTTCTCTAAATAGGCATCACCATCAATCAAATAAAATGCTGGAGGCAATAAATTCTGTTCTTCTGTATTCAGAATATAATTCTTCAAATTATCAATCGATTTGAGATCTAGCTCGTGCGCTCTCTTCCTCGATTCGTACATGATCATTTGTTCAAAATACTCTTCCGCCTCTCTTTCCAGATCCAACACACCTTTCTCGTCCCTAACTTCTTCAACTTCCATACCAACAGAATCAAGAATGCTTACAACTTCTCCAAGCTGTTTATTAATATACTTTAGTGTATTCTCATTAATTTGAATCTGATTCGTCAAAGTATAATCAATGTACACCGAAGCAAGGGTATCTAAAAACATTTTTGCCCTCTGCGGAATTTCATCAACTAACTGAATATCCAAAATTGAGGTATATTCCAGATTTTCAATGGAGAGATTAGATATAATTCTGTTTACCCAAAACGAATCAGAATGTCTTACAATTTGATACCTGATTTTAGATAAATTCCCAACAGTATTGGAATTAATTTGACTGGTTTTATTTACTGTAATAGCATAATCCGTGGTAATATCATATTCACCAAAGGCGTGAGATTGTCGTACAGTATTTCCACCTACCTCATATTCGAGTTCGTAATTATTCTCGTCTACTATGGTAAAATCAATAGGAACTTCATACAGCTGCTTATTCATTAAATCAATCTCCACCTCAAACGGCATGTTCTTAAAAAACTCTTTCGTATTGATTCGTCCAACAATGTAATAAGAAACATCAAAATCCAACTTCCCAAGTGCACTTTCAATCAAGTCATAAGAACTCAGTATTCGAATTTGATTGGAGATATCTCCATAATAACTGTAAAAACCTACATTATTTTGCAATGATGACTGATAATCGTAAACATCGTTTGACTTAAGAAGGATTTGAACCTTTGCAGAATATTGAGGGGTAATTCGATAAGTATAGAAATAACCAATTGCTCCAAAAACAACTGGCATGAATAAAATGAAATACCAACCTTTAACAATTGCCTTCCAAACCCACTTTAAATCATCCAGACTTATTAGTTTATCATCCTTTATATTTGGCTCCTGACTATTCAAATTACTCTATATATAATATTGCAAATATAATATTGCTTTTTAACCATACACGATAATTTTATTATTCTTATCCATTAAATGGCAACATTACTGTCAAGTTCCACAAAACTCAAAGTCCATAATGAGTTATTCACATAATAATATCCGTAACATCGTCAATTAATATTTGTTTTTATTCAAAAAAGTAAGTTCTTTTGAACTCAATATTTATATTTGCACCCGAATTATGCAAAATGCGTTAAAATTAGCCATCACACTGACCTTTATCCTGTTAGCAGTAGCAGTTTTTGGGCAGCCAGCTGGTGGAGGACCTCCTGGGGGTCCAGCTGGTGGAGGACCACCTTGTTGGCCACCTCCATGTATTCCAGTAGATGGAGGGATTAGCTTCCTTGTCGCTATTGGAGCGGCTTTTGGAGGAAAAAAAGCTTATGATCATTACAAGAATAAAAAATAGGTTGAGTTAGTTATCTGACTCAACTTTTTTTTGCCATTATGAAAGAACTTCTGAAGAATCCATTCATTCGATTTATCGCTTTATTTACAGTGTTAATTGTTTTATGGTTTAGTTTTTATCAGAACATCTATCAAATTGACAACCTACTTACAGGAGTCAACAACAATTTCGACACCCAAAAATCCATCTCAATTCATTTGGCCAAATTTTCAAATGTATTTGTTTCCTTGTTCGGGTACACTCCAACTCTAGATACAACCACCAACTACGTCATTACTTCGGTAGAAGGAACCTACTTTAATCATGGTGTTTGGATTGGAGAGCCGTGCAATGGAGTAAAAGTGTTTGGTCTATTCTCTATTTTCATCATCGCTTTTCCGGGGTCATGGAAAAAGAAACTCTGGTTTGTTCCAATGGGAATATTCATCATTCACACCATGAATGCCATACGAATTGCAATTCTTACCATTATTAGTGCTGAAAACCCTACTGCTTTGGACTTTAATCACAACATTACCTTTCAGGTAGTTGTATATGGACTAATTTTCATCTTGTGGTATTGGTGGGTTCAAAAATATTCCGGCCTAAACTTAATCTCAAACAAAAGTGAAGAAGCCTCTTAATATAATACTCATCATTGGACTGAGTCTGTTTTTGTTTTATTCCGACTTTATTCGAGATTACGTTTTTAAAAACATCGATATTCAGATGAATTACCTGTATCATTTCGAACCTCCTACAGGGCTAAAATTAAATGATTCAGAACTATATGACACAAGAGTACAGTATACATTAGAAGAATTGGAAAACGCTGGATGGCAACCAGCAGTTGACAACTACACTGATAGTTGGATGGAGGATAAACTGATGAACTTTAACGTGAATGGTTTAATTCGTTTAAAGTGGATCTGCACCTTTGGTTTTATACTATTTTTCCTCATTCAAAGCATATTGTTAGGACTGGTTATTTATAGAAAAAAAATCTTCATTAAGTTCTCTGCAATCTTGTATTTTGGAGTTTTAGGGTTGGCAGGTCTGGTCTACTCTTTATACTATATCCCCATTAGCTACAACTGGCAATCCAACTGTTATTTAATAGCCATGGAACTCGTACATTTTTTACAGTCATCCCTACCTACTTTACTATTAATAGTTTCCTTCAAAATTTATCTAGCTCATAAAGAAGCGCCAGCCGATTAATTATATAAATTTGCGTGCTAATTCTTAAACACATGCAAAGAGATAATCAAATTTTCGATTTGATCGAAAAAGAAAAAAACAGACAATTAAACGGGATTGAGTTAATTGCTTCTGAAAATTTTGTTAGTGATGGGGTGTTAGAAGCCCTTGGATCTGTATTAACGAATAAATATGCTGAAGGACTTCCAGGAAAAAGGTACTACGGAGGATGCGAAGTGGTAGACGAAGTTGAGCAATTGGCTATTGACAGAATTAAAGAATTATTTGGAGCCGAGTGGGCAAATGTCCAGCCTCATTCCGGATCACAGGCCAACTCTGCAGTAATGCTTGCTTGCTTGAAACCGGGTGATAAAATTCTTGGATTTGACTTATCTCATGGAGGACACTTAACGCATGGATCACCAGTTAATTTCTCAGGAAAATTATACGAGCCTCATTTTTACGGAGTAGAAGAAGCTACCGGAGAAGTAAATTATGACAAGGTAGAAGAGAAAGCAAAAGAGGTTCAACCTAAAATGATTATTTGTGGGGCTTCTGCATACTCAAGAGACTGGGATTATAAAAGATTAAGAGAAATTGCTGATGCTGTAGGAGCCATCCTATTGGCAGATATCTCTCACCCAGCAGGACTTATTGCTGCTGGATTATTAAATGACCCAATGCCTCACTGTCATATTGTTACTTCTACAACACACAAGACCTTAAGAGGCCCACGTGGAGGAGTAATTATGATGGGAAAAGATTTTGAAAACCCATTTGGAATTACACTTAAGAGTGGAAACCTTAGAAAAATGTCCTCATTACTTGACTCAGCAGTTTTCCCTGGTTCTCAAGGAGGTCCTCTTGAGCATGTAATTGCTGCCAAAGCTGTTGCTTTCAGAGAAGCTCAATCGGATGAATTTAAAGCATACGGTAAAAGAGTTCAGGAAAATGCCAAAATCATGGCAGAAGAATTTGTTAAAAGAGGATACAAAGTAATCTCTGGAGGTACAATTAATCACTCTATGTTGATTGATCTACGTAGCAAAAACATCACCGGAAAAGATGCTGAAAATGCACTGGTAAAAGCAGACATTACAGTTAATAAAAACATGGTACCATTTGATACTCAATCTCCATTTGTAACAAGTGGAATTAGAGTTGGAACTTCAGCAATTACAACAAGAGGGGTAATGGCTGATGAAATCCCAACAGTGGTTGCTTTGATTGATCGTGTAATTGAAAACTACGAAGATGAAAATGTCATCAACGAAGTCCGATCAGAAGTTAACCAATTGATGAGTTCAAGACCATTATTCACCGCATAATAAAACACTATGATCAAAGCTAATAACCCCGATTTAGTTTCGTGGGTAGAAGTTCCAAAAAACAGTGACTTCCCCATTCAAAATTTACCATTTGGAATTTTTTCAGTAATGAATGATTCTCCCAGAGTAGGAGTTGCTATTGGGGAGAAAATTCTTGACCTGAAAAACCTTTTCGAATTAGGATATTTAGGAAGTACTCCGTTTGGACTATCCGATTTTGATTGCAACGTTCTTAACAACATGATGAATCATGGGAAACAAGCAGTTAGAGAATTAAGAGACCGTATCTCAGAGTTACTGGATTCAAACAACGGAGAGTTACGCGATAATAAGGAAGAACAAAAACAGTTATTATTTAATCAGTCTGACGCTACCATGTACATGCCTGTACAAGTTGGAGATTACACTGATTTTTACTCTAGCGAACAACATGCTTACAATGTTGGATGCATGTTTAGAGACCCAAAGAATGCCCTACTTCCTAACTGGAAGCATATTCCTGTTGGATACCACGGAAGATCTTCTTCGATTGTGGTTTCAGGAACTCCGTTGCACCGTCCTAAAGGTCAGCAAAAACCTAATGATGATGAGCCTCCGGTATTTGGACCTTGTAAATTATGTGATTTCGAATTAGAGATGGCATTTGTTACCTTCCCAGGAAAACCTTTAGGTGATACTATTAGTACTGAAGAGGCAGATGATTACATCTTCGGAATGGCATTGTTTAATGATTGGTCTGCAAGAGACATTCAAAAGTGGGAATACATTCCACTTGGACCTTTCCTTGCTAAAAACTTTGGTTCAAACGTATCTCCATGGATTGTTACATTGGATGCTTTAGAGCCATTTAGAGTGCCAGGGCCGGTTCAGGATCCGAAAGTACTTCCATACCTGGAATACAATGGAGACAAACACATAGACATTAATCTTCAGGTTGCTATCCAGCCAGAGAATGCTGAGGAAACTGTTGTATCTAACAGTAACTACAAGTATATGTACTGGAACATGAACCAGCAGTTAGCTCATCACACCATTAATGGATGTAACATTAACTGTGGAGACATGATGGCTTCAGGTACCATTTCGGGAGCTGAGGAAGGCAGCTATGGATCGATGTTAGAGATTACCTGGAAGGGGACCAAACCAGTTACTTTAGCAGATGGAAGTGAAAGAAAATTCATTGCTGATAACGACACAGTTATTATGCGTGGTCATGCTGAAAAGAATGGAGTAAGAGTTGGTTTTGGAGAGGTAACTTGTAAAATCCTCCCTGCCAAATAAGAGATAATAAAAAAGGAAGAAAAAGGTTGAGCAATTTTGTTCAACCTTTTTTATTTTTGTTTCTATGGAGATTGATTTAGAAAAGGAGAATAAAGAGATACTTAACGCCTACCGAGGACTTCTTAGATCTATTAAAGTAGAACGCACCAGAGAAGACACCAAATTTATCAGAAAGGCATTCGATGTTGCTGTAGAAGCACACAAAGAAATGCGAAGAAAATCTGGTGAGCCTTATATCTACCACCCTATTGCCGTGGCTAGAATTTGTGCTGAAGAGATAGGCCTCGGACCTACATCAATTGCCTGTGCTTTGCTTCATGACACCGTAGAAGATACGGAAATAACATTGGACGATATTGAGTCGATGTTTAACCTGAAGTGTAGAAAGATTATCGATGGGCTCACAAAGCTCTCCGGGGTATTCGATTTATCTAAATCAGCTCAGGCAGAAAACTTCAGGAAAATGCTTCTTACCATCCCTGAGGATATTCGTGTAATCCTGATAAAACTGGCAGATAGATTACACAACATGCGTACTTTGGAATCTATGAGACCAGATAAGCAATTAAAAATTGCTTCGGAAACGGGATACCTATATGCACCTCTGGCTCACCGATTAGGATTATACGCGATAAAATCCGAACTGGATGATTTATCTCTAAAATATACTCACCCTGAGAATTATAAAGAAATTGAGGCAAAGCTGGAAAAATCGAAACCAGTTAGGGAAAGATTCATCCGTAAGTTCTGTCACCCAATCAAAAATGAGATTGATAAAACCGGATTAAAATACTCCATCAAAGGGAGACCAAAATCGATTCATTCCATTTGGAATAAAATCCATACTAAAGAGGTTGGTTTTGAAGAAATTTTTGATGTATTTGCAATTCGGATTATTGTTGAATCAGAACCCAAAGATGAGAAAGCAGCTTGCTGGAAAGTCTACTCCATAGTAACAGATTTTTACCGTCCGAATCCTGAAAGGCTGAGAGACTGGATCTCTCACCCCAAACAAAATGGCTATGAATCATTACATACCACTGTAATGAGCCCTACTGGAAAATGGGTGGAGGTTCAGATTCGAACCAAAAGAATGGATGAAATTGCTGAAAAAGGACTAGCAGCACACTGGAAATACAAAGAAAACAATGAGAAAGAAAGTGGTTTTGATCAATGGATCAACCAGATCAGAGAATTGATTGAAAGTAAAGACAATGACGCACTAGATTTCATTGATGATTTCCAATTAAATCTATTTGCTAAGGAAATTTTTGTTTTTACCCCTAATGGTGATTTAAAAACATTACCAGCTGGAGCCACTGCGCTTGATTTTGCTTTTGCAATACACTCTGAGGTAGGAGCAAAATGCCTGGGTGCAAAAGTGAATTATAAATTAGTCCCTCTTAGCCATCAACTAAAGAGTGGTGATCAAATTGAAATCCTTACTTCTCAAAAGCAAAAACCTAAAGAAGATTGGTTAAATTATGTTATTACCTCTAAGGCAAAAACCAAGATTAAAACGGCCTTAAAAGAGGAAAGAAAGAAAATTGCTTCTGATGGTAAAGAAATACTACAAAGAAAGTTCTCCAGTTTAAAGGTTCACTTCAGTGAAGAGAATGTTAAGGAGCTTTTGAAACTATACAATGTTGCAACGCACACCGAACTTTATTATCAAATAGCCAGAGGAAAAATTGACCTTAAAAAGATCAAGTCCATTATAGTTAAAGGAGGAAATCTTAAACATGGTTCCATTACAAAAACCATTAAAGAATCTTTTGAAGCACTATACAATAAAGTAGCCGGAAAAAAAGAGGAATTGGTTATTGGAGAGAACATAGGACAAATGGACTATACACTTGCTCCTTGTTGTAACCCAATTCCAGGTGATAGTGTTTTTGGGTTTATTACTATTAATGATGGTATTAAAATACACAGAAACAGTTGTCCTAATGCTAAACAAATGATGGCCAATTACGCATACAGAGTAATTAAGGCCAGATGGAAAAGCAAAGAATTGGTTGATTTCCTTACAGGTCTTCAATTAACCGGTATCGACGACATTGGCTTGGTTAATCAAGTTACCTCACTTATATCTGAAGATCATGGTGTAAATATGAAGTCATTATCCTTTGAATCTAACGACGGAATTTTTACTGGTCAGATCATGTTATATGTAAATGATATTGACCACTTAAAAGAACTAATAAAACGACTGAAAGCCATTGATGGAATCAAATCGGTTGAAAGAGTAGATGCCAACTAGGGCAAATTGTGCATAACGTTGATATTTCTTAATATCTTTTAGTAAAAAAGTCAGTGTCATCTTATAATCTAAATGTACCTTTGGCCTTTTAAAACCTTAAGTGCCGTTCCTATCATGGAAGAAACAACTGAAGAAACAGGGATTCAGGAAAAGGTAAAAGCCATTTTCTCTGAATACTTGCAAGAAAAAGGTCATCGGAAAACACCCGAAAGGTTTGCTATACTCAGTGAAATCTACGACTACAAAGGGCATTTCGACATAGAAGCGCTGTACATCAACATGAAAAACAAGAAGTACAGGGTAAGTCGAGCTACACTTTACAACACTATGGAGCTTTTAATGGATTGTAACCTTGTTAGAAAGCACCAGTTTGGTCAGAACATCTCACATTTCGAAAAAGCACACGAATTCAAACAACACGATCATATCATTCTGGATGATGGAGATGTAATTGAATTCTGCGACCCGAGAATACAACAAATTAAAGCTACCCTGGAAGATTTATTTAACGTAGAAATTGACCATCATACGCTATACTTCTATGGTAAAAGAAAGCAATAGACCATGAGCAATTTTTCATTTGATATTAACCACGAAGACAACATTATCATTGTAAGCATCAATGGTAGAATGTTGGACAACACCCAAACAGAAGAGCTACTAAATGCTGTTCAGAATGAATTGAAAGAAGATCAAAATAAAATTGTTCTGAATCTCGATCAACTGGACTACATAAATAGTAGTGGACTTAACTGTTTCATTAATATCCTAACCAAAGCAAGAAACATGGGTGGTGAAGTTGTGGTAATTAACGTACCTGAGAAAATAAAAAAATTATTACTGATATCTAAACTAAATACTGTATTCACAATTAAAGACAGTATTGAAGAAGCAAACGAAATTTTAATCAACTAAACAATGGCTGTAGATGTACTATTAGGTCTTCAATGGGGAGACGAAGGAAAAGGAAAAATTGTTGATGTACTAACACCTAAATACGATATTATCGCTCGATTTCAGGGGGGACCTAACGCTGGTCACACACTGGAATTTGAAGGAATAAAACATGTACTACACACCATTCCATCTGGAATTTTCCACAAAGGCGTGAAAAACGTTGTAGGAAATGGTGTTGTTATTGACCCAGTTATTCTAAAGGGAGAAATTGATCAATTAATAGAAATGGGAGTTAATGTTAAAGAACAACTCTTACTTTCTAAAAAAGCACACTTAATTCTTCCATCTCATAAATTACTGGACAAAGCTTCTGAACTTTCTAAAGGGAAGCAAAAAATTGGTTCTACACTTAAAGGAATTGGACCAACTTACATGGACAAAACTGGTAGAAATGGATTGAGGGTAGGTGATATTTTCGAACCTGATTTCAAGGAAAAATACCAGACACTTGCCGATAAGCACAAGACCATGCTATCTTTTTACGAAATGGAGTATGACTTAGAATCATTAGAAGGAGATTTTTTTGAAGGTATCAACACTATTCTTGGTTTAACTGCTATCGACAGTGAGCACTACTTAAACAATGCTATTAAAGAAGGAAAATCCATCTTAGCAGAAGGTGCTCAGGGAACAATGTTAGATATCGACTTTGGAACTTATCCATTTGTTACTTCATCTAACACCATAACTGCTGGTACTAGTACAGGATTAGGTATTGCACCAAATAAGATTGACAACATCATTGGAATCTTCAAAGCATACTGTACAAGAGTTGGTAGTGGACCATTCCCTACTGAAGAAGATAACGATACAGGTGAAAAAATCCGTCAGATCGGACACGAATTTGGAGCAACTACCGGACGTGAAAGAAGATGTGGTTGGATTGATTTACCAGCATTGAAATATGCCATTATGATCAACGGAGCTACTGAGCTTTCTATGATGAAAGGAGATGTACTAGACAGCTTCGATACCATTAAGGTATGTACTCACTATTTATACAAAGGGGAGAAAATAGATTATTTCCCATTCTCGATTAAAGATGGAGACCTTGAACCAGTATATGTAGAGAAAAAAGGTTGGAACACTGATTTAACTAAAATCACTACAGAGGATGAATTCCCTCAAGAACTGATAGAATACATCCAATACCTGGAAGGAGAACTGGAAGTTCCGATTTCTATTATTTCAGTCGGACCGGATCGTCAGCAAACCATTCAACGAAATAACGTATTAGCATAGTTCTATACTACAATAAAAAGAAACATCCGAAGTTATAGCTTCGGATGTTTTGTTTATAGATAGTTTGTTAGATTTGCAAAGCGCCCAGGCACTATACTTGTGAGCTATAAATCGTTATACATATTACTTTTAATAGGACTCTTACCTTTAAAGTTCCTTGCTCAGGACGACTTGTTAGAAATTATTAGTGCTAAAAGAATGTATGGCGACCCTAGTGTTCCCGGAGCACATATTCTTGATGGTGACGCTACATTTGGACACAATGGAGCCATCATGAACTGCGATAAAGCCATTATCTATCCGGATAGTAACACTTGTCATGCTTTTGGGCACATTAGAGTAAACCAGGGAGATACCATTACGATTACCGGGGACTCTATGTTCTATTACGGAAATGAGAAAGTAGCAAAACTCAGAGGAAACATTTTCTTAAAAGAAAAAGAACTCAGCTTATCCACCACTACCCTTAATTACAACATGAATACGGGGATAGGTAATTATACTACCGGGGGTAAGATAGTCAGTAACAAAAATAACAACACTCTAACCAGTAAAATTGGAACCTACAATAGCAAAACTAAAACCCTTTTTTTTAAGGATAGTGTTCGACTAAAAAATCCGGAGTACACAGTATTCTCAGACACCATGGTTTACAACACCGAATCTGAGATTAGTTACTTCCATGGCCCAACAGAAATCATATCCAAGGAGAATAAAATCTATTGTGAACATGGTTGGTTTGACACTAAATCGGAAGTTTCTTCCTTTTGGCAAAATGCCTATCTGGAAACCTCAGAACAGAAACTCCAGGGGGATAGTATATACTACGATAGAAACATAGGATTAGGGCAGGTATATGGGAATGTTGAAATGAATGATACCGTAAATGACGTTGTTGTTAACGGAGATTATGCAGCCCACCATGAGCAACTGGATTCGTCGATAGTAACCGGACATACCCTACTTACCCAAATTTACGAAGATGACACCCTTTACATGCATGCAGATACATTAATTATTCTAAATGATTCCATACAGCAACAATCGTTTAGAGGTTATTATGGAGTACTTCTATTCAAAAGTGATTTACAAGCAAGCTGCGACTCTATTAGCTATAGTGAAAAGGATTCTATTATGAGATTGTATCATGACCCTGTAATTTGGTCGGAAGAGAATCAATTGACCGGTGATTTAATCGAATTAAAAACGAAGGATGGAGACATAGATGAGTTGTTAATTACCAATAACTCGATGATTGTATCTGAAGTGGACTCCAGTGGGTACAATCAAATAAAAGGCAAGGACATTACCGGGTATTTTACCGACAACAAGTTAACCAAGGTAGATGTTAAGGGAAATGGAGAAACCATTTATTTACTTGGAAAAGAAAACAAGCCGGTAACTGATTTCAATCGATCTATCTGTTCGGACATTACCATTCTACTAAAGAATAACGAGATAGACAAGATCACTTTTTTAAATACCCCTTCTGCCTATATGAAAGCCCTGGTTAATGTTCCTATAGAAGACCAGCGCTTACAAAACTTTAGGTGGTTAATTGAACGTAGACCTCTCTCTTTGGAAGATTTATTGAAAGAGTAAAAAAAAATCCATTTGTAATTACAAATGGATTTAGTACTATTCCTAAAATATATCCCTAGATAAACCTACTGTGCCAACTATCCTTTACAGGGATTTCCCATTCCGATAAGTATTTTTCCTTAACGTCCACAAGGTTGTTAAACACAATTGTATTTTCATTTATTTCTCCAGATTCCACAAGTTTGGGAAACTCGTTGAAATGCACCGTTTTAATTTCCTCACCAACTTTATACGCCACTTGCATTCTATCTGCCAAAGTAAGATTTAAAATCTCCTCGAATTCCTTGGCCATTTTCATCTGAGCACTTTGTGCTCTTCCACACATACTCTCTTCTCCGCTATACGCCGAAAACACCAAAAATCTATTATAGACCACATCCAATGATCCTTTAACAGGAATATTATGGCTCTCCCATTGATTCAAAAAGAAATCTCCTACTTCCTTGATTTGTTCCAGGTCTGAAGAATTAAACTCTCTACTAGCCTGATATACCCAAACCTTAGCATCATTTGGTTGTTCCGTTAATTCTACTTTCATGACTTCAATTATAAATCAGAAGCGTTAGCAATCATTTCGGCGATGTCCAGTACTTCAATTTCTTCTTCTTTATTAAAGTGCTTTACTCCATCCGTCATCATGGTATTACAGAATGGACATCCTGTAGCAACAACATTAGCTTTACACGCTAAAACATCTTCAGTTCTTTCTACGTTTACCTCTTTATCTCCCTTCTCTGCCTCTTTAAACATTTGCGCCCCTCCGGCACCACAACAAAGACCGTTGGATTTAGATCTTTTCATCTCCACCAACTCAGCATCCAGTTTAGCAAGAACATCCCTTGGTGCTTCATAAACATCATTCGCGCGCCCTAAATAACAAGGATCGTGGAAGGTGATCTTTTTCCCCTTAAAAGCTCCCCCTTTAACAGATAACTTTCCTTCTCTGATTAACCCATTGATTAACTGAGTGTGATGAATTACCTCATACTTACCTCCCAATTCAGGGTACTCATTCTTCAAGGTATTAAAACAATGAGGACAAGCAGTTACTATCTTCTTAATCTCATAACCATTTAGTACCTGAATATTCTGCATAGCAGACATCATAAAGGCAAACTCATTCCCCGCTCTTTTAGCCGGGTCCCCTGTACAAGATTCTTCTGTTCCCAAAACAGCAAATTTCACATTGCATTCATGTAAAATCTTTACCACAGCTTTGGTTATTTTCTTTGCTCTATCGTCAAAACTTCCAGCGCATCCTACCCAAAATAATATTTCAGGAACTTCTCCCGCTGCTACCATTTCAGCTACTGTAGGTACTTTTATTTTTTCACTCATCTTTTCAGAATTTCTTTAAACAATAATGGGTAATCTAATTATTAATCTTCTTCTGCCCATTTCAGTCTATCCATAGGAGAGAACTGCCATGGAGCACCATTATTTTCAATATTGGTTAGCATGGTTGCCAATTCGGAAGGCACTTTCGATTCTTCCATTACTAAATATCTTCTTAAATCAACAATCACACTTAGAGGGTCATTATTTACAGGACACTCCATAACACAAGCGTTACAACTTGTACATGCCCAAACTTCTTCTTCTGTAATATAATCACCTAGTAAAGACTTTCCATCATCTGCTCCTTCTCCGTTCTTCTTAATGTTGGCAGAAACCTCTTCTAATCGGTCTCTTACATCCATCATAATCTTACGAGGAGAAAGCTTTTTACCAGTTTGGTTGGCTGGACATGCATCAGAACATCTACCACACTCAGTACAAGTGTATCCATCCATCAATTGTTTCCAGGTAAGGTCGGTAACATCTTTCGCTCCAAATCTTTCCGGCTCTCCTTGTGGCTCCGGTGGAGCAGCATAAGGATCTGCATTTGGATCGAACATCATTTCCACTTCTTTCTTCACCGACTCCATGTTGGTAAACTGCCCTTTCTTCTTCAAGTTTGAATAGAAAGTATTTGGGAAAGCCAGTAGAATATGGAAGTGCTTAGAATATGGTAAATAATTAAGGAAGGCAAAGATTCCTACAATGTGAAACCACCACATTGCTCTTTCTAACAGAATTAGTCCATCTGTAGACATACCATCTAGCATAGGCACTAACATAGAACTGATTGGGAATGCACCTCCTTCGTGATAAATATGCCTTGACTGTAAGATAGAGTCTGAAGCATTCATGATTAAGAATGCCGACATTAACAATACCTCTGTAATCAAAATAATGTTAGCATCCTGAAACGCCCATCCTTTCATTTCCGGTTTATGGAAACGTTTCGTTTTTAATACATTTCTTCTGATAAAGAAGATGATACAAGAAAGCCAAACCAATAAAGCTAACACTTCAAAAGCTGCAATTAATGCATCATAAAGTCCACCTCCTGCATCAGCAAAAATTCTATGATTATTGGTAATTCCATCTATAACTATTTCCAGAACCTCAATATTGATAATCACAAACCCAACGTAAACCAAAATGTGAAGAAACCCGGCAATTGGTTTTCTAGTCATTTTACCCTGCCCAAGTGCTACTCGAATCATGGTTTTCCAACGCTCTGATTTATTATCTGTTCTGTCCAGATCTTTACCGAGTTTAATGTTGTTGCTAATTCGCTTAACATTCATTGCAAAATATCCAGTTCCTGCAATCAACAGCACGATAAAAACAATACTTGAAATCATATAGTTATAGTTATAAAAATATAAAGGGCAAATGTAACAAACATTGCCCTTTATATAGTCCTTTTATCATCAAAATTTCGATTACTTATCCATCCTGTCTCTCAGGGTATCTTTCACCCACTTCTTCAGTATCTTCTCGTCTTTCGAACTCATATTAAGTCCTTTGTCTTTACTTCCAAATACGGCAAACTGAAGATATCTGTTAGGATGCTCCTGAATATTCTCCACCAGTCGCTGTGCTTCCTCCACCATCAGGTTCATATTATCATACAAAGCAGAATCTTGCATTAGCATGGTTAGTGTTCCGTCTCCGTTCTGTACCTCATCCAAAATAATCGACACTTGATCTAATGCTGTTTGAGCCTTTCCAATAGTTCCTGACAAATCTAAACTATCGATTGAAGAAGTAATAGAAGAAACATTCTGAATAGTCTTGGTAATTTCAGAATTACTTTCCTTCAGGTTATTAGTAATAGAAGCCATATTATCCAGCATAGCCATAATTTTATGTCTACTACCAGAGAAGCTTGCAATCATGGAATCCAGATTAACTGAAACCTTTTCAAAGTTTAGAATTGCACGTCTAATTCCTTCAAAACTTTCGTCCATGTTATCTGTATTTCTACTAAACAAGGTAGAAATTACATTAATGGCAGTATCTGCTGTTCCTAACAGTTCTTTTACTTTAGTTTCTAGCGTTCCCAAACGTTTATCTACCAGTGTATTCAAATCCTCCTGAATTTCACACCTTAATGTATCTCCATTCTTATGATAAGAAGTAGTATCGTAAAAAGACATGTTAATGTATGCCCCACTTAATAGATCGGACGACAAGGTTGCCGTTGAATTCATTGGAATTTTCAAGTCTAGTTCAGTCATGTCAAATGAAACCAAAATATCATCTGGCTTTCCTGGGTAAAGTTTAACCTCTGTAACTACTCCAATCTGAACTCCATTTAGCAATACGTTACTTCCGGTAGAAAGACCTTCTGACCTCGGAAACACAGCATAATAGCTATCCGTCTCCTTCCAAAGCTCCTGCCCTTTCAGATAGAAAAAACCAAGTATAAGCCCAACTATTCCGACTGATGCAACAATACCAACAATAAACTCTTTTCTAATTTTCATATTTTATGGTTGTCCTCTAGAGGACTAATGGTTCAATTTATTAATAGCTTCCTGCACTCCTATCCGTTCTCCATTTTCGAACGCAATTACGAAAGCTGTTTCGTATCCTTCTTCTCTCACTTTATCCTGCCTCTCTTTTGCCTGCTTCAAGTTAGAGTATTTCCCTACAGTGTATTTATAAACACTGCCGCTAAGATAAGAATCTACATCTTTTAAACCCTTAAAATTAGCTGGAATCGTTTCCATTTTAACAGATGAAGAGGCTATCTGAACTTTAAAAACAATCCCCTTTTCGTTAGGTTTCTCTTCCTCTTTCACCTCTTTTATTTCCTTTGGCTGCTCTTCTTTAGGTTGCTCTTTCACTTCGCTAGAATGGGTTGAAGAGCTCCCTCCATCACCAATAGATTCATCTACCTTTTCTATTTGTTTTTTGTACTGAGAAAATGCATCATACATTTCCTTAGCCAGCTTTTCCTGTCCACTTTCACTAGCCAAAAATTGTTCTTCCGGTTTATTGGATAAAAACCCCAACTCCACCAATACAGAAGGCATTGTAGTCTTATACAGCACCAAAAACCCTGCTTGTCTTACCCCTCTGTTCTTCCTTTTTAAATCTCCAACGGCATTTTTCTGAAACAAATCTGCTAATGCTAAGCTTTGCTCTAAGAAAGCATTTTGTCTCATAGATAATGCGATATAAGCATCAGGGTCATTAGGATCGAAGCTCTCGTATTTTTGCTCGTGCCCCTCTTCCATTAAAATGGATGAGTTTTCGAACTTCGCCACTTCCAACGCCGCTGCCGATTTATGCAACCCCAACACCCATGATTCAAATCCATGTGCATTTATATTTCCTGCAGCGTTTGCATGAATTGAAATAAACAAATCTGCCTTATTTCTGTTCGCAATTTTCGCTCTTTCATTCAGCCCTATAAATACATCAGTAGATCTGGTGTAGATGACGTTAACATCCGGATAGTTTTTCTTAATCATATCCCCTAACAACAGGGTAACATTCAGAACTACATCCTTTTCTCTAATTTTACTAGGACCAACTGCACCAGGATCTTTACCACCATGCCCAGCATCGATAACCACGGTTTTTACCCCCAAACTACTCTGACTAACCGCAGAATTTGAAAACAGTAAGGCACCGCAGGCAAGAAACAGTAAAAAATTACGTTTCTTCGCATAGATATTTGAAATTAAGGTCAACATTTAATTATCATTTGATTTGGGTTTACCAAAAACAATAAAACGTCAATTTACCAAAGGTAGTTTCAGTCTTGCATGTCTGAAGACTGGCCACCGGTTAATTATTATCGTCCTATTGTTAATAATGAACCACGTTAATATTATCTCTCAAACCAACGATTCTATACCTCAAAGTGATCTTGAACATCCGTTGATGTATAACGCCGAAGATTCCATTGTTATGGACATGGCTAATCAAAAAGCGCGCCTTTATAGTGGAGCACACATAGAATATGGCGAAATTGTGCTGGATGCCTGCTTCATCGAATTTGATTTTGAAACCAAAGAAGTGTTTGCAAAACTGTGTTTGGACTCGTTGGGAGAAAAGATTGAAGTTCCCCTATTGAAAAACGAAGAACAGGAAACTACTGCTGATAGTTTAAAGTTCAATTTTGAATCGAAAAGAGGGATTACCTATAAGGTAAAAATGCAGGAAGGAGAAGGGTATATTCAAGCTAGCAAGGTAAAGCGACAAAACTCTGGAGACATTCATATTGACACTGCACTATACACCACCTGCGATCTGGATCATCCTCATTATTATTTTAAGCTTAGAAAAGCCATCATTAAACCAAATGATAAAATTATTTCTGGTCCTGTTAATCTATTTATAGCGGATATTCCAACTCCTTTAGGTCTTCCGTTTGGTTACTTCCCCAATAAAACAAGAGGAGCTAACGGACTTATTATTCCTTCTTATGGGAACTCCCCAACTCTTGGTTATTTTCTTAGTGAAGGTGGATATTACCACAAATTCAAAAACGATAAGTTAGCTATGAGGTTTCTGGGTAATATTTACTCAAAAGGAAGTTGGGGGCTAAAGACTATTTCGACCTATAAATCCAGGTATAAGCACAACGGTAACTTGATGTTGAGTTTTAACCAAATCAGACAAGGTGATAAAGACTTAGAAACTTTAAGTGTTCGTAATGAATTCAAAATTAACTGGACACATACACAAGATCCAAAGGCCAGACCAGGAAGCACTTTTAGAGCAACTATAAATGCTGGTTCGCAAGGTTATCATGCCAACGACTTCACAGTGGTAAACACCAATCAGTACCTTACCAACAACTTTAACTCGAGTATTGCCTGGAGCAAGCGTTTGAATATGCTAAAAGGAAAACTACCAAGCAACTTAAATGTAAATCTAAGACACAGCCAAAACACTAATACCAACAATGTTTCTTTTACCGTTCCTGAGGTTACTTTCAATATTAATCGTTTTTACCCAACTAAGTTGATCAAATCAGGAAACGCTGTAAGAAGCAGTTTCAGAAAAAATGTACTGGATAAGATAGGTGTAAACTACAATACCACTATGAAAAATGAAGCTTTAGTGGCGGATTCCACATTAAGCATCAATAATTTAGAAAATGTATTTAATAGTATGGAACACGGAATGCGTCATACTTTTAACATCAACACTTCCTGGAGGGGGAAGAAAATTCCAATCACTTTCACTCCATCCTACCAAGGTAATTTCCTGCTGTATCTTGATAATACACTACAAAACTGGGATAATTCGGATAGTTCGGTGAACACACTAAAAGAGTATGATTTATACACTCCTTTTTGGTCCAGTTTAAGTATGAGTATGACCACAAAGGTTTACGGTTTTTATGAACCTGCAAGCTTTTTACAAGGAGAAAGGGAAACCAAATTCAGACATACCATTACTCCAAACATTAGCTTTACTTATAGACCAGATAAAGATTACACCAATACCTACACTGTTGATTCCGGTGCAACTCCATATGATGTAAGTTACTCTCCTTATCAATACAATATTTATGGTATTCCACCTTCTGGTTCTTCGAACCGACTTGGTTTTAATTTAATTAACTCTATTGAGATGAGGCAAAACAACCTCAACGACACTACAGGTGACAAACCTTATATTAAAACCAAAATTATAGAGAACATCACTTTTAGTTCTGGTTACGATTTCCAAAGAGACTCACTTCAACTGGATGATATTGTAATGAATGGTAGAACTACTCTTTATAAAAACATCAACTTAAGGTTTGGAGGAAGATTAAACCCATATTCTTTTAGCAGTGAAGGAACCCAACAAAATATATTGCAACAACAAATTGATGGAAGGCTGGGAACTCTTGAAAATGTGAATTTGGCCATTGGATTTTTCTTTAGTGCAAAAGGGAACAAAAAGAAAGAGTATAATAGCGACAAAGGAACTCAAAACGAGTTGGATCAAATCAATAATAACCCCGATGCATATATGGATTTCTCTAATCCATGGAGCGTAAACGTTAACTACAAAATTGATCGAAATAGAATTATTTCCTCCTCTCAGGATACTGTTAACTTGATACAGACAATCAATTTTACAGGAGATTTTAACATTACCCCAAAGTGGAAAGTTGACTTTACTACTAACTACGACTTTACCAGAAAAGAATTTAGCTATACTTCTGTTGGTATTAACAGAGACCTTCATTGCTGGCAGATGCAATTCAATTGGATTCCATTTGGTTATATGAAGAGCTACAACATTCAAATTAACGTAAAATCATCACTGCTACAAGACCTCAAGCTTCAACGAAGAAGAACATGGTATGATAGCGGTGTAAGATAATTTATAGACTATGAAGAAAATTATACAATCAGACAATGCTCCTGCCCCGATTGGACCATATAGCCAGGCTGTAATGGCAGGAAACACCTTATTTGCAAGTGGTCAAATTGCTATTAACCCTGCAAATGGTGAATTGGTACTTTCATCGCTAGAGGAGGAAACTGTTCAGGTAATGAAAAATATCGAAGCTGTACTTACAGAAGCCGGAATGGATTTCTCCAACATTGTTAAATGTTCTATTTTCTTAAGCGACATGGGAAGCTTTGGTGAAGTAAACGAAATTTACGGTAGATACTTTAGTGAAAATCCTCCGGCAAGAGAAACGGTTGAAGTAGCTTGCTTACCAAAAAATGTAAACGTAGAAATTAGTTTTATTGCTGTTGCTTAGCGATAAAGCACACCTACATTTACTCCAAGAGTTTTAAAGCCAATCTCTTTTTCGTAAAGGTAGATTGGCTTTTTATAATACCCTTCTACCCTAAATTGCAATCGCTTTTTAGTTTTATAATTGATTCCAACAGAAGAAATTCCAAATAGTTTATTGGATTCATGCATTACTCTTCTATCAGGAATGGTAACACCTCTTCCAAAAAAGTTATCATTCAAATTAAACAAATAAGTTCCTATGCCCGCCAACACAAATGCTTCCCACCTTTCGGAAGAAATAAAGTTGTATTGAAGGATAATTGGAACCTCAACCTCCAGTCTACTAAATCGGTTGTAATACCTGGGAGAGGTAACACCGGTTGCAATAGAATCTAATGGAGCACCTAATAAAGTTGACTTATACTTATGAACCCCAACTCCACTAATTAATTCTAACCTCTTAAATAGGTTAAAATACAACTGAAAGGAGTAAGCATTAGATCTTTCTGGTAAATCATCAATTTTACCAACATCAACTCCGAAATGTTGCCACTGCTGAGATGAATTAGAGGCAGGTATATCCATCCAACTATAGTGGTAATACCTATGGAGACCTATCTTCCATCTGGACTCTACAACACTATCTTTCTCTATGGATATGGTATCCGATTCCTGACCAATTCCGACTTGGAACAACAAGCAAAATAAAAACAAGGCGGGGTATTTCATGTTTCAGTTTTCCGTAATAATACTTCAAACGAAAACTGTTACAGTTTATTCTTCTCCAAGATCAATAACACTTACTTAGGCATCCTTTTATAAAAGGTATATCCTCCCTTTCGATACAAAAACTGACACTCAGGATAATTGCTCATTCCATCTTGATGAGCTCTCAGAATAAGATAAGTCGGTTTATCAATTGGCCCTTCGTAATGCCATTTTTCCACCTGAGTATTAAATGAAGCCTTTTCTTTTTGAGGTAAATCATTGAATGAATCAACTCCAAAATCTTTTAATAGCTCTTGTTTGTATTGATACAAACCATCTGACTCTTCCAGAGGCATTACCTTTCCATAAAAGAAATGAGCATAACTCTTCATAGCAACACAGGTGATGTAGGCATCTTCTTCTGCATGCTCTTCCAAAAACTCTATTTGCGGTAGTTGAGAAACTTTTTCTACTTGTGGAACCACTGTTTTCAAAAATAGAGACAAACACACTCCTGTACTTAATGCAAAAATCAACATTGATTTTAGCACATTCTGCTTCGATAGCACGATCAATGAAAAAACAATGGCAACGAAATATGCTATTCCAATTAAAAACTCCCACCCCATAAAGCTAAACTCTACATCTAACTGATATTGCGCAAATGGGTCGTCGATATTAGGTAACAACCATGAGTCTTTGTTCATAAAAACCAATGGAGTTAGGGTAAGTAAAGCAGAAAAAATAAACCCAAAGAAGCCTACCACAATTAGTATCCATTTTTTCACATTTATCTCCTTTAAGTGAATGGAAAATAAAAACTTGGCAGCTAAATAGCTCAATGGCAAATAGGCCATAGAAGAATAGTGAACGATTTTAGTACTAACTATGGTAAATAATATCATTACCACCCAAAATAAAATGGTCATCCATTTCTGAAACTCAAAAGCATCTTCTCCCCCTCTTTTTCCAAACCAGGGCAAAGCGAATATAGATAATGGAAAACAACCAATTAGAACAACCACAAAATGATAATAAAACGGCTGTTCGTGGCCTGCTACCGGCTGGGAAAACAATTCTATTTGATACTTGATAAACTCTATCAGGAACCAGGGGCCATTTTGAGCAATTTCGTATCCATACCACATCGAAGTGGTAATGAGTATGGTAAGAATAAACAACCCAACGTGTTTCAGCGAGGCTACTCTTCTAAAACGACTCACCCCCCAATAAACAGCAAAAGTCAACATTAACAAGAGTAACCCTACTGGCCCCTTGGTAACGATTGCCAAACCTATAAACAGTCCAGAAAGAATTGAGAATTTATTTTTTTGACGTTCGTTAGTTCCATTGATCAACCTCACCAAAAAGTAAATGGAAGTGAAAATGAACAAGTTAAACCCAGGGTCAATAATTCCTGATTTATAGTACAGGTGTGGAAGAAATGAAGCCAAATAAACTAAGGCCCAAATCATTCCAAATTTCTTATTGTGAAGTCGTTTTCCAATTCCGAATAAAACCAATAGTGCAATGATCCCAATAATAGCATTTGGAAATCTGGCTGCGAACTCATTTACCCCAAAAACACTCATAGAAAGTGCTTGCAACCAAAAAAAGAATGGAGGTTTCTCCATAAATGGCTCGTAGTTTACCTGTACTTGAAAATAGTTACCGGTAACTAACATTTCTCTTGAAGATTCCGCAAAGTTAATCTCGTCCCAATCGAACAAATGAACACTACCTAAAAAAGGGATAAAAAATACTACCCCCAGAAAAAGCAATAGTAGTTGGTACCCGTATGGTCTTTCCAAAAATTGCTTCATGATTTATTCAGTAAAGATTTCTCACCCCAGTTTCCAAATTTAGTTTCCTGAAATACAGAATACACCACCAAACTCCCCATAGTTCCTATCATTGAACCTACAAATACATCCTCAAAAAAGTGTTGAGAAAGATAAATTCTGGAATACCCAATAACCGCTGCTAAAATCAAACACACTCCTCCCCACCATTTTTTTCTAATCATTAAAGCTAGAATACAAAAAATACTGAAAGCTGAAGTCGTATGACCACTTGGAAAAGAATTGGCCTTTTTCATTTCATCCAATGGAAGCACCAAGTGCAATTCACCATAATAGAACTCTTCCCACAACTCCATAAACGGACGTTGCACATCATCGTAAACCACTCGCTTAAAAAACTGTGTTATACCCGCTGACCCTACAAAACTAAAGGCTGCTATAACTGCATATTTAAACTTCCAAAAGCATAACCCCAGCACAACCACAATTGCAAACCAGCCATCACCAAAATAGGTGGCGTACTTAAAGAAAACATCTTGAAAAGGAGTCCAGTTTTGATTGACCAATATGGTACTATCCACTTTGTGGTAACTGAAAACGAAATAGGCCATTACTGCCAGGAAAACAAAATAAAGCCCAAAGAAAACGGGATGTTCTTTTATGTTGTTAACTAAGCGTTTGAGCACAAATTATTTTTTTCTTAATAGTTTCCACTTCATCAAGCCAATACGAGTAAAAAAGTGCTTAAACGAAGTTCCTAAAACACCAAAACCATAAGTAACACTTCTGCTAAAATTAATGGAAGATGCTTCTTCGAAATATTTAGTTGGACAAGTAATTTCAGCAATTTCAAAATCGTTATAAATGATCTGAGAAAGCATTTGATTGTCAAACACAAAATCATCGGAGTTTTCATTGTATCGAATAGCTTCCAATACCTCTTTAGAAAAAGCTCTAAAACCAGTATGGTACTCACTTAGTTTTTGTCCTACTAATATGTTCTGACTCAAGGTAAGCATTCTGTTCGCAAGGTATTTGTATTTAGGCATTCCTCCCTTCAAAGCTCCTTTTCCTAAAATTCTAGATCCCAACACAACCGGATACACGTCATTAGCAATTAAGTAAGACATGCTGTGAATCAACTGAGGTGTGTACTGATAATCGGGGTGCAGCATCACTACAATATCGGCTCCTATTTCTAAAGCTTTATTGTAACAAGATTTTTGGTTTCCACCGTACCCCTTATTTACCTCATGTCTAATAACATGATTCACTCCTATTTCTTTAGCCAACTCTGAGGTATTATCAGTTCCATGGTCGTCCACCAGAATCACTTCATCAACGATATCAAATGGAATTTCATTGTATGTCTTTTCTAATGTTTCTGCCGCATTATACGCCGGCATTACCACCACTACCTTTTTACCTTTAATCATTGCTTGGTTTTGAGTTCACAAATGTATAATTATTCAACTTATACACACCTTCCAAGGACATAAAAGAACCAACAATGGACGCCTTATGTTAACAATTAATTTATCAATGTCACCTCTGTTACTTACCACTCTATTCAAATACACTAATTTTGTTGTATGAAAATTTCACAAAAAGCCAAATCTAACATCATCTACTGGGGTATTTTTGGCTTATTCGCATTGTTCTTGTTTTACACTCCATGGGGAGAGTCCTTTAGAAGTTGGGCTCAAGGATTATTGCTTTCATCTCCACCAATCGAAACATCTATGAACTTAGAAGAAGGAGAACATGTAAAATCGCAATGGTTTATGCACTCCACCGAGGGAGAAGAAATTTCATTTCAACAAATTGACAAACCAATTTTTGTAAATATATGGGCCACATGGTGTCCCCCTTGTCGTGCAGAACTCCCTTCTATTATTGATCTGCAAGAAAAATACAAAGGTAAAGTGGAGTTTGTATTAATCAGCCCTGACGAAACTGAAGACAAGCTCAAAAAGTTTAAAGAAGATAAAGGCTATAACACCACCTTTTATTCCGGTCATGGGTTCATGCCCTACGAATTTAGTACAGGGTCCTATCCTACCACTTTTATCCTAAATAAAGACAAAGAAATTGTCTATCAATTGGTGGGTGGACACGATTGGGACACAGAAGGAGTTCATTACATTCTGGACGAATTAGTTAAACAATAGTTAGGTTAACACGAGGTTATCAGACATTAGTGTGATTAAGTGTATTGAATTAATTAATATGTTTGAACAACTATTTTAACTCACACACTTAAATAATAAATTATGAGCAAAAATTTTGTTGTAATTGGAGGGAGCAATAGCATTCACTCCATCAACAAGAAGCTGGCAAAAGCAGCTGCAAAAAAACTTGCTAATTCTACTTATACAGTTGTAGACATTAACGAGTATGAAATGCCTATATATAGCATTGACAGAGAAAACACAGTTGGGTTTCCTGCTATGGCAAAAGAACTAGATGAGTTATTCCAAAAATGTGATGGTTTCATTATTTCTTTACCTGAGCACAATGGATCCTACTCTGTTGCCTTTAAAAACATATTGGATTGGACCTCTAGAATTGAAGGAAAGGTTTGGAGAGATAAGCCGATGTTATTAATGACCGCTTCGCCAGGAGGAAGAGGAGGGCAAACCATGATGGAAATCGCAGAAGCCAAATTTCCTAGAATGGGTGCCAGTCTTGTTGGGACACTAACTTTTGGAAACTTTTACGACAATTACACAGATGGTAAAGGTGTTACTAATGCTGAGCTAGATGCAAAAATTGCAGAACTAGTTCAGGCACTGGAAAACCATTCTGCTTAAATAGCACTTCAAATTTCAGGGGATTTGTTAATAAATAACATCCCCTGAATTTGGATAAATACTATCTTTGCGCCAAATCAATTACTATCAATGTATAAGGCACTCATCCGTCCGATTTTCTTTCTTTTTGACCCCGAAAAAATTCATCATTTTACATTTAAGCTAATTCGTATCATCAACTCCATTCCTGGTGTTGGAGGTATTAACCGGGCAATGTATTGTAAAAACGATCCTAAATTGGAGCGTGAATTATTCGGGTTGAAGTTTAAAAATCCGGTTGGAATTGCTGCAGGATTTGACAAGAACGCCGTTCTCTACAATCAATTAGAAAATTACGGATTTGGATTTTTAGAGATTGGTACAGTAACTCCAAAGCCTCAAGATGGGAACCCAACGCCAAGGTTATTCAGACTTAAAGCTGATGAAGCATTAATCAACAGGATGGGATTCAACAATCATGGTGCGGATGCCATTGTAAAGAACTTGAAAAACAGAAAAACAAAACTCATCATTGGTGGTAACATTGGAAAAAACACTGCTACCTCAAACGATGATGCGATTGCAGATTACGTATACAATTTTGAAGCTCTCCATGATGTAGTAGATTACTTTGTTGTAAATGTTAGTTGCCCCAATGTAAAGAACCTTACCAAACTACAGGATACAGATTTTCTTACAGAGTTACTGGGAGAGTTAAAGCAGATCAACAATACCAAATCCAAACCTAAACCAATCCTCCTTAAAATTGCTCCTAACCTAGACCACAATGCACTGGACGAGATCATTGAATTAGTAGCCAATACAGGTATTGATGGTGTTGTGGCAACCAATACTGAAACCAGTCGTGATGGATTAAAAACTCCAGAAGAGGTAGTTAAGCAAATTGGAAATGGAGGGCTAAGTGGTAAGCCAGTAAGACAAAGATCAACAGAGATAATTCGATACCTTGCAGAAAAATCCAATAAGGCTTTCCCTATTATTGGAGTTGGAGGTATTCACTCGGCAGAAGATGCCATTGAAAAAATTGAAGCAGGAGCAGATTTGGTTCAGGTATACACAGGGTTTATATACGAAGGTCCAAGCTTAATTAAGAAAATTAATAAGGCTATCCTTCAGAGGTCATAATACTATCGTCCACAACATCTTCTCGAATTTCTTCATTAGGATTGTATGAAATACTAATCGCAAAGAGTGCTATAAAGGATATTATGGCATTGTAAATAATTAATTCTGCCCCAAATCGGTATTTACCAAAGATTCCTAACTCCCCTTCTTCTACTCCCGGAGATCCAGTAGAAAAGTACCATAATATTCCCATCATTACAGGTACTGCTACACACACCGGTAACACATACTTATCCAGTAAGTATCTATCTGTCAAGATTCCAAAGAAAAATAACCCTATTAGCGGACCATAGGTAAACCCTGCCAATTTGATCAACAACCAAATTGCAGAATCCTCTGAAGTATAACGAAGAATGATCACGGTAAGAGCAAGTACTACAGACATGCCAATATGCACCTGCTTTCTTAATTTTTCCTGTTCTCCTGTCTCTTTCTTTTCCAGGTTTAAAAAATCAACCGAAAAAGAAGTTGTAAGAGATGTTAACGCAGAATCTGCACTACTGTATGCGGCAGCAATTAGCCCTAGCAAAAAGAATACTCCAACCGCTGTCCCAATTCCACCATTCAGCGCAATCTCAGAAAACAATAAATCTGTTCTTCCATCGGCAATTACTCCATCTCCAACTTGTGTTTCTGCATTATACATAAACAACAATGCTCCCAATGCCAGAAATATTAGATTAACCACCACCAGCACAAGAGAAAAAGACACCATATTCTTCTGCGCTTCTTTGATGTTTTTACAACTTAAGTTTTTCTGCATCATGTCCTGATCCAAACCAGTCATACCTATTGTAATGAACATTCCTCCTAAGAAATGTTTCCAGAAATAATTACCAGCCGTCCAGTCCTCGAAGAAAAACATTTTGGAATACTTACTATTAGAAACAGCTTCAACAATTCCTCCCCTTTCTCCAAGGTTTAATGCATCGCTAATTAGATAAACCGCAAATATTACGGCAAATAACATAAATGCGGTTTGTAAAGTATCGGTCCAAATAATGGTTTTAATCCCCCCTCTGCTGGTATATATCCAAATAAGTAGAATTGAAATAACCACGGTTACCCAGAAAGGAATTCCCCAATCTTCGAAAAGGATTTTCTGAAGAACACTCGCCACCAACAACAACCGAATCGAAGCACCTAAAATTCTTGAAATTAGAAAGAACATGGCACCGGTTTTATAACTCCAAAAACCAAATCGTTTTTCCAAATAACCATAAATGGAAGTTAGGTTCATTTTATAATAGATGGGCATCAACACATAGGCAATAACAAAATACCCGAATAGGTAACCAAATACCATCTGCATATAGCTAAAGCTACCTCCCATTACAGCACCGGGAACAGAAATAAAGGTGATTCCGGAAAGGGAAGCTCCGATCATTCCAAATGCTACAATGTACCAGGGAGATTTTTTATCACCCAGGAAAAAAGATTGATTATCAGCCTTTCTACTGGTATACCAAGCAATTAGTACTAAAACAGCAAAATATGCTACAATAATGGATATGATCAATGATTTCGACATAGAACAAAGAAAATGAATTGTTATGTTTGTATCGAACCGATGTAGATTAGATTTCCACGTAAAACTATTAGTATCCTTATGACACTTGAGGAAGAATTGAAACAACTAGAAGAATCGTCTAAACAACTGGATCTCAGCACTGAAAAAAGATCAGAATACGATCAGCAAATTAGAGAATACCTATTCAACTTTTTAGATACCCTGGAGGACAAAACCTCCTGGATGACTAACACTGCTCCCAGTAAGGAAATTTATGATTACCCTATAACAGAAGATGGGTATTCCATGGAAGAAATGCTTGCTCTTTATGAAAGAGCTGTTAACAGCACAGGGCTACAACCTGCTTCAGGTGGACATTTAGGGTACATCCCTGGAGGAGGTGTTCCTCTTTCAGGATATGGAGATTTAATCGCTGCAATTACTAATAAGTATTCCGGGGTATTTTTTGGTAATCCTGGTGCTATCCGAATGGAAAATCACCTCATCGACTGGACCGCCAAAATATTTGGATTTACAGGTGAATATGGAGGAAATCTTACTACAGGAGGAAGCATTGGTAATCTTATCGCCATCGTATCGGCAAGGGATGATCATCAAATTAAAGGTAAAGATTATGAAAAGACAGTGATTTACGGTTCTTCCCAAATGCACCATAGCCTAAATAAAGCTATTCGAATTGCCGGACTCAACGAATGCATTTACAGAAGCATTCCACTAAAAGAAAACCACCACTTAGATACAGAAATATTATCCAACCAAATTTTGCAGGATATAAGCAACGGACTGAATCCATTCCTAATCATTGCATCCGCCGGAACAACAGACACCGGGATTGTAGATGATTTAGAAAGGATAGGCCATATTGCCCAAGAAAATAACTGCTGGTTTCATGTAGATGGAGCATACGGAGGATATTTCTATCTACTGGATCAACTTAAAGGAAAATTTAAGGGAATAGAATTAGCCGATTCATTGGTTATTGACCCTCACAAAGGTTTGTTTTTACCTTATGGAACAGGTATGGTACTGGTAAAAAAGAGAGAGGCCATGCTACACTCTCATTATTACACAGCCAACTACATGCAGGATGCTTACAAAGCACCTGAGGAATGGTCGCCTGCTGATGTTTCTCCGGAACTCTCCAGAAATTTCAGAGGAATGAGAATGTGGCTACCACTGATGGTACACGGTATAAAAGTGTTTAAGGATTCCATTTATGAAAAATTCCTACTCACCAAATATGCCTATAGAGAATTACAAAAAAGATCTTACGTTGAAGTTGGACCGGAACACGAATTAACCGTTCAAACATTCCGATTCATTAAAGAAGGTTTGTCTCTGGAAGAAACTAATGAACTGAACAACAAAATGCTGGAAGGACTCCATGAGGATGGTAGAATATTCATCTCTTCCACCACTATTAATGGACAATTTACCTTGAGATTGGCTATACTCTCCTTTAGAACACATCAAAGAGAAATTGATTTGGTGTTAGAAATGATGGACAAACAGGCCAGAAGATTTGGGTTAATATAATTGTGAATAGATTATTAATTGGCGGTTAAAAACTTGCTCTAAATAGTCTATTTTTGCAACGTGGATTTTAACTCTAGATTACTTAATAACGCTGTAGAACAGATGAGTTCTTTACCAGGAGTTGGTAAAAGGACAGCTCTTCGATTAGTCCTTCATTTACTCAACGAATCTGAAGAGGAGGTAAGAGCTTTCTCCAATGCATTCACCAATTTAAGGGAGGGAATCAAGTTTTGTAAAAAGTGTCATAACATTAGTGATGCAGATCTTTGTGAAATTTGCATTAATCCAAACAGAGATCAATCTACCATTTGTGTGGTACAGGATATTAGGGACATTTTAGCAATAGAATCTACCATGCAATTTAAAGGGTACTACCATGTACTAGGAGGAATCATCTCTCCTATGGATGGCATTGGACCGGACGATTTAAATATCGACACATTACTGGAAAGAGCTAATTCGGAAGAGGTAAAAGAGGTGATACTAGCTTTAAGTGCTACCATGGAAGGCGACACAACCAACTTCTACCTTTTCAAAAAACTTTCTTCCTGTAACGTTGAAACTAGCGTAATTGCAAGAGGAATAGGAATAGGAAATGAACTGGAATATACTGATGAAATTACTCTTGGTCGATCCATTCTTAATCGATCTCCATTCGAAACTAATCTTACTTAATTACAATATTTTAATCAGGATCAAGTTTATGACCTGACTAAAAATTTGAAAACTTTGTGCATCTTTGCTTTGCACTAAAATTAGCGCTTGAAACTTTCGGTAATCATAGTCAATTATAATGTTGAGTACTTTCTAGAGCAGTGTCTAAACTCTGTTCGGAAAGCGTCTCATGGGCTGGACATTGAAACATTTGTGGTGGACAACAACTCCATTGATGGTTCAGTTAATATGGTTCGCGAAAAATTTCCGGAAGTTCATTTAATTGCCAACAAAGACAATCCAGGATTTTCTAAAGCTAATAATCAAGCCATTAGAATCTCCAATGGTGAATACGTTTTATTGCTAAACCCGGACACCATTGTAGAAGAAGACACTTTCAAAAAGTGTATCAATTTCATGGACGAACATCCAGACTCCGGAGGATTGGGAGTAAAGATGATCGATGGTAAAGGGAAGTTTCTTCCCGAATCAAAAAGGGGATTACCGACCCCAGATGTAGCCTTTTACAAAATATTTGGTCTATCTTCTCTCTTCCCTAGAAACAGGAAATTTGCAAAGTACCATTTAGGATACCTTTCGAAAGATGAGAATCATGAAATAGAGGTTCTTTCTGGAGCATTTATGATGATGAGAAAAGAGGCACTCGACAAAGTTGGGTTGTTGGATGAAGATTTTTTCATGTATGGAGAGGACATTGACCTTTCCTACCGAATAATTAAGGGAGGATACAAGAACTATTATTTTTCGGATACCAGCATCATTCACTACAAGGGAGAAAGTACCAAGAAAAGCTCTGTTAATTATGTATTTGTGTTTTACAATGCAATGATCATTTTTGCTAAAAAACACTTTTCCGAGAAGAATGCTAAAACATTTTCTTTCCTCATTAACATTGCCATTTACTTAAGGGCGTCCATTGCTATTTTGAATCGATTTGTTAAGCAAATTGCTTTCCCATTCATCGATTTTGTTCTTATTCTTATTTCATTATTCCTGATCACAAAAGGGTATGAGGTTTTTAGAGATAAAGGAGCCTATCCTACTGAAGTAATTAACTATGCACTTCCCTCCTACTCCCTAATTTGGGTATTAATTTCTTACCTCACTGGTGCGTACGACAAACCTATCAAACTCATTAATTCACTTAAGGGAATTCTACTCGGAACGGGGATCATTTTAATGGTTTATGGGTTGTTGCCAAAATCGGTACAATTTTCCAGAATCATTATTCTTTTAGGAGCCGCAGGAGGTTTAATTTCCATGTTGGTTTCCAGAGGACTAGCTCACCTCTCAGGAAATAAGGACTATAGCTTAAACAAAACCAAAAACCAGCGATTTATAATTGTTGGTAAGCATGATGAGGCAGACAGAATCAAAACATTATTGAGCCAAACAACTCCTATCACCTATTCTGCTATTCTGGCACCGGAGGAGATTGACGACAAAGGATATGATGGTCACCTCAATCAAATTGGCGACATGGTTCACATCAATAAGGTTAGTGAGGTCATTTTTTGTGCAAGAGATATTTCAGCACAAAGGATTATCGAATTAATGTCTGAAATTCAAGACAAGAACATCGATTTTAAAATTGCCCAACCAGATAGTTTATACCTCATAGGCAGCAATAGTATTCATACATCCGGAGATTTATATTTAATGGAGGTGAACAATATTGACAAGAAGAGTAACCTTAGAAACAAAAGATTACTGGATTTCTGTTTGTCAATTGTTCTCTTGGCCACTTACCCTGTTTTTCTGGTTATCACAGGAAAACCAAGCCAGTTGTTAAAGAATATATTCTCGGTTCTTTTTGCTAGAAAAAGCTGGGTGGGATATGCTCAATCGGAGGATAATCAACCTTTACCTCCAATCAGGAAAAGTGTGTTAAAAATTTCAGATCACCTTAAAAATCCCAGCCTGGAAACACAAAAAAAACTGAATGTGATATATGCCAAAGATTACTCCTTAAATACAGACGTAAAAACCATTCTAAAAAACCTAAAAAAACTAGGCAACTAACCCTCGTTAAACACTGTATTACAACAAATTACACACACCTACCCTTTTCTCAAAAAGGGCATCTTACCAAAGTCCTTTATTATTTAATTGCTAATCCTATTTTTTTCGGCTATTTTTGCGGCTTTATACAGGGTATAAATCAACATATTAGAAGAAAGAAATTATGGCAGATATTGAAATTTTACTACCTAAGATGGGGGAAAGTGTTGCTGAAGCAACCATTACAACTTGGTTAAAAGAAGTTGGTGACACAATTGAGGAGGATGAACCGATTGTTGAAATCGCAACAGATAAGGTAGACTCTGAAGTTCCTGCTCCGGCATCTGGAGTATTGAAACAAAAACTGTTTAACGAAGGAGATGTCGTTCAGGTTGGAGCAGTTTTCGCCATTATTGGTGCTGAAGGAGAAGAAGTGGTGGTTAGTGCACCAGCTCCTGCAAAAGAAGAAGTTGCTGAAACTGTTGAAGAAGTAGCAGAGCAATTATTAGAGCCGATTATGGCTAATGGAAACGGTGCTGTTCCTAAGAATGGGCCAAGTGGGAAATTCTACTCTCCATTGGTGAGAAGCATCGCTCAAAAAGAAGGAATTCAAATCACAGAATTAGAGCAAATCAGTGGTACCGGACAAGACGGTAGAGTGACTAAAAATGACATTTTAGGATACCTTGAAACCAGAACATCTGCACCAGCTGCAGCTCCAGTAAAAGAAGCGGCACCTGCACCGGCAGCAGCACCAAAATCTGCACCAGCTCCGGCAGCGGCGGCTCCAGTTCATAAAGCACCTCCGGTTCCGATTGGACCTAACGATGAAATTGTTGAGATGGATCGTATGAGAAAGCTTATTGCTGACCATATGGTAATGTCGAAACACGTTTCTCCTCACGTAACCTCTTTCGTTGAGGCTGACGTAACTAATATCGTTATGTGGAGAAACAAGCATAAAGATGCATTCTTTAAGAGAGAAGGGGAAAAATTAACGTTTACCCCAATCTTTATGGAAGCTGTAATTAAGGCTCTTAAAGACTTCCCTAAAGTAAATGCTATGCTGGATGGCACTAATGTTGTTATTAAGAAGGATATTAACCTTGGAATGGCAACTGCTTTACCAACAGGAAACTTAATTGTACCGGTTATTCACAATGCTGATCAATACAACATGGTTGGATTAGCCAAAAAAGTGAACAGCCTTGCTAATAATGCAAGAAACAACAATCTTGCTCCTGACGAAATTCAGGGAGGAACATACACAGTAACTAACGTAGGTACCTTTGGAAACGTAATGGGAACACCTATTATCAACCAACCTCAAAGTGCTATTTTAGCACTTGGAGCTATTAGGAAGAAACCTGCTGTTATCGAAACACCACAAGGAGATACTATTGGTATTAGACACATGATGTTCCTTTCTCACTCATACGATCACAGAATTGTTGATGGTGCTTTAGGAGGAAGTTTCGTGAAGCGAGTTGCAGACTATTTAGAACAATTCGACATTAATAGAGAAATCTAAATATTTTGTCGACAGAAAAAATAGTTTTGTATATTTAGATCAAATTGACTAGCGGATGAGAACATATCAATTTTTCGTACTTATTTTTTCTTTCATGTTGCTTGGGAATGCCCAGGCCCAGTTTGACCCAGAAAAATTTGAGGAAAATTTAAAAAATGCCACTTTTAAACAAAAATTCGAAACAGCTAACTCCTTAATGGAGGATAGAATGTACGAATTTGCAGTTAAGGTTTGGGTTCACCTTGCGGAGGAGGACCCGTTAAATGCTAACGTTAACTACAAAGCTGGTTATTGTTACCTCAATATTAGCCTGGAGAGAAATAAGGCTCTACCTTATTTACTGAAAGCGGAAGAAAAGATATCTAAAAGGTATGACCCTTTCTCGTTTGCTGAAAAAAATGCTCCAATCGAAACCAATTACTATTTGGGTAAAGCATTGCATTTGGATAAGAAATTTGATGAGGCAATAGAAAACTATACACTTTTTCAGGAAACAGCAGGTAAAAAACACAGGTTGTATGATGAAGCTTCTTTGGGGATTATTTATGCCAATAACGCTAAAACTGAGGTAGCTTCTGAGAAGAACTTTGAGATTAACAACATCGGAGCTCCTATCAATGGAGTTTTCTCTGACTTTAGTCCGGTAGTTACCGCTGATGAAAGTGCTCTGTTCTTTACTTCGAGAAGATTGAGAACCGACACAGCACAACCTTTGAACAAAGGTGTTCTTAGTCCTCAGGATGGAAAGTACTTTGAAGACGTATACGTTTCTTACAAAGACATGAAAACTGGTAAATGGGGAGAACCTGAGTTATTGGAGTTCTGTAGCCCTAGAAGTAACCAGGCTACCATTAGTGTATCTCCTGACGGACAATTCCTGTTTATTTATAAAGATGATAATGGAGATGGTAACATCTACATATCGGAAAGAGATGACCTTACTTATAAGAGGCCAGTAAAAATGGGACTTAACTCAGATACTGACATCAATACTAAGTACTGGGAAACTCACGCTACTTTATCTGCCGATGGTAAGACACTTTACTTTGTAAGTGACCGACCAGGTGGATTGGGAGGTAGAGATATTTACCGTGTGGTTAAATTACCAAATGGAAAATGGAGTAAAGCTCTTAACCTTGGAGCACCAATTAATACTCCATACGATGAGGACTCTCCATTCTTACATACTGATGGTAGAACCCTTTACTTTAGCTCTAATGGAGAAAAGAGTATGGGTGGATTTGACATCTTCTTTTCTCAATTAGATGAGAACGGTAACTGGAAAGAGCCATTAAACATAGGGTATCCTTTGAATTCGGTTGATGATGATATTTTCTTCACTACCACTGTTGATGGTAAAAGAGGATACTATTCTTCTGCTCACGCTGGAGGATTAGGAGAAACTGATATTTACACCATTAAGTTAGATACTGTTGTACAGGAACAGATCGCCATCTTAAAAGGATACATCGATCCAGGAACAGAACCGGAACTTCCTAAGGGAATTGTAATCTGGGTATCGGACCTTACAGAAGGTGGAGATCCTCTACAATACAGACCTAACAGAAGAACGGGATCTTACGTATTTAACTTGAAACCATGTCATGAATACTTAGTGGAATACACAAGAGATGACAAGACTTTCTACGAGACTGAATTTAAGGTACCGTGTGAAGCTGATTACCACGTTATAGACAAAGTAATTAGTTTGGGAGGTATTCCTCTTACAACCACTCCAGATCCATCTCTGGAAGAGTTTAAGGACCAATGGACATACCAAATCTTTATTGATGACCAACCTTACCGATTAGGAGGTAAAGCTCAAATCATGGATAAAGAAAACCCTGAGTGGACTGAATTAATTACCAGAGAAGGAAAATTCAAGTACAGAGAATTGAAATCTAAAAAAGATCCTGTTTTTGAACTTCAGGTAAATGATCCTACACTTTGTGATAAATTCAGCATTAAATTGTTAGACGAGAAAGGTGAAGTGATTAAGGTAACCACTAGAAATATCCGTTGTAAGATTATTTCCACCGAGGTTCAACCTGTATCATTCCAGAAATTCTACGGATACAATGAGAAGGGTGTAGGTTCTGAAAGAGAACGTTTTAATGAATTTGTAAGGGGAGTAGAAGCCATTATCGAAGCTCGTGGATATGCACGTGTGGAAGTAGAAGGAAGTGCTTCTAATGTACCTACAGCAACTCATGGATCAAATAAGAAGCTTGCTACTAAGAGAAGTAATGAAGCCAAAGATTTGATGATGAGTGTATTGAAGAAAAAAGGTGTTGATCTTTCCAAAGTTAAATTGGTTGCTGTAAACTCAATTGTACAGGGACCTGTTTACAACGGAGATTTTAAAGACACTAAAAAATATGCTAAGTACCAGTACATTATGATGAAAGCATACTAATGTTTTCCGTCTAAAACTGATCTTAAAAAGAAAAATATTTCTCTCTAAAACCACCATGTTTGGTGGTTTTTTTGATTCAATTCGCCACAAATTCTTTTTTTTGGTACTTTAATTGCTTTAATTTGTAATAACAGGTTTGAATTGTGAGAATTGTACTAGCAACTATATTACTATTTTGTGTTAACTTAACTATTGGTCAACGAGTTGATCCAAGAAAAGCAGATGACCTTTACAAGATTGGAAACTTTCTTGAGGCAATTCCTGAATACAAAAAACAACTTAAGCTAGATAGAGAAAACGAGCACGCATTATTCAGACTGGGGATGTGTTATCTCTACACCAACATTGATAAATCATCTGCTGTTCCCTATTTGGAAAGAGCATGGAAGTTGGAAAAACATCATAAAGAAACTGCTTACTTCTTAGCACAGGCATACACTCATAACAATCAGTACGATAAAGCTATTGAGATGCTTAATGAGTATCAAAAAAAACCTGGAGAGCATAAAGACGAAATCAACTCATTAATTATGAGTTATGAAATCGCCATCGACCTAATGCAACGACCTATAAACGTTACCTTCACTAACATGGGTAACAGAATTAACTCTCCGTTTCCAGACTATTATCCTTTTGTTTCCAAAGACGAAAAGGTATTAGTATTCACTTCCAGAAGAGAAGACGGTAAAGGATCGAAAGAATTTGATGGGTACTACCCTTCGGACATTTATGTATGCAGGTTTGATGGTATTACCTTTTCTCCTGCAAAGAATTCAGGTTCGTTAAACTCGGCTTATGATGAGCAATGTGTAGGGATTTACGATGATGGATCTAAAATTTTCGTATACATTGATAATTATGCTACTAAAGAAGTTGGTAACATTTACGAAGCTCAGAAAAAAGGAGCTGTTTATGGTAAGAAGAAAAAAATTAGTGAAGGAGTAAACTCCGATAAAATTGAAACTTCAACTTCCATTTCAAGCGATGGAAATACCTTGTTCTATGCTAGTAACAGAAATGGTGGTAAAGGAGGTCTGGATTTATTTATGACCAGAAAACTTCCTACCGGAGCCTGGGCAACACCTCAGAACATTACAGCCTTAAATACTCCTGGAAACGAGGATTTCCCAAGCCTATCTCCAGATGGCAAAACCTTGTATTTCTGCTCTGATGGATTACCTGGAATGGGAGGATACGACCTTTACAAATCTTCATGGAATTCTGAAACAAACGAATGGAGTGCTCCTATTAACTTAGGGTACCCTCTTAATACTTCTTACGACGAAAAGGTAATCAGCTTTGCCGACGACGAAAAGCATGCTTACGTTTCTGCTGTTAGAGAAGAAGGAGAAGGAGATTTAGACATTTATCGAATCACTTTCGAAGAAGTAGTTATTCGTCCAGCATTGTACATCTTTGATGTAAAAGATGCCATTTCAACAGAAAAATTAAAAGACGCATTCATAACCATTTGGGACGTTAACGATGAGGAAATAGGAAATTACAAACCAAACCCGAATACTCAAGAATTTACCGTAATATTGTCACCAGGTAAATATTCTGTTGAAGTAGAGGCGAATGGTTACGAACTACAAGCATTTGATTTAGTAGTTTCTGAATTTGCCGCCGACAACGGGATCAATAAGAAGTCGTACAAGATCTCAAAATAATTAATGAATTTACAACTCAACCGTCCTCTTGCTTTCTTTGATTTAGAAACAACTGGAATTAACATTTCACAAGATCGAATTGTTGAAATAGCTATCGTCAAAGTACATCCTGATGGAAATAGAGAATCCTACTCTAAAAAAGTAAACCCTACTATTCCAATACCTCTGGAAGTTTCAGAAATACATGGCATTTATGATCTGGATATTATCGATGCCCCAACTTTTGCTGATTTAGCACAAGAGGTTAAGGAATTCATTGCGGATTGTGATCTAGCCGGTTACAATTCTAATCGATTTGATATTCCGGTACTGGTTGAAGAATTCTTAAGAGTTGGTATTGATCCAGAAATGGAAAACCGCAAATTCATTGATGTACAAAACATTTTCCACAAGATGGAACAACGTACGTTGGTAGCTGCATACAAGTTTTATTGCCAGAAAGATCTTTCTAATGCCCATAGCGCTGAAGCTGACACTATGGCTACCATAGATGTCCTGGAAGCTCAATTAGGTAAATATCAGGAGTTAGAAAAAGATGTTAACTACCTAAGCGACTTCACTCAAATGGGAGTAAAAACCCTTGATTTTGCCAAAAGAATAGGGCTTAATAAGGATGGTGAACCAATATTTAACTTTGGTAAAAACAAAGGTCGTTTGGTCTCAGAAGTTTTTAAAAGAGAACCAGGGTACTATACCTGGATCATGAAAGGCGACTTCTCCCTTGATACTAAAAACAAGTTTAAAAAGATACACGAACAGCTACAGTCATGAAAATAATTTGCATTGGAAGGAACTACGCAGATCATGCTAAAGAACTAAACAATCAGATTCCGGAAGAGCCGGTATTTTTCATGAAACCGGACTCTGCTTTACTTCCTAAAAAAGCACCTTTTTTCTATCCTAATTTTACCAAGCAACTTAATTACGAAATTGAAATCGTTTTAAAAATTTGTAAACTCGGAAAAAATATCACTCCTAAGTTTGCACATTCCTATTACGAGGAAATTGGGTTAGGGTTAGATCTAACTGCCAGAGATGTTCAACAACAATGTAAAGAAAAAGGACTACCATGGGAAAAAGCTAAAGCCTTTGACTATTCTGCTCCCCTATCCAGAACATTTATCCCTAAAACTGAATTTTCCAATATGAATGATATCAATTTCAGGTTGGATAAAAATGGAGAAACCGTTCAGAATGGAAATACAGGAGACATGCTTTTCGATTTTGATCAACTGATTTGTTACCTATCTCAGTTTCTTACTTTAAAAATTGGCGACTTAATCTTTACCGGAACACCTGCAGGAGTTGGAGAAATGGCCATTGGAGATCACCTGGAAGGATATATTGGCGACCGTAAAATGATTGAGCTTAAGGTAAAGTAATTACTCAGTAACCTTTAGGTACTGCCCCTTAATGGTAGTATTATCTAACCTGATGAAATAAAGGTATATCCCGTCTTCCTGATCAGTGATATCAACATTTATGTTGGAAGTATTTCCAATTGATTTCATCCAGACCCTCTCTCCTATCACATTATAGATTTCTATGCTCGCTCCAATCAATGGTTGATTCAATTGCACATAAAAATCTCCATTACCCGGATTAGGGAATAACTTCACCTCATTTTGATCCAATTGATCTATAGAATTAGCAGTTCCAACAGAAAGGCTTTCAACAACATTACAACCATTATTATCCAATACATTCAGCTGATAAATTCCTGAACACAAATTTTGGAAAGAACTTACCACATTAGACGATGAAGACAAGCTAAACTGATATGGAGGAACTCCACCAATTCCTGAAGGAGTTATTTCAGCGTCACAGCACCCTGAGCATGATTCGTCTTCTATTTGAGCATTTGCTTCCAATATAGAAGGGTTCTCTAACACTACAGTATCCACTCCGGCTGCACAACCACTCCATCCGTTGGTCTCTATGATGTAAATACCAGGAGATAATCCAGATAATGTATCCCCTCCAATTTGCCCTGAAACCGTAGAGATTATTGTTCCGGTTCCATCTTTCCAGATATAATCTGAACCACTTAAGGAATGAGTATTAACCATAATGGCTCCATTTTGATCTCCACTACATACAATCTCACTTACATCAATATCATTTCCTTTTACAAAATGTAAGATGAATCTGGTGTTTTCATTACAAACTCCCTGAGTAAATGAATATGAGCTATCCACCATAAAATTAGTTAAGGTTCCTGTTTGGGTATCTTCTAAAAAGAAACAATCTCCCGGTACGTCCGTTAAATCTGTAGCGGTAATTGTACCACTTCCACCAGACGGAACAGTAATCAATAACTGTATGCTTTTATAGGCAGTAATATCTTCTAATGAGTTAATGGAGTATTTAAGTCCATTTACTTCGGTATACATTCTTGGTGTGGTAGTAAAATTGGCTGTAAATGCCTGAGCATCGTAATTAGGGTCTAAGTCATCAGTAGCGTCCGCATCAAAACGGATTACAGTTTCGTCTGTTTGTCCAGCCATCTCAAACTCCAAACGAATATGATCTGAAGATATTTGAGATTTAATAAATGTTTGGTCTTGATCTACTTTACAGTTCTCATGTATGATTAGAGAAGGAGAAGCCGCTGTAGTTTGAACATACATAGCCTGCCATGGGGCGATATACCTACTACCTCCATTTACACCTATTCCAAATACATATGAGGCATATTGTTGTAAATCAGGGTTCCAAACATACAAAGCATTCGCTATATTGGTTTTGGACCAATTAGGCGAGTCCCAATCAATGGTACACGGGTAAGGGTTAGCTACCAGGTTCCAACCATCATCTCCTGCATTTCCAGCTGCTGGGGTATAAGTTACACCGTAATCAATATCGCCCACGTTAGTCGTTCCATTTACGTCAATAGTAAATGGTTGAGTTCCTGTACTGGTATCACCACACCAAATCCAAACACCCTGACCGGCATTTAAAGCATCGGTAATTCCGGAAGGAGCATAAAGTCCATCATCATAAGTAGTTCCGGTTACTTCATTATAAAACCACATGGATTCCCATGGGTCTACAGCTGATGGCCAGGTTGGATAATCAGTTCCCGGAAATCCACTGGTAATAAAATCATCATTAAAATCATCCAATGTTCCATCGCTTACGGGAAGGGTTAAAAAGCGCCAATGGGTTGCTCCGGCATCTATGTATCGATTAAACGAAATATTACCTGAAATCGGATTAGAGAAGGTACAATTGGAAGTGGTAGAAAACACATTTCCTGTTGTTGGATTAGTCCCATCCGAAAAAATGGTAGCTAACAATGGGTCAAGTAAACTATACCTATTCTCGTTTTCATAAATACCTGAAGTATAAACCACATCAAGAGTAGACCCAGAAGGTACGTAAAGCGTTTCAGAAGAAGCAGAACCTGAACAGGAATAATTACCTGAAGCAACACCATCAATTAATATGGTAATATAACCTCCATTCCACCCATCTCCATAAGAGTCTGTCATGTCTAATCTATACTGACAAACCCCTTTAATTTCTGGTATTCTTGCGGTTCCAGAAGCATTAGATAATAGCTCTACCCTATTATTGGTATTAACCGTTCCTCCATTCATGTAAAAACTACCCTGAACAGCATAATTACCCGAATTAAAACTTATTCCAGAAACACTATTTACAGTAAGGTTATTAAATGTTTGAGTCCCACCATCAACGGTATTGGGCCCCATTCCCTCAAAAGAAACATTTCCGGAAGCAGTTACTAAACTTCCATTATTCAACCAATTACCATGAACCTCAAGCGTTTCGGTACTATTAAAAGATAAAGTCGCTCCACTTTGTATATCAATGTCCTGAGTCTTTGCATCATAAGTACTAATAATAGGAGAAAAAGTAGTTCCTGAAGGTATAACAGTATTCATAGATGCTGTTGGCACACCTGTTGTCCAGTTAGATGGCTCAAACCAATCGGTACTAGTTCCTCCAATCCAGGTGGTAGAATTACCCGGGATAAACACCATTCTTATTTGAGGTTTATCATTGGAAGTGGTATTTGGAGTTGAACCACACGAATTTCCATTGGCATCCGTCCATCTATATCTGTATCCGTTAGTTGTATTATATACCCTTACCTTACCAGAAGCATTCCATGAGGGAGTAACTCTTGACCAGCAAATCTCAACTCCAATATTATTAACCCCATCCCAGGTAAACCCATTATCCATCGCAATCATATCGTATCCTCCAGCGGTAGGATTATAAGTATGGGAATTTTTTACAGTTGTCCAACCTGTTGTACCCAAAGCAGAAGAAACATCAGTTTGAGTAGTATGCTTTAATTTGATAGTATAACCAGGTATATTATAAATGGGAGATTCGGTTACATAAAAGCCCAGCTCAGTAATTGGCGAGGTAGTGGATGCACCAGCTGCACTTAACTCCGAAGCGGTATAAACAAACTGGCAAACCGTACGTCTGTAATAAATATTAACCGGAGAACTATTGTAATTTGAGCTTTCAGTAGACCCGGAACCTAAGCCAATAGTCTGCCCGAAGGAATCGATTCCTATCAATACCCCTATCGTCAATAACAGCAATAATTTCTTTGTACTCTTCATAGTGTGGCGCTGACAAATAGTTGAGGGTGAAATTATTATCAGGGTTACAAGATACAAAAGCCCTATCAGTATGTCAATTAACTATCCAATAATTACATTATTGAATTAGAACCATTGAAGAAAGTGTTAGAATCATGGAGTAACTGAGTAAATCAATCAACCAATTCGGATTAATTTCTTTACATCCACCTCTCCATCAGCATTTACTATTCTTAGTAAAAGCACATCGTCTTCCATGCCATCTACCTCCAACTTAATTAAATTCTTACCAGTTTTAACCTTATAACCTTTCGAGTATATAATTTTCCCCTCTGTAGTCAATAACTCCAAATAAACCATTTGGTTGTTGGAGCTTACGTAAACCACTTGAGTATTTTGTTGAAATGGGACAGGAAACACTCGTTCAATTATATCCTGCTGAGGAGTTAAGTACTCTACTCCGGTTTGTTCGTTGTAGATTTTATAAAAATCCGGTATACCAAACCCCAACAAAGAGTCAGGAGCGTTGTACTGGGAAGATGATTGCTCAACAAGCATTTTGATATCCATGTTACTTTTATCCGGTAAAGCTTGCCACAGGCATGCTACCATTCCTGCCATCATTGGAGAACTAAATGAAGTACCGTTCCCTTGCATAATTTCGTTTGCCCATGGAGAAATCATATATGTATTCCATCCCACCGAACAAACATTTGGTTTTACATCTCCATCTGAAGAAGGACCAACGCTACTAAAGGGAGCTCGAATTCCTAAACTATCCACAGCTCCCACTGTTAAAACGCTATCAGCATCTGCTGGAGTGGTAATGTATTGCCATGGACTCGCCCCTGAATTTCCTGCACTGGTACACAGTAGAATTCCTTTTGAGGCAGCAATGTCCGAAGCAATTGCTATAACAGTGGTGTTACCATCCATATCTGCATAAGTATGGTTCTGTAAAGTATCATCAAATTCAGAATAGCCAAGTGAAGTATTAATAATATCAGCTCCTACAGAATCTGCATACTCTGCAGCCAGTACCCAATTATATTCTTCCAACCATGTTTCGGAACCGGCATCTTCGGTTCGCAATAAATGAAAACTTGCTTCGGGGGCGGAACCTATAAATACTCCTTCTTGCTTACCTGCAATAACAGATAACACAGCAGCACCATGATAATGATCTTCATAAACAGAATCTCCACCTGCTACAAAGTCTTTGGTGGATAGTATTCGTCCATCTTCAAAAACGTGCTGCAGTCCATCCAATTGATCTGCATTGAAAAAACCTGCATCAATTACTGCAATGTGCATTCCCTGCCCTCTAAACCCCATGTCCTGAAGTTGGTAAGCGTTGTGTAAAGCAAGTTGATTGTACCCATAACCATAAGGGTAATGATACACAACAGAAGCGTTAATTATGCTTTTATCCTCAAGCGGAATAATCTTTTCTTCAAGTGGTTTTTTGAACAGCTTTACTTGCCGAATTTGGTTAACAAATGTATAATTCTGAATAGAATCCAATGCCAGGGTGTCTTTTGTGTCCAGAATAACTGCATTGAACCATTTCGATTTTCCCAGAAGCACAAAATTCCCGGAATTCATTATAGAGTCAACGTAAGAATCATTTACTGGTAAATCCTTAATATCAATATTAATTCCCTGATTGTCTCTTCTTTGAATTGCACGCTCAGATAAGTACTGATCGGGCTGTGAAACGGAATAAGGAGTGTTGAGTTTATCGGTAAAAGTAATCCAATATTTACTTGCAAAACAAGTTTGAATTAGCCCTAAAAAAATGAATAGTAAAATCCCTCTCATTACTTACCATAAGCAGTAATCGTCATCTCTATTTCGTAACCTTGATTGATATCGGTTACCATAGCATTATTGATGTCTAAATCTGCCATTTTTTTATAAATCAGTCCCACATTTTTTGCGTACACTTCCCATCCTACTTCGTACTCTACAACATTAAAGTTTTCCTCCCACTCCACCGTAACGGTAGAATCAAAAGTTAAATTGTTATACTCTTTTTCATCGTGTATGCTATCATAGCTAAATTCCCACTCATTTTCGGTATTAAAAGCATTACCGTCCCAATACTTACTGCTATTAACAGGGAACACCATCTTGGTATATCTAATGTTCTCCTCCACCCTTTCAGCAGTAGTTTGAGTTCTGTTTGCGTACCAAACATCTTTCATCGCCCATGCATCTGTGGGTAAAGTTCTCCAAAACCGTTCAATGCGGTAAGTAGTCCTACCTTCCAAATCAACAAATTCTTCGGTAATTTCTTCTCTCAATAAATATTCGTTGGTATCACTTACTCCACCGGCATGGTTTATTTCAACCACCTCGTACTCCATCCAGGTGCCAACGTCTATGGGGAAATAATTGTAATGATAATCTATGGTTGAAACCGGGTCCTTTTTACAAGCAAACACCAGCAACATCAGGGGTAATATATATAATAGTTTTTTCAATTAGCCTTTATTCTTTTTGACTTGTTCGAGGTGTTTCTCCAACTTCTCTCCTTCAAGCACTTTTCCCTCCTTATAGTAGATTTTCTTCTTCAAAGTTCCATCATTTTCGTAAAATTTCCAAAAACCATTTTTTACTGTATGTTTATAGAACCCCTCGATTTCTACTCTTCCACTAGAAAAATACCACTTAATTCTGCCATCAAAATACCCATCTTTATAGTTCCCCTCGGCTTTCAATTTCCCAGAGGTATAGTATTGTTTCCAAGAGCCTTCTTTTACTCCATTTTTGTATCTGGTTACTTCGTATTTCTTGATTTCCTTTTTTTGTGGATCTGCCGGATAATATACCACACATGTTCCATGAAGGTCTCCGTTTAAGTATTGATCTTTACTAAGCACCTCTTTCTTATCATTGAAATACCACCATGTACTATCTTTCTTTTGGTCCAAATATTTTCCGGTGGCCATTAAATTTCCGTTGGGATGGTACATTTTAGTATAAGCCACCTCTCCTCCATTATGAAAAGTAGTAACCGCAGATGCTTCACCAGTAGTGTAGTAATACGTAAACCTACCTATTGGCTTATCATCTTTAAAAGTACCTACATAACGCTTCTGTTTAGAACCTTCATGATACTTTACCCACTTCCCTTGCTTTCTTCCTTTAGAATCAGTTTTATTGATATCCTGACCATAATTAACAAGCATTAAACAAGACAATACCGGCAGTAAAAACAATCGCATTTTCATAGTACTATAATTTCAATTCGAAGATACAAAATCAATAACCTTGCCGAGAGCAAAGATATGAACAGTTCTATAATGGATTTTTTTTCTGATGGTTACATCAGAGCAAAAAAAAAGCATCCGGAATGCGGATGCTTTTCAATTTTGTTTAGTGGTATTACCAGATCTTAGCAATCTTATCTGCTGGCTGTCTCATAGCAGAACCTTCTTTTATATTAAAGGCTTCAAAGAATTCCGGCATATTACTAAGCGTTCCATTTACTCTGTATTTACCAGGCGAGTGAGGATCACCTTTAATTCTTGCAATTAATGCATTATCTCTAATGTTGTTTTTCCATACCTGGGCAAATGCCAGGAAGAAACGTTGTTCATTAGTAAATCCATTTATCTTGTCTTTCCCTTTTCCTTTCAGCGATTTTTGGTAAGCGTGATAGGCAATGGTTAATCCTCCTAAATCGGCAATGTTTTCTCCCAGGGTAAGTTCTCCATTTACAAAAACTCCTTCCAGTACTTCAAATGAATTATACTGATCAATTAGCTTCTGCGTTTTAGCATCAAACTTAGCTTTATCTTCTTCTGTCCACCAGTTTTGCATTCTTCCTTCGGCATCAAACTGAGCCCCCTGATCATCAAAACCATGGGTTAACTCATGTCCAATTACAGCACCCATTCTAGCATAGTTTACAGCATCCTCGTACTCTTCACTAAAAAACGGTGCTTGCATAATTCCTGCTGGGAATACAATTTCGTTAAGCAATGGATTGTAATAAGCATTTACAATTTGAGGAACCATTCCCCACTCGGACTTATCTATTCCTTTTCCGTATTTATCTAAATTCTCCTGAATTCTGAATTTACGGCTGTTCATTACATTCTTCAGGTAGCTTTCTCTCGAGATATCCAATGATGAGAAATCTTTCCACTCATCCGGGAACCCTAATTTTCTGGCAAATGCCCCTAATTTTTCTTTAGCCTTTACTTTAGTAGCTGCACTCATCCAGTCCAGAGCTTCAATTCTGTCTTCAAACACCAAAGTGATGTTATCCACCATTTCATTTACTTTTCTTTTAGCTTCTTCACTAAAATTTTCCTCTACAAATGCTTTTCCTAATGCTTCTCCTACTGAAGAAAAAGTAACCGATTGAATACCTCTTTTCCAAAGTGGTTTCTGCTTTTTAGTTCCACGCATGGTAGTGCTATAAAAGTCGAAATTAGCTCTGTCTAAATCCATACTTAAAGCACCTGCATAGTCATTAATTAGTTGCCATTGCATATAGGCTTTAATGTCATGAATAGATTCATTCATTAATACTTGATCCAACGCTTTCATAAAGGCAGGTTGACCAACAATAACACTATCTACACCACTTAACCCCCTGGTCTTAAAGTAAGTTTTCCAGTTAATCGACGGACAAGTTTCTGACAATATTTTGGTGGTCATCTTGTTGTATTGCTTCTCCATGTCTCTCAACTCAACCGGAGCCATCGAATGCTCTGCCAACTTAGCCTCCAATTGGAATACAATTTCTGACTTTTCCTTTAAGTGAGTCATTTCAGTTAAGTCAAACATTCTGTGAATGTGGAGCATATAAGCATCTCTTATTTTAACTGAGCGCTCATCCTTATTGAAATAGTAATCTTTGTTTGGAAGACCTAATCCTCCCTGAGAAACATAAACTTGATGCTTGGTATTGATCTTCGCATCTTGCTCAACGTATACTCCATAAAATACTCCAACTCCAATGTTATGTAAATGAGCAATTAACTCAGGTAATTCCTGTGTACTTTGAACCTTAGCAATTCTTTTAATCTCTTCCTTCAACGGATCAATACCTTGCTTATTTCTGGTAACCGTATCAGAAAAAGTATAATAGTAATCACCTATTAACTGACTCGCAGAACCTTTCTCTCCTGGATTCTTTTTAGAGTTTTCCAGGATATTATGTAGAACATTATTGTTTCTATCATCTAATTCGTTAAAACTACTCCATCTACTTTCTGACTCCGGAATTGGGTTATTTGCTAACCAATTTCCATTGGCATATTGATAGAAATCTTCTGCCGGATTAGCAGATTTATCCATATTATCGAACTCCAACGACTTTGTTCCGCCTTTTTTATCTTTCAAAGTATTCACCTGAAATACGGTAAAAGACATACAAATTATCGCTCCAGAGATTAAAATTAGATTCTTTTTCATGTTCACTGATTTATGGGCACCAAATTTAACATTTAATTATTTTGAGTTAAAGATCATTTGTATGTGTGGTATATTATCCTCTAAATACGGTTCTCCTACTTGTTTAAACCCAAAAGAACCATAAAACTCCTTCAAATAAGTTTGGGCAGATATCCTTACATCCACTTTCCCAAATGTTGTTTCTATATACTTCATGGTTTCCTTCATCATTTCTCTACCATAGGATTTTCCTCTTGTAATAGGGTCAACCACTACTCTCCCAATTGATACTTCATCATAAGACACTCCTTGTGGAAGGATTCTGGAAGTGGCAACAACCTTGCCATCCTCTTTTCCATAGATGTGATAACTCACCTTGTCTTTTCCATCCACATCGAGATAAGGACAATCCTGCTCTACCACAAATACCTTTTCCCGTAACTGTATCATATCATGAAAATCGTCTAGTGAAAGGTCTTTATAATGTTTACAATTCCAAATGATCATTCCTGTAATTTATTAACTTTGTTAGAGGGATGAAAAATAGCGGAATTAATAAGAATTTTCAATTAAAAAAGCGATTAAAACTCACTGTTGATGATTATGTGAACGGTATTTTTAATGGCGACCTGAACCTTCTTAGTCAGGCTATTACTCTTATTGAGAGCAATAAAAAAGAACACCGGGAGGTGGCCGAACAAATCATCGAACAATGCCTTCCAAAAAGCGGTGGTTCTATTCGAATAGGAATAACAGGAGTTCCGGGAGTTGGAAAAAGCACTTTTATTGAATCTTTTGGGAACTATGTTACAGAACAGGATCATAAAATTGCAGTTCTGGCTATTGACCCAAGCAGTAAAAAAAGTGGTGGTTCCATACTAGGAGATAAAACCAGAATGGAAACCCTGGTCAACAACCCAAAAGCATACGTAAGACCAACTCCTTCTAAAGGCTCTTTAGGTGGTGTTGCTCAGAAAACAAGAGAAACAATTATTTTATGTGAAGCCGCTGGGTTTGATGTTATACTAATTGAAACTGTTGGGGTTGGACAAAGTGAAATTGCAGTTCATAGCATGGTGGATTTCTTCTTATTGTTAATGTTGGCTGGTGCGGGAGATGAGTTGCAAGGGATTAAACGTGGAATCATGGAAATGGCAGATTCTATTGTAATTACCAAGGCTGATGATGACAATGTAAGCAATGCTAAAAGAGCTCGAATAGAATATAAAAATGCCCTCCATTTATTCCCTCCAAACAAAAACGAATGGATACCAGAGGTAGAAATTTGTAGTTCTTTGAAAAAGAAGGGAATTGATAAAATCTGGAACATAATAGAACGATTCGAAAATCATACTAAAATAAAAGGGAGTTTTGATGCTAAAAGGAAAGAACAATCAAAATACTGGATGTTCGAGACCATTAATGAAGAAATAAAAGATCGCTTCTACAATCATCCCGGGGTAAAAGAAGAATTGGAAAACTTGGAGAACAACGTGATTTCAGGAAAAATGAGTCCTTTTAAAGCAGCTCAACAACTATTAGACAAAATATCATGAGTTTACTGGAAAAATTTGCAAACCACTCCATATACGACTTAGTGGTTATCTTAGAATCGGGAGATGATTACACTGCTGAAGCCAAAGAAGCAGCCAGAACCATCATTGAGTTAGAAGAATTTGAACCAGAATTACTACACGAAAATGCCTTAAATTTTTGGCAGGAATACGTAGAAAAAAACATCAAAGAAATTCTTTGGCAAAATGTTAAACCCACAAGCGAATTCTTATCTGAGGATGAATTAAAAGGGTTACTTCTTAAAGCATTTGAGAAGTTCAGAGAAAAGTTAGACTTGTTTGACATTGATACAACAAAATACTGGTTTGTTTAATGTCCCTCAGTTAAATAAACTTTTGTTGTTTTTATATTCTGCCCTTGTGTAAGCTTTACGAAGTAATACCCCGCAGGTAAATTTCTCATGGGCATGGTCTGTTCGCCTTCCGATAGTCTTTTTTCGAAAACAGTTTTTCCAATTAGATTGTACACCTGAACCGCTACATTTTCTTCCACTCCTTCCACTTTGATAGAATTACCATAACTGTATACGGAGGCTTCTTCAAACTTGCTTTGAGCTTTAATAAGTACAAAGGTTACCATGAACAATATCGTAAAGAGGAATCTCATGACACCTAAATTAAATTCTAGGATAAAACAAAGCCAATTAGAATTTCCCAATGGGATATGAACAAAAAAAATCCCGATCATTTCTGATCGGGATTTCAATATATTATTGGATAAATATTATACCAATCCTTGATCTAACATTGAATCTGCTACTTTAACAAATCCAGCAATGTTAGCTCCTTTTACGTAATCAACGTAATCTCCCTCAGTACCGTAATCCACACATTGTTGGTGAATGTTTCTCATAATACCATGAAGTTTTTCATCAACTTCTTCAGCAGTCCAAGAAAGACGTAAAGAGTTTTGAGACATTTCCAATCCAGAAGTAGCAACACCTCCAGCATTAGATGCTTTACCTGGTGAGAATAGAATCTTAGCCTCAGCAAAAGCAGCAATAGCTTCTGGAGTAGATGGCATGTTTGCACCTTCAGCAACACATGTACACCCGTTAGCCAATAGAACTTTAGCTTCTTCTCCGTTCAACTCGTTTTGAGTTGCACATGGAAGAGCTACATCACATTTCTCTCCCCAAGGTCTTTTTCCTTCTACGAAAGTAGCACTTGCAAAGTGATCAGCATATTCTTTAATTCTTCCTCTTCTGTTGTTCTTAAGGTCCATTACCCATGCTAATTTCTCAGCATCGATTCCTTCAGGATCTACAATGTATCCTTTAGAGTCACTAAGTGTAATAACTTTCCCTCCTAATTGAGTTACTTTTTCACAAGCAAACTGAGCAACGTTTCCTGATCCGGAAATTGCAACTGTTTTCCCTTCGAAGCTATCTCCTTTAGTTCTTAACATTTCCTGAGCAAAGTATACAGTTCCGTATCCTGTTGCTTCTGGTCTGATCAATGATCCTCCCCAGTTAATTCCTTTTCCAGTAAGAACTCCGGTAAACTCGTTTCTCAATCTTTTGTATTGTCCGAACATGAATCCAATCTCTCTTCCTCCAACACCTATGTCTCCAGCAGGAACATCGGTATCAGGACCAATATGACGTTGTAGTTCAGTCATAAAAGATTGACAGAATTTCATTACTTCATTATCTGATTTTCCTTTAGGATCAAAATCAGAACCACCTTTTCCACCACCCATTGGCAATGTAGTAAGTGAGTTTTTAAATACCTGCTCAAATCCTAAGAACTTAAGGATTGAAAGGTTTACAGAAGGGTGAAAACGAAGTCCACCTTTATACGGTCCAATAGCAGAGTTAAACTCAACACGGAACCCACGGTTAACCTGAGTATTTCCGTTATCATCAAGCCAAGGTACTCTAAACATGATCACTCTTTCCGGCTCTACCATTCTTTCAAGAATCTTAGCATCCTTGTACTTAGGTTTATCAGCAATGAAAGGAATGATTGCTTCAGCTACTTCTTCAACAGCTTGTAAGAACTCATTTTCATGAGCTTGCTTAGCTTTTACGTTGTCCATAAAAGCATTGATTTCTGCTTGAAATTCTGACATGTGTATTAGTTTAATTTTGTGTCAATAAAATTTAGATGAGCAAATGTAAATATTTTTTAACACGGTGAGACTTTGCAGTATATAATTTGACACATAAAACACATTAATATTGGTGTTCTATTTTACCCCAAATTGAGCATTTCATTCCAAAGCGGATCGATAGGCGGATTGCAAACTATCTTAATTGGCTCATTTTTAACAGGATGCTCAAATTCAAGAGCCCTTGCATGAAGATGGATGGTACCATCTCTATTGGTTCTTTTAGCTCCATACTTAACATCTCCTTTAATTCTACTCCCCATCATGCTCAGCTGCACACGAATTTGATGATGTCTTCCGGTTTTAGGTTCCACTTTTAGGTAGTAATAGTTTTTACTTCTCCCCAAAAGCTCATATTTCAATTCGGCTCGCTTACTACCTTTTACTTCATTATCGTAAGCTCTGGAGCGATTCTTCTCCTGATTCTTTTTCATATAATGAACCAGAGTATCATTCTCCTTTTCCGGTTTCTCTTCCACAATGGCCCAGTAAGTTTTTTTCACTTTACGCTCCTGAAATAGTTTGTTCATTCTGGAGAGTCCTTTACTGGTTCTGGCATACAGCACTACCCCACTAACCGGTCTATCAATACGATGAATTACACCGAGAAATACATCTCCCGGCTTGTTGTATTTAATTTTAAGATATTCCTTAACCCTGTCTGCAAGAGTTTCATCTTCAGTAATGTCACTTTGCACCAAATCACCACCATTTTTTTTAACGGCAATTAAATGATTATCCTCGTATAATACAGTAATGTTCATTGGGCTATTAAGCTCTTAATATTGTTCTTTTTCGTTCGGGAAATCTCCACTTTTCACATCATCCACATAAGCGGTAAATGCACCTTTCATTTCCTGATACAAATTGTGATATCTTCTAAGGAATCTTGGTGAAAACTCTTGAGTAATTCCAAGCATATCGTGAATAACCAATACTTGTCCGTCTACACCTCCACCAGCTCCTATTCCAATAACAGGAATATTAACTTCTTTGGCTACTTTTTCGGCCAATTTAGCCGGTACTTTCTCCAAAATAAGAGCAAAACACCCTGCTTTCTCAAGAAGTTTAGCATCACTCATTAATTGCTTCGCCTCTTCTTCTTCTTTAGCTCTTACGGTATAAGTACCAAATTTATAGATAGACTGTGGAGTTAATCCTAAATGCCCCATTACCGGAATACCTGCAGTTAAGATTCTCTCAATGGACTCTACCACTTCCTCTCCTCCTTCGAGCTTAACACAATGAGCTTCGGATTCTTTCATAATTCGAATAGCAGAACGAAGTGCTTCTTTAGAATTTCCCTGGTAGGTACCGAAAGGTAAATCAACCACCACCAATGCTCTCTTTACTGCTCTAATAACAGAAGAAGCGTGATAAATCATTTGATCTAAAGTAATTGGAAGTGTGGTTTCGTGTCCGGCCATTACATTGGAAGCAGAATCTCCAACCAAAATAATGTCCATTCCTGCCTGATCTACGATGCTAGCCATCGAATAATCATAAGCAGTTAGCATGGAGATTTTCTCTCCTCTTAGTTTCATTTCCTGTAGTACGTGAGTAGTAACTCTCTTTACATTTTTATGTACCGACATGGCTGTGGTTTTAAATTTCCACGGCAAAAGTAATTTAAAAAAATGGACCCATGTACAGGAATTGCCTATTTATAGCAAATAGCGTACTCTCCTTCTTTGTTAATTAAGTAAAAAGAACTGGTTACCAATTGTTCCTCATTAACCGGATTTAAGGAAGCTTCATAAGTACTCACTGCAGCATCATAATCTTCCTCTGAAAAAACGATCTGTACCATGCATTTCTTCTGAATTTTCCCTTCATTCTTAAGCAAGGTTAACTCAAATTTATCTCCAGATCTTGCAAGGTTAAAATCCTCCCATTCCATGTCTAACCATATTGGATCAAAATCTCCTACTGGTTCGAACAGTACATTAGCATATCCTTCCAATTCAGGAAACTCAGTCAATTTAGAGGAAACATTATAATCATCTTCGTCAAACACAAACGGTGGCCATGTAGATTTTACTGGCTTTAGTTTTTCCTCTGTAGCAGGAGATATAACATCAGAATTCATTTCTTCCTGAATCAACCCCAATAACTCCCAACTACTTCCATTATAGGAATATACATCAACTTCTTTTGAATCTAGTTTGATTTCAGCATTCCCTCTAAAAGGAATCACTTTATCCAAGTCAGCTACTTCACCTAATGAAATTCCCACAATCTTAACTCCCGAATAGTTTGATTCATTTTCAAAAATCATGTCATCATATTTTTCCAACCTTAATGAAAATGTTATTTCACTTAAGCGGTTTAAAAAAATAGTACGCTGATCCCCTAAATCTATTGCTACTTTAGCCATCTCAACTGGAATTGAAGATGTTCTAAGATTCAATTTCTCAGAAATATTTTCCTCTTCCTCAACCTCTTCTACAGGCAATTCAGTTTGATCCTGAGGCTCACTTGATATTTGCTCCGTTTCCTCATTCGATCCTGACATCCATACAGTACCTACTATTAAGGCTACTCCAAGAATGCCAGTTGCAAATATCCCCCCTGTAGTTTTGTACCAGGGTTTCTTAAGCACCACAGTAGGTTTTGCAGCCTTCATAACAGCATCAAAATTCTTGTGTTTTAGAATTTGATCATCCGTTATATCCGGCTTATCTCTATTTATTTTTAAGTCATTCATAGTTACTTAAGCATCAAGTTTTTGAGTTTCTTAATAATGCGGTGCATTTTCACCTTTGCATTACTTTCTGAAATGTTGAGTATTTCGCTCACTTCTTTAAACCTCCGTTTTTCGAAATACCTCATTTCCAACAACTCAACTTCGTCGTAGTCTAATTCTCTAATGGCAGCTAACAACAATTGAGTTCTGTCTTCTCCTGTTTCTTCTTCCGCTTCCTCCAGTACCTCATGTAACTGTTCAGTTTTTACCTCAACGGTTCTGTCATACTTCTTTTCCCGGTATACCAAATTGAGTTCATTTCTGGCAATTTGATGCAACCAGGCAGTAAACGGAACTCCTCTAAACTCATATTTATGAAGGTTTTGCAACACTTTCACAAACACTTGCGAGGTAAGGTCTGCCGCATTATTTTCATCCCCCAGTCTTTTAAACAAATACCTGAATATTTGTACATAGTATCGATCGTACAATACAGAAAAAGCCTGAGGGTCATTCTTTGCTCTTTCAATCTCTTCTCTTTCCTGCTCTATGGCAGTTTTAGATTGATGATATTGTGTATTTACTGTGGACAATTTATTCTTTTCTTACAATCTTACCTCAATAATACAACACTTTAAAATGGTTACAAAATGGTTATGAGTTTCTTGTAAAAAACTGAGAAATATAAAATGTAATCATACCCAAAGGCATTAAGGCACTGGCAATTAACAGCCAAAAATAAAATTGATTAATTAGTCCTTTACCAGCTAGTAGTAGTCCTCCCTGACCAAATAACAGAAACTCGCTCAGAATAATTCCCAACACGAGAATCACAACACCTGCTTTAGAGAAAATGGTACTCAGGTTTAATTTTTTAATCTGAACAAAATAAGCCAATAGCCCCAGTGTAATAATGGCTAACATAACCAGGTGGATGTACCCAATTATGGTAAATCCTTTGGTAACAAATGCCGCTTCGGCAATCGATTGAAAACCTGAGGCAAATTGCAATAATAACTTAACTACAAATGAAAATAGTACAATGTAAAGTAAAGCTCGCACGGGTATTGAAAACACCTTTTTTATGGTCTCTTTATCATTAAGTCCTGTTAATAAATAAACAAGTGCTATCAGTTGTAATGCTCCCCCGACAATTCCGATAACATTTAAATATACCCCTCCATTAAACCACAGTGCAGAAAGGGCAAATGTTGGTAGTATGGCAATATTCATCAAACTAAAGAAACGGCTAGCTTTTTTCTGATTGTAAGCGACACCATTTTGATCCATTACTTTAAACCAAAGGCCAAACACCGCAAACAGCATGAACCCATTGTATAAGAAATGAAGGTAGAAATAAACAGATAGCGGATACCAAATGGTTTCTTTTAAGTCATTAGCGATTATTGCTCCCAAACTCCATGGGCCAACTCCGGAAATAACCAGATATAACATTCCCCACTTGAAAAACTTGCCGCCAACGGAGTGATCTCCCTTGGATAATTTTAAAAAATAGGCGTAAAACCAGTAAGTTAAAATCAAGAATATGGTAGAAAAAGCAATTGAAAACGCTGCGTACCCCTGAATAGGAAAACTTATCAATGCACCTAAAATGCTAACCTGAATGGCCCAAAACAATCTGTTTAACTTCTTGTCCCACTCATTCTTTTTCAGATAAGAATAGACTATACCTATAAAAATAGCATTGAATCCCCACCCTAAAATGGTAACGTGCGAGTGAGCATGAAGGAAATGTTTAAAATTGAGCCCTTCTATAGGGTAAACAAATTGGTAACGAAGTAGCAAACCTACAAGCATTGCTACCATCAAAAACAAAAATGAAATATTTAATTTTAAGTCTTTCACCACAGGTTCCTTCAATATTTCACGAATTTATAGTTTTTTTGTCGTTCCATGATCGTTCAAATAGCAAATAACCGTCAGGATAGAAACATGCTCAATATGGGAGCTGCTGTTCTGTTAATCTTTATCATTTATAGCGCAGGAAGTGCCTTTGAATTTCCATCTTACCTAACCTACGGGAGTATTCTGGTTATCATCTATTTTATCATTGTTTGGATGAGAATGATGATTAGAAACAAAACTCAGGTAAAACCATTTTTTGCCTGGGAAGACAAGAAATTGAAAGTATTGAAAAACAATCCCTCTATTCGCATTTTGAATTACTCCATAGTAACCTTGTTAACCGTGGCTCACTTCGCTGTTGTATTACAAGGTACACAAGACATTATGCCTTTGGTCTACGATTATGGAATTGGTGGTGCAGCATTTATTGTTTTTCAATTTTTACTTAGTCTTAACTGGCATGTTGGACTAAGCGATAAGGGAATCATCTTTGGTTCTAAATACGATAGCAAATTAATTGCCTGGGAAAATATTGACCGGATAGAAGAAGACCGTAATTCAGCTACCATTCTTGTTCATTTTAAGCCTGGATTTGTTTATCAATCCATCCGACTTAATGTAGGTAAGCAATTCGAAAATGCTTTGATTATTCTTCAACAGGTTAAAAAGTGAAGTTAGAAACGGTTGATAATAAAAAGAATTGGATCACCATTGTTGGGTTCATTATTATTGGAGTTATTCTCAACCTCCCCAGCTTTGCTAATTTATTCGACATCTACCTTCCTTCAGATATAGAAAGGCATTTAAACTTTGCTCCCTTTCTATTCATCTTTTTAGTTGTTCTACAAAGAAAAAACTCGAGTGTTGAAGTAGAAGAACCCATTACCTGGGCTGTTGAAAAAAGAAAGAACTTCTTTTTAAACAAAAGAAAAACCGGAATTAGATATGCCTTATTAGGGGTTGTGGTTTTAAGTTTTTTCCTATCCAATATCTATTCAACCAGAGGAGGATTTAACGACAACAACTTACCTGTAATTGTAGGTTTCTTAGTTGTATTTGGAGGGATCATGATCTACCAGAGATACAGAAAGAATTTCAAAGTAGGATATTGTAATAAAGGTGTTGTTTTTGGGTATTCTTCAAGAATTACATTGGTGGAATGGAAATCTATTTCAGATTTTGTACCGGAAGATGAAGAACATACCATTTCAGTTTACTTTTCATCAAAGCTTTCGATTCAAAGTATGATTTTAAAATCGGAAGAACATTATGATGAAATGAAACCGATTTTTATAAAACACCTGGAATACAAAAACGTAAGCAAACTACTTACTGGTGAAGATTAAACACCAATTTGAACCTATTTTTAATCTTGGTGTATCTGAATAAAAACAACATCATGATTAAATCAATTTTCCCACTTTTTATTTTGGCTTTTGCCATTCTTGTTTCTTCAGGTTGCAGATCGAGAAAACATCAGGTTTGTCCTGCTAAACCCGTTATTTACTTATATCCGGAGACGGAACAGGAAGTAAGTTTAAAACTGGACTATAAAGGAGATTTTATCTCTACTTACCCCAAGTACGAGGATGGATGGAAAGTAATAGCCAGAGAAGATGGTACTTTAATCAATACAAAAGATAAAAAAGAATACTCCTACCTTTTCTGGGATGGGAAGGGATATAACGAAGCTTCTGACTTCACCTATTCTAAAGGGTTTGTTGTAAAAGGTAGTTCTACCGCCTCTTTTCTTCAAACACAGTTAGAATTAATAGGGCTAACTCCTAAAGAATACAACGAAATGATTGTGTACTGGCTTCCGTTAATGGAACACAACGAGTATAATTTTGTTCATTTTATTACCGGAGAGGAGTACGACCAAATTGCTGGTATAAATGTAGAACCACAACCGGATAACATGTTAAGAGTATTTATGGAATACCAACCTTTGGAAAAGTCATTTGATATTGCTCCACAAACATTTAAACCGTTTAATCGAGAAGGTTTTGTTTTAGTGGAATGGGGAGGCTCTATTATTCCAGAACCAATTAAAGTGGAAAAGGAACTTTAGTTTCCACCCAGCATTTTAATTTTCCCCCAGAAAATACCGGCAATGGTTTCTGCTCTAAATTTTGCCTCGTTTGCATTTTTTCCTATAAAATGCTCATCCACCGTTTCAGAAAACAACTGTTTCCATCTGTTGAAATGCTCTTCACTTACGGGCAAGTCTCTGTGTTTAGGAAATGGCTGCCCGCTATAGGATGCTTCTCCCAACAGGATGCTTCCCCAAAAACGATACATAATAGGCAAATGGGTTTCCCAATTCACTTGTCTCAGATCATTAAATATTGGCGACAATAACTCATCCTGGTTAACCTTATCGTAGAAGGAGTCCACCAGCAACTTAATGTCATTTTGATCAGATATATCTTCTTTCATCTTTATATAAAAAACCTTCGGCTTTTGACCGAAGGTTTTAATTAAATCTATTTTATTTACCAGGCGCCAAATTCACAATTTAAGTAATGCATTTTCTCAGCACTTTGGTCGCCCATTAACTTGGCAATTTCAAAATTTCTGCAAGCTTCATCAACATCTCCTAAAGCAGCGTAACACAGTCCACGATTGTAATAAGCTTTATTAAAAGTGTAATCTAAGTCAATCACTTTATCAAAATCGGCAATTGCTTCTTTAAACTTATCTTGTTCTGCATACACCAATCCCCTCGTAAAATACGCCTCAAGATTATCACTTTTACTCAATTTAAGAGACTTAGTAATATCATTCATGGCTTCTTTGTACATTTTCTTATCAGCGTAATAAGCAGCTCTCATGTTAATAGCAGAAACATTTTTAGGATCAATCTCTATGGCTTTGTTCATATCAGCTAATGCTTTTTGATCTTCTCCCATTTCCAAATACAAATCAGCTCTTCCCATTAATGCGTAAACATCGTTTACCACATCTCTTAATCGATTAGAGTATACTCTTTCTTTTTCTTTAAGCTCACTCATTTCGCTATCCTCTCTGTATTCTGCATCAACCAATGTCATTTCTTCCACTAAGTGACCAGCTCCTGCATAAACATCCATTACCCAAAGAACATATTTAATATCCACCATGATGTTTCTACAAATGTCCGGGTCGAACATAATATCGCTCATGGTACTTTCCCAGCTTCTATCAAAGTTGATCCCAACTAAGTGACCTTCTCCGTTAATTACCGGACTTCCAGAGTTACCTCCTGTTGTGTGATTTGATCCGAGGAAACAAACTCTTAACTCCCCATCAGTTGCATACCTACCATACTCTTTCTTTTCCCAAAGCTCTCTTAAACGAGCTGGAATATGGAAATCGTCATTACCAGTATTGTTCTTTTCGATGATCCCATCTAAAGTAGTATACCAGGTATATTTCATTCCATCTCTAGGAAGTGTTCCTTCTGCTTTTCCGTAAGTTAAACGAAGTGTACTATTGGCATCTGCCCAGAACGTTTTTTCAGGAAAATACTCCATTTGAGCGGCAACAAAGCGCTTCATTAAATCATTAATCTCTACCTGTGTTCCGTAATAATCTGGCTTCACTTCTGCATCAAAAGCAAAATAGATGCTGCTCGATAATTGATAAGCAGGATCTTTTAGAAGCATTTTCTTAAACTTTTTCTCACTTGCAGATAATAGCTTAAGTGTCTTTTCTTTAGAAGTAAAGTTTGATTTTTTGAATACAAAATCAGCGTAAGCCTCATAATCTCCACCAAACTTAGAGTCAATTGTTTTTACAACGTCAGGACGCAATTCTGGTTCTAAGAAGTCCACATACATCTTTAGTAGCTTAGCAAAGATTTGCTTATCTACACCTTCGTCATAATTTTTAAAATACCCTTCGATATTCTTTTTCTTCTTCTCAACATCTTTAGCAAAGTCTTCGTTTCCAATATTTTCAAACCCATTTGAAAAACGAATTATTTCCGGTCCGTAGTACCAAATTTCTACAAACATCTTTACTGCAAAATCATACTTATCGTAGTGAGCTTGTTTCGTTTTTAGATCTTGTAGTACATTTTTATACTTTCCGTCTCTTGGAACACGTTTTAAGTATTCTGCTTCTAAAGTTTCTTTCTTTCCAAGAGCATCTTTCTTCTTCAACCCAAGGTTTTGTCCTACCCACTTTTTATAGGCATTACTAATTCTGGATTGTTTTGAAGCATACTTAATGTAAGTAGCCTCATCTCTTTTCATGGCAACATCAATAATGGCTAAACTCTTCTCTCTCATGGAGATTCTGGCAGGGTTTATTTTATTGATATAGGTATCTACAGCATAAGAAGTTAAGTATTGGTTGGTTGTTCCAGGAAATCCAAACACCATGGTAAAGTCCCCTTGCTCCAATCCTTCCATCGATACCGGCAACCACTTTTTAGGTGAGTATGGTACGTTATCATCCGAAACATCAGCCGGATTGTTTTCTTTATCAGCATAGATTCTAAATACAGAAAAATCACCTGTATGTCTTGGCCAAACCCAGTTATCCGTATCCCCTCCAAACTTACCAATATCACTTGGTGGAGCTCCTACTAACCTAACATCGTTAAACGTTTCAGTAACGATCATATAGTACGAGTTTCCATAGTTAAATGCTTTTACTACCGCTTTGTAACCAGTTCCTTCAGTAGCTTCTTTTGCCAAAGCCTGTCCCTTTTCGTATTTGGCTTTAAAAGCATCTCTTTTATCCATACCGTCCTTAACGGCTCCATTTACCTGATCGGTAACATCCTCAATTCTAACAATAAACGTAGCAGTAAGTCCTGGATTCTTTAACTCTTGAGAGTGATCCATTGCCCAAAAACCATCCTTCAGATAATTGTGCTCAGTAGAAGAATGCGACTGAATTTGAGAATATCCACAATGGTGATTGGTGAGAATTAACCCATTTTTTGAAACAACTTCAGCAGTACATCCTCCACCAAAATGAACAATGGCATCTTTAAGGCTGGATTGATTAATCGAGTAAATCTCTTCTGCCGTCAATTTCATTCCTTGCGCCTGCATGTCATCTTCCAATGCTTTCAACAAGGAAGGGATCCACATTCCTTCGTGTGCAACCCCATAAAAGGCTATAAATAATGGTAAAATTAAAGCAATTAACTTTTTCATAAATAATGTCTTAAGGTAGGGCACGAAGTTACTTATTGAAACCGAAACAACCTTACCGTTGATACAATTTATTTGAATCATCAATTCCAGTCATTAATCCTGTGTAGGATTTGAGTTTTTAAATTACTTTTGCAGCATGATGGAAATTTTAAAATACATCTTCTTTTTAGGGATCATTTATATCGTGTTTAGTATAATCTGGTTCTTTATTGCTTTACTACCAAAATACATTCTTGGAAACAAAGCAGACAACAAGCAAAATGAAGTTCTCAACTACATTATAAAATCTGCTCAGTTTTATTTTCTTGCCTCTCTAACCGCCATTCAAGCTTTAAAGACGGCCGATACGGCTGATAATGGAATCATATACGTTGTTGTGGGGGGAATCGTGTTGTATTTGTACCTTGCCGGGAAGGTGGAAAGAAACAAAGTAATGTTCCAATTCCGATCCAACTTTGGTAAAGTAAATGTTTCGGATCCCGGAAAATATGAACCTCACCTGGTGGGATTAACCATTATTTTTTACGCAGCTTCATTTTATTATTTACCATTAATCCAACATCCGGTCAACGACTGGTTTTTGGAAAGTATAGATGATTTCTACAACACTATAATTATTGGTTGGATCATTGGAATTATAGGATTCTTCTTCCTGCTGAGCATGATATTTAAAGGAATCAATGCTACAGGATTTTTGGTTCAAACGGCTATCAATCTATTGCAAGGTAAACCACCTCCGAAAAGAGAACCTAAAAATCCATTTGGAAGGTTTGGAGGAAAGAACCCATTTGGGGGTCAAAACCCTTTTGGAGGACAGAATCCATTTGGTGGGCAAAATCCTTTCGGAGATCAAAATCCGTTTGGTGATCAAAACCCCTTCGGACAAGAAAATGAACCACAAGATGCAGATGTTGATGACGACATGTATGTGGATTTTGAAATTCTGGACGAAGACGAAGAAGACGAAAAAAAGGATTAATCTTACCTTAACTCATTACTTTATCAAATGAACCTAGTTGCACGAACTTATGCAGGACTTGAAGGTGTTCTTGCAGATGAATTAAAATCTATTGGCGCCGAAAACATCAACATTGTTAAACGTGCTGTAGAATTTACAGGAGACCGATCTGTTATGTACTCTGCCAACTTATGGCTTAGAACTGCAATTGATGTGTTAGTTCCCATCCATAACTTTAAAGCCAGAACTCCTGAAGAACTATACAAAGGCGTACAACAAATAGATTGGAGCCAATACTTTAATGAAAGAAATACGTTTAGCTTAACTCCTATTGTTCATTCTTCTCATTTTACCCATTCGCAATACGCCATGCTTAAGGCAAAAGATGCCATTGTGGATCAGTTTAGAGATCGATCTGGAAACCGACCTGATATTGATAGAAATGAACCGGACATTAGAATTGTATTGCGAATATCTGAGCATAAGTGTTCTGTCCTTCTCAATAGTTCGGGTGATTCTTTATTTAAAAGAGGTTATAAAAAAGAAATTGGTGATGCACCTATTAATGAGGTTCTGGCAGCGGGAATTCTTGCCTTATCAGAATGGGATGGCAACACACCGTTTGTTGATCCTATGTGTGGTTCAGGAACCTTTTTAATCGAAGCAGCCATGAAAGCGTTGAACATTGCACCTGGCATATTAAGATCAGGATTTGGCTTTGAAAAATGGATGGATTTTGATTCTGAATTATGGGAAAGAATTTTCTTCGAAGCTAAATCAAAAATTGAAAAAAAGAGGGTTAAAATAAAAGGGTTTGATACCTCTAACCAAATGGTAAGAATTGCCAAAAATAATTTAGCATCGTTCAGAGAACTAAGAAACCTGATAAAAATTGAGCAGGCTGATTTTTTCACTTTAAACAAACCTTATGATGAGGGTATTGTAATGACTAACCCTCCCTACGATAAAAGAATAAAGCTACAAGATGATGTAAGTTTTTACAGTGATTTAGGATCCAGGTTAAAGCATCACTGGACAGGTTATGATGCCTGGATCATCTCATCCAATTTATCGGCAATCAAACGAGTAGGATTAAAACCAAAGAGGAAATTTACATTATTCAACGGACCAGATGAAGCTCGACTTATTCACCTTCCTCTCTATGATGGAAGTAAACGACATGGTTAGAGGATAATAATTGGTACTTTTTTGGTTTCCACTTAGATAATTCTATTTTTGATTATACAAAACTAACCCTTGAGTAATCTATTTAAACAAATATTAAGCAATGTAACTACGCGAATCATGTTCATTATCTACATGAGCATTATTTTGGTTACTGCTTTTTTCATCATTTTTGGTTACATCAATCAATTGAATCTTCATGAAAAGAAAGAGTACGAGAAGCTAACTGCTCTATCTTCATCTCTGGCCATTAATATCGATGGGGATGCACATCAAATGCTAATGGAGACACACCCCTGGAAAGGTGATATAGAAAATGTTCAGGAAGATTCCAATTACTACAAAATTCACGAAATGCTTCATGAGGTTCAGGATCAAAATGAACTTCACGACGTGTTATACACCTTGGTTTACAACGAGGATGAACAAGTATTTTACTACGGAGTAAGGTCTGATACTTTCATGGATTTCAGAGGACAATATGAAATGTTTCCTGAAATATTAATCGAAAAAATGGAAACGGGTGGTATCATTCCAAGGTACCGTTCGGAGAACGGAGAATACCTATCTGCATTTTATCCTATCAGAAATTCTCAGGGAAATGTTGTTGCTCTGCTAGAAGCGGACGTTGAATTTAGTCGATTTAGAACCATCGTTTTTAATCATTATAAAAACGAAGCTTTAATATCGCTTGGGGTAATTTTACTAATGGCTCTTTTCCTCATTCCTTATGCCAGAAAAATTCTAAGAGAAGAAGAAAAAATAACGCATGAGATTGTTGAGCAAAAAAGAATCATTGAGATCAAGAACAGAGACATTACGGACTCTATTAACTATGCCAGAAAAATCCAGGAAGCCCTTTTACCTCACGAAGAACACATTTCAGAATCTCTTCCAAAATCGTTTGTGTATTACAAGCCAAGAGATATTGTAAGTGGTGACTTTTATTGGTTCAAAGAAATGGGAGATCATGTACTACTGGCTGCCATCGATTGTACCGGGCATGGAATACCTGGAGCTCTAATGAGTATGATTGGACACTCTAAACTGAATGCCATTACTTCCTCTTCCGATGAAACTGACCCTGGAATTGTATTGGACCGTTTGGATCAGGCTGTAACCTCTGCACTTTCTTCTAAGAAATACTCAACCGAGAGTAAAGATGGAATGGATGTATCGCTGTGTTCGATTGATCCAAAAAACAAAAAGCTTCGTTTTGCCGGAGCATTTCGTCCTCTGGTAATAATTAATGGAGATTCCATTGAAGAGATTAAAGGAAATCGCTTTCCAATTGGTGGTGGGTCTTCTTACGAAAAACACAATTACACCACACACGAAATTGACATTAAAGAGGGAGATAGTTTTTACATGTATTCTGATGGTTACCCAGATCAATTTGGGGGACCAAAAGAGAAAAAATTCATGAATAAAAAGTTCAAGCTATTACTACAATCTATCCAACATTTGTCGCCCGAAGAGCAAGTTAAAAAACTAGATGATCATCTGGTGGAATGGCAAGGTGATAATGAGCAAGTGGACGATGTTCTTGTGATTGGAGTTGGCTTCTAAACCAGATACCTCCAAATAGTTCAAGTTTCGTATCAATCCAGATATTTCTTCTATAAATTTTGAGTTTTCACCAATTAATACAACCTTTGTTCGTTCGACCTAATGGAGCAATTCAATAAATTGGTGAACATTGAAAAGCACAACATACTGAAGGATAGGATTCTTCTGAGCATTGAAACAACAAAAGTGGAACTTGAAGAGTTAAAGGGTTTAACTCAGTCCATTTCTCTACAAAATGCCATTGGAAGTATTAGCAGAATGAGTGCCGTAAACAATAGAAACCATTAACGATGCTGCTCTATTTAAAGCTGAGACTAAATTGAAGAAACTAAACTTTGCACTAACGAAAATTGAGGAACCGAATTTTGACTTAAACACCACCAATGGAAACGAAATTCAGGAAGGGAGATTGATGTTAATGCCAGAAAGTAATATATGTGTAAGATGCGCAGCAAGATTTTAACTCTATTCTATTTACTAATACCCTTTGGATTAATTGCGAATGGATCGGGATTTGAAACCAACCTAACCAAATCTCTTGGAGAAGAAGGAAAAGAAGTTTTTGTAACCCCAATTCCTAAATCTGACCTTCACTTACTAGACTCCGCAGACTATCAAATCATCAATTCTGCCAACAGCGGAAGCTCTTATTTTTTAGATGAAGTTAACCACTTTTTACTCGATTTTAATTCAGTGGATATTGATGCTTCTTCTATCTCAAAAGTTTGGTTTCACCTGAATGGAGATAGCCTTCAGTTTAACAGTTTGACACCTTTCATGGTAACCGGACATTTAGAAGGTAAAAACACGATTGTTTTAAAAGATCAGGATTTTTCTCCAATCAAATTCAGAACAAACGAGAAAGGAACATTGGTAATTAAAACCATTGAAGAAGCTCCACTATTTAAAAACGATGCCATAGTACTTGGTATTTTGCTTTTAATTCTGGCGGTTATCTTTTATACCTCAGGACTTCCCTCATTTAAGAAGTTCTACACTTTCGTTCCATCACTATTGTTGTGCTACTTTGTTCCCGCAATATTCAATTCGCTTGGAATTATTTCAGGAGAACACAGCAAATTATATTTCGTAGCTTCTCGCTATCTCTTACCAGCAAGTTTGATCTTGCTTTGTTTAAGTATTGACCTTAAGGAAATATTTAAACTTGGGCCAAAAGCTTTAATTATGTTCTTAACCGGAACATTGGGAATTGTAATTGGAGGACCTTTAGCATTAATGATAATTGCTGCTATTGCACCTGATTGGCTTGGTGCTGATGCCGGGGATATCTGGAGAGGATTATCTACCGTTGCAGGTAGTTGGATTGGTGGTGGAGCTAATCAAACTGCGATGAAAGAAATTTTCAAGACGCCAGATGCCATGTTCTCCAAAATGATTGTAGTAGACGTAATTGTTGCTAACATCTGGATGGCAGTATTGTTATACGGAGCAGGAATTTCTCGTAAGCTAGATCAGCGATTTAAAGCAGACTCTTCTGCAATTGAAAGCTTAAAGACTAAAATGCAAAACTTCGTTTCCGGGATTAAGCGAACTCCAACAACTACTGATATTATGGTAATAGCAGGAATTGGAATTGTTGGTACCGGAATTGCCCATTTCGGAGCTGATGTAATTACTCCAGTTTTTGATGGAATGAAAGAGAAGCTGGAAGCTATTGGACTTTCATCTTTAGCTAGTGGTTTCTTCTGGCTAATTGTATTTGCTACAGTAATTGGTGTATTGCTTTCGTTCTCCAAAATGAAAAATTACGAAGGTGCCGGAGCATCAAAAATCGGAAGTGTATTCTTATATATCCTTGTAGCAACTATTGGTACGCACATGGATATTGGAGCCATCGCAGAGTCTCCAATTCTGTTTGCCATTGGAGGTATTTGGATGCTAATTCACGCTATTATTATGCTGGTTGTAGCCAAGTTAATCAGAGCTCCTTTCTTCTTTGTTGCTGTTGGTAGTCAGGCCAATGTAGGTGGTGCTGCATCAGCACCTATTGTTGCCTCTGCGTTTAGCCCGTCGTTAGCTCCAGTTGGTGTTTTATTAGCTGTATTTGGATACGCTATTGGAACAGGAGCTGCATGGCTATGTACCATCCTGATGCAACACGTCGATGTGGCGGTATAGCAACCCCTTTAAAATCAGTCAGAAATCCGCTTTAGATATAGGTAATAAATATATCTTTGATGGTTCAAAATTGAATAAACACTCAAACGGATATTTTTTCTAATAAATCAAACCATGGAAAAACAAGAAATTCTCGAAGGTCTTCGATCATTACTTGAAACTGAAAACATTAATGAAATTAGTAGTGATGCTAATGCATTGATTAAATCCTTCTACGAAATCTACAACAAAGAAAAGAGCGAAAAAGAACAAGCTGAAAAAGATTTAGAAGAGGAACAGGAACTGGAGATCGATCCAGCCAATGAGAAGTTGAATGAAGATATTCTTGAGTTAATCAATAGTTTTAAGGCAAGAAGAAAAGCATATCAGGAAGAGCTTAAAGCTGAGCAAAAGAGAAATCTTGATCAGAAAAAGGATCTTCTAAAAGAATTCGAAGCTTTGATTCAATCGGAGGAAAGCATTGGGAAGCTGTTTGCAACGGTTAAAGAAATTAGAGATAAATGGAAGGAAGTTGGAGCCATCCCAAGAGAAGTTTATCAGGATATCCAATCTCAATATTCCAGATTAAATGAAGAGTTTAGTTACAACATAAACATCTACAAAGAGCTTCAGGATAACGACCTTAAGAAAAATTACTCTCTTAAAAATCAGGTAATTTTTGCTGCTAAGGAATTAGCTAATGAAACCAGAATTAAAAACCTTGAAAAAAAAGTGCGTCAGCTTCAAAACGAATGGGACGAAATAGGACCAACCTACAAGGAGTATTGGGAGAAACTTAAAGAAGATTACTGGACCACCATTCGTGAAATTTACAATAGAATTAAAGAACATTACGAAGGTCAAAGAAATCAACAGAAAGAAAATTTGGAGAAAAAGCTTCAGTTGATTCAAAACGTAAAAGAAATCGTAGCCGAAAAAATTGAAAACCATAAAGGCTGGGAAAATACAACCAAGCAATTAATGGCCATTCAGGATGAATGGAAGAAAATTGGTTTTGTCCCAAAAGAAGAAAACGAAAAAATCTGGAACGAATTCAGAGGATATTTCAACAACTTTTTTGATCAAAAAGCAGAGTTCTATAACGATAGAAACTCGGTATTCAATAAAAATGCTGACCTAAAGAAGCAATTGATCGATAAAGTAGCCGAACTAAGTTCATCCACCGACTGGAAGAACACAGGAAATAAGATCATTAAGCTACAACAGGATTGGAAGAAAATCGGACATGCCGGAAAATTTGCTGAGCAAAAACTGTGGAAAGAATTCAGATCAAAATGTGATTCTTTCTTCAATGCTAAAGAAGCTCACTTCAAGCAAATGGATGAAGATAACGAACAAAACCTGAAGGTAAAAGAGGACATCATTGCTCGAATCAAATCTTACCAACCACAGGAAGACAGTAAAGCTACAGTGGTAGATTTGAAAAACTTCTCCAAGGAGTTTAACAATGCTGGAAACGTTCCGTTTAAGGAGAAAGATAGAATCTATAAAGAGTATAAAGATGCCTTAAACGGGCATTACGATAACCTGAAAATGGATGAAGCTGAAAAGGAGCGCACTCTTTTCGAAGCTAAACTAGATAGCTTAAAAGCAAGTGCTAACCCATCCAGGTTATACCAACAGGAAAAAGACAAGATCAGAAGAAAGATTAACGACATCACCAAGGAAATTGCCAATTACGAAAACAATCTTGGTTTTTTCTCTAACTCTAAAGGAGCTGAAGCTTTACTTGCAGGTGTAAATAAAAACATCGAAAAGGGTAAGGAGCAAATAGAAAAACTAAAGAAACAATTGAGAATGTTTCCGAAAGATTAAGGCCTGAATCTTGATTAACCAACTAAAATTCAACTGATGAGACACCTATTTTTTACTTTTTTAGCATTGGTAGTAATCTCTACTACTGCACAGGATAAAACTTTTAATTTAGAAGAATCCGTACTAGGATGGCAAAAGGGATTATATCCAACCTCTTTGAGAGGAATGCAATGGGTTGATGGTGAAAACAAGTATGCCCACCGTAAAGGAGATAGTTACTTTATTTTGCCTGCTACTGCATTACCGGATGCTAAAGTGGCAGAACAAATTACACTTGCCTCTATTCAAAAAAGTATAGAAGGTGTAGAAAGAATGCCTTATTTATCTACTATCACCTCTAGTGTGGCAGTATTTAATCATAAAAACGCTTACCACATTTTCCAGTACAAAGGAAAAGATATTGGTAAAGACATTGTAGTTCCTTACGCTGAAAAAGGACAACATCAGGATTTTCATTTGGCTTCAAAACAAGTAGCATATACCATCGATAACAACCTGTATATCGGAAATACCACAAGTGCTAAAATTCCGGTTGTAGAAAATGCAGATCCTAACATTGTTACGGGTCAGGCCATTCACCGTTTTGAATTTGGAATTTCGAAAGGAACATTTTGGTCTCCTTCCGGAAAGTCTCTGGCCTTTTACCAAAAAGATGAAACTGACGTAGCGGATTACCCACTTTTGGATATCTCTACCAGAACTGGTTCTTTGAAAAGCATTAAGTACCCAATGGCAGGAGAAAACACCGAATATGGGAAAGTTGGAATTTACAATACAGAGGCTAAAAAGGTTGTTTACCTTAATACCGGACAACCAAAGGAATTCTACGTTAGTAACGTAACCTGGGGACCGGAAGAAAAATACATTTACATCGTAGAAATGAACCGTGGCCAGGATCACTTTTGGTTTACCCAATATGATGCATCTACAGGAGAAAAAGTAAAAACCCTTTTTGAAGAGCAGCACAACACTTTCTTACAACCGGTTCACCAACCATACTTTATTCCTGGTAAAAACAATGAGTTTTTATTCTTGAGCGAAAGAGACGGATACTTCAACATATACCAATACAACACTACCGGAAAAATGGTAGCCAAGGTAACCAACCACAAATGGGAAGTAACAGGTATTGTTGGTTTTGATCAAAAAAATCAAATTTTGATTTACGAAGGAACAGGACCTGACGGAAGAGAAAACCACGTTTATTCTGTTTCCCTTAAAAACAAGAAAAACTTAAAGTTAACAAAGGAGCCTGGAACTCACCATGCTAGCATCAGTTCGAATGGAACGTACATTTTGGATAGCTACTCCAACCTAAACACAGCAAGAAAGATCAATGCTGTTGATACTAAAAAAGGGAAAACAACAGAACTATTCACCGCCAATAACCCATTGGATGAATACAAATCCGGGACTGTTGAATTTGTGACTTTAAAATCCAAAGAAGGATACGATTTATATGGTAGAGTCATCAAACCATCTGACTTTGACTCTACGAAAACTTACCCTGTTTTGGTTTACGTATATGGTGGACCGGGTGTTCAGTTAATTACCAATAGCTGGAACGCAGGAGCTAGTTTATGGATGAACTGGCTAGCAGAGCAAGGATACATTGTATTTACGGTAGATAACCGAGGAACATCTAACAGAGGAAGAGCATTTAAAGAAGTTATTCATCGTCAGTTGGGAACTAACGAGATCGAAGATCAAATGATCGGAGTGGAATACCTTAAATCTAAATCGTATGTTGATGCTAACAGAATTGCAGTTCACGGTTGGAGCTTTGGAGGTTTCATGACTACTTCATTAATGCTTAGAACTCCGGGAGTATTTACCACTGGGGTTGCCGGAGGGCCGGTAATTGACTGGAAATGGTACGAGATAATGTATGGAGAACGATACATGGATACTCCACAAGAAAACCCTGAAGGTTATGAAAAAGCCAGCTTGCTGAACTATGTAACTAACCTGGAAGGAAAACTATTAATGATTCATGGAACAGTGGATGATGTGGTAGTAATGCAACACAATCTTGGTTTTGTAGAGAAATGTGTAAAAGAAGGTGTACAAATCGATTTCTTCCCCTACCCTATGCACCCGCATAACGTAAGAGGTAAAGATAGAGTTCACCTGATGACTAAGGTGCTTAACTACATCATAGAGAACAACAAATAAGAAAATTGAACCCATTGAAGAATTAAACCGATTCTTCAATGGGTTTTCCTTTCACTAATTTATCTCTACCGTACACAGGAGATTTACATCACTAAAAAATAAAATTCATACCGTTCCCTTAAAAGAATTACTTTTAGGAGCTTAAAAGATTTTGAAATTAACTCAACCTAGAATGACAAATTTGTACAAATCACTGCTTCTGTTAGTTACAATAACCATTAGTTCCATAGTATATGGACAAACCGGAACTATCAGAGGATTTGTTTATGATGACAAAGGGGAACCAGCAATTTTTACTAGTGTAAAGATTGTAGATCAGGCTTTCGGAGCCATGACAGATGTAAACGGTTTCTACCAGATCACTAAAGTACCTGTTGGTACTTATGCTATTAAAGCCTCTAACATCGAAATTGGAGAAAAAGAAATGTCGGTAACGGTTGAAAAAGGTAAGATAGCTCAAGTTGATTTACATCTTGAAAAAACCTTAAAAACGGTTGAAATTAAAGCGGACAAGGGAGATGCTACCAGCAAAGTAAAAATCTCTGTTATTAAAGCTACTAAGAAAGAAATTTCAGCTGTTCCTGCTGTAGGTGGTGAGGCAGATATTGCTACCTACTTCCAAACTATTCCTGGGGTTGTATCTACAGGAGATCAGGGAGGACAGATGTATGTTCGTGGAGGTTCACCAGTACAAAACAAAGTATTGCTGGATGGAATGATCATCTATAACCCATTTCACTCGATCGGATTCTTCTCGGTATTCGATACGGAGATTATTCGTAATGCGGATATTTACACTGGTGGATTTAGTGCTTCTTACGGTGGGCGTATTTCGTCTATTATGGACATTACCACCAAAGACGGAAATAAAAAGGAAATGCAAGGAAGAGCGGCTGTTAACCCATTTGGAGCTAAACTTACCTTAGGAGGTCCAATTAAAAAGATGACTGAAGATGGTGATGGAAGCTCTATTTCTTACATCTTATCGGCTAAAACTTCTTACCTGGAAAAATCATCTAAATTGTTATACAGCTACATTGATACAGCTGGTTTACCGTTCAACTTTACCGATCTTTATGGTAAAGTATCCATCAATGGTAAAAACGGAAGTAAATTCAGTGTATTTGGATTCAATTTTAGAGACAACGTTAAGTGGCAATCATTATCTGATTTAAACTGGAACTCTTATGGAGTGGGAACTAATTTCGTTATGGTTCCATCTGGTTCTCCGGTATTAATTAGTGGTAAATTCAGCTTTTCTAAATACATGATTGGAATGTCTGAAAAAGACCCAATAAGTGGCCTCCCTACTAATGAGAGGACAAGTGATGTAGACGGATTTAACCTTGGTTTTGACTTTAAATACTTTTTGGGTGACGATGAGATAAAATATGGAATTGAAGTGCAAGGGTTTAAAACCGGATTTAACTTTCTAAATTCAGTTAATCGACTAATTGAGCAAAATGAAAATACCACTGAACTTTCTGGATATATTGACTACAAGTTAATTAAAGGATTATTGGTAATTAACCCAAGTTTCAGAGCACAATACTATGCTTCGTTAGATAACTTCTCTCCAGAACCTAGATTAGGTATTAAGTATAACCTAAACGAGGACTTCAGATTAAAGTTTGCAGGTGGTTTATACTCTCAAAACTTAATTAGTGCTAACTCCGATAGAGATGTTGTTAACTTGTTTTACGGGTTCTTATCTGGTCCTAGTAACCTGCAAGACGAGTTAGTTCAGGAAGACGGAACCACGAGAGACGTAACTCATTCTTTACAAAAAGCAACTCACGCCATTGCAGGATTTGAATACGACCTTGGAAAATTCTTTACAGTTAACGTAGAAGGATATTACAAATGGTTTACTCAGTTAACTAACATGAATCGTAATAAGATTTATGATGACAACCCAGACACCTACCAAATTCCGGATGTTGTAAAAAAGGATTTCATTGTTGAAACAGGTGAAGCGAAAGGTGTTGATGTGGTATTCAAGTACTCTACGGATCGTTTATACTTATGGAGTGTATACTCTTTAGGAAAAGTAGATCGTTGGGATGGTATTCAAACGTATGCTCCTGTATTTGACAGAAGACATAATGTGAACTTCATTGCCACTTACTTCCTGGATAAAGATCATAAATGGGAAGTAAATGCAAGATGGAATTTTGGATCTGGTTTACCATTTACTCAAACACAAGGGTATTATCATAATGTAGACTTTAGTCAAGGAATTGGAACTGATCTAACCACCACTAACTCGGATGCATTAGATATTCTTTATGCACCGATTAATGAAGGAAGACTACCTGCTTATCACCGATTGGATATAACAGCTAAAAGATACATCGAATTGAAAAACGATACTGAAATGGAATTGACTGCAAGTGTTACTAACGCATACAGCCGTCAGAACATCTTTTATGTGGATCGTGTAACTAACGATAAAGTATACCAATTACCAGTTCTTCCAAGTCTTGGATTTAGCTGGACTTTCTAGAGAATAAAATATTTGGTTTTCCCAATAACACTGGGAATCAAACCATTGTTAATATTATCCCGAAACTTTTTGAAAAGTTTCGGGATTTCTTTTGATTCCCCCGAATAATTGTGCTTATCTTTACATCCCGTATTCATTAATTTAATTACCGATACGGGACATGTCAAATTCTACAAAGTATATTTTCGTTACAGGTGGCGTTGCTTCATCTTTAGGAAAAGGTATTATTTCTGCTTCTTTAGCTAAATTATTACAGGCAAGAGGTTACTCTGTAACCATTCAAAAACTGGATCCATACCTAAACGTAGATCCGGGAACACTTAACCCGTACGAACATGGTGAGTGTTACGTAACAGAAGACGGAGCAGAAACAGATTTGGATCTTGGTCACTACGAGCGGTTTTTAAATGTCCCTACCTCTCAGGCGAACAACGTTACTACTGGAAGAATCTATCAATCGGTAATTACAAAAGAAAGAAAAGGTGAATACCTTGGAAAAACCGTACAGGTTATTCCTCACATTACCAATGAAATTAAAGAGCACATTCAGATCCTTGGGAAAACAGGGAAATTTGAATTTGTTATTACGGAAATTGGAGGAACTGTTGGAGATATTGAATCTCTACCATTTATTGAAGCTATCAGACAGTTAAAATGGGAGTTCCCTAACGATGTTCAATTTATTCACTTAACCCTGGTACCATACCTTGCAGCTAGTGGTGAATTGAAGACAAAGCCTACTCAACACTCTGTAAAAACATTATTGGAATACGGGGTTCAACCGGATATTCTTGTTTGTAGATCAGAGCACCACTTAAACGACGAAATAAAAACGAAAGTAGCAAGATTCTGTAACGTAGAAAAAGAAGCAGTTATTGAATCGATCGATGCAGATACGATTTACGATGTGCCTCTGTTAATGCAAGAAGAACGATTAGACGAGGTAGTATTGAAGCACCTTGGTATGCCTACCATTAACCAGCCGGACTTAAACATCTGGAAAGAATTCTTAACAAACTTGAAGAACCCTGAAAAGGAAATCAATATTGGACTGGTAGGAAAGTATGTAGAATTAAAAGACTCTTATAAATCCATAGCAGAAGGATTTGTTCATGCAGGAGCTGCAAACCACTGCAAAGTAAACGTAAAATGGATTCACTCTGAAGAGTTAAATGAAGATAATGTTGCTGCTGCCTTTGAAGGACTAAAAGGTATTCTGGTAGCCCCTGGTTTTGGAACCAGAGGTATTGAAGGAAAGATTTCGGCGGTAAAATATGCAAGAGAAAACAAAGTTCCATTCTTAGGTATTTGCTTAGGAATGCAATGTGCAGTTATAGAATTTGCCAGAAACGTACTAGGATATTCTGACGCACATACTGTAGAAATTGATACCAACACTTCTCATCCGGTAATCGACATCATGGAAGAGCAAAAGAACATTGCCGACATGGGTGGAACCATGAGATTGGGAGCTTACCCTTGTAAGATTTCGGATAACTCAATTGCCATGGAAGTTTATGGTAAGGAAGATATCTCAGAGCGTCATCGTCACAGATACGAATTTAACAGCAAGTATTTGCCAGAGTATGAAGAAAACGGAATGCTTGCTACCGGTATTAACCCGAACAACAATTTGGTTGAGATCGTGGAAATCCCAGATCACCCATGGTTTATTGGTGTTCAGTTTCATCCGGAGTATAAAAGTACGGTAGTAAATCCTCACCCACTATTTGTAGAGTTTATTAAAGCTGCTGTTAACGCCAATCAAAAAGTTGAGGCATAAGCAATGAGTTCTGAGGAACAAAAAGCTGAAGCTATTGTAGCTAAAATGATGGATAACGATCATTTTAGCATTTGGTTAGGTATTGAAGTTGAAAAGGTATCTACCGGATATTCCAGACTTTCTTTAACCATAAAAAAAGACATGCTAAATGGGTTTGGTATTGCCCATGGTGGTATTACCTACTCCATTTCGGATAGTGCTTTAGCCTTTGCAGCTAACTCGCATGGGAGACAATCTGTTTCTGTAGAAACATCCATTTCACATACGAAACCTTGTAAAGAGGGAGACAAAATTACTGCGATAGCTGAAGAAGTTAGCCGCTCTAATAAAATAGCCATATACAATATTACGGTTACCAATCAAAAGGGTGATACGGTTGCTCTTTTTAAAGGAACGGTGTACAGAAGTGACAAAGAATGGGAAGTTTAACCAACCGTGAATTTCAAACATTTTCTTACCTTCATTCCCCGAAATTTTAGATTTTAAATCCAAGCAAAATTTTGCTTCAAAAATATTTAACCATGAAAGACGCTTACATCATTGATGCCATTAGAACCCCTATCGGAAATTTTGGAGGAACCCTTGCACCTGTTCGTACAGATGATTTGGGAGCTCATGTAATAAGGGAACTGATTCAACGTAACCCGAGTTTGAACACTATGGAAATCGAAGATGTTTTGTTCGGGTGTGCTAACCAGGCTGGAGAAGACAATAGAAATGTTGCCAGAATGTGTGGATTACTTGCAGGTTTACCATGGCAAGTGGGGGGAGAAACAGTTAACAGACTTTGTTCTTCAGGAATGGCTTCTGTTGCCAATGCTTCCAGAGCGATTAAATTAGGAGATGGAGACATTTATGTAGCCGGAGGTGTTGAACACATGACCAGAGGTCCATGGGTAATTTCGAAAGTATCTAAACCTTTCGGTAGAGATGCTGAAATGCACGACAGTAGTTTTGGATGGAGATTCATTAACCCTAAAATGAAAGAACTGTACGGAACTGATGGTATGGGTACTACAGCAGAAAACCTGGCAGAGATGTACAACATTAACAGAGAGGATCAGGATAAATTTGCTTTATGGAGCCAAATGAAAGCTACTAAAGCTCAGGCTTCGGGAAGATTGGCTAAAGAAATTATTGCTGTGGAAATTCCTCAAAGAAAAAAGGACCCGATTATTTTTGACAAAGATGAATTCATTAAACCTAACTCATCTTTAGAGATATTAGGTAAGTTGAGAACAGCCTTTAAAAAAGAAGGAGGAACAGTTACTGCCGGAAATGCATCTGGGCTAAATGATGGTGCTGCTGCCATGCTAATTGCATCTGAAGAAGCTGCTACGAGAAACAACCTTACTCCTAAAGCAAGAATTGTATCGTCTGCAATTGCAGGAGTTGAACCAAGAATTATGGGAATTGGACCTGTTTATGCTTCAGAAAAAGCACTTAAAAGAGCAGGGCTAACTCTTGATGATATGGACATCATTGAGCTTAATGAAGCTTTTGCTGCTCAAAGTCTTGCTTGTACTAGAAAAATGGGATTAGCTGATGATGACCCTAGAATTAATCCTAATGGAGGTGCTATTGCTATTGGACACCCACTAGGAATGACAGGAACCAGAATTCTGCAAACTGCAGCACTTGAGCTTCATGAGCAGAATAAAAAATATGCTTTGGTTACTCTATGTATTGGAGTTGGTCAAGGATATGCTATGGTTATTGAGAGAGTATAATTAACCTTCCATTGCAAAAAAATTGAATTGTACTGAGAGTTTTTCTTTCAGTACAATTTTTTTATGATCAAATTAACAACCATTCCCCATAAAACTCCGTAAAAGGACTACCTACACACCACACTTAATGAAAGACCACAACGTAGAAAAGCACTATTTTCAAAAAGGATTTATGTTCCTAAGGGAAGATGGCATACTGGAAGTAGTTACCATTGATGCTGTAAACATAACCCCCTCTGACATGGATGAGATGATTAATCTTGCCGGAAAAGTAACTGGGGGTGATAAGGTTAAACAACTATTTATGGTCGGTAAACTTACCGTTCCTAATTTGGAAAGCATCGAGAAGATTCTTAAACCGGATACAGCTAGATTTGCTACAGCCTATGCCTTTGTTATACAGTCTAAAATACAAACCATCATTGGTAAATTTTTAACCAATGCCAAGAACAAACCAGTTCCAATTAAGTATTTTAGCGCAAAAGAATCTGCTGTCGATTGGCTTCAGCAGTTAAATTAACAAAGATGATCTACGAGTTTAATGGCTTTAAACCGGTTATTCACGAATCGGCTTATGTTCACCCACAGGCAAATGTAACAGGAAATGTTTTCATAGGTAAAGATGTATACATTGGCCCTGGTGCGGTACTTAGAGGCGACTGGGGTAAAATTGTTATTGAGGATGGCTGCAATGTCCAGGAAAACTGTGTGATTCACATGTTTCCAGGAACAACCGTGACTTTAAAAGAAAGTGCACACATTGGACATGGAGCTATTATTCATGGTGGTACCGTAGGTAAAAATACTCTTGTAGGAATGGGAGCAGTTCTAATGGATGACATTAACATCGGAGATGAGTGCATCATTGGATCGTTATGCTTTGTTCCGGCAAAAATGGAAATTCCATCTAGAAAACTTGTGGTTGGTAATCCTGCAAAAGTTATTAAAGATGTAAGTGATGATATGATCTCCTGGAAAACCAAGGGAACAAAATTGTATCAGCAATTACCAAAAATGTGCATGGATACCCTCAAAGAATGTGAACCTTTGCGTGAACCAGAAGAGAACAGACCTGTACAGGAAAATATATTCGAGACCTGGTCTAATACCAAATAAGTGAAAGAAATTGAGATGATCGAAATAGAAGTATCCGTACCATTCGAATATGGATTAATTGAGCTACGGTCAGATAATATTCTAACGTTCGAACCAGCACCAGATATGGACTCGATTACCTTAGATTATCTAAAAGTCTCTCATGAAATCTTCATGTATGTTACGAAAGGTACTCCCAGACCATTTTTTTCCAATAATATTAGCATGAAGAATACCGGTGGTGCTGCGGAGAAAAAGTTCATCAAACAGAACTTTCATAAATTCGCTTCTGCATGTGGAATGACTGAGAAACATGCCATTACCAGGCACATGGTTCACTTATTTCTGCACATCTACCAACCTAGAATTCCAATTAAAATGTTCAAGACCAAAGAGGAGGCCATTACCTGGCTAAAATCTCTTCCACCTATCCAATAACTGGTCTTTTTAGAAAATCTGATATTGGCTTAATGGTTTTGTATAAATCCACTACCTGATCCATAAAATTATCTTCCAGAATGCTATCTGCCGACATGGAATGCCAGAAATACCAATTCTTATTGTAGATCAAAGGTTGTGATTCTGCTGCTTCCTTTAACTCTTTAGGAATCCTCTTAGCCTTTTCACCTTGTACCTCCCCAAACAACTTAACAAACTTCTTATCGCTAATCAATGAGCTAAACTGATCCATGTGGTCTGCAATTTCCTCTCTTACTCTTAGTACCTGATCTGAAGATAACATGTATACACCTCCGTAAACTCTTACCTCTTCAGGATTCAACTCAATGTAAATTCCAGGAATATCTTTACCCTTTTTTCCTCTCTCACTGATGATGGCAGAACGATTTAATTTATAAGGTGTTTTGTCCTTTGAAAAACGAATATCTCTATTAATTCGAAAAATACATTGATTAGGAGTTACGTCCCAAGTAGGCTCCAATTGTCTTAGTCGACTAATTAACTCTTCAACAAAGCTTTTAAACGGCTCTTTTACACTTTTATCGTAACGCTTTCTATTAACATCAAACCAGTCTTTGTTGTTGTTTGCAGCTAACTCTTTAAAAAATTCATTAAAATCCGAGGTAAAAAATGTCATGTCTATATGTATAATGGTTCACTTGGCTCAATGCTAAACTTAATGTTCGCTTCTACCAATTCTTCTTTTAATCCTTTAGGTAACTCTTCCTCCAACACCTTCACTATTTCCTGACAAACTGCTCTTTCTACTTTTGCTTTTTTGATGTCTTTTGACAATAAAACTCCAGCCAGCATTTTCACTAATTCTCCTTTATGAGCTCTTACAACCTCCTTGGGATTTGTCACATCAATGTCTATAATGATCTTCATCTTACTAAAAAAGTAATTTTTAAGACAATATTAGCGTTTGATAAGGAATGTTTAGCAAGAATAATCATTTATTTCTTAACTATGTGAATGTATAACACCTACAATTACGGAACTCATGGCACAAGAAGGAACTACACTCTGGTATCTCGATAACTTTAACATATTGAATGCTTTATCTCCCGAAGAAAAGATGGAGGTAAGCAAAATGGTGAACGAAATCACCACGGAGAAAAAAGACATCATCTATTTCCCTGACGATTCCTCCAATAAGATTTACTTCTTAAAAAACGGGAAGGTTAAACTATCCAAATACTCGGACGATGGTAAAGAAATGATTCTGGCAATACTCGGTCCAGGAGAAATTTTTGGAGAATTATCAGTCGTTTTACAAGGAAATAGAGGAGAAACAGCAGAGGTATTAGAACCTGCCATTATCTGTAGCTTGAGAATTGAAGACCTAAAAATGATGCTTCAAAAGAATCCTCAGTTTAACCTGTCTATTACCAAGTTAATTGGTATAAAACTTACTAAAGTGCAAAGCAGACTTGAATCTTTGGTATTCAAAAATACCACAGACAGAGTAAAAAGTTTTATCAAGGAAATGGCGGATGAACATGGTAGAAAATTGATTTCGGGAACAGAAATAGAAGTAAAACTGAAATTAACTCACGAAGATATCGCCAAATTAACTGCTACTACCCGACAATCTGTTACAACCATTTTAAGTCAATTGGAAAAGGAGAATGTAATCCTTTACGATCGAAAAAGAATTTTAGTAAAGAAATACGATCAACTTTAATCAAGTCAAAAAAATTAGGTGTCCTTCCTCCTACTCTGTAGGTTAAGAAAGGATCACCTATTTACAATAGTATTTTACTTTTTAGGACCTAGATCGTAGTTCCCTAACCACAATGGGTTTACACTTCTTTCGTTATGTGTTTTTCCAATCTTTTTACAAACTCCCAACATTAATTCATGGGATCCTGAACTGTAGTTGCGAATATTGGAAGTGGTAATGTCATAGCTATAAGAGAATCGCAGAAAAGTATTATTGTCTCCCCATTTTGCTCCAATAACGGGAGACACAGCATCTGATAAACGGTAGTTGATTCCTCCAAAAAATCGATTGTTTAACGTTGCCAAAGCCTGTAAATCTATCTGAGTAGAAGCTCCATCACTTTTAGCCAGAATCATTGGTTCTAACTCAACATTAGGAAGAATGTTGGTTTTGTAACCTGCCAGTACATAATAGTGTCGTTTTGCATCAAAATTGAATTGATTGTTATTCCCCGAAGTAAATTTTCCCTCGTTAAGGTGAGTAACAGAAAGTCCCATATAAACTCCATTTCCTCTATAGTAAGCTCCTAAATCTATGTCGAACATGTTGTCCGATGTTCCCGAAAAAGGAATAGAAGGATCCTGCATCGACTCTGGTGGAATATACCCAGTACCCCATGCTCCATGATGCAACCCAGCCGAAACACCTAAATAAAGCTCACCTCCTAGATTCATTGGAACAGCATAAGCATAAGTTAACTTGGCATGAGTACTTTTTTGAAACCCTAATTGATCATCTATTACTGCTAAACCAACAGAACCTCGAATTACCGGAGCTTTGTACTTAGCATCAAAATAATAAGAAGTAGGAGCGCCATTAAACCCCATCCACTGGTGTCTTCCTAATAGATTAGCGCAGATTCCGTTTCCTCCAACATAAGCTGGATTATAATACAAAGCGTAATCTTTAAAGTGAGTAAATTGAACATCCTGTTGAGCAGTTCCTGCAAACCCTACAACAATTAACAATATGGTAAATAGTCTTTTCATCTGGATCATTTTACCCGAATAATACACCTCACAAAAAAGGTTACAGCTCCCCCAACTATTTCATCCATTAAATCGTTAATATCTCGACATAAACGTTAAGAAAATACTCCCCTCAAATGAACCAGATATGCTTAAATAAGATAATTTTATTGCCTCGTGAAACTAAAACTCTACTTACCATTAATTTTTTGCATACTCTTTTCGTGCAGTGCTGTTGGGCAGCATACCGAAAAGGATACTTTATTGGATGAGTTATCAGAGATCTTAAACTCAACAAAGGTTGATACAGTTAAAATCTCTACTTGCATAAAAATCTCAAGCTTATACGGCACTAAACCAGAAGCTGAAATGTACGCCAAGTATGCGTACGATCTGGCTAAACCATTAAACTATTCATACTATCACGCCATTACCAATGGCGCTTTGGCTGATTATTATTACTCTGTTAAAAACTACAACGAATCCCAAAAATTCAGGCTAAAAGAGTTTGATATCTGGTCCAAGAAAAAAAATACGTTGAAAGCCACCGAGGTATCATTTAAATTGGGAGAATTATTTCAGGCTAAAAATTATCCTGAAAAGGCTTTGTATTTTTTCACTGCAGCGGAAGAGAACTACAACGATATGGACCTGTTACCGGAAGTATCAGACTGTAAGCTGAAGCTAGGTATTTTACAAAGTGAAATTGGAGAGTTTGCCGAGGCCTTACTGTACTTTAAGGAAGTATTACGCATACAGGAGCACCTCAACAATCAGAATGAAATTGCAGATACTTATTTACAAATAGGAATTGTACATAACCGTTTAGGTAATCCGGATTTAGCATTAAATAACTATGGTCGTACGGTTGAAGTAAGTCAGAAAATAGATTACCATGCTGGTCAGGCTGCTGCTTATAACCAAATTGGAAACCTGGAACGAGACAAAGGAAACTTAAATCAGGCATTGGGGTGGTACGAAAAATCCATTGAATACTGGAAAAAAAGTGAAGATCAATTGAATTCCAGTGAGACATACAATAACATTGGAACCATTTACCTGCTTCAAAACGACGCAGAAAAAGCTTTGGAGTTTTTCTTTAAATCGGCCCAAACTAAGATTGAATACAAAGATTCCTGGTCGCTTACCAGAACGTACATTAACATGAGCGAAGCTTATGATAAGCTTGGCGATACGGATAAGGCATTAGGATACCTCGAATTAGCTAAAAATTTAGCTAACCTTTCTAACGACACGGAAAACCTACTCCATATCTACATGGGGTTTGGGAAGTACGAATCGCAACTTGGCAACCATGAGGATGCTACAGAATACCTTAAGAAATACATTGAATTAAGTAACTCATTAGAAGACTCTAAAAAGAGTTTAATGATTTCGGTTCTTTCCGCTAAATACGAGCATGAACGACACATCAATGAGATTCAAATTCTGGCAGATAAAAATGCCGAGTTGAATGAGCAAAAAGAAAAAATAAACAAGGAGAAACAGCTTTCGAGCAAACAAAATAAGTTTCTAATTCTACTTTCTGTGTTACTTGTTGTAATGGTGATCGTAGCAATTAGTAAAGCATACTCATCCAGAAGATCTGCCAGGAAATTAGTGGCTACCAATGAGATGCTCACCAAGACTCTAATCAGTAAAGAGGAAAAAGAGACCCTAATTAAAGAAATACATCACCGTGTAAAAAATAACCTTCAAATCATTAAAAGCCTTATTCGACTACAAATGGTTGCAGCAGACGACGAGAAGGTGAACACCATATTGAACGAATTCGAACTTAGAGTATCCTCCATGGCATTGGTACATGAAGAATTATACAAAAGTAAGGACCTTACAAAGGTCAGCGTTCAGACTTATTTAGAAGGATTAGTTACCGACCTTGTAGATGCTTATAAGGTTGGGCAGGAAATAGAAACAGATATTAATATTGAGGTAACCACCATGGGAGTTAATACTTTAATTCCTCTTGGTTTATTGGTGAACGAAATTATTTCCAATGCCATTAAACATGGATTGAAAGAAAGAGTAAAGGGAAAAATCACCTGTATCATTCAGTATGATGATTACGACCAGTATAAAATGTTTATTGGTGATGATGGAAAAGGATTTCCTGATAACTTTAACCTCGAAAACGAAACTACGCTCGGTTTAGAGTTAATACAAGCTTTAAGCGAACAACTGGAAGGGGAGATTAAAGTGGTTAATGAAAACGGAGCTTACTACGAGATACGATTTAAAAATTTAGATAAATAACTTACCATGCAAAAAATTCAAAACTATATTCTTGGGAATTGGGAAAATGGCGAAGGTGTTGAGTTGAACATCCACAACGCTATTACAGGTGAAGATTTCGCCACCGTTTCCAGTGCAGGATTAGATTATAAAGCCATTTTAGATTATGGTAGAAAAGTTGGTGGACCAGCTTTGAGAAAAATGACATTTCAGGAGAGAGGGCTAATGCTTAAAGCACTTGCTCTTCATCTTATTTCAATTAAAAAGAAATTTTACGGATTAAGTGCCGCAACCGGTGCTACCAAAATTGATTCGTGGATTGATATTGAAGGTGGTATTGGTAACTTATTCGCCAATGCATCTTTAAGAAGACAATTCCCTGATTTACCTTATTATGTAGATGGAACTGCTGCCCCACTTTCTAAAGAAGGAACCTTTATCGGGCATCACATCATGGTACCTAAAAAAGGTGTTGCAGTACACATCAACGCTTTTAACTTCCCAATTTGGGGAATGCTAGAGAAAATTGCCGTAAACTTTATGGCAGGTGTTCCTACTGTAGTAAAACCTTCTGAGTTTACCAGTTACCTTACTGAGTTAATGGTTAGAGAAATCATCAACTCTAAAATTCTTCCGGAAGGAGCGCTTCAGTTAGTTTCCGGATTGGGTAGGGGAATATTGGATCATGTAAACAGTAATGATGTAGTTACCTTTACTGGTTCTGCCTCAACAGGGGTTAAATTAAAAGGTCTACCTCAAATTATTGAAAATTCTGTACCATTTAATCTGGAAGCGGATTCGTTAAATGCTTGTGTTCTTGGGCAAGATGCTGTACCTGGAACTCCTGAATTTGACATATTCGTAAAAGAAGTACAAAGAGAAATTACGGTTAAAGCAGGACAGAAATGTACGGCTGTAAGACGTATTCTAGTTCCTGAAAACTTAATGGAAGATGTACAAAGTGCATTATCTGCAAGATTAGCCAAAACCACCATCGGAGATCCTTCTGTAGAAGGTGTAAGAATGGGGTCTTTAGCTACCAAACTACAGGTAGAAAGAGTAAGAGCTAATGTAGAATTGTTAATGAAAGAACAAGAAATGGTATACGGAAGCCTGGATGCTGTTGAAACCATTGGTGATAATACTCAAGGAGGAGCTTTCTTCTCTCCTATCCTATTTAGAAACGATGATCCATTAAATAAAACCGGAGCTCACAACATTGAAGCATTCGGGCCTGTTTCTACATTAATGCCTTACAAAACATTAGACGAAGCAGTAGAGATCGTTGAAATGGGGAAAGGTTCGTTGGTTACTTCTATCGTAACTAACGACGATAAGCTAGCAAGAGAATTTGTAGTGGAAGCTGCCCATACTAACGGACGTATCCTGGTTCTTAACGAGCGTTGTGCAAAAGAAAGTACTGGTCACGGATCTCCAATGCCATTATTAACTCACGGTGGGCCAGGTAGAGCTGGTGGAGGTGAAGAAATGGGTGGTAAACGTGGTGTTATGCACTACTTACAAAGAACTGCTATTCAAGGGCACCCAACTACCATTACTGAAATTACACAGCAATTTCAGGTGGGAGCTGATATGCCAGAAGCAAATCCTCACGTATTTAGAAAGCACTTCGAGGAATTAGAAGTTGGAGAAACCGTATTTACCCATAAACACACGGTGACCACATCGGACATTGTAAACTTTGCCAATGTAAGTGGAGACAATTTCTACGCTCATATGGACGAAACATCACTAGATGGTACCATATTCGAAGAAAGAGTGGCACACGGATACTTCATTCTTTCCAAAGCTGCCGGGTTATTTGTAGATCCTAAAAAAGGACCTGTTTTATTGAACTATGGTATTGACGAGTGTCGTTTTACTAAGCCAGTTTATGCAGGAGCAACCATTGGAGTTCGCTTTACTGTGAAAGAAAAAATCAATCAAGAAAAAAGGGACGAGGAAGACATTGCAAAAGGTATTGTTAAATTCCTTGTAGACATTTACGATCAGGAGGGAGAAACAGTAGGTTTAGCTACTATTTTAACCATGGTTAGAAAACTGGATCAATCTAAATAATCAATTATGAATTTTGAAATCGAAAAAGAAACTTTCGAAGAGATTTCGAAAGTGATTCATAGCGATTCCAGCCCGGTTGGGATTGATGCTAAGAAAACGCACATTTTAATTCTTAAAAAGCTGAACGATATAGAACAGCAAATGAACAGAATTGAAAATCGATTGGACAAGCTAGAAAATAAATAAAGAAAAAGGGAAGATTTAAATCTTCCCTTTCTTATTTAAGAATAATAATTCTCCAATATATCTTTTACTTCTTTCGAGTTCTTACCATCATTAAAGTAGGTTGTATGAAGTGCTTTCATGTCTATAGGAGGCTTCACATTTCCCAGAGGCATTACTTTTTGCCTGGAGGTGGCCACCACCCAATCATTTGGCCCTTTACAAATTAAGGTTATGATCTTATCCAGACCTCTTCTACTCATTTGTCCTACCCAGGATTTATCAGCAGCCAAAGACTTATCCCAATCTCCTACAATTGGTTGAATTTCGGTGATGTCTAGTACAGGTGTTTTTCTCAAAATCTCCTTTAAAGAATCACTCCCTAAAGTCATACTTTGCGGCCCTGGTAAGTTTAGGAAGTACTTTCCACTCATTTGAGCAAACCCCAACACGATTCCTGCAATCGGATGCCCTGTTTTAAGCAGGTACTTTCGTAAATAGGTTAAGTATTTACCAATATTGGCAGCGGCTGTAAAGTAATGTACCCCACTGGCACACGAAGCCATAGCAACTTTTCCAACCGGAATAAAATTGTTTTGCATGTCATCATCTCCAATCAGGCATTTCCCTACTAGCCCTCCTCTACTGTAGGTAAGCACATCCACAGGGTTGGATGATTTGAACTTTACTCCTGCCATTAACTGCTTTAATACTTTGATATTTGCTTGTGGATCTTCGCTAATGGTTGGATGGTTGAATGCAATGACTTGTTTATAATTTCCATCGATTATTTGCTGTTGTAACCACCCTTTATTTTGAGGATTCATTTCATCAATTAATCCATAATACGACCCTTCAGTAGAACTGAATGTACCATGAATTAATAATAGTGTTTTTAAGGATGTATCAATCGTATAATCGTTATCATCGTGTACATCGAAAAACTCATTCTTTTGAGGGTCGAATACTTGAAGTTTGTACTTATCGTTCAGGTTTATACGATCTACTATTGTCTTTACTGTTTTCTGATGATCTCCTTCGTGATTCTCTCTTCTGAAAAGCAACACCTTTACCGCTAAACTGTGAGAAAGCGCTCCGGGTTTTACTCTGAAAAGCGTATCCTCTGTTAGTTCTTCATCAGGATTCACCTGTTCAATTTCCATTTGAGGAACAGCATCAAAAATATAGGTTAATCGATCGCGGTTGGTTGTATGGTTTTTGGTTGGTTCCGGCAGAATATACTCCACTTCAGAATCTTTCCCATGCTCATACTCACCTTCATAATGATCATAAAACGCCACAGCTCCCTGAGTTGGTTCCAGGAATATTGTCAACCTTATTTTGGGTAACTCCCCAAGTTTAAACTCCCCCAACAATTCTTCAAACTCCACTTTGTCAAAACTAACACAGTATTCCACCACCTTTTCTTTCGACTCGGCAATTTCCGGATGCAATTGATACAATGATTTGATTTCGGAAAGCGTAGCTCCATTAGAGTCTAGATTACCCGTTTTAGAAAAATGAACATGACCGTTCCAGTTTACTTTCTTTCCATCTGCTCTTCCCAAGGTCCCCCAAAAGTCTTTTCTTTTATCCTTGATCATTCGTTTCAGTTTATTAGAAATAAACTTCTTCAAATCGCTCAAATTATCATTTCCCAACAGGATAAAATTCTTCTCTCTGAACACATGGTGTTCGTGATTCTTTAGATCAAATATTTTCATGATTTAGAGGTATTTTGATCCAATATTAATCAAAAAAGGCTTTCCATTTTGGAAAGCCTTCATCTAATGCTAAAAACAGTACTAATTATTATGGGGGGCATCCTTAAGTATTCTAAATATATGAAGCAATCCAGGGAACAATGCATCCATACTTTCTGAAGCTCCTTTGGTTGATCCAGGTAGTCCTAATAACAAGGTCTCACCCTTCACTCCCGAAATACTTCTGGACAACATTGAGTAAGGCGTTCTGTTTTGCCCGTAGTTTCTGGCAGCTTCCGCTATTCCCGGTATTTCTCTATCAATCATAGGAAGTAAAGCTTCTGGTGTTACATCTCTAGAAGACAACCCTGTACCTCCGGTAAATATCACCATATTAGCTCCCTGACCATGGTATTCATTCACCTTAGCCTGAATCTCGTCTACCTCATCCGGAATGATAACATAATCCATTATTTCAACCTCACATTCCTCTAGTTTTTTCATAATGGCTTTACCGGCTTTATCCTCTTTCTTCCCTGCGGAAATAGTATCGGAACAAACTACCACAGCAGCTTTCAGGTCTTTTCTGAATTTGTCTTTAAAATCAGATTTACCGCCTTTCTTTTTCAATAGCTTAATGTTGTGAATCTCCACCCCTTTATCGATGGGTTTCAACATATCATACATGTTCAGTGCCACTACACTACATCCGTGCATAGCTTCTACTTCTACTCCTGTTTTATAAATGGTTTTCACCGTCATGGTAACAGTAATTTCCAATCCATTTATATCGTATTCAATTCCTGTATACTCAATAGGCATCGGGTGGCAATCTGGCAATAAGTCCGGAGTTTTCTTTACTCCTAACAATCCCGCAGCTTTACTCATGGCAAACACATCCCCTTTAGGAACGGTTCCATTCTTTATTGCTTCAATTGTTTCCGGCTTACTCACTACCACCACTGCTTGTGCAGTTGCAATTCTCAGAGTACTAGCTTTATGGGTAACATCTACCATGGCTTAAATTCTTTAATGTTTAATTTTTAATGGATAATGATTAATGTGAAATGAGGTAATGTTTAATTTTTAATGGATAATGATTTACGTAAAACGAATAATGTTTAATGGATTATTATTTCTTATTTGATGCCGTTTTTCTAGAAGAGACAAATATTGCAGTTAACGCTTTCGCTTCGGTCAGTAACTTTAAAAGAAAAGATTCATCAATTAATTTTTTCATCTTGTATAAATTCTATCCAAAAAGAACTTTCATCCACCTCCTCAATGACAATACTGATTTTTGCAATAAAAGAAGGTTTAGACTGAGCAACACAGGTAGCTCTATAATTCGCTGCTACTGAAGTTGAACAACGAATCAATTGCCCTTTAATATGATTACCCAAATACGAATTAGGAAGATGCTCAGTTAACTTCACACAATTATGAGCAAATAACTTAGTCCTACTCTTCAACTCTACACTCATTCCTATTACTCATTAGTCATTTATACTTTACTTATTCACTTTCCACACGTGGGTATCGTCTTCAAAAACTTCTTTTCCGAATACCGGAACATCTGCCTTTATTTTTTCCACGATAAAACGACAAGCATCCATCGCTTCTTTTCTGTGTGCAGAAGATGTAAAAACGAACAGGCAAATCTCCCCAATCTTCACTAACCCTTTACTGTGATAAATATGCATACAGGTTAGATCGTACTTTTCGAATGCTTCTTCTCTAATCTTATGGAACTCCAAATTGGCCATTTCTTCGTAGGCAGAGTAATCTATTCCCTGAACAGTTTTACCGTCAATTTCATCTGCTCTTACCTGACCTAAAAAAATGTCGTGAGCACCAATATTGGTTTTCACTTGATGATGAGCGATAGAAGTTGCAATCTTCTCAGGACTTATTGGCCCATCTACAAATACGTTCTTTATTTTTTTCTTTTCCATATTCTAATTATTTCCAACCCAGGGCACCTCCTTTAAGGTTAATTAGGTTAGTATAGTTATATTCTTTTTCTAAAATTTCAATTGCTCTTTTACTTCTCCCACCGGACTGACACATTACCACAACTTTACCTTCTTTGGCGATTTGTTCAACATAATCATCCAGATCATCTAAAGGAAAATTATCTATGGTTAATTCTTCAATCTTCGGCTCTTCCCACTCTTCTCTTACATCTATTATTTGAACCTTCTCTTTTTCGATCAATGCCTTTAACTCGTCAGAGTCTATTTCATTTTGAACAGGAGTAATACCACAAAACAAATCGTAGTTGTTCGATTCAAAATCACCTTTAAACTCTAACACCTTTTCTACCTGTTCCTGATTTCTCTTCACTTGTAAACTCATTACACTTGCTGTTAATGCATCTTGTATTAAAAGCTTCCCAGAAAGTGGTGTTCCGATTCCAAGAATAATTTTAATGGCTTCATTGGCTTGTTGTGTACCTATTAATCCCGGCAATACACCTATTACCCCTATATCCGAACAAGATGGTACTGTACCCGGCTTTGGAGGCTCCGGAAATAAACACCTGTAGGTTGGCCCATCATTGTAATTAAATACAGATACCTGCCCTTCAAACTTATAAATAGCTCCATAAACCAATGGTTTTCCGGTAATAACGCAAGCGTCATTTACCAAATATCTGGTAGAAAAGTTATCGGTTCCATCTACTACCAAATCATACTTACTAAATAACTCCAAAGCATTAGCAGTGGTTAATTTTTCCTGGTACACGTTGAATTCTACAAACTGATTTAGCTGTTTTAGCCTCTGGGAAGCTGCTAAAGCCTTATTCACCCCTACATCCTGTTGAGTAAACAGTATTTGTCGTTGTAGGTTAGTTTCGTCTACCTCATCAAAATCAATAATCCCTATAGTACCAACTCCAGCTGCTGTTAAGTACTGTAATACCGGACACCCCAATCCACCAGCGCCAATTACCAGTACCTTAGCCTGCTTCAATTTGAGCTGTCCTTCCTCACCTACTTTATCCAATATCAGGTGACGACTATATCTATGCTTTTCTTTATCCGTTAACATTATCCTCCTGCAAATGGTGGTAACAAAGCGATTTCATCTTCAGTTCCTATATTTTGACTTTCTTCTACCAAAGACTGGTTAACCGCCACTTTAAAATTCATTGATTCTAATTGTGGGTATTGATTTAACACCAATTCTTTCAGTTGTTCCACTGATCCTATTTCTCCTTCTAACTTTATCTCTGACTGACCAGCAGCTTCTGCCAGCATTCCAAATAATTTTACTTCCATAACATTAGAAATGATTATATCCTCCCGCGAGTTTAAATTGGTAAATAATTTCTGATCAAATACATTGGCATCAATCACATTTAAATTAAGTTTTTCCAACGCCAACTTTATCTTTCTCTGTCCTCGTTCTAGTTCCTCTTTTATGAAACCAGAAATGGACTTATCATATACTCCTATAATTTGATGTGTTTTCCCATTCTTTTCTGGTATGGTAACATCGTATCCCTCACTTGCATCGATCACAAATTGTAATAGTTCCTTACTAACAAAAGGAACATCGCAACTCAGCACAATGCTTTTCTGATTGGTTATATTTTCTAACCCTGTATGAATACCAGCCAGCGGGCCAGATTCTTTGATCAAATCTTCCACTACCGGATACCCAAATTGATCATATCCAGACTGATTAGATACTATAATAATCTCATCTGCAAACCATTCAGCCAACTTTATTATGGGAGTAATCATGGGAGTGTTGTTCAATAACATTAGCCCTTTATCCTCTCCCATTCTAGAGCTCTTCCCACCAGCTAAAATGATGGCTGATATGTTCCCTGAATGATTCATTTACAGATCGTATTTTTTGATCTCTTTTTCTAAAAAATTTCTACACCTTTTATTTATAGCCTCAAATACTTTTATGGCTTTTTCTCCTTCTTCGGTTACTATGGTTCCTCCACCTGAAACACCTCCCGATGTTTTCTCCACCAAAGGAGATTTACTTTCCAAATTCATGGCATTTACCTGTTCCCATGCCTTTCTATAAGACATGTTCATGGACTTGGCAGCTGCGCTAATGGACCCTGTTTCCTTAATGCTCTTCAGCAGATTAATTCGCCCTTCGGCTAAGAAGGTACCGTTTTCTCCCTCCAGCCAAATTCTACTTTTTATTTTATAATCTACTGCCATACGTTATGCATTTGGTAATATAACGATAGCAAATGTACGGAAGTAGAAAATATAAAACATGACCTGCATCAGGCTAGTTAAAAAATCCACTGATTATTATCATATCTACTCTGAGAAAGATCATAAATACATTTTCATTTCTATGATCCAGATCATATTTTCTTCTTACCTAAACAAGATAACTTTGTCCTCTATTAAAGATAACCTAAAAATCGGAAAGAGATGAACGATATAGAAAATAAAACAGTGGCAGAATTAGTAGCCGAAAACTACAAAAATGCCGATGTATTCAAGAAACACGGAATCGATTTTTGCTGTGGAGGAAAAGTTGGAGTGAAAGAAATTTGCGAAAAGAAAAATGTAGACTACGATACGATAACTGAAGAATTGAAAAATGTTAATTCGGAAGTAGATCGTTCGCACGATTTTAATAATTGGGAACTGGATTTTCTGGCGGATTACATCGTACACACACACCATAAGTATGTTAATGAATCCATTCCATTGATTATTCAATACTCTGATAAAGTAGCTAATGTACATGGTCATTACTATACGGAAACAGTGGAAATCAATAAACTTTTCCACGCGGTGGCCAATGAGTTAAACACACACATGCACAAGGAGGAAATGATCTTATTCCCTTTCATCAAGCAAATTGCTGCTGCCAAAAGAAATGGAGAACCAATTCCTCAACCACCATTTGGAACAGTGCAAAACCCAATAAGAATGATGGAAGCAGAACACGACACTGCAGGAGACCTATTTAAGGAGATTGCTTCTTTGAGCAACAACTATACTCCGCCTGCAGAAGCTTGTAATACTTACCGTGTATTATATGCAAAACTTAAAGAATTTGAGGATGATTTGCATCAGCATATTCATTTAGAAAATAACATCCTATTTCCAAAAGCAATTCAAATTGAACAAGGCGTATAATGTTCTCTAAGACTTGCATATACTCAATTAGATCAATTCTTTACGTTGCCCGCTATTATTGTGATATAAACAATAAAGTGGGCATCAAAGAAATTGCTTCTGAACTTGAACTACCCACTCCCTACTTAGGGAAAATCCTACAAAACCTAACCAAAAATAATCTAATAGCATCCGCCAAGGGTCCAAAAGGTGGATTCTACTTTACTAAAGAGTTACTGGAAACTCCAATCATTAAAATTGTAGAACATACAGACGGACTAAAAATGTTCCAGTCTTGTGGGCTCGGTTTAAAAGAGTGCTCCGACGACCATCCCTGTCCTTTACATTTTGACATTAAACCCTATAGGGATAATCTGGCCATGACCTTATCCAGAAAAAAGGTAAAAGACTTAATTACTGACATGGAATTGGGTAATTCTTTTGTGAAAAATCTAACTTTGTGACATGAGAATTAAGAAACCAAGTATTTCCTGTTTGGAATGTCCTAATACAAACTGTTTAATTAAAAAGAATTGCACTGATGAAGAACTAAAAGAGATCAGTTTGCATAAAAAAATGAACAAGATTGTAAAAGGACAACCAATCTTTTTTGAGAACAATCCGGCCCGAGGAATCTATTTTATCCAGGAGGGTAAAGTAAAGATTTTCAAAAACAGAATATTCGAAAAACAACAGGTAGTTCGTTTAGCTACCAGTGGTAAAATTCTTGGTCATCGTGGATTGAGTAACGATTTCGTTTACCCGGTTTCCGCAGCAGCTTTAGAAGACTCTCTCATCTGTTATTTCGACAAAGACTTCTTTTTCTTACAGTTCGAAAAATCGCCAAAATTAGCCATCGAATTGATGCTCTTTTTTGCCAACGAGCTTACCACTGAGGAAAATAAACTGAGAGACATGGTTAATTTCAATGTGAAGGAAAAGGTAATGAAAGCACTACTCATTATCGTTGAAGCATTTGGGCTGGAAGAAACTGGAATCATTAGTGGAATCAACCTACTTAGCCGACAGGAAATTGGTGAAATTGTAGGGCTTACAGCCAATCAGGTTTCCAAATCCTTAAGTGAATTAAAAGAGGAAAATCTAATTCAACTGATCGGTAAAAAAATAAAAGTGGTTTCCGTTGAGAAACTGGAAGAAGGGATTCCAAAATCCACCCAATGGTAGGTTCTAAATAGAACATGACCTCTCTCATATTTCAATCTTCTAAAAGACTTTTTCACCCCTGACTCGGGTCAGAAGCAGCCACTATATAGCATGCTACTTTTACAATCAATAAAAGACCACAATGTCTTTAATTGTAATTAAAAAAACGAAATCATGCTATCAAAAAAACAAGCCAAAGTATTCTTTCTAGGTGGAACGATACTTTTCTCTGTTCTTTTCCTGGGATTATCCTACGACACAGTTGCCAACCGTGTGGGAGATCAAACCCACGAAGAAAACCTTACTGAAGAAGTGGTTAAAGGAAGAGAACTATGGGACGCCAACAACTGTATGGGGTGCCATACACTCATGGGAGAAGGAGCTTACTACGCTCCGGAATTAACCAAAGTTATTGACCGACGAGGAGCTCCATTCGTACAGAGTGTTCTAATGTCGAAAGAACCATGGACCATTAGCGGTAGAAAAATGGTTGCTTACGGATTCTCAGAAGAAGAAGCTAAGGCTCTCGTTGCCTTTTTCACCTGGGTTGGAGAAGCTGACCTAAATGGATTCCCGGCGGAACCAACCTTAAACCAAGACAAATAAGATCCAATAAATGCTAATTAAAATATTTAGTCATGAAATTTAAAACTCAAAAAATTGCTTATTGGTTCTTCCTTTCAGCAATTGCATTATTAATACTACAAATCGTCTACGGTTTCATTATGGGATTTGCCCACATGGGATACGACGTTTTACACGAAATTGCACCATTTAATGCTGCAAGAGCTACCCACACCAACCTATTAGTAGTATGGTTATTACTAGGTTTTATGGGAGCTGCCTACTACATTATACCTGAAGAAGCTCAACGAGAACTCTATGCTCCTAAACTGGCTGTACTCCAGCTGGTCACATTTTTAATTGTTGGAGTTGTTGCTGTGGCCGGATTCCACATGAACTGGTGGGAAGGAAGAAAATTCCTGGAAATACCACGGCCTCTGGATTATCTGGTGGTGGTCAACGTACTCGCTTTCTTATTTAATATTATTATGACCCTGTTTACGGGTAAACGACAAACAACCACCGGATTGGTACTTTCTATGGGGTTATTGTTTGCTGCTCTACTCTATTTACCAGGTTTACTTTGGTTCGATAACCACACGCTGGATTCTTTCTTCAGATGGTACGTAGTTCACCTTTGGGTAGAAGGAGTTTGGGAGCTAATTATGGGAGGTATCCTTGCTTTCTTATTGATCAAACTAACTGGTGTAGACAGAGAGGTAATAGAAAAGTGGTTATATGTAATTGTTGGTTTGACCTTCCTATCCGGAATTTTAGGAACTGGTCACCACTACTACTACATCGGTACTCCTTCTTACTGGTTATGGATTGGAGGTATATTCTCTGCTCTGGAACCACTCGCCTTCCTTGCCATGTCTATGTTCGCACTTAGCATGTACAGAAAAGGAGAGAAAAAACATCCTAACAAAATTGCACTGTTATGGACCCTTGGAACGGCAATTATGTCGTTTGTTGGAGCAGGTGTATTAGGAGCTGCTCATACCCTACCAAACATTAACATGTACACTCATGGTACTTTGGTAACAGCTATGCACGGTCACCTTGCATTCTGGGGAGCTTACGGTATGTTAGTGTTAGCGATTATTTGCTACGCAATGCCTCAAATGACAGGAAGAAAATTATACAACAACAGTTTAAACAGATATGCTTTTTGGCTAACCAATTTAGGAATGATCGGAATGACTTGTGCCTTTGCAGTTGCCGGCGTAGCTCAGGTATACCTGGAAAGAAAAATGGGAATGGATTTCATGGAGGTACAACAGGAAATCGAACCTCACTTTTTAGTACTTATTTTAACAGGAAGCATCTTCGCCTTAGGCGCGATATTATACCTGATCAACTTCTTCAAATACGGTAAACCTACCGATGAAGCTATTGTAGCTATGGACGCTACAGAATAGGAGTTTTTTTAGTTATGACCAGACGTGCCGGAGGTGTTTTTTAATTCGAAACACTTTCGGCATTGTCTTTTAAAAAGAGAATTATGAGCGAGCTATTTTATAAAATTACCGGTAAAGAAGTAGAAGTGTTTGAACACACCTATAAAAACAAACTCCCTTTACTATTAAAGGGACCAACCGGTACCGGAAAATCTAGATTTGTGGAATACATGGCTCAAAAGCTAGGTAAAAAACTTTATACGGTAGCCTGCCACGAAGAAACCTCAGCAACCGACCTTATTGGAAGGTACATCATAAAAGGAGCAGAAACTGTTTGGATTGATGGCCCCATGACCAAAGCAGTAAAAGAAGGTGCCATTTTATATTTGGACGAAATTGCTGAAGCCAGACCAGACATCATCGTAGCGCTTCACTCGCTTACCGACCACAGAAGGACACTGTTTATTGATAAAACCGGAGAAACCATAGAGGCAAGCGATGACTTCATGCTCATCGCCACCTACAACCCTGGTTATCAAAGAGGCTTTAAAGAACTAAAACCCTCCACCAGACAGCGATTTATCTCTTATTCATTCAATTATCCGGATGCTAAAATGGAAGCAGAAATTGTTTCCGGAGAAACAGGCATTAATCAGAATAAAGCAGGGCAATTAGTTAAACTTGGAGGTAAGATTAGAAACCTAACCGAACTAGGTTTGGCTGAAACAGTTTCCACCAGATTATTGGTAGATGCAGCCTATTTAATTAATTCCGGACTACCAGAAAGATTATCAGCAGAAGTAGCCATTGTTGAACCATTATCAGATGATGAAGATACCACTGAAGCATTAAAAGATATAGTTAGCATGAGCTTATAACCCCTTCCAAATCCCTTAACCATGGAAGTAGATCAACTCATATTTAAACGACTTCATAGGTTTTATAAAAAACTAACTCTAAAGAAGGAAGAACCGATTGTGGGGCTGGTAGAGTTAGAACCGTTAAAACCTAAGTTTACGATAATTGCCAGGGCCATCACGGGTAAGCCAATAGAAATTGTGACGTCTGAACGAGAGGGAGGATGGTCCGGCTATCGTTTTTTCCTACCCAAACAAGTTTATTTTTCGGAGTCGATAAGCGATAATCTGGACTTTCTTTTGTTCCGGTTATTCTACATCAGTACTCAGTTTAACTTAAACCAAAATTTCGCCTCAAGTTATGTGTACACAGCCATCGAGGCTCAACAAAAAAGCATAGAACACAAAGACGAAGTTCTGCATGAATTATTCAAGGAATTTCCATCCACCCGAAACATTTACCTCAAACAATTAGAGGTCATACAATCCTTCTATACCCAAAAAGAAAAATCCATTGATTATTCCTGGCTTTATGGAAGGTGGATGCAACGAAACCTACACGAGTTTGTAATGGAAGGAAAAACTGGAAACTCAAACGTAAAACCTAAAGAAAACCAAGAGATCACCACCGAGAAGGAAGCTAACCCCAGCGATGACATGCAAGTGGTTGGAGTGGATAAAAAACAAATTGAAAATGATGTACTCAACCACAATTTTGAAAAGGTAGAAACCGCTTCGGAGTTTAATGGAAACTTTAAAAATATGGACGGCGATGATACATTAGACGATCATGAAGACGCCATTAGAGAATTGGATTTAAAATTTACTGTACGTGCAGACGATCCGGTTCACTCAGTTTACAAAGCAGAATTTACCTCTAACACTACAAACATTGTGGTGGAAGCGGGAGCTGAACACGGTTTTTATTTTAGTTATGATGAGTGGGATTTTAAAACCCGGCAGTACAAGAAAGACTTTTGCAGACTTTACCCCAAAGCAGTTCATGGCTCCAACAGTGAATATGTTACCACCACTTTAAAGGAAAATGCTAAATCAGTACGAGATTTAAGTAAATTATTTACTCAAATCCACAACGATTATGAAAAAGTAAATCGACTCTCCTTTGGTGAAGAAATAGATTTGGATGCGTTAACAGACACTTACGCTGACATTCAATCTAAGATTACTCCTTCGGAAAAGCTTTACATCTCCAAGTTTAAACGCAAAAAAGACCTTTCTGTCCTAATATTAATGGACAGCAGTTTATCTTCTGATGGATACACTGGTGGGTTAAGAGTTCTGGACATTGAAAAACAAGCGGTTATTATGTTCGGAGAGGTACTCAATCAATTCGATATTCCTTTTCAAATTGATACCTTTTCTTCCAGGTCTAGAAGTAATTGCTCCTACACGGTAATTAAATCTTTTCACGATAACTGGAATAACACCAAAGGTAAAATTGGAGCCATTCAGGCAGAAGGGTACACCAGAATTGGACCAGCCATCCGCCATGCAGGAAAACTAATGGAAAAACTGGACACTCCAAAAAAATGGATCATTATGCTAAGTGATGGCAAACCGAACGATTACGACACCTACGAAGGTAAATATGGAATTGAAGATGTAAAGCAGGCTATTCGGGAGATTAACAAGAATCATATTCATCTTTTTTCTTTAGCTGTAGAAGCTCAGGCGAAATACTATTTACCATTAATGCTTGGACATAATAATTATAATATACTTTCTCAGGCTTCTCATCTACCGGATGCCTTTGGAAAATTCTATAAAAAGATTCTAAAAAACTCACTATAAACCAACAATATCAAGGCCTTAAAAGAATATATGATTCAGGTCATGTATTAATCTTTTAAAAGACTTTTTGGTACTTGACAACTGTCATCATTAGATAAAAGACCTCAAGGTATTTTTACACTTGTAAAATCAATAATCTAAAATCGAAATTACGATGAAAAAGAACAGAATAATCATTTGGTCTCTAGCCGGAGCAATGGCCTTTTTTAGTAGCTGCGGAGGTGGTGAAAACAAAGGAGAAGGGGAAAAGACGGATGACAAAAAAACAGAAGCCAGTGAAGAGGGTGCAGCAGAATCCAGTACCGCTCTTTCTGCAAACGAAATGGAGCATGCTAAGGACATTTATTTTAAACAATGTGCCGGATGTCATGGAACCCTTAGAAAAGGAGCAACCGGACCATCATTATTGCCTGATGGAGATGGTAAAGCACCTGCAACCAAAGACCTTGGGATTGAAGGATTAACTGCTTTCATCATGAATGGTACACCAGGTGGAATGCCTGACTGGGGTAACCAGGGTATCTTAACTGAAGATGAAGTGAATTTGATGGCTAGATTCTTAATGGAAGAGCCACCACCAATTCCTCCATTTACAATTGATGATATGAAAAGTGCAACATCGGTATTTATCCCTGTTGCAGAAAGACCTACAGAACCTGAGCACGATAGAAACTGGCAAAACTTTTTCGGTGTAGTATTACGTGACGCCGGACAGGTAGCCATTATAGATGGAGACACTAAAGAGAAAGTAGCGGTAGTTGAAACCGGGTATGCAGTACACATTTTACGTACATCTGCAACTGGAAGATACTTCTACTCTATCGGACGTGACGGAAAAGTAACTTTAATTGACCTTTGGATGGAAACACCAATGGTGGTTGCTGAAAGTAAAATCTCTTTCGATGCTCGTTCAGTTGAAGTATCTAAGTACAAAGGATACGAAGACAAGTACATTGTAGTAGGTGGTTATACTCCTTCTCACTATGTAGTAATGGACGCCTTAACACTTGAACCACTTAAAGTAGTATCTACTTCTGGTGAAGCTTGTGATAACGGAGAATACTTAGAAGAAGCTCGTGTTGCATCGATTGTTGCATCGCACAAAGATCCAATCTGGGTATTGAACATTAAAGAAACAGGAATGGTTTGGTTAGTGGATTACTCTGACCTTGACAAAATCGATGAAAACACTGCTAAAATCCCTACTGCAAGATACTTACACGATGGTGGATGGGATCACACAGGACGTTACTTCTTAGTTGCTGCGAATGCTAGTAACAAGATTGTAGTAATCGATGTGGACGAGAAAAAATTAGCTAAAATCATTGATGTGGGAACTAAGCCTCACCCAGGACGTGGAACCAACATTAAGAATAGCGAATTCGGAAACATGTGGGTTAGTGGTCACATTGGAGAAAACAGATTATCGTTCATCTCTACTGACCCAGGACCAGATCAATTCAAAGAAGTACACTACATGGCACTTCCTGGATCTGGTGGAGGTAACCTGTTCGTAAAATCTCACCCAAATTCTAAACACCTTTGGGCAGATAGAGCCTTGAGTAACAGTGTTGACATGCAACGTACAGTTTATGTTCTGGACACAGAAACTCTTGAGGTTGTAAAAGAGATTCAGATTCCTGAAAAATACGTTGGTCGTGCAGTACACTTAGAGTACAACAAAGCAGGAGATCAAATGTGGGTATCTGTATGGGGAGTAATGGACAAGCCTGAAGAAAACGCAATACTAGTTTATGATGATAAAACCCTTGAATTAATAAATGAAATTACTGGAGACTGGGTGGTAACACCTACTGGTAAATTCAACGTGTACAATACGCAACACGATATTTATTAAGCTAAGGATTATTGGTTAAGGGTAAACGGAGGCTTCGGCCTCCGTTTTTTTTATGACCAACATCATCTTTAGGCATGACCTTAAGCTTTTACCGACTCCCTCCTATTAAAGACCTTTATGTCATCTATAAAACCAATAATTATGAAAAGTTTTTTCTCAACCGCATTTATCCTGTTACTATTACTAACAGGAAAAGCACAAACACCAACGGATACGGTGTCAATGCAAGCACTATATACCAATCAGGTATTTTATAGTTTAGACAATGGTGAAGTTGCCAATATTGACAACAACGACTGGAACATTGCATTTGCTCTTCATGGAACAGGAGCTGCAGGTAGCGCAATTTTGTTAAATGAAGCCAATACTCAATTATGGACCCCAGCTCAGGATACTTCCTGGTGGGATTCTTTTGATACTACGGGACATGCCAACTGGGAAGAACTACTTAATTCGGACACTAGCTGGACCAATGGAGCATTCAATAAATATAGAGGTGCTGCAAGCGGATTTGATTTGGGATGGGGAATACTTAACCCAAGTAACAACTACTGGACCTTTGGAGACTCCCTTTACGTTGCTAAACTGGGAGATGGCTCATACAGAAAGATCTGGATCGAAAGCCTTAAAACAGGAGTTTGGGAGTTTACCTACGCCGATGTAGATGGGAACAATGAAAATACAGTTACTATTACCAAGGCTGATTATCCTAACAAAAACTTCATTTACTTCTCGTTAGAAAATGATCAGATAATAGATAGAGAACCAGAAAACACCACCTGGGATCTAACATTTGCCAAACACAGAGATGAAGTAATGCCCGGAATGATTGTTTCGGTAACCAGCGTATTTAACAACAGATATGTTTGGTCTGCAAAGGCAAACGAAGCAGATTATAATGCAGCTGTTACCAGTACAACACCAGTTACTGACTTCAATCAAAACGTAACCAACATTGGTAGAGAGTGGAAAAAATACAGTTCTGCCACAGGGTGGACCGTTTACGACTCCATAGCCTATTTTGTTTACGATCAGGACAGCACTGATTTTTACAGAATTGTATTTACCGAGTTTGGAGGTATGGGAGATGGAATCACTTATTTCAACAAAGAACACCTGGAAGGAGTGGGTATTACTACATTGGAAAACGACATCAACATTTCCTTGTACCCCAACCCAGCGAGAGATCAGGTTACTTTACTGGCAGACTTACCTACCAATCAGAATTTAGGAATTAAACTGTATAGTGTAAACGGTCAGTTAGTGCACAGCATTAACCAACCAGCCAACAGTGGCATTGGTTATTACACTTTGCCAGTATCCGATTTTAACAGAGGACTATACCTACTACAAATAGAAGGTGAAGGATTCTCTGCCACTAAGAAATTACTGTTAGAATAAACTCATGTTCACTCCTCAAAATAGCATTTTATGGAAACGGTTTTTACTGTTTTGGGGAGTGCTCATACCTTTTTATACTTCGCTTGCACAGGGGTCGGTAACTATTGTTAATCAAGAAACAGAAGAACCTGTACCTAGTGCACACATTCATTTCATAAATAAAACCAGTAATGAATCTTCATGGGGAGTGAGCAACAAACAAGGAGTTTGCTCCTCCCCTTTTTCCGATAGCTCACTGGTACTCATTACCCATGTGGGTTATTCTACTATTGCGGTAGAAATTGCACCCAACGAATCAAAAACGGTTCGGTTAATACCTCAATTGTTTAATCTGGGCGAATTTGTGATTACCGCTAATTTCAAACCACTTGAAATAAAGGAATCAGTTCAGGACATCCACATCATTAAGAGAGAAGACATGGACATCAAAGGAGCTGAAAACCTAAGAGAAGTCCTCACCAACTCCACCAATATCAGAACAAGCAATACCAGAGATAATCAAAGTGCATTAAACATTAACGGGTTATCCGGACAACATGTAAAAATTCTTATTGATGGAGTGCCGGTAGAAGGAAAGCTAAATGGTGCCGTGGACCTTTCTCAAATTAACACCAACAGTATTGAACGAATTGAAATCATTGATGGACCTTCTTCGGTTACCTACGGAACCAATGCTCTTGGTGGAGTAATTAATATCATTACCAAAAAAGATCAGTACAATAAACTATCTGCCAACGCTAATCTTTACTACGAATCTGTTGGACAATACAATGCCGACATCAATGCCGGGTGGAAAAAAGACAAAAACAGGTTCTCCATTATGTTAGGCAGAAGGTATTTTGATGGGTACTCCATTGCCGATACCTCCCGATTTAAAGACTGGAAACCAAGAGAGCAATACCAGGGAAACTTTACCTTGAATCGCAACATGAAACACCTTAAACTCACCTATGCCGTAGATGGGTTTACCGAAAAAATGACCAGTAGAGGACCACGACTTGCCCCTTATTACGTAACAGCTTTCGACACTTATTATTACACCGACCGACTAACCAACAGGCTTTTGCTCAATGGACGAGTAGGCAAAGATCATTTTATCAACCTTACACTTTCGCAAGCCTATTATCAGCGAACCAGAAATGTCTTTTTCAAAAACCTGGTAACCCTGGATCAATTCATTACCGAAAACGATAACGAACAAGATACCACTCAGTATCAAAACTACCTTTTCAGAGGAGTGTATCAGAGAGACAAAGATTCCTCTAAGGTTAGTTATATGATCGGTACAGAATTAAAACAAGATTACATTATAGCAGAACGAGTATCGGACTACAGGCAAAACATTGGGGACTATGCTCTATTTGGAAGTGTTACCTATAAACCCAACAAGAAATTAACCATTAAACCTGCTGCCAGATATGGGTACCATACCCGCTACAGTGCCCCAGTTACTCCGTCTATTAATTGGAAATGGGACCTGAATAAACAGTTTACCCTCAAAGGATCTTACGCTAAAGGATTCCGAGCACCAACTTTAAAAGAGTTGTTTCTTGAATTTCATTTTAACTCCACCATCAATGTTTGGGGGAACGATCAATTGCTTCCGGAATCTTCCGATCATTTATTCATCTCTGGAGACTACCATAAAAAATTAGGAGATCACGAGCTTAGAGTTCAACCCAAGCTGTTCTACACGGTTATCGAAAACATTATTCAAACGGTTCAAATAACCAATGTGGATTGGCAATATCAAAATATTGGCACCTACTCCACTCACGGTGGTCAACTTCAACTGGCCCATAGATACAAAGCACTTGAATCTAATTTCTCGGTTAATTCGTTCGGATACCACAATTCAATTTCGGGAGAATCTGAAAAACAATTTAATTATACCACAGAACTTAATGGAGGGCTAAAACTTCGATTGGACTCTTTATCCACTACTGTTTCTGTTGATTACAAATACACCGGAGCAGTGGCTAGTTTCTACCTCAACGACGAACAGGAAGTAGAAAATGGATTCCTTGGAGATTATCACACGCTTGATGCCTCAGTAAGTAAAAGATTATTCAATAATCAACTCCTGATAGTAGCAGGAGCTAAAAACATATTGAACGTAACCGATGTGGAGCTCATTGGAAAAGTATACGGCTACACTACTTCTAAAGATGCCACCAGCATGAATGTACTATGGGGGCGAAGTTATTTTGTTTCATTAAAGCTAACCTTATGAAAGATGGAACATTAACATATCTTTTTGCATTTGTGCTTACCAGTGCATTTTTCATCTCTTGCGAAAAAGAAGAAAAGCCATTATCTGCACCATCTCTTGGAGATTTAGAAACGGTAACCATTACGATGGAATACCCTTATTTGTATCAGGTATATTATAGCTGTGATCAAAACGAAGTGGTAAACACCAACGAACGATACGATTGGGACATTGCATTCGAATGTACGCCCAATGGACATCAAATATTACTCAACATTGCCAAAGCCACCTTTGTGGCAGATAAAGAAACTACTCCATGGGGTCAAATTACCGATACCATTGGTTCTGTATGGAGTTGGGATGCAACCTCGGGGAATCCTGATTCACTAGCACTGAAGAATTGGTATGACCCAATTAGCAATACTTACAACAACCACACTTATATTATAGACCGTGGTTATAACTCTTCCGGTAGCCACATGGGATTTGTAAAAGTCCAATTCAATTCGGTTACCACCAACGGTTATGAATTTACATTTGCGAATTTGGATGGTACTAATGAACAACAAATTACCATCCCTAAAATTTCGGACTACAACCACCTCTGTTTTTCATTTGATAACGGAGGTGAGATAAAATACTTTGAACCGCATAAGGACCAATGGGATTTATTATTCACCAATTTCCAGTATAAGTTCTCCAATTTACCAATGCCATTTATCATTACCGGAGTATTCTCCAATTCTCCCAATGGCGTTTGGATAGCAGAAGATAACAATAACAACTTTGATAACATCACCCTCTCTGATACTTCCAATTACATATTTACCAATCAACGCGACGAAATTGGATATGACTGGAAAATCAAACTGCCCGACAATAACTTTATCATAGACATCAACAAGAGCTACATCGTAAAAAGTACAAGTGGACTGTTTTACAAAATACGCTTCATTGATTTTTACAACTCTACCGGTAGTAAAGGGTACCCCAAATTCGAAATTCAAAAATTATGAGCCAAACCGCAGAACAAGAAAACAAACTCTACTACCCTCCCGGAGGCATTCTCATCTGGCTAATCATTATTCTGGAAGTGTGTACATTTTTAGGAGCACTATTAGTTTTTGCTTATCAGCGAAGCATCGATACCAGCTCATTTGACACTTCTCAAGAGCTATTAAATCCATTGATCGGTACCATCAATACCATTATACTTATATCGAGTGGGTACTTTATGGCAGTTTCAGTTTCCAAACTTAGAGCCGGAGAAAACCAAAAAGCTACATCAGCTATTTTTTACGCCAATTTACTGGGCATCGCTTTCTTAGTACTTAAAAGCTTTGAATACTATCAAAAAATGGATAGTGGGATCACCTTTACCCATACTACCTTTTTTACCTTTTACTGGTTAATGACCGGATTTCACTTTGTTCACGTGCTCTTTGGTGTAGGATTATTAACTTACATGCACCTGGCCATGAAAAAGAACAAATACTCCTCCTCCAACATGGCCGATATAGAAGCAACAGCAACCTATTGGCACATGTGCGACCTTATTTGGATTCTCATCTTCCCAGTTCTTTACTTATTATAAAGCCATCTAATGAAAGAAATCAGATTACACACCATAACCTATATCGCTCTGGTAATTTTAATTATAGTGAGCTTCTTATTTGCCGAAAGCAGCATTAGCAGTGCATTCATACTAATTATTGCATTAACAGCCATTAAATTCTTCTCTGTTGGATTTCAATTTGTGGAAGTTAAGCACAGCCACCCGGCCTGGAAGGTACTCATCATCTTCTTTATAATGACTTACACCATAGGCTTAGCTGTACTTTATTAAATGAAATACTTAGCTCTTATATTAATAGTGCTATTATTCGGATGTTCTTCTCCTCAAAAAGAAACTGAACACGAAAACACTCTTTCCAACAACGAAAATGGAATAGGCAAATACCAGAACATGAATCTCCCTCCTATTAATGACTCATTGATGCTAACTGGTAAGAACCTATTTGAGGAAAAATGCTCTGAATGTCATACCATGGAGTTTAAAAATTCCGGACCGGATATCAGCGACCTATTATCAGACAGAGAACCGGAATGGCTGATGAATTTTTTAACCAATAAAAACGAGATGCTGGAAAGAGATTCAATTGCTCAAATTACCCTTTCGAAATTTGATGAAAATTGTGGTTCAGAAATCTCTTCTGATGAAGACGCCAGAAAATTACTCGAATACCTTCGTCAATATCAAATTTGGTTACACGAATTTAACGTCAAATAACCCCTATTTTTTTGTTTAGAATCTTTCTAAATTAAGCTTCAAATGCTTTTTGGAACATTCAAATCTTCCATAAGGAAGATTTTAATTATTTGATTTTCAACCACTTAAACACTTTTGTGACACAATTAAGGTTAGATCATGACGCAAATCATGTTTTCAGGTGTTGATATACAAGACTTTTATGTCAGATATAAAAATAACATCAACACAAACGATAATATAAAATTCAAAATAGTTGATCTGTATGAAAACAAAAAGTATAACAAAAGCATTGATTCTAGGGCTGTGTTTAACGGTTGGAACAGGGATTTATGCTCAGGACGGAGAAAAGGCTGACGATTCTGCTGAGAGTAGCAACTCTTTGGTGGAAGAAGGAAAGGCTTATTTCCAGGGAGACAAGAGTTTTTCGGGTGGCGGACCATCTTGTATTTCCTGTCATAATGTTAACGCGGAAGGCGTTATGCCTGGTGGATTACTCGCCAAAGACTTAACTACTCTGTATGGAACCGATGAAGAAGGAAATCCAAGAGTAGGACCTGGGTTTGTAGGATTCCTTGAAGGAGGTATTAGCTCAATGGAAGCTGCTTATGGGGATGCTTTTATAACTGATGGAAAAACCGATGCAGAAATTGCAGAAATCGAGCACGAAAAAGAAGCTCTTGGAGCATTCTTCGATAGTGTAAAAGATAACGAGCCTAAAAAGGCTGGTTTTGGTCTTCACTGGATGTTCGGAATTCCTGGTTTAATCATTCTATTAGGACTGATTTTCGTGATCTGGAAAGATCGTAAGAAAAGAGGAGTTAAAGACGGAATATTTATGCGTCAGAACTCTGCTCCAGACGCTAAATTTTAATCAAATAAGAATACACTTAATACCAATATACAATGAGTTGGATAGAAGATATAATATCTCCCAATACTAGAAAGTGGGAGGAGTTTTACAGAAATAGATGGCAATACGACAAGGTTGTACGATCTACACACGGTGTAAACTGTACGGGTGGTTGCTCTTGGTCTATACATGTAAAAGACGGTATTGTTGTATGGGAATTACAACAAGTGGATTATCCACAATTTAATAAAGAAGTTCCACCATATGAGCCTCGTGGATGCCAAAGAGGTATTTCATATTCATGGTACTTATATAGCCCAATCAGGGTAAAATATCCAATCGTTAGAGGTGCTTTGATCGATTTATTCAGAGAAGCAAAACAAGCTAACGGAGGAGACCCGGTAAAAGCATGGGCAAGCTTACAGGCAGATTCAACCAAAAGAAGCAGATACCAACGTGCTCGTGGTAAAGGAGGATTTAGAAGAGTTAAATGGGACGAGATCGTTGAGTTAATTGCTGCATCTAATATTCATACTGTTCAGAAATACGGACCGGATCGTTTGATTGGATTCTCTCCTATTCCTGCGATGAGTATGTTAAGTTATGCTGCGGGAGCAAGATACCTTCAGTTAATGGGAGGTATTAACTTGAGTTTCTACGATTGGTACTGTGATTTACCAAATGCCTTCCCAGAAATTTGGGGTGAGCAAACAGACGTTTGTGAAAGTGCTGACTGGTACAAATCGAAATACATCGTTTCGATGGGAGCCAACCTTGGTATGACTCGTACGCCAGATATCCACTTCTTCTCTGAAGCAAGACATAATGGATCTAAAACAGTGGTAATGTCGCCAGACTTTAGTATGGTTGCAAAGCACGCTGACCAATGGATTCCATTACACGCTGGTTCTGATGGAGCTTACTGGATGGCTATTACTCATGTAATTCTAAAAGAATTCCACGTAGATCGTCAGGTACCTTACTTCATCGATTACGTTAAGAGATATACCGATTGTCCTTTCTTAGTTAAGATCGAAGAGAAAGATGGTAAACACCTTCCTGGAAGAATGATCAGAGCTAACGAAGTTTCTCAGTACAAAGATGCTGAAAACGGAGATTGGAAATTCTTGAAGTACGATGCTAACACTGGAAACCTTGTTTCTCCAATGGGAACTGGTGGTTACCGTTGGCAAGATGAGAAAGGAAAGTGGAACCTTGAGTACAAAGACGGAGAAACTGGAAAAGAATACGATCCGGAATTATCTCTTCTTGAAAAGAACGAAGGAGTTATTCAAGTAGAGTTTGATGAGTTCGGATTAGATAAAAAAGCGTTAAGAGGTGTTCCGGTAAGATACATTACTGATGTAAACGGAAACAAAGTTGCGGTTACTACCATTTACGATCTTACTATGGCACAATATGGTGTTAGTAGAGGATTGGAAGGAGATTACCCAACTTCTTACGACGATAAAGAACAAGCTTATACACCAGCATGGCAAGAGATCTTTACCGGAATTGGTAAAGAAACTGTGATCCAAATGGCTCGTGAGTGGGCTAGCACAGCAGAAGCTACTGATGGAGCATGTATGGTAATTGTAGGGGCAGCGATCAATCACTGGTTCCACAACAACCTTATGTATCGTTCTTCTATTATGGCTCAAATGCTTACCGGATGTAACGGTAAAAACGGTGGAGGTATGAACCACTACGTAGGACAAGAGAAATTGGCTCCTATGGATTCGTGGTCAACCATCATGAGTTCTAAAGACTGGGGAACTGCTCCTCGTCTGCAACAAGCTCCAATCTGGCACTACATTAACTCTTCTCAGTGGAGATACGATGGAAACCAGAAGTACTACAACTCTGTACCAGACAACAAGATTGCTAACATGCACTCTGCAGATTGGGCAGTAATGGCAGTACGTAACGGATGGATGCCTTATTACCCACAATACAACAAGAGCAACTTTGACATTGTAAATGAAGCTCGTGCAGCAGGACATACTGAAGAAGGAGCAATGAGAAACTACATTGTTGATCAGTTGAAGAGTGGAGATCTTAAGCACTCGGTAGTACAACCTGATGAAGAAATCAACTTCCCAAGAGTTTGGTTCATCTGGAGAGGGAATGCTATCGGTACTTCGGCTAAAGGACATGAGTACTTCCTGGATCACTATTTAGGAACTCACACCAATAAAATTGCCGACGAAGTTGCTGGAGATATAGTACAAGACATCGAGTTTAAACAACAAGGTGCAAGAGGAAAAATGGATTTGGTGATCGACATCAACTTCCGTATGGACACTTCGGCACTTTACTCTGATATCGTTCTTCCTACCGCATCATGGTACGAAAAAGCAGATATCAACTCTACAGATATGCACTCGTTCATTCACCCACTATCGGAAGCAATTCCACCAGTATGGGAGTCTAAAACGGATTGGCAAATCTTCCAGTCTCTAGCTAAGAAAGTTCAGGAAATGGCTCCTACTTACTTACCGGAAGTAATGACGGATGTAGTAAACATGCCATTATCTCACGATTCTGTTGATGAGATTAGCCAAACTAACTTACAAGATTGGAGTAAAGGAGAGTGTGAACCGATTCCAGGAAAAACAATGCATAAAATTGTTTTCAAGGACAGAGATTACACTAAAATCTACGATAAATATATTTCCCTTGGTAAAGGAATTGAAACTAATGGATTGGGAGCACACGGTAACAGCTACAACTGTGAAGATGTGTATCACGAAATGTTAGAGAGACGTCAGCACATTCAGAAATGGGACGATGGTACTGAGTACCCATCGCTTAAAGAAGATGTTGAAGCGATCAACGCCATCCTTAAGTTATCTACTTTAACTAACGGTACATTAACTAAAAGAGCATACGAAATTGCTGCTAAAAAGATTGGTAGAGAAGAAATTGCAAAAATCGGTGATGGATTCGAGCAAATCGAAATGGAGTACAGAGATCTTCAGGCTCAGCCTAAACGTTACAACTCCTCTCCTCTTTGGTCAGGATTGATGAACGAAGGAAGAACTTACGCAGCATATACTTATAACATCGATTATTTAGTTCCTTGGAGAACGCTTACAGGACGTCAGCACTTCTACCTGGATCACGATGCTTATATCGCATTTGGAGAGCACTTATCTACTTATAAGCCTTCTCCTACTCCTGAAGCTTATGGTGACCTTAGAGTTACTGTAAACGACGGAAAAGCGAAAATGCTTAACTGTTTAACACCTCACGGTAAATGGCACATCCACTCTACTTATGGAGACACCTTGAGAATGTTAACATTATCCAGAGGTAACGAGCCTTGTTGGATCAGTGAAAAAGATGCAGCTGAACTAGGAATTAAAGACAACGACCACGTAGAGGTTTATAATGACCACGGTGTGTATGTTGCAAGAGCTAACGTAAGTGCTCGTATTCCTAAAGGAGTTTGTATCGTATATCACGCGGTTGAAAGAACATACAACATACCAAAATCACAAGTAAGAGGTGGAAAACGTGGAGGAATGAACAACTCGTTTACGAGAGTTCACCTTAAGCCAAATCTTATGTGTGGTGGATACGGACAATTTACCTACCACTTCAATTACTGGGGGCCTGTAGGAGTTAACCGTGACACGCATGTGTTGGTTCGTAAAATGGATAAAGTAGAATATTAATTAATTGACAATTAGTAATTGATAATTATCAATTGTAAACTATAGAATTATGGATATTAGAGCACAAGTTTCAATGGTTTTCCACCTCGATAAATGTATCGGATGTCATACTTGTTCTGTAGCATGTAAGAACATCTGGACAGACCGTCGAGGGGCGGAGTACATGTGGTGGAATAATGTTGAAACCAAACCTGGAACAGGATACCCTACTAAATGGGAGGACCAGGATATATATAAAGGTGGTTGGGAGAAAAATGGCGAATCCATTGCCCTAAAGGGTGCTGGAAAGCTAAAAGGATTGAAAAACATCTTCCACAATCCACACATGCCTAATTTGGATGATTACTATCACCCATGGGTATATAAATATCAGGATCTTTTCACAGCTCCGGAAGGAGACGACCAGCCAATTGGTAGAGCGGTATCTTCTATTACCGGAGAGCCAATAGACATCAAAGCAGGACCTAACTGGGATGATGATTTATCTGGAACTCCTGATTACGCAAGAAAAGACGTAAACTTTAAAGATTTATCTGCTGGTGAGCAGGAAAGCTTGTTCCAATTGGAGCAAATGACTTTCCACTACTTACCAAGAATCTGTAACCACTGTTTAAACCCTGCCTGTGTAGCATCTTGTCCTTCAGGAGCACTATACAAAAGAGGTGAAGATGGTGTTGTACTGATCAAACAAGACAGATGTAGAGCATGGAGATTATGTGTAACGGCTTGTCCTTACAAAAAATCTTACTACAACTGGAACACGGGTAAATCAGAAAAATGTATTCTATGTTATCCACGTTTAGAGTCAGCACAAGCTCCGGCTTGTATGCACTCTTGCGTTGGACGTATCAGATACTTAGGTGTAATGCTTTACGATGCTGACAAGATTCAAGCAGTTGCTTCTGCTGATGAAAGCAAAATCGTTGATGCACAACTAGACATCTATGTTGATCCAAACGATCCGGAAGTAATTAAAGCAGCTAGAGAAAACGGAGTTCACGACTCAACTATCACTGCCGCTCAAAAATCTCCGGTTTGGAAATTTGTTAAGGAATGGGGAATTGCATTACCACTTCACCCAGAGTTCAGAACTGTACCTAACTTGTTCTATGTTCCACCAATGTTACCAGCAATGGGTAGTATGGAAGGAGAGCTATACAACAGTACTTCAGAACACCTTTTCGCTTCTATCGATCAGCAACGTTTACCAATGCAGTACTTAGCTTCTTTATTTACAGCAGGAAATACCGATCAGGTAGCTACTGTAATGAAAAAGTTACTAGCTGTTAAGGTTCACAGAAGAGATGCTACTGTTGGAGATTACAACAAAGAAGAAGTTGCTAAAGTACTTAGCACTGCAGGAATGGATGAGCACACTGCTAACGCCATCTACAGATTGACTTCGCTTTGTACGTTCGAAGAGAGATTTGTAATCCCGACTGAACATAGAGAAGAGTCTATCGAGATGCTTGAAGCAACTGCAGACTTTAAAGGTGAAACTGGGTTTGGATTTAAAGAAAGACCCGCAAGAGGAAAATAATGAATAATCAACATTATCAAATATTAGCTGAGGTATTCACTTATCCGCAAGAGGGATACAAAGAGCACATTGCTTCTACTATGGAGCTAATGAACTCTAAGTATCCTGAAGCAGCGGAAGCGTTTCAACGATTCTCAGATTTCGTTCAGGAGAACGACTTGTACAGAATCGAAGAAATCTTTGCGAAGACCTTTCATATTCAAGCGATATGTTTCCTGGATCTGGGATACGTAATGTTTGGTGAAGATTATAAAAGAGGTGACTTTCTTGTTCACATGAAACGTGAGCAAGAAAAAGTGAACAACGATTGTGGAGAGGAATTAGCCGATAACATCGCCAACGTATTTCGTTTGATGTCAATGACAAAGGATGAGGACTTTTTAAATGACCTGGCTACGGAAATTGTAATTCCGGCTATGGATAAAATGCTCGTTGAATTCGACGGTTCCAGAATGGCACTTAGAGAGAAACAGCTTAAGAAAAAGATGAAAGTCATCATCCAGGAGGGAGAAGCCAACCTGAACGTTTATCAAAGCGCTCTTTACGCGGTGTCCAAAGTAGTTAAAGCAGACTACACCGGACAGTTTGCCAAGAAAGAGGAAAAGGTTCACAATCCCAGAGACTTGTTTACAACAACTTGCGGAACATGCGAATAGAATAGAAAAGTTAAGAATTGATAATAAAAAAGAGACATTATGTATAGTGCTTTAAAAACAATAGTAAAACAAAAACAATTCCTCGTAGGGTTGTTAATGTTGGCCACAATATTTGGATCTGTACCGGCTTCTGCTCAAAACGGAGAAGAGTTATTTAGCTCTAAAGGTTGTGCTGCCTGTCATAAAGTTGACAAAAAGTCTGTAGGTCCTGCGCTTGGAGGTGTTCAGCAAATCTGGGCAGATGCGGGCGAAGCAGAAGGAGCGGTAATTGATTGGGTAATTGACCCTAAGGCTTTAGCCGAAAGCGGAACCTCTCCTCGTGCTGCTGAAATTTACAAAATGATGACTCCTCAAGCGGTTACTGCTGACGAAGCAAAAGCCATTCTTGATTGGGCGGATTCTCAACTTTCTGCCGGAGGTGGAGGTGGTGACACTGCTGATGCAGGAGCTGCTGCTGCCGGAGGTGGAGAAGCTGATTCTGACTCAGGAAGTGCCAACGGTAAACTTTGGGGACTCGGAATTGCAGTTATCTTGTTTGCAATCTTTATTGCATACAGATCATACGCACAAACAAAGAAAACACTAAGCGATTTTGCTTATCACCCTGGAACCAGTACTAATCAATTCCAAATCAACTTTGGTTTAATGATTATCTGTGCATTGGTATTCATGTACTTCCTTAAAATTGGATTCGAAGAAGCAGGACCAGAGTTTAACTATGTAATGTTTGGGGCGTTCCCATACGTTGCACTAGCTCTATTCGTTGTAGGATCTATTTGGAGATACAAACAAAAAGGATTCCAGGTATCTTCTCTTTCTTCTCAGTTTATGGAAGGAAAGAAATTATTCTGGGGAAGCCAGCCTTTCCACTGGGGTATGCTAGTATTATTCTTCGGTCACTTGATCGCATTCTTAGTACCAAGCGCCATTATTGCATGGAACGGATCTTCTGTAAGATTACTAATTCTTGAGGGAGCTTCTTTCGCATTCGCTTTACTAGCTCTTTGGGGATTGATTGCTTTCATTAGAAGAAGATTAACTGCCAGAAAATTATTAGTTGTTTCTAACAACTCAGATATGATGGTATACACGGTATTACTTGTACAAATCGTTTCTGGTCTTTGTGTAGCGTACTTCGCAAGATGGGGATCAAACTGGTTTGCTAGTACCATCTCTCCTTACTTAATGTCTCTGTTTACCCTTAACCCTGATGTTGGTATCATGGCCAACTTAGGAGGTGCAAACATTGATGGTATGGCAGCTCACCAGGTATGGGCAATGTTCTTTGTGAAATTACACGTGATCTCTGCATTCTTTATCATTGCGATCATTCCTTTCACAAGATTCATGCACTTCTTGGTTGCTCCAATCGATTATATCTGGAGAAAATACCAGGTTGTTATCTGGAACTGGAACAGAAAAGACATCAGAAAATCTACCCGTCATACATACGGACATAAGATTAAAAACCATTAGTAGGCCATGCGTTTAAAACGCATCCTCAAAAATACTTTAGAATCATAGTGATTTTTAAAGTGGTGAGTTAAACAATGGAAAGGGAGCTGAGGAGCTCCCTTTCTGCTTTTGGGACTAGATAAGACGAAAGACATTAGACTATAGATAAACCACAAACAAATATCAGTTCCCATTTAATCCAGTTCTGCCAGTAGCTTGTGGATCCAGAATTCGAAATCGAAATACAGCTTTAAAGAACCATCTGTATTGTTATCATTTAATTCCTGAATGGATTTTCTAAACTGAAGAATGGCTGATCGCTTATCCGTATTGTCCTTCAACAACTTCTTTAGCAATTTAATGGTTAATTTCTCCGTCTCAATAAGCGATTTCTTTCCTCGGTAATACCTGGATGCAGAATTTAAATAATAGGCTAACTCCTCGTAGTTTTTTAACTGATAATGGATAATCAGAAATGCCACCTTGCAAAACTGTCTGATATCCGGTCTAATACCACCAAAACTTTCGTTAATAATGGCATTAACCATAGCTAAACTCTCCCGGTGATTGCCCAAACAAAAGTGCGCCTGTAAACTCATAAAATTGATCACCAGTGTTTGTAATGGCAGCATGGTTAGTTTGTGCTTTTCGCAAATCAACTCAGCTTGTTTTGCAGCATCCAAACACTTACCGTACTCTCCCCTAACCTGATATATTTCTGTTAGTAACACATAGCATCTTACTTTTATGTGCATTACTTCTGCCGAGGTAATCTTATTGTAGTTTTCTTCAATAAAACTTAATACGTCCAACACCTTACCTGCCCGCTCTTCGTTTTCATCCACCACAGCTACAGACAATACGTTTAATCGAACTTTTAAGTAATCGTACAAATCGTTTTCCAATAAATCTGTCTCCGATTCATAAATTCTGATTACTTGTTTTAGATGGTGCCAGGTTTTATCCCTTTGATCCAATTTAAAATACCCCATTGCCAGGGTCTGATGATAAATTACCAGTGTTTTTGGTCCCAGTGTAGATAAATCCTTTCCTTCTAGCTCATTTACCATTTCCAATACTGAGTTATTGGCAGGGTTAACGATTCTTGCATCTCCGGAAAGGTAGAGCTCATCATAATTTTGCAATAACCCAAAATAGGTTTCTAACTCTTTTAACTCCTCCTTTATACCAGGACCAATGCGTTGAATATAGTCTTGTTTAAATGGTACATCAGTAATGATTTGAGCTACCTCCCGTTGGGCGTCCAACACCAGTAGAAGCTCCACTTTTAATCCAAAATCTCTACAGATTTTCTCTGCTTTTACCAATGGTTTTTTAGCTTGCTGATACAATCCTTTTTTTGCCAGAACAGAGCCATCGTTTAGCAAGGAACGAACAATTAATGCCTTGGATACATTCTGATTATCCGATTTAAGCACATGAAGTATTTTTTGATACAAATCGTGCTTTAGGGTAGAGAACATGGATTTGCTGATTCCCCTTGCCACACCATCAGTTAGTATTGACTCATTGTAGCTATCCTGCTTGAGAACCTCATTAAATATTTGCAATTGCAATTGGTGAGTAATGTAGGCTTTTACTCTTTTTATTTCTTTGTTGTTAAGAGCATGAACCAGGTGGTGTAAATCGGCTGATGGTGTTTTCATGGCGAAACTAAGATACCTTAAAAGCCATAATTATTCAACCCTTACCTAATCAAAGCAACTGATCCTCTCACCTCTTTCTGCCTTCCTGCCTGACTACTGTAAATGGCTCTGTAAACATAAATCCCCGGTGGTGCTGGAACTCCGTTGATGCTTCCGTTCCAACCAATGTTTAAATTTTCGCTGGTAAACACCACCTTTCCCCATCGGTCAAAAATGTTTAACTGAAATGCTTTAAAAGGCCCTCCTTCCGCTAGAAAAACATCGTTCATTAAATCTCCGTCGGGAGTAAACGCATTGGGGATAAACAAGTGCACATCTTCCACTTCTTCCGGTACTCCATTTGGTGGAGGTGGTGGCGGAGAAGAAGACACCGTAACGGTCACCGAATCTACTGCTTCACACCCGACAGAATCAGTTAAGGTTACGGTGTATACTTGGGTTGAGACTGGATTTGCTATTGGGTTGGGGCAATTAGTACAAGACAGTGAGGATGCCGGACTCCACTGCATATCGCCATTTCCGGTTGCTTGTAAATTGGCACTTCCTCCAGGTGTAATGTATTGATCTGGTCCGGCATCCACCACTGGTTCCACTACGTCCACATACACCTCATCGAACAAACTACAGGAAGCACCGTTCATACTTACGGTTAAAGATAAATTACCCGGGTCTGTAGCAACAGTTACAGTATCTGTATCACCATTGCTCCACTGATAGGTTAGATCAGGGCAGGTGATGTTTGAAATAATTATGGCCGAATCGCCTTCGCAAAAAGCTCTATCCGGTCCTAAGTTTAGTTTTGTTACGGTTACATCATCAATAAAATAATAGGCAGAAACACTTCCAAATTGTTGTGCCTGCACCACCGTTGTGTTATTGTTGTTTTCAAAATTTCCGATGGTTAAAGCATCCTCCCCACCAGCAGCGGTGTAAATACCCGATACTTTTTGATAGGTGGTTAAGGTTGGTGCAACACTGGCCTGAATATGAGGTGTTACAGGGAGCGGAGCAGGTGGCAACCAGGTGGTGGTAACAATGGAAATGTCAGAAAAATGCGCCTGTACCTCCTCTATCCCAATTGTACTGGATCCTTTAAGTGCCACATAAAACTCCACATAATAACACTCTCCTGCCTCTAAAGGCGAAGACAACATCGCAGTGATATACTCTCTGGTTCCAGCAGGATCGTACATGATGATCCCTGCATAACCTGCACCGGTTCTCGGCATATAGTTATTGTATCCGCACAGATTGTGTAAATCACACGAAGCTAACGTGGTTGACCTCCAATAAGCGATGTATCGTTCGTTGGTGTTGGTTGCGTGATAAAACCGCCCAAGTGTTTGAGGACATTTTAAGGTATCTTCTAATCCCGGATCAATGACTAACTGCTGGCCAAGTACCACATCCACCGTGAGAACCAGCACAAGTAATGCAAAGTATTTCATTGAGTTGTTTTTGCGCTAAGGTATTTGAAGCACTACACCACAACGAATCAAAAAAAAGGTATAATCAATTAGAAAACAGGAGATTATTACTCTTTTAAAATGTCATTACTCTACTCCCAATTCTTCAAAAAAACCAATAACAAAAGGGCTTTCAAGCCTACAATACAGAGTTATTAAAAATGAAACATGATTAGGGATAAATCAAAAAAAGAAAGAAGTCAATTAAATGGCTTGTTTAATTTTCTTCATCATTTCATCTTCAGAAACGTTTTGAAAAGACATTAACTCTCGATCATTTTGCCCTAAAATAATCTTCTTTACCCCTACCTGAAAAACATCTTCTCCGTTGGTTTGTATGTTTACTAACACTGCTTCTTTTCCTCTGGGTAAGATGGACCTACCTCCATAGTAGCTATAATCTACTTCTCCATTTTCTTTAATGTTTCCGCCAATCATCACTTTCATAGAAGGAATCATCAGCACTGCCTGACTATATAACTCCTTATCCACTCCGTTTACTTTTACCAGAACTTCTGTTCCGCTACTGTTTCCCCTTTTTAAAAGCCGGTCTACATTAAACCACCCCATACCCGAAATACCGGCTACATAGGCTCTTGCCACAGCCGACCTCGGCACCAACTGCTCTTTTACCTGTACCACAACACTATCTTGCTTTCTTGCGCTTGCCTGAAAAGGATTAGGGCTTGGAATCGTATTTTCCCTAAATAACTTGCGAACAAAAGCATATTCTTCTGCTTTCATGTTGGCCTGAATGGCATGTTCGCCCCCAAAGTTCCCATTGGTAAACTTAAAGTTCTCTTTCCCTCTGGTAGAATCTCTAAAATAGTTGTAAGTAAGGTAAAAATCTTTAAACACTTCCCCTCTTCTTACATAAGCATAAGTTACCTTTTTAGCTTTGAGAACATAAGTTAGTTTGATTTGAGTTTTGAATGGTTTTGGCATCACCCATTTTACATTTCCGGTAGAATCGTCCACTCCTGTAAACAAACTCATTTGGTTCTTACGATCGGCAGATGGGATTCTAATTTCTACCGACTCATCATCCCTCAGGTCTACTTCTTTACCATTGGCTCTGGCATCTAAATAAATCATCCCATCCGATTCCAACACTCTCCCTTTTGCCGTCATGGTATGCAGGTTAGCCATTAAGATATCTTCCATCGTAAGAGCCTCTCTTAACTCTATTGTTACAGGGCCTTCAATTGGATTCCCATTCTCATCCACAAATGCTCCGGGCTGAATGGCCACTTCTGTTCCGTACTCTCCTACCAGATGATTTAAACACTCATTATTAATGGTATACAATTGTTGTTTTAGGTTACTGCTGTGCAGTGGTAATATCGGTTCGTACCTCACCACAAACCCATGAAACAACTCCTGAGCACAGGCTTTATCCGAACATGCGGTTTGCTCTACAATGTTCCACTGAACGCTATCAGGAATGTTCACCCATTTTTCCAACTCATTCAGTCTTTCTTTATCCAGATCGTTCTGAACAAATGCTTTGGACTCTTTATACCTGCTATACACATAAGTTACTTCCTCCACCTTAACGTTTTTGAGTACTTCTATTTGAGATGGATTAAGAATGAATGCCGAAGAAAAAGGCATTTCGATAAATACCGTTTTGTTTTGAGGTACGGCATTGTAATGTTCCAACTGAATGTTATTGGCTGCAAACAGGTTTATCAATAACAACAGAAATAACGATGTAAATAAAGTTCTCATAGTTCAACTTATTAATGGGTTCTAATAAGCTAATGGGAGAACTTAAAAAGGGTACAATGGGAGTAATGAGTAATGAGTAATGAGTAATGAGTAATGAGTAATGAGTAATGAGTAAGGTAAAATAATCAATGTGTAATGTATAATGATTAATACCTAAGCTACGGTCAATCTAATCTGAGCATTTAATTGAACAATGAAAATAGCTCATCAAGCAAGCCTTCCTCTTCAGATGTAAACCCACTTAACTTATTACCATGAGCATAAATTGAACTTGCCATTTTGGGTAATTCACACATCATTTCAAAGCTTTTCTTTTTTTCGCTTTCTGGTTGCTGATGCCATACTAGTTTGTAATAAAGTGTTTTCATTTCACCTCCCGATAAACCTTCAAAAAAGGATTCACTTTTCTGGACATAAATCCCATCCAATGAACCTCCTTCCACAATTGGGGGAGTTATGTTTAGGGTTCTCAACAAAAACTCTTTTATTTTTTCTTCAAACTCACTTACCGTCATCTCTAATAAATATCAGGACTAGTTAAATTGAAAACTCTTTCTTCAGAATGGTATTGTCTTCTTCGTCGTAGTATACAACAAAATAGGTTCCTTTATCCCAACCGGCTACCGATAGGTTAAATTCCATTTCTACCTCATCCATTTTTGGAACCGGCATGGCTTTAGGATTTTCGTAAACCATGTTTCCTTCTGCATCCACAATTTTACTTTTAAGGGTAATCTTTTTAGGAGTAGAAAACGACACATTACCGGTAACCATAACTGGGTTTACCTGAATTTGACCACCCGAATGTCCCAAGCGTCTTTTTACTTTGTGCCAGGTTACTTCCTGCCCAGTTAACTCCGCTACAAATTTGGTTAGCTTTTCCGATTTCTTTTTATCTGCAGAATAAATATTTGCCAACGATTGTCCGTCCGAAACACACCAAACAGCTTCTTGAATGGTATGGTTATCGAATCCTTTATTTTCGTTGATGAAGTTGGCCAACTGTTGTAGTTTCTCTCTTTTTGTGGGCATATAAGCCATGGCCATTTCTTCCCCAGGAACTCCATCGTTCATCTCGGTACAATAACCATCTAAAACTTTCTTTTTGGTTCTTCCTTTAGCAATGACTAACAATTGCTCTTCCATCAGAATTAAGATTTGGTCGCCTTCGTCTGAGGTATAAAACACCGTTCCGGCAGGGATCAATAGCTCCACATCCTTTTTGTTGGAAGAAACTACCTTTAACTCAATTGAGTTTCCGGTATACTCTCCATTGGCATTAATGGATACTTCAAATTTTGGATTTTCTTTTAGTTCATCTAAGGTGTATGTCTTAATAGCAAAGCTGGTAGTAGTGATCAGTAAAAAGCTTAATACAAGAAAATTTTTCATGTGGCTACGGTTTTAGATGAATATTAAATGATTATTTGCTCATAACTTGTTTTAGAGTTTGAAGCAAAATTGGAGCAGTTTTATACCCCACTAACTTTTGTTTTACTTTCAGATCCTTATCGTATAGCACCAACGATGGATAACCAGGGATGTTATTAGCTTTGGTAAACTGGTGCATGTGGTTTCTTCCATTTCCTCTGGCTGGATCGTAATTAGGGTTGCTGTATTCAGTACCGTTAAACTCAACTACCTCATTTCCCTCAGCGTTAAACTTAACCATGTAGAAATGTTCGTTTAAGTACGCCGCTAAATCTTTATCCGGAAAAGTTGATTTTTCCATCATTTTACAAGGTCCACACCACGGAGTATAAAAATCGATTAAGATTCCATCTTTTGGGTTTTCCTTTTGCATTTTCTGAGCTTCGTTTACGGTATACCACTTTACTCCTTCTTCGGTGTTTTGACTGATTCCTGCAAAAGACAATGCCATGCAGATTAGAAAAAAAGTTACTCTCATTTTATATAATTTGATTCAACGATTTCTTTTATAACAATAATTGACCCAAAAAGTATCAGTTTAAAACTGATTTTTTTGAATTTGATTAAAGATAGGAATAATGTTAAGCTTAATTACTCCTTTTCCATAACCTCTTCAATAAACCCTATCGCCTCATTACTCAACTCTACTCCATGCCCGTAATTCACCACTTTTACTTCTTTCAGGTTTTCTTTTAGGTGTTTTTTAGCATTGGCTACTGATTTCTCATAGGGAATTAAGATGTCCTTATTCCCCACCAACAGATAAGTCGGAACAGGTACCTGATCTAACTGCTCTGCCATGTAATAAGGCTTTTGCGTTCGATCTTTATAGCCTGTAATGGCCAGGTGTAAGAAATCTATCAAGTGCTGATAAGCTTGTTCGGAGATGTCTTTTTGAGGAGTGTTAAATATTACCTGATCCAGGAATTTTGAAATATTCTTCTCATTGGTATTAACCATAGGCAATAAGTTGTAGTACATGTTCTTTGCTCCAAAGGATATTAATCGGAAGCACCCTGGGTTAAGTAAAATGGCTGCCTTTATTTTTTCCGGTGCCACAATGGCAATTTTCATACACACCAAACCTCCAAAAGAGGCTCCGGCAATGAAAGCTTTTTCTAGCTTCAACTCGTCCAATACCTCTTTACCCCATTTGCCATAATCTAAAGATTTTATTGCAGGAGAATAGCCATCGCTCAAATTGGGCTGACCATTGGTTTCCACCAAATAAACACAATACTTCTCGGCCAGTGGCTTTAGTCCTGCATCCAGATCCCAAAGTAATGATGTGGTTCTAAATCCTGGAAAAATCACCAGAGCTTCCAGTTCTTTATTTTCTGTATTTAGACCGTACACTTGTGTTCTTCCTAAACTCGTATTTAAAGTAATTTTATGGTATTTGTATCCGTTCAACTCTTCCAATTGAGACACCCACTGCTCCATCTTTTTCAGGTGCTCCGGAGTTTTAAATCCTGATAACTTCAGCTTCATGAACAGTATTTTTTAATCAGGTTTTCTTTCATTTTTCCTAGATCAACTCCTCCATCCATCAACAAAGTTTCAAGTACCAAACCATCTAACGTTGCCACTAGTAATTCGGCTTCTAACTTATGGTTAGGGATTTTGTTTTCCTTTAAAAGCTTTTGAAATTGCTCTACAGAACCTTTGTACTTCATTATGGTAGCATCGTTCAGGAACTTCAACTTTTCCTTTTGAATTCCCATCTGTGCCAGTAGTCGAATTTTGTCTTTTTGGTTTTGAACCATTTCGATAAACTGACTGATTGCCTGAGTAAGTTTCTCTTTTGGAGAACCATTTTTCGTTGGTGTAATGGAAGCATCAATCGAACTAAAAGCAGAGTGCAACACAGCCATAGCCAGTTCATCTTTGTTTTTATAATAGTTGTATAACAACCCTATGGAGATGTCTGCTTCTTTTGCTATTTGACGAACAGAGGTGTTAAAAAATCCTTTTGTGGAAAACTGCTGTAATGCTGCTTTCAGGATTTTATCCTTGTTTTCTGTACGAGCGATTTCTAATTGTATTTTGGTTCTTGGACTCATTATCTAGAATTGAACATTCGTTCAATGTTAGTAATTTTATTTTAATTTGAACAAATGTTCAGAGTTAAATTGTAAATGTTCCTGCTTTATTGATGTGATGTGGGTTTCTTTGATTAAATGATAAAATGCGCATATCCCTACCGTAACAACTGTAACTGAAAACAACTGCTTTTTGATGTGATGTGGGTTTCTCTGGGTTAATATTAAATGCTCATATCCCTATCGTGACAACTGTAACTGAAAACAAATGCTTTATTGATGTGATGTAAGTTTCTCTGGGTTCCGGCTCTTCGGCCGGAACGGTTCACTTAAAAGGTTGCGGTTATTGAGTATTTAGAAGGTATGTTGATGCGATGTAAGCTCTGTAAAATGAATAATACCTCGTACATAAGACATCATACCTAATACATTCAACAAATCTTTTATCTAAAAAAACAAAGTAGGGTAAAATCAATTCATGGTGTTTTACTAACAGAACACAAAATCAAACATACGATTCGTGAAATGAAAATTTGGAAGGGATTTCAAATGATTAAAATCGCGAAGTGTGTTTAAATGACACCCTTATCATGATAAAAAATCTAGACAAAATTATTCAGGATGGTGTGGACCGTGGATTATTGCAGAAATTCACTTCGGATGAACACCTAAATTCAGCAGAAATTTCAATTGAAGAAAACCAGTACATTAACTTTGGTTCGTGTAGTTACCTCGGGTTAGAGTATCACTCCAAACTTAAAGAAGGAGTTAAACATGCTGTGGATCAATTTGGGACCCAGTTTTCCACCTCAAGAACCTATCTTTCTATTGGTTTGTACGACCAATTAGAGACCGAACTGAAAAACATGTTTAACCAACCGGTATTGGCAACCGCAAGTACTACATTAGGACATTTGGCAGCTTTACCTGCTCTAATCGAAGATGACGATATCGTTATTCTCGACTTACAAGTTCACTCAAGTGTGCAAATGGCTGCACAATTGCTTAAAGCCAGAAAAGTTCAGGTACACCTTATTCCGCACAACGACATGGAGAGCCTGGAAAATAAAATCAAGGCATTATCCGAAAAGGCCAATCGAATTTGGTACATGGCAGATGGCGTTTACTCCATGTATGGAGATTTTGCACCATTGGACACTCTTCAAAAACTACTGAGCAAATACGACAAGCTCCATTTATACATTGATGATGCCCACGGTATGGGATGGACAGGAGATAATGGTACCGGATATGTAAGAAGTCAAATGGATCATCACCCAAAAATGGTTATGGCCACTTCTTTGAACAAATCTTTTGCGGCCTCAGGTGGGGTCTTAATCTTCCCCAACGAAGAGATGTATAGAAAAGTAAAAAACTGTGGTACCACCCTCATTTTTTCCGGCCCTATTCAGCCTCCTATGTTAGGGGCAGGTATTGAATCTGCAAAGCTCCACCAATCGGAAGAATTTAAAAGTTTACAAGCAGAGCTAAAGGAAAAAATTGAGTTTACCAATCGACGTTTACAAGAACTGGATTTACCTCAATATAAGATCACAGAATCACCATTGTTCTTCATTCCTGTTGGATTACCAAGAGTGATCCGAAACATCATTAAACGAATGAAAAAACGTGGTTTCTTTCTCAATAGCGCCAGCTATCCAGCAACACCTATAAAGAAAGGTGGAATTCGCTTTATGATAAACAACCACTTAAGCATTGAGCAAATTGACCAGATGCTTTCCACTTTAAGAGAAGAATACGTAAATGGATTACTAGAAGAAGGTAGTTCCCCTCAGCATGTTGCTCAACAGTTTAGAATCACTCCATTTTTATCCGAATACCTCCATACTCCATCACCTGCATTTTTACAGGAAGAATTATACACCAGCGCAAATGAACTGGACAAAACCGAATGGAACACCTTATTTGCCTGCAATGGCTTAAATGAATACCAAAACCTACTGGAACTGGAAACGGTATTTAAGAATCAGGAAAAGAAAGAAGACAACTGGGAATTTGGCTATCATATTGTTAGAGATAAAAAAGGTCAAGTCATTTTAGCCTCTGTCTACTCCACCAGTTGGATGATGGATGATTTACTGGCAGATAAGAACACTTCTGCCAAGATCAAAGAGTTGAGAAAGGAAAACCCGTACTACCTTACCTCCCCTACACTTATGACAGGTACTCCTTTTACTAAAGGAAAAAGCGTTTACATCGACTATCAACACGACGACTGGAAAGAAGCTCTAAAACTTCACGTGGAACACCTGCAACAGGCAGCCGAAAAAATGAATGCTTCTAAAGTAATCCTAAGAGAATTTACCAGCGATCAAAATAGCAAATTAGAGAATTACCTTATGGAACTAGGGTTCATGAACCTGGAACTCCCAAACAATTGTGCGGTAACCAATATGACATGGAGTACTGAACAGGAAATGCTTCAGGACATGAAACAGAAATACCGCTACTCCCTTCGCAAAGAAATTCTAAAGAAAGAAGAGGATTTTATTGTGAGTACTGAGCGCCCCACAACAACTGAAGAGAAGAGACACATTTACGAACTCTATCAAACGGTTCACAACCGATCTACTGAGATCTCCGTTTTTGAGTTACCCTACATCTTGTTTGAAAGAATGTACGACAACCCCAACTACGATTTTATTCGGCTATACCTAAACGACAACCCTGATCAAGCTGTTGGAGTAATGATTAGTCAGGTAATTAACGGTGTGTATTATGCTCAGCTGGTAGGATTGGATTATGATTATGTTCTATCCAAAGGAACCTATAAACAAATTCTTTATCAGACGGTGAAACGAGCCAAGGCGTTAGATTGCTACAGAGTAGATTTAGCATTTACTGCCGAAATGGAAAAGAAAAAAGTGGGAGCCAAAATTGAACCAACTGTTGGGTATGTGATGGCTTTTGAGCACGATTCTTTTGTGGAAATGGAGCTATTGAAATAAAGTTAATTAGTTGAGAAGTTAAAAGTTAAGAGAAACTTACATTCTAATTGAATGATGTATGTTTCTCTGATCCCGATAGCTATCGGGACCGAATCTACGGTTGGAATGATGATGGGCCGAGTATTATTCGAGTGTTACGGTTATTGGATAGTTCTGAAATACAATAATGCGATGTAGGTTATGCAAACGAACAATACCTAGTACATAGGACATTATACCTACTACATCTAAAGTCTTTCATCTCCCGATAACTATCGGGAAAGCGAAGCGATCTAAAGTCTACTCCAACGTATACATCTCAATCATCTTTTTCTGCATGAGCTTCTGAGGAACACTTTTAAGTAATAGGTTTCTAATCCCTTTTCCGAACTTCATGTGAGCCATTTTCCCTGTTGACCAGGATTGGCTCACAATTTTGTTTACCCGATCTTTTCTTTTATCCAAAAAGGCTTCAAATACTTCTTGGTGAGGTAATTTTTCAATTAGTCGAGATAGGTGGTAAGCATCTTCTATGGCTTGAGCTCCACCTTGGCCCATGTTTGGAGTGGTGGCATGTCCGGCATCGCCGATAAGTGCTACTCGATCTTTGTGCCATACCGGCATTGGCTTTAGATCATTGATGTCGTTTCTTAGTATGTTATTGGTGGGGGTTGCCTCTATTAACCTCCCTACTAATGGGTGAAATTCCATGTACATGTTAAGTAGCTTTCCTTTCACCTTTTCTTTATCATCTTCTTCATTTTTGTTCGCCAGAGCTACCGCAAACCAATACACCTTCCCTTCTGCTACTTTTGATAGTCCGAATCTGAATTGCGGTCCCCAAAGCTCCATTCCCCAGTGTTCGAACTCATTCTCCATATTATATTCGGCTATTCCACGCCAACAAGTTTGCCCTGTATACCTAATTTCACTCTCCGGAAATAGTTGTTTTCGAACTCCCGAATTAATTCCATCTGCTCCTATAAGATAATCGGTTTCTATGCTTGAACCATCTTCAAAATCTACTTTTAGACTGCCGGAATCCAGTTTAGAATATCCTTTAAAGCTTTTTCCTAAATGAATCTTTTCTGTTGGAATTTTACTCAATAATACTTTCTGCAAAGCGCCTCGATGGATAGCAACAGTCGAATATCCAAAATGATTTTTAATGAATTCCTGAGGGGTATCTGATAATGGGCTCAAATTAGATTTTGCTACTGTTATTCGATCAATGGAATTTCCATTAGCCTTAATATCTTCCAGTACTCCTAATGACTCCAAAGCTTTAAGTGCATTGGGAGCTAACCAAATTCCAGCTCCAACACTTTTCATTTTCGGTACTCTTTCAAACAGTTCGTAATCTATTCCTTGTTGCTCGAAGGCTAAAGCAGTGGTTAATCCTCCAATTCCTGCTCCCATTATTGCGTACTTCATACTCATCTGGTTTATCAAAAACTATATCAAGTTTAGGAATAATTTAGATGATAAAAACGTTTTTTAACACTTTTCTAGTACACTTGACCTAATTTTGTTTCAGTAGAGAGTTTTGAATAGTTATTTACTTTTACTTGGTTCTCCCGCTGCATCTAGTTTCTTTCCGAACCAAACTGTAGCAAAACCTTTGTGGATACCTATTCCAATGGCATTCCACTCGAAGTCCTTCCAAATACCGGCATTAATTAACACCTTATTATGGTGGGTACTTCCTTTCCAGGATTTAATGGCATAATCGGCGGTCATATTAAAATCTTTGAGGCCATCTTTGGAGCTACCACAGGCTATTTCAAAACCATATCCCTGGTAAGAGGTCAACTCCTTTGGTTTGTCCCACATGCAGTTTGCTTGTTTATGATCAGGAGAATAACAACACCCTGTCCACTTCTCATTTTCCGACCAGCTATGTGCATTGCATCCCTTGTTTGAATCAGGGTTGTTTTCGTACAAGTCTTTGCAATGTGTTTGTGCTACAATGGTTAATGAATTAGACAACGGAATTTTCTTTAACCCTTTCGAACGCCTATAGTCCATTATTTGGTTATACAGGTTAAGTTCTTCTGCAGAAATGGTGGTTTTAGTATCCTGTGCATTACCTATTTGAGTAAATAGCAATAAGATCAGGTTTAGTATTACGAGGTTATATTTCCAATTCATAATTAATTTTGTGGTATGACTAATTTACGTATTAAATTTCTGAATGTTTCTTTGGTCCCGGTAGCTATCGGGATGACCGAAGTAAAATTACTTAAGCTTCTCTCTTGGGCTTCTCTGGATTCCAACTCTACGGTTGGAATGAGAATACGCCCATACAACTATCATGATTAAGGTTATTGAGTATTAAATGCTCCTTTGAAGTGACGTAAGCTTCGTAAAATTACCCTGAAACATGAAATTAAAGAATATCTCGTGACCTTTAGCAGTCGTGCCACAGAATAATCAAATACAGATAAACAGGCGCAAGTCTTTAGTGCTTCTCCATTAAAAGTAACCATTGAATCTTCTCAGAAGACCTTTAAAGGTCACTAGGCTTTTGTTTCTTTTTGGCTCCCGATAGCTATCGGGAGAAAAAGAAATGCCTGCCCGGCATAAGGGCAATAAGAATCTTTAACAATTGTATCACTAAATAATTACTCTCCCAGCCAAATCATTTTTCGGCTAATCTTCTTCCAACCTCCTTGCTCATTTCTTTGATAAACCTCCATATATCCTCCCCCAAATGTTTCCCCCACGAGTACCAAAGCATTTTTGTTATCATTAAAAAACACCGGTTTGGATAAACTGTAATCGTATTTATACTGACTGTTCTTTATCCATTTTTTCTTATAAACCTTTTGTTTTTTATGAAGCTGATTTAAATCCCATTTACCACTACTCTCTTTCATTTGAGCATGAACATTATTGCTCTTGTAAAACAATTCTTTGCTATTCTGATTCTTCAACCCTTTTATGGTTTTCAATGCCTCTATATCTGTTAAAGAATCATTTAGCACATTGATCATCACTTCTAAATCAAAACTATCTATGCCTGCCACTTGCTCCGATAGCGTATACTTGATCAACCCATCTTCATTTAACTTATGGTTGATCAATTCATAGCACAAAACATCTCTGTTTTGCCCAATGGATAACATTGAAATGAACAATAGTGGGAATAGGAATAGTTTCATGTTTTATTGGTGTTATTATTTAGGGTTTTCCATAAGGAAAACCCTAAATTAAACTACAATTTTATCCAATAACTCTTTTAATTCAACTAAAAAATCGGTGGTACTTTTTCTTATTACCACCCCATAGGCATAATCTTCCACCATATCTGTAAAGGCGTTATCTTCCAAATTTACATCTACTATGTACCCTCCATACCTCATGGTGGTTCTAGCAATCTCCATAGGTAAATTTGTTGCTCCGGAAGTTCCCAAAATAAATAACACACCACTATTTTTAGCCACTTTTAAGGAACTATATAGTTTATGTGTTTTCTCATTATATCGCTCATCAAACCACAATATGTTTGGTCTTAACCACTCATCGCAATTTGGGCAACGAAGCAACTCCAATTCTTCAGCAGATAAATCCTCATCTATATCTTTTCCACTAACCCCTGAAGGCATTGGTAATATCTCAGAGCAATATTGAGCGCATTTAACTTCACGATAGTTACCATGTATCTCAAACATCCTTTTACTTCCTGCTCTACCATGAAGTCCATCGACATTCTGAGTGATTAAATGAAACCTATCTTCCAACAAACTCTCTATTTCAACCAACCTTGAATGGCCTTCATTAGGTTGAGCGTTGCTAAACATTTTCACCCTAAACATGGAGTATTGCCACACCTCTTCTGGGTGCTGATTAAAATACCTAAAGGTTCCGAATTCTTCCGGTTTATGATGTTTGGTTCCTTTTATCCATATTCCATCCGTTCCCCGGTAAGTGGGAATATTACTATCAGCCGATAGCCCAGCACCAGTTAGAAAAGTAAAAGTATTTCTTCTCTCCTTTTTTAAAACTTCTGATAATATGTTTTGTAATTCATTCATGTTTGTATTTCTGCTTTAATATTGATCAATTTTATTTTCGTCAAGTACCAACCTAAATAAGGCAAACCACTTTCTGATTCATCATTAGCAAATCTTTCTATTTCACCCTTTTTCTTTTCATTGGGAATTAATCCATATTCATTAAGTTCAATATCAAACTTATGCCTTAGTTCCTTCTCAAAACTATAACAAAGATGAGAATGATAGAGGTTACCATCCGGGCCTATTAATTCAAAACCAATCACATCCCCCTCCACTTTGTTTTCTGGGATAGATTCGACCAACACATCAAAATTACCCTTGGGAATTGTATCAGGATTATGTAGATCATACCTATCGATTAATTCATTTTTAGCATCTTCTGAAAATAATACAGCTAGGGCTACACAATCATCTCCCCAAAATTTGGCATACTCGACCAATGTCTCATAATCAAAAAAAGAAGTACACCATCCTAACTTATGAGTATTAAATTTGGCATCAGCCCATTCTTGAATTTCTTCAATATCACCTCTGTTTTTGGATAGTTCAAATGCTTTAGGATTTCGACCATCTACAGTCCATGGTAATGTCCATGTGTCGTAACATGAATAATTAACACAACAGCTCGAGGACAGCTTAGTTTCTCCATTAAATGTACCGAAATCTAAAGGCCTTAATTTAACTAAGCGATATGCTCCTAAATAATAATTCTCCATTTTTCAATTAATCATTTAAAACCTCCACTGCCCCATATACTTCACAAATATTTTGGCAATGTTTCTGGCATCGTCAATTCCTCTGTGATGGGTACCATCCAATTCCATTCCTTCGTTTAGAAGAGCTCGTTTCATTCCGATGGCTCGTCTTAGGTTTAAGATTTCGCGGTATTGGTGTTTTAAACTGATGTGTGGCTCTACCCAACTTGTATCAAGTCCGTGAAGTTTACAATCTGATTCGAATTGTTTTCGATCATAAAACCCCCAGGAACAAAGCAGGTAGTTTCCGTCTAGGCATCCAAACCATGTTTTAAACTTTTCGATGGCCTCATTGAAGTAAGGAGCGTCATCTACATCGCTTTGTTGGATGGATGTTAACTGCGTACAGAAATCACTTAACACAGGATGTTTTAACGGCTTAATGAATTGAACAAACTCGGATTCAATTTTTCCTTGTTCGTCAATCATCACCGCTCCTATTTCTATGGTTTCGTTTTGCCCCTCACTACGACCTTCCCAGCAAGTGGCTTCTAAATCTAATATTATGTACTTCATTTTTTCTTGTTTTAATATGCCTCTAATCTTTCCACTAAAGACAAATAATTTGGTGTTTCAATCAACACTTCTTTTAACTCATTTAATTGAATAATCTGTAATTCATCTTTCCCAATTTTGATAGCGCAGGGATCATGAATATTAACTTCAGAATTCCATTTCATCAATTCTTTTATGACGACGTTATTGGCTCCAACCAATCTGGGGCCCTCATAGTATATCTCAATTACCGGAACTGATAACAATTGAATAAACTCCTTCTTTATAGTATTCTGAATTCTTTTCTTGGCGGGATAAAACACGATCACCTTTCCTTCATTTCTACGTAACCACCATTTATAAATGCTTGCATGTTCCAATTCGGTTAAGCAAGAAACCATCATTAAGAGAATAGTTATTACACTTACGACTATTCTAATCCAACCTGTGTATTCTATTCCCCACCAAAGTACAGCACACGAAATAGTTATCCCTATTACATATAGATTCAACAATCTCCAATAATTTACCATTGCTTTTTCTTTTATTCAAAAGCAAAGTAAAAACAAGAGTGCGCAGTGTTTTTGCGTTGAAAAAATTAATAAAAAGAATATGTCTTAGAAGCTTCTTATCATGGTAAGTCTAGCTTCATAAGATTCCCTCCCGATAGCTATCGGGACTGCAGGGAATTCGGTACCTCATTCAAAAAATACCCTACAAAGATTCTTTTTTACAACTTCCTCAAATAATAAGTAGCCTTTCCTTTTCCATCAAGGTCATCCAGCAAGGACATTTCTTCTCCATCCACATCCAATATTTCGTATGAGAATTCGTGAGTATTGGGCCCATCAAAATCCTCGAAATCGTAAGATATTTTGAGGTAAACCCCATCTACTTTCCAGGTTCCTTCCGCTCCTCTTATGATCTCATCATTATAGTCCAGGGTTCCATCTTCTTTGAAGTAATAGTGATATGATTTCACCAATTCTTTAGCACTATTAATAACTTCCTGATCTATTCCGGGACAATCAAATTTAGAATCGTAAATCTCCCAGTTCCCTTCTATCTGAGCTTCTTTAGACTGGCAAGAAAACAAGACAAATGCCAACCCAATTAAAAATAAACTGCTAATCTTTTTCATGGTAAAAATCATCTTTAAGTACATCGTCCACCACTTCCAATTCGTGTAATGTATTGATTTCTGAGCAAGATGCTTTCATCAACTCTCTTGCCTTGTTTGCCTCCTCCTCTGGCATATTACTTCCTGCATTCTCCCAGGTTTCTTTATCCGGCCATTGGGCGTAGGCTATAAATGTGGTTTCGTTTTCTTTATGCAGTCTGGATCCTAAACTTCCTTCGTACTTATAAATCAAGTCGGTTAAAGCCCTCCAGGATTGCACTAAATCTTCTTCTCTCCCTTGTTGTACTTTGAACTGGTATATTACTGTGAACATGAATCAAAAATAAAGATAAACCCAATTATTCTCATCTATCTCTACTACTTCTGTTTGAGTCACACTTCCATCCACTATTTCAACTAAGCGAGTGCCAATAGGAATTTGTTTTTGAAATGCACCATTAAACAAAGCTTCTCCAATGTATTGACCATCTACATAAACACTGTAATCATCATGATCACCTGAACCATTAACATTAATGTTTAGATAGCCTCTGGTGGATTTTACCAAAAATAATTTCTCTACCTCTGTAATTTTTTTCTCCTTCTTACTCATGGCACGTAACTTCAGTGAGTAAGCCCCATCTTCACTTAGAATTCCTAATACAATGTTAGGGTGTCTTCCAGTTACAGTAGTGTCAACAGTACTTCCATCCGGCCCAATGATACTCCACTCGCAAGTTTCGAAATCAGTTGACAGGTTTTCATATTGAATCATATCACCAGCTGAATACTCATATTGAGAAAGAATAAAATGGGCATCCGGCTTTTTTCTACAAGATGATAAGGCTAAAATGGAGGTTACCACTACTAATGCAGTTCTTAGGGTAGTTAATTTCATAGGTTAAAAGGTTAATTTGATAATGAATCAATTTGACAATTAGTTAATGGACAATTTGCATCAATAATTATTCCAATCGGGACAACTAATTCTTAATGACGTTTTGATTCTTTTTCCTCCTTAGCGTAGAACAACAAAAAGGCATTGTACACCGCCTGATGCATGATATTTGCGTGATCCTTATCGGCTAGAAAATCGTAGAAAACACGAGTATCTTTTGTTTTAGTCTCGTCGAGTTTTTGGTGTAATTCTTTAGCTGTACGCTCCATTACTTCACCTTCTACACCTCCACCAACATAAATCGTTTTAACTCCTGTATAGGCTTTTGGTTCCAGCTTTAGAAGAGATTCTTTATCCCACCATAAGCTTGGACTTACAATGATGTACTGATCAAACATTTCAGGTTTTTTGTATACTACTTCCGATGCCAACAATCCTCCCAACGATTGACCAATTAAGGTACTGGTGGAATCTGTTCGGTAATGACTTAACACATAAGGTTGAAGTTCCTTTTCCATATAATTAATGAACTTCTCGGAACCTCCGGTGGTTGGAAAATTTCGTTTATCTCGCTTAACTGTCGTTGGAAATGTAAAGTCTCTTTTTCTATCGATATTAGAAATACCCACCACAATGAATGAAGGGGTAATATCCAACCATGGAAATGAAGTAAAATGGAGCATTCCAACTATGTGCATGAAATCCTCATTTCGGGTTCCATCTAACACGTATACGACTGGATATTTTCTGGTGGAATCAGTATAATAACTGTCTGGGATGAATACATTGATGATTCTTTCTTCGTTGAGAATTTCTGAATGCATGGTTACAGATTCTCCAATGCAAAACGGTTCCTTTTTTTCTTGAGCATTAAATGCTAAAACTAGCAGGAACAACAATGTGGTGCTGATTAGTTTCATTTGGTTTAGGTTTTAATTAAAGTTGAGTTGTTCCACAAAATACAGAATAATCCAACACCTAAAACAAAAAAGGAGGCTGCAGCCTCCTTTTTCTAAACCTTAATCAATCATTATACTTAATTACCGGAAAAGAGAAATCTTCTTCACCACACTTTGATTTTCTACTGTAATCTTCATGTAGTAAACCCCTCTTGCCCGGTTCGTTAAATCTATTTTAGATAGTTGAGTTGTTGATTGTTCTGTGTAAACAATCTCTCCTACCGCATTGTAAATTTCTAGTTCAAATGCTTCTCCCGTTTCCACACCTAACTCAATTGTAAACAACCCTGTTGTTGGGTTAGGATAGATAGAGATTCCATCTTCCAACTCCTGATCGGTAATGCTGTTTCCACCAACGATTATTTCCAGTGTATCTGTTGCTGTACAGTTACCTAATGTTGCTTCTAGTATAACCTGATAAGTTCCTGCAATAGAATAGGTATGTGACGGTGTACTTTGGGTAGATGAGTTTCCATCTCCAAAGTCCCAGATGTACGATGTTGCTGTAGAACCAAAGTTGGTAAAGTTAACAGTACCTCCTGTTGGAATGGTATAGTTATCAGCTGACCCAGATGCTACGGCTGCCGGTGCTACGGATATGGTTACTGTAACCGGCGATCCCGAACAGTTTCCATTTTGACCAATTACCGTGTAGGTGGTTTGGTTGGTTGGCGTAACTGTAATAGACGATGAGGACGCTCCTGTATTCCATACATAGGATTGTGCTCCAGTGGCGTCTAAGGTAATGGACTCACCATTACAAATGTTAGCACTTGGAGGGTTAACTGCTACAGTTGGTGTACTGTTTACGGTAACTGTAGTTGTAGCTGTAGAGGTACATCCGTTTCCATCGGTAACGGTTACAGTATAAGTGGTGGTAGTGGCTGGCGAAACTACGTGTGAGCTTCCTGACCCTAATCCATTATCCCAGCTATAGTTTCCTCCAGTTCCTGCTCCGGTTCCGGATACTGTTGCTGAACTTCCAAAGCAAATGGTTTGATCTGCACTTGCCGTTGCGGTTGGTCCAACATGATCAATAATAGTTGTGCTAGATGTAGAAGTACACCCGTTGGCATCAGTAACTGTTACGGTATAAGTTCCTGCAGATAGCCCTGAAATAGTTGCTCCATTGTCTCCATTGGACCAGCTATAGGTAAGTGCTCCTGTTCCTCCAGAACCTAACGCTGTTGCTGTTCCGTTTCCTGAGGTACAGGTTTCATCAGTTCCACTTGAGGCTACTGTTGGAGATGCTGCATTGGCAATGGTAATGGTTTCTGTAGATGTACATCCTCCTGCATCTGTTGCTGTAACGGTATATGATCCCGCAGCCAGTCCTGTAATGCTTGCTCCATTATCTCCATTAGACCAGCTATAGGATATGGCTCCTGACCCTCCTGTTCCTGATACGGTAGCTGTTCCATTGGATTGCCCACATGCTTCGTCTGTTCCGGAAGCTGTCAGGTTAATTGGATCTGCTGTTCCAATGTTTACGGTAGACTGGGCTGAACACCCATTGGCATCGGTAGCTGTAACTGTGTATGATCCAACTCCCAACCCGGTTATGTTTGCTCCGTTATCTCCATTGGACCAGCTATAAGTTACCGTTCCTGTTCCTCCTGAAGAAACAACATCTGCTGTTCCATCATTTCCATTACAAGACTCGTCGGTTGAAGTAGTACTTGCTAAAAGTTGAGTAGGCTCCACTATAGTATAGCTAGCTGTTCCGGTACAGTTATTTGCATCAGTAATGGTTACTGTATATGTTCCCGCTGCAAGATTACTTGCTGTTGCATTAGTTCCTCCTGTTGGAGCCCATGAATAGTTATATCCTGGCGATCCTCCAGTTGCTGTTGCAGTAACAGATCCATCAATTAATCCATTACAACTAACGTCTGTTCCTGTTGCTGATCCGTGCGGTGCTTCTTCTACTGTAATATAATCTACTACGGTTTTGGTATCGTTTCCTACCCCATCGGATACTGTAAGTTCTACTGCATAGGTTCCTGCTGTGCTGTAGGTAACTCCCGTTGGGTTTTGATCGGTTGATGTTGCAGGGGTTCCTCCTGTAAAGGTCCAGTTCCAACTCGTTGGTGTTCCTCCTGTAGTGGCATCGGTAAAGTCTACTGTTGCTCCTTCACATACGGTTGTTGTACTTGATGTAAAGTCTGCTGATAGCATTGGTACCGGCACACAAAAGTTGTGGATTGCCTGGAAATCAAAATCAACTAATGTCATCTGAACCAGAGTATTTCCTGATCCGTCTTCTAATACATAGTTACCGTCTACTGAACACCCAAAGGCTGTTCCGTTCAATCCATCTCCGTAAGTATCGTTAATGATAAAGTCATAACATCCATCAGGTAAACAAACGTTTTCTACAAATGTTTGACCTCCTGCTACGTCTGTATATGGTCCTCCAGATGCTACTGCGGTTCCTGATCCGTCCTGAATTTCCCAGGTGGTTTCTGATCCCCAACAATCCGTATCCAGAGTAAGTGTTACTGCTGTTCCTGCCGAACTTGAAATCACTACAGTTTCGTTGGCTGTACATCCGGCTGCATCTGTTGCAGTTACAGTGTACGATCCTGCAGTTAACCCGGTAATGCTTGCTCCTGTATCTCCATTGGACCAGCTATAGGTAATGGTACCTGTTCCGGTTGCCGTTGCTGTAGCCGACCCATTGTTTTGTCCGCATGTAGCATCAACTCCTGTTGCTGTTAAGGCAACTCCTGCTGTATTAGCTATAGTTACATCTGCCGTTGCTGTACATCCTGCTCCGTCGGTAGCAGTAACTGTATAAGTTCCTGCATCTAATCCGGTAATAGAAGCTCCGTTTCCTCCATTGGACCAGCTATAGGTTACTGTTCCGGTTCCTCCTGTTGATGTTGCTGTTGCATCTCCATTAAGTAATCCACAAGTAGCATCGTTTCCTGTTACGGAAACACTAAACCCGGATGAGTTTCCAATTACCACTGTGCTTTGAGCTGTACATCCGTTAGCATCGGTAGCAGTTACAGTATAACTTCCTGGTGCTAATCCGGTAATGTTTGCCCCATTATCTCCGTTGGACCAGCTGTAGGTAACAGTTCCTGTTCCTCCGGTAGAGGTAGCTGCCGCAGTTCCGTCAGACACTCCACAAGAAGCATCAGTACCTGTTGCGCTAGCACTCAATGCAGTTGGTTCGTTGATGGTTACATTTCCGTTTGCTGTACAGTTATTGGCATCTGTAACGGTAACTGTATAAGTTCCTTGTCCAAGGTTATTTTCTACCGCAGCGGTTCCTCCAGAAGGAGTCCATGCATAGGTAAAGGAGGCTGTTCCCCCACTTACGTTGGCGGTAGCTGTTCCGTCATTAGCTCCGTTACAAGAAATATCTGTTCCTGATACGGTAACTGCAACACCTGGATTCACCGTAATGAACGTAGCATAAGTTTGCGTATCGTTATTAGTTCCATCAGAAACTGTTAATTCTACTTGATAGGTACCTGCGGTTGCATAAGTAATTCCAGTTGGGGTCTCATCTGTAGAAGTTGCAGGTGTTGCTCCTGTAAACGTCCAGTTCCAAGAAGTTGGTGCTCCTGTAGAGGCATCTGTAAAATCAACTGATTCACCTTCGCAAATGCTTGTATTATTAGCAGTAAAATCGGCGTTTAATGTGGAAGTTAAACAAAAGTTATGAGTAGTTTGATTACCAAAGTTCGAATTGGTCATGGTTACTAACTGAGTGCCCTGGTCATCTTCTATTACGTAGTTACCATCTACGGCACATCCTGATGGAATTCCGTTTAATCCATCTCCATAAGAATCGTTAATAATGAAGTCGTAACATCCATCTGGTAAACATAAATTCTCTACAAATGTTTCTCCTCCTGTCACGTCAGTATATGGTCCTCCTGATGCTACTGCGGTTCCTGATCCATCCTGAATTTCCCAGGTGGTTTCTGACCCCCAGCAATCTGTACTTAAAGTTAATGTAACTGCGTTTCCTCCCAGAGTAATGGTAAATGCTTGCGATGATGCATCGTTACTGGCATCTTCGTCGGTTTGACCATTTGGATTAGAGGTTGAAGCATTAAAGGTATGTGCTCCTGCTGTAGTAGTTACAGAAGGAAGTGTAACATCAACAGATGCTCCCTGAGTCAGGTTACCTGTCCAGTTAAATGTTTGTGCTCCCGAACCATCTATATCATAGTTAATAGTAACCGAAGTTAAATCCAACGCTCCATAGTTAAACAGGGTAACAATAGGATCAAAAGTGGTTACTCCACATAATGAAGACTCCGGATAAACTATGGCCGTAATTCCTGCATCGTAATCGTTGCTATTGTATAATGGAGACTCCCATACTCCACGTCCGTACGTACCACATCTGATTACGTTAGCCGCTTCGTTAATCTCTAAATCTTTAACTACTACGTTTGGTAAGTTGTTGGCAAACTGAATCCAACTTCCCAGTGCATTATCTCTATAGTAAACTCCGATATCGGTTCCTACATAAATTCCTCCATTAGTTCCATCATCGTGTTTAACAATATTACATGGTAAATTGGGTAAGTTTCCGGTAATGTTGGTCCAACTTGTACCCCCATTAGTGGTATGGTAAACGTGATTAGTTCCATTCCACCCACCTCTGGTAATCCAAAGTTCATCTGAGTTACTCGGATTCACTTCGACAGAAGTAATACTAGAGTTAGTTGGCAAGTTGTTCGTAATATCTGTAAAAGAGGTTCCTCCATTGGTAGTTCTATAAATGTTATCGTCTGTACTTACAAAAATGATGTTAGAGTTTCCTTCGTAAATCTCAATGCATCTTAATTGTTGCGGAAAGTTATGAGTCGATAACTGGTTCCATCCACCACCTGCATAATCATACTCATGAAGATCATCGTACCCGGCTAATAAACGATCGTAATTAGGATCCATAGCCATTGGTGTTACCCATCTTCCTGATTGTGGGCTCCCTAAGTTGTTTCCACTGTTTCCTCCATTGGTAGAACGATAAAGATCTCCATATTGGATCATTCCAAATACTCTGTTTGAGTTGTTTTTATCTACTCCAGATTCCATTCCATCTGCTCCATACCAACATTTCCAGGTTCCACCTTGCAAGGTATATCCCCCGTTATCTTGTAACCCACCAGCCAAGGTGTTAACATCATTCTGGCTTCCGGCAATGGTATAAAACTGACCAATTTGCAATCCTTCGGAAAGATCAGTAAATGAACTTGCACTATTGGTGGATTTATAAATACCACCATCGGAACCACAATAAAGGTTTCCTCCGTAATATTTTAAGTAATGAATATCTGCATGGGTATATGCAGCTCCTGAAGGTGTGCTCCAGTGATTCATTTTTGTGAAACTACTTCCTCCATTGGTTGATTTCCAAACATTCATTACACCGGTAACAATTTCGTTGGCATTGGTTGGAGAGGCAGCTAAAGCCATATCATACCATGCTTGTGTAGATTCAAATATGTCGGTACTGGTATTCATTGCGGTAAATGACCCCGCAGAGTTCGTTGATCTGTATAATCCTTGAAAAGAATTATTTGTGGCAGCACTCAACACGTAAACATAGCTACTATTAGCAGGTGTTACCGCAATACACAAACGACCTGAGCTTCCCGGAAGTCCACTTGATACAGTACTCCAGTTGTTCCCGGCATCTGTTGTTTTATAGAAAGTACTTGATGTTACCGCATAAAGCGTATTTACATCACCCGGCTTCATAGCAATATCTCTAATGTTACCACTTCTTACGTTGCTCCAGGTATTCCCAGCATTGGTAGATTTAAACACTCCAGAATTAGTAGCGATGTACAGGATGCTTGTATTGGTAGGATCAATAATGATCTCAGTAGTTTTAGAAGCAGAAACATTTCCTATTGAAGTCCATGTAGCTCCACCATCTACCGACTTAACCACACCAATACTTGGAGCATCTCCCCCATCAGTATCTCCTGTGGCTAAATAAATAATGTTAGAATTATTAGGATCGATGGCAATTCCGGAAATTCCAATGGTAGATAACTCATCTCCCAATGGGGTCCAGGTAAAACCTCCATCTGTTGTTTTCCATACACCTCCCACGGGTGCACCTATATATATAGTATTTGGATCATTAGGATCCTCCACTACGCAATTTACACGACCAGTTCCTGGACTCCATGAACCTGTTGCATTATGAGAAAAAGGTCCTATTGGCTGCCAGTTCCCCACACCTCCCGAACGCAATTGAGGCCCAAGAAGCATGTTTTTATAGTCACCCCAAAGTCTGGTGTACATCGGAAACCTTCCATCTTCCAGCACTCTGGTTTCCCAATAGTTCTCCCAGCGTTTATATTGTTTATATCCTTTACCACGTTCGTACTCTTTTCCCGCCCACTCGGCGTTAAAAGCAGCTTGAACTTGATAAAAATTAGCATTTGGTTGCATCATCAGGTCCACCCATTGCTGAGCTTGTGTGGTTATTGATGAACATAGCAGGGATAGGGCCACAACAAGGCCAGGGAACAATTTGCAGTTCATTTCCAGTAGTTTTATTGGTTGTTTAGTTTCGTTGGTAGAAGCCCCAATATAGAAATTATTTCATCCAACTTTGGATTTCAAAACCACAAACCTCAATTTGATTGATGAATATCTATGAAGGCTATTTTAACCAAAAAAATCACAATTCAGCCTTCAAAAGTTAAACATAAAGGCGTTTTTTGATCATTTTCACCAAAAAACCAACTTTTTAGAATCAATTTTAAAATTTGATTTTTCAACAAAAAGAGATAAAAAAATTAAACAGAAATGAAATATATTGGAATCCTAACAAAGCAAAGCAGATCAAAATTTACAACAATAGGATAAAATTATCATTGTTTATTTTGTCAAAATCATATATAAAAACACCTTTTTCAATGACAAAAGAATGAATTTGATTGATTAAGTTTTTGTTCAAATTGAAGTATTATCCAAGGTTAAAATTGTTCTCTAATCCAAAAACAGATCTTGTAGTTTTCTTTCTTGCGCTTTCAGATCATTAAAGATGGCTACCCTATAGCGGTCTGTAAACCCTTTCCACCCAGAAAACAAGTCGTAGTAATATTGAATTCCGGAGAATAAGTTAGCTGCAAACTCTTTCAACTCTTCAATTCGATCTGGATTCTTCTCTATTTTCTCTTGCTCTTCGATATACTTAACATACTCCTGAAGTTCTTTAACAAACATGTGTGGGCGCTTTGCATGATGATCCAACACATTATCCCTTCCGTAAATGTGCCCTACCATTTTAGTAAGCGGCACCACCTTGTCGAAATAAGCCAAATTTGGCCCAGGGCACACCAATACACCATCCCCTTCCTGTCGGTGAGGAATTTCGTTTGCAATTAGTGCAGGTGTACTTAACCCTAAACAAAGGCAAGTCTTTTCGGTAACGGCATTGATCTGTTCTTTCCTTTCTTCTTCGGAAATTTTCTCTTGATTAATCTGCTCCAATTTGGCAGTTTGATACTGCCTTGATGAAACACATATAGGGTTTTCTGAAAACTCTGTATTCCCTGCAAAAAACTTTCTTGGACATGGACTCCCTGGGTGCCCATCTAATTCTTTAGCTACCCGTTCCAACTCCTTGGTAGTACCTAACAAGGTTCTAAAAGGTACTCCTAATGGAGAAATATCTTGAATCTCTAATTCTTCATCTCCTGCATCTTGAAGTAATTTTTGAGTTACCGGGTCCATATTTACTGCTTCTGGAACCAATAAAAAAGGGGACCCCCATCCTGCTGCATCCAATTGATATTGCTGTAGCAAATCACGATGTTCTTTTGTATTACCAATTCCTCCCTGTGCTGTAAAAGTCACCTTAGGTTGCATGTCAGGAATTTTTCTACCGGCTTTTTCATGAAACTGCTTATAACTTTTAAAGTTATCTTTTAACAATTCTTTTTTGCCTTCAGCAAATTCTTTGAGCACTACCCCCATTAATTTACCGTCTACCATAAAGGCATGCCCTCCACTATTTACCCCCGACTCTATTCTAAACTCAGAAACCCATATACCCTTTTTAGCAAGAAAAGAAGATTTAATCACAGCCATTCTAAAGTCGGTTGTTTTAATTACCACTTTCTTATTCAAGTTCCCTTCCTCATCTGGCCAGAACTCTTTAAATTGAGCTAAATAGGAAAATAACCCCGGCTTAAAACCTCCTGAAAAAATTAAGGAGGAATTCAAATCGCTTTCCACAAATCCTTGAATGGCGGCATGAGCATCGTTATACTCTTCCGGTAACTCCTCTCCCTTTCTGGTGTGAATAGCATTATCCAATTCAGTAATTAAATTAACGTCAATAGCACCACAGCGCATCCTATCTTTAAGGGATAATTGCAATGCAAATTTTTCCTCACAAGGAGCCATTCTACACATTACCTCATAATCCTTAAACAACTTGGAGGCTCGAGGTAACATATCGAAATACCTTGCAAGATCACTCCCCGGCTCGAACTTAGATTGTTTCAACTGCTCAAAATTCTCATCAACAATTTCTTTTACCAGATTGAGATATAACCTGATTCTTTCTGATCGATGATGCGGATCTTTAAGGGGAATCTTCATAAATGGAGCTCCTCGCTGCTCACAATAATGCTTTCTCATCTTTTCGATTAACCCATCATCTACAATCGAAATCACTGAATTTATACCATAATGAGCAACCTTTATCGGCGTATCAATAGTAAAGCCTGTCCCCATTACAGGGATATAAAAACTGTGTACGGAATTCTCCATGGGCTTAGCGGGTATTGATTTGTAACGCAGGAAGTTAACAACAAAACAAACCACAAAATATGATACGACTCATACCCATAAAAAAACGAAAGCCGGATCACAACTTTGGCGATCCGGCTCTCATTTCAAGAAAGTATTATATTAACCACATTTGGAATGTCCGCAACTTTTACATTTTAAACATCCTTCTTCGTAAATCAATCCATCCGGGTCGCTACATTCCGGACAAGTATGATCTGCAGCTTTTGTTCCATCCGGAATAAACTTCTTAAGGGCTCTTGCCACACCGTTTTTCCAGGTATTAATAGAATCGTCGTACAGATTAAGGTTATTAATCAAATCAACCACATACGGTAGAGGCATACCATGACGCAATACTCCAGAGATTAGTTTAGCATAGTTCCAGAATTCCTTTTCGAATGATCTCGACAATCCTTCGATCGTAATTCTGTACCCATCTCTATCCATGTATTGGAAGTCGTATTGATTTTCTCCGTCTTCGGTTTTATTCTTAATGATCCAACCCTTAGAGCAAGTTGCTGGTAAATGGAAAGAATCCTCAGCTCTACCAGTAAAGATTTCATAAGGACGATCGTTTAATACTCCAATTACTGCAATCCATTTTTCATTATTGTTTTGGAATCGAATAATCTCAGCCTCAAGTTTCTTAGGTCTGGTTGGAGCTTTAGTCTCTACAATTTCATTCACTTCTTCTTTCTTCTCGTCGGTAGATACCAATACCCCACTTCTGGAACCATCTCTGTATACTGTAATTCCTTTAAGTCCATGTTTCCACGACTGAAGGTAAATTTCACCTACTTCCTCAACCTTAACATCGTTTGGCAGGTTAATGGTAGAACTAATAGAGTGAGTAGTATATTTTTGAACCACACTTTGAATTTTCACTCTCTGCAACCAATCGATCTCTGGCGCTGTAGAACCTACATAAGGACTTTTCTTTTCGTCGGTCTCTCCTGTTACGTTCATCCACTCTTTTAATTTACCATGGTACACGGTAAACTCTTCCCACTTATCTCCTAATTCATCTACAAAATCAACTTTTGCATTTTTATCGTCTGGGTTTACTTTTCTTCTTCTTTTATATGAAGTAAGGAATACCGGCTCAATTCCGCTTGAGGTTTGCGCCAGCATACTTAATGACCCAGTTGGTGCCACCGTACTGATGGAAATGTTTCTTCTTCCATTTTCCATCATTCTCTTATAAACAGATGGGAACTCTTTTGCCATCATGTCTACAAATTCCGACTCCTTTTCGATTTTTGTATCGAACCCTTCGAAACTACCACGAGCAATAGACATATCAATGGAGCTATCAAACTCTCCTTTGGTTTTTTCCTTCATGATCTTATCGATCTCGGCAATGGCCTCATCCGAATCGAAAGCATATCCCATGGCTGCCATGGTATCTCCAAGAGCAGTAAATCCTAAACCTGTTCTTCTTCCTTTTCTTCCTGTATCGGCCAATAGTTCCCAGGTTTCACGCTCAACACGTTTCACATCATCCGGCTCTTTATCAGAATCTACTTTATCCAAAATTCTTCCAATAGCCTCTAACTCAAGATCCACCAAATCATCCATCAAACGCTGTGTTTCGTAAGCTACTTCGTACAGCTTTTTATAATTGAATTTAGCTTTTGGTGTAAATGGATTCTCCACAAAACTATACAGGTTAATAGCGATCAATCTACAGCTATCTCCACCTTGCATTGCAATTTCGGAACATGGGTTAGTACTTACATTCTTAAATCCTGGATATACTGACGAGGTTGAATAATAATGCTGACGATCCCAGAAGATCAATCCCGGCTCTGCCGAATTATGCGCACACTGAATAATGGTCTCCCATAGATCCTTGGCATTAATGGTTTTAGTATGCATTGGCTTGTCAGAGTCAATTGGCCAACGGTGAGTATACTCTCCATTTGTTTCTACCGCTTTCATGAATTCATCAGAAAGACGAATTGAAACATTTGCTCCGGTAATCTTTGTTAAGTCTTGCTTAATGGTAATGAAATCCTCCACATCCGGGTGAGCGATATCCATGGTTAACATCAAAGCCCCTCTTCTTCCATTTTGCGCCACCTCTCTTGTAGTGTTTGAAAAACGCTCCATAAAAGATACTGCCCCTGTGGTGGTTCCTGCTGCATTAGATACAGCTGCTCCTGCCGGTCTAAGCCCAGACAAATCTATTCCAACTCCACATCTTCTTTTAAACAATTGCGCCAACTGCTGATCTGCCTTAAATACACCTCCGTAAGAATCTTCAATCTCCGGCATTACCACACAATTAGAAAGCGAAGCCAACCTAAACGGATTCCCCAACCCACTCATCACACTTCCCTGTGGTATTACATATTTAAAATCTCTAAACAGATTGTAAATCGATTTCTCATTCAACAGCTTTCTCTTCTGACCATATTTAGACAACCTCACAGCACTCCCATTTAAGTGCACCTTTTCATAATAGTCTTTCTCTATTCTTGCAAATTCCTTCGCCATCCTCTTATGCATGTCGTCTGGCGTAAGCTCTACAAATTCTCCTTTTTTATTCTTTAAAGCATACTTATTCATCCAGGTAGTAGCTGCTAGCTCATCTCCCTTAAAGTATGCCAGGCAACGCGTAAACACATCTTCGTACGCATAAGTTGCCATGTTCTCTGTCTCGATTGTTGGCATTTCTTTTGTGATTGTTGTCATGTTGGCTTGTTTGTTTATTGGATAAAAAACCCGCCAGCATTTTATACGGATAAAATCCTGAAGGGTTAAAAAATCAAAAAAATTTATTAGTAAAACGGACGAGTAGCCCTTTCGTTTTCTCCTTACAAGTTTAGGACGAATTATTGAACAAAAGGAATTTATTTGAAAGCTTTTTACACCGTTATTAAACAAGTTGTTCACGTTTCACAATGGACTGTGGAATAGTAAAAAACAACTTTGACACAAATGTGATTTAGCTCATATTTGCGCATGAAAATTTAACTATTTTATAAAATAGATTTGGATGAATCCACCCTCGCAAAGAAGGATCATTTAAATGTCAAACGATGGATTTTTGAAAGGTGGAATTTACCAATTACCCACCGATAGATACCATGCTTCGGTTTTTCAAGGCTTCTGCCTCGGGAGAATTAAAAGAGTCTATTCCAGCGCGTTTTGATTTCTTGTGCCAAATGGAATCCAAAATATGAGGCACAATATCTTCCCCACTTCTCAACACCTGCAATAAACTAGTTTCGTCGTTAGAGAACAGGCAATTTTTGATTTTACCATCTGCCGTTAAACGAATTCTGTTGCAAGTATCGCAGAATGGATTAGTAACTGAACTAATTACCCCAAAAGTTCCTTTTGCTCCTACCATTCGATAATTTCTAGTGGTATCGTTTGGTTGATCTGCAATTCGAACAATTTTATCCTCGTCCAGTTCCCTTCTGGCAATGTCCATTATTTCTTTATAGGACACTTTTTTATCCCAGTTCCATTTGTTACCATCAAAAGGCATGAACTCAATAAATCTTACATGCACATTTTGACGAGTGGTCCATTTAATGAAGTCCGGAATTTCGTTCTCGTTAAGGTTTCGCATAATTACCACATTTACCTTAACATGAAAATCGTTATCGATTAGAAGCTGGATATTGTTCATGATTCGATCGAAGTAGCTTCTTCTGGAAATCATATTAAATTTCCCTTCTTCTAAAGAATCTAAACTAACATTAACTGACTTAATACCAGCTTCTTTAAATACATCAATAAATTTATCTACCAATACAGCGTTAGTGGTAATAGCCAACTCCACGGGTAGTTTCCCTAACTCTCTAATAAGGTTAGGAGCATCTTTTTTAATGAGTGGCTCCCCCCCGGTTAATCGTATTTTCTTAACTCCTAAGCCAACAAATGTTTTAGCTATGGAGATCACTTCTTCGCTGGTCATGAATTGAGATTTCTCTCTCAGTTGTATTCCCTCTTCTGGCATACAATAAAAACACCTCAGATTACATCTTTCGGTAAGAGATATTCTGAGGTAATCGTGCTTACGACCAAACTGATCAACGATATGTTCCGGGTAATTACTCATTAAATATTGTTCAATTCATCCTCAGTTAGCAATTGTTGTGCTAACGGGAATAAAGTATTATCTTCTCTATAAATGTGCAACCTTAACATTTCCACCAACTCTTTTCCATTGTTATAAGCCACATCGCACGTAATGGCTCTGGAAGCAGGATCCTGCAACCTGGCAGCTAATCCTAAAAAGTTAAAAGAAAGCGTTGCTAACTGAATAAACTTAACGTGATCATCCTCCATTAAATCTACTGGTGTGTGAGGGTTTGCCCCATCACTGTGTTCTCCTGTCTCCAACATTTTTTGATGTAGAATCGGAAATAGCCCTCCCTCTTCTTTTCTGTTGTGAGGCAACACGTGCTCATCGAAATGAACAAAGAACTCATTAAAAGCAGCATTCACTTCTCTCGACAAGAAAAATCCTGACTCTTTAAACTCGTTCAATGCTTTTTCGAAAACATCGCACTTTTCAATTGCTTCTTTGTGCTCATCAGACAGCTCCTGAAGCTTTTTATGTAAATCTTTGTATTCTATTCCTACTGCTCTATTTGGGTCGTATGCATCCGGAGGAGACATTGGAGACAATCCTTCATCATCAACTTCTTTAGTTGCATTAACTATAATAGGGTCATCCTCTTTTAACTTCTTATTAAAGTCTTTTAATTCACGATCTTCAGTGCCTACTCTTTTCCCTGTTTTTTTGTCAATTATCTTCATTTCGATTTCAATATTAATGGTGAGCGTTATATTATGGCGTAAATATCGGTTGTTATAAAAGTTCTTTTTATGATCGAAATCAGTGTTTAATGAAAATTACGTCAAATTTGATTCAGAAGTGAGTATTTGATGCTCTTCTTTTTTGATTACGGAAGTTACTTTTTTACAGTTCTCCTCGTTCTTTTTGAAAAGTGCTATCATTTTTTGAGGTTGCCTTTGAATTTGTCTGATAATCACGAAAACGAAAACTGCCACCACTATGGTTGTGGAAATCATGATCCAGTCCTCGACATCAGCAAAGAGCATATACACCAGTAGGATTCCAGGAAACACAATAGTAAGACCTAAAGCCCCAATCCATCTGGAGGTACTTTTAAATAGATCTGCGGTAGAAAGTAAATCTTTCGCTTTTTCGGAAAGCTTTTTATTTTTTTTGAATTTGATATACTCCACCAACTCCAGATGTAGAGCACTATAGTATTTTTTAAATGCTTTTACATCGCTTCCGGCAAAGTTTGAAGCCATCAGTTTAGCATTGTAATCAGAATATTGATTTAAATCTTCAACTAGGGATTTAATTCTTTCGTTTTCCATGGTGAGTTAATTCTGGATAATAAAGATAAAAATAAAAGAGGAAGCCCAAACATAGACCTCCTCTTTCTGTTCAAAGTATAAACTATTAATTTAACCAATTAGTCTTTTTTAAGGAAGGTAGGCTTAATGATTACCATAGCATATCCCCAAGAGTTAAACTCATCGTTGTAAGGAGTTCCTAATGTAGGACTAACTACACCTTTCATGTATGCTAAAGTTTCAGAAGCCAACATCACAGAGTATCCGGCTTTCACCATTACTCCTTCAGAAAGTTGGAATCCACAGTAAGTATCAATCTCAGTACCTAATGCTTTATCCATTTCTTTGTATTCCGGTGTTGCGTTACCAGCTGCAATATCATCAGCATAAGCATATACATCCCAGATTGGTGCTGCTGCAGAGAACAAGTGAAGATCAGCTCCGAAAGAAGTTTTTGCTTTCTTGTACTTCAATTTCACATAGATATCTTGCAGACCAACACTTCCACCCCAGTTTCCTACGTAGAAGTAATCCATAACCCCGTTGAATTTGTGGTTAGTACCATAGAATGGGTTAAATGCATGTTGTACATCGTTGTAAGCTTGAGTAGTATCAGTTTGGCTATTACCAGACTGTAACTCAAATCCAGCTACTGCAGTAAAGTTATCCGTTAACTTATAAGATAAATCCAACCCTACTAAGTAAGCACTTAGGTCTTTTGCAGGATAAGTATTTACAGCTCCCATTTGGTAGTACCCGTTAAATGTAACACCTAACTTGTCTTTTTTGAAAGTAGTGTGTGTACCAATAGTTTGGGTATAATTATCGTGGTAAGCAGCATTACCAGAAGTATCTGTATAATTTACTTGTTGACCATTGTTTAAGAACAAGAAGCTAGACTTTAAGTTTTCGTTCCAATCTTTGTGTAACCATGCATACTGGAATGCTTTGTAACTCTTAGGAACTGAATAACTAGTTCCAACCAGTCCAGCTCCGTTTTGGTTGTACGCAAAACCAACGTCAAGATTCATTCCGTCTGTTTTATATCTGAATAAAGCAGCATCATGACTTCTAGCTTGCTGCGCCCATCCAACTGCTCCAAAGATACGTTGATCATCGTAGCTGATTTCCTGACGTCCAAACTTGAACGACCAGGCATCATTTAAGTAAGCTTCACCCCATGCTTCGTGTACCGATGAAAATGCATCCGATACATTTAACTGTGAGTTGGCTCCCCAAACTCTAATATCTTGTAAAACCAACTTCACTTGATACCCTTCTGTTTTATATCCTACATTGAAACGAGTTCTTTGATCCGTAAAAATCGCATGCTTTTGAGCAGAATCAGCAACAGATTTAAATCCGTGTCTGAACTCTGTTCTAGGTCTGAACTCACCAGACAAGGTAAGCTGACCGAACGAAGTAGCTGATATTGCTACAAGCGCTCCACCTAGTAATAATTTCTTAGTTGTATTTTTCATAACTCTTAAATTTATGTGTCAAAAATATTTGAGATTATCTATGTTCTTGATGAAGGCTGTCAGGGTTGAATGTTTTAAATAGAAGAAGCTTTTATGAGCCAGATCATGTTATAACATTTAAATTTTCAACCTTCAAAATTGGTCTAAAAAAAGCCTGACTTTAGCGCCAGGCTCTTTTAGAAATTAATTAATTATGGATTCTTGAAATCCGCTTTTGGCCCTAAGTAATACCACCAGTTAAGGACAGCACACAAGGCATAGAATGCAGCAAATCCGTACATCGCCATTTCAGGAGTTCCAGATTTCATGTTTTCTCCAATGATTTTCGGAATTAAGAAAGCTCCATAAGCAGCAACTGCTGAAGTCCATCCCAATACCGGTCCTCTTTGCTCTTCGTTAAATACCATAGAGATAGTTCTAAACGTAGACCCATTTCCAATTCCGGTTGCAGCAAATAATACTACCAATAGAATAAAGAATGGCATGAAGTAATCTTGAGGTGTTCCTGACTGATATGCTTGGTGTGCATAGTACCCTACTCCAATAGAACATATTACCATAATAATAGATACGATTTGAGTAACGATTGCTCCACCAGTTTTATCAGAAATCCATCCTCCAACTGGGCGAATCAATGCTCCAATAAATGCACCTACCCAAACAAACATAAATGTTGCTGGTCCATCAGGATTTTTAATGTGAATCCACTCCGGGTTAGTTTTTAATGCAGCCAATGCTTCTTCCACCAACTTAGGATCAGAGAATACTCCTGCTCCACTATTGATCATCTCTAATAGCTCAGGCGTATTTTCGAGGTGCATTACACCGAAAATAAATTTAATAGAAAGACCTACCGCAGCTGCGAATCCGATGAAAGATCCGAAAGTCATGGTATAGATAATGGTCATTACCCATGTATGCTTATTGTCGAAAATTTTGTACTGACGATTAAGGTTTTCTTTAATCTCTCCAGGAGAAAGTAATTTCATTGCGTAAACAACAAATACAATTACCCCAGGTACTGCAATCCACTTAACCCACGTTACTTTTGGAAATGCAAACACAATAAAATATAACCCGATTCCAGCTCCAATAAATGCAAGAATCAATAACCAGGATATACGTCCGAAAGAAGCAATTGGCCCTTTAATGTTTGGCGAACAAGCTTCTGTACGAATGTTATTCATTTTAAACCATCCAAGGAACGCCAATGGAATTAACCACAACATCCAAACCCATCCGGCATTTGCCAACCAGGTTTCTGATCCTTCAGGAATTCTTTTAAAGATGGTTCCAGAAGTACTTGATAAGATCATTGCATCTCCACTTAAAGAACCTAACATTGGGAAGGTCATTACCAATGGAATTAAAATCTGCATGGTAGTTACCCCAAAGTTTCCTAGCCCTGCATTCATTCCTAGTGCATATCCCTGATTCTTTTTAGGGAAGAAGAAACTAATGTTACTCATGGAAGAGGCGAAGTTACCACCACCAAATCCAGAAAGGAAAGCTAATAATTGGAATACCCACAACTCAGTGTCTGGGTTCTGTAGTGCTATACCTGCTCCAAATGCTGGTATCATCAATAAGGCAGTGGTGAAAAAGATTGTATTTCTACCTCCGGCCAAACGGATAAAGAACGAACTCGGAATACGAAGTGTCGCCCCAGTTAAACCTGCAATTGCAGTAAGTGTAAATAATTCGGCTTGCTCAAAAGGGAAGCCTAAGTTTTTCATCTGTACGGTAATAATACCCCACATAAGCCAAACAGCGAACCCTACCAAGAGACTCGGAATTGAGATCCAGAGGTTTCGATTGGCTATTTTTTTACCTGTTGATTCCCAAAACTGTTCGTCCTCAACATTCCATTCGTGTAAATCTGCCATTTTATTGTGTATTGGTTAAGTTTATTCTAAACAGCAGAGCCGATCTATTCGGCCCTGCATTTGATTAATTCTTTATTAGTGTGCTACTTCTTCGTCTCCAAATGATCCTTCTGGTTCTTTAAGCATTAATAAACATGCTACCACACTGACTGCCGCACCGGCGGAGAGTATGAAGAAGAATGTTTTTGAATCTACCTGACTTAAGATGAATAAGTAAGTTACCGCTCCAACGTTTCCGTAAGCTCCTGCCATACCAGCAATACGTCCGGTTAACTCTTTCTTGATAGAAGGAATCATTGCGAAAGTAGCTCCCTCTGCTCCCTGTACGAACATCGAACAGAACATGGTAATGATTACAGAAACTACGATCCACCAGGTACCATCAAACATTGGTGCCAGAATCTTATTTCCATCAGCATCTACCCCATCCACTCGTGGTATCAATCCCATTAGGAAGAATCCAATTGTAATACCTACCATGTACATTAACATGGTTTTCTTTCTGGACCCCATTTTATCAGATAAGTACCCTCCTAACGGACGAGCAAATAAGTTTACAAAGGCAAACGACATTGCTACCAGACCTGCCATTTGAGGAGTAAAGTTGAAGATTCCCTCGAAGAACATCGGCAACATAGAAACTACTGCTAGCTCAGCACCGAAGTTGGCAAAGTAAGTTGTATTTAACGCTCCTACACTACTGAAAGGATATTTTTCCTCTTCCGGAATCCCGGCTTTTAATCTAGGGATGTTAAATCTTAAAATATTAACTGCTTTGAACAAGTAGAACACTGCCAAGATTGCCCAAATAATGTACATGACGCTCAAGCTAAACATGTTTTTAAAGGTTCTTACCAGCACTACATTGTACTCTCCAGAACCACCTCCATTGTTATACAACCCAGCTAATCCTCCTGCATAAGCTTCTTTGATTTCATTTTTCTTATACTTCTTATTAACCTTTTGAGCGTCGTATGTTTTCAGGATTTTAGCCCCTTCCATATCCAATTTCAGTTTATCCTTTTTATAAACCTCAATTTTCTTAGCATTCTCAAACAAAGATCTGTTTTCGTTGCTAACCGGAATTCTATTTTCTTTATCAAGTTTGAATGTCTGAAATACCTCTGAATCATTGTACAACCTAACCTCATCTCCTTTAGCAAAGAAGTTCATAGTACCACCTGTTGATAAGGCCTGAACAGCATCTGCATCTTCAAAATACTTATCTACATCTGCATATTCTTCGGTAACATTATACTCCTGATCAATCAGCTGTTGTTTTTGAAGGTTTCTTGCCAATAACCCAAGAGCTGCATATAAAGGTAAAGTCCAGAACAAGTATCCAACCAATCCTCCATAAGAAGAAACAGGCATTACAGACGACCCTTTCTTTCCTTTAGTTGATTTTGGCTCGGCTCCTGTTGGATAATCTCTAACTGCGAAGTAATAAAACACCCCATAAACAGCAGTAAGAATACTACTGATAGCCATAGACCATCTCCATCCTACTTCTCCTCCAATTAAAGAAAGTCCGATAACCGGAATTAAACCTGCAGCAGCTGCAGATCCAAAGTTCCCCCATCCTGCGTAAAACCCTTCTGCTCTACCAATGTGTTTTGCAGGGAACCAGTTTGCAGTCATTTTAATACCAATTACGAAACCAGCACCAATAGAACTCAATAGTAAACGAGAAATAACCAATTGCATGAATGATGATCCAAATGCGAACATCAATCCTGGAATAACTGTTACTACCATCAATCCGGAGAATACAACACGAGGTCCGTATTTATCCACCAATGATCCGATAACAATCCTTGCAGGAATAGTCAAGGCAACGTTACAAAGTAATAACGACTTAAAGTTTTTCATATCTAAAAAACTAAAAGCGTCTACCATCGCCGTTTTAAGAGGTGCCATATTAAACCATACAAAAAATGTAAGGAAGAATGCCACCCATGTATAGTGTAAGACTCTTACTTTTTCCTGTGAAAAGTCGAACAATTTAAATTTCTCATCAGACATAACTATTGTTTTTTAATTCTATGTCAAAATTCTTATCATTTGTAAGCGTTAACAATGACTTATGAATAGTTTGTTTATGATCCAACTCATTTTTCGAACTACCTAATGGAAGAATCACCCGCAAACAACTCAACTACAACTACTTACAAGAGCGAATTCGAATTCTATAGGTGTAAAGCAACTGCCAAATGAAAGATTATACTATGCGTTTTAATAGGCGTAGATATGATCTATATCATGTTCTCATCTTCCAAAAACCACAACTAACTGTATATCAATCACTTATAGAATGTTCGTTTTTTTCGTGATTTTTGTCATCAATTATCTGATTATCAGGATTTAACTTTGTTCCGTATAAAAAAACAGGTATTTATCATGTTAGAATTAGACAGAAACACACTGGAAAGCAGCGACTTAGTTGAACAAACCTTCAGTTTTTGGTTCAACGATTCGGATCACATCCGATCTCCATTTCCGGAATACATAAGAAAAGAACTTAAGTTAAAGGCAACAGAGCAATTTTTCGACTGGGCTTCGACACTTGATCCTAAGGCAAAAGATGAAGTAAATGACGAAGTAGTGGGTGAAAAATTTGAAGCCATCATATTCGAAATTGCATCTACTTTAGTAATGACGGATGATGAAAAAATTACTATTCAGTATCCATTTTTACCTCGTTTAGGAGACGTTATTTACGAAAATGCAGAAACTAAAGAAGGAGAAAGCGCCATCACCGATAGAGGTTTAATAAAAGATGGAGATACTACCTTCTTAAAAATCTATCTAAAGAAAATAGAGAACGGAGATACCTGGGAAACCAAATTCGAGCTTCCTGAGTAATCAATTTCTCATCAAAATTTGGGGTTCATTGATGGTAATTCTCTTTTTATCTACCTCAATAGCCCCTCTTTGCTGAAACTCCTTTACAATCTTTTTAAGGTATTGTTCTGAAGTACCTAATATCTCTGATACATCTTTCAGGCTATAGTTAATGGAAATCTTCTCATTAAACTTATTTAGGGTACCTGCCTTATACTTACCGGCCAATAATTGCAGTGTATAAACAAATCGATCCTTAATACTATTGGTCATAATATTATTGAGCCTTTTCTCTACATAGTCCAATCGACTACAGAGCACCTTAATCAGCTCCACATTATAGGCCGGAAATTCTTTTAGCAAATCATCAAACTCCTGGAGGCTAATAAAAACAACCTCGCTTTTTATGGCTGCTTTAGCCGAAAAGCGGTAAACGTTTTTATCCTCGTAATAAGAAACGATTCCGATTTGGTCGTTGGGATGAGCAATCCACATGACCATATCCTTTTTCTTACCCTTCTTTAAAATCTTGATGTTGCCACTTTTTACAAAGTAAACTCCACGAAGTTTATCTCCTTCGGAAAACAAAGTTTCGTTCTTATAAAAAGTGCTTGTCGAATATTGACGGGAAATTATTTCCTGGGATAGTCTTTCTAATAAACTCATAAGCAATCTTTTAAGAACCCTCCAAATAGGAAGGTGCTGCAAGATAGTACCAGTATAACACTGATTACTATGACTCACCTCATAGGTTTATGTGAGAGTCAAAATAAAATGCTATGAGTCTAATTAGAAATCTTAATCGTATACATTGGCTGTTCTCACCAACGAATCGTTATTAAGAATAATGATCTTTTTACCTTGTAGTTTAACAATTCCTTCCTTATTAAACTCAGATAAAGTTCTGATGGTAGTTTCGGTGGTAATACCTGCGATATCACCAATTTCTCTACGAGTTAACAACACCGCAAGGGTTTGATTATCCTCTTCGTACCCAAACTGTTCTTTTAACAACAATAAGGTTTCTGCCAACCTTTCACGAACTGTTTTTTGAGAGATGTTTAGAATCTTCTGCTCGGATTGTTTTAAATCTTTCGAAAGCAATTGAATTACATTTAACGACAATTGGTTGTTGTTTTCCAACACTTCGAAAAAGTTTCCACGTGCAATATGACACACGTAACTATCCTCCATTGCTGTTGCGGTAGCTTTATAAGCATCATTGCTCAATAAAGATCTATACCCCAACATATCTCCGGAACCAGCAAACCTTACAATTTGCTCTTTTCCTTCTTCTCCCAACTTAGAGATCTTAACTTTCCCTTTGTGAATACAGTACAATCCGTGTGGGTGATTTCCTTCGTAAAAAATCACTTGCCCCTTCTTAAAGAAATTACTCCCCTTATTTTCGGATAGGGTTTCTTTATCTTCTGGTGGCAAACAGCAAAATACACTGTTCTTATTCATGCATTCTGTACAAGCCGGTATGTTGATCAATGGTCTTTTCATGTTGCTTACTTAAGGTATAAAGCTTCTCTTATACAAAACTAAAGAGTTCCGTCAGCGAATTACCTCACACGTGTCAAACTAAAATATGATTTACATCAGTTTTATAACTTTGTGATGGAAGTAAATTAGCCTGATATAAAATACGAAGAGATATGATTACGGTAGAAGAAGCAGCAAAACTAGTAAAAGAGCACTCAACACCATTGGGAATGAAAATGTTATCCACTTCTGATGCATTGGGATATGTATTAGCTGAAAACGTTGTTTCTCCTATCAACATGCCTCCTTTCCCTCAATCGGCAATGGATGGTTATGCTATCCACCAAAGTGATGAATTTACCACCTATACCATGGTGGGAGAAATTGCCGCCGGTGATTCTCCTGAAAACGTCAACTTAAAACCAGGTGAAGCTGTTAGGATCTTTACCGGAGCACCTGTTCCTGAAGGAGCGAACACGGTAGTTCAGCAAGAAATTGTTGAGCAAAACAATGGTTCTATTTCGTTCACTAAGGAATTTAAGTTTGGGCAACACATCCGTCCGATGGGAGAACAGATCAATCAGGGTGAAGTAGCCCTGGAAACTGGCACATTGATTACACCAGGAGCTGTTGGATTTCTTTACGGATTAGGGATTACTGAGGTACCGGTTATAAAAAAACCGAAAGTTGGCATCATTGCCACCGGAAACGAACTGGTTAAGCCTGGTAATGAACTAACTCCCGGTAAGATTTACGAGAGTAACTCATTTATGCTGGAAGCCGCTTTAAAACAATATAACTACTGCGATGTAAACATTACCACCGTTGGAGATACGTTTGAAGCTACTAAGCAAGCTATTCAGGAAGCTCTTAAGTCTAATGATGTATTATTGATGTCGGGAGGAATCTCTGTAGGAGATTATGATTTTGTGGGAAAAGCCCTGATAGAACTTGGTATTGAAAAACTCTTTTACAAAGTGAAACAAAAGCCTGGAAAACCTTTGTTTTTTGGAAAAATCGAAGATAAGTTAATTTTTGCTCTTCCGGGAAATCCGGCAGCTGCACTTACTTCATTTTATAAATACGTACTTTCCGGATTAAACATACTTAGTGGTAGAAATACCAATGGACTTACCGTAAAGGAAGCTGCACTAAAACAGGATTATCTAAAAAAAGGTGATCGCTCTCAGTTCCTAAAAGCAAACCTGAATAACGGTATTGTTGAAGTATTGGAGGGGCAAAGTTCTGCCATGCTTCATACCTATGCCATATCCAACTCATTGGTTTACATCCCTTCCGACAAAAATGAGATCAAAGCCGGAGAAAAGGTAACTGTAATGATCCTTTAATCAATTGTTTATCACTTTCCAGAAGGTGATAATCACATTTTAGCAACAATTCGTCCTAACGCGCAATTACGCCTGTAACAATCCATGGGGGTAAATTGTTCTACATACAAACCCCGTAATGATGAAATTGTTAAGTAGAACAAACTGGTACAAAATTCTGGCGGTTGGGCTCATTTCGGTGAATTCCAGCCCAAAGGAAGACCACGACTTCACCATTACGATATTGGATTCGACAAACACCGCCATTGCTGGCACTGAAGTTTCGGTGAACCACCATAATTCGGAACACACTACTACTACGACTCCTTTTTTGACGGGAATAACAGATGCATCAGGTAAAATAGTATTTGACTACCACCAACTCCTTTACTTGAACAGCGACCTGAACATCTACGTTAACGGCAAAAAACTGGGAGTACTTAATCTCGATTCGAATTCCGAAACTTTTTACCTCTAAAAAAAGCCCTGACGTTTTTGTCAGGGCTTTTTTTATTCCTTAATTATTTTCTCCGAGACTCGTCCGCCTCCTTCGTCCATCAATGTTAGGATATACACCCCCGGAACCAACATGCTACCATCCGAATAGGTATACCTATTAATTCCTTCCGAAGCATCCAAGAACTCATGTAGTACTTCCCGCCCATTCATGGTGGTGAGGATCAATTCTACCGGAGTATCTACTGTGACCATATAGTCTACAGTAAATTGGTTCGTAAATGGATTTGGCCCGATGGACTCAATGGTTAGTTCACTGCCTTCTTTTTGATACTCCACCGCCTTTGGTGGGAACACTTCAAATTGCCCATCAAAATCTGTTTGAGTTAAGCGATAATACACTACTCCTGGAATTAACTCTTCGTCTTCCAATTCATACGTAATGGATTGGGATGAATTACCCGCTCCTTTTACTTCTCCAATTTCTTCGTACTCTACTCCATCTGTTGATTTCTCTATGGTGAAATAATCATTATTAATTTCAGAAGCAGTGGTCCATTCGATCTGAACGTATTCATCATCCATGATTTCTGCGCTGAAATCCAACAATTCGATAGGTAAAGAAGACACTGGTGAGAACCCTATAGTAAATCTCATGTCATTTTCAATCTCTGTTATCCCAGAGAATCTATAAATTTCTCCTGTTACCTGACTTGCTCCTGCAATTGGTGTTTCGTCTGCAAACGAACCATCAACATCAGTATCAACTAGCAACCTCAAACCAGCAGTATTATGGTTTCCTAACCCGGTAAGATCAAATACCATATCAATGGCTCCAACATCTGCAGCATTCCCAGAAGCATCTACTTCGCTTACAGCCCAAACTCTGTCATATCTACTATCAACTCCAGAAGGAACATCGTTGGCATTATTTGGTAGAAGTGCTCCATTTTGATGCCCCCAGAACATAAACTCATTATTTCCTAATCCAGAAGGGTTTAGTACTCTAACAATTCCCGTTCCCTGAGCGTCATCATGTAGGTTAGAAGCGTTAACTCTACCGATTCCTGCTACTTCATGATCAAAGTCTCCGTTAGCTGTTAGATCCTTATTGTAGTAATCTCCATAACTTAGTGAATAGCCATATTTTGCTGCCAAATAATTATCTATTATCAATCGTTGAGCTTCGTTAAGCACCTGATTATACATGATAACTTCTCCTATACTTCCTTTGTAATAATATCCTGGAGAGGATTCATTTCTACCTGTACCAATTCGCATTGGCCTTGCGGTGTTGGAGGTCATAGTATGTGTACTGGAGGCATTTACTGCTCCATTGAGATACAATACTTTTCCTCCTGAGGTTGGTTGATACTGCATTCCTATACCTGTCCAACTACCGGCTGTTGATGTATTACCAGATGTACTCTGCCAGGATCCACTTGATCTTCCGGTCCAGAATTGCCACCTATTAGAGTTAGGTGTTGCGTATAAAATAAACCCTTTTGTAGCATTCCCCGGTGGATCATCTCTATTGGACAACAGGGCTTTATATCCATTCGTACCGGATACATTTGCCGCGGTAAAAATTGAAAATTCTGATGGTGTAATAGCTGCATCATAAGCTCTCTCAAAATAATGAGACGATCCGTTAAAGTTAAATGCTGCAGCTCCATTTTGCGCTTGAGCCTGATACATGGCTCCTCCACCAGCGTTAAAATCGTTTCCATACCCTGACTGATCTTCCCAGTTAGAAACCAATGTTCCATCAGCTGCATTCAGTTTGGAAGCATCTAACCACAGTACTAATGAAGAGTTCCCATCGGCAACACCAATTCCTCCAGGCCCTGTTGGTGCAGCTGTGAGTGTTGGAGTATAATTTTCTACTCCTAATGTAAATTTTGAACCATTACTCAATTGTGTTACTCCTTCAAAAACAAATAAATCTCCTGTTATTAAAGTTGCACCAGTAATAGGTGTTTCATCTGCAAAGGAACCATCATTGTCTGAATCAATTAATAAGCTTAAATCCGCAGCTGAAAAGCTTCCAATGGAAGAAAGATCCCATACCATATCTATGGCTCCCACATCTATAGCATTTCCAGACAAATCCAACTCACTTACACTCCAAACGGCATGTATTCTTGAATCAACACCAGAAGGAATATCGGAAGTATTTCCTAGCTGTACACTAGCACTATTATGTCCCCAGAAAAAGAATTCTCCATCATTTAAATCCTGCGGATTAAGAAAACGTACAATTCCTGTTCCCTGAGCATCATTATGAATATTGGAAGCATCCACTTGCCCAATTCCCGCTACATCATGATCATAATCGCCGTTAGCAGCATCATCTTGTGTGTATAAATCATTTGTGGTCAGCCCTACATTAAACTTAGCAGATAAATAATTCTCAACTATCAATCGCTGGGCTGTGTTTATTTTATTCTTGAAAATGATTACCTCAGTTACATCCCCTTTATAATTTCTACCAATTCTAAAACGCTGAGTAGAATGACTGTGGTAAAGAGTAGTATTTGGTCTGGATTGTAACAGGTTACCATTTCTATAGACCTGTTTACCTGTAGAAGGTAAAGCATCGTACGACCAAATATTGTAATTGGTTAGACCAGATAAACCTCCAACCTGTAATCTTGCATTCTGACTGCAACAAGTTCCAATATCATAATAAATGGTTCCATGCCACGGTAAGTGGTTAGAAAACCTTGAATTTCCTACTAAAGGTTCAGTAGTATATAAACTTGACGCCTGATTAGTAACATCAGCTCTGTTTACCACAAAGGTGGATGCCTGATCGGTAATGAAATTATTGGTATTTAATACTCCATGCCCTGTTTTTAACCAGTGGGCGTTACTTGTAAAACTAATTTCGTCGTATCCATTTACAGCACCAGATACTACCGCCGGTCTATTTCCAGCTGTTTGAATCAAATCTAAATCAGAAATTCCCGCTGAGTTGGTCCAACCGGTAATTTTTCCGGCCGACATAGATACTCCAGCATCGGTTCTATACCAAATTTTAAGAGACGATGTTCCATCGGTTGTTCCAACCCCTCCCGGTCCGGTAGGAGAATCAGCAGGTAAACTATAACTTCCACCCGGAGGAGGAGGTAATGCTTTAGCTGTTTTTGGAATTACCAGTGCTCCACCTGTTCCGAATAGGATAAACCATACTCCGGTAAATGATGCTCCAACAATGGTGGCATATATTAGGGTTTTCTTTAGGGTAAGCTTCGTTTTAGGGACGTTTTTTAGCGAATTTCTGCCCATATCATCGTCATTTTAAATTAATACGAAACTAAAGTAGGGTGGTAATGACCTTGTTTATGATCTGATTATCCGAATGAGTGGACTGAGTTTCCGAATGTTAAGATTAAACAAAACGTCTACAAACACATTTCTAATGCTAATTGATAGGCTTCTTTTCTAAAGCCTACATCAAATTTTAGAAGCTCTTCTTTACGGATCCAATAGAGTTTGCCAAACTCATCATCTTGTGGAGTTGGGACAACATTATCTGGCATACGGACTAAAAAAACAGTGAGTTCCTGACCGATATAAATGTAGTAATCGTCGTTCTCCGGGTAGGCGTATCCCACCTTTTGATCTAGCCTTTTAAGGATATTATCTTCTGAAATTTGAATAGCCAGTTCTTCATACAATTCCCGAACGAGTGTTTCTTTAGGTTCTTCTCCTTCTTTAATTCCGCCTTGTGGCATTTTATGACCTCCGTCTCTTGGTGATGTTCCAATGAGTACCTTGTTCTCTTGATTTACAAGTACAGCAAGTACTGCCTGACGATAATATGGACGAGGTTTTGCCATAGCACGAAAATTAATAAAAAAAGTCCCACCGAAAGGTGAGACTTTTTAATAAAACAACCAATTATGAATTTTACTAAAACAAGGATCTATCCGATCCTCGAGCCGGTCGGTAGGACAAGGTAAACTCAAGGGCTCCTTTTCCTCCATTAAATTCTTTTAATGTCGAAGTCGTAATATCATAACTCAGTGTAAAAGTTAATTCTTCGTACTCAACACCGGTTAGCAATACTACTGCGTCTTTGTTTCTATAATAACAACCCAACATCAAATCTGTTTTTTGTTCTTCCAACAAATAAGATCCTGTTGCTCCCAATACCAATTCAGTTGCCTTCCCTTGATATTGATACATCACCTTTCCGTCTACTTTAAACTCATCGTTGATTTGATATTTACATCCCGTATGGAACAAAAATCGTCGTGGTAACTTAGAGTCCACCGAGTTCATTAAAGTAGATTCCTGAGGAGATGACATGTGAAATACAGTCATTCCGGCATAAGGATGATAATCATTCTTTTCATCCGTCCACTCATAATAGAATCCCATATTGAACTCCGGCATCAGCTTACTCAACCGGGTAAAGGTTTCGTTACTTGGTAACTGACCATTAAACTGTCCATCAGAATATTGGCTTTCGAACAGCAAGTCTGAATTATTGGTATTCTTATAAATCATACCCATTTGTAATCCTGCTGTAAGTAAATGTTCCTGTTGAGCCGGATCAGTTATCTTATAGGCTCCAGACAATACCACATTAAAGGCATTGAACACCTTGGCTCCATCGTAATTAACGATGTATCCTCCCGCACCCCATCTTGCATTAATAGGCATGTCGTAAGATAATGCAAAGGTTGAAAATGGTTTAGTAGCCAATGGTCTCCACTGGTTTCTGTATTGGGTTGCAGCTCTATACTTGTATGCATCCGTCATTCCGGTTTTAGCCGGTTGATAGGTTGGCACCAAGGCATCGTACTGACTAAAGTGATAATCCTGAGCCACCATACTAGTGGAGAACAACACACCACTTATCGCTAAAAATTTAAGTATACTATTCTTTCTCATAATTATCTGATAATTGATACACTTCCGTGTTGGTTAAACTCCTCGCCTTCTACGGTAATGGCTTTAACCGTGTATATGTAATCTCCTTTAGGCTGGGCTTTTCCTTTCCAGGTTCCGTCCCATCCTTCTTCCTGGACGGTGGATTCAAAGATTAGATTACCCCAGTTGTTATAAACTTTTAATTCAATTTCAACGAATGGCCCTCCCAGCACTTTCAGCTCATCATTTTCGCCATCACCGTTTGGCGAGAACCCTGAAGGAACTGCCGGTGGGAACAGTTGTTCGTCGGTAATAGTAACCATTGCTACTGCCGTATCTGAACATCCGAAACTATTGTAAACAATTTGCGTCACTTCAAAATCACCTGCCGAACCATAAGTGTAGTTTGGATTCTGATCGGAGGAAACTCCAAATCCATCTCCAAAGCTCCAACTCCACACAGAGGCTCCTGAAGAAGCATCGGTAAAGTTGATGACTTCATCCAATTCTACTGAGGAAGCAGACATTCCAAAACCTGCAATCGGTGCATCATGGACTGTAATGGTTTGAATTACCTGATAACTACACCCTAAACTGGACTCTACTTCAAAAGTCACATCGTAAGTTCCTGGTGTACCATATACATGAATTGGATTTTGAGCTGATGAGCTGTCGCCATCTCCAAAGTCCCAACTCCAGGACAATATTGTTCCAGTGGATACTACAGAACTATCGTAGAAATTCATTGGTAGCCCGTAACATGTCTCTTCAAACCCAAAGTCTGCCACTAAAGGAGTTACCAGATCAATTGTTATTGAATCAGTTTCAGCAGCACAGATGGTTGATCCAGTGGTGGTTAAATATATGGTTATCGACCCTCCTGCTAAATCTGCCGTACTTGGAACATAACTAGCATTAAGCGTTGTATCATTTGGAGAGAATGACCCAGTTCCACTGGTGGTCCAAACTCCTCCCGAAGCATTGGTTACCGAACCAGACATCGGAATAGAATCTACCGAAGCACAAATCTGAATATTAGTTCCAGCGTTAGCAGATGGTACTGGTTCAATAGTTACCATCATGGTATCTCTACCCTCCGTACAACTTCCGTGATCAGTTGTTACAAGAACTATTTCTACAAATCCATTGATGGAATCGGTTGCACTAGGCAAGTAAGTTGTACTCATCAATGTATCTGCAGGAGAGAATGTTCCCGATCCTAATGAGATCCACTGACCTTCTGTTGCCCCTCCAGACACAAATCCGTTCAGCGCAACATCCGAGTTAGAGGCACATACTATTTGATCTGCTCCTGCATCAGCGTAGGCTGTACTTCCGTAGTTGATAACTACTGTATCTGTTTCGGCAGCACAACTACCATTATTAGTAGAAGTTAGCACTAATACGGTACTACCTGCTGTTACATCTCCGGCACTAAAGTGGTACTCACCTGTAAGTAAAGAATCATTTGGCTGGAATGTTCCTGATCCTAAAGTAGACCAAACTCCAGTTGTAGATCCATTACTAACATTACCTTGTAGGTTGGTAAATCCAGCAGTTGAACAAACCGTTTGATCCGGTCCGGCATCCACCAGAATACCTGAGGTAATGCTAATGATCATCGAATCTACTTCAGGATTACAACTTCCATTACCGGTTGTAGTTAAATACAAGGTTACCGAACCTGAAGCAATATCAGCAGCCGTTGCGTTATAGGTCGCATTCATATCGATATCATTTGGTGTAAATGTACCTGTACCACTTGTGGTCCAAATCCCTCCTGTGGCTCCGTTAACCGTTCCTGATAAGTTCAACACCGGGTTACTTCCACACATCGAAGCAGAAGCTCCTGCATCAACAAACGGAGCAGGTGAATAATTCACCACCATGAAATCCGTTGCAGTATTACAACTATTAGTAGATGTTAAAACAAGGTTTACAATTCCGTTGGTAGTATCTGCTGCACCTGGTAAATAAGTTGCATTAAGTACAGTATCACTCGGAACAAATACTCCGGTTCCGGATGTTGTCCAGATTCCTTCGGTAGCTCCCCCTGAGATAACTCCATTAAGAGCTACAGCACCATTATTAGCACACAATGTTTGATCTGCTCCGGCATCAGCTGTTCCAGTAGGGTAAATATTTATAATTACTGTATCCGTTACTGGTACACAAGTACCAATCCCGGTAGCTTCTAACACTATGGTTACTCCTTGTGCCACTGAATCGGCAGAACTTGCTACATAAGTAGCGTTTAAATCTGTATTAGAAGGAGTAAATGTACCTGTTCCACTTGTGGTCCAAACTCCAGTTGTAGAAGCTCCCGTAACCGACCCAATTAATGGAATATTAAGATTAGAAGCACAAACCGTTTGATCCGGTCCGGCATCAACAACCGGTTCAGGTGTAATGGTAATTACCATATCATCTGTATCCTGATCACAGCTATTTGCAGTTAATGTTAGCGTTACGCTTCCATTAGCAGCATCAAAAGCACTTGGTACGTATGTGGCATTTAATGTTGAATCGTTAGGCGTAAACACCCCTGTTCCTGTTGTAGTCCACACACCTGTAGTTGCTCCTCCAGATACATTTCCATTTAACGTTACACTTGCATTGTTAGCACATACGGTAACATCACTTCCGGCATCTGCTACACCAGCTGGTAATATAGATACTGTCATATCATCCTGAATTGGCAAACAAACTCCGTTATTAGTAGACTCTAAAGTAAGCGTTACCGATCCGGCAATAGAATCTGCCGTACTAGGAATATAGGTTGCACTCAATGTTGTATTGTTCGGAACAAACACACCTGATCCAGAAGTGGTCCATTGACCGGAGTTGGTAATCCCCGAAACTGAACCTGAAAGTGGAACGGTTAGGTTATTTACACAGATAATCTGATCTGCTCCTGCTGTTACTGTTGGCACAGGATCAATTGTTATCAATACATCATCCGACTCTGCGCTACAATTACCATTACCAGTAGTGGTTAAAGTCAAGGTAACTGACCCAGCTGCAATCTCTGCTGCCGTAGGTGTATAAGTGGCATTCAAATCTGTATTAGATGGAGAGAAAGTACCTCCACCACCGGACCACATTCCTCCAGTCGCGATTGAAACATTTCCTGCCAGCGTAGCAACAGAGTTATTCTCACAAACCGTTATATCTACTCCAGCATCCGCTGTTGGAGCCTGAGTAAATGTAATTGCAATATCATCTGATTCAGGGTTACAGGTTCCGTTTCCTGTTGTGGTTAAAGTAAGGGTTAATGTTCCCGAAGCAACTTCTCCTGCCGTTGGTGTATAAACTGCATTTAACGCATTGTTACTTGGAGTAAATAACCCTAATCCACCTGACCATTGTCCTCCAGAAGCTCCGGTTACGGAACCTGTTAAAGTGATATCTGCATTATTAGCACAAAGGGTTTGATCCACACCCGCGTCTGCTGATGGAGCATCCACAATGGCAATATCCATTTGATCAAAAGTAGCAGCACAACTACCATTTCCTGTAGAGGTCAATGTTAGTGTTGCTGTTCCGGCTGTAATTTCAGCAGGCGACGGAGTATAAATAGCATTCAAATCTGTATTAGAAGCATTATAAGATCCTCCTCCACCAGACCAAATTCCTCCTCCGGCATTGGTAACAACACCAGCCAAATTCACATTAGGATTATTGGCACATGATGTTACGTTTGGCCCTGCATTGGTTATTGGTTCAGGGTCAATAATGATCGTCATATCATCTGTTTCTGCTAAACAATTTCCGTTACCAGTAGTTTGCAGTGTAAGTGTTACTGACCCTGCAGCAATCTCAGCCGCAGACGGAGTATAAGTTGCATTTAAATCCGTTGCAGACGGTGTATAAGTTCCTCCACCACCTAGCCAAACTCCTCCTGAAGCTACAGTAACAACTCCTGCCAGTGTTGTATTCGGACTATTAGCACAAACAGATGCATCCGGCCCGGCATCAACAGTTGGAGACGCGGTAAAGGTTACCGTCATATCGTCGGTAACTGCGTTACAATTTCCATTTCCTGTAGAGCTTAAGGTTAGGGTTAATGTTCCCGAAGCTATCTCAGCAGCGGTAGGAGAATAAATTGCATTTAACGTATTGTTATCAGGTGTAAACACCCCTAATCCACCTGTCCATTGTCCTCCGGTAGCTCCTGTAAGAGAACCACTCAGGGAAATGTCTGCATTATTCGCACAAAGGGTTTGATCAGTTCCTGCATTCACAACAGGTGCCGGTGTAATGGCAATGATCATATCATCACTTTCGGCATTACATAATCCGTTCCCTGTTGAGGTAAGTGTTAATGTTACTGTTCCGGCAGTTATCTCTGCAGCCGACGGCGTATAAGTTGCATTTAATGTTGTATTACTTGGATTAAAGGTTCCTGATCCTCCAGACCATACTCCCCCTCCGGCAAAACTTACCGATCCACTAAGCGTAACATCTGCATTGTTAGCACAAACTGTAAAGTCAGGTCCGGCAGAAACAGATGGAGCAGGATCAATGGTGATGTCCATGTCATCGCTTACTGCATTACAAGTACCATTTCCGGTTGTGGTTAAGGTAAGTGTAACTGTTCCGGCTGCTATCTCTCCAGCTGTAGGTGTATAAGTCGCATTTAATGTATTTGCATTTGGGGTAAACGTTCCGGCTCCTCCACTCCAGGCTCCACCTGAGGCAACAGTTACCGAACCTCCTAAGGTTACATCAGGGTTGTTGGCACATACTGTTTGATCTGCTCCAGCATCCGAAGTTGGTGACGGAGAGAAACTAATGGTCATGTCGTCGGTTACAGCAATACAAGTACCGTTTCCTGTTGTAGTAAGTGTTAGTGTTACTGAACCAGCTGTAATTTCTGCTGCTGATGGTGTATAAACTGCATTTAATGTATTGGCATCAGGACTATAAGTTCCTGCTCCTCCACTCCATGATCCTCCGGTAGCTACAGTTACGCTTCCTCCTAAAGTTACATCAGGGTTATTACTACATACTGTTTGATCTACTCCGGCATTTGCTGTTGGAGCTGTAGTTATAGTAATGGTTACGTTATCGCTTTCTGCATTACATAATCCGTTTCCGGTAGATGTTAGAGTTAATGTTACCGTTCCGGCTGCTATCTCTGCTGCAGATGGTGTATAAGTTGCATTTAGAGCAGCATTACTTGGATTAAAAGTTCCAGCCCCTCCAGACCATACTCCTCCACCAGCATTGCTAATAGAACCTCCTAATGTTACATCAGGGTTATTGGCACATACTGTTGCATCAGTTCCGGCAGATACTACCGGAGCAGGGTCTATGGTAATTTCCATATCATCAGACTCTGCATTACAAGTACCATTTCCGGTTGTGGTTAAGGTAAGTGTAACTGTTCCGGCTGCTATCTCTCCAGCTGTAGGTGTATAAGTCGCATTTAATGTGTTCGCATTTGGGTTAAATGTTCCGGCTCCACCGCTCCATACTCCACCAGTGGCAATCGTTACCGAACCTCCTAAGGTTACATCAGGGTTGTTGGCACATACCGTTTGATCTGCTCCGGCATCCGAAGTTGGTGACGGAGAGAAACTAATGGTCATGTCGTCGGTTACAGCAATACAAGTACCGTTACCTGTTGTAGTAAGTGTTAGTGTTACTGAACCAGCTGTAATTTCTGCTGCTGATGGTGTATAAACTGCATTTAATGTATTGGCATCAGGACTATAAGTTCCTGCTCCTCCACTCCACGATCCTCCGGTAGCTACAGTTACGCTTCCTCCTAAAGTTACATCAGGGTTATTACTACATACTGTTTGATCTACTCCGGCATTTGCTGTTGGAGCTGTGGTTATAGTAATGGTTACGTTATCGCTTTCTGCATTACACAATCCGTTTCCGGTAGATGTTAGAGTTAATGTTACCGTTCCGGCTGCTATCTCTGCTGCAGATGGTGTATAAGTTGCATTTAGAGCAGCATTACTTGGATTAAAAGTTCCAGCCCCTCCGGACCATACTCCTCCACCAGCATTACTAATAGAACCTCCTAATGTTACATCAGGGTTATTGGCACATACTGTTGCATCAGTTCCGGCAGATACCACCGGCGCAGGGTCTATGGTAATTTCCATATCATCAGACTCTGCATTACAAGTACCATTTCCGGTTGTGGTTAAGGTAAGTGTAACTGTTCCGGCTGCTATCTCTCCAGCTGTAGGTGTATAAGTTGCATTTAATGTATTTGCATTTGGGTTAAACGTTCCGGCTCCTCCACTCCATACTCCTCCGGTAGCTATGGTTATTGAACCATTTAGAGTTACATCAGGATTGTTAGCACATACTGTTTGATCCACATTGGCGTTAACCGTAGGCGCTGCAGTAAATGTAACTGTCATATCATCGGTTACGGCATTACAAGTACCATTTCCGGTTGTTGTAAGGGTTAAGGTTAACGAACCTGATGAAATTTCTGCGGCAGTAGGTGTATACACGGCATTTAATGTATTCGCGTTTGGAGCATAAGTTCCAAGTCCTCCACTCCACACTCCTCCTGTTGACACCGTTACGGAACCATTAAGAGTAATAGCTGCATTGTTAGCACAAAGTGTTTGATCCACCCCTGCATTAGCAGTTGGCGAAGTGGTATAGGTTATGGTTACGTTATCGCTTTCTGAGTTACATGTACCGTTACCCGTTGTTGTTAATGTTAGCGTTACTGAACCTGTTGCAACTTCTGCTGCAGTTGGTGTATAAGTGGCATTTAATGCGTTAACGTTGGGTGAGAATGTACCAGCTCCTCCACTCCATACTCCACCAGTGGCAACAGTTACTGCCCCACTAAGAGTAGCATCCGGATTGTTCCCGCAAACCGATTGATTAGGACCTGCATCCACTGTAGGTGAAGGGGTAAAAGTAATGGTTATGTTATCCGTTTCCGGATTACAAATTCCGTTTCCTGTAGTAGTTAAGGTAAGGGTTACCGATCCGGAAGCGATTTCTGCCGCGGATGGTGTATAAGTAGTAATTAAAGAAGTATTGTTGGGTGAATAAGATCCTGCTCCTCCACTCCAAATTCCGCTAGCTGCTATGGTTACAGTTCCATTTAAGTTCACATCGGGGTTGTTCTCACATACACTAACATCTGCACCTGCATCAACTGTTGGAGCTGGAGTTATATTTAAGGTCATCACATCTGTAACCGGAGTACAACTACCAGTAGAGGTTAAGGTGATACTTACCGACCCCGCCGAAATATCTGCCGGACTTGGCACATACTCTGCATTCATATCAGTATCGTTCGGAAGGAACTGACCAGATCCGCTTGAGGTCCAAATTCCAGTTGTTGCTCCACCTGTTACCGATCCAGAAAGCTGTGCCGTATCGTTGGCACAAATGGTTTGATCCAAACCTGCATCAATTACAATTTCGGCTGAAAACTCAGAGAAATATCCATATCTACAACCACTGGTGGTTCCACCATTCATTACACCCAACCCAAATGGTTCTGTTCCATTGGTTACCAGGTGTGCGGTAAGAGAGGCTATTTCTGCTTCGGTATATTCTACTGCAGCTGCCATCCAAGCTCCTCCGGTTCCAGGAACAACTGAAAAATCCGCAGCTTGAAGCAAAGTGGTATTACCATCAATAGCAAAATCTCCTTCTGCTCCAGTAGGCACCATTACAGAAAGACCAAACCTAAAGCTAGGCCCTGGCTTAGAACGCACAAAACTCACCTGATCAGAACCGGCACAGTTCAACGGAGGCAACAGGGCTGCCCCCATCTCACATCCGTAACCGGAAATATGCATCACGTAAATGGGTTCTGTGGATATTATGTGTGTAAAAGGATTATCTAATTGAAAATCATAGGTTTCCCCTGCAAATAACGTTACGTTAGTGGTTGTTCCATCATCGATGGTAATTTGAGCATTGTTCTGGGTAGCAGTGATAAACATCCTTTCGATGTTGGCATTCAAAAAACCTTTGGCAACAATGTATTCATAACCAACAATGTCTACCGGAACAATTTGATCTCCCATCAAATCTTTACATCCTCCCCAGGGTTGAGGCCAGGCAGAATCGTCTTTAACAGAAACAGCAATTGGTTTATCCGAAACAATTGCTGTACCTGCGGGATTATCTGCCCCTACAGTAGAAGTAACAGAACCTGAGTAGGTTTCCCCTCTCATTAATGTTACGGTGTAAGATGTTAAAGCGGTATGACCTCCATCCAAATCTTTTCTAGGGTAAATAATTACCGTAGTGTTATCCTCCGTTGCCACAATATCAAAGGAAGTATAGGGTGTTGGAGTATAGTTACCATTTCTCCAACGAGTGTTGAAGGGAGTATAAAACTCTGTTCCTAACCCGTTGGCTCCTTTTAAAGCAAAAATTTCTGGATTATAGGTCGTATTTAACTCGTAATAAACCGTTACAGACTCAGTAGCTACTACATGCAGCCCTGTTGTACTTACCACATCAGAAGGTGTTTCTAAATCTGCTTTGTAAACTGATAGGTCAAAGGTTTGTTGTGAATTGGCAGGGATGGTTGCAGTTAGAGTTCCTGCTCCTCCAAATGCCGCACCTCCCAGAGCCGGCATATCAATGGTTACAGTACTAGCAACATTACCTGTAGCTATCCTTAGTAAAATGGGTTCATCTCCGTTGGGGCCTCCATGGCCTGAGGTGACTTCGGGTGGAGCAAACCAAAATTCTGTTCCGGTTTGCGCGTGTGTGTGCACAGCAAAACATGCCATGACTAGCAATAGTAAAATTCTTTTCATAGAATTGGTTAGGTTGGTCTATAAATGGGTAGTTAAATGTGGTATCTGTGCAACGACACCTAGACAAAAAAAGATGCAATTTACCCCACCGTTTCTGATGTTCACACTCGATAAACTGACGAAACCACTATTTTCTTATTCTAATCAATTTTTCGTTTTCATTTCGCCTAAGTATTTATACGTAGTATAATATAAGGTTAAGCACTTATTTATAGAAAATATCACGCTGTGGCTTTATGGAATTACCTGACTAAATACATCTCTCCATAAACCCAAAACTATGATTCGATATTTCATTCTTTCTATATTCAGTTTATCATGCCTTATTAGTTTTTCGCAAGAATTCGGGAGTATGCGAGGGCTTGTTACCAGAACATCGGACTATACCCCTATTGAAGGAGTTACCATATATATTAAACAGGACTCTGTTTTGATTGACTCCACAGTTACTAATACAAGTGGACGATTTTCTATTGACAATATCAAAACAGGCTCTTACAAAGTAATAGCATTGAAAAAGAAATACAGTGATCTAAACATTAATCAGATTGTAATTCAGAATCATCAAACCACCCATTTTAACTTTAAACTCACTAAAGGAAATTCATCTTTGTCCAGCGGACATACTCCTCAAAACGGAATTCCAGATGGCAGCGGAACAGGAACGGCAGTACAAGACCCTTTTCCAAATTTATCTCAATTGAACTCTTCCAATTTATCCTGCGTAGAAATCGTTACCTATAAAACTGCATTGATTGATAAAAATGGTGGTGCTAGTGGAAGCACAATTACCAGGGAAGATATAGCCAGACTACCCGGTAGAAACGCTGAAAGTATAGCTACAACTATTGGAGGTGTTCAATCAAACGGTAACGGAGAAATTATCTCCATTAGAGGTGCCAGAAAAGATGCTAATGCCTATTATTTGGATGGAATGAGAGTAAGAAACCTCAACGGTTTACCTAAATCTTCCATTAACTCGGTTACTACTTACACCGGAGGAATACCAGCCAATTATGGAGATGCTACCGGAGGTATTATTTCAGTCACTACTAAAAGCAGCCCCAACACTTTGTACACAAGTCCACGTTTCAGGTCCAATGCTTCCTATTACGAACCTCCGCATTACGAAGATTTCAACACAGAATCTTATGAAGTATTTTACGAAAACGAATTTTTAACACCAGAAAACGAACCACTATCTACCTTCTCAATAGATGTAGACAATGCCTCTTACAGCAATGTTAGAAGAATCCTTAACTCCGGCAGATTACCCGGACCAGGAGCAGTAAGAACAGAAGAACTGATTAATTATTTTCAGTACAACTATGAAGTCCCTGATTCACGAGAGAATCCAATTGCTATCCATACCGAACTTGGAACTTGCCCATGGAACAAAAACAACCAATTACTTAAAATCGGTTTAAAGGGCTACGAAATTCCTAAAGATAACTTAGCACCAAGTAACCTTGTATTTCTAATCGATGTGAGTGGTTCTATGTCCTACTGGAACAAACTTCCTTTACTAAAGCAAGCCATGAAACTTCTTACAAAAAACCTTAGAGAAGAAGATCGTGTTTCGATTGTAGTCTACGCCGGAAGCAGTGGGATGGTACTACCTCCAACATCGGGAAAGCACAAAGGCAAAATAAACATTGCGATTAACCAACTTGAGTCAGGTGGTTCAACCAATGGAGCAGCGGGAATTAATTTAGCCTATCAACTGGCAGAAGAGCACTTCATAAAAGACGGTAACAATCGGGTAATTTTAGCTACGGATGGAGATTTTAATGTTGGAACCACAAGTAATGATGAACTAGAACAATTAATAGAGGAAAAAAGAAAGACAGGTGTTTTCTTAACCACTCTTGGGTTCGGAATGGGAAATTATCAGGACGACCGAATGGAAATGCTGGCAGATAAAGGAAATGGAAATTACTTCTACATTGACAACATAAGAGAAGCCAAAAAAGTATTGGTAACAGAATTGTTTGGAACCATTTACACCATTGCTAAAGATGTAAAGCTCCAATTAGAATTTAACCCTACTCAAGTTAAAGGTTATAGACTGGTTGGATATGAAAACCGATTACTGGCAGCACAAGATTTTAACAATGACCTTAAGGACGCAGGAGAATTAGGTTCGGGGCATACTGTTACTGCCTTGTACGAACTGATTCCTACTTCGTCCAAACATGAAATACCAAACTCTGACGTAGACACACTGAGGTATCAAACTCCGGCATTAACCAACACGGCCGCAACAGATGAACTAGTTCAGATAAAATGCCGATACAAACTTCCAGAATCAGATACCAGTACACTAGTGGTAAGGCAGGTTAAAAATGAAAACAGCACTTTATCGAACGATTACTATTTTGCCGCCTCGGTTGCTGCTTACGGAATGTTATTAAGAAAGTCTGACTTTATTGGCGACTATACTTTTTCAGAAGTATACACATTAGCTAAAAGAAGCAAAGGAGATGACCCCAACGAATACCGATCTGAATTTTTAAGTCTGGTAAAAACGGCCAGGACTAACAGTAAAATTGACAAGGTTAATTAATGATTAAAGCCCGGCTCTAACTACACCGGGCTTTAACTACTAACTACCACACCACTTTTATCGCAGTGGTTACGAAAAGCTATTATTTCTTCTCAGAGATTTGGTCAATCTCTTTTCTCAATTCTTCGATTTCTTTTTGCTGTTCCTTCACTGCTTGAAATAATACGGAAACCACTGCTTCGTAATTCATCATTACTCTACCGGTTTCTTCATCTGTTTGAACAGTTTCTGGCATGTATTGGGCAATGTCCTGAGCTATGAATCCATATCTCCAACTGGTATCAGCATCACAAACAGGTTCTGCTCCTTCCCAATACAATTTATTTAATCTCCATTTAAAGGCTTTAGGTTGTACAGATTTAACCACATCTAATGCATTAATTCTGTTTGGAAGAGGAGTAATATCTTTTTTGTAAGTACTATCACTCACAGTATATGTTGTACTGAAATAAGTATATCTAGAGTACAAATCCTGGAAGGCGTTACCGCCACTACCTAATCTAGCGTATGACCCTCCAGGAGTTGGATAAATTCTTCTTTCGTTATCAACATAAAAGTTATTTCTTGCTCTAATGTCTCCATTTACATCTAAATCGTATGCCGGTGCTGTGGTATGTACCCCCACATCTCCTCCTTGAAGAGCTATACGATCTGCAGCATATATCGTTAAATCATCGTCGCTATCCTCATCGAGGTAAACATAATCTCCATCCCCGAAATTCAAACGAGCTCCCGATCCATAAGTATCCGGTCCTTCCAACCTTAAAACATTATCAGAAGTGGTATTATCTACATGCACCTTATGTGATGGAGAGGTTGTTCCAACACCTGTATTTCCGGTAGATGAACACAACCAGGTTTCACCTGACACCTGTAAACCGACATCTGTTCCGGTTGCTCCACCAGCTGCCCTATATGTTCCATTAATGACAACTTTGTATCCACTTGGAGGAGATAAATGAATATTACTATTAGCGGACATTACACGTCCTTGAATGGTCATGTCTCCCCAACTGGAGGAACCAAATAAGGTAGAGGTAGATCCACAACCCGGACAATCAAACAAAACTCCACCGGAGATGTATTGATTTCCTTGCAAGTTTAGTTCATAACTCCCTGGATTGTTCGTTCCAATTCCGACTTTTCCGTCGCTTCTTACAACAAACTGATCTGTACCTCCGCTATTTTTAACTTTTAGTCCGTATTGACTTGAGGTACTTCCTGTAGATTTAACATCTAAAACAGTGTTGGCATCTGGGGCCGATCCATCGGTGTTAATTCCAACCCCCTGAGCATAAACTCCTACACTAAAAGGTAAAACCAGTGCAAGAGTAGTTAGTAGTTTATGTGGCATTTCGTGGCGTTATTTATGCTGCTGGTCAGGCAGCGAATTATCATAGTTCACCACAAAGAACTTTAAGTTTCAAAACAGATCAAAAAAAAGTAGGGCTACCCAGGGGCTACACACCCATTAATCACTGATTTACTGTGTTTTACACCGCAACTATTTTACTATAAATAGTTTTTCAAAAACCCTACCACATCAACATTTTCGGACAAATTCAGCTTCTTTCGAAGACGATATCTAGCCATCTTTGCTCCCTTTGGAGAAATGTTTTTTAATGTAGCAATTTCTTTATTCGTAAGTCCTAATGCAATTAATCCACTAAGTTGTTTATCGTAATTGGTTAAGTTTGGAAAATCGGTTTCCAATCTGCTAAAAAAAGCACTGTTAATGGTTTCCAAATTTTCCTGAAACGTTGCCAGATTTTTATCCGTTACAAACTGAGATTTTGCGTATTGAATTACTTCCCTTAATTCATTAAGATCTTTAGGGTCTTTTATCTGACTGAGCTTATTTAATATTTCTTCGGTATACTCTTTCTTTCTGGAGATATCCATGGCTAAGCTGGTTAGGTCCTTATTCTTTAATTCCAGTTCCTGACTTAATCTTAACTTCTCGTTTTCTGCCAGTTTCCTCTTCATTTCCTTTATACGCACTTCTCTTTTTCTAGCATCCAGTCTCTTTTTATTGACGACCCAAAAAACAACAATGAGCAAACAGGCAATAATCACCGTAAACAACAATATGAGTCGTGTTTGAAAGGTTTCCTGTTCGGCTGCCAAAGCTTCTTTTTCCTTATTCTTTACTCTTGATTTCTCCAGAGCAATTTCCGACTCAGCATGAGACAACCTGAAATCTCCAATTAACTGAGTATTTAATTTGTCCTTACTGGTTTGAATTTCTATGATTGAATCTCTAAACAACTCAAATTGCTTCAAGTATACTATTGCTTTATCGGATTCACCTTCCAATTCGTACATCGTTCCTTTAATACGGGAAAGTTTAGCTTTTTGCTCCAGGCTAAACTCATTTCCCAACTTGCCCTCCAAAGAGTCAATTAACAAACCTACTTCAAAAGTTGAACCACTAGACAAATACATTTTGGCCAACTCCAAACCATTGTGAACCTGACTGTGCTGCTGTTTAAGTAAGTAGCTTAGTTTATAGTCTACTAGCATATTGGGTAATGCAAGTTTCCACTCCCCTTTTTTAGCATGAACGGTAGCAATGTTCCCTCTTAAAAAGCCATAAAGGATACTATCATTTTGATTCCACTTCTCTTTGTTCTCCAATACTTCAATACCGTAATGATAATACAAATGGGCGCTATCCAATTCTCCTTGCTGATAGAAAGTAAACCCCAGATTATTATAGGAGCTATACTCCATCTTATCATCTTTAGCTTCTTTCCCTGTCTCTAAAGCATATTTATAATTCTTTATGGCATTGGGATAATCTTCTACTTTGAGGTACAGCCCGGCAAGGTCAGAATATGAAAAATATTGATGCGTATACTCTCCGTTCTCCCTCTGAAACTGAGCTACACTTTCCATGTATTGGATGGCTACATCTACAGCGCCGATATCATCCAGTATTTCTGCTGCAATTCTGTAAATCCCCACAGAATCCTTTGGATACTTTGGCAATTCTGTCTCCAGAGCTGTAATCACATGCTTAACGGAATTATCTAACCTCCCTGCTGTCTTCTCGGCTTTTGCCAAAAGCACCCTCAGCATTAAGACTCCATGTTGATAGCCATTATCCTGGCATTCTAACATGAGTTCCTCCCCCTGTTTTATTGCTTCTTCCGGTTGATCAATCCTAATGGCGTCGGCAGCTTGAATTCGCTTATCGATAGACTCAAATTTTTGAGTATGACCGATCAAAGCGATTAACATTACCACCAGGCCGCAGCAATATCTAATGCATTGAAGCATATAATTTAGTTTCGTAGTTAGTAGTTAAATGAATGGCGTTCGTTCAAATTCAAATCTATGAAAACAAGATTCTTAGAAAAAATAAAGAGAACACCTTCGTACTGATAAATACTATTCATTATTGGGTTCCTTTCTTACTTAATTTGACACTAAAAATTATTTTCACCACCAAAACAAAACTATCTACTTTATTATAGTTCATTTTTAGATTTAAAAATATTGGAATGCTAATTCTCATCGGCACAAAACAAAAAAGGTGATCAGATCGACCACCTTTTAAATTATATATCAACACTTTATCTACTTTCCAAATTCAAATCCCCAGGTCATCACTACTCGATTAAACCATACATTAAAGTCAATATCCGAAACTGCATTAGAAGAGAAGTTACGGTGACTTCCCTGAGCATAAGAGGTATACTGACTCAATTCCACATAGTGTTTAAATCGTCCTTTAGAAGGGAACGAAACTCCAATGGCTCCATCGAGAGTGATACCATCTTTTATACTGGTCATACCCCAATCCATAATGTTATTGGCGTACCCCGCCTTTCCTTTAACATATATCCTTCTCAGCCCCTGTGTTAAATCAAACTTGGCCTGAGCATACATTGGGAAGGAATTAACGTCTACAAAGTGAAAATCGGAAGAGGTGGTAAACCAAAATGAATTTCTGTGAAATCCAATACCGAGTCCCAATTCGAGTCTTGGCGTAAAATGCCTGCTATAGGATAGATCCATGTTGAAGTGCTCATCAGCGACTCCTATAGAATAGTTGAATGCACCACCTGTCTTGTAATGGAACTTTCTTTTTTTATACAATGAAATCTGATCCGGATGATATTCTCTTCTGATAAGAGAAGGACGAATGGTAATAATATCTCCATTGCTAATCTTTACCAGTCTCCCCATTTCATCTTGCCCTTCATAGGTTCCAACAAAACGGGCACCATCTTTAAGTTTTAGAATGGTTCCTCCTTCGATGGGCTGATTTTTTTGAGCATAGCAAAGTGTTTGCAATAACATGACTGCAAACACCAAGCTTGTATTCAAAATTTTATTCACTAAGAAGCAGAGCTAATTAATAATTAATGCTGCTTAAGAAAGTAATGTCCATTGGGTTAGCATCCACCTGATACAATTCTAATCCATTGCTGCTGGTTGTTAGAATCATATTAGGAATGGTTGGGTGCTCCATAATATCATACACCTCATTTGGCTCTGTTGTAAGATGAACTGGGTTTTGAGGATCAGTTACATCAAAAATAGCCAACCCATTAGCTCCTTCTCCAACATACAGTTTATTATCAATGATACACATTCCGTAAGGACTGTTCATTGGAATATTCTGGATTGGACTAGGGTTATTCAGGTTATCGATGTTCAACACTACTAAAGTATTGTCATCTCCGCTACATCCTCCAAATGCACCAGCACGTAAAGTTAAGTAAGCTACACTTCCGTGAGGTAATACCGGATCGCACGATGTTGGGTGAAAATACTCTGAAAGGTAATAAGGGTTTTCCGGGTTAGTAGCATCTAACACCACCATAGAAGTTTGTGTTCCGATAAACAAGTTATTTCCTTCCGGATAAATGGTTTCCATCTCATTAGAAACATATTGATTTCCAATGTAAGCCATTGCAGATGCTCCATCCTGAAAAGTATGCATTCTGTCGTTTCCGATAACATATACATAATCATCTAGCAACGCTATTTTATTCAACGTTCCTTTAATCTCGGTACTATTTCCTGCAAACGAAGAAGGTACAGAAGATGGTGGAATCAATTGATTCAAGTAATCATAATACAGGTAATCTGTATTTTGAAGTGTCATGGCTTCAGGACTTCCAATTTCGAAGGTCTCTGTTACCACATCGAAATCAAAACCAAGTAGCATGTTACCATCCTGATCCATAATAGGATCTCCAAAGGCATACTCTACTCTATCTACCAATGTAGGAGCAGATAAGTCCGAAATATCAATTTTAAGGAAATCGTATTGAGACTCTGCGTAAACATAGTTTTTGTCTACGTAAAACTCTTTGGTGAACGGTAGTTGAATGAACCCAACGCTAACTGGATTACTTGGATCGTTGTTGTCGTAAACATGGATCCCTTCGTTTTCTTCTCCGATTAGGATAAAATCATCTCCAATGAATATTTTACCTGGATCGTCGATACTTTTAGGAGGGGCAGTTAAAGCAGTTGCTCTTACAGCATCAATATCACCATAAACAGCTGTTGCCTTGTTATAGGTCATGCTAACTTCTCCCTTGTTCTTTGTACAGGCCGAAAAAATTAGCGCCAGCCCGATTACAAACAAAAAATTAGATTTCATAAGGAATTAAAATTTATGTAGTTAGTACTCTTAATAGAAGTCATTCGTTGACTCCGAGGTGCATTATAATAACTCAACACTACAACCTTTGTTGTCTTGCTGTTATAAACTTAAGAAAAATAAATCAATAACGCAACCTAACATTTCTTCCTTAGCCCTATGATTTACTGCACTTTACAAAGATTTCAAAGCGAAATGTTAAATTTTATTTTTAACATTTCAATCATATACCATAGCTCTAATTGAATGCTTAATTTTACCACTTAGAAATGAGCAAATGAAAATAGAAAACAAGCAACAACTTAGAGATGTTTACAACCAACCAGGTGAAAGAGCGATTAGAAAACAACTGAGTCAACTTGATGAACATTGCATCAACTTTATTCATCACGCTCCATTTGCCGTTATTTCTACTGTGAACCAAAATTTAGAAGCTGACGCCTCTCCCAGAGGGGGAAATAATGGATTTATTAAGGTAAAAGATGCGAATACCATTCTAATACCGGACTCCAGTGGTAACAATCGATTGGACAGTCTGAACAACATATTAGACACGGGCTCAATAGGGTTGTTGTTTATGATTCCCGGAATTAAAGAAACCCTTCGAGTAAATGGTAAAGCAACCATTACCACCTCTAAAGAATACCTAAACCTTTTCGACGACGATTTTAAAGCACCCAAAGCTTGTATTGAAGTAAAAGTGAAAGAAGCATTTTTGCACTGTGCCAAAGCATTTATGAGGTCTAACCTCTGGCAACCTGAGAACTGGAAGGACACCTACAGTTTCCCCACCATGGGACAAATGCTTAAAGATCAACTTGGGGGTAATGAGCCACCAGAGTCGAGAAAAGATATGGAAAATAGATACAAGAAAGACCTTTAATTCAGAAGTGAATTAAACCAAATCTGCTTCCCGCAGTCTAACCCGTGTTATGATGAAAAAACTAATTGCCCTATTCCTTATTCTGACTTCTTTCTTTATTCATGCCCAATCCTTTAATTTAGAAAATTGCGGGCAGGATCAATCTCCATTACTCAACAAAGACGAAGGAGCTTATTTCAATCATTTCTTTAGCAACAGAAAAGGAGACCTTGACTTTCAGGATAAGAAGGCTGCATTTGTGTCTGGTTCTTCAGGAAAAACCATCTTAGATAAAACTTACTACTTCCATCGGCTTGGTGACGAAACAGAGAAACATGAATGGCAGGCAGGTGGAACTCAATTGTTATTGCTTTCGTCCGAAGAAAAAGAATTATCCGGTGGGTACGATGTTGTTTTTGTTTACTGGTCCAAACTACCTTGTGTAGATAAAAGAAGGGAAAACCTGATTGCTTCTTTAAAGAAAAAACAAAACCGACAAAAGGAATCCATTCATGTCTGGAACTCAGAATTAGATGCTAAAGGTGATCATATAGTAGTTAGTAAAGGGAACAAAATTATTGAGACCAATAGCCCCGAGGAACTCATTGATAAGTTAAATGAAAATTTATCCAAATACGATCCGGAAATTGTTTATCAGAAGTTCACTGCCGGAATATTACAAATTACCCTATCTCCAGAAAGTAAATACTCAGAACAAATGGGTACTGCAGGAGCTAATCAATATTTAGTGGAACTGATATTTACTTTAACTGAACTAAGTGAAGTTCAGTTTGTACAGTTAAACATCGATGAAGGCTCTCATGGTAAGCCAGGGCGTTTTACCAGAGCAGACTTTGAAAGCGATGATGAATATCGAATTCTGAAAAAATAAACGACCCTTTTGATGCAACTTTTCTGATATTTTGAATCTTTATAGTAAAGATTTTGAAATGCTAAGAGTAATTGTGACCCTGTTGATTTTAATCAACATCCCCATATTAGCCCAAACACCTATGTACTACATGCCGGAAGAAACTGCACCTCATGAGGGCACCTGGCTGCAATGGCCACATAATGAACTGTATGGACCTTTCTATAGAGATGATGTAGAGTCTACCTGGGTAGCGATGACTGAAGCGCTTCATACGGGTGAAAAGGTTCATATTGTGGTATATGACTCAACAGAATACAATCATGTAATAAGTGTTTTAAACAATGCTTCTATTCCACTTACTAACATCGACTTTTTTATCATGGAAACCGACGATGTTTGGGTAAGGGATAACGGGCCTATGTTTGTTTATGACAACAATGACGACTTGCACATTCTGGACTGGGGATTTAATGGCTGGGGAAATGATGCTCCTTACTCTAAATGCGATCAGGTTCCAAACAAAATTGCTACGGAAACAGGATTGAATGTTGTAGACCTTTCTGCCATGATATTAGAAGGTGGTGCCATAGAACACGATGGACATGGAACCATGATGGCCACCAGAAGCTCGGTAACTCATTCCAGTAGAAACCCAGGATTAACGGAACCACAAATTGAAGATTACTTAACCACCTATATGGGGATCGAAAACTTCATTTGGCTGGATGGAGAATACGGACAAGAGATTACAGACATGCACATTGATGGAGTAATGAAATTTGCCAACGACAGCACCATCGTTACCATGACTCCTGCCGACTTACAATACTGGGGACTATCCCAGGCAGATATAGACACCTTGTTTGCTGCTAAGAACAAATCTGGAATTGCTTATCAAATGGTGATCATTCCACTTACTCAAAACAATGTTTCCAATACATTTGGAAACAACCTGGGTTATAAGGGATCGTATGCCAATTACTACATTGCCAACGATGTTGTTCTGGTGCCATTTTATGGAGATCCAAACGACAATGTAGCTTTAAACATAATTCAAAATATTTACCCCAATAAAACAGCGGTTGGAATTAATGTGCAAAACATTTACGAATATGGAGGAATGGTTCATTGCATTACTCAACAACAACCAGAAAATATTAACGGAACGGGAATTAATGAACCTGAGATTGATATTGACTTCTATGGTAGCCCCAATCCGGTATCAGAGGAATGTCAGTTTAACGTTTCTCTACCGAACTTGGCCATGGTGGAAATAAAACTGTATAACCTTAACGGGCAATTAATTGATACCGTGCATCAATCATCCTTAACGGCTGGAGAACATACCTTACCATGGAATATTGAAAACTACGCATCAGGAACCTACATTGCAGGGCTTTCTGTAAACGGAGAATTACTGTCGGAATACAAAATCATTATCCAATAGTGGTATAGAAATTTGTTTGGTTATATTTGAATGGATATGAGCAACTCCGTAGTAGAATCCATTCAACGACTAATCATTAAGGCAAAAGCTACCCCTGAAGTACTGGACCAAATTATGGTTGAGTTTAGCAATGCTATTGCCCTGGGAGATTTGAGCATATTGAATTCATTGCAAAATCCACTCATTGAACTTTGCGATGACATTATCCATAACAACTCTAAAGAATACAAAGCCTTTATTCAGGGAACACTTACCTATTACACCAGTAAATGTTCTGAGTCAGAAGAATATTTACTTTCCATAAACCCTTCCGAATGTAAATGGAATAATCCGGAATTTGCGGGAGTTGTAGAAGTGATTACCGGGGCCAATTACAGAAGTTTAGGTGAACTGGAAAAGGCAACCGTACACCTTCATCAAGCATTAAAAATAATCTCCAGCAATGGACCATTATCTGTTTTTGCATTGATGGGCAACTACCACATGGGAGAAATTTATCACACCTTAAAGGAGTATGATAATTCCGAGAAAAGTTTCATGGCCGGTCTTTCCATTGCCAATGGAGGAAATGCCAGTGCCGGTATTTTTAGGATTAGTAGTGGATTGGCTAACTTATACATCAGCCAGAGTAAACTAGACAATTGTTTTGAGCAATTAAAGACAGCTCAGGAATATGCTTTCTCCAATTCTCAGAAAGCTCGTAACCATTACGACTGGGCAGTTTACTACCTCAACAAAGAGCAACTTACAGAAGCTCTCAGCGAAGCCAAAGAGAGTTATGAAATAAGATTAAACTCCGGCTTACCGGACGCGGCCAATACCTCGCTTATTTTGATTGCCAGGATTCATTCTACCAAAGAGGAATGGGAACTGGTAATTGACCTATTAAACAATGGGTTAAAATCTAAGGAAGAATACAACTCTCCCATCAAAACTCAGGAAATCTATTTGCTACTTTCCAAAGCTTATGAGAAATCAGGCATGTGGGAAATGGCCTACCAATCGTACAAGGCATTTGAAGAAATCAAATCCAACCTACTAACGGAGCAACGAAGAGAGATTATTAGAAGACAAAATGAGGCCATGGAAAAGCAAAAGGTACTCATCGAACATGCTCATCAGGAAATCAAGGATAGCATTACTTACGCTAAACGAATACAACAAGCCATTTTACCTCCTAAAGGGCGATTATCGGAACTGTATCCTGAATCATTCATTTTATACAAACCAAAAGACATTGTAGCAGGAGATTTTTATTGGGTAGAACACCTCAACAACTCCATTTGGATTGCTGCAGCCGACTGTACAGGACATGGTGTACCAGGAGCAATGGTAAGTGTTATCTGCAACAATGCTTTAAATCGATCCTTAAGAGAATATCGTATTACTGAGCCCGGAAAAATTCTGGACAAGGTAAGAGAACTGGTAATTGAAGAATTTGAAAAATCGGAGGAGGAAGTAAAAGACGGGATGGACATTGCCCTTTGCAGAATTGAGCAAAACGTGCTCACCTACTCGGGTGCTAACAACCCTTTATGGCTAATCCGAAACGGAGAGATTATAGAGTATAAAGCTGATAAACAACCGGTGGGTAAATATGAACACCTCTCTCCATTTAACAGCCATCAAATTGAACTTCAAAAAGGAGATACCTTTTATATCTTTTCGGATGGATATGTGGATCAATTCGGAGGAGAAAAAGGCAAGAAATTCAAGCCTTCCAACCTCCGAAAATTATTATTATCTATTCAGGATAAACCCCTATCGGAACAAAAGATCATCTTAAACGATTCCTTCGAATCCTGGAAAGGAAATCAGGAACAAATTGATGATGTTTGTATGATAGGTGTAAGAATCGATTAGTTTCTCAATGGAGTTACATCGCTCAAGCTAACCACCTTATCAGCAGTACACCCCTCAGGTTGTTGCGCTCTGCTTTCGGCATAAGTAAACTTGATAAACATCCCTTCTTTGTGAAACTTCTCATCCAGATTAACAGGATACATTAACATGATATCGTTCTTATCCTTGCTCATCTGAGCTTCAATAAAAACTTTACACCCTGTTTTAGCCACTCGAACTGTTCCTACTATTCTATTTTGTTCTACCACCGCCTCTGTTGTTCCAGGAGTATCATTTGATTCAGTTGCTACCTGCTTCTTAGTTCCGCATGAAATAAACATCATCATAGCGGATAATATCAATAAGTTTTTCATAACCTCAATTTATATTTTCTTGCAAAATCAAAAAATGAGCCACTTTAAACAAAGTGACTCATTCTTATCAAAGTTATTATAATTATTCAATGATCAATTTCTGAGTAGACTCAATTCCATTAGACAATACATTCACCATGTACAATCCTTTAGAAAGGTCCTCCACAGGAACAACAACATTAGATTGTCCAAACACTTGAATAGTCTTCACTAATTTTCCTGACATATCAGAAATATTAATGATTTTATCTCCTACAACATTGCTGGTAATCTGAACTAAATCGGTAGCCGGGTTAGGGTAAATAGAAATGTTCTCGTGAGCTACTTCTTCTACACCTACTCCACTTACTGTTACCGTTCCCTGGTACGGTAAATAGTTTTGTCTAACTCCAGTTATCAATACATCATCCATCGAAGTTAATGCCGGAAAGTTTACCGTTACTGTTCCGTTGGAAACATATCCATGACCCAAGTACTCATTGTTTTGAGAAACTGTAATTCTAGCATCTTCAACATCGCAGCTAACATCCATACTGGTAGCTCCCTCTGCAACAATAGAAGAGTGAGTAACATTCATATTCATGGTTACTTTGTTTCTAAAGATCGTTGACGGATCTCCGAACATTACCCATGTTTGCATTACTTCTTTAGCACTTGAACTAGCATTATAGTCTTCTAACATACTCATTTGAGCGTTGTAGAAAATCCCTCCCAGGGTTTCCTTTCTGTTATTGGAATAAGACTCTGCAATGATATCCGTCATTTCATCCTGCGTTTGCATCGGCTCCGCCCATGCCATCAAAATAGATGACCCACAAGCAGCAATTGCTCCAGTAGGAGTTCCGGCGTTAGTTGCTCTTAACCATGTTTCAGAAATACAAGTTCCAGAAGTAAATGTTCCGTTGTTACAAGCTACAGAAATTACGTAAGGATAGTAACCATTACTTGTAGCAGCATTAATATCGCTACTTCCGTAGTTTCCGGTAATACAAGTTGTTTGATCTCCGTGTCCGGTGTAGTTGAATAAACCAATTCCTTCATTTACTGCAGGTGTTATATCAGATGGCCCCGGATTACCGTTAGCATCTGAACCACCTTGAGAACCATCGTAAAACTCGTGTACTTCAGTATATCCAAAGTTCAACAATTTAGTTCTGTTGTTTCTTGCATGCTGCCAATCAGCTTCGTTATCATCTCCATACCCAGCTCCCTCATCCGAAGCTAATCCAATAGCTCTTGTCATCCAGTCTCCGGTTGCAGGGTTCTTTTCGTACTCTAAAGTACGATCCACCATGGTTCCAATTTGACTTGAATTCCCAGAGAATCTACCAATAAACAATTCTGGATAGTAATCGTTGTTACCTCCTGATATTTGTCCGTAATAAGAATCACTCCAAAGATCTTCCCACCCAGATGATCCATAAGTATGACTAGGTACCTGAGCATGATCTCCTACCAGTAATACATATACTAAATTGGAGTTAGAAGAGTAAAAGTTTTGGATGTAGGATTTAATCTGCGTATCCGAGCTACCAGCAGTTGAAGTACCTACAAGTGTAGTTTTTACACCTGATTGGTTTTTCCAATCTACTAAAGGTTGGATGGCACTGAAATAAGAATCAGCAGCAATTACCAACATCTCTCCTTCTTCTTCTACCGGAGTGTATTTCAATTCGGTGTTTGCGTTCAGGTAATGATGTTGATACACCTTCATGAATACATCATTAGGCTCTTGAACTATTTCCAGTTCGTTGAATCCAATTTCCTTATCATTAATTAAAACCTTTGCTCTGATGTTTTGATATACTCTCAAAACTTTCGTTACAGGGTTATACTGATATGGTTGAACACTTACAGTAATACCTCTGGTATTTCTCAAGATGTAAACATCTCCAGTTCTTGCTAATTCTCCAGGGTAAAAAGCATTGTTGTTGTACTCTGCCCCGAAAGCATAAGGTACATTATCCGGGTTAATGTTTCTTTTCAAACTTCCCTTAGAAGGAGTCACTAATACATTTTGATACTCTACGTATCCGTCGTGTTCTACTTCTAACGAAACAGCCCCCTGCCCAGGCAAGATAACCGATTCTGAAAAGTATGGTAATGCAGGTGCACCTGCGTTCATCAATGTTACATCAAACGACTTGGTATAGTCCTGATAAACGATGTTGTTGATGTTAGTTGTTTGAACATCCTGCTCTACCAGAGCATGATTGATGTTTATTTCACCTTCGGACGAAGGCAATAAACTAAACTCTTGCCCATGTACGGAAAAAGTACACATAGCAAGAGCTGCTAAAGTAATTGAGTGTTTCATATTGTTGTTTTATTGGTTTCCTGGTGCTATTTCGGTGATCGAAATCCGGATTAATATACACATTATATTTTGTGCAAATCCCTCATTCTAAATATCCTAACAACAAATGCGCTATATTGTTAAAATTATATCACACTACAATAAGATACTATTGATTTCTTGAAGTTGCCTGAAACCAACACAATAAAATTAACACCTTTTAATTCCTCCCTCTCTCATCAGGGTACAACTCAAATACCGGATCGCTTTGCCAAAATTCTTTAGTATCCACATCCATAATAGACAGACATCCTTTAAATGCTGCACCGGTATCCAGGTTCCACACTTTTCCTGCTTGCATAGGTTCTCCGACACCCCATTCGGTAGTAGGAGTATGCCCAATAAATATTTCGGAATAATGCCTCAATCTTTTTGGGTAAGAGGGTGAACTCTCATCAATGTTGGCTTCTTTAATCACCAGAGCCATTTCCCACAAGGTTCTATCCCAACTAAACATGGAAGCGTGAAACTCGTTCAACACTCCTTTCATATTGGTAAAACCAGCGTGAACAAACAACCTGTTTTGATGATCTATATGAAACAACGGCATTCGTTCGAAGAATGCCAGGTGTTCTTTTCTTTGCTCTGGGGAATGACTTTCATAACTCTGAATGGTTTCACTCCCACCACTTTTTAACCAAAGATCCGGTTGCGTGTTTTTCTTTAACCAATTCTCACAAAGTTCGTCGTGATTTCCTTTAATGAATAAACAATCTATGGTACCCGATAGTTCCATCAAATAATCTATGATTTGAGCTGATTCGCTCCAACCATCTACCAGATCACCTAAGAACACTACTCGATCTCTCTGTTTTACCTCAGCTCTTTCCAACACCTGCTCCAAAGCTCTCTTCCCTCCGTGTATATCCCCAACTACTAATGTTCTTCTCATTTTAATAATCCCAGATTAATCCTTTTTCATTTAGTCTATATTGATATCTCTGAGCATCTCCGTACTCTTTATAATCCAAAGTGTTACCAAGTATAACTTCGTTAAACGCTAAAAACATTTGATTTGCAGCTATATGAAATGGCATTCTACCAGAGCCGGTACACATCCCTGGAATTGCAACAGTCTCTATATTAGGATGATTTCTTGCAGCTATTAAAGCCGCTTTCATCGCCAAATACGCATTTACCGAAGTAGCTATATTAAAGCTCATTGGAACTCTCATCGTAGGTGCCGATATAATGTATGGCACAAGTTTATCATTTGTTTCAACAACTAGACTTTTACCAATCAAAAGTTCTTTTTCGTCCAACTGTTTTATCATGACCTGTAAACGATCCTGAACATCCCAGCCAAACCTTTCAGAAAGTGCTAAATCCAGTCCTCCATCCATAAATCCAAAAGAGTTAGCAGGGCTCACAACAGCATCACATTCTACCTTGGTAATATCGTCATCAATAATTTCTAATTGACTTTGATCACCAAAACACTCCTTCCAGGCATCTCCTAACTCAGGTTCTCTATAAACTAACTTAACTTTTAACATTTTCAACTTTTAAAACTAATATACTTTACCGGAACATGGTCCGTTAACCACACTTCATTTTCTGAAAGGTAAAATTGATAACCGTCTTGATGCATTCTTCCTGTATCAATAGAAAGAATTACTGGAAACCCTCTTCTGCTTCCTACTTTAAAAGCAGTATCCCTATCCTGACTTAGGTGAACATGTTGTCTGCTCATTTTTTTAAGTCCGGATTTCTGAATTAGCTTAATTGTTTTATTCACCGTTCCGTGGTATAGAAAAGCCGGGGGTATGGTTTCCTTCAACTCTACGTCTACCTCAATAGAATGACCTTGATTGGCTCTAATTTTAGTTCCATCCTCGTTAAATATGAAACGCTTTTTATCGTTATTGGCCACTACTTCTTTTAAAATTTCAAGTGTAATTCTTTTACCTTGCTTATTGATCCCTTCGATCAATTGATCCACTTCCAGCCAGCCATTTTCGTCTAGCTGAACGCCAATCACTTCTGGTTTATGACGCAAGATTAGGCTCATAAACCGACTAATATTTTTATGTTGATTTTTCATTTAAAATTTCTTTATACAACTGATAATTTTCGTCATCAAAACACACAAACAACACTTCATTAATCGTGTTATCTGCTTGAAAAGCTCGAACTGCATCTATGGCAATTTCTGCGGCTAATAGTTTAGGAAAACGATAAATTCCAGTACTTATGTTTGGAAATGCTATCGTTTTCCTTCCTAATTCAACCATCAATTGTAATGATTTAACATAACAGCTCTCTAGCTGTTTCTTCTTTTTATCTTCTCCCTTCCCCTCATTCCAGACTGGACCTACTGTATGAATAACGAATTGAGCAGATAAATTACCAGCAGTGGTATACACGGCATCGCCTGTTAAGCACTTACCTTGTCTGTTTCTAATGGCTTTACATTCATTTAATATTTCAGGGCCTCCAGCTCTATGAATTGCACCATCTACTCCACCACCACCTAATAATGATGAATTCGCTGCATTTACTATTACATCCACATTCACCTTAGTAATATCACCTTTCACAACTTTTATTCTCATCTCAATTCACTTAAAATGTCTAACAATAGTTTGGTTTCCGGCATAGTAAACTCACTTCCAAAAAAGGCAGAAACCACCTCAATGCCTCCCACTATATTAGCATTGAACTCTTCTAACTCTTCAGCTGGCACCCATAACTCATCATGCCCAAATGCCCCAACATTCTGAACTTCATATTTATCGAGGAACTCAGTTGGTAATTGAAAAGAGGTAACCGCTCCTAAATATCCAGAAAACTCATCTTTTGTGTTCCAGTCATTTGCGATTTGCTCAGCATATTCTTGATTCAATACAGGATAAAAAATAGGTTGCCAATCCAATCTTGGAGGAAAGGATTTGAACCCAGAATCTGCGATCAACTTCAATTCTTTAACTCCAACCGGTCTATATAATTTTCTCAATTTCATTTCTCAATATTTCTCTTGCCTCCATCAAGGCAAATCCTAATAAATTTTGTCCTCTCCACTTGTTGGGATCATGACATTTTTCGTTGCTTTCTGCCATTCCAATTCCCCAAATTCGGTCCATTGGACTAGCTTCTACAATCACTCGTTTACCTGTACCTAGCAAAAACTCTTTTAGTGATTCATCCTGATCAAACTTCAATACATTTCCTTTTACAACAATATCGAATTTATGATCGTTCCACACCTCAGGATTAAATCCTCTCACCTTTCTACCTAACTTTTTCGCTTCTGCCGGAGTTTCTACCTGAAGTACTTTTTCTGCTATCTCCACATCATTAAACAACACAGCTTTATGATACATCATCCAATGTTCAGCAGTCTTAAACTTTTTCCCTTCCCATTCGAATAATGCAGGCCACCACTGACTAAAACAACTTTTTATAATGCTTCCATCTGCAGAAGGACGATGCCCCCAGAAAAACAAGTATTTAAACTTATTACCTTTTTCTATTTCGTTAACTAATTGTTTTACTGATCGAATCATAATTATTTGTGTTAATTCAACACAAATGTATTTTAATATTTTTAAGAAACAAATTATTTTGTGTCTTTTTTACACTTTTTATTTTTCAAACAAAAAAAAGCGCCCAAAAGAGGACGCTTTCTTCACCTATTTTCAGGGCTACTTAATTCTACTCATGATCACCTTATCAAATCTTCGATCACTAAGCCATCTCCTCATGAACAACATTGGTTTTGCCCATTTTCCTGCAGCATACCTGGTTTTAGGCTTATTGCTCTTTATGGCAGAAGAAATTACATCAGATATCACTTTTGATGGAGACCCCTGTCCCTGATCAAACATCTGCTTCATGGCACTCACTATCTTTTGGGTAAATGAACTATATGGTCCTTCACCTGATCGATCGATCATTGGCTGTAACATCACATCTCCAAACTCAGTAACAATTGCTCCGGGTTCTACAATAACCACATCAATTCCAAATTGACTTACCTCTAGACGCAAACAATCGCTCCACCCCTCCAGTGCATGTTTGGTGGCATGATACCAAGCTCCAAGGGGTGTATAAATTTTCCCTCCTACGGAAGATATATTGATGATTTTCCCACTTTTTTGCTTTCTCATATAAGGAAGCACCTCTTGTGTTAAGCGCGCCAGCCCAAAAAGGTTTACTTCAAACTGCCTTCTGGCATCATCGATGGATACATCTTCTACTGCTCCATAAACCGCATACCCTGCATTGTTTACCAACACATCTATCTTACCGTGTTTATCTACTATCTTTTGAACTCCGGATACAATTTGCTCTTCGTCGGTTACATCCATTTTAATGGCATCGCCTCCTGCTCTAATAAGCTCTTGCATTTTTTCTATCCTTCTTGCAGCACCATACACTATATGCCCCTCCTTTATTAGCTGTAAAGCTGTTTCCTTACCCATTCCAGAAGATGCTCCTGTTACTAATACTACTTTTTTCATTTGATTCTTATTTATTGTACACTACAAAGAACGTACAGATTAATAGCAGTATTAAACACCTATTACTGAACTTCAAACACTTTTTACTGATCATAAAAAAAGCTCAACACTGGATGTATTGAGCTTATATCTTTTCGGCTATTACAACTCGATTAATTTAGATTAATGTCTCGGTATTTTTGTGGGGTTAATCCGGTTTTTTGTTTAAAAACTCTACTAAAATAATGTGGATAATTATATCCTAAATCGTAAGCTATTTCGCTTACACTTCCCTGAGAGTTTAGCAGCTTTGTTTTAGCCAGTTCTACCACATAATCATTAATGTGTTCTTTGGTGTTTCTACCGGTTTCCTTTTTAAGCAAATCACTTAAGTAATTGGCTGATAAATTCACCTTATCTGCAAAGTATTGTATAGTGGGAGAACCATCTTTTAATTGTTTATTCTCATTGTAATACTCCCTGATCAATTGCTCAACTTCGCTTACCACATCTTTATTGCTGTGGGATCTGGTATGGAACTGACGCTCATAAAAACGGTTGCAATAATTGAGCAGTAATTCCAGGTTAGATACCAGCAACGCCTGACTGTGACCATCAATGTTTTGATCCAGCTCGTATTCAATTTTAGAAATACAATCGTTCAAAATCCCCTCTTCTTTTTTGGATAAATGAAGTGCTTCGTACACATCGTAAGAAAAGAAGGAATAATCGTTTATGTGTTTTCCTAAATTGGATTGTCTAATTAAATCGGGATGAAAAAACAACATCCATCCATTATTAACTTTTACATCATTGCTGGCAGACATTACCTGACCGGGACCAATAAATACTAGAACTCCCTCTTCAAAATCGTAATAATTTCTACCATACTGCATTCCGCAATCGGCATCCTTCATCATTACTGCGTAATAATCACTCACTACTTTTTGATTCCTCATCTCCTCCGGCATCACCATTTTTGAAGCATCAATCACCCCAATTAAAGGGTGCTTGGGTTCTTCAAATCCCATTCCTTTAAAAATCTTGCTCAATGATTTTATTCTAATTATATCGTCTGACATACTTATTGTTTTAGCATTTCTTCTCAGTTTCCAAAATTATGAGTAACTGCAAAAGGAACTGAACACAATTTACGCAATTAATAACACTTTTTACGGATTGTTTTTGGAAGTAAAAATCCTTGGGGCAAGCCCACGAGGCATTTAATGAAATATTCTTTTCGTTTTCAAACTTTACTTTTTCGCACGAGACAAGCCTCGGAGTATTGACCCGTAGACCCCGCTGCAAAAGCGGGGTTGGTTCTACTTGCAATTTTGAGTGCGTCTTTTCAGACTTCTCAAAATTGAGTTTCACCAACAAAAAAGCCCCACCAAATGGTGAGGCTCTAACAAAAAACTAATTGTATTACTCTACCGGAATTTCAAATTGAATCACCACATCGGTTTTTTCCGGCTTCTTTTTACTAAAAGATCCTAAGTCGTAATTGGACACCTGAATGGTACATTCTCCCTTGAATGTTTTATCCGCATATGATAAAGTAATTACCTCATCGTGCTCGTCCGACTTAATCTTCATCTTCCCTTTCATTACAATCTTTCCATCTTTCTTGGAAAACTCTGTACTGGAAAATGTCATTTTAGGATACTTCTCTGCATCAAAAAAGTCTTCACTTTTCAAGTGTTCATCTCTCTTTCTGTTACCGGTACTTAGTGTACTAACATCCACAGATCCTTTAACAGAAGAATGCTCCAAATCGTTTACATCAAAATTGATGGTAGCTTCAAATCCACCAACTGTTCCTTCTGTTTTTTGCATATCAGCAATGAAACTGATTTTTACAGCATCAGACTTTACTTTTAATTGTTGCGAATATGTTGTTGCAGACACCAATAACAGCAGTGCCAATAATGCAGGTCTTAATTTTTTCATTGTATTGTTTTTAAATGTTGGAACAAATTTCAGAAAGTAAAATCTTCCCTGCATTAATCTAGATTAAGAAAGCACTATCCTTCCTTTAAATATTTAGATTTTACTTTACTTAAAGCTTCTGGAGTGAGACCTAAGTAAGAGGCAATCATTCGTTGAGGCACACGCTCTACGATAGAAGGGTAAGTAGCAACAAAGTCTTTATACCGCTCTAAAGCCGTTGCGCTCATAAGCATGATTACCCTTTTTTGAAGTACCTGAATTCTTCGGAATAAACGATGTATCTCCTCGGCAACTTCGCTTTGATTAATCAAGTTTTCGTAGTTATGAATGAGTTTACCACTGATTACTTCAACCTCTGTATCTTCTACGGCATCTACAAAAAATTCTGATTTACTCCCCTGAACATGAGCTGCCATCTCGCTTACCACCCATCCTTCAGGACCAAATAAAAAGATGTGTTCCTTACCTTTAGAATCTATGGTATAGCTTCTCAGCAAGCCAGACCTCACGTAGTACACATCTGGATTTAACTTATCCTTTTCCTGTAGCAACGTTCCCTTAGAAACTTGAATTATTTTAATGCTGCTAAGTAATTCTTCCTTTCTCTCTTCGGAGATATTAACCAAAGATTTTATTCTATTTGTTATCGAATCCAAAATATTATACTGCTATTCGCACACAAAATTAAAGGAAATTCTTCCATAACTGTTAAATTTAAAATAGAACACTCTTAAACTGTTGAATATTACACTACTTCCAGAAAAAAAATAATTTTTTTTCACTTTAGTAGCAACCCTCCCCCTAGTTTTGCAGTCTAGGAGATACTACAACACTACTATGGCTTATTGTATCTATTTGAAAGAGTAGAAACAATAGCTTATGAAACAACTACTGAACACCGCGTACCTGACCCTTTTACTAGGGCTATTTACGTCTTTATCGAACCAAAGTTATGGCCAACTTGTGGTGCACGACACCGTGACCTCAGCTGACCTTGCCAACACCATTTCCGGTGCTGGAGTTACTATTTCTAATGTTACCCTCAACTGTAACAATGGAGCCTACGGAACATTTGATGCCAGCGCTTCGAATGTTGGAATTGGATCCGGAATTCTACTTACAACTGGTTTAGCCAATACCCCTACCAATGCATGTGCTTATAACCTAAGCTTATACGATACAGGAAACGACGGTTGGGCCTGCGGACACATTGAAGTGTACCAGGACGGTGTTTTGATTGGCACCTATACCGAAACCTCTACCTGGGGTTCTACTACTTTTAATATACTCGTAACGGATGGAGCTTCTATAGAAATTGTATACGTTACCACCGGTGGAGCTGGTTGTGACGAAAACGAACACAGTTTTGAATTAATGGATGCCAACTGGAACATTGTTGCTAATGTTGGTGGGTTCGGAACGGGAGGGCCAATTCCTACTGGAAGCCAATATACTGGAACAGTAAACTGTACAGGAGCTATGGGATACTTTGGAGCACCGGGGCCAAACAGCAGCGATTTAGCAAGTTGGGACTGGGGACAGGTAACCAATGACCCTGATCTAATTACTCTAGACCCTGATGCTACTAACGATGTTTGTATTCTAGAATTTGATATCCTCCCTACGTGCGATACCATGAAAATTGATTATGTATTCGCCTCTGAGGAGTACCCTAACTTTGTGGGATCATTTAACGATGCCTTTGGATTTTTCCTAACAGGACCTAACCCAGCAGGAGGAAACTACACCGGACAAAATATTGCTACCATTCCAGGAACAGGAGGAACACCAGTAACCATTAATAATGTAAACAACGGGCCTGCCAATGCCGGACCATGTGCCAATTGTGCATACTACGTAAACAATGGCTTTGGCGACGATTGCTGGAACACTCCTCAACCAGGACATTGTACAGATTCTACCATTATCAGATACAACGGAATGACTGTTCCTATGACTGCAGAAGCACCTGTAGTTCCATGTCAGACTTACCACATGAAAATTGCCATTGCAGACGTAATGGACCACGCATACGATTCTGGAGTATTTCTAGCCTATCAGGGACTTAACTGCCCGAATGGAAATACTGTTCAGGTGGCTATGCACCAAGATCAAATTATTGAAGGATGTCAGGATGGTGAATTCGACATCATCAGAATTGGAGATACTACAGTACCTTTCACAGTGGACTTCCAATACCTTGGTAGCGCTACCAGCGGAACGGATTACACCGCACCTCCTACTACAGTTACATTCCCGGTTGGAGATACTATTGAGTCTTTTACCATTCCGGGAATTTATGATGGTATTCCGGAAGGAACTGAGACCATTACTATTGTAGCGAGCTACACCCTTTGTTCTGGTACACTTACTACCGATACAATTGAATTAACCATTGTTGACGAACCTATCCTAAACTTTACCCCGGTTGATGAAAACTGCGGAGTATGTGATGGTGAAGCAACAGTTGATATGACTCCGTCTACTGCTCCGCTAACGTATACCTGGGATGCAGGAACTGGAAACCAAACCACACAAACAGCTACCAATTTATGCCCTGGAACGTATAGTGTAACAGTGGTAGATGCCAACGGATGTACCTCTGTTGATTCTACCTCAATTTCTTCGGTTGGGGGGCCTCCATTGGGTGTTACCACCACAGATGAAACCTGTCTGGGACTAGGTGATGGAATCATTTCTTACACTGTTGGTGGATCTGCTCCGGTAGATGTTTACTTGGATGGAGTATTACAAACCGGAGGATCACCATTTACTGGCATATCTCCAGGAACTTATACCGTATTAATTATTGAACCTATTGCAGGCTGTCAATCAGATACTGTAATTACCATCAATGCAGGACCTTGTTGTCTTTCAGCCACCACTTCAACCACCGATGAAACCTGCAACGGACAATGCGATGGTACCGCAACAGTAGACGGGACAGCCAATGCAGTAGGATCAACAATTACTTACAACTGGTTAGATGCCAATGGTACCGCAATTGGACAAACCACAGCAACAGCTACCGGACTTTGTTCAGGAACTTATCAGGTAGAAATTTCTGATAGTTTATGTACCATAACTGAAACGGTAAACATCGGATCACCAGTACCTGTCACCATTTCTGCATCTAACGATACTACCATTTGTTTAGGTGGGGCTGCCATCCTAACAGCAACAGGAAACAATGGAACAACTCCTTATAGCTATACCTGGTCCAATGGATTAAACTCAGATTCATTTGGAATGATCACCACAGTAGACTCTACTGTTACGGTATATGCCACTGATGCCAATGGATGCATCTCTGATACTACAACAGTGAATGTAACTGTTAATCCTCCTATGACAGTTACGGTAAGCAACGACACTACCATTTGTGCAGGAAGCTTTACTGACTTATCGGCCAATGCTCTTGGAGGAGATGGTGGACCTTATACTTATACCTGGTCGGACGGGACTTCAGTTTTAGGAACAGGAAATCCGATTACAGTTACTCCATCAGATACAACAACATATTACGTGGTAGTAACTGATGGATGCGAAACCCCTGCTATGGGAGACTCTATTTTAGTTTCCGTAGAACCTGCTCCTGATGTTCAATTCTCATCGGATACTTTAAATGGTTGTGTTTCCTTGCCAGTTCAATTTACTAATGACACTGACCCGGCATCGGTTGGAACCGTGTTATGGGACCTGGGAGATGGAACCACCAGTACAGACATTAATGGAGTAAATCATGTGTATAACACTCCTGGATGTTATGATGTTTCTTTAACGGTAACTTCCAACAACGGGTGTTCAGCCACTTCTACCGTAACGGATATGATTTGTGCCTTTGCTATACCAGTACCATCATTTGTGGCAGCACCACAACCAACTACGTTATTGGACCCAAGAGTGTTCTTTACCAACACATCGATTGATGGTGCTACATACCAATGGAATTTTGCAGAAATAGGAGGTTCTACAGAAGAGAATCCAAGTTTTGAATTCCCTAGCGACGAACCGGGAACCTACAATGTTTGTCTTGAGGTTACTTCGGCCAATGGATGTGTAAGCGATACTTGTATGCCTATTGTGATTAACTCCTTCTTAACTGTTTATGCACCTAATGCATTTACTCCGGATGGAGATGGACTAAATGATATCTTCTATCCGGTAATGGATGGATTCGATCCTGATGGATATGAGTTCTTAATATTTAACCGTTGGGGTGAATTATTATGGACCTCAGAAACTCCAGGCGAAGGTTGGAACGGGACCTACAAAAATGGAGACATTGTTCCGGAAGGAGTCTATGTTTGGAAATTGCGAACTAAAGAAATTAGTTCCTTAAAAGAGTCCGAATTTATAGGACACATTACCGTTATTAAATAGTACCACCATAAAACAACTCAATAAAAAAGAAAGAGGTCTGGATGTAAATTCAGGCCTTTTTTTTTGCACCTAATAGGCTTCCAATGCCAATAGGAATTTCAGTATTTTTACCGATAACACAGTGTTATTATAATATTAACTTTAACGCCTGAAACAACTCAAATCATTATTCAAAAAATGAACCAAATGAAACTATTACTTAGCTTATGCACCTTGCTATTGATCATTGGAATCAAAGCACAGGAAAACGTTACCTATCAGCAACCTCCTAAGGAAATCATGGACCTGGTGGATGTGGAAAGAGTACCATATGTGTTACTGGACGATAGCAAGGAACACATGATTCTTTTAGGAAGAAATTCTTACAAAAGCATCGAAGAATTATCTAAAGAAGAACTTAGATTAGGAGGACTTAGAATTGATCCTAAAACCAACATTAGTAGCAGAGCTTACTACTTCAACAATATTCAAGTTAAAAACCTGAATGAAAAGAATGCTCAGGCAAAACAAGTAACAGGGCTACCTAAAAACGGAAAATTAACCAACTTTAACTGGTCGCCTGATCAAAGCAAAATTGCTTTTACTCATACCACTACAACTGGTGTTGAAGTTTGGGTAGTAGACATCAATAAACTAACTGCTATTAAACTTACAGAAGCAAAGGTTAATGCTAACCTTGGTGATGTTATTAACTGGTTTGCTGATGGAAACTCTCTTTTAGTGAAGTTCATCTCAAAGAGTAAAAAAGACTTGATTGACACTCAATCCGCTATACCAACAGGGCCAACCGTTTCTATGAACGATGGTAAAAAAGCTCAAAACAGAACGTATCAGGATTTATTGAAGAATAAAAACGACGAGCACAATTTTGAGCAATTGGCGTTATCGGATCTTTATAAGGTATCTCTCGACGGGAAAAAAGAAATTTGGTTAAAGGATGCCATGTTTAGAAACATTAGTTTTTCTCCTGATGGTAATTACGTAATGGTGAGCACAGTGGAAAAGCCATTTTCTTATTTGGTTCCTTACAGAAGGTTTCCTACCACTACCACTGTTTACAGCAAAGAAGCTGAAAAAATTGAGACTGTTTTAGAAATTGGATTAATCGAAGATCTACCACAAGGATTCATGGCAGTAAGAACAGGAAAAAGATACTTTAGCTGGAGAGGTGATCAGCCTGCCAGCTTGACTTACGCTGTTGCGTTGGATGGTGGAGACCCAGAGAATAAAGTTGATTTCAGAGATGAAGTATTTCAATTAGATGCCCCTTTTAAAGGAGATGGAAAAAGCATTCTAAAAACCATTAACCGATACAGTGGAATTGAGTGGGGTAACGAAAACATGGCAGTAGCTTACGACTACTGGTGGAACGACAGAAATACAAAAACCTACACTTTCAACCCTTCTGACGCCAGCCAAAAACCAAAGGTGATTTCGGACAGAAACTATCAGGACAGATACAGTGATCCGGGAGAGTTTGTAACGGTTAAAAACAAATTTGGGAAACACGTATTGTGGTTAGTGGGAGACAATGCTTCTTTAATTGGAGATGGATACACCAAAGAAGGTCAATTTCCTTTTGTGGATCAAATGAACCTGACAACCGGTAAAACAAAGAGAGTTTACCAATCCACCTACACTAACAAAGTAGAAAACATTCAGAAGTACGACCCTATCAAAAAAGAAATGCTGGTTAAGATCGAATCTCCAAATGAATATCCTAACTACTTTTTCAAAAGTGTAAAAGGGAAAAAAATGAACCAGCTTACCTCTTTCGAAAACCCATTTAAGAGCATTCAGGGAGTACACAAAGAAGTAATTACTTATAAAAGAGACGACGGAGTTGAGCTTTCTGGAACTTTGTACCTACCAGTTGGGTACGACAAAGAGAAAAAAGAAAAAATGCCAATGATTCTGTGGGCCTACCCAACAGAATACAAAGACAAATCAAGTGCTGGACAAAGTACTCAAAACCCTAACGAGTTTACCTACCCATATTATGGGTCTATGGTTTACTGGGTAACCAGAGGATATGTAGTATTAGACGATGCTTCATTCCCTATTATTGGAGAAGGAGATACTGAGCCTAACGATTCTTTCAGAAAGCAATTAGTGGCCAATGCCAAAGCTGCTATTGATGCTGTGGATAAATTAGGGTATATCGATAGAAATAGAGTAGCTTGTGCAGGACACAGTTACGGAGCGTTTATGGTGGCCAACCTTCTTTCTCACTCCGATTTATTTGCAGCAGGAATTGCAAGAAGTGGAGCCTACAACAGAACCCTTACTCCATTTGGATTCCAAAGCGAAGAGCGTTCTTACTGGGAAGCACCGGACATTTACAACAGCATGTCTCCTTTCATGAATGCCGATAAAATGGACCATCCATTACTATTAATTCATGGAGAAGCGGATAACAATTCTGGAACTTACCCAATGCAAAGCGAGCGTTACTTTAATGCATTGAAAGGATTAGGAGCAACAGTAAGATTGGTTATGCTTCCGAAGGAAAGTCATGGCTACAGTGCCAGAGAAAGTATCCTCCATTTATTGTGGGAACAAGATCAATGGTTAGAGAAGTATTTAAAACCTCAGAAATAATTGAAAAAAGCGGTAGAAATTCTACCGCTTTTTTTATTGAATCATAGCTACATATATTGAGCTATTGTAGATTAGTATAAACAGGTTCATAGCATAAAAGAGCACTGCTCCAATCATCCCTTTACTTCTGTCCATAATGAGATGAAACAAATATGCATTGAGCATAACAGGAAATAAGATAACTGCCAGGAGTGGTACATATAAATTGGTAACAAATGAGATACCAGCTACAATTTCTACCAGTATTACAATCTTCCAAATATATCCTCTTCCCACCTTCTGAATGGTTTCGATCAATTTCAACCCCTCTCCTTTGTAAGGTGGATTAAACCAGTGAAAGATTTTATTAAAACCAAAGAAAATTAATCCAACTCCGGCAAAAGTTCTAATAATGATATACGCCAATTCCATCTTACTTCTGGTTTAATTCTCCATACCAATTGGCTAACTTCTCCCCTATTTCGTGAGGGTAATCTTCTTGTACAAAATGTGAGCCCTTACCCAAATACACCATTTCGGTATTAGGGAAATTAGCTTCTATCCACTTAGCTTCTTCCATAGAAATAAGCATTCCGGGATCTACATAAAACCCCAATTTTGGAATTGATGTCTCGATTAACCATTTATGATAACCATCAACGGCATTCGCTGCTAATTCCGGCTTACCACTTACGGGTACATCTCTAGGAAAAACATAAACAGGTTTCCTACTTTTAACTGTTGGAAAAGGAGCTAAATAGTGCTGCATTTCCTCTTTGGTTAATGCTCTATTAACACCATCCGGCAACATTTTTTTAACAAACATGTTTCCCACTCCCAACATCAACCAACTGAAAAATTTAGATTTAATCAACTTCATAGCTTTTCGCATCGCTGAAGGCATTTCTTCCCAATGCTTTTGTTGATACATGGCCTCCATAAACACAATACCTTTAATATTACTCCTGTGCTTATTGGCATAATGAAACCCAAGTCCTGAGCCCCAGTCTTGAACAACAATGGTTACATTTTTAAGATTCAATTGATCGATAAATGCCTCCAGGTATTCATACTGATCTTTAAACCCATAATTAACATCAGGTTTATCAGACTTTCCAAACCCCATTAAATCTACAGCTATAGCTCTTGCCTGATCAGTAACATAAGGTATTATATTACGCCATATATATGAGGAGGCCGGGTTTCCATGTAAAAACAATATTGGATCACCACTACCCTCATCGATATAGTGCATTTTGCTTCCTTTAACCTCTAGGTATTTCGATTCAAAAGGAAACTTTGGTGAAATTTCTTTTTTCATTTCTATAATTATTGGTTGATTTCGCTATTGAGGTATTCCTGAACATCTGCTATTACCCCAGATTGATCGGTTTCTACCATTTTTTGATACACTTTTGCTGTATCTTTTGCTGATACCGAGTTAGGAATCTCCAAATTGAACTGAGCCAATGTCTCGATAACGGCTGCTGGGCTAACCACATTAATTTTAACATTATTTACCCTTTCTAACTGGATGGCTTTAACAAATGCCTCTATCCCTGCCTGTGCCATAGAAATAGAAGAAGCTCCCGGAAAAAATGTATGGCTTGCTGTTCCTGTAGTAATAATAATAAAACCATTTTCTTTCACCTTTCCAGTAGCCACACGTATCAGATTAATATTCGCCTTTAGCTTACTATTTAATGCCAGGTCCAGTTGTTCATCTGTGAGAGCATGAAATGGACTCATAACTCCATCTCCGGCAAGTGAAATAACTCCATCAACTTCTTTAATGTCTTCAAACATTTGTTCGATCGAAGCTTTATCTTCCAGGTCCATTTGATACTCTCCGGATTTTCTTCCAATAGCAATAACTTCGTGTTCTTTTTTTAGTAGCGATACCACCTCTTTTCCAATGGTACCTGTTCCTCCGATTACAAGTATTTTCATTTTGATTTATTTTTTTATTTAAAATTTAGTTTGTGCTAGCCATTGAATCATTTTATTGGCCAACATTTGAGATTGATCCTCCTGTAAAAAATGAGAAGCATTTTGAATGGTGATGTGCGGCTGCTCCTTTGCCCCTGAAAAATTTTGCTGAAACTTCTTGTCGTATCCTCTACCCGCCAGAAATGGGTCTTTATCGCTAAACAAGGTTAACACAGGTTTATTCCAGTTCTTTAGCCTTTCCCAATCCTTTCCTACATTATCCAAGTCTGTTGCCACTATTTCAGGCATTCGTCTTGGTCCAGCATAATATTCCGGAGTTGGAAATGGAGCATTATAGGCTTCCATTTCCTCTAACCGTAACGTTTTAGTGGTAAGCACCTGAATGATTTTACCAATATCCAATTGAGCAGACTTTTTAAAATATCCCGCCCAATTACCATAATTCTGCTTGGCCTCAAATTTTGAAATGGAAGGTTTTCCACTTAAGGATGCCATTAGTTTTAAGACATTCGGTAACATCCACTTACCTATTCCTTTTACTTCTGCTAATGCGGTATTGGCTACTACCAATCGATCTAACCATTCTGGCAGATGAGCTAGTACTCGTAAGCCTATCATTCCTCCCCAGTCTTGCATAAATGCAGCAGCATGTTTAATTCCAAGTTGCTTAACAAACTGTTCCATCCATTTAACATGATTGGAAAAAGTGTGGAGATCTTGATTTGTTGGCTTATCTGATTTACCAAAACCTATTAAATCAGGAGCAATAACTCTGTACCCTTTAGCTACAAACTCTGGTATCATGTGTCTGTACAAATAGCTCCAGGAAGGTTGGCCATGCAGTAGGAAAATAACTTTTTGATTATTCTTTCCTTCATCTACGTAGTGCATCCTTATTCCATCTACTTTTATATAATTAGGAGTAAAGGGATACTCTTTTAAGTTTTGAAATGCTTTTTCGGGGGTTCTTAATATTTGATTTGACGATTTCATTGTATTTCTGTTATAATTTCATTTGCAAATTTAGATTAGTTAGTATACTTTTGATACTCAATAACTATTTTATATTAGTATACATAAGTATACCTCCAATATTTACAATAGATGCAGAAAGACAACAAGACACCAAAACAATGTTTGAACATGCTCATGCCTGTTAGAGACGCCCTGGATGTATTAAAAGGAAAGTGGAAAATCCAGATCATTAGCGTGCTTATTTACTATGAAAAGTGTGGCTTCAAGCAGCTAAAGGATAATGTACCCGGCATAACGCCGAAAATGCTTTCTAAGGAGTTGAAAGAATTGGAAGTGAACTTAATGGTTAATCGCTCTGTTTCGGAAACAAGACCTATTTCTGTTACCTATGAAATTACAGAGTATGGTAAATCTGTTACTCCAGTTATTAAAGCTCTATTTGCCTGGGGGGAACAACATCGAGAAACGATCATTGCCTCTATGAGAAAATAAAACACCCACACTATAACAGTATGGGTGCACATGAATTAACCATTAAAACAAACCCTATCTCTGCGTTCTATTTCTGCAAAAGGACTCCCCTTAACCATTTCGATATGGTCAAATCCATTCTCTTTGGTTAGGATAGATTCCTTGGGGCTAACCGCTCCGGCATATTTCTTTCCATAACTTCCGGTTACCTTTTTAGAAGCAGGGTCTATGTCTCCCCATTGAACTCTCTTTCCTTCGTGAATAGGCTCTACAAAATAGACTTTGCCTGTTCTAATAGACTTTACAATAAATCTTCCTGTTTCTTCTGAGTTAATCAGAAACTGTTTTCTAACAATCGTTTTCATAACATAAAATTTAGTAGGAATAGCAAGACTCGAACTTGCAGCTTTGGGGTCGTAACCCAATGTTTTATCCGTTAAACTATATTCCTAAATAAGTGGAAGTGGTAGATCCCGATAGCTATCGGGACGAACCTACCTGTCGGCAGACAAGGCCTGCAACCTCCTGCGTCCAAGGCAGGCAAACAACCATCGTTATCCTCCCAGAAAATTGTTGTGGAACAGACAGGAATTGAACCTGTATCTTCCCGTCTTCAGCGGGACGCAATGACCAACTTTGCTACTGTTCCAAATGAGGTGCTTTCGGGCTTGAATGCTGATGCTTTGATCAGCATCCTGATCCATACCTACACGCTCCGAAGAAACCAATCTCCCGATAGCTATCGGGATGCTCAATACTTCCAGACTTTTATGCATAAAAAAAGCATCTCAATTGGAGATGCTTAAACAAATTATACAGTAACTTCAGTACTATAACTTCAAAACATTCTCCATAGAATCAACACGCGGTTGCAGGCGATAAAAATGCAACAGGAAATAACACGGTTGAAGTGGTTGAGTAACGTTATGTAATTGTACTAAATTCATTTTCTTAAGTATTAGGTTTTATTTGATGACACAAAGTAAAATAGGGTGTGCGCATTCTTTTTGCGCAGAATAAAAAAAGATTTATTTTTTTACGTCTTGGCTATTTCTAAGTAAATTAACTGTCCGAATGAAACAAAGGACCATTAATATAAACACACTTAAATCCGGGCATTTTTCGGAGTACTTAAGTTCAGCTCGAATTTATGAACTGGAAGATGAAACTTCTTTGTTCCTTAACCCAGAGGGTCATATTGAGATGATCTTTCAATTAGACGGGGATTTTGAACAAAAATCAACTTCAAGTTCCGAATGGAAAACCCGTCCAACTAATTTCATTGGAGGGCTTCATTCTAAATCATTTCATATTCGTGCCTCAAATGGAAAAGGGCGGTTGCTAAGCATTTGTTTTAAGCCTCACAAAGCACGACATTTCATTCCGGATCGACTGAACCTTTACAAAAATCAAATAGTAGAGTTTGATGCTATTGGAATGGAAATCGGACGAATTGAAGAAACAGCTTCCAATAACAAACTAATACAGGGAATAGAACAAGGTCTATCCAACTGGTACTTACCAAAACAATCTACAATTATCTCCCATGCACTGGAGCTCATGGAATCTCACTGCGGTTTTATAGCTATTGAAAAGATAACTGAAAAGCTAAATATTAGTAACTCACATTTTAGATTGCGTTTTAATGAAGAAGTAGGAATGAGTCCTAAAGAATACAGTAAAATTCTTCGAATCAAGTACATTACCAAACTAATGTCAGCTAACCCTGAGTTAAAACTAACCCAACTTGCCCACAGCCTTAATTATTTTGACCAGGCACATTTTAATCATGATTTCAAATCGGTAACCGGATTAAGCCCCGGGCAATATCGATCTTCTTTGAAATAAGCGTTTTTTACAATTTTATTTCTGTACTAATGTTGATTTTTGGCAAAAATAAGATTCAATATGCGTGTCATTTTAACATTTCTTCTTTTGGGTTTTTCACTATCCATTTCTGCTCAAAACACCAACCAATGCAATTGTTGCAAAGAGCCATACCGACAATTTGATTTCTGGATTGGCGAGTGGGAGGTTAAAGATTCATCAGGGAAACTACTGGGGTATAATTCGATAAAACTGGAGGAAGATAGTTGCACCTTACGTGAAAACTGGACAGGAGCAACCGGAGGAACAGGAACCAGCTTGAGCTTTTACATTAGATCTAAAGAAAGCTGGCATCAAACATGGGTAGATAAGTTTGGAGGTTCGATCTTAATGGACGGCAAATGGGAAAATGGAAGTATGGTCCTATATACAGAGAAAGTTACGTCTGGAAATGATGAAAAGTATATACAGAACAGAACATCCTGGACACCCCTACCCGACGGAAAAGTTCATCATGTTTGGAAACGAACCAAAGATGGTGGCAAAAGTTGGATTATCGTATTCGATGGATATTACCATAAGAAAAACAAGAAATGAAAACACCATTCAATCACCCCATCCGAACAGGCATTATTACGGGGATCTTATTATGCATTTGGATCTTTATTGAGTACCTAACGGGAGTATTTTTTAATAAAACAGAATTAGGAGCTCTGTATGGATTATTATCTGAAGTAATTCTTGTTTGGGCCATTCTTCAGGTTCTCGACAATGAAAAAATGGGATTAAGATATCAGTTTAAACAGGCCATGAAAATGGTTATTGTAGCCGCAAGCATTGTATTACCATTTATGTTTATTTACATCTTTCTAATCAACACAAAGCTCTATGGCCTTACCGACCAGGTACTGGAGAATTATTCAAACTATACCCTATATGGAGTGATATTTGGAACTTTTGTAGGAGTCATATTAGAAGGATTAATTATGACCCTACTAATCATTGGAATAAAAAAAGGGATAAAGTTTCTAAGTACATTCACTCAGGAAACACATTATTTGGACCAGTCAAAATAAATGATCCAGTTACTTAAGCACCACCCCATCTTTTAAGGATTCGGTTTTCATTAGCTCACCATTTTCATCGTAGGTTAGTCGTCTGGCTAACTGAACGGTTCTTCTTCTCGGTACACTTTCAACTAAATCTCCCTGTTCATTATACTTCTCCTTTGTCCCGTCCATCTCTACAGAAGCAGTTCCTTCATGAATCCAATGTAATCGAAGTTTTCCTGATTTTTTATCGTACTGTTTCCACTCCTTCTTATTTCCAAAATAATCGGTCCAGGTTTCCAGAACCAACGAGTCTGGAGCAAAAAACCTTTGGGTATACACCAATTTATTCACTGTATCCACCTCTCCTACTTCTGTATTCCAGCCGTCGTAGCTTACATTCCTCAAACGAATAAATGTTCTACCGTTGAGTGTAGTATCAATGCGATGGATTTTCCCGTCTGCATTGTATTCAATTTGCTTACAAATGTAATTCGGTGAAGAATAATAAATAGCCCTATTACGAACACCTTCTCGCATTCGGTAACTACTATCCACTTCCTGTCCCATATTATAAGTTCTCGTCCAGTTACTTGGCCAATAGGATACATTAACAGAATACTTCCCATGTAACCAACCATGTTTAAAATTGACATTGTAAATGGTATCCTGAAACTTATTAATGCCCAACCATCGTCCATGTGGCAATCCAAGGTGGTCCATCTCTCCATAATGAGTCAGTTTCATTTTTTCATCTTTTGGTTCGGTATGGGTATACCTCGAAAATCCTCCAAATTTATATTGCCGAAGGCTTCCATCCGGATTAAACTCCAACATGCACTCTTTGTGCTTAACGGCTTTGATGCTATTATCATTATACCACTCAAAATGCATGGGCTGTGTCCAGCTTAACAAGGTATCTTCCAATTGTTTATAATGCACTAATGAGTCACAATGCTGCTTTCTATAGTAACCAATATACTTTAGGTTACCGTCTTTGTCCCAGAATTCACACTTTCCATTTTTACCATCTCGATATAATTCATTTCTAGACTCCAATTTACCAGTCTTATAGTACAGGTACTGAACTCCCGTCCATTTACTATCTTTAGTCATGTATGCACTATCGTACGGTTCTCCATTTCTATTGAAAAATGAATATTCCCTATCATAAGAGTATGTCAAGCTATCGTTCTGAAAATAATCTATTCTAACTTGTGGGTTCCCATTCCCATGGCAATGGTATTGGGTTTTAGGGTAAATTGGACGATTATTACCCCGATAAACCATTCCTAACGCTCGATGTGGAAGATTGCCTTTAGGTTCCCACTCTACCATTCTTTGTCTAAGTCTTAGTTCAGGTCGATTAAATAAATCCAGCACCAGGTTGTCTTCCAATTGATTCCAGGTTCCTATTATCCTGTTTTTCAACTTGCCATTTTCGTAGTAATTGTACAATGAGTCTACTTGCAGTTGCTCATTAAGAAAGTAGACATTCCTTCTGGTTCCGTCCTTTTCATACGTTCTTAATATTAGAGAATCCTTACTGAAGGTTTGAAATAGTTCCTTAGAGTTTCGATAGTAAATAGTAATATCGTCAACCGGAACTAAATAATGGCTTTTCCTTTTTATTGGCTTATAAAAATCTGGGTTGATAGGACGAGTACACCCATGATAGGTACGCTTATACATGTAGGTAAAATCAACCCTTTTTACTTTTCCATTAATCCAGGTATTACTGCCTCGCTCTCCGATTACATCAAATACTTTTAACCTCAACGTTTTGCTTAATGCCACATCCCCCCATCTGGTGTCATAGATGGTATCCTGACCATAAGTACTTAATGTAGTGGATAAAACAATAAATAGAATAAGAAATCTCACAGAGGTAAGATAGTGAATGTTTTAGACCTATTTTTCCTCAATGAGGGAACGGTGCAGTTTTATATCACAATCAACCAATAAAAACATTAACTTGTGATTTCATATTCAAAGATGACGACCAAACTTCTATGAACCCGAAAATTCTTGGTGTAATACTAACAATTGTAGGGGCAGGAATGATTATCATTAATGCTCCCTTAAAACCTTTTGACAGTGACTTTGAAGGGCCATTGGTAATTGTTTTTGAATTTGCCGGCCCCTTAGTATTTACTATAGGCGCTACTGTTTTTGGATACCAGCTTAGAACCTACATCAAGAAAAAAGAATGGCCTGAAATGCTTCCTCAAAAACTGTTGGTTGCTTCAATTATTGTAGGGTTAGTCGTATCAGTTGTTTACTTTATTATTCGGTTGATATGAGATTAAGAATCAATAAAATGGCCAAAGGCATTCTTATTATGGTATTTTTTCTTTGTACAGGGAACGGCTTTGCTCAAGAGAAAGATTCTATAAAAATTGATCATGATCCTTATGGAGGTTGGCAAACGGACGAGTATCATGCGATCACATGTAAAAATTCTCGTGGGTATGATATTTGGGGAATAGCTAATAACGATAATTCTGTAGTAGTCGATTGCAAGTACTACGACATGGAAGGATGGAAGGGGAACCTAATTGTTAGAGATACCAATGGGTTGTACGGAATAATTGCCAAAAATGGCTCAAAAATCCTGGCCTGCAAATACGATAAAATTAGTAAATATTACCCAAGGTCTGTTGTCAAGGGTGATAAATATGGCCTAATCTCGGCAGAAGGAAAATTAGTGACAAGGGTAAAATACGACTTCATAACCGACGCAGGAAATACGGATTTAATCCTGGCCCATAAAGGAGGAAAGGCCGGTCTATTAAACTATAAAGGAAAAGTAAAAATTCCATTCAAATTTGACGCATTTGGGTATTTCAATGAAGGTGGATATGCCGTAGCCGGTAGAAATAAAAAACTTGGATTTATTAATGAAAAGGGGAAGTTTATTATCCAACCACAATACAAGGAAGCACATAATTTTTCCAGAGGGAAAAACCCGATTGCCATGGTTAGTAAAGATGGAGAAAAGTTTGGTTTCATCAACCCAAAGGGCGAAGTAGTTATCCCTTTTAAATACGATAATCCAAGAAGGTTTTCGGACGAGGTAGTTTTTCAGGGAAACAGTATGTTTATTTCCAAAGAAGGGAAAAAAATAATTCTTCGTAGGGATGGGTCTGAGATTCCGATAGAAGCTGACTCTATTACCTATTTAAGCTCGCGACAAAAAATTCAAGTATTACAATTGCAGTTAGGCAACAAATATGGAGTGATTAATAGTAATGGTAGAGTACTGGTTCCTACCATCTGCGAACTTACTCCAAAAAGGATTGGTATGTGGTCGGGATTTGCTGACTCTACTTTATATGTTTTGAGGAGGAAGTTTGAAGTTTTTACCTACAAATACGACGGCTTTAAAACCAGGGGTGAAAAACATTCCCAATACGTAAAGCGTGATGCAACTCCCCAGTTATACATAGAATCTGACGATGAAGATGACTTATTTTTCAAACTAAAATGTCGCTGCAATGGGGTTTATTATTACGGAATTGAGGATGGCGATTATAATACCCTGGTGGATTGTATCTACGATTATGTGGCTAAGTTTGATAACCATTTGGTTTTGGTTAGGTACAATGAATTCACCGGATTGATCAAACCTAAAGGAGATATTATTATTCCGATTGAATACGACAAAATAAAGTCTATTTGGGCAAAACAAAAACAATTTATCATTGCCACTAAAGGAAACCAACAAATGGTTTACAGCAAAAATGGAGAACCACTAACTCCCCTTTGCGAAGTAGTAGAAATACAAGACTCTGGCATTAAATGGATAGGAACTAACGAAGGGGTAACTTATACCATTTCTACTGATGGTGAATTGAGTAAGAAAGAGGGAAATTAGCAACCCTTTATCTCCAACCTGTTATTGTTTTGTTAAATAACAATTCCAGAAATCCATTCTCCATAACTTAGTGGAGTGTCATGAAAACGGTCTGCTTCATACTTGGATTACTAATTGTCAATTGTCTTTGGGCACAAGGTAAGATTCCTAAAAATCGCCAGTACGAATATTCCACTAAAACCATTGATTACTACTTCTACCTCAACAGTGAGACTAAGCAATCCATCAGTTGGGGTAATATATATGGCCATGAAAGATGCTATGCCCATGTGATAAACAACAGTGGAGATTCTCTTCTCATTCAACGGGTAGGAAGCAGAAACGACCCGCTTCACTGGTTTTTAGATGGTACAAGTCGACGTGATTTGATTTTACCAAATGACACCATCCATTTGCGTGCAAAGTGGGCACGAAGACACGGTCCAATTACAAGATCTATTACCTTACAATACAGAAGTAGTTCTAATTTGAGCATACAGCATTTTTCAGTTACTACCAGAGGCATGTTCATCGACTCGAACGAAATTAAAAGACAACAAGCAAGGAAGGTAGAGAAAGAAAAACAAGAGCAAAAAGAATTTCTAAAAGATCATTTCGAAAATGGACAAATAAGGCAAGTCATCAATAAGAACCCCAAACACGATTCTATTCCCGTTAAAACTACCTATTACCCAAGCGGTATCGTTCGTTTAAAAGAGTACAGAAGAACAGGAATTGTTAAAGAAGCCTTTGATAAAACCGGCTATTTAAGAAACACTTGGGACGATAAGGGGATTCGAACAGAATACTACCCCAATGGAAATCCTAAATTTAAAAGTGGAAAGGACCGTTATTCTGCGGAAGATCCCTACCTCACTTTTTACTACGAAAACGGATGTCTCCAAAAAGAAGTCTTTCTTAATGAATCCATCATAAAAAGATACGATTCTTTGAACTGCAACCAGTTATTACTTAAAACTGTTAAGGACAGTACCATATACCACAATACCATTGCCTACTATGCCGATGGTAAAATAGCTCGAATCAAATATTTGTCATCAATTGGAGGCAGACATTATGCAGAGCACGTAGGAACATTTAATGGTTATAGGCTCACTGATGGATTTGTCAACTACTACTCCGGGTACAATAAACTACTATTCTCCAGTCAAATTATTGCCGGCAAACGAGATGCGGTACTCAGTAAACAAGAAAAACAGGGAGATCAAATTAATCTGATTGATGAAGCAGGACGCAGAACTGGGTTGTGGATTATGCAAAAATCAAACGACACGGTTCCCATATCCATTTCCTCTAACCTACAAAAGCCCATAAGCGATTTTCGCAACATTGCTTGGCGAAATTACATTTACGACAAAGGAGATACATTGTCTTTGGTCTATTTTCATGATTATGGAGGTATAAGTGGTTACAGCTATATACGAGACCGAGAAAAGCGAATTCAACGAGGTGATGAAATTGGAATGCAATACTACCAAAACGGCTACTTGAAAACGAAATCATACGAGCTAAAGAATGGTGTACACGTTATTATCAATTATTCTGAAACCGAAGAAAACAAAATCACCGATGGAAGGAAATCATACTACAACATTTATAGCAAACTTATTTACGATAACAACAAACTAGTAGAAATTAAGAGTGAATACCGCTTGCCGAAACTTGACATAGATGATAGCTACAGCAGATCACCTAAGAAACTGAAAGATGGCATGTCGGTAGAGAAAAAAGGGAAGTTTAAGCGTTTTGAGCTGTACAATGGATTTATTCGTTACTACGATAAACACAAAAACTTAACTCGAACAGAAAAGGTCGTTAACGGTGTTATTCAAGGGAACCCTCGAGTTAATCTTCGTGAGAAGAAATTGTTTGATGCTGCCATCCGAAACGATTTAAACATGAATCATTGGGTGGAACAACGTGAGCTCAACGGATTGACTTCTATATCGATACGATTGACCGAAGAGGAGGTCAAGGCGTTTAACTGGGCTGAACTTTCGCATTTTAAAAATCTGGAAGTATTAAATTGTAATCAGCGAAGTTATCGAGTGAGTGCCTATAAAGATTATTCTGCACTAAAATCTGCCGTAATCAACAAAGCTGGAGCAAAAGTAACCCCCAAACCACATCGTTATTCATGGGAACCACCTGAGCCGGATTTTGATTTTGAGGAAGTCGTTCCTGAAATCATCCCACCTAAGCCCATAGTAGGAAAAATAGTAGAGTTCCCTGATATTGCTGCTAAATTTCCAGGAGGGCAAGTAGCACTACAGAAATGGCTTCAAGAGAACATAATCCGACCAAAGGTGGATACAGATGGAAGGCAATATCGTGTATTTGTTGAGTTTATAGTACTTCGTGATGGAAGTATAATCAACGTTAAAGTGATCAAAGGTGTTCAATTAGAATTTGACAGGGAAGCGAAACGCGTGGTTGGTGCCATGCCTAACTGGGAGCCAGCCATTTCTCAGGGAGAAATTTGTAATAGTAGAGTACGCTTACCGATAAGCTTTGGTTTAGAATAAAACAGTAGTTTCACTCACCGAAACAATGGCTTCACCAAGTATCATTAAACTAATCACACATTGTTTAGTAGGTTGTGTCAAAATAGATCATCATGACGCAAAAGCAACTAATCGTTTCCATCTCTATTATCCTATGGATATTATGTTTTAACGGAGAGTTCATGGCCCAACGAAAAGATGGGCGTTCTATAGAAAGGCTGAATTACGAACGTTATTTCAAGCATTATTATAGATATTCCCCCAGTCTTATCAGAGCTAACAATATATCCTCTCTTCAAATCTGGTCCAAACATTTCTGGGAGGATTCTCTTACCATGTCTTATTGCAAGCAAAAAATTAGCTACCATAAAAATGGCTACCCCATACACATGGTAGAATATACCGACTACGGAAGAGACTCCACTTTCACCGACTATTATTATGACAGTTTGGGAAGATTAACCCACTACCACCAATGGAAGTCAGCCCTGTCATACGGAAGCGGTAAGCACATTCCTATCGACGTCATGAGAATTCATTACGAATACGAAAACGATCTTTTGCAAAAAGTCTTTCAATACTCAAAGCGATACAGCAGTAGCTATATTTCATTGCGCCAATGTGATTCAATAAGCTACGAACTAAAAGATAACTATTACAAGGTAAGTGTGCATGTTGGAAATGGTCAAAATAGAAATGTACTCTACCCAAAAAAGAATAAGTACATCTACCCCATTCGAAATAGCAATTCGTTTTTTGCTTCCCATGTTTCACTACCCCATAAACCCGCCGACGATGATTCACTATGGAGCGAGCCCTGTATTTATCGAGATTCTAACCTGATTACCATCCAAAACATTCTCGGAGGTACTTGTTTATCCAGAGATTTGGAATTACGGGTAAAAGGGCAAAACGGTTTTCTATTTTCCGGAACTTTAGAATCCTTTGAAAAACCGGGAAAACTGACCTATGCAAAAGATGAATTTGAAAGTGATTGTTCCATCCTTATCGACACCAATGAAAACTTAATAAAAGTAAAATCGGAATCCATAATGAGCGAACCTACTTCATTAGAAAACCGAATAACCCATGACCAGTCTCTTTACCAATTTAACTTCAAAACTCAGTTAATTCGTAAGGAATCTACCGTATCAAGTAGTCGTGGAGAAAGGGAATCAAACACCTATAAAACAACCCACACTTATAACTACTTCGACTTTGGTCTTGTTAAAGAAAAAATAGAGAGAAGGTATCAACTCTTCCTACCGAATCAGTCAACTACTATCGTTTTGGATCGGGATAAGCTGGAATTTGAGGAGAAGGAATCTTCTCGGTATGAGGAGAGGATGGAGGTTGTTTATTGGTAGTAGGAAATGGGATTAAATTAGGTAGATGGGAATGACTCCCTTTGGTCGTCGGACCCAAATGGGTGGTCCGTGCAAGAAAGCTCACCACCTTCGGTGCCAGGACTTTTTGCATCCATGTTGCTCATGAAAATACATTTTGACATTGGGAATGACTCCCTTTGGTCGTCGGACCCAAAGGGTGGTCCGTGCAAAAAGCCTGATCACTCCGTGATCCATGGTCTTTTTCATTTTCTTCCTTTATGAGAATACATTCTCAACAGGCATAAAATGAAAAAGCCCCTCACTTTCGTGAGAGGCTTTTTGCGGTCTGGACGGGACTCGAACCCGCGACCCCCTGCGTGACAGGCAGGTATTCTAACCAACTGAACTACCAGACCAATTCTCTAATCCTTGTGGGATGCTAACAACAGTTAGCCTTCGTAGAAATTGTTTCCCTTTCGTTGGGGGTGACAAAAGTAGAACGTTTTTTTAATTCTGCAAACACTTTCGAAAAAAAATTACAACATTTTTTGCCTTTTTATAAGATACTGCAACAATACCTCATTAAATCCCTGATTAATATCCGCTTCCACGTAGTCTATGTGGTATTGCGCGCATTTCAACTTCAGGTCTTTTTGCCTACTGTCTTTCAATTTGTTATAACTTTCCTTTACCTGATTTGGGTTCAATTTCACCTCTTCGCCGGTCTCCATATCCACAAATGTGTAAGGACGATTTTGGAAATCGAAATTTATTTCGTGCTTTACGTCTTTTACATGAAAAAAGACCACTTCGTGCTTGTTATGCTTTAAATGTTTTAATGCAGAAAAGATCTCATCGTACTGATTGGAGTTATCCATCATATCGCTTAACAACACAATTAACGATCGTTTATGGGTTTGCTCTGCTATTTGATGCAAGCAAGAAACCACATTTGTATTGTGTTTATCCTTTTGCTCGTACTCCTTTAAATGCTTCTCCATTTCGGCAAACAATCGGTGATGATGCCTCATACTGGATTTACACTCTGTGTGTAGGTTTACTTTCTCATCAAACAAAGAAAGTCCTACCGCGTCTCTCTGCTTTCGCATCAGGTAAATTAATGCGGCTGCCGTATTGATGGAAAACTCCAACTTATTAGTTGGGCCATCAATTGGGTAATGCATCGAAGAAGAGCTATCGATGATGATTCTACACCTAAGATTGGTTTCTTCCTCATATCGTTTAACAAACAACTTGTCGGTACGTGCATAAAGCTTCCAATCGATGTGTCGGGTAGATTCTCCTTTGTTATAGAGTCTATGCTCCGCAAATTCTACAGAAAACCCGTGAAATGGACTCTTGTGTAACCCGGTAATAAATCCTTCTACTACTTGTTTGGCCAGGAGTTCTAACCCGCCAAATTCTCTTGCTGCTTTATGTTGTATTTTCTGTTCTGACACGATTTAAAGTTACGTAAAAAAAGTTGAGACATGGACACAAAAAAACCCGCTACATACTGTAACGGGTTTTTTAATCAATTGTTCTGTATGATTATAAAGCAGCTTGCAATTTAGCTTCAAGAGCTTCTTTAGACTGAGCTCCAACTAATTTCTCAACTACTTCACCATTCTTTAATACAACGATAGTAGGAATGTTTCTTACTCCAAACTTAGCTGCAATGGTAGGATTAGAATCTACGTCAACTTTTCCCACAACCGCTTTTCCTTCGTACTCGTTATGTAATGCATCAATGTGTGGTCCTACTAACTTACAAGGCCCGCACCATGCTGCCCAAAAATCAACCATTACTGGTTTATCTGTGTTTGTTAACTCATCGAAGTTCGCTTCTGTGAATTCTACTGCCATTTTATTTTGTTTTTATATGTTATTATTTATTACAAATGTAAATTTAATTGGATTTACGATTCGTCAAAAAGAATACCGTTTCTTTTTTTACTGTCAAAATGGCAATCTTAAACTCTCCTACCCTGGAATATTACTCTACAACTATTTTCTCCACTCTTCTCTGGTTATCAGAAGAAAGGTGAACAAAATAAACACCTGCAGACATTCCTAAAGCATCAACATCCAACACTTCTTTCACTTCTCCTGCGTTAATTACAGCAGTAGCCACTTGTTTTCCGTCAATTCCTAAAACAGACACATTGACATCAGAAGTACTTGCTTCCGGTAAATCAATGTTTAATTCTCCGTTTACAGGGTTAGGGTAAATGCTAGCATCCATTGTTGCTACATCTTCGATTCCTACAACATCAGTTGCTCCTACTCCACCATCAGCATCTACAGCAACACCGGTGTATACTTCTGTTGAGTTATCCTCAATAACAAAAGCAATGATGTGAGCATTACTAACATCGATTGGATCCTCGGCAGTTGTTAAATCAAATACGATTTGATCTGTAAACAATGACCCTTGAGTAGTTGAACCAGTAATTGGGTCTCCCCATTGTCCGGTTAAATCTTCTCTAAACGTATGGCTATATACATACGGGTTAGACGCAGAAGCAGAAGAACCTGATTGGTGAGGAGAAGTTAATCCGTCCTCATAAATGTGAACGTAAAAGCTATTTCCATCAGTTACGTCTTGAGTATAGTATACCTCAATATCAATGGTTAGTGTTTGTGCGTTAGCATCATAAGTAGAGCTTAACCCAACATTCATTGGGGATAGTTCTTCTAATACATCATCCACCATGGAACTCCAAATTGTTCTGGACTGAAGGATATCTCCATTTGATCCAATCTTACGGTTAATGAAGGCAGAAGGCATAAATCTACTTCCTGAAGAAGGAGAACAATAACTCCCTGTGTAAAATGCATCTAAATAGTTTCTTCTAAAATCAGTACCACCACTGCTGGTTCCGGTGTAGCTTGAATTAGAAGGACTGTATGCCACGGCAAAAGCACGACCTGCATTTGCACTCAAGATGTTATCTACTTCGGTATGCCCTTGAGGACAGTTACCACAGTTAACACCGGTAAACTCTTCGATGATTGCATTCTTCATTGTTGGAGCTGTTCCAACGATAGTTTGAGCTTGTACACTAGCACAAGACATCAGTGCCACTGCTGGCAATAGTAAAGTTTTTTTCATAGTATATAATTGAACATTAGTAGTTAACCAAATATACACTAATCAACAGCCAATTAAAATTTCAAAAATGGTTGTGCTATGATTCCTACGTTTGTTAAAAAAATGTGCTTTGAAATAGATTTTAACACTACTCAACCACATACCAAATAATCTTAACAACACTATTAAGCTACCTCGCTTGCCTGAACGTTAATCTTTTTACTGCTTTTGGCCTTCAACTTCTTAAGGTATTCGTTCATTTTAGACTTATTGATGGAATATCCTAAATACCCCTGCAACTTGGTAGCTGCCTCTAAAAAGTCATTATTCACCTTAACCTTCTTAGTCTTGGAAACCAAAATTACTCCAGCATTATCAGAATGATCGATTAACTCCAAATAAACGTTTTTATCTCCTTCGTATTCCTGGAACATATTCTCCAGTTGTTGAATGATTTCATCAGTAACATACTCCGCATCAAACCTTAAATACACCTGCTTTAGTTCCTTCTTTCTAATTTCCTGAAGCAGTTCCATACTAGTAACCTTGAACTCTTTCTGCTTACCATCCGGATTCCATTTCTTAGACTTAAGCTGTACGGTACCTCTAATAAATAAGAAGTTTCCCGGAACAAGATAATGACGGTATTTCTGGTACAATTCTCCAAACAAACGAACATCCATACTCCCTTCCATGTCGTGCATGTTCAACACTCCATATCGGTTTCCTTTTCTACTTTCCAAATTCAATGCATCAGCAGCAATACCGGCAAAGCAGTATTCTTTATCAGCAATTTCGTTAATGTGTTCGGATAAGATTTTCAGGTTAACATCGCAGAAATTATCTACTTCTAATTGGTAATCCTCCAACGGGTGACCAGTAATGTAGATTCCTACAATCTCCTTTTCCAGATTCAGTTTTTCGTAGGCGCTCCACTCCTTGCATTTTACAATTTGCGGTTCCGGCATCTCTACAGCATTCTCTCCATCCCCCATCATGTCGAACATGCTCACCTGAGAGGAGTTCTTCCCCTGTTGGTAGGCTTGTCCATACTTAATGGCTCGCTCTATTAAGGTTCTTCCCTTTTCATCTTCCGCAAAATACTGTGCACGGTGCAGTCCTTTAAACTCATCAAAACCACCTCCTTTTGCAAGGCTTTCCAATACCCTTTTGTTACAGTCCTTCAGGTTTACTCTTCGTACCATATCGAATACAGAAACAAAGGGACCATCAGTTTTACGGTGCTCAATAATGGTCTCTACTGGCCCTAATCCTACTCCTTTCATTCCTCCCATTCCGAAACGAATTTCTCCTTTGGCATTTACCGCAAACTTGTAATAACTCTCATTTACATCCGGTCCTAATACTTTAAGCTCCATTCTCTGGCACTCTTCCATAAAGAAAGAAACCGTTTTGATGTCGTTCATGTTATTACTCAGTACCGCCGCCATATACTCTGCCGGGTAATGAGCTTTTAGGTAAGCTGTTTGATACGCTACCCAGGCATAACAAGTAGAGTGAGATTTATTAAATGCATAAGATGCAAATGCTTCCCAATCCGTCCAGATTTTCTCCAATTTACCTTCATCGTGTCCATTGGCTTTTGCCTGATCCACAAACTTAGGCTTCATCTTAGCCAGTACTGCCTTTTGCTTTTTACCCATCGCCTTTCTCAGTACATCGGCCTCACCTTTGGTAAAGTCTGCCAATTTTTGAGAAAGCAACATTACCTGCTCCTGATATACCGTAATACCATAAGTTTCCTTCAGGTAATCCTCCATGGCCGGAAGATCGTATTCGATTTCTTCCTCTCCATGTTTTCTACGAATAAACGAAGGGATATACTCCAACGGTCCAGGACGATAGAGGGCGTTCATGGCAATCAGATCCGAAAACTCTGTTGGTTTAAGGTCTTTCAAGTGCTTCTGCATCCCTGGAGATTCGTATTGGAACACCCCAACCGTTTCTCCTCTTTGGAACAATGCATAAGTTTCCTCATCGTCCAGCGGTATGGACTCTATATCTATATCAACATTGTGTCGTGCTTTAACAATCTTAAGAGTATCCTTAATCAGAGTTAGTGTTTTTAACCCCAGGAAATCCATTTTTAGTAGCCCAGCACTCTCCACCACTGAGTTGTCGAATTGTGTACTCCACATTTCAGAATCCTTTGCCAGAGCAACAGGAACATGCTCACGGATATCACTTGGTGTAATGATCACCCCACAGGCGTGAATCCCAGTATTCCTCATGGACCCCTCTAGCGTTTTAGCCTGACGTAACACTTCTCCTTCCAAATTAGGAGATTCCAATATTTGCTTTAGTTCATCTGCCATTCGGATTTGTTCCGAATCCAGTTTTTCCGATAATTGTTCGTCCGACATGTTGAACATCTTATTCAACTTCATGTCCGGAACTAACTTGGCAATTCGATCTGTATCCGGCAGTGGCAAATCCAACACCCTACCGGCATCTCTAATAGATGACTTCGCCGCCATAGTACCGTAGGTAATGATCTGCGCCACCTGACTGGCTCCGTATTTATCAATTACGTATTGAATAACCCTTCCACGTCCTTCATCATCAAAATCAATATCGATATCGGGCATGGATACCCTTTCCGGATTCAGGAAACGCTCAAATAGTAGGTCGTATTTAATAGGATCTATATTGGTTATCCAGGTACAGTAAGCCACAACCGATCCCGCTGCCGATCCCCTTCCCGGGCCAACCGAAACTCCCATTTCGCGAGCTGCTCTGATAAAATCCTCTACAATAAGGAAGTAACCCGGATACCCTGTGTTTCTAATTACCTCTAATTCGAAATCTAATCGCTCACGAATTTCATCGGTAATTTCTCCATATCTTTTTTTAGCTCCTTCGTAGGTAATGTGCCTTAAATAGGCATTCTCCCCATTCTTAAGTTTAGGATCTTCCAAATCTTTAGGGTCCTGAAACTGTTCAGGAATATCGAAGGCAGGTAACAGTACATCTCTTGCTAACTGATACCCTTCGCATTTTTCTACAATTTCGTTGGTGTTTTCTATTGCCTCAGGAAAATCCACAAAGGTTTCCTTCATTTCTTCCTGAGTTTTGAAATAGAAATTATTGTTAGGCATCCCATTTCTAAATCCTCTTCCTCTTCCAATTGGTGTAGATTTCTTCTCTCCTCCCTTAATACACATTAAAACGTCGTGAGACTCTGCCTGTTTCTGATCAATGTAGTAGTTGTTATTTGCAGCAACACATTTAACTCCGTATTTCTTAGCGAATTTCAAGAGTACCTTGTTTACCATCTCCTCCTCATCCAATCCATGTCGGTTGATCTCTACATAAAAGTCATCTCCATAGGTTTCGTACCACCAAACAAACGCTTCTTCCGCTTGTTTTTCACCTACATTTAGGATCAACTGAGGAACTTCTCCCTGCAATCCACCTGTAAGTGCAATGGTATCTTCTCTATATTCTTTTACAACTTCTTTATCAATTCGAGGTACGTAATAAAACCCTTTTACATGCCCGGTAGAAGACATTTTTGCCAGGTTGTGATAACCATTTTTGTTCTTGGCTAGTATAGGAATAAGGTATCCATTGTCTTTATAGGATTTATCCTGATGGTTCTTACAAACGTAAAAATCACTACCAACAATAGGCAGTACAATCTTCTTAGATAGTTCTTCAATTTCTCCTTTGAACTCCGCTATTTCCTCACCAGTTAATTCGCGAGTCGATTCAATAGTCTCCCCATCTTCATTTTCCTCAGAAGCAGTAATGGTTCCCGTTTCTATCTTCTCTTCTAAATCTTTTATTTTTCCTTTGATGCTGCCATTGTGTTTGGCTCCGGCATTAACAAAGTGAAAGGCTGCCATCATGTTCCCCATATCTGTAAGGGCAACAGCCGGCATATTGTATTCTGCTGCTTTGGTAATTAGTTGATCCACACCAGTTGTAGATTCCAAAATAGAAAACTGCGAGTGATTGTGAAAATGAGAAAAACTAACATTTTCTAATCGCTTTAAGTTCTCAGCCGTGTTAACATAAACTTCTCCTCCGCCTTCTTCCTGCTCTTTTCTTTTTCTGATTTTGGCACTCTCCTCTTTGAGGTTCATGTGTACCAAACCAATTGGCTGGAACTCTTCAGGGTTGGTTTGAGAATACTCTACAAAGTATTTCTCATCCACCTCCAATTGAGAAGCGGTATAGTTCCTCAAACGGATTAGCTCTAAGAAACAACGCGTAGTTGCCTCCACATCGGCAGTTGCATTATGCGCTTCTCCAAACGGTACATTGAATAAGTGTTGGTGCAATTCTGTTAGTGTAGGAAGCTTAAACTTACCTCCCCTACCTCCGGGAATTTGACACAGCAATGCCGTATCCTCGGTACAGGTATCCAACACAGGCATTTCCTGCAAGCGGTTTTCCACCTCGAAACGGTAGAACTCACACCCCATCACATTGATATCGAACCCTACGTTCTGTCCAACTACAAACTTGGAGCGTTCTAATACTTCTTTGAACTCATCCAGCATTTCTTGCAGTGGAATCCCCTTTTCAATAGCTAAATCAGTAGAAATACCATGTATTTGCTCCGACTGATAAGGAATATCAAAACCATCCGGCGTAATCAGGTAATCTTTCGCCTCAATCAATTTTCCCATATCGTCGTGCAATTGCCAGGCAATCTGCACCACTCTTGGCCAGTTATCCGTATCTGTAATTGGAGCGTTAAAATCCCTTGGAAGCCCCGTGGTTTCCGTATCAAATATTAAATACATGAAATGCTTTCTGTTTTTATCCGTTCAGAATCGTAAAATTAGTGAATCCAAGGGTTATAACGAGAAAACTCACTCAATATTTATCCACAACACCTTACCTCTACACCCCTTTCATAATAAAGGATTTGAGAACTTCACCCTCTAAATTGTTAAACAAATTTATCTAAACAACAACACGATAACGAAGGCAGGAATCAATCTTTAGAAATATCAGAATATTGCAATTATATGCATAAACATTACTTACATTTTGAATTATTGATATCAATAGTTTTAAATTTGCGCCACAAAATTAAAGAATACGCACAATGCCAAATTTATCTCAGAAAGCAATTGACATGCCGGAATCACCAATTAGAAAATTGGTTCCTTACGCAGAGCAAGCAAAAAAAGACGGAAAAAGAGTTCACCATTTGAACATTGGACAACCGGACATTGCCACGCCTCAAGTGGTATTAGATAAAATGAAAAATCTTGATCTTGACGTTATTGAGTATAGTCATTCAGCTGGATTTCAATCGTACAGAGAAGGATTAGCAAAATACTATTCAAAACTGGGAATTGAACTAAACCCTGCTAATGAAATCATGGTAACAACTGGTGGTTCTGAAGCTTTGGTTTTTGCTTTTCAAACATGTTTTGAACCAGGAGACGAGTTAATTGTTCCTGAACCATTTTATGCTAACTACAATGGGTTTGGTGTAACAGCTGGAATTAATGTTGTTCCGGTAACAGCTAAGATCGAAGATGGATTTGCTCTTCCTCCGATCAGCGAATTTGAGAAATTAATTACGCCAAAAACCAAGGGAATCTTAATTTGCAACCCTGGAAACCCAACCGGTTATTTATACTCTAAAGAAGAATTAGAAACTTTGAGAGACATCGTTAAAAAACACGATTTATTCTTGTTTGCCGACGAAGTTTATAGAGAGTTTTGTTACGAAGGAGCAACTCACTATTCTTGCTTAAACCTTGAAGGAATTGAAAACAACGTAGTATTGGTTGACTCTGTTTCTAAAAGATACAGCATGTGTGGAGCTCGTGTTGGAGCATTGATTTCTAAAAATGCTGAATTCATGAGTATGGCACTTAAATTTGGACAAGCTCGTTTAAGCCCTCCAACCTTTGGACAGATTGCAGGAGAAACTGCTTTAGAAACTCCTCAAAGCTACTTTGATGATGTAATTGAAGAATACGTTGAAAGAAGAGACATTGTGGTGGATGGATTAAATAAAATTGAAGGTGTAGTTTGCCCAAAACCTAAGGGAGCATTTTATGCCATTGCTCAATTACCTATTGATAATGCCGATAAATTCTGCCAGTGGTTATTGGAAGAGTTTGAGTACGAAGGACAAACTGTTATGTTGGCTCCTGCAACCGGATTCTACGCTACAAAAGGACTTGGAACTCAGGAAGTACGAATTGCTTATGTTCTAAACAAAGAGGCTCTTAAAAATGCAGTAGTTTGTTTAGAGGAAGCTCTAAAAACTTACCCGGGAAGAACAGCTAACGCTGCTTCTGAAAGCATGACAGCTTAATTGCTTTATTATTATATCGAATTAAAGGCTGGTGTTCTCACCGGCCTTTTTTATTTTTACTCCATGTATTTTGTATTCGTATTCCATTGTAAAAAGCTTAAACAAACGTTTATTGGATTCAGTCAGGATGTAAACGAAAGCTTAAAGAACCAGAACGAGAAATACGGTTCAAAAAACCTGAAATGGCTGCTCACTCACCAGGAAAAGTACAAGTCTAAAAAGGATGCTTTAATCAGGGTAAAGATGCTCAAAAAGCAGTATAAGATTAGATAGATTTTCCTGCTAAAAATCAAAAGAAATATAAGGCACTCCTGACTTCAGGTTATCATTAATTACACGAGAGTTATACCCAAGTGGAATAGTAGATGCCGAAGACCCTCCGGAATATTGAAACCCTATCGTAGCTGAACCACCAGCCGACTCGTTATCTGATCCCCACTGATAATCCGAACTATTCCACCCATTGTTTCCAATATAAGAGACTGACATTACGTTGGACGTTTCGTACAACGAAATAACCACATACATGTCTGTACCACCCCCGCCTGCAGCGGTATTTCCTTTCCAATAAATGGTACAAACTCTTCCCGGTGAAGTACCTGAAATTACGTAATCAATGTTTTGTGCACTATCGTCGTCCCAATGGAAAAAGAGCATTGGATCGTTCGAAATGGAAGCCGGCAATGAGGTATTAGTATAAGTGGTACTTGTACTACTTCCAAACCCTAACACTCCATTACTATTTATCCAACCACTTGTGTAATCTGTACCATCAATAGTAAAATTAAATCCCCACGAAAAAGTGTGCGACACATCATCTCCATGGGTACTTCTCAAGTTGGTTTTAGTCATATCATCATTACTTGGGTGTAAATTGGTAGATACCACACCACCGGAACTGCTTGATCCGCCAGACCCCCTACTTAATTTACCATTGGCATCCACCTCAACCGTAGCCGTTCCCGACCCTGCCAGGTCAGCAATGGTTACTTCACCATCGTACAATTTCATGGTTTCTGTTAAACTCCCTCCGGACTTTACCCAAAAGGTTAAATCAGATTCCGAACCTCCTGTATATAACTTAGATCGGATACGCCCCTCATTGGCCAGTGAACTATAAAAATTGATATCAATGGTTTGATTGGCCCACCATTTATCGTGAACCAGACGTATGGCCTCTAAGCCCATGGAAGCTCCAGCATCATCCGAAATGTGCAATTGTGCAGATGGACTTGATGTTCCTAACCCAATTTTACCATCACTTTGCAAGGTAAATTTTGCGGAAGAACTAACATCTCCGCCTGTTCCAATTTTAAACTTATCAGAGTCGCTATCGTCTACCCCAAGGGTAAAGGCACTTGTTCCCTCCAATTGAAAATTTAAAATGGCATCTCCATTACTGGTATTTGGATTATTAATCCTAATTCCATCAGAAGATGAACCGGAAGAAGTTTTTACATCCAGCATCATTCCCGGACTTGACCCATCGGTATTGATACCTACATTTTGTGCGTATGAAGATAGAGCAAACAGAGCACTCCCTATCATCAAACTTAATTTAACGGTGTTCATATTGTGGTGTTTTTCAAATTAACACCCCCCAAACTAATATCTAATGCGACTCAACAACCCAAAGGACTGTTGTGATCCCTAGTCACGAAAAGATAAGTGAACTTACCTTTAAAATAGTATTTATACCAGCTAAAGTTTCCTAACGTATTAAATTGATGTGACCACGATATTCGGTAGTAACCACTCCTGTGGCATCTGTTACTCGTATTAACCAAATATATGCATCCTGTTGACAGTCTATTCCCTGATAGGTCCCATTCCAGGAGTCGTTATGGTTTTCGGTATTGTAGATCAACTCTCCCCAACGATTAAAGATAAGCATCTCAAACTTAGATGGCATTCTACCAGCCAACACCGCTTTAAACACGTCGTTATCTCCATCATTATTAGGAGTAAATGAGTTAGGTACATACAAGTAAGGCACATCATTTACAGGAAGTAATACAGAGGCCGTATCAGTACACCCTAGTGGCGATGTTACAATCAGTTGCACCACATAAGAACCGGTATCCGAATACACATAGGTAGGGTTCATTTCGGTTGAAGAACCGCCCTCTCCAAAACTCCAGTCATAAGATACTCCGTTAATGGAAGTATTGGTAAATTCAACTTCTGGATCGAACAAAGTGATATCCTCAGGATAATAAGTAAAGCTTGCCACCGGCTGCTCTTCCACAACAACTACCACATTATCTGTTGATGAACAATTGTTAGCATCAACCACAGTAACAGAATACACGTTGGTTGCAGTTGGAGCAAATGCTACACCATCCTGAACATTATTATCCCATATATAAACTACTCCGTTCCCTGTTGCTGCAAGAGTTACTGAATCACCAGGACAAATAGCCAAATCTGGCCCGGCATCTACCGTTGGAATTGGTGTAAACGTTACATCAATCGTATCGCTCGAAGTACACCCATTAATGTCTGTTACATTCACCCAATAAGTTCCTGTCATTACCACAAATAAGTTCTGCTGACTGGAATTATCACTCCATTGGTAAGTACTACCTCCATTCTGAGCATCCAACGTTAACAATCCTCCATCACAAAGCGAAGTATCGTTTCCTAAATCAACAATCGGCAATGGGTTTTCTATCAAGTTTACAGGAGCAGAAGTCCCTGAACATCCATTTACATCCGTTACAGCAACGGTAATAGGATTATCTAACACAGTCATATTTACTGCCGTTTGAGTCACCTCCCCATTGGACCAATTGTAAATATTATATCCAGGCCCGGCATCCAGTATTGGGGTTTCTCCAACACAATAACTCAAGTCTCCGGTAATTACCGGTGTAGGATTAGGATTAACATTTACCACTACCTGATCTGTATTGGTACACCCTTCTAAAGATGTTCCTGTAACCGTATAAGTAGCTGTATTTACTGCAGAGAACAGCACTCCATCGGTAACACCATTATCCCAGGTATAAGTATTAGCTCCTGACCCCGATAATGAAACCATTACCCCCTGACAAACTGTTTGATCCGGTCCAGCATCTACCGTTGGAATAACTCCTACAGAAATATCAACTGTATCAGTTCCCAAGCACCCTATATTATCAGTAACGTCAACATAATAAGTTCCAGTTGTGGTTACAGTCAACGTTTGATTGGTAGAAGCATCGTTCCACAGGTAATTCAAACCCGGGTTTTGAGCATCCAACGTAACTCCGTTCCCGGAGCATATTAACGAATCAGGCCCCAAGTCCACGATTGGCATCGGATTAACTGTTACATCAATCGTATCTGAATAAACACATATCGGAGTAAAAGAAATATCATCCAAAGCAAAATCATTACCTCCACTTGCTGTACTTAAATTAACAATACAAATAGTAGCAGTTGTACTTGCTCCTGAGTTCCACATTTCAAAGAAGTTTTCCCATGTACAAGTGGCCCCCGCATTAATTGGTGCAAATGGATTCCCTAATTGCACTCCATTAATAGAAAAAGCCAAACTGGCTGAATTTACCGGATTCAAATTCATTGCCCAGGCTGAAAATTCAAAATCCGTATTTGGAGTAACATTAAATGTTTGACACCAAACACTCTGATTAGCTGTAGAGGCTCCATTAACCACCATCATATTCCCTGTTCCCGTAGTATGATCCGGGCAGTTAGAAAAATTGCTATGTGCCAGATTTGGAGAAGTTGTAACTGCATAGGTACCCGGATTTGAAATTAACCCCCAGGCTCCACCAGTCCCCACAGTGTAGGCTGTACTAAAGGCAGTGTTTCCTAATTCAAAATCTCCATTGGACACCAAATCTCCTCCATAATTGATGGCATCTACATAGTAAGTTCCTGTTGTAGTTACCGTAAGCGTTTGATTAGTAGAATTATCACTCCATACATAGTTTCCAAAACCAGGACCTGCATCTAGCGTTACAGATTGCCCCTGACAAATCGTAGTATCATTACCCAGGTCCACTGTTCCGGTTCCAAGGGTCACCGTGAAAGATTCCTCATCGTCACAGCCGATTACACCATCGTACACATAGAAAGTTCCTCCGGTAGAAATAACATCTCCAGGTTGGTAGGTATTTCCTGTTCCTCCAGGTGCATCGTAAAACTGTTCGCTACCGGTTAAGTTGGTTCCCAAAATAGACGGAAATACAAATTGACCACAAGTCACCAAATCGGCAATTGGCGTAATGTCTGGAGCAGCGGACAGGTTAACATCCATAGTCACCACTGAATCTGGACAATTTGGACCGTTGTCAATGGTATAAGTATACGTTCCTGCTGTCATGGTTAGTGGATCATAAGTACCTAGATACCCACCTGTTAAGTTCGAAGGCCCTGTCCATGTACCTGATGTACCTACCAATGACGAGATAGAGTCGTGAAGGTTAATGGCAGCTCCGCCACCACATCCCTGGATCATTCCATCATCGTAAGGAGGGATTTCGCAAACACTCAGCTCAATCAAATCCATCGATAAATCATTACTTCCCGGCATCCAATTAGAGATTACCTGAAAGCTCATGGTTGTGGTAGTTGGTACAGCTTGCCCAATGACCCAGTTTTGCCACGATCCACTATTCACAATACCGGTTTGTGTGGCCAAAACAGTTCCGTTTCCATCCACTAAATTCAAAGTAACGTCACTTTGACCTCCCCATGTCTCTCTTAGCCAAACCGAAAGTTCATAAGTATTTCCTGGACAAACGGTGTAAAAACGTTCGTAACAAAGAGTTCCAGGAGCCAAATTATTCACAAAATTCATATACAACGACTGAGAGCCCGAATAAACGGCATGAGATTGAGGTGCAGGGTGATATATAGTCCCCAGAATCACATCCGGGCTATTGGTCCCGTATTCAAAATCTTCGGTATCTACCAACACCATGTTGGTACAACAGTTCTGATGTGTAACGGTTACATACTCTCTAAATGTGATACAATCGTCCAAAGTAACATCCACAAAATACGTTCCTGGCTGATTGGTGGAAATAGTAGCTGTTGTTGCTCCTGTATTCCACACATAGGTAGCTCCTGTTAACGTTTGTCCAAGTGTTACACTTTGACCATTACATACGGTAGTATCATTCAACTCATAGTTAATGGATGACACTAAAACATTGTCCAAATATCCTGTCCCACCAGCTTCTTGCTCGTAGAACATTCCGTTTAAATTTAATGGATTGGTTTGGTCAGTAGCTGCAGTATTGAAACCAGGATTGATTCCCTGCATGTTCCCCATAGGAGTCCAGTTACCACTATTCCCCAATTCACGATAGCACACATTAATGCTTCCCTGACCTCCGTTAGCACCAAAATCGATGAACATTCGGTACCTGGTCCACTCGGCAGGACGAGTATCTGTTGCCGCTACATTACCTGATGCATCATGCAACCTCACATTTCCTTGCGAAGTGCTTATTCCAATACTCTTTTCATTTGCATCGAAGTTGTTACAATCTACAGAAAAGTCATTATCTCCGTTATTGTCAAATGCCAATTGAAATCCTTTTCCCCACCAATTTCCATCCAGATCAAATTCGACCACCATGTACTCAGCTCCTACTAAAGATGGTGTAGACCAACCGGTGTTATTTACTCTACTGATAATACTGTGCTGACCTCCGAATGCCCAGTTGGTATTCTGCAAAGCTTGAGACCCAATATACAAACCACTGGTAGTGGTATTGGTTACATCAGGATCAAGCGCTGTTCCCGGTGCAGGTGGGCATACCCCTCCATTATTAACCTGACTATGGCTACTTTTTACCTCCCAGTTATCTTGTCCATGAATGGGCGCAACAGCCAGCCCTTGAAAGTCGTAAACTGCAGTGGTTACTTGAGAATATGAATTCCCAACAGTGGTCAGTATGGTTAGCAAAAGAACTAAATAGTTTCTCTTTTTCATTTTTGTGTAAGCATTTGTAGTAGTGGCGGCTCACATTATACTCTAAACGGTTTTAGATTAGGCAGGTTGCCAATATTTTTCATATTTACAATTAATTCTTTTTTTGTTAAGATATTATCTCAAACGAATACTGGTACTTTTCTAGCTCAGAACCCAGAGTTAACAACTGGTTTTCAGAACACTTACCCCTTATACAAACCTCAACAACCAGACCTTTCAACTTATTTTTAACAATCTTAACCTCACCTGTTATATTATTAGCTCCCAGCACTTTGTAATATTCTTTCTCTATTTCCAACTTTGCCAACTCCGGCTTATAGACTTTTTCAATGGTGGTCATGGGTATTTTATCCACGATGACAATCTCTTTAGGAACAGCTGCTCGCTCTGAAATAGATGTCTCTGCATACCGCATCAATTCATCTACGGTTAATTCCTTTTTGCGTTCCGGTTGCACATACAATACAGGCACCTCTCCTACTCTGGCATCAGGTCTTCCAACTGCCGCAGCAATCTCTACTCCTTCGTAGTTGTAAAATGGTTCTTCTATTTGTCTTGGATCTATGTTATGCCCTCCTCTGATGATCAACTCTTTTTCTCTACCGGTAAGCCACAAATAGCCTGATTCATCCATTCTACCCTGATCTCCGGTATTGTACCACCTCTCACCATCTTCTAATCCAACCCAAATGTTTTCATTGTGCTCTTCTTCCAAATACCCCTCAAACAGATGATCTCCCCTAAAGCAAACTGTACCAATTTCATTTGGTGCACACTCTCTGATTACTTTGCTTCCGGATAGCTCCAACACTTTTATTTTCGAATATGGTATTGGATGTCCCACCGAACCTATTCTTCTTTCCCCATAGGGAGGATTTACTGACACTATACAAGCACCCTCAGTACATCCATACCCTTCCAACATTTTCACTCCTGTTTTCTTTTCAAAAGCTTCGAATACACCAATAGGCATTGGTGCAGCACCGCTTATGGCAAATCGAATACTCTCGGATTGTTCTTCACTAAATGATAAGCTATTGAGCTGTTTATATATGGCAGGAACTGCTGCCAGAAAATTGACTTTATAATGCTTAACAATGTTCCAAAAATTCTCCATTACACCTTCGCCTCTATACCCCTTAGGACTCACCAGCACCAAATGACCATTCCCACTCCACACCAAACTAAAAGTGATCATTGCTCCAAACACATGAAACAATGGTAAACCACCAAACATGGTCAATCCTTCTTCCGAAGTATCCAGATTATTTCCGGTAGACCAGGCATTGAACGTTATGTTTCTTTGGGTTTGTTTCGCAATTTTGGGCCTACCGGTTGTTCCTCCTGTATGAAAATAGGTACATACCCGGTACAGATCATTAGAAACTTCAAAACTTAATTGGGCAGCATCTTCTCTTTTATAAGACAAAGAAAAATCCACAACCGGTTGACTAGTTATGTTTCGAATCTTTCTATTCTTGACGGACACCACCCAACCTACAACAGTTTTTTTCCACCCCAACAGGTATGGCGACATGTTAATGCTAAACACTTTTTTCAGAGTGGGTACCTCTCCTCTAACAGCATCTACTTTTTCCCATACATCTGTTTTAACAAAAGGTCCAATGGTAATCAGAATTTTTGCCTTTGAAGCCAGAAGTAATTCTTTGATTTGTTTTGGTTCCAGCAATGGATTTATGGGAAATACAATCCCAACTGTTTGAGCGGCAATAATACTAAAACATGTTTCAGGAATATTGGGCAATACCATGGCCACCACATCGTTCTCTCCAACACCTTCTTTTTTCAAAAGATTAGCTATCTGATTGATGTGCCCAAGCACCTCTCTAAATGAAAAGGTAAAAGGAGAACGATAATCCTCTCCAAGCATAAAAAAAGACAATGCCGTTTCATCGGGATTATCATCAACACTGTTTAATACAGCCTGATAAGTAGAAGAAGGAACCTCTCTATCCTTCAGAGGAATTTCCTCCACCGAACTGATATCTTCCAAACAACTTACCCCTTTAAATTGATATCGATTTTTACGCATTTGATTGTCTTGCAAATCAAAAATACATTTTTATTACAATGCACGCATTGATTTATCGATCTTTTTATACTTTTGCTTTAAATAAAGTTTTAAAACCTAAGAGTTATGGCATTAAAGGGAGGATCATTTGTTATAGAAAAAACTGCTGCAAAAGACATTTTCATTCCGGAAGAATGGAACGAAGAGCAAATCATGATCAGAGACATGGTTCATGACTTTATTACTAAAGAACTACATACCCTTCCACAAGAACCAGATGCTGCAAAGGACCGTGATTTTATTGTTGAATTACTGGAGAAATCTGCCGAGTTGGGATTATGTGGGCTATCCATTGAGCCAGAACATGGAGGTATGGGATTGGATTTCAATACCGGTTTATTATTTGGTGAAGCAGTAGCCCCAGGATTTTCATTTGCCACCACTATTGGCGCACAAACATCTATTGGGTCTTTACCAATTGTTTATTATGGTACACCTGAGCAAAAAGCAAAGTACCTACCCAAAATTGCATCGGCGGAATATAAAGCTGCTTATGCTTTAACAGAACCTGACGCTGGCTCTGATGCCAATTCAGGAAAAACCAAAGCTACTCCTATTGAAGATGGAAAAGCTTACCTATTGAATGGTCAAAAAATGTGGATCACCAACGGTGGGTTTGCGGATGTGTTTGTGGTTTTTGCCAAAATTGAAAACGACGAAAACCTATCTGCTTTTATTGTTGAGAAAGACTTTGGTGGAGTTACCATTGGAGAAGAGGAAAAGAAGCTTGGTATTAAAGGATCCTCTACGGTACAAGTATTTTTTAACGACACCAGAGTACCTGCAGAAAACTTATTGGCCAACCGAGGTGATGGATTTAAAATTGCACTAAACATCTTAAACTCCGGTAGAATTAAACTTGCAGCCGGATCAATTGGAGGCTCGAAATTCGCTCTTTCCAAGGCAATTGAATACGCCAATCAGCGAAGACAATTTGATAAAAGCATTGCTGAATTTGGCGCCATCAAATACAAAATCGGAGAAATGGCCACACAGATTTTTGCAACAGAATCTGCCATATATAGAACAGGAAAAAACATTGACTTAAAAGAAGAAGAATTTAAGAGTGCCGGAGAAACCACAGGAATAAAACTAAAAGCCCTGAGGGAATATGCTGTGGAATGTGCCATTCTTAAGGTTTACGGCTCGGAAGTAGTGGATTATTGCGTGGACGAAACCTTGCAGATTTATGGAGGGATGGGATATAGTGTGGAGGCAGGAGTAGAAATGGGATATAGAGATGCTAGAATTACAAGAATATACGAAGGAACAAACGAAATTAACCGTCTATTATCCTTTGGAGAACTAATGAAGAGAGCCTTCAAAACCAAAGAAATCGACTTGATTTCTGCCGGAAAAAGTATTCCAAGTTATTTGGTTAAGCAATCTCTACCATTTAAATCAAAAGGTGGATTTAATGAAGCGGAACGCACCGTAGAAAACTTTAAGAAACTATTCCTATTGATTTCTGGGATTGCGGGAAAAAAACTGAAACTAAAAATGGTGGATGAACAGGAAATAGTTATGGATCTATCCGATATATTGGCTGAGGCCTATATCTCCGAATCACTTCTATTAAGGGTTCAAAAATTGAAATCCACCAATGCTCCTGATTACCCAATTAAGAAACTAATCCTGGATTTACACCTTTATTCAGCCATAGAAAAAGTTCGACAAAAGGCCTACCATGCTATAGATAGCCTTCCGGAAAACACCAAGCAAGGGCTATTAAAATGGGGGACAAAAAAACTGACCCAACAAATCGACATCAACCCTAAGGATACGAGAAGGAAAATTGCTGATTATTTTATTGAACAAGGTAGGTACTCGTTCTAATCTTTATCATTCTCTTTGTAGAATTTTACTACTTCCGGAATATAATTTACTACCTCGAAAAATGCCTTGATCTTTTCGGAATCTAATTGCTCGTGCATTTTACTTTCGAAATCGTACACTCTTTTAAAGGCTAACTTTCTCATCTCTCTACCATAATCCGTAAGCTTAATATAAACTTTTCGCTTGTCTGATTTATCCTTACTTCTATAGATCAACCCTTTTTTCTCCATAGACTTCAACACTCTGGACAAACTGTTCGGCTCCATCCCCATTCTAGGAGCAATTTTAGTTACGGGAGTTCCGGTTTCATCATCAACTGTTAATAGCACAAATCCCATGGACATGGTCCCTCCGTGTTTCGAAGCCATCTCATTATACATTTTTGAAACTTCAAACCAGGTGCTTCTTATCTTATTGATAATTACCTTTTCCGCCAGCTCTTCGTAATAATCCATATCCAAAATTAATTATTTAATTCACACTGCATTGAATATATACTCCCATTTTCGACAAAAGTCATTGTTTAACGGTTATTTCATACAATTTCCTTCTAAACTTAATCAATTTTGCAATGCATGCATTCTATTTTTGTTATTTTTGCACCTATGAAAGAGAAAATCGTATTGATTGATGGTTGCAGAACTCCATTTTTAAGATCTGGAACCGACTACATGGACCTCATGTCTTACCAACTAGGACAACATGCTATTAAAGGCTTACTCACCAAAACCGGTATCTCTGCCAAAGAAGTGGATAGTGTAATTATGGGGACGGTGATTTCCAATGTAAAGACAAGTAACGTTGCCAGGGAGTCGGCACTAACTGCAGGGATTAATAACACTACTCCTTGCCATACGGTTACACAAGCATGCATTTCTGCTAATCGCGCCATTGCATCCGGAATTGGAGAAATTGCAACAGGTCAGGCTCAAGCGGTAATAGCTGGAGGAGTAGATAACACTTCCGACACTCCCATCGGCTACAAGAAATCCATGAGGAAAAAGCTATTTAATGCTCAACGATTAAAGACCACTGGAGATAAACTAAAGTTTGTTTTTTCTCTCAGAATAAGCGATTTCTTTCCTGAACGCCCAAGAGTTGCTGAATTCATCACCAACAGAACCATGGGACAGGATTGTGATATTTTGGCAGCCAAATTCAATGTTTCCAGAGAAGAACAAGACCAATTTGCTGCACGATCACATCAATTAGCGGAAGAAGCATGGAACAATGGCATACTAGAAAAAGAAGTGGTAGAGGTTGCCTTACCTCCCAAATTTAAAGCCATTAAAAAGGACAACGGAGTTAGGGTTTCCACTCCAGAAAAACTAGCTAAATTAAGACCGGCCTTTGATAAAAAGCACGGAACATTAACCGCTGCTAACTCCTCTTTTCTAACAGATGGAGCAGCTGCTGTTCTAATCATGACCGAAAGTAAGGCCCTTGAACTAGGGCTAGCCCCAAAGGCAGAAATCGTTGACTTCTGTTTTACAGGGCAAGACCTGGAAGAAGAGCTATTACTTGGGCCCACCTACTCCATCTCAAAAGTCCTTAAACAGCAAAACTTGAGTTTGGAAGATATGGATGTTATTGAGATTCATGAAGCATTTGCGGGACAGGTTTTGGCCAATATCAAAACACTTGCTTCGGACGATTTTGCCAAAGAACACCTCAACAGAGAAGAAGCCGTTGGACAAGTAAACATGGAAAAACTAAATCTTTGGGGAGGATCATTATCTCTGGGACACCCATTTGGAGCTACCGGAGCAAGGTTATTGAACACTGCTGCCAACAGGCTTCATGAAGAAAATGGCCAATACGCTATACTAGCCGCATGTGCTGCAGGAGCACAAGGGCATGCAATGATCATTAAAAAGTACAACTCTTCATCCAACTAATCTTATGAATACCACAACCATCGATAAATCAAGCTTAACTGCTGAGGACTTTTTCACCATTGAAATTAATAATGGTATTGCCACCATTTGGATGGATTTTAAACACGAAAAAATGAATGTTGTTTCACCAGACCTTATTCAGTTTTTCGACAGTACTTTTCAAACGTTAAATAACAACCCGGAAATTAAAGCCGGTATTTTAATTAGTGCTAAACCAGATTTTATAGCAGGAGCCGATATCAAATCCTTTAAAGCAGAAAAAAAAGGAGATTTCGAACCCATTACCCGCAAAGGTCAGGAAATACTTAATGCTATTGAGAGCAGTAAAAAGCCAATAGTAGCTGCTATTAACGGTACTTGCTATGGATTAGGATTGGAAATATCCCTGGCTTGTCAGGGAAGAATCTGTTCTGACCATAGAAACACTAAGCTTGCTCTTCCTGAGGTAAAATTAGGACTACTTCCAGGAGGTGGAGGAACTCAGCGACTTCCAAAACTAGTTGGTTTGCAAAAAGCTTTGGACATGATGCTTACAGGTAAAAACATTTTTCCGAGACAGGCAAAAAAAATGGGGCTGGTGGATGAAGTTGTTAATCACAACAAGTTACACATAGCTGCCACATCGATGGCTCACCGTTTGGTGAAAAGTGGTCCAATTCAAAGAAAAAGAAAGAAAAAGTTGTTTGATCGTTTTCTGGATGACACTTCGGTTGGAAGAAACATTGTATTCAAGAAAGCCAGAGAAAAAGTGATGAAACTCACTCAGGGCAATTACCCTGCCGTTCCGGAAATCATTAACTGTGTTGAAATTGGATACAAAAATGGATTCAAAGCTGGAAGTAAGGCTGAAGCTGAAAAATTTGAAGAACTCATGCTTTCTCAGATTAGTAAAGAACTGAGAAACCTGTTCTTTAACATGACTGACAACAAGAAGAACCCATGGGTAGGGCAGGAATCTAACATCCAATCTTTTGGAGTACTTGGAGCAGGTTTTATGGGGGCTGGTATTGCAGAAGTATCCATCCATAAAGACATGGACGTACTACTTAAGGACCTAAAAGACGAGGTAATTCAGGATGCAAGAAAGGGCATTTGGAAATCCCTAAAAAGAAAGGTTAAGAAGAAACAAATTTCGAAAGTAGAAGCAGAAGAAATAATTAATCGAACAAGAGGATTAACCGATTACGAAGGATTCGAACACCTTGACTTGGTGATTGAAGCAGTGGTGGAAAACATGGAACTAAAGAAAAAGATCATCAAGGAACTAGAAGCCATCTGTAAGGAGGACTTCATCTTTGCCACCAATACCTCTTCTCTTTCCGTAACAGAAATGGCTAAAGCCGCAAAACGACCAGAAAATGTAATTGGGATGCATTACTTCTCTCCTGTTCCAAAGATGCCATTACTGGAAATTGTAAAAACTGAATACACTTCAGAATCCACACTAGCCACTTGCTATGAACTGGGAATTAAACAAGGAAAGACTTGTATTGTAGTAAACGATTGTCCAGGTTTTTACGTTAACCGAATTCTTGCTCCTTACCTAAACGAAATCATGCTTATGATAGAAGAAGGAGCTAAGATCGATGCACTGGACAAAGCCCTCAAGAAAAAGGGGATGCCAGTAGGACCTGTAGCTCTTATGGACGAAGTTGGTATCGACATTGGCGCCCACGTTATGGGAGGAGACATTAGCGAAGTGGTAAAACAACGAGAAGGAGTTACTGTAAGTATGGGGTTACCAAAAATGTTTGAAGCTGGATATCTTGGTAAAAAGAATAAAAAAGGATTCTATAAGTATGAGGGGAAAAAAGGCAAAAGAAGTGGAGTAAACGAAGCAGCTTATCAGTTTTTTGGAGGAAGCCCAAGAAAAGAATTTAACCCTGAGGAAATAACAGAACGATCTATTCTACTTCTACTAAATGAAGCTGTTATGTGTCTGGAAGAAGGAATCATTTCGAGCCCAACAGATGGGGATACCGGAGCAGTGTTTGGCATTGGGTTCTTACCGTGGTCTGGTGGTCCATTCAGATTCATGGATTCATACGGAATTGAGAACATTGTTAATCTACTGAAAAAATATCAAGACATTCACGGACCTAAGTTTGCACCCCGCCCAATGCTTATTGAAATGGCCAATAACCAATCTAATTTTTATAAAGGATCATGAAAAAAATAATTACCACCATACTATTACTACCACTAATTGCAACCGCTCAACTAACTAGCAACACTATAGACATTAATGGAACCACAAGAGAGTATTTAACTTATGTTCCTGTTTCTTATGATGGTTCTACAGCCGTTCCTGTTGTATTTTGCTTTCATGGATTAGGAGACAACATGAATAATTTTAGTGGAATCGGGATGAACTATGTGGCCGACACAGCTAACTTTATTGTGGTTACGCCACAAGCTCTACCTGATCCGTTTAGCAGTTCTACCGCCTGGAATTCCGGTGCAGGGCTATTCGGTTTTGCCATGAATGCTAATGTGGATGACATTGGTTTTATTAGCACATTAATAGATACTCTCCAGGCCAATTATAATGTTGACAACAAACGAGTTTATGCCTGTGGTTTTTCTATGGGAGGTTTTATGAGTCAGCGATTGGCCTGCGAATTAAACAACAAAATAGCAGCCATTGCATCAGTTGCGGGAACCATTGGCAATACTTTAAATTGTACTCCCGGAAGAGCTATTCCTGTTTGTCACTTCCATGGTACCGGAGACTCAACTGTAGCTTATACCGGAAACCAATATGGACTTGATGCAGAAAACATGATCTCTTTTTGGGAAGGGAATAACGGATGTTCTTCAGGAGCAATCAACACTTCGCTACCAGATCTTTTTCAGGATGGATATACGATTGAGCATACTTTGTACTCTTCTTGCGACAACAATGTAGAGGTGGAACTATTTAGAGTAGATAGTGCTGCACATACCTGGCTTGGCCCAACTAATGATATTTTCTATACTACCGAAATATGGAAATTTTTCATGAAGCACACTCACTATCAAAATGTTTCCGTTGAGGAAGTATCACCTTTAAACAACCTTGAGATTTTTCCAAATCCAACATCAGAATTTAGCACGTTAGAATTATCAGTTTCACAAAACTCAAACGCCACCATTCAAATCTATAATTCGATTGGAATATTAGTGGACTATCAAACTTTGAATTTAGTACCTGGAGTGAACCAAAACAACATTTCCACTCTCGAATATTCTCCCGGTGTTTACCTACTAAAAGTATCAGTAGGAAACAGTAGTATCACAGAAAAACTGATGATTGAAAGGTAGTATGATCGAGCTGAAAAATGTATCGGAAACGCTATGGCTCCCACTTTTTGGAAAAGCCATTGAAAGCAAGAGAAATGATGGTTTTATTCATGATCAAAAAGCCATCGAAATTGCAGAGAAAGCATGTAAATTAAACCCTGACTTAAACAAATGGTGGACACAGCTTTCTAAAGAGCTTCAAGCACTAATGGTTTGGAGAAACCTTACTCTTGATGCTTATGTTTCTGACTTCATTTCGAGAAATGGAAAATGTACCATTGTTAATTTAGGAGCCGGATTATGCACCAGATACGAACGCTTTAAACAGCACCCCATAACCTGGTTGGAATTTGATTTACCAGATGTAAAAAATGCATGGTTGGAGTTCAACGAAGAAAACGAACAACACCGATACTACACCCTTTCCATTTTTGAAGAAGAATGGTTAGATCAAATCGACCATCACGGAAACCAACCTGTAATGTTTATTGCAGAAGGACTGTTGATGTACTTCTCCAAATCGCAGGTTAACGAATTACTTTCCAGACTGGCAGATCGATACCCAAATGGCGAGTTTGTATTTGAAGCCTACAGTAAGTTCCTATTAAGAAAGCCACAAAAAGACGTTAAGAAAACTTCTGCCGAACGTTTTCCAAACCCATGGGGAATTAAAACAGGTAAGGACTTTGAAAAATGGAACTCCAAATTAGTACACATCAATGACGATTACCTACTAAAACACCAAAAGGCTCTAAAGAGAATGCCCATTACTCATCGCTTTGCAGCTCAATTTCCAATGATAAAAAAAGCGGGGAAGATGGTTCATTTAAGGTTTAAAACGGCATAAAAAAAACTGCCGTTTTGCCCATTTTATACCAAAAAAGTAAAAATTCCAGTTATATTAGATGCAACCATTTTTAATGTTGTTGTCTTTCTCAATAACCTATTATAACTGTATGAAAAAACTAATCACCACCACCTTGCTGATGGCAGGGCTTGTTGCCTTTGGGCAAAACGACCCACCAAGCACCAACACAAAAAATGGAGAAATGTCACACGGAATCCGAAGCACAGGAAGTTTATTCAGTGCAAGTGGAAACTACCTTGGAGTAGGCGCCGGATGGCAAATTAGATACCGACTTTCAGAACAATTTAATACAGAATGGTTCTTCGACTGGATCACCACCGACCTTGGCGGTTTAGGATACAGATATGATGCTCATATTGGAGAATCTATGATCATTTATCCAGGCAAAAAGATCAACGAACCAATGAGTTTTACTCCTTACGTACTTGGCGGTTTTTGCGGGGATTACACAAAAATTCAATCCAACTTGTTTTTCGATGACGAGTTAAATGAATGGAGATCCGAATCCAATAGCCGATGGAGCTTTGCCACTCAACTGGGAGCTGGAACTCATTTCAACATCACCGAAAGGTTTGATATTTCACTATCCAGCCAATACATACTTCACTTTGGAAAAGACATCCACACGGATGTAGAAACCAACACACTTGGCCAGGAGTACTTACATGTTCACCAGGATGAAGGTGGAGCACTGGAAGGGCATTTATTTATTACTGTATCCGCTAATTATGTAATTGCTGATTTAGCTAAAAACCGATAGACCATGAAAAAGTTGATTACATTAGGTTTATTAACCATCTTTTGCTTGAGCTACAATGCTCAGGAATTCAATAAAAAAGGACTATTGGCAGCAAAAGGAACTTTAGCCATTGGAAGCATGACTTCTCAAGACCTTCTTAGTTCTTATATAAGTGCAAATGCTGAGTTTTACCCTCACAACAACGCCTCTTTTAGAGGTGGATTTTACTTCTTTCTAGATGATGAGGGAGAAGGAATGCACTTTAAGCAAAATAGCTCATTATTTACGGAGTACTTTTATCACTTTAATTCCAAATCTCACCTGGATCCTTACATCGGATTTGGTCCTGGCTTAAGCATCACACAATTGGAACCAATCGCTTCTACCGTTGAGCCTTATGCCTCATCAACCTACAAGCGCTCTTTAAGCCCTGTAGCATCAGCTACTATAGGATTAAACTACTATGCTACCCATTGGTCGCATTTGTTTATTGAAGCTAAGTATGTAAACGGTAGACACATGTCTGATTTACCCGGAGTATCTCTTAGCGAAATTAGATTTGCTTTTGGATTTGGTTTTAACCTTTTTACACAGAAAACAAAAGCTCCAACCTCTAGCTAATTCTGCTCCAGTTGGGTCTATTGTTAATTTGTCTGGCGAGTTCAATTCGTATGTCCTGATTTTTCTTATTGGTTAAGTCAGGATCTTCTTCCAACACCTTCATGGCTGCTTCTCGGGCTATTTGAGTGATCTGACCATCTTTGGCTAAATCCGCTACTTTTAAATCCAGAATTCCACTTTGTTGGGTCCCCATTACATCACCGGGACCTCTCATTTTTAGATCTACCTCGGCAATCTCAAAACCATCATTGGTTCGAACCATGGTTTCCATTCTGGTTTTGGAATTCTCGGACAGCTTATAGCTAGTCATCAGTACGCAAAAGGATTGATCAGCTCCTCTTCCTACTCTACCTCTTAGCTGATGCAATTGTGACAACCCAAATTTTTCAGCGCTCTCAATTATCATAACTGATGCATTGGGAACATTAACCCCCACCTCTATTACAGTGGTGGCTACCATAATTTGTGTTTCTCCTTTGGCAAAACGCTGCATCTCGTATTCCTTATCTGCGGCTTTCATTTTACCGTGTACAATACTCACTTTATAATCCGGCAATGGGAATCTTCTGGAAATGCTTTCATACCCATCCATCAAGTCTTTGTAATCCAGTTTCTCCGATTCTTCAATTAAAGGATAAACGATGTACACCTGCCTTCCTTTTTTTATTTCATCTTCGATAAACTGGAACACCTTTAATCTGTTCCTATCAAAATAATGAACGGTCTTAATGGGCTTTCTCCCCGGAGGCAATTCATCGATTACCGACACATCCAAATCACCGTAAAAAGTCATGGCCAGAGTTCTTGGAATAGGCGTAGCAGTCATCACCAACACATGTGGCGGTTGCACATTTTTCCTCCAAAGCTTACTTCTTTGAGCCACCCCAAATCGATGTTGCTCATCTATCACCGCCAACCCAAGGTTATTAAACTTTACCTTGTCTTCAATCAAGGCATGAGTTCCAATTAATATATCGAGTGATCCGTCCATGAGCTTTTCATGAATCTCTCTTCGCTTAGCAGTTTTGGTTGATCCAGTTAATAGCTGCACTTCTACTCCAAGCCCTTCTAAAAACTCAGAGATTCCAGCGTAATGCTGTGTTGCTAAAATTTCGGTGGGAGCCATCATACAAGCCTGATATCCGTTATCCAATGCAATGAGCATTGAAAGGAGAGCCACGAGTGTTTTACCACTTCCTACATCTCCCTGCAACAATCTATTCATGTGCTTACCAGACCCCATGTCCCTACGAATCTCCTTCACCACTTTCTTTTGTGCTCCGGTTAACTCAAATGGCAAGTTATTTTTAAAAAAGGTATTAAAATGAACGCCAACTTTATTGAAGATAAATCCTTTGGTTTTTCGTTGAGAAATTACCTTTTGCTTAATCAATTGCATTTGCAAAAAGAAGAGTTCTTCGAACTTCATTCTTAATCTGGCTTTCTGAGCCATTTCCATAGAAGACGGAAAATGAATTTGCTTAATGGCCTCTTCTCTGGACATCAGTTTGTAATTGCTTACAATCTCCTTGGTGAGGTTTTCATTTACCTTTTCCAATACGATAGGAACAAGATTACGCATTAGCTTTTCTACCCCTCTGGTATTTAACCCTCTGGACGAAAGTTTCTCTGTAGAGTGGTATATAGGCTGAAGCTTACCTGCCTTATGTCTGGCTTTTTCTATTGGCTCCAATTCAGGATGAACAATATTGAAACTTCCTCCAAAACGGTTCACCTTACCATTTACCACGTACTCATTTCCTACTTTAATGGAAGATTTAACCCATTTCTGCCCCTTAAACCAAACCAGGTCAATGTTACCTGAAGAATCAGAAAACTTGGCCACTAATCGCTTCTTTCTTGTTGGCCCCACCTCTTCCAGGTCCGTTACCTTACCTCTAATCTGAACATCCTTTGCTCCTTCCCACACATCTCGTACTCGATGAAACTGAGAACGATCCACATATCGAAATGGAAAGAACATCAGTAAATCATTGAAGATGTAGATTCCTAACTCTTTTTTAAGCAAATCTGCTCTGGCAGGACCAACTCCTTTCAGATAATCAATTTCCGTATTTAATAACTTATTGATATCCTCTAAAATTAAGGTATACTATATGGCTGTTAGCAAGGTGATAGTAATACTTGAGTACTCATTATTAATGATTAGCTCTTCATTGTATCCTTTTATTAGCCAACGAATTTCTTTGTATTTGTATAGATCTTCTGTTTTCAGATCTTTCGCATTGTACGGTGTGCCATACTCCTCTATTAATGCTTCAATTATTCCCTGATAAACCGCAAACTCATCTTCGGAGTTCATGATAGTTACTTCATAAGATGACATCTTATGATCATAATTGAAGTAATATTTGTACTGAACTGTATTGTAGTTCAAATAATCCCAATTGGTAAGGTCATCGCTATAATCGGAAGTGGCATCTGCATCAGGGTCAATATCGTACAGGTAATCCATCATTAAAAAACCTATCACAAAGTTGTCGTGACTTATGGTTGAGACCAACTTTTCCGAAATATTCGAGATGTCTTCGTACTGAGCTTCACTTACTATCGGCAACTTAGTTGGAGCACTTCTATTGATCTCTGCAGTCTCGTCGTACAGTACATTTTCTCCCAATAAATTACCTCCTTCTTCGTAATGGACTAACCAATCCTCTTCTACCTTCCTTACAAGTAATTTATCAATTACCTCAGACGAATCTTTGTCCTCAAACCTACAATAGCAATAAGCATGCTTTTCATACTCATCACAGCTATCCACTTTGATGTAGTCCAACTCCACCATACCGTCCGACCAGTAACTAATAAACTCCAGAGTTCTTCTGGTGGACTTGTCGGCATAAGAAGCCGCCTCTTCGAAATCCTTCTCCGTGAATGCTTTGTAAAACTTATCTGCTGCCCAGGCAGGACCATCAAGCTTCTCTACTTCCTCTTCTTTTTCGCAAGAACAGGAATACAGTACAAAAGACACTAAAAAAGCAAATAAGATCTGGATTCTCATATTGTTTACTAAAATAAAAAAAGCCGTGCAAAAGAAGCACGGCTTTTCAATATTTTATAGAGGTTAAAGGATTAAACCTTCATAATATCTACTTCCTTAGCATCTACTAATTCATCTACTTTATTGGAAAACTGATCTGTTAGCTTTTGAATGCTATCCTCAGCATCTTTTACCTGATCTTCGCTAAGTCCATCGTTTTTAAGAGACTTAATAAAATCATTAGCATCTTTTCTCTTTTGTCTGATTCCTACTTTAGCGTGCTCTCCCTCAGACTTTGCCTTCTTTACCAACTCTTTTCTTCTTTCCTCTGTAAGCATTGGAATAGATAAGATAATCATCTCTCCGTTGTTTTGAGGATTCAATCCCAGGTTAGCATTAATAACACCTTTAGAAATCTCCTCAAGCATTGACTTTTCCCAAGGTTGAATAGTTAGTGTTCTTGCGTCTAAAGTATTCACGTTAGCCACCTGCCCCAATTGAGTAGGAGAACCATAGTAATCTACCATAACACTATCCAACATAGAAGGTGTAGCTCTCCCTGCACGAATTTTAGTCAGCTCTTTTGCTAAATGCTCAATTGAACCCTGCATTCCCTCTTCAGCTTCTGATAAAGCCATTTGTACATCTTCAGTCATAGTGTTAAGTTTATTTTAATCAAATATAAAGATACGATTCGAAAGTCAAAAATGAATTTGATCTTATGCCTCAACCAAAGTACCGATCTCTTCTCCTACCATTACCTTTTGAAGATTCCCAGGAGTATTCATATCAAACACTACAATAGGAACTTTATTCTCCTTACACAGGGTAAAGGCAGTCATATCCATCACCTTTAATCCTTTAGCATAAGCTTCATCAAAAGTAAGGTTATCGTATTTAGTCGCAGCAGGATCTTTCTCTGGATCAGCGGTGTAGATTCCATCCACTCTTGTTCCTTTAAGAATTACTTCAGCATCAATTTCAATGGCTCTTAACGACGCAGCTGAATCGGTTGTAAAGAATGGATTCCCGGTTCCTGCACCAAAGATTACGATACGTCCTTTTTCCAGGTGTCTTACTGCTTTTCTTTTAATGAATGGCTCTGCTATTTCTTTCATTTCGATAGCAGACTGTAAACGAGTTTGTAAACCAATAGATTCCAAAGCAGACTGTAGCGCCATACTATTAATCATGGTAGCAAGCATTCCCATGTAATCTCCCTGGGTTCTTTCCATACCACCTTCTTCGGCTTGTACTCCTCTAAAAATATTACCTCCACCAATTACGATTGCAATTTCAGCTCCCATATCTGCAATGGACTTTACTTCCTTTGCATACTGCATTAATCGCTGATTATCAATCCCAAATTGCTTATCTCCCATCAAAGCTTCTCCACTAAGTTTCAATAATATTCTTTTGTATTTCATCTCTGTTTTTAATTAATAATGCTCAAAATAAGGCAAAAAAAAGAGAGCCATAAGCTCTCTTCAAAAATAGTAATAAAATTATATCGAAAGTGATATTCTTTTAAAGTCGGTTACTGTTAAATCAGGGTTGGTATCCTTAAGGAATTGTCCAACTGATTTTTTGTTATCTCTAACAAATGCCTGGTTTAACAAAGTAGTTTCTTTGAAGAATTTCTTCAATCTACCTTGAGCAATTTTTCCAGCCATCTCTTCTGGTTTCCCTTCCTGGATAGCAAGATCTTTACCAACCTCTAACTCTCTGTCGATGATGTCTTGAGGAACAGAGTTCTCATCAAGAGCAACAGGAGCCATTGCAGCAACTTGCATAGCAACCTGTCTTCCTTCTTCTTCGAAGTCAGCAGTTAAACCAACGATAGTTGCGATTTGGTTACCTGGGTGATTGTAAGCAACAACTTTAGCAGCTTCAACCATTTCGTATCCAGAAACTTCAATTTTCTCTCCAATAACACCAGATTGCTCTGTTACTTTCTCTCCAATAGTAATCCCGTTACCATCGAAAGAAAGTCCTAATAATTCTTCAACAGAAGCTGGAGTGTTGTTCATTGCGATATTAGCAATAGTATCAGCAAATTTTCCAAAATCTTCGTTTTTCGCTACGAAATCAGTTTCACAGTTTACACAAACCAAAACTCCTTTAGGTCCAGTAGACTTAGCAATAACTAATCCCTCAGTAGCATCTCTATCTCCTCTTTTAGCAGCGATCTTTTGTCCTTTCTTACGAAGGATATCAACTGCAGCTTCCATATCACCATCAGCTTCAACCAACGCCTTTTTGCAATCCATCATTCCGGCACCGGTCTTCTTTCTTAATTCGTTTACTTGTTTAGCAGTAATTGCCATGATAATTTAGTTTTATATCAATTAAACTTTAATGTTTACTTTTCAGCTGGAGCTTCTTCTGTTTTAGCTTCCTTTTTAGGAGCAGCTTCTTCTTTAGCTTTTCCTGCTTTACGCTCTGTCAATCCTTCTTTTACTGCTGCACACATTGTTTCAACAATAATTTCGATAGATTTAGTAGCGTCATCATTAGCTGGGATAACAAAATCGATATCTCTTGGGCTAGAGTTAGTATCTACCATTGCAAATACCGGAATCCCCAATTTCTTAGCTTCAGCAACAGCGATGTGCTCTTTCTTAACGTCAATTACAAAAACAGCAGCTGGAAGACGAGTCATGTCTGCAACACTTCCCATTACTTTTTCCATCTTCTCTTTTTGTCTGCTCATTTGTAGTCTTTCTCTTTTTGAGATGTGACTAGCAGTACCATCCTTCATTAACTTATCGATAGCTGTCATTTTTCTAACAGTCTTACGAGTAGTTTTGAAGTTAGTCAACATTCCACCTGGCCAACGCTCAGTGATGTAAGGCATGTTAACTTCTTTTACATTAGAATTTAAAATTTCTTGAGCTTGCTTTTTAGTAGCAACGAATAAAATCTTTCTTCCAGATTTAGCAATCTGTTTTAGAGCTGCAGCAGCCTCATCGATTTTAATTACGGTTTTGTTAAGGTCAATTACGTGAATTCCCTTTTTCTCGCTGAAAATGTAAGGAGCCATTCCCGGATCCCATTTTCTCTTCAAGTGCCCGAAGTGCACTCCCGCGTCAAGCAGTTGTTTAAAGTTGGTTCTTGCCATTTCTTTTAGTTTACTTTCTTTTTACTGATTTAACCAATAGCACTCGCTATTAGCTTTTGTTGTTTTCAGCAGCAATACCAGTAGCGAAACTTTCGATCTGATACGCTTAGATACTAAACAAGCGCCCAGGCAATGGGCGCTTCTAGTATATACTGATAATTAACGTTTACTGAACTGGAATTTCTTACGTGCTTTAGGTTGTCCAGGCTTCTTACGCTCAACCATTCTTGGGTCACGTGTCATCAAGCTTTCTGCTTTAAGCTTTGGCTTGTTTTCTGGATCAATTTCTACTAAAGCTCTTGCAATTGCCAAACGTACAGCTTCTACCTGTCCGTTTACTCCTCCACCTTTTACATTAACCTTAACATCAAATTTACCTTCTGTTTCAGTTAATAAAAATGGCTGATTTACTTTGTACTGAAGTACTCCTGTAGGAAAGTATTCTTTGTAATCTCTGTTGTTTACAGTAACGTTTCCTTTTCCTTCTGCCAAGTAAATTCTAGCAACTGAAGATTTACGTCTTCCGATTGTGTTTATCACTCCCATTTTATACGTATTACTTTATTGAATCTAATTCGATTTTTTGAGGCTTTTGGGCTTCTTGCTTGTGCTCAGCACCTACATAAACGTATAGGTTTCTGTACAAAGCTCTTCCTAATCTGTTTTTAGGAAGCATCCCTTTTACTGCCTTCTCAACCAATCTTTCAGGGTGTTTGTTCAAAATTTCACTGGCAGTTAGCGAACGCTGACCACCAGGATATCCAGTGTGACGGATGTAAGTTTTATCCTCCCACTTGTTTCCTGATAGAGTAATTTTCTCTGCATTGATCACTACTACATTATCTCCACAATCTACGTGCGGTGTGTAGTTGGTCTTGTGCTTACCTCTGATCATTTTAGCTACTTTACTTGCAAGTCTTCCAAGTGTTTCACCTTCTGCGTCAACCAATACCCAGTTTTTGTTAACTGTTTCTTTGTTGGCTGAAATTGTCTTATAACTAAGTGTATCCACGTTAATTTAGCTTTTAAAAATGCATACTATTCCCATAAGGGGCTGCGAAAATAGAACTATTTTTTTATTCTACCAAGCTTCCCTTGAGATAAATGCACTTTTTTTTCAATTAAAAATAGGTTTTGATTTGATCTGCGATATAATCCACATCGTCTTTAAATCCAAAAGCTTTCGGGTTTTCTCCTTGTTTGAGTAAGAAATACCCTTTGGCATACTGATTCTTATACTCAGTATAATCGAACATTAGTGTATCATTCAGAAAAACAACAGATGCAGAATCAGACGAATAAATTTGGTGATATTCTACACCAGGCAACGTTACATTTTCCTCAATGGAAAACACCAACTCCTCCTCTACCATTGGTAAAGAATCTTCGCTGGCGAAAAAAACTACCGCCTGAATATCCGAATCAAAGCTGCTCCAGAATTCAGGCGTTACAATGTTTAATGGTTTTTCTATAGGAGTTAACTCTTCTTCTACTTCTACAATCTGTACCTGTTGATCTACATCAGCTTCTTTATCTTCAGAAGCCGGGGCACAACCAATCAAAAACAATATGGGTAGAAGAACTCTTTTCATGTTATATTACTCCCAGGTCTTTTCCAACCTTAATAAAAGCATCTACCGCTTTATCTAAATGGTGCTTTTCGTGAGCTGCAGAAATCTGTGTTCTGATTCTTGCTTCTCCTTTTGGCACAACAGGATAGAAGAATCCAATTGCATAAACACCTTCTTTTAATAATCCATCTGCAAACTTTTGAGAAAGCGCTGCATCGTAAAGCATAATCGGTACAATTGGAGAATCTCCTTCTTTAACGTCGAATCCGGCAGCCAAAATCTTTTCTTTAAAGTACTTGGTGTTTTCTTCCAATTTATCTCTCAACTCTGTAGTAGAGCTCAATATCTCAAACACTTTATTAGCAGCTCCTACAATTGATGGAGCCAATGAGTTAGAAAACAAATATGGTCTTGAACGTTGACGAAGCATATCGATCACTTCTTGTTTAGCCGTGGTATAACCTCCCATTGCTCCTCCAAGAGCCTTACCTAAAGTTCCCGTAATAATGTCAACACGATCCATTACATTATGATACTCAGGTACTCCTCTACCGGTTTTTCCAATGAAGCCCGCTGAGTGACACTCATCTGTCATTACCAGTGCATCATATTTATCTGCTAAATCACAAATTTCATTCATTTTGGCAATATCTCCATCCATAGAGAAGACACCATCCGTTACAATGATTCTAAAGCGCTGCTCCTGAGCTGCAATTAATTGCTTCTCCAAGTCTGCCATATCACTATGAGCATATCTGTATCTTTTTGCTTTACACAACCTAACCCCATCAATAATAGAAGCATGGTTAAGTGCATCAGAAATAATTGCATCCTCTGCTGTAAATAAAGGCTCAAACACCCCTCCGTTAGCATCAAAAGCCGCTGCGTATAAAATGGTATCATCCATACCATAGAAATCAGCAATTCTCTTTTCTAACTCTTTATGAATATCCTGAGTTCCACAAATGAAACGCACTGAAGACATTCCAAATCCATGTGTATCTAAAGCCTCTTTAGCTGCCTGAATCACATCTGGATGTGATGACAAACCAAGGTAATTGTTAGCACACATAATAATTACATCCTCTCCGGTTGTAACATGTACCTCAGCTCCTTGAGGTGTTGTAATTATTCGCTCTCTTTTATATATCCCCGCATCTTCAATTTCGGATAATTCTTGTTGTAAATGGTCTTTAATTTTACCGTACATGTTCTCAAATTTTATTTCAGCAAACGAAGATAATAAATCTGGTAACACTACCTTTGTAATCCAGAAAAAGGATAACCAATGAACTTATCTGACGATCCATTTGGAAATGCTTGTTTAGCCTATTTAAAAGGAAAAAGAGGACTTGAAATCACTGTTAAATGGGATGGAGAGGACGATGTCATTCCGGTGGATTACCTTTTCAGAACATACGAGGAAATGCCTTCTCTGGAACAGCATGCACTTAACCTTTGCCATGGTAATATTCTGGATATTGGAGCCGGCGCAGGGTGCCACTCCAAATACCTATCTAAAAAGTTTCCAGTAACCGCGATTGACTTTTCCATTGGCGCAGTTAAAGCGATGGAACACCAAAACATCAGAGCTCTACATCAAAACATCTACGAGTGGGAACCGAATGAAAAATTCGACACCATTCTTGCATTAATGAATGGTAGTGGAATTGCAGGAGAGTTAGATTCTCTTCCTACCTATTTAAATAAATGTAAAGAGTTATTATCTGAAGATGGTCAAATCCTAATGGACTCTTCCGACATTAAGTACCTGTATCAAGATGAAGACGGCACACTCACCTACTTACCGGAGCACTATTATGGAGAGATCAATTATAAAATGGTTTTCGAAGAATCAGAAACTCCATGGTTTAAATGGCTGTATGTGGATTTTGACTCATTAAAAGAGGCTGCCGATTCGGTAGGGTTAAATTGCCAATTAGAACATCAGGGCGAACACCATGATTATCTGGCCAGGTTAACTATTGTCCCTTAAATTGTTCCTGCAACTTTTTTTCTTTTTCCAGGTCCTCAACAATTTGCAAATCTAAAGGAGAGCTTTTAAGGGTTGTGTAATTACTCCAGAATTCTTCATCGTATTTTATTTGAGCCAATTCTTCGGCAGTAGGCTCTTTGCTTTTGTACTTTTCAAAACCGGACAACAATATGGCATTAACCATAATCTCTACCTGAAAGCGATGATCTTTTCTACTCACCACTTGCTTGTCGTTCCCTAATTTTTCATCAATGTTCCAACCTGCTTCTTTGGCATAACTCAAGTAATACTTCCCTTGAAATTTTTGATAACTTACCTCCCAGTCCAATTGATAAGCATGGTTTTCGTATTCTTTATTCGCTGAATTCTCTTGCCGTTCCTGAATCTTAAGAATCCCAAAGTCCGACGCATTAACATACACCCTACCAGTTGCATTAATCTTAATTACTTCTGCTCCTTTATTCTTCAGAAAATCGTAATTGTATCCAACTACCCACACCACATTACCGTTATGGTAGGTGGTATCTTCCATTCTAAAATTCCACTCGTCCGGATAACTATGCAACATAGTCATATAACTAGACACATCGTATTTAACCGTACTATAGATTGAAATAGGATCGTGCTCATCAAAGTTTTTAGTATAGTCATAACTACGCCTTAATTGCTCTACTTTTACCTGTACTTTTTCTTCCGGTTTATTAAGCAATCTTTTATGCCCTTTTCCATCTTGCAATTGAATTGCCGCCTCTATTAACCTTCCATAAACGTCATTCTCACTACAGTAGTGTCTGTAAAACGCATTTAATTGATAAGGTTTTTTTGAGCAATTTTCCTGCAGTTTACCAAATGCTATTCGCATAATATCCTGAGCAGAAAATTTATTATCAAACACAACAAACTCTCCTAATTCAATGGATTTTTTAGAAAGGATTATTTCATCCATTTTCCTGATCTCTGTTAAAGAATAACTCTTAGAAGCATATCCCAAACAAGACACCGTGATGATTTCGGCATCACCTAATTTCTTTTTGGATTTAAACTCGTAGGCTCCAAAAGCGTTGGAGGAGGTTCCAACTCCTTTGTTTTCGAATAACAAAGTAGCGTAAGGGACAGGCAGATTCGAATCAGCATCAAGGACCACTCCGTTAAACGCAGTTTGACTCCATCCGGAAATAGCAACTAATATGAATATGATAAAAGAATACCTCACTCTACCTTAATTAGGCAATACAACTTACAAAAAAAGGGCCGAAAACCGGCCCTTTTCCATAAATTATGTCTTATTTCTAGAACTTCTTAGTTAACCCAATTGCCAATACTTGCTTGAATTGAACAGCAGGGCCTTTGGCCTGAATAAAGTTTCCATCACCATCCAGGTACTCTACCCCATCATCATTTAACATGTGTTGAGGAGAACCATCATCATTAAATCTGGCTATGCTTACGTCATGATCATAGATAAGATAGGTAGAAAAGCTAAGTGCTAAAAATGGCTTTAGCTGAAAACTAGTTAATGTTTCCCAGGTAACATCTACATTTTCCGGACTCTCCATATAATTTGAGAACAAGGAAATATTCGTTTGAAAAACTACATCTTCCATTCCAAGTGGCTTATCCTTTTTATAAGCTACCTTTAAGTATCCTCCTAGCTCTGTTCTAATCGTTTCTCCAGGATCAACTCCGAAGGCACCTGCTGCCGAAAGTCGATCATCCATTACAGTAGTCACCTTAATCGTAGCCGGAGAGATAAAGGCGGTAAAACCATCATTTGGTTTATAATCAAACCCAAGTGCTCCAATGGTATATGATGGTGCTAAAATATTGGAGATATAAGCAGTATCCGGATCATTAGCATTGGTATATCCATAGTTAAATTGTGACCTGAAATTCAACAAGGCGGAATAATACCAGTTCTCACTTGCCTTATATCCAAACTTCGAGTTCAATTCAATTCTATCATCATTTTTGAAAAAGTCTGCTCTTCCTTGTTTAATCAACCCATAAGAAGCGTCAAAAGTGTTATCCCAGGATAAATTTCCTTGAGCATAATTAGCAAACAAACTCACCAAAGTTTGACCAGACACAGAATTCTGACCACCTCCGGCCCAATTGCTCATTGCAGTTTGGGTAAAATTAAACTTCCCTATTCCACCTGCATTCCACGCAAGAGAATCTGTCGAGTTTCCAGGCTTCCTATCCTTCAACTTTTTCTCGGTATCACTATCTAATTGAGAGAAAGCACTTCCCATGCATCCAAGGGCCAATGCCAAAACAACCAGTTTTTTCATTTTATCAATAATTATTTTTTGCAAAAAAAGCCATTAGCGGGATTCGCTAATGACTGTAATGTATTTTTTATTCACTATGCATTATGAACATGCAGGTCCATTTGCGGATAAGGAATGGTTACACCCGCTTCCACAAGAGCCACTTGAGTATTCTCCAACACCCTAAAATACACATCCCAATACTTTTCTGGAGTACAATATGGTCTAACCGCCAACTTAATAGCACTGTCTCCCAGCTCAGACACAGCCACTAATGGCTGGGGACTATCCAATACATCAGGATCGTTCTTCATCATAGTATACAATGCTTCCTTTGCCACCTTTAGGTTTGAATCGTATGCTACAGAAACAGTTAAATCTACTCTTAATTTACCCTCCTCAGAAACATTAGTAATGTTCCCATTCATAACCGCTCCATTAGGAATTATTGCTGTTTTATTTTCAGGAGTCAAAAGAATAGTATTGAAAATTCCTATTTCCTTTACCTCCCCAAATTCACCTTGAGCACTAACCAGATCTCCCAACTTATATGGCTTTAAGATCAGAATCAAAACCCCACCTGCAAAATTAGACAAAGTACCTTGTAAAGCTAATCCAATAGCTAAACCTGCCGCTCCAAGAACAGCCACAAAAGAGGTAGTCTCTATTCCCACCATGGAAGCCACGGAGATGAAAAGTAAAATCTTAAAACTCCAGCTCACCAAGCCCAAAACAAAAGGCTGTAAAGTTGGGTCTACCTTTCTCTTTTCGAAACCATTGGCCACTAATTTAGTCACCACTTTTATCAGCTTTAACCCCACTAATAGGACTATAATTGCTAATAAAACTTTCGGCCCATAGGCCATTAGCATATCAATTGCTTTATCAATGTACTTATCCATAATATATATTAGTTATTGTGTACATGAACATCCATTTGCGGATAAGGAATATTCAATCCTTCTTTATCGAATGTCTTGTATACGTTTTCATTCATATCAAAAAATACTCCCCAGTAATCTTCTGCTTTCACCCAGGTTCTAACAGCGAAATTCACAGAGCTATCTGCTAGTTCCGACACTCCTATAAATGGCTCCGGATCTTTCAAAATTCTTTGATCAGCGTTGATCATTCCATTGATCACTTCTCTCGCCTTATCCACATCATCTCCATACCCAATACCTATAGTAAAATCAACTCTTCTTAACTCTTCGGTAGAATAGTTTACCAATGACCCGTTTGAGATAGGTCCGTTAGGAATAATAATGGTTTTGTTATCAGGTGTTTTTAGTACAGTAATGAACATTTGAATTTCATCCACTACTCCAGTGTAGCCCTGAGCTTCGATTAAGTCCCCTACTTTATAAGGTTTAAAAAGTAAGATCATAACCCCACCTGCAAAATTTTGTAGAGTACCAGATAAGGCCATACCAACTGCCAAACCAGCAGCCGCTAAAATTGCTGCAAAAGAGGTAGTTTCCACCCCTAAAATACCGATAACAGAAATGTAAAGAATGGCCTGAAGACCAAAATTTAACATGTTTAGAAGAAATGGACGGAGTGTTTTATCCGTATCCCTTTTCTCCATCGTTTTTGCGGTAAGCTTAATTAGTTTTTTAATAATAATCTTACCGACAATCAACACCGCTACTGCCAGGGCGATAGCCGATACTAAAGGAACAAGTGTATCAGACACGAACTTGTTCTCCATCAATTCATTAAAGTCCATAGTTTTTCAAATTAGTTAGTTAAATTTTCATTAGAAATCGACATTTAGACGCACACTTTATAAAAAGTCACATCTTGCCAATAAAAATGTTAAAAAGCTAAATTAGAAAAACTATTGTTGCAACAATAGTTGTGCTATGTAAAGAATTAATTAAGTCTCTTTTTACGGCTCTTTAAAAAGAAAACAACACCAACAATTAATAGTGCCAGCACGCCAACACCTCCAAGAACCCAATTTGACGACTTACTTTCTGCGACATCTTTTGGTTCGGGAACAAACCCATCATTTTGTTTTCCGGGAGTTGGTTTTTGAACTACTTTCCAATTAGAAATTCCTTCAGAAACGTAGGGTTTGGTTCTCTCAATTACTTTGTCTTCATTATCAAACTCAAATTGATCTTTCAAGTCAAATCCCAGCGTATCCACAAGCATTCCATTTTGATCCAACAAGTACAACTTTCCTTTGGAAGAAATTCCAAAGCTTAGCGAATCGGAAGTTGTATTGATACTCGAATCCAGATAAATAGAATTGAACACCACAGCTTTTCTTGGGATGACCAGGTAACCATTGGCAGAAATTGATGCTTCCTGACCAAAAATAAATACTTCATCATTACTCATGGACATAGTCCAACCAGACAAACTAATTTCCTCGTTGCTATTGTTATAAAGCTCTACCCAATCTCCTGATTCGTGTTTCGTTGACAACTCATTCAATACTACTTGCTGCGCAAAATCCCCCATTTCCACCTCCTCAAACTGAGGAATCAGCAAAATATCTTTAGATAAATCTAATTGTACTTCTCGCAACAAGTCAGCTTCATCTTTCCAACCAACAAATCTATACCCTTGCTCTGGAATCGCTTTTAAGCTTACCGGTGCCCCACCAAAATAAACTCCTTTAAAGTCGTTTTCTATGATTAATGAATTGAGTTGAACCTTACCCTTTTTCAAATCTGGGTTTTGAATTTCAACATAAAAGGTATCGGTTAACTCAAACCGCTCCATGATATGTTGCCTCATATAATATGGTCTGTGAGTTGCAAAATCTCTAAGAATGTTCACATTTCGCTCCCATTTCTCTACATTATTGCTCCTCCACTTCTCTACATGAAAAGGCATTTCATCTTTTATCAAATCTTGAATAGAGTCAATTTTGAAGATCACATTTTCGGTAGAAAAAATACTATTTAAGTGGTCCGCACATCGATTAATGTAAACATTCTTTACGCTATCATTTTCCAGTAATTTTCGAATAATAAAGGTAGACCAGGCAGGATCTGGCCATATCTCGGTATTCTTATTCGTCATCTTAAACAGCGTATTTCTTTTATACCCTTTCCAATCAGAAATCCCAAAACTCATATCTGTATCAAACAGTATCCATCTCCACCTCCCTGTTTCAGTTCGTGGTCTCCAGTAACGAATATTCCCACCTGCATCTCTATTATCTATATATACTTCTGTGATATTATAATTCAGGTAATTATCTATATCCATCAAAGTATTCAGGTGTTCGATTTCCTCACTGGATGAAAACTCTGTTTTCTCCATGTACTTTTTCATGGAGGTATAGTATTTTCTATTTCCGTGCTGTAAATCATTTTTGTGCTTCATCAAATCCACACTATCCTTATTCGCTCCACAATTGTACTTTAGGTAATGCTCATTTAGTTTATCTCTTACATTATGAATACCCCAGTACACCCCGTTGATGTATACTACAACAGGCCGATAGGATTGAATCTCCATGTCTAACGGCTCCACTAAGTCAGTAAGCAAAGCATCTCTAAAGTGGGTTTTATTGAAATCACTCCCGGAATTTCTAAGTATAAATGACTTAAATTTCTTTAAATCTTTATTCGGAAAAAGCTGATAGTTAAATCGCTTTTCTCCATATCTTTTTCTTGCAATAATTGCTAACGATTTCATAGGAAGTCCCTTGCTAAAACCTCCAAAAATTCGAGCTCCAGCCCCCTGATTAAAAGCCAATTCTCCATCTTCCTCAAAAAACTCAATATTGATTGGGCGCTCCCAGCCTTTCCAAAAATTAGCTCCTTTATATGGAGGAACCGAGTCGGCACAACACCCTTTAGCATAAATTCCTCTTTCTGCACTAAAAAAATCATCATTATTAACAGCAATGGAAACAACAGGAAGAGTATATTTTCTACCCACCAGATAGGTATGGGTAACTATACCACTTGCCTTTCCTTTATGATACACTTTTGCTCTTACCACAGTATTCTTCTCAATCCCAATACCTTCATTATATTTAAAAGAGGCACTTGAAGGCTCAGAACCATCCAATGTGTAATATATGGTACCACTATCTGCAGCCAACTGAACTGTTAGAGAATTTTCATAAAACCCTCCAACCTGAGAAAATGTTGGTTCTGGAATAGCAGTTTCTTGAGAAAACACATCTGATAACGAGATCAGTAGGATTAAGAATATGGTTAGTGATGATTTCATTTTGAATCGCAAAAGTTACTCATTATTCGTACTACCAATCAGTAATTCCATCATTTTGTTCAATACGATAATGTTAATATTCAACTATAATTATTATTTTGATTTCGATTTAATAACGAATGAAGAAATTATTATTCATTATCGCATGTTTGTTTTATTTGTTGCTTCCTGCGACTTATTATTCGCAGCAGCACAACTTTACTTCATTTGGTGTTGAAGAAGGACTACCTCAATCTCAAGTAATTTGTACGGATCAGGATTCTCTTGGAAGAATATGGATAGGGACCTACGGAGGGGGACTTAGTGTCTTTGATGGTTCCGGATTTTTTAATTTCAGTGCACAGGATGGATTACCGGACAATATCATCTGGAGTGTAGCGGTTGATCATGACGACCACATATGGGTTGGAACAGGAAAAGGACTTGCCTTACTTAAAGACAATGCCATCATTACCTTTGATAAAGACACAGGAGTTCCGGTAGATAATATCTGGGCGCTTGAAGTAGATCAAAAAGGAACCGTTTGGATTGGAACGGATTATAACGGAATTTATACCTACTCTAATGGCAACTTTAAAAAAATTGAAAATGAAATTGCCAGCTCAAGCTCTATTTATTCGCTAAATAAAGACCACATGGGTAATGTTTACGCCAGCTATGTTGAAGGTGGCATAAGCATATTCGAATCTGATGGTAGTAGGTTCATCACCACTTCCAATAACGAACGAATTACAGCAAACTCAATAGAAAATACCAAACTGGGAATTCTACTGGGAACTCAATATGGACTTTATAAAGTCATTAATGGTAAAATAGAAAAGGACCCCAGATTTGAAACCATCAACAACCTGGACATTACCCAAATTTTTGAAGATAGAAAAGGAAGAATCTGGTTCGGAACCTTTGGAGATGGAGTATACTATTATGAAGAAGGACACCTAAAACACTTTAACGAGAATAATGGACTCAGTAGCAACTACATTAATACCATCATGGAAGACCGTGAAGGAAATATTTGGCTGGGAACCGATGGAAGTGGTTTATGCCTATTTCAACACGAAGCTTTTCTACACTACACAAAAAAGGAAGGATTACCAACTAATTTGGTGATGTGTATCCTACGGGACTACAAAGACAATTATTGGTTTGGAACTGAAAATGGGCTACACAAAATGAGTGATAGCACCAGTCAAACCTGGAACAGGGAGGATGGTTTATTATACGATTATATAGTAAACCTCTACGAAGATTATTCAGATCGAATCTGGATAGCCACTCAATGGGGAATCAACCTAATGGAAAATGGAAACATCAGCACCATTGAGCACCCACTAACTGAAGAAACTTCTACCCACTGCTTTTACGAGCCGGAACCAGGGAAATATTGGATAGGAACCGAAGATGGATTGGTTGAGTTATTCTACTCCAATCAAGTTGACTCTGCTCACTACATTTTTGATCATTTTCTGGATTGCGAAATTTTCGACATTCAGCAATCTCCAGATGGTGCTGTTTGGATAAGTTCTGCCAATGGTCTATTCACTTATCAAAAAAGTAGATTGCTAAACATTAACAGTGAGTACGAGTCCATGTCTTACATGGCTATTGACCACTTAAACAACATTTGGGTAACCTGCCAAAATGGAATCCTACACTACAATTCCAAAACCACCGAAGTAGAAATCTTTAATACAAAAAACCAGTTGAGTTCTGACTTCTATTACTCCATTGCTTACATGGATGGATCTATATGGGCCGGTACTCATAATGGGTTTGTTCAAATTGTATTAGACGGAGCAGGCAATTTTGAACGCTCTAGACTTTATAGAAAATCGGATGGTTTTACCGGAATCGAATGTAATGATGGTGCTATTTTGGTAGACAACCATAAAATTTGGTTTGGGACATTGAAAGGGGCAACTCTATTTAACCCGGAAAAACTTCCTGAAAAAGAATTAGTACCAGATATCCTGATCGATAAAATAATGCTCTTCTCTCAGGACATTGACTCTTTAAAACAAGTTTACTTGTTAAATGGAAGAAGTTTCTCGTTCGACTATTACCAGAACCACCTTACCTTTTATTATACAGGTATTGCATTAAGTGCAGCAAAAGACATTGTATTTAGGTACAAACTTGTTGGGTTTGATGAAGAATGGCAACCAGCTACAAAGTCCAGACATGTGAGTTACTCCAACATCAAACCTGGAAACTACTCATTTGTTATTCAAGCCAGCATAGACGGAAAAAACTGGAGTGAAAGTGCCGAAATTAGTATCTACATTGCCAAACCTATCTGGGAAGAAACCTGGTTTATTATCCTATCGGTCATATTAGTTATTTCGATTCTTGTTTTAATTGTACAACAACGAACTAAGAGAATTAACAGACAGAGAAAAGAACTAGAAATTATTGTTGAGGAAAGAACTCAGGAGATTGTCTTAAAAAACAAAGAACTTGAAATGCTTTCTATTGTTGCCACAAAAATGAATGAGGCATTATTAATTACGGATAAACACGGTAATGAGCTCTATTTCAACGACGCCTTTTTAAGAAACTCAGGATATGCCACCAGAGATGCCTTCTACACCAAATATGGGCAAAGAATAAAACTTCAGGACATTAGTACCAACAGTGAAATTGAAAACATTATTCAAAATTTTGAATTCGACACCAGAACTGTAATTTATGATTCTTACCATGTTAAAAAAGATGGCGAGGTAATGTGGACCACAGCTTCTCTTCGCCCTATCTATAAAAAAGATGGTAAACTGGATAAAATTGCTGCTGTTTATACAGACATTACCAACAGAAAACAACTGGAAGAAAGCCTAAAGAAAAACAATAAAGACATTACGGATAGCATTCGATACGCAAAACAAATTCAAAGAGCTCTACTACCGAGCCACGAAAAACTAAAAAGCTATTATCCTGAATCATTCATCTACTCTCAAGCTAAAGATATTGTAAGTGGCGATTTCTTCTGGGCTCATAAAATTAGAGGTACAGTTGTAATTGTTGCTGCGGACTGTACAGGGCATGGTGTGCCTGGGGCATTTATGAGTCTAATCGGGAATCAATTTCTCAATGAAATTACCAGTAGCATTGAAATAGACAGCCCAGACAAAGCTCTTAACTTTTTGGACAACAGAATTAATGTGGCCTTAAAACAGGATGGAGCCATTGGAAGCTCGAAAGATGGCATGGACATGGCTATGATTGCCATAGATTCAGGCAACCTTAAAGCACAGTTTAGCGGAGCCAACAACCCACTATATTTAGTCCGAAACAAGGAACTAATCATTATCAAACCTACCAATGAATCCATAGGTGGATACAGGGACGAGAAAAAGAAGTTTAACCTGGAGGATATCAACCTACAAATTGACGATTGTTTATATGTGTTCTCAGATGGATACATTGACCAGTTTGGAGGACCGAAAAACAAAAAATTTATGCGTTCCAGATTTAAGAAATTACTTCTCGAAGTCAACCATCTTCCAATGGATAAACAGAGAGAAAGAATCAGAGAACGTTTTCTGGACTGGAAAGGTGAAAACAAGCAACTGGACGATGTGCTTGTGATCGGAATTAGAATCAAATAATGAACTACGTTTATTTAATCGTTTGCTTATTAGTACTGGGAATTACCCTTTATTTTGTTTTCACGAGATTACTTGGTAATTCTACATCGACAGGATGGAAATCCACTACCCAGCCTCTTACTTCCAAACAGAAACAAATTTTAGCCAATAAGGTTAACTATTATCAGAACCTATCGCCAGAAGAAAAGACCCTTTTTGAACACAAGACAAAAGAGTTCCTCCATAATGTAAGCATCATTGGAGTGGACACTACGGTTACCGAAGAAGATCAAATACTAGTAGCATCCAGTGCAATCATTCCAATTTTTAAGTTTCCAAACTGGAGGTACCTTAACCTTAGCGAAGTAATTCTCTACCCCTCACATTTTAATCATCATTTTCAGACTGACGGAAATTTTCGTTTTATAAAAGGAATGGTTGGAACTGGATATATGGAAGGAAAAATGATTCTATCAAAGCCTACTCTACACCATGGTTTTAGCAACACAAAAGACAAACAAAACACTGCCATACACGAATTTGTTCACCTCATAGACAAGGCAGATGGCAAAATAGATGGTGTTCCTCGCCTTTTGTTAGAAGAGCCTAACGTCATTCCATGGCTCAATTTAATGCAAAAGCATATTCAGCATATTTGTAATGAAGAGTCTGACATAGAGCCTTATGGAGCAACGAGTAATATCGAGTTTTTCTCTGTTTCAAGCGAATACTTCTTTGAGCGTCCTAAGCTAATGAAGAAAAAACACCCTGAGTTATATAGCTATCTGGAAGAAATTTTTGATCAGGACATGACTAAAAGAGTAAAGTCATTCTCTAAAAAATCCACAGGAAGAAATGAAAAGTGTCCCTGCGGCTCCGGTAAAAAATTTAAGCATTGCTGCTTAGTCAATTAAGCACGGACATGAACAACAAATTCTTCCAATTGTAATCTTTATTACATTACTCAATCGTATTTTGATATACATTTGTACTGTGCAACAAGGGAAAAAATACATTGCATTGTTTTTTATCACCATTATCTCATTTGGGATTCTTTGGCAGGATGCTGTATTGATTAATTTCCTTTGTATGCAAGACACTATTGAGGCCGAACATTGTGAAAACAAAAGCCAACCAGAGCTCCAATGCCACGGAAAGTGTCATCTGCAAAAACAACTTACTCTTGAGAATAACGAAGTTCCTAACGAAAGAAGTGAACGAGTAAACCTTAGTCAGTTTTGGTTATTGGGTTACCAATCTTTTGTTGAACTCTCTCCAGACAACACCGAAAAACAGATTGATCAATCCGGATATAGATCATTAAAGGGGCTTCTTATCCCCGAAGTTATTTTCCACCCTCCGGAATCTATTTCTTAATCGGAGGAAAAAAGCACTTTTGAGTGCAAACTGGTAAATAACAACAATTAGAATGAAATCAATTCTCGTTTTAATTGCCCTGCTATTCAATACCGTCGTTTTCGCTTGCGATCATTGCAACATTTTCATGAACCTATCGCCAAACGACTACAAAAATTCGTTTGGAGTATATATGCGCACCCGAACCATGTTTGGTGAATACAACATTGTTGGGAGGATAATTGAAAAACATGCAAGTCACAACAATTTCAAGTATTGGAACAAGGCAGTTACAGAACAGTACAACACATTAGAATTAAGAGGTAGTTTTTATATCAAAGAGAAATGGAACACACAGATCATTGTTCCTATTTCCAATAATTATCGCCTAATAGATGATGATACAGATATGAATGTAAGTGGAATAGGAGACCCTATTATATTTCAAAGGTATCAGCTGTACAACACTAAATGTATTTCCGATACCATGAACTTCTCGCAAAGAATTACTTTGGGAGCCGGGGTTAAACTTCCGCTGGGAAGCATTTACAAAACGTATCATGGAACAATGGCAGATATAGACATGCAACCGGGAACGGGGAGTACAGATGCTCTACTATCTTTCACCTATTTAGCAAGATATAAAAGCACCGGAATAAACCTTAATACTAATTACAAATTAAACACGTTTAACAAAGAGCAATACAAGTATGGAAATGCCCTTAATATTAATGCGGATGTTTTTCAATTCATCCCAATAAAAAAGGTACAACTAATGGCATACACCGGTATATACGCTGAATATTCTGCTTATGATGAAACAACAGAACTTCATTATGACACTGGTGGTGCAACCTATTTTGTAAATTCGGGTCTTAAATTATACACTAATACTATTGCTTTAACAACTCAGTTACAACTGGCTACTTCCAACCAATTAAATGGAACCAGTCAGTTAAACTCAAAACACCGATTTTTTGCCGGTGTTAATTATAACTTTTAACTATGAAAACGAATAAATTTTTATCATACGCATTAGCAGGTACAATTGTGGCATTTGGAGCTTCAGCTTGTAAGAAAAAAGGGTGTACCGACCCTATTGCATCTAACTACGATTCCAACGCCAAAAAGGATGATGGATCCTGTGAATATGATACCGCAACGCCCGGACATCAAGTCACTTTCACTTTTTCTCACAATTTTGATGGGACTTCCATTGAGAACTCGGATTTTAATCAATTAAACCACACCAATGCAAATGGAGAAGTAATGAGCTTCACTCACATGCAATACCTTGTTTCCGACATTACTTTCTACAAATCCAATGGGGATAGCGTGGTTATTGACGGATATAACTTTGTAGATTTAACCAACAGTGGTTCCATGAGCTACAATCCTGGATTTACACTAGACGAAGGAACATATACCGGAATTGGATTAACTTTTGGATTTAACGAAGCAGACAACATTTCTGGGGCATATCCTGATTTAAATGCTGCTAGCTGGAGCTGGCCTGCCATGATTGGTGGAGGATACCATTACTTAAAAATGGAAGGAAGATACATCGACTCTAGCACAGATACTGTTAGCTATCAGTACCACATGGGAACTGCAAGAGAAATAACTCCAACAGATACCATTTTCCATAACAACCATTTCTTAAGCATGTTACCAAACTCTGGTTTCACTTTATCTGGAGATGCCAACATCGAAATTAAAATGAACATGGCCGAATGGTTTAAAAACCCTATCACCTGGGACCTAAACACTTACTTTTCTATGCTAATGCCTAACTACACTGCACAAATTATGATGCACCAAAATGGGCCAGACGTATTTGAATTAGGTACTATTACACAATAATTTGATATATTCAGGGGGAGAGAAATACTCTCCCCCAACTTTAACTTACCATGAAACGGCAACTACTTATACTTATTCTGATCATCACCACTGTAGGTGTTTCCTCTTGTAGAAGAGAAAAAGGGTGTACTGATCCAGCGGCATTAAACTATAATGAATTTGCACAAAGAGACGATGGCTCTTGCGAATATCCACCAGATGGAATGACAGGCGCTGAATTAGATGTTCCGGAGATTTTCGACTTGTATTTGCCAGGACCGGTAACCCCTCAAGACAATCCCTTAACCGAAGAGGGAATTTACTTAGGTAGAAAATTGTTTTATGAGCCAATGCTTTCTGGAGACGGATCACAGGCATGTGCTGATTGTCATAACCCCGCCAATGCCTTTACTGATAATGAAGAACAATTTAGTACGGGAATTGATGGACTAATGGGTGACAGAAATTCCATGCCTATATTTAACATTGCCTGGAACTACAACGACAAATACTTTTGGGATGGTCGTTCTGTAGGAGCAGAAGCACAAGCTTTTGGACCGGTAGTAAACCCAATTGAAATGCATGAAACATGGCCAAATGCCGTAGCCAAACTTCAAGCTACGACAGATTATCCTCCATTGTTTCAACAAGCTTTTGGGACTTCTACCATAGACTCCAACTTGGTGGTAAAAGCCATCGCTCAATTTGAAAGAACGTTGATTTCAGGAAACTCCAGATTTGATCGCTTTGTATTGAATCAGGAGACCTTAACCGCCTCAGAACTTAGTGGATACGACATTTTTATGGACGAAAATGGAGGAGATTGTTTTCACTGTCATGGAGACCCTACCAATCCACTTTGGACAGACAATGCATTCCATAACAACGGACTGGATGCTACTTTTACAGACAACGGATTGGGAGACGTAACGGGTGACCCAAATGATAATGGAAAATTCAAAACACCTTCATTGAGAAATCTTGTATTTACTGCACCATACATGCACGATGGTAGGTTTGCTACACTGGAAGAAGTAATTCTTCACTACAGCATTGGTTTACAAAACTCACCTACTATTGACCCTTTAATGAAAAATGTAAGCTCTGGTGGAGCACAATTATCTCCACAGGAAATGCTTGACCTAAAAGCTTTTCTACTCACCCTTACCGATAGTAGTTTCATCAATAATCCAGCATATCAGGCACCGTAAGTCGCATGAACTCTTATCTTTAATCTGATTAAAGCCACGTTCATGAAAAAAATAATCCTATCCTTACTTCTGGTTGTTCCTGTATTGGCCGGATTTGGACAGCTTTCTAAAAAAGAAGCTAAAGCAATAGAAAAGTCCATCAAGTTTTACGAAGATCAAAAGTACGACAAAGCCATTGATAAGCTTTCTCCTGTTCTTGAAAAATACAAGTACAACGATAAGCTTTGGGAGCTAAACATTGAGTACTACTTCAGAGGGTACATGAAGGAAAGGTCTTCCCTGAACTCACTTGCTAAACTTCTGGGAGATATTGAAATGAAGGATGACGACGGAAACCCAATGCAGGTAACCATTTCTTCGAGTGGTATGTTTAGTCTGGACTCATTTTTAGAGCAATGTGCCAGAAACTCCAGACTAATCAACAATGCTCAAATGGCTAACATTTACTTAAGAAACTTTTTGGTTGACATCCCTGTTGACACAGCAGTATCAGAAGAGGCTAAAGGATACTTCCACCAGGCAGAAGGTGAATTCCAGAAAAAGAACTATTCTAAAGCAATAGAATACTACGGAAAAGCCCTTGAGGTTGAACCGGAGTATTACAAGGCTGCACTTTACCTTGGTGACTGCCACTGGGCTGATGGAAGACCAGAAAAGGCACTTACCTACTTTAAAAAAGCAGTAGAAAAACAACCATCATTACTAGAACCAAGAAAATATGTTACGGATGCGTTGTTAGACATTGGTGAAACGAAAAAAGCATATACCGCCTGTATTGATGGTATTATAGCCTACCCAGATGGAGATATGTTTAGAAGAATGGACGAAATTTGCAATAAGCTTGGAAAAGAATTTGAACAAGGTTGGATTGCAAGAGATTTCACCTTAAATGCAGTGGACAAAGAACAACCATCTATTGAGGCAACTCCTTGGAATTATTATCGAGAAGCTAAATCCAAAATTGAGCCGTTTTGTGACAAAAATGGTATCATCATCAAACAAAATGATCTAACCAAGCAAAAGTACCTGGAGACTTATTGCTGGGAATACATGTTAAAGAACACTGAGGATAAGCAATTCGAATTTGCTAGAAAAGCAATGAACTCAGGATACTTAGACTGTTACGCTTTAGTTTCTATGTATCATATTTCTATCTACAATCAGTTTGAGGATTTTGCAGGTAATAACGCATCCAGAATTCACGACTATTTCAATTTGATCCTTACATCGGACAAATAATTAGACGGAATCTTCCTATTTTTGCAATATGAGTGATGACAGCAAAAAGGACAAGGATTTCATTAACCCCATTGATGACGACCATATAACGGACAATCCGCACTCCCTTTCATACGGTCATCACAGAGGTAGCTTACCTGTTACCCCTACTAATCAGGGTAAAATGAAAAGCAAAGCCTTATCTGCTATGGAACACCAAACTGACATTCAGTTAGAGCAGATTAAGGAGCAAATGCGTTTACTGGCACAACAAGCCAATAAAATCCAACAAAGAGTTGATGTTTCAGAGCGAATCTATGGAGCTGAAATGAGGTTTGAACCATTAATTAATCATGTATACCACCTCTATCAAAAGAAAGATGAGAAACACCTACTATCGCTAATTGCTCCTAATGCCTGGGGAAGAAAAGGATGCCCTTACACCTTTGTTGCTACGGTTAGATTACTGGCAGATCACACCTGGGACGTTCTGGATTAATTAGCCTCCTACTTTTTCTAAATTATCCAGAGCATAAGTATATTGCTCTTCAAATTCCTTCGCTGAGATAATTTCCCACATTTCATTTTCATTCTTAAGCATATCCTGCACCCTTATCATTTCCGGGTATTGTATTGCCTCTACTGAATGCAATAAATACTTCTGTCCCATTAGTGTTAGCTCGTCAAAACTCTTTTCAGAGTTGATCCTAAAATAGGTCTTGATCTTTTTGTATTTTCGATACTGAGGAAACTCCACGATGTAAATTTCCCCATTTTATGAAATATATCCTAACACTTTCCTTCATTATAGCAACGTTAATTACTCATGCACAGGAAAAACAATTGGTCATGTACACCAACGTTGTACACCCCAACGGGCATTTTGAATTTCAATTAAACAAGTACGACAAACCAAATGAAGTTCTTAATCTATACACAGATTCACTAAAAAGATACTCCATCCCATTCTCTGTGCACCACAACTTGATAGAAACTATTCTTCGACAGTTAAAAAATGGAAATGTTCAGGCTTATATCGCAGATCAAAACTCAGGAAAACTTCACCCTGAGGACCATTTTAAAACTCCCATCCCCAAAGAATACTTCAGTGAAGAAAACATTGATCAATTACCCGATCAAGAATTGGTAAGCCTCCTTTACCTGGTAGAAGAATACCCTGTTTATGACGATGAAACCTACGAACAGGTTTACAACGAAGAAACAGGTGGTCTGATGTACGAAAAATACATTGATCCTTACATTACGTTTGAATATACCTCTTTAACTTTTTACGAAAACTGGATCTTTACTAACGGCTCATTATCCAAAGAAACCATTGGGTATTCTGTTAATGTAAATCGACTCAATCCGGAAACCGGAAACATTGATGGAGTAAAACCATTGTTTTTTATTTACAATCAACCCACTACCAACCCCAACCTCTTGGTTGAAAACATTCATTCCATCACTGATATTTACAAGGACAAGAATAAAAATGAATTGAACTGGTGGACCAATGAACTATCCAAACCATTAAAACAAACCATTGCGGAGAGTTTATTAAATACTAAAACAGATTTATTCTCTCCATTCCCTCCCTATCTAAAGCTTACTAAAGATCAGGTTATACACCAAATGAACTTCTTTGATGAGTTTGAGGTGTACGATGATTATGGTGATGTAATTTACGACCCCATGACGGGCGAGGTCAAAATGTTTCTAGATACCATACCGGTTAATTATCAGGATATAGATCGCCTTGAATTTATCGAAGACTGGTTTTTTGACACAACTTCACTATCCATAAAAAAAGACATTAAGGGAGTTATTCCACATAAAACTTATGAGTCGAAAGAAGAAGACCTTCCTTTCTTCCGGTTAAAAACAGAACCAATGTTCCTGATTAAACGAAAAGACATCTCCTCTAACATTGGAGATACAAAAGTTAATCATGTTAACCACATCAGGCATTTTTTCCCGGAAATGTCCGACTCGTTAATTGATGAGTTAAGAATCTATCCTAAATGGCACAGCAAACTAAATATAGATACTACCCTTTCCAGTACGGTTAAGAATAAGTACTTTGAAAGTTCTTCTACTAATGAGTTATTTTATAATTGGGAATGGTTTTCTAATACATTCCGCAAAGCCCCTCTCTCCCACAGAGATTCTTTAAATGGATACTCTTACGATATGCCCAAGTATGATAAAAATGGAGAGGAAATGTACGATGAAGTTACCGGGGATATAATAATAGAGTACTTCACCGAACCGTATACGAACAAGGATATTGCTACATTAAATTTCGTAGAAAACTGGCAATACAACTTCTCCGAAAATAAGTTCCATAAAGAAATTGTTTATCAGGGTGTGGAGATTTTACACCGACAGGACGATGCCGGAACCATTATAGGACTAAAGCCATTGATGCATGCAAAGAAAACTTCGGTTAATGAGTGGACTCCACTTGTTAAAGAAAGCAAATACCAATATTACTTCTTTGAACCAACGGAAAACTCCTTCCGAAATTATGATAATTATAGCCACAAAATTTACCCTCACGAAAGAGAACAATTGATTAATGGCCTATTAGAAAACGTACGCCTAAAGAAAGCTACTGCCATTAATTGCAGAACAGGAAAAAAACTAAAACCAAAGGAATTTAAAGATCATATAGGAACCATTAATTATTTGGAATACCCTTCCCTACGTTTCTCAGAAGATATATTTTACAATCCTTCTACCTTTAACTTTAAGAAAGAGGTAAAATCAATAACTTTGTATCGCATAATTAATGAAGGTGATCATCTAAAGGAAATTCCCTGGATCACAATAGAAATGAGCCAAAATTAATGACCATTCAAGACATAATAGATCAAGCTGACGCTGCCCAAAAAGAAGGTAATTTCCAGAAGGCCTACGAGCTATATACTAAAGCCATCGAAGTGCTTCCTGCTGCCGACTTGTATTCGGAAAGAGGAGTTGTTCTTTTCCACCTCAACAGACTGGAAGACTCTCTAAAGGATATGGACAAAGCAGTAGAATATCAGCCAGATTATGGTTATCGATACTCCAGTAGGGCCTACATTAAAGCCAACATGGGCATGGTAAAAGAGGCCATTGAAGATTACGAAAAATGCATTGAACTGGAACCGGACGACTCCCTGGCCTATAACAACATGGGATTACTCATGGAAAAGTTAGGTTGGCAACAACAAGCTGAAAAGAACTTTAATAAAGCAGATAAACTAGAAGGGATTCCCGAAAAGAAAAAACCTTCTACTCCACCAACTACCAATCCCCCTAAACAAGAATCCACGGGCCAGGAACCTTTAAACGAAATTGATCCTGATGTTACCAAAGGAAGAATTATTAAGGACGTTTTTACCAAAAAAGAAAGCTTCAAAGAGTTTATTCAATTCATTAAATCCGGGTTTAAACTGAAAGAATGATTCTTCAATGAAATCTTTCCTTTCAGAAATAGTAGATCATCTTTTTAATTCCTACCAACCGGAGGAATTGCAAGACATTGCACTAGTAATGCCTTCTAGAAGGTCCGGCCTTCACTTAAAAACAGAAATTGCTCAAAGAATAGATCAGCATATCTGGGCACCCGAAATAATTACTCTTGATGATTTTTTATCCGGGCTCCACGAACAGGAACCCATCGACTCTATCTCAGTTCACTTCGAGCTGTATACCTGCTATAAAACCCTGTTCGAAAATGCCGGGAATTTTGATTCATTCCATTCCTGGTCCAGTCAAATATTAAACGATTTTAACGAAATAGATCGTTACCTCCTATCTCAAAAAGATGTATTCAAAAACTTAAAAGATATTAAAGAAATTGAGTCGTGGAGTTTTAATGCAGAAGAATTAAGCGAAGGACAAAAGAAATTCTTAGAGTTTTGGGAAAAGCTGGGAGAATTATACGTTCTCTTTTACCGACACTTATCGCAAAAAGGATTCTGTACCCATGGTAAAATTTACAAGGATATTGCCTCTTCCCCAGAGAAGTACCTGGGTAAAATAAGCCACAAGCAAATCTATTTTATCGGGTTCAATGCTCTATCGAAAAGTGAACAAACCATCTTTTCTTACTTAAACAGTTTGGGAAAAGCTCAAGTTTTCTGGGATATTGACCAGTATTACATGAATGACCGTCTACAAGAAGCCGGTAATTTCATTAGAGGATACAAAAATTGGAATTCGGAAGCTTTCGAAAAAGTACCCAACAACTTGATTCAGGAAGATAAAAACATCTTTATTCATCCTGCCAGCACCAACCTCAACCAAGTGGTAACTGCAGCAAAAATCCTTGGGCAAAAGCCAGATTTTTCTCACCATAAAAGTGCTTTACTTCTGGCAGATGAACAGTTGCTTCAACCCATGTTGAATGCACTACCGGAATCCATCGATCGATTAAACATTACCATGGGGTATTCGTTGCGAAACACCCTTTCCATGGAATTATTGGATACCCTTTTTGAAATTAAAATAAACAGTAAAAGATTTCAATCCTCCAGAAAAAACACCATCTATTATAAAGACCTGTTTAAGTTCCTGGAACACCCACTAGTTTATCAGTACCTGGAAACCAAATCCATCGATAGCGAAAAAATAGTAAGTCATTTCACTCGATTTAACTACTCCTTTATTACCAGGCAAAATTTGGCTGAAGTATCAAATGATCAGGGAGAACTGTTTGACATACTATTCTTTAATGGTAGCGAAACTATAAAGGCTTTGATCCAGAGTATTTCAGACTTTCTAAACAAAGTTAGGCTTACCCTACTGGAAAGTGAATACTCCACCATAGAAGTGGAAGCTCTTTACAAGATTATTTCTACCCTGAACAAAATTGAAATCCTTAACCAACAATACGGTTACCTGGAAACCATTGAAGGAACCAGAAAACTATTTGGAATTGTAGGAAAAGACGAGAAACTTTCCTTTTATGGAGAACCGTTGGAAGGGTTACAAATGATGGGACTATTGGAAAGTCGTGCCATCGATTTTGAAAATGTAATTCTTTTATCGTGCAATGAAAAATTCTTACCTGGAGTGCATGCCCAAAATTCTTTCATCCCACACGATTTAAAGGTTTATCTGGGTCTTCCTACTAAACACGATAGAGAAGCTATTTTCTCCTATTACTTTTATCGTTTGTTTCACCGTTCTAAAAACATTCATTTAGTGTACAATAACGGTTTACCCAACGAATTAGATAGCAACGAAATAAGCAGGTACCTTATTCAGGTAAGCAATGAGTTACCTCAAGAAGTAAAAACCATCGAACACTCATTTGCCTGGAGCAATGAGAACAGGAGTGGACAAGTAGAAAAAGAACCCTCTACCCTATTAAAAATTGATCAGTTTATTGAAAAAGGGATTTCCCCATCTGCACTAAACGGCTATTTGGCTTGTCCACAAGATTTTTACTACAAGTACTTACTTAGAATTAGTGAAAAAGAAGCCCTAGAAGAAAACATTGAAGCCAGTACTCTGGGGGATATCGTACACAAAGTATTGGAAGACCTGTATGAGGCTCACCTACCTATTATTACAGAAAGTAAGGTGGACCTAATGATGAAGGATTATGAGGCTTTAACAGAAAAGCAATACAACGAACATTTCCCTTCGAAGAACTATAGATACGGTAAGAACTTACTTCAGTATAAAATGGCATTGAAATCCATTAAAGAGTTCCTTACCAGAGAAAAAAAATCCATTAAAGCTAATGGACCAATAGAAATTCTTGGGCTCGAAATGGAGTTAAAAACCTCCTTGGAAATAGAAACCGAAGATGGGGTAAAGCAAGCCATATTAAAAGGGAAAGCGGATAGAATTGATAAACAGAATGGAAAAATCAGAATTATCGATTATAAATCCGGTTTTGTTAAACCTGATCAGGTAAATACCTCTTCCATTTCTAAAGTATTCGACAAAGCTAAAGCCTGTCAGTTGCTTTTCTATACCTACCTGTATTTTAGAAATCACCCGGATGTAATGGTTGATTCAGGTATTATTTCCATGAGAAACCTCAAGGCAGGATTTATTAAATATGAGTTAAAAGAAAACCGAAAATCAGTAGAATTAAACGAAATGCATTTAGCGGAATTTGAGCTTAAATTGATTGAGGTTATTCAAGAAATGTACGATAGCAGCCTACCATTTACTCACAGTCCTGATGCTAAATATTGTATGATGTGCTAGTGCTTATCTGAATAATACACCAATTCTTCCAGACCTCTTCCTTCAAAATAATCTTTGGTCCATTTTTTAGCTTGCTCTCTTGTAAAATCAAAGTAATTGCCCTTCTTCATTTTATAAATAAGGTATTCTTCTTTTTTAGAAAGAGAACCATCGATGATCATTCCAAAAAGCATCAGTTTTGAAAAACCAGATTTTGTAAGATCAGAGCTCTCTTCAATCCTCTTCAAAAACTGCGGATCGTATTGGTGTTCAGGGTCAATGTTTTGTCCAAACTCCTTTAACATAGTAACCGACAACAGGTAGTGATTGTAATGGAAGGTTCGCTTAACAATAGCGATGTAATCCAATATATAGTACAGCTCCTTAATGAACTCTGGGTTATCTTTTTGTTCTCTCACTAACTCTCTGGCAAGCTCTTTTATTATTGGAGCCGCCATTACCCTTACTCTGGTTTCGTTCATCACCCGGTTTGCCGCCCAGGCATTCCAAAACGCATAAACCGGAACTCCCGCAAGATCCACCAATATTCTCAATGCATACCTCCCCAGGAACCTTCTCACTATCAACTTAAACAGCATATTGGTTAAAGCTGCCTTCATTAAATTAAAAAGAGTAAAGGCAAGAAGTTGTAATTTGGTTAACCCAACAAATGGGTTGATCCCTAATGCAGTCTGGCTTTTCTGCTTACGCTCCAACCCAACCGCAATTAATGCATTAACATCTGATTCATAATGAGGCTCTTTAGGGTCGGGATAACCACAAGTTTGTGCTATTCTCTGAACTGCCGAAATATTAAAAGAAGTAAGAATGGCAATCTCAATAATTACAAGTACCAAGCTATACACCAAAAAGATTATGGGCACATCATAATACTCGTCCAAATAAGGTACCCAAACATGGGTATCAACAAACCATTCCGGCCATGCATATTTCGGTAGATAAAGCACCAATATGGCAATAGCTCCGGTAAGTCCGGCTTTCCAGAAAGTTTGATTGCGAATTCTTTTTAACTCTGCTTGCTCTTGCTCATTTAAGATATGATGACGATCGTCGGAAGAGTATGAACCTTTTTTGGTAAGTCGCTTATAAACATACCGTTCCAGTCGATTCTTTTTTTTCTTCTCTGTCATCAAACACTAATATAAATATTTGAATTGAAAGGTAGCATATTGATGAAAAATATGACAACAAAAAATGCCTTGCTGAAATCAATCAACAAGGCATCAATTTATTTAATTAGAATTGTCTTAAACCAAGTTAACTCCAGTATAATTACTTGGACTAATTTGCTTTAACTCCTCTTTAATATCATCGTTTACATCTAACCCTTCTACAAACTCTGCAATAGTAGTTGCATTAATCCCCTCATTGGTTCTGGTTAATGCTTTTAAAGCTTCGTAAGGATTAGGATAAGCTTCTCTTCTTAGTACTGTTTGAATCGCCTCTGCAACAACTGCCCAATTGTTCTCAAGATCCGCTGCAATGGCATCTTCATTTAACAACAACTTATTCAGTCCTTTCTTTAAAGAAGCAAATGCCAGCACACTGTGTGCAATAGGTACACCCACGTTTCTAAGCACTGTACTATCTGTTAAGTCTCTTTGAAGTCTGGACACAGGTAATTTAGCTGCTAAATGCTCAAATAAAGCATTAGCAATACCAATGTTCCCTTCCGAGTTTTCAAAATCAATCGGATTTACCTTATGCGGCATTGCTGAAGATCCAACTTCGCCAGCTTTAATTTTTTGCTTGAAATAGTCCATCGAAATGTAGGTCCACATATCGCGGTCCAAATCCAATAGGATGTTATTAATTCTCTTCATGGCATCAAATAATGCTGCCAGATTATCGTAGTGCTCAATCTGGGTTGTAGTTTGCGACCTTGTAATTAACAATTTATCAGAAAGGAAATTGTTAGCAAAATCTACCCAATTGATTTCAGGATAAGCTACATGATGAGCATTAAAATTACCTGTTGCTCCTCCAAATTTTGACGAAAATGGAATGGACTTTAATTGAGCCAACTGAATGTTCAATCTCTCAACAAATACCTTAACCTCTTTACCCAATCTGGTTGGAGATGCAGGCTGACCATGAGTTCTTGCCAACATTGAGATTTCTTTCCAATCGTTAGATAAGTTCTCTAACAATGCAATGATCTCTTCGATAGCTGGGTAATACACTTCTTCCAATGCATCTTTAATAGATCTTGGAACCGATGTATTATTGATGTCCTGAGAAGTTAACCCGAAATGAATAAACTCTTTGCTATCTCCAATATTAAAAGCATCTAATTTTTCTTTAATGAAGTACTCTACCGCTTTTACATCGTGGTTAGTTACTTTTTCAATTTCTTTAATTCGAAGAGCATCTTCGTCTGTAAAGTTTTGGTAAAGTGCTCTTAACTGAGGGAATAATGACGAATCAAAATCCGCTAACTGTGGCAATGGAAGCTCGCACAATGCAATAAAATATTCTACCTCCACTAAAACTCTATATTTAATCAACGCCGATTCGGAAAAATACTCTCCCAAGCGATCTGTAACTCTTCTGTATCTCCCGTCTATTGGGCTAATTGCGTTTAAGGTTGACAACCCCATTTTTGTTTCTTTTAGTTGTTAAAAATTTTAAACCGCAAAAGTACGAATTCCTCATGGTAAAAAGTAAAGAATTCGTATTTTCAGCGATGTATTTTATGGAATTTGAGTAACAACTCAACCAAATTAATAGTTAATGGCATTAGTTAAAGATTTAAAGCTTGGAGTTCAAAGTTATGTGGATGCAGTTAAGTTTATTGGCAAACACAAACTTTGGTTCTACTTTATTTTTCCAATTCTGATTTTCCTGGGGATTTATTACCTAGGGTTTACGTTTGAATCATTAAAAGATCAAGCTTCTAGAAATCAGGACGACGATGCTGGCTTTTTTGCCACCGTTTGGGGGCTGTTTGTTTGGGGGATATTCTATGTTCTCTCTTACATGATCTTCAACTTTATGAGGTACATCCTATTGATTTTGATGTCGCCTGTATTATCGGTTGTATCGGAAAGGGTAGAAAGAATCATTACCGGAAATACGTATAAGTTTAACTTGAAACAACTTATTAAAGATATTAAGAGAACCATCAACCTTTCCATTCGTAATATGATTTGGGAACTGGGAATTGGTGCACTGATTGCATTATCGCTATGGATCGTGGGTAAAATAATTGGCATTGATCTCGGTGTTGTAAGCACCTCTGTCATTATGATTGTAGCATTTTACTATTATGGTTTTGGGTTCATCGATTACATGAGTGAGCGAAGAAGAATGAACATTACAGAAAGTGTAAAGTTTGTTAGGCAGCACAGAGGTTTTGCGATAGTATTAGGAACTGTGTTTACGGTTTTATTCCACTATACCAACACCTACCTTAACAGCTTAAAAGACAGTGATGGTGTTTCTGACACCTTATTCCTGGTAGTAATCGTTGCTTCTTCCATCATCATGGCCATCATTCCTATATGGACTATGGTAGCAGCTACTCTTGGAATGCACGAACTGGTTGACTTAAACACAAACCCACACGCAATAAAATCCGAATCGAAAGAGGTAACCGATTCGGAAATAACGAATTAATCAATATAGAATTTTAATCGCTATATTTGTTATAGCAAGGAAAACTGAAATAAAAGACCGTAATGAAAAAACTCTATTCCATATTGGCTTTAACTATGTTAGTATCTGTAGTAAGCGCTGCCAACACCACCATGGTTCCTGACACGTCAAAAAACATTATAGACAAAACAAAAATTCAGTATAAGTTATCGGAAGGAAAACACAAGTTCTACGAACACAATTATCGTGGAGCTTTGAACATCTACCGTGAGGTATTGGATTTGGACGAGGGAAACACCAAAGCCCATTACGGAATTGCAGAATGTCAGTATTCTTTAGGAAAGTATAAGATTTCCAAGAAACATGCTGAAATGGCTTATAAAGCCGATCCGGAAGTAGACAAAGATGTTCTTTACTTATTGGGGAACATATATTTCAGAATGAATGAAATTGACAATGCTATTAAGCATTACGAAGCATTTAAAGCTTCTGGAATTAACGAGAAAAAAATGGCAGATTACGATGTTGACTTATTAATTAATCAATGCCACTACTCTAAAAAAATGGCACAAAGCCCTGTTGATGTTACCATTACCAACATGGGAAAAAACATCAATACTGCTGCACCGGAATATGCTCCATCCATTTCTCCTGATGGTAAGATGATGGTTTTCACTTCAAGAAGAGCAGATACTAAAGGTGGTGCGGTTGACATCAACTTCGATCATCAGTACTACTCTGATGTGTACATCTCAGAATGGAACGAAGACGAGAACGACTGGGGAGAAGCTCAAAACATTACTGGTAAAGTAAACACTGAATACCACGATGGAAGTTTAGGGTTCATGCCTACCGGAGAGTTAATCATTTACCGTAACATTTTTGGTGTTACCAGAAGTGGGGACATCTACATTTCTAAAAGAAGTAAATCAGGTAAGTGGGGTACTCCAAAACCAATCATGTATAAAGACAAAAAACTAAGCAAGAAAATTAACTCTACTTACTTTGAAAGTTCTGCAAGCATGACTGCAGATGGTAATCAAATCTTCTTTGTATCAGAAAGACCAGGAGGAGAAGGGCAAGCTGATATTTACTACATTGAGAAAAAAGGTCGTACCTGGAGTGAACCAATGACAATTGGTTCTACCATTAACACTGTATCTGATGAAAAGTGTGTGTTTATTCACCCGAATGGAAAGATCTTATTCTTTACTTCTAACGGGTATGAGGAAAGTATGGGAAGCTATGATGTATACTACAGTGTAAAGAACGGAACTGCCTGGGGCAAACCAGTAAACATGGGATACCCAATTAATACAGTTAAAGAAGAAAAAACCATTTCCATTTCTGCCGATGGTAAAACCGCATATATCGGTGCTTTTTACGATGTTGAATCTAAGGGAGGTGCTGATATCTTTAAAATTGATATCTCGAAGCTAGGTCTTCCAATAGAGTAATCTATTTTTTAGCAAAGTCTATGTGATAATGATCATCGTGTAATGCGTTGATCATAGGTGTTAGTTTTTGGACAATATACACCCCACTGTTTTTTAACTTCTTACCACTCGGTGTGCTGAAAAGTTCATCCTTGAGTTCTGTTTTGATGATAACTTTCTTCACCTTCCATCCGTGCTTAGAGGATTCTTCATGCAATTGAAGAATGTGCGCAGCAACTAACTCGAAATCAATCTCCACAGATTCATCTTCCGAATACTTACCAGAATTATCAAAGCTTAACCAGTAATGTCCTGATCCTTTGCTATCAAGATCATAATAGGGTTTACCATTCTTTTTTAAAGGCATCATAAAATCTATGCTCGTACCATTTTGGTGAGTTCTATGAGGCCAAAGCTCTCCTCCGGTCTTATTAGAACACTCCATAATTTGGAATTTTCGATCAGGCACAATTTGTTTCATTCTATCATAAGTGTTCAAGGTAATCTTAAGAACTGCATCGTTCAAGAAAGCTCTACCATTTAGATAACTTGTAGTATCAAAATAGATGTAATTATCCCCTTCAAAAGGAATTAGTTTGGCGTGTTCTAAACTACCATTTGAAACAGCTCCTTTGGAAACACTCTTCTGATCATCTCCCTTATGCTTTTTATAATATTCACTAATAGAATTCTCAGCTGTTTTCTTTTGTTTCTGCGCAGAAACTGTAACAGCTGAAAACGAAAAAGACAATAAGATAAATAGGTATTTCGTGCTCATAGATTAAAGAAACGAGAAGATCCGATAAAAGTTATAGGTATAACATTATTTAACAGCTAGCGAATCAGCGTAACACTTCCTGTACGATGGAAAATCTCTCGATCATAACCTCGAAGTTGATATTGCCACACATATACATCTGGCGGCAATGGAGTCCCTTCTTTGGTCCCATCCCAGGCAGCTCTTTCGTCAGTAGATTCAAAAATCACATGCCCCCAGCGGTCAAATATTCTCAGTTGATAAATCTTAACTCCAACTCCCTGACCAATAAACACATCATTTAAACCATCTCCATCCGGTGTAAATGCATTTGGCACATAAAATACCAATTTTGGTTGCACCGTAAAGGTATGATAAGTAGTATCTGCACATCCACGTTGATTGTAAGCAATAAGCATAGCAGTATGCTCACCTTCTTCAGTATAAATTGTTACTGGATTCTCCTGAGAAGAAGTTGTACCATTACCAAATACCCAATGGTAAGAAACAGCACCTACAGAAGTGTTTTGAAAATGAACTCCTTCATCCACCACAACATCCATTGGCGAATACTCAAATGCCGCTGTAGGTCTGGAGATGGTTACAGTAACACTATCGGTTACCACATAAGTTCCACAATCATCCATCACCTCTACATAATATGTAGTTGTTGCTGATGGAGATACTAAAATATCTTGAGTAATGTCCATTGTACTCCACTGATAAGTATAATTACCGGCTCCTCCTTCAGCATTCACTCCAATATTGATGGTTTCTCCAGGACAAATAGTAATTCCCCCATAAGGTTCTGTAGTTAAAGGAGACAACAATACCTCAACCTTAATATCGTCGGTTACAGAGTTGCCGCACTGATCAATTACAGTAAGCGTATATGTTTGTGTAAACATGGATTGCACATTAATCTCAGTTGCATTACTTCCTGTACTCCAAATGTATTGATATCCTCCTGCTCCCCCCGATACATTAGCTCCTAACTGAACTGGAGTATTTGGGCAAGATACCGCTGTATCGTTACCTAAAGTCATGGTTAGCTGGTCGTACACCGGAATGGTAACCACAATGGTTCCCTGCCCAGTTTGATTTCCACATGCATCGGTAATAGTCACAGTATACGAAGTAGTCTCATTAGGATTAACCGTAATGGTGCTTCCTGTAGCTCCATTGCTCCAGGTGTAAGAATATGGAGCAACTCCCCCTGTAGCTTGCACTCCAATCGAAGCTCCATTTCCAGGGCAAACTAGTGTTGTATCTGAAGGCAAATTAACTTGTAATTCAAGTTGGTCTACAATTTCTAAATCAACTGTCTCCGTTTGATTCTGCCCGCAGTTCCCTGAATAAGTAATGGTTACCGAAAGAGGTTCATTACCTTCCACATGATTGTCGAATATTGGTTGTACAGACACAGTTGCCGTAGATTGTCCGGGAGCAAATGTTACTGTTGAAGGTAAAGCACTATAATCAGTTCCATTTACCGCAACTCCCGCATAACTCAATGCGAAGGTTTGTTGGTGACTTAAAGAATCACTTCTGGTAAAAGTGATGTTAGCATTTCCACATCCTTCTAAAATCTGATTAGGTCCCAGATTACCAGGACTAATTACCTGAGTAGAAACATCCATAGTTGCCGGACTACTAAAACTTTGAGATTCCAAAAACACTCCAGAATCGAAGCTACCATCTCCGGCATCTGCGATGGCCAATTTAATGTGATAAGTATTACCACACACAACATTGGCTGAGGCTGTTAAAACGGTTGTAAAGCCATCGTATTGAACAACAGTAGGGTCACTATTCTGTGGAGCACTATTACCATCTCCATTATCTACATAGTATTGACCATAACTTTGGTCATTCAAATTATCGATCGTAACAGGAATATTTGTTCCCGGAACAATGGCTATGTTTTTACTATTATAAGTTCCTCCAGCCGGATTTTGTCCGGTAATGAAAAAACCAAACGCATCATTAAATCCTGCGTTCACATATTCCAGGTATTCTTCTGAAGCAAAAACATAATTAAAGGAAACAACACTTCCGGTAGCTACAAAATCGAATTCCAACACTGCGGCATTCATGGTAGTAGCATTGCTCAATGCATCCAATTGAGGATCTCCACCTACTCCATTGTCAACTCCCGCTCCTCCTTCATCGTTAGGTCCAAATGGTCCCTCTTGCGCTCCAAACAATCCGGAAGAATTTTCGACCGTACCGGTAGTCATGATAACACCACTCCCCAATCCAATATTGGTAGCACTTCCATTAAATGATCCTATAGCAATAGGATCTCCTGAATAAGTAATGTTGGATGCTGTAACTCCTGAACCCAGCAAATTGTTCTGCACCAAATCCGAAGGACTTACATTGGCATTAGTAGATAACTGAGCGTTAGCTACAATACCACTTAAAGAAAGTAAGAAAATTAAGAAATATGCATTAAAATTTACCATGTGTTAACTCATTTACAGTCAGTCTTCTACTGATGTAATAAGTTAACCCAAATTTCAGGCCATAATTGCGATAAGTCTTCTGCATGAAGTAATCTTTTACATAAACTCCCTGTTTTCCTTGATTAAAGTTCGCAGAAGAGTATAAATCGAAGTTAGGAGTTAGCCTAACTCTCAATGTTGCACTTGCAGTAAGACCTAAAATATTCTTGTTTAACACTTCTCTGTTTTTAGAGAAACTAGTCATATAACGATCCTCGTAAAAGTAGATTGGGAAAGATTCATCAGCAGGTTGGCCAACCTTAACGCTTTGCCCTTTTGCTCTCATTAATCTGTTCCACTCAATTCCTCCATTTACTTCTAAAGAAGCATATTTAAAGTCCAACTTATACCCTAGGGTTAAAGGCACCTTTAAATAGGTAAATGAATTGTAATCATTCTCAAATTCGTCTATCAACTTCTGATCTGCCGGGTCCACGTAAAAAATCAAAGCGGTATCCTGATCGTGTTGCTGACCGTAAACCATCGCACCTGATATTACATGCCCTCCTAGTGGAGCAAAAGTATAATCATCGTACAAGTACTCGTAAACTGGTTTATAATCATACAATGTAGAAGTAGAAATACCAGTTCCTAGTCTGATGTTTCTCCAGTCGTAGTTAACATTTAACCCCAGGTTATTTCCACTTTGCACATAATCAAACTCACTGTAAAAATCCCACCAGTACTGCTCTAAGTTAGCATCCAAAGAGTTATCAATATCAGTCATGTTGTATGGACTGTAATACACATCAAAACTCAACCCTTCGGTTGGTTTTTCATAAACGTAATCCTCAGGATTAGGCATCGAAGGGCTTTCCACCTGAGTAAGGTTTGCTGTTCCTTCTACCTCTTCAGCTTCCATATAAACTCCGTCTTTCAGTTCAGCAATGAATAAATCTGAACTAGTGGAATTATTTTCAATAGAATGATCTTCGTTTACACCAGAAGCAACATTCTTGTTCTGGCTTGGAGCACCAGCAAAAGGATTTCCTTTACTTGCGTTAGCTGCCATATCTTCATCTCCTGAAGAATTTGCATTTTGATCTTCACCTTTATTGTTTGTTGTACCTGCTGTACCAGATGAACTATTATTACCCTGATTATTAGATGCATAATCTACACCTCCCTCTGAATTTACAGCAGATGAGTTAGCTCCTTGATTAGAGGCATTCAATACTTCTTTATTCTCTAACTGATCACTCCCCATTTCAAAAGATGAAGCTTGACCTGTATTCAGGTTGGTCAATTCCTGTTTGTTTGTAGTATTTTGAGACAATTGATTGTCTTCTAAATTCTTTTCCGGGGAATTTATTTGATTTACCTGAGTACCGGCAGTATTGGTCATTTGCCCTTCTTCCTCTGCGGAATAAGTAAGACCCAGGTAGGTACCACCACTCACCACTAATACAGCAGCAATTAGCTTAACCTTATGAAAAAACCACAAGTTACGGTAAAACATGGCTCCAGCCAATGCCTTCTTCACTCCTTCCGAAGGAGCTACCTGCAGGTTTTCCAATTGTTCTTTGACAATATTGTCAAAATTCTTGTTATCCATAACAATTATTAATTCTTAACTTTTTCTTCCATTCCTAATAGCTTCTTCAAAAATCTTCTTGCCTTCGACAATTGAGATTTTGAAGTATTTTCCGAGATTTCTAAAATTTCAGCAATCTCTTTATGAGTATACCCCTCCATTACATAAAGGTTGAATACTGTTCGATATCCAGCTGGTAATTTTTGCAAAGCATTTAATATTCTCTGCTGCATATCTTGTGTTTCTCTCTCCTCTTCGTCAAAGAAATACCCTTCATCTTCAAATCCGATTGGCACATCATCAACATCCTCCGTCAGTTGGTGTTTTTTATTGTTTCTATTGTAGCTTAAAGTGGTGTTTACTACAATAGTTTTAATCCATGCACTTAAAGAACCTTCACGTTGACCTTCAAAAGTTTTTATGTACTTATAAATCCTAATAAAGGCCTCCTGTAAGGCATCTTCAGCCTCAGAGACATTTCTGCTATAACGCATCGCCACTCCAAGCATCGAACCGCAATAGCGATTGTAAAGCTCCTGCTGTGCCTTTCTTTTTCCACGTTTACAGCCTTCTATGATCTCCTTTTCAGATAGCATCTTGTCGACTGCAAGATAGCCATCAATTTTTGAGTTATCAATATTTACGCTTACACTTATAGCCAAATCTCATAGTTTTGTAATGATAAGAACACCTTGAAAACTACACGGTTGCCCATAAAATGGAAACGGCCAGAAAAAATAGTTGAATGGTAGGATTCCTATTATGAAAGGAAATTTTCTGCTAGCATACAACGAACGCTTCCGCCTCCAATTGTTTCTATAACCGGTATAGACACTGAGATAATATCTGCATGCTTTTTAATCGAACGGATTTGATCTTCATTCATCACCTTAATTGCAGTTTCCGACACCACTAAAAACAGCTCTCCCGATTCATTTCTAACTTCCAGTACATTGCCCCCAAATTTTTCCATCTGCGCATTGGAAATGGCAATTACCTCCATGGAGTCTTCTTTAAATCCTTCCTGTAATTTTTGGTGATATTCTTTAGGAATGCACTCCAAATTAATAACCACGTACCCGGTACCGATTCCCATTACAACATTAGTATGGTAAATTGGTTGTCCATTAGAATCGTTTGCTTCAAAAATAACCGGTTCATACCCTGTTTGTTTACAGTACTCAACAAACACATCCTGATCGGTTCTTTCAGAAATACTGGCATAAGCTTTTTGATGAACATGATCATAAACGATACTTCCCGTACCTTCAAGGAACTTCCCTTTTTCTTCCCAGCGTGATAGGTCAATTACCTCCTGAACCTGATGATTCAATTTCAATTCGTTGACAATGTCACCCCTTTTTTCAATTCTTCGGTTTGGATTACACATAGGAAACAATGTGACTTTTCCATCATGACTCATGCTAATCCAATTATTAGGGAATATGGCATCGGGCTTAATTGGCTGCGCCGTATCTTCAACAACATTTACATTTACTCCAGAGTTCGTGAGTTGCTGAACAAACTGATCAAACTCAGATAACACTTTCTCCTGAACCTCTTGGTGAGATAAGTTCAACCTGTTTTGAAATGAATTGGATTGTGCCGCCTCTTCGTTAAAGCAAAAATTCTTTGGACGGATCATCATTATTTTCGAAGTACTTTGTTCCATGTCTCAAAGCTATGAATAATTCAATTTTGCACCAATGATTAGACTTTTATTAAAAAAGTAGTTTATATTTATAGTCTTAACACTACACACATGAAATATTTTATTGTTGCGTTAACCGCTCTTACTGTGGTTATTAGCTCTTGTAAAAAATTAGAGGATTACGAGGCTAATCAACAAACTTTCGAGAAAACTCAATTCGAAATTGAAGAGATAATCACCTTCACTGTTCCGAATAGCCAGTTTAGTGCAGTGCCCAATTTATTCAATTGCATGGACCTCGGAATATTTGGACCAATTGAATATACCGCATTTATTCCTACAGAAAACCCTAATCCTTACGCTCATCTTGTAAAGGACATTAAACCTAAGCACATTATAATGGAACTGGTTAATATCCCGGATTGTGATTTTGGTATGTTACAAAGTGCGGAAGTATACGTTGCCGACAATGGCATTACAGACGCTGCCAACTTCATTTTACAGGACCCTCAAGATCCTAGTGCACCTCACAATGCAGTTAAGGTTGGTGAGTTCATGAACATTCCTGATGGAATCGGCTGGTCTTTAACAATTGATGCTAATGAAGATGCTGTTCTGGATCAATTTATTCACGCCGGAACATTTCAAACATACATGGTTCTTCAATTTGATAGAGCTTTTACCAAAGACATGGCATTGATCAAGTCTTCGATGGTATTAGATGTTACCTTAGACAACGACTACTAGTTACCTCTTAACAGTATTTCAGTAGCTCCATATCCGTACTTACGGTAGTCTGCATCGTGATGAGATAACTCCGGATAATGGTAGAATAGTTCTTTTCTAATCTCTGCCTTTAACACTCCTTCTCCCACACCATGTATAACAATTAATTTTCTGGCTTTCGCTCTCATAGCGACATTTAAAGAACGAGTAAAGTTGGTCATTTGAATGGATAATATCTGAGCGTTCGACAATCCCCTATGCGAATCAATTAGCTCTTCAATATGCAAATCGATTTCGTGTATATCAGAGTCTACCGGTTTCTCTAAATGGTTAAATTTTCTGGTAAATTCTCTTAACTGTTCCTCCTTAGTCTCTGCATTTATTTTCTCATTTACCGATTCCACGTACTCAATTCCATCCAGTTTATAATCCTGACCGGAACTTGTTGGGACCAAATCAGACACCAAATATTCAACATCAAATCCGTCTTCGTTTTCCACCACTACCCTTCCTTCGTTTACGATAGAAACAATCTTGCCCTCTCCAACTTCGTTTAAAAAACGTACCTTATCTCCAACTTTGAATTGCATAAGCCATATCTTTATTCAAAATTAGAACAATTTCTTCTATATGGAAAAACACGGTCCGTGGAAAACACTTACCACAACTACACCTTTTGAATCTCCCTGGATAAAAATAGAACACAGCGAAGTGATTACTCCCGGAGACACTGACGGAACCTACAGTGTGGTTCACTTCAAAAATTACGCTGCCGGAATTATCCCACTGGATGACGAAGGCAACACATGGATTGTTGGGCAATACAGGTACCCTCTTAAAAAATACACCTGGGAAATGCCAGAAGGTGGAGCACCTATTGGAACCTCCATTTTGGAATCTGCCAAAAGAGAATTACTGGAAGAAGTAGGCCTAAAAGCTAATGACTGGATGGAAATTCAGGTAACACACCTGAGCAATTCTGCCACGGATGAATACGGCGTAATTTACCTTGCCAGAAATCTTGAAGAGTTTGAGCCCGAGCCTGAAATTGATGAAGATTTACAAATAAGAAAGCTGCCTTTTGACGAATTCTACCAAATGATTCTGGATGGAGAAATTACTGATTCAATGACCGTTATGGCTGGCTACAAAGTGAAACTTATGATGCTGAACGGAGAAATATGAAACTTCTGTTCTTCATATCTTTACCAGTAATTGTTATTATTTCGGCTTGTTCAGGTTCGAATAAAAATAATAATTCTACTGATCAACTTTCTCAGGAAGATTGGGAAAATAGTGAAGAATTGTACCATCAATTTGAAAGTTTCCAGATAGAACTTCAAACTCCTCAACCTGGAGAATGGCTTTATGATCATGCCGAATCTGGACAAACTCTAGAAGAGTATGTAGCTGGTAATCCAGTTAGAGTTACCGAAGAAAGAAATAAAATATACATCCAACTAATAGGAGATTTTGACTCAACTGAACACTCTGTTATTCTCAAAACCAAAGAATACCTTTCGCTATTTTATAATGTACCGGTTATTTTAAATGAAACCTCTTTAAGCCTAACTTCTATTCCTTCGGGTTCCAGAAGAATTAAATATGGAAAAGAGCAACTGCACACCAAGTACATTATGTACGACATGCTTCAACCAAACTTACCGGATGATGCTATTGCTATGATTGGGTTTACGACTTCAGACCTGTTCCCCGACCATCGTTGGAACTTCGTATTTGGTCAGGCATCCGGAAAAAACAGAGTTGGAATTTGGAGCATTAATCGATTTGGAGATCCAAACATGAGTCCAGAGAGCTATATGGTCTGTTTAAGAAGAACCGTAAAAACGGCCAGCCACGAAATGGGACATCTATTCTCATTAAAACACTGTATCCACAACAAGTGCATCATGAATGGAAGTAATAATCTGGAAGAAGCTGATGCCAAGCCAACTCACCTTTGTAACCATTGCCTGATTAAAATGGATTGGAACCTCCAGTGGAACCACGAAGAACGCTTTGTTAAACTTTTAGAATTCTGGAAAGAAATAAACCTGGCTGATCCTGCCCTTTATTACATGGCTGTTTTACAGGAAAACTACAATTACGACTCTACAATATCTCCATAAAGATCATAGTGATCTGCTGCAGTAATTTTCACCATACAGAAGTCTCCAATTCTCGCAAAGTGATCCGCTTTTTTCACCAAAACTTCATTGTCTACATCTGGTGAATCAAATTCGGTTCTTCCAATAAAATAATCTCCTTCCACTCTATCAAAAAGCACCTTATAGGTATTACCTATTTTTTGCTGATTCAGTTCGTAAGAAATTCCTGATTGAAGCTCCATAATTTCTTCTGCTCGCTGCTGCTTCACCTCATCCGAAACATCGTCTTCCGACAAAAATGCATGAGTATTTTCTTCGTGCGAATAAGGGAATACCCCTAATCGATCGAACTTCATTTCTTCTACCCAATCATACATTTCCTGAAAATCTTCTTCAGTTTCTCCAGGATACCCTGCAATTAGAGTAGTTCTAATGGCAATATTTGGCACTTTTTCTCTGATGGCGTTTACCAGATCAACCGTTTTTTCTCTGGTAATTCCTCTTCGCATGGCCTTTAAAATTCTTGTAGAACCATGTTGCAAAGGCATATCTAGGTAATTACAAACCTTATCGTATTTTGCCATTACATCCAATACGTCCATCGGAAAACCTGTAGGGTAAGCATAATGCAAACGAATCCATTCAATTCCTTCCACCTCTACCAGTTTCTCAAGTAATTCAGCAAGGTTTCTTTTATTGTAGATATCTAATCCGTAATAGGTTAAATCCTGAGCAATTAGAATCAATTCTTTAGTTCCTTTGGCTGCAAGAGATTTAGCACTTTCTACTAATTCTTCAATTGGAGAAGAAACATGCTTCCCCCTCATTAGTGGAATTGCACAAAAAGAACATGGTCTATCACATCCTTCCGCAATTTTAAAGTAAGAATAATGAGATGGTGTAGTAAGCAATCGCTCCCCTACCAACTCGTGCTTATAATCAGCTTTAAGTGTCTTTAATAGTTTAGGAAGTTCACTCGTTCCAAAATAGGCATCAACTTCAGGGATTTCCTTTTCCAGATCATCCTTATATCGTTGTGAAAGACACCCGGTTACATACACTTTTTCTACATCTCCATCTTTCTTAGCTTCTGCATAACGAATGATGGTATTGATGGACTCTTCCTTAGCATTATCGATAAAACCACAGGTATTGATAATTACAATCTCGGAATCATCTTGCTTAGCTTCGTGCTCCACTTCAAACTTGTTAGCCTTAAGTTGTGCCATCATCACTTCTGAATCGAAGATGTTTTTAGAACAACCTAGCGTAACAACGTTTACTTTATTCTTCTTAAGTGTTTTGGTTTTCATTCTTCTACTCCAATTCGCTTCCTTTAAACAGAGAGTCTACGAATTCGTGTTTGTTAAACACTTGTAAATGCTCCATTCCTTCACCAACACCAATGTATCTTACAGGGATTTTAAACTGATCGGTAATACCAATTACAACTCCACCTTTAGCTGTTCCATCTAACTTGGTTAAAGCCAAAGAGGAAACTTCAGTAGCTTTCGTAAACTGTTTAGCCTGCTCCAGAGCATTTTGTCCGGTAGAACCATCCAACACCAACATTACATCGTGTGGTGCTCCTGGAATTACCTTATCCATCACTCTCTTAATCTTGCTCAACTCATTCATTAGGTTTACCTTGTTGTGCAAACGTCCAGCTGTATCGATAATAACTACATCGGCATCTTTTGCTTTTGCACTTTGTAAAGTATCAAAGGCCACCGAAGCAGGATCTGCTCCCATACCTTGTTCAACGATTGGCACATCTACTCTTTCCGACCAAATTTTCAATTGATCTACAGCAGCTGCTCTAAAGGTATCAGACGCACCTAATACAACACTTAAACCTTTCTTTTTAAACTGATAGGCCAATTTCCCAATAGTGGTGGTTTTCCCCACTCCATTAACACCAACAACCATAATTACGTATGGCTTTGTGGCATTGGCAGGAATTTCAAAATCAGTTGCATCACCATTGTTACTTTCATCCAATAGCGCGGCAATCTCTTCCTTCAAAATTCGGTTTAATTCTTTTGTACTAACGTATTTGTCTCTTGATACTCTCTCCTCAATTCTTTCAATGATTTTAAGAGTCGTTTGTACACTAACATCCGACGATACCAGGATTTCTTCCAGGTCATCAAGAACTTCTTCATCTACTTTAGATTTACCAGCTACAGAAGTTGCCAGCTTGGAAAAGAAGCTCTTTTTGGTTTTTTCTAACCCTTGATCCAGATCTTCTTTTTTCTCTCTCGTAAAAAAACTTTTCCAGCTCATTTCTAACTTTCTTTAATAACGAACAAAAGCTTCCCCCGAATTCGGAAGAAGCTTAATTTTTTAATATCATGGTAAAGTAAATTAGTTCTTAGCGAACCACTCTTTTACTTCATCGTTATGTACGATCTCTTCTTTAAAGGCATAACCTCCTGTTTTTGGAGACTTCACCATTTTCACAACCTTAGTGTGCTGCTTTCCTCCACCTTTCTGAAGCGATGCTACTGCTTTCTTTGCCATAACTCAATTATTTAATCTCTTTATGAATTGTATATTTCTTTAAAATTGGGTTGTACTTTTTCAACTCAATTCTTTCAGGAGTGTTTTTTCTGTTCTTAGTAGTGATATACCTAGAAGTTCCAGGCATTCCTGAGTCTTTATGCTCAGTGCACTCCATGATAACTTGAATTCTATTTCCTTTCTTAGCCATCTTGCTCTAATTTTAATCGGGCTGCAAAGATATACGTTTTTTTCATTTAAACAACAGGTTATCGCACAATTTGTAACTTTTGTTGGAGTAATTTACCATCTGCATTTACAACAAGTACATAAACCCCATTTTCCAGGGCACTAACATCGATGGTTTGAACCCCACTTCCAAGCGTGTTTTTATACATTAACTGACCTACTCCATTGTAGATTTCAACCAATCCATTTTCATTCAATTCCAGATTAACAGAAGCATTTGCCGGGTTAGGGTAAATACTCAATACCTCTTGAGTAAATTGCTCAATATCTGTACAGTCATCAAAAACAACAGTGATCGAATCGGAAGCAGAACAACCTCCTCCGTTTACATCCACATAATAGGTAATCGTATCTGCTCCTACAGTTGGTCCTGCCACAATCGTTTGAGTCATCTGACCAGTATTCCACATGTAATCATCATAGCTACCTGCATCCAATGTAATCGATTCGTGATTACACAAGGCAGTGTCCGAGCCAAGGTTCACACTTAACTGCCCTACATAAACATCACCAGAACAATTAGCTTCTACTTCTGAGTACATCCACCCTCCAAACGAAACAGTATCCGTAGCAGTAACAGTATAACTTCCACCTGCTGCATAAAGATGAGCTCCTAATCCATCCGAATTACCATCTCCATAATCATACCCGGTTGACACATTGTAGCCATTGTAAATGGTGTAGTTAGGATTGTACATTCTATGATAGAAGATTGAATCATCAAACGATGTTACACTTGAATAGGCCATCAATGTATCTGAATCACAGATTGAATCCATCTGAATCACTATCTCAGTACTAATTGTGTGTTCTACAATCGGCTCATAAGCCAGGTCAAAATTCCATCCAGACCCGAAAGGCAATGTCTTGTACCATCCATCGTAAGTTGGATCGGACACCCCCTTATAATAAGTGTAGGCTAAATCTTCGTTTGCTCCATCTCCATCTGTATTTCTAGCCAGGTACATATCTGTATTGGTAAAATTTTCAACGGTAATAATGTAATCTCCTTCTAGCACATGTCCGCTTCCGAAATTAGCGCATAGTTTAATCACATCCGAATCCAATGCTCCAGAATACCCAACGATTAAAGGTACCGGAACCAAGACGGAATCAATCTGATTATTTGGCATTCCGGATCCATCAACGTCGTACAGCCTACAAACGGCTACACCTCCAGTTGTTCCTGAATACACAAATCCGTAAAAACAGAAACCATTCAGCTTTAAAGAATCGGGAGCTTCAAATCGTTGTGCATAGCCTGCATAACCATAAGCCCCTCCTCCAAGAGGGTCATTTGTTTCGTTAACACTAATTCCAGTTAAGGAACTGGTTTTCACATTTTCCACATACATCACAGTATCTAATACAATCGTCTGACAAGACGAAGTATCTTGCGCCATGATTCCGGAAAAAGTAAAAATGGATAAAAAGGATAGTATAATATGTCTCATAATAAAAAAGGTAATTCTGATGGTTAAATCTACAACCCTAAACTAATATGAGAGATATTTTGTTTTAACTATTTGTTCAAATAGCTTTCTTCTTGCATTAACGATTCAATTTGCTCAACGGTTTTTGGAACACAATCTGAAATTACTTCAGGATCACCGGTAGTGATCAAGACATCATCTTCTATTCTTACTCCTATGTTCCACCATTTCTCATCGCAAGGAGAACCTTCCGGAATATAAATACCTGGCTCTACTGTAATTACCTGATTAGGCTGTAAGCTACCATAATCTCCAACATCATGAACATCTAACCCAAGGTAATGGGAAGTTCCGTGCATGAAGTACCTTTTTAACTCTAACGGTGATTTAATAATTCCCAATTCTTTCAAATGCTGAGAAATAACCGTTGTTGCCGCCACATTAGGCGCCCAAAAACTATTTCCGGAACGACACTCTTTGATACCTGCTGTCTGTGCTTCAAGAACAATATTATAAATGATCTTCTCTTCCTCAGAGAATTCTCCGTCTACAGGAAGTGTTCTAGTTACATCCGCAGTATACCCATGATATTCCGCCCCTACATCGCACACCAGTAAGTTTTCTCCTTTCATTTGCCTACGATTAGTAGTATAATGTAGAATACACGAATTTCCTCCGCTCCCCACAATTGAAGGAAAACCTGGATACTCTGCTCCATTCTTCTTAAAAATATACTCCACAATGGCCTCACTCTCATATTCCTTCATACCCGGCTCAAGTGCTTTCATTTGCTCAATTTGAGCTTCACAAGTAATCTCAATTGCTCTCCTCATTAAAGCCAACTCCTCTTTTTGCTTATCCTGCCTTAAATAAGCCATATACTGAGCTACCTTAGATTGATCCATCTTTGAGCGATCAACATTTGCAGTCTTTTTATCAAAGCGTTCAATCAAACTATAGAGGTCCTCTTTTTCAAATAAACCATCCCTAACATCGTTTTGTGGCTTAAGTACATGGATGTGGTCAAAGCTCTCAAAATCCAGCTTTAACTCTTTAAACTCTGCTCCAATAAATGCTTTCTCAATTCCCAGAACAAGCTCTGCCCCTTCTGCCCCCATTCTCTTTCCAGTCCAAACCTCTGCACTTTCATCTCTGGCTTGCAGATAAACTACTTCTTTTACTTCTTTCCCTTTAACCTTAACCAGAGTTTTAAAAATAAGAAGAACCGCATGAGGTTCATTCAAACCGGTTAGGTAGTAAAAGTTCGGATCCTGATGATATTCGTAATCAACATCGTTTGACCTATTTCTTACCGGGTTGGCAAATACAACTGCAACAGAATTATCTTTCATAAGATTTCTAAGTGCCTCTCTTCTTCCCTGATGAAACTCTGGAGAAAGTAAATCTAAATCGTACTGTCCAAAATTTTCAGATTTCAGCTGCTTCTTCACCTCTACATCCTGTCCTATTGCGGATACTCCCATCATTAATGCCAATACCAATAAAACTCTAGTCATATCTATAAACAAAAAAACCTTGCTACCAAAGGTAACAAGGTGATTTATCAAAAACAATGCAATTAATTAGTTATTTCTTAGCGTTGGCTTCTTTAAGCACTGCAGAAATACCTTTTTTATTAATCGTTCTCAAAACCGAAGTAGATACTTTCATGGTAACCCATTTATCTTCTTCCGGAATGTAAAATTTCTTTGTAATTAAGTTAGGATAAAACTTTCTCTTTGTTCTTCTAAGAGAGTGAGAAACGTTGTTTCCTGTCATTACTTTCTTTCCTGATATCTCGCAAACTCTTGCCATGGCTATAGTTTTTTCTTCTTTGTCTAAATTTTTTCGGAGCGCAAATAACGTAATATTATTTGAAAATAACAAACATAACTAGGATTTATATCGAATAAATTGATTTTCCCAATTATATTACCTTTGCCACAGATGAAATTGATTCTGACCATATTAGCCCTTAGCATAATTACTGTTTCCTGTAACAATACCAAAAAGGAAAATGGTGATGAAGCTAATCCTACCCCAGAAAGCACTTCTTCTACCTCATCACTTCCCGACTTTTCGTTATCGGAGTGTATACTTAACGCCATCTACCATTTGGACGATACGGAGATTAATTCTTACGACAGTATTGCTACACAGTACTTTCACGAGGTAATCGGTTTTCAGGATTCTGCTGCAGTGGCTATGGAACTGGAAATGAATGCCACTAAATCAATTTTATTAAACGATACAAATGCTATCCTACCTCCTCTTACCTTAGACTCTTTAAAGTATCGTGTAACGGAATTAAAACAAGAATTAAGCAGATACGACAAAGGAGTTATTGGATTTGTATTTGTACATACTTATCGCATGGCTTCAGACACTGCTTCTGCTATTATATTAATGAACATGAATTGTTCTAAATCAGAGGCAATTCCGGTAAAAACCATCAAAGATGTAAACCCGGAAGATTACTCTACCAAGATTCAGCAGATTGAAAATTAATTTTGCTGTGTGCTAACTCTTCCTTTCTTTTCCCAGGTTGACGTTTCAATCAATTGGGTGAACACTTTCTCCAAATCCAATAATTCTTGAGGATACCCATACCTTCTGGCAACTGTTTTTCGCTCACCATCAATAACCAGCGAAGTAATAATGGTAGGTAAATCGGTAACGCCCGGCATATCGTATTTATCCTCCATCTCCTTGTATTTGATTTCATTAGCCTTATCCAAAAGCAATTTCATTTGCTCCTTGGTTAGCTGAGTTGTATTTACTCCTAAAGGCTCACAAAACTTAATCCCCTCAAAATGAACGTAACCACTATTGTATATTTTCATTTTATAGATGGGACACCTACCAAAACAAGCTCCTCGTTCGATACCCGCAAACAAAGAATCTCCATCGGTAATATCCTGAAACAAAGCAGGCTTATCTTCTGGCTCCTCAACTGCATCCGCTACAGCTGATTTCTTTACACTACACCCTATTAAAATGAGTGCGCTAAATAATGTTATAAAAAATGTTTTCATAGCAGTTGTTTCATCTGGTTAATCAAACCACGAGCCAAAGTAAAAAACAAAGGCTCACTAATTGTGAGCCTTTACTATTATTTTTTCTTTTTCATTTGCTGCTGTTGCTTAGACATCTCCTCCAAGCGCTGTTGGAATTTTGATTTCTTTTTCGGCTTCTTTTTGTTTTCAGCCAACTGCAGTTTAATCTTCTCTTCATCAATCATGTACTTCTTAATCCCCCACATGATCCCCATGTTCATTAAGTTACCACACAAGTAGTAATAACTCAACCCAGAAGAGTAGCTATTAAAGAAGAATAACATCATAACCGGGAAGAAATACATGATGTACTTCATGTTTGGCATCCCTGGCTGATTAGTATTCATTTGACTACTGTTCATGATGGTATAGAACAAAGTAGAAACCGCCATCAATAACGCAAATAAACTAACGTGATCTCCATACCCCAATGGTATTTCAAATGGAAGTGTAAGAATCGAATCATAAGATGATAAATCTTCAGCCCATAAGAACCCTTCATGTCTTAAGTGAATGCTTGAAGGTATAAATCGGAATACCGCTAACAGAATTGGCATTTGGATCAACATCGGAACACAACCCGCCATTGGATTTACTCCAGTAGCACGATAAAGCGCCATTGTTTCCTGTTGCTTCTTCATTGGGTCCGGCTTATCCTTATACTTTTCATTGATTTTTTCAATCTCCGGTTTCAATACCCTCATTTTAGCAGAAGACTTATAGTTTCTGTAAGTTAATGGAGTAACAATGATTTTAACAAATAAGGTCAATAGGAAAATTAACAATCCATACCCCATTCCAGTACTCTTCAGCATATTAAACAATGGCTGAATCATAATTTGGTTTACCCAGCGGAAAATCCCCCATCCTAAATTGATGGTTCCTTCCAGTTCGTTTTCGTAAGATGCTAAAATCTCCTGGTCATTTGGTCCAAAGAAGAATTTGAAATCCACTACATTTTGTGGTGCAACACTTAAGTCTGCTGAGTAACGAACCGTTCTGTCCGGTGAGTCAATTTGCTTTTGAGCAATTTTATCTCCTTTCTTAAAGCTATTCTCACTCATCAATACAGAAGAGAAGTATTTATGCTTAAACGACACCCAGTTAACAGGTCCTTCAAATTCTAATTGATCATCGCTTCTTTCCCCCAGGTAATCTCTGTTCTCATCAAAGTAGCGGTACATAATTGTACAAATCATCCTTTCATCAGAAGCTAACTTCTCCGTGGAAAGTCCATCCATCATCCAGGTTAGATCAGTCTCTCCCAACTTCACTTTTCCTTCCAGATTTACATACTCAACCTGATAATCAACATCGTATTTTCCAGGTGTTAAGGTATAGGTAAACTGTAAATACGTGTTAGGATCATTCGTATTCATTCTAAATGAAATCGATGCTGCTTCAGAAGTAGCATCCACCAAAGTATCCGTAGTAGAAGCCTCAAAATACATACTTTGAGTATGTATCGCATTGTCATCTGTTGTTAGAATTCTTAAAGATTGTTTATAAGTGTTCTCATCGAACAAACTCATCGGCTCAACGGTCTCAGGAGACTCATTATAATCGGCCCAGGTTTGGTGTTCCTTTAACTTAACATCTGCTATACGCCCACCCTTACTAGCTAACTTAACAATTAGCTTATCGTTTTCGATGGTGTAATACTTATTCTCCCCGGTAGATGCTGGAAAGAATATTCCAAATTCCTCTACTCCTGCCGCAGCTTCTTTTTCTGCATTAATTGCTTCCAAGCGCTTTTCCCAATCTGCTTCAACCGAATCTTTATATTGAGTTAACAAAGTAGAATCTGTATTTACTTCAACAGGAATTGCTGCTAACGCAGTAGAGTCCCAGTTATAAGAAGTGGCATCAATTTGATCTATTACAGCTGTATCTGCCCCTACAGAGTCCTTTTGAGGAATACTATCATTTTGAGCTACTTGCTCAGTATTCTCTTTATCTTCCCCTGCTTCCGGTTGTTCATTATTCATATAAAAGAACGTTAACAGGATGGCTCCTATTAATAATAAACCGGTAATCGTATTTCTATCCATCAATTACTTTTATTTGACATCTTAAATGAGGCTGCAAAGTTAAGGTTATAATTTGATTAGCGAAACCGAGCAAACAAAAAAGGAAGGGTAAGACAAGATTATTCGACTCATTTTCAGCAATCCTCTTCAAAGCCGTTGAAAACTTTGTTAAAAACGAAAAAATTCAAACCACTGAGGGGCAATCAACATCCGATATTTTTGTAAGAATAAGAAACGAACACGTATGCTGACCGCCATATTTGGAAAAAAGAAATTAACCGAGGATAAAGTTGCCAATGTATTTGTAAATACACTGGTTCATGTTGTTGACGAATCTTTTTCTGATGTTGCCGACCAAATTAGAAATGATGCAGAGTTCGAAACTATCCCATCCATAGATAATTCAGATAGTGACAAATTCTTAATGATCGTTTTGGCAGGTAACTTGAATTACTTGAGCCGCTACTTCTCTAATACAGAAGAAATGGTATTAAAAGGAAAAATCATCGAAAAGATGGGTAAAGTATTTGGGCTTACCTATAATGAGATGAAAGAAATTGTTCGTGAATATCAAGATTTCATTTATAGAGTTAATCACCCTTCCAAGAACACCTTATACGGGATGTCTAAAGCGGTTTTCTACAAGTATAAATTAGGAAGGTTTCAGGATGAGTACTTTGCTCAACTAAACGCTCCTAACCCTATTTTCTTAAAGAGAATGGATAGTGTTATGGAGAACTACCTTTGGGACTGGAATTCCTTTTTTGACAAGTATAAATTTACTCCTACCGAGGCTTAATCCTACTTTACAGCTACCTCAAGGCCGAAATGCTTTTCTGCCATTTCTTTAATATCCCCACCAATAGCTAATGCGGCTGTTGCTGCTGGAGAAGGAGCATTAAGTACATGGATACTGTTTTTCCCGTACTCAATTCTAAAGTCATCTCTGGTATCACCATCTGAACTCATTAGTAGAGCTCTTACACCAGATCTCCCTGGCTTAATATCATCCATAGTTAACGATGGAATTAATCCCTGAAGGGTTTTTAGGAAAAGCTTTTTAGAAAATGCTCTTCTGTATTCATTGATACCAAAGCTCATGTTCTTCATAAATAACTTCCAGGTACCAGCATAACTTAAAGCACTTGCTGTATCTCTCAGACTAAAATCTGTTTTACCATAACCTTCTCTTTTAAAGGTGAACACTGCATTAGGCCCACACTCAATTTCTCCATTCGTCATTCTGGTAAAGTGAACCCCTAAGAATGGAAAATCCGGATTAGGAACCGGGTATATCAAGTTTCTTACTTTATGTTTCGCCTGATCAGTTAACTCGTAATAATCTCCTCTAAAACCTACTACCTTCTCCTTAATCTTTACCCCATCCTTCTTAGCAAGTCTATCTGCCTGCAAACCTCCACAGAAAATTGTTTTTCTAGCCTTAAAAGTTCCTTTACTGGTTATGATGGATGTATCTTCTTCATGATGCTCAAAGTTCTTAGCTTCTGTTCCCAACATCAATTTACTTTCAGGCTGAGTTCCCAAAGCTACTTCAACCATCTTTTCTGTTGCTCCTCTAAAATCTATAATCCCGGTACAAGGCACCCAAATACCAGCAACTCCTTCTACATGAGGCTCTATATCCTTAACCTGTTCTCCTGTTATTTTCTCAATCCCTTCGGTATTATTTGCAATTCCGTTATCAAAGATTTTATTCATGAACGGAAGCTCACTTTCCTTGGTAGCAACCACCACCTTTCCACACACATCATGAGCAACATTGTACTCTTTTGCAAAGGCAACCAATTCATGCCTACCATTAACACAATTTCTTGCTTTATGCGATCCTGGCTTATAATATAACCCTGAGTGAATAACCCCAGAATTATTACCCGTTTGATGATCGGCTAACTTCGCCTCTTTCTCTATTAAGAGAATTTTAAGATCCGGATAAGCTTTTTGAATCTTATAAAAAGTTGCCGCTCCAACAATTCCTCCTCCAATAATCGCGATGTCGTACATTGTATCTTGTGCCATGCAGAATAAATTTGGCGCAAATTTAGGCAAGATGTTTTAGATTGAGGTAATGATCTTATTTTAATTCTCTTTAAGAGGAGAATCAAGGATGGTAGAATCTTTCTTTTCTTTGGGAACCAATAATAAAAGTAAAATCCCAATCACAAAGAATATTGTCAATGCCATTACAGAGTATCTAATGTTATAAACTCCATTTAAGAACCCAAAGGAAATTATACCTATAGACATCCCTACTTTCTCCAATACATCATAAAAACTAAAATATGAAGCATGATCCTCCGTTTCTGGAAGGAATTTGGAGTAAGTAGACCTTGATAGCGACTGAATCCCTCCCATTACAAAACCAACAACTCCTGCCAATACGTAAAACCCAATTGGTCGATTGACATAATAAGACCCCAAACAAATTGAAATCCACACCAGTAATGCGATTCCCAGAACATTTATATTCCCCCATTTTCGTGACAATGTTGCAAACAACATAGACCCGGGAATTGCGATTAACTGAATTAAGAGTATACTTACAATCATTCCAGTATCTCTACTATCATCACTTGGCCATTCCACCGCTTCAGTCCCAAAAAATTGAGCCATAGTCATAATGGTCTGTACAGCCATACTATAGACAAAAAAGGAAGTCAAAAAACGCTTCAGCCTTTTAATATGAGAAAACTCTTTCCAAACTCCTTTTAATTCTTGAAACCCCTTAGAAAACATATGGGATTTGGCCTCAGCATCTAGTTGCTTATTAAATACATTTCCGGGCAACCTTCTATAGGTTAACTGAGCAAACCCAATCCACCAAACCCCAACCAGAGCAAAACAATATTTGGCAGGTACCCCTGCTGCCTTGATCAACACTAAACAAATGACCAAAAGCACAAAACTCCCCAAATACCCCCTGGAAAAACCTCTTGCACTAATCATATCATGATCCTTAGGTTCAGCAATTTCTGGTAAATAGGCATTGTAAAAAACTAAACTCCCCCAAAAACCTATATTAGAAGTCATGCATAGAAACAATCCAAACTCAATTGGGTAAGATTCAAAAAAGGTTAATCCTACACATGAAAGGGCTCCCAGGTAATTAAACCACTTCATAAAGGTCTTTTTCGAACCGGAATAATCCGCAACTCCAGATAATATTGGAGACAATATGGACACCACAATTAGTGAAAGAGCCAATGCGTAAGAGTATATCTCCACACTATCAAACATCTTCCCCAGCACCAATACATTATCTTCCACCACATTGATATAATACAATGGAAAAATTGCTGTGGTGATTACAAGTGGATAAACAGAATTTGCCCAATCATACATGATCCAGGCATTAATTACTTTTTTATCTCCTTTCTTAATTTGAGATGAATGATTGCTCACTTTTAACGGTTTTAAGTAGTGGTGGACAAGATATAAATATTATCTGAAAACTTATATAAAGAAAAAAGCCCCGACTAATCGTCAGGGCTTTTTCAATTATCTTATAATTAAGAATTAATCCAATAATTTGAATTCGACTCTTCTGTTTTTTGCTTTATCCAATGAGCTTTCTCCTTGCGAAGAAGACTGTGATATGTCCTGCTTCTTAATAGTAATTCTAGACGCATCAATTCCTTTATCTACTAGATAAGCTTTTACTTTCTCTGATCTTCCATTAGCAATATCCTTGTAAGCTTCGTTTTCAGGATCTTTTTTAGCTGCTTCAATTTCAGACTTATCAGTGTGTCCGATCAATTCAATTTTGAATTCTGGATTAGCCACCATAATAGCTGCCATGTTATCCATATCCTTCAACATTGCTTCCTCTAAATCAGTTTTCATGTTATCGAAGTATACGGTAGCTAATTTAATCTGCTCTTCTACAGAGAAACCATCTTCACTTGTATAGTTTTTATGATATACTGTAGAAGTAGTTTCGTTAGTCTTCATGGTATTAGAACAGTCACACTCAGATGGATCATCCATAATGAACACCTCTACCTGATCGATATAATAGTAAGCAGTTGGAATTTGCGTTCCTTTAAAATCAGCTTTTTTCTTAAGCTTTTGAAACTTGGTATCTTTGTTATTATAGAAATTACCAATTGTTATATACTCTTCTTTTCCTGTTGCTTTAAACACTCCACAAACTGGCTCCCAGTTATATCTTCCATTAAAAATTTTATTTTCTGGATCGTGAACAACTCTAGCAAACTCCTTTTGCTTTTCAAATATAATATCCGTTTTAGCTTCAATCTCTAATGGATCTTTACTTACGTACATCCCTAAATTATTAACCGCATATTTAGAAAGATCAGATAAACTTACGTGAAACTTAACACAATACTCTACATCTTTTTTCAAAGGCCCTAGTAATTGGGTCTGAATATAAGTTCTTGGCTGCTTATTGTTATAACTATAAGCTACTATTCCCGCATACCTTTTCCCATCCATAGGATGCTCACGTCCAACTGTGTTATCAGGAGCTGAACAAGGCATAGGAGCCTCTGTTGAATACAAATCAGCCTTAAGCCCAGTTGGAGAATTCCAATCAGCAGCAACACTAATTTGCTTTAGTTTTTTTAGTTTTCCCTTTCCGGAGCTTTCAAAACTAGGGTTGGTTATCAAATTTTTGTCGTCCTGTGCCATTGCACCAATGGCAAACATCCCTGCCAGTCCGAAAACAAATAACTTTTTCATAATTAACTGTGTTTATATTCTTTTACTGCATCGATAAAGCACTTTACTTTATCTGGATTGATGTCCGGATAAACTCCATGCCCTAGGTTTGCAATGTGGCGTTTCGCCCCAAACTTACTAAGCATTTTCCTTGTTTCCAATTTAATCGTATCAAAATCAGCATACAACATACATGGATCGAGGTTACCTTGTAAGGTTTTTTCATCGCCAATCAACCTCCTACTCTCTTCTATATCCATGTTCCAATCCAATCCAATGGTATTACAATTTAATTGCCCCAAAGACTTTCTGGCGAAGTATGCTCCTTTTGCAAAAATGGTAATAGGCACTTCATTTATCGCATCGCATATCTCCTTTACATATTTCATTCCAAACTCTTCATACTGCACCGGACTAAGGATTCCCGCCCATGAATCGAACACCTGAACCATGTCTGCACCGGCATTAATTTGTGCCTTTAAATACTTAATTGTGGTTTCGGTAATCATCCCCAACAATTGATGCGATAATTCAGGTTGGGTGTAAAGCATTTTTTTAGCCTTACTAAATGTCTTGGACCCCTGCCCCTCTATCATATATGAGAAAATTGTCCATGGAGCTCCAGCAAATCCAATTACAGGTACTCTTCCATTCAGTTCCTGTTTGGTAATTTTAATAGCATCAATGGTATACTTAAGAGATTCCTCAGCATCTGGAATTCTAATAGAATCCAAATCCTTTTGGGTCTGAATGGTTTTTTCAAAAAATGGACCTTTCTTCTCAATCATCTGATACTCCAACCCCATTGCCTCAGGCACCACAAGAATATCTGAAAATATAATCGCAGCATCAACCCCAAGAAGGTCTACCGGTTGAATGGTTACTTCAGCTGCCAATTCAGGCGTCTCAACCAACTCCTTAAATCCGCTTAAGCTATTTCTAACTGCTCTATACTCAGGTAATATTCTACCTGCTTGTCTCATCAACCAAACAGGAGTTCTTTCAACATCTTCTCCTTTGGCTGCTCGAATAATTAGGTCATTCTTCAATTGCATCGGGCAAAGGTAATCATCGGTAGATAAGGAACAAAAAAAAGAGGTTCATTAAGAACCTCTTTTCGACATATCGTGAATAATCTTATATCTATCTCATCAACATTACATGTCCGGTGTATTCATGAATCTCACCTTCAATGTCATCTTTGGTTTCGATCTTCCAAATATAAATTCCTTGCTCTGCTTTGGTTGCTTTATAGTAACCATCCCACATGGTATTCATATCATCAGATTCGAAAATCAATTCACCCCATCTTGTAAAGATATACATCTTATATCCTTCGGCTGCTACGCTTTCTCCTTGTGGATAGAAGAAGTCGTTTACACCATCAGAGTTAGGAGTAAAGGCACTTGGCACATAGAAGTTGTACACTCCATTGATTACAATCATCTGTACAGTTGTGTCAGTACATCCGTTACCGTTTACTACGATCAACTCAACTGGGTAAGTTCCTGGTGCATCATCCGGGAATGTAAATTCTGGATTTTGAACGTTATCATTACCAAGCACTCCTGCTGCACCAAAGTTCCATTCGAAAGCAGTAACGTCACTTGAAGAAGAGTCAGAGAACTCTACTGTTGGGTGAAGTACATCCGCTGGATTTGGATTAGCACCAAAGTTAGCATCTGGATAATCATAAACAGAAATCATATTAACCATCGTTGTATCTGATATACATCCTTCAGGGCTTGTTACAGTAAGTGTTACTGAATAAATTCCTGGGTTATTATAAACATAGTTAGTCGTACCACAATCAGTTGAAGTTACACCATTTCCGAACTCCCAGAAACACTGATCAACCATTGTTGGGTCCGTAGTATTAGTAAACGTTACATCTACTGGGTAACATCCATCAACAATATCAGATGTAAACTCTACCTCTGGCTCATCATACCAGTATACAGTTACAGAATCCAATGCCGGAGGCGTTTCACAGTTATCAGTTACAGTTACATAATAAGTAGTTGGGCTAGCTGTAGGCGTTACAGAAATTTGCGCTGCAGAACCAACCGCGTTACCTTGATCATCTACCCAGTTGTAGAAGTAAGTTCCTCCGATTCCACCATTTGCAGTAACATCAATCATAGCAAAGTCTCCAGGACAAACTGTATCATTTGCTCCAGGTGTTGTTAAGATTGGAGGGAAAATACTAATGGTTATCGGCAATGTATCCGAAGAACATCCCATTGGATCTAGTGCATACACATCATAAGTTGTGTTAACTAATGGGTTATCTGTTTCGTTTCCTGAAGTTCCAGCAAGACCAGACCAGTTGTACGTATATGGCGCTCCGTTACCTCCAGTCGCCACGGCAGTCATATCTGCTGTACCACCGATACATATAATCGAATCATTTGACACTGTTAAACCTACAGCCGTTGGCTCCAATAATGTTACCAGAGTATCGGCATAACATCCAGTTGTATCAGTAGATCTTACAATGTAATCTCCAGCGGTAAGACCAGTAAACGTTGTTGTAGTAGTAACTACAGGGTCTGTTTGAAGAACACCCATCGTTGCTGGGTCAATCAACTCCATTACCCATGGTGGTCCGTCAATACCTGTTGGTTGAGCGAAAATCTCACCATCCATACCTCCATTACAAGTAATGTGAGTTAATGTAGGAAGAGGAGCAAGACAAGTATCACACATCACATCTACATGAATATTCACTGTATCAGTACAACCTCCGTTGTTATCTGTTACCACTAATTGATAATCAGTTGTTACCATTGGCAATGAGTAAGTATTCTGAGCCGTTGGATCAGCCATCAGTGCAGATGGAGTCCAATCAAACGTAAAGTTTGCTGGATCTGGAATAGTAGGACAAGTTGTAAACCTTGTAATAGGTCTGTTAGTCGACACTGTCTGTGTTGTAGTATAAGGACAAGCAGGAGTACCATCACTAAAGTAATAGATACTAGAGTTAAATCCTGTAGTTGTATATGGTGTAATCGAATTATTAGTATAAGATGTTGCAAGGTTATCATAACATACTTCAACAACTAAATTCGAAATACCATCCCACTCATAAGCTGTAGTTAACACATGTGTATTCCAACCAGTAGCAATAGAAATATTTTGTGGAGAGAACACCTGAGTCAAACCACCTTCCCAGGTTGTTAAATCAGTAGTTCCAGTACATCCCATGCTAATGGTATAACTGTTATAGTTAGTAGTACCATTAATTTGAGTTACCTGCCATGCAATTTCAGTAATTTTTCCACCTACAAATCCCATAGCCTGCAATTCAGCAGCTGTAAATAAGAATTGGTGCTTAGCATTTCTATACCAGTTACCGTAAGGAGCTGGCCAGGTTGTACTTGTATTAGCACCTGTTTGAATACCAATAGTTTGTTGAGATGAAGCTGCAGAACAAGTTGTTGTTGCACTTGGACCACAAGTTGCGGGAACTCCTCCACCCAGATCGGTATCGAAAGTTACTGTATCTCCACAAACAATATTAGTAGTATTAGTAGTTACTGTAACATCAGGTGCGTAAGCAGCTGCAACGTTTACAGAAATAGTATCATTATGAACACATCCATCAGGACTTGTAATTTCTACTGCATAGTCGTACGTTCCAGGTGATGTTGGTAAAACCGTTGGACTGGATACCGTAGTACTATTTAAGAATGTACCAGGAGACCAATCGTATGTATATGCCCCACCAGGTGTTGGCACCAAAGTAATATCAATTTCACTGTTCAAACAAGTTGAAGCTGAACTTTGAGTTAAGGTATATGTAAAGTCAGGAACAACAGTTACTGTAATCGTATCGAGGTTGGTACATCCACCAGCAAGGTTACTCATTACCTCATAAACCGTAGTTACAGCTGGGTTAGCAACTGGATCAGGACAGTTATCACATGTAATATTATTACCAACAGATATTGGATCCCCACTAATTACCGACCAGGTAAAGTTAGATCCTCCAGTAGCGTTCAACTGAACACCAGCACCTAAACACATGATCTCATCCATCCCTGCATAAGTACTGTTAATTACAGAAACTCCTACAGACATCACAGATGTCCCTACAATCGGACAACTATTATCAACTGCATTTATAGTAATTGCAGAATAAGGATTTGATCCTGGTTGTGCCGTCCAACAAATGGTTGCAGTTGCAGGAGAGAAAAATGAGGTTTGTGTAAATGTAGCTCCAGCTAATACAAGATCAGCATTAGATGATAAGTAAATAGAATCACCAGCATTTGGATCAGTAAATACAACATCAAAACAAATGTTATCACCTTCACAAACTTGTACATCAGTAGGTCCGGTTTGAACACCAGTACCAGAGAAGTTACTAATCCCAGCAGCAGGTGGCTCTGGATTATCATTACCAGCACAGTTAATTACCTCAAACTGGAAATCCTGAACGATACTTCCCACAAGGTTACCATTGGCATCAAATTCTTCAATTAATACAGCAACAACATAGTTACCTACAGCCGTTGGAGTAAATGATATTAACCCAGTTGCTGGGTCAATCGTAATTCCCGGTATTGGATTTGTACCACTAAACCCAGCTTGATAACTTACAATTCCAGTTGCACTGGTCATGGCATCAATAAAGGTGTAGGTAATTGTATTTCCGTCTGGCTCAAATACCCCTAAGTTATAAGTTACCAATTGGTTTACACAAACGTAAGGAATTGGTTGAGCAGTAATTGCAGGAGCAGTATTACATGGCGCTGTTTGACTATTCAATACTGCTTCCCAGTAGTAGTTATCACTTGAACCTACCAGGTTAGAAGAGGTATTTCTACAACAAGAAGAATACGAAAATGTCCATGAATCACATGGACCAGGTAACGTAATTGTGTCTTGCCAAACGTGCATATACACACCAGGCATTGTCCCCCCGTTACACTCACTCAATGGTAATTGACTTTGGCATAACTGAGAAACCTCTTGTTGATATACGGTATTAGGCATGGTAACAGTTGGGTTAGGAAAACCACAATCGTTATCCACCTGAATCGTCATATCGGTGTTAGAAGTAAATGCCGTTCCACAATCCTCATACAAGGTTAGTGTAATGACATATTGATTTGGACCAACACATTCGTAGGTAATATTTCCTCCCGGAACGTGCGAAGCATTCGCAAATAAGACTGAAAACATCAGTGCTATAAGCAGATAAATCTGTTTTTTCATAGTTTGGTCAGTAGTGTAATTGTTTAGTAGTAGTTCTTTCTTTTAACCATTTATGCGTTCCAACATTTTTATTAGAACACCCTTTAAACGAGAAAGTGCACAAAGGTTGCCATAAAAATATTCTTTTTGCTAATTCCATTAATAATTATACAAATAACACATCAAGTGTATAATTTTACACAAAACTTCCTCTGCAAACACCACTCTTTCACCCTGATTTATATAAAGTTACAAACATAATTCTACTTAAACAAGATAATTAGTTCAATTCAAAAAATTGAATACTATTTTTGTCATTTAAGGGAAATAATAGATGAAAAAATACATTATCGCATTGGATCAGGGAACAACTAGTTCCAGAGCAGTTTTATTTAACGAAAATGGAATCATTGAAGGATTGGAACAGGAAGAGTTTAAACAAATTTTCCCTAAACCAGGATGGGTAGAGCACTCTCCTGAGGACATATTAAACTCACAAACAAACACGCTTAAACAACTGATTTCCAACAACAACATTAACCCAAGGCAAATAACAGGAATAGGAATTACCAACCAAAGAGAGACTACAATTATCTGGGATAAACACACCGGAAAACCTGTTTATAATGCTCTGGTTTGGCAGGATAAAAGAACAACCGATTTGTGTCAAGATTTAAAAGATGCAGGACACGAATCCATCTTCCGAGAAAAAACAGGATTATTCTTGGATTCCTATTTTTCAGGCTCAAAAATCAATTGGATTTTAAACCAAAACCCAACGTTAAAAGAAAGAGCAAAAAAAGGAGACTTACTATTTGGAACAGTTGATAGCTGGTTGATTTGGAATTTAACCAATGGCCAGGTTCATGCAACAGACTATTCCAATGCTTCTAGAACACTACTTTACAATATTAACACCCTGGAATGGGATGACGAATTACTTGCTTTATTAGACATCCCCTCAGAAATAATGCCCAAGGTCCTTAACAGTGCTGACAACTATGGCTATTATAACTATGACGGAGTAAACATCCCTATTCTTAGTGCCATAGGAGACCAACAAGCCGCACTATTTGGCCACGGTTGTTTTGAATCAGGAAGTGCAAAAAACACTTACGGAACAGGGTGTTTCATGTTAATGAATACCGGTTCGAAAAAAATCCAAAGCCATAATGGCTTAATATCTACGATAGCCTGGGGAATTGACAATCAAGTACAATTCGCTCTAGAGGGTAGCGTATTTATCGCGGGAGCTGCCATCCAATGGCTTCGTGATGGACTTAAGATTATCAGCACCTCTGCAGAAACAGAAGAATTGGCTAATAATGCAAACCCAGATAGCGAAGTGGTTGTAGTACCTGCATTTGCTGGTCTAGGCGCCCCCTATTGGGATATGTATGCAAGAGGAGCTATTTATGGACTAACAAGAGACACTGGAATTGCTGAAATTTCAAAAGCAACTCTTGAGTCACTGGCACTTCAATCGAAAGACGTATTAATTTCTATGGAAAGAGATAGCAATATCGAATTACACTCCTTGTTTGTTGACGGAGGTGCAAGTGCGAATGATTACCTCATGCAATTCCAATCCAATCTCTTGCAAAGTGAAATCAACCGCCCTAAAAACATTGAATCCACTGCAACAGGGGCCGCATTTTTAGCAGGGATCAAAGCAGGCATCTGGAATTTGGAAGATTTGAAGAAGATAAAATCTAATTCTGATGTATTTTCTCCGAACATTCCACCTTCAGAATCGGAAAGAAAATACCATCTTTGGAAAAAAGCCGTTAAACGAACCATGAACTGGGAAAACCAGGAATAAGTTACCAATGGAAGGACTAAAACATTATCTGTTTAATGCAGATAAAAGAGATGATGTAATCAACAGGTTGACTCAAACTGAATTCGATCTGGTTATAGTAGGGGGAGGAATTACTGGTGCAGGAATATTACTCGATGCAGCCTCTAGAGGGCTCACTGTTGCTCTCATTGAGAAAAATGACTTCGCTTTTGGAACCAGTAGCAAATCCACTAAACTAATTCACGGAGGGTTAAGGTATTTAAAAAACTTTGAGTTTGGTCTGGTTAAAAAAGTAGGAAGAGAACGTGCAATAGCCTATCAAAATGCTCCTCATTTAGTGGTTCCTGAAAAAATGCTCTTACCACTTGTTAAAGGTGGTTCCTTTGGAAAATTTGCCACAAACATTGGCTTATGGCTATACGACAAACTAGCGGGAGTTCTAAAAGAGGACAGAAGAAAAATGCTCTCTTTTGATGAAGTAACAAGGGAAGAACCGTTACTCAACAACACAAACTTATTAGGAGCAGGGTTTTACGCCGAATATCGAACAGATGATTCGAGGCTAACTCTGGAAATTATAAAAACAGCTCTCAAACACAAAGGACTTCCGATCAGCTACATGGAAGTTGATGAGTTAACATATAAAAACAAGCAAGTTTGCGGTGTTCGCTGTACCGACCATATATCAAACCGGACCATCGAGGTTAAAGCGAAAAAAGTAATCAATGCCAGTGGTCCCTGGTCGGACCAACTAAGAAAAAAAGACAACTCACTCAACAACAAAAGATTACAATTAACAAAAGGAGTGCACATTGTATTAAAACACAGCCTCCTACCTATTAAACATAGCACTTATTTTGATGTAGGAGATGGAAGAATGATTTTTGCAATTCCAAGATTCAACTCCACTTATATAGGAACAACAGACACCATATACTCTGACAATATTGATGCTCCTGACACCAACGAGAAAGATGCCCAATATTTACTAGATGCTACCAACCGAATGTTCCAAACATCCCTAAAACTTAGCCAAATTGACTCTTCCTGGTCAGGATTGCGACCATTAATTCATGAAGAAGGGAAAAGTCCATCTGAATTATCCAGAAAAGATGAAGTATTCATATCTCAATCAGGTTTGATCACAATAGCTGGAGGAAAACTCACAGGGTACCGTTTAATGGCTAAAAAGGTTACTGATTTGGTATGTAAAGAACTTACTTTAAAACACCCATGTAAAACAGGGTCCATCCAAATCAATGGCGGGGAATTTGACACACCTAACCTCGTCGAAGGATATATATTATCGGTTAAATCAAGATTAAAATCGCTAGGTTTGGACGAGTCCAAAGCCAACTATCTTGTTAGAACATATGGCAAGCAAACCAATTACATTTTAGAGGTTTACACCAACAAACATTTCTCGTCAATTGTTGAAGCTGAAGTCTGGTACTCTTTACGTTATGAATGCGTTTACAGCCTTTTGGATTTTTTCTTAAGAAGAACTGGAAAGATTAATTTTGAAATGACCGCGGTACCTAAAGAGGTACAACTTGTTCTTCCACTGTTTTGTGATTACTTAAAGTGGCCTGAAGAAAAAAAGAACATTGAAATCAACGCCCTCAATTCTTATTGTCAATCGGTTAGTCAATTCAAATGAAGCAAATTGAAATTATCACAAAAAAAACTGCCAGATACTTCATTGCCGGCGAAATAAACCAGAACATTAAGCATGTTTGGTTCGTTTGTCATGGCTACGGTTATTTAGCAGATCGATTTTTAAAATGGTTCGACCCTATCAATTCTCAAGACACCTTAATCGTATCTCCAGAAGGACTACACCGATTTTATTGGGATCAAAAAACGGGTAAAGTAGGTGCTTCCTGGATGACAAAAGAAGAACGCTTATCGGACATCAAGGACTATGTTCACTATCTGGATCAGGTGGCCAATGAAATTTTACCTCGACTTAACTCCCCTCAAATAAATATTCTTGGATTTTCTCAAGGAGCTGCTACAGCATCCAGATGGATTGGAATGGGCAATATCAAACCAAACAACATTATTTTTTGGGCAGGATCATTTCCTGAAGATATGGACAATGAACTGCAACTTGAAAAAATCAGAAGCAGGAACATCATTTACCTCCTGGGGGATGAAGATGAATATATCGATGAAAAGAAAGTTGAATTCATTCAAAATACGCTAAACTCTAGGGGCATTAAGCCCCATATTATCAACTACGAAGGTGGACATAAAATTTATGAAGCTCCTCTCCTTTTACTCAACAATTTGATCCGGTCATATTAAGATTTTAATAATACCTTAAATAAGCAACCCTGAATATTATTTTTTGTCCTTATCTTACAAACCGTTATAGAGGTTGATTTCACTTGACAAACCAAGTGATTTGCAGCCATTAACCACGAAAATCACATTTGTAATTTTTACATCATGAAAATAAAACAACTACTAACCCTATTCCTCATGATATTCTCTGTTTTAGGAATGCAGGCCCAAACGACCTTCATTACCATAGGAACAGGAACTAACACTAACAACAACACCAACTACCCTGCTCCTTACGGAAACTGGTATTTTGGTGCCAAGCATCAAATTCTGATTCTAGCTTCTGAACTTTCCGCCCAGGGAATGAGCGCTGGTAACATTTACAGTCTTGGATTCCAGGTTGGAAATGCAGAAGGAGCACCTCTAACCGACTTTACCATCGGTATGCAACTGACCTCTGCCACGGATGTTTCAGGACCACTTGCTTCGGGTTTCACAACCGTTTACGGACCTCAAACTTATACAGAGTCCAATGGCTGGAACACCCATACGTTTTCATCTCCATTCTACTGGGATGGTACATCTAACCTTTTAATCGAAACATGTTTTAACAATACGGCTTATACAGGGAATGCGGAAATGATGAATTCATCAACCACATTTGAAAGTACTGTGGTATATAGAGATGATGCATCTGGAGTTTGCTCTGCGACGCCATCTCCATGGAACCTAAACACTTATACCACTCGCCCAAATGTTCGACTGGAGTGGCAAGTTCCAAATATTCCTCCTGTAGCAGATTTCACCGTAAGCTCTACCTCCACTTGCTCTGGTAATGTTCAGTTTTTTGATCAGTCCAACAACAACCCAACTTCATGGTCGTGGGATTTTGGAGATGGAAATACATCTACTCAACAAAATCCAACTCATACATATATTTCCGGAGGTACATACACTGTAACACTAATAGCTACCAACCAATTTGGTAGTGATACTGAGATAAAAAATAACTATGTAACTGTAAACCTATCTGGAGCTACACCTGTTGCCTCCTCCTGTACCCCAGTAACCGGAGATGGAAGCTTAGGGTTCGGAATTACCAATGTTACTTTTAACACCTTAAATGTTTCTTCAGGAAATGCCAGCGAAGGGTATTCTGATTTTACTTGTGATCAAACAACTGTATTTGCAGGTCACACCTATAATATTTCAATAGACCATGCACTTCCGACTTATCATAATTGTGCTGCCTGGATAGATTTTAATAACGATGGGATTCTTGATAATTCAACTGAATTAATTGTTTCAAGCTCAAGTTCTCTCGGAACCAGTGGATCGGTAACTATTCCATCTTCAGCAACTTTAAACACTCCTCTAAGGATGAGAGTCATTGCAGATTATGACCTTAGTCCAATGCCAACCCCTTGTTTGGACCCGGCCTACGGACAGGCTGAAGATTTCACCATCATTGTAGAACAAGATTCCACTCCTCCGGTTGTTGATTTTGAGGCAGATGTATTACACACTTGCGATGGTGTTGTAAACTTCACCGATTTATCCACCAATATTCCTTATGCCTGGGCATGGGATTTTGGTGATGGAAACACTTCTGTTCAACAAAACCCAACGCATACTTACATTACGGATGGAATTTTTGATGTTGAACTAATTGCAACAAATCAATTTGGAAGTGTCACTCTCGTAAAGACTCTTTATGTGGAAGTTTCAACTGCAAATAATTTAACCATTGCATCTTGTTCTCCGCAAACGTTAGCCAATTGCTGTGGTTATGGAATTTACAAAGTTGAATTAAGCTCCATTAACAATGTTACTAATGATGGTGAAGATGGTTATCAGGATTATTCTTGTGATCACTCTACTGACCTACAGATGAACAATACCTACCAGCTAAAAGTAAGAACAGGTGCTGACAACCCTCAGGATACTAAGGCGTGGATCGACTATAACAACGATGGTGTTTTTGATGATGCAACCGAATTGGTAATGAATAGCGTCAATGATTATGATCCGGTTCAGAATATAACTATTCCTAATACCGGTGTGGTAACAAATACCAGACTAAGAATGAGAGTTTCATCTGACGAAGTAGGTAGTGGATTAACCAGTTGTTCGGACAACGCAAGAGGACAAACAGAAGATTATGCAGTTAGTATTATGCCCGCAGGAGTTAATACTCCGGCAGAAATTAACTTCCTTGTTTATCCAAACCCAGCTTCGGATGAAATCAACATTCAATCTTATGACCAACAATTAAGAAGAATTAAATTGATGAATGTAGTTGGTCAAACTGTTTTAGAAATGATTCCAACAATTGGAAACGAATTGATAAATATAAATGTTGCTAACCTTAGCACCGGTACATACCTGGTGGAGGTAGAAGCAATGAATGGACAAAAATCAGTGAAGAAAGTGACTATTAAGTAGGGAAGCTATGAAAGCGTTATTATTGACTTTGAGTGCATTTTTAATATGCACCTCCTCATTCGCCACACACCTTATTGGAGGAAACCTTGGATATGAATATTTAGGAATTTTTGGAGGAAACTACCGATACAAAATATCTCTTGTAACCTATACCAATTGTGGCCCAGGATCGAATGTACCACTTCCGGAAGGACCGGATTTATTAGTTGGAGTCTACGAGCATGATGTGCAAAATGACCCTACTGCGGGTGGAAACAAGAATTTCATCACCAATGTAACTATTACCTTGGTGGATTCTAATAAAATTGAGCCCAACATGCCAAGTAACTGTTCTGTAGGAGCATCTACTTGTATTTATAAAGGGGTTTATGAAGGAACTGTGGATTTACCACTTAACTTTAATGGGTACCACATTTTTTACGAACGCTGCTGTAGAAATGCCAGTATCGTCAATTTGATCCCATCGGAGTCTATGGCGTTTCACGCCTATATCTCTCCACCTCTACTAGGAAATAGTTCCCCCGTATTTACTGATGACCCAATCCCCTTCCTTTGTGTTGGAGATACTACAACTATACTAAACACAGCTGTTGACCCGGATGGAGACATGCTGGTTTTTAGTTTTGAGCACCCATATAATGGTTTTGCCAATGCTACGAACCCTGCTCCTAACCCTCCTACTCCTTCATTAGGGTGGACTATCCCATTGGTAACTTATGCAGGTGGCTATAACGTCAACACTCCATTTGGAGCTGGGGGATATTCCAATATCAACGCCTCCACTGGATTAACAACTTATGTACCACCTACTACTGGTGATTATGTGGTAGCAGTGGAAATTAAAGAGTATAGAAATGGAAACCTAATTGGTATTACAAGAAGAGACTTACAATTACTGGTATTAAACTGTCCTCCTAACCCAGCTCCTAATATTGACCCTGCAGCAGGAACTACTGCTACTCAATTTAGCCTGGAAGAAGGAGAAACTTTGTGTTTTGATTTTGGATATAATGATCCTAATGGAGACAGCTTAACGCTCACCGCACAAGGAACAGTTTTTGACAATGCAGTTGTAAATCCTAATGCTACAATTACTCAACCGGTTACCGGATTGGATACAGTATCTACAGAATTTTGCTGGACTACTGATTGTGGACAGGCTCAAGCACTTCCATATCAATTCCAGGTTTCGGTAACGGATAATGGATGCCCGCCAAAAACCACCAACTCGGTATATCAAATTACGGTTAACCCAGTAGCCCCTCCAGATTCCATTTCAGGACCTGAGGTAATATGTCAATTTGCAACAGATACCTATACCACTCAAAACATACCTAACACAACATACAATTGGTCCGTAACGGGTGGAAATATTACAGCCAATAATGGAAACTCCATTGATGTTCAGTGGACCAGCCCTGGTACTGGAACAATATCTCTTACTGCAGAGAATCAGTTTGGATGTACTTCTGCACCAATTACCAAAGATGTAACGGTAACGATTGCTCCGTCGGTGGAAGCAGGGAATGATACAACGATTTGTTTCGGAGATACCATTACTCTTTCAGGAAGTACAGTTGCATTACCTGGTTATACTGCTAATTGGACTCCGTTAAGTAACATTATTAATGAGACTTCATTAACACCAGATGTTTTCCCCGCTGACACTACTACTTATTACTTAACCATCGATATTGGAGGTGGATGTTTTGGGGTAGATAGCGTAAAAGTGAATGTAAACATTCCATTTGTTGATGCTGGTACTGACACTAGTATTTGTGCAGGAGATAGTGTACAACTTAATGGTTCTTCCTCTATTGGAACTATTAACTGGACACCTCCCGGAGACCTAGATGATCCATCTAGTTATACTCCATGGGCATCTCCTACTGTAACCACTCCATACATTCTTCAACTAACAGATGCTTTAGGGTGTATTATTACTGATACTGTTACTGTAAATGTAGATGCTGCCTTTACGCTAACAGTAAGCAACGATACTACCATCTGTGATGGTGATTGTGCTAACTTGTCCGCTTCAGGAGCCACAACTTATGCATGGACTCCATCGGCAACCATTAATGATACTACTCTTGCAGCTCCTATAGCTTGCCCAACAGCCACTGAAACTTACTTTGTTTATGCTGCTAACGGAGCTTGTTTAGATACTGCTCAAGTAACTGTTACTGTAAGCCCTGCACCTAACATGACCGTTGGAGGTGATGTAACCATCTGTGCGGGTGACACTGTACAAATTTCTGCAGCAGGTGTTACCAATTATAGTTGGTCACCTACTGATTCTATTTCCGACCCAACCATTGCTGATCCATTGGTTTGGCCTTCTCAAACTACCACATACATTGTTACAGGGTCAGACGGAATTGGATGTAATGCAGTAGATTCAGTTGTTGTTACTGTTAACCCACTTCCAGCAGTATTTGCAGGAAACGATACCAGCTATTGTATTGGAGACTCAGTTCAGTTAAACGCAACTGGAGCCGATACTTATGTATGGACTCCAACAACTGATCTTTCTGATCCGAACATTGCTAATCCTTATGCTACAGGAACAGGTAACATGACTTACATTGTAGAAGGTACTGATGCCAATGGATGTGTGAATACGGATACCATTGATGTAACAGTTAATGCTCTTCCGGTAATCACCATTTCTAATGATACGACCATTTGTATTAACGATACCATATCGCTTACAGCTGGTGGTGGTGATACCTACAGTTGGAACCCAACTGCTACGCTGGGTACTCCTTCTCAGGCTACAACTACAGCTTTCCCTGTTACAACTACCACTTACGAAGCCATCGTAACTGATCTTAATGGTTGTGTAGACAGTGCTGAAGTTGATGTAACTGTTCAAACACTTCCTGCTGTGGATGCAGGACTGGATGTAGATATTTGTTTTGGTGATACCATTCAACTGACTGCAACTGGTGCTACAGGATACACCTGGGCTCCGGCTGACTCTATTTCTAACATTAACATTGCAGATCCTCTGGTTTGGCCTTCGGATACCACTGAGTACATTGTTACTGGTGCTGATGGACTGAACTGTATCAACACCGATACCGTTGTGGTTAATGTAAACCCACTTCCTACTCCTGATGCAGGACCGGATCTTTGGGTTTGTCCTGGTGATCAGGTACAAATCAATGCAACCGGTGGAGGTACTTATAGCTGGTCGCCAGCTACAGGGCTTTCTGATCCTAACATCGATAACCCAATGGCAGGTCCTGCCGATACTACCATCTACATACTTTCAGTAACCGATGGTAATGGATGTATCGATACTGATACCATGACTGTATTTGTTAATGCTACCGTTCCTACTGATGCTGGTACTGACACCACCATTTGTGAGGGTGACACCATTCAAATTGGTGGAGCTCCTACCTCGGTAAATGGTACCACTTTCTTCTGGACCCCTGCTGGTTTGGTAGACGATCCTAACGTGGCTAACCCAATGGCATTCCCAACAGTGGATACCTGGTTCTATGTAGCCACTACTAACGACACTTGTTCGGGGCTGGATTCTGTTCTGGTAACAGTTAATCCTTATCCACTGGCTAATGCTGGTGCAGATATTCAAATTTGTATTGGTGATACGGCTCAACTGGGAGCTACAGGTGGAGTTTCTTATGTATGGACTCCTGACCTTGATCTTTCTGATGACAGCATTGCTGGTCCTCAGGCATGGCCGATGGATACCACTGCTTATGTGGTAGCAGTAACTGATGCCAATGGATGTACTCAAACAGATACCATGGAGGTGATTGTAAATCCTCTTCCTACGGTGAGTGCAGGAGCAGATGATGCCATTTGTTTGGGAGACACAGCTCAACTATCTGCTTCGGGTGGTGATCTTTACACATGGACACCGGCAGACAGCTTGAGTGATGCCAACATCTTTGATCCGATGGCATGGCCTACAGCAACGACTGATTACATTGTTACAGTAACTGACTCTAATGGATGTATCAACTCGGATACCATGACGCTAAGTATTAATAGTTTGCCAATAGTTGATGCCGGAGCAGATGTTAATTTCTGTATTGGAGATTCAGTTCAACTAGGTGCTTCTGGTGCTGACACTTATGTATGGACTCCTGGTACTGATCTTTCTGATCCAAACATCGCTGACCCATGGGCAACTTCCATCTTTACTCAAAACTATGTAGTAGAAGGTACTGATGGTAACGGATGTCAGAATACAGATACAGTTCTTGTAATTGTAAATAGCCTTCCTCAAGTAGATGCCGGAGCAGATGTACAATTATGTATTGGAGATTCTGTACAATTACAAGCTAATGGAGCTGACTCATTTATATGGTCACCTGCAACAGGACTATCGAACGCTACTATTGATGACCCATGGGCATCTCCAACTGATACTACTGAGTACATTGTAACGGGTACAGACGGAAACAATTGTGTAAACACAGATACCATGACAGTAGTTGTAAATCCTCTACCTAATGCGGTGGCTGGACCAGATGTAGATATTTGTTTAGGGGATTCTACTCAACTATCCGCAACAGGAGGTGTAAGCTATGCATGGACACCTTCTATGTATGTTACCGACTCTACTTTAGCTGATCCAATGGCATTTCCGGATACAACCATGAACTTTACTGTAATGGTAACCGATAGTAATGCTTGTATCAACTACGATACAACTACCGTAAACGTATTTAGAATTTCCACCATTGCAGACACTACTTTCTGTGTTGGAGATAGTGTTCAATTGAATGTATTTGGATCACCGGGGAATACCTTTGTATGGACTCCATCTGCAGGGCTTTCTGATCCTAATATAATTGATCCATGGGCAGCTCCTGCTAATACAACTACCTATACAGTAACAGTAACCGATGTTGTAGGTTGTGTAGATCAGGATTCTGTTACCATTAATATCTTAAGTGCTCCAATAGCATCATTCGACACTGAGATCATGGCAGGATGTGATGGAGCTGTGGTAGAATTCACTAATACTTCTATTGATGGTATAAGTCACCTATGGATCTTTGGAGATGGAACAACTACAGACGAAGATGATCCGGAACATACCTTCCCGTATTCTGAAAACTTCACTACAACTTTAGTGGTTACCAACTCGGATGGATGTACAGATACAGCTATATTTAATGGAGCAGCTCTTTCGTTCGACGATTACTTTAATGTTGCAATCCCTAATGTCTTTACACCAAATAACGATGGGCAAAATGACATTTTTAACGTAGTAATCGCAGGAAAACTTTATCGTTGTACTGATATGAGAATTTACAATAGATGGGGGCAATTGATGTTCAAGTCTACTGGTAATAATACTAAGTGGGATGGACATACTTCTGTTGGAGAAGAAGTACCGGAAGGAACCTACTTTTACACCATTGATGTTGCCGGAATTCAATACAGCGGTACACTAATGATATTCAGATAGTCAACAAACTAAGCATTTATCAGGTCCCGTAGCATATTGAGTGCAAATAACGCACTAACCTTTATGTTACGGGATCTGTTTTTTCCAAAAGAAAACTTTTTACTTATTACAGTGTCTTTGGTTGCTACAGCAATCCAAACTGTACCCACCGGCTTTTCTTCTGTTCCTCCCCCTGGACCAGCTATTCCCGAAGTTGCAACAGCGTAGGTGGTTTTCATTCTATTAAGCACTCCCTTAGCCATTTGTTCTACAACAGATTTACTAACAGCCCCAAATTCAATCAAGTCAGATTCGAGAACATTAAGTTCCTGCTGTTTAACTTCATTTGCATAGGAAATCACACTTCCTTTAAAGAATTCAGAACTTCCGGGAACAGATGTAATCAAATGAGCAATATAGCCACCTGTACAACTTTCGGCAGTGGCAAGGGTTTGACCTGATCCCATTAATAGATTAGCTACCACTTCATTTATCTCATCCTTTTCAAAACCGTATATGTACTGTGGTATTATACCCTGTAACTCAGCAACCTTAGTATCTATGTTCTCAATCAATCTAGACTTATCCTTTCCTACAGAACTCAACCTTAGTTTTACAATTCCAGGAGAAGGTAAATAAGCCAACTTGATATTGATCTCTGAAAGGCTTTCTTCCCATTCAGCAATTAACTCAGCCAGATAAGATTCCCCTATACCAATTGTACGAACAGTCCTATGTACTACCGCCTGATCCACAAACCTCTCACTTAAACGTGGTAGTACCTGCTCTTTCATGATCCCTTTCATCTCGAACGGAACACCGGGCATAGAAACATAGATTATTCCTTCTTGTTCAAACCACATTCCACTGGCTGTTCCTCTGGAATTATCCAAAACCATACAATTAGCCGGCAACATTGCCTGAGCTTCATTTACCGGAAGCATTTCCAGTCCCTTCCCCTCAAAATATTTAGTGATTTTCTCCAATACTTCAGATTTCATTTCCAACTTGGTATTGAAATACTTACAAAGTGTACTTTTGGTAATATCATCTTTGGTTGGCCCTAACCCACCGGTCATTAATATTATTTGAGCTCTTTCAGAAGCTTCTTTTAAGGTACTTAATATATGATCTTCGGAATCGGTTATGGTGGTAATTTGGTAAGAGGTAATTCCAATTAAATTTAATTGTTCCCCCATCCAACTCCCATTGGTATTTATGGTTTGTCCAATTAACAACTCATCTCCAATGGAAATTATTTCTGCTCGCATTTCTGTTCTCCTTTTGATACTAAAATTAATCAATTATGAATGATGGCAAAATAATTGTTATGTTTACTAATCAAAACATTTTACACGATAATATGAAAAGGAATTTAATCATTTTAGCACTTGCTTCCACCACCATATTTACTGCATGCGACGAACTAACGAATGTACTAGAAACTACTAACACTGTTTTGGGTTCTGAGGGAGGTGGTGCTCCGGCTCTTACCAACGATGAAGTTATTGCCGGACTGAAAGAAGCTCTTACTGTAGGTATTTCAAATGGATCAGGATTAGCCTCTAAGGAAGATGGTTTTTTCAAGAATCCTAAAATAAAATTGCCATTCCCTGAAGATGCAATTAAAGTAAAAGAAAAAGCTATTCAATTAGGACTTCAAGATAAAGTTGACCAATTTGAATTAACATTAAACAGGGCTGCAGAAGAAGCCTCTAAAGAAGCTAAACCAATTTTCGTTAATGCCATTAAAGAAATGACTATTGCAGATGGTTTTACTATTCTAAAAGGAGAAGACAATGCCGCAACTAACTATTTAAGAGACAAAACAACAAGTAAACTTAAAGCTGCATTTTTACCTAAGGTTAAAACTGCCATCGAAAAAGTGAACTTAACTAAATATTGGGAACCATTAACCAAAGCATACAATACTGCAAATATGTTTGGTAATAACGAAGACATTAATACAGACCTTAACGAATATGTAACTGACAAAGCTGTTACTGGTCTATTCATGCTTATTGAAGATGAAGAGAAGAAAATTCGTAAGGACCCTATTGCAAGGGTTACTGATGTACTTCAAAAAGTATTTGGATCATTGGATAATTAATCCATTTCCTCAACCATTTAGAAAGCCTGATCTGGATTACGGATTAGGCTTTTTTTATTTAATTTTATGTCGATGGAAAAATGTACAATTAAGCATACCGAACCAATTGCTCCTAGCGAACTGGTTGTTACTGATGAAGGAAAAATTTATCACTTGAATCTTAAACCAACAGACATTGCCAGAGACATTATTCTGGTGGGAGATCAAGATCGAGTAGCCAGAATTTCCCAACATTTTGACCACATTGAAGTTAAAGTTCAAAACAGGGAATTTGTAACACATACAGGGACGTACAATGGCAAAAGAATAAGTGCTATTTCTACCGGAATTGGATGCGACAATGTGGACATTGTAATTAACGAATTGGATGCTCTGGTTAATATTGATCTTAATACCAGAACCACCAAATCAAAAACGACATCACTAAACCTTATTCGATTGGGGACTTGTGGTTCATTACAAGAGAATATCCCCGTAGACTCCTATGTTATTTCCCAATACGGACTTGGGTTTGATGGCCTAATTGGGTTCTACAATACTTCTTTTGAACAGGATGAAACAGAATTAAAGAATGCCTTTTTGGAGCAGATCAATTGGACTCCTCAAATGAACCCTCCGTACTTTGTAAAAGGAAGTGAGGCTCTAATTGAGAAAATAGGAAAAGGAATGAATAAGGGAATTACAGCCACTGCTAACGGTTTTTATGGCCCTCAGGGAAGATCTTTAAGGTTAGCTGCCAGCATACCAGATTTAAATGAACAACTGAGCAAATTTGAATTTAACAATACCCAAATCCTGAACTTCGAAATGGAAACTTCAGCATTATACGCTCTTTCAGGATTATTAGGTCATCAGGCATGCACCGTCTGTGCGGTGATTGCCAATCGATTTTCAAAAACATACAGTAAGGACTATAAAAGCACTGTTGACCAACTGATAAAAACACTGCTTGACCGACTAACTTAATAATTGTATATTACGGTTAATCAACATTTTAGAACATCCGTTTATGATTATTGCACTTTCGTAAAATCATCTTTTAATTAAGCAACCTACCTCCTCAAAATTTCGTTTTTATAATATGACTCCCAATAACGAAATAAATGCACTTGTACATCTAATAGAAGATCCTGATCCAGATATATTTTTACAGATTAAAGAAAAAATTCTGGATTATGGAGTAGATATCGTACCTCATCTAGAGAGTGCATGGGAGAAAAATGAATTCGGTGAAAAGTATCAAAAAAGGCTAGAGAACCTTATTCATGAGCTTCAATTCAAAGACATTTGTAATTCTTTAAAAGGTTGGTTAATAAGTGAAGAAAAGAACTTACTGGACGGTGTGTTTCTAATAAACCGTTACCAATACCCTGATTTACAAAGAAGCAGAATAGAAGCACAAATAGAACTTATCAAACGGGATGCTCTATTTGAGATAGAAGAAAAACAAACTGGATTCGAAAAAGTTCAAATTTTGAATCATCTCATATTCGATATTCATCAATTTTCTGGAAATAAAAAAGATTATTACGCTCCCAGGAACTCACTACTAAACGAAGTTCTTGATAACAAAAAGGGAAATGCTTTAATGCTGTCTGTTATCTATCTGGAGGTTGCCAGAAGACTTAATATTCCTATAGAGGGAATTAATTTGCCCAATCATTTTGTATTGGGATATAAAGATGTAAATGGCATTAGCAAAGAGTTTAAAGATAATGACCAAACAGGCATTCTATTCTACATTAATACGTTTTCGAGGGGAGCTATTTTACATAAAAAGGAAATTGATGAGTTTTTAAATAAAATCAACATTCCAGCTCAACCAAGATTTTATGTTCCATGCAGCAATGTAGACATTGTAAAGAGAGTTCTTACAAATCTGCTCTATAGTTATTCTCAAATGGAACAAGCAAACAAAATTCAAGAGATTCAAATCCTACTAAAGATTATTGAGGATCATCGGTAGGATATAAGCAAATCATCCACAACCTAGAATTGAGCATTAGGTATTTAATTTTTATTGAAAAAAACAGTATATTCGTCATCTAATGTGTGCTTTGAAGCAAAATTAACAAACAGTAATTTTATATTTACCGTTACGTTTGCTACTAGTTTAGAGAATGAATACACCCGCAAATACTGTTGTTGAAGTATGTAACTCAAGATACGAAGAGTTATGTAGCAGATATACATCAGGAGAAAATAGTAAGATTATTAATCGTCACTTCGGTGAGTTTAGTCAAGATCTTGTTAATACTATTTCTAGTGATGTTGAGGTGCAAATGCTAAATTCCGGAGATAAAAAAGGGATTGTTAAACGCATGTTCAGCATTTTGGTTGAGGGACTTCAAAACATTAGACTGCATGGAGAGAAAGACGATGACGGACATCAGACATCTTTCGTTTCTATTGGTCAAAATGACGATTCTTACGAAGTAGCTATTGGAAATTTGATTTTCAACAAAAACGTAGAAGGAATTAAGCGTAGAATTCTGGAGGTTAATGAAGTGGATCAAGCTGACATTAAGAAGCTATACATGGAAGTCCTTACTAACGGAATAATCTCCAGCAAAGGAGGTGCGGGACTAGGCTTCATCACCATGGCCATGAAATCTAAAAATCGTCTTGACTACTTTTTTGATAAAATTAATGACAATTTGACTTGCTTTACTTTAGTGATAAAAATTGACAGGTTGAAAAAGGAGCAGTTATGATAGCCAATCTTTTGATAGAGGCGGGGAAGAATACACCTAAAGTAAATGGAAATCCTGGAGAGGGATTGTTAAAATTCGACGGAAACTCATTTCCAGAAAACGTAAGGCTTTTTTATGACCCAATTATGGATTGGGTTAGCGAGGTTAGAAAAACCAGCACTAAACTGTTTATCGATAGTAAATTCTACTACATGGCTTCTTCTTCTGTAATCGCTTTCCTAAGAGTATTGAAGAAGGCAGAGTCACTTTTTGGTAAAGAAAATATAGAAATTACCTGGAGATACGAAGAAGGTGATGACGACATTAAAAAAATTGGGGAAGATTATCAGCATTTGATTGAAATCCCATTTAGGTTTGTTGAAGAAGAAGACACAGATGATTAATCTGATAAAGCAATAATAAAAAAAGCCCTGACGAAATCGTCAGGGCTTTTTTATTGATTAAAGTTTTTATTATAACTTGAATGATAGTCCTCCTGCAACGAAATAAGGTGCAGTCCCTACTCCTACTTCGAAGTTAACTCCGATAACATCGTTAAAGTACTTTCTAACACCAAACAATGCCTGTACAGAGAACACACCTGCTGGTGCAGCAAAATCAGATGCGGAATCTCCATTAGAGTTTGAAGCAGTTGCATCAACCCTCCAAAGAGAAGTTCCCAACCTGGCTCCTGCATACATATCTACTGTTTCATCTGCTCCAAAATGGAACAAACCTCTCATCGCTATGTTTTGTCTCTGTACTTTTACAGTACCTTGAGTTGTTGTAATATTTCCTAAAGAATCAGTTTCTGAATACTCATCCGTCCAAGACATTCCATTATAAGAATAAGCCGCCCCAAGACTAAATCCATCCGAAACAGCATAATCTACCATACCGTTAATAATCGGGGTAGCTTTTAACTCTTCCAAATCGGCTGCCCTTAAACTTGTATTCACAGCTCCTTGAATAAGGGAAATACCTAATGAATACCCAACTCCCCCTGTTATGGCTACTTCTCCCTGGGATTTTTGGGCTTTAGTGGTGTTTACAGAACTTGCTAAAAACACCATTGCAACCGCCATAAAAATTGTCGTAATTCTTTTCATAGTTTTATGTTTTATTTATTTGCCTGATTTAGCAATCTCCCTGCCAAAGTATACTTTTCTTTCGATTGAGCGTTATTTAATTCCGACAAAATGACCAAACATCAATATCAGAGGATTATTTATCGTTTTATATAGAATGATTAAAAACAAAAAAAGCCCTGACGAAAAACGTCAGGGCTTTCTTTTATAATTGTAACTATAATTAACTTACCAATTGTTTGTTCGATGGTTTGAACTTAGTCAAAATAATTCCATCAACAGCAGCTTCGTATTCTTCCATTGTAGGAGTTCTTCCTAAAATAGTAGATAACACTACTACTGGAGTAGATGATAATAGTGACTCACCTTTCTTACCATCAGCATCTTTTACAACTCTTCCCTGGAACAAACGTGTAGAAGTTGCCATTACCGTATCTCCCGGCTCAGCTTTTTCCTGATTCCCCATACACAAGTTACATCCTGGACGTTCTAGATACAGTACATTTTCGTACTTCTTACGAGCCTCTCCTTTTGGGTTGTTATCATCAAATACAAATCCTGAGTATTTTTCCAACACAGCCCAATCACCTTCTGCCTTTAACTCATCGACGATGTTGTAGGTAGGAGGAGCAACAACAAGTGGAGCATTAAACTCAACCTTACCATGTTGTTTTTCGATGTTCTTAAGCATTTGAGCTAAAATCTTCATATCTCCCTTATGAACCATACAAGATCCAACAAATCCTAAATCTACCTTCTTAGTTCCTCCATAGAAAGAAAGAGGACGAATAGTATCGTGAGTATATCGCTTAGATACATCATCATTGTTTACATCCGGATCTGCAATCATTGGTTCAGCAATCTCATCTAAATCAATTACAACCTCAGCGTAGTATTCTGCGTTAGCATCAGGTCTTAAAGCTGGTTTCTCTCCAGACTTAACTTCCTGAATTCTTGCATTTGCTTTATCCACTAATCCCTGAAGAACTTTCTTCTCATTATCCATTCCTTTTTCGATCATAATTTGAATACGATCTCTTGCAATTTCTAATGATTCGATTAATGTGTCATCCTCCGAAATACAGATAGAAGCTTTAGCTTTCATTTCTGCTGTCCAATCAGTAAATGTAAATGCCTGATCCGAAGTTAATGTTCCAATATGAACCTCAATGATTCTTCCCTGGAATACGTTTTCCCCTCCAAATTGCTTTAACATTTGTTGTTGAGTTGCATGAACAACATCTCTGAAGTCCATAAAGCTTCTCATATCACCTTTAAAGGTAACTTTTACCGATTGTGGAATTGGCATGGTAGCTTCTCCAGTAGCCAGTGCCAAAGCAACTGTTCCTGAATCTGCTCCAAAAGCAACTCCTTTAGACATACGGGTATGAGAATCTCCACCAATAATGATATCCCAATCACTTACCGTAATATCATTCAATACTTTATGAATAACATCAGTCATAGCATGGTATTGTCCTTTTGGATCACGACCTGTAATCAAACCGAAGTCATTCATGAATTTCATTAATCTTGGAATGTTCGCTTTAGACTTATCATCCCAAACAGAAGCTGTGTGACATCCAGACTGGTATCCACCATCTACAATTGGAGAGATAACTGTTGCCGCCATCATTTCTAATTCCTGAGAAGTCATCAATCCTGTTGTATCCTGAGATCCAACAATATTTACTTCAACACGTGTGTTAGAACCAGCATGTAATGTTTTTCCAGGAGTGCTTCCTACCGCATTTTTGTTGAAGATCTTTTCAACAGCAGTTAATCCTTGCCCTTCTATAGAGATTTCTTTTGAAGGTGCATATACCTGAGGAACATCAATTCCTAAAGCCTTACAAGCGAATGTTTGTAATTTCTTTCCGAAAACAACTGCGTAAGACCCTCCAGCTTTAATGAACTCCATCTTTTGTGGTGTCAAAGCAGTAGAGATATCTTTTAACTCTTTATCTCCGTTATATAGTTTCTTTGTTTTTGTATTAATAGTTAAAACAGTACCTGTATCAACAGAATAAACTTGTTCTAATACCGGCTCACCATCTTCATCAAGAACAGTATTTCCTTCAGCATCTTTCTTTTGCACCCAGTTCTTAAGATCAACTCCAATACCACCTGTTACACCAACAGTTGTCAAGAAAATTGGAGCAATCCCATTTGTTCCTGCAATAACAGGAGCAATATTAATAAACGGTACATAAGGACTTGAAGAGATACCTGTCCAAAGAGCAACATTATTCACTCCTGACATTCTTGAAGACCCTACTCCCATTGTTCCCTTCTCGGCAACCAACATAATACGTTTATCTGGGTGTTGTTCTTTCAATGCAAGAACCTCTTGCTGCATATCTTTGTTATGCTCAAAAATACACTGTCCATGTAATTCACGATCTGATCTTGAATGCGCATCAGCACCTGGCGATAATAGATCCGTAGAAATATCTCCCACACCGGCAACATAAGTTACCACTTGAATCTCCTCATCTACCTCAGGTAATTTTGTAAAGAACTCAGCTTTAGCATAGCTTTCGATAATGTCCTTTGCAATTGCACTACCAGCTTTATAAGCATCTTCTAAACGCTCTGTATCTGCCTCATAAAGGAATACCTGAGTTTTTAAAACTTTGGCAGCTTCACTTGCAGTCGCAGCATCATTACCTAAAGCCAAATCAAGTAGTACTTCGATCGAAGGTCCACCTTTCATGTGCGATAATTGCTCAAATGCAAATGCAGGTGTAATTTCTTCAACTATCGACTCCCCAAGGATGATCTCCTTTAAAAACTTTGCTTTAACACCAGCAGCACTGGTTGTACCTGGCAATGTGTTATAGATGAAGAATTTAAGTGAATCTTCTCGATGCTCATTATTCGAATCCTTAATTTGATCAATGATTTCACTTAACAATTCCGCACCATCAATTGGCTTTGGATGAAGCCCCTGACCTTTTCGTTCTTCGATCTCCTTGATGTAATCTGTGTACGTACTCATAATGATTTTTCAATGTTATAGAATTTGCTATCCTTTTTCTCTCGGCGGCTACCCTATCTGGGTATTTCATAAACCGTTTTGATCATTTCGATAGCAAATGCAATACTTAGTTTAATTTAATGAATTACCTAGTTTTTTTAAGGGTAGCGAATTTAACAAATACCCCTGTTTTTTAAAAGTTTATCAAGGGTTTTCTTCTTATGGGAAAAAGTAATGGATAAATGTGCTTACTTTCGCAGATGAAAAAGCAGGTTGATGGATAGGTTACTCAATAAAATATTTACTTTCAAAGGAAACAGACAGTTTTCGGAAGCTGAAGATGTTTTGATTGATGGATTGAATAACACTGAAAACTTCATTGCAGATGAGGCTTTTATAGAATATTCTAACACCTCCATTCTGGCTATCGACAAAGAGGAAAAGAAATTTCTTCAAATATCAAATGCTACTGGCAAGCTGCAATCCGAAATAGTTGGATACTCCGAAATTGAATCTTATCAACTTGTCATCAAAGATCGTTTGAATGAAGATTGGATGGAAGGGTTTAATAAATGGAAGCGACAGAAAAAATTCATCCGAACCATCCATATTGAACTACACACTACGAATAACAACACTGTTATTCTTAATTTCTTCAAATCTGAAAATAACGAAGGAAGCAGAACATCAACAATACCTGTAAAACGTGCTCTATTCTCCTTGGATAAATGGGATCAGGTTTTATTTGATATAATGGAAAAAAGGGAGGCTACAGAAAATTCTTAATCTCAATTAAATCCTTAATATCTGCCAGCACCGGCACTTCGTGCTGAACCCCATGAGGATTGAAATATATGGCTTCCATACCATAGTTAATCGCACCAATACAATCCACCTTTAGGTCGTCACCTATTACCACGCATTCCTGAGCTGATACTCCAACACTATTGTGAGCATGTTCAAAAATATCCGGATGAGGCTTTTTTACCCCCGCTTTTTCTGAAGTAATCACCTCATCAAAATGCTCCGCCAGCTTGCTTTCTCTTAGCTTTATGTGCTGAACCTCTTCAAACCCGTTGGTAATAATATGAAGCTGATAGCTCTGCTTTAGGTAATCAATGATCTCAAATACATTCGGAAACAACTCTGTCCTGTTAGGGCAGTTAGCCACATAGTCTAACCCTATTCGATCCGCCAAACCATCTTCATCCAAACCAAAATAATTTAAGGTCTTTCTAAACCTAACTACTCTTAAGTGCTCTTTCGTAATTTGATTTTCCCGATACAGTGCCCAACACTCCTCATTAATTCTCTTATAGATTCTAATAAACTCTTCTACTAAAGAGATTCCTTTTTGATGTAGCCCATGTACTCGCCACAAATGACTTAATTCGTTATGGGAGTTCTTTTCAAAATCCCACAGAGTTCTGTCAAGGTCAAAAAATACGTGCTTTATCATTAGAAAATTTGAGTTATCCCGGCCAAACCAAATGCCCATATCAGCAGGTTAAGCAATCCAAACCAATAGGTTTGCTTACTATGACGATAGAACTTCGCTACAACGATACTTCCAATTGGAACCGATAAAAATATTGGGCACAATGATATGATTGCGAAAAAACCAAAAGGAGATAACTTCAATGCTACAATGGCCTTATTGACTCTGGAAAACTTCTTTTTTTCTTTCAGTGTTCCCGCCTTTAGCTTCTCATCTCTTTTTCGTTTAGCTCGTTCCATAAAAAAACCAGAAGCGTAGTAGAAAAAAGTAAAGCTAATTGCTGCACCAATAAAAGTAGAAATGGCCAAATCTCCCCACCCCATTCCTGAATGGAACGACCTTGTAAGACCTGCAGCAATTAAAAACTTAAACGTACCAAATGAAAAACCAGTAATATACCCTGCAATATTCAACATCCTCTACCTAAGAATTACTAATCTCTATTATCCTCTTTAGGCCCAAAAGCCAAATCTCCAGCATCACCTAACCCAGGAACAATGTATGATTGTGCCGTCATTTCTTCATCAACAGCTCCAATCCAGATGGTTGTATTTTCAGGCATATTTCGTTGAACATACTCAATACCTTCAGCACTGGCAACAGCACCAACTACGTGAATATGTCTAGGCTTTCCTTTTTGTAAGATGGCTTTATAAGCTAATATCATAGATCGACCTGTAGCTATCATTGGGTCCGTTAACACCACTACTCTATCTTCGATACTTGGGCTCGACAAATACTCGATCTCCACTTCAAAATCATCGTCATTAGAATGCTTTCTATAAGCAGAAATAAAACAACTCTCTGCACTATCAAAATAATTCAACACTCCTTGATGTAATGGCAATCCCGCTCTTAAAATAGTCGCTATAACCGGTTGTTCCATTACAACATTCGCCTCAGCAACACCCAGAGGAGTATAAACTTCTCTTGTTCTATAATTCAACTCTTTGCTTATTTCGTAAGCAGTAATCTCTCCCAAACGCTCTAAATTCCTTCTGAATCGCATTCGATCCTGTTGAACTTTCAAGTCGCGAAGTTGAGCCAGAAAATTATTGTAAATGGAATTGGACTGGCTAAAATTATTCACCTTAATCATGATCTTTAATATTGGGAGTTAATTTCAATTCCCAAAGGTAATAATCCAGACTTATTTTTTTATGATATCCCTTAGTTCTTTTGCTTTTTTTAACAACCAGGGAAGGGTATTTTTGGAATAGTTATAATAGACCTGATCCACACCTCCAAACTTCTTATAAAACTGTGCAACAGATTCAATTTTTGAGCCACCAAAATCAAACACTACATTCCTGTTCGCATATTCTTGAATCATTTGATCCAGCAAATAAAACATTGCACCTGTTTTCTTCCCCTCTTCGGTAGCTGCTCCTTTTAAATAAAGTACTCTATGGTTTTGAATCATAAAATAGCCCGCAGCAACTATTTCCTCTTCCTTTTTAACCAACAGTAATTTACCTTTGGAAACATCAACTCCAGCTTGCATTAATTTTTTTAAATAACCATAGTTTTCCGAAGTAAACCCTAATCGATCTCCCACCTGTACTTTAAACAATTGGATAAACTTGCTAAAATCGTCCGATTCCTCCAGCACTAACGACGCCTTTACAGCCTTCTTAATTTGCCTTCTGGCATTTTCAGAATAATCGCGCTTTAGCTCATCGTACCCTTTACCCAAATCTAACTCCTGATAAACGACCTCTTCAATCCCCCACGCCCCATTTAATGGCAAGCGATCTGGCAGAGAAAAATGAACCAGCTTATACTCATCTGGAATCGCATTGATTAATTCTGCTTTTTGCCGATGAGTTACTTCTTTTCCAGCAATTAAAAAGAGCTGAGAAAAGAATGGTTGATAAATGATAGATTGCCCTCCCTTTATTACTTCCGGTAGAGGGAATATTACTTCATAATCTCCTAACACAAGTGCGTTCCAACGATCGCAAATTGCGTTTAAATACCAGGAATAGCAATAAACATTAACACCTCCATGGCTTTCTACTACTTCATCCCATTTCTGAATGTTTATCTGCTCTTGTTGAACAAATTGTACTTTTGTATCAGAATTAGATTGTTTCATTGAAGAAGAAATTACAATATATAGCCATTTTTTTAGGCTTGATATTAGCCATAGTTGGCTTCGTATTATTTGCTAAAGATATGGAACATCTTTTGGCACCTACATCAGAACCTAAGAATTTTAGTTTTATTGCTCCAATCATTTTCCTCATTGGAGTAGTATTGTGCTATAAGGGGTTAATACAAACCAAACACAAATCCAGAAAGTTTAACGTTCCGGATAAGAAGAAACCTAATTTGAAAAATTAGTTTCAAAAACTCTTTTCCAGCCTTTCCACTTTCCTTGATCGTTCAAGGTTTCATTGTGCCAAACCGAAGAAAATTCGCCCCCTACAGATTTCACCATTGTCTTCAAATCGGACACTACTTCTACCGCTTCTTCAATACTCAATTTCATGTATTCATTAAGTGTACCATCCATGTAAGCAAAGGGGTGCACAGTAAGTTCCAACTCTTTGTTCTGTAATAAATCAAAAAAAGTAAAAGGAGTGCAAATTGAAGCTCTAAAACCATAATGATCGGCGTACCCCATGGTATAATCATGTTCAACTCCAATCTCCTCAAGAATTCGATATGTTTCAGGCACATTCAATTTAAGGAAATGCTGTCTGGAACTCTTCACTCCTTCACCTGTAATGTTCTTCAGTCGGCCTAATTCCTTACCAACCCTTTCCTTGTTTAAATAAGACGCATAAGATGGATGAATTCCAACGGTAGCATACTTATTAATGTCGTTAATCAATTCTTTAAGTGCCTTATTGGTATGTGGAACGTTTTTATCAAATTTTGATCGATCACCTAGTAAGAAAAAGTAATTGCTTTCAAACCCGTATTTTTCTTGTGTAGATTTTAAATACTGATAAGTATCGTATGGGTCATTTTTTCCTGAAGAAAGGACCTTGGCTCTTTCTCCCAACTCACTCATGTTTAATTTAGATCCTGCTCTGGCAATTGCCCCTCCTATCCTTAACACTCCTTTATTGAGGTATGCCCAGGCATTATCTATATCTACTGTATTAATTACTTTGTAAGAGGAATCCTTTAAATAATCTTCCCCCCATTTATTGATTAATTTCTTTCGAAAAGCATTCACCCAAATATTAATCAGAGGCAAGTGTAAAAAACCAAGTTTCGAAGCCATACTAGCTTCGGAAGTATATCTACCATGTGTATCAGGATTAAAGCTCCAGTACTCCTCCATCCTGGTAGCCAGAAAAAAAGCTCCAGAAAAAATATCATAACCAAGGCTATCTCCCTCAGTTTTAAAAAGCATTACTTTCTCTTCCCCACCATATTCAAACTCCACATCAAACTCTCTAATTCTAGTCTCTGTGAGCAATCCGTATGTATGAATCTGAAAACTATCTTCAATGATTTCACCAGAGTAATTAATGACATGGTCCTCTGGATCTATATCATTTAAATCAGTAACAATCGAATATTCACCATTCCCAACCTGATTAAGAACTAAGTCTACTGCGTATTTAATACGCTCTGTAAGCAAAGGTGTATATACAACTAATCTACTCAAAATTTAAGGTGATCTAACATGGTGCGACAAATGAACTCAGCTGCTTTTCCATCTCCAAATAATGGAGGAAATTTGAGTTCACTATCTGAACTATAACGGTTGTATGCATTTAATATTTTCTCTTTATCGGCTCCAGTAATAGTCGCTGCTCCACACTCAACCAACTCCACCCATTCTGTTTCCGGTCTAAGAATAACACATGGTTTTTCGAAAAAGAAAGCCTCTTTTTGAACTCCCCCACTATCTGTAATAACCATTGAACAGTTCTTCTCTAAAGCTATTATTTCCAAAAATGATACAGGTGGAATTAACTTTAACAAAGGGTTTTCTTGCACTTTTTTATACAGCTCAACAGGTAAATTTTGCTCCATCACTTTAGAGGTTCTAGGATGAAGCGGCAACACAATTTCGATCTGATCTTTCTCCGTAATTTCTTGTAAAGCTTCAAAGATACCAGTTAATCGACCTGGGTTATCCGTATTGTCATTACGATGAATGGTAGATAATATAAACTTCCCTTTTTCTAACTGATGATCATCCAGAACAGTTGTTTTGTTACTCATTTCTGAAAAGTGGATACTATTATCGTACATCACATCTCCGCAATGAAACACCCCTGGATTATCCATGGTATAAGGACCTGGTGCTTCCTCTTTAAATCCTTCTTTTATCAGGTTCTCCACTCCAGCCTTCGTAGGAGAGAACAATAAACTGGAAGCATGATCACACATTATTCTATTAATCTCCTCTGGCATTTTCTTATTGTACGACCTTAACCCTGCTTCTATGTGAACCAATGGAACATGTAGTTTAGATGCAGCAACACCCGCCGCAAGAGTAGAATTCGTATCCCCGTACACCACAACCGCATCCGGTTTTTCTTTTAAAATAACTTCTTCCATTCCCTCTAACATGGCAGCAGTTTGTTTACCGTGTCCACCTGAGCCAACGTTCAAATTAATATCGGGTGCCGGAATTCCTAACTCATCAAAAAACACCTGAGACATGTTAGCATCGTAGTGCTGTCCGGTATGAATGATCAATTCTTTAATTTCTTCAGAGAAATTATTCTTAATTGCTCTACTTAAAGCTGCTGCTTTAATAATTTGAGGTCTTGCCCCTACTACAGTTACAATCTTAAACATAAGCTATAAAATGCCATTATCAGCAAAACTATAATATTCATTATCGCCGACAATAATATGATCTAATACGGGAATGTCCATTATTTTTCCCGCTTCTTTAATTTTTTTGGTTAGTGCCAAATCTGCTTCGCTTGGATTCAGGTTACCGGAAGGGTGATTGTGCCCAAGTATAATTCCAGAAGCTAATCCCTCTACTCCTAATTTGAAGATTATTTTAACATCCGCCACAGTACCACTCACACCTCCTCTACCTACTAACTTTAATCCAATAGGCATATTAGAACGATTAAGCAACAGCACCCAAAATTCTTCGTGAGGTAAATCTTCTAATTTGGTTCTTAAAACTTCATAAGCTCCTTTACTACTGGCAATTTTTTTCTTTGCTTTCGTCCCCTCTTCTTTTCTTCTTCTTCCAAGTTCAAGAGCAGCAATAATAGATATTGCTTTTGCATCACCAATTCCTCTAAAACGACGTAAATCATTTTTATCTAATTTCCCTAACTCATTAAGGTTATTATCAACATTTTTCAGTATCCTCTTGGAAAGCTCTACTGCACTTTCGTTTCTATTTCCGGAACCAATAAGAATGGCTAACAGTTCAGCATTGCTAAGTACGGTTCTTCCTTGCGCTGATAATTTTTCGCGGGGGCGGTCATCTACAGACCAGTTCTTTATTGAAAATTTTTCAATTTGACTCACTGGGTAAATTTAAAAATTAGGCATAAAAAAAGCCCTCACGTGGAGAGCTTTTTTAAAATTATTAATCATCAAATATTATAGAGCATTTACATGCTTAGCTAACTTAGATTTTAAGTTGGAAGCTTTTTTCTTGTGGATAATGTTTCTCTTTGCCAACTTATCCAACATTCCAGCTACCTTCGGTAAGAATTGTTCAGCGTCTTTTTTACTTTCCATACCTCTCAATTTTCTAACCGCAGTTCTGGCAGATTTGAATTGGTACTTATTACGAAGTCTTTTCGTTTCGTTAGACCTGATTCTTTTTAATGCTGACTTATGATTCGCCATTTCTTCTTTTCTAATTCATTAAAATTTGTAGCCCGTAGGGGAATCGAACCCCTGTTTCCAGGATGAAAACCTGGCGTCCTAACCCCTAGACGAACGGGCCAAAATGTTGTTTCCCTTAGATTGGGAGTGCAAATGTAGAACAATTTTACTTACTGCAAAATCTAAATGCATTTTTTTTGCATTTTTTTTCATTTTCTTTCTACACTACCCTTCAGGGTTGTCCGAATCTGCTTTAAACTTAAATCCTAATCGCTTAGCTGTTTTAAGTTGCATGTTATCGCTAAGTTTCTGCATTTCAAACACTGACACTTCTTTTACTTGATCATAAGGAGGCACATAAAGGTCAAAATCCAGACTATATAATATAGTAGACTGAATAATTGCCTTCATTTTATCTTTATCAATTACAGAATTGATAAAATCATTGTACAAAAATCCTAGTTGACGTTTTCCTTCAACTAAAAAATGATTTTCTCCATTGATAAAGATTCGAGCGATCATATACCCGGAGTCATTTACTCTATTGTACTTGAACGAATCGTTCAGAAAATTGTAGACATTAATAACTCCACAAAAACCTCTGTTTCCATTTTCTTTCAAGTAGGATGTTCTCCATAAACTATTGGCACCATCGAATTTAAACACATTAGTGTGCATATGAAATATTAAAATGTCACCTGCAATTCTCAAATGCGCCTCGTGCTCTCCTTTGTCTCTATACTCTACAATAACTCTTTCATCCACTCCCTTCATTCGATCCCTAAGATCATCTCCAATCTCCTTCAGAACTTGCTTAAGTATCTTGAAGTTGAGTTTTATATTATTATAGACATCTTGTTTCAGAACACTTTTCTCACAAATGGTCTTGTGAATTAAGTCCTGACTTTCTTTATCATCCATCATAATCTGAAAGAATTATAAATTCTAATTAATAAGCTTTAGCAAACAACACTTTTCCTTTAGAAGGGTTTCCTGAGAAAACACATTTCCCTTCTCCCTTTGGGGCATCATAAGGAATACATCTAATGGTTGCCTTAGTGGCCTCTTTGATCTTTTGTTCAGTTTCAGCCGTTCCATCCCAATGAGCCAAAACAAAACCACCTGCATTTTCGATCTTGTCCTGAAACTCTTCCCAGGTATCCGCGTTGTGCGTTTTTTCTTCTCTAAAAGTAACTGCTTTACGGTACAAGTTATCTTGAATTTGCTCCAGTAAATGTTCTATTTTATTAGCAATATCTGCTTGCTGTAAAGATTCTTTTTCTAATGTATCTCTTCTGGCAACCTCAACCGTTCCATTTTCCATGTCTTTAGGGCCAATTGCAATTCTTACTGGCACTCCTTTCATTTCATACTCGGCAAATTTCCATCCAGGTTTACGCTTATTATCATCGTCGTACTTAACAATAATACCTTTAGCCTGTAAATCAGATTTTATCTTATTGGCTACTTCAGATATTTGAGCCAATTGTTCATCTCCTTTATATATAGGTACAATTGCCACATGAATTGGAGCAAGTTTTGGAGGTAATACCAAACCAAAATCGTCACTATGAGTCATAATTAACCCACCAATCAATCTGGTAGAAACTCCCCAGGAGGTTGCCCATACATGCTCCTGCTTCCCTTCGCTATCTGCAAACTTTACATCAAACGCCTTCGCAAAGTTTTGCCCGAGGAAGTGAGATGTTCCCGCTTGCAATGCTTTACCATCCTGCATAAGCGCCTCAATACAATAAGTTTCCAAAGCACCGGCAAATCTTTCGCTTTCGGTTTTCAACCCCTTAACTACTGGCATTGCCATGTACTTCTCTGCAAACTCTGCATATACTTCCAACATCTTTTCAGACTCTTCTATTGCCTCAGCTTTAGTTGCATGTGCCGTATGTCCTTCTTGCCACAAAAACTCAGCCGTACGCAAAAACAACCTGGTTCTCATTTCCCAACGAACAACATTCGCCCATTGGTTAATTAGCAATGGAAGGTCTCTATAAGAGTGAATCCATTTCTTATAAGTATTCCAAATAATGGCTTCGCTGGTCGGACGAACCACCAACTCTTCCTGCAGTTTAGCATCTGGATCTACCATTAACTTCCCTTTCTGATCAGGATCGTTCTTTAACCTATAGTGAGTAACCACTGCACACTCTTTTGCAAATCCTTCTGCATTTTTCTCCTCAGCTTCAAACAAGCTTTTGGGAACAAAAATTGGGAAATATGCATTTTGGTGACCTGTTTCCTTAAACATCTGATCCAATACAGATTTCATATTCTCCCATATTGCATAACCATAAGGTTTAATCACCATACATCCTCTTACATCAGAATGCTCTGCTAAATCAGCCTTGCTTACAAGCTCGTTGTACCAACCTGAAAAATCTTCACTTCTTTTTGGTAATCCCTTTGCCATTTTTGGTATAGTTTTTGTTAATTTCTTGTTAATTAAGCTTACAAAGTTATGAATTATAAAAGCTATTTTTTTCAAAAACGGAGTAAACTTATTATTTTTACTTAAGTATATATATACACAGAATAAAATTTCAATGCCATGAAGTCAAAAAAACTATTGTACATTTTACCTGCCCTCGGGATCTTAGCCTCCTGTAGTTCTACTCAGGACTTGAGCTATGATGACGATGTGTACTCGGATGGTGGTGATTATTACACCTCCTCTATTCCATCTGGATCAGAATCGACAGAAACTTACAGTTTCGAAGATTACTACACCAATGATGGAGAAACGGAAACTACAGAATCTGAAGATTATTTTGATACTGATTACGAAAAGAAGTATGATCAGGAGTCGTATAGTTACACAGATGGTGAAGGAAATACCTACATCACCAACAACTACTACGATGACTACAACGATTATACGTACTCTTCCAGAATAAGAAGATTTTACTCTCCTTATTACGGATACTCTTATTATTCTCCTTGTTACACCAATTGCTATTACTACCAACCATGTAGCTGGGGTTGGAACACCTCAATTTATGTAGGTTGGCCTAGTTACACCTGGGGATATGGATGGGGCTACGGATGGGGTTCACCATGGCACTATAACCATTGGAACAATCCATATTGGTACGGATACGGATCCCCTTATTACGGTGGATATGCCTATGGAGGATACTGGAATGGATATAACAATGGATACTGGAACGGATACAATAACGGATACTGGAATGGATACAACAACGGATACTGGGGTTCTCCTTATTACGGTTACGGAACTGGGTATGGTGGCGGATGGAACCAAAACTATGATGTTGTTGCCGACAACGGCACTTACACCGGACACCATGGAGGAAGCATTAGTTCTGGAAGTTTAAATAACTCTGGAAACAACGGAACCACAGGTGGAGATTACGACATTGTAACTGCCGTACAAAAAGAAGCAGGAGGTAAAATTGCAATCGCAGATAATGGAAATGACAACGGAACAACTATTAGCGACGCTACTGTTGGTAAAGGAGACTATACCGGAGTAAATCTTGATGGATATTCTTTATCCGGGAAAGACCAGAACTCTGCATCTAGCCTAAGTGCATTAGCAAGCAACAAACCAACTTTTAGCACTAGCTCTCCTGTAAACAAACCAACTACAAGTTCGTTCAACAACAAACCAGCTACAAGCTCTGTTTTGAACAAACCGAACACTTCATCCGTAAGTAGTTCTAAGCCTATTTCGAGTACTAAGCCAACAACAGCTTCTACAGCGAATAAACCAACTACTTCAAACGCTAAACCTCCGGTTAGCTCTGCTAGCAAACCGAACACTCAAAGCTTTGTTTCGAGAGAGGTAGTTAGGCCACAAAACAATGTTTCTTCTAAAGGTAATAACTCTACTAGCTCATCACCTTGGGCCACTAGACCTCCAAGTAGCAATACATACAAGCCTAACAACACGTACAAACCAAACAACAATAACTATAGCAGACCTTCGAAACCGTCTAACAGTTATAAGCCAAATAATACTAGTAGACCTAACAACAACTACACAAGGCCAAGTAGCCCTTCAAATAATTATAAGCCTCAAAATTCAAGCAGGCCTTCGTCTAACTATAACAAACCTAAGAACAACAGTTATAATAGACCGTCTTCTTCAGGTAGCTACAACAAGCCTTCTTCAAGTAGCAGACCTTCATCATCTGGAAGCTACAACAGACCTTCATCGTCTAGCAACTACAGCAGACCATCTTCAAGCGGAAGTGGAAGCAGATCTTCTTCAAGCGGAAGCAGAAGTTCTGGATCAAGTTCATCCAGAAGCTCAGGAGGACGTAGATAATACTATTCTAAGGGGCGAGATTTATCGCCCCTTTTTTTAATCATATACCTTATTACAATAATGAAAAAAGCTTTTATTTATTTGCTTTCGGCTCTCCTTGTACCAACAAGTTTATTCGCTCAAAACGAGGAAGACGCTTTGAGATACAGTCAGCTTCACTTCGGAGGAACTGCCAGATACAATAGTGTAGCCGGAGCATTTGGAGCCCTTGGAGCAGACCTTTCTGTTCTAAGCTCTAACCCTGCGGGTATGGCCAGGTTTAGAAATTCTGAATTTTCGTTCACTCCTCAATTAACACTCGAAAACTCTAGCGCTACGTTTATGGGAAACAACACCATCAACGGTAAGGAAAACCTCAACATTAGCAATATTGGACTAGTAGGAGTTAGTAAAGCAGGAAAGGACAGTCCTTCATTATGGAGAAGTGTTCAGTTTGGACTTGCCTACAACAGACTCGCAAATTTTCACGACCGATTCCAAATTAATGGAGTAAACGATACTTCTATGTCGTATGTATTTGCTGCAAGAGCTGGAGGCATTCATCCAGACGACATTTATGATGTAGCACCGTTTGATGCGGCCATTGCCTATGACGCCTATGTAATTGATCCAGGAGACACAAACAACCTGGGGTCCTATTATACAACTCAAATGTACATGGGAGATTTTGAACACACTCACACCTCTACCAGATCGGGATCAATAGGAGAAACTGCACTTTCTGTTTCGGGTAACTACAACGACAAATTCTACATTGGAGGTAGCATTGGTTTTCCTAAAATCAGGTACGAGAGTACCAAAGTACATAACGAAATTGCTCAATCAGACTCACTAGACATTCACTCTTTTACTTATACAGAATACCTATCTACCAGAGGAAATGGAATTAACATGAAACTTGGATTTGTATTTCTACCCATTAAGTGGTTAAGAATTGGAGGAGCCATTCACACCCCTACCAAATATTATTACATGAGAGATGGATGGAACACCAAAATGGAATCAAGCTTTAGAAACGGTGATTCGTACACCTCTTACTCTCCAGACGGAAGCTATGTATACAAGCTTAAGACCCCGGGAAGATTAATAGGTAATGCAGCCATTATTATAGCCAAAAGAGGTATGGTAAGTGTGGATTACGAATATGTAGATTATGCGTCAAGCTCACTAATCAACCATGGCTTCTCTGGCGACAGCTACAATTTTGCTTTGGAAAACAACACAATTGTTGAGAACTATAGATCTACCCACAACATTAGATTGGGATCTGAACTAAGGGTTTCTAAGCCATTTATGGTAAGAGCTGGTGTTGCCTATTACCAAAACCCACACAATAGCGAAGTAGTGGAGAACCAAACGCCAAAATTGACCTACTCTGCTGGGTTTGGGTATCGAGTTAAAGAATGGTATGTAGATTTTGGATACTCCATGACCAAATGGACAGAAGACTACTACATGTACGATCCTATACTAGTAGAAAACACACCAATCAAACGAACGTTATCCAATGCTATGATTACCGTTGGATTTAAATACTAAAACAAAAAAAGGCCGGATGAATCATCCGGCCTTTTTATTTATCTCTTTAATTACTTAAGCTAATAATTTACTTAGTAATTTTTCCATTTTATCTTTTTGCTCTTGAGCCAACTCAATATCAACTAAGATTCTTCCACTGTGCTCATCAACAATGATCTTTTTACGAGCGGCAATATCTAATTGTCTTTGAGGTGGAATTTGAATATAAGAACCTCCAGAAGCACCTCTTTCTACAGGCACTACAGCTAATCCATTCTTAGCGGCAGTTCTAATTCTCTTATAAGCTTTTAATAATCTATCATCAACTACATCAGCAGCTAAATCAGATTGCTCTCTCAAGATCTCTTCCTCTCTTTTAGTTTCTGCAGAGATTTCTTCAAGATCATTTCTTTTAGCATCTAGAGCAACTTTCTTATCATCAAGCTCAGCTTTGTTTACTTCAAGAACTTCTTTCTTAGAAGAAATTTGAGCTTTATATTCTTTAATTCTTTTTTCAGCTAACTCAATCTCAAGTCCCTGGTACTCGATTTCTTTGCTTAATGAATCGTACTCTCTGTTATTACGAACTTTATTCTGTTGCTCTTCGTATTTCTTAATACCAGCTTTAGACTCTTCGATTACGTTTTTCTTTTCATTAATGCTTAAGTTCAAAGCATCAACCTCTTCGTTAATCTTAGCAATTCTAGTACTAATTCCTTCAATCTCATCTTCAAGGTCTTTTACCTCCAATGGAAGCTCCCCGTGAATCTGATGAATTCTATCGATTCTCGAATCAATAATCTGAAGATCGTATAATGCTCTTAACTTTTCTTCAGGAGATGAATCTTTTTTCTTTTTAGCCATATTATTACAAATAATTTATCGGATTAGTATTTACATCCGTCAAATGGACTGCAAAAGTAGTAAATTTTTCTTTTAAAACATCAGCCAAAAGCTCAATCGTAAATTGTTCACTCTCAAAATGTCCGATATCAGCAATCATAATCTTATCCTCAGCATCAAAAAACTCATGATATTTAAAGTCTCCCGTAACGAATACATCTGCTTTTTTTGCAATAGCAGATCTCAACAAAAAGCTTCCAGAACCACCACAAAAGGCCACTTTTTTAACTTTCTTCCCTAACGGCTTAGTGTACCTCACACAATCAGTCTTCATCCTCTTTTTGAGCTCTTTTAAAAAATCCTCATCTTCCATTGGAATTTCGAGCTCACCGATCATACCAGCCCCAAGTTGCAAATGTTTGTTCTCCATCTGAAACAAATCATAAGCTACCTCCTCATAAGGATGAGCATTCAACATGGATGAAACAATGCGTCCCTCCTTATCTTTAGCATAAACTACTTCTATTCGAACTTCTTGCTCGTAATGTCTTTTCCCTTTCTCACCCACAAAAGCATTGGAGTCTTCATTCCCTTTAAATGACCCCTGTCCTTTCAGGTTAAAACTACATTCGTCGTAGTTCCCAATGCTCCCTGCACCAGCAGAAAACAGAGCCGACCTCACTTCTTCCTCATGAGATTCCGGCACATATACCACTAGCTTCCTGAGCATTCCGGATTTAGGAGATAGAATCTTTAAATTTTTCAAACCTAACTTCTCTCCTATTTTGGCATTTACCCCGTGCATTACATTATCCAAATTGGTATGAATGGCATAGATGGCAATATCATTTTTAATCGCCTTCAGTATTACTCTTTCCACATAGTTTTTTCCTGTAATCTTTTTTAACCCGGAAAAAACGATAGGGTGATGAGCAACAATCAGATTACATCCTTTCTCAATTGCCTCATCCACAACAGCCTCTATACTGTCTAAGCACACCAATACGCCGGTAACCTTTTCGCCCCTGTCTCCAACAATCAAACCAGCATTATCATACCCTTCCTGATAAGCAGGAGGAGCAACCGTATCTAAATAATTTACTACATCTTTTATTGTCATATGGCTAAATTATAGATTTTTGTACTTCCAACGAATGAATATTTTTCGATACATACTATTTCCTTTTGCTCTGGTTTACGGTGGAATTACTTCGGGACGTAATCTACTATACAAAAAAAGGGTATTCAAATCCAGCAAATTTGACCTGCCAATCATTTGTATAGGTAATTTATCTATGGGAGGAACCGGAAAAACACCACATACGGAATACCTTACCCGACTCCTCAAAAATGAATTTAATCTGGCTATTCTTAGCAGAGGATATGGAAGGAAAACTGCGGATTACATTGAAGCCGACGAAAACTCTACTGCTTCAATAATAGGAGACGAACCCGCTCAGTACAACAGAAAGTTTAATGACATCACCGTTGCCGTTGAAAAGAAAAGAGTAAAAGGTGTTTTAAATTTACTTTATGACCACCCAGACATCAATTTGATCTTATTGGATGATGCGTACCAGCACAGATCTTTAAGTGCTGGATTTAATATCATGATCACATCATACAACTCCCCATTCTACAAGGACAACATCTTCCCCATTGGAACCTTGAGGGAACTAAAAAAAGGAAAGGATAGAGCAGATATCATCATTGTTTCTAAATGCCCTGAAGACCTGTCTAAAGAAGAACAAAATGCCATCATTAGTAGAATTGAACCTGCAAATAGACAAAAGGTTTTCTTCACCAGAATAAAGTATGGCAGAATCTACAACCCCTTTAACGATAAAACTCTTGACAAGCCTCTCAACAATTTCAAAGTACTGGCACTTACTGGTATTGCGAACCCAAACCCTCTGTATGATATGCTTTCAGAACAGCAGGTAAAATTTGAGAAAAAGGCTTATCGAGATCACTACCCTTTTTCCGAGAAGGACGCTACCACAATTACCAATTTATTTGATACTTTTGTGGATTCGGATAAGATTATACTTACTACCGAAAAAGATGCTTCGAGATTAATTCAAATTAAAGGCTTTAAAAAGCTTCCTATTTACTGCATTGAGATTGAAGTAGACTTTATTAATGAGAAAGACATTTTTGACAAGACAATATTAGAATATGTTAGAGGCAATCAAGCAGACTTCCAATTACCTGAAGGAGAAGACCAAGTTTACTCCTGAAGTCGGAATTATTCTGGGTACAGGGCTTGGAAACCTGGCAAATGAAATCGAAACTGAACACGCAATTGCCTATAAGGATATTCCTAACTTTCCGGTTTCTACAGTAAAAGGACATCATGGAAAACTGATCTTTGGTAAACTCGGAGGTAAAAATGTGGTGGCCATGCAAGGAAGGTTTCATTTTTACGAAGGTTACTCCATGACTGAGGTTGTTTTTCCAGTAAGGGTAATGAGATACCTTGGAATAAAAACTCTTATGGTAAGTAATGCTTGTGGAGGAGTAAACCCAGACTTTGAAGTGGGAGAAATCATGATCATCAACGATCACATTAACCTATTTCCTACCAACCCACTTATTGGACCTAATATCGAAGAGCTTGGGCCAAGGTTCCCAGACATGAGCGAACCTTACGATTTAAACCTGGTTAGAAAAGCAGAAGAGATTGCCCAACAGAATAACATTAGAGTATCTAAAGGAACTTACGCAGGATTATCTGGTCCAACCTTAGAAACACCGGCAGAATACAAATACGTAAGAGTAATTGGAGCTGACGCCGTAGGTATGAGCACGGTACCGGAAGTAATTGCTGCCCGCCACATGGACATACCTTGTTTTGGATTCTCAATTGTAACTGACCTGGGAGTTCCTGGAAAGATCATTGAAATGACTCATGAACTGGTGCAGGAAGTAGCAAAAGAGGCAGAACCTAAAATGACTATTATAGTTAAAGAATTATTAAAATCCCTTTAAGAGATTAGAGAGAATATGACCTTAGAAGAAGCATTAGAAAAATACGAGCCGGTTATTGGTCTTGAGATACATGCTCAGCTTACTACTAAAAGTAAGGCTTATAGTAATGATCCAAACGAATATGGTGCTGTTCCAAATACAAACGTAAGTCCAATTAGCTTAGGACACCCTGGAACATTACCAATGTTCAACAAAAAAACGATTAATTATGCTGTTAAATTAGGTTTAGCATGTAAATGCGATATTACCAGAGATATGCATTTTGATCGTAAAAACTACTTCTACCCTGACCTTCCTAAAGGATACCAAATTACACAGGATAAAACTCCAATTTGTACCGGGGGTTATGTTCTAATTAAAGATAAAGAGGGCAACGAAAAGCCAATCGAACTTACCAGAATTCATATGGAAGAGGATTCCGGTAAAAGTACACACGATCAGGACCCATTCGATTCTCTGGTTGATCTTAATCGTGCTGGAGTTCCTCTTGTAGAGATAGTTACCGAACCTGTTATTAAAAATGCTAAAGAAGCGTATAACTACCTTACTGAAGTAAGAAAGCTTTTAAGGTATTTGGAAATTTGCGATGGCAACATGGAAGAAGGGAGCATGCGTTGCGATGTTAATATCTCAATAATGCCCAAAGGCTCAAACGTATTTGGTCAAAGAGTAGAGGTAAAGAACATGAACTCCATTCGTAATGTTGAACGTGCCATTGAACATGAAATTGTAAGGCATGCCGAAACCATCGAAAAAGGAGAAGAAGTTCAGGTGGAAACAAGAAACTATGACGCCACTTCGAACACTACCATTGCTTTAAGAAAAAAGGAAGCGGCACATGATTATCGCTACTTCCCTGAGCCAGATCTTACAGCATTGCATGTTTCTCAAGAATACATTAACGAAGTTGAGAAAAACCTTCCTCCACTTCCAAACGATCTATATAAGAAATACCTGAACGAATTGAATCTTTCGGATTATGATTCAGTCAATCTTACTGATCAAAAAGGAATAGCTCTATACTTTGAAGAGTTAATTAAGCACACCCCTAACTATAAGGCAGCTGCTAACTGGATGATGGGAAGCGTTAAATCATACTTGAATCAAAATGCACTGGAAATAGAAGATTTCCCTATCGCTCCTGAAAAAATCGCTGAGTTGATCAAGGTCATCGACGATAAAAAAATTGGAAACTCTGTAGCAACTCAAAAGGTATTCCCAATCCTTTTGGAAACACCTGAGGCTTCGCCAATTAAAATAGCTGAAGATAACGGTTGGATTACTAAAAATGACAGCTCAGAAATTGAGGAAGTAATTAAAACCATCTTCAAGAACAACCCTAAAGAATTTGAACGTTTTAAAAATGGAGAACGTAAGCTAACCGGATTTTTTATGGGACAGGTAATGAGAGAAATGAAAGGAGCTGCTGACCCCGGAACAACCACTAAACTACTTAACAGACTTGTTGATGAACTTTAATTCCATAAAATATACCTGGATCTTAACTGCCTTCTTTTTGATTGGGTGTGGCAGCGAAACTACTGAAGACAATACTAATCAAACAGTTGTTAATGGCCCTGGCGCACCTTCAGGTTCTTCGAACTTCAAAATTGAAGGTACCATCGACAATTCTGGAGGGCAAGTTATTTACCTATACGAATATGGAGGTGAAAAACCGTTAGCAATAGACAGTGCCATAGTAAACGATCAGGGAAGTTTTTCTTTATCTGCGCCGGGAAAAGGTTTTCAATTCTATGGAATAGGAAAAGACATTACAAAAGTTGTTGCTCTACTTCTTAAAGGAGATGAAACCATCTCGGTAAACTGCGACAATGGTAATATGATGTTTGGCTCTACTGTTGAAGGATCAGAAGACACTAAATTAATGAATGAGTTTTCGGTTAAAAACAAAGCTTTTTTCGATGAGATGAATAGTCTTCAGCAATCCATTCAGGAGTTACCTTACGAAGATCAGGTTAACAGAGAAAGAATTGTTAACGAAGCCAATTCCCTTAAAGAGGAGTTCGATCAGTATAAGTATTTGTTTATTGAAAAGAATACCAGTTCACCTGCAGTTTACATGGCTGCATCCGAACTTAGAAATTTCGAAACGGATCTGGACTACTTAAAAATGATCGAAAAGTCATTGGCGGAGAACATGAATGGAAGTCCATATCACCAAGATATCACCAGAAGGATTCAGCAATTTAATGAGCAAGCCAAAGCCATGGAACAGCAGGCTAAAATGATTGAGCAACAGAAACAATCTATGATTGCATCCGGAATTGGACCTGGACTGGAAGCTCCTGAATTGAACTTCCCCGGAACTGATGGGAAAATGGTTTCACTTCACAGCCTGAGAGGAAAAGTAGTATTGCTTGATTTCTGGGCTTCTTGGTGTAAACCATGTAGAATGGAAAACCCAAATGTTGTTCGACTATACAACCAATACAAGGATAAAGGGTTTACTATATACAGCTTCTCTTTGGATCAGGATGCTAACAAATGGAAAGCTGCCATTAAAACTGATGGTTTAATTTGGCCGTATCATGCTAGCGATCTTGGAGGATGGCAATCAAAAGGAGCCGCTGTATATAAAGTAAATAGCATTCCTCAAACTTTTTTAATCGGGGCTGATGGCAAGATAATTGATATGGGACTTAGAGGCCCACAATTAGAAGCAAAACTTAAAGAACTACTTGGATAATGAGATTAAAACTAAATATATTACTCGGATGTTTGCTAATTGCTGGTATTGCTTTAGCGAGAAACCCTAAGAAAATTGAAATCAAAGGGCAAATCAAAAATGCCGAAGGAACAACCATTTATTTAAACACTTACGTAAACAATAACTTGGTTGTTATTGATTCTGCAACTTTGAAAAAGAAGGGAAAATTTAAGCTTTATGCCAACGCTATTTCTCCTGAGTTTTTCTCTTTATCCTTTAATGAAAAAGACTATGTGTTAATGGTTTTGGACAGTGCCAACACCAAACAGTCTGTTACACTCAATGCAGATAAAAATGACTTACTGGGAACCTACGATATTCAGGGCTCTAAAGACAGTCAGTTAATCAGAGATTTTGTGACCCAATTATCCGCTTATCAAAAGACAAAAGAAACCTTATCTAAAGGAATTTATAGTCATAAGAAAACACAAGAGGAAAAAGAAGTTTTGAAAAAGCAGGTAGACTCGCTCGACCTGAACTTCCAGACCATTAGAAATGCATTTATTGATGACAACAATAGCTCTTTAGCTGTTATCACCGCAATGGGGTATTTAAACCCTAGAACAGATCTTCCTTACTATAAAAAAATTGAGCAGGGATTGGCTAAATCAGTTCCAAACTCACAATATCATATTGCTGTTCAAACGCAAATTAAGCAAATTGAAACTCAGCTTAAAATTCAGGAAGAACAAGAAAGAGAAAGAAGAGAAATGGAAGCAAGAACAGCTATTGGCTCTGTTGCTCCAGAATTGAACTTTAAAAACCCAGAAGGTAAAGTAATTACACTTGAATCCTTAAGAGGAAATTATGTTCTAATTGATTTTTGGGCTTCTTGGTGTAGACCTTGCCGAATGGAAAATCCAAACGTTGTTAACTTATACAACAAATACAAAGACAAAGGATTTACCGTATATAGCGTTTCTCTAGACAGAGGTAAAGATGCCTGGGTAAAAGCCATTGAACAGGATAAACTAACCTGGCCTAATCATGTTAGTGACTTAAAACAATGGAGAACCGAAGCAGTTAAGATTTACGGCTTTAAAGGGATTCCATTTACCGTTCTTATCGATAAAGAGGGAAAAATTATTGCGAAAAACCTTCGGGGGCACGAACTTGCTAAAAAGCTAGGTGAATTACTTGGAGACGAGTAACACCCACTCATACTTTTTCCTCCATCGGTATTAGATTCTATTTTTATATTTACCCCATGAAATACATTGGACTGGCAATCACCGCCTTGTGCATGGCTTTTAGCATGTCTGCACAAGACTATTTTCAACAAGAAGTAAACACCACTATTTCCGTTAAGCTGGACGATAAAAGACACGTTCTTTCTGGATATGAAGAAATAGAATACATTAACAATTCTCCGGATACGTTAAAGCACATATACTTACACCTTTGGCCCAATGCCTACCAAAACAATAGCACGGCAATGGCCATCCAATCTGAGGAGGATGGAAATCTTGACTTTTACTTTGCCGACAGCATTGACAGAGGATTCATAGACTCGTTAAAATTTAAGGTGAATGGAAACGAGGCACATGTTGTTTATGATGTAGACCATATAGATATCTTTGCATTATACCTACAAGAGCCATTAGCCCCTGGAAAAAGTCTTACCATTTCAACTCCATTCAGAGTAAAAATTCCAAGAGGGATTTATTCCAGACTTGGACACATTGGCGAATCTTACCAAATAACTCAATGGTTCCCTAAGCCTGCTGTATACGATAAAGATGGATGGCACCCAATGCCATACCTTAGCCAGGGTGAATTTTATTCAGAGTATGGTTCTTATGATGTTAAAATTACCGTACCTAAAAATTATGTAGTTGGTGCAACCGGCGACCTTGTAGACAATCCAGAAGAGGAGAAATTTCTTAACGACCTGGCAGCACTTACCCTATCAGAGATTAAGGACAAAAAAATACCGGTTACTAACAAAGCTGGCTATCCGGACATGACTTTTCCGGCAAGTTCCAAGGAATACAAAACACTTCATTTCCACCAGGAAAATGTTCACGATTTTGCCTGGTTTGCAGATAAAAGATACCACGTATTAAAAGGTGAAGTTGCCTTACCACATAGCGGTAGAAAAGTAACTACCTGGGCCATGTTTACCAATAACGAAGCCGACTTATGGAAGGATGCTATTGAGTACCTTGACAGCTCTGTGTATTATTACTCTTTATGGAACGGAGACTACCCATACAACCATGTAACTGCGGTAGACGGTTCAATTAGTGCAGGTGGAGGAATGGAATACCCTAATATTACTGTAATTGGAGAGTCATATAACGCCTTTGGTCTAGAGCAAGTAATTGTGCATGAGGTTGGACACAATTGGTTTTATGGTATACTGGGATCTAACGAAAGAGTTCATGCCTGGATGGATGAAGGATTAAACTCTTTTAACGAAAACAGATACACCGAAGTACGATACCCAAAAATGGGACTAGATGCACTTGGACTGCCTAGCAAACTGAACGATAGAATTGGATTAAACCAGTACGGACCTCGTGGTATGTTTGACCTTGGGTATCTGGCTAACGCCAGAAGAAACTATGATCAGGCTATTGAAACCACATCAGAGAAATTTACCTCCATGAATTATGGAGCAATCGTATATGGCAAAACAGCCATCGGGATGGATTATCTCCTTGCTTACTTAGGAGATGAATTGTTTGACCAATGCATGCACACTTATTTCGAAAGATGGAAATTCAAACACCCACAACCAGAAGATTTACGTGCTGTATTTGAAGAAATTACAAAAAAAGATTTGAGCTGGTTTTTTGATGACTTTATCAAGTCCACCAAAAAGATTAATTATTCCCTTACCAAAATTGACACAAAGATTTCTGGTGGGCAAAAAGGTTCGGTTAGAGTAACTGTAAAAAATAAAGGAGGAATTGCTGCCCCATTTTCTCTATTCGGAATTAAAGACGACTCTATCGTAGTTGCAAAACAATGGTTTGAAGGAGTAGAAGATGTAACAACCGTTCCATTTAACATGAGTGATGCCGACAAAATCGTTATTGACTATGAAATGGATATCCCCGAACTTGACAGAACAAATGACATTATCAGAAGCAAAGGAATGTTTAAGCGCATGGCGCCGATTTCGGTAGAGTTATTAGGTAGTCTTGAAAACAGAAATAAAACACCATTATATTACCTCCCTTTATTTGGATGGAACAGGTACGATGGTATTATGCCTGGAATTGCCTTATACAACACTACATTCCCAGAGAAAAAACTCGAGTGGTTGGCCATCCCGATGTATAGTACCCAGGAAAACAAACTAATTGGTACTGGAGAGTTAACTTACCACATCTACCCTTCTCAAAATATAAGAAGATTGGAAATTGGAGCAAAAGCTTCAGTTTATAGCATGGATCAAGACTTTTTTCACTACCACCAAAACGAATTTGTTTCTATTAATGGAAGGGAAAAGTATGAAGGAAATATGCTCATCGAAATAATGAGACCTCTACGTACTAAAGCTAAACATACCATTAGCTTTAGAAATGTTCTCACCAGAGAGCGCGGTTCAAACGAGGAATATGGGTGGAACCAGTACAACGTCTTGAAATACCAGGTAAGCAACAAACAAGTGTTAAAACCAGCATCAGTTAACCTTCAATATGTCCATGGAAACCCAACCATGGCTACCAATTTTTCTCAAATTAGTTTAGAAGCCAAACTAAGAATCAACTACAACATTCGATTAAGAGGAATTGACTTAAGAGTATTTGGAGGGTATACTTTAAATGAAACAAACGATTTAACCGGAAGGTACAACTGGCATTTATCGGGGCAATCTGGCTATGCCGATTATCTGTATGATCATGTAATGATGGGTAGAAATGAAACAATCCCTTCCGTATTCGGACAACAATCGTTAATGAATCATGGAGCATTTATCACCAACACTGGATTAGGTAATAGCTCTTCCTGGATCGGAACTGTTAATGGTAAAATTGATCTTCCAAAAGGGCCAATTAAACTATTCTTTAATGGTGGTTTCTCTCCTTCTCTAAATGGTATTACAGGAGAAACCATAAATAACTCTTATTACGAGGCCGGAGCTTATATTACCATCATTAAAAATATTCTTGAAATTTATGCTCCACTGGCTTACTCAGAAAACATTAAGAGCAGCCTGGAATATCAAGGATTAGATTTTTGGCAACGCATGAGATTTACTCTTCATTTGAATGAATTGAACCCATTCAAATTAAAAAAGAGTATGGCACCGTAATGACTGTAAAACATAGTAGTAAAAAAATGCGTTAATTTGTTCTGTGCAAAGGGGCAAAAAAATATACTTCGCGTCTGATTTTCACCTTGGAGTTCCTTCAAAAGAAAAGAGTAGAGCAAGAGAGGACAAATTAGTCCGTTGGTTAACCAGTATAGAACAGGATGCTGAAGCCATTTATTTGGTGGGAGACATCTTTGATTTCTGGTTCGAATACAAACATGCCATCCCCAAAGGATTTATTCGGTTTCAAGGGAAAATTGCACAATTAGTAGATAAAGGGATTCCTGTACATTTCTTCATTGGAAATCACGACATGTGGATGTTTGACTACTTTGAGGAAGAAATTGGAGTTACCATGCACCGTGAGCCCTCCTCTATTGAAGTAAATGGAAAAAAACTCCTAATTGGTCATGGAGATGGATTGGGGCCTGGAGATCGAGGGTATAAGTTTATTAAAAAAGTATTTGCCAATAGGTTCTGTCAGTGGTGCTTTGCCAGACTACACCCCAATTTAGGTATTGGAATGGCTAACTTTTGGTCTAGAAAAAGCAGAGCTCAAAACAACGATCCTGAAACCTTTTTAGGAGAAGACAAAGAATGGTTGGTAATCTATTGCAAGGAGCAGTTGCAAAAGCAGCACATCGACTATTTCGTTTTTGGACACAGACACCTTCCAATAGAACATGATCTTGGTAATTCCAAATACATTAACCTTGGCGACTGGATCAGATACTACACCTACGCCACTTTTGATGGGGAGACCTTATCTCTTAAAAAATTTGAAGAATAACTAAGCGAATAGCTTTAGGGTTAGGTCCGCCAATCGATTAGAATAGCCTGCTTCGTTATCATACCACCCTACTACTTTAACCATATTCTGAATTACAGAGGTTAACTTCGAATCAAAGATCACAGAATGAGGGTTACCTATGATGTCTGTACTTACCACAGGATCATCGATGTACTGTACAATTCCCTTTAAACGTCCTTCGGCTGCTTCTTTAAATGCCTCATTAATTCGATCTATTGAAACAGGATCCTTTACAATACATGTAATATCAGTCAAAGACCCATCCGGAACCGGAACTCTAATTCCAACACCTCCCATTAACCCATCCAAATGTGGAAATATCTTAGTAATGGCTTTAGCTGCACCGGTTGTAGTAGGCACTATCGATTCTGCAGCTGCTCTTGCTCTCCTTAAGTCCTTGTGTGGAGCATCGTGCAATTTCTGATCTCCAGTATAAGAATGTACCGTTGTAATGTAGCCACTTTCTATATGGCATAGTTCATCTATAATTTGAACTAGTGGTGCCGCACAATTGGTAGTGCACGATGCGTTACTGATCACTTCTTCTGTTCCATCAATAATACCATCATTGATTCCCAAAACAACCGTTTTAACATCACCTCCTTTGGCTGGAGCAGAAATAACCACCTTTTTAGCACCGGCAGTTAAATGTTTTGCCGCCAGTTCTTTTGTTCTGAATATACCAGTGGCCTCAATTACTAAATCAATATTCAATTCTTCCCAGGGTAAATTCTCTGGAGACTTTTCATTACAGATTTTCACCAGCTGCCCATCAACATTTAGCATCTCACCTTCTATTTTCACCTCACCGGGAAATGCACGATGAACAGAATCATATTTAAGCAGGTGAGCCAATGTTTCAACATCGGCCAAATCATTAATGGCCACTAACTCAATTTGATCATATTTTTGAATAGCTCTTGTATAAACTCTTCCTATTCTTCCAAATCCATTTATTGCAACACGTATTTTATTCATAGCTAATTCATTTTTTAACAAAGTTATATATTCAGGTTGATGTACAGAAAATGTTCCAAAAAAAAAGCCCTGACTAAATAGCCAGGGCTTTGCTTATATTATGTGTAATTTTTAGTACTTAACAAACTTAGCAACTTCTTTAGCGGTACCTGATTTAAGTACCACCATGTAAGTTCCAACTGGGTAATTTGCTACGTTAAATGGCATAGCGTGTTTACCAGCGCTCAAGTTTTTAAAGTCAAGAGACTGAACTCTCTTACCTTGAAGATCGTAAATATCTACAGTAACCTCTCCTCTGTTAGCCAATTCAAAACCAATTCTTCCTTCGCTTTGCATTGGGTTAGGGAATACACTTACGTTAGAGATTTCATCTTCTACAATGTTAGTGATAGGCTCATAACCATCTCCTAATACATCGTTAGATCTCCAGATACCACGACCGTGAGTACCTAAGTAAATTGCGTAAGGGTTATAAACTCCATCATTCCAATCTCTCCATTGCTGACGTACATCAAATACAGGAACTAACCCTATTTCTTCGTTATGAGCTGTCCAGGTATTTCCTCCGTTAGTAGAAACGTAAACTCCGTACTCTGTACCAACCATGATGATGTCATCACCGTTGTTATTTTGGATAAACTCAACACCAAATTTAGGTCCTGAAGGAAGTCCGGTAAGAGCAGAGAATGATGGAGAAGCACTTGTTCCGTTATTAGACAAGTAAACTGATCCACTAGAACCTCCTCTAGCTACCAATACTCTATCAGCATCCTGAGGATCAACAGCGATATCAGTTACAACACCAACACCTGCTCCTGACACAGTCATAAAATCTGCTTTATAGCTTGCAGTACCAATAGAATCAAATAAACATGAAGCCTCGGTATAACAGCTATCCAACCCTCCTAATCTTTGAAGAGTTCCACCTGAGCTACCTAACCATAACCAGTTACCATCTTCATCTCCTCTGGAGAACCCGAAAGAGTGAGCACCAATCATATCAGAAATCATCCACCAATCTACAGTGTTACCAAATCTCATCATGTCTCTGGTAAGGTATACACCAGAACCACCTTGAACTACAAACAAAGATTGTTTAGTATCTGGCAACATGATAGTATCTCTAGCGATTCCATTAGTTAACAATGTATCTCCAGGGTAAAGCGTATCAAAGTTTGGAAGAACTGTATCAGCCGTAATAAATGTTGTATCGTAATCAACAATTAAATCTTCCGTCAAAGTCCAGTTTAACTCTAAACTGAATGACTCACTGTAGTAAGTTACCTCATCTCCTATATACATAGAAGAATCTGCAATAAACTCAATTGAATCTTGAGTATCAGTATCATTATCATCTTCAAATAGTCTCATTGCAGTATAGAACGAACCACAAGACTCACCTACAGATCCGGCAGGACATGGAGGAGGAACATCTTGCCATCCAGAACCTTTATCATCAGAACGAGCAATATCAGAGTAATAAACAGAAGCAACCATTGCTTCGTTGTTTAAGTAAGATATCTCACATTCGAAACCATCTCCACCCATTACTTCTTTAAATTCTAACCAAGAAATACCTGTGTGATCGTTGTATTGTGTTCCGTTATCCTGAGCACCTCCCATTACAGCTCCATCAGGCCCAAATGCCATTGCATAGAACTGAGTTACATTGTACCCTCTGTTTGCAGAGGTAAAGAAGTTAGTTTGGTTACTTGCAGAAATTCCTACACCTCCATCAGATCCAATGTATAATTGTCCAACTGAATTCCAGGTAAATCTGTGAACATCAGCGTGAACATACTGAGGGTGTGCTTGAGGATAAGCCCAGAAAGATAATTGAGCCCATTGTCCATCTGCATCAGCCGCAGTTGTTCCAGGAGTCTTAGACCATCTGTAAGTATCAATTCCTCCGAAGATACAATCGTGTGGATAACCAGGAATACCATCGATTACCATATCGTATCCACATTGTCCATTTCTTGAAGTACATGGAGTCCATCCAGTTGTAGAAGAAGGAGCAACCTCGTACCAATCAGCTCCATTGTTTTCAGAATAGAAAACACCTTTCATTGTTCCTGAAGAACTTGCTTGTGCTACCCACATTGACCAGTTTCCTGCGTCATTCTTTTCGTAAGACATTGCACATTCCATTCTTGCTCCTCCGTTAGGAATATCAGTAGCACCGTTCCCTGTTTTTTGAGTAAACGTTGCTCCACCATCATTCGAGATATAAACTTTAGAGAAAGTAGAAACCAATACATGAGTACCATCAGGAGAAACTTTTACATCTCCAGCAGTACCTGTAATTCCAGAACCTAAAGATCCATCTGCCGCTTTATTTACGTAACGATCTAAGCTGCTTGATCCAGTAACGTAAATTACATCGTTTTGAGTTTTATCGGCAACAATCTTATTAATACTCTGTCCATTTGTTCCAGGAAGTTGTGTCCAGGTATCACCTCCATCTTCGCTGTACCAAATTCCTTCTCCATCCTGAACACCAGAACCTTCTCCGTTCATTCCTCCTTCGTAAGAAGAACCACCAGTTCCAACATATAGTGTTCCGTTGTTTGTCATTGCAATAGAAGAAATAGAAACAGTTCCTATTCCGTATGTTGCATCATCCCAGGAATCTAGTTTTTGCCACCAGTTACCACCGTCAGTAGTTTTGAAAATACCACCGTCAACAGCACCAGCATAAACCGTAAAATCATCATTTACATCAACAATGATTCCTCTTGTTCTACCTCCAACATTATCTGGACCTTCTTCAGCAAATGTAAATCCATTCGCCTTATTCTGGTTAAGCACCATGGCTTCCTGATAAGCATCTCTGTAAAATTCAGGATCAATTTCTCCTGTAGCAGGATCTGCATACAACAAATTGTAATGATTTGCTGCTTCGTTCCAAGCTGCTTTTTTCTCATTTCCTGAAGAAAGATCCTCAGAAAAATAAGCTCTTTCTGCTTCAACTTTCATCTCATTTGAGACGTACAAACCTCCGGCAACAGCAGCAATTGCGAAAGATCCTAATAACAGTTTTGTTCTTTTCATAATTAAATTTTATTATGCATAGAATTTGGGTTGTCGAATGTACTAATTAATTGGGGATTAATTAACCAAAATTTAATACTTTTTAACACTTCATCAGGATTAAATTACATTCCTTACACTTTATAGATAATTCATGATACTGTTTTACCCTTGTGTTTTCCGCATTAACAGTGATTTTCACCTCCATTCAATTATTACATTTCTTCCTATTTTAAACTTCAATGGAAAAGAACATTTTTTATAAGGTTGCTCCTTATAATAATTAAGCAGGAAAAGCCGCTTAAACATTTATTAAGCAGCTCTTCATTACTTATGCTTCTAGTCCATCAATACTTTATAAATTTTGTTATCTCTTTTACCTTCCCAGACTTAATCAACACTAAGTATGTTCCAGCTTTAAATTCGTTCGTTATAACAGGTACAATATGCTTCCCCCTATTCAGGAAATCATAATTCAACGATTTCACTCTTTTCCCCTGTAGATCAAATATCTCAATTGAAACTTCTCCTTGATTAGCTAATTCGAATTCAATGTTCCCTAAATCGTGAAGTGGGTTTGGATAAACATTTACCCCCGAAATTTCTTCCTTAATGATTGAAACAGCAGGCTCATCTCCTATACTTAACACATCATTCGACTTCCAGATACCTCGACCATGAGTTCCTAAATAGATAGCATAAGGATTAAAAACACCATCATTCCAATCTCTCCATTGTTGGCGAATATCAAAAACTGGTACCAATCCAATTTCTTCATTGTGCGACACCCATGCCCCTTCATTTGTAGAAGAATAAACCCCGTACTCAGTCCCAATCATAATAATTGTATCACTGTCATTGTTCTGAATAAACTCACCAGCAAAAATTGGCCCTCCGGGAAGCCCAGTAAGTGGATCAAATGTTGGGTTAGCAGATGTTGCATTTTCCGATAAGAATACTTCTCCATTTTGCCCTCCCATCGTAACCAATACTAGATCTGCATTATCCGGGTCAACCGCAATATTGGTAATCACATTAGATTTATTATTTAATTCACTAGCATCTATTGTTATCAACTCAGCCATATAATCAGGATTACCAGCAGAGTCAATCACACAAGAAGCAGCATTATAGCAACTATCTAACCCACCTAAACGTTGTAGAACTCCATTCTGATTACCTATCCATAACCAATTACCCCCTTCATCTCTTCTGGAAAACCCAAAAGATTGCACTTGTTTCATGTTCGATACATTCCACCATTCCACAGTATTCCCAAACCTCAACATATCTCTGGTCAAATACACTCCATCCTCTCCTTCCACAACAAAAATAGATTGTTTGGTATCTGGAAGCATAATGGTATTTCTTGGTATTCCATTGGTAAGTAAAGTATCTCCAACAAATAAAGTATCAAAGTTAGGCAGCACTGTATCCGAAGTAATGAACGTAGTATCATAATCCACTATCAAGTCTTCGGTCAAGGTCCAGTTTAACTCTAAATTGAAAGACTCGCTGTAATAAGTTACCTCATCTCCAATATACATCGAAGAATCCGGAATAAATTCGATAGAATCCTGAGTGTTCTGATCATTAGGATCTTCAAATAATCTTAACGCAGTGTAAAAATTACCACAAGACTGACCTACCGTACCAGAAGGACAGGGAGGGCTTACATTTTGCCATCCATTTCCTTTATCATCCGAGCGACTAATATCAGCATAATACAATGACCCGATCATTGCATTTGGATTCATGTATGAAATTTCACACTCAAATCCGTCTCCTCCAAGCACCTCTTTAAACTCCAACCAGGATGCTCCTGAATGATCATTGTATTGAGTTCCATTATCTTGTGTTCCTCCCATCACTGCTCCGTCAGGTCCATAGCTCATGGCAAAAAATTGTGTTACGTTGTAGCCTTTATTAGAAACAGAGAAAAACTGTGTTTGGTTATCTGACGAAATACTTATTCCTCCATCAGATCCAATGTATAATTGACCAGCAGAATTCCATGTAAAACGGTGAATATCTGCATGCACATATTGTGGGTGAGCATGAGGATAAGCCCAAAATGATAATTGAGACCATTGCCCATCACCATCAGAAGCATCAGTACCTGGAGTCTTGGACCAGCGATATGAATCTATACCTCCAAAAATACAATCGTTTGGATACCCGGGAACACCATCAATTACCATATCATAGCCACATTGTCCACTAGCAGATATACAAGGTTGCCATCCTGCTGTTGAAGAAGGAGCTATTTCATACCAATCCACCCCATTATTCTCGGAGTAAAATACTCCTCGCATAGTACCGGATGATGTAGCCTGAGCTACCCACATGGACCAATTACCGCCATTATTCTTTTCATAAGAAATAGCACACTCCATTCTTGCACCACCATTTGGAATATTCGTTGGTGCCGTTCCCGTAACTTGAGTAAAAGTACTTCCTGCATCTCCAGAAACAAACACTTTAGAAAAGGTAGAAACCAAAACATGGTTTCCATCCGAAGAAACTTTGACATCTCCTGTTGTTCCGGTAACACCAGAACCTAAAGTAAGGTCCTCAGCCTTATTCACAAATCTCTTTAACCCACCTGTTCCAGTAGTATATATTACATCCGTTTTAGACAAGTCAGCCACCACTTTATTCACATCATCTCCAGATGTTCCAGTTAACAAATTCCACGTTACACCATCATCCTCACTATACCAAACACCTTCTCCTTCCTGAACACCTGAACCTTCTCCATTCATTCCTCCTTCGTAAGAGCTCCCACCAGTTCCGACATACAGTGTTCCGTTATTAGTCATTGCAATGGATGAAATAGAAACTGTTCCTATTCCCGAAATAGCTTCATCCCAGGATTCTATTTTAGACCACCAATTTCCTCCGTCTGTACTTTTGAACAAACCTCCATCAACACCTCCGGCATAAACAACATTATCATTGTTTACATCAACAATAATACCTCTTGTTCTTCCTCCAACATTATCCGGTCCTTCTTCTGCAAAAGAAAAGCCCCCAGCTTTGTTTTGATTAATCGCAAGAGCATTTTGATAGGCATTCTGATAAAACCCAGCATCTATTTCGCCAGTTTGCGGATCTGCATATAATAAGTGATAGTAACTTGCAGCGTCATTCCATGCTGCATTTTTTTCGTTTTCTTTTGATAATTTCTCGGCAGTATACGTTCTATCAGGTGTGTTGGTAAAATTATTCATAATTACCCCACCTGTTACTGCACAAAAAGCCATAGAACCCAATAAAAGTATTGATCTTTTCATAGATAGATTGTGTTATGCATAGAACATGGGTTGCCGAATTATTAAGCAATGCTTAATTCCCATATAACTCAAATCTAATCAATGCATAACAAAAAGACCCTTGCCAATTAGGCAAAGGTCTTTTTCAATTTTTAATCGGTAATATTCTATTAAAACAAATGCTTTTCAGCATGGTAGGAAGATCGAACCAATGGCCCACTCTCTACGTACCTGAATCCCATCTTTAATCCAATTTCTTTATATTCTTCAAACTTTTCCGGTGTAATAAACTCTGCAACTGGAAGGTGCTTAGGAGTGGGTTGCAAGTACTGACCAAGAGTTAGAATATCCACTCCGTTATCTCTTAGGTCTTGCATGGTTTCCAATACTTCTTCTTCTGTTTCACCAAGCCCTAACATAATTCCGGACTTTACACGCATCCCCCCTTCTTTCAACCTCCTTAAAGCCTCAAGACTTCTGTCGTACTTTGCCTGAATTCTAACTTGTCGCGTAAGTCTTCTTACGGTTTCCAGGTTATGAGATACGATTTCGGGCGCAACATCTATAATTCGCTGTAGGTTTTCCCATTTCCCTTGAAAATCTGGAATAAGAGTTTCCATGGTTGTTCCCGGAGAATGTCTTCGAACAGCCTTAACTGTAGCTACCCAAATTTCTGATCCTCCATCTTTTAAATCGTCTCTATCTACTGAAGTTAATACAGCATGCTTAACCTTCATCAACTTAACCGACTGAGCAACTCTTCCTGGCTCTAATGGGTCTACCGCATCTGGTCTACCAGTTGCTACCGCACAAAAGCCACAAGACCTTGTACAAATATTCCCAAGAATCATAAATGTAGCAGTCCCTTCTCCCCAACATTCTCCCATGTTAGGACAATTACCACTCTCACATATCGTATGAAGCTTGTGTTCTGAAACGACATTTCTTACCTTACGGTATTCCTCACCAGTAGGCAACTTTACGCGTAACCATTTTGGTTTTTTAGTCTTTATTGGGGATGATTTAGTGATTTCTGTACTCATTTGGTTTACTAAATGTATTTTTTACCAAAAAGCAAATTTACATAAAGTGTACCATATAAGAAATGATTTTGAGTAGAAGTCATAATTGGAATTCTCCATGGATAGCCATCCAACGTTCCACCAACTTCTATGGAGCGAATACCTTCATGCTCGGTAGAATATTCAAAATTCAACCCCATTTTCAAAAAAGCTCCAGGATGAAATTTCAACTCTGACAAGCCTCTTGACGCCGGCCCTCTACCATAGATATTAGAAAGATTATGTTCCTCCGGATCGTATTTTTCTACAAATGGACCAACCACTTGTCCATTACTAACTTTAAGAATTTCAAGATACTCAGGCTTGGTCATTCCAATAGATGGGCCAGCTGACCAGTTAAAACTTAACTGAACTCCTTGTTCTCGTATTTTCTCAAACAATATTTTCTTTTTCCCAATTCCCGGGCGCAATACGTAAAATGAGTTTAACTTACCAAATACAAACCCCTTTGCATTTTCATCCACAGACCCAAACCTTTTAAACTCTTTGGGGTGTTTCATGCTTACCAGATCAAGGGTATAAAGCCTTTTGACATTAGCAGTAGTGAATTTCGAATAATACAAACTACCTCCCCATCCTTGAGTATGAATGCTCGCTCCGGCGTAAAATTCTTTTCTAAAACCAGCGTAATTCTGTTGTTTGGCAGGCAATTGCCCCCAGGCGTCAACTGACAACATCATCACAAGGATAACTGTTACAAATGGATATTTAAGAATTTTTGATAACATCTCTAACCTACCAAAGGTACTAAATAAACGATAGTAAGTCAAATAAATTATCTTGCTGGAAACAAAAAAGCTCAACACAAGGTTGAGCTTTAAATTAAAATATTTTGATATGGCTACAATATCTCAGATTCACCAGTCTCTTCAACATCTTGAGCCAAATCCTCAAGATTACCTTTCTCCTCTACTTCCTGCCCATAAGCTGGACATCTTTCATGACTTGATCTGAATAAAAAACATGATGGAAGGGTTAAAGAAACCACAAACACCACCACAAATAACCTAGCTAATTTCATTTTCTATAAATTTATATAAAAGACCTCTTTTTACGTATCTTATCATATAAAGTTACAAAAGATCAGAAATTAAATTCTCTCCTCAGTCTCTTTCGAAACAGAAACGTGAATCTCATCCTGATTCTGTTCTAATTTTTCAATGCTTACAGCTTTATTTCCGTATGCCTGACAATGACCTCCTCTAGCACAAGAGGTAAACAGTCCGGCAGTTGCAATGATCCCTACAAATAGAATTTTTGAAAACTTCATTGATACTTCCTCCTTAAAATTTAATTGATTAAAATAATTTTCTTACTTGAACGTTCCAAAAATAAAAATATTACTCACATTTACAAGATTTTACTTTTTAAAGTTATCAACATGAATGATATAAAACCTCAGATCGAGGATGGATGGAAACGAGTAATGAGTGAAGAATTTCAAAAGGATTACTTCAAGAATATTAAATCGACCTTACTGGAAGAAAAAAGAAAATTCACCATTTATCCACCAGGACCAAACATTTTTTCTGCTTTTAATCACACTCCATTCGACGACCTAAAAGTAGTGATCATTGGTCAGGACCCATATCATGGTCCCAATCAAGCGAATGGCCTCTGTTTTTCAGTAAGTGAAGGCATAAAGCACCCTCCATCTCTTGAGAATATCTTCAAAGAAATCACTTCAGATTTGGATCTCCCTTACCCTCAAAGCGGTAATTTAGAACCATGGGCCAAACAAGGAGTATTGTTACTCAATGCCTCTTTAACGGTAAGAAAAGGGCAGGCAAACTCCCATCAGGGAATTGGATGGCAGAAGTTTACCGATGCGGTTATCCAAAATATTTCCGAACACAAGGAAAATGTAATATTTCTTCTTTGGGGAGGATTTGCTAAGAAAAAAGGAGCAAAAATTGACAAATCCAAACACAAAGTACTTACCTCCGGCCACCCTTCTCCTTTAAGTGCTAATAAAGGGTACTGGTTTGGGAATAAACACTTTAGTAAAACTAATGCTCTATTGACCGAAATGGGAAAAGCTCCAATTGACTGGAAAATTGTCTAAAAAGTAGGTGAACAAATTATGGACATACCTGATTTTATTGATTTGCACACCTGTGTTTTCTCAACAATGGGAACATAAAATTGAAGGGCTTCCAGCAGATTATTCTACCCCTAAAAAATTTCAATCAATCAATAAAACCAACCACCTGAAGCAGTTTAATGGCATTAGAAATGAACTGATCGAAAATGGATATCTTGCTTGTGGAATCGATAGCATATTGATAGATGACTCATTAAAATTCATTCAGGCATATTTTTACAGTGGCCCACAACTAAAGTTTGCAAAACTTGAATCGGATAAGGCAGACGAAGAAGTATTAAGTTCGATAGGATTCAGGGATAAATTGTATTCTAACAAACCCTTTAGGCCAAAACAATTAAACCAGCTTTATAAATCCATTGTTAAGTATCATGAAAACCATGGTCATCCATTTGCATCTGTTGGGCTCGACTCAATTTCAATTAACCACTCAGAGTTATTAGCAAAGTTGAGTATCCAGAAAGGGCCACAAATTAAAGTTGACAGTATTTATATCAAAGGGAATTTTAAGAATCACCCTAAGATGATTAAAAACATTATCGGTATTGAAACGGGCGATCTCTTTAACCAGGAAGCCATTGATCAAATTGGAATTAGAATTAAAGAATTGGCCTACCTGAAAGAAATTAAACCTGTTGAATATGATTTTCAAAATGAAGGGTGTAATGTTTACCTCTATTTAGAAAACCAACCTGCGAGTAATTTTAATGGAGTTATCGGAGTTCAACCAACCGATAATGGAGAGTTATCCATAACTGGAGATGTAAAAATCAAACTTCAAAATGCTCTGCACAATGGAGAACTCATTGATTTGAATTGGCGAAAACTTCAAAATCAAACTCAAGATCTACAATCTAAATTCAACTACCCTTATTTATTTAACTCGTCGTTCGGGGTGGATTTGGCGTTAAAGATTTACCGAAGAGATACTACTTTTAATAACATCAATAGTCAGGTTGGGGTCCAATACTTGTTTAGTGGCAACAACTCCCTAACCGTCTATTATAAAAACCAAACCTCAAATTTAATCTCAACGGACCAATATGCACACTTAACCGTTCTTCCTGAATTTGCCGATGTACAAGTCAATTCTTATGGGTTAAAATCACATTTTGAAACGCTAAATTACCGATACAACCCCACCAGGGGAGTAAACATTACCATCTCAGGAAATATTGGTAACAAAAACATACGTCAAAACATTAATCTCAACCCCATTGCGTATGAAGGACTCAAGCTAAAAACCATCCAATATAGTTTCGAAAACCAACTGGAATTTTATGTTCCAATAAAACAAAGAAGCACCATTAAACTAGGAGTAAAAAATGGTATGACTTTTAATGAAAATATGTTTACGAATGAGCTATTCAGAATTGGAGGAAACAGAATATTAAGAGGTTTTGATGAAGAATCCATTTTTGCATCGAGCTATGTTGTTAGTACCATAGAATATCGTTTTATACTGGAACAGAACTCTAATCTATTTGTATTCTTCGACGGGGGGTGGTACGAAAGTAAAGTTCAGAACCAATTCACCACAGATACACCAATGGGAACCGGAGCAGGAATAAGCTTCCAGACAAAACCAGGAATCTTCAGCTTAAGCTATGCGCTTGGTAGTCAGATGGGTAACCCATTTTTGTTTCGTACCGCAAAAATTCATTTTGGATTTGTTAACTATTTTTAACCTCATCTTTCAAAATTTTCGACATTTTTAGCATCGTGAAAAACGTATTTTGGATCATATTGTCAGCTATATTTCTATTTACCAGTTCTTTTACCGGAAAAATAAAGGAACCACCTACTGATGATTTTCAGAATTTCCTGTTCGAATACCTGGCAGTAAAATATCCTAAATATCAATTCGAAAACTTCATTTACGTTGGTATTAAACGGCAAAAACTTCACCTATTCAAAGATGGGAAACTGGTGGAATCTTACGATGTCTCTACTTCCAAAAATGGAGCAGGAACACAGGAAGGTAGTGAAATGACACCAGTTGGATTACACCAATTGTACAGAAAATATGGCGAAGATGTTCCTGAGGCAGGTATATTAAGAGGCAAACGATTTACAGGTGCCATTGCCGAAGTTGTACAAGATTCTGTTAGCACCGGAAAAGACGACATTACCTCCAGAGTAATTACAATGAAAGGTCTTGAAGAAGGTATTAATCTGGGAGGCAATATAGACTCCTACGACCGAAAAATATACATTCATGGCACGGCCGAAGAAGGCCTGATTGGCCAACCAGCATCGCATGGCTGTATCAGAATGAGAAACAAAGACATTATCAAAATGTTTGACCAGGTTGACACAGGAATGTATCTGGTGATTCTAAACAATTAATCCTTTTCAATAACCTTATTCATTCATTTCCGTTACTTCTCCAAAAGGAAGGAAGTATGGACTATTTGTTAATTGTTGTAACGGGGATCGCAGCATTACTATTGGGCTATTTGATGGCCACTCTAAAAACCAGGAACAAAATACTGGATGCAGGAAAAGTGGACTTGCTAAAAGAAGAATTACAAACTCTAAGAGCAAAAATTGAGTCATCAACCATAGAGTATCAAGAGGAACTTAAAACGTCCGCCAAATGGAAAGAGAAGTACCTCCAACTTTGTAAACGCAACGAAGAACTGGAAGATTTACAAACAAGATTTTCTAAAGATTTCGAACTTCTTGCCGAACGAATTTTAGAAGAAAAAAACGAAAAAAACAATGTTCGACTCAACGAAATTTTAACTCCCTTCAATGAAAAAATTAAAGACTTTAAAAAGTCCATAGAGGAAAACTATCTCAACAATACAAAAGATAGAACGGCACTAATTGAACAAATAAAAATGTTGAGCAGCTTGAACGAAGCCATGCGAAAGGACGCTCAACGATTAACAAACGCACTTCAACAGGATAACAAATCTCAAGGTAACTGGGGAGAAATGATTTTGGAAAAAATTCTGGAACAATCTGGTTTAAGAAAAGGCATGGAGTACGAATCTCAGTACAGTACTACTGATGAACATGGAAAAAGAATTCAACCCGACATCGTTGTTAATCTACCGGATAACAAACATGTAATTATCGATTCAAAAGTATCCTTAAAAGCATACAATGAGCTGATTAATTCGGAAGATGAAAACAGCAGGAATCAGGCTCTGGCAGATCACCTATTATCCATTAGAACCCACATTAAATTACTCTCCGAAAAGAATTATCAACATGCAGAAGGGTTAGAATCTCCTGATTTTGTATTAATGTTCCTTCCGATAGAAGCCTCATTTAGCATTGCTACTCAGGAGGATCAGAACCTATTCGAATTTGCCTGGAACAGGAACATTGTTGTGGTAAGCCCCACTACCCTACTTGCCACTTTAAGAACAATTTCCTCCATTTGGAAACAAGAACACCAAAACAAAAATGTACTGGAAATTGCTAAAAAGGCAGGAGCGATGTACGATAAGTTTGTTGGTTTTTTGGAGGATGTTCAAAAGATCGAAAAAGGAATTGAGGGGCTGCAAACTAACTACACCAGTGCCATAAAAAAGTTGAGCACCGGAAAGGGTAACTTAATTCACTCTGCAGAAAAAATAAAAGCCCTAGGTGCCAAGACGAAAAAAAATGTCCCGGAAAGATTTCTTCCCAACCATCAAACCCTCCCAAAACACTAACAAAACAGCTATTTTACAATTCATAAACACTAGTTGCTTGATATTGATAAAGGTATCCCTTACATTTGCACCTCGAAAAATTAGAATAACACTTTATTTAACAATATCAAGATGAGTGAAACTACTGAAAGATTACCATACAAGGTAAAAGACATTTCTCTAGCTGACTGGGGAAGAAAGGAAATTAAAATCGCTGAAGCAGAAATGCCAGGATTAATGTCCTTGAGAAAAGAGTATGGTGCATCTAAACCACTTAAAGGAGCAAGAATTGCCGGATGTTTGCACATGACTATTCAAACTGCAGTTTTAATTGAAACTTTAGTGGAACTTGGAGCGGACGTTACCTGGTCTTCATGTAACATCTTCTCTACTCAAGATCACGCTGCTGCTGCAATCGCTGCTGCAGGTATCCCTGTATATGCGTGGAAAGGAATGAATGAGGAAGAATTTGATTGGTGTATCGAGCAAACTCTATTTGCTTTTGAAGGAGGAAAACCATTAAACATGATCTTAGATGATGGTGGAGATTTAACCAACATGGTATTTGATCAATTCCCTGAATTATGTAAAGACATTAAAGGTCTTTCTGAAGAAACTACTACCGGAGTACACAGACTTTACGAAAGAGTTAAAAACGGAACTTTAGTAATGCCTGCTATTAACGTAAACGATTCTGTTACTAAATCTAAATTTGATAACAAATACGGATGTAAAGAATCTTTAGTTGATGCTATTAGAAGAGCTACTGATGTAATGCTTGCTGGTAAAGTTGCTGTTGTTGCTGGGTACGGAGATGTAGGAAAAGGATCTGCTGCTTCTTTAAGAGGTGCAGGAGCTAGAGTTATCGTTACTGAAATTGATCCAATTTGTGCTCTTCAAGCTGCAATGGACGGTTTTGCTGTTAAAACTTTAGAGAACGCAATTGGTGAAGCTGATATCATTGTAACTACTACAGGAAACAAAGACATCGTACAAGGACACCATTTCGAAGCCATGAAAGACAAAACAATCGTTTGTAACATTGGACACTTCGATAACGAAATCGACATGGCCTGGTTAAACGGAAAGTACGGTGAAACCATGATTACTGTTAAGCCACAAGTTGACATGTACAATATTAATGGTAACGACATTATCGTATTAGCAGAAGGAAGATTGGTAAACCTTGGATGTGCTACAGGACACCCATCGTTTGTAATGAGTAACTCGTTTACTAACCAAACACTTGCTCAAATTGAGTTGTGGACTAATACTGATAAATACCAAAACGAAGTTTATATGCTTCCTAAGCATTTGGATGAGAAAGTTGCTTACTTACACCTTGAAAAAATCGGTGTTGAGTTAACTAAACTTAGACCAGAGCAAGCAGAGTATATTGGTGTTAAAGTTGAAGGACCATACAAACCTGAACACTATAGATATTAAGAAAATCATTTCTTAATTGAATTAATATTACTTTTGAAGTCCCAATCCGTTACAAATCGAGATTGGGACTTTTTTTTGATTTGAAATGAAGTTTTTTGGACGTCTTAAATTTTATCTGATAGGTTTTGGAATAGGCCTTATTGCTGCTTTAATCATGTTTAAAGGGAGAGGCTGCGAATGGCTTCCCAACGAACGTGTTCTGAATTCTATTAGATCGAGCAGAATATTCTATACCGAAAAAAGCGCTTGCTTAATGGAAAACTATGGAATAGAGAAAAAAGATATTTTTCTCATGCTCGAAAATGGAGACGTTAACTTTTCGGAAAGCGATACCAAAGGCGACGTTAAGCTTTACGTTATAGAACACAATGATCACAAGTTTTCGTTCTCCCTTAACCCCAGAGATTCGATAGTTGTTCTTGAAAAATTCCTGAGCGAATCGGAAAACAACAGTTGCGACTCTTTAGACAATGAAAACCTACTTTCTCTATACATGCCAAGTGAGATGATTCTTGAGAAATTGAGAATGAACGAACTTAGGTTAGAGAAAACCATGGCCTGTGAATTAGAATGTAATCATCTAACAGAAAAAGATGTGGATGAAATGCTTCAATCTGGTAGAATTTTATTTGACGAAAGCTACCCAGAAAGAAGACCCAACCCCATTTACTTTATAGAGTACATGGCCAACAACAGCAGATACGTTTTTTGGGTAGCACAGGGAAAAACCAAAACAAGGGTTTATCACGTAATTGATATTACCGAAATTGATTTATCTGACGGTAGTTACCTGGTAGATAAAGTATTTGAACAGGACATTTGTGATTGTGGGAAATAACTACTTTTTCTTGTAAAGCCATACCTCTACCCCTTCTAACTCCAGCTTCTCAAGCATTGAAATTGCGTCTTCTCTATTTTCGAATTGACCGGCACAAGCATAAGTATTTCCATTCTGCTGGTTATAAAACTCCAGAGCTTCATATCCTTGCTTCTTAAGGTCGCTTACTAATTTTTTTGCATTGCTAACATTCTTAAAACTACCTGCTACCAGTAAAAATACCTCTTGTTGATTAGATTCAACTTTTACCGGTTGAGGAACAACAACCTGAGCAACTTCCGGTTCTTCCTCCACCACTTTTTCTTTATTCTCCAGGTAATTTTTAAGGTTGGCTTTTCTTTGTTCGTTCCCAAAATCTCCTTTCTCCCTATAATTCAACTCACTCCCTACCTGAACTACCATAGGTTGATCATAAAACCGATCATGAAACACCATAATACTGCCTTCGTAACAAGCTACCCACACATTATGCTCTTGTGAGTCGTAAGTAATACCTATGGGCTTATCATTGGTCTCAATATAGTCTACCACTGCCATATCTTCCGCTCTAATCTTGGCTACATTATCGCTCCCATAGTTCACTACATAAAGAAAATTCCCATCAGAAGAAAGTACCATAGAACGCGGTAATCGACCTGTTTTTACTTTATCAACCTGTTGATTATTCAAATCAATTTTAGCTATTACACCTTCTCCATTTATGCTTGCATACAACACATCATTATCAGGTGATAAACAAAGATGTCTGGGAGATTTTCCAACGTGCTCAATCCAGGTTTTTGAGAAATCACCGAGGTTTAGTACAGCAATTTTAGAAGATCCCATTATGGCAATATAGGCCTTACTTCCATCTTTGCTTATAACAATTCCACGGGGGTAGGCACCTAACTTGATTCGTTCTACCTCCTTGTTTAACTCCACATCAATTACACTTACATCGCTACTAGACCAATTGGTAACTAATACATACTTGTTACCGGGAGTTACTGCCACATATTTAGGTACAGCACCTACTTGGATTACTTCTTCAATATTAAGGTTCTCAGTATTTATTTTATACACGTAACTGCTATCATATACTCCGGTTCCCCTACAATTATCACAACCGGGGTTAATGAATTCAGTTTCCTCTCCCCCACTCATGTTGTAATTAGACACCCAGGCATACTTTCCATCATGAGAAAAAGCACATTCTACAGGAGCTCCTCTATACTGCCCTTCGTAAATTTCGAATCCATAATCTTTCAACCTCACCTTATCAGTAATGGTTTTAATCAATTCGAAACTTCTATTATACACGGTAATGGTATGGCGATACATCATGTTTTGAGCAAAAAACAACCCATTACCAGAATGCACAATGGATTTAGGGGAAATCTTCCCTTCAATAATTTCCTTCAATAACAAGCTACTATCTCTTTTCAATTTTATCGAATCTGACTGAAAAGATAATATCGCCGAACTCATCAAAGTAAATACAACTGATATGATTACTCGGTGTAACATGGTGCAACTGCTCAAAGATAATTGATAATCCAGAAAGTTGATATGGAGTTCCTATCCCAATAAAAAGTGCAAAGCATCTTTTGCTGTTTCTTCCGGAATTTCTTGCATTGGCACATGACCTACATTCTGATAGACGATCAATTTGGAATTGGGTATATCCCTTTCAAATTTGTACGATTGATCTACATTTAGCCAATTGTCTTTCTCTCCCCACATAATTAGCACAGGAATAGTTAATTCCTTTAGACTATCTGTATTTTGGACAAAATGAGAGTTAGCAATTTTAACAAAAGCTTCTTTATTGCCATCTCGATGAAACAAATCAAAATACTTATCCACCAATTCATCGGTAACTAAGCTTTGATTGCAAAACACTTGTCTTACGAATCTTCTCACTACTGCTTTTGGAACATAATTAAATACATTCCTAAGTACTGGAGTTTGAGCAATTACAAATGGTAAAGGGTAGTTTCGATCCTTTATGTATCCTGCTGAGTTTATTAGGATCATTCTATCTACTCTGTGCTGGTTTTTGAGTGCATACTCCCAAACCATCCACCCTCCTAATGAATTTCCGGCAATACTACACCTCTCGATATTCAAACTCTCTAAAAACTGCTCAAAAAAATCAACAAATCGATCCAAAGAATATTGATCTTCAGGAGATGGTCCTGTTAACCCAAAACCTGGTAAATCCAATCGAATTATTCTAAAGGAACCCTTCATTATATTGGTCCAGTCTTCAAAATCGTGTAATGAAGCAAACGTTCCATGCACCAATACCAATACTTCTCCTTCTCCTTCATCCCGATAATGAACATTATGTCCATTTACCATGATGAATTTTGACTGATCGTTAGTATATTTTCTGGTAAGTTCTTGTAATGTCATTTACTTCTATTAAACACAGCACATCCGTTACCACTTTTGAAATGATTCAAAAATAGTTGAAAACGAATATAACAAAAGATACTATTTACTAAACTATTTAACAGGATTTAGTTTAGTTGATTTTCGACTCAGTGTTTTAAAACCCCGTCGAATTTCATTTTAAAGTACTCGTCAAATGCTTCGTCTATGGTAATCTCATTTTCTACCAAAAACTTAGCATCAATAACCAGGTCAAAAAAGTACATATCTGTAGTAGCCATCATTCGGTAGTTAAACTTTCTGAAGATTCCTTTCTCAATCCCCATTCGGTAATACTCCATGATATTTTCTACGGCTTTTGTTCTGAATTTGTAAACGCCTTCCCAGGACTTTGGGAAAAATACTCGTAAGTCGTTCAGGTATAACGCAGTCATACCTTCCAAACTTTCAGTAAAGAATTTTACCCCCTGATAATAACGTTCAATAAAGTCCAGACTATCGTCGAACAATAGGTCCCTGAATCTCTCCAGTTCCACTAGCTTGTTCCACATAGCATCATGAACCAATTCATCTTTTGAACTGTAGTAGTTGTAAATAGTGGCCTTGCTCAGGTTTAAGTGTGCAGCAATGTCGTCCATAGTCGGCTTTTTCATTCCATGTTCATAGAAGTATGGAAGTACTTCGGCCAGCCACTTTTTTTGCTTTTCGTTTAATGGTTTTCTTTCCTTGTCGATCGCTTTACGTCCCATGGTAAACTAAAAGAGTTGTTATAGTTAGAATTGTAAAAAATGGTGTATATTTATCCAACTAAATTAAAAATAATTTGAAACTATGGTAAAACGATTTTCTATTTTACTGGTTACCATTGTGTTAGGCATTAGTTCTTTTGCACAGGATAACATACCAGCAAAGAATTCCGTTTACTTCGAATTATTGGGAAAAGGGATGTTCTATTCCTTTAATTATGAGCGAGAACTTTTCCGTGCAAACGATCAACTTTCGTTCAATGGAAGCATTGGTTTTTGTATCATGAATGGTTTTACTTCTATCGAAAAATCAAAGGACTTCTTAATGCCTTTTGAGATTAACGCAAAGTACAGCTTTGACAAACATCATGTTGTACTTGGGTATGGAACTACTTACTACAAATACAAGATTAACCACATTGAAATAAGTAATAGTAACTTAAATCAGCAGCCGGTGGCTCCAGAATTAATTACAATTAAGGAATGGTTTGCTCACCTGACGATGGAATACAGGTATCAAAAACCAGATGGTAAGCTTATGCTAAAAGCTGGATTTACACCATTGTTTTTTGCTGCAACCAGTCACTCTGCATTCGACAAAAAAATAAACGGACAGGGTTCCATTAATCTGGGAGCCGGGTTTGTCTTCTAAATACTAGATTAATCAATTTAGTTTAATTTTTGTAAATTGCGTTCACACTATTGAATTACACTTGACCAACATGAAAAAGAATCTAGTCAACCTATTATCAGGAACATTTCTAGCAAGTTCAATTATCTTTTCAGGAGCATGTAAAAAGGAGCCGGAACCGGTAGATACCTCAGTTGGAGGCTGTACGGACATGGATTCTCCTTTGTATAATGCATCCGCAGATTACGATGATAATTCTTGCCAATATGCCTATGTTACTCAGTATGAAATTACTTTTCATCAGGAAACCGATGGTGGAAGCGATTGGGACTTATTGCTTAACACAGATGCAGATTTAATATTAAGAGTGAAAGAGTCTGGAGCATCTAGCTGGATGTTTGAAAGTGCTACCATTGATAATCAGCCACACAATGTGGCAGCAACCTGGACTGCACCAGCTAACATAAAACTATTGAACAAAGATTACGAATGGGAGCTATATGACTATGATGATACCAGTGGAGACGATTTTATCGCATCGGGTACATTTAACCCTATTGAATTAGCCTCTGGAGGTGAAGTTATAGCTACTAATACCAGTGCAAATACTCAAATTAAATTGTATTATAACCTGGCAGACTAATTGAATTGCATTAAACTAAAAAAAGGCCTCATTCTTAATGGGGTCTTTTTATTTTTACACCATGTCAAATCCATTCGAGGAACTACATAGTAATATTTCGATTCATTTTCAGGAAAAGGTAAAGCACGAAAGACTCTATTCCAGAAAGCAAAAGTTGATTCGAATAAAGCAATGGATCAAAAAGAATCAGACAGAAATTCAAAATGCTATTTATTCCGATTTTAGAAAGTCTCCCGAAGAAGTGCTATTCTCTGACATTAAGCCTGTATTAGAGGAAATAAAGGATGCATTAAAACACCTCAGAGATTGGGCCGACGATGAAAAGGTAACCACTCCAATTTATCTTCTTGGATCCCGATCAAGAGTAATTAAAGAACCTAAAGGGGTCTGTCTAATTATAGCACCCTGGAATTTTCCATTCATGCTTACCATTGGACCATTGATTTCTGCAATAGCTGCAGGAAATTGTGCGGTGTTAAAACCTTCTGAGATGACTCCCAACACGGAGAAGCTCATTTCCAGAATGATTGGGGAGTTATTTCCTCCGAAAGAAATCAGTGTAGTTACCGGAGGTGTTGAAGAGACCCAACAATTGTTATCGCTTAAATGGGATCATATTTTCTTTACTGGAAGTCCGCAGGTTGGTAAAATAATTATGAAAGCAGCGGCTGAGCATCTTACCTCAGTAACGTTAGAACTAGGTGGTAAAAACCCAGTAATTGTAGACGATACTGCCAAAATAAAGGATACTGCCGAAAAACTGGTTTGGGGTAAGTTTTTTAATTGTGGTCAATCATGTATTTCTCCCAACTATGTTTTAGTTAACTCAAAGGTGGAGGAACAGCTAAAATCTGCTTTAAAAACTGCAGTTCAAAAACTTTATCTACAAAAGGGAGAATTAAAAGAAAATGGGGATTTTGCCAGAGTGGTCAACTCCCATCATTACGATCGAATCAATTCGTTGATTCAAAAATCTTTACAGGGCGGTAGCAAGGTATTATTTGGGAACGAAACAGATGAAGAAGAGAACTACATATCTCCTACTATTCTGGAAAGCGTAACCACCTCCTCTCCTATTTTTCAAGAAGAAATATTTGGACCGGTTCTACCTTTGATTACCTACACCAACCTGGACGAGGCCATATCCATCATCAATAAAGAAGAAAAACCTTTAGCCTTATACATCTTTTCAAAATCCAGAAAAAACATCAATAAGGTGCTTAAAAGTACCTCAGCAGGAACAACAGGAATCAACGAAACAACGATTCATTTCATTCATCCGAACTTGCCTTTTGGAGGTGTTAACCAAAGTGGATTAGGTAAAGCTCATGGAAAGTATGGTTTTGATGCCTTTTCCAATCAACGTGCGGTACTTAAACAAAGAACCGGATTTACAACGCCCAAGTTAATTTATCCTCCTTTTACTTCTCTAAAAAGAAGAATTCTGAAAATACTTACCTGGTGGCTTTAGTTTTACTCGGAAACAACTTGTATAACCACATAAAAAACTTAGGTGGTTCTTCATTTCTAAGTCTATCTCGATACAATATTAAAGCTACTATAGCAAAAACAAAATTAGGCACCCAAACTGCAATAGCAGGAGACAGCCCAACATTTGTAGCGGCAACTGTGGTCATTTTCATAAAGAAAATATAACTCACACTGGCTATAATTCCGATAATGATATTCTTACCTAATCCTTCTCTGGATTTTCTGGAAGCTACAGAGATTCCTATCAACGTTAAGATATATGCGGCAAATGGATATGCTGATCTTTCGTAAAGAACAATCTGAATATTGGTTACCAAATCTGACCCTTTCTTAATTTCCTGATTCTCGAAAACATGTAACTCTTCCGTTGTCATGGCATACATAGCATCGTTTCTTTGGCCCAGATCCCTAACACTAAAACTCAACGTTGTATCTATTGCAGGAATTTGTCTTATCACTTCATTGGAGTCTTTAATGTCTCGGATGAATACATTGTGAAGCGACCAATTATTACTGGCACTATCCCCTACAGCCACATGAATTTGCATGTCCTGCACCATTTCCATGTTTCCCGATTCATTTTCTTCCCATTTCTCCACCCACATTCTGTTTACCATGTTTTTTTGAGAACTAAATGTGTTAAAGTGAACAATGGTGTTTTCGTTCATCTGGAGATTTACATTTTTGAAGGATCCGGCCACAGGAAAAAACTTACTCTCAAACTCCAGCCTTTTCTTATTTGCATGAGGTACAAAAAGATGATTCATGAATAGGGAAAAAACCAATAAAATGGTGGATACAATCATGTATGGTCTGGTAAACCGGGCAAAGCTCACTCCATTACTAAGGATGGCTATAATTTCGCTCCTTTGAGCCATTATACTTGTAAAAAACAATACTGCCAGGAAGATAATTAGGGAGCTAAACATGTTTACATAATGGAGAAAGAAATATGGATAGTATCCAAAAGCTACATCGGAGAATGATAAGTTATGATCCCTAAAAGACCCCAGCTTTTCACTAACATCTACCACAATTGCAATACTCATTACAATCATGATCATGAAAGCATACGTTCCTAAGAACTTCCTAATGATATATCCATCTAACTTTTTCAAGCTATAGTCTTGTTCCCAATTTTACCACCATTGTATTTTTCCAGGAAGCAAATGTTCCTGCTACAATTTGCTTTCTTGCTTCCTTTACTAACCACAGATAGAAAGCTAAATTGTGCAAACTAGCGATTTGAGCCCCCAATATTTCTTTAGAGGTTATTAAATGTCTCAAATAAGCTTTAGAATAGGCTGTATCTACATACGAAGTTCCGTTAGGATCTATAGGAGAAAAATCATCCTTCCATTTCAGGTTCTTGATATTAATAAACCCTTCGCTGGTAAATAACATTCCATTTCTAGCGTTTCTGGTAGGCATCACACAATCAAACATGTCCACTCCCAGAGCTATATTCTCTAGTATGTTTACAGGAGTTCCCACTCCCATCAGATAACGTGGTTTATCTTTAGGAAGTATGTTGCATACCAAATCCGTCATTTCATACATCTCTTCCGCAGGTTCTCCTACAGATAACCCTCCAATAGCATTCCCCTCTCTTTCGAAAGAAGCAATGGTCTCGGCAGACTGTTTTCTTAAATCCTTGTATACACTTCCCTGAACAATTGGAAAAAAGGTCTGATCATAACCATACTTCCCCTCCGTTGAATCGAATCGATCGCAGCATCTTTTTAACCAACGGTGGGTCATATGCATAGACCTCTTAGCATAGGAATACTCACATGGATACGGCGTACACTCATCAAAAGCCATAATTATATCTGCTCCGATTGTTCGTTGAATATCCATTACGTTTTCCGGTGTAAACAAATGTTTAGAACCATCAATATGCGATCTAAAGGTTACCCCCTCTTCTTTTATCTTTCTACTATCGCCAAGAGAATATACCTGATATCCTCCCGAATCTGTTAAAATTGGTCCGTTCCAGTTATTAAATTTATGCAGGCCTCCTGCTTTTTCAATAACATCTAACCCCGGTCTTAAATAAAGATGGTAGGTATTTCCCAGAATAATTTGAGCTTGAATATCGTCTTTCAACTCTCTCTGATGCACAGCTTTAACCGTCCCTGCCGTCCCTACGGGCATAAAGATTGGAGTTTCAATATCTCCATGATCCGTTGTTACTATTCCTGCTCTCGCTCTCGATTTAGGATCCTCTGCTTCTAATTTAAAGTTCATAAAACTGTGAATAAAGTTGAACTGCACAAAGATAGAAGAACAAATCAGAAGACTATTTTTGATCTCGTAAAAATGAACTTAGAACTAAACATAGAAAATATACTCCTTCTTGTTTTTGGAGGAATGTTTATCATACAACTCTTCTATTTTCTATTCTTCTTTGTAAGAATGAGTGTAAAACCAAAGCTCAGTAACCAGAAAGAGCTTCCCCCTGTTTCGATTATCATTGCCGCCAGAAACGAAGAGAAAAACCTTACAGAAAAACTACCCAAGATCTTTGCTCAGGATTACCCCGAGTTTCAAGTAGTTATCGTAAACGACAGATCCTGGGATGAAAGCTTAGATGTATTAGCTGCTTTTTATCAAAAGCATGAAAACCTTAAGGTAGTGGAAAACCCGGATGTTGGTAAAGATGGTTTTGCCAAAAAGTTTGCTATTACTTTAGGAATCAAGGCTGCTAAATATGATAAAATGATATTTATCGATGCCGATTGCGAGCCAGCCAGTAAAAACTGGTTAAAGGAGATGGCGTCTGGTTTTAGTGGATCCAAAACTCTGGTTCTTGGTGCAGGTCCTTACATGAGGAAAAAGGGGTTATTGAACAAACTAATTCGATTTGATGCTGGTGCCATTGCTATTCAATATCTATCATTTGCAAAAGCGGGAATTCCCTACATGGGAGTTGGAAGAAACCTTGGATATACAGAGGAACTTTACGATTCGGTAAGAGGGTTTAAAAACCATTATTTTTTAGCTTCTGGAGATGACGACCTATTTGTAAACGAAGCTGGAAACAAAAAAAACACCTCAGTTGTATTTAATCCTGATTCGATCACTTTATCAGAACCTAAAACTAGTTTTTCCAAATGGTGGTTTCAGAAGAGGAGGCACATGACCACTGGAAAACACTATAAAACGGGACATAAATTATTGCTTGGGCTATACCCATTATCGTTACTAATATTCTATTCCTTATTTGCCATTTTAATGGTTATTCACAATTGGTGGTATATAGCTTTATCTATCTTGGCTTTTCGGGTACTGCTTCAAATTATTATCTTTAGTCGCCCATTGAGTATTATGGGGGCAAGGGATATTATTATATTGACTCCTATTATGGAGCTTATTATGCTCCTTTTGAATCCATTACTCATGATAAAAAACAAACTGAACAAACCAGCCAGATGGGGATAGAAGACGACAACATATCAATTGATCATTTATCGGACAAAGCCAAATATGATTATAAACTGGTTCAGCGTGCAGTAAACAATAGCGATCAGCAAGCATTTACGGAGTTGATGGATCGCTACAGAGACTCTATCTATTTCATGCTTCTAAAAATGGTTAATAACCGTGATGATGCAGATGATTTGACCATTGAAGCTTTTGGAAAAGCTTTCAATAGACTTCATCAGTATACTCCCAATTATGCGTTCAGTACCTGGCTATTTAAAATTGCAACAAACAACTGTATCGATTTTATCCGTAAGAAAAAGAAGAATGTTCTTTCCATCGACAATAGATATGAAAATGAGGATGGCGATTCTCTAATGATCGAACTTAAGTCTAAAAACAGAAATCCAGAGGAAGAAGCTATCAGGGATCAAAAAATCATACTAATGAGAGAGGTGGTAAAGCGCCTTAAACCTCGTTACCAAATCCTTGTAGAGCTAAGGTACTTTAAGGAGTACAGCTACGAAGAGATTTCTCAGGAATTGGATCTTCCATTAGGAACAGTAAAAGCTCAATTGTTTAGAGCAAGAGAGTTCCTGTTCAATATCATGAAGAACAACAAAGACGGTATTTAATCCATTAAGATAATAGTGATGGAAGAAATTCTGGAGCATTTTCCCGAACTCACTTCACAACAAAAGAAGCAGTTTGAACAATTAGGAGAGCTGTATGCACATTGGAACAATCAAATCAATGTGATCAGCAGAAAAGACATGGACAATTTTTATGAAAGACATGTTCTTCACTCACTTGCAATTGCAAAAGTCCTACAATTTGAACCGGGAACTAAAGTATTAGACGTAGGAACCGGTGGTGGATTTCCAGGGGTACCGTTAGCTATTTTGTTTCCTGAATGTCAATTTCACCTGGTGGATTCTATTGGCAAAAAAATTAAAGTGGTTAATGAAGTTGCTCAGGCTATCGGTTTAAAAAACCTAACTGCAGAACACCAAAGAGCTGAGAAGGTTAAGGACCAATTTGACTTTGTTGTGAGCAGAGCTGTTACCAGATTGAATCGCTTTGTTCCATGGATAAGAAATAAATTCTCTTCTAAAAACAACAATCGATTAAACAACGGGATTCTCTACCTTAAAGGAGGTGATATCCATGAAGAGTTGAACGAAGCCAACCTTAAATTCAAACCTACCATACACCCTATTTCAGATTTCTACACTAACGCTTTCTTTGAAACTAAACTAGTGGTATACATTCCTATGAGATAGTTATAGAGAATTGAAGTGATACACACCACTTTGATCAATCTCAATATCAGGAATCGTTTTGGCTCTTTCAAAATGATCAAACCCTTGCTTTAGGTTACTCCAAAAATCTTTGAATTGTGGGTAATTAACCAATCGATCACTAAAATTACTATCGGACATTTCGAATGGGAAAAAGTGTACATGAATGTCCTTTTGACCTGCATTTTTTGCCTCAACGCAAATGGCATACAATTCTTTTATCCACCTATCAGTTATGGGCACACAGCCAACAGTAACACAATCGCCGTGTAAAAAAATGTCTCCTCCCAAATTACTGGCAGACGATAACCTTCTATCGCTATTGTTTGGATAATCGATCCCCATCGATAAATAAAACAGACTATACGGATTAAACCGATCAATCTTATAAAAGCCTTCTGGAACCTGCATGTCTCCTTGCTGTCTTTTGGGACCTAATGTTCCAGAATTGGAACAAAAGTCGTACGATTTTATCAGTTTAAACGCCGAATCTGTTCGATTCTTAGCAAACAACTGAAGCTTTTCCTCCTCCTTCAAGACTCTTAAAAAGACCTCAACATTAGACAAGGTAATTCCATGGTTATTCATCAATTTCCTTATAGAATCTTGATTTTCAGAGAAAGCGGTTCTAACCCTGCTATACCTTAATTGATCCGATTTGAACTTTTGTGCCATTAATGGTGTAACGAATAATGATAACGTAAGTATAGTTATTATAATTCTGGTAAAAAAAGTTGGTTCAACTTTTGATGTACTACCTTTTAACGATGGTTTTTTACCTGTATTCATATTTAACAAGTTTTGTGAAACTATTTTTTTAAATTCACGATAGAGACTAGTACTTTTACTAGCATTGGTCTATACTAATAATGCACAACTTATGAGAAGGAACATTTTTGCAACAATCATTCTTGGTCTATTTGTAATTAACTCTGGTATTAGCCAGCAGGAAACTGGAACTATTTCCACTACCTACAAAATCAAAGAGTTAATCGATATGATCAATCGAATGTATGTGGAGAAGGTTGATGAGACGGAACTTAAGATCAATCTGATTAAAGGAATGCACAACAGGTATTCACCATTTCAGGCCTATCAGGAAAAAGGTAAAATAGCTCACCTGGAAGAGGTAGGTCCAGCTGAAGGATTAGACGGCATTGGTATCGCCTTTAAATTTAAGGGAGACACTCTTTTAGTTGAAGATGTAATTGCCGGAAGTGGAGCAGAAACTGCTGGCATTGAGAAGGGAGATAAAATCCTTAAAGTTGGAGAAGAATCTATCGATGACTTTTATTATTACGTTGACGTAACTCGTGCTCTGGTTGGGAAAAGTGGATCGAGCATTCAACTTACGCTTGCGGAAGGAGAATCAACTAAGGAAGTTGATGTTATGAGAAAACCAATCAGTGGTTTTCAACTAACGGTATTAGGAGATGAAAACAATGAGCATGCTGTAAACGACTATAAAAAAGCATTGCAATATTTTGATGCTGTATACGCTGACTCGGTTACCAACACGAAAATTGTTGAGTTTGGAATTCGCTATATGCTAGAACAATTAGACCCACACAGTGCCTACATTTCCTTAGAGGATTTACACGATATGAATGCTCCGCTTAAAGGGTCTTTTACCGGTGTAGGGGTTAGGTTCCAAATTGTTAAAGATACCATAACTGTTGTTCAAGCTATTCCAGGGGGACCATCTGAAAAAGTGGGAATTCAGGCTGGAGATCAATTCATTTATATAGAAGAAGAAAATGTTGCTGGAACCAGCATTAAAAACAGTGGAGTTAGAGAACGTTTATTAGGAGATAAAGGAACTAAGGTTCATGTAAAAATGAGAAGAAGAGGTGAATCTGATTTAATTGACTTTACCATTGAGCGCGATAAAATTCCTATTTATAGTTTAGATGCCTCTTACATGGCAGCTCCAAAAGTTGGGTACATTAAACTAAATAACTTCTCTGCCACAACAGTTGCAGAGGTTCACAAAGCAATAGATGAGCTTAAACGAGATGGCATGAAAGATCTTGTATTGGACCTACAAAGTAACGGAGGTGGTTATTTAATGACTGCCGTTCATTTGGCAGATGAGTTCCTAAAAGGCGAAAAATTAGTAGTGTATACTGAGGGAAGAGCTTATAGAAAGAACGACTATGGAACCAGAAACTTTAGTGATTTTGAAGAAGGTCGTTTAATTGTATTGGTAAACGAAAGCAGTGCTTCTGCAAGTGAAATTGTCTCTGGAGCTATTCAGGATTGGGACAGAGGATTAATTGTTGGGCGTAGAACATTTGGAAAAGGGCTTGTTCAGAAACCAATCAACTTATCTGATGGTTCTCAAGTTAGAATTACGACTCAACGTTACTACACCCCATCTGGAAGGTGTATTCAGAAACCTTACGATGAAGGTTCATTGGCATATAGAAGAGAGAAGTATCAACGATATGAAAATGGAGAATCATTTAACAAAGACAGTATCCATTTTAATGACTCATTGAAATACGAAACTAAGCTAAAAAACAGAACTGTTTATGGTGGCGGAGGAATCATGCCAGACGTATTTGTTCCACTAGATACAACTGGAACTAGCGAGTATTACTCACAATTGGTAAGAAAGGGAATCATGAACCGATTTGCACTTACCTGGGTAAATGACAACAGAAAGTCTCTACAAGAAAAGTATCCTACATTTAAAAAGTTCAAGAAGGATTTTAACGTAGATAAATTAACCAAGAGCCTGTTTAAGTATGCCGAAAAAGAAGGTCTTGAATTCAATAAAGAGCAATACGAAGAGGCAGAAAGCACTATTAAGATCAGGCTTAAAGCTAACATAGCCCAAAACCTGTATGATTACAGAAGGTTCTATGAAATCATTAACGATCTTAATCCTGCTCTGCAAAAAGCACTAGACATGCTTGAGCAAGGAGAAGAGTTTAAGCAATTATCTGCTAATTAAAACGTTTTGAAAAGGAGATTACGAAGGTATTCTCCTTTTTATTTGAATAAAATAATTCTTTACATTTGCATTCAAACTTTTAACCATGACAAACAAAATTACATTAGGTCTTGTAGGACTAGTATTGGTACTTACTGTATGGAACACGGTTCAAATTTCGAACATTGAAGTACACAATGTATTGCCAGGAAGTGGAGGAAACACAGCTCAAATGCCTGCTCCTGCACAACCATCTAACCCACAAATTCCTAATCAGAATCAGGTAAAACCAACTACACCAAACCAACCTAACAACCCATTAGCACAGAACACACCACCAACTGGTCCTACTACTGCGATTAAGTTTCAGAGTGAAGTTCATGACTTTGGAAATGTAGATGCAGAAACTGAGAATAAGTATTCTTTCGAATTTAAAAATACAGGTACAGAACCATTAACTATTAGTAACGCAAGAGGATCTTGTGGGTGTACTGTTCCTAACTGGCCAAAAGAGCCAATTATGCCTGGTAAAACAGGAATGATTGATGTTATTTTCAGACCAACTAAAGCTCAAGCTGGTAAAGCTCAGGAGAAAACAGTTACGGTTACTGCTAATACTAACCCAACGAACACTATCGTTAAGATTAAAGCATTTGTAAACGCTGAAGAATAAAACATTCATATTATACATTAGAAAAGTCAAAAGGTCTATCCTTTTGGCTTTTTTTATGCTCTTATGTATTAGCTCTAAAGCTCAAAATTGTATTATTCAGCATTCACCATTTCAAGGTGGAGAGCAGCTCAATTACGATGTATACTACCAACTAAAAAAGGTTTGGGTACAAGCAGGAAAGGCAAGATTCAGTGTAAAAGATTCCGTTGTTAATGGGCAAAAATGTTTTCATTTCGAAGGGAAAGGTAAATCACTAAAAAGCTACGATTGGTTCTTTAAAGTAAGAGACCATTATGCATCATTAGCCAGAAAAAGAACACTGGTTCCCGTTCGATTTGTAAGAAAAGTTAATGAAGGAGGGTTCTCCCTGTACTACGATTATCACTTCGACCCTGAAAATGAAAAGGCAGATGTATACCTCAACCCAAAAGACACTGTTAGTCATTTGGAAATTGATGTTCCCAGATGTTCATTCGATGTAATGACAGCAGTTTATTATGCCAGAACTTTGGACTTTACAGGAATGAAAGAAGGAGATACCATTCCAATGCGATTTATGGTAGATAAACAAATTTACGATGTTCACATTCGGTACACTGGTAAGGAAGTTATTAAGACGCTCAACAAAGAGAAATACAAGTGTATCAAATTTCGCCCCTTATTGATTGAAGGTACCATTTTTGAAGAAGGGGAATTTATGGAAGTATATGTAACAGACGATAAAAACCGAATTCCAATTTATGTAGAAGCACAAATTCTAGTGGGAACAGTAAAAGCCTATATTACTTCCATGAAAAGGGTTAAATATCCTTTAACCTCAAAACTTAACTAGCTGTTTTTTCTACGTTGAATTTCTTCTTGTAGTAAGGATAACTCCCTACCGGTTTGCCCGGCAACTGAGGTATTTTCTTCAGCTCTTCGAATCAAATATGGCATTACCTCCTTAAGAGGACCGTAAGGCACATATTTAGTTACATTGTATTTATTGTTAGAAAGGTTAAAGCTGATGTGATCACTCATTCCAAGCAATTGTGCAAAGAACACACGCTTATCATCTCTGGAAACCCCGTGTTTTTCCAGTAATTCTGTCAATAGCTTAGAGCTTTCCTCATTGTGGGTTCCTGCACAAATGGCTATGTCCTCAATGTTTTCCACACAATACTGCAATCCAATGTTATAATCTCTATCCGTGGCCTCCTTATTAGGTTGAATAGGATCTTTATACCCCATTTTTTCAGCTCTTTCTCTCTCCTTCTCCATGTAGGCCCCCCTCACTAACTTGATTCCAATCTTATAACCACCATCCTGAGCTCTTTGGTGCATCGCTTTAAGGTAATCTACCCTATCCCATCTGTAAAACTGTAAGGTAGTGTAAACAACCGCTTTTTCCTTGTTATATTTACTCATCATCAACTCACAAAGTCGATCAATGGTATTCTGAAACCAACTGTCTTCAGCATCAATAAACAGCGGCACATCCTGTTCATAGGCTACTTTACAAATTCGATCAAAACGTTGCTCAATCTTCTTGTAAGACTTTAACTCTTCCTCAGAAAGATTTTCCACGGAATCATTTGCTTTTTCAAGAATATTTGAATTGGAAACTCCCGTAGGTTTAAATACCGAAAAAGGAATTGCCTTGTTGTTTTTAGCTTTATGAATCGTAGCGATTATTTCATTTACTGTACCATCTAAATCAGCATCGCTCTCCTTCCCCTCTACTGAGTAATCTAAAATTGTACCGACACCAAACTTGTCCAGATTAGCAATTGTAGGATCACACTCGTCAATGGTTTCTCCTCCACAAAACTGCTTGAAAATTGTTTTCTTAATGAGCCCTTTAACAGGCAAATAAATGGCAAATGCAACATTGGTTGCCCATTTACCAAATTTTACCATAGCCGGACTGCTAACCAATTTAAACAAGGTTCGAGCACTTTTCAAATCTTGATTCGACTTGCTTTTAAAAGCTACTTCAGTATTTTTAAAATCCAACGCCATAGACATAAATTAATGTTGGCAAAGATATTAATTCCTCCTGTTGGAAAGATGATTTAAATTATAATTAGGTAATATTAAATTACCCCAAGCTTATAAAGCTATAGCAGCTTTCTGCTCCAATAGCCATGCAATAGCCTCATTCTCATCTTGAAACACTTTTGTAGGCTTCTCAGGTTTATTGAATTGTAAGTAGAAATTGGCGATTAGTTTATGTGCATCACTTTTAGCCACCATTGCATCACAATAAGTGTAATGATTCCCTCCAGTTTGAGCAGCAAAAGCCCTAACCTCAGGATCGAAATCTGAGTTTTTTCCACCACAAAACAAATTATAGTACTTAGCTGGACCTAAAGATTCCACCCACTGCATAGCCTCCATAGCATTCTGAATATTGATAAGCATATTATCCTTAAATATGGTAATCATAATACCATCTGCTCTTAGATACATGGATAAAGCAGAAAATTCCTTCTGAGCAATTATTTGTGGTGGTCCTTTTAGAATGTCCATGAGTGTCAACAACTTAACTACACCTAAAGTTAAACCACTTTTAATCAGTATTCTAAGCAATTTACCGATTAAGTTGGAATGCTACTCAATATGAGTATAAGATGAGATAAATTATGTATCTTGAATCCACCAAACTGAAAAGTTAAACAACCTAAAACGTGAATAAGAGAATCAACTGGTTTACATTAATACCAATCAGAATTATACTTCTGGTGGTTGTTTTTACATTCTCATTTACCAATTTATTCGGTCAATCTATTTTCCAAAGGCATTATACCACTAAAGATGGTTTACCAAGTAATGAACTGTATGATATAGAAGAAGACGATCAGGGGCGACTTTGGTTTTCTTCAGATAACGGAATTTGCTATTTTGATGGTAAAGATTTCCATAATGTTCAAACCTCTCCAAACATTGATAACACTATATTCAACTTATACAAGGACGATGATAGGATTTGGTGTTTATCCATGGATGGGAAGTTACAATCATTAAAAGGAGAACAAATAAAAGAGTGTTCGTTTAATGACTCCCTTGAACTCCATTCAAATGTCGCCAAAATAATATACGGATTCTATTGTTCCAATAATGAAATTTACTACGGAAGATACGGTAGTGGACTCATTAAAATTGATAATAAAAACATCATCTCTACTGTTATTCCAAGCATAGGTGAAATTGACGAACCTTTTTTTCATTTCACACAGGTAAACGATTGCATTATTCCTTCTAATCAGGGCAAAAATAAACTAGCAAATCCTATTATACCTACAATTATAAAATTCAATTTAGCCGATACAACTTTTTTATTTGAATTCCCTGAATTCAATTACAATGCCCCTATTTCCAGGAACTTAATTCTAAACAATGAAAAGTGGTTATGTAGTTATGATAACTGGCTTTTTACACTTTCTCGAAACGGCATTGAGGTTATTAAACGTTTTGATAATGTGATCATATCAATGCATAAAGATCAACAGCAAGGTATATGGATCGGTTTCAAAGATGGTGGAGGAATGGAGTACTTCCCTTACGGAATTGAACAAATTGAACAATCCGAGACTATGCTATCCAATCATTCCGTATCTCAAATATTTACAGATTCACAGCATAACCTTTGGGTCACAACCCTTAATAAAGGAGTATACTTTTCCGCTAACCCGTATTCCAGGTTGTTTTTTGAAAACCAAACCCAAAACCATACTATAAATGACATACTAACCACATCTAATGAATGTTATGCTCTGTTCGAAAACGGAGAGTTATATCGAATAAATGAAGATTCGATTACCTATTTTCTCTCTCCAGATCAGAATCTTAAGTATCACCAAATAGATATGCTTCCATGGAAGGATTTAATTGTTTTCGGAAATAAATCTAACCCAGGATATTTATTATCTCCTCGGTCATCAATGTATACACCGGTTCCTAAAACTAATTTCAATGCTGCATTCATTTTAATTGAAAAAAAAATCTATTTCAATGTAATTGGAGGTGGTATTGTTGAATTAGACGAAAACAAATACGAGAACTATTTCCAGGCGGTAAGAGGATTCAGGATTGATTGTATTTTTCAGGATAGTACCAATACTCTATGGTTGGGAAATGAACAAGGCATCTTTAAATTCGACGGAACCAAATTAATTAATTACTCTAAAGCTATGGACCACTTTAGAGTATTGGATATTGATCGGTTAAACGAAAAATCACTGATACTAGCAGTTAAGCAAAAAGGGAATTTTTTACTGAACACTAAATCAGGTCAAATAACCAAAATAAAGGAACATAAAGATTTTCCAATTATTAACAATGATGTTTATGGCACAACAATTTGGTCATGTACAAGCAACAAGATTTATAAATCAGTTTTCGATCCTTCTACAAACGAATTTTTAAGTACAACTGAGTTTGATCAATTTGACGGTGTTGTTGGCACCGATATTCAGGAAATAAAAACTACCGAAAATTACATCTGGACCAATACTGAATTAGGGCTAAACCGAATTACCAAAGAACAACTAACATCTAAAAATTACTCTCCTAATCTATTGATCAAGAATTTTTCGATTAAAAATGGACGAATTAACAAGGGAGCTTGTGAATTAAACTATGGGAATAACTTCTTTCAATTAACCATTGAATCTATTGATTTATCAAGAAAAAAACAGTTAGACTACTATTATAAACTGGATGGACTTCATGAAAAATACAATACTCTCTCTGGAAACAAAATAGAATTCAACTCTCTTCCCCCTGGAAACTATAAATTACATTTTTATGCTTCTAATGGTAAATCCAGTTCCGATGTAATCACGATAAACATCGTTGTATCCCCCCCATTTTGGTTAACCTGGTGGGGAATTCTTGTTATCTCTCTAACCGTTGTACTTATTACGGCCTTAACTGTAAAACGAATATTACTACAGAAGCACAAAAAGCACTTATCTCTAAAAACTGCTGAAAAAGAAAAGATTCAATTAAAGTTAAAAGCATTGAAGGCTCAAATGAATCCTCACTTTATGTTTAATTCGTTGAATTCGATTCAATATTACATACTTGAAAATGATACTGATTCTGCCATTATTTACCTATCAAAATTTTCCAAATTAATTCGGCTTATTCTAGAGGAATCAGATGTTGAGTATGGTCCTCTGAGTAGAGAAATAGATATTTTAAACCTCTACCTTGAACTTGAACAAGTGCGACTTGAAAATAAATTTGTATACCATATTGAAATTGATAAAACAGTTAAAACTGAGCATTTGCTCATCCCCTCATTATTAATACAGCCAATAATAGAGAATTCGGTTTGGCATGGTATAAGTGCTAAGGATGAAAAGGGGGTAATCACTGTTCATTTCACATTTGAAAATGAAGAACTAATCTGTACAGTAACAGATAATGGGATTGGAAGAACAAAAGCCAGAGAAAAGAAAACTTCAAATCAGTACAAAAAATCCATGGGAATGAGTATCTCCAGAAATCGCTTAAAGCTGCTTCATTCAAAAATTAACCATCAGATTAACATCGAATCTGAAGATCGCATTTCTGGAGATATAAACTCAGGAACAAAAGTTAAAATTAGAATCCCTTTTCAAAAAACAGAAAAATCATGATAGGGGTTAAGTTAAAATACGAAAGTAAGTATTGGGTAAGAACTATATTTCTGCTCCTACTTTTTTTGTACTCATTACATATTCAATCACAATCCATTTTCCAAAGGCATTATACTACTAAGGATGGTTTGCCAAGTAATCAGGTCTTTGACATGGAGGAGGATGAAAAAGGTAGATTATGGCTGGCCACCGATAATGGGCTTTGCTATTTTGATGGAGTTGATTTTACTCCAATCACTTCCGACCCTAAAATAGATGATGCCATTTACTGGCTTTATAAAAAAGATGATACCATTTGGTGTATCTCTTTGGACGGACAATTGCAATACATCAAAAACGGGAAAATATTTACCTATAAAGGCAATCACTTAATAACTAAAAACCAAAAAGTTAGAATCTACTCCGGATTTTCGATTCAAAACGAAACCATATACTATTCGATATATTCTTACGGATTAAAATCAATAAACCCCGAACAAGAGCTTGATACAATTCGCACATCAACTCTTTCAAAAAATGATACTATTTGGAAGTTCAATTACCAACTAAATGATGAGATTATCCCTTATTCAAAGTATACTTCTAAAGATGCTCATTCCCTATCCAGCTGTATCACATTTCAATTAAGAGATACTACTTTTACATATTCTTTTCCTGGGAATCATTTGCATAAAAACTTAGAGCGATCCATCAAAATAGGTAAAGACAAATGGCTTCGTTCCAACGAAGAATGCCTCTATGAACTCTCCAACAATGGAGTTAAAATACTACACGTTTATGACCATAGAATTAACTCCTTACTATTGGCGAATGATGGTAGTATTTGGATTGGTTTTATTGAAGGGGGCGTTAAAATTTATAAGAATGGAGCCATAAAAGAAGATAATTTCATTCACCTACTTCCGAGGAGTTCGGTTTGTTCTATTTATGAAGACAGCTATGGTAATATTTGGTGTTCAACCTTAGAAAAAGGAGTATACTGTTCTATTAATTGTGATGCAATTTTGATTGATAATATTGATCCATATCACTATCAAGACATTATAAAGCACAAAAACTATTATTTGGCACTATCAAGTAATGGAGAATTAACCAAAATAGAGCATGAGTCCATTTCTAAGATTCCTTCTCCTAACGAAAATCAGGTGTATTACTGGTTGGAACAATATGATGACAAGGTATTTATAGGTGGGCAAAAAAAGGAAAAGAGGTATGTAGCCAAATCAAATGATTATAAATACCAATTGATTCATTCTATTGATAAAAAACATCTGATGGATGAACACTTGGACGACAAAGTTTTAATAGATCAGGAAGATTCTGTATTGATTAAAATGTATGGAGGCAACGCAATTTGGTTAACAACCGATAATATCCAATCATTCCACCAATCTAACTTTTTTGCCGGCAGAACAGATAATATTTTGCAAGAATCAATCAATACCTTTTGGCGATCTAATGGTTCCAGCTTATTAAGATTCGAAAATGGTACTTATACAGAAGCTAATCTCCAGGATTCCGAACTAAGAATTCTTGACATTAAGAGGATTACTGATAACCTCCTTGCTCTTGCCACCAAACAAAAAGGGCTATGCATTTATAATGAAAAACTGGATAGTTTAATCCCTATTTATCATAACCCAGTGGGAACAATTGTTTCTATCGCTCAAATTGACTCAACTCTTTGGGCATGTTCTAACAAATTAGTCTACCAATTCACATTTAGCAGTTTTGATCCAATTCAATATGAAATTTCAAAATTTGATGAATACGATGGTATCACCAATGAAAATATGAAGAAAATATTGGTTGATGATGAATACATTTGGTTATTAACCGACTTAGGTATTAACAGAATTAAATCCGACAGACTCCAAAATAAAGTGAGTAAACCTTCTTTGTTTTTTACGGATATCCTTTCCAATGGCACTCCCATTTCTCAGAATAGAGATCATTCATTACTTTACAATAAAAATCGAATTACATTTAACTACTCGAGTATTGATTTAACTCGGAAGTCAAATATTACTTACTACTATCAATTGGAAGGGTTCCACGACAACTACCAATCTACCGAAAACAATTCCATCGAATTCTCATCCCTACCACCTGGTAAATACAACCTAAAAATCTATGCTTATAATGGCAGGTACAAATCAAACATTCTTCAGTTTTCATTTGTAATTGAATCCCCCATTTGGACCAGTTGGTATTGGATACTTCTCCTGATCATACTAATAGTAGCCATTTTCTCTACAATTGTAAGAACGATTATTAGTATAAAATTAAAACGAAAGCTAAAGAACGAGGAAAACGAAAGGGAAAAACTTAAACTGAAGTTAAAAGCTTTAAAGGCTCAAATGAATCCTCACTTTATGTTTAACTCATTAAACTCTATTCAATATTATATTCTGGAAAATGATTCTCAATCTGCAGCCAAATATCTATCTAAATTTTCCAGCCTAATTCGACTAATATTAGAAGAATCCGACGTAGATCGTGGTAAACTCAGCAATGAGTTAAAGATGATTCAATTGTATCTGGAACTGGAACAACTACGACTCGAAAACAAATTTGACTTTGAAATTAACATTGCTCCAAATATTAATCCACATATCATTGCCATCCCTAGCCTGCTTATTCAGCCCATTATCGAAAACTCGGTATGGCATGGAATGACCAATAAAAAAGAAAAAGGGAAAATAATAGTCGACTTTGAAATAAAAGACAAACACATTATTTGCTCAGTAATGGATAACGGAATAGGACGAGAAAAAGCAAGAGAGTTTAAACGAAACGATCAATTTAGAAAGTCGATGGGGATGAGCATCTCAAGAGAAAGACTTAAATTACTGCATTCAAAAATTCAAAAGGATGTTATGATTAAAATAATTGATCTAACCGATAACGGGAACTCTACAGGTACTAAGGTAATTTTAACCATTCCACTTGTAACCATCAATAGGATTGGAGAATAAATGAAACTTTGTTTAGCATTGATATTAATTACACTAGGTACATTATCTAGTTATGGCCAGGAAATATTCCGTCATAGTTACAATGTTAAACAAGGAGCTCCAAGTAACGAGTATTATGGAGTAAAGGAGGATAAAAATGGTTACTTATGGTTTGTTTCAGACAATGGAGTTACGAAATATAATGGTCTTAAATTTACCAATTATGATTTATCTAAAACCGAACTAGAGAATAGTATTATTGATATTTATCGATCTGAAGAAGGAATTATTTGGTTTATATCGTACAACGGATTATTGGCCTATACTGAAGGTGATTCTATTGTTCCATTTGAGAGAAATAAAGAGCTAAAAAAGCTTCTAACTAATAAAAACATTCTCTCAAGTTTTAACATTTCATCTTCCGGTAATATCTATTATGGAATTCGAAATCATGGATTAATCACGATTACTAAGGACAGTTTGAGCCTCTCTGTTTCTGACGAAACATTTGAAAATGGAAATCAATACCACAGTAAATTACACATTGATAATATTGAAGGTGAATTATGTTTTCACTATGGTACCTGTAAATCCAATCAAGACAGGTATAAAAAGGGTAGTTCCACGATATTACCACTTTATATTTATATAAATGGGGAAAAAATAAACCTACCCACTACAACAATGGGAGGTTCCTTTTTCAACCATATTAAACTGTCTGAAGATAAATGGCTCTGTTCTTATCAGAGAGTTCTTTTTGAATTCGATCAAGGGAATTTCACCCCTCTACACACACTCGATCATGAGATACTTGATTTGTTGTATTTGGATAGTACACTGTACGTTGCATGTAATAATGGAGGAGGGATTAAGAAATATGATCCAAAGAATAATAAGGTTATTGCATCCTATCTCGAAGGATTAAGTATTAGTGGTATCACCTCAAATTTTGCTCATGAAATTTGGTGTACTTCTCTTGAAAATGGGCTTTATCGATGCAGTAATATCAATGTAAATTCCCTGCTCCCAGAAAATACAATATCAGATAAGATAACAGATTTTACTGTTTGCAATGATTCCATATTTGTGTTGTACTCCAGTGGTGAGGTTCAATCCATTCACAATAATATCACTAAACCTTACGCACAGGTAGAGTCAGATTTAAAAATGTTATGGATAGATAATATTGATGGCCAATTATATACGGGTAATCACACCTTCAAAGGAGAAGCTTACTTGCTCAACAAAGCGAAGGTAACTCCAGTTTTTTTGAATAGAAAAAACATTCAGTTAATGTAATCGCTAAAATTAAAAGCGATAGTATTAATTATTATTTACACCCTGGGAGAAGGGGGCATTTTAAGGTTCCAATTAACTATTTTGAGAAATTTTGTGAGGTAGTACCTCCTATTGCTATACATCGATACCATAATGTAAATGATAAGGTTCTTTTTACAGATGGAAATAGTGTCTATTTATTTAATCAAACAGAACTAACAACAACACTTGTACATACCTTCTCGAAACAGATAGGAGACCTTAGCCTACTATCTAACGGCCAACATGTATTCGGATATAAAAATTATGGATTAGAAATATGGAATGGATCTGACACCATAAAAATTAATGTCTCTAATGGCTTAATCAATGATCGAGTACTTCAAATTAAAGTAGAAGAAGATACGATATGGTGCCTTAATCAAAATGGTATCAATAAAATTACCATCAATAATTACTCTCCTTTTACTTACCAAATTAGTTGTCTTTCTCCAGAAACTGGATTTATCAGTAATGAATCCAAAAGTTTTATACTAAGAGAAAACAACATCCTCATTCACGATAATAATCAAGTATATAAAGTCAATCGATCTGCTTTCTTTCAACACAATCAAGAATTAAGGGTAAACTTAAATTACTTCTCGCATCAGGATTACTATTCTCCTTCCAACTCCAGATACATTATCCCATACAACGACAGAAATATCAAGATAAAATATGAAGGTATTGATTATTCTATTAATTCAGATCTAACATATTACTATCGCTACCATGAGCAAGATCTCTGGGTAGAAACAGAAAACAACGAACTTATTCTTCAATATCTTCCCGATGGAGAATATCACCTCCAAATTTATGCTCAAAGTGGGAGCAGGAGTTCGAAAACTATCGAATTTCAACTTACCATTTTAAAACCCTGGTGGAAGCAAATTTGGTTTTTGGTGTTATCTATCATTTTATCAAGTTTCATTGTTGGAGTAGTGATATACTTTATAACTAGATCCATTACCAAAAAACAATACAAAACTCATCTTCAAGAACAAGAAAAGATAAAACTTAAACTCAAAGCTTTAAAGGCTCAAATGAATCCACATTTCATGTTTAATTCGCTGAATTCTATCCAATACTACATATTGGAAAATGATTCGAAATCTGCGGTGAAATACCTATCAAAATTTTCTAATCTAATTCGACTAATACTTGAGGAGTCTGATGTTGAACTGGGGCAGCTTAGAAATGAATTAAACATGCTTCAATTATATCTCGAACTAGAACAAGTTAGACTGGAAAACAAATTTGATTTTGAAATAACCATTTCTAAATCTATTAACATTGATCAAACTATGGTTCCAAGCTTATTAATTCAACCTATTGTAGAAAACTCTGTTTGGCATGGAATCACCAATAAAAAGGAAAAAGGGTTCATTTCAGTAGATTTCATTATGGAAAAAGGAGTTCTAATATGCACCGTTACTGATAATGGAATAGGTAGAAAAAAAGCCAGTGAATACAAAAAAAGTACGCAGTTTAGAAAATCAATGGGAATGAGTATTTCCAGAGAAAGGCTTAATCTTCTCCATTCAAAAGTTCAGAAAGATGTTAAAATAAACATCTTTGACCTTGAAGAAAACGGTATAGCTACTGGAACCAAGGTCGTTATAAAAATTCCAACAAATACACTCGAAAGGAAAAAGTAACCAATATGTTAACATTTATTACCAATATTAATCACGTTATTTAGAATTAATATTTATTAATTAGTGTTTCATTAAAACATGAAACCTAACCATCGAATCTAAGTATATATAAGTTCCCGAATTAACTTGTTATGAACTCACCACCGTAATAAGGGGAGTTAATTTGAAGCAACCTATTGATGAGAGCAATTATTATTGATGACGAAAACAAAGCACGTGCTGTGCTAAAAAAAATGCTTACCCTTGTTAACGATGAAATCGAAATTGTGGGGGAAGCAAACTCCGTGGAAAACGGAGTCAAATTACTAAGAGATACTGAAGTTGATATTCTGTTTTTAGATGTAAGAATGGAAGATGGTACCGGCTTTGATTTGCTGAACTGCCTAAAGGAATTCAATGCTCATTTAATCTTTACCACTGCTTATGATAAATATGCTGTTCAGGCCTTTAAATATGAAGCTATCGACTATTTATTAAAGCCAATAAACATCGAAGACCTTCAGGAAACACTAATGAGAATTGGTAAAATGGAGGCTAAGAAGCCTAATTTTGATTTTTTCGAGAGCATGGCAAGCGATATGAACGGTGCTACCATTAATAAACTGGCATTTCCAACGGCTAAAGAAATGGAGTTTCATTCGCCAGAGGAAATAATGTATATTGAAGGGGAAGGTAGTTACTCCTACGTACATCTTAAAAATGGTCAAAAAATTATTACCACCAAGATCCTGAAGGAAATTGAAAGCCTTTTAAACCCTGAATACTTTTTTAGAATTCATAAATCTTTTACGGTTAACCTGAGAGAAGTATCTAAGTTTTACAAAGAAGGATACATCGAAATGATCGATGGCAAGAAACTGGAAATTTCAAGAAGAAAGAAGAGTGATTTCGTTAATCGATTTATGAAAATCTAATCCACCAAATTTTCTAAAACACCTACCAGATTGGTGGTTAGTGATTCTCTAGAGTATTTTTTTATTTCATCCGAAAGTAATGGTTGGCTAGTATAGTTCCGAAGTTCTAGAATAGTTTGTTCCACTTTTTCCACATTGGTATAACTACAAACTTTACCGCTTTTGGTATCCTCCAAAATACCAGCCACATCTCCATCTTCCGGCCCGATGCACAAAATGGGTCTACCTGATGCCATGTATTCAAATACCTTTCCTGTAACAATTCCTTTTGCATTTGGAGTATTATTTACCACCAACAATAAAATATGCGATCTCCTTTGCTCTTTTAAAACCTCGTCGTGTGGTAGGTATTCAATTTTTCTAACCAGATCAGAAAGCCCGTGTTCTTCAATTGATTTCATCACCTTGAAGTCCACTTTACCAACTAATTTAATTTCCAGAGTGTTTTTTATATTCGGATCATTAGCAATGATGTTCTTTAAAGCCATCCACAATACCTCTGGGTTTCGCGTACCGGTCATCGAACCAATATGAGCTATGGAAATTTTCTTGTCCATTTCTACCTCTTCTTGAAGCTCTGGCAGATCGTACCCATTGGTTATTACCTCCACTCTTTTGGCTCCCAATTCCTCCAGTTCCTTTCCAAGAGTATTTCCCACGCTTAAAACAACATCTGCCGAGTTTAGCACCTTCCTTTCCAACTCATGGTGTTTTTTATCCGAACCTTTAGTCAGTTTTAGATCTTTATAAAAATCTATATTCGTCCATGGGTCTCTGAAATCTGCAATCCAGGGAATATCAAACTTTCTCTTTAATCCATGGGCTATCAGATGCATTGAATGAGGTGGACCTGTGGAAATAATAGCATCCACAGCATTATTCTTAAGATATTCTTTCAAGTATTTAATCGAAGGTTTTATCCAAAATTTACGGGCATCCGGGATAAAGAAGTTTCCACGAATCCAAACCGCTAAATTCTCCGTTTTTTTGGGTTTCTCTCTCTCCGATAAAAATCCGGTATTTATCTTCTCATCCTTTTTTTGCCCAACAAACTTTTTGTAGACAGAATAAGGCTCCCAGATAGGTCTTTTAATCACCTCTGCTTCCTCCGGAATATCTTTCAATAAAGATTCATCAATGGAGGGCATTTCTCCATTTTCAGGAGTATATACCACTGGGGTCCATCCCATTTGTGGTAAATACTTACAGAACTTTAACCACCTTTGTACACCAGCACCTCCACTAGGTGGCCAATAATACGTGATGATCAAAACCTTCCTACGCATCCTTTTTCTTTACTAAAGAAAGGTACCCAAGCCCAATTACCAATAGAATTATTAGTGAAGATGAAATTAAGGCAAAAGTAGATAGCTTAGCAAAAGAAGCAAGTTCATATCTCAAGATAACCTCCTTAGCCCCTTCAGGTATTTTAACCCCTCTAAATGTATAATTTACACGGTTAATTTCTGTTTCTTTTCCATCAACATAAGCCTTCCATCCAAGTGGATAGTAGATTTCAGAGAAAACAGCATAGTGATCTCCTCCAGTAGCACCTTCAACTGAATAAATCAATTCATTTGCCTTATAATTTACCAGATCAATTTTTGCACCTTCGTTTCTCGTATAATCACCTGTAATGCCTGAGTTATGTTCATAATTCTCATCAGTAATGGCTTCACTAGAAACATCAATGTTATCCAAGGCTGCAAATTCTTCGTCGGGAGAATTATGAGCAGTAATCTTAGAAATAAACCAGGCATTTCCTAATGCTTCATTATTGATAAACCCAGGGGTGATCTTTTGATTTGCTTCAGAGAACGTAGAAGGATCATTCATATCCAAATACTGACCTTCTCCTCCAGGATTAAGCACAATGTACTTCGTATTTAGCATGTTCAAAATAGAAGCATCTTTTAAAGTACTTGGGTTACTTGCCAACTGCATTTGACGATTCATTTTTCTCTCAATGAAATCCTGATATCTCTGAATCTTGGCAGAGTGATACCCTCCCAATGATTTATGGTAATAGGAAATAGATGTTTCCTGAGAATATCCAGGGTTCAATAAGAATACACGATAATCAGTCATTTGTCCAAGTACTCCAAACTGTGTATTGAAGTTTTCTTTCAAGGTTAACTCCTCACCTTTCTCCTTTTTATTGGCAATTAATGCATTATTAATTTGAACTCCAATTTCAGGGTTGGCATTTACTTCATTTTGAAGAATAGCCGCATCTGCAAAAGTTGGTGAAAATGGAATTAATTTTTGCTCCTCTTCTACCCAAGCCTCATACTTAGTTTCCTTACCAGAATCATTGTTTAGGTAACGGGTTGCGACACCCCACAAATCCACTAACATCAAACATCCCAATGCCAAGGAGAAATAGGTGCTATTGAAATTTCCATATAGGAAAAAATACAACAATGCTCCTGCTAGAAGTAAAAATAGAAATGTTCTCAATGCATCCTTTTGTACTATTGATACACGATGTTCTCTTAATTGCTCTCTGGCAGTATCCATGTATGGTCTATATTGATTCGCCAATAGCCCAGCATATTCCTGCAAATTATTTTGATACTCCGCTGGCACATCTTGTGGATTCTTAGAAACCATTGCCAACATTTGTTGATTTAGATACTGAGGTTGGAAGATGGTTTTATCATCTTCCGATTCCAACTCTAAAAAGCTTCCAGGTGCTGCAGCAAACAACAGAGACACCAATAATAAAAATCCAGTTGTGCTAAAAAATACCACCTTGGAATTAAGTTCTTGTTTTAACCAAAAGAACTTAATTTTCTCCTTGTATTTATCTCTATTTGCGTATACATCTTTAAGCCATAAAATAGCAACCAAAGGAAATGCCAGCTCCACAATTACCAGGATAATTGTTACCGCTCTAAAATTCTTATACACCGGTACGTGATCCCAGAATAAATTAGTTAACCAACTTAGGTTTTTACCCCATGCCAACCCTATAGAAAGGATAGTCATAATAAGAATTGGCCACTTCAACTTACCAGTCCAAAATACCATTGCCAATAAGAATAGTAAACATACTACTGCTCCAATGTACACTGGGCCTGATGTGGAAGCCTGATTACCAAAGTAATCCTTTATTAATGGCGATGTTCGGTTAGAATAAAATTGATAATTTACGTTAAGTATTTGCTTCAACTCATCATTGCCTGGATTCTCCATAATATCCTTATTGGCCAACACAGGGTTAGAAGGCCCACCGTTAATATTTGGAATAAGGAAACTCCAGGTTTCCGATTTACCATAACTCCACTGAAGCGCATAATCTTTCGACATCCCTTTTTCATCCTTCTTAGTGGTATCTATTGGAGTTAACTCACTTCCTCCTCTTTGGGTATAAGGTGAATACTCATAGGTCCCATATAAGTTCGGAACATTCGTGGAAATAGCTAATGCTACACCAATGGCCAATAACCCTGTCCTAACTAAAAGTGATTTGCCTTCACCTCTTTGAACAAATTTGATGGCTTCATATATGAATATGAAGAATAGTAATATGAAGAAATAATAGGTTACCTGTGGGTGATTCGCATTAATTTGAAGCGAAAGAAAAAGCGTTGTAAGAGCTATTCCCAATAAGTATCGTTTTCTGAAGGTGAGTAAAAATCCTCCAAGCGCCGGAGCCATATACCCTACAGCTACCGCTTTGGAATTATGCCCTGCTCCCATAATAATAAAGAAGTAAGAGGAAAATCCATATGCGAGAGCTCCCACCAGAGCAAGCCAGGGATCTACTTTTAAGCACATAAGTAGGATATAAAATCCTACCATATACAGAAATAGGTAATTAACCGGATGTGGAAGACCTAAAAATATTCCCTTCTGAATTTTAGCCACCAAATTAGAATCGTAAACTACCGAAATCTGAGTGGCAGGCATTCCTCCAAACATAGAATTGGTCCATAGAGGCTCCTCACCATACTCAGCACGATGATTAAAAACTTCCTTAGACATCCCTTTATGCATGTCAATATCATGACTCGACACCCTGTACCCTTGCAATGCTGGATACATGTATATCATAGCCACAATTAAGAAAACACTTACTGCAACCGCGTGAGGTAATATTTTTTTCCAATCTAATTTCATGGTAATCAATTTATATCAATGGTGAATTAATCTTTGATTTCCTCATAATCCACATACTCTTCGTTGTTTCTTCTCCTAATTTTCACCTTTTTCTCAGGACTTTTAGGAGCTTGGTTTGAAGCTTCAAACCGATTGTTCACCTTATTCAAAATCTTTTGACGAAGTAAACCGTTAAAAATCAGGATAACAACAAGAATAATTAAAAGCACCTCGTATATACTTCCCATTCCTGCTGCAACTATTTCCCAATTTTGATTCATAAAAAAATCCCTGCCTTCTTGCGAAAACAGGGATTAAATTTAATAATTATTATTTACTCAAATACAAGTTTCTTTCCGAGTATACTTTTCTGAAGAATGGATCGTTCAAGTCTTTGATGAACCTAATAGCTTCTCCAGTAGATTTCATCTCTGGCCCTAACTCTTTATTTACATTCGGGAACTTACCAAATGAGAATACCGGGATCTTAATTGCGTATCCCTCTTTTACCGGATTAAACTTGAAATCATTCAATTTTGCACCCATCATTACCTTAGCGGCATAGTTTACATACGGTTCCTGATAAGCTTTCGCTATGAAAGGGACTGTTCTTGATGCTCTAGGGTTTGCTTCGATAATGTATACTACATCGTCTTTAATTGCAAACTGAATGTTGATTAACCCAACTGTTTCCAAAGCAACGGCAATTCTCTTGGTATGCTCTTCAATTTGTTGGATAATGAAATCTCCAAGGTTGTAAGGAGGAAGAACCGCGTAAGAATCTCCTGAGTGAATTCCTGCAGGCTCAATGTGCTCCATGATTCCTACGATGTAAACATCTCTCTCCATCACAAATGGCATCGGCTTCTGCCTCAATTGCACCTTCTAAGAAGTGATCGAGACAGAATTCTGGTTATCCTGGAATATCCTTGAGGAGATGTCAACCACGTGATTTTCCAAGTTCCTGCTTCGTTGATTACAATTTTCATGCTTTGAATCCTCCGAGAACATAGGAAGGTCTTAACAAGCAACGGAAATCCGAGTTCCTTAGCTAGAGTTCCAGCGCTTTGTTCAGCATCTTCTGCACTACACCGAATTTCGGATAAGGAATGTTCAAGATCTCTCAGCTAGTAGTGTTGAAAAACGACCTCGATCTTCGGCAAGATCCAATGATTTGAAATCTTGTTCCGATGATCTTTGATACCGTGATCGTCTCCAGCTTCTCGGCTAAGCTTCAAGAGCTGTTTGGCCACCAAGCTGAACGATAACTCCTTCTGGCTTTTCGTGAAGGATAATATCGTAAATGTGTTCCCAGAAAACAGGTTCGAAATAGAGCTTATCAGCAACGTATCAAAATCTGTAGAAACCGTTTCCGGATTACAGTTGATCATGATGGTTTCGTAACCACTGCTCTTTGGCAGCTAAGTACGCCATGCACACAGCAGTAATCAAACTCAATTCCTTGCCCAATTCGGTATTAGGACCTGAACCAAGAACTACAATCTTTCTTACTTGATCGGTTACTTCAGCTTTCGTTCTTCGTCTTCGAAAGTTGAATAATAATATGGCGTTTGAGCTGGGAATTCAGCGGCACACGTATCAACCAGCTTATAAACTCGTCTGGATATCCTAAACTCATTGGCGTCTTACTTGAAGACCTCACTCTCCCAACAATCTCAGGATGTGTGCAATCTGTCTATCAGCATAGCCCTTTCTGCTTTGCTTCGTAAAGCAATGCTTTTGGAAGTTGATTCTAATTTGTGCGTTCCAATTTCTCTTCTCCAACTCTGATCAAGCTCGTTGATCTGGTCTCAAGAACCAAGATATCTATACGCGTAATCTCACGAATTCTACTTGAACGGAATTCCCAAGTTTGAATTGCATCATAAATGTGGAACAATCGATTCCAGCTTGCATGTTTCAAGGCTCTCTAGATATCTGGTCTTGATCTACTTAAGTTCTTTTCCATCCGCACCTAGTCCATTACGCTCCAATTTCCAGCGACTGACAAGCCTTTCTGCAATGCTTCTTGGAACGTTCGGCCAATTCCCATCACCTCACCGACTGACTTCATCTGAAGACCAAGCTCTCTATCAGAACTCCTTGAACTTGTACTGAAGTTCCAACGAGGAATTTTTACGATTACATAATCCAAGGTAGGCTCAAAGTAAGCAGAAGTAGATTTGGTAATTTGATTCTTAAGTTCATCCAATGTATATCCTATCGCCAACTTGGCTGCAATTTTTGCAATCGGATATCCTGTTGCTTTAGAGGCAAGAGCAGATGACCTCGACACACGAGGGTTAATTTCAATTGCAATGATATCCTCATTTTCATCATCACTTACTGCAAATTGAACATTACATCCTCCAGCGAAATCACCGATGGCACGCATCATTTTGATTGCCAGATCCCTCATCTTCTGGTAAGTTGAGTCACTCAGGGTCATTGCCGGTGCTACGGTGATAGAATCACCTGTATGAATTCCCATAGGATCCATATTTTCAATAGAACAGATAATTGTTACGTTATCGTTCTTATCTCGAAGTAATTCCAGCTCGTACTCTTTCCAACCAAGTACCGCTTTATCGATCATTACTTCATGGATTGGTGAAGCATGTAAACCTCTGGTTAATAGCTTCTCAAAATCCTCTTCATTATGCACAAAAGCTGCTCCCGACCCACCTAAAGTAAACGATGGACGGATACACAATGGGAAGCCAAATTTTTGAGCAATTTCTTTTCCCTGTAGGAAAGATTTTGCTGTATCCTGAGGTGCCATTGCAATATCGATGGAAGTCATCAAATCTCTGAATTTTTCTCTGTCTTCAGTGATCTCAATCGCATCGATATCTACACCAATAATTCTAACTCCAAAGTCTTTCCAAATCCCCATTTCATCGCACTCGATACATAGGTTTAGTGCTGTTTGTCCTCCCATTGTTGGTAGTACAGCATCGATATTGTGCTTCTCCAATATCTCTATAATCGACTGAGGTTCAAGAGGTTTAAGATAAACATTATCTGCAACGACCTTATCGGTCATGATGGTTGCAGGGTTCGAGTTGATAAGGGTAACTTCAATTCCTTCTTCTCTTAGCGATCTTGCTGCTTGAGATCCGGAATAATCAAATTCACAGGCTTGTCCAATTACAATTGGTCCACTTCCAATTATCAGAATCGTTCTTATTGAGTTATCTTTTGGCATATTCTAGTTTTTATCCATTTAAAGATTTTCGCGAAGTTAATACAATGCGGTACTCTGAAGATAAAAGGTTCTCAAGAATTGTGATATTTTATCAACAGGCTCCATAAATAGATAAAAAAAAAGCCTTTCATCGAATGATGAAAGGCTTCTTAGAAAAACGGCAACGACATACTCTTCCTGGTGTTACCCAAGTACCATCTGCGCTAAAAGGCTTAACTTCTCTGTTCGGAATGGGAAGAGGTGGACCCTAATGCAATAGTCACCGAAAGCTTTAAATGCTTCAAATATTGTTCATGTTGAAAATAAATCAGATCTGTTTAAAATAAATTGCTTTTACTCAAAGCCTACAGGTAATTAGTACTACTTAGCTTTGCCATCACTGACTTTACACTTGTAGCCTATCAACGTCATCGTCTTTAACGACCTTTAAAAGATATCTCATCTTGAGAAGAGTTTCGTGCTTAGATGCTTTCAGCGCTTATCTCAACCAAACATAGCTACCCTGCGATGCAACTGGCGTCACAACAGGTACACCAGAGGTTTGTCCAACCCGGTCCTCTCGTACTAGGGTCAGGTTCTCTCAAATATCTAGCGCCCACAACAGATAGGGACCGAACTGTCTCGCGACGTTCTGAACCCAGCTCGCGTGCCACTTTAATGGGCGAACAGCCCAACCCTTGGGACCTTCTCCAGCCCCAGGATGTGACGAGCCGACATCGAGGTGCCAAACCACTCCGTCGATGTGAGCTCTTGGGAGTGATCAGCCTGTTATCCCCGGCGTACCTTTTATCCTTTGAGCGATGGCCCTTCCATGCGGAACCACCGGATCACTATGCTCTACTTTCGTACCTGCTCGACTTGTCGGTCTCACAGTCAAGCTCCCTTGTGCCATTACACTCTGCGCACGGTTACCAAGCGTGCTGAGGGAACCTTTAGAAGCCTCCGTTACTCTTTTGGAGGCGACCACCCCAGTCAAACTACCCACCACACGCTGTTCTCCTTTCGGAGTTAGGCATCGAACAATTGAAGGGTGGTATTTCAAGGACGACTCCACCATGCCTGGCGACACAGCTTCGAAGTCTCCCACCTATCCTACACATCAATTATCCAATACCAACGTGAAGCTATAGTAAAGGTGCACGGGGTCTTTCCGTCCCGTTGCGGGTATCCGGCATCTTCACCGGAATTACAATTTCACCGAGCTCGTGGCCGAGACAGTACCCATATCGTTACACCATTCGTGCAGGTCGGAACTTACCCGACAAGGAATTTCGCTACCTTAGGACCGTTATAGTTACGGCCGCCGTTTACCGGGGCTTCAATTCAGACCTTCGAACCGAAGTTCTAAGCCCTCCTCTTAACCTTCCGGCACCGGGCAGGTGTCAGGCCTTATACATCATCTTTCGATTTAGCAAAGCCATGTGTTTTTGATAAACAGTCGCATGGGTCTATTCACTGCGGCTTACCGAAGTAAGCGTCTCTTCTCCCGAAGTTACGAGACCATTTTGCCTAGTTCCTTAGCCACGGATCACTCGAGCGCCTTAGTATACTCTACTTGACTACCTGTGTCGGTTTGCGGTACAGGTTGTTATAATCTGAAGCTTAGAAGTTTTTCTTGGGAGCCTGATTACAGTACTTCCGTCACCAGAAGGCTCAGTTATCACTCGGGTTTTAGCAAGACTGCGGATTTGCCTACAATCCTATACCTACACCCTTAGACGTGCTATTCCGTCAGCACGCGTACTTTTCACTTCTCCGTCACTCCATCGCAATTATAACAAGTTCAGGAATATTAACCTGATGTCCATCGACTACCCCGTTCGGGTTCGCCTTAGGTCCTGACTAACCCTCAGCTGATTAGCATGGCTGAGGAAACCTTAGTCTATTGGCGTGCGGGTTTCTCGCCCGCATTATCGTTACTTATGCCTACATTTTCTTTTCTAACCGCTCCAGCATACCTTGCCGGTACACCTTCAATGCTGTTAGAATGCTCCCCTACCGATCTTTCGATCCCATAGCTTCGGTGATACACTTATGCCCGATTATTATCCACGCCCGATCGCTCGACTAGTGAGCTGTTACGCACTCTTTAAATGAATGGCTGCTTCCAAGCCAACATCCTAGCTGTCAATGCAATCGGACCACGTTTGGTCAACTTAGCGTATACTTGGGGACCTTAGCTGATGGTCTGGGTTCTTTCCCTCTCGGACATGGACCTTAGCACCCATGCCCTCACTGCCGTGTATATTTCATAGCATTCGGAGTTTGTCAGGGGTTGGTAGGCGGTGAAGCCCCCTAGCCCTATCAGTAGCTCTACCTCTATGAAACTCAACCACGACGCTGCACCTAAATGCATTTCGGGGAGTACGAGCTATTTCCCGGTTTGATTGGCCTTTCACCCCTACCCACAACTCATCCAAACACTTTTCAACGTGAACTGGTTCGGTCCTCCATTCCGTGTTACCGGAACTTCAACCTGGTCATGGGTAGATCACCGGGTTTCGCGTCTACCGCAGCTAACTAAACGCCCTATTCAGACTTGCTTTCGCTTCGGCTACTCAACTTAATTGATTAACCTAGCTAACTACGAGTAACTCGTAGGCTCATTATGCAAAAGGCACGCAGTCACCCCGAAGGGCTCCTACAGTTTGTAAGCGCATGGTTTCAGGATCTATTTCACTCCCTTGTTTAGGGTACTTTTCACCTTTCCCTCACGGTACTAGTTCACTATCGGTCTCTCAGTAGTATTTAGCCTTACCGGATGGTCCCGGCAGATTCAGACAGGATTACACGTGTCCCGCCCTACTCAGGATACTGTTAGGTATATAAAACATTTCATGTACGGGGCTATCACCCTCTTTGGCATAACTTTCCAGAAAGCTTCCATTATATTTTATAAGTCCATGTTACAGTCCTACAACCCCAAAAATGCCGAAACATTATTGGTTTGGGCTGTTCCCATTTCGCTCGCCACTACTCTGGGAATCATTATTATTTTCTATTCCTCCGGTTACTTAGATGTTTCAGTTCACCGGGTTAACCTCCTTTCGGATAACTGGTCTTCAACCAGCTGGGTTGCCCCATTCGGAAATCTCTGGATTAAAGGTTGTTTGCACCTCCCCAAAGCTTATCGCAGCTTATCACGTCCTTCATCGTCTCTGAGAGCCAAGGCATCCGCCATGCGCCCTTATTAGCTTTTAAATAAGTAAACAATTTATTTTAAACTTTATTATTAATATTTGATATTAACTCTGATCTAATTTATTTTCAACATGTCAAAGAACTTATACCCTGAAATGGGTTAGTGGAGAATATCGGAGTCGAACCGATGACCTCTTGCGTGCAAGGCAAGCGCTCTAGCCAGCTGAGCTAATCCCCCAAAAAACTTGTAGTCCCTCGCAGATTTGAACTGCGGACCTCTACATTATCAGTGTAGCGCTCTAACCAACTGAGCTAAGGGACTATTTTGTCCAAAACTTCAGTTGCTCAAGCATACTGAGCTTTTGGGATAAGTTATATAAAGAAGGAAAGATTAAAAAGAAAACCAGCGACCGTTTAAAAACCGAAACAAATCCTCATTTCTCTAGAAAGGAGGTGTTCCAGCCGCACCTTCCGGTACGGCTACCTTGTTACGACTTAGCCCCAGTTACTAGTTTTACCTTAGGCGGCTCCTAAATGGTTACCGACTTCAGGCACTCCCAGCTTCCATGGCTTGACGGGCGGTGTGTACAAGGCCCGGGAACGTATTCACCGCGCCATGGCTGATGCGCGATTACTAGCGATTCCAGCTTCATAGAGTCGAGTTTCAGACTCCAATCCGAACTGAGATAGGTTTTAGAGATTAGCATCCTGTCGCCAGGTAGCTGCCCTTTGTACCTACCATTGTAGCACGTGTGTGGCCCAGGACGTAAGGGCCGTGATGATTTGACGTCATCCCCACCTTCCTCACCGCTTGCGCGGGCAGTTTCTTTAGAGTCCCCATCATTACATGCTGGCAACTAAAGATAAGGGTTGCGCTCGTTACGGGACTTAACCCAACACCTCACGGCACGAGCTGACGACAACCATGCAGCACCTTGCATTCCGTCCGAAGAAGGACTGGTTTCCCAATCTGTCGTTATGCATTTAAGTCCTGGTAAGGTTCCTCGCGTATCATCGAATTAAACCACATGCTCCACCGCTTGTGCGGGCCCCCGTCAATTCCTTTGAGTTTCAACCTTGCGATCGTACTCCCCAGGTGGATCACTTAACACTTTCGCTTTGCCACTGACAGTGTATCGCCAATAGCTAGTGATCATCGTTTACGGCGTGGACTACCAGGGTATCTAATCCTGTTCGCTCCCCACGCTTTCGTCCCTCAGCGTCAATACTGACTTAGTAAGCTGCCTTCGCTATCGGTGTTCTATGTCATATCTAAGCATTTCACCGCTACATGACATATTCCGCCTACTTCAATCAGATTCAAGAAATTCAGTATCAATGGCAGTTCCATAGTTGAGCTATGGGCTTTCACCACTGACTTAAATTTCCGCCTGCGGACCCTTTAAACCTAATAAATCCGGATAACGCTTGCACCCTCCGTATTACCGCGGCTGCTGGCACGGAGTTAGCCGGTGCTTATTCGTATAGTACCGTCAGCTCTCTACACGTAGAGAGGTTTCTTCCTATATAAAAGAAGTTTACGACCCATAGGGCCTTCATCCTTCACGCGGCATGGCTGGTTCAGACTTTCGTCCATTGACCAATATTCCTCACTGCTGCCTCCCGTAGGAGTCTGGTCCGTGTCTCAGTACCAGTGTGGGGGACCATCCTTTAAGACCCCCTAGACATCGTAGCCTTGGTAAGCCGTTACCTTACCAACAAGCTAATGTCACGCATGCTCATCTTTAACCACCGGAGTTTTAATCACAAAAACATGCGAATTCGTGATGTTATGAGGTATTAATCCAAATTTCTCTGGGCTATCCCTCTGTTAAAGGTAGATTGCATACGCGTTACGCACCCGTTCGCCACTCGTCAGCGAATTGCAAGCAATTCCTGTTACCGTTCGACTTGCATGTGTTAGGCCTGCCGCTAGCGTTCATCCTGAGCCAGGATCAAACTCTCCATTGTAATTATAATTTTAAGTTTTGTTTTAACTCGGATTTGACTTCGTTGTTGTTTAAAAACTTTACGCTAGTTTTCTTTTTAATCTTTACTTCAATAATTCAAAGAACTTAAGTGTTCAAATATCGCTTTGAAAGCGGGCTGCAAATGTAAATGTAATTTTTAAACCTGCAAACCTTTTTGACAAAATTTTTCAAAAAATATTTTTTCAAAACTCTCAATTCAGAGATCGTTTTCTCTTGTTGTTTTTGAAAGCGGCTGCAAATGTAAATGTAATTTTTAAACCTGCAAAACTTTTTTAATTTTTTTTCAAAATTTTAATTTCAAAGGATATGTAAAGAACGTTTTCTTTCCGCTTGTTTTTCGAAGCGGGCTGCAAATGTAAATCTAATTTTTAAACCTGCAAGCCTTTTTCAAATTTTCTTCAAAAAAACTCTTTCAAAACTAAATCGACTCTTTTGTCAATTCTTTCGTTGTTTCGAAAGCGGGCCGCAAATGTAAATCTAATTTTTAAACCTGCAAGCCTTTTTTATTTTTTTTCAAAATTTCTTTCAAAACCGAATTAACTCGTTTGTTAACCCTACTTGTTTTCGAAAGCGGGCTGCAAATGTAAATCTAATTTTTAAACCTGCAAGCCTTTTTAAATTTTTCTCAAAAAACTTGAATTACTTCCACAAGACTTAAAGAACATTGCCTTGGTCATTTCCAAAGCGGCTGCAAATGTATGCCCTTTTTATTCACTTGCAAGTTTTAGACACAACTTTTTTCGAGTTAATTCCCGACTCTTTCATTAGACTATTACAGATCAGACATTTACAATCGAATATTTTTTTTCAAAAAAATGAATCAAATTGCGTTCAGAGCTGTTTTATGACCAACACTCCTAACTTACCTTTCTATCTTCACATTCATAAGAAGGTGAATTTACCCCTTAAAAAAGATACTTTTTTCTCATTAGGGAGTCGAATTTGAAACCTGAACCACCTTTCCATTTTGGAATTTATGGCCTTCCAAACTAAAATTTAAGATATAATTTGCCATTTCTTCCGGCAAAATTGGCGCCTGATATCCTGGAAAAGCTTCTTCCAACATTTCAGTTTGCACCGCACCGAGCGCTAAACAATTGAATGAAATAGACTCTTCTTTATATTCCTCTGCTAAACATTCTGTCAATATAGTCAGTGCTCCCTTTGAAGAGCTGTAGGCAGATAACCCAGGAAATTTAACACTTCCTTGCACTCCTCCCATACTACTAATGTTTACCACATGACCATTTCCTTGTATTATTCTACTCAATAAATACTGAGTTAATAGGTATGGTCCCATGACATTTACTTGATAAGAATGCATTAATTCTTCTGCTAAGATTTCGGAGAAAGGTCTATTATATAGTATACCTGCATTGTTAATTAACACATGAATTGAGTCAACATCTTCGAATAACTCATCTAATTCACTCTTATTAATATTGGACAAATCACAGCTTAACACTCTAACATTTTCATTATTTAACTCTATAAGAGGTTCAATATTCCTAGTTAAACAATATACCTTATGGTCTTCTGCCAACTGTTTTACTAACTCTAATCCTATCCCTCTGGAACATCCTGTTATAACTATATTCATATTTCTAAGCATAAAAAAAGCCTTCAAGTTTTGAAGGCTTCTATATTATATATGTACTATTTATTTCTTCAACACCTTTTTAGTAAGCACTGCTCCACCTGTATTTACTTTTACAAAATAAACACCGGCAGACATTTCCTCTAATGAGAACCCTATTGTTTGAGTTCCACTTAATCCACTCATCATTCTATTTTGAAGAACTCTCCCCTGCACATCCGTAATCTGAATGTTTAAATCATTTACATTATTATTAAATACCAATTGAACATTCAACTCTTCGTTAGCAGGATTTGGATATACATTAAACTGAGAAATATCTCCCAACTCCTCTGTAGAAGTATTATCGATACAGAAATCATGTGAAGTAGAACTACCAAAATCTGCAGCTGGCGCCGTCATTTGAACATACATTGTTCCATAGAACCCCTGAATATCATAATCACCATCCACATCACAACTTCCGTATTGAGCTCCGCTCATACCATCTCCATAATCGTCATTAATAGTAAATGTATAGCAACCATCCGATAAACAAATCTCTTCCGTAACTGATGTTCCGTTAGGAGCATCGTCCGGATAAGTTCCTGCCGGTTGAGACCATAATAAAGCACTTGTTGATTGATCAGTGATTTCCCATGAGGTTTCACTACCCCAGCAATCAAGAGTAAGATTAATTAATACTGTTTGTGCATTAGCAAACGAAGTAAAGTTACCTGTTGCATCGTCATTCGAACCATTACCATCAGACTGACCATTTGGCGAACTAATCACTACATTAAATACATGTGCTCCATCTGTTGAAACTGTCATTCCAGGTAGGGTTACATTTTCCGATTGACCGGTAGTTAAATTTCCACTCCAGTTATACACCTGATTTGTTCCACCATCTACATTATATGAAATAGTAGCTGTTGTCATTGTGGTAGAACCACTATTCTTAATAGTTACTTCAGGAGTAATGAATCCAGTACAATAAGTTCCACTTGGCTCTGATACCGATAATACAGCTGCATCATAAGCAACGGTTGCCTGATTAGGATCGTATCCATCTAAAGTGGTTACACCGGTATTTTGTGGATCTAACCAGTCATGCAATCTCTGAGCTGAAGATGAAGAGCCATTTCCATCCCAGGACATAGAAAACTTACCATAATAATCGTTTACACTATTAGAACAGTTTGCCTGCCCTCCGTGTAACTGACCAACAACATGGTGATTCTCGTTCCATAAACCTGAACCTGAAGACCCACCTTCTGTAGTGGTATTTCTTTCCCAGGCTTCAATTCTCCATTCTGAATTAGAAACAGAAGACAATCCCTGAGCTGACTGCAACACATCATCATCAAACGAAATCTTCTTCACATCACCTGAAGGGTGGTGAATTCCAACTGCCGTTTGAGGAGTGGATCCAGAATTATCCCAACCTGCATAATATACTGCATAAGATGCAGGAGGAATAGAGTTTAACTCTACTAATCCAAAATCAGAATCTGCTTTAGCTGCTCTAAAAATGGAACCATTTATTGCATCATTATTAGACGGTGCTACACTATTAGCAGAAGACTGACTTCCACAAATAGTACTATTGTAGTTAAATCTAAATACTGCACTTCCCATTGAATTAGGTCCACAATGATTCGCTGTTAAGAAATATGGAGTTCCATCTTCGGCTGTATTGTTTACCAATGTTCCTGTACAAAGTCCTCCTCCATTTAGAATTCTTGCTTCAGACCTGATTTCATCCGCCCATGGATTTCCATCCGGACAAATAACATCCATGTTACATGCTCCCGACTCATTTACTTTTTCAGGATACCAACTATTAATATCTCTATATCCATGAACAACCGTTCCGATTAACAATCTTCCTTGTCCAGCAACATCTTGTGGCTCAAAATACTCAACGATCATAGACTCTCCTTTTACTAATTGAGTTCCTAATTCGTTGTTTACATTATTGTTTTCGGAGGTATATGCATTTAGCATGTAAGACTTCTCCTCATTATATACATGTAAGTGAGCTCCTTCAGGAATAAAGAAATCATTAAATATGATATTAATGGATAAAGCTCCTTCGGAAGTCAAAATCATTCTCCAAACTCTATCTCCTTTATCAGTAACCTGCCAAACTCCCGAGTTATTTAAGTCATAATTGGTGTTATGTTCATACCCAAATCGGTATGGACCTACTTTATTAGCATGGTTTATCTCATCTTCATCCAATTGAGTTTGTAAATCAAAAGAAGGCATGGTGTATTCTGGAACATCTTTATCTTCCAGAGCTATCTTTTGTTTAAATGACACCGGGCCTCCGACGTCGAATGTTTGACCAATAGTAGTTGAGAGCATAGCAACTCCCAAGAGTGTTAAGTAAATCTTTTTCATCTAGTGTGGTTTATTTGGTTTCACTTGAAACCGGTTGTTTCAGTTGATTGAGGGAGAAATATAAGCAATTTTTCCCAAACCGGTGTTTTGAAACAAGGACCAATAAACACTAGAATGGTTGCTTGTCTGGCTAATTACATTTGCTCAAGAATGGCAATTCTCTTTTTGATTGGAGGGTGGGTAGCAAAAATACCTGAGATAGAACTAAAGGCATTACTTTCCTTTTTACTCTTTGAATTATCGATGAAGAGCTGTTTTATATCTCCACTTTTTACTGACTCTACATTGCTATTGCCCGAAATTTTTCTCAGCGCGGAAGCCATTGCCCCTGCATTTTTAGTCATCTCTACAGCTCCAGCATCAGCCAAATACTCTCTCTTACGCGACAAAGCAAATTTAAATACAATGGAAAAGAAATAGACTACCACTGCAATTAGCATTGCCACCAATACTACACGGCCATCCATTTTACTGTCTTTTCTCCTACCTCCATAAATCAAAGAACGAAACAACACCTCCACCAGAAAGGCAAAGATTCCTACAAATATGATGGAGATGATCAATAAACGAACATCTTTATTACGTATATGACTCAACTCATGCGCAATTACACCTTCCAACTCTTCATCATTTAACTTATCGATGATTCCTGTTGTAAGTGTAACAGCATAAGACCTTTCATCAATTCCACTTGCGAAAGCATTCAAAGCACTGGAATTAATTACATACAATTTAGGCATCTTCATCCCAACAGACATGCATAGGTTTTCAGTCAGGTTATAGATTCTTTTATGATCTCTTCGATCTAATGATTTTGCTCCGCTAGTTGACTTGATAATACTTGAATGAGACAAGTAGGCAATTAAGAACCAAACACCCACTCCTCCAAGTATAAAAGGGATAGTATAAATAAACTGAGTATTTACCTCGTTCATATTATTACTTCCTATCAGAAAAAAGAAAAAGAGATACGCCCCCACTAATATCAAAGTAGGAAAGGAAAGTAATAGCAATAACGACTTACGATTATTTCTTCGGATCTGCTCCTGTAGCCCAATAAACCTCATCTATCCGGGGTTAAAATTTCACTTCCGGAGCTTTATCCAATTTTTCTCTTTCGATGATACCAATATCAAACATGGACTCTGTTTTATATCCTTTCATATTGGCAACAATATTAGATGGAAATTGCTCCACCCCATTATTATACTCTCTCGTTGCCGAGTTAAAGAAACGACGAACGGCAGATAATTTATTCTCGATATCGGCAATTTCTTCCTGTAATTGAAGAAAATTAGAATTTGCTTTAAGGTCTGGATAGGCCTCCACCTGCAACTGAAAAGCAGAAAGAGCGGCCCCCAATTGAGATTCTGCTGCAATCTTATCATTAATACTTCCAGCTTTCATACATGCAGATCTTGCCTGCGTAACAGCGGTAAGCACTTCGCTTTCGTGCTCCATGTATCCTTTCACTGATCCTATTAACTGTGGAATGAGGTCATGACGCTGCTTTAATTGAACATCAATATCGGCAAATGCATTCTCTCTATTATTCTTTAAAGCAACTAGTCTATTGTTTAGAGAAACAAACCAAATTACCAAAATTAATACAACTCCTCCTCCTATTAATAATCCTATCATCGATTTTAAATTATAGTTTGTTTAAAGTTAGAAAATTTTCCTAAACAATTAACCATAAAAAAAGGAGGTAAAAACCTCCTTTTAACAATTATTATAAGTTCAGCTTATGCTTCGTCAAAATCAACCACTACGTGTCCTGATGCCGGATGTGCCTGACAAGTAAGTACAAAACCTTCTGCAACTTCCTCATCACTTAATGCATAATTAGCATCCATTATCATTTTTCCTTCGGTAACCTTTGCTTTACAAGTACAGCATACCGCTCCTTTACAGGAAAAAGGAACATCTAAATCATTTTGCATTGCTGCTTCCAAAACATCGTCTCCATCTGCCGCAAGATCAAACTCTACTTCTTCATCATCATAAATCACTTTTACCTTTGCCACTCCCGAAAACTCATTTACCTCTACTTCATCCTCTTCTTTCAGCAAATCTGGAGTGGTAAATAACTCATAATGCACTTTTGACTCATCGATATTCAGGTTTTTCAAACCAGTAACAACATCAAAAATCATTTGTTCAGGTCCACACATGAAAAAACCATCCGCATTAAGAGAGCTCATATCATCTTTTAATAAGGTAATGGCTTTCTTCTCGTTAATTCTTCCATTTGTTAATGGCTTTCCTGAGTCTTCTCTTGTTAATACATTATAATAGGTAAAGTTACCGCTTCCCGACAACTGATCTAACTCCGACTTAAAAATGGTACTCTCCTCTGTTTTATTACCATAAAACAAAACAAACTTTGAGGAACTAGTTTCCTCCAACACCGTTTTGATCATGGAAATAATTGGTGTAATACCACTTCCTGCAGCAAACCCTACATAGGTTTTGTTCTCTTCAGGAGTTAAAACAAACATTCCATTTGGAGGCATTACTTCAATCATGTCTCCAACAGAAACCTGATCGTTCAAATAATTAGAGACCTTTCCATTTTCCACTCTTTTCACTGCTATTCTTGGGTCCTCGCCAAGAGAAGGAGAAGAACACAAAGAATAAGCTCTTCGCTCATCACTTCCATTTACCATTGCTTTAACAGTTAGATACTGCCCTGCTTTATAGGCAAAATCTCCTTTTAAAGATTCTGGAATTTCGAATGCAATTGAAACTGTATCTTCTGTCTCATTGCGAACATCACTTACTTTTAAATTATGGAATTGACTCATATTATTTATATTCAAAAACGGATGCAAAGTTATAATTGCATTCTTAATTTATAATATCTGCACTTGTTTTTTTTCGATTACACGATTTTGTGCATTTTTACAACACTAAAAATTAATTGAACTTATTATGGAATCCATAAACTACGATAATATTGAATTTACTGTATCAGAAGGAGTAGCTACAATTACGCTTAACAGACCGAATGTACTTAACAGCTTCAACTTCGAAATGGCAGACGACACTAAAGATGCCTTAAAGCATTGTTCTGAGAATTCTGAGATTAGAGCAATCATTTTAACAGCAAACGGAAAAGGGTTTTGTGCCGGACAAGATTTAGCAGAAGCTACTCGTGAGGGCGGACCAAAAATTGAAGAAATAGTTGACCATACATACAATCCTATTATTCTTGCTATCAGAAATATTGAAAAACCTGTAATTTGTGCGGTAAATGGAGTTGCAGCAGGAGCTGGTGCAAACATTGCCCTTGCTTGCGACATTACTTTTGCGGCAACATCTGCCAAATTTATCCAATCATTTAGTAACATAGGGTTGATACCAGATAGTGGAGGAACATTTTTCTTACCTAGACTTATTGGTATGCAGCGCGCTACTGCACAGATGTTTTTAGGAAATAAGGTTACTGCTGCCGAAGCGAAAGAAATTGGAATGATTTACGAAGTAGTGGAGGGTGATCAATTGCAAAGTTCTGTTTTTGAATTTGCGAAAAAGCTTGCCTCAAGACCTACCAAAGGATTTGGACTAACCAAGAAAGCTTTGAACATGGGACTGAAAAACTCTATCGAGGAGCAATTGGCTGTTGAGAAAGAACTTCAGGCAGAAGCAGCTCAATCTTATGATCACAAAGAAGGTATTAACGCATTTTTTGAAAAAAGAGCCCCTATATATAAAGGAGAGTAATCTATTTCAAGAATCTTCTATTAGAAATTAGATAGCCAAAATTAAAGATGAAGCTCCAGTGCTCATCTCTTTCTGTGTAATAATTGATAGTTGCCGAAGCAGGGCCTAGTGGACTGTGGAAGACTAATGCTCCAGAAGCAATATACCCACGATATTGCCATGCGTTGTCTATATCGTAGTATGCTACGTTAAAGTTATTCGGCAAAATTCTGGTATAAGGCTGAAATAAATAACCAGAAGCGCGAACTTCGATGGATGGGGTAACACTCATTATTCCTTTAAGACCAACAGCAACATAATCATGGGACACATGCCCTGGAAGGAAGAATGTTTTACTTTCCTGAATTGGCTGATAAGCTGGAGACATAATTATGGTAGAGGTATAATTATCAAAAAACTTATCTATTAGTAATAGGTTCCCTTCTACTTCTCCTCCTAAAGTAAACCTTTGTGTTACCGGAAGATATTTCTCTCCAAACAAATTAAAGTAATACCAGGTGTGCTCTACATTTTCGGCAGGAGAAATTAAAGGGGATGTACTCCCTGGGAGAGTATTCTCTATACCAAAAACATATCTTGTTGTAAACTCAAGTTTACTTCCTCTGGAAGAATAAAGCTTTCTATTCAAATTAGACTGGGAGAATTTTAACTCCAGGCTTTGCCCTAGAAACTGGGTTTGATCTGCGGTATCTGAAGCGGTGAAGTTCTCTGTTTGATAATAATCATTATACACTTCTCCTATATTGTAACTAAAAGATAACTTCCTTTTGTTTCCCAAGGGCACTCCGGTCTCTAATCCAAAGTAGTTTTCATTCTCTACGATATAGGAAGGTTTAACATCTTCGAAAAACGTAGCAAAACTTTTAAAGTAATCCCACCTACTTATATATCCATAAGACTTTATGTAAAAAGGAGTTTTATAATTAAAGTCTAATTGAGCTGCTCCTCCAACCGATCCGTAAAACTTACCAAAGTAGGAGTTCGCACTTAACTTTAACCCAAATTGCCCTAATCTTAAATACTCCAAACCTAAATACCCAGTATTAATCGGCCTGGAAGAGAAAACACCTCCAAATTTTGCCGCAAAAGGTTTTTCTGGCTTTACTTGTAATTCCAGAATATACTTACCTGAGTTCGGGTCGATGGAGGCAATTGGGTACAGGTTTTTCAATTTTTCGTCCTCAACTAATCTAAAATACCTCTTTTTGAGTGTATGAATATCGATGGACTCCCCTTTACGAATAAGCGCATTCTTTATATACTTTGCCTGATTTTCGTCTACTCCTTTAACGATTACTCGATCAAAGATGAGCTCATGATTTTTCTGATAAAACAGAAATCTTTTCTTCATAAGTTCATTTTGATCCACTCTTCTTTGGACCACTTGTTTAATCGTATCCATCATAGCCATTGCTGCCTCGTACCCTTCCATCACAGCAATGTGTGCCTCCGAAAAATCAAATCCACTCCTTTTTAATACTGGTTCAATTAAAATCCCATTCTCACACACTACAGAAACTTCACTTCTGTTAATGATCATTGTTTTTAATTGGGAAAAAGCATCATCCTCATCAGGAGGCGCAATTGAATCAGGAAAATTTACACCTATAATGATGTCAGGGAAAAACTCATCATACATCACATCAGCCGGAAAATTATTGTACAACCCTCCATCAAACAGGAGTTTATCGTCTACACGAATAGGCTTTATATATCCAGGGTAAGTCATGGATGCTCTAACTGCCTGATTCAAATGTCCCTCATCAAAAACCACAGGGGATTTAGTCAACACATCTGAAGCTACACAGCGAAAAGGAACAAATAAACTATCGAAGTTGTACCCAGCATTACTGGAAATTGAAGAATACAAAGACATGTACTCAAAATCCATTGCTACTGGGTTTGTAAGGTTTGTCGGAATCGCTTTTGCCAGGTTAAACTCTTTATTAATTCTCATGTTAATCCATGAAGCATCCGATTCTGGCTTTCTAAAAAAGTATTGAAACTCCTCTTCGATTCCTCCATTGGACATTACGACAAATTTCTCGGTACTTACCAAAGAATCCATAATATCTGGAGAAATACCAGAAGCATACATACTTCCCACCATTGCTCCTGCACTGGTTCCGGTAATATAATCTATTGGAATATTGTTCTCCTCCAGGGCTTTAATTACACCAATATGAGCTAACCCATGAGACCCTCCTCCACTAAGTACCAGTCCAACTCTCTGAGCTGAACTAGCCTGGGCAATCAATATAAACGATATGATCGTTAGTAGTCTAATAGCTTACATTTGAATAATGACTCAAGCAAATATCAAGAAATTCATATCTGTTTAAAAACAAATATCTACTTTTAATATATGTTAATAAAAGCTTTTAACATTTTGTTCTACCTAATAACCTGCATTATTTTCTCAGGATGCCTGGAGGTAATAGAAGAAATTGAGCTTAACCAAGATGGTTCGGGTACTGCAAACTACACCATTAATTTGAGCCAGAGTAAAGTTAAGCTTGGTTCTATTATGCAATTGGACAGCATTAATGGCAAGAAAATCCCTACTATAAACGACATTGAAAATGAGCTTAACCTACTAGCTCATGAGCTAGAAAATCACGAAGGAATTAAAAACACCGACATACAAATGGATCATGAAGAATTCATTTACACCATTTCGGTTGATTTTAATAATATTAACCAATTGAGCTCAGCAATAAATGAATTGTCTTATTGGCAAAAATCACACATCAAGCCTACTCAGAGCATCTACTCTTACAAATCTTCTTCGTTAACCAGAAAATTCGAACCGATTAACGATAGAAGCACCGATATTCAGGTTGAAAAATATAAATCTGAATTACAATCGGGGAGCTATATCTGTATCGTTAGATCTTCAAATGAAGTAAAAAGCGTTAGCAATAGCATTGTTAAAACGTCACAAAACAAAAGAGCTGTAATGCTTAGAGCTTCTTTATACGATACCTACAGAAAAAACAATCAACTTAATTTCAATATTCAATACTGACCATATTATGAGAGTTTTCATCATTTTCAGTTTACTTACCTTATTTCTTAATGAAACCTTTGGCCAAAAAGACCTAAGAGAATACATCCCATCGAAACAAACTTTTGTTGTTACCATTAATGGAGCTTCTCTTTTTGGAAAAGTAAATGACAACGATTATAAAAACCTGGCCATATACCAGGATGTAATCGGTGAAATAAAATCATCTTTTGAAGGAGAGGATATGGAGGATCGATATTATCGTATCAAAAATGATGACTTCTCTCCTGTGTTACTTTTAATGGGAGATGAGTTTGGATTAGAGAACAAAAAACAATCTTACTTTTTTTCAGGTTCAACGGATAGCATTAATTATACCTGTAGTATGATTCCTCAGCTGGACAATCAAAAATTTGTAAGCTTTATTAAAGGAATTCTTTCCGAAGAAGAATTTGAGAATGTTGTTACCAAAAACGGATATCAGTACTACAACAAGAATGATTTTGCCATTGCATGGAATAAGGATGTTGCCTTCTTTATGGATTATTACTCTTTTGGGTTTTATGACTACTTGATTGAAACTCCAATGGATATTGAAGGAGAGGAAGAGGCATACTATGAGAGCTACGAGGAGCGATATAAAGACATGGAGAAAAAGAGAAAGGAACGCGAGCAAAAGAAACTTGAAAGTGCTTTGGATAAATTCTTTCTCCAAGAACCTCAATTATCTATTAAGTATAATGAGCACTACCTAAAAGCTACTGAAGAAAACTATGATGTTTCCTATTTCATTAATGGGTTTAACAACATGGCTATGGGAGGCGCTCCCTATTACTTTGGAATGAGAGGAAGCATGGAAAAAATGATGGGACTTTATGCAGATAATTATACTTACATCAATCTCAACTTTGAGGAAGATGAAATAAAGGTTCAATCCAATCAGCATGTTTCAGAAAGATTTCTGGAAAACACTAAAAAAGCCAACAAAGCAAAATTCAATAAGAAACTCCTAAAATACATCGACGCATCTAACTTAATTGGTGTTGCAGGTGCGGCAATTAAACCGGAACCAGCCTACGAATTACTTCAGGACACTTATACTTCGGTGATGGAAGGGATTGCTGGTGAAGAAGCTGGAATTGGAATGGAAATCTTCTTTACCCTGCTCGACGAGGAAGAAGTCTTCGATCTAATAAAAGGTAATAGCATATTCGCCATTACTGACATCAAAGAATTTGATGTGGCCTACTCTACTTATGAGTACGATGAAGATTTTAATCGTACTGAAATAACAAAAACGAAAAAGGAGCTTTTTCCTGAATTTGTTTTTGCAACAGAGATTGGAAACGAAGAATTATACAGCAAATTCATCAGGCTGTTGGAAAAATCCGAAATGCTGGTAAACAAAGGAGATTATTACAAATACCAGGATTTTTCTTTTTACAGGAGAAGAGGTAATGATGGTATCGAGATTTTTACGGCAATAAAAGATGACATCTTAATTATTACTAACGACTACCAACTGGTTAGTGAGCAATTGGAAAAAGGAGTAGAAAAATCCAAACAGGTTTCCGGAAATGTTTCATCACTCATTAAAAAGAACAATTTGTTTGCTTACTGGGAGCCTAACGAAACATTTGGCAATCTTGAAAAAGAACTGGGTCGCGAAATGAAAGATTATAAAAAGTTTGCAGAGGGAATGGAAGACACATTTGACTACGTAAAAGTTGAAGGAATAAAAAACAAAGGAAACTTATTTCAATCATATGCCACTGTGGTTATGAAACCAAATGAGAAACATAGTATACTATCGATGTTAAACTTTATCAACAACATCTACTTATCAGAGAAGTAGTTATTTCTTCTTTTTCTTCTCGACGTACATTAACTTCCCTTTTCTGTTATAGACCAGTAACTGATAAATGGATTTAGAGCTTTTCGGATCTATCCAACCGTATCCACCTTCCTTTTCTTGAATTTTACCATTTTCAAAAAAGGTTTGACGTTGGAATCGGTAAAAACATTTACCCGATTGATCCTGCTGACAGCCATCTCCCCAAATCCTAAATCGAATATCCTCCAGAAGAGTACTATCCGGGTAATAAACTTTTAGAGAATGCCATTCCAAAGGAACTGTTATCGTATCGAAACATGTAAACCCAGAAAGAGAGTCTAGCGACAATGGACGCTCTTGAGCCCTTGAAAATCCCAGATAGCTAATTAGAAGAGAAAGAAACACATATTTCATAAGGCCGCCTTTTTTAGAATTAGATTAATATCCAACAGCTCTCTGTCAATCCTCTTCATTGAAATCTGATCAATTTTTTCTCTTGAAAACTTTACTTTCAAAAAATCTATACGGTCGGTAATGGCCACATCTCCATTTCTCAATAATGCAATAACAGAATACTGATCGCTTTCTCTCAAAAACAAATAAAACTCCATTACTCCTTTAGAGCCTTCATATATCTTATAGTTGTTCAATGATTTGTTGATCACTAACAGGTCGGTTATCCCCATTTGCTTATTGTCCTGATCTAAAAACAAGAACAATCCAATTTTTGTTCCCTGCTCTTTTTTCACCTCCGACACATCTTTTAGTTGCTTATACTTTAACAACTCCAGAGTTCTAACCAAGAATTCTTTTCTAGGTGCTGACCTTCTCAGTGCATTTATTTCATCCGCAACTACACCATCATAATAACTTAACCACTCCTCTTTAGACATCTCCTTCTCTTCTTCACAGAAATAATTTTTCTTAAAATCCTCCCAGGCTTTTTTATAGACTCTTGCTAATTGATATCTATAGTTAGCTTTTTTTCTGAATAGCTCTTTATTGTATTCGTAGTTTCTTTTGTTCAGTTTCTCTAAATACTTCAACATTCTCTTTTCGTAAGAAAACTGAACTTTCTCTACTGAGCTGGACTTAGAAGGAAATCTTGGAAACACGGTTAACTTCTCAAAACCTCTCCCACTTTTGAGTACCAGAATAAAATTTTTCTTTCCGGAACGATACTGCAATCTAAAATCCGAATAAGATTTGTCTTTAACGTACTCCTCTTTAAATGACTTAACGGCACCAATATTTCCTACAACTACCCAAACCATGTCATTAAATGCATCCATCTCCGGATGGTTCTCAAAATAATATTCATCCTCTATAAACTCAAACCAAATTTGCCCTTTCTCCTTCGATTTCACCATTTTCAAATTGACTTTTTCAAATGCAATTCCTGGCTGAATAGGGAACACGTTATAATAGTTAGTATCTCTAAACCTTTCCTGGAACAGTGTAGAATCAAAATCTACTTCGACTGATAGATTATCGAAGATCTCTGCATAATGCATATAGGATTTAGACAAGATTTTCACACCCTTTGGCACCTTTCTAATTACTTTAGGAGAATCCAATGAGCCATTCCCTCCCTCTCTTTCGTTCATTACTTCCCTATATAAGGAATCTTTTAACAGCTTCAATTCATCCTTAAATTGGTCTTCTCCAAATTGCTTTTCTTCTATTTGTTCAATTTCGGCATTGGGAAATATTTGTTTCAACTTTTCAAATTCCTCATCCGAAAGGTTATCGTCTATGGATAAGTACTTAATGTTTAGTTTTCCAAATTTCTTGTAATTATCCAGCGACTTAACTATGATGTTCTTCTCTACTTTCAATATCTCCAAACTGTCCAGGTCCGCAATTTCGTCTGGTAAATCAGTTAAATTATTATCAAAGAGGTTCAATTCCTTCAAATTCTTAAGCTCACCTATATTTGGAGGTATTTCCGACAATTGATTAACCGGCAGCCCCAACTTTTGGATCATTTTAATCTCCTTGATCACGTCCAGAGAGGCTTTCAAATTAATATTACTGTTCAGGGAAATGTTTAATTCTTTAAGATTAGCTAACAACTGAATTTCTTTAGGTAAAACAACTATATTATTGTTACTGAGGTTTAACCTTTCTAAAATTGGAAGCACAGACAATTGCTTAAACAATACCTTCATACTCACCTCAGGACACCCTATAATTGAAATTTCCTCTACAAATTCAAGCTTCTGAACTTCTGACGGTAATTTCTTTCCTTCATAATTAGATATTACCACCTTTTCTAACTCCACCAACTGACTAATTTTTTTTAAATGATCTGCAAACTGATTGGTATTAGGTGGATGATTGAAGTGGATGGACTTTGTATTCTTCAAATTTCTCAAACTATTCAGTTGCTTAACAGATGTTGGTAATTGGTAATCTATATAAACCAACTCCTCCTGACTAAACAAAACTTTAGCTGGAATAAGCAAAAGAAATAATATGACTGTGGCGACCTTACACATTGAAATATGTTCGAATATAACAATTACGATGTTTACCAATAATGGTTTTTATTAATTTGGATACATCTATGTGTAACAAAAAGCATGTCAAAGTCGTCATAGCTACAATCAAATCAATAAAGCAACCATAAAAGTGAAGCATTTTTTACTCTTATTACCTCTCCTACTTATAGCTCCAACTGCATTTGCCGGGTATGTTAAAGGAAAAATCACTGACGACAAAGGTGAGCCACTTCCATTTGCCAGTATCTATGTAAAAAACACAACCTATGGTGTTTCTTCGAACCTTAAAGGAGATTATTTTCTAGAGTTAGACAAGGGAGAATACACAGTTACCTACAGCTTTGTAGGGTACGAAACGGTAGAAAAACAAGTAACAATTGGTTCTTCCCCCACCATTCTGGATGTAATTCTTAAAGAATCTTCCAATGCTTTGAAGCAAGTGGAAATTGTTGCCAACACCAAGGATCGAGCTAAAGAAATAATGAAACTGGTTCGAGACAACAGAAGAGATTACCTTACGGCAATCGAAAACTACACTTGTACCACTTACCTAAAAACCTCTTTAGAAAAGGAAAGCATTAACCCAACCAGTGATTCTACCTCTTCAAAATCTAAAAATGATGATCTAAAAAATCATTTAAAAAAGGAGAAACTAAACTTAATAGAATCGGTATCAGAAGTATATTTTGAACGACCGGGAAAATTAAAAGAAATTATTTTAGGGCACCATGACTATGCAGAGGTGCATGGAGAATCCAGAGGTGCTTCCATCACTATTGATGTTGGAACCGATGACATTGCTCCGGTACAATACCAATCGGAAAACCCATACTTAATGTATAATGGTGCGAGAAGCACACATCTTAACTTTTACAAAAATCTAATTAATTTCCCCGCTTTAAGTCAAACTCCACTCCTTTCTCCTATAGCAGCAAACTCTGCATTAAGTTATACCTACAACTATGAAGGAGCATTTTATGAAGGTGACCAAAAGATCTACAAATTAGCTGTAAAACCAATTTACAAAAGTGAAGCTCTCTTTTCTGGAATTATATTTATTGAAGATAGTACCTGGGCATTGCGTTCTGTCGACCTTACAGTAAACAAGGCTGCTCTTTTATTTTGCAAGGAATTTCAAATTATTCAGAATTATAAAAAAGTCTCTGACGAAGCTTACCTTCCATATAGGAGAGAGTTTAATTATGTAATTAAGGACGGAGGTAATCATGTAATTGGAAATACAAGAGTGGACCATTCTAATTACAAAGTCAATATCGAAATACCAGCTAAAACATTTGGCAATGAAGTTATCCGATATGTGGATGATGCATTTGATAAAGACACCTCTTATTGGAGTAATCAGCGACCAATTACATTAAAAACAGAAGAGCTAGACTTTATACACGAAACTGATAGCTTAAGAGAATACTACACAAGTGAGGAGTATTATCGAGAAATTGACTCAAGTTTTAACGTAATTAATATCTGGACTCCTTTAAATGGTCTTGGTCATCGAAATAGATTTAAGGGAACTGAATGGTACATAAGTGGTTTGTTTGAACAAGTTAATCCGTTTGGAATTGGTGGTTACAGACACAAATTACCTGGGTATTTTAATAAGGAGTTCAAAAATTCAATGCTTTTAGAAACTAAAGGTTTTGTAGATTATGGATTTAAGAACAAAGATGTAAAAGGAAAATTTGGTGTAGGTCTCACTTACATTCCTAAGAAATTTGTAAGAACCTTTATAGAGGTTGGTGATTTCTATGATTACATCAACGACTACGCTTCGCTGGAACAAACCTTTAGTAGAAGTAATTACATCAGAGAAAAATCCTTCAGCATTGCCCAAAGAATGGAGATTGTAAATGGTTTATATGGAGAGTTGAAGTTTGAATTTTCCGATCAACAACCCATCAATAATCTTGAATTATCCAACTGGTCCAATCAGCTTTTCGGAGGTTTGAACACTCCAACAGATTTTGAGCGATACATTAAAAGTGAAATGCGACTGGAATTAAAGTACCGTATCAGGCAAAAGTACATGATTAAGGGTGGGAAGAAAATTGTAATTGGTGCGGACTACCCTGAGCTATCATTAATATACAGAAAGGGACTTCCGGGAGTTCTTAATAGCGAAGTTGACTTTAGTTATATAGAAATTGGAGCAAGAGATGAAATGCAATTGGCAAGATTTGGATCTTCCAGATGGGAAGTTACAGCGGGAACTTTCCTCTCTAAATCGAACCTAAGAATATTAGAATATAAATTCTTTAGAGGATCCGACCGATGGTTTTTCTCGGATCCGGTAAGGTCTTTCCAATTACTTGGTCCAACCATGAGTACACCTAATGAATTTTTGAAAGCAAATTACATACATCACTTCGAAGGAACCATCCTAAACAAAGTTCCATTAATTAATCGACTTGGACTTGGTTTGGCCGGTGGAGCTGGAACACTGGTTATTCCAGATAATGACTTTCACCATTTCGAAATGTTTGCCGGATTGGAAAAAGTGGTTCGAATAAAAAAACAGCTATTCCGTTTTGGTGCGTATGCTGTTACAGCCGATAATTCATTAAGTTCTCCAGAGGTAACCTTCAAATTTGGAATCAATTTCTACAATACGTTTACCAAAAAGTGGGATTACTAACAAAAATCATTTCTTATTGATCCTTTCATCAATGTTATTTGATTTGGTCGCTTCTAACTTTATTAATAAATAAAATAGAAGTTATGAATATCAAAATTGCCGACTTAATGATTAAAAATGTGGTTACCACGCAACCACACAAGTCAATTGGACATGTTAAAGACATCATGCTCGCCAACAATATTAGCTCCGTTCCGGTTGTCAATAGCGACAACGAACCAGTAGGGATTGTTACCTCTAATGATTTCAGAAAAGATGTGAATGATTCCACGCCAGTTAAGCAAATATTACCTGATCATGTTTACACGGTGCCAGCATACAATAACATAGACGTGGCAGCAAAAATTATGAGAAACCATAAAATCCACCACGTTTTAGTAACTCACGAACACGAAATAGTAGGTATTATTAGTGCATTTGACCTATTAAAACTACTTGACGACAAGAAATTTGTGATGAAGAACCCACCTACTCCAAGCAAGAAAAAGAAGGAAAAAATTTAGCACAAAAAAAATCCGGAGTTACCTCCGGATTTTTCTTTTTATATGTGTTTGATTACAATCCTAGTAATACTTCTGCCGGATCTTTAGCTCCGAAAATCATTTTTTCCGGATTCTCCAACATTTCTTTCACTTTAACAAGGAACCCAACAGACTCTTTTCCATCAATAATTCTGTGATCATAAGACAATGCTAAATACATAATTGGTCTAATTACCACTTCTCCATTAATAGCTACTGGTCTTTCCACAATATTGTGCATCCCAAGAATAGCGCTTTGAGGAGGGTTAATAATAGGAGTACTTAACATAGAACCAAATACTCCACCATTAGTAATGGTAAATGTTCCACCTTCCATATCTTCCAGTGCAATTTTTCCATCACGAGCTTTAATGGCTAGCCTTTTGATTTCTGCTTCAATTTCTGCAAGGCTCATTTGCTCTGCATTTCTTACTACAGGAACCATCAATCCTTTTGGAGAGCTAACTGCAATCCCGATATCTGCATAGTTGAAAGAAACTATATGATCCCCATCGATCATAGAATTTACCTTCGGGTAAATGTTCAATGCCTCAGTAACTGCTTTGGTAAAGAAAGACATGAATCCAAGGTTCACACCGTGGAACTCTTTGAATTTCTCCTTGTATTTCTTACGCATATCCATGATCGGCTTCATATCCACTTCATTAAAAGTGGTTAGCATAGCCGTTTCATTTTTAACCGCTACTAATCTTGTAGCAATTTTACGTCTTAGCATTTTCATTTTCTCGGAAGAAGATTCTCTTGTTCCTCCCCATCCGTGAATTGAATCAGATTTAATACCACCAGATAAATAGGCGATTACATCAGATTTTACAATTTTTCCACCTTCTCCGGTTCCGTTAATGTTATTTGGATTAACGTTTTTCTCAGAAATAATTGCTTTTGCTACCGGTGTAGCTTTTACATCTGCCAATACCGCTGGTACCTCATTCTTCTGAACAGGCATTGGATCCGGTACTACTTCTTCTTTTTTCTCAGCCGGCGCCTCTGTTTTTTCTTCAAGTCCTTCAGGCTTTTCGGCCGAAGTATCAATCAAACAAACAACAGCTCCTACCTCTACTGTATCTCCATTCTCCGCTTTAAGAGTAATCACTCCGGACTCCTCAGCTGGCAATTCTAGAGTTGCTTTATCAGAATCAACTTCGGCAATGGTTTGATCTTTCTCTACATAATCTCCATCTTCTACTAGCCATTCAGCTATCTCCACCTCGGTAATTGATTCTCCCGGACTCGGGACCTTCATTTCTAATACTGACATGATTTCTTTATCTTATTTGCTGTTTGATTATTTTTCTACTGTTTGCGCTGCAAAACTAAACACTTTATCAAGAATCTTTTGATGTCTGATTGCAGATACTTTTGGAGAACCACTTGCCGGACTTGCTGAAGCCATTCTAGACGCAACGTCCAACTGAACTCCTTGTTCATTCCAGAATCTAAATTGACTCAACATATAATTCCATCCTCCCATATTTTCAGGTTCTTCCTGAGTCCAGATGAATTTACAATCTTTTCCGTATTTCTCGATGATGTTCTTGATTTGACTTCCAGGGAACGGATACAATTGCTCTACTCTAACGATGGCAATATTTGAACCAGCTCCTAGTTTTTCTTTTTCTTCTAAAAGATCGTAATAAATCTTTCCAGAACATAAAACTACCGTATCTACATCCTTAGCAACAACGCTAGAATCATCAATAACTTCCTTAAAGCTCCCTTCAGCTAAATCTTCTAATTTAGAAACTGCTTTAGGGTATCTTAATAGTTTCTTAGGTGTGAATACCACCAATGGTTTTCTAAAGTCACGCTTAATCTGTCTTCTCAACAAATGGAACATATTTCCAGGTGTTGTACAGTTAGCTACTTGCATGTTGTAATCGGCACATAGCTGAAGGAATCTTTCCAGCCTTCCGCTTGAATGCTCAGACCCCATCCCCTCATAACCATGAGGAAGTAACATCACCAATCCATTTTGAGTATTCCATTTATCTTCTGCAGCACTGATAAACTGATCAATCATAATCTGTGCTCCATTATTGAAATCTCCAAACTGAGCTTCCCAAATGGTTAACCCATTAGGAGTATTAAAGGCGTACCCATAATCAAATCCAAGTACTCCATACTCTGATAACAACGAGTTATAGATTTGGAATTCCGCTTGATTATCCTCAAGAAGGTTCAGTGTAATAACCTCTTCCTCCGTGTCTTCCGTTTTAACTACAGCATGACGATGTGAGAAAGTACCTCTCTCTACATCTTGCCCAGAAATTCTAATTGGGTGTCCTTCTGCAAGTAAGGTTGCATAAGCCAACATTTCTCCCATTCCCCAGTCAAGATTGTTATTTTCGATCATATTTGATCGATCTTTCATTAACTTAACAATCTTTCTGAAGTACTTTTTCCCTTCTGGTAAGGTTGCTAACTTATTCCCTAACTTCTTAAGAGTTTCGATATCTACTCCAGTAAAAGGAGATTCTTCAAAATCTTCCGATCTTGCTTTTCTGTACTCTCTCCATTTGTGAGCAAGAAAATCAGAAACTTCGGCAGTCATAATTTCCTTAGACTTCTGAAGTCTTTGTTGCAAGTAATCGTCAAATTCTTTCTCTAGCTCTTTTCCTTCCTGTTGAGTAATTACACTTTGCTCAACCAGGTGAGACAGGTATATTTCTCTAGGGTTAGGGTGTTTAGCGATTGCCTTGTATAATTTAGGCTGAGTAAACTTAGGCTCATCACCTTCGTTGTGCCCATATTTTCTATAGCAAAGTAAATCGATGAAAACATCAGATTTAAACTTTTGTCTGTATTCAAATGCAAGACCAATGGTATGCATTACAGCCTCTACATCATCTCCATTTACGTGAAATACCGGACATAAAGTTGCTTTACCAACATCAGTACAATAAGTACTTGATCTGGCATCAAGATAGTTGGTAGTAAAACCTACCTGATTATTAATTACAATGTGTAAAGTACCACCTGTTTTGTACCCATCTAATTGAGCCATTTGAACCACTTCGTAAACAATTCCCTGTCCGGCAATTGCGGCATCTCCGTGAATCACAATTGGTAATACTTTATCAGAATCACGGTCCAAATCCTGATCAATCTTTGATCTGGTAATTCCCTGTACAACCGGAGCAACAGCTTCCAGGTGAGAAGGGTTTGGCGAAAGTGTCAACTGCATTTGCTTTCCGCTGGTAGTTTCCACTTTACTACTGATTCCAAGGTGGTATTTCACATCTCCGTCAAAGGAGTCATCTTCGTATTCTTTACCTTCAAATTCGCTAAAAATTTCATCATAGCTTTTGTTGAAGATATTGGCAAGAACGTTTAATCTTCCACGGTGAGCCATTCCTACAACCATTTCCTCAACTCCTTTGGCAGCACCATCTTCGATTAATTCATCCAATGCAGGAATCAACGACTCTGCACCTTCAATTGAGAATCTTTTCTGACCAACAAACTTCTTTTGCAGAAACTGTTCAAATACAGAAGCTTCATTTAGCTTATGAAGCACTCTCTTTTTCTTCTCGATCGACAAATCAGGATACTTCTGAAGCTCCACCTTATCCAACATCCATTGAACACGCTCCGGCTTTCTAATGTATCGGAACTCAATCCCAATGGATTTGCAATACGTCAATTCAAGATGATTAATGATATCTTTTAGTTTGGCAGGTCCTAGACCAACAATATTTCCTGCCTGAAACACTTTTTCCAAATCTTTGGAAGTCAAACCGTAGTTTTCAATATCCAAAGTTGGGCTATAAGTTCTTCTTACTCTAACCGGATTGGTTTTGGTAAATAAGTGTCCTCGGGTTCTATACCCTTCAATCAGATTGATTACTTTGAATTCTCCATCATCAATTTTGCCATCTCCAGAGGCATAATTTTCCGAAGCGAATTCAAATCCTTTAAAAAAATTGATCCAGCTCTCGTCCAGTGTATCAGACTTTTCAAGGTATCGCTGGTACATTTCTTCGATTGAGTCTACGTCAGCGTTACTCAAAAAAGAATATTTGTCCATCACTTTTAATTACAACTTTTTTCCACAATTCCACAAAATTACGGAATCCAAATCTTATTGAGAATCATTCTCAATAATAAATTTACACAAAATAAAAAGTTCACTCATTATCAAGGGGATAGAGAAGTGTAATTGTTTTGTAAAAAACAAAAAAAGGCCTCCGTTTTGGAGACCTTTTTATAAAAAATATTTGAGTGAAAAATTATGCGTGCATTAAATCCTTTTTTGCCAACAGCTCATCTTCAGACTCTTCATTGTTTTCGTCAGGTACACAGCAGTCTACCGGACAAACAGCAGCACATTGAGGTTCATCATGGAATCCTACACATTCTGTACACTTATCAGCAACAATAAAGAAAAACTCATCGGAAAGCGCTTCCTGCTTTTCATCAGCATCTGCTGTATTTCCATTTGGCAAGGTAATCTCACCGCTTAATTCGGTCCCATCTGCATAACACCACTCCTCATCTGGTGGGTAAATTGCATTATTCGGACATTCTGATTCGCATGCATCGCAATTAATACATTCGTCTGTAATAATAATAGCCATACTCTTAAGATTTTGTTTAGTTGTATTTAGTAACGAATGTATTCAGATTTTTCTAATCTTTAGCCTTCACCACAAAATTTAGACTCAATCTAAACTACTGACTACCAGAGTAAAAGCAACTCAACAACACATGACAATGATCATCCTTTTTTAGGGCTTTTGTCAGATATTATCCTGATAAATATCAGGATTAAAATAGACAATTTCATGACATTTGTATAGCCTATTGTTATCAACCCATAATAATCGGTATTGTTTCACTCACCTACCTAATAAATACATTTTAAACAAAACACAGCACAATGAGCGATGTAACAACAACTGAATTAGAGAAAGTTGTAGTCAAGTTTGTTGGTGATTCAGGGGATGGAATGCAATTAACCGGTACTCAATTCACTGACACATCGGCCCTATTGGGTAACGACCTTGCAACCTTTCCGGATTATCCTGCAGAAATTAGAGCTCCTCAAGGAACAGTAGCCGGAGTATCCGGTTTTCAGGTTCATATAGGACAAAGTAGAATTCATACTCCAGGAGATAGTCCAAACGTGATGGTAGCCATGAATGCAGCAGCATTAAAAGCTAATCTCCACTGGATGAAACCGGGAAGCACGATCATTGTAGACATTGATAGCTTTAAGAAAAAAGACCTGGAAAAAGCAGGATATGAATCTAACCCATTAGAAGATGGGTCTTTAGACAATTATCATGTTATAAAAGGACCTATTACCTCTCTTACTAAAGAAAGTGTAAAAAATGTTGAAGGGCTAGACAACAAAAGCATGACCAGAAGTAAAAACATGTTTGCTCTTGGAATTGTCTACTATTTATTTAGCCGTCCTTTAAAGCACACAGAGAACTTCTTAAATACTAAGTTCAAATCCAAGCCTATCATTATAGAAGCCAACATGAAAGCTCTTCATGCTGGTTATAATTATGCCGACACCATCGAGGCTATTCAATCCATTTACACCATCCTTCCTGCCGAAATGGAGAAAGGAACTTACAGAAATGTAATGGGGAATCAAGCTACCGCATGGGGGTTTTTAGCTGCAGCAGAGAAAAGTGGAAGAGAACTATTTCTAGGATCATACCCTATTACTCCTGCCTCAGACATATTACACGAACTTGCAAAATATAAGCACTTTGGTTGTAAAGCTTTCCAGGCAGAAGATGAAATTGCCGGTATTTGCTCAGCTGTAGGAGCTAGCTACGCCGGAGCATTGGCCATCACAACTACATCAGGACCGGGGCTTGCACTTAAAGGAGAGGCCCTTGGGCTAGCCATGATGACGGAATTACCTTTAGTTGTAGTTAACGTACAAAGAGGTGGACCATCTACAGGTTTACCAACCAAAACAGAGCAGTCGGATTTATTACAAGCCATGTATGGTAGAAATGGAGAAAGTCCTGTTGCCGTGGTTGCAGCAAGTACTCCTGCCAATTGTTTTGACTGGGCATTTGAGGCGTCAAGAATTGCTTTGGAACACATGACTCCTGTGGTACTTCTTACCGACGGATATTTAGGAAATGGATCCGGACCATGGAAAATTACATCAATGGATGAGTTACCTAACATCCACCCACCTGTGGTACCAGCCAACACAGAAGGATGGCAACCATACAATCGTGATGAAAAACTTGCCAGAACATGGGCAATTCCGGGAACAGCAGGACTTGAACACAGAGTTGGAGGATTGGAGAAAGATGGTGTAACCGGAAACGTTTCTTATGACCCGGTTAACCACGAAGAAATGTGTAAAGTAAGGGCAGAAAAGATTGAAAAAATTGTGGATTATATCCCACCTCAAAAGATCGTTGGAGCTCAAGAAGGTGAAGTTCTTATAGTTGGATGGGGAGGGACATACGGTAGTTTATACAGTTCTGTTGAGAAGTCTTTTGAAGAAGGAAAAAGTGTTGGTTTAGCACACTTCAGCTACCTCAACCCACTTCCAAGAAATACTGCCGACATCTTTGAAAAATTTAAGAAGATTATAGTTTGCGAATTAAACCTTGGACAATTCCAAAAACTACTTCAGGCTAAGTTCCCTCAATTCAAATTCAAATCTTACAACAAGGTTCAGGGACTACCATTTACCATCGACGAGATTAACAACTTGATTAACGAAAAACTTTAACATAATGGAAGCAACAGAAGAAATTAAATACACGCATAAAGATTTTGCCAGCGATCAAGAGGTAAAATGGTGTCCTGGTTGTGGAGATTATGCTATTCTAAACGCAGTTAAAAAAGCACTTCCCTTACTGGGAAAGAAAAAAGAAGACTTTGTTTTTGTTTCCGGAATCGGATGTTCTTCCAGGTTCCCATATTACATGGACACTTACGGATTTCACTCTATTCATGGTAGAGCACCAGTTATAGCAAGTGGAGTTAAATTGGCCAATCCAGATTTGAGCGTTTGGCAGATTACCGGTGATGGTGATGCACTTGCCATTGGAGGAAACCACTTTATCCATGCGGTAAGAAGAAACATTGATATTAATATCATCCTTTTTAACAACGAAATTTACGGGTTAACTAAAGGGCAGTTTTCACCTACCACAAGACCTGGTAAGAAAACTAAATCATCTCCTCAGGGATCATTGGACAATCCATTTAACCCAGGAGAATTAGTACTTGGTGCACAAGGTCAATTTTTTGCACGTGTGGTAGATACCAACCCAAAATACATGACTCAGGTTTTTGTTGAAGCAGAAAATCACGATGGAACAACTGTTATTGAAGTGCTTCAAAACTGTGTTATTTTCAACGATAAAACTCATGCTGCCATTACAGGGAAAGATGTTAAAGACGATGTTCAGCTCTATTTGGAACATGGGAAACCAATGATTTTCGGAAAAGAGAAAAACAAGGGAATTGTACTAAATGGGTTAAAACTAGAAGTAGTAACCATTGGCGAAAATGGAATTACTGAAGATGATTTATTGGTACACGATGCACACGAACCGGACCCTACACTTCACATGATGCTTACCAGAATGAACGCTCCGGAATTCCCGGTTGCGATGGGAGTAATACGCTCTGTAGAATCAACCACTTTCGAAGACATGGTAACAGAGCAGGTGGAAGCTGTAAAGGCAAGTTCTCCTTTCAAAAATGTAGACGAATTGTTCCGAAGTGGAGACACCTGGGAAATATAAATTAATCAGATAAAGCAACTAACCTTATGAATTCGGAAGCTTTAATCCTCTTCTTCATTGTAGGAATTGTGATGGTGGCATCGGGTATGGTACTGGCCTCTTTATTTTCGAAAAAGAATCCATCCAAAACCAAATCTGAGCCCTTCGAATGTGGTATCCCCACAGAGGGTCCTTCCTGGATACAGTTTAAGGTTGGCTATTATTTATTCGCTATTCTTTTCCTCCTTTTTGATGTGGAAACGGTATTCATAGTGCCGTGGGCCACCGTAATGAAAGAAATGGGAATGGTGGCATTTATAGAAATTCTAATCTTCTTTATTATTCTTGGTTTAGGACTAATCTATGCCTGGAAAAAAGGAGCTTTAAAATGGGATTAGGTAAAGAAAATAACGAAGCATTTCCAGGAACAGTAACTCCTGATGGAAACGGTGGTAATTTTTTAGTTACCTCTTTGGATTCTGTCATTAACTGGGGAAGATCAAACTCCCTTTGGCCCCTTGTTTTTGGAACTAGTTGTTGTGCAATTGAAATGATGCATACCGGTGCGGCCAGGCACGATTTTTCCAGGTTTGGATTTGAAGTAGCCAGAGCCTCCCCAAGACAAGCGGACCTAATTATTGTTGCCGGGACCATTGTAAATAAAATGGCTCCGGTGCTTAGAAGGTTATACGATCAAATGGCAGAACCTAAATATGTTGTTGCTATGGGAGCTTGCTCCGTTTCCGGAGGTCCATTCTTTTACAATTCATATTCGGTTGTAAAAGGTGTTGACCATGTAATTCCGGTTGATGTATACATACCAGGATGTCCGCCAAGACCAGAATCATTGTTACACGGATTAATTCAATTACAAAAGAAAATCAAAACAGAATCTATTCTAACTAAAAAGGAATCAGACAAAGGATTTGACCAAGGCTATTAATGAGCGAAAACTCTGAAAATATTAACCCTAACAACCAGGAAGAAACTCCTAAAAAAGTTGAAGCTACTTCGGAAGAAAAAGGTGAGGTAAAAGCACCTTCTGATTTACCCAAAGAAGAAGTTCAACCAAAGGATGAGACTAAAGAGGTTGCCACACTAAAAACTGAAGCAAAAGAAAAAGCAGCAGTTGAAAAGAAAGTGGTTCCGGCAAAGAAAGAAGGAGGTTCTGCCAAGCCAGCCAGAAGAGTTGCATCCAGAAGAGGAAGTAAAGACACTCCCCCAAAAGAGCCAACGTTTTCTGAGCATAGCAAAAAGATTATGGCAGTGGCGAATGCCTGGATGGAAGGTCTTGAATTTACTGAAGAAGGGACTGCTTACTTAACCATAACATGTAAGCCGGATCAGCTAAGAAACCTTGCAGAAAACCTAAGGTACAATCAACACACTCAGTTAGACTTTATGTTTGCGATGACTGGTGTTGATTACCCTACTTACTTAACTGTTGTATACCACTTAAGGTCTACTGTATTAGGTCATACTATTGTATTAAAAGTAAACACGCTTGATAGAGTTAACCCAAGTGTACCAACCTTATGCGATATCTGGAGAACAGCTGAGTTAAACGAAAGAGAAGTATACGATCTACTTGGGGTTAAGTTTGAAAACCACCCCGATTTAAGAAGACTATTATTAACCGACGATTGGGAAGGTTACCCACTAAGAAAAGATTACACCGACGAAGAAAATATTGTTTCTTACTAAATGAGCACTACAACTGTAAATAACACCTTCAAAAGCAAAGAATACTTTGTTAACATGGGCCCACAACACCCTTCCACACACGGTGTTTTGCGGTTGGTGCTCACTTTAGATGGAGAAATTATTAGAAAGGTAGAGCCACACATCGGCTACGTACATCGATCCATTGAGAAAATGTGCGAAAAAGATTCCTACCAACAAATTGTTCACCTTACCGACCGATTGGACTACCTCTCGTCTCACATGAACAATGAGGCCGTTTGTTTGGCTGTAGAAAAAGGCCTTGAACTGGAAGTATCGGACAGGGTTAAAGTGATTAGAACAATTATTAGCGAACTTTCCAGGTTAGCATCACATCAATTATGGTGGGGTGTAATGGGAATGGATCTTGGTGCTATTACTACATTTATGTATGGTTTCCGAGACAGAGACATGATCATCGATATCTTTGAAGAAACCTGTGGAGCAAGACTTACCATGAACTACAATATTCCTGGTGGGTTGATGTTTGATATTCACCCAAACTTCCAAAGAAGAGTTAAAGAGTTCATCAAGCACTTCAAAACTAAACTTCCTGAATACGATGAGCTACTAACCGGAAACGTTATTTTCCAGGAAAGAACAAAAGGTATTGGAATACTTACAAAGGAAGATGCCATTTCTTACGGAGTTACAGGACCTTCTGGTAGAGCTTCTGGTTTTGCTTGCGATGTACGAAAACTAGAACCATATAGTGCATACGATCGAGTAAAATTCAAAGAAATAACTTATGGCGAAGGGGATTGCCTGGCACGATATAAAGCCAGAATTGAAGAAATGTGGCAGTCCATGTACATTATTGAACAGCTAATAGACAATATTCCGGAAGGAAACATTCAAGAAAAAACTAAAGCCGTTATCAAACTTCCGGTGGGAGAATACTACCAACGAGTAGAAAGTGCAAGAGGTGAGTTTGGTGCATATATCATTAGCGACAATAAAAAGAACCCATATAGAGTAAAATTCAGGTCTCCCGGATATGCCAATTTATCTGCTCTCGATCACATGTCCAGAGGATGTAAAATAGCAGATTTGGTGGCCATCATGTCCACCCTGGACTTAGTAATACCAGATATTGACAGATAATGGCTAAAGAGAGTTTCATATACGATTTTTCTGTTCTTACCGGAGCTATTCACGACTGGCTAGCTGGTATGCTAAACCCTACCTGGACAAGCATTGTGGAAATGGTTCTTGTGGGAATTTGTTTCCTGCTACTTTTCACCATTTTAGGGTTGGTATTGGTTCTTGCGGAAAGAAAGGTTTGTGCATTTTTCCAACTCCGACTTGGACCTAACCGAGTTGGACCATGGGGATTGATGCAAACTGCAGCAGACGCCATTAAGCTTCTTTTAAAAGAGCCTTTAGCCACTGCAAGCTCAGATAAATTCTTATTTAACATTGCTCCATTCTTTGTGATCATCGCTTCGTTTATGGCCATTGCCGCCATACCGTTTGCCTATGGTCTACACGCTTTTGATTTAGATATTGGAGTCTTTTACGTAATTGCAGTTTCATCCATTGGGGTGATAGGCATACTGCTTGCCGGATGGTCTAGTAACAACAAGTATTCACTATTAGGAGCCATGAGAAGTGGTGCTCAGGTTGTAAGTTATGAGTTATCTGTAGGACTTTCTTTAATTACTATTGTCGTACTTACAGGAAGTCTTCAGTTATCCACCATTGTGGAGAGTCAAGCAGATGGATGGTGGATATTTAAAGGGCACATTCCTGCCTTTATAGCATTTGTTATTTTCTTAATTGCCAGTACGGCCGAAACAAACAGAGGACCATTTGATATGGCTGAAGCAGAATCGGAATTAACCGCAGGGTTCCACACGGAATACTCAGGTATGAAATTCGCTTTTTTCTTCCTGGCTGAGTTTGTAAACATGTTCATCGTTGCCTCTATTGGAGCAACTGTTTTCTTAGGTGGTTGGATGCCGCTACATTTTGGCGGACTCGCAGGGTTTAACGAAATCATGGACTTCATTCCCCCTGTTTTCTGGTTCCTTGGAAAAGTTTCTTTCCTCATCTTTTTAATGATGTGGTTTAAATGGACATTCCCAAGATTGAGAATTGACCAATTACTTACTCTGGAGTGGAAGTTCCTACTTCCAATTAACTTATTGAATTTAATCTTAATGGCATTTCTTGCCTTAATGGGCTGGCATTTTTAGCATGGGAGCGGTAAAGAAATACATAACAGATATTGTAGGTGGTGTAAAAACACTTCTTAAAGGAATGAAGGTAACGGGGTACTATTTTACCCATGCCAATAAAGAAATCATTACAAGGCAATACCCTGACAATAGAGATGAGCTCAAAATGTTTGAGCGATTTAGAGGAGAGGTAGTGATGCCACATGACGAAAACAACGAACACGCTTGTACCGGGTGCTCTGCCTGTGAATTGGCTTGCCCTAATGGCACTATCGAAATTGTAAGTGATCGAGTTGTTGATGAAGAAACAGGAAAAAAGAAAAAGATCATCGTAAAACACATCTACCATTTTGCCATGTGTACGCAGTGTAACTTATGCATTCCGGCGTGCCCAACTGATGCTATTGTGATGGCTCAAACATTTGAGAATGCAGTATACGATCGATCCCAACTAACTAAAGTATTGAACAAACCTGGATCAAAGGTTAGAAAAGATGTAAAGGAATAATGCAACAAGTCATTTTTTACATATTAGCCGCAATTATCATGTTCTTCTCGCTACTAACCGTAACAAGTAAAAGAATATTACGTGCAGCAGTATATCTACTCTTTGTATTGGTTGCCACCGCTGGGTTATACTTCATGTTCAACTACAACTTCCTGGCGGCAGTTCAGCTTACTGTATATGCCGGGGGGATAGTTGTATTAATGATATTCTCCATCTTCCTTACAGGACAACTTAATCAGAGCCTGGACTTTGGAGAAATGAAGAAATCCATTTTTACGGGTGTAGCCTGCTTCACAGGAGCAGTATTAACAATACAGGTAATATCCAAATACGATTTTACACCTCATCAGGGAATAGAAGCAGATAGCTCTGTTCAAAATATTGGAAGAGCCCTGCTAAGTTATGGGGATAATGGGTACGTACTTCCATTTGAAGTAATCAGTGTTCTATTATTGGCTGCTATGGTAGGAGCCATTGTCATTGCTAAAAAACCGAAAAGTCATGATTGAAGGAGTTGGACTAAATGACATATTGATTTTAACCACCATCATGTTCTTTATTGGTGTATACGGTTTCATTGTTCGAAAGAATCTTATCACCGTGTTAATGGCTACAGAACTAATCCTAAATGCTGTAAACATCAACTTTGTGGCATTTAACAAGTACCTCTACAACGACCAATTACAAGGGCATTTTTTCACCTTGTTCATTATAGCGGTTGCTGCTGCCGAAGCTGCAATTGCCATAGCAATCATTATTAATCTCTATCGAAAATACAAGTCAGTAGATGGAGAAGAAATTAACACCATGAAACATTAAACGGCAAAGCAATGAACGTAGTTTATACCATAGCCATACCACTTGTTTTACTTCTATCATTCCTGATTATTGGTCTGCTAGGAAGTAGAATGAAACCTAAGGTAGCCGGGCTTCTGGGAACTTCTTCTGTTTTCCTTGCTGCCATTACCTCCTACTACACTGCATATCAATACTTCTTTGTACATGGTAAGGTAGATGGAGTTTATCAAATGTTTGTGGAAAAAGTGGAGTGGTTAAGATTCTCCGATCAGCTAGTAATTGATCTGGGTACACTAATCGACCCTATATCCGTAATGATGCTTGTGGTCATCACCACCATTTCATTACTCGTGCACATATACAGTTTGGGGTACATGAAAGGTGATCAGGGGTTTGCAAAATTCTATGCTTACCTATCACTGTTTACCTTCTCCATGCTTGGGCTTGTTATGGCCACCAACATCTTCCAAATGTATATGTTCTGGGAATTGGTGGGGTTATCTTCTTACTTGCTCATTGGATTCTATTATCAAAAACCTTCGGCTGTTTCTGCATCGAAAAAAGCATTTATTGTTACACGATTTGCCGACCTCGGATTCCTCATTGGGATTCTATTTTTATCGTATACTTCAGGTTCCTTTGACTTCCAATACATCAACGAAAATGCACCGGCAATTGCCAGTGCTGCTGGAATGGGATTCATGGGGCTATCCATCTTAACCTGGGCACTCATCTTAATCTTCATTGGAGGAGCAGGTAAATCTGCCATGTTTCCGTTACATATTTGGCTACCTGATGCAATGGAAGGGCCAACGCCAGTGTCCGCATTAATTCATGCAGCAACCATGGTTGTTGCAGGTGTTTATTTGGTGGCCAGATTATTCCCAATATTCCATGCCGCAGATCCAATCGCACTAGAAATTGTTGCCATTGTAGGAGCTTTCTCTTCTTTGTTTGCAGCCATTATTGCCTGTACTCAAATAGACATTAAGAGGGTATTAGCCTTTTCTACCATGTCTCAAATCGGGTATATGATGCTGGCACTGGGTGTTTCAGATTACGACGGACACGAAGGTGTAGGATATATGTCGTCCATGTTCCATTTATTTACTCATGCTATGTTTAAGGCCCTCCTATTCTTAGGAGCCGGTTCGATCATTCATGCTGTGCATAGTAATAACCTCACAGATATGGGAGGGCTAAGAAAATACATGACCTGGACTCACCTCACTTTCTTAATAGCCTGTATTGCCATAGCAGGAATCCCTCCATTTGCAGGGTTCTTTAGTAAGGACGAAATTTTGGTTGCTGCCAAGCACCACCACATTATTTACTACATATCAGGTTCCTTTGTAGCCTTTTTAACAGCCTTTTACATGTTCCGTCTATACTTTGGGGTTTTCTGGGGTGTAGATCGAAAATATGAACATGCCCCTCATGAGTCTCCTGCAACCATGTTAACGCCATTGTTTATTCTTGCAGTAGCTGCAGCAACAGTTGGATTACTACCGTTCAGCGAATATATCACTGCTGATGGAAAAGGATTCGAAGGACATATCGATTGGTCCGTTGGAGGACCATCCATCGTTATTGCTTTAGCCGGAATCTTATTAGCATTCATTCTATACAAGAAAGAAAGTCCAATTCCAACTAGAATAGCCAATGGCTTAGGAGGATTCTATAAAACAGTATACAAGAAGTTCTACTTCGATGAGATATATCTATTCGTTACTCATAAAATCATTTTCAATTGCATTTCTAAACCCATTGCCTGGTTCGACAGGAATGTTGTTGATGGAGCAATGAACGGAATTGCCGGAGTAACCAACTATGTTTCGGATGAAATTAAGGGAATGCAATCCGGGCAGTTCCAGCACTATGCTCTCGGGTTTATGATTGGAACATTAGGCCTCACTTTATTAATCATTTATTGTTTGATCGGATAACAGAAAACCATGATACTATCACTACTAGTCATAATACCAATTCTTACCATCCTTGCACTGATGATGTGCAAAGGCATGAAACAGGTGAGAATGACTGCAGCCATAGGTATGGGGATCGAAATGTTGTATTCGATTTACTTGCTATTTGCCTACTTAGCGGAAAGAGAAGTAAACAGTGATGAGTTTTTATTCATGGCTGACTATACCTGGTTCGAAAGCCTTAATATTCATTATTTAATAGGACTTGATGGTATTTCGGTGGTAATGATTCTACTAACCGGAATAGTAACCTTTACTGGTGTTATGGCCTCCTGGAAAGTGGAACACCTCTCCAAAGAATTTTTCATTTCCCTTGTGTTATTAGCTAGTGGGGTATTTGGGTTCTTTATATCATTGGACCTATTTACAATGTTCCTTTTCTACGAAGTAGCGGTGATCCCGATGTACCTGCTAATTGGATTATGGGGAACCGGTAAAAAGGAGTATTCTGCCATGAAGCTAACCCTAATGCTAATGGGTGGGTCCGCCTTATTACTAGTTGGGATATTGGCCATTTATTTTAATTCAGACCCAACTGGTGCAGGCCAATACACCTTTAACATGATTGAATTGGCTAAAAATACTATCCCATTGGATATTCAACGTTTTATTTTCCCACTGGTATTTATTGGGTTTGGTGCTTTAGGTGCGTTATTCCCCTTCCATACCTGGTCGCCAGATGGACATGCTTCTGCACCTACTGCAGTTTCAATGCTTCATGCTGGAGTACTAATGAAACTGGGAGGATATGGATGTCTGAGGGTTGCCATTTACCTGTTACCTGAAGCCGCTCAGGAAATGTCTACCTTCTTCTTAGTATTAACGGGTATCAGTGTCATCTACGGTGCTTTAGGAGCAGTGGTTCAAACCGATTTAAAATACATCAATGCCTACTCTTCAGTTAGCCATCTTGGGCTGGTATTGTTTGCTGTACTAATGCTTAACAAAACTTCTTTTAATGGAGCCATTTTGCAGTCAATTTCTCACGGACTTATGACAGCGTTATTCTTTGCTCTTATAGGAATGATTTACGGCAGAACGCACACTAGAGATATTAGAAAGATGGCAGGTTTAATGAAGGTAATGCCATTCTTAGCCGTCTGTTATGTCATTGCGGGTATGGCTTCATTGGGGCTTCCAGGCTTAAGTGGTTTTGCTGCGGAGATGACCATTTTCGTTGGAGCATTTGAACATGCAGATATATTCCACCGAATAGTAACCATTGTGGCCGTTTCCTCTATTGTGGTTACAGCAGTTTACATACTAAGAGTAGTGGGTAAAATATTGCTTGGGCCAGTAGAGAATAAAGACCACTTAAAGTTAACTGATGCGGAATGGCATGAGAAGTTAACCACAGTTATATTAATTCTGGCGGTTGCAGGAATGGGAATTGCTCCATATTGGTTAGCAGATGTGATCAACGAAAGTATGGAGCCTATTTGGATGAAAGTTTCAACGGTAATACAATAAAACATGGAACTAGAACAATTTTATATCATGAGACATGAACTGCTACTAACCATAGCAGCTTTACTGTTTGTTATTGCCGAAATTGTAACTCCTTCCAACAAGCGAGACCGACTTCCAGGGTTTGCCGTTGGACTATTCGCTTTAATCACCATTATTGGTTTTATCCCATCAGAACATGGAGTATTGTTCGGAGGAATGTACATCAGTAACCCCATGAACACTCTAGTTAAAAACATATTAAACATTGGTGTTTTTATAGTTGCCCTCCAATCCGTTGGATGGTTATCCTCACACCCTTCTAACAAGGAAAGAATTACGGAGTATTTTATGCTCATCATATCCACCTTGATGGGGATGAATTTTATGATTTCCGCAGGAGATTTCTTAATGTTCTTTCTGGGGTTAGAACTAGCCACAATTCCAATGGCTGCATTGGTAGCTTATGATTTATGGAAAAACGAATCGGCCGAAGCAGGTGTAAAAATGGCTTTATCCGCCGCCCTATCTACAGGTGTATCTTTGTTTGGAGTTTCTATCATTTATGGAACAACCGGCTCAATTTACTTTTCTGAAATAGCTCAAAATTTTAGTGGAGACACACTCTCATTAATAGGGTTCATCTTCTTCTTTTCCGGACTTGCATTTAAAATTTCTTTGGTCCCCTTCCATTTTTGGACGGCAGATGTATACCAGGGAGCTCCTATTGGAGTTACCTCCTATTTATCGGTTATTTCTAAAGGTGCAGCTGCTTTTGCGCTCATGATTGTGCTCTTTACCGTATTCAGACACATCACCAATGTATGGCAAGATATACTTTACGTTGTATCAGTATCTACTATGACTATTGGTAATTTATTCGCCTTGCGTCAGCAAAACCTAAAACGGTTTCTTGCCTTTTCTTCCATAGCTCAGGCAGGATTTATATTGCTAGGTATTATTAGTGGAAGCTCTTACGGATCCACTTCGGTTATCTACTTCACATTAATCTACATATTCTCTAATTTGGCTGCTTTTGGTGTTATTTCTGTTATCTCCAATGCAACAGGAAAAGAAAACATGGACGATTACAATGGCCTTTACCTCACTAACCCAAAACTTAGTTTGGTAATGACTCTAGCTCTTTTCTCTTTAGCAGGGATACCTCCAGTAGCAGGATTCTTTGGTAAGTTCTTTTTATTTACTTCCGCAGCAAGCGAAGGATATTATTGGCTAGTGCTTATTGCCGTATTAAACGCAACCATCTCTTTATATTACTACTTACTAGTGGTAAAAGCCATGTTCATTAACAAAAATGAAAACCCGATTGCCAAAATAAAGAGTTCCTTTTACGATAAAATTGCCATGACCATCTGTGTTATAGGTATTCTATTTATTGGATTTTATGGCGATTTTTACGATTACATCGATTCCATCAGTCAAAAATTATTTAGCGCATGGCCATAAATTCAGGAAAACATACAGAAAAAGTATTGGAAGATGTAATGTGCCGAATCATTGAATCCAAAATATCTGCCGAAAGAATGAACTTCCTAAAAGAGTTACTGGAGTTCAATGGGCAAGAAGTCATTGTTTCGGAGGAGAAAAAGAAAAACGAAGAGGATCCAACTCTATATACTATCGGAGTAACTGACTTGATATTCAATCCTGTTATTGCTGTTTACGAGAGAAAACTCAGAACGAAAGATGGTAAAAAGGTTAATGCTAAATACTGGAATCAAAAGAAAACAGATTTCTCACCAGACTACTGGAACAAGAAAAAATATTAGCTTTTAAATTCGTTTCGCAAAACCACTTTCTGAAACTCCCTTTCCAAAATCAATTTTGCCAAATTCCATTGTGGCTTTCCATCATTGCTATATATTTTCTGCTGGCTAACATCTACCCTGTACAGGAAATTCATTAGTTGATCTTCTTGTTGCTCCAACACCTGTTCTACCCATGTTAACAGCTCCTGCCAAAACACTTCTAAATCATCACTTTCTTCAAAAGTTTTATCCATTCCACTCATCTCCAAATCCTTATTGAGTTGTACCACCATTGCAGGTAAAACCCAACTTTGGTCAAGAGATATTCCTCGGTATTCTATAATATCTAACGGCATAAATTCGTAAATTCCAGCTAACTTTGTAAAGTTAAATAAAGGTACGGGATAAAATGAAAGTATTGATTACCGGCGGGTCCGGATTAATAGGAAAACAATTAACAAAAAAACTATTGGAAAAAGACGTTCCGGTAGTACACTTAACCCGTTCTAGAAACTCTGCTGCCGGAGTAAAAACCTACGAATGGAATTGGGAATCCGGACGAATTGACACGAAATGCTTTGAGGATGTTACCCATGTTGTGCATCTGGCAGGAGCTGGAATTGCAGATCGATCCTGGACTATGAAACGAAAACGTTTTTTGGTTAAAAGTAGAGTTCATACTACCCGATTATTACATCAAAAAATCACTGCCCTTAACCTCCCTATTGAGGCATTCATTTCTGCTTCAGGAGTTGGGTACTACGGCGCCCAAACCATCGATAAAGTTTTTACCGAGGAAGATGCTTCACATGATGATTTTATAGCAAAATGTTGCATTCAATGGGAAAACTCTGCCGACCTATTTCAACACTATTGTAGAGTAGTTAAACTTAGAACCGGGATGGTATTGGCCCCCTACGAAGGAGGATTACCCAAAATTGCATCTTCCATTAACATTGGATTAGGAGCTCCATTAGGGACAGGAAAGCAAGCCGTTCCGTGGATTCATATTGACGACATGGTTGGACTCTACATGGAAGCCTTGCAAAACACCACTATGAAAGGAGTGTATAATGCGGTTGCTCCCGAACAAATCACTAATGCAGAATTGATTCGAAACATCGCTTCAGCAATGAACAAAAAAATTCGATTAAAAAGGGTTCCTTCATTTGCTATTAAAACACTGTATGGAGAAATGAGCTTAATGGTTCTGGAAGGAAGTCAAGTTTCCTCCAATAAAACGGAAAATATACCTTTTGCTTTTCAATTTCCTAATAATTTAGAAGCATTGAAAAACATTTTTAATCGTTAACATTGCATTTTGGGTATTTAGTCAATTTTGAGAAACTAAATTCTTAAGAAAGGGTATAATCATATACCACCCTGACCATTAAACCATTTATGAAACACCTCTTCATTGTCATAGCTACACTGTTTCTATTCTCGTGCTCGCAAAGTGAGGAAGAGAAGAAAATAGAAGAATTAAACAACAAGATTGAGGCAATTAAATCCAACAAGGAAAGACAAGATTCCGCCCTGAATTACTATGTAGCTATTTCCAATCAACTACACGATGACCTGGATCAAATAACGTATAAACAAAAGGGGATTATACTAAAATTAAAAGATGACCCCGGTTCTTTGGATCAACCCGATTCTCAAATCAATAAAGACATTAAAGCAATTGGTGAACTAATTACTTCCAGCGAAGAGAACATCGCTATTTTTAAAGAGAAAATTGCCATGTCTGAAGTCAACTTGAAGGACTTTGATATCTTCATGGAAAACATCACTAAGAACATTGACCGAAAAAACTTTCAAATAAAAGATTTACAATCTCAATTAGAGGCAGTAGATGTAGCATTTGATGATCTTTTTGTCATTTTCGATGAAACGCTTACGGAACTTGACATCACTAAACTGGACCTTGAAAAAACCAAAAACAACCTTAGTAAAGCGGAAAAATCTTTAGAGGAATCCAAAAAATACAACAATACCGTTTGGTATGTAATGGGAACTAAAAAAGAATTGGTAAAGAAAGGCATTGTTTCTTCGGAAGGTGGAATTATAGGTTTGGGAAAAAACAATGAACTCAGTGGTGAATTCAATATTTCTTACTTTACCAAAGGCAGTAGAAATAAGCTAAAGAAAATCAACATCCCAGAGGAAACCAAGAAGCTTGATTTCATCACATCGCATCCAAAATCTTCCTATCACGTGGAAGGTAAGATCTTGAAAATTGTTAATTCAAATGATTTTTGGAGTATCTCCAAATATCTGGTAATTGTACTAAAGTAAACCTTAAGATTTTCTATTCATCAGGTTTTCTGCAAATCCTGCTAAATATTTCTTTTTAGAGTCATCAAAGCTAATTGAATCCAACGCCTCAAGAGACTTCTGATAGTACTCCTGAATTACTTCATCAGCTTTAACATCTATTGCCAAATCTTCGTAAATAGCTGTAACGGCTTTTACCTTTTCGGTTCCAGCCTCAGCCCCATTTTGCAACCAATGATTTAACTCAGCATTTTGGCTTTCGTTAGCATCTTCAATTGCTTTTAACAATAGGTATGTCTTTTTGTTTGCTAGAATATCCCCTCCTACTTGTTTTCCAAACAAGGCAGCATCTCCAAATACATCCAGAATATCGTCTTTAATTTGAAAAGCTATCCCAAGGTTCACACCAAAGTTATAAATGGCTTCTGAGTCTTGTTTAGAAGCTCCTGCTAAAATAGCTCCCAACTTTAAAGCGCATCCAACTAAAACAGATGTTTTTAGTTTAATCATTTCGATGTATTCCTCAATGGTTACATCATTTCTGGTTTCAAACTCCATATCCAGGTGTTGACCTTCACAAACTTCAATGGCAGTAACATTGAATAAGTCCAGCACATCACGCAAGAATTTTTCTTTACAAGAAGTAACCAATGTAAATGCCTGAACAAACATTACATCTCCTGATAAAATTGCTGCATTGGTATCCCACTTTTCATGAACAGTTGCCTCTCCTCTTCTCAATGGAGCATCATCCATTATATCATCGTGCAATAGAGTAAAGTTGTGAAATACTTCTATCCCCAATGCAGGCTTATAAGTCTCTTCCAGCTCTCCACCAAAAAGATCTGCAGCCATTAGAGTTAATACTGGACGTAATCTCTTACCTCCAATATCCAAAATATAGTTTACAGGATCGTATAGAGCTAACGAACTATTTTCGTTTTGAAACTTCTCTATTTCCTTAAAAATGATTTCCTGATACTCCGAAATTTGTCTCATTTCCCTTTCTTTTCACTAAGAATACTCATTAGGTAATTACCATACCCACTTTTAACAAGGGGCTCAGCAATTTTTTTAAGTTGTTCATCATCAATAAAGCCTCTGGAATGAGCTACAGCCTCGATACATCCCACTCCCATACCTTGTCTTTCTTCTATGGTTTGAACGTAAGCACTTGCTTGCATTAAAGAAGTAAATGTACCAGTATCTAGCCACGCTGTCCCACGTTCTAATTTCTGAACCTTTAAATTTCCTCTTCTAAGGTATTCCTTATTTACATCAGTAATTTCATACTCACCTCTTGCACTAGGCTCAAGGTTTTCTGCAACTTCTATTACATCATTATCGTAAAAATACAACCCTGGTACTGCATAATTTGACTTAGGAGATTCTGGCTTTTCCTCAATGGAAAGCACCCTATTATCCTCATCAAAATCTACTACTCCATATCTTTCAGGGTCCGAAACATGATAAGCAAACACTAAACCTCCATCAACATTTACACTGTTTCTTAGCATACTTCCCATTCCGGTTCCGAAGAAAATATTATCCCCTAGAATCAATGCAACTTTATCGTCTCCAATAAATTCTTTCCCAATAACAAATGCTTGTGCCAATCCGTTTGGAACTTCTTGAATGGCATATTGAAAATTACACCCTAACTGACTTCCATCTCCCAGCAATTTTTTAAATGCTGCATTGTCGTGTGGAGTCGTAATTATTAAAATATCTTTTATTCCGGCAATCATTAAAGTTGAAAGCGGGTAATAAATCATTGGCTTGTTGTAAACAGGCATTAACTGTTTACTAACTGCAAGGGTAAGGGGATGTAATCTTGTTCCTGAGCCTCCTGCTAAAATAATTCCTTTCATAATGGGTTTATTTTTGGGTTGGTTCTTAATCTACTTTTACTTCCAACTCTTCCAGCTCCAAATCTTCCTCTTCGTCTACGATCTCAATTAATGGATCTTTAAATGCTTTTGTTGTAAGACGCTTCTCCAGCGACAATAGAAGTGATGGTAATAATACCAGGTTTGCCAACATAGCAATAAACAGGGTCATTGATACCAATATTCCTAAGGCTTGAGTACCTCCAAATTTAGACGCGATAAAAATGGAAAAACCAAAGAACAAGATGATGGAAGTATAGATCATACTTACCCCTGTTTCTCTTAACGCTTTAATTACAGATCCTCTAATATCCCAGCTGTTCGCTTTTAACTCCTGACGGTACTTTGCTAAAAAGTGAATGGTATCATCCACCGATATTCCAAATGCTATACTAAACACAAGAATGGTAGATGGCTTAATTGGAATACCAACAAACCCCATAATTGCAGAAGTGAAAATAAGTGGAATCAGGTTAGGTATCAAAGACACCAGCACCATTCTCCAGGAGCGGAATAAAAAGGACATTAACAATGCAATTACCATCACCGCCAACATCAAACTAATGAAAAGGTTTTTAACCAGATAAGTTGTTCCTTCGGTGTATATAACACCAGCTCCAGTTATATTAACTTCTAGTTTTGATTCTTCTACGATTCTCTTCAATTCTTCTTCAAACCCCTCTTGATCGTGGTATTGTAAAATTAGTTTTTCGTCATCTAAAAACTCAAAACTGAGGTCTTCATCATCCCCAATAACATAGTTTTCTGCCTCGGTTTTCACCCAAGAATAATCATTATACAAGGTCCACAAAATGGTATCTCTTGCTGCAACATCTTCTTGAGCAAATGCAGAGTCTACCAGATTGATTTCAGCATTGATAATTCCTTCTATTCTGGTTCGAACTCTATTTACAACTGCTTCCATCGAATCAGTTCCAATGTCTGCAATTTGAACAGTAATTCTTGTCTCTGTATGCGAAGAATCCATAAATCCAGAGATGAATGATGATCCGTCTACAGAATCTGCCAGGTCAAATGTATTCTCAAAATATTTGGACTTTAGAATTCTCACTAAGCCCATTTCGTCTCTTAGCTCATAACTCTCCGGAGTTCCGTTAGCATAGGCTTGAGTAACATATTTTATAGCATCCACCATTGACATGGACCTTGAAAGAACTTCTTCTTCTCTTAATGCGGTTTGAATGCTGTCAATCTTTTTGATATTGTGATACCGTTTGTAAATGGTGTCCTGAGAACTTACAAGAATTTCAAAAGGCATTACTCCTCCCAATTCACTTTCGAAAAACTTAAGATCTTTTACTACCTGATCATTTTTAGGAAGGTCATCAACAATGTTTCCTGAAGTTTTCATTAGTGCCATCCCTAATCCACCAACAATCAATAATCCAACAGTTGCAATGTATACCAATTTACGGTATCTGGTAGTCCAAATAACTAGTTTATCCACCACATAATACAACCACTTTCTATCGAGGTGTTTCATGTGTTTTTCTTTAGGCCCAGATAGGTAACTATATACTGTTGGCACCACAAGAATCGAAAGGAAGAACATCGCCAAAATGTTAATGGATGCAATTACACCAAATTCCCTCATTAAATCACTATGGGTAAACACAAATGTTCCGAACCCCATAGCTGTAGTAGCATTGGTAAGGAAAGTAGCATTCCCTACTTTTCTAATAACTCTGGTTAGTCCTTTAGCTTTATTTCCGTGTTGTTTATACTCCTGCTGATACTTATTGATCAGGTAGATACAGTTTGGTATCCCAATTACAATCATCAATGGAGGTATTAGCCCCATTAAGATGGAAATCTTATAACCTATCAAAGCAATCGAACCTACCGACCAAATTACCCCAATAGCAACCACAATTAGCGATACCCAAACTACTTTAAGAGAACGGAAAAACAAGAAGAGCAACAGTCCTGTTACAGCCAAGGCAAGGAATACAAACAGAGAAAGTTCTCCCTTCACCTTGTTCATGGTTACCGATCGAATATAAGGCAGCCCAGAATATTTTAGCTCACCAAAATAGGTGTTATACTCATCACCAATGCTTTTAACATCATCTACCAGAGTACCTCTGCTCTTAGAGTTAAATACATTTTCATTAACAAAAACCATCATCATATGAAGGTTTCCTTCTGGCTTATAAACCAAGTCACTGTAAAATGGTAAACTATGAATAAGGTTTCTGGCACTATCCACCTGCTCTTGAGACTCCGGCATTCCATCAATTACCGGATACAGTTCAAACTTCTTCTCCTCTTTATTCTTAATAAGGTTGTACAAATGAGCTTCTGAAAACACAGAATCAATTGCCGGAACTGAATCTCCTGGTTCACCTCCAACAACGGGAACTTTAACCTCCTTAATCTTCTCCCCTAACTCATACCATTTTTGGAAATTCTCCAGCTCGTAAATATCCTCCGAATTGCTGGCAATAACGATCACCAATCCATCCTGTCCATACTCACTTCTGAAGTTTTTGTATACGATATCAACTGGATCGTTCTTAGGTAGCAAACCTCCAAATTCGTACTTCAGCTCTACCTTTCTGGCAAAAAATCCCATCACCACAGTTAGACACAGAATTCCAATCAGGATAGCCAGTCGATTTCTAAGAATGATGTTCGCTAGTTTTTGCCACATAGTTTATATCCTTGTTTTCGTAAACAAAGGGAGCGCAAAATTACTCTTTTTTATTGAATTCCAGAAAGTTTTATTGGGCTAAAAAAGCAGCATGAATTATGCCAGAACACGCAATTATATTTCCCTGTTATACAACTACTTACAAAACACAAAATAAAAGACTACTTAATCCTTTTAGCAATAATGCGTAAATCCTCTTACAATAACATGTCAGTTTTGATCATTACTTTCAATACATTTGCTATGGTGTCTGGAAACAAAAACGATCATAACGCAATTCTGAAAAAACTAACCTTCAAGAAGGTAGTTAATGCCTCTAAACTCTATTCCAGTTTCTGGATTTCGAGAGTTATTGGAAAACCTGTGTTATGGGGAAAACCGTTTTCATTATCCATAGAGCCCACCACCGCATGTAACTTGAGGTGCCCCGAATGCCCTAGTGGGCTTAGAAAGTTTACTCGTAACACCGGTAATCTAACTACAGAATTAAACGAGCAAATTTTAGAAGAATTATCCCCTACTCTTTCTTATATCAACTTTTACTTTCAAGGCGAGCCATATATACACCCTAACCTATTTAAATTAATACGAAAAGCTTCCTCGCTTGGCATATATTCAGCCACCTCCACCAACGGGCATTTTCTGGATGACGAGCGATGCAAAAAAACCATAGAATCTGGATTGGATCGTCTCATTATTTCGCTGGACGGAACTACTCAGGAAGTGTACGAGCAATACCGTATAGAAGGTGACCTTGAAAAAGTAATAGAAGGGACTAAAAATCTGGTAAAATGGAAAAAGAATCTAGGTTCTCAAAAACCACATATCATCTTTCAGTTTTTGGTGGTTAAACCTAACGAGCATCAGATAAAAGAAGCCAAAGAACTATCGGAATCGATTGGTGTAGATGAAATTCGCTTTAAAACCGCTCAAATTTATGACTTCAAAAATGGTAGTCCCTTGATTCCTTCGGATGAGAACTACTCCAGGTATAAAAAGACAAAAAATGGTGAATATGTACTTAAGAACAAAACCAGAAATCATTGCTGGAGAATGTGGAGCGGAAGTGTAATTACCTGGGATGGGAATGTGGTTCCATGTTGTTTTGATAAGGATGCTACACATCAACTCGGTAATTTGGACAACAGTAAGTTCATCGAGATATGGAAAAGCCCTTCCTACAATCAATTTAGAGGAGCTTTACTAAAGGGTAGAAATGAAATTGACATTTGCCAAAATTGCTCTGAAGGATCAAAAGTTTGGACATAAAAAAAGCCATTCGTAAAACGAACGGCTCTCTATTTAATTCAATCAATTTTAATTTGCTGCGTCGTGCTCTTTTTGCTCGTCGTAGATAGCTTCAACGTCAACAGTTTCACCAGCAGTTAAACCGTTTAAGTCAAAGTACTCTAATTGCATATCGATGAAATCAGAATCAAATTGAGCAAATACTTCTTCAGCTTCCATGCTGAATGTATCGTATCTATCCCAGTGCTCGTCAGTCCACTCGTCATCTGGAGTAGCAAATACATCTGCAAGATCTTTGTATCCTTGTGCTACATCTCTAAATGCTTTAGAGAACCCCATAGCTACATCCATAAAATCTTGTCCTTTAGTACCAATGATATCGAATTTACCTAATGCTTCGATTACTTTATCAGCTTCAGCAATTGAAGCATCTGCAGTAGCAATAATAGCTTCTTCAGTAGTATCTGCATAGTCCATATCTTCTAGTTCCAACATCTTAACATCCAATAGAGTGATGTTCGCCATAATACCATCGTTGAAACCAAGTGGTGTGAACACTCCTTCTTCAGCAGCTTCCTGAGCTTGTTGTTCAGTTGCTTCTAATTCTGTTTCTGGCTCTTTCTTGTCTTCTCCACATGCCACCATCAATAAAGCAGCCGCAGGAATGATAAATAATTTCTTCATGATAATTTTTGAGATTTGGTTAACGGTGCAAATCTCCACTAAATTATTGGAACTAACAAGCAGTTTCGTCACTTATTTCAAGACATTCGTCCTGATTAATACCTTAATAGTCGACCAATTGCATCAGCTACCTTTTCTCCATTAGGCAATAAGGTAAACTCTAACAATGCATTTAATGGAATAGCCGGAGTATCAATTGAACCTACAATCTCTACCGGAGCATCAAGATATTCGAAACAATTTTTCTGAATTCTAGCCATCAAACCAAGTGAGAAACTACATTCTACCGACTCTTCCGTTACGATCATTACCTTTCCATGCTTGCGAGCAGCTGCATACATGGCTTCCTCATCAAGAGGATTTAAGGTTCTTAGGTCGATCACTTCCACTTGTCCAGGAAATTGCTTTTCGGCCTCAAGTGTCCAATACACACCACGCCCGTAGGTAATAACAGCAACCGTTCCTTCTGAGTTTATTTTATCGTGATCACAATCGAGAACTGTTCTGGCTTTACCAAATGGAATGACGTAATCGCTATCCGGCTCAATAGTCTTTGCTTTCTCTGTTCCCTTAATTTTACTCCAGTACAATCCTTTGTGCTCAAAAATCACAACCGGATTTGGATCATAGTAAGCTGATTTCATCAACCCTTTCAAATCTGCTCCTGTAGAAGGATAAGCTACTTTAACCCCTCTAATATTGGTTACTACCGACTCAACACTTGAAGAGTGGTATGGTCCACCTGCTCCATAAGCTCCAATAGGAACTCTAAGAATCATGCTTGCAGGCCACTTACCGTTAGATAAATAATACGATCTACTCAATTCAGTAAACAATTGGTTTAGTCCCGGCCAAATATAATCTGCGAACTGTACCTCCACGATTGGTTTTAACCCGGCAACAGACATCCCCATGGTACTTCCAATAATGAATGCTTCCTGAATTGGAGTATTAAATACACGATCGTCTCCAAAAGTTTGAGCCAATGTTGCCGCTTCTCTAAATACTCCTCCTAGTCTACTTCCAACATCTTGTCCATATAACAAACACTCAGGGTGCTCCGTCATTAATTCTCTAATGGCAAACAAAGCAGAATCTACCATTACCGTAGGTTCTTTTCCAGCAGGCTCTCTTTCTCCTTTTTCTTCTGTTATCGGAGTAGGTGCAAAAATGTGTTTCGTTACTTCCTCCGGAGAAGGATCTTCTTCCAGAATTGCTCTTGCATAATCTTCCTCCACTAGCGCTTCTGCCTCAGCTTTTATTTGATCAAGAGCCTTCTGCGTAACACGCTTATCTCTCAATTGTTTATTCAATACCGGAAATGGATCTCTGGCTTTGGCCTCTTCCAAATCATCCCTGTACCACTCCATTCTAACACCAGAAGTATGGTGATTCAATAATGGTACTTTAGCATGAATAATAAAAGGTCTTCTCTCTTTTCTGACAGTAGCAATCACCTCTTCCAGAATAGTATAACTCTCTGCAAAATTTGCCCCATCAAAACTTCTTACCTCAATTCCCTTAAATCCTTTTGCATACTCTGCGATATCCTGAGCTCTAATTTCATCTGCACTTGCAGAAATATCCCACTCATTATCCTGAACAAAAAAGATAATTGGCATTTGCTTCAATGCAGCCATTTGAAATGCTTCCGAAACTTCTCCCTCCGTACATGATGCATCACCAAGTGAACAAACTACTACTGGTTTTTCATCATCGTTATTGTAGGTAACCATTCCGGTTTTTTCCTTGTACTGTATTCCCATAGCCAGCCCTGTGGTTGGGATAGCCTGCATTCCTGTGGCCGAAGACTGATGTGGAATTTTTGGCATATCATCCCTGTTTAAACTAGGGTGAGAGTAATAAGTACGACCTCCAGAAAATGGATCATTCTTCTTAGCTAATACTTGTAGCATTAACTCGAATGGAGTCATCCCTATGGATAGTAAAATGGAATCATCCCTATAATATGGAGCTACATAATCGTGCGCTTTTAACTGTAATCCTAAAGCAATCTGAACCGCCTCATGCCCTCTAGATGTAGCATGCACATATTTAGACGTAACTGCGTGATTCTTCTCATAAATTGCAGTAAGCGCCATGGCTGTACACATATTTCTGTACGCCTCAAGCATTATATCTTTAGCTACTTTCACTTCTGTTTTAGTTTCTTTATTTACAGTTGTTGCCATATTTAATTTCACGATTATCGGAATACTAACCTTGTTTACAGTTAGAATATTTTACAATTGGACATTTTCACCAATTAATATTCTATTACACCAGAAACAACAGCCCCTTCCACAAAGCTATTATGTCGCAATATATAAAAAAACATGGCAATACTTTCAAGATTTCGACCAATCACGAAATTATATTCTTTAAGTACTTTCTTTAGCAGAATATTAACTCCTACCAAAACGATTCTTCACTTTCCTGAAAGAAAACATCACTGAAGTTAACAAAATACAGCTTCTCTGTTGCCCTGGTAATGGCAGTGTACAACCACCTCATATACTCCTTATCCAACATATCTTCTGTTAGGTACCCCTGATCGATAAATACTACCGGCCACTGTCCTCCTTGTGCCTTATGACAGGTAACTGCGTAGGCAAACTTAACTTGTAAAGCATTGAAATGTGGGGTTTTCATGATCAACTCAATTCTCTTTCTTCTTCCGGACACATCCATAAAATCACCTTCTATGGCATAAAAAAGTTCCTTGAGTCGATCTCTGGTTAGGCTAGGGCCTTCGGTCATAATGGACTCCAGCATGATTTTACATTCAAACTCCTGCTCAATAGGAGAATCCACAAATCTTACCACGGCATCGGCGAATCGGAACCCGTAAAGCTCTTCGTAACGGTTTACCTTTAAAAGTTCAACAATATCACCATTAGCAATAAACCCCATGTTCGATTTTTCATCTAACCAATGGTAATTGTTTTTAACCACCATCAATAAATCTCCAGCTGCTAACTCATCCTCAAACCAAAGAATTCTATTTCTGATTTGTTGATTAAACAAGTTAGCTCTTTTGTTGGACCTACAAACCACCATGCACTGATCAATACCATACTGAGAAATATTTTGTTCTAGCTCATCCTGCAATTCCATTCCTGATATTCTGTAGGTATCTGGAAAATCAGTTTTAATGCTCAACTGAAATTCTTTGGCCACTTCAACTTGCCTTCGGATTTCCGTTGCGTTTTCCAATATACCTGACTCGATACTCTGCCGAACAACTTCTTTTAATTCGTACATCTCAAAAGGCATGTAAAATTCCCTCTCCAAATATTCAGGATTTAATGCCGGACTGGTGACTAGCCCAACTGGAGGTAGCTGAGCATGATCTCCAACAAAAATCAGTTTACAATTCTCGCCGGTATAAACATACTGGAGAAGGTCTTCCAATAAATTTCTTTGCTCAAGAGAACTCTTCCCCATTCCACTATCGCTGCTAATCATAGATGCTTCATCCACAATAAAAATGGTGTTGGTATGCAAATTTTTACCAAGTACAAACCCAATTTGCCCACTTTGGTCCTTTTGGAAATAAATCTTCTTATGAATGGTAAGAGCTGGTTTAGAACTATACTGAGACAATACTTTAGCAGCTCTTCCGGTTGGAGCAAGCAAAACAGATTTCATTCGAACTTTCACCAATGCTTTTACCATGGCACCGATCACACTGGTCTTTCCGGTTCCTGCATAACCTTTTAGAATAAAACCTTCCTGACTATTAGGATTCCCCACAAACCTAGCCAACTTTCGGATCGCTTTAAACTGATCGTTAGTGGGTTGATGTCCTAACTCCTGTATTAATATTTCCTCGAAATTTCTGATAGCACTAATAAAGTAACGTAAAAGTAACAATTAAGTACTGTTAGCAATATTCTGGTGAGATCAACTACCTTACCTGTAAAATATTAACCGCAAAATAGAATATAAGTACACCATGGTTTGTCTTTTGAAAAAAATATTAGCTTTGTAACCTGAGTATTAAAAATTCTAAAGAAGCAATAAGATGTTAGAACAATTGGGAGTTTTTTCTAAGAAATTTCTTTTCCCCCTCGCAATCATTGCATTTGGTGCAATATTGGTAACGATTGGAGTAAAACCGGACGAAGTAACTGATATCAAACAAACGTCTCGATTTTTATATGGAGGAGTTGCCATTTTAGGGATGGGAGTTATTACGCTTCTGTACATGCTAGATATTATCAATAGAATGGTTCACTTCATTCTTTCGGTACTGTTATTAGTAATTACAGTAGTTTTAGCAGTAACTACTTTTGATTCGGTAAAAGAAACTGTTGATTTAAGAGATCAAAAAGTAGAAACTGACCTACTTGTTAAACAAGGATTATCTGACCTTAGAGATATCCAGCTTTCTTACAAAAAGAAATATGGAGTTTATGCAAAGAGCTTCTCTGAGTTGACTCAATACATCAAGCACGATTCACTTCCTTATATTCAGGATGTTTGGTCGCAAGGATACAGTGAAGTACCAGATGGAAGAATCACTAACCCAGAGCACATTGCTCTTCTTGGTTACGATGTAATTAGAGATGAGAAAAAGCTAAACGACTACGATGAAGAAGAGTGTATCAAAATTGGTATTTTGGACAAGGACACTTCATATTACCCGGTAATGGAAGAGTTATTTACAGGTCCTGATGCAATAAACAAAGAGAGAGCTTTTGTATTTGATGCAGATCAAATGAAATATGTACCTATGAGCGACAATGTTGAGTTCAGCATGAAGGTAGATACTTTGGATAATGGAAACTGGGTATTTGAAATTAGAGACCCTGCCCCATTCGATCCATTTAACTCGAAAGACACATTAATCGTTGGTTCCATGAAAGAATCTAAAACCTCTGGAAACTGGAACGAATAAAAAGATTATCACATAATTTTTATAACTTTCCCTTCTTAACAATAAGAAGGGATTTTTTTTGCCATGCAGACATCAAAAAACTTTATTGACAAAGACAAAAATGGGTTTAATTTAACCCTTTGCATCTTTGATGAGATGATGTATGCTACTGTAATTAACCCAACCACTAAAGTCATTGAAGCGTACGAGGAAATTAACCTACTCAGCAAGTCTTCCATAATTGAACACTCTTTTTCAGAGGTCAAAGTTGTTATGTGCAACTCCAGCTTTACTTTAATTCCCAATGCCATATTTAATGAATCTCATTTGGAAGACTACCTCAAGTTTTCAATAGAAGTGAGTAATACCGGAGAAACCAGAGTAACAGGAAATGATCGATTTGGACTAAAAGTTATTTGGCACCTGGAAGACAAAATAAAAAATGAAATTGTTAGCTATTGGCCAGGTGCCAACTTTAAACATTTAATCTCCTCTCTTTTCTCTGGAGTTAATGAAGTTTTAAGTAACAATTCCATTTTTGTACGCCAGTTTAAAGAAGGTTGCTCTATTTTTCTATTCGAAGAAGATCAATTAAAACTTGCCAATTATTATGATTGTAAGGAAGAGAATGACGCATTATACTATGTAATGCTTACGCTAAACCAAACTCAAATTGATACTTCTAATTTGACTGTGTATGCCAATTGCACTTCAAATTTTAAGAAAATGCTAAACGAATACTTCCCAAAGGTGGAAAGTCATTCAAACCTTCCTGCCTCAGAAGTTGACCTAAGTGAAACTGAAAAGATTTATTCAGCTCTTGCATGAGAATAATCAGAGGAAAATATCAAGGGAGAAGATTCAACGCTCCCAAATCAATCAAAGCCAGACCTACAACCGATTTTGCCAAGGAGAGTTTATTTAATATTCTGGAAAATAGAATAGATATTGATGAAATCAAAGTTCTTGATTTGTTTGCCGGCACTGGTAATATCTCCATAGAATTTGCCAGTAGAGGAGCAAGTTCTGTTACCTCAATTGACATCGCTTTTCAAAGTGTGAAATACATCAATCAAATGGCAAATGAGTTGGATTTACCAATCAGAGCTTATAAAAACAATGTATTTAAATTTCTTTCTGCACCTACAGGAAATTACGATATCGTTTTTGCGGACCCTCCTTACGCATTAAAAGGAATAGAAAAGATCCCTGGCTTAGTTTTGAACTCAAACCTATTAGAGTCCGGTGGTATTCTTGTGGTTGAACATGGGCAAGAAACAGACCTAAGCAATTGTGATCATTTTATTGAAAAGCGAACTTACAGCAGAGTTAACTTTTCATTCTTTGAAAAACCTTGATCTAGTTAGTTTTTTAGGTAACTTCAACCTTACAAATTAAAACCATGCAAAGAATAGCAGTTTTCCCTGGATCTTTCGACCCTATTACAAAAGGACATGAATCGGTTGTTAGAAGAGCAGTTCCTCTTTTTGACAAAATCATCATTGCCATTGGTGTAAACTCTAGCAAAAAGTACATGTTTGACCTTGAACAAAGGAAGGAATGGATAAAAAAAACCTTCGAAGATGTATCCAATGTAGAGGTTACTACGTACAGTGGCTTAACCGTTAATTTTTGCAAGGAACAAAATGCCGGTTTTATTTTGAGGGGCCTGCGCTCTTATTCAGATTTTGATTTCGAATTTGGAATCGCACAAATGAATAAAAAACTGATCGCTGGAGTGGAAACTATTTTCTTACTTACAGATCCGGAACACAGTGCTATCTCATCCACCATCGTACGGGATATAATCAGACATAATGGAGAAGTGGACCAGTTTTTGCCAGATGCAATTAAGCTGGACATCTAGCCAACTTACATTAGTTACCTACAACTCAACTAAAATTTGAACCATTATGATCAGAGTATTCATTATAGCACTATTCGTATTCGCTTCTTTTTGCGGTTTTGCACAATCCAAAATAGTTGGAAAAGCACCATCATTTGCAGGTAAATATGTTTCTCTTTTAACTTATGAAGACTATATAAGCTACAACACCAAGAGTCTGGCTAAAGTAGAAATCGATAGTGCAGGAAACTTTGAACTTTCTGTTGATCCAAAAGAAGGTTTTTTAGCGATTGTTGAGATTGAGGAAAACAGTAGTATGATCTATATTGATCCAAATACACCTGAATATAGCGTATACTTTTCTGGACAAACGGATGCTCAAAAGGTAAACAACAATTCTTCTCAACTCATATTTGATCAACTTGACAAAAACGACTTAAATACCTTGATTCTTGAGTTTAATCTTAGAATGGATCACTAGGTCATCTCTGTTAATTCCCTTGCTTTCAAACGCTTCTTAGATATTGCCAAGTCACTAGAGCTAGAGACTACAGTTATTACTGACAATGATGGCAATATTGAAGCGATACAAAAGAAATATGAAGACTATACAGACACACAGAATATCAATATTTGCTACAGCAATGACGAGGATCACCAAACGCTAGAACCTCAATTGCTGAAAGCCAACGGTCTCAGCGGATTGAACAAACTACTTGGAACCGAATATCAAGATGATGATTCGCTTTTAGATTATATGATATCCAATAAGACAGAAGTCGCGTTAAAGATTTTCGATAGCGATAAACCTTTTATTGCACCGCGCTACATTCTAGATGCAATATAATAATACAATAACTATTGCATCTGCCGGGTCAGGTAAAACTTCATTAATAATCAATGAAGCGTTTAGTAATTCTGATAAAAAATCAGCGATTATCACTTATACAATCAACGGGAAAGAGGAACTGCTAAGAAAAGGCTATAGCAATTTTACCCACATACCTTCACACGTGCATATTAGCACTTGGTACACTTTTCTGCTTCGACACTTCATTAGACCATACCAAAACCTATTGTATAGCGATGGCCCAAAGATAAAGCAAATAGCATTTATCAGAGGCCGTTCAGCTCAATGGTCAAGATCAAGTGACATTGCCCAACATTACTTTTGCAAGCCAGGAATGCTGTATCTCGATAAAGTATCTAAATTTGCTTGCGAACTCATACAGCAAACAAACGGGCTGCCCTTAAGTAGGTTTGAGAAAATATTTGACTATCTTTACATTGATGAATGTCAAGATTTAGCAGGGTATGATCTGGAGCTAATTGAGAACTTGCTGAAATCTAATACAGATATCTTAATGGTCGGTGATAGTCGTCAAGCTACCTTCTCAACGAACGATTCGCCAAAAAACAGCACTTACAACAGGTCGAGAATCATTAAAAAATTTGAGGAATGGGAAAACTCAGGCCTCTGTAAGATTGCAATTCAAGCCCATAGCTATCGTTGCACCAAAGCAATTTGCGACTTAGCCGACAATCTGTTCCCAGAGCATCCTCGCACTGAATCACTGAACCATCATATTACAATTCATGATGGGGTATTCGCTATCCGAAAAAAAGATGTTGAACGATATGTCCATGAGTTTTCACCTCAACCACTACGTTATAATCGAAAAACAAAAATTGAGTACGGCAACCCTTTAAATTTTGGCGATGCAAAAGGGATGACATTTGAGCGCATACTAATCTACCCTCATGGAAAGCTACAAAAATACCTATGCACAGGTGATCTTATAGATGCTGGAAAAGAGCTTCCAAAGATATATGTTGCGATCACCCGAGCAAAGCAGAGTTGTGCGTTTGTAGTAAACGACAAATACAAACCAGGCTTAGTGCCTCTTTACTATTCTGATTAGTTAGTTGAATTTATGGATAAGAATTTAGTACCGCAAGAAGCGACTGAAATAATCGAAGCTTCCAATGCTCCTGCTTTACTTCAAGCAATAAGGCCACAATGGCAGGCTAAAAGCTTAATTAACCGCGTTAAGCGCTTGCTTGAAGTAGACCCTAGCAGTGCATGCCAAAGGCTACTTAATGCTGCAATTCATGACTTGCGAGAAAAAGTATTAATTGCGGGCATTGATATTGCGAATGAGGCTGCAAAGCAAAACAAACTTCCACCTGTGAGCAACCAGGAAAGTGTTGAAAACTAT